>NZ_WSTB01000009.1 GCF_009789235.1 Flavobacterium hydrocarbonoxydans | reverse complement strand
CTTACGATCTACATCGTAATCGACAAAATGTTAGACTAATCCAATTAACCCATTAACTAAAAATAATTATGAAAAAACAAAACGTAAACAACAAGTTAGCTTTCAATAAAGTAGCTGTTGCAGAATTGAACGACAACCAATTACAAGCTGTAGAAGGTGGAATCACTCCAGGAATCGTAATCGGACTTACGATCTACATCGTAATCGACAAAATGTTAGACTAATCCAATTAACCCTTAACTAAAAATAATTATGAAAAAACAAAACGTAAACAACAAGTTAGCTTTCAATAAAGTAGCTGTTGCAGAATTGAATGACAACCAATTACAAGCTGTAGAAGGTGGAATAACTCCTGGAATCATCATCGGATTGACAATCAGTATTGTAATCGACAAAATGTTAGACTAATCCCTTAACTATTAACTAAAAATAATTATGAAAAAACAAAACGTAAACAATAAGTTGGCTTTCAATAAAGTAGCTGTTGCAGAATTAAACGACAACCAATTACAAGCTGTAGAAGGTGGAATCACTCCGGGAATCATCATCGGATTGACAATCAGTATTGTAATCGACAAAATGTTAGACTAATCCAATTAACCCTTAACTAAATAAATTATGAAAAAACAAAACGTAAACAACAAGTTGGCTTTTAACAAAGTAGCTGTTGCAGAATTAAATGACAACCAATTACAAGCTGTAGAAGGTGGAATCACTCCGGGAATCATCATCGGATTGACAATCAGTATTGTAATCGACAAAATGTTAGACTAATCCAATTAACCCTTAACTAAATAAATTATGAAAAAACAAAACGTAAACAACAAGTTGGCTTTTAACAAAGTAGCTGTTGCAGAATTAAATGAAACTCAATTACAAAACGTAGAAGGTGGAGCGAGTACCATAATATTCCCAAGCTTTACGATAACTGTAATAACATTACTTGAGGTGTAACATTGAGTCTAAATATAGACTATAATGAAAAATAGCGCTATTGGTTAGTTCCATAGCGCTATTTTCATTGCTAAAAATCATAAAAACACCACTTTCAAAAGCATTTGCCCAAAACACTTCAAAATAAAAATAAACATCTATTAATCAAGTGTTTATAATATTTTTTGAATGCGATTTTTTATAAAAATAGGGTTTTTTCATTTTTTTCTTCTTTAAATATTAGGTTCATTTGTCAAACAATTTAATACTAAAGAAATGAGCGACAGTGAAATTTTTCCAGAAGAGATTTTGAACAGTACAGTTGAAAGTCATATTATTAAGCACAATAAAAAAACATCGCTTTTATTTGTGATTACCTTCGTGGCACTTTTAATAGCAATTGTTTCTCTTCCTTTTATAGGTATAGATATTTATACGACCAGTAGAGGAAACATAATTCCGCAAGAAAAAAAACTTACACTTTATTCCCCAATAAGTGGTAAAATATCCTTTTTTAATATTGATGAGAATCAAAAAATCAAAAAAGGGGATACTTTACTAATAATAGATCATAATATATTAAAAGAAAGAGAAAATCTAAATACTGTTCAAAGTTCTGAAAACTCCCTTTACTTAAATGATTTAAAGAATCTGATTCACCGAAATTACAATCAGATACAATCCGATCAATACAAAAGAGAGCTTTTAAAACATCAACAGGAATTATATAATCTGGATGTTATTATTAAAAACACTCAATCCGACTTTAATCGAAAGGAACATTTGTATCAAAAGGAAGTTATTTCTAAATCAGAATTTGAAAAAGCACAACTGGATCTGGATAAAATTAAAAATGACCGGATTAACTTAATCAAACAAACCGAATTATCCTGGCAAAAAGAATACACTCAACTAAGTCAGGATAACAAAAGCATTCATTCGAATCAAAAGCAATTAAAAGAAGAGGAAAATAATTATATCATTATTTCACCTATAGATGGCGAACTAATTAATATGCAGGGTTTTCATAAAGGAAGCGGCATTGCAGCCGGAAACCCAATTGTAGAGATTTCTCCTGATAAAGATATTATAGTAGAAACCTTCGTTAATCCATCAGAAATAGGTTTTTTAAGAGAAGGAGGAGATGCAATATACCAGATAGACGCTTTTAACTCGAATCAATGGGGTTTTGCAAGAGGCAAAATAATTGAAATAAGCAAGGATATTTTGATTGTTAATAATGTTCCTTACTATAAAATAAAAAGTAGTCTGGACAAAAACAGTTTATCCTTAAAAAATGGTGCGAAGGGTAATTTAAAAAAAGGAATGAGTTTAACAAGTCGTTTTTTTCTAACTAAAAGAACCGCATTCCAGTTATTATTTGATAAAGTAGATGATTGGTTTAATCCTTATAACAACAAAAATGAGTAAAATTGCAATAAAACAACATGATGTATCAGATTGCGGCGCTACTTGTTTAGCTTCAATTTCAGAACATTACAATCTAAGCCTGCCTATTTCAAGAATCCGACAATATGCCAATACCAATCAAAAAGGAACAACATTACTAGGGTTAAGAGAAGCCTCAGTAAAATTAGGATTTCTTGCTAAAGGAGTAAAAGTTGAATTCGAAGGATTAAAAGATATTCCGTTACCAGCCATATTGCACGTACTTATTAAAAAAGACGGACATGAGTTCCCTCACTATATTGTGGCCTACAAAATAACCAGCAAATACATCCTTACCATGGATCCTGCTGTAGGTAAATTAGAGAAAAAGCCATTAGCTGAATTTGAACAAATATTTACTGGTTACGCCTTGATTTTAGTTCCGAACGATGATATTTTTAAAGAGAAAAACGAAAAAATATCAAATTTCAAAAGGATCTTATTTTTATTGAAACCTCATAAATACATTTTACTTCAGGCTATTATCGGAGCTGTATTATACACATTATTAGGTTTCTCAGTTTCGATTTACGTAGGTAAAATTACTGACTTTGTACTGGTAAGTGGCAATAAAAGCTTGCTTAATTTAATGAGTATCATTGTAATAGGCTGTTTGTTGCTTCAAATAGTATATAGTGTTCTTAAAGATGTATTTATTTTGAAAACGAGTCAGCAAATCGATTCCAGGCTAATTTTAGGGTATTACAAACACCTTTTTACCATGCCTCAAAAGTTTTTTGATACCATGCGAATTGGAGAAATTATGTCAAGAATTGGAGATGCTGTAAAAATTAGAGCCCTAATAAATGAAACCGCTTTAAGTATTTCGGTAAACTTTTTAATTGTGATTTTTTCTTTCATTTTTATGTTTACCTTTTACTGGAAACTGGCTTTGATCATTTCATTGATAATTCCGTTCTATGCGGCTATTTATTTAATAACAAATAAGTTAAATAAAAAAGTAGAACGCGAAATTATGGAGAAAAATGCGCTTATGGAATCGCAGTTGGTAGAGTCTATAAAAAACATCGGTACGGTTAAAAGATTATCGCTTGAAGAGTTCTCTAAAACAAAAACAGAAATAAAATTCATCGATTTGCTTCAGAGCATTTATAAATCCGGATTAAACGGAATTTTTGCCAGAACATCTACTGATTTTATTTCAAGACTGTTCACCATCATTCTTTTATGGGTTGGAACCTATTATACCATTGATGGCGAAATTACACCGGGAGAATTGTTTTCGTTCTATTCTATTATTGGATATTTTACAGGACCTGCAGCACAATTAATAGGAACCAATCAGGCCATTCAGAATGCGATGATTGCTTCGGATCGTTTATTCGGAATTATGGATTTGGACCGTGAAGAAATGGAATCTAAAGTAAATCTGACCAAACATAATTTTAATGATATCAAATTTAAAAATATTGATTTCTCTTATGAATTAGGCAGATACATTTTTAAAGATTTGAATCTGACCATCAAAAAAGGACAATTTACAGCATTGGTTGGAGAAAGCGGAAGCGGTAAAAGTACGATTGCGTCATTAATTCAAAATATATATGCTCCAAAAGAAGGGAAAATATTAATTGGTGAATACGACCTGAATTATATCTCTAAACAAAGTATCAATTCATTAATCACTACAGTGCCACAAAACGTAGAGTTATTTGATGGAACGATTGCTTTTAACATCGCAATTGGAGAATCAAATCCAGACATGGAAAAAATAATTGATGTGAGTAAAAAAGTAGGTGCTTATGATTTTATTGAAGCGTTACCAAACGGATTCAATACGTATTTAGGAGAGTTTGGAGCCAATTTATCAGGAGGAGAAAGACAACGAATTGCTTTTGCAAGAGCACTTTATAAAGATCCTGAAGTGCTTATCCTTGACGAAGCTACATCAGCTCTTGATTCGGAATCAGAATTGGTTATAAAGAACCTGGTTGAAGATTTAAGAGCACAGGGAAAAACAATCATTGTCATCGCACACAAGCTGCAATCGATCAAAAAAGCAGATGTTATCTACGCCTTCAAAAAAGGGGAAATCGTAGAGTCAGGCTCACACGAAGAGCTTATGAATCAAAAAGAATACTATTATAAAATGTGGAATAATATAATTGTTTAATAAGGAAAATTTAACAAAAAATGAAAAATTACTCTTTTACAAAAACGGCTATCGTAAGAACTCCAATTGAAGAAAAACAAGTGGATATTACGTGGGAGAAGATCCTGGAAATCTTTTCTAAAAAAGAAAACAGAGAAGCATTATTTATTGGTTCACCAAACATCTACAAAGCACTTTTATCCTGGGAAAAAGGAGAAGCTTTTCAGGTTGAAGAAGAACTGAAAAACCTAAAAGGATCTTTATACAAATATGTTTCCCGATTGGCTAACAGAAGCACGCCTTTCGGAATGTTTGCAGCAGTCTCAGCAGTCGATATAAAACCGGAAACCAGCTTAAATATTGCCGAAAGCACTTTTGGCAGGTTTACGAAATTCGACATGTATTTCTTAGGTAGTTTTTTGCCTGTTATCTTGCAAAATGATGCTATCCAAGGTGTTTTAAAATACCATAGCAACAACTCCATTTACACCGTTTTTGATAAATACCGTTATGTAGAATATTATTTTAAGGATAATGTTCGTTTTCACAAAATTTCTGAGGTAGAAATCAGTGACTACCTGGAGCAAATTTTCGAGAAAGCTAAAAACGGAATTTTATTAAGCGAATTGGTTAATCACCTGGTTTCGGATGAAATTACAGAAAAAGATGCCAAAGAGTTTATCAATACACTTATTCAAAGTCAATTTATCGTTAGCGAACTGGAGTTTACGATAACTGGCGAAGATTATCTGGATAAATTATTAAAAGTGTTTTCAGAAAAACGATTTGACTTTTACGAAGCACAAGTCATCAAAGAACTTATTACAAATCTAAAATCTAAAATCAATTACCTTGATACAAATAATAGTAACGATCCTGCTCTATATACTGAAATTCATGAATTAGTAAACGAGGAACTTAGCCATGTTGATGTTTCAAAATTATTTCAGGTTGATAGTTTCAGAAAATTAGAAAATGGTTCGGTTAGCTTTAAAACACTAAAAAATCTACGTCCTGCTTTAAGTGTTTTAAACAGACTACAATCAAAGTTTGACAATGCTAATTTAAATGAATTTAAGAAAAAATTCCAGGAGCGTTTCGAAGAGTATGAGCAGCCATTAGTAAGTGTGCTGGATCCGGATATCGGGATTGGCTACGGAAGACAATCCGGAGCAAAAGCCCCTTTGGTTGATGATCTGCAAATCAATGCCGGACAGTCTGATGTGAATCAGATTTCGATGGATGCCAAAAAAACATTTATTTTCAAAAAACTGATTCAGGCTACAAAAAATAACCTTCAGTCTATCGAAATTACAGATGAAGAAGTAAATAAATTTGAAGAAAACGAGGCGATATATCCAGACACTTTCTCAGCTTTTGTAAATGTTTTTCATGAAAATGGAGTTGAAAAAATCAATCTGAAAACAATTTACGGGCCATCAGCTAACGGATTAATTGGACGATTCAGCCATTTAGATACCAGAATTTTTGATTTGTGTAATGAAGTTGCTGCTGTCGAAAGTCAATTACATCCGGATAAAATTGTTGCTGAAATCGTGCATTTACCTCAGGCGAGAACCGGAAATATTTTATACCGAAACTTCCAGAGAGCGTATGAAATTCCGTATTTAGGGAATGCCTCTGTAGCCAAAGAGAATCAGATTATGATTGATGACCTTTATGTTTCTGTAAAAGCTGGAAAAATCGTTTTGCGTTCTAAAAGACTCAATAAAGAAATTATTCCAAGACTAAGTAACGCTCATAATTTTGGTTCGAATGCTTTGCCTATCTACCATTTTCTATGTGATCTGCAAAACCAAGATACTTTTGGCTTTGCCTTTAATTGGGGTGTGCTTCAAAATCAGTTTGACTTTTTACCCAGAGTAACCTATAAAGATACCGTTTTAAGCAGAGCTACCTGGAATATCAATAAAACTGAAATTGAAAGTATTTTGGCTGTTGGCGAATCAAAAAACATCGAATTTATCCGAAATTTCCGTGAGCAAAGAAACATACCTGATCTGGTATATTTCACTCAGGGCGATAATGAAGTCCTGATTAACTTCAATAATGATTTAAGCTGTAATGTTTTTTATTATATGCTTAAAGGAGAAAGATTTATCCAGTTAAAAGAATTTTTATTTGCTGAAGATACTATAACAGGAACGTATTGCAACGAAATGATCTTTACCGCACATCGAAATGTCGATCAGAAACCTGCCGTTGCAGATGCCATTCAGTTTGTATCAAAAGAGTCTAAAGCGAATGTTGTTCCTTCTTTCTCAATAGGTGAAAAATGGCTTTATTATAAATTTTATTGCGGAGAAAGAGCAGGCGAAGAGGTGCTGAACAGAGCCATAAACCCAATTGTTCAGGAATTAGAGTCTAATGATTTAATCGATAAATGGTTTTTTATCCGCTATCATGATGCTCAGGGACACCATATCAGATTCCGTGTTTTGTTAAAAAACAGCGACTCTTTTACAGAGTGTATCCAAATCGTGAAAACACATATTGAGCCTCTTGAAAAAATGAAAATCATCTGGAAAACACAAACAGATAATTATCTAAGAGAATTGCAAAGATATGGTTACGAAGCTATCGAAGAAACCGAAACATTGTTTCATAATGACAGCGAATGTACGTTGCAGTTTATTGATATGATCGAGGGAGATTCCGGAGAAAAAATCAGATGGCTGTTTGCTTTATTGTCTATGGATCACTTTTTAGACGATTTCAATATCAGTCTTGAAGGAAGAATCAAATTGTTTAATGTGGCAAAAACCAGTTTTGGAAAAGAATTTAATCGTTCTGGAAAACTGAACAAACAAATCAATGAGATGTTTGTTAGTCATGAAGCCGAAATTGAAGCTTTCCTGGACAGAAACAATATTGAGGAAATGTATGAGCCTTTAACCGATATTCTTAATCAACGTTCAGTAAAGAATGCTGGTGCTGTTGCCGAAATAAAAAGAATTAGTAGTGAAGACCGCCTTCCGACACCGCTTTACAATATCATGATAAGTTATGTACACATGATTTGTAACCGAATTTTTATTACCAAACAAAGAGCACACGAAATGGTTGTTTATGATTATTTGTATAAATATTACAGCAAACAACTGCATACAAACAAACCGCTTAAAGAAAAAGCAGCACTAACAAACTAACATTATGAGAGCATTAGCAGTAGTAACTTCTTCTTTATTTGATAAAATCGAAGACAACCAAAAACACTTAATCGAAATTGATAATCTAAAAATTCCTATTGCTTTCATCGAAGGAAACGCTCCTGATTTTGAAGCTGATTCGGATTTGTATGCTAATCTTGTTTTAGTAAAAAAGACAAGTTTCTCTTTAAATTACAGGGATTTAGGTGTTATTGAAGGTGCGTGGCAAAAATTAAATGCTGAAAAAAACGATACTTTTTACCCTATCGGATCTGATTTTGCAGGGCACGTAGCGGCTATTGGCAAAAATGTTACCACTTTGGCAGTGGGCGATTTAGTAATAGGAAATTGCTTTTATCCTGAAGCAGAAAACGGAGCCATACCAGGAATTCCGTCTAATCATTCCAGCAAAGAATACGAAATTTATCATTGGGGCAAATTAATAAAAGTTCCGTCTTATATTTCCAGTGTCGAAGCCGGAGCAGTTAGTATAGGAACACAAACCGCCAATGCAATGATCAGAAAAGCCAATATAAAAAAAGGAGATAATGTACTGGTAACATCCATTACATCCAATACGTCTTTCTTTTTATTAAATGCGCTTTGGAACCTGGATTGCAATGTTTATGGTTTATCTTATTCAGGAAAAAACACTCAAATAGTACGTACTCATTTTCCTTTTATTAAAAATGTTTTCTCAGTTAAAGAAAAAAATATTCCGGAAAAATTACTTTTCGATGTCGTTTTTGATGCCTTTTCAGACACGTATCTGAATATTTTATCAACCAAATTAAATTTGAATGCACGTTATCTGACCTGTGGTATTTTTAATCAGTCATCGGATAAAATAAAGAATATAAAACCAGTAAATCTACCTTTGTTAATCGCTAATTTAATGATGCGAAATGTAAGTTTTATAGGGAACTGCTTAGGAACAACTCAGGATTTGGTAACAGGAATGGAAACCTATAAAACAAATAAGCTGAAGATCGATTCTGTTTTTACGGCTAGCGACTCTCTATCTGATTTTATTACAAAGACCTATAATCTGGAAGCGGATAAATTTGGAAAAGTGGTTTACCAGTACAGTTAGATAAGCGGGGAAGTGTCTTATTTATAGTGATTTCTATACCAGACTTTTTGCCATTCTCTCTTTAAAATCAAAAATGAAACTTGTTCGGCCAGGATTACTAAATCTGAGCCGTCAAGTTTTTTTATTTCACTTTCAGAGACATCAATGATATAAAGTAAGTTGAGGTATTCAGCAAATTTGTACTGAATCATTCGGTAGATTTTTTCATGAAGCTGAATTTTCAATTCATCAGGAGAAATACTCATCGGAAAATCAATTCCTTCATTGGCCAGATTAAAATCTTTATTGATTTGCTCAACCAGTTTCAGATATAAGTTTTCACTTTCGGCATTAGCCAATAAAAAATCAGTATTTTCAGGAATCGGAAACATGAATGCTTTTTAAGAATGATGGCGTAAAGTTAGAATTAAAAATCTATCTAACCGTAGATTCTCGCTCAATGATTCGTGTAGGCAGTTCAATAATTTGATGTTTTACAGGTCGGAGTTCTTTAGTATCCACAATTTCGTCGATTAAAATCGAAACGGCTTTGTGTCCCATTTCATATCCAGGCTGGTCTATGGTGGTTAATTTAGGCGAAATTACGGTACTCATAAACCAATTACTAAAGCCAAAAACTGCCACTTGTTCTGGAGTTCTTATACCTGCTTCATTAAAATATTTAATAGCGCCTATGGCCACTAAATCAGTAATAGCAAAAATAGCATCTACATCAGGATGCTCTGTCATGAGTTTTTGAGCATTTTCGTACCCGTCTTCAAAATCAGTATTGTTGTCACAGACATATACCAATTTTGAATCGTATTCAATACCGTGTGCTTCAAGAGCTCTTTTGTATCCTAAAAAACGATCAATTGAATTTTGCGGAATATAAGACCCTCTAAAATGGGCTATTTTTTTAAATCCTTTATTAATAAGATAAGAAACCGCATCAAAAGCAGCTTTGGCATCATTAATAATAACTTTCGAGCAATCGACTCTTTTGGCAATTTTATCAAATAAAACGACAGGTGTTTTTTTTCGAATCGCCTCGTTGATATGCGAGAAATCATCTGTTTCGTTCGAGAGCGAGATCAGGATTCCATCGACTCTTTTTTGCAAAAGTAAAGCGAGCTGTTTTTTTTCGAGTTCGTACTTTTCATTTGATTGTAGTATGATAACCAGATACCCTCTTTTTTCGGCTTCTTCTAAAATACCATTTAAAACAATCGAAAAAAAATGATGAACAGTCGTTGGAATGATAACGCCTATTGTTTTGGTTTCATTAGTACGAAGATTTACGGCAACAGAATTGGGCATATAATTCATTTTATCTGCCATTTCAATCACTCGTGCACGCGTTGCTTTGCTAATATCTGTATAACCTTTTAAAGCTTTTGAAACGGTTGTAACAGAAATACCTAACGCCGATGCAATATCTATTAATTTTGTATCATTCATAAAATAAATGTACTAAAAATAAATAGTATCCCTAAAAAAATAATTTTCGAAAACGTTTTAGGTGTTTTCGAAAACGTTTTCGGTTCAAAATTCTTACTTTCCTGTTAATTTGTTGTTAAGTTTACCTCTCTAAAAAAAAACTAATATCAAAAAAAGAAAAATTATGAAACAGATTAATTGCTATCGAGGCTTATTCTTTTTAATGTTTTGCCTTATTTCTTTACCTGTAAGTGGTTGGGCTCAGGAAAAAAATACAGTTTCCGGAAAAGTATTCGACGAAAGCGGACAAACGATTCCGGGTGCTAATGTATCCTTAAAAGGAACGAACAAAAACGTCATTTCAGACGAAAACGGAGGCTACAAATTCTCTAATATTACTGCGGGAGCCTACACCATTGTTGCAAGCAATGTAGGTTATAAAACTTTCGAAAAAGCGATTACGGTTAATGAAGGAGAGTCATTAGAAGAAAATCTATTATTAGAATCAGAATCGCAAAGTTTACAAGAAGTAGTCGTTACAGGATCATCAACTCCCAGATCCAAACTAGAATCTAGTGTAGCTATAACAACTTTAGGCGCAAAAGCAATCGAAGACAGAGCGCCTTCAAGTACAGCAGCGTTACTTCAGACCATTCCTGGGTTTGTGGTAGAAGCTTCAGGAGGAGAAATTGGAAATAACCTTTTTGCAAGAGGAATTCCGTCAGCAGGAGCTTACGAATATGTTCAGATTCAGGAAGATGGATTACCTTTTTTTGAAGATGGCGCTTTACAATTTGCCAATGCGGATACTTTTTACAGATTAGATGAAACGGTAAGTAAGATGGAAGCGGTACGAGGAGGTTCGGCTTCAATTTTCGCCAACAATGCTCCTGGAGGAATTATCAATTTTATTTCTAAAACAGGTCAGAATGATTTTCAGGGAAGAGCGAAATTTACAACTTCTGATTACGGTATGTTCAGAACCGATTTGAATTTATCAGGTGCCTTGATTCAGGATAAATTGTTTTTTAACATTGGAGGTTTTTACAGAGCCGATAATGGAGTAAGAGATACTGGTTTCACAGCAAATAAAGGCGGTCAGGTGAAAGGAAACTTAACCTACAAGTTTGACGACAATAATTATTTGCGAATCAATTTTAAACATCTTGACGACAGAAATACGTTCTATTTACCAATTCCTTTAAAAAGTAATAACGGAAAAATTGAAGGAATAGACGGTTTCAATCCTAATTACGGTACATTGACATCAGTAAATTTCAGTCATTTGAATGTGCCTCAATATGGTGGAGGAACTTTTAGTGCTGATTTAGAAGATGGTTCACATCCTGTAATTAATTCTATTGGAGCGGAATTCAAAAAGAAAATTTCTGAGAAAGTAACTTTCAAAAACGCATTCAAAAAGACTACAATTGATTTGAATTATAATGCCATCTTCCCTAATGGAGGTCCTTGGACACAAGATGCTTATGCAACCGGTGTGCAAAATACTACAGCAGATAATTTAAGTTTTACCTATGTTGACAATGGAGAAACTGTAAATCCAAATGCACTAATTATGAGAGCAGATCACTGGTACATTCATAAAAAAATGGACAATTTTGCTAATAATTTCTCTTTTAGTTTTGATTTGGATCCTGTAAAATTAACGGCAGGGTATTATTATTCTAACTGGAAATCGAATCAATACTGGAACTGGAATTCGTATTTAGTAGGTGTTTCAGACAATCCAAGATTATTAAATGTTCAGGACAATACATCTGGAGTTAATCATACATGGAACGGTGTCGAAAGAATTACATGGTTAGAAAGAGATGCTCAGACAAAAGGAGTTTTGAATGATGTTTATGCAGATGCCGAAATAAAAGCTACAGATAATTTAACATTCAATGCAGGCTTAAGATATAATAAAGACAAATATTCAGGTTATAGAGACAATGCAAGATTTTTTGCTGAAGATTTAGGAATTTTAGATAATAATACTGCTGATGATGCTGTAACTACGGTAAAAGGAAATCCTTATACGTATTGGAGATATGATGTGAGTGAATGGTCTTATACAGCTGCAGGAAATTATAAATTCAATGATAATATGGCTTCCTATATTCGTTATAGTCATGGATTTAGATCACCTATTGAAGAATCATTTTATGACAATGCTGCCGATTTAAGCAAACTAGAAAATACAAAAGTGAATCAATTAGAATTGGGTTATAAATATTCTAATTCTTTCCTTTCTGTAAATGCGAACCTGTTTCACATGAACTTAAAAAATGTTGCCTTTACTGATATTTTATCTGATGGAACTTCTGAAAATAAATTTGCTGACGTAAACAATATTGGTCTTGAAGTGGAAACAAATGCAAGATACGAAATGGTAAAATTAGGGTTTACTTTTACGGTTCAAAAACCAGAATACGACAACTTTACAGGCTCAAATGCTGATGGTTCAACTTTTGATTTCAATGGAAATACAGCTCGAAGAATTCCTAAATTTTTCTGTAACCTAAGACCGGAAGTTGATATTACAAAAGATTTATCAGCTTATGTTCAGTTTTCTTATTATGATAAAAAATATACCAATCAGGACAACAAACAAGTTTTGCCGGCTTACAAAGAAGTGGGAGCAGGTTTAAATTACAAGTATAATAATCTTCGTTTTGCTGTTGATGCTTCGAATTTATTTAATGCGATCGGCTTAACGGAAGGGGATCCAAGACAAACTACATCTGCAGCAAGCGATGTGTTTATGGCCAGACCCATTTTAGGACGTGCTTTTAGATTTTCTGTTGCGGTTAATTTTTAATAATTGTTAGTTGATTAATACTCCACCAAATGCTGTTTTTATAAACGGCATTTGGTATTTTTAAGGTTATAATCAAATTCTTAGTAAAGAAACAGTATAAAATACTCATCACTGATATTCATAACAAATGAAAAACATAGGAATCAAAATAGCGCTATACCTCAATTACTTTGTTTTTGCTATTTTACTCAACAGCGTTGGAATTGTAATTCTAAAATCGCAAAAAAACTACGGAGTAGATGAAGTACAAGCCAGTATTCTGGAAGCTTTTAAGGATATGCCCATTGCTATTGTGTCTTTTTTTATCGCCTCTTTTTTGCCTAGAATTGGTTACAAAAAAGCCATGCTCATTGGTTTGGCTTTGGTAACATTTGCCTGTGTATCGATGTATTTTGGCAATTCATTCGACAGTGCTAAAATACTTTTTGCAACAGTTGGGGTTTCGTTTGCCTTAATTAAAGTTTCAGTCTATTCTCTTATTGGGGCTGTTACCGAAAATCAAAAAGAACACAATGCTTTAATGAGCAGCATCGAGGGTGTTTTCATGATCGGAATTGCATTGGCTTATTTTTTATTTCCTGCTTTTAATGACGAAAACAATCCAAACGCCTGGCTAAATGTATATTGGCTTCTGGCAACTTTGTCTTTTTTATCTTTTGTGTTTTTATTCTTTACCAAATTTGAAGAAAAAAAAATCACAGCAGGTTTCAATTTTACAGATGATTTTCTGCAAATGTTTAAACTAATTGCAAAAATGCTCACGGTTGTTTTTGTAATCAGTGTTTTTTTGTTTGTAATGATCGAACAGGGAATACTTTCCTGGCTTCCAACTTTCAATACAAAAGTGCTTCATTTGCCTGAAAATGTAAGTATTATGATGGCTAGTATTCTGGCTATTTCACTAGCGGTAGGAAGACTTATTGCCGGTGTTGTAACTAAAAACGTAAGCTGGATTTGGGTACTTACCTGTTGTATTATCGCTGCCATGCTCATCGTAATTTTTGTACTTCCAAAAGTAGTCGGTCTTGAAGTAAAAAGTATCAACACGCTTTCAGACATTCCTCTTATCGGATTTGCTTTTCCTTTAATAGGATTGTTTATTGCCCCGATTTATCCTTTGCTCAATTCAATTGTACTGAGCTCATTACCCAAAAATCTTCAGAGTTCCATGACAGGTCTGATAGTTATTTTCTCGGCTCTTGGAGGAACTTTAGGCTCTCGAATAACGGGATGGCTGTTTAAAAATGAAAGTCCGGAAAAGGCCTTTTATTTTACTTTAATCCCGATGTTTTTATTGCTGATTTCTTTTTTTATTCTAAAAAAAATAACCACAAAAGATGAAATTTAAATTACATATACGCCAGACTTTAGAAAAATTATTAGCTCAGGAAGACACTGATGGTGATAAAAAAATTACCGTTGATGACAAGGGGCCAAAATGTTTTTTATTAGAAAATGAAACAGGAAATTCTGTTGCTATTGAAGGAACTTATCATCTTTCGAATCTTTTGCAGGAATTAGCTTTATCAAAAAAAGAAAATACAGATTTTGCTGAAATAAATCTGGATCATATCATAGAAAACCCTGTAGATAGAATTTCCAGAAAAATAAAAGATTTGTATTGGAACGGTTTAACCCGAACAATAGATGCAGACGGAATCCGAAAAATCTTAGAAGACGATAAGATCGAGAATACTATTTCGTATTTGTATGTTCCTTTTGGCGATGAAATGGTTTTTGACTATTTCAAAAAGTTAGAAACTACAAATTCAAAGCTAAAAGTGGAGCAGCTGCCTAAAAACATTTCCCCGGAATATGTGCTGTCATTAAATGAAAAGCCTGGTATTTTAGCTTTGGCTCTTCAAATAAAAGACAATGAAATATCAGGTGTTCCGTTTGTGGTTCCGGGGGGAAGATTCAACGAAATGTACGGCTGGGACAGTTATTTTATTGCCAAAGGTCTTTTGATAGATAACAAAACAGAACTGGCTTTAGGCATAGCTGAGAATTTTAAATACCAGATAGATCATTACGGAAAAATCCTGAATGCCAACAGAAGCTATTATCTTACGCGAACGCAGCCTCCGCTCTATACCTCATTGATTAGGGATGTTTTAGAAAAATCTAATTCTGAAATTTTCTGGATAGAAAGACATCTAAAAACCGCTATCAAAGAATACCAAACCGTTTGGATGGAAGAAGGAAAAAGATTGACGGCAAATGGGCTGAACCGATACAAAGCCGAAGGAATAGGGCTTCCGTTTGAGGTAGAAGAAGGCCATTTTGATGATATTCTGGAACAGTTTGCCCCAAAACACAATCTTTCGACACGGGAATTCGAAAAAAAATATCTCAGGAGAGAGATTAACGAGCCTGAGTTGGATAAGTATTTTACGCACGACAGGAGTATGCGCGAAAGCGGCCATGATACCACCAACCGATTAGTCGCTATTTGCGCCAATCTGAACACGGTTGCCATTAATAGTTTATTGTATAAATACGAAACGGATATTGCTTATTTAATTGAAAACTATTTCAAAAAAGAATTTCAATATGATGAACATATTTCATATTCCAGTAATTATTGGAGTTCGAAAGCCAATTCTAGAAAAGAAAAAGTAAACCAATTGTGCTGGAATGCTGAAAACGGAATTTATCTGGATTATAATTTTGTTACGGAACAACAACATTTTTTTGATGCTGCCACCACTTTTTATCCGCTTTGGGCAAAAATAAGTACACCTGAACAAGCGGAAATTTTAGTAAAAAACACTTTACCAAAGTTTAAAATGAAAGGAGGAATAGCGGGCAGCACTAAAGAAGCGATTGCTAATTTAGGCAAAAATTCACCTGTAAGACAATGGGATTATCCGTTTGGATGGGCGCCACACCAAATGCTTTTGTGGGAAGGTTTATTAAATTATAATTTTAATGATGAGGTTCAGGAAATGGTCTATCGATGGCTTTGGCTGATTACCCGAAATGCGGTTGACTATAACGGAACCATTCCTGAGAAATTTGATTTAGAAATAAGTTCACACAAGATTTTTGCTGAATATGGCAATGTTGGAACCGAATTTAATTACATCACCGAAGAAGGTTTTGGCTGGATGAATGCTTCTTATCAGTACGGATTGACGATTTTGAGAGAAGATTTAAAACAAAAATTATCTGATTTGGTGGATCCCGATGAACTTTTTTTAAATAATTAAAAATAAAATAGCCACAGATTATTAGGGTTTCAAGGATTAACCTGTGAAAATCTTTTTAATCTGTGGCTTCATTTTTTATACTTTTCTTCCCATTAAATTTTCACCAAATTTCCTTAAAATATTCTTCTTTTCAGGATTGATATCCATTTTGTCTAAGGTTTCGAAAGCTTTATACGTGTACATTTCTATGGCTTCCTGAGTGGCTTTTGAAGCACCGGATTCGATAAAAATAGCTTTTGCTGTTTCAATCTTTTTAGTGTTATCTTCTAATTGTAAATTGAATAATTCCCTTAATTCTGAAGCTTTTTCAGGATTCGAAAATTCTAATGCCTTAATATATAAAAAGGTTTTTTTATTTTCGATAATATCACCGCCCACTTGTTTTCCAAAAGTTTCCGGATCACCAAAAGCATCTAAAAAGTCATCCTGCAATTGAAACGCTAGTCCTAAGTTTAGTCCAAAATCATAAATTAATTCGGCCTCTTTTTCTGAAGTTTTGGCTACAATGGCGCCCATTTTCATGGCTGCAGCAACCAAAACGGCCGTTTTATATTCGATCATTTTTAAATATTCCGGAATTGTGACGTTGTTTCTTTCTTCAAAATCAACATCCCATTGCTGTCCTTCGCAAACTTCGAGTGCTGTTTTGCTAAACAACTTTGCCAAATCTCTAAAAACTGTTGGTTCGTACTGCTCAAAATATTGATAGGCCAGAATCAGCATGGCATCACCAGAAAGAATTCCGGTATTGATATTCCATTTTTCATGTACCGTTTCTTGTCCTCTTCGCAAAGGTGCATCATCCATAATATCATCGTGAACTAAGGAGAAGTTATGAAAAACTTCTACCGCCATTGCAGCCGGAAGTGCCACTTTGTAATCGGTATCGAAAACTTCTGAAGCCATAAGAGTCAGCACAGGTCGCATTCTTTTTCCGCCTAAGCCTAAAATATATTCAATAGGTTCGTAAAGACTTTTTGGTTCTTTGTTTATGCTTTGGCTTTTTAAATAACTAATAAAAAAATCTTGGTACTGACTAATATTGTGCATAAAATGAAATTCTGATTTACGAAGTCCAAAGATACAATTCAAATATTAATTATCGGTTTCTATTTTTAAACCTAACTCAGATTTAGCGTTTCCTTTAAAATTAACTTTAACCTACTTATTTTCAGTACTTTAAAAATAATTTAAAAAAAACACGGAAACTTTTTTGGTTTTCCGAGTTTCCTACCTATATTTGCGCCATTAAAAAGGAAACTTTGAAAACTAAAAAAGTTTCCTGATGAATTTCAAAAATATTTATAAACTCATATAAAACAACTATTTATGAAAACAAAATGGACGATAAACTCTAGCCAATCAGATGTTTTAATTAAAATGAGACATTCTATAATTGCCTATTTAGGAGGAACTTCAAACAAATTTGATGGTTTTGTAAATATTGAGAACAATGAAATTAAGGATGCTTCTGTAGCATTTTCATTAGATATAAATAATAAAAAAGATAGCTTTCAGCAGATGGATACCTATTTGCAGCTACAGGATTTGTTTGATGTAAACGAATATCCGATTATTAGTTTTAAATCGACTTCTTTTCAAAAAATAAACAACAACATCAATTTTTTTAAAGGCGACCTGACTATAAAAGATGTGACCAGAGTAGTGGAGCTTGATGCTGAATTTATCGGCATTAACTCTTATAATGGTGATAAAAAAGTTGCTTTTAAAATTACAGGGGATATTAAGCGCCAGGATTTTGGTTTGGACTATCATTCTTATAATCAGAATGGTGGATTGGCTTTAGGAAAAGACATTAAACTGATTGCGAATTTAGAATTTAGTATATAATACTTACAAAATGAATAATTTAATGTAAAATTAGTACAAATATAATGGAAACTAATATTTGATTAAAAGTTTCCTTCTTATATTTGTTATGCAATTTGAAAGCTCAAAATGAAAGATAAAATCATACAAAAAGCGAGTGAGTTATTTTTAAAACTTGGTTTTAAAAGTGTCACTATGGATGATATTGCGGGGGAAATGTGTATTTCTAAAAAAACGATTTACAAATACTTTTGCAACAAAGAAGTTTTAATTGAAGAAAGTACTTCGATGGTTCACAAGCAGGTACACGAAGTAATTGATACTATTGTGGCTAAAAACCTCAATGCCATTGATGAAAATTTTCAAATTAGAGAGATGTTTCGGGATATGTTTAAAAACTCCACAGACACCTCGCCGCTTTATCAATTAAAAAAACATTATCCTGAAATCTATCAGAATGTAATGACTTACGAAATTGATCAGTGTACACAATATTTTAGAGATAACATTCATAAGGGAATGAATGAAAATTTATATCGCAAAGATTTAAATGTTGATGTCTATGTGAAATTTTATTACACTTTAGTTTTCCATATCAACGAAAACACGATGTCTGAAAGAGAAGCACAAAAAATCGAATTAGAGGCTTTAGAATATCATACCAGAGCAATGGCTACACCAGAAGGAATACTAGAACTAGAAAAACAGCTTAAAAAATTTATTACAAATTATTAATCATCAATCATTTATGAAAAAAATAATTCTTATATTTTTGTGTTCAATTGGCTTATCTGTCAGCGCACAAGTCAAAACTTTAACTTTAAAAGATGCTTTAAATTACGCATTGCAAAATAAGGCAGATGCTAAAAAAGCAAAATTGCAAGTTGAAAACAGTGAATATCAAATTCAGGAAGTGCGATCAAGAGCTTTGCCTCAGATTTCTGCAAACGGTAATTTGACCTACAATCCAATTTTGCAAACCAGCGTAATTGATGGAGCTGGATTTGGAGCACCAGGAACTACAATTCAGGCAGTTTTTGGACAAAAATGGACTTCCGGAGCCGGGATTTCATTAACGCAGGCTTTGTTTGATCAATCGGTTTTTACCGGTTTAAGAGCTGCAAAATCTACACGCGAGTTTTATCAGATAAACGATCAGTTGACAGAGGAACAAGTAATTGAAAGAGTGGCGAACAACTACTATTCGGTTTATGTGCAACGCGAAAGATTGGCTTTGTTAGACAGTAACTACATAAATACGACTAAAGTTCGTGATATTGTAAAAGGACAATTTGATAATGGTTTAGCTAAAAAAATTGATTTAGACCGAATTATTGTAAAAATGTCTAACATTAGTACAGAGCGTCAGCAAATCCTAAATCAGGTTCAATTGCAGGAAAACGCATTGAAGTTTTATATGGGAATGCCTATTGAAACAGAAATTGTAATTCCTCAGGAACAATTTGAAGTTACTCCGGAAGCCTTGACAGAAGCTCCTAATACAGCAAACAGAACGGAATATTTGCTTTTGAAAAAACAGGAAGAGCTTTTGGTTTATCAGAAAAAATCAATCGAAGCTCAATACTATCCTACACTTTCACTGACCGCTGGTTATAATTATTTAGGACAAGGGCCAGAAGTACCTCTTTTTGCTAAACCTTCGGATGGTGTTTACTGGTCTGATTATTCAGCAATAGGTTTGAATCTTCATGTTCCTATTTTTACAGGTTTTGGAACAAGAGCTAAAGTAAGACAGGCAGATGTTGAAATCAGATCGCTTCAGGAAGATATCAAAGACACACAGCTTTCGCTTGATTTAGATTATAGAAATGCAAAAACTCAAATTGAGAACAACCTTGTAACTATTGAGAATCAAAGAGAAAATATGCGTTTGGCTGGAGAAATTTTAAGCAACACAAAAAACAATTACCTTCAGGGATTGGCATCATTAACAGATTTATTGGATGCTGAAAACGCATCACTTGAAGCACAAAATAACTACACCAGAGCAGTCTTAAATTACAAAGTTGCTGAAGTAGCATTAATCAAATCAAAAGGAGAACTAAAATCACTTATTAAATAACTAACAAAATGAAGAAAATTATTATAACAATCGTAGTCATAGTTGGAGCATTAGCACTGATTGGATTCGTATTAACTAAAAATAAAGAAGAGAACAAAGCTAAAACAGATATCGTTGCTGAGAAAAATGCAGCTGTTTCTGTAAAAGTAGCGAAAGTAAAAACGGAAGAAGTTTCACTTGATTTCGTTGCAAACGGAAGTTTTCAGCCTATTCAGGAATTAACTTTCTCTGCTGAGAAATCTGGAAAAGTAATCAGTGTTTTAGTAAAAGAAGGTGATTATGTAAGAGTAGGTCAGCCAATGCTAACGGTAAGAGGTGATGTAATTAATGTAAGCGCGCAGCAAGCACAGGCAGTTTACCAAAATGCAAAATCGGATTACAGCAGATACGAAAATGCTTTTAAAACGGGTGGTGTTACCAAACAACAATTAGATCAGGCAAAATTAGCATTAACAAATGCTGAGTCTAACTTAAAACAAGCTAATATCAATGTTGGAGATACTAAAGTAAAAGCACCAATAAGTGGTTTTATTAATAAAAAATATATTGAACCAGGTTCTATTTTAGCAGGAATGCCTGCAACTGCCATGTTTGATATTGTAAATGTTTCAAGATTGAAATTAGTAGTTACAGTAAACGAAAACCAGGTGGCAGGATTGAAAGTTGGAAACACAATCAATGTTACTGCAAGTGTTTATCCTGACAAATCATTCTCTGGAAAAATTACTTTTATTGCTGCAAAAGCTGACGAAAGTTTGAATTTTCCTGTTGAAATTGAAATCGCAAACAATTCAAGCAATGACCTGAAAGCAGGTATGTACGGAACGGCGAATTTTGCTTCGAACCAACAAAAACAAAATCTGATGGTGGTTCCTAGAAATGCCTTTGTTGGAAGTGTTAGCAGCAACCAGATTTTTGTTGTTGAAAATAATATTGCCAAATTAAGAAAAGTAACTGCCGGAAGAATTTTAGGAGATACTGTAGAAATTATCAACGGATTATCTGATGGTGAAACGGTAATTGTTACAGGTCAAATCAATCTACAAGACGGTAATACAGTAGAAATTATTAAATAAAAGTAATTAGTACGGAGTATTTAGTACTTAGTTTATAAGTCCTTAGTCCTTAGAATTTGTGAAAGTAAATAACTAAGGACAACGAACTGACTAAAAAAAAGACTAAGGACTAAAAAACTAAGGACTAAAAACTTAATAAAATTTAAAAAACATATATGAAATTAGCCGAAATATCCATAAAACGTCCGTCGTTAGTAATTGTATTGTTTACAATTCTAACACTTGGTGGATTGTTCAGTTACAGCCAATTGGGCTATGAGCTGATCCCTAAATTTGAGCAAAACGTTATTACAATTTCTACTATTTATCCAGGAGCTTCTCCGAGTGAGGTTGAAAATACGGTTACCAAAAAAATTGAAGATGCGATTGCGTCTTTAGAGAATGTCAAGAAAATTGACTCGAAATCTTACGAAAGTTTATCTATTGTTTCGATTACACTGACGTCAAACGCAAAAGTTGATTTCTCTTTGAATGATGCGCAGCGTAAAATAAACGCCATCATTAGTGATTTACCGGAAGATGTAAAAACACCGGCACTAACGAAATTCTCCCTGAGTGATTTACCGATTATGACATTGGGTGCCAACGGAAAAATGGACGAAGCGGAGTTTTATGACTTAATTGATAAAAAAATTGCACCAATTTTATCCCGTGTGCAAGGTGTTGCTCAGGTAAATATTATTGGTGGTTCAGAGCGTGAAATTCAGGTAAACCTTGATGCAATAAAAATGCAGGGTTACGGATTATCTGTTCCTCAGGTACAACAAAATATTTTGACTTCGAACCTGGATTTCCCAACAGGAAACGTTCAGACTCGTGACCAGAAAATATTAATTCGTTTGGCAGGTAAGTACAAAAGTGTACAGGAATTAAGAAACTTAGTGGTTTCTTCTCAAAACGGAATTCAAATTCGTTTGGGAGATATTGCCGATGTTCAGGATACACAGAAAATTGCCGAAAAAATATCTCGTGTAGATCAAAAAAGTGCTATTGTTTTGCAAATCGTAAAACAATCTGATGCCAATGCGGTTGCGGTAAGTGAGCAATTATTGAAAACAATTGCAGAACTTGAAAAAGATTATGCAAAAAACAGTTTAAAATTAGAAGTTGCAAAAGACAGTACGATTTTTACGCTTGAAGCAGCAGATTCTGTTGTTCACGATTTATTGATCGCCGTAATTCTGGTAGCATTTGTAATGTTGTTCTTCCTGCACAGTATCAGAAACTCATTAATCGTAATGGTTTCGATTCCTGCTTCGTTGATCGCAACTTTCATCGGAATTTATTTGATGGGATACACGCTGAACTTAATGAGTTTATTAGGATTATCTCTGGTCGTCGGGATTCTGGTCGATGATGCGATTGTGGTATTAGAAAATATCTACAGGCACATGGAAATGGGTAAAAGCCGTATTCGTGCATCGTATGATGGTACTGCCGAAATTGGTGGAACTGTAACTTCGATTACGTTGGTAATTGTGGTGGTGTTCTTACCTATCGCAATGAGTTCTGGTTTGGTATCTAATATTATTACGCAATTTTGTGTTACGGTAATTATTTCAACATTATTATCATTATTAGCGTCATTTACTATTATTCCATGGTTATCATCCCGTTATGGAAAATTAGAACATATTGAAGGAAAGAATTTATTCGGAAGAGTTATTCTTGGTTTCGAAAGTTATTTAACTCGTTTTACCAACTGGGTTTCTGAATTGTTGACTTGGTGTTTAGATCATTATTTCAAAACGATTGCAGTAGTTGTTGTTTTGTTTTTCGCCTCTACAATCGGATTAATGGCAGGAGGATTTATCGGAGGAGAGTTTTTCGCTTCTTCTGATAGTGGCGAGTTTTTAGTTCAGATCGAAATGCCAAAAGATGCTTCGTTAGAACAAACGAACTTTATGACGCAAAAAGCAGAAGCTTATTTGAAAGGTCAGGAATATGTTCACAGTCAGATTACTACAGTAGGACAAACTTCTGAAGGTTTTGGTGCATCACAAGCTACAGCTTACAAAGCGGAGATTGACGTAAAAATGATTGAGCAAAAAGACCGTACAGATGATGCGAATGTTTACGCAGCAAAAATGAAGCGTAAATTAGAGAAAGTACTGGTTGGAGCAAAAGTAAAAACTGTTCCAGTGGGTATTTTAGGAACAGCTGAAGATGCTACTTTAGGATTGATCGTAACAGGTCCATCAACAGAAAGTGCAATGGCTTTTGCTAAATTGGCTGAAGCCGAATTACGCACCATTCCTGGAACAACAGAGATCAAATTAACGGTTGAAGACGGAAATCCTGAAATCAACGTAAAAGTAGATCGTGATAAAATGGCTGCTTTAGGTTTGACTTTACAAACAGTAGGTTTAACGATGCAAACTGCTTTTAGTGGAAATACTGATGGTAAATACAGAGCTGGTGAATACGAATACGATATCAACATCAGATACAATGCTTTTGACAGAAAAAGTATTACTGATGTTAGTAATTTGATTTTCATCAACAGTGCAGGACAACAAATTAAATTATCTCAGTTTGCTGATATTACAGAAGGTTCCGGACCTAGCCAGTTAGAGCGTAGAGACAAATCGGCGTCTGTAACCGTAAAAGGTCAAAACGTAGGGGTTCCGTCAGGAACAATTGTTGGAATCTGGCAGGAAAAACTGGATAAATTAGAAAAACCAGCTGGAGTAAATTATATCTGGGGTGGAGATCAGGAAAACCAAAGTGAAGGTTTTGGTACTTTAGGAATCGCTTTATTAGCGGCTATTATTTTGGTTTACCTTGTAATGGTTGGTCTTTACGACAGTTTCGTTCACCCGTTTGTGGTATTGTTTGCCATTCCGCTTTCGTTCATTGGTGCGATGTTGGCTTTGGCTCTGACGAATAATTCATTAAACATCTTTACCATTTTGGGTATCATCATGTTGATTGGTCTGGTGTGTAAGAATGCGATCATGCTGGTCGATTATACTAATCAGCGAAGAGCTGCTGGTGAGTCTATCAGAACCGCATTGATTCAGGCAAATCACGCACGTTTACGTCCAATCTTGATGACGACCATTGCGATGGTATTTGGTATGTTCCCAATTGCATTAGCATCTGGAGCAGGAGCTGAATGGAAAAACGGTTTGGCTTGGGTAATTATAGGAGGATTAATTTCTTCTTTATTCCTAACCTTGATTGTTGTTCCGGTAATCTATCAGATAATGGAAGCTATAATCCGTAGATTGTCTAAAGGAGAAAAAATCGATTACGAAGCTGAAATGGTTGCGGACTATGAGCATACCGAATTAAGCGAAGACGGTTTCAACCCGAAACACACGCATTAATCTGTAATTTAATTTTAGAATTTAAAGCCTGTTCATTTGTTTGAACAGGCTTTTTTGTTTTTATTTAGAAAGAATCTCAATAATTTCTTAAATTTTTACCAAAAGCAAAAAAATAACATCTTTTAAGTTTTTTATTTAGAATAAATTAAAATAGACTTGTTTTGTGTGTAATCAACAATTAAATTTGCGTTATTAAAATCAATTCTAAATAACATGAAAACCAAATTTACAATATCCTTTTTGAGTTTTTGCTTCGTTTTATTGCTAAATACCACTGTTTGGGCACAAGAAAAAGCAACTATCAAAGGGCAGGTTAGTATTTCAGCAGAAGAAAGTCCAGAAAATATTTCGGTAGTTCTAAAAGGAACTCGCTTAGGTACTATAACTGACAGCGAAGGAAATTATAAAATAAAAAATGTCAAATCAGGAACTTATACTTTAAAAGTTTCTGCAGTAGGATTTAATTCTACAGAGAAAAAAATAACGGTTACTGAAGGAGCCGAAATAGTAGAAAATTTCAGCCTCACAACCAACTCAGAAGAACTAACTGAGGTAGTTGTAAACAGTGGAAAGAAAAACCATTTTGCCAGAAAAGAAAGTCAACAAGTATCCAGATTACCTCTTAAAAATCTTGAAAACCCACAATCTTACACTACTATAACTGGTGAATTATTAAAAGAGCAAGTAGTAACCAATTTTGATGATGCCTTAAAAAATGCTTCAGGTATCACGCCTCTTTGGGCTGCTACAGGACGTGGTGGCGACGGAGCAGCTTATTACTCTTTAAGAGGTTTTCCTGTTCAGCCAACTATGGTTAACGGATTACCAGGTCTTACAAACGGAAGTTTAGATCCTGCTAATATTGACAAAATTGACATCATCAAAGGACCTTCTGGAACTTTGTTTGGAAGTAGCTTAATTTCTTACGGAGGTTTAATCAACACTACAACCAAAAAACCATATAAAACTTTTGGTGGAGAAGTAAATTATACTGGTGGAAGCTATGGTTTACACCGTGTAACAGCTGATATAAACACACCTTTAAACGACCAAAAAACTTTAAATTTTAGATTAAACACAGCATTTAACAAACAAGAAAGTTTTCAAGATGCAGGTTTTAGAGAAACTTACTTTGTTGCACCTTCATTATCTTACGAAGTAAACGACAGATTATCATTCTTAATTAATACAGAATTCATGAGCAATGAATCTACTAATCCAACGATGTTGTTTTTGGATAGAGGTGCTCCTTTAAGAGTTACTAATATTAAAGAATTAAAGTATGATAACGAGCGTTCATACACAAGTAACGAATTGACAATCAAAACGCCTTCTTATAATGTACAAGCTCAGATGTTTTACAAGCTTTCTGATCAATGGACTTCACAAACGGTGTTTTCTGCAAGCTCTGCTAAGTCTTCAGGAAACTACGCTTATTTGTACGAAGGAACACAATTTACACCAATTACAGACGGAATTGTACTGGCCCGTTACTTTAACTACCAAGACAACCAAAACAAAACGACTGATATTCAACAAAACTTCAACGGTGATTTCAAAATTGGAAACATGAGAAACAGAATCGTTGTAGGTTTTGATTATTTTAAAAGAACAACTGCTGATCGTAGCTCAGGATATTTCCAAAATGGATATGTTTATGTTGGAGATAATTTACAATCATTCAATGCTGTTTTCGGACCTTCAAATGGTGATACTGGTGATTTAACAAAAGCAGGAAATGATGCTATTGTTGGGGATAGTCCAAGAAACGATGCACATACAAAACAAGAAGTTTATAGTGCTTATATTTCTGATGTAATCAACTTTACACCAGCATTATCAGCTATGTTAAGTTTACGTGCTGACCGTTTTATGAATGCTAAAAATGACGGATACAACCAAACGGCATTCTCACCAAAATTTGGTTTAGTTTACCAACCAATTTTAGACAAAGTTTCGGTTTTTGCTAATTATATGAATGGTTTTGTGAATATTGCTCCAGGTCAAAATCGTTCTGGTGGTATTGCTACTCCTGTAACATTTAATCCAGAACATGCAAATCAGTTTGAATTTGGTACAAAATTGAATCTTTTCAAAGACAAATTATATGCAACAGTTAGTTACTACGATATTAAAGTAACTGACCAGGTTTATGTTGTAGAAACGCCAAGCGGAGATCCAGCTATTCCAAACAACCAAACTTCTTTTCAAGACGGTGGCCAACACAACAAAGGTTTTGAAGCAGAATTTATTGCAAATCCGGTAAACGGTTTAAACATTGTTTTTGGGTATAGTTATAACGACGCCGTTTTAACTAAAGGAGATGCTGATTTTGTAGGATACCGACCAGAAAGTGCTGGAGCTCAAAATTTAGCAAACCTTTGGGCTAGCTACAAATTTACAAGTGGTGTACTTAGAGGTTTCGGATTAGGTTTTGGTGGAAATTATGTAGGTGATAACAAAATCATGAACAGAAAAACGGCTGGAACATTTACAATTCCTGAATACACAGTTTTAAACTCATCTTTGTTTTACAGTGCTGAAAAATTTACTATTACAGTAAAATTAAATAACATCACAAATGAAGAACTTTATGATGGTTGGTCAACAATTCACCCTAAAGATCCAAGAGCTGTAGCAGCAAGTTTCTCATACAGATTCTAAAATTAATAAAACAAAAACACCTTTCTTTTTATCCGGAAAGGTGTTTTTTAAATGTTTATAATTATGATAACAATAGCCAGTTTAATCGTTTTTTTAGCTTTTTACACGTTGTATTATACTTCAAAAAGAGCTACTTTATCGTATGATTTAGGTTTTGAAAAATGGATGCAGAAAAATCCAAGACAAACCAAACTTACAGGTTTAGGATTGCTTTTATTAGCTTACACAACCTGGCTTTTTGCACACGCATTATGTTGCGGAACCTTATTGTTTTTTATTCAGTTAATGACTATTGGAAGTTTGATTATCATTTTGGCACCATTAAAAAAAGTAAATATCAAAATTGTGTTCCTGCTTTTTGTAATAGTCGCTTTATTAGAATTTTATTATAACTAAAATATGCCCGCAAATCCAAAATACTTAACCCAATCAAAATGGCAACGGTTTGCCAAAATTACAGCTGCTATTCTTGGCGGCTATTTTGTTTCTGTAAGCTTTCATTTGGCATTGGCTTCCTGGTTTAACCGAGCAAACGTAGTGATGACAATGGCGTATAGTGGTTTTATTCTATGGGTTGCACTCATGGTTCTTGCCTTTTTGGCCAAAAGCGGATTGAAAATCTGGGGTATTTATATACTGCTTACGTTAATTTTCTCCATTTTAATTTATTTGGGACAAACCTATAATCCAACTGCATAACGCTTATGAACAATCGTCATTATAATATTTATTTTCATACTCATACCGTTAGTGGAATTGTCATTAGTGTAGTGCTTTTTGTAATTTTCTTTGCCGGGTCTTTTTCTTTTTTTAGAGATGAAATCATCAATTGGGAAAGAAGCGAATCTACGGCATTAACAAAAGAAATTCAGTTAAACTACGATTCGGCTTTAAAAAAACTGGATAAAGAACATGTCCTGCACGGACGAAACCTTACGATTTCCAAACCAAGTACTGAAAAAAGGGTCGCTATTTATTTAGAAGGAACGAAAGACACTTTGGCTCCAGCCAAACAAAAAGAAGGGAATTTCTTTTATTTTGATACGGAGAATTTTAAAAGTTTTACATACGAAGAATCGTATTCGCTTGGAGAATTTTTATACCGATTACATTTCCTGGCACAAATTCCTTATCCTGTTGGCTATTATCTTTCTGGTTTTGTAGCCTTGTTTTTTCTATTTGCCATCATCACAGGAGTTTTATTGCACTGGAAAAAAATCGTTTCTAATTTTTATGTTTTCCGTCCTAAGGAAAAACTAAAAACATTATGGACAGATGCACATACGGCATTAGGAATGTTAGGACTACCTTTTCAGTTTGTATATGCGGTAACAGGTGCTTTTTTTATGATTAAATTGTTAATCGTAGCACCAAGTGTCATGGCTTTGTACCAAGGCGATCAAAACAAATTATACAAAGAACTGGAATATACAGAACCCGATTATGATTTTAAAAACAAGCCTTTAACAGCTGATTTTAGCATTAATAAATTGGTCGAAAAAACAAAAAGTAATTGGAAGGATTTTGAAATTACACGAGTTCTAATTCAGAATTATGGAGATGCAAACATGCACGTTTTAGTCGAAGGGGAATTGTTGCACAAAAAGAAATTCACAGGAATCGGAAAAGTGGTTTATCGTGTTTCTGACGGAAAAGAGGTTGCAAAAAAAGATCCAATCACTCAAAACAAATATCTCGATGCTGTAAAAAATGTTTTGTACCGAGTGCATTTTGGTGATTATGGTGGATATGCGCTAAAAATCGTAAGTTTCGTTTTGGGAATTATCACCTGTTTTGTTATTATTTCAGGAGTGATGATTTGGCTCGTTGCCAGACAAAAAGCAAATATGCCCGAAAAGAAAAGACGTTTCAACCGTAGAGTGGTTCGCATATATTTGGCGATTTGTCTGAGTATGTACCCAGTTACAGCTTTGGCTTTTATTGGTGCCAAATTGTTTTATCCATTAAGTCAATCCAATCTTTATACGCTTTATTTTGTGAGTTGGTTATTGCTGACTATCTTTTTTATCGTCAAGCGAAAGGATGCTTTTACCAATAAATACAGCTTGATTTCAGGAAGTATTTTAGGGTTTTTGGTTCCAGTCATTAATGGAATTGTAACAGGAAAATGGTTCTGGAGTTCCTTTATAAACAATCAGTTTCAAATATTTTTTATTGATGTTTTTTGGATTGTTTTGGCTTCGATTACCCTTTATGTTGCTTTTTCATTACAGCCAAAAACAGTAAAAGCGAGTTAAAAACCAAAAATAATTTGTCCCATATTGATTTAGCATCTACTTTTGCCTTATCCTAAGTTATTCTAAATAAAAAGAATTTCAAGGATTATAAAAGAATGGGATTTAAATCAAAAATACGTTTTATACACAAATGGCTCGGATTAATTTCCGGGCTTATTGTTTTTATTGTCAGTGTTACAGGCTGTTTGTTTTGTTTTCACGACGAAATAAAAGATATTACCCGTAAGGAATGGCGTTTGGTAGAACCGCAAAATAGACCTTTTTTGATGCCTTCGGTTTTGCAGGAAAAAGCAAAAAAAGTGGCACCAGAAAACAAACAATCTATGGTTTCGTATTACGGAAAAGAGCGATCAGCCGTTGTTTACACCTATTCGGATACTGAAAATTTATATCTTTATTTTAACCCTTATACCGGCGAATACTTAAAATCTGAAAATCCTAAATATGATTTTTTTATTATTGTTGAGTACATTCATTTGTATTTACTGCTGCCGGATTATATCGGGAAACATATTATTGGCGGCGCAACGATTATTTTTATTTTACTGTTGATTTCCGGAATTATTCAGTGGTGGCCCAAACGAAAAAACGATCTAAAAAGAGTTTTTACGATAAAATGGTCTGCAAAATGGCGTCGTGTCAACTATGACTGGCACAATACTTCGGGATTTTACATTTCGATTATTGCAGTCATTATAGCCATTTCTGGTTTGACTTTTACTTATGAATGGGTGGGTGACGGCATTTATAAAGCGTTCAATTTTGGAGGAGATAAAGCTGTAGAAATCAAAGCTCCTGTAATTGACACTACAAAATTTGACAAAAATACTTCGATAGCAATCGACCGAGCTTTCATCGCCACAATGAAACAGCAACCAAAATCGGAAATGTTTTACGTAATGCTTCCACAGCAAAAAGGCGATATTATAAACACAGGCGCTTACCCCCATGCGTTACGTTTTGACCATCAAAGCAATTATTTCTTTCATCCAAATGATGGAAAATTAATCGAAAGTCAGCCTTATGACAAAAAAAGTTTAGGTTTGCAGGTTGTAGAAATGAACTACGGAATTCACACAGGACAAATCCTTAATTTACCTGGAAAAATTATTGCCTTTATTGTGAGTTTGATTGCGGCCGCTTTGCCCGTAACCGGTTTTATAATTTGGTACGGACGAAGAAAAAAGTCTTGTAAAAAATTGAAGGCATAAAAAAACCGCCTATTAAAGCGGTTCTCCATATTAAAATATAAACATCTTAATTTCTATCTGCTAAAGCATCTTTTTGTAGATTTTTTACAGACTCAACTTTGTTATCTGCGTAAGCAACCTGATTGATGGTTTTGTCATTAAAATACATCCATTTTCCGGTTTTTACTCCGTTTGTATATTCAGCAACAGCGGTTTTATTTCCCTTTTCGTCATACGCTACCCAAACGCCATCTAGCTTTCCATCCACAAAATAACCTTCTTGTTGTACTCGGCCATTATCATAATAATAAGTAGCTTTTACTTTGTTTCCAACTGCTTCTAATTCGGGATTTACTTCTTGTGCAACTAAAATTCCAGAGAACAATATTGCAACTAAAATTACACACTTTTTCATATCTAGTAGGTATTAATGTTATCAAATCTTTATCAAATATATAAAATAGTTTACATTAAAAAAACTTTTGCTTAACAATTTGGTAACATTGAGTAAAAGCTTAACATTGGAAATGAGTCATGTACAAAAAAACCAATGCTGAGGCATTGGTTTTACTAGGTTTTTAGTAAAATACTAAAAAGAGCTATATCGTTGTAATTTTTATCAATTTACTTTAAAAGTGTGTCTAATTTAGCTTCAAGTTCTGGTGAAGAGGGTCTTGGGGCATCTGCACTCACAACATTTCCGTTTGGATCAATTAAGATAAATCTCGGAATTCCGGTTACACCATATTTCACCACAAATTCAGATTCCCAATCTTTATCCGCAAACAATTGTACACCGCCTAAATTTTTATCGGCAACAAATTTTTTCCATTTTTCATGGTCTTTAAGTTTATCAATAGAAATACTTACGAATTCAATGTTTTTTCCATGATATTTTTGTTCGGCCTTTTGTAAAAAGGGAATTTCAGCCCTGCATGGTCCACACCAGGTTGCCCAAAGGTCAATATAAACATATTTTCCTTTTAAATCAGCCAGTTTGGTTTTTCCTCCTTTGTAATTTTCATAATCAAATTCTGGCGAAGGTTTTCCGTTAATCTTATTCATCTCTGCAGCACGATCATATTCCTGAACTACATATTGACTAAATTGTTCAAAAGAACCTAAAAGCACTTTTTTAAATTCTGGGTCATAATCGCCTTTTTCAATTGTTGCAATGTCAGACTTTATCTTTTGTTCCAAAAATGCTGTAAACTCTGGTTTTTCTTTTGTAAATGCTTGCTCTAAAAATTTTTCATTATCTAATGAATGCTTGGCCAAAAAGTTACTTTCGTTAACTCCTTTTCCTTTATATACAATAGTTTCATCAAATTCTTTCGCATCCATTGTTAAGTTTACTTCGGAGTCGGGGTATAAATATAAACTTGATGATTCGAGTCCGTCAGAAAATTGATAAAACCCTTTAGGAGCTTCAAAGTTCCTTGAAAAGACTTCGTTTTTATCAATTTTTATAACTTGTCTAAATTGATTTGCTCCTCTAATTACTAGTGAGTCGCTATTTCTGTGTGCTATTTTAGCCGTAAATTTTACTTGATTTTTCGTCTGACTTATACCATTCAAAGCACTAAAAATCAACAAACCTGCAACAAAAAGGTTTTTCATATTATTTGTAGTTAAGTTTAATCTGACTCAAATCTAAAGAAATTAAGGGTATCAAATTTAAGAATTAACAAAATATTTCAAATTAATAAGCATCAAGTTATCACTTTACTATATTATTTTGAATTTTGTGTTTACTTTTGCAGTCTAAAATTTTGATCAATGTATAGAAGTCATAATTGTGGCGAGTTAAACGCCTCAAATATTAATACCGAAGTTACACTTGCTGGTTGGGTGCAAAAATCACGCGATAAAGGATTTATGAATTGGGTGGATTTGCGTGACCGTTACGGAATTACACAGCTTATTTTCGATGAAAGTCGTACCGATAAAGCCGTTTTTGAGTTGGCAAAAACCCTTGGAAGAGAATTTGTAATTCAGGTAAAAGGTACCGTGATTGAGCGTGAAGCCAAAAACAAAAACATTCCGACAGGTGAAATCGAAATTTTAGTTTCTGAATTGACTATTCTAAATGCAGCATTGACTCCTCCTTTTACAATTGAAGATGAAACAGATGGTGGAGAAGACATTAGAATGAAATACCGTTATTTAGACATTCGTCGTAATCCTGTAAAAAACAGTTTATTGTTTCGTCATAAAGTAGCAATGGAAGTTCGTAAGTATCTTTCTGATTTGGATTTTTGCGAAGTTGAAACGCCTTACTTAATCAAATCGACTCCGGAAGGAGCGAGAGATTTCGTAGTACCTAGCCGTATGAACGAAGGACAATTTTACGCGTTACCACAATCGCCACAAACTTTCAAACAATTATTGATGGTGGGGGGAATGGATAAATATTTCCAAATCGTAAAATGTTTCCGTGACGAAGATTTACGTGCAGACCGTCAGCCAGAGTTTACACAAATCGATTGCGAAATGGCATTTGTGGAACAAGAAGACATTTTGAATGTTTTTGAAGGATTGACCAGACATTTACTAAAAGAAATTAAAGGTATCGAAGTAGATAAATTCCCGAGAATTACCTACGATTATGCCATGAAAACATATGGAAATGACAAACCGGACATTCGTTTTGGGATGAAATTTGGTGAGTTAAACGAATTTGCACAACATAAAGAATTCCCAGTATTTAATGCTGCCGAATTGGTTGTGGGAATTGCAGTTCCGGGAGCAGGAAACTACACCCGTAAAGAAATCGATGCTTTGATTGACTGGGTAAAACGTCCGCAAGTAGGCGCATCAGGAATGGTGTACGCAAAATGCAATGACGACGGAACTTACAAATCATCTGTAGATAAATTTTACGATCAGGACGATTTAGGACAATGGGCAAAAATTACAGGCGCACAACCTGGCGATATGATTTTTGTACTTTCTGGTCCAGCGGATAAAACTCGCGGCCAACTTTCTGCTTTACGTATGGAATTGGCAACTCGTTTAGGATTGCGTAAACCAGAAGAATTTGCTCCGTTATGGGTAATTGATTTCCCTTTATTAGAGTTAGATGAAGAAAGCGGTCGTTATCACGCCATGCACCATCCATTTACTTCTCCAAAACCAGAAGATATGGCTTTGCTGGAAACAGCACCAGGAAAAGTGCGTGCAAACGCTTACGATATGGTTTTGAACGGAAATGAAATTGGTGGAGGTTCTATTCGTATTCACGACAAAGCGACACAACAATTGATGTTTAAATATTTAGGTTTCACCGAAGAAGAAGCAAAAGCACAATTCGGATTCCTGATGGACGCTTTCCAGTTTGGAGCGCCGCCTCACGGAGGATTAGCTTTTGGATTGGATAGATTAGTGGCTATTTTAGGAGGTCAGGAAACCATTAGAGATTTTATCGCATTTCCAAAAAATAATTCCGGGCGTGACGTGATGATCGATGCTCCAGCTGCAATTGATGATGCTCAATTAAAAGAATTATCCATTATGCTAGATTTAAAATAATACTTCAACATTTTAAAATATTAAAACTGTAACCAGAAAATTCTAGTTGCAGTTTTTTTATGTTTTTATTAAGTAGTTAATTTATTACAACAACGAGATCTAAATAGAAGTTTGAAGTATCTTTATTGATTCGATATTTTAACGAGTTCCTATCAAATTTGATGCAATATAAATAGCGAAAACACTGTAAATCAATAATTTTTAGAAAAAATTAACACTCTAATGTCTTTTGTATGAATTTATATGTTACATTTGCTTCATTATAAATTATTATTACAATTACAATGCGTACAGGTACAGTAAAATTTTTCAATGAGTCTAAAGGTTATGGATTCATTACAGACGAAGAAACAGGAAAAGATATCTTCGTTCACGCTTCAGGAATTAACGCGGAAGAATTACGCGAAGGTGACCGTGTAAGCTACGAAGAAGAAGAAGGAAGAAAAGGGAAAGTTGCTGCTAAAGTAGCAGTAATCTAAGAAAAATATAGCAATTTATTTTTTTTGCCTCTGAATGGTTTTAAAAACGTTTCGATTTATTTCGAAGCGTTTTTTTTTGGCCTTGTCTTAAAAAACTGTTAAAAAACCAAATCTTATTTATAATCAATAAAAATTAGAAGTAAACACTCTTTAGTAGTGTACTTAAATCATTTTTTAGCTTGTGATTTACAGAGTTGACAGTTATCTTTGTGGCTTATTTTTTAAGTAAAAAACCCTAAGTTTATGCAATCTGACCAATACAGTTATCTTCCTATTTTAATGCAGCTTATTCTGGCTGTTGGTTTTGTGGTAGGAACTATCATTATTTCCGGAAAATTAGGCCCAAAAAGAACTTCTGAAATCAAAGATAAAAACTTTGAGTGTGGTATCGAATCTGTTGGTAACGCCCGTATTCCGTTTTCTGTAAAATATTTCCTTGTAGCCATTTTGTTTGTTTTGTTCGATGTAGAGGTGATTTTCCTTTATCCTTGGGCGGTAAACTTTAAAGAATTAGGAATAGAAGGAATGCTGAAAATGATTGTTTTCATGTCGTTGCTTTTAGTTGGCTTTTTCTACATCATCAAAAAGAAAGCTTTAGACTGGGAATAAATACGATTTTAGATTTTAGATTTCTGATTTTAGATTTAAATGTCTGGAATTAGGATTTGAAATTTAATCTCAATAAACAAAACGTGATTTAAAAAACTTGATTTTCTTTTTACGATTTCCAAAAAAAATCTAAAATCTAAAATCAGAAATCTAAAATAAAAATGAGCGATTCAAATGTAAATATGGTTGCCCCTCCGGAAGGCGTAGTTGGTGAAGGCTTTTTTGCTACCAAACTAAATGACGTTGTAGGTATGGCACGCGCGAATTCTCTTTGGCCTTTACCGTTTGCAACTTCTTGTTGCGGAATCGAGTTTATGGCTACAATGGCATCACATTACGATTTAGCACGATTTGGTTCTGAGCGTGTGAGTTTTTCTCCCCGTCAGGCGGATATGTTAATGGTAATGGGAACTATTTCTAAAAAAATGGCGCCAATTTTACGTCAGGTTTACGAGCAAATGGCAGAGCCTCGTTGGGTAATTGCTGTTGGAGCTTGTGCTTCTTCAGGTGGAATTTTTGATACATACTCTGTTTTACAAGGTATTGACAAAGTAATTCCAGTTGATGTTTACGTTCCTGGATGCCCACCCAGACCAGAACAAATTGTTGATGGTGTAATGAAACTGCAAGAATTAGTACGAAGCGAATCTGTGAGACGCAGAAGCTCTCCAGAATACCAAGAATTATTGGCTTCATATAATATTTCATAAGATGGCATTAGAAAACACCCTGATTCAGGATAAACTTATAGAAACATTTGGCGAAAATGTTTTCAACTTTCAACAGGAAAGAGATATTTTTTCATTAGAAACATCTGCTGACAAAATCACAGCATTGATTCTTTTCTTGAAAAATGACGCTGATTTACGTTTTCACTTTTTAACTGATTTATGCGGAATTCATTATCCGGATAATGAGTCTGAGCGTCAGTTTGCGATTGTATATCATTTGCACAATTGGTACGAAAACAAACGTATTAAAATCAAAGTATATCTTAACGGAGAAAAACCAGAGATTAAAACTATTTCGAATATTTTCTTAAGTTCTAACTGGATGGAAAGAGAAACGTACGATTTTTATGGTGTGAACTTTATTGGTCACCCTCAATTGAAACGTATTTTGAATATGGATGAAATGGTATCGTTCCCAATGCGCAAAGAATTCCCGATGGAAGACAGCGGAAGAACAGATAAAGACGACAGATTCTTTGGAAGAACAACAACAAATTGCTAAAAATAAATAATTCAACATTATAAAATGTCAGAACTATTATTATCACCAGAGCATCGCTATGCTAAAATAATTAAGGAGAAACTAAACGAAGACGGAAGCGAGCTTTCGGTTCTGAATTTAGGTCCAACTCACCCAGCTACGCACGGTATTTTCCAAAATATCCTGTTGATGGATGGAGAAAGAATTCTGGAGGCTGAACCTACTATTGGTTACATTCACAGAGCTTTCGAAAAAATCGCCGAAAACCGTCCTTTTTACCAAATTACACCACTTACGGATCGTATGAATTATTGTTCGTCTCCTATCAACAACATGGGATGGTGGATGACTTTGGAGAAATTGTTAGGTGTTGAAGTTCCTAAAAGAGCGCAATATTTAAGAGTTATCGTAATGGAGTTGGCTCGTATTACCGATCACTTGATTTGTAACTCGATTCTAGGTGTAGATACTGGTGCTTATACTGGTTTCTTGTACGTTTTTCAATTTAGAGAAAAAATCTACGAAATCTACGAAGAAATTTGTGGTGCTCGTTTGACTACTAATATGGGAAGAATTGGTGGATTTGAAAGAGACTGGTCTCCAGAAGCTTTCAGAAAACTTGATAAATTCCTTGAAGAATTTCCAGTTGCCTGGAAAGAATTCGAAAACCTATTCGAAAGAAACAGAATTTTTATTGATAGAACTGTAAACGTAGGGGCAATCTCAGCAGAGAAAGCAATGGCTTATGGATTTACAGGTCCAAATTTACGTGCTGCGGGAGTTGATTACGACGTTCGTGTAGCGCAACCTTACTCATCGTACGAAGATTTCGATTTTATTGTTCCTATTGGAAAATCAGGTGACACTTACGATCGTTTCTGTGTTCGTAACGCCGAAGTTTGGGAAAGTTTGAGCATTATTCGTCAGGCGTTGGAAAAAATGCCAGCCGGAAACGAATACCATGCTGAAGTTCCTGATTACTACCTTCCTCCAAAAGAAGATGTTTACACTTCGATGGAATCTTTAATTTATCACTTTAAGATTGTAATGGGAGAAGTTCCTGTACCAGTTGCAGAAATTTATCATCCAGTTGAAGGTGGAAACGGAGAAATCGGATTTTATTTGGTTACAGACGGAAGTAGAACTCCCTATAGATTGCATTTCAGAAGACCGTGCTTTATTTACTATCAGGCCTATCCAGAAATGATTAAAGGTGCTTTGTTATCTGATGCAATTGTTATTTTGTCAAGTTTAAATGTAATAGCAGGAGAACTTGATGCCTAAAAAATTTAGATTTTAGAATTTAAATTAAAAAATTTGTGACTTTGCGCCTTAGTGGCAAAAAAAGAATAAAATGGAAAGAAAACATTACAAACAAGAAATAAATATGACTGAAGCATTGATGACCCGCATCAATGAATTAATCAGTCATTATCCGGAAGACAAAAGAAAATCAGCTTTGTTGCCTGTTTTGCACGAAGTGCAGGATGCTCATGGCAACTGGCTGAGTATTGAACTGCAGGATAAAGTTGCCGAAATTTTGCACATCAAACCAATTGAGGTTTACGAAGTGGTTACGTTTTATACCATGTACAACCAAAAACCAATTGGAAAATACATGTTCGAATTCTGCCAGACTTCTTGTTGTTGTTTAAATGGTGCTGAGAATTTAATGGATTATACTTCTGAAAAATTAGGCATCAAAATGGGCGAAACCACTCCAGACGGAATGTTTACCATTGCTGGTGTAGAATGTCTTGGTGCTTGCGGCTACGCTCCGATGATGCAGTTGGGAGATTTTTACAAAGAAAAATTGACAGAAGAAAAAATCGATCAGTTAATCGCTGATTGTAGAGATGATAAAATAATATTACACGATAAATAAAAAGTGGAAAACAATCATTTAACATATTTCAAAATCGAAAATTTCAAGAAGTTTGACTCTCTTGAAGTAAACGATATTGGGCAATTTAATTTGATTGTTGGGGATAATAATGTTGGGAAAACTTGTTTATTGGAGGCTTTATTGATAGATGAAGATATTGATAAGTGCATTGAAAATCTACATAATACTTTATGTAAAAGAAATTTACATCTTCACCCAAAGAGAATTAATTCTAAAAATCCAATTTTTCCAGATAAAAATTATTTCGATTATCTTAAAAATAATGTCTCAAATAAATTTATTACAATTAACTGGAAAAATGACAATTCTTCTTTTAATTTTAAATTTGAGGATAAAAAAATTGAAGAGCTGACTGAACTAGATTTTGAAAAAGAAGTTAAAAACAACTATGATATTGGTAGGCCGAATTTATGGATTAAAACATATATAAATGATGAATTTAATAATCTTCAATTTATGTATTTGGATGATTTTAGAACTAAATTCAGTCATGGTTATCAGCCTTTTATAAGTAAAGATGCTGGTTTTAATGTTGATGTCAATCGTTATTATGCTGAAGAAATTGGTTTAGGAGAAAATGAAAGTATTAGTTCTGATTTAGATGATGATTTTATTAATTTTAAAATAAAATCTTTAAGTTACAACGACCAACAAGATTTTATAAAGACATTGTCAATTTTTTTTGAAGATATAGAAAATGTAATGTTGAAAAGTTATTTCAATAGGGATATTCTCTCTTTAAAATTAAAAAGAAATGAAGATTATCTTCCTATAACATATTTTGGAGATGGAGTAAATCAATATATTCGTTATATTTTAGAAATATATAAATGTAAAAATAATCCAATTATGATTGATGAAATTGCAACGGGAGTTCATTACTCTAAAATGGAGAATTTTTGGATAAATATTTTTAAGATATGTAGAGAGTTAGAAGTTCAATTATTCGCTACAACTCATAGTCAAGAATGTACAGAAGCTTATGTAAATGCTTCAGCTACTTTAAATATAACAAGTGACATTAGATTAATAAAACTTGAAGAAAGTAGTAATAAAGAAAAAATCTATGCTTCAACTTTTACACATAACCAAATTAGTGCAGGATTAGATTCTAATGTTGAATTAAGAGGTTAATGAAAGAGTACGGTTTAAATAAAATATTTGTAGAAGGGAATAGTGATAAGTTATTTCTTGATTTTCTTTTAAAATCATTTTTTGGAATTGATGACAAAGGTTTAGTTGTAGATGTAAAAGGGAAAGATAAATTAATTGATCAACCTTTATTAACGGATGCGAGAAGAAAAGATGAAGGAGCTAAAAATTTAATTGTTTTTGATACAGATTCTGCAAAAATTAATGGAGGAAGAATAAATAGATTGAAAGAGTTAGATAATATTCAAAAAGGTTTAGAGACAAAATTCGAAATATATTTACTTCCTTTTAATGATGAAAATGAGGGGATTTTAGAAAATTTACTTGATAGTTGTATAAATAGTAATTTTAATTTTTTTGATCTTTGTTGGGATGGGATGATTGATTGTATTAAAAAATCAAACAAAGAAAATTTAAACATCCCTGCTCAAAAAGCATTTATATATTCTAAAATTGATTTATTTAAAAATCAGAGAAGCATTAAATGGGATTACAAAGGTGCAACTACTTATAATTATGCAGATAGTGCAATATGGGAAATTGACCCTAATAAAAATAATGAAATAAAAAAATTACTAGATTTCATAAATGATAATCTATTTAATGATTAAATAAATATGTCACAGAAAATATTATTAGATAAAATCAATGTTCCAGGAATCAAAACCTACGAAGTATATCGCCAAAATGGGGGTTATGCTTCTGTAGAAAAAGCTTTGAAAACACTTACGCCAGACGAAGTGGTTGAAGAAGTTAAAAAATCAGGTCTTCGTGGTCGTGGTGGAGCAGGTTTCCCAGCAGGAATGAAATGGAGTTTTATTGATAAAAAATCAGGAAAACCAAGACATTTAGTTTGCAACGCTGATGAGTCTGAGCCAGGAACTTTCAAAGACAGATATTTGATGGAATTTATTCCTCACTTATTGATCGAAGGAATGATTACCTCAAGTTTTGCCTTGGGAGCTAACCTTTCATACATCTACATTCGTGGAGAATATATGTGGGTTTTCAAAATATTAGAAAGAGCTATCGCCGAAGCAAAAGCTGCCGGTTGGTTAGGAAAAAATATATTAGGTACAGGTTACGACTTAGAACTTCACGTTCATTGTGGTGCTGGTGCTTATATCTGTGGAGAAGAAACTGCACTTATTGAATCATTAGAAGGAAAAAGGGGAAATCCTCGTATCAAGCCACCTTTCCCGGCAGTTTCAGGACTTTGGGCAAATCCAACAGTGGTAAACAATGTTGAAACTATTGCAGCAGTGCCATGGATTATCAATAATTCTGGTGATGATTATGCGAAAATTGGTGTTGGTCGTTCTACTGGGACAAAATTAATTTCGGCTTCCGGACACATCAAAAATCCTGGAGTTTATGAAATTGAATTAGGTTTAAGTGTTGATGAATTCATGAATTCTGATGAATATTTAGGCGGAATGTCTTCTAGCAGACCTTTGAAAGCATTTGTTCCTGGAGGTTCTTCAGTGCCAATTTTACCAGCTGAATTGATTTTCAAAACAGCAAACGGCGAAGATCGATTAATGACTTACGAATCTCTAAGTGACGGTGGTTTTGCTACCGGATCTATGTTAGGTTCTGGAGGATTTATAGTGTACAACGACACGGCATGTATCGTTAGAAACACTTGGAATTTTGCTCGTTTCTATCACCACGAATCTTGCGGGCAATGTACACCTTGTCGCGAAGGAACAGGTTGGTTAGAAAAAATATTATGGAGAATTGAAAACGGTCAGGGCCGTGAAGAGGATATCGAATTATTATGGAGTATTCAATCAAAAATTGAGGGTAATACAATTTGTCCTCTTGGTGATGCCGCTTCATGGCCAGTAGCAGCAGCGATTCGCCACTTTAGAGATGAGTTTGAATATCACGTTCGTTTCCCGGAAAAAATAAAAAACAGAGAGCATTTTGTCGCTGAACCTTTCTCGCAAGTGAAACATTTAGTAGGCGGTAAAGTAATCGTATAAAACATAAAAGCAGAAAGTTAAAAAGTTAATCATTTAAAAGGACAGCAACTCTTTTGAATATTTCAACTTTCAACAAAGAAGTTTAAAATAGTTTCAAGTTTCAAGCTTTTTTAGTTTCAAGTACAACAACCTGAAACTTTAAACGGGAAACTTAAAAAACAAAAACAAAGATGAAAGTAACCATAGACGGTCAAAGTATAGACGTAGAGCCAGGAACAACAATCCTGCAGGCTGCACGTATGATTGGGGGAGACCTAGTTCCGCCAGCCATGTGCTATTACTCAAAATTAAAAGGGAGCGGCGGAAAATGTCGTTGTTGTTTAGTTGAAGTTTCTAAAGGAAGTGAAGCTGACCCAAGACCAATGCCAAAATTGATGGCATCTTGCGTAACAGGATGTATGGACGGAATGGAAGTAAACAGTAAATCGTCGGATAGAGTTACGGAAGCCCGTAAATCTGTAACCGAATTTTTATTGATCAATCATCCACTAGATTGTCCGGTTTGTGATCAGGCTGGTGAGTGTGATTTGCAAAATTTAAGTTTCGAACACGGAAATCCAAAATCCCGTTTTATTGAAGAAAAAAGAACATTTGAACCAGAAAATATTGGTCCAAATATTCAACTACACATGAACCGTTGTATCTTATGTCAGAGATGTGTACAAGTCGCAGATCAATTGACAGACAATAGAGTTCACGGAGTATTAGACCGTGGTGACCACGCTAATATTTCTACAGGAATCTCAAAAGCTATCGACAACGAGTTTTCAGGAAATATGATTGACGTTTGCCCAGTTGGTGCGTTGACGGATAAAACTTTCCGTTTCAAATCGAGAGTTTGGTTCAACAAACCTTACAATGCACACAGAGAATGTACAACTCCAGGATGTTGCGGAAAAACTACGGTTTGGATGTTTGGAGGAGAAATTCAACGTGTTACGGGTCGTAAAGATGAGTACCATGAAGTAGAAGAATTCATCTGTAATTCTTGTCGTTTTGATCACAAAAATGTTGAAGACTGGACTATTGAAGGACCAAGAGAATTTGAAAAAGATTCTGTTATCAACCAAAATAACTACACTCAAAAATTAGAGAAAGTACAAATCGATACTGAAAAGAACATTCTTTTGGGTAGAGATGCTGACCGTAAAAAAATTAGTATGGCTGAAATTCCATTAAACACTAACAACAAAAATTCTTAACGATGGTAGATGGTGCATTTATTATAGAGAAAAGCGTTGTAATTGTAGTGGTTTTTGCTGTAACGATGATTATGGCGATGTACTCTACCTGGGCAGAACGTAAAGTAGCTGCTTTTCTACAAGACCGTGTGGGTCCAAACCGTGCAGGTTGGGGTGGTTTATTACAACCGCTTGCTGATGGTTTGAAATTATTTTCGAAAGAAGAATTTTTTCCGAATACGCCTAACAAATTTTTATTTGTTGTAGGTCCCGCAATTGCCATGAGTACCGCTTTGATGACGAGTGCTGTAATTCCGTGGGGAGACAGATTGCATTTATTTGGAAGAGACATTTTATTACAAGCCACCGATATCAATATTGGTTTACTATATTTCTTCGGAGTGGTTTCTGTTGGAGTTTACGGAATCATGATTGGTGGATGGGCTTCGAATAATAAGTTCTCTTTGATGGGAGCGGTTCGTGCGGCTTCGCAAATGGTTTCTTATGAAGTTGCCATGGGATTATCGATGATTGCATTGTTGATGATGACAGGTACTTTGAGTTTAAAAGAAATCTCTGAGCAACAAGCTGAATGGCATTGGAATATTTTATACCAACCTTTATCATTCTTGATTTTCCTGATTTGCGCTTTCGCGGAAACTAACCGAACGCCTTTTGACTTAGCAGAATGTGAGTCGGAGTTGATTGGTGGTTACCACACAGAATATTCGTCAATGAAAATGGGATTCTATTTATTTGCTGAATATGCAAATATGTTTATTTCGGCAACTATAATATCGGTATTGTTTTTTGGAGGATATAATTATCCTGGAATGCAATGGATGGTAGAAAATGTGGGTGTAAATACGGCTAACTTATTAGGAATTGGAGTTTTATTTGTAAAAATATGTTTCTTCATATTCTTTTATATGTGGGTTCGTTGGACAATTCCGAGATTTAGATATGACCAATTGATGCACTTAGGATGGAGAATTTTGATTCCGCTTTCTATTGCTAATATTATCGTTACCGGAATTGTTATTTTGAGACACGATATCGCAGTTTATTTCGGATTTTAACAACGAGTGCCCTAGCCCTGATAGTAGTGGATCCCGATTTTTCATCGGGAGAAACGGATAGCAGGATTAGCTACAAATAAAAAATAAAATAGATTTGAAATTGATTTTGACTTCAAATCATAAATTATACATTAAAAATGTCAATAGAAACTATATCATTATCGGGTAGAAAAAAGTTGGTCTCTAACAAGGAGATGACTTTTTTGGAGCGATTGTATCTTGTGGCGATTGTAAAAGGTTTGTTTATTACGATCAAACACTTTTTTAAGAAGAAAGCTACTATTCATTATCCAGAACAAGTGCGTGAAATGAGTCCGGTTTATCGTGGTCAGCACATGTTGAAACGTGATGAGCAAGGTCGCGAAAACTGTACTGCTTGTGGATTGTGTGCTTTGTCTTGTCCTGCAGAAGCGATCACAATGAAAGCTGCGGAACGTACTGCTGATGAAAAACATTTGTACAGAGAAGAAAAATATGCTTCGATTTACGAAATCAATATGTTGCGTTGTATTTTTTGTGGACTTTGTGAAGAAGCTTGCCCGAAAGACGCAATTTACCTGACGACTTCGAAAGTTTTGGTTCCTTCTAGTTATGAAAGAGAAGATTTCATTTTTGGAAAAGACAGATTGGTGATGCCTTTGGAGATGGCTTTGAAAAATACTCAACTAAATAACGCTAACTAAATGATACATATTCCTGATTTTGCACACGCAACTACGGTACAAATTATATTTTGTTTCTTGGCGTTTATCACGGTTGCTACCGCTTTTTTGACTATTTTTAGCAGAAACCCAATTCATAGTGCTATTTATTTAGTGATTTGTTTTTTCTCTATTGCGGGTCATTATTTACTTTTAAATGCTCAGTTTTTGGCTGTCGTACATATTATTGTTTACTCGGGAGCAATTATGATCCTGTTTCTGTTTACGATCATGTTGATGAATCTGAATGAACAGCGAGATGTTCATCGCCCTAGAATTACACGCTTGGGAGCTATAGTTTCTTTTTGTTTGATTTGTATTGTATTGATTGCCATTTTCATCAATTCGAAACCAATTGTTGGTGAATATGACTCAACGGGTGAAGATTTCCAATCTATCAAAGTTTTAGGTAAAATATTACTGAACGAATATATGGTTCCGTTTGAATTTGCATCGATCTTACTTTTGGTAGCGATGATTGGAACTGTATTATTGTCTAAAAAAGAAAAATTAAATAAATAATGGGTAATATATTAAATCAAATAGGTATCGAAAACTACATCTTTTTGTGTGTTGTACTTTTCTGTATTGGTATTTTTGGTGTATTGTACAGACGAAATGCGATTATCGTTTTTATGTCTATCGAAATCATGTTGAATGCGGTTAACCTTTTATTTGTTGCTTTTTCGACTTATCATCAGGATGCACAAGGACAGGTTTTTGTGTTCTTTTCGATGGCAGTTGCTGCGGCAGAAGTTGCGGTAGGATTGGCGATTTTGGTTTCTATTTTTAGAAATTTAGGGTCAATTAGTATCGATAATTTAAAAAACTTAAAAGGATAAATGGAAATGGATACCAATTTAGCTTTAGTATTAGTATTAGCTCCTTTTTTAGGATTTTTAATCAATGTTTTTTTTGGAAAAAGCCTTGGCAGAACAGTTTCCGGAATTATCGGAACTGCTGCAGTAGTGGTTTCTTTCCTGGTTACAATTTTCTTTTTTAATCAAATTACATTAACTGGAAAAGCCATTCAGATTACTTTATTTGACTGGATTCAGATAAGTAATCTTAAAATCAATTTAGGATTTTTATTAGATCAATTGTCATTACTTTGGTTGCTTTTTGTAACCGGTATTGGTTCATTGATTCACTTATATTCTATCAGTTACATGCACGATGACGAGAATATGCACAAGTTCTTTTCTTATTTGAATTTGTTCGTGTTCTTTATGATTACACTTGTAATAGGAAGTAACTTATTAGTTTTATTTATCGGTTGGGAAGGCGTTGGACTTTGTTCGTATTTATTAATTGGATTCTGGTACAAAAACCAGGATTACAATGATGCTGCGAAAAAAGCTTTCATCATGAACAGAATAGGAGATTTAGGTCTTTTAATCGGAATGTTTATTCTGGGTTCGATGTTCTCGACTTTAGATTATGCGACTTTAAAAACTGCAATTGCCGGAGCTGCAAATTTGAATATTCCGTTGCTTTCATTAGCAGCTTTGTGTTTATTTATTGGAGCTTGTGGTAAATCGGCACAGATTCCGTTATACACCTGGTTGCCTGATGCGATGGCTGGACCAACTCCGGTTTCGGCATTGATTCACGCGGCAACGATGGTTACGGCGGGTATTTTTATGGTAACAAGATTAAACTTTGTTTTTGACCTGGCACCAGATGTTCAGACTATAATAGCAATTGTTGGTGGTATAACTTCGTTAGTTGCGGCAACAATTGGTTTGGTTCAAACCGATATCAAAAAAGTATTGGCTTACTCTACGGTTTCACAATTAGGATTAATGTTTTTAGCATTAGGATTCGGTGCTTACGAAGTAGCTGTTTTTCACGTAATCACACATGCTTTCTTCAAGGCTTGTCTGTTCTTAGGTTCAGGTTCTGTAATACACGGATTGCACGGAGAACAGGATATGCGTAAAATGGGTGGTTTGCGAAGCGCCATGCCTATTACTTTCTGGACTATGTTAGTATCTTCATTAGCGATTTCCGGAGTTCCATTCTTTTCAGGGTTTTTCTCTAAAGACGAAATTTTATTGACTGCTTTTCATCACAATAAAGCATTGTATGTTATTGGTTCAATCGCTTCAATCATGACGGCTTTTTATATGTTTAGATTGATGTTCCTGACTTTCTTTAAAGATTTCAGAGGAACTGAAGAACAAAAACATCATTTACATGAAAGTGACGGTTTAATTACTTTTCCTTTAATGATTTTAGCGCTTTTGGCTACTTTTGGCGGAGTAATTAGCTTGCCTGGAAACAGCTGGCTTAATGAATATTTGGCTCCTCTTTTCACGAAAGTGGCAGGAGAAGAACACCACTTAGGGACCACTGAATATATCCTGATGGGAGTTGCGGTTCTGGGTGGGTTATTAGGAATTTTAATTGCTTACATCAAATATTTCAAACAAGACAATGTTCCTGAATCTGATGAAAACATCACAGGTTTAGCGAAAGTTTTATATAACAAATATTATGTAGATGAAGCTTACGATGTTATTTTCGTAGCTCCTGTAAATGCTTTGTCTAAATTCTTTAGAGATTATATCGAAACAGGTTTGTCAGCACTTGTTTTTGGATTAGGAAAAGTAACCAACGAATTAGGTTTTCAGGGTAAAAAATTACAAAGCGGAAGCATCGGATTATATCTTTTTGCATTTGTTTTGGGTCTTTGCGCCATTGTTTCCTATATATTTTTAGCTCAATAATTTTATAACTATGAACGTTTCTCTTATATTAATTATTCTTTTAATTGGTGCATTTGCCACTTATTTGGTTGGTGACAAACTAGCTTCAAAAGTAGCTTTGTTCTTTAGTTTGGCAGCATTGGGCTGTTCGGTTGTATTGACCAATCATTTTTTGGCTGGTGAGAGCATCAGTTTAATCAATGCCTGGATTACACAACCTAAAATTTCCTTCGCATTAAATGCTGATGGATTGGCTATCGCTATGTTGCTTTTAACTGTAGCCTTGACTCCAATTATTATATTTTCTTCTTTCGGGAACGAATATAAAAATGCTAAAGGTTTTTATGCTTTAATATTATTTATGGCTTTTGCTATGACAGGGACTTTCCTTGCAGCAGATGGTCTTTTATATTATATTTTCTGGGAGTTGGCTTTGATTCCGATTTACTTTATTGCGTTAATTTGGGGTAATGGAGATAGTGAAGAACGCAGAAAAGCGGTGGTTAAATTCTTTATTTATACCCTTGCTGGTTCGTTATTTATGTTGGTTGCGTTTATCTATTTATATCAAAAAGCAGGAAGTTTCCTAATTGAGGATTTATACAAATTAAATTTATCTGCTTGTGAGCAACTTTGGATATTCCTGGCTTTCTTTTTAGCGTACGCTATTAAAATACCAATCATTCCTTTTCACACTTGGCAAGCAAATGTATATCAAAAAGCACCAACTGTTGGAACTATGCTTTTGTCTGGTATCATGCTAAAAATGGGATTGTACAGCGTTATTCGTTGGCAATTACCACTTGCGCCTCTTGCTGCAAAAGAATACATGAATATTTTTATTGCACTTGGAATTGCTGGTGTTATCTACGGTTCAATAGTAGCTTTAAGACAAAAAGATTTAAAGAAATTATTAGCTTATTCTTCTCTTGCACACGTTGGATTAATCGCTGCAGGAACTTATACGTTGACTATTGATGGTTTACGCGGAGCGGTTTTACAAATGATTGCGCACGGTTTTGTAGTAGTGGGATTATTCTTTGCTGCAGAAGTTATTTTTAGAAGATTCGAAACAAGAAATATCTCAGAAATGGGCGGTATCCGTATTCAATCTCCAAAATTTACTTCGATGTTTTTAATTTTAGTTTTGGCTTCGGTTGCGCTACCATCAACTTTTAACTTCGTTGGAGAGTTTACCGTTTTGTATAGTCTTTCTCAAATTAATGTTTGGTTTGCTGTTTTAGGCGGAACAACGATTATTTTAGGAGCTTACTATATGCTTAAAATGTTTCAACATGTAATGTTAGGCGACAAAAATGCTAAAACTTTTGCTGATGTAACGATCAACGAAGGAATTTCATTAGTGGTAATTATTGCGGTTTTAATCTTTTTCGGATTTTATCCAAAACCAATTACCGATTTGATTACACCAAGTTTAGAAACTATTTTAAACGTTATCAACAAGAATTAATATTTTAAATAAAAATAAATTAGGGCGTCATTAGTTTTAGATTTCCTAAATCAAAAAAACAAAAATGAATACATTAATAGCTATAACAGGATTGGGTATTTTCTGCCTATTGTTTGAAATTCTTAATTTAAGAAAAGGCATTATCCCATTTACCATTTTAGGATTATTAGGCGTCCTGGCACTTAATTTTTCAGAATTTGGTTCTACAGAAAGTTACTATAATAATATGATTGCGGTGAGCAAATTCTCAACTACGTTTTCATCATTGTTTATTGTTTTAACTATTTTCCTGGTAGCATTAAGTCATAATTTCTACGAAAATCATCCAACCAAAATTTCTGATTTTGTGGCTATAAAAATATTTTTATTGGCTGGAGGAGTGGCCATGGTTTCTTTTGGGAACTTTGCGATGTTCTTCTTAGGAATCGAAATTCTATCTATTTCACTTTATGTTTTAGCCGCAAGTGAACGTTTGAATCTAAAAAGTAACGAAGCAGGTATGAAATACTTTTTGATGGGTTCATTCGCATCAGGAATTATCTTATTCGGAATTTGTTTGATTTATGGTGCAATGGGAAGCTTTGATATTGTTGAAATCAGCGAATATTCTCTTTCTGCCGAATTGCCAATCTGGTTCCCAATCGGAATGATTTTAGTGGTTATCGGAATGTTGTTTAAAGTAGCAGCAGTTCCTTTCCACTTTTGGGCTCCGGACGTTTACGAAGGTTCACCTGCATTGACAACAGCTTTGATGAGTACTTTGGCAAAGGTGGTAGCTATAGCAACGCTTTACAAATTAATTTCAGCTTTAAATTTTATTCCATCTTTAGAAAACCAAGACCATTTAGCAACTTTTGAGAATATTATTGTGATTATTTCAATTGCTTCTATGACAGTTGGAAACATCATGGCTTTACGTCAGGTAAATGTAAAACGTATGTTGGCATTCTCAGGAATCTCACACGCAGGATTTATGTTGATGACTTTGTTGAGTATTTCAACTTCAGCTGGTGTTTTATTATATTATACAAGCGCTTATGCTTTAGCAGGTATTGCTGCTTTTAGTGTTGTATTATATGTTTGCAAAAATCAGGACAACGAAGATATTACCAATTTTCATGGTTTAGGAAAAACAAATCCGTTATTGGCTGCAATTCTTACGGGTTCACTTTTATCAATGGCCGGTATTCCAATATTTTCAGGATTTTTTGCTAAATTATTCTTGTTCAATCAAACCATTGAAGCAGGATTTTTAATTTTAGTAATTGTTGCTGTAATCAATTCGATTATTAGTGTTGGTTATTATTTTAAATTAATTCTGGCAATGTATTCGAAAGAACCAAACCAGGAACGTACTGGAAAACCATTCCTTATTTATGGTGTAGCAATCATTTCAATGACATTAAACATTGTATTAGGTTTATTCCCTTCTTTAGTTTTAGATTTATTGAATTAAATTTCAATCCAAACACATACAATCCATCAAGAGTTTCTTTTGATGGATTTTTTTTATACAAATAATTCGAAAGAAAAATTCATGTTAAAAATTTTATCTAAATAATTACACATCAAAAAAACTAACTATATTTGAGTACAATTTAATGTAATTCAATTATGAACTTCAATTCAAAAAATCCATTTTTAAGTAACAAACGTTTTTCATCGAACGCAGTTTCTAAGGCTGAAGAAGTACACCAGGCACAAATTATTGATTATAATCAAGAAATGACTTTGTCAGGTACTATCAATAAAACAGCTATTTTGTTTTTATTATTATGTGGTGCCGCTATGGTAACATGGTGGATGGCTGATAATCAAATGAACCCATTACCTATTGCTATTGGTGGTGCTATTATTGGTTTGATTTTAGTAGTAATTTCTGCTTTCAAACCTCAATATTCTCCTTATTTAGCTCCAGGATACGCTATCTTTGAAGGTTTATTTATCGGTGGAATTTCGGCTATATTTGAAATTAAATATCCGGGAATCGTAGTTAACGCAGTAGGAGCAACCCTTGTTACCTTTTTGGTATGTTTAGGTTTGTACAAATTTAGAATAGTGAAAGTTACGGAACAATTCAAATCAGTAGTAATTGCAGCTACTTTAGCAATTGCAACTTATTACCTGATTTCGTGGGTTATTTCTATGTTTAGCAGTTGGACACCCGTTCATCACGGAAACTCTTTGATGAGTATCGGAATTAGTGTTTTTGTAATTATTATTGCAGCTTTAAACTTATTCTTAGATTTTGATCAGATCGAAAAAGGGGTACAGGAAAGAATGCCAAAATTCATGGAGTGGTACGGTGCAATGGGGTTAATCATCACATTAGTTTGGTTGTATATTGAATTTATAAGATTATTATCAAAATTATCCAGTAAAGATTAATTCTGGATTTATATACAAAAAAGCCTTTTTGAATTTTTCAAAAAGGCTTTTTTGTTTGAAGTATTTAAAATCCGAAATTGATACCCACTCCAAGTACTTGTCTGGTTTGAAAGCCCTGAAAAGCATTATCATCGTAAATGGCCTGGAAAGAAAAATTTGTTGACAGGTATTTATTGACTTTCATTACAATATTTAACGAATAATCAATGTCAACGTTTTTAGGTTTTTCTAAATAATTAGAATACATGTTCAACGTATTTTCGGCTGTAACATTCGTCATTATTGTAAGTTTGTAATAAGCAGAAGCATAAAAACCTAACTCATAACGTGTGCTTTTGTTGGCATCAACCCCAAAATAATCGCCATCTACATACGGTAATCCTGTTCCTGAATCGATACCAGTTGTATAAGCACTGTCAACAAAAGTAAATTTTGAGGTAAGTGGCGCAAAGTTTATTTTTAGGTTATCATCTTTGGTCCAGTAAATACCCGGTCCAAAAGTTAAGTATCCTGGAGATAAAAACGAAGTGTTTTCGGTTCTGATTTCTTTTCCGTTTTCATCTTGTCCGTACACATAACCAGTTGTAAATTGAGTTCTGAAGTTTACAAAAAATGAGTAATACCATTCCCCAAAAGCTCTTTTTCCGAGAACAGAGTTGAACTCGAAACGGTCATCGGTTTTCTTTTCGAAATCGGCATTTTTTGTTTGTAAAATACCATATGAAGCCAAAACTTTATTGTCCCAAGTGATATCATCTTTTTTGTAATTGAAGTCGTAATTGATGCCTAATGTTCCTGAGAAACTATCTTCACCTCCGGCAATCCAATTATTAAAGCTTGATTGATTCAGTAAAAAAGAAAAGTTTCCTTTCGTTCTCCAGCCATTTCCAATGGTGTCTTTTATCTTTTTTACCGCATTTTCGGTGTTTTTGATTAATTCTTTTTCAGAATTTTGTGCCTGAACAAAAGTAAAGCTAGCGAGTAAAAAAATGGATAGTGCTAAGTTTCTCATGGTTGTGAAGTTTAAATTGTAGGAACAAATATACTAAAAACCTGCAAAACGTTAAAAATTACTTAATTGTAAATGTAAATTATTTCTTAGCTTCTTTGTAAAGAGGTACCGCTGAGCAGGCTTCTCCGTACATAATACTTCTGGCAAAAGGCTGTAAATAGGTAGTAGCCAGAATGTAAGCGCGCATGGGTACCGGTTTTCTTGAACAACCTTTTACGATAACAGGTTTGTTTTGATAAACCGAATAATCTATTTTATTTAGGATTTCTTCGTATAAACTGGCTTCAAGATCTTCGATATTTCCGTTGACTACTTTTTTGGCATAAGGTGCCAATTGTACCGCAACCAAAATCGACGCCCAAGCAGGAACTATGGCATCTGTACTGCAATTGATGGCTACATACTGGTCTTGGTATTGTGACCAATCATGATTTTTTAAGTGCTCTCTAAAGTCTTTTTCTTTCAATAAAAATCCTTCTAAAAGCCATTGAGAAATGTCAATTTTAACGCGTGTTCCTTTTGGATAATAATCCTCCAGATCAAAAACTTCTAAAACACTATTGGCAACTTTATTGATAATTTCTTCCATATGAAAAAGTTAGTTTCAGGTTTCAGGTTTCAAGTTGTTGGAACGTGAAACCTAAAAATCTGAAACAAATATTTTTAAAGCATTCCTAATTCTAATTTTGCTTCTTCGCTCATTAAATCTTTGCTCCAGGGCGGATCGAAAGTAATTTCTACATCAACATCTTTGATGTTTTCGATTGTTTTTACTTTTTCTTCAACTTCTCTAGGCAGACTTTCTGCAACAGGGCAGTTTGGCGAGGTAAGCGTCATCAGGATTTTTACTTCGTAATCTGTGTTTACCATTACGTCATAAATCAATCCTAATTCGTAAATATCTACAGGTATCTCCGGATCGTAAATCGTTTTTAAAATCTTTACAATTGATTCTCCTAATTCGTTTGTGTCTATTTCTTGTTCCATAATTATTCTTTACTAAATGATTTTAAATCAAATGTTTCTTCAACACTGATTATTTTTTGAACTCCATATTCCGTATTTGAGAATAAAACATAAGGCGTTACTTTGTCGCTGTAATCCTTATTTAATTCTACGAGGTTTTTGTAAATTCTGTCGTGTACTTTATAAGTGTAATTTCCTTTTAAAGAATCGCTAGTTACAAAATTGATTTTTTTTAAATTCTCCTCAAATGTTTGATTGTAACTTACTGATTGATATTTTAAATAGACTTTTTTCTTATTATAATCTATTTTTACAGTGTAATTAAACTTCTTAAATTTCATTTTTAATATGTCTCTAAAAGAAGCATTTAAATAATCTACATCTTTGGAAACTTCTATTTTTGTACTATTTTTTAACGGATCATATGTCCCTTTAATGATTTCAGTTGAATGACTCAGAATACTGTAAATTTTCTTTAAATCTTTTGCTGAAAATTCTTCTAAAGCAATAAATCCGAGAATATTTGATTGTTCTTTTTTATTGCTGACAATCTTATATTTATGATCAGGAAAATTAGCTTTTAATGATAATGTATCCGCATACAAACCCTCTTTATCAAGTATGCAGTTTGCTCTTCTTTCGTATGTAAAATTAATTTTTGAAGATGTGGTTTTCTCTTTGTTTTGAGAAAAAACAAAGTTTCCGATTACAAATAGTACTAAGAAAATTTTCCTTTTAATATTCATTTTAATTCTTTGAATTGAATGCCAAAGCGTACATTTTGATGTTTTTTATCATCGAAACCAATCCGTTTGCTCTTGTTGCCGATAAATGTTCTTTTAAACCTATTTCGTCAATAAAATCAGTATCGGCTGCTAAAATATCCGAAGCTTTTTGGTTAGAAAAAGTACGGATTAAGATTGCGATAATTCCTTTTGTCAAAATCGCATCGCTATCAGCAGTAAAAACGATTTTATCGTCATTTTCTTCGCCCTGCAACCAGACTTTAGACTGGCAGCCTTTTATTAAATTTTCTTCGGTTTTGTATTCTTCCTTGATTAAAGGAAGGGTTTTTCCTAATTCGATGATGTACTCGTAGCGTTGCATCCAGTCATCAAACATCGAAAATTCTTCTATTATTTCGTTTTGTATTTCTTTTATAGTCATAATTATTCTTCGATAAAACCAGTCAGCAAATTTACCAATTTTTCTATTTCCTTTGGAGGGAAACCATTGTCAAAACTGGTAGTTTCGTATGTTTTCTGATTTTGAATTATTTTTAAATTTGCGATAGCAGCACCATCATAAAAACGTTTTTCGGTTGGTGCTTTTAAGGTTGAGATGGTTTCTAAATTCACTTTTTCAAACTCAGCTACAATCTGATTCCATTTTCCGGCGTCGATTTTGCTTTCAACAGCATCTTGGCCTCTTTCGCTTTCAACCCAAACACTTTGATTTTGAACAGTGATTTTTTTATGAAAACCTCTGGACATTGCCGAATATTCGATTGTAGTGTTGGCCATGTCTGTTTTTTTCTGACTGGAACATCCTGTTCCGATAACCATTATCAAAAGTAAAAAAGATACTATTCTCATAAAGTATTATTTAGCTTAACATTGTTTTTGCTGTTTTTACGGCTTCGACCATTAGATTAATTTCTTCTTTAGTATTATAAAAAGAAAATGAAGCACGAATGGTTCCGGGAATACAAAAGAAATTCATGATGGGCTGTGCACAGTGATGTCCTGTACGAACCGCAATTCCTAATTTATCAATAATAGAACCAATGTCGTACGGATGAATTCCATCAATATTAAACGAAACTACCGAAGCTTTATTTTTTCCGGTTCCGTAGATTTTCAAACCTTCAATTTCTAACAAACGTTTGGTGGCGTGCGCCAAAAGTTCTTCTTCCTGCTTCTGAATATTATCGAAACCAATTTCGTTTAAATAATCAATAGCAGTTCCCAAAACAATTCCTCCAGCGATATTAGGCGTTCCTGCTTCAAATTTATGAGGCAAATCGGCGTAGGTGGTTTTTTCGAAAGTTACTTCTTTAATCATTTCACCACCACCCTGATAAGGAGGAAGCTTGTTCAGCCACTCTTCTTTTCCGTATAAAATTCCGGTTCCGGTTGGGCCACACATTTTATGTCCTGAAAAAGCATAAAAATCGCAGTCTAATGCCTGAACATCTGGTTTAAGATGCGGAACAGCCTGCGCACCATCGATCAAAACAGCAGCGCCAACAGCGTGTGCTTTGTCAATCATATATTTTATAGGATTGATGATTCCTAAAGCATTCGAAATATGATTTACGGTCACAACTTTTGTTTTTTCTGAAAGCAAAGCATCATACGCTTCCATAATCAGCTCGCCCTCTTCGTTCATCGGAATCACTTTTAAAGTTGCTCCCGTTTTCTCGCATAACATTTGCCAGGGCACAATATTACTATGATGTTCTAACGACGAAACAATTACTTCGTCACCCGGTTTTAAAATCGAAGCAAAACCATTAGTCACTAAATTGATTCCGTGCGTTGTTCCTGAAGTAAAAAGTACTTCGTGGGCAAATTTCGCATTGATATGTTCCTGCACTTTGCCACGTGAAATCTCGTAAGCATCAGTGGCTAATTGACTTAAAGTATGTACACCACGGTGAATGTTGGCGTTTATTTCCTGGTAATATTTCGCGTCAGCATCAATCACAACTTGTGGTTTTTGCGAAGTCGCTCCGTTGTCAAAATATACCAAAGGTTTTCCGTTTACTTTTTGTGAAAGTATCGGAAAATCAGCTCTTATTTTTTGAATATCTAGCATAATTTATTTAGAAAAATTCTAATTACAAAAGTACTAAAACTAAATTTGTTTCTACGGCAATTCGATAATTTCCTTTTATAGTAGCATCAATTGACTGTTGAAATAATAATTTTATAAGGTTTGAATCTTTTTTATGTGATATGTGAAATTTAATTCTGAAAAAGACATTAAAAACGTGAACATAAATTATTTATATTGCATTAAAAATAGCACTCACATTTTATGAAAAAAATCCTGAAACTACTTGGTCTTGCATTACTTCTTATCGTTTTTTATTATGGATTTACCACCTATCCTAAGCTTGAATTGATTTCCGGCTTTTCGGCCAAAAGTATCGCCTCGGGTCATTTTATCGATAATCGCTCAAAAGATTTAATCGAAAAAACCGATAATGATATTCCGCTACTCGATTTAGCAACCAACTCTATTGATGATGCAGGGAAATTTGCCACATCGGCTGTTTACGGTTTGAAAGAAAGAAAAGCAATTTATCGTGAAGGTTTGGGCGCTACTCTAATCAACGATGATTTTGATGTTTCGAAACCCTATTTGTTGCCAAAAAGAACCAAATTGGCGAGTAATTTACCTTTTCCTTACGGAAATAATGAACCGAAAGACACTACTTTTTCGAATGTTGATTATGCTAAATTAAAAAAAGCTGTTGACAATGCTTTTGATAAAAGTGGAGGCAAAGCCAAAAGAACTCGTGCTGTGGTAGTTTTGTATAAAGACAAATTGATTGCGGAGCAATACGACAAGAACTTCAATAAAGAAAGTAAAATTTTGGGATGGTCGATGACAAAAAGTATCACCAGTTCGGCTTTTGGGGTTTTAGCCAAACAAGGAAAAATTGATATTTACAAACCAGCTCCTATTAAGGAATGGCAAAATGATGAGCGCAAAAACATCACCATAAATGATTTGCTGCACATGAATTCCGGTTTGGAATGGGAAGAAAATTACAGTACGATTTGTGATGCGACCATAATGCTTTTTCAGTCTGAAGATATGGGGAAAGTACAAATGGATAAACCAGCACAATTCAAACCCAACACACATTGGAATTACTCTTCCGGAACGACCAATTTATTGTCTAGAATTTTAAGAAGCCAGTTTAAAACACAACAAGAATATCTTGATTTTTGGTACAGCGCCGTAATCGATAAAATCGGAATGAACTCGATGATTGTCGAGCAGGATATGACTGGAACTTTCGTAGGTTCGTCTTATGGATGGGCAACACCACGTGACTGGTCTAAATTTGGATTATTATATTTAAGAAAAGGCAACTGGAACGGAGAACAGATTCTGGATGAAAGCTGGGTAAAATATACTGCCACACCAACCAATACTTCCGAAGGAAAATATGGAGCGCAATTTTGGCTTAACGCAGGAGGAAAATTCCCAGATGTGCCTCGCGATATGTTTTATTGCAGCGGCTACCAAGGACAAATGGTAGCAATTATTCCGTCTCTGGATATGGTAATTGTGAGAATGGGTGTTAGAGAAGGTGATAAAAGCTTTGATTTTAATGGGTTTTTGAAAGAGGTGATTGATAGTGTGAAGCAGTAGATTGTTTTATTCCTGCAAGGTTTCCAAAACCTTGTAGGTATCGAAACTTGAGCATAATACCTACAAGGTTTTGGAAACCTTGCAGGAGAGCATAAAAAAACCGATAAACTTTATAAAAGCTTATCGGTTTTTATTTTGTAAAGAATTGAATTTTCTACAAATCAAATCCTAAATTCACACCCAGTTTCATGGCAATGATTTTAGTAATTCTTTGTTTTAATTCCGGTATTTTGATACTTTCGATAACAGCATTTGAGAATGCGTACATCAATAAAGCTTTTGCTTCTTTTTTAGGAATTCCACGAGATTGCATGTAGAACATAGCCGTTTCGTCTAATTGTCCAACAGTACAACCGTGAGAACATTTTACGTCATCAGCAAAAATCTCTAATTGTGGTTTTGCATTGATAGTTGCTTTATCGCTCAATAAAATATTGTTGCTTTTTTGGAAAGCATTTGTTTTTTGAGCTTCTTTTTCAACCAAAACTTTTCCGTTGAAAACGCCTGTTGAGCGATCAGAGAAAATTCCTTTATAATCCTGGAAACTTTCGCAGTTTGGTGTTGCGTGGTTTACCAAAGTATAATGATCAACGTGTTGTTTTTCTCCAATAATTGTAATTCCGTTTAGCGTACTGGTCAATCTTTCACCAAAGTGATAAAAGTTTAAGTTGTTACGCGTAAGATTTCCTCCAAACGAAAAAGTATGTACATAAACATGACTTTCTTGTTGTTGCGAAACGTATGTATTATCAATTAAATTGGCTTCGTTATTGTCGTTTTGAATTTTATAATGATCAACAATGGCGCGTTTTTGAGCAAAGATCTCCGTAACCGAATTGGTTAAAACTGGATTTTCGTTCAAACTTTGGTGACGTTCGATAATTTGAACATGTGAATTTTCACCCACAATAATCAAATTTCTTGGCTGAACCATTAATGCAGCTTCGTTTCCTGTCGAGAAATACATGATTTCGATAGGTTTATCGGCTACTTTCTTTTGCGGAATATTGATAAAAGCTCCTTCGCTTGCAAAAGCTGTATTCAACGAAGTCAAACTTTCGTCTTTGCTGGCAATTTGGTTGAAGTACTTGTCAATAACCATTTTATATTTTGGTTTGGTCAATGCCGATGACATCAAGCAAACGTCGATTCCGTCATGCGTTGTTGAAGACAAATGCGAACTGAAAACGCCATCGATAAACACCAATTTATAGGTGTCGATTTCGTGTAAAAAGTATTTTTTTACGTGGCTAAATTCGATTGCATTTTCTTGCTTTGGAAAAACGGTAAAGTCATTTTTTAAGATGGCGTTTAGCGATGTATATTTCCAAGCTTCTTCTTTTTTGGTTGGGAAACCTTTATTTTCGAAGTTTTTTAAGGCAGTTGTACGAATGTCATGCAAATCTGAATGCACATCAACACGCTCTTCAAAAGCCATAAAAGACGATACTAATTTTTCTTTTAAATCCATTTTTGTAGTTGTAAGTTATGAGTTATGAGTTATGAGTTTTTGCAAACTGTAAACTGTAACTGTAAACTAGTTTTCTGCTTTAATCCAGTCGTATCCTTTTTCTTCCAATTCGTAAGCCAGCTCTTTTCCTCCTGATTTTACGATTCTTCCGTTGTATAGAACGTGAACAAAATCCGGAACGATATAATCTAATAAACGTTGGTAGTGCGTGATAACGATAATGGCGTTTTTCTCGCTTTTTAATTTGTTAACTCCGTTAGCCACAATTCTTAACGCATCGATGTCAAGACCAGAATCCGTTTCGTCAAGGATGGCTAATTTTGGCTCTAACATTGCCATCTGGAAAATTTCGTTTCTTTTTTTCTCTCCTCCTGAAAAACCTTCGTTTAAAGAACGAGATAAAAATTTACGATCGATTTCTAATAATTCAGATTTCTCACGAATTACTTTCAACATTTCGTTGGCCGGCATTTCATCCTGACCGTTTGCTTTACGAGTTTCGTTGATCGCTGTTTTCATGAAGTTGGTAACGCTAACTCCAGGAATTTCTACAGGATATTGAAACGAAAGGAAAACTCCTTTGTGTGCTCTTTCTTCAGGAGCTAAATCTGCAAGATCTTCTCCGTCAAGAAAAACTTCTCCATCAGTAACTTCGTAGTTTTCGTTTCCGGCAATTACAGCCGAAAGTGTACTTTTTCCAGAACCGTTTGGTCCCATGATAGCGTGTACTTCGCCAGCTTTAACTTCTATATTAATTCCTTTAAGGATTTCTTTATCACCTATTGAGGCGTGAAGGTTTTTTATTGATAACATTGTTTTTTTTATTTTATATAAATGTCAATTCTATTTTTGTTGTTTGGTTTAGGATGTTGGCATTAAAATGCGCGTGTCCTAAATATTCCATGCCTAAATAATCGGCTGTTTTTTTGAACGGTATGTAAAAACTTTCTTCAATTTCGTTGTCGTGAGAATTTGATATCACGCCAATTTTCTTTCCTCTAAGTTTTCGTCCGGTTTCTTTTTCAATTCGGATTAAATCTGAAATTCTATCAAAGAAAACCTTCATAATTCCACTCATATTATACCAATATATAGGAGTAGCAAAAATTAAAGTATCGTACTTTTCGATGATTCCTTTTATTAAAGGTAGAAAATCGTCATCTATGTTTTTGCTTTCGTAATCATAATACGAAATCGTATAATCACTTAAATTAATTACATCTATTTCATGTTCTTTAGAAATTTCATCCACAATTTTTGTTGTGTTTCCATTTTTCCTGGATGAACCCAAAATGATGACTTTTTTATTTTCCATTCAATACTTATTCGTAATGTCCTTTTAATGAAGTATATCTAATATCTCGATTGTATTTTCTTCAGTAACTTTATAAATTATTCGATGTTCTTGATTTATTCTTCTAGACTATTTTCCAGACAATTCATATTTCAAAGGTTCCGGTTTTCCGATGCCTTCAAAAGGATGAAGTTGTATATCTTCAATCAAGGCGGTAATTTTATTCATAATTGCTTTATTTTCAGATTTTTTCCAAAATTCTCTGTCTTTCTGTGCCTTTTCAGAATAAATTACTTCCACAAATCTTCTAATTTTATTTTAACTCCTTTTCCATCTTTGATACTTTGTTCAGCATCTAAAATCTCTTTTACAAATTCTGGATTATATGGTTTTTCTTTATCTTCTATAATTTCAAAACCAAGGGATTTTGCCAGTGATTGAAAAACTGGAAAATCTTTTTTCTTTACATTTTTTAAGATGATATCCATAATTTTTGAATTTTATTATCCAACAGATCCTTCCAAGGAAATCTCTAATAATTTTTGCGCTTCAACAGCAAATTCCATTGGCAATTTGTTCAATACATCTTTACTGAAACCGTTTACAATTAAGGCAATCGCTTTTTCAGTTGGGATACCTCTTTGGTTGCAATAAAAAACCTGATCTTCTCCAATTTTACTTGTCGTAGCTTCGTGTTCTATTTTAGCCGATGGATTTTTACTTTCGATATAAGGAAAAGTATGTGCTCCACAATTGTTCCCCATCAAAAGAGAATCACATTGCGAAAAGTTTCTGGCGTTTTCAGCTCTTGCTGAAATTTGCACCAATCCACGGTAACTATTTTGTGATTTACCAGCCGAGATACCTTTAGAAATAATAGTCGATTTAGTGTTTTTTCCTAAATGGATCATTTTTGTTCCCGTATCGGCCTGTTGGTAATTATTGGTAACAGCGATAGAATAAAATTCTCCTACCGAATTATCTCCTTTTAATACACAAGAAGGATATTTCCAGGTTACAGCTGAACCGGTTTCTACCTGAGTCCAGGAAATTTTAGCGTTTGTTTCGCATAAACCTCTTTTGGTTACAAAGTTATAAACCCCACCTTTTCCTTCTTTGTTTCCAGGGAACCAGTTTTGAACAGTAGAATATTTAATTTCGGCATCATCCAAAGCGATCAATTCAACCACAGCGGCGTGCAATTGATTTTCGTCACGACTTGGTGCGGTACAACCTTCAAGGTATGAAACGTAACTTCCGGCATCAGCAATTACAAGAGTTCTTTCGAATTGTCCTGTTCCTGCCTGGTTGATTCTGAAATAAGTTGAAAGTTCCATTGGGCAACGAACGCCTTTTGGAATATAGCAGAAACTTCCGTCAGAGAAAACTGCTGAGTTTAATGCTGCGTAAAAGTTGTCTTTTTGAGGTACAACAGTTCCTAAATATTTTTTTACTAATTCAGGATGTTCTTTGATAGCTTCAGAAATCGGACAGAAAATAATTCCTTTTTCGGCCAATGTTTTCTTGAAAGTAGTAGCCACCGAAACAGAATCGACCACAATATCCATAGCGACATTGTTCATCATTTTTTGTTCATCGACAGAGATTCCTAACTTTTTGTACATTTCAAGAAGTTCCGGATCTACATCATCCAAAGTTTTGTTTGGATCTACTTGTTTGGGAGCCGAATAATACGAAATAGCCTGAAAATCAGGTTTTGTATAATGCACATTTGCCCATTCTGGTTCGATCATATCTTTCCAGGCACGAAAAGCTTCAATACGCCAGTCGGTCATCCATTGAGGCTCATCTTTTTTAAGAGAAATAGCTCTCACGATGTCTTCGTTTAGGCCAATAGGAAACGTCTCCGATTCGATATCAGTGTAAAATCCGTATTCGTATTCTTTAGTTTCGAGTTCGATTTTTAAATCGTCTTCAGTGTATTTTGACATTTTTTTGTTTTTTAAAACGCATTAGAAATTAGCTTTCCTTCCTGATGTGTTTAATTTTTTTTGATTCTTTATTTATAGCGAAAAAGATTCACCACAACCACAAGTTCTGCTTGCATTTGGGTTATTAAATACAAATCCTTTTCCGTTTAATCCTCCTGAAAACTCTAAAGTTGTTCCGGCAAGATACAGAAATGATTTTTTTTCAACTGCAATCGTTATATCGTTGTCTATAAATATTTTATCGTCGTCACCTTTGGTATTGTCAAATTTTAAATCATAAGACAAACCAGAGCATCCGCCACTTTTCACGCCTACTCTTACGTAGTCATGTGCAGCGTCAAAACCATCATCTTTCATCAAGTCGATGATTTTCTTTTTGGCAGTATCAGAAACCTTTATCATTGTGTATAGATTATGTCTAAATTATCCGCAAAGATACGACTTAAAAACCTTTTTCCATAATTCAATACATTATTATAACAAATGTTAAAATAGATAATATTTATTTGTAAACGGCAAATTATAAATAATTCTATTTATTAAAGAAAAATCATATATTTTTTGTAAAAAAGCGAAGAATTTAAGAAAATATGTAAGAATCAATACAGAAAAACTCAAAGATTAAGTTAAAAACACGTATAAATACGCATCTCACATGCTATTATAATAGTATTTTTGCACAAAATTGGGAGTAATTATGAAAAAACACTACAAGAACAAATGGTTAAAAGGAGCTTTTGCCACATTATTGGTTTTAGGAATAGGCGCTTCATTTTTTCTTTTTAGTAAAGAACTAAATGAAGGAGAATTACAATCAAAAACAGAAATCAATATACCTAAAGAAGCTCCAGATACTAAGGAATCTCTAGGTAAAAGAAACATATTAGATTCGTTAAATTTATTGAAACTTGCGTATGATGTCGCTTTGCTGGAAAAAACATCTTTATCGGAAGAGCTGGAATTTCAAAAAAGAAATGTTGAGAATTTGATGGAAATTATCAAAGCTTCAAAAGAACCGTCTCTTTCGGAAATTGATGTTTACAGGAGGCAGCTTTCGGAACTAAAAACAACATTAGACGCCAAGGTTTTAGAAATAAATCAGCTTAAATCTCAAAATAAAAAATTATTGACGGAGATAGAAACTCAAAACGTAGTAATGTATAAACAAAAAACTCAAAATGATACATTAGTTTCGAAACAAAAACAACTGGAATCTACTATAAAAGCAGCTGCCCGATTGTCTTTGAATAATTTTAAAGTAGTCGCGCTGAAAGAAAGCAGTTCCGGAAAAGAATCTGAAACGAAAAAAGCAAAACACACCAAAAAACTTAAAGTAAGCTTTTCGGTTCTTGCCAATGCAATTGCAAAAACGGGTAAAAAAATATTTTATATTCAGGTTTTAGATCAAAAAAATAAAGTTTTAGGTGAAGATAAATTAATTGAATTCGACTACGACAAGGCTTTGGTGTACAGTTTTATTGCCGCAGTCGATTTTCAGGGAAAAGCCGCTAACGTTTATGGAATTCTGAATGCAGACGAAAACCCATTTCAAAAAGGAACTTATTTTGTAAATTTCTTTGATAAACAAGAAATCCTGGGCAGCACGTCGATTACTTTAGAATAGGCTTTTCATTAATTTTTAAATTGAATTTTTAGCAAAAGGAATTTGGATTCCCTAGCTTTGTTTTCATCTTAGAAATTACACACATGAAACTTTACCCTATAGAATCCGGAAATTTTAAATTAGACGGTGGCGCCATGTTTGGAGTCGTGCCTAAAACCATCTGGAACAAAACCAATCCAGCAGACGCGAATAACCTTATTGATATTGCGGCGCGCTGCCTGCTGATTGAAGATGGAAATCGCCTGATTTTGATTGATACCGGAATGGGCAACAAACAATCTGAAAAGTTTTTTGGTTATTATTCGCTTTGGGGTTCACATTCTTTAGATACTTCTTTGGCAAAATATGGTTTTCATCGTGCCGATATTACCGATGTTTTTATGACGCACCTTCACTTTGACCATTGCGGTGGTAGTGTTCAATGGAATGATGCTAAAACCGGTTACGAACCGGCTTTTAAAAACGCTAAATTCTGGACCAACGAAAACCATTGGCAATGGGCAACGCAGCCCAATGCGCGTGAGAAAGCTTCGTTTTTGTCTGAAAATATTTTACCCATGCAGGAAAGCGGGCAACTTAATTTCATTCAAAAACCTGAGTCTGATTTTGGCTTTTCTAGCGAAATGAATTTTGGAATTTACTACGTCGATGGTCATACCGAAAAACAAATGATTCCGCACATTCAGTACCAGGACAAAACGATTGTTTTTTGTGCTGATTTACTGGCTACAGCAGGACATATTCCTTTATCTTATGTGATGGGTTACGATACGCGCCCATTACTGACTATGCCTGAAAAAGCAAAACTACTGAACGCTGCAGCAGATCAGAATTATTATTTGTTTCTGGAACATGATGCTCATAACCAGATTATAACGGTTGAACATACTGAAAAAGGAGTTCGTCTGAAAGAAGTTTTTACGTGTGAAGAAATCCTTTAAAAAAACTTTTATACATAAAAAAAAGTCCCATTTTCAAAGAGATGAAAATGGGACTTTTAATTTAGGATTATCGATTACTCTACTATAATTTTCTTAGCCGAAGCAGCATCTCCGCTAATTAAATAGATATAATAAACACCTTTTGAAAGACCAGACAAATCAATTGTATTGCTGGTGTCTCCAGAATCAAGGGTTACTGTTTTTACCAATTGACCCAAAGTGTTGTAAACTGTTGCTTTTTCTAAAGCAATATTATCAACATGTACCACACCTTTTGTAGGGTTTGGATACACGGCTACTAGATCAAAAACAGACTCTTCAAGACCTAATGTACAATTTGCTGAATACGATGCCGTATCATCTTTAAAAAATACGTCACTAGAAGCTGCAAAAGTTGGATTATCAACCATGATACAGGTTAAAGCCGGGTTTTTGAATACCAATGCGCCTTCAAAATTGATGTTATTTCCGTTTTTCAGATTTAATATTTTTAAGGCATTCTCTGAAGCATTGATGTAAACTAACTTCGTGTTTTTAGAAACATCTAAATCTGTCAATTGGTTTTTATTCGTCTGTAATGTGGTAAGCTCTGTATTTGCTGAAACATTTAAACTTGTCATAAGATTTCCGTGGCAATACAATTCTATCAGATTTAAATTTCCTGATAAATCTAAAGTTGTCAAATTATTAAACTGACAGTTTAAGTATTGCAATGAAGCGAAACCTTCAATTCCTGTTAGATCATTAATTTCGCTCAACTGAACGTTTAAGTCTGTAACAACTGCAATAGATGTCGTTAATACTTTTCCGTTTTTACCATCTTTATCAATTCCTAAATCAATTAATTTTTGTTCAAAATTTGGATCCGGAATCAAGGTAAAGTTGCTACAATCCTCTGCAAAAAAGGAGGTTTTGTCCAATTTACCATTCCAGTTATCATTAGAATACGTAACATCATCAACCTGAATACAGCTTAATGAAGGGTTTTTGGTGAAATTCACACTAAACCAGCCCAGATTGGTATTAAAACCATTTTTCAGGTTTAAAGAAGTCAAACTGTTATTAGAAATATTAATTGCAATTAAAGCCGGGTTCTTTGTTACGTCAATTACTGTAATAGCGTTATAGGAACAGTTTAACTCTGCTAACAATGGGTTTTTTGAAGGAGTTAAAGAAGTTAGTTCGTTTGTGTTGCAATTTAAAATAGTAAGAGCCGTGAAATCTTCAATTCCTGTTAAATCTTTAATGGCACTTGATGAAACATCTAAAGTTGTAACAGAAGCAATACTACTAGTTTTAACTTTTCCGTTTGGACCATCTTTATCAATTCCTAAAGCGATTAATTTATTTTCAAAATTAACATCCGGAATCGTCGTGTATTGCGCACAATCTACATTGTAAGTTGCCGTAACATCTTTTATCGCTGACCAATTAGCATCAGCATAAGCAATATCATCAACCTCGATACATTTTAAATTTGGATTGTTTACAAAATTAGAGTAGGTTAAATCTAAATTTACGTTGTTTCCGTTTTTTAAATTCAGATATGTCAAGTTATTGTTTTCGCAGGCTAGCTCCGTAATTTTAGGGTTGTTAGAAATATCAAGTCCTGTTATTTTATTAAAAAGACAATCTAACATATACAATTCCGGATTTTGCGATACATCCAAAGAGGTTATTTCGTTGTAATGACACATCAATACTTCAAGTAAAATGTTTTTCGAAACATTCAGGCTGGTAATTTGGTTGTAGTGACATGCTAATGAAGTCAAAAGTGTATTTTTCGACACATTCAGACTTGTCAGCATATTGTTTCCACAATTCAAATTCGTCAATGCTATATTGTTGTCAAGATTTAATTGTGTTAATTTATTAGCAACAATACTTAGGCTTTCTAATTGAGTGTTTTGCGACAGGTCGATCGCGGTTAAAGCATTTTTAGAACAGTTTAAAAAAGTTAAAGAAACAAAATCCTGAATTCCTGTTAAGTCTGCAATAGCACTATCTGAAACATTTAATTCTGTAACTGAAGCAATACTTTCGGTTTTAACCTTTCCGTTTTTACCATCTTTATCAATTTCTAAAGCAATTAATTTATCTTCAAAATTCGAATCCGGAATTAATGTGTAAGCTGAACAATCTACATTATAAGATGCTCCGGAATCTTTCTTATCGAACCAGTTGGCATCAGCATAAGCAACATCATCAACCCTAATACATTTTAGATTTGGATTGTTTGAAAAAAAGACATTCGTATTCGTCAATAAGGTATTAGTACCGTTTTTAAGATTTAAACTGGTAAGATTGTTAGAATGGCAAAATACTCTTGTCAACGCCTTATGTTGTGATAAATCTAATGATGTTATCGTATTGGACTGGCATTCTAAATGACTTAAATTTAAGTTTTTAGAAAGATCCAAAGAAGTTAACTTATTAGAATCACACTCCAGCCTCGTTAGTGCCAAATTTTTAGAAACATCTAATGAAGTCAATTGATTACCATAACAATATAAAACTGTCAGGGCAGTAAAATCCTGAATCCCTGTTAAATCTGCAATTACAGAATTATTCACGTTTAAATTTGTTATACTCGCTATGCTTTCGGTTCTAACTTTTCCGTTTTTACCGTCTTTATCAATATTTAAAGCAATCAATTTATCTTCAAAATTCGAATCCGGAATCAAAGTATAAGCAATATTTTCGGCACAAATTTCAGCATAACTGGATGTGGCATCTGTTGCATTCCAATTGTCTGTAGCATAAACAGCATTGTCAACCTGGATACAGCTTAAATTTGGATTATTAGTAAAATTACCAAAAATCATTCGCTGCATATTGGCATTATTACCATTTTTGATATTAAGATTATAGATGTTATTATTAGAACATTCTAATTCTTTCAGTATCGTATTTTTAGAAACATCCAGATTTGACAGTTTGTTAAAACCAATGTTCAGGATGGTAAGATTAGTGTTTTTAGAAAGATCAACTTTTGCAATCTGGTTAAAACTTGCGTTTAATTCGCTTAATGCAAGATTATTATCCAGTACTAAAGTACCAAGCTGGTTGTTGCTGCAATTTAAACTGGTCAAAAATAAATTTTTAGTCAAATCGATAGTCGTAAACTCGTTGTTATTACACACTAAAGAAGTTAACTCTGTAAAATCCTGAATACCCGTTAAGTCTTTGATGCTACTATTTGCAATATTTAAACTGGTAATAGTATTGATGCTGTTCGTTACTACTTTTCCGTTTTTACCATCTTTATCAATATTTAAAGCAATTAACTTATCTTCAAAATTTGCATCTGGAATAAGAGTGTACGTTTCAATAAAAGTACAAGTTCCAGAAAAGTTTGCAGTAACATCTTTTAAAGAAGTCCAATCAGAATTTGCATAAGCAACATCATCTACCTGAATACAGGTTAAGTTTGGATTGTTTTTGAAATCGCTGTTATTGTAGTACGTTATCAGATTATTATTGTTGCCATTTTTTAAATTAAGATTCAACAGCTTATTGTTTGAACAATTGAAAATAGTCAGGTTACTATTTTTAGAAACATCAATTGTTTCCAAATAATTAAAAGAACAATTTAATGTTTGCAGAACTGCACATTTTGAAACATCAAGCGTTTTTATTTGATTTCCTGTTAAGTCAATAGCTTGAAGCTTTGAGCCATTAAAATTTAGCTTTGTTAGTTTATTGATATTACAGTTCAAACTTACCAATTCAGCAGTTGCCGAAATGATTAGTGTATTTAGCTGATTGTAAGAGCAATTTAAAACTTTTAAATTATTGTTTTTAGAAAGGTCTAAAGAAGTTAATTTTCCATTCCCTCCGTTAGTTGGACTTCCGTTATATCCATTGCAATATAAATTTGTCAACGCTGTATTTTTAGAAAGATCTAAAGAGGTAATAGGATTGTTTGACGCGTTTAAGGTGCTTAGGGCTACGAAATCTTCGATACCAGTCAAGCTGGTAATCAAGCTGCCGGAAACATCCAATGAAGTTATTGAAGCAATATTACTGGTAATAACTTTTCCATTAATTCCATCGGCATCAAGACCAAGTGCGATTAATTTTTCTTCGAATTTAGAATCTGGAATAAGAGTGTAAATTTCACAATCAAGACTAAAACCAGCAATTGGATCTTTAATGGTTGTCCAATTTGCTGCTGCATCAACATCTGCTACCTGAATACAAGTTAACGACGCGTTATTTGATGCGTTTAATGAATTTAAAGCTGCGTTTTTAGAAAGATTTAATTTTGTAAGCGTGTTCCCTGAACAATTTAGTTCAGTCAAAGCCACAAAACCTTCAATTCCTTTCAAATCTGTAATGGCACTATTAGCAACATCCAGAGTCGTTACAGTTGCAATATTACCACTTAAAACCAATCCGTTTTTACCATCGGTATCAATTCCTAAATCAATTAATTTTTGTTCAAATTTTGGATCCGGAATAAAAGTGTATAAATTACAATCTGAATTAAAAGTAGCACCAGCATCTTTACTTGAAGCCCAATTTAAATCAGAATAGGCTGCATCATCTACCTGAATACAGCTTAAAGTTGGGTTCGTTTTCAAGAATAAAGATCCAGAAGTCATCAACTTATTCTTTCCGTTTTTTAAATTCAGACTCAAAAGAGCATTTGATGAACAATATAAAGTGCTTAAAAGTGAATTATTTGAAAAATCCAAACTGGTTATTGCGTTTGAAACACAAGACAGATAATTTAATTTAAGGTTTTTAGAAACATTCAAACTTGTTAATTGATTTGAATCACAAGTAAGTTTGGCCAAAGAGCTGTTTTTCGAAAGATCTAAAGCCGACAGAGGATTATATGAACTGTTTAAAGTAGCTAAATTTAAATGGTTCGAAAGATTGATAGTCGTAATTTGATTGGAGCTAAAGTTCAATATAGATAAAGCAGTATTTGCCGAAACATCTAAACTTGTCAGTTTATTTGATGCACAATCCAGCTGGTCTAAATTTTTATTCAATGAAACATCCAAAGTTGTTAGCATGTTTACTGCACAATCCAAATAGTTCAAAGAAATATTTTTTGAAACATCTAAAGTGGTCAAACTGTTAGCTGGACAAATTAATTTAGTCAGTACTGTATTAGCAGAAAGATCTAAACTGGTTATTTTGTTTGAATAACAACGTAATTCTGTTAAAAGTGTATTTGAAGAAACATTTAAAGAAGTCAGTAAATTGAAGTTACAATCTAAACTTTTTAAATTCGCATTTTTTGATAAGTCTAAGTCTGTAAGTTTATTTACCTGACATCCTAAGGTGGTTAATTTAGTATTTGCCGTAACATCTAATGATGTTAATGCATTGCGGTCACACCCTATATTAATCAGCAAATTATTGTTTGAAACGTCCAGACTTGCAAGTTTATTATCAACACAAGATAAGATCATTAGTTTTGTGTTTTTTGAAATATCAAGAGTATTTAACAGATTGTTACTACAGTCTAAATTATTTAATAAAGTATTTTGCGAAACATCCAGGCTGGTCAAAACATTTCGGTTACATGACAAGCTGGTTAAAGCTATGTTTTTAGTAACATCTAAGGTGCTTAATTTATTATTATAGCAAATTAAACTTTGCAGAGCTACGAAATCCTGGATACCGGATAAATCAAGAATAGAACTATTGGAAACGTCTAAAGTTTTAACACCAGCAATATTGGCAGTAAGAACCTGGCCATCTGTTGCTCCCGAATCAAGCCCTAAAGCAATTAATTTATTTTCAAAATTTACATCTGGAATCGCAGTGTTTTGGGCATAAATAGAAAAATTTGCTACTAATAGCAACAAAAGTAATTTTGTTCTCATAGATTAAGTTTAAGATTCGGAAGTGCAATTATACAAATTATAAATCATTTTCTTACTTCAGTATTGTTGTTAATTTGTTATTATTTTTTAAAATTATGCTGCATTTTTATGTAACAAATTACATTTTTATGCTATTTCCTTGTTATACTGCAAGAAAATAAGATTTAGTAGAAAGCTTTGAATGGAAAAAAAATCGCCTTTTAGAAAGCAAAAAAATCATAATTAGGTGTTAATCTCTATATATTTGTAACAAAAAATCATAATTTAGACCCATATATAAAGACAAAATAAATTTAACAATATGAATCATATAAAACCTTTTACTTTATCGGCCTGGATTTTACTTGCTTTAGCAGGCAGTGGTACACTGCAGGCACAAGTTTCAACTCCTAAAGAACCCATTGTAGCGCCTTTAGCTATTGTAAAAAAAGCACCCATCTCTGAAAATGATTTGAAAAGATGGAGTCATCTGGATCTTGTAAAAGACAGTATTCCAGGTATGAGTGTTGACAAGGCTTACGCCGAATTACTACAGGGGAAAACTGGAGCCAAAGTAATCGTAGGTATTGTAGATTCTGGTGTTGATATCGAACACGAAGATTTAAAAGGAATGATTTGGACCAATCCAAAAGAAATTCCAAACAACAATATTGATGATGATAAAAATGGTTTTATAGATGATATTCACGGATGGAACTTCCTTGGAGATGTTATTCATGAAAACCTTGAAATGACCCGTATCATTAAAAAAGCCGATGATGGATCTGCTGAATACAAAAATGCTTTGGCTCAGTATGATAAAAAATACGAAGAAGCCTTAAAAGATAAAGAGCAGGTAGATTTTTTATTGGAAGTTCATAACGTGATTAAAAAAGAACTTAATAAAACAACCTATAAAGTTGAAGATTTAAGCACCATCACTTCCACAGATCCTAAAGTTACGCAAAGCAAAATGATCATGACCCAAATTTTCACTAATGCGGGACCTACTTTTGATCCGGAAGCTGAACTTGAAGAATATAGAAAACAAGTTTACGACCAGTTAAATTACAACTTAAATAAAGAATTAGACAGTCGTAAAATTTTAGGCGATAATCCTGATGATATCAAAGACAAAAAATACGGAAATAATGTTGTTTTTGGTCCGGATAAAGAAGAGGCCCTTCACGGTACGCACGTAGCCGGAATTATTGCTCAGGTTCGTGGTAATAATTTAGGTGGAGACGGCGTAGCTACAAATGTCGAGATTCTTACGGTAAGAGCTGTTCCCGACGGAGATGAATACGATAAAGACATCGCATTAGCCATTCGTTATGCTGTTGATAATGGCGCAAAAGTAATCAACGGAAGTTTTGGAAAAAGCTTTTCACCACACAAAAAATGGGTGTATGATGCCATAAAATATGCTGCTAAAAAAGATGTTTTAATTGTTCATGCAGCGGGTAATGACGGTTATAATATTGATGAAACTAAAAACATCAATTACCCAAATGATTCTGAAGATAACATCAAAGAATTTGCTGATAACGTAATCACAATTGGTGCAATTAATAAACAATACGGAGAAACTGTTGTTGCTGGATTTTCAAATTTCGGAAAAATAAATGTTGATGTTTTTGCTCCTGGAGAAGAGATTTACGCTACAGTTCCTAATAACAAATACAAATACTTACAAGGAACTTCAATGGCTTCACCAAATGCTGCCGGAGTTGCCGTTTTAATCCGTTCGTATTATCCAAAATTAAAGGCAAAACAGGTAAAACAAATTTTAATGGATTCCGGAGTTGCGCTTCCTGAAAAAGTGGTTCTTGGCGAAAGCGAAAATCCAGACGAAAAACCAGTGGCAATTTCTTCTGCAGAGTCATCAAAAACTGCAAAAATGGTCAATGCTTATAACGCTTTGCTTATGGCAGAAAAAATTTCTAAAAAGAAATAACTAGAAAAAATACTAATCCAATGGAAGGGTGGCAACTCTTCCATTTTTTATTATATTAATCATGCGAAAAATTATTTTATTATCCTTTTTGAGTTTTGGTTTAAACTCAGCTTTTGCCCAAAACGCTCCGTATTGGCAACAACATGTTGACTATAAAATGGAGGTGTCGATGGACGTAAAAAACTATCAGTACAAAGGGAAACAAGAGTTAGTCTATACTAATAATTCATCCGACACTTTGAAAAAAGTGTACTACCATTTGTTTTTTAATGCTTTTCAGCCAGGAAGCGAAATGGATGCGCGCCTGCATTCGATAAAAGATCCTGACGGAAGAATGGTCACTAAAGTAAAAGGCGCTGATGGAAAAGACGTTAAACAAAGCCGAATCGAAACCCTGAAACCTAACGAAATTGGGTTTTTAAAAATAACCAATTTCAAACAAGATGGTGTTACGGCTCAAACCAGAACTTCAGGAACAATCTTAGAAGTTACTTTGGCTAAGCCCATTTTACCCAATTCTAAAACTACTTTTACTTTAGATTTTGACGGACAGGTTCCGGTTCAAATTCGTCGTGCTGGAAGAAACAATTCGGAAGGAGTAGCATTGTCTATGTCGCAATGGTATCCTAAATTAGCCGAATTTGATTTTGAAGGCTGGCACGCAGATCCTTATATTGCAAGAGAATTTCATGGGGTTTGGGGTAATTTTGATGTAAAAATTACTATCGACAAAGAATATACAATTGGAGGTTCCGGATATTTACAAAACAAAAATGAAATTGGTCACGGATATCAGGATTCAGGCGTTACGGTTGTTTATCCTAAAAAAACCAAAACATTAACCTGGCATTTTGTAGCGCCAAATGTTCATGATTTTACCTGGGCAGCTGATACGGAATATACACACGATATCGTAAAAGGACCAAATGATGTTGATGTACATTTCTTTTACAAAAACAATCCAAAAGTTACCGAAAATTGGAAACAATTTGAACCTTTAATGGTAAAAGTAATGGATTATTATAACAAAACAGTTGGAGCTTATCCGTACAAACAATATTCGTTTATTCAGGGTGGTGATGGCGGAATGGAGTATGCCATGTGTACTTTGATGTTAGGAAACGGAACTCTGGAAGGACTAACCGGAACGGGTGCTCACGAATTAGGACATTCCTGGTTTCAGCATATTTTAGCTTCTAACGAATCAAAACATCCTTGGATGGATGAAGGATTTACAACTTATATTCAGGATTTGGCCGAAAATGAATTAAAAGGAGATAAAAAAGAAGTAAATCCATTTAAAGGAAATTACAATGCTTATTACAGTTTGGTAAATTCTGGGAAAGAGCAGCCTCTAACAACACACGGAGATCGTTACGATGAGAACAGACCTTATAGTATTGCAGCTTATGTAAAAGGCAGTATCTTTTTGTCGCAATTAGTTTATGTAATCGGGCAGGAGAATTTAGATGCTACGCTGAAAAGATATTATACTGATTTTAAATTCAAACACCCAACTCCTAATGATATCAAAAGATCAGCTGAGAGAGTTTCGGGAGCAGAATTAGACTGGTATTTAACTGATTGGGCACAAACGGGTAATACAATTGATTACGGAATTAAAGATGTCGCAGATAATGCCGGAAAAACAATCGTTACCTTAGAAAGAATTGGCAGAATGCCAATGCCAATCGATTTGACCGTTGAATACACTGACGGTACTACTGAAAGTTTTTACATTCCATTACGAATGATGAATTTTATCAAACCTAATCCTAATCCAAACGTAAAAAGAACGGTTTTAGAAGACTGGGCGTGGGCTATGTCAAACTATAGTTTTACCATTGATAAAAGTAAAACTTCCATCAAGAAAATCACTATTGATCCAAGTGGCTTAATGGCTGATGTGAAGCAAACTAATAATGTTTTAGAAATAAAATAAAACAATTAGAACATAAAAAAAACGGCTTTTGAAATTAATCAAAAGCCGTTTTTTATTATTCATCTTCTTTCTCTTCTTTTTCAATAGCATCCTTATAATCAGGATACAAAAACTTATTATAGGGAAATCTCGTGATATGAATCTGGCGAACTGCTTCATAGACTCTTTCTCTAAATTCCTCAAAGTTTTCCTTATTAGTTGCCGAAATAAACAACGCATTCTCTTCACCCAAACGGTGCATCCAGGTTGCTTTCCACTCATCAAGTGTATAATGCCTTGGTGTTTTCTCGGTCATTAAATCATCCTCGTCAATCGTAAGATGTTTGTACGCATCAATTTTATTAAAAACCATAATAACCGGTTTCTCATGCGCTTTAATATCCTGCAAAGTCTGATTGACAGATGCTATATGATCTTCAAAATCAGGATGAGAGATATCAACAATGTGTAATAACAAATCGGCTTCACGAACTTCATCCAGTGTGCTTTTGAAAGAATCTACCAATTGTGTTGGTAATTTACGAATGAACCCAACGGTATCCGAAAGCAAAAAAGGAAGGTTTTTAATCACCACTTTTCGAACTGTCGTATCCAGAGTTGCGAATAATTTATTCTCAACAAAAACATCACTTTTCCCAACAGCATTCATCAAAGTCGATTTTCCCACATTGGTATAACCTACCAGGGCGACACGTACCATCGCACCACGATTACTACGCTGAACGCCCATTTGTTTGTCAATCGTCTTGATTTTTTCTTTCAGCAACGAAATTCTGTCACGAACAATACGTCTGTCCGTTTCAATCTCGGTTTCTCCGGGTCCACGCATACCAATACCCCCTTTTTGACGTTCAAGGTGGGTCCATAAACCGGAAAGTCTTGGGAGTAAATAAATACATTGCGCTAGCTCAACCTGCGTTCTTGCATAAGAACTTTCGGCTCTTTGCGCAAAAATATCCAGAATCAAATTGGTTCTGTCTAAGATTTTACAATCTATAATTTTTGAAATGTTTTTTTGTTGCGATGGCGATAATTCATCATCAAAAATCAAGGTCGAAATATTATTCTCTTTTACATAAAGATTGATTTCGTCTATTTTCCCTGTCCCCATAAAAGTTTTAGGATTCGGACGTTCCATTTTTTGCCAAAAGCGCTTAATAACTTCACCGCCAGCGGTAAAAGTCAAAAACTCTAATTCGTCAAGATATTCGTTAAGTTTTTCTTCACTTTGATTTTGAGTTACAATACCAACAATGGCGGTTCTCTCAAAATTTATAACTTCTTTTTCTAACATAATATTGAATAAGCTACAAATTTAGTGATTTGTAAGGTACCAAAGCATATGTAGGAACGCTATTTTTGCTTGCTTTTTCATCTTTGGCTAAAAAATTAAACACAAAATACACAAGAGCTCTAAGTTTTTTAAGCCACAGATTAAAAGGATTTTAAAAAAATCTGCTCAATCTGCAAAATCTGCGGGGGAAAAAAACCGTTTCTGTTAGATTCAAATTTTTTTGTTTCCATTTTCCATTCCAATTGACCGCAGAGGCACACAGCAGTGCGTCTTTTAGGAGCGGTGGTCCTGCGGCAAAGGCACAAAGGCTCTAAGTTTTAAAGCCACAGATTTAAAGGATTAAAAGGATTAAAAAAAAATCTGCAAAATCTGCGGGAGAAAAAAATGCGATGGATACTGCTTTAATAAAAGAGTTTGTAGAAGTTTCACCGTAATTAATCCTTTAAATCTGTGGCTAAAAAAAATAAACGCAAAACACATAAAGTAAATTTAACTTAAATCTGTTTGCTACTTTGCCGAAAAACTTCGCAACTTTGTACTCTTAAACTTTGAATTTGGAAACCCAAACAATAATCACCGATACACACACGCACTTATATTCTGAAGAATTTGATCAGGATCGTGACGAAATGATACAGCGAGCTATAAATGCCGGAGTAAAACGCTTTTTTATTCCTGCCATCGATGCTGCTGCAACGCAATCTATGTATGATTTAGAGCAAAATTATCCAGATTATGTTTTCCTGATGATGGGGTTGCATCCCACTTACGTGAAAGATAATTATCTGGACGAATTGAAACATGTAGAAGCAGAACTGGCAAAAAGAAAGTTTTATGCCGTGGGCGAAATCGGAATTGATTTGTATTGGGATAAAACGCATCTGAAAGAGCAGCAAATCGCTTTCAGAACCCAAATTCAATTAGCTAAAAAATACAAATTGCCCATTGTAATTCATTGCCGTGAAGCTTTTGATGAAATTTTTGAAATTTTAGAAGAAGAAAAGTCAGCAGACTTATTTGGTATTTTTCATTGTTTTACCGGGACTTACGAACAGGCACTTCAGGCAATTTCGTATAATATGAAATTAGGAATAGGAGGAGTAGTAACTTTTAAAAACGGAAAAATTGACCAGTTTTTAGATCAAATAGATTTGAAACATATTGTTCTCGAAACCGATTCTCCTTATTTAGCTCCAATTCCTTTTAGAGGAAAAAGAAATGAGAGCAGCTATTTGGTGAATGTAATTACTAAATTAGCTCAAATTTATCAGGTAACAGAAGCTGAAATAGCCACAGTTACTACGCAAAATTCCATCGATGTTTTTGGGATTTAATCGACAAGTAACAATTGTTTAATTTTTTTTTTGTTCTTTTGCCCACTAAAATAGATATTTATAATGCAAAAATTTGATGCCATTCGACCTTTTTATGATTCTGAAATAAATGAAGCACTTCATGGTGTTGTCAATCATCCGATGATGAAAGCCATGATGAATTTTACTTTTCCGGAATTAGAAGACCAGGTTTGGAAAGATCAATTGAAGAAAACACATTCGATTCGTGATTTTCAGTGCAATTTTATCTACGAAACCATTCAAAAAGTTCTCGAAAGAAGTTCTGAAGGATTAACAACTTCAGGTTTCGAGAAACTGGAAAAAAACACCTCTTACTTATTTGTTTCTAACCACCGTGATATTTTATTAGACACGACGTTGCTTAATGTTTCCTTATTTGATCATGGTTTGGTTATGACGGCATCGGCTATTGGAGATAATTTGGTTAAAAAAGCATTTTTGAGCACACTGGCAAAACTGAATAGAAACTTTTTGGTTTTAAGAGGTTTAACGCCAAGAGAAATGCTGCAAAGTTCTAAATTACTTTCAGAATATATGGGGCAGTTATTGCTTCGTGAAAACCGTTCGGTTTGGATTGCACAAAGAGAAGGACGTACCAAAGACGGAAACGATGAAACCAATCCAGGTGTTCTTAAAATGATCGGAATGGGTTCTGATGAAGCTAATCTGATGGATTATTTTAAGAAAATTAAAATTGTTCCGGTTGCTATTTCGTACGAATACGACCCAACAGATGTTTTGAAAATGCCGCAATTAATGGCAGAAGCAAACAACGAAATTTACATCAAAGAAAAAAACGAGGATTTCATGACCATTTTGAGTGGTATCATGGGAACTAAAAAAAGAATACATATTTCAGTTGGTGATGTTTTAGACACTGAAATTGACCAAATTGTTGCAGAAAACGACAATGCAAACAAGCAGATTCAGGCTTTGGCGCAAGTTATTGATGATGCAATTCTGAAAAATTATCAGTTATGGCCAACGAATTTTATTGCGTACGATATTGTAAATCAAACGGATAAATTTTCGCATTTGTACAAAGAAAACGAAAAAATGCTTTTTGAGCGTCGTTTAGAAATGCGTATTGGCAGTGATAATCCTGTTACAAGACAAGGGTTTTTATCGATGTATGCTAATCCGGTTGTCAATAAATTAAAATACCAGGATGTCATCTAAAGCTAAAATATTGCTGATTTATACCGGTGGAACCATTGGTATGAGCAAGGATTTTGAAACGGGCGCACTCAAGGCTTTTGATTTCGGAAAATTATTAAAAAATATTCCTGAAATCAAACAACTGGATTGCGAAATCGAAACGGTATCTTTTGAAGATCCGATTGACTCCTCGAACATGAATCCGGCGATGTGGACAAAGATTGCCGAAATTATCGAAAGTAATTATAATACTTTTGACGGATTTGTAGTTTTACACGGTTCCGATACCATGTCGTATTCCGCTTCAGCTTTGAGTTTTATGCTAGAGAATTTGGCTAAACCAGTGGTGTTTACTGGCTCGCAATTGCCTATTGGTGATTTGCGTACCGATGCCAAAGAAAACCTGATTACAGCCATCCAGATTGCTTCGCTGCAGGAAAATGGCAAACCTGTAATTACAGAGGTTTGTTTGTATTTTGAATACAAATTATATCGCGGAAACCGAACTTCAAAAGTAAATGCAGAGCATTTTAGAGCCTTTACAGCACCCAATTACCCTGAATTGGTGGAGTCTGGAGTTCATCTTAAATTAAACACACATTTATTTCTTCCAATAAATAAAGATGCAAAACTCATTGTACATAAAAATCTGGACAATCACGTAGCAATCATCAAAATGTTTCCCGGAATGAGCGAAACGGTTTTGGCTTCGATTTTGGACATCAAAGATTTAAAAGGAATTGTACTGGAAACCTACGGCGCCGGAAATGCCCCAACCGAAGACTGGTTTTTAGATTTGATTAAAAAAGCCATTCAATCCGGTTTGCACATTGTCAATGTTACACAATGTTCAGGCGGAAGCGTGAATATGGGTCAATACGAGACCAGTACGGTGCTGAAATCCCTTGGCGTGATTTCCGGAAAAGATATCACTACTGAAGCTGCTATTACCAAATTGATGTATTTGCTGGGACATAATATTGCACCAAAAGACTTCAAAGATATTTTCGAAACTGCTTTGCGTGGGGAAATATCTTTGTAAATAAAATTCCAATATTTTTAAAAAATTGCTTCGCCTGTTCGCTATCGCCCGGGTCCAAATTCCAAAAAAAACGAAAATATTCTTTTTGAAAACGAATGCCCTAGCCCCGATAGGAGTGGAAATCCTTTTGTTTTTTTCTTTAAAAAACAAAAGATTGCAACGGATAGCGGGATTAGCTCCTGAAAAAAAATAGTTGGTTTATTATAGAAATTGAAATGACAAGTTTACACAATTGGAATTTGGAATTTAAAATTTAATTCTTGTACCTAACCGGACAAGTCTCCAATTCTTGAACTTTTTGATTTTTGTAATATACATAAACTAGCACCGAAAGAATACAAATTATTCCCTGAACGGCAACGGTATTTCTGGTTCCGATGTTGTTAGAAATATATCCAACCAATAAACTTCCAACCGGAATCATACCCTGATACGCCATCATATAATAACTGATGCTTCGCGAACGCATGCGTGCACTGCTTTGAGTCTGAATATAAATATTTATAGAAGAGGTTTGAGCCATCATTCCCACACCGCTCAACGCCATACAAATAAGGGCGATGGTCAAATTATTGGAATAGGCCAGAATAATAATACTGAATCCCAATAATAAACTTGCCGCAATCATAATTTTATTGATGTTTTGTGAGGTTTTCAGATTCGCCAGATAAATGGCTGAAAGGATAGAACCAATCCCGGCCGCACTTTCGAACCAACTAAAAGTTTGTGCGTTACCGCTAAAAATATCTTTGGCAAAAACAGGCATCAGTGTATTAAAAGAAATTACAAATAAACTACTGCACATTAACATCAAAAGCATTTTAGCCATTTCGCTTTCTTTTTTCACATAATCCAGTCCTTCAATAAAATCATCTAACATTTTCATTTTGTCAGTTGCTTTAATGTGCGGCGTAATTTTCATCATTAATAAAGAAATTAAAACCGGAATATAACTTAAGAAATTTCCAATAAAGCAAAAGTCTTCTCCATAATTGTGCAGGATAATTCCAGCCAGAGCAGGGCCGGCAATTCTCGCAAAATTGGTCAAGGTAGAATTTAGCGCCACTGCATTGGGTAAATCATCTTTACTATCGACAATATCCACCATCATGGTCTGACGACACGTCATATCAAAAGCATTGATGATTCCCTGAATAAGGCTTAAAGCCAATATATAATTGATGTTGTATATTTTTAGATAAATCAGTAAAGCCAAAGCTCCGGCTTGTAACATTGCCATCGATTGCAGGATAATCATACTTTTATGTCTGTCGTAACGTCCAATGATACTTCCGGCTAAAGGGGCTAAAAACAAAGACGGAATCATGCTTAAAAAAGTGGCTAATCCTAATAAAAATACAGAACCTGTAATGCTATATACCATCCAGCTTACAGCAGTTTTTTGCAGCCAGGTTCCAATTACGGAAACCGATTGGCCGTAAAAGAACAATTTGAAGTTTCTTGATTTTAACGCTTTAAACATAATGCTACTTATTTTTTACAAAGGTCGGAATTAGTATTTCATTAGAAAAATTAATAATTTTACTTAAAATGAGTAGTAAAACTTATCAATATGGAAATCTATCAATTGCAGTATTTTATAAAAACAGCTGAGGTGCTTCATTTTACAAGAGCAGCCGAATTGTGTTTTGTAACCCAATCCGGATTGTCTCAGCAAATAAAAAAACTCGAAGAAGAACTCGGAATGCCTTTGTTTGTTAGGATTGGTAAAAAAGTAAAACTGACCGAAGCAGGATCTGTTTTCCTGATTCATGCCAGGCAGATTATCGAAAATGTACAAAGCGGGAAACAGGCTATTGATGATTTGAACCAAATGATTGGAGGAGAATTACGAATTGGCGTTACGTATATTTTTGGACTTTTGGTTTTGCCCATTGTGAATTCATTCGCTAAAACCTATCCGAATTTAAAAATTGTGGTTGAATATGGAACCACAGAGCCTTTGGAAAAAAAATTATTAAACAACGAACTTGATTTGGTTTTGGTTATTTCGTCAAATGAAATTGAACTTCCTTTTCAAAAAATTCCACTGTTTACTTCAAAATTGGTAATGGCCGTTTCAAAAACACATGAATTGGCGGTTTTGGATAAAATCGAATTTAAAAAAATAGAAAATATTCCGCTTATTTTGCCCGTAAAAGGATTTAACTCACGGGAATTTTTAGATGAGTTGTTTTTAAAAAACAATATGAAGCCCAAAGTTTCGATAGAATTAAATGCGGTTCATGCACTTTTGCGATTGGTAGAAGCTAGTGACTGGGCTACAATTGTAACTGAAAAAGCCCTGAGAGACTGGAATAACCTGAAAGCCATTCAGATTGTTGGCGTCGATACCAAGCGTGATTCGTTTATACTTACGATCGATGGAACGTATCAAAAAAAGGCAGTAAATTTATTTATAGAAGAATTTAGAAAAAGTATGTAAGTTATTTCGATTTTGTTTTCGAAAGTCACTTTTTTTTGTGTTCTTTGCAGACCAATTTAGAGAGGTGTCCGAGTGGTTGAAGGAGCTAGCCTGGAAAGCTAGTATATGGGTAACTGTATCGAGGGTTCGAATCCCTTCCTCTCTGCAAAAATCTCGCTAACCCTTTAAAACATTTAAGTTAGCGAGATTTTTTATAAAAATGCTGTGTCAAATCTGTGTCAACTTTTTTTATAGAAAGGCTGCGAGTTCCCGCTCTTATTCGGCTGACTTCTTAAATACTTTTGTTTTCTTTCGTTATTTTAATCATAAATAATTGCTACTTTAAATTAACTTTATTATTGTAGTTTTACTACGACTGAAATTATTTAATTACCATTACAAATACGTAAAACTGATTAGAAGGGGGTATAAGTAGAATCAAAAATTAATTAAAAATATATTATGGAAAATAATTCTTGGGATCCTCTTGTTACTAGTAAAGTAACTGATACGGAAGTTGTTTCAGCAGCGCAAAAAAGAGAGATTAAAAACATTCTTAAATCATATGTAGGTAAATATGATTCATTCTCAGAACTTATCCAAAATTCAATGGATGCAGTTGATAAAAGAGAGAAGGATTTAAAAGAAAAGGATTATATTAAAAAGATTTGGATTGAAATAAATTTAGCCGAAAACTCGTTTACGATCGCTGATAATGGTATCGGATTTAATGAAAAAGAGTTTAAATCATTTCTTGCGCCGAATATCTCATACAAAGACGGAGAAAAAACACGAGGAAATAAGGGTGTAGGTTCTACATATATTGGTTATGGATTTAATTATTTAGAATTTGGAACTAAAGGAAATGGGCATGAATTCAAAGGGAAATTAGTAGGTGGAAGAGATTGGGTAGAAGATTTTAAAGGTATTAAAACTAGACCAGTAGTAACAGAATGTATTGATAGAAATCCATATTTTGATCAGATAAAAAGAGGAGCCACATTTAAAATTATATTTGAAGGTGATAATATAAGACCGAAGGATTTATCATGGTATACAGCAAAAACTCCTGAGCAGTGGTTTCATTTGCTTTTACTTAAGACTCCTCTAGGTTCTATAAAATATATTGATAACGACGATACGACGCCAATAGTATTTGATTTAAATGTTGTGAAAAAAGATGGAACTTTAAATACTTTAAAAGACATTAATGCAGCGTATATTTTCCCGCATAACGCAATTAAAGCAAGTAACAGTCTTAAAGAAGTTTTAATGTACCAAACAAAAGCAATTGAAGCCGGAAGGGATTCATCTGCGATACCGAGTAGATTTAAAAGGGCAAACGGGATATATGAATTTTTCACGACTGATGAGATACTTAAATTCCGAAAAAATGATGAAGAATTTAATGAAATAATTAAATTGTATAAAGTTGAAGCGTATGGATATTTTACTTATTCAACTGCCGTTTGGGACCAATTTAATGATTCAATAGCGAATCTTCGAAAAGGTTATAGAGTTTTACGAGGAGGATTGCAATTAGCCAATAATAAAATGATCCAAGGTGAACTAATTGCAATACCACTTACATCTAATATTGGATATCAAAATCAGTGTCACATTATCGTACATTTTAAAGACGCTGACCCAGATCTAGGTAGAAAGGGATTTCAACCTGAATTAAAAGATCAAGCAGAAAAACTTTCAGTAGCAATTGTAAATAGGTTTAAGAGTTGGAAAATACTTTTAAAATCTGATACTGGTGCCAAACCTGATATAGCTAAAGAAATTAATCTTCATCAGTGGATAGTAGCACAAGTTGAACATGAAACAAAGTTTCCACTTAAACTAACAAATAAAAATTTTTTTGCGCCTATAAATGAAATTTCTATAACATCTGAGCCACAGTCAGAACAGGATACAGTAGTTTTATTCAATCAATTGATTGCAGGGGGTGTTATCAGGGGAATTAATCTTCTTGCAACAAGTCAAGTCAAGCAGTACGATGGAATTTTTAAATTTGTTGTTAAAAATCCTTTGAAAAATCATGTCTATAATAAGGAAAATAATCCATTAGGTGTAGAAGAACTACATCATTCAAGTGAGTTTACGAGTCCTCCAAAAGTGTTAGAGTACAAATATAATTTAGATGCATTGATTCGTGAATTTGAAAGTGAATATAAGTCCGAAAAAGATATTCATTTGGCAATAACATGGGAAATGGGTACAGAATGGAAGAAAAATTATGAAGCTATCTCCTATTTAGATCTTGATAATCTACATCAGAGAGATTTTCATGGAATTACGCATTTGCTAACTTCAGGAAATACTAAATTTCATGTTATTGTACTTAAGGAGTTAATGGAATATTTGAATGATGTAGATGGCGTTCAAGAATTTCAGAAAGAACACTACGGAGATGATTTATTTATTTAAAATAGCATAAATAAGTTTATTATTTAGCTTTTGACCTGTGTCATATTTGTGTCAAAAATGATGAAAAATAGCTAAATTTCCAGTTAAAATAAGGTTGAAAACCAATGTTTTATAAAGTAATTGGATGGCAAAGAAAATCCCTTCCTCTCTTCTGAAAGCCTTTTGTGAATCACACAAAAGGCTTTTTTATTATGCTGTTGGAATATAAATGTCAAATTTAGCTCCATGGTGTAGTTTTCCTGTAGCTGTAATGACTCCGTTATGGTTTTCTACAATTTTTTTTACGATCGCAAGGCCAATTCCGGTTCCTTTATAATCGGATTTACTATTAAGTTGCTGAAACATTTCGAAAACACGACTTTCGAACTGAGGTTCAAATCCAATGCCGTTATCGCTAATGGTTATGTGGCAATAATCAGAGGATGATTTTTTGATTGCTTTTGGTTTCGTATAAAGACTTTCTATACGTATATGCGGTGCTTTATCTTCAGTCGAAAATTTAAGAGAATTGCTTACCAGATTGCAGATTAACTGGTGAAACTGTGTTGGAATTATATAAGCACGACAATTTCCGGATATTTCGATAATCGCTTTTTTTGCTGTGATTTCTTCTTCCAGATCTTTAATGACTGTATTTATAATATCATTAAGATTTGTGTTTTCAAATTTCTTTTCCGTTACACTGGTTCGGGAATAGGTCAGTAAATCATTTATAAGCGCCTGCATGTGCGAAGCCGAAACTTTCATACGGTCAAAATAAAATCTTCCTTTTTCGGTTAAATTTTGACTTTCATCAGTAACAATTCGGTTCGAAAAAACCTGTATTTTTCGTAAAGGTTCCTGTAAATGATGACTGGATATATAGGTAAAAGCTTCCAGCTCATTGTTGGCTAAGATTAATTCGGCAGCCCGTTTTTCTTTTTCATTGTTCTGAAAAACCAGTTCGGCATTGGCTATAAGAAGTTCTGCTGCAAGTTTTTCTTTTTCCTTATTTTGATAAGCCAGTTCTTTGTTGGCAATTACAAGTTCCGCAGCCCGTTTTTCTTTTTCTATATTCAGGGAAGTCAGTTCTTCATTGGCAATAACAAGTTCCGCAGCTCGGTCTTCTTTTTCTTTATTTTGATAAGCCAGTTCGGTATTGGCTATAACCAGTTCCGCTGCCCGTTTTTCTTTTTCTTTGTTTTGAAAAAGAAGTTCATTATTAGCGATGACCAGTTCGGCTGCACGTTTCTCTTTCTCTTCGTTCTGATAGGCAAGTTCGGTATTGGCTATAACTAATTCTGCAGCCCGTTTTTCTTTCTCTTCATTTTGATAAGCCAGTTCGGCATTTGCGATAATTAGTTCAGCAGCACGTTTGTTCCGGTTTTTTATTTGCTGGGCAAGTCTTTTGTTTACAAGCAGCAATTCATCATTATGATTTGCTTTTGTACGTTCGGGTAAGGTAGTAGCATCAGGCGGAATATCTTTTTTTTCACTCATGTTTTCTCACACATTTAGTCAAATATAACCTAACTAAATCTAATGACTTTGTTTTAAAGTTAATAACTGAATTTATATTGCAAAATTCGTAGTATTACTCAAAATATCAGTTTTTATCTTTAAGTTTTTTCTTATTTTTTGTTTTTGAAAAATTAAAAAATTTGTAGCAATTATTTTTAAGTGTATTGCTGTTTTGGAGTGATTAAGTTTGAAGGAAAGAAATCCAAAAACAACTAATCCTGCAAGGCCGCTTTTATTTGTGGCAGCATACGGTCAACAAATAAGGTATAGGCCAACTCTGAAGGATGTAAACCATCTGTGGCCACTAAACTTGGATTGTTGAGGCCCTGGCGGGTAATGTCTGTGATAGGTACAAATGCAATGCCGTTGTTATTGCAATAATTTTCGGCAAAAGCGTTGTATTTATTGATTTCATTGGTAATCGTCATGCTTTGATCAGTAGCTACTTTAGCACCATAAGGCGTATAAGCATAATCCGGAATCGAAATGACCACTACCTTTTTTTTGTTTCCTCTGGCCAAAGCAATTGCTTTGAGCACCAATTCAGGGAATTCTTTTTCATACAATGAAAATTCTCTGCCCTGATACTGATTGTTTACACCAATTAAAAGTGTAACCAAATCATAATTGGGTTCTAATTTTTGACTGTTTATTGCCGATAATAAATTGGTCGTAGTCCAGCCCGTGGTAGCGATTATTTTTAGAGGAAAAGTAGTGTTTGAATAAGTTGAATTCAATTTTTTTACTAACTGTGCAGGATAGCGACACGTTTCGCAAACACTTTGCCCAATGGTATAACTATCTCCAAGAGCGAGATAATTTACAGTTCCGGCAATAGGAAGAGTGGGAACAGTGGGTGTAGTAGGCGGCGTTACAACCGGTGGAGTAGTTGTTTTTTTAGTTATTGGCTCATCAGAACTGCAGCTGAAAAGGAATACTGAAAGTAAAAGCGTAACTATTTGTCTGAAATACGGTGTCATAATTTGTATAAATTAAGTTTTGGGTCGTTCTAAACAAATAGTTACGTTAAATAAGAAGATTTGGTTTTAAACCATCTCTGTTTTCATTGCAATTTCTTCTTCGATAGCATTCCAGAGACCAATTCTTTTTTCTAAAGCTAGAATCGAAATTTCTTCAACTTCTTTCCATTTTTGGGCGTCATCTTCGCATAGATCCGTAATCATTTGCATCGCCATTGGACCGTGTTCGTCAGCATCTAATTCGATATGTCTTTCAAAATAATAAAGCAATTTGCTCAAATCTACTTCGGGTAAATTTTTCTGGAAATTTTTCAAAATGGCCGTAAACATACTCGGAATCAAATCTTCTCTTCCAAAAGTAAAAGCTGCTGCTATTTCATGCGGTTTTCCCTGTTCGATAACTCTAAAAGTGAAATCTAAAAAAGCTTTTGTATCCGGATGCAGATTGCTTTGTTTGATAGCGACAAAAATATTGTGAAGTGAAGTTACCTGATCTAAAAAGGTATTGATTTTGGTTGTATCGGCACCGCAGTCTTCCATCGCTTCAAGGTACATTTCGTAATGGCTTTGTCTTCTTCCGTCAATGCTCAGATCAGTTTCTTCGGCCAAGACAATCTCATTGATTAAGTATCTAGTTTCCGGATTTTTTGTAGCAAACCAGGGTGTAGTAGTACAGGTAAGTTTGGCCTGTAACGCTTTCAGTAAAGACATAAAATCCCAAACGGCAAAAACATGACTTTCTAAAAACTGATGTAAATCGTCTAAATTTTGAATTTTATTGTATAAAGAATGCTGTAAAAGTTGTTCTTTCTGGGCTTGAATGCTATGGTGGATAGTTTCAATATTCATGTTTGGAATTTTTTGTAAAGATAAAAAGCTTCTTGATAACAAGAAGCTTTTAGTATTGATTTTATTGATATTTTAATAAACAACTATGATTTAAATGCTGGAATGCCAGTAACATCCATTCCGGTAATGAGTAAATGAATGTCGTGTGTACCTTCATACGTAATAACACTTTCCAGATTCATCATGTGTCGCATGATAGAGTATTCGCCGGTAATTCCCATTCCGCCTAACATTTGTCTGGCTTCGCGGGCGATATGAATTGCCATGTCCACATTGTTTCTTTTGGCCATCGAAATTTGAGCAGTAGTTGCTTTTCCTTCGTTTCTTAAAACGCCTAAACGCCAGGTAAGTAATTGTGCTTTGGTGATTTCGGTAATCATTTCGGCTAATTTTTTTTGTTGCAATTGGGTTCCTGCAATAGGTTTCCCAAACTGGATTCTTTCTTTTGCGTAGCGTAAAGCCGTATCATAACAATCCATTGCGGCTCCAATTGCGCCCCAGGCAATTCCGTATCGAGCTGAATCTAAGCAGCCAAGTGGTGCTCCTAATCCAGATTTATTAGGTAATAGGTTTTCTTTAGGAACTTTTACATTATCAAAAATTAATTCTCCGGTCGATGAGGCACGAAGCGACCATTTATTATGAGTTTCAGGAGTCGAAAATCCTTCCATACCACGTTCTACAATCAATCCGTGAATTCTTCCGGTTTCATCTTTTGCCCAAACTACAGCAATATCGGCAAACGGTGCGTTCGAAATCCACATTTTGGCACCATTCAAAAGATAATGATCGCCCATATCTTTAAAATTGGTAATCATGCTTCCCGGATCAGAACCATGGTCAGGTTCTGTTAAACCAAAACAGCCCATAAATTCTCCTGTTGCTAATTTTGGCAAATATTTCATTCTTTGTTCTTCATTTCCATATTTCCAAATCGGATACATTACTAAAGAAGATTGTACAGATGAGGTCGAACGAACGCCAGAATCACCACGCTCGATTTCCTGCATGATCAATCCGTACGAGATCTGGTCTAAACCGGCACCGCCATATTCTACTGGGATATACGGACCAAAACCACCTATTTCTCCAAGTCCTTTTATAATTTGTTTGGGAAATTCGGCTTTTTGAGCGTATTCCTCAATAATAGGAGACACTTCTCTTTTTACCCATGCACGGGCTGATTCTCGAACTAATTTGTGTTCGTCTGTTAAAAGATCGTCAAGATTATAATAATCTGGAGCTTGAAATAAGTCTGGTTTCATTTTTTATAGTTTAATAAACAAATTTACGCAATAAAAATATAACAAAACAAAGTTAAATTGTTATATTTATAAAAATAATTACACAAATAAATTAAAAATAAGCTGAATTATGTTTAGTTATTTGATGTTTATAGGTTAATTTTGACATTCCAAAACAAATCAAATGAGGCTTATCATCTCTTTTTTATTCTTTTTTATATGGAATATTACTATTGCTCAGGAAAAGAAGACTTTGACTGAACAAGAGTATTTGGTTTTAAAAGATAAAATCCGACTACATATAAATGCTAATGTAGATAGTGCCGTTGTATATGCAAATCAAATGGCAAAATCGGATAATTATAAGCATTTAACCTTTGCAAACGGAGCTTTGTCTTATTTGTTACAATTAAAAGGAAATGCAAAGTTATCTCACGAAAAATATATTTTGGCATTTCAGTCTTTAGAAAAAATACCAGATTCCAGAGAAAAAATACAACTTGAATCCTACCTATATAATTATGGTGGCCTGATCGATAGAAAAAAAGGCGATTTTAGTGATGCTTTGGATAAGTACCAAAGAGGTATAAAGCTTTCGATACAATTAGGAGATATTATACAAATAGTCAAGTTCAAAAATAATATAGCAACTATTAATGAAGCCGTAGGGAACTATCAATTAGCTATTAACAACCTAAGAGAACTCGATAATTTTGTTGATAAAAACGGCAATGTTTACAGCAAAGAACAGTTTTTAAGCAATAAAAGTAATATCAATCTTTCTTTAGGTTCTTCATACGAAAGTTATTATATGAAGAATCTTAAAAAGAAACATTTACTTGATTCTGCTGAATATTTCTATAAAAAAACCATTGGTTATTCTCAGAGTCTGGCCAATAATAAAATTGTCGCTAAATTAAGTTTAGGAAATATTTATAATTTGAAAAAAGATTATAAAAATGCCGAGAAAACCTATTATGATATTATGTTTTTTGCGGAGCAGAATAATTTAAAAGAAGAATTATGTATTTCAAACTATAATTTAGGTGATGTATATTATAGTACAAAAAAATACGACAAGGCATTAGTTTTTTTTAAAAAAGCAGACTCAATTGCACGCATAACAAAGCACAATCAGATTGATTTTTTAAAGTCTAATTACTATCAGGCAAAAATTTATAACATCAAAGAAGAGCCGGAGTTAGCTTATAAACATTCTAAAATTTATTTGGATAATTATGAGAAATTCGAAACAAAACTCAGAGAGGAAGCACTTGAGGTAAATTACAAATTAGGCGTTAATGACCTGACAGATGAGATGGTTACTATTCAGGAAAAATACAAATATGATGTTTTTATCAATAAGGCATTGAAAGTATTTTATGTTTTACTTGTTTTGGGAATTGGATTTTTATTAATAAAAAATATTAGAGATAAAAATAAGGCACACAAAAAAATGAATGCTTTAATTGAAGAGTTTAAGGCTAATTTAGAGAAGAAAGAGGAGCCGCAACCTGAGGAAATACTTCTCGAAGGAGGGCAGATTATAACTAAAAAGGAAAATGCCAATCTGAGTATTGATGAAGCTAAAGAAAATAAAATTGTAGAAAAACTTTTGGCGCTTGAAAACAAACAAGAGTTTCTCAATCCTGATTTTACATTGCCTTATGTGGCAAAAAAGATAAAAACAAACACCACTTACTTATCGTATGTAGTAAATAAACGTTTTGGTAAATCTTTTGGAGAGTATTCTAATGAATTAAAAATCAATTATGTAATCAATGAAATGATTACGAATCACATGTATCGTAAATACTCAACACAAGCTATTGCAGAAAGCGTAGGATTTAAGAATGCAGTTTCTTTTGCCAAATCATTTCGCAAAAGAACTGGAGTATCTCCAGCTCAGTTTGCGAATAATATTTAAACAAAAACAGTTTATATATGGTTTTATAAAATATTAACCATTTCCGTTACCAGTACCTTTTCCTGGATCAATAGGCTCTCCATCACCTCCACGAACTACTAATTGTTGATTTTTTGATAATTTTTCTGTGCTGAAATCTTCGAAATTTAATTTTTTACTTGTCATGTTTGTCTGTTTTAAGAGGTATATTTTTTGATTTTTTTTAATAAAGTATTAGCCATTTCCGTTTCCAGTTGCTTTTCCCGGATCTATTGGATCTGTCTCGGCATCACCTCCACGAACTACTTTTTGTTGATTTTTTGATAATTTTTCTGCGCTGAAATCTTCGAAATTTAATTTTTTACTTGTCATGTTTGTCTGTTTTAAGAGGTATATTTTTTAATTTTTTTCTTTAAAAGTATTAACCATTTCCGTTTCCAGTTGCTTTTCCCGGATCAATTGGAGCTGGTTCTGCATCACCTCCACGAACTACTTTTTGTTGATTTTTTGATAATTTTTCTGCGCTGAAATCTTCGAAATTTAATTTTTTACTTATCATGTTTGTCTGTTTTAAGAGGGATATTTTTTGATTTTTTTCTTTATAAATTATTAACCATTTCCGTTTCCAGTTGCTTTACCAGGATCAATTGGATCTGGTTCTGCATCACCTCCACGAACTACTTTTTGTTGATTTTTTGATAATTTTTCTGCGTTGAAATCTTCGAATTTTAATTGTTTACGTGTCATGTTTTTATGAATTAAGATTATTGTTTTACCAAAACTAGACAAAAACATAAACGATTGATTAAGAATGGGTTTTTCGCCTTTTTGTATAAACTAAAAAAGACTTATAATATTGTAATTCAGCTATTTATGAAGTTTAGTAAGACTGCTATAATTTATAAATTGTATGTAGTATTATTTACTAAATGTGTAATGCAAGGCTCTTTTTTTCAATTAAAACACCAATATTTGCATCAAAGTTTAGATAACCAGAGCGAAATTAAATGATAAAAGTTGTTCAAAAATTTCTTCAGATAAATCGATATGGAAGTTTTAAAAACGAATTTGAAGATTTGTTTTTATCGCACCCAAATTATCCAAGTTTATTTGCGATAACGGACTCTTTTGATTTGTTGGGGATTGAAAATGCCGCGGTTAAAATTCCTAAAGAACAAATACTGGATTTGCCAGCATCTTTTTTAGCCTATTTTAACGATGAGTTGGTTCTGGTAGCAAAAAATGATAAAGGAATTGTACTGGATACGATTAAGGGAAAAAGATTAAAAATAACATACGAGCAGTTCTTGTTAGATTGGAGTGGAGTAATTGTGGCTATTGAGCCTAATAAAACATATGTGAAAGAGGATAATGCAATTAATTTTAAATGGCTAAGATATATTCTGCCAGTTTTGATTTTGATTTTTACCTCAATGTTTTATTATCCTTATAAAATAATTGATTATTTTTTTTTGGGAAGCGCAATACTAGGTTTTACGATCAGTGTTTTTATTGTTCAGGAGAAATTTGGATTCAAAAATAATTTCTTTGCCCAGTTTTGTAATAGGAATGCTAATATGTCGTGTGATAACGTTTTAAAATCGGATACGGTTTTTTCAGGCACATTAGTCAATTTTGCAGATTTGCCATTGATTTTTTTTGGAACAATTCTTTCCTCAATATTAATTTGGCCTCACGGATCTGGAGTTTTTATTGGTTTTTTAAGTTCATTGGCAATACCTGTAGTAGTATCTTCAATTTGGATACAGAAATTTGAATTGAAAAAATGGTGTGTGTTGTGCCTGATGGTTTCAGCATTAATATTAGTTCAAAGCGTAATCTGGTTTTCAACCAATCAGTTTACACTAAACTTTGAATTGACAAATGTTCTTCCATTTTTCTTTTCTTTTTTGTTTGTTTTGACGGTTTGGTTATCGGTAAAAACGATTATTAAACATAAAATTGAAATTGAAAATGAGTTACAAGAGCTTAAAAAATTCAAGAGAAATTATAATGTCCTGAATTTTTTATCAAGAGATGTTCCTGTTACAAATGGCTTTTCGTCATTATCGGGATTGAATTTTGGAAACAGAAATGCTCCCATAAAACTCTCTTTGATTTTGAGTCCTAGCTGCAATCTGTGCTTTAAAGCTTTTCAGGATGCGTTTGAGCTGGTTTTGAAATCTCCGGAGCGGGTGTTCCTGAAAATATTGTTTAATGTTAATCCTGAAAACAACGATAATTCATATAAAGTGGTTGTTGAAAGATTATTGATTATTAATAAAGTAACACCGGGAAAAATTGTCGAAGCCATATCAGATTGGTATATAAAGAAGTTTGACCTGAAAGAATGGTCAGATAAATGGCAGGTAGAGAATACCAGTATGATGGTTAATCAGGAAATACAAAAGCAATACGACTGGTGTTCGGTTAATAATTTTAATTATACACCCGTAAAAATTGTAAACGACAAGGTGTATCCTAACGAATATGAATTACAGGATTTGAAATATTTTTTGAATGAATTTGTGGAAGAAAGCAATCTGGTTTTAGAGCAAACAGCTTAATGGCCTAATGATAATAATTGTAAAGTATATTAAATAAATCAAGTTTTTAATATTAGTAATTATACCGAAACCCAAATTTTTAAAATTAATTAGATGTTAGAAAAAATTTTAAACCTGGAAGGAGCCAAAGAGCTCACTAAAAAAGAACAAAAAGCAATAAAAGGAGGTTTAAAAGATTGTATCGACCCTTCGACTAATGCTTGTAAATATTACAGCATAGCATGCGCTCCGCCTTGCCAGGTTTTGCCATAACCTGACTGACGGATATTAAAAAAGAAGTTTTAAGAATACATACGATATTGCCTATTTTAGAATTTAGTCATGTTTTTTTTGAATTTGTAGGCGCTCAATAATGAAAAAAGTTGAGCAAAATCCCGACATTGGTGGTCACTGAAGGGAATCTCTGGAAACTGGTTACTGTGTTAATCTTGACGTAAGATTAACCAGTACCGTATCCTGGGGAATTTTAAAAGAAATTACTTTTAGAAACAGAGAGGAATAAAATTCTTCTCTGTTTTTTTTTGATAAAAAAGTAAAAAAAATTGTGTTATATTGCTGTGTAAAAACAAAAGTTAAAATTGAAAAAATTCACGAATTACAGACAGGCAGATCATAAAGATTGTGGCCCTACCTGTTTAAAGATAATAGCAAAACATTACGGAAAAACAATCAACATCCAGGAGTTGAGAGATTTTAGCGAAACCACTCGCGAAGGAAGTAATTTATTGTTTTTAAGTGAAGCTGCTGAAAAAATCGGTTTTAGAACACTCGGCGTAAAACTAAGTCTTGAGAGGCTGGAGGAAGCGCCTTTACCCTGTATTTTGCACTGGAATAATGAGCATTATATAGTCCTTTACAAAATAAAAAAAAATACGTATTATGTGTCCGATCCAGCGATAGGATTGCTGGAATATAAAAAAGAAGAATTCCTTAAATTCTGGATAGGTAATAACGCCGATCAGACTACTCCGGAAGGAATAGCTTTATTGATCGAAGCAACGCCTAAATTTTTTCAGTCAGAATTTGATAAAGAAGATCATAAAGGACTAGGTTTTAAAATGCTGGCGCAATATGTTTTGCGTTATAAATCATTTTTGACACAATTGAGCATAGGGCTTTTAGCCAGCAGTTTGCTACAGCTAATTTTTCCGTTTCTTACCCAAAGTATTGTAGATGTCGGGATACAAAATCAAAACATTCACTTTATTTATCTGATTCTTTTTGCACAATTGTTTCTTTTTGCAGGAAGAACAGGTTTAGAATTAATCAGAAGCTGGATTCTGCTTCATCTTTCAACCCGGATAAACATCTCCTTAATTTCAGATTTCTTTATCAAATTAATGAATTTACCCATTTCGTTTTTTGATGTTCGAATGACTGGAGATATTATGCAAAGAATCAACGATCATCGCAGAATCGAGCGAATTCTTACCACATCATCGTTAAATGTTTTGTTTTCTATGATTAATATGATGGTCATGGGGGGCGTTTTGTTATATTTTAATGTTCAGATATTTTTAGTGTTTTTTGCAGGAAGTGTTTTGTACTTCGGGTGGATTACTTTGTTTCTTAAACGAAGAGAAATATTAGATTACAAACGTTTTGCCGAGGTTTCCAGCGAGCAAAGTAAAGTAATGGAGCTCATCAATGGTATGCAGGAAATAAAGCTTCACAACGCCGAAAAGCAAAAACGCTGGGGTTGGGAGTATGTTCAGGCAAGACTTTTTAGAGTTTCTATAAAAGGGTTAGTTTTAGAGCAGACGCAAACTATTGGTTCATCTGTGATTAATGAATTAAAAAATATCTTTATCATTTTTCTTTCGGCCAAACTGGTTATCGATGGCGAAATTACGTTAGGGATGATGTTAGCGATAAGTTCTATCGTAGGAAGTTTAAACGGCCCTATTACGCAGCTGATCGAATTTGTCAGAGAACTGCAGGATGCCAAAATATCATTGGCAAGATTGTCTGAAATTCACGATAAAGACGATGAAACGCAACAGGAAATACATCAGACCAATGATGTTCCGTACAATCAGAATATTGAGATTAAGAATTTATCGTATCGCTATTTAGGTTCTGATATTCCGGTTTTGCAGGATTTAAATTTAATAATTCCTGCCAATAAAGTAACCGCAATTGTAGGCGTTAGCGGAAGCGGAAAAACAACTTTGATGAAATTATTGCTAAAGTTTTACGAACCTGAAAAAGGAGAAATAAATATAGGCAATTCGCAACTTAAAAATATTTCGCAAAAAGCATGGCGATCAAGTGTTGGAGCGGTCATGCAGGAAGGTTTTGTATTTAGTGACACAATTGCAAACAACATTGCTATTGGTGTCGATAAAGTTGATAAAGAAAAATTAGTTTATGCAGCCGATGTTGCCAATATCAAAGAATATATTAGTGAATTACCTCTGGGATACAATACTAAAATTGGAGCCGAAGGATTAGGAATGAGCACCGGGCAAAAACAACGATTGTTAATCGCAAGGGCTGTTTACAAAGATCCTGAGATTTTGTTTTTTGACGAAGCAACTTCTGCCTTAGACGCTAATAATGAAAAAGAAATTATGCAAAAACTCGATATTTTCTTTAAAGACAAAACGGTTATTGTAATTGCGCATCGCCTGAGTACAGTGATGAATGCCGATCAAATTGTAGTTTTAGATAAAGGAAAAATTATCGAAATAGGAAATCATAAAACATTAGTTGAACAAAAAGGAAGCTATTTTGAGCTGGTTCGGAATCAATTGCAGCTTGGAAACTAGAAGTTTGGAGATGTATGTGTAAGTGAAAAAAAAGTATAAGAGATGAGTTTTAAGTTCGAGAAATTAATTATTTGGCAAAAAGCAATGGATTTTGGTGAAGAAATAAATATTTTATCAGTAGGTTTTCCTAAGAGAGAAATGTATAATTTGTCATCACAAATCCTAAGGGCCGCGGATTCGGTTGCGTTAAATATTCCCGAAGGTTCCATAGAACAATCTAATCCTGAATTTAATAGATTCTTAGGATATTCTGTGAGGTCTTTAGCAGAAGTTGTAACTTGCTTGTATAAAGCTAAAAGAAGAAGTTATATAGATGATAATACATTTGATAAACTTTATAACGATGCGTTTAATTTGATGAATTTGATGATTTCTTTTAAAACAAAATTAAAATGCCAGTAGATAAAACTTCTGACTCCCATCTTCCCACTTCAAGCTTCGAACTTCGAAGCGAAGAAGTTCAGGACATCTTGACCAAAGTACCTCATTGGATGATTCGCTGGGGAACAGTTTTGATATTCATAATATTACTGATGCTGTTTTTTATTTCATGGTTTGTAAAATATCCGGATGTGGTGGCTTCCGAAATCACTATTACAACCAATATTCCGCCTGAAAAAATAGTTTCTAAATCTTCAGGACGTATCGAAGTTATTTTGGTTAAAAATAAAGCCGAAGTTTCTAAAAATACCACTTTGGCCATTATTGAGAATACAGCCAATTATAAAGATGTTTTTTTGTTAAAAAGCATCATCGATAATTACAATATTAATGACTCGAAAAAAGCTTTTCCTTTTGATTTGCTAAAAAACACCCAATTAGGAGAAATTGAAAGTGCTTTTGCCGTTTTTCAGAAAGATTATCAGGCTCAGGAACTGAATAATAGTCTGCACCCTTTTGAAGTAGAAAGCAGGGCCCAAAGTTCAGAAAACATTCAGATTAAAGAACGTTTGGATATTTTACAACAACAAAAAGTAATTAACGAAAGCGAATTGCAGCTTCAGAAAAACGAAGTCGCAAGATTCGAAACTTTATTTAATAAAGGTATTGTTTCGACTCAGGAAATGGAAGCTAAAAAACTGGCTTATCTGCAGGCACAAAAGAATTATAAGAGTCTTTTGTCGTCTATTTCACAATTAAGGTCGTCATTGATTAATAATACAAAATTAGGGCAGAATTCGCAGATAAACAGCACCAGGGAAGAGGTAAACCTGGGGCGAAATGTGGCGCAGTCGTTTTATCAGCTTAAGAAAATTATCAAAGACTGGGAATTGAATTATACCTTACAGTCATCCATAAGCGGAGTCGTAACTTTTCTTCAGGTATGGAATGAAAATCAGACTATAAATGTTGGGGATAATGTTTTTTCGATCATACCGGATGCTAAAAATGGTTTTATCGGAAAAGTAAAAGCACCGGCTCTCAATTCAGGAAAAATAAAAGTAGGGCAAAAAGTAAACATCCGACTGGCAAATTTCCCAGACCGGGAGTTTGGAGTTTTAAGAGGGAAAATTCAAAATATTTCTCTGGTTCCGGACAAGGACGGAAATTTATTACTTGATGTTTCTTTGCCTAATGGTTTAAAAACTTCGTATAAAAAACAAATTATATTTCAGCAGGAAATGAAAGGCAGCGCTGAAATTGTTACCGAAGATTTACGATTAATCGAAAGAATCTTATACCAGTTTAAAAGTATTTTTGAACAGGTTTAATTTCTTTTAATTAAATTAAAATCTGTAACTAAGTTTCAGCTTGCTTACAGATTTTTTTATATAATCTTTAAGGTTTTATAAAAGCGCACTTGTTTTTCATAATTACACAATTTGTCTTATTTATTTGCGTTTATATATTTTATTTAACTTAATTAACAAGTATTATTTTTGTTTTTAACTAAAAAACAGTGTTTGGTTTTGGAAGAGGTTTGTTAGTACAGCTGTTTCAATTTGCTTTAGGTCTGAATAATGTTTCTAAATTTTGTCTCTCACTACTTTACCGTTAACAATTAATAAGCATTTAATTTGAGTTTAATTTGATTTAAGCTCACTAAAAATATTCTTGCGCAAGAGTAGACATAAACCCAAATGTCTTTAATTGATTGGGCTATAAAATAACAATAAAATCTATAAATTATGTTGAAAACCATTTTAAATTCAGTTGGTGTTAAAGAATTAACAAAAAACGAAAAAAAAGCTATTAATGGCCAAGGTTCAAGCTATTCAGATGCAACAGGCTATTGTGTTAGTCCAAGTCCAACTTGCGGAGGAGTATATCCCGTACAATATCCTGGAGGATGGTGTTGTCAAAGATAATTTTGAATATGTAAGTATATATAAGAGAGAAGCAAAAAACTTCTCTCTTTTTTAGGTATTAATTCATTGCTATATTCTTTGAAAAAAAGACTAAATATTACATATGGTTGCTGTATAAATTGAAAGCTTTACTATATTTAACTTTTGTAATGTTAAAATACCACTTATTTATATGAAAAAAATCTACTTAATTCTTTTTGTTCTCTTATTTCAATTTTCTTTTTCAAAACCAATAACTGAAACTGAAAAATTAGCGGCAACCTGTAAAGTTTGGGGTTTCCTAAAATATTATCATCCAAATGTGACAGATGGAAGTAAAAATTGGGACGAACAATTGTTTCAGGTTTTACCAAAAGTTGAAGAAGCACAAACTGCTGAGGCCTATTCTCTGGTAATCGAAAACTGGATTGCTTCCTTAGGAGAAGTAAAAGTAAATGCTTCAAAATCCACAGTAAAAAAAGAATATTTTGATAAAAACTTCGATTTGTCGTGGTTTTCGAAAAATGACTTGTTTTCTAAATCACTTTCGAAAAAATTAAAATTTATTGAAGAAAACAGATCTCAGGGGAATCAATATTATGTTGATTATGCGTTTGGCGGAGGCAGTGCGCCTTTGCAATTTAAGAACGAAGTAAAATATGCAGATTTTAAATGGTCAGATAAAAATATGCGTCTTTTGACTTTATTCAGATATTGGAATTACATTGAATATTTTTTTCCCTATAAATATCAAATGGATGAAAATTGGGGCAAAGTATTAATTACGATGCTTCCAAGTTTTTATGCTCCAGAATCGGATAAAGTTTTTGCTTTGGCAATGCGTGAGATTTCTGTAAAACTAAATGATACACATGCGTCAACTCACATGCCTCAATTGTTTGAATATTTTGGAGATAAATTTATTCCCGCAGATGTCGAAATTATTGATGAAAAAGCAATTATTGTTAGTTTGAAAAACGATTCATTAGCCAAAATAAACGATTTAAAAGTGGGTGATGTAATTACAAAAGTTGAAGGAAAAACTATTGCAGCATTATTAAAAGAAAACAGAAAATATGTTGAAGGGTCAAATGAACCTTCTGTATTAAAGAATGCCTATTGGACAATTTTTAATGGTAAATCACCATCAGTTGAAATAGAATTTGTCCGTGACGGAAAAACGGCTTTAAAATCAATAAATCGTTATAAATATCAAGATTTAAAAATTCAGTTTCCAGGCAGCGAAAAGTGGAAAATTTTAGAAGGAAACATTGGTTATGTTAATTATGATGAGGTAGAAGAAAAAGATGTTCCAGAATTAATAAAAGCCCTTAACAATACGAGTGCGATTATTTTCGATAATAGAATGCGTCCGCAGGATGTTCTGTATGCTATTTCGGATTGGCTTAATCCAGAACCTAAAGAATTTGCCAGATTTCTTGATCCTGATATAAGTTATCCTGGTCGTTATGTTTGGAGAGATGGTGTTGAAAAATGTGGCAAAACCAACCCAGATTACTACAAAGGAAAGGTAATTGTTTTAATAAATGAAAAATCGGTAAGTCACGCAGAATTAAATGCCATGAGCCTGCAGACAGCTCCGAAAGTTAAAGTGATAGGAAGTCAGACAGGCGGTGCCGATGGAGCAAATTATAGATTTAGCATTATAAAGGGATTTTCTTCGTCGTTTACTTGTTATGGCGTTTTTTATCCCAATAAAAAAGAAACACAAAGAATAGGAATTGTTCCTGATATTGAAGTAAAACCTACTATTTTGGGTATCCAGCAAGGAAAAGATGAGGTTTTAGACCGAGCGATTCTTTTTGCTAAAAATGGAAAATAATAAATGATAAATCTTTGTCAGAGTTCTCGACTTTGGCAAAGATTTTTTTTACATCTTTAAGTAAAAATCTTTAGTCAATGCAATATATTCAGGCGTATAAATATGTCTGTCTATTTCGATAACCAATTCATCGATTTGAATTTCAGGACTTTCATTTCGGCTAAAAGCCAATAAACTACGTTTAATAGGAGAATTTATGTTTCCTTTTACGCGAGTAATTTTCAAAGGGTATAATTCAGATTCTTTGGCTAAGGCAATGAATTTTTCTTCTTCTTTGAATGGAATAATCAAAGCGAAAATTCCGTTTTCCGAAAGTAATAAATCAGCAGCTTCTACCAATTCCTCAAAAGGCATAGCATCCTGAAAACGGGCTAAATCGCGTTGTTCATTTTCGGTTTTATAATCCTCTGAAAAAAATGGCGGATTTGAAACAATCAAATCGTATTCATCTTCCGGTTCTTCGATAAATTCATCCAAACCAGCGTGAAAACAAAATAAGCGATCGCCCCAAGGGGAACTTTCAAAATTATCAACGGCCTGTTCGTAAGCATCTTCGTCTATTTCAAGAGCATCAATCTGTTCGGCATGAGTTCGCTGAGCCAGCATCAAAGCTATAATTCCTGTTCCTGCGCCAATATCTAAAATACTAAAAGGATTATGATCAATTGGAGTCCAGGCACCTAATAAAACACCATCTGTTCCTACTTTCATGGCGGTTTTGTCTTGCTGAACTGTAAATTGTTTGAATGAAAACATAAAATAGAAATTCCAATTTTTAAATTCCAAATTCCAAACCTGAAAAGGAAAATTTCAATAAAGAAATTCCAAATTTCAATTGAAAAGAGTAAGTTATTATGATTGATTTGGGTGTAAAAATAAGATTAAAATCGCAATTAATTATTTTGATGTTTTGGTAATTATTGCTGATAGAATTTTTCTTAATTCTTCTACTTCAAATAGTAAAGAATCTGAAAGTGTTTTTTGGTCAGGATTTAATTCATGTAATAAACGTAACCAAAACTTAGATTCTTTAGCCTCTTTTCGAGCGATTTTAAGTCTAAATATTAAATCCTTATCTCCCAGTTTTTCATTTGCTTCAATATAATTTGCGCCTACCGAGCCAGAAGATCTTATTAGTTGCTTTCCATCTTCAATATTGGATGCTGTTTTGGATAAAGTTCTGATGTAAATTCGGCATTCTTTAGCAAATAAGAAAGTTCTTTCCTCTAAATCGTATGGTTTGTTCATTGTGAAATCTCAATTTTTTAAATTCCAAATTCCAATAAAGATATACAATTAGTTGTAAAAAAATAAGTTTTTTCTTTCTTATTTAATGAAATATAAAATAGTTCCACGTAAATATTGGAATTTGAAATTAAAAGAGTTTGGAATTTCCCTTTTCAGGTTTGGAATTTGGAATTTAAAATTTGGAATTTTAAGCTTAAAGGTACATCTCCACTAAGCCTTCAGGAAGATTCATGATTACTTTTTTATTCTCACGATCAATTTTTACAAGAAAATGATCAATCATTGGGATAAGCATTTCGACTTCGCCATTCAAAACTTCAAAAAGCGGTTGGGCAGTAGAGTCGTTTACGGCTACAATTTTTCCGAAAACGCCTAAACGTTGGTCTTCGATTTCGAAACCAATCACTTCGTGGAAATAAAATTTGTTACCTGTAAGTTTTGGCAACATGTTTAATGGGAGATAGATAGCGTTTCCTAATAAGGCATCCGCTTCTTCCTCTGATTTTACGTCTTCAAAAAGAATTCGAAGAAAATCGTTTTTGTGTAATGAACTTTTTTCAATAAAAAAAGGAACCAGGTGTTTGTTGCATTCAACAAACACTGATTCCAGATTTTCGTATAACTCAGGTTCGTCTGTGTCTAAATAAGCCAGAACTTCACCTTTGAAACTAAATTTTTTAGCGATTTTACCTAAATAAAAACATTCTTCTTTACGCATTATCGCTGACTAAAATTATGCTTCAGTTGTTTCGTTATTTTCTTCAGCAGCAGGAGCTTCTTCAGTAGCAGCTTCTGCTTCTACTTCAGCAACTTCTTCTTCAACTGCAGGAGTTGCAGCTGCGATAGCATCAGCTTCAGCCTGAGCTGCAGCAGCTAAACGCTTAGCGTTAACTTCTTGTTCTGCTTTGAAAGCTTTAGCTTTAGCATCAGCTTGCGCTTTCGATAAACCATCTTTCTTAGCGTCAACTTTTCCAGATTTTGCCTCTAACCAAGCAGCTAATTTAGCGTCAGCTTGCTCTTGAGTTAAAGCTCCTTTACGAATACCTCCATCAAGGTGGTGTTTCAATAAAGCTCCTTTGTATGAAAGGATTGCTCTTGCAGTATCTGTTGGCTGAGCACCATTGTGCAACCATTTTACAGCGCTATCAAGGTTTAATTCGATAGTTGCAGGGTTTGTGTTTGGATTGTAAGTACCGATTTTCTCTAAGTATTTACCATCTCTTTTTGAGCGTGCATCTGCAGCTACAACCCAGTAAAAAGGTTTTTGTTTTTTACCGTGTCTTTGTAATCTAATTTTTACTGACATAATCGTATGATTAAATTTTGAGGTACTCGACCTCTGTTAATTAAGGGCGCAAAGATATAATTTTTTTCTCAATTATGCGTTCGAAAAGCATGATTTATAAATAAATGACTTTTTTTTACTGATTTTTGATGTTTTTTATTCTTTTGGTTTAATTATTTCTCTTAATTAAGGTATTTTTACCGCAAAATTTATGTGTTTATGAAAAAATGCCTTTATCTGCTAGCTCTTATTTTTTTGGTTTCATCCTGCACAGAGGATGTTAAGTTTAATAATCCTGCTTTTCAAACTTTAAAAAATAATGACTTTTGGAGAGCCAGAAACTATGAAGCTCATATTGAATCTAACGGGAATCTGATTATCGAAGGAAGTTTGGGTTATGAAAAAGTAACCTTGCAAACACAATCCCCGCAAGCAAAAACCTATGTTTTAGGAGTTGATGAGGCTTCAAAAGCAATGTTTTCGGATACTTTTCCTGAGCGATTAAGTGAGTTTTCTACCGGTGTTGACTCTGGTTCGGGGCAAATTGTAATTACGGAGTATGATGTGGTAAATAAAACCATTTCAGGAACCTTCAAATTCAATGCGGTAAATGCTGATGAAGAAGATATTGAAAACCCAACGATTAGTTTTACAGAAGGTGTTTTTTATAAAGTTCCTGTTTCCGAAGGAAGCGTACTTATAGAGTAAATTTTCATTACAAATCAATTGATTTTATTGGAATATCCTTTTTTAAATCAAAATAAAAACATAAATAAGCTAATATATAGTAGATTAGAGAAAAATAAGACTACATTTGCTACATTATTATAAATAAGTACATATGAACATTTTTGTTGGAAGCCTTCCATTCAGTATTGAGGAAGCAGATTTAAGAGAGTCTTTCGAGGCTTACGGAGCAGTTGATTCAGTTAAGATCATTACTGATAAATTTACTGGAAGAAGTAAAGGATTTGGTTTTGTTGAAATGACAAACGATGATGAAGCTCAAAAAGCGATTGACGAATTGAACGGAGCAACTGTTCAAGGACGTGCAATTGTGGTTAACAAATCTGAGCCGAAACCTGAAGGTGAAAGAAGAAGCTTCAACAATAACAGCCGTGGTGGAGATTCACGCGGAGGTTATGGTGGAGGAAACCGTGGTGGAAATGACCGTGGTGGTAGAGGAGGATATTAATATTTTTTTCTAAATATATAAAAGGGATCAACTTACGTTGATCCCTTTTTTTGTTTAAAATTGTTTCAGGTTTCAAGTTGGAAAACCTGAAACTTTTGTTTACATCTTTTTTTTTTAAGCGGTATTTTTCCGTAGAGATGCACAGCAGTGCATCTAACACAAAGCGAAGACGCACTCTTAAGCGCACCTCTACATGAAACAAAAATTAACTATAAGTTTCAGGTTTCATGTTCCAACAACTTAAAACTTGAAACCTGAAACAAAGTAAAGACGCACTGCAGTGCCTCTCTACATGTACATTATATATTCGCAACCAGCCAATCACCAACTTCGCTGGTTTTGTAGGCTTTTGTTCCTTTTGGTGCTAAATCTTCAGTCACAATTCCTTGTTCTAATGATTTATTTACAACGGCTCTAATAGCTTCGGCTTCGTCTTTTAATCCAAAAGCATCTTCAAACATCATCGCAGCAGATAAAACTGTTGCTAATGGATTTGCAATATTCAATCCAGTTGCCTGAGGGTAAGAACCGTGAATTGGCTCGTATAAAGAAGTATGTTCTCCAACAGAAGCAGAAGGCATTAATCCCATAGATCCTGAAATTACCGAAGCTTCATCGGTTAAAATATCTCCAAATAAATTCTCTGTAATCAATACATCGTAAGAGTTTGGCCATTGTACCAAACGCATGGCAACAGCATCAACAAATTCATAAGAAACGGTAACTTCTGGATAATCTTTTTCCATTGCCTGAACGGTTTCTCTCCATAAACGTGAAGTCTCCAAAACGTTGGCTTTATCAACGCAACATAGTTTTTTAGAACGTGTCATGGCTAATTCAAAACCTTTTTTTGCTAAACGCTGTACTTCGGCTCTGGTGTAAACACAATTGTCAAAAGCAGTTTCTCCACCGTCTTTTCTTCCTTTTTCTCCAAAGTAAATTCCGCCAGTTAATTCTCTTAAGAAAACTAAGTCAGTTCCTTCGATTCTTTCTCTTTTTAATGGAGAATTATCAATCAAAGAAGGAAAAGTAAAAGTAGGACGCACGTTTGCAAACAATCCTAATTTTTTACGCATCAATAATAAACCTTGCTCTGGACGAACTGGAGCGCTTGGATCATTATCGTATTTTGGATGTCCGATGGCTCCAAATAAAACAGCATCTGCTTTCATACAGATTTCGTGTGTTTCATCTGGGTAAGGAACACCAACTGCATCAATAGCACAAGCTCCTGTAAGAGCAGGTGTCCAGGTTATTTCGTGATTGAATTTTTTTGCAATTGCATCAGATACTTTTACAGCTTCATTAATTACTTCTGGTCCGATTCCGTCACCGGCTAAAAGGGCTATGTTAAATTTCATTTTTTAAGTATTTATTATTTTAAGGTTCAAAGTGGCAAAGGCTCAAAGGTTCAAAGTTTAAAAGTGTAAAGAGAAAAAACCTTTGTTCCTCTGTAACTTTGAACCTTTGTTCCTTTTTATTGAGTAATCACATTCAACATCTTCTGCGTTGCGATAATCGCTGCAACCGTCTGATCTGAATCTAATCCTCTTGTTTTAAATTCTTTTCCGTTGTTTACCCAGGTAATGATTGTTTCGCACAAAGCATCAGAACTACTTCCTGGTGGAATTCGTACGGCGTAATCAATCAGTTTCGGAAGGGTTAATTTTTTTTCTTTATAAATTTTAGACAAAGCATTCATAAAGGCATCAAACTGCCCGTCACCTTGTGCGTGTTCTTCGATGATTTCACCATCTATTTTTAAGCATAAAGTGGTCGAAGGACGCATTCCTTTTGAATGTACTAATATATAAGATTCAATCGTGATTTTCTCTTCGTAAGTATGACTGTCCAAAACATCCGAAATAATGTAGGGCAAATCTTCTTTGGTAACGGTTTCTTTTTTGTCGCCCAATTCGATGATTCTTTGGGTTACCAATTTCAAATCTTCCTGATTTAATTTCAAACCTAATTCCTGAAGATTTTTTTCGATATTGGCTTTGCCTGAAGTTTTTCCTAAAGCATATTTTCGTTTTCTTCCGAAGCGTTCCGGAAGTAAATCATTAAAATATAAATTATTTTTATTGTCTCCGTCAGCATGAATACCGGCAGTTTGAGTAAAAACATTGTCACCAACAATTGGTTTGTTGGCAGGAATTCTGTAACCCGTAAAGGTTTCAACCAATTTGCTTACTGTATAAAGAGAAGTCTCTTTTATATTGATGCTAACTTCTGGCAAATAATCGTTTATCACGGCAACAGTACTTTCAAGAGGCGCATTTCCTGCGCGTTCTCCCATTCCGTTTACCGTAACATGAAGTCCGTTGATGCCGGCTTTTATGGCTTCCATAACATTGGCGACACTTAAATCGTAATCGTTATGTGCATGAAAATCAAAATGAATTTGAGGATATTTGGCTCTAATTTCAGAAATAAATTCAAAAGTTTTAGTCGGAATTAAAACGCCCAAAGTATCAGGAAGCAAAATCCTTTTGACAGGTTGAGTCGCTAAAAAATCAAGAAATTGAAAAACATACTCTGGAGAATTTCGCATTCCGTTGCTCCAGTCTTCTAGGTAAACATTGGTTTCAATATCATTTTCTTTAGCTAATGCAATAATTTGTGCAATCTCAGAAAAGTGTTGTTCAGGCGTTTTTTTTAACTGATGCGTTAAGTGATTCATGGAACCTTTGGTCAATAAATTTTGCACTTTTGCACCCGCTTTTTTCATCCATTCTATCGAAACGCCACCATCAACAAAGGATAAAACTTCAATTCGATTAATATATCCTCTTTCTTCGGCCCAAGAAGTAATGCCTTTTACAGCCTGAAATTCTCCTTCGCTCACGCGTGCTGAAGCAATTTCGATTCTATCAATATTTAATTCTTCCAACAACAATTGTGCAATGGTGAGTTTTTCTGCAGCAGAAAATGAAACTCCCGAGGTTTGTTCACCATCACGGAGCGTCGTATCCATTATTTCAATTTTTCTTTTTTTCATTCTAAATATGATATGACTTTTAACGATTAGAGATTATTCTAATCGGATTTTTCTAAATTGTAAAAAGCAGTTACAAAGTCCAACTTTAAGGTTGAAACTTGCGTAACTGCGTTTAAGTTGGTTGTGTTTAGTAAGGCAATTTGTCGGCAAAAGCCACAATATCTTCCTTAATATTTTGCAAATAATCAATGTCATCAAAGCCATTGATCATGTTGTTCTTTTTGTATCCGTTGATTGCAAAAGACTCTTGTTGACCAGTTGCCAATAAAGTAATCGTTTGGTTTGGCAAATTGATTTCTAATTGCGTATTTGGGTCTGCTTCGATTGCTTTAAAAATAGTATCAGCAAATTCAGGACTCACCTGAACTGGCAAAACACCAATATTCAGACAGTTTCCTTTGAAGATATCAGCAAAGAAACTAGAAACTACAGCTCTAAAACCATAATCATAAACTGCCCACGCAGCGTGTTCTCTTGAAGATCCTGAACCGAAGTTTTTTCCTCCAACCAAGATTTTTCCGCTGTAAGTTGAATCGTTTAAAACGAAATCTGCTTTTGGAGAATCGTCTCCGTTGTATCTCCAGTCTCTAAAAAGGTTATCTCCAAAGCCTTCACGTTTTGTAGCTTTCAGGAAACGAGCCGGGATGATTTGATCTGTATCTACGTTCTCAATTGGTAGTGGCACAGCACTACTCGTCAATATATTAAATTTATCGTATGCCATTTTAATTTTAGATTTTTGGGTTTTAGATTTTAGATTTTCTGAAAAAGAGAATCTATTTTAAACCTAAAAGCAATTTTATTGAATTTTGAAATTGTTATTGCAATTGTCATTTACTAGAACAGCTCGCGCGGATCTGTTAGTTTTCCTGTTACAGCAGCTGCAGCAGCCATAATTGGAGACGCAAGCAAAGTTCTTGAACCAGGTCCCTGACGACCTTCAAAGTTTCTGTTTGAAGTACTTACTGCATATTTCCCAGCTGGAACTTTATCATCGTTCATCGCTAAACATGCTGAACACCCAGGCTGACGTAATACAAAACCAGCTTCTGTCAGGATATCCAAAATACCTTCTTCTTTAATCTGAGCTTCCACAACGTGAGAACCCGGAACTAGCCAAGCGGTAACATTATCTGCTTTTTTTCTTCCTTTTACAATTTCGGCGAAAGCCCTAAAATCTTCAATACGACCGTTGGTACAACTTCCTAAAAAGACATAATCAATTGGTTTTCCAATCATCACATCATCTTCGTTGAAACCCATGTAGGCAAGCGATTTTTTGTAAGTTTCCTCACCACCTTCAACCTGGTCGGCGCTCGGAATATGTTTTGAGATACCAATTCCCATTCCAGGGTTAGTACCATACGTAATCATTGGTTCAATGTCTGACGCTTTGATGTTTAATTCAGCATCAAAAACAGCATCAGCATCAGTTTTTAAAGTTTTCCAGTATGCAACTGCTTTATCCCAGGCTTCACCTTTAGGGGCAAACAATCTTCCTTCAAGGAAATCAAAAGTAGTTTGGTCAGGAGCAATCATTCCTCCACGAGCACCCATTTCGATAGAAAGGTTACAAACCGTCATACGGCCTTCCATAGTCATGTTTTCGAAAACGTCTCCAGCATATTCTACAAAATAACCTGTTCCTCCAGAAGTAGTTAACTGAGCGATAATGTAAAGTGCAACGTCTTTTGGTCCAACACCTTTGCTTAATTGACCGTTTACGTTGATACGCATTTTCTTTGGTTTTGGCTGCATGATGCATTGCGTAGAAAGCACCATTTCTACCTCAGAAGTTCCGATACCAAAAGCAATCGCTCCAAAAGCACCGTGAGTAGAAGTGTGGGAATCTCCACAAACAATGGTTGCACCTGGCAAAGTGATTCCGTTTTCAGGACCTACTACGTGTACAATTCCGTTTTTTTGGTGACCTAATCCCCAGTGCGAAATACCGTATTCGGCAGCATTATCTTCAAGGGCTTTTAGCTGATTGGCAGATAAAGCATCTTCAACTGGTAAATGTTGGTTTATGGTTGGTGTATTGTGATCGGCAGTTGCAAAAGTACGTTCCGGGTATAAAACCTTAACGCCTCTGGCTTTTAATCCTAAAAAAGCAACGGGACTTGTAACTTCGTGAATGAAATGGCGGTCAATAAAAAACACATCTGGTCCATCTTCAATTTTACGTACTACATGCGAATCCCATACTTTGTCAAATAATGTCTTACTCATTTTATTTTTTTTTAATTGTAATTTCTATAACCACGGCAATTTTCTGATAATAGCAAAACAAATGTAAAAAAAGATACAAAGGGGTCAATTTCAATATTTCATTATATACGATACCCAAAACAAATTACAAATTGTGATTGGCTTTTTTTGTAATCAGATTTGGTTGTAAAATGAATATAAATTGGTTTTGTTTTTCTTTTTTAGGCTAATTTTAGTTGAATTGCTTTTAATTTTGATAGTTTGCAAATTTATCTTAAAATCACTATAAAACACTGTGTTTTGTTTTAAAAAATGTAACAAAATGAGTAGAAATAGTAATAATTGTTATTTTTTGATTCTCTTTTAGAATTTAAGAAGTTGGAAATTAATATGATTTTAAAGCCTAAAAATTCAATTTAGAATGGATATTGGTAAGTTCCGTTTTAATTCAAATACTACGACATCCAAGAAGTGTATTTTTATGAAATTTTATGAATTTTAAGACGAAAGCTGATTAGTTGATAAGAATCATTTTTTCATCTTGAATCCATTTTCTTTCCCTAAAAAAAACGTAAATTTGAACTTCCGTCAAATTCGACTTGTTGCTTTTTTATAATCCCTATAATCAGGGATTTACAATATTAAGCATTGGAATTTGGAATTTTTAAAATTGTCTTTTTACAAAATCTATGTATTTAATATTCGATACCGAAACCACCGGACTGCCAAAACGCTGGGATGCTCCAATCACCGATTCTGATAACTGGCCTCGTTGTATTCAGATTGCGTGGCAGCTGCATGACGAAATGGGGCAACTCATAGAGCATCAGGATTATCTGGTAAAACCAGACGGATTTAATATTCCGTATGATGCGGAGCGTATTCACGGAATTTCAACCGAATTGGCGGAAGCCGATGGAATCTCATTGGCCGAAGTTTTAGAGAAATTCAACATCGCTTTAAGCAAAACCAAATTTATTGTGGGTCAGAATTTAGGTTTCGACGTCAATATTATGGGTGCCGAATTTCATCGAATGGGAGTAGATTCGCCAATGAGTACAATGCCAGTTTTGGACACTTGTACCGAAGTTACCGCTTCATTATTGAAATTGCCCGGAGGTCGTGGAGGGAAATTCAAATTACCTACTTTGACTGAATTACATAGTTATCTTTTTAATAAACCTTTCGCGGAAGCCCACAACGCAACTGCCGATGTTGAGGCAACTACGCGTTGTTTTCTGGAATTAATTAGAAGAGAAGTTTTTACCAAAGAAGAACTTGATGTTCCTAAGGAGTATTTCAGGGAATTTCAAGAGAGAAATCCACAGGAATTTCCTTTAATTGGTTTAAAACATATCAATTTAAAAGCGGCTTCTGATAAAATCAGGGAGCAGCTAAAATCGTTGGTTTCAGACGAACCAATTGTTACCGTTACTGAATCTGATAAAGCCGATTTTAAAGCGGCCAGATATGCACATTTACACAATCATACGCAGTTTTCGGTACTTCAATCAACTATTGGGATTGGGAATATTGTTTCGGCTACAGCCAAAAATAAAATGCCTGCCGTTGCGATGACCGATACGGGGAATATGATGGGGGCTTTCCACTTTGTGAGCGCTGTCATGAACCACAATAAAGCGGCTTCTGCAAAAAATAAAGCTTTGGTTGAAGCGGGCGAAGAACCTACTGAAACTGAAATGAAACCTATTGTGGGTTGCGAATTTAATGTTTGCGATAACCATTTGGATAAATCCAAAAAAGACAACGGAAATCAGGTTGTATTGTTGGCTAAAAATAAAAAAGGCTATCACAATCTGGCGAAAATGTCTTCGATTGCCTTTACGGATGGATTTTATTATGTTCCGAGAATTGATCGAAAAATTATCGAGCAATACAAAGAAGATATTATGGTTTTGTCCGGGAATTTATACGGAGAGATTCCGAGTAAAATTCTAAATATTGGTGAGGTTCAGGCCGAAGAAGCCTTAATCTGGTGGAAGGAACAATTTGGAGATGATTTTTATCTCGAAGTGATGCGCCACAATCAGGAAGATGAAAATCGTGTCAATAAAACCCTGATTGAGTTTTCTCAGAAACACAATGTCAAATTAATTGCAACAAATAATACTTATTATTTAAATAAAGAAGACGCCAATGCGCACGATATTTTATTGTGTGTAAAAGACGGTGAAAAACAAGCTACGCCAATTGGCCGTGGTCGTGGTTACCGTTACGGACTGCCTAATCAGGAATACTATTATAAGTCGGAAGAAGAGATGAAAAAACTCTTTGCTGATTTACCTGAAGCTATTATAAATATTCAGGAAATTGTGGATAAAGTGGAGGGATATTCACTTTACCGTGATGTATTGCTTCCAAAATTTGATATTCCCGAAGAATTTATAGTTGTCGAAGATGAAGCTGACGGCGGAGTTCGTGGAGAAAATAAATATTTGCGTCACCTGACTATGGTGGGAGCAAAGAAAAGATATGGCGAAATTACCGAATCGATTCAGGAACGTTTGGATTTTGAGTTACTGACGATTTCGAATTCCGGATATCCAGGTTATTTTTTGATTGTACAGGATTTCATTGCCGAAGCCCGAAATATGGATGTTTCGGTAGGACCTGGGCGTGGTTCTGCTGCAGGTTCGGCCGTTGCGTATTGCTTAGGAATTACCAATATTGACCCGATTAAGTACGATTTGCTTTTTGAGCGTTTCCTAAATCCGGATCGTGTATCGATGCCCGATATTGATATCGATTTTGATGATGAGGGCCGTGGTCGTGTTATGGATTACGTAATCAATAAATATGGAAAAAATCAGGTGGCACAGATTATCACCTATGGTAAGATGGCAACCAAATCGGCTATTCGTGACACGGCTCGTGTACTGGATTTACCGTTGTTTGAAGCCGATAGAATTGCCAAACTGATTCCGGGAATGATGCCGTCAAAATGGAATTTGGCGCGTTTTATTTCGGAGAGTGAAGAAGATGTAAAAAAGGCTTTGCGTTCGGATGAATTTGATAATGTAAAAGAATTAATTGCGATTGCGAACGAAGGCGATTTGGCTGGAGAAACCATTCAGCAGGCAAAAATTCTGGAAGGCTCGATGCGAAATACCGGAATTCACGCCTGTGGAGTAATCATCACGCCATCGGATATTACGAATTTCGTTCCGGTTACCACTGCAAAAGATTCGGATTTATATGTAACACAGTTTGATAACTCGGTTGCTGAAAGTGCGGGATTGCTGAAAATGGACTTCCTGGGTCTGAAGACCCTTACCTTAATAAAAGACACCGTAAAACTGGTAAAATACAGAACCGGAAAAGAACTGGATCCAGACACTTTTCCGATTGATGATGAAGAAACGTACGCGCTTTTCCAAAGAGGAGAAACGGTTGGAATCTTCCAGTACGAGTCGCCTGGAATGCAGAAATACATGAAGGATCTGAAGCCCACGGTTTTTGGAGATTTAATTGCGATGAACGCCTTGTATCGCCCGGGACCTTTAGAGTATATCCCTTCTTTCGTTCGAAGAAAAAATGGCGAAGAAGAAATTAAATACGATTTGGATGCCTGCGAAGAATATTTGGGAGAAACCTACGGAATTACCGTTTATCAGGAGCAGGTAATGCTTTTGTCGCAATCGCTGGCTGATTTTACCAAAGGTGAGGCCGACGTTTTGCGTAAAGCGATGGGTAAAAAACAAAAGGATGTACTGGATAAAATGAAGCCTAAATTTGTGGAACAGGCTGCAGCAAAAGGTCATGATGCAAAGGTTTTGGAGAAAATCTGGAAAGACTGGGAAGCCTTTGCAAGTTACGCCTTCAACAAATCGCACTCGACTTGTTATGCCTGGATTGCGTACCAAACAGCCTATTTAAAGGCGCATTATCCTGCCGAATATATGGCAGCGGTACTTTCGAATAACATGAATGATATCAAACAGGTTTCCTTTTTTATGGAAGAATGTAAACGCATGGGATTGCAGGTTTTAGGTCCTTGCGTGAATGAGTCGTATTATAAATTTACCGTAAACGATGATTATGCTGTTCGTTTTGGGATGGGAGCGATTAAGGGTGTAGGTTCAGGAGCGGTAAATACCATTGTAGAGAGCAGAAAAGACGGAAAATACAAATCGATTTTTGATTTGGCTAAACGAATAGATTTGCGTGCAGCCAATAAAAAAGCGATAGAAAACTTAGCGCTTGCAGGAGGTTTCGATTCTTTTGAAGGAACCACCAGAGCACAATATTTTCATGATGAAGGTGACGGAATTACCTTTTATGAAAAAGCCATGCGTTACGGTTCGAAATATCAGGAAAACGAAAATTCATCGCAGGTGAGTTTGTTTGGAGAAGCCAGTGAAGTGCAGATTGCAGAACCGGTTGTGCCTCCTTGCGAAGACTGGAGCACGATGGAAAAACTGGCCAAAGAAAAAGAGGTAGTCGGGATTTATATTTCCGGGCATCCGCTGGATGATTTTAGATTTGAAATGAAATACTTCTGCAATGCCCGATTGGAAGCCTTGAAGAGTATGGAACAATATGTAGGCAAAAATCTAACGTTTGCCGGAATTATTAATAATGTGCAGCATCGTGTTTCTAAAAACGGAAAAGGCTGGGCGATGTTTAATCTGGAAGGATATGATGAGAGTTATGAGTTCAGGATTTTTAATGAAGAATATTTAAAATTCCGCCATTTCCTGATTCAGAATAATTTTGCTTATATCAAAGTGTTAGTAAAAGACGGCTGGGTAAATCATGATACCGGTAAAAAATCTGATCCGAGAATACAATTTGTTGAGGTAAGACAATTGCAGGATGTGCTGGAAGCATTTGCTAAAAAACTGATTTTGTTATTGAATATTAAAGACTTACAAAAAGAATTTATTTATAAATTAAGTGATTTGTTTAATCATAATAAAGGTGATAATTCGGTTGCTTTTGAAATTATGGAACTAGAAAAAATCAAGCGATTAGTTGAGGTTGAAACTACAAATGATTTTGAAAATGATGATGCTGTTTTTACAGAAGAAAATGATGATGCAGATACTGGTCTGGAAGAAACCAAAACGCAGGAAGTAACTGAGGTAGAAGAGATAAAAGTAGTAACCAAACTTTCGATGCCAAGTCGTCGTCTGAAGGTTAAGATCTCGCATGAGTTACTGGCAGAACTGGAGAAAATGCAGATTAACTTTAAGCTCAACTAAATTTTAACAGTTAAAATTTAGAAGATAATTATTTTTTTTAGTTAAAAATATGCACGCATAGTAATTTTTTAATAGTATTGCGCCATAAGATAACGATTGCGCGTTAAGTCTAACAATGCAGGCAAAAAGATTGTGTTAAAATATTTTAAGTTTGCATAAATTAATTAAAACAAAATTATGAAAAAGAACCTATTTTTATTAGGACTTATGCTTTGCTCTATGGCCACGATAGCGCAAACTGAAACGACAGACAAACCAGAAAGCTGGTATTTTAAATTAGGAGGATCATACTTCAATCAAACTGCTTCAACTGAATTTCCAACTGTAGGAGGAAATGCAGCTTTATCAAAAACATATGTAGGCGGGAAATTAGTTTCTGAAAAAAGTGTCACTGGTTCTTTTGGACAAGGATATAGAACTGGAATTACTGCTGGTTACCGTTTTTCTGTTCGTTTAGGAGTTGAGTTAGGAGTTAATTATTACACAAGTAATGATAAGACTATGGCTCAGACTGTGTCAGATTTACCTATTACGCCAACTGGTGTTTATAGTTTCAAATCAGTAGGTCAGATTAGTGCTTTTGATGTTGCTCCGGCAATCGTAATGTTTTTAGGTGAATCTCATGGTTTTGAACCTTATACTAAAGTAGGTATTTTGGTTCCTATTCATGGAGATTTAGAAATTACTTCAGATGCTTATGCACCGATTGCTTTTAATCCAACTACAGGTGCTCCAGTTGCTTTTGGAGATGTTCACAGTGTTGATAAAGTAAAACCAAACCCTACTTTAGGATTCTCTGCTGTAATGGGTACTTCTTATAAATTAGGAAAACACATTTCTGCCTTTGCAGAATTAGAATACCGTAATTTTACTGTACACGGAAAAACTAAAGAAACAACAGAATTTACAGTGAATGGGAAAGATGCTTTGGCAACCAGAACTACAGCTCAAAGATATACAAATTACACAGACAGATTAGATGTTAATTCTAATAATCCTTTGTTTAATCCAAATACAGCGACACCAACAGATCCAAAAGATACTACACGTCCTAATGATAAAATGGATGAATTAAGTTCTTATGTTGGGATCTCAGGTTTAGGTTTGACTTTAGGTCTTAAATACAGTCTATAATTATTTAGAATTTATAGTTTTTAAAAAGAGGATATTCGGAAGAGTATCCTCTTTTTTTTTGGTTTTGTTCTTTTGAAAATGGGTGCCCTAGCCCTGATGGGAGGGAAGATCCTTTTGTGCCGGGGTTCGGCACAAAAGATCTGGAAGGACAGCAGGATTAGCTCCTGAAAATGCTATATCTTAAATAACTGCGCTAATAGTTTATTTTGAATTTCTGAATTCTTTTAAAACTTCATCGATCACCCAGGAAGTTCTGGCCGCAGAAGTTCCTTTTGAAGGAGCGATTCCTTCGTTGCCGAGCAGTTCAGCTACTACGGTTTCGATAAAGGGCTGTTGGATGTGCAAGGGGTTTTCGATGGTGATGCTTTCTTTTTCGCCGTTTGCAAGCTGGATATGGATAGGGTCGTTCCCAAAGGTGGAAAACGAAATTTTTCCTTTGTCGCCTACAATTTCAGTGTTGTCGTAACGCTCGTGACTGGCAAAATTCCATAAACCGGTTCCGTGTATTCCGTTTTCGAATAAAAAGGACATCGAGACAGCGTCTTCGGCAGGATACGCCTGAAGTTGCGAACTGGCATGACCGCGAACGGATTTTATTGGGCCAAGTGCATAATCCAGAAAGTCTAAAGTATGACAAGCCAGATCAACAAAGATTCCGCCGCCCGAAATATGAGGCAAAACGGTCCAGGGAAGATTGATTTCGTCATCGTAACGTGCTTCAAAAGAATGATATAAAACACAATTTACGTGTCTTACGGTACCAATTTTTCCCTGATCGATAAGTTCTTTTATTTTCAGGAAACGAGGCAAGCGTCTTCGGTAATACGCCACAAAAAGCGGAACATTATGTTCTTTGCAGGCGCTGATCATTTCGTTGCATTCTTCGAAATTCAGTGCCATTGGTTTTTCGACATAGACTGGTTTTCCGGCTTTGGCGCATAAAATTGTGTATTCTTTATGAGAGGATGGAGGCGTTGCGATATAGACGGCATCGACTTCGGGATCGTTTATTAGGTCATGGGCATTGGAGTACCATTTGGGTACATTATGGCGTTTGGCGTAATCTTCGGCAAGTGCTGCATCTCTGCGCATTACAGCAACCAGGGCTGAATTAGGTGTTTTTTGAAAAGCAGGGCCGCTTTTTACTTCGGTTACATTGCCGCAGCCTATGATTCCCCATCGGATAATATTCATGTTTTTGGTTTTTTGATTGTTTCAAATTTAAAAAAAGGTTTGCCACGAATTGCACAAATTTTCGCTAATTTTTGTTTTGAAAATATTTTAAAAAATGGCCACAAATTCACGAATTATTTTTCACGCAGATTTAAAAAAGATTTTAGCAGATGTGCGCAGATTTTTTTTAATTATTTAAATCTGCTCAATCTGCAGAATCTGCGGGAGACTAAAATTTTTAAAAATGGCCACGACCCGAGCGGTAGTGAATAGGCGAAGCAATTCACGAATTATTTTTCACGCAGATTTAAAAAAGATTTTAGCAGATGTGCGCAGATTTTTTTAATTATTTAAATCTGCTCAATCTGCAGAATCTGCGGGAGACTAAAATTTTAAAAAATAAGCCACGACCCGAACGGTAGTGAATAGGCGAAGAAATTCACGAATTATTTTTCACGCAGATTTAAAAAAGATTTTAGCAGATGTGCGCAGATTTTTTTTAATTTTAAATCTGCTCAATCTGCAGAATCTGCGGGAGACTAATTTTTTTAAAAAATAAGCCACGACCCGAGCGGTAGCGAATAGGCGAAGCAATTCATGAATTATTTTTCACGCAGATTTAAAATGATTTTAGAAGATGTGCGCAGATTTTTTTTAATTATTTAAATCTGTTTAATCTGCAGAATCTGCGGGAGACCATTTTCCAGCATATAAAAAAGTGAAGCCACGAATTAATTAGTGAAAATTTGTGTAATTCGTGGCGAAAAAAACAGCCACGAATTCACGAATTTTTTTTAATAGTTGAGGTAAAAAAAGTTCAGCCACAGATTAAAAGGATTCTCACAGATTAAGAAAAAGTGTTTACCACGAATAAATTAGTGAAAATTTGTGTAATTCGTGGCGAAAAAAATAGCCACGAACTCACAAAAATAATTCGTGAATTAGTGGCTATAAAAATTAGAATTAAAGTTTTACTTTTTAGGCAAAGCTTTAAAACCCATATTATAAAGTGTGAATGCTTGTATATCTACATTTTCCTGAATGGTAGCTGCTACAGATTTTCCTGCTCCGTGTCCTGCTTTTACATCAATGCGAATCAAAACCGGATTGTTTCCTGTTTGTTTTTCCTGTAATTCTGATGCAAATTTGAAACTATGAGCCGGCACTACACGGTCATCATGATCACCGGTTGTAACCATTGTTGCCGGGTAATTAACCCCTTTTTTTACATTGTGTACCGGAGAGTATCCTTTAAGGTATTCAAACATTTCTTTATTGTCCTGAGCTGTTCCGTAATCATAAGACCAACCCGCACCTGCAGTAAAAGCATTATAACGCAGCATATCCATAACACCAACTGCCGGCAATGCTACTTTTATCAAATCTGGGCGTTGTGTCATGGTTGCGCCTACCAATAAACCTCCGTTTGAACCTCCGCGTATGGCTAAGAAATCAGATGAGGTGTATTTTTGAGTAATTAGATATTCAGCCGCAGCAATGAAATCATCAAATACATTTTGCTTTTGCAATTTGGTACCGGCATCGTGCCATTTTTTACCGTATTCGCCACCACCTCTAAGATTCGCCACTGCGTAAACTCCGCCATTTTCCATCCAGACAGCATTTGCAATACTGAAACTTGGAGTCAGACTAATGTTGAATCCGCCATAACCATAAAGTATTGTTGGGTTTTTTCCGTCTAGTTTTATTCCTTTTTTATAGGTAATGATCATCGGGATTTTTGTTCCGTCTTTTGAAGTATAGAAAACTTGTTTGGATTCGTAATCGTCTGTTTTAAAATCAACTTTTGGTTTTTCATAAATTGCTGATTTTCCAGATTTTGGTTCAAACGAAAAGATTGTACCCGGTGTTGTATAATTGGTAAAAGAATAATACAGTGTTTTATCTTCTTTTTTTCCACCAAATCCAGCTGCTGTTCCTACGGCAGGCAGTTTGATTTCACGAATTAATTTTCCGTTGTAATCGTATTGCTGCACTAATGAAACGGCATCTTTTGTATAATTGGCAAAAAAGAAACCTCCGCCAGTAGCAGGCGACAAAATATTTTGCGTTTCAGCAATAAAATCTTTCCAGTTTTCCGGCTTCGGATTACTTACATCAACAGTAACTACGCGTTTGTTTGGCGCATTCAAATCAGTCTCGATAAACAATTTTGTTCCTTCGTTTTCGATGATGGAGTTATCGCTGTTGAAATTATCCACAATAGTCACAACCGGACTGTCTGTTGTTTTTAAATCTTTAATATATAATTCGTTTCCATAAGTAGAGTTTGCAGCCGAAATGACTAAATAATGATCATCTTCAGTAACATAACCTCCTACATATCTACGTTTTTCATCTGCTCCAAAAATAACTTTATCCTCTTTTTGAGAAGTTCCTAATTTATGAAAATACAATTTGTGCTGATCCGTTTTAGCAGATAATTCGCTTCCTTTAGGCTTTTCATAACTAGAGTAATAAAAACCTTCGTTTCCGTGCCAGGAGATGCCGCTAAATTTTACGTCAACCAAAGTATCTTCTAAAACCTTTTTAGAAATAGCATCAATAATAATTACTTTTCTCCAGTCGCTTCCGCCTTCAGAAATGGCATAAGCGGCTTTGGTTCCGTCTTTAGAAAAATCTAATCCGCCTAACGAAGTGGTTCCGTCTTTAGAAAATGTATTTGGATCCAAAAAAACTTCTTCTTTTCCGTTTGAATCTTTTCTGTAAATTACAGATTGATTTTGTAAACCATTATTTTTAGAAAAATAGGTAAACTTTCCTTCTATAGATGGAGCACCTATTTTTTCATAGTTCCAAAGTTTTTCCATGCGCTGTTTTAAAGCATCACGAAACGGAATCTGATTTAAATATCCATAAGTTACTTCGTTTTGCGCTTTAACCCAGGCTCCGGTTTCTGCCGATTTATCATCTTCCAGCCAACGAAAAGGATCGCTTACTTTGGTATCAAAATAAACATCAACAGTTTCCCCTTTTTTGGTTTCTGGGTATTTTATTTTGCTTTGCCCGAGCGAAATTCCTGCAGTTGTAATTGCCATTAGTATTATTGTTTTCTTCATAGTTAAGTTTTGTGGTATGTAACAAAAATAGTACTTTTTGTGAGAAAAGAATTTAAACCATATAAGTTATATGAGTAAATGTAAGCAGACTTAAATTAAATGAGCTTAACTCATTGGGTGAAATTATTTTTAACACATAGATACATAGCTTATTGAACTCAAAAAAGGCGTTTCACTTGCGTTAAAACATCCCGATAGTTATCGGGACTATGTGAGAAGAAACGAGTTTCTTTTTGATTTCCTTTTTTTAAAATCATAAAATCTATGTTTTCTATGTGTTTAATTAAATTCTTATTAATTACACCCAACGGGTAATGAACTTATATAACTTATATGGTTTAAGAAAAAATCATAAATTAAAATTTACTCCCAAAACAATGTTTCTTCCAATGTTTGGGATACCATCGGTCTTTAGTCTTGAAAGGTGTGCAATGTATTCTTTATCGAATAAGTTGTTTCCGTTCAGACTTAGGTCAAAAGCAGTTTTTCCTAATTTTATGGTTCCTCCAAAACCTAAATTAACCAAAGTATATCCTTTTGAAGCTGTTTCAAAACCACTCACATTTTTCTGATCTAATGTCGAAGAAACATTCAGTGAAGCATATCCTTCTTTTAGCCAGTTTTTAATATTAAATTCGGTTCTTAATGTATTGTTCCAATTGTTTGCAGGAATTAATGGTAAGTAATCTCCATTTTGTTTTTCGCCTGTTACGGTTTCAAAACTGGTTTCAAAATGCAGCCAGTCTAAAGGATGTGGATGCAAATGCAGCCCAACTTCTCCTCCGTATAATTTGGCATTATCTTGTGTGTAGGCAAAAACGTCATTGTCGTCTAAAACATCACCTGTTGGCGAAGTATAAATGTAATGGTTGATGTGATTATAGAATCCGTTTACGAAAAACTCAAAATGCGTGCTTTTGTATTCAATATTCAAATCCGTCTGAACGTTTTGTTCGGTTTTTAAATCACTATTTCCAATTTCGTATCTGTTCGTTCCTTCATGTACTCCGTTTGAAGTTAATTCGGCTAAATTGGGCGCTCTAAATCCGGTAGCCACATTCAGTCTTAATGTAAAATCTTCAGCAAAATTAGTTTTGTATCCAAGTGAAGCATTAAAACTGTCAAAAGATTTGTCTAAAGCTTCAAAATAACCTTCTTCACCTTCTATTCCGTGCGCTTCAGAGTTTACGTTTCGGTTGTCAAAACGTAAACCAGCTTGCAGAACATTACTTCCCCATTCGTAATTAGCTGTTCCAAAAACACCAAAATCGTTTGTGGTAGCATTCGGAATCAAATATTCTTCACCCAAATTATCATTGGTTTGGTGCATTCCCTGAACACCAACAATAGTTTCAATTTTACCGAATTTCGGGAAATGATATTTTGCGTTGTAATTGAATGTTTTCAGTTTCATTCGCAAAACGGCTTCGTTGCTGTCTTCGAACTCGCTTCGGTCATTGGCAATGTAGCCCAGATCAACATCTAATTTCGAATTTTCAAAAAAGATAACATTATTCAAACTCAACAAATGATTAAAAATTCCTTGTCTCGGGAATAAAGTATTCTTGCTGGAAGATTGTTCTGCGATACCTTCTTCTGGAATTCCGATGTCTAATTTATTGTAATTGTATCTCAAAACACTAGAAAAAGTCGAGTTGCTGTATCCAACGCCTGTTTTAAAATCGGTTTCGTTATAACGGGAATTGGTTACGCGATCGCCGTCTTTAATTTTGTAATCAGAATGCGTGTTGAAGCTGCCGCGTGCCAGAAATTTCCAGTTGTCCGTAGAAGTTTTCAATCCGATTGAAGAATTGCTTCCTTCGGTATTCGTGAAATATTTTTGACTTAAATTGGCTTTAAAAGTATTCGCATCAGCAAATTTTTCTGGATTGAAATATAAAACTCCTCCCAAAGCATCAGAACCGTATAATAAAGAAGCCGGACCTTTGATAACTTCGACGCTTTCAATTCCGGCATCGTTTAAGCCTAAACCATGCTCGTCACCAAATTGCTGGTTTTCGATTCGGACACCTTGCGAATACACCAAAACGCGATTGCCGCTAAGACCTCGAATAACCGGTTTTCCGATGGAAGTTCCGGTAGAAATTTGTGAAACTCCTGGAATAGTCGCTAAGCCTTCAATTAGGGTTGAAGTTCCTTTTTGTTGTAATGTTTTAATACTTTGATGTTCGACTTTCATCACGTTTTGCGATTGTAATCTGTTGAAAGGAGTTGAAACAATTACTTCGTCCATCTCCAGAATAGATTCTTCCAGCGTAATGTCTAGAGTGTTTTCTTTTACTAATTTCGGAATCGTTTTGTTGATAGTGGTGTAGCCAATATAAGTAAAATTCAATCGTAAACTTCCGTTTGGTAAGTTGCTGAATTCGTATTTTCCGTTTTCGTCAGTGGTAGTTCCTTTATGTAATTCAGAAGCATAGACAGAAACACCTGGTAATGCCTGGTTCTGAGAATCGGTTACGGTTCCAGAAATAGTATTTTGAGCAGAAACAATGCCCGAGAACCCTAAAATAAGGGCTATGATTAATTTTTTCATTTGAAAATGATTGCTATAGTTAATTGATTTTTTGCTTTAAAAATGAATTAAAAATAACGGTAAAACTTGCCGATCTCTACATTATAAAGATGGGGAAGGTGTACTGAATTTTAATTCAATTTTAGAAAAGATTGGTTTTATTTCGATTAAATCGAAAAATTAAGCAACTATAACAACAGGTGGGCCACGTAATAAATACGCATTTTCAGAAAATAAAATAATGTTTTCCTGAATCGTAAAGAAATAGGGAATTTCTTTGTGAAAAGTAATAAATCGAAACGAAAAAGTTTCAGGAATAATAGAACTTCCAAAAGCAAAATGGCAAACATAACATAAGTCATAATTATCATGCTGATGTGTTATACCACCTTGTTTTTCATCGTATTGATGATGACAATGTTTTTCAGAAAGCTGTTGTGCAACGTGTTCATAACTGTGTACGGACTGAAACAATATCGAGAACAATATTGTCAGAGCCAAAGAAACACTTACTATCAGTTGCTTTTTATTCATGCAGGACAAAGGTATAAAAGAGCTTTGAAAAATGATTGGTTTTTTAGGGATAAGTAATGGTTTTGTTGAAAATAATTCGGCAATTGATTTTATTTGTAATCAAAAATAGAATTATTGCATTCAAATCTATTCTTAAACTACCATTATAGTATATTTGTAAGTGAAATATTTTACCCTAAAAAACGTTTACTTGAAACCATCCTTAAAACCAAAATACGATATGCGATTATTTTTTAGTTGTTTGTTTTTAGTGTCGTTTTTCAATGTTTTTTCGCAGGAAGAAACAAAACCTGAAATAAAACCAGTTGTAAAAATTGATTCTTTGTACAGAGAAGATCAGTTTTATGTTTTGGTAGTTTACAATGCTATCATGAAAGGACCAGACGGAATTAAGCAAGACCGTTTTTCTGCTGGACTTTCGGTTGGTTTTTTAAGAGATATGCCTATTAATAAAGACAGGACTTTTGCCTTAGCAACAGGATTGGGACTGAGTTATAAAAATTATTATCAAAATATGACTATAACAGGTACAAAAGACGCTCCGGTTTATAATGTTGTCGATTATAATGATATCAATAAAAATAAATTTTATGGATATTCAGTTGATCTTCCGGTCGAGTTGAGATGGCGAAATTCTACTTACGAAAGTTATAAGTTCTGGAGAATTTATGGCGGAATGAAGTTTAGTTACGTCATGTTTGATAAATCCGTTTTTAATGGCGATGGTCAAACCGTAAAAATCAAAAACAACCCGGATTTCAACAAATTTCAATACGGAGTTTACCTTTCTGCAGGCTTTAATACCTGGAATTTATACGCGTATTACGGATTGAATTCGTTGTTTAAATCTTCTGCCAGAACCCCTACAGAAGAGGTTGATATCAGGACAATGAATTTAGGGATGATTTTTTATATTTTATAACCACAAATACAAAAATAATAACTGAGGAATAATCCCAATTGCTGTTCCTATTACGAGTTCATTATTAGAATGTGCCTCCATTACCAAACGCGATGACGCGACAATTCCCGTTAACATAATCAAAAAAGCTGCCCAGTACGGATTGTGCATTTGCAAGTGCATGTTCAGCCCGATGACAAAAATGGCCAAACCACTAATGGCAATCATGTGCAGGCTTGCTTTTATTTTGAAAAGCGAACAAATTAAGGCTAATATTGTGCTGAACAACGCACCAAGAAAAAAGAAATGAAGCTCAGGATAACGGCTAATAACAATGCTTCTTTTGACCAATAAAATAAGTAAAAAGCATTGCAAAACCAACGGAATTCTGCGTTGTGAGTTTTCATGAATCATGACCGATTTTACATTTCCCGTTGACCTTAGCAACAAGAAAAATAAAATAGGAACCAGAAAAGTAATAATGAAAATCTGAAACAGAACATAGTATTTTTCCTGATTAGTAAAAGCATCATCTTTGCAAAAAAGATAAAATAAGGTAGCGTACATCGGGATAAAAACCGGATGTAATATATAGGAGAATATGGGCAGAAATTTTTTCAAAATACTCAGATTTGAGGTCTTCAACAAATATAATCAAATATAAATACCGATTTGCAAACGGTATATTTTTTAAGAAAATCACAACTCTTTTCTGTTTTTAATGTTTTAAATTTGACAAAAAGAATTTTCTACATGAGCATAAATTCAAAAAATCTTGTCCCGGTTCTTCATGCTGAATGGGTAGGTTCTCAGACTGCCGTTTTAATTGACACTATTTCTATCGATAGCCGTTCGTTGCAAAACGGGGCACAAACGTTGTTTTTTGCTTTATCAGGCACGAACAATGATGCTCATTTATATATTTCTGAGCTTATAGAAAAAGGCGTACAAAACTTTGTTGTACAATACATTCCAGATAATTGTTTAGGCAAAGCCAATTTTTTAATAGTGAAAAATTCGATAACGGCACTTCAGAAATTTGCAGGCTATTATCGTGATTTGTTTCATTTCCCTATTATCGGATTGACCGGAAGTAACGGCAAAACGATAGTAAAAGAATGGCTCAACTTTTTATTGAGTCCGGATTATAATATTATTCGTAGCCCTAAAAGTTACAATTCGCAGGTAGGTGTTCCGCTTTCGATTGTGGCTATTAACGAAAAACATAATTTAGGTATTTTCGAAGCTGGAATTTCAACAGTGAACGAAATGGACAACCTCGAAAAAATCATTAAACCTACTATTGGAGTGCTTACGAATATTGGCTCTGCACACGATGAAGGTTTTCTGAATTTAGTTCAAAAGATTGATGAAAAACTACTTTTATTTAAAGAAAGTGAAGTCATTATTTATCAGAAAAACGAAATTGTCGATTCTTGTCTTTCACAATTTCTGGCCGAATACATGCTCAATACCAGAATACTTTTTTCCTGGAGTTATACAGATAAACAGGCCGATGTTTTTATTCAAAAAAAAGAAAATATAACTGGAACTAATACTTTAGAATACCAATATAAAGGCGAAACTTTTGATCTGGAAATTCCTTTTCTGGACTCGGCCTCAGTAGAAAACAGTATTACGTGTTTGTTGGTTTTGCTGTATTTTAAATATGATTTTGCCATCATTCAGAGTCGGATGCAGCTTTTATATCCGGTAAAAATGCGTCTGGAAGTAAAAAACGGAATCCATAATTGCAGTATTATTGATGATAGTTATAGTTCTGATTTTCAGTCTTTAAAAATTGCTTTGGATTTTTTGGAAAGTCAAAAAAAGAATGCAAAAAAGACAGTTATTTTATCAGATATTTTTCAGAGCGGATTTTCAAATTCAGAATTATATTCTAAAGTAGCGCAATTAATTTCAGATAATAAAATCAATAGAATTATCGGAATTGGCGAAACAATCACTTCTTTTAAAGATCAATTTTCTAATATTATAACTTTTCAAAACAAGGAAGATTTTATAAAGAATTTTGAAAACTTAGCATTTGAAAATGAAACGATTTTAATAAAAGGCGCAAGATCATTTCAGTTCGAGGAAATTGTTGCTTTATTAGAAGAGAAAACCCATGAAACCATTCTTGAAATCAATCTGGATTCCATAAGTCATAATTTGAATTTCTTTAAATCTAAATTAGGGGCAAATGTCAAAATCATGGTGATGGTTAAAGCATTTGGTTATGGAAATGGAGGCTTGGAAATCGCTAAATTATTAGAACATCATAAAGTAGATTATTTAGGTGTGGCTTTCGCCGATGAAGGAATTTCGTTAAAAAATGGAGGAATTATGTTGCCCATAATGGTGCTAAATCCGGAATCAACCAGTTTCCCTTCGATTATTCAATATCAATTAGAACCTGAGATTTACAGCATAAAAGGGTTAAATGCTTTTTTGAAAATCGCCCAGGAAAAGAATTTAAAAAATTATCCGATTCATATAAAACTCGATACTGGAATGCATCGTTTGGGTTTTGAAGAAAATACGCTTGACGAATTAATTGCAACTCTTAAAGGAAATACAACAGTTCAGATTCAGAGTATTTTGTCGCACATGGCTACCAGTGATGAGGCCAGGCATTATGATTTTGCCAATTCTCAAATTCAATTGTTCGAAAAATTATCTTCTAAATTGATGAATGCGCTGAACGTAAACCCAATACGTCACATTTTGAATACTTCCGGAATTAGCAATTTTCCGGATGCACAATACAATATGGTACGCTTAGGAATTGGTTTGTACGGTGTTTCCAATGATTTATCGGAACAAAAATATCTGGAGAATGTTGGGACTTTAAAATCCATTATTTCTCAGGTGCGAACCATTCCGGCTGGAGATAGTGTGGGTTACGGACGACGTTTTATGGCAGAAAAAGAAACTAAAATTGCCACGATTCCAATAGGTTACGCCGATGGAATTTCGAGACTATGGGGCAATGAAGTTGGTTATGTGATGATCAAAAACCAAAAAGCACCAATCGTAGGCAGTATTTGCATGGATATGTTAATGGTAAATGTTACAGGAATTGATTGTAAAGAGGGCGATTCGGTTATTATTTTTGGAGAAAATCCTACGGTTACCCAAATGGCAGATGCTTTAAAAACCATTCCGTACGAAATTTTGACAAGTATCTCGCAACGTGTAAAACGGGTATTTTTCAGGTAGATTTACAAAACTTTAGAGAAAATTATGTATTTTCGATATTCAATTAATTCTAAATAAAAGCAAATCAATTATGGGAATATTTACAGAGTTTAAGGAATTTGCAGTTAAAGGCAACGTAGTTGATTTGGCTGTCGGTGTAATCATTGGAGCGGCTTTTGGTAAAATTGTTAGCTCATTTATAGAAAATGTAATTACACCATTATTATTAAAACCAGCATTAGATGCCGCACATTTATCAACTATAGAAGAATTAACCGCTTTTGGAGGTGTAAAATATGGCTTATTTATTTCGGCTGTGATTAACTTTATAATTGTTGCTTTTGTATTGTTTATTATAATTAAAGGTATAAACGCAGCAAAGAAAAAAGATGAGGTTGCTCCACCACCAGCTGGACCAACTCAAGAAGAGCTATTAACGCAAATTAGAGATTTGCTTAAAAAATAATTCCGCTACACTATTGTCTAACTAAACCGTTTCTTAACTGAGGCGGTTTTTTTACTTTTTGTTTGTTTTGTAACATTTTGTTATTTTTTGTGAACCGAATTGTTTTCGCTTTTATTATTCTTACTTTTGCATTCTAAATTAGTACATTCATAATAAAAAATATAAAAATGAGAATAGCGGTTGTAGGCGCCACTGGTATGGTTGGCGAAGTAATGCTAAAAGTTTTAGCAGAAAGAAATTTTCCGGTTACAGAATTAATTCCGGTTGCTTCTGAGAGATCAGTAGGAAAAGAAATTGAATATAACGGTAAAAAATATAAAGTAGTAGGCATGCAAACGGCTGTAGATATGAAAGCTGATATTGCTGTTTTTTCTGCTGGAGGAGATACTTCGCTAGAATGGGCACCAAAATTTGCTGCTGCAGGAACAACCGTTATCGACAACTCATCGGCATGGAGAATGGATCCTACTAAAAAATTGATCGTTCCGGAAATCAATGCTTCGACTTTGACAAAAGAAGATAAAATTATTGCAAACCCAAACTGTTCTACTATTCAGATGGTTTTGGCATTGGCTCCTTTGCATAAAAAATACAACATCAAAAGAATCATTGTTTCTACCTATCAATCTATTACTGGAACAGGTGTAAAAGCAGTTCGTCAGTTAGAAAATGAATACGCAGGGGTACAAGGTGAAATGGCTTATAAATACCAAATTCATAGAAATGCAATTCCTCACTGTGATAGTTTTGAAGAAAACGGATACACAAAAGAAGAAATGAAACTAGTTCGTGAGACTCAAAAAATTCTGGGCGATAACACCATTAGAGTTACTGCTACTGCTGTTCGTGTGCCTGTTGTTGGTGGACATAGTGAAGCGGTAAATGTGGAGTTTACCAACGATTTTGATGTAAATGAAGTTCGCGAAATCTTACACCACACTGATGGAGTTGTTGTTCAGGATAACCTGGATACTTTTACCTATCCGATGGCATTGTATGCTGAAGGTAAAAATGATGTTTTTGTGGGAAGAATTCGTCGTGACGAAAGCCAGCCAAACACTTTAAACATGTGGATTGTTGCAGATAACTTAAGAAAAGGCGCAGCTACTAATACAATTCAAATCGCTGAATATTTGATTGCAGCTGGCTTAGTATAATCTGAGAATAAAGAAAATTGTTATAAAGAGAAAACCGTAATTGCAGCAATGTAATTACGGTTTTTTTGTTATGAATAATCAGAAAAAGATCAAATAAAAAATTCCAAATTACAATCGGCGAACTGCTACATTGGAATTTGGAATTTTTAATATTGGAATTTCGTCCCGAAGTCTTGGGATAAAATAGTGATAATTATTATTTAGTATTCTGGAGCTAATTCTAGTTCCAGTCCTTCTAATTCTGTAGTAATTGGTATCTGACAACCTAAACGGCTATTAGACTTAACATAAAATGCCTCCGAAAGCATGGCCTCTTCATCATCTCCCATTTCTGGTAATGCAACATCGTTTAGAACATAACACTGGCAGGAAGCACACATGGCCATCCCTCCACAGGTTCCTTCAACAGGAAGTTCGTATGCTTTGCATAACTCCATTATATTCATTGCCATATCAGTAGGAGCTTGTAATTCGTGTATAACTCCTTCACGATCTTTAATCTTTATTAATACATCCATTTTTTATTATTGGAATTTTTATAGGATTTGAAAACGTGTTCAAAACCTTTAATTATTAATTAACTAGCTGGTTTAAAGCTAAAAGCGTATTCTTTACTCGCATCTTTTACGTGCATTTTTAAACCTAAAATACTACCTTTTTCTAAAATGGTAATAACTGCTACAACAGAATAATAATCATTATCCTTTTGAAAAACAAGCATCCCTTCATAGGTAGAATTTACTACTCCTTGTTTATCCGTTTGCGTTTTAATTTTTCTTGGACTTGTAAACTCGGCAGAAGTATAAGTGTTCTTGTTCGAAAACTTGGCTCTTCCATCGCAAAAATCATATAAAAAATCATAATTGGTAATTCGTAAGCTTCCGGCTTCTGTAGTTGTCGAAACAACAATTTGTCCTGAATATTGAAAATCTGACCATTCTTCTGATTCGTTTACCCAGGCTTTATCTACAAATAAATTTTGTGGTGTTTGCTGAGCATAATTTGCTGAAATAGTAAATAACAATAAAAATAGAGCGTAATAATTCTTCATAATTTAAGATTTAGGGTTATGTTACAAATTTAAGTTAAAAGTGTAACAATTGTCTAACTAAATCTCTTAAAACTTTATGTTCTTTTTTGTTAAAACCACAAAAAAACACTCTTTTTTAAATGATATCTTCATTTTTAATAAAAAAATCGACCGTATGGAGTATTATTCTTATTAAAAACCAGATTTCTTTTTAGGCATAAAATAGCTAAAATCGATGTAATCTACTACATTATATTTACCACAGTTTCGATTTGTGGAGCATATTTTTTTATAGTAGTTTCAACACCAGCTTTTAGTGTCATTTGATTTACACTGCAGCTAATACAGGCGCCCTCAAGACGAACTTTTACGTGTTTGTCTTCTTCAATAGAAATTAAGGTAATATCTCCACCATCCGAATTCAGGAAAGGTCTGATTTCGTCCAGTGCCAATAAAACATTATTTGTTAATTCTTCTGTTGTCATAATATTTAATGTGTCAATTAAACAATGTGTCAATGAGATAATGTGTCAATTAGATAATTTTAACTACCCAATATTCATTATCTAATTTTCTCATTATCTAAATTTTCTAATTTTTCTTTACTGCAGAACATCCTGCCATTGTTGTTATTTTGATGGCTTCTGTAGCTGGTAAACTGTCATTTCTGTTTACAACTTCCTGTACTACATTTCGGGTGATTTCCTCAAAAACAGTTTCGATTTTCGAAGCCGTTTGCAAAGCTGCTGGGCGACCGTAATCACCTGCTTCACGAATAGATTGTACAATTGGAACTTCTCCTAAAAACGGAACATTTAAATCTTCTGCCAGGTTTTTAGCGCCTTCTTGCCCAAAGATATAATATTTATTGTCAGGTAATTCTTCGGGTGTAAAGTACGCCATATTTTCGATAATACCTAAAACTGGGACATTGATATTATCTTGCATAAACATCGCTACCCCTTTTTTGGCATCGGCAAGTGCCACAGCTTGTGGGGTACTTACTACAACAGCACCCGTAATTGGCAATGATTGCATGATCGATAAATGAATATCTCCTGTTCCCGGAGGCAAATCCAGTAACATGAAATCTAATTCACCCCAATCAGCATCAAAAATCATTTGGTTTAATGCTTTCGCAGCCATTGGACCTCTCCAGATAACAGCCTGACTTGGCGCAGTAAAGAATCCGATAGAAAGAATTTTCACTTCAAAACTTTCGATAGGTTTCATTTTAGATTTTCCGTCAACCGTAACGGATATTGGTTTTTCATTTTCAACATCAAACATAATAGGCATCGAAGGTCCGTAGATATCAGCATCTAAAACTCCAACTGAAAATCCCATTTTTGCTAATGTTACCGCAAGATTGGCAGTAACAGTAGATTTTCCAACACCACCTTTTCCGGAAGCAACAGCAATAATGTTTTTGATTCCCGGAATGGCTTTTCCTTTTATTTCGTTTGGATTTTCTTTAGCTTCAACCTTAATGTTTACTTTAACCTTTGCTTCAGGCGAAATCAATTCGTGAATTGTTTTCTTAATATCATCTTCGGCTCTTTTTTTGATGTGCATTGCAGGTGTGTGAAGCAATAAATCTACTACCACTTCATCACCAAAAGTAATTACGTTGGCAACAGCACCACTTTCAACCATATTTTTTCCTTCTCCAGCTATGGTAATTGTTTCCAGAGCTTTAAGAATTTCTTTTCTGTCTAATTTCATTTTTAATGTAGTATTTTCTATTGATCGAAATCGATTTGGAAATTAAATTAATTTAAACGGATTTCAGACTGCAAAGATAAATCATTAAGTTCGGATTTTTACTGTTTTAGATTGTATTTATTGATGACGTGATTGATAGACTGTATTTATAAAAGAAACCCGATAAATCCTTGGAATCTATCGGGTTAAAAAAAATGGTCTACAAGATTATTCGTATTTCAGGTATTTTAAAATATCTATTTTAGTTACCTGATATGCTTTTGTTAAAACTATTATTAAGGTTAAAAGCAATAATGATACCAAAGCGATACTAAACGGGATAAAAGAAATATTAATTCTGAAAGCAAAATCTTCCAGCCATTTTTGCAGCAAGATGTAAGCCGGAACAATCCCGATGACAAAACCTAAAAGACAAAAAAGAATGTATTGTTTTGATAATGTTCTCAGTAAAACATCTGTTTCGGCTCCTAATGTTTTTCGGATTGCAATTTCTTTTAATCTTCTTTCCATCGAAAAAGAAGCTAAAGCAAATAATCCAAAAATAGCAATGATGATAACGACAAGATTCAAAATAAAGAATAAGTTTTTCTGTTTCCCCTGTTGCTCGTATGTTTTAGCGAAACCCTTATTTACAAATTCGTAGTCAAAAGGATAATCAGGATTGATGTTTTTCTCCCAATATGCTTTTAATTTAGCCAAAGTCTCCGTTAGATTATTAGGAGAAACTTTTACATAAATATTACCAAAGTTATTCCATTTTAAAGTTTTTGTATTGATGAAAACCATTGGTGGAACTTCGTTTTGAAGTCCTGTAATATGAAAGTCTTTGACAACTCCCACAATTTTAAATTTCATACTTTCTGGGGTACCATTGCCCCAGCCCGAAGTTATGATGGTATTTATGGGGTTTTTAAGGCCAAGTTTCTTCACCAACGTTTCATTTACCAACCAATTACTAACTGTATCTGAGGCATATTTAGGTGATAAATCGCGACCTTTTACCATTTTTATTTTCATCATTTCCAAAAAACCAAAATCCATTTCAACATTTCTTGGTTGTACAAAAACACCATTATGTGTAAATCCAGAGCTGGAATTGGTGCTGTTTCCAAAAGTACCAGCAAAAGTAGAAACCTCCTGAACTCCCGGTATTTTTAGAACTTCTTGTTTTGTTGTTTGATATTTTTGTCCTTTTGTTTTGTAATCCTGATAATTAAAAGAAATTCTCATTACCTGGTCTCCACTAAACCCCAAGTCTTTATTCATCATATAATCAACTTGAGAATTGACAATCAAAGCTCCAATGATAAAGAATGCTGCAATTCCGAATTGAAAGATAAGCATCGAATTCCGAATCCAAATACCGCTTTTGCTTCTTGAAAAATTACCTTTTAATACTTTTAAAGTTTCAAAATTTGAGATATAAATAGCAGGGAATATACCCGCAAGAATGATTACTAATCCAAATATAAAAATAAGCTGCAGGTAAAATTCGCCGCCATTCATAGTCAAAGATTTCTTTAAAAAATTATTATAGTAAGGCAATGATAGTTCTACAAGGGCTAAGGCAAATAGAATAGCCAAGATTACAACAATCGCCGTTTCAAAAATAAATTGACTAATAATCTGATTTTTTGAAGCACCTACAATTTTACGGACACCCACTTCTTTAGCCCGTTTTATGGCAGAAGCAGTTGCCAAATTGATGTAATTTACCAGTGATAAAACTAGAATTAAAGCGGATAATCCCGCCATGATATATAGAAGTTGTAAGTTTCCTCTACCTTCAGGAGTCGATTGTCCGGAAGCTTTTGTACCATGAAGACGAACTGTTTTCAACTGATCGAGAATAATTTTAATTTCACCATTTTCTTTGATGTATTGCTCTGGAGTCTGGCCGCTTTCTTTAGCATCTTTTAAAGTTCTGTTTACATAATTTACGTTATGCATTTTCTTTAAAACTACAGCAATATCACTGTTCTTTTTGGTTTTAATCATCAAGCCATAATTAAAGTTTCCCCATTGGTTTTGATCGCCTTCACGAACGACCCCTCCAAAAACATAATTAGGTTCAACAGTAGATGGTCTTATCAAACGGTAAACTGCTTTTACAGTATAAAGTTGATTTTCATAGTTAATAGCTTTTCCAATCGGATCTTGATCGTTAAAAAGTAATTTTGCCTGTTCTTCTGAAATGGCAACGCTGTTTTTCTCTTTCAAAATGTCTTTTTTCGAACCTTTTAGGATTGGAAAGGGGAAAAAATCAAAAAAGTTATTATCAGATACCGTGATCTTTTTGTCTATTAATTTTTTATTTTGATATTTAATTACAGATTCGTTGTACCAAATATTCAGAAAGCAAATTTTCTCAATTTCAGGAATTGTGGCTTTGCAGGTATTCCCAAAAGGGATAGAACTTGTTCCCCAAGTGTCGCCAGTTTCTCCTATTACATTAAGAACCTGATACACATTTTCTTTCTCAGGATTCCATTGATCATAAGCATGTTCGTTATTCCAGTATAAAATAGCGAAAATTACTCCCGCAATACCGATGCTTAATCCCATAACATTTAAAAACGAAAACAGTTTGTTTTGTTTTAAATGATAAATAAATATTTTAAACCAGTTAGAAATCATAGTTTATGTTTTTTATAATGTTTATGTTTTTTTGCCACAGATTTAGAGGATTTGATGATTTTTCAAAATCAAATCCAACGTGTTTTTATCTGTGAAAATCCTGCTAATCTGTGGCTAAATAATTTTTTAAATACTAGCCAATATGTTGCAAACAAACTCTACCAGAATCTGAATAACGGTTACAATAAGTTTTATCATTTTAAAATTATTTAGCGTCCATAAAAACATCAACATTCCGCTGATTTAATCGCTCAGAGAAGATGACACCATCTTTCATGTGAATCGTTTTTTGCGAAAACGAAGCGTCATAATCGGAGTGGGTTACCATCAGGATTGTTGCACCTTTCGCGTGTAAATCGGTCAAAAGTTCCATTACTTCATTACCGTTTTTACTGTCTAAGTTACCTGTTGGCTCATCGGCCAGGATGATTTTCGGGTCATTAACCAAAGCTCTGGCAACTGCAACTCTTTGCTGTTGCCCTCCTGAAAGCTGTTGCGGAAAATGTTTCAAACGGTGAGAAATATTCAGTTTTTCAGCAATAGCTTCAATTTTTTGTTTTCTGTCTGAAGCTTTCACGTTGTTATAAAGCAAAGGCAATTCGATATTGTCATACACCGAAAGCTCATCGATTAAGTTGAAATTCTGAAAAATAAATCCAATGTTTTCTTTTCGTACCGCAGCCCTTCCTTTTTCTTTTAGACCAATCATTTCCTGATCTAATAATTTATAACTTCCATCATTACCGCTATCCAAAAGCCCGATAATATTTAGTAAAGTCGATTTTCCACAACCTGAAGGCCCCATAATGGTTAGGAAATCACCTTTTTTAATTTCTAAATTAATGCCGCTCAAAGCAGCTGTTTCTACTTCTTCGGTTCTGAAAACTTTAGTTAAATTTTGGATGGTTATCATATTTTTAAAGTATTAAGTTGTTATTATTCGTTTTTTGATTGATGATTGATTTTTTTATGTTTGTTTTTTTGCCACTAATTATTATCCGTTTTTTTGTCATTTCGATTTCTATGATAAAACCAATTTTTTTCAGGAGCTAATCCCGCTATCCGTTTCAATCTTTTGTGGCGAACCCCGCCACAAAAGGATTTTCACTTCTATCGGGGCTAGGGCATCCGTTTTCAAAAAGAATATTTCCGTTTATTTTTGTCACAGAAATGACAAGATTGTGTTTACTGCCCGCTAATTGATAATTCTTCGACGTCTTTATAATCAGCATAAGAAGAGATAATTACAGATTCACCTTCTTTTAATCCGTCCAGGACTTCGTAATAAGAAGGATTTTCACGCCCTAATTTGATAGCTCTTCTTTCGGCTTTATTGCCTTTCGTAACAAAAATCCATTTCCCGGCAGTTTCCTGATTAAAGCTTCCTTTTTGTAAAACCAGAATTTTATTTTTCTCTGATAAAACCAGTTTTACTCCAAAACTTAATCCATCCTGCAACGCTATATTTTCTTTTGATACAAAAGCCAATTCCGCTATAAAATGTCCTCCTTTTACTTCAGGAATTACTTTGGTAACCAGAACTTCCAGCGTTTTTCCTTTATATTCTACTTGTCCTTTCAGACCTTCGCGTACTTTTTCTAAATAAAATTCATCAATTTCGGCCGTTAGTTTATACCCTTGTTTAGAGTCAATTTTACCAATACTTTCACCTGCCTGAAATGTTTTTCCTAAAACAGGTTCAAAAGAGGTTAGTCTTCCGGATGCTGGCGCTGTTATCAAAAAGTTCTTTTTGTTGTCTCTTAAGATGTCCAGACTTTTTTCCATAGTCTGAATCGAACGGTTGATTTGCGAAATCTGAATCTGATTGGTTTGTTTTTCTTTCTGGATACTTTGCTGAATCGTTCTTTTTCGTTCTTCCTGAAAACGCAGACTTTCTTTAAAAGTATTCCAGTCATTTTTCGAAATCACATCTTTATCATACAATTTCGAATTCATATCATAAATTCTCTTCGCGTCATTGTAATCGTGTTCTATCAAAACCAAATCTTTATTCAAATTCAGTTCCTGATTACGAATGTTAAGTTTTCCGGTATTCAAATTGTTGATTTGCTCAATAATGGCCGTTTCCTGCGTTAGGTAATTCAATTCGGTATTGGGGTTGTACAATCTGGCAAGCGGCTGTCCGGAAACAACTGTAGCGCCATTTTCTACAAAAATCTCTTTTACAGATCCGCCTTCGGTAACATTTACGAGCATGACATTCAAAGGTTCTACTTTAGCCTGAAAAACAATAAAATCTTCAAAAAAAGCTTTCTCTACTTTTTGAACCATTAATTCGTCGGCTTTTACATTTAAAGTTCTTTTTTTACTAAACGAAAGAAAAACAAGTACTGCTAAAACTAAAAAAGCACCAATTCCTATTGTGAGATATCTAAATTTTCTATTTTTACGAGGAATTACTTTATCCATTTTTTTAAATAATTTGTTGATTACCAATAGGGAAATATTGTGCCAAAAAAAGAATTATTTGTAAAGTGTTGATTTTGAAGAGTCTTTAAAAATCATCAAAAAAAGAAGTGTTCGATAATGAACAGTTGACCGTTCGCAATCGAACAAAAACCAAAACCATGCGAAAGAAACAAGCCCAGATATTAATCGTTGACGACCAGGAAGAAATTCTTTTTTCGGCAAAAATGATTCTCAAAAAACATTTTGAAACCATTTTTACTGCTAATAGCCCTAAAAAAATCATTTCTATTTTGAATGAAAATGAAATAGATGTGGTTTTATTGGACATGAATTACCGAATTGGTTTTGAAGATGGAAGAGAAGGTATTCACTGGCTCAAAGAAATTAAAACGCTTTCGCCTCAAACCGTTGTGATTTTGATGACAGCATTTGGGAAAATTGATACCGCTGTTGAAGGTATAAAAATGGGTGCTTTCGATTATGTTTTGAAGCCTTGGCACAATGAAAAATTATTAGAAACTATTGAAAAAGCCGTTTTGGAAAGCCGTAAAAAGTCAAAAAAACAAACGGTTATAACTGATGAAAAAAGATATTTTGTAGGGACTTCTCCTAAAATTAAACAAGCCTATTCTATTGCTGAAAGAGTGGCTAAAACCGAAGCTAATGTTTTGGTTTTGGGCGAAAATGGAACAGGAAAGTATGTTTTTGCCGAATATATTCATCAAAATTCTCAACGAAAAGACCAGCCTTTTGTGCATGTAGATTTGGGTTCGTTGAGTGATAATCTCTTCGAAAGTGAACTTTTTGGGTACGCCAAAGGTGCTTTTACCGATGCCAAAGTCGATACCGCCGGACGATTTGAAGCAGCATCAAACGGAACCATTTTTCTGGATGAAATTGGTAATATTCCGTTGCATTTGCAGGCTAAATTATTACATGTTTTGCAAACCAAAACGGTAACGCGTTTGGGCGAAAGCAAACCAAGGCCGCTGAATGTTCGTATTATTTCGGCAACCAATTGTGATATTAAAGCAGAAGTAAAAAATAAAACTTTCCGTGAAGATTTATTGTACCGAATCAATACGATGGAAATAAATTTGCCTTCGTTGCGAGAGCGAAAAGAAGATATTTTTCCGATGGCACATTTTATTTTAGAACAAATCGCCGAAAAATACAATCAGGAAAATTGGCGTTTTGATGAAAATGTTAAACCGTATTTAGAAAAATATCCCTGGAAAGGAAACGTGCGTGAGATGGAAAATAAGATCGAACGCGCTTTAATCTTAGCGGATAATAATACAATATCAGTTACAGACTTAGATATTCTTGAATTCGAAGAAATTCAGGAAAATGATGATAATCCATTATCTGAAATGGAGAAAAGTGCAATCGAAAAAGCGCTGTTCAAAAACCACGGAAACATCAGTAAAACTGCTGAAGAGTTGGGTTTGTCCAGAGCTTCTTTGTACCGTAGAATCGAGAAATATGATTTAAAAAATAGTTAAATCTAAAAAAATATTGAGCCACAGATTAGCAGGATTCTCATAGATTTTTATTGTAAAATCCTTTTAATCATAATAATCTGTGGCTAAAATAAATCAGCAGCAAAAAAAATATTTAAAAATGAAAAATTGGAAATTCTATAACGCTTTGTTTTTAAGGGTTGTGTTAATCATTATGCTCTTTTTTGTTTTTCTTTTTTTAATCGGAAGAGGGTTTTATTATAACGGGATTTTGGTTGCTTTTTTCGTGATTTTACTCTTTGCCGAAATGTATTTTTTTATCAAAAATCAAATGGTTATTTATGATAAAACGCTGCTTTCCATTCTTCAGAATGACTTTTCAAATAATTTTCCAGACGAACAAAAGGAAGGGAATTTCAGGAATTTATACCTTTTATATGAAACTCTAAAAAACAGACAGCAAGAGCAGACTTCAAAAGAAATGATTTATCGTTCTATTCTGAATAGTATTGATACAGCGACTTTAATTTTAGAAAAAGAAGACCAAGAATGGAATATATTTTTAATGAATGACTGTTTTTCGAATTTGTTTAAAGTGCCAAAAGTGAGTCATTGGAAATACCTTCAAAACTACTTGCCTTCGTTGTGCGGAGAAATAGAAAAAGCTGGTTTTACTGAACTTAAATCGGCCATTTCGATAAAAATAGAACAACAGGATTTGCAGACTTTTGTGCTGCAAACGTCACATACCAAATCGTACAATAAAGAATATTTTATTATTTTACTGGATAGCATTCAGCGCGTGATTGAGAAAAAAGAAAAAGAAGCCTGGATCAATCTGATGAAAATCATTTCGCATGAATTGATGAATTCACTGACGCCAATTCGTGCGCTTTCGCAAAATTTACTTCAGATTGTCGATCAGGAAAAACTGGAAGAAGAAGATTTTGAAGATATTAAAAGCAGTATTTCGACGATCATCAATAGAAGCGATCATTTAGAAGTTTTTGTTGAGAATTACCGAAAACTGGCCATGTTGCCAACGCCAAACAAAAAAATGACGCCTATCAATTCGCTTTTTGAGGATTGCCTGAAAATAATGGCACCAATTTTAAAAGCCGAAAAGATTGAATTGATTAACGAAATCAATAGCTCGCGTTCTATTTTGATTGATAAAAATCAGATGGAGCAAGTCATTATCAATTTGATTACCAATAGTATTCATGCCCTAAAAGAGAAAGAAGACAAAAAGATGTTTCTGTCCAGTTATACCGAGAATAATCGCTTTTTCATCATCATTTCGGACAACGGAAAAGGAATTGATTCTGAGATTCAGGACAAGGTTTTTCTGCCGTTTTTCACCACCAGAAAAGACGGCGCGGGGATTGGATTAACACTTTCAAAAAACATCATCGAAGCCCACGGAGGTTATTTAAGCTACCAAACCGATGAAGAAAAAACCGATTTTGTAATTTGTTTGATTTGATTTTTTTGAACCATATAAGTGATATAAGTTCATTTTAAAAGTATTGATTTACTTTGTTTTTTAATCTCGCAAAGGCGCAAAGGAAATTTTAAAGAAAAAACTTTGTGGCTCTGCGCCTTTGCGAGAAATTTAAACGCAAAGTATAAATGAACTTATATCACTTATATGGTGGAAATTTCAGGCTCCCAAAAGTGTTTTTCCAAATCAATAATCTGATTGTTCACCACTTCGATTCCTTCGCTTTCCAGAAGCTGCTGCATTAAATTAGTGCCGTCAAAATGATGTTTTCCGCTTAAAAGTCCTTTTCTGTTCACCACTCTGTGCGCCGGAACATCTTCCATGTTGTGGGAAGCGTTCATTGCCCAGCCGACCATTCTGGCAGAACGAGCGGTTCCTAAAGCTTTTGCAATGGCACCATAAGAAGTTACTTTCCCGTAAGGAATTTGTTTTACAATGGCGTAAACTCGTTCAAAAAAATTATCCTCAGCCATAATTTATTTTTTTGCCACAGATTAACGGGATTAAAGAGATTTTTTAAAATCTGCGTGATTTTTTTACCGCAAACTACGAGAGAAATCATTTTAATCCCGTTAATCTGTGGCTTATATTTTTCTATCCAAAATAATAATTCAGAATATTGATTAAAGTCACCACTGCAATTATTCCGGTGATGCTTCCAATAATTCGATTCATGTTTTTTAGGAGATAATCGGTTTTGCTTTCGATGCTTTTAAAAAAAGCAATATAGCTGTACAGTACGGCAAAAGAGCCTAAAACAGACCCCAATACAAAAGTAAAAATAATATTATTCTCGAACTCGAAAAGATTATACGACGCCAGTGTAACACTCACTACGACATAATACGGAATCGGGAAGAAGTTCAGTCCGGAAAGCAGCATTCCTAAAAAGAAACGGCTTTTTTTACTGCTTTTTTTAATCTTTGATTTTTTAGTTTTTGGACCTTTGGCAATAAATAAAAAATAAATCGTAAGAATCGAAAAGATGACAAAACCTACTTCGCGCAATAAGGTTACGACATCCGGACGGTCGTCGATGACACGGGCAAACAAAACAGCCACGTAAACCTGAAAAAAGATAATGATAACGGCTCCCACCACAAACCATAAAGCGTTCTTTTTTCCTTCTTTCAAATTTATTTTAGCGGCAGTCATATTGATTAATCCTGGCGGAATAATACCAATGAAAGCGGCTATGAAACCTGAAAGTAAAGGAGTAAGTAATGCCATTCAGTTGTGTAAGGGTTATGGGTAATTTGTTTTTAAAACTAAATTAGTCTTTAATTTTAAAACGAATGTACGTAATTGCCTTGTTAATTTCCAAATATTGTTTTTCGTAAAAAGTCTGAAAAGCAGTAACCTCTTCAGGACTTCCTTCGTTTGTATAAACATTATGGTTCGCGTATAAAACCTCATGACCTTCACCGTGAAGCAATCCTAAAGTATAACCGTGCATAAATTCGCTATCGGTTTTCAGGTTAACGACACCATCTTTTTTAAGGATTTTTTTATACAATTTCAAAAACTCAGAGTTGGTCATTCTGTGTTTTGTTCTCTTGTATTTTATTTGTGGATCCGGAAAAGTAATCCAGATTTCATCCACTTCATTCTCAGCAAAAATATGATTGATTAACTCAATTTGAGTTCTGATAAAGGCAACATTATGCAGACCGGTTTCAACAGCAGTTTTGGCACCTCGCCAGAAACGGGCACCTTTAATATCGATTCCGATAAAATTTTTGTTAGGATATCTTTCGGCTAAACCTACTGAATATTCCCCTTTTCCACATCCTAATTCTAAAACTAAAGGATTATCATTTTTAAAGAAATCAGTATTCCATTTCCCTTTCAAAGGCATTAAATCGCCTACAACTTCTTCTCTGGTTGGTTGGAAAACGTTTTGAAATGTTTCGTTTTCTCTGAATCTTTTTAGTTTATTTTTACTTCCCACTTTTACAAAAATTTTCAGCAAAATTAAGGAATATAAACGAATGAAAATAGCCTGAATCAGGTTTTAAAATTTTTAGCCACGAATTCACGAATTTTTAGTTATCTGTTCTTATCAATACAAGCAGAAAAAATTCGTGAATTGCTTCGCCAATTCGCTATCGCCCGGGTTGTGGCTAATTTTATTTTGCGATTATATTTTTTAACCGTAATGTGCCTCTGTAATTGGTTTAGATTTTGGATCTAAAGTTTCATCGTGTTGCGATAAATCCAGACCGATGTGCTCGTTTTCTTCAGAAACACGTAACGGAATAATGAAATTCGTTACTTTAAATAATAAATAAGCTCCGAAAAAAGTAAAAAGCGAAACCAATACCAATGCTATCATGTGATGTGCAAAAACATTCCATCCGCCGTGCAGTAAGCTTGCGTTTTCGCCATGAGCAAATATAGCGGTTAAGATCATTCCCATAATGCCGCCAACACCGTGACAGGCAAAAACATCCAAAGTATCATCAAAGCGTTTTGAGAAACGACAATTTACAGCTGAATTTGAAACCAATGCAGTTACAAAACCAAAGAACATACTTTCAGGAACCGATACAAAACCAGCTGCCGGAGTAATCGCTACCAAACCAACTACAGCACCAATACAGGCTCCTAAAGCCGATACTTTTCTTCCGTTGATTCTATCAAAGAAAATCCAGGTAAGCATGGCTGCTGCCGATGATGTAGTGGTGGTTGCAAAAGCCATTGCGGCAGTTCCGTTGGCTGCAAGAGCAGAACCGGCATTAAATCCGAACCAGCCAAACCATAACATTCCGGTACCTAATAATACAAACGGAATATTGGTTGGAATATGCTGACTGTTCTTTCTTTTTCCTAAAACCAAAACTCCTGCCAAAGCCGCAAAACCGGAACTCATGTGCACTACGGTTCCTCCGGCGAAATCTTTTACACCAAAATAACTTCCTAAAATTCCTGTAGGATACCAAACCGAGTGGCACAACGGAGCGTATATAAAAATCGTGAATAAGCTAATAAAAAGTAAATACGAGATGAATCGAACGCGTTCTGCAAATGAACCGGTGATAATTGCAGGAGCGATGATAGCAAACTTCATTTGGAACAAAGCAAAAAGCATAAACGGAATGGTATTGGCCAATTGTTTGTGAGGTAAAATATTCACATAATCCATGAAGGCAAAAGTGGCTGGATTACCAAAAAAGCTATAGAACTTTCCGCCAATGTTAATCCCTACTGGTTCACCAAAAGCCAGACTAAAAGCGACCACAACCCATAATAGTGTTACTACGCCCAAACAAATAAAACTTTGCAACATCGTCGAAATGACATTTTTCCGGCCTACCATTCCGCCATAAAAAAACGAAAGCCCCGGAGTCATGATCAAAACCAGACAGCAGGAAGTTAACATCCAGGCAACATCGGCGGGAACGATATGTTCTGTAGTGCCAAATGCGGATAATACATAACTGTTTTCAGTAACGGTTGGCCAAAAAGCGCCAATAATACAAACGATACTAATAATAATAAAGGAAATGACCCAGCGTTTTTCTATTTTCATTTTCAAATCTTTATTGAACCCTATTTTTTTTGGGGTCAAAGTTAAAAAAAAATAAATATTTTGATTTTAAGGGCTGTTAAAATAGAGGCTAAAGTTTTATTTTAATTAATTTTTCAAAATTCGATTCGTTTTTTTGAGAGTATGATATTTGAAAGTCGAAAAAAACAGGGCAAATTGCCAAATATGTTATAATGAAATCGCTAAGCCATTTTTTTTAGGGACTAAAAAGTTAGGATTATCAAAAGAAAATCGAAATTTGTTTATTTTTTTTGAAGTTTGCTAATCAAAGCGTCTTCGATTGGCGCTTTTACTTTTATTACGGCATCAACTTCATCATTCGGGATGGTCATGGAGAGTACGTAATGCTGAATCTTCCATTCTTTGCCCACTTTGATTAAAACTCCGGAGCCACGACAGATTTTCATTTGTGTATTCAATAATTCGTCAAACCAGGCAGTTTTACCCGTTTTATCAAAATAAATATGACGTTCCAATGCCGTAAAACTCCAGGCACTTCCTTTATCGAAAAAAGGCTTGGCCCAAACCTGAAAATCTTTTTTATTCCAGTTTTCAGTTGCATCTGTCCCGATATAAATCGCATCTTCGGCCAATGCACTAAAATAAGCATCAAACTTTGTCTCAGCAGCTGCTTTGTGCCAGTTATCCAGTAATTGATTGATTTTGTCTTTTTCGGTAGTCTGAGCAATAGCGAATGTGCTAATACATAAAAGCAGTAAAAATGATTTTTTCATGATAAGGTTATTTGGATTTAAAGTTAATGATTTTTATTATTTCGCGGAGATGCGCGGAGGTTTTCGCAGAGCCACGCAAAGGTTTTTATTTGATTGCTAAAATTAATCTCGCAAAGGCGCAGAGCCGCCAAGTTTTTTGCCACAGATTATAAGGATTAGTAAGATTAGAAATAAATCTGCTCAATCTGCTGAATCTGCGAGAAAAAAAGAATCTTTTGCGACTTCGCGCCTTTGCGAGACTAAAAGACAGCGTAACTCAAAGTGAAGCTTATATTTTCATTATTTCTCGCAAAGGCGCAGAGACGCAAAGTTTTACTTTAAGCTTTTTTCTTTGCGACTTTGCATCTTTGCGAGACTAAAAGACAACGTAGCTCAAAGAATCTGCGAGAAAAAAAGAATCTTTTGCAACTTACCATCTTCGAAACTCCAAGACAACGCAACTTAAATTTTCTTATATCACTTATATGGTTTAAAATCAAAAACGAGTATATTTGAGTTCTTTAAAATACCGCAACTATGAATCCGAAAATCCTTATAAGTTCGTTACTCATTACCTCATTGTTTTTTGTTTCGTGCAAGAAAGAATTAGAGCCACAAGAAAGCACACCCACCTCAGAATTAGTGAAACTGGGACTTGCAAAAGATACCGCAAAAACCAAATCGATAGTAGAAATGCCTGCGGGTAGTCAGAATGTTGCCCTGAATGCAGCTTCCGGAAATACTGGCCCAGTAAATCCTGCGCACGGAGCACCGGGTCACCGTTGTGATATTGCAGTAGGAGCACCTTTAAATTCGGCAGCCCCTCAAGCACAGGCAGCACAGCCTGGGCAAACCGTACAGGTAAACCCGAATCAGCAAAACGTGGTAACCACCACTACCATGACACCTGCTAAAGTAGCGAAAGGGATGAATCCGGCTCACGGACAACCCGGACACCGATGTGATATTCCGGTTGGGGCACCTTTAAATTCGCCAGTAACTAAACCAGCTGCTGCAAGTACAAGTACTCAAGGCGGAACTGCTACGCAAAACTTTACCGTTACACCGCCAGCTGCAAATCCGGCTGTTCCGGCTTTATTAAGCACCGAAAGTACTGCAACAACAACAGTAGCCGAAGGAATGAACCCAGCTCACGGACAACCCGGACATCGTTGTGATGTTGCCGTGGGAGCACCGTTGCCAAAATCTTAATTGTAAGGTGCAAAGGCTCAAAGGCACAAAGGTTCAGAGTTTCTAACCGATAATAATAAAAAAAGGATGAGTTTAGCTCATCCTTTTTTGTTTTAAATCTTATAGATTTAAGCCTTTGCAGCTTTGAATCTCTGAACCTTTGTCCCTTTTTTTAATTTAATATTCTTTCATCTTCTCGAAAGTAGTCGTCAGTGATTTTTTAATTTTTGCCAAAGCTCCCTGAAAAGCTTTTTCAATACTGTCTGCGTGTTCTGTAACGGTTAGGGGTTGTAGTTTAGCAGTACGAACTTCGATTACACATTTTTTATCTTTTACACTGAATTTTTCTCCATTTTCATCTCCAAAATGCACTTCGATGCGGGTGATTTTTTCTTCAAAACGAGTTAGGCCTTTTTCTAATTCTCCAGAAAAATAAGCTTCTAATCTTTCGTGTCCTTCTATGTTCTTGTCGGTATTGATTTGAATTTTCATAACGGTGTATATTTAATGATTATAGACCCAAGTTACCTAAATGAAAATAGAAGGACAAATGAATTAATAAAAGTTTGGGAAAAGTTGAAGTGCTTTTTGTTATTTCGAAGTTCGAAGAATGAGCTAGAGGTTTTGTCTTTTTGTAATTGCGTTTTGAATTTCAAGGAGACAGGAATCTAAATTCTTTTTGATGTCATTACTCCAGAAACGAAGAATCTTCCAGTTTTGGGATTCTAAATATGCATTGACTTCTATATCTCGTTGCATATTTCTTTCTATTTTTTTGATCCAGAATTCAGGATTGGTTTGGGGTTTCTTTTTGGTTTCCCAGTCTTTTCCGTGAAAGAATTCTGAATCTACGAAGATGGCTATTTTCAGTTTTTTAAAAGTGAAATCTGGTTTACCGAAGACTGTTTTGTTGTTTTTTCGGTATCGATATCCTAAATTCCATAACGCTTTTGCCAAAGTAATTTCGGCTTTTGTTGCGGTGCTTTTGATGGCACGCATGTTTTTGGAGCGTTGTTCTGGATCGTGGACATCCATCCTTTAGCATTTTAATTTATATTAAATCAATTATGTTATCCTGGAACACATGCTTTCTATGATACTCCAAATAACCTTCTCTATTTTCAGGTAGTATTTTCATTTTATTTTTTGCTAATGGATTAATATTTAATTTATCCCAAGTATAAGAGCTAAGCTGCGTACCACAAATTAATTCTCCACTATCTAAAAATGTTATATATCCCTGATCGAAAAGTCTATCGTATGTGGGTGAAAGTGCAAGTCCATTTAAATGGTCTAACGCCTGATCATGTCTGTTCTCTTTTATACAAGCACTGTATGGCTTAATATGACTTGCTATTAAAAGTCTTTCATCTGTTATTTTGGAAAATGGACATTGAAGCATATGTTCAATAACATTTCGTCTATATTTTTCTTGCCCAACTCGATATGATTTTTTAATCTCTACTATTTCTTCATCATCAACTAAGATCTCTTCAGCTAATTGTAAAGCACTAGGATGCACAAAAGTTCTAAATTGATAATCTAATAGAATTCTAAAATAGAAAATTGGCTTATTATTTTGTTCAGTTGGAGTAACCGGAACTAATTTTAATATTGACAGATAGCTTATTTTTGGTAAAATTAATTCTCTCCATAATTTCCAAATACTATCATCAGATCTAATATATCCTCTATTTTGTTCTTTCGATAAATTATCAGAAGCATCGTAGATGCTGAAAAAAATATGTTCCTCATCAAGATTTGAAACTTTTTCATATCTTTTTTCATAATATTTTCCAATATCATTATGGTATAATTGTTCTTGAGTGTAATATTCAGCTTTGGCATCATCTAAATACTGAAGCATATTAGACTTGCTGAAAAAACAACTTTTTTCTTGGACTACAGCGCCGCTTTCTCTTGCTGAGTTTATTGTTTTTCGATTTTTCTTTTTATCAAGATGAGCTTGACCCCAATTTGAGTAATTAAAAAAAGCAGACATTTTTTTACTTTTATCCCCCTTATAGGTTCCTATGTGTTTTTTTGCTTCTCCATTACCTGTAAATTGAGATAATTTATTTTTGGGGTCAATAAAACTATCCTCTGCTCTATAATCTTGAATAGAGTCAATTATATGGTATTCTATTTCGTCAATTTTAATTTTTTGATAATTACTCATAATGTTTTATACTCCAAATTTAGTTATATCCATTTGTTTCATCAATGCAATAAATACATTCACAACGATACTATTGCCAGCCTGTCTATACATTTGAGTATCACTAACTACTTGTTTGAAATCTTCTTTGAAACCCATCAAACGAAGGCATTCACGAGGTGTTAATTTTCTAATTTTACCTTTATTATGAGTTACATAATTGTCAACTCCTGAACGATGCATTTTGTGCATTGATTGTAAAATTGGTCTTGCTATTTCTAAGTCAGTTCCAACGGTTGTTTTAAATGATTTTGTTCCAGTGGCTAAAACATAAGCTTTTGTTTTTTCAGATAGATAATATTTTTCTTCAACATCATTTACATTAAAAATGAAATCGTTAAAATCGCTTTCGGCCTCTTCAAAAACAAAATCACCATGCCAGTTGAATTGTTGGTTAGCCTTTTGACATAAAGCAATATCTCCATTTATTTGCGTATATCTTTTATTTCTATTTTTTGTACTTGTTACGAATTTTACTCCTTTTTCTTTTAGGTAATATTTGCTATCGATGTAGTCTTCCAGAAAATCTTGCATTTTATATTCTAAAGGAATTGCTTCTGGAAATTGAAATTCAGTATCAATATCTCTAAACCCAACGACAAATATCCTTTCTCTATGTTGAGGGATGCCAAAATCTTTAGAATTTAATAATTGATAATTGATTTTGTAACCTAACTCTTTAAAGGTCTCTTTAATTACTTTGAAAGTATTTCCTTTATCATGATTTACTAACCCTTTTACATTCTCAAATATGAAAACTTTAGGCTGGCTCTCTTTTATAACTCTTGCAAATTCATAAAAAAGCGTTCCTCTAGTGTCTTCAAAGCCTTTTCTTTTTCCGACCATGGAGAATGATTGGCAAGGACTTCCTCCAACTAATAAATCAATACCCCCCTCGTATTTTGATCCATCAATTTGGGTAACATCGTCATACCAACTATTTTCAGAAATTTCGTAATTGGCAAAATAACTTTGTTTAACGTGTTTGTCATTGTCGCATGCAAAAACAATTTCACTTGAAATATCTAATCTTTGTAAAGCATGTTCTATTGATCCAATTCCGCTAAACATTGTTGCTAGTCGAATTTTTGCTGATGGATTACTAAACTTTTTATCAACCCAGTTTTCTTTTTCGTAAAAGATATTATACTGAGGTTCGTTTAGTTCTTCGTTGATAACTTCTTTAATTTCGGCATATTCTTTTTTCTTCATTTCTTAAAATTGTTATCGTTAAAAAAAGCTCCAAAATCAGTGTCAAGAGCGGTAATTATTTTTTCTATAATTTCTATAGAGACATTCCTTTTTCCTTTTTCAATATCAGAGATGTAGGTTCTGTCAACATTAGATATATTGGCTAAATACTCGATCGAGTGCCCTTTTTGTTCCCGAAGCTCTTTGACTTTTGATCCGAATTTTTCTTTTATATTCATAGTTTATAAAAGTAGTTTTGTGAGGACAATTGGCCTGCTTACAATTGGCCACATGGTTAAATAGTTTTCAACGTGATATTAACTTGCAGTTTCAATTTCTCCCATAAAAAAAAACGCCAATCATTTCTGACTGGCGTTTCTACGTATTCTGATACCTACATAATAGGTTTTTACAAAAAAGTAGTAAAAAGATTAAAGAAATAAAACATAAAATGTTTTTAATGTAGGTTTTTTATTATATTTGAAATTCAAATATTTTATTTATAATTTAAAAAACTTTTACTATGCCATTTGAAAATTTAAACAACAGCCACTATCAGGCTACTGAAAAATCAGCCATCTTAACCGCCTTGAGTACACTTGAAAAAACATTGGCACCGAAGTACCGAAACCTTAATCCGGAGGAGCGCAAAAAGTACGGAAGTATAAACGAGCAGAACAAGCTCATAGTAAACAAAGTACTGGATTACCGAGTGAATACACCAGAGTTAAGTGCTCCGGATGTGGACTGGGTAGAGTTTCAGGCCGATTATGACTCCCGCGATTTTCTACAAAAAGTCATGACCCGCTTGCAGAATATGCAGGATAGCCTGAACAACAATAAAATTTTGCATGATTTTGATAACTACCACGCAGCTTTAACAGATTATGGCTATAGCCAGTACAAGGCTGGGACAAAAGTAGGAGGCTTTGAAAACAAAGTAACTGAAATTGGGCAGTTTTTTAGTCGTACAGGTATTAACAACACTGGAGAAACACCAATACCGCCAGTTGAGCAGTAATTAAAAATTGAATAAAATAGAGAAACCTTTTTGTAGCAATACAAAAAGGTTTTTTTATGCCTATTATCGAAATAATGCCATCGTTTACGTCCGCGATGTGAAATTTCACGTCACGGACGTGAAATTTCACGTTCCGGACGTAAACGTTTACCTCTTTGATGTGAAATTTCACATCACGGACGTGAAATTTCACGTTCCTGATGTAAACGTTTACGTCTTCGATGTGAAATTTCACATCACGGACGTGAAATTTCACGTCGCAGACGTGAAACTTGGGGTTTTTTAGAGAAAAGAGGGAGTAGTCATTAGATTGTGTAAACTAAAAAGGATCAGAAACTTCTTTATGAAACCGAAACCCCTAGCCCTGATAGAAGTGGAAATCCTTTTGTGCCGGGGTTCGGCACAAAAGATTGAAACGGATAGCAGGAATTAGCTCCTGAAAATTGAAATTACAATTCTGAAGGCTCTGAATAAATTACAATCTTTCCTGAATTACTTTGCTGGGATTCCTTCGGAATGACAAGATTGTGTGGTTGTGCTTTAAAAAAGTTTCTTTGTGGCATTACTTTGCTGAGATTCCTTCGGAATGACAAGATGGTGGGGTTTTGCTTTAGAAAATTTCTTTGCGGCATTGCTTTGGTGGGATTCCTACGGAATGACAAGATGGTGTGGATTTGTTTTTACTTCTTATTCTTCCCCCACTTAATTTTCATTTTTCCTGCATCATCTACCGCTAATAAATGCAGTACGATACCGCGATCGCGCACCGCATCCCGTTCGGCTTTGGAGGCTAGTTTGGCGTCGTTTTTTGAGTTTCGGAGTGGGATGGTGAGGGCCAGATTGGTACCGCGTCCGAAGGAATAAATGCCTTCGATATCGAAGTTGAGCACGCTCGAACTGATGGTAAGCTGGTTGATGTCGATTTGCTCGCCACGCATATTGAGGTTGCCCGACAAATCGCTGAACGTAATGTTGCGGACGTCGCGAAACGGAAAGGCAAACTTGCCGACTCTGACTATAGGCTCAAAATTGACTAAGGCGCCCTGGGTAACATTAAAATCGAGTTTTCCGTGCATCGAATTCGTAATGAGCTCGCCCTGACTGTTGATGTATCCGCTTACGTTGGCGCGGCTGCTGAGTTTTCCCTTGAGGTTATTAGGACTGAACGACTGGATACCAAAATTGTTAAACGAACGCAAAAAACCCGCAATATCAACCCGGTTTACCTGTGCGCCTGATGCAAAGGTGTAGTTCTTGCCTTTGGGCGCCACGACAGCATTAAAAGCGATACTGCCGCCGGAGGTTTGCAGCGAACCGTTTTTGATGATGAGCTGCGAATTGACCATCTCGATCGTGGCACGGGTGTTAGTGGCCGTGAGTTTGTTGTAGAGTATCTTGTCGGCCTTGATGTTGATGGCTACGGCACATTTTTCGATCGTGGTGCGCAACTGGTCAGATAGCGTGGCTCTCTTTTTGGGTTTGGCCGCGATTTTAGCCTTTTGCGAATTGGCCAGTACGCCCAGAAATTGTTTCAGATCTATATAAGGAGCATAGATGTTCCAGTTGACGACCATTTTCTCGGGCGCATCATAATAGAGATTGAGGAAATTATCGATTTTGCCGTCGATATAGATCATGTTTTTGTTGTGTTTGTAAGCGATTTTTTTGATGATCAGCGCCTTCTCGGTAAAGTCAAGCTGCACATTTACTTTTTCGGCTTTGACTTTTTTCGGAATAAAATGAAAGGAGGCGTTCTTAATATCGACATTGCCTATAAAACGGGGTTTGGTAATGTAGAGATCGACTACATCAAACTGAAATTTGAGATTGGCTTTGGCATGACCTTCAGAAAAATGAATCCACTTATCGTTGCTCATTTCGTTGAGGTTCTGAATGTCGAAATCCGAATTGACATTTCCGGTTGCCAGCGGTTTCTCTAAATTATTAATGACGGCTTGCGGAATGCTAATGGGGATGTTTTGGAATTTACCCGAAAACCGACTCAGGATAATGGCAGAATTGGCGTCGTTGATACCGTTTTTGGGTCTGAAATTATTGGTAAAAAATCCTCTGAAGGTACAGTCGGTAATGCGTCCGTCCGGAATGCTGAGTTCGTTGTTCCTGATCTCGGCATGCACGACAATTTTAGGATCGCCTTCGTCGTTGAGGTCGCCTTTGATGTCGCAATTGACTGCAATTTTTTCTTTCAGATCAAAGCGGTTGAGTTTCGAGCTGATGTTTTGCGACAATACATTCGAAGCGTTTCGCCATAAAATGTGGGTGTTAATGTTGATGCCGAATAGCGAATTGGCTTTGCCCACATTAAAAAAAGCAATAATATCAAAAGAGTCATTTCCTATTTTTAGGTTTTGGGTATCTACATTTATGAGCTGTCTGGCGGCTATAAAAGAAACTTTTAGCGTGCCCTGAAGTGGTTTGTTTTGGGCAAACGATCCCAGTTGGGTATTAAAGGCCAGGCTTTTTATCTGTGTTCGTATATAGAGATCGGTCTGCCAGTCGTCGCCATCATATTTTACTTTCGATTCTAAACGGGCTACATCAAAATCAAATAATTTATGACCTACCCGATTGTCTAGTATAAAATGAACCTGTTTTAAGGCGATTTGGTCTATCGTGGTTTCTTTGGTAGCAGTGTCAGTGGTAGTTTTTTTCTTTTTGGTTTTAAAGATATCCGAATTCGAATAACCGTTTTCGGCCTTATAAAGGTAAATCTGCGCTTCGTTGATTAGTATTTTATGAATGTTGATTTCGTCATGCCATAAACTCCATAAATTCAGACGGGCTTCGATTTCTTTGGCTTTCAAAAGGGTGTGTTTGTGCGAGTTCCACTGATTGTCTTTGAGTTCGACGTCTTTGAGTGCCAATGTAAAATTGGGAAAACCAACCAGAAACTTGTATTGAAAATCGCCAATATGAAACTTACCGTTGATGTTTTCGTTTATTTTAGAATTGATTTTGGCAATGATTTCGGGTTTATGCTGCTGAAAGTAAAAAGACAGTCCTCCGCAGGCTATAAGCAGTAATCCGATGCATACTAAGACAAAAAAACCAAAACGTCTGGCGTATTTTTTAAAACCTGGCGCTTGTAAAAAACTTTTTATTTTGTTTAGGAATGGTTTCATGGGACTGAATTTTTCGGACATTAAAGATAACATAAAAACAAACGCCATTTTAAAAAGATGATTTTCAGTTTGTTATTTGATGAAAGCTTATAAACAGGAGATTTATTGTTAATATAATTATTGACAATACATTTATAATCAAAACTAATTTGCGAATGGCGTTTCTTTTGTTTTAAATTTTTAAATTTGTACTCAAGTTTGAATGTTGAATTGATCAAACTATAATTTTAAAATAAAATATTATGGCATTAGCAATTACAGATGCTACTTTTGACGAAGTAGTTTTGAAATCAGATAAACCGGTAATGGTAGATTTTTGGGCAGCATGGTGTGGACCTTGTAGAATGGTTGGGCCAATCATCGACGAATTAAGCAGCGAATACGAAGGTAAAGTAGTTGTTGGAAAAGTTGATGTAGATGCAAACCAGGAATTTGCTGCAAAATACGGTGTTCGTAACATACCAACTGTTTTGGTTTTCCATAACGGTGAGGTAGTAGGAAAACAAGTAGGAGTAGCTCCTAAACAAACCTACGCTGATAGTTTAGACGCTTTATTGTAATCGAAAGATTATGATTGATATAAAAAAGGTTTGACGCAAGTCAGGCCTTTTTTATTTGGGATTGTTTGCAGATTTTTTTTTCACGCATATTAAAATGATTTTTTTCACGCAGATTTTAAACAGATTTTAGCTGATTTAATTTGAGATTAATTAAAAAAAATCTGCGCGCATCTGCTTTAATCTGTTTAAAATCTGCGTGAAAATTTCAGATGATTTATTAAAGTAAAATCTGCGTGCATCTGCTAAAATCTGTTTAAAATCTGCGTGAAATTTTCAGATAAGTTATTAAATAAATCTGCGTGAAAAATTTAGAATATAATAGTAAATGTAGTTCCCGAATCAGGCTCTGATACCACCTCTATTTTACAATTTATAGCGGTTGCCAAATCCCGGATAAGGTGCAGTCCTAAACCAGTTTTGATTCCGGTAACCTGAGTGTCGTCATACAAAGCCCTAAATTTCTCCTGACTTCCCCCTGGTCCATTATCTGTTATCGAAAGAAAATGCGAACCGTTTTCCTGCCACGCTTTCCAGAGTATCGTTCCGTTTGGGGTTTTGTCAAGTGCCTGTATCGCATTTCCGGTTAGGTTTCGAATAATGGTTTTCAGGTAATTTTCATCGGTAAACAAAATAATATTTTCAGGATCTTCAAATGTTATTTGAATGTTTTCTACACTCGAAAAATGTTTGTCTGTCTCTTCGAATACAATCCCAATTGATACTTTTTTAGGCTGAGGTTTAAAGTTTTCCATCTGGCCTTTGCTCCACAGTAAAATATCCTCCATAGACGATAATAAGTTTTCGGCACCCGTAATGACTTTGTTCTGCATTCGGATAGCAGCCGCTTCATCAAGGAGTTCGGGGCTTTCTTTCTGAAGGTGCAAAAAGTGAATCAAATTAGAAACCGGACTCCTTAAATCATGGTTAAGGATGCTAAAAAACCGCGCTTTGATTTTATTGGCTTCGTCGAGTTCCTGATTCAGCAGCTGTAGTTTTTGGTTGGTCTTTTTACGATTTTGGTTTTGTTTGAATAATAATAACCCAATCACACCCACAAGAACCAACCCTGAAATTAAGTAAATACGCTGCTTTCTCGCATCCTCGATCTGAATATTTTTAAGGGTATTTTGGGTTGACAGGTTTTTTATTTCCTGCTTTTTGGTTTTGTTTTGAAACCGTGCTTCGGCATTGGCAATATTCTGACTGGCAGACTCCTGCATCATCTCGTCATTGTATTTGCTGTAGATTTTGTTGTAATGATACGCTTGCTGCCAATTCCCTAATGCCGCATAACTCTGAGAGAGTTTTTCATTAATGATAACAAAGGATTCTTTGTCGTAACTCAGCGCATGTTCTGAGGCTTTCGTAAGGGTTTCAATCGCTTTTTTATACTCGTGGTTTTCATATAAAACTCTCCCCATGATGGTGTTGGCTTCCATCAGGATTTCGTCGTCGTTGGATTTCTTAGCCATCAAAATTGCTTTTTGGGCATAAACGGCAGCTTTGCTCAACTGCTTTTCGTTTATATGATATTCCGACAGGCTTCGGTTGGCAAAACTCAAATTAAGAAACAAAGAATCTTTTGCAGAAGGGAACGTGTAAATATGAGTATAATACTTGCTGGCATTATTAAAATCGTGTAATCCTACATAACACTGAATGTAATAATTGCACAAAAAAGCACTTACATACGGAGAGTTTATTACGTACGGTTTTGCTTCGTCCAGATACTCAATCGCTTTTTGGTATTGCTTCATTTTAATATAAGCCCCTGCAATCTGACTGTATGAAATACCAATATTCTCCTGATTGACTTTGCTTTTTTCCAGCAGCTTTTTATGCGTTATGGCTTTTAGCTGATAATGAATAAAAGTTTCGTATTCAGAATTATTCTGATAATATTCAGCCAGGCTCCCGTTGAGCACCGCTTTGGTATAAGTATTTTTTGTGGTGTCCAGAACTTTCCTGATATATTGAGACAGTTCTTTGTTTTTTGTGGTTAAATGCAGCGAGTAATAAATATAATTAAGGCGCATCAAAGCCGATGTCTCGGTTTTAAGATTTCGGGATTGTTGGGCGTATTTCCAGCAAAGTTCATAGTTTGTCAGTGCTTTTTGGTACTGATTATTGCTAAACTCATACGCAAGACCCTTATAAAAATAAAAGCGCGCCAGATAAAAAGGCTGATTTTGAGCCATCTTAATTCCTTTTTCAGCTGCTGCTAATAGTTTGGGATAATCTTCCAGATCAGTTAACTGCTGGCAATACTTAGTCCATGCTTTATGTTTGTCGTTTGTTGTTTTATGCGATGCCAGATTGGGTTCTTGTTGTGCAAAACCAGAGAGCGTTATGAAATACAGCAACAGCAACACATTTTTTATCATAACAATAGGCTTAGGTTGTCTTTGTAGCTTCTTCCAACCGGAATGGTCATATCATTATTAAGGACAATTTCGGTCGAATTGATCTTCTGGATGTATTGTTTCTGAATAGCATAACTGCGATGAATCCGGATAAAAGACTGAAAATGATCTTCTTTCAAAAGCAAACCAATACTCGATAAAACGCAGTGTCTCTTTTTGTCGGTAATAATTAGGGTGTAATCTTTTAAAGCTTCGAGGTATAAAATTTCATGAAGCTTTACTTTGATTTGCTCATGTCCTTCTTTAATATAAATAGTATCGCCTCCAATACTGGACTCAAAAAGAGAGGCTTTGAGTTTAATTTCCATAAATTCCTCAATCCTGTTCATGCTTTGTGTAAAGCGGTCCAGCTTAAGGGGTTTTACGATAAAATCCAGGGTTTCAATTTCAAAACTTTCTACAGCATGCTCAGGATGTGCCGTTATAAAAATACAGACCGGAATCTCTAATGTTTTTTTTCTGAAATCAATTCCGTTTAAACCCGGCATATCAATATCAAGAAACAGGATGTCTATATTTTCTTTTTCTATAAAAGGAAGCGCTTCATCTGCTGATTCAAAAACACCTAAAATGGTAAGTACAGGAAACCTTTTGGCAAACGATAAAACCGTAAGCCTGTCTATTTCGTCATCATCTATAATAATACAAGTGTATTTTTTCATGAGCTGTAATTGATTTTTCAAATGTAATAAAATAATAACAGCAGGAATTAATGTTGTCTGTCTATTTAAAACGTTGTTAGTCTATTAGTGGTTTTTATAACGAATTTATTCGGGCAAATTTGTCCTGTAATTAATAATACAAAACCAATTAAAACTAAATTATTATGAAAATTTTTAAAGTTATGTTCGCACTTTTATCAATCGCATTTTTTTCAGCTTCATGTAGTAGTGATGATGATAACGAAGTAGTGGCACCCGTTTTTGAAACTGAAAATCCATTAGCCACTTATTATGCCGAGACCGGATTTAATACATCTGTTAATTTTATCAATTCCGGAGATTATGAATTTGGATTAGTGTTTACACCAACAGTAAAAGGAAAAATTAAGGCCATAACCCTTAAAATGCCGGATGCAAATCCTACTCTACGTGTAACCATTTGGGATTTTGCATCAAAAGCAGTATTGCGTTCTGAAACCTTAAATGTAGCAACTGCAGATGTTGCTGTAACCAAAGTTATTGGTGAAATGGCATTAGAAAAAGATAAAAAATATGTGATCACCATGAACTCAAATGATTGGTATAAAAAATCTAAAGCTGATAATACAAATATAGTTTATCCTATTACAGCAGGTAATATCCGTTTTGAAGAATACAGATGGGTGAGTGGATCAGCGCAGCTTTTCCCAACAAATATCTCAGCGAATTACAATGGCGGAGATTTAAGTTTTGATTTTCAGCAAACCGAATAAATAAAGGAAGTATATTTTTTGAATTAGTAATGAAGAAGGTCTGGCGAAAGTCAGGCCTTCTTATTTGTTTGTCAGGAAGAGATTTCAAAGCGTTTAATTTTTAAATGATTTATTCTTTTAATACATTTGAAAGATGAAGATCGAATCAGAAATAGAAAAAATATCAAGTTTCCAGCATCTGGAGATGTTGGCCAATCAGGTGGTCGAAGGTTTTATTTCAGGAATGCACAAGAGTCCGTTTCATGGCTTTTCGGCTGAATTTGCAGAGCATAAAGTGTATAATGCAGGCGAAAGCACCAAACATATCGACTGGAAATTGTTTGCCAAAACCGATCGTTTATATACCAAACGTTTTGAGGAAGAAACTAACTTACGCTGCCATATTATAGTAGATAACTCCTCATCGATGCATTATCCGGAACTGAAAACAAATCAGCCTTTTTATGAAAAGAAAATAGGTTTTGCGGTTTTGGCTTCGGCGGTTTTAATGAATATTTTAAAGAAACAGCGCGATGCCGTTGGTCTGAGTGTTTTCTCGGACAGTTATGAATATTATGCGCCGGAGAAAGGAAGTGACCGCCATCACAGGATGTTGCTTAATAAATTAGAGCAGTTATTAATTCAGCCAAAAGTTAAGAAAACAACCGACACGATTACCTATCTGCACCAGATTGCAGAAAAAATGCACCGTCGTTCGATGATTATTTTGTTTACCGATATGTTTCAGTCCGCAGATGAGGAAAAGCTTTTTAATGTCTTGCAGCATCTAAAACACAACAAACACAAAGTAGTTTTGTTTCATGTAGTAGATGATAAAACGGAGCTGAAATTTGAATTTGATAATGCGCCCCGTAAATTTATAGACTTAGAATCAGGTGAAGAAATATCTATTTTTGCTGATAATATAAAAGAAGAGTATGAAAAAAGAGCTTCGGCATACTTCAAAAACTTAGCTTTAACCTGCGCCAAGAACCAAATTAAGTACGTTTCGGTAAATGTTGGGGATAATTTCGAAAAAATATTGACTACATATTTAGTTGAAAAACAAAACTTTGGCTAAGAATTTAAAAATTTATTTCATTTTTTTTGATAAAACACTTGCAGAAATGAAATTCTGTACTATCTTTGCAACCGCAATAACGCAGAGGTTTGGTAGTTCAGTTGGTTAGAATACATGCCTGTCACGCATGGGGTCGCGGGTTCGAGTCCCGTCCAGACCGCAATATTGGGAGAAGCCTTTCTTAACGGAAAGGCTTTTTTGCCCAAATACGGTATCTAAGATTAGTTGTGTTGTTTGCTACGACTTTGTAACTCGTAGCTGGTTTAGTAGTTAGACCAATGAAAAGCTTTCCACTTTTGTGGATGGCTTTTTTGATTTACGACATACGTTAAATCTCAATATTTTAAAATCCCAAATTCCAATTTTGAAAAAAGTTTCTTTTTTGAATCGTAAGATTTGAGGAATATTTATGCTTGTTTTAAAGTCGAAATTTGGAATATTGGATTTCAGAGATTTAAAATTTGCGCTTAAATGCGTTTTAAAATTCGAATTTAGGATTTTAAAATATTGGAATTTAGCGAATTAAAATTTTATCAATTTTAATTCATAAAAACCCTTGTAGAATCAAAGTTCTGTTGTATTTTTGCACTCACAATAACGCAGTGGGTTTGGTAGTTCAGTTGGTTAGAATACATGCCTGTCACGCATGGGGTCGCGGGTTCGAGTCCCGTCCAGACCGCAAATATTGTTTAAAAGCCTTTCTTAACGGAAAGGCTTTTTCTGTTTTAATATCTTTCTTTAAAAAATGCCAATATTTTTTAAATTCCAAATTTTCTATTTGAAATGTATTTTTGAGATTCTGTCTTTTGTTTCTGTTTTCTACGCTAAATTTCTATATAATGTTGGAATTTGGAATTTCAAAAGTAAAGTTGGAATTTGGAATTTGAGAAAATTGGAGTTTTTCTATAAAATGTTATCCGTTAGAATCTATTAAAGTCTAAAGATTGGAATTTGGAATTTCAAAAATTTGGAATTTTTTAAAGAAAGTAATAAAAACAAAAAACCCGAATATTGCTATTCGGGTTTCAGTGGTGCCTCCAGGGATCGAACCAGGGACACATGGATTTTCAGTCCATTGCTCTACCATCTGAGCTAAGGCACCTTGCTTATCAGGTCACGCTATTTCTTTTTTCAAAGCTGTTGCGTGAACGTGTTTGCGGGTGCAAAGATAGAATCATTTTTCGTTTATCCAAAACATTTTTTTAAAAAAATCAATTCGTACCTTCGCATTTGTAAATATGCAAATATGGTTTTAACAGTTGATGTTGGTAATACCCGAATTAAAGCGGCTGTCTTTGAGGGGAGTACTGTTTTGGAAAATTTCGTTTTTGAGAAAAATGAACTCGAAAAAAAAATTAAAATAATTTTAAAAAAAATTCAAAATTGTTCTGATTTGGTCGTGGCTTCGGTTGGAAATGTCGAAAAACAAGCTTTTTTGGCTTTCGAGAATCAACTTAAAATTCATTTTTTGACCCATGATGATGCTTTTCCTTTTATCAATAAATATGCAACCCCAAAAACGCTGGGAATCGACCGGATGGTTTTGGCTGCAGGAGCAACTTTGCAATATCCAAAACAAAACAGATTGGTCATTGATGCCGGAACTTGTATTACCTACGATTTTATCGACGAAAACGATCATTATTTAGGTGGCGCAATTTCTCCTGGGCTTCGTTTGAGGTATGAAGCTCTGCATAATTTCACGGCCAGACTGCCTTTGCTTACACTTGAGAAACCAAAATCATATATAGGAGATAGTACTGCAGAAGCAATACATTCGGGAGTTGTAAATGGTTTCGTCTATGAGATTGATGGTTTTATCGATGAATATCGGGAGAACTTTTTAAATTTTATCATAATTTTAACGGGAGGTGATGCAGATTTTTTGGCTAAACGATTAAAAAATACCATATTTGCCAATTCAAATTTCCTACTGGAGAGTTTGAACCAAACATTTCAATATAAAATCAACAATGATTAAAAAATTTATAATAAGCGCTTGCTTGCTTATATCGTTCGTTTCATTTGCGCAACAGGGTACATCTTCTCCTTATTCTTTTTATGGACTTGGTGATGTAAAGTTTAACGGAACACTTGAAAACAGATCGATGGCCGGAGTTTCGGTTGAACAGGATAGTATTCACATAAATGTGAATAATCCGGCAAGTTATGCGAGTTTAAGACAAACCACTTTTACGGTTGGAGGAACTTTTGCTACTTCTAAGTTGAAAAATGAAACTGAAACTTCAAAAGCGCAAAGATCTACGTTTGATTATTTATTAGTGGGAATACCAATGGGTAAGTTGGGTGTTGGTTTTGGTTTGATTCCGACTACGTCTGTAGGATATAAAATAAAAAATGATAATTCAGCTGGGCCTGAAGGTTCAAGAAGCAGTCAGTTTGAAGGTTCGGGAGGATTGAATAAAGTGTTCTTTGGGGCTGGTTATGAAATCAAGAAAAACTGGACAATTGGTGCTGATGTACAATATAATTTTGGTAGAATTGAAACTAACAGTATTGAGGCTATTACAGGAATTCCGGTTTCTACCGTAGAGACGAATGTTACAACCTTGTCAGGGATTAATTTTAATTTAGGGACTATGTATCAGCGTAAAATTGATACAAAACTAAATTTATATACGAGTTTGAATTATACTTTTGGAACAACATTAAAATCTGAAAACACAAGGTTGATTCGTACTGATTTAGAAGTAGATGATCAAGTGACAGATAATAGAGATTTAGAATTGCCTAGCAGATTTACTGTAGGTGCAGGTTTAGGAGAGGCTAGAAAATGGTTAATAGGTACTTCGGTAGCTTTTCAGGGAAAAGGGGAGTATGAGAACTATTATAATACTAGTGATGATGTTCGCTATGAGAAATCTTCTAAATATGCTATTGGAGGTTATTATATACCTAACTATACTTCTTTCTCAAGTTATTTTAAAAGAATTACCTACAGAGCTGGTTTTAAGTATGAAAAAATTGGTTTGGTGGTAAACTCAGAGTCCATTAAAGATGTAGGAGTGAGTTTGGGAGCAGGATTTCCTGTTACCGGACAGTTTTCTAATGTGAATTTTGGTATTGAATTTGGGAAAAAAGGAACTGTTACTGCTAATTTGATTCAGGAAAACTACATCAATTTCAGTCTTAGCTTCTCATTTAATGATAAGTGGTTTGTGAAAAGTAAATTCAACTAAAAACATAAAATTTATGTTTTTATAAGCTCATTACAATTTAGTACATTTGGCAAATGAATTTACCAAAGAGACATAATATATTAATGGTTGTCACAGCACTTGCTGTGACACTGTTTTTTGGATGCGAAAGTAATTTTAAAGAAGTTCAGAAAATCAATTTCTCAGAGTTTGTTCCTGCGGGTGATACCGACATGGCAACTACTAAATATACCGATTCCGGGCGTATTACAGGGGTTTTAATTAGCCCTAAAATGCTGGATTATTCAAATGTCAGTTTTCCTTTTACCGAGTTTCCAAAAGGGATAGATGTTACTTTATATGACAAAAAAGGAAAGAGAACTTTTATAAAGTCAAATTATGCGGTTTCCTATAAAAACACCAGTATTATAGATTTGCAGGGAAAAGTAAAAATCACTTCTGAGGCGGGACAAATGTTAGAAACCGAGCAATTGTTTTTTGACCAGAAAAACGAATGGTTTTACACCGAAAGAAAATTTAAACTGACGGATGTTAAAGGGGTTTCGAATGGTCAGGGGATTGATTTTAGCAAAGATTTTAAAGTAATAAATTCACAACGTATCAGCGGTGAAATAGAAGCTGACGAATAAAAAGACATTATTATGGGTTACATGAAATATACGCAGTACGTTTATTTAGTATTTGCAGCTTTCTTTATTTATGACGGAGTTACCAAGCTGACTCAGGGAAGTAATGAGGCTTGGTTAAGTCTGATTATTGCAGGAATGGCAATATTTATGTTTTTCTTCAGAAGAAGATTTCTTAAGAAGATGGAAGAACGCAACAAAAAACAATAAAAAATGGAAATTAGTATTATAATACTATGTTTAATACTAGCCGCTTTTTTTTCAGGAATGGAAATAGCTTTTATTTCCTCCAATAAAATTTATCTTGAAATAGAGAAAAAACAGGATAATTTTCTGTCTCAGATCCTTACTAAGCTTACTGAAAAACCATCTAAATTTATTGCAGCAATGCTTATTGGCAACAATGTAGCGCTTGTAGTGTATGGTTTTTTTATGGGTGATTTGGTTTTAAAATGGATTCTTGGATCCGGATTTGAGTTTTCTAAATTTACCCATTTATTTCTTCAGACTTTAATTTCGACTGTTGTAGTTTTGATGACGGCAGAGTTTTTTCCGAAGGTCTTTTTTCAGGTGTATGCCAACTCTTTAATTAAGTTTTTTGCAATTCCTGCGTATTTATTTTATCGGTTGTTTTACTATATCTCTACTTTTTTTATTTGGATTTCCGATTTAATTCTGAGAAAATTTTTCAAAACAGAAGGCGATCAGGTACAATTATATTTTAGCAAAATTGAACTGGGACATTACATTACAGAACAAATGAGTTCTGTAGAAGACGATGAAGAAGTAGATTCTGAAATTCAGATTTTTCAAAACGCTTTAGAGTTTTCCGGTGTGAAAGCCAGGGATATTATGACGCCAAGAACAGAAATTGTTGATATTGATTTGTTTGATAGTGTCGCTGATTTGAAAGCGTTGTTTATAGAGACAGGATATTCGAAAATTGTAGTGAGCCAAAATTCGTTAGATGATATTGTGGGTTATGTGCATTCTTTTGATTTGTTTAAAAAACCAGCCACAATTAAATCTGTCTTGATGGCGGTTGAGTTTGTGCCAGAAACTATTTTTATAAAAGATGCACTGGATTTATTGATAAAAAAGCGAAAAAATGTAGCTGTAGTTTTAGATGAATATGGCGGTACTTCAGGGATTATTACAATCGAAGATATTGTAGAAGAACTTTTTGGAGAGATAGAAGACGAACACGATCTGGACGAAGAATTAATTGAGCAGGAATTAGGAGAAGGAGAGTATCTTTTTTCAGCCAGATTAGATGTTGAATATTTAAACGAAACCTATAAACTGGAAATTCCGGAGGGAGATTCTTACGGTACTTTAGGAGGTTTTATTGTAGATTTTACAAAAGAAATACCTCAAAAAGGAGAGAAAATACGTATAGACAGGTTTCATTTTGTCATCGAAGAATGCTCGAATAAGAAAATTGAATTGGTAAAAATGTCCTTAAAAGAGTGATATTTTTTCATTAATTAAAAAAATATTGCAAAATAAAACCCTAGTTGTATTGTTATTAACTAGATAATTGTATTTTCGCAAACTGAATATAAAATTAACGATAATAAAAATGGCAGTTTTAGCAAAAATTAGACAGCGTTCCGCTTTATTGATAGGAGTTATTGCACTTGCATTATTTGCATTTATAATACAAGATTTGTTCAATAGCGGTACTTTTAGTCAAAGTTCAAAAGATGTGGGAAGCATCGATGGAAAAGATATTTCATTTGAAGACTTTAGAGTTAAAGTTAGTAATGTTGAAAAAAGTGGACAGGGAATTACTTCCACAGAAGCTGCAAACAGAGTTTGGGATCAAGAGGTTTCAATCGCTTTATTATCATCTCAGTTTGATAAATTAGGTTTGAGAGTTGGCGAAAAACATCTTTTAGAAGTTTTAAAAGCAGATCCTAATATTGGAAAAAATCCAATGTTCCTAAATGCGGCAGGTATGTTTGATATTGTGAAATTCAAGGAGTACTTTAAAACGAATCCTGAAGCAGCACAATTCATTACTGAAAAAGAAAAAGATGCTGCACTAAATGCAAAATATCAAATCTATAGTACATTAGTAAAATCAGGACTTTATACTACTGCTAGCGAAGGTAAATTGAAATACGAAATGGAAGCTAACAAAGTAAACTTTGCTTACGCTGCAGGATTGTATTCTTCTATCAAAGACAGTGAAGTAAAAGTTTCAGATGATGAGATTGTAGAGTACATGAAGAAAAACGAGAAGAAATTCAAAGCGGATGCCACTCGTGAAATTCAATACGTTTTAATTGAAGACAAACCTTCGAAAGAAGACGAAGTTGAGATTAAATCAAGAATTACTGCTTTGTTAACAGGAAGTGTTAAATACAACGAGCAAACCAAACAAACAGATTCTGTAGCAGGATTTAGAAATGCAAAAAACATTGCTGAGTTTGTAAACGCAAATTCTGATGTTCCTTACGATTCATCTTATGTTCCTAAAAATGCTTTGCCAGCAGTTGATGCTGACAAATTATTCAGCTTAGCTCCAGGTGCTATTTATGGTCCTTATATTTTTGGAAAGTACTATGCAATTTCTAAATCTCAAGGGTTCAAGGCAGGTGTAAATGCAAAAGCTAGTCATATTTTGATCGGATACGAAGGTTCTCAAACGCCAAATACTAAAGAAAAAAGAACAAAAGAAGAAGCAAAAGCTAAAGCAGAAGAAATTCTGGCTCAAGTTCAGGCAAATCCGGATAGTTTCATGATGTTGGCATTTACAGCTTCTGATGATTCATCTGCACAACAAGGTGGTGATTTAGGGTATTTTGGACCAAACCAAATGGTAAAACCATTTAATGATTTCGTATTCTCTAATGGTATTGGAAAAGTTGGTTTAGTTGAAACACAATTTGGTTTCCATATTATAAAAGTTACAGATAAGCAAGACGGAATTCGTTTGGCGACTATTGCTCAAAAAATTGAGCCATCTGAAGCTACTTCAGATAAATTATTTGCTTTGGCAACTAAATTTGAAATGGATGCTGCAGATAAAGATTTTGCTGCAACTGCAAAAGAGTTAGGTTTAAAAGTAGCAACTCCGGTAACGGCTAAAGCTATGGACGAAGCATTTGGTCCATTAGGTAACCAGCGTTCAATTGTAAGATGGGCATTTGATAAAGAAACAAGTACTGGTGATGTAAAACGTTTTGAAATCGCTAATGTTGGAAACGTAATTGCACAATACAAAAGCGAAAATAAATCTGGTTTAGTTTCTGTAACAGTGGCAAGACCTTATGTTGAGCCAATCTTGAAAAACAAGAAAAAAGCAGAGTTACTAAAAGCTAAAATGACTGGTTCTTCTATCGAAGAGATTGCTAAAAAAGCTGGTGTAGCCGTTCAACAAGCTACAAATGTTACTTTAGACAATGCTGTTTTACCAGGCGGAGTTGGACAAGAACCTAAAGTTGTAGGTACTGCATTTGCTTTAGCTCCTAATAAAGTTTCTGCTCCAATCGAAGGAAATACAGGTGTTTATGTTGTAAAAAACATTAGTACTGTAAAAGCTCCTGCGATTGCTAATCACGCTCCTTATGTTGCTAAATTAAAAGCGCAAAGCGGTTCTGATGCAAGCAGAATTTTACCAGCCTTGAAAAACAATGCTAAAATCGAAGACAATAGATTGCAATTTAACTACTAGTTTTTAGTAGAAAAATCATAAAAATGCCCGAAACGTTTAATTTGAACGTTTCGGGCATTTTGTTTAAACAGGCTTTAAATGTTATTTTTGTAATAATTATCTACCTATTTTCTTAAGTTATATGGGAATAATAGAAATATAATTTAAAAAATTTGGGATATCCAAAATATTGCATTTAATTTGTCGGTCTTTTGTTTTAACAAAATAAATTTGACGTTAGAAAAGGGCTAAATAAAACTGTAAATGAATGATAAACAACTACTTTGATAATGAAACATTTAAATTTTTTTATGTTTAATTTATTCAGAAAAAAACCTAAAGTATATTCTAAAATAGAGAATCATATTTTTGGTATAATTACTGAGCTTCTAAAAGTAAGTAGTACGGACATCAATGTTGATGAGTTAGGAGGTAAGTATTATTTAAGCAACGAAGAACAGCATTTTAAGGTAACCATATTGAGTAATGATTATGTGATTAGACTTACTAATACCCGTGATTCTGTTGCTGAAAAATACGATAAGATTTTTGTTGAGCACGTTTTGAAAGCGGTAAAGGAAGAAAAGCACCGCAGAATGGAGCTGGTATATGATTCTATAACAAACAGTATAGAAAAAATGGCTGAACGTTTGCATAATACTCTAATCGAATCGAATGAACAAGAGAGTCAAAAGGTTCGTCATCTGGAAACAAAACATGTAAAGAATAATAAAAAAGTGAGCTTTTAGTTCACTTTTTTTATTTTTAGGCTGGCTTGTATTCGAGGATATTATTGCTGCAAGATCATTTCATCGTAAGAAAGAATGGTTTCGTATCCTTTTGCTTCGAAATAAGCTGTTGGATTTTCTTTAGAAACTGCCATAACAAAATCGCCGCCCCAGGCGCCAAGACTTTTTATGACTCCATTGAATTCTGGGAAAATCATTTCTTTAATAGTTTGAATTTCCAGAATGTTGCTAAGATGAATTTCATGTTTTTCTAACGCTATAGCAAATTCTTTTAGAGATTTAGCATTTAGAATTTCCGCTGTGATTTTATTATTGACGGTTATACTTTTAGCTAATTGAGTGTTTTTGTTATTGTAATACGCATTTATGGCTGCTTTACTGCTTTGTTTTTTATTGAGATATACAAAGTAAAGGTTTTTTGTAAAATCAGGATTGAAGCTGATTTGCTCTACTACAGGGAAATTATTTTCTAAGTTATAAATAATAGGAGTATCGTTTTGTGCACAGGCAATATCATAACCGCTTCCGCCAAAACTATTTTTAAGCAAAGTGAAAGCATCAATTTGTGCCCATTGTGCAATATTATTTAATAATGTCGAAGAAGTTCCTAATCCCCAGTTTTTAGGAAAAGTAAGTTCGGTTGTGATTTTGTATCCTTCAGAATTATCAATAAAATTAGGGTTCAAAAGATAGGCTTCGTGTAGAATATTGATCAAAGTTGTTTTTACAGTTTCGTTTTTAGCTTCTGGATTATTGATTACTTCAGAAAATAAAATAGTGTCTTCGAACCAGATTTTTCCATCTACATTAAAACTTTTCCATTGAATTTCCTGATCAGAGCCGTTTTCAACTATTAAATTTTGACCAAATTTTGTAGGTAATGCAAAAGCTCTCGCGCCATCAAGTACTAAATATTCGCCTGTAATAAGGAGTTTTCCGTTACTGTAAAATGTTCTCTTCATATTTTATTTTTTAGCCCCGATAGCAGTGGAAATCCTTTTGCTTTTTTCTTTAAAAAGCAAAAGATTGTAACGGATAGCGGGAATAGCTCCTTATTTTTTAAATTCCAATATTTTTAAATTCCAAATTCCAATTGTTGGGATTTGGAATTTTATTTAAAAGCTATATTAGCTATATTATTTTGGAATTTTATTTTTTTCTTAAATTTTCAATAAAATCAACAACAGCACTATGCGAAACAGCGTTTTTCTTGAAATGTGCTTTTATTTGATGACGTTCTTCGTCGTTAGCTTCAAATTGGTTGATGATGTTATTCAGGTGCATTTTCATGTGTCCTTCCTGAATTCCGGTGGTGGTTAGCGAGCGTAAAGCAGCAAAATTTTGCGCCAAACCAGCAACGGCAACGATCTCCATTAATTCTTTCGCAGAAGGTTTTTGAAGAATTTCCAACGATAATTTTACTAAAGGATGTAGTGAAGTCAATCCGCCCACGGTTCCTAAAGCCAGTGGAATTTCGAGCCAGAAAGTAAAAATTCCGTTTTCGATTTTGGCGTGTGATAAACTGGAATATTGTCCGTTGCGGGAAGCGTAGGCGTGAACTCCGGCTTCAACCGCTCTAAAATCATTTCCTGTTGCCAAAATTACGGCATCGACACCATTCATAATACCTTTGTTGTGTGTTACAGCACGAAATGGCTCCACTTCAGCAATTTGAACAGCCTGTACAAAACGTTCTGCAAATTCTTGAGGATTCGGGATGTGTTTTTCGGTTAAATCTTCAATTGGGCACGAAACTTCAGCTCTTACGATACAATTCGGAACATAATTCGATAAGATACTCATGACAACTTCTACTTCTAAATCAGTATTTTGAGCTTCTTCTTTTAAAGTTGTGGCAAATTGCTCCAGGCAAGAGTTGATAAAATTAGCGCCCATACTGTCTTTGGTTTCGAAAGTAGCATGCAGCTGAAAATAATTATCCAATAAATCGCGTTTGTCACGAAGTTCGATATTTAGAATTCCTCCGCCACGTTGCTGCATATTTTTGGTAATGCTTTGTGTGTCTGAAAAGAATTTTGGTTTTATTTGATTAAAGAAAGCTTCTAATTTTTGTGCATCGCCTTTGAAGGTAAAATGTACCTGGCCAATTTTTTCGGTATTGATTACAGTTGCTTTAAAACCGCCACGGGTTGCCCAATACTTAGCTGATTTTGATGCAGCAGCCACTACAGAGCTTTCTTCGATTGCCATTGGTATGGTTTTGTAGTTCCCGTTTATTAAAAAATTGGGAGCTACACCAAGTGGAATATACAAATTGGTGATGGTGTTTTCGATGAATTCATCATGCAATTGTTGAAGCTTTTCGTCTGAATTCCAGTAATTTCTTATAATGTTTAGTGCTTCTTCAGGGTTTGAAAAGTACTCATTGGCAATCCAGTTTATTTTTTCTTTTTTGGATAATTTAGAAAATCCGGCAACAGCGTTGTTCATTCTCAGTATTTTAAATAATAATGTGGTGGCAAAGATACCATTTTAAGAGTTTTGTTTGCAAACTATATAAAAATTGAAGACTACGCAATCGTTATTTTTTTTAACATTTAACACTTAAAATGTGTATTATGTTTATTTTTTTTAGTAAAATTGGGCTCTTTTTTATATTTAAAATAATTCTAATGAATACAAGTAAAATTACTGTAATACTTTTATTTTTAGTTGCTACTGTTTTTGGGCAACAAAAAATTACTGTTGAAAATATTTATGGCGGAACATTTCGTGCAAAAGGAATGGATGCGCTTCAATCGTTAAAAAACACCAACCAATATACGGTGTTAAACGTTGATCAGGCAACTAGAAGTATGCAAATTGACCTTTATGATTTTGCAACACTTAAAAAAACTGCAAATTTAGTTGATTCTAAAAATCATAGCGAATTAGCAAACGGAATCGATAGTTACACTTTTGATGCTTCGGAAAAGCAAATTTTAATAGCTTGTAACTCCAATAAAATTTTCCGTCATTCGTTTACAGCAGATTATTTTTTATACGATATCGCTTCCAAAAAAATAACCAAGCTTTTTGATTTTCAGGTTCAGGAACCAACTTTTTCTCCTGATGGAACAAAAATCGCTTATGCTAAAGAAAATAATCTTTATGTGTACGATGTAGCTTCAAAGAAATCTACAGCAGTTACGACAGACGGAAAGAAAAATGCGGTCATCAACGGAATCACGGATTGGGTTTATGAAGAAGAGTTTGCTTTTGTTCGTGCGTTCGACTGGAGTAAAGACAGTAAAAAACTAGCTTACATTCGTTTTGACGAAAGCCAGGTTCCGGAATTTTCGATGTCAATCTTCAAAAAAGATTTATATCCAACAATCGAAACCTTCAAATATCCTAAAGCAGGAGAAAAAAACTCAGTAGTTTCTTTACATATATATGATGCGGCTGCAAATGCTACAAAAAAAGTAGGTTTAGATAATTATAATGATTTCTATATTGCAAGACTACAATGGACAAACGACAGCAATGTTTTGTCGGCTCAGGTTTTAAACCGCCATCAGGATAATCTTGATTTGTTGTTTATTGACGGGACAACTGCTGCTGCAAAAGTAGTTTTGAACGAAAAAGACAAAGCATACGTTGATGTTACTGATAACTTAACATTCTTAAAAGATAATAGTTTTATCTGGACTAGCGAAAAAGACGGTTTCAATCATATTTATGTGTATGACAAAACTGGAAAACTAAAAAATCAGGTTACAAAAGGAAACTGGGAAGTAACTTCTTACTACGGTTTTGATGAAAAATCTAAAACTATTTTCTTTCAGTCAACAGAAAATGGTTCTATCAACAGAGCGATCTATAGTATTGCTTTAGACGGAAAAAATAAAACAAGTTTGTCTAAAAATACAGGAACAAATGCGGCAACTTTCAGCCCTAATTTCCAATACTTCATTAACACTTATTCTAGCGCTACTCAGCCAACAACTTATACTTTAAACGAAGCAAAGTCTGGAAAAGAAGTAAAAGTTATCGAAAACAATCAGGCTTTAGCTGAAAAATTAAAAGCTTATAATTTACCTTCAAAAGAATTTTTTGTTTTAAAAACGGCTAAAGGAAATGAATTGAATGCCTGGATTTTAAAACCAAAAGATTTTGATCCTTCTAAAAAATATCCTGTTTTTATGTATCAGTATTCAGGGCCGGGATCACAGCAAGTAGCTAATCAGTGGATTAGTGCTAATGATTATTGGTTTCTTTCGCTTACACAACAAGGTTACATTGTAGCTTGTGTTGATGGTAGAGGAACAGGTTTTAAAGGTGCTGATTTCAAAAAAGTAACTCAAAAAGAATTAGGAAAATACGAAGTTGAAGATCAGATTGATGCTGCAAAAGTAATTGGTCAATATCCGTATGTTGATGCTTCAAGAATTGGAATCTTCGGTTGGAGTTATGGTGGTTTTATGGCTTCAAACTGTATTTTTCAGGGGAACGATGTTTTCAAAATGGCGATTGCGGTTGCTCCGGTAACGAACTGGCGTTTTTATGACAGTGTTTATACTGAAAGATATATGCAGACTCCACAGGAAAATGCTAGCGGATACGATCAAAACTCTCCAATAAATCACGTTGAAAAACTAAAAGGAAAGTTTTTATTGATTCACGGCTCGGCTGATGACAACGTACATGTGCAAAACTCTATGCAGATGATGGAAGCTTTAATTCAGGCTAATAAACAATTTGATTCTCAGATATATCCAGATAAAGATCACGGAATTTACGGCGGTAAAACGAGAATTCAGCTTTATAATAAAATGACTAACTTTATCAAAGAAAATCTATAAAACAACTTTAAATTAACCTTAATTAAATAACATATAATATGGAAGAAACTCAGGTAAAAACGGCGCATCCAAAAGGATTGTGGGTATTGTTTGGAACGGAGATGTGGGAGCGATTCAATTTTTATGGAATGCGAGCTTTGTTGACTTTATTTCTTGTGAATTCATTATTGATGAAAGAAGAAGAAGCTTCATTGATTTACGGAGGTTTTTTGGGTCTTTGTTATTTGACTCCAATGTTAGGAGGTTTTGTAGCCGATCGTTTTTTAGGTAACAGAAACTGTATCCTGCTGGGAGGATTATTAATGGCTATTGGGCAATTATTATTGTTTACCAGTGGAAGTATTTTTGAAGGAAATCAGGATTTAGCCAGAATTATTATGTATTGCGGTTTGGGAGTTATTGTTTTTGGTAATGGATTCTTCAAGCCAAATATTTCTAGTATGGTAGGAAGTTTGTATCCGAAACAAGAAAAAACAAAACTAGATTCTGCTTTTACTATTTTTTACATGGGTATTAATATCGGAGCTTTTCTGGGGCAGTCTATTTGTCCGCTTTTAGGAGATGTTAAGGATGCTACTGGTTTTAGAGATGTACATGCTTTTAAATGGGGATTTTTAGCAGCGTCTATCGCAATGCTTTTAGGAACAATTCTTTTTTACTTCTTGAAAAATAAATATGTGGTTACGCCAGAAGGAAGACCATTAGGAGGTTTGCCGTCTAAAAACGTAGCCGAAGATTTTGAAGAAGGTGAAGCACAAAAAGCAAACTTTTCTCAAAAAGCTTTAATTGGGGCTGGAATTGCGTTTTTAGGATTAGGAGCTATTATTCACTTTGTTTTCGGTCAAAACTTAATTTATACTTTAATCTATGCAAGTGGTTTGGCTTTAGCCGGATTAATCATTTCTGATTCTTCTTTGACAAAAGTAGAAAGAGATAGAATTATTGTGATTTATATTGTTTCGTTCTTTATTATTTTCTTCTGGGCGGCTTTTGAGCAAGCAGGTTCATCGTTGACTTTTATTGCCGATAACCAAACGGATAGAAATTTCTTTGGTTTCCTGATGCCAGCTTCGATGGTTCAGATTTTCAACGGAATGTTTGTGGTAATTTTAGCGGTTCCTTTTAGTATTCTTTGGGATACGTTAAGAGCAAAAGGAAAAGAACCAATTTCGCCAGTAAAATTAGCAGTAGGGTTGGTTGTGATTTCTATAAGTTTCTTCATGATTGCAACGCAGGTTTCTTACATTGGAACTTCAGGATTGTTGTTAGTAAAATGGCTTATTTTATTATATTTCTTAAATACTTGTGCTGAATTGTGTTTGTCGCCAATTGGTTTATCATTGGTAGGAAAATTATCTCCAAAACGTTTTGCTTCTTTATTATACGGTGTATTCTTTTTATCAAATGCTTCAGGTTACGCTTTAGGTGGAACTCTAGGTTCTATCTTGCCTGCAACGGGGGATAAATTTGTAAAAGCAAAAGAATTAGGTATCGACTTACAAGCTGTTTTAGATAAAACGATCACACCATCTGCAGCACAATTAGAGCTGTTGGCCAAAAATCAAATTACGGATCATTATCCGGTTTTCGCAGGATTCACAATTCACAATCTATACGAATTCTTTATGGTTTTTGTGGTGCTAACGGGTCTTGCGGCAGTTGTGTTGTTTGCATTAACTCCATTCTTGAAAAAAATGATGCACGGTGTTAGATAATTATTAAAATAAAAATTACTTAAAACATCATCTTTTGGATTTAGCTAAAAGATGATGTTTTTTATTTATACTTAAACAAGTTTATAATGGAACATACTATAAGTTTAGAACAAATACAAAATTTCAAAGGCAAGTACCCAAAGCAATTGTGGCATTTGTTTTTTGTTGAAATGTGGGAACGTTTTTGCTTCTACGGAATGCGCGGTGTGCTTACTTTTTTTATGGTAGATCAGCTTTTTTTAAAAGATGAACAGGCCAATCTGCAATATGGAGCCATTCAGGCTTTTGTATATGCCTTTACTTTTATCGGAGGGATTTTTGCCGATAAGGTTCTGGGTTTCAGGAAATCTTTGTTCTTTGGTGGAATCGTTATGATTCTCGGGAATCTTCTGATTGCTTTTTCGCCACAGGAAATGTTTTATTACGGAATCGCTTTTTCAATCATCGGAACAGGTTTTTTTAAGCCAAATGTTTCTTCGATGGTGGGAGAATTATACCATGAAAGCGACGGACGCCGCGATGCAGGTTACGGAATGTTTTATGCCGGAATCAATGTTGGTGGGCTTTTAGGAGGTGCTTTGTGTATTTATTTAGGTAAATATTATTCCTGGCAGCTTTGTTTTCTATCAGCTGCGGTGGTAATGTTTTTGGGTTTAATTACCTTTTTATATACTAAAAAACATTTGGGTCCAATTGGTGATTCTCCATTATTGAATTTAGATACCAAAAAGAGAACTATCAGGGAAATTGCGGTGTATGTAATCTCGTTATTGAGTATTCCGTTTATTTTTATAATGGTAAAAAACACGGATTATACCGATTATTTCATGTACACAATTGGAATAATTGCAGTATTGTATTTTACTTACGAATTGATAAAATTGGGTGATACAGGTTTGCAGAAGAAGCTTTTTGCAGCATTTCTTTTTGTCTTTTTCTATCTTTTATTCAATGCTATTTATGAACAGAGTGGCGGTTCGTTATCGCTTTTTGCAAAAGATAACCTGAGTAATCAATTATTGTCTTTTACAATTGATCCTAATATCGTTAACAATAGTTCGAATACCTTTTTCGTAGTGGTTTTCAGTCCGCTTGTTGGGTTATTGTGGCTTTGGCTGGCAAAACGAAAATTAGAGCCTAATACCCTGATTAAATTCGGAATAGGATTTTTGTTCTTAGGAGCTTCATTTTATGTTTTTTATCTAACGAAATTCTTTGCTAACTCTGAAGGAATTGCTTCTTTGAATGTTTTTACCTTTGCTTACTTGGTAACAACGCTTGGAGAACTTTGTCTGGGACCAATCGGAATGTCTATTATTACCAAATTATCTCCAAAAAGATTATTCGGAATGATGATGGGATTGTGGTTTCTGGCTAGTGCTTTCGGGCAGTTATTTGCAGGTAAGTTAGGAGCTGAAATTTCAAGATCTAATACTGGAGATAGCCTGCTTTCGAAGCTGCAGTCTTATACAGAAGGATATTATCAACTGGCAATATATTCGCTTGTTGCGGGAGTAATTTTGATTGCTATTTCTCCTATTATTAAAAAATTAATGCAAGAAGTAAAATAGACGACATATTTGAATTATGTTTTTGTTTAAATTTGTTAAAAAATTAAAGACCATGAAAAAAACATTTTTGATTTTGCTATTATTAGTTGGTGCTTTTACAGCGCAGTCTCAGGAACTAAAATGGTACACCGATGTAAAAGAGGCAATCACTATAAGTAATAAAGAAAAAAAACCATTACTGATGTTTTTTACCGGAAGCGACTGGTGTGGCTGGTGTATTCGTTTACAAAATGAAGTTTTAAAAACTCCGGAATTTACAAAATGGGCAGCTGATAATGTGGTTTTGGTAGAATTAGATTATCCAAGAAGGGTAGCTCAGACTCCGGAAATTAAAAATCAAAATGCTGAATTGCAGCAGGCTTTTGGAATTCAGGGTTTTCCGACTATCTTCTTTACAAGTGCTGAAACTGTTGAAGGAAGGGTAAATTTTAAAGGCTTAGGTCAGACAGGATATGTGGCCGGAGGGCCAAATGCCTGGCTTGCAGTGGCTAATGGTATTGTGAAGCAAAGCAAAATATAAAAGAGTATAAAATATAAATTGAGGTCTCCTTATGCGAAAGTATAAGGAGATTTTTTTTGGTTCATTAGTAAGAAAATTTTTCAGGTGTATTTTGTGTAATTATTATTTTATCAGTTTTTTATGTTTAAAAAAACACATAATATATTTTTTATATTAAATAAAGTTGCACAATTAAAATATAATGTTAATTTAGTCGTGCTAATCTAACCAAAACCAATTTAATATGACTAAAAAATTACTTATCCTACTGTTTTTTTTAGGCTCTTTTTTCATGCATTCACAAAACTTAGTTTGGAGAACAAATATGACGGATGCTATTGCTATAAGCAATGAGCTAAGAAAGCCTATGTTGATTTTTTTCACTGCCTCAGGTGTACCGGAAAATTTACAAAACGAAGTATTTAAAACACCCGACTTTGCTGTCTGGTCAAGAGATAATGTCGTTTTGGTTAAACTTGATCTTTCTGACATTAATGCTTCAGAGAGTGATAAAGAACAAAATGTAAGGCTTAAGAACGCTTTTGGTGTAGAAGAATTGCCAGAAGTTTGTTTTGCCAGCGCTTCTATCAGAAAAAACAAAACCACATTTAGCGCGCTAGGAAAACTAGGCTATAAATCCGGAGGAGCTAAGTCCTGGATAGCACAATCAAATTCAATTTTGCACCCAAGCGAAGAATAAGTTTTTAAAACAATCACAGTTTAGTTACATTTATAATATCCCTTTTCACTTGTTGCGTGAAAAGGGATATTCTTTTTCAGGCAGGTCGTTTTCCAATATTTTAGACAGGAATAATTATTAGAAGCATCCGCAATAATTATTTTGGGATGAAGATTTTGTAATGCCCGTTCTAAATTTATTTTTGGAGATTGTGTAAGAAGCAAAATATCAGGCTCAATTTGTTTTGGATAAATACCTGAACTATCCATGATATATATTTTTTTGCCATTGAAGAATAATAAGTTTTTAAGCTTTTTTATTGAATTTACGGTTGCTGAGTTGGCTGTCAGGTAAGGATTTATGGTATAGTTTTGTAAGCGTTCGTCTAGTTTTTCATTTGTAATAAAGATAACTTTGTGTCCCGTTCTTTCAGCGAGTATTGTTTTCTTTTTTTGGTTAAAAACAATAAATTCATGTTTTTGGTTGATTTCTTTTTGATTAAAAATAAAAGCAATTTGCAGGAGTATGATCGACACAAAAAAGGCTGTTAGTTTGTTGTAATCTGGTTTTTTGAGCGAAATAATGGTTGAAATAATCAGGAGGTAAAAAGCAATTAAATAATAAAAATGAAAGCTAATGTTTCGAATTACAAAGGATTCAAAAGAGGCTACAAAATGAATGGTTTGGTTTAAAAAATAAATACTTTTTTCGAAAAGCCAAATTAAAAATGCTGGATTAGCATCAAAAACAGCCAATAGCACTACTACAATTCCTGTAAACATTATAAAGGATAAGAGCGGCAGAATGATAATATTGGTTACAAAAAATAAACCTGGAAACTGATGAAAATAATAGAGGCAAAGAGGCAAAGTCCCTATTTGAGCTGCAAAAGACACTGTTAGAGCATTCCATAGATTGGTTAAGACCCAATTTTTAGGAGTCCAGATTTTTTTTAATAAAGGCTGTAGCCAAAGAATAAAAAATAAGGCTAAATAACTTAGCTGAAAACCAACATCGAATAAAAAATACGGTTCAAAAAGCAGAATAAGAAACATGGAAACAAATAACGTATGAAAACTATTTTTGCTTCTAAGAAGATGATTTCCGATGGCAAGAAAGGAAAACATTACAACTGATCGTAAAACGGATGGTGATAAACCGGACAGAATTGCAAAAGTGATTAGAGAACTTAGAATGGTAATTAATTTTAGTAAAGACCCCTTTCTATTATTCGGAACAGGCTTTAAAACAAACATAATAAATGCCATTATAAAACCCACATGCAGCCCGGAAACAGAGAGAATATGGGTTGCTCCTGAATATTGATAATCTCTAATTATTTCATTTGAAATTTCTTGTCTTTGACCTAAAATCAACGCCAGGGCAACATTCATTTCAGTTGGACTAAAATGTTTTTTTTCAAGATTCTGAATAATTCTATTATGTAAAAGCGCAGTGTAATACCAAATATCTTTCTGGATAGTTTTGTTAATTTCTATTTCAGCTTTTTCAGCGTAGATTTGGGCGTAAATTTGCTTGTCTGTCAGGTATTTGCCATAGTCAAACTGGTTTGGATTTTTCGGAGAATTGTGAGGAATCAATATGGTTTTTAAACGAATGGTATTTCCTATAATTACCTTTTTTTGAGTGCTGTCTTTTTGAATGTTCAATATGATTTTCCCGGAATAAACGTTGTTATTGACTTTTTTTACTAACGCCGTATAACGTTCGTTGTACTCATTGCTTTTAAGTTTTTCGCGTAAAGTAAGCGTTATAAATTGTGGCTTCTGAAAAGCTGTTTTACAATGAATATAATTTGATTCCTGCATAGAATCTGTGTGAAAAAGCAAGGTGGTTGCCCCAATAAAAAATGCAGTTGAGTATGTAGAAATGCAGAAATAAAGGTTGATGTGTTTATTTTTTTTAATAGAAAAATATAAAAAAGCCAAAGCAAATATCGAAACAAGTAGCGCAGTTGTTGCAACAGGAATGGACGGTTTTAGATAATAAGAACCTATAACGCCTAAGACGAAAAAAAGGTTGATTTTGATCAAAGGGAAATCTAATACTTTCATGAATTTAAAAGTATTAAAAAAATTGTAAGAAATAATTTATTTTATTGAAAATTATTCCAGAATTCGATTAATTTGTACAAAAGAGTTTTGATAATATTTTTCTTTGGTCGAAGAAATAATAACCCCTTTTGAAGTAGAGGAATGTACAAATTTTATTTCATCAGATTTGACTTCGGTAATAAGGCCAACATGATTGATTTGCTTACTTTTATTGGTTTTAAAAAAAATTAAATCTCCTTTTTGGGCATCATCATAAGCAATAATTTTTCCAATTTTTGATTGCTCAAAAGAACTTCGGGGTAGTTGTATGTTTTCAGATTCGAAAGTAGTGAATACCAGTCCGGAACAATCGTACCCGCTTTTGGTGGTTCCTCCGGCTTTGTACCGAATGCCAATTTTATCTGTTGCGGTTTCAATTAAATTATTTACAATGTATTTGTTTTCGCGTTTTGATTCTTTTTTGCTTACTACAGAAGAACTTGATTTACAGGATGTAAATGCAATAATAATTAGCAGACAAAAGAGTGTTTTTTTCAAAACGATACAGGTTTAATTTGTTTTTAAATCGGCTACAATAAGCTTGGCTGTTTTTTTACTGGCACCAGAACCACCCAGTTTTTGCTCTAAAATATCATAATTCTGCAAAAGTGTTTCACGATAGGTTGGTTCCAGTAATTTTTGCAATTCTTCTTTGATACGTTTGGTATTGCAATCATCCTGAATCAATTCGGTAACGACTTCCTGATCCATTATCAAATTTACCAGCGAAATATATTTTAATGTTATAATGCGTTTCGCAATTTGGTAAGAAGCCCAGCTTCCTTTGTAGCAAACGACTTCGGGAACTTTAAAAAGGGCTGTTTCCAGTGTTGCTGTTCCGGAAGTGACCAATGCCGCTTTTGCTGAACGAAGCAAATCATACGTTTTATTCGAAATAAATTGGATGTTTTTATTAGTTATAAACTGTTGATAAAACTCGAAATCCTGACTTGGCGCACCGGCAATTACAAATTGATATTCCTTAAAATCATCTACAACACTTAGCATTACACTTAACATTTTAGTGATTTCTTGTTTGCGGCTTCCCGGTAAAACAGCAATTATAGGTTTGTCGCTCAGTTGATTTTCTTTTCTAAAAATGGCTTCATCAAACGCAGGTTGATTTTGAATCGCATCAATCAAAGGATGCCCCACAAAGTCAACAGGGTAGTGGTGTTTGTCTTCGTAAAAACTTTTTTCAAAAGGCAAAATCACAAACATTTTATCAATATCCTGTTTGATGGCTGTGATTCTGTTTTCTTTCCAGGCCCAGATTTGTGGCGAAATGTAATAATGTGTTTTATAATGCAACTCTTTGGCCCATTTGGCAATACGCATATTAAAACCTGGATAATCTATAAAAATTAATACATCAGGATTGAAGGCGGTGATGTCTTTTTTGCAAAATGTAATATTATTGAGAATGGTTTTTAGATTAAAAATCACTTCAACAAATCCCATAAAAGCCAATTCACGATAGTGTTTTACTAAAGTGCCTCCGGTTTTTTGCATCAAATCTCCTCCCCAAAAACGAATTTCGGCATCAGGATCTTCCTTGTAAAGTTCCTTCATTAAATTAGATCCGTGTAAATCACCAGATGCTTCGCCAGCTATGATATAATATTTCATATTGATTTTTTTGATGGTATCTCTCAATTGTTGACTTCGATTGAAAAGATAAGGCAAAGATAAGATTTAAATAAATAAAGTTGAAATAGCTAAAATTATCACGGCCAAAATAACCCCGCGTGCCATAAATTCCTTATTTCTGTTTAATAAAATTGTAAAAACCACAAGATCCAGAATTGTGCCCAGCGTGATTACCTTTCCTAAATAACCGTTGGCTTTTATGGTTTTTATTCCGGTAAAAAAATCAAAATCGGTAAAAAAGGTTATAAATAGATAACTTCCTAAAAATGAAGTCAAAATCCCAATAATAAAACCAATAAGAATGTCTTTTTTATTCATTTAAATTCCAGGTGTTAAGTTGTTGTATGGTATGATGTGCTGTTAAGTCATACTGAACGGGAACGACTGATATATAGCCATTTTCCAAAGCCCACTCGTCGGTATCTTCGCCTTTATCCTGATTAACAAAATCACCTGTAAGCCAGTAATAATCTCTTCCGGACGGAGTTTGTCTTTTATCAAATTTTTGTGAATAATAAGCTTTCGCCTGACGACAAATTTTGATTCCTTTAATGTCTTTTTCTTTTAGTTTTGGAAAATTAACGTTTAAAATAACACCTTCCGGGAGTTTGTTTTCTAATGTTTCTAAAGCAATTTTTTTTACAAAAGATTTAATAGGTTCAAAATCAGCATTCCAGTCGAAATCTAATAAAGAAAATCCGATAGCAGGAATTCCTTCGATTCCGGCTTCGACAGCTGCACTCATAGTACCGGAATAAATCACGTTTATAGAAGAGTTTGATCCGTGGTTAATGCCTGAAACGCATAAGTCTGGTTTTCTTTTTAAGATTTCATTTACGGCCAGTTTTACACAATCAACGGGAGTTCCGGAACAGGTATATTCAATAATGGTATCGTTTTCTTTAGAAATTTTATCCAGATACAAGGTATTATTAATGGTTATGGCGTGCCCCATCGCACTTTGAGGTTTGTCAGGAGCCACTACTATAATATCGCCAATTGTTGCCATAACACTTATTAAAGCTCTTATTCCCGGTGCTGTAATACCGTCGTCATTGGTAACTAAAATCAGTGGTTTTTTATTTTTCATAGGAGATAATAAAGGTTTTTTTGTAAAAAATAAATTAAAAAGAACAAATGTAGTGACAGATTTTATTAGAATAGTAACAATTAAAACAAAATTTGTAAACTTAGCATTCGAAGATTTTTATGCGTCAAACATTTTCATATCTTTAACAAAAAATTATGGCAAACTTGTCTTTGATGGCACAGTTTTTACCGTAACTTACACACAAAAATTGATGAATGCTATTATTGAATTTATGAAAAGAAATTATAAAATACTCATAGCCGTATTATGCTTATCAGTCACCCTTTTTGCATTTAAACTAAATGCAGACCGAACTGTTGATCCGGACCCGAATAAAGATAAAATGCTTTTAGAATTGCTGGCTTTTGTTATTGAAAAAGGACATTACAGCCCGGCAGATGTAAACGATGAATTTTCAAAAGGTGTTTTTAAAGATTATATTGAAGCATTAGATCCTTCAAAACGATTCTTTCTTCAGTCGGATATTGATGAGTTTAAACAGTACGAATTGATGCTTGACGATCAGTTCGTAAATAAAGATTTAACGTTCTTTAATCTTACGTATGCAAGGTTAATGAAGCGTATGGAAGAAAGCAAAAAACGCTATAAAGTTATTTTGGCTCAACCATTCAACTATGATGTTGATGAAACTTTTAATGCTGATTATGAGCATATCCCGTATGCAAAAACACCAGCTGAACAGAACGAAAAGTGGAGAAAACAAATTAAATTATCGACACTTTCATCACTTGTTACCAAACAAAAAGTAGAAGAAGATAAAAAGAAAGCAGATCCTGCCTACACTATGAAATCTTTTGAAACGCTTGAAAAAGAAACACGTGAAAGCTCTCTGAAATCATTAGATGATAATTTTGGAATTGTTAAGGATTTGAATAAAAGTGATTGGTTTTCTGTTTATGTAAACTCAATTATGTCAAGATTTGATCCGCATACAAGTTATTTTGCACCGGAAGAAAAAGATCGTTTTGATGTGAATATCAGCGGAAAACTAGAAGGTATTGGAGCACGATTGGTGAAGAAAAATGATTTTACACAAATTGACGAATTGATTTCAGGAGGGCCAGCCTGGAAAGGAAAGCAGCTGGAAGCTGGAGATTTGATTTTGAAAGTAGGTCAGGGAAATACAGAGCCGGTTGATGTTGTAGGAATGCGATTGGATGATGTTGTTAAAAAAATCAAAGGGCATAAAGGAACCGAGGTTAAACTGACGGTTAAAAAAGTTGATGGAAGTATCAAAGTTATTTCGATTATCAGAGACGTTGTTGAAATCGAAGAAACCTATGCTAAATCAAGTATTGTAGAGAAAAACGGATTGAAATACGGGGTGATTTATTTGCCTAAATTTTATATCGATTTTGAAAACAAAGATTCCAGAGATGCCGGAAAAGATATTGCCCTTGAAGTTGAAAGACTGAAAAAAGAAGGGATCAACGGAATTATTCTGGATGTAAGAGATGATGGTGGAGGTTCTTTGTCAACTGTAGTTGATATTGCAGGGTTATTTATCGAAGAAGGTCCAATCGTGCAAATTAAATCTGCAGGAAAAAAGAAAGAAGTTTTATACGATAAAGATAAAAAAATCGAGTGGGACGGACCATTAGTAATTATGGTGAACAGTTTCTCAGCTTCGGCTTCAGAGATTTTGGCGGCCGCTATTCAGGATTATAAACGAGGAATTATTATTGGTAGTAAACAAACGTATGGTAAAGGAACGGTGCAAAATGTAATCGACCTTAATCAATTTGTTCGAAATACCGAATTTGGAGATTTAGGAGCTTTAAAAACGACTACTCAAAAGTTTTACAGAATTAACGGAGGATCAACTCAGTTAGAAGGAGTTCGTAGCGATATCGTGATGCCGGATCGTTATGCTTACTTAAAAATGGGTGAGCGTGATATTGATAATGCTATGCCGTGGGATAAAATTGATCAGGCGGATTACAGTACATGGAATAGTAATACTAAATTCAATCAGGCGATTGCCAATAGTAAAATGAGAATTGCACAAAATCAACAATTTAAATTAATTGAAGAGAATGCAAGATGGATTGATGTAAAAAGCAAAGAAAACACCTATAGCTTGAATATTAAAAGCTTTAAAGCTACTCAGACTGAAGTTGAGAACGAAGGAAAAAAATACAAACCAATTACAGATTACAAAAATAATTTGGTTTTTAAATCATTGCCTTATGAACAAACAGAAATGGTAAACGATCCTGTTCTAAAAGAAAAAAGAGAAATGTGGCATGAAGCTTTATCTAAAGATATTTATGTTGAAGAAGCTTTAAATGTTTTAGATGATTTGCAGGCTAAAGAATTAGTGAGAAAGCCTATTTCAACAAAAATGAAAAAAGACAAGTTGGCTAAATCATAGTTTTCAAAAAAACATATTTGGTATTTAATACAAAAACGCTCCATAATTTTTATATTTATGGAGCGTTTTAATTTTAGGTAAATTGAGGTTATGAAGTATAAATGGATTTTATTGTTGGTAGGTTTAAGCTTAATTTCCTGTAAAAAAGAGGAGAGTAGCAAAGCAGAAATTTCAGAAACAAAGAGCACTTTTTTTGTTGAGAAAAATGACGTTCTGGTTTCGTATTCTGGAAATTACTTGCCAACTTCCACCACAAGTCAAATTGTAAAACATGATTATTACACGCTTTCCTATAACGAAAAATTTGAACAGGCAGAATGGGTTGCTTATGAATTAAAAACTGCATATTTAAAAAACAACGATTTTAAAAGACCTTATTTTATTGAAGACCCAAAAGTAACTACGGGCTCTGCTGATTGGCGTAATTACAAAAAATCAGGTTATGATAAAGGGCATCTTTGTCCTGCCGGAGACATGGAGTTTAGTAAAAAGGCTTATGATGATACTTTTTATACTTCTAATATTTCGCCTCAGGAACATCGGTTTAATAGCGGTATCTGGAATAGAATTGAAGGGAAAGTGCGTTATTGGGCAGGAAAATACAATGGTGTTTATGTTGTAACGGGTGGAGTTCTGAAAGATTCGGATAAAAAAATAGGAACAGAAGAAGTTGCTGTTCCTAAATATTTTTATAAAATTGTTTTGTCTAAATCAGGAAAGGAGCACAAAGCAATTGCTTTTTTAGTCCCTCACAAAGAAAGTGATAAATCAATTTACGATTACGTAGTACCTATTGAAACTATCGAAAAAATGACCGGTATCGATTTTTTTCCTATTTTGAAAAACTTAAAAAGCAGTAAGGATTTTTAAATCTGAAATAGTTTGACTTGGGTTTTCTGCTTTGAAAACAAAGCTTCCTGCAACCAATACATCTGCGCCTGCTTCTACTAGTTGTTTTGCGTTTTTATTGGTAACGCCACCATCAATTTCTATAAGTGTTGAAGCATTTTTACGAGTGATTAATGCTTTTAGTTTTTTTACTTTACCATAAGTGTTTTCGATAAACGACTGACCTCCAAAACCAGGATTGACACTCATAATACAAACCAGGTCAATATCATTGATTACATCTTCTAGTAAATCAATATTCGTGTGTGGATTAATGGCAACTCCTGCTTTCATTCCTTCAGCTTTTATGGCCTGTAAAGTTCTGTGCAAATGATTACATGCTTCATAGTGTACAGTTAAATTATTTGCTCCTAAATCTGCAAAGGTTTTAATGTAGCGATCCGGATCAATAATCATCAAATGAACATCGATTGTTTTGTTGGCATGTTTTGAAATAGCTTCTAAAACGGGCATTCCAAAAGAAATATTTGGAACAAAAACACCGTCCATAATATCGATATGAAACCAATCGGCCTGACTGTTATTAATCATTTCGATGTCGCGTTGTAAATTCGCAAAATCAGCTGCAAGTACAGAAGGAGCTATAAGTGTATTCTTCATTGTGTAGTTAGTGTGTTGTTTTTACAAAGGTAATTTTTAGTTAGTTTAAAATGAAATTTTATTTTCTAACCATTAAGAGATTAAGAAAATAAAGCTCAAAGTATGATTTTTTTTGTTTTTTTATAAGCTGAATTATTCTTTCTTAATTTAACTTAATATCTTAATGGTTTAAAACAAATAAAAAACTCCGGTAATCAGCCGGAGTTTCAATCATCAATCAAAAAACGAACAGTCAATCAAACTGTTGTTTGCTATAAAATCCAATATTATAGAAAATTATATAAAATTCCAAATTCCAACAATTAAATTGGAATTTGGGTTCTAAGATATTGGAATTTGGGTTTTACCCAAGATATGTTTTTAAGATTTTACTTCTAGAAGTATGTTTTAATCTGCGGATTGCTTTTTCTTTAATCTGACGTACACGCTCACGAGTCAGGTCGAAAGTTTCTCCTATTTCTTCAAGAGTCATTGGGTGCTGATCACCAAGCCCAAAATACAAACGAACAACATCTGCCTCTCTTGGAGTTAATGTTTCTAAAGAACGCTCTATTTCAGTACGTAAAGATTCGTGAATTAATTCTCTGTCAGGATTTGGAGACTCACCAGAACGTAATACGTCATAAAGGTTAGAATCTTCTCCTTCTACAAGAGGTGCATCCATTGATAAGTGACGACCAGAGTTTTTCATAGACTCTTTTACATCATTTACGGTCATGTCAAGTTCTTTTGCAATTTCCTCAGCAGATGGCGGACGCTCGTTAGATTGCTCTAATAATGCGTACATCTTGTTGATTTTATTGATAGAACCAATTTTGTTTAATGGTAAACGAACGATACGTGATTGCTCTGCCAAAGCCTGAAGAATCGATTGACGAATCCACCAAACTGCATAAGAGATAAATTTGAAACCACGAGTTTCATCAAAACGTTGAGCCGCTTTAATCAATCCTAAGTTTCCTTCGTTAATTAAATCAGGAAGTGTTAATCCTTGATTTTGATATTGTTTTGCCACAGATACTACGAAACGCAGGTTGGCTTTTGTTAATTTTTCTAAAGCTCTTTGATCACCGGCTTTTATTCTTTGTGCTAACTCTACCTCTTCATCAGCGGTAATCAGGTCAACTTTTCCAATTTCTTGAAGGTATTTGTCTAGCGATGCAGTTTCACGATTCGTTACCTGCTTGGTGATTTTAAGTTGTCTCATGTTGTTGTCTCCTCATTTTTTAAAGTGTACAAATGGTTATACGTAATGAGTCTGGAAAAAGTTACAAAAGTTTTGAAAAAAAATAAAAATTCCCGTTTCACAATAAAATGAAACGGGAATTTTTATAGGAATAAAGATTTTAATTTGCTGATGAATCTTTTACTTCGAAAGTTTCTTTTAATGAAATTGGAGTACCATTTTTTGCAAAACCTTCCAGTTTTATTTCAAATGTACCTGAAACATCGGAGGTATAAAAAGTATTGTTACTATCGTTATTTAGTTTAACATCCGGATTCCAGAATAACTGATTTCTAAAATCTGGAATACTTTCATAATCAATTGGATTGGTATAGTCGATTCTATTGTATATTTTTTTAGGCTGTGGTCTTAAAATTGTCGTTTTTATGATTGAACTGCCATTTTGTGTACTTTTAAAATCTTTATCAAATGTGGTAAAACTTACTAATCCGTTAAATGATTTTGGGCCCAAAGTGTATCGGCCTACAATGATTTCTATCTTGTAAATATTTTTCATGCTGTAGTTAAACAGTTCATTTTGGTTTTCTAAATATAAACCATCAACTAATACCAAAGCGGGCTCAGGTAATTGAGGAAAAACATTTGGATCAGTTACATGTAAGTAATATTTACCGTTATTTTGTTTGGAATAGGCTTCTGTAGCTACCTCAGTTATGGTTTCTCTTAACGTTTTAAATCTAGTAAAATCATCTAAAATGTATTCTTTTGCAACTGGATAATAAAAAGATTCCAAAGTAGCAGGCTTAGTAATGTTGTCTGCTTTTTTGTGGTAGTAAGCATTTTCAATCTGACTTGAAACAGATCGGTCTAAAATATTTTCTTTAATAGAAAAAGGTAAATTATAATTTGGGTTGAAGGATAATTTCGAATAATCTATTTCAGATAAATTGTTTAAGGTAAGAGTGTAATTGTTAGATTGATTTTCAATTATCTGAACGGTAATTTCTGAATTATAATACGCTTTGTCAATATTGAAAATGAAATTTCCACCAGCATCTGTTTTTACAACTTTGAAAGCAAATGATTTTCCAGGTAATGAAAAAGCAATCAATAAATTATCGACTTTGTCAGTATTGTTTTTTGCTGTTACTTTTCCGGATATAATTTCACCACGAAGTTCCGGAAGCTGTGTTTTCTGACTTTGTAAATCAAGAATAGTATTATATGATTTTGAAGTAAAATCAGTTGCCGAAATTTGATTTTTAACAGTTAATCCATCTACTTTTCTAACGGATAAGGAATAATTACCATCTTCAAAAATTTTATCTAAAGCTTCAATTTTTAAATCGACAAACTCACGATTTGTGAATGCCTTTTTGTTAAGCTTAAGGCTTAAATTTCCTGATGAAATATTATTTAACGTGCTGTTTGTGCTATTATTTACAGATTGAAAATTGATATTAGTATTTGAACTTCCGGCAGAAGCTAATTCGTTGGCTTTGTAAGGATTGATTATAGTAATGTCTATTTCAAAAAAACCAGACTCAGTATTGTTTAACATCCAGTTCGTAAAACCAACTAGTTTGTAATTTCCTGTTTTTAAGGTTGTAGGTATAAAATAATCCCCTTGCCCTTTACTGTTTTCAAGGAATATTTTGTTTTTGAAAACTGATTTTCTATCACTGTCCACGAGTTCTACGTAAGCGACTTTGCTAATATGGCTTGGTGTTTTGTCAGACGATTTTAGGCAATAAATTTTATACAATAAAGTTTCTCCGGATACAATCGTTGTTGTATTGGTGTGAATGAATACCGTTTCGTCCAAAGCAACGGTTTGTTGTGCACTGATTATTTGTATATTGATAAATACAAATACTATTATAAAGTGTTTTAGTCTATCCAAAATGAAGGTTTTATGTTAGATGAAAATGATGTACAGTCTCCGCATTCTACAGGTACAGTGTAATAGTAAGAACTTTCTATATTATAAGAATAGGTTACGGTATTTGCACTTATATTGTCAATTAATGCTTTACCACGACACGGAATAGGCATACTAAATCCAAAACAATATTTATATTCTTCGTCAGTACAATCTGTATAATATGGAGGAATAGGTTCACCAGGAAATAGGTCTTTATAATTAAAAAATATTCGTTTTGATGAAAATGATGATACCTCGAAAAAGCCTATTGCTTTTTCACTGGAATTAGAAATGCATTTTATATTTCCATCTAAAAAACCAGGCTGTTTAGGTGATAATACACTAGCAGAGCTTGATATTTCTTTCATAGTCTTGCGAAATGTATAGGATTCCAGGTTTTGAACATATTGTTTTACTAAAATACTATAACGATGAGTAATGATATAGTTTTGATCACTAATAAAACGTACCTGATAATTTACTCGGTCTTCTTGCAGGTTTGTAGTATTTGTTAATAGGATCTCATTAGAAGTTTTTGTGGCATAACATATTCTGGTATCAGTTGAATTTGGCTCTAGAGCAACTGATTGTGGTCCGGTTACGACAAGTTTTTCTCCACGCCATTTAGGAGCAATAATTTTATAAGTTTCGTCGTATTCATATCGGTAATATTTTGAAGTGTTAGTAGGGTCATAGCTATTCACTTTAATTTGCACACCTCTTCCTTCTTTACTGTCAGTTACAACAGTTGGTACTATACTTTCTATTTCGTTTGGGGTTGTTAAAGTCTGCTCATTAGACTGATATACTTTACCATCTTTTGTTTTTATTTCTAATGAGTAAATTTTGTTTGGTTCGGCTCTAAACGCTGATTCAGCAATATAAATTCCGTCTTTTTCTTCAAAAGAAAATATTTCACCTGCATTTGATTTTACAACTACACTCGCTCCGATTTCTATCGCTATTCCGTCATCTTCTAATCTTGCTGTTTTAGAAAGTTTAATTTCGTGTTTTTTCAGTTCGTTTGTTATGGTGGCTTCAACTACAAGGGCTTCTTCATAGGTATTGGATTGTAATACATATGTTTCGGTACAACTATTAAGCATAAATACCAATAGTAGCAGAAGGGTTATTTTATTTAGGATTAATGTTTTCATGATTTTTGAATCCATTTAAGGTATTAAAATTTAAAATTGTAAGTAATACTAGGAACAGGAATAGAAAAGATAGAGGTTTTTTGGCCTTTAATTTTTCCGCTTTGATCGGTTACAAAGAATATTGAATAAGGGTTGTTTCGGCCTAAAACATTATAAACAGAAATGTTCCAGAAACTGTGCGCTAATTTTTTTATTTTATGATTTCCTTCAATATTGATTCCGATGTCTAAACGAACATAATCCGGAATTCGGTACTTGTTGCGATCGCTGTAAAGTGTATATTCGGCTCCACCATAATTGTATGTTCCAATAGGGAAGGTGATAGGTCTTCCTGTCTGATACAAAAAGTTAGTTGACAAGCTGTAACGTTTTGTAAATTTATAATTTAAAACGGCACTTAAATCATGAGGCTTGTCAAAATTTGAAGCGAAATATTTTCCCTCGTTTACTTTTTCTTCGCTAAACTCTCCGTTTAATTTTATAAGCGAGCGTGAATAGGTATAGCCAATCCAGCCGTTTAATTTTCCAATTTGTTTTTTTAATAACAATTCGATTCCGTAAGCTTTTCCTTCACCTTGCAAAAGTTCGGTTTCAACATTTTCGTTTAATAATAATTGAGCACCCACTTTGTAGTCAAGGATATTTTTAGACTTTTTATAATACCCCTCCAGACTAATTTCATATTCATCATCGTTTAAGTTTTTATAAAGTCCTAAAGAAATTTGCTGAGCACTTTGAGGTCTTACATTAGTGTCGGAAAGTTTCCAGGTATCTGTAGGCGATTGGGTAACATTATTAGATAAAAGATGTATGTATTGTCTTGTCATGTCATAGCCCGCTTTTATCGAGAAATCTTCGGCAAAAAAGTAACGGGCTGCAAGACGGGGTTCGATTCCTCCGTATGTTTTTACAACTTCATTATTTTTATACTGTTTGGTATCGATAATGGTTGCATCGTTTAGCGGAAGACCGTCTTCATAAATATTGACATTGGCTTCGCCTAATGAAGCAAAATAAGAGTATCGCAAACCTAAGTCAATCAGTAATTTATCGCTTAATTTGTAGCTGTCTGAAAGGTATAAAGCAGATTCTAAGGCTTTTTCCTTTGCGATATCGGTAGCTACTAAAGTGGCTTCTGGATTCGTGGGGTGTTGATAGCCTGGAGAGATGTTGTATAATTTGCTGGCTATTCCGTAAGAAATAGTATGTTTTTTATTAAGCAAATAATTCATTTTTAATTGTAATTGTGATTCATCTATTTTGTATCCAAAATCAAAAGAATTGATGTCATCCGAATCATAATCAATATTAAATTTGTATTCGCTGTTAGTAAAAATCAAAGCACCTTTATTTTTTTCATTGAAAGTATGATCCCATTTTACAGATGCAAGTCGATTACTGTACTTGTATAAGGAGTCAGAGCTAATACTAAAACGGTCATGGCTATAATATAAAGTTGCCTCTAAATTGTTATTTTTATTAATGGCATTGTTGTATTTCAGGATCCCATCATAAAATCCTGCTTCACTATTTTTTAGATTTTCATCATCTAATGATTTTAAAATCCAGTCAGAGTAGGTGGCTCTTGCTCCAAAAAGAACACTGGATTTACCTTTTTGAATCGGAAGTCCAAAACTTAAATTTGATGTTACAGGGCCTACAGCGCCTTCTCCTGAAAATTTTTCAGGATTACCGTTTTTGGTTGTAATGTCAAACACAGATGATAATCTTCCTCCAAAATCTGCCGGAATACTTCCTTTATAAATATCGGCTTTTTTTGCTGTATATGGATTGATTGCAGAGAAAAAGCCTAAAAAGTGTTGCGGATTATAAAGAACAGCATTGTCTAAAAGTATCAGGTTTTGATCTTCCTTACCGCCTCTGACATTAAATCCTGCAGATCCTTCACCGGTTGTTTTTATTCCCGGAAAAGTTGTTGCCACTTTTAGGATATCTCTTTCACCAAGTATTAAAGGAATGTTTTTGATACCTTCAATATCAATAGAAACCAATCCTGAAATAACCGTTTCGGTAGTTCTTTGACCTTTCTTTTTAATTACGACTTCGTCTAGTTGATTTGATTTTTCGTTGATATTTACGTCAAAACTTCCATCATCATAAACCATTAAAGTTTTGGTAACGTCTTTATGACTTAATGATTTTATTTCAATCACATTTATTCCTCTCGGAAGCTGTAGTGTGTAAAGCCCGTCTGGATCCGTTGAAGTGCTGATATTTTTGTTTTTTACTTTAATAAAAATATTTGCTTCAGGTTTTCCTGTTTCCTCATTTTTGATGTACCCGGAAACCGTATAATTTTTCTTAACAGCCTCCTTGTTTTCTTTTCCAATAAAGATTACAGAAGCTTTTTTGGTTACGCTGTAGCTGTTTAAAGAGTCGTATTGCTGATAAAAAACGGGATTTTCTGATGAATTTTGCGACCCATTATTTTGAGTCTCAGGTGGTGCGTCTGCAAAATAATTTGCTGGCAAATCAGTATGTATGGTACTGTTAAGGGTTAAAACCACTTTTTTATTAAGAATGATAAAATTCAAATCCGTTTTGTTTAAAACTTTATCCAATAATTCATCAAGTGTTATGTTGCTGTAATTTCCTGATATTAAATTTTTATGGGCATTAATCCAGGTTGGATCAAAATAAAATTTATGAGAAGATTTAGTTTCAATATCTTTAATAACACTCAGTAAGGTAGCATTTTTAAATTCAATAGATATTTTTTCTTTTGAATCCTGGGCAAATGTAAAATGACTTGAAAGTAATAATAGGATTAGGGCTAGTATAATTTTTTTCATTAATCTTATTTGGTTTGATTTGAAAGAGAGTTGCTAATGTATGTCATTAAATTTTTGGTAAATTGGTCAAAATCAGCTTTTTTAATTACTTTGTTCATTACATAAAACTCATTGATTTGTTTTTTTTGCTCAGGGAATATTTTTATGACATCTGATTTATTACTAATGGGATATAGCTTTTTTTGATAGTCTATATAATAACTATTGTGTTCTTTATACTGATAAAATATACCGTCCTCCTTAATTTTCTTTTGAATATTTTTTTGATGTTTGATATATAAGAACAGATTGTCTTTGTATTCATTGATTTCATAATAACCCGTAGAAAATTCAGGTAATGTGTACTGTTCTTTTTCTATTTTAATAAAATTTTTATTGTAAATAGAGAAGGATGTAACTTTTCTTTTAGTTAGATTAATCCCTATTACTTCTGAAGCTCCTTCGGGATTTAAGATTATTTCATCTCTGTAGATATCATATTTAAGATTGGTGTTATGATAGATTTGTCCATCATATACAACACTACCTTTGGAAAATTCATCCTCAACAAGATACATATTAGTGTTGCTGTCTATCGTTTTATAAGGATTGATATGGGGAACACCGTTGTTGATGTCTAGGTTTTCTTTACCTACACTATTGTCATACCAGTTATAAATTGTTTTTTCTTGGGAAGTTTGTGCTTCGGAAGTGTAAATGTTTACATAAAATCCAAATAAGAAAAGAATTATGTATTTTTTTTGATAATTTTTCAAAGGAATCGTGGTTTTGATGGTTTTTTGTCTTGGTGATTCAAAAGTATTAAAAAAAAGTTACAAATATCACTCGAAATTGTTAAAGTGTGGGATAAATTTGAAGGTTTAAAACGAAAAACCCCAATTCTCCTTAAAGAATTGGGGTTTTCTATGAATAAACCTTTAGTAAACTAAGATCTGATTACTCTTTTTTCTCCTCACGTGGAGGTCTTTGCAAAAGTGCTTTTCTTGACACTTTTTCTTTTTTAGTTTTTGGGTCAACTCCTAAGTATTTCACTTCAAAAACATCTCCCATATTTACAACATCAGTCACGTTTTCAGTACGTTCCCAGGCTAATTCAGATACGTGTAATAAAACTTCGTTTCCAGGTGCAGCAGTATATTCTACTACAGCTCCAAAATCTAACATTTTGATTACTTTCACTTCGTAAGCTTCACCCATTTGAGGTTTGAAAGTGATCGATTTAATTTTAGCCAATACTGCCTCAATTCCAGCAGGATCAGTTCCAAGAATTTCAATAACTCCTTCTTCGTTTACTTCGTTGATAACGATTGTTGTTCCGGTAGCTTTTTGTAATTCCTGAATTACTTTTCCACCAGGTCCAATCAATGCTCCAATAAAGTTTCCAGGAATAGTTCTGGTGATGATTTTTGGAGAATGTGCTTTAACATCTGCTCTTGGAGCAGCAATAGTTTCAGTTAATTTTCCTAAAATGTGTAAACGTCCTTCACGAGCTTGCCCTAAAGCCTGCTCCATAATGTCATAACGTAAACCATCAATTTTGATATCCATTTGACAAGCAGTAATTCCGTCAGCAGTTCCTGTTACTTTAAAGTCCATATCTCCTAAGTGATCTTCGTCACCTAAAATATCAGACAATACAGCAAATTTCTCACCGTCAGTAATCAATCCCATAGCAATACCAGAAACTGGTTTTACCATTTGAACTCCAGCATCCATCAAAGCCATTGTTCCGGCACACACTGTTGCCATAGAAGAAGAACCATTAGATTCTAAAACTTCAGAAACAATACGAATTGTATAAGGACAATCTGCAGGAATCATGTTTTTTAAAGCTCTTTGAGCCAAGTTTCCGTGACCAACTTCTCTTCTTGAAGTTCCTCTTAGAGGTTTTGCTTCACCAGTTGAGAAAGGAGGGAAGTTATAATGTAAATAGAATTTCTCTTCACCTTGTTCTGATGGAGAATCTATTTGGTTTGCTTCTCTTGAAGTTCCCAGAGTTACAGTTGCCAAAGCCTGAGTTTCTCCACGTGTAAACAATGAAGATCCGTGAACTCTTGGTAAATAATCAATTTCACACCAGATTGGTCTGATGTCTGTAGTTTTTCTACCATCCAAACGAACACCTAATTCTAACACTACGTTACGAACAGCTTCTTTGTTTGTTTTGTAAAAATATTTAGAAACCAAATCTCCGTCAGCAGCTAATTCTTCTTCAGTAAATAAAGCTTTTACTTCTTCTTTTACTTCAGCAAATGCAGCAGTTCTTTCGTGTTTAGCCGATCCAACTTTTGCAATAGCATAAATTTTATCGTAAGCTGCAGCTTTTACTTTTTTGTAAATTTCTTCGTTTTCTTTCTCACCTTCGTAAGTACGGATTTCTTTTTTACCAAAAGCAGCTTGTAAACGCAATTGCGCCTGAATTTGTACTTTAATAGCTTCGTGAGCAAATTTGATAGCTTCTACCATTTCTGCTTCCGAGATTTCTTTCATCTCACCTTCAACCATCGCTACAGAATCCATAGAAGCTCCAATCATCATGTCGATGTCTGATTTTTCTAATTCGGTTCTGCTTGGGTTGATTACAAATTTTCCGTCGATACGTGCAACACGTACTTCAGAAATTAAGTTGTAAAAAGGAATATCTGAAACAGCCAATGCTGCAGAGGCAGCTAAACCAGCTAATGCATCAGGCATAACTTCTTCGTCATGAGACATTAACTGAATCATAACTTGTGTTTCAGCATGGTAATCGTCTGGGAAAAGCGGACGTAAAACACGGTCAACTAATCTCATAGTTAATACTTCGCTATCGCTAGGACGAGCTTCTCTCTTGAAGAAACCTCCAGGGAAACGACCTGCTGCTGCAAATTTTTCGCGGTAATCTACCGTTAATGGTAAAAAATCCACCGCTGGGTTAGCGCTACGTGCAGATACTGCTGTTGCCAATATCATCGTGTCGCCCATTCTTACTACTACAGAACCATCAGCTTGTTTAGCTAAACGTCCTGTCTCGATTGTGATGCTTCTGCCATCACCTAAATCGATACTTTCTACAAATAATTGTGGAATCATAAATTTTTTCCTTATTGGTTATACAATGGGTTTTAGTTGTGTTGTAGTTGTTGTGTGTGTAGTTGTTGTTTCTAAAACCCAATGAAAAACCAAACTTTTTTTAATGTAAATATCAATTTCAAAAATCAATATTAATGCGTTTGTAAAATTAAAAATCCAAAACCAGATTTTAAAATTTAAAATAAAAAAAGAGGCACTCTCGCACCTCTTTCCTATATTGATTATTTTCTGATATTCAATACTTTGATAATCTCACGATATCTGTTGATCTCTTTCTTTTTCAAGTAATCCAACAAAGCTCTTCTTTTACCTACTAAAAGTACAAGTGAACGCTCAGTGTTGTAATCGTGACGATTTTTTTTCAAGTGTTCAGTTAAGTGTGAAATTCTGTAAGTGAACAATGCAATCTGACCTTCTGCGCTTCCAGTGTTTGTAGCACCACCGTGTTGTGCGAAAATCTCTTCTTTCTTTTCTTTAGTTAAATACATTCCAATATTTATTTAATGATTTTTATGTATGTCGTACATCTTTTGTAAGACGGGTGCAAAATTAGATTAAAAAAACAAAAAAATCAAGCAAAAATAAAAGAATCTGAAAAAATGACTATAGAAAATAAGTTTTTTGCTTTTCTATACCATTTAAGTGCGATGTTCAAAAGTTTTCTGTTAGAACAATTTCGCAACCTCTTGATTTACAAACTCCAAAAATCGTTCGTCAGCTTCTGTAAAAGGGTCAATCACATGGCTGTCAATGTCAATTTGACCAATGTTTACTCCGTTTACGAATAATGGCACTACGATTTCAGATTTTACAGTAAAACTGCAGGCGATATAATTGTCCTGAGCAGCTACATCCGGCACTACAAAATTGGCATTGCTTTCTGCTACTTGTCCGCAAATTCCTTTACCAAACGGAATTACAGTATGGTCGGTTTCTGCACCTACATAAGGTCCTAAATGAAGGGTTTTGTTTTCATGATTGGCAAAATAAAAACCAACCCAGTTGTAATATTCTATATTTGCATTTAATAATTGGCAGATTGCCAGTAACTTCTCGTCTCTGGTATTGCCTGAGTCGGCCACAATAGCACTTATTTTTGGTTCTAATTCCTGAAATGTCATGATTCTGAATTTTTATACAAAAGTATCTAAAGCTCTTGTGAAAAATATATAAATTTGAAAAAAAATTCTGTTGAAAAAATATTTCTCACAATTTAAGCCTTTCTTTGTTTTTATAAGCACCTTTTTCGTTGCTTATATACTGTTGATGCTTATTTATAAATTTTATCTAAATCAATTTCAATCAACGGAATTAGATGGAATGACACAAATTGTAGGCAGACATGTCGAATATTTGATGCAGTTATGCGGTTCAGATATAAAAATTCAAAAAAATCTAGGAGGTTCTTTTCTGGAAGTATGGTACAAACAATCATTTTTTATTAGAATTGTTGAAGGTTGTAATGCGGTAAGCGTCATGATTTTATTTGTTTCTTTCATAGTTTCCTTTTCGGGAAAACTCAAAACGACTATTCTTTTTTTGTTATTTGGAATTGTCTTTATTCATGTTTTAAATGTTATCAGGATTGCATTATTAACCGTTTTATTGTTTCGTTTTCATAAATACGAACAAATACTGCATGGTGTATTTTTTCCACTGGTTATTTATGGAACCGTTTTTATTTTGTGGGTAGTGTGGGTCAATAAATTCTCAAAGTATGCTAAATAAATTAGTCGAAAACAAATTCAAAATCTTAGCTGCGATTGGGATCATTTTTTGTTTTGCAATTATTCGTGCTTTAGAAAAGCAACTTTTTTACGATCCCTTTTTAGCTTATTTTGATAGAGATTTTATACACAATCCTTTGCCGGAATATGATGCTTTTAAACTTTTTTCTGGAGTTTTTATACGCTATTTTTTAAATACTGTTTTGTCTCTGGCTTTGATTTATGTGCTTTTTCGGGATTTAGAAATTTTAAAATTTAGCGTGATTTTATATCTGTTTTTTTTAGTGATACTTCTTGGGCTGTTTTTTTTGATTCTGATGTCTTTTCCTGAAAAAACCTGGCTGCTTTTTTATGTCCGAAGATTTCTTATTCAGCCGATATTTATCATGTTGTTTATTCCTGCATTTTATTATCAGCAGCAAAATCTCAAAAAATAACATTTTATTTAAACTTTTTTAATTGCTTTTAGATAATTTTGCAATATGAATTTAAAGAAATGCACCGTATTGTTTTTAGCGTTCCTAATGTTGGTATCCAATGTTGGGTTTGCTTTTGATGTGCATTATTGTGGTGGAAAAATCGCTTCGGTTTCTTTAAATACTAAAGCAGAAGTTACCCCTCAAAAAAGTTGTTGTGCTAAAAAAGAAAAAAAATCATCTTGTTGCAAAGACAAAGTGGTTCATTTGGAAAAAAAATCAGATGATGCGACTTTCAAGGTTTTCTTTTTCCAATTAGCATTTCCAGCGGTTATTCAGGAATTCAATCCAATTGCTTTTTTAGCTGTTCCGAATTTCAAAAAAAGCCAAATCATTTCGTATTTTTCAGATGCGAATGCACCTCCTTTATTCAAATTATACCATCAATATATTTTTTACGCCTGATTTTAATGTTTTAAAAGTCAAATCATTTCTTGTGGTTTGTAATTTTTATTAAACATTAAAATCATTTTTTATGCAAAAATATATAACGCTTTTTGTTATGGTTTTGCTTGCTGTTCCTGCGTTTTCTCAGGAAGATTTACAGGAAGTAAAAATCACCAAAAAGCAAAAAGGAATTAAAAAATCCTATACAGTAACCGCCAATACATCAGTCATTACAAGCAAAGAATTACTAAAAGCGGCTTGTTGTAATCTGGCAGAAAGTTTCGAAACAAACCCGTCTATTGATGTTAATTTTTCGGATGCTTTAACAGGAACCAAACAAATCAAAATGTTAGGTCTGACCAGTCCGTACCTGATGATTACCGAAGAAAATATTCCTTCGGTTCGCGGTGCGTCACAGGCTTACGGATTATCTTTTACGCCCGGAACCTGGATCGAAAGTGTGCAAATCACCAAAGGAGCGGGAAGTGTTATCAACGGTTACGAAAGTATTTCGGGACAAATCAATACAGAACTTTTAAAACCTTTAAATGACATTCCGTTTTTCCTGAATGCTTATGGTTCGACGGATTCCCGTTTTGAACTCAATACCCATTTCAATAAAAAAATATCTGATAAATGGGCAACAAGTTTGTTTGTTCACGGGAATGCTCGTGTAGCAAAAAACGATATGAATGACGATGGTTTTCTGGATAATCCGTTAGGGAAACAAATTAATATTCTAAATCGTTATCAATATTATGATGCCGAAAAAGGCTTGGTAGGTTTTGTCAATTTCAGATATATGAATGATAAAAAACAAACAGGTGAACTAAATTTTGATAAAGACAGAGACCGCGGAACTACCAATTCCTGGGGATCAGAAATCAATACCGAACGTTTTGAAGTTTCTACCAAAATTGGTTACGTTTTTAAAGATATGCCGTATCAAAGTATTGGTTTTCAAAATGCTTTTAATAGTCATAATCAAGACTCTTATTTTGGTTTAAACCAATATAACATCAAACAAAACAGTTATTATTCAAACCTGATTTTCAATTCGATTATCAGCAATACAATGCACAAATTTTCAACGGGTTTAAATTTTAGCTATGATGAATATCGTGAATTTGTGAATATCAATGATTATAGCAGAATCGATAATTCGGTAGGTGCTTTTTTTGAATACACTTATGATAATACGGATGATTTTAGTTTGATATTAGGCGGAAGAGTCGATAATCATAACCGATTAGGCTTTTTTGTAACGCCTCGTTTACACGCACGATACAATCCCTGGAAAGATGGTGTAATTCGTTTTTCGGCAGGAAGAGGAAAACGTTCGGCTAATATTTTTGCTGAAAATCAACAGCTTTTTGCCAGTTCGAGAACTTTTGAAATTTTGGATACTAACGGAAAAATTTATGGATTAAATCCTGAAATTGCATGGAATTACGGTTTGAGTTTTTCGCAAAAGTTTAAAATTTTTAATCAAAATGCCGAAGCAGGAATTGATTTCTACCGAACAGATTTTCAGAATCAGGCCGTTGTCGATTTAATGCAAAGTCCACAGCAGGTTTCATTCTATAATTTAAAAGGAAATTCGTTTGCCAATAGTTTGCAATTGGAATTCAACTACGAATTAATTCATAATCTGAATTTGCGTACCGCATACAAATATTACGACATTCAGACTGATTATTTAACGGGAACTTTTCAGCGTCCGCTACAGGCTAAACATCGTTTTTTAGGGAATTTAGAATACGAAACAAATCTAAATAATGATAAACAATGGAAGTTTGACTTTACTTATAATTGGTCTGGAAAGCAACAGTTGCCCTATACGGCTTCAAATCCTACAGCAGATCAATTTCCGGATTTTTCACCTGCTTATGCTGTGATAAATGCTCAGGTTACCAGAGTTTTTTCTCCGGTTTTTGAAGTGTATGTTGGCGGAGAAAACATTGGGAATTATAAACAGGAAAAAGCAATTTTAGGAGCAAATGATCCTTTTGGCCCTAACTTTGATGCTTCAGTAGCTTATGCACCAATTTTTGGGCAAATGTATTACGCAGGATTACGATTTAAAATAAAATAAGAAGACAATGTCAAAAATCAATGACAAGTACAATATCAAATTCAAAAATCAAATTCAATAACAATAAATATTTAATAAAATGAGAAATTTAATTTTAATAGCACTAGTAACTTTTTTAGGATTTTCGGCTCAGGCTCAAACTAAAAAGAATAAAAATCTAAAATATACCACAGAAGTAAACGGTAATTGTGAGCAATGTAAAAAGCGTATCGAAAAAGCTGCTTTTAGTGTGCCAGGAGTAAAAACAGCAACTTGGGATGTAGGTACACATCAATTAACGGTGATTATGAACGAAGAAAAATGCTCACCAACAGATTTGAAGAAAGCAATTGCTAAAGTAGGTCATGACACAGAAGATGTGAAAGCCACAGAAAGTGATTATCAGAATTTGCATTCATGCTGTAAGTATGATAGAAAATAATAATTGAAATATGGAAAGTCCAAGTTTATTCTTGGGCTTTTTTATTCGTTAATTAATCTTTAAAATCCCATATTTTATTGTACCTGAATTAAATTATTCATACTTTCACGCACTTATATGTTTAACAATAAACCATTTTTATGAATAATTTTGATTGGACTCAATTAATCAACCCTGAATTTTATATTACTTTAAGTATTGGAGGGGTACAAATTGGTTTATATATTGTTTTATTTATTGTATTTGCTGAAACAGGTTTGTTTGCCGGGTTCTTTCTTCCAGGTGATAGCTTGTTGTTTTTATCCGGAATTTATAGCCGTGATTTAGTTCAGAATTTAGTTTATATTCCGAGTGATTTTCTAAATGTTCTTTTACTTTCTCTTGCAGTTGCTGTTATGGGAGTTTTAGGAAACATGACAGGATATTGGTTTGGTGCAAAAAGTGGTTATTACTTATTCAAAAAAGAAGATACATTCTGGTTCAAAAAGAAATACTTATTACAATCAAAAGATTTTTTCGAAAAGTATGGAGGGAAAGCTATAATTTATGCACGTTTCTTACCAATTCTCAGAACATTTGCGCCTATAATAGCCGGAATCGTTTCGATGGATAAAAAGAAATTTATGTTTTATAATATTCTAAGTTCTTTTTTATGGTCATTCATCCTAATTTTTGCTGGACATTACTTATATGGTGTGTTTCTGGCACAAGGAATAGATCTAAAAAAACATATAGAGTTTATAATCATTATAATTGTTTTGATTTCAACTTTTCCTGTTTTAATGAAGCTTTTAAAAAAGAGACCCGTTGAAAAACTATAAAAATACAATCCGAAGTTAGTAAGCTTCGGATTTTTTTTGGTTTAAATTTAGGAGTTTATTTCACCGCAAAGCTTTGTGATTGTATAAGTTTAAAGAGTCTGCAGAATGAAGTCTTTGTGATCTTTGCGTAAAAACCTTGCGAACTCTGCGGTTAAAAAAGGAAACAGTAATACAAAGATTGTATTCTTATTCAATCCGTCATCATCTGTGTTGTCTGTGGTCCAAAAATTATCTCAAAGAATAATGTCTGGATAAAAAAAATCCCAGCTCATAGCGAACCAGGATGATTATATGTTTTCCAATTAAAATTAAAAGCTAAAATTGGAATTTAAAATTTTAAAAATTGTGATTTAAAGAACTACCATTCATTTACTTTATTGGCATCCATTTTCAAGAAGATGAATAACAAAATGGTAAAGCCCCAAAGACCAGATCCTCCATAAGAAAAGAAGGGTAGCGGAACACCAATAGTTGGAAAAATACCAACAACCATAGCAATATTCACAAAAAAGTGAATGAATAGAATTCCTGCTACACAATAGCCGTAAACCCTGCTAAATTTTGTTTTTTGCCTTTCGGCTAAATAGATTACACGTAAAAACAAACAGGCAAAAAGAGCAATAACGATGAATGAGCCCACAAAACCCCATTCTTCACCAACTGTTGTAAAAATATAATCGGTATGCTGTTCGGGTACAAATCCGCCTTTTGTTTGAGTTCCTTCTAAAAAACCTTTTCCCAGCCAGCCACCAGATCCAATTGCAATCTCAGATTGATTTGTATTGTATCCGATACCTTTCATATCAACCGTCTTACCTAATAAGATGTTGAAACGGTCCCTGTGGTGTTGTTTGAATACATTTTCGAAAACATAATTAACAGAAAGAACAAATACCGAAATCGCGGCTAAAATCATTCCACTTAAAATAATGTTTCGGTCAACTACCCTGCCTTTAAAATAGACGATAGCCAATATTATAAATGAAATAAGTATAACATACTGAGGCTCTAAAATGAGCGAAAAGACAAACAATACAATGGTAATAAACCCTGTCCATACATACCAGGCAGGTAATCCTTCGCGATGTAGTACCAAAATAAAAATACTATAAATCAAAGCACTTCCCGGGTCAGGCTGTGGTAAAATTAAAATAACGGGTAAGAAAATAATAGCTAACGCCTGTATTTGTCTGTTGGTTTCCTTCAAATTGATTTGCGTATCACTCAGATATTTGGCTAATGCCAATGAGGTAGCCGCTTTTGCAAACTCAGAAGGCTGTAAAGTAAAGCTTCCTATGGCGTACCAACAGCGCTGTCCTGCGATTGTTTTTCCAAAAAGAAACAAACCGGCTAATGATAACAGGGAAACGCCAAAAATAATACTGGCATATTTCTCATAGAATTTACCATCTACAAAAAGCACAACAAATATCAACGGAATTGTACAGGCAATAAATATCAATTGTTTTTGATAAGTACCATCTGTAGATAACAGCGAGGAGGAGTATATATTAAGCCACCCTAATATAACTAGTGCACTATAGATAAAGACACTTATCCAGTCAATATTATTTTTTACGCTTTGATTTTTCATCTGAAATAATCGTTGTTAGTTCTTTTTAGTGGTGTCTATTATTGTTTTTTTAACAACTGCTTGTGGAGTTGTTACTTTTGGAGTTATAATTTTTGCCTTCAATGCTGAATCTTTTGGTGTTGACTCGATAGCTTCAGCTTCTGGCATTCCGCCTAACTTAGCGTATTCAGATCTCAAACTAATATTTAGAACCCTCGTTTCTAAATCTTTTCGAGTAATTTTCTTTTTCAAATATTTCTCAATCATCAAACTGGCAATCGGACCAGCAATTGTTGCTCCAAAACCACCATTTTCAATCATAATAGCTATTGCAATTTTAGGATTGTCTTTTGGTGCGAAAGCTACAAATATAGAGTGGTCTTTAAGCTGTACTCTTTTGCCGCCAATTTTAGCAAAGTTTTCTGCCGTACCGGTTTTTCCACAAATATCAATTCCTTCTACTTTTAGCCTGCTTGCCGTTCCCATGTTATAAACATCAAACAGACCACTTATTATTGGGGGAAAAAATTTCTGATCTATAGTTGTAGTATGCTTTGTTGTAAACTTGCTATCGATTTTTTTACCTTCAATTTTTTTTATGATATGAGGCGTGTAATAATAACCCTGATTGGCAATCGTTGCCATCATATTGGCTAACTGAATAGGAGTCATTACCACTTCACCCTGACCAATTGCATTCGAAACAATTGCGGTACTTCTCCATCCGCCGTTAGGATACATGCGTTTATAGGTTTTAGAAGTTGGAATTTTTCCTCTTTTACCCGTAGGTAAATCATAACCCATAAATTGTCCTAAACCAAAACTTTTAAGATGGTTACTCCATACATCAACAGCTGCTGCAGGTTTGGTGTATTTGTTGATGGTTTTCATGTAAGCGGTAGCAAAGTAAGAGTTACACGATTGGTAAATTCCTCTATGCAATTGTAATTGGCCTCCAGAACAGTGACATCTCATGAAACGCCCTCTGGCATAGCTAAATCCGTGGTGACAGGAAACCGAAAAATTTTCGTCAATAACACCTTCTTGCAAAGCAACTAAACCCGTTAAAAGCTTGAACGGAGATCCAGGAGGATATTCAGCCAAAAGACCTCTGTCGTATAATGGTTTTGCAATAGAATCGTGATATAAAAGCGTATAATTTTTAGAACGTTGTCTTCCTACCAGAATTCCGGGATCATAAGAAGGGGCTGTAATTAATGCTAAAATTTCACCGGTTTTAGGTTCTAAAGCAACAATTCCTCCTCTTTTATTGATCATTAATTCTTCACCGTATTTTTGAAGTTCTGCATCAATTGTTAGATTAATGTCTTCTCCCTGAACAGCAATAGTATCGTATTTTCCGTTTTTATAGGAGCCAATTTCGCGGTTGTATTTGTCTTTCTGAATGTATTTTACGCCTTTTATTCCGCGCAAAATTTCTTCGTAGCTTTGTTCTACACCTTGTTTTCCAATAAGATCCCCACTATTGTAGTAAGGGTTTTTAGCGATCAGTTTTTCATTCACTTGAGTGATAAATCCAAAAATATTAGCGCCATAATCTACTTCGTAATCACGAAGAGAACGTTTTTGAAAATAAAAACCATCGTATTTCCTGATTTTTTCCTGAAATGCAGCAAACTCGCTTTTGTTTAATTGCGATAAGAATACTGAAGGTAAGCGTGGGCTGTAAACTCTGGCTTTTGCAATTCTTTTTTGGTAATCTTCTTTTGTGATGTTTAGTAATTCACAAAATTCACTAATATTTAAGTCTTCTTTTACTTCTCTTGGAATCACCATGATGTCATACGATGCCTGATTGGCAACTAAAAGCTTGCCATATCGGTCATAGATATAACCTCTTTCCGGGTAATCGTATTGCTTTTTAATTGCATTATTTTCTGATTTTAGTTTGAATGAATCGTCAATAATTTGCAAATAAAATACTCGGATTACTAGCAAAGATGCTGCAATAATAATTAAAGAGGGCAGCAGAACTTTTCTCATCGTTTACTTGGCTTAATAAGGTAAATGATTATAATGGAGGTGATTATTGTAAATATAGAACTAAATAAAGTTCTTAGCAAAATATCCCATATAAATCGGAACTCGAATGCTTCCAGAACAAACAGCACGATATGATGCAATACAACCGAAACGAGAATGAAAGAAAAACGTTCAGGTGTTAAAGATTCATTAAGTTTAATAGTCTGATATTCATAACTTAAACCAAAAGAAAATTTAAAAATATAAGGTCTGTAATAAGCAAGTATAACACAGGCTGTTGCATGAATCCCTCCTGAATTACAAAACATGTCCATCATTAATCCTAACAGAAAACTGGAGATAATTAATCCTGATTTATTACTGTTTACGGGATAAAGTATGATGTACAGAAGATACGGAAAAGGACTTATGTATCCTAAAAAATTCATATTATTGAAAATAACAACCTGAATTGCCAGTAACATAATAAAACGAAAGATATTGACTAACAATGCGCTATTCATCTTCTTTTTCCTTTTTTTCTAAATTAATAACTTCGTCTCTGTCTTTACTTTTGATGATATAAACATGCCCTAGATTTGTCATATCGTTGAATAATTTTACATCAATAACATAGAAACTTGTTTTTTCTTGAATGTAAATTTTATCAACTGTACCAATATTAATTCCTTCAGGGAAAATTACGGATTGTCCTCCAGTTACAATGGTGTCTCCTTTTCTGATAGAAGCAAGACGAGGAACATCAATCAGCTGAACAAATCCGGTACTTTTACCATTCCATGTTAAAGAACCAAAGTGATTTGATTTTTTAATTTTAGCATTGATCTGAGATTTCATGTTCAGGATGCTTATCACAGTAGAATAGTTGGGCGAAGTATTATCAATAATTCCAACAATTCCTAAACTGTTAATTACACCCATATCCGTTTTCACGCCTTCTTTGGTACCTGAGTTCAAAGTTAGGTAGTTTTCGTGTGTGCTGTATTCGTTGCGAATTACTTTAGAAACAATTATATCAGCAGGTTTTACACCTTTTAAGCTGTCCATTGCTGGCGCTTTAGTTGAGTCTTTTAAGTTGAATAAAATACTTTTTAATCGTGCGTTTTCAAGTACCAGCTCGTCATTTTCGGTTCTTAAATTCAAATACTCATTTACATTGTTGATTTTTTCGTAAACACCACCGCTTAAAAAATTAGCTGAACTGATTACTCTGCTTTTGTGATAGGAGTGTGATTGAATTGTGAGTGCCAACGAAATACCTAAAAGCAGCAAAAACAGCAATCTATTACTGTTTTTTATAATAAAATTAAAAATTTGCTGCATTTCTTGTTTGGTTATTTTGTTTCAGGATATGCTTTTGGTTTCAGATTTTATTAGAGTCAAAATGATTAGCATTCTGACTCTAACAAAATATATGGATTGTTATTCCGAATCTTATTTGATTAAGATACTTTTAAATTTAGCAATGTTTTTAAGGGCCATTCCTGTACCTCTAACAACAGCTCTTAATGGATCTTCGGCAATGTAAACAGGTAAATCTGTTTTTTGCGAAATTCTTTTATCAAGACCTCTTAGCATCGATCCTCCACCAGCAAGATAAATACCAGTGTTGTAAATATCGGCAGCTAATTCAGGAGGTGTTTGAGATAAAGTTTCCATTACAGCATCTTCGATACGTTGAATAGACTTGTCTAAAGCTTTTGCAATTTCACGGTAAGAAACATCTACTTGTTTTGGTTTCCCGGTAAGTAAATCTCTACCCTGAACTGACATATCCTCAGGAGGACCATCAAGATCTTCGATAGCGGCTCCAATCTGGATTTTTATTTTTTCAGCAGTACTTTCTCCCACAAAAAGATTGTGTTGTGTACGCATGTAATAAACGATGTCGTTTGTAAAAACGTCACCTGCAATTTTTACAGATTTATCGCAAACAATTCCGCCTAAAGCGATAACTGCAATTTCAGTTGTTCCACCACCAATATCTACAATCATGTTTCCTTTTGGCTGCATGATATCGATACCAATACCAATTGCAGCTGCCATTGGTTCGTGAATCAAATATACTTCTTTACCGTTTACTCTTTCACAAGATTCTTTAACGGCTCTCATCTCAACTTCAGTAATTCCCGAAGGAATACAAACCACCATACGCAAAGCCGGAGTAAACATTCTTTTCTTTAATGCAGGAATGCTTTTAATGAACATATTGATCATTTTTTCCGAAGCATCAAAGTCAGCAATTACACCATCTTTCAAAGGCCTTATGGTCTTTATATTTTCATGTGTCTTACCTTGCATCATGTTGGCTTCCTTACCAACAGCAATGATTTTGCCTGATATTCTATCACGTGCAACGATAGACGGACTATCAATAACGACTTTATCATTATGTATGATTAAAGTGTTCGCGGTACCAAGGTCTATCGCAATATCCTCGGTCATGAAATCAAAGAATCCCATAAGTTTTTTAGGGGTTTAAAATGTTATAAATAATTATCGAACAAAGTTAAACAAATTAATGTTTAAAATGACGTGTTCCTGTAAATACCATTGCAAGATTATTTTCGTTGCAATAATTTATGCTTAATTCATCTTTTATTGATCCTCCAGGCTGGATAACTGCTGTTATTCCTGCTTTTTTGGCTAATTCTACACAATCCGGAAAAGGAAAAAATGCATCGCTCGCCATTGAGGCTCCTGTTAAATCAAATCCAAATGCTTTTGCTTTATCAACAGCTTGCATTAAAGCATCTACTCTTGAGGTTTGCCCAGTTCCTGATGAAATCAAAGTTCCGTTTTTGGCAAATACAATTGTATTTGATTTTGTGTTTTTACAAATTTTTGAAGCAAACAACAAATCTTCTACTTCCTGAGCGGTTGGCTCTTTAGTTGTAACGGTTTTTAAATGCTCTTTAGTATCTGTAATATTGTTTCTGTCCTGAATTAACATTCCGTTAAGACAAGTTCGTACTTGTCTCGATGGTAACTCAACTTCATTTTGAACCAAAATGATTCTGTTTTTCTTTTCTTGTAAAACTGCAATTGCTTCGTTATCATAACTTGGCGCAATTACTACTTCGCAGAATAATTTATTGATTTCCTGCGCTGTAGCTAAATCTATTTTGGTATTTGCAATCAAAACTCCGCCAAATGCAGAAGTAGGATCACAAGCCAAAGCGGCCAGATAAGCTTCACTGATTGTATTTCTTGAAGCCAGACCACAAGCATTGTTGTGTTTTAAAATAGCAAACGTAGGTCCGTCAGTTTTAAACTCATTAATTAAGTTTACCGCAGCATCTACATCCAATAAATTATTGTAAGATAATTCTTTTCCGTGAACTTTCTTAAACATTGCGTCAAAATTTCCAAAAAAGAATCCTTTTTGGTGTGGATTTTCTCCATATCTTAAAACCTGACCGTCTGCAATACTTTCTTTATAGATCGTTTCGTCGGTATTAAAGTAATTAAAAATAGCTCCATCGTAGTGCGATGAAACATGAAATGCTTTAGTAGCAAGCAATCTTCTGTTCTCAAGAGTTGTAGCTCCGTTTTGAGTGGTTATCAAATCCAAAAGGTAGCTGTACTCATTTACAGAAGCAACAATTACAGTGTCTTTGAAGTTTTTTGCACCGGCACGGATCAATGAAATTCCACCAATGTCAATTTTTTCTATAATATCCTGCTCGCTGGCTCCTGAAGCAACAGTTTTTTCAAACGGATACAAATCAACAATTACCAGATCAATCTGAGGAATATCAAATTCCTTCATTTGCTGTACATCACTTTCGTTGTCCTGACGATTTAAAATACCGCCAAAAATTTTCGGGTGTAATGTTTTTACTCTTCCGCCAAGAATTTCAGGGAAAGAAGTAATATCTTCAACAGGAACTACAGGAATTCCTAGGTTTTTGATGAAATCTTCAGTTCCTCCAGTCGAGTAAAGTGTTACATTTTGTTCGTGTAATTTTTTAACGATTGGCTCTAGTCCATCTTTCGAAAAAACAGAGATTAACGCTGATTGTATTGTTTTAGTTGTGCTCATTGTGTAGTTATATTTTTCAGACTGCAAAAGTAGTTTTTTTTGATAATATATTTAAAGGAATTCTTGTAACATTATGCTAAAAAAATCTACTGATGAGTAAGTTAACTTTTATTAGGATTTTGACTTAAATTTATTGAATTTTACTTTTTCGAAAAAAATGAATATATGATTGTATATCTAAGGTTATTAAAAGAAAGTTTCAGCTTTGCCCTAAATGCTTTGCGTAATAACAAGTTGCGAACCCTATTGTCGTTATTGGGCGTGACTATTGGTATTTTTTCGATTATAGCTGTTTTAGCTGCCGTAGATTCTTTAGATAAAAAAATCTCTAAGGATTTGAGCAGCTTAGATAAAAATACAATTTATTTAATGAAATATTGCTTTGGGCCATCAGATATTCCGCAATGGAAAAGAGAACAATTCCCAAATGTGAAATACGATGAGTATATCAATTTAAAAAACTCACTTAATAATACGGATCAGGTAGGTTACCAGCTTTTTGTAAATAGAGAAAGTTTGAAATATGATTCTAAAACGGTTGCCGATGTAAACATTATTCCATCATCGTTTGAAATGGTTGATGTTGACGGATTGAGTTTTGATAAAGGAAGATTTTATAACGAATCTGAATCAAATTCAGGAACCGCAGTAATTGTTTTAGGATATGATATTGCCGAAGGTCTTTTTGAAAACGCAGATCCTATCGGAAAAAATATTCGATTGTACGGACAGCGTTTTACTGTAATTGGTGTCATCGAAAAACAAGGTGCCGGTTTCTTCGGAGACAGTAATGATACCTCCGTTTATTTGCCGGCCAATTTTTTACGCAGAATGTACGGTGACAGCGATTCTATGACGCCTGTTATTGTTTTGAAGCCCGTGAAAGGAGTCGATATGGATGCTTATAAGGCAGAAGTTGCCCAGAAACTAAGAGCTTTTCGCGGAATGAAAGCGGGTGAAATTGACAATTTTTTTGTAAATGTACTTTCCGGGTTTACTGATTTTATTGATGGCATTTTGGGTGGATTAAGAATGGGCGGAATTTTCATCAGTTTCTTTTCCTTTTTAGTAGGAGGTTTTGGTGTGGCCAATATTATGTTCGTTTCGGTAAAAGAGCGTACTAATCTTATTGGAATACAAAAATCATTAGGAGCAAAAAACAAATTTATTTTATTTCAGTTTTTATTCGAAGCTGTAGTGCTTTGTATAATAGGAGGGGCAGTAGGAATTTTGATGGTTTGGCTGCTATCATTATTATTAAGCAGTTTACTGGATTTTGATTTTGTTTTAAGTTTAGCAAACATCATAATTGGTGCTGGTTTATCTATTGTTGTAGGAGTAATTTCGGGTATTTTACCTGCTATTTCAGCTTCTAAATTAGATCCTGTTGAAGCTATCAGAACTGGGATGTAGGTTTTTTTTAAAGGTTCAAAGGTTCAGAGTTGCAAAGGTTCAAAGGTTTTGGATATTGTTGATTAGTAATTTTTAATGTTTTGATAAAGTTGCAACTGAATTCATTTCGTATAAAAATGTCTTAGAGTTATTTAGGAATTATAGAATTAAACCCGACAGGTTTCAAACCTGTCGGGTTTGTTTTTTCTAAAAAATTATGTTTTCACAAAGTTTGTTATTCCGTTAGGAATCTCAGCTAATAATTGATTTTTCGAGTTTAGAGATTCCTAACGGAATGACAAGATTGGGGTGATTTTTAGTTTTTAGTTGGGACGTTTTACGAATTTTAAATATTCAGGAAATTTGATTTTAGTTTTGTCCCATTTTATAGAATCTGAATCGTAATATTTATTGTTTTTCTTATAAAAGATAACTGTGTCTTCTTCTTGAGTAGTTCTTCTGATGTGATATGTTTGAATAATATTGCTTTTTAAGAATTTTAAAAAGTATTCATTTTTAATAGTATCATTTTGAGAAGCAATTATTAAAATTTGCCTATTTTTTTCTTTTGTTAAAATGTTTTCTGAAATAAAATTATTTAAACTTTCTTGAGGTATTCTAATAATGTCTTTTGGTTTTAAATCTCGAAAATAAGGGATACTGTCATTTTCCGAATCAGTACCACAGATATAACCAATATATTCTTGTTGATAAAAAAATAAATCTCCTTTTTGATCAATTATTAATTGACTCTCACCATAAAAACTTTTCCTTGGTGGAGGAGCATATTTATTGGTGTTTGTTTTTATGGAATCATAATATTTTTCAAGTTTCGTATCTTCATAAGAAATAATATAAGGCTTATTTTCTGCAACAATTTTCTCTTCCTTTTTACCACAATTCCAAAAAAGAAAACAAATTATAAAACCAACCAATATTCTTTTCATAATCTAAGATTTGAAATAAAGATATGAAAAGCTTTTAAGTTTTCACGTAAAAGCATTTTTCACAATCTTGTCATTCCGTTAGGAATCTCAGCTAATAAGTGATTTTGCAAGTTTAGAGATTCCTTCGGAATGACAAGATTGGGGATAATTTTGTAGTATAAAAAAAATCCCAAGAAAAATTTTCCTTGGGATTTTTATGTTTTCAAAATTTAAAAAATTATCTAATTTCGTTATTCTGAATCAAATCGATATACAAATTGATTTTGTCTTTTAAATCTTTTCTTGGCGTAATAAAATCTAAGAAACCATGCTCTAAAAGAAACTCAGCAGTCTGGAAACCTTCGGGTAAATCTTTACCAGTTGTGTCACGTACTACACGAGGACCAGCAAAACCAATCAAAGCACCTGGCTCAGATATGTTGATGTCTCCCAGCATAGCGTATGATGCAGTTGTTCCTCCAGTTGTTGGGTCTGTACATAAAGAGATATACGGTAATCCTGCTTCAGCAAGCTGAGCCAATTTTACCGATGTTTTTGCTAATTGCATAAGCGAATAAGCAGCTTCCATCATACGGGCTCCACCAGATTTTGAGATCATAACAAAAGGTAATTTGTTTTTGATCGCGTGATCAATGCCTCTTGCGATTTTTTCACCTACAACAGCTCCCATAGAACCACCAATAAAGGCAAAATCCATAGCGCAAACAACAAGTTCTTTTCCTTTAGATTTTCCCACCCCAGTACGCACAGCGTCTTTTAAGTGAGTTTTCTCCATTACGTCTTTCAAACGCTCTGCATATTTTTTTGTATCCACAAAATGCAAAGGATCTTTAGAGGTCATGTTTTTGTCTAATTCGATAAATTCATTGTTGTCGAATAAAATCTCAAAATAGATTGCACTTCCAATTCGAACATGAAAATCATCTTCTGGACTTACAAATAAGTTACGAGCCAATTCATCAGCATCAATAATTTTTCCAGTTGGAGATTTGTACCACAATCCTTTCGGAACGTCCATTTTGTCTTCTGTCGCGGTGGTAATCCCTTTTTCTTGTCTTTTAAACCAAGCCATTTTTTTAGATTTTAGATTTTAGACTTATGAATTTAGATTTTAGACTTCAGGAAATCTAAAATCTAAATTCGGAAATCTAAAATTTATAGTGTATTAACGTTATTCAGGTCAGCAAAAGCTTGTTCAAGTCTTGCATTGAATGTTACTTCGCTTTCACGAACCCATCTTCTTGGGTCGTAATATTTTTTGTTAGGAACATCAGCACCTTCTGGGTTACCAATTTGTGATTTTAAATACTCGATGTTTTTAGTCATATAATCACGGATACCTTCAGTAAAAGCAAATTGTAAATCAGTATCGATATTCATTTTGATAACTCCGTAGCTAATTCCTTCTCTGATTTCTTCAAGTGTAGAACCTGAACCTCCGTGGAAAACGAAATCTACAGGGTTATGACCCGTATTGAATTTTGCCTGTACGAAATCCTGAGAATTTTTTAAGATTTTTGGAGTCAGTTTTACGTTTCCTGGTTTGTAAACCCCGTGAACGTTTCCAAAAGCAGCAGCAATAGTAAATTTAGGACTTACTTTAGATAATTCTTCGTAAGCATACGCTACTTCTTCAGGCTGCGTATATAATTTTGAGCTATCAACATCAGAGTTGTCAACACCATCTTCTTCACCACCTGTAATACCAAGTTCGATTTCTAATGTCATTCCCATTTTGCTCATTCTAGCCAAATATTCTTTACAGATTTCGATGTTTTCTTCGATTGGCTCCTCAGACAAATCGATCATGTGAGAACTGAATAATGGTTTTCCTGTTTCTGCAAAATGTTTTTCAGAAGCATCTAGTAAACCATCAATCCAAGGCAATAATTTTTTTGCACAGTGGTCAGTATGTAAAATAACAGTTGCTCCGTAAGCTTCTGCTAAAGTATGAATGTGTTTTGCTCCGGCGATTCCTCCAGCGATTGCTGCTTTTTCGCCTGCATTTGATAATCCTTTTCCAGCGTTAAATTGTGCTCCTCCGTTTGAAAATTGAATGATAACTGGCGCATTAAGTTTTGCTGCAGTTTCAAGAACTCCATTGATAGTACTTGACCCCGTTACGTTTACCGCTGGAAGTGCAAATCCTTTTTCTTTTGCATAGTTAAAAATCTCTTGTACCTGATCGCCTGTAGCTACTCCTGGTTTAATGTTGTGTGCCATTTTAATTTTTTTTATAGTTTTTAGTTTTTAGGTTGCAAAAATAAGAATTAATTAGCATTAGAAAGGATAATTTATTCCAAAATTTAAAACCGAGTGTCCAAAATTGTATTCTTTGAACCAGCGATCGCCTGCTTCATGCGCCGGATTATAGGTCTTAAAGCCCATGTCTAAACGGATTACGAAGAAACTTAAATCATATCGTAATCCAAATCCTGTTCCCAAAGCAATTTCCTGTAAATCACTCAAACCGCTAAATCTTGCTTTCTCATCTGTAACATTATCCAGAACATTCCAGATATTTCCTGCATCTGCAAAGAGTGCTCCTTTTACATCTCCTGCAATTTTAAATCGAAACTCACCGCTTAACAGGATTTTCATATTAGCTTCATTAAAATCGTTTACAGATCCAGTGCTTCCTGGTCCCAAATCATAAGGTTGCCATGCTCTGATGTCATTCGAACCTCCGCCAAAATAACTTCGGGAAAACGGAATGTAATCAGAGTTTCCAAAAGGAATTGCAATTCCAAAAAGTGTTCGTACTGCCAGCACTTTTTCTTTTCCAAAATCCCAGTGTTTGATATAATCAAATTCGGTTTTTATGTATTCAGAATATTCCAGATTAAAAATTTCGTAGTTGCCATTAGCATTTTTAGGAAGACCTCCGGCAACAGAAATCAGGGATAATAATGATCCGGCAGTTTCTATTTTAGTTTTAAATAAATAAAAATTATTGTCGGCTAAGTCTTTTTTGGTGGTTTTTGTGAAGGTATAACTCGAAGCTAAAATAAAATCGTTTTCAGTGAGTCGCATTCTTCTTTCTTCGATGCTTTCTACCTCTTGATAATCATTGTCTGTAGGTACTAAGTCTGTCTGCCCGGTTAAAACATCATTTGTAAAACCAGTTGTTCCGTCTTCAATAATTAAATTACCAGCTGTATCTACATTAGTTGGAACTGTATTGTAAGTTTTAGCGATGTCATTTAAGGAGTTATAAGAAGAAGTATATACATTAAAATAATTGTCAGGATTAAGATTTCGAACGTATTGCGCATTCAATAAATCAAACTTTACCGAGTTCAGCCTTTTTGGGGTCCAGAGATAGGACAGTCCTCCTGTAAAGTTCTCTTTATCCAGACCTATATTTCTTTGTTTCGAAAAACCTACAGCCATAATGGTCGAAGGAATCATACTTTTTGGGATGATTTTTTCGGTTCCAAAAGGCAATAGTACCCTTGGAAAATTTAGTTTCATATCAAAACCATATTCCGAAACATTAAAAAAGTTATTATTAGGATTGGCCATGTCTTTTGAGGAACCAATATTTAAACGTGTTGAAATTTCTAAGGTTTCGGCTCTGTTAAATACATTCCGAATGGTTTCAGAAAGACTGTATTCAATACCAAAATCCTGAATATTTGAATGTGTAACGTCAAAACTGGCTCCAAAACTGTATTTTTTTCTTGGTGATAAATAAACGTTTGCAATTAATGACTCCCCGTTTGGGTCACGTTTATCTACTTCATATTGAATCGAAGGGTAATTAAAAATTTTAAGATTGCTCAAATATCTCGAAGAAAGCGTTGTTCTGAAATCGGCAAAACTACCTCCTTTAGTAATAAACACGGCGTCGGTTATGGCGCGTGGTTTGTATTTGAGTTTATTATAACTGTACAGATTAAAGTTGTTGTAAGTGGTGCTGTCTGTAATTTTGTTTTTTGCATTAGCTGGCGAATAATCAGTATAAATATTGACATCGCTTATGGTATATAATTTAAAAGGTTCTGTGCGGCTCGAATCTTTTTCCTGAATCGTATTGTTTTTCACAATCAAATCTACATCTGCTTTGTTTTTTTTGCCAATAGTATCAATGTCAAAAGTAACATATGTAGGCTGGAAAAAATAAGCGCCATGATTTCTAAAATAGGTGCTAATACGATTCTTTTCATCTTCAAAATCTGATTTTTTGTATTGATTTCCAGATTTTAAAAAGGATGGATCTTTACTGGTAAGATATAGTGAATCGAGAGCCGGAGTGGCTATTTTTCGTCTGATTGTATCTAAAATATAGCCTGGGCCGGTAGTGATGTTGTAATTTACACGAGCCCTTTTGAAACCAGTACTGTCAATACTATAATCGGTTTTTACATTGAAATAACCATTGTTGAAATAATAAAATTTTAAACGCAAAAGTGATTTTTTTACTTTCGAAGTGTCAACAATAACAGGTGCTTCTCCTGTGCTTTTTAAGAATTCATGCCAGCCTTTGTACCAAAATGACTGCCCAAGTCTGTCAACTTGTTTTGCCGAAAGTATCTTTGACATACGCTCGTACTTGCCAGGATTGTTTTTAAATTTGGCCTGATAAGAAGAATCCGGATTTAACTTGGCCATATTGTATAAATTCAGCCTTAATTTATATCCTAAAATGTGACTATTAGGTTTTTGATACATCTGGTTAGACGCTTCCTCATCGTTTGAAGACTTTCCATTTACAAGAATATCGTTTTCAGTAAGAAGGTTTTTTCCGTCGGGAACTCTTTTTACGGCATTACAGGCACAAATAAATATTGCTATTAGAATAAATGCTAGTATTTTTGTGGAATTCTTTTTCAAGTGTTCTTAAATATTTAATTCAAAAGTACATTATTTTATGGTTAGTAAAAACCAAATAAAGCTTATATCGGGTTTGCATCAAAAAAAGCAGCGTTTTGCAAATCAATTATTTTTTGCCGAAGGTGTAAAAGTAATTCAGGAATTGTTGCAATCCAATTTTGAATTAGAGCATTTGTACACCACACAAAATGATTTCGAAAAAGTTTCGCCTTCAAATCGTACCCTTATAAACGATCAGGAACTTAAAAAAATAAGTGCTTTGATAACACCTAATACTTGTTTAGCTGTATTCAAAATTCCTGCCGAAAACAAAATAAACAATTCAGGTTTAATTGTAGCGCTGGACGACATACGTGATCCGGGAAATTTAGGAACCATTTTACGTCTTTGCGATTGGTTCGGAATCAAACAAATCATCTGTTCAAAAGAAACCGTTGATATTTACAATCCAAAAGTAGTACAGGCTACAATGGGGTCTATTGCCAGGGTAAATGTAAATTACGTTGATTTGAAAGATTTTTTAAGCCAGACAAAATTACCCGTTTTTGGAACGTTTATGAATGGTGACAATATTTATCAGACAGCATTACCACAAGACGGAATCATTATTATGGGTAATGAAGCCAATGGAATTTCTGCTGAAATAGAAAAAATCATCACGAACCGACTGACCATTCCAAGATTTGGGGAACTGCAAAAAACCGAAAGTTTAAACGTAGCCACTGCAACTGCAATTATCCTGAGTGAGTTTAAACGAAATAGTTAGGTTTTTGTTTTAATGAAAAGTAAAATTTATTAAAATAGCTCTCGATTTCATCGAATCGATGTTGTCTGTCCAGGGGCTATTAGGGTGTTCTGCGGTTTTGTTGTCTCGGATAAGTTCATCTGATAGTCCAAAAACACCACGGATGGATGGGGAAAAGATAAAATATTCTGAAAAGAAATCTACTCCAAAACCTACCTCATAATTATAAGTCCAGGACTTCACTCTAAATTTTTGTTGAAAATTATCATCCTTAGATTTTGAATTGCTGGACAAATTCAGCGTGGTGGATAAACCGCCAAGTAAATAAGGACGCACATTTCCTGTACGTAAAGCGGAGAATTTCAACAATAAAGGAAAATTAATATAAGTACTGCTTACTTCTCGTAAATAATCATTTTCAGAAGTTAAATTCGGAAAGTATAAATCGCGCTTGGTATAATACAAACCAGGTTCAAAACGCAGGTTAATGTATTCCTGTAATCTTAAATCGGCAACAACACCCACATTAAAACCAGTTGTTTTTTTAACCTGAATATCTGCATCAGGCATTTTATAGTCAAATTTAAAATCAAAACTATTAAAGCCTAAATAATATCCGAAGTAAAGACGCTGCTTTTGCCAATTTTCAAGATTGATAATGGGGTCTTTGCTAAACATACTTTTAGCAAATTGTGAATATCCCTGTGTCGATAACACTAATAAAATTAAGACTACTGTTTTTTTCATACTATTTTTTAGAAGCAGAATAAATGGTTGCAACTCCAAAAGTTTGAGGCATGGCCACAACATCTATAAACCCAATTTTTCTTAAAATATTGTTCAAAGCTTCTCCATAAGGAAAAACCGCTGCAGATTCTGACAAATAACCGTAGGCTGAATTGTCTTTTGAGAACAGTTTTCCAATAATAGGAAGAATGTTTTTACTATAAAAACGATATCCTTGCTTGTAGGGAGTTTTATCAGGAACAGATGTTTCTAATATTACAAATACACCGTTAGGCTTTAGAACACGTAAAATTTCAGAAAAACCCTTCTCCAGATTCTCGAAATTACGAACGCCAAAACTAACCGTTATAGCATCAAAATAATTATCCTCAAACGGAATTTTTTCAGAATCTCCCAAAACCAATTCTATTCTATTGCTTAGGTTCTTTTCTTCGATTTTCTTTTTTCCTACTTCCAGCATTCCTGCCGAAATATCTAAACCAATAATTTTCTCAGCATTGGTTTGAGACATTAATATCGCCAGATCACCAGTTCCGGTAGCGATATCAAGAATAATTTTTGGTTCGGTATCTGAAACAATTTTCAAAACCTTTTTACGCCATTTGACGTCTATTCCAAATGATATCACGCGATTCAGGTTGTCATAGTTGCCGGAAATGGTGTCAAACATTTGAGCAACTTGTTCTTTTTTACCTAATGAAGAGTTTTTATATGGGGTTATTTTTTCAGACATTTTTTTTTATTTCAGCAAATATAATACAAACTAATTTAACAGTTAAAAGGTTTTTATAGAAGCTCTCTGAAATGTTTAGAATGTTGACTTGTAGAATTAGTTCTACATTTCGAAAAATGAAAAATCACTAAAAAACGGTATTGTGCGGTATGGATAGAATACTCACATTTGTAATGTAAAAATGTTGATGAAATTTTAATGATCAAAAGTAAAACAATGGCCCAAATCAAATGTCTGCTTCTTGCGTTGGTAATGACATTTGTTCTTGCAAACAGTTTTGAAAGTATTGTTTTTTTAGACGGTACTATGTTGCAAACGCGAAATACGTTCTTAGGATTAAATTTGTTTTTGGAAATTTTAATTTTCTTTTCCTTTAGTACCTTCGTGGTATTTGGTATTAAAGGATTTTTTGAGATGTATTCTCAAAAAACTTCAAATATTATTACCTTCATTTCTGGAGGACATTTAATGTTTGTTATATTTATTTTATGTTATCAAATACTGTTTCAAGACTAGGCCATTGTTTTTTATTAAATGTTTTTAAAACATCCTCAAATAGAGGATGTTTTTTTTATCGTTTAATGTACGTTTCGTAAGTATAATCATAAAGATGTTTTTCATCTTTAAAGTTTGATTCGGATTCTACCAATAACCAGTCCTCCTCCTTAATTTCCGGAAAAAACGTATCGGCATCAAAAGTGTGGTGTACTCTTGTTATTTCGATAATATCAGTAAGTGGCATTCCTAATGCGTAAATTTCTCCTCCACCTATAATAAAAGAGTCTTCATTGTTGGGGCAAATTGCAATTGCTTTTTCTATCGTATCGACTATAATACAACCTTCTGGTTTATAATCCTCTTGTCTTGTGATTACAATATGAGTTCTGTTTGGGAGAGGTTTTGGGAAGCTTTCAAAAGTTTTTCTTCCCATAATAATATGATGATGACTTGTGAGTTCTTTAAAACGTTTGAAATCGTTGGGTAAATGCCAAACCAGTTCATTGTTTTTTCCCAGCGCGTTATTTTCGGCAACTGCCGCTATCATTATAATCATCTTATTATAAAACTAAAGTTTATTTTCGTTTTCGTCATTAATTTTAGATTCTAATTGAGCAAGTCTCTTTTGCTGTAAGCCTACAAGTCTGTCAATTTGTTCTTTTTCCCAATTTTTATTCATGAAACGATCTGTGATATACACTTTTATAAAATGCAGAATGAAAATAAAAAGCCAGATCGTAATGCCCCAAATACACCAGTTTTGATCAATGCCATTTCCGAAATCAAAAAACCGATTGGCAACAAATAAAAATAAACTTCCTAAAAGAAAAAGAACAAAGTGAAAGTAAAGTCCCTTTTTTTGTCTGATTCTTTTTCTGGCATATTCGTATAAATCGTATGTTCCTTTTTCCATATCTAAAAAATTGAGATGATAAAGTTAGAATTTATTTTGAAATCTCAATATATTAGATTGTGGAATATTTATTACGAAATGGGTTTCGAATTTTAATATTAAAATTTAATGCCTTGTAAATTAGTGATATAGTTAAAATCAGTATGCGTTTTTGATATTATCCTAAATCGTACTTTAAGGCATTGTTTTTTAGAAAGAATTTACGTACTTTGTATTGTAGTAAACTAAAAACTAAATAGTTATGTCAGTTAAAAAGCAATATGTAAAAACAAAACCAGTTTGCAAGGTTACATTTTCAGTTGAAGCGAAAGAAGCAAATTCTGCCGCTGTAGTTGGAGATTTTAATAATTGGAAAATTGAAGAAGGAGCTTTGAGTAAACTAAAAAACGGAACTTTTAAAGCTACTTTTGATTTAGAAAAAGATGCTTCGTACGAGTTTAAGTATGTCGTTGATGGAGAATTTATCAATGAGCCGGAATCAGATTCTTTTAGATGGAATGATTTTGCGGGTTCTGAAAATGGTGTTTTAGAAGTGTAATATACCGTTTGAATTGAATCATTTGAAAAGAATTTTCTTTTTGAAATTATAACCCTTTAAAATATTAATAAAAGCTTGTCTAAATCGTTTAATCAAAACGATTTAGACAAGCTTTTTTGTTTTATAAAAATCCACTTTTTTAATCATCTATAAGTTTCTTCCCTTGTATAAATAATTTGAAATCTTCAAATAATTTGTTTTAAATCCATATTTGGAAGAATAATTTAATCCCCAACAGCTTATTTTTTGATATTATTTTATGATGAAAATTATTATTTTTTGTAGAACAAGTTCTGCATGAATGAATGAAATATTCTACAAAATAGAATTTTTCATAAATGTAAATTTGGCAATTATTTATATTCTACTAAATAGGGATTATTACGGTATAGAGTATAATGTGCTAAAATACAGTTATTCACAAAGATATTTTGAAATAGTAAAAGTGCACACTTGTGTATCAATTTGCAAAAGATTAAAGTCTTAAATCTGTTGATGGTTTTTATGAAAGATTAAATGAGTGTAAATAGATGAACAAATTAATGAATAAACTCTTTTATATAAAGCCTGTAAAAGATTAAAAATAAATTAAACAGTAAGATAAAATAAAAATGAAGAAAACTTTACTATTAATTATGTTAGCTATATGCACATCTTTAGTATATGCAAAATATAAATCAATAAACGATTTTAATAAAAAGGGAGTGAAAAACTCTGCAGGTATTAATGAAAAGAAAAATGGCGGTTTAGTTATTAATAAAACCTTTTCGCATAAAAAGAAAGCAGCAATTGCTTCAAAAAAGGCGATAGCTGCTACTCCTTTTAAAGCCGCATTTGGAGATCTTTGTGTTAGAGGATCGGGGACTGCTTATGTGGTTAAAGATTGGGATTTTACAGTAAATGAGAGTGTAGTTGTAGCCACAGACCCTATTAAGGGGAAAAGTAATTTTAATGCTGTTGATGCTGCAGGTTATCCTACAAGAACTAATGCAGGTGCAGTAATTACTAAAGTGCAGGCTCCAGTTGTTTTTCCAAATCAAAATGCCATTTTTAGAGATTTTGTAGATCCAGGAAGAGAATTGATTATGTATCGATTTTTTATTTCAGGTGTATTGGCTAATTGCTCATTAAATCAGGACGTTATTGCGATCAGATTTGAAACTGAATCTAGAAGTAGAATGCAGTTTTACATTGATAAAAATGGAACTTTTGCAAATGCCTCAGATGATTGGAAAAGCACAGAAGTGTTTAATCCTGCGGGAGGAGCGAAAGGGACTTATACGGATGTGTTTACTGTAGATACGAGATCTACGGATTGGTTAGCGGTTACGGCTTATGTTGTAGATCCGGAATTTAATTCAGTATTTAGAGTTCAGTACAAAGATAATAATGGTAATTGGGTTTATATGTCAAATGTCTGGCTGTATGCTCAGAAAGAGGGAGGGGTATTTTGTTATGATAATCCTCCGAAAATAGCAAAAACACCATTATTAAATATGTGCCCTGCTACAACGGTAGATTTAGCAGATGCTGTGACAGAACCTTTACCTGAAGGTACCCAATTAAGATGGTTTACTTCGCCATCAAACACAACTTCGCCAATTGCTACACCAGGAGCTGTAAAAGCTGGAACTTATTATGCGAGATACTATAGTGTTAGCGGAGGTTGTTATACGCCTGCTTCTGCAGCGGTTACCGTTACAATTTCAAACTGTCCTCCAGCTACACCCGTAATTAGTAAAACGACATTAACAAATGTTTGTCCTTTAGTTACGGTAAATTTAGCAGATGCTATAACCGAAGATTTACCGGCAGGAACCCAGTTAAGATGGTTTACTTCATCCACAAGTACTACAACTCCATTGTCAGGAACGACAGCTGTTGGGGCAGGAAGTTATTATGCAAGATATTTTAATGGAACAACAGGATTGTATTCAGCGGCTTCTTTAGCGGTTACCGTTACAATTTCGAATTGTCCGCCAGGTACACCTGTACTTAGCAAAACGACATTGACAAATGTTTGCCCTTTAGTTACGGTAAATTTAGCAAATGCTATAACCGAAACTTTACCGGCAGGAACCCAGTTAAGATGGTTTACTTCATCCACAAGTACTGCAACTCCATTATCAGGAACGACAGCTGTTGGGGCAGGAAGTTATTATGCGAGATATTTTAATGGAACAACAGGATTGTACTCAGCGGCTTCTTTAGCTGTTACCGTTACAATTTCAAACTGTCCTCCAGGTACACCTGTACTTAGTAAAACGACATTGACAAATGTTTGTCCGCTGATTACAGTAAATTTAGCAGAAGCCATAACAGAAGCTTTGCCAGCAGGAACTCAGTTGAGATGGTTTGCCTCACCAACAAGTACGGCGACTCCATTATCAGGAACGACAGCTGTTGGAGCAGGAATTTATTATGCAAGATATTTTAATGGAACAACAGGATTGTACTCAGCGGCTTCTTTAGCTGTTACCGTTACAATTTCGAATTGTCCGCCAAGAACACCTTTACTTAGCAAAGCGACATTGACAAATGTTTGTCCTTTAGTTACGGTAAATTTAGCAGATGCTATAACCGAAGCTTTACCGGCAGGAACCCAGTTAAGATGGTTTACCTCATCCACAAATACTGCAACTCCATTGTCAGGAACGGCAGCTGTTGGGGCAGGAAGTTATTATGCGAGATATTTTAATGGAACAACAGGATTGTACTCAGCAGCTTCTGTAGCGGTTACCGTTACAATTTCAAACTGTCCTCCAGCTACACCCGTAATTAGTAAAACGACATTAACAAATATTTGTCCTTTAGTTACGGTAAATTTATCAGATGCCATAACCGAATCTTTACCGGCAGGAACCCAGTTAAGATGGTTTACTTCATCCACAAATACTACAACTCCATTGTCAGGAACGACAGCTGTTGGAGCAGGAAGTTATTATGCAAGATATTTTAATGGAACAACAGGATTGTACTCAGCGGCTTCTGTAGCGGTTACCGTTACAATTTCAAACTGTCCTCCAGGTACACCTGCACTTAGCAAAACGACATTAACAAATGTTTGTCCTTTAGTTACGGTAAATTTAGCAGAGGCTATAACCGAAGCTTTACCGGCAGGAACCCAGTTAAGATGGTTTACCTCATCCACAAATACTACAACTCCATTGTCAGGAACGACAGCTGTTGGGACAGGAAGTTATTATGCAAGATATTTTAATGGGACAACAGGATTGTACTCATCGGCTTCTGTAGCTGTTACCGTTACAATTTCAAACTGTCCTCCAGGCACACCCGTAATTAGCAAAACGACATTGACAAATATTTGTCCTTTAGTTACGGTAAATTTAGCAGATGCTATAACCGAAACTTTACCGGTGGGAACCCAGTTAAGATGGTTTACTTCATCCACAAGTACTGCAACTCCATTATCAGGAACGACAGCTGTTGGGGCTGGAAGTTATTATGCAAGATATTTTAATGGAACAACAGGATTGTACTCAGTAGCTTCTGCAGCTGTTACCGTTACAATTTCAAACTGTCCTCCAGGTACACCTGTACTTAGCAAAACGACATTGACAAATGTTTGTCCTTTAGTTACGGTAAATTTAGCAGATGCTATAACCGAAGCTTTACCGGCAGGAACCCAGTTAAGATGGTTTACTTCATCCACAAGTACTGCAACTCCATTATCAGGAACAACAGCTGTTGGAGCAGGAATTTATTATGCGAGATATTTTAATGGAACAACAGGATTGTACTCAGCAGCTTCTTTAGCGGTTACCGTTACAATTTCAAACTGTCCGCCAGGTACACCTGTACTTAGCAAAACGACATTAACAAATGTTTGTCCTTTAGTTACGGTAAATTTAGCAGATGCTATAACCGAAACTTTACCGGTGGGAACCCAGTTAAGATGGTTTACCTCATCCACAAATACTGCAACTCCATTATCAGGAACGACAGCTGTTGGGGCTGGAAGTTATTATGCAAGATATTTTAATGGAACAACAGGATTGTACTCAGCGGCTTCTTTAGCTGTTACCGTTACAATTTCAAACTGTCCTCCAGGCACACCCGTAATTAGCAAAACGACATTGACAAATGTTTGCCCTTTAGTTACGGTAAATTTAGCAGATGCTATAACCGAAACTTTACCGGCAGGAACCCAGTTAAGATGGTTTACTTCATCCACAAGTACTGCAACTCCATTATCAGGAACGACAGCTGTTGGGGCAGGAAGTTATTATGCGAGATATTTTAATGGAACAACAGGATTGTACTCAGCGGCTTCT
>NZ_WSTB01000008.1 GCF_009789235.1 Flavobacterium hydrocarbonoxydans | reverse complement strand
TTGTGAACCCCAAATCTGACGTCTGGAACCCCGATGATGACGTCTGGAACCCCAATGTTGACGTCTGGAACCCCGAATTTGACGTCTCGAACCACAAAGATGGGGTCTGGAACCTCAAACATGGACCTCGGAACCCCATACATGGACCTCGGAACCCCAAACACGGACCTTTGAACCCCATAGATGGAGTCTGGAACCTCATAAACGGAGCTTGGAACGTCGTTCATGGAGTCTGGAACGTCAAACACGGACCTTTGGACCTCATACATGGAGTCTGGAACGTCAATTATGGAGGTTGGAACGGCAATAAGGAAGTTTTTGAATAGTATGATTGCGTTTTTTAAAACAAACGCTAATGTGTCGCCACAATTGTATCGTGAAACGGTAGGTTTCGGTAAGGGAGGAGCTTAGTTGTTATTCTTGGCTTCTATCCATTTCGCCATGTACTTCGTACTTTTTAGGGTGTGATGCTGCAACAGACTTCCCATAAAATTATGTAGCCGATGTGCTTCAGGATCTTTAATTAAGGAGTGTATCACGTCTAGTAGTTTGCCTGAAAAAGAATCTTTCTGGTAACAGTTCCGGATAATTTCAATTCCGTTTTGCTGGGCTTGTTTCCAGATTTTTTCGTCCTGATACAAGGCAATTGCCTTTTTGGAGAATTCCTGAACATCATCAGTAATAAATCCATTCCAATGCCAATCAGCGTGCATGGCTTCGGCTCCGGTTGTTGAGGTTACACTTGGCGTTCCGCATTGCATGGCTTCGAGTAATTTTCCTTTCAGGCCTGCGCCAAAGCGAATAGGTGCCAAAACTACCCTTGCATTCTTCACCACTTCAGTTGCGTCTGCGGCTCTTCCATTAATATAAAAACCATTTTTAGGCTGATGTAATTGCAATACTTTTTGCGAAGGATACGCACCATAGACGTCTAAAACTGCTTCAGGAAAATCTTTTCTGATTAAAGGCCAAATGGTTTCTTTTAAGTATTGAACCGTATTCCAATTAGGTTCATGAAGAAAATTTCCGATAAAAACAAAGTTGCTTCGTTCTTCAAATGAAGGTAGTTTTTCTAAGTCCTCTTCTGATATTTCATCCACAAGAAAAGGCAGGTAAAAAAGTAAAGCCGGATCGATTTTGAAAACCTCCTGTAGCAGATTCATCTCAAAACCAGAAATAATAAGTGACAAATCGCAACGTAAAATACTCGCGATTTCCCGTTTGGCTACTTCTTCTACTAACAAATCATGCAGTTGAAAAGTCCTGTTTTCTTTGAACGCTTTTTGACGTGCCGTTCGCAGACAATGCAAATCTTCGGTATCTAATAACCGAATGGCTCTTGGGCAATTTTCGGCAACACGCCAGCCAAATTGCTCCTCAATCATAAACCGATCAAATAAAACAACGTCCGGATCCAGGTCGATTATAAACGCATCAAAGCTGGAGCTGTTTAATGCTATAGCTGCTTTGGTTACACCATATTCGGCCAGATCAACCATGAAATCGCTATCCTGTGCAGGGCTTGCAAACGTTATGTCAAAACCATCTGCCTGTAAAAGCGAAATCAACTGCATCATACGGCCACCGGCAGCTGAGGATTGAGGCTCAGGCCAGACAAAACCAATTATTAAAAGCTTTTTGTGTGGATTCATTTCAGGGATTCAAAATATTATTTGCAGGTGCTACAAGTACTTATTTGCTATTTTATACTGCAAAATAAGACTATTTTGATGGCAATTGCATCATATAAACCCAATTTGGTGATAAAAAGACTAATTTTGCAGGGAACAAATTCTCAGGAAATCATGTTAGGATTAAAATTAGCTACCGACCCTCGTTGGGTAAACATAGTCGAATCGAATATCGAAGAAATTTTGACGGATCATGCGTGGTGCGAACAAAAAGCAGCTTCCAATGCGATTAGTCTCATTACGTATAATTCGGAATTAGAAGAATTGGTTACCGAGATGCTGGTCATTGCAAGAGAAGAGCTGGAGCATTTGCAAATGGTACATGATGTGATTAAAAAACGAGGACTCACATTAGGCCGCGAACGTAAGGACCATTATGTAAATGAGCTTTTTAAATTCATGAAAAAGGATGGCAGCCGTAAAGATGCGCTATGTGATCGTTTGCTGTTTTCGGCAATGATCGAAGCCAGGAGCTGTGAGCGTTTTAAAGTGCTTTCGGAGAATATTCAGGATCCGGAATTAGCTAAATTCTATCGTGATTTAATGATTTCAGAAGCAGGACATTATACTACTTTCCTGGGTTTTGCCCGCAAATATGCAGATAATGTTGATGTTGATAAGCGCTGGAAAGAATGGATCGAGTTTGAAGGTTCGATCATCACCAATTACGGAAAAAACGAAACCGTACACGGATAATAAAACCAAAGCCTGACAGGTTTTTATAAGCTGTCAGGCTGTTATTTTACGATCATAAACTCCGAGCGTCTGTTAAGTGCATTTTCAGCTTCGGTACAATGGTCTCCGCAAGCTACTTTAGGCTCTGATTCTCCAAGACCTTTTGAGGATACCCTTTCCGGATGTATTCCTTTAGAAATAATATACGCTACTGTGGCAGTTGCTCTTCTGTCGGATAATTTCAAATTGTATTCGGCATCAGCCTGGGAATCCGTATGCGATTTTACCAATATCTTCAGTTCCTGGTTTTGCGACATGATATAAACCAGCTTATCCAGTTCCGAAGCTGCCTGTTGGGTAATAATGCTTTTATTCAAATCAAAATATATCGGATTTAGCACAATTTCGGTTTCGGTTACTTTTACATCTAGTGGCGTTAAAGCTACTGATAAGGCGCTTTTGCTATTCGTAAGAGGAAGTGTCTGGGTGATAAATCCGTCTTTATAAATCTGAATATTATATGTTTTCTGGCATTCGCCGATGTATAAAATCTCGCCTTCATCATTAGAGAACAAGGTCGTTACTACAGCATCATTCTGATCTAAAATAACCACTTTGGCATTAGAGATCACTGTTCCAGCTTTAGCATCTTTTACAACAGTAGTAAGCTGTTCTTCACAAACCGGAAGCAAACTGAAAATATCATCTGATCCTAAACGGTTGCTGGAAACAAAGCCCAGTTTATTATCTTCATAAAAAGAAAAGGCAAAGTCATCCTTTTCAGAATTCACTGGTTTACCTACATTTACCGGAACTGCATTTGTATTTAAATTAGCAGAGAAAATATCATAACCACCAAAACCAATTAAGGTATTCGAAGCAAAATAAAGAATGCCGCTATCCGTAATAAAAGGGAAGTTTTCATCTCCTACAGTATTAATCTGAGTTCCTAAGTTTTCAGGATTACCAAAAGTACCATCAGCATTCAGATTCACTTTCCAGATATCAGCGCCTCCTACAGAACCCGGCATATCTGATGAAAAGTACAAGGTCTTTCCATCAGCAGCAATGGATGGATTTCCAACAGAATAACTTTTGCTGTTAATGGCTAATGGTGTTTTGTGACTCCATTTTCCATCTTCATGAGTGGCTTTGTACAAAATAACCTGACCTAGTTTTAATCGTTTGGTTTTGTCTTTATCGAATAGTTTTTCATTAAAACTTTCACTCGAAAAATAGAGGACGGTACCGTCTTTACTAATTGTCGCAGGTCCTTCATGATAAATAGTATTGAGTTCGGTGATGGCTGCTGGTTCAGAAAAAGTTCCGCCAGCCTGATATTCCGAAGTATATAAATCTAAATAAGGTTCGTTGTTCCAGCCGTATAGTTTACTTTTTTCGTTTCGAGCACTTGTAAAATAAAGTGTCTTGTCATGTAGAACAGCTCCAAAATCTGATCGGTTGGAGTTGATGGTTAATGGCGTTATTTCAAATTGTTTCTTGATCGAATTAAGTTTTGAAATATAATCAGGATGCTCTAAAAACAATTGGGTTCTGGGATCATTTGGCATCAAATCGGCAAAGGTTTTGAGTTGCCTATTGGCTTCTTCATACTTCCCGTTTTCTTTCAAGACCTGAGCATATTTATAATAGGTTTCCGCTTCCTGTTTAGATTTTATGGCTTCTGCATACCATTTTTCCGCCTCCACAGTATTTTCAGTATAACCATAAGATTCAGCCAGTTGTTTATATACATAACCATCTGCTTTGGACTGATCAGCCAGTTTTTGGTATTCTTTAATAGCAGCCACATATTCATGTCTGATAAAAAGTTTATCGGCAGTTTTGGTGTTTTTGTTTTGTGCCAAAAGTGTAAAATTCAATAACACAAAAAACAATAAAAGGCTATATTTTTTCATTTAACGGTCTTATTAAATTTAGAAAAATCTTGGAGAACGTGAAACCTGTTTCTTCGTAAACAAATCATACAGGATGATAATTTCATGCGATGATGGCGCAGTAACCTTTAAATCTGAAATGGTATGGTCGTAAGCATATCCAATTCGAAGTTCAGGTGTAACAGCAAAATTAATCATGGCTCCAAAACTATCTTCTAATCGGTAGGTAGCACCTAATTCTATTATTTCCCTATATAAAAAATTGGCTGACAGATCTAAAGAAGGCGATACATTAAATGCCGATTTAAGCATAAATGAAGGTTTAAATTTTAATTCGTAATTCAGATCAAAAACATAACCAGCAGTCAGGAAATAATGCGAAACATCTGAACCGTATTCTCTTCCGTTGAAATCCAGATGTGCAGACTGCATGATATTTGGAACCGAAAATGCCACATAATAATGATCTGTATAATAAAAAGCACCCGCACCAAAATTCAATGAAGCATCACTAATATCCTGTCCAAAAATACCTTCGCTCGGATCTGGCAATGTCGAAGCAATATCACGTAGTCCGACCCTATGAAAAGAAGCTCCGGCTTTTAATCCTAAAGCCAGTCTGGCCGTTTCGTTGATATGAAGCGTATAAGAGAAATCCCCGTACACATTTTGTTCTTCGACAGGCCCAATTTTATCTGAAATAAACGACAATCCGACACCTACATTTTTGCCTACAGGCGTACTTCCTGAAAAGGTAAGTGTTCGCGGTGCGTCCTGAATATTAACCCATTGTTTTCTGTACAGCATTCCCAATGACAGACTTTCTTTAGATCCGGCATAGGCTGGATTAATGATATTCATATTATACATATATTGTGTATAATGCGGATCCTGCTGCGCTGTGGCATCGGCGAAAGCCATAAGAATTAATAAAAGGATGAGATATATTTTGTTCATGCGAATGTGTATTTTGTTTGTTTCCTGAAGAGATACTGTTTTAAAATCAACTTCAAAAATTAATTATTGCCTCTAATCAGGTAAATCCAGCCAGTTTTGCTTTCACCGCTTTCCAACTGAATTACGTAATAATAAGTTGCTGTTGGCAGTGATTCTCCTTTATCAGATTGTCCTCTCCACTGATCGCTATAATTAGACTGGTGATAGACCTGAATTCCGTATCGGTCAAAGACTTCTAAATTTTTTACCCCCATATTTCTTAAATCAAAAAAGCTGTTGGCGGCATTTCCGTCAGGAGAGATTCCTTTTTGAATGTTACAAAAAGCAGATGTTACTACAATAGTATTAGTAGCGCTACAGCTTGCAGCATCCGGTGTTACAGTCAGTGAAAACTGCAATGGATATACGGCATTAGAATTATTAATTTCCGAAATATTTAAGGTATTCGAATTAGATCCTACTACAGTACCTGACTGATCTTTCCATTGGTAGGAAACCGTGTCCGGATCATAAGATCCAGCTAATGGATTCGCCGTTAGAATATAAGATGTTCCGTCGCAATCGCCTTTAATTTCAAACTGAATTTCTCCGGGTACAGCATTAATTGTAAAAGGATTTCCTGTTGAAACACATTCGGTACTTGTTTTAAAACGAACGCTTAAGGTATAATTGCCGGGAGCTAAATTGCTGAATTCCGGACTGTCCTGATAAGCTTGTCCGATACTGTATTCTACATCGCTTTGTGGCGTAATCGAGACACTACCCGTTGATACACTACAATTAGGCTGATTGATTTGTGCCAAAGTGGGAACGGCAGGCAATGACGGAATAGGCTGAATGATTACATCTGTACTTCCTAGTGTTTCGCAAGTGTTATCTGTAGCATTTCTGATAAATAAAGAATAAGTATTTGGAACTAAATTCGGAAAAACATTAGAAGTCTGATACGTAATACCGTCTAAACTGTATTCAACACTATTTTGAATGGCAATAGTTATCGTACCTGAAGGAACTAAACAGGTAGGCTGAATTACACTTTCAGCTGTTGGATTTAGCGGTAAAGGAGGAACAGTTTCTATTGTTTCAGGAAGTGCCGATGCTGTTAAGCAAGTTTGATCAATACTGTTTCGGATATACAAAGTATAATCTCCCGGATTTAATCCTGAAAAACTGTTTGATGCCTGAAAAGTAATACCGTCCAGACTATATTCAGCATCCGTTTGTGGCAGGATAACAATTGCTCCTGACGGAATAGCACAGCTAGGCTGTGTAATATTTTCAACTACCGGAATAAGTGGTGGTGTTGGAACAGGATTGATTGTAATGGAGGAGACTGAAATGCTTGAGCAGCTTGTGTCAGTAGTGTTTCTGACATATAAATTGTAGGCACCGGAAATTACATTTGAAAACGTATTAGAAGCCTGAAATGTGATTCCATCCAGACTATATTCTACTCCTGTTTGTGCTGTAATAACAATCGTTCCTGACGGAGCAGCGCATGTAGGCTGTGTAGTAGCGCTAGCAACCGGAATTGCGGGAGGAGCAGGAATGTTATTTATTGTAGCAGTTGCTGTTACCGTACTTTGACAAGACGAGTCCAGCATATTTCGAATATAGAGGGTGTAATTGCCAGGCGCTAATCCAGAGAAACTATTAGAGGTTTGGTAATTAATACCGTCAATGCTATATTCCATGTCGGTTTGGGCGACAACAGTAATTGTTCCTGAAGGAGTTCCGCAAGTTGGCTGTACAGTGTTTTCTATAACGGGAGAGGCGGGCGTAGTAGGCGCTGCTTTAATTTCAACTGTTGAAGCTGATGCAATATCGCAGGTGGTGTCAGCAATATTACGCACATAAAGAGAATAAAAACCGGCTGTTAATCCAGAAAAGATATTAGAAGCCTGATAGTTGATTCCGTCAATACTGTATTCTACATTGCTTTGAGCTACAATTCCGATGGTTGCTGTTGGATCCGTACAAGTGATGGGTATGATGCCAATTAATCGTGGAGAATCAGGTGTTGAAGGAATCGGATTTATGGTAACCGCTATTGTGGAGGCAGAGGCACAAGCCGTATCAACTGCATTCCGAATATATAAAGTATAATTACCAGGATCTAAAAAATTAAAAACATTTGAGGTTTGATAGGTAATACCATCTAAACTATATTCCATTCCACTTTGTGGGCTAATAGTAATAGTTCCTACTGTTATAGCACAGGTTGGTTGCGTTACAGACGCTGTTGAGGGCAGTACAGGAGTAGCCGGAATAGGATTTATAACAGCTTGTAAAGTTATGGTCGTGCAGCCGCCAGTGTTGGAAACAGTAAAAGTATACGTTGTATCAGGTGTCAGATTGGTAAATTCATACGAACTAGTATTGCCTGTAACAGTCGTTCCTATTGAAGGAGTGATGGTCCAGGCTCCAACAAGTCCTGAAATTAAAACACTTCCGGTTGGGTTAGTACAGCTTGGCTGTTTAATGGTTTCAACAACAGGGTTTCCAATATCATTATAATTGACGGTGATATCTGCAGTACTGGGCGGACAGGAACCGTTAGAAACAGACCAGGTAAAAACATAGGTTCCGGACTGGCTGACAGTTGCTGTAGCTGATCCGCTTGATGGAGTGCTAAAGGTAACAGTAGCTCCTGTAGGGCCTGATTTTAAAGACCAGTTGCCGGTACCAATTGCTGGAGTGTTTCCTCCTAACGGATCACTTGTTAAACTACAAGTTGCCTGATCAGGACCAGTACTCGCCGTAGAAGGTGGGGGACTAATATTCATAATCATATTAAAATCCGAATAACAAGGTATCAATGCAGACGAAGCAATGATAATAGGGTTTGGATCCTGCAAATTATAATCTACTGCAGCAGTGCCGTAATCTATGGTGTTCGTAAGTTCAGGACTTACAAACGAATTGGTAACGCTATAATCGGTTTCGCTGGTATCGTGCATGGTAAACCCAAAGAGTTTGATGTCTCCGGTAAAATATCCCAGAAGCATTTTTGGTACTACAATTTCAAATCCTCTGTTGTAATCTGTAATTCCGCTATTTAATGTATTTACAGCAAAGGATGCACTTGGCACTAAATGCATAGCGGTTCCTAACGGAAAACGGGTAGATTGCCCGGTTTTTAATTCGATTAAATCAGCTGAAAAAGTCGTTCCGCTGGCATCACTACTAACAGACAAACAATAGTCCGGTAAAAAATAAGAGTCAAAAGTGCTGGGATTGTTGTTAAAATAATTAAAGCCTCTTAGTACTGGACTATCAAGATCATCTCCGTAATTTGAAGCCGAAAATCCTCCGGTTTTTGTATCTAAAAATAACAATAAGCTTTTATTAGCCGTTAATTTTCCAGAAATTCCAAAAACTAAATCATTTTCTGCGGGACTAATTTTAATTGAATTGATATAAGCTCCGGCTGCATTGGCTGATAATATGGCACTTTCTTTATTGTCTTCTATATTAGCACCATAAGCAAGATCTGAAATGTTTCCGTTGAGAATAGTTTCATATCTGGTTCGAAGTCTTACCATTTGTCCATTGGTCAAAGTGCTGCTGGTAAAAACGCGATTTGATGACATGGCTTGCTGTACAACGCCATCTACTGAAAATTCAAATAAATTCCCTCCTCTTAGTGCGGTAAATGTTACTGGAGTTCCTTCGCAAATGGGTATTGCGGGATCATTTGCAGGAACCGATGTCATGGTAACATTGGGTGCTTTTCTGTAAACCGAAGCGACAACAGGAATTCGGATGCTTACATCTGTTCCTTGTTTGCTTTGTACATAGTACGTGGTGGTGGTGTTAATATTTGGTGAGAAAAAATTGCCAATATATACAGGAACTGTTGCGGTTTGACTACTGTACCATTCGATTGTTTGGCTCATAGTGCTGCCTACAGCAAACAGATTCACCTGGTTAATAGTAGTGCCAGTTGTACAAGTACTTCCGGGCGTTACTGTTGGGGGAGGCAGAACGATTGCAAATTTTGTTGTCTTTGCTGTTTTAGACGTTTTAACCGTTTTTTTGTTTTTTTTAATGGTATCCAGCAAAGTGTAATTTGCTGCTGAGCCATACGCATTCGGAGTTTTGATATATTTTGCAGAAGCAAATAAAGTACTTCCGCTTAGAAATTGAAATAATAAAAAAAGAAGTATTTTTTGTTTCATAAAATTGCATTTTTGATGATACAAATAGTCAGGAATCCGATATAAATCATCATTAGAATGTCTTTACAAAGGTAAGGTTTAATCCTTAGAATAGATTTAGAAATAAATTTCAAAAAACTGAAAGAAAAATGAACTGTCTAACAGAAATAAATCATCAAAAATAAGGATTTGGAATACTTAATTTTAGGCGTTTTTTAATTACTTTTGAATAGTCATATTTCAACAGAAATATACAACAATTTCTTTATATTATTTCTTTAAAAAAGTTGTGATTTTTCTACTATTAAATTCAGTTGTATTTTCCAAAACTTAATGCTTTTCATGATGTCAAAAAGTAAATTCAAATCCATTTTATTTAAAACAGCAAAATACATCGGAATCACTTTTGCAGTTGTATTGGCATTATTATTTCTTACCCCCATTGTTTTTTCAGATAAAATAAAAGAACAGATAAAAAAGACCGCGAACGAAAAACTGAATGCTGAACTCAATTACTCGGATGTTTCGGTTTCGTTTTTTCAGCATTTTCCTTCTCTGACGCTTACTCTAAATGATTTAAGTTTAAACGGATCGGCTCCTTATCAAAACGAAAAATTTATTACCGCCAAAGAAGTTTCTTTTGGAATAAATGTATCAAGTTTGATTTTTAGCGAAACCGTAAAAATCGATCAGATCTATTTATCAAATTCTTTTATTAATGTAAAAGTCAATCAAAAAGGAGAAGCAAATTACAATGTTTATAAATCTTCTGTACAACAGGAAAAAGTAAAAGACAGTTCGGATTCTGCTTTAAAACTAGAGAAAATAGAAATCATAAACAGTAAAATCGTTTATGATGATTTATCGGCTAAAGTTCATTTTGATGCTTTTGGTTTTAACTATTTAGGAAAGGGAGATTTGAACGAAGCAATATTCGATTTATATTCAAAAGCTAAAATAGAGAAACTGAATATCGTTTATGAAAACGAGCCGTATTTAATGAACAAAAAAGTAGATGCAGATTTAATTACCAAAGTAAATATCAATTCATTGTCGTTCTTTTTTCAGCAGAACAACTTAAAAATCAATGATCTTTTGGTCGATTTTATTGGAAAATTTGATATTTTGAAAGAAGGCTACAATATGGATTTTGTTATAAAATCAAACAACAGCGACCTGCATGATGTTTTTACCGCTTTCCCTCCAAAATATATTACCTGGCTTTCTAAAACCGAGATAAAAGGAAATACTAATCTGCAGTTTACCTTAAAAGGAAAATATATAGTTTCGCAAAATCTGGCTCCGGATCTTAATTTAGACCTCAAAATAAACAACGGATTTGTCAATTATAATAAAAGTGCTTTTCCGGTTTCAAACTTAAATTTAGATCTTACCACAAAAGTATTATCACTAAATCCTGAACTTTTGGTAGTGGATGCCCGAAATTTATCCTTGAATATCAATCAGGATTATTTGAAATCCAGTTTTTATATGGAGGGAATGACAACTCCTGAAATAAAAGCTGATTTTAAAGCCAAAATTAACCTTGAAAAACTAGATAAAGCACTCGGGATTCCAGATTTAGAATTAAAAGGTTTTTTGATTGGGGATGTAAAAGCAAACGGAAAGTTTGATCAGAAAAACAAGCTTTTACCTGTAATAAAAGGGCAGGTTGACTTAGAGAACGGTTATGTGAAAACTAAATATTACCCAAACGCCATTACAAACATTACGGTAAAATCGAAAATCGAAAATAAAAAAGGAACTTTTGACGACTTAAAAGTAAGTCTGAAACCCACGCAGTTTACCTTTGAAGGAAAACCAGTTTTCGTAACGGCTGATTTAAGCAATTTTGATGATTTGAATTATGATATTACGGCAAAAGGCGAATTGGATATCAGCAGGATTTATAAAGTTTTCTCCCAAAAAGGACTGGATTTAGATGGTTCTATAAAAGCCGATTTAGTTTTAAAAGGCAAGCAAAGCGATGCCGAAAAAGGCAATTACAGTAAGTTGTACAATAAAGGAACGCTGGAGCTTAGAAATATTGGTATAGCCTCAGAATATTTGCCTAAAAAATTCATCATCAAAGAAGGAATTTTCAAAATTAATCAGGACAAGATGTCGTTTAACAACTTTTTGGCGGCCTACGGACAATCTGATTTTAAAATGAATGGTTATTTGCAAAATGTATTTAATTATGTAACGACAAAGACAGGAGTTTTAAAAGGAGCTTTTAAAGTATCGGCAAAATATATTAATGTTGATGAATTCATGTCGAGTACACCGCCAAATACTACTGTGACCAAAACCGAAACTAAAGAAACGTCTTCGTCTGCCGCAAAAGAAAAAGGTGTAATTATTATCCCTACAAACCTGAATCTGCACTTAATGGCTACGGCACAAAAAGTAAATTTTGATAAATTATTGCTTCAGAATGCAACAGGTGATTTGAAGATGAATAAAGGTCTTTTAAGTATGAAAAATACTGGTTTCAACCTGATTGGCTGTACCGTGTCTATGAATGCAAATTATCAGGCTGTCACGCCTAAAAAAGCAAATTTTGATTATGGTATAAAAGCTACCGATTTTGATATTAAAAGGGCTTACAACGAAATTGAAGTGTTTAGAAAAATGGCCAGTGCGGCTGAAAAAGCACAGGGAATTGTTGCTTTGGACTATCAGCTGAAGGGAAGACTGAATGCCAACATGGATCCGGTTTATCCTTCGCTCGTAGGAGGAGGAACGCTTTCTGTAAAAGACGTAAAAGTGAGAGGATTAAAAATGTTTAATGCTGTAAGTAAGGAGACCAGTTCTGAGGCTATGAAAAATCCGGATCTTTCTAAAGTAGAAATCAAAAGCACGGTCAAAAATAACATCATGACGATAGAGCGTTTTAAATTTAAGTTTGCCGGTTTCAGACCCAGAATCGAAGGAACCACAAGTCTTGATGGAAAACTTAACCTGAAAATGCGTTTAGGATTACCTCCGTTAGGTATTTTCGGAATTCCGCTAACGGTTACCGGAACTCAGGATAAGCCTAAAGTAAAAGTGGGGCGCAAAACCGAAGGTTTAGAGGAAACCGAGGATACTGAGGAATAGAAGGGTTAAATCCCAAATTTTTAAAACTCCAAATTCCAATTGTCTTCAAAACTTGTCATTCCGTAGGAATCTCTAAATTATGTGTTTACCATGCTGGGATTCCTGCGGAATGACAAACTAATCTTATTTGGTTAACTTTTGTGATTTACTGCTTATGTTTACTATCGTTCGTGTCCAAATTCCAATTTCTGACGAAAGTAAACCACGCTACAACTGTATAGAAACTCATTTATCTTTGTCGAGCTACTCGCAGAGATTGCTTCGCCAGTTCGCTATCGCTCGTGTCCTCGTTCCGAAATGACAAACTAGCAGAAAACTTTCTTTTGAAAACGGATGCCCTAGCCCCGATAGAAGTGGAAATCCTTTTGTTTTTTTCTTTAAAAAACAAAAGATTGCAACGAATAGCGGGATTAGCTCCTAAAAAAGATTTGGTTTTATCATAGAAATCGGAGGACAAAAAATAAGCATAACCTTTTATGAACTAAACCACAAAACCTGAGTAAACTTAAATTCTCTTATATAACTTATATGGTTAAAAGCCATAAAAACAAAAAACCCGCTCTTTTCAGAACGGGTTTTGTAATAAGTAGTCTAATGATTATGCTTCGAATGGAAGGATAGATACATAAGATTTGTTATCTCTTTTCTTTTGGAACTTAACAACTCCAGCTACTCTTGCGTGTAGTGTGTGATCTTTACTGATGTAAACATTTTCACCTGGGTTATGTTTTGAACCTCTTTGTCTAACGATGATGTTCCCAGCAATAGCAGCTTGACCACCAAAAATCTTAACGCCTAAACGTTTTGATTCTGATTCTCTACCATTCTTCGAACTACCGACACCTTTCTTGTGAGCCATGACGTATGAGTTTAAATATTGTTATTATTCTTTAGTAGCTTCTTTTTTTGCTTTTGGAGCTGCTGCTTTTTTTGCTTTTGGAGCTGCTTCAACTTCAGTTGCCGGAGCATCTTCTGCTACAACCGCTTTTTTAGCTGCTGCTTTTTTAGCTCCACCTGCTGCAGTAATACCTTCAATTACAATTTGAGTAAGATATTGTCTGTGACCATTTCTCTTTTTGTAACCTTTTCTTCTTTTCTTTTTGAAAACGATTACTTTATCTCCTTTTAAGTGTTGTAACACTTTAGCTTCTACTGAAGCACCTTCTATAGCTGGGGCGCCTAAAGTTACGTTTCCGTTATCGTCTAATAAAAGAACTTTGTCAAAAGAAACTTTTGAACCTTCTTCGTTAGCCAAACGGTGAACATAAACCTTTAAGTCTTTGCTTACTTTAAATTGTTGCCCTGCTATCTCTACGATTGCATACATACCAAATTGATTTATTGATTTTTAAGGTTGCAAATATACAATTAATAATTTACTATGCAATCCCTTATTTCAAATTTATTTTTTTCTGCTTAAAGGCTCTTTTTCAAAGTGTTTTAAAGAGATTTTGGTTTTTATTAGCTGTATAATAGTGTTAAAATATTTGCTAAATACGTCATCTGTCTCAAATACTAATTAAAAAAAGGTATTTTTGATGTAACGATATTCAACTCTTGGATACCTATTTATTAAGGTAACTAAAATTATTAATCTTTTATGAAAAATTCTATAATGATATTAAGTGCTGCACTCATGCTCGGCGGAGTAGCTCATGCTCAAAAAGTAGCTTTCGAGGAATACAATTTAGATAACGGCCTGCATGTTATTTTGCATAACGATCCATCTGCTCCGGTTGTAATTACTTCTGTAATGTATCATGTGGGGGCAAAAGATGAGCGTCCGGACAGAACAGGATTTGCACATTTCTTCGAACATTTGTTATTTGAAGGTACTCAAAACATCAAACGTGGCGAATGGATGAAGATTGTTACGGCCAATGGAGGTGTAAACAATGCCAATACAAATGATGACCGGACTTATTATTACGAAGTTTTTCCTTCTAATAGTTTAGAGCTGGGTTTATGGATGGAATCGGAGCGATTGCTGCATCCTGTAATTAATAAAATTGGTGTTGATACACAAAATGAAGTAGTTAAGGAAGAAAAAAGAATGCGTTACGACAATCAGCCTTACGGAAATATTTTGCCTGAGGTTAAAAAAAACATGTTCAAAAACCATCCGTATCGCTGGACGACTATTGGTTCTATGAAAGATTTGGATGCCGCTACTCTTGAAGAATTTCAGGCATTCAATAAAAAATTCTATACGCCTAATAATGCCGTTTTAGTAGTTGCCGGTGATTTTGATAAAGCGAAAGCTAAAGAATGGATTCAGAAATATTTTGGAGTAATTCCGAAAGGAGAGGAAGTTAAAAAACAAACTTTTGTTGAAGAACCGATTAACCAAACAATAAAAGCAACTTACGAAGACCCGAATATCCAAATTCCGATGGTGGTGGCGACCTATAGAACGCCATCGATGAAAACACGTGATGCCAGGGTTTTAGATTTGATTTCGTCTTATTTAAGCGATGGAAAAAGTTCTAAATTGTATAAAAAAATCGTTGATGATAAAAAAATGGCGCTTCAGATTGGGGCGGTAGGTTTTAGTCAGGAAGACTACGGAATGTATATTTTGTACGGATTGCCAATGGAAAAATATACCACAGCTGATATCTTAAAAGAAATGGATGAAGAAATTGTAAAAATCCAAACCGATTTGATTTCTGAAAAAGATTACGAAAAGTTGCAAAATAAATTTGATAACAATTTTGTAAACGCAAATTCAAGCGTAGAAGGAATTGCCGAAAATTTAGCCTCGTATTATTTGCTTTACGGTGATGTAAACTTAATTAATACCGAGATTGACCTTTATCATTCTATTACAAGGGAAGAAATCAGGGAGGTGGCTAAAAAGTATCTGAATCCTAATCAGCGTTTAATTTTAGATTATGTTCCTTCAAAAAAAGTTCAAAACTAAGCGTACCGAATCATGAAAAAAATACATACAATTTTAATCCTTTTATTCGTAACTGGAATTATGCAAGCACAAGACCGTCCACAACCTAAACCAGGAAATGCTCCCGTAGTCAATATCAAAAAACCGCAAACATTTGTTTTGGCAAACGGCATGAAAGTTTTGGTAGTTGAAAATCATAAATTACCAAGAGTTAGTTTTACGCTTACTTTAGACAATCCTCCTTTTACCGAAGGAAACAAAAAAGGCGTTGATGAACTAACCAGCAGCCTGATTGGAAATGGTACTCAAAAAACAACCAAAGAAGCTTTTAACGAAGAAATTGATTTTTACGGAGCTAGTATCAACTTTACGTCTTCCGGAGCTTATGGAAGCTCGCTTTCAAAATATTCCGGACGTGTTTTAGAGCTTTTGGCCGAAGGTGCTTTACAGCCCAATTTTACACAAACTGAATTTGATAAAGAAAAAGCCAAACTCATTGAAGGTCTGAAAGCTGATGAAAAAAGTGTTCCTGCCATTGCCGGTCGTGTAGTTGATGTTCTGGCTTTTGGAAAAAATCATCCTTCTGGAGAATTTGTTTCTGAAGAAACTTTAAAAAACGTTAGCCTTGCTGATGTTGAGGCGAATTACAGAAGTCACTTTGTCCCGGAAAATGCCTATTTAGTCATCATTGGAGATATTAAATTTAAAGAAACTAAAGCAGCTGTAGAAAAACTTTTTAGTGGCTGGAAAAAACAAAGTACTCCTAAAAGCACGTATCCGGATCCTGTGAATGTTTCAAAACTTCAAATTGATTTTGTAGATGTTCCAAATGCGGTTCAGTCCGAAATTTCATTAGTAAATACAGTAAATTTAAAAATGAGTGACCCTGATTTTTTTCCTGCTGTAATTGCAAACCAAATTTTAGGAGGAGATTTTAATAGTTATTTAAATATGAATCTTCGTGAGCAGCACGCCTGGACGTATGGTGCAAGTTCTACTATCGGAAGTGGAAAATATGTAAACAAATTTAAAGCATCATCTGCCGTTAGAAATGCCGTGACGGATAGTGCTGTTGTAGAATTTGTAAAAGAAATTAAACGCATTAGAACCGAGAAAGTTTCGGAAGAAGTTTTGAAAAATGTAAAAGCCGGATATATAGGAAGGTTTGTCATGCAAGTCGAAAAACCACAAACCGTAGCTCGTTTTGCTCTGAATATTGAAACCGAAAAACTTCCAGCTGATTTTTACGAAAAATACATTCAGACCATAAACAATGTTACGGCAGATGATATCTATCGCGTAGCCAATAAATATTTCCTGCTGGATAATATGCGAATCGTAATCGCCGGAAAAGGTTCTGAGGTAATTTCTGCTTTAGAAAAAACACAAATTCCGATTTTCTATTTTGATAAATACGGTAATCCTATAGAAAAACCAGTTGCTAAAAAAGACATTCCTGCCAGCGTTACCGCTAAAAGTGTAATTGATAATTATATCAAAGCAATTGGAGGTGAAAAGGCTGTTTCGGCTGTTAAAACACTTTCGATGATAGGTTCTACAAATGTTCCTCAGGTACCATCGCCTTTGAGTTTTACATCAAAATTAGATTCTAAAGGAAAAATGATGGTTTCGCTTTCTATGGGAAGTATGGCTTTGATGAAACAAGTCGTGAACGAAAAAGGCGCTTATATCGAGCAGCAGGGCCAACGCAAAAATCTTGAAGGTAACGATCTTGCCGATATGAAAGCTAGCGCAACTCCTTTTGAAGAATTGCAATTAAGCAAAAGAACCGATTTGAAAGCGGATAGAATCGAAGCTATAAATGGCAGCGATGCTTATGTTATTAAAGAGGGTAAAACAACTTATTTCTATGATGTAAAATCAGGGCTAAAAGTTGCTGAAACAAAAGTAAGTGAGCAAGGCGGACAACCGATAACCCAAACAACAAACTTCAATGATTACAGAGAGGTAAAAGGCGTGAAAGTTCCTTTTAATATTGTACAAAATGTAGGTTTTGAATTGGATATTAAAATGTCTGACATTAAAATAAACGAAGGCGTTTCGGATGCTGATTTTCAGTAATACGAATCTTTAAGAATAAACAAAGGCTGTCATAATTGACAGCCTTTGTTGTTTAAAAAAAAGCAATAATTAAAACTAAAAAAGATTATAGTCCTACTGTATTCTCAACAGTAAGGCGCATTTCCTGAGCTGCAGCTACCATTTCTACCAATGCTTTTTTGGTTTCCTCCCAATGACGTGTTTTTAATCCACAATCAGGATTTACCCATAATTGGTCAACCGGAATTACTGCTGAAGCTTTTTCTAATAATTTCACCATTTCGTCGCTTGAAGGAACACGTGGCGAATGTATGTCATAAACTCCAGGGCCAATTTCGTTTGGATAATTAAAATCTGCGAAAGCATCTAACAGTTCCATTTGCGAACGCGAGCATTCAATTGTAATGACATCGGCATCCATATCAGCGATATTCTGAATGATATCATTAAATTCGCTGTAACACATGTGTGTGTGAATTTGCGTATCATCTTTTACACCTGAAGCCGAAATCCTAAAAGCTCGTACAGCCCAATCCAGATAAGCTGCCCATTCTTCTTTTCGCAACGGCAAACCTTCACGGATTGCCGGTTCATCAATCTGAATGATTTTGATTCCTGCTTTTTCCAGATCAACCACTTCGTCACGAATGGCCAATGCAATTTGCGTACAGGTTTCAGATCGGGGCTGATCATTACGCACAAATGACCATTGCAGAATCGTTACTGGACCTGTTAACATTCCTTTTACCCATTTAGAAGTAAGCGATTGAGCATATTTCGACCATTTTACAGTCATCGGAGTTGGTCTGGAAACATCACCGTAAATTACCGGAGGTTTTACACAACGACTGCCGTAGCTTTGTACCCATCCATTTTTGGTAAACGTAAAACCGGCCAGTTGTTCGCCAAAATATTCCACCATATCGTTACGCTCAAATTCGCCGTGAACCAGAACATCAATACCGGTTTCTTCCTGGAAACGAATCGTCGCTTCGGTTTCTTTTTCGATTAAATTATTATATTCTTCTACTGATAATTCTCCTTTTTTGAATTTGGCTCTCCAGCTTCTTACCTCTGCAGTTTGCGGGAAAGAACCAATGGTTGTGGTGGGGAATAAAGGAAGATTCAAAGCTTCAATCTGACTTTTTCTTCGGTTTGCAAAAGCACTTTTTCGTTGGTCATCAGTAGAAGTAATGCCTGAAACACGATTTTTTACATCATTATTATGAATCAGTTTTGATGTTTTACGGTTGTCATTGGCAATCGTATTTTGTTCAAATTCAGCAGCTGTTTTGATGTCAATTTCGCTGGATGCAAATTGTTTCAAAAGAACCACTTCATTTATTTTTTGTTTCGCAAAAGCCAGCCATTGTTTGATTTCCGGCGTCAGTGTTTCATCATTGCTCTCTAAATCCAAATCAACCGGACTGTGAATTAAAGAACAGGAAGGTGCTACTAAAATTCTGTTTTCTCCCAAAGCAGCAGTCGCTTTTTGGATTAGCGCCAATGAATTTCTGAAATCATTTTTCCAGATGTTTCTTCCATCTACAACTCCTAAAGAAAGATTAACAGTAGAGGATAATTGTGCTGATTCTAAAATATCATCCAATTGCGAAGGACAACGCACCAAATCGAGGTGTAAAGTATGAACTGGCAAAGCCAAAGCCGTTTCTAAATTCTCTCCGAAACAATCAAAATAATTGGCAAGAATGATTTTAATTTTTGGAAAACGGATGTTGATTTTGTTGTACACTTCCGTGAAAGTTTTCCTCTCTTTGTCGCTTAGGTTCAAAGCCAAAAACGGCTCGTCTAACTGAATATAGTCAGCGTTTTCGGCTTGTAATTTTTCGAAAATTTCAAAATAAACCGGAAGCAGTTTGTCGATAAGATCAATTCGGTGAAAACCTTCTTCTTTTTCTTTTCCTAAAAGCAAATAGGATATTGGCCCAATCAAAACGGGTTTTGTAGTAATTCCTAAAGTATTAGCTTCTTTAAATTCGGTAATTATTTTTTCTGAAAACAAAGCAAACTTTTGTTCTTTCGTAAACTCAGGAACGATGTAATGATAATTGGTATCAAACCATTTCGTCATTTCCATAGCAACAACATCCTGACCGTTTTTCTGAGCCCCTCTTGCCATTGCAAAATACAAATCTAGAGAAGAATTGGTTTTGGCAAATTCGTTATAACGTTCCGGAATGGCTCCTAAAGTCAAGGTTAAATCAAGAACCTGATCGTAAAAAGAAAAGTCATTAGACGGAATCAAATCTATTCCTGCCTCAGCTTGCAGTTGCCAATTATGACGTCGAATATCTTTTCCTGCCTGAATCAATTCTTCAGCTGAAATTTTCCCAGCCCAATACAATTCAGATGCTTTTTTTAATTCTCTGTTGCTTCCGATTCTTGGAAAGCCTAAGTTGTTTGTTTTCATATTTTATTCAGTATTTTTTACTGAACAAATTTATTTTATTAGATTTTAATACTTAAATTTGAACCATATTTAAGTAATTTAACTTTTAAATTAACCTTTTAAAAGTTTTTTGTACTGACAAAAGCTTTCAAAACGAATTTCAGCAGTAAAAAATACTATGGAAAATTTAGATAAAACCGATTTAGAGATTCTAAAACACCTTCAGGAGAACTCGAATATCAACACAAAAGACCTGGCAAGTAAATTATTTCTGACCGTTACGCCTGTTTATGAGCGCATCAAAAGACTGGAACGGGATGGTTATATTACTAAATATGTAGCGCTTTTAGATAAGAAAAAAATGAATCGCGGTATGACTGTTTTTTGCAATGTCCGACTAAAAGAGCACGCCAAAAATGTGGGAAGTAATTTTGTAAAAGATATTGTTGCCTTACCCGAAATCATAGAATGCTACAATATTGCTGGCGATTATGATTTTATGCTAAAAATTTTGGTTCGGGACATGGATAGTTATCAGGATTTTGTCATGAATAAATTATCCACCATTGAAAACATAGGGAACACGAATAGTATTTTTGTAATGGGCGAAATCAAACACAGCACGGCATTAGAGTTTTAATTAAAATATTTTGCCACAGATTACACAGATTATAATGATTTTTATATGCTCAATGTTTAAATTTTCGCCACGAATTCACGAATTTTTACAATTATTGCATTTAAAATAATTCGTGAATTCGTGGCGAATAAAACTTAAATCAAATTAATCTGTAACATTTTTATCCTAAAATAAAATGTATTTTTGATGCTTCTAAATCAAAAATCTAAATTCAACTCCCGATAGCTATCGGGACTACAATCTAAAATATCAAAATGAACTGGGAACAACTTCTATCACTTAAACGCCAAGGCGACACAAGTAAAAGATTACGTATTGAACAAGATGAAACGAGATTAGGTTTTGAGGTAGATTATGACCGAATTATTTTTTCGGCGGCTTTTAGAAGTTTGCAGGACAAAACACAGGTAATTCCGCTTTCGAAAACCGATTTTGTGCATACGAGATTGACGCACAGTTTAGAAGTTTCGGTAGTGGGACGTTCTCTTGGTCGTTTGGTTGGGAAAAAAATCATCGAAAAATATCCGTATTTAAAAGAAGTTCATGGGTATCACATGAATGATTTTGGTGCGATTGTCGCTGCGGCTTCATTGGCACATGACATCGGGAATCCTCCTTTTGGGCATTCTGGTGAAAAAGCCATTGGAGAATATTTTTCGATAGGAAAAGGACAACAATTCCGAAATCAGCTGACCGATAAGCAATGGCAGGATTTAATAGATTTTGAGGGAAATGCCAATGGATTTTCGGTGTTAACCGCTAGCCGTCCTGGTATCGAAGGCGGGCTTCGAATTTCTTACGCCACTTTGGGGGCTTTCATGAAATATCCTAAAGAAAGTTTGCCTAAAAAACCAACGCAGAATATCGCCGATAAAAAATATGGTTTTTTCCAGACCGATAAATTATTTTTTGAAGAAGTTGCCAAAGATATGGGTATGATTGCCAACAAATCTGGTGATGATATTGGTTTTGAGCGTCATCCGCTAGCCTATTTAGTAGAAGCTGCTGATGATATCTGCTATACGATTATCGATTTTGAAGACGGTATCAATCTGGGTTTAGTTTCTGAAGATTATGCTTTAGAATATTTAATCAAATTGGTTAAAGACAATATTGGTGTTTCGAAATACAAAACTTTAACGACCAAGGAAGACCGAATCAGTTATTTACGTGCTCTGGCCATTGGAACTTTAATCAATGATGCCGTCAGTGTTTTTATCGAAAATGAAGAAGCAATTATGGCCGGAAATTTCCCTTTTGCCTTAACAGACAAAAGCAAGTACAAAGCCCAAATGGACGATATCATCAATCTGAGCGTGAAAAAAATCTACCAAAGCCGAGAAGTGATTGAGAAAGAAATTGTGGGTTATGAAATTATTCAAACCTTATTGGATAAATTTATTACAGCTTTCAACAATAAATATGAAGGAAAAGCGTCTAATTACGACAAATTGATTTTGAAAATGCTGCCGGAAAAACATCATTTAGACAAAACCAATCTATACGAGCGTTTATTGCATATTTGTCATTACGTTTCGCTCTTAACAGACGGAAACGCATTAGAATTGTTCGAAACAATTAACGGTAGAAAAAAGAGTTAATTACTGAAAAGCATATACAACACCAACTCCAAGTACCTGTTTCAGCTGTAGTCTTGGGCCGTCATTAACCTGAGTGGTGGCTCCGGCAGCATCAACGACATCTTTCTTGGTTTTAATATCGTCGTCATAAACAAGATGTACGCCAATATTGGCTTTTACATACGCATTGACCACTAAATCCAGACGGGTGTCATAATCGACATCGACATTGCCAAATTTGTTTAAATAATCGGTATATAAACTCAGACGGTTTTCAAAAAAGATATTTTTAAAAATTTCGCTTTTGCTGTAACCGGTAATTAAAATACCAAACTCTGCTTTTACTTTTTCTCCATCCTCTACTAATATGGTATTGGCAGGATCATTAGGATCTGGTGCATAAACGGCTTTTTTAACACCAAACGCTCCCTGATTGGCTAAAGTCTGATCCAGTACTAAAGTTGTTTTGAGTGTGATAGGAGAGAAGTAAAACGTTCTGTTTTTTTTCTTATTAGAATTTTCAGCTCCTGCTCCCAGAAAGATATAAGCTGGTGCAAAAGGTCTTGATATAGCAATGTCTTTATTAGGATAATTGTATCCGTTCGTAAACTGGGTGTTGAAATTATATTTGGCTGAATAATACCAGTTTGAAGTGGTATCTTTTCTAAAACCATACGTCGAGTTCAGCAATACAGCATCGTCTGTTTTTCTAAGCTCTATACCGTCTTGTTTATTTAAACCGTACTTAACGATAAGCTCGTTGGCCCATTTATGATTTCCTTTTGCGTAAGTTCTGGCAAACTCTCCTTTAAAAAGTCCTGAAATGGAGCTGTTTCCCCCCGCACTCCAATTTAAAAAAGCAATCTCAGAAATATCAAACCCTAATTGATTTTTTTTCGACCAGTTTGAAGGCATCGGTGGCAATTGATTAGGATTTAATGTAGTTTGTATAATTTGGGCAAAATTACTTGTTGTACATAAAAGGAGTAATAATAAAAGGGTAGAGCGCAATAATTTCATTAGTCTGACTTTAATATTTTGGTTTTGCAAAATAAATCTTTTCAGTGGTTTGAAAAAAGATTTACCAAAGATTTAACGTCAATTTTGCACAATTGTTGCAGTTGCGCAACAGTTCCGTGCTCGATAAAAGTGTCGGGAACACCTAGTATGGTCACTTTGTTTGTAAAATTATTAACGGCAGCAAACTCTAAAACAGCGCTTCCAAAACCACCATTTATTACGCCATCTTCAATGGTAATGATGTGTTTGTAATCTGAAAAAATCTCCTTTAAAGTATGGGTGTCCAAAGGTTTTATGAATGGAAAATCATAATGGCCAACAGCATCACGATTTGCCAGTTCTGCAATAGCCTGTGTCACATTTTTTCCTATGGTTCCTGTTGATAAAACAGCAGTCTGGGTTCCTTTTTTCAAACATTTTGACTGGCCAATTTTAACAGTTTCATAATTTCCGAAATGCTCTGCCAGCCAGTTAGGTAAAACACCACGGCCACGCGGATATCGAATGGCAATTGGGTGATCAAGGCCTAATTGAGCCGTATATAAAATGTTTTGCAGTGCAATTTCGTTGAGGGGCGCATAGATAATCATATTCGGGATAGCACGTAAATAGGCAATATCAAAAACACCGTGATGAGTAGCGCCGTCTTCCCCGACTAAACCTGCACGATCCAGACAAAAAATAACCGGTAAGTTTTGCAAAGCCACATCATGAACCACCTGATCGTAAGCACGCTGCAAAAATGTCGAATAAATATTGCAATATACCAGCATTCCCTGAGTTGCCATTCCGGCAGCAAGCGTTACGGCGTGCTGTTCTGCAATTCCCACATCAAAAGCACGTTCCGGAATTTCGTCCATCATAAATTTTAAGGAACTTCCTGATGGCATTGCCGGTGTGATTCCGATGATTTTTTCGTTCTTTTTGGCTAAATCCAAAATAGTTAAACCAAATACATCCTGGTATTTTGGCGGTAAATTTTCATCCGATTTCAAATGAATTTCACCTGTCGAAGCGTCGAATTTTCCGGGAGCATGATACACTACCTGATTTTCTTCAGCTTGTTGTAGACCTTTTCCTTTAGTGGTTACAATGTGAAGGAATTTAGGGCCTTTTATCTTTTTTAAGCGATTTAATTCTTTGATTAATGTTGGAATATCATGCCCGTCAATCGGTCCCGAATAATCAAAATTCAATGATTTGATGATATTATTCTGCTTCGGGTTTTTTCCGTTTTTTACTGCTGTTAAATATTTTTTCAAAGCACCAACACTCGGGTCAATACCAATGGCGTTGTCGTTTAGAATTACCAAAATATTAGCATCCGTTACACCGGCGTGGTTCAGACCTTCAAAAGCCATTCCCGATGCAATTGAGGCATCGCCAATAACTGCTATATGTTGTTTACTGGTTTCGCCTTTTAGTTTAGATGCAATCGCCATCCCGAGTGCGGCCGAAATTGAAGTAGAAGAATGTCCTACACCAAAAGTATCATAAATACTTTCGCTTCTTTTTGGAAATCCGGAAATCCCTCCAATTTGTCTGTTGGTATGAAAATTTTCTCTTCTTTCGGTCAGGATTTTATGTCCGTAAGCCTGATGACCCACATCCCAAACCAATAAATCTTCGGGAGTATTAAAAACATAATGCAGAGCAATGGTAAGTTCTATAACTCCCAGACTAGCACCCAAATGCCCTTCTTTTACCGAAACAATATCAATAATAAACTGTCGCAGTTCCTGAGCAACCTGAGGGAGTTGCGCTTCATTGAGTTCGCGTAAATCTGCTGGATTGAATATATTTGAGAGTAAATTGCTTTTCATTGTAGAGTAAAAAGCAAATTTACGGTTTTAAATTTATTACCGAGATCTTATTCTAATGTAATTGGCATAGAATATTGCATTTTGATTTTTTTGCCATTCGATTCTCCAGGCTGCCATTTAGGCGATAATTTTAAAACTCTAATAATTTCTGTTTCTAATGTTTGGTCAATAGGTGTAATAGAGTTAATATAACTCAAAGAACCATCCCTTTCTACTGCAAAAGTGATTTTAATTTTGAGATTAGTTGTATTACTGTTTTCAGGTTTTTTAAATTCGTTAGCAAAAAAAGTATAGAATTGTTCGATGCCTCCCGGGAAAACTGGTGCTGCTTCAATTGAGGTATAGCCGTTGTAGATTTCATCTTCAACAAGTTTTTTTTCTTTGGATTCTTCGCATTTTACCACTGTCTCCGAATAAGAAGCTTTTTTTGTGTTGATTTTTTCTTTTGGCTTTATAAATTTAATAGCATCAACTTTTGGAGGAGGAGGAGGTGGAATGTGATCTGAACCCTTTAATGTTTTACCTACAACAATTTCTTGTTGCGGCTCATTCACAACTTCAACTTTATCTATCTTTTGTTTGTTTCCGTTTTGGTCCTGACAACTGAACAGAGTGGTTCCCATAGCAATAAAAAGGGCTAACAAAAACATTCTATTATAATGCGTTTGCGTATATAAAATGCGGCTCGGAATCTGAATGGTTATCGTTTCTAATTGAGAATTTTTGAATCTCCCGCAGATTTTGGTGTTTTGATTCTGAACAAAAAAATGCTTTACTTCATCGGGTAACATCTCTGTGAAGTCAATAACGGTTTTGGCACAACTCATACAAAAACGCCCGCTTTCGTTGGGCGTCATTTTGTCCCAGTTTTCAGTACAGGGTTCGGGGATTGTTATTTTGTAGTTTCTTTTCATTGTTGAAATTTCAGTTTTAAATGTAATAAAATCTTCTCATTAAAATTTAATTCTTTGATACAATCATAAATAAAGAACCTGAACGCCAAGTTTCACGTCTTTGATGTGAAATTTCACATCAATGACGTAAAGTTTCACGTCGCTGACGTGAAATTTCACGTTCTGGACGTGAACGTTTAGGTCCCGGACGTAAAATTTCACATCGCTGATGTAAAGTTTCACGTCGCCGACGTGAAATTTCACGTTCCGGACGTGAACGTTTAGGTCCCGGACGTAAAATTTCACATCGCTGATGTAAAGTTTCACGTCGCCGACGTGAAATTTCACGTTCCGGATGTGAAATTTTACGTTTTTGTTAAAGATGAGGAGTAGTCATTAGTTTGTGTAAACTCAAAAAGAAGGATATTCTACACATCGTCTATTCGATCATTAATCAGGTTTAATTGGATTAAAATTATAAATGGAAAAGGGCTATTTTGAATCCGGTATGGCTTTTTCTATATTTTTCTTTCTATTCGTTTTTGTATATTGTAATCGTTATATATTTTTACTTAAATTGATTTATATGTTTTTAACTGGTTTTGAATTGTTTTGGATATTGTAGTAGATATTTAGTAAAAATTATTTTTTAATACAACTGTTGATTTAGTATTTATATGGCCGAAAACACTAAGAATTTATCTATTTGGGAAAATGATTTATTCATTGAATTATCGCATCTCATTGAAGAAAGTAAAAAACAAGTAGTACTTCAAGCTAATAGTGCGCTTACTATTTTATTCTGGCAAGTTGGTAATCGTATTAATCAGGATGTATTACAGAACAAACGTGCTGAATATTCAAAACAAATTGTGTTGACACTATCGACACAATTGGAAAACAAGTATGGGAGAAACTTTGAAGAAAAAAACCTTCGGAGAATGATGCAATTTGCTGATCAGTTTTCAGATAAAGAAATTGTCGTTACACTGTCACGACAATTGAGCTGGTCTCATTTTTTAACGATATTGCCAATCAAGAATCCAGAGGCAAAGTTATTCTATGCACACCAAGTAAGTAGTCATTTAATGAGTGTTAGAGATTTAAGAAAACAAATTGCAACCAAAACTTTTGAACGTACAGCCATAGCAAACACCCAAACAGTTCAAATAGAAAACAGCTTACCAAACACTTTCAAGGATCCTTATTTATTAGATTTTCTTAATTTAGGAAATGCTTATTTAGAAAAGGATTTAGAACAAGCAATTTTATACGAATTAGAAAAATTTATTCTCGAACTAGGCAAAGGATTTACCTTTGTAGAGCGCCAGAAACGAATGATTATTGATGAAGAAGATTTTAATTTAGATTTACTTTTCTACCATCGAAAACTAAAAAGGTTAGTAGCCATTGAGTTAAAGTTAGGTAAATTCCAGGCCAAGTACAAAGGACAAATGGAGTTGTATCTCAAATGGCTGGATAAATATGAAAAACAAGAGGGAGAAAATCCACCAATAGGGTTGATACTTTGTGCTGAAAGTAGCCGCGAACAAATAGAACTTCTTGAAATGCACAAAGACGGAATAATGGTTGCCGAATATTGGACTGATTTGCCTCCTAAAAAGCAGTTTGAAGAAAAAATACATTTATTGGTGGCAGAAGCAAAAGAAAGAATAGAAAGAAAAAAACTGTTGTAAAATTGAAAAATAATATTTGGTTCCAAAAACTACAACTTATCGTATTTATTAGGAATACGAATAACAAGAGATAATTAAAAATAGCATTAGATACAATTGGGAAAGAAAAAATCCTTAATGATAGTAATAGTTCATTTTTAATTCAGTAAAAATTATTTCAAAAATGTATTTTTGCAGTTATGATAAATCCTTTCACCGACGAATACTTCATGAAAAAAGCTTTGCAGGAAGCTGAAATGGCTTTTGATAAAGGCGAAATTCCTGTAGGAGCCGTTATTGTCGTGGCCGATAAAGTGATTGCCAGAAGCCATAATCTTACCGAATTGCTCAATGATGTTACGGCACATGCCGAAATGCAGGCGATAACCGCAGCAGCAAATTTCCTGGGCGGGAAATACCTGAAAGATTGTACCTTATATGTCACTCTGGAACCTTGCCAGATGTGTGCGGGTGCTTTATACTGGAGTCAGATTTCGAAAATTGTTTTTGGTGCCCGCGATGAACAGCGTGGCTTTATGGCGATGGGAACCAAACTGCATCCTAAAACAACGGTTGTTTCCGGAATTATGGCTAACGAAGCTGCCGAATTGATGAAGCGTTTTTTTGTTGAGAGAAGAAAATAGTTTTCTAACAATAAAAAGTGTAATTTTAAGTCTCAGAATAATACTAGGTAGCTTAATCAAATTGCATTTATGGATAAAATTAAATCTTCAATAATAATTGGTGTTGCCATTATTATCACCGCTTGGATTTTGGGAAAATCATTCCAGAACAGAAACTCAAATCTCGATTCTATTTCGGTAATTGGTTTAGGTACAAAAGATTTTGTTTCGGATGAAATTCTTTGGTCTGGGAGTTTTACAACTAATAGTACAGATATAAAAGCGGCGTATAATAAGATTGTTTCGGATCAGAAAATTGTTAGAGATTTTTTTATTGCGAAAGGCTTTAAGGCGAATGAGTTTACTTTTGGAGCTGTAAATTTTCAGAAAAAGTTTAGAGAAATACGAAGCGAAAGTACCGAAAACAGTTTTCAAACTAAATATGAGCAAGTTTTTGATGGTTATCAGGCTACACAAACCATTTCGTTTTCGGCAAAAAAGAACCCAAATTTAATGAAACGTATTGAGGAAGTTTCTAGCAAAACTTCGGAACTTGTTAATTCAGGAATTGAATTAGCTTCAAATTCTATTCAATATACATACTCAAATTTACCGAGTTTAAAGCAAAGTTTGATTGAAAACGCAACTAAAGATGCTAACGAAAGAGCTTCTAAAATTGTAAAAACTGCCGATGGAAGTTTAGGAAAATTGAAAAATGCAAGTATGGGTGTTTTTCAAATAACGGGTCAGGGTTCTACGGAAGAGGATAGTTATGGCGGAATAAATGATACTTACAGTAAAAATAAAACGGCTAGAATCACGGTTCGTCTGGAATATGAATTGGATTAATTGTTTGAAAAGCTTCTTGTGAAAATGACTGCCCTAGCCCAGATAGTAGTGGAAATCCTTTTGTTTTTTTCTTTAAAAAACAAAAGATTGAAACGGATAGCTGGAAATTGCTCCTGAAAAATTTTCCGCCACGAATTCACGAATTTAAATTTATAATAATTCGTGAATTGCTTCGCCAGTTCGCTATCGCTCGTGTCATGGCGAAAAAAAACGCATAAAAAAACCGCCAATCTCCCGATAGTTATCGGGACGAGAGGCGGTTTTTGTTTTATTCTGAAATAACATTTCCTTTTTTATCATAGAAATGGTATTCTAAGTACGTGTAAGCGTCACGAGGTATGATTTTCACCCATTTCTTATGTTCAAAAAACCATTTTGAACGTAATGATGGAAAACCTTTACTGAGGTATGCAGCCACAAACGGATGTACATTAAGTACTACTTTCTTGTGGGTTTTTAGAATTCTGTCAAGATCAGATGCGATTTTATCAATGATTAAAATTGGCGCTTCAATTTCGCCATGTTCATTGTTTGGATCTTCTTCTCTTGTTTTGATATTAACTTCTGGTCTTACGCGTTGTCTGGTAATTTGAACCAGGCCAAATTTACTAGGTGGTAAGATTTTATGCTTTGCTTTATCGTCGCTCATTTCTTCTCGCAAGAAGTCGAACAAAACCTTCCTGTTTTCAGGATTAGACATATCGATAAAATCTACTACGATTATCCCGCCCATATCACGCAAACGTAGTTGTCTGGCAATTTCAGCAGCGGCAATCATATTTACTTCCATGGCGGTGTCTTCCTGATTAGTCGCCTTATTCGAACGATTTCCGCTGTTTACGTCTATAACGTGAAGAGCTTCAGTATGTTCGATAATAAGATAAGCGCCTTTGCTCATCGAAACCGTTCTTCCGAAAGAAGTTTTGATTTGTCTCTCTATATTGTATTTCTCAAAAATTGGAGTGTCGTTTGATTGATAAAACTTCACAATTGATTGTTTTGAAGGTGCAATTTCCTGCAGATATTCCTTCGTTTGATGGTACAACTCTTCGTCATCTATCTGGATACCGCTAAAGGTATCGTTGAATACGTCTCTTAATATCGAAGAAGCTCTGTTGAGTTCTCCTAATACTTTGGACGGATGCTGAGCAGTTGGTAATTTTTTACACATTGCAGTCCATCTGCCAAGCAGGTTCTGCAAATCTTTTTCTAATTCGGCTGTATTTTTGCCTTCGGCTACTGTGCGAACAATAACACCAAATCCTTTTGGTTTGATAGATAATACAAGTTTTTTTAGACGGTCCTTTTCTTTTTTGTCTTCTATTTTTTGAGAAGTAGAAACACGGTCAGAAAACGGAACGAGAACAATAAATCTTCCGGCCAATGAAAGCTCAGCGCTTATTCTTGGACCTTTGGTCGATATAGGTTCTTTTACAACTTGTACTAAAACAGATTGATTGGCACTTAAAATATCAGTAATGATGCCATCTTTGTCAATCTCTTTTTCAAACTGAAAGGTTTTTAGGGAGAAATCTTTTAATTTACCTGCGCTTACAAGTTTTATGAATTTCAGCTGAGAAGCTAAGTTAGGTCCTAAATCGTGATAATGTAAAAAAGCATCTTTTTCGAAGCCTACATTTACAAAAGCAGCATTAAGTCCAGCAACGGGTTTCCTGATTTTGGCAATAAAAATATCACCAACCTGAAAGTTGCTTTTCTCTTCTTCTTTGTGTAATTCAATTAGTTTTCCATCTTTTAATAAGGCAAAATCTACGGCTTCAGAACTAGATCTAATGATTAATTCTTTATTCACACTGTAAATTTTTATCTGTTTTTTCAGAAAATAGAATATAGAGAAAAGAATATAGACTTAAAAAAATCTACAATCTAAAATCTAAGATCTAAAATCTTATCTACAGATGGATTAAACAATATTTTTTAACAGGTATTGAACCCGGGAGGGAAAAGTTAAATCTCAATTTTTAAATTCCAAATTCCAATTTAAACCAATATTGATTTTTTATTTTTTGGATTTCGGCTTTTATTTTTTGGAATTTTTGAAATTTCCCAAATTTCAATGAACGTTTAAAAAGAAAAAAGTAGTTTAAAACTACTTTTTCTTCTTGTGACGGTTAGCTCTCGCTCTTTTTTTTCTTTTGTGAGTAGCTACCTTATGTCTCTTTCTTTTTTTACCACTTGGCATATCGTGTCGATTTTATGATTAATTAATAGTATTATTTTGCTTCGTTATTCGTTTTTACTCCTTCTACAAAAACTTTTGCAGGTTTAAACGCAGGAATGTTGTGTGCAGGAATTTTAATAGTTGTGTTTTTTGAAATGTTTCTTCCTGTTTTTTCAGCTCTTGTCTTTACGATGAAACTACCAAAACCTCTTAGGTAAACATTGTCTCCAGTTTCTAATGAAGTTTTAACTTCTTCCATAAAAGTTTCTACTGTTGCTTGAACATCTCCTTTTTCAAGACCTAGTTTCTCTGAAATTTTCGCTACGATATCTGCTTTCGTCATTTTCTTTCCTATTTTATTTTATAAATGGTGTACTATTTTTTTGAGTTTGCAAATATAGGAATTAAAAAAATAATTAATCAAGCTAAATCGTTAAATTTTAATTACATAAACATTTACTTTTGTATTCTAAGTATTTTGCAATGAATTTTCATAACCTACTGATAAATTGGTATTTACAAAACAAACGTGATTTGCCGTGGCGAAATACGACCAATTCTTACCATATTTGGCTCTCAGAAATTATGTTGCAACAGACTCGGGTTGCTCAGGGAATGCCTTATTTTTTCGCTTTTACAAAGGAATTTCCTACTGTCTTTGATTTGGCAAACGCTGATGAAGAGCAAGTTTTGAAACTTTGGCAGGGATTAGGATATTATTCTCGTGCCCGAAATTTGCATAAAACGGCTCAATTCGTCGCCAATGAGCTTAATGGAGTCTTTCCTCTTAGTTATAAGGAGTTATTAAAATTAAAAGGAGTTGGCGAATATACCGCTGCTGCAATCGCTTCTTTCTCCTATAATGAAGCTGTTCCGGTTGTGGATGGAAATGTATTTAGAGTGCTTTCGCGTTATTTTGATATCGAATCGGATATTGCTTTGCCGGCAACTAAAAAAGAATTTACGGCTTTAGCAAATGAATTAATGCCAAAAGACAATCCTGCCATCTTTAATCAGGCTATAATGGAGTTTGGTGCGCTGCAATGTGTGCCTAAAAATCCGGATTGTGCTGTTTGTGTTTTTAATAGTAGTTGTGCGGCATTGCAGAAAAAGAAAGTCAATCTTTTGCCTTTTAAATCCAAAAAACTAAAAGTTACGAATCGGTTTTTTAATTACTTAATAATAGAAGACGTTTTTGGGGATACTTTAATTCAGAAAAGAACGGCAAAAGGAATCTGGCATAATTTATACGAATTTCCACTTTTGGAAACCGCAGAAATTGCTGGTTTTGATTTTGTGTCTAATGCTGTTCAAAAAGATATTTTATCGCTTTATACTATTATAAGTATGGAAGATTGTAGGGAGTCCACAATTGTTCATAAGCTTTCACATCAGCATTTACACATTCAGTTTTGGAAAATAAAAATTAAAGAAAAATTGCAGAACGGAGTCAATCTTACTGATTTAAAGGTTTTTCCGTTTCCGATTGTGTTGTATAATTTTATAGAAAAGGAAGAAATTAATTCCCAAAAAAATGTATCTTTGAGATAAATACCACAGTTAATATGAACGGAACATTAAACAAAGTGATGCTAATTGGGCATTTAGGCGATGACGTAAAAATGCACTATTTTGAAGGAGGAAACTGTATTGGTCGTTTTCAATTGGCTACAAACGAAATCTACATTAATAAAACGACCAACGAAAAAATAAGCTCTACAGAATGGCATAATCTTGTTGTGCGTAATAAAGCAGCTGAAATTTGCGAAAAATATTTATCTAAAGGAGATAAAATATATGTAGAAGGGCGTATAAAATCACGTCAATGGCAGGCAGAAGACGGAACTACTAAATATACGACCGAAATTCAGGTGACAGAGTTTACTTTTTTGACAACCAAAAAAGAAACGGAACACCACAAGCAAAATCATACTCCTGAATCGCCAAAAAACGTTAACTTTGATGCAGCTAATGAAGGCTTGCCTATCAATGATTTGCCTTTTTGATTGTTTAACTAATCTTTTTTAATTTGGACCCAGAGCCCAGTTTACTTTTTACAACTTTAGACACCAATTTGATAATTGGCTTTGTCGGAATATTTATTTTATTGTTCTTGTCAGCAATTGTATCAGGAGCAGAAGTAGCTCTTTTCTCTTTATCGCAAAAAGACATTGAGGATACATTGCAGGAAAATAATTCAAAAGGAAAAATTATTTCCAGGTTACTGGAAAAACCTAAAAAACTACTGGCAACACTTCTGGTTGCTAATAATTTCACTAATATTGGCGTTGTAATTTTGTTCTCTTTTATAGGGAATGATCTTTTTATAAAAATTGATTCACCAGTTTTAAAGTTTATTCTCGAAGTAATTTTGGTTACGTTCTTGATTTTGTTATTTGGAGAAATTTTGCCTAAAGTGTATGCTAGCCGAAACAATAAGAAATTTGCCAAAAGAGTCATATATCCAATTGCTTTTTTAGATAAATTATTATCTCCTGTGAGTCTGCCTATGCGTTCGTTTACTATTTATCTTCAAAAAAAATTAGGCCGCCAAAAAAACAGTTTTTCAATTGATCAGCTGTCTCAGGCTCTTGAACTTACGGATTCGGAAGGAACATCATCCGAAGAGCAAAAAATATTAGAAGGGATTGTTTCTTTTGGAAATACCGATACCAAGCAGGTTATGAGTCCTAGAATTGATATTTTTGCACTTGAAATTACAGAAACATTTGCTGAAATTTACCCTAAAATCATAGAAAAAGGATTTTCAAGGATACCGGTTTATCGGGATAATATCGATCAGATTGAAGGTGTTTTATTCGTAAAAGATTTGTTGCCTCATATTGATAAAGAAGAATTTGACTGGACAACACTCATTAGAGAAGCATTTTTTGTACCCGAGAATAAAAAATTAGATAACTTACTGAAGGATTTCCAGGGGCTTAAAAGCCATTTGGCGATTGTGGTAGATGAATACGGAGGAACATCGGGTTTGGTTTCTCTTGAAGATGTTATCGAAGAAATAGTAGGGGATATTAGTGATGAATTTGATGATGAAAATTTGAATTATTCGCAGATTGACGACAAGAATTTTCTTTTTGAAGGAAAAATAAACATGAAAGATTTTTACAGAATCGTTGATGTTAAAGAAGATATTTTTGAATCTCATAAAGGAGAAGCCGAAACATTAGCGGGATTTATCCTTGAAATTCTGGGTAATTTCCCTAAAAAAGATCAAAAAATAGCTTTCGAAAATTGTGTTTTCACCATAGAAACAGTCGATAAAAAGCGTGTGAAACAAATAAAAGTAACGATAGAATAAACCTTTTCTGAAAAGTAGAGGAATTAATTAAATTAAGAATGTTAAATAAAATATTTTCGATCGCAGCTGTCTTGCTGGTTTTAACAGTTGTTAGCTGTAAAGATGAAGTGTTGCCTAAGCCTTCGGGTTTTTTGCGTTTGGATTATCCAGAGGCAAAATATGTCAATTTTGAGAACAATTGTCCTTTTGCTTTTCAGATAAATGAAGCTGCTGTTATAAAAGGAGAAAAAGATTGTGGTTTTGCGATTACATATCCAAAAATGAAAGCGACTATTTATCTGACTTACAAACCGGTAAATAATAATATAGAAAATTTGCTGAGAGATGCTCAAAAACTAACCTACGAGCATGTAATAAAAGCGGATGATATCTTAGAACAACCGTATTTAAACCCTCAAAAAAAGGTTTACGGAATGTTTTATCAGGTAAACGGAAATGCTGCTACCAATTCGCAGTTTTATGTGACTGATAGTACAAGACACTTCATAACGGGTTCGGTTTATTTTTATGCAAAACCAAATTTTGATTCGGTTATGCCGGCTGCAAGTTATATCAAAAACGATATGCAGCGACTCATGGAAACCCTGAAATGGAAATAATATGAAGCAAAAAAAGCGGATAATCAACTGATTATCCGCTTTTTTTGTAAACTAAACTATTCGATTACGATTTCATATCCGAAACTTTGTAAGTTTTTCCGTCCCCAGTTTCCTGAACTACTTTGGTCAAACTTTCCGGATTTTGAACCGTTTTGTCAAAAGTAACCGTTGCTGTTTTTTTCTCAAAATCAACTGCTGCTTTCTCTACACCATTCAAATTAGATAATTCTTGTTCGATAGTTTTGGCACATCCTTCAGGACAAGTCATTCCGTCGATGGTGAAGCTTGCCGTTTGAACATTTTCGGCAGCAATAGCTTTCTTTTCTTTTGGTATGCTTGTTTCAGTGGTAGCTTCTGTTAGTGTTTCAGTAGTGTTTTTTTTGCAACTTGCGAACACTAAGGCTGCAATGGCTAATGAAGCAATGATTTTTGTAAATTTCATTATATGTAAATTTTTAAGGGTTATTGTTGTTGATTACAAAATTAATAAAAAACAGGAGGTCAGTTCATAAATTTATTACAAATTTGCATCAAAATAGTATTTATGGATGCAAAACAATTAAAGTGGGTTTACCTTTTGGTACTTTCGCTTATCTGGGGAAGTTCTTTTATTTTGATCAAAAGAGGTTTGGTGGGGTTGTCTGCGGTTCAGGTAGGTTCGTTCCGAATCATTTTTGCGGCTATTTTTCTTTTAATTATTGGTTTTAATAGTTTAAAAAAGATTCCGCTTCATAAATGGAAGTTTATTGCTTTGACATCGCTGTTTGGAACGTTTATTCCGGCCTATTTTTTTGCCATTGCAGAAACCGAAGTAGATAGTTCGATTGTGGCTATTTTAAATGCACTTACACCATTAAATACTTTAATTTTGGGTGCTTTATTTTTCGGAATTCAATCGCAGAAACGCCAGTTTTTAGGCGTTACTATTGGGTTAATTGGTTGTTTACTATTGGTTTTTAATGGCGCAGTCAATCATCCGAATCAAAATTATTACTTTACAATTTTGGTGGTAATTGCGACGATTTGCTATGCGGTTAATGTAAATTTAATCAAAAGATATTTATCCGATTTAAGTTCGTTGAGTATTACTACGGGAAACTTTGCTGTTTTGCTTTTGCCGGCTTTAATCATTTTAAGTACGACCGATTTTCCTCAAAGAATTCATCTGGAAACCGCTCAGCATTCTATTTTGTTTGTAATGATTTTAGGGGTTTTAGGAACTGGAATTGCAAATGTTTTGTTTTTTAAACTGATCCAGATGTCGTCGCCTGTTTTTGCAACTTCAGTTACCTATTTAATTCCGATAGTTGCTTTTTTCTGGGGATTATTAGACAATGAAATGTTGACTCAGATACAATTTTTAGGAGCTTTGATAGTTCTGGTTGGGGTGTATTTATCGGCTAGGAAATAAAATTATTTTGAATTGAAATTAATTCTTCTAAAAACAAAAAGCACCCCAATTGGAGTGCTTTTCTGAAATTGAAACAATATTCCGGATTAGAAATTTTTTGAAATTCCTACAGAGAATGCCTGTCCAAAAGATAGGTCAAATGATTTTACATCACCTCCGCCATTATTATAACTTAAAGTGTTGTAGCCTAAACCACCAATGTTAAAGTTTAAACCAAAACCTTTATTAACATTGATATAAATAGCTGGAGTTACACCTACGTAAATTCCGTCAGCTTTTTCTCTTCCAACCATATTATTATTGTTGTAAGCAGTCCTTTTTAGATTTTGAAATCCTAAACCTAAATCAGTATAAAACGAAAAGGTTTGATTTAAAGGTTGTGTATAACGCACGAAACCTCCGAATGAAGAAGTATTTGTTTTTTGTTCGTCAAAATCAAAGTTTTCTTGTTTAATGGTACCAACAGAAGCTTCGATACCAGCAGTCCAGTTTTGGTGAAATTGATATCCTACTTTTGGAGAAAAAGTAAAAACATTTTGTTCAGAGTCACCACCAGCAAAAGAATAGGTTTGTGAACTGTAATTAATACTTCCCATAACTAAGACTGAACCTTTTTGTGCATTTGCAAAGCTAACCATAGCCAATGCAAGAATAACTAACATTTTTTTCATTTGTAATATTTTAAATTTAATACTCCTTTAACAACAACGATGCCGTAATTCTTACTTATTTGAGTTTTTAAATAGATTCTTTAAGAGGTAAAATTTAGCAATCAAAACTATTTCTGTTTACTTTTGCATCAAATAAAAAGTTATGTCGATAGAAGTAAACAGCATATCAAAAAGTTACGGAAACCAAAAAGCATTAGACGCCGTTTCTTTTTCAATTGAGAAAGGTGAAATTGTAGGTTTTCTAGGTCCAAACGGTGCTGGAAAATCGACTTTGATGAAAATTTTAACCACTTATTTGTTGTCAGATAGTGGTACTGCATTTGTCAGCGGTCACGATGTCATGACGGATAGTAAGGCAGTTCAGCTGTCGATTGGTTATTTGCCGGAGCATAATCCGTTGTATCTGGATTTGTATGTGCGTGAGTATTTGGCTTTTAATGCCGATGTTTATAAGGTGGCTAAATCAAGAATTGAAGAAGTCATACAACTGACAGGGCTGTCATCAGAAAGTCATAAAAAAATAGGGCAATTGTCTAAAGGATATCGTCAGCGTGTTGGCTTAGCCAATGCCTTATTGCACAATCCTGATGTTTTGATACTTGATGAGCCAACTACAGGATTAGATCCGAATCAGTTACTGGAAATTCGTAATGTGATTAAAAATGTGGGTAAAGATAAAACGGTTTTTCTGTCAACTCACATTATGCAGGAAGTAGAAGCAATTTGTGATCGTGTTATTATTATTGATAAAGGAAAAATTGTAGCCGATAAAAAATTAGAAAAATTAATATCAGAAGGAGCAGAGCAGGTTATCGAAGTAGAGTTTGATTATCAGGTTGAAGAGCAGTTAATCGCAAAATTAGAAAACCTTACTGCGTATAAAAATATCCATGATATGACCTGGGAACTTACTTTTGTCGCGGATAAAGATATGCGACCATCTATTTTTGATTTCGCCAATGCAAATGGTTTAAAAACATTACAATTAAATCAAAAGAATAAAGATTTAGAAGCTGTTTTCAGGGAAATTACAAAATAAGAGGTTTTCTTTTAGGAATAAAAAAGGCCGTTAGTTTTTTACACTAACGGCCTTCTTTATATATAATAAATCGATTATGCCAGCATAGTAACCGGGCTTTCGATAAATTGTTTTAAAGTCTGTAAAAACTGAGCTCCAGTTGCTCCGTCAATTGTTCTGTGGTCACACGCCAATGATAATACCATTGTGTTTCCTACTACAATCTGACCGTTTTTAACTACTGGTTTCTCGATAATAGCACCTACAGAAAGGATAGCTGAGTTAGGTTGGTTGATAATTGAATTGAAAGATTCAATACCAAACATTCCAAGGTTAGAAACTGTAAAAGTGCTTCCTTCCATTTCTTGTGGTCCTAATTTTTTGTTTTTAGCTCTTCCAGCCAAATCTCTAACTGCAGATCCAATTTGAGATAAACTCATAGCGTCTGTAAATTTCAATACAGGAACTACTAATCCGTCTTCAACAGCTACAGCAACACCAATATTTACGTGGTGGTTGATTGTGATAGCATCATCTTTCCACTGAGAGTTGATTTTTGGATGTTTTTTCAATGCTAAAGCACAAGCTTTAATTACCATATCGTTAAAAGATACTTTTGTATCCGGTACCGTATTGATAGTTGCTCTTGATTTCATAGCTTCATCCATAGAAACTTCTATAGTTAAGTTATAATGAGGAGCTGTAAACAATGATTCGGCCAAACGTTTTGCGATAATTTTACGCATTTGAGAGTTTTTAATCTCTTCTGTGAAAACTTCTCCGGCTGGAACAAATACTTTTGGTGCAGCAGCTGCAGTTTCCTGTGGTTTTGCATCAGATGATGCTGTGGCAGCAGGTTTTGCAGATGGAGTAAAGTTTTCGATATCGCTTTTTACGATACGTCCGTTTTCTCCTGAACCTTTAACTTGTGTTAATTGGATTCCTTTATCAGAAGCAATTTTCTTTGCTAGCGGCGAAGCTAAAATTCTTCCTCCGTTACTAGAAACTTCAGCGGTTGCTTCAGTTGCTTGTGCTGCAGGAGCGGCTTTCGTTTCTTCTTTTGCAGGAGTGCTTGCAGGTGCAGCACCTCCGGCAGTATAATTTTCGGCAATTCCGGAAATATCAGTTCCAGCTGGCCCGATGATAGCTAATAAGCTGTCAACAGGAGCAGTATTTCCTTCCTGAATACCGATGTGTAATAATGTTCCGGCATTGAAAGACTCAAACTCCATAGTGGCTTTGTCTGTTTCAATTTCAGCAAGGATGTCTCCTTCGGCAACAGTGTCCCCCACTTTTTTCAGCCATGAAGCTACAGTTCCTTCTGTCATGGTATCACTCAAACGTGGCATTGTAACAACAATAACACCTTTAGGTAATTCAGTTGCAGCTTTTGCAGGAGCAGCAGTTTCAGTTTTTGTTTCTGCAGCAGGAGCGGCATCTGCTTTTGGAGCTTCTGCAGCAGGGGCAGCACCACCAGCTAAAAGAGCAGAAATATCTTCTCCTTCGTTTCCGATGATCGCTAATAATGAATCTACTGGAGCAGTTTCTCCGGCAGGTATTCCGATATGTAAAAGAGTTCCTTCGTTGAAAGACTCAAATTCCATTGTTGCTTTATCTGTTTCAATTTCAGCTAAGATATCTCCTTCGCTAATTTTGTCGCCAACTTTTTTAAGCCAAGACGCTACCGTTCCTTCCGTCATTGTATCGCTCAAACGAGGCATTGTAATAATTGTTGCCATTGATTTATAGTTTATGAGGTGTAAATGGATAGTCTTCTTGTGCGTACACTACGTCGTATAATTGTTGTAAGTCTGGGTACGGAGATTCTTCAGCGAATTTCACACACTCTTCAACCAGGTCTTTTACTCTTTGGTCAATTACTTCAATTTCTTCTTCAGTAGCATATTTTTGATCCATAATTACATCTAAAACTTGTGTAATAGGGTCAATTTTTTTGTACTCTTCAACCTCTTCTTTAGAACGGTATAATTGTGCATCAGACATAGAGTGTCCTCTGTAACGGTACGTTTTCATTTCTAGGAAAGTTGGCCCATCGCCACGACGTGCTCTTTCGATAGCTTCGTGCATAGCTTCGGCAACTTTTACAGGATTCATTCCGTCAACTGGTCCGCAAGGCATTTCATATCCTAAACCAAGTTTCCAGATATCCGTGTGGTTTGCAGTTCTTTCTACAGAAGTTCCCATTGCATAACCGTTATTTTCAACGATAAATACTACTGGAAGTTTCCATAACATCGCCATATTAAAAGCTTCGTGTAAAGAACCTTGTCTGGCAGCTCCATCACCAAAATAGGTCATCGTAACACCACCAGTTTCAAAATATTTATCTGCAAAAGCCAATCCGGCTCCTACAGGGATTTGTCCTCCTACGATTCCGTGACCTCCGTAAAAACGGTGTTCTTTTGAGAAAATGTGCATAGAACCACCCATACCTTTAGAGGTTCCTGTTGCTTTTCCTAAAAGTTCAGCCATTACATTGCGAGGATCTACGCCCATACCAATTGGCTGAACGTGGTTTCTGTAGGCAGTAATCATTTTGTCTTTTGTCAGATCCATAGCGTGCAAAGCACCTGCTAATACAGCTTCCTGACCATTGTATAAGTGTAGAAAACCTCTAACTTTTTGTTGAATGTATAGTGCTGCAAGTTTGTCTTCAAACTTTCTCCAAAGTAGCATGTCTTCGTACCACTTTAAATATACTTCTTTTGTAACTTCTTTCATCTGAATTCTTTCTTTTGCTAAAGTTGTTTGTGTTATCAATTGTTGCCTATAACGCAAAATAGTTTCCTCCCACAAATTTGCGCCCGAAAGGTCGGGATGCAAAAATAAGACATTCCGTTTAAGAACTAAAATTTAAAAGGTACTTTTTGGCTTTTTTTACAAGAACTTTTTATCAAACATAAAAGGAAGTAGATTTTTTAGGGATGCTGACTGATAAATTGCGCCAATTTCTCCCATAAAATAAATTTCTATAGGGGTGTCCTGTCTGATTTCATATTCTGCAATTGATTGTCTGCAGGAACCGCATGGTGGAATAGGAGCAGTGGTTTGGTTGGTGTCTGAAGCTGCGGTGATTGCCATTTTCAAAATTTTGGCTTCCGGATAAACGGCACCGGCGTGAAAAATAGCTACTCGTTCTGCACACAATCCTGAAGGATAAGCTGCATTTTCCTGATTAGAACCCAACATTATTTTTCCGTTATCCAAAAGTAATGCAGCTCCAACTCTAAATTGGGAGTAAGGTGCGTATGCTTTTTTGCGGATTTCAACCGCTTGATTCATTAATTCCTGAACGTCTGTTGGTAATTCTTCAAAAGTATCGAAAACCAAAAATGACGATGTTACGCTAATCTCTTTCATTTGTTTGTATTGGAAAAAAAATCCAAATTTCATTTTCTTAAGATGAAATTTGGATTGCTATATTTTTATTTTTAATTGAATTAATATTCCTCGTATTTCTCACCAAAATTAAAGGTAAGAGAAAAACGAAGGGTATTTTCTAATGGATTGTTGACTTTTGATGTTGAGAATAAATACGAAACATCTACCTTAATAACATTGTATTTGAATCCTGCTCCTAAAGAGAAAAATCGAACTGCTCCTTTATCAGGACTTTGATGGTAATATCCTGCTCGCATCGAGAAAGAATCCTGATAGGTATATTCTCCCGCCAGACTATAAGTGATTTCTTTTAATTCCTCACTAAAGCCATCTGGAGCATCCCCAAACGATTGGAATATTCCCGGAACCCAGCCGATAGAATTATATTCGTTGTTGGCTTCCTGAACGCCATCGCTTGTTTCTCCAGGGTCGGTTGTGTCGCCATCGCCATTTATATCAGTGGCGGTAGGAACTGGAATTTGCGGAGTAGGAACTAATAATTTTGTGATTTCGGCACTCACCGCTACCTTATTATAATCATCTAATATAAAATCGAAACCTGCACCCAGTCTTAAATTGGCTGGAAGAAAATTTGATCCAGATCCATCGTCGATACCGCTTAAGTCGTAATTTATTTTTGGTCCCATATTCTGGAAGTTAAAACCCGCTCTCCATCTTCCGTTGAAATCCTGATAAGCAATTTCTTCAGATTGGTAAAAACCGGCAACATCAAAAGCAAAAGATTTTGCAGCTTCTAAACTTTGTCCTTCAGTAGTGATAGCTAAATTAGAGCTAATAAAACGGGCGCCAACTGCCATAGAGAAAACCGGGCTTAATTGTAGAGAATACGAACCATCAATAGCAAATTCAGATGGTTTTACAACGTTTGGCTGGCTATCTAAATCGGTTCTCAGTTCAATATCACCAATACTAAAATAACGAATACTTCCTGCAAAGGCACTACGTTCGTCTATTTTATTGTAATAGGTTAATTGGCTTAATGAGATATCATTTACTAAAGAGGTAAGATACGGAGTGTAACTTACAGACAGGCCTTGCTGGTCGATAGAAAAGGCATATTTTGCGGGATTCCATTGTTGCGAAAAAACATCTGCTGATGTTGCAACACCCTGGTCGGCTAAACCTGCTGCTCTGGCATCAGCAGCTACTAGTAAAAAAGGAACTCCTGTTGTTATTACCCTATCTTGTGCCTTAACAAGAGAAATGGTAAACAGGAAAATGAATAAGAGTGATATTTTTTTCATTTATAAAAGAGTAGTTTTTATTGCAAATATATTAGAATATTAGAGTATAACAAGTTTTTCGTATTTTTCTGCCTTTTTATTCGTTAAACTGGATTTTACAGTTAGTTTGTATATATAGACACCTTTTCCAATTCGGTCGCCAAAATCATCTTTTCCGTCCCAGGTGATTTCTCTTGATAAAAATCCATCCGTTGTAATGGTTTGGTTTTTAGTCCAGACCACTTTACCTGTAATAGTCATCACCTGAACCTGAGCTTCCAGAGGTTCATAAGGTTTGTTGTGCGAAAACCAAAATTCGGTATAACTGGTAAAAGGATTTGGATAATTAAGAACGTGTGATAATGTCAGCGATTCGTCTCCCACTACAATAAATTGAATTTCACTGGTTACGGGATTGTTGTAAACATCCCAGGCAGTGAAGGTGATTGTGTGCAAACCAGGCGATAAATTTCGTAATGGAAATCTTAAATTACCATTTGTATAATCGTCTAATGCTGTTTGATAATAATCATTAAGAACATAAGGATTACTTACATCTCCATCTAATATTGCTACAATGTCATGTCCTATTCCGCTGGCAGTGTTTATGCCGTTCTCATCTTCAAGTAATGCTAATAAAAAAGGGGATTCATTTGTAATGCCACCAGATACAAATGTTTCATCGTTCATATATAACTTCACTTTTGGACTATTATTGTCTTGGGGTGCATTTTCGTTTATTCCTCCAATTTTGATTATGTCATTGTATCCAGATTGGTTTTCCAATTGTTGATTTTTCTTCGAATAAAAACTAATTCGGCCAAAGTCAACTGGAATCCTGATGTCTCTCGGAACGATAAAGCTAAATTCGAATTGGCCATTGGTTACTGAGGCATTTCCTCTGAAAATGGTTTCTCCCAGCTTTTTAAACTGAATAGGAGCGCTGTTTCCGTCGTTATTAAGTGTACTGGCATTGATTAATTTGTCAAAAATGGCTGTCGAAAGCTCTCCGTTATAATTGTTTAGTACATTATTGTTTTCGTCGGTTATTTCTCCTGAAATTTTAATTTTTGCTAAGGATTTGAAATCCGGAATTGCATCTGAAATAACAATATCATTTACTTTTGTTAAAATAATTTTAGGTTTAGGTATTGCTAACATCAAAGCGGGATCACCAATGCAGAAAACAACATTGCTGGAGGAGTTGTGAGTGTCGTTCTTAGCGATACGAAGTGCTTCGGCAATCGAAGGATATTCGTTTGAGCCAAAAGCAAGTAGTGTTTCATAAAATGTATCATTAAAGGCTTCGGCAGTTACCTGAAAAATGGTTCTGATAGTGGTGACGAGCGAAATTGCACCGCCTTTTGGATTCCAATAGGTATATTCTCCAGCTGTTGGCCGGCTTGGGTTGTCAAAACGGGTAAACTCACAGGTAATAGTGGTAAATAAAGGGTATTTGTACTGATTGTTAACATTTTGTCCGTCTGCTTTTTCCCAGATTCGTTCTGCTGATAATCCGTCTTCACCACCATGACCGAGATAATTAAAAATCAAAGCTCCTTTTTCGAAAGCATTAAATAAGTCGGTTCGGGCTTTTGGATATCGGTTTCCTCCAGCAGAAGCTTCCTGAATATAAGAGTCTAAAAGTATTTTGTTTGGATTAAAAAAAGGCTTTTCGGCAGCAATAAGATCCGCTAATTTATTTTGTCTGAATTGCAGGGAAGCGTCACTTGGGTCATCAGAATCATCGCTTACAAACATAAAATTATTACGCCAGTTGCCGTATGATTTGATATCGTGGTATTCCAGTATTTTGTTCACCATTTCATCAGCTTGTCTGGTGTCGCTTACCAGCATTCGGCCCACAGCTATATCAATTCCTCCAAAATCACTAATGATGTTTCCTTCATCAGCATCCATTAGTCCAAAAAAATCATCGGACGCGAATGAACGTTCTCCGGCTGTATTGCTTTCCAGGGATTCATATATAGGTACAATGTTATTGTTGTTTGGTATTCGGTTTTTGTAATCAAAAGAGGCGTCTCCAAAAAGATTTAGATATCTAATTCGTTTTTCTGGCGAAGAAGCATTTTCATAAATATATTTAATACAGTTTCTAATGGCGGCAACATCCTGTTTGCCGGATGAAAATTCCTGATAAATGGCTTCTAAGGTTAGTACTTTGGTATTTAAATTGGAGTAAGTGCGATGAAAATTGGCTAGTTTTTCGGCCTGCGAAGCTAAAAATCCGGGTGTTATGATGACGTAGTCAATATCCTGAAAGTTATTCTGACTGTTTTTAAAAAGTGTTCCTTTTAGGTTTTGATTGGTTATTTTGGATCTGCTTTCTTTTAAAGGAGTATAGTAATCGGCAGGATCGATGGCAATATATTTTCGAATTTCACCCAAAGTTGCCTTAAAGCTGAAATTGCCAAGTGCTGTATTTTCAATTTTAGATACAGTATATAGGTCTGTAACGTCCCAAATTTGGGAAATTGCCGAAGCATTAGTAAAATTATAACTTACAATTCCGGCTGTTGCGCCAGCGGTATCGTACTGAAAATGAAACTGTTTTCCGTATCCCTGTAGTTTTCTTTTTGCAGTTAAATTAATGTAATCCAGATAGCCTTTAGATCCCGGAACGCCATTGTTGTTGTATGTGATTTTGATTTTTACATTTTCGGCACCCGTAAAAGAAGTATTGGCTGGAAATGATTGCTGTTGAAAAACAATATCAGAGTTGGGTGTCAGTCCGGTGAGATTTATGGTTCCAATGTTTTGAGTGTTTGAACTGATGGAAAAGGAAGTAGGAGTGTAAGCAGCAGCCGCTACGTTAGTTTGAATTTTCACTGGTACAGAGCTGTCTATGTTGGGGAAATTGAATTCGAATTCCTGTTCCTGATTGATTTCAAAAGATTCTCCAAACCATTGACGCCCAAGGTTTACAATGTTTACAAGGTCTTTTTCGTAAAATTGATGGTCATCGAATGTGCTTAAATTTAAAGTACTGTTGGCCGATGGCTGTGTCAAATCCTGAATTCGTTTTCCGTTATCTCCCTGTGTAGTTACGTAATAAAAGGATTTGGTGTCGTATAAATTAATATTGGTTTTGCTTTCGTTGTTCCAGTTGTCCACTCCTTCGGCATAAAATAAAATATAATCACTATCATCAAAAGTGCCATCATTTTCGCCTATTATTTGAATGGCATTTTCAGTTAAATCATCCGGATAATAAGTATTGTTTGCCAGTGGAAGCATTTTTCCTCCATTACCGAAAATTTTTATTTTTCTCGGATCAACTCTGGAAGCATCAAAACCTAAGCTTTGTAAAAACGATTTCGAAATTTTATATACACCAGATTTTTCTACATAAAAACGATACCAGTCTCCAGAACTTAAAACAGAATTGGTGATGATTTTTGCCTTTTGAGTAAGTTGCGAATTATTACTTTTTGAAGAAAGATTATTTATAATGTAAGAAAAAGATTTTATTTTTTTAAAGGTGTTTCCGTCTGATACAATGGGAGATAAAGAAATAAAAACATCTTTTTTTTCTCTTGACTGAGCAATTTTTAGCGTTTCATTTGGTTGGTTAGGGATGTTTTCTGTCGCTAAATTGCCTAATTCTGAAATAGAAATAGCTTCGTAAACGACATTTGTGAGTTGTACTGAGCTGTTGTTAGAAGGACTGGATTCGTCTAGTTTTACTAACAGTCTTATGTTTTTTTTTGTAGTATCAAACTTAAATGAGTTGCCTAAAAAGTACGGAATGGTAGTTTTATATCCGCCAAAATTCATTTCTTTTTTAGGTTGCCAATCGATCGTTAGCTGCCTATTTATCTGGGATAAAGCAATTAAGGGAAGGAAAAAAAAAGATAAGATTAAGGCTTGTTTCATTGTGTGATAAAACGTTATTAAAGTTAAAATATTTTAGTAAGTAAAAATATAGTATTTAGTGTTATAGTAAATAATAAAAAGTATATTTTTGCGTTCGTAATGAAAGGTTATTTTTCTGGTAAAAATCAGTTAAATAAAATTATTGAAACTGGTGTTGCATATTAAAGGTTAATTATTATATTGCAGCACCTAAATTTATCACCTACGAATGAGTATGAAAGTAAACAAAATTGTAGCCTTGCAATTAATGATGTCAATGGTATTGATGTTAGGCACGGCTAGCTGTAGCAAAAAATCGAGTTCAAATCACGCTTCTAGAGCAACTGGTTGGGACGTCGATAGTCAGAATGGAACGGCTGCTAGAAATGCAGGTAAAAAACAACAGGCTGGTCCTGGTTTGGTTTTTGTTGAAGGAGGTACTTTTACCATGGGTAAAGTACAAGATGATGTTATGCACGATTGGAATAACACGCCTACTCAGCAACACGTTCAGTCATTTTATATGGATGAAACCGAAGTTACCAATGGTATGTACTTAGAATACCTTGAGTGGTTGAAAAAAGTTTTCCCTCCAACAGAAGAAAATTACAAAAATATTTATGAAGGAGCTTCTCCTGATACTTTGGTATGGAGAAATCGTTTAGGATATAACGAAACGATGACCAATAACTATTTAAGACACCCTTCATACGCAAACTATCCTGTAGTAGGTGTAAATTGGATTCAGGCAGTTGAATTCAGTAAATGGAGAACAGATCGTGTAAACGAGGCTGTATTGGAGAAAAATGGTTACCTTAAAAAAGGAGCTAAAACTCAGGATGTTTCTGCTGAAAGCACTTTTAATACAGAAACCTATTTAGCAACTCCAACTACTACTTACGGTGGTAATGAAGAGCTTGTTTTAAAGAAAAATCCAAACGGAAAAAGACCAAAAGCAGGAAAAGACGGTGTAGTGCCTGATGAAAAAAATGTGTACGCACAACGTTCATCTGGAATTATTTTACCGGAATACAGACTTCCTACTGAAGCAGAATGGGAATATGCTGCGGCTGCAGATGTTGGACAAAGAGAATACAATATCTACAAAGGACAAAAGAAATACCCTTGGTCAGGTGATTATACGCGTTCTTCAAAACGTAAAAACAAAGGAGATCAATTGGCTAACTTTAAACAAGGAAACGGTGATTACGGTGGAATTGCAGGTTGGTCTGATGATGGAGCCGATATCACTAATGGTGTAAAAAGCTATGCTCCAAATGATTTTGGACTGTACGATATGGCAGGTAACGTTGCAGAATGGGTACAGGACGTTTACAGACCTATTATTGATAATGAAGCAAATGATTTCAACTACTTTAGAGGAAACCTTTATGCTAAAAACAAAATTGGTAAAGACGGTAAAATACAAGTAGTTACCAAAAATGATATCAGATATGATACCTTAAGTAACGGAAAAATTGTAGCAAGAAATCTTCCGGGAGAAATTGCACAAGAGCCAATTGGTGAGCAGGAAACGTACTTAAGACAAAACTTTGACACCAGCGACAATATCAATTACAGAGATGGTGACAAACAATCATCAAGATATTTTGATTTTGGAGATTCTGAGTCAACTGGTAAACCTGAGCAATCAATGTACAATTCGCCTAAGCATAATGTAACTACAGACAGTTTAGGTAAAATGATTAGAAAATACGATAAATCAAGCAAGAGAACAACACTTATAGACGATAATGTAAGAGTTTATAAAGGAGGTTCCTGGAGAGATAGAGCATATTGGTTAGATCCGGCTCAAAGAAGATATTTTCCACAGGATATGGCTACTGATTACATCGGATTTAGATGTGCGATGTCTAGAGTAGGTCCAAAAACTGAAAGAAAAAAATCACCAAGGAATTAAGATTTAGAAATTCCGTTTAAAAAAATTCCAAATTCCAAAAGCTGAATATTTCAGTATGGAATTTGGAATTTTTTTATTGTTTTTTTTCTACTTTTATGACCAATTAAATTTTTATAAATGAATATTCAAGAAATTCATAGTCTGTTTTTACAATGTAAATCAGTTTCAATAGACACGCGTAAAATTGAGAAAGATTCGATGTTTTGCGCTATTAAGGGAGAAAATTTTGACGCGAATACTTTTGCTGCTGAGGCGTTAGATAAAGGTGCAAAATATGTTATTATTGATAATGCCGAATATTTTATAGACGAAAGAACAATTCTGGTAGAAGATAGTTTAGAGGCTTTGCAGGCTTTGGCAAAATTTCACAGAACCTATTTAAAACTACCTATTGTTGCTCTTACCGGAAGCAATGGTAAAACAACAACTAAGGAATTGATCAATGTGGTCTTGGCTAAAAAATACAAAACCAAAGCTACTGTTGGAAATTTAAACAATCATATTGGAGTGCCATTAACTTTACTGTCTTTTACCTCAGAAACTGAGATAGGAATCGTAGAAATGGGTGCTAACCATAAAAAAGAAATTGAATTTTTATGCGAAATTGCTCAACCTGATTATGGCTATATCACCAATTTTGGGAAAGCACATCTGGAAGGTTTTGGAGGAGTAGAAGGTGTGATTATTGGTAAAAGCGAAATGTATCAATATCTTGTAAAGAATGATAAGATGGCTTTTATTAATTTAGAAGACCCTATTCAGATTGAAAAATCAAAAGCAATTAAATCTTTTACTTTTGGTATTAATAATAGTCACGCCAATGTGAATATTAATAAAGTAACCGCAAATCCTTTTGTAACGATTGATTACGGAAACTTTGAAGTTACATCTCATTTAATAGGACTTTACAATTCAAACAATATCAATGCTGCAGTTGCAATTGGTCAGTTTTTTGAAGTTGAAAACGAAGCTATAAAAGATGCAATTGAAGGGTATATTCCGGAAAATAACCGATCTCAATTACTGAAAAAAGGATCTAACGAAATCATTTTGGATGCCTATAATGCGAACCCGAGCAGTATGGCGGTTGCGATTACTAACTTTTTGCAATTAGACAATCAGAATAAAATAATGATTTTAGGAGATATGTTTGAGCTTGGTCAAGAGAGTCAGGCGGAACATAAAGTTATTGTTGATTCATTAGCTAACCAAAACAAATCAGTTTGTTATTTAATTGGAAAAGCCTTTTACGAAAACCGAATTTCGAACGAAAATCTCCAGTTTTTCGAAACATTTGATGCTTTTGCAATGTATCTTAAAACGTTTAAATTTAGCCATAATTCAATTCTGATAAAAGGTTCCAGAGGAATGGCCTTAGAACGCACATTAGAATATATTTCATAAACAAAAAGCCATCTTTACGATGGCTTTTTTAGTTTACTTTAGATACTCATTAAAAACCCGATTAAGTTTTCTTTTTTATTTAGGCCTAATTTTTTTCTTAGGCGATATCGGGCTAATTCTACACCTCCTGTTGAAATATTCATAATTTCTGCTATTTCTTTGGTTGACATATTCATTAATAGATAAGTTGACAAATCCAGTTCTCGGGGAGAAACAGTTGGGTATTTCTCTTTGAGTCGTTTTAAGAAATCAAAATGCACGTTTTTGATGTGTTTTTCCAGATCTTTCCAGCTTTTATCTGTATTGACTTCCTTAACAATGCTCTTGTGGAGTTTACCAAATTCAGATTTTGTTGTGTCATCTAATATATTGGTGTCAATCTCTTTTAGTTTTTTTATTATTCCGTTTAAGGTTTTATTTTTCTTTACAACCTGAAGAGAATTATTGACAAGCTCTTTGTCTTTTGCCAAAATTTTAATTTGAAGCTTATCATTTTTTAGTTTTTCAATTTCTTTTTCCAGCTCGTATTGTTCTTGTCTTATTTTGGATTCTTTTTCTAAATAAAGTCTTCTTTGTTCTATGGTTTCGTAATATTTATTTTTCCTTATTTTCATTTTTATTCGATTTGAAATAAAATAAATTGCAGCAATTATTAAAATAAAATAAAGCATGAAAGCTATAAAATGACGATACCATGGTGGGGAAACGGAGAAGTTAATAGTTGAAGGTTCAGACTGAATACCATAACTGTTCCTAACCTTTACATTCATTTTGTAGTCACCTTCTCTTAAATTAGTGTATTCTTTAAGAGAAATTGTGGACCAATTACTCCAATTTTCATCAAAAGGCTCTAGCTGATAGGAAAATTCTACATTTTCAAGATTTTCATAAGTAGGAGACGAAAAAGTAAAACGAACCTGATTGGAAGAATAAGGCACATCAATTTCTTCGATTTTGCTCTGATTGTTTCCTAAAACAATCGTGTCTCCAGGAAAAGAAAAACTTCTTATAAATGCTTTTGGTTTAGTAACAAAGTTGTTCAGAATTTCCGAATCATAGTGAGCCAGACCATCTGTAAGACCAATAAAGATGTTTTTAGAATCAATTGTGTTTACAGACAAGTAATTGTTTACTAAGTTTCCTGTGAGGTTAGAAAATGGCGCTACAACGTTTTTATATTCGTTGTTTTTTTGTTTCATTAGAACACCAAGCGACTCGTCGTAGGCATACCATAAATTAGATTGAGAATCTTCTTTAAGTGCTTTTATCGTAGGGATATTTTTGAAGAGGTTTGAGATTTTTTTGACTTCATAAAATAAATCTTGTTCATTAGAGTATTTAAAAAAGTGATTGTTGGTCTGAAAATAGATATTGTTGTCAATTTTTTGGATACTTCCGGTGTTTTTAAATTTTGGACTTAATTGATTAATTTTTTTGATCGAAATAAATCTGGTTAAATCGTTGCTAATCTGCATTCTATAAATCGATTCATCTTTTTTAAGCCATAAATAGGAATCGTCTAATTCGAAACTATTTGAAGATTTATCAAATCCGGCAAGTTGATTTTTATAGACCAATCCGTTTGCTGTTTTTAGGAAAATAGCAAACCCGTCATAATTTGAACCAATAAAATGATTAGGATGGTTAGGGATTCGTTTAAATCCAAAATATCCTTTGGAGTCAATAATATTGTTAACTTTTCCTCCTTTGATAGATAATGCACCACTGTTGTTTGAACAAATTAGTTCATTTTCAACAACTTGTACGTTCCATGATTGTGCAGTCGTTCCTTCAACAAGTTTAAAAACATCTTCTTTAAAACTACTGTTCCAGGCATGATAAAAAACACCTCTATTGGTTGCTACATATAAGTTTCCCTCATAAATAACAGAGGCATAAACAGTACTAATGTCATAACTAAATCCGAAATAAGTAAAAGGAGAGCTTTCGTTTAAAAATGCAATTCCATTATCTAGCCCTAGCCAAAGATTATTTTTATTGTCGATAAACGAAGTTAGAACAGTGTTGTTTTGCAGTCCTTTTTTGCGATTTATATGTTGAATTATTTTTCCGTTAATGTCACAAATGATGATGCCATCAAGTACTGAGTTCAAAACGATAAAGTTATTTTTTATCATTACCCCACCAAGTGAATTATTTTTTTTGACGTATGAATTTGCTTCGGTATTCCAGGGTTTTAAAGAATTGTTTTCGTAAATAAAAAGGCCTTTGTCAAGCGTTATGATTAGTGTTTTGCTTTTTCCAATCGAATACATTCCCCAGATTTCAGTTTGGTTTAAGCTGGTGGTGTTAGGTAGTGGGTGCAGTTTACCGTTTTTATATTCTAAAATTCCTTTTTCGATGTCCTGAAAGTAGAGCTTGTCATTTACTAAAAATGAAAACTGAAATCGTTTAGGAGCTTTTAGTATGGTAAGCTTTCCATTCTTAAGGATATACGTTCTGGCAAAAGACTGAAATATAATTTCATTATGATAAGAATGTATTTTCCATATAAAATCGATGATTTTGATTTTTTGTTTATCAATTTTTTTAGCTAACGAAGTGTATATAAGTCTCCCTTTTTCGTTAGGCTCAAAGTATCCAAATTCGTTATACCCCCCCACGAATATTTTCCCCGAATCATCAATTTTCAGACAACGTACCGATGTTGAATTTGGTAACGTGTATTTTCTCCACGAAGCACCATCAAATTGTAAAAGACCATTATTATTGGCAAAATATAAATTACCATTCTTGTCCTGATCAATATTCCAGTTTTGTGTGCCTCCTTTATATTCATTTCTCATGTAATTTCTGACATCTGGAAGACCAATATTCTTTACTTGACTAAAAACAGCTAATGAGAATAATGTAAAAAAAGTAATATAAAAATATGATTTTATCAGTTTCATGTTTTTTTGGGGGGATTTGTTATTTTTTGGTCTAATGGTCTTGTTTTTAAAGGAATAATGAGTTTTTTGGGTTACTATTTCGTTGTAGAAACCTTTCCATTTGATAAAAATAAGCATAATTGTAGAATTGTAGTGTTTATTTTTATAATTAACATTTTGATAACAGGCTGTTTTTAATTTTTAAAAATCTTTTAATCAATTAATTACAAAAAATATGATGTGTTTTTGTTACGTAAAAAAAAATATTTTGATGTGTTTTTGTAATGAGAGTAAATTATTGATAGCAAAAAAAATACTATAGTATTGCATAAAATTACTAATTAATTAACCAAAATTTTTAGAAAAATGAAATTAACAAAATTACTTGTTTTTTGTGTTTCGTCTTTATTATTCTCGGTAATTGCTGTGGCTCAGGATGTCACAGTAAGCGGAATGATAAATGATGAAAGTGGGATGCCCGTTCCAGGTGCATCTGTTTTATTAAAAGGTACAACTAAATCTACGGCATCAGATTTTGATGGTAAATTTCAGATGCAGGTTCCTTCAAATGGAATTTTAACAATTACCTTCATTGGATATACCACAGTAAATGAAGCTGTAAATGGAAGAACTAAAATATCAATTCAATTAAAACCAGAATCGCAATCTCTAAATGAGGTAGTAGTTGTAGGATATGGTACTCAAAAGAAATCAGTTGTTACCGGCGCAATTTCTAGTGTAAAAGCAGCAGATTTAGAAGATTTACCAATCACCAGAGTTGAGCAATCGCTACAAGGGCGTGTTTCGGGTCTTACAATTGCTGCAAACTCAGGACAACCAGGTTCTTCTGCCACAATTAGGGTTCGTGGTATTACTACTTTTGGCAACAACGAGCCGCTATGGGTTGTTGACGGAGTTGTAGTAGATGCAGGCGGAATTGGTTACTTAAATCAATCAGACATTGCTTCTATCGAGGTTTTAAAAGATGCTGCTTCTCAGGCAATTTATGGTGCCAGAGCTGCAACAGGTGTTATCCTTGTTACTACCAAAAAGGGGAAATCAGGAAAAATAAGCGTTAATTACAATGGTTATACAGGATTTTCTCAAGCGGCTAGAAAACTAGATTTGTTAAATGGTGAGCAATATGCTACTCTGATAAATGAGTCCCTTGTAGCCGGAGGTGGAAACGCCAGATTTGCAGATCCAAAAGCATTTGGTAAAGGAAGTGATTGGCAAGATGCTATTTTTAATGATAGTGCTAAAAGAATTGGTCATGAATTAAGTTTAAGCGGCGGAAATGAAGTTTCGACTTTTTATGCTTCTTTCGGACTTTTGGATCAGGAAGGTATTGTAACTACTGATATCTCTAATTATACAAGAAAGAACATCCGTTTAAACTCGACTCATAAAATTACAAAAGGAGTAACTTTAGGACAAACTTTAGGATATTCGAGAGAGAAAAATATTGGTTTAGGAAATACGAATAGTGAGTTTGGGGGACCATTGAGTTCTGCCATCAACTTAGATCCTGTTACTCCTATTGTAGAAACAGATCCTGCACGTGCAAATGGAGCTCCGTATAGTAATCAAAATGGAATTTTTAGAGATGAAAATGGTAATCCTTACGGAATTTCTCCTTGGGTTACGCAAGAAATGTCTAACCCATTGGCTTATACACAAGCTCGTTTAGGCAACTATGACTGGGCAGATAATATTGTTGGAAATGTTTATTTAGAAGTTGAGCCAATTACGGGATTGAAATTTAGAAGTACTCTAGGCGGTAAATTAGCTTATTGGGGTTATGAAAGTTTTACACCAGTTTCTTATCTGAATTCAACTTTTATTATCCAACAAAATAGCCTTTCCAGAGGTACGAATAAAGGTTTTGGTTGGAATATCGAAAATACGGTTTCTTATACTAAACAAATCAATGACCATAACTTTAGTATTTTGGTTGGTCAAGGTTCTTATGTAGATAATATTAATAGCGGAACAAATATTACTTACAAAAACTTACCAGTAAGTAGTTATAAAGATGCTTCTTTTAATTTTAATATTCCTTCAGAACAAATTATAGCATCTGCTTATACTGGAGCAGAACACGTAGTTACGTCTTTATTTTCTAGATTGAATTATGACTATAAAGAAAAATACCTTCTTACAGGTATTATTCGTAGAGACGGATCTTCACGTTTTGGATCAAATTATAAATACGGTACATTCCCTTCATTCTCTTTAGGATGGGTAGCTTCAAAAGAAAGTTTCTGGAAAGAGAATGATGTAGTTACACAATTAAAGTTTAGAGGAGGTTACGGAGTTACGGGTAATGATGCTATTGGAGATTTTAGATATTTAGCTACTGTAGGTGGCGGTAGAAATTACACAATTGGTAACTCAGGTTCTGTTACAATTGGTAACAGCCCTAATGCTCCATCAAATCCTGATTTGAAATGGGAAGAAACCAGTCAGACTAATATTGGTTTTGATGCGACTTTCTTTCATGATTTTAATTTTTCTATGGATTGGTACATCAAAAAAACTACTGGGATTTTGCAAGATGTTGTTCTGCCAGGATACATTGGTTCTACTGGAAACCCAGTTGGAAACGTTGCTGATATGGAAAACAGAGGTTTAGATTTTGAACTTGGTTACCGTAAAAAAGTAGGTGAATTGAATATTTCGGTAAATGCTAACCTTTCTTATTTAGAAAATGAAGTTACTTATTTAGGAAACGGTATTCAGTTTTTATCAGGAGGGCAAACAGTACAAGCAAGTTCGTACCCAATAACAAGAGTTCAAGTAGGTCAGGCTTACAATGCTTTTTATGGATTTAAAACGCAAGGAATTTTTCAGAATGATGCCGAAGTTGCAGCTTATAAAAATGCTGCTGGAGGTTTAATTCAACCTGGTGCTAAACCTGGAGATTTCCGTTGGCAGGATACAAATGGAGATGGAACAATTACGGCTGATGACAGAACATTTATTGGTTCACCAATTCCTAAATATACGTACGGACTTACAGTTAATTTAGACTATAAAAACTTCGATTTATTAGTTTTCGGACAAGGAGCTGCAGGAAATCAAATTTATCAGGGACTAAGAAGACTTGATATTGCAAATGCAAATTATCAAACTGAAGCTTTAGGACGTTGGACAGGAGAGGGAAGTTCGAATACTTATCCAAGATTAACAAGTAATGATACCAATAAAAACTTTAATAATCCTTCTGATTTTTATCTTGAAGATGGAGATTATTTCAGAATCAAGACTATTCAGTTTGGTTATAGTTTACCTACAGATGCTGTCAAAAAAGCAGGTTTGAGTAGAACAAGAATTTATTTAACAGGGGAGAACTTATTTACATTCACGAAATACACAGGATATGATCCAGAGATTGGTGGAAGTGTAATGGGTATTGACAGAGGATTTTATCCGCAAGCCAAAACATTTATGTTAGGGGTTAATTTACAATTTTAATATAAAAATAAGTATCATGAAAATAAAAAATATAAAATATTCACTTTTTGCATTTGGAGTGCTTTTGACAGCAGTATCATGTAGTGAAGACTTTTTAACAGTTGATCCAAAAGGTACAGAACTAGAGGGGAATTATTATAAAGATGAAGCTCAGGCTTATTCCGGACTTGTAGCAGTTTATGATGTTATAGGAAAACAATCAAAAGGATTTGAGAATATGGTTTGTATGCTTAACTCAGGATCTGATGATTTTTTTGCTGGAGGTGGTGGAGCTACTGATGGAATTGGAATTCATGCTTTTTCGGATTATACAATCAGTCAGGTAACCATTCCTGGAAGTTTTTGGAATGATTTCTATCAAGGAATTTTTAGAGCAAACGTTTTACTTCAAAAATTACCAAATGTTCCTATGGACGAAGGTAAAAAAGCAAGATTTACGGCTGAGACTAAAGCTTTGCGTGCCTATTATTATTTCGAATTGTTGCGTACGTTTAGAAACATCCCTTTAATATTAGAGCCGCTTTCAACAAGCGAATTTTATAATGTTTTGCAGGCAAAGCCAGAAGATGTTTATGCTCAAATAGAGAAAGATCTAAAAGAAGCAATTCCGAGTTTGCCAAATACAATTGTAGTTAGCACAGAAGGAGGACGTTTCTCAAAAGGGGCTGTAAAAGCATTATTAGGGAAAGTTTTATTGTATGAAGGGAAAAATAGTGAAGCTGCTACTCAATTAGCTGAAGTAAACGGAACTCCTGGAGGAACAAGTATTTATGGATATAAATTAGTAGCTAACTTCGCTGATTTATGGAAAATAAGCAACAAATTTAACTCAGAGTCAATTATCGAAATTGTGCACACAGATAAAAGTAATGCCGACTGGGGATTCTGGGGTGGCGGAAATGATGAAGGGAATTCTATCAACATTATGGTTGGACCTAGAGGTTATACAAGACCAACAAATTCGCCAGCTCCTGATTATGTTTCAGGATGGAGTTTTTGTACTGTATCGCAAGGTTTGTATGATGTTTTAAAAGGAGATCCTCGTTTTGCTTCTACTATCTTAGATATGAAAGCTCTTAAAGCAGCTGGTGAAGCTGATTGGGCACCAAGTTTTGGTGATACAGGTTATTTCCTGAAAAAATTTATGCCATTAAATTCTGATGCTTCTGAAGGTGGAGGAGCAACGGCTTTAAATTACAAACAAGATGTTTACGCCATACGTTTAGCAGATACTTATTTGATGGAAGCAGAAGCATTAGGAGGTACTGGAGCTAGAGCTCAGGCATTATTAGATGCTGTAAGAGATAGAGTTGGATTAGGGTCTGTGCCGGTTTCTCTTGATGCAATTGCACTAGAACGCAGAAAAGAATTAGCTGGAGAAGGACACCGTTGGTTCGATTTAGTAAGAACAGGTAAAGCCGCTACAGCTTTGGCTGGAAGAGGATTTACAGCTGGAAAAAATGAAATCTGGCCAATTCCTTTAAAAGAATTAGAGAACACTAAAATTGTTCAAAATCCAAATTATAATAACTAATTATTTAAACGTATGAACCTAAATATAACTTTAAAAAGAAGTGTTCTCTTAATGTTAACCTTATCATTAGGAACACTGGTAAGTTGCCAGCCAGACGAAGTTGGTAGTGGCAACGGAAATGGTTTGACCGCTACAAATGTTGATGCTTCATTTACAGTGACACCAGTTGAGGGTGAGGTTAACACTTATATTTTAACAGCTCAAACCAAAGGAGTTATTGTGTCTAAATGGAATATTGGTAATGGCGAATATACAGGAAAGTTTACTGAAAAAATTTCTTTGCCAGATGCAGGAACTTATACGATTTCGCATACTGCAATAGGAACCGGAGGTGCTGTAGGTACTGCTACAGAAGAAATTGTAGTAGCAACATCTGATCCTCTTAAAGGGAATTTAGTTCAGGGTGGTTCTTTCGCTACAGCAGAAGATCAGGCAAAATGGACTGTGTTAAACCTTAGCGCAACAGGAGCAGCTTTCTGGTCTTTTGAAAATAATAGTGCAACGATTCACTCTCCGGGTGGCTGGGCACAAGAAGGAATTTATCAGGCTATTGATGTTGTAAAAGATAAAGAATATACTATAAACATGCTTGTATCGAGTCTAAGCGGTTCTGATGAGACTTGGTTTGAAGTATATGCTGGGAAATCGGCTCCAGTTGCAGGTGTTGAGTACAAAGACAACAAAGTGATGGGGCTAAGTACTTGGGACGGTTGTGCCAAAGCAGGTTTTTCAGGAATGCTTGCAACCGTAGGATGCGTAAAAAATGACGCTACTGGAACCGTTAGTAATGTGGTGAAATTTGATACTACTGGAAAAATTTACTTACTAATTCGCAGTGGAGGAAATACTTTTACCAAAGACGGAATTACGGTAAGTAAGATTGAGTTAAGAGGAAAATAAAAAGTTTAAGTTAAGTTTAAGTTTGGTTGTAAATAGCCCATAATCATTATGAGTATGGGCTATTTTTTAAATCTGATGACACTTTTACAATGTTTGCAGGTTTTGCGACCTCATTTTAAAATCTAAATTGAAAAGAGAAGAATGAAAAATAATAGTTTTAAAATTCTGTGCTTTTTGTTTTCGTTGACAGCGTTAGCGCAGCAGCAAAATTCAAAAAAAGAATTTACAACCAATGGAAAAAAAATAACAGTTTATACTACCGCTGAAAAGTCTGATTTAAGATTGACCGCAACAGATAATTTAGTTTTTTCTGCTTCCCAACAGCCATTAGAAGTTGAAATTTCGGTGTTTGTTGAACCATCCAAAAGATTTCAAACCTTTATGGGGATTGGAGGGGCTATAACAGATGCGAGTGCTGAAGTTTTTGCTAAACTTTCAAAAGAAAAACAAACAGAATTCTTAAATGCCTACTACGATAAGCAAAAAGGAATTGGCTATTCATTGCTAAGAACAACGATACAAAGTTCTGATTTTAGCAGTGGAAGCTATTCTTATATCGAAGAAGGCGATAAAGATTTAAAAACGTTTTCTATTGATCATGATAAGCAATATCGCATTCCATTGATTAAACAAGCCATCAAAACGGCAGGAGGAAAATTAACCACTTATGTTGCGCCATGGTCTCCAAATGCTTTCATGAAGAGCAATAAAAACGTCCTTAAAGGCGGGACATTATTGCCAGAGTATTATCAAACATGGGCTGATTTTTATGTAAAATTTATAAAAGCCTACGAGAAAGAAGGAATTCCTATTTGGGGAACTTCAACTCAAAATGAGCCAATGGCGATACAAACCTGGGAATCCTGTATTTATACAGCTGAAGCAGAAAGAGATTTTATAAAAAACTTTCTGGGACCAACCCTCAAAAAAGAAAAATTAGGAGACAAAAAGATTATTGTCTGGGATCATAATCGTGATTTGATGAACCACAGAGCAAATGTAATTTATTCAGATCCGGAGGCTTCAAAATATGTTTGGGGAATGGGTTTTCATTGGTACGAAAACTGGTCTGGCGGAGCTTTGATGTTTGATAATGTTGCAAAAGTAAAAGAAGCTTACCCAGATAAAGAACTATTGTTTACGGAAGGATGTGTAGAAAAATTTGATGCCAAAAAATATCAATTTTGGGGTAACGGAGAAAGATATGGTACTTCGATGATTAATGATTTTAACAACGGAACTGCTGGCTGGACAGATTGGAATATTCTTTTAGACCAAAACGGAGGTCCTAATCATGTGGGTAATTTTTGCTTTTCACCTATTCATGCCGATACGACAACCGGAGAGCTAATTTATACACCGTCTTATTATTATATCGGACATTTTTCAAAATTTATTCGTTTGGATGCTGTTCGTGTCAGTTCGGCAGTAAGCAGAAGCGCATTATTAAGCACTTCTTTTTTGAATACCGACGGGACAATAGCAACTGTAGTTATGAACCATACCGACAATGAGATTATTTATAATTTGATAATAGCAAGCGAAAAAACGGCTGTTAAAATCCCTGCGCATGCCATACAAACATTAGTGTATTAATTTTTAATCGACTTATACTATTTAAAAAACTTTGAAAATACGATGAAATCAGTCAGTAACCTATTTATAGTTCCAATACTAATTTTGCAATTTAGTTGTTCTTCCTCAAAAAAAGGAGAGACGGCTAAATCTTTGGCGTTTCATCCCAATCCCAAAATCGAAGTTTATACCACTGCTGAAAATTCAGATTTAAGATTGTCATTGTCAAATGATTTGATTTTAAAATCCTCTACAGATCAAAAAAATAGTACTGCTATTACGGTTGATGAAATGAAAACCTATCAAAATTTTCTAGGAATAGGCGGAGCGATAACAGACGCAAGTGCCGAAGTCTTTGCAAAATTGTCTCCAGCAAAACAAAAAGAGTTTCTAAAAGCCTATTACGATAAAAAAACGGGCATTGGTTATTCTTTAGCCAGAACCAATATTCATAGCTGTGATTTCAGCAGCGAAAGTTATACTTATATTCAGGAAGGTGATAAAGAGCTGAAAACCTTCAGTATTGAACACGATCGAAAATATAGAATTCCATTACTTAAAAAAGCAATTGAAACTGCCGGCGGTAAATTAACCTTATTTGTCAGTCCTTGGAGTCCCCCAGCTTTTATGAAAGACAATAATGATATTTTACATGGCGGCGTTTTATTGCCTGAGTTTGCACAATCATGGGCTAATTATTATGCAAAATTTATAGAAGAATACGAAAAAGAAGGAATTCCAATTTGGGGATTGACGATTCAAAATGAGCCAATGGCCACTCAAAGCTGGGAATCGTGTATTTATACTCCTGAAGGCGAAAGGGATTTTTTGAAAAATTTTCTGGGACCCACTTTAGAAAATCAGGGACTTGGGAAGAAAAACATCATTATTTGGGATCATAACCGCGGTGAAATGCTCGAAAAGAGGGCAAATTTGGTTTTTTCTGATCCTGAAGTTGCCAAATACGCATGGGGAATCGGATTTCATTGGTACGAAACCTGGAATGGCGGACCACCAAAATTTGAGTCTGTTGCGAATGTACATAATGCTTTTCCAGATAAAAATTTATTATTTACAGAAGGTTGCAACGAAAGATTTGATGCCAAAAAATATCAGTTTTGGGGAAATGCCGAACGTTACGGAATCAATATGATTAATGATTTTAACAATGGAACTGTAGGCTGGACAGACTGGAATATTCTTTTGGATCAAAACGGAGGCCCCAATCACGTCGGGAATTTTTGCTTTGCTCCCATTCATGCCGATACTACAAAAGACGAATTGATTTATACGCCTATGTATTATTATATTGGACATTTTTCAAAATTTATTCGCCCAGATGCTAAACGAATTCAGGGAATTGTAAACGACAAAACCTTGTTGAGTACCTCATTTAAAAATCCTGATGGAAAAACAGCAACGATTGTCATGAATCCATCCGATAAAGAAGTGATTTATAGTTTAACAAACAGGACTTCTAAAACAAACATAACCATACCAGCTCATGCCATGCAAACCATTGTGTATTAGTTGGTCTATTAACTAAAAACTATAAAAAAATGAAACATAATTTAAAAAAAACAATCCAAGTCCTCTTTTTTGCACTTGCAATATTGACTCACGTAAAGTGTTCCTCTTCAAGTGATACTGTAGATCAGCCTCCTGTGGTTGTTCCTCCGGTTACACCACCGGTTACAGTAACAAATGATGTCGATTTTTGGCTGACAAAATCAGACCAAACCGTATTATTAACTAAGCAATCAGGTGTTTTAGGTTTTAGTACAGCAAGTAATTCATTAGTAAGTATCGAAGTAAATGAAGCTCAGAAATTCCAGACTGTTGATGGTTTTGGATATACGCTCACAGGAGGTAGTGCCGAAGTTATCAATCAATTAAGTGCTTCAAAAAAAGCGGCCCTTATGGAGGAATTATTTGGTTCTAAGGCGTCATCTATCGGCGTGAGTTATATCAGGATTAGTATCGGTGCTTCAGACTTGAATGCCGAACCTTTTAGTTATAACGACCTTCCAAAAGGAGATACCGATTTGGCTTTGGCAAAATTTAGTCTGGACAAAGATAAAAACGGAGTTATCGCTTTATTAAAAGAAATTTTAGCCATAAATCCGAAGATAAAAATTTTGGGAACACCTTGGTCGGCCCCAGTTTGGATGAAGGACAACGATAGTTTTAAAGGCGGCAGACTGCAAACACAATATTATGATGTGTATGCAAAATATTTTGTAAAATACATCCAGCAAATGAAAGCCGAAGGGATTACAATTGACGCCATTACACCTCAAAATGAGCCTTTGCACGCAGGAAATAATCCAAGTATGGAAATGTCTGCTTTGGAACAGACTAATTTCATAAAAAACAATTTAGGACCAGCATTCAAAGCTGCCAACATTACAACGAAAATTATTGCTTACGATCATAATTGTGACAACCCAAATTATCCAAAAGCAATTTTGGCTGATGCCGATGCAAACCCTTTTGTGGACGGGTCTGCTTTTCATCTTTATGCAGGAGATATTAATGCACTTTCTAATGTTTACAATGCTTACCCAAGTAAGAACATTTATTTTACAGAACAATATACTTCATCAACTTCAGATTTTGGAGGTGATTTAAAGTGGCATCTTCGTAATGTGATCATCGGATCGATGCGTAACTGGAGTAAAAACGCTTTAGAATGGAATCTTGCAAATAATGCTTCGTTTGGACCTTATACAAACGGGGGATGTACAGTTTGCAAAGGAGCATTAACCATTTCTGGAGAGAGTGTTGAGCGTAATGTAGCGTATTACATAATTGCACATGCTTCAAAATTTGTTCCTGCTGGTTCGATAAGAATTGCAAGTAATTCAAGTGGAAATTTACAGAATGTAGCTTTCGTTACCCCATCAGGGTCAAAAGTATTAATTGTTGAAAATGATGGAAATGTTACAGAAAATTTCAATATAAAATTCAATGGAAAATGGGTTACAACTTCTCTGGATGCTGGTTCGGTAGGGACCTATACCTGGAAGTAGTGATTTAATTTTCGCAAAATTTAAAATATATTTTTATGAAAAAAACAATTATAATAGTGCAGATTTTACTTTCTATTGCTTCTTTTGGTCAGGGTTTCTTGCATCGTGACGGACAGAAAATTGTAGATGGTCAGGGGCAAAATGTTCTTTTGAGAGGCTTAGGACTCGGTGGATGGATGGTTCAGGAAGGATACATGCTTCAGACACAATCTTTTGCAAGTCCGCAATATGCTATTAAACAAAAAATTCAGGAAGTTATAGGCGATGAAGGAACTAAGGAATTTTATGCAGCTTACAAAGCAAACGGAATTACCAAACGTGATATCGATTCGTTAGCAGCCTGGGGTTTTAATTCGGTTCGTTTGCCAATGCACTATAATTTATACACGCCAGCAATTGAAGAAGAAAAAAATGGTGAAATTACTTGGTTAGAAGAAGGTTTTACCATGACTGATAATTTATTAAAATGGTGTGCTGATAATAAAATGTACCTCATTCTGGATTTGCACGCAGCTCCTGGCGGACAAGGGAATGACGCTGCAATATCAGATTATGACACTACTAAACCATCGCTATGGCAAAGTGAAGCCAATCAGAAAAAAATGATTGCCTTATGGAAAAAACTGGCAGAACGCTACAAAGATAATACCTGGATGGGTGCTTATGATATTATTAATGAGCCGAATTGGAATTTTACAGGAACCAATAAAAATGGTTGCGACGAAACGTCAAATGCGCCTTTGAGAGCCTTAATGATCGAGGTCACAAAAGCAATTCGTGAAGTCGATAACAATCATTTAATTTTTATCGAAGGAAATTGCTGGGGAAATAATTATGAGGGAATTTTTCCTTTATGGGATGAAAATATGGCCTTGAGTTTTCATAAATATTGGAACTACAATACGACAGCTTCTATCCAGAAAATGCTGGATTACAGAACGCAATACAATGTTCCGATCTGGTTAGGAGAAAGTGGCGAAAATTCGAATGTTTGGTTCAAAGAAGCACTGTCACTTGTTGAAAAAAATAATATTGGCTGGGCATTTTGGCCAATGAAAAAAATCGAAAATATTGCGGGTGTAACTTCGGTAACGAAAATTCCGGAATACGATGTTTTATTAAAATATTGGAAAGATGGTGGTGAAAAACCATCAGCAGCTTTTGCAAAAAAAGCATTGATGACAATGGCGGATAATTACAAAATGGAAAACGTAACCGTAAAACCAGATGTTATTGATGCCATGTTTAGACAAGTACAAACCGACGATACTAAACCGTATAAAAAACATCTAATTCCGGGTAAGATTCAGGCAACACACTATGATTTAGGAACAAATGAAATTGCCTATTCTGATAAAGATTTTGTGAATTATCGAGTAGAAACTGGCAATTATGACCAATGGAATAAAGGAAATACAATGCGAAATGATGGTGTAGATATTTTGCCTAGCAAAGAAAAAGAATCCAACGGTTATCAGGTTTCTTTTATCGAAGATGGAGAATGGCTGCAATTTACAACTGAGGTGGCTAAGACCAAAAGCTATAAAGTGGCTATACGTTATTCGAGTGAAAAAACTACTGGAAAAATTCACTTGGAATTAGAAAATGGTAAAAAAACGCAAAGTATTGTTCTTCCGGCCACAGGAGGGAATGATAATTATAAAACGGCTACTTTGTCGGGTGTAAATTTAAATTCGGGTATCAATAAAATCAAAGTAGTTTTCGAAAATGGAGATTTTAATTTGGTTTATATTGATTTTAAAGGATAAGAAAAGTTTTTTTAGTAAGATAGTGATGTTAAAGTGGGGTCTATGAAAATAGGTAAAACCTGAAATTAATTACACTCAACGGTCTAAAGAAATAGAATAAAGCTTTGGTTTGTGTAAATCATTAAAAATCAAATGTTTGAAAATATTGATGATTTCATTTGCTAAATAATTAAAAAGCTAAGTTAAGTTTGGTTGTTAAATAGCTCATGCTCTTTGTGAGTATGAGCTATTTTTATATGATGTGTTTATGACTTATTCTGACATACGAAAAGTGCTTAAAAATGGTGTCTTAATAAAAAAGATGTATAGGTTTTGTTATTATTAAACTATTAAAATAACACTTCTAAAACTATACTATAAAAAATTAAGCTTGGTATAAAGGGGAGCTGTTTTGGTATTTTTTTGCAGTCTCATTTGCTTTTAAATTATGCAGTTTGTTTAGGCTTTGATTATTACTCATTTTAAAAATGAAAGATAAAAGCGACAAGTATTAGAAAAAAATAATTTTACGAATTTCATAATTTTCCTAGCCTATTTTTAGGGGTATTGTTTTAATATTCGACATTTTTTTTATATATCATAGTTGTATAAAATGATTTTTTCATCAAAATATCACTTAAAATGAGAATTATTAAATTTGATAGGCCGTAGTGTTGTAAATTTTTTGTTAACATTTGAATAACATTATATATAAAAATTTATGTAACTGAAAATCAATTTTTTAAATGTATTTTGATGTGTTTTTGTAGGGTGTTAATTTATGCTTTGATGTGTTTTTGTAATAAAATTTTAATTGTTTTTAGTAAAACTTTAACTTTATTATTGCATCAAATTACTAATTAATTAACCAAAATTCTTAGAAAAATGAAATTAACAAAATTACTTATTTTTTGTATTTCGTCTCTACTGTTTTCAGTTATCGCAATGGCACAAGACGTTACGATAAACGGAACCATTAATGACGAAAATGGATTACCCGTCCCAGGGGCGACAATTTTAGTTAAGGGCTCGAAGAAAGCAAGTGCTTCGGACTTTGATGGGAAATTTCAAATTAGTGCTCCATCTAATGGAACATTGGTAGTTAGTTTCGTAGGCTATAACACTGTTGAGCAAGCCATAAACGGAACAACTAAACTTAATATTCAATTAAAAACAGAATCTCAAGGATTAAATGAAGTTGTAGTTATCGGATACGGTACACAAAAGAAAGGTTTAATTACAGGAGCGGCTGCTAACTTTAAAGGAGAAGCACTTCAGGATCTGAATACTGGATCTGCAATGGAATCACTTCAGGGTATTGCACCCGGAGTTGCGGTTACCAGAAATAGTGGAGCGCCTGGTGCAGGAACTAAAGTAACTATTCGTGGTATGGGGACAAATGGTAATTCAAACCCTTTATACATTGTAGATGGTGTACCGGTTGGAAACATAGATTATTTAAGCCCTGCTGATATCGAATCTATTGATGTTTTGAAAGATGCAGCTTCTGCTGCTATCTATGGTTCCAGAGCGGCAAACGGTGTAGTTTTGGTTACCACTGTTAAAGGACGTAAAGGAAGACCAGCTAGAATTAGTTATGACTCTTACTTTGGTATCCAAAATATCTATAAAAACTTAGACCCTTTGAATGCACAGGAGTATATGTACATTATGGATGAAGGAAATCTTAATGATGGTAAGGCTCCACATGACTGGCATGCAATGTTAACGAATAACACTTGGTTGAATACGAATTATCCTGGTGCTGGTACACAATTAGGAGATGAAATCTGGAACAACCTGCAAAACGGTTGGAAAGGTACCAACTGGGTTAATGAAATGTCTAAAAAAGATGCACCTATTGTAAGTCACGCGCTTAATATTACAGGTGGTAGCGAAGATATTACATACTCTTTCGGTGCGTCGTATTTTGATCAGGATGGTATCATTGGCGGAAATCTGGTAGATGCTGGATTTAAAAGATTTACAGCTAGAATGAATACACAAATGGTGTTGAAAAAGAACGATCAACATGCTATCATTACTGTTGGAGAAAACTTAACCTATACCAATACACAAAACAGATCGGTTTCAAATGGTGACATCTATGGTAACGATTTGCACAATGCATTAGTTCAGAATCCTTTGATGCCTGCATATTGGCAACCTGCTATTGATAGAAATATCAGTCCATTAGGATTTACACCAACTTTAGATGGTATTCATAATACACAAACCAATCCATTGGCAGTAATGTATTACAGAAGTAATTTTAGCTACCCAAGAGATAGTAAAATCATTGGAAATGTATTTTTAGAAGTTGAACCTATTTTGAATTTAAAATTCAAAACAACTTACGGAATTGATTCTTGGTTTGGATACGGAAGATCTATGAATTCAACGTATCATTTAGGAGTGCTTTATAACGATGCTGTTGATGGAGCTTCTCAAAATCAGTATATTGGTATTAACTCAACATGGACCAATACTATTTCATACGAAAAAAGATTTGGAGATCATAAAGTTACTGCTGTTGCTGGTACTGAGTTAATTCAATATGATTTAAATAATTCAATAAGTGCTTCGAGAAATGGCTTATTGTTTGGTACTGATCCAAAATATGCATATTTAAACAATACAAAATCTCCTGCATCTATCAATGATATCAATGCTAATGGTATGGATAATGCTGCTGGAGGTGGAGGTGTCTGGTCTTACTTCGGAAGAGCGCAATATGACTATAAAGAAAAATACCTTTTATCTGGTACGATGCGTGTTGATGCTTCCTCAAATTTTGCAAAGGGAGAAAGAAGAAGTTATTTTCCATCAGTATCTGCAGGTTGGGTAATTACCAAAGAAGATTTTATGTCTGGTACGTCAGGTTTGCTTGATTATGCTAAATTAAGAGCAAGTTGGGGACAAAATGGAAATGAAAATGTACCTTATGCCTACTATTATAGTTCAAGTATTGCTTATGCATTTCCAGGATATTTTTTCGGAGACACTAAACCTGTTTCAGGAGCAACTGCTTACCCTAAAGTACTACCTAATCCTGTAATATCATGGGAAACATCAGAACAATTAGATTTTGGTCTTGATTTGGCTTTCTTCGATTCACGATTAGGAGCAACTATCGACTGGTACAAAAAATCAACTAAAGGCTGGTTAGTTATTGATGCTATTAGAGGAACAACTGGATTAGATGCTCCATTTGTTAATGGTGGGACAATTGTAAACTCAGGACTTGAATTTTCTGTAAACTGGAAAGATAAAATTGGAGATTTTAAATATGGTGCTACCGTAAGTGGTGCTTTCAACAAAAATGAAGTGACAGAAGTTAACAATGCTGATGGAATACTTCACGGGAAAGCTCATGTATTGTCTCAGGGAACTTCAGAAATTTCAAGAGCACAGGTAGGACAGCCTATTGGTTTCTTCTACGGTTACAAAACAGATGGTATTATCCAAAACCAACAAGAAGCGGATGCTTATGTAGGACCTACAGGTCAGCCTTATTTTGCTGACCAACGTCCGGGAGATGTGCGTTTTGTAGATCAAAACCAAGATGGTGTAATTGATGAAAAAGATAAAGGATATTTAGGAAAACCAAACCCGGATTTTGAGTTAGGGATTCAGTTGAATTTTGAATACAAAAATGTATATCTAAATACTACAATGGCTGGTAAATTTGGAAGACAGATTATGCAATCGTATCGATCTTTTTCTGATAGCCCTAAACAAAACTATACTTCAGATGTTTTTAATCGTTGGCATGGTGAAGGAACTTCAAACAAGATGCCGAGATTGTCTTCTGTATCAAATAGAAATACCAATGAAATTTCAGATATCTACATGCACGATGCTGATTACTTAAGAATAAACAACTTAACGTTAGGGTATAATTTTAATGAGATATTGGCTGACTTTAAGTTTATCTCTAACTTAAAATTCTATGTGGCAGTAAACAATTTATACACTTTTACAGAGTATGATGGTATGGATCCGGAGGTTCGTTTTGGAGGAGATGATACAAATATGCCTTGGGCTTCAGGAGTAGATCTTGGTTTATATCCGCAATCTAGAACAGTAATGTTTGGTTTAAGTGCAGATTTTTAATAAAAATACATTATAACAATGAAAAATATAAAATATTTAATAGCAATTTCAGCACTTTTTGTTGCCACAAGTTGTGAGGAGTACATCGATACAGAGAATATTTCCGAAAAAAGTTTGGATACTTTCTACAAAACGCCTACCGATATTGATGAAGCTATGGCGGGTGTTTACAATGCAATCTACACGGTAAATATTCATAGCGAGGAACAAATGGCTGCCAACCTGATGGATAACATGATGTTAGGTGGTGGTGGAGCAGATGATAAAACGGCCAAATGGGTAGATAATTTCGAAGATCCAACTGAAGATACATATCGCGATTTATGGACACAGTCATACAAAGGTATTGCAAGAGCCAATGCCATTATCGAAAGAACACCTGTGGCTAATTTTAATACTTACTTTACTACTCCGGCTGAAGCTGAAGCATTCAAAAAGCAAGCGATTGGTGAAGCTTTATTTATGAGAGCTTTTTTCTACTTCAGAATGGCTAAATTTTTTGGTGGAGTTCCTTTAATTACAACTTTTGAAGGAGACAGAAAGGTACCAAGATCTACTTATACAGAAACGTATGCGCAAATTGCCGCTGATTTAAAATTGGCTATTGAAACAATGCCGGCTACACCGGTAACAAGCATTCCAACTTCTAGCTATGGACATGCTAACAAATGGGTTGCAGAGGCATATTTGGCTCGTGTTTATTTGTATTATACGGGTTATATGACTAATATCGAAAAACAGGCTACGGAAACTTTGCCATTAGCTGGTGGAGGTTCTTTAAGCGCTACAGATGTTGCAGGGTATTTGAATGATTGTATAGCTAATAGCGGTCACGCTTTGGTTTCGGATTTCAGAAATCTTTGGCCTTATTCATATCTAAACATTGCTGCAGGCGAAACTGTTTTGCCTTGGGCTGACACTGAAAATTTATCATGGGCTGGACAAGATGGTTTAGCACCAACGTTTGGTACTGGTAATAAAGAATCAATGTTTGTACAAAGATTTTCTTTTGGAGACTGGGGATGGAGCAATGGTAATATTTATACTAATAGACTTGCTTTGTTTAATTCTATCCGTGGACAATCATTAGTTCCTTTTGGAGAAGGATGGGGATGGTGTACAGTGAATCCTAAATTATGGGGTAACTGGGCTGATGCTGACCCAAGAAAAAAAGGTTCTATACTTCAGGTTGGACAAGCTGACCAGAGAACTGATGGTTATGCTGCAGGAAAAGGAGATCATGAAACAGGGTTTTTTAATAAAAAATATACATCAGTACAATATCCAACAGCTGCAGGAGCAAACGTAGGTATGTTTGTACAATTATATGATTGGTCTAATACAGATATGCAATTGATGCATGCTCAGGATTTTATTTTAATGCGTTATGCTGATGTATTATTAATGCACTCAGAAATCACTAAAACTGCAACAGGAATGAATGCGGTAAGACAAAGAGCTGGTGGTTTACCACCTGTAGGTTACTCTCTTGCTGCTTTAAAAGAAGAGCGTTTACACGAACTTGCTTTCGAAGGTTTACACTGGTTCGACTTAGTACGTTGGGGAGATGTTGAGACAGCATTTAACGATCCTATTCCGGTAAACAATTCAGGTACTGCTGCAAATTATACTGCAAAATACAGAACAGAAACGAAAGGTTTAGTTCCAATTCCTGAAACAGAAATTAGATTGGCTAATGGAGATTATAATCAAAATCCAGGTTGGTAAAATTAATAACTATTAATAACTACGATATGAAAATTAATAAAATAATATATCTCATCCTTGCTTCGTGTATGCTTGTTTTTTCAGCATGCGACCCAATTGTGGATGAAGCACATTTAACGGATTCAACGGATGTTGCCGGAGTTCAATTAGTGGCTAAACAAAGTACGCCGGGAGGTAATAAAGTTACGATTAGTATGGTGTCTCCTGGAATTACAGGATATTGGGATTATAATTTAGGAACAGCACTTACTAATGAAGTAACGTTTGTTTATCCGATACCTGGTAAATCAACATTTACTTATGTAGGAAGTTTAGGTTCTCAGTTTTTTACTAAAACTATTGATGTACAAATAGATCAGCTTGATACCCGTTTGGATCAGGATTGGTATGATTTAGTTAGTGAAGATACAAGTGCAGGTAAAACTTGGGTTTTTGATCAGGCTGGAGCTGGATCATTATGGTGGTTTATGTCGCCTCCGGGAAGTGCAGACGGTGCTATGTCTGTATGGTGGAATGCTGGTGACTGTTGCGGACCAAGCGATGCTAATGGTAAAATGCACTTTGACTTAGATGGGGCTGCAAACTTTTATCACTACGAAACAGCAGCAGCTACACCTTCAAAAGGAAGTTTTGTATTAGATCCAACTAATAAAAAATTGATTGTAAAAGGAGCAGCTAAAATGTTAGGATCTGCTGCAGGTAATGCAAATGGTGAATATACAATTGTTACCCTTACAGAAGATAAATTGGTTCTTTATTTGACCAATAGCGAAACATACGCTACAGGTTGGACCTTTATTTTCAGACCAGAATAATATTTATTGAGTTAGTTTATTTCGAAAAGGGAAGCCTAAAAACTTCCTTTTCGATTCATTTAACTTTTTAAAAATAAAAATTAAGTAAGTTAAGTTTAAGTTTGGTTGTTAGAATAGCCCATATTCTTTTTGATTATGGGCTATTTTTTAATCATTTTTTAAAATAAAGATAAAAATTTAAAAAATTTAAGGTTTATAAAGCATATGCAATGAAAAAAAATAGGTTTATTATTACTTGTCTATGTTTTTCAATAGCTGTTTTTTCACAACAGAAAAATAAAAAGCAAACGCAAGAATTCACAACAAACAACAAAAAAATCACAGTATATACTACTGCCGATAATACAAAATTAAGGTTAACCCCTACAGATAATCTAACTTTTACTACCTCAGTACAGCCTGTAGAAACTGAAATATCAGTTTTTGTAGAGCCAGCCAAACAATTTCAGAATTTTATGGGAATTGGTGGTGCCATAACTGACTCAAGTGCCGAAATCTTCGCCCAATTATCAAAAGAAAAACAAACAGAATTCTTAAACGCTTACTACGATACACAAAAAGGTATAGGCTATTCATTGCTAAGAACAACAATTCAGAGTTCTGATTTTAGCAGTGGAAGCTATTCTTATATCGAAGAAGGGGATAAAGATTTAAAGACTTTTTCGATTGATCATGACCGAAAATATCGTATCCCACTGATAAAGGAAGCCATAAAAACAGCAGGCGGAAAGCTGCTTACTTACGCAGCTCCCTGGTCACCAAATGCCTTTATGAAAAGCAATAAAAATGTCCTGAAAGGAGGAAAATTATTGCCTGAATATTTTCAGCCCTGGGCCAATTTTTATGCAAAATTTATAAAAGCTTACAATAAAGAAGGAATTCCTATTTGGGGAACTTCTGTGCAAAACGAACCGATGGCTACACAAACCTGGGAATCTTGTTTGTACACTGCTGATGAAGAAAGAGATTTTCTGAAAAATCACCTTGGTCCCACACTTAAAAAAGAAGGTTTAGGTGATGTAAAAATTATTGCCTGGGATCATAATCGTGATTTAATGGTACAAAGAGCCAACGTTATTTACTCAGATCCTGAAGCATCAAAATATGTTTGGGGAATGGGATTTCACTGGTACGAAACCTGGACAGGTGCTCAGCCAATGTTCGACAATGTGGCAAGAGTAAACGAAGCATATCCGGACAAAAAACTAATGTTTACCGAGGGTTGTGTTGAAAAATTTGATGCTGCCAGATATCAGTTTTGGCCCAATGCCGAAAGATACGGTACTAATATGATTAACGATTTTAATAACGGAACCGTTGCCTGGACAGACTGGAATATTCTTCTAGATCAAAACGGAGGGCCTAATCATGTTGGGAATTTTTGTTTTGCACCCATCCATGCTGACACCACAACTGGTGAGTTAATTTATACACCGTCGTATTATTATATTGGGCATTTTTCAAAATTTATTCGACCTAATGCAGTACGCGTAAGTACTTCTGTAAGCAGAAGTTATTTGTTAAGTACTTCATTTTTGAACACCGATGGAAAAATGACAACGGTGGTAATGAACCATACCGATAATGAAATTGCATATAATTTAATTGTAGCCAATGAAAAAACAATTGTAAAAATTCCGGGACACGCCATACAAACGTTGGTGTATTAAAATGGATGTAAATCAGGTGCTAATGATAGGCAACTCTTGATTTATTTAATCAAACTCAATTTTTTTTGAAAATAAAATAAAATCAGTAAATAAAATTTTAATAGCATCTGTACTTTTATGGAATTAAGCTGTACTTCTTCCAAAACACTTGAAGGTTCAGAGCTTTGTATTAAAATTTTTATGTTATGAAAAAGATGAACACGTTACTTTCGATTATGATGCTGTTTTTTGTCAGCCTGTCAAATTATGGACAAAACCTTAAAATAATGAGTTATAATATCCGGTTAGATATTGCTTCAGATGGAGATAATGCCTGGCCAAACCGGAAAGATTTTTTTACATCACAAATACAGTTTTACAGTCCTGATATTTTTGGTGTTCAGGAAGCAACTCCCAATCAGGTGGTTGATATTGCTTCTAAATTAAATGCTTACGACAAATTTGGAATAGGCAGAGACGGAGAAGGAAAAGGAGAGGCGTGTACGATTTATTATAAAAAAGATCGTTTTAAAGTACAGCAGACGAATACATTTTGGCTTTCAGAAACACCAACGGTTATTTCAAAAGGCTGGGATGCAGATTACAATCGGGTTTGTACGTATGCTTTGTTTAAAGATTTAAAAACTAAAAAACAGTTTTGGGTGTTTAATACGCATCTTGACCATGTAGGTAATAAAGCAAGAATCAATGGAGTCAAATTGATTCTGGAAAAAATAGCAGCTGTGAATACCAAAAAAGATCCTGTATTTCTTATGGGCGATTTTAATTCGGAGCCAACGACGCCGCAAATTTTGGAAGTCAAAAAAGGAATGAACGATACCCGAGAGGTTTCAGTAGAAAAACCTTTTGGGCCATCAGGAACTTTTAATGCTTTCAAACATAATGAGCCGGTAAAATTATTGATAGATTATATTTTTATTTCAAAAGATAGCGGGTTAACCGTTCAAAAACATGCCGTTTTAAGTGATGCGATAGATCTAAAATATCCTTCGGATCACCTGCCGGTTTTTATCGAAATTAACTAAATTAAAAATGAAGAAAATAACAACACTTACCTTGTTGATGGTGTCCTTATTTGCAACCGCACAGCAAGCAACAATAGATCAGAAAGTGAATGATCTGTTGAAAAAAATGACGATTGAAGAAAAAATCGGTCAGCTTAATCAATACACAGGTGATAACTCCGCAACTGGTCCTATTACCATAAACCCGAACAAACAGGCAGAGATTAAAGCCGGTTTGGTAGGCTCGATGCTAAATATCATTGGCACAAAATATACCCGACAATATCAGGAACTGGCGATGCAGTCCCGTCTTAAAATACCCATGTTATTTGGGCAGGACGTTATTCACGGATACAAAACAACCTTTCCTATTCCGTTGGCCGAAGCGGCAAGCTGGGATTTGGCAGCCATAGAATTAGCAGCAAGAGTTGCCGCTACAGAAGCTGCTGCAAGCGGAATTCACTGGACGTTTGCACCAATGGTCGATATTGGCCGTGATCCTCGTTGGGGACGCGTGATGGAAGGTGCCGGTGAGGATACTTATCTGGGATCTAAAATTGCCTATGCAAGAGTAAAAGGTTTTCAGGGAAATAAATTAGGCGATTTAAACTCGGTTATGGCCTGTGTAAAACACTTCGCCGCTTATGGAGCTGCTACTGGCGGAAGAGATTACAACTCGGTTGATATGAGCGAAAGAATGTTATTCGAAACGTATTTGCCTCCTTTTAAAGCAGCCCTGGATGCAGGTGCTGCTACATTTATGAATTCATTTAATGATGTAAACGGAATTCCGGCTACCGGAAATGCACATTTGCAAAGAGATATTTTAAAAGGAAAATGGAACTTTCAGGGTTTTGTAGTTTCAGACTGGGGTTCTATTGGTGAAATGGTAGCGCACGGTTATTCTAAAAATCTTAAAGAAGCCGCTTATTCTGCTATTACTGCAGGAAGTGATATGGATATGGAAAGTAATGCCTATCGTTATAATCTTGCCGAATTGGTAAAAGAAAATAGAGTTTCTATCGATCTGATTGATGATGCTGTTAGAAGAATTCTGCGTAAAAAATTCGAGTTAGGTTTATTTGAAGATCCGTATAAATATTCAGACGAAAAAAGAGCTGAAAAAGTATTAAACAATCCGGAGAACAGAGTTGCTGCACGTGATGTTGCCAAAAAGAGTATTGTTTTATTGAAAAATGAAAACGAAACATTACCGCTTTCTAAAAACCTGAAAACAATTGCTTTTATTGGGCCAATGGTAAAAGAATACAAAGCCAATATGGGTTTTTGGGCCGTAGAATTGCCAGATGTTGATTATAGTAAATGGGTCGTTTCGCAATGGGATGGTCTGCAAAATAAAGTAGGAAAAAACACGAAGTTATTGTATGCCAAAGGTTGTGAAGTAACGGGTGATAACAAAGATGGTTTTGCCGAAGCGGTTGCAACGGCACAACAGGCTGATGTTGTTATTTTGAGCATTGGAGAAAGACACGACATGAGTGGCGAGGCAAAAAGCCGAAGCGATCTTCATTTGCCTGGAGTACAGGAAGAGTTAGTAAAAGCCATTCAGGCAACGGGTAAGCCTGTTGTGGTTCTGGTTAATGCAGGAAGACCGCTTATTTTCAACTGGACAGCTGATAATGTTCCGGCCATCGTTTACACCTGGTGGTTAGGTACTGAAGCGGGGAATGCTATTGCTGATGTTTTATTTGGCGATTATAATCCTTCAGGAAAATTGCCTATGACTTTCCCTAGAGAAATTGGGCAAATACCTATTTATTACAATCATTTCAGTACAGGAAGACCTGCTTTGGATGATAATGCCAAAGGGTATGTTTCATCGTATATCGATTTGAAAAATTCACCTAAATTTTCTTTTGGATATGGATTGAGTTATACTACTTTCAAATATGAGGGTCTGAAATTATCTTCAACAAAAATTAAAGCGAATGAAACTATCAAAGTATCGTTTCAATTGTCTAATACCGGAAAAGTAGCGGGCGAAGAAGTAGTACAATTGTATTTGCAGGATAAATTCGGTTCTGTGGTACGACCTGTTTTAGAACTGAAAGACTTTCAAAAAGTAAAATTAAATGCAGGAGAATCTAAAACAATCGAATTTACAATCGACAAAGAGAAGCTTTCTTTTTATAATGATAAATTAGAATTTAATGCCGAAGCTGGAGATTTTAAATTGATGATAGGCACTTCATCAGCGGATCTTAAACTTTCTTCAGATTTTGAATTAGTACAGTAACCACCACCTAATATTTTTTGATTGGCGTTATTGATTTTGTAAGTGTTCCAGAATTATTTCAGGACATTATTTACAAAATCGATAGCGCCAATTCCTTTATAAGAAGCATATAAGGCTTTATCAAAGGCCTCACGTTTTGCTTTTTTGGTTTTAATTTCAGTTTCAACAATCATCTGGTTGAAAATTTTTTCCTGCTCCTCACTATATTTCATCGAGGCTTCTAAAAGATGTGTCTTTGATATAAACCCGAATGAAGTAAGGATTTTATCCGTAATTTTTTGATTTATTCTTTTTGTAATATTGGTAATCATATCCCTTACATTTACTTTCTGGTACTTTTATATGTAAATAAAAACAAACTAATCATAATGTGTTATTATGACGCAATGTACTTATTTTTTTAATTCGAATTTAATTTTAAGTAAAAATTGTGATTCATCTGAGTCTGGATATTTAGAACAGAACTACTTGATTTAGACTTCATTTCTAAAAAAATGTTACAATTTTATAATAAATCAGTTAAATTGCGCCTTCAAAAGGAAACCCAAAAACGTATTTAAGAACTACTGAATGTTAAAAGAAATAATGGACAATAGCAAAAATTACCAGCCGGGACTCTCAATAGACTGTGTCATTTTTGGATTTCATGACAATCAGCTTAAAGTTTTACTGATTAAAACACCTTATGAAAATAAATGGTCTTTACCAGGTGGTTTCATTCCTCTTGATCAGGATATAGATACTGCTGCCGTTACGGTTTTGAACAAACGTACCGGAATGGAAGGTATTTTTTTAAGACAATTTGCCACTTTTGGAAAGGTAAAACGAAATGATGAGCACTTTGGGAAAGCCGTTTTAGAACACTTTAATATCCCCGAAGAAGCGGGTAAATGGTTCAGGCAAAGGTTTGTTACCATTGGTTATTATGCGCTGGTAGATTTTTTACAGGCGGTTCCTCAAAAAGGAAACCAGCAGGAAATCATCGAATGGATTGATCATAAAGAAGTACCGGAACTAATATTAGATCACGCAGCAATTCTGGACAAAGCTTTGGATACTCTTCGAACAGAACTCAATTTAATGCCGGTTGGGTATAATTTATTACCGGAGAAATTTACGATTCCGGAACTTCAGAAATTATACGAAACCATTTTGGACAGAAAACTGGATAGACGAAATTTTCTCCGAAAAATTACCAATATCGGAATACTAAATAAACTCGACGAAAAGAAAAGTAATGTCGCACATAAAGCGCCTAACTTATATACTTTTGATAAAGATAAATATGAAGAAGTCCTTAAAAGCGGACTTAATCAGGGTTGGTAAAATTATTTTAACGAAGGTCTGTTGGGTTTTTAAAACCAATCGGGTCTCAAAAATAAGTGTAATATGGTCGCAATTGAAGCTTTTAGAAAATTAGCCTTATCATTCGAAAATGTTACCGAAGAACCTCACTTCGAAAAAACATCGTTCCGGATAAATAAAAAGATATTTGCCACGCTTGATCATAAAAACGAGAGAGCAGTTCTGAAACTGAATGAAATTGATCAGTCTGTTTTTTGTGCTTCGGGCGAATTGGATTTTTATCCCATTCCGAACAAATGGGGAAAACAGGGCTGGACTATTGTCGAACTCTCCAAAGCAAGAACAGCAATGCTAGCAGATGCTTTATCGCGGTCGTATCAAAATGTAGCAGTTAAAAAGAAATAACAATAAGTCTTAAATTATGTACCATTAAGAGATTAAGAAAAATGAAGTGTAGCTCTGAAATTTCTTCATTTTAGGCTTTTCAGAGATTTTTTAAAAGAAATGACAATAAGTCTTTAATGTCTTAAATAGGTACAATAGCCTTTACTCTCTTAATCTCTTAATGGTTTAAAATTACTTTACAATTGTTCTGAAAGTTAGATTTACCCGGGGTTTCGAGGTCGTTTTAGTGGGCGGTAAACGATGTAACCAATTGGTTTGGGTGGTATCTTTCATAACCAATAAGCTTCCGTGTTCTAAAATTAAGGAAACGGTTTCTTTACTTTCTTTGTGTTTAAAAGCAAACTTGCGTTCAGCACCAAAACTTACCGAGGCAATCGCTCCGTTTTTCTTCAGATCTTTTTCGGCGTCACTGTGCCAGGCCATTCCTTCCTCGCCGGAATGGTAGAGGTTAAGCAAACAGGAATTAAAGGTCTCTCCGGTTTTCTCTTCGATAATTCTTTTTAAGGATAGCAATTCGTTTGTCCACGGGAGTGCTTTTTTGGTGGTATTCGAGTAAGTGTATTCAAAGGTAGTATCGCCGTACCAAGCCACTTTTCTTTTGGTAATAATTAATTTACCGAAGATAATGGCTTCATCGTTTCTCCATTCAATCGTATTCAACAGTGTGTCCAGATACTGATTGGCTTCGTCTCTCAAGAACAGTCTGCCATAATAGTTTACGGTTCCGTCTTTCGGTAACAGATTGGTTGTTTCGTTGATTTCGGGGTTAAATAAGTCCATCTTTCCAGTGTTGATAATCGGTTTTCATACAATGCCCACAGGGTCTGAAGCCGTTTTGCTTTGCTTCTTTTTCTGATGAAAAGAAAACCCGGTTTTCACGCTTCATCCTTTTGCCTGATTTACATTTCAGGGTGCCGTAAATTTTCAATTTTTGGTTTCCACCAAAGCAAATTTCTGCATTTTTAATCTTAATTCGTAAATCGCGATTGTTAATTTTAGTGTGTTCTGTCATATTTTTATAGAATGGTATCCTGAATTTATTCAGCAAAGGCACAAAGTTTTTTTAAGCCACAGATTAAAAGAATTAAAAAGATTAAAAAATCTGCTCAATCTGCAATATCTGCGGGAGAAAAAAACACGTTACTGCTAGATTTAAATTTTTTGTTTAAATTTTCCCTTCTAATTTTCCGTAGAGGCGCACAGCAGTGCGTCCTTAGGAGCGATGGTTTTGCCGCACAAGGGCTCTAAGTTTTTTTTCACGCAGATTTCGCAGATCTGAGCAGATTTAAATTAAATTATAATCTGCGGTATCTGCTTTAATCTTTTTTAAATCTGCGTGAAACAAAAATCTTTGCGTCTCTGCGACTTTGCGAGATTCAATTTTCCCTTCTAATTTTCCGTAGAGGCGCACAGCAGTGCGTCTTTAGGAGCGATGGTTTTGCCGCACATGGGCTCTAAGTTTTTTTTCACGCAGATTGAGCAGATTGAGCAGATTTAAATTAAATTATAATCTGCGATATCTGCTTTAATCTTTTTTAAATCTGCGTGAAACAAAAATCTTTGCGTCTCTGTGACTTTGCGAGATTCAATTTTCCCTTCTAATTTTCCGTAGAGGCGCACAGCAGTGCGTCTTTAGGAGCGATGGTTTTGCCGCAAAGGCACAAAGCCTCAAAGTTTTGTTAAACCACAGATTAAAAAAATAAAAAATCTGCTCAATCTGCGGGAGAAAAAAACACGCCTCTGTGTTTCTGTGAGATTCAAATTTTCTTTAAGAGGCCCACAGCAATGTATCTCCAAAAAAGATTATCGGCATTTTGTGTGAGAATACGTGTGGTTAGACGCACTGCTGTGCGTCTCTACAATGCTACTTTATGTTGAAACATTCTATGATAATGCATCATGAAAAATAATTCCTAATGTATGCCTTTCACCACTATGAATTTCGCTGACACCATGTTTCATAGCAACACGATAATAGCCTTTGGAACCCTTTACAGGTCTGAAATTAGTCGTAAAAACTAATAAATCACCTTTGTTAGGTTTCAGGACAATGGCCTTCGATTGTGCTCTGGGCGTTTGTTGGGTCAGTACAAATTCGCCTCCCGTAAAATCTTCCTCGGGTTGGTTCAGGAAAAGCACTGATTGAATCGGGAAATAGACATCTCCATACAAATCCTGATGCAGGGTGTTAAATCCACTTTTGCTATATTTTAAAATTAAAACTGTTGCTTTTACTTGATTATTGGCATGGCATTGTTTTAATAATTCCGGGTGTGTTTCAGGAAAACGGGTGTCGATGTTCAGGACTTTCATCCAGGCATTGGCAATTGGTGCCAGTTTGGGATATAATGCTGTACGAATGTTTTGAATTAAATCAGGCAACGGATATTGGAAGTATTTATACTCACCTAAACCAAAACGATAGCGTTCCATTACAACCGTTTTTCGATACAGTGATGGATTTGCATAATCGTTTTTTAGAGCTTCGCATTCTTCGTTAGTGAGTACGTTAGGAATGATTGCGAATCCTTTCTCGTGCATTTCTTCGGTAATGCCTTCCCAAGGGAGGTTATTTATTTTAGATGCTGTAGTGTGCATAAAAAGAGTTTGAAATAAGTTATTAATAGGGGGTCAGGCACTATGCCAAGGGCTTATTTATTTTAATGGATTGGTTTTAAACCAAAATGAAAGGGCTTTTCTTTATTAAAGTCCGTAACAGTGTTTCGTCATTGCTTGCTTGGGCTACTGTTTTTAGGTCTTGTCACGAAGTTTTTAGGTTGTATCACGAAGCTTTTCGGTTCTGAGACAAAGTTTTTCGGTTCTGAACCCAAACGTTTGGGTTCAGAACGTAAAATTTTGGCTTTTCAACCGAAAGTTTTGGGTTGCTGACGTAAAGTTTTAGGTTCGGAACCTAAAACTTTCGGTTCAGGACCCAAACGTTTCGGTGTTTAACCGAAACACTTCGTGACAGAACCGAAACACTTTGGTTTTTTACCAAACAATATCGTTTTGTTTCTAATGTGGAGTTGGGAAAAAATAATAAGAAAGGGTTTTATACCTAAAAATCTGGGTTAGATTGAACGCCTTCCCATCCAATAATGGCTGTTTTTCTGGTATTTCCCCACATATATCCGCCAAATGTTCCTGTAGATTGAATGACGCGGTGACACGGAATAAGAAAAGCAACAGGATTACTGCCAATAGCAGTTCCTACTGCTCGTGAAGCATTGGGTTTGGCTATTGTATGGGCAATGGATCCGTAAGTAGAGAGTTGTCCCATTGGAATTTTAAGCAGGGCTTCCCAAACTTTCAGCTGAAAATCGGTTCCTTTTAAGTGTAGTTTAATGTCGGATAATTTGCTCCAGTCATTCTGAAAAATAAAGAGGGCATTTTGCTGTGATAAGTCTAGTTTTTGTTCGAATGAGGCATTCGGGAATTTATGTTTTAAATCTGTAAAACCAGTTTCTCTGTCTTCGGCGAAAGCCATAAAACAAATTCCCTTTGATGTCGAGGCTACAATAATATTTCCAAACGGACTTTCGGCAAAACTATAATTGATGAACAGGTTTTTACCTCCGTTTTTATACTCTGCAGGAGTCATGCCTTCGATAGTAACAAACAAATCATGCAAACGGCTTGTACCGGAAAGACCTGTTTCATAAGCAGCATCAAACAGGGTAGCGGTATTGTTTTCTTTCAGGATTTTTTTGGCATGCTCAACACTTATGTATTGCAGGAATTTCTTCGGACTTGTTCCTGCCCATTCCGTAAACAACCGCTGAAAATGAAACGGACTCAAGTGTACTTTCTCCGCAACTTCATCCAGATTGGGCTGCTCCTTAAAATTAGCTTTGATATAATCAATTGCATCTGCAATCCGATTATAATTGATGTTTTCCTGTGTGTTCATTTTCGTTCCTTTTTATAATACAAATATCAACAGGATCTGGGGGTTATAAAATCCGAAACTTGCTATAAATAGATCATCCCTCTGGGGTTTTGTAATCCTAATTTATAGAAAATATAATTAATTTAATTTTTTTAAACGAAAAAACCCGACAGGTCTTAAAACCTGTCGGGTTTGAATAGGATTAATTTTCTATTCTTTTAAATTTTGCTTCTTCTAAAGCTTTCTCTAAATCTTCTAGTTTTTTTAATTTTAATTTTAATTTCACTTCAGCTTCATTTAGTTTACTCTGAGATTTGGCTATTTGCTTTTTAGAATTTTCAATTTTCTTTTGATGGTCGGGATCATTGCTGTTTTCTGTTGCATTTTCCAGATTTTCCAGATTTTTTAATTTTTCTTTTAAATCATCTTCATCGGCCCATATTTTTTTTTCCAGTTTTATTATTTCCTGCTCTTTTCTTGCCAATTTGGATCGCATATTTTGTACGTGGCTTTGAGAAATAGGTTTTACGGTCTCCAATTGTGGAAGTTTTGGATTCCTCGGTGTGAATGGAGAAGTTCCTAATTCAAAAGGTGGTTGTATTTGTACCGGTTTAAAATTTTGTGCGTTCACAAAAAAGGGGAATAGCAAGATTAGTATTACTATCAGGCGGATATTCATAATTTAGGTTTTGGTTTTCAAAAATATACTTAAATTTAAAAAAGCAGGTAAAAATATCCAATTAATTTTAAGGTTCTTGATACCGTTTGCGTGAGGGATAGGAGCCAGCTACCAAAGTAGCGCGTATAGCCCGACAGCATCCCGATAAGAGGGCGAATACGCGTAAAGTAATTTTGCCCTCTTATCGGGATGGTGGCACGCCCAGATTATTTTAGATTATAGATTTCTGAGTTTAGATTAAAAAACAAAACCCGACAGGTGTTAAAACCTGTCGGGTTTGAATATGATTAAAGAAATCTAAAATCTAAACTCAGAAATCTAAAATTAACCTAGTATCTGTAGTATTCTGGTTTGAATGGACCTTCAACTGGAACACCAATATAAGCAGCCTGATCGTCACGTAAAGTTTCCAATTCAACTCCTAATTTTGCAAGGTGCAAAGCAGCCACTTTTTCATCTAAATGTTTTGGTAACATATAAACGTCATTGTTGTAAGCAGCGCTGTTGTTCCATAATTCGATTTGAGCCAAAGTCTGGTTAGTAAATGAATTACTCATTACAAAACTTGGGTGACCTGTAGCACAACCAAGGTTTACCAAACGACCTTCAGCCAAAATGATGATGTCTTTTCCGTTGATAGTATATTTGTCAACCTGAGGTTTGATTTCGATTTTAGATGCACCGTGGTTTTTGTTCAACCAGGCCATATCAATTTCGTTATCAAAGTGCCCGATGTTACAAACAATAGTTTTGTCTTTCATTTGCTCGAAGTGCTCTCCAAGAACGATATCTTTATTTCCTGTAGTAGTAATGATGATATCAGCATTAGCAATTACAGTGTTTAATTTCTTCACTTCGTAACCGTCCATTGCAGCTTGTAAAGCACAAATTGGATCGATTTCAGTAACAGTTACAATAGACCCAGCACCTCTAAAAGAAGCAGCAGTTCCTTTTCCAACATCACCGTATCCACAAACGATCACTCTTTTTCCAGCTAACATCAAGTCAGTTGCACGACGAACTGCATCTACAGCAGATTCTTTACAACCGTATTTGTTATCAAATTTAGATTTAGTAACAGAGTCATTAATGTTGATAGCTGGCATTGGTAAAGTTCCGGCTTTTACTCTTTCGTAAAGTCTGTGAACACCAGTTGTAGTTTCTTCAGACAATCCTTTGATTCCAGGAACCAATTCTGGGAAACGGTCAATAACCATATTAGTTAAATCTCCACCATCATCAAGGATCATGTTCAATGGTTTTCTGTCTTCACCAAAGAATAAAGTCTGCTCAATACACCAGTCAAAAGACTCTTCATCAAGACCTTTCCAGGCATAAACCTGAATTCCGGCAGCAGCAATAGCAGCAGCAGCCTGATCCTGAGTAGAGAAAATATTACAAGATGACCAGGTAACTTCTGCACCAAGAGCGATTAAAGTTTCGATCAAAACTGCAGTCTGGATAGTCATGTGCAAACATCCAGCGATACGAGCACCAGCAAGAGGCTGCTCATCTTTATATTCAGCACGAAGCGCCATTAAACCTGGCATTTCAGCTTCAGCCAGTTCAATTTCTTTTCTTCCCCAAGCCGCTAGAGAAATGTCTTTTACTTTGAAAGCCACATATGGCGTAGTCGTTGTACTCATTTATAGTATATTTGTATTGTAAAATTTTTGCAAATTTACGTAATAACTTTATAATTTTTGCTAAATTATAGAACATTTGTGAAATGTTTAATTTCTTAATCTCTAGAGTATTAGTTCAATAATAGTTTTTAGGAGCTATTCCTGCTATCCGTTGCAATCTTTTATGCCGAACCCCGGCATAAAAGGATTTCCACTTCTATCAGGGCTAGGAGCATCAAACTTAAAAGAACGTTTCGTTTTTAAAAAAGAAAAATAAATTTACTATTTAAACATTTAAGCAATATAAGTTCATTTAAAAAGATTCTTAACTATGTATTTTGGTACGAATTACTTAAATTTACTTGACACAATTTTTAGACACTATATTATATTTTCTTACATCACTTATATGGTTAAAAAAATAAAACCAACAACTTAAAAGAATGCCTTTACTTCAAACCATACAAGCCAACGAAACGACCAAAATTCTAATCTGGAAAATCACCGAGTCTTTCGACGAATTGCGAAGTCAGGTGGTACTGAAAGAAAAAACACAGCTACGGCTCGACGGAATGAAATCTGAACTTCATCAACGAGCCTTTTTAAGCGTTCGTATGTTGATACAAGAAATGGGTTTTACAGACAAAGATTTGCATTATGACGAATTCGGAAAACCGTATTTCGATTGTCATAATTATATTTCGATAACGCATTCGCATCATTTTGCAGCCATCATTATCAGCCATGAAACCGTAGGAATCGACATGGAATTGCAGCGCGAAAAAATCCTCAGAATCGCCGATAAATTCGTTGAAACTGAAAATAGTTTTTTAAATAAAGAAAACATTCCAGATTATATTCGGGAACTGACAGTGATTTGGGGAGCCAAAGAAGCGATCTTCAAAATCAGAAACGAAAAAGGAATCAGTTTCAAAGATCATATTCAGGTCGAAGCTTTTTCATTAGATAAAAATCAAACCCAGGCCAGTCTTCATTTTGATGATTTGGTAAAAAACTTCGAAGTCAATTATATAGAGATAGAAGGTTTTACTTTGGTGTATGCTTTTGAAAAATAACAAAAAAAAGCAATTGAAAATTTCTCTTCAATTGCTTAGAACTATTAGTGGTATTTAATACGTTCTTGGAATAAATAAAATCTGTTATATTAGAAATTTATTTATAAGTATAAATAAGGTACTTAAAACAGTACTCAAAATAATAAGGTTAAAAATTACTTTGTGCTTCATCTGAGCCAAAATAGAAGTGTTGGCAAATACAGAAGCCAAAACAATAATCGCCAGTTGTAACATTTGCGTAATCGAGGTTCCGTTTGAAAGTACATACATGGCTGCTGCACCACCTAAACAACTCTGAACAATAACTGCCATTGCTGCAGAACCCATATAATTTTTATTGAAATTTTCGAATGATGTTTGATAAAGTGTCATAGTATTTAATTTTATACTGCAAAGATACGGCAGCTATAAACCAAGTATTTATGACTTAAATCATATTACAAGAACTATTTTATCGATATACTTTTCGATTGATAATTTTAAGTGAACCTTTCTTTTCTAAAGATTTAATGGTTCTAATAACAGTTTCTACACGTAAACCTGTCAGATCGCCAATTTGCTGTCTTGTAAAATTGATGAGGTAGCCGTTTTCATCTTTTTCAAAATCTAGATGCTCGATACAATAATCGATAAAGGTTAAGACACGATGTTCAGGTTCCTGAGTCGAAATTTCTGCCGCCATAATCGATTTGTAAAATAATCGGCGGGCAAAATCTCCAATCATTTGGATACTTATTGTAGGGTTTTCTTCGAGTAATTTTATAAAATTATTTTTAGGAAGATAAATAATTTCACTGTCCACAACCGCTACAGCATTCGCAGGATATAGCTGATCGATAAACAAAGGAGGCTCACCAAAACCCTGATCGTTGTAGAATATTCCCTGAATAAATTCTCGTCCATCATCATTATAATTATTCATTTTTACTTCGCCAGAAATAATTTGGTAATAATGTGTAGGAAGATTTCCCTCTTCAAAAAGGATAGCGTTTTTCTCGAAAGATTTTCTTAGAGCTCCATATTTTTCTAACAATTCAATTGCAATCATAATTTAGTTTCTTTCGTTAGCAAAACGCATTACACAAATATAATTGATTCAAAATAGTTCTTCGGCATAAAAAAAACTTTTACTTTTACGGCCAATATGCAACCAACGACAAATACTATATACCAGCAAATTATTCAGTCTAAGAAAGATGGAAAAAAGCTATTAGCTATTCTTTTGGATCCTGATAAAATAGAATTATCAAATTTAGATAGTTTGTTATTAAAAATAAATCAATCTCCGGCAACTCATATTTTTGTGGGAGGAAGTATTGTCGAAACTACAATTTTAGAAGAATTAATAGAGACCTTAAAACATAAAACATTTTTACCCGTTGTATTATTTCCGGGTGATCCATCGCAAATTTCACCTCAGGCAGATGCTATTTTGTTTTTGTCATTATTGTCCGGCCGAAATCCTGATTATTTAATAGAATATCATGTTCAGGCTGCGCCAATTTTAAAAAATACCAATCTTGAGGTTATATCTACAGGATATATTTTGGTCGAAAGCGGCAATGAAACTGCAGTTGCACGCGTTAGTAAAACTGAGCCATTAGACAGAGAAAATCTTAATTTGGCTTTGGCAACTGCTCAGGCGGGAGAAATGCTGGGTAATAAATTAATCTATTTAGAAGCAGGAAGTGGTGCAAAAAAAGCAATTCCGTTGGAGATGATTCAATTAATTGCACAAAATCTTAAAATTCCTATAATTGTTGGAGGGGGAATTGTAGATTTGCACGGAATTCAAAAAGCGTATGAGTCAGGTGCTGATTTAGTTGTAATAGGAACTGCTTTTGAAAATAATAATCGTTTTTTTGAATCATAACCAAACCCAATGAACCAAAATGATTGACTTTTTTCTTGATAGTTATAAAAATGCTTCTTTGTGGCATATTATATTGGAATTTTTAGTCTTCGTTTTCGGGATATTAAGTGTCTGGTTTGCTAAAAAAGAAAATATCTGGGTGTATCCAACAGGTTTGGTGGCGACTGTAATTTCAGTCTATTTGTTATATCTGGCAGGTTATATTGGCGATATGATAATCAATGGTTATTTTTCGATTATGAGTATTTATGGTTGGTATGTTTGGTCAAAAGGCGGAACAACCGAAGATAATTTACCCATTACACGAACAAATTTTAATGAAAAAATAATAGGAGTAGTTCTTTTTTTGGTAACCATTTTTGTAGTTTTCGGAATTTATAAATTCTTCGATTACGAAATCAAATATGACAACTATGTAGATATGATTTCTTCAGGAATCTTTTTTGCAGGAATGTGGTACATGGCCAGAAAAAAAATAGAGAACTGGACCCTTTGGATAATTGGTGATATTTTGGTGGTACCTCTGTACGCTTATCGTGGCTTAGGGATGTTGTCACTTCAATATTTAATTTTTACAATTTTGGCTATTTCAGCTTATATAGAATGGAAAAGAATCTTAGACAACAAAACACATCAATCATAAAAATTGCATTGTTTGGTCCTGAGAGTACAGGAAAAACAACATTAGCTAAGCAACTTGCGTCCTATTATAACACAGAATGGGTTCCGGAATTTGCACGCGATTATCTACAGGCAAAATGGAATGAAAATCAGCAAATCTGTACAGAAGAGGACATGATGCCCATTGCTTATGGACAAGTTGCATTAGAAAATGAAAAATTAACTTCAGCAAATAAGTTTTTATTTTGTGATACTAATTTACTGGTTACCAAAGTCTTTTCGAAAATGTATTATGGTTTTTGTAATCCTGCATTAAACGAAGCAGCTCTTGAACATGAATACGATTTGTTTTTCCTGACCGATATTGATGTTCCCTGGGAGAAAGACGATATTCGCGATAGCCCTGATAAGAGGGAAACTGTTTTTTCGGTTTTTAAACAAACCTTAATCGATACTAATAAACCTTTTATAACTATTTCAGGCGATGAAAAGACACGTTTGGATAAAGCAACAGCCATTATAGATAACCTGCTTATTGCAAAAAAAATGGGTTTTTCATCAGATGAGTTTGTTCAGATTTATGAACATGGAATTCCTTTTGAGAATGTTATCAAACAATTGGAGTTTTTTAAATTCGGAATTTCTAAAAGTAATTTAATAAGTCCAGCCACTATAGGTCATGGTATTTTGAATTTTTCTGCTGATGAATTTAAACAAAAAGCAATTTATTTTGATGAGCAAAAGTCTAAATTAAAGCTTAAAAAGTTTGTTCCTGCATCTGGAGCAGCCAGTAGGATGTTTAAGTTTTTAAGCACTTTTTTGAATGATTTTGACCTTCAAAAAGAAACGATTAATGCTTATATAAATAGAAAAAAAGATACAGAGTTGCCTATTTTTATAGTAGCAATGGAGAAGTTTCCTTTCTTTAAAACTATTGATAAAAAATTACGCGAAGTTTACCCAGATTTCGAAACACTGGATAGAGATGCAAAAAATTATTATTTTATAAAAATTTTGCTGGCTTCAGAATATTTTGATTTTGCCAATAAACCAAAAGCAGTTTTACCGTTTCACCAGTATCCAACACATATTGCAAATCCTATAGAAGAACATTTACACGAATGTGCACATTATGCAAGTGCAAATCAAATTTCGAATTTGCATTTTACTGTTTCTGAGGCGCATCAAAATTTATTTGAATCGGCTATAAATTCAGTTAAAACAAAAGTTGAAGAAGAATCCAATGTCGAGATCAATATTGGTTTTTCTTATCAAAGCAAAAGTACAGATTCTATTGCGGTTGATGGAAATAATGGATTAGTAAAAGATAAAAATAACCTTTTGTTTTTTAGGCCTGGAGGACATGGTGCATTGATTCAAAACCTAAATGCGTTAGCAGCGGATGTTATTTTTATTAAAAATATTGATAATGTAATCCAGAACCATATTGATAAAATTTCCTTGTATAAAAAGGCGTTAGCAGGTATTTTGATTGAATACCAGCAGCAAATTTTTGAATATCTTGAAATTATAGAAAAGCATCAGATCAATGAAGTGAAGATTGCAGAAATTGTTTTGTTTTTACAGCAAAATCTCAATATCGAAATGACTTCTGATTTTAATAAATTCACTTCTGAAAATAAAATTGACAAAATAAAAGAACTTCTGGACAGACCAATCAGAGTATGCGGAATGGTGAAAAATGAAGGCGAACCAGGAGGCGGACCATTTTGGGTTCAGAATGAAAAGGGGATTGTTTCGCTTCAGATTGTCGAATCATCTCAGGTTGATCTGACTAATAAAAAGCAACAGGCAATTCTTGCAGATGCCACTCATTTTAATCCGGTTGATTTGGTTTGCGGAATAAAAAATTATAAAGGAGAAAAATTTGATTTGACTCAATTTGTAGATCATAATAGTGGTTTTATTGTCGAAAAAAGTATGGATGGAAAACTGGTAAAAAGTTATGAGTTGCCAGGACTTTGGAACGGAGCGATGGCCAATTGGCTCACCATTTTTGTATCGGTTCCGTTACTGACTTTTAATCCTGTAAAAACGGTTAATGATTTATTAAAACCTGCACATCAGCCACAATAATGGATATAGATAAAATCATATCAGAACTTACATTTAAAGCTGTTCGAAGCAGCGGTGCCGGAGGACAAAACGTAAACAAGGTTTCCTCAAAAGTGGTTTTGTCTTTTTATTTGAGCGCTTCACAAAGTTTATCTGATGAGGAAAAATTGCTTCTGGAAACCAATTTAGCCTCTCGTTTAACTTCTGAAAATATCTTAATTTTAAATTGTGATGAAGACAGAAGTCAGATAAAGAACAAAGATATTGTTATAAAACGTTTCCTGGAAATTATTAAAAAAGGGTTATTTGTTCCCAAGATTCGAAAAGCAACTAAAATTCCAAAATCGGTTATCAAAAAAAGAATCAAGGACAAAAAGAATGTTTCTGAGATAAAACAATCTCGTAGAAAACCTAATTTGGATTAAAATCCAATTTCTAAATTCCAAATTCCAAAAAAAACATTATGTAGTTTTCAATTGGAATTTGGAATTTAATTTTTGGAATTTGTTTTTAAACACTACATTTGCACTGTCTCAAAGGGGTGCTCTAAATAACGAGCTGAGATCATACCCAACGAACCTGAGCGAGTAATGTCGCTAAGGGAAAAAACGACAAATTTCTGCGTGCACTTTTTTGTCGTGAAACACATTTATTAATTTAACAAAAAGAATAATTCCCCCTTTTATTCGTAATTTTTTACGGATGAAAACATTTTTTAAAGGTGCTGAGGCACTAAGTTGCAAAGGTTCAAAGTTTTTTAAATTAAAAACTAAATCTATTTTCTTCACTCTATTTTCTATTTTCTATTCTCTATTTTCTTTGGCTCAAGTTCAGGATTCAACCAAGGTCAATTCGCTTGATGAGGTGCTGGTTTCTGCCGTTCGTGTTACGACCAAAACGCCAGTGAGTTTTAGTAATCTGGATAAAAAAGATATTAAAACCCGAAATCTGGGTCAGGATATTCCAGTTTTAATGAATTATTTGCCATCCGTAGTGACAACTTCTGATGCAGGAAATGGTTTTGGATATACCGGAATCAGAGTCCGCGGAAGCGATGCTACAAGAGTCAACGTTACAATAAACGGAATTCCCTATAACGATGCCGAGAGTCAGGGCACTTTTTGGGTAAATATGCCTGATTTTGCTTCTTCGGTAGAGAGTTTACAATTACAAAGAGGAGTAGGGACTTCAACCAATGGTTCAGGTGCTTTTGGAGCCAGTTTGAATATGCTGACCGATAATTATGCTACAAAAGCAAATGGAGAAATCTCCAATTCTATCGGAAGTTTTAATTCGCGTAAGCACACAGTAAAATTTAGTACAGGTTTGCTAAACGATCATTTTGAATTGGCTGGAAGGTTATCTGTTTTAAAATCGGACGGCTATATCGACAGAGCAAGTTCAGACTTAAAATCGTACTTTTTGCAGGGAACTTATGTTGGCAAAACAACTTTGATAAAAGCATTGGTTTTTGGCGGAACCGAAAAAACATACCAATCCTGGAATGGTTTGGAAGATCCTGAAAAACTAAAAAATGACAGAACGTATAATTCTGCCGGAGTTTACACAGATGAAGCTGGAAATACCCGTTTTTATGACAACGAAACCGATAATTATCAGCAAGATCATTATCAATTGCACTGGAGTGAATCTATTTCGGATAATTGGAGCAGTAATTTAGCTTTTCATTACACAAAAGGAAAAGGCTACTACGAAAACTACAAAGAGGATGCTGATATGGCAGAGTATGATTTAGTGCCAATTGATGCAATAACAACAACCGATTTGGTGCGTCAGAAATGGTTAGACAATGATTTTTACGGAACGACATTTTCATTAAAATATAAAAATGAAAAACTAGATATAATTTTGGGCGGAGGCTGGAATAAATATGAAGGCGATCATTTCGGAAAAGTAATTTGGGCCAGATATGCTTCTCAATCGGAGCTAGGAGATCATTATTACGATGATTATTCAGCTAAAACGGATGGTAATATTTTCGCAAAAGCAAATTATCAATTGACTGATGAATTAAGTTTTTATGGCGATTTACAATATCGAAATGTAACCTACAAAGCCAATAGTTTAGAAACAGGTTTAGTAGATGACAACTTCAATTTTTTTAATCCAAAAGCAGGGTTGAATTATGAATTGAATCAACAAAATACACTTTATTTCTCTTATGCAAGAGCCAATCGCGAACCTAACAGAACTGATTACGAAGGAGGAAACGTGAAGCCGGAAAAGCTAAATGATTTTGAGTTAGGCTGGCGATTCAATACAGAGAAATTTCAATTAAACACCAATTTCTATTATATGGGTTACAAAGACCAATTGGTGCTGACTGGTGAATTAAATGACGTAGGCGCTCCTTTAAGAGCAAATAGCGGTGATAGTTATAGATTAGGACTTGAGATTGATGCTACAATTCAGCTTTCAGAAAAATGGTTTTTGCAGCCTAATATTACGTTGAGTCAAAACAAAAATGAAGACTTTTATTTTACCAGAGATGGTGTTTTGACAAATTTAGGAGAAACCACTATTGCCTTTTCGCCAGAAATCATTGCAGGAAACCGTTTGACTTTTATGCCAATCAAAGACCTTCAGTTTTCCTTGCTTTCCAAGTTCGTAGGAGAGCAATTTATGGGGAATATTGATTCTGAGTTTTCTAAACTTGACAGCTATTTTGTTAACGATTTGAATGTTTCTTATGAGTTTAAACCCAAAACCATTTTTAAATCTATAATGGTTTCGTTATTAGTAAATAATATTTTCGATTTAAAATACGAAAGCAATGGGTATTTCTACACTTACGATGATAATTATTCGAATCCTCCTGCAATCACTACAATCGAAGGAGCGGGATATTATCCACAGGCAGGAACTAATTTATTAGCTGGATTAACATTGAAATTCTAAGATTTTATTTTATCGGAATAAAGGATACAAAAAAGCCTGAAAGTTTAAATTTTCAGGCTTTTTTATTAATTATAAACACGAACAACACTTCCGCTAATTTCAGTTTTATATTGTTTCATAGGATATTCTTTGTCTCCAAGACCAGTATATAAGCTGTAAGTGCTTTTGTCGCAGGAACAAACGGCATTTATACCGTCTATAGTCATGGCCACACAAGAATTCAAAGCCTGATTAGGACAAGCGGCATCAAAAGCAGTGTAGGAACCTTCGCCTACTTTCATCACGATTAAACCTTTGGCTCCAGCCGTAGTAATCATAACCGGATTGCTCGCGTATTTCAGATTATTGTATAACGGGAGGTTAGTGTCCAGTCTTTCGTTTATCGTATAATTGGGTATGTACGGATTATTGTTGCTTTTACTATTTTCGCTACATGAAAAAAGAATTGAAAGAAACAGGGTAAGGAGCCAGAATTTTTTCATAATTTTAAAAAGTATTAGTGAAACAAAAATAAATTATTTAGATTTGAAATCTATATGATTAACATATAATTATGTACTATTAAAAATAATAGTATATTTGTAATACAAAATCCCGTCCCGATGGGATTTTTTCTATTTTATATAAATGATGAAGTTATGAGTAATGTATCTTATTATACCGCAGAAGGATTAAAAAAATTAAAAGAGGAGTTGGAGCATTTAAAAAGTGTAATGCGTCCGAAGGCCTCTCAGGATATAGCAGAAGCAAGAGATAAAGGTGATTTATCTGAGAATGCAGAATATGACGCAGCAAAAGAAGCGCAAGGTTTATTAGAAATGAGAATTTCTAAACTGGAAGAAGTGTATTCGAATGCGAGATTAATAGACGAGTCACAATTAGATGTTTCGAAGGCGTTGGTGCTTTCTAATGTAAAAATTAAGAACCAAAGCAACGGAATGGAAATGAAATATACATTAGTTGCTGAAAGTGAAGCTGACTTAAAAACAGGTAAAATCTCTGTAACATCTCCTATCGGAAAAGGATTACTGGGAAAATCTGTTGGAGAAGTAGCTGAAATCACGGTTCCGAACGGTGTTTTGAAATTTGAAATTTTAGAAATTTCCCGCGATTAAATTAGTAAAGATGAGCACAATTTTTACCAAAATAGTAAACGGAGAAATTCCATGTTATAAAATTGCTGAAGATGATAATTTTTTAGCTTTTTTAGATGTAAACCCAAATGCAAAAGGACATACGCTATGTATTCCGAAGCAGGAAATCAACAAAATTTTCGATATCGAAGATGATTTGTATTTAGGGTTAATGGCTTTTTCGAAAAAAATTGCCATTGCTTTAGAAAAAACAGTTCCGTGCAAACGTGTAGGGATGGCTGTTGTAGGACTTGAAGTACCGCATGCCCACGTACATTTGATTCCATTAAACGAAATGGATGAAATGCGTTTTCTCAACAAAGTAGCACTGTCTAAAGATGAATTTGAAGCTTTAGCCAAAGATATTCAGGCGAATTTGTAAAATTTTTATTAAATAAAAATAAGTGAAGTGCAATGAAAGTAATTTTTTATTGCACTTTTTTATGGAATGAAATCTGAAAAGTAGTTCCTTTCCCAATTTCAGAGTTTAAGACTTTTATTTTTCCAAGATGGTATTCCTCAACAATTCTTTTGGTTAAGGAAAGCCCTAATCCCCAACCGCGTTTTTTGGTGGTAAAACCTGTTTCGAATATCGTTTTGAATTGTTTTTTTGGAATTCCTGAGCCTGAATCTTTTACATTTATTTTTACGTGATGTGCGTCTTGCTCAATCTGAAGGTCTAAAGTTCCTTTGCCTTTCATGGCGTCAATGGCATTTTTGACCAAATTTTCAATGGTCCAGCTATGCAACGTCGGATTGAACATAACAAAAATAGGTTCTTTCGGAACCTGATAAGAAAAAACCACCTGCTTAGAAAAACGGGATTGTAGATATTCGAAAGTATGTAAAGTTTCTGAAACAATATCCAGTGTTTCGAGTGCAGGAATAGAACCGATTTTGGAAAAACGGTCCGTAATAGTTTGCAGACGTTCAATGTCTTTTTCTATTTCCTCCGTGATAGACGGGTCGATTTCTTCTGTTTTTAATATTTCTACCCAGCCAATTAATGAAGACAAAGGTGTCCCGATTTGATGCGCTGTTTCTTTCGCCATTCCTGCCCAAAGTTTATTTTGAGTAGCCATTTTGGTGCTTTTGTAAAAATTGTATATCAAAGCAATAAACAAAAAGATAATCAGTAATAAAGCAATGGGATAATATTTTAGTTTATTAAGTAATTCCGAATTTCCGTAATACAGGGTTTGATATTTTCCGGAAACGTACTCAAATGTAATGGGTTCATTTTCATTTTTTAATTTTTGCAAAAACTGTCTTGATTTTTTTGCATCGTTCAGGATTTCATCAGGAACATTTCGTGTACTCAGAATTTTGCCATACATCGTTAGAATAACCGGTATCGAGGTATTGTTGTTAGAAATCTGCAGCGGAAGTTCGAGGTCGGTATTTTCGTCGGCATTGATTAATGCAATTTGCGAAGTAGCCAAAAGCCTCATTTTTAGCCTTTCTTCATTTTTAAAAATTTGAAAAAAAGTATAAGTGTTCCAAAGAATCAAAGAAATGATCGAAAAACAAATAAAGATAATGATCCAACGGGTAGTATTTCTTCTTTCAGAAAAATTCATAAACTAAATTTTGAGGTATAAATATAACGAATTTCGGAGCGTAATTATTTTGGCAGAGCTTAAAGATTTTTTATTTTTAAATCCTAAACTATTTCTTTGGCTTAAACCATTTCTCTATTTTTGTAGTTGCCGAAACGAGCTTCGGTTAAAACCAAAAATTATGATTAGTATTAATCCAAAAGAAATTCCAACAGCAAAATTACAAGGTTATTTGCAAAGTGCCATTGGTCCAAGACCTATTGCGTTTGCGAGTACGATTAGCGAAAAAGGAATTCCAAATTTGTCACCGTTTAGTTTTTTTAATGTATTCAGTGCCAATCCGCCTATTTTGGTTTTTTCACCTGCACGTCGTGTGCGTGATAATACCATAAAGCATACTTTAATCAATGCTGAAGCGACTGGTGAAGTGGTGATAAATGTGGTTAATTATGATTTGGTACAACAAACATCGCTGGCAAGTACTGAATATGGAGAAGGCGTAAACGAATTTCTAAAAGCCGGATTAACACAAATCCCGTCTGATTTGGTGAAACCGTATCGCGTAAAAGAGTCTCCCGTGCAGTTTGAATGCAAGGTTACGCAGATTATTCCTTTAGGAACAGAGGGCGGCGCCGGAAATTTGATTCTTTGTGAAGTGGTCAAAATTCATATTCACGAAGCTATTCTGGATGAAAATGGCGCTATCGATCAGCATAAAATCGATTTGGTTTCGAGATTAGGAAATAATTGGTATTCAAGGTCTAACCAAGGACTTTTTGAAGTGCCAAAACCGCTTACAACTTTAGGGGTAGGAGTTGATGTGATTCCGAATTTCATCAAGGAAAGCCCCGTTTTTAATGGAAATGATCTTGGGAAATTAGGCAACATTGAGTCCTTGCCTACAACGGAAGAAGTTACTATATTTGTAAAAGAAAATTTTTCTGTGAAAGGAGTTTTAAGCTCCGATGATCAGGAAAAAATTCATTTGGAAGCAAAAAAATATCTCAATAAAGATGATATTGCATCGGCCTGGAAAGTGCTTTTAGCCAAGAAATAAGAAAAGAAACAATTTATAAATAAAGAAGAAGATGGAAGTTACAGGAAAAGTAAAAGTGGTTAATCCGGAGCAACAAGTTAGTGCTGCATTCAAAAAAAGAGAATTGGTTGTTACAACAGATGAGCAATATCCTCAGCATATTTTAATTGAGTTTACTCAGGATAAATGTGATTTATTGAGCAGTTACAAACAAGGTGAAGCGGTTAAAGTTTCTATCAATTTAAGAGGAAGAGAGTGGGTTAATCCACAAGGAGAAACTAGATATTTTAACAGTATTCAAGGTTGGAGAATCGAAAGATTAGCACCTGAAGGTCCTGCGCAAACACCGCCAATGCCAGCTGCAGAAGCTTTTGCACCAGCTACAAACCTAAACGAAGACGAGCCAGACGATTTACCTTTCTAAAAAAGGTAAAATCCCAATAATAAAATTCCAAATTCCAAATCATTATCGTGTATTTGGGATTTGGAATTTTGTTTTTTTGTTCTTTTTCATTAAAATAAATGAGAACTTTACACATAGTTTTTCAGTTCTGAAATGACAAGATTGCGGAAATCTGGAATTTAAACATGAGCGATAGCAAACTGCCGAAGCCATTTCAGTATTCAAATTTCTCACTTGGAATTTGGAATTTTAAAATTTGATTATTTTTTAAAAAGATGCACTACATATTCAACGATTTATATTTTCCACCCGTTTCCCAAGCCGATGAAGAAGGAGTTCTTGCCGTTGGAGGAGATTTATCGCCCGAACGTTTAGAACTAGCTTACAAAAGCGGAATTTTTCCCTGGTTTAATGAAGGAGAGCCGATACTTTGGTGGGCACCGGACCCAAGAATGGTGTTATTTCTGGACGAATTGATTGTCTCAAAAAGTATGCGGAATATCTTGAATAGAAATCTATTTAAAGTTACTTTTAATCAGGATTTTGCAGCCGTTATTTCAAACTGTCAGGAAATAAAACGTGAAGGACAAAACGGAACTTGGATTTCAAACGAAATGATTGAAGCCTATTGTCACCTGCATACTGAAGGAATCGCAAAATCAGTTGAGGTTTGGCAGGATGAGGTGTTGGTTGGAGGTTTGTACGGAATAGATTTAGGTCATGTTTTTTGTGGCGAAAGTATGTTTTCGAAAGTTTCGAATGCTTCAAAAGTAGCTTTTATAGCATTGGTTGATTATTTAAAAAAAGAAAATTATAAACTATTAGATTGTCAGGTTTATAATCCGCATCTGGAGAGTTTGGGCTGTCGCGAAATTGATCGTGAGGAATTTATGTCTATTTTAAAAAGTAAGTAATGAGTGCGAGTTTCATTGTAAAAGAAATTTTTATTTATCCGATAAAAAGTTTGGCTGGTATAACTTGTGAAAAGGCTTTCGCCGAAGAAATGGGTTTCGAAAATGACCGCCGTTGGATGTTAATCGATGCTGACAATCAAATGCTAACGCAGCGGGAACATCGCATCATGAGTCAGTTTTATCCACAGATTTCAGACGGAAAAATAAGCATTACTTTTCAGGATCATAAACATGAATTTTCGATAAAGGAACATCTTGAAAATTCCATTAAAGTCAATGTCTGGGATGATAAAAGTGACGTAGTTGAGGTAAATCATGCAACTTCAAAATGGTTTAGCGAGCATTTAGGATTTGAGTGTAAATTAGTCAAAATCATCAAAAACGGAGCTCGTAAACACGAAAGTTCGAGATTGAAAGAAACTTTCAATGTGAGTCTTGCCGATGGTTATCCTTATTTATTGATTGGTTCAAAAAGTCTTGATTTTTTGAATGAAAAATTAGAAGAAAAAATTACGATTAAAAGATTCCGTCCCAATATTGTGATCAGTAGTGAAGTTCCTCATGAAGAAGATCATTTTGATACTTTTAGCATTGGCGAAGTAAATTTCAAAAATGTAAAACCCTGCGGAAGATGTATTATGGTCAATAACGACCCTCAAAATGGTAAATTAAAAAAGGAGCCTTTAAAGACTCTGAGCACGTACAGAGCAGTAGATAATTCCGTTTTGTTCGGGACTAATATTGTGAGTTTAAACAGCGGAACAATAAGCGTTGGGGATAAAGTTGTTGTCTAAAAATTTAACTTTGTAAAACTCCAATTCAAGGTGTTAAAAAGCACTAATTCATTTTTTAAAGTAGGTAATTCCAAAATCAATTTGAGTGTTTCATGTGCCATCATGGTACCGATAATTCCGGGTAAAGTTCCTAAAACGCCATTCAGATTACAATTCGGAACCTCTTTTGGATTTGGCATTTCCGGAAATAAATCACGTAGATTTTTACTTCCGTTAAGGTTAAAAATCGCAACTTGACCTTCGAATTTTAAAATGCTTCCATAAACCAATGGTTTTTGAAATGCAACACACGTATCATTGACCAAATATCGTGTAGCAAAATTATCAGAACCATCAACGATTACATCGTATTGGGGAATGATTTTTTCTGCATTTTCAGCAGTCAGTTTTTCAGGAATGGCCACCACTTCAATCAATGGATTTAGTTTTTCTAAAACACTTTTGGCTACCAAAGCTTTGTTTTCGCCAACCTGATTTTCTGTATATAAAATTTGTCGGTGTAAATTGTGAATTTCGATAGTATCAAAATCGATTATACCGATACAACCCACTCCAGCGGTAGAAATGTATTGCAAAACAGGACAGCCCAAACCGCCAGCTCCAATAACCAGAATTTTGGCTTTTTTTAGTTTTTCCTGGCCTTCATCTCCAATTTCTGGAAGTATAGTTTGTCGGTTATAACGTAGAAATTCTTGAATAATAGTCATTTTGGGAATTTTAGATTTTAGATTGTTGATTTGGAATTTAAGATTTAAGATTTAGGATTTTGAATTGGAATTTGGAATTTAAATTTTGGAATTTATTGAACTATAGCTTTTACTCCAATCCTTCCAAACGGGCTCATAACCTCGTTTTGTGATGATTTCTGCAATTTCTTTGGCAGAACGCTCGTCGTTAATTTCAAATTGTTCCAAAGATTGGGGATCCACCACATAACCACCCGGATTGGTTTTAGAACCGGCACTCATACTGGTAACACCAATCGGAATGATATTGTTTCTGAACTTTTCATTCTCTCTAGTCGAAATGGAGATTTCTAAATCTTCATTCCACAAGCGATAAGCACAAATCAGCTGTGTTAAATCTTTATCATCCATAATAAAATTGGGTTCGATGATGCCTTCTGCTGGGCGTAACCTCGGAAATGAGACAGAATATTTAGTCTGCCAGTACTGCTTCTGTAAATAATCTAAATGCAGCGCATTAAAAAAGCTGTCGGTTCGCCAATCTTCCAAACCCAATAAAACCCCTAAACCTATTTTATGAATTCCTGCAGCGCCAATTCTGTCAGGCGTTTCCAGACGAAAATCGAAATTTGATTTTTTGCCTTTTGTATGGTACTTTTTATACACTTCCTGATGATACGTTTCCTGATACACCAAAACCGAATAAACACCTGCTTGATGTAATTGTTCGTATTCCTCTGTGGAAAGCGGCTGAACTTCAACAGAAATTAAGGAGAATTGATGCTTTATTAAATCAATTGCGTTCAGGAAATAATTGATATTTACCGTATAATTGGCTTCACCAGTAACCAATAAAACGTGATCGAAACCAGCGTCTTTCAAAGCTTCAACTTCCAATTTAATTTCAGAATCCAAAAGTGTTTTTCGTTTGATTTTATTATCTAAACTAAAACCACAATAGGTGCAGATGTTCTGGCATTCATTGCTCAAATAAAGCGGCGCATACATTTGGATGGTTTTGCCAAAACGTTTTTTTGTGATTTCATGGCATTCCTGCGCCATTTGCTCTAAATAATTTTGCGCAACAGGAGAAATCAATACCAAAAAATCATCGAGATTTCGTTTGGTTTTAGCCAAAGAACGCTCGACATCTTTTGATGTAGTTTGGTATATTTTAGATTGAATAGTATTCCAATTATAGTTTTCAAAAACTGATTTGAATGTTTTCATGTTTTTTGTTTCACGCAGATTTTAAACAGATTTATGCAGATTAAAATTGATTTTTTTTAATCGTTATACTTTATTTGCAATTCTTTTAATATTATCTAGGATGCTCAAAGTGTTGAAATTCACTAGTAGCCCTAGTTTTTTATTTGTAAGTCTTAGATAAGTAGCCATTTGCTTGTAATGTATTGGTGCTAGTTCTTCAACTGATTTTAATTCAATTATTACTTTATCTTCAACTAGCAAATCGAGTTTGAAAGCACCTTCAAGAATGATTTCTTCATAAGAAATTTGAACTTCTACTTGTTTTTGAACTTTTAGATCAAGTTTTGTCAATTCATAAAGTAATGCACTCTCATATACAGATTCAAATAGTCCTGGTCCTAAATTATTATATACTTTAAAAATAGCTCCTCTAATTTTATATGATAATTCGTTTTCTGTCATGACTTTTTTCATTTTTGATTAGTCATAAAAATAAAGATTTTTCTTATTTTAACTCAGTTTTTTTTCAGATAATACAGTAATTAAAAATCTTTTTTTTAATCTGCATAAATCTGTTTAAAATCTGCGTGAAACAATTTACTCATATAAAAATGAAGTCAAAGGACTCGAAGCCACAGCATAATTTTGTTGATTGGCGAGTTTGGCTTCAAAAGCCTTTCGGCCGGCGATTACTGCTTCTCTAAAAGCTTCTGCCATTAATCTAGGATTTCCGGCGACGGCAATTGCAGTGTTTACCAAAACCGCATCAGCACCCATTTCCATGGCTTTCGCAGCATCTGACGGAGCACCAATTCCAGCATCTACGATAACAGGAACATTACTTTGTTCGATAATAATTTCCAGAAAATCAATGGTTTTCAAACCTTTATTACTGCCAATCGGAGAGCCTAATGGCATTACCGCAGTTGTTCCTGCATTTTCTAAATGTTTGCACAAAACGGGGTCAGCGTGGATATAAGGCAGCACAAAAAAGCCAAGCTTGGCTAGTTCTTCGGTAGCTTTTAAAGTCTCGATTGGGTCGGGCATCAGGTATTTTGGGTCAGGATGAATTTCGAGTTTTACCCAATTGGTTTCAAGCGCTTCCCTGGCGAGTTGCGCAGCAAAAACAGCCTCTTTCGCGTTTCTGGCTCCCGATGTATTCGGTAATAAATGAATATTTGGATGTTGTAAATGTGCTAAAATTGCATCGGTTTCGGTTTCCAGATCGATTCGTTTTAAGGCAACCGTTACCAATTCGCTTCCTGAGGCTAAAATAGCTTCTTCCATTTCTTTATTCGAACCAAATTTTCCTGTCCCTAAAAATAGGCGGGACGTTAGGGTTTTGTCTCCGATATTAAACAATGACGTTTGCATATAATTTTTGATTAAGTTCTTGAATTAGTTTTTCTTTTTGATTACTTTTCGTAATCATTCCGGAAACGGCAATGCCATGAATTCCGGTTGTCATTAAGCTTTCGATATTTTCTAAAGTAATGCCGCCAATAGCATAAACAGGTGTTGGAATGTTTTCGATTTTCATTTTATTAAGAATAGAAGTATAACCTTCAAGCCCCAAAATCGGACTCAGTTTTTCCTTGGTTTCTGTAAATTGAAAAGGACCCAATCCAATATAATCGCAGCCATTCTGTGTCTGAAAAAGGACATCTTCAAAAGTATTAGCAGTAGCTCCAATGATTTTGGTAGCTCCTAAAATCGCTCTTGCTTCAGGAATTTTCATATCCGTTAATCCTAAATGCACGCCATCAGCAACAATTTGCTGAGCAAGAGGAACATTGTCGTTTACGATAAAATTCGCCAGATATTCTTCGCATAAAATTTTTGTAGCTTCCGCCAAAGTAAAAATATTTTTCTCAGACTGATTTTTAAATCGCATTTGTATCCAGTCACATCCTGCGTCTAAGGCTTGTTGAATATTTTGTAATTGTTGTTCGACAGTATTACCCTGGGAAATATATTGCAGTTTATTGTACATAGTGATATCCGATTAAAGTTGATGTTGAGCTCAGGTATTTCTCGATATAAATTTTAGCATTTTTACACGCCTCTTCTTTAGATTGTTTCAAAGCTAAATTGGCAGCAATTGCTGAAGATAGCACACAGCCGGAACCGTGTTTTTCGTAATAATTGTTTTCAGAAGGGAATAGTTCAATAATTTCATTTTTTAGAAATAAATAATCAGTTCCAATGGCAGCATTGTTATGTCCGCCTTTTAATAAAATGGTGGTTGAAATTTGGTTTTTTATCGAAAGTTTTTCAAAAGTAAAGTCAGGAAAAAGCTGTAGTATTTCATTGTAATTGGGGGTTATTAAGTCCATTTTTGATAAAATTTCCATCAGTAATTCTTTGTTTTTGATCGAAATAAAATCAAATTGGGTCGATGATTTTAAAACAGTATCCCAAATGATTTGTGTTTGAGGCGAAAGGTATTTTATTGTGGAAACAATTTGATTTAGATATTCCAATGAAGGTACAATACCAATTTTAACCACTTCGATTTTATAATTTCCGAATAGTTTTTCGATGGATCGAATGACAAAATCCAGATCAGTCCACTGAATTTCATAAAAATGATTCTCGGTCTGAATCGTATTGGCAGTTGAAATGGCAAAACCCGAAACCTGGTGTTGTTCAAATGTTTTGATATCTGCCAAAACACCTGCACCACCAGAAGGGTCGAAACCTGCTATCGAGAGTACGTATGGGCGATTTTTTGGCATAATTTGAATTGGTTTAAAAGGTTTTCATTGTTCCATATAGTTCCTAAGAGTGCGACGTCGTCAAAACCACTTTCAAGTGTTTTTGTGATGTTTTCAGAGGTTATTCCGCCCAAAGCAATGACTTTGGTTTTAAAATTGGTTCGCGATTTTATAGCTTCAACAAGATTGGTATTCGGAAGGTAATTTTGCTTTGAAATACTTGGGAAAACAGGACTCAGAAAAGCATAATCAAAATGATTTTCTAGTGTATTAAAATCATCTATTGAGTGCGTAGATGTTGATTTATACCGACAAGGTTTTGAAAATCTTGCAGGAAAGTCATTAGCATGTTTTCTATCTTTTTCCGAAAAATGAATTCGATTTATTCCAAAATCATCTGCCAATTGATGATGCGTGTGCAAAGCCAGTTTCTCTCGATAATTCGATTTTATTTGTTGAAGAAATTGCTGCATTTCTGCCAATGAATAACCCGGTTTTCGAACATGAAATAAATCCAATCCATCCTCAAAAAGGGAATGAATAATGTCGATTTCGTCCCGCAACGCAATAGGATTTGAAAATACAATCATATTTTTTGTTTTTTGTGAAAAATGAAAAATGTGAAAGGTGAAATGTGAAATGTCAACAATGTTTGCATCTCACATTTCACAAAAATCATCTCACATTAGATATAAATTTCTTTCCCCTGTTCGATAAATTCCTCTGATTTCTCCTGCATACCTTTTTCGGCGGCAGCGACATCACGAATTTCCTGAGAGATTTTCATAGAGCAGAATTTTGGTCCACACATCGAGCAAAAGTGAGCGACTTTGGCACCATCCGCCGGAAGGGTTTCATCGTGAAATTCTCTTGCTGTATCAGGATCAAGCGCCAGATTAAACTGATCTTCCCAACGGAATTCAAAACGGGCTTTACTTAACGCATTATCACGATATTGTGCTCCCGGATGCCCTTTGGCCAAATCGGCAGCGTGAGCCGAAATTTTATAAGTAATCACACCATCTTTTACATCTTTTTTATTGGGTAAACCAAGGTGTTCTTTTGGCGTTACATAACACAACATCGCACAGCCATACCAGCCAATCATAGCAGCTCCAATGGCTGAAGTAATATGGTCGTAACCCGGCGCAATATCAGTGGTTAAAGGGCCTAAAGTATAAAATGGAGCTTCGTGACAATGTTCTAATTGTTTGTCCATATTCTCTTTTATCATGTGCATTGGCACGTGTCCCGGACCTTCAATAAAAACCTGAACATCGTGTTTCCATGCAATTTTTGTCAACTCTCCTAAAGTTTCTAATTCGGCGAATTGTGCGGCATCGTTGGCATCTGCAATGGATCCCGGACGCAAACCATCACCCAGCGAAAAAGCTACATCGTATTGCTTCATGATTTCGCAGATTTCCTCGAAGTGCGTGTATAAAAAGTTCTCTTTATGATGATACAGACACCATTTTGCCATAATCGAACCGCCACGCGAAACGATTCCCGTAACACGATTAGCAGTCAGATGGATGTAGCGTAATAATACACCTGCGTGAATGGTAAAATACGAAACGCCTTGCTCAGCTTGTTCGATTAAAGTATCTCGGAAAATTTCCCAAGTTAAATCTTCGGCGATTCCTTTTACTTTTTCTAAAGCCTGATAAATTGGCACAGTCCCGATTGGTACGGGCGAATTACGAATGATCCATTCTCTGGTTTCGTGGATGTTTTTTCCTGTTGATAAATCCATAATCGTGTCGGCTCCCCAACGGCAGGCCCAAACGGCTTTTTCAACTTCTTCTTCGATGCTCGAAGTCACGGCACTGTTTCCAATATTGGCGTTTATTTTGACCAGGAAATTACGTCCCACAATCATGGGTTCGCTTTCAGGATGGTTGATGTTATTGGGGATAATGGCTCTTCCGCAGGCTACTTCGCTACGGACAAATTCTGGGGTAATTTTGCTTTTTGGCGTGTTAGCTCCAAAACTATGTCCTGCGTGCTGGCATTGCATTGCCTGAGTTTGCTCATTTATAAGTTCAATTCGTTGGTTTTCACGAATCGCAATATATTCCATTTCTGGGGTGATGATACCTTGTTTAGCGTAATATAACTGGGTTACATTCGCACCTTTTTTGGCACGTTTGGGTTGGTGTAAATATTCGAATCGAAGGTGATTTAACGTTTCATCTTTCAAACGGGTTTGGCCGTAATCGGAGCTTATTTCGGAGAGGATTTCGACATCGTTTCGATCTAAAATCCAATTTTCGCGAAGACGGGGAAGTCCTTTTCTAATGTCGATTTCGATATTTGGATCGGTGTAAGGACCTGAAGTATCGTAAATGGTTACCGGAGGATTTTTCTCGATTCCGCCATTTGAAAGTTTGGTGTCGCTTAGTATGACTTCGCGCATGGCCACTTTTATAGGATGAATTTCGCCATCTATATAGACTTTTTTAGAATTGGGAAAAGGGGTTCTGGAAATTTGTTCTTCGTGGTTCATAGCTAATTATGGATTTAAGATTTTAGAGTGTAGATTTTAGATTGATTTTGATTGTGAATTTGTTGAATGTGAAATGTGAAATGTGAAATGTGAAATGTTCTGTAGAGACGCACTGCTGTGCGTCTTTTCTGTAGAGGCGCTGCTGTGCGACTGTCTTTACAATTTGAATTTGATTTTTGAAATTTATTCTTTCTGCCAGGGATAGGAGTGGAAAGCCCGTAAAGGAGAAAACCGTAAAAAACAAGGAGCAGGGAAGCGACCAGCGGAAGCTTTTTTGCGACTATGTTTTTGTGGTTTACGACTGCGGACTTGAAACGGATAGCCCGTCCGGCAGCCTAATTATCCTCCTTGTGTGGCGGAAATAATTAGAATCTCGTCAGTTTCCTGTAGGAGGTGCTGGCTCCAATTTATTTTTGGAACAACGGTGTTGTTGATAGCAACGGCGATTCCGTTTTGTTTGTTTGGAATTTCGAGATCGAGCAACGATTGAACGCTGAGCGTATCGGCACTGAATTGTTTTGTCTGATGGTTGATTTTTAGTTCCATTCCTATATTTTTTTAGGTTTAACAGCGATTCACTACTGTGAATTTCTACCTTAGGAATGGCTACAATTACGCATAAAAATGCGCGCAGAAGTCATCTTACTTTTCCCTACGCTAGTATGAACTAGATCAGGTTCAGAGGGTAAAATCTCAGCCTACAAGTTGTAGACACCCCTAAAGTGTGAAGCAAATATAAGTGTTTTTTGTTTAAAAGTTTTAAAAAAGTTTCAGGTTTGCTTCGTCAATTCAGCTTTTCAGCCTTGGGTCAGGTTTCATGTTTTCACTCGAAACTGAAAATAGACACTGTTTACTGGCTTCTTTTCCAGCAATCTTCCGTATGATCGTTGACCATTCCGGTGGCTTGCATGTGTGCGTAAATTACGGTGGAACCTACAAATTTGAAGCCTCGTTTTTTTAAATCTTTGCTGATCTCGTCTGAAAGAGGAGTTGTTGCAGGGACGTCTTTTGAGGTTTTGGGTTTATTGTCGATGGTTTTTCCGTTGGTAAATTTCCAGATATAAGCCGAAAAACTTCCAAATTCTTCCTGGACTTTTATAAAAGCTTGCGCGTTTGAAACTGCCGATCTTATTTTAAGTTTGTTGCGAATGATTCCCGTGTCTTGGAGTAAAGATTCGATTTTGTCTTCGGGATATTGGGCTATTTTTTTATAATCGAAATGGTCAAAAGCAGCTCTGAAATTCTCTCTTTTGTTGAGAATAGTAATCCAGCTCAAACCCGCCTGGAAAGTTTCAAGAATCAAAAATTCGAACAACGAAGCATCATCGTAAACAGGAACACCCCATTCTTCGTCATGGTATTTTTTGTATAAATCACTGGCGGTACACCAGCTGCATCGCATTACGTTTTCCATTATTTTCCTATTTGCCAATGATATCCTTTTACACTCGGAATATAGGCGTTACTTCCAATAATAATCAAATCAGTGTAAGTTTTTTGGTTGAATTTTATGCCTATCGCATTGCCTGAAGTGTACATTTTATTTTCCTTAAAACTTACTTTCATACTAGCGTCATTAAATTTTGCATCCGAAACTTTTTCTACAAACCAGGTTTTGTGCCACTTGATTGCAATTTCATCTTCGGCAATTTTGGTGATACTTTTTATTAATTTAATGCCGTCTTTTGGAATGTTGTAATTCTTTGTGAGCTCCTTTTGGGTTAGCGTTTGTCCTATCTTGCAATCGGCTAACATTTTGCGGAAATAAATAAAACTTGCAACTTTTTCGGTTTGTGAATTTTCGGCCTCTGGAGTTTGATCAGCAATAGTATCCGGGTTTTTTGCTTTCTTTTTTTTGCCTTTGGAATTTGGTTTTCTTTCTGTAATTTCTTTTTCCGAAACAGTTTTTTTCAAAACGCTTTTAGCAATTACGGAATCATTAGGAATTCCGGGGATAGTATCTGTTACAAGCGTATCTTTTGCTTTGCTTATTAGGGACTCAGTACTTTTTTTAGAGACTACAATGTTTTTTTGTTGCTGCTTTTTTTCGTCTTTACCACAACTTAAAAAAAGACAGCTTATAAAAAGAATACTAAGAGAATAATGTTTTTTCATAACTAAGGAACCTTAATCTGAGTTGTCTTCTTTTAAATATTTTTTGATTAAATGATGTCCGGCATAAATCAGGGGAGTTAGTAAAACGGCAACTGAAAGTTTGAAAACATAACCCGTTAATGCCGAAGAAATAAAGGTATCAAAATCTATTTTTCCGGGTAGCCAAAATGCAATTCCTAGTACAATAAATGAATCGAAAAGCTGCGAAATTATTGTTGAACCTGTAGTTCTAAGCCATATTTTTTTGTCACCTGTTCTGTTTTTAAAAAACCAAAAAACGCTTACATCGATCAGTTGCGAAACCATAAAAGCAATAATACTTCCCACAATAATCCACATACTTTGCCCAAAAACTGCCTGAAACTGTTCGTCATTTACTGGGCTTATTCCTTTAGCAGCCGGAATGGTGAGTGCCATAAATAAAATAATAAAGGCATACGCAATTAGACAGGCGGTTATAAAAGAGAGTTTTTTAACGCCCTTTTCTCCAAAATATTCATTGATTAAATCGGTTGTTAAAAAAACAATTGGCCATGGCAAAATCCCAATACTCATTACAAAAGGACCAATCTGAATGAGTTTACCGCCAATAAGCTCCGCTACAACAGCATTCGTTATAAAAATCCCGGCCAGAATTACAAAAACAATTTCTTTTTTGGTCTTAAACATAAAGTAAGTTTAGTTTCAGGTTATAAAGTTAATTAATTTTGAGAAAATTGACTTCTAAAATTCCAATTCAGGATTAGTTTGTTTTTCGGCTTTTTCCTTTACAAAGCTGGCTCTTGGATGGTTACCATTTAGCGATTGATTGATAATAAGTTCATATTGTTCCTCCAGATTTTCATCTTCAGTAATCTCTTTTAGCGAAAGCATGTTGTAAGCCAATGGATTTATTTTTTTATTCTCATAGATAAAAGCCAAAGCACATAATTGTTTCTGAGTGATTTCGGAGTCTTTTACCTTTTTTGAAATCTGATAAAAATAATACGTTATCTCTTTTCCGTTGTGTTCTACTATTTGTTTTTTTAGTAACTGAATAGAATCTTGTAAAGCAGGATTTGTAAAATTCATCAAAGCCGACGCTGCAATTTCATCATCTGATAAAGCAACAAACTCTTTTTTGTCTGCATTGAGCAACAGATTGAGGGTAATAAATCTCGTTTTTGGATTCTCCAAAGCAGTTTTTATTTCCGGTTCTGAAAGCTTGTTGTGTATAATTCCAAGACGCAGTAATTCGATGTTAAGTTCCGGAATATCCAGTTTTTTTATTTTGTCGAATAAGTCTTTTGTTTCATTATTTTGGTCAAAATTAGAAAGCAAATCCATATAATTGACAATATTTTCTAATGAGTTTCGGGAATCATAATCATCATAAATTTCTACTGTTTCTTCCTCATCTTCTTTGTCTATTTTCTTTTTCTGATTCCAGCTTAAAACCCTTTTGTATTCTAGTTTTGCATTGGTAAGTATGATTTTTTTGAAAACATTTAGTTTCTTTACTGTGATTAGTTTTTTCTCTAATAAAATGTTTGTAAAGTCCAGAATAGGCTTGTTGTATTCGGTAATACTATAATACTGAAAAATGTCAGGAAACAGTTCTTTACTGTTTTCAGCATCGTTTTCAAAAGCATAAAACAATCCTTTTATTTCATATTCATTGTCCGGAAGCGGTAAGTCAAATTCTAATAATTCGTTTACTTTTTGGTACCCTTTTTTATTTTTTTGATTAGAAAGTGCTTCCAGAATACTAATTCTAACCGTAGTTTTGGTTGCTTCGTTTTTGTAATATTGCTCCAAAAACGGAATCACTCGTGTATCATCAATTTTGCCTATTTTTCCAATTAAGGTATTAATCGCATCTGTTTCATTATCTTTAAATTTAAAGCTGCTCAGAAAGCTGCTAACCTTATCAAAATCTTTCTTTTCGATAGTAAGCATGTTTACAGATTTTAAGGCTGAGTATCGAATAGTGTCTTTTTCGCTTTTAGCATCTGTTATAAAAAGCTGTACTTTGTCTTCAGAAAGGGCTTTTTTATCGGTTTCTTTTAATTGTAAAGTTGTAAAAGCTTTTTCTACGAAAGCATCGTTATCAGGATTATTTTTTTCTACTAAACTACTCATCGAATAGAAAGCATTATTGCGATACAAAACTTTGTATTTTACTGCTTGCGAAGCATTTGGTTTCGAAACCAAAGCCTCAATAGTATAGATATTTTTGTCCTGATCATAAAAGGAAGATTCCTTCAGAATTTGATAATCGTCGTTTTTATTTCTTAAAATTTTATTCCATACAGATTTTGAAAACCCTTTTTTAGAATGCATATTGGTATTTAGCAACGAGGTCTGACTAGCCGGTAATTGTGTGAAATTGGGATTAAAGTTTTCTTCAAAATCATCATCATCTCTATTGTCTCTGTAGTTTAGGAATGTTTTTTTGAAACGTCTATAAACGCTGTCGTTGCTAATTGTGCTTTCGTATTTTGAGTATTTATAATATTGTAAATCGACCGTTTTTTTTGTTTCTGATTCAAACGAATAAAAGTTGCCGGAATCTTCAAAAGTATTTTTAGAGTTTCTTTTCTCTGCTGCTAAATTCAGGAAAAGCTTTTCATTTTCTTTTTCAGGAATTTCAACACTAAATGTAGCCAAGGTATCGGTAAAAACTTTGTTTTTAGACTGATAAAGAATTGGAGTAGGAGAAAAAGAATCGAAATAACGGTTTGTATTATTGTCCGAAGCATTTACGGTTCCCAATAAATAGTATTTATTACCAGCTATAAAAGTTTTCAGATTTATTTTTTTTGTACCCAATGTCGAAGCCGAAACAAAAGTATTCTTGTCTTTGTCAAATTTTGTGTTCGTTGAGTCTATATCGTGCTGCAGGTAAAACTGATAATGAATTTGCTGCTGCTCGTATTCTGAGTTTTCTATAATACTGGTTTCGTTTATTGTTTTTTCAGTCAGAAAATAATATCCTTTTTCGGTATTGTCATAGGCCTGAATTTCGATGTTATTTGGTTTTTCAATACTGTTTCCAAAAACAAAATTGAATGCAGGCAATTCTATTTCGAATCCTCCTTTTTTAGGTTTTATTTTCTCCCAATTGGTTTTAAAAGACTTGATTTTGATGTTTTCAAAAACGTCGTTTTCATATTGTCTTACATAATTTGTGGGGCCATTCATCGAAACCGAAATGATTTCGAGCGGTGTAATAAAGAATTTGGAACGCTGGTTATTTCCGGTTTTCGTGATGTTTTTAATATCATATCCGGAGTAGTTTTCCTGTTCAAAATAGGTTTTCTGAATAATATCGCCGGCAATTTTTTCGAAAAACAAACTATCGAGCGATTTAGGCTCATAAACGTCGTTGTCTTTTTTTAGAAATTGATTTAAAGGAATTCTTTTGATATTGATAGCGCCGCCATTGGTAAAATCTGGCGATCCTAAGGTTTGGTTTTCTTCGACAGTTTTTTTATACAACGGAAGCGTTATCATTCCGTCGCTGGTATTGGTAACTGCAAAATTTGGGTTTGGGAAATAAGCTTCGATATCCTTCTTTTGGGTTTTTCCTTTTTCGGTAAAAACATCAATGATGGGTTTTACCGTATATCCTTTTTGTCTTAATAACTCAATAATGCCATCTTTTCCGGCAAGATGCGCTGCGCCCACAGCAGAAAACAAACTTCCTGTTTTTGCAATAGAATCAATACTTTTGGTCATTATGATATTGCGGTTAACAATCAGGGCATCGTGTGCTTTTTTAGAAAACATCAGTTTGTAGATAGAGTCAAGCATTACGATATCTTTTTCGCGATAGTATTCTTTCATTACCTCAGTTGGGTTTCTGTTTTTGATGATTTTCATTAACAGCAGCTTGTTTTCTTCTTTTGGTGTTGCATCATCGCCCATTATATTTAGCAACGAAATCATTGATTCTTTGGCATCTTCAAGACCTGTTATTTTCTTTTTGTATTTTTTTCCTGTTTGAAAAATAAACATATCCAGAACGGTGTTTTCCTGAAAATCGGCCTGATCGCCTTCAACTCCTGAAAGCATATTCCTGAAAAAAGTATTGTCGTTTACAAAAATGGTTTTAATCGTTTCTTTTTCAGTTGGAAACAGATAAAAATCAGAATATTGGGTATTGTTTCGGTAGTTATTTAGATAAGAATCATTATAATTGTTTTTCATTAAATTATTCAAATCACTCCAGGTTTCCGGATTGCTTTCGTTTGCGACGATGTCTGCCGCTAAAAGGTTTTTGAAAAATAAATCAGATAAGTGAAAAGAGACTTTTTCGCTAACATGCATGGTTCCGTACAAATACGAGTTCTTAGAAAGGCCATTTCCGGAGATTTCCCAGAATAAACTATTGTTTTGTGCCTGTACAGAAGAGATTATGAATAATAAAATAAAAAGTAACTTTTTCAAGGTTTTTGGTTTTTCGGTTTAGTCAAACAAATATAGAATAGAAATCAATCATTTCGTTATTTTATTAGAAAGGATTTTCTTAAAATGTTTTCTTTTTTTAAAGGTAAAAAATGATTGACAGCAGCCTTTTCTTTAAAAAGAATCATTTACCTAAGTTGTCCTAATTTTTGGTTATTTTTGAAGTATAACAAATCTTTTTTCATTTATGAAAATTACTAAAACAAAGAAATTAATAACCCTTTTTATCATGAGTAGTACGATTTTTTCGGTAAATGCGCAAACCCAAGCTGATAATCCTTTGATTCAAAAATGGACCGGACCTTATGGCGGAGTTCCTGCTTTTAATGAATACAAAGTTTCAGATTTTAAACCTGCAATTGAATTTGGAATTCAGGAAAAATTAGATGAAGTTGACGCTATTGCAAATAATCCAAAAGCACCTACTTTTGATAATACCATTGCAGCTTTAGAATTGTCCGGAAGAACAATGTCCAGGATTTCGGCGGTTTATGGCATTTACAGATCGAATTTAAGCAGTCCGGAATTCAATAAAATTGATACAGAAATGTCACCTAAATTGTCTGCGTTTAGTGACAAAGTGTATCAAAACAGAAAGCTTTTTACCCGAATTGAAACATTATATAATTCAAAGGAAAGTACAAAACTAACCAGTGAGCAGCAACGTTTGATTTGGTGGTATTATACTCGTTTTGTTCGTGAAGGAGCAAAATTAGATGAAAATACAAAAGCAAAAGTTGGTAAAATTAACCAGGAGTTGGCTTCTCTTTTTACAAAATTCAGTCAAAATCTATTAGCAGAAGAAAACAATCAGTATGTAGAATTAAAAACGGAAAATGATTTTGCAGGTTTGCCAAACGAAGTAAAAAATGCTGCTATTGCTGAAGCGAAGACCAGAAAATTAGAAATTATGGGTTGTGTGGCCAATACACGTTCTTCTATCGAGCCATTTCTGACCTTTTCGACCCGTAGAGATTTACGGGAAAAAGCCTTTGATATTTTTGTAAAACGAGGTGATAATGGTAATGCAACTGATAACAATGAAACGGTGGTAAAGATTTTGCAATTACGTCAGGAAAAGGCAAAATTACTTGGTTTTGCTACATTTGCAGATTGGAATTTATCTAATAAAATGGCCAAAGATCCGCAAAAGACTTTAGATTTAATGAATTCTGTTTGGGAGCCAGCGGTTGCAAAAGTAAAAGATGATGTGGCCGAAATGCAAAAGATTGTGGATGCCGAAGGAGGAAATTTTAAAATTCAGCCTTGGGATTATCGTTATTATGCTGAGAAAGTTAGAAAGGCAAAATACGATTTAGATCAAAACGAAGTAAAACAATATTTGCAGTTAGAAAAACTACGTGAGGGGATGTTTTGGGTTGCGGGTGAATTGTTTAATTTGAATTTCAGACAAATTACCAATGTTCCGGTTTATCATCCAGATGTACGTGTTTGGGAAGTAAGTAATAAGCTAACGGGAAAAGTAGTGGGATTATGGTATTTTGACCCTTATGCACGTGCCGGAAAGCGCTCTGGAGCCTGGATGAACTCGTATCGTGAGCAACAAAAGCTAAACGGAGAGGTTCTTACGATCGTTTCTAACAATTGTAATTTTATAAAAGGGAGTACAGACGAACCCATTTTGATTTCTTGGGAAGATGCTTCGACTTTGTTTCACGAATTTGGTCACGCGCTTCACGGATTGTGTTCGAATGTTACCTATCCAAGTTTAGCTGGAACTGCTGTAGCAAGAGATTATGTGGAGTTTCCTTCCCAATTATTAGAACATTGGTTGGGTACTCCAGAGGTTTTAAATAAATTTGCTTTGCATTATAAAACAGGTCAGCCGTTGCCAAAAGCATTTGTAGAAAGAATAGAGCAAGCCAGTAATTTTGGTGAAGGATTTGCTACTGTAGAAACTATTTCAAGTTCTTTAATCGATATGAAATTGCACCTGACTACCGAAACAATTGATCCGCATCAATTCGAAAAAGAAACTTTAGACAAATTGCACATGCCGTCAGAAATCGTGATGCGTCACCGAATTCCGCAATTTGCACATATTTTCTCCAGTGATGGATATGCAGCGGGATATTATAGCTATTTATGGGCAGATGTTATCAATGCAGATGCCTGGGAGGCTTTTACAGAAGGAAAAGGAGCTTATGATAAAGAAGTGGCAAAGCGTTTATACGATAATGTGTTTAGCGTTGGAAACACAATCGATCAGGAAAAAGCATACGAAAGTTTTAGAGGAAGAGCTCCAAAATCGGATGCATTGATGCGTGCCAGAAATTTCCCTATTAAGGATAAAAAATGAAATGTGAAATGTGAAAAGTAAAATGTAAAATGTAAAATGTGAAATGTGAAATGGATTGGATGAAAAACAGGAGCTTTACAAAATGATTTGCTTAAACTCGGCTCAAGATAAAATAGATTTGTGACACTTTTCTTGAAGTTGTTAGAATCTAACTTTTTCAGATTTCACTTTTCATATTTAACATCTCACATCTCACAAAAAAAAAGTCCCGAATAACTGAATATTCGGGACTTTTTATATTGAAATAATATATTAACCTAAAGTAACTCTTTTGAAACCTGTAATTTCAACGTTGTATCCTTTAACATAATCACCCACTTTTTTACTGTCATCTTTGATGAAGTTTTGATCCAATAAAGCTTTTTCTTGGTCTAAAGTAGTGTTGTCAGAAATGAAACGTTGTATTTTTCCTGGAATAATTTTGTCCCAAATTTGCTCTGGTTTACCTTCAGCTTTTAATTCAGCTTTAGCATCTTCTTCAGCTTGTTTGATAACTTCTTCAGTTAATTGAGAGAAAGAAATGTATTTAGGAACATTTTTCAATGTTTTTCCTAAACGTTTTGCTTCTTCATTATCTTTTTCGATTACAGCAATACGAGCAGCAAGTTCAGATTCAACAAAAGCAGGATCAAAATCTTTGTAAGATAATGTATCAGCTCCCATAGAAGCAACTTGCATAGAAACATCTTTAGTTAAAACGTCAGCGTTAGGAATTGCAGCAGAAATTGCAGTTAATGCAGCAATTTTGTTAACGTGAACATAAGATCCTACGAAAGCACCTTCTAAAATTTCGAAACCACCGATTTCGATTTTCTCACCAATAACACCAGTTTGCTCAATTAATTTTTCAGCAACAGTAATTCCGTTGAAATCTGAAGCTAAGAATTCTTCTTTAGAAGAGAAGTTAATCGCTTTTTCAACTAATTCTTTAGCCAAAGTTACGAAAGCTTCGTTCTTACCTACGAAGTCAGTCTCACAGTTTAAAGTGATGATAGCTCCTTTAGTATTGTCAGCATTGATAAAAGAAACAGCAGCTCCTTCAGAAGACTCACGGTCAGAACGGTTAGCAGCAACTTTTTGTCCTTTTTCTCTAAGGACTTGTATCGCTTTATCGAAATCTCCATCAGCCTCAACTAAAGCTTTTTTACAGTCCATCATTCCGGCACCTGTAGATTGTCTTAATTTATTTACGTCTGCAGCAGTAATTGTTGCCATAATATTTTGAATTTTAATGTTAAAAGTAAAAATTCCATCTTTTAAATTCCAAACTCCAATTTTAATAAATTATCAACATTATGTTTTTAATTATTCTTGGATTTTGGAATTTAAAATTTGGAATTTAAATTTGATTTATTCTTCAGTTGCAGGAGCAGCTTCAGCAGCCGGTGCAGCTTCAACAGCAGCAGGAGCTTCAGCAGCAACTTCTTCTGTAGCTTCAGTTTCTTTCTCAGAACCTCTGTCAGAAAGACCGTCAATTACAGCAGCAGTAACTAAAGATAAAATTTTGTCAATTGATTTAGAAGCATCATCATTTGCAGGAATAACGTAATCAACCTCTCTTGGGTCAGAGTTCGTATCAACCATTGCGAAAACTGGAATGTTTAATTTTTGTGCTTCTTTTATTGCGATATGTTCAGCTTTAATATCTACTACGAACAATGCAGCTGGTAGTCTGGACATGTCAGCGATTGAACCTAAGTTTTTCTCTAATTTAGCACGAAGACGATCAACTTGCAAACGCTCTTTTTTAGATAACGTCATGAAAGTACCATCTTTCTTCATTTTATCAATAGAAGACATTTTTTTAACTGCCTTTCTGATAGTTACAAAGTTAGTTAGCATTCCACCTGGCCATCTTTCAGTGATGTAAGGCATGTTTGCAGCTTTTGCTTTTTCAGCAACGATGTCTTTAGCTTGTTTTTTGGTAGCTACGAATAAGATTTTTCTACCTGATGCAGCGATTTTTTTCAAAGCTTCGTTAGCCTCTTCAATTTTTGCTGCAGTTTTATATAGATTGATAATGTGAATACCATTACGCTCCATATAAATGTAAGGAGCCATGTTTGGATCCCATTTTCTAGTCATGTGTCCAAAGTGAACACCTGCTTCTAGTAAGTCTTTAACTTCTATTTTGTTTGCCATTTTTGTACTAGTTTACGTTCTGTTGATTAGCAATGTATAAATGGCGGTTTCCCAGGCTTTATACATTTAGATGCTAAACTATTTCCTACCTCGATAGGAGAGCAACAACAACTGTGTTTTTAATTTCAATAAATAATTGAGTGCCTTGTACCAATGTACAAGACAGGTAATATTAACGTTTAGAGAATTGGAATCTCTTACGAGCTTTCTTCTGACCAAATTTCTTACGTTCAACCATTCTTGGATCTCTTGTTAATAAACCTTCTGGTTTAAGGATAGCTCTGTTTTCAGCATTTACTTCACACATAACGCGTGCCAATGCCATTCTTACAGCTTCTGCCTGACCAGTTGAACCACCTCCGTAAACGTTTACTTTTACATCAAAGTTGTTTACATTTTCTGTCATAGACATTGGTTGTAAAACTTTGTATTGTAAAGTTGCAGTTGGAAAGTAAGTTGCGAATTCTTTTTTGTTTACAGTGATTTTTCCTGTTCCTTCAGAAACATATACACGTGCAACAGCGGTTTTTCTTCTACCGATTTTGTGAATAACTCCCATTACTTAAGATCGTTTAGGTTAACAGTTCTAGGTTTTTGAGCTCCTTGTTTGTGCTCTGGTCCTACAACAACATTTAGATTTCTAAAAAGTTCAGCTCCTAATTTGTTTTTAGGTAACATTCCTTTTACAGCTTTTTCTACTAATAATGCAGGGTTTTTAGATTGCAATACTTTAGCAGTTAAAGTTCTTTGTCCTCCTGGGTAACCTGTATGACGCATGTAAATTTTGTCATTCATCTTTGTACCTGTAAGGTTAATTTTTTCTGAGTTGATAACAATTACGTTATCTCCACAGTCAACGTGCGGTGTGTAACTTGGTTTGTACTTACCTCTTAAGATCATTGCAACCTTTGAAGCAAGACGACCTAAGTTATGACCTTCAGCGTCAACAACAATCCACTCTTTAGTTACAGTGGCTTTGCTAGCTGAAATTGTCTTGTAGCTTAATGCGTCCATAATATTATTTTAATTAAACATTCCATCCCCAATAAAGGGGATGCAAAAGTACAATTAATTATTTTAAAACCAAATACCTTAAAAGATTATTTTTTAGTGCTTTGAATACTGATTATCAAATGTATATTACAATACGTAAAAAGCGACTCCTATTTCAAATCATACTTATGGTCTGTCTTTCATAAATTATATTACATTTGCATTAGAAAATTATTGTACATTACACTTTTTTCAACTTAAAGACGTTTATTAAGCATAATTACTCTTTTTTACACATATAATTGTATAATAAGTGCCATTTTGTTAACTTTCGACTTTACAATTACGATTAATTAACTCATATCTATTTATGAAAGCTAAAGCAACTCTAAAACAAATTGCAAAAGAACTTAATGTTTCTGTATCTACAGTTTCTAAGGCACTAAATGATAGCCCGGAAATCAGCGAGCAAACAAAGGTAAAGATTAAGGAGTATGCCAAACTCAAAAATTATAAGCCTAATGTTATTGGTCTGAATCTAAAAAATCGTAAAACCAAAACTATAGGGGTTATTATACCTAATATACTAAACTCCTTTTTTGCCAAGGTTTTTAGCGGAATCGAAAAGGTTGCTGATAAAAAAGGGTATAACGTAATTACCTGTATTTCGAATGAGTCTTTAGAAAAAGAAATTCATACCCTTGAAATGCTGAGCAACGGAACCATCGACGGATTTATTCTTTCGGTTTCTGAAGAAGCTCAGAAACTTCAGGATTACAGTCATTTCTCTGCAATTATCAATGATGGAACGCCAATTGTGATGTTCGATCGTATTGCAGATGAAGTAGAATGCGATAAAGTAGTAGTAGATGATTTTGATTCGGCCTTAAACTCAACACAACATTTAATTGATTTAGGCTGCAAAAATATCGCTTTGATTTCGTCTGTTGATAATTTGAGTGTTGGTAAATTAAGAGCTGATGGCTATTTGAAAGCTTTAAAAGACAATAATATTTCGTTAAACGAAAAAATTATCATCCGCACCGATTCTGAAGAAGACATGAAAAGTAAAATTGACGCTATTTTTGATCATAAAATTGATGCTATTTTTGCTTTGGATGAAAATGACTCCGTGGCCGCATTGCGTGTGAGTCTGAAAAAAGGATTCAGAGTGCCGGAAGATATTTCGATAATTGGTTTTGCCGATGGAATTTTGGCTTCAAGACGTTTGTCACCAAGTTTAACAACCGTAAGTCAACACGGAATTGAGATTGGAGAAGTAGCTGCTAAAAAATTGATCGAAAGATTAGAAGAATCAGAAGAAGAAACCTCAGATTACGAAACCATCGTCATCAAAACAAAACTAAAAGAGCGAGAATCTACTCGTAAGAAATAAACAAAAAACCTCGAATTTAACTTCGAGGTTTTTTTTAGTTCAAACCGTAAGGAAATTTAGGATTTTTATATTTCTTTAATTTTTCAAAAGGCACTAAAAAAGATTCCTCGCAAGATCGCTCTACTCGTGGAAAGTATGGTGTAAATTCAATACCTTTTTCAGTATAGTTCCAAGAAATAAAATCCCAATATTCTGTATTAGTGTAATCGCAGGAATCATCTCCGTCTTTTGGTTTTACAAAATGCTCAATTGAAGTGATAATGGCAAGTAAATTTGGTGCAAAATAAGTCGATCGATATTTTGAAAACCCTGAAAAATCACTTTGTTTCTCCGTTGTTACACTTTTGTCAAAGGCTATAATGTCATCGATTTCATAGTTTTTTCCGCTGTTCAGATCAATTAGATAACCATTAGTTCCAAAATCAGGATGTGCACCTCCGCAATCCCAAAACATTGAGGTTTCGAAACCTAATAAGTTTTCATTTAAAAAGGTTATTGTCGAATTTCCTTCAATTCCTTTTCCTTCGCTATATTCAAAAGTGGAAGCGCAGTTGAGTTGCGCGAGTGTATTTTCAATATGTATGTTTTCTAAAACAGGATTAATACGAGCTTTATTTTTCTCTGAAAAATTAGTTCCTAATCTAAAAAAATCAGAATCACAATGTTTCTCAGAGTACCAGATAAATTCTTTGTTGTTGTAAAGAGTGGTTTTTTGTTTTTTGAATTCTAAAAATTTACATTTAACAAGGTTTAATTTCTCCTTTTCATAATAGGGATCCAGATTTGATTTGTAATTCGAAAAGTTGATAGGTTCTAATTGAACTGGAAACTGTTTTCCTTCAGCATTATACCAGGACCCTTCAAAGTGATTATTATTACCTTTCTTTAAATAGAATTTTTCAGTTATTACATTGTCTGGTTTAAAGAAGAAGGTGTAAGTTTCATTTTTTAAAGTAGCCTCTAATCGGATATCCTTTAGTGAATTCTGATAAAAATAAGTAGTTGTCAGGCTTGTTTCTTTATCATCTTTATAAACTTCAATTTTCATATAGATTTTACTTTTTGCCAAAGTTCCTTCTAAATAAAAGGTTTCCTGACAAAAAGTAATTGTTGAATAAAATACACAAAAGAGAAAGAAAATCTTCTTCATTAATCGTTTATTGCTTGCGTGGTTTATAAGAAAATCTACACTCTAAAATCTAAAATTATCAGTGCGCTTCCAGCCAGTCTTTACCCAAACCAAGTTCAACATCTAGCGGAACGCTCATCATAAAAGCATTTTCCATCTCGTGTTTGATCATCGGCTGAATTTTTTCTAACTCATCATTATGCACATCAAACACAAGCTCATCATGTACCTGAAGCAGCATTTTAGACTTCCAGTTGTCGCCTTTTAGTTTTTTATGAATGTTAATCATCGCAATTTTTATCACATCGGCGGCACTTCCCTGAATTGGTGCGTTTACGGCGTTTCTTTCGGCAGCGCTACGAACAACGGCATTTGCTGAGTTGATGTCTTTTAAATATCGACGACGACCTAAAATCGTTTGTACATAACCATTTTCGCGTGCGAATTCTATTTGTTCCTGAATGTATGATTTCAAACGTGGATAGGTTTTATAATACGCTTCAATCAAAGCAGCACTTTCACTACGAGACAACGAAGTCTGATTACTCAATCCAAAAGCTGAAACACCATATATAATTCCAAAGTTTACAGTTTTGGCGTTGCTTCTTTGCTCTCGTGAAACTTCATCCAACGGCACATCAAAAACTTTGGCAGCAGTTGCTTTGTGAATGTCTTCTCCGTTTTTAAAAGCGGCAATCATATTTTCTTCACCACTTAAGGCAGCGATAATTCGAAGTTCTATTTGCGAGTAATCGGCAGAAATCAAGGTGTGATTTTCGTCACGGGCTACAAAAGCTTTACGAATCTGACGCCCTCTTTCGGTACGAATCGGAATGTTTTGCAAGTTTGGATTATTAGAGCTCAGACGTCCTGTAGCCGCAACAGTTTGCATATAATCGGTGTGAACACGTAATGTTTTTTTATCAACTTGTTCTGGCAAAGCCAAAATATAAGTGCTTTGTAATTTTACCATTTGTCTCCAGTCCAGAATTTCTTTCACAATAGGATGGTCATTGGCTAAATACGACAATACTTCCTCGCCAGTTGCGTACTGACCTGTTTTGGTTTTCTTTTGCTTTGCTCCGCCAATTTTTAGCTTGTCAAATAAAATATCTCCCAATTGTTTTGGAGAAGCCAGGTTGAATTTCTCGCCAGCTGTTTCGTAGATTTTTTGTTCCAAAGATTTAATTTCAACTTCCATTTCGGTTGACATCTGTTTTAAGAAGTCAACATCCAGACGAATTCCTTCTGTTTCCATATCGGCCAAAACAGTTACTAACGGAATTTCGATTTCGTCAAAAAGCTTTTTAGTTTCGGTTTTGTCTAATTCGGATGTGAAAATTTCTTTTAGTTGAAACGTTACATCAGCATCTTCGGCAGCATATTCTTTGATGTCTTCGATGGCAACATCGCGCATCGAAATTTGATTTTTACCTTTTTTACCAATTAAAGTTTCAATAGATTTTGGTGCATATTTCAAATACGTTTCCGATAAAATATCCATATTATGACGCATATCAGGATTAATCAAATAATGCGCAATCATGGTGTCGAACAATTTTCCTTTTACCGAAATTCCGTAATTAGAAAGTATTTTTAAATCATATTTTAAGTTCTGACCAATTTTTTCGATAGTTTCATTTTCGAAAAAAGGTCTGAATTTTTCAATCAAAGTTTGAGCTTCTTCCTGATTTTCCGGGAAAGGAACGTAAAAGCCTTTTCCTTTTTCATAAGAAAATGCAATTCCGACTAATTCAGCGTGCAAAGCATCTAAGCCGGTCGTCTCAGTATCAAAACAAACCGAAGTCTGATTTTGTAAATTTTGTAAAAGCAATTTTATACCCAAATCGCCCTGAATGGCTTGATAGGAGTGTGGTGTATTCTCTAAAGTATTGTAAAACGAAGCTCGGGTAGTTTCTGTTTCTTCTTCAGAATTTCCTCCGCCAAAAAGATCGAATTGATCTTCGTTTTTGGCTTGTGGTTTTTTATATAATTTAGCATCCGAAGCCGGAGCTGTAGTTGCTAATTCATTTCCACCACCCACTTTAAATAAATTATCAAATTGTTCTGCCATTCTTCTGAATTCCAGTTCCTGAAAAATAGCATCAGTTTTTTCGATGTCAGGACGCGTTAATTCGTAGTCAGCTTCGTTAAAAGTTACGGGACAATCTAATAATATCGTTGCGAGGGTTTTAGACAACAAACCTTTTTCTTTGTTGGCTTCGATATTTTCTTTCATTTTTCCTTTTAGCTTGTCTGTATTAGCTAAAAGATTTTCCATTGTGCCAAATTCTTTCAAAAGCTTTTTAGCTGTTACTTCACCAACACCCGGAAGTCCTGGAATGTTATCGGCAGCATCGCCCATCATTCCAAGAAAATCAATTACCTGCTCAGGTCTTTCAATTTCAAATTTTGCTAAAACTTCCGGAACGCCCCAAATTTCGATTCCGTTACCCATACGGGCAGGTTTGTACATAAAGATGTTTTCAGAAACCAATTGTGCAAAATCCTTATCGGGCGTTACCATAAAAACCTGATAATTTTCTTTTTCGGCTTGTTTGGCAATGGTTCCAATTAAGTCATCGGCTTCAAAACCCGCCACTTCAATGATCGGAATGTGCATCGCTTTCAATAACTCGCAGATATAAGGAACGGCAATTTTTATGGCTTCGGGAGTTACGTCGCGGTTTGCCTTGTATTCAGGAAATATTTCGTTTCTTAACTGACTTCCTCCTTTATCAAAAGCAACGGCCAAATGATCTGGTTTTTCACGTTTAATAACATCCAAAAGGGAGTTCATAAAACCCATGATAGCGGATGTGTCCATTCCTTTTGAGTTGATTCGCGGATTTTTTATGAAGGCATAATAACCACGAAAAATTAAGGCGTAAGCATCGAGAAGAAAAAGACGTTTTTGAGTTGACATAAAAAAAATATTAGTCTGTAAAAATAAGCAATTGGGTTTTAAAAACGAATTTGTTGTTTGAAATTATATTGCACTTTAAACTTAATTTAAATCAGCTGTTGAATTTGTCAAAAAATGTATGGATTTCTAGTTAAAATTTTGATAATATAAAGCAATCAATTCATCATTCTTTGTTACTTTGTTCAAAAATTTTAATCAATGATTGTTCGCTTTCTAATTCTTTGTGCTCTTTTTTTATTTGTTGAAATATATTCTTATCAGGCTCTCCGAACTTTAATTAAGCTGCGTTGGGTTTTGGTAAGCTATCAGATTATAAGTTTACTGCTTTTAGTTTTTATCGTTTATTCCTTTACGCAATTTGACCGTTCTGTTGGACAAACCAAGCAAACCATGTTTACAATGGGGTTGATGCTGTTGGTTTATGTGCCAAAAATTGTCATAACTATAGTTTTATTAGGTGAAGATATTTTTAGAATAGGAGCCAGTATCCTGAATTATTGTATGTACAATGCTCCCCGAAAGGAAATAATGCCAGACAGGCGAAAGTTTATCAGTCAGATTGCTTTAGGATTGGCTGCTGTTCCTTTTTTATCTTTGATTTATGGAATTTTTGAAGGGAAATACAATTACAAAGTTTTCAAACAGACTATTTTTTTTCCAGATTTACCAGCTGCTTTTGATGGTTTTAAAATCACTCAGATTTCAGACGTTCACAGTGGAAGTTTTGATAATCCGGAAAAAATAAATTATGCGATAGATCTGATAAACGAGCAAGACTCTGATATGATTTTGTTTACGGGTGATATAGTGAATACGCACGCCAAAGAAATGCATCCCTGGATAAATTCTTTTAATAGAATAAAAAATTATAAACACGGAAAGTTCTCTGTTCTCGGAAATCACGATTATGGCGAATATGTTACGTGGCCATCAGAAAAAGAGAAAAACGAAAATTTTCAGGAAATAAAAAAATTATACGGCCAAATTGGTTTTAATCTTTTATTGAATGAACATGCTTACATTCAAAAAGGCGATGATAAAATTGCGTTGATAGGAGTGGAGAATTGGGGTCATAATTTTAAAAAAGCGGGAGATTTAAACAAAGCTTCGCAAAATGTCGCTCAGGAAGATTTTAAGGTGGTTATGAGTCATGATCCGAGTCATTGGGAATATGAAATTAAAAACCATCCAAAGAATTTTCATCTAACGCTTTCAGGACACACACACGGAATGCAATTTGGCATTGAAATTCCGGGCTATTTTAAATGGAGTTTGGCACAATACGTTTATAAACAATGGGCTGGTTTATACGAAAACGTGGGAAGATATGTTTATGTTAATCGCGGTTTTGGTTTTCATGCGTATCCGGGTCGTGTGGGAATTATGCCAGAAATCACGGTTATTGAACTAAAAAAAGGGAACAATGTGGCTTAATTCGGTAAAAATGCTACATTTGTAGAATGTTTATCTCTTTTTAGTAGATTAAAAAAATTAAATTTTTGGTTTTATGTCAAAATTTGGAGAACTAATAAATGCTCATGTCCCTGTGTTAATTGACTTTTACACAGACTGGAACGAATCTTCTGTATCCATGCACCCTGTAATTAAGGATGTAGCGGCAGCACTTGGTGATAAAGCTAAAGTGATCAAAATAGATGTCGATAAAAATCAAGAACTGGCCGATGCTCTTCGTATAAAAGGACTTCCGACTTTAATGATTTATAAAGACGGACAGATGATCTGGAGACAATCTGGTGAGTTAGATGCCAACACGATTATTGGTCTTGTTCAGGAACAGTTGTAGTTTTATCGGATTACATCAAATACAAATCCCTTTTTATTTAAGAAATCTAATGTTTTAGGTAGCGCAAATTTAAGATTTTGTGAAGCTTTTATGCTGTCATGAAAAACAATCACACTGCCTGATTTTACATTTTTCACTACATTTTCAAGACATTTTTCAGGCGTAATATTTCTGTCAAAATCGGCACTTAAAACATCCCACATAATAATCTTATAACCTAGTTTGCGTAAAACTTTAGATTGCTCTTTTTTGATTCTTCCGTAAGGTGGACGAAATAATAATGAAGTAGTCGTTTTTTCTTTTTTTAATATCTCGGCACAATCAGTTACATTTTTTATATAATCATCAGTGCCGCTTTTCCAGCCGTTAAGATGATTAAAAGTGTGGTTTCCTATCGAATGATTTTCGCTTTTAATTTTTAAAAACAATTCAGGATTAGAATTTATATTTTTTCCGATGCAGAAAAAAGTTGCTTTTGCTTCGTATTTTTTTAATTCATCCAAAACCCAATTGGTTACTTCAGGTGTTGGTCCATCATCAAAAGTTAGGTATATTTTCTTTTCATTATTGGGAATGTCCCAGCAATATTTAGAAAATACTCTTTTGATAAATGCGTTCGTTTTTACCCAGTAGAAACTCATGGTACTGTTTTTTTTGATAAGTAAATTATTAAAACTGTACTAAAGTTACGAAATTTTATTTATTGAAAAAAGAAAAGCCAATAGCAAATTTTGCATAAGTAAGATGTAAAAAAAAATGCAACACTATTAAAAAGTAGTGCTGCATTTTTTTGTTTTATTTGAATTTGATATTTATTCTTTGTCTCTTCTAAAACGTTCAAAAACATTGATGTAAGTATTAAAAGCTACTTTATGTTTTTCATAGAACGGCTTGTCGTAAGTTTTCATAACAAATAATAAGCCTCTGTAACGTTCGATATCTGTAATGATGTCAATAGTTAAATCATTTTGATCTACTGCATTTAGCGTGGCATAATAATTCAGATTCTCTTTGTATTTTACAACTAACTGATCTAATAAAGCACGTGCTTTTGTGGCATCTCCAACTTTGTAATAACCATCGGCGAAAGGCTCTACTAGTGAATAATAGCCATATTCATCCAAAGGCATTTTGGTCAGAGCTAAATTAATGACGTTTTTAGCTTTGTCAATTTTACCTTCTTCAATTAGCTGATTCATTAATCTTGAAAGATTAGTTCTGTAGGTAATGCTGTTGCGTCTGGTCTCTGGGTCGTGATAAATGTTTCCATTACTATTACCCCAATCCCATTTCATTACAATATTATACATCTTATCAGCGTCAATTTGACCCATATCCATTGGTCCGCCCTCTTTAGAAGGAGTGTTTCTGATTGGAACTAATTTGTAAACCATTCCATCCAATTGAAGAAAATCTTTCATCCATAAGTAATCTTCGTCGTCAAAAGCTCCTCCGCTAAAATAGATAGGTCTTTTCCAGTCGTTATTAGCCAAAATGTCCAACATCATCAAACGGTTTTTATACAAAGCGCTTCCTTTGATGTCAATGTCGATATATGGAACAATCGAATCATTGTATTTAGGATTGACAACTTTGTTTTGAATGATCTTGTTTTTATCAATTGTAAGTCTGATTTTATTGGTCGGATAATAATGAATCGTTTGACCGTTTTGTAAACCTACAGTAGATTTTGGATGCTTGATAAAACTCAGGAAATCTTTAATATCCAGACGGGATTCTACTTTTTGGATATACGCGACGTAGTCTAGTTTGTCACCCACATATTCATCATGTTTAAATGAAATAGGCAGAGGATCAGATTCGTATGATTTGGCTTTCATTTGGTCAATGTACCAATCCGTCATGAAAAGACTTGTGTTTACGATTTTTACATCGGTACGAATGTGTTCAATCTCTTGTGCGTACCAAAGCGGGAAAGTATCATTATCTCCGATGGTAAATAATATGGCATTTTTATCACAAGAAGTCAAATAGGCTTTTGCCATTGCTACAGCTGTATATTTGTTTGATCTGTCATGATCATCCCAGTTTTGAGAAGCCATTAAAACCGGTGCTGCTAAAAAGCTTGCAGCAAGAATAACTGGTCCTGCTATTTTTGGGGTAATGTATTTCTGAATGGTTTCATAAAGTGAATACACCCCAAAACCAATCCAGATGGCAAAGACATAAAACGAGCCAACTAGTGCATAATCTCTTTCACGAGGTTCAAAAGGCCTTTCGTTTAGGTATATTTTTAAGGCAATTCCGGTAAATAAAAACAAGGCTAAAAGAACGTAAAAACTTTTTAGATCTTTATTAGCGTGCCACATCAAGCCAATTAATCCTAAGATAAAAGGCAGGAAGAAATATACATTTCGTCCTTTGTTGTTCAAAACATCGGCAGGTAAATTGTCCTGAGGTCCAAGATGCAATGAATCCATAAATTTGATTCCACTAATCCAGTTCCCGTCAAGGTTGTCGTATTTACCCTGAATATCGTTTTGACGGCCGACAAAGTTCCACATCAAATATCTCCAGTACATATATCCAAATTGATATTCGAACATAAAACTGAAATTATCTGAGGTTGTTGGTTTTTCGATAATTAAATATTTTTCATAACTTCTTAAGAATTTAACATAGCCTTCGTTATCAATTTGCTTTTGCGCGTAGGCTTGTCTGAATTCAGTAACCGTTTTTTCGACCTCATTGCTTAACTGCGCAATTGCTTTATTGTATTCTTCTTCAGTTAATTGGCTGGCATCAATCCCGTATTGTGCTAAATCCTCTTCATAAGGATAATTAGGATTGATTTTAAACTGAGGCGGGTTCGAGAAATTGATGTAATTTTCGATATGACCAGGCTCGGTACTCCACATTCTAGGCAAAATCGTTTTCTGATTGTCATCAGAATTTTGTTCTGCATTTTTAAAGTTATTGGTAATAATGTATTTACCGGTTTTATAATCTCTTTCGTAGTTAGGTTTTTTGTCTAAATAAGGAGTGGTAGCATCTAGTCCTGAAAAAACTTCGGTATATTGAGGGCCATAAAACAGGGGGTTTACACCGTATTGCTCACGATTATAATAGGCTAAAACCTCGGCAGCATCTGATGGTTTATTTTCGTTGATTACCGTATTGGCGTTAGCACGAACAGGTAGCATAAACCAGGTTGAGAATCCAATTAAAATAAATAAAATACAAAGAATAATAGTATTGTAGAAAACCAATCCTTTTTGTTTGGTGAATTTTAATCCAAAATAAAAGAAAGCTATAAATAATAAAGCAACAAAAATAGTTCCGGAATCAAATGGTAATCCCAGGCTATTGACCATGAAAACTTCGGTTTTCCCGAAGAAAGCCATTGTTAAAGGTAAAAGTAATTTGAAAATGAATAACAAAATGGCAATTACTACAACATTGGCGATAATAAAGTTTTTTACGGTAACTTTTTCATAGTTTTTGAAAAAATATAAAAATCCAATTGCAGGAATGGTCAATAAAGCCATAAAGTGAACTCCAAATGAAAGTCCTACTACAAGCGAAATAATTAAGAGCCATTTGTTTCCTTTAGGTGTGTTCATGTCTTGTTCCCAACGAAGTCCAAGCCAGAAAAGCAATGCTATTAATAAGGATGCCATAGCATAAACTTCGGCTTCAACGGCATTATACCAAAAACTATCAGAAAAAGTATAGGCAAGGGCACCAATAAAAGAACTTCCTAGAATTACAATTGAATTATTAGTATTGATTTCAGCAAAACGAGCTATGATTTTCTTTAAAACCATAGAGGAAGACCAGAATAAAAATAAAATGGTGAATGCGCTTGAGAAAACAGACATCATGTTTACCATTAAGGCTATATGTTGGTCATCTGTTGCAAACATGGCAAAAAATGCGCCCATCATTTGGTAAAGAGGGGCTCCGGGCGGATGCCCTACTTCAAGTTTTGCAGCTGTGGCAATGTATTCGCCACAATCCCAAAAGCTCATAGTGGGTTCAACTGTTAGTGTGTAAGTAATTAAAGCGATTGCAAATGCAAACCAACCAATAATTGTATTCCATTTATTGAAATTGAATTGTGCCATATTTAGGTATTAAAATTTTGTATGTTTTCTATCTTACAAAGAAAATGTTTTTTTGTTTAAAGAAACGAGCATTAACAAAAAATTCTACAAATGTATTTAATAGCAGTAAGGCGCTGTTTGTAAAACACTTGTGAAAATATTAGGTGTTTTGGAATAAAAAAAATGAGTAAAAATGATTTTTTTTGGCCAAAAAGTTTGCGCAAACTAAAAAAAGCTTTAAATTTGCACTCGCTTAACAGCATTGCTGGTCTATGGTGTAATGGTAACACAACTGTTTTTGGTGCAGTCTTTCAAGGTTCGAGTCCTTGTAGACCAACATAAAAGCCTCTCAATCGAGAGGCTTTTTTTATGCGCTTATTTTAAAATTTTTGCAGATCAAAGGTGTGGAATTTACCGCAGAGATCGCTAAGTTTTTTTGCTCTTAGCTTTTATAAAAGGCAAAGTTCGCAAAGCTTTGTATTGATTTAGCTTTGCGAATACAATGTTTTATAAAATATTCTTAGATAAGAATTTGCATTCTTTCCTGTAAATTCGGGTGTGGAAAAATTAAGGATTAGTTCGAAAATCTTTTTAGTGCTTGAAAATAGTATTAAAGCGGATAGATTTTAAAGTCTCATTGGTTAGATAAAAAAAATAAAGGTAACAAAGAGGTTGAGGAATAATGATTTATCAATATTTATTTGTGCTTCTGTCGAAAAAGTTTGCGCAAACTAAAAAAAGCTTTAAATTTGCACTCGCTTAACAGCATTGCTGGTCTATGGTGTAATGGTAACACAACTGTTTTTGGTGCAGTCTTTCAAGGTTCGAGTCCTTGTAGACCAACATAAAAGCCTCTCAATTTGAGAGGCTTTTTTTATGGAAAAACTTTTTTGAAATCTAAATTTTAGAAAATCGAAATCCAATAGGATCAGGTGAAAACTTCGAACTTCAAGCTTCAAACTTCAAGCTTTTACAATTTAGATTTTAAAAGTAATTACCGGTCGTACGGCATGGTTGACTAATCCTTCGCTGATGCTTCCGTTAAAAAAGTGCGCAAAACCGGTTCTTCCGTGTGTGCACATTCCAATGATATCTGCATTTACGCTGTTGGAAAAATTAATAATTCCCTTTTCGATATTCGTGTCGTTATAAATGTGTGTAGAATAGTTGCTCAGATGAAACTCGGCTACAAATTCATCTATGATTTTTTCTGCCACGTGAGTTGGTTTGAAGCTATTTGGAGTGCAAATCATGACCAAGTGTAATTTTGAATTGAAAAATTCGGTGAATTCAATTAACTTTTTAAAAGGTTTTTTGGTTTCATCCGAAAAATCAGAGGCAAAGACAATATGGGCAGCATTAAAATCATTGATGTCTTTTTTAATAACTAACACCGGAACTTCAGAATGGCGGACTACTTTTTCGGTGTTAGATCCAATTAAAAGTTCCTGAATTCCTGAGGTGCCATGAGAGCCCATTACAATCAGATCTATTTCGTTTTCTTTGCTTACAGAGGATATTCCGTGTACGGTTTTGTCGATTTTTACGATTTCGGTTACGTTAATACCTTCGAGGTAAGGTCTTTCGGTAATTGCATCGAGCATTTCATTCGCCTTTTTCATAAATAAAATGGTTTCAGGAATGCTTACTCCTCCGGTGATGGCATCGTTCATTTGGCTCGGTAGCTCCAGCATGTGCAGGACTACAATTTCAGAATTGTTTTTTTGGGCAATCTGAGCAGCAACTTTCAGGGCATCTTCTGCGTGTTCAGAAAAATCGGTAGGAACTAAAATTCGTTTCATAAATTTGAATAGATTAAATTATTAGAAAATCCTTTAATATTTATGCTCTTATAAAGATAAGAATTATTTTTACAGCAATCAATTTATTTTGATTTATAAAAAAAACACTATATTTGCACCGTTATTTATTAAAATCTAAATAATGAGGGGACTAAGTGTCCCCTCTTTTTATAAAATTATGACATTTAAAGAAAAAGTAAACGCATTAATAACTGAGGCTCTTTTAGAAAAGCCATCAATCTTTTTGATTGATTTGAGTATTTCAGACTCATTCAAGATCAGTGTGGGTTTAGACGGAGATAACGGAGTGGCGCTGCAGGATTGTATCGATATTAGTCGTGCAATCGAGAATAATCTGGATCGTGAAGAGCAGGATTTTTCGCTTGAAGTAGCATCAGTTGGAGTAGGATCTCCTTTGAAATTTACAAGACAATACATAAAAAATATTGGTAGAACATTGATTGTTACTACAAATAGTGAAAAAATTGAAGCAGAATTAGTAGAAGCTAACGATGTTTTTATAATTTTGTCTTGGGAAGCAAGAGAACCGAAAAAAGTAGGAAAAGGAAAAGAAACAGTTCAAAAAGAGCAACAAATACCTTATACAGAAATTAAAGAGGCAATTGTTACAGTAACATTTTAATTAAAGAATTCGCATGGAAAATTTAGCATTAATCGATTCATTCTCAGAGTTTAAAGATAATAAACTTATTGATCGTGTAACGCTTATGGCAATTTTAGAGGACGTGTTTAGAAATGCATTGAAGAAAAAATACGGTTCTGATGATAACTTCGATATTATCATAAATCCTGATAAAGGAGATATGGAAATCTGGAGACGAAGAGTTATTGTTGCTGACGAAGATCTTGATTTTGAAAATGAAGAAATTACTTTGACAGAAGCAAGAATGATTGAAGCTGATTTTGAAATTGGTGAAGAAGTTTCTGAAGAGGTAAAATTGATTGACTTAGGAAGAAGAGCTATTTTGGCTTTGCGTCAAAACTTAATATCTAAAATTCACGAGCACGATAATACCAATCTTTACAAACAATTTAAAGATATTATCGGTGATATTTATACTGCAGAAGTACACCACGTACGTCCTAGAGTAGTTATCCTGGTTGATGACGAAGGAAATGAAATTGTACTTCCAAAAGAAAAACAAATTCCATCTGACTTTTTCCGTAAGGGAGACAATGTTCGTGGAATAATTGAAAGCGTTGAATTAAAAGGAAATAAACCTCAAATCATTATGTCAAGAACTTCTGAGAAGTTTTTAGAAAAATTGTTTGAACAAGAAATTCCAGAGGTATTCGACGGTTTGATTACAGTAAAAAATGTAGTGCGTATTCCAGGTGAAAAAGCTAAAGTAGCGGTAGATTCTTATGATGATAGAATCGATCCTGTTGGAGCTTGTGTGGGTATGAAAGGATCTCGTATTCACGGAATTGTTCGTGAATTAGGAAACGAAAATATCGACGTAATCAACTATACAAGTAATATTCAATTGTTTATTACAAGAGCATTAAGCCCTGCAAAAGTTTCTTCTATCAAAATTGATGAAGAAAATAAAAGAGCTGAAGTATTCTTGAAGTTAGAAGAAGTTTCTAAAGCAATTGGTAGAGGAGGTCATAATATTAAATTGGCTGGTCAGTTAACGGGTTACGAGTTAGACGTTATTAGAGAAGGTGATGTTGCAGGTGCAACTGCTGACGAAGATGATGTTGAATTAACTGAGTTCTCTGATGAGATCGAAGACTGGGTTATTGAGGAATTTGCTAAGATAGGTTTAGATACTGCAAAAAGTATCCTGAAACAAGAAGTAGAAGATTTAGTAAGAAGAACAGATTTAGAAGAGGAAACAATTCTTGATGTTATGAAAATACTAAAAGAAGAGTTTGATAGCTAGTAGATAGCTGATCAAACAACACAACGAAAAAGGTAATAATAAAAAGGTTATATGTCTGAAGAGAGAGTAATAAGAATAAACAAGGTTTTAAGGGAATTAAATATTTCGTTAGAAAGAGCTGTTGATTATCTAAAAGATAAGGGAATTGCTATTGACGCAAATCCGAATGCAAAAATTTCTGATAGCGAATTTAATATCCTACAAAGCCAATTTGCGGGCGATAAGGGGAATAAGGAAGCTTCTAAAGAGGTAGGAGAAGAGAAAAGGAAAGAAAAAGAGGCATTACGTGTAGAACGTGAGAAAGAAATTGAAGACAAACGCAGACAGGACGAAGAACGCCAAAAACAACAGGAAGTTATAAAAGCGAAAGCGGTTGTAACAGGACCTGTTCAAGTAGGTAAAATTGATTTGAATCCAAAGAAGCCTGCTGCTGTTGTAGCTCCTTCTGAAGAGCCGGTTAAAGCTGAAGAGCCTAAAGTTGTTGTTCAGGCAGAAGTAGAAAAACCAGTTGAAAAACCTGTTCAAAAAGAAGAGGTAAAGGTTGAAGCTCCTGTTGTTGCTCAAGACAAAGTTGAAAAACCTATTATTACAGAGAAAAAAGAAGTAAAAGCGGAAGCGCCTAAAGTTGCTCAGGAACCAGTTGTTTCAACTGAGTCTGGAGTAGTTGAAGAAACAATCACTACGCAATATCAAAAATTATCTGGAACTACGCTTACAGGTCAAACAATTGATTTATCTCAATTTAATAAACCTAAGAAAAAGAAAGAAGATCCTAAGATAACACCAAACAAACCAGGTGCTCCAGGTGCAAACAATAACGCTAACAAAAATAAGCGTAAAAGAATTGCTCCTAAGCCAGGTACTCCGGGTGCAACAGGTGCTCCGAGACCTGCTACTGCGCCAGGTACACCAAATCCTAACAAAATCACGCCTAATACTGGTGGTGGTGGAGGTTTTAATGCAAACAGAAGTGCAAGATCGGGATTCGTAAAAGGAAACCGTCCGGCTATTGTTGCAAAAGTAGAGCCTACTGAAGAGGAAGTAAAAAACCAAATTAGAGAGACTCTTGAAAAACTTCAGGGTAAAGGTGGAAAATCTAAAGCTGCCAAATACAGAAGAGATAAAAGAGATACGCACCGTCAGAAATCTGATGAGGAGCAAAGAGCACTTGACGAAGGAAGTAAAACTATTAAGGTTACAGAATTCGTTACAGTAGGTGAAATTGCAATCATGATGGATGTGCCGATTACCAAAGTAATTGGAACTTGTATGTCTCTTGGAATCATGGTTACCATGAACCAACGTTTGGATGCTGAAACTTTGACTATTGTTGCTGATGAATTTGGTTACGAAGTTGAATTCATCACTGTAGATATCGAAGATGCTATTGAGGTAATCGAAGATAAAGAAGAAGATTTAGTGGTTAGAGCGCCGATTGTTACTGTAATGGGTCACGTCGATCACGGTAAAACATCTTTACTGGATTATATTCGTAAAGAAAATGTTATCGCTGGTGAGTCTGGAGGTATTACACAACACATTGGAGCTTACGGAGTAACGCTTGATAACGGTCAAAAAATCGCATTCTTAGATACACCAGGTCACGAGGCGTTTACCGCGATGCGTGCACGTGGAGCTCAGGTTACGGATATCGCTATTATCGTTGTTGCTGCGGATGATGATATCATGCCACAAACAAAAGAAGCGATTTCTCACGCACAGGCTGCGGGAGTGCCAATTATATTTGCAATCAATAAAATTGATAAACCAAATGCTAATGTTGAGAAAATCAAAGAGCGTTTGGCTGGTATGAATTTACTTGTTGAAGATTGGGGTGGAAAAATTCAGTCACATGATATTTCTGCAAAAGTTGGAACAGGAGTAAAAGAATTATTAGAGAAAGTTTTATTAGAAGCTGAAATTTTAGATTTAAAATCTAATCCAAACAAAGCAGCTCAGGGAACTGTGGTTGAAGCTTTCTTGGATAAAGGAAAAGGATATGTATCAACAATTTTAGTTCAGCACGGAACTTTAAAAGTTGGAGATTATATGTTGGCTGGTAAGCATCATGGTAAAATTAAAGCTATGCATGACGAACGTGGACATATCGTTAAAGAAGCTGGTCCTTCGACTCCGGTATCTGTATTAGGTTTAGATGGAGCTGCAACTGCAGGTGATAAGTTCAATGTTTTTGAAGATGAAAAAGAAGCAAAACAAATTGCATCAAAACGTTCTCAATTAATGCGTGAACAATCTGTACGTACTCAACGTCATATTACACTTGATGAAATTGGTCGTCGTATCGCTCTTGGTCAGTTTAAAGAATTGAACGTGATCCTTAAAGGAGACGTTGATGGATCTGTTGAAGCATTATCAGATTCATTCTCTAAATTATCTACCGAAGAAGTTCAGATTAATATTATACATAAAGGTGTTGGAGCAATTACTGAAACTGACGTTATGTTGGCTTCTGCTTCTGATGCAATTATTATCGGATTTAACGTTCGTCCTGCTGGAAACGCAAGACAATTGGCTGATAAAGAAGAAATCGATATCCGTTACTATTCTATTATCTACGCTGCTATCGATGACTTGAAAGATGCGATGGAAGGAATGTTGGCTCCAGAAATGAAAGAAGAAATTCTTGGAACCGCTGAAATTCGTGAGATTTTCAAAATTTCTAAAGTGGGTTCTATTGCAGGATGTATGGTTATGGATGGTAAAATTCTTAGAACTTCTAAAATTAGAGTTATCAGAGAAGGAGTTGTAGTGCATACAGGTGAACTTGTGGCATTGAAACGTTTCAAAGATGATGTTAAAGAAGTTTCAAAAGGATACGATTGTGGTATTCAGATAAAAGGTTACAACGACATCGAAGAAAGAGATGTTATTGAAGCTTACCACGAAGTAGCAATCAAAAAGAAATTGAAATAAAATTCAATCATTATATTGTAAAGTCCCAACGTGAGTTGGGACTTTTTTTATAGCTGTTTTTTAATAGAAGTGGAGTGGTTTTGGTGTGGTACAAAAATATTTTTTTAGCTTATTTTCAGATATAAGTATTATTTTTGATAAAAATTATTTGATTATGAAACGATTATTGTATTCAGTGCTTCTTACTGTAAGTGTTTTGTCTGTGTCTTTTTCACAGGAAGATGTTCAAAAAAGTTCTCCGCCAGCAGGTAATGCTTTGGTGGGTGATTTTTATGGCGCCGATATTTCAAAAACATCTGAAAATAAAGCTATTTCGGTTGAAAAATTAGAAAGTGACTTAAAGAATTCTAATAAAGCTGAAAATGTTTCAGTAAAAGGAGTTGTGACTGATGTTTGTCCTAAAAAAGGATGTTGGGTGTCTATTAAAACTGAGGATGGTTCTTCTTTCTTTGTTAAAATGAAAGATTATGCTTTTTTTGTTCCTACCGCATTAAAAGGGAAGAATGTTGTTTTAGAGGGAACAGCTGAGAAAAAAATAACTTCAGTTGATGAGTTGAAACATTATGCTAAAGACGCTAAAAAATCAAAAGCTGAAATTGATGCTATCATTAAGCCTCAAGAAGAAATTCGATTTATGGCTGACGGAATTAAGGTTGTCAACTAAATTATGATTTAAATTCAATAAAATATATTTAAAGTCGCTGCGAAAGTTGCGGCTTTTTTTATAATATCATAAAAGTGTAAAACAATGTATTATACAACAGATGAAGAGAGCATTTTTTTAGAGTTAGAGATAGGTATCTAGAGGGAGATTCTTTTTATGTGGAAACTTTTGCTTTTTCGTATTTGGAAGCTGTGACAGGTTATATTGACGTTTATGATAAAAAAAGAAGTAATAGTAGATTTTATTTAATGATGGATGAAAGGCCTTTGTTTCATAGTGAGGGAAATAGAAATGAATGATATAGACGTGTCAAGGAGAGTTTAATAACTTGAAATAATCATACTTTTTATCTAATCAATCCAAAAAAAAAGCCACTTTAAAGTGGCTTTTTTTTGAAAATTATATGTTTAATATTATTTCGAAGGTTTCAATAAAAACACGCTTTTATATCGTTGTTTAATTTCTGCTAAGTTTTTTTCAGCTTCAATTCGGGTTTTAAAATTACCAACTATTACTTTGTAATTAGGTGTGTTGAAAATAATCGTACCGTCAATGGTGTTAAATTCTCTTTTAAAATCCGATAACGTTTTCTTTGCTTCATCGCTTTTACCGCTAAAGATTTGAATTTTATAAGTATCGTTAGTACTAATTGACGCGTTAATTTTACGTTTTTCATTGAGTAATTGTTCGAATTTAGGGTCTTGATTTAAGCTAACATTTTGCTCTTGAGCATTAATATTAGAAGCTAAAGTAATCATTGTTAATGTAAAGAAAACTCTTTTCGAAGGGGTTAAAATTCTCATAATGTGATGGTTTTTATGCAAAAATAGTATTTAATGTTTGTATGTAAAATTTTAATATTATTTAGAATTGATATAAATTGATATTTAAGACTATTTTAAGGTTTTGAGAATAGTTCATAAATCGTATTTTTGTGCAAGTTTTAAAAGAAGGTGTTCAATTTTGACTGTATTTAGGTACAGAAAAAATCATACCAAAATTAGTAGATAATTATTTATACTATATGAAAAAGGTGGGTAACCATAATTCGATCTCAAGAAAATTGCTGCTTAGCTTATCGCTAACGCTGATTTTCTCCCTAACTTCATTTGCTCAAGATCCAGCTGCTCCTGCGGCTCCTGAAGCTGCGGCACCTGCTGCAACTGGAGGTGGTGATCCTGTGAAAGGGAAAGAACTTTTTAATGCAAATTGCGCTGCATGTCACAAATTAGATGCAAAATCAACAGGTCCTGCTTTAAGAGGAGTTGCTGATAAACACGATAAAGCTTGGCTTTATAAGTGGATTCATAATAGTTCTGACATGATTAAGTCAGGTGATGCTGCTGCGGTTAAACTTTTTGAAGAAAATAACAAGTCGGTAATGACTGCTTTTCCTCAATTATCTGAAGGAGATATTGATAATATTATAGCTTATACTTCTGAAGTAAAAGCTGAGCCTGCGCCAGGACCGGGTGGTCAAGCTACTCCTCCGGGGACAAATGTAGAAGGTGGTGGGATTTCTAATAACATTATTTTAGGTGCACTTGCACTTGTAATGGCTATTTTGGTTGTGATGTTGTTTATGGTAAACAAAGTCTTGACTAAAGTTGCTAAAAACAATGGTATTGAAGTTGCTCCTAAAGAGCCTACAACTCCAATCTGGAAAGCTTTTGCAAGAAATCAATTCTTGGTATTAGTTACTTCTATATTCTTGCTTTTGGCTAGTGGATATTTTGTTTATGGATTCTTAATGCAAGTTGGTGTAGATCAAAACTACGAGCCGATTCAGCCAATTCATTACTCTCATAAAATTCACGCAGGAGATAATGAGATCAATTGTAAATATTGTCACTCTGCTGCTCGTGTAAGTAAAAATGCTGGTATTCCTTCATTAAATGTTTGTATGAACTGTCATAAAAATATTTCTGAAGTTGCTGAAACTACTGCTACTCCTGAGTACAGTAAAGCATTCTACGATGGTGAAATCCAAAAATTATACGATGCTGTTGGATGGGATAAAGCAAAACAAGCTTATACTGGAAAAACACAACCTGTAAAATGGGTTCGTATTCATAATTTACCTGATTTCGTGTATTTCAATCACTCACAACACGTAAATGTTGCAGGTGTTGAATGTCAGACTTGTCACGGTCCTGTTGAGGAGTTTGAAATCATGAAGCAATATTCTAAATTAACAATGGGATGGTGTGTTGATTGCCATAGAAAAACTGATGTTAAGATGGAAGGAAACGCATATTATGATAAAATTCATGCTGAACTTTCTAAAAAATACGGTGTAGAGAAATTGACTGCAGCGCAAATGGGAGGTTTAGAATGCGGTAAATGCCACTATTAATCGAATTATTAAGATTTTAATATTTATATACAATGTCATCAAACAAAAAATACTGGAAAAGTGTTGAAGAGCTAGAAAATAGCTCTATTGTTGAGGCGCTTAGAAATAACGAATTTGTTGAAGAAATTCCTACTGATGAATTTTTAGGAAATGCAGATGCTTTAGCTACATCTGGAACTTCACGTCGTGACTTTTTAAAGTACGTAGGATTTAGTACTGCAGCCGTAACTCTTGCTGCTTGCGAAGGTCCTGTTCACAAGTCTATCCCTTATGTGTTACAACCAGAACAAATCATTCCTGGTGTTGCAGATTATTATGCAACTACGGTTTTTGATGGTTTTGATTTTGCTAACCTTTTAGTGAAAACTCGTGAAGGTCGTCCAATTAAAATTGATAACAATACTATTTCTGGAGCTAAGTTTTCAGCCAATGCTAGAATTCATGCGTCTATATTATCATTATATGATAGTATGCGTTTGAAAGAACCTAAATTGGATGGAAAAGATAGTAGCTGGTCTGCTGTTGATTTAAAAATTAAATCAAGTCTTGCTGATGCAAAAGCAAAAGGCGGGCAAGTGGTATTGTTGACTAATACTTTGGCAAGTCCATCAACTGAGAAATTAATTGGTGAATTTATTGCTAAAAATCCAAATGCAAAACACGTTGTTTACGATGCTGTTTCTTCTTCTGAAGCTTTAGATGCATTTGAAACTGCTTATGGAGAAAGAGCTTTAGTTGATTACGATTTTTCAAAAGCTTCTTTAATTGTTTCTGTTGGTGCTGATTTCTTAGGAGACTGGCAAGGTGGTGGATATGATTCAGGTTATGCCAAAGGTCGTATTCCTCAAAACGGAAAAATGTCTCGTCATTTTCAGTTTGAATCAAATATGACTTTATCTGGAGCTGCTGCTGATAAGCGTGTTCCGATGACTATTGCGAATCAAAAACAAGCTTTAGTTCAAATATATAATATTGTTGTTGGTGGTAATGTGGCTGTTTCTTTAGATGGCCCTTTTAAAACTGAAGTAGTGAAAGCTGCTCAACAACTTAAAGCTGCTGGTTCTAAAGGAGTTTTAGTATCTGGTATAGAAGATAAAAATGCACAATTATTAGTATTAGCAATCAACCAAGCGTTGGCTAGTGAAGCTTTTAGTACAGCAGGTACAAGACAAATTAGAAAAGGTTCTAATGCTGTAGTTGCTCAATTATTGAAAGATATGAATGCGGGAAGTGTTCATACTTTGATTATGAGTGGAGTAAATCCTGTTTATACTTTGGCTGATGCTGCTTCTTTTGAAGCTGGATTGAAAAAAGTAAAAACTTCGGTGGCATTCTCTTTAAAGGAAGATGAAACTGCTTCTCTTACTACAATTGCTGCTCCAGCACCTCATTACTTAGAGGCTTGGGGAGATGTTATGATTACAAAAGGCACCTATAGTTTGACTCAGCCAACTATTCGTCCTATTTTCAATACAAAACAATTTCAAGACGTTTTATTGTCATTAAACGGAACTCCTGGAAGTTTCTACGATTATATCAAAGCTAATTCAGCTGGTATTACTGCAGGTTCTTCTTGGAATAAAGTATTACATGATGGTGTTTTTGTAATTGGTTCTACTGCATTATCCGGTGGAGCTGTTGATGCTGCTAGTGCTGCAAGTGCGCTTTCAAAATCAAGATCTGCAGGTGATTTCGAATTAGTATTATATACTAAAACAGGTATGGGTGACGGACAACAGGCAAACAACCCTTGGTTACAAGAGTTTCCGGATCCAATCACAAGAGTTTCTTGGGATAACTATGTAACTGTTTCTAATGCAGATGCTAAAAAACTTGGATTATCTAATGAAATTGTTGCAAACGGAGGTTTAAACGGAAGTTATGCTACAATTACAACTGCAGATGGAGTTAAGTTAGAAAACGTTCCGGTAATTGTTCAGCCAGGTCAAGCTGTTGGTACAGTAGGTTTAGCTGTGGGTTACGGTCGTAAAGCTGCTTTGAAAGAAGAAATGATGGTAGGTTTAAATGCTTACTCTTTATATAAAAACTTCAATAGTGTTCAATCTGTATCTATTGCGAAAGCTGGAGGAGAGCATGAATTTGCTTGTGTTCAGGGTCAGAAAACATTAATGGGTAGAGGAGATATTATCAAAGAAACTACTCTTGAAATCTTCAATACAAAAGATGCTGAACATTGGAACGAACAACCAATGGTATCTTTGGATCACCAGGAAGTAAAAGCTACAACTGTTGATTTATGGGAATCATTTGATCGTACTACGGGACATCACTTTAATCTTTCAATCGACTTAAACGCTTGTACTGGATGTGGAGCATGTGTTATTGCTTGTCATGCTGAAAACAACGTTCCTGTTGTAGGTAAAGCAGAGGTAAGAAGAAGTCGTGATATGCACTGGTTGCGTATTGACAGATATTATTCTTCTGAAAGTACTTTTGAAGGAGATAATGAAAGAAAAGAAGGTATCGCAGGTTTGTCTAGTTCATTATCTACATTTAATGAAATGGAAAAAGCAGGTGAGAACCCTCAGGTAGCTTTCCAGCCAGTTATGTGTCAGCACTGTAATCACGCGCCATGTGAGACAGTTTGTCCAGTTGCTGCTACATCTCACGGTCGTGAAGGTCAAAACCATATGGCATACAACAGATGTGTTGGTACTCGTTACTGTGCTAACAACTGTCCTTATAAAGTACGTCGTTTCAACTGGTTCTTGTATAACAAAAACAGTGAATTCGATTACCACATGAATGATGATTTAGGGCGTATGGTATTAAATCCAGACGTAAACGTTCGTTCTCGTGGAGTTATGGAAAAATGTTCTATGTGTATCCAAATGACACAAGCTACTAAGTTAAAAGCGAAAAATGAAGGACGCCCAGTTGCTGATGGAGAATTCCAAACAGCTTGTTCTAATGCTTGTTCTTCTGGAGCAATGATCTTTGGAGATGTTAATGATAAAGATAGTAAAGTAGCTAAATTAGCTGCTGACGAAAGATCATACCACTTGTTGGAGCATGTTGGAACAAAACCTAATGTGGTTTACCACGTTAAAGTTAGAAATACTTAAGAAATATTAAAAATCAATTTAAAGGATTATGTCTCATATATACGATTCAAGTATTAGAAAACCTTTAGTTATAGGTGATAAAACTTATCATGATGTAACAGTAGATGTAGCTGCGCCTGTTGAAGGCCCTGCAAACAAACAGTGGTGGATTGTATTTTCAATCGCATTAATAGCCTTCCTTTGGGGATTAGGCTGTATAATTTACACCGTATCTACCGGTATCGGAACTTGGGGATTAAATAAAACAGTAGGTTGGGCTTGGGATATCACAAACTTTGTTTGGTGGGTTGGTATTGGTCACGCAGGAACATTAATTTCTGCAGTATTATTACTTTTCCGTCAACGTTGGAGAATGGCGATTAACCGTTCAGCAGAAGCAATGACTATTTTCTCTGTTGTTCAAGCAGGTTTATTTCCAATTATTCACATGGGCCGTCCGTGGTTAGCATACTGGGTTTTACCTATTCCAAATCAATTTGGATCTCTTTGGGTAAACTTTAACTCACCATTACTTTGGGACGTATTCGCAATCTCTACTTATCTTTCAGTATCATTAGTTTTCTGGTGGACTGGTTTATTACCTGATTTTGCAATGCTACGTGATAGAGCTGTAACTCCTTTTACAAAAAGAGTTTATTCTATATTAAGTTTTGGATGGAGCGGTAGAGCAAAAGACTGGCAACGTTTTGAAGAAGTTTCTTTAGTTCTTGCAGGTTTAGCTACTCCACTTGTACTTTCTGTACACACTATTGTATCTATGGACTTTGCTACTTCTGTAATTCCGGGATGGCACACAACAATTTTCCCTCCATACTTCGTTGCAGGAGCGGTATTCTCAGGGTTTGCAATGGTAAATACCTTGTTGATCGTAATGAGAAAAGTTTCTAACCTTGAAGCGTATATCACATTACAACATATCGAATTGATGAACATCATTATCATGATTACAGGTTCTATCGTTGGTGTGGCTTACATCACTGAGTTATTTGTAGCTTGGTATTCAGGTGTAGAGTATGAGCAATATGCATTCTTAAACAGAGCTACTGGACCTTACTGGTGGGCATATTGGGCAATGATGACTTGTAACGTTTTCTCTCCACAATTTATGTGGTTCAAAAAATTAAGAACAAGTATCATGTTTTCATTTGTAATTTCGATTGTAGTAAACATCGGAATGTGGTTTGAAAGATTCGTAATTATTGTTACTTCTTTACATAGAGATTACCTTCCATCTTCTTGGACAATGTTTTCACCAACATTTGTTGATATTGGAATTTTTATCGGAACAATTGGTTTCTTCTTCGTGTTATTCTTATTATATTCTAGAACATTCCCTGTAATTGCTCAGGCCGAAGTTAAAACTATTTTGAAAGCAACAGGAGATAATTACATTAGAGAAAGAGCAAATAAAGATTCACACCATGAGTAATAAAGTAATATACGCCATTTATAATGACGATGATATTTTGATGGATGCAGTAAAGAAAACCAGAGCTGCACATCATCATATTGAAGAGGTTTTTACTCCATTCCCAGTTCACGGATTGGATAAAGCAATGGGTCTAGCGCCAACAAGATTAGCAATTTGTGCTTTCTTATACGGATGCGTAGGTATTTCTGTTGCAACAACGATGATGAGTTATATTATGATTCATGATTGGCCACAGGATATCGGTGGAAAACCAAGTTTTAGTTTCATTCAAAATATGCCTGCTTTTGTGCCTATTATGTTTGAGATGACGGTATTTTTTGCAGCTCACTTAATGGTTATTACTTTTTATATGAGAAGTAGATTATGGCCATTTAAAGAAGCGGAAAACCCTGATGTAAGAACAACAGATGACCATTTTTTGATGGAAGTTGCTGTAAACGATAACGAAGCAGAACTTGTTTCTTTTTTCGAAGGTACAGGAGCTGTTGAAGTTAAAGTAATTGAAAAGAATTAATTGTAGCTATGAAAAGGATATATAAAATAACACTTTTAGTTGGTATAACTATTTTAGTTTCATCTTGCCACAATAATTCGGCACCGAACTATCAGTACTTCCCTAATATGTATGAATCTGTAGGATATGAAACGTATTCTGAAGCTTCTGTATTTAAAGGTGGAAAAGAAGGACAACTTCCTGCTGAAGGAAGTATCAATAGAGGTTTTGAGCCTTATGAATATGAAAATTCAACTGCTGGTTACGAATTAGCTAAAGCTAATTTAAAATCACCTTTGACAGAAGAAGAAAAAGCTTCTGAAAAAGGAAAAGAACTTTTCGAAATTTACTGTATGAGTTGCCATGGTGCTTCTGGAAACGGTAAAGGTAAATTGGTTGAGAGAGAGAAATTTCTTGGAGTACCTAGCTATAAAGACAGAGTTATTACTGAAGGAAGTATCTTTCACGTTGAAACTTATGGTTTAAATGCAATGGGTTCACATGCAAATCAATTAAGTGCCCACGAACGTTGGTTAGTTGCTGACTATGTTCTAAAACTAAAAAGCCAATTATAATTGTTGAACAAACTGATCGTAATAGATATGTACACATTTTCAAGTAAATTAAAAACGTTTTCTTTCATTCTAATGGCCGTTGGTATATTAGGGATTGGATTTGGTTTTTTAAACGCTCCTAAAAATATTGAAGAGGTAGAAACTCTTCTTGCAAAAGAAGCATCTGAGCACGGTGGAGGACATGGTGAAGCTGCTCCGGCACATCATGAGGAATCTGCTGAGGCAACTCACCACGAGGAAAAACCAGAAGCTGTTCATCATGAAGAAGCTAAAGATGCACATGCTGAAGTTGCTGTAACGGCTGATTCAGTTGTTGCAAATAAAGATTCAGTTGTTGCCAATGCGGAAGTTGCTCACGAAGTAAAAGCTGAAGAAGCACATGAAGTAGCTGTTGCAGAGACTACTGTTGCTAAACATGAAGTAAAAGCTGAAAAACATGAGGAAGTTTCTCATGAGGAGCATGATCCTAAAGCGCACGCAGAACATGTTTTACACCAATTGCAAAACAAACCTTGGTCTGCTTTGTATGTAGCTTGTATTTTCTTCTTGTTACTTTCAATGGGAGTTTTAGCTTTTTATGCTATTCAACAAGTTGCTCAGGCAGGTTGGTCTCCTGTATTGTTTAGAGTTATGCAGGGTATCACAGCTTATTTGCCTGCTGGTTCTATCATTTTCTTTATTATTCTTGTGCTTTGCGGATTACACTTTAATCATATATTTGTTTGGTTAGGTGAAGGAGTTACAGATCCTACACATGCAAATTATGATGCTATTATTGCTGGTAAATCTGGATATTTAAACTTTCCATTTTGGATTGTTAGAGCGGGAGTATTTTTATTAGGATGGAACTTATACCGTCACTATTCAAGAAAAAACTGTTTAGCTCAGGACGAAGCTAATGATGATTTCTTCTACAAAAAGAATTTTAAATTATCTGCTGGATTTTTAGTATTCTTTATTGTTTCTGAGTCTATCATGTCTTGGGATTGGATTATGTCATTTGATCCACACTGGTTCAGTACTTTATTTGGATGGTATGTATTTGCTTCTTTCTTTGTAAGTGGTATTACTACTATCGCATTAGTTACTATTTATTTAAAATCTAAAGGATATTTAGAATATGTAAATACAAGCCACATCCACGATTTAGCAAAATTCATGTTTGGTATTAGTGTTTTCTGGACGTATTTATGGTTCTCACAATTTATGTTGATCTGGTACGCTAATATTCCTGAAGAGGTTACTTATTTCGTTACGAGAATTCAATTATACAACTTGCCTTTCTTTGGAGCTGTAGTTATGAATTTTGTTTTCCCATTATTGATATTAATCAATACAGATTTCAAACGTCTTAACTGGGTTATTGTTATGGCTGGTATTGTTATCTTATTAGGACACTATGTTGACTTCTTTAATATGATTATGCCTGGTACAGTTGGTGACAGATGGTTTATTGGAGTTTCTGAAATTGCATCTATTCTTTTCTTCTTAGGTTTATTTATTTTCGTAGTGTTTACTGCATTGAGTAAGTCTCCTTTGTTAGCAAAAAGAAATCCTCTTATAGAAGAGAGTAAACATTTTCATTATTAATATTTAAAGAAATAAACAGATGACAAGTTTGTTGGTAATTATAGTTTTAGTTTTATTAGCAGTTGCATTGTGGCAATTGACCAAGATATTTGATCTTACTCAAGTAGGATCTTCTTCGGACGATTCGCAAGTTGCATCAGATAATGACAATAATATTCAGGGATATATTATGTTTGGCTTTTTGGCATTCATTTATATCTTCACGATATACGGTTTACTAAAATGGGGGCATTTAGCACTTCATACACCGGCTTCTGAGCATGGTACTTTAGTAGATAGTTTGATGAATATTACTTGGGTATTAATCTTTACTGTTCAAGTTATTACTCAAGGTTTATTATATTGGTTTTCTTTCAAATACAAAGGGAACAAAGATAAAAAAGCATTATTCTTTGCTGATAGCAATAAATTAGAAGCAATCTGGAGTATTATTCCATCTGTTGTTTTAGCTGTTTTGATTCTTTACGGATTGTATGCTTGGAACAATATTATGTTTGTTGACAAAGATGAAGATGTAATCGAAATCGAATTATATGCACAACAATTTAAATGGACTGCCAGATATGCTGGTCCAGATAATGTTTTAGGAAAAGCAAACGTTCGTTTAATCGAAGGTATAAACACTTTAGGTGTAGATATGTCTGATCCTAATGCTCAGGATGATATCGTAGTTTCTGAATTGCATATACCAAAAGGTAAAAAAGTACATTTCAAAATGCGTTCTCAGGACGTATTGCACTCAGCTTATTTCCCTCACTTTAGAGCGCAAATGAACTGTGTTCCCGGAATGGTTACTGAGTTTGCTTTTGTGCCAACTTATACTACTGCAGAATACAGAGAGTTACCATTTATGGTTGAAAAAGTTTCAAATATCAACAAACTTAGAGCTCAAAAGAGTGCTGATTTAGTTGCTAAAGGTGGAACTGCTTTAGATCCTTATACATTTGATTATTTATTATTATGTAATAAAATTTGTGGTGCTTCGCATTACAACATGCAAATGAAAGTTGTTGTTGATTCGCCAGCTGATTACAAAAAATGGTTAAGTGAAAAAACAAGTTTAGCACAAGATATTAAAGCTGCTGCGGCTGCGGAAAAACCAGCTGAAGGTACAGAAGTTGCGAAAGATAGTAGTATCGCAAAAGATACTGTGAAAGCAGTTATCGATACAGTAAAAGCTGTTGTAGCTAAAGTGGCTATGAAATAATATTTATTAAGAAAATTTAAAGTATACATATATGTCAGCAGAAGCACACGATCACGGACACGATCACGAGCACGAACATCATCATCATAAAGACACTTTCATTACTAAATATATTTTTAGTATTGATCACAAAATGATTGCTAAACAATACCTGATTACAGGTATTATAATGGGAGTTATTGGTATTGCAATGTCTTTACTTTTTAGAATGCAATTGGCGTGGCCTGAAGAGTCTTTTAAAATCTTTAATGTTTTATTAGGAGATAAATTTGCACCGGATGGTGTAATGGCTAATGATATTTATCTGGCTTTGGTTACAATTCATGGTACCATCATGGTATTCTTTGTTTTGACAGCCGGATTAAGTGGTACTTTTAGTAACTTACTTATTCCACTTCAAATTGGAGCCCGAGATATGGCGTCCGGATTTATGAATATGATTTCATACTGGTTGTTTTTCTTGTCTGCTGTAATAATGTTATCGTCTTTATTTGTTGAGGCTGGACCAGCTTCTGCAGGTTGGACAATTTATCCACCATTAAGTGCTTTACCACAAGCGATTCCAGGTTCTGGAACAGGTATGACTTTATGGTTAGTTTCTATGGCTATTTTCATTGCATCTTCATTAATGGGATCTTTGAACTACATCGTAACTGTTATCAACTTAAGAACAAAAGGAATGTCTATGACTAGACTTCCATTAACAATCTGGACATTTTTTGTAACAGCTATTATTGGTGTTATTTCCTTTCCAGTATTATTGTCTGCTGCATTATTATTGATTTTTGATAGAAGTTTTGGAACTTCATTTTTCTTGTCTGATATTTATATTGCAGGAGAGGTTTTACACTATCAAGGTGGTTCTCCAGTTTTATTTGAGCACTTATTTTGGTTCTTAGGACACCCTGAGGTTTACATTGTAATCTTACCAGCAATGGGTCTTGTTTCTGAAATTATGGCTACGAATTCTCGTAAACCAATCTTCGGATACAGAGCGATGATTATGTCTGTTCTTGCCATTGCGTTTTTATCAACTATTGTTTGGGGTCACCACATGTTCCTTTCAGGAATGAATCCTTTCTTAGGATCGGTATTTACTTTTACTACATTATTGATTGCAATTCCATCTGCTGTAAAAGCGTTCAACTGGATTACAACTTTATGGAAAGGTAACTTACAATTTAACCCTGCTATGCTGTTCTCTATCGGAATGGTTTCTACTTTCATCACTGGAGGTTTAACAGGGATCATTTTAGGAGATAGTACTTTAGATATTAACGTTCACGATACGTACTTCGTAATTGCTCACTTTCACTTAGTAATGGGTATCTCTGCACTTTACGGAATGTTTGCTGGTATTTACCACTGGTTCCCTAAAATGTACGGAAGAATGTTAAACAAAAATTTAGGATATATTCACTTTTGGGTAACAGCAGTTTGTGCTTACGGAGTTTTCTTCCCAATGCACTTTATCGGATTAGCTGGTTTACCAAGACGTTATTATACAAATACAAATTTCCCATTGTTTGACGATTTACAAAACGTAAACGTTTTAATTACAATGTTTGCATTAATCGGAGGAGCTTTCCAATTGGTATTCTTGTACAATTTCTTTAGTAGTATTTTCTACGGTAAGAAAGCAGTTCAAAATCCATGGAGATCAACTACTCTTGAGTGGACTACTCCGGTAGAACATATTCACGGTAACTGGCCAGGTGAAATTCCTCATGTGTACCGTTGGCCGTATGACTACAGTAATCCAAATCATGATGTAGATTTTGTACCGCAAAATGTACCAATGAAAGAAGGTGAAGAAGTTTTACATCACTAAAAATATTTTAAAAAAGACCATCTGAAAAGATGGTCTTTTTTTGTTTTATTACAAATGGATTATAAATTCCAATACTTTAAATTCCAGTTTCAGTTCAAATTTGAAATTTAAAGTATTGGGATTTCCTTTTTTATTTGAAATTTATCTATTTTACAAACTGATTACTTTGTTTATCTTTGTAAGATGAATGAAAATCTAGACCCGACTACAAAAGGATATAACCCAGAAGAATTAGATCTCGAAAAAAGATTGCGTCCGCTGTCATTTGATGATTTTGCGGGACAAGATCAGGTATTAGAGAACTTAAAAGTTTTTGTTGCAGCCGCTAATCAGCGTGGCGAAGCACTTGATCATACTTTATTTCACGGGCCTCCTGGATTAGGGAAAACCACTTTGGCTAATATTTTGGCCAATGAATTGGAAGTTGGTATAAAAATCACATCTGGACCAGTTTTAGACAAACCAGGTGATTTGGCTGGATTGCTGACCAATCTTGACGAAAGAGATGTTTTGTTTATTGATGAAATTCATCGTTTAAGCCCAATTGTCGAAGAATATTTATATTCGGCAATGGAAGATTTCAAGATTGATATTATGATCGAATCGGGCCCAAATGCCAGAACAGTTCAAATCAATCTGAATCCTTTTACGCTTATTGGCGCTACAACTCGTTCAGGATTACTTACTGCTCCAATGCGTGCTCGTTTCGGAATTTCATCACGTTTACAATATTATACCACCGAACTTTTAACAACAATTGTCGAAAGAAGTGCATCAATATTAAAAATGCCTATTTCATTGGACGCTGCCATCGAAATTGCGGGCCGTAGTCGTGGAACACCTCGTATTGCTAATGCTTTATTACGTAGGGTCCGTGATTTTGCGCAAATAAAAGGCAACGGAACAATTGACATAGAAATTGCCCGTTACGCCTTAAAAGCCCTGAATGTCGATGCTCATGGTCTTGACGAAATGGATAACAAAATTCTGTTAACCATTATCAATAAATTCAAAGGAGGACCCGTTGGACTTTCGACATTGGCGACAGCAGTATCCGAAAGTAGCGAAACAATCGAAGAAGTCTATGAGCCGTTCCTGATTCAGGAGGGATTTATCATGCGAACTCCTCGCGGGCGTGAAGTGACTGATAAAGCGTATAAACATTTAGGAAAAATCAATACCAATATTCAAGGCGGATTATTTTAATTTAGGAGCTTTTTCCAGCCATCCACTATATCTTTGCCTGCCTAAAGAAGGCAAGCAAAGGATGCCGTTTCTGTCTGGGCTAGGCATTTCGTTTCATATAACATTTAGCATTGATAAATTCGAAAGAAACATATTCAAAATTCATAAAATCCGAAGCAAAAAGACTTGGTTTTCTTTCTTGTGGTATATCTAAAGCTGGTTTTCTGGAAGAAGAAGCGCCAAGATTAGAAGCCTGGCTCAATAACAATCATCATGGGCAAATGTCCTATATGGAAAACCATTTTGACAAGCGTCTTGACCCGACCCTGTTAGTTGATGATGCAAAAAGTGTGGTTTCACTTTTATTAAATTATTATCCTTCCGAAGCTCAAAATTCAGAGAGTTTCAAAATTTCCAAATATGCTTACGGACAAGATTATCATTTTGTCATCAAAGAAAAATTAAAAGAGTTACTGCATTCCATTCAAGAGAATATTGGTGAGGTTTCAGGCCGAGCATTTGTAGATTCTGCACCCGTTTTGGATAAAGCTTGGGCTGCCAAAAGCGGTTTGGGCTGGAGAGGAAAAAACAGCAATTTATTAACTCAAAAAGTAGGTTCTTTTTATTTTATTGCCGAGCTTATTCTAGACCTTGATCTGGAATATGATTACGCGACAACTGATCATTGTGGTTCTTGCACGGCTTGTATTGACGCTTGTCCAACCGAGGCAATTGTGGCTCCTTATGTGGTAGATGGTAGTAAATGTATCTCGTATTTTACCATCGAACTAAAAGAAAATATTCCTCATGAAATGAAAGGAAAATTTGATGATTGGATGTTTGGTTGTGATACCTGCCAGGATGTTTGCCCCTGGAATCGATTCTCAAAATCACACTCAGAACCATTATTCAATCCCAATCCTGACTTACTTTCTTTTACTAAAAAAGACTGGACAGAAATGACAGAAGAGACTTTTAGAATCGTTTTCAAAAATTCCCCAATTAAAAGAACCAAGTTCGAAGGTTTGAAACGAAATATTCTTTTTATGAAGTAATTTCTTTTCATTTACGATTTTTCACCTGCTGATATTTTTTCAAAAATCTGATAGATTGTTAATTTAATTTCATTATTTTTTATAAGAATTTTATTTCTTATATGTAATTAATTAAAAATCAAACAGTTGCGTTTGATTTTTGCTTAAAGTGTAACTACCTAATAATCAGTCTATTTATTAGGGTTTTACAGGTTTTTTTTATAAATTTGTGTTAAAGCCCCCAGTCTTATATTTTTTCGCCTTTGAATTTAATTCCAAAATTGTGATTATGAAAATAAATTACTCTGATGAATTTTTTAAAAGATTAAACAAGACTTTCTTCTTTTTTTTATTTCTAATACTTCCAATTTATGCTTTTTCGCAGGACTGTACTGTAAATGCAAATGTTGAACGTTCTATTTGCCCAGGTGGAGAAACTGGTATGGCGCCAGATAGATTTTATTTATTAGGTACTTCTAATGCCGGTAGTGGTTTTTTACAAAATCCTGTATGGACTCAGATTTCTGGGCCAGCAGTAAACATAGTTGACCCAAATTTAGTGCAAAGTTTAGTTACAGGAGCAGCTCCGGGTAATACTTATGGTTTTAGACTTACGGCTCAATGTCAGGATGGCTCTACAATATTTGATGACGTTCTAATAACAGTGAAACCTTTAACACTTGCAAAAGCAGGGGATGATAAAACCTATTGTCAGGGTACTTATCCTTTAGCAGGTAATCCAGTTGGAGCATCTGAAACAGGGACATGGTCAATTCAGGGAGGAAATAATGCAGGAATTAGTATCAGTAATCCCGGTTCGCCAACTACTAATATTACCGTTTCCGGTACTACATCCGGAACCACAACTTTACGATGGACAATAAATAATACAAGTTCAAATTGTCAGTCCTATGATGAAGTAGTAATTACTACTTTAGGAGGAGTGATGCCTGTTACGGCAGGATCTAATGTTACTCTTTCAAATTGTTATTCTTCGACACAATCGTATCAGCTAAATGGTAGTTATGGTGGAAATGAAAACGGAAGTGAAGAGCAAAAAGGGGTTTGGACAGTGGTTTCAGGGCCAACTGTGCCTGGGTTTTCAAATTCAAATGATAATAATACAACTGTCAATGGGTTAGTCGAAGGAGTTTATGTTTTAAGATGGACAGTTTCTGGGCCTTGTGCCAATGGTGTCGCAGAAGTTACCATAACGGTCCCTCCGCCAACTGCAGATGTTACGGATGTAGGTGATGCAAATTTGATATATTGTGATGGGCGTACCTCAACTGTTTTGCAAGGAACGGTTCCTTTATATGTAAATGAAAGCGTGGTTTGGTCACAAACAGGAGGTCCATCAGCAACGATTCAAAGTCCGAATTCACCTTCCACGGTTGTTTCAGGCATGATTACTATAGGTACTTATAATTTTGTTTATACGCTAAACAATAGTGCTACTGGTTGTACTAGTACAGGGAATTATAATGTTACTCTTGAAGAGATAATGTCAATATCTGGTACTGATCAGGTTTTAGCCTGTGATGTTTCTTCTGCAACTATACCCGTTACAACTTCAGGAAATGGACAATTAAGCTGGCAGATTGTAGATGGACCCACACGTATTATTCCTAATCCTTTTTATCCTTCGTATCCAACACCAACGGTTAATTTTTCAGGAAATTCACTCACTGTTGATAATTTGAATTATTCAGGAACTTATATTATTAGATTAATAAAAGCACCAAATCTTGGTAGCCAATGCGAAACGGTTTATGATGATGTTTATGTTACAGTTTCTAATCAACCCGATAATTCAAGTGCTGGTACTACACAAACTTTAAATTGTAGTTCGACTAGTGCTACGCTAGCCGGAAGCATCCCAACAAATGGTGTGGGTAGTTGGTCACAAGTATCAGGTCCTTCTGAAGCAATATTTAATAATGTTAAAAATCCTCAAGCACAAGTTACAGGCTTAGTAAATGGACGTTATGAATTTAGATGGACCATATCAGGAGGTGCGGCTTGTAGTGTTACACAAGATACTGTTGAAGTTTTAGTATCAAGTACTACTCCTACGGCATCAGAGGCAGGTCTGGATCAAACAGTCTGCTTTGGAGCTCCATTTGTATTACAGGGAAACACTCCTATCATTGATGAAACAGGAACTTGGACAGTTACACCAAGTGCTGGTGTAGTTTTTAGTGATGTAAACGATCCAAATGCTACAGTAACGGGCTTAGCGCAAAATACCGTTTATACTTTTACCTGGACTATTGTAAATGGATGTGGTACTAGTTCTTCAGATGTTGTCATTACAACTACAACTACCGAGGGAGCAAATGCAGATGCAGGAGCTGATCAATGCCTGGCAACGGGTGTAACTTCTATAAGTTTAACGGCAAATAATCCTTCACCTGGAACGGGTTTATGGACAAAAATAAGTGGAACAGGGGGAACAATTACTAATCCAACACAATTTAATACAACGGTTACTGGGGTTAGTGATGGCAATTATGAGTTTAAGTGGACGGTTACAAATGTTGGTTGTTCCGATGGAGAAGATACAGTAACTATAACTATTGCGCCTACAATTACAGTTGCAACGGCGGGACCAGATCAGAATTTTTGTGGAGACACAGTTACCGTTACAGGAAATACTCCAGCTGCAGGTGAAAGTGGTTTGTGGGAATTTGTTAGTGGCGGTGATGGTCCAGTGATCACTAATCCAACTAGCCCAACTACTACAATTACGGGTTTAACTGCTGGTTCTTGGGTTTACAAATGGACTATTTCCAGAGGAGTATGTGCAGTCTCATCAGATTCTGTGCAATTAAATATAGACCAGGCTCCTTCAACTGCTGTTGCGGGACCTGACCAGGTAGTTTGTAATCAAACCAGTGTAACGCTTGCAGCGACTGCTCCTTCAGTTGGTAGCGGAATTTGGTCATTAGTTAGCGGACCGAATTCACCCGTTTTTTCAAACGTTGCTTCAAATACTTCAACAGTATCAAATCTAGTTACAGGAGAATATATTTTGGAATGGACAACCTATACCGGTATAAATTGTCCTCCAAGTAAAGATCAGGTAAGCATTAAAGTGACTGAGGTTGCAGTAGCAGGCTCTGATTTTAGTACTTGTTTAGTAGGGCCTCTTTTGTTATTTGGAAATCCTACCAGTACTGGTACTTGGTCTTATGTTTCAGGAGGTACTACAGCTCCGACAATAACAACCACAGGAAACAATAGTGCTGCGGTTACAGGACTAACACCTGGAGTTTATGTTTTTAGATATACAATTCCAGCACAAGGATCTTGTCCGCAAAGTTCAGATGATATTCAGGTGACAGTTAATGGTCAGATTACAGGGACTCCGAATGCAGGACCAGATCAAACTTTATGTAGTGCTGGTAGTCCAACGATTCAATTAGATGCTAGTCCAGATACAGAGACAGCTGGGACATGGACTGTTCTTTTCGGGCCATCAGGAGGAACATTTAATGATGCAACATCGCCTAATGCAATATTTACACCTTCTGCTACAGGATTTGGAATTTATGTTTTCGAATGGAAGGTGAGTTCAGGAACTTGTAGTGAATCTGATCAGGTGAGAGTAGAATATGCAGCCTCACCATCAGCGGCAGTTATTGAGGGAGATAATGCTATTTGTGGCTCTACAACAGAACTTACGGCAACAACACCAACAATTGGAACAGGAAAATGGACTCAGGATTCTGGACCAACAACCGCAGTCTTTAGTTCGACTATTTTGCCTACTACGACAGTTTCAAATTTAACCACAACCGGAGGGGTCTATGTTTTTAGATGGACTGTCACAAATGGCGCCATTTGTACGCCTACAACAGATACCGTACAGATTACAGTTACAGCCAATTTAACAACACCAAATGCGGGCCCAGATCAAACAATTTGCCAAACAGAAATTGCAACTTTAGCAGCAAATGCAATAACAGTAGGATCTGGTCAGTGGTCAAGATTATCTGGCCCGGCTGGTACTTTTTCTAATAATACAAGTCCAACTTCAACCTTTACTCCAACAGGCGGAGCGGGAACTTATGTTTTGCGTTGGACCTCAACTAATCTTAGTTGTTCTTTTACCGATGATATGTCGCTAACTGTTGACCCTTTACCAACCACTTCGGTTGCAGGATCTCCGTTTTCAGTATGTCAATTTGAAAGTGTTAATTTAAATGGAAATTCTCCAACAGTTGGTACAGGTCTATGGTCACAGGTATCCGGTCCGACAACTGTAGTTTTTGAAACTCCAAATTCGCCTACAACAGCTGTTTTAGGTACACAAACTGGAAGCTATGTTTTTCAATGGACTATTTCAAATGGATCTTGTCCTCCAAGTTCTAGTAATGTTACAGTAACAATTAATCCCTTGCCTCCTTTGGCAGTTGCAGGACCAGATCAAACTATATGTAATATTTCAACCGTAACACTTGCAGGAAATAACCCTTCTCCGGCAACGGGCTTATGGTCTTTTGTATCTCCTGCAAATGGAGCAATAATTACAAGTCCTACCACTTTTAATACAACTGTGACGAATTTACCTGTTGGTATAACAAGATTAAAATGGACAACAAGTAATGGTTCATGTACTCCATATTCTGATGAAGTAAATATTATTAGACCATCAGACTTGATTACTTCTCCAATTACAAGCGATACTGTAATCTGTCAGGGAGGAACAATAAGTTTAACTACTAATCCATCAGGAAGTATAGCGCCTTATACTTATCAATGGCAAACATCAGCTAACGGAACAAGTGGCTGGACAAATGTTTCTGGTCAAACTAATGCTTCATTTACCACTGCAAGTTCTTTAGTTACTGGTATTTATTACTATAGAGTAATTGTTAACAGTTCATGTGCACAGGTTACAAGTAATGTGGCAAAACTAACCATCATTGCAGATCCTGTAATTACAACTCAACCCGTTGGAAATACAATTTGTTCTGGAGCAACTCATACTATGACAGTAGCGGCAACTACAACTAATGGTGCGGCTGGAACAATAGCGTATCAATGGCAAAGTTCTACAAGTTCTACTTCAGGTTTCGTAAACGTTACAGGAGGAACTGGTGCTACTTCAGCCACTTATACTACCGCAGCTTTGACTTCTAATTTATATTATAGAGTGAGAGTTACGCAAGCCGGAAGCGGTTGCGAAACTTTTACTAATCCGGCACTTGTAAGTGTTGTAACATTTACAGCACAGCCCTCAGCTCCGGCTCCAATTTGTATTGGAGGTGTCGTAACCGTTAGTGTTACGGCTTCATTAGGTGGAGGTTCAGGAAATATAACCTATCAATGGCAAAGTTCTGCAAATGGAACTTCAGGTTGGGCAAATGTTTCTGGTGGTACTGGTTCAACAACTGCTTCTTATACTTCTGGAGGATTGTCAGCTTCAACTTTTTATCGTTGTATAGTTACTTCTTCCACAACAAATTGTTCCATTACTTCTAATGCGGTTCAGGCAGTTGTAGTCGCAGACCCTGCAATTTCTACACAGCCAACAGGAGGTACAATTTGTACGGGAGGTACTTTTACTCTAACAGCTACAGCCACAGGAGGTACCCCAAGTTTAAATTATCAATGGTATAGTAGCGCAGACAATATTAGCTTTGCTTTAATATCCGGAGCAACCTCAAATACTTTTACAACCCCTGCACTTACAGCTTCTACTTATTATAGAGTTGATGTTTCGGCAACAGGAAACGGATGTGGAGTGGCTACTTCAAATAGTGCATTGGTAACAGTTATCGTTGATCCAACAGTAACGCAACAACCTGTAGGAAGTACAATTTGTTCAGGAGCTACTCATACAATGAACGTGGTTGCTTCATCAAATCCTGCTGGAGGTGCATTAGCTTATCAATGGCAAAGCTCTGCAAATGGAACTTCGGGTTGGGCAAATGTTACAGGAGGAACAGGAGCTACTTCGGCTACTTATACAACTGCAGCTTTAACTTCAAATTTATATTATAGAGTTAGGATAACTCAAGGGTTAAATGGTTGTGAAGTTTTTTCAAATGCGACACCAGTATATGTTACTAGAATAACTACTCAGCCAGTAACTCCTGCTGCTATTTGTATTGGCGGAATAGTCAATCTAAATGTTGTAGCCACATTAAGTGGTGGAGCAGGTACATTAAGTTATCAATGGCAAAGTAATACTGGAAGTTCTTGGGTTGATGAAGGGAACGCTTCTGCTACAACGGCTAATTTTACTTCGAATGCTTTATCAGTTACAACCCGATTCAGATGTATTGTAACATCATCTACTACAAATTGTAATTTAACTTCTAATGAGGTTACAGTGACGGTAGTTCCAGACCCATCTATTACTACTCAGCCAGTAGGCACAACAATTTGTTCTGGTGCAAATCATACGATGAGCGTTGTGGCAACAAATGGTACTCCTGGTTTAACCTATCAATGGTTAAGTAGTACAAATAATAGTATATTTACAGCTATATCCGGAGCTACATCAGCAACATATTCAACACCAAATTTAACACAAACTACTTATTATAGAGTCGATGTATCGGCAAGCGGAAATGGTTGCACAACGATAAATTCGTCAGTCGCTACAGTAGAGGTTTTATCAGATATTAAAATAACTGCAGATCCTCAAAGTACAAATGTTTGTAGTGGCTCTACAGCAAATTTAAGCGTAGCGGTTAGCGAAGGAACGGGTAGTTATAGTTATCAATGGAAAACTTCAAATTCAGTAGCTGGTCCATTTACTGATATATCTGGAGCAAATGCTTCAACATATACAACACCAGTGTTAACTCAAAATACATTTTACCAGGTTGTAATTTCAGACAATGGTTTAGGTTGTGATCCTATAACCTCTAAAATTGCAGCAGTTATTATACCAAGTATTGTTACGCAACCTGCAACTCCAGCTACAGTTTGTGTTGGAGGAACAGTTTCAGTTTCAACTTTGGCATCTGCTAATAATGGATCAGCAACTTTTGCTTATCAATGGCAAAGTTCTGCAAACGGGACTTCAGGATGGGCAAATGTAACTGACGGAACTGGAGCAAATGCAGCAAGTTATACTTCGGGACCGTTAACAGTAAACACTTATTTTAGATGTATAATTACATCATCAACTCCTACATGTACCCTTACAACAAATGTAGTAATGGCTAATGTGATTCCAGATCCAACTATTGCGACGCAACCAACGGGAGGAATCATCTGTGAGGGAGCCACTTTTACATTGTCAGCTACGGCATCAAATGGCTCAGGTAGTTATAGCTATCAATGGCAACAATCATTGGACGGAACAACAGGTTGGGCAAATATTTCAGGAGCAAATGCAACGACTTATACAACCGATGTTTTAAACATTGACACCTTTTATAGACTTCAGGTAACAGATTCAGGAATTGGCTGTGGAGTAGTAAATTCATCAGCAGCTCTTGTAGAAGTTTCACCAGACATTAAAATTAATACAGACCCACAATCTGTGAATATTTGTAGTGGAACTACCACTACTCTAAGTGTTGTAGTTAGTGAAGGAACTGGTGCTTATAGCTATCAATGGAAAACTTCAAATTTTATAGCGGGTCCATTTATAGATATATCTGGAGCAAATGCGTCAACATATACAACTCCGGCATTAACACAAAATACATTTTACCAAGTTTTGGTTTCTGATAGTGGTTTAGGATGTGATCCTGTAACTTCTGAAATAGCAGCAGTTATCATTCCAAGTATTGTTACGCAGCCTTTGGTGCCAGCTACAGTTTGTGTGGGAGGAACAATTTCGGTTTCAACTTTAGCATCTGCTAATACTGGTTCAGCAACTTTTGCTTATCAATGGCAGAGTTCAGCAAATGGAACATCAGGCTGGGCAAATGTATCCGATGGAACAGGAGCAAATACGCCAAGTTATACTTCAGGACCTTTAGCTGCAGATACTTATTTTAGATGTGTCATAACATCATCAACTCCTGCTTGTACACTTACTACAAATGTTGTAATGGCAACAGTAATTCCAGATCCAACCATTTTAACACAACCTAGTGGAGGAAATATTTGTGAAGGAGGAACTTTTACTTTGACAGCTTCAGCAGCCGATGGTTCGGGGGGATATGCTTATCAATGGCAAAAATCATCAGATGGAATAGCGGCTTGGTCAAATATTGCAGGGGCAAATTCGACTAGTTATACAACAGATATTTTAAATGTTGATACTTATTACAGATTACAAGTAACCGATTCAGGAATTGGTTGTGGTGTAGTAAATTCAGATCCTGCGAAAGTTAGTGTTTTTGAATCACCAATTATAAGTGCGCAACCAATAGATCAGGAAGTATGTATCAATCAATCAGTAACATTTACTGTTGCTGCAACAGGAAATGTTCCGTCAAGTACGTTGATCTATCAATGGCAGACTGCTTCTGCTTTAGCAGGACCTTATACCGATGTTACAACAGGCACAGGAGGTACAACTGCATCTTATACTACGCCAAATTATGCAACAGCCGGAAATAGATATTTTAGAGTTTTAATTTCTCAGTCGCAATCAGGTTGTCAGACTATTTCTAATCAGGTAACTCTGAACGTTTTTGATGCTCCGGTTGTGCCAATAGGTTTAGTAACTCAGCAGCCATCTTGTACGAATGATTTTGGAACCATTGCGATTACGAATCCAGATTTAGGAACGGGTTATGAATATAGTATTGACGGAGGTGCTTTTCAGGCAAGTAATATTTTTGAAAATCTAACTTCTGGAGCCAAACAGATAACAGTACGTAAGGTTGGCCTTACCACATGTGTTTCTAATCCTGCTAACTTCACTATTTTTAATAAAATTTGTGCAGTACCTGAAACTTTCGCAACAATTTCAGGAGATGCTGGTGGAGATACAGACCCTTTAACAATCTTAGATAGTGATACATTAGATGATGATGCTGATAATAGTGTGAATTCACTTGGAGCTTCGCCTAATGTTACCGTAACTATAAATACTGCATTGTCATCAAGTGTATTGATTTTCGATCCTCTTACAAATATAATCACTGTACCCTTCGGAACCCCAGCAGACGATTATATATTAACATATACTATTTGTGAGGTTGCAAATCCAGCCAATTGTTCTACAGCAACTGAGACTATTGTAGTAACGACAGCAGGAATTGATGCCAGAATTGATGTCGTTCCTTTTGTAGTAAACGGATATACTGGACAAACAAATGTAATTAATGCTTTGACAAATGATAAACTTAATAGTTTACAAGCCACTACAAGTAATGTAATAATAAGCATTGTAACTCCTGCGCAGCCTATAGTTACAGGAAATAATAATGTACCAGTTTTAAACACGGCAACTGGAAATGTCTCTGTTCCGGCTGGAACTGTAAAAGGACTCTATGAAATTAAATATAGAATTTGTCAGGTAGGTAATCTCACAAACTGTGATCAGGCGAGTATTTTAGTTCAGGTAGGAACCACTATAATTAATGCAGAAGACGATAGCAATTCACATAATATTAACGGTTATGTAGGGGAAGCAAACTCATTCAATGCAATTATAGATGCAAATGATACATTAGATGGGGTTCCAATTACAGCTCTTAATTTTAATCAAATTACAGTTACACAATATCAGGCAGCTACACCATTGTACGTTGGTGCAAATGTTCCCGTTTTTAGTGAAGCAACTGGAAATGTAAGCATTCCAGCAGGAACACCAGCTGGTACGTATTATATTAAATATAGAATTTGCGAAAAATTAAATCCAGCTAATTGCGATGATGCCAGTATTTCTATTGTTGTCGATCCTGCACCACTAGAAGTGAATGATGATGTCGTAAATAACGTAAACGGATATGAAGGAGCTGTAAACGTGATTAATGCTTACACCAATGCTTTAGGGGCTGATGAGTTTAACGGACAAGTTATAAATATAAATTTAACAGGTGTGTTAATTCCAACTATTATAGCTCCGGCAACTCCAATAAATGGCGGCCCGGTTCCTGAATTATTAATAGCTTCCGGAAGGGTTAATATTCCAGCAGGGACGCCAGCAGGTCAGTATCAAATAAAATATAGAATCTGTGAAAAACTAAATACACCTAATCTTCCGGCTTTGATACCAAGTAATTGTGATGATGCAATAATTACAATCAATGTAATCGAGCCCGTAATCATAGCAGATGATGATACTGTTTTGAGTGTGAATGGATATGAAGGAGCACCGGATGTCATAAATGCTTATGATAATGACTCTTTAAACAATAGTGTTTTAGATCTTTCAACAATAACGACAACAATAATATCTTCGCCAAGTGCTATAAATGGAGGCCCGGTTCCATCATTTGACACAACTACTGGTTTGGTGAGTGTTGCGGCAGGAACTCCATCCGGAAACTATAAATTTGTTTACGAGATTTGTGAAAACCTAAATGCCGGAAACTGCGATCAGGCAATTATATCAATTACAGTTATTTCTGCTGCAATTTCTGCAGTTGATGATACCAATTTCTCGGCAATAAATGGCTTTGTTGGAGATCCAAATGCAATTAGTGCTTTAGATAATGATACTTTAAATGGTATTCCTGTGGTATTATCCAATGTAACTATTAGTAATATTGTTCCAGCGGTTAGTATAAACGGAGGTGCTATTCCTGTGTTAGATCCGGCAACTGGTATTGTAAGTGTTCCTCCTGGTACATCGGCAGGAAGTTATACCATTGGTTATCGCTTAAGCGAAAATTTAAATCAGGCAAATTTTGACACAGCGACTATTACAGTTACGGTAGAAGCTCCGGTTATTGAAGCCAATCATAATATTGTTACAGGTATAAATGGTTATGTAGGGGCCGTAAATGCAATAGATGTTATTGTAAATGACAGACTTAACTTATTGCCTACAGATTTAACCAAAGTAACCATCACGGTTGATGCTCCAGCAGTTGCTATAAACTCAGGTCCCGTTCCAGTGTTAGAACCATTAACAGGAGTTGTTTCGATACCAGCGGGAACGCCAGCAGGAAATTATCAGATAGATTATACGATTTGCGAAAAATTAAATCCATTAAATTGTAACGATGCTTCGGTATTTATTAATGTAATTGCTGCCCCAATTGTAGCAAATGATGATGATGCAAGTGGAATTAATGGCTACGTGGGAGCAACAAATGTTCTAAATGCGCTTACTAATGACGAATTAAACGGAGTTCTGGTTTTACCATCACAAGTAGTGATTAGCGATATTGTTCCGGCAACTGCAATCAATGGCTCTCCAGTTCCGGTATTAAATGCTACAATGGGTATTGTGGAAGTTCCGGCCGGAACTGCAGCTGGTGATTATATTATTGAGTATCGTTTGAGCGAAAAATTAAACCTTAGTAATTTTGATACGGCTCTCATTACTATTAATGTTATTGAAACTGTCATTATTGCAAATGATGATTCTACAGGCACGATCAATGGTTATGTTGGAACGGCGAATGCTTTAAATGCTATTACAAATGACCGATTAAATGGGGTAGATATTGATTTAACTGAAATTACGATAACAGCATTAGGAACTACAGCACCGCTAACAGCTACAAACGGAATTGTTCCAATATTAGATACAACCACTGGCATCGTAAGTGTTCCAGCAGGAACTTCAGCAGGAGTTTATACAATAGATTACAGAATTACAGAGAACTTAAATCCATCCAACTTTGATGAAGCTGTTATCACAATCAATGTAATACCAACTTCAATTGATGCAAATGATGATTTTGCAGAGGCTATAAATGGTTTTGAGGGAGAAAACAATGTGGTTAATACTTTAGCAAATGATACACTTAATGGGGTTCCAGTGCAGTTTTTGGAGGTTGATATTCAATCTTTAGGTACTACAGTTCCTGTTGGTTCTACTAATGGAGTTGTTCCGATATTAAATACATTTGCAGGATTTGTAGATGTTCCAGCAGGTACATCCGCAGGCACTTATATCATTAATTATGAGATTTGTGAAAAATTAAACCCAACCAATTGTAGTCAGGCTAACATTAGAATTGTGGTAGAAGAAGCTTCAATTGTAGCATTAGACGATACTATTGCAGGTATTAATGGATACGAAGGGGCAGATAATGTATTAAATGCCTTTACAGATAATGATACTTATAACGGAGTGCTTTTGACAGATGTTAGTTTGGTAACGCCAACGATAACAAGTCCAGCTACTCCTATCAATGGAGGTTTGGTTCCGAGTTTAGATTTGGTAACAGGATTTGTTGATGTTCCGGCAGGTACACCAGCAGGAGCTTACCAAATAGGTTATTCGATTTGTGAGAATGTAAATCCAACGAATTGCGATGAAGCAGTTATAAATATTATCGTGATTGAGCCAACTATTGTAGCTACTGATGATGCAGTAGGTGGTATAGTAGGTTATACAGGAGCAAATAATGTAATAAATGCTTATGCAAACGATGAATTAAATAATGATCCGGTTGTAGTAGCAGACATCAACAGAACCTTAATAACTGCGGCAAGTTCAATCAATGGAGCGCCAGTTCCAGTATTGAATTTATTGACTGGAAATGTTGATGTTCCGGCAGGAACTCATGCAGGTGAATATAAAATTGTCTATAAAATCTGCGACAAACTAAATCCAACAAATTGTGACGAAGCGACTATTACCATTACTGTAATCACTGCTCCGATTGATGCCGTTGATGACGCTATTGCGAATATTAATGGTTATGAAGGTGCAGCTGATGTATTAAATGCCTTTACAGATAATGATACTTATAACGGAGTGCTTTTGACAGATGCAAGTTTGGTAACGCCAGCGATAATAAGTCCAGCAACACCAATTAATGGAGGTATGGTACCTGTTTTAGATTTAACAACAGGTTTTGTGAGTATTCCGGCTGGAACGCCAGCAGGTGCTTATCAGATAAGATATCAAATTTGTGAAAACTTTAATCCGGCCAATTGCGATGAAGCCTTTATAAATGTTATCGTGATTGAGCCAACTATCGTAGCTACTGATGATGCAGTAGCTGGTATAGTAGGTTATACAGGAGCAAATAATGTAATAAATGCTTATGCAAACGATGAATTAAATAATGATCCGGTTGTAGTAGCAGATATCAACAGAACCTTAATAACTGCAGCAAGTTCAATCAATGGAGCACCAGTTCCGGAGTTGAATTTATTGACCGGTAATGTAGATGTGCCGGCAGGAACTCATGCAGGTGAATATAAAATTGTCTATAAAATCTGTGACAAACTAAATCCAACAAACTGTGACGAAGCAACTATTACCATTAACGTAATCACAGCTTCTATAGATGCCGTTGATGATACAAATGCAATAGCAATTAATGGATTTGTAGGCACATCGAATGCTGTCAATGTATTGGATAATGACACCTTAAATTCTGTTTTGGTCATTTCATCAGAAGTTACCATTACGAATATCATTCCAGCGGCTCCAATCAATGGAGGTTTAGTTCCTGTTTTAGATGGATTGACAGGAATTGTAAGTGTTCCAGCGGGTACGGCAGCGGGAACGTATAGTATTTCGTATCAATTAAATGAGAACTTAAATTTAACTAATAATGATTCAGCAATAGCAACTATAATAGTAGATACGCCAGTTATTGAAGCCAATGATGATACCGTTGCAGGTATCAATGGTTATGTAGGTACAACTAATGCAATAGATGTTATTGCAAATGACAGGCTTAATTTATTAGCGACAGATGTAACCAAAGTAACCATCACAATTGATGCTCCGGCAGTTGCTATAAATGGAGGTCCAGTTCCGGTATTAGAACCATTAACAGGATTTGTAAGTGTTCCGCCAGGTACTCCAGCTGGAAATTATCAAATAGATTATACGATTTGCGAAAAATTAAATGAACTAAATTGTAATGATGCTTCGGTATTTGTAAATGTAATTGCTGCGCCTATTGATGCAATAGATGATACAACAATTGATATTAATGGATATGTTGGAGAAGCAAGTGTTTTAAATGCTCTAACTAATGACGAATTAAACGGAATTCTGGTTGTTCCATCGCAAGTCGTTGTTAGTAATATTGTTCCGGCAACACCTATTAATGGTTCGTCAGTTCCGGTTTTAGATCCTGTAACAGGAAATGTTGATGTTCCGGCTGGAACTGCAGCAGGAATTTATACAATTCAGTACCGTTTGAGTGAAAAATTAAATCTTACTAATTTTGATACAGCGGTAATTACAATTAATGTAATTGAAGCCACAATCATTGCAAATAATGATATTGAAGTTAATGTAAACGGTTATGTTGGAGCTGTGAATGCTTTAAATGTATTAGATAACGATAGTTTTAACGATTCTTCAATTGATTCGAAAAAAGCAAAAATTACGGCAATTAATATCAGTCAGATTACAATTACAGTATTGAGTCCTGCTAATCCAATAAACGGAAATCCTAATATTCCGGTCTTGGATACAGCAACAGGTATCGTAAGTGTGCCCGCTGGAACTCCTGCTGGATTGTACCAAATTCAATATAGAATTTCGGAGAATTTGAATCCATCAAACGCTGATGATGCAATAGTATTTATTACCGTAACAGCAACTACAATAGAAGCGAACAATGATACGGCTCTGAATATTAATGGATTTGAAGGTCAGGCTAATGTTCTAAACGTTATTCCGAATGATAACTTAAACGGAGTTGCTGTTGACTTAGCAGAAATTACAATTGGATTAATATCGCCAGCAACAGCTATTAATGGAGGACTGGTTCCAATGTTAGATTTGGCAACAGGAAGCGTAAGTGTTCCAGCCGGTACTCCAAGCGGAACCTATACGATAAGGTATTCAATTTGTGAAAATCTCAATCCATCAAATTGCAGCGAAGCCAATGCTGTAGTGACAGTTATTTCAGGTCCTATTTTAGCAGTTGATGATGAAGCTTTAGGAATTAATGGTCTAGACGGAGCAAATAATGTAGTGGATGTTCTTTTAAATGATGAGTTAGATTCTTCAACTCCGCCAACGTTGTCTCAAGTTACCATCAGTGTGCTTTCGCCAGCGGATAAAATAGATTCTGATGAGGTTCCGGTTCTGGATCCGGCGACTGGATTTGTGAGTGTGCCTCCAGGAACATCGTCTGGTATTTACACTATCGCGTACGGAATTTGCGAAAACTTGAACTCTTTAAACTGTAGCGAAGCAGTAATTAAGATTGAAGTATTACAGCCTGCTGTTGAATTGATAAAACGTGGTGTTTTTGTTGATGCTAACGGAGATGGATATGCGCAACCTGGTGAAATAATTCGTTATTCTTTCCTAGTTAGAAATACAGGAGCGATAGATTTGCAGAATGTTATGATTACAGATCCTAAAGCAACTATTGTTGGTAGTCCTATCGCAATTTTGACAGTTGGACAATCCAATTTTACGAATTATACCGCAACTTATACATTAACTCAGGCAGATATTAATTTGGGAACTGTAGAAAACCAGGCTTTGGTAACAGCTCAGCCTGCAATAGGTTCTGCGATACAAGACTTGTCAGATAGTGACGACCCAACTTTAGCAGGAAAAGACGACCCCACAATCACTTTGGTTAATCAATTTAAAGAAATAACCTTAATCAAAAGTGGTCAGCTTACAGGTACTGGTGGAGCTGGTTCTATAATTAATTATAGTTTTACGGTTAAAAATACTGGAAATGTATTACTTACCAATGTTGTTATTGATGATCCTTTGATAGGTGACAACCCTATAGTAGTAACTCCGAATGTTTTAGCGCCTGGTCAAATAGGTACTGCCACAGCTTCTTATACCGTAACGGTTCCTGATGTTGCAAATGGAGAAGTGATGAATACCGCAATGGTTATGGGAGAGGCCCCGGATGGCAGCGTAGTTGACGACATTTCTGACAGTAATGATCCAGCTTTAACAGGTGATGATGATCCAACCATTATAGATTTAACAATGGTTCCTCAGATAGATATCGAAAAAACAGCAACCTTTAATGATGAAAATAAAAATGGTTATGCTGAAATAGGGGAGACAATAACCTATAATTTTACGATTACCAATACTGGAAATGTTGTTTTAGTAAATGTTGTAGTATCGGATACCAAAGAAGGTGTGGTTCTTAGCGGAGGTCCTATTGTTCTGAGACAAGGAGAGACGGATACGAATGCTTTTAAAGGAACTTATGTTCTTACAAAAGAAGATATTGAGGCAGGAGAGGTGACCAATTTAGCAACTGTAAACGCTGTTAGTCCTGAGGGATTAACGACTACGGATAAAGATGAAGTGACACTTACTTTAAATCCTTGTGTAGTGAAAATTTACAATGCTGTTTCGCCAAATAATGATACTAAAAATGATTTCTTTAAAATACAAGGAATCGAATGTTATCAGGATTCGTATGTCGAAATATACGACCGCTGGGGAGTATTAGTATATGAAGTTGAGGGCTATGATAACAATGATGAGACACACAGATTTAATGGATTTTCTGAAGGCAGAACAACGGTTAAACAAAGCGAAGGATTACCTTCCGGAACTTATTTCTATGTGATTACCTACAAAACATTTTTAGGTGAAAATATACATCAAAATGGTTATTTGTACCTTTCAAGATAATTTTAAAAAAGAATTGTAACGAGAAAAAGACATGGCTTCGGTCATGTCTTTTTTGTTTTATGAAGTCTGGTTTATTTTAAGATTACATGACTGTACGTTAAGTTAACTAAATAAAAAAAAAGACCACAAGCTACACTGATTGAACAGATAAAAACGGTTTTTTAAGTTTTTTGTAAATCACAATCAGCATTAATCTGATAGAATCAGTTTCATCTGTGTGCCATTATCAATCATTGATATGAAACGGACAGAATTATAAGATTAATTCAAAAACCTGTCTTTTTCTCAAAAAAATAGTATAATGCATTCTTTTTTGTATAAGAACGTTTCTAAAATAGAAAATTTAGTGTATTATGTTTAAAATGAATTATTTAACTTTTAAAAAGTGAGTTAAAATTGAGTTTGTTTGCATTTTTTTTTAACTTTATAGTTCTAAAATTTTTCAGATATGACGGTAAATCAAATACTAAACACAAAAGGAAAAAATGTTTATTCAGTGCTTCCCACTAATACAGTTTATGAAGCCCTGAAAGTAATGGGGGAAAAAAACATTGGAGCTATTCTGGTTATTGAAGGAACGGAGTTAAAAGGAATTTTATCTGAAAGAGATTATGCCCGAAAAATTGTTTTGAAAGACAAATCTTCAAAAGAAACTTTTGTTCACGAGATCATGGAAAGTACTGTTTTTACAGTAACATTAGCAGATGATTTGGATGCTTGTATGGAGCTTATGAGCACTAAAAGAATAAGGCACCTACCTGTCCTGGAAGAAGGAATTGTAGTAGGGATTATTTCGATTAGCGATGTGGTAAAAGCGATAATCGAAATTCAAAAGGATACCATTAATCATTTGAATTCTTATATTTCACAATAAGATTTTTTTAAAATAAAAAACTACAAAATAGCCTGGATAAACACCGGGCTATTTTTTTGGAAGGAATTGAAAGTTATTTTTGAGAAAAGAAAGCGTTAAAATCACACCTTTTTAAACCAAGACTTATATCTTTGTAAGCTAGAATAAAAGCTAAAACGAATGAACAAAGAGAGTAAAAAAAGAGAAGCGTTACTGTACCATTCAGAACCAACTCCAGGGAAAATTCAGGTAGTTCCAACAAAAAAATATGCAACACAAAGAGATTTGTCATTGGCTTATTCGCCAGGAGTTGCTGAGCCTTGTTTAGAGATTGCAAAAAATATCGATGATGTTTATAAATATACTGCAAAAGGAAATTTAGTAGCCGTAATTTCAAACGGTACTGCCGTTTTAGGATTAGGAAATATTGGTCCAGAAGCTTCTAAACCAGTAATGGAAGGAAAAGGATTGCTGTTTAAAATATTCTCTGATATTGATGTTTTTGATATTGAAGTTAATACAGAAGATATCGAAGAATTTATTCAAACAGTAAAGAATATAGCTCCTACTTTTGGAGGTATTAATCTTGAAGATATTAAAGCACCAGAATCTTTTGAAATCGAAAGAAGACTGGTAGAAGAATTGGATATTCCGGTAATGCATGACGATCAGCACGGTACTGCCATTATATCTTCTGCAGCATTAATAAATGCTTTGGAATTAGCAGGAAAAAAAGCAGAAGACGTAAAAGTAGTAGTTTCTGGCGCAGGTTCGGCTGCAATAGCGTGTACAGACTTATATGTTTTATTAGGTGTTAAAGTTGAAAATATTTTAATGTTTAATAGTAAAGGACTTTTAACCAAAGACAACCCTTCGCTATCAGAATTACAATTAAAATATGCCATAGATGGACCTAAAATTGAGTTAGCTGAAGCAGTAAAAGGAGCTGATGTTTTCATTGGATTATCCTCAGGAGATATTTTGTCGGCAGAAATGTTATTGACAATGAAAGACAATCCTATTGTTTTTGCAATGGCCAATCCAAATCCTGAAATCGATTATAATTTAGCTACAGAAACCCGTAAAGATGTTATTATGGCTACCGGGCGTTCAGACTTTCCTAATCAGGTAAATAACGTTTTAGGTTTTCCCTATATTTTTAGAGGAGCACTAGACGTAAGAGCGACAAAAATTAACGAAGCGATGAAAATGGCTGCGGTAAAAGCGTTGGCAATTTTAGCAAAAGAACCCGTTCCGGAACAAGTAAACGTGGCGTATGGCGCAATGAAATTAGGTTTTGGTCAGGAGTATATTATCCCTAAACCATTTGACCCTAGATTGATTACGGTAGTAGCGCCTGCAGTTGCAAGAGCAGCTATGGAATCCGGAGTAGCCAAAAATCCTATCACAGATTGGGCGGCCTATGAAGATACGCTTCGCGAACGTATGGGTAACGATAATAAAATGGTGCGCTTGATTACAAACCGTGCTAAAATAGACCCTAAGCGAATTGTTTTTGCCGAAGCAGATCATTTGAATGTATTAAAAGCAGCTCAAATTGTTTATGAAGAAGGTATTGGTTTTCCAATTTTATTAGGGAATAAAGAAATCATATTAGAACTTAAAGAGGAGCTTGGCTTTGATGCTGATGTTCAAATCATAGATCCTAAAACGAAAGAAGAAGAAGCAAGAAGAGATAAATTCGCAACTTCGTACTGGAAAACAAGAGAAAGACGCGGAATCTCGTTGCTTGATGCTCAAAAATTAATGCGTGAGCGTAATTATTTTGCAGCTATGATGGTGAACGAAGGCGAAGCGGATGCTTTGGTAACAGGTCATTCCAGAAGTTATCCTTCGGTAGTGAAACCAATGTTGCAGTTAATCGATAAAGCACATGGAGCTTCGCTGGTTGCTACGGCGAATATGATGATGACGGCGAGAGGACCAATGTTTTTATCAGATACCGCAATTAATATTAATCCGTCTGCGCAGGATTTAATAAATATTGCTTTGATGACGGCAAAAACGGCAAAAATGTTTGGTGTTGAACCTGTTATTGCAATGGTTTCTTTTTCGAATTTTGGTTCATCTACAAGCGAAAGCGCCTCTAAAGTGAGAGAAGCTGTAGCTTATTTGCATAAAAATCATCCTGAAATGATTGTTGATGGAGAGATTCAGGCAGATTTTGCCCTGAATCCGGAAATGCTTCAGGAGAAATTTCCTTTTTCTAAATTGGCAGGAAAAAAAGTAAACACGCTGGTGTTTCCTAACCTAGAATCTGCGAATATAACTTATAAAATGTTGAAAGAACTTTATAAAGTAAATTCTATTGGACCAATTATGATGGGAATGGGTAAACCGGTTCACGTTTTCCAATTAGGAGCAAGCGTAGAAGAAATGGTAAACATGGCTGCAATAGCGGTTATCGATGCTCAGGAAAAAGAGATTAAAAAAAATAAAATTGCAAAATAGTATAGTTCTGTAAAGTATCGGGTAAGATTGTGCTATTTTACCTCAATTTTATTATATTTGGAACTATTAATATTTACTATGATAGCACATTTGCAAGGGAAATTAGTCGAAAAGAATCCCACAGAAGTTGTAATTGATTGTGGTGGAGTAGGATATCATGTAAACATATCCTTACACACCTTTTCATTAATTCCTAATGCTGATTTTATAAAATTGTATACGCATCTTCAAATTAAAGAAGATGCGCATACTTTATTTGGTTTTGCCGAAAAATCGGAACGTGAAATATTTAGAATGCTATTGTCGGTTTCAGGAATTGGAGCAAACATTGCAAGAACGATGTTGTCATCGATTGAGCCAAGACAAATAATAAATGCAATTGCCTCCGGAGATGTAGGTGTTATCCAGTCTATTAAAGGGATTGGAAGCAAAACGGCGCAAAGGGTAATACTTGATTTAAAAGAAAAAGTATTAAAATTATATGATTTAGATGAAGTTTCTGTTGTTCAAAACAATACAAACCGAGATGAAGCGTTATCTGCTTTAGAAGTTTTAGGATTTGTTAGAAAAACTTCTGAAAAAGTAGTAGAGAAAATCGTAAAAGAAGATCCGGACGCTACTGTCGAAACAATCATCAAAAAAGCGTTAAAGAGTTTATAAACCCTCATCTGAAACTTAAGGTATATGCGTAAAATTTGTATTTTTTTGTTTGTCTTATCATGTGGTTTTGCTTCGCAGGCTCAGGTAAATCAAACAGTTCAAGATACAACTAAAACAGGCTTTTCTGTTGGAAAAGTTGAACTTAAAAATCCTGAAAGTATTCTTTCTGCTTACAAATATGATCCTGTTACAGATCGTTATATTTATACCAGTTCGGTTAATGGTTTTTCGATAGACTATCCTCTTGTTTTAACTCCTAAGGAATACGAAGATTTAGTGCTAAAAGAATCCAGAAGGGATTATTTTAGAAAAAAAATGGATGCCATTGATGGCAAAAAAGCAGGCAGTGAAGAAGCTAAAAAAGATTTATTGCCACGATATTACATAAATTCAAGCCTTTTTGAAAGTATATTTGGTAGTAATACCATCGATGTAAAGCCTACGGGATCAGTAGAAATGGATTTAGGGCTTCGGTATTCCAAACAAGACAATCCTTCCTTTTCTCCCCGCAACAGATCCAGTCTTACTTTTGATTTTGATCAGAGAATCAGTATGAGTTTGATGGGTAAAGTAGGGACAAGACTTGCCGTAAATGCCAACTATGATACGCAATCGACTTTTGCTTTTCAAAATTTATTCAAATTAGAATATACTCCTTCAGAAGATGATATAATTCAAAAAGTCGAAGTAGGAAACGTGAGTATGCCTCTTAATAGTACTTTGATACGAGGAGCTCAGAGTTTATTTGGTGTAAAAACACAATTGCAGTTTGGAAAAACGACTATTACCGGAGTTTTCTCGGAACAAAAATCTCAAACCAAAAGTGTGGTAGCCGAAGGAGGTGGTACCGTACAAAATTTCGATTTGTTTGCTTTAGACTATGATAATGACCGTCACTTCTTCCTTTCACAATATTTCAGAAATCTATATGATGCTTCATTAGAAGATTATCCTTTTGTAAAAAGCCGTGTTCAGATTACAAGAATAGAAGTTTGGGTAACCAATAAACAAAACAGAGTTAGTACAACCAGTAATAATTTACGAAATATTGTCGCGCTTCAGGATTTAGGTGAAGCGAGATTAACCGGACTTACAGATTCTGAAGTAGTGGTTATAGATTCTCCAGTCGATTTTTTTACCAAGCCTACAGATTCTCCATCGGATAATAAAAATAATAAATATGATCCTGAAAATATTGGTGGGGCTAATTCTTATTTGAAACCACAAATTAGAGAAATTGTAACAGTTAAATCTGGTTTTACCCAGACAGGCGTTAATGAAGGTTCTGATTATTCGATACTCGAAAATGCCCGAAAATTAACGTCTAATGAGTTTTCTTATAATGCACAATTGGGTTATATTTCTCTTCAGCAACGTTTAGGCAACGATGAGGTTTTGGCGGTAGCGTACGAATACACAGATGGAAATACCATACATCAGGTGGGAGAGTTTGGTAGTGATGGTGCAGATGCTACCGTGGTTACGAATACTGGCGGAGCTAATGCAAATCAGGCAATTATCACCCAAAGTTTAGTTTTGAAAATGCTTAAAAGCAGTTTGACTAAAGTAAGTAATCCGGTTTGGAATTTGATGATGAAAAACGTTTATCAAATTCCGGGAGCTTATCAAATTAAGCAGGATGATTTTAGATTTAATATTTTATACGCAGATCCGTCTCCAATAAATTATATAAAACCTGTAGATGAAAGCAACCCTCTGCCAGCAGGTGTTCAGGAAACGCCTTTGTTGAATGTATTGGATTTAGACAGATTGAATTATAATAACGATGAGCAAACAGGAGGAGATGGTTTCTTTGATTTTTTACCCGGAATTACTTTTGACGCACAGAATGGACGAATAATTTTTACTACCAAAGAGCCATTTGGAGAGCGTATATTTCAAAAATTACAAAGATCTGCTTCTACAGCAGAATATAATAATGAAACATCTTATAATGCTGATCAGCAAAAATATGTGTTTAGAAGCATGTATCGAAACACACAGTCAGGAGCTTTACAGGATAGTGATAAAAACAAATACTTATTAAGAGGAAGATATAAATCTACAGGAAATGATGGTATCCCTATTGGTGCCTTTAATGTACCTCAGGGATCTGTAGTGGTTACTGCTGGTGGTAGAGTTTTAGTTGAAGGGGTAGATTATAGTGTAAATTATCAATTAGGAAGAGTTCAGATTTTAGATCCATCACTTCAGGCATCCAATACGCCAATTGAAGTTTCTTTGGAAAACAATTCTATTTTTGGACAGCAAACCCGAAGATTTATGGGTTTGAATGTAGAGCACAAAATTTCGGATAATTTTGTGGTAGGCGGTACATATCTAAAAATGACCGAAAGACCCTTTACACAAAAATCAAACTACGGACAGGAGTCAGTAAATAATACTATTTTTGGATTTAATGGTAATTTCTCCAGTGAAGTTCCGTTTTTAACACGCTTGGTTAATAAATTACCTAATATAGATACCGATGTTCCCTCGAATATATCGATACGTGGAGAAGTTGCTTTTTTACGTCCGGATGCACCAAAAGCAAGTGATTTTCAGGGTGAAGCTACTATTTATGTTGATGATTTCGAAGGTACTCAGTCCACTATCGATATGCGTTCTCCTTATGCCTGGAGTTTATCATCTACTCCGCAAAATGCAACTTCCAGTACTTATGATTTTAATGGCGATGTTGATGGTTTAGAATATGGACATAGAAGATCTAAACTTTCCTGGTATTCTATCGATCCGGTGTTTTATACGGATAAACCATCTGGCATTACAAATGATGACCTTTCGCTGAATTCAACCAGACGTATTTACAGTAAGGAATTGTATCCTAATACCGATATTGCTCAAGGTCAGATTCAGGTAATTAGTACCCTCGATTTAAGTTATTATCCTTCAGAAAGAGGGCCATATAATAATAATCCCACTTTTAATACTGAGCCGTCAGCATCAAATTTTGGTGGAATTATGCGTGCCATAAATTCAACCAATTTTGAGCAAAGTAATGTAGAGTATATTCAGTTTTGGGTACTGGATCCTTATGTGGGTTCAGGAGCCATTCCACAATCAAATACAGGAAAAATTTATTTTAACCTTGGTGAAATTTCCGAAGATATTTTAAAAGACGGAAGAAAACAATATGAAAATGGTTTAGGTCCTGATCAGGCACTGGTAACGCCTCAGCCAACTTGGGGAGATGTTCCGGCTTCGCAGTCTTTAATTTATGCTTTTGATACGAATGCAGGAAACAGAACCAATCAGGATGTCGGTTTAGACGGTTTGCCAAACTCAAAAGAAGGTGCTGTTTATCAGAATTATGCAGGAGAAGACGATCCCGCTGCTGATGATTATACTTATTTTTTAAATACAGATGGAGGTGTTCTGGATCGTTATAAAAAATACAATGGTGTTGAAGGAAACTCAGCTGTCGATATCAACGATGCCAATCGTGCTGCAACTACATTGCCTGATGCAGAGGATATCAACCGTGATAATACCATGAATAATATCAATGCCTATTATGAATATGCGATTGATATGAGACCCAATATGGCTATTGGACAAAATTTTATTACAGATATTAGAGATATTGCTGCTGTGGGTGATTTGCCTAACGGAAGTACTACTGCTGCGAGATGGATTCAGTTTAAAATTCCGTTGAGCAATCCAAGTGATGTTGTGGGTATTACTGAAGAAGAGAGAAAACAAAACACTCTTTTACGTTCGGTTCGCTTTATGCGAATGTTCATGACTGGTTTTAACGATCAGGTTACGGTTCGTTTTGGAGCTTTAGACTTAGTTCGTGGTGAGTGGAGAAGATATACCAATCCGCTTTCTACAACGGCTAATCCGGCTGCTCAAACTGTTTTTGACGTGCAGGCTGTGAGTATTCAGGAAAACGACACAAAATGTCCTGTAAATTATGTGGCGCCACCGGATGTTAGCCGAGAGCAGTTGTATAATAACAATACAATCATTAATCAAAACGAGCAATCGTTAGCATTACGCGTTTCAGACGAAGGTTTGCGTCCTGGAGATTCAAGAGCTGTTTTTAAAAATGTAAGTATTGATATGCGTCAGTACAAAAAACTAAAAATGTTCCTTCATGCGGAATCATTAGTAGATGAAGTCGCTCTTAATGATGGTGATATGACTGGTTTTTTACGTTTTGGAAATGATTTTACAGAGAATTTTTATCAGATAGAAATTCCATTAAAAGTAACAAATACCACCGGAGGGTGCGAAAAAAGCGCTACTGAGGTTTGGCCAGAAGAAAATCAAATGAATGTACCACTTGATTTGTTGACACAAATGAAGATTGTAGCTATGGCTAAAGGTCTTGATGAACGCGATGTGGATGGTATTTATTATCCTGATGATGATCCGGAACAGGAAAATGGTGACGGTGATGATACTATTCGTTTGGGTATAAAAGGAAATCCAAACTTTGGATTGGTTCGTAATTTAATGGTTGGACTAAAAAATAATCTTTTGCATGAAAATGTAAAAGGTGAAGTTTGGTTCAATGAATTACGTTTGGCCGATATGGACAACAAAGGCGGTATGGCTGCTATTTTAAGTGTTGATAGTAATATGGCCGATTTTGCAACGGTATCTGCAACAGGTAGAAAAAGCACTATTGGTTTTGGTTCTCTTGAGCAGGGTGCAAACGAAAGAAGCCGTGAGGATATTCAGCAATATAATATTGTTACTAATATGAATCTGGGTAAATTATTACCACAAAAATGGGGAATTAATTTACCGTTCAACTACGCTGTTGGCGAAGAAGTAATTACGCCGGAATATGACCCGTTTAATCAGGATATTAAATTAGAGCAGTTATTAGATTACACTACAGATCCTGAGGAAAAAGCGAATTTTAAAAATCGTGCTATAGATTATACCAAGCGTCGCAGTATCAATTTTATTGGCGTTAAAAAAGAGAGAGCAGCGGAGCAAAAACCGCACGTTTATGATCCGGAGAATTTAACTTTCTCTCAATCTTATAATGAAGTTGAACGTCATGATTTTGAAATCGAAGCCTATAGAGACCAGCAAACCAATACAGCTGTTAACTACGCTTATACGTTTCAGCCGAAAGAGGTAGTGCCATTTAAGCAGACCAAATTCATGAAAAAAAGTGAATATTGGAAGTTATTAAGTGATTTTAATTTTAATTATCTTCCTACTAATATTTCTTTTAATACCAATATTTTAAGGCAAAGCAATAGTCAGCAATTCAGACAGGTAGAAAATGTTCCTGGAATTGGGCTGGATCCTCTTTACAGAAGAAATTTTGCGTTTAATTATCAATATGGTTTTGGATTTAACCTAACAAAATCATTAAAATTAAATTATACGGCATCGTCTAATAATATTGTCAAAAACTACCTTAATGATGATAATTCGCCTAAAGAAGATTTTAATATTTGGGATGATTACTTAGATATCGGAACGGCAAATCAACATACGCAGCAATTGATTTTAAATTATGAAATTCCACTATATAAAATACCAGTTTTTAGTTTTGTAAAAGCAAATTATTCTTATACGGCTGATTACAATTGGCAGCGATCCACGTCAGCATTGTCTGAAGTACAAGTTGGTGAAACGACATATGATCTAGGAAATACGATTCAAAATGCCAATTCAAATACTTTGGCTACAACCTTTACAATGACAACTTTGTATAAATATTTAGGTCTGGTGCCGGGAGGTAAAAAAACACCTAAGCCAAAACCTACTACACCACCTAAGCCTGGGGAGAAAATTGTAAATACAAATAAACAGCCAGTAGCTCAGAACAGACCTTTTTATGATGCTATGATTGGAGTCTTAACAAGTGTAAAAAACATTCAGGTTAATTATACAGAGAATAGCGGGACAGTTTTGCCTGGATACACGCCGGGTATAGGATTTTTAGGAACCTCTAAGCCAACTTTAGGATTTATTTTTGGTAGCCAGGATGATGTGCGTTACGAAGCAGCTAAAAATGGCTGGCTGACCACGTATGATAATTTCAATCAGAATTTTACACAGGTAAATACCAAAGCATTAAAAATAACGGCAAATGTAGATTTGTTTCCTGATTTCAAGATTGATATTGCAATGGACAGATCGTATTCTAAAAACTCATCTGAGCAGTATTTTGTTGATGTGAATGATAACAATCGTTATACTCCATTAGCGCCTTATACTTACGGAATGTTCTCCATTTCTACCATATTGATTAAAACGGCTTTTTCTACAAGCGATGAAAATCAATCAGCTGCTTTTGATGATTTTAGAAGCAACCGCCTTGTAATTGCCAATAGATTGGCCGAAGATTATTATGGTGCAGGAAATGTAATTCCTAGGTACGGAGATGCAGCAAACCCAATTCCGGCTGATCCAATTGATCCAAATGATGATCCAGAAAAAAAGAAAAGAGAAATCTATTCTTCTAATCAGGGGTATCCAATAGGTTTCGGGAAAAGTAATCAGGCTGTATTGCTGCCATCGTTTTTAGCGGCATATTCAGGAGGCAGTGCTTCTAGTGCTTCAACAGGAATTTTTAAAAGTTTTCCGCTTCCAAACTGGAGCGTAAAATACAATGGCTTGATGCGTTATAAATACTTCAAAGACAGATTTAAGCGTTTTTCATTGCAGCACAATTACAGAGCCTCTTATACGGTAAGTCAGTTTAGATCTAATTTTGATTATGATGATCCGGAAAGAACTTCTAATCAGGATGTTAATTTAAACTTTTTTAATAAAACCGTTATGTCAAACGTCAACCTGGTGGAGCAGTTTAATCCGCTTATGCGTGTTGATTTTGAATTAAAAGGTTCTTTACGAGTCCTGACTGAGGTAAAAAAAGACAGAGCTTTGTCGATGAGTTTTGATAACAACCTTTTGACTGAAGTAAAAGGATTGGAATATGTTGTAGGTTTAGGATACCGTTTTAAAGATGTTATTTTTTCTTCCCGTTTAGCTGATAACCCAACCGGAATCATTAAAAGTGACATCAACATCAAAACTGATTTTTCTTATAGAAACAACCAGACTCTAGTGCGTTATTTAGATTATGATAACAATCAATTAGCAGCGGGTCAAAACATCTGGTCAGTAAAGCTTACGGCTGATTATGCTTTCAGCAAAAACTTAACCGCCATATTTTATTATGATCATTCGTTTTCAAAAGCGGTTATTTCAACATCGTTCCCGTTAACGAATATCCGATCAGGATTCACGCTTCGATACAATTTTGGAAATTAATTTTTGGTTTCTAAACTAAATTTCATTAGAAGATTATTACATTTGTGGCTTAAAAATTAAATAATCAATTTTCAAACATACTATTATGAGCATACCAGCAAATTTAAAGTACACAAAAGATCACGAATGGGTTAGCATCGAAGGAGATGTTGCAACTGTAGGAATTACTCATTTTGCTCAAAAAGAGTTAGGAGATATCGTGTATGTTGAAGTAGAAACTTTAGATCAGACACTTGATAAAGATGAGGTTTTTGGAACAGTTGAAGCTGTAAAAACAGTTTCGGATTTGTTTTTGCCTTTAACAGGAGAAATTATTGCTTTTAATGATAGTTTAGAAAGCGCTCCGGAAACTGTAAATTCAGACCCATACGGAGCTGGATGGATGATTAAAATTAAAATTGCAGACGCATCAGAAATCGATTCTTTATTGTCTGACGAAGCTTATAAAACACTTATCGGTGCATAAATTAATCCTTTTATGCTGGTCGTTAATTGTTTCAGGAGTTATTGCTTATTTTTGCCTGGCAGAGTCGAGTAATATTCCAGCGGTTAATATTCCAAGCATAGACAAAATTATACATTTTTGTTTTCATTTTGGATTTACAATTTCGTGGATTACTTTTTTCAAAAAAGAACTCAAAGGAGCAGATGATGCAAAAGCATTTTTGATTTCGTTTATCTTTTCGGTTTTATTTGGAATTACAATCGAAATCATGCAGAGTGTTTACACTACAACGAGAGCCTCAGATGTAGCCGATGTTTTGGCCAATACATTAGGCGCTATGTTTGCCATTTTTATGGCAACAGTTTTTAGAAAGCAGCTCAATAAAATATAAAATCAAAACCCACTTCGGTGGGTTTTTTATTACGACAAATTCAACTTTTAGAAAGAATACTTTTTTAAGAATTTAAAATGTATTTTTGTCCTCAATTCGATGAAGTCTCAAAATCATGAATATCAAGCAATATCTGGATTCTACCTATTTAAAAACTGCCTCTCAAGCTGGTCTTTCAGAAGCAGAAAATGATGTTGTAGTCAAAAATGCTATTGCGGAGGCAATCACCGAAGGGTTTAAACTCATTATGATTCGTCCTGACAAAGTAGCTTTGGCAAAAGAAATGATTTCAAGAGCCAATTCTACTTTGCTTATCGGAACTGTAATTGATTTTCCAGAAGGTAAATCAGATTTAGAGACGAAACTTAAAGAAGCTAACGAAGCAATCGAAAATGGAGCCGATGATTTGGACTTTGTATGCAATTATGAAGCTTTCAAAAACGGAGAAATTACGCTCGTTAAAGAAGAAATTCTAATTGGTACGCAAATAGGATTGGCCAACAATAAAACCGTCAAATGGATTATTGAAGTCGCAGCTCTTGATGATAAAGAAATTATGCAGCTTTCGGCATTGATAAAAAATGTGGTGATTTCGAATTTCAAAGAAGAAAACTATGCAGCAGTTTTCGTGAAATCATCCACCGGATTTTATCAGACTCAAAACAATTTACCTAACGGAGCCACCATTCCAACTATCATAATGATGTTAGAAAATGCATCTCCTTTACCGGTAAAAGCAGCTGGAGGTGTTCGTACTTACGAAGATGCTGTCGAAATGATTCGTTTAGGTGTTAAACGCATCGGAACTTCGGCCGCAAAAGCAATTGTAAACGGTGAGAATACCACAAATCAATATTAAATGATAATAAAAAATGATATGAATAAAAGCTTTTTTACCTTTATTCTAACTTTGTTCTCTGTTTTTGCTTTTTCGCAAGAAACCAATAATTCAAGTATCAAACCTGGTTTTCTGGCGGAGCAATTTCCGGTTTTTCCTAATTGTGAAAATCTGCAGTCTAAAAATCTTGAAAATTGTTTTTACAAAGAAGTTCAGGATTTTGTTTATCATAATTTTGAAGTTCCTGATAATTTAAAACAAGAAAATTATAAAGGAGAGGTAAAAGTACTTTTTGAAGTGGATGCCAATGGTGAGTTCAAAGTAATTTATGTTAGTGCTGCAAATGAAGCCCTGACTGAAGAAGCTAAACGCGTTTTCGGAAAGTTTCCTAAAATAAAACCCTCTACTTATAACGGAAAACCAACCTATTCAAAATACACCATTTCGATTGATTTACCCCTTAAAAGTGCAGAGCAAATTGCGGCTGAAGCTTTGGCGGCATCGAAAATCGAAAAACCAGAGGAAAAACCAATGACAGAATTGGATAGTATTGTCTATAAAAAATACACCAATCCGGAATTCGAAAGTCATCTTAATATTCCTTTTTCCCACAGTTATTATGCACAGTTTGATGGTGCGATGAATAAGGTAGGCAGCAATAATCATACTGCGTCGAAACCTTATACGTATGCTGAGGTTTCAAAATATTATGATTTAAAAGCCACAAACGAATCACTTCAAAAGAAAACCACCGGCTGGCTGGGAAGAAAATTCTGGAACGAAAACATGGTTCAGATTGAAGGGGAAGATTATTGGCTGAGCTTAAATCCTATCGTTGATTTGCAAATGGGGAAAGCTTCAGATTTAGACGCATCGACCTATGTGAATACCCGGGCACTTAATTTTCGTGGTGGTTTAGGAAAACAAATCAATTTTACGACTACTATTTTTGAAAGTCAGGGACGATTTGCAGGCTATTTTAATGATTATGCCGAAACATTAAAACCTTCAGGAGGAAATCCGGCGATTATTCCGGGAATGGGAATCGGAAAGCGATTTAAAGAGGATAGTTACGATTTTCCTTTGGCAGAAGCTAATATTACGTATGCACCAAGTAAGTTTTTCGATTTGCAATTAGGTTACGGAAGGAACTTTATAGGTGATGGATATCGCTCATTATTGGAGAGTGATGGGGCAAGTCCTTATCCATATTTCAAAATCAATACGACTTTCTGGAAAATAAAATACACCAATACCTATATGTGGCTCAAAGATGTTCGCCCGGAAGTGACCGTTGATAGAACATACGCAACCAAATTTATGGCGAATCATTATTTAAGCTGGAATGTTTCGAATAAACTGAATTTAGGTTTTTTCGAATCGGTAGTGTGGTCCGATCAAAATGATCGAGGTTTTGATGTCAATTTTGTAAACCCAATTATTTTTTATCGTTCGGTAGAATTTGCCTCTTCCTCACGAAGCGGAAATGCACTTTTAGGAATGTCTGCAAAATACAAATGGAACAATCAAATCAATTTGTACGCACAGTTTTTAGTCGATGAGTTTTCGTTTGGAGATATAAAGTCGGCAGATAATAGCTGGAAAAATAAATTTGGTTATCAATTAGGAGCGAAGTATTATAATGCTTTTAATGTAAAAGACTTATTGCTGCAATTAGAGTACAACCATGTGCGTCCTTACGTCTATTCGCATAGTGCTGTTATTACAAATTATGTTCATAATAATCAAAGTTTAGGGCATCAGTGGGGAGGGAATTTTGATGAATTGGTTGCAATTGCCCACTATCATAAAGGAAGATTGTTCGCCGATGCTAAATTGACAATGGGAACCAGAGGACTGGATTTTGATACCGCCGAAGATAGTTTCAACTACGGTGGAAATATTTATAAAAGTTACGATGAAGACCGTCCGTATGACAACAATGTAAAAGTAGGACAGGGAAACAAAACCAGTATTTTTATTGCCGATGTTCAGGCAGGTTATTTAATAAATCCTATGACAAATCTGAAGTTGTTCGGAAGTTTTATTTTTAGAAATTTTGATCCAACACAAGAAACCGCAACGACTTTTAAGCAAAGTACAACCTGGTTCAATATAGGATTCCGTTCCGATATCTTCAATTGGTATTTTGATTATTAGAAGATCTGATTAGTTTTGAGGTTTTAGGAGCTATTTCCAGCTATCCGTTGCAATCTTTTGTGGCGAACCCCGCCACAAAAGGATTTCCACTTCTATCTGGGCTAGGGCATTCGTTTTCATAAGAACAATTTTATGAACAGAAATAGATTATTTAATAAGATTTTTCGAAATAATTGTGTTAAAGATGTGCAACTCCTTATTTTTAATAGCTTTATTCGAAAAAAATCTAAAGTTATAGCTCGAATTTCTATAATCTAATTTGTACATTTGCACCACTCAAAAAAACATACAAACAACAATAGTATTGAATACTTCACAAAATACAATTTCATTAAAATCAATTTTTACCGATTTCAAAGAAATCACTAAAGCAGGTTTAGCTATTAGTGTTTTGTTTTCTTCGATTGCGGGTTATTTGTTAGGTGTTAATGATGAAAATCCTTTTCAATGGAGTGTTTTGGCAGTGTTGATGATTGGTGGTTACTGTATGGTTGGAGCTTCAAACGCTTTTAATCAGGTAATCGAGAAAGATATTGATATCTTGATGGACAGAACCAAAAACCGACCGGTTCCATCAGGTCGCATGTCTCCCAAAGTAGCTTTGTTTGTGGCGAGTTTGCTAACTATTATAGGTATTACATTATTATATACTATAAATGCAAAATCGGCTATGTTTGCCGCAATTTCAATATTTTTATACACAAGCGTTTATACACCATTAAAAACGGTGACACCTTTATCTGTTTTTGTGGGGGCCTTTCCGGGTGCCATTCCTTTTATGTTAGGATGGGTTGCTGCCACGGGAGAATTTGGTATCGAGGCCGGAACATTATTTTTGATCCAGTTTTTCTGGCAATTTCCTCATTTTTGGGCTATTGGCTGGTTTTTATTCGAAGATTATGAAAAAGCGAATATCTTCATGTTGCCAACAGGGAAAAAAGATAAAGGAACTGCTTTGCAGGTGATTTTATATACGGTTTGGTTGATAATTGCTTCGTTATTACCGGTTTTAGGATATACAGGACAATTGTTTATTTCGCCTATTGCTGCTGTTTTAGTGTTTTTATTAGGTTTGTGGATGTTGTTTTACGCGGTAAAATTATACCAGTTAAGAACCCCAAAAGCAGCAAGAACACTAATGTTGGTGAGTGTTTCGTATATTTCGCTATTGCAGATAGTATATATAGTAGATAAATTTTTAAGATAGTTATGGAAATGACAATGACAACAAGCGAAGAGCAATTAAGAAAAGCAAAGTCGGCAAAACTGATTTTGTTATTTGCGATGGTAAGTATGACTATGATGTTTGCAGGGCTTACCAGTGCATTTGTGGTAAGTAAGTCAAGAGCAGACTGGTTGAAAAATTTCGAATTGCCAGCAGCTTTTTATTGGAGCACAGCCGTTATTATAGGGTGTAGTGTTACTTTTTATCTGGCTAAAAAAGCGATTCAAAAAGACAACAGAAGTGCCACAACAGGATTTCTTTTAGGAACATTGGCTCTTGGGATTTTATTTGTGGTTTTACAATTTGCCGGTTTTGGACAAATCGTAGATCAGGGATATTATTTTACAGGTCAGGGTAGCTCGATTACTACAACTTTTCTTTATGTAGTAACGGTTACACACTTATTACACTTGGCGGGAGGGCTAATTTCTCTTTTAATTGTAATTTATAATCATTTTAAACAAAAATATAATTCAACTCAAACTCTTGGTATAGAACTAGGTGCAATGTATTGGCATTTTCTAGATTTATTATGGGTTTATTTATTTTTATTTTTATATTTCTTTAAATAAGAAAAAAACGTAAATTTGGGAACTTTTTAACGAATATCTTTTATGGAAGCGACAGTTACTACTGCAAATAACGAAGAAAAAACTTGGGGAGGCGGCAATGAGCCATTAAGAGCAAGTTATGGTAAAATGATGATGTGGTTTTTTATCGTATCAGATGCCTTGACATTCTCTGGATTCTTGGCGGCTTATGGTTTTTCTAGATTTAAATTTATCGAAACATGGCCTTTGGCTGACGAAGTGTTTACACACTTCCCATTTATGCACGGAGTTGATGCTCCTATGTATTATGTAGCCTTAATGACTTTTATTTTGATTTTCTCATCTGTAACAATGGTTTTGGCTGTTGATGCAGGTCATCAGTTGAAAAAAACAAAGGTTGCTATTTATATGTTCTTAACCATTATTGGTGGTTTAATCTTCGTAGGTTCTCAGGCTTGGGAGTGGAAAAACTTCATCAAAGGAGAGTTTGGAGCAGTAGAAACATCTGGCGGAAGCTTATTGCAGTTTGTTGATAAAGACGGAAAGAGAGTGGCGTTGGCTGATTTCGCTGTGAAATTGCCGGAACAAAGAGAAGCTTTAACAAGAAGTCATGGTACTTGGTTTACTGAGTCTGCTGAAGCTCCAGCAACATATTCTGTTGCAGAGGTACAAGCTGGTTTCGCAGCTAATCCGGATTTATTGATAAGAACGGAACAACTTACTGCAAAAAAGAAAAAAACGATATTGACAAGAGAAGAGTCAATTGCTCGTCTAGGTACTGCAAAATATGTAGTTGAAGGAGCAAACCTTACAAGAAACGAATACGGTAGCAAATTATTTGCTGATTTCTTTTTCTTTATTACAGGTTTCCACGGATTCCACGTATTCTCTGGAGTTATCATCAATATTATTATTTTCTTTAATGTATTGTTAGGAACTTACGAGAAAAGAAGAAGCTACGAAATGGTAGAGAAAGTTGGTTTATACTGGCACTTTGTCGATCTGGTTTGGGTATTTGTATTCACTGTTTTCTACTTAGTTTAATTTTAAGATTTATTTATTATGTCACACGAGCACGTATCAAATACAAAAAGAATCTGGTTTGTTTTCGGATTACTTTCAGTTGTAACTACAGTAGAAGTTATTTTGGGTATTTTAAAACCTGAATCTTTAGAATTTACATTTTTCATTGGTTTGAATTTGTTAAACTGGATTTTTTACATCCTGACTATTTTCAAAGCATATTATATTGTATGGGCATTTATGCACATGGAAGGTGAAACAAGCAGCCTTAGATGGTCTGTTGTTGCACCAGTTATCTTCCTGGTTTTATATTTATTGTTCATTCTGTTGACAGAAGGACATTATATTTATGGGGTTTTTAAAGATTCTACTATTAAATGGAATTTTTAACATGATATTAATTCGAAAAGAGTCCCGATAACATCGGGATTTTTTTATTTTTGTACCTCAGTTATTCTTCCAAAAAAATGAAAAAAAATATAGTTCTCTTCTCGCTTTTTGTACTGCCAATTGTAGCTTATTTATTTTTTGCTTCTGGGGTAAATAGTTTTACAACACTTCCTGTTATAACACCTAAAGTGGCTGATTTCGGTAACTGGAAATCATTAGACGGAAAAGATGTTAAATTGAATAAAAAAATTACTGTTTTAGGCTTTTCTGGTTCGAATGTCCTGGACAACCGCGGTAATTATTTTAATCTAAACGAAAAAATATACAAACGCTATCACGGTTTCGAAGATCTTCAGTTTGTAATTGTGGCTCCTTTAGGTTCAGAAATCGAAGCTCAAAAAGTAATAGATGCTTTGGCTCCTTTTACAGAAGTTTCCGGATGGAATTTTGTTTTTGCTTCTCCTGACGAAATCAAAACGTTTTACAATCAATTGCAATTAAAAGGAAAATTAAACGAAAACTTAGGAACTTCTTATGTTTATATCGTAGATAAAGAGCGCAATGTTCGTGGTCGTAAAGGAGCTAATAAAGCAAACAAAGATAAAAAAGACGAATATAAAGAAGGGTATGATACTTTTCATCCTTCGGAGTTGAGCAACGAAATGCTGGATGATTTTAAAATCATTTTATATGAATATCGTGCCGCTTTAAAAAAGAATCATAACGCTACAAAGCAACTTTAAATTTCAAATAAATGTTTAAAAATAAATCCTATATTGGAATTTCGTTGATCATTTTGATTTTCGGAATTTACGCAGTGCCAAAAATTGTAGAAAGAATAAAAAGCGGTGATGTTGTAAAAGGAAACCGTTTGGATAATGTTGGATTAAAAGGTTCAAAAGACAGTGCCAAATTGTTAACGATTGGTCCTGCTCCTCAATTTGAATTGACAAATCAGGATAATGTTAAAATTTCGAATGAAAGTTTTAAAGGTAAAGTATATGTTTTGGAGTTTTTCTTTACCACTTGTCCTTCAATCTGCCCGAAAATGAATTTGAGCATGTTAGAAATCGAGAAAACATTTTTTGGTAATCCAAACTTCGGAATTGTTTCTATCACCATTGACCCGGCTCATGATACGGCACAGGTTCTGAAAGATCATGCGAAACTTTTGGGAGTAAAATCTTCAAACTGGCATTTCTTAACAGGAGATAAAACTACCATTATGGATTTGTCTAACAAAGGATTCAATTTATACGCTGGCGAAAATGCTAAAGTAAATGGCGGTTTCGAACATTCCGGTTTATTTGCTTTAATTGATAAAGATGGAAAAATCCGTTGCCGTAAAGACGAATTTGGAAACCCGATTTTGTACTATGATGGTTTAGATAAAAAAGGCGTACGAGACATTCAGCAAGACATAAAAATATTATTAGAAGAATAGGATGGAAGATAATTCATTAGAAAAAAAGTACAATAAATACATTGTAGCAGTTTCAATCGTAATACCGGTTGTGGTTGGTATTTTGTTCGGAATTAAACTCAAAGATTTTGGTATAGAGGTGGAGCCGCTTTCGTTTTTGCCGCCTATTTATGCTACAACAAATGGTATTACAGCGATTGTTTTGATTGGTGCTGTAATGGCCATAAAAAAAGGAAACCGTAAGTTACACGAACGATTGATGACTTTTGCTATAGCATTGTCCTTAGCATTTTTAGTGATGTATGTGGCCTACCACATGACGGCAGATTCTACTAAATTTGGAGATTTAAATCACGACGGAGTTCTGGATAAAATCGAAGAAGCTGGAATTGGTAGTCTTCGTTACCTGTATTTTGTTATTTTAATAACCCATATTTTATTGTCTATTGCAATTATTCCATTAGTACTGGTAACGTACGTAAGGGCTTTGGCACAAAAATTTGACAAGCACAGAAAAATTGCTAAAATAACATTTCCTCTTTGGTTGTATGTAGCGATAACAGGTGTAATAGTTTATGTAATGATTTCTCCTTATTATGCGAATTAAAAATAAAAATATTCAAATTGTAAATTCCAAATTCCAAACTTTAGTTTTTGGAATTTGTTTTTTCCTTACAGGAATTTCTTCTAATGCTCAATGTGCGATGTGCCGTGCTGCGCTGGCAGGAGAATCAAACATAAAAAAGGCAGAAGCTGTAAACGACGGAATTGTATATCTTATGGTGATTCCATATTTGCTTGTTGCAATAATTGGCGTTTTGATTTATAAAATGTACCAGTCAAAAAAGAAAAAGGCCGAATAATAATTTTATTCGGCTTTTTTCTTGAGTACCATTTTTAATTTGCTTGTTGCCAGATAATATATTCCAACAAATAATAAGAATACTAGTATTTTGCAAAACAACGCGAGAATGAAATTTGGCGGATAGATATCTAAATCACGATGCATAGTCCAGCCACCTGGAAGATAGTCATCATCAAACGCTGTCATCATTATTACGAATCTTTCGATTGAAATAATCAGTATAAAACTGAAAAGTAGTCTTAAAAAGATGTTTTTATAAACTCTTTTTATCCTTAATAGTTGAGTTACTAAAAACCATAAAATCGGTTGGGCCCAAATTCCGAACCAATATCTCCCAAACATTCTGTTCAACATGCTATTTTGTGCTTCTATATTGCTTTCAAAGTAAAAAACAAATAATCCTATAATCCATACTGCAAAATAAACAAGACCGGTAAAAGAAATGAATTTAGCAGCTTCGTTATCTACTTTATATAAAGCAGCATTTTTTGTAAATATCGATACAATTAAAAACAGCAAAGAATATAATCCGAAAGCTGTGAAAAAATCGATAGTTATTATCTGAAGTAAAAGCATTATGTTCTCTTTCATTAAAAGATCTTTAAAATTTTAAAAGTGAATAATTTTACTTCAGCCCATCAACAGCAACATTTACGCTTCCATTTATTTTGATGAAAGCAATAATCGCCTGATTGGTTAATTGAATTTTGTCAAAAACAATATCTTCCATTTTTCCGTTTATAAAAACGCCGGGCATTGGCGAGTAATTTTTTAGATATTCAGCCATATTTTTCTTTCCCTCTTCTAAATTAGGCTGAATAGAATAACGGCAATTTTCTTCCATTTTTCTTAAAATAAAACCTTGGGCAAGCCAGCTGGCAGTGCGCTGCAATTTGCTTTTGGTATCTAAAACATAATCTAGTTTATCAAAATAAATTTCTTTGGTTTTAGGATTATATTGTGGAAATCCGTTTAGATAAATCGTTCCGGTAACGGTTCCCAAAAGATCTAAAGCAATAATCATTTTACCGTCTTTATGCCAAATAGCAACATTTTGTACGGTTACTTTTTTGCTTCCGGAACCAAATTCCTGTCCTGCAAAATTCTTTGTCATAATTTTCGAAGCATCTGCATAACTCGAAATTGCCGCAATATTGGCCGAGATTTGGTTCGGAATTTTATCAACGGGTTTCAATACAATTTTGCTTGCATTAAATTTTGAGTCGGGTTGTTTGCCAACAATGGTTTCCATGTTGCATTTCATTCCCATATCCAGTAAAAACAAATCATTTTTAAGCTTTGCATTGGTCGAATATACTTCTACAGGTACAATTCGTAACCAGCTTTCATAGGTATCACTCATTTGGAAAGGCGTACATATTTTTTCTAAAGCCGATAGGACATTCGGTTTGAAATCCATAGATTTTTCTATTGCAGCGTCAATTTGTTTTTCGATTTTCGATTTAAAAATAGAAACAGCAGGATTTACCAGATAGGTAATAGGCAGGTTTTTTCCGAAAACAGTCATCGTGGGACTTTCGTTCCAGTCCAGGGATTTAAATTCTGTTTTGGTGTTCAGTTTCCAGTTGGTCAATGCAACTTCACTTGATAATGTAATAACACCATTCAGGTTAAATTCGCGTACGTCATAAAGCTCAACGCCCAATTTTTTGGTTCCAATTCTATATTTAATATTTGCTTTGAGCGGCAAAATGGTTTTTATCTTTTTGTTGGGACTAGCTGGATCATTTTCGATTCTTATCGGGGCCTGTTTCCAGATTTTCATCTCGATATCGTCGTCTTCAATATTTTTATCCTCATATATTAATCCGTTTAGCAGTGCGTTGGTCTGGTTTTCAATATCATGCAGTTTTACCGTAATCGGCAAGTTGATAAACGAAGGATTGCTATCATAAATTAAAGGGCTTGCATCATCAGGTTCCGGTTTTAAAGTGGCTATTTTTTGAGAAGTAGAACAGCCTGAGACCATTAGGAATGCTAGGAAAATCGTTAATACAGATAAAAATTTTAACATATAAAGGTTTTTATGAATCGACAAAAATAAGAAATTTAATATCTTTTAATAATATTGTGTAACATTTTGATAATAACGGAGTCTTATTGTTGAAGCAAAGTCAAAATTATTAACTTTTCTTTATCATAATTAACTTAATATAAATGTTATTATTGTTTTAAAATTTAACAATATCATGATCGAAATCAAAGACTTGCATAAATCCTATAAAATGGGAAGTTCGGAATTACATGTGTTAAAAGGCATTAATTTTAATATCGCAGAAGGAGAATTAGTTGCTATCATGGGATCATCAGGTTCCGGCAAATCTACGCTGCTTAATATTTTAGGGATTTTAGACGAGGCTGATTCGGGGAGTTATATTTTAGACAACACACCTATCAAAAAATTAAATGAAACATTAGCATCTAAATACAGAAATAAGTTTTTAGGATTTGTTTTTCAGTCGTTTAATTTAATTAATTATAAAACAGCGCTCGATAACGTTGCAATGCCTTTGTATTATCAGGGAATTAAAAGAAAAGAACGGTACGAGATTGCGATGAGATATCTTGAAAAAGTAGGCTTAGGATCGCATTCGCATCACTTGCCAAACGAACTTTCCGGAGGACAAAAACAGCGTGTGGCAATTGCAAGAGCTTTGGCGTCAAACCCAAAAGTTTTATTGGCTGATGAGCCAACAGGAGCCTTGGATACGAAAACTTCCTATGAAGTTATGGAACTGATTCAGGGGATTAATGACGAAGGAAAAACAATTTTGATTGTTACCCACGAACCGGATATTGCCGCAATGTGCAAAAGAAACGTAGTCCTGAAAGACGGACTCATCATTGATGATAAAATAGTAGAACAAGTTAGAGCTTCAGCTTATGTTTAATATTGAGCGTTGGCAGGAAATATTTGAGGCAATTGCCAAAAATAAGTTAAGAACCTTCTTGACAGGGATTTCTGTGGCTTCAGGTATTTTTATTTTAGTGATTTTGCTGGGTGCCGGAAAAGGACTTCAGAACGGAATCGAAAAGCAATTTGAAAATGACGCCAAAGGAATTATCGAAGTGTGGTCGAATGTTACGACCAAAGAGTACAAAGGACTAAATCCGGGAAGGCAAATCCAACTTAGAAACAGTGATTTTGAGCTTCCATCAAAAAAATATGATGGCGAAATTGATAAAAAATCTGCCACGAATATTACCTGGGGAGCAACGGTAACCTACGGAAAAGAATCGAGCACCTATCAGTTTAGAGGAGTGAATCCGGATTATCTGGCAATCGAAAATGCAACGATTATTTCAGGGCGTTTCATTAATGATAATGATTTAAAAAACAACGAAAAAGTTACAGCAATCGGACTAAAAGTTAAACAGGATTTGTTTAAAGAAAGTAATCCTATTGGTAAAGAAATTTTGGTAAACAATATCAATTTTAAAGTAGTTGGGGTATTTACAGATCCTTCTGGCGAGAGAGAAGAGTCAAGGGTTTATATGCCGATGACTACCATTCAGCGTGCATTTGGTGCCGGAGATAAAATTAACGGAATGATGTTCGTTTTGAACAAAAGCGATAACTACGATCAGGCATTGGCAGAATCTAAAAGATTTACAGATGGAGTGCGTGAAATGCTGAAAAGCAAAAATATAATTGCGCCGGATGATGATAGTGCTATCGGAATTTATAATTCGGTTGAAGAAGCCAAACAATTTTATGATTTGAATCTTTACATCCGACTGTTTTTCTGGTGGGTAGGTATTTGTACCATCATAGCAGGAGTAGTGGGTGTAAGTAATATTATGCTGATCATCGTAAAAGAAAGAACGAAAGAAATTGGAATCAGAAAAGCATTGGGTGCATCGCCGGCTTCTATCATTGGAATGATTTTACACGAATCTATTTTTATTACCACTATTGCTGGTTTTACAGGTCTTTTGGCAAGTTTATTATTGCTTGAATTTGTGGGTCCATTAGTTCAGAGTGAATATTTTAGAAACCCTGAAGTCGATTTTACTGTAGCACTTACCACTTTAGGTTTACTGGTGTTTGCAGGAGCAATGGCTGGTTTTTTTCCAGCATACAGAGCCGCCAAAATAAAACCTATTGTAGCACTTAGAGACGAATAATTATGTTTAAAAAAGATAATTGGGACGAGATTTTGCAGGCTTTAACAGCCAATGTTTTTAGAACAGTCCTGACTGCATTTGGAGTTTTCTGGGGAATATTTATTTTGGTAATATTACTCGCAGCAGGAAATGGTCTGGAAAACGGAGTTAAAAAAGGCTTTGACGGAATCGCAACCAACACCATGTTTATGTGGAGTCAAACCACTTCGAAAGCCTACAAAGGATTGCCTAAAGTGCGCCGCTATGATTTTAGAAATAGTGATGTTCAGGCTTTGAAAGAAGCTTTTCCGGATTTATTATATGTTTCGCCAAGAAATCAGTTAGGAGATTTTAATGGAACTAATAATGTGGTTCGCGGTACTAAAACTTCGGCTTTTACCATTTATGGCGATTATCCGGAATTGATCAAGCAACAGCCAATGGATATCATAAAAGGCCGTTTCATAAATCAACAGGATATTTTAGATAGAAGAAAGATTGCTGTAATTGGAAAAGGAGTAATCACAGAGCTTTATGAAAAAGCAGAAGAGGCCATTGGGACTTATGTAAAAATCAACGGAATCAATTTTATGGTGGTTGGTGTTTACAATTCGAAACAAACGGGCGGAAATGCGGAGCAGGAACAAAAGAACATATTTATTCCGTTTACTACTTTTCAGCAAGCTTTTAATTATGGTGATAAAGTAGGCTGGATGGCACTGACAGCAAAAGATGAAACTTCGATTACGGATTTGAAGCCTAAAATTTTAGAGCAAATAAAAGTATTGCATTCTATAAATCCAAAAGACGACCGCGCAGTTGGAAATTTTGATTTGTATGAACAATTTAATAAAGTACAAAGTTTATTTAATATTCTAAAAATTATTGCCTATTTCGTAGGAACGCTGGTTTTGATTTCAGGAGTAATCGGAATTTCGAATATTATGCTTATTGTGGTCAAAGAACGTACAAAAGAAATCGGAATTCGTAGAGCCTTAGGAGCAACTCCCGGGGCGATTCGGGGACAAATTTTATCCGAATCCATATTTTTAACTATTATTTCAGGAATGTTGGGGATTGCAGTAGCAACAGGAATTATTGCGCTCCTTAATATGGCTTTGGATTCCATGCCGCCCGGTAGCAATACCATGTTTGCCAACCCAAGTGTTGACTTGGGAGTGGTATTTGTTGCCTTATTAATATTAGTAGGTTCCGGTTTGCTGGCAGGATTTATTCCGGCACAAACTGCAATCAATGTGAAGCCTGTAGATGCTTTACGAACAGAATAAATTATCAATCAAAAAATAATCGATTAAACCAAAACAAAATGAAAAAAGGAGTAACCGTAACTGTTTTAATTTTTATAGCTATCGTTTTTTTTGGCGCACTATATTATTTGTATGCCAAAAATCAGGAATCGCCAATAGTTTTTAAAACGGAGAAAGCAGAAACTAAAACAATTGTAAAAAATACTATTGCAACAGGAAATATCCAGCCTGATGAAGAGGTTTTAATCAAGCCAAACATCTCAGGTATTATTGAAGCAGTTTACATCAAAGCTGGAGAAAAAATTAAAGCTGGAGATATGATTGCCAAGATTAGGGTCGTAGCCAATGTTTCGAATGTGAGCAGTACGCAAAATCAGGTACAGACAGCTAAAATTGCTTTGGATAACCAGGAAAAAATCTATAAAAGACAAAAAACATTGTTTGAAAAAGATGTAATTTCTGCGAATGATTTTGATGCCGCACAATTGGCTTACACACAGGCAAAACAAAATTATCTGGCTGCAAAACAAAGTCTGGACATTGTAAAAACAGGTACAACATCTTCATTAGGAAGTTATGCCAATACCCTGATTCGTTCAACGGTAAACGGAATGGTATTAGATGTTCCGGTAAAAGTAGGGAATCAGGTAATCGAAAGTAATAATTTTAACGAAGGAACTACAATTGCAAGTGTTGCCGATGTGGGAAGAATGATTTTTGTTGGAAAAATAGATGAATCGGAAGTAGGAAAAATCAAAGAAAAAATGGCGATTGAAATTACAGTTGGAGCTATTGAAAACAAAAAATTCGATGCCGTTTTAACCTATATTGCGCCAAAAGGAGTTACGGAAAACGGTGCGATCCAGTTCGAAATTAAAGCTTCATTAGAAAATAGAGATGCTACTTTTATCAGAGCAGGTTTGAGCGCAAATGCTTCTATTATTTTAGAAAAAGCAGACAAAGTTTTAGCTATCAAAGAATCATTAGTTCAATTTGATAAAAAAACACAAAAGCCTTATGTAGAAATTGAAACGGCACCGCAAAAGTTTACAAGAAAAGATGTGGTTCTGGGGGTTAGCGACGGAATCTATGTTCAGGTTAAAAGCGGCGTTACGGCTTCAGATAAAATTAAAATCTGGAATCAGGGTTTGATAAGTGAAGGAGAAGAGAAAAAATAATTTGTAAGCAGAAATTTTTTTTGGTTTAAAAAATGTTAAATTTGTGTAGTATCTTTACTGCATTATCATTCAAAATATATGAAAATAAATAAATATAATAGCCTTGTTGTAGCCCTGATAGTTGGGTTTGGATTATCTGGTCAGGCACAAACAAAACAATGGACTTTAGAAGAATGTGTGCGATATGCAATGGATAATAATATTTCGATCAAGCAATCGGAGCTGGATATTCAAAACTCAGAAATAAATAAAAAAGATGCTTTTGGAAGTTATTTGCCTACTGTAAACGGAAGTGCATCTCATTCCTGGAATATTGGTCGAAATGTGAATCCTGTTACGAATGTTGCGAGTACTGAAACTACTCAGTACACACAATTAGGAGTAAGTTCTGGGATCGATATCTACAAAGGTTTGCAAAATCAAAATATATACAGAAGAACAAAACTTTCTATTATAGCATCACAATATCAATTGGTTAAGATGCAGGAAGATATTGCTTTGAATGTGGCGAATGCTTTTTTAGAAATTCTCTTCAATAAAGAAAATTTAAAAGTTAGACAAGAGCAATTGGCTATTGATGAAAAACGTTTTTCTCGTTCTGAAGAAATGGTGAATGCCGGAACAATACCGCGTGGCGATTTATTCGATTTAAAAGCGACAGTGGCTACTGATAAACAAAATATTATTGTGGCAGAAAATGCTTTGTTGATTTCTAAATTAAGTCTGGCACAGTTGCTACAATTGAAAGATTTTACAGATTTTGATGTAATTGATGATACGAATGCTAAAGATGAAAACGGAATCTTATTACAAAACCCAGTTGATATTTATAACAAAGCCAAAGAAATAAGAACGGATGTAAAAATAGCACAAACCAATCTGGAAATTGCAGAAAAAAATGTTGTCATTGCAAAAGGAGCCTATCAGCCGACATTGAGAGGTTTTTATTCTTTCCGTACAAGTGCGAGTTACAGTGATATTCTTACTGGGCAAGATGCAAGTGGTAATCCCGTTTATATGGCCCCGGATCCTGTTTTAGATCAGTTTAGTGATAATAAGGGACATAATTTTGGACTAGATTTGCAAATTCCTATTTTTAACGGATTTTCGGTAAGAAATAATGTTGAGCGTAATAAAGTAAGTTTAGAAAAATCAAAAATAGAATTAGAGCAAAAAAGTTTAGATTTGCAACGTAATGTTTATACTGCTTTTACAGATGCAAAAGGAGCTTTGAACATGTATGAATCTGCTGTAGTAACACTTGAGGCAAGACAACAAGCCTATGACTATGCTAAAGAAAAGTATGATGTAGGATTGATGAATTCGTTTGATTTTACCCAGGCACAAACCTTGTTGACAACAGCTCAATCGGATATTATAAGAGCTAAATACGATTATATTTTTAAAATTAAAATACTTGAATTCTACTTCGGAATTCCAATTATACCAACTATTACAAAATAATTTACTATGTCAAAAAAAACAATTTATTTCTTAGTCGGCGGTGCAGTAGTGCTTATTGCAGCTTTAATTGGTTTGTCTAAAGCCGGGGTGATAGGAAATAAGGATGAAGGAAAAGAAGTAGAAATTTCGAAAGTTTTGGCATCCACTATTGTCGAAACGGTTTCGGCAACGGGTAAAATTCAGCCTGAAATTGAAGTGAAAATTTCGCCGGAGGTTTCAGGAGAAATTATTTTATTGAATGTAAAAGAAGGACAGGTTGTAAAAAAAGGAGACTTATTGGTAAAAATAAATCCGGATTTATATACTTCAAGTTACAATCGTTCGATATCAAATTTATCAGGAACTAAAGCAGGTTTAACGCAATCAGAAGCAAGTTTTAAAGAAGCAAAAGCTAATTATGACCGAAATAAAACCTTGTTTGAAAAAGGCGTAATTTCTAAATCAGACTGGGATAAAGCCATCGCCTCTTTTGAAGTGGCAAAAGCAACCAAACAAAACGCTTATTTTACTGTTCAAAGTGCTTCGGCTTCTGTAAATGAAGCAAAAGACAATTTAGGCCGTACTACAATTTACGCTCCTGCAGATGGAACTATTTCGGTGCTGAATGTTGAATTAGGTGAACGTGTTTTAGGAACACAGCAAATGGCCGGAACGGAACTTTTGAGAGTAGCCAACCTAAACAATATGGAAGTTGAAGTTGATGTTAACGAAAATGACATTGTAAAAATAAAAATTGGTGATGAAGCCAATGTTGAAGTAGATGCGTATCTGAAAAAACAATTTAAAGGAATTGTAACCAGTATTTCGAATTCGGCAAGCAGTACACTGACTTCGGATCAGGTGACTAATTTTAAAGTGAAAGTTAGAATCTTAAAAGAATCGTATCAGGATTTATTAGAAGGAAAACCTAGTACGTATTCTCCTTTCAGACCAGGAATGACCGCTACAGTTGATATTATTACAAAAACGAAAGCAAATGTTCTGGCAGTGCCAATTAGTGCCGTGGTAGTAAAATCGGATACTGCAGCAGTGAAGGAATTTAAAGTAGAAGATCCTAACGAAGAACAAAAAGATAAACCAAAGAGCGATAAAAAATTCGAATGTGTTTTTGTAAAAGTGGGTGATAAGGCAAAAATCCGTGTGATTAAAACCGGAATTCAGGACGATACGAATATCGAGGTAATGACAGGTTTAAAAGCAGGCGATGTCGTGATTACAGGGCCTTATAGTACTGTTTCGAAAGACTTAAATTCTGGAGATAAAGTAAAAATTAAAAAAGAGGAAACTCCTAAGAAGTAATTTAATTCTAACTTCAGAGGAAGAAAAAAATAAGTTAAATTAAAAGAAACACAAAGTTCGCAAAGCTTTGTGTTTTTTTGCATAAAAACTTTGCGTTACTTTGCGGTTAAAATGCTAAAGTGATTTTTAACCGAAGTACTTTAATCAATAAATTTAAAAATAAACACATTGTCTTTCATTCTTAATATCGAAACTGCTACTAAAAATTGTTCTGTAGCTATAGCTAAAAACGGCGAAACAATTCTTTGTAAAGAAATTGCAGAAGAAGGCTATTCGCATGCCGAAAAATTACACGTTTTTATAGAAGAAGTCCTCAAGCAAGCAGGCGTTTCTTTTCAGGAATTAGCTGCTGTGGCGGTTAGTCAGGGACCAGGTTCTTATACGGGATTGAGAATTGGAGTTTCGGCAGCAAAAGGTTTGTGTTTTGCATTGAACATTCCGTTGATTGCTGTTGATACTTTGCAGACTTTGGCTTCAAAAGCAAAGATTGCAGAAGGAAAAATTATTCCTATGCTTGATGCCCGCAGAATGGAAGTGTATAGTGCCGTTTTTAATTCAGATCTTGAAAAAGAAAGAGCAATAGAAGCCGAAATCATTACCGAAGATTCCTTTAAAGATTACACAGAAACGCTTTATTTCGTAGGCGATTGCGCTGAAAAATGCAAATCAGTTTTGACAAAAGAGAATTTTGTTTTTCTGGAAGACATCAAATATCCTTCAGCAAATGAGATGAGTGCAATCAGTTATGATAAGTATCAAAAAAGCGACACTGTAGATGTCGCTTATTTTGAACCGTATTATTTAAAAGATTTTTTGATGACTACTTCAAAAAAGTAATTTATAAATTTTTACTTGCTCCAATTGTAAAAGGCTGAACGTCTATTCCTGCCTGGTCTAAAGCAGTTTTACAATTTTCTAATGTTTCAGTAAAAACAGCACCGAAATTTTCGTTTTTGGCCCAGGGTCTAACGGCAAATTCAATAGCACTTGAAGTCAGGTTTTTTACAAAGACTTCCGGAGCCGGATTTTTAAGTACTTTGGGGTTTTTGTTTAAAACATCTAATAAAATATCTTTTGCTTTTTTAATATCAGAATCATAGGAAATGGCAAAAGTCAGATCTGCTCTTCTTTCGCCCTGCATAGAATAATTGATGATATTTCCGTTTGATAAAGCTCCATTGGGTACAAAAACGGTTTGGTTATTAGCTGTAAGTAATTTGGTAACAAAAATCTGAATTTCGCTTACTGTAGCAATAACGCCTTGTGCTTCGATAGTATCCCCAACTTTAAAAGGTTTGAATAAAATAATCAGCATTCCGCCGGCAAAGTTTGACAATGAACCTTGCAATGACAAACCTACAGCAAGTCCCATTGCTCCTAAGATGGCTACGAATGACGAGGTTTCTATTCCGAGTTTCGAGATAAAAGTTACAAACAATAAAATTCGCAACGCCCAAAGCAATATGTCGGCGAGAAATTTAGTCAGAGTAGGGTCTAAATTTCTTTTAATCATTATTTTTCTAATGATTCTGTTGATTAACCGGATGGCATATAATCCAACGAAAAGAATTAATAACGCAGAAATTAGCTTTGGAGAATAATCAATTAAAACATTGATAAATTTATCAGCATAATTGGTAATTTGATCGGGTTGAATGTCCATTTTTTAAGAATAAAAAAACCTTCTCAGGAGAAGGTTTAGGTTTGTTTTTGCAAATATAAAAACAATTCTTTTTACAAAAAAGAGAATATTTTTTTATTCTTTATCCGGAGCGTTATTCGCAACTTCATCTGCAGCTTCTTCTGTTTTTTCGGCGGCATCAACAACTGTTTCTGAAACAACGGTTTTGGCTTCATCTGCAGCTTCTTCGGTTTTTTCGGCAGCGTCAACAACAGTTTCCGTCACAACAGTTTTGGCTTCGCTGGCAGTTTCAGTTGTTTTTTCTTTTACAGAATCTATCACATTACTTATAGAGTCAGAAGCTTTTTCTACATACTCGCTTACGATATCTTTTGCCTGGCTGGCATATTCTGCAGCACTGTCAAGTAATGGTTCCGAAGCTTCTTTGGCTTTAGCAATGGTTTCTTCAGCAAAAGTTTCAGCTTTTTCTATATAAGGTGCAGCTGCTTCTTTGGCTTGTTCAAAAGTGCTTTCAGCCTGATTGGCCACATCTGTAGCAGTTTCTTTGGCTGAGCCAAATAAATTTTTAAAAAAAGATGATAATCCCATGGTTTTAGTATTGATTAGTTTATACTACAATATTAACTATTTTTTTACACAATAACAGGATTATGTTGTCAATAAAATACTGAAAATTAATGAGATATGATTTTATAAAAAAAGCGCCTTAAAAAGACGCTTTTTGATAATATTTAGAATGTTTTTTAAGCATTTAAAGCTTCAACCGTTATCTTTTCGTCGTTAAGCATGCTTTTTAACATATTCTCGATACCGCTTTTCAGAGTAAATGTAGAGGAAGGACAACCGCTGCAGGCTCCTTGCAAAATTACCTTTACCACTTTATTATCTTCATTATAGGAGTCAAAAGCAATATTTCCTCCGTCTGCCGCAACAGCAGGTTTTACGTATTCTTCTAAGATATTGATAATTTGCTGAGATGTTACATCCAGTTTATCAAAAGCTTCGTCTTTGGTAATATCGTTTTTAGTGGATACTTCTATTAAATTTTCATCCAGAACAGTTCCACCATTTTCTATAAATTGTTTGATAAAAGTTCTTAATTCAAGGGTGATTTCTGACCAGTCATTGATGTCATATTTGGTAACCGAAATATAGTTTTCATCAATAAAAACCTCTTTTACATAAGGAAATTTGAATAATTCCTGTGCCAAAGGCGAAGAAGCTGTCTGATCGATGTTTTTATATTCAACAGCATTTCTGGTCAGCATTCTGCTTACTACAAATTTTAACGCTGAAGGGTTTGGAGTAGTTTCGCCATAAACAGTAATAGGCTGTTTTTTGGTTTGGGTTTCCTCTACTTTAATAATAACGCCTCCTTTAGCTACAAAAGCTTCAATTTGTTCTGCAACAGCGTCTTTTACATCATCCCATTCTACAATACTGTATCTTTCTACAGCAATAAAATTGCCTGAAATATAAACGGTTTTTACAAACGGAAGATAAAATAGCTGCTGTGCTAAAGGGGAAGCCTGAGCCTCATCTATGTTTTTGAATTCAAAATTTTGATTTTGAGTAATGAAATCATCAAATTCGAACTTTATTATAGTAGGATTTTGAGTTTCTTTTATGGTGATTTTTGTCATGATTTAGAAATTTTTACAAATTTAGTAAAGTTATTTTCTACTAATGGCTATATTTGGTTTTTTAATAAAATTATTAAGATTCTTTTTGTAGTATGTAAGTGTAAATGGAAGAATCAAAAAAAAAATGTCAAATAAAATCTCTTTATGAAATTTAAAATCAAGTTTTTAATAACTTTTTTAATAGCGTCGTTTTATTCCTATTCTCAAGAAGGAATTCCAGTATATTCTGATTATTTATCTGATAATTATTATTTAATTCATCCTTCGATGGCTGGAGCTGCTAATTGTGCCAAAGTTAGACTAACAGCCAGAAAACAATGGTTCGGTCAGGAAGATGCACCCGCTTTGCAAACATTGAGTGTGAATGGCAGATTAGGAGAAAGATCCGGAGCCGGAATTATTTTTTTTAATGACGAAAATGGCTACCACTCTCAGAAAGGTGTAAAAGTTACTTATGCACATCATATCATGTTTTCAAGAGATGAAGTCGATTTGAATCAGCTTTCGTTTGGAATTAGCGCCGGAATGATTCAGAATCAGTTAGATGAAACCAGTTTTGGCGGTTCTTTTGATCCACTGGTTTATGGATCTATCCAAAAAGACTCTTATTTCAATGTCGATTTTGGAGCTTCGTATAACTATTTGAATTTCTACGCACACGCGACCGTTCAGGGTTTGATAGAAACCAGAAGAGAATTATACAGTGATTATGAAAGCGATAATGTTCGAAAGTATTTACTAAGTGCCGGATACGTTTTTGGAAACAAAGAAAATATTACATGGGAGCCATCTGTGCTTTTTCAATTATTTGATCAAACCAAACAAAAATCAATTGATGCCAACTTAAAAGCCTATAAAAACATGGATTTTGGAAGTCTGTGGGCCGGATTATCCTACAGAAGAAGTTTTGATGGCGCACAATACAGTACAACCAGCGGAGTGGCTTCGCAAAAACTACAATATTTTACACCTTTAGTAGGCGTAAATTACAAAAACTTTATGTTTGCCTACACGTATTCGCATGTAGCCGGAGATGTAAAATTTGATACAGGTGGTTTTCACCAAATTACTTTAGGAATCAATTTGTTCTGTAAAAAAGAGCGTTACGATTGTAATTGCCCGGCTATTAATTAATTTTAAAATCCAAATTATGCTAATTAAAGCGGTAAACGGAAAAGCTCCAGTGATTCCAGAAGATTGTTATGTAGCCGAAAACGCTACAATTGTAGGCGATGTAAGCTTTGGAACCTCTTGCAGCGTTTGGTTTAATGCGGTAATTCGCGGTGATGTCAATTTTATTAAAATTGGCAATAAAGTAAACATTCAGGATGGAGCTGTTATACATTGTACGTATCAAAAACATCCCACAATTATTGGTAATAATGTTTCTATAGGCCATAACGCCATAGTACACGGTTGTACCATTCAGGATAATGTATTAATAGGAATGGGGGCAATTGTGATGGATAATTGCGTAGTGGAAAGTAACTCTATTGTCGCAGCTGGAGCTGTAGTAACTCAAAATACTGTAATTACTTCAGGCAGTATTTATGCAGGTGTACCGGCTAAGAAAGTAAAAGATATCGATCAATCCGATTTTGCCGGAGAAATCGAACGTATTTCTAATAATTATGTGATGTATTCAGGATGGTTTAAGGAATAACACTTAAAAAAAATCCAAAAATGAAATTCCAAATTCCAATACGCATAGAGCCTTTGGAATTTGGAATTTTTATTTTTTTTGGAATTTTAAAAAACTACAAATTGATTCTTTCGAAAAAAGCATTTTTATAACTTTCGCTAATCGGAATTCTTTTATCACTTATTAAAACCTTGTTCTTTTGTATCGATTTAACGTGTTTGATGTTGATGATATACGAACGGTGAATACGCGAAAATCCTTTGCTGGAAAGTAAATTTTCTAATTTTATCAGACTAATTAAAGTCAGCGTGTATTTATGGTCGGTGGTGTAAATTTTTACATAATCCTTGAGCCCTTCTATAAATAAAATATCCGAAAAGTTTAATTTTACATTTTCGTATTCGGCCCTGACAAACATAAAATCCTGATCGATTTCAGGAGTTGCAATGGCAACGTCAGCAGTTGGAGTAACCGCTGCAGGATTGTGAATCTGTTGTGCTCTTACAACCGATTTTAAAAAACGATGAAACGGAATTGGTTTTACCAAATAATCAACGGCTCCTAAATTAAATCCTTCAACAGCATAATCAGAATAGGCAGTTGTAAAAATAATTAAAGGCTTTTTTTCGATGGTATTCAAAAATTCAATACCTGAAAAATGAGGCATCTGAATGTCTAAAAAAATTAAATCTACATTGGTCTGATTGATAAAAGAAACGGCATCAATCGCATTATTAAACGTGTTTACGAGTTCCAGCGAATCGATTTTACTTACAAAATCTTTCAATAGTTCAACAGCTAAAGGTTCATCATCTATAATTACACATTTCATCTGTCTCTAATTAAATTTAACTTTATTTGAATTTGTGGTCAAAAGTAGTTTTAAACCAGTTTATGAGTTTTAATATTATCATAATTAAGGTTTAATATTATCATAAAAATAAAAACTAATTTTAAGCATCAACAATTATTGTTTTGGTAAGCGTATATCCATCGGTGAGATTGCCTGAAAGTGTTGCGATTTCTTTGAATAAACTATCCGAGAAAACGTTATCAGCTGTATTTGCAGTATCTGCCTGGCCATGAGCCGCATAATTGGTACTCGCATAGACTTCACTTGAAATATTTTCTGGAAAAGCAATTTGAGTAACTAATAAGGAGCTGCCACTACTTGTTAAAATTTCAACATGAATATGAGGAGCTCTTCCTTGATACCAACCAGGGTAAATTGATACAAAGGAAGCGACTCCATTAGCATTGGTGGTTTGTCTTCCTCTTAAAAAATGGACTGCTGTATAATCTGTTTGCTGCATTTGAGTGCCGCCGTATTCAGAATAATTGCCATCTTTATCACAATGCCAGACATCCACTAAAGCTCCTGCTAATGGCTGACAATTGTTATTTTTATTTTCGATAGTAAGATTAATCAAAAGTGCAATTCCTACGCGATCTGATTTTATATTTTCTAAAACCAGCTGACTGGGTGTTTTGATAGGAAACGGACCTTTTGTTTCAGATGGAGAAACACTGCAGGTTCCATCTGAAGACTCATCAGTAGTGTCATTAGTATCATTTTTAGAACAAGATTCCAATACTTTGGTAACGGTTGCCAATGATGCGATGCCTAAGATGCTGTTACGGATAAATTTTTTTCTGTCCATCTAATGCTTTTTTAAGAATGTGTTTTAATCGATTCGGGTTTGAATTTTATCCAATTTTAAGTTTAAATGTACACGGTAATAATTATGATCCTGATTGATGGTAAGTTCGTGTGCATTTGGGTACAGCAAATTCAGACGACTTTGTATATTGACTAAGCCAATTCCTGAGTTTTCAGGATCTTTTACATAATTTTCAATGCTGTTTTCTATCCAGAAATCCAAATCATTTTCCTGAATTACAATTTTCATTTTGATGTGTGCCGCTCCTTTATAATCGGTTCCATATTTAAAAGCATTTTCTACAAACGAAATTAGTAATAAGGGCTCGATGAATTTGTTTTTAGTATCACCATGTACATTGATAACAATGTCTTCGATGTTATTAAGACGTAATTTTTGCAGCTCAACATAATTCTGAATATAATTGATTTCTTTTTCTAAATCGACCGTTTTATTATCGGTTTCGTATAACATGTAGCGCATCAATTCAGACAAAGTCACAATAGCGTCAGGTACTAAATCTGATTTTTTATGTGCTAAAGAATAAATACTGTTTAAAGAATTAAATAAAAAATGAGGATTGGTTTGTTTTCTCAAATAAATCAATTCTGTATTAGTTCTGTGTGTTTCGGCTATTAATTTGTTTTGCTGATTGTTGTAAAACTCCGTTAAGGTTCGTATCACAGCACTGATAGTAAGAATCAAAATATAAAAAAGCGACGGGCCAATTTTTAGAAAAAAAGGCTGCCTTGTTGCCATTATAGCATTTATTCTTTCTCCTTTGACGAATATTTTTGCGTCAGGCGGCATCATTCGTGGCGGCAAAATATTACGGGCATTTAAATGTCTGAATTCAGGAATAAAATAATTAATCCTGATTATCATGAAGATAATAATAACAGATAATGCAAAAGCAAGATAGAGCCCATATTTTTTTTGTAGCAGAAGAGCCGGTACCAAATAAAAATAGTTAAGATAAAACAAAACAATTCCCGTTGCCCATTGCACATAAAAATCAGTATTGATTCTGAAGGGACTTTCGTAAAACTGAATCAATGATGTCAGGATAAAGAATGTCCAGATGATACTATGAAATAGAATTTTGTTTGTACTTGTATTTTTAATGGTATCTATATTCATTTAGATTTTTATTTTTAATAAAATTAAATCATTTTTCGATACCCTTGGCGATATGTTTTGATTGAGTTTTGTTGCGACCAATTGCGCTACTTTTAAAGCATCTTCTTCAGAACTAAAACTTTTTACTTCGCTTATGACCGGAATAATAGTTTGTTTGATAATAATTTTATTTCCCGTGCTGATAGTATAACCCCAGCCTGTAGAAGTTTGAAAAGCTGCGGTCTGAAAAGAATCCTTTTTTTGACAGCCAGCAAAAGCTATTAAAAACAGCAATAGAAACAAATTCTTCTGGATAGTACTCCAGAAGAATTTATTTTTAGTATTAATTGTCATCGTCATTTTGTTCTTCTAATGGTTTAAATTCCCAGGCGTCATCAAAATAAGTTGTACCTGCTCTTCCTAACATGACAAATCCTCGGTTGTTTATAGAAAAACCTATAGCATCGGTACGGGCTGCGCCTTCTAATGCCGTTCTTTCTTCCCAAAGATCCGTTGTTGGGGTGTATTCCCAAACTGTTTTCGAAGATTCTCCCGCTATTACATATCCTAAACCATTCATTGCAAAAGCAGCAGCATTAGATCGCACAATCATATAATCATCATTAAAAGAATCATCATCTTCAGTATCCTGATCAATATCGCGTTTTCTGGTCCAGATATCGGTCGAAGGGTCAAATTCCCAAAAATCAGGCTGATAAACTCCGTTATTGATACCCGTTGCCAGATACGCTTTGTCGTTTATAGTAAAGACAACAGCATTACGTCTTTTGTTGCCGCTAAATCCGTTTACCAATGTCCAGGTGTCTGCAACATCATTGTACTGATAAAAATCTTTCAGATAATTTCCGTCATAACCGGTTCCGAAATAAGCTTTTCCACCTACCTGAAAACCTACCGCAGCATAACGAGCCGTTCCCGCAAATTCGGTTTTGGGAGTCCAGCTGTTGGCCGTTGGATCATATTGATAGAAATCTTTCAGTTTATTAGTTCCATCGTAACCAAGGCCTACATATCCTTTTCCGTTTAACTCAAAACTTGAGGCAGAACTTCTTCCAATACCTGTAAAATCTGCTTTTTGTTCCCAGTAATCTCCATTCGAATTGTAGGCCCACAAGTCAGTTAGGTATTCATCTCCGGTATAACCGGTAGCGATGTAGGCATAATCGCCAATAACAAAACTGGTTGCACTAGATCTTGCAGGTCCATCAAAAGCTGATTTTTTTATCCAGTTTCCTATCAAATCATCGTCTGAGTCATCGTTGCTGCAGCCTGTAAAAAACAAAGCAGAGAAGAGTGTTGCGAATAATATTCCTTTTTTTAAATTATTCATAATGTATTCAATTTATTTAATGTTTGTATTTGATGCCAATGCTAAACAGGTAACCATTATCGATATTAAAATCATAAGTTTTATGATTGTTCTGATCTGTAAGGATGTATTTTTTATCAAAATCATATCCGGCTTTAAAAACCATAAACCAGTTTTCATCCATGTTCCGTTGATACTCCAGCGCAGTTGTGATTTGCGAAAGGCTGGCTTTTGTACCTGAGCCGGACAAACTGTTCTGAACATCCAAATAGTAAAAATTACCATTAAAATGATTCGTTAGACTAAACGTGTTCCGGATGTTATTCGAATAAGATATTTTTGAATATGGAAATCCTATCAGTAATGAACTTTCGTTATTTATTTTATGATAAAAAGAAGCAACAGGCAAGAGTTTTGGTAAACCAAAAGCAGTTGTTCGTGCTGCTCCAATTGTAAAATTGGTATTCAAACCCAGTTGTTGTACGACATTCAAACTTCCTAAAACCGATACCACTGAAAAATCAAAATCCTGTTCAAAATTTGCTGTAGGCGTAACTTCTAAATTGAATTGAGTCGTGTTTGAAAATTGATGAGAAAATTCTAATTTATTTTGAAACTGATTAAACCGATTCAAATTTTGTAAGGACTCAAAATTTAGCAAACTGTATTTTACGTTCAGATTGGTATAGTTTAGTGTGTTACTGAATTTATTTTTGGCGTTTATTTTTTTACTAAAAGAAAGACCAATACTGGTTTCGTTTAATGTGATTTTTTCTGTGGGTTGGGTTTTAAAGTTCAAATCCAGCGCAAAGTTATTTTGGGCTTTTACACTATAAACTGAAATCATAAAAAGAAACCATCCTAAAACTGTTATTTTCATTATTTATTTATTGGTTCAAAAGTAGATGCCTAATGATTCAAAAAAAAAGAAGATATATGTATCAGGGTTTTTGATAGACAAATGGGCTTATAACACGGTTGAGTTGTTTTTTTGTATCTCTTAAGCTGGTGTAGATAATTTCAGGGCATCTATAGCGTAAATGACCCCAACTGTATATGTTGTAGTGCTGTCAAGAATATGGCATTTTATATTTGTTGAAAAAATGAGTTATGCACAAGTTTATATTGATGTTGGTTTTTGTTGCGGCAATGGTTTCATGTGGTACCGACAGAGACGAAGGAGAGTTTGTTGTCGGGTCTGATTATTTGGCCATAAACAACAAGGTTTTATTAGTAGATACCCTGACGGTTGAAATGGCTACTATAAATTTTGACTCATTAGTTACCTCTAGCCAGAGCCGGATTTTAATAGGGAACTATGATGATCCTATTTTTGGAAAGGTAAAATCGGATAGTTATTTTCAAATGGCTTCAGATTCTTATTCATTGAATGCGGGAAGTTCTGATACTGATGCCCCAAATTATGTTTTTGATTCTATTTCGATGATATTAAAATATGACAATTATTTTTATGGGGATACGACTAAAGTTCAGACATTTAGTATTCATCGGTTAACACAAAAAGTAAAACCTAAAACTGATGATGTTAGTTTCTATAATAATTCGGTTTTGAGTTATGACTCAGAGTCCTTAGGTACTTTTTCATACAAACCCAGACCTCTTGAAAAAGATTCGATTAATATACAAATGAATACAGCTTTTGGTCAGGCTTTATTCCAGAAACTTAAAACCAGAGAAGTTACTAATTCTGTCGAATTTATTGAATATTTGAAAGGTTTTGTGATAGTTCCTGAAACCTCAAACTCCTCAAGTGTAATAGGGTTCAGCTTAGAAAGTAAGATGAGAATGTATTATTCGAAACTGCTTTCAGATACCGAAACTTCCATAATTAAGGATTTTACGATTACGGATAATTCTAAGCAATTCAATTCTATTTCATTGGATAAAACCGGGACAATTATACAAAATCTGCCCAACTCAAACAGCAAGCTTTCCAGTAATCTGCTCAATCACCAGGGATTTATTCAGTCAGGAACAGGAGTTGCCTGCCGGATTGATTTCCCGAGTATCAGGCAGCTTAAAACCATTTCAGAAAAAGGGGCAATTGTCGATGCGGAACTTATTTTAAAACCGATTAACAATTCGTATTCAAAATCCTATCCTTTAGTCGATTCATTGCGTGTTTTGATTGGAGATAATTTAAATAGAATTAGCGGTGCTTTAGTAGATTCAGACAATGTTGAGTTGTATGCGGTTTTAAATAAAAAAAGCGATGAGTTTAATGAGAACATTGGCTATTCTGTTTGGGTTGGTGGCTTTTTGCAAAAGGAAATGCTGAAACAAACCGATGCTAAATCTTCTCTGATATTAACATTACCCAGTATTTCTAAAGCTACTGACAGGATTGTTCTGGGCGATCAAAAACATACCGACAATAAAATACAATTGAAAATTTATTACATCTCTTATTAAATGAAAAATAAAACAGCATTTTTAAGTTTCCTCGTTTTAGTTTCGTTCTCTTCATTCTCACAAAGCATTTCCAGTTCTCCTTATTCCTTATATGGTTTAGGAAGTTTGTACGATGCTGATTTTGGAAACCTTTCTTCTATAGGAGGTTCAGGAATCGCTTTGCCATCGGATAGTTTTATTAATAATTTAAATCCGGCATCATTAGGACAGATGTACCAAAATCATTTCATATTTGAAGTTGGAGGAAAAGCGATTGCGACCACTTATCAAACGAACTCAAAAAGCGAAAAACGGAATAATTTTCAATTTTCGCATCTTGCTTTTGCGTTTCCGGTAACTAAAAAATCGGCTTTTAGTGTTGCATTACGACCTTACTCAAGTGCCACATTTAAGATTTCAGATTTAAAATTACCTATCGAAAATAGCACCGAAAGTTATATTCTGGACGCGACAGGTTCCGGAGGGCTCAATAATTTTGATATATCGTATGGTTATCAACTCAGCAAAAAGTTATCAGTAGGAGCTTCTGCTTCATTACTTTTTGGAAATCTAACAGACGACCGTATTTATACCATCGGAAACTCCTATACGGCCATTAATAAAACAACAGATTACAACGGTGTAAGGGCGACTTTAGGAGCGCAATTTAAAGTCGATTCGACTTTTACAATTGCCACAACCTTCAAAGTTCCTTCGCAGGTAAAAGCCTCCAAAGTACAAACGGTTGAAAATGTTAATAACTCCGGAACGTCGGTTGTAGAAACTAATGCGGCCTCGGATGTTGAGGATTATTATATGCCTTTAGAAATTGGGGTAGGGATAAGCAAACGTTTCAAAAACAACCTGAATTTGACTTTAGATTATGAAAAAAGTCTTTGGAACGAAACCAATCAATCAGATTTATACGGGAATTTCGTCAATCAGGACCGGTTTGCTTTGGGATTTACTTTTAAAACAAAAAAAAATACCAGGAAATACACAGATAGAATTCAATATGGCGCCGGAATAAATTATGATACGGGATATCTCGAAGTTGACGGAAAAAAAGTCACTAATGCTGCGGTATCTTTTGGTGTTACACTTCCTCTCGAAAATACCTTTTCAGCAATTCATCTTTCGTATTCCTACGGTCAAAAAGGGAAAATCAGCGATAATTTAATCAAAGAAAATTACCATAAAATATCGCTTAATTTAGCTTTAGACGGAATTTGGTTCGTCAAGCGAAAAATAGAATAAAGCTTTAAAAATCCTTTTCGGTTACTGCGTATTTATGATCCAAAATAGCGCTAAGAACCGCTGGATTTGCATTTGTATAAAAAACGGGTTCTTCTATGGCAGTGTCTGAAAAACCTACTTTTTCACGCAATAACGTTTGGGTTTGCCTGGCTACTGCTTCCCCAGAATCGATAATATGAATGTGTTCAGGAAGTATTTTTTTTATCTGCGGAATCAAATACGGATAATGACTGCAACCTAAAACCAAATAATCAATATTGGCATCAATCATGGGCTGTAAATAGGTTTCAAGAAGCTGTGTCATTTCTGGCGAATTCAGATTTCCGTCTTCTATTAGTTGTACCAAACCGTGACCAACTTGCTCTATGATGGTGGTGTCCTGAAACATCTCAGCAGTTTTGTTAAACAACTCGCTGTTCAGTGTTCCTTTGGTAGCTAAAATTCCAATGGTTTGCGTTTTTGAGTTTATTGCAGCAGGCTTTATAGCTGGTTCAATCCCTACAAACGGAATGTCATACGCAGCGCGCAATTCGCGAATAGCATTTGTAGTAGCAGTATTGCAGGCAACAACAATCAATTTGCAATTCATGCTAATTAAAAAATCGACATTTTTTTTGCTCAGCGATACTATTTCCTCTTTGGTTCTCTGACCATAAGGAGCATTTTTGCTATCGGCTAAATAAATGGTTTTTTCGTTGGGAAGTAGCTCGTGGATGGCATTCCAGATGGAAGTACCTCCAATTCCGGAATCAAAAACGCCAATAGGATTGTTGTTTGTCATAAAACAAAGTTACATATTTTTAAGAATCTAAACTTGCTGTTATTCTTGATTTTTAGGTTAAATATTTTTTAAATTTAAAGAAAAATCTTTAATTTTTGAACAAACGATTCCTAAATATTTTAGTACATTTGTGGCATGAAGTTTATTTGTTTTTTATTTTCAATCTATCTGGTTATGTTGTCGTTGCTGCCGTGCAATGATATAGATGATTGTACTTCTTTTGCAAAAACCGAACTTCATAAAAACCATTCAAAAGATAAAAAATCTGATTTTCAAAACGATCAATGCGCCCCTTTTTGTTCTTGTGCGTGTTGTGGAATTCATGGTTTTCAATTTAAAAAACAGCTTTTTTTTGAATTGAAAAATACTCCTTTTTATGGTGATGAAAAAACCGAAAACTATTATGTTTTCAATAACTACAAAGATATTTATCTAGGTATTTGGCAACCGCCAAAATTAAGTTAATCAAAGTATTGATCCATTACTCAGGCATTTTTTTGCTTCGAGTATATTTTAGTATTTCATTAATTTAATTTATCAAATGACAAAATATATATTTATTTTGGCCCTGTTAGCGAGTGCGTTTTCATTTGGCCAAAACACTTTAAAAGTTATCGTAACAGATAGCAAATCACAAGAATATTTAATAGGAGCTTCTGTTCAGGTAGAAAATTCAAACAGTTCCGGAATTACAGATAATAATGGGTTTTTAGAATTAAATGCAATTCCGGATGGGGAGCAAAACATTATTTTTAGTTTCATCGGTTACGAAAATCATACTGTAAAAATACTTTTTCCCAGAACAAACGATGAGGTTTTAAAAATTGAATTGATTCCAAGTGAAGAAGAAGAATTAGATGAGGTGATTGTACAATCCACCAGAACGAGCAGAACCATAAAAAATACGCCAACGCGTATCGAATCTATTGATGCTGAAGAGTTAGACGAAAAAGGCAACATGAAGCCAGCGAATGTAAGTATGGTTTTGCACGAAAGTACGGGATTACAAGTGCAGCAAACATCAGCCACGAGCGGAAATGCCAGTATTCGTGTGCAAGGACTTGATGGGCGTTATACCCAATTGTTAAAAGATGGTTATGCTAATTTTGGTAATTTTGCCAGCGGCTTAAGTATTCTCGAAATTCCTCCTTTGGATTTGCAGCAAGTCGAAGTTATCAAAGGTCCTGCTTCAACACTTTATGGAGGTGGTGCGATTGCAGGTGTCATTAATTTCATATCTAAAACGCCAAAAGAAAAAGGAGAGTATAATTTTATGTTTAACCAATCTAATATAGGACAGACTAATATTGGAGGTTATGCTTCGCAGCGAAAAGGCAAATTTGGATATGCCATTTTAGGTTTGGTTAATTTTCAAAAAGCGTATGATGTTGATGAAGATGATTTTTCTGAAGTACCAAAGTCGCATAATTTTACCATTAATCCGCGTATTTTTTATTATCCGTCTGAAAGTTTGAGCTTGATGTTGGGAAATAGTTTTACCAAAACCAATATGGAAGGCGGGGATATGAATGTGATTGATGGAAATACAACGGCATATCATACTTATTTTGAAAAGAATGAAACCGTGCGTAATACCACAACTTTCGAATTAGACAAGAAATTTGAAAACTTAAATAGTTTCAAATTAAAACAAAGTTTGAGTCTTTTTGATCGAACGATCACGATTCCTGATTATGAATTTTCAGGTTTGAATACATCCAGTTTTACAGATGCTTCCTATGTTTTTAATAAAGAAAAGCATACGGTTATTGCTGGTCTGAATTTGGTTTATGATAATTTTGAACAACGTAACTCAGGAACCTTAGATGCAAAATCATTTACCACCGGAGCTTATCTCCAGCATACCTGGGATGTATCGGAATTTGTGAAATTTGAAAATGGTTTGCGTATCGATAATGTGTCGTATTCAAATGTTGTTTTTTCAAAAAATCAAACTTTTTTTCTGCCAAGAATTTCTGCTTTATTCAAAATTAATTCAAACTGGAGTAGTAGGATAGGAGCTGGTTTAGGCTATAAAATTCCAACGGTTTTTACAGAGCAGACCGAAACGATACAATATCAAAATGTCCAGCCATTAGAAAATGTAGAAGCTGAAAAAAGTATTGGAGGAACAGCCGATGTAAATTACAAACATGAAATTTTTAATGATTTAGTACTATCATTCAATCAGATGTTTTTTATAACACAGATTAATAAACCTTTAGTGCTGCAAAATGATGGAGCAGATCTGGCTTTTATGAATGCTTCGGATCCTGTGCTGAGTCAGGGTTTCGAGACGAATCTGAAATTTGTCTTCAAGGAAGATTTTAAGCTTTTTATGGGATATACCTTTACAGATGCAAAAGCAAAATATCTAAATGGCAATCAGTTTTTGCCATTATTGCCTAAAAACAAAGTGAATTTGGCCTTGATTTACGAGAAAGAGCATAATTTCAAGATGGGTTTGGAAGGTTATTTTACAGATGAGCAATTTTTATACAACGGGACTTCAACGCCTGCTTTTTGGGAGTTTGGTTTTATGGTTGAAAAAACGCTGTGGAAAAACTTTGCTTTCTTCATTAACTTTGAAAACTTTACTGATACCAGACAAAGTAATTATAAAAGGGTTGTAAATGATCCGCATAATAATCCAACTTTTGATGACATCTGGACACATACAGAAGGATTTACTTTCAACGGAGGAGTAAAGATTAAATTTTAAATAACACTACAAAAAAAGGCTCAAAATGTAAATTTTGAGCCTTTTTTAATGATAGAAATCTGTTGATTAGAATCCTAAATCTTTTTTTACGTCAGCAGTTAAGTTTGGACCATCAGCTAATAATAGAGAAGAATCATCAACTACATACTGGAAACCTTTAGCTTTTCCAATTTTTTGGATTGAAGCTCTTACTTTTTCCATTAAAGGCTTAACGATGTCAGTTTCTTTTTGTTGCAATTCTTTTTGAGCATTCTCTCTGTAATCCCCAATTCTTTTTTGCATGTCCTGAACTTCTTTAGAACGCTCTGTATTTACAGCTTCAGTAGCAGTAGCAGCTTCTTGCTCATACTTTTTGATTTTTGTTTGATACTCATCAATCATTTTTTTGTATTCTGCATCATATGTACCGCTTAATTTTTGTAATTGATTTTGTGCATCTAACATTGCAGGCATTTTCGACATGATCTCGCTTACTGTAACATGGGCAATCTTAGCCTGAGCATTCATTGTGTTGTTTGCAGCTAATAAAAGTGCTGCAGCAACTAGTAAAGTTTTGATTTGTTTCATCATCATTTTAAAATATTAATTAATTATTGGTCGTATTCGTTTTTTGTGTTTCGGCATCTTTTGCTTCTTTAGCTTTTTTGGCCGCTTCTCTTTCTTCTAGAATTTTCTTTTTTCTTTCTTCTAATTCTTTTTTACGCTGCTCATAAAGCTTTTGTCTTTCCTCGGCTTTATTAACTCCAGATTCAGTAGTTGCCGCTTTTTCTGTTGTCGTTGCCTTTTCTGTTGGACCACCTGAGTCAGGCGTTATATTGTCAGTCTTTACAGCTTCTGTTTTTGCAGGTTCAGAAACCGTGCCATTTTTTTTAGCTGCTTTTTCTGCCGCTGCAGCATTCCTTTTGTCTTCGTATTCTTTTCTTTTAGCTTCCTGTTCTAATTTTCTGTCCGCTACCAGTTTTTCTCTCGCAGCTCTTTTGGCATCTAATGCTTTTTGTCTGTCTGCTAAATCAGGATTTTCATCGATAGCATTTTCTAAATTTTCTTTAGCTTCCTGCTCCTTAAGCTGTTTTTTTGATAGTTGCTCTCTCTTCTCGGTTCTGTTTAAAACACGTAAAACCTGATCGCTTATATCAAATCGTTTTGCAGAGAAAAGCATCGTCAGATCGGATGATTTATCAAAAATAAAATCATAATTTTTGGCTTCTGCAATATCCTGAACAGCTGTAAAAACCTGATCCTGAATTGGCTTTGCCAGAGCAGCTTTTTGGTACATTAAATTTCCATTTGCACCAAACTGTTTTTGCTGATAATCCAGCATTTCTGTTTCCTGAAATTTTATCTCTGTTTCTCTTTCATCAATAAGCTCTTTTGTCAGTAAAGCTTTTTCGGCTTTAAGGCTTTCTTTGAGTTTATCAATAGCTATTTTTTTGGTTTCTATTTCCTGTCTCCATTTAGTTGCTTTAAGCTCTAACTGAGATTTAGCTTCTTTGTAATCAGAAACATTTTCTAAAATATATTCCATATCGATGTAGCCTATTCTGGTCGATCTTGTCTGAGCCTGACTTGTATTTGCTACAATCAAGGCTAAAAATATAAATAAAAATGGTTTCTTCATAACATTATTTTATTTGAAAATTTTTAACCAAATATATTATAATTAGAACTGTTGTCCAATAATAAAGTGTGTTTCCCATCCATTTGCTTTGGTAGAAACAGATCCTGGAAGTGCATCGAAACCGTAACCAAAATCTATACCCAATAAACCAAAAGCAGGCATAAAGACACGTAAACCAGCTCCTGCTGAACGGCTTAAGTTAAACGGATTATACGCTTTAAATCCTTCGTATGATGAACCGGCCTCCATAAATGTTAGTGCATAAATAGATGCTGATGGTTTCAATGTTATAGGATAACGTAACTCCATTGAAAACTTATTATAAATTGTTGCTCCATTAACTGTTGTTAAGGAGTTGTTCGGATAACCTCTTAACTGAATGGTTTCTCTACCATCCATAGAGTAGTTAGCCATACCGTCACCACCTAAATAGAAACGTTCAAATGGTACAACACCACGATCCTGATTGTATGCTCCTAAGAAACCAAACTCGGTTAATGTTCTTAAAACTAATTTACCATATACTTTAGTGTACCAATCAGCTTTAAATTTAATTTTATAATACTCTAACCAGTTGTATTTTTTCTGATCCACTTTGGCTGGGTCAGCAGCTGCTTCCTGGTAGGTGCTTACCGGAGCTCCGTTAGCATCTAAATAAGTACCTTTAGGTACTACAATATTTCCGTTGGCATCAAGTTGATCTTCAGTAGTTTTGTATTTGTATTCTTCCTGATCTCCTAATGTCGCATAATCAATCCCGTTGAATAATGAATAAGGCGGAGTTACTTTTGCCGAAAGGCTAAACTCGGAACCGTACGTTGGGAATATTGGGTTGAGACCTTTATTACTACGTGTTAATCCTATTGTATAAGCGATATTTCGGGAAGTACCATCACCAAAATTGAACAAACCAACATTGTAATTATTCAAATCATAATGTTGGTAACTTACAGATTGTGAAAGTACAAAATAATCATCAGGTACGGTTAAACGTTTTGCTAATCCTACTTGCAGGGTCAAAATATTAAAGCTTTTGCTTTTATCTACACCGCCAGAGTAATAGTCATTCATGTATTGTTTACTGTACGAAATAGAAGAGCTAAATTGTACTGGTTTTTTTCCACCAAACCAAGGCTCAGAGAAAGAGATACTATACGTCTGGAAGTAGGTACTTCCTTGTAAACGCAAAGATACTTTTTGCCCATCTCCCATTGGAAGTGGTTTGTATGCTTCTTTGTCAAATAATTTTCTGGCTGAGAAATTATTAAATGACAAACCTAGAGTACCAATGAATCCACCGCCACCGTAACCACCTTGTAGTTCGACCTGACTAGATCCTTTTTCTACTAATTGGTATTCGATATCAACTGTTCCCGCACCTGCGTCAACATTTTTAAATTCAGGTTTAATCGATTCAGGATCAAAGAAACCAAGTTGTCCAATCTCACGAATGGTTCTCACTAATTGTTCTTTGCTGTATTTTTCTCCTGGTTTTGTTCTTAATTCACGATAAATTACGTGGTCATTGGTTTTATCATTACCTACTACTGATATTTTGTTGAAATAAGCAATTGGACCTTCGGTAATTCTAATCTCAAAATCAATTGTATCATTAGCCGTTTTTACCTCCACTGAGTTAATTCTTGAGAACAGGTAACCGTTATTCTGGTACAGGTTCGTAATGTCTTCTCCATCAGGTTTGGTGTTGTCTGCAATTCTTTTTTGAAGTAAAACTCCATTATAGACTTCGCCTTTTTTGATACCCAAATAACGTTGTAAAGATTGATCAGAATACACCGTATTTCCTAAGAATTTAATGTTACCAAAATAGTATTTATTTCCTTCTTCAAGTTTTATTTTTATATCGAGTTTGTTGTTTTCTTTGTTGTAAACAACAGAATCTGAGATGATTCTCGCATCACGATATCCTTTTTCTTTATAGGTGTCAATTACTTTTTCTAAATCTGCTTTGTATTTTTCAGGAATGAATTTCGAAGCTTTAAATACACGAATAAAGTTTTTTTCTTTCGTGTCTTTCATAGCTGTTCTCAGTTTAGTGTCAGTAAGCTGTTTATTGCCTTCAAAATCAATACTGTTTATTTTTACTTTATCGCCTTTGTCAATTCTTACCAGCATGTTTACCTGATTACCGGATGTGGTGTCAGGAGTGGTGGTAATGACTACTTTGGTGTTGTAAAAACCTTCTTTTTTGTATTTATTTTCAATATAGTTTTTGGTAGTAGTAACTAAGTTTTCGTTTACAATTTTACTCTTGGTCAAATTGTTATCTTTAATTAATCCTTCTATTTTACTTTTCTTAACACCAACGATTTTCACCTCGTTTAGTTTAGGAAGTTCAATGATGTTTAAGTCAAGAAAAATGCTGTCATTTTCAACTTTATTTACATAAAAAGCAATTTCATCAAAAAGACCTAATTTGCCTAATTTTTTGATTGCCCCAGATATTTCTTCACCAGGTACAGTAATTTCCTGTCCTTTTTGAAGACCAGAAAAGGTTACTACGGTTTGTTCATTGAAGCTTATTTTACCAACAACAGAAACTTTGGCAAGAATGTATTTTTTTCCTTGGTCAAAAGGAACTCTTTCTTGTGCTTTTATTTGAGAAAAACTACCCAAAAGACATAGGGTAAGGACTATTTGTATTCTTTTTTGTAACACTAAAAAATTATTTAATTTGTTCACTGGTTTTTCCAAATCTACGTTCTCTTTTTTGATAACTAATAATAGCCTCATATAAATCTTGTTCTTTAAAATCTGGCCACAAGACGTTAGTAAAATATAATTCTGCATAGGCAATCTGCCACAACAAAAAGTTACTTATTCTATGTTCTCCACTTGTTCGTATTAATAAATCTACGTCGGGTAAATTTTGCGTGTAAAGATGCTCATTTATAATTGAATCGTCAAGAGTGTCTAATGAAATTATATTATTTTTAACTTTATTACTGATGATTTTAATGGCATTTACCAATTCTTCTCGTGATCCGTAACTTAAAGCTAATGTTAAGGTAAGTCTGGTATTGTTTTTTGTTTTTTCAATTACATCAAGCAGCTCTTTTTGTGCATTTTTTGGCAATTTATCAAGATTTCCAATTGCGTTAAGCTTGATGTTGTTTTTTTGAAGTGTAACCAGTTCTTTTTTTAATGAATTGATAAGTAATTTCATCAGGGTTTCGACTTCTAATTTTGGTCGATTCCAGTTTTCAGTCGAAAAGGCATATAGGGTTAAGTACTCAATACCCAGTTTGGCACAGGTTTCTATGGTTGTTTTTACAGATTTTGTTCCGTTTTCATGTCCAAAAGCACGCAAAAAACCTTGTTGTTTTGCCCAACGCCCATTGCCATCCATGATAATAGCAAGGTGTTTAGGAAGGTTAGTCTGGTCTATAGTATCTAGTAAATTCATTTTATTATTCTGCGCAATAGCAAGGTTTTTGTCCAAAGGTATAGGTTAAAGTAATACCCGAGAACACATACCAGTCATTATTATTTAAATTTCCAAAACGATTGTCTGCCATAAAATCATTGTCAGGATTACTCCCGTCCAGATTGTCTGTAAAACTGTAACGTACGCCAACTTCAGCTGCTAAGACAAAGCTTCGGCTGATATTAGATTTTATACCTAATATAAAAGGTATAGCTAATGATGACGATTTTTCATCTTTTAAAGTTTCACCTCCTGAAACAAACAAATCATTGTAGCTAAAATAACTTAATCCTGAATATACATAAGGAGTTACTTTAAGGTGTTCTTCATGCAAATTAAAATCGAAAAAATTGAATTCAAGTCCGGCAGATAATTCTTTTACATCATTATCAAAACGGTAGCCTCTTTTTTTTCTGCTTGGTTCCTTAGAATCTAAGTCGTTGGCAGAGATTTTTGATTGTGTATAAGAAAAACGGTAGGAGTGTCTTGGACTCTTATTCCATTTATACAAAATACCAAAAGCCAGTTTTTCCGGAGCGATGTAAGTTGTTTTTCCTACGTCGCCTACATAGTTACTTCCGCCAAGAAAAACACCAATCTCATTAATCTGAGCCTGAAGTGTAATAATGGGGAAAAAACATAACAATAAATTAAAAATTTTCTTCATTTAATTCAAAATTGCGTGCAAATATAATAATTATCAATACGAATCAAAGTTCCTTTAGTTAAATGTGCTTTTTTTTCAATTTATAATATGATTTTGAGCCATTTAGTGATGATTCGATATAGGCAGAACGAGAAAATATAGCATTATCGTATATGAAGGGAATCAGAAAAAGCTTTAATTTCTTTTATCTTCTCCCCAAAGCAATTTATTTCGGAGGGTTTTTAAGAAAGTCTCGCCCGGAATCTCTACCATTTTTATTTTAAAATGAGTCTTTTTGATTGTGATAACCGATTCATTTTTAACAGAGGCTATTCTGGAATCTAACGAAACTAAATATTGATCTTCTCTTCCGGAAACTTTAAGTTTTATTTCGGTGTCATCCGGAATCACAAGTGGTCTGGCGTTTAAGTTATGCGGTGCAATGGGTGTGATTACTAAACTTTCTACATTTGGGGTTAAAATGGGTCCACCGCAACTTAGAGAGTATCCAGTAGATCCTGTAGGAGTTGCGATAATTAAACCATCTGCCCAATACGAATTTAAGTATTCATTATTCAAATAGGTTTCCACTGTAATCATCGAGGTAGTATCTTTTCGGCTGACAGTAACCTCATTCATGGCGAAATTCAAATCATCTTCAAAGGCATCGTTTTTCGGGTCACAAACTAGACTTAATAATGTCCTTTCAGAGATAGTGTATTTTTTTTCAATAACAAACTGTAAGAAACTATCAATACTTTCTTTTGGGACCGTAGCCAGAAAACCTAATCTACCGGCGTTAATGCCTAGAATAGGTACCCCGGAATTACGAACCAAAGTGGCAGCTCTTAATATAGTTCCGTCTCCGCCAATACTAATCAGCATTTCGAAACTATTATCTAAAGAAGTGCTTGGCGAAAAGGTTTTGTACTCTTTTTTTATGAGTTCTTTCTCATAAAGCATTTTCAGAAAGTTTTCCTCGATTACCATTTCGACATTATTGGAATTGAAAAACACAAAAATGTCTTTGATGATAGGTTCTGTACTATTTTGATAATACTGTCCGTAAATGGCTACTTTCATTTTTTTTAATTAGATAATCAGATAATGTGACAATTAGAGAATTATCTAATTTTCGTGTTGACACATTTTCTAATTAATTATATGTTAAGGTATTTGTCTAAATAATCAGAACGTTCTTTTAAGCTGTTGATGTATGTGTCTTCCTGATGTTCCGAAATAATTTCGTAATCGTATCTTCTGAAGGTCTGAATAATTTCATTAATGGCTCCTAAACCAATTTTTATGGTAATCTGAACATTTTCTAAGTCGGCTTCAGAAACAAAACAGCCTAAAACTTTACCATTATTGCTTTCTACAATCTGGCAAACTTCGCTCATAGAATAATTCAGAAGTCCTTTTTGAACAATAATAATTCCGCCAGGTTCTTTTAGAAATGGAGTTTCCTGAAAAAACTTCATGATATCTTCGATTTCATAATAACCAATATAGGTATTACTTTCGTCAAGAACCGGAATCGTATTAGTATGATTTTTGGCAAAAACTTCCAGAACGTCCAGCCAAATCATAGTATTTCTGGCAAAAAAGCGTTCCAAAGTATATTTATAATCAATGGCTTTTTTGTCGGTGTCGAAAGTTTCAACATCATCAGCGGCGATACTTCCAATAAAAACACCGTTCTCCAAAACCGGAAAATGTGAATAATTTACATCCACAAAAAAGTCCTGAACCGAGGCTATTGTTTCCTGGCTATCAATCGCTCTAAAGTCGTTTGTGATATAATTGGTAATTTCTGTCATAAATCTGTTGAAAATATTTCATGCAAAATAATCAAAAAATAGCAAAAAACGCTACGTTTTACTTTGTATTTTTGTCGTAACAAATATAATGTTACCAGAATTAATTATCTATTTATATGACAAAGTTAAGTGTAAATATCAATAAAATTGCAACCCTTAGAAATGCCCGTGGCGGAAATGTTCCGGATTTACTTAAAGTAGCCACCGATATTCAGAATTTTGGAGGACAGGGAATCACCATTCACCCACGTCCGGATGAGCGCCATATTCGTTATCAGGATGCAAGAGATTTAAAAGCGATTGTGCACACCGAATATAATATTGAAGGAAACCCGCAGCATAATTTTATCGATTTGGTTTTAGAATGTAAACCAACTCAGGTTACCTTGGTTCCAGATGCAATTGGTGCTATTACGTCATCAGCCGGTTGGGATACTATTAAAAACCAGGATTATTTAAAAGAAGTTATTCAGGAATTTCAGCGTAACGGAATCAGAACTTCGATTTTTGTTGACCCAGTTCTGGAAATGATCGAAGGAGCAAAAGAAACAGGAACTGATAGAATCGAGTTATACACTGAAGCTTTTGCACACGAATATGCTTTGGGCAACAAAAACGGAATTGATCCTTACGTAGCTGCTGCGAAATTAGCAAACGAATTAGGTTTAGGAATCAATGCAGGTCACGATTTGAGTTTGGATAATATTCAGTTTTTCAAACTAAACATTCCAGGTTTATTAGAAGTTTCAATCGGGCACGCTTTGATTGCAGAAGCACTTTATCTGGGGCTGGATAATGTGGTAAATATGTATTTGAATAAATTGAAGTAATATTTTGTAAAGAGTTATTTCGCAAAGATTCTCAAAGAAAATTTTGTGTTTCTCTGCGGAAAACCTTTGTGAATCTTTGTGGAATAATTTTTTCAATAAAAAACAATATAAAATGTTATACTCAAAAATAGAAGGAGAAGGAAAGCCATTTATCATCATGCACGGTTTTCTCGGAATGTCTGATAACTGGAAAACACTGGCGGGGCAATATGTCGAAGCAGGTTTTCAGGTTCATATTTTAGATTTAAGGAATCACGGCCGTAGTTTTCATTCGGATGAATGGAGTTATGAAGCGATGGTGCAGGATGTATTCGAATATTGTCAGGAAAATAATTTGACAAAAATTGATATTCTTGGGCATTCTATGGGCGGAAAAGTAGCGATGCTTTTTGCAACGACACACCCGGATTTGGTTGATAAATTGATTGTAGCTGATATTGGTCCGAGGTTTTATAAACAACACCATCAGGATATTTTAGGCGGATTGAATGCAGTTGATTTTTCGGTAAAACCGAGTCGTGCCGATGTTGAAGCAATCGTTTCGCAATATGTTCCCGATTTTGGAACGCGTCAGTTTTTGTTGAAAAATTTATATTGGCAGGAACCAGGACAATTGGCTTTTAGATTCAATTTAGAAGTTTTCAATAATAATTTGGATGCTATTGGAAAACCTTTGGCGGATGGATTGGTTTTCGAGAAAGAAACCTTATTCATTCGTGGCGGCGCTTCCAATTATATTATAGATTCTGATTTTGATGCTATTCGAAAATTTTTTCCAAAAGCAGTATTCGAAACCATTCCGGATGCAGGACATTGGCTTCATGCCGAAAATCCTAAAATGTTTTTCGAATTGACGGCGACTTTTTTGAAAGAGTAATTATTGCTAAAGAAAGTTCAAAAATTTTTCTACTCACTCCCGATAGCTATCGGGATAAAAGGATTCTCACAGATTAAAAATTTGAAAGTTAGGATTAAAAAAAAAAATCTTTTTAATCCTTTTAATCTGTGGCAAAAAAATAAAATTGAATTATTGGCAAGCCTAAAAAATGCTTACTTTTATTAAAATTTTAAAAACAGAAACAAATGAAATTATTACTAAGAATTCTTGCTACAGCACTTTTGGTTTTATTGATAGGTCATTTTATGACAGGAATCCATGTGGTTAGTTTTACGACAGCCGTAATTGTCGCGGTAGTTTTAGGATTGCTGAATGTTTTCATCAAACCCATTTTGGTCATACTCACTTTTCCGGTTACTATTATAACATTAGGATTGTTTTTATTAGTTATAAACGCTGTAATTGTACTGCTTTGTACCAAAATAGTCGGCGGATTTCATGTCGATACTTTCTGGACCGCTTTATTGTTTAGTATTATTTTATCTATTTTACAATCAATTGCGAATAAAATCATCGGAGAAGACTAGATTTTAGATATAAAAAGAAGGTTTTAAACCACTTCAAATACAATACATTAAAAACTTGGTTGGGTTGCAAAAATTTTATAATTTTGCAACCCAATTTTATTATGTAAATTAAAGAAGAAGATGGATATTAAAAGAGTAGCAACAGATGCTGTGAATGAAACTATCGTAATGACAGTTGTTCACATGGATTATAAAGGTCAGGTAGCAAAAAGAATCAACGAAAAAATGCCTTTGGCTACCGTAAAAGGTTTTAGAAAAGGACAAGTTCCTAAAGATCTTGTTGAAAAACAATACGGAAAAGCTATCAAGCAGGAAGAAGTTAAGAAAGTAGTTGATTTGGCTTTAGAGCGTTTCGTTCAATCTGAAAGACTAAATCTTTTAGGAACTCCTCTTGCTAAAGAAAACGAAAACTTTGATTGGGATGCTGAAGAACTAACTTTCGAATACGAAATTGGTTTGGTTCCTAACTTCGAAATCAATTTAGAAGCAGAAAACAACATCGTAAAATACATCGTTACGGCTGATGATAAATTAATCGACGGTCAGGTAGAGCGTATCCAAAAACAATTCGGAAAAGCAAATCCAGTTGAAAAAGTTACTGCTGATGCTGATGTTACCGGAACTTTCATAAATGTAGAAAACGGAATCGAAAACAAAACAACTTTTTCATTGTCAGTTTTCAAAGATAAAAAAACAGCTGATTCATTCATCGGAAAAGAAGTTGGAGATGTCGTTACAGTAAACACAAAAGGTTTATTCGAAGACGATCACCAATTGATGGATTACTTAAAAGTAGGTCACGATAATGTTCACGATTTAGCAGTTGATGTAGCTTTTACAATCGAAGCAATCAATGTTTCTGAGCCAGCAGAATTAAACCAGGAGTTATTCGATAAACTTTTTGGAGAAGGAAAAGTAGCTTCACTTGAAGATTTGAAAGCTAAAATTAAAGAAGATGCTGAAGCACAATTTGCACAGCAGGCAGATCAAAAATTATTGTTAGACGTTCAGGATTTCTTAATCGAAAACACAAAATTTGATTTACCAGCAGAATTCCTTAAAAAATGGTTGCAAACAGTTGGAGAGAAAAAACTTTCTGCTGAAGAAGCTGAAGTAGAATACGCAAGATCTGAAAAAGGTTTACGTTTTCAATTGATCGAAGGAAAAGCAATGGCGCAAAGCAATATCCAAATTACTTTTGAAGATTTGAAAGCTTTCACAACAAACGCTATCAGACAACAAATGGCTCAATTTGGTCAGACAAACCCAACAGACGAAGAAGTACAAGGAATCGTGGCTAGAGTTTTATCTAACCAGGAAGAAGTAAAAAGACTTTCTGAGCAGGTTGTGGCTGAAAAGTTATTGGAAGTGTTTAAAGAAAAAGCAAATCCTACAACTAAAGAAGTAACTTACGAAGAATTTATCGCTGCGTCTTACGGAGAATAATTTCTAAACTAAATTATAGGGAGCGTCAGGAAGTTTTTTTCTGACGCTCTTTTGTTTTAATTTATTTTTGATTACTTTTCAGGAGCTAATCCAGCTATCCGTTACAAGTTTTTTCATGCCTGCCTTTTTTTGTAAGGTAAAAAAAGAGCTTCCGCTGGTCGCTTTTTTTTACCAACAAAAAATAGTTGTCATTTCAAAAAGCTTTTCACTGCTATCTGGGCTAGAAATAAGACATATTGACATTCTTTAGAAAAAGGTATGACCTTTGTGGGAAATAAAAATATAACACCAAAAATTAATTAAAACTTAGACACATAAAATATGAACTACGGTAAAGAATTCAAAAAATTTGCTACAAAGCACCAAGGAGTAAACGCAATGTACTATGATAAAATCGTTGCTGCAATGAATCCTACTAATATGACTCCATATATTATCGAAGAGCGCCAGTTGAATGTTTCTCAACTAGATGTTTTCTCAAGATTAATGATGGACAGAATTATCTTTTTAGGAACAGGTATCGACGATCAAATCGCGAATATCGTTCAGGCTCAGTTATTATTTTTAGAAAGTGCTGATGCTTCAAAAGATATTCAGATTTATCTAAATTCTCCTGGAGGAAGTGTTTACGCAGGATTAGGAATTTACGATACGATGCAATACATCAAACCAGACGTAGCAACAATCTGTACAGGAATGGCAGCTTCTATGGGAGCGGTTTTATTATGTGCAGGAGCAGCAGGAAAACGTTCGGCTTTGCCACATTCAAGAGTAATGATTCACCAGCCATCAGGAGGAGCACAAGGAGTTGCAACTGATATGGAAATCAACTTACGTGAAATGTTGAAACTGAAAGATGAATTGTACAACATTATTTCGCACCATTCAGGACAAACTTTCGACAGAGTACACAAAGACAGTGAGCGCGATTACTGGATGAAAGCTGACGAAGCTAAAGAATACGGAATGATTGATGAGGTGTTGAGAAGAGGATAATTTTTTAAGTTTCTAAGTTGCTGAGTCACTAAGTTTCTAAGTGATTTTTGTAATTTGAAATTAATAAAAAAATAAAAAGATAAGATGTAAGGCGCTAAGTTTCTAAGTTTTAAATAAAAAGCTTAGAAACTTAGTATCTTTGCACCTTAGCAACTAAAAAAGAATGGCAAAAGTAGTATTAGAATGTTCGTTTTGTGGAAGAAAAAAGCCAGAAACTAATTTATTAATTGCAGGTATCAATGCACATATTTGTGATAAGTGTATTGAACAGGCACACGGAATTGTATTAGAAGAATTAAAATCAAGCGGAAGCGCAAAACTGGTTGGGGACTTAATTCTTAAGAAACCAAAAGAAATCAGAGCTTTCCTGGATCAATATGTTATTGGTCAGGATCAGACCAAGAAAGTAATGTCGGTAGCGGTTTACAATCACTACAAACGTTTAATGCAACAGCAATTAGACGACGAAGTAGAGATTGAAAAAAGTAACATCATCATGGTGGGTCAAACCGGAACAGGAAAAACATTGGTAGCCAAAACTATCGCAAAAATGTTAGACGTTCCTTTGGCTATCGTAGATGCGACAGTATTAACAGAAGCGGGTTATGTAGGAGAAGATGTCGAAAGTATTTTGACACGTCTTTTACAAGCTGCAGATTATGATGTAGCCAAAGCTGAAAGAGGAATCGTATTTATCGACGAAATTGATAAAATCGCCCGTAAGAGTGATAATCCATCGATAACTCGTGACGTTTCTGGTGAAGGTGTACAACAGGCTTTACTGAAATTATTAGAAGGAACCGTTGTTAATGTACCACCAAAAGGAGGACGTAAACATCCGGACCAGAAATTTGTTGAGGTGAATACTCAAAACATCCTGTTTATTGCAGGAGGCGCTTTTGATGGCGTAGAACGTATCATTTCGAAACGTTTGAATCGTCAGGCGGTGGGATATTCTACTTCAAAAAATGTTGACAATATCGATAAAGACAATTTATTGCAATACATTATTCCAAAAGACATTAAAGATTTCGGATTGATTCCTGAGATTATTGGTCGTTTGCCGGTTTTGACACACATGGATCCTCTGGATAGAGAAACCTTGCGTGCCATTTTGACTCAGCCTAAAAATGCTTTGGTAAAACAATATCAAAAATTATTCTTAATGGATGATGTTGAATTTACAATCAGCGATGAAGCATTAGATTTTATTGTAGAAAAAGCTTTAGAGTACAAATTAGGTGCTCGTGGATTACGCTCGTTATGCGAAGCAATCCTGACAGATGCCATGTACGAACTGCCAAGCTCAGACGATAAAGTCCTGATAATCGATAAAGATTACGCAGAACATACTTTGAATAAAAACTTATTAAAGCGTATGGAGATTGCTTCGTAGAGTTTTAAAATAAAATTATTTTTCTAAAACCTGTTCGTTTATTCGAACAGGTTTTTTTTATGAATTTTCGTTGTTATAAAAATAATGTAGTAGGTTTTTTCTTTTTTTTTAATTTATATTTGTCAATTAATCAGAAAAAACCAAAAATATATGAAAATTGAATTTAGAAAATTACAAAACCTTTTTTTTCTCATCTTTTGTGTTGTTCTAATGACTAATTGTGGTACAGAAGATGCTATAAACCAACAGCAAATTAACGAAACAACTAAGATTAATGAGGCTAAAATTTGGTTTATTAAATACCAGTCAGAAAACAAATTTTATTATAAATTTGAGAATCAGAGTTATGATTGGGATAATGCAAGTGTTGAAATTCTAGAAAACGAATCATCAGCAATTGTAGTTCCAGTAGTTGATAAAAATAAAATGGAAAATTATAGAGGTAATAAAGTTCTGTATTTATATCCCTTAGAAGACAAGAAAAACTTTGAAACAACACTTTATGAATTACTGCCAACTGCAGAATCTTTGAGTGAGCAAAATTCTACAAAAGATTTAACTAATTTTGATGGATATATAATTGCCTGGAATTTAGAAAGAGGATTTATTGAAAGTACAAAGTTCGAAAAATCAGCGAGTATAGCCACTGTGTCCAGAGAGGAAATTCAGTCAAAAAAAGTAATTGATAATTCTTCTAAGATGGTTCCCGATCCTCCAGCAGCAAGTTATTGTTTAGGAGATGTAATTCTTTGTAATGATTATAAAAATAATGGCGGTGGTTATGATGGTAATGGTTATGTTTATTATGTAAACAGCGGCGTCGGTTATAGTTCCGGAGGTTACGCAGGCAGTTATTTCAATTCTTCACATGGTAGTGGAGGTGGAGGCAGCGGTATCACAGCACCAACACCGGCACAAATTATTGATGCACTTACGGGGAAAGCAAAGTGTATTTTTGAAAAATTAAAAAATTCTAGTTCGGGATTTGAAAGTGCAATTAAAAAATTTGATGGAGAATTTACTGTAAGTCACTTAAAGTTGACTATTAATAACAGTCTAGATGCAAATGTTTATGGAATTACGAAACCTCCTGTTAATTATGTCACAGAAGTTCAGTTTGATAATACTAAATTAGGAACTTTATCCGATTTAGGAGCCGCTACAGTATTTGCTCATGAAATTATTCATGCCGAGATATTCAGAAAAATGTTATCTGCAGCTCAAAGAGGAACTTTAAATTCTAAAACACCTCAGGAACAAATAGCATTAGTAAATTCATTAAAAGATAATTTTCCAGGATTGTATGATTATTATGAAAAAAGATGGAAACCAACTTGGAATCACGAGATGATGGCAAGTCATTACAGAAGTACTATTGCGGATATTATTCAACAGTTCGATAATAAGCGTTTGCCTAGATCTACATATGAAGCTGTTGCATGGCTCGGTCTAGGAAAATTAGATACTAATATTACTACAATAGCTTGGGATAATTTATCTGCAGAACAAAAAACAGCAACTACAAAATTAATTAACGAGCACTTTTATAAAGGGCCATCTAATTGTAATTAGTTATGAGAAATAATTTATGTTTTATAATTTTAATGGTGTTCACCACAATAAATGCTCAAAAGGTAGAAAAGGATTTTAATAATTTTTATAGTGGAAACAATAAACATAAACCCATAAAGTATGTGTTGTTTGAAATAGAAAAAGATAATGAGTCTGAAAAAAAGAATAATGGCGGTAAAATTTACTTTTATGTAAAAAGTGAGCGTTTTGTTTTTGATATGAAAAAACATAAAAAAGACACTTGCTCTATTGATATTCTAAAAACAATAAAACTTGAAAACTCAAGAAACTTACAAAATGATGAGTATGAATATTTTAGAAAAAAGGTAGATGAATTTGAAAAAAAGACTAAACAAAAGATTCCAAAAGCATTACCAATTTCTCAAGAACATCTTTATTTTAAGGTGTACGTTATAGAAAAGATAAGTAGTGGAAAAATTGTGAAATATGAGGTAGATTGGGAATATTCTAATTTTTAAAAATAGAAATTTTTCATAATAATGCCTTCAAACTGTATATAATTATGAAAATCTTTATCTGCACTTTACTATTGATAGTTGTAAATTCTATAACTGCTCAAACAAAATCAAAAGACACACTTTATTTTAGATTAGATAGTTATTTATATCAGTCCAAATTTGATCCAAAACAATATATCATAAAAGACAATTATGATATAGAGGATGGTGCTATTCACATTTCAGAGTTGAAAATTGTAAATATTCCTAAACCTAAAAAAACTCTTTGCTTTAAAAAATATGCTAAATCATCAAAAATGTATATGCAAAATAACAAAAAACTTAATGAATTTGACGTTATGGATTTATTTGCAAATTATACTATAGTTCTAATTAATAAAAAAAATGAATATGTTCATGTGACCGCAGAACTCGTAATAGAATAAAAGTATCATGAAACAATTAAAAAAAATATTCATAATAATTCCTTTTTCCATTTTCTCATGTGCTAGTGCACAATATGTAGAAAATTATGAGACTGCAAGTTGAAATTGCTTCGTAAGTATGAAATATATTTAACAAAAAGTCTCAGTGAAAACTGGGACTTTTTTATTGCACCCTAAATTTCTCCCGATACTCTATAGGTTTCATCCCCACCATTTTATAAAATACTTTTCTAAATGCTTTTGGATCGTTATAACCTGTTTTTTCGATAATTTCTGAGATAGAAAGCTGGGTTTGTTCCAGGTACTTCTTTGAACTTTCTACCCGTATATTTTGTAAATATTCAATAGGCGGAATTCCCGTAACCTGTTTGAATCTTCGTGTCATGTTTCTGGCACTGGTTGGGATGTCACGGGTAATTTCTTCCAGTTTTTCGATGGTGCTGTACTGACTTTCAATTTTTTGCTGCAGCATGGCAACCAAAGTGTCGTTGTGCAAATGATTCGGTCTGAAAGTACTGAAATAACTTTGTTTGTAACGATTTAAATCGATCGAGAAAATCTTCGCAATCTGAACGGCGATTTCGTTTCCGCAATATTTCTGAACCAGAAGAATCAGTAAATGAAAAGATGAGGTCGAGCCGCCACTGGTATATAAACTGCCATCGGCCGTTAAAGTTTCTTCGGGTTTTAATTTGACTAAAGGAAAAGCTTTTGTAAAAGCACTACAGGCATCAACATGGGTGGTGGCTAATTTTTCGTTTAATAAACCCGACGCGGCAAATAGAAAAGCGCCTGTACAGAAACTCGCTAATTCTGCTCCGAACTGATGCTGTTTTTGCAGCCACGGAATAAATTTTCTATTCTTCGCAATCATTTCGCTCATGTTATCTGTAGTAAAAGCAGGAATCAGAATCAATTCTAATTTTTCATCAGAATCTTCGATGGAATTTACTATGTATCCAAATAAACGCTCCTGAATAATCTGTTCAGCGCTTTGAAAAATCATAATTTCAAAATGTTTTTCAGTTGTTTTAGAAAGTTTATTGGCAGTTTCAAAAACTTCTAAAATCGCAGCTATACTTAATAGTTTATAGTCATGAGGTACAATTAATCCTATCTTCTTAGTCATCTTTTTCTCTTTTTACAAAAAATTGCTTCTTTACAAAAATAACCATTTTGTCCTAAATGACCCTAAAGTTGACTTTTATTATAACTTAAAGACTGTTATAAAATTTTAAATTTGTTTTGATAAATTGTAATTTTATATAAAATGAGTACAAAAATTTTCTTGAATCTTGCTGTAAAAGATTTAAATAAGTCGATATCATTTTTTAAGCAGTTAGGTTTTTCGTTCGATTCAAAATTCACAAATGAAAAAGGAACTTGTCTGATAATTGGTGAAAATATATTTGCAATGCTTTTGTTGGAAGAATTTTTTAAAACATTTACTCCCAAACAAATTTGCGATGCAACGACAAGTACAGAAATGATTGCCGCTATTTCTGTTGAAAGCAGAGACAAAGTTGACGAAATTGTTACGGCTGCTATTAAAGCTGGTGGTAAAGTAAATAATGAAACTAAAGATTATGGATGGATGTATCAAAGAGATTTTTTTGATTTAGACGGGCATCACTGGGAGATTTTCTTTATGGATGAAAGTCAGATTCCAGAAATGAATTAATTTTTCTTAAAATTAATGTAAAAGATGATAACTGTACAAACGATAGTGAATGCTCCCATCGATAAGGTCTGGGAGTTCTGGACGATACCAAAACACATTCAGGGCTGGAATAATCCTACTGATGAGTGGCATACGCCGTATGTTGAAAACGATGTGCAGGATGAAGGTAAATTCAGATATACAATGGCGACAAAAGATGAAAGCATCAGTTTTGATTATGAAGGATTTTATACTAAAGTCGAAAAATTTCATGTTTTAAGATACAAACTTGTCGATAACAGAATAGGAAGTGTTCAGTTTGAAAGTCAAAATAATCAAGTCAAAATTATAGAAATATTCGAGCCCAATACAGAAAATCCTGTAAATGAACAAAGGCAATTTTGTCAGGGTGTTATTGATAATTTTAAAAAATATGCCGAGGCAAATTAAACGATAAAACTCATGACTAAAAGCAGCGAAGTAACTCTTTTTCTGGATAACTTAAACCATCCGTTTCGAGAAGAAATAGAGCAATTAAGGGACTACATTTTAGCATCGAATAAAAATTTGACCGAAAACATCAAATGGAATGCGCCAAATTATTGCTTTGAGAACGAAGACCGAATAACGATGAGAATTCAGCCAATGAAAACCCAGCTACAACTGATTTTTCATAGAGGATCAAAAAAGCAGGAACAGCTAAAAGACAAATTAATTGCAAATAAAAGTAAATTGTTGATCTGGAAAGAAAATGACAGAGCAATCATTACTTTTAATAGCAGTCAGGCTATTGAAAATGCGGAAAATGAATTGAACAGCATTATAAACGATTGGATTGCTGCGGCCAAAAATTCTGCGAAAGCAAAATAATACAAATCAAAAAAATAATTATAAACCAATAAATATATTAAAAATGATCACAGTACAAGCAACAATACAAGCAGCAATAGATAAAGTCTGGAATTTCTGGACATCGCCAGAACACATTACAAAATGGAATAACGCATCACCAGATTGGCACACGCCTTATGCAGAAAATGATTTGAAAACGGGAGGGAAATTCAAATCGACTATGGCAGCAAAAGACGGCAGTATGAGTTTTGATTTTGAAGGAGAATATACTTTGGTTGAACCCAATAAAGTTATTCAATATGTAATGGCTGATGGAAGAAAAGTAGAAATTAGTTTTAATGAAACGCTAAACGGAGTAGAAGTTATCGAAAGTTTTGATCCGGAAAACGAAAACCCAGAAGAGATGCAGCGCGATGGCTGGCAGGCTATTTTGAATAATTTTAAAAGTTATGTTGAGGAGAATTAAAGGGTTAGAAACTTTTGCTTAAAAATAAATTTGGCCTTTTTTGAGTAAAACTTGAATGTTCAGTAAAAATTAACTTTAAATGGTATTACTATGGAAACATTAGAATTTAAAATAAGAATCAAGGCTTCGGCAGAAAAAGTTTGGTCAATTTTATGGGATGATGAAACGTACAAAAAATGGACAGGTGCTTTTTGCGAGGGTTCCTATGCCGTGAGTGATTGGAACGAAGGCGATAAAATACATTTTATGTCTCCAAACGGAGAGGGTATGAATAGTGTTATCGAGAAGAAAATTCCAAACGAATATATGGCTTTTAAACATTTGGGTGAAATAAAAGATTTCAAAGAATTGCCAATCGACGAGGAAATCAAAAAATGGAGCGGCGCCATGGAAACCTATCGACTGACTCCGGATGATGAATTTACCGATTTGGTAGCGCAGGTGGATGTAGTCGAAAAATACATCGAATATTTCAAAGAAGCTTTCCCGAAAGGGATGGAAACAGTTAAAGAACTTTCGGAGGGAAAGTAAACTTTGAAAATTTCAATAAAAAACAATAAACATTAAAAAATCATGGCAACAGTAAATCCTTATTTAATTTTTAATGGAAATTGCGAAGAAGCATTTCTGTTTTACAAATCTGTTTTTGGTGGAGAATTTCCATACATCGGAAAATTCAAAGACATGCCCGCAGATGAAAATACGCCTAAGCTTTCTGAAGAAGATGCTAATCGCGTGATGCACGTATCATTACCCATTGGAGAAACCATTTTAATGGGAAGCGACTGCAACGAACAATCGGGAGAGGTTAAGTTTGGTGATAATTTCTCCATTTCAATCAATGTAGAAAGTACCGAAGAAGCAGACCGGATTTTCAACGGACTTTCGGATGGAGGAAGCCCTTTTATGCCTATGAGTAAGACCTTTTGGGGAGCATATTTCGGAATGCTTGTAGATAAATTCGGAATAGGCTGGATGGTCAATTTTGATGAGACACAGAAGTAATTTTTTTTAGCCACAGATTATTAAGATTAACACAGATTAAGTTTTAATTTATAAAATACTAATGATTCTAAATTTGTACAAACTATAAAATCATTTTAATTCTTTTAATCTGTGGCAAAAAAAGCATGGTAAAACCTCTTTGTCATAATTACGTATTAGAGTTGTTAAAATAACTCACAAAAGCGCATTAATTTGCGCTTTTTCTTTTCAAAAAAACAAACAATATTCTTTTTTATAAACAATAGATTACCGATTTTTGTCGCTTCTTAAATCAATAAAGACAAAATGGTATCAGAAGATAAAGAGATTATTTTATTAAAAGTTTCAGGTCACGACAAAATAGGAGTTACTGCTGGTTTGACAGCGGTATTAGCCAATTACAATGCTATTATTTTAGACATTGGTCAGGCCGATATTCATGACACACTTTCTCTTGGAATTTTATTCGAAATCGAAGCAGGTTCTTCTTCTGCGCCTGTTTTAAAAGATCTTTTGTTTAAAGCTTATGAGCTGGAAATCAAGGTGAAATTCATTCCGATTTCGATTGAGGATTATGAGAAATGGGTAAAAACGCAATCAAAGCAACGCTACATTATCAATATTTTAGGCGAAAAATTAACTGCTAAGCAATTGTCTGCCGTGACCAAAATCATGTCTGACCAACATCTTAATATTGATTCAATTATACGATTAACAGGAAGAACTTCTGTGGTCGAAAAAGAAGACTATCCGCGGTCATGTATTCAATTATCAGTAACGGGCGAGATCGAAAATAAAATTCTGATGACGGCAAGTTTTATGGAAATTTCCAGAACATTAGATGTTGATATTTCTTTCCAGGAAGATAATATTTACAGACGTAACAGACGTTTAGTTTGTTTTGATATGGATTCAACCCTAATTCAAACCGAAGTAATCGATGAATTAGCAGAGCTAAATGGAGTAGGCGAGCAAGTACGAGCGATTACAGAATCGGCAATGAATGGCGAGATAGATTTCAACGAAAGTTTCAAAAAACGTATGGCTTTGCTGGAAGGTTTAAGCGAAGACGTTTTGCAAAAAGTAGCCGAAAATTTACCCATCACAAAAGGAGCACATCGTTTAATGAAAGCTCTCAAATACTACGGTTACAAAACGGCTATTCTATCTGGAGGATTTACTTATTTTGGGGAATATCTGCAAAAAGAACTCGGTATCGATTACGTTCACGCCAATCAATTAGAAATCATCGACGGTAAATTAACCGGTAAATATTTAGGCGATATTGTGGACGGACTTAAAAAAGCCGAATACCTGCAGGCCATTGCCGAAAAAGAAGGTATTCACATTAACCAAACCATTGCTGTGGGTGATGGAGCCAACGATTTGCCAATGATTAACCTGGCGGGTCTTGGGATCGCTTTTCACGCTAAACCAAAAGTAAAAGAAAGCGCCTCAACTTCTATTTCGAGTTTAGGTCTTGATGGGGTGTTGTACCTTTTAGGATACCATGATCGATACATTGATATGATGTAATTCAGAAAGTTATAAAAGATTTTAAAAAATTAATTCATTTTCTATAAGAGGCTGCCTTTTCGGACAGCCTCTTTTGCTTATTCATTGTTTTTAATACTGGATTTACCTTGTCGCATAATAATTACGAAAGCTTGCAGCAAGTACTTTTAGAGCTTTATGCTTATGTAACTATCATTTGAGTTTAAAATTTATATGTTTTTTCTTAAAAAAATGATAAGAAAGAATTAGTTAAAGATAATATTGAGTTAATATAGAATCATTTTTTCTTGTATTTTAGTTTTGTTTAACAGAAATATATTTACATATAAAAAAGTTAAATAGTTTAAAACAAGTAATGAATATAGGTACTGTAAAAATTTAATAAATGAAAAGAAAGACACTAGTATTGGCAGTATGGTTAGGAGTAAGTTTAAGCGGTATTTCCCAAAGCAAAATTGATCCTAAAACAATCAAGGAAAAAATGCAATGGTTTGCAGATGCTAAGTTGGGAATTTTTATTCATACAGGTATTTACTCGGTAAAAGGTATTGGGGAATCATGGAGTTTTCATAACAAAGAAATCAGTCATTCTGATTATATGAAACAATTAAATGGTTTTACGCTTAAAAAATATAATCCGGCTTATTGGGCAGATTTGATAAAAGAAAGTGGTGCTCAATATGCGGTTATAACGACCAAACATCATGACGGAGTTGCTATGTACGATACTAAAATGAATGATCTTAGTATTGTAAAAAAAACTCCGGCAAAAAGAGATATGATTAAACCTTTTTTTGAAGAGCTGCGCAAAAGAAATATAAAGACAGGAGCTTATTATTCATTAATCGATTGGTCTGATACTGATTACCCAGGATTTTTAAAAGATAGTTCACGTTATGCTATAAAGGATGATTATTTGCGTTGGAATAAGTTTAGAGATTTTTTTCAGGGACAAATAAAAGAAATAAGTACACAGTACAACCCTGATTTATGGTGGTTTGACGGAGATTGGGAACATAGTGCGGAAGAATGGGAATCTGAGAAAGTGAGACAAATAATATTGTCCAGAAATCCATTGTCTATCATAAATGGACGTCTTCAGGGGTATGGTGATTATGCTACACCAGAACAAAATTTTCCAGTAACCCGACCAACATTTGATTGGTGGGAATTGTGTATGACTATAAATGATAGTTGGGGCTATCAGCCTAAAGACACTAAGTGGAAAACGCCTTATGAGATTATAACGATATATGTTGATGCGGTATCAAATGGAGGAAATTTGCTTTTGGATATTGGACCTAAAGAAGATGGAACCATTCCAGAAGAACAAGTGAATGTACTTAAAGAATTGGGAGCCTGGAATAAAAAAAACGGAGAGGCAATATTTAACACAACAGGAGGAATTCCACAGGGACATTTTTATGGACCAACGACGTTGTCTAAAGATGCTAAAACGCTTTACTTATTTGTACACGGAAAATCAACTGGGCCTTTGATGATAAAAGGTTTGGATTCTAAAATTGAAAATATTACGGTAGTTGGTAATGGATCAAAGCTGAAACATAAAGTTGTGGGTAAAATATCGTGGAGTCCCGTTCCCGGATTAGTGTATATTGACCTTCAGGAATCGGCAATGGATAAATATGTAACGGTATTAAAATTAGAATTGGATAAACCAATAAAATTATATTCAGGTCAAGGCGGATTGTAAGAATCAGCATAATTGGCTGGCGGAAGATACTAACAATAATATAGAATTGATTTGAAAATAAAATACCAGCCCAAAAGGATTTTCATTTCTATTCCTCATGCGGTTTAGTATTCATAATTACATTTTAGGTCTTGGCAAGGCACGAAGCAATCGTATGTTTCCAACAAACAAACCCGACAGGTTTTAAAAACCTGTCGGGTTTAATATTTGTGCTAATCTGTGAAATTTGTGTTTTAACTCTGCATCCCCTTCAGCTGTTCTAAATAATCCCTTTGGTTCGAAAGTCTCGGAATCTTATGCTGCCCACCCAGTTTATCACGTTCTTTCAGCCAATCATAAAATAAGTTTTCTCTACCAACATTTACCACCAAAGGATTTAGCGTCATATTGTTGTAGCGTTTGGCCTCGTAATCAGAGTTTAGGGTTTGCAGCGTTTCGTCCAGCACTTTCTGGAACAGTCCCACATCGGCTGGTTTTTTCTTGAATTCGATCATCCATTCATGTGCGCCTTTTTCTTTGTCCTGCATAAAAATAGGAGCAACCGTATAATCAATCACTTCGCTTTGGGTAATCTGGCAGGCTTTTGCAATAGCCTGATCCGTATTTTCGACCATTAATTCCTCGCCAAAAACATTAATATGATGTTTGGTTCTTCCGGTAACTCGTATTCTGTAAGGATTCAAAGAAGTAAAACGTACAGTATCACCAATGAGGTAACGCCACAAACCAGAATTGGTTGTGATAACAATAGCATAGTTTTTATTCAGTTCCACATCGGCCAGGCGAACTACTTTTTGATCAGGAGTTCCAAAAATGTCCATCGGAATAAATTCATAAAAAATTCCGTAATCCAGCATCAGTAATAAATCGCTGGAATTATTCAGATCCTGAATGGCAAAAAAACCTTCAGAAGCATTATAAATTTCATAGTACTTAAAATCTTTGCTTGGCAATATGTTTTTGTACTGTTCTTTATAAGGCGAAAAACTCACACCGCCGTGAAAGTAAACTTCCAGATTGGGCCAAAGTTCTAATAAATTTCCTTTTCCGGTATCTTCTAAAACACGATTCATCAAAACCAACATCCATGACGGAACCCCTGCAAAACTGGTCACATTTTCGTGTTTGGTTTCGGCGATAATAGCGGCAATTTTCGACTCCCATTCGGTCATCAGGGACGTTTTATTACTTGGTGTACTGCTGAATTCAGCCCAAATCGGCATATTTTCAATCAAAATAGCCGACAAATCTCCAAAGAAAGTATTGTTATTTTCGTAAATCTGAGAACTTCCGCCCAAGCGAAGACTTTTACCCAAAAACAATTCCGAATCTTCGTTATTATTCAGATACAAACAAAGCAAATCTTTGCTGCCTTTGTAGTGGCAGTCTTCCAGTGCTTCGTTGCTTACCGGGATAAATTTACTTTTTGCATTGGTAGTCCCGCTCGATTTGGCAAACCATTTTATAGGCGTTTCCCAAATTACATTTTGTTCACCCTGGCGTGTGCGTTCTATCAAAGGCTGTAATTCTTCGTAAGTCGAAATAGGAACTCTTTCTGCAAAAGTAGCGTAGGATTTAATAGATGAAAATTCATATTGTTTCCCAAAAAGAGTATTTTCAGAAGCGGTCACTAAATTATGCAGTAACTCTTCCTGAACTTCATTAGGGTATTTCAGAAAAAGTTCTATTTGGTGAATTCTTTGTTTAAGAACCCAGGAAGCGAATGAATTTATAATGGATAGAGGCATGGATGATTTTAGATTTTAGATTTTAGATTTCTGATTAATGCGATTTGCAAAAGCCAGACATTTAAAATTTGAATATCGATATACAAATACTAACTTTGTCACTGTATCAAAAATAGTGTTTTTTTGTAAAAAACAATTTTATTTACAGCAAAGATTCTTACGTATTAATATGAATTTTTAAATTAAAAAAGAATCGAAAACCTAAACTCAACAATACTAAAATAGCAATGCAATACCAAGGCGTACTTACAAAAATGCAAACCGAAATCGGAAATCCAATTCAATATTATCTGGTTTTCGAAGACAGTTTTCTCAACATGAATCAGTTATTGAACAAAGAAATTGAAATCAATTTTGTAGGTTATCAATGTTTGAATTGCAACAAAAAGAAGAAAATTTTTCGTCAGGGTTTTTGCTACGATTGTTTTTATTCAAGCCCGGCAGTGGGCGACTGGATCATGAGACCAGAATTAAGTACTGCACATTTAGGAATTGCCGACAGAGATCTTGCTTATGAGGAGAAAGTTCAATTGCAGCCTCACGTAGTGTATTTGGCTTTGTCAAGCGAAATAAAAGTAGGGGTAACGCGCAAAACGCAGGTGCCAACACGCTGGATAGATCAGGGAGCCACACAAGCTATTGCTATTGTTGAGGTTCCGAATCGTTATTTGGCAGGAATTACAGAGGTTGCCTTAAAAGACCACTATGCTGATAAAACCAATTGGCGAAAAATGCTTCAGAATACAGCAGAGTCTTTTGATTTGATTGCTGAAAAGGCAAAAGTAGAAAGTCTGATTCCGGCTGAAGCAAAAGATTATTTTTATGCTCAAAAAGATGATTTATATCAATTGCATTATCCGGTACTGAGTTATCCTGCGAAAGTAGCCAGTTTAAATTTAGATAAAACACCTTCATTCCATGGAAAATTAATCGGGATAAAAGGGCAATATTTAATTTTTGAAAACGGAACAGTTTTTAATATTCGGGGTTCCGAAGGTTATATTGTAACAATTTCGGTTTAATTTTTTTTAACTTATATAAATAAGAAATATTTTCTAATTTACAAGGTATTTTTGTGTTTAAAGCGTTGTATTTCAGAATTATGACATGGGAATTTTATTAAATTTCATTACAATTTTATAATAATTACTTATTGATAAATTTTTATTTTAGAATCATAAAGAACCTAGATTTGAAAGTATTTGAATTCAGGTAATTTTCTAGATTAAAAATCAATTTAACTAAAGTAAATTATTTATAAAATGAGTATTTTAAACCGAATAAACGTTTTCAGACGCCGTTTGATGCGCATTTTAACTAAGAATATTGGGAAATCAAGTTCAAAGGGAAATATTGTTTTGGTGGATAAAAATGCAATCAGTCGAGTTTTGATTTGCAGGCCCAACGGCCGTTTAGGAAACTTATTACTGATTTCACCGCTTGTACAGGAAGTTTCAGAGATTTTTCCAAATAGCAAAATCGATTTGTTTGTTAAGGGAACTTTAGCACCCATTATTTTTGAGAATTACGATCACATTCATAAAGTTATACCGCTGCCCAAAAAACCTTTTGAAAATCTAATTGAATATTGTAAAGTCTGGATTTCTATCAAAAATGAACCTTATGATGTTGCTATAAATGTTGACCAGAATTCTTCATCTGGTCGATTAGCGGTTAAGTTTTCAAAAGCAAAATATAAATTTTACGGGGATTTAGAGGATCAATTTCTACCAGTAAAAAATGATTACGATCATATTGCCAAATATCCGGTTTATAATTTCCGAAACTATCTTACCAAGTGGGGGCTTCATAAAAGCAATAAAATAATTGCTCCTTTAGATCTTAAATTAGATAGTAATGAAATTGCAGAGGGCAAAAAAATATTAAAAACACTCACCAATAATGCGAAAAGAACGATATGCTTGTTTACCTATGCTACCGGTGAAAAATGTTTTTCTAAAGTTTGGTGGAATGACTTTTATTCAAAATTAAAATCCGAATATAAAGACTATAATATCATTGAAATTTTGCCTATTGAAAATGTCTCACAAATTGATTTTCAGGCACCTACATTTTATAGCAAAGACATTCGGGAAATGGGAGCCTTAATTGCTAATACCGATTTGTTCATTGGTGCCGATAGCGGAATTATGCACTTGGCGAGCTCTGTACAAACGCCTACAATTGGATTGTTTTCGGTTTCAAGTTTAAAAAAATATGAACCGTATGATAATTGCAGTATAGGTATTGATGTCAAAAAATTCCCCGCCAACGATTATTTTAAAGTAATTAACTCTTTGCTAAACAACGGAAGGTTAAAACTGTATTCAAAAGCTGTTTAAAATGAGTTTTGCGATTTATCATTAAGTTCGCAAAGGAGGTCTTTAAAAATAAACCTAAGTATTTATAAGTCCAGGGCAATGCTTTTCTTTTGAGGTTTCAGGAAAGTGCTGGCTGTTAATAAAAAAGGCCAGTCTTAATCGACTGGCCTTTCTGTTTTTATTTTTTCTTTTTAAATAAACCATTTAGGAGTTCACCTGCTTTTTTGGTGGTTTCCTGAGTGGTCGTTTCTTTAGTTGTCGCCGCAGCTTTTGTAGTGTCTTTAGATTTGGTGTTTTTATTAATCAAATCTGTTAAGGCTGAGGTTCCTTGTTTAGTCAGTTTTTCCTTTTGCTGATTAACTAATTGCGTAGTGAGGCTATTTACGGCTGCTTTAGTATCGGTAGTGATTTTTGGATTCGAAAAATTGCCTGAAATCAAGGCGTTTATCGGAATGTTTTCCAATTTAGCAGCATCAGCCGGAGACATTTTTGCAATGAAAGCATTTGCTTCTGAACCCAAATATTTGGCAGGAACATCCAGTTTTACGTTATAATTCATCGTTTGGTCAAAACCATGCGTCCCTCCAATTGTTGCTTTAATATCCTGGTATTTGATATCAAATGGTTTTACATTTACTTTTCCGTTTTCAAAAGTCAAAGCTGCTTTGATGTCATTCAGATTCAGTTTGTTAACATCAATAAATTTAATATTTGATCCTAATGACTTTAGTAAAGTCGAGTTGTTTGCATTAATAGTAGTTGATAAGAACTGTCCAAATAAATCTCCTGTAATCGATTTTAGATCCGGAGTCAGTTCTTTTGCATCTAAATTTCCGTTTAATTTAATAGTCGAATTTAGTTTTCCATTAACAATTCCAGCCAAAGGAGCAATTTTTTTCATCATTTCCAATTGCGTAAAAGTTTGTGCAATATCCACTTGGTTAAAGCCTAAATTCATAGCAAATGTAGGTACTTTTTCTTTAGTAGAAACCGTTCCGTTTACACCAATTGTTCCTCCAAAAATAGACGTTTTGAAGTTTTCAAGAGTCGCTTTTTCATCTTTTATAATTAATTTTCCAGAAACAGCTGTTAGTTTTAAATTATCATATAAAACAGTATTGGCTTTAGCGTTTAATGTACAATTCAGGAATGCTGGAATTTTCATTGCTTCACTCGGTTTAGCCTCTTTTGTTGTTGTGGCGGGCTCGCCAGAAGTCATAAAGTCATCTACAGCCAGCTGGTTCGAGCTCATATTAAAGTTTCCTCGCAACTCTTGTTTTTTAAACATAAAACCGTAGAAATTTTCTAAAATACCATTTATAGCTAAATCACTTTTTCCGGTGGTAGCATTAAATTGTTTTAGGTTGATTTTTCCCGGATCAAACTCCACCAATGCCGTACTGATGTTCATTGATTTATTGTTTTCGTCCGTATATTTAAATCCGGACAAACTCATTGTTCCGGCATTTTTAATATTTTCATATTGGCTTTTTTCTACCGAAGCCATATCAAATTGAGTGGTAACATCCGCTTTTAAAATACCGGCTAATGGTTTATCCATTTTGATAGGATAGGCTTTCGAAAGATTAGCCAGATTGATTGTTCCTTTCAAAGCGGCATTTACAAACGGATTTTCAGTAATGTTTTTAACATTCGCTTTTGCGCTGAAAACATCCTGGTCGATTTTGAAAGACAGTTTGTCCAAATTCACGTAAGTATCATTCAGTATTCCGGTTTCATTGATGATTTTGGTATCAATTACAATATTCTCAACCGATTTAGGTAAGTTAGGATACTGAAAAGATGCGTTGTGAGAAGCAATTGCAATATTAAATTTAGGAACTGTTGTATCAGTTAGTTGTCCTTTTGCAAAACCTTCAACAGTAAAATCTCCGGTAGTTTTTACACCATCTAAACCAGCTGCATAAGCCGATGGAATCAATCCTAAGAAGTTGGTGAAAGAAGAAGTAGGGGTTTTAAATTTCAAATCATAAACCTGACCTGCTTCAACCATTTGGATAAAACCGTCAAATTCTAAAGGTAATTGATTGATTAAAGCTTTGTTCTCTTTAAAAGTATATTTGCTTTGGTCTAAATCGATTCCAAGAACAGCGTCTAAAGTCAGGGATACATTTTTCATGTAATTGATTTTATCCATGTCCAAAGATACTTTCGCAGTAGATTTTGTAGTTAAATCTAATTTTGAATTCGTGAAATCTCCTGTTCCTTCGTGATTCAAGCTGTCGATTACCATTTTTATTTTTGAACCCTGATCAGTATATCTGAAAGTAAAATTCTCGATTTTATACTCTTGGATTTTTAAAGAAAGCGGTTTGCTGTTCTCGTCTTCCTTCTCTGTTTTTTCTTGGTCTTTTAATGCGATATCAAAATTCCCAACACCATCTTTATTAAAAATAATATTGATCAAACCATTTTCAGAAGTAATTCCCTGAATATTTAAAGGTTCTTCTTTTCCTTTAAATAGTTCTTTGATACTCATTTTTAAATTCAGTTCGCCTAATGAAACCAAGGTGTCTCCCTCAAAAGGGGCTTTATTAATGATGGCTAATTTTTCGATAGAAACCGTTGCATTCGGAAAGTTTTTAAACAAACTTAAATCGGCATCTGCAAAACTAACTTTTGCATCTACACTTTCGTTAATGGCTTCCACAATTTTGGCTTTTATCTGATCTTTGAAGAAATATGGAATGGCAAATAATGCGGCAATAAGCACCACAAGTATGATTCCGCTGATTTTTAAAACTTTTTTCAACATAATTTATATAGGGATTTGGGGTTTTAAATGGATTATTACTGCTTACAAAAATAACTTTTTTTGCTTGAGTTCCTAGTTAAATTTTTACAAAAAAGTAAGAAATGTATTAAATTTAGTTTAAATAAAAAACCCGTTTGAATAGATACTCAAACGGATTTTTAATGATTTTATGATATTTTACTGAATTTTTATTCCAAATGGCATCATGGCCTGAACGCCTTTTTTGTTTTGATATCGTTTAATTTGTTCAATCATCAGATAATTTTCTTCTCCAATTTCTTCTTTTATAAAAGCCTCTTTAGATTTTGCAAAAGGAAAACCGGATAATAAATCGCTAAAATTTTTCTCGTACTCAGGAAAATTTTGTGTGCTGTAGGTTTTGATTTTTGCAATTTTAGCAGCTTCTGCAATAGCATCATTCAAACCTCCGATTTTATCTACCAAACCAATTTTTAAAGCTTGAGAACCAGTCCATACTCTTCCTTGTGCAATAGCATCAACTTGAGCAAAAGTCATTTTTCGGCCTTCGGCAACATGTGTTACAAAAGTCTTGTAAATATACTCAACTCCTTCTAAAGTAAAGGCTTTAAACTTTTCGTCAACAGGCACAAACGGACTATAACTCGCTGCGTTTTCGTGTGTTTCTACCTGCTCGGTATTAATTCCTAATTTGTTAGCAAGCGGTGTAAAGTTGGGCAAAACACCAAAAACACCAATAGAACCCGTTATGGTATTACTTTCTGCAAAAATTTTGTTGGCATTACAAGCAATGTAATAGCCGCCAGAAGCTGCATAATTACCCATAGAAACCACTACTGGTTTTACTTTTTTGGTCACTTCAATTTCCCTCCAGATAAGGTCAGATGTCAGAGCACTTCCTCCTGGGCTGTCAATTCTAAGAACGATGGCTTTTACGTCATCATTTTTACGAGCTTCCTGCAATGAGCGACGCATAGAACCCTCGCCAATTACGGTAACATCTCCTTCGCCACCTGCAATTTCGCCCTGAGCGTATATAATTGCTATTTGATCGTTTGCTGTATTCGTTAAAGCTGTAGTGGTAAAATTTTGCGTATAATCCTGAATCGAAATTTTATTGTAATCATCGTCTCCAGTTACTTTTAAAGCTTTTTTGATAGCATTGTGATACACATCTTCATAGGCTACAATATCAACTAATTTTTGCGCTTTGGCCATTTCAGGAGTTCGGGCTAATAATCCGTTGGCGATTTCATTAAGTTTTGGCAGCGGAATATTTCGGCTTTTTGAAATATCACTAGAAACGGTAGCCCAAAGCGAATTGAGAAGAGCGGTCATTTGCTCTCTGTTGGCATCACTCATTTTGTTTTCTAAAAATGGCTCAACAGCACTTTTGTATTTTCCGTGACGGATTACTTCCATGTGAATGCCTGATTTGTCCTGAAAATCTTTAAAAAACATAATTTCAGACGAAAGTCCTTTGAAATCAAGGTCTCCAGCAGGATTCAGATAAACGGTATTGGCAACCGAATTTAAATAATATTCTTTTTGCGAATAACTATTGGCATAAGCCCAAACAAATTTGCCTGATTTTTTGAAGCTTTCAAGGGCATTTCTCAAATCTTTATACTGCGCCAATCCTAGAGATGATTCGTCATTTAAGATGGATATTCCTTTTATGTTATCGTCTTTTTTTGCTGCTTCGATTGCATTGATAACATCGGTTAAACCAATTTCTCCTCCACTTGAAAATTTGGTTACCCATGGATCTTTAAATTTTCCGGCGTAGTCATTTTGAATGTTTTTCAAATTCAATTCGATAACCGAATCAGATTCAACGGAAACGGTATCGTCACCGCCAAAAATAGCTCCGATGAGGATAACGCCAAAAAAGAACAACATAATAAATACAAAAATACCAATAACTGTGGCAATTACATTTCCTAGAAACTTCATAAATATATTTTTTTAATAAGTAGTCAAAACGTGTAAAACGTTACAATTCTGCATTCAGATTTTCCATCGAAAACAGACTCGTTTCACAAATATATTGTTTATTCTAAAATAGTTTTAGTTAATTTGCATTAATTATGAAATCACAGCATCAGGTCGTTTTATCAATAGGCAGTAACCAGGGAAATCGGTTAGCAAACATCGAAAGTTGTATCGATTTGATCCATCAGGAAGTGGGAACTGTAATTCAGGTTTCTAAATTGTATGAAACGCCAGCCTGGGGTTTTGAAAGCGATGCTTTTTATAATTGTGCTTTGGTTTTACACAGTTATTCATCGGCACAAAAAATACTCAATCAGGTTTTGAAAGTCGAAAAACAACTGGGAAGAATTCGTTCGGATCAGCAAGGATACCAGTCCCGAATTATAGATATTGATCTGATTGTTTTTGATGATGAAATTATCGAATCGGAGAAACTGCAAATTCCGCACCCCTTAATGCAAAACCGAAATTTTGTATTGTTGCCAATGCAGGATTTACAATTAGACTGGAAACATCCCATTTTTCAAAAAAACATATCCGAATTAATTGCTATTTCGCCAGATGACAGCGTTTGTACCGTGGTTCAAAACCTTAAGAATCCATTGCAGGAAATTCCGTTAGAAACCTTCAATTATATTGCTTTTGAAGGAAATATTGGTGCCGGAAAAACAACTTTGGCACACAAAATTGCCGAAGATTTTAATGCAAAAACTGTTTTAGAACGTTTTGCCGATAATCCTTTTTTACCCAAATTTTATAAAGATCAGAATCGTTTTGCTTTTCCTTTAGAAATGTCTTTTTTGGCCGATCGTTATCAGCAATTATCAGATGATTTGGCGCAATTTGATTTGTTTAAAGATTTTGTCGTAGCCGATTATCATATTTTTAAGTCGTTGATTTTTGCAAAAATTACGCTGGCCGAAGATGAATATCGTTTGTACCGAAACTTATTCGATATTATTTATAAAGAAATGCCAAAGCCTGATTTATACATTTACTTGTACCAAAATACAGAAAGATTGCTTCAGAATATTAAAAAACGCGGACGGAATTACGAACAAAATATTTCGGCTGAGTATTTGGATAAAATCAACAATGGCTATTTAGAATATATAAAATCCCAAACCGATTTGAATGTATTGATCATCGATGTTTCGGATCGCGATTTTGTAAAAAAACACGAAGATTATCTTTTTATCTTGAATGAAATTCAGAAGTCAATTAGAAAATGAGTCAATTAGAAAATTTTATCAGAAAAAGTCTCAATGAATAATTATCTAATTATCAAATTGACACATTATCTCATTACAAAACTATCTTTTCAAAGAGAAATGCCCTTTCATAATCGGTAAATCATTATTAACTTTTATGCTATACCAATAGTCTGAAGCGGGTAGGGGCAATTTATTAAAAGTTCCGTCCCAACTCATTCTGGAAGCATTAAGTTGTGTCAAGAATTTCCCATAGCGATCAAAAATTGTGACTTGTGCCTGCGGGAAAAACTCCATCCCGATTACTTCCCAGGAATCGTTATAATTATCATTGTTAGGCGTGAAAAATGAAGGAAAAACCAAAACAACAAAATCTTGTGTTGCGCCTAGACAACCATTTTTTTCTCTTATATAAGCCGTTTGTAATCCGCCTGGGACATTATAAAAAACATTAGAATCCTGGAAAAAGCTACCATCAACAGAATATTCAAAATAATCATTAGGATTACTTAAGTTGATTGTTACACTTCTTTCATCGACCTCAATTTTTTTAATGACAGGAATTTCATGCTGAATGACTTTTATCGTTTTTGTACTTGAACAGCTTTCCGGTGCAGGACTGGTAACAGTCACAGTAAAGGTTCCGGGAGTGCTAACCTCAATAGTTTGTGTGGTTTCGTTTGTGGACCACAAATAGGTTACGCCAGTTATTCCGGCATCTAAAATTTTAGTGCCCAGCTGGCATAAAATAACCTCTTCATTGGTAACTACTGGAGGTGTGTAGATGATTACATCTACCGGAACTCGTGTGGTGTTGATACAAATATCGTTGTAGGCTTCTGCGTAGTAAGTAGTGTTTTGAGTAATACTTGGTGTGTTAAAAACCTTACCATTAAAAACACTTGATCCTCCAGTTGGAGTTGTAAACCAATTAATGTTTCCAATATTCGAATCAGCTTCAAGAGTGACACTTCCTGCACCACATCTCGAAACTGTGGCTGATGTAACTGTTGGAGTGTTTGGCGTATAATTTACAGTAGCAACAACTGGTCTTCTGTTTATCTCGCAGCCAGCATCTACATAAAAGGTTGTAGTTGTGTTGATGGTTGGCGTTATAAAAGGCGTACTTCCAGTATGCAATAGAGCACCGCCAGTTGCCGAATCGTACCAGCTAATAGTTCCGGCTGAAGCTGTTGCGGTTAAAGTAACAGTTCCTGAATCACAAACTTTTCCTGTAGTTGTATTGGTAATGGTTGGGATTGTAATTTGGGTACTGGCTGCAATTTGTAACGGAAGTTCGCCTGGCATTCCGCCAAATTCAACAATATAACCTTTAGGCTGATAATCGCCACTCAAAGAACCAGTATCTGATAAATCGTTCCAGGAGCCCGTAATTCCAACATTTGATGTAATATGGGCATAATCTTCTTCTCCTAAATTGTTGGGTTCGCTGTTGTTCCAAAAAGTAAAACTCATGTTGGTGCCTGCTTCCGGGCCTGTAACCCATTTCCAGACGCCTTCTGTTTGGGCATCACTCCCGCCAATCCATCCTGCTCCGGTAGCTTGTTTTCCGGATAAATCAGCTTCTTCTTTTGTTAATAGTGTGGCTAAATAACCTTTAAGACCATAATAAGTAGATTCTTCGGCGGCTTTTTTTGCCTGTGTCCAGGTGATACCAATGCTTGGAACAAATAGATAATAATGTTGTGTAGAAGGAAGATAATTAGCCTGACCAATCGTAATCGAAAAAGTTCGGGTTCCTGAAGCGGTTGCTGAAGAATTAGAGAAAACAATATCTTTTATAGCGGCTTCTAAATCGGTATATGAAATATTTCCACCACTCAAATTTGTCAATTTTAATTTTCCGGTCAAAACATCCCAATTGCTTAAAACATTAGGATGAGCTGCTGGGTTTGAAAGTTCAAGTCTATCTGTGCCATTTGCGTAGCCTGATGAAATTTGAATGTACCCAGCTTCGGTTGCTGTTTCAAGAGGATCGTGGTCAATGTCAAAAGTTTCAACAATTTTTATATTTGTCTGCGGACAATAGGTTTGATTTCCGGTTGCGGAAATTTTGGGAGGATCTATAACCAAAGTTGCTTTAAAACTATTTTTTTTATTTGCTTTTAAAGTATCTTTTGAAAGTATAGTTAAATTCATTTTTAAACTTCTGTTTCTTTCATTTGCATAAAATTGACAGCAGCTTAAAACAAAAAATAAAAGTGATATTTTTATAGAAGTGATATTTTTCATTTTATAAAAGTATCAATTTTAAGATAATAAAAAAATAAATTTCTATTTAGGCCAATTCAGTTTCTGAAATAAATCCCAAACGACAATTCCGGCACTTACCGCAATGTTTAAGGAATGTTTGGTTCCCAGCTGCGGAATTTCGATACAGCCATCACAAATGGCAACGGCTTCCTGTGCAACGCCATACACTTCATTGCCAAAAATTAAAGCATATTTTTGATTTTCTTCAACAGTAAAATCCTGAAGAAAAATAGCACTTTCTACCTGTTCAATTGCCAGTGTGCGTACATTTTCTGTCTTTAAATTTTCGATCACTTCCAAAACATTTTCATGATGTTCCCAGGCAACCGTGTCGGTAGCACCCAATGCCGTTTTATGAATTTCTTTGTTGGGTGGAGTAGCAGTGATTCCACACAAAATAATTTTTTCGATCAAAAAAGCATCTGCAGTCCTAAAAACAGAACCAATATTATGCAAACTCCGAATATCATCCAGTACCAAAATTAGCGGTGTTTTTTCTGATTTTTTAAAATCTTCAATCGATTTTCGGTCTAGTTCACTATTTTCAAGTTTTCTCATTGGGTTGGATTCAATTCATAAAAAAAGCTTCCAAAGATAAGGAAGCTTTTTCAATTATTTTTTTGTTTTCAGATTAGCTTTTAACAGGATCTGGTAAAACAGTACCTTTAATAGTTAATGTTTTTGTTGGTTGACCTTCAGCATTTGAAGTTACAGTAACCGTTTTTGTAAATGCACCAACTCTGTCAGTAGCATATTTTACACCAATAATACCTTTAGCACCCGGAGCGATTGGCTCTTTTGGAGTTGTTGGTACAGTACAACCACAAGATCCTTGTGTGTTCGTAATAATTAATGGTTTTGTTCCGTTGTTTACAAAAACAAACTGACGGTTTCCGTCTGCATTGTGAGCAATAGTTCCGTAATCAATTGTTTCATTTTCGAAAACCATTCCTGCTCCTTGAACTTTAGCAGCTTTTGTAGTTGCTTTTTTTGCGCTTTGTGCATTTGAAGCCGTAACTCCAGCTACAGCCAGCATAACAAATAAAATTATTTTTTTCATCTTTTGGGATCTTTTTTTATTTATCACAAATCTATGTAAAAATCTTAAATCTCAACTTAAAATTTCCTTAAAATATTTTAATTTTTACAGCAGTTTATTATTCCTTTAAAAAAGTATAAATTCGCTGTTTCAATTTTACATTTTTAAAAACAATAATTTGGCAGCGAAAGATAAAGTGGTGAAAGAAACACCTTTGATGAAACAGTACAACGAAATCAAGAGAAAATATCCTGATGCGTGTTTGCTTTTCAGAGTTGGAGATTTTTATGAAACCTTTGGAGAAGACGCTATTAGAGCTTCAAAAATCCTTGGAATTACATTAACTAAAAGAGGTGCTGGTTCTGAAACAGAAACGGCTTTGGCGGGTTTTCCGCACCATTCTATCAATACGTATTTGCCAAAATTGGTAAAAGCCGGACTTCGTGTAGCAATTTGCGACCAGCTTGAAGATCCTAAAATGACCAAAACTATCGTGAAACGAGGCGTTACTGAGCTGGTAACTCCCGGAGTTTCATTAAACGATGAAGTTTTACAGTCTAAAACGAATAACTTTTTAGCTTCGGTTTATTTTGCCAATAAAAGTATCGGAGTTTCTTTTTTGGATGTCTCTACAGGGGAGTTTTTGACCGCTCAGGGAAATGCCGAATATATAGATAAGCTTTTGCAGAATTTTAACCCAAGTGAAGTTCTGGTTCCGAAAAACAATAAAAATGATTTTAAGGAAGCTTTTGGAGAAGATTTTCATAGTTTTTACTTAGAAGATTGGATTTACAAAGAAGATTACGCTTTAGAAACCTTGACCAAACATTTTCAGACTACTTCTTTAAAAGGTTTTGGTATCGAAGAATTAAAAGACGGTATCATTGCTTCGGGAGCAATTTTATATTATTTGTCCGAAACCCAACACAATCGCGTACAGCATATCACAGCAATTCAGCGTATCGCTGAAGATGCTTACGTTTGGATGGATCGTTTTACAATTAGAAACTTAGAATTATATCACAGTTATAACCCAAATGCGGTAACGCTTCTGGATGTTATAGATAGAACGCTTTCGCCAATGGGTGGACGTTTGTTAAAGCGTTGGCTGGCTTTGCCGCTAAAAGATGCGCATAAAATAAAAGGCCGTCACGATGTAGTTTCGTACCTGAAAACAAATCCGGAGGTTTTGCATAACATTCAATACCAAATCAAACAAATCTCAGATTTAGAGCGTTTGATTTCTAAAATTGCAACCGGAAAAGTGTCACCTCGTGAGATTGTGTATCTGAAAGAATCTCTGGATGCTATTATTCCGATAAAAACTTTGGCACTTGAAAGTCCGCAAGAAGCAGTAAAAGTGATTGGAGACAGTTTACACAGTTGCGATTTATTGCGGGAAAAAATAAAAACCACGCTTAATCAGGATGCACCGGTGGCGATTGCAAAAGGAAATGCGATTGCAAAAGGGGTTAATGAAGAATTAGACGAATTGCGCGCTATTTCTACTTCGGGCAAAGAATATTTAGAAGGAATCGAAAAAAGAGAGTCGGAGAGAACAGGAATTTCTTCTCTAAAAATCTCTTTCAACAATGTTTTCGGGTATTATATCGAAGTTCGAAACACCCACAAAGACAAAGTGCCTGCAGAATGGATTCGTAAACAAACTTTGGTAAACGCAGAGCGTTATATCACTGAAGAATTAAAAGAATACGAAACCAAAATCTTAGGCGCGGAAGAGAAAATTTATAAAATAGAATCGGAACTTTTCGAGCAGTTGGTTGCCTGGATTGCTACGTATATCAAACCGGTCCAAATGAATGCGTATTTGGTGGCACAATTGGATTGTTTGTGTTCGTTCACCCAATTGGCGGTTGAAAGCAAATATGTGTGTCCTGAAATAGATGATACTTTCGAACTTGAAATTAAAAATGGACGTCACCCTGTAATCGAAAAACAATTACCTGTAGGAACACCCTATATTGCCAATGATGTTTTTCTGGATAGAGAAACACAGCAAATTATTATGATTACGGGACCCAATATGTCGGGTAAGTCGGCAATTTTGAGACAAACGGCTTTGATTGTTTTGTTAGCTCAAATGGGAAGTTTTGTTCCGGCTGACAGTGTGAGAATGGGAATCGTAGATAAAATCTTTACCAGAGTTGGAGCTTCGGATAATATTTCGATGGGAGAATCTACTTTTATGGTCGAGATGAATGAAACGGCTTCGATTTTGAATAATATCTCCGACAGAAGTTTGGTTTTATTGGATGAAATTGGTCGTGGAACTAGTACGTATGATGGAATTTCGATTGCGTGGGCTATTGCCGAATTTTTACACGAGCATCCAGGAAGGGCAAAAACCTTATTTGCGACGCATTATCACGAATTGAACGAAATGACCGAATCGCTTCCGAGAATCCAAAATTATAACGTAGCGGTAAAAGAGTTAAAAGATACCGTTCTTTTTATCCGAAAATTGGTAAAAGGAGGAAGTGCGCATAGTTTTGGTATTCACGTGGCAAAAATGGCCGGAATGCCTCAGACGGTTATTTTGAAAGCGCAGAAACTTTTAAAGAAATTAGAAAAAAATCATTCAAGCGAAGCTTTAAATGGAATCAAATCTGCAAATGATGAAATGCAAATGAGCTTCTTTAACCTGGATGATCCTTTGTTGGAGGAAATAAAAGAAGAGATTTTAAGTCTGGATATTAATTCGATTACGCCGGTAGAAGCCCTGATGAAGCTGAATGAAATAAAAAGAATGTTGGTTCGAAAATAATTCAGTATTTAAAGTTTAGGTTATCAGAAGGTTATAAAATAAGTGTGATTTTTTTTCAAAAAAGGCTTGTTTAATTGAATAAATGTCCTAAATTTGCACTCGCATTACAGAACAAATCAGGTATTGCAGTTCTTACTAGAATATGAAACGCGAAAATAGCTCAGTTGGTAGAGCGCGACCTTGCCAAGGTCGAGGTCGCGGGTTCGAGCCCCGTTTTTCGCTCAAAGCCATATAATGCTTGAGTAGTTTGATTTAATTAACTTTTTTTAAAAATTAACTAAATAAAACATTTAAAAGTATAATTGCTCGGATGGTGAAATTGGTAGACACGCTGGACTTAAAATCCAGTGAACAGCAATGTTCGTGCGGGTTCAAGTCCCGCTCTGAGTACTAAAGCCTCTTCTTTTGAAGAGGCTTTTTTTATGAAATAAATTTGCGAAGTAAATTTATTTAGAAGAACTAAGAACTAAGAACTAAGAACTAAGAACTAAGAACTAAGAACTAAGAACTAAGAACTAAGAACTAAGAACTAAGAACTAAGAACTAAGAACTAAGAACTAAGAACTAAGAACTAAGAACTA
>NZ_WSTB01000007.1 GCF_009789235.1 Flavobacterium hydrocarbonoxydans | reverse complement strand
TTTCACGTCGGCGATGTGAAATTTCTCGTCCGTGACGTGAAGTTCGGCATTCTTCTCTCCAGTTTTGCGAAGCCTCATGACTTTGTACACGTTCCAATACTCTTGAATCACCCCAAATTTGACGTCCGCCATGTCAAATTTGGCGTCCGTCACGTCAAATTTGGCGTCCGTCACGTCAAATTTGGCGTCCGTCACGTCAAATTTGGCGTCCACCATGTCAAATTTGACGTCCGTGATGTCAAATTTGGCGTCCGCCACGTCAAACTTGACGTCCGTGATGTCAAATTTGACGTCCGTGATGTCAAATTTGACGTCCGCCATGTCAAATTTGACGTCCGCGACGTCAAATTTGGGGTAAATGAACCTTAAAACCTCATTTGTAAATTCGATAACCCCAAACAAAAAAAATCCCAGCGGGATGATATATTGATAGCCAGCGGGTTGAAATCCAGGGTGTGCTAAATCCTCAATATAAAAAACGGATAGAACGATTTGTAATTCATAACCAAACATTGTTAGTTTCAATTCATAAAAAAAAGCTACAGGAATTGTTTTTCTTGTAGCTTTTGTTTGTGTCTTGTTGTTGCGGGCACGGATTGCAAATCCGCGCGATCGGGTTATCTTTGCGGACATGGATTGCAAATCCGCGCAATCGGGTATTTTTTTATTTCATTTTCTAAATCTATTATGCAATTTTCAATATTTAAATTTTCATTATTCTCTAATATGTTTTTAATCTCCAATTGAATAAACGAAATTGTTTGAGTATTTAAAATGTAAACTTTTTTCACGGCCTCATTTGTTATAATCATTTTTTCGTCATCAATTTTTTTCACCAAGAATTTAATTGAATTATGCAATTCTGTATTTCTAAAAACTTCCTTATCGAGCAAATTAAAATATTTGATATAATCTATTTTAATATTTTCAATTTTAGAAACTAAATATAAATATTTTACATAATCAGATCCGTTCGTTTTATTACAGAAAATTTGAAGTGCTTTTTCGCGCTCATTTTTTATAACTGATAAGCAAGCGGTTTCGAAAATTGATCCAATAAAATAATTTATAATTGATGAACTAAGATGTTTCGGACTTTCTATTTTCTCTAAGATATTTTTTTCATTATCTGTTTCTACACAACCTGTCCAATATTTCTCTTCAATTAATTTAGTATTTACATAAGTTTTTGAATGATTATATTGTATTTGAAATTTTTTAAGTTTATAGCCCATTATAACATTCACAAAGCAATGTCCGAGTTCATGCCAAATTGATTTTTGCAAGCTTTCAGTTTCTCTAATATTATTCATTGATTTTTTCTTGTTAAAAATAGAAGTTATCGTTTCCGGAATTTAAAATATCCTAGAACGTCTTGGCATTACAGTGGGTCTGGGACTAAATTAAGCCCATTCTTCGGATTTGCCAAATTAACCCACATACAAAACCAACTTCCCATTAAGCCAATTGCCCAAATCCGTTGTAGTAGCTATTGGCAGATGTATTTTTACCAAGTTTTCCTTTCGTTATAATCTGGTTTGTCTAAATATTCCATAACGTATTTACTCATTTGAGGCTTCATTTTATTATATAAATCTTCATATATAGGTGCTTTATATTTGTGAATTGCTCTAAAAACATTATCTACATTATATCTATAATACCACGTGTCAGAATAGTTTCTTTTATCTAGTATTTCTATTAATAGTGCTAAACTTTCTTTGTTTTGATATATTGAGATTGCACGGCAATAGTATTTTAAGTCATCTGACGAGAATTGCTTGTTCTTTTTAATAGTTTTATCGAAATACTTTTTTAGTATTGGGAAATAAATTTCATTTGGATTTTGTTCTATTGATTTAAAAATCCAATTTTCACAAGGACTTTCAAGAATATTAAATTTGTTTTTTAAAAATTCTAAATCTTCATTTTTCTTAAATTTTGACAAAGCAAAACAGGCACTTAATTGTATTCCGCATCGATATTTATCTTTTTTTTCACATCTTTTTTTTATAATTGAATAATACTTTTCTTTTGGTTCAACTTCTTGAATCATATAAGTAAAACTTTCTAGGTAAGAATGTTTTATTAAAACACTATCCAATAAGATGTTTTTTTCTGTTTGTGTAAGTGTTCCAGTAGTTTTGGCCTCGTCAATAAGCAAATCAGTAACCATTTGTTCACCTACCAAATCCCCAGAAGACCAAAAAACTTTAGATGTATCGTTTAAGTGTCCTAATAAGGTTTTAAAATAATCTTTATCTTTTCGGGTTATTAATGTTCTAAATGCAATAACTCTTAATAAGGGGACTTCGCATTCAATAAGTTGTTCTAATTCTTTTTTTGAGCAATTTTTTTTTAAAAAACTACTTGCAGTAGCATCTAAAGAATAAAGATTATTTTCTTTTTGAAGTTTTTTCAATTGTATTTGTAACTCAGGTCTGAAGTCAGAGATTTTATTCGGATATGGTTTTTTATCTCCACAACTAAATAAGAATAAAAGTATAAATATGTAAGTTAGGTTTTTCATAATATATTATATACACGCAACAAACATTCACATATACAACCATTTTTGGGTAGATTGGAGAATGTTTGTCTCGTATTATTGTCTTTCAAATATATAAAATTAACATTCAAAACAGGACAATCAATTGTTTCTATTTATAAAAAGCGATTTCATAAATATAATTTAGGCATCATCTAATTAATAACGACTAACTACTTAAATATCAGTTGAAATACACCAAAATAGCAGATGAAAAATCATACACTTTTGATTGTAATTTAGTACTTTTAGTGTTGTTATTTTCTTTATTTAATCCTAATATTCTGAGATATGCAAAACTTTAAATTAGTAATTGTAATTTTAGCATGCTGTTTTTTTTCACCCCTAACATCTTCTGCTGATTCCCTCGAATCGCTTACAAATAAAAAGGCATTTGTATTTTTTCTTACGACCATTGATGCTGTCGAAATAGCCAACTTCTTTAAAAAATATCCAGATTTAAAATCCTCCCAGGAAGAGGTTAGCAAACTGTACAAAGACCGCTCTTACAAATCAATTTGGTATGAAGGAGCGAATATCAATGAATTTGCACATTTATTATATCATAAACTAACACTGACTACAGAAGAAGGTGTTGCAATAAATTTGCCCTACAAAGAGAAAATCGACGAAATATTTGATGAAGAATCACCAACAAAATTGTCCGAATCGGATACGGAACTCTTCCTGTCTTCGATGTATGTCATTTATGCCAAAAAGGTCTATGAAGGACTGGATGATAAAACCGTTAAAAGTATAGAATGGTTTTTGCCTAAAAAGAAGATTTCGTATGAATCGGTTTTAGATTCCTTAATGACAAATCCCGCCTTATTAGATAAAAATGAAAAAGTGCTTCTGGACCAATATTACAAACTGGAGGATGTTTTAAAAAAATATCGAAAAATAGAAAAAGATAATAGTTGGACACCAATACCTTATACAGAACCTTTCAAAGAATTAAGACCTGATGACAGCTCGACAACTATTGCCGAAATTAGAAAGCGATTGTTTATTGTGGGCGATTTAAAAAATGATAATAAAAGCAATTTTTATGATCAGGAATTAATGGATGGCGTCATGAAATACAAAAACCGTTACAATTTAAAGCCCAACTATATTATTACGCTGGATCATATCAAACAAATGAACGAACCTATTGGTTATCGCATTAAAACCTTATTGCTTAATATGGAGCGCTGTCGCTGGGTTCCGCCAAGTCTATCAAAAGCTAATGAGTACGTGATGGTCAATATTCCGTCGTTTATGCTGTATTTTGTGAGGGACGGAAAATACGATTTGGTTTCGAATGTTTTTATTGGAACGCCACTAACGAAAACGGTTATTTTTAGTGGTAATATAGACCGAATTGTATTTAGCCCGTATTGGTATTTGCCTACAAGTATTATCAATAACGAATTAAAACTTAAAATGGCCGAGGACAAAAACTACCTGACCGATCATAATATGGAATGGAACAACGGAAAGGTAAGACAAAAGCCTGGTCCTAAAAACTCTCTGGGACTGGTAAAATTTATGTTTCCGAATCCTAATGATATTTATTTGCATGACTCTCCAGCCAAAAGTTTGTTTACGTTCGAGAAACGTATTTTTAGTCATGGCTGTATTAATGTAATGAAGGCAAAAGAATTAGCGGTTACCATGCTAAAGAATTATCCGGACTGGCCAGAGGAGAAAATAACTCAGGCTATGAGCGGAGAGAAAGAAACTCCCTTGATGCTAAAGAAAAAAGTTCCTATCTACATTGGGTATTTTACAGCCTGGGTGAATGAAGACAATGAAATTCGGTTTTTTGATGATGTTTACAAAAGAGATCCCCAACTGGATAAAATTCTTTTTCCAGACGATCCTACTTTTAAAATAGAATAATCTCTCGTAATGAATGAAAATTTAATTAAACACATAGAAAACATAGATTTTATGATCTTGAAAAAAAGAAAATCAAAAAAGAAACTAGTTTCTTCACACATAGTCCCGATAACTATCGGGATGTTTTAATGCAAGTGAAACGCCTTTTATGAGTTCAATAAGCTATGTTTCTATGTGTTAAAAATTATTTCACCCAACGTGTTCTTTCAATTGTTTTTTATCTGTGTAGTCTTATGAAAATAAAACCTTCTGACCTAGCCCTGATAGAAGCGGCATCTCCCGATTTAGAAAAACAAGGCTTTTTTGCCGTAGTTTTTGTTAATCGGGAATATAGCGGATAGCAGGACAAGTGTTAATTATGAAACAAAATGTTACTGCTCCTGAAAGAAAATAATAGTTTGTTTTTGGATTTAGTAGTATTTTTGGATTTCATAAACCCCAAAACAATGAAATCTATTTTAGTTTTTGTGTTGGCCCTGTCGCTGACCTCTTGTGCACAAGTGCAACAAACCTTGAATCAATTGCCGCAAATCTCTTCGCAAATTCCCGGAATGGGCGGAATTGGTGGTGTTGATATTGCCGGCGGATTAAAAGAAGCCCTGAATAAAGGGATTACGGAACAAGTGAGTAAATTAACGGCTGTAGATGGCTTTTACAAAAATGAAGCAGTTAAAATTCTGCTTCCTGATGAATTGAAAAAAGTAGATGCGACTTTACGAAAAGTAGGATTGGCATCACTGGCCGATGAAGGAATTAAGGTATTGAATCGTGCAGCAGAAGATGCTGTAAAAGAGGCAACTCCGATTTTTGTTTCGGCGGTAAAAAATATGTCGTTTACCGATGCGAAAAACATTTTATTAGGCAATGACAGCGCAGCTACGAGTTATTTGCAAAACAGCACTACAACAGCTTTGTACGGAAAATTTAATCCGGTAATAAAAAGTTCGTTTGCAAAAGTGGGAGCTGATGAAGTCTGGACCAAAATTATTACCAAATACAATACGATTCCGCTTGTAAAAAAAGTAAATCCAGATTTGACTGATTATACCACTAACCAGGCTCTAGCAGGCGTTTTTAAAATGATTGCTGTGGAAGAAAAAGAAATCAGAAACGATATTAGTGCGAGAACAACGCCTTTATTGAAAAGCGTTTTTGCCATGCAGGACGGAAAATAATTTTTATCCGGAGGTTCAAAGAGGCATAGCTGCAAAGATTCAAAGATTTACAAAATACGATGAACTTTGCACAAATCTTTTTGAACTTTCGGTTGACTAACCAAAAAACGATAAACCAAAAAATGCAAAAAATTACCATCCTGATTCACTGCAAAGACCAAAAAGGAATTATTGCGGCAGTGACCACTTTTATTGCTAAAGTAGAAGGAAATATTACCTACATTGACCAGCATGTGGATGTAGAGCAAAATATATTTTTTATGCGACTGGAATGTGAATTAACCAATCACCACATTACTATTGAAGGCTTAAAAGAAGATTTTGACCAAACGATTGCCACGGATTTTAATATGTCGTGGGAATTGTATAATCAGGAGCAAAAACCTAAAATGGCTCTTTTTGTATCTAAATATGATCATTGTCTTTTTGATATTTTAGGGCGTTACAGTGCCGGAGAATTAAATGTCGAAATTCCGGTTATCATAAGCAATCATAATGATTTGCGATCGATTGCAGAGCGATTTGATATTCCGTTTCATTTTGTTCCTTTTACAAAAGACAACAAAGAGGAAGGGGAAGCAAAACAAATTGAATTGCTAAAGAGATTTCAGATTAATTTTATTGTTTTGGCGCGTTATATGCAAATTATTACGCCCAATCTTATTTCGCTATACGAAAACAAGATTATCAATATTCACCATTCGTTTTTGCCTGCATTTCCGGGAGCAAAACCGTATCATTCGGCTTTTAAACGAGGGGTAAAAATTATTGGAGCGACGAGTCATTACGTAACCGAAGAATTAGACGAAGGGCCTATTATCGAGCAGGATATAGCGAGAGTTTCGCATATTCACTCTGTTGATGATTTTATTATGAAAGGCCGCGACTTAGAAAGAATTGTTCTCGCAAGAGCCATAAAACTGCATGCCGAACGTAAGACGATGGTGTATAGTAATAAGACTGTGGTATTTTCTTGATTTTTTAGGTTGTTTTTTTAACCGCAATCCCGATAGCTATCGGGACGCAAAGGTTATTTTACTTTGTGGTTTGTTGGTTTTCTAAAAAAGTTCGCAAAAGGAGCTATCTTAATTTTTGAGGAATTTTAACTTATAATTTTATAGACAAAGAACATTCGCAATTTTGTCATTCCGTAGGAATCTCAAACTTTGTTTCGAATGAATACTTTACAAAATAAACAAACCCAACAGGTTTTTAAAACCTGTTGGGTTTACTATTTAAAATCCAAAAGTAAAACTTAGGAACTTAGAGACTTAGTACCTCAGAAGCTTATTTAACTAAATCAAATCTATCCAGATTCATTACTTTAGTCCAAATAGCAGCAAAATCTTTTACGAATCTTTCTTTGGCATCACTAAAAGCGTACACCTCGGCTATGGCACGAAGTTCTGAGTTAGAACCAAAAATAAGATCGGCACGGGTGGCAGTCCATTTTAACTCCCCAGTTGTTCTGCTGCGGCCTTCAAATGTTTCACCAGTTTCGTCTGTTGCTTTCCAGGCAGTTCCTAAATCTAATAAATTAGTAAAAAAGTCATTGCTTAGCGTTTCAGCATTTGCAGATAAAACACCGTGTTTAGAGCCATCATAATTGGTATTTAAAACTCTCAAACCACCTAATAAAACAGTCATTTCTGGTGCGCTCAACGTTAATAATTGAGCTTTGTCAATCAATAATTCTTCGGTAATTCCGGTACTTTTTGCATTTTTATAATTTCTAAAACCATCTGCCATTGGTTCTAATGCAGCAAACGAATCAACATCGGTTTGTTCTAAAGTGGCGTCGCCTCTTCCTGGTGAAAAAGGAACTTTTACATCAAAACCGGCATTAGCCGCTGCTTTTTCGATAGCGACTGAACCACCTAAAACAATTAAATCAGCAATAGAAACTTGTTTTCCGGAACTTACAAATTCGTTTTGAATTTTTTCTAAAGTTGCCAAAACGTTTTTTAACTGCGTTGGATTGTTCACTTCCCAATTGATTTGTGGCTCAAAGCGAATACGGGCTCCATTAGCACCTCCTCTTTTATCAGAACCACGGAAAGTAGAAGCTGAAGCCCAGGCAGTAGCTACTAATTGTGAAACAGATAATCCGCTTGAAAGTATTTTTTCTTTTAAAATCTCAATATCGCTGTGCGTCAATTCATATTTTGCAGCCGGAATCGGGTCTTGCCAAATCAATACTTCAGTAGGTACTTCCGGTCCTAAATAACGAGAAATAGGTCCCATGTCTCTATGCGTTAATTTGTACCATGCTCTAGCAAATGAATCGGCAAATTTGTCGAAATTCTGAAAATAATCTCTGGAAATTGGCTCATAAACAGGGTCTAATTTCAAGGCCATATCTGCGGTTGTCATCATTGGAGCATGACGTTTGTTAGGATCGTGAGCATCTTCAACTGTGGTTGCAGCGCTCTCATCTGTTGGTGTCCATTGATGTGCTCCGGCTGGACTTTTGGTCAATTTCCAGTCATATTTGAATAAGGTTTCAAAATAGCCATTGTCCCAAGTTGTTGGGTTGGGTTTCCAGGCTCCTTCAATTCCGCTCGTAATAGCGTCTCCGCCTACACCGGAACCGTGTGTGCTTTTCCAGCCCATACCCATTTGCTCAATACTTCCTCCTTCAGGATCTGCGCCTACAAGGGAAGCATCACCCGCTCCGTGCGCTTTACCAAATGTATGTCCTCCGGCAACTAATGCCACTGTTTCTTCATCATTCATTGCCATGCGGGCAAACGTTTCACGGATATCACGACCTGAACCTATTGGATCCGGGTTACCATTAGGCCCTTCAGGATTTACATAAATCAATCCCATTTGTACTGCTGCCAACGGGTTATCCAGCTCACGATCGCCTTTGTAGCGGGTGTCTCCCAACCAGGTCGTTTCGTTCCCCCAGTTTACATCCAGTTCTGGTTCCCAAACATCTTCTCGTCCTCCGGCGAATCCAAAAGTTTTAAGCCCCATTGATTCTAATGCACAGTTACCTGCCAAAATCATCAAATCGGCCCAGGAGATTTTATTACCATATTTTTGTTTGATAGGCCAAAGTAAAAAACGGGCTTTATCTAAATTACCATTATCTGGCCAGCTATTTAAAGGCGCAAAACGCTGATTTCCTGAACTGGCACCACCACGACCGTCAGAAATACGATAGGTTCCGGCACTATGCCAGGCCATACGGATAAATAATGGTCCATAATGACCGTAATCTGCAGGCCACCAATCTTGAGAATTTGTCATTAAATCAAAAATGTCTTTTTTGACTTCTTTTAAATCTAAAGTTTTAAACGCTGCTGCGTAATTAAAACCTTTTTCCATAGGATCTGATAAAGTAGAATGCTGACGCAATATGCTTAAATCTAAACGATTTGGCCACCAGTCTTTATTTGATGTTCCCGCAGTTTTTGTAGGTTTCATTTGTCCGTTATGGTAAGGACATTTACTTTCGTTTGAATCACTCATTTCTCTTAATTTTTTTGTGTATTATTATTGGTTTTATCGGTAAATCGTAATTTTATATTAAATTACATTTGGCTGACATTTAACTGTTTACCAAATATACAAACTAAAACCTGTTAATTTGATAAATGAAATTGATTGTTTTTATATTTTAATAGCTAAAACCTATGTAATATTAAATAAAATGTAAATCAGGTAATTATAAAATCTTAACTTATGTCCAACAAAGTAATAACAAAACCTTAACAGCAAAACATTGATATATATCTGACCTTTGTAATGTAATAAACTGGTTATTTATTATTTTGGTTTTGGTTAGTTAAATGATGCCGGCGTCTTCGAGATGCCGGCATTCTTTTTTATGTAAAATTCCAAAAAAAAAATTCCAAATTCCAATCTAATGTAAACTTGGAATTTGGAATTTTAAAAAATTGAGATTTTAATTTTTCAATCTTTCATGAAGTAATTTAAAATACGGGAAAGCCTTTAAGAGTCGGCTTCCGTGCCAGGAGAACATTTCGCCATCTACAAAAATGGTTTTGGCGTGGTGTGTAAAGCGACCTATTTCGAATGCGTCTTCTTCCTTAAAAGGATACGGTTCAGACGAAAGCAAAACCAAATCCGGATCGCCTTCCAGACGCATTTTTTTGAGTTCGATTTCAGGATAACGCCCTTTGTCAGCATAGATATTCTGAAAATGATTCAGTTTTAATAATTCATCAATATAGGTGTCTTCTCCAGCCACCATATACGGGTTTTTCCAAATAAAATAAGCGGCTTTTTTTATTGGAATCTTCTGAATGTAATTTTTGAAATCGCTTAAAGCAAAAGCCAGTTTGTCGTTCCATTTCTGCGCTTCGGTTCTGCAATTAAAGATTTGACCAAAATCGGCAATCATCTGAAAATTATCTTCGATGGTTTTGATTTCGGTTACCCAAACCGGACAAATGGTACTTAATTGAGTTACGATCTCCTGCGTATTCTCTTCTTTATTACAAATGATAATATCGGGCTGTAATAATTTTATTTTTTCAAAATGAATCTTTTTGGTACCGCCAACTACTTTTTTGGCCGATTTAAGATGATAAGGATGCACGCAAAATTTGGTGATTCCGATGATTTTTTCTTCTAAACCCAAATCATACAGCAATTCGGTTTGCGAAGGCACTAGCGAAACAATCCTTTTTGGAGCAGTTTCGAAAGTATGCGTTGTACCGAGCTGATCTGTTAGTTGTTTCATTGGATTTTGTTTCAGGTTAACTTGTATGGTGTTTTCTTCCCGCAAAGATTCGCAAAGGTTTACGCTATGAACGCAAAGCTTTGCGAACCTTTGCGAAAAAACCTTTGCGAATCTTTGCGGTAAAATTCAGCTCAAAGTATAATAACTATAAACTAAGAATGCCTTCCATTTCTTTCTGTACTAAAAGCGCTTCTTCTCTGGCTTTTTCAGCAAAATCAGTTCCTTTTGAAGCATAAATAATAGCTCTTGCGGAATTGACTAACAATCCCACTTGATCATTCATACCGTATTTGCACACTTCTGATAGACTTCCGCCCTGAGCGCCAATTCCGGGAACCAATAAGAAACTATCCGGTACAATTTTTCTGATTTCTGCAAAATATTCGGCTTTGGTAGCGCCCACAACATACATTAGGTTATGGCTGTTTTTCCAGGATTTAGAAGTTTCCAGAACTTGTTTGTATAATTCGGTTCCGTTTGTATTTAAGGTTTGAAAATCGAAAGCTCCTTCGTTTGAAGTTAGGGCTAACATTATAGTATGTTTGTTTTCGAAAGCCAAAAAAGGTTCCACCGAATCTTTACCCATATAAGGTGCAACAGTGACACTATCAAAATTTAAATCTTCAAAAAAAGCTTTTGCATACATGCTGGAAGTATTTCCGATATCACCTCGTTTTGCATCGGCAATGGTGAAAATGTCCGGAAATTTTTCGTTGATATAATTAATCGTTTTTTGTAGCGAAAGCCAGCCTTTTAAGCCATAAGCTTCATAAAAAGCAGTATTGGGTTTATAGGCAACCGTCAAATCATGCGTAGCATCAATAATGGCTTTATTAAATTCGAAAATAGGATCTTTGGTTGCTAATAAATGCTCCGGGATTTTAGTTAAATCGACGTCTAAGCCAACGCATAAAAATGATTTTTTTTGAAGAATTTGTTCGTGTAGTTGTTGTGTTGTCATTCTTGTTTTTTTAGTTCTTCTAATGGGTAAGAAATAATTCTTTTTAGAAAGTATGCAAAAATAAAAAAAGCCACTCAATTAAGAATGGCTTTTTGGGTATTATATTCGATTGTGCTTATAAATTACCTAAATACACAATTTCGGTTCTTCTGTTTTCAGCTCTTCCTTCGGCTGTTTTGTTTGATTTCACTGGTTTTGTAGCACCAAATCCCTGTGAAGTCAAATTTGCAGGATTAACTCCTTTTTCAACTAAAAGATCCATAACAACTTTGGCTCTTGCCTCAGATAATTTTTGATTTGCTTTTGCATTACCTACATTATCCGTATGTCCGTTGATTGCAAATTTTGCATTCGGATAATTTTTTAAAATTTCCTTAATAGCATCTAATCTTCCTGAAGTTTCGCCCATTTTAGCATTATCCAGGGTAGCTTTTCCTGAAGTAAAGAAAATAGATTTTGCTTCCACTCTTAAAGTTTCCAATGTTTGTTCGTTTACTACCGGACAACCGTTGTTTTCTACCGGTCCAGCTAATAAAGGACAACCGTCTTTATCATCTGGTAAGCCATCTTTATCGGCATCCAGAACCGGACAACCTTTATTTTCGACTAAACCAGCCACCTCTACACAGGCATCGTCTTTATCCAAAACAGTGTCTCCGTCTGTATCTTTCCAAGGACATCCATTATTTTCAACCGGACCAGCAATATCTGGACAATTATCTACATTATCTAATAAAGTATCACCATCAGTATCTTTCCAAGGGCATCCTTTGTTTTCAACAGGACCTGCAGTATCAGGACAAAGATCGTCTTTGTCAAAAACTTTATCTCCGTCTGCATCTGGCCATGGACAGCCATTATTTTCAGCTGGACCTGCTACTTTTTTACAGGCATCTTCTTTGTCGATTACACCATCTCCGTCAGTATCTTTGAATTTCTTTTCGTACACCGGAATTTTCATTCCAAGGTGAAAGTCAAATGCTTTTGATTCTTTCGATACTACATTGGATAGTATAGATCCAGAACCTACGAAAAATACACCTAAACGTAATCCTGAACCAACCTGCATTCCGCTATATTCCATCCAGGTCATTGGTACATAAAAACTAAACCATCTGCTTTCGTATCGAGGCGTAAGACTTACTCTGTCGCCAATGCTGTTTCCGTTTAGTTTGTCAGCCGAAACCATACTGATATCCCCGTTAAGATTCAGGTAAAATTTTCTGAACATATTCCAGTCAACATCGGCACGAATAGCGGTAGGAAGATTTGTTTTCATTCCTCTCTTGCTTGAAACCAGTGTGTAATTATCGTTTAAAAAATCGTATAAATTTTCGGCATCATCAATCATACCTTCTGTTACAATACCTGTAACATTATAGGTATCCTGTCTTGCATTTTTATAATTAATCGATCCGATATCTGTAACCGATAAACCAAAACGCAATTTGTATTTATTTAAATCTCTAAAATTATTATCGGCCGGAGCTGCATTACTCAAATCATAATCTGCATAATCAGGTCTCCATTCGTAAACAAGTCCAAAATCAAATCCGAAACCAGTTGCACTGCTATCAAATTCGTAATCTTCATTTTCTTCAAAATCCTGGCTTGCTCCTACAGTAATTTCGCCTTTCGACTCCAGAGTACTTAGTTCAGGAAATGCTGTATTTTCATTAAATATTACTTCGACATTTTTTCCCTGAAGATATCCATTAACACCTCCCTGAAGGTACTTAGCTGTCAAACCTCCCTTTAAAAAATGCTGGTTATTTTGATACAAAACAGCAGCGTAAGATAGGCCAACTTCTCCCCATGAATGCGAAACTCCATTTGGACTACCAGCATTCAGATTAAAATCGCTTGCTTCATCTAATCCTTCTTTTACTTCATCAACCAGATTTCCGTTTACGTTTCTAAAATTAGATACAGATCTTGCTCTGCTAAAAACCGCAAGAGTGTGTTTTGGGGCAATATTAAACATAAATGACGGCCCCATAATATCAAAATTGATCAGTGCATTATTCGCATTGGTTGGCGTCATTATTGCTTCAGAATCAAAATCATAACCATCTTTATACACATCAAAAAGTTTAACTCCGTACAAATCATTTTGCACAGAACCACTGATGGAGAATAAATTGATATCGGTTTTGAAACGGGAATCGGCGATAGAAGCCGGATTAAAAAGTACGCTTTGTACTCCTGCATAATTGTCATGAAAATACCCAATATAGGATTGGGCTGTTGCTGTAAAACATGAGGTTACAGCAAACAAAAGAACTAAGAGTTTTTTCATTTAGGTTTTGTTTTTGGATTTAAGACTTTTAAAATTTTAACTAATTAGTTTATTTTTTTAACATTTTTTTGGCACGACAAAACTACAAATAATATTATACAATTATGCAATTTCTATGAACATTGAATTTATATAACAACTTGCTTAAATTGTGTAAGAAAAAAAATGCAGTTGCCTTATAAATTTGTTTTTATATGCTAAACGACATTAATAAAAAAATATAATATGAGCCCTAACATTGGAATTACAGCAAAAAATTTAAAAAAGAGTACCGCTATATTAGCCACAATTTTATCAAATGAAATGACGCTTTATGTAAAAACCAGAAAATTTCACTGGAATATTTCAGGAAACAGTTTTATGGAATTGCATAAATTATTTGAAGATCAATACCGAATATTAGAAGCTAATATCGATGAGGTAGCAGAACGCATTAGTCAGTTAGGTGAAAAAACCATTGGCACAATGAAAGAGTTCATTGAAAATTCGACTTTAAAGGAATCTCCTAAAGAATATGCTTCTCAAAAAAATATGCTGGAAGAACTTTTGGAAAATCATGAACAACTGGTTACAGAGTTCAGAGATTATATTCCGGTTTTTGAAGAAGACAACCGCGATGTTGGCTCAGCCGATTTTATAACCGGTTTGTTGCAGCAACACGAAAAAATGGCATGGGTATTACGCCGCTATTCTGTTTAGAAAAGCACATCCTTATAATTATAGAACAATTACAAAAAAACATGTAATACGTTATTGCGCCTTATGTTGCAACTTTACATAACTATTAATTTTTAAAAACAATTATCATGAATACTACAGAAATAAAAGGAAACTGGAACGAGCTGAAAGGAAAACTTAAACAACAATATGCTGATCTTACAGATGATGATTTACTGTATGATGAGGGAAAAGAAGACGAGTTGTACGGAAGAATTCAGCAAAAGTTAGGAAAAACAAAAGAAGAAGTAAGTAAGCTTTTTTCTGACTTGTAAACCTTTTTTGTCTCAATAAAAATACCGTCTAAACTACAAATTAGACGGTATTTTTTTGAATTTGACATTTTACTCTATTTTGATTATTAAATTTAAACCTAAACCGAAATAAAAAAGTATCTTTAACCTTCATTATTATACCATGAAATTATTTATAAAGTTCGACATTAATACGATTTGTTCTCTTTATCTAAAACAAAAATTAGAGGAAGAAAAAATCAATTTTACCACTTTAGGTTTTGGGGAAATTGAACTTAATGAAAATCTTAGTACAGAAGCACTTGACAAATTAAAAAACAATTTAAGCCCTTATGGTTTTGAAGTTGTCGAAAATCAGAAAAGCGTTTTGGTACAAAAAATCAAAGATGCTATTATTGAGCTGGTGTACATGGAAGACAGTAATAATTATAAAAGTTCGGTGTTTTTAGCAGAAAAACTGAATCATAGTTACGGTTATTTATCAAATGTTTTTTCGGAAGTAACCTATTCTTCGATTGAGAATTTCATAATTTTGCAAAAAATAGAAAGAGCGAAACAATTGATGCTGGTTAATGAAATGAGTCTGACTGAAATTGCTTTTTTATTGAATTATTCGAGTGTTGCCCATTTGAGTACACAATTTAAAAACACGACAGGTATTACACCATCCGCCTTTCAGAGAATCATAAAGAAAAGAAGAGAATATTTAAAATAAAATCCAAATACCATTTTTACGATGCAGAAAAACGCATTATATATCTTACTCGCAGATGACGACGAAGACGATCGTCTTTTTTTTAAAGACGCTTTTGAAGAAGTCAGAGTACAAACACAAGTAGAATTTGCTTTTGATGGCATGCAGTTGATGGAACATTTGCAGCAGCCCGATGTTATATTACCAGATGTGCTTTTTCTGGATTTGAATATGCCAAAAAAATCAGGTAAAGAATGTTTGGCTGAAATAAAACAAGACCAACGTCTTAAAAACATTATAATTGCTATTTATTCTACTTCATCATCCGAAGAAGATATTGAAGATACCTTTGTACAAGGCGCTAATATCTACATCAAAAAACCGAGTGATTTTAATGATTTGAAAAAAATTATCAATGAAGTCCTAACGATAAACTGGCATTATCAAACATCTGGTTTGAATCGTGATAACTTTTTGTTACGACTATAAATAATGAATACAAATGAATTGGATACCCAAGTTTAATTCTTCAAACTCATTGAGAGTTATTTTTGTAATCGCAATTTTCATTTTATTGTTTCTTTCATCAGTAGCTTACAAACACAATCGTGATTTAAACGAAACGAGTAAGCTGGTGATGCATACTTATGAAATAAACATACAGCTGGAGCGCCTGATGTCGGCCATAAAAGATGCCGAAACAGGCCAACGCGGCTATATCATTACCCGTAATGAGCGTTTTTTAAGCCCTTATCTTTTTTCGAGAGATAAGGTAAATACTTCCTTTATAGCTTTAAAAAAACTGACTGCTGATAATCCGAAGCAGCAAAAAAATCTACAACGACTATATAAACTAATTATTCAGCGTTTTGTTTCTTTCGAAAATTGTTTAAAATATAGCGAACCTAAAAGCTACGACAAAAGAAGGTTAGACAATCACATGTTTGGCGGCAGAATCCTGATGGAAAACATTCGGTTTCAGGTTGATGAAATGAACGATATCGAGAAAAAATTCCTGCAGTCAAGACTCAAAAAATACGATCAGGAAATTTCATTAGGACCCGTATTTTCTATTTCGTTATTTCTGGCGGCTTTAAGTTTTATTTTATTAGCATACAGACAAATCAGCAAAGATATTGAACGCCTAAAAGTCTTTAACAGAAAACTTTTGATTTCCTCAGGTTTAATGGCCGAATCAGAAAAAATCGGAAAGTTCAGCACCTGGCAATGGGATTTGGAAACCAATAAAATTGATTATTCGGACAATCAGTTTCGTATGTTGGGTTGCGAGCCAGGAGATTTTGTTCCGGTTAAAGAAACTTTTTTAGAGTTTGTACATCCTGATGATAAAGAAATGATTGCAAAATCAATGGATGATATTATCGAGAATGAAACACTGCCTTTTGTGTATTACAAAATTATTCGTCCTGATCATAAAATCAGATATATAAAATCTACCGGAAAACTTTTAGTGGACAGAAACGGCAGCAAAGTTTTACTCGGAATCAATTTTGATATTACCGATGAGCATTTGCTTAATATCCAGCTTAAAGAGCGTAACAGCGAACTTGAAAAAAGCAACAAAGAACTGGCGTCTTTTAATCATGTTGCCAGCCACGATTTGCAGGAGCCTTTGCGTAAAATTCAGACTTTTATTTCGAGAGTTTCGGATGCTGATAAAGCCTTAATGTCTGATTCTGGAAAAGATTATGTTTCGAAAATTGAAGTTTCAGCCAAAAGAATGCGTGTTCTTATCGATGACTTATTAATGTTTTCGAGAACCAACACCACAAAAAAAGAATTTATAAAATCGGATTTGAATGAATTGTTCGAAAATGCCAAAGTTGAACTCACGGTAATCATCGACGAAAAAAAGGCAATTATTACCAATACTAAACTGCCTAAGCTACATGTTATTCCGTATCAGATTGAGCAGCTGTTTATTAATTTGATTGGTAATTCACTAAAATACAGCAAGCCCAATGTAACGCCTGAAATTGCAATTGAATGCAGCAAAATACATTCGGCTGAATATCCTGAATTATTAGATCAGGCCATAAAAAAATTCTATAAAATTACTTTTACGGATAACGGAATGGGTTTTGACCCACAGTTTAAAGAAACCATATTTGTGCTCTTCCAGCGCTTACATTCTAAAACAGATTATCCGGGAACCGGAATTGGACTGGCGATCTGCAAAAAAATTGTGGACAACCACAAAGGCTACATTATTGCTGATAGTACATTAGATCAAGGATCTGTTTTTACCTTATTTCTTCCCGAATAAATCCTTTTAAACCTTACAAAAAAAACGTTATATAAATCCATAATGGGAATTATATAACGTTTCTTTTTTATGCTGTAAAGCAAAACCTTCATTTCGTTAGCATCTTTGTAATGTAATCTTTGAGAAACAAAATATGAAAGTCAGATTGTTATCGGAAACATTTTTTTTCAGAATACTATGTTCCGTTTTGATTCTTGCATCAATTGAATCTTGTGAGAAAAATGAAAGAGCAAATAATTCTAAAAATGACATTTTTGAAAATAATGCAACTGAAGAAAAAGAAGCTTATTTTTTTATAACGACAGCAAACGTGAGTAAAAATATGATTTCGAAAAGTCAGATTGCACAACAAAAAAGCTCAAACATTAGAATAAAAGAATTAAGCAAAAAAATAGAGCATCAACAAAATAAAGTTTTTCAGAACATTACCATAATTGCAAGCAGGAAGCTCATTATAATTACTGAAATATATGCCGCAGGAAATGAGGATTTATATGAACTAATGGATACATCATCTGAAAGTTTCGATAAAAAATACCTGAATTCAATGGCAGATTCATTAGCCGAAGAGATTGTGTTATTTAAAGAGATTGCAAAAGAAACAGATGAGGTTGCAATATTAAAATTAACAAAAGAGTCACTATCAGAACAATACGAGTTGCTTAAGGAAACTGAAAAATTAAGAAAAGAAATTAATTAAACCCTAAATAAGAATTTTTTAACTATTAAATATTTACACTATGAAAATGCAATCAAAAATTTTATGCGCCGTTACTTTTTTTATGACCGCTTCTTTAAGCGTGCTACATGCTCAGAATGTAGAAACTGAATTTGGTATCAAAGGAGGTCTTAATATGTCAAACCTATACACAGATGATGCTGACGACGAAAATGTATTATTTGGTTTTAATGCCGGTGTTTACGCCACATTGCCCGTATCTGACTTTGTAGCGATACAACCGGAGTTATTGTTTACTACAAGAGGTTCTGAGTTAGAATACAACATTGGTGGTGCAAATCAAGTTAATAAATACAAATTCAATTACATCGAACTTCCTTTATTAGTAAGAGTAAATCTTACCAAAAATTTCAACATACATGCAGGTGGATATGCCTCTTATATGGTAAGTTCTAAAGTTACTGGCGAAGGTACTATTGATTTTGAAAATGAATTTGACACAGATGACTTTAACAAATTTGATGCTGGTTTAGCTGCTGGTGTAGGACTGGATTTTAACCCAATAAGTGTTGGAGTACGTTACAACTACGGATTGACCACTATTGTTAAAGACGGAGATGATTCATCAGATCTAAAAAACAGTAATTTGAGTTTATACCTTTCGTATAAATTAAATTAAGCATATAAAATTAATTATAAACCTTAATATATAAAAAACCATGTCAAATTTATTATACACAATCGCAGTCATTCTGGTTATTCTTTGGGCACTAGGATTCTTTGTTTACAGTGCAGGAAGCTTAATTCACCTTTTATTAGTAATTGCGGTTATCGCGATACTATTCAGACTGATCAAAGGAAGAGGAATTTAAAAACAAACATTTAACAAATTATATTAATCACTAAATCAAATATTATGAAAACGAGTAGCACAATTTTAGGAATCGTAGGAGCTGCAGCTGCAGGAGCATTATTAGGAGTATTATTTGCACCGGATAAAGGGTCTAATACCAGAAAAAAAATCAAAGACAAATCTAAAGATTACGGAGATAATCTAAAAGGAAAAGTTGATGGTGTTATGAGTAAACTTTCTGCAAGCGGACACGATATCATCGAAGAAGGTAAAGCAAAATTCAACCAGGTAAAAGAAGAATTTAATGCTGCCAAAGATGAGGCAAAAAACACGGTAAACACTGTAAAAACGAACTATTAAAAAGTGAAATTTTTAAACCATAAATACCCACATCATGGAAACAAATGCAACAACACCGGAAAACCTTAATATTTTTGAGAAAGCCGAAAATTATACCAAGACAAGTTTAGAATTAGTTAAACTTAAAACGGTCTCTGCTTCAGCAGATGTTTTATCAACATTAGTATCTAAAATAGCGGTTGGGGCAGTAGTTGCAATTTTTACAATGTTCCTTAATGTGGGTATCAGTTTATGGTTGGGCATGCTTTTAGGGGCTTATTATTACGGTTTTTTTGCTATGGCACTTTTCTATCTGCTCGTTGCACTGATTTTGCATAGAAATCAGCACCGATGGATTAAAACCCCAATAGGAAACCTGATCATATCCAGTATTCTTAGAGATAAAGATACCGACCTGAAATAAAAGCTAACCCTAAATAAAACCACTATGGAAACCGTTTACGATACTACTAAACTCAATCAGATGATTTTGCAGACAAAAGCACAGCAACGTGCTGACTGGAACTCTATTGTAGAAGAAATTGAAGAGATCAAGGACAACCTGAAACCTCTTAATCTAATCAAAAATACAGTCGAAGAAATCAATGAAGCGGTGGGTTTCAAAAGTAACCTGGCACAATCAGTCATTAGTATCGGTATTGGGTATCTGGCCAAAAGATTTGTAGTAGGAAAAAGCGATTCTACCTTAAAAAGTATTTTGGGATCATTATTACAACTGGTTGTTACCAATGTAGTTTCTAAAAAGCAAGAGTCCTCTCAACACGAATCACCAAAAGAGTAATTGTAGAACTTAATAATATGTATTATGGAAAAGCTAAACGAAATAGTATTGAAAAATAGTGTAAACATTTACTCTAATCTATATAAATATTTTGAATTTACAAGAGTATTTCTAGGTATCTAACTCGTTTATACGTTTTATAAACAAACGGTTAAGCAGTTAATATCCTTCAGTATATTTTAGGTGCTGAGATTTTGTTTTAGGTACAAAGGGGCAAAGGCTCAGAGGTACAGAGTAGAACTTCAGCAAAAAAAGAGGCTGTTTCACAATTGTGAAACAGCCTCTTTTCAATTATATAAAAATTCTTTGAACCTTTGAGCCTTTGAGCCTTTGGACCTTTTTAGAAAACCTCCGAAGCCTCCTTCAATTTCTCCATATTATTCACCAACTGAAGCTCGGCAACAATTTTCTGAATATCACCATTCATGATATTTCCTAAATCGTAAAGTGTCAATCCCACTCTGTGATCGGTTACACGACCTTGTGCGTAGTTATACGTACGAATCTTAGCCGAACGGTCACCAGAGCTTACCTGCGAAGTACGTTTTGTAGCATCCTCAGCCTCTTTTTTGGCCAATTCCTGCTCGTACAAACGAGAACGCAAAACGTTCAGTGCTTTATCTTTATTCTTATGCTGCGATTTCTGATCCTGACATTGCGCCACCAATCCAGTCGGAATGTGTGTTAAACGTACTGCGGATTTCGTCGTATTTACCGATTGTCCTCCAGGTCCTGACGAACAGAAGAAATCTACACGAACATCATTCATATCAATCTGAACATCAAACTCCTCCGCTTCTGGCAAAACCATTACCGTAGCTGCCGATGTATGCACACGACCCTGAGTTTCTGTCTGAGGAACACGCTGTACACGGTGAACACCCGCTTCAAACTTCAGGGTTCCGTAAACATCTTCTCCAGAAACCTCAAAAATAACCTCTTTGAAACCTCCTGAAGTTCCTTCGTTCATATCTACAACAGAGGTTCTCCAGCCCATGCTTTCGCAATATTTCGTGTACATTCTGAAAAGATCTCCGGCAAAAATACTCGCCTCGTCACCACCCGTACCTGCACGAATCTCCACCATCACGTTTTTAGCATCTTCAGGATCTTTCGGAATCAGCATAAACTTGATTTCCTCCTCCAGTTGTGGCAAACGTTCTTTTGCTTCGTCTAGCTGCATTTTGGCCATTTCAACCATATCAGCATCACTACCATCTGCAATAATTTCGTTTGCTTCGTCAATATTTGCTAAAACCAGAATGTATTCTTCTCTCTTTTCAACCAAAGCTTTAATGCTTTTATATTCCTGGTTGAGTTGCACATAACGCTTTTGATCAGCGATAACATCCGGTTGAATAATCAAATCCGAAATCTCATCAAAACGCTGCTTTACATATTGAAGTCTATCTAACATTTTCTAATTCCTTTTATTGGACTGCAAAATTACGAAATTTTTGTTGAAAATTCTATCATTAACTTTTTGAGTTTTTTAGAAGCAGTTTCTTAAGATTGTTTAGTGGAATTATGATGTTTTTTAGGAGCTGTTTCCTGCTATCCGTTACAAACGTAGTTCACTGAACTCTTATTAAAATAAATATATAGTGAAGTAATCTTTTGGGCCCAACCCCGGCACAAAAGGATTTTCACTTCTATCAGGGCTAGGACATTTGTATTTATAATTACGTTTATGGTTTTCCGTAAGGATATTTAACCAATGTGATTTATTTTTATCAAAATTAAAATCAGGTGTTTATACTTGGTGATTGATTTAAATTTAAGACGATGTTTGTTTTATGAAAAGTTAATTATTATATATGATTTATAAAGGAGTAAAATTAATGACCTAATAATCTACAGCAGATATTTAGTCTTAGACAATTCATGCTTTTTATAAAGTTTAATATTAAAAAAATATATGAGTACATTTAGAAAAATAACAAAAAACTCCGATGGAACTTTTGGGCCAACCAAAAGTAACAACTTTTATAAACCTGTTGCTTACCATAATAAATCATCAATAACGAAGAGACATAAAACCAAATGGATTATAAAACAAAATGAACAATATTGTACTTTTGAACTAAGCCATAACAATAAATGGAAATGTAGTATTCAACAAGGATATTTTTCAATTGTTGAAAATGGGAAATTTATCATGGGTTCTAATGAAGAAGTTTTAGGTTTTTTTCCTGAAATTGTAAATATGACAGACCCATATCATGGATATCCAGTTTCATCGGCCGAATATGAAATTTCAAATCCTCTTTTAGTAAAATGGCTCGCAGACAAAGTAATAGATAATAGAATTTATATTAAATTATTAAAGTGTCAACTATGAAGACAATTAAGTTTAATTTAAATATTGAAGCAGCAGATTGCTATCTATATAGTGGACATTTATTTTTGATTCTAAATGATGGAAGTATTGGGTGTTTAAATCTGAATAAAATTTATCATAATCTATATGTACAATATCCAGAATATGTCGATTTTTTTAGACTAATTTTTCAACGTAACGATTATTATAAAAACCAACAAGGTGATTATTTTTTTAAAATTCCTGAATTAAAGAGCTCATTTGATAAATTATGGCGAAAAGTTTCAAATACTTTAAATTTCGAATATTTCATAAATAATGAGTTAATTATTCTAGCAAAAATCCCAGAATCAGACTTACCTGTGCTAGATATTAAAATTTATGGAATGAAAATATTCATCGCAACTATAAAAGGCGTTTACTCGATGAAGTTGTCGTATAATTCTAAATATGAGTTTCAAAAAGACAAAAAAATTAAAAAATATTTTGATGCAAAATCTATTTCACTAAATGCAAAATGTGGAGCACTTGCTGTTTCAACCAATATGGATGGATTATTTTATGGTTCAATTAATGACGAAACAATACTGCAAATAAAAGAGAAAGAAGTTTCAACAAAATCAATTAGAACGTCCTGGGTTGGGTATGATATAATTAATTATGAAAGTAACAGTTCTTTCGAGTTTTTAGAAAATGAAATTGAAATAAGAAAACAGGAAAATGAGCATTCATTTTATGATGAAAAAAAGGAAAAAAATTTGATTAGTAATTTTGGCAAAAATAAGATCACTAATGAATTATTAATTAAAAATTTAGCATCAGAAGACAAAGAAATAAAATATGCTTTTAACAGCTCTAAAAAATCTTTTTTAATTACAGATAAAGGAAAGTTTTATACTTCAAATTTTATAGTTGAAAACGATTATGATTACTTTTTAGATTCACTTGGAATAAAATCGGAAGAAAAAGTTTTAGCAAAGGAAATTAGAATTTCGAGAACATCTTTTGAATTGCCTTTAGTAAAGAACAAAAAAATGCTAAAACCATTATCCTCACATATAATTGAAAATGGATGCGTATTAGAATTTATTGATAAAATTGTTTTGTTTAAAAATAATGAAGCAGAAATTATTGATACCGATCCAAGTATTATCCTAAGAACATATCCAGGTTCTTTGCGCTATAAAAATATTTTAAGCGTTAGTAAAGAAGATAAAATAACAATTCATGCAATTTACCCTTTTTAATAAAATAAATAATCTGTAATAAAATAAAGAGGGAATCTTAGTTAATAAATAATAGAAATATTTTTTTCATGGAAGATAATAATTTAGAAGAAACACTTGTAATCGCTTTTGCAGAATCGAAGTTTCGTTGGAGAACTGTTGAAGGAGTTTCTCGCCAACTTAATATTCCACGGGATAAAATTTATAAAAAATTAGAAAATTCAGAAGTATTTATTCGTGCAAAAAAATTAAATAATAAAGGACTACCTCTTTTTGCTTTAAGGCAAAAATATGAATCAGAAACACCTCTTGGTATCAAAATTTTAAATGCAATTACAAACAAAATTCACTGATGACTAGTAATATGATTGAACCAATTATTCAAGCTGCAATTGGAGGCTTCATGCTTAATATGATGAATCTATATCATGAGGTAAAAATACCACCTTCTGATAGAGTTCGTAAAGATTTATTATTCTGGATATTCTTTTTGTTTTGGCCAATAGCTGGTGCGCTACTTGCGTACATTTATATTTCATCGGGATATAATATTAAAGGTTGGCTCGCTTTTACCACAGGACTAACTGTTCCTACCACTATTCAATCGATAATAGACAAGGGCAGTAATTCAAAAGTGCCATTTGCTAAAAACGGAGAAATTGAGGAATGATCCCCCGCACCCCAAAGTGTTCCTTCCTAAGCGCTACGCAAATGTCTCTGACTTTGCGTAATTTTTATGTTCTTAAAAACCATAAACCTGATAAAAGTCTCTGACTTTTAACCAAGCATTCTAAAAAACTAATTTAAATTAAAACCATGATCAAAAAAATTACATTCCTGATTATCGGGAGCAATAGCATCTTCTAAACTAGAAAAACGCATTTGTTGGCGGGAAATACCTATGCTATATTGCATTCTTAAAAATGAGAAAATCCTGTTTTTAAAACAATACTTCCCTATACTTGTTTACAACAAAAGCGGAAGTTTTTTAACAGACTGACGTTGACAGAAAATTTAGAGAACCGACGAAAACACAAAAACTGATAAAAATGAGCATTTGAAGAAATTTAAATTGCAAAATCAGAAATGTTGTGATTTGTTCAAATTTAAAGGAATAAATATTTTTTTTTGACAACAAGACGGAACAATTCTAACCAAAAATAGTACCTAAAGTTTTCGTCTTAAATGGCATCATATTGTTGCAAAAGGGAAATAAATAAATTATGAGAAATTATTTTAAAATTTTAGTTTTTGTATTTTTTTCAAGCTTAATTTTTTTAGCTTGTTCTAAAAGTGAAGAATTGATAGTAAGTCCACAAAATATTGAAAACTCAATATTAAATAAAAATCTATCAAATAGGGAAGCACTTGGAACTTGTTGCTATATTAATGGTTCTACATTAACAAGTTCAACACAACTAAATCTTTGCGCTCCAAATGCAGAAGCTGTTGTAAATGCAGGGTCAACAGCAACTTATCAATATGTAAATGCAACTGGAACTTCAAGCAGTATTACTTGGAGTTACACTGCAAATCCAGTAAATAGTATGTCATTAACTGTAAATGGTAGTTCTGTAAGTGTAACTTTTTCATCAAGTTTCATTAATGGGACTTTATCCGCAGCTGGTTCAGGCGGAACTGCACAAACTTGTAATACAATTTTAAATATTACTAAATCTGGAGGAACTGTTTGTTGCAGTCCAACTTTTGATGCTTTTTATATTTGTGATGGTACTGTAAAAGGAAAAGGTGCAGTTGTCCCTTTTGTAAATGGATGTGATGTTAACACTATTTCAAGTATTGTATGGAATTTAGGAGGTGCAAAATGGGTTGCTGGTCCTTTAGCAGGACAAAGTGGCGGAACTATGTTACCACCTTTTAACCAATATTCAAAAAATATAGGATATTATCAATGTCAATATGGTATGTTTCAGATTTCTGCCACTTATAATTTTAACAATGGATGTCCTCCAAAAACCTATAATTTGAATGTTACACCATCAAATTAAATATAAAAACTCTCTTTCATTTGATGACAGAGAGTTTTTTTAGTTTAAATCTTCTGCCAACCGCAGTTTCTCGCAAGTGGGGTAAAATACTAATTTAAGGTTTGTTTTGTATTTGGAAATATCAGTCATAACCCGATGGCACGGATTTACAAACCAATAGTCAGGATTTGCAATCCGTGCCCGCAACGACAAGACACAAACAAAAGCTACAAGAAAACACTTCCTGTAGCTTTTTTTTTTATGAATAGCAACTAACAATGTTTGTGGTCAAGTATCACCCCGCTGGGGTTCTTGCCCAAATCCTTCTGCAATTTTCTATAAATATATCATCCCGCTGGGATTTTATTGGTTTGGGGCTATCGAATTTACAAATAAGGTTTATAAGTAGTAATTACCCCAAATTTGACATCGCGGACGTCAAATTTGACATCATAGACGTCAAATTTGACATCACGGACGCCAAGTTTGACATCACGGACGTCAAGTTTGACATCGTGGACGTCAAATTTGACATGGAGGACGCCAAGTTTGACATCACGGACGTCAAGTTTGACATCACGGACGTCAAATTTGACATCGTGGACGTCAAATTTGACATGGAGGACGCCAAATTTGACATCACGGACGTCAAATTTGACACGGCTGACGTCAAATTTGGGGTGATTCAAGAATATTGGAACGTGTAAAAAGTCATGAGGCTTCGCAAAACTGGAGTGAATTATGCCGAATTTCACGTCCAGGACGTGAACGTTTACGTTCTTGATGTGAAATTTCACATCACGGACGTGAAGTTTCACATCGCCGACGTGAAATTTCACGTTCCGGACGTAAACGTTTACGTTATTGATGTGAAATTTCACATCACGGACGTGAAGTTTCACATCGCTGACGTGAAATTTCACGTTCCAGACGTGAAACTTCACGTTTTTCTGAGATGGGACAAGATTTTGTGTAAACTCACAATGGATGTTAAGTTCTTAGCTGTAATCAAATACAAAAAGTCCCAGCGGGGAGGCATTTAGCATACGTTAAATCATGGATAGAGAGATTTACTTCGTAGAACCACTTCGTTAGGTTTTCTACGGAATGACAAACTGTGTGTTTAAGCTACGTAAAGTCTGCGCAATCTTGTCATTCCGTAGGAATCCCAGTAAAGTTATGCTGCAAAGAAAATTTCAGTCAATGTTTTAGATTCACTTCGTAGAGCCCATTCTTTAGGTTTTCTGCGGAATGACAAGGTTGTGCTTACTTTGTGTTTTTGCTTTCCATATTGATAAAACATAATAATAGTCTTATTTTTGTGTAAGAAGGTTTAATTAACAATTTGAATTATGAAAAATAAATTTGCTTTATTATTGGTTATATGTTCTTTATTATTCGTTTTTTCTTGTGGAAAAGATGATTTAGAAAATGCTTTTGATTGTACAGAACAAGCATTGTTTATAAAATTAACACATACTACAGATGCGGCAAATCCTAAGAAAATTGATTATGTAATTGATTATTCCGGAACCTATTCGGTAAAATCTGTTAAATGGACTTTTGGAGATGGTAAAACGGAAACCGTAAACGGGGCAACAACATCTCATATTTATGATGCTGCAGGAACTTATAGCGTAAAAGCCGAAGTTACTATTCATAACGGAAGTTCTTCTTGTAACTCTTCACGAGAAAAAAGTATTACTGTCGATTAATCTGTATAATTTTAAAAAAAGATAAAGGAATCTCAGCGGTTGATATTCAGCATTACGTTAAATCATCGATAGAGATTTACTTCGTAGAACCACTTCGTTAGGTTTCCTACGGAATGACAAGATTGTGGTGACTTTGCGTTGATTTTTTGTTTTTTTTGCCTTTCGTTAGGTTTTCTACGGAATGACAAACTGTGTTTTTAAAAAATCACAGAAGCTGCGCAATCTTGTCATTCCGTAGGAATCCCAGTAAAGTTATGCTGCAAAGAAAATTTCAGTCAATGACTTGAGATTTGCTTCGTAGAACCGTTTCGTTAGGTTTTCTGCGGAATGATAAGGTTGCGGTGACTTTTTAGGTTCGAAAAAGAACCCCAACAAGGTGACATTCAGCATGCGTTAAATCATCGATAGAGAGATTCCTACGGAATGACAAACTGTGTGTTTAAAAAATCACAGAAGCTGCGCAATCTTGTCATTCCGTAGGAATCCCAGCGGGGTGATATTCAGCATTATGTTAAATCATCGATAGAGATTCCTCCGGAATGACAAGATTGAGGACCTCCGTAACCACCAAGTGTAGCTCGGGTGAGGGATAGAGCTAAGCTACCGAAGTAGCAGCGAAAGCCCGACAGCATCCCGATAAGAGGGCGTATAAGCGCATGCTGGATTTGCCCTCTTATCGGGATGGTGGCACCCCCTGATGAATGATAAAAGCGATATTTTCAGGAAGGGCTTGTGAAGTTGTACAAAAAAAAAGGCCTTTTCGAGAAAAATCATTAAATCATAATTTTTCTCGAAAAGGCCTTTATGTATATTATAACCAAGGGGTTGGCTTTTTAGAATGTGTTAATTTAGAGCCACAATATCCTGAGGGAAAAGTGCACTGCTTAACTCATTATCATGCTCATAAACATCCTGATAGAAACCTACTTCGCCATTTTCGTTTACCCAAGCCGTAAAATAACTTATGTAAATAGGGATTGGCGTTGCTAGTTTAAAAGGTTTTTCGGTTACACCTGCCATGGCAGTATCTACTTTTTCAGGTGACCATTCTGGATAATCTTGTAGCATAGCGATGGCTAATTCTTTGGCTTTTTTTACATTGATACAACCGTGGCTAAAAGTACGTCTTTCGAATTCGAATAACGTTTTGGCCGGGGTATCGTGCATGTAAATATCGTCTCCGTTAGGGAAAATGAATTTTACCAGTCCTAATGAATTGTCCGGACCTGGATTTTGACGCATTTGACCGTTTACGATTTCCATATTATGGTCGGTTAAGTAATTAGGATCGGCTGCGATTTTCATTTTCAATTCGTTTTCTACAATGCTTTGCGGAATGTACCAGTATGGGCTGAAAACAATTTTGTCTATTTTTCCGCTAAAAATGGTTGTTTTCGTATAAGATGCACCTACAAACACATTTGATTCTAATTCGGTTTTCCCGTTTTTTACATATTTCAGCATAAACGAAGGAACATTGACCATTACAAATTCGTTTTCCTGAATCATTTTTGGCGAAATCCAACGGGAACGTTCCATGTTGATCATTAGGGTTTTTATTCTTTCGGCAATAGGAACATTCAATTGCTGAATGTGCTCTTCTTTTATAATGTAATTAGGTGTTAATCCGTTTCTAAGTTTGTATTTCATGACACCATCCATTAATTCTCTGTCGTAAAAATCGCTTCCGGAATCGGTGGCTAAATCGCCCAATAGAAACAAGCGGTTTCTTACCTGACGTATAATCTCTGATGTTGCATCTGGTCTTAAATCTTTGTAAGGAGCCGTAAATGCAATAGGTGTCCAGGTTTTATCCTGTTCTATTTTTTGGTATTTTTTAAGTACTTCCTGTAGTTTGTAATACTGAGGAATAAGAAGATCGTTGTTTTTTTCTAATAGAGCAGGGTTAGTCATTAAAGAATCTAAAAGGGCTACATAAGAGATTTTTTTCTTAGGCAGTAACCATCCGGATTTTTTTACCGTTTCGGCATCGATTCCTTCATATACATTACTCATATAAATAACGTACATAGTACTCAATAACATATCGGTATCTGATTCTGAAAGTTTGTCTGCGTTATCGCTGCCAAAAGCCAGATCTAGGTCTTTTTTATAAGGCAGTTTTATGGCTAAACCTTCCTGATCTAAATTTTTTAGTTTTTGATACAAAGTTTGCCCTAATGCATTGATACTGTTATCCTGAAACCAGATAGGCTCGTAGGATCTGTTTTTGTATAATGAGGCAACCTCGTTTTGGTATTGTTTCAGGTTAGGATATCTTTTAAAAAAATCATTTAATAGTTCAACATTTACAGTCTGGAAATCATAAACATCAAAAGAATTGATATGGTTCGTAACTGTATTGTTTTTAGCAATCATTAAATCATTCTTTTCAAGATGATTAAACGAAGACACAGTCAGACTTGCTCCTAGAAATACGATGAGAAGAATAAATTTTTTCATTTTAATTAATTTTTACGTTAATACTTTTAAGGTGTAATAGGTAAAGTTTGGTGTAAAAATTTTGGGGACTTTTAACATTGCTAAATTACAGTAGAGGACTGATTAATAGGTTCTTGTATTTTGTTTAAATGTTTCAAGATTACCATGTTGTCGAGAAGTCATTGTAAACAATGGAATAGCGGGTAAATCGTAGAAGTTGTGTACGATTCTAAAATGTACTATAAAGATAGTTCTTTTTTTGTTAACATAAACCTATTATGGTGATGGATTTTTAAAATATTTTGTAAATTGCTCCCTTAAAATTATCATATTCTCAAAATGGAACTACAAACACCCTATATTCCTAAAAATAAAGTAAGAATAGTAACCGCGGCTTCGCTTTTTGACGGACACGATGCAGCAATCAATATTATGCGTCGAATTATTCAGTCAACAGGTGTTGAGGTAATCCATTTAGGTCACGACCGAAGTGTAGAAGAAGTGGTGAATACCGCTATTCAGGAAGATGCCAATGCGATTGCTATGACATCGTATCAGGGAGGGCACAATGAGTACTTTAAATATATGTATGATTTGCTTCAGGAAAAAGGAGCAGGGCATATCAAAATCTTTGGCGGGGGCGGAGGTGTAATTCTGCCAAGTGAAATTTCGGAACTGCACGAATATGGTATTACCAGAATTTATTCGCCAGATGACGGGCGTTCTTTGGGATTGCAAGGAATGATTAACGATTTGGTAGAGCGTTCGGATTACCCTATTGGAGATCAACTAAACGGTGAAATCGATCATATCGAAAATAAAATTCCAACCGCAATTGCGCGTTTGATTTCGGCAGCGGAAAATTTCCCTGAAATTGCAAAACCTGTTTTTGATAAAATTCATACTCATAATATAGATTCTAAAATCCCGGTTTTGGGAATTACCGGAACGGGTGGAGCCGGAAAATCGTCTTTGGTTGACGAATTGGTTCGTCGTTTCCTGATTGATTTTCCTGAAAAAACAATCGGATTAATTTCTGTGGATCCTTCCAAAAGAAAAACCGGAGGCGCATTATTAGGAGACAGAATCCGAATGAATGCGATTAACAATCCACGTGTTTATATGCGTTCGCTGGCAACACGTCAGTCGAATTTGGCTTTATCAAAATATGTAGCCGAAGCGATTCAGGTTCTAAAAGCGGCAAAATACGATTTGATTATCCTGGAAACGTCTGGAATCGGACAATCGGATACTGAAATTATGGATCATTCGGATGTATCCTTATATGTAATGACACCGGAATTTGGTGCTGCAACACAATTAGAAAAAATCGATATGCTTGATTTTGCTGATTTAGTAGCACTGAATAAATTTGATAAAAGAGGTGCACTTGATGCCATTCGTGACGTTAAGAAACAATACCAAAGAAACCATAATCTTTGGGATAAAAATCCGGATGATATGCCTGTTTTCGGAACCATTGCCTCGCAGTTTAACGATCCGGGAATGAACACGCTTTACAAAGCGATTATGGATAAAATTGTCGAAAAAACAAGTTCCGACTTAAATTCGACTTTCCAGATTACACGTGAAATGAGCGAGAAAATCTTCGTGATTCCGCCGCACAGAACCCGTTATTTGTCTGAAATTGCGGAGAACAACAGAAGCTATGATGAAAGCGCGCTTTCGCAGCAAAAAGTAGCACAGAAATTATACGGAATCTTCAAAACTATTGAATCGGTTTCAGGAAAACTTCCGCAAATAAATAAAGCCGGAATCGATGATGCTACTGTTTTACCAAGCGCAACCGAAGTACACGACGAAAACAGAATCTTTTTGAATCTTTTACTGAATCAGTTTGACAAAGTAAAAATGGATCTTGATCCGTACAACTGGGAAATTATCCTGAATTGGGACGAGAAAGTAAACAAATATAAAAATCCGGTTTACACGTTTAAAGTTCGTGATAAAGAAATCAAAATTGCGACGCATACCGAGAGTTTGTCACATATTCAGATTCCGAAAATTGCTTTGCCTAAATACGAAGCCTGGGGCGATATTCTGCGTTGGAATTTACAGGAAAATGTACCCGGAGAATTTCCGTTTGCATCAGGATTGTATCCTTTTAAACGTGAAGGCGAAGATCCATCCAGAATGTTTGCGGGTGAAGGCGGACCGGAAAGAACCAACAAACGTTTTCATTATGTGAGCGCAGGATTGCCTGCAAAACGACTTTCTACGGCTTTTGATAGTGTAACTTTATACGGAAATGATCCAGATTTGCGTCCGGATATTTACGGGAAAATCGGGAATGCGGGAGTTTCAATCTGTTGTTTGGATGATGCCAAAAAACTGTATTCAGGTTTTGATTTGGTTCATGCGTTGACATCTGTAAGTATGACCATCAACGGACCAGCGCCAATGTTGTTGGGTTTCTTTATGAATGCGGCCATTGACCAACAATGTGAGTACTATATTAAGGAGAACGATTTAGAAAAAGAAGTTGAGGCTAAAATCAACAAAATATATAAAGAAAGCGGATTAGAACGTCCTAAATACCAAGGCGATTTGCCAGAAGGAAACAACGGTTTAGGTTTAATGCTTTTGGGTGTTACGGGAGATCAGGTTTTACCTTTGGAAGTGTATAACGAAATAAAAGCCAAAACCTTATCGCAAGTACGTGGTACAGTTCAGGCGGATATTCTAAAAGAAGATCAGGCACAAAATACCTGTATTTTCTCAACCGAATTTGCTTTGCGATTAATGGGCGACGTTCAGGAATATTTTATTACTAAAAACGTTCGTAATTTCTATTCGGTTTCGATTTCAGGCTATCATATTGCTGAGGCAGGAGCGAATCCAATTACGCAGTTGGCATTCACGCTTTCTAATGGTTTCACTTACGTGGAATATTATTTGAGCCGCGGTATGAGCATCAACGATTTTGGACCTAATTTATCGTTCTTTTTCTCGAATGGAGTAGATCCTGAATATTCGGTTATTGGTCGTGTGGCACGTAAAATTTGGGCGAAAGCCATGAAAAACAAATACGGAGCCAACGAAAGAGCACAAATGCTGAAATACCATATTCAGACTTCAGGCCGTTCCTTACACGCACAGGAAATTGATTTTAACGATATCAGAACGACGTTGCAGGCTTTGTATGCGATTTATGATAATTGTAATTCATTGCATACGAATGCGTATGACGAAGCGATTACAACTCCAACAGAAGAATCCGTACGTCGCGCGATGGCGATTCAGCTGATTATCAATAAAGAATTAGGTTTGGCGAAAAACGAAAACCCAATTCAGGGTTCATTCATTATTGAAGAATTGACAGATTTAGTTGAAGCTGCTGTTTTACAGGAGTTTGACAGAATCACAGAACGTGGCGGTGTTTTGGGTGCGATGGAAACCATGTACCAGCGTTCTAAAATTCAGGAAGAAAGTTTGTATTACGAAACCTTGAAACACAACGGAGATTTCCCGATTGTAGGTGTCAATACGTTTTTGAGTTCAAAAGGTTCACCAACAGTTATTCCTGCTGAGGTTATTCGTGCTACCGAAGAAGAGAAGCAATATCAGATTACGATGTTGGATAACCTGCATCAGTTTCATGAAGAGAAAGTAAATGAACATTTGAATACATTACAGGAAGCCGCTATTAAAAACGAAAACTTATTCGATCATTTAATGGAAGCTACAAAAGTATGTTCATTAGGTCAGATTACTTCGGCATTGTTTGAAGTAGGAGGGCAGTATAGAAGGAATATGTAATAATAAGAAAAGTAAATTTTTCTCCATAAAAAAAGGCAGCTCTAATAAAGCTGCCTTTTTAATCTCTGAAAACCATCAAAATTAATTAACGACGGAATGCTGGACTTTCGTTCGCAGACTGGTCAAGTTTAACTGTTTTTGACTTTTTGTTTGAAACAATAATTTCGTGTTTTACGACTTTACTATTTTCTTTTACTTCTAAGTAATAAGTTCCAGCCGGGAAAGCTTCTAAACTTAATGTTTTCGAAATTTCTAATTCGTCTGTAGCAGAAGTTCCTGCGTACACTAAATTATGATTTCCGTCGAAGATTGAAAAATTTGATTTCTCAACGGTGTTTAAAGTAAAACTAACTACTTTTCCGTTACCGGTTTTTATATACAAGATATAATCCCCTTTTCCATCAATTGCATAAGTAAACATTGTTGTGAAAAAAATGGCCACAACGAAGCCGAATTTGAAAATTTGTTTCATGTTTCTTTGAATTTTAACTATTAGTGGTAGCGCAAAACTACAAATACATATTTAATTTTTGACAACCTTTTTGCCTTTTTTTAGGTCTTAAGTTGCTGAATTAAAACTATTTCTGTGCTTTGCTTAAATTATATACGTATTTATTGGCTTTCTGGATGTTTTTATTATTTTTTATTTAATAAATTTAAAATCAGTTGATTGTGATTTATTAAGAATTGTTTTGTGAAATAAAAAATTTTATGTTTTTCAGCGTCATTTATTGCAAAATTTTGAACAAAAAAAATAACCACAAAAGAGGGTTGTGGTCCTACAGGAGTGTTTTAAAAAGAAAGTTTTGGAATGGAGATTTAATGGATCAATATAAAGCTTTGCGAACTTTACCTTTTTAAAACTTAGAGTAAAAAATTTTGCGTTTTTTGTGTCTCTTTGTGCGATTCATTCTTTTCCTTCAATATTCCATCCCAGTTTTCCGTAGAGGCGCACAGCAGTGCGTCTTTTAGGAGTGATGGTTTCATGTAAAGTCGTGAAGTTTTGTCACCCGCAGATTTTGCAGATTTTGCAGATTTTTTTAAATCCTTTTAATCTTTTAATCTGTGGCTTAAAAAAAAACTTTGCGCCTCTGCGTCTTTGCGAGATTCATTTTTTCTACTAACATTCCATCCCAATTTTCCGTAGAGGCGCACAGCAGTGCGTCTTTTAGGAGTGATGGTTTCATGTAAAGTCGTGAAGTTTTGTCACCCGCAGATTTTGCAGATTTTGAAGTTTTTTTTAAATCCTTTTAATCTTTTAATTTGTGGCTTAAAAAAAAACTTTGCGCCTCTGCGTCTTTGCGAGATTCATTTTTTCTACTAACATTCCATCCCAGTTTTCCGTAGAGGCGCACAGCAGTGCGTCTTTTAGGAGTGATGGTTTCACGCAAAGTCACGAAGACACAAAGTTTAGTTTTCCGCAGATTTTTTTAAATCCTTTTAATCTTTTAATCTGTGGCTTAAAAAAAACTTTGCGCCTCTGCGTCTTTGCGAGATTCATTTTTTCTACTAACATTTCATCCCAGTTTTCCGTAGAGGCGCACAGCAGTGCGTCTTTTAGGAGTGATGGTTTCATGTAAAGTCGTGAAGTTTTGTCACCCGCAGATTTTGCAGATTTTTTTAAATCCTTTTAATCTTTTAATCTGTGGCTTAAAAAAAAGCTTAGCCAAATTGGAATTTTAATTTCCGTTAAGTTATAAGCAAAAAAAAACAGCTCAATAACCACAAAGAGCTGTTTTTAAAACAATCACGTTTTAAACTTTACTAACTATCTAACCTCATTTTTATACTTTATGAGAAGTATAAACTTTTTTAGCGTACTGCTACGCTTGTATTTTTTGCAGTGTAACCTGCTTTATAAACAGATGAAACTGCTTTTGAAGACAAGATTGAAGCCTCGTCTGTTATTGTAATTTCATGTTTTACTTTTTTTGCATTGTCTTCAACTTCTAAGAAATAAGTTCCTTCTGGGAATTCTTGTAAGTTAAATGTTCTTAGGATTCCATCTTTACCTGAAGCGTATTCAGAGTAGATTAAAGTACCATCTTTGTCATAAATAGCAAGGTTTGCTTTTTTTACATTGTTAAGAGCAAAAGTAATTAGCTTACCATTTTCATTTCCTTTTAATACATGAAGAGCAAAATCTCCATTTCCGTCAATTGCATAAGTACTCATTCCTGAAAAAAGTACTGCACATACTAAACTTAATTTTAACATCTTTTTCATGGTCTTAATTTTTAAATTATTAGTTCTAATTCTCTGATGTAAAATTACTTCAGACATCCCTATATCTTAACAACTGTATTTTCCAATTTATATGCTATATTCTCATTTACGAAACCGTTATAGGTTAAAATTTGAATTATTTTAGGTGTTTTTGTTAATTTGATTATTATTTTTCAATGTTTTCGGCTCAATTGAGAATATGAAAATCAATAAAATGTTTTTATTTATATGTCGTAATTTTAGTTTGAAAAAATTTAATTAATAATAATTTTTCGGAGAATTTGCCCCATAAAAAAAACAGCTCATCATCATAAAGAGCTGTTTCTTGTAAAATTTATAACGATTTAACCATTTTATACCTTATAAAAGGTATGTTTTTTTAACGTGCTGCAACGCTGCTGTTTTTTGCAGCAAAACCTGCTTTGTAAACTGATGAAATTGCTTTTGATGATAACACAGATGTAGTATCTGTAATCGTAATTTCATGTTTTACTGTTTTCACATTATCTTCTACTTCTAAGATGTAAGTTCCTGCCGGAAATTCTTCTAAGCTAAAAGTTCTCAAAATTCCCTCTTTACCTGAAGCATTTTCAGAATAAATCAGTGTTCCATCTTTTTCATAAATAGAAAGGCTTGCTTTTTTTACATTGTTTAATGCAAAAGTAATCACCTTACCATTTCCTTTAATTACATGAAGAGCAAAGTCTTCATTACCATCAATTGCAAAAGCACTTAATCCTGTAAAAAGTACTGCGCATACTAAACTTAATTTTAATGTCTTTTTCATGGCTTTAATTTTTTAAATTATTAGTTCTAATTCTCTGATGCTAAATTAGTTGAAGAATAAACTATTTTTAGCAACCCGATTTGCTGATTTCGATGCTATATTCTCATTTACGAAACCGTTATAGGTTAAAATTTGAATTATTTTAGGCGTTTTTGTTAATTTTGCTATTATTTTTCAAACAAATGCAATGAAAGCAATAGCCCCAGCTCTTGAAGTAATATCCAGCTCATACGGAAGTTCTTTTACCTATACGAAACACGCCGAGAAAGCCAATAAGAAAGCGCATTTATGGCATTATCACCCTGAAATTGAATTGGTTTTTGTAAATGGTGGTGCAGGAAAAAGACAAATAGGAAGCCATGTCTCCTATTATACTAATGGTTCTTTATTATTAATAGGTTCGAATTTACCGCATTGTGGTTTTACGAATGAGCTTACCGGAAATAAAAATGAAACAGTCATTCATATCAAACCTGATTTTTTAGGAAATGATTTTTTTGGAATTCCTGAAATGAAAAAGATTCAGAACATCCTGAACCAGGCAAAAGGCGGAATCGCTTTTGGCGGAGAAACCAAAAGAAAAATAGGGGAGAAAATTGAATCGATGGAAAATCAGCAGCCCCTTGAAAGATTGTTGACCTTATTAAGTATTCTGGATGAATTAGAATCCTCTGAAGAATATACGATTTTAAATGCTGATGGATTTTCGTTGGAAATGCACGTACAGGATAATGATCGTATTAATGTTGTTTTTAATTATGTAAAAGATCATTTCCAGGAACCAATCGCGATTGATGAGGTTTCGAGCATGGTAAGCATGACAACACCATCGTTTTGCCGTTACTTCAAAAAGATTTCAAACAAAACCTTTACCGAATTTGTAAACGAATACCGTTTGGTACACGCTTCAAAACTTCTGGCTGAGAAACCTATAAGTATTAATGAAGTTTGTTATGAGAGCGGTTTTAATAATTTCAGTCATTTTAGTAAATCATTCAAGCAATATACTGGTAAAAGTGCCTCGCAATACCGTCAGGAACATAAGACGATAATAATGTAGTTTTCTTTGATAATAGTACAGATTAGAAAATTTAATTTGGATAAGAAATCCGACAGGGACCTAAAACCTGTCGGATTTCTTCTTTATATTAAGCTTAAAAGAGGTATATTTACGTTCCCTAATATTAAAAATGATTAAATATGAAAAACGTTAAATCGCTGATACTTGCTTTTCTTTTTTGTGTTTCAGGTGTTTCCTTCGCAGCAAAAGTAGATACTTTAGAGGTAGCAAGCACGGCAATGAGCAAAACCTACAAAGCGGCAATTGTGTTGCCTAACTCGTATGCCAAAAGCAAAAAAACATATCCTGTAATGTATTTACTGCATGGTGCATACGGTCACTTTGCTGATTGGTTAAAAAATACGCCTAATAAAGATCTGGTTAAAAATCTGGCCGATCAATACAATATGATTATCGTAATGCCGGAAGGTGAAACTTTTAGCTTTTATTTGGACAGTCCTGTAAATCAGGGGAGCCAGTTCGAAACGTTTATCACTCAGGAAGTGATTCAGAAAGTAGATAAAACCTACCGAACCATTAATAATAAAAACGGAAGAGTCATCACAGGGCTTTCTATGGGAGGTCATGGCGCCTTGTATTTGTCGGCTAAACATCCGGAATTGTTTTGTGCTGCCGGGAGTATGAGTGGCGCTGTAGATATGAGTGTGATGCTCAACAGAGATTCTTCGGCACAGGTGGTAAAATTGATGCAGCCTGTTTTTGGTGACAAAAGTGATCAACCCGAAATGTATAAACAATATGCAGTTTTAGGCATGATTGATAAAATAAAAACAAACAAACTTCCGTTGATAATAGATTGTGGAGTAGATGATTTCCTGATAGAACCTAACAAAGAGTTACACCGTAGATTAGTTTATAGTAAGGTAGATCACGATTATACCGAGCGTCCGGGAGCACATACCTGGGACTATTGGGAGAATTCATTACCATATCACGTGTTATTTTTCAACAAAATTTTGCTTAAAAATCAACAGGTTGCGAAATAATAATGAAAAAAACATTTCAAAAAGCCACAAAACAATTTTTTTGGTTTGGTTTTTGGAATAGCTTTATAAATTTTAAAAAACAAATATTATGAAAAAGATACTTACCCTTTTCGCAGTTGTTGGATTAATGGTTTTTTCTAGCTGTGAAGGACCGGAAGGACCTCCGGGATATGATGGACAAGATGGATTAATTGCTTATGTTACTGAAACTACATTTGACTTTGTTGGCCCAAATTATGAAAGGAATGTTTCATTAACTGGCATGTTATCAGGTGATAATATTTTGGTATATGAATTAGTTAGTGCAGCTAATCAAGCTGATAGTTGGGCATTACTACCCCAGATATATTACTTTAATGATGGCTTAGAGACCGCTCAATATAATTATACTTTTTCTAAAAATAATGTTACAATTTTTATTGATGGTAGTATAAGTGATTTGTCTCAATTGCCAAATAGTTTTAGGTTAGGTAAAACATTTCGAATTGTTATTATTCCAGGTGATGATGGATTAAATGCTAAATCTGCGAATAAACCTGACTATTCAGACTATAACGCTGTTATTGCAAAATACAACATTGATGACAGCAATGTTAAGAAAGTTAACTAGTAATTCATGAGAGTTTATAAAAAAAGGAAATCGCAAGATTTCCTTTTTTTATGAATATATGTTTTTTAAGAAAATTATTCTTCCTCAGTATTATCAGTCAGTACTTTTTCTTCTCCAAATTTTAAGGAAACCAATATTCCTACTAAAAGCGAAAGCGCAATAAAACCTAATGACGCCCATTCTGGTAAATGAATAAAATCGTGCAATAACATTTTAAGTCCTACGAAACTTAGAATCGCAATTAAGCTGTACTCTAAATAGCTGAATTTAGCCAGCATATTCGCCAGGAAAAAGTACATAGAACGCAATCCCAGAATAGCAAAAATATTAGAACTGAATACTAAAAACGGATCTGATGTAATGGCTAAGATAGCAGGAACGCTGTCAACAGCAAAAAGTACATCCATTACCTCAATTACAATTAAGGCAACAAATAAAGGAGTCGCAGCTCTTTTGGCAGTTTTGGTTGAAATGAAGAACTTTTCACCATCTGTTTCAGAGGTTAGTGGCATGATTTTGCCTAATGTTTTATATACAAAGGAATCTTTTGGCTGAAAATCTTCTTCTTCGCCAGAAAACAACATTTTGATAGCCGTAAATAATAAAAAAGCACCAAAAATATACGTCATCCAGGCAAATTTATTGATAATCATGACACCAAAGAAAATCATCAGTCCACGGAAAACGATTGCTCCAAGGATTCCCCAGAACAAAACACGGTGCTGGTATTTTTGAGGTATTTTGAAAGAAGCAAAAATAATGGCAATTACAAAAATATTATCGACACTCAAAGAAAGTTCAATCAGGTATCCGGTGATAAACTTCATCGAAGCAACAGCAGGTTTTAGATTGTCGGGATTATCAATATAATCTGTGGTATAAAGCCAGTAAATCACACCTGAAAAAAGGAATGAAAGCGTTACCCAAATAAGTGTCCATTTACTTGCTTCTTTGGTACTAATAATATGTGGCGTTTTATTAAAAACACCCAAATCTAAAGCAAGAATAAAAACTACGGCGAGCAAGAAGAAAATCCAGACTATCATGATATATTTTTTAAATGATTTACAAAGATAGTTTTTGAAGTTTAACTTTAAAATTAATTATTAGATAATTACTTTCAAATTTATAAACCTAACTGGTTTTAAAATCTGTTGGGTTTGAATTATTGAGATCTCTGTCAAAGTTCGAAGACGCACTGCTGTGCGCCACTACGGAAAAACCTTTGACTCTAACCCAATGTTACTTATAAAAACTAAAATTTCTATAATAGCCCTGATAGAAGCGGTATCCTATTGTTGCGGGGTTCGCAACAATAGATATAGCGGATAGCAGGACAAGGCGTTCTTTTGAAAACTACTATTTCTGCTACCGGAAAAAATGGAACAAAAAAAAGTGCCATCATTTACGATGGCACTTTTAGTATAATTTGAACCTGAATTATAGCGCTGATTTAACAGTTTTGATAATTCTGGCAGCAATTTTGTATGGATCTCCGTTTGAAGCTGGTCTTCTGTCTTCTAACCATCCTTTCCATCCTTTTTGAACAGTCATCAAAGGAATACGGATTGAACATCCTCTGTCTGAGATTCCGTAAGAGAAATCATGGATAGAAGCAGTTTCGTGTTTACCAGTTAAACGTTGGTCGTTGTAAGCTCCGTAAACTGCGATGTGCTCAGCAGTAACAGGACGGAAAGCCTCACAGATTCTTTCGTAAGTAGCCTGGTCTCCACATGTTCTTAACACCTCGTTAGAGAAGTTAGCGTGCATTCCAGAACCATTCCAGTCTGTATCACCAAGTGGTTTTGGGTGGTACTCGATATAGTAACCATATTTTTCAGTCAAACGATCTAATAAGTATCTGGCGATCCAAATTTCGTCTCCGGCTTTTTTAGCACCTTTAGCGAATAATTGGAATTCCCATTGTCCGCAGGCAACCTCTTGGTTAATACCTTCGAAGTTGATTCCAGCAGCGATACATAAGTCAGCATGCTCTTCTACTAATTTTCTTCCGTGAGTGTTTTTTCCACCTACAGAGCAGTAGTACATACCTTGTGGAGCAGGATATCCTCCAACAGGGAAACCTAATGGCAATAAAGTTTTAGTGTCCATGATGAAATATTCTTGTTCGAAACCAAACCAGAAATCATCATTATCATCATCAATAGTAGCTCTACCGTTAGAAGGGTGTGGAGTTCCATCAGCATACATAACTTCAGACATTACAAGGTATCCGTTGATACGAGTTGGGTCTGGGTAAATTGCAACAGGTACTAATAAACAGTCAGAAGATCCACCTTCAGCTTGTTTAGTAGATGATCCATCAAATGACCAGTTACCAAGTTCTTCTAATGTTCCTTTGAAATTGTCGTGCTCTTCAACTTTAGTTTTACTTCTAAGATTTTGAGTTGGTTCATATCCATCTAACCAAATGTACTCTAACTTAATTTTAGCCATAATAATATAAATTAATTTTTTGTTTTTTTTGCTTGGGTCAAATATAGATTTATTTTTTTAGTCCTAAAAATTAGGGGGTATAAATTTATTGTCAACTATAATTTTTTGCATAAGCGCAATTTTGATAGGGGTATATTTTTAAAAAAGCAATTTTACTGTGGTTAAAAAAATAAATTCGTAATTATTAAGCTTGTTTTTTGGTATTCTTTGCGTTTAAATTACGAAAAAGTGTTTGTTTCTTGAATAATACTGCGGTATTTTGTTATATTTCTTCAAAACAAATTGATTATTCTTTAAAAAACCATTCTTCTTTTGAATATTCTTTGTTTAAAATTGTCAGGTTTATCTTTTTTAGAGGCTTTTTAATTGATTATATTTGTCTCTTGTTTTTCAATCAAAATTAATAGCAATTTAAAAATATAGATACATGTCAACATTACGTTTTCAAGCCCTAAGAGATGCTTCTACCAGAAAACCGGTGCATTTTGAAGAATTAGATAAAAAATCGACACTTTTTGGGGCGAATGTTTTTAACGAAAAAGCAATGAAGCAGTTTTTGACTTCGGATGCTTTAAAAGGAGTAAGAGACGCTATTCAGCACGGAACTAAAATCGACAGAAAACTGGCTGATTATATTGCGATGGGAATGAAAGAATGGGCTTTGGCCAAAGGCGTAACACATTATACACACTGGTTTCAGCCACTTACAGGAACTACTGCTGAAAAACATGATGCTTTTTTCGAAACGTCTTATGACGGAAGTGATCCTGTAGAAAAATTTGGCGGAGCACAATTGGTACAACAAGAACCTGATGCTTCAAGTTTTCCGAACGGAGGAATTAGAAATACATTCGAAGCCCGTGGCTATACCGCCTGGGATCCCACTTCGCCAGCTTTTATATATGGTACAACTTTATGTATTCCTACGGTTTTTATCGCCTACACGGGAGAAGCTTTAGATAATAAAATTCCGTTATTGAGAGCATTATCTGCAATGGATGAAGCCGCTACTGAGGTTTGTAAATATTTTGATAAAAACGTCAAAAAAGTAACCGCAACTTTAGGCTGGGAACAAGAATATTTCCTGATTGATAAAGCTTTGGCAAATTCCCGCCCGGATTTAATGATGACAGGACGTACTTTATTAGGACACACTTCTGCTAAAGGACAACAGTTAGATGATCATTATTTTGGCTCAATCCCTACGCGTGCATTAACGTATATGAGAGATTTGGAACAGGAATGTATGCTGCTCGGAATTCCGGTAAAAACCCGTCATAACGAAGTGGCACCCAATCAGTTTGAGTTGGCACCGATTTTTGAGGAAACCAATTTAGCCGTAGATCATAACTCATTATTGATGGACGTGATGCAGAAAGTGGCTGAACGTCATGATTTTAAAGTGTTGTTTCACGAAAAACCTTTCAAAGGAGTAAACGGTTCAGGAAAGCACAACAACTGGTCGTTGGCAACAGATACCGGAGTAAATTTATTGAGTCCGAGCAAAACGCCAATGAGTAATTTACAGTTTTTGACCTTCTTTATTAATACCATCAAAGCTGTAAACGATTATGAGACTTTATTGAGAGCGTCAATCGCCACAGCAAGTAACGATCATCGATTAGGAGCAAATGAAGCGCCGCCGGCTATTATCTCAGTTTTCATCGGAGCGCAATTAACAAAAGTGTTGTCTGAGTTAGAAAGTGTAACAACCGGAAAACTTTCGCCAGAAGAAAAAACCGATTTAAAATTGAACGTAGTAGGTAAAATTCCGGATGTACTTCTGGATAATACCGATAGAAACAGAACATCTCCTTTTGCTTTTACAGGAAATAAATTTGAGTTCAGAGCCGTTGGTTCCAATGCAAACTGTTCGAATGCCATGACAACCCTGAATGCCATTGTAGCCAAACAATTAAAAGATTTTAAAGTGGCAGTTGATACTTTGATTGAGTCGAAAGACATGAAAAAAGACGATGCAATCTTTAATGTTTTGAGAGAATACATCAAACAATCTAAAAAAATCCTTTTTGAAGGAGATGGTTATAGCGAAGCCTGGGAAAAAGAAGCTGCAAAAAGAGGTTTGAGTAACTTTAAAACCACTCCGGAAGCCATAAAAGCCAAAGTTTCTAAACAAGCTTTTGCTTTGTTTGATGAATTAGGCATCATGAATCACGTAGAAGCGGAAGCGCGTTACGAAATAGAATTGGAAGAATACACCAAAAAAATCCAGATTGAAGGAAGAGTTTTGGGAGATATTTCGAGAAATCATGTGATTCCAACGGCTATTCATTATCAAAATACCTTAATTGAAAATGTAAAAGGTTTAAAAGAAATCTTCGGTAAGGAATTTGAAACTATTGCTAAAGAACAGATTCTTTTAATCAAAGAAATTTCAGGACATATAGAAGGTATCAGTTCTAAAGTGGCTGCCATGACCAACGAAAGAAAAAAAGCAAATACCCTGACGGATGCTCAGAAAATGGCAGAAGCCTATTGTAATAATGTAAAACCTTATTTTGAGGATATTCGTAATCACTGTGATAAATTAGAGCTTTTGGTAGATGACCAAAGCTGGACATTGACGAAATACAGAGAATTGTTATTTACGAAGTAATTTTTTTTTGCCACTAATTACACAAATTCCCACAAATTCTATTTTGAATTTTTTCTAAATAGTCATAAACAAAAATCATCCGCTAAGGATGATTTTTGCTTTATAAAATTTGTGCTAATTTGTGGTAAATAATTCTGCGCAATCTTAAAATCCATAAAATCATTTTTTACTTCCCTCATTTTTAATTAGTGACAATTAGTGTAATTAGTGGCAAAAACTTTTTCACAATCAATATAAGGAATCATTAAAAGAATTAAAAAAAGCGATTATCTTTGCACCACATCAACACAAACTAAGTTTCATGAGTTCAGATTCTAGCAAAAGGTACGCACAAAGAGGTGTTTCGGCATCAAAAGAAGACGTACACAACGCCATAAAAAACATCGATAAAGGTTTATTTCCTCAGGCATTCTGCAAAATTGTTCCCGATTATCTTACACAAGATGAAGATTATTGTCTGATTATGCACGCTGACGGAGCCGGTACAAAATCGTCTTTGGCGTATATGTACTGGAAAGAAACTGGTGATATTTCGGTTTGGAAAGGAATCGCTCAGGATGCTTTAATCATGAATATCGACGATTTGTTGTGTGTGGGAGCTACAGATAATATCCTGCTTTCATCCACAATCGGAAGAAATAAAAACCTAATTCCGGCTGAAGTTATTTCGGCCATCATCAACGGAACCGAAGAATTAATCAACGAGTTAAAATCTTTCGGTGTAACCATTCATTCAACAGGAGGCGAAACTGCCGATGTTGGTGATGTTGTTCGTACTATTATTGTAGATTCTACCGTAACAGCCCGTATGAAACGCAGCGATGTGGTGGATAACGCCAATATCAAAGCCGGTGACGTAATTGTTGGTCTGACTTCTTTTGGTCAGGCGACTTACGAAAAAAGCTATAATGGGGGAATGGGAAGCAATGGTTTAACATCTGCCCGTCACGATGTTTTCGGGAAATATTTAGCCAAAAAATATCCGGAAAGTTACGATGCTCTTGTTCCGGAAGAATTAATTTATTCCGGTCAGGTAAATCTAACTGATGCTGTAGAAAACAGCCCAATAAACGCAGGTCAGTTGGTCCTTTCGCCAACACGTACTTATGCGCCAATCATCAAGAAAATTTTAGATACTTACACGCCAAACGAAATTCACGGAATGGTGCATTGCAGCGGTGGAGCGCAAACTAAAATTTTACATTTCGTTCAGAATTTACACATTATAAAAGATAATTTATTCCCGGTTCCACCATTGTTCCAATTAATTCAGGAGCAATCAAAAACCGACTGGAAAGAAATGTATCAGGTTTTCAACTGCGGTCACCGTATGGAAATTTACGTACCTGAAAATATTGCTCAGGATATTATTGCGATTTCAAAATCGTTCAATGTCGAGGCACAAATCGTAGGAAGAGTAGAAGCGGCAGATGCTAAGAAATTGACCATAACCAGCGAATACGGTACATTCGAATATTAAAAAATATTTCACCATATAAGTGATGTAAGTTCAGATCAATAAGATTTAAAGCTTAATTTAACTTATATCACTTATATGGTTTAAAAATAACAGCTATGTACGAATTACTTTTTTGGAAATATTTAGAAGAAGTGTACCTAAACCACCACGAAGTTTACGAGGCATTACTCGAAAAACAAGAAGTAGAAGGTTTAGAAACGCTTCCGGTACAGGTAATCCTGAACCGAATCAATTCGGTATTCTCAAAATGGGAAAAAGTCGATGAAAACAGCTGGCAAAATACAACTGGAAAAGGTGCTTTTCAGGTAATCACCACACCACAAAGCATCAAAATAGACTGTTACGGAACCGAGGGTACCACCATGGACAAACTGGTAGATGTACTGGAAGAATTCAAATGCCCTTTGTACGATCCGCAAGTTCCGGAACGTTACGACGAAATGAGTGAATAAATAAAAAACCTAACCGATTTTATAAATTGGTTAGGTTTTTTTCATCCTGCAAGGTTTTCAAAACCTTGTAGGTTTAACTCTTAAAACTATACCTACAAGGTTTTGGAAACCTTGCAGGAAAGAACTAGCTCCAGAAGCAATTGTAAATATTTCATTAAACTGGAAATACTTTTTTATCTCTGAATCTTTATGAAAACTTAGAACATCTTTGTATTCTAACAAAAAAATAATTTATGAACTTTAGTTTCTCCTCCAACATTATTCTCGAAGACGATTTAGTTCTTTTGCGTCCTTTGCAGGAATCAGACGTAGAAAATTTACTTGAAATCTCCATCAACGAGCCTGAAACCTGGAAATACTCTTTAGTTGGTGCTGAGGGAAAGGATAATCTGATTCATTATATTCAGCTTGCTGTAAAAGCCCGCGAAAGCCAAAAGGAATTTCCGTTTATAGTATTCGATAAAAAGTCTCAAAAATTCGCTGGCTCCACCCGTTTTTACGATATCAATTTAGAATTCAAAACGTTGCAGTTGGGTTATACCTGGTACGGTTCAGCTTTTAGAGGAACCGGGCTTAACAAACATTGTAAATATTTGTTGTTTCAATTTGCCTTTGAAACTCTTGGAATGGAACGAGTAGAGCTTCGTGCAGACAACAATAACGAAAGAAGTATAGCGGCCATGAAAAGTATCGGCTGCAAAGTCGAAGGCGTTTTACGCAGCAATATGCCTACCAGAGACGGTGATGTTCGCCGTGATTCTATCGTTCTGAGTGTTCTTAAAAACGAATGGTTTGATGAGGTTAAAGAAAATTTAAAGAAAAAGCTTTAAAAAAGTTTCGCTTACTCTTCATAAAATCATATATATTAGAATTTTGAATTTAAAAATTTGGAATTTCTATGATTCTATCCATTATGTAAAATCAAATCCTGCTCTTTTCTAAGTTTTTCGACCAATTGGTTTACATAAACTTGTATTTTCTTGGGTAGTAGATTCCAGTTTGTATCTTTTTTAAATGTTCTGCAATCGTCCAGAACACATTCGACTGCACGGATAGGGTATTTTTTGTTTTTATAAACTGTGATAATTTTCACTCGGCGTATCTCATCATATTCATTTCTTGTACCGTAAACGATTACCGGATCAATATAACCGTCGCCATCCAAATCTTTGGTGCTGCAGTATTTTGTCCAGAACCAAATAGTAGTTTCTTTGGGTTCACTGCTTTCAAGTAAATCATTAATTCTCCATTTTTCCAGAAAATCGCCATGATCATTTAGGGTACAAATGGCCTGTATTTTGGTGTTTAGCGTATCTTTTTTAGAAATATTCTTTTGATTCTCGCAAAACAGCAATTCGTAAACGCCTCCTTTGTCTTGATATTCAAAGGCTTTGTAAATAGGGAAATCACTAATGCCTTCCAATTCTCTTTCCTTTATCTGTTCTTTGGTTAATTTGTAGCTTTCTACTTTTTGAGCATACATAAATAGGTTAGAAAAAAGAAGGAGGGCGAAAATATAATTTTTCATAGAATTGTATGACTTTAAGTAACTCAAAGATATTTTAAAAGGTTTTTAGTTCGGAGAAATTTATATTTTTTAAAGAGCATATTTTGTTGTATTTTTCTAACCTGAAACAAAAGATAAAACGTTTTAGTAATAAGTTGATAATGATATAAAAACAAAATAATGATTGAAAATAAATACCTGAGAAGCTTTGTAAACCGCAGCCGTTTTCTTTTTGGATTATCAGTTGTAATAATTGGTTTTAGTAATAATGTAAACGCACAGAAAAAAACTGCCGAAAAAAGAAATCTGATTCAATATGTTGATCCAATGATTGGTACGGCCAAAATGGGACATACGTATCCTGGGGCAACAGTTCCTTTCGGGAGTGTGCAGTTAAGCCCGGAAACCGATACGATTGCTTACAGTGTAAACGGAAAATACAACGGCGATGTATATAAATATTGCGCAGGATATCAATACGAAGACAAAACTATTGTAGGTTTTAGTCATACCCATTTTAGCGGAACAGGACATTCTGATTTAGGCGATTTTCTGATCATGCCTACTACCGGAAAGTTGCAGCTGAATCCCGGAGTGGCTTCAAAACCACAATCAGGTTATCGTTCAGCATTTTCGCATTCGACCGAAAAAGCAGAGCCAGCGTATTACAGTGTACTTCTCGAAGACCATAAAATCAAAGCCGAACTGACTGCGACGACTCGTGTTGGAATGCATCAATACACTTTTCCGAAGTCGGACGAAGCACATATTATTCTGGATTTGACTTCCGGAATTTACAATTATGATAAAAAAAATGTGTGGACATTTGTTCGTATAGAAAACGATACTCTAATTACAGGTTACCGTCAGACGAATGGTTGGGCGAGAACGAGAACGGTTTATTTTGCAATGTCGTTTAATAAAAAAATAAAAAGTTACGGACAAGCCACTCCCGAAAAAAGTGTGTACAGAGGTTTTTGGGGACGATTCGATCAAACGAAGAATTTCCCGGAAATGGCGGGTCAAAACCTAAAATTGTTTTTTGATTTTGATACCGAAGAAGGCGAAAAAATAAAAATTAAGATGGCTTTGTCGCCAGTGAGTTCGGCTGGAGCTTTGGAGAATATGAAAAAAGAAGTTCCGGGTTGGGATTTCGAAAAAGTAAAAAAACAAAGTCAGGAAATCTGGAATAACGAACTGAATAAAATTCAGATTGAAGCGATTCAGAAAGAAGATTTCGTGAATTTTTATACGGCGATGTACCACGCCTTTTTAGGGCCAACAGAATACATGGATCTTGACGGAAACTACAAAGGTTTGGATATGAATGTGCATACAGCCGATAAGTTTACCAATTACACCAGTTATTCGTTATGGGACACTTATAGGGCTTTGCATCCGCTTTTTAATATTGTACAGCCCAAAAGAAACTCCGATATGGTGAGTTCTATGTTGGCGCATTCTGATCAGAGTGTGCATAAAATGTTACCAATTTGGTCGCATTATGCCAACGAAAACTGGTGTATGATTGGATATCATTCGGTTTCGGTGGTGGCAGATGCCATAGTAAAAGGCAATACCAATTTTGATCCAGAAAAAGCACTTCAGGCATGTGTGAATACAGCTAGAGTTCCGTATTATGATGGTTTGGAACTTTATATGAAAAAAGGATATGTTCCTGAGGATAAAAACGGTGCTTCGGTTTCGAAAACCTTAGAATATGCTTATGATGATTGGACAATTGCGCAGGCGGCGAAGAAATTAGGTAAGACAGAAATTTATAATGAATTTATCGAAAGATCTAAAAACTATAAAAATGTTTATGATGCCAAAACTGGTTTTATGCGTCCGAAATTAGATGACGGAACTTTCAAAAAAGAGTTCGATCCGCTTGACACGCACGGACAAGGTTTTATTGAAGGAAATTCATGGAATTATAGTTTATATGTTCCGCAAGATCCTGCTGAGATGATTAAACTGATGGGTGGAAATGATAAATTTAATGTTCGATTAGATTCGTTATTTAGCATGCATTTGCCGGACAAATATTTTGAAAATACGGAAGATATTACGCGTGATGGAATTATTGGGAATTACGTTCATGGAAACGAACCTTCGCATCACGTAGTTTATTTGTACAATTGGACGAATTCGCCATGGAAAGCACAGGACAAAATAAGAATGATTCTGAAAAAAATGTACCGAAATGGTGCTGACGGTTTAGGAGGAAATGATGATTTTGGGCAAATGAGTGCCTGGTATATTTTTAGCAGTTTAGGATTTTACCCAGTTGCGCCAGGTTCTGAAGATTATGCTTTGGGAAGTCCTTTGGTTAAGAACGCTATTTTCAATTTAGAAAATGGTAAAACGTTCGAAGTAGAAACGGTAAATCAGTCGGAGAAAAATGTGTTTGTGAGCAAAGTGCTTTTGAATGGAAAACAATTAGACAAACCTTTCCTGAAACATTCTGAGGTGATAAACGGCGGGAAAATTACTTTTTATATGAGTGCTAAACCGAATAAGAAGAAGTATTAGATTTTAGGAGTTAATTTAATAATTAGCAGCAACAAATCCAGAACTTGCGTCCAAAAAAAAGTCTGATTAAAAGTAAAATATCGATTATGAAAGAAAATGAATTTGATTTCCTAAAAGGGAATAAAGGAAGTAATGGCGAAATCATTCCTTTCTTTATTAGAAAAATTGAATTAACTAATGAAGTAACCGAAAATGAAAAATTTCTACAATGCTTAAATTTATATTTGACTCAAGATTTATCCATCCATAATTCTCAAATTTCTATTGAATTCTATAACATCAATAATAAAGATATTCTAAACCTCGGTTTGCTACAATTAACAGGGCTTCAAATCGACAATATCGCGAATAGACAAATGGAAAATTGCAATTTTCATGTTTTTGATTATGAAGCTGGAGAATATGATTTCTATTGTGAAAAAATAAATATCAAATAATATAACTTTACTGTTGCTAATAGCCACAATGGATTTTGGCAATTGGCTTAGTGGTAAAATAGTTTTGTATTTGAAATCATTTGGCAAATCCGAATAATGAGGCTTAATTTATTCCCAAAACCGCTCAGCTATATTTCAAAAAAATGAGTCTAAAAATAAAAATAGTATTTATTACATTATTTATAACTTTAATTAGTTGTGAAAGGAAAATCAATGATTTAGAGTTTGAAAAAAATGTAATGACCGAAATTTTACCAAGCTTAATTGACTCGACTTGTATTGATAGTAGGATCTTAAATCTTCCTCCACCTCTTGGGAAACCAATTTATGATAAAGATGATAATTATGTTGGGCGCGATACTACCGAAATTAAAACCGAAAGAGAAAATTGGAAAAAAGAATTGGCAAGAATCAAAAATGATACTTCAAAAATAGTTATAGCTTTTAACCCAATAATTGAAACAGCAGAAGAAAGTAATCAAAATGAACTTGTAGCGCATTTTGGGAAAAAGATTATTCCAGATTCCATTCAAATCGTTACAGAAAATTATAGAATTGATTTTGAAAAAATAAAACTAAATCAAAATTTTAAACTCAGAGATTTATCAAAATTTCCAAATAGAGATACAATCTGGAAAACTAAATATAAATTTATTTTTTCAGGAGTATTTTCAGTTTCTAGAATACAATTTGATAAAGAAAAGAAGTATGGTGTTTTGTCTGCCGGGTTTGTTTGTGGTCGTCTTTGTGGCCAAGGATTTAGGATTTTTATTAAGAAAGTTAACGATAAATGGATAATTGATGAAGTCGAAGGAACTTGGGTTTCATAATCAATACTAATCAAAACCCAAACTTGCTCAAAAACAAAACGTTTTTTTAAAAACCTGTTAGGTTTCTTCATTTGAACCGAAAATAAACTTATGAAAATGGCTGCCTAGCCCAGATAGAAGTGGAAATCCTTTTGTGGCGGGGTTCGCCACAAAAGATTGAAACGGATAGCTGGAAATTGCTCCTGAAAATTGTAATTGTGGAGGAAATTTCGATTCGGTGAATTAATAAAAAGCGAAACGTAATAAAGTTTATAAAAACTTCACGAAATTTGCGCTTTAAATAAAAAGAAAGAGAAATATGAAAATAAATCTGAAATCAGGAATCGATAAATTGCTTTTCGGAATGAAGCAAAATGATGTTACGGCAGTTTTTGGTAAGCCTGATAAAAATTATAAAGACGAAGATGATAATGTGATTTTTGTGTACAATGCGCACAAAATGAGATTGACTTTTTATGAAGAGGAAGATTTGAAATTAGGTTTTATTGTAGCTTCCGGGAGCGATTTGGATCTTTTTGGGTTTAAATTGATTGGGAGAAAAATTGCAGATGTAAAGAAGGATCTGGCGACAAAAGGAATTACAAAATACGCGCCGGAGACGATTGATACTTTCGAAAATTATTTTAACGAAGACAATTGGTTTATTCTTCAGACAGAATTTGATGAAGTTTTGAAGTTCGAAATTGGCGCTATCATCAACGATAAAGACGAATTTGACTGGAAATTTCCGGCGAAAAAATAATAAAAGATGGTATTTTGAGCGTTTTGGTCATTGCAGAACGCTCTGAATACTCTTTATAGTTTAAATCTTAAAAGGATTTGATACTGTGAATCACAATTCCCCAGACCATAAAATCATTTTCGGGGGTAACCATTATGGGTTTATAATCTTCATTTTCGGCAATTAGCCAAACAATATCTTTCTCGATTTTGATGCGTTTTATGGTAAATTCGCCATCAATCTGACACACGGCAATTTTATTATTTCTGGGCTCCAGACTTTTGTCAATTACCAATAAATCGCCGTCATAAATACCGGCGTTTTTCATCGAATGTCCTTTTACCCGGGCAAAATAAGTACTGTCTTTGTTTTTTATAAGTTCTCTGTTGAGGTCAATCGTCAGTTCGATATAATCATCGGCAGGCGAAGGAAAACCTGCGCTGATACCTGTATCAAAAAAAGGCAATACTACTTTTGAAGCGTAATCCGGAATATAAAATTCGAATGATTTTGTGGTATGTAGATTTCTCAATTTCATAGTACTGCAAAATTACAGAAGTTCTTATTTGCTTGTTAGAAATTAGTGCTAAATAATTACTAACAGCGTAATTTTAGAATAGAAAAAGCATTTTTTTTAATTGTTTTTTTGCAAAGAAAAGTATCTTTAGGAACTATTAATCAACGCGTTCCAATACCAATACCACAAAACTACATGAAACGATTTTTACTTGCCATACTTTTTGTTTTTTCGACCACCGTTTTCTGTTTCGCTAAAAATCCAAATTCAGATAAGGATTCGGTAAAACCGGTCGTTATTTCGTTTAAAATTAAATTAAAATCGAATAAAGAGTTCAAAATGGCTCCCGCCAAATTGAAGTTTAATAAACATTTTGCCTATAGTTTTACCTTAGATGACGGCGTTCGTTCGGCTTATTTAACTGCTTTTCCTTTGTTAAATGGAGGTCAGGTAAGCGCACCTCTGCTGAGTGAATGGAAAAATGATCATGGCGGAGACGGCAGTCATTCTGAAGGACTTTTTTACTCCGATGGAAGCGGAAAAAAGATTCCGTTTAAGTTAGGATTGGCTATCAATGGAGCTTCTATGAAAGACTTACCGGTTGACAGAGGTCATTTGTCCTGGTCAGAAGTAAAAGAGATGTATGAGGCCGGTTGGGATATCCTGAATCATGGTTTTCATCATGCAACCAAACCCGGAACGAATTTCCTGACTGAAGTTACGGAAAATACGGTTTCGATCCGTCAGAATTTAGGATTTACCATGTCGCAATTTGTTGTGCCTGGTGGCGAAAGTGCTCCCGGTTATCATTTAGAATACGAAAGAGATGCCCTTGCAAATGGTTCTTTTTCGGTGGCTTCTTTTGCCGGTGCAGGGCCAGCTATTCCGGTACAGGACAAAGTCAGTCTGGATAAACTGATTTTTGTGCGAACCTTTGTTCAGAGCACAAACGATACGATTGGTTTTAAAGTAATGGATCGTTATTTAAGCGCTTTAGACCAAATTGCAAAATCACCAAATCCGGTTTGGTACACGGAATTTACACACAGTGTAGGCAATGGGAATTTATGGTCATTAGGCATGCGTTTTCCTGATTTTAAATATTATATGACAGCCATTGCCAACAAATACGGCGTAAAAGGAGAGGATAGCATCTGGATGGCACCGTGGCAGGAAGTGTACGAATACATTTGGTTAAGAGACCGCATTCAGGTGAAGTACGTTCAAAAAGACAAAGAGGTTGATGTTGTGATCAGTCTTCCGGAAGTTCCCGAAACGTTTCGATATCATGCCATTTCTTTAGCCGTTGATACTTCGTCTAAGTTTGAAATCATTAATCATTCATCTGATTTAAAAATTACAGATGACGGGACTAAAAGTCATGAGTTAATTACTATTGAGTTGAAATAGGGTTATTTTTAAAAATAAAATCCCCTGAAATTTAGTTTATATGTGTAGGAACATATTTTTGCTTTGTGTCTTTGCTATACAGTCAATGACGAATTTCTGTGCTATTCTTGCTTATATTTAAGTTAATTTATTCAATATTGACTAGCCTCCAGATTCATCTGGAGGTATTAAAATTGATCATAGTAAGGGCTTTAGCCAAATTTTATTTTTCATTTATTTTTTGAAACCCATATTTACTTATTATTTCATTATACTCTTCTTGAAATGTTTTCTTTTTATGATGTTCTGCCTGATTTTTAATATAATCTCTTACCCTATTAACAACAGATTCTGAAACTGAAAGCGCAAAATATTCTTCTTGCCATTCAAATTTTTCTTTAGTTAATTGATTTTTGTTAATCCAAAAAGAAGATTCACCTTTAATTAATTGCATTGTTTTTTGAATATTTTGATCTGCTCCCAAGGAAATAAGACAATGACAATGATCAGAGTAACCATTAATAAAATCGACATAAATTCCCTTTTCTTTTGCGTTTTCTTTGATATGATTCCATACTTTGAGACGTAAATCTGGGGTGTTCAGGAAAGGGATTCTATTTTTTGTACTCCAGATAAAATGGATATAAACTTTAATAAATGACATATTTTAATAATGAAGTTGATTTTTTTAATTTAAATATTTATTTTGGCTAAAGCCGATTTAGATGCCGAATTTATTACCTCCAGATGAATCTGGAGGCTAGTCAAGCGTTTAACGTAAAATTAAAAATATTTTTTATTTTTAAGATATTTCTTATTTTTTAATTAAATTATTTTTATCACTAATTTATTAAGCTTGTTTAGTTAGAAAATTTGCCTTAAATATTTTTGACTAGCCTCCAGATTTATCTGGAGGGTTAAATTTGTTAAATATATGGGGCTTTAGCCATTGACCTTTCGTATTAATAGGAATCAAAAAAAACGCCCTGCATTGTTTACAGAGCGCTTTTGGTCTAATTCATTTCTTTTTCGTTATCCTGAATAAAGGTGTCAATGTTTTTTAGATACGGATCAATTACAATACGCTGAGGTTTGGTTTTAAGTTTTATTTTTCCTTCGGCAGCGTTATTTTTGATAGAGAACGGATAATGGAATAGCGTTCCGTTTTCATCGTAAATTCCAATATCAATAGTCGCGTCATTTGGAATAAGTGTTCGGTTTCCGGTCGTATTTTCGCTGTATTTTTTGGTGCTGATTCTAAAATTTACTTCATAATTTCCTTTCTTTTTATGACTTTCGACTGCTATGACTTTGGAGGAATAAGTAATTATTTTTTTAAACAATTCCTCTAATTTAGGATGCAGTTCTGGAGTGGTAACGTTATAAATTTCACCTAATAAATCTTCAGAATCCGGAACAGGATTTGGGTATTTATAATGCTTTAAGAAGTTGTGCAATGCCAGATTTACCTTTTTTTCGCCAATTAACATTTTAAGCTGATGCATTACCAGCATGCCTTTGTCGTAAGGTAAATGCGGCGTGTCATAATTGGTTTTATAAAGAGGGGTTTCAGGGTCAGAGCTTCTGCTGCTGAGGTATAAATCCAAATGAATTTTTAAGGTTTCCAAAGCTTTTTCCGTACCGTGTTCTTTTTCGTATAACATCAATTCGGTGTATTGCGCCAAAGTTTCCGTCAAAATCCAGCTGCCTTCTTTTTCTTCCGGGCTGATTTGGGCATTTCCCCACCATTCATGCGATAGTTCATGAGCTGTTAACTGATTGATAATATCTTCTTTGTCCTTGTGATTGAGGTCGCTGTAAAACCCGAAATTCTCTTTCATGTAAACAGTCGAAGGATACGAAGTGGCGGCAAAACCATCAGCAAATGCGGAAATCTCGGCGTATCGAATCGTTTTATAGGGATATTTTCCAAAATTACCCTGAACATAATCCAGCGTATTTTTTATGTTTTTAATCAGTTTCGAAACGTTTCGGCTGTGTCGGGAATCATAATAAACTTCGATCGAAATACCTTTATAAGATATTTTTTTAAGCTGATATCTTGCTGAAGAAAAAGCAAATCTAAAAGGGATTTTTCCGTGTGAACGATAATGAAAATAATTGCGATCGTCTTTTTTCCATTGGCCAATTAAATCTCCAACACCTATTGCGGTCTGATTTTCTGATGTCGAAACAACAGCATCATAGTCAATAAAATCATAAGCTGAAACCGATTTGTCTTCTAGTTTTTTTAAAGGAGACTGTGGTTTTAAATCTCTTTTTAAACGTTCTTTTTTGCTGCTGATTTCATTAGAAGGCTGGTAGCCAAAATAAGGATAATAGCGGCTTATTCGCATAAAAGAACCATTTTCGATAATCGAATTAAAAGCAGTGTGTCCTTTAAAGGGCGACCACGTAGATTCAAACGAAAAAGACATCTTAATTTTTTGTTTTGGTTTCAGCGGTTTTGCCAGTTGGTACCAGTAATGATGAAACTTACCATCGTCTTTTATACGTTTGGCACTCGGGATACTGACAGAAAGAAGTTTTGAATTACGATCGATATAAAGCAGCAAACGTTCTATGGGTTGTTTGGAATTGTTGATCAATTCATAACTTCCTTTTACCTCATACCGATTCTGATCCGGAAACAAAGCCACATCACTTTTTACTGAAATAATTGTGGGCTGTTCTAAAGCATTATATTTTTTGAATTTCAGTTCGTATTGTTCACTCCAGTTGTATTGGTCTTCTTTGGTAAGATAAGGATATTCGATATTGGTTTTATAAAAAAGATAACTTCCAAAACCAATAAAAATAAGGCCTCCAAGAACAAAAGATATTTTTTGAATCGGGTTAAAGAAATGTCTTCGGAAGGTATTTAAAACGGTAGTATTTCTTTTCCATAATATACCAGTAAGCGTGAAAAGAAGCAATGCCAATCCGGTGTTATACAGCATCGAAATATGAAAAGGGAACGTATAATTTCCAAAACCATTCAAATCGAAATATTCTTTTTTGAAAGCATCTCCAAAACGCAATAAAGGATGTGCAATGCCCAATTGTTCTCCAATGACGGAGCTAATCAGGATAGTGACAATAGTAGCCGCAAGCAGCCCTAAATATTTACTGCGGATGAGCGTTTGAATAAAAAGAATAACTACAGAAATCAGTAAAATAGGGAAGCCTAAATAATAAAATAAAGAAGCGTAAAGCCCAAATTCTATCGGAGCATTTCCGTGAATGATCTGAAATCCGCAACCTATTAGAATACTAAGTGTAATAATTACAAATGGCATGGTAAGCAATGAAAAGAGTTTAGCCGCCAACATTATTGATTGTTGATAAGGAGTCGTATTTTCGAGCGTTTCAAAGCGGGCACTTTCGCTTCGGTTGAGTAATTCATTACTGTAAAAAAGCAAAATCAGAATTAAGATAAAAGGCAGTCGATCCATGATGGTGCTGATCATCAGGGCTGTATTAGTTACGTTTTGCGCCATTCTGATACCGCCGTCAATTTCATCCGAAATTTCGATTAAAAGCAATCCGGAAAACAAAAGTACAATCAATAAAAAAGGAATGCCTTTTAAAATAAGTGCTACATCCATTTTTATAAAACTTTTCAGAACCAATACATTATGTTTTAAAGTTCTGAATTCTATTTTTTTAGGTATTTCTGAAGAAAAAGAATTAGAAGATACAGAAGCTTTTTCAGATTTTATCTTTTTGATTTTTGGTTTTCGGAAAGAAAATAAATGATACGAAAGTAGGATTAAAAGCAGAGAAATACTCATCCACAGTATCCTGTTAAAAAGAAAATTACCTGATAAATCCAGTAAATTATTGTTTTTTTCAGAAGCGGTCCAATAACGTGTTTGCTCCAAAAAAGCGGCCAGCCCAAACGGATCTACTTTTGCTGCCAGTGACATCGAAGCTGCTGATGAAGGGGAAGCATTTGCAAAAATAGGGGAGTTGGAGAACAGGGAACCGGCTATATATAAAATGTAAACCAGTAAACCGCCTACGTAAATCAGAAGTTTGTTTCGGGTAATCCAGGCCAAAGTGGTTAAAACAGAAAGACACAACAGGATGTTCGGAATTACTAAAACCAAATAAGGCCAGAGGTAATTTATAAGATAAAAAGTCCCCATTTCATCTTGGGACAGCCAGGGCATTTGATGTCCCGCCATCAGACCTAAAAGAAACATTCCGAATGAAGATACCGCTACTGCAAAAGCCACTATAAACTGACTTCCTAAATAATTGAATTTAGAAACCGGAGTTGTAAAAATGAGGGTGTCAAAGTTAGTTTCATAAGCCTTTAAAAAACTTTGTGCCACTTGTAGTGTAATAGAGAATATGGTGGTAAGGGATATTAAACCAATAGCATACATTAACACATAAGGGCTGTTTTTGTACGCGCCTGAAAACGAAAAATTGGCATAGGCTCCCACCATATAACCGAATACCAAATAAATTAAAAACGAGGCATAAAAAGTCCAGTTTCTGGTGTTGTTATGCCATTCAAATTGAATTAATTTTGTAAACATAACATTATATTTTAAATTGATTTTGAGCTAATACCCGAAAATAAACATCACTTAAATCGGGTGCGATTAAGCTGAAACCCAGATCCGGCTGCTGCTCCGAAAACACATGGATATTCAGTTTTCCCGAATTTAAGTTTGATGAAATAATAGTCATATTTGCCTGATATTCCTCCAGTTCAGATTTGTTAATCGCTTTCATCCAGATTTTATCTTTTAGAGATGCTATTGCCTCATTAGGTTGGCCTTCAAGAATCAATTTTCCGTTTGAGATAATAGCCATATTGGTACATAAATCGCGAACGTCTTCGACAATATGAGTCGATAAAAGCACGATGATGTTTTCTCCAATTTCACTTAGTAAGTTATTGAACCGGTTGCGCTCCTCAGGGTCCAGGCCGGCAGTGGGTTCATCAACAATAATAATTTTAGGATTGCCAAGTAAAGCCTGTGCAATTCCAAACCGCTGACGCATTCCGCCCGAGAAAGAATGAACCGCTTTGTCTTTATGTGGCAGCAAATTGGTCTGTTGCAGTAAATATAAAATCTGATCGTGTCTTTCTTTTTTATCCACGATTCCTTTTAAAACGGCAAGATGATCCAGCAGCCGATAGGCAGAAATTTTAGGATAAACGCCAAATTCCTGTGGCAAATACCCAATATTTTCCCTGATATACCTAGGGTTTTGCACAATGTCAATTCCGTTAAAAGAAATACTGCCGGAAGAAGGTTCCTGCAAAGCGGCAATGGTTCGCATTAAAGTTGATTTTCCGGCTCCATTGGGACCCAATAAGCCAAACATTCCGTTATTGATTTCCAGCGATACATTGGCGAGTGCCTGCGTATCATTCTCATAGGTTTTACTGAGATTTTTGATGATTAAACTGTTCATTTTTTGATTGATTTAGATGATTGATACTGATAAGTATTTCGAAAAATTAGGCAATAGTATGCCTGTCGGCTTCAAAAGAAAACCGATTATAAAAATGATTTAGATTGAAATTTATTCGCTTACATACTCTAAAATATCACCGGGCTGGCAGTCCAGAATATGGCAAATGGCTTCCAGGGTGTCAAAGCGGATTCCTTTGGCCTTGCCGGTTTTAAGTATGGATAAATTGGCTGGCGTAATTCCTAATTTCTCAGCCAATTCTTTACTTTGCATCTTGCGTTTGGCAAGCATTACATCAACATTTACAATTATTGGCATGATTATATAAATAAGTCTTGTTCGTTCTGAAGATTCAATCCCTGCTTGAAAATAGCGGCCAAAAAGTAAGCAAAAACACCCAGCATAAAATGCAGTACAATAAAAATAGAAACCTCATTGTCCAGAGGAACAAATAGTGAAGCCAGGAATATCGTTATACTGGGCAATAGTAAATTAGCTAAATAAAACCGCCTTAGATGATCGATTCCGTTTTGGGTAAATAATTTGGGCTGAAAAAACACTTTAAACACATTGCTGATCAGCAAAAAGAAAAGTCCGTAAAGACTTAGAGGCGCTAAAAAATCAAAAATAATATATGGAATATTATAATCGCCTAACATTAAAGGTTTTTCTGTAAAAGGATAACAAACCTGAAAATATTTGCCGTTATCTTTAAAACGTAACGACCAGCCAGTTGCTAATGCAAGCAAAGAATAACCCGCTAAAGTAAAATAAACAAATGCTAAAAAACGCGTAATGTAAAATAAGATTTTCGAAACAATATGAGTTGTCTTCATGGAATCAGAAATTTAATTTGTTGTTGCAAATGTATAATTAATTATCGTAAAACAATAATTAATTATTAAAATTTGATTTTAACACTCAGTTTTTTAAAGAAGCAAAACATTATAATTCTATTAACAGTAGAAAGCAAAAGGCTTCGGCGGAAATGAATTAATTTTGTAAAAAGATTTTTTTTATATGAAAGACCCAATTTCAATTTCAATATTAGAACTCGCTATCATCACTCAGGATAGCAATGCTTCCGAAACTTTCCAGAAAACAAAAGACATAGCGCAACTTGCAGATACTTTAGGATACAAACGATTCTGGCTCGCTGAGCATCACAATATGGCGCACGTTGCCAGTACGGCTACCGTAGTTTTGATAGGTTATATTGCCAGTCAGACCCAAAATATACGTGTAGGTTCAGGCGGCATCATGCTACCTAACCATTCGCCTTTAATTGTGGCAGAGCAATTTGGAACTTTAGAAACGCTTTATCCCAACCGTATTGATTTAGGTTTAGGGCGCGCTCCGGGAACCGATCAGCCTACTGCCGAGGCCATCCGAAAAGACTTTTTTGAGCAGGCACAGCGTTTTCCGCAAAACGTATCAAAACTTCAGGATTATTTTTCAGGCGAAAATGTCACGGCAAAAGTGCGTGCTTTTCCTGCTGAAGGCACCACTGTTCCCATCTGGATTTTAGGTTCCAGTACCGAGAGTGCTGCTTTGGCCGCCGCTTACGGATTGCCTTATGCTTTTGCGGGTCATTTTGCACCACGCCAAATGATACAGGCTTTCGAATTTTACCGCGAGAATTTTCAGCCTTCACCGTATTTGGATAAGCCCAAAACTATGGCCTGCGTTAATATTATCGCAGCCGATACCAATGAGGAAGCCGAATTTCTTTCGACAAGTTTGTACCAGATGTTCCTGAATTTAATCAGAAACGATCGTAAAGGCTTACAGCCGCCGGTGCCGTCTCTGGACGATATTATGAGCGAAGAAGAGCGTTTTCATGTCAACCAGATGACCGCCTGTACGTTTGCAGGGAGTCCGGAACAACTCGCAGCCGACCTGAAAAAATTTATCGATTACGCCCAAATTGATGAGCTTATGGCAACCAGCCCAATCTTTGATCATCAGGCAAAACTAAAAAGCATCCAGCTCACCAAAGAAGTGATTGACGGGTTGAATACCTAATAAAAGTTAGTTTTTTAGGAGCTAATTCCAGCTTTCCGTTTCAAGTCCTCACAAAAAAAATGTATTTCTATTGTCATAAAAAGAGCTTCTTTCAGTCGCTTTTTTATAACAAGAAATACATTTTTTTTGCTCCGGGCTTTCCACTTCAATCTGGGCTAGGGCAGTTGTTTTCAGTAGAATGATTTTGATATAATTAACTCGTTGGGTGAAATTTTTTAACACATAGAAACATAGCTAATTGAACTCAAAAAAGGCGTTTCACTTGCATTAAAACATCCCGATAGTTATCGGGACTATGTGTGAAGAAACGAGTTTCTTTTTGATTTCCTTTTTTCAAAATCTTAGAATCTATGTTTTCTATGTGTTTAATTAAATTCTTATTAATTACACCCAACGGGCTGATATAATTAGATGATTTAGTTTGCATATAGCTTTGCGAACTTTTTCACCCCAAATAAAAACGTTTTTTAAAAACTCTGCAAACTCTGCGAAAAAACTCCGTAATCTCTGCGTTAAAATCTTCGTCCTTAAAACCCTCCAGCATCCACATCTTTCACAAACTGAATTACGCCTTTCATAAAGACTTTCTGGTCGTCCCACATGGCTAAATGACTTCCGTTAGGGCAGTATAAATAACGTCCTTTTTGCACCAGTTTACTTTGCTCTTCCATTGCTTTTGGATCCATGGTGTCGTATTTTGCACCAATCATCAGGGTCGGAACCGCGATTTCTTTCAGTCGGTTTTTGATGTCCCAGTGTTTCAGGCGTCCGCTAATTCCAAATTCACTCGGGCCCTGCATCATCGTATAAACTTCGCCATTGGCATGTTTCATAGATCGGTTAAAACCATCCGGCCATTCTTGTAAACGGCATAAATGCTCTTTATAAAAATTCGGAATCAGCAATTCCATATAGCGCGGATTAGCAAAATCTTTCTTCGCTTCCAGAGCTCTTGGTTCTGTTAAGACCTCGGGTTTCATTTGCTTTGCTAAAACTTCATCAGCATATTTGCCATATTCTGGAGCACTCGCCATCATGTTTGCAACCAATAATCCTTTTAGGTTTTTTTGATATTTCAGAGCATATTCCATTGCCAGGATTCCGCCCCAGGAATTTCCTAAAACATAAAAATTAGACTGGTCGGCTCCAATTGCTTTACGAACCTGTTCTACTTCTTCGACAAAACGTTCCGTTGTCCAGAGTGTACTGTCTTTTGGCTGATCACTGTAATAGGAACCCAATTGATCGTATTCGTAAAACTCAAAACCTTCACGCTGAAAAAAAGTTTCGAAGCATTCCATATATTCATGCGTCATCGCCGGACCGCCATGAAGGAGAAGTATTTTTATTTTCGGATTTGTGCCAAAACGTTTTGTCCAGACTTTAAAATCGCCAACAGGAGTTTTAATGGGAATCATTTTTACACCCGCTGATTCAACTGCGGTTGTGTCTCCATAATTAAAATAATCTACCAAATCTGGAGTAGAAGCAGTTTCTTTTTTGCAGGAAATCAATACTAAAAAAGAAAAGGTAAGTAATACAAGTATTCGACGCATATTTTTTTGGAATAAAAGTTATTTTTTGGTTTTTAGCTTTACTAAAGTACAAATTTAATGGCTGCCTAAATGTAATTAATTCTTAGTAGGAATTACATTTTTTTCCTTCAACAATTTTTTAAATCTGAATCTGCCGTTGAGTCTTAATGAGTAAAATAGTGTTAATTGATTAAAAAATATTTTTTTAATAAAACGTTTTAGTATATTTGCCTGCCTGATTTTTTTGTCTAATTAATGAATCCGTTTTTTGGTTTTTAACTTATCGTTCATTAAAAACAGGTAGAGCAGCCAAGTGATTACAATTAAGGCTTTTAGTATTGTTTTTTGACAATATAGTATTGCTTGTTTAAAGTGTTTATTTTTAGGTTTGAAGAAAGTTTGAGCTTAAAAAATCGGCTATTAGAATAGAGGTTGAGAATTTGATTTATAAAATAATTAAAATGAATAAGAAATGGCAATAACAATAGGTGTAGATGTTGGAGGGAGTCATATAAGCTGTGGCGCAGTTAATAATGACAATTTTAGTATAATTCCAGGAACATATTTTAGCGGAGCTGTTGACAGTAAAGCTTCTATGGAAAGTATTATAAAAAATTGGGCAACAATAATAAATCAAACCATTCAGGCTGCACAGCAAGTCCTAAACACTTCAGATGCTGCGATCGGAATTGCTTTCTCTATGCCAGGCCCTTTTCAATACGAAACCGGAATTGCCATGTTTGAAGGGAATGATAAATACGAGTCCTTATATAAGGTTTCTGTTTCAGATGAGCTTCTAAAATATTTAACTGCAAAAAAGGTGAGTTTCAGATTTCTTAACGACGCTAGTTGTTTTGGAGTAGGAGGAACACTTCAGCAGAAATCCGAAGTTAGTTCAAGAGCAATTGCCATTACTTTAGGAACGGGTTTTGGAGCTGCTTTTTTAGATAACAAATTGCCGGTTACACAAGGAGATCATGTACCTCATAACGGTTGTTTATGGGATAAGCTGTTTAAAGGCAGTATCGCAGACAACTATTTTTCGACCAGATGGTTTTTAAATCAGTACGAAAGTATTACCGGAGATAAATTAACAGATGGAGTAAAGGAAATTGCAGGTATCGAAAATTACGCAACCGCTACCATATTTGATGATTTTGCGAATAATTTAAGCGAATTTCTGGCACCTTTTATTATAAATTTTGATGCAGATTTACTCATTATAGGAGGGAATATCGCTAAGTCACATAGATTCTTTTTATCTAAATTCCAGGAAAATTTAAAAAGCAAAAATATTAACTTAAACATTTCTATTATCGAAAATACAGAACAGACCAGTATTCTGGGTTCAAGTTATTTGTATAATGAAGTTTTTTGGGAACGATTAAAAGAAGAGCTGCCTTATTTTTAAACTGTCAGCTTTAATTTGATTTGTGGAATAAATATTCAATTGATAAAATGGATTATTACACTTTTGAATAAAATAGATTTTGGTGAAACTTTTTACAAATCTTATTCAAAATCAACTCGCCAATTCACAAATTCGCACTAATAAAAAAGAGAATTTTACTACTTATTTTTTCTCGCTAAAATCTGAGGTTCAACACTTTTGTTGAATTTCAGATTTTTTTTATCTCAATTGACTTCAAAATAGATTCCCAATAATAAATTATGCCGTGTGTGTCTTAAAGTTGTGTTTTATTTTAACAGAATTTATAACGATTTCGTTTGATTTTATTAATGGATGTTTAAAAAAACAAGTCAAAATGAAGCATTACTTATAAAATTAACATTAAAATTACATTTAGTAAAAAAAATTTTTTTTCACTAAAACGTTTTAGTATGTTTGTTCCGAAATAATATTATGTTAAAACAGTTTGGAAGTTTATCACAATTAAAATTTACCGAAATTTTAAAAAGATTAAAAACGTCATCCGCTAATTTAAACGACAGTATTAATTCAATAAAACTAACTAACCAAAATTTTTAATGATGAAACATTCAAATTGCAGAAACAAAAAAATGCGCTACCTGCATTTTTTTCTCACACTTCTTCTCATTTGTGGAGGGTTTAACCATGTAGCTGCCCAGAATCAAAAAATTCAGGTTACTGGAGTTGTTACTTCTATTTCAGATAACCTATCTCTACCGGGAGTTTCAATTGTTGATGTCAGTAACCCCAAAAACGGAGTTAATGCTGATTTTGATGGCCGTTATGTTATAGCATTAAATAATAGTAATGCTACTTTACGATTTACCATGATAGGATACAAACCTGTTGAGGTAAAAGTAAATGGCAGAAGTGTTATAAATGTTGCTATGGACTTAGATGTCTCGGCTTTAGATGAAGTTGTAGTAGTAGGTTATGGTACTCAGAAAAAGAAAAAAGTTATTGGTGCTGTAGATCAGGTTAATAATGAGGCTTTTAAAGGAAGACCAAATGTAAACGCAACACTTGCGCTACAGGGAAAAGCACCCAGTTTAACCATTCAGCAGACTAACTCAGAGCCAGGTGCAGGAATTAGTCTTAATATCAGAGGGGTAAGTACTTTAGGAAATAACAGCCCATTGATTGTTATTGATGGTATCGTAGGAGGTGACATAAATGCGCTGAATCCTGCTGATATAGAAAGTGTTTCGGTACTGAAAGATGCTGGTAGTGCGGCTATTTATGGATCAAGAGCCAGTAATGGAGTTGTTCTTATTACTACAAAAAAGGGTAGTAAAAGTAAGCCAATGTCTATTCAGTATAACAGCCTTGTGGGATTCAATACACCAAAATACTTTACCGCACCGGTACACGGATATGAAAATGCAATGTTACGAAACGAAGCAGCATTTAATTCAGGTGAAACTACAGCGGTTTTTACAGCTGCTCAGATTGCAGATTTAAAAGCAAAAGGCGATACCGAATGGTTTGCAAAGGAAATTGTAAAACCTGCAGCACAGCTTAATCAGAACCTTTCGATTTCGGGTGGAAATGAAAACTCAACGTATTTAGTTTCTTTAGGTTATTTAAATCAGGGAAGCAATTTTGTAGGCCCTACCAAAGGTATGGAACGTTATAACTTCAGAATGAATATGACCAACGAGTATGGTAAATTTAAACTGACTTCGACTTTAGCCTATTCAAAACAAATAATTAATGATCACTCCTCGAACACCAGTACTTTAATGGTGGATGCTTTCAGGGTTCCGTTATATTACAATCAAAAAGACGAAAACGGTAATTACCTGACAAACGATGTGTTGCAGCAATTTAATTCTTTAGGAATTTTGGAGCAGGGCGGTTTTAGAAAATATGATAATGATGATGTTTTTGGAGCTTTAAATGCAGAATTCAAGTTAACAAATTCCTTAAAAGTTAAAGGTGTTTTTGGAGGACGTTTATGGAACGGAAGCATGTTCAGCAGAGTAAAAACGGTTCAGTTTGCGCCACAAGGAATTTATGGAGCTGATCGTGATACCCGAGATGAAACTATAAAAGCCCTTGATCTGAATACGCAGTTTATGCTGGAATATAACAAGCAATTTGATAACCATAATGTGGGAGCTTTGATTGGGGTTTCTAACGAAAATCATTCAGAGCGTCGAATTGGTATCTATAAAAAATTTACAGATCCTGATCTTGGAACGCCAACCAGTGAAACCGTTATAGGAGAGGATTCGTATAACTCAAACGGAAGCGATCCTAATAAAAATCCTGCTTCTCCAAAAAACAGTTTAAATTCTTTATTTGGCCGTGTTTCTTATGATTTTAAAGAAAAATATTTTGCAGAATTCAGTTTCAGATATGATGGTTCTTCAAAATTCAGAGATGAAGTACGATGGGGATTCTTTCCGTCTGCGACTCTTGGATATGCTTTAACAAAAGAAGATTTCATGGAAAGCTACAGTAATAATGTAGGAAATATTAAATTACGATCTTCTTACGGAATTCTTGGAAATCAAAATGTTGGTAATTATCAATATCAAACGACCTACTTTTCTTTTCAGAACGCTTACGGATTTGATAATAACGGTCTAAGCGGTGCAGGATTTAACTTTGCAAATCCTGATCTTCAATGGGAAAAAGCAGCTACTTTTAACATCGGACTTGATGCTGATTTCTTTAAAGGAGCTTTATCAGTTTCATTCGACTTTTTTGATAAAGTTACATCGGATATCCTTGTTCCGCCTCAGGTACCAGGTGTTTACGGAACATCGCTTCCTGATTTTAATGCCGCTAAAGTAGGTAACAGAGGATGGGAAATTAGCGCGACCTACAGACATAGTGGAAAAGAAGTAAATCAAAGTCTGACAGTTAATTTTGGTGATTCTAAAAACAAAGTACTTGATTTTAACGGTCAGGAAAAACTAACAGGTGTTGAAGAGCTTCAGGTGCTTCTTCGTGAAGGGCTTCCTTTTAATTCTTATGTTGGATTAAAAAGAGATGGGTATTTCCAGAATGTCGAAGAAATTCAGGGAGCAGCCGTTCCGGAAGGTTTAACGGTACAGCCAGGTGACAACCGTTATGTGGATGCGAATAAAGATGGAAAAATTGACGATAACGATAAATTTGTCTTTGGAAACCCTTTTCCACGATATACTTTCGGTGTAACCTACAATATCGATTATAAAAATTTCGACCTGAGCATCTTTTTACAAGGAGTAGGAAAAAGAACAATGATGATCAGAGGAGAGCTTGTAGAGCCATTTCATTATAATTACGGTATGACGATGTACACGCATCAGTTAGACTACTGGACACCTCAAAATCCGGATGCCAGATATCCGCGTCTTGCCAACAACGGTTCACAATCAAATACAAACAACTTCAGACGAGGTTCAGATATGTATTTGTATGACGGAGCTTATGCAAGACTTAAAAATGTGCAGTTAGGTTATTCATTATCAAATGATGTAGCTGAAAAATTAGGAATGAGCAGATTCCGTGTTTATGTGTCAGGACAAAACCTGCTTACATTATCTAAAGTTAAATTTGTTGATCCGGAACTTTCTGAATTCAACAACAGCATGTCAACCTCGGGGGCAAACAGCGGAAGAGCTTATCCTACGCAGGTGTATTACGGAATGGGTATTGATATTAGCTTTTAAAAAAAATCAAAATGAAAAATATATTTAAACACATAAAATTCGTACCATTAGTATTCTTACTACTGGTAAGCTGCGAAGATCTGGACCAGGCACCAGAAGACCGATTTACAGATTCTAATTACTGGACTAGTGTAGAGAAGGCTCAATTGATGCTGAATACAGCTTATTCGCAAATGCAGAAGAGTCAATATTTCTTTTATAACGAAGCTTTATCTGATAATGCTTATAACGGAAGAGGAGACAATGCTGGTGCGGCTTCTATTGGAGCTGGAATTTATGATCCTTCGTTAGGGAGAATAAAAGAAGAATGGAATGAAAGATACGGCGGAATTAAATCCTGTAATCTTTTATTAGAAAATATAGACAAAGTACCAAATGCAGATCCTGGGGTAATTGCCAGAATGAAAGCAGAGGCTCGTTTTTTGAGAGCTTTCCAACATTTTCAGTTAACTACATGGTTTGGAGATATTCCACTTTTAAAGAAAGACCCTTCTCTTGAAGAAGCGGTATCCATAAGCAGAACTTCACATGCAGAGGTAATTCAATATGTATTAAGTGAATTGGATGCTGTTATTCCAACATTACCAAAAAACACTCAGATTGCTACTACAGACAGAGGAAAAATTACAATGGGAGCTGCAGTTGCCTTAAAAGCAAGAGTACTTTTATACGAAGGAAGATGGGAAGATGTAATTCAGGTTACACAGCAATTTATGGCTTCGGCTTACGGAACATATAGTTTGTTTCCTTCTTACGAAGGTCTTTTTCAACAGGCGAATGAATACAACAGCGAAGATATTCTGAGTTTACAATATGTACCAATAGACAGAACATGGGGCGAATTTTTTGATATGGCACCCATTTCTGCTGGAGCAAGATTAAATGCGCTGGCTCCCACTCAGGAATTAGTAGATAGTTATCTAATGCTTAACGGAAAAAGAATTAACGAAACCGGATCAGGTTATAATGAAAATGATCCTTACACAAACAGAGATCCAAGACTTACCGGTACTGTAGTGTATGATCAGTACAACTGGAAAGATGCTGATGGTAGTTCACGTATTATTTATATTAAGCCAGGTTCTTCACCTACAGACAATCGTCCTGATGAATTTGTTCAGGGGTCTTCTTCGACACCTACCGGATATTTTACACGTAAATATTATGATGTAGAGCATGGAACAGATTTAAAATCGGGAATAAATTTGATGTTGTTTAGATATGCCGATATTTTATTGATGTATGCAGAGGCTAAAAATGAGCTAAGCCAAATGAACAGTACAGTATGGGATCAAACCATTAAAGCGTTAAGATCTCGTGCAGGTTTTACAGATGCGGCAGCTTTAAATTATAATAGTGCATTAGGACAAGCCGGACTTAAAGAAGTAATAAGAAATGAGAGACGTGTAGAATTTGCTATGGAAGGTCTTAGAATCTTTGACATCAGAAGATGGAAAATTGCAGAAGATGTTTTAAATGGATATGCACACGGAGCTAAATTCGGGGTGTCGTCTATAGACAATGGATATTTAAGAGTAAACCTAAGAACTTTTGATCCTGAAAAACATTATTTATGGCCAATACCAAGAGATGAACGTTTGATTAATACGAATTTATCTCAAAATCCAAACTGGTAAAACTAACTAACCTAAAAATAAAAACATGAAAAATATATATTCAAAATTAGTATTAATACTGTGTACAGTATTTCTTGTAAGCTGCGATAATGACGAAATGAGTCATACTAATGTAAGTGCAGTAAATGCTCTTTATTCGCCGGCTAATAACAAATTTTATGATCTTGGCGCACAGAGTTCTGCCATATTCGAATGGGAAGGAGCTAAAGCCGAAGATAATGGCGTTGTACTTTATGATGTTGTTTTTGACCGTGAAAACGGAGATTTCTCAAATCCGATTTATGTGATGCCTTCTGATGGAAAAGGGTTTCAAAAAACACTTAATCTTTCTTTTACAGAGCTAAACAAAATTGCCGGATTGGCAGGTATAGAATCTGAAACTATCGGAAAACTAAAATGGACTGTATATTCGTCTAAAGGACTTAATGTTCAGAAATCAAGTGTTTCGGGTATTATCGAAGTACAAAGACCAGGCGGATTCCCAACTCCTGACCAGTTGTTTATTACAGGTACAGGTTCTGAAACAGGCGAAACTGTAGCTAATGCACAAGCCTTCAAAAAAGTAGGTGCCACAACTTTTGAAATTTATACAAAACTGCAAGCAGGAAGCTATAAATTCATCACCAGAAAAAATGGTACTCCAGAGGTATTTTACATTAACGAAGGCGACTTAAAACAAGATGGCGCAACAACTTATACAGGAGAAAGCAAAGTCTATAAAATTAGCGTTGATTTTAGTGACGGTTCTACAAAGATGACAGAAATTCAAAAAATAGAATTATGGTTCCCACCAATGGGAGAATACCTTTTTGAATATACTTATTCTGGAGGTGGTATCTGGAAAGCTGATAATAAAACGATTGTTTTTAGACAGGAATCATGGGGTAGAGACGAACGTTATAAATTTAAGTTCACTGTTGTAAATGGAACTACTACAAGCGAAGAATGGTACGGTAGTGTAAATGGAGACAACAACAGACCGGATGCTAATACACCAGCTTCATTCTGGTACATGGTGCCTGTAACGAGTGATTATTGGAATAACTGTTTCAAATTTGCAACTGCTGTAGATAATAGTAATGTAAATGCTGAAATTAATTTTAGCGCAGCTTCACCGGCATACACACACAGTTTCACAATTCTATAAATAACCCATAACGTCTCTTTAAGAGGATCTTGGAGAGACGTTTTATTAAATGAAATATATTATGAAAAAATTATTTTCAACACGTTTAAGTGTCATTTGGCTTTGCGTAATAGGATTCGGGTTATTGACTACATCATGTGAGGATGATCCCATTCCGTTGCGAGACCCAAACGGAACAGTGGGACCTGAGTTTAAATATACCTGGGCACAAACTGCAGACTCGTTACAGCTTTCTACCTATAATAATTATTTAGGATCTAATGGAACTTTTGTGCAAAACAATACCGGAAACAGTACTTTTCATTATTGGCCAAATGCACACGTTCTTGACGTTCTTGTTGACGGTTATTTAAGAACAGGTGACGAAAATTACAAAACCAAAATGAAAGCATTGGTGCAGGGAATTAAAGTTAAAAACGGAAATACCTACAACAATGTTTTTAATGATGATATGCTTTGGCTTGCAAATTCATGCCTTCGTGCTTATGCAGCAACAGACGATCAGGAATATAAAGAGGTTGCCGATTTTTTATGGGAAAGATTAAAATTGAGCTGGAGTGATGTTTTTGGAGGAGGTATCACCTGGAAACAAGATACACCGAAACAAAAAAATGCGGTATCAAACGGGCCTGCTGTAATTCTTGCTATGAGATTGTACGAAATTGATAACGATGCTGATGATTTAGAATGGGCTAAGAAAATTTATGCATGGCAAAAGAATAATCTTGTAGATCCTGTTTCTGGTTTGGTTTGGGATAATATTTCGGAGGTAAATGGCGAAATTGTGACTAATAAAGACTGGGTTTTTACCTATAATATGGGTACATGGATAGGGGCTGGTTTAAGATTATACAAAGCAACAAATGAGCAGACGTATCTGGATGATGCTGTAAAGTCAGGAAGATCGGTTCTAACGAGTCCTAAATTAGTTTCTGAAGGGCTTCTTAGAGATGAAGGTCAGGGAGACGGAGGATTATTCAAAGGTATTTTAGTACGTTATTTTACAGAGCTTACAGAACACCCAACGATTAACTCTACAGATACAGAGAAATTTGCAGCGTTCATGAAATTTAACGCACAATCATTTTATAAAAAAGGAATTTTAAGACCTTCGATGCTTTCCGGAAATAACTGGAAAGTAGCACCTTCTGCCGGAGGAAATGTAGATTTAACAACTCAATTGAGCGGTGTTATGCTAATAGAGGCAGCAGCCAAGCTTGATAAAGATGGATTTTTTGATTAATTAATTAAGTAGTATTTTTTTAGTAATTTGTAGTACCTGAAGGAAATAAACAGCCTTCAGGTTTTATACTATTTATCGGTTGACGAAATAGGATACAAAACAATGACGACATTAAAATAGCCATTGAAAAGCATTTTTGGCACTTTCAAAAAAAAAATAAAAAAGTATAATGAAGAATAAAATCACAATTATTTTTTTTCTTTTCATAGGGTTTACATCCTTTTCACAATGGAGCCCTCAAGGAGATAAAATTAAAACAAAATGGGCTGAGCAGGTAGATCCGAATAATCCGCTTCCGGAATATCCAAGGCCTATAATGGAAAGAACGCAATGGAAAAATCTTAACGGTTTATGGAACTACGCAATACAACCTACAGGCCAAACAGCGCCAAAAGGATACGATGGAAAAATACTCGTTCCTTTTGCTGTTGAATCAAGCCTTTCAGGTGTAATGAAAAAAGTTGGTTCAGAAAACGAAGTATGGTATGAAACCCATTTTACAATTAATGCGAATTGGAAAAATAAAGATATTTTATTGCATTTTGGAGCCGTTGACTGGAAGACAGAAGTTTGGGTGAATGATATAAAAATCGGAACACATACCGGAGGATTCACGCCTTTTAGTTTTAATATAACACCTTTCTTAAACGGAAAATCTCAAAAATTAGTAGTTAAAGTCTGGGATCCAACCAGTGACGGAACCCAGCCAAGAGGTAAACAAGTCAAAAATCCGGAAGGAATCTGGTACACACCCGTAACGGGAATTTGGCAGACGGTTTGGTTAGAACCCGTGAGCAAAAAACACATTAACAACCTGAGAACAACGCCAGACATTGATCGCAATACAATCAATATTGCGACAGAAGTTGAAGGAAGCTCGGTAGGAGATATTATTGAAATTACGGTATTTGATGGTGCCAAAAAAATAGCATCAGAGAAAGGCGTGGTAGGTCAGTCTTTAGAAATTCCTATTGATAACCCAAAATTATGGTCGCCGGATGCGCCTTTTTTATATGATATAAAAGTTACTCTTATCAGCGGAGGAAAAGCAACCGATGAGGTAAAAAGTTATTTCGCAATGCGTAAAATTTCTTCAAAAAGGGATAGCAACGGAATTGTGAGAATGCAGCTTAATAATAAAGATTGTTTTCAGTTTGGTCCTCTGGATCAGGGTTGGTGGCCTGACGGATTATACACAGCGCCTACAGATGAAGCATTACAATATGATCTTTTGAGAACAAAAGAATTAGGTTTTAACATGATCAGAAAACATGTCAAAGTAGAACCGGCAAGATGGTACACACATTGTGATAAAATGGGTATCTTAGTCTGGCAGGATATGCCTAATGGTGATGAAGGCCCGATCTGGCAAATGCACAAATATTTTGATGCGAATGAACTGAAAAGAACGGCACAATCTGAGGAAACTTATAAAAAAGAGTGGAGGGAGATTATGGACCATTTATATTCTTATCCAAGTATTGTGGTGTGGGTTCCGTTTAACGAAGCCTGGGGACAATTCAAGACTGTTGAAATTACAGAATGGACTAAAAATCATGACCCAAGCCGATTAGTAAATTCATCAAGCGGAGGAAATCATTTTCAAACGGGAGATATATTAGATATTCACCATTATCCGGGTCCAGAATTGAAATTGTATGACGCACGCAGAATTACAGTTTTAGGTGAATATGGAGGAATAGGCCTTCCGGTTACGGGACATTTGTGGCAAACAGATAAAAATTGGGGATACACTCAATTTAAAAATATTGAGGAGACTACTGCAAAATACAGAGAATATGCAGAGCAATTAAAGGTACTTTCTAAATCAGGTTTTTCGGCAGCAGTATATACGCAGACGACCGATGTAGAAGGTGAAGTAAATGGTTTTATGACCTATGACCGCAAGGTTGATAAAATGAATTTTTCTGAAGTGAATCAGATAAATAAGGAAGTTATTAATTCGATTCATAATTAATTTAAAAAGAGAAAAATAGTTTTCAGTTTATAAGCAGCAATCACATTTGACCAAATTAATATAGTACAAAATCAAATTATAAAAGTATAAAACAATGCAAAGAAGAAAATTTATCCAGAACACAGTTTTATTTAGCAGTTTAGCTCTTATCGACCCTACAGAAATAATTGCCGGAAGTAAAATGGTAAAAGATTTTCCTGTAGTGAGAGTTGTTAAAGGTAAAAGGAATTTTGAAAGTGAATTTATTGAGAAAACAATAGCAGAATTTCAAAAAAACGTAAAAGATAAAGAATTGGGATGGCTTTTTAATAACTGTTTTCCAAATACCCTTGATACTACGGTAACCTATTCGCAGAAAAACGGAAGGCCTGATACGTATGTAATCACTGGAGATATTGATGCCATGTGGCTGAGAGACAGTTCTGCACAGGTATGGCCTTATATGGCTTTTGCCGGTAAAGATGCAAAATTGAAAAACCTGATTGCAGGTGTTATCAACAGACAGACAGAATATATTTTGAAGGATCCGTATGCGAATGCCTTTTATAATGATCCGAACAAAAAAGGAGAGTGGACAACAGATCATACCGATATGAAACCGGGTGTTCACGAAAGAAAATACGAAATTGATTCACTTTGTTATCCTATCCGACTGGCTTATAATTATTGGAAAAACACCGGAGACACTTCTCCATTTGATGAAAATTGGGTAAAAGCCATTCAAACAACACTTCAGGTATTTAAAGACCAGCAGCAAAAAGATGGTAAAAATCCATACACTTTTCAAAGAACAACACAATTTGCTACCGATACAAGACCGCTAAAAGGTTATGGATATCCTGTAAAACCAGTTGGTTTAGTATGTTCGGCTTTTAGACCAAGTGATGATGCTACTGTTTTTTCTTTTCTGATTCCATCCAACTTTTTTATTGTAGCGAGTATGAAACAAGCTGCAGAAATGCTGGAAACGATTAAAAAGGATTCGGCTGGAGCCAAAGAATTAAGAGCTTTAGCTGATGAAGTAGATCAGGCGATTAAGCAATACGGAGTTGTTAAACATCCTAAATACGGAGATATTTTTGCTTTTGAAGTAGATGGTTTTGGAGGCCACTTACTTATGGATGATTCAAATGTGCCTAGTTTACTAAGTCTTCCTTATTTAGATGCCATTGATGTGAATAATCCAACGTATCAAAACACCAGAAAATTTATACTTTCAGAAGACAATCCATTTTTCTTTAAAGGGAAAGTAGCTGAAGGAGTTGGAGGACCTCACGTTGGGATGGACATGATCTGGCCAATGTCATTAGTGATGAGAGCCTACACCACATCGGATCCAAATGAAATAAAAGACTGTATAAAAATGCTTAAAGCCTCTCACGGTGATACTGGTTTTATGCACGAATCTTTTCATAAAGATGATGCTAAAAATTTCACCAGATCATGGTTTGCCTGGACGAATACTTTATTTGGAGAACTTTTGTGGGATACCTATCAAAAACATCCAAAACTACTTGAACTATAATTATTTATAATAAGTTTTAATTTTTATAAAATGATAAAATTCAACAAGAATATTGTTCTTGCAGCCCTTGCTATGGCATTTTGCAGCTATAATGCGGCAGCACAAAAATCCGGAGGAGGACCTGCAAAAGGAAAATATACCGCTTTAGTAAATCCGTTTATTGGAACTGCTCCTTTGCTGAACACCAAAATTATTGGATATACACCACCGGCAGATATGCGCGTATGGGCTGGATTGGTTTTCCCGGGTTCATCGGTTCCCAATGCAATGGTACAGTTAAGCCCCATGACAAAATACAGATCCGGTGCAGGCTATGAATATGAAGATAAAGAAATTTTAGGCTTTACACACACCAATAAAGGACATTGGAACCTTTGTCACATTCCGCTTTTACCAGTTCCTGACGGAGCAGTATTTCCGTTCAAATCAGCCTTTAGTCATGATCAGGAAAAAGGAAGCCCGGCCTATTATGAAGTGTATTTAAAAGATTATAATGTACACGTAAAATTAAGTTCGACTTTGCGTTGTGGCGTACACGAATATACGTTTAAAAATAGCAAAGGACGAAAAGTACTGTTTGATCTGGGTAAAGCAAATAATAATGTTGACGACTGGCAAATTAAGCAGGAAGGTGCAAATGCCGTAAGCGGTTTTCAGAGAACCGGAGGCGAAAAAATATATTTTTATGCCACATTAAGCAGTCCGATTGACAAAATAGATAGCAAAGATGTCGCTAAAAAAGGCGGTTATGCATTGGTAAATATAAAAGATGGAGATTCGAAACCCGTAACGGTTAAGATTGCTTTGTCTTTTGTGAGTGTTGATAATGCAATCGAAAATCTGAAAGCCGAAGTAGGGGATAAAAACCTCACTAAAGTTTTTGAAGAAGGAAGTACCCAATGGGAAAATCTGCTTTCTAAAATTCAGGTAAAAGGTGGTAATGAACAGCAAAATGTGATGTTTTACAGCATGCTCTATCGTTCCTTTTTGTGGCCGGCTTTACGAAGTGATGTAAACGGACAATTTACTGACGAAGCAGGAAAAGTGCGTAAAGAAAATTACCATTACTACACACTTCCTTCCTTGTGGGACGATTACAGAAATAAATTGGTTTTACTGAGTATTTTTTCACCGGAAGTTACCAGTGATATTATCAGCTCGATGATTAACGAAGGAGAGATTAAAGGTTTTATGCCAACATTCTTTCATGGAGATCATGCAGCATCTTTTATTGCAGGTTCTTACATGAGAGGTATCAGAAATTATGATGTAAAAAAAGCTTATGAATTGTTGCTCAATAACGCTTATAAAGAAGGAGGAACAAGACCTCATATTGCAGAATATATTGCAAAAGGATATGTAACGGAACAGGATATTAAAAACCCTGTCGTAGAAACCAAAGCAAATGCAGGGGTTACCAAAACCTTAGAATATGCTTATGACGATCATGCGCTTTCCTTATTAGCCAAAGAACTCAATGATACCGAACATTATAACGATTTGGTTAATCGTTCTAAAAACTACGCCAATGTATTTGATAAATCTTCGACTTTTATGAGAGGAAAACTGGCAGATGGTTCATGGGTTACGCCCTTCAATCCTGAATTTCCTTATTATGAATACATGTACAGAGAAGCAAACGCATGGCAGTTATCGTTTTTTGTACCACACGATATGCCGGGATTGGTAAAATTGTACGGAGGTGATAAACCTTTTGAAGCAAAACTGGATGAGTTCTTTACAAAACCATGGAATCCTAATTATATTGCCTGGAATATTTCTGGTTTTATTGGGCAGTATTGTCACGGAAATCAGCCGGATCACGAAGCGCCGTTTTCGTATTATTTTATAAACAAACCTGAAAAATCACAAAAAAGAATAGACGAAATATTAGAGACCATGTACGGAATCGGACCAGAAAAACTGGCGATGAGCGGTATGGATGATGCGGGCGAAATGTCGTCCTGGTATGTTTTTGGCGCATTAGGATTGTATCCTTTATCTCCGGCAGATCCTGAATATATTGTTACAGTTCCTATTTTTAAAGAAGTGGCCTGGACAACTCCGGCTGGAAAAAAAGTAACTATCAAAAACCCGAACGGGAAAAGAAATCTGGAAACGATAAAAGTAAACGGTTCTAAAATTGACAGTTATTTTATTTCGCACGATTTATTTAAAAATGGTGGAGAAATACAAGTGATAACTAAATAAAAGCAATGTATTAGTAAAGTATAAATTAAAATAACGTCCCTTTTTTTTTGGGACGTTATTTGTTTAAAAACGATTTTAAATGAAAACAATTAAACTATTGACGTGTCTGTTTCTTTTATTGCAATTAGGCAACAGCTATTCGCAGCAAAAAAAGTTTGAACTCCTTTCGCCAAACGGAGAAATAAAAGTTTCAGTTGCTTTAGAAGATAAAATCTATTATTCTATAAAAATTGGTAATGACGAACTAGCAGCGAAAAATCATTTAGCATTACATCTAAAAGGCGAAAGTTTAGGATTAAATCCAAAATTCTCCGGAAGTAAAACAGATAAAATAAACGAAATAATAAAACCTGTTGTTCCGCTGAAATTTTCATCAGTTTCTAATAATTATAATAATTTAGTATTAAGTTTTAAAGGAGGTTATTCAGTTGAATTTCGTGCTTTTGATGACGGAATTGCCTATCGCTTCCTAACAGCCAAAAAAGGAGAAATGGAAGTCCTAAACGAAGATTTTGCAGTTAATTTCCCTGAGGATTATCTACTGCATTTGCAACAGCCGGAAAGTTTTAAAACCTCTTATGAAGAATCGTATTCAAAAACAACGGTTAAGGATTGGAAACCATCTGATAAAATGGCAACACTGCCCGTTTTAGTCGATTCAAAAAAATATAAAATACTAATAAGTGAGTCTGATTTATCCGATTATCCGGCAATGTTTCTAAAAGGAACGGGAGCAGGAATTACGGCAACATTTCCAAAAACGCCTTTAGAATTTGGTCCTGACGGTGATCGCAGCGTTAAAATTTTAAAAGAAGCGGATTACATTGCAAAAACCGCTGGAACCAGAACTTTTCCATGGCGCTATTTTGTCATTACTAAAGAGGACAAACAGCTCATCGAGAACACAATGACATTAAAACTGGCTCCAAAAAACGAACTCAAAGAGGCGTCGTGGATAAAACCAGGACAAGCCAGCTGGGAATGGTGGAATGGCGCCACACCCTATGGACCGGACGTTAATTTTGTTTCAGGTTATAATTTAGATACGTATAAATATTACATCGATTTTGCATCAAAATTTGGTATAAAATATATCATTATGGATGAAGGTTGGGCCAATAGTACAACAGATCCGTATTCGCCAAATCCTAATGTTGACGTTCAGGAACTGATTCGTTATGGTAAAGAAAAAAAAGTAGGCATCGTGTTGTGGCTTACCTGGCTTACCGTTGATAAAAACAGGGAGCTTTTTAAAACTTTTAAAGAATGGGGAATTGCCGGTGTCAAAATTGACTTTATGGATCGCAGCGATCAGGTAATGGTTAATTATTATGAAGAGGTGGTAAAAGAAGCTGCAAAACACCAAATTTTTGTAGATTTTCATGGTGCTTTCAAACCTGCCGGTCTTGAATATAAATATCCTAATCTACTCTCATACGAAGGCGTAAGAGGAATGGAACAGATGGACGGATGCAAACCGGATAATAGTTTATATCTCCCTTTTATGCGTAATGCAGTTGGCCCTATGGATTACACACCGGGTGCCATGATTAGCATGCAGCCGGAAGTTTACAGATCCGAACGACCTAATTCTGCAAGCATTGGTACGAGAGCGTATCAGTTGGCTTTATTTGTGGTTTTTGAGAGTGGTCTTCAAATGCTGGCCGATAATCCAACGCTTTATTATCGCGAAAAAGAATGTACCGAATTTATCACAGCAGTTCCTACCACCTGGGATGAAACCAAAGCATTAGAAGCAAAAGCAGGACAATACGCGATTGTAGCCAAAAGAAAAGGATCAAAATGGTTTATTGGCGGAATTACAAATGGTGCCGAAAAAGAAAGAACGTTTACATTAGATCTAAATTTTTTAAAGTCTGGCAAAACCTATCAGGCAACTTCTTTTGAAGACGGTATCAATGCAGGTTATCAGGCAATGGATTACAGGAAAAAGAATTTCACAGTAAATAATAAGAATGTCATTGAAGTAAAAATGGCTAAAAATGGAGGATGGGCTGCCGTTTTGGAAGAAATTTAAAATTAATAACTTAAAAGTGTTGTACAAAAAAAAAGGCATATTTCGTATGCCTTTTTTCTATTGGTAAATAATCTACTTTAGTTACTCTTTATCTACTTTAGAATTGTTTTCCTCTTCATTATTAGGAATTACTTCGGTTTTCTCAATCTTGTTTTCCTGATTTTGAATGTTCTCCGGCTTTACAGTTTTAGTTGTTGCAGAATCGGATTTGGGATGTTTAAGATCTTCGATAAATTCTTCCTGATATTGATAAGGATTTTCATCTCTGGCATAATTATCAGGGTTAACAATCGTATTCTGATCTATATAATCAGGATCGGTTTCTCCAAATTCTGTTTTGTTTTCGTTATTAAGATTCTGTGGAGTGTACTCTTCGCTTTGAATATCATTGCCATCTACAAGCGTATTTTGATCAATGATATCGGGATCTGTCTGACCATATTCGGTGTTGTTTTGCTTTTCCATAATATTCTTTTTAAAAATTAATTATATTTTGTTGGCAGAGAATACTCCTGTCTGCCAAAGGGTATTTTACAAAGTTATTGCATTGATACCCTAAAAATTTTACAGAAAAATAAATGATATTTCCATAATTAATAGGTGCTGTTGTTAGAAAATACTCAGAAGTTTCTCTTTTTTCAAAAGGCAATTCTGTTTTTAAATATAAAAGCGAAACTGTAAGTAAGGCCAGATACAAAATCATAGAAAAAGTATATCCGTTACTCATTTGTGTACATGAAATAAAAGCTTAATTTTACTTTTTATACTATACACACCTTCAGGCTTGTCATTGCAAAATAATCCTTCCTAATTATTAAGACAAGTTTGATTGAATAAGGCATTTTAAGGGCCTCTTTTTTTATTTACTTAACGGATAATTTTATGTACAATTCTCTAAAATATATATTGTTGCTTTTTTTAGCATCATTAAGTTTTGTTTCCTGTAATCAAAAACAGGGTGATAAAATCAAAGTTGGATTCTCGCAAGCGATGACTACCGACGATTGGCGAAAGCAAATGAACAGCGCTATAAAAATTGAAGCTTCGCTGCGTCCTGAAGTCGAATTAAAAATTAGTGACGCTAATAATAATATCACGAAACAAATCGAGGATATCGAAAAATTTATCACAGATAAAGTAGATGTTATTATTGTATCTCCAATTCAGTCAAAACCCTTAACTGCCGTAGTCGAAAAATCGATAAAAGCCGGAATTCCGGTTCTGGTGGTTGACAGAAAAATTGAAGGCGAAAATTACACCGCGTATCTGGGAGCCGATAATATCGAAATCGGTAGAATCGCAGCCCGATATATTATTTCGCACAGTAAAGGTTCTGGTAAAATTATTGAAATTACAGGCGCAAGCGGTTCTTCGCCAGCTTATGAGCGCAGCCTGGGATTCGAACAAATAATCAATGAAAACAAGCGATACAAAGTCGAAAACACTGTTCATGGTGACTGGGAAGGCGAATCGGTAAAAGCACCGCTTAAAGCAATTTTATTACAAAATCCAGACGTTGAGTATATTTTTGCTCACAACGACCGTATGGCTTTGAGTGCCTGGGAAACAGCCAGGACTTTAGGATTAGAAAAGAAAATTAAATTTATTGGGGTTGATGGTTTAAATACCTTAAATGGCGGTATCGAGTTGGTTAAAGCTGAGGTTTTAGATGGTACGATTTTATATCCTACAGGAGGAAATGAAGCATTGAAATTGGCTCTGAAAATATATAATAAAGAGGCAATTGCTAAGAATAATATTCTCAATACCATTGTAATCGACAAGAATAATGCTGAAATTATCGAAAATCAAATGGATAAAGTCGATCAGCAGCAAGCAGTTATCGAGTCGCAGCAAGGTGCTATAAAAGTTCAGGAAAAAGAATATGCTTCGCAGAACAATCTGGTTCGATTACTCAGCTTTTTCTTAGTGATTATTTTGAGTCTGACGATTTACAGTATTTATTCGACCATTTCTATTTCAAGAAAGAAAAAACAGTTAGAGAGAATCAATCAAACGGTAATTGATCAGAACAATGAAATTCAGGAAATGGCGCAAATTGCAGAAAGAAGCAATACCGCAAAACTGAATTTCTTTACCGGACTTTCGCATGAATTTAAAACTCCTATAACTTTGATTATGAGTTATGTGGAATCATTAATAGAAAATGAAAAAATTAAAGGAACCACACTTATTGATGAGGTGAAACTGATTCATAAAAATTCAAACCGATTGCTCCGATTAATAAATCAATTATTAGATTTTAGAAAAATTGAAGAACAAAAATTTACTTTAAGGGCTTCAAATACAAAAATATATGATTTTACCAATGAAGTAATGACCAACTTTAAAGGTGAAGCAGCCCGCAGAAATATTGATTTTCAGCTTACCTGCAAAAACAAAAATCTGGAACTGTTTATTGATAGAGGTTTGATGGATAAAGTGTATTTCAACCTACTTTCAAATGCTTTCAAATTTACACCCGATAACGGAAAAATCACTATTTCGATTGTCGAAAATCAGGACAACACCGTTAAAATTAGTTTTAAAGATTCTGGAATTGGAATACCGGAAAATGAATTGGCGAATGTTTTTAATCCTTTTTTCAGGGCTTCAAATAACAATAAAAACAGTTCAGGAATCGGGCTTCATCTCTCCAAAGAATTTGTGCTTTTGCATCAGGGAACGATTGAATTGAAATCGAAACAAGGAAGCGAATTTGTCATTACGTTATTAAAAGGAAATAGTCATCTACAGCCTTCTGAAATGATTAATAAAGCCGAAAATATAAACAAAACGCCAAATTTAATATCCGATACTTTGGATATAGAAACTGATTTAAATGAAACAAACGTAATTTCTGAATCAGAAAAACATACTCTTTTAGTTATAGAAGACAATATCGATTTGGTTACATTTTTAAAAGCCAAATTATCTGGTGAATATGTGGTTCATACTTCAGACGGAAGCGATGCGGTTGAAAAAGCAATGGAAATTGTTCCGGATATCATCATTTGCGACATTAATCTGGTGGACAAAGACGGTTATGAAATTAGTAAAGAACTAAAAAAGGATTTACGTTCGTCACATATTCCGATTATTATTTTAACGGCGCAAAGTGATAAAGAATCTACTTTGAAAGGTTTGCAAAGTGGCGTAGATCAGTATCTTACAAAACCTTTTAGTCTTTCTATTTTAAAGCAATCCATTTCGGGTTTACTTTTCAACAGAGAAAAACTTCGTTATTATTACACCAATAATATTTATCGAGTTGAGCCTGAGTCCAAATTTGGCAATCAGGAACAGTCGTTTATTACTAAAATGAATGATATAATTACAACGAATGTCGAAGACCCCAAATTTTCTGTTGAAGATTTAGCCGATAAATTAGGCGTTTCCAGAGTTCAGTTGTATCGAAAGGTAAAAGCCATTATCGGAATTAATATCAGCGATCATATAAATAATGTAAAATTAGAGAAAGCAGCAGAGCTTTTAAAGTCGAATAATATGAATATTTCCGAAATTGCGTACTCGCTTGGATTCTCTTCTCCAAACTATTTTTCTACAGCTTTTAAGAATAAATTTGGAATTTCACCAAAGGAATACAAATCTTCTCTTTAATATTCGTTCAAAATAGATACAAAACAGGTATCAATTTTGAACCTGATGTAACAAAATCGAAACTACACGGTTTTCGTAAATAAATTTTAAAAAGCGTAAAGCCTTGTAAATAAAGGAATTGTTCTCAAAATATCAAACCATCAATAATTATAGAATTAAATTGTAACATCATTAAAAATAAGTTGTTTTTTTTGCGGATATCTTAGCGATAAGTTTTTAATACATCTACAATGAACAAGATATTGATTTGGTCTGTTACTGCTGCACTGGCAGGTTTTCTATTCGGTTTTGATACCGTAGTTATTTCTGGAGCTGATAAACAATTACAGCTTCTTTGGCATTCTTCTGATGCTTTTCATGGATCTGTTGTTATGGCAATGGCACTTTGGGGAACTGTTATAGGTGCTATTTTTGGAGGAATTCCAACGAATAAAATTGGTCGTAAAAAAACATTATTCTGGATCGGAATTTTATATTTCATTTCAGCCGTAGGTGCAGCTTTTGCCAATGATCCATTTGTATTTGCCGCTTTCCGATTTATTGGAGGTTTAGGCGTGGGTGCTTCAACTATTGCTGCTCCGGCTTATGTTTCTGAAATTGCTCCGGCTGACAAACGCGGAAGATTAGTAGCCTTGTATCAGTTTAATATTGTACTGGGAATTCTAATTGCCTTTATTTCTAATTACTTTTTAAAAGATATTGGAGAAAATGCCTGGCGTTGGATGGTTGGTGTACAGGCATTTCCATCCATCATTTATATTCTTTTTATACTTACGATTCCAGAAAGTCCAAGATGGCTATTATCTAAAAATCGTGATGAAGAAGCGCGTAAAGTGCTGTTCAAAATTGATCCGACAGCAAAGCTTACCGATATTATGGATGATTCAAGAGAAAATGGTGTTACCAAACACGAAAATATTTTCATGAAAAAATACCGTTTTCCATTAATATTAGCTTTTTTAATTGCGTTTTTTAATCAGTTTTCTGGAATTAATGCTTTTTTATATTACGCACCAAGAATTTTTGAAGAAGCAGGTTTAGGACAAAACACAGCATTATTAAGCAGTATCGGAATTGGGATTACCAACCTTATATTCACCTTAATCGGAGTAGCATTAATCGACAAATTAGGAAGAAAGTTGTTAATGTACATTGGTTCTATTGGATATATTATTTCTTTAGGATTGGTCTCTGCTTCGTTTTATTTCAATTGGGGAGGATTATCGGTACCTATTTTCCTTTTCTTATTTATTGCTTCTCACGCCATTGGTCAGGGGGCTGTAATCTGGGTTTTTATTTCAGAAATTTTTCCAAATCACATTCGTGCTTCGGGACAGGCTTTTGGGAGTTCCGTGCATTGGGTTTTGGCCGCGATTATTCCTTCTTTAATTCCGATGTTGTTTTCAGAAATTGGTCCTGAAGTCGTTTTCTTAATTTTTACATTAATGATGGTGCTGCAATTACTGTTTGTCATTTTTATAATGCCGGAAACTAAGGGAATATCCTTAGAAGTATTAAGTGAAAATCTAACTAAAAAAAATATCAAAAAAAATGAAATCAAAGAAACATCTACCGCTGGCATTTTATAGTGCAGCTGTTCTTATACTAGGAGCTTGTAAACCAAATGCGGCTTTAGCCCAAACAGCTACAGTTTCAACTTCTGTAGAAGAACAAATGTATCGTCCTAATTTTCATTTCACACCAAAAAAAGGCTGGATGAATGATCCAAACGGAATGTTCTATGCTAACGGTTATTACCATTTGTTCTATCAATATTATCCAGACGGAAATAAATGGGGTCCAATGCACTGGGGTCACGCCATTAGTAAAGATTTAATTAAGTGGGAAGAACAGCCCATTGCGATTTACCCGGATAAAGACAAATATATTTTTTCTGGAAGCGCAGTTGTGGATACCCATAATACCTCCGGTTTGGGCACTGGTAAAACAGCTCCCATTGTAGCGATTTATACGCTGCATGATATGACAAAAGAAAAAGAAAAGAAGATAGATGTTGAGCAGCAGGATATCGCGTATTCGAATGACAACGGTTTTACATGGCAGAAATTTGAGGAAGGAAATCCTGTCGTAAAAAATCCTGGAATTCGTGATTTCCGTGATCCAAAAGTATCCTGGGATGAAACGCACAAACAATGGATTATGGTTTTGGCGGCTCAGGACCGATCGCAGTTTTACAAATCGAAAAATCTTAAAAACTGGGAATATTTATCTGATTTTGGAAAAAATATCGGAGCGCACGGAGGTGTTTGGGAATGCCCTGATTTCTTTGAAATAAAGGTGCAGGGTTCTAAAGAAACCAAATGGGTTTTAATTCAGAGTTTGAACCCAGGAGGCGCTAACGGAGGTTCAGGGACGCAATATTTTATTGGAGATTTTGATGGAAAGACGTTTACTATGGATGCTAATTTTGCCAAAAAAGTAGAACAGCAAAAAGCCGTTTGGATTGATTACGGAAAAGATAATTATGCCGGAGTAACCTGGAATAATGTTCCAACTGCTGACGGAAGACGATTGTTTATCGGATGGATGTCGAATTGGGAATACGCACAAGAAGTGCCAACTTTTACCTGGAGAAGCGCCACTACAATTGCCCGTGAAATTCAGTTAACCAAAAAAGGAAATGAGTATAGCCTGATTAGTAATCCTGTGAAAGAAATTAATAAATATGTTTCTAAAACCATCAAAGGAAAAACCATCAAAGGAAAAGGAAATCTCTCCATTCTGGAAACAGGAAAAGTTGATTTGACGCAGGCGATTGTCAATTTTAAATTAAAAAACTTAAAACAAGACACTTACACCTTTACACTCTCAAACGTAGTCGGTGAATCTTTGACTTTCGGAATCAATAATTCTGATCATTATTTATTTCTGGATCGTTCTAAGGCAGGAAAAAATGATTTCTCAGAAAAATTTGCTTCAACCATTACCAAAGCAGCTTTAGATGGAAACCAAAAAGAAGGTGTTTTTAAAGTCATTTTAGACAAAACCTCTATTGAAATATTTTATAACAATGGCGAAAAAGTAATGACCGAAATCTTTTTCACAAACCAGCCATTTACAGCGCTGTCCGTTTCTTCAAACGAAGGAGTCGAATTGAGCAACCTCGTGATTAACCAATTAAAATTAAACTAACTTAAACCACTAACCTCATGAAAAGTAAAATTATTTATTTTCTATTTTTCTTCTTTCCAATGCTGATGATGACAGCGCAGGAAAGCGGAATTAAAGGAACCGTAATTTCGTCAGATGACGGATTGCCGCTTCCGGGAGCAACCGTACTCATTTCGGGCACCAATACCAGTACAGTAACAGATTTTGATGGAAATTTTTCTTTCGGAAATATAAATTCAGATGCTGTAATAGTTGTTTCTTTTATCGGATATGCTCCACAATCGATTCCTGTTAAAGAACAAAAAACATTCAATATCACTTTAAAATTAGATAACAATCAACTAAATGAAGTAGTTGTAACAGGATATTCTAAACAAAAGAAAACAGATATTACCGGAGCCGTTGCCGTTGTAAACATGAAGGAAGTCATGAAACAGCCGGAACCAAACCCAATTAAAGCGCTGCAAGGAAGAATTGCAGGGGTTAAAGTTTCGTCTGACGGATCGCCGAGTGGAGGAAATACAAAAGTAGTAATCCGTGGTGTAGGAACTTTAAACAATACTGATCCTCTGTATGTAATTGACGGAATGCCGACCAAATCTGGAATGCATGAATTAAACCCGAATGATATTGAAAGTATTCAGGTTTTAAAAGATGCTTCTTCAGCCAGTATTTATGGTTCCCGGGCTTCAAACGGAGTTATTATCATCACTACCAAAAAAGGAAAAGAAGGTAAGATGAGAATCAATTTTAGTAGTTATACTTCTTTTTCTGATTATTCAAGAAAGTTGGAAGTGCTAAATGCCAATCAGTTTGGGCAGGCTTTATGGCAGGCGAATATCAACGACGGATTAAATCCGAATAATAATAATTTGCGTTACCAATTTGACTGGTCTGTAAATAATAACAAACCACAATTAAACAAAGTTTTGGTTCCTGAATATTTAGATGCCGACCAAACACTAAAAGCATCGAATACAGATTGGTACGAGGCGATTTCTCAAACTGGAATAGCAAATTCGTATGATTTATCACTTTCGAATGCTTCAGACAAAGGAAACTATGTTTTTTCATTGGGATATTATGGTAATGAAGGGGTGGTGAAAACAACTGATTTCGAGAGAATTTCGGCCAGAATGAATGGTTCGTACAAATATTTTGACGGTAAACTGGTTATTGGCGAAAATTTCAGTTTCAATCGTACCAATGAAGTTACAGATCCGGGAGTTTTAGATCCGGCATTGCGTGCATTACCTATTATTCCGGTACATACAGTTGACGGTAAAGGCTGGGGTGGACCAGTGGGCGGAATGAATGACAGACAAAATCCGGTTCGTCTTTTAGAATATAATAAAGACAATAATTATGATTATTTGCGTCTTTTCGGAAATATGTATGCCGATTTGGAGATTATCAAAAACCTGCATATCAAAAGTAGTTTTGGTATTGATTATGGATTTTATAAAAAACGTACACTGCAAAGAAGCTACCAATCGGGTTATCTGCAAAACGATCAGACATCGGTTACCATGGACCAATCGGTAAGTGATAAATGGACGTGGACGAATACAGCGATTTACAGTTTGAATTTCGGAAAAAGTAATCTGAATTTAATGGCTGGAACTGAGATGTACAAAGATACTTTTGAAACTACAACGTTACGTAAAAATGACTTTTTGATCGAAACCCCTGATTATATGTATCCTGATGCAGGAACAGGAGAGTCATTTACAAGCGGAACGTCAACAGTATATTCCTTGTTGTCTTATTTTGGAAAAGCAGATTATGAATTCGATAATCGTTATTTGCTTTCAGCGACAATCCGTCGTGATGGTTCTTCCCGTTTTGGTAAAAACAATCAATTCGGAACCTTTCCAGCGGTTTCAGCAGGATGGAGAATTTCTAATGAAAATTTCATTAAAGATAATGCACCCGTTTTCTCCGATTTAAAATTGCGTGCAGGCTGGGGGCAAACCGGAAATCAGGAAATCAGCAACACGGCTGTTTATAGTTTGTATTTGGCCAGTTATGCAGGCGGAAGTCCAACCTGGGCAACGTCTTTTGGTACTGCTTATGATATTGCAGGAAACGGAAACGGACTGCTTCCATCAGGTTTCATCGCAACACAATCGGGTAATGATGATTTAAAATGGGAAACTACAACTCAAACGAATATTGGTTTAGATTTCGGATTATTCAAACAAAAATTAAGCGGTTCTGTTGATTATTACATCAAGAAAACAGAAGATATTTTGGTTCTACCGCCTTATTTAGGCGTAATTGGCGAAGGTGGAAATCGTTGGGTAAACGGTGCTTCGATGGAAAATGAAGGATGGGAATTTACACTGGGATATCACGATGAAACATCATTTGGATTGAAATATGATATCTCTGGAAATATTTCGGCAAACAAAAACAAGATTACACAACTACCTGAGGAAGTGAGAAATAATTATGGAGGTGACGGGTTGAACGATAATATTTTAGGACGTCCGATTAACTCTATGTACGGTTATGTTACGGATGGATTGTTTAAAAGTCAGGACGAAGTGGACAACTCGGCTATTCAGGAAGGAAAAGGCCTTGGAAGAATTCGCTACAAAGATTTAAACGGTGACGGAACCATTACTGATAAAGATCGTACCTGGATTGGGAATCCAAATCCGGGCTTGCTTTACGGATTTAATGTAGGATTAGGCTATAAAAATTGGGATTTCACCACTTTCTGGGAAGGAGCAAGTGATGTTGATGTGATTAATAATACCAAATACCAGACTGATTTCTGGAGTGTTGACGATGTGGGTTCAAACAAAGGAACACGTTTATTAAATGCCTGGTCTTTGGATAATCCAAATTCGACTATTCCGGCTTTAACGACTGTAGATAGAAATGCAGAATCAAGATTTTCAACGTATTATGTAGAAAAAGGAGACTATCTTAAACTGCGTGTTTTGCAGCTTGGATACAGTTTGCCAAAGGATTTATTGAAAAAAATCAATTTTGAAAGCTTTAGATTTTACATCAGCGGACAAAATTTATTGATTATTGATGCAAAAAGTTTCACAGGTGTAGATCCGGAGAATGCAGGATTTGGATATCCGCAGCCTACGACTTTTACAGCGGGTCTTAATTTTACTTTATAAAAGATTAAATCAAAAAACATGAAAAAATTACTATATATAACAGGGTTTTTAGTGCTGGGGCTATTGGCTTCCTGCTCCGATTTTCTGGAAAATGACCCGCGTGGTGTGTTGTCTGAAGAAGATATTGTAACACCGGAATCAGTAGAAGGATTTATGAATGCGGCTTATGCACAATTAGGCAATGACCATTATGATTCACCATATAGTTTATGGCCTTTTGGAAATGTTCGTTCTGACGATGCTTACAAAGGCGGAAGTGGTACCAATGATATTCAGAATTTTCACTTTTTTGAAGTTTCGAATAATATCAGACCTGATTTTGGCGAAATAGATAATTTCTGGTACATCAGTTATGTTGGGGTTTCCAGAGCCAATAAAGCGTTGAAAGCTTTGGAACAAATCTCTGAAGCCGATTATCCGCTAAAGAAAACACGTATGGCTGAAATGCGTTTTTTAAGAGGACATTTTTATTTTATGCTGAAAATCATGTTCCGAAATGTTCCGTACATCACGCAGGACATTCCGGTTGAAGAGTATAAAACGATTTCAAATAAAGCCCTTACAAACGAAGAACTTTGGAACAAAATTGCCGAAGATTTTCAGGCTGCAGCCGATAATTTACCGGAAACACAGCCACAAGTTGGCCGTGCGACTCAAAAAGCAGCGTATGCTTATTTAGCAAAAACACGTTTATATCAGGCTTATACGCAAGATGACAGTTATAAAGTAACAGGAGTCAATCAGCAGCATTTGCAGGAAGTAATTGCAGCAACCGATAAAGTAATTGGCAAAGCAAGTTTAGAGCCAGATTTTGCGAATAACTTTTTGCCGGGAGCTTTTGAAAACGGAGCGGAATCAATTTTCTCCATTCAATTTTCAGATAATGACGGAACGTTGTACGGAAGGTTAAATTTTTCAGATGTTTTGTCAACGCCTCAGGGATTAGGATGCTGTGATTTTCATAAACCAAGTCAAAATTTAGTGAATGCTTTCAAAACAGGAGCAAATGGTTTACCAGAATTTGACACCTATAACGATCAGGATTTTGATTATAAAAATATCGATGCCAACACCGTAGATCCAAGATTGTATCATACGGTTGCCATGCCTGGCTTGCCTTATAAATATGATCCTGAATTTTTATATGTTGAGGCCTGGGTAAGATCTCCGGGAACGTATGGTTATTTTGCTTCATTAAAAGAAAATGTGGCGCCAAGCTGTAGCTGTGTGGTAAACATTGATCCGTTTTATGGGAATTCTAAAAACAGAATCCAAATTCGTTATGCTGATGTGATTTTGATGCGTGCCGAAGCTTTGATTGAATTAGGAAGACATTCAGAAGCTTTACCATTAATCAATCAAATTAGAGAACGAGCGGCTCAAAGTACAGGAAGACTTCCGTATGTGGACAATTTTAAAATTGAAAAATATGTTGACGGCGTAAATTGCAACTGGACACAGGACTTTGCACGTAAAGCGATGCGTTTCGAACGCCGTTTAGAATTAGCCATGGAAGGTAGCCGTTTCTTTGATCTGGTTCGATGGGGTGTTACAGATGAGGTAATGAATGATTTTTATGCTGGCGAAAAAACAAAACGCAACTATTATCAGGATGCCTTTTTTGATGCGAGTAAAGAGGAGTATTGCCCGATCCCGTTGAAACAAATTAATTTCAGTCAGGGATTATACAAACAAAATCCAGGTTATTAATCTATTTATGAACAGCAACATGAGAAAATTTATATATAAAAATTGGTTCAAAGTGTCTTTGATACTAGCCATGTTTTTGATGATTACGGCCTGCGAAAACAGTTTTGAGAGTGGTGGTTTTGATGTCAATTCACCTTCTGATGTTACTTCTTTTAAAATAAATGGAGTAGCAGGAGTAATCGACCAGAAAACGGGAAAAATAAATGTCACGATGCCGTATGGTTCAGATATCACAGCGGTAAAACCTGAAATGATTTTAGAAGAAGGGGCAACATCCAATTTAGATGTAACAGTTCCGGCTAATTATTCAAATCCGGTAAAGTTTAGAGTGACAAATGGTAATTTGTACAAAGATTACACCGTAATCACTGTGGTTTTAAGTCCAATTAAGAGTTTTACAATTAATGGAGTTGCTGCAACGGTAAACGATGTTAGCAAAACTATTACCATGACATTGCCAGAAGGAACCGATTTAACCGCTTTAAAACCGGTGATTGCATTGACAGAAGGGGTTTCTATCTCACCGGCGTCGGGAGCTACGATTGATTTTACAAATTCAGTAACTTTTGTAGTTACCTCTAATGGGAAAAGTGTGAATTACACCGCAAATGTGGGTGTTCCGGTAAGTGGTTTGGTTGTTGCTTTTTTAGGTACAGCCGCAACAAGAGCTGAAATTACCAACATGGATGAAATTGCAGCTGCTGATTGGTTCTTTTCGACTTTTAGCGGAGCAAAATACATTTCATTTACTAGTATTGAAAACGGTACAGATTTAAGCGATGTTGATGTAATGTGGTGGCATTTTGATTCGGCTGCTAATTTACCGGCAATTGCTTATAAACCTGTTGTAACTACAGCTTTAAAAGATTTCAGATCGAATGGTGGGAACTTACTTTTAACCTCTTTTGCCTCTCAATACGTAGATGTTTTAGGAGTTGTTCCTTCAGGTAAAGGTCCGAATAATGTTTTTGGAGATTTTCCTCCCAACGGATTTGTAGATGGAAATTCTTGGGGAATGTCTTTTGTAGGTCACGAAAGTCATCCAATTTTTGAAGGATTGATAACCTATGAAAGCGGAAAAGCAAATCTATTGCAGGCCGGAACTTTCAGACTAAATCATACTGCCTGGTGGTTTGTGCCGGAATGGGGAGGTTATGGTAATGGAGATGGCTGGAGAAATCAAACCGGCGGAACCAACCTGGCTAGTGAAGCCTGGGACAATAACCTTGACGGAAGAGTTACCATTGCAGAGTTTCCAAATACAGCAGCTAATAAAAATGTGATCGTGATTTCGATGGGTGCTTATGATTGGTATAACGAAACCAATAGCAGCGGAGTACCAAGTCAGGCTAACGAATTTATTACTAATATCAGGCTTTTGACACAAAATAGTATCAATTATTTAGCTAATGATTAATCACTCTGAATTCAACAAAATGAAATATAAAAATATAATAACAATAACTATCCTATTCTTTTCGTTTCTTTCCTGTAGTCAGGACGAAACGTATATTGGAGGCTCAATTTCGGGCGGGGAATCTGACATGACAAGTGTTTTTCCTGCACCCCCAGCACAATGGATGGGAGCAAACGATCCGTATTACAGTGCAGGATTTACAGGTGATATAATGCCCTTTTTTGATAACGGAAAATTTCATATTTATTTTCTTCATGATGCGCAGAATAAGCCAGCCGGAAAAGGATTTCACGATATCCATGAATTTTTAAGTACCGATTTGGCTCATTTTACCTACGAAGGACAAACGATTCCGTATGGTCAAACCAATGACCCTGATTTTGCTGTTGGTACAGGATCAGTTGTAAAAGTGGATAATCTTTACTACTTTTATTATACTGGACACAATGGTTTGCCTGCTTATTTGCAGTCCAATGCCAGAGAAAGCGTGTTGTGCGCGACAAGTCCGGATTTGAAAAACTGGACCAAAATACCTTCATTTAAAATTACGGCTCCAGCAGGTTATTATAATTTTGATTTTAGAGATCCGCATGTGTTTTACAACGAGGAACTAAAAAAATATTCGATGTTGGTGAGCACACAAACGGAGCCGGGTAGAAAAGCAGTTTTATTGCATTTTACCAGTGCTGATCCGGCTTCTGGAAATTGGGAGGTACAAAATCCTATCTATACGACCACTTCGGAAGAGAATTATTTAATGATGGAATGTGCCGATATATTTAAAATGGGTAATTATTGGTATTTGGTTTTTTCTGAAAACTGGAGCAGCAATAAAGGAACACATTACAAAATGGCAACCTCTATTAATGGACCCTGGACAACACCGGAAAATGACAGGATTGACGGAGAATATTTTTATGCTGGAAAAACAGCTTCTGATGGAAATAAAAGATATGTTTTTGGATGGAATGCCAGAAAAACACCAGAAAACGATCTGGGAAATAAAGATTGGGCAGGAAATATGGTGATTCATGAATTGACACAAAACCCTGACGGAACTTTAGCAACGCAATCGCCAAAAGCCGTTGTAGATTTATTTTCTAAGAAAAACAGCAGTGCAGAAGTTGACGGTACAACAGGAAGTGCAACTGCAAATAATGGAAGTTATACTTTGTCAGGTACAACCCAAAAAGCAATGATAACTTTTAAAGCAATTGGTAAAAAAGCCAAAATAAAAGCAGAAGTTACTTTGGCAAATAATTCAGGTACTGCAGGATTTGTTTTTCATACCAATGATTCGGGCAGTTACTATAAAATAGCGTTTGATATTACTCAAGGCAAAGTGATAGGGTATAATTCGGCTTCACAGGAAATGACCGAAATGCCCTTTCAATTTCAGACCAATGTTAAATACAATATCGAGATAATTGCAGAAGGAAGTGTGGTAGTGATGTACATTAACGGAAAAACAGCACTTACAAACCGTATTTACGGAAGAGACAAAAATAAATGGGGATTAATAGCAGAAGGGCAGAACAGTATTTTTTCTAATCTTCAGATTACACAACCGGAATAACATTAATGTAAATAATTTTAGAATGAATAACGGAAAAAACCTTAAGGCAGTGGCCTATGGAGAGGTGCTTTGGGATGTTTTTGCCAATGAAAAAAAGATTGGCGGTGCACCATTAAATGTAGCTTTGCGAATGAAAACAATAGGCTGCGAGGTAGCCATGATTAGCTGCGTAGGAAATGATGAAGATGGAAAAGCAATAATTGATCAGGTAAAAAGTTTAGGACTTGAGACCAATACAATTGTTACCTCAGAAGATTTTCCAACTGGTTTGGTCAATGTTACCTTAAATGAGCGTGGATCGGCAACTTATGAAATTGCATATCCTGCGGCCTGGGATAAAATTGTTTTAAACGAGCAGGCTAAAAAAAAGGTTGCTGAAGCTGATGTTTTAATTTATGGAAGTTTGGTCTGCAGGGATGAGGTGTCAAGGCTTTCTTTAGAAGAATTATTAAAAGTTGATGTATATAAGGTTTTTGATGTTAATTTAAGGAAACCACATTATTCCTACGAAATTCTGGAGCAATTGATGCACTCTGCAGATTTTGTAAAATTCAATGATGAAGAATTGTTGGAAATTGCTGCTGCCATGCATTCGCCTTTTACAGAATTAGAGGAGAATATGTTGTATATCTCTCAAAAAACAAATGTAAAGGCTATGTGTGTAACGAAAGGAAAACACGGAGCGCTGCTCATGTGGGAAGGACAGCTTTACCAAAATGATGGCTACCCGGTAAAAGTTGCCGATACAGTAGGGGCAGGGGATTCTTTTTTAGCGGCTTTAATAACCTCGTTGCTTACTGGAAAAGAACCACAATATGCTATCGATTTTGCCTGTGCAGTAGGCGCTTTAGTAGCTGAAGCACCAGGAGCCAATCCGGAGATTTCGAATTCTAAAATTGAAAATTTAATGTTGAAAGTTTAATATTAAAAATTAAGATATAATTCAATTATAAATAAGCTGTCTCAAAACCGAGGCAGCTTTTTTTATTATACCCTTTTCAGGAAGTATTGATTTACTTCCTGAAATACTTTTTTAGTTTTCTTCGGAATGTAAAGTCTATTTCCTTGTGATGGTCTTAAATAACATTTACTCCGGCATCAACAAAACTTTTGATTTTGGGGCTGGTTGCATTCAAATCTGTAATTACGGCATGTAGTTGTTCTAATCCGCAAACTTTATGCATCATTTTGCCGTTTATTTTATCCGAAGTTGCCAGGGCAATTACCTTTCCTGATGCTTTAATCATTTCCTTTTTGACTACCGAAACTTCATAGCCTTTTTCGGTAAGTCCTTGATTATCATCAATACTGCTTACCCCTAAGAAACATATATCTGCTTTTATTTTTGATAAAACCTGCACCACATCAATACCAATGGTTACCATTGCCTGTTTTTGCAGTTTTCCTCCAATAAAAATGAGTTCAATATTAGGATGTTGCGATAATTGCATAGCAATTGGTAAACTATACGTATATATGGTTGCCGAAAAATCGATTGGAATCAATTTGCAAAATGACAAATTGGTGGTTCCTCCACTCATAATGATTACCTGTCCTTCTTTTAAGAAAGATAAGGCTTTCTGACCCACAATTATTTTCTTTTCTTCGTTGATTATGTTGATATCAAAAACATTATTCGATCTGTCTTTCGCTAAGAAAGCACCGCCATACACTTTATTTATCAAGCCTTTATTGTTCAGTTCATTAAAATCCCTTCGGATGGTATCTTCAGAAATATCTAATTCTAAAGCCAGATCAATAGTGTTGATTTTTTCAACTTCTTGAAATTTATTCATGATGTACTGGTGTCTTTCTCTTTTCAGCATTTATAATATTTTTTTTCAAATATAAAACTTAATGCGTTATTCTGCACTTTCAAAACGCGCTATTTTATATTAAATTAGTTAGAATAAAAGTATAAAAAAAGAATTAATAAATGCGCTATTTTGCATATTTTTGCAAAATATTAAAAATTAACGCATAAACTTGCATTTGTAAAAATTATTTTATAATTTTCCCTTCTCTAACCAACCAAAAATTTCTTAATATGAAAAAATTATTATTTATTTTATTTGGAATTCTTTTGTTTGCGCAACCCATTTATGCTCAGACAAAAACCATAACCGGAACAATTATAAGTACAACAGACAACCTCCCTTTGCCAGGAGTTTCAGTACTTATCGAAGGAACTTCTAAAAGCACCGTTACAGATTTAGACGGAAATTTTAGTATTACAGCAAATGAAAATGACAATCTGGTTTTTAGTTTTATTGGTTTTGCTACTAAGACGATTAAAGTTACAGAAAAAACGAGTTCATTAAACATACAAATGAAAGAAGAGCTTAACACGCTTTCTGAAGTTGTAGTTTTGGGTTCTACCGTACGTGCAACACGTAAAGAACTTGGAAATGCTGTAACAAGCATCAAAGCTGAAGATTTGGTTAAAGCTCAGCCTGGAGGTTTATCAACAGCTCTGCAGGGAAAAATAGCCGGAGCGCAGGTTTCTCAAAACTCAGGAGATCCTGCTGGAGGTTTTAGTATCAAGCTTAGAGGAACCTCTTCGATATTAGGTTCATCAGATCCTTTATATGTAATTGATGGTGTGGTTTTAAACAATGCTACTACCAACGTTACCAATTTAAATGTATCTACAGGCAACTCAAATATGCAAATTGGTCAAAACAGATCCGCCGATATAAATCCGAACGACATTCAAAGTGTTGAAGTTTTAAACGGTGGTGCCGCTGCTGCAATTTATGGTTCGAGAGCGGCAAATGGTGTCGTTTTAATTACTACTAAAAAAGGTGTTGCAGGTGAAACGAGATATACTTTTTCGACAAGTTTAACATCTAATACCATTAGAAAAAAAGTTGATATAAATAGGTCTAACAAACAATTCGTTAATGCCTCTCCTGCCTTATTTCCTATTCAGGGAAATCCTGCGAGTCCAACAACAGTCAATGTTTTAGGTAGGGATCTTGAAACCAGAACAATAGATGTGCAGCGTTACGATTATCAGGATGATATTTTCAATACTGGTATTGGTACAGATACTTATTTTTCAGCTCAGGGAGGAGATGAAAAAACAAAATATTTCGCTTCATTAGGGTATCTGACCAATGAAGGAATTGTAAAAAACACTGATTTTAAAAGAGCGGGGGCAAAAATTAGGTTAAAACATGATTTTAATTCTAAATTATCTGCCTCGATGGGGTTGAATTATGTAAACTCATCCTCTAATGAAAAACCAGACGGAAACGTTTTCTGGAGTCCGATAAATGCGATCAACATTACCAATAATACCTATGATATCAATCAAAGAGATGCTAATGGAAATTTGTTAGCGGTAGATCCAGGACGAATTAACCCATTATCGATTATCGAAACTTTCAAAATCAAACAAAATACAGATCGTATTATTTCGGATTTACAATTGAACTATGTTCCTTTTAAAAACTTCAATGCCGATTTGATTTTTGGTATTGATAATTACAATCAAAGAGGAAATGTTTATATTCCAAGATATCCTTATGCGCCAGTAAACCCAACTTACTACAACGATGGTTATGTTTCTGAAGCAACGAACAGAGTGGTTCAGTTTAATAATGATTTGAATTTAAGATATGTCTGGAACATCAACGAAGAATGGAAAGCAACCACATTTGGAGGTTATAATATTCAGACCTACAGAGATAATTTCGCTGCTATTGAAGGCCGCAATCTAAAACCTTTTGTAGAAACCATTAATGCTTTTAATACTTTGATTCCGGGGTCACCAAGTGCTAGTCAGTCGCGTTACAATTTGTGGGGCTACTATTTGCAGGAAACAATAGGATATAAAGATAAATTATATGTTACGCTTGCCGGGAGACAAGATGCTTCAACAATTTTCTCTAAAGATAACAGATCTCAATTTTATCCAAAAGCAAGTTTGAGTTATGTTCTTTCAGACGAGCCTTTTATGAAAAATATTGATAACGTAATTACGACAGCTCGTTTGAGAGCTTCTTGGGGGAAATCAGGTAGTTTAACCGCTATTAGACCTTACGCTCGTTTTACCAATTATTCTACAGGAACACTTTTAGGAAACACAACTTTTACAATCGAAGGATTCAAACAAGGAAACTTAGATTTAAAACCGGAAAGAAGTGCTACTTATGAAATTGGTGGAGATTTTGGTTTCTTAAAAGATCGTTTGAACTTATCTTTTAGTTACTACAATGCCGATATTGAAGATTTATTATTGCCGGTACAATTAGCAGCATCACAAGGTGCTACTAATACCATTCAGAATATTGGACAAATGAATAATAAAGGTTTTGAAGTAAATCTTAAATATGATGTAATCAAAAAAGAAAACATTCATCTTGACTTTTTTGTAAACTACAGCAGCAACAGAAATAAGGTGACAGGATTGCCGCAACAACGTTTCAAATTAGACAGTAACCTTGCTGGAGCCCCTGTTTTTGTTGAAATGAACCGACCAATTGGTATTTTCTATGGAACTTATTTTGCCAGAAATGCCGACGGAAGCTTGTTATTAACTCCATCTGGATATCCTCAGACAGAAAAAGGAGATGTGAATAGTGGAACACCTCAAAGAGATGCTTCCGGACAGCCTACAGGAACTATTTTGAATAAAGAAATTGGAAACCCAAATCCTGATTATATTATTTCGTTTGGGGCTAATTTTAACTATAAAAAATTCGGACTCTCTGTTCTTTTTGATGGCGTTCAGGGTGTTGATGTTTTTGATGCTGATTACAGAACACGTCAGGGTGTAGGTTCAGGAACATTGGTAACACAGGAACTTAATGGTGAATTGCCACGTGGTTATATTTGGTCTGTTTATAATGTTGAGGAGTTTAGAGTTGTGGATGGAAGTTATCTTAAACTTAGAGAAATCTCACTTAATTATTCTTTCGGGAAATTAAATAGTTTTTTTGATGACCTGACCATAACAGCAAGTGGAAGAAACTTAATTTCCTGGGATAATTTTACCAGTTTTGACCCTGAAACCAACTCAGGCGGACAATCTTCTGTAGCTAAGTATAATTTTGGTACTGTGCCAATTCCTAGCTCCTATTCATTAGCATTGAAATTTCAATTTTAATTAAAAAAGAAAACATTATGAAAAAGATATTCATCCCAATATTAAGTTTTGCATTACTTTTTGCAGGCTGCAGCGAAGATTTTTTAGATCCTACAAAACCATCGCAAGAACTGGTTGTAGGCACCAGAGACGGAATTATTGGTGCTGCAAATGGATTGCAACAACTTTGGAGTGTTGATCGTTTAAGCCCTGTTTATTCTACAGTTACTGGAAACGGTTTTACAACGAAAGAATTACGTTTGATAAATGCTGGAAACGTTGACGAAGGAGAGCTTTCGGTTGGGGGAGAGGTTTTATCAACCAAAAACGGTTTGGTAAACAACCTTTGGTCACAATGTTTAATTATCAATTCGGAGTCACAAAAAATACTTGACAATATTAATGTTTTAACTATAGAGACAGAAAAAGCAAGTGTTTTTGTGCATGCTTCTGTTTTTAAAGCATTGGCGCTTTCTACTTTGGTTCAATATTATCAAAGTGTGCCATTAAAAACCGAAAAAAATGCAGTTTTCAATACAAGAGCCGAAGTGATAACAGCAGCGATTGATGTTTTGAAAGCTACTGAATCTTCACTTGATAAAGCAACGGGTTTTACAGGTTTAGCGAACAGTATGAATTACAAAAATACAGTTTATGCACTGCTGGCAAGAATTTACACCATTGCTGGAGACAACGATAATGCCTTAAAATATGCTAATTTGGTAGATTTGAATATAAAATCAGTTTTTGGATATGATCAAATTGGTGTAAACCCGATTGCGTTTGTTTCGATTACGACCAACAACGTTTTTCAGCCTGTCAATTTAACTTTAGGATTACCTGCAAGCATTGCACCAGATTCAAATGACGAAAGATTAAATTTTTACATAAAACCAGCTTCAAACCCAACAACAGCAACCGGTTTTTTTGATTCTAATACAAAATCGATTCCGGTTTATTTACCTGGAGAAATGATGCTTATAAAAGCTGAGGCTTATGCCAGGAAAGACAATTTTACTCAGGCTGTTATCGAATTAAACAAAGTTCTAACCAAAACTGCATCGGGAGATGTTTACGGAATTGGAGCTAATCTGTTACCTTATTCAGGAGCAATAACTAAAGACGCTATTTTGCAGGAAATCTACAGGAACCGTTGTATCGAAATGTACATGTCTGGTTTAAAACTAGAAGATAGCCGCAGATTCAATCGTACAGGAGCTGGAGTTGCTGGTGCAGAAAGAAACCGTAATTGGTATCCTTATCCAGATTCTGAAAGAAATAATAATACGAATACCCCTGCTGATCCAGCAATATAATATCTAAAACCGAGGTATAAGCAATCCTATACCTCGGTTTTTATACATTAACAACAATACCTTTACCATGAAAAACAAACACCCCGAAACAGAACAGGAATCATTGTACAAAGATTTAGATCAGATGAGTGTTCTGGAACTACTTACTAACATCAATACCGAAGACCAGAAAGTACCTCAAATTGTAGCAAAACAAATTCCGAAGATTGAAAAACTAGTGAAAGCTATCGTCAAAAAAATGCAATTGGGCGGAAGATTATTTTATATTGGTGCGGGAACCTCTGGCCGAATCGGGATTCTTGACGCTTCAGAATGCCCTCCTACGTTTGGTGTTCCTCACGATATGATTATCGGTATTATTGCTGGTGGAGAAACAGCCATCAGAAAAGCGGTTGAAAACGCAGAAGACGATACGGAACAAGCCTGGAAAGATTTAGAAAAACATCAAATTTCGAGTTTGGATTTCGTTATCGGAATTGCAGCTTCAGGAAATACACCTTATGTATTAGGTGGCCTTAAAAAAGCCAAAGAAATGAAAGTCAAAACAGGAAGTATTTCGTGTAACAGTACAGGTCTTATTGCAAAAGTAGCCGATTATCCTATCGAATTGGTTGTGGGGCCGGAATTCCTTACCGGAAGTACGCGTATGAAAGCCGGAACCGCACAAAAACTGGCACTTAACATGATTTCTACTTCGGTGATGATTAAGTTAGGAAAAGTAAAAGGCAACAAAATGGTTGATATGCAGCTTTCTAACGAAAAGTTAGTCAAAAGAGGCATCAAAATGATTATGGAAGAACTCAATATCGAGTATGATTTGGCAGCAGAACTGCTTGAAAAACATAAAAGTGTGCGCGCCGTTTTATTAGAAGTAAACAAAAAATAGTATTTTTATAACCAAACCAGAACAAAAATGTCATCCAGTACAATTCTAATTTTTATCATCATTTATTTTGGGATTTTAATCCTAATCTCCCAAATAACCAGTAAAAAAGGTCAGGATAACGACTCTTTTTTTAAAGCAAATAAAAACTCTAAATGGTATTTAGTCGCTTTTGGAATGATTGGAACAATGTTATCTGGCGTAACTTTTATTTCGGTACCTGGGGAAGTGGGTTCGCCTAATGGGGAACAATTCAAATACTTTCAGTTTATATTAGGGCAGGTTATTGGGCTTATCATTATTGCGAAAGTGCTCCTTCCTTTATATTATCGAATGAATCTGACTTCGATTTATAGCTATATCGAAAAAAGAATGGGAAAAAACAGTTACAAAACTGCCGCCTCAATTTTTTTGGTAAGTCGTACAATTGGTTCTGCTTTCAGACTTTATTTGGTTATCATTGTATTACAACGTTATGTGTTTGATTATTATAATATTCCGTTCCCAGTTACTGTATTTTTAGCATTGGCCTTAATCTTTTCATACACGTACAGAAGCGGTTTGAAAACGATTATTATTACCGATACTTTACAAACGTTTTTCCTGGTAACTTCAGTCTTTGCAACCATTTATTTTATCTGTGATAGTTTAAATTTAACCGTAATCGAATCGATTTCAACCATTCAAAAAAGTAATTATTCTAAAATATTTTTCTTCGATGATTTTTTAACCAATAAATTTCATTTTGCAAAACAATTTTTAGGAGGTTTGTTTGTAATGATTGCTATGACAGGTCTTGATCAGGATTTAATGCAAAAAAATATCAGCTGCAAAAACATCAAAGATGCTCAGAAAAACATGTACACGTTTACAGGGATTTTTGTACTAATCAATATTATTTTCCTGAGTTTAGGAGCCTTATTGTACATTTATGCTAACAACAAAGGGATTTCTGTTCCTTTAGATTTAGTTTCAGGAAAACCAAGAACCGATTTACTTTTTCCAGAAATTGCTTTACATTATTTACCCGTTGTTCCTGCCTTAATCTTTTTGCTGGGAATTATTGCGGCGACTTTTGCCACAACAGATTCGGCGTTGACAGCATTAACAACATCATTTTGTGTTGATTTTATGGGCATGGATAAACCTGAAAACCTTTCGAATACTAAGAATGTTAGAAAAAGACATTTGGTACATTTAAGTTTTTCTGCACTATTATTTTTCGTAATTATTGTTTTAAATTCTTTTAATGATAGTTCGGTTGTAGCCCTGATTTTTAGAGCTGCATCATATACTTACGGACCATTATTAGGTTTATACGCTTTCGGATTAATCCAAAAATCAAGAACGGTAAACGACAAACTGATTCCTTATATCTGCATTTTATCTCCAATTTTGACATATTTATTAAGTGAAAATTCGAATGCGCTTTTTGGTTATACTTTTGATAACGAACTGATAATCGTAAATGCATTATTTACTTACATCAGCATTTATGCAACAAGTAAAACTTCAAGCGAAAAGATATATTTTTAATCTATTTACACGTAAAATAATCTATTTTTAGCGTTTCCAAAATTCAACAAGAAAGCAATTTCATCAAATTTAATTTTAATGAACAAAAATATAAGCCACCTGTACCAAATTGCCCAAAAAGAAAGTCGAAAAATCATCGGATTGATGTCAGGCACCTCTTTAGACGGACTTGATATTGCCTTATGTGAAATCTCTGGAACTGGCGAAAATACAGCCGTAAAATTGCTTGAATTTGAAACGGTAGATTATGCAGAAGATATAAAAACTGAAATCCGAAAAGTATTTGCAAAAAAAACTATTGATTTTGAACATTTGGTTGTGCTCAACGAATGGATCGGAATTTTACACGCCGGAATGATTAATGATTCCCTGAAAAAATGGAATATTCCAGCAGCCGAAGTTGACCTGATTGCTTCGCACGGACAAACGGTTTTACACGCTCCAAAGTTTTTGCATCAACTGGAAAAATTTCCAAACGCCACGCTCCAAATTGGTGACGGCGATCATATTGCAGTAAAAACAGGTATTATTACATTATCTGATTTTAGACAAAAACATATTGCGGCTGGTGGAGAAGGAGCACCTTTAGCAGTTTATGGGGATTATTTTATCTTTGGAAAAAAAGGCGAAAACCGCATTATGCTTAACATGGGCGGCATTGCTAATTTTACGTATTTGCCAGCATCTTTAAATCCTGAGGAAACTTTTGTAACCGATACCGGAACCGGAAATACTTTGATTGATCTTTTTGTAAAACATTATTTTCCTGAAAAAAGTTACGATAAAGATGCTGAAATTGCCAAGCAAGGCTCTGTAAATCCAACGCTTTTATTTCATTTAAAAGACAATGATTTCTTTCGTCAGCCTTTCCCGAAAACAATCGGTCCGGAGCTTTTTGGATTTGAATATGTACAATCAGCTTTATTAAAAAGTGGTCAAAATAATATTGCTGTCGAAGATTTATTAGCAACATTAACACGTTTTAGTGCCGAAACCATTGCCGAAGCGATTCATCTTGCCGTAAAAAACACTTCATACAAAATTGAAGATTTTAATATATATGTTTCTGGCGGAGGAGCCAATAATCCATTATTAGTAAGTTCGCTCAAAGAATTATTGCCTTGCCATTTTTATAAAAGCGACGATTTAGGAATTTCGGCCGATGCCAAAGAAGCGGTTTTATTTGCTGTTTTGGCCAATGAAACAGTGGCTGGAGGAGCATTCAATTTTGGAACAAAAAAAGGAATACCGTCAGTAACGATGGGCAAAATTTCGATGCCTGATTAAAATAAACTTTTACTAACCACCCCAAACCTAACCACCATGAAAGAACGCATAATTTCGATTGACGTTTTACGAGGACTTACAGTCATTATGATGACCATTGTAAATAATCCAGGAAGCTGGTCGCATGTTTTTCCGCCTTTATTACACGCCGAATGGAATGGCTGTACACCAACCGATTTAGTTTTTCCTTTTTTCGTTTTTATAATGGGGACCGCAATTCCGCTGGCAATTCCTTATAAAGAATTCAATAACGAAGTTTTACTAAAAATATTTACACGTTCACTCCGAATTATCTGTTTGGGGTTGTTTTTAAACTTTTTTAGTAAAATAGAAATATTTGGAATGGAAGGAATTCCGTTATTGTTAGCCAAATTAGTGTTGACTTTTGCAGTTGGTTATGCACTGATGGGAAATTTTTCTCAAAAGATAAAACTGATTTTGGTCTTATTGATCTTTACTACACTCATAGGTTTAGCTTACAGCGGATTAGAAGCTTTTGAAAATGTTCGTCTTCCCGGTGTATTGCAACGTATTGGAATTGTGTATTTCTTTTCAGCCATTATATATTTGCAAACTTCCATCAGATTACAATATAGCATCATTGCGGCATTACTTTTGGGGTATTGGGCCATGATGACACTTATTCCTGTACCGGGAATCAGCCATCCAAATCTGGAACCCGGAACCAATTTATCCGCCTGGTTTGATAATTTAATTCTAGAAAATCACATGTATATAGCCACCAAAACCTGGGATCCGGAAGGCATTTTAAGTACAATTCCAGCAATCGGAACCGGTTTGTTGGGTGTCATGATAGGGCAGACATTAAGCAGTGCATTATCTCCCAAGGAAAAAGCAAAAAAGCTGGCGATTATGAGCGTATTATTAATTGTTTTAGGGCTAATCTGGTCTTTGGTTTTTCCAATCAATAAATCTATCTGGACCAGTTCTTACGTTTTGTATGCAGCGGGACTTACTACTTTATTGCTAACAATTCTCTATTATCTAATTGATATCAAAAACATTCGAAAAGGAACTACACCATTCCTGATTTGGGGTGTAAATCCTATGATTGTTTTCTTTGCTTCAGGCATTATTCCAAGAGTTTTGGGTATGATTACATTCGAAAACCCTAAAGAATTAGGACAAACAATCAACCTTCAAAGTTATTTGTATCATTTTTGGATAGAACCTTTTTTTACAAATCCAATGATGGCATCATTAGCAGGAGCACTAATTTATGTGCTCATCTGGTTCGGGATTTTATGGGTTTTTTATAAAAACAAACACATTTTTAAAGTATAATTATCAACAAAAACTTAAGAATAATATTGTAAAATTATAATTTCTTATAGTCATCTAAAAAAACTATTTTTGGTTTTTGTTTTAAAAAGATTAAAATGCATCAAAATAAGCACGTACTATTTTCCCTTTTATTTTTAATATTCTTTGGATTGAATGTCAATTCGCAGGAAAAAGTCACTCATCCTAAAAATGAATTTAGAGGTGTCTGGATTGCCACCGTTGTCAATATCGACTGGCCTAAAACCAGTGCCGATAATACAGATAAAGAAAAAGCGGATTATCTGGAGATTTTAGATGCTTACAAAAAACTTAATTTTAATGCCGTAATTGTTCAGATTAGAAGTGTTGGTGATGCTTTTTACCCATCTGAACTGGCTCCGTGGTCACGATTTTCGACAGGAAAAGAAGGTCAGGCACCAGCACCATATTACGACACACTTGCCTGGATGATTGATGAAGCCCACGCTAGAGGTTTTGAATTTCATGCGTGGATGAATCCGTATCGCGCTACATTTGATTTGAATAAACAACAATTAAGTCCTGCTCATGATGTTTTTAAACACCCGGAATGGATGATTGAATACGGTGGAAAGATTTATTATGATCCCGCTTTGCCTGAAGTGCAGTCGCATTTGACGGCAGTGGTAAAAGAAGTAGTCGATAAATACGATATTGATGCGATTCATTTTGATGATTATTTTTATCCATACACGGTTCCTGGAAAACAATTTAACGATTCAGCTTCGTACAAAAAATACGGAAATGGTTTATCGCTTCCTGATTGGAGACGTTCTAATGTGAGCAATTTTGTACACACAATCTCGACTACCATTAAAGCCAGTAAACCGTGGGTACAGTTTGGTATCAGTCCGTTTGGTGTTTGGCGTAATAAATCTGTCGATCCAAAAGGTTCTGAAACGCAATCGACTTCAAACTATGATGATTTGTACGCCGATCCAGTTCTTTGGATGGATCAAAAATGGATCGATTATATTTTGCCGCAATTGTACTGGAGCATGAACAACCCAAGGGCTTCTTACTCTAAATTAGTAAAATGGTGGTCTGAGAATTCTAATAATACGGCTATTTATATCGGACATGCTTCTTATAAAATAAGGGCTGACAGCGATAAAAGCTGGAATTACATGAACGAAATTCCGAATCAGGTTGATTATGCCAGAAGTTTTAAAAACGTAAGCGGAAGTGCTTATTTTAGTGCTAAATTGTTTATCAATAAAAACTTTGATGTGGTGCGCCATTTACAGGAAAATCAATATAAATATCCTGCACTTCCTCCAGCAGTACCTAATTTAAAACGCATTGTAATTGATATTCCTGCAGTAGATGAATTTGCCAAAGACAGCACTAAATATTCCTTTGTTATTAAATCCCCATTAAACACCAAAGTGCGTTATATGGTTGTTTACGGTTCTGATCATATTTCGAAAATCAATATTAACGATGCTACACAAATCGTAGATAAAATTATGGTTTGCGAAAATCAGGGAACTTTTTCGTTTTCTATCCCTGCTGAAAAAATGAACTTGTATAAAGCTTGTGCTGTAACATTTATTGATTATTTTGCAAACGAAAGTGTTCCGACAATTATCGACTTAAATAAGACATTTAAAATTTATACCCCAGCCCAACCTGATGAAAACAGATAATAAACCGTGGTTTTGGATTCCGTTGCTCAACTTTGCTTCCGGATTTCCTTATATAATTATAACATCTGTATCAGTACTGATGTATAAAAAACTAGGCATCAATAATGAGGATATTGGTGTTTGGACCAGTTTATTAACACTTCCCTGGGTATTTAAACCTTTATGGAGCCCTTTCATAGACTTACACGGAACGAAACGAAAATGGTTTTTAGGAATGCAAATGTTTATTTCTATTGCTTTTTTTATTGTAGGATTAATACTTCCTCTGAACTATTTTTTTTACTTAAGTTTATCTATTTTTTGCATGGCTGCTTTTGCTTCTGCATCTAATGATGTGGCTACAGATGGATTTTATTTGTTAGCTTTAAAAAAAGAAGAACAATCACTTTTTTTAGGAATTAGAAATACCTGCTACAGATTGGCTATGATAACTGGAAGTGGACTTATTGTACTTCTAGCTGGAAATTTAGAACATCAGTATGGTGACAATAATAAGGCATGGTCTTATACTATGATAGTTGTAGGTTTAATCATGAGCATCATAACTGCTTATAATTTCTTTTCAACTCCAAAAATTGAAGAAAACACAATAGAAACCAAAACAGCCGACGATAAAAAGAACTTTGTTACCGTTTTTGTAAGCTTCTTCAAAAAGAAACAAATTGGTCTTATTTTAGTATTTATTTTGGTTTTCAGATTAGGAGAATCACAATTATTAAAAATGCTGACTCCGTTTTTGGTTGACCCAATTAAATATGAATTAGTTGAATCTGTTGCGAATAAAAATGAAGAAAATGCTTTGAAATTGTTTTCTACAAAAGTAAAAAGCGGAGATCAATTAACGGCCTCAGAATTACAATTACTTTACTCCAGCCTGCCAATACAAAGTGTTGGAAGAGATTCTAAAAAACCTTTAAAAGAAATTATAGAAAAGAATGAAGTTGAATACAATAAAGCGAACAAACCTAGAATTGATTTTATAAACCATTTGGTTGAACATAAAGGAAGTTCAACAGAAATTGAACAAAACGGTATGGGATTAGAAACCGAAGACGTAGGATTAATATACGGTACGTTTGGTTTGATTGCCTTGTTAGCCGGAGGAATCTTAGGCGGAATTGCTATCTCTAAACAAGGGCTTACCAAATGGTTTTTGCCCATGATTCTGGCGATGCATTTACCTATTTTGGGTTTTGTACTATTGGCGCATTTTCATCCGGCATCAATTTATTATATTTACGCTGTTGTTATTTTAGAACAATTTGGTTATGGATTTGGTTTTGCCTCTTTCATGATGTTTTTGATTTATGTAGCTGAAGGCGAATCTAAAACCTCACACTATTCGATTGCAACTGGTTTTATGGCTTTAGGAATGATGCTTCCGGGAATGTTGAGTGGATACATTCAGCAATATTTAGGGTATGGAAATTTCTTTATTTGGGTTTTCATTGCCACAATTCCGGGAATTATAATATCACGATTTTTAATCTTTCCGAAAGACTACGGAAAAAAAACAGAAGAAGTTTAACCCCAAACAAACATCTTACATATGGAAATCAATGAAAACCTACAAATTGAACGCAACTTAAAAGGCACAGAGTTTGAAAAAACAGGAGATTTAGAAAATGCAATTGAATTATATGAAGCGAATGTTGAAGAAAACTTTAAAGGCAATCATCCTTACGATCGATTGGCCACCATTTACAAAAACCAAAACGATATCGATAATGAAATTCGCGTATTAGAAAAAGCAATTGTCATTTACGAAATCATCACAATCGAAGACAGAATCGAAGGAATGCCTAAGCTCTTTCGATTTAAAAACAGGCTTGAAAAAGCGTTGCAAACCAAAACTTTACTTTTAAAACAAAAGAAAAGTAAGCTGAAATAAATTTTATGAAAAAAAATTGTTCAAATTGTCAGGCAGAAAACGAACTAAATTCAAAATATTGCTCAATTTGTGGTTTCAAATTGCCGATAACAGATAGCGAAAATTTAAAACCTGAAGTTAAAGATTTGGAAGCAATAAAACCGAAAAGAAAATTTAATATTAAAACCTTCATCGGATTTATAATAGGATTTGTCATAATGTTTTTTGTTACACAATCACTATTCAAACCATCAATAGACAAGCAACTTGTTGAATTTGCTAATGAGTTCAATAAAACTTGTCCGATGAATATTGATGAATATACCACTTTGAAAAATATAGTTGCTTTGCCAAACAAAACAGTTCAGTATAATTATGTTTTAGTTGGAATAACAAAAGCTGAAGTTAAAATGGATACAGTAAAAAAATATATTTTTCCAGGAATTTTACAAAACGTAAAGACAAATCCGGGCATGAAATTTTTTAGAGATAATAAAGTAACTTTAAACTACTATTACTCAGATAAAAATGGAGAATACGTAACCGAATATATAGTGAAACCTGAAATGTACGAGTAAAACGAGTACATCTATCCGTTGATACTAAAATTAAAAGCATAAAATGACCCGCTTAAAAAGAACCAACTCTGACGACAATGATTTCATAAAACTGGTGGTTTTACTCGACCAGGATTTAAAAATCAGAGATGGGGAAGACCATGCTTTTTACAATCAGTTTAATAAAACGGATAAAATAAAACATGTGGTTGTTTTTTATGAAAATGATGCAGCGGTGGGCTGCGGTGCTTTTAGAGAAAAAGAAAAAGACACTGTCGAAATCAAGCGGATGTTTGTGCATCCCGATTATCGCAAAAAAGGAATTGCAACAAAAGTTTTAGCCGAATTAGAACTTTGGGCTGCCGAAATAAATTATACTTATACCATTCTGGAAACGGGCAAAAATCAACCAGAAGCCATTTCTTTATATCAAAAATTACACTACACTATTATTCCTAATTATCCACCTTACGAAAATATGGACAATAGTGTTTGCATGAAAAAATCAATACAATAATGAAAACTACTCATCAGACCTTACAAGAAAAAGTTGGACAATTCTTTTTTCCAGCTGTTTTTATAAATGATACCGAAGAAAATATTCAGGAGACTGAACGTTTAATAAAAGAACATAATATTGGTGGTTTGACTTTTTTTCATAGCCGTGCCAGTGCCGCAACCAACTACGAAAGCAAGAAAAAAGTAGTATTTAATGACGATAGTTACCAAAAAATAAAAGACCTGATTGTTCGCTACCAAAAAGCGGCCTCAATTCCGCTTTTAATCAGTATCGATGCCGAATGGGGTTTGGCAATGCGTATCGAAAAAACACCACAATATCCGTATGCGATTACGCTTGGCGCCTTACCGGAAAGTAAATCAAATTTGGTTTACGAAGTGGGAAAACAAATAGGTTTAGACCTAAAAGCGGCTGGAATTCATTATAATTTATCGCCTTTGGCCGACATCAATAACAATCCGAATAATCCGGTTATTGGCTATCGTTCTTTTGGTGAAAACAAAGAAAAAGTGGCCGATTTTGCTGTAGAATATTTAAAAGGAATGTCGGATGTTGGGATTCTGGGATGTCTGAAACACTTTCCCGGACACGGAAACACCAATGTCGATTCGCATTTAGGATTGCCGGTTTTAAAAGAAACTTTAGAAGAATTGTTAGAAAACGAATTGTATCCTTTTATCAAAGGAATCGAAAATAATGTCGATTCGATTATGATTGGGCATCTGGCAGTTCCGAGTCTGAATGACGGAAAAGACACATCTGCCACTTTATCACAAAATGTGATTGAGAATCTTTTGCGTAAGCGATTGGGTTATGACGGATTGGTCATTTCGGATGCCTTGAATATGCACAGCGTTTCGATGTTGTACGACACAAAAGGACAACTGGAATGGGAAGCTTTCAATGCCGGAAATGACGTTTTGTGTTTTGCTGAAAACGTAACCGAAGGAATTCAGGAAATCCTAAAAAAGGCAACTCCGCAACGCATCGAAGAAAGCTTTAACAGAATTATGAAATGCAAAGAAAAAGTGGGTATTCTGTCTGATGTAACTTTTACTTCGGGCGAATTGAATTTCGAAAAAGCATCCAGCTTAAACAACGAAATTGCTCAAAATTGTATCACCAAAATTATAGATAACGATGCAGCAAATTTGGTTTTTGAAGCGCAGCAAAACAAGCAATTGGCAAAATTAAGTCTGTATAAAAACACCGAAAATACATTCTTCAAAAGCTTAAATCCAAAATTAGAATCCCCTGAATTTGCTTTTGAAAATGCTGAAGTATCCGTTATTTCCAATCTTGAAAAAAGCCTTGAAAATTTCGAAACCATCATCATTTCCTTATTTGTTCCAAAGGCAAAACCCATGAACAATTTCGAAATAGACGACGAAGTTTTAGAATTACTTTCAAAATTATTACAAACCAAAAAATGTATCGTTTACGTTTTTGGAAATCCGTATGTTTTACCTATCATTCCTAATTTGAAGAAAGCTTCAGGACTGATTCAGGTGTATCAGGATTTTGAAGAATTTCAAAAAAATGCGGCAATTCAGCTTTTAGAAAATAAGGACTGTTTCGGAAAATTACCTGTAAAAATTGAAATTAATTAAATAGCAATAAAAAACATAGAGTTGTCAGAATTTCTTCTGACAACTTTATTTTTTTTAAAATGTTTTTCTAAAAAAGGTAATTATTTAATTTAGGCTGACATACTTGCTTTTAATTTTTGAATGATTTCAAAATATCTATTTTCAAAAATAGATTCGTTTACAGGCAAGACGACCGATTGAAATAGTTGCATCAATTCATCAGAATGGGTTGCAGCTTTTTTTGTCTGAACATTATATTGAATAAATTTTATCCATAGAATTGCTTTCAATTCTGTTTCATTTTCATTCCACATTTTCATTTCAACTAATAAGAAATTATCGCTATATTGAATCAATTGTGACTCAATTAAAACCGTTTCCATCGTAAAAGCAGGTCTTATATAACTTATTTGATTAGACGCAACGACCCAACTAAGACCAGTTGTTCTTAGATACTTAAATATGTCCAAATCATAATGTTCTGCAATCTGATCCTCTCTAGTATTGATAAAATATTCTAAATATTTTGAATTGTTCAAATGATTGAAAGGATCACAATCCTGAAATCTAATTTTCCTTTTTGTTTTTAATACGCTTTCCATTTTTAAAATATATTATTTCAAATACCAATCGGTATATGAAGGGTTGAAAAATTTTATTTCCTAATACTACTTATTATTGTTTCATCAATAAAATCCATAGTGCTGTTTATATAAGTTTTATCATTATGGGTAAAAGCCAAAAGCGAACTTCCTTCAATTAATGATAATATTATTTGTGCATATTTAAGCGAGTCAATATTTTCTTTAATCTCATTATTAACGATACCTTCATTAATAATAGTTGTCAGTCCAATAATAAATTTAGCTGATAATTTTTGTGCCGCTTCAAACAAATTGGGGTTAATAAATTTGGTATCGACTCCAACTCGTAACATAGGACATCCGCCTCTATCTTTGACTAAATCATAATAGCTTCGGTGATAATTTGTTATTGTATGTAACTTATTAATACTTCCTTCCTGAGTAGCAATTAATTTGAATAAAGGGATTATGGCTAAATTTATATTTAACTGAAATGACTTTAGAGCCAAATCTTCTTTATTTTCAAAATTGCAATAAATAGCGCCTTTTGTAAGACCAGTTGCCTTAGTTATATCACTCAAACTGGTTCCTACATAGCCTTGCTTGTTAAAGATTGGTGCTACTTTATCCAATATAAATTCTGAAGTATCCATGATTATTACTTTAATTTTGAAAATATTAAATACAAATATAAACCAAATACCAATCGGTATGTAAGTGTCAATGTTAATTTTTTATTTTGATTATTCAATCCATTAGAATAATTAAATCGAAAATTCAGGTTTGATTTCTCGTCTTTTTTAAATTTACAAACTCATATTCAGCAACTTAAAATATTTAAACTTTATAAATAGTCAAAATCTATTAATATATAAATAATTATAATTACATCTTATTGTAAATACATAGACTTATACGCTACTTTTGCACCGTAATAAATTTTAACTTTAAAACGAAACACATGTCTTTAGTAGGAAAAAAATTCCCAAGTATTGCAGTAGATGCTATCTCAGAAATGGGTGATAACTTAAAAATCAACATTTTTGAAGAAGCAGTAAACAACAACAAAAAAGTATTATTGTTTTGGTACCCAAAAGATTTCACTTTTGTATGTCCAACAGAATTACACGCCTTTCAAGCTGCTTTACCAGAATTCGAAAAAAGAAATACAATCGTAATTGGAGCATCATGTGATACAAACGAAGTACACTTTGCTTGGTTAAACACTCCAAAAAACAATGGTGGAATCGAAGGAGTTACTTACCCAATCCTTGCTGATACAAACCGTAATTTAGCGAACATTTTAGGTATTCTTGATATCGAAGCTACTAGCTACAGCGAAGAAACAGATTCAGTTATCATCGAAGGTTCAAACGTAACGTACAGAGCTACTTACTTAATCGACGAAACAGGAAAAATTTTCCACGAAAGTGTAAACGATATGCCATTAGGCCGTAACGTAAACGAGTACTTACGTATGGTTGACGCTTACACACACATCCAGACTAAAGGTGAAGTTTGTCCTGCAAACTGGGAAGCTGGTAAAGAAGCAATGAGTGCTGACAGATTGAGTACTGCTGAATACCTTAGTGCTAACTAAGAAAAAATAAACTCCAAATTTTTTAAATTCCAAATTCCAATTTTGGGATTTGGAATTTCTAAATTGGAAATTTCAATTCAAAATCACTATTTCAATATTTTAAAAAAATCTTAATTCTACGTTGGAATTTGGAATTTAAAAAAATTGAAATTTCATTAAAAATAACATTTCAAAATTTAAAATTTTCAGTTTCAATCACAAGATTTGGAATTTGGAATTTAAAATATTGGAATTTAAATCAAAAGATATGTTAATCGACTTAAACGAAGATACGTTAGCAGATTTAGTTGCTAAAAACGAAAAAGTAGTAGTACAATATTCAGCATCATGGTGCGGAAACTGCCGTATTATGAAACCAAAATTCAAAAAATTAGCTACAGAAAATGAAGCGATCACTTTTGTTTTGGTAGATGCAGAAAATTCACCGGAATCAAGAAAATTAGCCAATGTTAGTAATTTGCCAACATTCGCAACTTTCGTAAACGGAAAATTAGTTGGCGAAACACAAACCAACAAACAAGAAGTTTTAATCGAATTGGTAAACGAAATCGCTTAATTATGAAATTACCTGTAATCAAGCAATTAACCCAATTTATCGAAGAAAACGACCAGGATTACATCATCGAAACCATCGAAGTTCTGGAAGCCATGACCGAAATCCCGTCTTTAAAAGACGAAGAATTAGACGTTATCGGCGAACTGATTTCGAACATGTACGGCGCACTAGAAGTACACAAAATGGTTGCTCAGGGAACCGATAAAAAAGAAGCTCTAAACGCGTTCATGAAACGTGTTTTAGGTTCAATCGACAAATAACAAAGTGACCACCACCGCGTATAGAGAGCGCTTTCTGCAAAGAAAGCGCTTTTTTATTACCTTCCATTTTCCTCAATCTTGTCATCCTGACGAAGGAAGGATCCCCGCAAGAAACTCCACATAGAAACTCCACAAAGAAAATCATAAATAATAATCCCGTTTTGGGCGAGCCACCATCCCGATAAGAGGGCAAAAATTCGTTGCGCTTATACGCCCTCTTATCGGGATGCTGTCGGGCTGTCCGCGCTACTTCGGTAGCCAGTTCCCATCCCTCTCGCGGAAAAAGATAGTAACCACAAAGTATGTCATCCCGAGGAACGAGGGACCCCCGCAAGAAACTCCTCAATCTAAATCGCCAATCTTTGTAGAGCTACTTGTGGAGATTGCTTCGCCAGTTCGCTATCGCTCGTGTCCTCGTTCGGGATGACAAAATAAACGAAAATATTCTTTTTGAAAACGGATGCTCTAGCCCCGATAGAAGTGGAAATCCTTTTGTGGCGGGGTTCGCCACAAAAGATTGCAACGGATAGCGGGATTAGCTCCTAAAAAAAGATTTGGTTTTATCATAGAAATCGGGTGACAAAAATGAGTAAAACCCACATTTCACCAATAAAAAAAAACATTCAAATCCGCGTCATCCGCGTGCCATTCTATACTAAAACATAACGTTTTCCCGTTATCTTAAAACTCATTTAATTGTCATTATAACCCGTAACAAATACTTTTAGATTCAAATATTAATCCTTACTTTTGAACCTCATTAATTTAAACAAATATCATGGCTTCAATAACATTAGGAGGAAATCCAATTCATACTTCAGGAGAATTACCAACAGTTGGTTCACAATTAGCTGATTTCAAATTAGTACAAAACGATTTATCGATAGCTTCATTAAGCAATTTCGCCGGTAAAAAACTGGTTTTAAATATTTTTCCAAGTATCGACACAGGAACGTGCGCAACTTCGGTTAGAAAATTCAACGAAAGCGCAAGTAACCTGGAGAACACAACTGTATTGTGCATTTCAAGAGATTTACCTTTTGCTCAAAAACGTTTTTGTGGAGCAGAAGGATTGGCAAATGTGGTAAACTTATCCGATTTTCAGGAAGGAAGTTTTGGTAAAACAAACGGTTTAGAAATTGTTGACGGACCTTTGGCAGGTTTGCACTCAAGAGCAATTATTGTGGTTGATGAAAACGGAAAAGTAACCCATACCGAACAAGTTGCTGAAATCGCTAACGAACCAAATTACGAAGCAGCATTGGCAGCACTATAATTTTTATAATGAAATTTCAAAAAGACAATACCTTTGTTACAGGTCGGTTAAAAAGCATGACGTATGCCTTTAATGGAGCTGTAAAACTTATTAGAACAGAACACAGTGTAATGGTACAATTTTCATTAGGCGTACTAATGACCATTGCCGGTTTCTATTTTAATATTACAAGAACCGAGTGGTTATTTCAGGTTTTAGCCATTGGTTTGGTGGTAAGCATTGAAGGATTGAATACAGCTGTCGAAAAAATAGCCGATTTTATTCATCCGGATTATCACGAAAGAATAGGTTTTATTAAAGATATTGCTGCAGGAGCGGTATTTTTTGCCGCAATGACAGCAGTAGCAATAGGTTCGATTATATATTTACCCAAATTTCTATAGGCAATAGTAAACGCAAGAATGGCAAAAACATCCAAAAAAGTTACTTCAGATAAAAAAACCGAAGCTTCAGCCGAGACCAAAAAATCTTGGAAATTAACCAAACAACACAAGTTCGTCCTGGGTTGTCTTTTGGTTCTTTTTTCGGTTGCCTTATTAGTGGCATTCATTTCCTTTTATATCAACGGACAATCAGACCAAAGCGCTGTAAGTGAATTGGGTGATCGCTCCGAAGTGGTGCAAAACTGGCTCGGAAAATTCGGAGCCTATCTGTCCGACTTAATTGTATATCGAGGGTTCGGAATCGCTTCTTTTATATTAGTGCGTCTGTTTTTCCTGACCGGATTGTTTATGGCATTGGAACTTTCGACCAAAAAACTTAAAAATATTTGGTTTTGGGATTTGTTCGCCATTATTATTGTTTCGGTTTTATTTGGATTTTTCGCTACTTCAGCTCCAGAATTAGGCGGAACAATAGGGTATGAGCTTAATTTGTTTTCTCAAGATTACATCGGGAAAACGGGTACTTTACTGACCTTGCTTTTTGGGTTGATTTTGTATCTGATCTTTAAAATTAAAGTCTCTCCGGAAAAAATTCAATCGTATTTTGATTCGACAAAAAAGGAATTCAGTTCCGAATTGAGTTCCCTAAAAAAGCCTTTACAGGCAGAAACAGATACCAGCGCTTACAATCTGGAAGAATTTGCTATTGAAGAAAACGAAGAAGAACTGGATAATATTCACTTAAAAACTCCGGATACGCAGTTCGAGATCAATAAAGAAGCGTTAAAACCAACGATTTCTAACTCCTCTGAAATTGATTTGAATCCAACTCTGAAGCCACTTCAGATGAACATCAATCCTGTAACAGAAACGCCGGTGCATACCGAAGAATTTGTTATCGAAAAAAACGAAGAAGAAGATATCATCGAAGAAAATCTGGCTTCAAGATTAGTAGCAGATTTTGGATTATTCGACCCAACTTTGGATTTATCCAATTATAAATTTCCAACAATAGATTTATTAAAAGAATATTCAACAGGCGGAATTACCATTAATCAGGAAGAATTAGAAGAGAATAAAAACAAAATTGTAGATACACTCCGTAACTACAAAATCGAAATTGCACAGATTAAAGCAACCGTAGGACCGTCGGTAACCTTATACGAAATTGTACCGGAAGCGGGAATCAGAATTTCTAAAATTAAAAGTTTAGAAGATGATATTGCGTTGTCATTATCTGCATTAGGAATTCGTATTATCGCGCCAATTCCTGGTAAAGGAACTATTGGGATCGAGGTTCCGAACAAGAATCCTACGATGGTTTCGATGAAAAGTGTTATCGGATCGGCTAAATTTCAGGAAGCTGAAATGGAATTGCCAATTGCGTTAGGAAAAACCATTTCGAACGAAACTTTTGTTGTCGATTTAGCCAAAATGCCTCACTTATTGATGGCGGGAGCTACAGGACAAGGAAAATCGGTTGGTTTAAATGCGGTTTTAACTTCGCTTTTATACAAAAAACATCCTGCCGAAGTAAAATTTGTTTTAGTAGATCCGAAAAAAGTAGAGCTTACGCTTTTCAATAAAATAGAAAGACATTATTTAGCCAAACTTCCTGATACCGAAGATGCCATTATTACAGACAATGCAAAAGTGGTGAACACTTTGAATTCGCTTTGTGTTGAAATGGACAATCGTTATTCGTTATTAAAGGATGCGATGGTGCGTAATATTAAAGAATACAACGATAAATTTAAAGCCCGAAAACTAAATCCGGAAGCAGGGCATCGCTTTTTACCTTATATTATATTAGTAGTCGATGAGTTCGCCGATTTGATTATGACTGCGGGTAAGGAAGTCGAAATTCCTATTGCGCGTCTGGCTCAGCTGGCCCGTGCCATTGGTATTCACTTAATTATTGCGACGCAAAGACCATCGGTAAACGTAATTACAGGTTTGATTAAGGCGAATTTTCCTGCCAGAATTGCTTTTAGGGTAACATCAAAAATTGACTCAAGAACTATTTTAGATACCCAGGGAGCTGATCAGTTAATTGGTAGGGGAGATTTACTATATACCAACGGGAATGATGTTGTTCGTGTTCAGTGTGCTTTTATCGACACTCCTGAGGTCGAAAAAATTACTGATTTTATTGGTTCACAAAAAGCTTATGCCACCGCTTATTTACTTCCTGAGTTCGTTGGAGAAGAAAATGGCATTAATCTTGATATGGATATTTCCGAAAGAGATTCTTTATTTAGAGAAGCTGCTGAAATTATTGTCAATGCACAACAAGGATCAGCTTCATTATTGCAAAGAAAATTAAAACTAGGTTACAACAGAGCTGGTCGTTTAATTGATCAGTTGGAAGCAGCGGGAATCGTAGGTCCTTTTGAAGGAAGCAAGGCCCGTAGCGTTAACATTTTAGATTTAAGTGCTCTTGATCAATTTTTTAACAATGAACAAAATTAATTAAATCATGAAATCACAAATTCAAAAAATCAAAAACAATTCTATCACCGCAATGAGCAGAAAATGCTTTCAATTGGCAGTTTTGCTGCTTTTGAGCTTTACTTCTGTGCAGGCTCAGGATAAAAAAGCCAAAGATTTATTGAACCAGGTTACTGCCAAAATAAAAAGTTACGACAATATCGTTATTGATTTTAAATATTCATTAAATAACGCTAAAGAAAATATTAACCAGGACAGTAAAGGAAATGTTATTATGAAAGGCAATCAATACGTGTTGAATTTCATGGGGGTGACCAAAATCTTTGACGGTCAAAAAAACTACACTATTGTACCTGAAGATGAAGAGATTACTATTTCTAAAGTAAATGAAAAAGACGATAATGCCATAACGCCTTCAAAAATGCTGACTTTTTTTAATTCAGGTTACAAATACAATATGGATATTGTTCAGAACGTAAAAGGAAGAAAAATTCAATACATCAAATTAGTACCAACCAATACAAAAGATCAGCGTAAAGAGATTCTTTTAGGTATTGATGTTCAGACAAAACACATCTATAATTTGATTGAAACCGGAAAAAATGGAACAAAAACCACTTTAACCGTTAATTCTTTTAAAACCAATCAACCTTTATCAAAAAATCAATTTACCTTTGTAGCGAGCAAATATCCAAAGTACTACATCAATAAATTAGATTAATTACAAGGTTGAAAATTTTAGACAAATACTTACTAAAAACATTCCTGATTACATTTACTACGGTATTTGTAATCCTTTTTTTTATATTCATTCTTCAGACTGTCTGGCTCTTTATTTCTGAGTTGGCTGGAAAAGATCTGGATTTGATACTGGTTATCAAATTTTTACTCTTTTCGATGCCACGAATCATTCCGTTAGTTTTACCACTTTCGGTTTTATTAGCGTCTATTATGACTTTCGGAAATTTAGCCGAAAATTATGAATTTGCAGCAATGAAATCATCCGGAATTTCGCTTCAGAGAGCCATGAGAATCCTGATTATTTTTATTTGTGTACTAAGTCTTGTTGCTTTTTGGTTCGCTAATAGTGTAATTCCTTATGCCGAATACAAATTTATTAATTTCAGAAAAAACATTGCACAGGCAAAACCCGCTATGGCAATTGCCGAAGGACAGTTTAGTGATGTTGGTTTTTACAATATTAAAGTAAACAAGAAATCTGGAGAAAACGGAAACATTTTAACTGGTGTTACCATTCATGAAAAACCGAATAATTACGGCGAGAATAAAACTGTGATCAAAGCAAAAGACGGAAAATTGATCAGCAGTGAAAAATCAAGTATTCTGAAACTGGAACTTAACAACGGTTATTATTATCAGGATGTTACGCCAAAAAAATACGAAGACCGCAGCAAACTTCCTTTTGTAAAAAGTGCTTTCAAAAAACACGTGATCAACATTGATTTATCCGAATTAAATAAAGTCGATACAGATCAGGAAAGTGTTGCTAGTACCAATGGAATGCTGAATGTTAGCGAATTGCGCTACACGCTCGATTCGTTGAATAAAAACATAGACAACGAAATTCTCTCTTTTTCTGAAAATATCAACCAGCGTGTTGGCATTACAAGAACGATGAGAGCGGTAAAACCAGAACAAAAGAAAAAGCCATTACCAAATAATCTTTTATCGCTTTTTAAGAAAAACAAAGAAAAATTAGAACTTATAAAAACGGCCAGTAGTAATATTACAAGTACTATTTACTCTATCGATACTACTCAAAAAGACTTAAAAGAAAAGCAAAGAGACATCAACAAACACTACTTGGCGCTTTACGAAAAGTTTGTGATTGCTTTTGCGTGCTTCTTAATGTTTTTTATTGGAGCACCACTTGGCGCTATCATTAGAAAAGGAGGACTTGGCTTGCCGATTGTATTTGCTGTTTTGATTTTTATCACGTTCCATTTTATCAATACTTTTGGTAAAAGACTTTCTCAGGAAGGAGGAATGACCCCTTTTATGGGAGCATGGATGTCATCATTTATTTTGTCTCCATTGGCTATTTTATTGACTTATCGCGCTACAAACGATAATGGATTAATTAATTTTGATGCCATTACGACTCCTATTTACAATTTATTTCAGAAAATTTCCAAAAGGTTTTTACCTTCTCAAAATCCACAATAATTATGTCATCTAATAAAATACAACTCAACACCATTGAAGAAGCTATAGAAGATATTCGTCAAGGTAAAGTCATCATCGTAGTTGATGATGAAGATCGTGAAAATGAGGGTGATTTTTTGGCTGCAGCCGAAAAAGTAACCCCTGAAATGATCAACTTTATGGCTACTCATGGCAGAGGATTAATTTGTACTCCGTTAACCGAAAGCCGTTGCAAAGAATTGGACTTACGGGCAATGGTTACGAATAATACAGATCACATGGAAACTGCTTTTACTGTTTCTGTTGATTTAAAAGGGAATGGTGTAACGACAGGAATTTCGGCATCAGACAGAGCCCTGACGGTTCAGGCTTTAGTGGATCCAAATACCAAACCACACGAATTAGCGCGTCCTGGACACATTTTTCCATTAGTTGCCAAACAAGGTGGTGTTTTAAGAAGAACAGGTCACACAGAAGCCGCAATTGACTTTGCAAGACTTGCCGGATTTAAACCAGCAGGAGTGATTTGCGAAATTCTGAATGAAGACGGAACTATGGCACGTTTGCCGGAACTTATAAAAGTAGCGAAGAAATTTAATTTGAAATTAGTTTCGATTGAAGATTTAGTGGCTTACAGAATGCAACACGACAGTTTGATTGTTAAAAAAGAAGATTTTGATATCGAAACCCGTTTTGGAACTTTCAGACTGAGAGCTTACGAGCAAACGACAAACAAACAAATACACATTGCTTTAACAAAAGGCACCTGGAATACTGGAGAACCTATTTTGACAAGAATTCACTCTTCGCAGGTAAATAATGATTTGTTAGGAACCTTAACCAACAACGCCGAACAACAATTAGACGATATGTTTAAGGTGATTAACGAAAATGGCAAAGGTGCCGTGATTTTTATTAATCAGGATATGCAGGCGGTTAATTTGTTAAACCGAATTTCTGAATTAAAGACTTTGCAGGCTGGCGGAACAATGAAAGCTCCAAAAGTAGTAATCGACACGAAAGATTACGGAATTGGCGCTCAAATTTTACACGATTTGGATATTTCTAAAATTAGACTGGTATCGAATACAGAACAAACGAAACGTGTTGGTATGATTGGGTATGGTCTTGAAATAACGGAATACGTTAACTACTAAATATGGGAACTCTGGAAGAAAGAATTACAAAATCTGAGACTCGTATATTCAAAGCGGTTTTTCCCAGCACTACAAATCATTATGACACTTTATTTGGCGGTACAGCGCTTCATCTTATGGACGAAGTCGCTTTTATCTGTGCGACACGTTTTAGCAGAAAGAAAGTTGTAACGATTTCTACAGGTCAGATTGATTTTAGAAAAGCAATTCCAGCCGGAACATTAATCGAATTGGTGGCAAAAGTAATCAGTGTTGGAAGAACCAGTTGTAAAATTCAGGTGGATATTTTTATGGAACAAATGTATTCTGAGCTTCGCGAAAGCGTTGTTGCCGGAACTTTTTCGTTTGTTGCCGTTGACGAAAACAAGAAACCAGTGCCTATTTTAGACTAATTTGATTTTTTTGTTAATTTTTTTTCAAAAACTAAATCCTGATTATTAAGCACTTGAAAAATTATTTAAATTTTTCTTCAAAAAAGCTCTAAAAAAGTTTTTATAATCGAAAAAGCGTACTATATTTGCACTCGCAATCAGCAAACGATAGCAACATACTGGAGAAATGGCAGAGCGGTCGAATGCGGCAGTCTTGAAAACTGTTGACTGTAACAGGTCCGGGGGTTCGAATCCCTCTTTCTCCGCGAAAAGCACCTCAACGAGGTGCTTTTTTTATTTTCATACTTTCCTTACTTTATAAAATTCTAAAGGATTTAAAAAAGATTTGATCGCAAAATTTGAGAATTATCAAAAAAAGAATAAATCAATTTTTATTACCTGTAAATTGATTACCAAAATCCCAATTATTCCCACCTTAAACCCGTATTCATCGGATTATTTTGCTTTTTATCGGTTTTTTGAAGTTATGAATCGAAAATTAATACATATATTCGCAAAAATTTTTGTGAATGAAAGTACTATTACACTTATTAATATTTTGCTCTTTTTTTTACGATGCAACCTACGCACAAAATGAGACTAATATCACCTACGGATTAAAGCTCGGAGGAATTTATTCTAAAATCAGTAATTTACCCGAAAGCATTAAAGGACGAGATAATACTTTTGATAATAGTGTTATGGAAACCAAGGGTGGCTATGGCATAGAAGGCGGTTTTTTTTTGAATTGCAAGCTTCATGATACCCGAGTGGCCATTCAGCCGGAACTTTTGTTCAGACAGTCTTCGCAAACGGTCAATTATCACGATACTACAGGCAAGGAATTTGAATTAGGATTAAAATATTCCTATCTGCAGCTTGGTGCTTTATACAAAGTATATCCCTATGAAGGTTTAAATTTAGGTTTTGGTGCTTTCTATGGCATCAGTTTATCTCCCAATAATATTACTTATAAATCTAACGAAGCTGGCGGAATGTACGATGTGGCCACGAGACAATTCTATCAGGATGGTCTTGACGGTGCTGACGATTTCTCGTTATGTTTTGCTTTGGGTTACGAATTGCACCAAAGTATCCACTTCGATTTACGCTATTATTTAGGCGTAAAAGATGTGGTAAAAAGTAATGCGTCTTCTTTTCAGTTTATCGAAAATCAAAACAAAAGCGGGGTTATTTCTTTTTCGTTAGGCTACAGTTTTCATCAATGGTAATTTCAATAAAAAACATGAAAAAAATTATTTTGCTGCTAGTATTAGTGAGCACAAAAGTATTGTTTGCACAAGGCGACAGAGAGATAACGTATGGTCTTTTTGCAGGTGGAATTTATTCTAAAATGTCAAATCTTCCCGATGTGATAGTGCCAAAAGGAATTTATGAAGGCTATACTTTAAAAGAGGAAGGTAAATTTGGCGGCACAGCGGGTCTGTTAATCAACTGGAAATATCCTTATGCCAAAGTAAGTGTTCAGACGGAGCTTTCGTACTCAGGTCAGGGAACGGATTTGAATTATGAAGACATCAAGGGCTTAAAATACAAAATGACTTTTGGCTACAGTTATATCAACGTTGGTGCACAGTTTAAATATTATCCGATTGAAGGATTTTATATAGGAGCAGGGCCGTATGTCGGATTTAATATTGCCAGTGATAATATCAAATACAGCTCGAATGCCCAGGAAATATTTGCTGATTCGGGCACTTATTTTGAGCCGGATGCCAATGTGCAAAAAGTACTGAAAGAATCTCTGACAGGTAAAAATTATTTCTACGGAATGTTTTCTGCAGGTTATGAATTCAGTTCCAACTTATCTATTGGAGCACGTTATACTTTAGGACTTACAGATGCTTTGACAACAGAAGAAAACGGGCATCGTTATAGCGAAAACAATAACAAAATCAATAGTATTTCCTTGATTATTGGCTACTCCTTCAACTTTGATGATTTGGCCAATTTCTAAGAGTCGATTTCATTTTAAAAACATTGGAAATTATGTATAGAAAGATTTTTTTAGCATCAGTTTTTATAACGTTATCGGCAAGTAATCTGGTTTTTTCTCAACAAAAAGTATGGCCAGGAGCCGTAGAAGAACCGTCTTTTTGGATTAAAACCCGAAATACCGCAGAGGCCTATTACTGGGAAAGCCTTACGAACAAAGAAGGGAAAATATCAGCAAAAAAGCAGACCGGAGCAGCTTTTAATTTTAATCCAAGTATTGTTTTTGATACGGCTCAGGATTCCCTGATTTTGCCTTTGGGCATAGAAAGTAAAAGACGTCAGACTCTGTTTATGGTCTATAAAGTAAAAGACAGTCTGAAAGAACAATTTTTATGGACGATAAACGATCCTCAAAAAACACTTTCTGTAGCAACCAATAAACGTTTGGTCGATCTAAAAAAATATTCTTACCAATCCTATCAGGAAAAAATTAAACCGCATAAAGCGAATATTCATTTTTTTCAGCAAAATGTAACAGATAGTGTAGCAAAGTTATCGTCATTAACGATTGGCCAAAAATCTAAATTTGAGAAATTACCTCCTGAAGAGTTTAAAGGAAATATAAGTGAAATTCTCGTTTACAACAGAGTTTTATCTGGCAAAGAAACCCAAAAAGTAGCGAGTTACCTCGGAATTAAATATGGGATTTCGCTTTCGCAATTCGAAAATAGAAATTACGTAAATAGTCAGGGACAAACCATTTGGGATATCGACAAGCATAAAGGTTTTGATGCTTCGATTACCGGAGTGGGAAGAGATGATGCCAGCGGATTACTGCAATTAAAAAGCAGTAACATGATCGAAGAAGGATTGTTGACAATCGAACTTAAAAGTAAATCCAATACAATCCCTAACAATTATTTTGCTTTTTGGAGCGATAACGGGAAAAATCTCTTAGTCAAAAAACAGGAGCAGGGTGAGCCAATAGGTATTGCAAGACAATGGCAATTGGATTTTTCGAACTCAGGAGATTTGAGTCTTAACTGGTCCCTGAATCCCAATTTTATAAAAGGCACTTTACCCAAAGATACCTACTACTGGTTGTTGGTGGATTATTCAGGAAAAGGAACCTATGACGAAAAAGATTCGGAATATGTGCGTTTAGCAAGTACTTCAACCCAGGAAAAATTGACTTTAAATGATTTTAACTGGGACAAACAAAAATCTGGCAAAGCCAAATTTACGCTAAAAGTCGCACCCGAGATGTTTAGCAGGGTCTGGATTACCGAGGCAACTTGTGGCGTGTCTGGATCTGGACAGTTAAATTATTCTATTGAAGGCGGAGAAGCTCCGTTTACGGTTACAGTAAAAAAAGAAGGCAGCGATGTGGTGGTAAAACAGTGGAATCAGGCTGCAAAAAGTACTACCGGAGTACAGCTTTCCTCCGGAACCTATGATTATATTGTTAGAGACGGAAAAGGAAATCTATACTCAGAAACCGTTTTTGTAGCAGATAAACAAGGAACCGTTCCGAATTTAAAATCGGATTATTTACTGACAAGTGGAAATCCTCTCGTGTTTGATGCCAGTGCTGGCTTACCAGCCGGAAATTATGAATATGAATGGTTTTATGAAGGTGATTTTATAGAGAATAACCCTAAAATCATGATCGATCAGCCAGGTACTTATGAGCTTCGATTAGTAAATGATAAAGGGTGTAAAACTTCGACCAAAATTGCCGTTACTACGGATGGAAAAGAAATTACCGATTCGAGTGTGATTATTTTATATCCTAATCCAACTACAGACGGTCATTTTTCTCTTGCCATGCAGTATCCACACAAGACAGATGCAAATATTAGTATTTACTCTCTTACAGGATCTCTTCTCAAACAAAAATACCTCAGTCAAATAGAAACGTATTTGTATGATGATACAATCAATAGCTCATCGGGCATGTATCTGGTGTCTGTTAGTTCAGAATTTGGTACAAAAACTTTTAAAGTTATTGTGAAATAATTTAAACATAAACGATTTCCCCATAATCGATTAACCTGCTTTATGAAAAATAGAATTATAATACTGGTATTTTTAATAGGTTCTTTTTTGTTCGCCGCCAATTTTGGCCCTTACAAAATAACTTCTTTATTTACTCATAATGGTACTGAAAATGAATTGGTTATTGAAAAAGCTAAAACAGACTCAATCGCGATTCTTAAAAACGAAATTAAAAACACAAAATCATTTTCGGCAGATATTGCAGAAGGAATTATTGGTGTGGCCGATGCTTCTGATTTGGATGACGCTTATGACAACGTTTTTCATCTTAAAATAGATGCTCTGCCTGAAAATGGAGAGAGCGCTTATTTAGAATATGACTTATTTGGCTACGATCAGGCCGCTTCGATTTCGAGAAGTTTAAACAATCAGCCTAGTATTGGAGGGCAATTTTTATCGGTAAATAAAAACTGGACCAAACAATCGGAACTGCTTTCAGAAAAATCATTGCGCTCCGGAGATAACGTTTTGTTGTTTACAGCTCCTGAAGGTATTTCAAATTCATATAAAATCAAAAATGTTCGAATTGTTTATAAATCGGCACTTCCGTCAACTGATTTTACGTTATTACAATCAGCAAACAAATTTTACGTAAAAGGAACAAATTTTCCTTCTCAAATAAAAAAGATGACCATCGGTGGAATTTCTATTGATGTTAACCAACCTGAATTTGAATTGATTTTTGATACAAAAGACATTCAGAAATCAATTCTGGTAACCAAAGAAACAGCAACCGGAGTTATTGTTAATGAAAAATTAGAATTAAAGCATTTTTTAAAAGCAGAACATTTTAGACCTATAGAAAATGCAAAAGAGCGGATTTCTAAAACTATCAAGATTGAAACTGCAAATACATTAGAATATAAAGATTTTACAGCAGTTTTCCCTGTTGGAGCCTTAAAAAACAATGTTTCTGTCTCAGTTAGCGGATTACGAAAAATAGACATTGCACCTTTAAATTCGGCAATGGTCAATGTTACGGGTATAAACGCCGGTTTTAGATTATTGCCACACGGGACTATTTTTGACAAAGCGGTGACTTTATCATTACCTTATGACAAGAAAACAATCCCGGAAGGTTATACCGAAAAAGACATCAATGTATTTTATTTTGATGAAAATAAACGCCTTTGGCAGGAAGTAACCAAAGATTCATTGGATATCAAACAAGGAATTATTAAGGCAAAAACTACTCATTTTACCGATTTTATTGCCGGAATCATCAAAATGCCAGAATCTCCGGAAACTTCCGGTTATACACCCACGAGTATTAAAGATTTAAAAGCGGCCAGTCCTTTGGTAGGTATTCAGTCAATCGCACCGCCTTCTGCAAACGGAAGAGGAACGATGAGTACTGGTTTTTCTATCGTTATTCCGGGCGGACGTGGCGGAATGCAGCCGTCGCTCAATTTACAATACGATAGTGATGGTGGGCACAGCTGGGCAGGAATGGGTTGGGATATTTCGACTCCGGCAGTAAGTATCGAAACCCGTTGGGGAGCGCCACGATATGATGCTGCAAATGAAACAGAAGCCTATTCGATTGCCGGTGAACAACTAATCCCGAATTCGCACAGAGCCGAATGGGTGGGCAGAACTACTGATAAACAGTTTTATCCAAGACGCGAAGGTGCTTTTCAGCAAATTATCCGTAAAGGATCATCTCCTAAAAATTATTATTGGGTGGTAAACGATAAAAGCGGTGTGGCCAGTTATTACGGAGGTACAACATCAGGACTTTCTACCGATGGAATTTTGCAGGATGCGGCTGGAAATATTGGGCATTGGGCACTTTGCCTTCAGGTTGATTTAAAAGGAAATACCGTAGCATATGAATACGAAAAGAAAGATGGAGAACTCTATCTTAAAAAAGTATATTATACTGGTTTTGGTACTGAAAAAGGAAATTACAGCGTTACTTTCGTAAAGAATAGTGATTTAGGAGAAGCAAACCGTCCTGATGTGAAGGTTTCGGCCCGATTAGGTTTCAGACAACTGAACAATCAGCTGCTGCGCAAAATCGAAGTACGTTATAAAGACGATATGGTTCGTAGTTATGAGCTGAATTATAAAGAAGGGGCTTTTAAGAAAACACTTTTAGAATCTATTTCGGAATATGATTCAGAATCTAATTTGTTTTATACCAATACCTTAGATTATTTTGATGATGTTCGTGATGCTTCCGGGAATTACAATCCGTTTGGACCGGAACAAAATTGGACAGTTCCGGGAGATAATCTGGTCAATACGGCCATTCCATCTTACACAGATATTTTGTTTTCAGGACATCATTCCTTAGTGAGCAGTTCCGAAGGATCAAATGTTGGAATCAATTACCGTATTGGAGTTGGATTTGTCGGTCAAACCGGAAATTTAAAACCTTTTACTGTTGGAGGTCATGGTGGAAACGGATGGGGAACATCTGACACAGCTGTGTTAATGGAAGATCTTGACGGAGATGGTCTGCCTGATAAAGTATTCAAAAATAAAAATGGTGTTTTTTACCGAAAAAATTTATCTGCAACGGGTCAGAATTCTTTTGGAGAAATGCAGGAAATCAACATTAGTGATGTTGGTTATTCTAAATCTACCTCTTTTAATTGGGGTGTCGATCTGAATTTAAAGTTTGCTAATATCGGTTATGATCAGCAGCGTTCTACCAGCAAAACAAAAATCTATTTTATGGATTTTAACGGTGACGGACTTATCGATTATGTTCGTAACGGTCAGGTATATTACAATAGATTAATAGACGGAGTTCCAACTTTTAAAAATAGCAGTTCAGGAACGCCATCGCCAGTTGCTGGAGGCGGAGATATTACAATTCCCGGAACTACAACACTTTCGACAGAAGAAATAGAAAAACAAAATCCGCTACATGATGTGGTACGTATGTGGGAAGCACCTGTAAAAGGAATAATTTCAGTTTCGCATGAGTACCAATTAATCGCAGCAACTACTCCTGAGCAAATTAAAGCACGTGCAGAATATGTAAATAATGCAGGAGATGACAAGGCAGATGGTGTGCATTTGTATTTTCAGAAAGGAACAGAATTATTATGGGATGAGGCTATAACTGCAAAAGATTATGATCTTAAAACGAAACAAAATAACACTATTTCTGTAGAAAAAGGAGAACGTTTGTATTTCAGGGTCAGCGCTGTAAAAGACGGAAATTTTGATACCGTGATCTGGGATCCTGTTATTACGTATTCGCAGGTAAAACAGTTCGACAGAGATACTAATGATAATATAGTCTCAAGCGATTTTACTGTTCCGGCAACTTTAAAAGATGCCAATTTATATTCGTTGGCAGACTATAAAGCAAGTACCGATTTTTTTAGCAGTAACAATACCTCCAAAGTAATTCCTGTTGCAGGAGCAGTTACTTTTAAAGGAATCCTGAATAAACCGCTTACATCAGATCATGTTAAATTGGTCATAACCAAAACATATCTGGAACAGACAAATCCGCCTGTAATTGTTTTTGAAAGAACTTTTTTAGCGAATGAAGTTGCTTCCTTCGATTTAGCTTCTGTAACTCTTCCGGCTTTCGAAGCAGATACTCAGGTAACTTTATCTTTAGAAACGAATACGAATATCAACTGGCAAACCATTTCTTTTGCACCAACGGTTACGGTTCCTCCTTATCCGGGTACAGCAGAAGAAGAAGTGCCAATGGAAGTGTATCATTTATTATACAATAAAAGAGAAGGTAACTATAATATACCAGGTGTTACGGCTACCGTTAGCGGAAAAGTAAAACTGAATATACTCTCTCAGGATTTAATTTTAGCCACTCCTTTTCCTCCGGGTGCACTTGATGTTTACAATGGCGAAGTCGTTCTTTCGGCGAAGCAGAATAATGTCCTGCTGGCACGTAAACGGTATCAGCTTACATCAGGAACCTTGGTTGAAGTGATCAATGCTTTTGATGATGCCGTAGTTTATCCGGATGCAGTGGCGGGAATTCCAATTCAGTTAGAAACTACAGTTTCAAATCCAGCGTCTGTAACTATTTTTAGAAATTATCCAAAACCAAATGCTCTTAATATTCAGGTTCAGGTGACCGATTTAAAAGACCTGACTGATCTTACAGACGATGTTATTTTTGATGCTGCGACTGATGATTTTGCTATTTACAGCCTTTTAAATCCAGATGAAAGGACTTTAGGATTGTATCATAGAAATTGGGGTGGATTTGTAATTAATGGAAATCTCGCTTCGAATACAATTGATCAGACCAAACTTAAACAATCTGATGCGTATGCTACAGAGCCGGATGTAAATAATACCGATCCGGAAAATTATGATGGCAAAGGCTATGAAGTTTCTGAGAATTATTTTGTATCTCTAAATCCATCTTATACCAAAGCAAAATGGGAAGGCCTAGAAGAAACGATTTATATAAAAGGTGCTCAAATAGGAACTTCGAGACTTGGAGAAGATGATATTGCCGATTATACCGATTTCTCTTTACCTCAATTAGAAGGAGGAAGTACATCGGCACTGGACATGATTAGCGAAAGCAAAAGTAAAAGTATTGCTGCCGGAGTAAATGCCGGTCCTGCTAATATGGGATTTAGTAAATCTATTGATGGAGAATCGTCTGTAACCCAAACGATGGGCGATTTCAACGGAGACCGTTTTCCGGATTATATAAGAGGAAGCAATGTGCAATTGACCAAACCAGTAGGAAGTATTTCTGCTGAAGTATTAGATTTGGGAGATAACTTTAGCCACGCCGAAACAACCTCAGAAGGACCGAGTTTTGGAGGAGGTTATAGTCACGGTCAACCCCAGACTTCTGGAGCTCTGGTAATAGGAAAAGAAGCTGCTGCCAGAATAGCATCTCGATCTTGTGCTGATATTGAGGCACAAAAAGCAGCCAATAAGTTATCTGTTAGTGCCACTCAGGGGTATGGTACCGATAAATCAAAAATGATCCACTCTGATATTAACGGTGATGGATTGCCGGATAAAATAACAGATGAAGGAACGGTATTATTGAATAGCGGATATGGTTTTTTAGCCGCAGAAACCTGGAATAATAACGGACTTAATACTGGAACTTCTACCGACTGGAGTGTAGGATTAGGTTATAATTTTAACGCAGGTTCAATTACAGCCGGGGCAAACTATGCCCGTTCAACAGCAAATGGAAATAATTCCTTTATGGATATTAATGGTGACGGACTTCCGGATAAAATAGAATATGTACTGGACAAGATGATCATTTCTTTAAACTTAGGAGAATCTTTTGATGCGCCTATTGTGTATCCTACTTATTCTGAAATGAACGAGAATAAAAGTGTGAGTTATGGTTTTAATATTGGTTACACGTATGATTTTCCTGCTTGGATCCTGCGCATTACCCCGTCATTAGGAGCTACTAAAGGATGGAGTACGTCACGTTCCGAAGCTACTTTTATGGATATGGACGGAGACGGGAATACCGATTATGTTATATCTACAGACGAAGATAATCTGAAAGTAAGATTGTCCAACATCAAAAGAACCAACAAGCTAAAAAGCGTTACCAATGCGGCAGGAAATAGCTATGTGGTAGATTATGAATTACTAAAACCAAGTTACGAAAATCCTTCAGCCAAATGGGTTTTGCAATCTGTAGATGTTTTTGATGGACATACTGGAGATGGAATCGATCATTCGATTGCCAAATTCAGATATGAAGATGGCTATCAGGACCGCCGTGAAAGAGAATTTTACGGTTTCGGAAAAGTAATTCAGGAACAAATTGATGCGGCTGATAATTCGGTTTTCACAACAACGGTTCAGGAATTTTACAATCAGGATTATTTCCGTAAAAATCTTTTAAGACACTCTTATACATTAGATAAAAACGGCAAAATGCGCCAGGAGTCAGAAAACGAATACAGTTTTATTGATGTTGCAACTCAGGCAAGTGTTGCGGTATCAGATCTGAATTTACCATCCTGTGACGACAAACGTATTTTTGTGGGCTTGACTCATATCAATCAAAAAATGTATGAAGGAGGAAGTGATTATCTGGAAACTAATATTATTAACACCTACGATGCCACCGGAAATATTATTCAGTATGAAGATTTAGGAAACGGAACAGCCGATGATAAAGTAACTGCAAAAATAAGCTATTACGAAAGTACAACGCCTTATTATGGTGGTATTCCGGAACAACTAGAAGTATATACAACAGAAGGACTTCGCCGTAAAAGAGCAACCACAATCAACACGACAACAGCCGAAGTTACTCAGATAAAAAATTACATAGCAGCAGATAAAATTGCACTAACAGATATTGTTTATGATACTTATGGAAACCTTCAAAAAATAACAGGACCAGAGAATCATAAAAAACAGCGTATGACTTTGGAATATGTATTTGATACCGAAAATCATCAATACATGACCGAAATTAAAGACGCTTTTGGTTATCAGAATAAAATGGAATTTGATTATCGTTTTGGTATTCCAATAAAAACCACAGACCGTAACGATCAAAGTACGATTTATACACTAGATAGTAAAGGCCGAATTGCCACAATCCAGGCTCCTTATGAAATTGCTTCGGGAAAACCATACACAATAGCTTACGACTATTTTCCGGAAGCCAAAGTACCGTATGCCAAAACCAGAAATTATGATCCTGAATTGGATAAAGACATAGAAACCTATACTTACACAGATGGTTTAGGAAGAGCTTTGCAGGTCAAAAAAACGGCGAGTTTATTTACTGCGGCCGGAAGCGCCGATCAGGAAGCACAAATCATATCAGGAAAAATTATTTATGACGGTTTAGGAAGACCAGCAACGAGTTATTACCCAACCACCACTACTACTATAGATGCTACTTTTAGTACTGCAATAGCTACTGTTACGCCTACTACAACAGAATATGATGAAGTGGGACGCGCTGTAAAAGTCACGTTGCCTGACGGAAGTACCAATACAACTACTTTCGCTCTGGATAATTATGACGGAATACCAGCGTTAAGCACCATACAAACGGACGCTTTAAACAAAACAAGCCAGACTTATACAGACGCTGCTGGTCAGAATTTAGCTAGTTTGCAAAATGATTTGGTTACAAAATTCGAAACCAATGCGTTAGGAGAAATGATAAAAGTAACCGACGCCATGGATCATGTAACCAAAAGCAGTTACGACTGGCTGGGCAGAAGAGTAGAATTTACACATCCTGATGCAGGAACCACAACCATGCAATATGATTTAGCTGGCAATTTAACCTCACGTATTACACAGGATATTAAAAATACGGTGCCCAATGATGGTGCCATACAATACGAATACAATTACAACCGATTAGAAAGTATAAAATATCCTAAAAACCCTCAGAATAATGTGCAATATAATTATGGCAAAGCCGATGGAACAGCAGCGCGTCGAGGCAGATTGTGGTTTGTACAGGATGCCAGCGGCGGACAAGAGTTTTTCTACGGAAAATTAGGCGAGGTCGAAAAAGAAATCCGAACACTTCGTATTACGCCAACGGATATTCAAACATATATTTCGGAGTACGAATACGACACCTGGAACCGAATCCAGAAAATGACCTATCCTGACGGTGAAGTGGTGGAATATACCTATAACCGCGCTGGAAATCTGCAAAGTATGCAGGGTAAAAAAGAAAGTCATACCTACGATTACATTAAACAATTAAGTTATGATGAGTTTGAACAGCGTAAATATTTAAAATACGGCAACGATACCGAAACCCATTATACCTATGATGATGTAATGCGCAGATTGCAACAGTTGCAGGTAAAAAGTGGTACCAGGGAAGTCATGAATAATAGTTATAGTTATGATTTGGTTGGAAATGTTCTGGGTATAAAAAACGCAGCTCCAATTGTAAACAATACGCTTGGCGGAACATCAAATCATGAATACCAATACGATGATTTCTACCGATTAAAATCGGCAAAAGCAACCTATCAGGGTGAGTTTACCAAGGCAAGTTATGAGCTGAATATGAGCTATAACAAAATGCACAATATTACGAAGAAAGATTTGGTGCATACCGTAAACAGTGAGCAAAAAGGCTATGTGTTGGATTATAATTACGATAACGAACTGCATCCTAACGCACCAAACAAAATTGCCGAATCAGGAAAAACCGAACCTAGAGAATATGTTTACGATGGCAACGGAAACCCAACGAGCTATACGGAAGAAAAGAGTTTCAGGAAAATGACCTGGGACGAAGAAAACCGTTTAATGGGAATTAATGACAACGGGAGAATTCACCAATTTACCTATGATGCCTCAGGCGAACGCGTTATAAAAAGTTCCGGTGATTCTCAAAATGTAGCCATCAATGGAGAAACTGCCGCCACAATTGTGCATACCGATGATTATACAGGTTATGTAAGTCCTTATTTTGTAATTAACAAAGGCAAATTCACTAAACATTACTTTGAGGGTGCAGGACGAATTGTAAGCAAATTAGGAAACGGATCATTTGCCCAACCCTTAAAATTAACGGCAGGAGGCGTAAATTACGGGAAACTAACAGCTGAGCAGCAAAAAGCTTTAGACAATTACGTTAAAGGTTTAGGAGTGCCTCCAGGACCACCAACACAACACGGAATATATGCAACACCGGAATTTACAGGCGATCCATATCCAAGTGAAGCACTTAAACCAGTAGAAGAAAATCAGGAACCACCAGAAGGCTGGCCGAGAAATCCAGTGTTTAATGCACCGGGCGATGTACCGGGACCGCCTGTACAATTTGGCCCTCCTGTAGAACCTGAAACGGTAAAAGGCGGTGAAGGTTTTACCGGAATAGGATTACCGGAGAATGATATTTTTTATTTTCATCCGGATCATTTGGGAAGTACTTCGTATATTACCAACAAAAATGGTTCCATCTCACAGCATGTAGAATATATTGCTTTTGGGGAAGTTTTGTTTGAGGAGCATAGTTCTAGTTTTTCCAGTCCTTATTTGTTTAATGGTAAGGAATTGGATAGGGAGACGAATTTAAGTTATTATGGGGCTAGGTATTTGGATATGAAAACTAGTCTTTGGCTTAGTGTGGATCCAAAAACAGAAAATTATCCTAATTATTCTCCCTATGTCTATTGTTTTAATAATCCAAATAGATTTATTGATCCTGATGGGAGAGAGCCCATTCCTAATTGGTCTAAATTTATTCAAAATATAAATAACCTTATAACTAATGCTTTGGGCGGACGTAGCGATTTAAATAGAAATTGCGCTATGTGTTGTTTAAACGCTTTAGGTAGTAATTTAAATGCATTATATGGTACTAATACAAATATTAAAACCAACAATACGCTTTCTTCAGCTGTAACTTCTATAAATTCTAAAAATTATCAAAAAATATCAAATGTAGCTCCTACTTATGATGGAAAAAAGTTAAGTTCTAGATCTCACAATGATATGTCTTCTCAAGATTTATCTCAAGATTTACAAAGTATCAACAGTAATATCACAAATAAATTAGATGATTTAACTGAAAGATTGGGAATTGGTATATTCGCAGTTGGAATGGGAGCTGAATATCATAGTACCATGGTCATAGTTTCAAAAGATTACACTCAGAAAATTAATGTTGATGGAGTTGATTATGTTGGAACAAATGTAAATCCATTATTTATTTATGTTGAAGATGGCGGTGGTGCAAGAGCATTTACTAAAGAACAATTTGAAGAGAATATGCAAGTCTGGATTTATTCAGCGAGAAAATTTTATAGAGGAGATAAAACCGTAACTGGGGCAAAGGATGGTAATAAAAAAGCTGATATATCACTTGATAGTACAATTTTTCAATTAAAAATAGAATAGATTATGAGAATAAAAAAAATAACTTTAATAATTTTTACAATGATAATTTCTCTTATGTGCAGTTCACATAAGAAAAATATAATTTTTACAGATGATTTTAACTTTATTCAGATTTATGAAGAATTAAAAATTAGCAAAACAATAAAATTAGTACGATTTCAAGAAGATGATTATTTTTCAGCTCATCTTTACAAATGCAAAACTTCTTTTTATAAAGATATAATAAAAAAAAGAACATACTATCTTCATGAAAATAAAGCAATTAATAATATAATTGTAACCGAATACCTTTTTAAAGATTCTGTAGCTGCAAATCAATCTTTTAATATTGTTAATGAATATGTAACTTTTCTTCGCAATTTAGAAAGGAAAGATTATAGTAAAAAGTGTTATGAAATTTGGGATGAACAACCCTATTTTGTAACACAAATGCAGAATCATATCTATATTTATACAATATTGGATGATTTAAAATTTGATAAAAATAATAATAGCATCGAAACTATTATTAATAATTCTAAAGAAATTTTATTAGATGATCTTTATAATGAATTTGACTCAAAATGTAAGATATTAGATTAGATACCCCATGCTATCGCAAGTATCTTACTCGTAAGACAAATAAAATCAACAAAGAATAAATAAAAAACCTTGCAACAATGCGAGGTTTTTATACCTAATTCACAGGCAATCCTTACCTAAGCGAAGCACTTAAACCAGTAGAAGAAAATCAGGAACCACCGGAAGGGAAGGCTGGCCGAGAAACTCAATCGCCCGAATATGCACAATGATCGCTCGGACATGCTACGATAGCACGAAAATACTTTCCGTGTCCTCAAAGTATTCTAAATCATTTTAATTTTATTCCTGCAGGGCCACAAAACCCCGCAGGAATGGATAATTACTAACACATTATTTAAAAATAGATTCCTGAATAACTTTTTGAATATCTTCTCTAATTTTATCTTTAGCTAATACATTTCCAGCAGCAGTCACTTCTGGATACGTTCTGTTGGATAGAAAAACATATACAATTTCTGTAGCCGGATCAACCCAAACCATATCTCCCGTAAAGCCAGTGTGTCCAAAACTTGACGGAGAAACACATTGACAAGTTGGCCCATCTTTCCCTAATCTTTTATCAAAACCCAAACCTCTTTCAATTCCTTCTGAACAAAAATGACAAGTGTTGAAAACATCAAAAGTTTCAGGCGAAAAATAATTGATGCCGCCATAATTTCCTTTTTGCAGAAACAATTGCATCATTTTGGCAACGTCCATTGCGTTAGAAAAAATTCCGGCGTGACCTGCAACTCCGCCTTCCATAGCCGCCGCCATATCGTGTACATAACCCTGAACGGTCTGATGTCTAAAGTAATTATCCACTTCGCTTGGCGCAATCACATTTCGATCAAATTTTTGTAATGGGTTGTATGTCGTGTAATTCATTCCTAAAGTAGAGTAGAAGTTATTTTGGCTCAGTGATTCCAAACTTTTTTTGGTTTGATATTCTAAATATTCTTTCAGGATTATAAAAGTAAAATCACTGTATTTGTATTCTTTTTTTATCGAAAGCGGAGTGTCTTTAATGATTTTCATAATGGTATCGTGATAATCATTCCTTAAGAAAAGACTATCAGCAACTTTTGTAGAAAACTCACTGTTGGCCGTTTTACTGTAATATTTCGCCATTGGATTATTGTCTTTATCCAAAGTCGCTTTGTAAAACGGAATCCAGGCCTGAAGCCCTGCATAGTGCGTCATTAGGTTTTTGAAAGAAATATTTTCCTTATTACTGCCTGCAAAATAAGGCAACATTGTTTTTAATGGCGTGTCCAGATTTACTTTTTTCTGATCATACATTTGCATCACATTCGGAAGTGTAGAAATAATTTTGGAGATAGAAGCAACATCGTATAAGTCGGAATCCGTAACTTTTGGCGAATCATCATACGTATGATTTCCGTATGATTTCTGAAAAACTACTTTTCCTCTTCTTGCCACAACCACCTGCATTCCCGGAGCCATTTTTCCGTTGATGGCTTTGGCTGCAATAACATCAATTTTTGACAAAGTCGAGGAACTCATATCCTCATTTTCGGGAGTTGTAAATCCTAAACGATTTATTTTCTCTGTTGTCAATCCATCATTTACATCAAAAGCATCATTGATAGAAACAGGTAATTTTCCTTTAGCATCAACCGCTCCAAAAATGATTTCTGCCGAAACTGTCTGACTTATTACGGAGTTTTGGTAGGAAACCACAAGTCCTTTAATAGCATCAAAATCAGGAATTGATAATAAGGAGTATGGTTTTGTAAAAACATCTAGGATTACATTATTGTTCTCGGCGATTTTTTTCAGCCAAAACAATTCAATTTCTGAAAATTCATGTTTTTCCCAGGCTTTGTCTAATTTGTGAAAACCAACAATTACCGTGTTGTATTTTTTTAATTCAATATTTAATGAATCGACATTGGTATTCGAAATTTCGGTTACTTCGGTGTATTTTTTTAAAGTCGAAACAAAAGCGCTGTTGGTGTCATCACCTAATTTTACGTAAGCAATCTTCTGGTTTAAATCTTTTATCGGAAGAATTTCCGATTTGTTTTTTAAAACCGTAATCGCGTTTTCGAACAATTTATATTGCAAAGCGTCGTTTTCAGGTGTATTTAAATCAGACTGTAAAGTGTTGGTTTCGATTGGTTTGAAATTGTTTAAACCTATTTTGTATTTGTAAGCCAAAATTTTTCTAACCGAATGTGCTAATCGTTCTTCCGTTACAGTTCCATCATTATAAGCCGCCATTATTTTTTGAACAGCCAAAGGTACATCGTCCGGACAAAGCAAAATATCATTTCCGGCAAGAAAAGCTGCCAAATCAAGGTCTCCAGGGCCTTTGAAATTTGCCGCACCTTTCATACCTAAACCATCGGTAATAATCAAACCTTCGAAACCCAATTGTTTTTGAAGCAAATTCGTCACGACATTATACGACGCCGAAGTAGGCATGTTTTCCGTAGGTTCTAAACTCGGAATATTAAGATGACCCACCATTACAGAAGCCATTCCGTCATCAAAAAGGCGTTTGAAAGGATATAATTCGACCAAATCAATTCGCTCTTTTGTAAAAGCTACGGTTGGTAAAGTTTTGTGTGAATCTGTAGCAGTATCTCCGTGACCTGGGAAATGTTTTCCTGTCGAAAATACACCGTGACTTTGAGCGCCTTTCATCAGAGCAGCAGCTTTATTGGCTACATTGGTTTTGGTTTCGCCAAAAGAGCGATTGCCAATAATTGGGTTTTTTGGATTGGTATTAATATCTAAAACGGGCGCAAAGTTAAAGTGAACGCCTAATCTTTTGCTTTCTTTACCCATGTGTTCACCCACTTGTTCCAATAATTTCAAATCCTGGATAGCACCCAAAGTCATGTTCCAGGGATAACGATACGTTGAATCCAAACGCATGTTCAATCCCCATTCGGCATCAATGCCAATGAATAAAGGAACTTTTGATGCAGCTTGGTATCTGTTCGTTAATTTCGCCTGACGTACAGGGCCTCCCTGAAAGAAAATTAAGGCTCCGATTTTGAAGTCTTTTATCAGTTTATCAATTTTATGAATGTGAGTGGTGTCTTTGTTCGAATAAGCCGAAACCATAAACAGTTGTCCCACTTTTTCATCCAGAGTCATTTGCTTGTAAATGCTATCTACCCATTGTTTTTCTTTGTCAGAATCCTTAAAAAAGACAACTTTTTCAGCTTTTGTTTTTGGCGTGTAAACTTCCTGATTCTTCGACAATATTTCTTTTTCCTGATTAGAAACTATAGTGGCTTCTTTGACGCTTTTACAATTAATAACTAAAGAAAGTATGGCAAGCGATAAGGTTGTTTTTATAAAATAATTTTTCATTTTGGTATAAGTTAAGCGGCTTTTTAGTTTTTTAATTGCTAAAAAGAAAGGGAATTATATTTTGAATTTTATTATAAACGTTTATTTATAAGTATTTGTTAGGTGTAATGAATAAAAATTTACTTAAACACATAGAAAAAATAGATTTTTATGATTTTTGAAAAAAGTAAACCAAAAAGAAGCTCGTTTCTGACACATAGCTATGTGTTTTAATGCAAGTGAAACGCCTTTTTTTGAGTTCAATTAGCTATGTTTCTATGTGTTAAAAATAATTACCCAACGGGTTTATTTATAAATTAAATAAGGTTGTCTCATTTTTTTAAATTGCTCCAAACCATTTTTCCAGGTTTTACGAATATCATCTTCAGAAATGCCTTTTTCTATTTGTTCCTGTAATTTTTTTGTCCCGGCTAATTTGGTGAAAAACGGAATGAAAAATGTCGATTTATCAGCAGTGTTTTTATACGCTTCGATTAGCCATTTAAGTTCTAATCGATGAAGTTTAGGTTCGTTTGATAAATCTTCTCCGTAGCAAAGTTCTCCGTTATGAGGAGGCGTTTTAGATCCAAAATTAGGTTTTGGCGTAAAACTAAATCCTTTTTTAGGTAAAAATGGAGAACCGTAAATCTGAAATTGTTTTTCGGTTCCGCGCCCTAAACTTACATTGGTTCCTTCAAAAAAACATAAACTGGCGTATAAATTAATCGATTGATCGTTTGGTAAATTTGGAGAGGGTTTTGCCAGAATACTGTAACTCATTTCGCGCTTGTAGTTTGAACATTCAATTACGGTAAGTTTGCATTGAACACCTTCTTTTAGCCATTTTTCACCATTAATCATTTGGCCATATTCGCCAATTGTCATTCCGTGAAGAACAGGAATTGGGTGCATACCAATGAAACTTTTAAATTCTTTTTCTAAAATCGGACCATCAACAATGCTACCGTTTGGGTTTGGTCTGTCAAGAATGATAAGCGGCACATTATTTTCGGCGCAAGCCTCCATAACATAATGCAAAGAAGAGATGTAAGTGTAGAATCGAGCTCCAACATCCTGGATGTCAAAAACCATTACATCCATGTTTTTGAATTGCTCTGGTTTTGGTTTTTTGTTGTCTCCGTAAAGCGAAATAACTGACAAACCCGTTTTAGCATCTTTTCCGTCATGAACATGTTCCCCGGCATCGGCAGTTCCTCTAAAACCATGTTCTGGAGCAAAAATGTATTGAATATTTATTTTTTTGTCTAATAAAAAATCGACCAAATGTACTTTGTTAGACAAAAGCCCGGTTTGATTGGTTACAATTCCAACTTTTTTATCTTTCAATAAAGGCAAGTATTTTTCAAAATTATCAGCACCGGTTTTGATTTCAGTATTCGTGCAAATACTATTGTTTTCGGATGGCCGCAGCACATTCGAAAAAGATAGAATTGGAAATAATAAAAATAGGGGTGTGAGTTTTTTTAGAATTCGTTTCATAGTAATGGTGGAATTAGAATACCGATTAAAGTCAAAATTTTAAGTAGCTCTAGTAAATTTAAGATTATTATTCGAACATTATTTAATGTTTTTTGACTGAGTTTTGACTGAATAGGTATGAAAATGCCTCTTCAGTTTTTAGTCCCAGATGAATTAAAGCAATAAAATTTTAAAATAATACCTCTGAATTATGTATCCAGAGGTATTAAATTGTTAATTGGTTTTGTGGTAATTTATAAAAATTACCAGCCAGGATTTTGTTTTAATTCGATACCTTCTGCAGCATACAAACTAATATCATTTGTAGGAATTGCACTAAAGTAATTTTTTGGTGATACAAATACTCTTGATACACCTGTTGCATAAGGAATTACGTATCCTTCTGCATTTACTTTTGTTTTTGAGCCAGATCCTATCAAATCTGTTATTTTAGCCCCTAAGGCAACGTCTGGGTTTGCATTAGTATCCAGATAATCTCCTTTTTTCCAACGCATAAGATCTTCTTTTCTCATAGTTGTCCAACTCATAAACTCGATTCTGCGTTCACGACGAATCTCCCATATAATTGGATTAACAACTCCAGAAATTAATTCTAATGCACTTGTTCTTTGCGGATCATTGATTTGTACTCCACCAACTGTGGCATTTGTACCATCGGTAGTCAAAGTAGCAATTCCTGCACGTGTACGAACTTTGTTGATCGATAAATTAAGATCAGCATTGGTAACTGTACCTAATTCTGCGCATGCTTCAGCGTAATTTAAATAAACTTCGCTTAGAGTAAAAATTGGAGCATCAATTTGATTTTGTCCTCCTGTTGTAACTTCTGTACCTGTTGTATTCGGATTGTTATATAACTGGATTACATAACCTGTTATAGATGATAAACCATTACCTGTAGGTTTGTCAGAATAGGCGTATTCTGCTGTACTAAAAGCTTTAGCAAATCTTGGATCTCTGTTAGCAAAAGTATTGGCAATATTGTTGTCACCTAGATATTGATCATTTCCAGCTTGCTTGATAGGTAATCCATTAGTAGTTACATAACTTTCCGCAGCAAATTTTGTCAATCCGTTTTGAGTAGTAGATGTATTAGTATATGATTGTACTGAATTTCCTAATACACCTCTAATATATCTTTTTGTCAAAATTACTTCGGTATTTCCTAATAGCTCAACAGAATTGTAAAGTGATTTCCAATCTGCGTTTAGTTTGAAAGAATTATTGTTCATTACAGCTAAAGACGCTTCTTTTGCTTTCTGAAGATAAGTATCTCCATTCTGTGACAAATTGTATTTTCTGTAAGTACCTTCACTCAAACACACTCGGCTTAATAATGCATAAGCGGTATATTTATTTACAGTAACATTACTATCATCAATGTTTAATAACATTGGAATTGCTTCTTCCAAATCTTTAATTACATTATTAATTACCTCTGCTCGTTCCAAAGCTGGTTTATATACATTAATATCACTTTGAGCTAAATACATGTCTGTATAAGGTACATTACCAAACTGCTGAGCTAAACGAAAATAAGTATGCGCTCTGAAAAACTTTGCTACACCTATATAGTGGTTTTTCTTCACCTGATCCATTGGTGTATTAGGTACTCTTTCTAACATAAGATTACAACGACGAATCAAAGTGTAATATTCGTTCCAGTTTGCGTTAGTAGCATTCGCAGTCGTTGGAAAGTTAATAAAAGTGTTCATTGCAAGGTTGTCGTCTATTAACCCTGTAGCCGAAGCATGAAAGTAAAAATCGGCTGTAATACCAGTATTATTTCCGTAACCATTAAAGGTATTATAGTTTAACCAAGAGAATGTTTTTACGTTATTTTCCGAAGTCCAAAAATTTTCGTCTGAAAACACATCTTCAGGAGGTGTATCCAAAAAATCTGAACAGCTAACCGCCAGACTTGCAATTGTAAGCAAGGCAACTGATAGTTTTATCCTGGAGTTTATTATTAATTTTCTCATTTTAATTAATTTTTAATTTTTAAATACATTTTTTAAAACGCAAGTTGAATACCAACTGACCATGTTTTAGAATAAGGGAAAGTTCTTCCCCATACTGCTTCAGTTTCATTAATTTCAGGATCTACTGGCAATTTACTGCTTTTCCAGGTTGCCAAGTTTAAGCCAGAAACGTAAGGTCTAATTTTATCCATTCCGATTTTTTGGGCAAGACTTTTAGGTAAAGTATATCCAAGAGTTACAGATTTTAAACGTAAATAAGACATGTCTAATAAATAACGTGATTGCGCAACAAAATTATTTGATCCAGGTGCATAAGCTCCAAAAGCATTAGCAGCATGTCCAACATATGGATTAGGATAATGCGCCTCAGTATTTGTTGGTGTCCAGTAGTCATTCATGTTCTCATACATAGCATCTGTTCTGTTGTAGAATGGCAATACTAAGTCAGAAGTCGTCCAGTATTCACGTTTACCAACTCCCTGAAAGAAAGCATCAATATCAAATCCGTATAAAGCACCCCCTAAGCGAACTCCATATTGGTAACGTGGAGTTGTGTTACCAATAACTTTTAAATCTCCTGGATTAGCAGCTGTTCCATCTCCTCTTGAAATTACTCCATCTCCGTTTAAGTCTTTGTACATTACATCTCCCGCACCATATTTAAAAACTCCTGATCTTATATTTTTATAATCAACACCATTTATTATTAATCCTGTTGCGTCAATTTGATCTGTAGATTGAATTAATCGGTCTGTTTCTAATCCCCAGATTTCACCCAATTTTTGACCTGCATAAAAAGATCCCAAAAGTTTAGAAGAGTTGTTCCATTCTGTTACTTCTGTAGTATTGTCTGAAAGGGTAAGATCTGCATAAACACTTATGTTTTTGTTTATTTGTTTATTAAAGTTAAGCGCTAGTTCCCAACCAGTAGTTCTTAAATTTCCTGAGTTTGTACTGGCAGCAGCCTGACCAAATGAACCCGGAAGTGTTTTACCTGGAGCTAACATTCCTTTAGTATCACGTTGATAATAATCAAAAGACAAACCTAACATATCTAATACACGAATATCGATACCAATATCCTGAGTAGTTACTTTTTCCCAAGTTAAATCAGGATCAACATTTGATGGTTGATTTACAGAAGGTGGTACAGTTACACCACTACCTACCCAAAAAGGATTAGAGTTAGACATAGTTGGTAAAAAGGCATTGGCAGCAATATTTTGATTTCCGATAGAACCGATAGATCCACGGATTTTCAAATCATTTAACCAGTTTCTTGTACTTTCCATGAAACCTTCTTCCGAAATTCTATATCCAACAGAAGCAGAAGGGAAGAATCCCCATTGTTCATCAGTTGGGAATTTTGATGAACCATCATAACGCCCATTTACTTCTAATAGATATTTTCCTTTGTAATCATAATTCACACGTGCAAAAAATCCAGCAATTGCGTATCTTGATAAACCTGGGTTTAAAATCGCATTAGAAGAAAGAGGTGAAGTAAATTGATCACCAATAGCTAAATTAAACTCTGGTTTGTTTTTATCCAAAAGGGTGTTTCTACGAGCATAGGTTCTTTCAAAATCATACCATTCTGAGTTCAAACCACCCAATACTTTAAAGTTATGGTTTTCGCCTAATCTTTTGGTGTAATTGGCATAGATATTTGCTACATTTCTAATATAAGATGATTTAGTTTGTGCAACAAAATCATTTGCCGTTTCCATTGATGTAGGTTTTCCTGCAACTAAGTCAGCTGCACCCGACCACCAGTCCCAAAGAGGCACCTGACCACCGTTTTGCTTTAGACTTGAAAAATTATTATTTACACTATATTCCCCAATTATATTGAAGTCTTTTGTAATTTGAGCAGTAAGTTTTCCGCTTAGCCTGATGTCATTTGACTTACTTTCATTTTGAGAAGCATTGGCCATATAACCTGGCGCATGTCTGAAGTAAGTACCATTATAAGTACCATAAGGAAAGTAAGAACCCCAACGCATATAGTAACCAAAATAACCGTTACCAGCAGTATCAAGACCACTGTTGTAGTAGTTGAAAGGAGAGTTATATTCCTGGAAAGATCCTAATACTTTAAAATCTCCCGTAAGCCAGCTTGCTAACTGTGTTGTAAATCCAAGATTAAGATTGATTCTTTGATTAGTTTCGTTGTTAATTTTCATAACACCTTCTTGATTAGCAAGGCTTAAAGATGCAATAAAAGAACTTTTTTCACCTAAAGAACCTTGAGCAGATAAATTGTGAAGTGTTTGTATTGCATTCTTTTTTAACATTTCTGCATGCGGATCCCAAATTCTGAAAAAGTATTCTCTTCCACCAATCACGTCAAAATCTTCTCCTAAAATCATATTTTTGTCATTACTACTTCTTGTAGAACCATATTTTTCTTTCCACTCAATGATTCTAGGCAATAATGTTTTATAGTTCATACCAAAAGACTCCGGATTTGCATTTCCAGCTCTGTCTTGTGCCTGTATCATAACCGGAAGCTCTACTGTTGGGTCATTAAATTCAACCAAAGAGATAGGATTACTCCAGCCTATATTATTACTGTAAGAGAATCTTACTTTGCCTTTGGAATTTTTACCATTTTTAGTTGTAATTAATATTACTCCAAATGCAGCACGTGCTCCATAAATAGAAGCGGAAGCAGCGTCTTTAAGTACAGACATTGATTCTACATCTTCTGCATTTAGTAATGACAAATCTCCAGGAACACCATCAATTAAAACAAGTGGTGACCCTGAAGCAACTCCATTTACAATTGTCCCGGCTCCACGAATATTAACACTTGATGATTTACCTATATTACCAGAATCAAAAGAAATATTAAGACCAGGCGTAGTTCCTTGTAAACCTCTTGTGATATCTGTAATAGGAATACTTCCTAAAGCTTTTTTAACATCTACTTTAGCAACCGCACCGGTTAAATTAGCTTTCTTTTGAGATGAGAAACCCACAACGACAACTTCGTCTAGTTTTGATGTAGCTTCTGCCAGATCCACGTTGGTTGCATCACCAGCTCTCACATCTTTAGTTTCATATCCTACATAGCTAAAGCTAAGCACATCATCTGTATTCGCATTAATTGAATACTTACCGTCAAAATCTGTAACGGTACTGGTTTTAGTTCCTTTAATAAGAATTGTAACTCCAGGTATCGGAATACCATCGGCTTTGTTTTTAACAGTTCCAGTAATTGTTTTTGTCTGTGCAAATGTTAGTTGTACTACTAAAAACAACAATGAAAATAGGAAATTTTTTTTCATAATTATGTTAGTTTTTCATGGTTATGTGGCAAATATATATATTATTTTAACAAAATGCGATTTTATGCAATTTTTTTAAATAAAATATCAAATAACGCAAAATAGCGCATTAAAAAAATAAGAAATAAATTATATATGTTAAAATTTAGGCTATACCTCAAATCGACATAATTAAATACGTTATTATGCGTTATTTAGCTTAAATTAAGTTAAAATATGCAAATAAATGCGTTTAATTAATCAAAATCTATTATATTTGTCGACTAACTCAATAAATTAAGAATATCATGAATGTTAGTACCTCTACTTTGTACCATAAACCAGGAAAGTTTGAGAATTCAAGATTTGAAAAAATTCACAATGTAATTTTTGAAAGCTCCAATGCGGGTTCAATAGCAGTTGCAAATGAAATCGCTACTTTGATTAAAGAGAAGCAAAAAAACAATAAAACCTTTGTTTTGGGTCTTGCTACAGGCTCTTCGCCTATAAAAGTGTATGACGAGCTAATTCGGTTACACGAAGAGGAAAGTTTAAGTTTCAAGAATGTGGTAACTTTTAATTTGGATGAATATTATCAAATGGATCCGGATAATTATCAGAGTTACTATTATTTTATGCACGAATATTTATTCAATCACATTGATATTTTACCGGAGAATGTAAATATTCCAAAGGGAAATTTAACAATTGAAGAAAGTGCGGTTTTCTGCAATGAATACGAAGAAAAAATTAAGAATTTAGGAGGGATTGACTTCCAGTTATTAGGTATTGGAAGAACGGGACATATTGGGTTTAATGAGCCGGGTTCGCACTTCAATTCCAGTACCAGAATGGTAACTTTAGATTACATTACCCGTGCCGATGCTGCCAGTTCTTTTCTTGGAATTGATAATGTTCCGAAAAAAGCCATCACCATGGGAATTTCTACCATTTTTGATGCAAAAAGAATTGTGCTTTTGGCTTGGGGTCAAAATAAATCAGAAATCGTAAAAGAGACTATTGAAGGAGAAATTACTTCGAAAAAACCAGCTACATACCTTCAGCAACACAACGCAACTACTATTATTTTAGATACGGAAGCTTCTTCTCAATTAACGAGAATCAACACGCCCTGGCTGGTTGATAATTGTGAATGGAATGAGGATCTGACTAATAAAGCGATATTTTGGCTTTGCCAGAAAACTTCGAAAACAATATTGGAGCTTGCAGACAAAGATTATCACGAACACGGAATGGGAAGTTTGATCGAAAATGATGAATCGGCTTATGAACTAAACATTCGTGTTTTCAATAAATTGCAACGAACAATTACGGGCTGGCCAGGAGGAAAACCTAATTCTGACTCTGAAAAGCGTCCGGAACGTTCGACTCCGGAAAAGAAACGTGTCATTATTTTTAGCCCGCACCCTGATGACGATGTGATCTCGATGGGAGGAACTTTCGACCGTTTGGTTTCGCAAGGACACGAAGTGCATATCGCCTATCAGACTTCTGGAAATATTGCCGTTTCTAACGATGAAGCTTTAAAATTTGCCGAAATGGGATTAGAAATAAACCCAGAAAGTGACTATTACCAAAAAATCATCGAATTTATACAATCAGGAAACAAGAACGTTCCCGATATTCAGGAACTTCGAAAATTAAAAGGATTAATTCGTCAGAAAGAATCTTTAGGCGCAACACGTTATTTTAATGTTCCGGACGAAAACATTCACTTTCTGAATTTGCCTTTCTACGAAACTGGAGCGATAAAAAAGAATGCACTCTCGAATGCAGATATCGAAATTATGATTGATTGTATTGATAAAGTTAGACCACATCAAATCTACGCTGCAGGAGATCTGGCAGATCCACACGGAACGCATAAAGTATGTTTAGATGCTTTGTTTGCGGCTTTAGAAAAAATGAAAGTTCTGTCTTATATGAAGGATTGCTGGGTTTGGTTGTACCGTGGCGCTTGGCACGAATGGGATATTCACGACATCGAAATGGCAGTTCCGATGAGTCCGGATCAGGTTTTGAGAAAAAGAACTGCGATTTTCTACCACCAATCTCAAAAAGATGGTGTAATGTTTCAGGGAGACGATTCAAGAGAATTTTGGGTTCGTGCAGAAGATCGTAACAAAACAACAGCAAACAGATTTAGGGATTTAGGTCTGACAAAATATGCTGCAATGGAAGCATTTAAACGTTATTTTTTTTAATATAAAAAAAGTGTAGTTCTCAAATTTACCGCAAAGATTGCAAAGTTTTACGGCAAGGATAAAAAGAGGAGAAATCATTCTAATCCTAAAAATCTGTGGCTAAAAATTCCGTAACATTTTTGTGTAAAATAAGTATATAAACTTGTTAGTTAAAGTATTTTTTATTTCGTCCTGAAGTTTTGGGACGGAGTAAAAATCGATACAGAACAATTTTTAATAATTACATTTAATGAATTAGATAACAATTGAAATTACAGTATTTTTGTAATCTCAATAAAAGTATAGAATCAGTTTTAGGTAATAAATTTTGGATATAATGTCAATAAATAAAGAGTTACAGCAATTATCAGAGTCGTTAGAAGGAACACTTTTATACGATGATCTTCATAAAACACTTTATTCTACAGATGCTTCGGTGTATAGAATAAAACCCAAAGCAGTTGCTATTCCTAAAACCAACGAAGATATTAGTAAACTGATTCAGTTTGCGGCAAAACACAATATTTCTGTCACACCAAGAACAGCCGGAACTTCTTTGGCCGGACAAACTGTTGGTGACGGAATCGTGGTTGATGTTTCAAAAAACTTCACCAAAATTCTTGCTTTCGACCCAATAAAAAAAACGGTTACGGTTCAACCCGGAGTCATTCGCGATGAGCTGAATTTATTCTTAAAACCTCACGGCGTTTTTTTTGGACCAAATACTTCAACATCTAATCGTTGTATGATTGGCGGAATGGTCGGAAACAATTCTTCTGGAACAACTTCGATTCGTTATGGGGTAACCCGCGATAAAATTGTCGAAATAAAAGCCATTTTGAGTGATGGTTCTGAAGTTGTTTTTAACGAGTTGACTTCGGCTGAATTTATCGAAAAAATAAAAGGTGATACTTTAGAAAATAAAATTTACAAAAGCATTTACGAAGAGCTTTCGGATAAAGCGACTCAGGATGAAATTATAAAAGAGTTTCCAAAACCCGAAATTCACCGTCGTAACACAGGTTATGCGGTTGATATTTTGTTAAAATCAGATTTATTTGGAGGAAACGAACCCACCATAAATTTAGGAAAATTGCTGTGTGGAAGTGAGGGTACGCTAGCTTTTACAACAGAAGTTACCCTAAAAGTTGATGATTTGCAGCCTAAGCATAATGTGATGGTGGTAGCGCATTTTCACAGTATTCAGGAATCGCTCGAATCGGTTGTGGTAGCGATGAAACATCATTTGTACACGGCTGAAATGATTGACGATACAATTCTGGACTGTACCAAAACCAATCGCGAACAATCTAAAAACAGATTTTTTTTGGTGGGTGAACCAAAGGCAATTATGATGTTTGAAGTAGCTTCTCATAATCCGGAAGATGCCGAAAATCAGGCGAATGCTTTAATCGCTGATTTAGAAAAAAACAATTTTGGTTATGCTCTGGTAAAAATTTACGGAGCTGATATTGATAAAGTTAATGAACTTCGTAAAGCGGGTCTTGGACTTTTAGGAAGCATTGTAGGTGATGATAAAGCTGCCGATTCTATTGAAGATACAGCCGTTGAATTAAGTGATTTACCTAATTATATTGCCGAATTTTCGGCTATGATGTTGCGTCACGGTCAGGAAGCGATTTATTATGCACACGCTGGAGCAGGTGAATTACACTTGCGACCTGTTTTGAATTTAAAGAAAACGTCTGATTTAAAATTATTCAGAACCATTGCGACAGATGTGGCGATTTTGGTAAAGAAATACAGAGGTTCGTTGAGTGGTGAACACGGTGACGGAATTGTGCGTGGCGAATTTATTCCGTTTATGATTGGAGAAACCAATTATGAATTATTGAAAAGAATCAAATTAGCTTTCGACCCAAATTCGGCTTTGAACATTGGGAAGATTGTAAACGCTTTAAAAATGGACGAAAATCACCGTGTAATTTCGGGTAGAGTAGAGCCAGATATCAAAACGTATCAGGACTTCTCAGACAGTTTAGGGATTTTGCGTGCTGCCGAAAAATGCAACGGTTCTGGCGATTGCAGAAAATTGCCATCGGCAGGCGGAGCCATGTGTCCGAGTTATCGTGCTACCAAAAACGAAAAAGAAACAACCCGTGCGAGAGCCAACGCTTTACGCGAATATTTGACGTATTCTGAAAAAGAAAACAAATTCGATCAGAAAGAATTATACGAAGTTTTTGAGTTGTGTGTAAGTTGTAAAGCTTGTGCCAGCGAATGTCCGAGTAATGTGGATGTGGCAACTTTAAAAGCCGAATTCTTATATCAATATCAAAAAGCAAACGGATTTTCGACTAGAAATAAGGTTTTTGCACACAATGCAAAACTGAACAAAATGGGAAGTAAGTTTCCATCGATTACCAATTTTATTTCGAACCAGTCTTTGGTAAAAAAAGTGATGGGAATTGCGCCTGAGCGTGAAGTTCCTTTATTGGCAAAGAAAACATTCAGAAAATGGTACGACAATCAAAAGTCAAATACTGCTAATTTTCCTAACGGTCAAGTATATTTGTTCAACGACGAATTCACGAATTATTATGATGTAAACATCGGAATTGATGCTTTTGAATTACTGACGAAATTAGGCTACGAAGTTCTGGTTGTGAATCACGAAGAAAGCGGAAGAACCTATTTATCAAAAGGATTTCTGGAAGAAGCGAAAAAAATTGCAGATATCAATGTTGGAATTTTTGCAGGTTTAGTTTCTGCGGAAACGCCTTTAATCGGAATAGAACCTTCGGCAATATTGACTTTTAGAGATGAATATTTGCGTTTGGCCGATGATAAAATGGCTGCTGAAAAAGTTGCAAAAAGCGCTTTTACCATTGAAGAATTCTTCAAAAATCAAATTGCATTAGGAAAAATCACAGCCGATTCTTTTTCAACAGAAAAGAAAGAAATCAAGATTCACGGACATTGTTACCAAAAATCATTAAGTTCTGTCGAAGCTACTTTTGCCATGCTGAATTTACCAACCAACAATGTAGTGACAATCTATAATTCAGGTTGTTGCGGAATGGCGGGTTCTTTTGGATATGAAAAAGAACATTATCAGGTAAGCATGCAAATGGGTGAAGATACTTTGTTCCCTAAAGTAAGAGCCACTGCCGAAAATGTAAAAATCGCCGCAGCAGGAACAAGTTGCCGCCATCAAATTTATGACGGAACCAGCAGAGAAGCACAACATCCGGTTAGTATTTTAAAAAGCTGCTTGAAGTAAAAATGGCCCACGGATGACGCAGGTAAAACGGATTTACACAAATAAAATAGTTTAAACACAATCTTGTCATTCCGCAGGAATCTCAGACGTGCTAAATCTTTGCGCATAGAGATTCCTACGGAATGACAAACTTTATGGTTACTTTACGCTAACTAGAATCAATAAAAAATAGCCACGAATTCACGAATTTAAACATTATAATTCGTGAATTCGTGGCTATTTTTTTTATTTAAGTAACTCTAAACTTTGTGAATCTCTTTTGATTTATTTTAAAAAAATCTCTGTGCAGCTCTGTGGAAATTCTTAGCGAATCTCTGTGAAACAAAACTAAAGCAATCGAGCAGCAGCTTCATCAGTAAACCAGGTCAATTTTCCGTTCACAGGATTTATCAATTGAGAAGGGTAGTTGCTGAAATCCTTTTGCTCATCTCTAAGTACATGTTGCAAAGCTTCTGCTTTATTGTCACCAAAAACCAGGAAAGCAATATTCTCCGCTTTATTAATTAATGGAGCAGTCAGGCTAATGCGGTGTGTATTTAATTTTTCTACAAAAACAGCAGCAACAGTCGCTTCAGTATTCCCCACTAAAGTTGTGTTTGGAAAAATAGAAGCTGTGTGCGCGTCGTCTCCCATGCCTAATAAAATCAAGTCAAAAACAATTTCTTTCTTGTCAAAATGATTGTCTAACCTAGTTTTATAATCAACTGCAGCTTCTTCCGGAGTCAAAGCGGTATTTACATAAAAGATTTGATTTTCTGGCGTTTGTAAAATATCAAAAAATGACTTTTTAGCCATTAATCCATTGTAGTTGTCATCGGTAGCAGGAACATTACGTTCATCACCAAAAAAGAAAAAAACTTTATTCCAGTCGATTTTATCTTTGTATTCAGTCGCTAAAAGCGTGTACAATACTTTAGGAGAATTTCCGCCAGTAAGCACAAAATTGAAGCGATTATTTTTTTCGATGGCCGTTTTAGCAATTTCAATTACGTAATCAGCTAAATCGTGATTTAATTCTTCGGTTGTATTATAAACAAGTATTTCCATTTTTTTATTCTAAATTGTTTTTCGTAATGCTTCTGTGAACTTTTTTTAGCCACAGATTAGCATGATTAAAAAGATTTTTAAACTTAGTGAGCTTTGCGTAAAAACCTTGCGTCCCGATAGCTATCGGGATTGCGGTTAATTTTTTAGCCACAGATTATTATGATTAAAAAGATTTTTAAACTTAGTGAGCTTTGCGTAAAAACCTTGCGTCCCGATAGCTATCGGGGTTGCGGTTAATTCATTCCAGTTTGACATAAAGCATATAACTTCAAACTTCAAACTTCAAACTTCAAACTTCAAACAAAAAAACCTTAGTAACTTTTTCTAACTTACTCTTTATCTTTTATTGGCAAATGAAACCAATGAAAACCATCTCTGGCAATCAGCGCTTCTGCTTTTTCAGGTCCCCAACTGTCTGCTGGATAATTAGGAAAGCTTATTGATTTTTTGTTTTCCCAGGAATTCAAAATTGGCATTACCAATTCCCATGCAGCTTCAACCTGATCGCCACGCATAAACAAAGTCTGGTCGCCGGTTATGGCATCCAAAAGTAAGGTTTCATAAGCTTCCGGGCTATCATTTTTATACGTTCCGTTATAGTCAAAAATCATATCAACAGGATTCAAAACCATATTCAGACCAGGACGTTTTGCCTGAACCTGCATACGAATACTCATTTCGGGTTGAATGCTGATAATCAAACGGTTTTGTTGCCAGTTTTCAGTCGCCGTTCCAGAAAAAATCTGATGCGGAACATCTTTAAACTGAATCGTAATCAAAGACGAAGTCTGGTTCATACGTTTTCCGGTTCTCATATAAAAAGGAACCCCTTGCCATCTCCAGTTGTCGATGTAGAATTTGGCAGCAGCAAAAGTTTCGGTATTCGATTCTGGATCAACACTTTTTTCCTGACGATATCCTGCTACTTCTTTACCTTCAACCCAGCCTTTGCTGTATTGTCCGCGAACGGTATTAAAACGAATATCTTCACTAGAAAATGGTCTTACGGCTTTTAAAACTTCTACTTTTCGGTTTCTAATTTCGGTGGCATCAAAGCTTATAGGTGCTTCCATTCCTACCAGACAAAGCAATTGCAAAAGGTGATTCTGAATCATATCTCGCAATGCACCAGCACCTTCATAGTAACCACCACGATCTTGTACGCCCAATTGTTCCGTTACCGAAATCTGAACGTGATCAATATATTGTCTGTTCCACAAAGGCTCAAATAAAGCATTTGCAAAACGGAAAGCCATCATGTTTTGTACCGCTTCTTTTCCTAAATAGTGGTCGATACGGTAGATTTGCTTTTCTGTAAAAATCGTACTTAACAAAGCATTCAGTTCTTTCGCAGATTCTAAATCGTAACCAAAAGGTTTTTCGATTACAATTCTACTATTGTCTTCATCTTCAGTAAGTTTGTATTTCTTTAAGCTTTCAGCAATTACTGGAAAAAAACTTGGAGCCACAGCTAAGTAAAAAATCACTTGCGTTTCTGGACCATATTCCTGCTGGTATTTATCGATGCAAACTTTTAAGTTTTCGAAAGTCTGTGGTTGTGCAAAATCAGTTGCACAATAATGTAACGTATTCCCAAAACGGTCCCATTTTTCTTTTACTTTACCGGTACGCGAAAAAGAGCAAACAGCATCTTCCAGCGCATCTTTATAACCTTGGTCCGTATATTCTGTTCGTCCAGTTCCAATAATAGCAAATTTCTCCGGCATATAACCTTCGATAAATAGATTATAAAGAGCGGGCGCTAATTTTCTTTTATTTAAATCACCTGTTCCTCCAAATATTACAAAAATAGTGGGGTTTAACTTGGCTTTCGTTTTCATTTTTATTGTGAGATTCGTGTATTAAAATGGCTTGCTAATTAATTCCAGTCGGCATGAAAAACACCTTCTTTATCAATGCGTTCAAAAGTATGCGCTCCAAAGAAATCTCTCTGAGCCTGAATCAGGTTCGAAGGCATTCTGGCACTTGTAATATTGTCAAAATACGTTAGGGTAGAAGCAAAAGCAGGAATTCCAACACCAGCACCTACACAAGCGGCAACTGTTTTGCGGGTTCCTGATAAAGTACCTTTTATAATTTGTTGAATATTGCTATCGCCAAATAAATGTTCTAAAGCATTATTGTTGCTGTAAGCCTGATAAATATCGGCTAAGAAAGTAGCTCTAATAATGCAGCCACCACGCCAGATTTTAGCAATTTCGTGTAGTTGTAATTCGTAGCCATATTCTTTAGAAGCCTGAACCAATAAATGCAAACCTTGCGCATAAGCCGAAATCATAGCAAAGTAAAAAGCATCTTCTAAATCATCTACAGAGATGTCGATTTTAGTATCTTTTTTACCAAAAGCTTCTTCAAGAGAAACTCTTAGCGCTTTGTATTTTGATAAATCACGATTGGTAACCGCTTCATTTATGGTCGGAACAGGAAGCTGTAATTCCATCGAAACTTCCGAAGTCCATTTTCCGGTACCTTTAGATCGCGCTTCATCTTTTATCATATCCAAAAGATCGTTCGGAGTTTCAGTATCTTTCACAGGGAAAATATCGGTAGTAATCTCCAATAAAAATGATTGAAGTTTTCCTTCGTTCCATTTCTTAAAAACAGTATGAATTTCTGCATTAGAATATCCTAAACCATTTTTCATGATTCCGTAAGACTCTGCAAGCAATTGCATGATCGCATATTCAATTCCGTTGTGCACCATTTTTACAAAATGTCCAGAAGCACCAGGACCAATATACGTAACACATGGATCGCCGTTTACTTTTGCAGCAATCGCTTCAAAAATATCCTTCATCACATTATAAGCGTTTTTGTCACCTCCAGGCATCATACTAGGACCAAAACGAGCGCCTTCTTCACCACCAGAAATTCCCATCCCAAAGAAATGTAAACCTTCTTTTTCCAATTCAGCAGCACGACGGTTAGTATCCGAAAAATGCGAATTTCCACTATCAATAATAATGTCGCCTTTGCTTAAAAGTGGCTTCAATTCAGCAATTACGCTATCTACAATTGGCCCAGCCGGAACTAATAAAATTAAGGTACGCGGCGTGTCCAGACTGTCAATAAATTTTTCAATATCGCTAAAACCTTCCAGATTATGATTTTTACCATCTTCTTCCAGTTTGTCAATCATTGTTTGGTTTTTATCGTAACCTGTTACAGAAAAACCTTTGTCAGCCATGTTCAACAATAGGTTTCGGCCCATTGTTCCTAACCCAATCATTCCTAATTTATATTTCTTAGAATCGCTATTTGCCATTGTGTATATTTTTAAAAGCCCAAATTTAAGGTTTAAAATTTATATTTTAAGTATTTCAAACCGATTTTCAAGTAAAATATCCGAATTTTAAAAATTCACAAACGCCTGTCACTGTTGGATTTTCACTCAAATTAATATAAAAATGTTATAAAGATTAGTCGACTTGTATTTTCGAAATCGATGTAGGTTTAATGATGTTATTTTTTAGGAGCAATTTCCAGCTATCCGTTACAATCTTTTGTGGCGAACCCCGCCACAAAAGGATTTTCACTGCTATCTGGGCTAGGCATCCGTTTTCATAAGAAAAAATGGTGTGGATGTGTATGTATTCCAGAGATTGGCTTATGTGTCTTTAAAATAAGTGAAACGTCTTTTTTAAAGCCTGGAAAGCCTATGCTTCTATGTGTTAAATTAATCACATCCAATAAAATCAACTTATCGAAATTTTCTTTCCGGTATCTGCAGCCTTATAGATGGCATTAATAACTTTCATGTCTTTCAAACCTTCTTCACCAGCGATATGATTCGGTAATTTTTTGTTTTCTAACAAAAGTTTACAAATTTCATCCATCTGTGTTTTCTGTTGTAGAATAGGCGGAAATTTCAATTGTTTTTGGGATGTTCTGCCTTCATAAGGGCCGTAACTCAATGCGGGACTTAATTCAAAAAAACCTTCATCTGCAGTAGCATAAAACCGATCAATATTATAACCGCAGGAAGTATTACAATTCGCAGTTGCGCCACTCGGGAATTCCATTTGCCAGGAAATACTTTCCTCAGTCTCCGAAAATCTGTTTTTATTATTAACAGTTCCGTATTGTGCCGTAACCGCAATGGGTTCTTCGCCTAATGTATAACGGCTTATCTGAATGCAATAAATCCCTAAATCCATTAACGGCCCTCCACCGGATAATTTTTTATTCAGTCGCCATTCGTTACGGTCGTTTATATCGACAATGGTTGTCGTATCTAGCGTATCATAGGTTTTATAACCAAGCGATGATTCGATATATCTCACTTTTCCAAACACTTTTTCCTGTCCTAATCGTTTTATTTCAAGATGTGTAGGCTCATAATGCAAGCGATAGCCAATGGCCAGTTGGACTTTATGATCAGCACAGGCTTTTATCATTTCTTCACAATCTTTTACTGTATTCGCCATAGGTTTTTCGGTAATGACGTGTTTTCCGGCTTTTGCAGAACGTATAACAAATTCTTTGTGCAGACCATTTGGCAGCACCACATACACTAAGTCAATATCCTTGTTATTTATAATCTCATCAAAATTTTCGTAATTATAGATATTCTTTTCCGGGATATTATATTTCGCTTTCCATTCTGCGGCTTTTGCAGGAGTTCCGGTTACAATTCCGGCAAGATGACAATACTCAGAAACCCGGATGCCTTCGGCCAGAAGTTTGGCGTAAATTCCTAAACCACAAAGGGCTACATTCATTTTTTTTCCGGTATATTGTGGTTCATTATTTTCCGGCGCAGCTATAAACGAAGGAAGTGTGGTTAGCACTACAGAGGCACCAACGCCCAATCCAAATTTATTTACAAACGAGCGTCTTGTGATTTTTTTCATAAAGGTTGTTTTTTGGTTAAAAGCTATTTTATAGGTAAGCAATTTTGAAAAAATGTTACACCTATTTTTTTGTAATTTTCTGATTAAGAGGTAAAAATAAGCTTTTAAAAAATAAATCAGAACTTATCTATGAATAAAGAAACGGCGTAAATTTGTTCTGTCTGTGCAATCTGTGAGCAAAATTAATTCGTGAATTGATGACGAAAAAAAACAGCAATAAAACAAAATCGTTTTATATATTTGAAATCAGGATAATTTTTGCATTATTTGCAAAATAAAAGCACAAAGTCCGAAGTATATTAATTTTTAATCGCAAAACCACCTATGGCATTTTCAAGTTTATTTCGAAAAAAAACGGTACAGGATATTCTAAAGCAAGTTGCAAAAAACGAAGCTGATGGTCATAATGCGCTAGGAAAGCATTTGACAGCCAGAGATTTAACTGCTTTCGGAATCGCCGCAATCGTAGGGGCCGGAATTTTTAGTACGATCGGGAAAGCAAGTGCAGATGGTGGACCAGCTGTAATTTTCTTGTTTTTATTTACCGCATTAGCCTGTAGTTTTGCCGCTTTTGCTTACGCCGAATTTGCTTCAATGGTTCCTGTTTCAGGAAGTGCTTACACGTATTCGTATGTTGCTTTTGGAGAATTAATTGCCTGGATAATTGGTTGGGCCTTAATCATGGAATATGCCGTCGGAAATATAACGGTCGCCATTTCTTGGAGTGATTATTTTACAGGACTGCTCCAGAGCGGCGGAATTCATCTCCCGCAATGGATTCAGATGGATTATTTAACCGCTTCAAACGGTTTTAGCGAAGCAACAGCCTTAATGCAAAGCGGAAAATCTTTCGAGAATTTAAGTGCTTCTTTACAAGCTGCTCATACGGCCTGGACAACGGCACCAACTATAGGTTCTTTTCATTTTGTGGCTGATATTCCAGCCTTATTTATCATTGTTTTGATTACCGCTTTGGTGTACAGAGGGATGAAAGAATCCCGTAACGCCAGTAATTTAATGGTAGTGGTAAAACTTTGCATCGTACTTTTGGTGATTGCGGTGGGCGCTTTTTATGTAGATACAGCCAATTGGGATCCGTTTGCTCCAAACGGAGTAGGAGGCGTACTAAAAGGAGTTTCAGCTGTTTTCTTCGCTTATATTGGTTTTGATGCCATCTCGACAACTGCCGAAGAATGTAAAAATCCGCAACGTGATTTACCACGCGGAATGATGTGGGCCATTATTATTTGTACACTTTTATATATAGCCATTGCTTTGGTTTTAACCGGAATGGTTTCTTATAGCGAATTGAATGTTGGTGATCCATTAGCGTTTGTTTTCGAAAAATTAGATTTAAAATGGATGTCAGGAATTATCGCCGTAAGTGCTGTAATTGCCATGGCGAGCGTTTTATTGGTTTTCCAGATGGGACAGCCTCGTATCTGGATGAGTATGAGCCGTGACGGATTGTTGCCAAAGAAATTCTCAACAGTTCATCCAAAATTCAAAACGCCATCATTTGCAACCATTGTAACAGGTTTTGTAGTTGCCGTTCCCGCTTTGTTTTTAAATCTTACCATGGTAACCGATTTATGTAGTATCGGAACTTTATTTGCCTTTGTTTTAGTTTGTGCGGGAGTTTTGGTGTTGCAGGATAAACCAAATATTCCAAGAGGAAAATTCAAAACGCCTTATATCAATTCAAAATTTATTTTGCCCATAGCCATAATTGCAGGTTTGTATTATGCTTTTGCTTTCAATAATAAAGCAACAATGGCTTTCATTAATAACGAAGCACAAACCAATGATGCCACGACTATTATCACTTCATTGGATAAAAGCGATTCTGAAAAAGTTTTCAAATATTTAGAGTCGATTGATGTTCAGAATAAAACTGCCGAAACATCAGATTTAGAGCATTTATTGAGTCAATATCAAGATGACGAAGCCAAATATGCCGAAGTCGTAAAAGGCTTGCCAATCAACGATTCCTTAAAATACGAATCAGGTTTCAGTTTATTCAAACACAAAATCCCAATGTGGATTTTCCTTTTCGTTTTAGTTGGATTAACCGTTTGGGCATTCAGAAAAAACTTGTCTTTAATTCCGCTTTTAGGTCTTATTTGCTGCCTGTACATGATGGCCGAATTAAGCGTTTGGAACTGGATTTACTTCACTATCTGGTTACTAATCGGATTGTTTATTTACTTCACTTATAGCAGAAAGAATAGTAAATTGAATGATGTTGTGGAAGGTTAAATGTGAAATGTAAGCTGTGAAATGTTACATAAAAAGCCGTTCTGAAAAATTATATCAGAACGGCTTTTTTTATCGCATTTTGTGTCATTTCGACGAAGGAGAAATCTCCGCAAGTAACTCCGTTCCAATAAGAAAATCTTTGTCGAGCTTCTTGCGGAGATTTCTCGTTCGAAATGACAAAGTTGTGTTGAAAACTATAAAACGCCACGAATTCACGAATTTATAAACAATTAATTCGTGAATTCGTGGCGAAAAAATCTGCGCTAATCTGCTTAAATCTTTTTAAAATCTGCGTGAAATAAAATAAACGCGATTTAGTGAATAAGTACAAAAAAAAACGCCACGAATTCACGAATTTATATAAACAATTAATTCGTGAATTCGTGGCGGAAAAAATGTAATCTGTTACTAAAGAATATTAAGCTCTACCATACATTGTTTCATCATCTCGTAAGTACGCTGAATATCATTATCCAACCCAATCGAGAAACGAATCAATCCATCCGTAAGTCCCATTGCAGCTTGCTCTTCCAGCGGAATCTCGCTCGAAGTCGAAGTTCCCGGTGCACTAAAAAGTGTTTTATAAAACCCTAAACTTACGGCTAAATAGCCAAGATTTCTGGCTTGCATCAGTTCCATCAATTCATTGGCTTTCGCCAAAGAGCCAACGTCAATTGTCAGCATTCCACCAAAACCATATTCAGGATTAATCATCGTTTTATACAATTCATGACTCGGATGACTTTTCAAGCCAGGATAAACCGTTTTTAAACCCGCTTCTTCGAATTTGTCAGCCAGAAAATGCGCATTATGGCTGTGTTGTTTAATTCGGATATGAAGTGTACGTAAGTTTTTCATCACACTAGCCGAACGCAAACTATCCATTGTTGGTCCTAAAAGCATACTCGCACCCGAATTTACATTCTTCAAGGCATTGATAAATTCTTTCGAAGCACAAGTTACACCGCCAACCGTATCGCTGCTTCCGTTGATGTATTTTGTTAAACTGTGAATCACAATATCTGCACCTAATTTTGCCGGAGAAACCGATAATGGTGAGAAAGTATTATCAACCACCAATTTCAAATTATGCTTTTTAGCAATTTGCGCTAAACCGGCAATATCAGCTACTTCCAATAGCGGATTACTCACCGTTTCACAATACAAAACTTTTGTTTTTGGTGTAATTGCCGCTTCAACAACATCCAGTTTTGTGATGTCAACAAAGCTCGTTTCAATTCCAAACCTCGGAGTAAAATTCTTCAAAAAAGCATACGTTCCACCATAAATCGTGCGGCTCGAAACAATGTGATCGCCCGCGCCACAAAGTTGTAACAGAGTAGGTGTAATCGCCCCCATTCCCGAAGCCGAAACATTCGCCGTTTCCGTTCCTTCCATTGCAGCCAAAGCCTGATCCAAATACAAATTACTTGGCGAAGAATGGCGCGAATACAAATAACAGCCCTCCATATTTCCCTCAAAAGTATCAAACATCGTTTTTGCCGATAAAAACGTATAAGTCGAAGAATCCGAAATCGACGGATTCACACCGCCAAATTCACCAAAATATTGCAAATCCTGAATTTTATCTGCTGGGTTAAAGTCTTTCATAGTTTGTCGTTTATTGTTTTTAGTTTGTTGTTGTTTGAGATTGCCATTGCCATTGAAATTTGAAATTTTTAAGGAGCTATTTCCTGCTGTCCACTATATCTTTTGTGGTGAACCCCACCACAAAAGGATGCCGTTTCCATCAGGGCTAGGAGATCCGTTTTCAAAAGGAAATCCAGTCAAAATAACATCTTATTAGAAAATTAATCAATGATTGTATTTATAATTAGATTTTAAATCTATAAAATATGAATTTATAAGATTTTTAATTTAATTTTGTTTGATAAAACTCCAATCAATAGATTTTTTTTCAGCGGAAAGAACCCACAACTCACAACTCACAACTCACACCAATGACCTTAGACACTACCGATAAAAAACTCTTAGTTCTACTTCAAACCGACAGTAAAAAAACAACCAAAGAATTATCTCTAAAATTGAATCTTTCGGTAACTGCCGTTTACGAACGCATCAAAAAGTTAGAGCGTGAAGGAATTATCAAAAACTATGTAGCATTAGTCGATAAAACCAAAATCGAAAAAGGGTTTGTAGTTTTCTGTCATTTAAAACTCATTCAGCACACCAAAGAATTCCTAACCAAATTCGAAAGCGAAGTCATCAAGCTAAACGAAGTTTTAGAATGCCATCACGTAAGCGGCGATTATGATTACATCCTCAAAGTTTTAGTAAAAGATATGGAAGCCTACAGAGAATTTTTAGTAACCAAACTCACAACTTTACAGCATATTGGCAGCACACAAAGTACTTTTATGATTAGCGAAGTAAAGAATTCTACGGTGATTTCTTTTTAGAGTAACAAAGGTTCAGAGTTGCAAAGGAACAAAGGTTTTTTTAGTTTCAGGTTTCAAGTTTCAGGTTGTGTTACTTTGTGCCTTTAACTTTGCCAGCAAACTTTAAATAAGACTTTGCGTCCCGATAGCTATCGGGATTGCGTAACCCTTTGCGAACTTTGCGGTAAAATTTAAAAGCAAAATTCGCAATTCAAAACTAAAAAATCTTAAATTTGATTTAAAGTGCAATGACAATGGAAACGAAAGAATTAAGACGTAAACTTATAAGTGATTTTGGGAGATTCATTGAAGATGATTCTAAATTAGAAATTTTAGAGAGTGTTTTTGATGCTATAAATCACGACGAAAAAAAATCAATTGTTTCAGATTCACACTACGATATTGTTGCTGAAGAGAGAGAAAAGTATATTTCGGGTGAAAACAAAACTAGCTCTTGGGAAGAAGTAGAAAAACGTTTGAATGCTAAATATGGGTTTTAAGATTATTATTTTACCATTAGCAGAAAAGGAAATTGACGAATCTATTGAGTTTTATGAAAGTAGAAGTAAGGGTTTGGGAAAGCAATTTCTATCTTATTTGAAATCCTATCTAAAAGTATTAAAGACAAATCCGCAATTATTTGAAATTAAAAAAGAGCCTTATTACCGAGAATTAACATTGGTAAAATTCCCTTTTGTAATTATTTATGAAATTCTCGAAAATGATGTTGTTATTCATTCTGTGTTTCATACCTCTAGAGATCCTCAACGGAAGCCATGATATTTAAAGGTTCAGAGCATAGATTTTAGTTTCAGGTTTCAGGTTTTGTCACTTTGTGTCCTCAACTTTGCCAGCAAATTTTAAATAAGTCTTTGCGAACATTTGCTTAACTCTTTGCGAACTTTGCGGTAAAATGCCCAATCCAAATCAAATCTTGCATCTCTCAAAATTCACACAAAAAACATTGAAAATTAAACTTTAAACAAAACTTTATTCCTTAATTTTGTATCGCTAAAATAAAAATAGATAAACTATGAGTTCATTTGACGTAGTCATTATAGGTTCAGGTCCTGGCGGATATGTATCAGCAATTCGTTGCGCACAATTAGGTTTCAAAACTGCAATCGTAGAAAAGTACAATTCTCTTGGCGGAACCTGCCTTAACGTAGGTTGTATTCCTTCAAAAGCATTATTATCTTCTTCTCATCATTATGCTGAAATTGCTCATTTTGCAGATCACGGAATCGAAGTTTCGGGTGATGTGAAAATCAATTTAGAGAAAATGATTGCGCGTAAACAAGCCGTTGTAGATCAAACCGTAGGCGGAATCAACTACTTAATGGATAAAAATAAAATCACGGTTTTCAATGGTTTAGGTTCATTCGTAGATGCAACACACATTGCTGTTGCAAAAGCAGACGGAACATCAGAAACTATTGAAGCAAAATATACGGTGATTGCTACAGGTTCAAAACCATCTTCTTTGCCTTTTATTAAAATTGATAAAGAAAGAATCATCACTTCTACTGAGGCTTTGGCTTTAAAAGAAGTTCCAAAACACCTTGTTATTATTGGTGGAGGCGTTATCGGAATTGAGCTTGGACAAGTTTACTTGCGTTTAGGAGCACAGGTTTCTGTAGTAGAATTCATGGACAGAATTATTCCAGGAATGGATGGTGCTTTGTCTAAAGAATTGACGAAAGTATTGAAAAAACAAGGAATGAAATTCTACGTTTCTCACAAAGTAAAATCGGTAGAAAGAAACGGCGATGCTGTGGTTGTTCAGGCTGAAAATGCAAAAGGAGAAACGATTACTTTAGAAGGAGATTATTCATTAGTTTCTGTTGGTCGTCGTCCTTACACTGACGGATTGAACGCTGACAAAGCTGGAGTTAAAATTTCTGATAGAGGACAAGTTGAGGTAAACGATCATTTACAAACTTCAGTTCCTAATATTTATGCAATTGGTGATGTTGTTCGTGGAGCAATGTTGGCGCATAAAGCGGAGGAAGAAGGAACTATGGTTGCTGAAATCTTGGCTGGTCAAAAACCCCATATCGATTATAACTTGATTCCTGGTGTTGTTTATACCTGGCCAGAAGTGGCAGCAGTTGGACAAACAGAAGAGCAGGTAAAAGCTTCCGGAACTGAATATAAAGTAGGAAGTTTTCCTTTCAAAGCTTTAGGGCGTGCAAGAGCAAGTGGAGATTTGGACGGATTTGTAAAAATCATTGCTGATGCTAAGACTGATGAGGTTTTAGGTGTTCACATGATTGGTGCCCGTACAGCAGATTTGATTGCTGAGGCAGTTACTGCAATGGAATTTAAAGCTTCTGCTGAAGATATTTCCAGAATGAGCCACGCGCATCCAACTTTCGCGGAAGCGGTAAAAGAAGCAGCATTAGCAGCTACAGACAATAGAGCATTACACGTATAATTTACGTAAAATCATATTTTTAGAAACCGTCAGGATTTATTTTCTGACGGTTTTTTTATTTTCTATAATCATATAAAAATGAAATGAAATTTTGTAAAATGTTTTGCCGGTCTCAATATTAACTTTGACTAATTTAAAATGACAACAGTATGAAAAATAGATATATCGCTCCGGTTATAGTAGGAGCAGGAATAGCCTTGATGCTTTATTCTTGTGGTGCTACTATTCCAAAAGGTGTAACAGCTGTAACTAATTTTGATAAAGCGAAATACCTTGGGAAATGGTACGAAATTGCCAGATTAGATTATAAATGGGAAAAAGATTTAAATAATGTAACTGCCGAATATTCCCTTAATGAAAATGGTACTATTAGGGTAGATAATAAAGGTTATAACTTTAAAAAAGACAAATGGGAAGAAAGTATTGGTAAAGCCAAATTTGTAAAAGACGATAATGTTGGTATGTTGAAAGTTTCCTTTTTTGGACCGTTTTATTCAGGTTATAATATAGTTGCGGTAGATGAAAATTATAAATATGCACTTGTTGCGGGTGATAGCCTTAAAAATATGTGGATACTTTCCAGAGAAACTACAATTCCAGAAAGTGTAAAAGCAGATTTTTTGATAAAAGCACAGGAAATAGGTTATACAGTTACAGATTTGGTTTGGGTGAAACACGATAAAACCAATTAGAAAATATTTTTTGAATTTGAATTAGTAAAAATAAACCCGGCACTTTTTTTAGGTGTCGGGTTTGTTGTTTTTTAAAGAATGTCACTTATTGTGCTTTGAAAACACTTCTGTAGTTATCCCAATATCTGTAAATTAAAAATATATTGGCTAAGAACAGCAGACCGGCAATTGGCAGACCTTCAGGAGCCAGGAAATAATTAATAAACAAAATATTGATGGTAATAGGTAGTATCAAGATATTGGCTAAAGTTACATAGCGACCTGTTACAAAGGCTATTCCACAAAGTAATTCTATTGTTTTAGCTAAGGGAAGTAAATAGGTTGAGGCAACTAACCCCATATTAAAAGCTTTAAAATTTCCTGTGGCTTCTGGTTCTGGAGCTAGTTTGAAGAAAAAGCTAATAGAAGCAAAAAGCAACAAAAGACCAATCAGAACGCGGACAATAATGGTAGCAATTTTCATAATATTTAGGATTTTAAATAGGTTAAATAGTTAATGTTTTGAAAAGCATTTCTGTTTAAATTCTGAATAAATGAAAATCCTTTTTTGACCCCGTTTTATTGAGAATTTTACAATCAGGATAATCCTATTTTAGGATTAATGGAATTCTATATCAAATATAACGAATTTTTTCTTATCAAAATACTACTTTATTAACAGTTTAACCTATTTTTTTGCATATTTTTTATAAGCGAAAAAACCTCCGAATCCTAATAATAAAAATGGCCAAAGATGTAATAACGCCACCAGAATCGTTTCAAGAATGTACCAGCCGCTTTTCAGGGCATCCAAAATCTGGATTCCTAAATTAGGTTTGTAAGCGTCGCTGTCTTTTTCGCTAGCCATAATTTCTTGTCTGATGGTTTCCTTTTGATACAATTGCAATGTCACTGTACTAAAGTTTATTTGATCCTGAATTGATAAATTTTCGATTTTGCGATTATCATTTTCTTCTTTTTGGTTAGCCAATGTGTTTTCGGCTTCCATAACATCGTTTATTTTTTTGCCTTTGTTATCAATCGCGTTTGCTACTCTTTTTTCATTTACTACACTTCTTTTTTGCGAAAGCTGATTGGCTAAAAGTTTTAAGGAAACATCATCGGCCTTAATTACTCTAAAATCTAAGAAATCAATTTGTCTGGCAATACTTTTTATAACCGTATCTAATTGCGTATTAGGAACACGAATCGTGATGTTGTTTTCGACACTGTATTTAGTAGTTTCAAGTGTACTGTCCTGGCTAATTTTGGTTTTTATCTGGTCATGTATCGTGCTCTGAATATTAGTGTAGGTAACATAGCCGCCAAATTTCTGGACAGCGTTTTCAATTGCATAGGTAGATTTGGCAACATTTCTGACTTTAAATTTAATATCCGCGGTTCGGATAAATTTTTGTTTGCTGTTTTTTTGCTCCACCGCTGCCGATGAAGAAACTACAGTGCTGTCGGTTGCTACTGTATAATCAGCAGTGCTTTCCGCAGATGAATTGTCTGCTTTTTTACAAGAAAATAGTAATGCGATGATTACCAATGAGGCCAAACCTAATTTTGCAATTGTTTTCATAAAAATTTTTGAAATTTGATTAATAAATAAAATTATTTACACCCTGTAAATAAAAATGGTTGGATAAAGTATCGAGAGTAATTTTTAATCAAATGGCAAGAAAAATTTTAATAATTAGCACTAATTCGATATACTAAAAAGTGTGCCAATATTTTTCAGGATTACTTTATCAAGGGAAAATATTTGTCGTAATTTTGAAGTCTAAAATTTATCCATTTTTGAGAGTTTCAATTCACAAGCATATTCCGAATCCTGAGCAGTTCAAACAGCAACTTTTAAGTTGGTCACAGCAATTTCGCGAAGTCATTTTTTTGGATAGTAATTCCTATCCGCAAGAATACTCCAGTTTTGATTGTATGCTGGCTGTGGATGCTTTTACGTCTTTAAAAACCGATTTTCACAATGCTTTTGAGGATTTAAAACAATACCAGCAAACGACTAAAGACTGGCTTTATGGTTATTTGTCATACGATTTAAAGAATAATATTGAACCTTTAAAATCTTCTAATTTTGATGGTTTAGGGTTTCCTGATTTGTTCTTTTTTCAACCCAAAAAAGTGTTTTTATTGAAAGGGAATCAGCTTGAAGTGCAGTATTTAATGTTATGTGATGATGAAGTAGAAGAAGATTTTGAGGAAATTGTTCAAAGTGAATTTGATTCGTTTGTCACACTGAACGGAGTCGAAGTGCAACAAAGAATTTCAAAAGAATTCTATATTGAAAAAGTAAAAAAAATGCTGGATCACATTCACGCAGGTGATATGTATGAAGCTAATTTTTGTATGGAATTTTTTGCTGAAGATGCCATCATTAATCCCTTAGAAAAATTCCAGAAACTGAATGCAATTTCGCAGGCACCGTTTTCAGTTTTCTTTAAAAATCACAAACAATTTTTACTATCGGCTTCGCCAGAAAGATATCTGAAAAAGAGTGGTGAAACGATCATTTCTCAACCCATAAAAGGAACTTCTAAGCGTTCTTCTAATCCAGTTGAAGATGAAAAGTCAAAGCAATTTCTGGAAAACGATTCAAAAGAACGTGCCGAAAATATCATGATTACCGATTTGGTTCGGAATGATTTATCAAAAACAGCTCAAAAAGGCTCAGTAAAAGTTACGGAACTCTGCAAAATATATTCTTTTTTGCAGGTGCATCAAATGATTTCTACCGTGACCTCAAAGTTAGATACTCAATATTCTGCAGTTGACGTTTTAAAAACAACTTTCCCCATGGGAAGCATGACAGGAGCACCGAAAATATCAGTAATGAAAATCATCGAAAATCTTGAGGAAACCAAACGTGGTTTGTACAGCGGAGCGATTGGTTATTTTACCCCAGAAGGCGATTTTGATTTTAATGTTGTCATCAGAAGTATTTTATATAATCAGGAAAATCAATATGTTTCGTTTTCTGTCGGGAGCGCCATTACAGCACAGTCTATTCCGGAAAATGAGTATGAAGAATGTTTACTGAAGGCGAAGGCAATGCACGAGGTTTTGGGTTAAAAAGGTTAGCCACGAATTCACGAATTATTTGTTTCTAATCTTTGGAAAAAAAAGGTTTAGCCACAGATTAACGGATTAAAATGATTAGAAAAATCTGTGGAAATCTTTTTAATCTGTGGCAAAAAAATAGTTTCAAAAACATTAAAAAATCTGTGAAAATCCTTTTAATCTGTGGCCTAAAAAATAAATCTGCATCCCGATAGCTATCGGGACTGCGTAAAAAAATAATTCGTGAATTTGTGGCGAAAAAAAACAGGCTTAACATTTCATTTAAGAATAGATAGAATATAATTTTTTACATTTATCCAATGCTTTCAAAATTTCAAAATCATATCGTAAACAGATTTCCTTTTTTAGGAGATAAAAAACTATTTCTGGCCGTAAGTGGCGGATTAGATAGTATGGTTTTACTGCATTTGCTACAGCAATTGCCTTATGAAATTGCAGTTTTGCATTGTAATTTTCAATTGCGCGGATTAGAAAGTTTTGGCGATCAGGATTTTATTCAAAACTATTGCCAGAACAATAATATTGAAATATTTACTACTCAATTTGATACTGAAGCTTTTGCAAAAGACTACAAGCTATCGACTCAGGTGGCAGCGAGAGAGTTGCGCTACAGTTGGTTTTACGAACTTTTAGAAACCGAGAATTTCGATTACATTTTGACTGCTCATCACGCCGATGATAATTTAGAAACTTTTATCATTAATCTTTCCCGTGGTACAGGATTAGAAGGTTTAACTGGAATTCCGGAACAAAACGATAAAATTATCCGTCCGCTTTTGCCTTTTTCGAGAGAAGAAATTCTACAATATGCCCAGGATAATGCTATTGAATGGCGAGAGGATAGCAGTAATGCTTCCAATAAATATTTGCGCAATAAGATCCGTCACGATCTGGTTCCGATTTTAAAAGAAATCAATCCAAATTTCCTGAGTGCTTTTCAGAAAACACAATCGTATTTACAGGAATCACAGGAAATGGTCGAAGATGCTTCGATCATGGTCTATCAGCAGGTAGCGAAAGAAGTAGGCGACGACATTCATTTCGATCTAAATCAATTAAAAAAGCTTCCTAATTATCACTCGTATTTGTACCAATGGCTGAATGAATTTGGTTTCCTTGCCTGGAATGATATTTATGATTTAGTAGATGGGCAATCCGGAAAACAAGTGCTTTCGGAAGAATTCAGACTGCTAAAAAACAGAGAAACGCTTATTTTAAGTCCGATTTCTGTTGTTGATGAAAGCGAAGAATATACAATCGAAGAAAACGAATCAGAAGTTAATTTTCCCTTAAAATTAAAGCTTTGTCAGGTAGATGACATTACAGTAGATTCAAATAAAGCTATCTTTGTGGACGCAGAAAAAATCCGTTTTCCATTAGTTTTACGCAGATGGAAAGAGGGCGATTTTTTTCATCCTTTTGGAATGGGAGGAAAGTCAAAAAAAATCAGTAAACTCTTTAAAGACGAAAAATTGTCGTTGATAGAGAAAGAAAATGTCTGGCTTTTATGTTCTGAAGGCCAAATTCTCTGGGTTGTTGGATTACGACAAGATGAACGTTTTAAAGTAGAAAAAGCTTCAAATACAATATTAAAAATACAATTACAATAATGAATATTAATCAATACCGCGTGATGTCACTAAGAAAAAACTGGAAAAAATATGTGTTGCTTTTGATGTTTTTATTTTTTGCAAAAGCCAATGCTCAGATTTTAGAACCTGTAAAATGGACAGCAAAAATAGAAAGAAAATCAAATACCAATGCTGTTTTGATTTTCGACGGAATACTTGATAAAGACTGGCATTTGTATTCGCAATTTACACCAGATGGCGGACCACTTCCGTTAGAAATTGCTTTTAAAAACCAAAAAGGAAACTATAATTTGGTAGGCAAAGCCAAAGAAGGAAAAACGAAAACAGCTTTTAATGATGTTTTTGGTGTCAATGAAACTTTCTTTGAAGGAAAAGCGCATGTAGAACAGGAAATCATCATCACCAATCCTGATTTGAAAACGGTTGAGGTAGAATTTGATTTTCAGGTTTGTAAAGAAGTCTGCATCAATTTGAGCAAAAAATTCTCGATTGCCATTCCGCCTTCTCTAAAAATGGAAGCAGTAGCGACAGTAAAAGAGGTAAAATTAGACGAAACAAAAGTGGCTGGTTTGGCTGTAGATACTACCACTACAGCAGTGGCTTCTGCTAAAAATGAAACTGCAAAAACAGAAGTTGATAAAAGTGAAACCAAACCTGAAACGTCGGCTCCGGCATCACCAAGAAGTTTATGGTCGATCTTTTTTGTAGCATTTTTGTTTGGTTTTACAGCATTGTTAACACCTTGCGTTTTTCCGATGATTCCAATGACAGTAAGCTTTTTTACCAAACAAAGTAAAACAAGAGCTGCGGGAATTAGAAATGCTATTATTTATGGAATTTCTATTATAGTAATTTATGTAGCACTTGGATTTTTAGTTTCCTGGATTTTTGGAGCTGATGCCTTAAACTCATTGGCTACAAATGTTTGGTTTAATTTGGGATTCTTTGTTTTGTTAGTAATTTTTGCAACTTCATTTTTAGGTGGTTTCGAAATTATGTTGCCTAATTCCTGGGCAAACAAAGTAGATCAGCAAGCAGACAGAGGTGGAGTAATTGGAATATTATTTATGGCTTTGGCTCTGGCAATCGTTTCGTTTTCATGCACGGGTCCTATTGTGGGTTCGCTTTTGTTTGAGGCAGCAACTAATGGTGTTATTGGGCCAATTGTAGGAATGTTTGGTTTCTCATTAGCATTGGCTTTGCCTTTTATGCTTTTTGCTATGTTTCCGGGTTGGTTGAATTCACTTCCAAAATCAGGTGGATGGCTAAATACGGTAAAAGTGTTTTTAGGGTTTTTAGAACTGGCTTTTGCTTTCAAGTTTTTATCAAATGCTGATTTGGTTTTGCAATTGCATTTCTTAGAGAGAGAAGTGTTTTTAGTAATCTGGATTGCAATTTTTGGAGCATTGGCTTTGTATTTATTTGGAAAAATTACATTGCCACACGATAGTCCTTTGGGACATATTTCAGTAGGCAGATTGTATTTAGGCTTAGTTACTCTGGCTTTTACAGTTTATCTTATTCCCGGACTTTGGGGAGCACCGTTAAAATTGATTAGCGCTTTTCCGCCACCGCCACAATACAGCGAAAGTCCTTTTGGAGTGGGAGGTTCCGGAAATTCGTCGGCATCGACCGAAAAATTACCAAAAGGAGCTGAATTAGGCCCGCATGGAATTGTAGTTTTTACAGATTATGAAGATGGTTTGGCTTACGCAAAATCAATAAACAAACCTATGATGTTAGATTTTACAGGCCATGCTTGCGTGAATTGCAGAAAAATGGAAAACAATGTTTGGTCTGATAAAAAAGTATTACCGATTTTAAAAAACGACATTGTCCTGATTTCTTTATATGTTGATGATAAACGTCCATTGCCAGCGGATCAGCAATTTGTAACTGCTAAAGGAGATAAAATCGAAACGATTGGTGATAAATGGACCGATTTTATGATTTCTAAATATAAAACCAATACACAGCCTTTATATGTTTTGACGGATTTGGAAGGTAAAAGCTTAAATACTGCAAAACCAACCATCAGTTATGTAAGTACCGAAGAGTATTTAGCTTGGCTGAAAACCGGGATTTCGAATTTTAAATAATGAAATTTTTTAATTTTCTGGATTTTTTTATAAGTGGCTTATTCGCTTTAGGAGCATTTTTATTCTATTTAGCAAATAAAGATAATCTGAAAACAAGAAGAGAAAAAGAAATGTATGAGCCTATGACTAAGGTTGAAAGTATAAAATCCTGTGGATAATTTTCTTTTTAATCCTTTTAAGTTTAAGGTATTTCTACTCCTTTGTAAAATCATTATAGCAATAAAATAGAATTGCATTCGTTATTCTTTTAGAAGAATTTGAATAGTGTTTTTTTAGATAAAGAAAACACTGAGGAATAAATTTTCAGGTTGAGGTTAATTCAAATAAAAAGCACTCTAAGGTGGTATTAGAGTGCTTTTTTTATTAAGGGCAAAAGGGAATTAATTCTTATAAGTATTCTCCGTGTTGAGAAATATCTAATCCTAATTCTTCTTTTTCTTCAGTAACTCTTAGAGGAGTAATTTTATTTACAACAAAGAATAAAATGTATGAACCTACAAAAGCAAAGATTGAAACCAATACTAATGCTTTTAATTGAGTTAAGAATAAAGTAGCATCACCAAAAATTAATCCTTGGTTTTCTCCCACAATAGAGTTAACAGAATTAGATGCAAAAACTCCAGTTAATAACATTCCTACCATACCACCAACACCGTGACAGGCAAAAACATCCAGAGCATCATCAATTTTTCCTTTAGGGAATTTACTAACCACAAGGTTACTGATAACACTTGCAATAACACCAATTGCTAAAGCGTGAGGGATACTTACAAAACCAGCAGCTGGCGTGATCGCAACTAGACCAACAACAGCACCAATACAAGCACCCATTGCAGATAATTTGTGACCTAAAATTTTGTCAAGGAAAACCCAAGCCATCGCTGCAGAAGCGGCTGCAATAGTTGTAGTTCCTAAAGCTTGTGCTGCAAGACTTCCAGCTCCAACTGCAGAACCTGCATTGAATCCGAACCATCCAAACCATAATAAACCTGTACCTAATAATACATACGTAATTCTGGCAGGATTTACTTTTTGAACTTTACGTTTTCCTAAGAAGATAGCTCCGGCTAATGCAGCCCAACCAGCACTCATGTGTACTACTGTTCCTCCTGCGAAATCAAGAACTCCCCATCCGAAGAACAATCCATCAGGATGCCATGTCATGTGACATAATGGAGCGTAAATAAATAATATGAATAAAACCATGAATAATAAATAAGCCCAGAAACGTACACGCTCTGCAAAAGCTCCTGTTATTAAAGCGGGTGTAATAATCGCAAATTTTGCCTGAAACAATGCAAAAAGAATAAACGGAATCGTTGGGGCTAATTCCCAAGCGGTATTTGCGCTTACTCCCTGAAAGAAAATATTTGAAGTAGGGTCTCCAATGAATCCACCTATTGATGGTCCAAAGCATAATCCGAATGCAACAACTACCCATAGAACAGTAACAATTACCATTGCCATAAAACTTTGTAACATTGTACTAATTACGTTTTTCTTACCTACCATACCACCGTAGAAGAAACCTAAACCAGGTGTCATTAATAATACAAAAGCAGTTGCAACAACCATCCATGCAGTATCTCCGGTGTCAAGTTTTAATTCGACAACGTGAGCGCCTAGGGTTTTAGATTCGGTAACAAATGAAATAGAAAAAATAGATAGTAACAGAATTGTGATTAGTATCACACTTAAAATAATTTTTCGCATAGTTATTTAGTTTTAAATTTTTGATAAAAGTATAAAATCATTCGACACCCCTATAAAAAATAGTGTCTTATGTTTAATTTTTGTTAATTTTTCAATTTGACCCCCTCTATTTTGAATGTATTTCTTAAAACAAGGTTAAATTTTGTGTTTTGTTAATGTGTTTTTTTCTTCAACAATTAAATTTATATGAATTTTCCTTTTTATTTCTGTTAACTTTCTACTTAATCTTTTAATTAGAGGGTAAAAACGCCTCTCTTTTTTTAAAGTATGATGTATATTTGATGATTTTAACATTTTTTGTAATTAAAATATAAATTTAGAAATGAATAAAATTAAATGGGGCATTGTAGGTCTTGGAAATATCGCCCACCAATTCGCTGCAGATTTACTACTTATAAAGGATGCTGAATTGGCGGCGGTTGCTTCCAGAGACATTAATAAAGCAAATGATTTTGCTGAAAAGTACAATTGTGACAAAGCGTATGATTCTTATGAAACTCTTTTTGCAGATAATGAAATAGATATTGTATATATCGCGACTCCTCATAATTCACACGCTGAATTGTCTATTCAGGCATTACAAAACAACAAACATGTTTTATGCGAAAAACCCATGGCACTATCCTATAATGATGCCTCTCGTATGATTGAAGCTTCAAAAAAATACAACAAATTTTTTATGGAAGCTTTCTGGACCCGTTTTATTCCCTCAGTTCAGGATGTTTTGATGAAAGTTGAAAATGGAGAAATTGGCGCATTAAATTACATAAAAGCCGATTTTGCTTTTATAGGAAATGAAACAGAAGGAAGCCGGTTATTTAGTAAAAATAATGGAGGAGGTGCTTTATTTGATATTGGAGTTTATCCATTATTTCTGTCTTATCTATTGCTCGGAATTCCGAAAGAAATAATTTCAAAAGCTATTTTTCATAAAAACGGTATTGATCTACAAACTTCCATGATTTTACAATATGAGAATGCGCAGGCTGTTTTACACGCTTCAATAGTTTCAGAATCTGATATGAAAGCTATCATTGGCGGAACTCAGGGCCGAATCGAACTTAACGCTCCGTGGTTTGTGGCTGACGGATATTCTATTATTAAAGATGAAAAATATACTCCTTTTAGTTTTCCAAATTTAGGAAAAGGCTATTCGTATGAAGCTATCGAATGTCATAACTGCATTAGAAACAACCAAATAGAAAGTAAACTTTGGTCACATCAAAATAGTCTGGAATTGAGTAAAATTGTAGAAACCGTTAAAAACCAAGTAGGTTTAGAATTTCTTTAAAAAAATATTTTCTAAAATTGTAGTAAATTTTTTATAAATAAATATTTTTTCATTAGATTTAAACTTTTAATGAAAGAAAATTATGCTAATTAAAGTTTACGGAAGTGCCGTTTTTGGAGTAGAAGCAACGACCATTACTGTCGAAGTTCACATGGATAAAGGGATAGGCTATCATTTAGTAGGATTGCCTGATAGTGCTATAAAAGAAAGTAGTTTCCGGATTGCGGCTGCCTTAAAAAACAACGGATTAAGTTTACCCGGAAAAAGAATCACAATCAATATGGCGCCCGCCGATTTACGTAAAGAAGGTTCTGCCTACGATTTACCGTTGGCAATTGGTATTTTGGTCGCTTCAGATCAGATAAAAGCGCCTGATGTCGATCAGTATATAATTATGGGAGAGCTTTCTTTAGATGGGAGTTTGCAATCCATAAATGGTGCTTTGCCTATTGCCATAAAAGCCAAAGAAGAAGGTTATAAAGGGTTCTTTTTGCCCAAAGTAAATGTAAAAGAAGCGGCGATTGTGGCCGGACTTGATGTTTATGGAGTCGAAAATCTTCAGGAAGTAATTGATTTTTTTGCCGGAAAAGGAACACTGGAACCTACGACAATTGATACACGGGCAGAGTTTTATCAAACCTTGGATTTTCCGGAATTTGATTTTTCTGATGTCCGTGGACAGGAAAGTATCAAGCGATGTATGGAAATTGCGGCTTCCGGTGGACACAATATTATTTTGATAGGACCTCCCGGAGCCGGAAAAACCATGTTGGCCAAAAGATTGCCTAGTATTTTGCCTCCAATGACTTTGCGTGAGGCATTAGAAACTACCAAAATTCATAGCGTAGCCGGAAAACTTAAAGAAGTAGGTTTAATGAATCAAAGGCCGTTTCGCAGTCCGCATCATACTATTTCGAACGTGGCGCTTGTTGGGGGAGGAAGTTATCCGCAGCCTGGCGAAATTTCGATGGCACACAATGGTGTTTTGTTTCTGGATGAATTGCCGGAATTTAAACGTGATGTTTTAGAGGTCATGCGTCAGCCGCTGGAAGACCGTGAAGTCACGATTTCGCGTGCTAAGTTTACCGTTACTTATCCATCATCTTTTATGCTGGTGGCGAGTATGAACCCAAGTCCGAGTGGTTTTTTTAACGATCCGAGTACGCCTAATACTTCTTCGCCACACGAAATGCAGCGTTACCTGAGCAAAATTTCCGGACCATTATTAGACCGAATCGATATTCATATCGAAGTTACACCAGTTCCTTTCGAAAAATTATCGGATGATCGAAAAGCCGAAAGCAGTGTAGAAATTAGAAAACGTGTTACCAAAGCCCGTGAATTACAATCGGCTCGTTTTGAAGCATTACCTAATATTCATTATAATGCACAAATGAATACCAAACAAATCCGTGAGTTTTGTGTTCTTGATGATGCCTCTAAAGAATTATTGAAAAATGCCATGGAACGCCTTAATCTTTCGGCAAGGGCTTACGACCGAATCCTGAAAGTTGCCAGAACGATTGCCGATTTAGATGCTTCGCCACAAATTGTTTCGCTGCATATTTCCGAAGCGATTCAGTACCGAAGTTTGGATCGTGATGGGTGGCTGGGGTAGAATTAGTGATTTTAGAGTTTAGATTTTAGATTTTAGATTTTTTGGAATTTGGAATTTGGAGTTTGGAATTTTTGGAGTTTGGAATTTTTGGAATTTATTTTTTAGAATTTCTTTATCGTTTCTTATGAAAATGAAACGTTATAAATAGCCCCGATGGAAACGGTATCTCCCGATTTAGAAAAACAAGGCTTTTTTGCCGTAGTTTTTGTTAATCGGGAATATAGTGTACAGCGGGACTGGTCTTCTGTAGTAACGGATACTTCTGCTCCTAAAAACCTAAAAAGTGTTTTTTTTTTGGAATTTGGAATTTTTCACCAATTTCAGAGTTGGAATTTAAAGACTTATTCCTCTACAAATTCCAAAATATCCCCTGGCTGGCAATCCAGTACTTTGCAAATGGCTTCTAAAGTGCTGAATCGTACTGCTTTTGCCTTTCCGGTTTTTAAGATCGAAAGGTTTGATAGGGTGAGATCGACTTTTTCAGAAAGTTCGTTGAGCGACATTTTTCTTTTGGCCATCATGACATCGAGATTTACAATTATGGGCATGGCTTATATGGTTAGTTCGTTTTCAGACTGAATTTCGATTCCTCTTTTAAAAATCTGTGCGATTACAAAAAGGGTAATACTCATGAAGAACCAGACATCGGCTCCGGCCAAACGTAAGACTTGTATTTGAGGCATTTCGACGCCCAGACTGATGAGCCATGCGGAGTATTTTGCTCCCCAAGACGAAAATAAACCAATACCCAGAGTGAGGTAGGCAACACTAAAGACAAAACGGACCACATCTTTTGTAAAGGGCTGTAGCATATTGAGCTTTTTATCGTGCAGAATTTTAATAATCAGATAAAAAATAAGGGCTTTCATGATGGCTGTAATGCTCATGAAGAAAGTCATGACCAAAAAATGACCTGCATCATAATGATAAACACTTGTCAAATCAAATTCTGCCCAAAATTTATGGGTTGGAATTGGGTCGGTCATCATGATATAAATGGCATTGCATATAAAACCTCCCGCTTCGAAGCAAACACCAAAAAAGATGATATACGAAAGGATGAGTAAAAAATTTAGAATCTGTTGGGTACTAATTTTAATTTCCATGTTTACAAAGTTTAAAAATTACATTGCAAATATATAAATATTTATTGATAAACAATAAATATTTTTCTTTTAGCAATTAATTTTTATTGGTAACAGGATTTAAAATTTTAAAAATACTTTGAAAGACTGAGCTTTTAAACAGCTTCCGGAACTTTACTTCAAAACCCCTTTTACTTTATCTTCGGATATTTTTTTGATCTGGCTGCCACTTTTAAAACTCCAGATAACCAGTAAATTACCTTTTACAAAATATTCTTCAGGATGTTCAACAGAGGGTTTTTTAGTATTTCCCCACAATAAACCTTCGAGGAAACCTTCTCCTTTAAATTTATATTCAAATTCAAAATACATAATGGTACCGCTTGCGTTTTTACTTTCAAACTGCTGTACGTCTTTATTTTTTACTTTTCCCACATATGGGCTGTACATCGCGACTTGTTTGTAAAAGTTGCAGGCCTGAAACGAAATGCAATTTTCGCTGTCTGTCAGGATATAGGATTTAGGTATTTCTTTAGGTTTAAGTTTTAAATCAGCAAGAGTCTGGCTGAATACATTGGCTGAAAGAAATAAAAAGAAGACTAATTTGAAAATGTTTTTTCTCATGTGGTATTTTTTAGGGTAGTATATTCGTTTATCCTCTAAATTTATTTCGGACAATAATATCTTTAAGTTTGGCTTTTAAATCTTCGCCCGTATCGTAAACCATTTGTTCATTATTAGGGAACGGAACTGCACGTCTATTAAAGTAGTCTGTATAATTATCCTCCCAGGCACCTCTGTCTCCTTTGTAAGTCGAATATACATTCTCAAAGACATATTCGCTCGTTACCGGAAACGATTGCAGTAATTGATTTGTTCTGCTATCTAAATAATCAACTTTTGCCGTTATCTGACACGATTTAAATTGTCTGAATTCATATATTTTAGCACGAAGTGTTCTGAATTTATCCACCTTTATCTCCTTGCCTAAACTATCTTTAACAGGTTTTCCACGGCTGTCCAAAAGCGTTTTTACGCCATCTTTCACCTGTTTTTCCCTGATAAATTCCTTTTCCTTAATTTGTTCAGGCGAAATATTTATGGCTCTAAAATTGATTGCCAGACTGTAATCGTAAATAATGCTTTTTTGTTTTGCACTATGGTAAACCGTCCATTTATCATTTAATCCGTAGGTTTTAAAATCCAGAAAATCGTCCTGAAGCTGCTTCGGAATAACCATATTGGTTTCATTTTGGGCATACACATTTACAAAGTCGGTTCCTTTATATTGCGCATCATCCATCAGTTTTTTTACATTCTTGTAGCCGGGATTGATACTTTCCAAATAAGCAAAATCATCGTAAGCTTTTCTAAAATCAAGTTTGTTCTTAGATTTTAAAAGTGCCGAAGCATTTTCATATAAATATTTAGACAAAGCATTTTTGGCGCTCACAAGCTCATTAGAATAGCTGTCAAACGGGAAATAAGCATTTTTTCCCTGTTTCAATAACGGCAATGGCAATAAAGGTCTTATTTTTTCCTGACGGTTATTCAGCTGCAGATACGTATTGTAAATGCGTTCTGCATTGGCAGGATTTCCTTCTTTTACCAAAAGCTCAAGATTGCGTAAATCCCGCTCTTTTGCCTTCGCAAAAGCCTCTTCCAGCAAATACACATAATCCTGTTTTCCTTTCGAATCTTTATTGTTTCGTAACGACTCGACAGCGCGGTCTATGGCGCCATCATAATTCCCGTCGCTTATCAGTGCCTGGGTCGTTTTTACACCGCAGGAAGAAAATATTAAAAAAAATATAGAGAAGAGTAGGGTAATTTTTTTCATCCTGGAAACAATTGTTTTGAAGCTGTAAATATATTCGTTTTGAATGAATTCAGACAAAATATATTTGAAATTTAAGGAGCAGAAAGTATTCGTTTTCATAACCACCACCCGTCCCGCTGTACACTAAATTCCCGATTAACAAAAACTACGGCTAAAAAGCCTTGTTTTTCTAAATCGGGAGATACCGTTTCCATCGGGGCTAGCTTAGAAACTTTTATTTTATCAATTGACTTTAGTCAAAAATTATAGAATCAAATATACCTTAACCACCACTGTTTATTATGGGTTTTATAATTTCCAAACCACACACACGGTTTATAAAGAACAGCTACAACAGCAATCCAGATTACATAAATTGCCCAAAGAGGCAACCCGCTTTCGATGTCTTTTGACCTCCCAAAAGTGCCCGATGCAAATTCTAATTGTGACCAGCTAAAACCCTGTACAAAAAGCACTAAAAGCGTGATGGTGTGTATCAGATAAAAATGAATAACAAAATAAAACAGCGGTACTTTGCCATAAACAGCGGTAACTTTTTTAATGGTTTCATTAAATTGCTCAGCAAATGCAAGCAGTAGAAACAAAATTCCTAATGTTACCAAACAAAACAGTAGCGACGGCGGATATTTGGTTACATTCATAAAAGACAAAAAAGTAAATACGGCATCTTTTTGTGTCGCCCATAAAACAGGATCGCCATAAATATTGATAAACCGAATGACAATAAATAATAACAAAGCACCCAATCCGATGGTGAGAAATGTTTTTTTTCTAGCCGTAATTTCGGTTGCAAAAAAACGTCCTGAAGCAAAACCAATCAGCATAATCCCAAGCCACGGAATAGGAGGATAGCCCATCACAAAAACTTTCCCCGCAAAAAGCGGAAAGGCAGCCGGACTAAAGAAAGGCGTCAAAATAGCCTTAAAAACTGAATTTTCTGCAAAAGGAATAACAGGCAGCAAATTATGGCAAAAAAGAATCACTAAACCTGTGATACCTAAAGTTTTGGCAGGTGTTTTAAGCAGTAATCCTAAAATAATAAACCCGAAACCTATTGCGGCTATCACTTCAAATAAAAGAGTATGAAAACCAATATCGAAGAATAAACCAAAGTTGACAACCGTAAATTCCAGGAAGATCAGCCAAAAACCTCTTTTTACTAAATGACTTTTTACTTCGGCAATATTGTTTTTATTTTTTAACGAAAGAAAAACGGAGGTTCCTGCCAGAAAAACAAAAATAGGAGCACACAAATGTGTAATCCATCGGGTAAAAAATAAGAGCGGTGTAGTGGTGGCTAAATCAGTAGGACTTTGCGTTATGGCATCAACGTGCATCAAATCACGCACATGGTCCAAAGCCATAATAATCATTACAATTCCTCGAACAATATCAATTGAATTTTCTCTTTTCATTTTCTTGGGGATAAAAAGGTTAAAACAGATTATAAATAAATCACCATTATGTAGTTTTAGGACAACTTAGGCTGGCTCCCATAATTCAATTTTATTGCCTTCGGGATCCAGTATATGAACAAATTTTCCGTAATCGTAACTCGCAATACTGTCGAGTACAGTAACGCCGTTTTCTTTAAGTTTGGCTACAAGTCCTTCTATATTCTGAACCTGATAGTTAATCATAAACTCTTTTTTAGAAGGAGAAAAATACGCATCTCCTTTCTGGAAAGGGCTCCATTGCAGGGTATCAATTTTTTCAGGATTATTCAGGTTTCTGGATTCAAAACTAGAACCATAATCATTGGTTTCCAATCCTAAGTTCGCACTATACCATTCTCTGGTTTCTTTCGGATTGTCTGAAAAAAAGAAAATACCGCCAATTCCAGTTACCTTTGGAGTAACGTCAGCAGCTGAAGTTGTCTGGTTTTTTTGGTCTTCCATATTGCAGTTTTTTTAGTGCATCAAAAGTCTGTCTAAAGTAATAAATAATCTAATTGGAATTATAGTTAACCAGTTTTACTATTTAAGGTTGTGTTTCTTCCTGAATTTATTTATTATCATTATTGCCGCAACTAACAAAAATATAAATACTAATTAAAAAGTTAATCTGTCTGTTTTAGATCACTCTGCTTTAATAAAGTTCCAAAAACTAATTTTTCTTCGGGTAACAAAACCAAGTTTTTCATAAAGATGTATGGCACCTGTGTTTGTTTCCGCAACGTGCAGATAAGGTATTTTGTTTTGTAGAAAAATTTGATTTGCGGTATGCGAAACTAACCTTTTTGCAAGTCCCTGACCCGTGTATTCAGGATGTGTCACGACTGCACTAACTTCTGTAAAAGTATCCATTTTCATTCTTTCGCCAGTTACCGCTACCAGCATATCGTTTTTAAAGATTCCATAATACTGCCCCAGTTCAGATGTTTTGTTTTTAAAATAGCCCGGCTGAACCAAATTAACCAATTCAAACAATTCCTTCTGGTGTTCGCTTTGCAAAGCAACAATTTCCTCATCAGTATCCATAACGATTGTGGTATCAAGTACCATTTGGTTACAGACTAATTCTTTATTCAGAAGTAATGAATTATTAAATTTAGGGAGGTTTCCAACTATGTAGAAATTAGAAATGGAATTCGAATATTGTTTAAGAGCATTTGCAGTTTCATCCATAACGGTAAAACCCCCAAAAGGACAATAGTCAGGTTGGTAGAATTGCACATCCTCAAATACGATGGCTTTGTCTTTGTGCGTTTCATTTAAAGAAAACCATACTGGGTTATCTAATTTATTACGTTCGGTTGTCATAATATTTTGTTAGGTCTCTTATCACTTACTAGGGTTTTGTACCTCACGAATATAACCAAAAATTATAATTGAGAGTCAGAAAAAAGGCGGCTGATGAAGTACTGGAAAATCAAATTTCTCAATCTAGTCAAAAGAGAGGTATTAGATTTTTTTATGAAAACCATTTATAGGAAATCGTATGAGGTAGGTATGTAGAGCGGTTCCATTCAACAGGAGCTTCATTGTTCGTGCTACGCACACAACGAAACTCTAGCTGTTACACCCAGTGGTTATTTATCCGTTTCGCTTTTCCATTCGTGTTCAATGTTTGTCATCAGCAATGCGTTATCAAAAGTCACCGAACCATTGGGAAAAATTTCTTTGTTTTCAAAAAAGCTTGATTTCACTTTCGAAACGTTAAGTGGTCTAACTTCCCATTTATATGCTTTCAATCTTAATCCGTCAAATTTATTTTTGTTTGGTGAATATCCAAGATCGCCATTTTCAAAAAAATCCGAAGCGTTATTTAATGTTTCAAAAATTGACTTGTCGCTAAATATTTTTGTTTCAGTCGCGTCAATTAATATTTCGGTTTCGTCTGAGCTCTTAAAGTCGATATGATAATTTCCGTTTTTTTCTGCTACATTAAATTTTGCATAATAGTGTTTACCTGGAAATACTCGTCCGCCAACAACTGTGTTTAATTTTAAAGAAGTGTCTCTTCGTGGAATATAAACGCCTGATTTTGTCTCGCCGTTTTCGTCCCATTCAACCGCGATTCTGTGAGCGCCATTTTCAGAGTTTACGCCAAGAAAATCAGGAAATCCTTTGGGTTTTATGTTTTTTAGTCTGATTAAGCAAATTCCAACTATAGCTTTGTCTTTGTATAATTTTGGTCTAAAAGGAAAGGGAATAATTTTCTCCACCGATTTTGGATCCGCCGTGAAGTTGATTAAAATTCTTCTGTCGATATATCCGTGTATTGTTGGGATTTTCATTGGCGTGTCGGTTTTTCTAACATTTGCTATAACGGTTTGGAGCTTTGCGTTCAGTCAGGATTTCTTGCACAAAAAATCAGCTTTGCACTACGGTCAAATTTATAACAAAAAAATTGAAGTTTTTATATCAGCCCACCTGATGCAAAAAACCTTTTTAGCGGTAGGTATTTTCTACAACCCCATTTCATTTCTTGTCTTTTTTGTAAGTTTTGCAACTGTCAAATTATAAGAAGTGTCAAGTAATTCAAAAAGTATTTTGTCAGGAATAGACTTGTCCATTAAAAGTTTACTCCAATGTTTGTTACTAAAATATGTATGATTTGTTACTGCATCAAATTTTGAACGCAAATTGTCAATTGTGTCTGGGTCATGTTTAATACTGAAACTCTCAAACGTATTTACATCAGTTGCAGTAAACATTTTGTCTACAACTTTAAATACTAAAATATTTGGCAAACTTGGAAAAGGAAAACTTTCTGTTGCTTGCTTTTTTGAAAGGCAGTATTTTCTATATTTTTCAATGTCCATAATAGATTATGAATTTTAAAAGAAACCTGTCATTTTAATAAGTTTTCCATTTTTAAACATTCCAAAACTAACTCCATTGCCAACAATTTCATTTTCGCTGTTTATCATATTCCAATGTGTCAAACTTTGGTCGTGGTGAACCGTAAAGTTTGTTGTAGCAAATTTCACGCCCACAAAACCTTGTTGAAACTGCCCCATATAATGCGATAGATTGTCAATGCCAACAGCTACCATATTGGGGTCAGTATAAACACAGTCATTGTCAATAATAGTTGTTAATATTTCTTTTCGTGCTTTTTCATTTGAGTTACTCCAACACGTCGTATATGTTTCCCAAATTTCCGAATGTTTATCTATCATTTTATTGCCTTTTTAAATTAAACGCGATATCTAAATCCTTGTCACTAAAGTTATGGAACTGTAACGGGTTTGAGACTAAATAAGTTCATTCTTCGGATTAACCTAACAAACCTAAAACAAAACAATTTATAAATTTAACCAAATCCCCGAATATAGCTTACTAGTGGTTAGCAACTGTTTTTTATTGTTTGCTTACGTATGATATATTTGTTATGGAATCATTTTTTGCTGCATCCCAATAGACATAAGGTTGAGCTTTTTTTATTCCTGCGAGATCTTTTTCATAATTATTCTGGTAAGTTATTAATTTTTCATTTTTGCCACCATATTCGTTAAAATTTATATTTCCAACGTATATAATTTCACCCTTATTAACTTTGAAAGGAATTGAAAAATCATTTAAATTATCATTTCTTTGGAGGATTGCAATTCCACTATTTGTAAAAAGACGTATTCCAGAAAACTCATAATCTCCTTCAGGTCTTTCTATAGCAAAAAGATAAGTAAGTCCATTATCTAATTGTCCTTTGTGCTTCATTTTTATAATCTGTTCAGGACTAAATTGAATTTCAGTTGAGTTTTTCTTTGAAACTTTTTCATCTTCAGATTTACAAATTAATCGTAAAAAATAACCATTAAATTTTGCCTTTTGTTTTGGAAATGTAATTGAACCAAAAATAAGCCCGTTTTTAGTTTCTTTTGGCTTAAAAGTCATCTGTGCACTTTGCATTGCTGGTACTGCGCAACTTTGAACTATAAATATTGAAGTTAAAATAAATAATGAGATTGATAATAGTTTAATCGTTTTGGTTTTCATGTGTGTGTTATTATTTAGTTCATTTTTTAGAATAGCCACTAACTGTAACACCATTTTTCAGGTTAATTAGTGAACGAATATCATGTATTATAATTTTCAAATATATTACTTTATTCTTACAAATAGTCAAAATGTTTTTCATTTGCTAAATGTTATTTAGTATTTAAAGAAGTATATTAAAAAACAAGCACCCTCATTTATAAACACCGTTTTCCCTTTCCGAAAAACGATAGCGCAGTCCGGATTTTTAACTTACACATTCATAAAACCCACAAAGAATTTTAAAGAAGTTCTTTCCTCATAAAGTGAACAGGCAAATCCAATTAATTTTCGAGCTCCCACATTCAGAAAACGAACAGCGTTATTTTAATTTGTTTCTCCCGCCTTTAGTAAACTCACTATGTTTTTTAGCGTTAGAGCTCCTCCGTGTAGTGAGTACGTGATGTAGTTTAGCGTTAGAGCTCCTCCGTTTAGTGAGTAAGCAATGTAGTTTAGCGTTAGACCTCCTCCGTGTAGTGAATTGCCAATGTCATTTGGCGTTAGAGCTCCTCCGTTTAGTGAGTACATGATGTAGTTTAGCGTTAGAGCTCCTCCGTTTAGTAAGTTGATGATGTCAGTTGGCGTTAGAGCACCTCCGTTTAGTAAGTAAGCAATGTAAACGGGCGTTATACCTCCTCCGTTTAGTAAACAGCCAATGTCATGAGGGTTTAGAGCTCCTCAATGTAGAAAACCGACATGGCGATTTAAAAAAACAGAAGCACCATTCCGTAATCTCTTAAAATGATTAAAAAAACAATAAACATCAGTTACGAAAGTAGTAAGCGCAGCTCATAAACTCCCCTCGCTACTTTGCAAAGTTGCCCTGTAGTTTTGAGAAGAAACCAGAGGTAGTAGAGGATTACCAAGGGTACCACGATAAACAAAGCCTCATAAGAATGAGTAAGAAGAAGCATTTCGTAAAAAGAAAAAGCAAAGCAATCACATATCCTCTTCGCATCTGCAACAACAAAAGATACTCGTTTAAAAAAAGAAATGACTAAAAAAAAATCCTCTGCAAAAAAGAAAAACAGCGACCACGCTTCACGATCAAGCCAAAAAAAAAATCTCAATTGCCTAAACAATTGAGATTCTAAAGTTGATATTCTCTTTTTTTTTATTTTAAACTGTTGCAGCAATTTCTTGTGGCAACGGAATTTGATTTTTAAGCAAATCTTCAAAAGTTTCACTCGCACGAATCAGGATGCCATGACCGTTCAACCATAAAACTTCAGCTGGTTTGTAGCGTGAGTTGTAGTTAGACGCCATAGAGAAACAGTATGCTCCTGCGTTTCTGAAAGCCAGGATATCGCCTTCGGTAATTTCCTGAATTCTACGGTTGCTGGCAAAAGTATCCGTCTCACAAATATATCCTACTACGGAGTAAAAACGCTCTTTTCCTTTAGGATTCGAGATGTTTTCGATATGGTGCTGTGAACCATAAAACATAGGACGGATCAAGTGGTTAAAACCACTGTCGATTCCTGCAAATACAGTAGAAGTCGTTTGTTTTACTACGTTTACTTTCACTAAAAAGAAACCTGCTTCGCTCACAAGGAATTTCCCCGGTTCGAAAATCAGCGTTAAATCTTTACCATATTCAGCACAGAAAGCGTTGAATCTTTTAGATAATTTTTTACCTAATTCTTCAATATCAGTTTCGATATCGTCTTTTTTATAAGGAACTTTAAAACCGCTTCCAAAATCTAAAAACTCCAGGTTTTTGAATTTCTTAGCCGTGTCAAATAATATTTCGGCAGCATAAAGGAACACTTCAATATCCAAAATATCAGAACCCGTGTGCATGTGGATCCCTACAATATTCATTTTGGTGTTCTCCACAATACGCAATAAATGCGGTAATTGGTGTACCGAAATACCAAATTTACTATCAATATGTCCTACCGAAATGTTTTCGTTTCCACCCGCCATTACGTGCGGATTAATACGAATACAAACTGGTACATTAGGATATTTTGTCCCGAATTGCTCTAATATAGAAAGGTTGTCAATATTAATCTGAACCCCCATTTGAGTCACTTCTTCTATTTCTTCTAAGGATACTCCGTTTGGTGTAAAGAAGATTTTTTCAGGTTCATAGCCAGCATGAAGTCCTAATAAAACTTCTTGAATCGATACAGTATCTAAACCAGACCCCATGTTCTTTAATAACTGAAGAATCGCAACATTCGACAAAGCCTTCATGGCATAATTAACTCTCAAATTCTCTACCTTAGAGAAAGCTTTGGTTAATCTGTTGTACTGTGATTGGATTTTTTCGGCATCATAAACATATAATGGACTTCCAAATTGGTCTGCTAACTGCAGTAAATCTTTTGCTTGCATTTGTTAAACTATTTTTGGCAAATTTATTATTCTTTTGTAGATATACAAATTTAATGAATAAAAATAACAAAATGTAACAAATTGTTTATTTTAAAAGAGTAAATTGGTTAAAATGCGATTTTTATAACAATTAAGCTTTAGGGCTCTAAGTAAATAACATTTTTGTAACAAATAGAAAGATTTACAGCATTTAATTGTTTTTTTTTAAAGTTGCTAAGCTGCTGAGGTTCTAAGCTTCTAAGTTTTTTTTTGGAATAAAAAAAAATCGCTAAGATTCCAAGCGTTTAAAAAAACCTTAGAACCTTAGCGACTTAGTACCTTAGAGCCTCTAAAAAAAACCTTAGCGACTTAGTACCTTAGAGCCTCAAAAAAAGCTACAAACTTGGTAAGTCTCCGTTTCCTTTTGTTGGTAAATTAGTAGATCCCATTAAGAACAAATCTACTTCTCTTGCTGCCTCACGGCCTTCAGAGATTGCCCAAACAATTAAGGATTGTCCTCTTCGCATATCACCAGCGGTAAAAATGTGAGGAACATTCGTTTGATAATTGGTTGCTTTGTAGTTGCTTCTAAAATCGGTTTCAAGACCCAATTGCTCGCTTAACGTTTTCTCAGGACCAGTAAATCCAAGAGCTAATAAAGCTAAATCACAAGGCCATATTTTTTCAGAACCTTCTTTTTCGATTAATTCAGGACGTTGACCAGGAGTCATTTTCCATTGTACTTCAACCGTTTTCAATCCTACTAATTCGCCTTTTTCGTTAGCCAAAAATTCTTTAGTATTGATTAACCAGTTTCTGTCACAGCCTTCTTCGTGCGAAGAAGATGTTTTCAACTGCAACGGCCAGAAAGGCCAAGGAGTAGTTTCGCTTCTTCCAACTGGTGGTTTTGGTAAAATCTCAAAGTTAGTAACCGATTTTGCTCCGTGTCTGTTTGATGTTCCTACGCAGTCAGAACCTGTATCTCCACCACCAATTACGATTACATCTTTGCCAGTTGCTAATACCTGATCAGTGATAGTTTCTCCGTATAATACTTTGGTTTGCTGTGTCAGGAAATCCATTGCCTGAACAACACCTTTGCTTTCGATTCCTTTAGTTGGTAAACTTCTTCTTTCTGTTGCTCCACCGCACAATACGATTGAATCGAAAGAATTTAATTCTTCAACACTAAAGTTTACTCCAACATTTACATTGGTTTTAAAAGTGATTCCTTCAGCTTCCAAAATAGCCACACGTCTGTCGATAATTCCTTTTTCAAGTTTGAAATTCGGAATTCCGTATCGCAATAAACCTCCAATAGCATTATCTCTTTCAAAAACAGTTACGGTGTGACCCGCTCTGTTCAATTGTTGAGCTGCTGCCAATCCAGCAGGACCTGAACCAATAACGGCTACGGTTTTTCCTGTTCTGGTTAATGGAGTTTGTGGTTTGATCCATCCTTCAGCAAAACCTCTTTCGATGATGTTTTTCTCGATGTTTTCGATTGCAACTGGTTCTTTGATGATCCCTAATACACATGATTTCTCGCATGGAGCAGGGCATAAGCGACCTGTAAATTCCGGAAAGTTGTTGGTAGATTGTAAAATCTCCAATGCACTTTGCCATTCTTCCTGATGTACCATGTCGTTAAAATCAGGAATTAAATTCCCTAACGGACAAGCACTGTGGCAGAAAGGAATTCCACAATCCATACATCTCGAACCTTGTTCTTTTATTTTATCTTTTGCTAACGGAATTGTAAATTCATTATAGTTCGCAACACGTTCTACAACGGCTATATTACTTTCGTCGGCTCTGTTATATTCTTTAAATCCGCCTATTTTACCCATGACTTTTTAAATTAAATTCCAATTTCTTTAAATTCCAAATTCCAATTTTTTGTTGTCGTTGCTATTGACATTGAAATTGATTTTTGTTTTTTGAAATTGATTTTTATCCCGCTATTAATTCTTCTATTTTTTTCTCTTCAGCAATTCTTTGTAATGCTTTTTTGTAATCAGTTGGCATTACTTTGATGAAGTTTTGTTGTTGATTTTCCCAGTCTGCTAAAATTCTTTTTGCTAATGGACTACTGGTGTACAAAGAGTGATTTTTGATTAATTTTCGAAGTTTTGTAATATCTTCTTCTTCGATTGGATCAAAAGCAACCATTTCCATGTTGCAAACTGTAGCATCAAATTCTTTTTTAGGATCATACATATAAGCAACACCACCGCTCATACCAGCTGCGAAGTTTCTTCCTGTTTTTCCTAATACCACTACAGTTCCACCAGTCATGTACTCGCATCCGTGATCTCCAATTCCTTCTACAACCGCTGTTGCTCCAGAATTTCTCACGGCAAAACGCTCACCGGCCATACCATTAATATAGGCCTCTCCGGTAATAGCTCCGTAAAGGGCAACGTTTCCTATAATGATATTTTCTTCAGGTTTGAAGGTTGCAGTAGGAGGTACTTTGATAATCAATTTTCCTCCGGAAAGTCCTTTTCCTAAATAATCATTACAGTTTCCGTGAATTTTAAACGACAATCCATTGGTAGCAAATGCACCAAAACTTTGTCCGGCAGAACCTTCAAAATCAACTAAAATAGTGTCTTCAGGTAAACCTTGTGCGCCATATATTTTTGAGATTTCATTACTCAAAATAGCACCTACAGAACGGTCTGTATTTTTAATTTTAAAGGTAACTCTTGTTTTTTCTTTTCTATAAATAGAAGGAATCGCTTCTTTGATGATATCAAAATCCAATACGTTTTCTAAAGCATGATCTTGTTCAGTAGTATTGTGATTCGGAACCGTTTTTGCTTTTTCCGGTTTGTAAAGAATCGATGATAAGTCTAAACCATTTGCTTTGTAATGTTTGATGGCTTTGTTCACATTTAATTTTTGTGACTGACCCACCATTTCTTTCAAGGTTCTGAAACCTAATTGTGCCATGATTTCTCTTAATTCCTCAGCAATAAAATACATGAAGTTGATGACGTGCTCTGGAGTTCCTTTGAAATTTTTTCTCAATTCAGGATCCTGAGTGGCAATACCAACTGGACAAGTATTCAAGTGACAAGCTCTCATCATAATACAACCAGAAGCTACAAGCGGAGCAGTAGCAAAACCAAATTCTTCAGCTCCTAATAATGCAGCGATGGCTACGTCACGACCTGTTTTTAATTGTCCGTCACATTCCAGAACTACACGGCTTCTTAAATCATTTAAGATTAAAGTTTGTTGTGCTTCGGCAAGACCAAGTTCCCAAGGAATACCGGTATGTTGTAAGGATGTCAATGGTGCAGCACCAGTTCCTCCGTCGTAACCTGAAATTAAAATAACGTCTGCTTTTGCTTTGGCAACACCGGCAGCGATGGTTCCAACTCCAACTTCAGAAACTAATTTTACGTTTACACGTGCTTCACGATTGGCATTTTTTAAATCATAAATCAATTGTGATAAATCCTCAATAGAATAAATATCGTGGTGAGGCGGAGGCGAAATCAAACCTACATAAGGTGTAGAGTTTCTGGTTTCTGCAATCCAAGGCACTACTTTTTCTCCAGGTAACTGACCACCTTCTCCAGGTTTTGCACCCTGAGCCATTTTGATTTGGATTTCTTTAGCGTTTGTCAAATAGTTGATCGAAACTCCAAATCTTCCAGATGCCACTTGTTTGATCGCACTATTTCTGGAATCTCCGTTGATTTCTTTCTGGAAACGTTTAGGATCTTCTCCACCTTCTCCAGAATTACTTTTTCCGCCAATTCTGTTCATTGCAATCGCTAAATTCTCATGCGCTTCTCTACTGATAGACCCATAAGACATCGCTCCTGTTTTGAATTTTTTTACAATTTCGGTCCAAGGTTCTACTTCGTCAATAGAAATTGGATCTAGATTGTTAAATTCAAACATTCCTCTAATAGTCATTAAGTTTGAGCTTTGCTCATTCACCATATTAGAGTATTCTTTATAACTTTCCGGGCTGTTCAAACGAACGGCTTGTTGTAATTTTGCAATGGTCGTTGGATTAAACATGTGTTTTTCTCCGCCACGTCTCCATCTGTAGATTCCACCAATTTCTAAAGGCAATAAGTTCGCGATTTTAGAATTTGGAAATGCTTTTTGAAAACGTTTTTTCACTTCTTTTTCAATTTCCATCAATCCAATTCCTTCAATTCTAGAAGGCGTGTATGGGAAATATTTAGATGTAAAAGTTTTATTTAAACCTAAAATCTCAAAAATCTGAGCCGCTCTGTACGAATGTAAAGTAGAGATTCCGATTTTGTTCATGATTTTTACGATTCCTTTTGCAATAGCTTTATTAAAGTTAGCAACAGCATAATCTGCTTTTACTCCAGTAATAAATCCTTGGTTTACCTGATCGTGAATGATTTCGTTTACCATGTATGGATTGATTGCACTTGCGCCATAACCGAACAATAAGGCAAAATGATGTGGCTCGCGAGGCTCTGCAGATTCGATGATAATTCCGAATTTCGAACGAACCTGTAAAATATTCAAAGAGTGGTGAATGTAAGAACAAGCCAATAACATTGGTATTGGAGCCATTTGTTCGCTCACGCCTCTGTCTGATAAAATGATCACATTACATCCTTCAGAAACTGCTTTGTAAGTTGCCTGAACACATTTCTCTAACGCACGTTCTAATCCGTTAACTCCTTTTTCTATTTTATATAAGGTAGAAATAGTAGCCGATTTGAAATCTGCGTGATCAATGTTTCTTATTTTATCTAAATCCTCGTTTGAGATAACCGGATTTTGGATTTTTAATTTTTTGCATTGTTTTGATTCAATTTCGAAAATATTGAAATCGCCACCAATTGCTAAACTGATATCAGTAATAATTTCCTCACGAATACCATCCAAAGGCGGATTGGTAACCTGAGCAAATAATTGTTTGAAATAGTTGTATAATAATTGTGGCTGATCAGACAAAACTGCCAAAGGCGTATCATTACCCATAGAGCTGATAGCTTCTGCTCCCTGACCTCCCATTGGGTTGATGATTGTTTTTAAATCTTCAATTGTATAACCAAATAATTTTTGTCTGGTTAAGAAATCTAATTTTTCAACCGGAGTAGGGTTGTTGGTGTAAGGGATATTAGCTAAAGGCAATAAATTAGCATCTAACCATTCTTTATAAGGACGTTTGGTTACGATAGAGTTTTTAACTTCTTCATCTTCAATGATACGGCCTTCGTTCATATCAACCAAGAACATTTTTCCTGGCTCTAAACGACCGTGTTTCACTACATCTTCTGGTTCTACATCTAATACACCAATTTCTGATGACATGATTACAAAACCACTTTTTGTCAAAGTATAACGAGAAGGACGCAATCCGTTTCTGTCTAGTAAAGCACCAATTACGTTTCCATCTGTAAACGGAATCGAAGCTGGACCGTCCCAAGGCTCCATGATACAAGCGTTAAACTCGTAAAAAGCTCTTTTTTCTGGCGACATGGTCTGGTGTTTTTCCCAAGCTTCAGGAACCACCATCATCATAGCTTCTGGCAGAGAACGGCCTGTCATTAATAGAAGCTCAATCACCATATCCATAGAAGCAGAATCTGATTTTCCTTCTAAAATGATTGGGAATAATTTTTTGATATCATCACCAAAAACTTTGCTTTCCATTAATTCTTCACGGGCACGCATACGGCTAACATTTCCGCGAAGCGTATTGATCTCACCATTATGACACATGTATCTAAACGGCTGAGCTAAATCCCATGAAGGGAAAGTATTGGTAGAGAAACGTTGGTGTACAAGCGCCAAACGCGTCACTAAATCGGGATCTTTTAAGTCAATATAATATCTGCTGATGTCTTCTGGCATCAAAAGACCTTTATATATTATAGTAGTGGTCGATAAACTAGTAAAATAAAACATGTGGCTTTCGGAGGTTTTAGATCCTCTTATGGCATGTTCGGCAATTTTTCTAGCTGCAAAAAGTTTTGCATTAAATTCCTGTTCAGTTAAATTTTGACCGGTTTTGCTAACAAAAACCTGTTTAACTGTTGGTTCTTTTTCTGCGGCGATTTGCCCTAAATTTTCAACATCAACAGGTACATCTCTCCAGCCTAAGATCTTTAAGTTTTGATCTTTAATGGTTGCTTCAAAGGCGTTGATACAAAAAGAAACCTGGTTTTTGCTTTTTGGTAAAAAAACCATTCCTACTGCATACTCGCGTGTTTCAGGGATTTCAAAATCACATACTTTTTTAAAAAAATCATGTGGGATGTCGAATAAAATTCCAGCTCCGTCTCCAGTTCTTCCATCAGAACTAACTGCACCACGATGTTCCAATTTTATTAAGATGTCCAATGCTTTATGAATGATGTCGTTAGACTTAATACCATTCAGATTACAAATAAAACCTGCACCACAATTGTCGTGTTCAAATTCAGGCAAATAAAGCCCTTGTTCTTTAACTTTCATTCTTGATATTTTTTTTTTACAAAAATAGAGATTTCGTTAAACATAATGTATTGAAATTATAATTCGGCTTACATTTTTATAGTAATATTAGAAAAACGCTTCTTAAATGATAATAATTTTATAGAAGGCATTGTGAATTGACAAAATGATAATCTATTTTGAATTATATTAGGAAAAATCAGTAATAAGCTAGTAAAACCGGTTATTTTTATGTTAAATCTCAAACGATATAGTGATTTTGAGTTAACAATAAAAGTGTGTTTGTTTAACGATTTTTTAGCTTTAAAAAGAAATATTTTCATATTATAAAGAGAAGACATTTTTAATTAAAAAAGATTTTACTATTCAGTTGAATTTTGCTACTTTTGTCGCACTTTTATTCTGAAATAAATTCAGAACCAGACAAATTCTATATTATGAACATACACGAATATCAAGGAAAAGAAATTTTAGCAAGTTACGGAGTACGCATTCAACGCGGAATTGTGGCTAATAATGCAGTTGAAGCTGTAGCTGCTGCAAAACAATTAACTGCCGAAACCGGAACAGGATGGCACGTAATTAAAGCACAGATTCACGCAGGTGGTCGTGGAAAAGGTGGTGGAGTGAAGCTAGCTAAAAACTTGCAGCAAGTTGAAGAAATTGCAGAACAAATCATTGGAATGCAATTGATTACACCTCAGACTTCTGCTGAAGGTAAAAAAGTACACAAAGTTTTAGTAGCTGAAGATGTTTACTATCCTGGTGAAAGCGAAACGTCTGAATTTTATGTTTCTGTTTTATTGAATAGAGGTACAGGACGTAACATGATTATGTATTCTACTGAAGGTGGAATGGATATCGAAGAAGTTGCTGAGCACACACCACACTTAATTTTTACTGAAGAAATTGATCCAACTGTTGGATTACAAGGTTTCCAGGCTAGAAGAATTGCTTTCAATTTAGGTCTTTCTGGAAATGCTTTCAAAGAAATGGTTAAATTCATCGATGCATTATACAATGCTTACATTGGTTCTGATGCTTCTATGTTTGAAATCAACCCGGTTTTGAAAACATCTGATGATAAAATTATGGCTGTAGATGCTAAAGTAAATATCGATGATAATGCTTTATACAGACAAAAGAAATATGCTGATATGCGTGATATCCGTGAGGAGAATCCAATCGAGGTTGAAGCTAAAGAAGTAGGATTGAACTATGTAGATCTTGACGGTACTGTAGGATGTATGGTAAACGGAGCAGGTCTTGCAATGGCAACTATGGATTTAATTAAATACGCTGGTTTTGAGCCTGCTAACTTCCTTGACGTTGGTGGAACTGCTGATGCAAAACGTGTTGAAACGGCTTTCCGTATTATTTTAAAAGATCCAAACGTAAAAGCAATTTTGATTAACATTTTTGGTGGAATCGTTCGTTGTGACCGTGTTGCTCAAGGTGTTGTTGATGCTTACAAAAACATGGGAGACGCTATCAATGTGCCAATCATCGTTCGTTTGCAAGGTACAAATGCTGAAATTGCAAAAGAATTAATTGACAACTCTGGTATGCCAATTTTATCAGCTGTACAATTTCAGGAAGCTGCTGACCAGGTTAAAGCTGCACTTTCTTAATCAGATAAGAAATTAGTTATATATAGAAAATCCCTCCAATTGGAGGGATTTTTTTTGTTTTAAATAGTAAAGTTAAAGCTGTATGCTTAAAAAATAGCCACGAATTCACGAATTATTTTTAATAGTCTTGTAATTAAAAATAATTCGTGAATTCGTGGCTAAAAAATCTTTGCGGTTAAATTATTTTTTATTCTTTCCGTTTTTGTAAACTACTTTCTCAACTACTTGTACTTTAGGTGCAGTTTTAGTGTTGTTTTTCTTGAAAGGTTTTTTGGCAGCAGGTCCTGATTTAGAAGGTGCTTTATCGCCTCTTCCTTTTTCAGCATCTTTTGGGCTGGCTTTAAACTCAGGTCTTTCTTTAGTGTTTTCTTTCTTCGGAATTTCTGCTTTATGTTTGGCTAAAACATCATTTGGGTTCTTAGGATTTTCTTTGGTTCCTCTCAAATGAATTACCAATCCGTTCAGGAAATTACGTAAAACCTGATCGCCGCATTCCATATAATTCTCGTGGTCTTCAGCTCTGAAAAAAGCGCCTAATTCTGATTTTGAAATTCTAAAATCAACCAATTCTAATATTTCAACTATTTGATCATCGCGAAGCATTAATGCTACTCGAAGCTTCTTTAAGATATCGTTGTTTGTCATCGTTTTATTTTTTACAAAGGTACATTACAATCTGTTTTAAATTGCTTATTGGGTACAAAATATTAACAATGCTATTGGTTTACTTAATAAAATATTAACACTTGTTGAATTTATAAGCTTTTGTAAATTAGAAAATTAACTCCTTATAATTGCTTTTTATGAGGATGTTTGTTGCGGTAAAATGCGTATTTTAAGAAATGTTTACTACTTTTTGTTATGAAAACGCATTTTATAATGATAAAATGTTAAATTGCAAACGAAAATTTAACCACAACCAATTAACAAATTAACTCAATTTTATGAAACAAAAGAAAATTATTTTTTCCTTATTCTTGTTTTTAGCGGCATCTACATTTTTGTTTGCGCAAAAGATAACAATAAGAGGAATTGTGACCGATGAGCAAGGAATGCCTATGCCGGGAGTTAACATTCAGGAAAAAGACGGAACAACAGGAACTACTTCTGGATTTGATGGAGATTATCAAATTAGTGCTAACAAAGGTTCCGTGCTGGTATTCTCATTTATAGGATATAAAACTAGCGAGATTATCGCTAATGGAGAAATAGTGGACATGAAAATGGCATCTGATGCAAAAGAGCTTGACGGTGTTGTGGTAACAGCGTTAGGTATCAAAAGAGATCAAAAATCTCTGGGTTATGCTACGCAAAAAGTAAGAGTGGCAGATGTGGTAACCGTGCGAGATGCTGATCTTAACAGTGCATTAGCTGGTAAAGTAGCCGGTGTACAATTTCAGGGTTCTCCTAGTGCCGATTTTAGAACATCCACTCTTAGACTTAGAGGAAATACAGAAATACTATATGTAGTGGATAATATTAAAGTCGTGTCAATCAGCGATATTAATCCTGAAAGTATTGAGAGTATTAATACGTTGAAAGGTTTATCTGCCACCGCTCTTTATGGACCAGAAGGACGCAACGGTGCTATTGTAATTACTACCAAAAAAGGAAAAAAAGGCACTACGTCTGTAGAGTTTAATGTGAGTTCTTCATTGGAAAATGTATATGGTTTACCAGAATTTCAAAATGAATATGGTGGAGGTTATTCACAAACATTCCCAAAATACACATACAATGCTGCTAATGATCCGGCTTCTTTTGCTGCTTTTGACGGTCAGGATATTGTTGATTATACGGCAGATGAAAGCTGGGGTCCGAGAATGCAGGGACAAATGGTTCGTGCCTGGAACAGTTGGGAAGAAGGAACTCCTGAATTTGGTAAACTAACGCCTTATTCTGCAAACCCAAATAACGTTAAAGATTTTTATAATACCGGGGTAACCAATAGAACAAGTTTGTCTGCTGGTAAAGGTGGTGAAGATTATAATATAAATTTTGGTATTACCAAAACTAGTAAAGAGGGTGTTGTACCCAATACAGCCAGAACACAATACGATGTAAATGTTACTGCTGAAGCAAATTTGAGCAAAAAATTCAAAGTATATTCTACCATCTTATTCCAGGATAGAGAAACGACAGGCTATAATGATAAAAACTTAATTTTACCAGCAGTGGCGAGTTTAAGACAATGGTTCCAGAGACAATTAAACATGGACGATTTAAGAAATTATCGTATGAATGGTAAAATTGTAACCTGGAATAGAACGAGTGCAACAAACGGAAAATCATTTGGATGGAATTCTCCTTTCTTCGATCAGTATGAGCAGCCAAACAAAGAAGATAATAAAACCTTTAACGGAAGATTTGGTGCCAGTTATGAAATCATTAATGGTTTGACTGCGACAGCTGAGCTAAGAAAAAATTATTTAGGATCAGCTTATTATGATATTACGAATGCCTGGGGCGGAGTTGCTGTTCCTAAGTATGAAGAAAGTCTTGCGATTAAAAATAGAGATGAAGTTTCAGGAATCTTAAACTACAAAAAGAAAATCAATAAATTTGATATCGCTGCAACGGGTGGTTTCGAATACCAGTTTTATGATAATACGTATATGATTAGCGAAACTGTAGGAGGTTTGGTTTCTGATGGATTTTATAGTATTAGTACATCAGTAGGTATTCCGTTGACAACAAACAGAAGGTTTAAAAGTGAGACCCGCGGATTTTTTACAACTGCCTCTGTTGGTTATGATGACTTTTTATATGTTGATGGTTCTTATCGTAATGATTTTTCTTCAACAGCCAATGTTAATGATAATAAATTGACAACTTATGGTGTTTCCGGAAGTTTTATTTTTTCGAAATTCATTCCTGAAAATACTATTTTTACTTTTGGAAAAATTAGAGCAGGATATGCAATGGCACCTCAATTTCCTAATGCTTATCAAACGAGCCCGGTTTATACAACAGGTACTACTTATGGCACATACCCAACATCATCAACACCGGGTACATTGGTAAATCCAAGTTTAACAGGTGGAAATCGTGAAGAAAAAGAATATGGTGTTGATTTGAAATTCTTTAATAACCGACTTTCATTAGATGCTTCTTATTTTGACAGATTAGACAATGGGATACCTTATAGAGTTTCTTTTGATGGTTCAACAGGAATAAACGGAGTATTTTTAAACCAAGGGGAACAAACCTACAAAGGATATGAGGTTGCTTTATCCGGATCGCCTATAAAAACAAATAGTTTTGAGTGGAATATTGGGGTCAATTTTGCAACTTTAGAGAGAAAGGTTGTGGCAATTGCAGACGGCATTGACAGAAATGTTATTCAGTCAGGAAACTCAAATATGGGTAATGTTCAGTTAGTAGAACAAGTGGGTGAAGAGTGGGGAGCCATTTACGGTAGCAGAATTGCGAGAGACGAAAACGGAAAAGCCAAGCTTACGGCTGCTGGTGCTTATGTTAGAGAATTAGGTGTTTATTTAGGGAATATTTTACCAAATTATACTGGAGGTTTAACCACTTCTTTTACGTATAAAAACTTTGATTTAAGTTTAGGTTTCGACTTCCAGCAAGGAGGTAAATATTACTCCGTTTCGAATTCTTTGGTTAACAGAACTGGAGTTGGTATCGAAACAGTGGGTAACAATGACTTAGGGAATCCTAAAAGAGACCCAATCGTAAACGCTACAACAGGAGCAAGTATTGCCACAGGAGCCATGCTTAATTCAGCTGTAACACCAACATCAGGAGGTTTATTGGTAGAAGGTGTAGATGGTACGACAGGAGCAGATGTAGCATATCGTGTAAGTACCAGAACCTATTGGTCAAACATTAGAGCTATTACAGAACCTTTCTTAGAAGATGCTTCTTATGTAAAATTAAGAACGATGAGACTTGGATATAATTTCAGTAAAACAATTTTATCAAAAACACCTTTCCAAAAAATTAATCTTGCTGTGTATGCAAATAATTTATGGTTGATTTATGCCGTAAATCGTGATATTGATCCATCAGAATTACAATCTTACAATACTACAGGTACACCATTTATCGAGACGGCTCAATTGCCAAACTCAAGATCTATTGGTTTAAACCTTGTTTTAACTTTATAATTATTAAAAATGAAAAAAATAATCATAACATCCATTATAGCGCTAACAGCAGCTTTAACCACAGTTTCGTGTGATAACGCTGATTTTGGAGATACTAATTTAAGTCCGAATGACCCGAGTGTTGTCAATACAGCTTCGTTGTTAACGGGCGCCGAAAGGTCAATGTCTTCAATACTGACTGCTACAGAACCATTAAATTATGTACAGTATATTACCAATGGTCAGTACCCTAAAGAAACGATTTACGATGTGACGAATTTTGACTACAGTGGTACTTATGTATCAATTCTGAACAATCTGCAGGAAGTAATCAAAGTAAATCAAAATCCTGCGACTGCCGGTACTGCTTTAGGAAATGGTTCTAATAATAATCAGATAGCGGTAGCCATGATTCTGAAAGCGTATGTTTTTCAGCACCTAACAGATCGTTGGGGAATGGTGCCTTATTCTGAAGCATTAAAAGGTCTTGATGATACATTTCCTAAATTTGATACACAAGAAGAAATTTATGACGGATTGTTTAAAGATATTGATAATGCTGTAGCAATGATTGATGCTGGAGCAGGACCAAAAGGAGATGTGCTTTTTACGAATAAAGCAACACAAATGTCAGAATGGAAACGTTTTGCCAATACTTTAAAAATGAATATGGCATTGCGTTTATCCAAAAGATTTCCTGCTGCCGGTGGTTATGCTGCAACAAAATTTGTAGAGGCTATGAATGCAGGAACGATAGCTTCGAACGCACAAAACCTGACTTTTCCGTACATTGCTGATGAAGCTTACGATAATCCATGGGAAGATCGTTTTGAAACAAGATCAGATTATTTGGTGAGTGAGCCTTTTGTAAATATGTTGATTGGTACAGGTACCAATATGTTGCCTCAAGATCCTAGATTGGCAAAATTTGCTGAAAAAGCAACTAATGGCGGCGGAATATACAATGGTGGTGTTACCTCTGTAACTGGAAATGCTACTGTTGCTAATTATTCTTATATCACAAATTCTATTATCAAGAACAAGACAGCTCCTGCTTTTTTCTACACCTATGCACAAATGACTTTTGCAAAAGCAGAAGCCGCTTCTTTAGGTTGGATTCCAGGGAGTGCCGCTGCTTTTTATACAGAAGCAATCAAAGCTTCTATGGCACAATGGGGCGTTACAGCTGAAGCTGCCGATGCTTATGTGTTAGAATTTCCGTATGTTGATATAAAATCGATTGCATATCAAAAACACATTGCCTTATTCATGCAGGGATATGAAGGGTGGAATGAATGGAGAAGATTTGGTGCCAATGCAGTTGCCTTAACGGTTCCTGTGGGTGCTATCGGATCGGCTACAATTCCGCAAAGACAAGCTTACGGAGCCAACGTAAAAACATTGAATTTGGCCAATTATGAAGCTGCCATTGCAGTTCAGGGCGAAGATAAAATGGAAACAAAAGTATGGTGGGCTAAATAAGTAAAGCAGCACATTACTCCTAATAACCCCTTCTATGAAATTTCGTAGAAGGGGTTATTTGTTTTTAGCAGTTACGTCTTTCGAAAAATAGTAATAGGTTTTTTGAGTTTACACAAAATTTTGATCATTCTCTCTAAAAACGTAAAATTTCACGTCCCGGACGTGAAATTTCACGTCAGCGATGTGAAATTTCACATCAGGAACGTAAACGTTCACGTCTGGCACGTGAAATTTCACGTCGGCGATGTGAAATTTTACATCAGGAACGTAAACGTTCACGTCTGGCACGTGAAATTTCACGTCAGCGATGTGAAATTTCACGTCCGGGACGTGAAATTTCACGTCGCTGACGTAAAGATTGGCCTTTGGGCTATTTTATTTTAATATTTAAGTGTGAATTTGAGTGTAATAAAACCCCTCTGGAGTTTAATTTTTTTAAACAGAAAAAAAGATTAATACGCTGGGTCGCTGGGTGCAATTCAAAAAAAAATGATTCAACACATAGAAAACATAGATTTTATGATTTTGAAAAAAGGAAAATCAAAAAGAAACTCGTTTCTTCACACATAGTTATGTGTTTTAATACAAGTGAAACGCCTTTTTTGAGTTCAATAAGCTATGTATCTATGTGTTAAAAATAATTTCACCCACCGGATTGAATTATAATTAATAAGTATTCAAAACACTGATTACTTGATCTAAATCTTCTTTGGTATGATTTGCCGTCACGACAATCCGATTCAGATTTTTTGCATTTTCCTGATATTTAAAATGAGCAATAATGATTTTATGATCCATTAATGCTTCATGTATGCCTTCTTTTTCTAAGTAAATTAAAGGATAGGTTTTATCAAAATTAATAGTATCATTTGGAAGCAGTTTCGTACTAATATAGTTCAGATTTTTGACTAATTTTTGATGTTGCGAAACATAAATTTCGGCAGCATCGGCCAATGTCTGCACAAAGGCAGGATTCATTCCGGCCGCAGAGACAAAAGTGTCCAGATTCTTTATTTTGTTAATAAACGAAAGATCACCAGCAATCACGCCTCCGGTAACGCCAAACGCTTTTCCTAATGACGAAAGCATAATTTTTCGCTTGACGGGAACATTTACCTCCGAAAAAATACCGCAGCCATTTTTGCCTAAAATCCCCAGCGAATGCGATTCATCAATAACCAAAGTCACTTCTTTATGACCCGGAATCGCTTTTAGGATATCCAAATCAACAGCTTTGGTTTCAAAAGAAGGAACGCCGTCTGTCAGAATGGTGATGCGCTCAACAGTGTCATCCAATAAACGCGGATTCAGTTTTCCATCCATAAAAAAAGGCAAACTATGCGGTGCTTTTAGGGCAGGATGAGTGGCAAGAAAACGAAAGAAACAATCCGTGTCTTTTTGCAGTTCGTCTATCACCAATTTTCCGGCCAGCATTCCGGACGAAACCGTAACAGCAGCTTCAGCCTTAATATGTTGTGCCAAAAAAGCTTCGCCATTGTCATAGGCGGTAAGTTTGATATTCGCATTTCTGGAACTCCCGTAAGTGGTTCCCCATTTCAGAATATTTTTTACAACCAATTGCTGGAATGCTTCGTTGGCAGGCAATCCCAAATACGCAGTACCTCCAAAATACAAATACTGCTCTTGTTCTATTTCGATAATTCTGTCTGGAAACTGATTGACTTTCATTGGGTTTATAGTAAAGTCACACCAGTTCCGTTAAGGTCAGAGTAGCTGATAATTCCGTCTTTTATGGTTACGCCTGTAGCAATATCCTGAGCCAGAAGCAATGCACCATCCATGTCAACATAATCCAGTTGAGGCAATAAATGCGCAATAGCCGAAATTCCAACAGTAGATTCGGTCATACAGCCCACCATCGTTTTCAATCCAAGCTTTTTAGCTTCTTCGATCATGCGTTTTCCGGGAGTTAATCCACCGCATTTTACCAGTTTTACGTTTACGCCATGAAAATGATGATGACATTTGGCAACATCTTCTTCAATAATACAGCTTTCATCTGCAACGATTGGCAAAACCGAGTGTTTAAAAACCTCTTTATGGGCTTCCCAATTGTCAGCTTTCATGGGTTGTTCTAAGAATTCGACACCTAATTTCTTGAGTTCAACAGCATTATTAATCGTTTCTTCTACACCCCAGCCACAATTGGCATCAATTCTAAAAATAGCATCTGTATGTTTACGAAGTTCTTTTACAATGGCAATATCTTCTTTGGTACCTAATTTAATTTTATAAATTGGCCACGGAAGCTCCTGCATTTTCGAAACCATTTTATCTATAGAAGCAATCCCGATAGTGTAATCCGTCATTGGATTTCTTTCGGTAGTGTAGTTCCATAATTCGTATAATTTTTTGCCTTTTTTGCGGGCATACAAATCGTTGTAAGCCAAATCTAAAGCGCACAAAGCAAACATATCCTCTTTTAGATAAGGATGTATTTTTGACCAGAACTGCTCTGGAGTTTCATCTTCGGTAGTTTCGATAATGGTTCTGATTTTTTCTAAATCCTGCATCATCATCGGAACCGTTGTTTTGTAATAAGGGTTTGAGGTAGCTTCTCCAAATCCGGAAAAACCATTGCTTTTTAATTCTACAATTAAAGAAGGCTGTACATCAATTGATTCTCTCGAAATAGTAAAAGTGTGTTTTAGTTGTAGGTTGTACGCTCTTAAAATTAATTCCATTGTGTTGTTTTATGTTTAATGTATTTTTATTTTTTTTAATTCAGCCATAAAAAGGCGTTTACAAAACCATCTCGCCAGAGTTTTTCGTTGTGTTGGCCGCCTTTTACAATTTTAGATTTGTTAAGGTGTAAGCAATAACACCGTTTCGTATCCAGTAAATGTTCCATTTTGGTCATATCGTTTACCATATCATCACTTTCTTTATCGCCGCACAAAAAGTAAATTTTGGTTTTGATTTTTTTTTGCTGTTCCGTAAAAGTGTAAATGTCTTTTGAAAACCAGAAAGAGGGCGAAAACACGCCAGCTTTCCCAAAAGTTTCAGGGTGTTTTAAAACAGCATAATACGAAACCAGTCCGCCAAGAGAACTTCCCATAATGGTCGTGTTTTTGGCTTTTGTTTTGGTTCTGTACTTTTTGTCAATAAAGGGTTTTAATGTTTTTACGATAAAATCTACATAATTATCAGCGTTTCCGCCTCCGTATTTTTCGTTTTTATAAGGAGTGAGTTCCTCTAAACGTTTGTCATTTCCGTGTTCAATCCCAACCACAATCACTTGTGCTTTCAGGCTGTCCAGTTTTTCATCTACATTCCATTCGCCGGCGTAAGCGGTTTTCGAATCGAATAGATTTTGGGCGTCGTGCATGTACATCACGTTGTATTTTTTGTCTGAATTCGCATAATTTTCAGGCAAATAAATCCAGATTTTTTTTGAAGTTTTTAATTGAGGTGCTTCAATACTAAAGGTAGAAACATTTTTAGAAACAGTATTTTGCACAGCATTTTCTTTCGATAAATCTTGCGCATTTGTTGACGCAAAAGTTAAAAATAAGAAAAATAATATTTTTTGTAACATTTTTACTGTTTATTGTTTAATAAAGGGCTAAAAGTAGCAAATTACTTTTTTACATTAAAACAAAAGCAAGTTTAAAGTACAATTTTTAGTCATTCTAGGTAAAATAAAAATATCCTAATAGTAGTTCAACTAATAGGATATATTTTATAGTATTTAAGATTTATTATGAAGCTCTTATTTTCCCCAAAAAGCCCATTCTTTTCCATCATAAACACAAAATAAGTTTTTAACTGTATCATAACAAATGGTTCCGGGTTCTGGGTTTACAATATTGAGATGAGGGCTGGCTACTTTTGGTAAAATGAGCGCTTTAGTGGCCGATTCTAATATTACAATTCCAGTAGCACTAGATCCTGATGCTCCCACTACGGTAACACGCGAATTATCTACAATTAAGTTGGTGTAATCAGTGCTAGCAGTAAAATTTCCGGTTTTTATAGATAAATCCTGAATACTGTTATTGTCACGATACATTACTTTCTTCGTATTGACATCATAAAAAAGAGTTCCTGGTGTTACCACTTTGGCTGTACTGGTTAGATGAGGTAATACAATGCCAAGAGTTGTATTTTGTTTAAAGTCTAATATTCCGGCTCCGTCAGCTGGTATTTTTCCGATGCTGGACTGTGCCTGACTATTTAATGATAGTCCAATCAATAGTATCAATAGAGTTGAAAATTTCATATCAGTTTTTTTTAAAATTAATTATCTATACATTTTTGTGTCAAACAGAACCATTGCGTTCCATCGTACATTTTCAAACAATTGGCTGCAGTATCAAAAACCAACATCCCTTTTACGGCATTTGCCCCTGTAATAACGGTTTCAGGATTTGCAATTCTGGTAATTACGAATCCTTTGTCTTTAGAGCCCATTACCAATGCGCCATTTTTTGGCATGTTTGTTAGCCAATATTTGGGATTACCCGGAAGACCTAAAAAATTGGATATTCCCGTAACAGAAGGTAATCCTCCTGTTCCGGAAGTAACACCAGGTTTGTAGCAAATACATGAATTTACCAACCCATTTCTCGAATCTCCAACAGTTTGTCCGGTTCCGGCAATTGTAGGAACTCCGGTACTTCCTACGGTATTCCCCAGATTTTGAATAATTGGAATAGTAGAACTTCCGGTATAACCAGTACCTGAGTTTCCTCCTGCTATGCTGGAATTTACCAAATTAGCATTAGTAAAATTAGCTCCTCCTTCAAGAGCATCACTACAGCCATCACCATCACTATCTAAATCGAAAGCACTTGGTATTCCATCATTATCAATATCTGAATTACAAACCGTAATAGAAAAACTTGCCGCTTGAAGTGTAGTTGAAGTTGCTCCAACTGTTTGAGGTATGCTATATTTTAAAACTATTTTTGTAAAACCAATATTGTCTGTATGGGTAGAAGTAAAACCACAGGTTCCTTTTGAAACACCCGTTACTGTAGGAAAACCAGAGGCGGCGTTTAAACTGCTTGATAATGTAAGACTATTATCTCCTGTTAAGCCACAGGTTGCAGGATTAGCCACAACAGCAAAAGTTCCTGTTGACATTCGCGTTAGCTGTACATCGATAAGTTCGTAAGATCCAGTGGGTAGGGCAAATAAATTGCCAGGTGTTGACATCACTACTGTAGTTGGAAAAACGGATCCTACAAATTCAATATTCCAACTACTTGCAACCCCATCACCACTTGCTCTGTTTACATGTGTTTTGAAACTTCCAAAATCGAAACCGTCATTAGTAATTTGCGGGGTATTTGGCTCAGCTGTATTTGTCGTGAAATTTCCCGATGGTGTTATTTTAATATTTAAACCAGAAATACCATAAACATTAGTATAGGTTTTTGGAAAAGTAGTTTCTGTGGTTGTATTACGATTCACGAGGTTGTCTGCAGTAAGCTCAAATGTGGATGTTCCTACACATTCATTAGTATCTAAAATTCCATCATTATCATCATCAAGATCATTAGAATTGACAACACCATCTTTATCATAATCCTCAGCAGGACCATATTGTAAATCTGCTTTATAATTCTTTATGGCTAAAACATGAATAGGTTTTCCAAGTTCTAAAACCCAGTCACCATTTTTACCCGTAATATTGGTAGAAGCGGCGACAGAAATCCCTAATTCTTTTTCCAGATACCGAACGGCTGTTAATCCTTTTTCATCTTTTCCAAATTCGCAACCATATATATTGAGATGATTTACGTTTTTAGATAATTTACTTTTAAGAAATAAAACGATTTCTTCTTTCTTCATCCAATGATTATCGATGTAGAGCTCACCAGATTTACCGTGAGAGAATAACTGAAAAGTTTGGGTATTCACTTTTTTAGTCAAATTTGAAATAATTTTCCCGGTTTCTTTAATATCTTTTTCGATGTAAAAATGATCACTTAGAGGTGTGGCTATACTCGAAAAGGAGAAAAGAAAAAAGAAAAAATAAGGAATAAGATTTAATAGTTTTTTCATTTTTATAATCTTTAAAATTTGTATTTTTTTACAGAAAAAACATATAAAAAAATTTAGTATTTCAATACTAAATTTAATTACAGGTTTGATTGATGTAATTAGTTATTATTGTTTATTTTAATAAATAATGGAAGGCTTGTAGAGATACTGAACACTAGAAGTAGATAAAAAGTAATGTTCAATTAATTATTTTTCGGCTGTAATTTTGGCAAAAGTATTATATAAAAACAGATATATTTGTAGAATTAGTTCTACAAATCAAAAATAAATTCTACAAAACAAGAAATATTATTCTTAAACGCTGTCTAAAGCAGGATTTTTTAATTTGGTTTTAAAACAATATTTTAGCCAAAAAATAATTTCAATGAATACCAAAGAAGAAAAAATAAGTTTGCTTTTAGAAATGATTTCTTTCTCAACAATTGATGGGCAATTGCATCAGCGGGAATATGATTTTTTGAGAATTATCGCAGAAGAATTAAAAATTGATGAAGCTACTTTTAAAGATTTATTTCATCAGGAAGTTTTTCCGGTTGTGATAAAATCAGAGTTTCAAAGGATTCAGCAGTTTTACAGACTGGCGCTCATTATGCATTGCGATGGAATTTTGCATACCAAAGAAGCAACTGCTATCCAGCAAATTACAATCGAAATGGGTTTGAATCCAAGTGCGACAAAACGTATTTTGGATATGATGAAGAAAGCACCCAATGCTATGATTGATCCAAAATTATTATTAAAGATATTTCAGGAGCAGCACAATTAAAGCTAACTTCTTTTAATTGACATTTTAACTCCAATCCCTGTTTGTAAATCGGGTGCATTATCTAAATTCAGATCTTCTCTGAGATAGACAAAATAAGAAAATCTTCTGGTGGAATAGGTGCAGATAAAATTCCATCCTTCTAAAGTATCGTATAAATGCGATATTGTTTTTTGCCAGTGTGTATTGATTCGTTCCCCCGTTAAAATAATATGATCTAAGTCTTTTTTATTGCTATAGGAAGTTTGAACATTATAATTGATGCCATACGAAATACGGTTGTTGTTTCTAAGTTTTACTTTATAATCAATAAGACCTTCAAAACTGTATAAAAAATCGTTATTACTGATATTTACCCGGTCTCCATACTCTAAAAAATGCTGACGTAAAGCCCCGATACTTGCACCAAAACTTAATGTGTTTTTATTTTTGATGAGCATCTTTTTCAGGATCGAAGACGAAATTCCAAAATCAGCAACAGGATTATATCTGGAGGTATTAATGCCCAGCTGCGCCCCAAAATTCAAATAAATATGCTTTTTATTCATTTCCAGTTTAGGATAATAATTGTAATTGATATCTATTCCTGAAAAGATAAAATCGCCATTATTCATTGTTAAAACCTTATCGGTTTCATCCTTATACGAGATTCCGGCTTTATTTAGGCCATAATAACGTCTTGAAAACGGATCTTCGCCGCCTGCAATATTGCTGTGAAACCATTCGATTGATTCATCCGAAGTAAAAATAGAATAAGGATATTTTCCGCCATCGAGGGAATTCATTCGCAAACTGAAATTAAGTTCGTGATGTACCGTAATGGGCAATGTAAAAGTAAAGCGATACGACCGGATGACACCATCGGCTTCAAACTCTTTGGTATTGGCAGGAACTTTAGTCAGATCAAATTCAAATTCACGTTTATGCCAGGCCATACTTTCAGCTTTTTGCTGGTCATTAGGATCTGTTAATTCGTATGCTTTTACATAAGGAAGAACGACATTGCCGCTTGAAAAGTCAAATGAAAAAGAGTATTTATCAGGAGAACGAACATTAAAATTGTGGTTCAATCGGGAAATATAAATTCCAAAGGGATGATTAGAAAGGATATTGGGTTTTATAATGTCCGAAGAATTTTCTATTTCTGTAGTGAAAACATCAGTAGTATCAGATTGCGCTATGCTATTGGAAATAAAGGCAAAAAAAATAAAAAGGAATAAACGATATTTCATTTCAGAATTTTAAAATTTTGATAAAACTAATGAATTTGAAATATCTTATAAAATATTCTATCAAATTATTTTTGCTACTATTAACCCTTTGGATGTAATGAATAAAAATTAAATGAAACACATAGAAAACATAGGTTTTATGATTTTAAAAAAAAAGTAAATCAAAAAGAAACTCGTTTCTCACACATAGCTATGTGTTTTAATGCAAGTGAAACGCCTTTTTTGAGGTCAATAAGCTATGTTTTCTATGTGTTAAATTTTTATCCAACGGATTACTATTAATGTTTTAAAACAAAAAAATTAAGGCAACTGTTCCTGCAGTTTTTTAATATCATCACGCAGTTTTGCAGCTTGCAAAAAGTCGAGTTCTTTAGCCGCTTTCTCCATAGATTTACGTTTTTCGCGAATCATTTTTTCTAAATCAGCTTTCGATAAATATTTCGTTTCTGGTTCAGCCGCAACACTTAAAGTATTTCCTAATTCATAATCTACCAATGGGTTTTTAGTAAAGGCGCTCTCTATCTTTTTGTTCAAAGCCTGAGGTGTTATATTGTTTTCGGTATTATAATTAATCTGTTTGGTTCTGCGATAACTGGTTTCGTCTATCGTTTTTTGCATGCTTGCCGTGATTTTATCGGCATACATAATCGCTTTTCCGTTCAGGTTTCTGGCCGCACGACCTATAGTTTGGGTTAGCGAACGGTGACTGCGTAAAAAACCCTCCTTATCAGCATCTAAAATCGCAACCAGTGAAACTTCTGGTAAATCCAGACCTTCACGAAGCAGGTTGACCCCAATCAAGACATCAAAAATACCTTTTCGTAAATCCTGCATGATTTCGATACGCTCCAGAGTATCCACATCCGAGTGTATGTAGCGACAGCGAATACTTACTTTGGTTAAATATTTCGCCAGTTCCTCTGCCATTCTTTTGGTCAGAGTCGTAACCAGCACTCTTTCGTCTAACTCGCAACGCACCTGAATTTCTTCAATCAAATCATCAATCTGATTCAGACTCGGACGAATTTCGATAATAGGATCTAATAATCCTGTCGGACGAATTACTTGTTCTACATAAACACCGTCCGTCTTTTGCAGCTCATAATCAGCCGGTGTGGCGGATACGTAAACCACCTGATTTTGCATGGCTTCAAACTCTTCAAATTTCAAGGGTCTGTTGTCCATCGCTGCCGGTAAACGAAATCCGTATTCCACCAGATTTTCTTTTCGGCTGCGGTCCCCGCCATACATCGCATGAACCTGTGAAATGGTTACGTGACTTTCATCAACTACCATCAGATAATCACTCGGAAAATAATCCAGCAAACAGAAAGGTCTTGTTCCGGCCTGTCTTCCGTCAAGGTAGCGGGAATAGTTTTCGATACCTGAACAGTAACCCAATTCCCGAATCATTTCTAAATCAAAATTAGTACGTTCTTCCAGTCTTTTCGCTTCCAGATGTTTTCCTATTTCTTTAAAATAATCAACCTGTTTAACCAAATCCTGCTGAATTTCCCAAATCGCACCCTGCAAAACATCCGGTGATGTCACAAACATATTGGCAGGGTAGATGGTTAATTTTTTAAACTTTTCAATAACCTGCGAAGTCTTAGCATCAAACGATTCTATTTCTTCAATTTCATCTCCAAAAAAGTGAATCCTGAAAGCATCATCAGCATAACTAGGATATACTTCAACCGTATCTCCTTTTATTCTAAAGGTCCCCGGATTAAAATCGGCTTCGGTTCTGGCATATAAACTTTGCACCAGACTGTGTAATAATTTGGTACGCGAAATCACCTGATCTCTTTCGATAGCAATAACATTCTTCTGAAATTCTACAGGATTTCCAATACCATACAAACACGAAACAGAGGCTACGACCAAAATATCACGACGCCCCGATAATAGGGAAGAAGTAGTACTCAAACGCATTTTCTCCAGTTCTTCATTGATAGACAAATCCTTCTCAATAAAAACACCTGTAACCGGCATAAAAGCCTCGGGTTGGTAATAGTCGTAATACGAAACAAAATATTCTACGGCATTATTCGGGAAAAACTGTTTGAATTCTGAGTACAGTTGCGCTGCCAGTGTTTTGTTATGCGCTAAAACCAAAGTAGGTTTCTGTACTTCCTGAATAACATTGGCAACAGTAAATGTTTTTCCGGAACCTGTTACCCCCAGTAAAGTTTGAAATTTCTCGCCATCGCGAATACCTTGTGCTAATTTATCAATTGCTTGTGGCTGATCACCTTTTGGGCTATATGCTGAGACGACTTGAAAATCCATTTTTTGAAGTAAAAGTTCTGATTTACAAAGATACAAGTTTGATTTCTTTTTTTGGATGAAAGTAGAACGCAAAAAAACTCTGTCAGATTTCAGCTCGAAATTGTATTAGTTTAGATAATGATTTAGAGGTAATATTGTTAGATTTGTTTTAAAGTAGATTGCGGGCATGGATTGCAAATCAGTGCTATCGGATATATTAGTTGGAAAAGGGATTTGTATACTAAATTCTAAATGGTTGATTGAAAAAAGAAGTCAATATTAAATAAATATAAATAGATGAGGTTAATTAAAATTTTAAAGGTCATATTTCTTATTCTATTGATTGTATCGTGTCAAAAAGAAAAGCAAATAGATAAAGTAATAGTAGTACCTAAAAGTATAAAAGATCAAAATAAAGAAAATTTTAAAAAGTCAAAATATTTTGATGTAGATCGTATAATGGAGGATAAATATAATGTTAAAATCAACGGAAATGAAGCTTCTTACGGTGAGTTAGAGCTTTATTATAGATATAATGATTCCAAAAAAGAAGAAATCATTCCCTATACATTAACGATGGTTGAAAAACATCATAAATACAGATATGCTTCAGATGCATTTAGTCATTTATTAGAATTTTATACAGATACTCCATTTAGTTATGATGGAACAAATGCAAGTTTAATAACATATTTAAGTAATCTAAAAAAAGTAAATTCAGCTCAGAAAGATTATTTATTGTATTTTTTAGAATTAGGTGTTAAGAATAGGGCTTATGGGTGTGTTAATTATCTGGAAATATTAAATCGAGAGGGTATTGGCATGAATAAAAATATTCAAAGAGCAGATAGTTTAAGAATTATTTTAAATGAACTTAAAAAGGAATATCACACGAAATAAATTATTAGATTACTGATATATTTATAGAAAATTTTATGTTGGTTTCGAAAAAGAATCAGATATGACAGCGCGGATTTGCAATCCGTGCCCGCAACGAAAGTCACAAACCAAAAAAGCTACAACCTGAAAAATTGTAGTAGCTCAAGAAGATTATTATTTTAGTTTTGCAAGAAATTATGCTGGTTTAGATAATGATTTAGAGGTAATAGTATTAGATTTGTTTTGAAGTAGATGACGGGCACGGATTGCAAATCCGCGCTATCTTTGCGCATATCTGCGATTGGAGTTTAATCAATATAATGTTTTAGCACCATTAAGTAATTATGAAAAATATGGTTTTTAAGCAAATAATAATGCTAATAATGTTTATATCATCAATGAATGCTCAAAATAATAATGAGCTTTCTTTGAAGATATTAAATCAAAATATTTCAAATACAAATGATATGTTGCTAGTTGTCGAAATTGAAAACCTTAGTGACAAAACGTTAGTTTTACCCATTTGTACTAACTCGCTTAGTGTGTATGAATTTCAACAAGGTTATAAAAATATCGTAACTAGCTCAGGAAGTGTTGAACAAATATTATTAGAAGTAAGAATAAAAGATGAAAATGATAATTTTATAACGCAAGTTCCATCTAAAGGAAGTTTAGATATTACTGAAGACGATTTGTTTGATAATATTCAGTTTGAAACTGAAGAGTATAATTATAATTTAATTGAAAAAGCATACAGAAAATTAGGATTTAATGAAAATCAAAAGTGGTTGTTAGAATTGAATTTTCTTAGAGAGAATTTGAAAGAAATCCCTCCGAAGTCAAAAATCAAATTAAACTATGTTTTTAACTTAACTAAAATTCCTATATATGAGTATTATCATCCAGATATTGCAAATCCTTTTTTAGGAGGATTTGATATTCAAAAAAAGGGGTTTTCATTTTATTTAGAGCTAAATCTAGAAAGGGAATTTTTAAAACCTTATTTCCAAAAAATGGAAGAAAAAAAAATAATCAAAAAAGAAGATGAAATTTTTTATGGAAAAATGGTATCTAATAAGATTTTAATCGAGGTTAATTAAGTTTGGTTTTATCCCCCGCTTCCCGATGTCTTCCTTATGAAAATCTGCGCAAATGTCTCTATAGACTTTGCGCAATTTTTTTGTTTCATAAGAATTATAAACCTGATAAAAGTCTCCTGGCAGTTCGCCAAAACTGTTCTCTGCTACAATTTTTCAGGAGTGAAGGCTATTTTTCTTCGTAGGCCCCATACAATAAATACAGCAGTAATTGCCACAAAAACATTAAAACCAATGTCTTTTGCTTCCCCTCTTGAAATATGAAAAATACTTGCAGCGGTCATCAGAATGATTGTTCCGTAAGCGGCATAAATGGTCAGTTTTGGGTAGATATTAATAAGTGTAGGTAGAACCAATCCGATACCCGCTAACAGGTCTAAAATCCCTGTAAGTTTTACCAAAATTTCGTTTTCTTTTACCCACGGAAATGGCAACTCGTGAGGATAAAAAAGTTTCATTATTCCTCCCGAAATAAAGGTTGCGGCTAAAAGCACTTGTGCAATCCAAAGGATAATGGTCATTGTTTTTGATGTTTTCTGTTCTCTTGTCATATCATTATTTTTATGTGTGGATACAAATTTAATTACCTTTACTATCCAAATGATATTACTTCCAGTTTGGAAAGCACTATCCAAATAGGGAGTATCGTAAAATTTAAAATATATGCTGTCAAAAGGGGGTTGTCCTAAAACGATGTTATCCATAAAAGATGCTCTTGAAGCTGTTGAAGGAAGATGGAAGTTGCTGATCTTATTTTCGCTGTCTGAAAGTCCAAAACGATTTAAGGAAATATCACGAGAAGTTAATGGTATTACTGATAAAACACTTTCAAAAGAGTTGAAAAATCTTGAAGAGAATAAACTTATCATCAGGGAAGTTTATAACACTTTTCCGCCAAAGGTTGAATATTCCATTACTCCACACGGTTTGTCTCTCGAAAAAGTGATAGACGAACTTCATTTTTGGGGTTTGGCTCATCGAAATAAAGTCATCGGAAAATAGTGATCCCTACGTCTCTGATAGCTACAAAGTAACCCGACAAAAGATAGCGCTGATTTCCAATCCTAGCGGATTCACATATTTATAGAAAATTGCATTTCGCAAACAACCCCAGCGGGGTGATATATTTATAGAAAATCACATGTTGGTTTCGAAAAAGAACCCTGGCAGGGTGACATTCGGTGTATGCTAAATCATCGATAAAAAGATTCCTACGGAATGACAAGATTGCGCTGCAAAGAACCTTACAAAGATAGCACGCATTTGCAATCGTACCCGATCTCTCGGATATGCGCAAAGATAGCGCGGATTTGCAATCCGTGCCCGCAACGATAAGTCACTTTGGATATAAGTAACTAAAAAGACAATGTGATAAATAAAAGACCGTGTAATTTCGTAAGAGAGCGTCGTAAGCTTGTTACCGAGCATTGTAAGTTTGTTAGTTAGCGTCGTAATTTCGTTACCGAGCATCGAAAGTTTGTTACCGAGCATGGTAAGTGTGTTAGTAAGCTCGGTAAGTCTGTTAATGAGCTTGGTAAGTTTGTTGGTAGCCTTGGTAATTTCGTTAGTAAGCTTGGTAAGTCTGTTACCGAGCGTGGTAAGGTTGTTAGTAACCTTGGTAATTTAGTTAGTGAGCATCGTAAGTTTGTTAACGAGCCTCGTAGTTTGTAGAGTAAGCTTCGTAGTCTGTAGAGTAAGCTCTGTAGTTTTTAGAATGAGCCTCGTAGTTTGTAGAGTAAGCTCCGTAACTTAGAGAATTACCTTCGTAGTTTAGAGAATTAGCTTCGTAGTTTGTAGAGTAAGCTTCGTAATTTAGAGAATGAGCTCCGTAGTCTGTAGAGTAAGCTTCGTAGTTTATAGAATGAGCTTGGTAGTTTGTAGAGTAAGCTGAAAAAATGAGTTTACACAATCTCAATGACTACTCCCACAAAAAAACCGCCAGCAAATAAATGCTGACGGCTGCCTTAGTAAATAAACAACAAAAACTTAAAAACTAAAACTTAATCTCGCGAACACAAAACGACCGTTTTGCCCAAACTGAGAAACATTTCTTGAATATACAAATTGATTTGCATTTGATAAATCGATACCTGAAGCAGTCGCTGTGTAGGTTACATTTCCGTTAGCATCTACACCATTAGCTCTTTTTGCCGTTTGCGGACCTAAGTTTTTATCCGGATAAATGTCAAAAATATTGTTGGCACCCACTATTATTTTGGTAGTATCAGTAATTTTAAAACCTACAGACATATCCGTGATAATTTTAGCTCCCCAAACTGGGTGTTCGTTTTCTACTGCTTTACCATTTACGATTGTAGCGCCTACAAAACCATCATCATTTACATCTGCAACGTTTGGATCGGTTACTTCTCCAAAATAGACGTTTCTTAAAAAGAAATCAAACTTTTTATAGGTCAGATTGTTTGTCAGATTTACTTTTACTCTTGGTATAGCCTCTTCCAGATAAATTTTCGAAGACTCCGAATAATAAGTATTCACCTGACCTGCCTCTTCTAATATTTTAGAAGCATGAATGTTGCCCACCTGATGTGTTTTAGAAAAAGTTCCTGATAAATCATTTTTCAAAGTCAGGTTTTCGTTCAGATTCAGTTTATTGCTGATTACAATATCAATACCTTTAGATTCGGTATCAATAGCATTGGCAAAGAAAGTGGCTGCATTGGCTCCAGCCGCATCATATAAAGGTTTTGTTGCTGTAGTAGGCGTAAATTGATCGGTAAGAACCACTCTGTCGTCTATTTGTACAAAATAAGCATCGGCAGTTATGGTAATATTGGCAGCTGGTATTTTAGCTGTAAATCCTGCACTATAACTGGTTGATTCTTCTTGTTTTAATTTAGGAATACCAAAAAGCCCTGCAGCACCAGATTGGTCATTATTAAAAGTTCTTACTTCATAAGGAACTCCTCCTGTAAATTGCGTTGCAGTTGAACTATAATAAATTTGATGTAAAGAAGGAGCTCTAAATCCTGTTGAATAAGCACCACGTAAATTGATATTATCTGTCAAGTTATAGCGGGTTGCCAATTTATAATTGAAAGTACTTCCGAAGTCCGAATAATTTTCAAAACGTACAGCTCCATTCAATAACCATTTGTCTGTAACATCCCATTCTAAATCAGTGTATAATGCGACACTATTTCTTTTTTCATTAACCGCATCAACTGGACGATATCCAGGAAAAACTTGCGCACCGCCTGCTCTCGTTGCTCCAAAAAAGTCAGTAACTAAAAGATTGGTTTTATTGGGATCATTAGAAGCAATACCTCCATTAATATCATATAAAGTGTATGAATCCGGAACTCCCGCATTGATTCCGTACATTTCATAACGGTATTCAGCTCCAAAAGCAACGTTTAAAGCACCAAATTTTCTGTTCATATCAAAGTTGGTGGTGTTTTGAGCAAAACGTAAACCACCAGCATCAAATTCAGTAGGAGATTCTTCTCTTAAAGAAGCATTCACTGTATTTTCTATATTGTAATCAAAGGCATTTCTTCCGTAAGTATTACTCAAATCAAAATTCCAGTTTCTAAAAATAGTACCTCTTAATCCAGCCGCTGCCGAAAGGTCATTGATGGTAGAATGTATTTCCGGTAAAAAACCATTCAGATACAAGCCCGTGTACGATCTGGATTGGTTAGGTCTTCTGTAAAAACCTGCTGATTCGCCTTCTCTGTAACTGGTACCTCCAAAAACATAAGCTTCCAATTTATCGGTTATAGGATAAGCAGCATTCAGAAAGAACTGAACACTTTCAAAAGAAGATTGCCCAATTCGCATATTATAATCTTTTCTCTGAAGATTGCGGTAGGCTAATTCACCATCTGCAGCATCAAAATTCAAAGCGGTCTGCATCTCACTAATAGTGGTCGCTCCGTTTATTGCGGTTCTTTGATCATCTGTAAAATAGCCAACTTCCGGTGCATAGGTTTTAAGTGTTGATAAAATCTGGGTTGTGTTAGGGGTGTTGTTAATATTCCCAAATAAAGAGTTGATGTTGATTCCGTCCTCAAAAGCTCTTTGTTCAATGGCATTATAAGCATTGTATAAAGTTCCTGTCGCATCCTTGGCTCTGCTCGTAGCATCACGCAATTGCAAGCTTCCGGTTACGTTGATAAAACTTTTTTCTTTCCCTAAATCAGTACCATAATTGGCGTCAATCTGGTAATGGTTTCCATCATTTCCTCCTCTGTGGTCGTTGGCATTTCTGGAAAAATTACTTCCGGTAAACAAATTGATATCAAACTTATTGGTGTTTTTCTTCAGGTTCAGATTGATTACTCCTGCAATCGCATCAGAGCCATATTGTGCTGAAGCTCCGTCTCTAAGGACTTCTATTTTTTCTAATGCAAAAGATGGAATCGCATTCAAATCTGTCCCTACAGAGCCTCTTCCGGGAGTTCCGTTGATGTTTACCAATGAGGAAGTGTGTCTTCTTTTTCCGTTTACCAATACCAATACCTGATCCGGGCCTAAACCTCTTAACTGTGCAGGGTCTAAGTGATCCGTACCATCAGCAACGGTTTGGGTATTTGACGTAAAGGATGGCGCTACCATATTCAAAATCTGATTCAGATTGGTTTGAGCACCCTGTGTTGCAATATCTTTCATGGCAATCACATCAATAGGTACTGCCGATTCTGTAACCGTTCTCGTGGGATTACGGGAACCAATAATAACAACGTCCTGTAACGTTTCTCCACTTCCGGAGGATAAAGCAACATTTACTATAGGGCCGTCAACAGTAACGGTTTTAGTTTCTAAGCCTACATAAGTAAATTGCAAAACGTCACCAATTTTGGCTTCAATAGTATAATTTCCGTCAATATCTGTAACGGCTCCTTTTTGAGTTCCTTTTACCAAAACACTTACGCCGGGTAATGAGGCTCCTGTTTCGTCAGTTACTTTTCCTTTTACCAGATCGACTTCTTTATTTTTAGAAATAAAAGTTTGTTTTGTTTCTGAGTTGGTAAGTTCAGCGGCACTTAAACTGCTACTGGATAAAATAATAGCTATGGCAAATGGCGATAGCGTTGCTCTTGTCAGTCGAACGAGCAATTGGGTTTTTAGTAAATCCTTTTTCATAATTTTCAATTTTTATTTGTTTGATTTGAAGTTCAATTGAAAGCAAAAAATAATTTATAAGGAAGTTATCGAATACCTTTATAAATTATCAAAAAATGAAAGATTAAGAATTTGTTCAGGAGGAATGTTCGTTCCCTAAAGAAGCGAACTATGTAAAATAATTTTCTTTTTACTAATCTAATTGTTAGTAATTTATAAATACTATTTGTGGTATTATTTACTATTTTACAATACAGATTTAATGTAAAGGAGTGTTGTAAAGCTGTAAAACTACATAATAATATGTTAAAATTCTTACTTTGGTAAAAAATAAAATAACTTTTTTACACTATTTTAAGAATAGGTAGTTTAAAGTCTTTTAAAAACATTTTTAGCAGTATTAAGACTAAGTTTTTATTATTTAAGGAAATTCACAATAGCTTCATTGGTCGTTTTAGACTGATCAATGGATAAAAAATGACCGGCATCTTTTAATTTTTGAGTTTTACAGTTCGCTAAAAATTCTTTAGCACGTTCAAGACTGTCGTCAGAATTGATGACATCATGATCGCCAATCAATACCAGAAAAGGATTGGTTATGGATTTTAATTCATCATCAGAAAAAGGTTTCATCTGGAGCATACTTGAATTTGATTTGGCATATTTATTCGCCAGATAAAATTGTCTTTTGTAAACCGGACTAATTTTCTGAGGATAATAAGAAAAGGTTTTTAATGTTTTCTGAAACTTTCTCTCACTCGGAAAAAGTTTTAAAAATAAGGCAGCAGAAGTTTTTCTGGGTTTGTCTATGTAACCAAAAGTCTGAGCAGGGCTTAGCAAAACTACTTTATCAATATTATTCTGCTTTTGTGTCGCCAACAGCGTTGCAATCCAGCCTCCGCGGGAAGCAGCGACGATATCAAAGTTTTTTAACTTATAATGATCGAAGATTTGATTGTACCAGACTACGATTTCTTCAGAGGAAAGCGGATTTGTTGTCAGCGTAGATTTACCCGGTTCCATTATGTAATCAATAGCGTAAATCCGATGTGTTTTGGCCAATGCCTTGATGTTGGGATACCACATAGTCGAACTGGCGTCCATTCCGTGGAGTAAAACCAAATCTTTTCCGTTTTTAGGTCCGGCAATTATAATATGAGCGGTGCCAAATTTAGTGGGTATATTTTCTTCGGTATAAGGAATATCCCAAAGTTTCAGGGCTTTGTCATACGATTTTATATAGGCTTTCTTTTCCGATTTAGTCTTAAAAACGTAGTCGTCTATTTTTTCTTTTTTAACAGATGAACAGCTTACAATTAAAAATAAAAAGACAAATTTAAACAATGTTTTTGGCATAATAGATAGAATTCAATTCGAGATTAAATTTACCTATAAATCAAATATTTGTTGTTTCAGAATTTAATTCCAGATTATTATAATTACAATGTTTGCTCCTTATACTGTTCTAGGATTTTTTTGAAGTCAGGTGGTATATTTGTACAAATGCTAAAATAGCATTTGGAATAATCACAGGCAAAAGCCATTGATGTATGTCTGTGTAATCTTTAAAAAAGATACCATAAAGCACAAAACAAATACATCCAAACAGATTGATTAAGCGTATTGTTTTTAGATCTTTCAGCAAAAAACCGCCAACAATAAAAATTGATGCAAGATATCCAATGTACTCTGCCATAGTTATATAATGTATTTTGTAAAGCGCAAACCTAGCAAAAGCAAATTATAAAATCAAACTTTCGTTTAAGAAATCGATTTTAAAGAAACCATTTTTTCTGCTGAGGTTCACTCAAAAACGACCAGGCTACAATACGGCTGGTTTTTTGCCCTTGTGCCATATCAATTGTTTTGATTGTGGCTGCATTTACTTTGTTTAACGTTTTATAGATGCTCGAAAGATTTTCTTTTTTAGAAACCAAAGTGGTAAACCACAAACACTGCATTGGGTATTTGGCACTTTCGTAAATCATTTGGGTTACAAAACCAATTTCGCCGCCAGCACACCATAATTCGGCATTTTGTCCGCCAAAGTTCAAAACCGGATTAATTGGTTTTTTCTCTTTTGGATTCAGATTTGAGACTTTGCGTACCGTACTTTTATTCGCTTCTTCTTCGGAAGCATGAAAAGGCGGATTGCACATCGTAAAAGTAAAACGATCCTCAGGAGTGATGATGTTTTTGAAAATAAAGCGGGATTCGGTTTGCTGCTGCAGACTGATGGCTTCAATTAAATGCGGATTGGCTTCGATTATTTTACTGCAATTTGCGATGGCTTTTTCATCGGTATCAGTACCTACAAATGCCCAATCGTAAATAGCGTTTCCTAAAATTGGATAGATACAGTTCGATCCCGTTCCGATATCCAGTCCTAAAACATTCTCTCCGTTAGGTAAGATTCTGTTGTTAGTTTCCGTTAATAAATCGGCCAGATAATGAATATAATCTGTTCTTCCCGGAATAGGAGGACAGAGATAATTTTTAGGAATATCCCAGTTTTGAATATTATAATAGGTTTTTAATAATGCTTTGTTAAGCATTTTTACTGCCTGCGGGTCACTAAAATCAATGGTTTCGACACCATGAATGTTTATGGCAACATGATTTTTTAATTCGGGACAATTAAGAATAAGCTGTGCGAAATCATATCGGGAACGATGAAGATTTCTAGGATGTAAATTGGTTTTTTCTGAATTGTCTGTCATTTCTGTTTGTGAATTTTGGTGCAAAGATAGTCATTCCTTTCGGGTAACGGCTACTTATGAAAATGATTGGCTAATCCTTCAAAATTCCAATTTTTTAAATTCCAAATTCCAATATCAATTGCAATTTCAAAAATCAATTTCAATATTAAATTTGTGAATCTAAAATTCAAAATCCAATTTTCACAACTCACAACCCAAAACCCAAAACTCAAAACCCAAAACCCAAAACCCACAACCCACAACCCACAACCCAAAACCCACAACAGAAACCTCAGTCCATACACTCCATAAGCAATAAATCACCATTGGTGTGGGTGATGGTTACGATACCGTCCTGAGCAACGGCATTACTGCTGCCGGTTCTGTAACCCATTGTAAGCGTGTCGTTTTGTAAAGGATATTGCAAATTAGTTGAGTATATGCCGTTTACTACGCCAACAGGAATGAGCGAAATAGGTGTTTTTGCCGTGTACCATTTTTCGAATTTGTTAGGCAAAAGAAATATTTTGGAATGGTCGTCGAGAATCACAATTTTGAGTAAATCGCGGTACCGAACGATATTGGTAAGATTAGTTATGGTGTGATCGGCGCGTTTTCCGGTAGCCCAAACCACGTTTACGGCTAGGATTTTTCGTTCGATTAAGTAATCGAAAGCTTTTTCCAGATCGGTTTTGTCCTGGTCTGGTGCATGTACGATTTCGATTGGGAATTGCGACGTTTTGTAAATTTCTGGATCGAAATCACGGTCAAAATCTCCCAGAAGCACATCGACTTTTATATCTAGTTCAATCACCCTTTCGATAGCAGAATCGAGTACAACCACAAGTGGCGACCATTCCAGTAATTGCCCTAATAATTCAGGATGGCAAGCAGCTCCGTTGGCAATGATTAAAGCGGGTTCCTGGTCGTCGCGGACAATATGGTGTGATGACATTTTTTTATTTTAGATTTTAGACTGTAGATTTTAGATTTGCTTCAAGGGCTGAAACTAAGCTTAAAAATTAACTGCAAAGGTCGCTAAGTTTTACGCAAAGATCGCAAAGTTTAAAACTTTTTTAAATAGGTGATTAAAAATTATAATAAAGAAGCTAAGAAATCTAAAATCTAAAGTCTTAAATCACCAGTCGTCTGTGGTAATTGATTTGGCCTAGATGATAGGCTAAATGGGTCGAAAGATGAACCAGGAAAAAACCGGTTGTCATTTCTTTTTCGAAAACAATTTGCGGATAAATAGCTTCCAGATCTTCTTCTTTTAAAGAATCAAGAGCATGGTTTACGACAAGAATAGTGTCGTTTATTTTTTGAATTAATGTTGTTCTGGGAATGTTTTTCAGAGAAAATTCTAAAGGTCTGTCCCGAATGTAACCTGTTTTTCCGATTTCGGCACCAATGAACGTATTGATATTCCCGATGAGGTGCAACGTAAGATTTCCCGCTGAGTTAGAAATGTTTTTATCAATGGTCCAAATCAGGGCTTCGTTTTCGTAGGATTCAATTTCGAAAATAAGTTTGTTGAGGTCCCGGTTGAAAAGCGATTTTAAAGTTTCTACTAACATAATTTTTAAATTTTATTTCTAATAGGAATCCAAATTTCTTCTTCAGATTCCGGATCGTCTTTTTTATACTTTTCATCCATTACAGCAAAATGTGGTCTGTCATCAACAGCATATTCTGATTTTGGAATCCATTCTGCAAAAATGGAATGATAGGTTTGATGTGCATTAGCTGCCGGGCCTTTATGAAGAAATACAGCATATAAACCGTCTGGAATTAGTAATTTTTCCATATTTAATGGAATCTCATTAAAATCGCTTACTTCGACTCCAGCCCATTTTTCGAAAGTGTTAGCGGGGTCGAAATGAGTAAAATGATTTAAAGGAAAAACTTCGAGCGAATATAAATTAGTATTGACCTGGTTTTTAATTTCCTTTCTTCGGGGCATAAAACCGCTCCATAATTCAAAAGTTTTATTTTCGAGGAAAGACATGATGAGGTGTTTTCCAATAATTTTTTTTGCTGTCAGATTTTCAATTCGAAGTTCCATTTCAATTTGATTTTATTCAATAGTGTATTTTCTGGAGTCAATTTCGCTTAAAGAAAAATAGCCTAACGGGTAATTTGCTTTATCAGTAGTATTGATGATATTTCCTTTTACGGTGGCAGGAGGCGACTGAAAGGGGCCACCGGAACTACTACCTGCAATACTGATTAGAATCGTCATATAATTATAGTATTGTTTCGAAATTCCGATATGTGTTACCTCAATAACATCTTCGGCCTTTAAATCTTCATCATCTGAAATACTAAAAAACTCATTTCCCTGAAAAAATTTATCTTCATCAACATAATAGTTTGAGGTGATTTTGTTTGAATAGACATATTTGTATAAGTAATAGTTGTTTTCATCCGCAGGATCATCATAAAAAGTTCGTACTTCAATTTCATCTCCGGTAAAACCACCTTCGTTATTTTGTTCTATTTTTTTGATAGGTGCTACAGCCGTTAACGTTTCAGTTGCGGTGTAAGTATTGCCATTGCTAATGACAGTCAGAATATAGGTTTCGTTGATTACAGGTGTAAAATTAGAGCATACATAACGTCCTGTTTTACCTACTTCGACAAAATCGAATTGTTGATTACTGCTGTTTTTCACAAAAATGGTAGCACCGGAAACAGTTGGAACTACGTTTTCGAAAAACCCGGTAGTGGTAGTTAGTTTTATAATTTGCTGATTTCCTGTTGTTCCTTTTTTCCAGTTGATTGCGGCTTCAATCACTAATTTTGGTGGAGCCGGATCCAAATCAACATCTACAACTTCTTCGCAGCCAGTGAAGAAAATAGTTAAGAAAAACACGATTAGTAAAGGTATTTTTTTCATGGTATATCGTTTAATTTCCTTTAACAGAAATGATTTTTAAAATTTGAAATTGTAGCTCACAGCAGGAACAATTCCGAAAATAGAGGTTTTTACGGCTTCGTTGTATCCCGTATCGACATTTTGCCTAAAGTTGATTGAAGCTGCATTTTTACGATTGTACAAGTTGTAAATGCTAAAAACCCATTCGCCTTTCCAATTTCGGTCTTTGTTTTTTCTTGGAGTTAAAGTGGCAGAAATATCCAGATGATGATAGGCTGGTAATCGGTCTTTGTTTCGCAAACCATAACTTGGAACGGTCATGTCTAAATATTTATACTGATCATTTGGAAATGTCGCCGGCTGTCCGGACTGTAAAGCAAAATTAGCTCCGAAGGACCATTTTTCATTCAGATTATAAGCTCCTGTAATGGCTAAATTATGTTTTTTGTCGTAAGCAGAATTGTACCATTCACCATTATTGATTCCGGTTTCTTCAGGAGTTCTTCCCGGAGTCTGCTGCTCTGATTTGGATAAGGTATAAGAAACCCATCCGTTGAATTTGCCTTCGTTTTTCTTGAACATAATTTCTAATCCATAGGCACGCATTCTTCCGTTAAGGATTACCTGTTCGATAGCATCGTTCGCAATTAAATCGGCCCCATCAATGTAATCCAGACGATTTTTGATTTTTTTATAAAAGGTTTCGGCTTCAATAGAATAAGCGCCATTGTTGATATTTCTAAAATAACCTAAAGCTACCTGATCGGCGAGCTGCGGTTTGATATATCGGTCACTTGGCATCCAGACATCCAGCGGAGTAGGAGACGAGGTGTTCGAAATTAACTGAAGATATTGTGCCATCCTGTTATAACTTGCTTTGATGGCCTGATCATCATTAAGTTGGTACGAAATAGCAAATCGGGGTTCGAGGTTGTTATAACTTTCTATTACCTTGTTTTTGTTGTAATGTTCTGTGCCAATTGGAGTTCCCTTTGAATAAACCTCTGTATCCGGATTGAAGTTTACGGGACTGTTGTTTTCGTATAAATTAACAGTCGATTCGCCCAGACGGTAAAACAAACTGTAACGTAACCCGTAAGAAACAGTCAGTTTTTTCGAAAGTTGGTTTTCTGCTTCGATGTAAACGGCTGGCTCAAAAGCATACTTTTTATCTAACTGATCCGGATTAATTCTGGATTCATCATTTGACGGTTTAATTGTTCCGGGATTAAATTCGTAATAAATTCCGTTTAAACCATAAGTCAGTTTAAATTTATCCGAAATATAGTTCTTGAAATCGTATTTGATATTGTAGTTCTTGATACCAGAATCCCATTTGAAACCTACATAATCAAAATCGAGTCCGTAATAATAATCGCTGTAAATCAGGGATAAATTCGAGAATAATTTATCTGAATATAAATGGTTCCAGCGCAGATTAAGCGTTGAATTTCCGTAAATATTTGTAAAACTTTTATTCAGACTAAAAACATCACGACCAAAATAACCAGATAAATACAAGCTGTTGTTATCGTTTACTTTGTAACTCAGTTTTGTATTTAAATCATAAAAATAAGCTGCATTGTCTTTGTTGTCTTCAGAAAATTTTAAAAACAAATGGGCATACGAAGCTCTTCCTCCAATCAAAAAAGAACCTTTATCTTTTACCAAAGGACCTTCGGCAAGAATTCGACTTGAAATTAAACCAATCCCTCCATTTACATGAAATTCTTTGCTGTTTCCATCCTTCTGATAAATATCCAAAACAGAAGAAGCTCTTCCGCCATAACGGGCAGGAATTCCACCTTTATATAATTTTAAATCTTTGATGGCATCTGGATTAAAAACAGAGAAAAATCCAAAAACGTGCGACGAATTAAATATGGTTGCTTCGTCTAATAAAATTAAATTCTGATCAGCACCACCGCCACGAACATTAAATCCTGAAGCGCCTTCACCCGCATTGGTAACACCCGGAAGCAGTAAAATAGATTTTAAGACATCAACCTCTCCAAGCACTACAGGCATTTTTTTAATGGTAGAAATTGAGAGTTTATTGGTGCTCATTTCCGGCGATTTGATGTTGATTTTACCTTTGTTATCGGTAATGACAACCTCTTGAAGTTGTTCACCACCTTCGTTTAGACCAAAATTATTTTTAGTATTTTGATTCAAATTAATGGTTTGTTGAACGGTTTGATACCCCACATAACTGATTTCAATTTGATGCTCACCTCCAGGAACGGTCAGGGAATAAAAACCATATTCGTTAGTAGTGGTTCCCATTTTTAAAGCCGGAATATAAATATTAACACCAATTAAAGTTTCATTATTTTTTAAGTCGGTAATGGTACCACTCAGTGTAAACTTTTGTTTAGCAGGCTCTGTGTTTTGCGAAAAAGTAGGTAAGACTGTTAAAAAGAAGAAAATAAGGAAACTAATTTTTTTTAAAATCATTGCTGGTTATTTGAATTACAAATTTCATTAATTCGAAAAGGAATGCCTACTGAACGGTTGTTAATTATGCTAAAATATTTAATATTAATGGGTAATGCAATTTTTTAGTTTAATGATATTGTTTTTTTAATGCCTTAAAAGTTACATTTCGGTAACAGGCATAGGTTGAATTACAGCTTTCTCAGGATTTTTCTTCAAATGTTTGTTAACCCGATTTAAAAGAAAAATCGAAACAACCGAAATAGCGATGATAATATAACCTAAGGTATCGTAATGTTCCAGCGGGCTAAAACTGTCTTTTTGTACCACGATTGTACCTGCAAAAGCGGCAGCAATTCCTCCGGCTATTTGTTGCAATGATGAGTTGATACTCATAAATGCGCCTCTGTCCTGCATAGCTGGTACCGAAGTTACCAAAGCTGTCGAAGGTACCATTCGGCCCATAATGCCCATCATCATCAGTACATTTGTTATGGCAACAATCCAAAAAGGTGTAGCACCTAAATTGGTGTAAATTCCAATCATTACAATTGTCCAGATAGAAGCAAAAGTAAATATTTTGAACTTGTCTATTTTATCACTTAATTTTCCAATTATAGGCATCACAATCAAGGTCGAAAGTCCTGCAATCATAAATAGCATAGGTAATTCTTCTTGTGTAATTTTTAAATTATTGATAGCAAATGCGCTTCCGAAAGGCATCATCATAAATCCTCCAACAGAAAGTATAGAAGTTGCTGCAAAACCTATCTGGTATTCTTTTTTGGCAAGTGTGTGCATTAAGTGTGCAAAAGGCGATTTTTCCTGTTGTACCGCAAGATGTGCCGTGATTGGTTTTAATTTAATGGCAATTAAAATAGCAATAATGGCTGCCATTCCTGCTACCCATAAAAATGGCGCGTGCCAGCCCCAGGCATTCGCTAAATACAATCCGATTGGGATTCCCAGAATCTGACTTGCTCCAAATCCCATTTGTATAAAACCCATCACGCGACCACGTTGCTGAATCGAGAATATATCGGCAACAATCGCCATAGAAATAGAGCCTATAACACCTCCAAATAAACCGGTGATAATTCTGGCCGCAACTAGTAAAGGATATGAAGTAACAACTCCACATAATATAGTGCCAAGAATAAATCCGATGTAGAAAAAAAGTAATAATTTTTTTCGATCAAATTTATCCGCAAAACCAGCTGTAAGAAGCCCTGAAATCCCGGCACTAAACGCATAAGCAGAAACTACCAGTCCGAAATGAGAAGGTTTAAGTTGCAAAGATTTCATTAAAATATCTCCCAAAGGCGACATGACCATGAAATCTAAAATTACGGTGAATTGAGTGATGGCCAGTATAAAAATGGCAAATTTTTGATAACCAGTAAAAGGTATGGCTTGTTTTTGATCTTTCATTTTTGTTTTATTCTAATGGTGTACAGTCGAAATCATGCGCGTCGATGATATTGATGATTTCTTCTTCTGATAGCAAATCGCTTTCAATTCGCAAAACGCAATCAATATCTTCCTGATCAATATTCCACTGGCGAATTTCAGTTTTTTGATTAAGTATCTTACTAATTAATTGTTTGTCGTTCTCGGTTCTGATATTGGTTGCAAATACCAATATGTTGGTTGAGTTTTCCATATTGTACTATTATTATGGTGTTAGTGCTTTTATAACTAATTCAAATGCTTCATCCATTTTTTCTTTGGTGAATTTAAAAGGAGTATCACCAAAACTTTTGCCTTCATTTTCAAAACGAAGTAAGGCATATAATGGACCGTAAGCCACACTCCAGAAAACCTCGATAGAAATAGGAAGGAGTTCTTTTTTTTCTAAAGCATTTTCTATAAAATTCCACATGGTTTTTTTGAAATTAGCAAGGCTTTCTTCTAAAATAGTATCCCGATAACTAGAATGGCTTAATGCTTCCCAACAAGCTACTTTTAAAGGATTTTTCAAAGCGAAACGTGCTCTGTTTTCCCACTGTTTTCTTAATCCTTCTTTAAAAGACATAGTAGGCGAGAAATCTTTTACCATTTCGCTAAAAAAGGTTTGTCCAATTTCTGTTCCGATTTTCTTTATCAAATCTTCTTTGTCTGAATAATAGATGTATAAAGTGGCAACAGAAACTCCGCTTTCTTTAGCCAGTCGATTCATTCCAAAGCCTTCAATGCCGTATTTCACGAGCATTTCAATCGCTTTTTGTTTTACAGCATCTTCTTTGTTTGGATCTCTTGTTCGCATTTTTTTAAATTTAACGGAACAAATGTATTAAATATAAATGAATGTTCGCTTACTTATAAAAAAATAATCCATGTAAGATGGATTATTTTAAAAAATGAAAAGAGATAAACTCGTTGATTGTAATTAATAAAAATTTAATTAAACACATAGAACACAGAGGTTTTATGATTTAAAAAAAAAAGGAAATCAAAAAGAAACTCGTTTCTTTACATATAGCTATGTGTTTTAATGGAAGTGAAACGCCTTTTTTGAGTTCGATAAGCTATATTTCTATGTGTTAAAATAATTTCACCCAACGGGTAAGAGATAAATATTTAGCTAAACGACTGCCTGAATTCTAACGGCGACAATTTCGTTTTCTTTTTAAATAAGGTACTAAACGATTGCGCATGCTCAAATCCGAGTTCATAAGCAATTTCGCTTACCGAAAGTTCAGTTGTCGAAAGTTTCTCTTTTGCTTTGCTGATGAGCTTTTCGTGTATGTGTTGTTGCGTGTTTTGTCCGGTTTGGATTCTCAAAAGGTCACTTAGGTAATTAGGAGAGATATTCATCGCTTCGGCAATTTGATGAACGGTTAAAAGTCCTTTTCCAGATGATGAATTTTCGAAATATTCATTCAGATAGGTTTCAAATCTTGTCAGAAGCTGATGATTTCCGCTTTTTCGGGTAATGAATTGTCTTTCGTAAAAACGTTTGGAATAATTTAGCAACAATTCAATCTGAGACAAAATAATTTCCTGAGTATGCTGGTCTATGTGCTGACATTCTTTATCTATTTTATGGAAGATTTCAATCAGATTATTTTCTTCATCTTCGGATAAATGCAAAGCTTCATTCACGGCGTAGGAGAAAAACCCGTATGAAGAAATAGTATTTGCCAAAGAATGTTTCAATAAAAAATCTTCATGAAAAATCAGTAAATAGCCATTGGAATCACATTGCACATTTTGCAGGTCAAGATACTGAACCTGATTCGGTGCCGTAAAACTCAGCACACCTTTGTCGTAGTCATAATGCTGTTGCCCGTATCTTATTTTTCCTGTTGCATTTCTTTTCAATGCTACACAGTAAAATCTGTTTACAAAACCTTTCCAAATCTCATCTTCAAGAAAAATACTTTCGGACAGATTGATAATACTTACCAACGGATGTTTCGGTTCGGGAAGTGACAGTAATTGGTGAAATTTGGAAATGGAGGCAATTGTGTTCATTATTGTAAATTTAAATTTAATAATCTAAAAGTCCCATACTGAATTCGTCATAAGGCGCACCGGTATCAGTTCCTAAAGGTACGATGTTTTCCAGTTTTTGTAATTCAGATTCGCTTAATACGATTTTACTGGCTTCGATATTTTCTTCAAGATATTTTCTGCGTTTCGTCCCTGGAATAGGAACGATTCCTTTGCTGATAATCCACGCCAAAGCTAATTGAGAAGAGGTGATGTTTTTTTCTCTGGCTAATGCTGCAACAGCTTCTACGAGTTCAATGTTTTTATAGAAATACTGCTCCTGAAAACGTGGAATTCCTCTTCGAAAATCGTTTTCTGGTAAATCATCAATTGTACGGATTTGTCCGGATAAAAAACCTCTTCCCAAAGGTGAATAAGCGACAAAACCAATTCCCAATTCATTCAAAGTTGTGATAACACCTTTTTCCTCAACCGTTCTTTCAAACAAAGAATATTCACTTTGAACGGCCGTAATGGGATGAACAGCGTGGGCTCTTTTTACAGTTTCCGAAGATACTTCTGATAATCCGATGTAACCAATTTTCCCTTCTTTTACCAACTCAGACATCGCTTCAACTGTTTCTTCGATAGGGGTATTTTTATCAAGACGATGCATATAATAAAGGTCGATGTAATCGGTTTTCAGATTTTTAAGGGAACGTTCTACGGATTTTTTTACATACTCTTTTTGTCCATTTATTTTCCACGTTACCTGGTCCTTGTCGTCGATTTCCCAGCCAAATTTTGTAGCGATAGTATATTGGTCACGATTTCCTTCGATAGCTTTTGCAATGAGTTGTTCATTTTTAAAAGGACCATACAAATCTGCCGTGTCGAGGAAATTTCCACCCAATTCCAAAGAACGATGAATAGTGGCGATAGCTTCTTTCTCATCGGTTTTGCCATACATATCTGCACCTCCAAAACCTGTCATTCCCATACAACCCAAGCCAATATTCGGAATAATTAATCCCTGACTTCCTAATTTTACTTGATTCAAATTCTTATTCATAATATTGATTTTAAGAGTACAAAGTTGAAGAGAAATCAGGAAGAGAATGTATGCAAAATGATGATTATCGTATGCAAATTACGGGTAGTGAATTTTTGTTTCATCAATTAAATGATTGTCTAAATTCTAAAGGCGACATTTCAGTTTTGCTTTTAAATAATTTACTGAAGGATTGCGAATGCTCAAAACCTAATTCGAATGCAATTTCGCTTATCGATAAATTGGTTGTAGAGAGTTTTTCTTTGGCCTTTTCGATTAGTTTTTCATGAATGTGCTGTTGGGTACTTTGCCCAGTTATGGTTTTTAGAACACCACTTAAATAATTTGGTGATAGATTTAAAGTTTCTGCAATATGTTGTACCGTTGGCAACCCTTTTTTGACCAGTAAATCACTATTGAAATAATCGTCTAGTATAGTTTCCAGACGAGCTAGTATTTTATGATTAGTAATTTTTCGGGTGATAAATTGGCGTTGGTAAAATCGCTCAGAATAGGTAAGCAACAATTCTATTTGAGCGATAATTACATCCTGACTAAACTTATCTATATTAGAATGGTATTCGTCTTCAATATTTTTTATGATGTTTACAATCATTGCTTCTTCTTTATCTGAAAGGTGCAGCGCTTCATGTACGGCATAACTAAAATATTCGTATTGTTTTATTTTTTTTGCCAATGGTGTATTCCATAGAAAATCGGGATGAATGAGTAACGAACATCCTTCATGCTGCATCTCTGCATTGGATATGATTGAAAAAACCTGTCCGGGCGAAATAAAAAACAAAACACCTTCATCAAAATCATATTCTTGCTGCCCGTAACGCATTTTAGTATTTAAGCATCTTTTTAGGGCAATCGAATAAAAATCAAGCATAATACTTTTTGGTTCATCGTCCTGTAGTTTTTTCATATCTTCAAAACTATACACGCTGATTAAAGGGTGTTGCGGTTTGGGTAAATTTCGAAACTGATGAAATTCACTGATACTTTTTATCCGATGTGGTTGCTTGCCTGCCATAGTACAAGATACTTATTTTTGATTAAAAATTGCAGCAAATTCTTTGGCGTAATCTTTTAGTTTTACTTTTCCAATTACAGAAGGTTTGTTCTTCTGAAAATCTTCACCTAATAAACCACTATAAAGACTGGCGTACATTTCGACTAAACCTGCTGCAATTTTTGGGTTCATACCAATTGCTGTTAATCCAGCCAAAGTCTCTTCATTACTAATAAATTTCCATTTCAATTCGGGCATTCCGATAGCTTCACCTATAATACGGGCGGTTTCATCTCCTGTAAGTTCCTCACTTACTACATAACATATTTTTCTTCCTGTAAAAGGAGTTGTGATTTCATTGGCAATAGCATCTGCAATATCAATTGGCGAAACCCAAGGAATGGTACGATCTGCACCATAATTAGCCGCAATAAGTCCCTGAGCTTTTATCATTTCTGCATATCCTAAAAGATTATAGTAAAAAGACGTAGGACGCATATGTGTAATAGCTATTTCTTCCGGAAGTTTATCGAGGATTTTCGCAAGATGATGAGCTCCAGTCAGGATACCGGATCCTTCAGCTAAATGCGCCCCAATAGTACTTAAATTTACGACACGTTTTACACCAGATTTTTCGATTGCTTTTGCATAATTGTTTCCTAATCGAACATAATATTCAAATAAGTCTAGATTTTGATCAAAGTAGTTGTTTGGTGGTACCATTATATAAACAACATCTGAACCGGTAAATGTTTGGGTAAGAAACGCGGTATCTTCAAGTGAGCCAATCGCTGCGATTGCGCCAATTGCTTCAATAGCGGACTGTTTTTCTGCATTACTGCTGATAACGGTCACTATATGTCCTTTTTGCACTAAATCAATAGCAAGAGGTTTGCTAATATTTCCTAATGAACCTGTAATTATAATTTTCATATTTTCTATTTATTTGTTTGAGCAAAGTTCCGCAACAAATGCAAAATCAATGTAGCCGAATCTACTGTTGTTGTAGTCAAAATTTGAGGCTTGCTTTTTAATAAAGTGAAAAGGAGAATGTAAGCGTAATTATTGGATACAAAAAAAAGACAACCATTTCTGATTGTCTTTTTATATATAAAATTTGAAATTTTTAATTATGCTATTTTAGCAATAATTGCATTGAATGTTTCACTTGGACGCATCGCTTTGCTGGTTAATTCCGGATTTGGCTGATAATAACCGCCAATTGCCTGTGCTTTTCCTTGAGCACCAATTAATTCTGCATCAATTTTAGCTTCGTTAGCTTCAAATTCAGCAGCAATTGGAGTAAAGATAGCTTTCAATTCAGCATCTTTATTCTGAGCAGCCAAAGCCTGAGCCCAGTAATAAGCAAGGTAAAAGTGAGAACCACGGTTGTCAATCTGACCTACTTTACGAGCTGGAGATTTATCATTTGCAAGGAATTTATCGTTTGCCTGATCTAAAGTTTCAGATAAAATAATAGCTTTAGCATTGTCTAAAGTTTGTCCTAAATGCTCTAATGAAGCACCAAGAGCCAAAAATTCTCCTAGAGAATCCCAGCGTAAATAGCCTTCTTCAGTAAATTGCTCAACGTGTTTAGGAGCAGAACCTCCAGCACCCGTTTCGAACAAACCACCACCATTCATTAATGGAACGATAGACAACATCTTTGCAGAAGTTCCTAATTCTAAAATTGGGAATAAATCGGTTAAGTAATCACGTAAAACATTTCCGGTTACCGAGATAGTGTCTAAACCTTTGATGATTCTGTCTAAAGTAAATTCTGTAGCAGCAACTGGATTCAGGATACGAATATCAAGGTTTACAGTATTGTGATCTTTTAGGTATTTCTGAACTTTTGCAATCAATTCTCTGTCGTGTGCTCTGTTTTCGTCTAACCAGAAAACCGCAGGAGTATCAGATAAACGGGCTCTGTTTACAGCTAGTTTTACCCAGTCCTGAATAGGAGCGTCTTTTGCCTGACACATTCTGAAAATGTCGTTAGCTTCTACATTTTGTTCCATCAAAACAGTTCCTTTAGTGTCAACTACACGAACAACTCCGTCAGCAGTCATTTGGAAAGTTTTGTCATGAGAACCATATTCTTCCGCTTTTTGAGCCATCAAACCTACGTTAGGAACACTTCCCATAGTTTTTGGGTCAAAAGCACCGTGTTTTTTACAGAAATCGATAGTTGCAGTATAGATTCCAGCGTAAGAACGGTCTGGGATAATCGCAATTGTATCTTGTTGTTTTCCTTCTTTATTATACATCTGTCCAGAAGTACGAATCATGGCTGGCATAGAAGCATCCACAATTACGTCAGACGGAACGTGTAAGTTGGTAATTCCTTTGTCAGAATTTACCATTGCCAGAGCTGGTCCGTTTGCGATTGCAGCATCGATTGCAGCTTCCACTTCTGCCTGCTCAGGTTTTCCAGCAATTTTAGCATAAACATCACCTAAACCATTTCGGGTATCAATGTTTAATTCATTGAATAAAGTTTCGTATTTTTTGAAAACATCAGCGAAATATACTTCAACGATAGCGCCAAAGATAATCGGATCTGAAACTTTCATCATCGTAGCTTTTAAATGCACAGAAAGTAAAACACCTTCTTTTTTGGCTTCAGCAATTGCATCAGCAGCAAAAGATTTTAATTTTTTTACACTTAAAACAGAACTGTCTATAATTTCTCCGGCTTTAAGCGGAGTACTTGCTTTAAGAACAGTTGTAGAACCGTCTTTAGCCACAAATTCTATTTTTACATCATTAGCTTCAGCTACAGTAAGGGATTGTTCACTTCCGTAAAAATCACCATTTGGCATCGAAGCTACTTTAGTTTTGGAGTCAGCAGACCAGGCACCCATAGAGTGTGGATTTGCTTTTGCAAAGTTTTTCACGGCTCTTGGAGCTCTACGGTCAGAGTTTCCTTCACGTAAAACAGGGTTTACAGCAGAACCTAAAACTTTAGAATATTTTGCCTTGATTTCCTTTTCAGTATCATTTTGTGGATCTTCTGGAAAATCAGGAATTTTGTAACCATGAGACTGCAATTCTGCGATTGCTCCTTTTAATTGAGGAACAGAAGCCGAAACGTTCGGTAATTTGATGATATTAGCTTCTGGTAAAGTAGCTAATTTTCCAAGTTCTGCAAGAGCATCTCCGGTTTTTTGATCCTCTGTTAAAAATTCAGGAAAATTAGATAAAATTCTACCTGCTAAAGAAATATCTCTTGTTTCAATTGCAATACCAGCAGTACCAGTAAAGGCTTGGACAATAGGTAATAAAGAATAAGTCGCTAACAAAGGCGCCTCATCAGTTAAGGTGTAAAAAATTTTTGAATTCTGTGTCATTTTTTTTTTTTTTTTTATAATCGTATCGCCTGAAGTGGGCGATGTAAAAGGTGTATTCGGCTCGAAACGAGCGGAGCAAATATAATAAAAACAGTCCGAAAACGGTTTAGTTTTAAAGATAATTCGGGAAATTAACAGATTATTATTTGAATGACTTTAAATTGTCAAATCGATGATTTTGATATTAAAAAATTACGGTTTTATCATTTGAAAAAAACAGGCATAAAAAAAACTCGTTTCAAATGATATGAAACGAGTTTTTTATAACAAAGAGATAAATGATTATCTTCTTTTATCTTTAATCTTAGCTTTTTTACCAGTAAGTTCTCTGAAGTAGAAAATTCTAGCTCTACGAACAGCTCCTTTTTTGTTGATTTCAATTTTCTGTAAAGCTGGTAAGTTTACTGGGAAGATACGCTCAACTCCAATAGCTCCAGACATTTTACGGATAGTGAAAGTTTCTGTGTTACCAGAACCTCTTCTTTGAATAACAACTCCTTTAAAAAACTGAGTTCTTGTTTTTTCACCCTCTTTAATTTCGTAGAAAACTGTGATAGTATCTCCAGCTCCGAAAACAGGGAAATCTTTTTTAGCAACTAATTCGTCTTGAACGAATTTCATTAAATCTGCCATGATAATATAAATTATGGTTTTTTATAATAGAGTAACATTCACGGATCTCGCCAGAGGTTAGTCTAATTCGGGTGCAAATGTAAGCAAAAAAATTAAAATTCCAATAAAATTAAATTCCAAATTTCAATTTCTTAACTGGTTCATTAATTGGAGTTTGCAGTTTTTCTTTTTGGAATTTCGTAAAATTTAGAGAACGAGTTTCGCAAGCTTTACTTTGCGTTGTAATTGTTTGATGTTTTTACTGGTCTTTTTATTAAGATCTAAGAATTTGTCATTTCCTAAAGATGATTTTAAATCTTTATCTCTTTTGCTAAACAAACCGTCAATTTTGCTGTCTCGTTCTGTTTTCGACACTGATTTTTTATCTAAATTTAATAAGCCCGTTGCTAAATCGGCATTTGCTTTTTCGTAACTGCTTTTTTGTTTGGCATCAAGTGTAACGCCTTCTGTTTTGTTTAACTCAGAAAGCAATGATTTTTTATTTAAACCCTGAGCAAAACTTACGGATGAAATTAAAAAAGCAAGGCAAAAACTTAGTTTGATAATTACTTCTTTCATAATTTTTAGTATTTGATTAATTAATAAGTATTTAAAATTGAAATTAAGTTACATTCATTTTAATAAAATCAAAAACAAAAATGCTGAAAGAGTTTAGTTATTCTTCCAACAAATCCGGACGTCTGTTTTTAGTATGTTCATACGCCATATCTTCGCGCCATTTATCAATTTTGGCAAAATGTCCGCTGGTTAAAACCTCAGGAACTTTCCATCCTTTATAATCGGCTGGTCGTGTATATATAGGACCCGAAAGCAAATTGTCCTGAAAACTATCTGTTAATGCAGATGTTTCATCGCTTAAAACACCTGGAATCAAACGAATCAAAGCATCAGATAAAACTAAAGCACCTAATTCTCCGCCTGATAAAACATAATCACCAATTGAAATTTCTTTGGTAATAAAATGATCACGAACACGCTGATCTACTCCTTTATAATGTCCGCACAAAATGATGATGTTTGCATACATCGACATAGTATTGGCCATTTTTTGATTTAAAGTTTCTCCGTCAGGCGACATATAAATGATTTCATCGTACGCCCTTTCGCTTTTCAAATGCGTAATACAGGCATCAATTGGCTGTACGGTCATCACCATTCCTGCTCCGCCTCCAAACGGATAGTCATCTACACTTTTTTGTTTGTTGGTGGTATAATCCCGCAAATTATGAAAATGTACTTCAACCAGTCCTTTGTCGATGGCGCGTTTCATAATCGAAGCCTCAAAAGGACTTTTTAATAATTCTGGTAAAATGGTGATAATATCAATTCGCATTGCTGTTGTTCAGTTTTATGCGGCAAAGATACAAAGTTTATGATTTGTATCATTTTTGTATGAAACATTTAAAAATTCATATTTTTTAAACACCGAATTGTTTTAAATGATAATCAAGGTGTTTCCATATCAATAAATCCCATTCCTCATAAGTTAAATCTCCAAAAAACGGATGATTCATTTCTGGAATAGCATCTCTTCCTTGATCTGCAAATACTGTAATGTATCTGATTAATTCACTTTTGGCTTTGCTAAAAACATAATGTCTTGTTATTAACAACTCTTTAGCAGTAGGACCTCCTTTTTGAAAATCACCGTTGTAAATAATTTTATGTTTTAATGTTTTTCCCAAAATTTTCATTAAATAATTCATTTTTAATTCCAGTTTTCCCTGCGATGTTTTAATGGCTAAACTACAATGTTTCAACATTTGATCAACACTCATTGTTCCCCACAATGGTTGTGAATCTTCATGTAATATATTGATTCGGGCTATCATTTTATCAGTTCCATTTTTGTCAAATATCGAATCCATAATTTGAAGTATTTAGACTACAAATGTATTTAAATATAAAATATAATGTAAGATTTTATCTCGTAATTTTATTATTTTTTTGTTTTTAAGATATTCATAACCAGCTTTGTATTAAAATTTATGTTATTTTCAATCAAATATTAATTTTTTGAAGATTAGTGCAAAAAAAATGGAATAAATAAGTTGTGTTTTTTTATGGAATTGTATCTGGGTAAATGGAATAAATCATTTGATATTTATAAAAATTAATAGTTATGAAACTAAAATAATAGTAGTTTTACGAATCTAATATTTTCATTGATTAAAATGATAACAAGACGAAATTTTATAATTAATACCGGGCTGGCTACTACAGCGGTTTTAGCTTTGCCTTCTTTAGCTTTTACTATGAATAAAAAACAAATAGGTTTGCAGTTATATACTTTGAGGGAGGAACTTCCTGGAAAAGTAAAAGAAACATTAGAAAGAGTTGCAAAGGCTGGATTTACGACTGTTGAAACGTATGGTTTTTCTATTAAAGATCAATTCTGGGGGTTATCTGCGGCAGAACTAAAGCAAATTTTAGAGGCTAACGGGCTTAAAGCTGTAAGTGGGCATTATAATTCAGGTAGTTTTTTATCTGATGGAAATACCGATGAATTAAAAGCCTCTATTGAAGCAGCAAAGATTTTAGAAAGCGAATATTTTACGATTCCCTGGCTTGATGCCGAGTTAAGAAAAAACATTCAGGATTATAAACAAATAGCTGTTCGTCTGAATGTGGCTGCGAAAATGTGTCAGGAAGCAGGTTTAAAGCTGGCGTACCACAATCATGATTTTGAATTTGATAAACACGATGGTCAAACGGGCTTCGAAATATTATTAAAAGAAACCGACAAAAATCTGGTTTATTTTGAACTGGATTTGTATTGGGTTATTTTTTCAGGTTTAAATCCTGTTGAATTGTTTCAGCAGAATCCGGGGCGTTTTAAGCTTTGGCATGTTAAGGATATGGATAAGTTAAATCGAAAATTAAATACTGAAATTGGTTCGGGATCTATCAATTTTAAAGATATTTTTAAGGAAACTAAAGTGTCAGGAATGCAGTATTTCTTTGTAGAACAGGAAAATAATTATAGCCCTACTATATTTGATTCTATAAAAACAAGTCACGATTTTGTCGCAAAAGAGTTGGCTTAAGCGATAGAAATAGTTGAATGTTTTATTTTTGTACCCATAAAAACAAATAATATGCAAAGTTTCGGAACAAGCAAAGAATTTATAAAAGGATCAGAAATCGAGTGGGAAGTAGTAGGAGAAGGCGTAAAACGCAAAATTATGGCTTTTGATGATCGTGTGATGCTGGTAAGCGTTCATTTCGAGACAGGTGCGATCGGTACTTTGCACGAGCATTACCATACACAGGTAACCTACATTTCCAGCGGAAAATTTGATGTTACGATCAGTGGCGTTACGCAAACCTTAGAAGAGGGAGATAGTTTTTACATTCCGCCTCATGCAATTCACGGCGTTCTTTGTTTAGAAAGCGGAATTTTAACCGATGTTTTCAGTCCGATTAGGGAAGATTTTATGGTTGGAAGAACATATTAAAATCAAATTTGGCCTTCGTTTTGGGTAGAGCTCACGAAAATTTATATTTTTTTTAAACTTTCGATAAAAAATAGTGTAGTATTTTTGCCTGATGAATTTATCCAAAACGAATGTCTTGTTTATGGCAGCTTGCACTGGACTTATAGTTGCAAATCTGTATTACTGCCAACCCTTAATTGTTTTAATTGCCAACGAATTTAAAATTCCCGAAGCCAACGCAGGTACGATAACCTATCTTACGCAGGCAGGTTACGCGATTGGATTGTTTTTTATGGTTCCGCTTGGCGATAAAATCGAACGCAAAAAGCAAATTTTAATCACCACTTTAGCTTCGGTAATAGCTTTGATTATTGCTGCGACGGCCAAAAGTTTCGTAATTCTTCAAATAGCCTCATTACTTATCGGAATCACCTCGATTGTGCCGCAGCTTATTTTGCCTTTGGCTGCTTCCTTGACTAGTCAGGAGCAAAGAGGAAAAGTGATCGGGACTATTATGAGCGGTTTATTGGTTGGTATTTTGCTGTCAAGAACCCTTAGCGGATTTATAGGTCAGGTTTTAGGTTGGAGGTCTATGTTTTGGATCGCTGCCGGAATTTGCTTACTGATATTTTTTGCTATTCAAAAGAAATTTCCAGTGAATAAACCTCAATTTCAAGGTACTTACGGTCAATTAATTCAATCACTTTTTACTTTAATAAAAACACAGCCAGTATTGCGCGAAGCCACCTTAATCAATGTGTTTTGCTTTGCTCAGTTTGGCGCTTTCTGGACTACGATGGTTTTGTTGCTTTCGGGGGAACCTTTCAAATTTAATAGTGCTACGATAGGGCTTTTCGGAATCGTTGGAGCTTCGGGAGCTTTGGCAGCACCACTGGTTGGAAAAATGGGAGACAAGGGAAATCCGAGAGTAGCGGTAGGTTATGGTTGTTTATTGATGTTAATCAGTTTTATTACTTTTTACTTTTCAATCGAAAGTATAATTGGCGTTGTCATCGGAATTGTTTTTATCGATATCGGAATTCAGGGCGTTCACATTTCCAATCAAACCCGAGTATATTCGTTATTGCCGGAAGCCAGAAACAGACTCAATACGGTATTTATGTCGTTTAGTTTTTTAGGAACAGCCGCTGGTTCTGCCTATGGTTTATTATTATGGAAGCTTGGCGGATGGCACGCTGTAACTATAGGATGTGCAGGATTGGCATTGTTAGCATTATTAGTTTACGGACTTACATTCAAATCATCCCGAAGGATCGGGACTAAAAAATAGAAAGCACAAATTGATATAGAATTAATTTGTAAATTTGCATTCAAATTAAAAATAACAACGATGGAAAACGGAATATACGCTAAATTCAACACGAGCAAAGGTTCGATTTTAGTAAAACTAACACACGACTTAACACCAGGAACCGTAGGGAATTTTGTAGCGCTTGCAGAAGGAAATATGGAAAATAAAGTAAAACCACAAGGACAAAAATTCTACGACGGATTAAACTTTCATAGAGTTATTCCAGATTTTATGATTCAGGGTGGTTGCCCAAAAGGAACAGGAACTGGAGATCCAGGTTATAAATTTGATGATGAATTTCACCCAAGTTTAAAACACGATCGCCCTGGAGTTTTAGCAATGGCAAACTCAGGTCCTGCAACTAATGGTTCTCAATTTTACATTACGCACGTTCCAACTTCTTGGTTAGATGGGAAACACACTGTTTTTGGTCATGTTATCGAGGGTCAGGATGTTGTTGATGCAGTTGCTCAGGGTGATGCTTTGGAGACTTTAGAAATTATCAGAGTTGGAGAAGAAGCGCAAAAATGGAATGCAATCGAAGCTTTTATTGCTTTAAAAGGTGCTCGTCTTAAAAGAGATGCAGAATTAAAAGCGGCTTCTGAAGCAAAAATGGAGCAATTGGCTGCTGGTTTTGATAAAACAGAAAGCGGTTTACGTTACAAAATGATTCAAAAAGGAGATGGTAAAAAAGCAGAAGCTGGTAAAACGGTTTCAGTTCACTACGAAGGATCTTTAGAAACAGGAAAAGTTTTTGATTCATCTTACCCACGTAAAAAACCAATCGAATTTAAATTAGGAATTGGTCAGGTTATCGAAGGATGGGACGAAGGTATTGCTTTATTACAAGTAGGTGACAAAGCTCGTTTTGTAATTCCATCTGATTTAGGATATGGACCTGCAGGTGCTGGAGGAGTTATCCCACCAAACGCAACTTTGATTTTTGACGTTGAATTAATGGACGTAAAATAAGAAGATAAAAGACAATTTAAAGTTGTTTTAAATAATAATCCCATTCGTCTGTCGAATGGGATTTTTTTTATATTTACTAAAAAACAAACGAAACATGAAATCAAGAATTTTAACCGCAGCAGTTGCTTTAGTATTATTTTCCTGTGCAACTAAAACACCTGCAGTAACTGAGGCCGCACCTGTTGCAAAAGCTGTAGAACTAACACCAGAATTGGCTGCAGGACAAAGTTTGTATGATAATAATTGTGCAAAATGCCACAAATTATATGAACCGAAGAAGTTTACTCACGAGGAGTGGAAGCCAATCCTGGTAAGAATGCAGAAAAAAGCAAAACTAGATGATACACAAATGGTTTCCATTTCAAATTATATCAATTCTCAATTGTAATTTTTAAACCCGACAGGTTTTTTAAACCTGTTGGGTTTAAAATTAAATTTATTCGTAAAAATTATAGAAATAGGTATTTTATTTCCATTTAATATTACAGCCAATACTTGGTTTCTGAGGGTTTTTTAAACTTCGATTGTAAATTAGTGCGTCGATCGCGCTTCGCAAATCACTTCCGCTTAACGGAATTCCGTTTCCAGGTCTGGAATCGTCTAATTGACCGCGATAAAATAATTTATCCTGACTGTCAAATAAATAAAAATCTGGGGTACAAGCAGCATCAAAAGCTTTGGCAACTTCTTGATTTTCATCAAATAAATAAGGGAAATCCATTTTATTTTCGAATGCAAATTCTGTCATCATTTCTGGAGAATCCTGCGGATATTTTACAACATCATTACTGGAAATAGCTATTATTCCCAAGCCTTGTACACGATAATCATTGGCAATCATAATAATTTCTGGCATAACATGATGTACAAACGGACAATGATTGCAGATAAAAATCACTAATGTTCCTTTAGCGCCTTTTATGTCTTCAAAAGAATAATTATAGTTTGAGTTAGTATCTTTTAATTTGAAATCTGGAGCAAGCGTTCCAAGTGGAAGCATATTTGAAAGAGTTCTAGCCATTTTTACAGAAAATTAGTTATCCAAATTTAACTTTAAAATTCTGTAATCAAAAGAAGTAGGAGATTAAAAAAAATACCCAAAGAAGTTTTGCTCAAAAAAATAGTACATCCTTTGGGTATTGGTTGAAAATTTACGAATTCAGAAAATTCAATAAATCCTCATTTAATTTATCTTTTTCGGTATAAAATAGTCCGTGTGGTGCGCCTTCATAAACAATAAAAGTATTATTGGCTATGGCCGCAGCCGTTTTTTCTGAACTCACTTCTATCGGAACATTTTTATCTTCATTTCCATGAATAATTAAAGTAGGAACTTTAATAGTGTGCAATTCATCTCTAAAATCAGTAGTATTTAATGATTCGGCACATTTTAAGGTAGCTCTTGAAGATGCAAACGAACATAACATTCTGTAATATTCTAACAATGGCGTACTCAAAGGTTTGTTGATGATGTTGACACCAAAAAACGTTTTACCAAAATTATCAAGAAACCCGATTCGGTCTTCTTTGATGGCTGCTGCGCTGGCTTCACCTTTTTCTTGTGGACGTCCTTCCGGATTGTCTTCGGTTTTTAATAAAAAAGGAATAATCGACGAAATCAAAGCGGCTTTTTTAACGCCTTTTCCGCCATGTCTGCTAAAATAACGAACGACTTCACCGCCACCCATTGAGAAACCTACCAACGTTACATTTTCTAATTCGAGCTGCTCAATAATTTCTTTTAAATCATCTGATAAAGTGTCGTAATCATAACCATTCCAGGGTTGGGATGATTTACCAAATCCACGTCTGTCATAGGCAATTACTCTATAATTGTTTTGAACTAAAAACTCAATTTGATATTCCCACATTTCGTTCGAAAGCGGCCACCCATGTATCAAAATGACAGGTTCTCCCTGACCATAATCTTTTACATAGAGTTTTACATTTTGTTCCGTTTCTATATATTTATCAGTATTTGGATGTTTCAAGTCATATTGAAAATACCGAATTGATGGGTTGCTGTTAGTCAGAATATTTTCCATTTTTAGTAATTTAAATGTTATCTTATAATGTGTTTTGTAAATTTAGTTTTTACTTAAAAAAATAATTTATAGAATTAATGGAATCCCTTACAGAATTAATAGATTTGTAAAACAACATTAAAAAAAAAGCAAAAATGGATTTAACCTGGAGTGAATTTGAAAGAACTGATATGCGTATTGGAACCATTATCGAAGTAAATGATTTTCCAGAAGCCAGAAAACCAGCCTTTCAGCTTACGATTGATTTTGGTTCTGAAATCGGAATTAGAAAATCATCGGCACAAATTACCAAAAGATATTCTAAAGAAGATTTATTGAATCGCCAAATTGTGGCGGTTGTCAATTTTCCTAAAAAACAAATAGGCAGGTTTATGAGCGAATGTTTAGTTTTGGGCGCAGTAGGACAGGAGGGAGACGTAATTTTACTGGCTCCCGATTTTAAAATTGAAAATGGTTTAAGAATAGGGTGATTTTTAAGATTTAGGAAAAGATTTGCTTTTTTGTAGTTGCTCAGAAAAAAAATAAAAAAATCTGTTTTTATCCGCGTTTTTACGAAGTAAATCCGTGTTATCCGCGGTCTATTTCAAGTTTAGCTTAGTTACCAACTGCTCTAAAATCAATTGTCCTTCTTCCCAGTATTCTAAATCCGAATCTGAGTTGATGTGTCCTTTTTGGCCAACATTTACGAAATCACTTCCCCACATTTTGGCAAAATATTGTTTTCTTTCAAAAGAAGCATAAGGATCATTTTCGCTTGCTACTACAATCGACGGAAAAGGCAATTTTGCAACAGGAATAGGCGAAAAATTGCGTACAGATTCGGGGGTGTGAATTGGCGAATCCACATCGGCTGGAGCCACTAAAAGCGCACCGATAATATTTTCATTTTTATTGGAACTGGCCCAATGCTGCACTAAAGAAACCGCCAGACTATGTGCCACCAAAATAGTTGGTTTTTCAAGTTTTGAAATTTCTTCGTTCAATCGTTCTAACCAATCTTTCAGTTGAGGTTCATCCCAATTATCCTGAACAATTCTTATCGAGTTTTTATATTTTTTATGCCAGAAGGTTTGCCAGTGTTTTTCTCCGGAATTTCCAAGTCCGGGTAATATTAAAAGATTGGTTTCCATGGCCGTGGATTTATTTAATGATTATTTTTAATTTTCCTTTATAATTCGGTTTACTTCGTTTACTAATAGTGGAAAAGCAGGTTCTGTCATACCGTGACCATAACCGTCTAATTCAAAAAGCTGGGTTTGTTTGTGCCCAACCAATTTCATCATTCGCTCCATATAAGCGTTCTCTTCATAGCGGCCTAACATTTCCAGTTCACGGTTACCCGTTATTAATAATAAAGGCGGAGCATCTGCGCGTACATGGAAAAGCGGAGCAAAAGCATCGATGGTAGGTTGTTTTTCAGGAATTCCGTTTTGTCTTCGAATTTCAAAATGCGTGATACACTGACTGCTAAACGGAATAAGCCCAGCAATTTTATTGGCATCAATTCCCTCTTTTTGCAGCCATTTTTTATCCAGACCAATCATCGAGGTTAAATAAGCACCTGCAGAATGTCCTGCAACAAAAATTAAAGAAGAGTCACCGCCATAATTCGCAATATTATTGAATGTCCAGGCTACTGCAGCAGCAGCGTCTTCAATACATTTTTCGGCTTTAACTTTGGGAGATAATCTATAATTTACACCAATAATTGCAAAACCTTTATTCTTTAAAGCTTCTGGTATTTCTTTGCTTCCGCCAGTTAGACCGCCACCATGAAACCATACAATCGTAGCAAAATTTTTACTGTTTTTTGGATAATAAATATCCAGCACGCATCGCTCATTGATGTAACTGTCAGCTTTGTTTACTACAGTATTATAATATTGAATGTTTGATTTGGTTTCATATTCTGTTTTTTGAGCAACAGCTGAAAATCCAATTAGGATGAAACTTATTATAAACGTTATTTTTTTCATTAGATATAGTTTTTATTCTACTTTAAAATTTCCTTCTAAACCATTTTCGGCATGCGAAGCTATCCAGAGTTTAAAATCGCCAGGCTCAGTTTTTAGCTCCATCTGATCATTATAAAAAGCCAAATCCGAAACCGGTATAGAGAATTCTACTGTTCTGGATTCTTTTGATTTTAATTCTATTTGTACAAAATCTTTCAATTCTCTAACAGGTCTCACGATACTTCCTGTAATATCCTGCACATACAATTGTACCGTTTCAATTCCGGTGGTGTTGCCGGTATTGGTGATATTCGCAGTAACTGTCAGACGATCATTGGTTTTTAAGTTTGTCTTTTCAATTTTTAAATTATCATATACAAAAGATGTATAACTTAGACCAAAACCAAAAGGAAACTGAGGTTCGTAGCCAGCATCCAGATAATGCGAATTGTTGCCTAAAGAACTTTGCCAGGCTTCAACCGGAATATCCTGAATGGCTACGAAAGTTTTAGGATCTGCAGGTCTTCCGGTACTAGGATGGTTGTAATAAATAGGAATCTGTCCCACTTCTTTTGGCCAGGTAACCGGCAATTTTCCGGATGGATTTGCAATACCTTTTACAATATCCGAAATAGCTGGTCCAGCCATAGTTCCGGGATGCCAGGCCATAAGTACGGCTTTTACATTGGGTAAAACGGCTCCAAGTGTAATAGGTCTTCCAGCCATAATTATCAATACGATTGGTTTTCCTGTTTTGGATAATTCGGCAATTAATTTTTCCTGTAAACCAGGTAAATTAATATTCGCTCTGGAATGCGCTTCACCAGATAGTATGGCTTCTTCACCAGCAAAGAACAGAATGACATCTGCTTTTTTGGCTTCAGTAACGGCTTCTGCGAATCCTTCTTCAGAAAGTGATCGGCTGTGTGAAAGCCCTGCTGCGTAAAAAACGTTATTTTGACCAAAACTAGTTTGCAAAGCTTTCAAAGGAGTCTGAGAATCGGCTTTGTTTCCGTCAAAAATCCAGGTGCCTAATTGTTCTCTTGGCGCATCCGCTAATGGGCCAATTACAGCAATTTTTTGATTGGATTGTAAAGGCAGGATTTGATTTTCATTTTTCAATAAAACACAACTTTTAATAGCAGATTCTTTTGCTGTTGCTAAAGATTCGGCAGTCAAAATCGAAAATTTTTCTCTGTCTTTAAAATAGGGATTTTCGAATATTCCGGCGCGAAATTTTATTCGTAGAATGTTACGAACCATTTCATCTAATTCTTTTTCGGAAATTTTCTTTTCTGTAATTAATGTTTTTAAATGATTTGCATAAGACAAGCTCGTCATTTCCATGTCTAATCCTGCCGAAGCAGCTTTGAGCGCGGCATCTTTTTCATCAGCAGCAAATCCGTGTGGAATCATTTCGGTGACAGAATTCCAGTCGCTTACCACAAAACCATCATATTTCCATTCTTCGCGTAATATTTTTTTAAGTAAAAATTTATTTCCCGATGCTGGAATTCCATTAATATCATTAAAAGAACTCATAAAAGTAGCTGCTCCTGATTTTGCGGCAGCTTCAAAAGGTTTTAAATATACATTTCGCAGCATCGATTCAGACATACTCACGGTATTGTAATCTCTTCCGCCTTCAGCGGCTCCATAAGCTGCAAAATGTTTGGCACAAGCTAAAATTTGTCCAGGAACCGAAGGATCTTCACCCTGAAATCCTTTAATATACGCTACTCCTAATCTCGAAGCCAATAAAGGGTCTTCACCCGGTGATTCGGCAATTCTTCCCCAACGGGCATCTCTGGCAATATCGATCATGGGTGCAAATGTCCAATTGAAACAATTTGAATACGATTCGTTTGCTGCAATTTTTGATGTTTTTTCGACCAATGGAATATCCCAGGAGGCGGCTAAACCAAGGGGAATAGGAAAAATAGTTTTATAGCCATGAATGACATCTCTACCAAATAATAGCGGAATGTGGCTAGGGCTTTCGTCAACAGCAATTTTTTGTATTTCAAATACTAATTTGGGATCTGTAAGGTTTAAAATGGCACCTACCAATCCTTTACGTACCTCATTTTTAAGTTCTTCAGATAAACCTTTACTTCGGCTCGAAGTTCCTTTTAGACAAGCCTGACCAATTTTTTGTTCAATTCTCATCTTTTTTATAAGATTATCTATTTTTTTTTCTATTTGTGGATTTGTTTTTTGTGAATAAGAAGAAAAGCTTATCACAAAGAACAGGACCAGGTAAATAATTTGGTTTTTGGTTATAGTTTTCAAGATCGTGTGGTTTTTGATTTTTAAATATATAAAAAAAGTCCAAAATGCAGCACATTTTGGACTTTAAGTTTTAAAAAGTCATTTTTTAATGACTAAATATCATCAAAATCAATGTCGGTAAAACTTGATCTTTGAGTCGCAATTCCTTCAGGTTTATCAGAACCGTACTCTTTTTTAAAATCTTTTTGGTGTCTTTCAGAGATTACTTCTTCGCCTTTGTGGTTCAAGACGTATGAAGTCATTTCTTCAAGTATTTCGGCAAAAGCACTAAAATCTTCTTTGTATAAGTAAATTTTGTGTTTTTTAAAATGAAAAGAACCATCTTCTTCAGTAAATTTTTTGCTTTCTGTAATAGTGATGTAATAATCGTCAGCTTTAGTAGCTCTCACATCAAAGAAATAAGTTCTTCTTCCTGCTCGTAATACCTTAGAAAAAATCTCTTCTTTTTCTAACATGTCATTTTCTCTCATAATACGTTCTATCATTTTTGGAATTAATAGTACTCAAAAATCATAAAAAATTATCTATTACACAACAATTAAAGTAATTCTTTTTCCGAAAGTTGTTTCAAATATAAAGCAGCATAATAACCATCCTGATTTATTAATTGATTATGAGAGCCTTGTTCGATGATTTTACCATCTTCCAGAATGATTATTTTATCGGCATTTTTTGCCGATGAAACACGATGACTTACAATGATTGTAGTTTTATTTTTACAAATATTAAAAAGATTATTCAGGATAATTTCTTCAGTTTCAGTATCCACTGCTGATAAACAATCATCAAAAAGCAGTATTGCTGGATCTTTTATAATAGCTCTTGCAATCGAAACACGCTGTTTTTGCCCTCCCGAAAGTGTAATACCTCTTTCGCCTAAAATCGTATCATATTGTTTGTTGAATGTGATAATATTATCGTGAACGACAGCATTTTTTGCAGCTTCAATTACTTCTTCATCGGTTGCATCCTGATTTCCAAATTTGATATTATTTTTGATGGTATCCGAAAATAAAAACGCATCCTGAGGCACAATACCGATGTTGTTTCGTAAATCATTTAGATTTAAAGTGCTTATTTCGTTTTCGTCAATTGTAATTTTTCCATCGGTAACATCATATAAGCGGGAAATTAGAGATAAAATTGTCGATTTTCCAGAGCCTGTTTTTCCTAAAACGGCTAATGTTTCTCCTTTTTTTACTGTGAAAGAAACATTTTTCAAGGCTTCAATATTGGTGTCTTCGTAAGTATAACTTACATTTTCGAAAATAATAGATCCCTGAATATCGGATGGATTTTCGTTATTATTTTGGATTTCCGGTTCAATTTTCAGGAATTCATTCAAACGTTTCTGCGAAGCTTCTGCCTCTTGTACCATAGACGAAACCCATCCTAACGAAGCAACGGGCCAGGTGAGCATATTTACATATAAAATAAACTCGGCAATAGTTCCGATGTTCGGAATGGTTCCGTTGATGTACATGACACCTCCAAAATAAATCACGACTAAATTACTAATTCCGATAAGGGCAATCATCAGAGGGCCAAACAACGACTGGACTTTTGCCAGATTCAAACTTTTGCTTTTGCTTTCCTGGGCAAGAGCCACCATATTATGCTGATGCTGATTTTCTAACGAATAGGCTTTTATTACTCGGATTCCAGAAAATATTTCTTGCGAAAAACTGGATACTTTCGATAAATATTGCTGAAAAATGGTACTTCGTTTATTGATTTCAGAACTTAATTTGAAAATACAATAAGACAAAATGGGTAAAGGAAGAATGGTATATAAGGTTAGTAATGGCGAAACATTATACATATATATAATCACAATGGCAAAGCGAATAAAAGTATTTATCGTGTACATAACGGCAGGCCCAACATACATACGGACTTTCGAAACATCTTCGCTTATACGATTCATCAAATCTCCAGTGCGGTTTTGTTTGTAAAAGTTTTGCGAAAGATTCTCGTATTGTTTAAAAACCTCATTTTTTAAATCAAACTCAATATGACGTGACATTACAATTAAGGTCTGACGGGTTAAGAAGAGAAAAAAACCTGAAATTATTGCAGTAGCTATAATTAAGAGTACATTATGAATTAAATCCCCTCGATAAGCATCAATAATGACTTGTGACATTTGATCTGCTTTTGGCAATTTATCAAACTTTTCAATTTCATTTAATGACTTACTAATAAGTTTTGGAGTGAATAAAGCAAATATTTGTGAGATTATTGCGATTAAAATACCAAGAGAAAAACTGTATTTGTATTTGATGAAATATTTATCTAAATAACGTAATTCTTTCATTTTTGTGAGATATTCGATGTTGAAACCAAAAGGTTTTGTAAATTATTCTCAATTTAATGTTAGAGATAAAGCAATTTTCGCAATCGTCTTTAACTATTAAATCGTTATTAAAAAGCTAAAAAATTAGCACATGTGTATTTTTTATTTAAATTTGAGTTGTCTTTTTGACGAATTCATAATTTTAATAAATAAATAGTAACACTATGGATGCAACTTTCGCAACTGGAAAAGAACTTCAAAAAATGGATCCTGTTTTTGGTCAGTTATCTTTTGACGATCATGAACAAATTGTATTTTGCAATGACAAAGATACAGGTTTAAAAGCAATTATTGGTATTCATAATTCAGTTATGGGGCCAGCTTTAGGAGGTACTAGAATGTGGAATTATAATACCGAATGGGAAGCATTAAACGATGTTTTGCGTCTTTCAAGAGGTATGACATATAAATCTGCCATTACCGGATTGAATATTGGTGGAGGTAAAGCAGTAATTATTGGTGATGCTAAAACGCAAAAAACACCTGAATTGATGCGTAAGTTTGGTGAGTTTGTTCACTCTTTAAGCGGAAGATATATCACTGCTGAAGATGTTGGGATGGAAACAAAAGACATGGATACTGTAAGAGATGTTACGCCTTATGTAACAGGTATCTCTGAAGAAAGAGGTGGTTCAGGAAATCCTTCGCCTATAACTGCTTACGGAGTTTATTTAGGAATGAAAGCGGCTGCTAAAAGTCAGTTTGGTTCTGATGTTTTAGACGGCAAAAAAGTTTTGGTTCAGGGAATTGGTCACGTAGGTGAAACTTTGGTTGATTATTTGACTAAAGAAGGAGCGCAGGTAACGATTACCGATATCAACGAAGAAAAATTATATCAGGTAGCTCAAAAATACGGAGCAACTATTTATACAGGCGAAGATTTATATACTGCTGATGTAGATATTTATGCGCCATGTGCGATGGGAGCAACAATTAATGATAATACAGTAAACAAAATCAAAGCAAAAGTTATTGCTGGTGCTGCCAACAATCAGCTTGCTGATGAGAATGTACACGGAGCAAGATTGCAGGAAAGAGGTATTTTATACGCTCCGGATTTCTTGATCAATGCTGGTGGAATTATCAATGTTTATGCTGAATTAGAGCATTATGGTAAAGCTGAAATCATGAGCAAAACCGAAAACATCTACAACACTACGTTAGAGATTATCGATTATGCTGTGAAAAACGGAATGACAACACATAAAGCTGCTTTAACAATTGCTCAAAATCGTATTGATTTGAGAAAAATTGAAAACAGTAAAAAATAATATTTTAAGTTTACAATCTCAGTTTTTAGCTCTTTGTTTCATCAGAAACGAAGGTTGAAAACTGAGATTTTTTTTATATCGATTATGAATTAGTTTTTTGAAACGTTTTTTATGGTATTAAATTTTAATATAAGACGTTAAATTCATAATTTTGCAGACTAATTTTTAAATGTTCTTACAAGGTGGTAAATAGAAGACACATACGCGTTAAAGTAATGCAATCCATTTATGCAATGCATCAAAGTGGTTCTGATAATATGGAAAAAGAAGAAAAATTTCTTTTTTACAGTATTGATAATATTCAGGATTTATACCTTATAATGCTTTCTTCGTTGATTGAAATTTGCAAAAAAGAATCTGTTTTTTTACATCTTTCAAGCAAAAAACATCTTGCAACCCCTGCAGAACGTAATCCGAACGAGAAGTTTATCAAAAATAAAATTTTTCAGCTTCTTGCCGAAAGCAACTCGCTTAGTATTGCTTTAGAAAACCGTAAAATCAACAATTGGCAGTTAAATGACGATTATATTTTATTGCTTTTAAATGATATTAAAGCAAGCGAATTGTACAAAAAGTACATGAGCAACACTACCAATACTTTTGATGAAGACAGACAATTTATAATTGATTTATTTGCCGAAGTAATTGTTCCTAACGAAAAATTATATGAGTATCTGGAAGATGATAAATTGACCTGGGTTGATGATATTCCGGTTGTAAATACGCATATTATCAAACAATTGAAAGCTATCAAAACGGAAGATCCGGATGATTTTAGAGTGCCAAAATTGTATAAAGATGTTGAAGATAAAGATTTCGCTAAAGATTTATTCAGAAGAACAGTTTTAAACGAATCCATTTTTGCAAAAGAATACGATGATAAAACACCAAACTGGGACAGTGAAAGAATTGCCGAAATTGATACGATTATTTTGAAAATGGCAATTTGTGAGTTTTTAAAATTCCCATCAATTCCTGTAAAAGTTACCCTTAACGAATATTTAGAGATTGCCAAAGAATATTCTACTCCAAAAAGTAGTATTTTTATCAACGGGATTCTGGATAATTTGGTAAAAGAACTAGAAGCCAACAAAAAAATGATAAAAGTGGGTAGAGGTTTAATGTAAGATTCTAAAATCTTAAATTTGAAAATCCAAAATCCAATTAGAATGTCACTCTGAGTAAAATCGAAGAGTCAATAATAAGAATATTAACAACAAAATTAAAACTATACACTATGCAAGATGTAATGAAATTTGCCCCATATTTACTAATGTTTGCTGTGCTTTATTTCTTTATGATAATGCCAGCACAAAAAAAGGCAAAAAAAGAAAAAGAATTTGAAAGCGCCCTTAAAGTGGGTGATAAAATAATTACAAAAAGTGGTATTCATGGTAAAGTGGCTGAGCTTTCAGAAACTACAGTAATCATCGAAACAATGTCTGGAAAATTAAAATTAGAGCGTTCTGCAATTTCTATGGAAATGAGTGCTGCTTTGAATGCTAAAAAAGCTTAATTTTTTTTTAGAAATTCCAAAAAAATATAAATCCCAAATTCCAATGTAATAATTGGAGTTTGGGATTTTTTTATTGAAAATTCATTCCAGTTTTGTCACCACGATTTATATATAAAACCAAATCTTTTTTTTTAGGAGCTAATCCCGCTATCCGTTACAATCTTTTGTTTTTTAAAGAAAAAAACAAAAGGATTTTCACTCCTATCGGGGCTAGGGCATCCGTTTTCAACAAGAATGTTTTTGTTTATTTTTTTTCATTTCGAACGAGGAATCTCTATAAGTATCTTGACAAAGATTGAAGAATAACTATATAGAGTATCTAGTGGAGATTCCTCGTTAGGAATTGACAAAAAAAAACCTTTTTCAAAGTTCAAAACTTTGAAAAAGGTTTCAATCCTTTTGGAATTTGGAATTTATTTTTTGGAATTTTTAAATTCTACCTGTATTTATCATTCAAACCAATACCTTCCAAAATCATCGGAATGATTTTTTCAAGTCTGGTCAATTTAGTTTTCTCTTGTTTGGCGGTTTCTATATATTCTAAAAACTCATATTGTTTGTAAGGAGTAAATTTCTGAAAAGCTTCTGCTAAATCCTTATTCTGGTTCATTTCCTTATTTAAAAGTTCCGAGATAATTGCTTCTTTTTTAGCAGGTTTGAGAACTTTACCTTGCTTTTCGTTTTCTATAGCTTCAACAATATATTCTAGAACTTCTTTTTCGTTAACGTCCTCTTTTGACGTAAAACGCCACTGACGTAATGATTTTGTTTTGTCTTCCTGAGCATTGATGAGTTTCTTTTTTTCATCTTTTAAAAAGACACCGTTGTAAAACCAAATCGCAAAATAGTCTTTAAAACCCCCAATTCCGATCACATTTTTTTTATTGAAAACATAAACTGGAGCGCCCCATTTTACAGTTTCAATCAGCTCAGTTTTATCAATAATGGTTTTTAGAAAAAGAATTTCTTCCTCCCAATTATTCATTTTATCCCAAACGTGTTTTTTATCTGCAATTGGTTCCACAATTATTTTCTAGTTTTAGATTTTTCAGTTACATCAAATACACCAGGAATAGCGGTCAATTCAGCAATTTTGACAATTACATCAGTGGCTTTCTGAATGCTTTCAGCCGGAACATATTCGTATTTTCCGTGAAAGTTATGGCCACCGGCAAATATATTCGGACACGGCAATCCCATATACGATAATTGCGAACCATCTGTTCCGCCACGAATTGGTTTTATAATTGGTTTTATGCCTAATTCCCGCATAGCTTTTTCGGCAATATCTACAATATGTTTTACAGGAGTTACTTTTTCTTTCATATTATAATACTGATCTTTAACTTCAGCAATTACAATATCTTCTCCAAATTGTTTAGCGAATTTTTTATTGATTTTTTTGGCAATTTTTCCAATTAAATCTTTTCGTTTTTCGAATTTTTTCTTGTTGTGATCACGGATAATCAATTCTAAAACTGTTTCTTCGATGCTTCCGGTTACGTGATGTACGTGAAAAAAACCTTCGTAACCTTTAGTTTCCTGAGGCGTTTCTCCTTTTGGAAGTTCGTTGATAAAATCATTTGCAATCAGCATCGAGTTGATCATTTTGCCTTTGGCATAACCAGGGTGAACACTTTTTCCTTTGAAAGTAATTTTGGCTCCAGCCGCATTAAAATTTTCGTATTCTAATTCGCCAATCTGGCTCCCATCCATAGTATAAGCCCATTGAGCTCCAAATTTTGCTACATCAAAATGATGCGCTCCGCGACCAATTTCTTCATCTGGAGTAAAGCCAATTCTGATCTTCCCGTGTTTAATTTCTGGATTTTGAACTAAATACTCCATTGCCGAAACAATTTCGGTAATTCCAGCTTTATCATCAGCACCTAATAGCGTAGTTCCGTCAGTTGTAATGATGGTTTGCCCTTTATATTGCAGCAAATCTTTGAAATAATTTGGCGATAAAATGATGTTTTTCTCAGCATTCAAAACAATGTCTTTCCCATCGTAATTTTCGATAATTTGAGGTTTTACATTGGCTCCGCTAAAATCGGGAGAAGTATCAAAATGCGAAACAAAACCAATGGTTGGAACTTCATGCTCTACATTACTTGGTAATGTAGCCATGATGTAAGCTTTGTCATCTATGGTAACATCTATTAAACCAATTGATTTAAGTTCTGCTACTAATTTATTAGCTAGAATCCACTGTTTTTCGGTACTTGGCGTAGTTTGTGAATTCGGGTCTGATTCGGTATCAATTGTTACATAACTGATAAAACGATCTATAATATGTTGCATTTGTTTATTTTTAGGCAAATATAAACAACAATTGCCCAACTTATCTATATAAAGTTGGGCAATTGTTAGGTGTGAAAAGTTCTAAAAAGTTTTTTTTAAATTATTTTTTAATATCCTGTACACATCTAAAACCAAGATGATTGGCAGGAGAATTATATTCACCTTTTCCTCTCGTTCCTACCATGTAACGGGTACAATATTGGTCGGTACATAAAAAGGAACCGCCACGTTGTACTTTTTTTGCGGCACCTGGCTCGGTTGGGTCACTGGTAGTGCTAGGACCTTGTGGATTTTTGATTACTCCTCCCTTTTCACTTAGTTCATTATAATAAACATCAGAATACCAGTCGTTTGTCCATTCCCATACATTTCCGCCTACATCGTATAATCCGTATCCGTTAGGAGCGTATTGTGCAGTAGGAGCAATACCTATAAATCCATCTTCTCCAGTATCTCCTTTTTCCAAAGGAAATTTTCCTTGGTAAATATTGGCTTGAAATTTTCCTTTTGGTTTTAATGTATTTCCCCAAGCGTAAAGTTCTCCTTTTTTTCCGCCGCGAGCTGCAAATTCCCATTCTGCTTCAGTTGGTAATCTTTTGCCGGCCCATTTTGCATAAGCAGCAGCATCTTCCCAGGAAACTTGTACAACAGGATAATTTCCTTTTCCTTTAATGGAACTTTCTGCGCCCTCGGGATGTCTCCAATCGGCACCTCCCTGATAGGTCCACCATTGCATATAATCGTTTAAGGCTACTTTAGTAGGAGTTGGTGTAAAAACTGCCGATCCAGCAATCAAATTTTCTAAAGGAACTCCCGGATATTCTTCTGGAGTAGGCTTTTTTTCTGCTAATGTTACATAGCCGGTCGCTTTTACAAAAGCTTCAAATTGATCGTTTGTAACTTCGGTTTTATCCATATAAAATCCATCAACATAGACCTGATGTATCGGTGCCGCATCTTTGGTAACTCCTTTTATACTGCATAAACTTTCATCTTCAATATTACTTCCCATCGAAAATTCTCCTCCAGGAATCCAAACCATCCCTTTTGGGATTTTATCAGCTGGAGGTACAGTTGTGTTGAGTATAGTTGGTTTAAATAACGAAGGTTCAGATGAAGTATTTGGAATTTCTGCGCAATCCGTAGTTGCCATCATTTTCTTTTTGGCAACAAAAAGTTTAGTATAGCTAAATGCAATTGTGATTATTGAAATGGTAAGAATAGCAAAAATCCAATAGGCTTTATTTTTCATTATAATTAGTTTAAAATAATTGTATTCGTAAGTAATTAATGATAAAGTTAAAAAAAATAACCTTATCAAACTCCATTCATTCGATAAGGTTACTAAAAATATATTATTCGTTAATTATTGTATTCCAAATACGGTTGCATAAGCTTTCTCATTACGGAAACCTTTGTGTGGTAACTGGTTTTAGAATTCAGATACATTTTCCTCTATGTAAATTCTTGATTCGGCTTTCTTTATATTGTATTAATTATCAGCTTCAACAAGAACAACTTCGTATTTGTCTTTACCATCAACTTGAACAGGTTGGTAGTATGTTTCACCAAATTTTACATATTTATTGTCTCCAATGGTTACTTCTTCACCACCTTCCGGTAAATTATCAACAAGAGTACCTGCTTGAGGCGCAACTACTGTGTAATTACTGCCGTCCTTTTCATAATAGGTACCGCCATAATAATAATTGTTTACAGTACCTGTATTAACTGTTTCAGCACCACTTGGAATATTGTTTACAGTTCCGCCTACAGGTGCAGGCACAGCGGTATAACCTCCACTTGTTGAGGTGTACCAGACTCCCTGATCATAGTGATATTGAGTGCTTTCTACGCTAACAACAATTGCTGTAACTGCTAGTGTAGTGATGAAAAATCCCCACGGATGCCAAACTGGTCCCCAATAAAATGGTCTGTATGGACGTGGATAATAAGGATGATATGCATTATAACGATATCCTCCGTATCTGTAAGGAGGACGGGCGTAAGGAAGTGTATTTCTTCTTACTACGGTATTACGATTGTTACGAACATGAACACTGTTATTCACGTTTATATTTACGTTTCTTTTGCTTTTATCAATATTTACTTTATTTCCTCCTTTGATATTGGTGTTTCTATTGCCAACTTTGTTTTTATTGATTGTTGAAGAACTTCTATTGTTGGTTATTTTTTTATCACCAATCTTTGAAGTAGAATTTGGTCTCGTAACTTTATTTTTAGAATTATTTAAACCGGTTCCGGCTCTGTTTACAGTAGATTTTCTGTTGGCTGTTGCTGCGGGTCTGTTATGTTGCGCTGCGGGTCTTGCCTGAGTAGCTCGATGTGCGCCACCGCCACCGCCACCAGCTCGGCGCTGCGCCATACTGTCAATTGTGATCAGAAAAAAAGATCCCATCAAACACATAAGTGTTGTTTTTCTAAGTGATTGTTTTATACTTTTCATTTTCAGTGTTTTATGTTATATAAATTTATTAAAAAAATTAGTTAAGTTTTAATAAAGTATGAAAATATACGTTATTAAAGTTTTTAATATCTTAGGAAACTTTCAAAACTCATACCAAAATTGATCACCTGTTCCAGTTGTGACCAAAGACGATGTAGTACCCAAAACTTCCGTCTGGTCCCATGGCAATATCAATCCTGGTTTTAAATTAAGATATGGAAAACAAAGCCCGGCATTATGCATATTTTTATCATCGTTAAAACTTTAATCATTTTTATTTTTTTTGATAATTTATAATGAAATATCCCATTGTACTCTAAAACGCCAACCATCTGCTAAAGGCAAAGATTTGTCCTGATAACTAAAATGACTCACCTCTGTTGTTAATTTGTTTTTGTGTCCTTTAAAAAACCAGTTTAATGCTAATGAAGATTCATTTTGAAGATTATCTCTGAAATTATTATCAGGTCTGTAAGTAGCATGTCTTCCAGCCATTTCTAAATTTTCAGGCCACCAGTTAAATGCATTATGAAAAAAATATCCCGCCTGAACATAATACCCTTTCATGGTGGTGGTTTTATCATTATCAAGTTTGTCTATAATATCTTTAGTATGCCATTCACTTTGCCATGAAAATCCCTGAAACATAAAAGCAGATTCCAAATTCCACTGATTGGTACGATATTGCCCTGGAGCACCATCTTCAAAACCTTCTAAGGCCCCACCGCCAGATTGCGAAAATCGTGTAAAACCACTTCTGTTAGTAAGTCCGGAAAAAGCAATTATAGCTGCCGGTTTTTCATGAAATTCTAAATCTCCGCCTTCAAAATCAAGTTGTCTTCCTAAAAAGTTCCACTGAGCCCGACCAAAATACATCAAATTGTTATCATCATTTTTAGTGTTTCCTCTTCCTGTTCCGGTAAGTGCTGCTGCCCAATAATTAAAATCGGCAATTCCTTTTCCTTTCAAATGACCATAAACTTCAACACCTTGTTGTCTGTCGGCTGTAAATGCTCTGTTGATTAGGGAACGGTCAACCATTTGTTGTTCGCCACTGCTAATAAAACGTTCTCGGGTATATTCTACTTTCCATTGCCCCACTTTAAAACTTAGCCAATCCCATTTTTCTATCATGATTCTAAAGTCTAATAAATTGGATTGGCTCAATTCATATTCCCAATAATATTTTAACCAGGGCTCAAAGGCATGACCGCCAACTTTTAGACGGGCTCTGTTTATTTTAAAAGCGGTTTGCTTGTCTTGATTATAATCATCAAAAGTGACTGGATCCTGATCATAAGGAGTAGAAAAACGAAACTGAAAACGACTTTGTAATTGAAAAAGAAACTTATTGTCTTTAGTTTGTAATTCTATTCCTTTACTACCGTATTTAAAATTTAGTAATTTGGTTGTGTCTTTTATTTGTTGCGCCCATACAGAATTAAAAAAGAGTAGCGATACAAAAACTACAGGCCAATATTTTATTTTTAGGCTGATATTAAGCATAAATAATTTTATTTTCGAGACACAAGAATTACTTTTTTAACTAAAAGATTATTGAAAAGAGAATATTTTTTTGAAATCATTTTTCATATCCACGACCATCCAGTTTTTTTCTTTTGCTTCTACTAATGCTGATTCTAAATGTCCTATGTAAGATTTAGAATCATAAGCATATTCTCTAATAGAATCGGTATGGTGCAGAATCATTCCAAAACTTTTGTATTTGCTTCCCGATGTATATTGAAGCATAGCTTGGTCACCATCGCTATTTCCTGCGCAGAAAACGGGAACTTTACCAATAAATCGGTGTATCGCTACAGGTTTGCCTTCTTTGTCATCAATAAAAGGAGCTCCTGAAATTTTTCTAATAATTGGTTTGCCATCAACAATTTCATATTTAGCTTCACCATAACTTCCTATAATTTGATAAGGTGGAATTCCATAAGTTTCTTCGGCGAAAGCCCTCATAAAATCTGCACCACCACCGCTCACGATAAATGTTTTAAATTGATTGGCTCTTAAATAATTTAATAATTCTACCATTGGAAGGTAAATTAACTCACTATATGTTTTATTAAATTTTGTATCCTTAGCGGTTGTCATCCATTTTTTTACTGCATCATCAAACTCGGTTTCGGTTTGGTTGTTGTTATGAGTAGTGTTTATTAATTTTAATATACCAGGAATTCCAGCTTTTTTAAGAGGTTCAAAATCTCCGTTAACAACGCCTTTTAAAACAGGATCTTTCAGTAAATCCGGATTTGATTTTGATAAAGTTTTAAGATTGTCAATTGCAAAAATAAATTGTGTGCTCAAAACTGGTTGCTCTGTCCAGAGTGTACCGTCATTATCAAAAACCGCAATACGGTCTGCTACCGGAATAAAATTTGCTGATGTGCTATCGGTTACCTCTTTTACCCAGGTTTCTATTCTGGATTTAGACGCATCAGACCAAGAAGCTAAATTTGTTGAAGTTTTTGTTTCAGATGAGTCTGATGAATTGGTAATGGTTTCTTTTTTACAAGACGCTAATAAAGTTATAATAGATAATCCGATGATAATTTTTTTCATTGTTACTTACTTTTAATTAATAACCTTATTTATCTCCAAAGCTTTTAGCGATTCCAAGTCCAAGTCCCCAGCTATCATAAGCGCTCCATTTTACATCATAACTAAAAGTTCCAAAAACCTCCCATCCATCTGAAATTTCGTGTCCATATTCAGCGCCAATGCGTGTAAGGGCAAAATTTTCTTCTTTAGCAAATTCACCTCCCATTCCTAGTAAAAAACTCCAATGTTCGTTAAATTTATAAATCCCCATAACGGCAGGAGCAATTGGATAACTTCTTTCGACGGTTTCTTTTTCTTCTCCGCCTTCGAGATTTTTCTCTACTTTAAATTTTTCAATTACAATGTCAGTATGTAAGCCAACTGCCCATTTTTCGCTAAAATGATAGGTATAGTCAATTGCCCAAGAAGGTAAGGTCAAAGCTTTTTTCTTATTTTCTTCGTCGCGTCCTTCAAAAATATGCACGTGATTAATAGCTATTCCGAGTTGATGATGAGGCCTAAAAGTTTCCTCAGAGGTGTTTTCCTGTGCTAATGTTTTATTTGAAAAAAATGATGCGAATCCCAATAAAATTATCGGGAAAAGTAGCTTTTTAGAGGGTAATTTGCAATTCAGCATTTTGTTTTGTTTTTGAAATGAGCATTTATCGCGATTTTATTTATGTTTTTATTTTGGAAACAAGAAGATAACAACGGCTCTCCATCCCCAATCTGCTCTCATACTTTCAGGAGCTATGATATTAATACGTGGCCCAATTGCTAATGAAACTTTTTGAGTTCCGATACTGGTTACACCACTCACATTTGGAACTAACCAAACCGATGAAGTGTTTGCTACCCAGTTTTGAGTATATTCTGCAACAACACCTAAACCTGCACCACTTTTCCAGTTGTGTGTGATAAAAGGCTGTACAAACATTTGACTTACATCAGGTCTGTCACTACTTCCTGCAACACTCCATATTTGATTGGCCAAAACTCCTAATGTCCAACCGTTGGTTTGTTTTAAAGCAATTGCAGTTGGCCCAATACCAAATTTTTTTGTAGTTAAAAAATCATCAGTTCCAGTCGGAATCAAAAATGCAGGTCCAACTCCCCAGGTATAGCCATTTTTAGTGTTCTTTGGACTAAAAAAAGCACTCACAACAGCATCGCTCAAACCGCTTTCTTTTTGACCAACTCCGGTTATATTATTTTGCGTAACAATAGGTAAAACTACTCTGGCAATCATGTTTAGATTATCGTTGATGCTTACAGGAAGCACAGGTTGAAAATTCAAAGTATTTCTACTGCCATTGAGAGTTCCAATTCCATAATCGCTATTATTTTGAAACGGAACACTAATTAAACTTGCAATCGGATTGGATAATTTTTTAGCTAATTCAGCGGCATCGTCCTGAGCTTGTAATTTTGTGCTGGAAAGTAGTACTATCAAAAATAAAACTTTTAGGTAGTTGGTATTACAATTCATAAAATTTGATTCTGAGATTAAACTTTATTTTTAGTAGATTTTATACTACAAATATAATAACTTTAAGCAAAGTATTCGGTATAAAATAATGTTTTTTTATTTACAAAAAATACGCTATTGCTAATACTATATAAGTTTATTTGAAAATTATTGATAACATATAGTAGTCGTAAAACTGCGTTGCGTTTTTTATAACTATTTGTTTAGAAGAGGGGTATAGCGAATTTACTAAAATTATCTTAAAAATAGTTTGATTTTTTTATAATAATTATTGGTATAAAATCCTTTATGTAAATCATTTTCTTAAGTTTAAACAGTTTTTGATTAAAAGGATACATTTTAAAGTTTAATAGTTAAATTTGCACTCGAAAAACAACAACTATTTTTATGTATAAATTGATAATTCGTCCGATACTTTTTTTATGTGATCCAGAAGAGGTTCATTATTTTACTTTTTCTTTTGTTAAATTCATTTCAAAAATTCCCGGAGTTTCATCAATTATAAAAGCTATTTACGAAGTAAAAGATGTTCGTCTGGAGCGTGAAGTTTTCGGAATAAAATTCAAAAACCCAGTTGGACTTGCAGCAGGATTTGATAAAGATGCTAAACTCTATAAAGAATTTTCAGATTTTGGTTTTGGATTTATAGAAATAGGAACTGTAACACCAGTTGGTCAGGAAGGAAATCCTAAAAAACGTTTATTTCGATTAAAAGAAGATCAGGCTATTATTAACCGAATGGGTTTTAACAATGGCGGTGTTATTGAAGCCGTTGAACGTTTAAAACAAAATTCAGGCGTTTTGATCGGTGGAAATATTGGTAAAAATAAAGTAACACCAAACGAAAATGCTGTAGATGATTACCTTATTTGTTTTGATGCTTTATTTGACCACGTTGATTATTTTGTGGTAAATGTGAGTTCGCCTAATACACCCAATTTAAGAGCTTTACAAGATAAAGAACCTTTGACGGCTTTGCTTCAAACCTTACAAAACAGAAATCTTGAAAAGCAAAAAACAAGTACTCAAAAAGTAAAACCAATTTTACTAAAAATTGCTCCAGACCTTACAGATGAACAATTATTAGACATTATAGATATTGTAAAAACGACTCAAATTGCGGGTGTAATTGCGACCAATACTACGATTTCGCGTGAAGGTTTGCAATCTGAAAACCAATCTGAAATGGGTGGTTTGTCCGGAAAACCATTAACGAAACGTTCGACTGAAGTAATTCGTTTTCTTTCGAAAAAAAGCAATAAAGCATTCCCGATTATTGGAGTAGGAGGAATTCATTCTGCAGCTGATGCTATCGAAAAACTGAATGCTGGAGCTAGTTTGGTACAGCTTTACACAGGATTTATTTACGAAGGACCAGCTTTGATAAAAGAGATTAATAAAATGATTTTAAAGCAATTGTAAAATCAAGGCTTGAACAATCAATCCTGTTACAATCGCAATTCCAAAACTGATTAAAGTACCAATTAAAAACATATTCGGTAAGTTTTTTCAATTATTACATTTTTTGGTAATAATTAACAATATTACAAAATTTGGTAATACTGAAAAGAAAGAAAAATTATAACTTTTTTATCTTTAAAAAAGGAACTAACTTAGCATTCATAAAAGAATTGCTTTGAGTAAAAAAATCAAAATTATAGAATGTCCACGGGATGCCATGCAAGGCATTAAGACGTTTATTCCAACTGACAGAAAGGTTTCGTACCTGCAGGCTTTGCTAAGAGTCGGGTTTGATACGATAGATTTTGGGAGTTTTGTTTCTCCAAAAGCGATTCCGCAAATGCAGGATACAGCCAGGGTTTTGGCACAGCTTGATTTGTCGCAAACAACCAGTAAACTACTTGCCATTATTGCCAATACGCAGGGAGCTACTTTAGCTTCGGAAAATGCTGCAATTCAATATTTAGGATTCCCATTTTCGATTTCAGAGAATTTTCAGATGCGAAATACACACAAGACTATTGCGGAATCTTTAATCACTTTGGATGAAATTCTGGAAATTGCCGATAAAAAAAATAAAGAAGTCGTAACTTATCTTTCTATGGGTTTTGGAAATCCTTATGGTGATCCATGGAATGTGGAAATTGTAGGCGAATGGACCGAAAAACTATCTAATATGGGAGTGAAAATCTTGTCACTTTCGGATACCGTTGGAACTTCTACACCGGAAGTCATTACGTATTTATTTTCTAATTTAATTCCAAAATACCCGAAAATAGAATTTGGAGCACATTTGCATACGACTCCAAATAGCTGGTTCGAAAAAATTGATGCTGCGTACAAAGCGGGCTGTACACGATTTGATGGTGCCATACAGGGTTTTGGAGGCTGTCCGATGGCAACGGATAAGCTAACCGGAAATATGCCAACCGAAAAATTACTTTCTTATTTTACCGCCAATAAAGCGCAAACGGATTTAAATTCTTTAAGCTTCGAAAGTGCTTACAACGAAGCTTCAAAATTGTTTGGTGCTTTTCATTAAAAAAATTACATTTACTTACCCAAGTTAATTAACCTACAATCAGAATATATTTTAATATAAATCTAATTGTTATCGAGTCATGAAATTATGTCTAAAAAAGAGAGTTTTTACAATTTTATGTTTGTCTCTATTGTTTATTTCATGCTCAAGTGATTTAGACTTTAATCAGACTGATGATTTTAAATTAGAACCTGTATTTGTAGCCAATCTGGTTTATTTTGATGTTCCGGCGCATGATTTTGTCGATGACGGAACAGAGCATATCGTAGCTTTTGATGCTGAAGATTTTGATGTTTTTAAAGATAAATTTTTCAACGATAATTTAGCAAAAGCCGAGTTTGATTTTGAGATAACCAATACTATAAACCGTGCTTTTACAGTTAGTTTACTACTTCTTAATGACAATGATGAGCAACTTGAAACACTAGATTATGAAGTGTCAGCTTATACAGGAAGTGCTAATATTTCGAAATTTCATGAAGTTTTTGAAGAACAGCGATTAGATTTACTAAAACAAACCACCAAAGTAGCTTTTGTAATCCATATCAAAGCAGGTTCTCCATTAAACGAAAACAGTTTAGGTAATTTGAAATTACGTTCATCCGCAACCGTTTATATGGAAATCGAATGAGGAAAGCAGCCGTAATTTTAGCCATTATTGCGAACTTTTACGGATTTTCGCAAAACAAACAAGTGTTGTATAATTTTACATCTATTCCGCAATCATTACTCGTAAATCCTGGCGCAGACGTTTCGTATAAATACTATTTTGGGATTCCGTTATTGTCTGGAATTTCGGCTAATGTAGGCTCTAGTAGTTATTCTGCCTATGATTTATTTGCTGATAATGGAGTAGATTTTAATGATAAAATTCGAAATATCATTCAAAAATCATCCAGTAATGATAAAACATATATTAATGAACAACTCGAAGTTTTCTCAGGCGGTTTTAGAGTTGGAGGGAGCGAAAGTCAGTCGTATGTTTCTTTTGGTTTGTATCAGGAGTTTGATTTTTTGATGTATTTCCCAAAAGATCTCGCTATTTTAGCAGTTGATGGGAATCAAAACTACATAGGAAGATCCTTCGATTTATCGGATTTGAATGTAAAAGCGGAGGTACTATCGGTTTTTCATGTAGGCTTTCATAAAAAAATCAATAAAAAATTAGTGCTCGGTGGACGTTTCAAAATGTACTCAAGTGGCGCCAATGCAACTTCTACTCAAAATTCAGGATTTATTTATACAGGACAAAATACTACCGGAATCCCCAATATTTACACCCAAATTATCGATTCTAATCTGGAGTTGCGAACTTCGGGAATTGCAAAATTCACCAAAGACGAATACGAAGGAAGTATTCCGGGCGATGTTGCGAGGAATACTTTTTTGGGCGGAAGTTTGGGTCTGGGAATCGATGCTGGTTTGACATATTATTTCAAAGACAATTTGCAATTTACCGCCAGTATTATCGATTTAGGATTTATAAAACAATCCAAAGATATTGAAACGCTGACCTACAAAGGAAAATATCAATATGATGGAGTGCAGCCCAATTTTAGTAACGCAGATGAACCGGAAAATATCTTTGATGAATTCGAAAAAGCCATTCCGCGTGATACGTTGTACAACAAATACACCACTTGGCGGCCTACGAAATTCAACGCTTCTATTCAGTATTCTTTCGGTGAAAAACGTTCAGACGAAGAATGTAATTGCAAAGCACAAAGTATGCGAAAATATGTAAACGCTGTTGGAGCACAAATGTTTGCCATGACCACTCCCCAAAACCCCTTTATTGCTTTTACCGCTTTTTACAAAAGAAGTATTCTCGAAAAATTAGATGTCAAAGCAACTTATACATTAGATGCCTTTTCGAACAAAAATATTGGTTTTGGGCTTTCGGGAACCATCGGTAAAGTCAATATTTATGCTCTTGTTGATAATATTTTAGAGTTCAGAGATGTTTCAAAAGCCAACAGTATGGCGTTCCAATTCGGGTTAAATTATGTTCTACAGGATCTTGATGAGTAATTTTCTTAAACCATATAAGTGATATAAGTTCATTAAAAAAGACTTTGAAAATTTGGATTTATTTTTTAGTCACAGATTTTTATGATTTTTAAAACTTTCTTGGCCTTTGCGCTAAAATTTGGCAAAACTTAAATTTTTTTAAATCACTTATATGGTTTAAAAAAATGGTTTGATAAATTTAAAATTATTTTCTTTCAAAATAATTCTGAGGTAGTTAGTAGGTAAGTTTCCAATTTATTCACTATATTTGCACGCAATTCAACTAGAAATTGCAACATGATAGCACACAACTCCAAGATTATCGGCGAAGGTTTAACTTACGATGATGTATTATTAGTACCTAACTACTCGAATGTGCTTCCACGCGAAGTGAGTATCAAATCAAAATTTTCAAGAAACATAACACTAAACGTTCCTATAGTATCAGCTGCTATGGATACCGTTACCGAAAGTGCAATGGCAATCGCTATGGCGCAAGAAGGCGGAATAGGTGTTTTACATAAAAACATGACCATCGAGCAACAAGCTGCGAAGGTTCGTAAAGTAAAGCGTGCAGAGTCAGGAATGATCATTGATCCTGTAACTTTACCATTAAATTCTACCATTGCAGACGCAAAAAACGCCATGAAAGAATTCGGAATTGGCGGAATTCCAATCGTTGACGAGAATAAAATCTTAAAAGGAATCGTTACCAATCGTGACTTACGTTTCGAGAAAAACGGAGCAAGACCAATCGTTGAGGTAATGACAAGCGAAAATTTGGTTACCGTTTCTGAAGGAACTTCTTTAGAACAAGCCGAAGTAGTTTTGCAAGGTCACAAAATCGAAAAGTTACCGGTTGTGAATGCTAAAAACGAATTAGTAGGTCTGATTACTTTTAGAGACATCACAAAACTTACTCAAAAACCAATCGCTAACAAAGATGTTTTTGGACGTTTAAGAGTAGCTGCAGCTATCGGAGTTACTGGTGATGCTGTCGAAAGAGCAGGTGCATTAGTAGCTGCTGGTGTAGATGCTATCATTATCGATACTGCTCACGGACATACCGAAGGTGTAGTGAATACCTTAAAAGAAGTAAAATCTAAATTCCCAAATATTGATGTAATCGTTGGAAACATCGCTACTCCGGAAGCAGCTAAATATTTAGTGGCAAACGGAGCAGATGGAGTAAAAGTTGGAATCGGACCTGGTTCTATCTGTACAACTCGTATCGTTGCTGGTGTTGGTTTTCCTCAATTCTCAGCAGTTCTTGAAGTAGCTGCAGCTATCAAAGGTACTGGTGTTCCCGTAATTGCAGATGGTGGAATTCGTTACACTGGTGATATCCCTAAAGCAATTGCTGCAGGAGCTGACTGTGTAATGTTAGGTTCATTATTAGCAGGAACAAAAGAATCTCCGGGTGAAACTATCATTTTCGAAGGAAGAAAATTCAAATCTTACCGAGGAATGGGTTCTGTTGAGGCGATGCAAACAGGTTCTAAAGACCGTTATTTCCAGGATGTTGAAGACGATGTAAAGAAATTAGTTCCAGAAGGAATCGTAGGTCGTGTTCCTTACAAAGGAGAATTAAACGAAAGTATGCTTCAGTTTATTGGTGGTCTTCGCGCCGGAATGGGATACTGTGGTTCAAAAGATATTCCAACTTTACAGGAAACGGGACGTTTTGTTCGTATCACTTCAAGTGGAATTACAGAAAGCCATCCGCATAACGTAACTATTACAAAAGAAGCTCCAAATTATTCTAGATAATTTTTTAGTTTTTGATATATAAAAGTCGCAAGAAATTAATTCTTGCGACTTTTTTGTTTAATTTATAATAGAAATACCGTTGTTTAATTCATCAATAAGGTTTTGATTCTGTTCTATTGTTTCTGCCTGCCCTCCGTAAGTCATTTGTATAGAGCCACCTTTTCCATTGTAAATAAAACCTTGATATTTATATAAGAAATCATTAAAATTTAATTCACATTCAAAATAATTCACTTCAATGTCGTTTATTTTTTTCTTGTAAATTTTTATATTCTTGATTTTGCCAAAATTTTTATATTCTTCCTCAATTGTACTTTTTATTTTTTTATCAGATATAAAATAATCATACTCAATAAAATAGGCAGCGAGTAAATTGTATTTATCATGAAATTCAGCATCCCAGTTTTCAGATTCTGAATTTTTTATCCAGTGATCAGTATTGAAATTTATCTGATAAATTTTCTTTCTACTAGTGTATGTGTCTGATTTTGATTCGTTTTTAATTTGCGCTAGCGCAAAAAAGTTTGATAGTAAAAAGTAAAGTATTATTTTTTTTTGCATTTTATATCTAAGATTAGAAGTTTAATTTATAAACAAAACTAAATAATTAGTTTAATGTATTAGAATACCTTTAAAATATTAGCTTTCCTTAAAAGCAAGTCCAGACTTCTTCAATTCTTCCAAAAGTTTAGGTATTGAACTCGGCCCAATTCCGTGTAATTCCAGAATCTCTTTTTTAGTATATTTAGATAAATCTAAAGTGTTTTTGATGCCTTTGCTTTCTAAAGCCCGTCTTGCAGGTGCTGGTAATAAAGAAAGTAAACCGTCTTTTGGTTTGCGTTCCTGTTCGCAAATAGGGCAGGTTGGGCATTCACTGGTTTTTTGATATTGATGACCTTTCGGACAAGTTCTTAAATTTCCAGGCATTGTATTTTTGATTTTAAAATTAAGAAAAAATCAATTTTAAAAATAAAATTTATCAGTATTTAGAAATTTGAACATGATGATTGAATCCGCTTTTAGAGGTCAGATTCATTGTAAATTGTTCCATTTTTATGCTAAAACCCATTTCGATTTCTATGTCATAATGTGTCGAAAATTGGTTTGGAATATTATAGGTTAAATTTCCTTTTCCAGTTCCTGTTGCGTTAATATTGTATTTGTCATTGATAATTTTCATGATATAAACCTGTGTTATATCAAATTCGGCATGGTCTTTTTCAATTTTAAGCAACTTATAATTGGTAGTAATATCCATGTCAATCGTAATACCAGCAATAGGAAGAGATAAAGGATTCTTTTGCGAAAAGGTTTCTCCTATTTTTATTTTTGTATCAGGAATTGAAATTTGCGAAAATGTAGATTGCATAGTTTGAAGTAAAGTCTTTTTAAAACTTTCCTCCATATCTTTTGAAACAATAGAATCTAATTTTGGCAAAGAGGAATCAGTTGCATTTCCGTAAATTATAGTTCCGTTTGGAATAACAATGGTTCCCTCAAGATTATTAGACTTTACAAACTCAATGGTTAATGGAAATGTTCCGTTCGGTTTTAGTTTTCCAGTTTTTAAAATGGATTCTGTAAGATTGAGAGTTTTTTTTATGGTTGGATTTTGTATCTCTTTAGCCTCCAAATTAGCCAAAAATTCTGGCGAACCTTCGTATGCAATTACCATATCAGCCGATTGTTCAATAAGCTGTGTGTAGATTGTTTCGGGAGTATATCTAATTTTAAAATCGAGACTTTCCTTTGATTGGCCTTGATTTAAGTAAGTAATAAGAAATAAAGCAAACAAGAAGAATTGTTTCATTTTAGAGAAGGATAAACTGGGTTTAGAAGGCTTTTCTTTGCAAAACGAAATAACAAAATAAAACTAACTTAACCTAAAAAAATAAACCCAATCAAAGATTGGGTTTATTGCGAATACAATCAATAGGATTGACTTATTGTGCTAACATTTTATTGCTTTCTCTCTTTTTTTGTTCCACCAAAATAGAACTTAAAAAAGGTTTTACTTCTTTCTCTAATTCACTTTCAGAAATATTCAGGGCTTTTGGATCTGTAGCTAATTGTAGCCATGGTTTTGGTCTGTCAAAATCAAAATTTCCAAAAACAATTACTGGAGTTCCTTTTACTTTTACATTTTCACTGTCTTTTAGAATCCATTCATCAGCCCACTTATAAAGATATTTGGCATCTTTTTCTAATAATCTCAGGCAAGAGTGCGAAGCTGGATAACCAGGTAATTCATATTCATGAAAACCTACACCTAATTTATTTTCGATATTAAAATTCCATTCTAAATCCCATTCGTCGTTAAAGGTACTGGTGGTTTTTTCGGCTTTCCAATTGGTAAAAAATAAACCGGTTGGTGTCTGGTCTTTTTTTCTTCCCATGTTGGTTGGGCCTGTATAAACCAACTCGCCATTTTCATAAGCTGCAAAGGTTTGAGTAGGGTAAGAAAAAATCAAAACTTTTGAAACTTCTTCTAAAGCAGAAACATGTAATGGAAACGGAAGGTAATAAACCAAATCTCCACTAAAATCAGCAGGAATAACCACTGAATCTAATTTGGCAAAATTGGCTTTATCAGTTCTGTTTACAGCGTAAGCTATTGTAAGTTTAGTCGAATCGGTTTTATTGGTTTCCAGCCATTGTTTGGTATTTTCAAGATGAAAACCAATACTTGCGGGTTTTTTATATTCAATAGTTTTTTTTGTTTTGGTTTTAGTATTTTCAACAGTTGATTCGCTCTTTTTACAAGAACCTAAAGATGCTAAAACGACTAAAAGCAAAATATTCGATGTATAATATAACTTCTTCATAAACTAGGATTTTAATTAATGTAAATTTCCTTTTTTATTGCCGAAGAACGTTACATAATTTCCTGTATGAGTTATTTGATTTTCATACAAACATTTAACGAATCGTTATTTTTTTGGTTTCATTAATGATAATGTATGAAATCGAGAATAGTTATTTTACACTTTGTGAATACTCGTTTATTACTTTGTAATCTTTGTTTTTAATTAAAATTTTATAATCACTTTTTTTTAAAACAAGATTTCCTTTTTCAGTATCAGTAATAAGTTCAATAATGTCAGCAGGAATTCCATTTTTTTCATATTCATTTGCTCGATAAGCTAATATTAATGCTGGATATTCTGTGATTTTTGCATTTTCAATTTTAACTATTTTTCTGTCTTTTGGTAAACTTAACCAATCAGGTCTGTTGTCCTTGATTTTTGTGACAGGATGAATAATGACACAATCTATCTTTTTACTATTTTCTGTACTTCCAGTAAATGCTTGATTTTCTTTATTTACCATGATAGCAGAATATTCCTGATTTACTTGCTGAATATAAGGTGAATTTAATGTTTTTGTTCCTTTCTCAGAATAAGAAGTCTGATCGATTGTAAAAGGGTTTATACCAGTCATTTCGATTATTCTGCCAGCCATAGCTTTTTCCCAGGTTGGAATTCCGGGAGTACCTTCGACCAAATGCTCGTATCCACAATGAATTAAGAATTTAGCATTTGGATTTTCGTTCATTATTTTAACAATGTTTTCAGCTTGTTCAATTTCTCTGGTTTTTCCTCCATCTCTCACTTTTGAAGTAGATTCGTATCCAAATACAGTAAATCCAATTGCTTTAGCTTCTTTTATCATATTACCGAATTGTGATTCTTTGGTGTAGAAACCACTTTCTAAAACTGCAAAATCTTTTCCATCTAAATTTTCCCATAAAGCTTCTAATCCTAAAAAGCGATACCCATTTTTGTATAAATCCTGTAATAACGAGGTTGTAAAAACTCTGTGTCTTGAGTTATTGTGTGCTTCATTTATAATAATGAGTTTTTCATTTTTAGAACGATCGATAATGTATTTCTTAGCATTTACAGGTTTAAATGATTTAAAGTAAAGACTGTCTTCTTTTGAAAGATTTCTTTTTTTAGATGTATCAGTGTTAAATTGTTTGTCCCAAGTTTCTAATCCTAGTTTGTAATAGCCGCTTCTCGAAAAATCTACAGAGGTGGTTTGAAATCTCGCCAACGATTTATCATTTTCGAAATTGGCAGCTATATCTTTTGAGAATAAATAAGTTTCTTTTTTTTCTTGCGCTTGTGTTTTTGTTAATGAAAGAATTAGAAGAAAAAGCAATTTAAATTTTAGCATTTGTCTGATTTTTATGTTAATGAATAGATTTCATTTGATGTAATTCATCGAGTAGTGCTTTTACTAAGGAAAGCAATGATTTTAAAGTTTCAATATTTTCAATTTCGCCATCAGCAAAATAAGATAATTCGAATTCGTTTTGAGGAAGTTTATTCTCCCAAATTCCTTTTTGATCAGAGATTAAAATGTTTAAATCTGTTTGTGAATCTATAAGGTCTCTGATTTCTTTGTTTCGTAATAATGCTTTTATTTTAAATTCATTATTACTCTTAATTGTAAAAGCTTTGTCAAAATCTGGAATACCAATTTCGATATCCTGCGCTCCAAAAAACTTTTCTATTCTACGAATAAACCCTTCACGGTAAATTTCAAATCTAAAATTATCATTTAACGAAATTGGCACTACAACCCTTGTCATATCAGTGCTGTGTTTCCCTGACCAAATTTTATAATTATCAAAAATGATTTTCCAGTTTTTATAATCTATTACAGTCGAATCTGAACGCCAGGACCAGCCTTCAACAAAAGCACCATTTGTTTCTTTTGCAAATTCTTGCCAGGTATTGATGTTGTTTTTGGAAGTATTAAGCATTTTTTTTTTAGAAATTAGAATGATTTGGAGTTTTTTGTGTTGAGAATAAAAAATCAGAAATATTTTTAACCCATTCTGTTTTGTTTTTTATTAAGTAGTTTTCGTGCCCGGTATCTTGATAAACATTCAGTTTTTTTGTTCCTTTTAAGTTGGTATAAATTTCATCAATCTCTTTTCTGCTTACACTTTTATCCTTTTCACCATATAATAATAGGGTAGGACAATTTATGTTTTTAGCATATTCTGTTGGGTTATGGCTGAATCCCCAAAAGCCATTTTGAATTCCTCCCCAAAACAATAAAACTCCAGCCATCGGAAAAGTTGGTGCATTCATTTTGTTAAATCTTGCACAGATAGTTTTATACATTGAGCCAAATGGGCATTCAATAATGATTCCTTTTGGTTTTATGAGATTGTCATTAAGACATTTCATTATCGCAACAGCTCCCATTGAAGTGCCAAATAAGTAGATGTTTTTTTCTCCAGCTTGTGTCAGGTAGTCAAATGCAGTTTTAACTTCATCAGCTTCTTTATAGCCAATGGTAGTTTGATTTCCCTCTGAATTTCCGCTTCCCATAAAATCAACAAGCATGGTACTAAAGCCTAATTTTTGAAATTCATCAGATTTTGAAATCATTGAAGATTTTTCAGCACCATATCCATGAAACAATACAACAGTTCCTTTGGATTCTTCATTTTTAATAAGCCAACATTCGATTTCTTTGTTACTTTTTAATCGAATGGTTTCAAATTTTTGAGAAGGAAATTTTAAATTTTTAGGTTTTGGATTATTAACACCTAAAAAAAGAGTTTGTGCTTTTTCTAATGACGATAATTTTTCCGGACTCTTTGTTTTTGAAGTATTGTTTTCTGAAAAATGGGTGAATTTATAAGCATGAACGAATGCAACAACATTCATGATTATAAAAACTAGGACTAAAATTTTAAGTAATTTCAGAGGATTTTTTACTAACTTCATTTAGGATTTTCTTCTTTCTGTATAAGATTTAAAAATACTCAAAAAATCTTTACACCAAACCTTTTATTCTCGCATGTTGCAACAAAATAATGGTCTTAGCATCTGATATTTCTCCAGATTCCATCATGGCATAAGCTTCATCAAAGGTATATTCAAGAACTTCGATGTTTTCCTGTTCAGCAGCTAATCCGCCACCATCACTTACTTTCATAGATTCATCATATTCACCAACAAAAAGATATAAAATCTCAGTTACAGCACCCGGCGACATATACGTTTCGAATACTTTCTGCACTTTTTTTATACGATAACCGGTTTCTTCTTCGGTTTCACGAATCACACATTCTTCGGGATTGTCCTGATCAAGAAGTCCTGCACAAACTTCGATCATCATTCCGGATTTGTTTCCGTTAAGGAAAGTTGGCAAACGAAATTGACGTGTTAAGATAACCGTTTTTTTAGTAGAATTATACAATAATATAGCTGCTCCATTACCTCGGTCATATACTTCGCGAATGTGAGTTTGTATTTTTTCGTTTTCTTTTTGGTAAGTAAAAGTAACTTTGTTCAGAATATACCAATTGTCTGACAATAAAGAAGTTTCGGTTACTTTTATTTCTGGGTTTATCATAAAAAAAAGGTTTTTTGCCACAGATTAAAAAGATTGAAAAGATTTTTATTCCTCTTAGTTATGTGGTTTTTTTAAATATAAGTTAGGTTGTTTTTTGATGTATAAAAAAACGCCCTGAAAATCAGAGCGTTTAGTGTTTTTTATTTCATTATCGTTTGCTTTCTGTCTGGTCCAACCGATACAATTTTGATTGGCACTTCAACTTCTTTCTCAATAAATTCAATATATTCTTTTAGCTCAACTGGTAATTCATCATAAGTGGTCAATCCTGTTAAGTCAGCTTTCCATCCTTTAAATTCTTTATAAACAGGTGTTACGTTTTCCGGTTCGATGTTGTATGGAAAGTGTGAGATGTTTTGTCCTTTGTAGTTATACTCCGTACATACTTTCAGTGTTTCAAATCCTGAAAGAACATCGCCTTTCATCATCATCAATTGTGTTACTCCGTTTACCTGAACAGCATATTTAAGCGCTACTAAGTCTAACCAGCCACAACGTCTTTGTCTTCCTGTTACAGAACCAAATTCGTTACCTACTTTTGCCATAGTAGCACCCACTTCGTCAAAAAGTTCAGTAGGGAATGGGCCGCTACCAACACGGGTAACATAAGCTTTAAAAATTCCATACACTTCTTTGATTTTGTTAGGCGCAATTCCTAAACCTGTACAGGCTCCGGCAGCAGTAGTGTTTGAAGACGTTACAAACGGATACGTTCCGAAATCTACATCTAACAAAGAACCTTGTGCACCTTCGCATAAAATTGATTTACCTGCTTTTTGAGCCTGGTGAATATATTCTTCACTGTCGATGAAGTCTAATTTTTTTAATTCCTCGATAGCTTCAAAAAACTCTTTTTCAAGCTCCGCAAGGTTGTATTGAATAGCCACATCATAAAAAGCAATCATGGCTTCGTGTTTGTCGGCTAATGCTCTGTATCTTTCTTTAAAATCTTCTAATTCGATATCTCCAACACGCAAACCATTTCTACCTGTTTTGTCCATGTAAGTCGGACCAATACCTTTAAGTGTAGAGCCAATTTTTGCTTTTCCTTTTGATGCTTCAGAAGCAGCGTCAAGCAAACGGTGTGTTGGTAAAATTAAATGTGCTTTTCTGGAAATAATCAATTTGCTTTTAATGTCAAGATTGAATTTTTCCAAACCTTCGATTTCTTTCTGAAAAACTACCGGGTCAATTACAACTCCATTTCCAATGATGTTGATTGATTTTTTATGAAAAATTCCAGATGGAATCGTTCTAAGTACGTGTTTGATTCCGTCAAATTCTAATGTATGTCCAGCATTTGGCCCACCTTGAAAACGAGCAATAATGTCATAATTAGAGGTAAGAACGTCAACAATTTTTCCTTTACCTTCATCTCCCCATTGTAATCCTAGTAATAAATCTACGGTCATTCTGTTTTAATTTGCGTTGAGACAATTTGAGTTGCCCTACTGATTAATGTAGTTAATTTTCTTTTTTTTTTATTTTTTAAAATAATTCCTTTCGGGATTTATTGTTTTTGCTTTTTGTTTCCGTAGAAATACAAGGAATGATTCGTAATTTCGATATCAAATATTTCTTCGATTGTTTTTTTGATGGTCTGAATTCTTGGATCGCAAAATTCAATTACTTCCCCAGAATCAGTCATGATAATGTGGTCGTGTTGTTTGTCGAAATACGATTTTTCGTAGTAAGCCTGATTTTGTCCAAATTGATGTTTTCTAACCAAAGCGCAGTCTAACAAAAGTTCGATCGTGTTGTATAAAGTTGCTCTACTCACACGATAGTTCTTGTTTTTCATCTTGATATAAAGGTTTTCTATATCAAAATGTTCTTCGCTATCGTAAATTTCCTGAAGTATAGCATAGCGCTCAGGAGTTTTACGATGCCCTTTTTGTTCAAGATACATTGTAAAAACATTTTTTACAATTTCTTGATTCTTAGTGTTGTCAGTTGAAATGAGTGTCATATCCGGCAAAGATAATTTTTTATTTTTAATGAATAAAAGTTTAAGGTTTAAAGTTTAGTTATAAAACCCATATAGAAGGGTTAAAAAGTTAGGTTCTGTACTCTCTTGTAACCTTATCAACCCCGTCAATTTTCTTAATCGCATTAATCATTTTTTTCAGAATGGTATTATTTTGAACAATTACCGCCACCTGACCGTGAAATAGTCCCGCATCTGTACTCAATGAAATACTCTGGATATTCACGCTCATATTGTTCGAAATTACTTTGGTCAATTGGTTGGTAAGCCCCAGAACATCCATTCCGGTAATATTGATAATGGCTTTGAATTCTTCCTGCGACGAGTCAATCCATTTGGCACTCATGATACGATAAGCATAATTAGATTGCATCCCGATTGCGTTCGGACAATCTTTTTTGTGCACTTTTATTCCTTCGTTAATGGTTACAAAACCAAAAACATCATCACCCGGAATCGGATTGCAACAAGGCGAAAGTTTGTAATCAAGTTTGTCATGCTCCGTCCCAAAAACCAGCATGTCATAATTGCTGCTGATGACTTGTTTATGAATATCTTCGTCTGCAGTATCTTTATTTCTTTTGATTTTGTTTTTAAAGAAATTGATAAAAGTATTGCTTTTTTGCGCCGCGTAATCCTTCAATTGCTGGTTTTCGATAGCGCCAATTCCAACTCTGTAAAATAAATCTAAACTGGTTTTGAGTTTGAAAAAATTCACCAATTCATTAATAACCTGCTCATTGATGGTTATTTTTAAGTGTTTCAGCTTTCGTGTAAGCAACTCTTTACCTTCCTCGGCAATTTTCTTAGTATTCTCGTTAAGGACGTTTTTTATTTTTGTTTTGGCTCTGGCTGTGGTTACATATTCCAGCCAGTTTACTGTAGGTTTTTGGTTAGCCGATGTAATAACTTCGACCTGATCACCACTTTTTAGTTCATGATTAAGCGGAACCAAACGTCCGTTTACTCGTGTTCCTCTGGTTTTAATTCCGATTTCGGAGTGAATACTAAAAGCAAAATCAAGCGAAGTGGCACCTTTAGGCAACGATTTTATTTCACCTTTAGGAGTAAAAACGAAGATTTCCTTTGAATATAAATTCATTTTGAAATCTTCTACAAAATCTACGGCATTAGTTTCCTGATTTTCCAGAGCTTCACGTAGCAAATTAAGCCAGACATCCAAACCGCTTTCTTCAGTAGCACCGTTTTTGTATTTGTAATGTGCTGCGTAGCCTTTTTCGGCAATTTCATCCATGCGTTCACTACGTACCTGAACTTCGACCCAACGGCCTTTTGGCCCCATAACGGTGATGTGCAACGCTTCGTAACCTGTTGATTTTGGCGATGAGATCCAGTCGCGCAAACGACTCGGGCTTGGTCGGTAATGGTCGGTTACGATAGAGTATATTTTCCATGCGACAAATTTTTCATCGTGTTGGTCTGATTTATAGACAATTCGAAGCGCAAATTTGTCATATACTTCATCAAAACTTACATTTTGGGCACGCATTTTTCGACGAATCGAATAAATAGATTTAGGACGGCCTTTGATGATATAATCAATGTTTTCTGCGTCTAAAGATTTCTTTAAAACATCTGAAATGTCTTTGATATAGGCGTCCTGCTCTTCTTTGGTTTCCCTAATTTTGCTTACAATGTCATTATAAACAGTAGGTTCGGTATATTTTAAACCTAAATCTTCCAGTTTGGTTTTGATGTTGTAAAGTCCCAAACGATGGGCGAGTGGTGCGTAAATATATAAAGTTTCCGAAGCGATTTTGGTTTGTTTATATTCTACCATCGACTCCATGGTTTGCATATTGTGCAATCTATCAGCAAGTTTTATCAGAATTACACGAACGTCATCATTCAGCGTCAGAATCATTTTTCTAAAATTCTCAGCCTGCATCGAAGCATTTAAATCCTTCTGAACCATCGAAATTTTGGTCAGACCTTCAACCAGCTGAGCTACTTTTGGATTGAATAAACGTTCGATATCTTCTACGGTGATTGGAGTATCTTCGACCACATCGTGCAACAAAGCAGCAGCAATTGCCGTTGCTCCCAAACCAATCTCTGAGGCAACAATTTTCGCAACGGCTATAGGATGAAAGATGTAGGCCTCACCGGATTTACGGCGTTGTTCTTTATGAGCATCAACCGCCACGTCAAAGGCTTTACGAATTAATTTTTTGTCGGTAGCCGATAAAGTCTGGTAACTAATTCGAAGTAATTCTTTATATTCCTGCGCAATCGCTTTGTTTTCTTTTTCTGTATCTATTTCTATCATAACGGCATGGATTCAATTCTTAAAAATACGCATAAGTTTGAATATATGCAAGGGATTAAAGGGCTGATTTTAGAGCTTAAATTTCAGGTAGATTTTGACTTTTTTAAATGTAATCTTATATTGTAATTCATCTATTTTAAATAATACCAGTAAAGAATCGAAAAGAGCTAACTAAGTTTTAATTCAGTGTTTTAGCTTCAGTTTATTCCATAAAAAAACCGACAAGATTTAAAGCTTGTCGGTTTTTTTATGTTTTTCAGAGTAACTATTTTACAGGTTGTTCTTTGTAGGTTTCAATTTCGAAAACCAAAGTTGCATTTGGCGGGATAACTCCTCCGGCACCTTTTTCGCCATAAGCTAGGTTAGCAGGTAGAAAAAACGTTCCTTTTTCTCCATCAGACATCATATTCAAAGCTTCAATAAAACCCGGAATCATGCCATCTTTTTTACCGGCTACAAAAGGAAATGCCTGATATCCTTTTTGGGCATCTCTGTTAGCATCATATTTTCCATAAGTTTTAGCTACTTCAGCTTTGCTGCTGTCAAAAAGATTTCCGTCTTCAAAATAACCTGCGTAATGGAAATAAAAAGTGGTTCCTTCAGCTGGTTTTACACCCGAACCTTTTTGTGTGATTACATATTTTAAACCCGAAGCACTTGTAGTTGCAGTCGCTTTTATTTTAGCAAAATGAGCCGCTTTAGTTGTAATTACTTTTTGGCTTTCTGCTTTTTTTGCTTCTCCTTTTTTCATTTCATCAGTGAATATTTTTGCAGCATCGAACTTTTTAGCAGCAGCACCTTTACGGGTAATCGTAATTTTTGTAATTACATCATCCTGCACAATTTTATTCACATTATCCATTCCGGAAACTACGTGTCCAAAAATAGTGTGTTTTCCATTTAGCCACTGTGTGTCTTTGTGTGTAATAAAAAACTGACTTCCGTTTGTAGTAGGTCCGGAATTGGCCATAGCCAGAACACCTCCCTTGGCGAATGTAAGCTCTGGAACGAACTCATCTTTAAAAGCATATCCTGGGCCTCCAGAACCATTTCCGTCCGGATCACCGCCCTGAATCATAAAATCATTGATTACTCTATGGAATTTTAATCCGTCATAAAAAGGTTTTCCTTTTAAAGTTTCTTTTTTTACATATGGGTTTTTTCCTTCTGCCAAAGAAATAAAATTTGCTACCGTTACTGGTGCTTTTACATATTCTAAAGACAAAACAATGTCTCCTTTTGTGGTAGAAATCGTTGCAAAAAGCCCATCGTTAGGGTCAGCTTTTGGAGCTACTTTAGTTGTGGCAGTTTTTTTTGCAGCTGGTTTTGCTACCGGTTTTTTTGTAGTTTGCGCCTGAATGCTGAACATTGCCAGGCAGAATAAAAATAAAATTTTAAATTTCATTGTGATCCAATTTAAGTCAATATTTAGTTATTGAAAATAATTATTGTTGTGGCTTTTCTAATAATTCAATTTCGAAAATGATAGTTGCATTTGGCGGAATTACACCACCGGCTCCTGCTTCTCCGTAAGCTAAATGCGAAGGAATAAAAAGAACTGCTTTATCACCAAAAGAAAGTTTTTCGATACCTTCAATAAATCCAGGAATAAGACCGTCTTTACGACCTGCCTGAAACGAAATTGGCTGGTAGCCGTTTGCCTGAGCTCTTCTGGCATCAAATTTTCCGAATGTTTTATTCACTTCTTCTATACTAGAGTCAAATAGTGTTCCGTCTTCTAAAAATCCTGCATAATGAATGTAAACCTGAGTACCTGTAGCTGGTTTTTTACCACCGCCTTTTTGAGTAATTACATATTCTAATCCTGAGGTAGTTTTAGTCGCTTTTGGTTTTAAAGAAGCGTAATAGGCTACTTTTTCTTTTTGAATACCAGCGTATTTTCCTTTTTCTTTTGCTATTTCAGAAAAATAGTTGCTAAATACTTTTACCGCATCAAACTTTTTTGCAGCTTCACCATTTCTGATGATTGTAATCGAAACAATACTATCGCCCTGAACTACTTTATTAACCACTTCTTGCCCTTTATCAACTACGTGACCAAAAATAGTATGTTTTCCGTTTAACCAAGGCGTTTCAAGGTGTGTGATAAAAAACTGGCTGCTGTTTGTTCCAGGACCATTATTAGCCATTGCTAAAACTCCGGCTTTATCAAATTTCAAATCGGTAATTTCATCTTTAAATTTGTATCCGGTATCACCAGATCCTGTTCCTAATGGATCACCTGTCTGGATCATGAAACTTTCAATCACTCTATGGAATTTTAATCCATCAAAAAAAGGTTTGTTTTTAAGATTTTCATTGGTTACAAATTCATTTTTACCTTCGGCCAGAGTTATAAAGTTAGCTACCGTTATAGGCGCTTTTTTATAATCCAATTCAACAATAATGTTTCCTTTATTGGTTTCAATATCGGCGTATAAACCGTCTGGCAGGTTACTGTGTTCGTCTTTACAAGAATAGAATGAGGTAACGGCTAATAGCAATAATAAAATACTTTTTTTCATTTTTAAAAATTGATTTTTATGGGTTTAAGGTGTCTTTTTTAGTTTCAGTAGTAACAGGTTTTGTGACTGCAGGCTTTGGAGTCTGTACAGCAGGATTTGCTGTTTTTGGAGCTCCTTCGGTAACAAAATTACGAAGCGAAACTGTACATATTAAAGATTGATTAGTTCCGATTTTTTTATTGTCTCCGTGATAACCGTATGCAATATGCGACGGAAACAAAAAGGTTACGGTTTCGTTTTTGTGCATCAGTTTAATACCGTCACGCAATCCCATCATAATGTCTTGTTTATCCACATAATAAGTTTGTGGACCAAGGTCAGCTTCAGAATAAATTATGTTTCCTTTTATGTCTTTTACTTCTAAATTAAAATAAGCAATATCGCCTTTTTTAGGTTTTAGTGTATCCGTTATGTTGCGCTCTTCATAGGTGTACCAATAGCCTTTTTTTGAAGCAATATATTTTACTTTCGGATTGCTTTTGATAATTTTTTTAATAGTACTTTCTTCAGTAGCAACCAGTTTTTTATTTCGGTCAGCCGATTTTTTCATGAAGCTTCCGGAGGCTCTTGAAATAGGTTTTCTGGCTTCTTCGTGATGTTTGCAACTGGCAAGCAAAACAGTAAAAAGCAACGCTGAAATGCTTATTTTTAAGTAATTCATACTTGGTTATATTTTTAATTTAGTTACTAAATCTTCAAATTTGCTAATTGTTTCTTCCATCGAAAGTTCCGATTTTCCACCAGCTGCATTAATGTGTCCTCCACCATTAAAGTGGTCTCTCGCAAACTGATTTACATCAAATCCTCCTTGTGAACGGAAAGAAATCTTGATTATTTTTTCGTCTTTATTTTCGATAAATATAGCGGTAAAAATGATTCCTTTTATACTTAAACCATAATTTACAATTCCTTCAGTATCACCTTTTATATAATTAAAAGAATCTAATTCGTCTTGTGTAAGCGTAGTGTAAGATGTTTTATGGTCTTCAAAAACTTTCATATTCTGCAAAGCGCGACCTAATAATTGCAAACGATTGTAAGAACTGTTGTCGAATAATAATACCGGAATTTCAGTATTTTCGGCACCCAAATCAATTAAATCAGCCACAATACGATGGGTGTTTCCTGTGGTTTTTGGAAAACGGAAAGAACCAGAATCGGTTAATATTCCCGTGTAAATACAGGTTGCAATTGTTTTGTCTAAATCTTCTTTTTTGCCTAAAAAAGAAATGAAGTTATAAATCATCTCGCAAGTAGAACCAAATGAAGTGTCTGAATACATATAAGCAGCATAATCATCCGGTTTTTGATGATGATCGATCATGATAAACGGAGCTGTTAACCTGGCTAGAGTATGTTCCATTTCGCCAACACGATGCAAAGCGTTGAAGTCAAGCGTAAAAATCAGTTCAGCTTCTTCTAATATTTTAGTGCAGTTTTCGGTATCTTTTTCAAAAATTTTCACGCTTTCTGAGCCCGGTAGCCAAGCCAGAAAATCAGGGAAATCATTAGGAGCAATCACGGTAGGCTGGTGATTGTTTTTTAATAAAAAGTGGTATAATGCTAGTGTAGAACCCATGGCATCACCATCTGGTCCTCTATGTGGAATTATAGCGATTTTCTTTGGGGTTGCGAGCAACAATTGTATCGCCTGAATGTCTTGTATTTTCATAGTGTGCGAATTTACATTTTTTTAATGTAATGTTGAAATCATTTTACAGATTAACACACTTTTTGGAATTGAGAGGTTTTGGTTCTGAGTTCTGAGTTTTGAACGTTGAGTTTTAGTTTCGCTAATTTAATGTTGAAATTGCTATTGAAATTGATTTTTGTGATTGAAATTGCCATTGAAATTGCAATTTTAAAAATTGGAATTTACTTTAGAATACAATTTATATTTAGCACCTTTTACAATTTGAGATTTATAAATTCCCATAGGACCTGATGAAAAATAGGCTATTAAACAAGCTATAGCTATAAAAAATCCAGGAGCAATCCCAAATAATTCTAATCCCATAATGGTGCAGGCGATAGGAGTGTGGGTCGCCCCGGAAAATACGGCTACAAAACCCATTCCGGCCAAAAGAGCTATGGGTAAAGGAATAATCATGGATAAAGCACTTCCTAAAGTGGCGCCAACAAAGAATAAAGGGGTTACTTCGCCACCTTTAAAACCGGCTCCAAGGGTAAAACCTGTAAACAAAATTTTAAGTAAAAAATCATACCAGGGATTCGGATTCGAAAAAGACTCAACAATAACCGGAACTCCCAAACCTGAGAATTTGGTTAAGCCAAATCCTGCAAAAGCAATAGCCAAAAATATTCCGCCAATAAAAGGACGAAGCGGCGGGTATTTGATTTTTTTTGAAAAAAGAGAACCCCAAAAATGAGTGCTTCTAGAGAAAAGCAAAGCGGCTAAACCGGATAGAAACCCAATTATAATGGTGTAAAATAAATTGGTAAAAGTGATTTCAGGAACAATCGGAATACTATAATGAGTATGTTTTACCTGCCAAAATTCTACCGTAAAATAGGCAGCATAAGCCACTAAAAAAGATAAAATGATGCTTTTGAAATTGATTTTACTAAAGTATAAAACTTCCAAAGCAAATATTGCACCCGCCAATGGAGTCCCAAAAACCGATGCAAAACCAGCACTGATTCCCAGAATAATCAGAATTTTTCTTTCGGAATTATCCAGCTTGAAAATTTTTGTAAATTGATCTGCAATAGCACCGCCCATCTGTACAGCTGTGCCTTCACGTCCGGCGGAACCTCCGAATAAATGGGTAAGGAATGTTCCTAAAAGTACCAAAGGAGCCATCTTAAAAGGAATTACTTTTTTAGGCTTTTCGTATTCTTCGAGTAATAAATTATTGCCTTTTAGAACTGATTCTCCCCAATAATAATAGATCAGACCAACGAGTAATCCGCCAATGGGCAGCAACCAGACAATCCAATCATTTTGAATTCTAAATTGGGTAACCCATTCTAATGAAACTAAAAAAAAAGCAGAAGCTGAACCCGAAAAAAAGCCTATTAAAACACAAATGAAAATCCATTTGAAGATTATAAGTGATATTGTTTTGCTTTTTTTAAAGGTCATAAATAAATTTAATTTTTTCGCCACGAATTCACGAATAAAACGAATTTTAAAACTTTAATAGTTTCAAAGTTTTAGCAAAAATAATCTTTTAATCCTTTTTAAACTGTGGCTAAAAAAAATATTCGTGAATTCGTGACTAAAAATTTTTACTGAACAACAGCAGTAAATTCAATTTCAACTAAATATTCAGGAGCAACTAGTTTGCTTATTTCATAAAAACCAGTAGTAGGTTTTACATCTTTAAAAAATGCCGAATGCGCTCTGGCAACTTCTTCAAAAGAAGTAATATCAGTTGTGAAAATGCGGGTTCTTATGACGTCTTTCATTCCAACATTCAAATCTTCAAGAACTTTTTCTACACGTTCCAGAATATTATAAGTTTGTGCATAAGCATCGTCGGCCTTTACTTTTTCACCATCAACGATTGCGACAGTTCCGGAAACTTCAATAATATTTCCGATTCTTACCGCACGACAATAGCCCATTTTGTCTTCCCAAGGCGAACCCGTCAGGATGTTTTCTCTTTTCATTTTAAGATAATTTTTTAATGCTTTAGTGGTTTTATAAAAGCATTTGTAGTTAGAATAATGTGTTGCAATTTAAAAATTTTGTGATAGAAAAGCATCAGGATAACGAGATTCCTTTGTAAAGAAATGAGTTCTTTTTGTGATAATTTGAAATCTGGGTTGTGAGTTGTGAGTTGTGGGTTGTGGGTTGTGAGTTGTGGAATTTAGGTTTTGGAATTTGGAATTTGGAATTTGGGATTTGGGATTTGGGATTTGGGATTTGGGATTTGGGATTTGGAATTTTAAACCTGGCAGGTTTTTTGCTTCTAAAAATTAGTATAATATAATGTTATAAAAGTCTTAATGTTGTATAGCCTAACGAATTTATGTTATTTTTGCGAAGCTATACTTTTGATTTATACAAATTATAAAAGCCCATTCGATAATACTTTTTCAATGAAGCATATTTTATTTTTCATATTGTTCCTTACAGTTGCTACAGTATCAGCTCAAACTGAATTTGGCGGAAAGTACAAACCTATTCCAGCCCCAAAATTTAGCTCTAAACCTAAAAAGGTTCCAGCTCCCGAAGTTAAAAAGCCAGAAGAAAACTTAGATATTCCAAGTATCAATACTCCTAATGTTTTTGATAATACGAGTATAACGCCCAAATCCAAATATCAGATAGGAGAGAAAAAAAGTACATTTTCTATGTCAACCGAAAATGATTTTGCAAACCCAGGTGATCGTTATGTAGCTAAAATGGAGAAAGATCTGGATAAGGCTTTAAAGGACGCCGGACTTAAAGAAGACGGTGAAAAATTAGTTTTAAGTGATGTTTCTTTTGGAGAAATAAGAACAACTTCTGCTTATTTTATTATTAAATGTCGTGATTATGGTGCCATTGATGGCGATTTGATAAAAGCAACTTTAAATACGGATACAGTAAGAGATGGATTGCTTTTGGGGCCTATTTTTAAAGAATTTAAAATTGTCTTGCAAGATGGAATCAATACATTCGAATTAGAAGCTCTTAATAAAGGCGAATTAGGTGGTAATACAGGAGAATTTCAAATATATGATGCTGAAGGAAAATTTGTACTGTCTGATTTTTGGAATAATTTTAATGCGGGTGTAAGAGCAAAATTTATAATTGTAAAAGAAAATGTAATTAAATAAATCTCTAAAACAAACTAAGGTTTAAATTACTAAACTTTCGTAAAGAGTTACAAAAAACTCTCCTTGATTTTATAACTAAATCCTGAGTTTTAAAATTTATTCGGTTGTAAAATTCAAAATCAGAGTCCCTTAGAAACTCAGAATCTGAGTCCCTGAAAAAAAATCAAAAATCCATTTTTCAAATTCGAATATAAAAAGTATTTTTGCGCATGCAACACAACGTACTTATTTTAGATTTCGGATCGCAATATACTCAGCTTATTGCGCGTAGAGTTCGCGAATTAAATATATTCTGCGAAATTTTCCCTTACAATCACTTTCCTAGTGATTTATCATCGTATAAAGCAGTTATTTTAGGAGGAAGCCCTTTTTCTGTTCGTGCAGAAGATGCGCCACATCCTGATTTATCTCAAATTCGAGGCAAGCTGCCTATGTTGGCGGTTTGTTACGGAGCACAATATTTAGCTCACTTTAGTGGAGGTGAAGTTGCGGCTTCGAACACCAGAGAATACGGTAGAGCTAATTTATCTTATATTAAGGAGGACGAAGTTTTCTTTAATGGAGTTTCTGAAAACAGCCAGGTTTGGATGAGCCACAGTGATAGTATCAAAGCTTTGCCAACCAATGCAGTAAAATTAGCAAGCACGCATGATGTAGAATTTGCAGCTTACAAAATTGAAGGCGAAACAACTTATGCTATTCAATATCATCCAGAAGTTTTTCATTCTACTGATGGATCAAAAATGTTAGAAAACTTTTTGGTTAAGATTGCTGAAGTACCTCAAAATTTTACTCCAAATGCTTTTGTTGAAGAAATGGTAGCAGAGTTGAAAGAAAAAGTGGGTGATGATAAAGTAGTTTTAGGACTTTCAGGTGGAGTAGATTCTACTGTAGCTGCGGTTTTATTGCACAAAGCTATCGGGAAAAACTTATATTGTATTTTCGTAAACAATGGATTGCTTCGTAAAAACGAATTTCAGGCGGTTTTAGACCAATACAAAGGAATGGGACTGAATGTAAAAGGAGTTGATGCTGGAGATCGTTTCTTAGGCGAATTAGCCGGAATCAGTGATCCGGAAACCAAACGTAAAACTATTGGCCGTGTATTTATCGAAGTTTTTGATGATGAATCACACTTAATCGAAGATGTAAAATGGTTGGCGCAGGGAACTATTTATCCTGATGTAATTGAGTCAGTTTCGGTAAAAGGACCATCAGCAACAATCAAATCGCACCATAATGTGGGTGGATTACCAGATTATATGAAATTGAAAATTGTAGAACCACTTCGAATGTTGTTTAAAGACGAGGTTCGCAGAGTGGGTGCTACTTTAGGAATAGATCCAGAATTGTTAGGAAGACACCCTTTTCCGGGACCTGGATTATCCATTAGAATTTTAGGAGATATTACTCCGGAGAAAGTTCAAATTTTACAGGATGTAGATGCTGTTTTTATCGAAGGATTAAAATCCTGGGGATTATACGACAAAGTTTGGCAGGCAGGAGCTATTTTACTTCCGGTAAATTCTGTTGGAGTTATGGGCGATGAGCGTACTTACGAAAAAGTAGTAGCGCTTAGAGCCGTAGAATCTACAGACGGTATGACGGCTGACTGGGTTCATTTGCCATATGAATTCTTAATGAAAGTGTCAAATGACATCATCAATAAGGTAAAAGGCGTGAATCGTGTGGTTTACGATATTAGTTCAAAACCACCAGCAACAATTGAGTGGGAATAATACTTTTTTTATAGTTGAGTCGTTACATTTGTAACGACTTAATTTTTTTAAGTTAGTTTGTGAAAAAATATTATCTTTCTCGAATGTTTATTAAATTAGAAAATAAATTTTTTTTCAGATGAAATTATAAGGGAGTTAAATTTAGGTTTGGCTCGAATCTTGTTTAATTAGAAACGATTATTTTCTTTTAGATTAAAAATTAAATTGTTTAAGCCATATTATGAAGTATTATTCGACATTATTATCTATTGTTTTTTTTACTACAAGTTTTGCTTTTTCCCAAGAAAAAGTGGTAAAATATACAGTTTCGAGTGGAGAAACAGTAAACGAAATTGCGGTTAAATTTAAGGTAACGCCTTATGATATTTATCAGTTGAATCCAGACGCCCGAAACGGAGTGAAACCTAATACAGTTTTATTAATTCCAAGTCTGGCTTCCAAATCATCAGTGCCTAAACCTGTTGCTGCCTCTCAAAAGAAAGGAACAGCAGGAGATGTAATACACAAAGTTTTACCTAAAGAAACCCTTTTCGGAATCGAGAAAAAGTATGGTATATCTGATGAAGCCTTAAAAGCGGCAAATCCATTTTTAGTTAGTGATGGTTTGCAAATTGGACAGTCATTGGTGATTCCTTCAAAAGGATGGAGTTCTAAAAACGGTGCTACAGGTAGCAAAACAAAAAGTTCATCGTCAGAAAAATATGTTTTTCATGATGTTGTTGCAAAAGAAACTAAATACTCGATTGCAAAACAATACAAAACGACAATTGAAGATTTAGAAAGACGCAATCCGGAAATAGTTTCAAATTTACCAATTGGTTACCGATTAACAATAAAAGGAACTGCTCCTAAAACAGATGCTTCTACAGCGGTTGCAGTTGCCGGTGGTGAGCCTAAAAAAGTTGAAAGTACTAAAACTAATGCAACTTATATGGAATATCAGGTAAAGCCAAAGGAAACTTTTTATAGCCTGACCAGAATTTTTCATATTACGCAGGAAGAATTGGTTTCTTTAAATCCAACGCTTTCTGAAGGAGTAAAAGAAGGAATGGTTCTAAAAGTTCCATCCGGATATTTGGCACCAGCTCCAATAATAGCACAACAGCCGGTTCAAAAAGAAACAATAACTCCAATTGAAAGTGTAGAAGAGAAACCTGCCGACAAACCAGGAACTATAAAAATCGTAGGAACTGTAAAGTCTGACAATGCTAATTTACCAGAAATGGTAGAGCTGAAGAAAAAGAAAGGTCAAAACGAACGTAAAAAGATCGTTTTATTAATGCCGTTTAATTTGGCTAAAATTCAGAGTGATACGACCAATATCAGCGAACGTTTGAAAAAAGATAAATTTTTAAACATGACATTGGATTTTTATTCAGGAGCTTTAATGGCGATTGATTCGGCGAAAGCCTTAAAATTACCAATAGATGTTTCTATTTATGATTCGCAGGAAACAAAAAACAGTTCTAATGTTTCGAGTTTAATGGCTCAGAACAAATTGCAGGATGCTGATGCTATCGTTGGACCATTTTATCAAAGTAATGCCGAAGCAATTGCAAATTCAGTTCGCTTGTATAATGTACCGGTAATTTCACCATTATCAAAAGACAGCGCTAACCCAATCGATAATTTGTATCAGACGATTCCAACTAATGATGTGGTTCGTAATACGGTTTTTGATTATATGCGCGCTAAAAACGGAAACATTGTAGCGGTTGTGGATAAGAAGAAAGAATCAGTAATTAGTTATATTAAAGAAAATCAAAAAGGAGTTGTTTTTGCTTCGTTAACAGAAACGGGAGGTCTTGATGTGGCGAACTTAAAAAGCTTATTATTGCCAAACCGAATGAATTATGTGGTAATGGAAACGGCCAATACCGCTATGGTAAAAGCAACTATCAAAGCCTTGGTCGATTCGCAAAAAACGTGTCAGGTACAATTGGTTATTTTGGAACCAAACAGTACTTTGGATACGGATGAGATTAATTTTGAAAATTTAATTAAATTAAAATTAATGTATCCATCGGTAAGTCGTGAAAGTGACGAACAGCCAGTTTTGATTTTTGAAAAAGAGTATAGATTGAAAAACAAAGTAAATCCAAATAGTTATGCGACCCGCGGTTTTGATGTGACTTTTGATACTATGATGCGTTTGGTGCAAGGAAAAACATATCAGGAAACGGCGGATTTAATGACCACAGAACAAGTAGATAATAGATTTCAATATTATAGAAAAGAAGACGGCGGACACGCTAATAAAGGTGTTTATATTTTATATTACGACACGGATTTAACTTTAAAAGTAGCAAATTAATGACATCAAAAGTAACCTATTTAGGCGATTTAAGAACAAAATCAATTCATGTGCAATCAGGAAGCGAAATCATTTCTGATGCACCATTAGACAATAACGGAAAAGGCGAAGCTTTTTCTCCAACCGATACAGTCGCAAACGCTTTAGCAAGCTGTATGATGACTATTATGGGAATCAAAGCAAGGGATATGAATGTTAATCTTAACGATTCGACTGCCGAAGTAACCAAAATTATGAATGCTGAGCCAAGACGAATTGGGGCTATCGAAATAGTTTTTGAAATGAAAGGCGTGAGCGATGAGAAAAACAGAACAATTTTAGAACGTGCTGCTATGACTTGCCCTGTATTTTTAAGCTTAAACACTGATATTGAGAAGAAAATTATTTTTAACTGGAAGTAATTTTTAAGAATTATATTTAGAAAAACCATCAAGAAATTGATGGTTTTTTGTTTTAGAATGAGTTTTACAGGATTTTTGGAATTTGTAAAGAAGCCTTTTTCTAAAGAACAAAGAGCTTAAAATTAACAAAAGTTTGATATTCAACTTAGAAATCAATTTAAGATAATGCGTTACCTTTGTTTTGCAAAAAAAATGTAGATATTTGCAAAAAAAATGCAATCATAAAATTCCTTGTATAACATTTTTAAAGAAGTTATCTTTATATGGTGTTAATTATTAGTAGTTTAAGTTTTTACGACACTCTGTTTTATATCAGCCTTTTCATTTTTTTTAGTTAATGAAAAGCAATTACTCAAAAAAAATAAAAAAATCATATCATGTTAAAAAGTAAAATCGACAAAGCAACAGGATTCGAGAAGCGATTCGAGAACATCAATACGGTTGTTTTTGAAAATTCGGGCGAAGCATCAAAAGCAGTTGCGAAGGAAATTGCCGCTTTAATTCAATTAAAACAAAAAGAAAACAAACCTTGTATTTTAGGACTTGCTACGGGTTCATCACCAAAAGGTTTGTATGCAGAATTGGTGCGTTTGCACAAAGAAGAAGGTTTGAGTTTTAAGAACGTCATTAGTTTTAATCTGGATGAATATTATC
>NZ_WSTB01000006.1 GCF_009789235.1 Flavobacterium hydrocarbonoxydans | reverse complement strand
GAACTAAGAACTAAGAACTAAGAACTAAGAACTAAGAACTAAGAACTAAGAACTAAGAACTAAGAACTAAGAACTAAGAACTAAGAACTAAGAACTAAGAACTAAGAACTAAGAACTAAGAACTAAGAACTAAGGACTAAGGAATCTAAAATCAACAATCTAAAATCTAAAATTCTAAATGGGTGCTTTTGTAATTAGTAAAAGATTTAATGATGAGTATAAGTTTGTGTTTACTTCTCGAAAAGGAAAAGTAATTTTTACAAGTTTAAGTTATGAGTTGAAATTTGAATGTGAGGAAGATATTGAGAAGTTTAAAGCGAATATAGAGCAGGCTAGATTTTTGAAATTTAAAGGTTCAGGAGGCAAGTATTTCTTTAAATTGATGTTGGGGGAGGTTCATTTTGCAACAAGCCGAAAATACACTACGGAATTGCTTTTGCAGAAAGGAATAAAGGAAATTGTGACTTACGGATCAAAAGCGGAAATATTAGATTTTTCTTCTAGTGAATCGATTTTTGAAGATGAGGTTGTTGATGAGGAAGTTGTAGAATAAAAAAAAGGCGTTTTGAATATTTTCAAAACGCCTTTTTTTTATTTATCGAAATTAATAAATAAAAAAAAACCATCTCGCCTGGCGGGATGGTTTTAAATCTTTAGAGCTGTGTCTAATTATTTAGCAGCTTCTTCAACTTTTGCAGCAGCAGAATCAACTACAGCAGCAGCAGAGTCAACAGTTGCAGCAGCAGAATCAACTACAGCAGCAGCAGAATCAACAACAGCAGCAGTAGAATCTACAGCTCCTTCAGTAGCTGCAGCGTCAGCTTTTTTACAAGATACAACAGTTAAAACAGCAACAACAGCTAAACTTAAAAATACTTTTTTCATCTTACTTTATTATAAAAGGTTAATTATTAATTCGTGGCAAAGATATAAATTTTTTAATATGTAAAATATTTTTTCATATTTTTTTTAAAATATTTTCGTTGCTCACGATTATCTTAGTTATCAAATAATATGCCAAAATAGTAAAAATTTATTATATTATTGTATTTTTCGAGTAATTTATTTTTCTTTAAAGATTCTATAACCAAATTAGCTAATTTGCTTGGCTTAGTTGCACTTTGTTTTGCTTTTTCTTGATTTATTGGTAAACAAGAAATAGCTTAAAAGAGGTATTTAAGAAGTTTTTCCGGTAAAAAAGTCTTTAAAAGCAAAAATAGAGGTTTTAAATGTTTATGAAATCGTTTCCATAATGCGATTTGTAGCTCCTTTATTGTCCTGAATGTATTTCTTACAAATTTTTCCTTTTTGCTGCAGAAAATTTTCCTCTGAAATCATTTGGTCAAAAATGTGTTTCAATTCTTTAGTATCTGAAATAACGAAACAACCACCTAGTGAAACTAATTCAACAGCTTCTGCAAAATTAGAATAATTAGGTCCTATAACAATGGGGATGCCAAAGGTTGCGGGTTCTAAAATGTTGTGAATTCCCGGATTTCCAAAACCACCGCCTACATAGGCAAACGTTCCGTAACTATAAATTTTGGTTAGTAAACCAACAGTGTCAATGATGAATACGTTGTAATCGGTGAGATTTTTATTTTCTTTTTCAGAGAATAAAACGGTCGGTTTAGTGATTTGTGATTTTAGATTTAATATTTGCTCAGGTTTAATATTATGCGGGGCAATAATAAATTTTACGTTTTCTGGCGCCTGATTGATGTATTCAATTAATAAAACTTCGTCTTTGGGCCAGGAGCTTCCAATAATGATAGTGGTCTGGTTATTTTTGAAACTTTCGATAAAATCAACTGTATTGTCTCTTTTTAAAATAGCGGCAACACGATCAAAACGGGTATCTCCGGAAACAATCACGTTATGAAAACCAATGGCTTCAATTTTTTGTTTCGAACTTTCATTTTGAACAAAAAAATAAGTAAAGGTTTCGAGTGCTTTTCGATAAAAACCACCATACCATTTAAAGAACATTTGCTTGTCTCTGAAAATTCCTGAAATCAGGTAAGTAGGTGTTTTTAGATTTTTTAATTCACTTAAATAATTTAACCAAAATTCATATTTAATAAAGAAAACCATTTCCGGGTGAACTAATTTCAGAAACTTTTTTGCATTGCTTTTGGAGTCCAAAGGTAAATAAACGGTAACGTCAGCAACGGTATTGTTTTTTCGGACTTCATATCCGGATGGTGAAAAGAAAGTGACAATAATTTTATGAGAAGGGTATTTTTCTTTAATTTTTTCAATCACAGGCAAGCCTTGTTCGTATTCGCCCAAGGATGCCGAATGAAACCAGATTGTCTTGTCTGACGGTTTTATTTTTTCTTCTAAAATAGAGAAAACATTTTTTCGCCCATCAACAAAAAGTTTAATTTTCGGACTAAAAAGCGCAACAATTTTCAGAAAAAACGCAGCAACAGAAATGACTAAATTGTACAGAAAAAGCATGTGTTTATTTTTGTGGCTAAAATACGTTTCTTTCGATTATTTTCATTGTTTGACGGCATTAAATAACTATTTTTGTTCTTTCAAATTGAAGAATTGACTTCAAAATCAATTCTTGCGTTTTATATAAAGAAAGATAAATGAAAAAAATTCAAATGGTTGACTTAAAGAGTCAATACGAAAAAATAAAAGAAACTGTTGATGCTTCTATTCAGGAAGTTTTAGATACGAATACCTACATAAATGGACCTTTGGTGCATCAGTTTCAAAAAAATCTGGAAGAATATTTAGAGGTAAAACACGTGATCCCGTGTGCAAATGGTACCGATGCTTTGCAAATCGCGATGATGGGTTTGGATTTAAAACCAGGTGATGAGGTAATTACTGCCGATTTTACTTTTGCTGCAACAGTTGAGGTGATTGCGCTATTGCAATTAACTCCGGTTTTGGTTGATGTTGATGTGGTAAATATGAACATTGATATCGAAGCGATTAAAAAAGCAATTACGCCTAAAACAAAAGCAATTGTTCCGGTCCATTTGTTTGGCCGAGCTGCCAATATGGATGCCATTATGGAAATTGCTGCAGAACATAATTTGTATGTAATCGAAGATAATGCACAGGCAATCGGAGCTGATTATGTTTCGAAAACGGGAGTGAAAAGCAAAGTAGGCGTGATTGGTCACGTAGCTGCAACGTCATTTTTTCCTTCTAAAAATTTAGGCTGCTACGGAGATGGTGGTGCTATTTTTACCAATGATGATAAATTAGCACACATCATTCGCGGAATCGTTAATCATGGAATGTATGAGCGTTATCACCATGATGTTGTCGGGGTGAATTCACGTTTGGATAGTATTCAGGCAGGGGTTCTAAATGCTAAATTGCCATTATTAGACGAATACAATAAAGCGCGTCGTCGTGCTGCCTCAAAATACAATGCTGCTTTTGCAGGACATAAAAACATCATTACGCCGGAATTTGATGCAAGCGAAAATGATCATGTTTTTCATCAATATGTGTTGAGAATTATAGATGCCGATAGAAATGCGTTGATGCAGCATTTGCTGGACAAAGCAATTCCGTGTGCGATTTATTATCCAATCCCGTTGCACTCTCAAAAAGCGTATGTTGATACACGTTACAAAGAAGAGCAGTTTCCTGTAACCAATCAATTGGTGAAAGAAGTAATTGCTTTGCCAATGCACACTGAGCTGGATGACGAGCAAATTAAATTTATTACGGATTCTGTATTAGAATTTTTGAAATAAGAAATAATAAACCAAATAAACAGTACAAAACAACCAAAGAATGAAAGTATTAGTAACAGGAGGATTAGGATTTATTGGTTCTCACACCGTAGTCGAATTGCAAAATGAAGGTTTTGAAGTAGTGATAATCGATAATTTATCTAATTCCTCAGAAGATGTTTTAAAAGGAATTACAGCCATTACAGGTAAAACGCCAATTTTTGAAAAATTAGATTTAAGAGAAAAATCAGCAGTTCAAAATTTCTTTAAAAAACACAATGATGTTACGGGAGTAATTCATTTTGCGGCTTCGAAAGCAGTGGGTGAAAGTGTAGAGCAGCCTTTGTTATATTATGAAAACAATATTGCTTCATTAGTGTATTTGTTACAGGAATTACAGCAAAAACCGGAGGCAAGTTTCATTTTCAGTTCGTCTTGTACGGTTTACGGTCAGGCCGAAAAAATGCCAATTACCGAAGATGCTCCTGTGCAGGCAGCAATGTCTCCGTACGGAAATACAAAGCAAATTGGAGAAGAAATCATTATAGATACGGCAAAAGTTACGAATATCAGCGCTATTTTATTGCGTTATTTCAATCCAATTGGAGCGCATTCTTCTACTGAAATTGGAGAATTACCTTTGGGTGTTCCTCAGAATTTAGTGCCGTTTATTACACAAACAGGAATGGGATTACGCCAGGAATTATCTGTTTTTGGTAATGATTATCCAACTCCTGACGGAACTGCGGTTCGTGATTATATTCATGTGGTAGATTTAGCGAAAGCGCATGTTATCGCATTACAGCGTTTGTTCAATAAAAAGAATTTGCAAAAAGTAGAAACTTTTAATTTAGGAACCGGAACAGGAAGTTCTGTTTTGGAAGTAATTAATAGTTTCGAAAAAGTAAGCGATAAAAAACTGCCTTATAAAATTATGCCGCGCCGTGAAGGCGATATCACCGAAGCATACGCTAATACTGATAAAGCAAATAATGTTTTGGGCTGGAAGGCAGAATTAAGCCTTGATGAAGCAATGGCAAGTGCCTGGAAATGGGAGCAGAAAGTTCGTTCATAAAGAAGAATATTTTATAAAAATAAATACTGTAGAGACGTACAGCAGTACGCCTAACATTACAAGAATAAAAAATCCCAAATAATCGGTTTAGATTGTTTGGGATTTTTATTTTAAGACAATTTATTTTGTAAATTTGTAAGAATTAAAGCATAGGAATTATGGGTTTGCGAAAAGAAAATGAAGAAAGTGCTTTTGATTTTGATGCTGAATTTGCCAAGGGATTGACCCTGGAAGAAGCAAAAGTAGAATCAATCAGAAGAATTAGAGAATGGTGGGGAGATGAAAAGTCTAAAATTCAGAAACCAAAAACAGATTTGGAAACTTTTGATTTTGATACTGAGTTTGAAAGAGGATTAACTCCAGAAGAATTTAAATCTGAAATGGCTAAAAGAATAAAAGCTTATCCTTGGAAATAATGTTTTTCCTAAATAAAAGACAAAATCCTCACAAACAATTGTTCATGAGGATTTCATTATATAGATCTTGTAAAGTTGCACTGCAGTGCAACTCTACCAATTACGCATTCGCTGTAACAGCTTCTTTATCAATTTTATTAATCAGGCCAGCCAATACTTTTCCTGGTCCAACTTCGGTAAACAAAGTAGCGCCATCAGCGATCATTTGTTGTACAGATTGTGTCCATTTTACAGGAGCAGTCAACTGAATGATTAAGTTCTTTTTAATTTCGTTGGCATCAGAAACAGCATTTGCCGTTACGTTTTGATACACTGGGCAAATAGGAGTTGAGAAAGTAGTTGCTTCGATTGCGGCAGCCAATTCTTCTCTTGCAGGCTCCATCATTGGCGAGTGAAATGCTCCACCAACAGGTAGAATTAACGCACGTTTTGCTCCTGCAGCTTTCATGGCTTCACAAGCTTTTTCTACGGCTGTAGTTTCTCCAGAAATTACCAATTGTCCAGGGCAGTTATAGTTGGCAGCAACTACAACTCCGTCAATAGATGCACAAACTTCTTCCACAATATTATCTGCTAAACCTAAAACCGCAGCCATGGTTGATGGCGTGATTTCGCAGGCTTTTTGCATTGCCAGAGCACGTTGCGAAACTAATTTTAAACCATCTTCAAAAGATAAAGCTCCGTTGGCAACCAATGCCGAAAATTCTCCTAAAGAATGTCCTGCAACCATTTCAGGTTTAAAATCTTCGCCTAAAGTTTTAGCCAGAATAACCGAGTGCAAAAATACGGCTGGTTGTGTAACTTTAGTTTCTTTTAGTTCTTCGGCTGTACCTTCAAACATGATATCTGTAATTCTAAAACCTAATATTTCATTGGCTTTTTCGAATAATTCTTTGGCTAAAGCCGATGTTTCATATAAGTCTTTGCCCATTCCTGTAAACTGTGCGCCCTGACCTGGAAATACGTATGCTTTCATTTTGTGCTAAATTTAATTCAGTATCATTTTCATACTGAGGTTATTTTTTTTGAATGCAAAAATAACACTTTTTTTAGCTTGAATAATTCTTAAACATATAAATCCACAATAATCGTGAAAATCGAAGGTTGAAAAATGAAAAAGAGATAATTACACCGGCTATAATCGGGATAATTCTCAAATCGAAAGTCTTCTCGAAGAAAAACTGCGCAATACAATATGTCGCAATCGCCTGAGCAACTGTTAATCCATAATTTACGTACATTGCACCAAAGAAATACCCAGGCTCTTTCTGAAATGTATAATGACAATGACTGCAGCTTTCATTCATTTTTGGAAAACCAAAATTCAGAAAAATGTTTTTGTCTTTAAAAACTTTTCCTTTGTGACAATTCGGACATTCATTTTTCAGGATATGTGTTAAGGTGTTTGACATGACTTTGTTTGTTTTTATTTACACAAAGGTATCTTAGAATCGTATGAATTCTTTTTTATATCTTCGCCACTTATAGCACAATAAAGACATTTTGTTTGAAATTCCAATAAAAAAATTCCAAATTCCAAAAATCTACAATCTAAAATCTAAACTCTACAATCTTAACTCTAAACTCTAATCCGTATGAAAAAATACCCCATTTATAGTGTTCAGAATTTTAGTTGCAACGATATCCATCGGGAATTTTATGTCAATACATTCAAAGAACATCTAAAAAGCCACAGTTTTATAGAAGAACCACATCGTCATGACTCGTATTTGATGGTTTTCTTTACGAATGGTTCCGGAATTCACGAAATAGATTTTGACCGATTCGACATAAAAAACGGAAGTCTATTTGTTTTACAGCCCGGACAAATGCACCATTGGAGTTTGTCTGAAGACATAGAGGGTTACGTAATTATCTTTTCGCAGGAATTGTATAATTTGTATTTCGGGCAAAAGAAAATCAACGATTATAATTTTTACCATTCCATTCACAATCGCCCGGAAATGGTTTTTGAAGAAAACGAAATGCTTAAAGTCTTGCCTTTTTTTAATTTATTAATCGAAGAAAATAAACAAAACAATAAATTACAATTAGACAAATTGCTCAATATTCTGGATTGCATTCATATCGAAATTTCCAGAAAATACAGCGAAACCTACTCGCATCAGGCCCATTCTTATAATATTAAAATTGATGCTTTCGAGCAGCTTTTGGAACATAATTTTAAAGCTGAAAAAGCACCGTCATTTTATGCAGAAAAATTAAATATCACTTTAAAACATCTCAACAGAATCTGCAACGAAATCCTCCAAAAAACCGCCACAGAAGTAATTATGGACAGAGTGATTCTCGAAATAAAACGAATGCTGATCGACAAGCAATTAGCGGTAAATGAAGTCGCTTATAAAGTAGGCTACGACGACTATTCCTATTTCTCAAGGGTCTTCAAAAAGCAAACCGGTTTTTCTCCAACAGAATTTCGAAATGCTGTACGATGATTTTTAAGTTTGCCACAAATTTCCACGAATTATTATTTTTCTGCCACAGATTAAAGGATTCTATGGATTTTAAATCTGTGAAAATCTTTTAATCTGTGGCAAAAAAACTTATGCTTTGAGAAAAAATTCGTCGAAATTCGTGAATTCGTGGCGATTTTTTTTGCACACAAAACCCTGTACTTCCTAAAAAGTACAGGGTTTTTTAACCAACCAAATTAAACCTAATTTATTATAGAATTATGCTTGTTTAGCAAATTGCAATTCAATATTCAAACGAACTTCTTCGCCTACCAAAACACCACCTGTTTCAAGAGCAGAGTTCCAGTTTAATCCCCAATCTTTACGATTGATTTTTCCTTCGATACTCAAACCAACTTTGGTATTTCCCCATGGATCAGTCAGGATTCCGCTAAATTCTACCGGAAATTTTACTTCTTTCGAAACGCCTTTGATAGTTAAATCTCCAGTCAATTCATAAGCTCCATCGTTGATTTTTTTGAAAGAAGAACCTTTAAAAGTTAATTTCGGATGATTGTCAACATCAAAAAAATCGCCGCTTCTCAAGTGACCGTCTCTGTCTGCATTTGCAGTGTCTATAGAAGCGATGTCACCAGAGAATTCAATAGCTGCATTTTCGAAATCATCACCTTCAGTAGTGATTGTTGCATCATAAGTTCCAAATTTTCCTGAAACATTAGTAAACATCATGTGTTTAACTTTAAAACCAATTTCTGAGTGTGTTGGGTCAATTGCCCATTTTGTAGTTGCCATAAATTTATTTTTTAAAAAGATTAATTTCATTTTGATAGGACAAAGTTACAGCCACACTACGCGAAAGGCACTTAACCTAGATTAAGAAATAAAAAAAAGGTAAACCTAAAGTGATAATTAAAGGGGAGTCATCCGAGAATAGGAAAAGAGCGAATTAGGCCAAATTTGACGTCCCTGATGTCAAATTTGACGTTCCCGATGTCAAGTTTGACGTTCCCGATGTCAAGTTTGACGTCCCCGATGTCAAGTTTGACGTCCCTGATGTCAAATTTGACGTCTCCGATGTCAAATTTGACGTAGGCAGACGTCAAATTTGGGGTTCTAGCAAAAAAAACGATAAACAAACTGAAAAATCAGCTTGCTTATCGTTTCCTGAAAAAAAAAGTATGAGTTGTTTTTCGAATTAATAATTCATCGGAATATCCATCAATAAAAATTCTGCATCCGTAGTTGCTTTAATATTCAGGGTATCAGTTCCTGAAATCCCAACAGCATCACGAGTGTTCAATTCCTGACCGTTGATCGTTACATTTCCTTTCAAAATAAAAGCATAAACGCCGTTTCCTTCTTTCTTGATTTTGTATTCTGTTGCAATTCCGGCATCAAAATTCGCCATATTAAACCAGGCATCCTGATGAATCCAAACGCCCTCATCATCTGCATTTGGAGATAATATCTGAGACAATTTATTGTGTCTGTCCGCAACATTCAATGTAATTTGCTGGTAGCGAGGCTCCACATTTCTCTTGTTCGGAAACAACCAGATTTGCAGCAATTTAGTCTGCTGATCCGCATTTGGGTTAAACTCACTATGCTGAATTCCAGTTCCGGCACTCATCACCTGAACATCACCATTTTTGATGATTTCGGTATTTCCCATGCTGTCTTTGTGCGCTAAATCACCTTCAAGCGGAATCGTAATAATTTCCATATTATCGTGAGGATGCGTTCCAAAACCCATTCCGCCCGCAATCGTATCATCGTTCAAAACGCGAAGCGCTCCAAACTGAATTCTTTCAGGATTGTACCAACTTGCAAAACTAAAACTGTGGTAAGCATTAAGCCAGCCGTGATTTGCATTTCCTCTTGTCTCTGCTTTGTGTACTACTATATTTTCCATGATGTTATGTGTTTTATTATTTATAGTACAAATTTACAACCAACATCCTTCAAAAGCACTTAATCTAGGTTAAGAAAAGTTTTTCCTGAAGTTTCAGAGCTTCTAAGTCGCTAAAATTCTAAGGTTTTTCAGGAGCAGAAGCCATAGTTTTCAAAAGAACGTCCGGTCCTGCTATCCGCTTCAATCTTTTGTGCCGAACCCCGGCACAAAAGGATTTCCACTTCTATCAGGGCTAAATTTGATGTTTTGTTTTTTATAAGAATCTTTGTGTTGGGAAGGTTTAAAGGTCCAGAGGTACAAAGGTTCAGAAGGTAAAGGTTTGGATACTCGAAGACTAATTAGTTTTTACATTTTAGAAAAAGTAACCACAAACTTGTCATTTCGACGAAGGAGAAATCCCCGCAAGTAGCTCCACAATCAAATTCGCAAAGGGTCAAATTCGCAAAGGTTTTCCACAAACTTGTCATTTCGACGAAGGAGAAATCCCCGCAAGTAGCTCCGCAATCAAATTCGCAAAGGTTTTCCATAATCTTGTCATTTCGACGAAGGAGAAATCTCCGCAAGTAGCTCCACAATCAAATTCGCAAAGGTTTTCCACAAACTTGTCATTTCGACGAAGGAGAAATCCCCGCAAGTAGCTCCGCCTGCTAAATCGTCAATCTTAGTCCACAAATCCCCGCAAGTAGCTCCACAATCAAATGCGCAAAGGTTTTTCCATAATCTTGTCATTCCAAGGAACGAGCAATCCCCGCAAGTAGCTCCACCTGCTAAATCGCCAATCTTTGTCGAGCTACTTGCGGAGATCTCTCCTCCGTCGAGATGACAAGATTGTGGTTAAGTTCAAAGGAAAATAAAACTTTGCGCCTTCGCGCCTTTGCGAGCTAAAAAAAAACCGAATTATTTTATTTTAATCAATTTCCCTTTTCCTGTTGAACTATCAAGATAATTCCCTCCATCTCTCTTATCGTGCATATAAAATAGAATAGTATCTTTTTTGATTTGATCTTTCGAAATACTAATGATTAAATCAGTATTTATGAAATTTTCCAGCAATATTACATTGCCATAAGAGATTTTTCCTTTTGGCTGATACTTGTTGTCAAAAACAAAAACACTATCCTTAAAAGTAATTTTATCCTTCTGGACGTATAAGTCGTAATCTTCTAATAGGTAATTGTAGCGGCCATTAAGTTTATCATTTTCCTGAGGGTTGAAATTGATAAAAAAGAAAGTGGTTATTAAAATAAAATATTTCATAAGGGTTTTGTTAGCTATATTGACTTATAAATTGTTGCACCACCATATCGGTATTCTCATGGCGTTTTTTGTTTTCCAGTGCAATGGGCGGAGCAGCTCTTTCGAGGCAATCCTTTACATCGCAGGTTTCGCAGGTTACACCCACGATTCTTTTTACCAATGGTTTCCCTTCGATAAATTTAAACTTCTTTTTCATCGCTGGTGTAATCAGAATTCCAACCGAAATACTGCGAATGTTATCTTTCACAAACGGATCTTTAGTAGCCGATGAAAAAACCAGATATTCGTTCCCGCTATGCACATAACTCGAAATCTGCGCGTCAAAAAAATGCGGTTTGTTTTGCCTGATCGCTTCATCAATAGTTTTTACCGAAACCCATCGTCTGCAATAATGCTCGTTGGTTTCATTGGCGTGCGGTTCCTGCTGATTGGTAATATGCAATTCCTTCTTGATTTGATAAACATCAGACCCAATCGGGTGCGACATTCTCAAAAAGAACAAGTTTTTTAGGTGAAAATCCTTCGGTAATAAATTGGTCAATCGCTGATAGAACGATTCCGGAGAAACGTCAAAACTTTCAATTAACGAAACAAATTCCTCTGGATTTGGCTTTTCATTATGTAGAAAATCATTGATTTTATCCACAACTAATTTTCTTGGTAATAATAGCGCTCCCGCAAAATAAGAAGCATAAAAATTATTCAGAACCTGATCAAAATTTTCAAATTTAATCCAGCTGAAAGTCAGTAAACGATCTGATATTTTAAGGTAATTATAAGCGATTTCTTTAGCCAAAATAAAAGCTTTTTGCGGCGCATCAATTTCTGTCGAAAGCAATAACGTCTTGCTTTTTGGTACATAAATCGAACGCAGATCACCCAAGGCTTCCTGATCGGTAAAAGCAATTTCTTTGACCGAATAATCGTATTCTTCTTTAAGTATAGCTTCTAATTCTTCAATCGTAATTTTCGAATCCAAATTGATCTGAAACGACTTCGAGAACTCAATGACTTTGTTTTCTAAATCTTCAAAGTAATTGCTGTGCGCTTCCTGGTACGAACGCAATGCAGCCAGAAAAAAGCTTTCTCGGCTTAAATTATAATGCTGCGCAATTTCGATAATCGTACTAATAAAAGCATTGACTTTGGCCGGAGCATTGGCAATAATGTCAATCAAATCTGCTTCCTGAATCCCGAAAAGCTCCAACGGAATCTCTTTTAGAATCCCTGATTTCAAAATTTCGCCAATCGGAGCGAGGTTGTTATCCAGCTTTAGAGAAACCATTTGATCGTAACTGGTCTCCAGATGTTCGCACAGAAGCAAGATTTTATCTGTTTTAGGATATTTTTTCCCCTTTTCAATTTCGTTTAAGTACGATTTTGAAAGGTTTGTCAATTTGGCTAAGCCAAAAAGTGAAAGATTTTTTTGTGTTCTGACTTGCTTGAGTTTCAGCCCAAAGATCAGCTTTATATAGTCTTTTTCGATATCCATGATTCAAATATAGCTAATTAAAAAATAATCGCCAAAAAATTATTTTACATATTTAGCGAACGTTCGCTTGTTTTGTAAAAAACTTTTTTCTAATATTGTGGTGTAGAAATTATTATATATCAAATCGTTGCAATTAAAATAGAGAAACGATAGTGATGTAATTAATGAAAAATAAAATCCGCAGCTATGAAAAACCAATTAGAGATTACCGAAACGGCAATGGAATTTTTAGCCGAAAAGAAGCTTTCTTATCCAACTATCTGGACAGACGAAGCGATTGCTTTTATAACCGATTTGCATCGAAAATTCGAATCGCAGCGAAAACTGTTGTTGTTGCAGCGCGATCAAAAACAAGTCGAATTTGATAAAGGCATCCTGCCAACTTTTCCTTCAGAAACCAAAACCGTAAGAGAAAGCAATTGGGTAGCCGGAGAAATTCCGAAAGATTTACTAGACAGAAGGGTAGAGATAACTGGTCCAGTTGATCGTAAAATGATAATCAATGCCTTAAATTCTGGAGCCAAAACATTTATGGCTGATTTTGAAGACAGCACTTCACCAACCTGGCAAAACCTGATGGATGGACAGGTAAACTTAATTGATGCAGTAAACAAAACCATTACGCTTACCGATTTAGCAAAAGGAAAAACCTATCAGTTAAATGAAAAAATAGCGACTTTAATTGTACGTCCGAGAGGCTTACATCTTTTAGAAAAGCATATTTTAATTGATGGATCAATGGTTTCAGGTTCGTTGATAGACTTTGGTTTGTATGTGTTTCACAACCATAAAAAGTTGTTGAAAAACAATTCTGGACCGTATTTCTATATTCCAAAATTAGAACATTATCTGGAAGCACGCTGGTGGAATAACGTAATCGATTTTACAGAAGATTACCTAAAACTGAAGAGAGGAACTATAAAAGTGACGGTGCTAATCGAGACCATTACAGCAAGTTTTCAGCTGGACGAAATTATATACGAATTAAAAGAACACATCGTTGGCCTGAACTGTGGTCGTTGGGATTACATCTTTTCATATATCAAGAAATTCCGCAAGAATCCGAAGTTTATCGTTCCCGATCGCGATCAGGTAAACATGACTTCGCCTTTTATGAATGCGTATTCGAATTTGGTAATTCAGAGATGCCACAAACGCGGAATTCATGCGATTGGCGGAATGGCAGCTCAAATTCCGATAAAGAATAATGAAGAGGCTAATGCAGTCGCTTTCGCGAAAGTGAAAACCGACAAAGAACGTGAAGTTCGAAACGGTCACGACGGAACCTGGGTCGCACATCCGGATTTGGTTTCGATAGCAAAAGAAATCTTTGATAAAGGAATGCCAGGCCCGAATCAGATTCATGTAAAAAGAGAACATCGCAAAATCACAGAAGCAGATTTGATTGAACCACCAATCGGAATCATAACAGAAAACGGCGTTCGCAAAAACATCAACGTTGGTGTTTTGTATCTGGCTTCCTGGCTAAACGGACAAGGTGCCGCAGCCTTACATAATCTGATGGAAGATGCCGCAACAGCCGAAATTTCGAGATCGCAATTGTGGCAATGGCTTCAGAATAAAGTGATTTTGGATAATGACAAAGAATTGAATCTGGCGTATTATCACGAATTGGCTTTGGATGAATTCAGAAAAATAAAAGAGGAATTAGGGGAAGAAAATTATGAAAAGCGTCAATTTCCTCTAGCCGAAAAAGTACTGGAAAGATTAGTTGTTAATACTGATTTTGTTGACTTTTTGACGATTCCGTGTTACAAATATTTATAATTTTTTAAACACATAGAAACATAGGCTTAGTTTTCAAAACAAGATAATTTTAAAAAATCTAGATTTTCACACATAGCTATGTGTTTTTAAACTAGTAAAACGCCTTTAACCACAAAGGAAAACTATGTTTCTATGTGTTAAAATAAAACACAAAGAATATTTTTTTAAGTCTCAGTTGAAAACTGAAAACTGCGACTGCAAACTTTACTTACTAACCACTTTAACTATATTATTTATGAGAACAACAGAAGACAGAATTCAGGAATTGATTAACGATTGGATTACAAACCCAAGATGGAAAGGTGTTGAACGTCCTTATACCGCGACAGAAGTGGTGACGCTTCAGGGTTCGTATCAAATTGAACACTCTATTGCCAAAATGGGAGCACAAAAATTATGGAGAAAGTTAAAAAGTCAGGATTATGTTGCTGGTTTGGGAGCGCTGACAGGAAATCAGGCAATTCAGGAAGTCGATGCAGGTTTGGAAGCAATTTATTTAAGTGGCTGGCAAGTGGCAGCCGATGCTAATTTGGCTGGTGAAATGTACCCGGACCAATCGCTTTATCCTGTAAATAGCGTACCAATGGTGGTAAAAAAAATTAATAGTGCTTTATTGCGTGCTGATCAGATTCAGGTGGTAAATGAAGTGGAAGATAAAAAAGATTACTTAGTTCCGATTGTAGCGGATGCCGAAGCGGGTTTTGGAGGAAACTTAAACGCCTTTGAACTGATGAAAGCCATGATTGAGGCTGGTGCTTCAGGAGTTCATTTTGAAGATCAATTGAGTTCTGCTAAAAAGTGCGGGCACTTAGGAGGGAAAGTTTTGGTACCAACACAAGAAGCGATTAACAAACTGGTTGCTGCTCGATTGGCGGCCGATGTTATGGGAACTCCCACGCTTATTGTGGCAAGAACAGATGCTGATGCTGCCAATTTATTGACCAGTGATGCCGATCCTAGAGATGCTAAATTCATCACTGGAGAAAAAACCAACGAAGGTTTCTTTTATGTAAAAAGTGGAATTGAGCAGGGAATTGCAAGAGGTTTGAGCTACGCGCCATACGCCGATTTGATTTGGATGGAAACCAGTAATCCGGATTTGGTGTATGCTAAAAAATTCGCAGATGCCATGAAAAAAGAGTTTCCGGATAAAATGTTAGCTTACAATTGTTCGCCATCTTTCAATTGGGCTGCAAAATTATCAGTTGCTGAGATGGAAACCTTCAGAGAGGATTTGGCTGCCATGGGATACAAGTTTCAGTTCATTACTTTGGCGGGATTCCATGCTTTGAATACGAGTATGTTCGAATTGTCTAAAGCGTATAAAGAACGCGGAATGGCGGGCTACTCAGAATTGCAGGAAAGAGAATTCGCGTTACAGAAAAACGGATTCAGAGCAGTGAAACATCAGGCTTTCGTAGGAACTTCTTATTTTGATGCCGTTCAGAATACGGTAACAATAGGAAAATCAACTACTACAGCAATGAAACATTCTACAGAGGTGGAGCAATTTTAATTTTTTTTCCGCCACGAATTCACGAATTTTATTCTCAAAGATTGTGAAAAATAATTCGTGAATTCGTGGCGGAAAATTTATTTTTTTAAAAGTCTTGCTTTCATTTTACTGAAAAACTCAGGCGTAACGCCAATAAAAGAAGCGATTTGTTTTTGCGGGACTTTATAAACCAGTGAACCATATTTGGAACAAAATTTCTCAAAACGTTCTTCGGCGGGTAAACTCAAATTATCCATCAATCGCTGTTGATTGGCGACTAAAGAATTTTCGATTAAGATTCTGAAGAAGCGCTCCAGTTTTGGAATTTCCAAAAACAATTGTTCCTGATTTTCTTTGGATAAAGAAACCACTTCGGCATCTTCTAAAACTTCTATAAAAAGCTGTCCCGGTTTTTGCGAAAAATAACTGTACATATCGCTCATCCACCAGCCCTCACAGGCAAATGCTAAAACATGCTCGACAATATTATCATTGATATTGAAGCTTCTTAAAATACCCGAATTGACAAAATACGAATGTTTGCAGACCTCGCCCGCGCTTAATAAGATGGTTTTGGCTTTGTAGGTATGTGTTTCTGTTTTAGACAAAAAAAGCGCTTGCTCTTCCGGAGTAAGTGAAACGTGTTTGGCAATATTTTCTAGAATTACTGCCATTTATTTTTTTACTAAAGTGAAAGAAGTGGCTTTAAAACGATTATTTTCAACTGTTCCTGTTACTGAAGCTTTGCGGATAGCGTTGCAAAAACCATCTTCGGCATGGGCATCACCATGATCATGAATCGTTGTGCCATCTACGTAATACGATTTTCCGTCGATACGAACAGCTAAATCACAGCCTTTTCCTTCCATCCCAAATTGGCATTCGCCACAAGCGGTTTCAACGATTTGAGGTTTTTCTTTTGATTTTTTGTCTTGCGCCTGAGTTGCAATTCCAACAAATAGGAATACTATAAAAAGTGCTTTTTTCATCTTTATGAGTTTACGGTTATTAATTTGGCTGTTGCTTTTGCACGATCAACGATTTCTTCGATTGGTGTTGATAAAGTATCATGACTCAGGACAACTCCCATTCGGCGATAAGGTCTTGAAGTTGGTTTTCCAAAAATTCTGAAATCTGTTCTGGGTAAAGCGGCTACTTTTTCTATTCCGGTAAAAGTTGGATTTGTTGAATCTTCCGAAGCTAAAATTACGGCACTGGCTCCGGCTTTTTCTAACGTAATTTCGAAAATTGGTAAACTCAAAATAGCGCGCAAATGCAATTCGAATTCATTGAAATTTTGTGTTCCTGCCAAAGTTACCATTCCGGTATCGTGTGGGCGAGGAGAAAGTTCAGAGAAATAAACGCCATCATTGGTTAGGAAAAATTCAACTCCAAAAAGTCCTGCGCCACCCAATGCTTCTGTGATCTTTTCGGCCATATCCTGCGCTTCGTAAAGATCTTTTTCTGAAACTTGCGCCGGCTGCCAGCTTTCTTGGTAATCGCCGCGTTCTTGTCGGTGACCGATTGGAGCGCAAAAAAGCGTTGGATTGTTATTTTGAGTAATCGTCAAAAGCGTAATCTCCGAATGGAAGTTAACAAAGGCTTCTACAATTACCTCGATTACGTCGCCACGAGAACCAGCTACGGCATAATCCCAGGCTTTCAAAATATCTTCTTGCGTTTTTATCGTCGATTGTCCTTTTCCGGAAGACGACATTAATGGTTTTACCACACAGGGAATTCCAACTTCCTGAACCGCTTTCTGCAATTCTTCTGCCGAAGTTGCGTATTGGTATTTGGCAGTTTTTAAACCCAATTCTTTGGCTGCCAAATCACGAATAGCTTTACGGTTCATGGTAAAGTTGGCTGCTTTCGCCGATGGAACTACGGTAATACCCTGTTTTTCGTAATCGTAAAAACGTTCGGTGCGGATGGCTTCTATTTCGGGAACGATAAAATCGGGTTGGTGTTTGGCTACGATTCGGTCAAGTGCTTCGCCGTCGAGCATATTGATAACTTCAAAACCGTGAGCGACCTGCATGGCTGGAGCATTTTCGTAACTGTCAACAGCTATTATGGTTTGTCCGATTCGTTGGGCTGCAATGACAAATTCTTTGCCTAATTCGCCTGAACCCAGGAGTAGTATTTTCATTTTGGAGTTTTGTAAAATTGGAGTAGTAAAAGTAGCGAAAAATGTTTTTAACCGCAAAGTTCTGTTTATTTGTGTTGCTGTAGCGACGCACTGCAGTGCGTCTGCACAATCTATATTTAACCGCAAAGTCCTCAAAGATTTATGTAAAGAACACCAATTAATTGATTCTCTCGCAGATTTTGCAGATTCGGCAGATTTAATTATAAAACTGGTAATTTTGAATTGCCTCCAGCTTTAGCTGGAGGAATAAAATTGAGTGGCAGGGCTTTAGCCAAATTTCGCGGTTTTTGGCTAAAGCCGAATTGTGACATTTTTTTAACCACCAGCTAAAGCTGGAGGCAATTCAAAATTGGTAAGGAATTATTTTTTGAAAATAAGACATTCTTGTTATATGGTTTTGGGTTAGGGATAGGAACGATATCCTTTTGTTTTTTTCTTTAAAAAACAAAAGATATAGTGGATAGCCCGCCCGCCGCGGCGGGAACCCCATAAAAAAACCGATACTTAATTAGCATCGGTTTTGTGTTTTAATGAAAATGATCTTCTTCAATTTCAAATTCGGCATCTTTTTCCCAGATTTCCATTTCGCAGGGTTTACAATTGAATTTTAGTTTGTATTCCAACTCGCCTTGTTTCAATACTAATGGTTCTTTTACTTTCACACCTACAATGTCTTTTTGGTGAATCGGACATTTTTTCAGCTCGTATTTAATGCAATATTTAGTGGTCATTACACGAGATTTTCCTGGATCCCATTGTAATTCGAATGCTTTTTCTATTTCGGTAACACCGTGACGTTCGTAGAATTTACGAGCCGTTTTGTTCGAAACGTTGTACATAAAATCCAGTTTGGTTTCAGGGTACGGATGTGACGTTTTAACCATTTGGTGTTCTTCGCGTTTGTAGTTTTTCAAACGAATCTCAGACAATTGGTCGAAAACATTTCTTCTCATTTCGTTGATTTTCGAAATAGGAAGGAACCAGTTTTGAGAGAACATCACATTGATTTCGTCAGCGCTGTAAGGTGTAAAACCTGTTTTTGCCAACTGTGTTTTGATGTTTTCTTCGATTGATTCGCCCGTTTTAGTCTGCTCTTTCGAATGCTCTAATTTTACAACACTTACGTTTCCGTCTTCGTCGGTTGCGATTAATTCGAAACCATTTTCGTTTTCGGTTAGCAATAAAGTAGTACCAATTTTTCTAATGGCGCTGTCTTCTCTTTCTACAATTTTGATAAAAGCGGCATCGTTATTTCGGTAAATAAACGTTCCTTCTTTTACATCTTTTAAAACGTTCGGGTAAATTTTACCGTTTTCGGCTTTGTTTACGTAGATTCCGTCTGCTTCGTTATTTTCGTTGATGAAGCAAAGTCCGTCACCATTGTTTAGCAATTCGCCGTTTTCGATTTCGTAAGCGTTACCAACAGTTCGGATTAATTTACCAATATATTGCCCTTTTGATTTTGGGCTTTCCCAGGAACCAATCGAAGCGTGTCTTTCGTTTACAAAATAATCCGTGTAACCACGATTAAAAGTTCGGCTAAGAGTTGAGTCGAAAGTAAAAGTACATTTTCCAGAAGAAGCTTTGGTGTATTTATCGCTTCCGGCTCCGTCTAAAAAGTGGTCTAATTTCTGGCGAAGATAAGAGACGTTATTTTTTACGTAAACGATATCTTTTAGACGTCCTTCGATTTTAAAAGAAACAATTCCGGCCTCAATCAAATTAGGAATTTGGTCTGAAACATCTAAATCTTTTATAGAAAGTAAGTGACTGTTTTTGATTAAAGTTTCACCGTTTCCGTCGATTAAGTTGTATGGTAAACGACAGTTTTGAGCACAGGAACCACGATTGGCGCTGCGTTCTCCGTTGGCAACACTCATATAACAGTTTCCACTAAAAGATACACATAAAGCACCTGTTACGAAAAATTCTAACTCAACATCGGCCTCGTCATAGATTTGTTTGATTTGGTGAAGATTCAATTCACGCGCTAAAACCACACGTTTGATTCCGGCATCTTTTAAGAATTTGATTTTATCAGCATCACGATTATTGGCTTGTGTACTGGCGTGAAGCACGATAGGAGGCAACTCCATTTCCATAATCGCCATGTCCTGAATAATCAAGGCATCAACACCAATTTCGTATAAATCCCAAATCATTAAACGACACGTTTCTAATTCGTTATCGTATAAGATGGTATTCATAACCACAAAAACCTGTGCATTAAAAAGGTGTGCGTATTTTACCAATTCGGCTATATCTTCGATTGAATTGGTTGCGTTTGAACGTGCTCCAAATTGTGGCGCACCAATATAAACAGCATCTGCACCACTATTAATGGCTGCAATTCCCTGAATTAAATCTTTAGCAGGAGCTAATATTTCTATTTTCTTCTTCATTTTAGAACTTTAGGCTTTTCGTGTGTTCACGAAAAAAAGTCTGCAAAGTTCTTATAATTATTTTGAGTTTGCTAATGATAAAGGGATTTTTTTGAAATAGTTAACTAATATGGAATGGTTACAGTTTTTTATATGAATCGTTCCTACAGAACTTTTTAGATGTTCTATGATTATTCAACGGATTAAAATCCGTTGCTATAAAATGAAACGTTCCTACGGAACTCAAAAAGTCTATTTATCATCTCTGTCCAAATGTTCTTTTTGCTCCAGTTCTTTTTTTCTGGGCGTTTTTTCTTCGTAACCTAAATGGGTATTTCCTTCGGTTAACGGATCTATTTTTCCTTTTTTAAGGTCGTCTATTAAATCTGTGGGCACTGTAAAATTGTCTCTTGTAGAAGTTCTGGGCACTTCTGTTTGTTCAAAGACTTCGTTGTTTAAGCGCTCTTTTTGACTTTTGTCGTCGTTCTCTTTGTTGTATTTCGTATCCATGATCGTGTATATTAGATGTTAGTTTTTATGTTTTAAAGTTATATCTAAATTGTTTGAACGGCCTTATACAACTATGACTCAATGTTCTATAATTGTAACTTATCTATATAGAAAAACTACCTGAAAATAGCTCATCAGGTAGTTTTTAGCATTGAATAGTGAACCCAATTGGGTTTAGGCATTCAATCTTTTCGCTTTGATTTTTTCCAATGTAATTTGGATGCTGTTTAATTGTTTAGATACAAGAGCAATTTGATTTAATTCAAGTTCATTTTTTTCTAGAGCCATTTTGTATTTTTCAATAGCGGCTTCTTCTCCGGTTACACAAGCATTAATAATAGCTTCAGTGTCGCCACTTGTAAACGATGATTTAATATCAATCCATGCGCGGTGTAAAGCTCCTAGTGGTCCGCCACCGGAAGTATCTGTTGATTTTCCTAGTTTATTGATTTCGTCTTGCAGTTCTACAATAAAAAGGGCTCTTTCTCTTGCGAACTCCAGGAAATCAGTTTTGATTGCCGGACTGCTTACGTGCTCTGCAGCATTAGTATATCCTAATTTACCATCTTCCAGAATTGAAATTAATCCTTCTAAAGTTCCAACTGCTTCTTTTGTGTGTTCATCTGTATGTATCATGATGTTTAATTTTTAAGTTAATGTATAATACAAAGATGGGACTTTAGGGCGCTTGGTGTTTTATAGAATTGTCCTGATGATTTATAAAATTGTAGAATGGGAATTATGAAAACAGCTCTAAAGGCTAACTTCTTAAAGGTGTTTAAATTGAAAAACTATACTTATTAGGAGCCTATAAATTGGTCAGAACCCCAAATTTGGCGTCTGTTATGTCAAACTTGACATCAGGAACGTCAAATTTGACGTAATTGACTTGTTTTAAAAAAAGATGGAGATCGAACTTTTCTAAAATTCGAAATTGATATGTGTGGCTGAAAATATTCTTTTGAAAATAAAATGTTCTCGTCTAAGGGTCTGGGTTAGGGATAGAAGTGGAAATCCTTTTGTGCCGGGGTTCGGCACAAAAGATTGAAACGGATAGCCCGGCCGGAGGCAACCCCATAAAAAAAAGCCTGACAGATTTTGAGGTCTATCAGGCTTTCTATATTGAAAAGTGTTTGGTGTTATACAGCCAAAGCTTCTTTGATTCTGCGTAAAGCTTCTTTAAGGATATCGTCGCTTGTTGCGTAAGAGAAGCGGATACAGTTTGGATTTCCGAAAGCATCACCTGTTACAGTTGCTACGTTTGCCTCTGCCAAAAGGTACATTGATACGTCGTTTGCATCTTTGATTTCGGTTCCTTTTAATGTTTTTCCGAAGAAAGAAGAAACGTCTGGGAAAACGTAAAATGCTCCTTCCGGAACGTTGATTTTGATTCCTGGAATTTCTTTTAATAATCCAACGACTAAATCTCTACGTGTGTGGAAAGCCTGAACCATGTGGTTTAACACGCTTGGATCTGCATCTACAGCCGTAATGGTAGCACGTTGCGCTACAGAGTTTGCTCCTGAAGTTACCTGCCCTTGGATTTTTGTACACGCTTTTGCGATGAATTCTGGTGCTCCGATATAACCAATTCTGTATCCTGTCATAGCAAATGCTTTTGCTACTCCGTTTACCGTAATGGTTTTTTCTAACATTCCAGGGATTGAACCGATACTGCAGAAAGTTCCTGAGAAATTGATGTGCTCATAAATTTCGTCGGCAACTACATATATATTTGGGTGTTTTTCTAAAACTTTTGCTAATGCTGTTAATTCTTCTCTGCTGTAAACAGAACCAGAAGGATTACAAGGCGAAGAGAACCACATCATTTTTGTTTTTGGTGTGATAGCTGCTTCTAATTGCTCAGGCGTAATTTTGAAATCGGTATCTACAGATGTTGGAACTTCAACAGGAACTCCTCCTGAAAGTTTTACGATTTCGAAGTAAGAAACCCAGTATGGTGCTGGCAAAATAACCTCGTCACCATCATTAAGCATTACTTGTGCAATGTTGTATAAAGATTGTTTGGCTCCTGTAGAAACTACGATTTGAGATGGTTTGTAATCTAAACCGTTGTCTCTTGAGAATTTTCTTGAGATAGCTTCTCTTAATTCTAAATATCCTTCTACTGGAGAATAGGTGCTATAGTTTTCGTCAACTGCTTTTTTTACAGCTTCTTTGATAAAATCCGGAGTGTTAAAGTCAGGTTCTCCTAAACTTAAACTGATGATGTCTTTTCCTTGTGCTTTTAATTCACGAGCTAATGCAGCCATTGCTAATGTTTGCGAAGTCGCTAAGTTGTTGATTCTGTCCGAAAGAATGTGATTCATTGTGTGTAGTTAATTGCGGTTTATTATTTTATTTTTTTGATTATTTTTTTATCTGTTGTAAAGACGCACTGTAGAGACGCACTGCAGTGCGTCTCTACTATGTCCTATTGTGTTATGCAATTTCAGGTTTCATTCCAAGATCGCGTAAATGTTTGTAATGTGCCAGAACAGCGCCACGCATGGTTTTGAATTCGTAATAAGGCAAATTGCATTCTTTAGCTGTTTCTTTTACTATTTCAGCAATTTTACCGTAGTGCACGTGACTGATGTTTGGAAAAATATGGTGTTCGATTTGGTGATTTAAACCACCCGTAAACCAGTTGATGATTTTGTTTTTTGGAGCAAAGTTAGCTGTAGTGTACAATTGGTGAATTGCCCAGGTATTTTCGATTTCGCCTTCTTCATTCGGAACCGGGTTTGAAGTTTCCTCGACAACGTGTGCCAACTGAAAAACGATACTCAAGATAAGTCCAGCTGTGTAATGCATTACGAAAAACCCGATGACAACTTTCCACCATGCTACTCCTAAAACCATTGGTAAAACCATCCAGATTAAAACGTAAATGATTTTTGTGATAACCAACACTGTCCAAAGTTTCGTAGGACTTTGTGGTGTTCCGTATGATAATTTTCTTCTTAGATAATTCTTCATTTGCTTAAAATCGGTTGTTAAAGCCCAATTGAAAGTCAATAATCCGTATAAAAAGAAAGAATAGTAATGTTGAAATTTATGAAAACGGTGCCATTCAGCATTTTGTGTAAAACGAATGATTCTTCCGGCATCTAAATCTTCATCATGACCGTGAATGTTGGTATAAGTATGGTGGAGTACATTGTGCTGTACCTGCCAGTTGTGTACATTTCCGGCTAAGATATAAATACTTCCGCCCATGATTTTGTTGATCCAGCTTTTGTTTGAATACGAACCGTGGTTACCGTCGTGCATTACGTTCATTCCAATACCGGCCATTCCGATTCCCATTAGGATATTCAGCAATAATTGTCCCCAAAAAGGAAGGTTTTCTAGTGTTAGAATTAAAAAATACGGCGTTAGGAAAACAGCAAAAAGAATAACAGCTTTTAGGTGCAGCTTCCAGTTTCCCGTTTTCTGAATGTTATTCTCTTTAAAGTAATTGTTTACCCGAGAATTCAATGTTCTGAAAAACTTCAGATTGTCTTGCTTAGCAAATGTAGGCGCAGTGTTATTCATAATAAATTTAAATAGGTGTCAAAGGTAATTATTATAAATTTTCAATTTACAAAATTGAGTTAAATATTTCAATCCGAAAGTAGTACTTTTGTTAAAAAATTAGAGCAATGGATGAGATTCTGAAATATTTTCCTGATTTGACACCTATTCAAATCGAACAATTTCAAAAATTAGATTTTTTATACCACGATTGGAATGAAAAAATCAATGTTATTTCGCGCAAAGATATTGATGCCTTATATACCAAACACATTTTGCATTCGCTTGGAATTGCAAAAATCATGAAGTTCGAACCCGGAGCAACAGTTCTGGATGTGGGTACTGGCGGAGGATTTCCCGGAATTCCGTTGGCGATTCTTTTTCCGGAAACCCGTTTTTACCTAATTGATGTTATCGCCAAAAAAATAAAAGTGGTTCAGGGCGTTGTGGATGCCTTAGAACTTAAAAATGTAAAAGCAGAACAAAAACGCGCCGAATTGGTAAAAGGTGATTTCGATTTTATCGTTAGTCGTGCTGTAACCAATATGCCCGATTTCGTGTCGTGGATTCATGATAAAATCAAAAAACAGCACAAACACACGCTGAAAAATGGAATTTTGTATCTAAAAGGAGGAGATTTAACCGAAGAACTGTCTGCTTTTCCAAAAGCAACTCTATATGATTTAGCAGATATTTTTGAAGATGAGTTCTTCGAAACAAAGAAAGTGGTGCATTTGCCACTGAAGTTTCAGGCTTAGATAAAGTTTCAGGTTTCAGGTTTTGGAACTTATAAAAATCAAAAGCCGAAAATTTCAATTGAAATTTTCGGCTTTTTTTAGTAAATTTGAAAATACTTCGATAAGTTCAATTTTGTCATATTTAAAACAAAAATTATGTACACAACATATCATTTAGATTCTGCTCAAGATATTAATGAGGATATTTTAGAAGCGATTAAAATTGCTTTTAAATCGAGACCCATTACAATTACAATTGAAGAAGACGAAGATTTTGAATTAACTGAAGAAATGAAAAAGATTTTAGACGAAAGGTTAAAAGAAGATGGAAGTGACTATATTTCCTCGGAAGAATCAATTGCTCAACTAAAATCAAAATATGGGCTATAAAATTATTGTTTCGCCTCGTGCTCAGAATGAAATTATTAACGCAATGGAGTTTTACACAAAACAAAGTTTGCAAGCGCCAAATAATTTCATAATACAATTACAAAAAGCATATGATGTTTTAGCAATAAATCCTTTTTTTAGAATCTGTTATAAAGAAGTAAGAGTTATAACACTTAGAAGATTTCCGTACTCTCTTTTTTATGTAGTTGATGAAAACGAAAATAGCATTCGTGTTCTTTCTTGTTTTCACAACAAAAGAAATCCAGCAAGAAGACCTTAATTTAAGTCATAAAACCAAAAGCAAAAACCCGAAAATTTCAATTGAAATTTTCGGGTTTTTATATAAATCTAAAATCTGATTTCTAAAATCTGAAATTACCCTAAGAAAGGATATCTGTAATCTTCTGGAGTTACAAACGTTTCTTTGATCGTTCTAGGAGAAGCCCAACGCAATAAGTTCAATGCAGAACCTGCTTTATCGTTAGTTCCTGAAGCTCTTGCTCCACCAAAAGGCTGCATTCCAACAACAGCTCCTGTTGGTTTGTCATTGATGTAGAAGTTACCAGCTGAATTTTGCAATTTCGTCGTCGCTACTTCAATAGCATAACGATCCTGGCTGAAAACAGCTCCTGTTAAAGCATACTCAGAAGTAGTATCAACCAATTCTAAAGTCTCTTCCCATTTAGCATCTTCGTAAACGTAGATGGTAATTACTGGTCCGAATAATTCGGTTTCCATAGTTTTATATTTTGGGTTTGTCGTTACGATAACCGTTGGCTCAATAAAGTACCCAACAGATTTGTCATAATTTCCACCAACAATAATTTCAGCATCAGCATCTTTTTTCGCCTGGTCAATAAAACTAGCCAATTTGTCAAAAGAACCTTCGTGAATAACCGCAGTAATGAAGTTTCCGAAATCTTCCGGAGAACCCATTTTCATAGATTTTACATCCGTAATAATTTGCTCTTTTACAGCAGGCCATAAACTTTGCGGAATATAAGCTCTTGAGGCTGCAGAACATTTTTGTCCCTGAAATTCGAAAGCACCACGAACAATTCCGGTAGCAACTTGTTTTACATTAGCACTTGGATGCGCAATGATAAAATCTTTTCCACCAGTTTCTCCAACGATTCTTGGGTATGTTTTATAGTGGTGAATGTTGGCTCCAATTTTAGCCCAAATATCTTTAAACACGTGAGTTGAACCTGTAAAGTGAACTCCAGCAAAATCACGACTTGCCAAAACAGTATCGGTAATCATCAAAGCATCTCCAAAAACAACGTTGATAACGCCATCAGGAACTCCAGCTTCTTTGAAAACATCGATAATGATTTTTGCAGAGAAAACCTGGCTATCACTTGGTTTCCAGATAACCACATTACCCATCATAGCAGCACTTGCAGGAAGATTTGCAGCAATAGCAGTAAAGTTAAAAGGAGTAATCGCATATACAAAACCTTCAAGAGGTCTGTATTCTAAGCGATTCCAAGTTGTAGAATCAGATTTTGGCTGATCGTTGTAAATCTGAGTCATAAATTCTACGTTGTAACGTAAAAAGTCGATCAGTTCACAAGAAGCGTCAATTTCAGCCTGGTGAATATTTTTTGATTGTGCAATCATTGTAGCAGCGTTGATACGCGCTCTGTATGGACCAGCAATAAGTTCAGCCGCTTTTAGGAAAATAGCAGCACGTTGTTCCCATGCCATATTTGCCCAAGCTGTTCTTGCTTCAAGTGCGTTAGCAATTGCTTTTTCGATATGTTGTTTTTCAGCTAAATGATACGTTCCTACGATATGTTTGTGATCGTGAGGAGCAGACATTGTTCTGGTATTTCCTGTTCTGATTTCTTCGCTTCCAATGTATAATGGAACATCGATTGTTGCGTTCCACATTGCTGTATAAGCTGCCTGAACAGCTGCTTTTTCAGGAGAGTTTGGTGCGTAACCTTTTACTGGCTCGTTTACCGCTTTGGGTACATGAAAGAATCCTTTTAGCATGTTATTTAAAATTAGATAATTAGACAATTTATGAGCTAGAATATTTGTTTTGTTACGAATAATCTAACGTGGCACAAAAGTACAAAGGATAAATTAATAATTTGACAATTTTATGATTTAGATAACTATAAAAAATATAGTTTTTTAATGAAGTCTTAATTTAAAGCAAAAGGAGCGCACAATCTGAAAGTAGGTACGATCACTTTGAATGTTTTGGTAGTAGTAAAATTAATCATATTAAAGTGACCTTTCATGGCACCATAAGGAGAGGATAATAAGCAGCCAGAACTATAGGTGTGATTTTCTCCTGGTTTTAAAACCGGTTTTTTTCCAATTACACCTTCGCCATCAACAATTTCCAAATCATTTAAAGAGTCAAAAATTTCCCAGTGACGACAAGTCAATTGTACAGAATCTTTGCTGTGATTTTCAATAGTGATTACATAACTAAAGGCAAAATGAATCTTGTAGTTCTTGAAGTAAGTACCTTCAAAACTAGTCAAAACAGATATTTTTATGCCTCTTGTTATCTGAGAAACCATACTAACGTAGTATATATGTGTGGATTATAGATGCAAACTTACAAAAAAAAACGATTGGTTCGAAAACCTTTTAACAATGTTTTAATTGATGATATTGATGGAGTTAGCGTTTCCTTTTCCGATACAGCGCTCGTATCGGTCGTTACTTTCTTTGTAATAAACCAAAATGGTATATTCATTTTCGGTTTGATAAAAATTTCCGTCGATGGCATTCTCGTAATCGACCTTTCCGTTTTTATCTGCTACCATAAACTGAAAATTGGAAAAACCTTGTTTAATAAGTACAGCTTTTTCGTAAATGCCCTTTTCTTCGTTGTAATCCATTTTGTATTCAGGGATTAAATTGTAATTGTTGAACATTCCGGTAACGTAAATGTCTTTATTTAATCTAAAAGTAGGAGCAGAAACACTAAAATAGACCCAGGCATAATCCGCTTCAATGTCATTATCAGAGCCATTGATGTTTTTGACTACAAAATTACCATTAACATCCTGATTGAGTGTGTATATTAGGTTAGCCCGGGCAGCACTGGTGTATAAATAGCTGCTGTAAATAGCACTGTTATAGCCCACTTTAGCAACAAAGTTATTGGCGGCACGAATGTCTTTGTTTTCAAAATACAAATATTCGTTTCCTGCCCAAAATTGTGTTTCGTCATTATATTTATAAACCAATTGATTGCCTAAAGTATATTGTGGAACAATGTTTTTTATGGAAGTATTAAAGTCTCCGTTTTGAAACAAAAATACTTTTACATTTTTCAAAGGATTCTGAAAAGTGATGTCATTTGAAGCTATCGCAAAATCTATATTGTGTTTATAATCAATATCACTAAGGTTTCGGCTTCTTTTCACCTGAGCGGCAACGGTACAGTGATTTTCGTATAAAATGAATTTTCTTGAAAAAACAACTTCTCTGTCATCATTTAAAATTCGCAACATATAATTCCCCGATATACGCAATTGTGTAGTAAATTGATTAGGGAAAGAAAGCCTGTAATGGGAATACCCCTGAAGTGTATTAAACGAATTCGAATAATCTATAATTCGTTGATTGTCCAGTCCTCTGATGTAATCCTGTTTGGTTATATCTGAAGGTTTCCAGTTATAATCGCAATGAATAACTTCGAAATAATAATTAGCTTCATTGGCAAATAAATCGTCAAACTGAAATTTAAAATCGCTGCCTAATTCAAAAACAGGCACAACATTACTTCCATTCTGAATAAAGGAAACGGCTTTTATATTGTAAGGAGGAGCAATTTCGGTTTGTACTTCCTGGGCATTCGCCGAAGCAAAAATAAAAAGCAACAACAGACTTTTAAATAAAAATTTTGGCATATTTTCACGATGTAAGATTGTAAATATAACAATTTTATAAACGTATTAAGAAGCCATTTTATTGGTTTTGAAAACAATTTATCAGGAACCCAAAATGTATTCTAAATTAACTTCGATTTCGTCGTTGACAAAACTTTCTTCTAAAAGCGAATCCGATAGCAGCTTTTTGTTCTCCTGCAGTTTGATTATTTTTTCTTCGACTGTATTTTTCGAAATAAACCGGATGACATTTACTTTGTTTAATTGTCCTATTCTGTGCGCTCTTCCCACACCTTGTTTTTCAGCAAAAGGATTCCACCACGGATCCAGAAACAAAACATACGAAGCCCTGGTGATATTCAGGCCAACGCCACCCGCTTTAAGTGAAATAAAAAATAATAGAGGCTCTTCATTTTCCTGAAATAAATTTACCTGCTGTTCTCTTTTATTGGCAGGAGTTTCACCTGTAATCTCACAAAATTGTATTTTATTTTCCCTACACCAGGTCGTGTAAAAATTCAAATTAGTAACAAACGAGCTAAAAATGATCGTTTTTTGTTTTCCTTTTACTAGATTTTCCAGATAATTGGTGACAGCCATATATTTTCCGGAATCAATTTCTGACTCCTGATCTATCATTTTTGGATGATTACTCAACTGTCTTAACTTCATCAGCGTGTTGATAATGCTAATTTTGTCCGGGCTGGATCCATCTGTTTTTAGTAAAAAATTACGCGCTTTAGATTTTTCTTTTTCATATAATTTTTCCTGTTCAGGATCCATATCGCAATAGTAAATCTGTTCGGTCAATTCGGGTAAATCTTTCAAAACCTGTTCTTTGGTTCGTCGCAAAATATAAGGCTGAATAAGATTTTTTAATTCGGCTAAACTATTTTCGTCCTGTTTTTTCTCAATCGGAATTTTAAAGTTTTCTGCGAAAAAAGTATAAGTTCCCAAAATATCCGGATTTATAAATTGCATCTGTGACCATAAATCGTCTAGGGAGTTTTCGATAGGAGTACCGCTTAGCGCAATTTTATGAGCGGTACTTATTTTATTGATGGCTTTAAAAATTTTAGAATTTTTATTTTTAATGTATTGACTTTCGTCCAAAATTAAATAACGGAAATCGTATTTTTCTAAAATTGAAATATCACGATGAACAACACTGTAGCTGGTAAAAATTAAGTCGGTCGAATCTAATCTGCCGGCTAATAATTTTCTGTCATTACCCACATATTGCATTTTAGAAAAATGCGGTGCAAATTTTGAAGCTTCGTTGTACCAGTTAAAAACTAGCGAAGAAGGAAGAACAATCAGCGCTTTTAAAGGTTCTCTTTCTATAGTCGTTTCATTTTGAAACAAATCAAAATTCGTGGTTTTAGTTGTAAATCCTAATTGTTCCTGAACAGCAACCAGAACGGCTAACGTTTGCAATGTCTTTCCAAGTCCCATATCATCAGCCAGGCAAGCTCCTAAATTAGAATTAAAATGACCCAAAAGCCATTTTACGCCATCGACCTGATACGGTCTCAAAGTTGCTTTTAGTAAATCAGAAGCGGTATATTCTGCTTTTTGAATGACATCGTTTTTCATTTCCGGAATCGCATCCAGAGCAGCAAAATTACTTTTACGCAAAAGAAGATTTCCCTTTTCTGTGTTGGCCAGTTTGGCCAGTGAACTGTATTTGCTGAGCCATTCTAACGGAATCAAAAAATAGTTTCCGTCAGGCAGCATAAAGAGCCTTTCCTTGCTTTTTATATTGGGAATAATTTCGCTGAAATTAATGTTATAATTTCCAATAGTAATAATGATTTTGATGTCAAACCAATCGCCGGTTGTTTCTTTTGAGGCCGAAACAGTGTGGTTTTCTGTAATGATTTCTTTGCTTTCCAGTTTAAGATTTTGAATGGTAAAACCTAAATTTTCAAGCTTTTCCTTATTGTCAATAATCAATTGAATGTTGCTATACGGATCATTGGCTTCTAAGTCGGTATCCAGGCCAAACAGTTCATTTTTGATTTTTACCAGACCGATTTCAAGTAGTTTTTTGGTATATAAAATTTCGACGGCACTTCTTTTAAACTGAATTATTTTGGGTTCATTAACAATACTGAAATCAACAAAAGTATGTGTTTTTTTAGTTTTGCTGCCATCGAATGAATAACCGTTATAATCGAAATAAAGGTTGAGGTAATAACAGTTTTTAAAGAAATCATAAACAGGCTGAATCGTACTCGAAATGATTTGATCCCGCAGTTCCATTTCAAAACCCGTGGCTTCTATATCGATTTTTTTGGCTATTTCGGGAATAAAATTTTTAAAATAATTGTCAACCAATTTTGATGGTATTTCAATAGATTTTTTCTTTAGAAAAGGAGTCAGTTTTTTAGAATTAAGTTCTTTTAACCGTCCTAATTTCTTATCGATAATGAGCCAGCCCGGTTCATCCAAAAGAATTACGATACTACTATTCATAGGCGAAAATGTAGTTTTATTTTCTTTTAATGAAAGGGTGTAAGTAATACCTTCTGAATGTTTAGCAAAGTGAATTTGAGGTTCAAAATCACGAGACTCGATATTGACTCTGGATCTGTAAAAGTCTTTTTCAGTTCCCAAATCCAAAGAGAGAGGAAATTGTTCTTTCACAATTAAATCGTAAAAGGAACTTAAATTGAATTTTAAATGCTGACGAATTGCAAAATCAATTTTAGAATCTTTTTGCAGGTCGGCAATGGTTTTAGCTGATTTGATTTTGGCACTGAATTTCCTGAAAATAAATTCAGGTTTCAAAGATTCACAAGCTGTCAGTATTTTTTTGGTATTGGAATCTAAATTTTCAAAAACAATTCCAAAACTTTCCAGTACATCCGTGCTTGCTTTTTTGTTTAAATATTTAATCTCATCTACAGCTTCAACGATGTAAGCTGTGGGAATATAGGTATTCAGGTTTTTTTCAAAACTGATATCAAAACAAAACTGAAATAATTTTGTAGCTTCCAAGAGTAGGATTTTGGTTTGGTTATAATTTTGGGAGTTTTCTAAACTTAAAAAGTTTTCAAAATAATAATAAATTGAAAACTTTTAAAAGGAACTTATGTAACTTATATGGTTGAAAAAATTAGTTTTCCGGTTTAAAGCAAAGCGGAATAATTTCCCCTTTTGCCAGACAGTATTTTTCTACCAATTCAGGAGTGATTTTATTAGTATAATCTTCTTCGATTACGATAAAACCAATACTTCTTAATTTATCAAAATAATCGCGGCCGTAAATACGAACATGATCGTATTGTCCGAATATTTTTGCGCGTTCTTTTTGGTCTGTAATCGTATCATCGGCAAACGTAACTGCTCTTGATAAGTCTTGTGGAATTTGTAAAATCGCCATTCCGCCAGGTTTTAAAACTCTGAATAATTCCTGCATCGCTTTTGTATCATCTGGAATATGTTCCAAAACGTGGTTACACAAAATCACATCGTATTCGTTGTCTTTAAAAGGTAAATTACAGATATCTGCTTTTACATCTGCCAAAGGCGAAAACAAATCGGTTGTTGTGTAATTAAGGTTTTTTTGCTTGCGGAAAAGCTTATAAAAAGCCTGTTCTGGCGCAAAATGAAGCACTTTTTTTGGTGCTGTAAAAAAGTCGGTTTGGTCGTTTAAATACAACCAAAGCAAACGGTGTCTTTCTAACGAAAGTGTACTTGGCGAAAGCACATTATTACGTTGTTTTCCGTAGCCATAAGGCAAAAACGAACGGAAACTTTTCCCATCAATAGGGTCAGTATATTTGCTTCCTTTTAAGGACAAAGCCAAAACAGGACGAGCCACATAACTCAAACGAATTAATAATGGGCGAGGTATTGTATTAAGTACTAGTTTAAATAGTTTTTTCATGGGGGCTATTTCGCAGAGTTTCACAAAGGAGACACAGAGTTTCACAAAGTGTTTATAAATCTTTTGATATTATTTTTTAAAATTTTTGAATCAAAGTTAATAAGTAATCCTAACGGATAATTTCCTAACTTTAAATAAGTCAATACTTGTGCAAAATGTACATCTGTAAATGCTTCGACAGTTTTTAATTCAATGACAATCATGTTTTCGATTAATAAATCAATTCGATATCCGTGATCAAGTTTTATGTCTTTATAAACAATTGGTAAAACTTTTTGTCTTTCAACAGTTAGGCCGGCATTTACTATTTCATAATACAAACATTCTTGATAAGCTGATTCTAACAAACCAGGTCCAAGTTGTTTGTGAACTTCAATTGCTAGGCCAATAATTTTATATGTAATTGCATCTAATCTATTACGAGATTCATTGTTTTCTTCAAACATTTTAAGGCTTGTAAATAAATAATTTTGTGAATCTTGGCGTGTATCTTTGTGAATCTCTGTGGAATAAATTTATAATACCAATGGCACTTTTCTAAATTCGTCTTCTTCAGTGCTTTCGATTCCTAATGCTTTATAGATATAATAGAACGTCGATAAAATTTCTGGTTTTCCATCTACTAAGGCAACGTCGTGTTCGAAATGCGCACTTGGTTTTCCGTCAGCGGTTAGGATTGTCCAGCCATCTTTTAGCTGCTTGATGTTTCTGGTTCCCATGTTGATCATCGGTTCAATGGCCACTACCATTCCTTCAACAAAAAGTTTTCCGCGGCCTTTTTTACCGTAGTTTGGCATTTCAGGTTCTTCGTGCATTTTTTGTCCTAAACCGTGACCAACTAATTCACGAACAACTCCGTAACCATGAGCTTCCGTATATTTCTGAATGGCGTTTCCAACATCTTCTACGCGGTTTCCAGCTTTAAATTCCCTGATTCCTACGTAAAGAGATTCTTTGGTTACCTGTAAAAGCTTTTTAGTTTCAGGAGCAACCTCTCCAATTTCGAAACTATAGGCATGATCACCGTGATAGCCATTTTTAAAAGCACCGCAATCTACCGAGATGACATCTCCGTTTTTTAAAGGTACATTATTCGGAATCCCGTGTACAACCTGCGCATTTGGACTCATGCAAAGCGAGTTTGGAAAGTCGTATAAACCCAGAAAACTAGGCACAGCACCGTGGTCACGAATAAATTCTTCGGCTAATTTGTCAAGATGTAATGTGGTAACTCCTTCTTTGATTTCAGAAGCAATCATTCCTAATGTTTTAGAAACGATCAAAGCACTTTCGCGCATTAATTCGATTTCTTCACGTGATTTTACAATAATCATAATTTCGGATTTTCAGTTGGCAAAAGTACAATTTTAATATTATTTTCATCTATAATTTTTCGCCACGAGTTTACGAATTTTAGCTAAAATCGGTACACTTAAATTTTAAAACATTAAAATTCGTGAATTCGTGGCTAACTTTTACCAATAATTATAAATAGTCTTATTTAATAAAAAAGGCATAAATTAGCTAAGCAAACATTTAGCAATTATGAAACCAGTTATCAATCAGGAGAATATCGCAAAAGAAAAGGCTTTGAAAAGCATGAAAAATAATGCGCTCGGACTTTTAGGAATTGCGGTATTGCTTTTTATAATTGCGATTTATTTTAAGATTCCGATGTTGCAGGCTTTTAGCGAAGCAGCAATGGTAGGAGGAATTGCCGATTGGTTTGCGGTTGTGGCATTGTTTCGTCATCCTTTGGGAATTCCGATTTGGCACACGGCGATTATTCCATTAAAGAAAAATGAAATTGGAGAAAACCTTGGCAATTTTGTTTCTGAAGAATTTTTGAATCGCGAAAAACTCGAAGTTAAACTCGAAGAATTCAATATTGCCACAAAAGCTTCGGAGTGGCTGTCTGAAGAACAAAACGCTAATAAAGTTGCCAATTTGATTGCCGTAAATGTAATTCCGGGAATTTTAAGAACGATTAATGATGAAGATATCAAGCGTTTTATTCAATTTCAATTTAAAGAAAAATTAGAAGCCATCAACTTTGGAGATTGGGTAGCTCTGGCGCTGGAACCTTTGCAAAAAGGACATTTGAAAGAACAAATGCTGACCAATATTCTGGATGTTTTGTGTAATGAACTGATCGAAAATAAAGATTTAATTCGAAAAAAAGTAAAAGAATCAACACCGCTTTTGACATTTGGCTTAGCCGATAAAAGCATTTCTGAAGGTGTTTTTAATGGATTGTACGATTTCCTGAATGAAGCCAAAGACCCGGAAAGCCTGATTCGCGCTAAGATTGACCAATATGTGTATGACTTTCTGGACCAGGTAAAACATTCAGAAGAGATGCGAACCAAGATTAATAACCTCATTCTAAGTTTTGCAGGTAAAAAAGAAGTTCAGGATTACATCAACGGAATTTGGGATGAAGTAAAACTTTCGATAAGTAACGACTTAGAAAAAGGAGATGATTCTTCTATCAAAAAAAGCATCGCCGGTCTGATCCAGAATTTTGGAAACGGAATTAAAGAAGATCCGGTTATGGTTGATAAAATCAATAATTTTATTAAAAATGATTTACTTTCGGTTCTTCTGAATAATAAAAAAGTAATAGGAGATTTGATTTCGTCAACCGTAAAAAGCTGGGACGGGAAAGAGGTTTCTGAAAAACTGGAATTAGAAATAGGCAAAGACCTTCAATACATCAGAATCAACGGAACGCTTGTTGGAGGATTAATAGGACTTGTAATTTATGCTGTTGAGTGGGCGTATCATTATTTTGTGATGTGATTTTGATTTTAAACCATATAAGTGATATAAGAAAATATAAGCTAGTTTGAGTTTATAAAGTTATTCTATCTGCAATTTTGTCATTTCGAAGAATGAGAAATCTCCGCAAGAAACTCGACAAAGATTGACTATTAGTGACGGAGCTACTTACGGAGATTTACTTCGTCTGTTCACTATCGTTCGAGTCTCCTCCGTCAGAAATGACAAAATAAACTAAAACGCTCTTATTGGAAAAGATTGCCCTAGCCCCGATAGAAGTGGAAATCCTTTTGTGGCGGGGTTCGCCACAAAAGATTGCAACGGATAGCGGGATTAGCTCCTGAAAAAGATTTGGTTTTATCGTAGAAATCAGAAATCGAAATGAAAAGAAAGACCTAAAAACAAAAGAGAGACCAATCATGTCTCTCTTTTTTATTTAAATGAACTTATATCACTTATATGGTTTGATTTTCTTCTACAACAACGAATGACAAGTCATCGCATTTGGCTGCGGAACACCCATTAATTCCAGAATAGTAGGAGCGATGTCACCCAGAACACCATCCTGAATGTTTTTCAAATCCTTGTCAACTAAAATAATCGGCACTGGATTCGTTGTATGCGCTGTATTTGGGCTTCCGTCAGGATTAATCATGGTTTCGCAGTTTCCGTGATCGGCAATTACAATAGTGGTGTAATCGTTAGCAAGAGCAGCTTCAATTACTTGTTTTGCACAAGCATCAACAGCTTCGCAAGCCAAAATTGCCGCTTCCATGATTCCGGTGTGTCCTACCATATCGCCATTGGCAAAATTCAGACAAACAAAATCAACTTCACCTTTGTTCAATTCCGGAACAAGGGCAGCAGTAAGTTCAAAAGCGCTCATTTCTGGCTGTAAGTCGTAAGTGGCTACTTTTGGAGAATTTCTTAAAAGTCTTGTTTCGCCTTCAAAAGGAAGTTCTCTTCCTCCGGAAAAGAAAAAGGTCACGTGTGGGTATTTTTCAGTTTCTGCAATACGAATTTGTTTTTTGCCTGCTTTTTCTAAAACTTCACCAAGGGTTTCCGTAATATTATCTTTATTGTAAACCACTTTTACGTTTTGATACGTTTCGTCGTAGTTCGTAAGCGTTACATAATAGAGGTTTAGTTTGTGCATGTTTTGCTCGTGGAAATCTTGCTGCGAAAGCGCTTCTGTCAATTCACGGCCTCTATCGGTTCTGAAGTTGAAGAAAATAACAACATCACCTTCAACAATTGTGGCTAATGGTTTTTGTTCTTTATCTACCATTACGATTGGAGCGATAAATTCGTCAGTAACATCGTGAGCGTAACTTTCGAGAATACTTGCAACTGCATTTTTTGATGGAATTCCGATGGCATTAACCACTAAGTCATAAGCCAGTTTTACACGTTCCCAGCGTTTGTCACGGTCCATTGCGTAATAACGGCCAATAACCGAGGCAATTTTTACAGGAGTGTCTTTGATGTGCTCTTCTAAATCATGAATGTATTTGGCACCCGATTTTGGGTCAACATCGCGCCCGTCTGTAAAAGCGTGAACATAAACCTGATCTAATCCATATTCTTGCGAAGCATCAATCAATCCACGTAAATGAGAAGTATGCGAGTGAACGCCACCATCTGAAACTAATCCTAAAAAGTGAACTTTTTTATTGTTGTCTTTAGCATACGTAAAAGCATCAACCAAAACTTGTTCTTTGGCAAGTGTCTGGTGCGCTACCGCTAAATTTATTTTGGCTAAATCCTGATAAACAATTCTTCCGGCACCAAGGTTCATGTGACCAACTTCGCTATTACCCATTTGTCCTTCAGGTAAACCTACGTTTAATCCGTCTGTACGAAGCTGAGCACTTGGGTAGTTTTGGTACAAGCTGTTTATAAAAGGAACTTTTGCATTGTCTATTGCAGATACTTTAGGGTCAGGAGATTTTCCCCAACCGTCTAAAATCATTAGTATTACTTTCTTGTTCATTAGTTTTTAGTTTTTTACAAAGATAAACCATTTATAAAATGAGCAAGAAAGCAGGGTGACAATTATGTTTAATAAAAGGAAGACTGCTAAAAAATAATAATTTAATTATAGAAGCCTTTATTTTTTAAAATTAATTCAGACTACGCTCGGTTTCGTATCTTATTTTTAACAGCATTTGTATCAATAAAATATTTTACACTAATAGAAAAAATATGTTTTAACGCATCATTATTGAGTAAACCTGTTACATTTTGCTTAAATTCCTTGTCGATTATATTTTCGAAATTAGAAGCATTATTGCGATATAAAACAGAAATCTGACTTCCGGGCGCAAACCACCAGGAATACGATAAATCAGCGTTCCAGGAATAGAAACTTGAATTTTTGTTTTCGATATATTCAGGAAAAGCAGTTAGTGTTCCGTTGGGCTGAAGTTCTAAAATCTCTTTATTTTCAGCATACGACCAGTATTGACGAACGGATAAATTTAGCGTCATCGTACTGTTTATGGCATATTTACCGCCAAGGGTATTCGAGTAGGTAATAACATTTCGATTAGCAAAAACAATCGTTTCTGGAGTTGCTTCGTTGTCATCTTCATCATAATCGTCGATAAAACCTTTGTTATTGTTTTTTCTAAAAAAACTAAAAGTATAGGTCATCAAAAGTTTATCATTAAAACGGTATCGGGGTCCTAAATCAAAGCCATAAGCCATTCTGCCAGGTTCATCTGCAATAGATATTGAAGGATTAAAATCTACAGCAAATTTGTTGTTGTAATTGGTCGAAATACTGCCCCAAGATTCTATTTTTCTAGGAATAATCACGTAGCGATTGTCGGCACGAGGTTCGTAGTAGTCGGATGATTCTAAAGGAAAAACGGTAAGTCCCATTCCGAAATAATTATTTTTTAAAGTCGTTACATGTGCATTAACGTTTATGTTATTGTCCTGAATTCGTCCGGAAAACTTGTTGTACTCGATGTACATATTATAGTTAGCCCTGAAATTATTGAGTTTTTCGGTCTTTTTTAGTGTTCTATAATTCGCATTTCCATAAAAATTATAATAATTAGTATAAAAATTTATTCCCAAATCATTAGGATCAAAGTCTTCGGTAACAAAATCCGAACCGAAGCTATAACGGTATTTCCCACTTGTTTTAGCAAAACCAAGCGTCGCATAAACCCCATCTTTATCTTCGATATCGTTGATGGAACTGTATTTGAAATTTCCGGATAAGTTGTATGAGTTTGCTTTTGTGTTTAAATCCCAGGCTAGAGCAGAAACATTAGCGTCTCTAAATTCTCCATTTCGGGTCACATTCGTATTGATAAAAGTCACCGATGAATTTTTGCGAAAGCGTTGATCCAATACCAATACATTATAATTAGCTAAAGGTTCCACAACTTCCCTGCGTCTTTGCAGTGTAATGGTGTCTTGGATAGTGCTGTATGTTTTTTCGGTTACGGCATTTAAAATCCCAACGCCTAATCCGCCTTTTGTTCTTCCGGAAATTTTTAAGGCATTGATTAAATTTACACTTTGTGGCTCTTCAATAACTTTTTCATTTTTTTCTAAATCAGGTTCAGTCGAAGGTTTTCCGCCAATTCTTCTCGAATAAAACATATTCCCTTTATTGAATAAGTCAGTTCCTTCGGTAAAAAAAGCTCTGTTTTCGTTGAATTGCTGTTCAAAAGGACCTAAATTCAGGATTTGATCGTCGTATTTGGCCTGCCCGAAATCAGGAATCAAAATGGCATCCAGCGTAAAAGCATCATTTATACCGTATTTAATGTCCATTCCGCCCTTCATGGTTCCGTATGTTTTTAGGCCATCAGCTGCATTTAGATAATAAGAGGCATAAGGCATCAAAAACAATCGGGTAGGAGGTTTTATGTTTTCTATTCCTTCCAGAATTCCGCTTTGTTGGGTAAAAGTTCCAATTTTGGAGTCAACAAAATTCCAGGTATATTTAAAACGGTCGCGTTTCACTTCCCTAAAGAAATTAATTCCCCAGGTTTGTTTGTTTTCACTTGAAAAACGAAGTGCTGCATACGGAATTTTAATTTCGACAATCCAGCCATTCTCGGTTAGGGTTGCTTTGCTATTCCATACAGCGTCCCAGGAATAGTCTTCACCATTAGCATCGGTCATAATACAGTCGCCCTGAACATCTGCTGCCGAAACATAAAACATAAAATCCTGCTGACCATCATTAAAACCATTAATAAAAACGCCAAAAAGGTCCGCAGTTCCAAAATTATCACGTTGTGAAATTTCTTTTAAAATTTTAGTAGGCTCATCATCATACATCATGGCGCCAATATAAATGGCGTCGTTATTATATACAACTTTGACTTCTGTTTTTTTATTTTCTGAAATAGGTTTTCCGTTGTCGGGCTCCAGAGTTACAAAATCTGAAGCTATAGCAGCATTTCTCCAAACTTCTTCATCTAATTTTCCGTCGATAGAAATCGGTTGATTGATAGATTGTGTTTGCAGAACCTTTTTTTGTCCGTAGCTCCAAAAAGCGGAAAGGAGAAGTATGCCGATAAAAAAAACGTTTTTCATTTTAGTTGTAGAAATATTATTTAATTAAGGTAATAGACCCCAATTTTTTCTGATTGTTACATTTTTGAGGATTTATATTTTGCAAATCTATAATTTGAATTTCAATTATGTTGTAAATCAGTTTGTTATGATTTATTTATGTTAAAATAGATTTCAAAATTAAGTATTATTATAGTTTTTGCCCCTTTTTGGATGATGAATTGTTAAAGTTTAGGCAAAAACGAGCAGTTTTGTTGTAATAAATTTTGGTCATTGCATATTTTTTATACATTTGTCGAACCCCAAGCTAAGTTTAACCTAAAGAAATTCAATGATTTATAAGATTTATCCCGCGCTTTTATTTTTATTTTTGTCTTTTGGGACAGATTCTAAAAATACTTTTGAAATTGATAAAACAGCAACAAAAAACATCGCAAAAGTTGAAAAACTTAGTATAGATGCGAAAGTTGAAAGTGTTTATAGCAGCCTAAATGCTAATAATTTCAAACTTCCTGAAATGAAATCTTTTTCTGAAGCCTTAAAAGGGTTTTATTTATTAAAAGAAAAAGGGCTGGTTCGAAAAGATATCTTAACCTTAGTCGATTTTAGCTTATCATCAAACGCCAAGCGTCTTTGGGTGATTGATTTAGCGACCAATACCATCTTGTTTCATTCGTTAGTTGCTCACGGTAGAAATACAGGTGAAGAATTTGCATCGGCTTTTTCAAATGCCAATTCTTCGTTCAAGAGTAGTCTTGGTTTTTATTCAACTGGAGAAGTTTATCAGGGAAAACATGGTCTTTCATTGCGTTTAGATGGTTTAGAAAAAGGTGTTAATGATCATGCCCGCGAAAGAGCTGTTGTGATTCACGGTGCCAATTATGTTTCTGAATCGTTTATTCGAAATAACAAAAGATTAGGCAGAAGCCAAGGCTGTCCAGCACTTCCGGTTGAGATTACGGCTTCGATTATCCAGATAATAAAAGACAAATCGTGTTTGTATATTTACCATCCATCAAGAGGATTTGCGATGGAGCAACTAATTTCTTAGTTTGGCATACAAATCGGCGTCTAAATCGTAAATATCATCTCTAAAAATCATTTGATTGTCTTCACTCCAGGCAGTCCAGTACCATTGATACAATTTGTATTTTTGGGTAATTCTGATGTTCGTTGTTTTTTTGGTTACAATTAAAGAATCAATTCTTGATTTTGACCATCTAATAGAATCATTCAGAATATGCTGCGCCAGTTCAAGAGGATTTTCTATACGTACACAGCCAGAACTTAACGAACGATTATTTCTTCCAAAATAGTCACGGTGATTGGTATCATGTAAATACACACTGTAATTGTTTGGGAATAAAATCTTCATCAGTCCTAAGGAATTGTTATAGCCAGGGCTTTGTACATAACGATAACTATGCGGTTTGTTAGGATTCCAGTTATTTGGATTTACAACATTTCCGGCACTATCATAAATGGTAATGCTTTTATTGGCCAAATAATTTCTGTTGCGTTTCATGGCAGGCACAACATCTTCTTTCAAAATAGTAGGCGGAACGGTCCATGTAGGGTTAAAAACAATCGTTTTAAGTGTTGAGGTTAAAATAGGCGTTTTTCTTTTGTTGGTTCCTACTACGACATTTCGAACTACGGTTGTGTCTTTGTTTTCAACTACATTCAGACTGTAATTTGGAATATTTACAATAAAATAATTTTCCGAAAATTCATTAGGATACCATCTCCAGCGTTCCAGATTAGCAATTATTTGTTGTTTTCTCTGCTCTTTTGTAAAGTTTAAAGCTTTTAAAGTTCCTGCTCCAATAACGCCATCTGCAGCTAAGCCGTGTCTTTTTTGAAATCTTTTTACAGCTTCAAAAGTTTTTTGGTCATAAATAGAGCTTAGACTATCTTTTCTGCCTGACAGGTCTTTCCAGTATAAAAGTCTTTTTTTGATGGTAACCAAAGCAGTATTAGTATCGTTTAACGTGATTTTTTCAGCAGATTCGATTTTTTTAATAGCATCTTCCGGAAATTCATTAACCAATTGCAACGATTTAAGCAGCTGCTTATACGTAGCTGCAGTTGATTGCGTACTTTCTACAATACTGTCCAGGCAATCTCTGTTGAATCCTTTTATCAGAACGGTATTAACGTCAAACTCTTTTTCTTCTAAAGCCCAGTCTCTGTATAATAATTTCGGATTTAATTTTCCTTTGTTTAAATGGGTTAGGAACTTTTCAAAATTATACGTCAGCATCACGTCGTAGCAGGCTAACTCGCTATCGTTTAATTGGCTGATTTTGGTTTCGTATTTACTAAGTTTGGAAGAGCTGTAGTCATCAGGATTTAAACCTAATTCTTCGGCTTTTTTAAGTTGGTTTAGAATAAAAACTCTTTTATTTAGATTTCCCCAAACCGTTTGGTTTTCAGAGGAAGCATAAAAAAGCTGCAACGTTTCACTCTTAAAAGAATTGATTAAAGCCGTATCAATTTTAATTTTTCTTTCATCCGTCTGAATAATAGGTGGCGCTTTTGTTGGCTTAACAACAGGAGCTTCCGGAACTTCTTTTTTACAACTGGCAAAGGCTAATAGTAGGAAACAAAAGTAAAGTTTATTCATTTTTTAATTCTTTATACATTAAATGGTGTTCTCCAACATCCGGAATATCAAAAGCTTCTCCAACAATTTGATAACCAAGTTTTTTGTAAAATCCAACCGCAGCAGTTCTGGCATTAAACCAAATTAAATCAATTTGATTGTCATTGCAGTACTTTTCGCAGTGTTTTACCAAAGCTTCACCAAGGCCTTTTTTTTGATGCGTCTCTAAAACGGCCATCCCGCGAATTTGCGCTTGATTTTGCGATACAAATATAGTATTGGATTTAGAGAACAATGAAATTATTCCTGTTAAATTATCAGAATCGTAAATTCCAAAGTGATGTGTTGTAGGTAAATCGTCGCCTTCAAAGACGCAACTTTCTAATGGTTTTCCGTTTCGAAGTACTGGATGTCGAACTATAAAGGTCTCTTTGGCTGATATTTCTTTAATTAGGGTCATGTTTCAAATAAAAAAACAAAGCTATAACTTTTTAATTTTAAATAGATTACTATAAATAATGATTTTTAATTTATTTTTTTATGAAAAAAAGTTTGCTTTAAACTTAACTTATTATTTATATTTGCACCACAGTAATGCGAAAGTAGCTCAGTTGGTAGAGCTCCAGCCTTCCAAGCTGGTTGTCGCGAGTTCGAGCCTCGTCTTTCGCTCTAAATGAAACTTAACACGTTTGAGTTCTAAAGATTAAAATTTTTTGCTTAGATTTTGTAATAATTATTTTTTTATATCATTTAATTATTTATATTTGCGCCCTGTTAATGCGAAAGTAGCTCAGTTGGTAGAGCTCCAGCCTTCCAAGCTGGTTGTCGCGAGTTCGAGCCTCGTCTTTCGCTCTTCAAAAAGCCTTAAACTATTAGTTTGAGGCTTTTTTGTTTTTTAATCTAACCATATAAGTGATGTAAGTTCATTGTTAGAAAGGGTTAAAACTTAATTTTCTTAAATTACTTATATGGTTTGAAAATAATTATGCAGAAGTATTTTTATTTTAGAAAAGCTAAAACTTAAATTTTCTTAAATCACTTATATGGTTTAAAAAGAATTATTTTAAGTTGCTCAAATCACTTTCGGGTTCTAATTCCTCGGCAGTTTTATTTTGCTGAAACAATCTTGCTTTCAGATTGCCTTTCAAGGTAATTTTTTCTCCTTTTACTTCAAGCCAGCTGCCTTCTCTTAGTCCTAAAACCGGAATATTATTAAAAGCATGAAACTCTTTGATGCGCGTTTCACGTGTTTCACCCATGTGTGTGGATTGTTCTATTGGATCTAAATAATGGGGGTTCAGGTTAAATGGAATCAGTCCCAATGTCTGGAAACTTGGCGGATAAACAATAGGCATATCGTTAGTCGTTTGCATCGAAAGTCCGCAAATATTGCTCCCTGCGCTGGTTCCTAAATAAGGCGTACCGTTTTTAACAGTTTCGGCAAGAAGCTGCATAATGTTGTTTTTGTACAATTGTGTAACCAACAGAAATGTGTTGCCGCCACCTGTAAAAATTCCTTCGGCGTTTTTTATTGCGTTTTCAGGATTTTCGAATTCATGAATTCCTTTTACGGCAATATTAATTTTTGCAAAAGCTTCACTAACTTTTTGCGTGTATTCAGTATGAGAAATTCCGCCTGGTCGCGCATACGGAATGAATAAAAGGGTTTTGCAGTTTTTAAAATGCTCTTGCAAAGTGGGTAAAATATACTCCAGATAACTTCCTGCATGTAGTGATGAAGTGCTGGCAATGATGATGCTTTTCATAAACTTTGAGTTCATATTTGTTTAGGTTAAAGGTATTAAAAGTCCTTTTTATAAAAGCATCCGATGTTTAATTAACATTTTTTTACCATGACGTTAATACTAAATTTGGAATACATTAGGATATTTTTACAGCTTTAAGAGAAAATATAAATTTTTAATAATTAGATGGATAAAGTAATGTGTTTTTTGTTTTTAGGATTGACTCAGATGGTTTTGGGGCAAGAAACGCTGAACGGTAAGATAAGTGCTGGTTTTGGTGATTTAGAAGGGGTTTATGTCGTAAATTCTAAAACAGAAGTCATGGTGACTACAGATGCTTCAGGGGTTTTTTCTATAGCTGCCAGCGTAGGTGATGTGATTGTTTTTTCGTCTATACAATTTAAAGAATGCAGAATTGAATTGGCCGCTGAAAATTTCTCAGACCTGAATTTTACTGTAAAATTAAACCCTGTAATTCATCAATTGCAAGAAGTTATTATTAAAAGATACGATGATATAAACGCAGTTTCGTTAGGAATTGTTCCAAAAGGACAAAAAACATATACCGAAGCGGAGAGAAAATTATATACCGCTACAGATTTGAATGCGTCGGCTTCTTTGAGCGGAATGGCAGGAGGTTCGGTTTCGGCAGATCCTTTATTGAACTTTTTTTCAGGGAGAACGGCAATGCTAAAAAAAGAAGCTATCGTGGAGAAAAAAGAGTTTTTTATGAAGCTTTTAGAAAAAATGTTTACCATTGATCATTTTGTTGACAGACTGAAAATTCCTTTAGAATACGTAAAAGGATTTGAATATTACGCGGTTGAAAACGAAAAGTTTACTGTGATTTTAAATTCGAAAAACAAAACATCAACTGAGTTTTTATTGGGTGAGTTGGCGGTGAAATATAAAGAAATACTGGCCAGTGAAAATAAATAATACCTATCACGCTTTTCTTCTGTTCGTTTTTCAGATGGGTTTTGGACAGACTTCTGAAGTCAAAGAAATTCAAGGACAAATTGTTGGACAATCTGCTTCGGGAGAAGGCGTAAATATTATTAATAACAACACGCAATATACGGCTGTTACAGATGTAAACGGAATATTTTCGATTGCAGTAAAAGAAGGAGATGTTCTGGTTTTTTCGGCGGTGAATTTAGAGCCGGTTCGTTATCGGATTACGGCTGAGGATGTTAAGTCAAATTCACTTAAAATCAAAATGACTGCCAATGAAATTGAATTGAAGGAAGTTATTGTCAACGAAAACGCCGACATTACAACTGAAAAACTAGGAATAGTTCCAAAAGGGCAAAAAACATATACGCCTGCTGAAAGAAAATTAGCAACCGCAGGAGATTTTAAACCAAAAATGCTTTTAACGCTGTTGGGAGGTTCTATGCCGCTTGATCCTCTTATAAATAAAATTAATGGCAGAACTAAAAAGTTAAAAAAGGATCTAAAAGTTGAAAATAAAGAAAATGGTATAACTCAGTTGGGCATTCTTTTTGAGGACACTTATTTTTTAGAGACTTTAAAAATCCCTTCGGAACATATTATGGGATTTAAATTTTATGTTGTAGAAAATGAACAGGCGATTCTTTTTCTTAAAGAGAAAAAAAGAATGGAATTAGAATACTTGTTGAATGATTTATGTTTAAAATACAATGAAATAGTAGCCAGTGAAAATAAATAATACGTATTTAGTTTTTCTTTTATTTGTTTTTCAAATTGCTTTGGGACAGACTTCTGGTGCCAAAGAAATTTTTGGGCAGACCTTTGAGCAATCCACCACAATTGAAGGTATAAACATTATCAATAATAACACACAGCATACAACTGTATCCGACGAAAACGGAATGTTTTCTATTGTGGTAAAAGAGGGAGATGTTTTGGTTTTTTCGGCAGTAAATCTGGAGCCATTAAAACTTAGAATCACCGCTGATGACTTGGCTGCTCCTACGCTTAAGGTTAAAATGACAGCCCGACAGGTTGAGCTTGATGAGGTGATTGTAAACGAAAATGCACATATAAATGCCGAGAATTTAGGGATTGTTCCGCGTGGTCAAAAAACATATACGCCGGCCGAAAGGAAACTTTATACAGCCACTACCGGAGGAGGTATTGATGGAATATTAAATTCGATATCAGGACGTAAAGCGATGATAAAAAAAGAAATCGTAGTGGAGAAAAAAGAAATGTTATTTCGTAAATTAGAGTATCTTTTTGAGGAGGTTTATTATACAGAAAGACTCAAAATTCCGGTTGACGATATTAAAGGATTTCAACTTTTTTGTGTGAATGATGCTGAATTTGCTGTATCTTTGAATACGAAGAACAAAACGATGAGTATGTTTTTAATAACAAATTTAGCACAACAATATCTTAAAATTCTTGAAAATGAAAAATAAAATTGGAATCGTAGTACTATGTATGTTTTGTCAATTTGTAATGGGACAGACATTTTCAAGAAAACCACTTCATGGTCAGGTTGTTAATGATTCTGTTGCATTGGAAAGTGGTTATGTACTGAATGTTAATACACATACCAGAACGTTTATCAGCCCTAGCGGTTTATTTGATATTCTGGCAAGACCTAAAGATACTTTACTCTTTTCAAGTTCGGCTTTTCTGTCTAAAAAAATCGTACTTACTGAAAAAAATTGTGCTGAATTTCTTTTTTTAGTACAATTAGATTTGGTTAATAATCAGTTGAAAGAAGTAATTGTAGGGAAGGAGCTAAAAGTAAAAGCTTTTCAGGCGAATTCACAGAGAATTGTTGATACCCAGTTTGAAGACGATAAACAATCAACAGCAAAAAACATCGCAATGATGTCTGATCAGACCATAAAATACGGAATGGACTTTGTTCGAATTTTTAAAGATGTAAAAAAATTATTGCGTAAAAAAGATGAGGTTAAAGAAGAGGAGATAACAGATGTTGCTTTTATTGAATATGCCAAACTAAATTTCACCTCAGATTTTTATAACAAAACGCTAAATCTAAAACCTGATGAAATAGAATTGTTTTTATTGTATTGTTCTAATGATGCTGAATCTAAGAAATACTTAAAACCAGATGATCAGTTTTTGTTAATGGATTTTTTAATTAAAAAAAACCAGGAGTTTAAAAAAGTTACGATTGCTGAGAAATGAAAAAAATAATAGTGTATCCCTTGCTGGCAATAATAGTATTGTCATTATCGGCTTTTGCATTTCATAAGTTTTATATGGGAGTTTATCAGGTAAATTATGCAGCTGATAAAAAAATGATTCAAATCACATCCCGAATTTTTGTGGATGACTTAAATAAAGGAATCGAAAAAAAATACAATAAAAAGACGTTTCTGGGTACCGATAAAGAAACGGCAGCTGATGTAGAGTTGTTAAAAAAATACCTTTCGGAAAACTTTACTATAAAAATTAACGGACAGACAAAGGTTATAACTTTTTTGTCAAAAGAAATTGAAGCTGATGATGTTTTGGTTTGTTATTCCCGAATCAAAGACATCCAGAAATTTACAACTTTAGAAATTTCAAATGCAGTTTTACTTGATTGGAATCCTGAGCAGCAAAACATTACGCATATTTCAGCATTTGGGGGTAAAAAGACCGTGCTTTTTACAGATTCTTCAAGGAAAGAAGTGTTAAAGTACTAAATAATATATAAAATTATCATTTTAATTATTATTTTCACAGCTTCAAAAAATCCCAAAAAACACTTATGAAAAAACTTTCATTATTATTAATTTTTCCTGCCCTGTTGATGGCTCAGGAGAAAAATACTTCTGTTGCCCCAAAACAGCAAGGTAAGTATGATACCAATAAGTTCAGTCAGATGTACGACTTGTTGGCGACCCCAAATATGTTCCGTACGGCATCCGGTGCTCCGGGCCCAGCGTATTACCAGCAGCAGGCTGATTATAAGATTGATGTTGAATTAGACGATAAAAATTCAAAATTAACCGGTTCTGAAATCATCACGTATTCTAATAATTCACCTGATAATTTAGAATATTTGTGGATTCAGTTAGACCAAAATCAGGCGAAAGCCAATACGCAATCTTCTTTAGTAGAAAGCGAAAAAATCAATCAGGTTTTACCATTGGATAAATTCGCAAGCGACTATCTGAAAAAAGATTTAGAGCGTGGTTTTAACATAGAGTCTGTAAAAGATGCTAAAGGAAATGCGATGTCCTATACCATCAACGAAACGATGATGCGTATTAATTTGGCAACTCCATTAAAAGCAGGAGAAAAAATTGTACTGGCTATCAAATGGTGGTACAATATCAACAATTACCAAAAAGAAGGCGGACGTTCAGGTTATGAATTGTTTGAAAAAGAAGGAAATAAATTATACGTAATAGCTCAGTTTTACCCAAGAATGGCAGTTTACAATGATGTGGAAGGATGGCAAAATATGCAATTCTGGGGAAGCGGAGAGTTTGCTTTGCCTTTTGGAAATTTTGATGTCAACTTTACTGCACCTGCAGATCACGTAGTCGATGCTACAGGAGAACTAACAAACAGAAGCGAAGTTTTTACAGCTGAGCAGGTAAAACGTTACGAGCAGGCGCAAAAATCTTTTGACAAACCTGTTATAATTGTAACACAAGCCGAGGCTGAAGCAGCTGAAAAAGGATTTTCTGAAAAGAAAAAAACATGGAAATTTAGTGCTAAAAACGTTCGTGATTTTGGTATTGCTTCTTCAAGAAAATTCATCTACGATGCAATGGCTGTACAATTAGGTGGAAAAGTAGTGATGGCAGAATCTCTTTACCCGAAAGAAGCCAATCCGCTTTGGGAAGAAACTTCTACAAGAACAGTGGCGCATACTTTAAAAAGCTACTCATCGCATACATTCGATTATCCTTATCCAAAAGCAGTTTCAGTTTCTGCAGAAGATCAGGGTATGGAATACCCTATGATTTGTTGGAATTTTGGTCGTCCTGACGAAAATGGCGTAACTAGTGAGCAAATTAAAAACGGAATGATTGGCGTGGTAATTCACGAAGTGGGGCATACTTTTTTTCCAATGATTGTGAACTCAGATGAACGTCAATGGACCTGGATGGATGAGGGGTTGAACTCTTTTATGGAGTATATGGCTGAACAGGAATTAGGAACTAACTTCCCTTCAAGACGTGGACCTGCAAAAAATATTGTTCCTTACATGAGTGGTGACCAAAAGTTTTTAGAACCAATTATGTCGAACTCTGAGACTATTCACCAATTTGGGAATAACGCTTACGGAAAACCGGCTACAGGTCTTAATATTTTAAGAGAAGTAGTAATGGGAAGAGAATTGTTTGATTATGCTTTCAGAACGTATGCAAACCGTTGGAAATTCAAACACCCAACTCCTGAAGATTTCTTCAGAACTATGGAAGACGCATCTGCTGTAGATTTAGACTGGTTTTTCAGAGGATGGTTTTACTCAACAGATTTTGTAGATATCGGAATCAAAGAGGTAAAACAATATTATGTTTCTGAGACTCCAACCGCAGATCTTAAAGACGTAAAAGTTAGAAAAGGACGTTTCGGGTATGACAAAGGACCATTTGTATATCTAGTGGCCGGAGACAATGCTGAGGTAAGTGCTTCAAACAAAAAAGCATTAAAAGTAGAAGATGTAAAACCATTAGCAGATTACGTAAACCAAACTTTTACTGCCGAAGAAAAAGCAGCTTTAAAATCGCCTAAATATTTCTACGAAGTAGAGTTTAACAAACCAGGCGGAATGATTATGCCTATTTTGGTTGAGTTAACTTACGAAGACGGAACAAAAGAAAACTTCCAGTATCCGGCGCAAATCTGGAGAAAAAGCAATGATACCGCTAAAAAGGTATATGCTACTTCAAAAGCTATAAAAAGCATTCAGATTGACCCAAAATTAATGACTGCTGATATTGATGTAACCAACAATGCTTGGCCAAAAGTAGAAGAAAAGTCAAAATTTGACTAAACATAAAGCTAAAAAGACTCTGAAAAGAGTCTTTTTTTTTAAGTAAATTTTAAAACTCTCAGCTACAAAATTTAATATCTTTGTTGCACTAAAAATAAAACGATATGTTTGGTATAGGAGGAGGAGAATTAATTTTCATCATGTTTATAGTATTAATGCTTTTTGGTTCTGACAAGGTGCCGGAAATTGCCCGCACAATGGGAAAAGCAATGGCGCAGCTTAAAAACGCGACAAACGATATTAAAAGCGAAATTCAAAAAGGAGCAGAGGCTAATGGGCTTGATGCAAAATCTTTGAACGACATGACCGGAAATATCAATGCCGAAATTAGCAATGCCAGAACTAATTTACTGGGTGATTCTACCAATTTATTAGGCGATACTGCTGCCGAAATCAATAAAGTAAAAGAAGACATAGATTCAATCTCAGGACCTGTAAAACGCCAACTATAATGCTTGAAAAAATACAAGAATTAGACTCTCGTTTATTAGTATATCTTAATAGTTTAGGTTCAGAAACATTCGATAAACTTTGGTTAATTATCACCAATCAGCTCAATTGGACACCATTTTTTTTGCTGATGTTTTATGTGATTTACAAAAAAATAGGCGGAAAACAACTCTTGTTTTTAGTGCTTTTTATAGCCGTTTTAATCACTTTTACCGATCAGATTACCAATCTTTTTAAACACACTTTCGAGCGTTTACGACCTTGTAACAATCCCGAAATCAACAAGATTATTCGTGTTGTTCAGGTTAGAAAATCATATAGTTTTTTCTCAGGACACGCCGCCAATACTATGGCAGTAGCCACCTTTTTATATTTTGTCTTAAAACGCCATTTCAAATATTTAGGACTTTTATTTTTATGGCCTCTTGTTTTTGCCTATAGCCGAATTTACTTAGGATTGCATTACCCGGGAGATATCTTAACAGGTTATTTCTTTGGAGCGCTTTTCGGATTTACAATGTTCAAAATCTATCAAAAACTAAAACCCCGTTATTTTCCGGGATAGATTTTAAAAAAGTTTCTAAGTGACTAAGATTCTAAGTTGCTGAGATTTTTATTAGGAGCTATTTCCAGCTATCCGTTTCAATCTTTTGCCTCGCTAAAGAAGCGAGACAAAAGGATTTACACTTCTATCTGGGCTAGGGCACTCATTTTCATAAGAAGGAATTAATCATGAAAAACAGTTTTCTCACTCCATTCCAATCCATCAGGAAGTTGCTGATTGCTGAATTCAATATGAATAACACGCCTTCTTTCGTTGTTTGTAGTTTTGTTTGAAGCATGAAATAATAAAGGTTTCATCATCATAATCCCGCCTTTTTCAACTTCACAAATCGTTTCATTTTCCAGTTCTAAATCATCAACTTTAAAAACACCTTTCGAATGCGAATTGTTAATCACTTTCAATGCACCATTATCTTTTGTCGTTTTATCAAGATGAATCCGAATCGTGAAATTGTTTTCTAAAATCTCGTTTGGTGGCTGAACAGCGAACTGATTTTGCTTTACCGTCCAGTTTTTAAAATTAACAACTTCTGTTTTTTGATTTACAGAAATAGTCAAATCCTGATGATATGCTACAAACCAATTCGATTTTTCAGGTTTGTCAAAATAAATAGATTTGGTTATAAAATAGTCTTCTCCAAAATTTGAATTTATAATTTTTTTTAATTTCTCATTAAAAATAAAAGCTAATGTTTCAGGAATTTCTTTATGAAATTGTCTGATCGCAAATAAATCTTCCGATTTTCTAAAAGTGGTATTTTCGGTTTTGTCTTTGGTGCTATTTTCAATTAAAGAAATAATTTCGTCTATTTCATTTTCAGTGTAAACCGAATTAATAATTGCAAAACCATCAGAGTTTATTTGGGAGTTATGATTCATTATGAATTATTTTTTTGAATAGCCTCCAGTTTTAACTGGAGGTAATTAAGAGTTTAAGGAAAAGGCTTTAGCCAAAATAAAGAATCTATTTGGCTAAAGCCTTTTTTTATGATAAATTATATTCCTCCAGTTAAAACTGGAGGCTATTCAAATCTTGAAGTTCAAACAAGGAAAAAAAAGCCTTAGAATCTTAGAGCCTCAGAGCCTTAGCGCCTTTTACAAAACCCTACTAACCGTCAGTCCATCACGAATAGGCAATAAAACCGTTTCTACACGAGGATCATTTTTCAAAAGTAAATTATATTCCAGAAGCACTTTGGTACTCACATCATTCGGATGAACTGGTTCCAGAATTTTTCCGCTCCACAACACATTATCAGACAGGATAATTCCGCCTTTATTCATTTTCGGAACAATCATTTCCCAGTAATTCAGGTAATTTTCTTTATCTGCATCAATAAAAACCAGATCAAACTTTACATCCAAAGTTGGAATGATATCAACCGCTTCACCCAAATGCTGAAAAATTTGTTTTCCCCAAGGTGATGCATCAAAATACTTTCGCTGAAAATCTACTAATTCTTCCTTGATATCAATCGTGTGCAATTGTCCGTTTTCCTGCATTCCCTCGCACAAGCACAAAGCAGCGTAACCGGTATAAGTCCCGATTTCCAGAATATTTACAGGACGGATTAGTTTAGACAGCATGCTCAAAACACGACCCTGAAAATGTCCGCTTAACATTCGGGGTAATAATATTTTTTGGTACGTTTCCTTGTTAAGTTTCGCTAGTAATTCTGGTTCGTTTTCAGAATGTTGTTCGATATAATCTTCTAAATCTTGAGAGATAAAATGCATGTGTAGTGTCTTCTAAATTGAATTGCAAAAATACAAAAAATATCGGGTAACTTTTAGGCATAAAAAAACCATTCGTTGTAGCGAATGGTTTTACAAATTGTCATCGAAGACTATTTTTTCAAGGCAGCATCAACGTCTTTAGCTGTTTGTACAGTTCCGTCTTTGGCAGCTTTAGCAGCAGCTTCGGCTTTTTCTGCGGCCTTTTTAGTGGCATCTTTTACGTCTTCAGCGGCTTTTTTAGTAGCATCTTTTACATCTTCAGCAGCATTTTCAACTTTGGTCACGGCCGTGTCTTTTGCTTGTTCGATATCAGTTGTTAACGAATCTACTTTGTTTCCAAGAGTCAATTCTTCTTCTGCTTTTGTTTCTTCTTTTTTGTCTCCACAAGATTGTACAGAGAATGCTACTAACGCGATAAGGGCTAAACTTAAAATTTGTTTTTTCATGATAATAATGTTTTTTAAATTGTTATAATAATATAAAGGTTGGATTTTGAAAAACAGTAATTTTCATTACGATACAAAAACTATGGCCGGTAATTTTTGTAGGGTTATCTTTCGTGTAACCGAAAGACAATTCTCGTGCCAAAATTTAGCATTTTAAAAGATTAAATATAAAGTTTTTTTCCGAATGAAATTTTTTAAATCTCAATCATTTAAAATAGTTTGTAAAGACTAATATTTCATTAAAAAACAAAAAATATCTCGGTATGAAAAGGTTTCGATAAATACTTAGTAACTTTGCAGCATGCAAATCGAGAAAAAAGATATAAGAGCCTTATCAAAAGACCAGTTGCGTGATTTTTTTGTGACCAATGGGGATCAGGCTTTTCGCGGGAATCAGGTTTATGAATGGTTATGGAGCAAGGGCGCTCACAGTTTTGAGGATATGACCAATGTGGCTAAAAACACAAGGGCTATGCTCGAAAATAATTTTGTTATCAACCATATTAAGGTAGATACCATGCAGCGCAGCAGTGACGGAACTGTTAAAAATGCTGTTCGCCTTCATGATGGTTTGGTAGTAGAATCTGTTTTGATTCCTACCGATACTAGAACAACTGCGTGTGTTTCCAGTCAGGTAGGCTGTAGCTTAGATTGTAATTTTTGCGCTACTTCACGTTTAAAGCGTATGCGAAACCTGGAACCGGGCGAAATTTACGATCAGGTAATTGCTATTGATAAAGAAAGCCGTTTGTATCACAATCATCCGCTTTCGAATATTGTTTTTATGGGAATGGGGGAGCCTCTGATGAACTATAACAATGTCATCAAAGCAATTGATATGATAACATCGCCGGAAGGTTTAGGAATGTCTCCTAAACGTATCATGGTGTCAACATCGGGAATCCCGAAAATGATAAAAAAAATGGCAGATGATGATGTGAAGTTCAAACTTGCTGTTTCATTACATTCTGCAATCGACGAAATTCGTGCGCGAATTATGCCTTTTAGTAAAAACTTTCCTCTGGTAGATTTGCGTGAGTCTTTAGAATATTGGTACAAAAAAACCAAAAATAAGGTTTCATACGAATATGTGGTCTGGAAAGGAATCAACGATGATAAAGCTTCGATTGATGCCCTGGTTAAGTTTTGCAAATACGTGCCTTGTAAAGTCAATTTGATTGAGTATAACCCAATTGATGATGGCGAATTCCAGCAAGCTTCAGAAGAATCTATTTTAGCCTACATAAAAGCCTTAGAAAATATTGGAGTAGTGGTAAAAGTACGTCGCAGCCGCGGTAAGGATATTGATGCTGCCTGCGGACAATTGGCCAATAAAGAAGGATAAAAAAATAGTTTCGAGATATAACAAAAGCCTTAAAAACAAGTTTAACTCTTGCTTTTAAGGCTTCTTTTTTGGGCAAAAAAGGCATTTATTTTTCAAATCAATTTCTGTAGCGACACCATCTTTAGTAATGTTGGCAAGAGTATTACAATCGCTATTTCTATAATCAATTGAGGCTACAGTTCCATTTTTACTAATCGAAACTACTCAAATGGTTTTTTGAATAGCGCATTGAATTCTAAAGGTGTTATGATCTTATTACTTTAAAAATGAAATCCAGATGAAAGGATTTTTAAAAAAGGCGTGTAAAAAGTGCTAATTGTTGATATAGTTCTATAAAATAGACAACGTTTTTTTATAGAAAATAGTATATTTGGAATCGAAATGAATATTACTTCTCAAATAAAACAGCCGATTTTTAACGAGATGGAACTTTTTGAAAAAAAGTTCCATGAATCGATGACTTCTAAAGTGGCATTATTAAACCGGATTACCTATTATATTGTTAATCGTAAAGGAAAACAAATGCGGCCGATGTTTGTTTTTCTGACGGCAAAAATGGTTTCGGGTGGTATTGTAAACGAAAGAACCTATCGTGGAGCCTCAGTAATAGAGCTCATTCATACGGCTACTTTGGTGCACGATGATGTGGTTGATGACAGTAATCGCCGTCGTGGATTTTTTTCTATCAATGCACTTTGGAAAAATAAAATTGCCGTTTTAGTTGGCGATTATTTATTGTCTAAAGGGTTATTACTTTCGATAGATAATGGTGATTTTGATTTGCTTCGAATCATCTCAGTGGCCGTTCGCGAAATGAGCGAAGGTGAATTGCTTCAAATAGAAAAAGCACGAAGGCTGGACATTACTGAAGATATCTATTATGAAATCATCCGAAAAAAAACAGCAACACTTATTGCCGCTTGCTGTGCGCTTGGAGCAAAATCAGTTATTGAAGATGATATTCAGGTAGAGAATATGCGCAAATTTGGAGAACTGATTGGAATGGCTTTTCAAATCAAAGATGATTTATTCGATTATAGTGACGAAGCCATCGGTAAACCAACAGGGATCGATATTAAAGAGCAAAAAATGACTTTGCCTCTTATTCATGTTTTAAATAACTGTACTGCACAAGAAAAAAAGTGGTTGATAAACTCGATCAAAAACCATAATAAAGACAAAAAACGCGTCAAAGAAGTGATTGCTTTTGTAAAAAACAATCATGGTTTGGCTTACGCCGAAAATAAAATGGTCGAATTCCAGCAAGAAGCCCTTTCATTGTTAGAAAATTATCCTGACTCAGAGTTTAAATCTGCCCTTACTTTGATGGTAAACTATGTTATCGAAAGAAAGAAGTAATTTTTTTTAATTAGATAATTTGTCAATTAGACCATCAGATAATTTGTTTTAAGTATTTAATTTTTAGTAATTTAAATATCTTTTATTAGAATTTTGATTTTTTTTTTGAAATTTTAATTTCTTCATACAACCATTTTGCAACTTCAATCGTCTATGCTAATAGAAGTCTGTTAGTAAAACAAAACCGGAACGCTTATTAATGAAAATTATTCATTTACATCAGGAAGAAACCGAAATTATAAAGTTGGCTGTCGAAAATAACCGACAAGCGCAACAGCTGATATATAGCCGGTTTTCTCCAAAAATGCTAAGTGTTTGCCGACAATACATTAAAGACATTCAGCTCGCCGAAGATGTTATGATAACCGCTTTTATGAAAGTGTTTACCAACTTAAACAAGTTTGAACACAAAGGGAGTTTTGAAGGCTGGATAAGACGAATTATGGTCAATGAATGTATTTCGTATTTAAGGGTTCAGAAGAAAGTCAAATTTGTGGAAGATGAAATTTATATCGAAGAAAGTTTTAACGCAACTGACAGTCAGTTTTCCATAGACCAAATTCAGTTTTTGATAGATAATTTACCGGACGGCTATAAGATGGTTTTCAATTTATACGCTATAGAAGGTTACAAACATAATGAAATAGCAAAGATGCTGGGGATTAACGAAGGAACTTCGAAATCGCAGTTGTCGCACGCCAGAAAAATGCTCCAAATGCAAATTAAGAATTTAAAAAAAGAAGAAAATGGAACCGAATAATTTTGAAAAGGATTTCCGAAAAAAAATAAATCAGCGTACGATTGAACCAAGTGATAAAGCCTGGGACAGACTAGATGCAATGCTAAATATTGTTGAAAATAAAAAGCCAAAGAAAAGAAAAACCTGGCTGTATGTTGCGGCCAGTATTATGGGTTTTTTAGTAATTGGAACAGTATTTTTTATTCAGAATAAAAACAACAGTACCATTCCTCAAAATAATGTTACCGTAGAAGAAAACATTCAGAAAGATTCTGTTGTAAAACCAGACAATAACGTTTTAAACCCAGTAAAATCAGCTGAAAACGAAGTTGCAGTCGTTGAAGAAACAACCATTAAAAACAATAAAAAATCAGAAAAAAAGCTAAATCAGGTATCAGTTCCAACCCTTAAAAATCAAGTAGCGGAGTCTTCAGTCATCATCAAAAACAATCCATCAAATCAATCAATCACTTCAAATGTTAACATTCAAAATCCTCAAAACGAAACTGTAGAAAAAGTATTCGATACTACTGAAAAAAATGTTTTGGCTGAAAATTCGGCAAAGCCAAAAACAAAATCAAAATCAAAAGTCAAAGTCAATGCCAGTGATTTGCTTAATCAGGTTGATGGCGAATTAGAACTTTCGTTTAGAGAAAAAGTAATTGCTACTGTCAATAAAAATTATCAAACCGTAAAAGTGGCTGTTGCTAATAGAAATCAGGAAGACAAACAAGAAAAGCAATAACAATATCAATAGCAATATCAATAGCAATAACTATATCAATATTAAAATCAATCATCAATCAATCATCAATTAAAAAAAACAATCATGAAAAATTTTACCGTTTATCTCATCCTTTTTTTCTTCTTGTTAGTCAGTAAAGTGCTGGGACAGGAAACCTTTGAATCTAAAGCAAGAGAAATTGCCAATAAAATAGAAAGAGTTACAAAAGAAGAAAAAGAAGCTTTAAAACAAGAAGTCGAAGCGGTTAATGTTCAATTGTCTGAGGGAAAAATCACCAAAGAACAAGCGGATAAACGCAAGAATGAATTGGCTGAAGCCAGAGCTGTGATTATCGAAGAAAAAGTGACTTTGGCACAAAACGAACTTAACGATCTGGTACAGCAAAAAGTCGATGGAAAAATAAAAGAAGAAGACAAAGAACATACGTATACTTTCCGCTGGAACTCAAAAGAATGGCGCAATGACACTATTCATAGAGAAAAAAGAACGACTTCACAATTTGTATTTGCGGCCGGACTCAACAGCACCATGGTTGATGGAAAGCTTCAGGATTCTGAATACGGTTTTATAGGATCGCATTTTTACGAATGGGGTTTAACGTACAATTCCAGATTAATGAAAAACGATAATATATTGCATGCTAAATACGGACTTTCGTTGATGTACAACAATATTCGGCCAACAGATAATCGCAGTTTTGTAGTGAATGGAGATCAGACGGATTTGGTTACAAATCCAATTCACTTAAAAGAATCACGCTTTAGAAATGTGTATTTAGTGGCGCCAGTACATTTAGAATTTGATTTTTCTAAAGATGGGCATAATGGTGAAGAACGTTATTTCAGGACTCACAAAGGTTTTAGAATGGGGTTTGGAGGTTATGCCGGAATCAATGTAAAATCAAAACAAATTCTGAAGTATGAAGACAATGATTTGAAAGCTACTGAGAAGACAAAAGGCGATTTTAATGTCAATAATTTTATCTATGGATTGAGTTCTTATATTGGTTACGGAGAAACAAGTTTGTATATAAAATATGATTTGAACCCTTTATTTAAAGATAATCCGGTGGAGGAAAATAATATTTCGTTAGGAGTTCGCTTCGACTTTAATTAATAAACAAGTCAGAATTAGTTGATTGCAAAAAGCGCTTCGAAAGAGGCGCTTTTTTATTATTAAATCCTCAAAAATGAAGTTGGATTTATGTATTTTTACAGACTTCCAATTTTTAAAATATTTTACGTTTTGATTGCACAAAGTACTATTGATACCGTTTTTGAAACTGCTCGTGTAGAGGAGGTTATTGGCGATTTTGTGAATTTAAAACGTGCCGGAAGTAACTTCAAAGGTTTGAGTCCGTTCTCTGATGAACGTTCTCCTTCGTTTATGGTTTCGCCGGTAAAAGGAATCTGGAAAGATTTTAGTACCGGAAAAGGAGGAAATTCTGTAAAATTTCTGATGGAACATTCGCAGTTTACGTATCCGGAAGCCATTCGGTATTTGGCAAAAAAATACAATATCGAAATCGAAGAAACAGAACAATCAGAAGAAGAAAAAGCCATCACAGATGTGCGTGAAAGCATGTATCTGGTATCTGAATTTGCTTCGAAATATTTTCAGGATGTACTTTTAAATTCAGAAGAAGGAAAAGCAATTGGTTATTCGTATTTTAAAGAAAGAGGTTTTACCAATGAAACCATCAAAAAATTCGCATTAGGATATTCGCCAGAAACCTGGGATGCTTTTACCAAAGAAGCCCTCGGAAAAGGATATAAATTAGAATTTCTGGAAAGTACAGGTTTAACAATTCCGAAAGAGGATCGACCTTTTGACCGTTTCAAAGGCCGTGTAATGTTCCCGATACAAAGTATGTCCGGGCGTGTTTTAGGTTTTGGAGGACGTATTTTGACCAATGATAAAAAAGCAGCAAAATATTTAAACTCTCCCGAAAGTGATATTTACCATAAAAGTAAGGTGCTTTACGGAATTTATCAGGCGAAACAATCTATTGCAAAGCAGAATAATTGTTATTTAGTTGAAGGTTATACGGATGTTATTCAGTTTAACCAGGCCGGAATTGAGAATGTTGTGGCTTCATCAGGTACCGCATTAACGCCAGATCAGATTCGGTTAATTAATCGTCTAACTCGAAATATTACCGTACTTTTTGATGGGGATGCGGCAGGATTACGGGCTTCTATTCGAGGAATTGATTTGATTCTTGAGGAAGGAATGAATGTGAGGGTTTGTAGTTTTCCTGACGGAGAAGATCCGGATAGTTTTGCCCGAAAAAATTCGCATGATGATTTAGTGGCCTATTTAGAGGAAAACAGTAAAGATTTTATACAGTTTAAAGCTTCGATTCTGATGGGCGATGCTAAAAACGATCCTATCAAAAAAGCCGATTTGATTCGGGATATGGTTACCAGTATTTCTAAAATTCCAGACCGTATTCAGCGCGAAATTTACATTCAGGAGTGTGCCAGAATTATGGATATTTCTGAGCAGGTGCTTATGAGTACATTGGCGCAGTTGATCCAAAAAGATCTTGCAGAAGTTAATAAAAAGCAAAAGCAGGAGCAAAAACCTTTTGAGGTTCATCGAAATCAAAAGCCAAAAAATACGGGTTATTCCGGAGGAGATCCAGATGATCCAAGAGTAGGACCGCCAGAAGATTATCCGGGAGAGCCGGGATATTATCAGGAACCAACTGAAAAGGTTGATATTTTATATCGTTTAGAACGAAAAGTAATCGAAATATTATTGCTTTACGGAGATAAAACAGAGCTGTTTGAAGATGTTTTAATGACGGCTAATGACGAAGGTGAAGTTGTATTTGAGACAAAAATGAAAGAATACAAAGTTTATCAGCGTATCTATCTGAGTTTGCAGGAAGATGAGGTAGAACTTTCGAATAATTTATTTCGTGATATTTTTACCGACTTAATTGCTTTCTATCATCAAAACGAAAAATTTAGTTTAGAACAATATCTGATGCGTTTGCATCCTGAATTTGCTCAGGAGGTAACGGATATTTTAATGGAAGATGAAAAAGTATCGCTGCACAATTGGGAAGGGCAGAATATTTTTGCAAAAGATAAGCATGAGACAATTGGGCAATATGTCTCTGAAACTATTTTATCGATGCGCTGGTTTTTGGTAGATAAAATTATCGAAGAATTAAAAAGCTCTATACAACCTGATAATTCAGATAATACAGAGCTTTTGTCTATGGTTGTTGATTACTCAAAATTAGTTAATTCTTTTTCGAAAAAACTAGGAAGAGTAATGTCCCGATACCATTAAATAATCTCTAAAGTCTTAGCTTTATTTACTAAATCTACTAAGTTAGTAACGTTCAATTTAGTTAACAATCTTAACTTGTAAGTACTGATTGTTTTTTCGTTAAGATTTAAGATTTTTGAAATTTCGTTGTTTTTCTTACCGTCACTTAAATAACGTAAAACCTCGATTTCACGGTTAGAAAGTTTTCGGTACAAACGTTCGCTCTTGCTTTGTTTAGCAATAAGAGCCATGTTTTTACGAACTGTTTCGTTGATAATAACTTTTCCTTCGTGTACTTTAATAATAGAAATACCTAATGTTTCAAGTTTTTCTGTTTTGTGTACATACCCGGAAACTCCAGCTTTAATAGCATTAGGAGCATACATCTGTTCTGCCAGGTCACTGAAAATCACAATTTTTGTTTTTGGGAAATTTTTCAGGATAGATTTTACTTCAAAAATACTTGAAAGTCCTTCTAATTCTAAATCTAATATTAGAATATCGATTTCTTTCGTTTGAAGAATGTCTCTAACCATAGAGAAATTACCTACATTTGCTACAATAGAAATGTCGTCGTGGTCTTTAAAATACGACTTAACGCCAAAGTGAGTCACAGGGTGGTTGTCTGCTAAACATACTTTAATCATAATTTTTACCTTTTTTAGAATTATTCATGTTTTTGGAGCTGTAAAATTAATAAATAAATTCTGTAAATAGTCGTAAAATTCTGTAAAAAATATTATTTTAACATTTCAGGGATGACACAAACCGGAATTGGGTCCATTTTATGCTTGTTATTGGTGTTTAAACGTTTATAAATTTCAAAGACAGATTTTTCTCTCCCAGTGAAGTCAGCTCCTGTTTTTCCTGAGGCTGCAGCGAGCATCGCCCATTCTAATTCATCATAACTTGCCCCTAATTGATCTTCATCTGTTCTATTATCGCCAAACAAGCCATCTGTTGGAGCTGCCGTTAAAATGGAGTCAGGAATCTTGAGAAATTCACCTAAAGCATATACATCTGACTTCATTAAATCGGCAATCGGGCTTACATCGACACCTCCATCGCCATATTTGGTGTAAAAACCTACGCCAAAATCTTCTACTTTATTTCCGGTACCGGCAACTATTAATCCGTGAATTCCTGCAAGATAATACAGGCTGGTCATTCGTAAACGAGCACGGGTATTGGCTAGTGATAAACTTATTTTGGCTTCTTCACCTGTTTGTGGCACCGCTTTTTTAAATGATTCGAAGGTTTCGGTCAAATCGGTTTCTATGTTAGAAACATTTGGAAAGCGTTTTTTTAATTGTTCAATATGTTCTCTTCCTCTCGAAACCTGACTTTCGGCCTGATGAATGGGCATTTCAACACATAAAACTGATAAACCGGTCTGAGCGCATAATGTAGAAGTTACTGCGGAGTCAACACCACCGGAAATTCCGATAACAAAACCATTTACTTTTGCTTTATTTGCATAATTTTTTAACCACTCTACAATGTAGGTATTTACTTTTTCTGTCTGAATAGTACTTTTTTTAGCCATAATAGGTCGAGTTTTAAGGTGCAGGGATGTATATTTGCACAATTATTTTTTAAGTATTAAGTTACTTAAACTTTAGCAACACAAATTTAATTAAAAATAAATGAAATTATATCGCTTAGTAATTGTTCTGTCTTTGTTTTTTTTGTCATGCGATAAAAAAACTAAAGTCGAAAAAGCAGTCGAAGAAATTCCGGTTGATATTAAAGTAGAACGTTTTGATAAAGTTTTTTTTGAAACTAAACCTGAAGATTTGGCGAAGGTTAAAAAACAATATCCTTTCTTTTTTCCTGCAGGAAATGATGATTCGGTTTGGTTGAACAAGATGCAGGACCCAATCTGGAGAGAGGTTTATACAGAAGTGCAAAAAAAATACGACAATTTTGAGCCTGTTCGTCAAGAGTTTGATGTCCTTTTTAAACACATAAAATATTATTTTCCAAAAACCAAAACACCAAAGGTTATCACCGTAATCGCTGAAATGGATTACAATGCAAAAGCAATTTACGCTGACAGTCTTGTGATTGTTGCTTTAGAATTGTATTTAGGAAAAGAGCATAAGTTTTATCAGTTTCCAAATTATTTAAAACAAAATTTTGAGGAAAGACAAATCATGCCCGATGTGGTTTCGAGTTTTTCGTACCGAAATATTGTTCCGCCAACAGATGGAAGTTTGCTTTCGCAAATGATTTTTGAAGGGAAACAATTGTATGCTAAAGATTTGTTGTTGCCCGAATATACAGATGCTGAAAGAATGGGTTATACGCCAGAACAAATAAAATGGTGTGAAGAAAATGAAAGTTATATGTGGCGCTATTTTTTAGAAAACGAACTACTGTATAGCAGTGATCCAAAATTAGCTACCCGATTTTTAGCACCTTCACCGTTTTCTAAATTTTACCTTCAGATAGATAATGATACACCAGGACGTGTAGGGGCCTGGATCGGATGGCAAATAGTACGCTCGTACATGAAAAACAATTCGGTGACTCTGGAAGAATTATTTAAAATAAATGCAAAAGAAATTTTCGAAAAATCTAAATATAAACCTAAGAAATAATGTCAGATACGATAAACTCAGAAATTAAATTCAATATAGAATTAGACGAAAACCGCGTTCCGGAAAAATTATCATGGACGGCACAGGATGGCGGTGTTCAGGCCGAAGAAGCAAAAGCAATTATGTTGTCTATTTGGGATAGTAAAGCCAAGGAAACGATGCGTATTGATCTTTGGACAAAAGATATGCCGGTTGATGAAATGAAAATTTTCTTTCACCAGACATTAGTGGCCATGTCAGATACTTTTAAACGTGCTACCGATGACGAAAAGATGTCGGACACGATGAAAGACTTCTGTGATTATTTTGCAGAGAAATTGGAATTGACGAAATAAATTTTCTAAAATTCCAAAAATAAAAATCCCAAATTCCAATTATTAAGGTTGGAATTTGGGATTTTTTTGCTCAATCTTGTCATTCCGGAGGAATCTCTAACGGCTACTAATAAACAAATCGCTGAGATTTTTCCAGAATGACAAGATTGTGATATTGGAATTTGGACCCGAGCGATAGCGAACAGGCGAAGCAATTTAAATTTTTGGAATTTATTTTTTAAAATTCGCTGTTGTTTTTAAAAACCTCCTGATTTACTTCGTCTATATAAGCTAAAAGTTCGTCTTTTCCTGTTCCTTCTGTTGATGAAGTAACAAAGTATTGAGGCATTTCTTCCCAGTTATTGGCAAACATTTGTTTTTTGTAAGCTGCAATATGTGAGTCAATTTTAGTTTTACTAATTTTATCTGCTTTAGTAAAAATGATACAAAACGGAATTTCGCTTTCGCCCATATACGACATAAATTCAATATCGATGTTTTGAGCTTCGTGACGAATATCGATTAAAACAAAAGCACAAACAAGCTGTTCTCTGGTTTCAAAATAATCCGTAATAAATTGCTGGAAAACCGATTTTGTTTTTTTAGAAACTTTAGCATAACCATAACCAGGCAAATCGACCAAAAACCAATTATTATTTATTTTAAAGTGATTGATTAGTTGCGTTTTTCCAGGACGCCCGGATGTCTTAGCCAGACTTTTGTGATTGGTTATCATATTGATTAATGATGACTTCCCCACATTTGATCTTCCTATAAAAGCATATTCCGGTAAAAAATCCTTTGGGCATTTTGATACATCAGAATTACTGATAATGAATTCGGCGGTATTAATTTTCATGTTTTTTGGTTTTAAAACCTCTTTTAAATCTTAAGAAAGCGCTATAGTTTTTTATTTACAAGCCATTGTTCAAGAATTTTATTAAATTCTTCAGGATGCTCCATCATAGCGGCGTGACCACATTTGTCTATCCAATATAAGGTTGAATTAGGCAATAATTTATTGAATTCATCAGCTACATTTGGAGGTGTAACGGCATCGTTTTTACCCCAAATGATACAAGTTTCTACGGTCATTTTAGGCAAATCTTTAGCCATATTATGACGAATAGCACTTTTAGCGATAGTAAGTGTTTTGATTAATTTTATACGATCGTTTACCGTTGCATATACCTCGTCTATTAGTTCAGGAGTTGCAACTTTTGGGTCATAAAATACATCTTCAGCTTTCTTTTTAATGTATTCATAATCACCTCTTTTAGGATAACTGTCTCCCATTGCGTTTTCGTAAAGTCCTGAACTTCCTGTTATTACAAGTCCGGCTACTTTTTCTGGATATAATTTAGTGTGGTAAAGCGCAATATGTCCGCCTAATGAGTTTCCTAGTAGAATTACTTTGTCAAAACCTTTATAAGTAATAAAGTCTTTTACGTATTTGGCAAAGCTTTTTACGTTGGTTTTTAAGATGCTTTGGGTGTAAATTGGTAAATCAGGAATAACAACTTTGTATCCTTTCGTTGGAAAATATTCGGCAACAGCATCAAAATTACTTAAGCCTCCCATTAGGCCATGTAAAATAACGATAGGAGTTCCCTCTCCAGCTTCATAATAGCTGTATTTACCTTCTTTCTTGTAGTGTTTGTCCATTTAATTTTATGCCAATTTCAATTTCGACAAATATAGGGTTTAATACATAAAAATGAATTTTTGAAAACCTTTTTTAACGACATAATTTTTTTGGGCGTATTAATTGCTTAAAAATCAGTTGTTTTTTTGTTTTAAAATGCTCTTGTTTAATGTTAAAATAGCATATTTAAGACAATTTTTTAAGAGAATTTAGCGTGCTTTTTTCGATTATTTAAGCAATTGATAATATAAACTATTAATTAGCTAACGTTCTGATTGTCCAAAAATTAGGGTTTTAGGGTAGAAAGTGGTTAAACTTATTAACAAAGTGGTAGATAGTGGTAAAATGTGGTAAAATTTTTTATATTTTTGCTCTATAACATTTTAATACAATTTCTTGAACACAATTGTAGGAACATATGAGTGTAAAGTCGATGCTAAAGGAAGGCTAATGATGCCGGCTCCTTTAAAAAAGCAACTGGCTTCTTCTCTTCAGGACGGATTTGTCTTGAAGCGCTCCGTATTTCAACAGTGTTTAGAATTGTATCCAATGGACGAATGGAACCTGATGATGCAAAAAATCAATAAACTGAATCGTTTTGTAAAAAAGAACAATGATTTTATCCGAAGATTTACCGCTGGTGTAAAAGTGGTAGAAATTGATGCTTTGGGAAGATTATTAGTTCCAAAGGATTTGGTTGGGTTTTCTGGTATCTCGAAAGATGTGGTTTTTTCATCTGCGGTTAATATTGTAGAGATTTGGGATAAGGATTTATATGAAAAATCAATAAGCGGCGAAGATATGGATTTTGCAGATCTGGCCGAAGAAGTAATGGGAAATATTAATGACGACGACAATGGAATATCATAATCCGGTTTTGCTTCATCCTACCGTTGATGGTTTAAATATTAAACCGGACGGTATTTATGTAGATGTTACGTTTGGTGGCGGTGGTCATTCAAAAGAAATTTTGAAAAGATTGGGGCCAAACGGAAAATTATTTGCTTTTGATCAGGACGAAGATGCGCTTGCCAATGCGTTGCCAGATGATAGGTTTACCTTAATTAATGAGAACTTTAGATTTATAAAAAGATTTTTGCGTTTTCATGGGGTGAAAAGTGTTGACGGAATTTTGGCAGATTTAGGAGTTTCATCACACCAGTTTGATGTTCCGGAAAGAGGATTTTCAACTCGTTTTGATGCAGATCTGGATATGAGAATGAGTCAGAAAAATGATTTGAATGCATATCGTGTTGTGAATGAATATGATGAGCAGGATTTACGTCGTGTTTTTTATGATTATGGAGAATTGAAAAACGCTCCGGCTCTTGCAAGAACTATTATAGAAGGCAGAGAGCGCTATCCAATCAAAACGACAGATGAATTAAAAGAAGTTTTGGCTAAATATTTACCAGAAAGAGTTCGAAATAAAGTATTGGCTCAAATCTATCAGGCAATTCGAATTGAGGTAAATCAGGAAATGGATGTTCTAAAAGAATTTATTGAACAATCCTTGGAGATTTTAAATCCAGGCGGAAGGTTTTCAGTGATTTCGTACCATTCATTAGAAGACAGGCTGGTGAAAAGATTCATCAAAAACGGAATGTTCGAAGGGGAGCCGGAACGTGATTTTTTCGGAAATTTTTCAGTTCCATTTAAAACCATCGGGAAATTAATTGTTCCGGATGATGCCGAAATAAAAATCAACAACAGAGCAAGAAGCGCAAAATTGAGAATTGCCGAAAAAATATAAATACAATGAAGAGTGGAGTATTTGGCATATTAAAAGCAAGATTTTTGATCAACGATGACGCTGTAAAAAACTGGCGGTTCATTGTTTTTATTATCCTGCTTGCGATCATAATGATTGCGAATACGCAACGATACGAACAAAAGGTTTTTGAAATTGCAAAACTGACAAACGAAACAAAAGAATTACGTTCGGAATTTGTTGACAGACGTTCTGAATTGATGAAGTTAAAGCTGGAGTCGAATGTGACAAATGAAATGGCAAAAAAAGAAATTTATCCATCCTCAGTTCCTCCGGTAAAAATAGAAATTGTAAAAGAAGAAGAAAAAAGTTTCTTTAAAAGAATATGGCAGTAGAAGATAAACATATATCCTACAGAATTTACCTCGTAGCAGTTTTCATCTTTTTGATGGCAATTGCTATTGTCGTTAAGTTGACCAATATTCAATGGGTTGAAGGAGATCATTACAGAAAATTAGCCAAACAGCGTACAGTAAGGAATTTTGTAATTCCGGCTAATAAAGGAAATATTTATTCGGCAGACGGAAGTCTTTTGGCTACATCAATTCCAAATTACGAAATACGATTTGATTCTAAAGCTCCAAAAACAGAAACTTTTGAAGAATTTGTAAAACCATTATCAGATTCATTGGCTACTGTTTTAGATAAGTCAAGCAGTTATTTCGAAAACGAATTAAGAAAAGCAAGGGCTAATAATAATCGTTATTATTTAATAGCCCGCAAGTTGAGTTATACGGATTATATGAAGATTAAAAGTTTTCCATTGTTTAACAAAGGAGCTTTTAAAGGAGGAATAATCATTGAGCAGGAAACTGTAAGAGAACATCCGATAGGTAAAATTGCAGAAAGAACCATCGGTTATGATCGTATTGACCCGGCGACAGGAGTTGAAGTAGGAAAAGGAATTGAATGGGCTTTTAAAAGTTACCTGAATGGTAAGGATGGTAAAATTTTGAAGCAAAAAATAGCCAAAGGGCAATGGAAACCCATTCGTGATGTAAACGAAGTAGATCCCCAAGATGGTTATGATGTTATCTCTACGATTGATGTTTTTATACAGGATATTGCGCATCATGCTTTGTTGAAACAATTACAGGATTATCAGGCAGATCATGGTTGTGTTGTGGTGATGGAAACGGCTACTGGACATGTTAAAGCCATCTCGAATTTAGGAAGAGCAAAAGATAGCTCATACTACGAAACCACAAATTATGCAATAGCAGAATCACACGAGCCTGGTTCTACTTTTAAGTTAGTTGATTTAATGGCAATTTTAGAAGATAAAGTGGCAGATACCAGTAAGGTTTATGATTCGCATGGGGGTGTGGTGAAGTATTACGGAAGATCTGTTCGTGACTCTCATCAAGGAGGTTATGGCAAAATTTCATTAGCCAGAGGATTCGAACTTTCATCAAATACAGTTATGGTTCAGGCGGTTTATGATAATTACAAAAACAACCCGAAAAAATTTGTTGACCATATTAGAAGTTTTGGATTGAATAAAACTTTAGGATTGCATTTTAAAGGAGAAGGAAGAGCTTATATTCCATATCCTGGAGAAAAAGGCTGGTCAGGTATTTCGCTTCCTTGGATGGCAATGGGGTACGAGGTTTCAGTCACACCAATGCAGACTTTAACATTGTATAATGCTGTTGCGAATAATGGCGTTATGGTAAAACCGCAGTTTGTTTCAGAAATTAAAGAATGGAACAAAACCATTAAGAAATTTGATGTAGAGGTTTTAAATCCAAAAGTTTGTTCGCCGGAAACGCTTAAAAAAGTAAGAGCAGTTTTGCAAAATGTGGTTAAAAAAGGAACAGGATCAAAGTTGTATTCGAAAGATTTTTCTATGGCAGGAAAAACAGGTACAGTTCAGATGAATTATGGTGGAAAAGCAGGAAAGTCGGCGTTGTATTATGCTTCTTCTTTCGTGGGATATTTTCCAGCCGATCATCCTAAATATTCTTGTATTGTAGTAGTTCATAAACCTAATACAGCTAAAAATAATTATTACGGAGCTGATGTTGCCGGACCTGTTTTCAAGAGAATTGCGCAAAAAATATTTACTGATGCTCCTTCAACGAATAAAGTAAAACAGTTGGATTATAAGATTCCAAAACAGGAAAATAGTTATAATAACTATACAGTTTTAGTAAATAAAAAACACAAAGGTATTCCGAATTTAAAAGGAATGCCAGGAATGGATGCTGTTGCTTTATTAGAGAATCTTGATTTGAAAGTAAAAATTATCGGAACAGGAAAAGTTAAAAAACAATCGATCCAGCCAGGGCAAAATATTGTAAAAAACACAACTATAGTATTAGAATTATCGTGAAAGTACTAAAAGACATATTATACAAAGTAGCTATTGAATCTGTAACGGGTTCAACGGAAATTGCTATTCATAAAATTGATTTTGATTCTAGAAAAATTGAAACCAATGACGTTTTTGTGGCTATTCGCGGATCACTTTCGGACGGACACGATTATATTTCAAAAGCAATTCAGTTAGGCGCTATTGCAATTATCTGTGATACTTTGCCGGAAATTCTGGAAAAAGGAATTACCTATATACAAGTAAAAGATACCAATTCGGCATTGGCTTTTATGGCGGCTAATTATTTTGGAAACCCTTCTGAAAAATTAAAATTAGTGGGTGTAACCGGAACAAATGGTAAAACTACAATTGCATCTTTATTGTTTCAATTGTTTGAAAATGCAGGTTTTAAAGTTGGTTTATTATCTACGGTTAAAATCATGGTAGATAAAACGGAGTACAAAGCAACGCACACAACACCAGATTCTATTACAATCAATCATTATTTGAATGAAATGATCGAAGCTGGCGTGACACATTGTTTTATGGAAGTGAGTTCGCACGGAATTCATCAAAAAAGAACAGAAGCTTTGCATTTCGTGGGAGGAATTTTCACCAATCTTTCGCACGATCATTTAGATTATCATCCCACTTTTGCAGAATACAGAGATGTCAAAAAATCATTTTTTGATTCTTTGCCTAAAACAGCTTTCGCATTGTCGAATATCGACGATAAAAATGGTGCGGTAATGATGCAAAATACCGTAGCGAGAAAACGTACGTATGCGTTAAAAACTTACGCTGATTTTAAAGCGATTATTTTAGAAAGCCAAATGTCTGGTTTATTATTAAAAGTAAACGACAATGAAATTTGGGTAAAACTTATCGGAACTTTTAATGCTTACAATGTTTTAGCCATCTACGGAACGGCAATAGAATTAGGGATGGAAAGTCTGGAAGCGTTACGCTTACTGTCTGATTTAGAAAGTGTTTCGGGGCGTTTTCAGTATGTGGTTTCAGAAAGTAATATCACTGCTATTGTGGATTATGCACATACGCCAGATGCTTTGGAGAATGTTTTAAAAACAATCGAAGATGTAAGAACCAATAATGAACAATTGATTACAGTTGTGGGTTGTGGAGGAAACAGAGATACGACCAAAAGACCAATTATGGCAAAAATTGCTACAGATTTAAGTGATAAAGCAATTTTGACATCTGATAATCCCAGAAACGAAAATCCGGAAACAATTCTGGATGAAATGGAAGTTGGTGTAGAACCACAGAATTACAAAAAAATGTTACGCATAACCGATAGAAAGCAGGCTATAAAAACAGCATGTCAATTGGCTCAGCCTAACGATATTATTTTGATTGCCGGAAAAGGACATGAAACGTATCAGGAAGTAAATGGAGTACGTCATCATTTTGATGATATGGAGACAGTAAAGGAAATTTTAGAACAACTCGGAAAATAAAAAAATGAAAATTCCAAATTCCAAAAATCCAGTTAGAAAGCTGGAATTTGGAATTTAAAAGATTGGAATTTAAATTCAAAATTGGAATTTAAAATAAAAAGATATGCTATACTATTTATTTGAATATTTAGACAAAACAATGGATGTGCCAGGAACAGGAGTTTTTCAGTACATCACTTTCAGATCAGCTTTAGCATTAATGCTTTCGTTGCTTTTGTCAACGATTTACGGAAAAAGAATCATCAACTTTTTGAGGAATCAACAAGTTGGGGAAACTGTTCGTGAGCTTGGTTTAGCAGGTCAGAATGAAAAGGCAGGAACTCCAACTATGGGTGGACTGATTATCATTTTTGCAACACTTGTGCCTGTTTTGTTATTTGCCCGTTTGCATAATATTTATATCGTATTGCTTATTGTAACCACGCTTTGGATGGGAACCATTGGTTTTGTAGATGATTATATCAAAATATTCAAGAAAGATAAACAAGGCCTTAAAGGAATTTTTAAAGTTATTGGTCAGGTTGGTTTAGGAATTATCGTTGGAGCAGTACTTTATTTTAATCCGGCGGTAACTGTTAGAACAGATACTGGCAGAACTGATATTTACAAATCAGCGAACACTACTGTCGTTTTACCGGCTCCGGTTGAAGAAAAATCAACAGCAACAACAATTCCTTTTGTGAAAAATAACGAATTTGATTATGCTGAAATTTTAGCTTTCACTGGTGAAGGATACGAAAAATGGGCCTGGTTGATTTTTATTCCAGTAGTGATTTTTATCATCACAGCGGTTTCAAACGGAGCCAATCTTACTGATGGGATTGATGGTCTCGCAGCTGGAACGTCAGCAATTTCAGTCCTCGCACTCGGAATATTTACGTTTGTTTCTGGAAATATTATTTTCTCGAATTACTTAAATATCATGTACATCCCCAATTCGGGAGAAATGACGGTTTTTATATCTGCTTTTGTAGGTTCATTGATTGGATTTCTTTGGTATAATTCATATCCCGCATCTGTTTTTATGGGAGATACAGGAAGTTTAACCATTGGTGGAATCATTGCAGTTTTGGCAATAGCCGTTCGAAAAGAGTTATTGATTCCGTTATTGTGTGGAATCTTTTTGGTCGAAAATTTCTCAGTGGTATTGCAGGTAGCGTACTTTAAATTCACTAAAAAACGTTTCGGAGAAGGCCGAAGAATTTTTCTGATGTCGCCTTTGCATCATCACTATCAGAAGAAAGGGTATCATGAAAGTAAAATTGTAACACGTTTCTGGATTGTTGCCATCATGTTAGCCATATTGTCAATCGTTACTTTAAAACTACGATAGATGAGACTAGTAGTTTTAGGTGGAGGAGAAAGTGGTGTAGGTACTGCTATCCTGGGGAAGAAAAAAGGATTCGAGGTTTTTGTATCGGATTTTGGAAAGATAAAAGAGAGTTACAAAGAAGTTCTTATAATTAACGGAATTGCCTGGGAAGAGGAAAAACATACCGAAGACCTGATTTTGAATGCCGATGTGGTCATGAAAAGTCCAGGAATTCCAGAGAAATCGCCTATAGTAAAAAAACTAGTGGCTGCCGGAATAAAAGTGATTTCGGAAATAGAATTTGCGAAACCTTTTACCGAAGCTCTGACCATCGGAATTACGGGTAGTAATGGTAAAACGACCACCACGATGCTTACACATCATTTGCTAAAATCAGCTGGTTTGAATGTAGCATTAGGAGGAAACATCGGAAAAAGTTTTGCCTGGCAGGTAGCCGAAAATAAATACGATGCGTATGTTCTGGAACTAAGTAGTTTTCAGCTTGACGGAATTATAGATTACAGGCCGGATATTGCCATTATAACCAATATTAGTCCGGATCATTTAGACCGATACGAATATAAATATCAAAATTACATCAATTCTAAATTTAGAATTACGATGAACCAGACCGAAAGTGATTATTTGATTTACGATGCAGATGATGAGGCAATTGGTGAATGGTTAAAGAGTAACAAAACAAAAGCTAAATTAATTCCTTTTTCATTGTCGAAAGAATTCAGTGAAGGAGCTTCTATAAAAAACAACAAAATGGAAATAAAGATTAACCAAGAAGAGTTTACAATGGAAACAGAATACATTGCGTTAGAAGGAAAACATAATATGAAAAACGCAATGGCAGCAAGCTCTGTAGCAAAATTGATGCAAATTAGAAATGCAACAATTCGCGAAAGTTTATCTAATTTTCAAGGTGTTGAACACCGTTTAGAAAAAGTTCTAAAAATTCAGAATGTACAATACATTAATGATTCAAAAGCTACGAACGTAAATGCTACTTTCTTTGCTTTGGATAGTATGAATGTGCCAACAGTCTGGATTGTTGGTGGAGTTGACAAAGGAAATGATTATAACGAATTGATGTCATTGGTTCGCGAAAAAGTAAAAGCCATTATTTGCCTTGGAGTTGATAATCATAAAATCATCAATGCTTTTGGTGATGTAGTAGATATTATGGTTGAAGTAAACAATATGACCGATGCTGTGAAAACAGCACAACGTTTAACAGAAAAAGGCGATGCGGTTTTATTGTCTCCAGCCTGTGCAAGTTTCGATTTATTCGAAAACTACGAAGACAGAGGGAAGCAGTTTAAGCAAGCGGTACATCACTTGTAATTTTAGATTGCAGAGTTTAGATTTTAGATTTTCTAAACGATGAATTAAAATAAATATCAAGTTCTTATTGAAGTATGACGACAGATGAAATGAAGTTGAGAACTAAGAAGTTTTCTCTCATGATAATTGATTTAGTAGAAAAATTGCCAAACACAAATGTGATAAAAGCTATTGGAAATCAAATTGTGAGAAGTGGGACTTCGGTTGGGGCAAATTACTGAGCAGTTTGCAGAGCCAGAAGTGATAGAGAATTTTGTCAAAAATGAATATTGTTTTAGAAGAAGCAGATGAAACTTTATTTTGGTTAGAAATTATAATTGAAAAAATGTGGGTTGATAAATCTGAATTAGAAATAATTTGGAAAGAAGGAAATGAGTTAACGGCCATTTTTGTGAGCAGTTTAAAAACAGTAAATAATAGAATCAATAAATAAATTAAAACGCGATGATTTTAGAAATAATCTAAAATCTAAAATAAGAAATCTAAAATTATGAAGGAGCTCGTAAACAAATTAAAAGGAGATAGAGTAATATGGTCATTCGTGGCTTTATTAGCACTGTTTTCGTTTATGCCTGTTTTTAGTGCGAGTAGTAATTTGGCCTACTTAGGTCACGGAACGGGAAATACCTTAGGTTATTTGGTCAAACATCTGGCTCATATTTGTATTGGTTTCCTTATTATTTATTGGGTGCATAAAGTGCCGTATCATTATTTTAGAGCGATTTCAAAAATTGCTTTGCCTGTTGTCTGGATCCTTTTGGTTTATACCTTATTAAAAGGAACCGTAATTGCAGGTGCCAATGCAAGTCGTTGGATTCAGGTGCCTTTCATCGGTATTACGTTTCAAACGTCAACAATGGCAGCGATTGTGTTGTTTATATTTGTAGCACGTTATTTATCGAAAACCAAAGAAGAAAACGAGCCATTTCAAACCTCACTGATACAGCTTTGGGTACCAGTTTTTATTACGTTAGCACTTATTTTACCAGCAAACTTTTCGACCACAGCGTTGATTTTTACAATGGTAATTATGTTGACATTTATTGGGAAATATCCGTTGAAATATATTGGTTTCATTATAGGCTCCGGAGTAGTGATGCTGGTGTTCTTTTTGCTTATTGCAAAAGCATTTCCAGATTCAAGATTTTTCAGCAGGGTAGGAACCTGGGGAAGTCGTATCGAAAATTTTACGACAGACAAGCCAGACGAAGATGATTATCAGATAGAAAAAGCAAAAATAGCCATTGCTTCCGGAAGATTGGGAGGATTAGGACCAGGAAAAAGTGTTCAGAAGAACTTCTTGCCACAATCGTCTTCCGATTTTATTTATGCCATTGTAGTCGAAGAATATGGTTTGGTTGGGGGAGTATCGATATTGCTTTTGTATTTATTGTTGTTATTCCGATTTGTAATAGCTTCACACAAAGCGACAACGCTCTTTGGAAAACTAGTCGTCGTCGGGCTCGGATTTCCGATGATATTTCAGGCGATGATTAATATGGCAGTTGCGGTAGAATTATTGCCGGTTACAGGACAAACACTTCCGTTAATCAGTAGTGGTGGTAGTTCGATCTGGATGACTTGTTTTTCTCTCGGAATTATCATTAGCGTGACGAAAAAAGACGAAGAAATTGCCGAAGAAAATTTAGAAAAAGAAAAAAGAAAAGAAGCACTGCAACGATTAATTGACAGAGAATTATCTGAAGAAGATTTACCGATAGACGAACACGAAGAAATGTATTCGATTGAAGATAATTCCAGAAATCCAATGGAAGCAGTTCTTAACAAATAAAACAATTAAAAAGGTTAATTTTTAAAGCGTTATAACTTTTAAAAAAAATGACAAAGTATAAATTCATATTAAGCGGTGGCGGAACGGGAGGACATATTTATCCCGCAATTGCTATTGCAAACGAATTAAAACTACAATTTCCTGATGCAGAATTTCTTTTTGTAGGTGCCAAAGATAAAATGGAAATGCAAAAAGTGCCACAGGCAGGTTACGAAATTAAAGGTCTTTGGATTGCTGGAATACAACGAAAAATTACGTTTCAAAACCTGATGTTTCCTTTTAAACTCATAAGCAGTTTACTGGATTCAAATAAAATTATCAAGAATTTTAAACCTAACGTGGTGATTGGTACGGGAGGTTTTGCAAGTGGGCCATTGTTGAGAGCTGCGGGTTCGGCCGGAATTCCGACTGTTATTCAGGAACAAAATTCGTTTCCGGGAATTACCAATAAATTGTTGAGTAAAAAAGCCAATGCAATTTGTGTGGCTTACGAAAATTTAGAACGTTTTTTTCCAAAAGAGAAAATAGTATTAACCGGTAATCCGGTTCGCCAGGATCTTATAGATATTGATAGTAAAAGAGACGAAGCTATTGCGTTTTACAATTTAGATCAAAACAAAAAAACACTTTTGGTTTTGGGTGGAAGTTTAGGTGCCAGAAGAGTCAATCAATTAATCGAAAAAGAATTGCAAAATATACTTTCGCAAGAGGTTCAGATTATCTGGCAATGCGGAAAATTATATTTTGAAGAGTATAAAAAATACAATCAGCCAAATGTAAAAGTGGTTGATTTTATCGAAAGAATGGATTTTGTTTACGCTGCAGCGGATGTGATTATTTCAAGAGCCGGAGCGTCATCGGTATCGGAATTATGTATTGTGGGTAAACCTGTAATTTTTATTCCGTCACCAAATGTTGCTGAAGATCATCAGACCAAAAATGCTCAGGCAATTGTTGATGCAAAAGGGGCTATCTTATTGAAAGAAACAGAATTGGAAAGTCAGTTTGGTATTGTTTTCGAAGCTTTATTGAAAGACGAAGGAAAGCAAAAACAGCTTTCTGTAAACATTAAAAAATTGGCTATGCCAAATGCTACAAAAGATATTGTGGCTCAAATTATAAAGTTGATATAATATAATTTTTTTCGAAAATTATAGAACATCAACAAAAAACAGAATCTTATTTTAGGTATTCTGAGGTATAATAAACAATGAAAGTGTAAAGGCTTAATTGTTAGTTTTTTATAGAATATAACTAATAAATTAAAGCTCAAAAATAAATTAAAATGAATTTAAGTCAGATACAAAACGTTTATTTTATTGGCATCGGAGGAATCGGAATGAGTGCTTTGGCCCGTTATTTTAAAAATATCGGAAAAAAAGTTTCAGGTTACGATAAAACACCTTCAATGCTTACAAACGAGTTGATTGAAAGTGGTATTGATATTCATTTTGAAGATAATATTAGTTTGATTCCGAGTGATTATTACACGGAAAACACCTTGGTGATTTTTACCCCTGCTGTTCCTAAATCGCATTCAGAATGGAATTATTTTATTGAAAGAAATTACGAAGTAAAAAAACGTGCTGAAGTTCTGGGGATTATTACAAAAGATACGTTTTGTTTTGCAGTAGCGGGAACACACGGAAAAACAACTACGTCAAGTATTTTAGGACATATTTTATTCGAAAGTGGAGCAGATGTTACGGCTTTTGTGGGCGGAATTGTAGAGAATTACAATTCGAATTTAATTGGAAGCGGCAAAACCGTAACCGTTGTTGAAGCAGATGAATTTGATCGTTCGTTCCTGCATTTGCACCCCAATATAGCCTGCGTAACCTCTATGGATGCGGATCATTTGGATATTTATGGAACCAGTGAAGCAATCGAGGAATCCTTCGTAGAATTTGCTTCGAAAGTAGCGGATAAAAAAAATCTTTTCATAACCAAAGAATTGCCATTAGAAGGCGTTCAGTGTGCCATAAATGAAGAGGCAGTATATAAAGCTTTTAATGTGAGAATCGAAGACGGAAGTTATGTTTTTGATGTGCAGACGCCATCAGAAATCATGAAGGATTTGCGTTTTGGATTGCCCGGAAAGCACAATTTAATGAATGGGTTGATGGCTATTGCAATGGCTAAAACGTTTGGCACCCCGACCGACTCCATTGCAAAAGCTATTGCCTCATTCAACGGAATCAGAAGACGTTTTTCATATCAAATAAAAACTGAAAATTTAGTTTATATAGATGATTATGCGCATCATCCAACAGAGATAAATGCAGTGCATCAGGCCGTTAGGGAATTGTATCCGGGACGTAAAGTTCTGGCGATTTTTCAACCGCATTTATTCAGCAGAACAAGAGATTTTATTGATGGTTTTGCCGAAAGTTTATCAAAGTTTGATGAAGTGCTTTTGATGGATATTTACCCGGCACGTGAATTGCCAATGGAAGGAGTTACTTCTGAATGGCTGTTGGGAAAAATGACAAATTCGAACAAAAAAATTGTTGCAAAAGAAGATTTATTAGCGACTATCAAAGCCAGTGATGCGCCAATAATTGTAACAATAGGAGCTGGAGATTTAGGAGAAATGGTTCCATCAATCAAAAAAATGCTCAATGAAACTATTTAATTGGACAAACATTCGATTACTGCTCATTTTTGGGCTGGTGCTTTTTTTGTATTCTTTTGCTCAGCATAAAAATGGAGAGAGAAAACTGAGAAAATCAGCTGTTATATTTGTAGGGGAAAACCCTGTTTTTGTTAAGAAAGAAACGGTTAATAAATTGTTGATAGAAAATAAATCGGATGCTTCAGGCATTAAAAAAGAAGAGTTAGATTTGAATAAAATAGAGAAAACCCTTGATGCGCAAGAGATGATCGAAAAATCGGATGTCTTTGTAAGTATTGATGGTGTTCTGAAAGCAGTAATAAAACAGAAGACCCCGATCGCCCGTATTTACGATGGTGATAGGTCTTTTTATATTGATTACAAGGGTGGTACAATGCCGCTTTCTGATAATTTCACTGCCAGAGTTCCTCTTGTTTCGGGGACAATTAATGAAAAAAATAACAAAGAACTAGCTACTTTATTTCGCACAATTTATGACGATGCGTTTTTGAAAAAAAACATCATTGCAATACAAATTATGCCTAATGGTAGCTTAAAAATGTTTAATAGAAATTATAATTACTTCATTGATTTTGGAAGAACAATGAATGCAGAGCAAAAATTTAAAAATTATAAAGCTTTTTTTCAGAAAGCAGTTTTAGACAGCTCGCTTTATAAATATAGTAAAATTGATCTGAGGTTTACGGAACAAGTAGTTTGCACAAAATAATAGAAAATGGGAAAAGATAACATTGCAGTAGGTCTAGATATTGGAACAACCAAAATAGTTGCCATGATAGGCAAGAAGAACGAGTATGGAAAGCTTGAAATTTTGGGAATTGGAAAATCCAAAAGTTTGGGTGTAGCGAGAGGAGTTGTAAACAACATTACGCAAACTATTCAGTCGATTCAGCAAGCGATTATTGAAGCTGAAAATAATTCAGGTTATAAAATTAAAGATGTAGTTGTGGGTATCGCAGGACAACACATCAGAAGTATTCAGCACACAGATTACATTAGTCGTAGTAATCCGGAAGAAGTAATTGGCGAAAACGACATTCAGCTTTTGATTGACCAAGTTAATAAACTGGCCATGTTACCAGGAGAAGAAATTATTCACGTTTTGCCGCAAGAATTTAAAATTGACGGTCAGTCTGAAATAAAAGAGCCAATCGGAATGTACGGCGGAAGATTAGAATCTAGTTTTCACGTAGTGGTTGGACAGGCTTCTTCTATCAGAAATGTTGGAAGATGTATCCAAAGTTCAGGAATCGAATTGTCCGGATTGACATTAGAACCTTTAGCTTCGGCGGATGCAGTTTTAAGTCAGGAAGAAAAAGAAGCAGGAGTAGCACTGATTGATATTGGTGGTGGAACAACAGATTTAGCCATTTTTAAGGATGGAATCATTCGTCACACAGCTGTAATTCCTTTTGGAGGAAATGTAATTACAGAAGATATTAAAGAAGGTTGTTCGATTATCGAGAAACAAGCAGAGCTTTTAAAAATAAAATTTGGTTCGGCCTGGCCGGGAGAAAATAAGGACAACGAAATTGTTTCTATTCCTGGATTAAGAGGCAGAGAGCCAAAAGAGATTTCGCTTAAAAACTTATCAAAAATTATTCATGCCCGAGTGGTTGAAATTATAGAACAGGTTTTTGCTGAAATTAAGGCTTACGGACACGAAGATCCACGTAAAAAATTAATTGCCGGAATCGTGCTTACAGGTGGTGGTGCTCAACTAAAACACATCAAACAATTAGTAGAGTATATTACTGGTATGGATACCAGAATTGGTTATCCAAATGAGCATTTAGCCGGAAATTCAAGCGAAGAAATCTCAAGCCCGTTATTTGCTACTGCAGTAGGTTTAGTAATGAATAGTATTGAGAATAGTACACAAAGTGCTGTGAGAATGGAGATTGTAAATGAGCAGACAAAAGTGGTTTACAGAAATGCGCCACAGCCCGTACAACAGCGATACGAAGTAGAAGAAAACTACGTTGAAAGAGTAGAAACTATCGAAGATGACATCAGAGAAGTTCGAAACACAGCGGTAAAAGAAGAATCTACGGAAACGAAAATAAGAAGATCATTTTTTGACCGTTATGTCGATAAAATCAAAGATTTTTTAGACAACGCAGAATAAATTAGAATAGTAAGAAAAGGAATTACTTTTTGCCCCAAGTCAAGAAGTAAAAAATGTATTTAATAAGAATTTCAAAACCAAAAAGATGATGAGCAACTCAGAATTTGGAAGTATTTCATTTGATTTACCAAAAAATCAGTCAAATGTTATAAAAGTTATTGGTGTAGGTGGAGGTGGTAGTAATGCCATTAATCACATGTTTAAGCAAGGTATCAAAGGGGTAGATTTTATCGTTTGTAATACCGACTCACAAGCACTTCAAAACAGTGCTGTTCCGAATAAAATTCAATTAGGTGTTAACTTAACAGAAGGTCTTGGTGCAGGAGCAAATCCTGACGTAGGACAACAATCTGCTATTGAGAGTATCGCTGATATCGAAAAGATGTTAGACCGTAATACTAAGATGGTATTTATTACTGCTGGTATGGGTGGAGGAACAGGTACTGGTGCAGCTCCGGTAATCGCGCAACTGGCAAAAGAAAGAGAGATTCTGACCGTGGGTATTGTGACCATTCCTTTTCAGTTTGAAGGGAAAGTGCGTCAGGAACAAGCGCTTTTAGGAATCGAAAAATTACGCAAACAAGTAGATTCGTTAATCGTAATCAATAACAACAAATTAAGAGAAGTTTACGGAAATCTTGGTTTCAAAGCCGGATTCTCAAAAGCGGATGAAGTTTTGGCAACAGCCTCCAGAGGTATTGCCGAAGTTATTACACATCACTATACGCAGAATATCGATTTACGTGATGCTAAAACAGTATTGTCAAATAGCGGAACTGCGATTATGGGTTCTTCTGTTGCGGCTGGCGAGAACAGAGCAAAAGAAGCAATTGTATCAGCATTGGATTCTCCGTTGTTAAACGACAATAAAATTACAGGAGCCAAAAACGTATTGTTGCTTATCGTTTCTGGATCAAACGAAATCACATTGGATGAAATCGGAGAAATCAACGACCACATTCAGTTAGAAGCGGGTTATAACGCAAATATTATCATGGGGGTTGGTGAAGACGAAACTCTTGGTGATGCTATTGCTGTAACTATTATTGCTACTGGTTTTGATGTAGAACAACAAAACGAAATTGTAAATACAGAGCCTAAAAAAATCATCCATACCTTAGAAGATGAACAAAGAAGTGTTCATAATCTAACGAATAAATCGATTACGTCATTTGATTTAAATGCAGAATCATCTACTTCTACATCTGAACCAAAAATTGTTTTTGATTTAATGGAAGATACAGAGAGATTCGAACCTGTAACTCCTACACCGGTTGCTGTTGCTCCAGTAATCAATCAGGATGAGCTGGTGGTAATGTCAGAGTTTATCAAAAACCTTGACGTGACTTTCGAAATTGTTTCGCCAATCACCGATATCGATTTTACCATTTCTACTCCAGAAGTAGCGGCAGTAGAAGAAGTGAAGCCTGTTCAGCACAGATTTATTGAGAGAGAAGAGCAAACTACTTTTTCTTTTGATTTGCCTCTTTTCAGACAAGAACCAGAAGTAAAGAAAGAGCCAGTTGTTGAAGAAGAAACTAAAATTTTATTCGAATTAACAAACGAAACCCGTAATATAAAAGTTAACGATCCGGTACAGTTTGTTCCGGTAACAGAACTTTCGGATAACGGAATCATCAAATATTCTTTGGAAGAGTATATGGAGGTTGAAAATGATTTGATGACTTCTAAGCCAGTTGAAAAACCAACTGAAGAAGTAATTCCGGCAGAATTAAACATCACATTAAAACCAAAAGTTGATTTTGCTCAGGAAGCTGCTTTCTCTGCTGCTGAAAATATTTCTCCAATGGAATTGACCATCGAGGAAACATTACGTCTAAGAGCTGAAGAAAGAAGAAAGAAACTAAAAGAATTTAATTATAAATTCCATAATAATGTTTCCAGAATCGATGAGTTAGAAAAAGAACCGGCTTACAAAAGATTAGGTATCGATTTGTCTAGTTCTCAATCAAATACAACTAATTCCAGAATTTCGGTTGGAACAGATAGTAACAACGATTTGCAATTGCGTTCAAACAATTCATTTTTGCACGACAACGTAGATTAATTTTACATCTATAAATATAGAAGTAGCCCGAAAATTCAATTTAATTTTCGGGTTATTTTTTTTATCTTCGCACAGAATTGTAAAATATGACTTTCTTTTGCTTCTTAAAAAGAATTTATGGTTTTATAAAATTTAATTTTAAATAATAGCATCCATTTATAAGCTTAGCTTATTCAAATAAAAACAAAACAAAATGAGTTTACAAACACTAATCATGGACGAAATCAAAACCGCCATGAGAGCTAAAGATACCGTAGCACTGGAAGCATTAAGAGCCATTAAATCTGAAATGTTATTGGCAGCTACCGCTTCAGGTTCTAAAGAAGAACTAACAGAAGATGATGAAATCAAATTATTGCAAAGATTAGTAAAAACTCGTAAAGAAAGCGCCAGAATTTTTACAGAGCAAAATCGTCCTGATTTGGCTGAGCCGGAATTGGCGCAGGTAGCCGTAATCGAGAAGTTTTTGCCAGCACAATTAACCGAAGAAGAAGTTGAAGCAGTAGTAGCAAAAATCATTGCTGAAACAGGAGCTTCAGGAATTGCTTCTATGGGTAAAGTAATGGGATTAGCATCTGCAAAATTAGGCGGAACTGCTGAAGGGAAAACGATCTCTGCAATTGTAAAGAAACTTTTAGTATAAGAATTTTAGATTTTAGAGTTCAGATTGTAGATTAAATCTGAACTCTAAAATCCGAAATCTAAAATAAATCGACCGCGTAGTTCAACTGGATAGAATATCAGATTTCGGCTCTGAGGGTTGGGGGTTCGAACCCCTCCGCGGTCACTAAAACAAAAAACCAATTTCGCATTGAAATAGGTTTTTTTTATGTCTTTTTCAAACAGTTTGGTAAGTTTTGTTTTATAAATATTGGCGGTTTATAAATCCCATGAAGTTGACGTAATGGGATTTGAACCATTTAAGTCGAATAAATTAAAGCTCATCTTTTTAATTTGGTTGTATGTAAATCCATTTATTATTCTCCTTTTTAATCAAAATAGCACCGTTGTAACCACTTTGAGTTCCATATTCTAAACCAGTAAGCAATTCAACAACAACTACTCCGTTTTGTTTTTTATCATCGAAGCATACTCGTGAAAACTTAAGAATTTTATATTCTTGATCTGCAACAATTTTTACTTCAGAAATTTCAAACTGACTATATGGTTTTCTTAATTTGATTTTTGTCTTATCAAAATCCCTATAACCTAGTTCCTTAAAACGATTTGAATTTACAATCCCATAAAATACTATGGAATCAGATTTTGAAAATTGATTATTTTTAAACATCCACAAGTTATCTTCTTTTTCTTGTACAATTGGAATAAGCGCATCGGAGAGATAAACATTTATATTTAATGAATCAATATTCGGTTTATAGACTTTAACATGATCAATTGAATCGGGAACATCTAATAATTTATTTAAGTCTTTTTTAATTAAAAAGTCGTTACTAATATCTTCAATTGCTTTTAATTCTTCATTTTCGTATGAATAATTATTCTTACAACCCTGTAAAGTAATTGCTAATAAAAAAACTAATAGAAATTTGTTCATTTTTTATTGGATTTTATACTAAGCTAATATAAATAAAAAAAGATTTTATTAATTACAAATCAATCATACTTCATTCAAAATCTTCAAATCCTCTAACATATGATTCGAATTCTGCACCGTCAAGGTCACTAAAACAATTAAAAAAGCCTGAGAATTTTTGATTCTCAGGTTTTTTTATGGTTCGAAAATCTTATCAATATCTTTTTTACTTTTTATAAAGTCACTGTTTACAAGCGAATTTGGTTCGAATCGCATCATGGTTCTTTAAAAGGGGATTTTAAAAACAAAGATTTATCTAATACATTTGTAACTTTGCCTTCAATATTCGATTGCGTATTTAAAATATTAGTTAAAAAGACACTATTCATTAGCAAGTATGACAAAAGAAGAGTCTATTAAAGAGTATTACTTTAGAATCAATAAAAGTATAGATTATATTAAAGGAAATCTTCATGAAGAACTTTCTTTAGAAAAATTAGCTGGTCTTTCTAATTTTTCAAAATTTCATTTCCATAGAATTTTTAAATCTGTTACCGGAACGACGATTAACGAATTTATAAAAAACGCAAAAATAGAGAGGGCTTTGTTTTTCTTAATGAATAATCCATCGAAAACGATTAGTGAAATTGCTGCTGATTGCGGTTTTTTAAATATATCGTCTTTTTCGAGAACTTTTCGTGAGGTAAAACAGATGACACCAAGTGAATGGCGAAAGCAACATAAAAATAGCAATATTGGTATAACTGATAGCAATATTGGAAAAAAGCATTCAAAAATCGAAGACTACCTTGCACTCAAATTAAATAATTTAAAAAAAAATGAAATGAGTGAAATTGTAAAAGTTGATTTTGAAGTTAAAAAAATGGAGGAATTTAATGTTATATATATCAGAAATCTCAATATCCACCATCATGATAGTGAAATATTTGGTAAAATGTTTGAACAGCTTTTTAACTGGGCTTCTCCGAGAAATTTAGTAAATTTTCCTGAAACCAAAGCATTAACTGTTTATAGAAGTAATGCTAATTTATCTGGAATGCTTCAGGCAGATGTTTGTTTGTCTGTCCCTGAAAATATAATAGGAGAAGGGATAATTGGCAATACAATAATAAGCGGTGGATTATATGCTGTTTTCCATAAAGAAGCACCAATGTCTGAATGCTTTAAAACTTGGAAGTATATTTACGAAGTTTGGTTTGAAGAAAATGGTTATCAGCCAGATAATAGAAATTTCTTTTTAAGTCATTTAAATGATCCTAAATTGCATCCTGAAAATTTTCACATTATTGATATCTATATACCAATAAAATTGCTGTGAAAATTTAAAAATGTAAATTCCAATAGGGTTAAAAACTTCTAAATTCAAATTTATGAAATTGTCATTTATAATCTCATTTTCTTTTACAGGTGGTAATGGTTTGCAATTTAATTTTAGAATAAATTATTTCTAAAAAAAATCATAAAAAGTATGCAAAACAAGGTCTTACTGAAATATAATAATAAACATTAAATTAAAATTTATTTAAAATACTTAAATCCTCTAATAGATGGTTCGGATTCTGTACCGTCAGACACAAAATGGACAAAGGAAAATCTTTCTTTTGTCCATTTTTAATTAGTAGCTATTCCAGTTATCCACTCTATCTTTTGTGTCGAACCCCGCCACAAAAGGATGCCGTTACTCCCGATAGCAATCGGGACTGGGCTAGGGCTTTAGTTTTCATAATTTTGTTATAGTTTCAAAATGAATCGATTTTATTAAGTGAATCAATTTCGACAGTTGTAAGCTCAAAAAAGGGCTTTTTATTATTTGTTCAAAATTTTCCTTGTTACAAATTCATTAAAAAAGAAATCCCTGTAAATATTACCAATTGGTATTTCATTTTTTCCAATATATACCGTATTGTTATCTACAGAATCTATTTTTTTTACATTGATTATATAAGATTTGCTGACTCTTACAAAGAAACTTTTTGGAAGTAGGTCGTGAATAGTTTTGATATTCATCAGGGTAATCACTTTCTGATTTTCCAAATAAAGAACCACATAATCTTTTAAACCTTCGATAAAAAGAATGTCACTGAAATGCACTTTAAACATTCTGCGGTCTGCCCTTACGAAAATATAATCATCGGTTATGTTTTCTATATTACTCTCTATAGTATCGGTATGAAATAATTTGCAATAAGTCTGTGCTTTTTCGACTGCTTTTTGGAAGCGTTCTAATTTTACAGGTTTGATCAAATAGTCAATAGCATCGACTTCATAACTTTCAGAAGCAAATTCATGAAAAGCGGTAGTAAATACCACTAAGGTTTTTTTAGAAATAGTCCTGGCAAATTCAATTCCGTTAACCCCCGGCATTTGAATGTCCAGAAATATTAAATCGATAGTGTTTTTTACCAGAAATTCCCTTGAGGCTTCTACTCCGTTAAATGAAGCTATAACTTCTAGATTTTCTGTCTGAGAGACCAGCTTTTGGATTGCTTTTCTTGCCAATGGCTCGTCATCTACTATTATGCAGTTCATTTTATAATTTTAAAGTTAATGTAACGCAGTAGGTTTCCGCGTTATCTTCTATTTTCAAATCATGTGTAGAAGGGAACAGGAGTTCCAATCTTCTTTGAATATTGGCCATACCTAATCCACCTGATTTATTAATTGCTTTTACAGCGGGTTTTGAGTTTATGCATTTGAAAAAAAGCTCCGTGCGGCGAACATCGAAGAACAAATTTACGTAGGATGATTTCGCTGAGTCATTATTATGCTTTACGGCATTTTCTACAAATGAAATAAATAATAAGGGCGGAACCTGGATGCCGCTTAATTCGCCCTCCTTGGATATTAAAAAATTAAAATTATCCCTTCTGACTTTTTCCAAATTTAAAAAATCTTCTAAAAAATGGATTTCTGAAGTTAATAAAACTTTATCTCTAGAGCTGTCATAAAGCTGATAACGAAGCAGGTCGCTAAGCTTCACCAAAACCTGCGAAGCTTTTTTAGGGTCATCTTCAATTAAAACATTGGCATTATTGAGCATATTAAAAAGGAAATGCGGATTGATCTGATTCTTGAGCTGTTCCAGTTCGGCACCAGCTTTTGCCAGTTCCAGATCATGAATTAGCTGGGAATCAGATATCCATTGCTGGAATAATTTAATTGCTGCTGATGCAATAATAAGCACCATGATCATAAAGGAATAGGTAAAAAAGTTAATATTGTCATCCTCGTAAGGCAGTAGATAAGATTTAAGATAACAAGAAGCACACTCATGCATGACATACGCCAGTATCATACCTGAAAGAACAGAAAGACCATAATTAAGGTATTTTTTTCTCAACAAAAATTTAGGTACAAAAAAATACATATTACTGTAAACCAATAAAATTATCTGAATAAAAAAGACTATTCGATTATAGGTCTCGAAAGGTTCTATATAGTCCGGCGGACTGTAGTACAAAACAATAATACTGAATGTGATCAGCAGCAAATGACGATAAAACCGGTATTTGTCTGAAATGAAAAACTCAACCATCCAGTTGGTATCCATTGTTTTTTTGGGTAAACATTTATTCATAGGACTATTTTAGTTTTCCAGCAAATATAGCAATACGCGAAAATTATAAATTTTTACTATACAAAAGCACATTATTTATATACCAAAATAAGATTTTAAGATAGTAAACCTTTTCTATGGGCCCAAATAATAACATGCAAGGCCTAAAAAAAGGATAGTTCAATTAGATTTTTTTTTGCTTTAAAAACCCCGCTTCTTTCGCTGAAATCTTGGTGTGCAATTTTTTTACTATATGAAAAAGTGGCTTTAATATATAAAGTAACGCATTTTGTATATATAAAATATGCGGGTGCAACAAAAATATACTTTAGCCGGGAAATGTAACATTTAATCCTAAATTTTAATAAATGAAAAGCAGAATCCACCCCTTTCTATTACTCTTTTTTGCCTTTGTAGTCCATACATATTCGCAGGAAAAAGTGACCCTTAGCGGCATAATAGCCAATGAGTCCAATACCGAAACATTAATTGGCGTAAACATTTACATTCCGGAAGCTAAAGTAGGCATTACTACCAATTCTTACGGATTTTATACCACGACACTGCCAAAAGGAACTTACACCGTTATCATAAGCTACATGGGTTTTAATAATATCGAAGAAACTATCACGCTGACCGAAAACACAAAAATGAACTTTGGGATGACAGAAGTCAGTAAAACATTGGACGAAGTTGTAATTAAAAGCAATACAACAAAAGCAAACATCCGAAAGCCAGAAATGAGTACGAATAAACTCTCTATTGCCACGATAAAAAAGATGCCAGCCGTTTTGGGCGAAGTCGATGTCCTGAAATCTATATTACAGCTTCCCGGAGTTACGAATGCTCAGGAAGGCGCATCAGGATTTAATGTCAGAGGAGGTTCTGTTGACGGAAATCTGGTACTTCTTGATGAAGCCGTTGTTTACAATACTTCGCATTTATTCGGATTCTTTTCTGTTTTTAACTCCGATGTAATCAAAGATTTAAAACTTTATAAAGGTGGGATTCCCGCAAATTTTGGAGGACGTATATCCTCGGTCCTGGATATTTATCAAAAGGAAGGAAATAACAAGGAGTATCATGTTAACGGAGGAATAGGGTTAGTCTCAAGCCGACTGCTTGTTGAAGGCCCTATCGTTAAAGAAAAAAGTTCCTTTGTGGTTGCGGGGAGAGGCTCTTACGCGCATCTCTTTATGAAATTGGCAGATGAACCAAATTCAGCCTATTTCTACGATTTGAATGCCAAGTTTAATTACAAGTTCAATGATAGAAATAATGTTTTTGTATCAGGTTATTTTGGTAACGACAACCTAAATTTTAATAACAGCTTTATAAACGTTTATGGCAATAAGCTTTTCAATCTTAGATGGAACCATATATTCTCAGACAAGATTTTCTCTAACGCATCAGCCATTTACAGTGATTATGACTACCAGATTAAAGTGAAAACCGTCGGTCTTGACTGGAAATCAGATGTGAAAAATTACAATTTTAAATATGATTTTAAGCACTATTTTTCAAATGATCTGACTTTAAATTACGGTATAAATTCAATTTACTACAGTTTTAATCCAGGTACAATTAGACCGTATGGAGAAACTTCGGCCATCAATCCGGACCAGCTCGCCAAAAAGTATGCTTTTGAAAATGCCATATACATCAGTGCAGAGCAAAATCTTTCTGAAAAATTATCCCTGAATTATGGACTTCGCTACAGTAACTTTCAAAGATTAGGCGCACAGGAAGTATATACTTATGCCAATAATCAGCCACTGGTTTTCAATCAGGAGTTTCAAATTTATGAAGAGGCTGAACCAACAGGAACAATAAACTATAAGAAAAACAAAAAGATAGCGAGTTTTGACAACTTAGAACCAAGACTTGCCATGGCCTATTCGTTAAACAATGACCAATCGATCAAGGTCAGCTACAATCGAATGAGCCAATATGTTCATCTAATTTCCAATACTGCTTCTGCAACTCCGCTTGATATTTGGGCACCAAGTGACCAATACCTTAAACCAGAAATTTTAGATCAGGTAGCACTGGGTTACTTTCACAATTTTAAAGACGATAAATATTCCCTGGAAGCAGAAACCTTCTATAAAAAAGTAAAAAACAAAGCAGACTATATTGACGGCGCAGACTTACTTGGAATCGACGCCGTAGAAAGGGTGCTTTTAAACGGAGAAGCTAGATCGTACGGTCTGGAACTGATGTTCAAAAAAAATACAGGAAAGCTGACGGGCTGGGTTTCCTATACTATTTCTAAGGCAGAACAAAGAACTCCAGGCAGAAATGCAGATGAACCGGGTATAAATAACGGGGAATGGTACAGGGCAAATTTTGACAAATTGCATAATTTATCTGTTACGGGAGCTTATACTTTAAATCCGAAATGGACATTTGGGAGTATTTTTACTTTCCAGAGCGGAAAAGCCGCAACATTTCCTAATGGAAAATACCAATATCAAGGTATCACTGTTGCGAGTTATGGATCAAGAAATGACGATTCTTTATCTGCATACCACCATTTAGATGTATCTGCAACTTATACTCCTAAACCTGATAAGAAAAAAGGCTGGCAGGGCGAATGGAATTTCAGTATCTACAATCTTTACAGCAGAAGCAATGCAGCCTCATACAGTTTTAGACAGAACGAAGATACCGGATTAAGTGAGACAAGAAGAACATCCATTTTTGGTATTGTTCCTAGTGTAAGCTACAATTTCAAATTTTAAAAATATACTACAGACTTTTAAAAAAGATATAAAATGAAACTATTACAAAAAATTCTCATACTATCCTCTGGACTGTTTTTAACAGGATGCGAAGACGTTATTACTGCCGATCTTAATACAGCACCACCAAGACTGGTTATAGACGCTTCTATCGACTGGGTAAAAAATACGACAGGCAATGAACAAAAGATTGTCTTATCGACAACAACAGGCTATTACAGCCCTGAATTCCCGACTGTCTCCGGAGCGGTAGTTACTGTAACAAACCCGTCAAATACAGTTTTTGAATTTGTAGAAACCCCGGGAACAGGGCAATATGTCTGCAGCAATTTTCTTCCTGTTATAGGCCAGACCTATACCTTAAAAATTGTTTTAAATGGCCAGACCTATACCGCATCAGAAACATTGACACCTGTTCCTGAAATTGAAGATAATATTGATCAGAACGACAAAGGAGGTGATACCGGTGATGAAATTGAAATAACATTCTACTATCAGGATAATGCAGATCAGGTAAATTTTTATCTAAACAGTATTACCCAGCCGTACACGCCGTTTCCGGAGCTTGAAGTTGAAGATGATGAGTACACTAATGGTAATATAATGCAGGAATCCTATTCTTCTGAAGATTTAAAAGCTGGGGACCAGATAGACATAAGGCTGTACGGAATTTCGAAAAGCTATTACAATTACATGTACAGACTAATAATAGCTTCTGGTAATGATGGCAGCCCTTTCCCTACAATACCAAGTGCAGTCCGCGGTAATATTGTCAATCAGACTGATAGCAAAAATTACGCTTTTGGCTACTTCAGGCTGGCAGAAATGGATATTAAAAACTATACCGTTAAGTAATCAAGTTCTTGTAAATGCGATAAAATGCAGTTTTTTTTATCGCATTTTAACTTTTACAAATTCAGATTAAAAATGGACAAAATAATGGTAACCGGAGCAAACGGGCATTATGGAAGAGGGGTGCTGAAAGCCTTACTCAATAATGGATTAGAAAAAAGAAACATTTATGCAATGATAAGGGACAAAACCAAGGCATCAGAATTACAATCTTTAGGTATTCATGTTGTTTTTGGAGATTACGATGATTATGATTCTTTACTGAAGGCATTTTCAGGTATAGACAGACTTCTGTTTGTTTCCGGCAGTGACGTAAGGAATCGTACTATACAGCACAAACTGGTTGTCAAGGCGGCTAAAAATGCTGGAGTAAAGCATATTCTTTATACCAGCCAGCTGCATAAAAGTGACCATCGGGATTCGCCTATTTATTTTATTATAAAATCACATTTGGCAACAGAAACGGCTATTATGAACAGCGGTATGAATTTTACGATCCTAAGAAATGCTTTGTATATGGATATGCTTCCTGAATTTCTAGGCAAAAAAGTTGTAGAAGATGGTATTTTTCTGCCGGCAGGCCAGGGTAAAATAGCTTTCACGCTCCGAAGCGAGATGGCAGAAACCGCAGCGGTTATTTTGAGATCGCAGGGTCATAAAAATAAGGTGTATGAGATATCGGGCAGCAGTATTTCCTTTACAGAAATTGCTCAGAAAATTTCTGAAATAAAGGGACACAATATTACTTATTTAAGCCCCGATCCAAAAGTATTTATAAATGCAGCTGTTAAGAAAGGTGCACCAAGAATGCTGATAAAAATGCTGGCAGGCTTTGCACAGGCAGCGAGAATTGGAGAATTGGACAGCGAAAGCTCACACATGGAAAAGCTCCTGGGTAGAAAGCCTGCACAGGTGAATGATTTTTTACAACAGATATACAGTTGAAAAGAAATTATTTTGACTCTTTAATATCCTATATGGATTTCATATTTAGTTTGTTTTAGTTACCCTGAAAAATGCTGGAAATTTAAAAGTTCAGCATTTTTTTTAAAGAGCGATTTATCCCCAGCTGGCGCATGCATCTCACTCGTGAGCGCATCAGTTATTGACAAAAAAGGTTAAAACGAAAAGCGCCAGATTTCTCTGAAACTTTATTTCAGTAGTGTAGCAAATTTTATTTAATTTTTTATTTTGCTACGAAAAGCGTGGCAAATTTATTTCTTTTTATTTTTTGCCACAGAAAGTGTGGTAAATTTTATTTTCATTTTCGTTTTGACACAATAACTGTGATTTTTTTTTAAAATTTACTTTGTCACAACAATTGTGATTTTTTTTCTAAATTATTTTTTTGTCACAGCGAATGAAACAAAATAATTTTTATTTTCATTTCGTTCCGGTTTCACGCAACGAGAAGTTGACAAAGAGGATTAAAACAAAAAAAAGCTCCAGATTTCTCTGAAGCTTTGTCTTTTAGTAAGAGAACAGGACTTGAACCTGTGTTCGCTGCGTCGGATATAAGCCCTCCGAGTTAATTGGTAGCTTATCAAAAAGGTTGTGCCAATAAGAGAATTAAAATAAAAAATCCGTTATAATCCGCGTTTTGGCATAGCCAATCCGTGTCATCTGCGGTCCATTAGACAGCATTTAAATAAAAAAACTCCAGATTTCTCTGAAGCTTTTTCTTCCTGGAACGCAACTCTAAAGATCTGTAAAATCAGCTTCGAATTAGAATGTCAAAGAGCTTTCAGAGTTTTTACATCTTCTAATAACTAGTTCGGATTTTGTACCGTAAGTGTCACAAAATGGACAAAGGAAAATCTTTCTTTTGTCCATTTTTAATTAGTAGCTATTCCAGCTATCCACTCTATCTTTTGTGTCGAACCCCGCCACAAAAGGATGCCGTTACTCCCGATAGCTATCGGGACTGGGCTAGGGGGACAGGTTTTCATAATTTTCGAATAGTTTCAAAATTGCAAATAGAATCTATTTCATAAATAACCCATAAAAGGTTAGAAAATAATAAAGGCAAAATTTATTCAAAATTGTGAATATCTATTTTGTGATTTACGCTTCTTTTTTCTTTTTACATTTATCTTTGCCATCCTAAAAAAAATACAGATGAGCACAATTTGGTACGAATGCAAAGTAAAATATAGAAAAACAGATGAAACGGGATCGCAAAAAGTAACTACAGAACCTTATCTGGTAGATGCCTTATCGTACACAGAAGCCGAAAGCAGAATTAATGAAGAAATGGCAGCTTATATTAGTGAAGAATTCAAAATCACCAACATAAAAGTAGCCAATTATGCTGAAATTCATCCTTTTGAAAATGCTGATCGCTGGTTTAAATCGAAAGTTTCATTATTAGCTTATGACGAAGAAAGCGGGAAAGAACGCAAATCGAATATGTATATTTTAGTACAGGCCAATGATGTAAAAGAAGCGTATGATAATACCATTACGATAATGAAAAACACCATGGGTGATTATACTATTCCGGCTATTTCAGAGTCTCCAATTATGGATGTTTTCCCATATTTTAGCGGAGAAGAAGGAGAAATGGAACAATTGGAAAGATTCAATGCTCTTAAAGCTTCTAAGCCTGAGTTAACAGTAGCAGGTGAAACGGTAGAAGATTTTTTAGAAGTTGAAACCGAATAATTTATCATTTTAATACTATAAAAGTGGAGTCAATGCCCCACTTTTATAGTATTAAGAATGGAAAAAAGCTATTTTTTATAAATCGATTTTCCTTCTTTTATAGTTTCTAAAACCTGTATGTCGATAATTTTTTCTGAAGCTACTTTTAAAGGGTTTTTATCCAGAATAACAAAATCGGCTAATTTTTCTGTTTTTATGGAGCCTTTTGAGTTTTCTTCAAAATACTGATATGCAGCCCAGGTAGTTATCGAGCGTAAAGCATCATAAGTACTAATTCTTTCTTCAGGACCAATTACATCACCTGATCTGCTAATTCTGTTCACCACCGAATATAATATCATAATACTATTGGGCAATGCAACCGGAGCATCATGATGTTGCGTAAAAATCATTCCTTTTTTTAGAGCTGTAGCTGCCGGCGAAATGCGATAGGCTCTTTCTTTGCCTAATATTTCATCTCTGTGCCAGTCGCCCCAATAATAAGTATGCATTCCGAAAAAAGAAGGCATAATTCCTAATGTTTTCATTTTATCTAATTGATCAAATCGGGCTGTTTGCGCATGTATGGCAACAGGTCTTCGGTCTTTTCTTCCGTAAAGTTTTTCAGCATGTTCTATTGCAGTAAGGTATTCGTCAACTGCGGCATCACCATTGCAATGTGCTAAAATTTGATAATTATTAGCATACGCCGAATCTACTAATGCAATAGCATCACTTTCTTTAGGAAATGCAGGATAGCCTAAATAAGTATTAGGTTTTCCGGGAGGAGGTACTTTATAAGGTTGTGTAAGCCATGCAGTTTTACCTTGCGGAGAACCATCGAGAGACAGTTTTACACCAGCAATTCTAAAATGATTGGTATAGTTTTTTTGTACACCATGAGCTTTAAGATATTCCATTTGAGTCTGGATATCTGGATAAGCAGCTATGTCTATCGAAAGTTTACCTTCGTTGGCTAATTTCGACCAGGTGTTGCAGGCGTCACTGCTGGCTCTGCCTTCTTGTGCAGTTGTAAATCCAAATTTAGTATAAGCGGCAATACCTGCTTCGGCTATTTTCTCATTAGCAAGGGTATCAAGCGTTCCCATCATTTTGAATAACGGAATAAACATCGCCATTTCTTCTAAAACACCATTAGGTTCCTGAGAGTTTTCTTTTCTTCGGATAACGCCACCCGCAGGATCTTTTGTTGCGGCAGAATAACCTGCTAATTCCAGTGCTTTGTGATTCATTACGGCTAAATGTCCTGATTGATGAATAATCAAAACGGGAACTGTAGAAGATACTTTATCCAGGTCGTCAGCAGTAGGAGGTAATTTTTCTTTTAATTGAGCATCATCATATCCGAAACCAATTATCCAGCCGTATTTTCCAACTGCTTTTGGGTTTTTTGTTTTCCATTCATTCAATAAAGAAATAATGGTCGGAATATCATTTGCTGTTCCGTCTGGCGCAGGTAATAAATTGGCCGATACGGCCTGAAAACCTGCATTCCAAACATGACCGTGAGCATCAATAAAACCGGGAAGTAAAGTTTTGCCCTGCAAATCAATCATCTTGGTTTCATTGCCATCAAATTTTTCTGCTTCTGCCTTTTTTCCAACAAAAATTATTTTACCTTTTTTTACCGCTACCGCTTCTGCATAAATAGGTTTTTCGCCTTCCATGGTTAGAATATCACCTCCAAAATAAATAGTGTCAGCAGGATTGAGAACTTCTTTTTTACAACTTATAAAAGCGAGTAAAAGCATTAGAGGAAATAATTTTTTCATCGTATGATATTTAATAAATGAATCAAAATAGCTTTGGAATATTTATTAAAGTTAAAGAATATTTTATTGCCCAATTAGTTTAAGTTGAGATAATTGTGGTTTTTTTAATAAAAAAAACGCCAAACAGCAATTTTGCTATTTGGCGCTTTAAGTTTTAACAAAGGGAAACGATTACATCATTCCCGGCATACCGCCACCCATTGGCATTCCGCCTCCGGTTTCTTCTTTAATATCAATTAAGGCACACTCAGTAGTTAAGATCATTCCAGCTACAGAAGCTGCATTTTCTAATGCTACACGTGTTACTTTTTTAGGATCAATAATTCCTGCTGCCAACATATCTACATATTCATCCGTTTTGGCATTGTAACCAAAATCTCCAGAACCTTCAGAAACTTTAGCCACTACTACAGAACCTTCAAGACCTGCATTTTCAACAATAGTTCTTAACGGAGACTCAACGGCGCGAGAAACGATTTGAATACCTGTAGCCTCGTCAGCGTTGTCAGCTTTAAGATCTCCTAATGCAGCTTTTGCTCTTAATAAAGCAACACCACCACCAGCTACGATTCCTTCTTCTACAGCAGCGCGAGTTGCGTGCAAAGCATCGTCAACACGGTCTTTTTTCTCTTTCATTTCTACTTCAGAAGCTGCACCAACATAAAGAACCGCAACACCACCGGCTAACTTAGCCAAACGCTCCTGCAATTTTTCTTTATCATAATCAGAAGTTGTCGTTTCCATCTGACCTTTAATTTGGTTTACTCTGTTTTTGATGATATCAGCTTCACCAGCACCACTTACAATTGTAGTGTTATCTTTATCGATAGAAACTCTTTTTGCAGTTCCTAACATTTCGATAGTTGTATTTTCAAGTGTATAACCTCTTTCTTCAGAGATTACAGTTCCACCAGTTAAGATGGCGATATCTTCTAACATTGCTTTTCTTCTGTCTCCAAAACCTGGCGCTTTTACAGCGGCAATTTTAAGAGCACCTCTTAATTTGTTTACTACTAATGTAGAAAGAGCTTCTCCGTCAACATCTTCAGCAATAATCAATAATGGCTTTCCTGATTGTGCAACTGGCTCTAAAACCGGTAGTAATTCTTTTAAAGAAGATACCTTTTTGTCGTATAATAAGATGTATGGAGAGTCTAATTCAACTTCCATTTTCTCTGGGTTTGTTACGAAGTAAGGAGAAAGATATCCTCTGTCAAACTGCATACCTTCTACAACATCCACGAAAGTGTCAGTTCCTTTAGCTTCTTCAACAGTAATAACTCCTTCTTTACCCACTTTTGCGAAAGCAGTAGCAATTAACTCACCAATTACCTCGTCGTTATTGGCAGAGATAGAAGCAATTTGTTTGATTTTATCAGAATCACTTCCAACCACTTTAGCTTGTTTAGCAAGGTCAGCAACGATAGCTTCAACCGCTTTATCGATACCACGTTTCAGGTCCATTGGATTTGCACCAGCAGCAACGTTTTTCAAACCTTCTTTTACGATTGCCTGAGCTAAAACTGTAGCAGTTGTAGTTCCATCTCCTGCTAAATCATTGGTTTTAGAAGCAACTTCTTTCACCATTTGCGCACCCATATTTTCTAATGGGTCTTTTAATTCGATTTCTTTTGCAACCGAAACACCATCTTTAGTAACTGTTGGTCCACCAAATGATTTCCCGATGATTACGTTACGACCTTTTGGTCCAAGCGTTACTTTTACAGCATTTGCTAATGCATCAACACCACGTTTTAATCCGTCACGTGCTTCAATATCAAATTTTATATCTTTTGCCATTCTAATTTTTTGTTTAAAGTTTTATTTGTTTCAAGTTACTGTGTACTTAATTCTTAATACTCAGATCTTAATACTTTTTTAGATTATTGCAAGAATATCATCCTCACGCATAATCAAATAATCTGTTCCTTCATGCTTTAATTCGGTACCAGCATATTTACCATAAAGTACAGTATCCCCAACTTTTACGGTCATAGTGTGGTCTTTTGTTCCGTTTCCTACTGCAACAACAGTTCCTTTTTGAGGTTTTTCTTTGGCAGTATCCGGAATAAAAATTCCTGACGCAGTTTTGGTTTCAGCAGCAACAGGCTCAATAAGTACGCGGTCTGAAAGCGGTTTAATGTTTAAACTCATGATTTTATTATTATATAGTTATACTTTTTTTAATGTTCATAGAACTTTCAGAAATTGTGCCATCCTCTAAAATAGCGCCAAAACTGACATTTTTTCCTAAAAAAAATGCCAGCTTTGACAGGCTGGCATTTCCATTTTATATCTAAAAAATTATTTAGCTGCAGGAGCTGACTGAGCAGGTGCTTGTTGTACTGGAGCAGCTGGTGTATTAGCAGCAGGAGCTTCAGTTTTTTCAATAATTTTAGAGTCAGTATCACTTAATGATCCTGTAAAGCTTAAGCTTGAAAGCAAAATCAAAGAGATCAAAATAGTAGCTAAAGTCCAGGTACTTTTATCTAAAAAGTCTGTTGTTTTTTGTACGCCACCTAACATTTGTGTTCCGCTTATAGTAGAAGATAATCCTCCTCCTTTAGGGTTTTGAACCATGATTACTACGATCAATAGAAAACAAACTATTGTGATTAAAACTAAAAAAATTGAAAATGTGCTCATTGCTTAATTATTGTTATTGTTATTTTGTTGTAAAATCTTTATATCTGAAATACGGTCTGCAAAGAAACTAATTTTTTCTGGATATTTCAAAATTAATATTTCATATGCTTGTATTGCTTTTGTATATTTTTTTTGTTCCAAATATACTCTGGCCAAAGTCTCTGTCATTAAATAAGAATTCTCTTCTTTATTGATGTCAAAATGCACATTTACAGTAGGTGATCCCGATTTTATAGGAGAAATTTTAGGGTTGGTTTCGATGAATTTATCTATTATCTCTGCTTTTTTTTTCTTCTCTTCATCAAGAACTTCTTCTTCTATTTGAATTTTAGATGGTTTTAATTCTTCAGCAGGTTCGGCAGAGCGATCAATTGGCTCCGTTTTAGCAAGTTGTAACCACTCCTGAAAGGAATGTTTTTCGTTTGCTGAAAAATCTAATGGTTTCCCTATTTCCAAATGCTCTTCAGCTGCTTTTATTTCTTTTTCTGCTATAAAAGTTGTTTCTTCTGAGGATATTTCCTCTAAAGATATTTCCTCTAAAGATGTTTCTTCTAAAGATGTTTCTTCTACAGTTGATCCTTCAGCAATTAGAGTCGGCTCTTCAATTGTTTCATTAATTTCTTCTATAACTGGTAAGACTTCCTGACTCGTTTGAGTAGTTTCTTCAGTAGTTTCCTTTACAGATTCATCAACAGTTGTGGTTGTAGTAATAGTTTGGATAGGCTCCGGAGCAATTTCAGGAGTAACTTCTAATGTAGCTTCAGGTTCTTCGGTTATCTTTGTAACTTCTACAAATATTGGTTCTCTAAAGCTTGGCTCTTCAAAAGTAACAGTAGTAGCTTCTTTAATAGAAGTCAGTAAAGATTGTTCAAGAGGATCAATTCGTATGTCTTCAGTTTTTCTAATTGTTTCTGCTGATACAATTTCACTATCTAAAACCGTAATATTAAGCAGGTGTTTTAGTTTTTGATCATAGTATTCATTTTGAATAGCAGTAAAATTCTCAGATGTAATAAAATCAAATAAAACGGCACGGTCTGTTGTGTGTGCGGCCGTAACTTTTAAAGCATAATTATACTTAAAACTATTGAGGCTATGAAGTCCCTTCAGCCGTAATGCTCTTGCGCTCTGAAAGTATGGAAATTCGTTCAATACATTGCCTAGCGCATCCGTATGCTGCTCAGTAATGGCGTCTGGATGGTTTATGAGGTATGTATAAGTGGTAACGTTCATTGTTTTTGTTTAATAAGTAATCAGATCAATTTGTTTTTACCATTTGGCTAACGAATCATTAAAGATGTCTTGTGTAATACGATCAAAAATATCTTTTATTGCCTCGTTTAAAACGGATCCTACTAGTTGTTGCTGAGCTGGATAATCATGGTAAAATTCAAATGTTTTTTCAAAATCATCTGTTTCTTTATTTTTATTCGAAAAACGAACCATAATACGAATCGTTAAACGGTTTTGTGAAGCTTGCTGATCTGCAGTAGCTGTCATTGGCGTAATTCGGTAATCTGTAATTTCGCCTTCATAAACTAAATCACCGCCACTACTTACCAGGTTCAGGTTGGTTTGATTCATAATCAAATCCTGCAAAGCCAAAGTAAATTCTCTGTCGATTCCCGGTTCAATCAAATCAGCATTGTTCTGAAAAAAGTTCACCTGAAACGTTTTGGCATCAATAGGTGTGGCTCCGGTAAAGTTGTAAACAGAACAACTGTTGAAGGTGAAAAGACAAATGATGGCTAGTATAGAATATATTTTTTTCATAAAATGTTTTAGTAAATCCCAATAATTAGTGAAATTCCAATCTTCTAAATTCCAAATTCCAATTTCAGTGTTTGGGATAAAAATTCAAAAGTTGGTCAAAGATAGTAAATTTGAAATTTGGAATTTGTTTTTTGAAATTTTGCTTTTAGGTTGGAATTTGGGATTTTAATATTGTTTTTTTTCTTTTTAAAGATCGAATTGTTTGATTTTTCGATACAAAGTTCTTTCAGAAATCCCTAACTCATCAGCGGCAGCTTTTCGTTTTCCTTTGTTTTTTTCTAATGATTTTTTGATCATTTCGATTTCTTTTTGTTCCAAACGCAAAATTTCTTCTTCTTCGATGGTTTCAGCAAAAAGATAATTATTGTCGTCTTCGTTCTGATAGTTTTCTTCGCGAACAGTAGGAGTCATCACAGCAGTTCTTGGTTCTTCTTCAAAATCTATTTCGCTGTCATTTTGTTGAGAACCGTATATTTTCTGAATCAAATTTGGATTGATATCCTGCACTTTCGAAGACCCGTTTTTCATCAATTCCAGAGTCAGTTTTTTCAAATCATTCAGATCACTTTTCATATCAAAAAGCACTTTGTACAAAATATCTCTTTCAGTACTAAAATCGCTGTCTTTCTTTTTATCACTAATTACAGAAGGTAAATTAGAACCTTCGGTAGGTAAATAGGACTGTAAAGTCGCCAATGAAATATCACGGTTGGTTTCCAGAACAGAAATTTGTTCGGCTACATTTCGCAACTGACGAATATTCCCGTTCCATCTGAATTTTTGTAATAACTGAACCGCATTGTCATCCAATTTCAAAGGGGGCATTTTATACTTATGCGCAAAATCGGCTACGAATTTTCTAAACAATAAATGAATGTCCTCGTTTCTTTCGCGTAAGGGTGGCAATGTAATTTCGACAGTAGTCAGACGATAATACAAATCTTCACGGAATTTTCCTTTCTCGATAGCATTGAATAAATTGACATTCGTTGCAGCCACAATTCTCACATTGGTTTTCTGTACTTGTGAAGAACCTACTTTTATAAATTCGCCATTTTCAAGTACACGTAGCAAACGAACCTGTGTTGTCAAAGGTAATTCACCAACTTCATCAAGGAATATAGTTCCGCCATCAGCTACTTCAAAGTATCCTTCACGCGTACTTGTTGCACCTGTAAAAGCGCCTTTTTCGTGACCAAAAAGTTCACTATCGATTGTTCCTTCCGGAATGGCTCCGCAGTTTACAGCAATATATTTTCCGTGTTTTCTATGCGAAAGCGAATGTATAATTCTAGGAATATTCTCTTTACCAACACCACTTTCCCCTGTTACCATTACCGAAATATCAGTAGGAGCAACCTGAATGGCTTTTTCAATAGCGCGATTGAGTTTCGGATCATTCCCAATAATCTCAAATCGTTGTTTTATTGCTTGAACTGTTTCCATTTAAAATTTTGTTTCAAGTTTTTATTTGTTTCAGGTTTCAGGCTTCTCATTGAAACTGATGGTTGAAACAGTGATATTTTTTCACCACAAATTACACAAATTATCGCAAATTCATTTTAAGAATTTATCAATCGTTTATGTACTAATGATTTGTTTTGAAAGTTTGCAATTATTCCAACTGGAGTATCTGCAAGTTTCATATAATTTAATGTTTGAGCTAGATGATCATTGCAAATTTCCTTTACAGATTTTACCTCTAAAATTATATCCTCATAAACTATGAAATCAGCATAAAATTTATGAGGCAAAATGACTCCTTTGTATTCAATTGAAAACTCTTTTTCTCGTTGATAAGGAATATTATGATTTTTAAATTCAATTTCTAATGCGTCTTTATAAACAATTTCGAGTAAACCCGGACCTAATAGTCTATGTACTTCCATACATATACCTACAATCTCGTAATTTTCATGCTTCTTATAATAATATTCGTTTTCGTTAGGCATATATTAATTTGTGAAAATTTGTGAAATTTGCGGTTAAAAATTTAATTCATTTCAGAATAACCAACAGCTTCCCCTTTCAAAGTTCCGCTCGTACAGCTTGTAATTTTTACATTTACGAAATCCCCAATTTTATAGTTTTCCTTTGGAAAAACAACCGTGATACTTTGCGAGTTTCTTCCTGAGAATTCTTCTTTTGACTTTTTAGAAACTTTTTCAACCAAAACTTCCACAACTTGTCCAACAAATTCTTCACTGCGGAACCAGGCGTGTTTTTGCTGCAAATCGACAATTTCCTGCAATCTTCTGGCTTTGGTTTCTTCTGGAACATCATCTTCCATTTTTCTTCCGGCCAAAGTTCCCGGACGTTCAGAATACGAATACATATAACCAAAATTATATTTTACATATTCCATCAAACTCATCGTGTCCTGGTGATCTTGTTCGGTTTCGGTTGGGAAACCAGCAATCATATCTTGCGAAATCGACGCATTCGGAATAATCGTTCTGATTTTATCAATCAAAGTCATGTATTCTTCGCGAGTGTGCAAACGATTCATTTCTTTTAGAATTCTATTGCTTCCAGACTGAACAGGTAAGTGAATGTGTTTGCAAATATTAGGATGTTTCGCAATAACATGCAAAACACTTTCGTGCATATCCTGCGGATTAGAAGTCGAAAAACGAATACGCATTTTAGGAAAACCAACAGCAACCATTTCAAGCAATTGATCAAAATCAACAGCAGTTGCTTTTTGCATTTCAGAAGCGTTTTCGAAATCTTTTTTCAAACCGCCGCCGTACCAAAGGTAACTGTCAACGTTCTGACCTAAAAGAGTAATTTCCTTAAAACCTTTGTCCCACAAATCCTGAATTTCGCCCATAATACTTTGTGGTTCACGGCTACGTTCACGCCCACGTGTAAAAGGAACCACGCAAAAAGTACACATATTATCGCATCCACGCGTGATCGAAACCAAAGCTGTAATTCCGTTACTCATCAAACGAACAGGCGAAATATCTCCGTACGTTTCCTCTTTCGATAAAATGACATTGATGGCGTCGCGGCCTTCTTCAACTTCCGCCAATAAATTCGGTAAATCTTTGTAAGCATCAGGCCCAACCACAAGGTCAACAATTTTTTCTTCTTCCAAAAACTGACTTTTCAAACGCTCGGCCATACAGCCCAGAACGCCTACTTTCATCTTTGGGTTAATACGTTTCACCGCATTATATTTCTCCAGACGTTTACGAATAGTTTGTTCAGCCTTGTCCCGAATCGAGCAGGTATTTACTAGAACTAAGTCAGCATCTTCAAGGGTTTGTGTAGTGTTGTATCCGTTTATAGATAAAATCGAAGCTACGATTTCACTGTCCGAAAAGTTCATCGCACAGCCGTAACTTTCAATAAAAAGTTTTTTAGTATTCTCAGGTTTATTTTCCAAAACGAGACTTTCGCCTTGTTTGCTTTCTTCAATAATCTTTTCCATTGTGTAATTTCAAAGTGCAAAGATAACGCAAAAGGTATAAATATGACAAGATGGCAGAAAAGAAATTTTAGATTTTAGAGTTAAGATTTTGTTATAGAAAGCATTTCGTAATTTATAATTTTATTGGTTTACAAATTCATAAAAATCCAATTTTATAATTTCCCAGTTTTTTCCCAATAAGCAATTTGGTTCAAAATCAGTATCGGCTTCTTCAAAAAAGATTAATTGCTCTTTTATTTTCTCATAATCCTCCGTATAAGGATATCGTTTTTGAAACAGAGTAATCATTTCATCAACATTCATTTTATCAATAAAATAATGCAAATCCCAAAAATCTTTCTTTCTTCCACCACGTAAAACAACATCGAGTTTCATGGCAATAATTTCGTTTATTGTTGCCATTCTTATTTCGTTGATGATTAGAGGAGGCTCTATAAAATCGTCTGTGTAATATAGATCTATTTTTACGCAATCCATTTCTGAAGTTCCTACTATAAAATAAGTTCCAAAACTAACATTTTCAAGACTTCTAGAACTGCAAAACGGATATTTAATTTCTAAAAACTCTCGAATTGCTTTGTAATCTATGGAACCATATTCTGCATCAGTAAACAAATCTATGTCAACCGACATCCTATGACCAGTTTGTAAACTTAAAGATGTTCCGCCAACTAATCGAAAAGGAGCAAAAATGGGTTCGGTAATAATATCTTGAAGTACTACTTTCAAAATGGGTTTTACTGTATTCCAATATAAATCTTTCATCGGCGTTGGTTTATTATTTTTATTTTATCTACTTCAGTTTTTCCATAAAAACGAGTTATTTCTTCTATTTCAGATGTATTGCCATAAGCCAAAACCCTTCTAATAATTGCAATTTTCATCAATTTCCAATCGATTTTATCAAAAGTCGTATCCCAAAAAGTAATTTTATTCAACTTAGAAAGATCAGGTTTATAATTATCATCTTTCTTAGATTGTTTGATTTCATAAAACACCTGTAAAGTCATTAAAAAACCTTCTTCAAATCCCAATTTTTCTTCAATTTTCAATGACAAATCAACATTCATATTTCGATTTCCTTTAATAATCGAACCTAAAGTCTGTGGGTATTCATCAATAGAAAGCGCAAATTGTCTTTTGCTGATGTTTCTTTTCTGCAATTCCCGCTCAATAATTTTTCCCGGATGAACTCCTTTTAATATTTCGAGTTTTGTTTTCATAATACAAATATAAACAAATTTGTTTACATTGTAATTTTCTGTTATATGCCTAAAAAATTTAAAAGAATCAACAATCTAAAATCTAAAATTATTTTGTAGCTATTTCCAGCTTTCCGTTTCAAGTCCTCATAAAAAAAACAAAAGTTTCTAATGTCCTAAAAAGAGCTTCCGCTGGTCGCTTTTTTAGAACAAGAAACTTTTGTTTTTTTTATTCCGGGCTTTACACTTCAATCTGGGCTATGAAACTCCGGTCGAAAATCACGTTTATCAGTCATTAAAACCCTAAAAGTTATACCTATATATATAATCAATCTGTTTATAGATAAATCTGCAATTTTAGGAATGATAATATTAAAATAACTCAAAAATCAATTAGCAAGGCTGATATTTAAAAAAAATAGATACTTTTGTTGCAGAAAAATAGACCAATGGCAAAGAATTTAGTAATAGTTGAGTCACCTGCAAAGGCAAAAACAATCGAAAAGTTTTTAGGAAGTGACTTTCAAGTTGAGTCAAGTTATGGACACATAGCCGACTTGCCTTCGAAGGAGATAGGAGTAGATGTAGAGAATGGTTTCAAACCTAAATACGAAGTTTCACCCGATAAAAAAGCCCTAGTTAGTAAACTGAAAACCCTTTCTAAAAATGCCGAAATGGTTTGGTTAGCGAGCGATGAGGACCGCGAGGGTGAGGCTATTTCATGGCATCTGGCGGAAGAACTTAAATTAGATACTAAAAAAACAAAAAGAATTGTTTTTCACGAAATCACTAAATCGGCGATTCTTAAAGCAATCGAAAATCCAAGAGAAATTGATTATAATTTAGTCAACGCACAACAAGCGCGTCGTGTTTTAGACCGTTTGGTGGGTTACGAATTATCACCGGTTTTATGGAGAAAAATCAAAGGTGGACTTTCAGCAGGTCGTGTACAATCGGTTTCGGTTCGTTTGATTGTAGAGCGTGAACGAGAAATTCAGAATTTTAATGCAGTTGCAACGTATTCAGTTGTAGCTGAATTTGTGAATGAAGCCGGAAAAGCCTTCAAAGCAAAATTGCCTAAAAATTTCAATACAAAAAAAGAAGCCGAAGATTTCTTAAATCAAAATATCGGTTCGCAATATAAAGTTTCGGATTTAGAAACAAAACCTACCAAAAAATCACCAACAGCACCTTTTACAACTTCAACTCTGCAACAAGAAGCAGCCAGAAAATTGTATTTGCCAGTTGGTATCACCATGCAGCTTGCACAGCGTTTGTACGAAGCGGGACTTATAACGTATATGAGAACGGATAGTGTAAACCTTTCAAAAGATGCAATGGATGCTGCAGAAGCAGAAATCATAAAATCATACGGGAAAGAGTTTTCAAAACCTCGAACTTTTGCAAATAAAAGCAAAGGAGCACAGGAAGCGCACGAAGCAATTCGTCCGACAGACATGTCACGTCACACCGTAAATATCGATCGTGATCAGGCTCGTTTGTATGATTTGATCTGGAAAAGAACTCTGGCTTCACAAATGAGTGATGCGCAATTAGAAAGAACAAACGTAAAAATCGAAGCCAATAATCATAGCGAATTATTTACAGCTTCCGGTGAAGTGTTGCTTTTTGAAGGTTTCCTGAAAGTGTATCTTGAAGGTCACGATGATGACGAAGAAGAGCAGGAAGGAATGTTGCCGGCAATGAAAGTCAATGAAAAATTGGCCAACAATTATATTACCGCTACAGAAAGATATTCTCGTCCGCCAGCACGTTATACAGAGGCTTCTTTGGTGAAAAAATTAGAAGAATTAGGAATTGGTCGTCCGTCAACGTACGCGCCAACTATTTCTACTATCATCAACAGAAACTATGTAGAAAAAGGAACGCTGGAAGGTCAGGAGCGTAATTATACACAGCTTACTTTGCAAACTGGTAAAGTAGGAGAGAAGTTGCTAAAAGAAAACACAGGTTCTGATAAAGGAAAATTAGTTCCTACAGATATCGGAACGATCGTAACGGATTTCCTGGTTAAGAACTTCGGTAATATTCTGGATTATAATTTTACTGCAAAAGTAGAACAGGATTTTGACGAAATTGCAGAAGGAAACATCGACTGGGCAACCATGATGCAGGAATTTTACAATAAATTTCATCCCAATGTAAAAGAAGTTGAAGCCAATGCAGAACGCGAAAGCGGTGAAAGAATTTTAGGAAAAGATGCTGACGGAAGACAGGTTTCGGTTCGTTTAGGAAAATTTGGTCCGATGGCTCAGATTGGAGAAGCGGATGACGAAGATAAAAAATTTGCCAGTTTAATGGCCGATCAAAATATTGGAAACATTACTTTAGAAGATGCTTTAAATTTATTCTTGTTGCCTAAAAATTTAGGTGAGTATAAAGGAGAAGAAGTAGAAGTAAGTAACGGTCGTTATGGCCCTTACGTGCGTCACGGAAGTGTGTTTATTTCGTTGCCAAGAGGAGAAGATCCACTTGCTGTTACAAAAGAAAGAGCTCAGGAATTAATTGATGAAAAAGCAATTGCTGATGCGCCAATCGCTGTTTATAAAGGCGAAGGTGTCCAGAAAGGTACAGGCCGTTTTGGTCCTTTCATTAAATGGAATGGAATTTTTATCAACGTAAGTAAAAAATACAATTTTGATAACTTATCGCAACAGGATGTTCAGGATCTTATTGAGGATAAATTACAGAAAAATATAGATAAAGTGCTTCATAATTGGGAAGACGAAGGAATTTTGGTTGAAAAAGCGCGTTGGGGCCGCTCGGTGATTACCAAAGGCAAAATCAAAATTGAATTGAGTAAAGATGTTGATGCAACAAAATTAACGCTCGCTCAGGTTCAGGAAATGATTGCAGCTAAAACGCCTGTTAAAAAAACGCCAGCAAAAAAAGCTACAACCGCTAAGAAAGCACCTGCTAAAAAACCAGCCGCTAAGAAAAAATAATTAAGATATTAATTCTTTCTGTTTCCCTCTGTTTTGAAGAGGGAAACAGAGAGGTTAAAAGATATAATAAATGGAATTTGATTTTCTAGAACCGGTTGATGACGGAATTTTAAAGTTTATAAGCTCATTATCCTCTCAGGAGTTGGGTAGTAAAGTGGTGTTTCATACGCAGGACCAATTTCCGGATATTAGTAAAGTTACGATTGCTATTATAGGTGTTTTGGAAGACCGTAGGAATATTAATATGGTCAACGAGGTAAATTTAGCAGCTGTACGTAAAAAACTTTATGGTATGTTCCCCGGAAACTGGGATGCTTCTATTGCGGATTTAGGCGATATCCTTGCTGGAGATTCTGTTGAGGATACTTACTTCGCTCTAAAAAAAGTAACTTCTACCTTAATTAAGAATAAAGTGATTCCTATAGTTCTAGGAGGTTCTCAGGATTTGACTTATGCTATGTATCGTGCTTATGACGATTTGGAGCAAATGGTCAACATGGTTTCTGTAGATAACAGGTTTGATTTTGGAAAAGAAAACGAAACGGTTTCGGCTAACTCGTATCTAACTAAGATTATTATAGATGAACCCAATAATCTTTTTAATTATTGTAATATTGGGTACCAAACATATTATAACTCTCAGGAAGAGATTGATTTAATCGAAAAATTGTTCTTTGATGCTTATCGTTTGGGCGAAATTTCTAACAATATAGCTTTGGCTGAGCCGGTGTTTAGAGATGCTGATTTAATTAGTATCGATTTAAATGCTGTAAAGTCATCAGAATCCGGAAATATGGTTACTTTTGAGCCAAATGGTTTCAACGGAAAAGAAATTTGTTCTTTAGCCAGATATGCCGGAATTAGTGATAAAGTGACGGCTTTCGGGATATTTAATCATAATAGTACGTTGCCGGAATCCGTGATTATTTCGCAAATTGTTTGGTATTTTATCGAAGGATATCATTATCGTTCTAAAGAATACCCTTTTGGGAGTCGCGCCAACTATTTAAAATATATAGTTCCTTTAGAAGAAGAAGAACTGATATTTTATAAAAGTGACAAAACCGATCGTTGGTGGATTGAGATTCCGTTTGTGTCAAATGGAGGCAATAAATTGAAGAGAAACACGTTATTACCGTGTTCTTACGAAGAGTATTTATTAGCTTGTAATCAGGAGTTACCAGAACGATGGTGGAAAGCACAAAGAAAAAATGCTTTATAACAAAGAAATTTGTTAAAATAAAAAAGAGCGGAGGGCTTTAAAATATTTTTAACGTTTTTTAGTAGGCTAAATAAGACAAATTTTAAAATTTAACGTTTTACACCGATTTTTTTATGTTCTTTATCGGTTAAATATTTTTTTTTTATTTTATTTAACATTATTTTTGAACGGTAAAATAAAATTAGTGAATAGGTATTGTTTTTTAGATAAATAATAAATACGTTTACGAACTTATAATAATGAATAGATAATCCAAATTTATATGAAGAAGTTTATTGCATTTGCGGCAATGTTAACACTAGTTATTGGCTGTGGTAAATCAGGTGATAAAGGTGAATTAGTTGGTGTTACAGGAGGGAAATGGCATCCGGAGAAACCTTACGGTATGACATTGGTTCCAGGAGGCTCTTTTATTATGGGTAAATCAGATGATGATTTAGCTAATGTTGAAGATGCGCCTACTAAAACGGTAACAGTTCGTTCTTTTTATATGGATGAGACTGAGATAACCAATAGTGAATATCGTCAATTCGTAGAATGGGTGAAAGATTCAACTATGAGAGTTCGTTTGGCTATTTTGGCTGACGAAACTGGTCAGAAAGCGCCAACAGACGGAAAAGGAAAAAATGCAGGAAGCATTGCTGACTACGCATTTAATGATTCTGATCCGGAAAAAATGACAGCTTATGATAAGTATATGTACGATAATTATTATAGTGTAGGTACTAAAGATGATCCTTATGCAGGAAGAAAATTAAACAGAAAAGTAAAATTAATCAAAGATACAAAGGCGTATCCGGATGAGTATTACACTGAAGTAATGGATTCTATGTATTTGCCTATCGAAGAATCTTACAATGGATTAAGAACAATTGATGTAAATAAATTGAAATTCCGTTATTCATGGATGGATATTCAGGCTGCAGCAAAAGCTAAAGTGGGTAAAAGAAAAGATTTCGTAAAAACTGAGCAAGTAGGAGTTTATCCTGATACTACAGTTTGGATTAAAGATTTCGCTTATTCTTACAATGAGCCAATGCACAATGATTATTTCTGGCATAAGGCTTACGGTGATTATCCTGTAGTAGGAGTTACCTGGATACAGGCAAAAGCTTTTTGTGCCTGGAGAACTTTAAATAAAAATACATACATCAAATCAAAGAAAAAAGGACGTGATCTTGTAAATGCTTTCAGATTACCTACAGAAGCAGAATGGGAATATGCTGCCAGAGGAGGTCTTGAATCAGCAACTTACCCTTGGGGAGGTCCTTATACTAAGAGTGATAGAGGTTGTTTCTTAGCAAACTTTAAACCAAATAGAGGAGATTATGCTGCAGATGAAGCTTTATATACAGTTGAAGCTAAGTCGTATGAACAAAATGGTTATGGTTTATATAATATGGCTGGAAATGTTGCGGAGTGGACAAATTCAGCTTACAATCCGAATGCTTATGAGTATGTTTCTACAATGAATCCAAACGTAATAGACAATACAAATCAGCGTAAAGTTGTTCGTGGTGGTTCCTGGAAAGATGTTGCTTACTTCCTACAAGTAAGTACTCGTGACCTTGAATACGCAGATTCTGCCAGAAGTTACATTGGTTTCAGAACAGTTCAGGATTATATGGGAACTCAAGTTACCGGAAACAACAAATAACAGTAAATTATAATTAAATCAATAACCAAATCAGAATCTATTTAAAACCTAAAAAAAAGAATTATTATGGCATTATTAAGTAAAAAAGCAATGAATTTCGCTTATGGTATGGGAGCGGCAGTGGTAATCGTTGGAGCATTATTCAAAATTACTCACTTTGAAATTGGACCATTAACAGGTACCTTGATGCTTTCTGTAGGATTAATTACAGAGGCGTTAATTTTTGCCCTTTCAGCTTTCGAACCAGTTGACGACGAATTAGACTGGACTTTAGTGTACCCAGAATTAGCTAACGGACAAGCTAGAAAAAAAGCGGATAAAGTTGAAACTCCATCTGATGCCCAAGGATTGTTGTCTCAAAAATTAGACACAATGTTAAAAGAAGCTAAAATTGACAGCGAATTAATGTCAAGTTTAGGAAACAGTATTAAGAATTTTGAAGGAGCTGCAAAAGCAATTTCTCCAACAGTAGATTCTATCGCAGGACAAAAGAAATATGCTGAAGAAATGTCTATGGCGGCTGCACAAATGGAATCATTAAACAGTTTATACAAAGTACAATTAGAAAGTGCTTCAAGAAATGCACAGGCAAACAGCGAAATTGCTGAAAATGCTTCTAAATTGAAAGAACAAATGCAATCAATGACTGCAAACATTGCTTCTTTAAACAATGTTTACGGTGGTATGCTTTCTGCAATGAGTAACAAAGGATAATTAGTTTTTGACTATTATATTAAATTTATTAATAAGAACTAATTACAAAACAAAATGGCAGGAGGAAAATTAACCCCTAGACAGAAGATGATTAACCTGATGTATCTGGTTTTCATCGCGATGTTAGCAATGAATATGTCAAAAGAAGTTTTATCTGCTTTTGGCTTAATGAATGAAAAATTTGAAAGTGCAAATACTTCTTCTGTAGAGACAAATGCTTCATTATTATCATCTTTAGACCAAAAAGCTGCTGAAGCAAAAGGAGAGTTTGCAACTGCTGCAGTTACAGCTCATAAAGTTGAAACTGTTTCTAAAGAGTTTTATGAATATATTGCAACTTTAAAAACAGATGTTTTAAAAGGATTTACAACAGATCAGGAAACTGGAAAATTACCTTACGAGTCTATGGACAAAGGAGATAATATCGACAACTGGTTTACAGGTGAAGGATATACTGCTAAAGGTAAAGACGTTATTGCTCAAATCGAAAAATATAAAGCAGGTATGAAAGCTGCTTTAGGAACTGAGAAAAAATACGCTGCTATTTTAGCTGAAGTAGAGAAGAAATTCGATGTTTCTGATGTTGCTAATAAAGAAGGTTTAAAGGATAAGTATTTAGCTTACCACTTTAAAGGATTTCCAGCTGTTGCATCTTTAGCTAAACTTTCGGCTTGGCAAAATGACGTTAAAAAATCAGAATCTGATGTTTATAGTTCAGCTTTAGGAAAAGCAGCTGTTGCTGCTGCATCTTACAGTAATTACCAAGCGATTGTTGTTTTAGATAAAAATGCTTATTTCCAGGGTGAGAATGTTACAGGTAAAGTGGTTTTAGGTCGTTATGACGAAAACACAAAACCTACATCTTTCCAGGGACCTGGTAAAATTGTTAACGGTCAGGCAATGATTTCGTTAACTGCTGGTGGAATTGGAGAGCAAAATATTAACGGTCAGTTTACGTTCTTAGAAGACGGAAAAAACATTCCGCTTAAATTTGCAGGTAAATATGTTGTAGTTCCTAAACCAAATTCAGCTACTATTTCTGCTGATAAAATGAATGTTGTATATAGAGGTGTTGTAAACCCTATGACTATTTCATTTGCAGGTGTAGCGGCTAATAAAATCAAAGCTTCGGCTCCAGGTTTAAGCCAGGGTTCTGGTGCAGGAAAATATAACATGAGCCCGGGTTCAGGAAATGAAGTTGTTATTAACGTAACAGGAACTTTAGATAATGGACAAACGGTTTCAGATAAAAGAGTTTTCAGAATTAAAGGTATTCCAGGACCAACAGGAACAATTAGAGGAGAAATGGGTGTTGTAAAAGGACCTAAATCAAATTTAGAAATTGCTACTATTGGTGCTAAATTACAGGATTTCGATTTCGAAGTTGGTTTAGATGTTGTTGGATTTAACTTAAAAATTACTGGACAGCCTACGGTTGTGGTTAACGGTAACAAATTAAATGCACAATGTAAATCAGTTCTATCAAAAGCAGGTAGAGGAGATCAGGTTACTATTTCTGAAATTAAAACAAAACTTGTTGGAGCAGGAAGCTATTTATTACCTAGAACTGCACCGGTAATTTACGAAATACAATAATAAAGTAGTGAAAACTACGTTCAATATCTTATAATGATATCATGATGAAAGTAAGAAATTTTTTAATAGCTATTGTTTCTATCGCAGGAAGTTTATCTTCATTTGCGCAATCTAATTTGCTGAATGCAAAAACTCCTGATCAAATAGGACTTAAGACGGCAGCCCAACTTATTTCAGATAATGATAAGCCATTGGCGTATGGTTATGTTGATGATAGAGATATCCTAATGGGAAAAACTACCTGGGAGATTATTGATTTGAATGAAAAAATCAATTTTCCTTTGTATTTTCCTGTAGATACTGCTAATATTGGTCCTGATAGACGTTCTCTTTATGATGTCCTGACAAAGGCCATTAAAAAGGGTAAAATAACTGAAGTATATACAGATAGTTATTTCAATACTAAAAAACCTATGAAAGACATCGAGGCGTCATTATCACGTATTGATACAACGGATGCTGGTAGAGAGCAAATCAACTCTGGAACTGCTTTGTCTGCTGAGTATATCCTGAGAACAGATATGACAGCACAAGACGTTACTCAGTATAAAATAAAAGGATACTGGTATTTTGATAAACGTCAAAGTGAATTAAAATATCGTTTGTTAGGACTTTGTCCTGTAACTCCTGATGTTTACACTATGAATAGTGATGAGAAGGATTATATTGAATTGTTTTGGATTTTCTTCCCTGCAGCAAGAGAGGTGTTGCATGAAGCAAAAGCTTTTAATGATAAAAATTCGGCTCTTCCAATTTCATTTGATCAAATTTTGAATTCCAGACGATTTAATGCGGTTATTTATAAAGAAGAAAACCTTTATGGAGATCGTGAGATTAAGGAGTATATGAAAGATAATGCTCAGAATCAATTGTTAGAATCAGAAAGAGTGAAAGAGAAAATTCGCAATTTCGAACAAGATATGTGGAACTACTAAGTATTCGAAAAACATATAATAGAAAACTCTTACTACCTTTGTAGTAAGAGTTTTTTTTATTTAACCAATTTAGTATGATTGATTACCTGATTATAGGATCTGGATTAGCAGGGATTTCTTTTGCAGAAATAGCACAGACAAACAACAAAACAATTTTAGTGATTGATGATAAATCGCAGCAATCATCCAGAATTGCGGGCGGTTTGTATAATCCGGTTATTTTAAAGCGTTTTAGTGAAGTCTGGAAAGCCGAAGAACAATTGGTATTGATGGAGGAGTTTTATCATCAGGTGGAAGGAAAATTGCAGACGAAGTTTAATTTTAGGCTTCCGATTCTTCGAAAATTCTTTTCGATAGAGGAGCAAAATAATTGGTTTGCAGCTTCAGATAAACCTCTATTGGCACCTTTTCTTTCTACAAAATTAATTCACAAAAAATATTCGGGTATTGATTCTCCTCATGATTATGGAGAAGTTTTGCATACCGGTTATGTTGATACGGCACTTTTGTTAGATAAATATCAGGAATATTTAGAAATCAATAAGTTGCTACTACGCGAAACATTTGACTATTCTAAATTGATATTTCATGATGAGTTTGTTCAATACAAAGATTTAGAAGCCAAAAATATAATTTTTGCCGAAGGTTTTGGTCTGCATGCGAATCCGTTTTTTAATGATTTACCGCTTGATGGTACTAAAGGAGAATTGTTTATTATAAAAGCACCAAACCTGGATTTGGATGTTATTGTGAACACCAGTGTCTTTATTCTGCCTTTAGGCGATGGTTTATTCAAAGTGGGTGCAACGTATAATTGGAAAGACAAAACCGACTTGCCTACAGAAGAAGGAAAGACAGAACTATTAGACAGAATTCAGGAAATCATCAGTTGTGATTTTGAAATTGTTTCGCATTTTGGCGGTGTAAGGCCAACGGTTCGGGATAGAAGACCAATGATAGGAACTCATTATGAACATAAACAATTGCATCTCCTGAACGGATTGGGTACACGAGGTGTGATGCTTGGCCCTGCCATGGCAAAAGATTTGTTTGATTATATCGAAAATCATAAACCGCTAGACCCGACAATCGACATTTATCGTTTTTATAAAAAGAGGAAATGATTTTTTTGAGGTTCTAAGGTTCTGAGTGACTAAGTTTCTAAGTTTTTTAGCAGAAAATATGACTATCCGTTTCTTATAGTAATCTTTTAGAATGGCACACAGATGGAACTGATTTTATCGGATTAACGCTGATTGTGATTTACAAAGAGTTATAAAAATCCGTTTTTATCTGTTCAAATAGTGTCATCTGTGGTCTATTTTTATTTAGGCCTCTTAGCAGAGAGTCACGATAGAAAATATACTCAATCTTGTCATTCCGGAGGAATCTCTGCGTTGTAAATTCAGCATCGAGATGTGCCTCTGGAATGACAAACTAGACGTTATGGCAAGAAAAATTACGATTTAGAATTTAAAAACATTCTTTTGAAAATAGGTGCCCTAGCCCTGATAGCAGCGAAAATCCTTTTGTGGCGGGGTTCGCCACAAAAGATTGAAGCGGATAGCAGGAAATAGCTCCTAAAACTTTGTATCCGACTTTAAAACTTTGGAATTTGGAGTTTAGAATTGGAATTTACTTTTTAGTTTTGGGATCATAAGAAACAAACATATTGATGTAAATGTTTCTTGATAAGCGTAAAACAAAAGGGAGTAAAACGATCAAGGCAACAATTATAGAAATAAAGGCGTAACCGATAGTGGCCCCAAAAAAGACAAATGAAATGATAAATGCGGCAATTCCGACGGCTACATTTAGACCGTAACTTACGTACATGGCGCCGTAAAAAAAAGAAGGTTCGAGTTGGTATTTTAATCCGCAATGACTGCAATTTTCGTTCATTTTGAGAACTTTAGTCAAATGAAGCGGATTTTTGTCCGAATACATGCTCTCATTTTGACATTTTGGACAAGTTCCTGTTAAAATACTATTTAGTTTGGATCCTTTTTTTAACATTTGCAAAAAATTTACTTTACCATTATTCTGGTCATACAAATTTACAATTTTCATTCTCGGTTTAGGGTGTCAAAACTTTAAACTTTAAACAATATTTTAATGCTTAATATACACAATCTTTCGGTTTCTTTTGGAGGAACATATTTATTTGAAGAAGTTACTTTTCGTTTGGGAGCAGGAGACCGAGTGGGTCTTGTGGGTAAAAACGGAGCCGGTAAATCGACAATGCTTAAAATGTTAGCAGGAGATTTTGCTCCTGATTCCGGAGTTATTTCTCAGGAGAAAGATATCCGTATGGGTTTTTTACGTCAGGATATCGATTTTGAACAAGGAAGAACGGTGCTTGAAGAAGCGTATGAAGCTTTTACGGAGATTAAAATTGTAGAGAAAAAATTAGAGCAAATCAATCATCAATTGGTGACCAGAACCGATTATGAAAGTGAAGAATACGGTCAGATTATCGAGGATTTATCTGACTATACCCATCGTTTTGAACTTTTAGGAGGTTACAATTATGTGGGTGATACGGAGAAGATTCTTTTAGGATTGGGGTTCAAGAGAGAAGTTTTTAATAACCAGACCGAAACCTTTTCAGGAGGCTGGAGAATGCGTATCGAGCTGGCAAAATTATTATTGCAATCCAATGATGTGTTGTTGCTGGATGAGCCAACCAACCACTTAGATATCGAGAGTATCATTTGGTTAGAGAGTTTCTTGCGTAATTATCCTGGTGTGGTGGTGATTGTGTCGCACGATAAAATGTTTTTGGATAATGTTACGAACCGTACCATCGAAATTTCGTTAGGAAAAGCATACGATTTTAATAAACCGTATTCTCAATATTTGGAATTGCGTCATGAAATTCGTGAAAAACAATTGGCTACCCAAAAAAATCAGGCCAAGAAAATAGAAGAAACTGAGAAATTAATCGAGAAATTCCGTGCAAAAGCTTCCAAAGCTTCGATGGCGCAATCGTTGATTAAAAAATTAGATAAAGTAGAACGAATTGAAGTTGATGAAGACGACAATTCGGTTATGAATATTTCGTTTCCAGTTTCTAAAGAACCAGGAAGAGTAGTGGTTGAAGCCGAAAATGTAACCAAAGCGTACGGCGATAAAGTGATTCTGAAAGACATTAGTTTACTGGTTGAAAGAGGAAGTAAAATTGCTTTTGTGGGTCAAAACGGACAAGGAAAATCTACTTTTATAAAAGCTTTGGTAAACGAATTTGAATACCAAGGAACGATCAAATTGGGACATAATGTACAGTTAGGCTATTTTGCCCAAAATCAGGCCGAATATTTAGATGGCGAAATTACCTTGCTTCAAACCATGGAAGACGCTGCAATGGATACCAACCGAATGAAAGTTCGTGATATGTTAGGTTCGTTTTTGTTTCGTGGAGACGATGTGGAGAAAAAGGTAAAAGTACTTTCTGGAGGAGAGCGTAACCGTCTGGCTTTGTGTAAATTATTGTTGCAGCCTATCAACGTATTGCTGATGGATGAGCCTACGAATCACCTGGATATTAAATCTAAAAACGTTCTGAAAGCGGCACTTCAAAAATTTGGCGGAACACTATTATTGGTTTCGCACGATAGAGATTTCCTGCAGGGAATGTCGAATATCGTGTATGAATTTAAAGATCAAAAAATCAAAGAATATTTAGGCGATATCAACTATTTCTTAGAGCAGCGCAATCTTGAAAACATGCGTGAAGTCGAGAAAAAAGACGTTGCCAAAGCTGCTGCTCCCAAAGAAAGCAACAAAACTTCTTACGAAGATCAGAAAAAAGGAAAAGCGCTGCAAAACCGTTTAAGCAAAATCGAAAGCCAAATCAAACAATTAGAAAAAGACATTCAGCACGACGATAAAATGCTGACTTCTAATTATGATAAACACATCGAAGACGCTTCGTTTTTCACCGCTTACAATAAAAAGAAAGCCGATTTAGACCAATTGCTTCTGGATTGGGAAATCGTTCAGGAAGAGATAGATAATTTTAATGCATAAAAATTTCAGGAGCTAATCCAGCTTTCCGTTACAAGTCCTCACAAAAAAACCTGTATTTCTACTGTCGTAAAAAGAGCTTCTTTCAGTCGCTTTTTTACAACAGGAAATACAGGTTTTTTTGCTCCGGGCTTTCCACTGCAAATGAAATTCACTGAACTCCGATTAAAAACAAATTTATAGTGAAGTAATCTGGGCTAGGAAGTTCAGGTGTGAGTTATTTTTGTTTCAGGTTTCAGGTTTCAAGTTTCAGGTTTCAAGTTTTTCTCGAAACGTAAAACCCACAACTCACAACCAACATCTCACAACCGACATCTCACATTTCACAACTCATAAAAAAAACCTACTTAATTAGCCCAATAGACTTCGAGTGCATAATCGCTTCGCTGCTATCTTTAAAATAACAAACCGAAATCCCTAGACTTTCTAAGTTTTCTAAAATAGTTTTCGTGGCTTCTTTTTGGTGAGATCCGGTTTGACGAATGTAAACCGCTTTTACTGTTACGGGGAAAATTTTGCAGATTTGCTCATATAAAAACGGGTCATGCTGCGAATCGTCTCCCAGCAAAACATATTTCAGGTTTGGGTAAAATTCTAAAACATGTTTGATTTTATCAAATTTATGGTTGTGATTGCCTCTTCCGCTCATGAAGAAATCGGTGATGCCTCTTTTAATATCTTTCAATAAAATTACGGCTCTGGGCAATTGATGAATTTTAGTAAATTTTACAATAAACCGATATAAATTCCATTCGCTGCTCGAAATATAAAAAAAAGCATTCTGTTCCTCTTTATTGTTTCTTCCGGCAGAACTTAGCGCCTGATAATGCGGTACAACATCCTTGAAAACCTTTCGGTCATTGACGTTTTTAAACAAAAGAATGTATATTTTTTTGAAAATATTATGCGTGTGCGAAATCAAAAACGTATCATCAATATCAGTTATAATACCCAAATTTCCTTTGTGAGGCCTTATAAAACTTCCTGTTGATGTAATAGTTTCATTTTTATATCGGATGCTCACTTCGTAAGACATCCATCCAAAATTAAACTCTTTTTCCAGTGGGATGCAGAATTTAAAGTAGCCGTCGTCTAAGGTTTTAGTATGAATTTCCTGTTCGCCAAATTTTAGATAAACGTCAAAGTTTGCTAAAGTTTTTATTCGAAACTGATTGATAATCGAAGTAGCATTCTTGAAGTTTTTCTTCTGAAAATCATAATCATACAAATTTTTGAAAACATGACCCATTACAATTAATTCTTGTTCATTAGCATAACCGCGATATAATTGTAGAATTGGTTTCATTAATTGTGTACTTTTATAGAAATTGAAAATTAATTATTTTAATCGGTTTTAAAGGGAAAATTTTGAAAAAGAATGTCATTTTTGTGGTAAATCCAATTTCGGGCGATTTAGATAAATCCGAATTAATTGATGCTGTGCAAGAGTTTGCAGCAACAAATCATTTTGATTTAGAAGTGTATGAAACCACTGGAGAAAAAGATTTGCAGACTATAAAATCATTATATGACCAATATCAGCCTCAGCGAATTATCGTGGCAGGTGGCGATGGAACTATAAAAATGGTGGCCGAAGCAATGGAACATCACGATGTAATTATTGGGATTTTGCCTGCGGGTTCTGCCAACGGTTTGTCTGTAGATTTGAATTTGCCTGCTACAATCGAAGAGAATCTTAAAATTGCTTTTTTAAGCGATTATATCGAAATGGATATGATTTGCATCAACGGCAAAAAAAGTATTCATTTAAGTGATATTGGCCTCAATGCCGATTTGGTTAAAAATTACGAAAACAGCGACTTGAGAGGTTTTTGGGGATATGCTTTACAGGCTTATACTACTCTAAAAGAATCTGCGGAGCCATTTGTAGCCACTATCATGGCTAATAACGAAACCGTTGAGCATACGGCCCGAATGATTGTAATTGCCAATTCGCAAAAATACGGAACCGGTGTTATCATCAATCCGCATGGCGCGATGAATGATGGCAAATTTGAATTGGTTATTCTTAAAAGCCTGGATTTATTGTTGCTCGGAAAAATTATTACAGGCAATATGCCCATTGACTCTGATGATATTGTGATTATCTCGACAGATAAGGCGGCAATTAAAACAGATTCTCCGGTAAATTTTCAGATTGATGGCGAATATTGTGGTGCCCAAACCGATCTGGAAATTCATATTCTGCACAAACAAATGAAAATTGCGGTTCCTTAAATACAAGATATAAAACATGAAGAAACTTGCGCAAAGTTTGTCATTCCGTAGGAATCTCAGATTTGCTAAATCTTTGAACATAGAGATTCCTACGGAATGACAAGTTTGTCTTAAATGATTATAAGGAACTCTAGTTTATCAATTATTTAAAAGGATTACGTTCCTGCCATTCCGTTTTGGGTTCCAGATAATTAAAAAAACGACCAATGTTATGATTGATCAAAGCATTACTGTGTGTAATTAAGCCATACATTTTTATGGGCTTAGCACCAACAGAACTTTTGATTTCCAGAGCCGTTCTGGCAAAAACAATCGTCGAAAAACCTTTTTTAATCGAGTAGGCAATCATATCATAAAGCATATTCAAATACAGCATTTTTTCACGCTGGATACTTTCGTCATAGCCTAGAAAATAAGTGTCCATGACATTTCCGTTTTTGATAAGCGTGTTGAAACCTATTAATTGGCCATCTAAAAAATAACCATAAAAAAGAAAATTATCTTTCATGATTTCTTTAAAAAAGCTAAAGTGATTTCGTGCCAAGAAAAAAGTATTGAAAGGCGCATTTTTGGCCACATGAAAATACAAATCGTAAATAACGTCTTCGTATTTTTTAATATCTGCCAAAGACATTTTTTGTTTTTCGATTCCTTCAGATTTTTTTCTTGCCCTTTTGTATTGATCACGGTATTTTTTTGACAACGCATCAATATAATCTTGTTCTGTTTTCCAGTTTTTATCAATATCAAAAACCATATTGGGCTGAGTCGAAAACGTATAATTGTTTTTAAATTCAGCTTGCAAAGGCTTGATTTCGGTTTCTGTAAAGTCTTTAATGCTTGTTATATGAACTTTTTTTCCATTTGCTTTCAACTCTTTTTTAAGCTGATTGATTGCTCTTTGAAGTGTTTTAATGGCGTTGAAATCTTTTATGCTTTTATCAAAAGCAAAAGCATTTTGTCCCGTAAGCATATTGTTGCCAACGAATAATACGTGCGAAGCAAAATTTTTAAAAGCAAAATTCCGAACGGATGTTTTTAAGCACTTATCACGTTCTCCAAAAGATTCCAGTTTTTCTGCAAATAAAAATTGAGTTAAGGCAATTCCAACCAGTTTTGCTTCTTCATAAATTCCGATAAAATGACAAATCATATTTACTGGAGATGATTTTTCCAGTACTTCGAGGTATTCCCGAGTCAGAAAAATATTTTCAATGGCCAGCGAATTCCATTCTAAAGGCAGTAAGGATGCGCTGTTATATATTTCGAAAGAATAAGTTGTATTCAAGAGGTGTACGCTAATTTCTTCAAAATTAGATAATATTTGCAATAACTCATTTCATTTAAGTTATTATTAAGAAAAACCCGTTTAAGTGTGAGTCCTAAACGGGTTGTATTTTTATATTTAAGCGAATGCGCAGATGATTCCGCCCATTATCGTCAGGCATACGGTCCAGAAACCAGCATGAATCAGAATGTATTTCCAGGATTTTCTCTCGAATAAACCGTTAACACCAATTATCGGAAAAGCAAAAAACAAACCCGATATAAATCCGTGAAGTGATCCGTGTTTAAAGGTGCGATAGGCTGTTCCGTAATCTGCCATAAAAGCGGCAAAAGACGGTTTAGCGCTTTCCAGCATAGGAGGTCCGCCTACCATACCAACCGCTCCCGATTGATGAATAGTCAGCGACATGAGCGTCATCGTAATCATAAGCGAAAAAACATAGGTTAAGCCAAATATTTTGAGCATATTACCTTTTTGAAGTTCTTCCTGTGTTAGATTGTTTTCTCTCATCCAGATGGTTCCAAACACTTTTGGATGGTACCAAACAAATCCTACTACCAATGTTGCAATTGCGGCAACAAATAATGCAATAAAGTTAATTTCCATAAAATCAGGTTTTTATAATTAGTTAAGCCAAATTTAATCAAAAAAAACCAATTTCTAATTTTTTACGTATATAGGTTAAGTAGTACATTTTATAATTTTATTAACACTTTATCGACATTATGTGCTTTATATCTATAAATTTGCATAAATTTAGAAAACGTAACAAACCCCCCAAATCATATGAAAAGTGTAATAACCTTTTTTTTGACCCTTGTTTCGTCTTTGTCCACTTTTGCTGATATTATATCAGACAAAGAGAAAGACGTGCTTATTAAATTGTATCATGCCACCAATGGGTCGCAATGGAAGATAAAATGGGACTTAGCGTTACCCGTATCTACCTGGCATGGCGTAATTGCCGAAAATGGAAATGTAATTTCTATTAATTTGGCTAATAATAATTTAAGTGGTGAATTGCCCAAAGAGTTTTTTGATTTAGTGCATCTCGTATCGATTGATTTGCACAAAAATGATCTTCACGGACCAATATCCGAAGCAATTATTAAACTTAAAGAACTTCAGGTTTTGGACATTTCTTTGAATAAAATTTCAGGAGCACTGCCTACTGCTATCTGCGATTTGCCTAAACTTAAAGATCTTGAATTGTTTCAGAACCAAATTTCAGGTGAACTGCCTTCGGAAATTGGCAGGCTGAGTAATCTGGAAACACTTTCATTATTTGATAACCAAATAGATGGTACATTACCTGATTCATTGTATGAAATGATTTCTTTAAGAGTATTGCTTTTAAATGGCAACCATTTGTCAGGAAATTTAAGCAACGAGATTAGCAATTTTAGCGATCTGGAAAACCTAAGTTTGTTTGATAATGGTTTTGAAGGAGAAATTCCGGATGGAATAGAAAAATTGCATAATTTATCTGAAATGAATCTTTCTTATAATAAATTTAAAGGAGCGGTATCTAAAAATCTGGCACTATTGGATTCTTTGAATCTGACTATGTTTGATGAAAACGGAAATCCTTTTTTATTAGATGTGAATACTGAAAAAGAAACTACTATTGTAACCCAAAATTAATCGTGCTTATGAATGAATTTTACTATCGTTGATTAAAGTTGATTAAATATATTTAGTTAATTGTTGAAAAACCGTAATTCGTTACGGTTTTTTTGTGTTTTTAAAAAAGGAAAAGAATTCAAAAAATAACATTTTATTTAGTGTCTATTTTTTATAAGTTTGCTTTTTTTTCATAACTTTAATTACTCAAATTTAGGAAGAACATAATTTGAGAGGCTAGAAGTAATAATATCACATTTAAAAATAAAATTATGGTAGTACAGTATCAGGGTGAGCAGTATGGCAAATCCACAACATTTACGATAAGAATCATTGGTAACAACCTTTCAAAAAGTAGTTCAAACTACCAGATTGATTTATTGGTGGGCGATAAACCATTACCCATATTTACAACATTAATTCATCAAAGTCTGTCGAATTGCCTAAAAGAAATTTACTTATTCCGAAAACATAACGGAATCAAATTTGATGCTTCTTCAGAAAAAGTAGCTCCAAAATTAGTGCCTTATGATCAGGTTTTGTACAACTATAATAAGTACGCGTTATTTATGGCGTAAGCTTTTGTAAGGTTATAAAAATAGAAGACTGTTTATTTAAGCAGTCTTTTTTTTGTAGTTAGTTTTAGGTATATTTTACTTAAAGTGTTTTAGTTATACCTATTTTGTCAGTTTTTTTTATTTTAAAGAAGTCCTGTTTCGTAATCCATTTCAAAAAAGAATTGGAAATAATTAGGATTCTTCTTTTTTGGTAAAGCCTTTTCTGGTCATTTCGCCCCAGCCTTTGGTTCCCATTATTTTTTCTTTATAGCCAATCAAGGCTGCATAAACCGCTAAAGGATGAAAATAAAAAGGTTCTATAAAAGCTGCCAGCAACAGTTTAAAGAAATCAGCTTGCTTAGGATACTTATGATAGGTACGTTCTTCGCTGTACAATGCGATAACAGAGAAAAAAATAGCAAACGAATAAACAAATAATAAAAGTAAAAGGAAGAAATGCCATTTAAGTAAACCAAATATAATAAACAATGCTGTAATTACAAGGCCAGTAAACTCGATTCCGGGTGCCAGTAATTCAAAAAAGGTCCAATACGGTATGCTAAGTAAGCCAAGTCGGTTGTATTTTGGGTTAAGAAACATTTTTTTATGAATGCTAAGTGTTTCTATTGTTCCTCTCATCCAGCGGCTGCGTTGTTTTTTGAATATTTTGAAATCTTCCGGTGCTTCTGTCCAGCAAAGCGGGTCAGGGATATAACTCACCGTGTAAGGAATTTTGTTTTCCAGCATATAACGGCGCATTCTTACTACCAGCTCCATATCTTCGCCTACTGTTTTGGTATTATAACCACCTGCAAGCAGGGCAATTTCTTTGTCAAAAGCACCAAAAGCACCACTAATAAGCAAGAGTCCATCGAGTCTTCCCCAAGCCATTCTTCCTAAAAGAAAAGCTCTCAGATATTCCAGAACCTGTATTCTGGAGAGCATAACATCCGGAATATTTACATCGACCAGACGGCCGTTTTTAATCACACATTGATTGGCTATTCTGACTACACCACCGGTAGCAATAATACGTTTTCCGTAAGATTCAAGGAACGGTTTCGCAAGTTTCAGCAGCGAGTCTTTATCAAGAATACAATCGACGTCAATACATACTACATACGGATTTTGTGCGATATTAAGTCCGGCATTCAGAGCATCGGCTTTGCCTCCATTTTCCTTGTCGACTACGATTAGTTTTTTAAAAGCGGCATTTTTTGAAGTATAAATACCTCTGATTTTTTTGGTTTCAATTTTTGAATGAAAGTCAAGTTCCGTCAGTATCAGGTCATAGGTTTTGATGAGGATTTCCATCGAATTGTCTTTGCTGCCGTCATTCACAACAATTACCTGATAGTTATTATAATTTAAAGAAAGTAATGATTTTACATTTTCCTGAATAGTAAAACTTTCATTGTAGGCTGGAGCTATAAGTGAAAGTTTAGGTGCAAATTCACTGGTAAGAAGTACCTCATAATCTACAAAACTATTTTTTTTAAGATATTCCTTTAGTTCTTTTGTAGAGAGATACGCTAATATAAGATACGAAGACATAATCAGTATTGCATAAGCAAGTATAAGGATTAGGTATATCTCAAAAAACAAGGTTAGTTCTGTATTATAAAAAATCATTAGCTTCTAGGATTAAACGGTTAATGTTTGCAATACATCTTGCGCTTTGTATTTGAGTTGAGAATTTGTTGTTCTGGCAGCCAATTGTGTTACATAAGGAATTTTTTGTGTAAGATTAAGTTCCTTAATAAGTTTCAGGCCAAGTGTTACAACAGTAGAGTTTTGTGATTCCAGTAACAGTTCAATTCCTTTAGTATCGCCTATGTCGTGTTTTTTAAAAGCGTTAATAATGTTTATCTGAGTCCAGTCGTCAATAGGGTAATGATGTTCGGTAAGGTGTACGATTCCTTTTGTTCCTCTTAGTTTGATACAGGCATTTAGAGCAGTAATTTTCAAAGTTTTATTCCGTCCTTTAGAAATAGTTAAGATGGTGTCAAAAGCTTTTGTAGCATTAATTTCTGCAAGCTCTGTAATTCCTTTACACTTTACCTCCCATTTAGGGTTTCTGAGTTTTTTAAAAGAATCTTTTATCAGCCCGGACTCTGTATAAAATTTTTCCAGTTTTTGTGCATAAACGCCTTCATAGTTTTTATGAAGATTCATAATAGTTTCTGTTATAACTTCTCTGAAGAAAGGATTGTTAGCATACTTTATATAACCTTTGTCTTCTTTAATAACTGAAAAAGGAGTATCATCAAAAATAATGGAGAATATTAATTTTTCGATAAGAGAACTGTATTCAATCCGGAGTCTTTCTTTTCTTATATTTCTGTTACGGCTTCTGATAATCATTACATACAAAATAAAAGAGGCGGTGACAAACAGGCTTATCGTCAGGATTAGAAAAGGTTCTACCCATGTACTGTTCTTGTAAAGTTCCCGAAAGTTTATCATACTAAAAACGTTTAGTGATAATTAGCTGCGCATTAAACCGGTGTCTGTACTCTTCCGGTAAATATTCTTCATACTCATAGAGAAAAACAGGCCGTACAAAAAAAGAATTTCCCAAACGATACTGATATTGTATCCCGGCTCTGTATGCTTTTAGGGGCTCAATAAAGTTGTTGTAAAGATAGAGGTAGGGTACATTTCCGTATTGGAGTTCTACTCTTAAGATGCTTTCTTTTTCCTCATTTCTGTTCTCTACACTTACAACATGCGAGAATAATTCGTTTGCCGTATCGTAGTAAGGTCTGTAAGCAAGTGTATAAACTCCTGTATGATAAGCCAGTTGTCCTGTAAGCAATGTGACATTTTCTGTTTCAAAGTGCATAAAGCGAAGTCCAAGGGCATAATCAAAATTTTTATGTGGAATAAAATAATATTCGATGCCGGCTTTAGCAACGGGAAAGACTGTTTCTCCGGTTGAAAGGCCTGCATTTACGTATAAATAATTTTTTTTTGAAAAGGTCTGATAATAATCGGTTTCAAACAACATTTGGGTGTCATTATTTACATGCCCAACATTGGCACGGCCTACAATTGCTGATTTGCTGAACTTATGCGAATATTCGACATAGCCATAGTGCAGTGGTGATTGCCCCGGATTTGATGTAGATACGTTGAGATAGGAAACTGCTATTGCATTTTTTGTCTTACGGCCTATAAGTGTACTTATGCCTTTAAATGCCTGCGTGCTGTTCGTTGTCAGGGATTCTTTTTCTATAATGGCTAATGCTTCTTCATCGCGATTCAGCTTTTCAAGACACTTTACTTTAATAGTCAGTACATCAGTAGAATTAGGGTCAATTGCCAGGTACTTGTCGCAATAATAAATAGTTTTTTCAAACTGTTCTGACCAAAAGTAACTGTTAATAATGGCCAGTAAAGCGTCTGGGTTAGGAACTGTCCTGTCCGCCATAGGCGATAGTATTTTTATAGAAGTATTGTATTCTTTTTTCCAGCTGTAAATTCTGCCAGTATAAATTTTCAGATCCTCATTTTCAGGAAATTTTGCAGACAAAGGCTCAATCAGTGCAAGTGCCTTATCGAAGTTATTGTTTTTAACTTCAAGTTGCGCTTCAGCAACAACGGCGTCTATATTAATTTCCTGTGCCAGTGCGGTAAAGGAGATAAACAGTAGAAAAAAAGAATAATATAAAAACTTCATTAGGCACGTTTGTTTAGTAATTTATTAATTCTCACTAAAAGAACAGCAGGACTGACAGGTTTTGCAATAAACTCGTTTGCACCTATATCAAAAGAATCCAGCTCAGTCTGTTCTACACCTGATGAAGTAAATATAATTATCGGGATGTCAGAACCAATGCTTTGTCTTACGTATTGCGTAATTTCCATTCCGCTTATACCGGGCATATTTATATCAGTCAGGATCAGATCATAACTATTTGCTTCAATAGCATTTAATGCTTCCTTTCCATCAGAAAACTGGTCAACGGTAAATCCTTTAGACGCTAAGAAAAAGGATAATGATTTGCGTAGGATTTCATTATCTTCAGCTAAAACTATTTTCATAGGATCAAATGTTTATCGTTGAGAAAACTTAATGTGGTATCAGGTAATGTAAAGTTAATACATACTTCTCTTTTATCATAGCTCCTTTAAAATTTTAACTACTTCAGTAATTTCGGAACGTAATAGACTCAGCTGCTCAGCTGTTTCAGTAGTAAATTGTCTAAGTTTTGCTTCTTTCTCAATAAAGGATAAACAGCCCGTAAGATCTTCCAGCAGGAACATGTCGAAACTGGATTTCATATTATGTGACAGTTTTTCGACTCTGTCATAATCATTGTTATGAAAAGCTTCTTCCAGCTGTGTCACTTCCATCTGAATCTTCTCTATAAAAAGATCAATCATTTCCTGCTTAAAATTCAGATTACCACATGACATCTCCTCTAAAAAAGACAAATCTACCAATCGCTTCTGTACTGGCATACTGTCTTTGTTCATTACGGTCTTTATAGCATCTAATAGTACAACCTGCTTAAAAGGTTTGGGTACATAAGCATCCATTCCTACAGCATAACAGCGTTCCTGTTCTCCCACAAGCGAGTGTGCTGTCATGGCTATAATGGGTATAGTTAACTGCATTTCATTCCTAATATATTCCGTAGTCTGATACCCATCTTTAACAGGCATCTGAAGATCCATTAAGATAAGGTCGTATTCGTTTTTTGACAGAAGAGCGATCCCGGCTTCACCATTATCTGCAATGTCTAATTCAAAACCAAAGTTGTCGATAACACTTTTGATGAGTTTCTGATTCAACACATTGTCTTCACAAAGAAGTATTTTAAGTTTATGAAGATGTTCTCCTGACAAAGGCTCAGCGACCAATTCCGCCTGATTTGCTTTTTTATAAGTAAGTACAAAGAAAAACTCAGAACCGCGATCGGGCTTACTTTTTACCTGAATTTTAGAATCCTGAAGTTCAACAAGTTGTTTAACAATGTTAAGGCCAAGCCCAGTACCTCCAAATCTTCGGGTAGTGCTTTCTTCTGCCTGGGTAAAACGTTCAAAAATAGTTTTAAGCTTGTTTTCCGGTATGCCTATCCCGGTATCTTTAACAGAGAATCTAAGGGCGTAACGATCCTCAGTTTCTTCCAGTTTTTTTACTGAAATAGTAACTTCACCTTCTTCGGTAAACTTCAGCGCATTACCCGTAAGATTCACGAGTATCTGGTTGAGTCTTCCCTGATCGCCAATAACAACTTCAGGCATTTCGGCATCCAGAAAAAGATTAAATTCAATGTCTTTCGGAACTTTTACCTTTAATAAATTATAAACATGTTTCAATGTCTTTTTTAAATGGAAGGGCTGTTCGTCAATCTTTAAATTACCGGATTCTATTTTAGAAAGATCCAGAATATCATTAATAATCAGCAGCAGATTTTCTCCTGCAATTTGTACACTTTCAATATAATCGCGCTGTACAGTATCCAGCTTTGTCTGGGCCAGCAGATCCGTAAAACCAATAATGGCATTTAACGGAGTCCTGATTTCATGACTCATATTGGCTAAAAAATTATCTTTTGCGTGTACTGCACGTTGGGCTATTTTTTTCTGAGTATTAAGGTCAATATTTTTAGTTCCTAATTCCAATTGATTGATAACGTGTTTCGCAATAATCGAAAGCGCATTGCGCTGGTTATCATTTAGTTCTTTAGAAACATGGTCTATAGCACAAATGGTTCCGATGTTATAACCATCCGGGGTTGTAAGCGGAATTCCGGCATAGAACCTGATTTTAAAACCATCTATAACGTTTGGGTCGTCTTTGAATCTTTCGTTTGTATGGGTGTCCGGGATTTCAACCATTTCTGATTCCATGATAGTGTATTGACAGAAACTGATTTCTCTCGGCACCTCAGTTACACCTATCCCAATTTCCGATTTAAACCACTGTCTGCTTTCGTCTATGAATGAAATATGGGCAATGGGTACGCCACATATATACGCCACAAGTTTTGTGGCATCATCAAAAGCATGGTTGGGTAAGGAGTCAAGAATGTTATAGCGTTTTAATGCTGCCAGACGTTCTGGTTCGTTGTGTGGTATAGGATGTTGTGGATTATTCATTGGGTAGAAAAATAAACTACAAAAATAGAAATAAATTTCAAGATAAAACTTTACAATATAGTAACAATCTCATTGTAAAGTCTAAATGACGAAGGAAGGCTTGATCTTTCACTTGGAATAGGATTGCTTGCAAGCTGAATTTTTGTTTTAGTTTAAAAGGAATCAGGAAAACTTAAAATATGCCTGATATTTAATGTTGTAAGTTTTGCTCTATCACGTCTGTTTTTCTTATTTGATTAATAATTGATTATTTTGCATACAAGGCAATAAAGATGATTTTTTTTATTTAAAATGATAATTTTAGATGAGATCTAAAAATTTATTACAAGCTAATTGTTTTAAGGAAATATTCTTTTGCTTTTTAATAGTGTTCTTTGAAAGTTTTCAAGATGTCACCTATCCGAATAGTTAAAATGGAACATCATTTTCCTCCGTTTTTCGAAACATCCTCTTCGTTGAAAAAGCCAGAGATTCTAAGTTTTTTCGATTTTAACTACAGGAAAGTACGCCGCAAGGAGATTTAAAGTAGTTTCATAGACCGTTTTTCGTCTCACTTTTGCAAGCAGCCAGGATAAGAAACTCATGATCAAAATATCTTTAGGACCGTTTTGCGCTGCAATTATAAAATCTTCTATTGCTGCTTTGAATTTTTGTGTCTGTATAATTTCGGGCTTCATTACATATTGTTCTACAAACAAAAGATATTGCACAACACGGGCTTCATTTACCGTTAAAAGATATTTTTTATAACGTCGTTTAAAACTTTTTATCCGGGACAAAGCCAGTTCTGTGTTTTCTTGCTGTGCATGCAGAAGGATTTCGACAAGACATTTTTTGATTATCCAGTCCATACCCATTTTTTTTTCGTACCAACTGTCGGTATGATTTAATTTAGCCATTTCTTTTACGGCATTACGTCCGGAATCTTGCTGGATATAAAAAACGATAAGCATAAGCCGAATGTCATTACTGTCATTAGGATCTGTTTTTTTGTTGGATGAAAGAGCTTTTTCAGCAATTTCTATAGCTTTTATAGGATGACCCATATAATTTTCATTGAAGGCCAATAATAAAAAATAGCGCTGGCAAAAACGCTGATAATATTTGCCGGATTGTTTCTGAAGTTCGGTAAACATCAGATTGAGATAGTGCAAAGACTCCGTAAACTCACCATTGCGAAAATAGAAGTTGGCTATAAAATATAAGATGTAGATATGATAGTATAAATGTCGGTCTGTCAGGTCGGTTTTTTTGCTAATGAACTGATAGCTTTTCACAACAAAAGGCTCAATAAGCGAATAATTGTTGTTTATAGAAGCATATTCGTTGGCAATAAATAATATTTGGTACAGAGATTTAAAAGTTAATCCCTGTTGTAATGATATCCCATGTGTTTCAATAGTGTTTTTTATAAATGCCTGAAAATCTACTATTCGGCCTTCGTGATAAATAGCAGCAAGTTCACGACGCAAGACAGCATAGGCTAAATTAAGCTGTTCTTCCTGTTCGAGCTGTTTTTTATTGGCTTTAAATTTGCCTATTATTTTTTCGATTGGTTCTGACAGGTTGAAATGGGCAAATTGTATCTGAGTCAGATAAATTTCATTGAGAAGACTAAAATGCTCCAGGTTTAGCGCAGTCTCTTCGGCCTTTGCCAGACATTTAAAGGCTGTTTTTATAAGTTGATGTTCAAAAAATAACCGACTTACAACAATAAGCCGAAGTATGGTATTTTCTTCCGAAGTATCATTTTCAAAACTTCGGTTAGCCATAAAATTAATCATGTTGTCATAAAGTCGTTTTCTAAGCGCATGATAGGCATCGGTACTTTTTTTGTCTTCTAAAATTTCTTTTTTAAGTTTTATATCGTCAGTTTTTAAAGAATTGAATAAGGCTATATTCGCTGTGTCTTTACGTTTATTCTTTTTAGAAAGATACTGTATGAATGCCTTTTTATCAGCTTCATTCATCATATTCGATATTTCCTGGAGTGCATTCATAACTATAATTTTCTCCCGATAAAAATAGTAAAATGTATTTTTATAACGTCAGTTTTATGCATAAATTGATTTTTATAAGGACTCATTCCTACTGAAATTTGTCTCATAATTATAAAACATAAAAATTATGGAACCGCTAAAATCAAATGAAGTAAACAACAATTCAGAATCAAATTCAAAATTAAATAATGGGCATAGCCCCTTAAAGCCAAGTGCTGCTTTTGTCGGTGCCTCCTGGATGACGTTACTTATAGGTATGACCTCCTATTGTATTGGTCTTTACAATTCGGATATGGCTTATAATGAAAAGGGATATTATTTTACAATTCTCCTTTTTGGTCTTTTCTCTGTCATATCAGTGCAAAAAAGTGTGCGCGACAGGCTCGAAGGTATCCCTGTGACTGATTTGTATTACAGTCTCAGCTGGTTTAGTACAATAGCATCAATAGTATTATTAATAATTGGTCTCTGGAATGCCGATTTATTACTCAGTGAAAAGGGGTTCTTCGGAATGTCGTTTGTATTAGGAATGTTTTCATCCCTGGCTGTACAAAAAAACACCAGAGATCTTAAACAATTCGAATCGACTAATCTATAGTTTAGCGGGCCTCATTACTGTCACATTATTGTGCGGTTTTGGGGTTTTCTAACTTTTATTAAGAAAGTTTCAGGTTTAATGCGAATTGATCACCGAAATGCGAACCGCTATATCATACTATTGCATTATCAATTAACCCGTTGGGTGAAATTATTTTTAACACCTAGATACATAGCTTATTGAACTCAAAAAAAAGCGTTTCACTTGCATTAAAACACATAGCTATGTGTGAAGAAACGAGTTTCTTTTTGATTTTCCTTTTTTCAAAATCATAAAATCTATGTTTTCTATGTGTTTAATTAAATTTTTATTTATTTCACACAACGGATTATCAATCAATTAGCCTACTGGGAATTGTGTAACTTCTGGCTGAAATTACATACTTGTTACGCTATTCTGCTTTGTACCTTTAGAATTATATAAAAACTATTTTTAATTTAAAAAAAGGAAGTTATGGCAGAAATTAGAATTGAGAAAAAAAAGCCGATATGGCCGTGGGTAGTTGCAGTGGTAATAATCACAGCACTTTTATACTTCATCTTTTTGAGAGATAATGAAGTACAAAGCGAAAGTAACGTTGAAATCGAAAACAGTACAAGTGTACGTTAGAAAATAAAAGCTAAACAGCTGGATAAAATTGTTTTGGACAGTTATACTCAGCTAAAATGAATATAAAATATTAAATAAGAGTTTATGGAAAATAAAGACAGAAATTTATACAGACTGGACGAACTTTCTGATTATAAAATTGCTTCAAATTATTCAGATGTAAGAGGATGGAAAATTGTTGACGCTGACAACCGTACTATTGGCAAAATCGATAATCTATGGGTTAATAAAGATATGCAGCGTGTTGTATATCTGGATGTAAATGTAGATAAAGGATTGATAGACGACAGCCGCAATGAGATACACGACGCTTTAGCAAACGAAAATGCAAGAGAATTTGTGTATAAAGACGGAGACAGCCATATTATTATACCTATTGGATCGGTAAGTATCAATAAAGACACAAAAATTGTCATGGCTAACAGTATAGGATACAATACTTTTAGAAAAACCAACCGATACAACAGTCAGCTTAATTTTGACAGAAATTATGAGCGAAGTGTAATGAAGTCCTACTATCCTGAAAATGATGCCAGCGCTAATTATGAGAGTGATGATGATAATTTTTACAAACGCAGAGAATTTGACAATCACTAATACTGCTCAATGTAAGTGGATTAAAAAAGATCAAACGGATAAAAAGGTTTGATCTTTTTTTATTGATACGTTTTTAATGTTTCAAACGTAAAAACAGAATTTCTTCAAAAATAATCCAAAACCAAAAAGCCTCAGATTTCGCTGAAGCTTTTCTATCCTTATTCTTCACGATAAGTCATTATATCTGTTCCGTTTACACTTTTAATTACCTGTTTAACATTTGTTTCAATCAAATTTTTGTCGCCATCCTTACTGTAAGCAACAAATTCACCGTTTGGTAATTTATGAGTTATTACAAACATGTGCCATCCGTAGCCCGATGGTAGCGAAACTATTACATACCGACTCTCTGAAAGTTCTTTATCTATTGTCGTAAATAAATCATCAAATGGAAAATTAGGATCACGTTTTAGATTGAATTTTTGGTGGAAACGGATACCGTTTAATAACAAACCATCAAAGTTTGCAAATGTTCCATCCATTTTATTCTCCCATATTTTTTGGTAATTATAAAAGTTAGCATCTACTTTTTTATTCAGCTTCAGCACCATTTCAATACTCGACGGGATACATGAATACCCAAAAATCTGACTGTGTTTATTAATCGCTTCATATTTATTGATTAAGGCATTGGGTGTTTCCTGTGCACTTGTCTCAAATACTGAGAGTACAATAAATACTAGGACCAATAGGGTAGAATGCAATTTTGTTACTGTTTTTTTCATAATTGATATTTGATTTTTTTAAGTAATTTTTCTCAACATAATCTTTGCCTGCAAAACTCTCGGGATAATTCTTTTTGGTTTTTTTTAGAAGAAATGCCCTGTAGATTAGTTTGTCAAATCTGTGATTACTATCAGAAAAATGCTATTATTTTTTTTGACCAAAGTAGTAATTTGAATGCGGGTTATTGTCCCATTTCGTTTCATAATTGTGTCAAAATGAGTAATTCTTTAAATAAATTGAAAGAAAAAGAAGTCTGGAAAATTTAGAGAAAAGGCTTTGTGATTTAGAGAATTAAATAAAAAAATCTGTTATAATCCGCTTTTTGGCTTAGTCAATCCGTGTCATCCGCGGTCCATTTTTACCGCTGTTCAAAACGATTATTTCAAAATAAAAGAATAATGTACAAATTAGTATTTATTGATAGTTACTCAAGTCCAGATTAAGAATAGTACCCACTCGGCTAAACTCTTCATTAATCTTTGCGTTCAGGATTAGTTGTTCATTTTTTATGGGATGATTAAAAATTAACTGATGTGCATGCAGCATCATTCCTTTCAGTTCATAATTATCCAGCCATAATTTATTTTGCTTGTTACAACCATGTGGACGACTTCCTAAAATGGGATGAAAAATATGTTTGAAATGTTTTCGTAATTGATGCATACGACCCGTTTCAGGAATTGCTTCTACCAAACAATATCGTGATGTGGGTTTATTGTTAAATTCTAATTCAACTTCGGCATTTTGCAAACGATGAAAATAGGTTATTGCATTTTGTTTAATGTCATCATCATTGATTAAATCATAGTCAATCGTGAGTTCTTCAGGTGACCAGCCACGTAAAATTGCCAAATATTTTTTTTCGACTTCGCGAGTAGCAAAACGATCATTCATAATTTTCAGAATCTCTTTATCCAATGCAAATAACAGGACACCAGATGTTTTTCGATCTAAGCGGTGAATAGGATAAACATGTTGCCCCCCAATTTGATTTCTCAATTCCTGAATAGCATACACTTTTGCATCGCGCGCATAAAATGATTTGTGAACCAGCAATCCGCTAGGTTTATTGATTGCAATAATATATTCGTCCTGGTAAAGAATTTCCAACATTTGGCAAAAGTAAAAGAGATTTCGATTAAAATCACTTTTAGGACTTATTTATTTCATAGAGCGAGTGTAGCAAAATTTTATTTAATTTTTATTTTGCTGCAAAAACGGTAGCAATTTTATTTTTATTTATTTTTCTGCTACCGAAAGTGTGGCAAATTTTATTTAATTTTTAATTCTGCCACAGAAGCCGTGATATTTTTTTTTTAAATTTTATTTTGTCACAACAATTGTGATTTTATTTCTAAATAAATTTTTTGTCACAGAAAATCAAACAAAATAATTTTTATTTACATTTTGTTCGAGTGCTAATGTGTGCGTCTCGTTTCGTGTACGCAACGGGAGATTTGCGCAGCTTTTCAAAAGGAAGACTTCGGAGAGCGGGGGGGCATCGTTATAATTGCGTCACGGTCGGTATTCATTTCATAGTATTTATGTTTGTAATTAAAGGACATATAATATAAAAAAAATTACCTATAAATAATTTAAGATGTAGTCTTATCTAATCCCATTTTTTGTATTGTAGAATTTTTACAGTCTCCTTCCAAATTATATTTTTTTAAATTTTGAGGTAACAAATAACAAATCCAAACGTCTTCCTAAAAACCTAATCATAATTAGCTTTTGAATCACAATACTTTATTTTCTCATAAAATGTATTAAAAACTAAAAAATCAATCAAAAAACAATCTCATGAAAAAAATTATTATTACAAGTTTATTTGCTCTTTTCATAACAAGTGGTTTCTCCCAAAATTTCAATGCAAAGAGACTTGACAGCTTATTTCAGATTCTGGAAAAAAACAATAAATTTATGGGCAGTATTGCTATCTCTGAAAATGGAAAAACAATTTATACCCACTCAATAGGTTTTGATGATATCGCGACTTCAAAGAAGTCAACGGTAAACAGCAAATACAGAATTGGATCAATTTCAAAAATGTTTACCGCATCTTTGGTTTTTAAGGCTTTAGAAGAAAAAAAAATCAAGCTTGACCAAACTATTGATATTTACTTTCCAACAGTTAAAAACGCCAGCAAAATTACTATCAGTAATTTATTGAATCACAGAAGCGGAATTTACGATATTACAAATGATTCTGATTATTTGAGCTGGTCTGCTCAATTCCAATCAAAAGTCAAGCTGATCGAAAGAATTGCTTCTGGACAAATTTCTTTTGAACCAGATACAAAAGGGGAGTACAGCAATTCTAATTATATTTTATTATCCTTTATATTAGAAGAGGTTTATAAGAAACCTTATGGCGAACTACTAAATGCGAAAATCATTCAACCGCTAAAATTAAAAAATACTTATTTAGGATCTAAAATCAATTTAGAAAAAAACGAATCCTATTCTTATACTTTCGCAGGAAAATGGGAAAAACATAAAGAGACAGATATGTCTGTACCACTTGGCGCCGGTGCAATTGTTTCCAATCCAACTGATTTGAATATTTTTATAGAAAGTCTTTTTGCCGGAAAGATTATTACACCAGAAAATTTAAATCGGATGAAAACAATTAAAGATAATTTTGGGATGGGTATTTTTGAATTCTCTTACTTTGATAAAAAAAGTTACAGACATACTGGCGGAATTGACGGATTCCGATCAATTTTAGATTATTTTGCTAATGAAAAATTGGCTATTGCAATTACATCTAACGGAGTAATGGGGTATAATAATGACAATATTCTTTTATGTGCATTAAGTTCTTATTTCAATAAACCGTATCAAATGCCAGCTTTCAACACTATTGAAATACCAGAAAATACTTTATCGCAATATTTAGGCATCTACAAAAGTGCACAAATTCCTTTAAAAATAGAGATTACCAAAAAAGAAGCCAGCTTGGTAGCACAGGCAACAGGGCAGTCGTCTTTCCCCCTAGAGCCAACCGCTTCTAATATTTTTAAATTTGATCCTGCGGGAATTGTACTGGAATTTAATGCAGAAAAAAAGGAAATGATTTTAAAACAGGGTGGAAATCAATATATATTCGTAAAAGAGTAAAAAAAAGGAAATCATTTTTTTAAATAAAAAGCCCCCGCTCTCCGAAGTTTCCTTATGAAAAGCTGCGCAAATGTCTCTGACTTTGCGCATTTTTTTTGCTTCAGAAAATGTAAACCAGAAAAAAGTCTCCCGACTTTTTACAGTTAGTTCTTATGATTGTAATGGATTTTTACACTCAGGAAAAACATTCTAAGAAAATGGTTTTAAGTCAAAGACTTTGAGAATTCTTCGTTTTTCAATTACATTTGTTTGAAAGGAAAAGTCGGAGACATTTGCGCAGCGTGAATAAAGAACATTTCCGTGAGCAGAGATGCAATATTTAACTGAATTTTAATATGAATAAGACTTTGAAAATAATAATAGCAACTATAATACTAGTAGTAATTAGCTATTTATCTTATTTTTTTTACGTTACTATAAGATACAGCCATTCATCGGATAAGCAGACCTATAAAGAATATATGTGGGTTTTTAAAGATTCTGTTAAAACAAATCTTAATACTAATTTCTGTTATAGTTATGTAAAAAAAAGGGATGTTTATAATAATTTTCATTATAAAGACATTTATAATATAATAGTATGGGAGTTTAAAGACTTGGCTAATGTTGAATTGAAAAAAGCTACCATTAATCAAAATGTCAATCTTTATGATGTGAAGTTTCAGTCAGGAGAAATATTAAATAAGGGCAGCGACTTGGAATTTACCATTAACTATGGTTTTGTTTTTAATTCTGAGATAAATGTAAACTTAGATGAATATTCAAAAATAGAGAGAACCTTTAAGGGTACAAATTATAAGGGGTTTTATGGTTCAATAAATCATATGTCCTTAAGCAATGAAAAAGGAGAACATCAAATACTTTCAGATTTTACCAAAGGACTGACCCCAACAGTATTTTTATTTTACAAGGGACATCAAAGTTTTTATATAGTTATGATTAATTCAGAGAAGCCATTTGATGAGAATATCATAAAGATATTAAATTTGGATTAGTTCCCCCGCTCTCCGAAGTCTTCCTTATGAAAAACTTGTAAATGTCATTTACGCAGCGTGAATAAAGAACACTTCGTTGAGCAGGGAGATTTTTCAATTAACACATCATTTAAAACCCTTTAATCCTTTTTAACCTTAAACAAATGAAGCTAATAAAAATTTACTGTCTGATTTCGTTTTTGTTATTAATCTCTTGCATAGGACATAAGACGGATGGTAGGTATATTACGACCCATAACAATTCTACAAATAGTATTTATTGCTTTTATACAAAAAAAGAATTAAATAGTATAGACAGTATTCCAAATATGGGAAAAGAATCAATTCCAAAAGAAGATGATTTTAGCTATATAATTGTTCCATTTTGGGAAGAATACATAAAAACTTGTGATAACCAAAAAATAAGATATTATATTATTAAAAAAGATAGCGTAGATAAATATGGGTGGAAAGAAATATTTAAGAAAAATATTTATAATAAGAAGTATCTTTTTACAATTAAAGACTTAGACAGTTTGAATTGGACAATTACTTATGATGGGAACCTCCGCTCTCCGAAGTTTCCTTATGAAAAGCTGCGCAAATGTCTCTGACTTTGCGCATTTTTTTTGCTTCAGAAATTGTAAACCAGAAAAAAGTCTCCCGACTTTTACGGATAGTTCTTATGATTGTCTTGGATTTTTTACATTCAGGAAAAAACATTCCAAGAAAAAGGTTTTAAGTCGGAGACTTTGAGAAGTCTTCGTTTTTCAATTACATTTGTTTGAAAGGAAAAGTCGGAGACATTTGCGCAGCGTGAATAAAGAACACTTCGGAGAACAGGGCTGGTGCAAGGGGAGGGCTAAGTTATACGATACCAATTAATGGCTTTTTTTAAATGATAAATTATGAAAAATAAAATTGTTTTTTTGGTGAGTTTTTTTACGATCATTTTTTTAGGTGTGATTGCAAATTTTTATTTTAAATCAAAGCAAGAGATGTCAAAAAGTTATAATTTTATTATAACAAAAATTGATATAACGCCAACAAAATCACTTGCTTTGTATGATAATTATAAAAAAGTTAGGTTTTGGAATTATGATATTCGTGCTTATCAAGATGTTAAAGTAGGTGATGCAGTTTATAAATATAAGAATTCTGATTTCTTGATTATACTTAGAAGAAATCAAATTACAGGAAAATATGAAGAACATTTAAAAATATTACCGTCTGGTATATTTTAAGTATATCCCTGCTCTCCAAAGTCTTCCTTATGAAAAACTTGCAAATGACATTTACGCAGCGTGAATAAAGAACACTTCGGAGAGAAGGGCTTATTATCATTACTCTGCCATTTTTATTACATACAATAATACTATCCAATAGATACAAACTCAATATCTGAAGAATTAAAATATAAATTATACTATCACCTAAAAACATAAAACTATTTTGAACACTAAAACATTTATTTTTTTATTCCTTTTATTCAATTTTTGTTCTTGTGATAAACTAGATACAAGGGAATTACTTGTAAGAAACAATTCTGATAAAGTAATATTTAGCATTTTTTCTGATAATGACAATATGAATAATGCAGGATTTTATTATGAATATCAAGATGGTTTTGACGAATCTAAAAGAGGTGATTATGACGCCCCTTTTATTTTTACAGAAATTAAGAAAGGACAAACAGTTGCAAATTACGATACACCAAGATATTGGGATACTTTTTTTAATACACTAGAAGATAAAAAAGCAAGATTATTCATTGTACAGAAAGACAGCGTGGATAAGTATGGTTGGAAAGAGATTTTCAAGAAAAACATTTACAATAAGAAGTATCTTTTTACAATTAAAGACTTAGACAGTTTGAATTGGACAATTACTTATGATGGGAACCCCCGCTCTCCGAAGTCTTCCTTATGAAAAGCTGCGGACATGTCATTTGCGCAGCGTAAAGAAGAACACTTCGTAGAGGGTAAAGGAATTACTGTAATTAGATAATTATCAGGTATATCTAATTCGATTGGAATTTTCATAACTATAACAATAGGTAGATAAACTTTAGAATTAAATACTGAATTCGTATATTGTTCTCTTAAAAGTAACTATTCCAGTTATATAAATTTTAGAACATCGGTTTTCAAACATTTTCGGTTCATTTAATAGAAATAATCTAGATTATGAAAAATTCATTAATGCTTTTCATTGCATTCTTAGCTTTTACAGCTTGCTCAAAACACCAAGGAAAAAAAGATATTGCTATCACTGGAATAGATTCCACCTTGCGACCTGGTAATGATTTTTTTAAATATGTAAATGGCAAATGGTACGATTCTGTATCAATACCTGCATCACAATCCGGAGTTGGTGCCTACATGTTTATGAATTACCCACAACGAATTCGCCTGCAGGGAATATTGGACAGTATTTCGCAAAGTAAGAATCCGGCAGGAAGTATAGCACAAAAGGTAGGAGACTTTTATGCATCAGGTATGGACACGATAACCATTGACAAACGCGGTTATGAACCTATTAAACCGCTACTTGCTAAAATTGAAGCTATTAGCGATTTACCGTCCTTAATGAACTTTGTCGTTAATCAGGTGAAGGTTAATAATCCTTCTATTATTGCTTTTGGAGTGTCACCCGATCAGAAAAACAGCAGTATGAACATTGCTGAAATCTATCAAACAGGTATTGGTTTGCCAGACAGGGACTATTATTTCAAATCAGATCCATCAACTGTTGCCATACAGAAATCGTACAAAAAATACCTTGCTACATTATTTGAGCAAACCGGCAGCAATGCCAAAGAGGCTGAAAACAATGCTAATTTGGTGTACAATATTGACAAACAACTCGCTATTTCGCATAAAACAAAAGTTGAACTTCGGGATGTACAGGCAAATTATAATAAAATAGCTGTATCAGATCTTGTAAAAAGACATCCCAACATAGACTGGACTACATTTTTAAATAATTTAGGTGCTAAAACCGATTTCATTAATGTAGGGCAACCTGCCTATTATGATGCACTAAATAAACTCGTAAAGACCATCCCCATTAATAATTGGAAAATTTACCTGAAAGCAAATTCTTTAGAAAGATATGCAGATGATTTAAGTAAGCCTTTTGCAGATGCCTCATTTGAGTACACCAAAGTACTTTCTGGTCAGGCTGTTCAAAAAACTCGTGGCGAAAAAATGGCTAATGTACTTGACAATACCTTAGGCGAGGCGTTGGCTGAATTGTATGTAAAAAAATATTTTTCAGAAGATGCCAAAAAACGCATGTTAGTCCTCGTGAATAATCTGCAGAAAGCATATGCAAAAAGAATTGATAATCTGGAATGGATGAGTCAGACTACGAAACAAAAAGCGAAAGAAAAATTGGCAGCCATGACTAAAAAAATAGGATATCCGGATAAATGGAAAGACTATAGCAATGTACATATAGCCAGGAATACCTATTTTGAGAATATGGTTTCGGCTGCTACAGCGGCATATCAATTTCAATTGGCAAAATTGGGTAAGCCAGTCGATAAATCAGAATGGTTTACTACGCCTCCAACAGTAACGGCCTATAATAACCCTACTGCCAATGAAATTGTTTTTCCTGCAGGTATTTTACAAGCCCCATATTTTGATAATAATGCAGATGATGCACTTAACTATGGAGGTATCGGAATGGTGATAGGTCACGAAATAACCCATACGTTTGATGATCAGGGTGCTCAATATGACAAGGATGGCAACTTAAAAAACTGGTGGACAAAAGAGGATTATGCACAGTTTAAGTCAAGAATACAACAGGTTATCGATATGTACAGTACCTATACTGTTTTAGGTGATCTGCACATTAATGGTGCAATGACAGTTGGCGAAAATACGGCGGATATTGCCGGAATAGCAGTTGCCTATGATGCATTTAAAATGACCGAGCAAGGAAAAGGGAATAAAAAAATTGATGGTTTTACTCCAGACCAACGCTTCTTTATTTCTATAGCCAAAATATGGAGGGTAAAAATGAAAGACGAGTTCCTTCGTTTATGGATTAATAATAATCCACATTCTCCTCCAAATTGGCGTGTTAATGGTCCTCTAATGAACACTACACCTTTTTACGAAGCATTTAATCTACAGCCTGGAGATAAAATGTTTTTACCGAAGAAAGACAGAATAACCATTTGGTAATAACCTCTCTCTGAAGTTTTCCTATGAAAAACTGCGCAAATTTCTATGTGAACTTTGCGCAGTTTTTTTGTTTCTTAGAAATTGTAAACCTTATAAAATTCTTTGACTGTTTCTATTTGCTAGAATAATTTTATAAAAACAAAAAAACTCCAGATTTCTCTGAAGCTTTTTGTCTTAGTAGTTCGCCGGGCGAAGACCCGAACCTGTGTCCGCCGCGGCGTATATGAGCCCGACGATATAACTTATTATCTTACCAATAAGCTTGTCCTAATAAAAAATTAAACTAAAAAATCCGTTATCATCCGCGTTTTGGCAAAGCCAATCCATGTCATCCGCGTTCCATGACACAGCATTTAAACAAAAAAAAGCTCCAGAGAAATCTGGAGCTTTTTGTCTTAGTAGTTCGCCGCGGCGAAGACTCGAACCTGTGTCCGCCGCGGCGGATATGAGCCCTCCAAGTTTATCGATTATCAATTATCTTTTTAATAAATTCCCTTCCAATTCCGGTTTTTAAATATTTTTCTCTTTTAATAGCTTCGGATTTTGAATTGAAAAATTCTACATGAATTACTTTCCAAGGCCTATATTTTAAAGTATATCCTTTTGTTTCAAGGGAATTATGAGATTTAAATCTTTCAATTAAATTAGAAGTATAACCAGTATAATTTTTATTAAATTTTTCAGAGAAGAGAATATAAACAATAAATTCATCCATAAAACTAAAGTGTTATAAACAAAAAACACCAGCTTTTTCAAGTGGTGTTTTTCTTAGTAGCGGGAAACCTTGAAAAATCTAACGAGTTTATTGATGATTTTTATAAAATTGTTAATGCAATTGAAAGTTTTTAAAAAACAAGTTATGAGAAAGGTTTACTTCAACTGATTTGATAAATGTAAAATCTCATTTTTTTCATCATTATTATACTCATGGAATTTTCCTTTTAAAAAAGAAAATTTACCTGCATTAATATCTTCCTCATATCTTTTAGTTAAGTTTTTTTGAATTTGGTCTAAATTTTTTCCAAGAAATTCCATGTTTAATCCAAAAACTAATTTTAAAATATTTGTTTTAGGATTTCGTATCTCAGTTCCTTTAAAAGAATATCCATATTTGTTTTTAAAAATTACATATTCTCTAATATTAGGACAATGATACATACTGTAGACAGAATCATTCTCTGAATTAATTATTTGATGGAATAATTCTTCTATTTCATCAATTTGTGAATTTTTAAAAAATATTAGTTTAGCCCCCAAAAGATAAGGCAGTGTTATTTTTTTTGAAGAATTTTCAAGAATGATTTCCCAGTAGTAGTTACTCATCTAATAAATTTTTAATAATTTCAACAATTTTTTCTCTCGGATATTCTCCAAAATTAATTTCTTTAGATTTAGTGTTTCGTCGTACTTTGATTTCTGGCTCAGGTTCTCCATCAAATTTAATAATTTGAGTTTTATAAATTGTTTTTTGAGATAAATCTATAAAACTTAACATTAGTTGTCGTCGTTTGGCAATTGTTCCATTTGTGTATTTTCCTTCCTCGATTTCTTCAATCTCATTAATCCATATTAAGATATTAGCATTAATTATACTATCGGTTATTTTAGAACTATATTTTTTTTCAGGAAATATGTAATGGAATTTTAAAGCTTGTTGAGGATTGCACAATTCTTTATGAAAAGTCTCAATTATAAATACTTTTTTAATTATTGGTTTAGCTTCAATTTTTTTTAGGTCGTTACAATTAAATGTTTTGAAAAACAAAATGTTAGAGTTATTCCAATATTTTTTAAAAGTTTTTTCGTTAGCTTCCTTATCAGCTAATTTATTTTCCTTTTTAGAAAATGAACTTTCAATTATATTGTATAAAACAATGAATAAAACAAAAACGAAAATAATTACTAGACATCCAAATTGGTTTTTATTTTTACTCATAGATTTTATTTACAATTAATATTTTTTGATATTCAGTTTTATTTAAAATAGTAGATTCCGAAGAGGATAGGAATTAAAAATAAAACAAATATATGTATAATCGCATTAATATTCAATTTGCAATTTATCAATTTTGGTCCAAACCTTGAATTAAATAAAAGCCATATTAGTAATGAATTTTTATGATTTTTAATATTAACTTTTACTATCAAAAACGTACCAAAACATTAGAATTTTGTACTAGCTTTGCCTGTATCCGCTGGAATACTCAAACATGATTTTAATAGGTTTCCAAAACTCCCCGCTCTACTAATATCGGCTATTTTAATGCAAAATCCCATCATTTAATTACTCAAATTACCTGCCCGCGAGGTAAATTGTGTACCTAAACTATCCACTACCATCCATGCTGTAGATGAAAACTTTACAAATTTTAAAATCTCATTGAGGAGTGTGTCATTTTGGAACAGTTATTTTGCTAGTCAAAAAAAATATTTTGAAAAAAAAGTGCCATAAAGCTACAGTTTTGAAAATTTGAGAGTATTTATTGTTAAGATGCTTGAGTAACCTCCTTGTATGGAGTTCCTGTATCTAAAACAATAATGAGATACTTATGATTATAAATTTTTCTGAAATTCCTAAAGCTAATACTGGGGATGGAGACCAAGATACTTTTGAATTATTTGCTCGTGAATTTCTGCAAGAATTGGGATATGAAATTATAGCAAATCCGAGTAGAGGTGCAGATAATGGTAAAGATCTTATTGTTAGAGAAATAAGAACAGGAGTAAGTGGTCAAGATACAGTTATTGATTGGCTTGTGAGTTGTAAACACTATTCTCATTCGGGAAAGTCTATAACGCCTACTATTGAGAATAATATAAATGATCGTGTTATTGCAAATAAATGTAATGGTTTTTTGGGCTTTTATTCTACTTTACCTTCAGAGGGATTAGTTAAAATTTTAAATAACATGCCATTCCAAATATTTTATAAGGAAAAAATTGAAAAACATATTGTTGGGATAGACAAATTTGAAAAAATTTATCAAAGGTTTTTCCCAATTTCATTTAGTAAATGGAAGTCGCTTTCTCCTTGTTATGCCCCGATAAAACTTTTTGATTTTTACATTTCAAACGCACACAAGTCCAATTTTGAAATATTTAAAAAAGCTTTTAAAACTAATGAGGGAATGTTCGTGGCTTTACTAAAAAGTGAAACGGTTGAAGATTTTCTTGAGTTTAGAAATATTAAAACCCATAAAATTGATATAGATTCAGAATATGACAAATTTTATACTCTATACTATAATGAGATAAAATCCAAAAAATATACTGAAGAAAAGCAGTTTTTGAGAGAAAAAATTCTGGAACAATTAAAGATTGAAGACACAATTAACTTTGATGTTGAGGGATTCATGATCAGGGAAGCTGGACATGGAAGATATATTTTAGCTCCTTCTGTTTAGGTAATCAATGATGTAGAATATAAACATTTGGTTTTAGATTATAATTTACTAAAAAGGATGATTGAAAATTAGAGTTTATATCAAAAATTAACTTATGCTCTAATTCGATTTTTTCTTTTTCATTTTCATAAAAATGCCCCAAAATAGTGTCTAACTTTTTGAGGGCAGTTCACTCTGACTTTGCGTATTTTTTTGTTTCTTAGAAATTATAAACCTGAAAAAAGTCTCCTGACTTTTACGGTTAGTTCTTATGATTATCTTGGATTTTTATACTCAGAAAAAACATTCAAAGAAAATGGTTTTAAGTCGGAGACTTTGAGAAGTATTCGTTTTTCATTTACATTTGTTTGAAATGGCTCAAAGTCAGAGAATGCGCAGCGTGAATAAAGAACACTTCGGAGAGCAGGGAAATAATAATAATAATGAATAAGTTACTTAATTTGTTTTACTATAAAATTTTGCTTAATCTTGAATAGACTTAAAAATAAATTATGATTCCTAAATCACTTATTGAACAAATTAAAGAAGGTAATGTTGTATTGTTTCTAGGCTCAGGCGCACTTATTGGTGCAACTCATCAAAAAGGAAACAAAGTACCAATTGGAAAAGAATTAGCAGAAATATTAATTGATAAATTTCTTGATGATGATTTAAAAGGCTCATCATTATCTATGGTTTCTGAATTAGCTATTTCAGATTATGATTTATATACAGTTCAAAAATTTATTGCGGACTATTTTGAGGATTTTGAACCATGTGATTTTCATTTAAAAGTACCCCATTTTAGATGGAAGGCAATAGTGACTACTAACTACGATTTAGTGATAGAAAAAACGTATAGTAAGGTTCAGAAAAAACAGCAAATACTAGTAAAATTCATGCGAGATGAAAGAATTAATGACAAACTTAAATCTGTAAATGACTTACTATTTATAAAATTGCATGGATGTATTACAGAAATAAATAATCCCCAGTTACCATTAATTTTAACAACGGATCAATATGTAACACATAAAAAAAATAGAGAAAGGCTATTTGAAAGAGTTGTAGAATTGGCGAGAAATCATACATTATTATTTATTGGACATAGTTTAGAAGATAGTGATATACGAGAAGTTTTGTTAAAACTCGATACGGATCTAACTAATAGAATGCGGTCATATATAATCGCCCCAAATGTAAAATCTGCAATTGAAAGAATGCTGTCAACAAAAAAAATTACAGCGTTAAATTATACCTTTTCAGGCTTTATTGAGGAATTGACAAACAATATTAATTTAGATGATTTAGATAAGGAATTAGATAAAAGATTAGAACTTGATTTGAGCAATTCAATTTTAAATAAAATTTCTTTAAATGACAACAAACCAAGTGAAAGCTTGGTGAATTTTATTAAAAATGACATTGTCATTGTTGAAGATAATCCTAAAATTGAGTTAATTCATCCTAAAGAATTTTATAAGGGGACTGTTTACAATATAAGTCCCATGATTCAAAATTTAGATGTAAGAAGGAGTATAGAAAATGGTATTGCAACAGAGATATTTTTAAATAGTGAAAAAAATGAACAAAACTTATTTGTAATCTTAGGTCACGCGGGTTCTGGAAAAACTGTTCTATTAAATAGAGTTGCATACGAAGGATTCAAATCATTTAATAAGATTTGTCTAATTCTCAATAAAGAAATTTTACTAAATGCTGAACCAATTATAGAATTATATAATTTAGTAAAGGAGAGAATTTTTTTATTCGTTGATAATGCCTATAATAATGAACTTGAAATTGCGCACTTAATTGAAAGATCTAAAAAAGAAAGTGCATTAGTAACAATTATTTCTGCTGAAAGATTAAATATTTGGAATGTAGAATGTAATAGAATAAAATTTTACTGTACCAATTCTTATATATTAAAGTATTTGACTGAATCAGAAATAAATTCACTTTTGAATCTTCTTGAAGTTCATGATAGTCTTGGTTATTTAAAAAACAAAACTAGGGATGTACAAATTAAAGAATTTGAAGAAAAGGCAGGTAGAGAATTATTAGTTGCTCTTTATGAGTCTACACAAGGCAAAAGTTTTCAGGAAATTGTTACTGATGAATATCATTCAATTCCTGATGAGTTAGCTAAACAAATGTATATAACAGTTTGTTTACTTCATAGTCTTGGAACATTTGCTAGGGCGGGCTTGATCTCAAGAGTACATAATATTACTTATGCTCAATTTGAAGAAAAGTTTTTCAGACCGTTAGATTCACTAATATTTTCTAAAAGAGAGTATTATATTAATGATTTTATATATGAAACTCGTCATAGACTAATTTCTGAATTTGTAATTGATTCAATATTTTCAGACGAGAATATAAGGTTTGACGAGTTCATAAGGCTTCTGAATAATTTGGATATTGACTATGACTGTGATAAAGAAGCATTTTTATACCTGACAAATGCTAAAAAACTTTTAAATCATTTTAGAGATCCATCAAAAATCAGACAAATCTATACCATTGCTAGTAACAAGAGTTATAATGATGAAAAATTACTTCAACAACAGGCAATTTTTGAAATGGAAAGTAATGGAGGTAGTTTAATTATTGCTGAGAAATTATTAAACAAAGCTGATGAAATAACAAATCATAATAATTCTTTAATAAGACACTCTTTAGCTGAACTAATCTTGAACAAAGCCTTACATACAGCTAACCTTTTAGAAAAGAAAAAATTAATAAGAGATGTTGAGCAAATTTGCGAGAGTATTGTAAAAAATAAATTTGTTACTGCACATCCATACCATACACTTATAAAATGTAAGTTACATTTACTTCAAATTTATTTAGATAATGATGATAATTATGCCTTTGAAAAAATTGTTAAGGAAACTGAATTATTAATTTCTAAAGCTCTACAATTTTTTCCTGATGAATCCCATATTATTGAATCAAATTCAAATTTTAACAAGATAATTCAGAATGAGCCCAAAGCTTTACAATTATTGGAAGATGCCTTTAATGCTAATAAAAAAAGTACTTATTTATGTAGAAGTTTAGCAAATATATACGAGAGTAATGGGGACTTGCCTAAAGCAATTGAAACAGTAGAGACAACACTAAATTCTAATCCTGGTGACAGAGATCTAAATTTTAAGATGGGGCATCTTTTAATTCGTATGAATGAAATAGAGAACTTGCCAAACATAATACACTATCTGAAAAGAAGTTTTACAAAAAAAGATAATAGATACCACGCACAATTTTGGTACGCAAGAGCTTTATATATAAATAACGATATTGATTTGGCACTACCTATTTTTAAAACTTTAAGTTATGCTAATCTTGATCCAAAAATAAAGTCATCTGTAAGGGGAACTATTAGGAATTCTAATGGCGACTTGGAAATATATACAGGTGAAATTCATAGTGTTTTTAGCAATTATGGGTTTATAAAAAGAAATCAAATTGCTGATACAATTTATTTTACTTTGTTTGATAATGAGTACACTGCTTTTGAAGAAATAAATAGAAATTCTAGAGTGTCCTTTAATCTTGGCTTCAATTATAAAGGACCTGTGGCAATTAACGTTAAAATAATTTACTAATGAATCGATTAAGTACCCTACTCTAAAATGAGATGTTTTGTCCCCCCGCTCTCCGAAATCTTCCTGACCATCAAAAACTTTTAAATATAAGTTATCCATATTTTCAAAAACCAAATTACAGAATTTTTAATTTGGATTCTTACGAAAGTGATGAAGAATAAGAGCCTGCTGGTAACATAGATGCTACAAAGGATTTGGGCAATTGGCTTAATGGAAAAATGGTTTTGTATTTGGAAGGTTTGGCAAATCCGAAAGATAACGCTGATTTAGTATGAGCCGTAAAGAAGATTGTTGGGATAATGCTGTTGCAGAAAGTTTTTTCAAATTGCTAAAAACAGAATTAATTTATGGAAATAAACTAATTATTAAAGAACAAATGGAACTTGAAATTTTTGAATACATCGAAATTTGGTACAATAAAAAAAGAAGGCACTCTGCTTTGAACTTTAAAACTATTGAAGAATTTAATAAATTAACTAGTTACAAAAATGTAGCTTAACTTTTTCTCTACTTTTTGTTTGCATATCCAAAACAACTTTAGCAACGAAAAGCTATAAGCAGAAAGTGATTACTGCACAGGAAAAAGAAAAGGCTATATTCATTAATTCTACGTTATTGAATGTTAAATTTTAATATACATTTTTGCACATATGCAAAAATGTATATATTTGTGTTTTAAAAACAATAGCTATGATTGAAAATATAACTGGGTCGCCAGTAGAAGGAAGTAATTTCTTTGGAAGGGAAAAGGAATTGGAATATATCTGGAAACATATTCAGAAAGGAAATTCTATAATACTTTCTGCGCCAAGAAGAGTTGGTAAGTCATCCTTAGCAAAAAAAATAATACTACAAGCTAAAGATGCTGGCTGGAATTCAATGGAGATAAATTTAGAGGAAATAAAATCTGAAGAGGGGTTTTTAAAAGTTTTTATAAAAGAGCTGCAGAAACAAGATTGGTGGGGAAAGACAAAAGAAAAATCTTCTGAAATAATTGAAACGTTATTATCTTCATTTAAACTTTCGGGAGAGGCATTTGGTGTAAAAGGTAGTTTTGAGTACCAGAAAGGTAAAGAAGATTCTTATGATAATTTAAAAAAGCTATTAAATCATGGAGAAAACACATTAATAATGGTTGATGAAGTAACTGTATTGTTAAATAGTTTTATGGAAAGTGATCCAGTTAATGGGAAGAGGAATGCCGAATTCTTTTTGAACTGGTTGCGAAGTTTTAGACAGATCTCAGGAACTAAAATTCGTTGGATATTTTGTAGTTCTGTAGGTATCGATAATTTTACAAGTCAACATCAATTGAGTCATACTTTTAATGATGTTGATCCTTATCCAATCGGTGCGTTTAAGAGAGATAAGGCAAAACAAATGTTAAAGGAACTAGCTAAATCTGATAATATTATATTATCGGAAGAAATAATTGAATATAAATTAGATAAGTTAGGATGGTTACTTCCTTATTTTATACAAATTTTATTTTTTAAATTTTATCATTTAGTACAAGTAGAGGACCGAGAAATTACAATTGAAACTGTCGATGAGGCTTACAATCTATTATTAAACGAAAAACATCTTAATACATGGGAAGAAAGATTAAATGAGTATAAAGAATTACAAGATTTTGCTCGCAAATTATTAAAACGGCTTTCTAGTATTAAAGAGGGAGAGAGCAGACGTGTGCTGTTGTCTTTTTTAAACTCAATAGTTAACGATCAGGAAAAGGCGGAGTTAATTTTGAGTAAGTTGATATATATGCTTAGGAATGATGGTTATCTAATTGAAGAAGAGTCAAAATATACTTTTCGCTCTCCTCTTTTAAGAGATTTTTGGTACAATAGATTTTCAAGATAATGGATAAATTAAAACATATATCATTAAGCCAATTAGGTTTATATAATCCACAGAGATTAGATGATGAAACGGTAGAAATTTTATTTGTTGTAAGGCAAAAATATTTTCAATTATTGATGGATAAGATTAATAAAGAAAAATCAAATAGTATTCCACAACATTATTTGTTTATTGGTCAAAGAGGAATGGGGAAAAGCACCTTGTTGAAAAGATTAGAAGTAGAATTAAGAAAACAAAACTCTAAATTTATTCCATTACTTTTTCCAGAAGAACAATATAACTTAAATAAATTATCTGAGTTTTGGTTAAACAGTTTAGATGCATTGGCCGATGTTTTGGAGTTGTTAAAGAGAAAAGAAGAGGTCAAGTTAATTGATTCAAAAGTTAAAGAACTTGGAAATATTAAAGATGAAGAAGATTTAGCCAAACAAGCTTTTCAATTTCTGATTGAGATGTCTAAAAAAATTGATAGAAGAGCTGTATTATTAATTGATAATATGAGCTTTATTTTTGACAGACTTGATAAAAATGAACAGCATGTTTTACGCGCATGGTTAATGCAAAATGATGCGCCAATTCTCGTTGGGGCAAGTGCAGTAGAAATTGAAGATACTTTTAATTATGGTGCCCCTTTTTATGATGCATTTCAAATTAGTTATTTAAATAAATTAAGTTTTGAAGAACTTTTGGAGGTTTTGAATAATTTGGCAAAAGTTACTAATGCCCAAGAAGTTTTAATAAATATTCATGAAGAAATAGCACGATTAAAAACCATACATCAACTTACTGGTGGAAATCCAAGAACGGCTGTAATGCTCTTTAAAATAATTATAAAAGGATTTTCAAAAGAAATTAATGATGATTTAGAAGCATTACTTGATGAAATAACACCATTATATAAAGCAAGATTTGAAGAATTGTCTATTCAGATGCAGATAATTGTTGATGCAATAGCTTTAAATTGGGATCCAATAAATCTAGAACAATTAAGAACAGAGACAAGATTAGAAAATAATCAGCTTTCACCTCAATTAAAGCGATTAGTAGAACTAGGGTGGATCGAAAAATTGGATGCATATAAATCTAAAGGGAGCGCTTATCAAATTAGTGAACGTTTTTTTAATATTTGGTTTTTAATGCGTCGAAGCAGTCGTAGGCAAAAGAAAGAACTTTATTGTTTGTCCAAGTTTCTGGAAACTTTTTATGGAGACGATTTACATACCGTTGCAATGAATAGCTTATTAAGAGAAAGTAGAAGTCTTAATCAGATTACCTTAAATTTAGCAATGGCAGAAGTAGTGAAAGATAAAAAATTGAAAAAGCAACTTAAAGATAAATGTCAGAAAGACTTAAGGGATGAAGCAAAAGAAAATCCTAATATTTATGAGCAGTTTGGATTGGAAAATAATATAAATATTGATAATCAAAAGAATCAAGAATATATAAATTTTGAAGAATATTTATTAGAAGAGATCGGGAAAAATGAGAATAATGCTGAGGCTTGGTTTAAGTTGGCAAATGTGTATCAAAATTTAAATAAAAATCTAGAATCTAAGAAAGCATATTTAAAAACAATTGAATTAAATGACAAAATAGGTGCAGCATGGAATAATTTAGGAAATCTTTATTGGCATGAATTTTTGCTAAATGATAAGGCTGAAGAGGCTTATTTAAAAGCGATAGAAATTGATGCAAGTGAAACTGATTCACTTTTTAATTTAGCATTGTTTTATCATTCGGAATTAGATAAATATGAAGAAGCTGAAAAACTTTATTTGGCTGTTATTAAACGGAATGCAAATGATTCAGAAGCTTGGGTCAATTTAGGCGCATTATATATGTTAAATTTGCAAAATTATGATAAGGCGGAGAAAGCATTTTTAAATGCAATTAAGATAAATCCAAATAAATCAGCTGTTTGGAATGTTTTAGGAAATTTATACCAAGATCATTTACAAGATTATGACAAGGCTGAAAAAGCATATCAAAGAGCAATAGAATTACAATTAGATTCAAATGTCCCAAAATATAATTTAGTATTTTTATATAGAGATAAAATGAATAAGATTCCCCAAGCGGAGGAATATTTTAGCAAATTAGAAATCGACGAAATGAGTGCAGATAGTTATTGGCTAAATAAAACTTTATTTGAATTATACCATAGAAATGAAGGTATTGCAAAAGATGATATTGAAAAGGCATTTAATAAAGTACAACAATCTCTTCCGCTTACTACTCAAGATGATTGGTGGCGTTTTGGGGCTGTTACCATTAAATTGGGATATGGTACTTGGTTTTTGGGAATTCTTGAAGCTAAAGGTTTTGATACTCTATTAGCTCCTTATTATGTAGCAATAAAAGCATTAACGGAAATAGATACGCTTGGCTATTTAAATAGCCGAGCGGTTGAAATAAGAGAGCCAGCAAAAAGAATAATGAAAATTATGGAAAAGTACTAAAACAATTTCCGAAGCATTTTATTAATGAATTAAAAAGGGAATTAAAAAAGTTAATATTCAAACAAAAAGAGACTCGAAAGTCTCTTTTTGTTTGAATTAACGTATTTCTTATAAAAGCTCATTTGTCTTTTAGTAATTTCTCCAAAACCTTAATCTGCTCATCTTTGGCTTTCAAAAGTTCTAAATTTAGTCTTTTAATTTCTTCTAAGGCCTCAATCCATTTTTCTACTGGATTTATATTAAAAGTTGGATAATAATTGTATCCATTAGATTGATCATTAAAAGTATTAGATATGATATTTACTGCCTGTTCCTCATCAAAATTTTGAAAAGCTTCCACTGGAATTTTTAACACTGCTGAGATTTGTTTAAGCAGATTATCTTCAATTACATCTTTCTGCTCCAGCATAGAAATTTTCTTCTGATTCCAGTCTTCTCCCAGATCATAAGCTAATGCCTCCTGCTTTATATTAAGCATTTCTCTGAAGCGTTTTACGTTTCTTCCCTGATGTATTTTCTGTTCCATAATGATTATCAATTTTCTGATGGCTCAAAGATAAAGCCATGGGGATTAAAAAATCTGAATTTCAAAGATAAAAAAATATCCCGTAAAATATCCCTTTTGTCAGATATTATATCCATTTATGGAATAGTTTATCCTGTTGAAAGGCAGGAACTTCGCTTTGAATTCTAAATATTTCCGTTATGAAAAAGAATAAAATATCCTTTGGAACTAATTTTTGGTCAGCTTATGAGGCAGGAAATCCATATGATGCTCTTCACGCTTTTTTTGATTTCTCCCATCTTGATGAGTATAAACAGATTTTAAGCGGCGTGGCAATCCACAGCTACAGGAGGAAGATTTATAAGCAGGATAATCCTTGCCATGTTTTTGTAATTTATACTGCTTTGGGCTCGTTTATCAAAGTCTGCAACTGTCTGAAAAGAAAAAGCAGGAAATGGCAGGTGGAGGGTTCGGGCGACTTCAGTTCAATAATTCATCTGGCTTCACTAAGTAAAGAAGAGTATAAAGATCCTTTTAAGGTATTTCAAAAGGCATTCGAAGAAATATCATTAGAGCAGTTTGAATCCTTTCTCTGCGAAATCGTGCACATTTCATTATCTCCGCGCGCAGGAGAATCGGATTATGATATTATAACTCCTTATATCTATTTAATCAAAATGCTGGATGCAGGACAGCTTAGCATGGAAAGAGGCATTGAAAAGATTAAAAAAAAGAAGCTGTGTTGGGATATTTTATCCCCTGTCGAATGAAATAACCTTTATAAAAACTTCAAAAAAAAACAGTATGAAAACTCTAAAAAAAATTACGTTTCCAGAACTCGAAAATGAGTATTTGGAAAATATTCTCAGAGAGCTGGTAAATAAGTATAATATTATCCAGGTGTTTTTTACCAGACAAAGTTCTGTTGCTTTCTCAAACCTTATCATAAATCTGGACAGCGGTATGGATGTGCAGAAACTCCAGCAGAGTAAATGGGTAAGAAAAGTTAAAGAAAACTTTCAGATCAACATATACTTTATCTTTTCTTCGAAGCTTCATCATTATTATTCTTTAGGCGATCCTTTTATTGGATTTTATTGTCGCGCATCTGCTGTAATCTATGAGAATAAAGAATTTGAAAACTCAACTTTCAGGCAATGGGAATGGAAAAAATACAAGAAAAGATTTTATGATTACGAAAATAATTTTTATCACGATCATGAACTTCATAAATGGCAGATCAAAAATCTCATTTCAGAAAGTGCTTCAAATGCTGTTTTTACTTCTTATTCAAGGCTTATTGAATATGATTTCCAATACTTGGAGGAACTGTACTTAGGAAGTAAATCTGTCTCTGTAAGTATAAATGATAGAATCGCCAGTCTCTCGGTATATATTCCTGCTATTCAAAGATACTTTGTGAAAAGCTCCAAAGGCAGATATTTTCTTACTGATCTGTTTGAGCAGGCGAAGGAAGCTTCTAGCGATGATGAGGCGTTGTATCGTAATGAAATGTTTGAAGCTGTAGGTGAAGCTGAAAAAAATCTCTGCCATCTTATTGGAGAAAGGTTGAGTGAACTGAAGAAACTAATAAAAAAAGAATATGCAGGTAAAAAAGAAGTTTTGTGCCAAACCAATAATAAGCCTGCAATTACAGTGCTTGATACAGCTGTTCAAATAATTTTGCAAAGGGCAGAACCAGAACAGATTTATGCGTTTTATGAGACAACCAGCAATGATAAAATAATTTATTATCTGTTGCTTATTGCCGAAAATGCAGGTAATGAAAAATTAAAAATAATTACCGATTGTTTAAAAAGCAAGACGGGCGGGAAATGTAATTTTGTTCTGATCAGCCACAGTCGTTATTGGATACAGAATAACCTCTATGAGTATCAGAGTTTTTTTGAGAAAGTCATAAAAGAAAATTATCTGATTTATTCATCAAATGAGTATCATCCAGAATTTCACTGGGAAGAACCGCACAAACCTTATTACGGTGACCTTCACATTTTTTATAAATCGGTAGAAAAATGTGCGGAGCAGTTTTCTGCAACAGCCCACAACAGTGAGGAAAATTACTGTGGGCTGGGTTCTTTATTTGCAAAGTTTTTTCTTTCGTTCTGCAGAACCTATATTTTCGTAAAAACCTATTATATGCCCAATTATCTTTCAAGCAAGGCATTGTGGGATTTATGCATTTACGCGGATAATGATATTAAAAAGTACAATTATTTAATGGAGACGTTCTGGACAGATGTATTTAATTATCTGGATGCAAATAGGACTGTTTCGCATGGCTTAACAAGGCTTGACGCGGAAAAGGTTTCTCAAATGGAAATGATTATCACAAAGCTTAGCAATGAACTTCATAAACTGGTAATTGAAGATGGGCTGTTAAAAATTTATGAGCAGGACTGATTTGGTAAAATTAATTTAAGAATAGTGGGCATGGAGACAGATGAAATTAGAAAATTAGAAAGAATCGGAATATTAAGCGAAAGACTGCTTAATACTCTGAAACCAGCCGAGGATAGAAGAGGAATGTATAACGCAGAGATCAGGATATACGATTATTATGAACTTGTTTCCATTATAAGAAATCTGATGAAGCTCTGCATAATCGCTTTAGACAGGGACAGTGCAGAAGTTCCTCCAACAATTCAAAACCAGAATATTGATGTCGGGCTAATATTAGGGGGCGCACTTCAGTTATTTCCGATTGATGAATTTGAACTTATAAACGAAATTAGCGATCTATACCACTGCCAGAAAGATGGAACTATAGTTGATTCTAAATAGCAAAAAACGTTTCATGTACATATTATGTCCATGGCAATAATGGATATGCTTTACAAAAAACATTGAAATAAAAAAAAACGATAACAATTTTTCTAATTAATCTAAATTCAGCTATAATTTTAAAAAAAAAAAACGCCGACTTCGGAGGTGTTTTCCAGTCCCGCAGGGCAAGTTGTTTTGAGATGCGGAAAGTATTTCAAGCATCTCAAAACACAACTTGCAGGTTTCCTGCGAAACCATTTTTAGAGATAGATTTAATGAAAGGGCTTGATGCCCTTTTTTTTGTAATTGTCTAGGTTATTTATTTTAGAAATATGCAATTAAAGAGGCTTATCGCAGTTTGATAAAGTATTCTTTGGGGAAGCCAGCAGACTTCGGGAAGATTAATGCAGTAATAACTTGTATATTTTGTTAACAATCAAGAAATCAATCATGTATAAGCACAGGTAGGCAGGCATGGGCAGAAGCAGGTGTGCAATTATGCAAGAATGTAAGTAATCAAGTATGTTGGTATGCAAGCACGCTGGCATGCAGGAATGCAAGCCTGCAAGTATTTACTTATTTGTACAGGCATTTTTAAAACCATAAAAATGTAAAAATGCTTTTATGGTTTTTCCGGAAATTTCGCGATTTTATTTCAGGTAAATTTTGAAAAGATAATTGAACTTCACAATACCAATAAAAATATCTTTTACAAAGAAAACAGAAAAACGGTAAAAAGAAAAAGAAAGCAATTTCACACGACGGGATGCAGTCAGGCCAAAAGGAATCGGAATAAGTCCCGAAGGGTGGCTTGTGAGGAACGAGCAAGACATTATGCCGAAGTCTTTTTGCCAGACTGAATAAGCCCGTCATATCTTCGTTTTCTTTTTTATTGTTTCTGAAAAAAAGAATAAAAATCAGTGCTTATAAAAATAGAACATATTACGGGAATTTTATAATTACAATACCGGCAAATATTATAATATTAGATACAGATCTTAAACTAATATTTTAAGCTCGTAATATCTTAATTAGTATAATCGTTTAGAAAGCATACGCCATAGTGCGGATAGTAAACATAAAATGGAAGATTATGTTTATGGACATGCCCTCCAGACTGCAGTGAAGTGATTAATCATTATGGTCGGAGGGCTTATTTATTAAATGCAGGACTAAATCCAGTGATAGGGTTTGTCCTTACGGTTGAGGTAGCAGTACATTTCTTCCTTTTTGAGTTCGGGAAAGAATTTAAGGGCATCTTCAATAGCATAATTGGGCAGAAAGTAAATCTCTTCACGAACAGCCTTAATTACTTTTTCATGACCATAAAAACGCACGATCTCGTCAATTTCATTCTGGCCACCACGCTCAACAATACGGGCTATCACAGCAAGATAGGCTTTCTCCCAATCCAATTTGTCAATTTTTGTATCCCAAAAGAATTTGGGATGTAGGTTGGGTATTTGTTTGTGCGTTTCTGACTTTTTCATACTATAAATTTAATGATTTTTATTGGTTTTAACAACGTTTTTATCTTCGAAAACCTTTTCCTTTATTGGGATTTTTAATTTTATTGTCCTGGTTCTGAATTACGAATTTCCGCTCCGGATAAGCGACAGCTTTTTTAAGACGTTCAGACATTTTTAGCCAGTTTTTCTCTTTCCCTTTAACCATTGAAACATCATATTCTTGATTGATATTTCCAAAATAACTAAGAGCATGTTTTGCCCAAAAGGCATTTCCGTCATATTTTCTTTCATAAGCCTGAATATAGAATTTCAGGGGATTGTGTTCCAGTAGAAAATACATATCCACAAAATCTTTTAATCTTTGTCCGCTTTGAAAAATGGCATGTAGTTTCATAGCTCCAATATCTTCATTGGAGATCATGCGGATTCCTTCTGTATTTTCAACAGGATTCAGAAGAGGGTATTTGTGGGTTACAATATCAACTTTGATATCATCTATGTAGGTAAGAACTGTATTGTTGTATATCCTGCTTTCCTTTTCATCTGCGCCATAGACTTTCTGTAGATATTGCATCATTATCTGTGGATCAAAATCTTTTGTTGTGAAAAGATCAATATCTACCGATAAGCGGTGTCCTAATTTTAAAGAAAGTGCCGTACCTCCAACCAGTACATATTCTTTCAATTTCTGGTCTTTCATAAGCTTTTGCAGAAGTTCCCACATCTGATTGCTGACTGTTTCTTTGTAGAGCATAATTTCATGTTTTTCAGAAAATTAATTCTGAAAAAATCCTGTTCTCTTCAAGTGTCCTCTGGTGGCTTTATTTGACAGCGGATGCCCAGTTTTATAGGTTTAAGATTGTATGTGCCAAATGTCTCCAAACACTTCCAATTACTGCCACACTAGGTCACTAATGCTCATTATAAAATATATTGGCTTTATTAATACTATTAATTGAAATCATGGAAAATGAAGAAAGAAAGAATCGGAATAAAGGAGGCAGACCATCCAAACTAGATCCCGCCATCCATCGCTATTCCATCAGTCTTACTGCAGAAGAAAATGCCCGTTTCCTGACTCTTTTTGAAACCTCAGGGATGCATGTAATGGCACACTTTATTACAGCGTGTGTTTTTCAAAAAGGAATAAAAACAGTTAAGATTGATAAAGCGACAATGGATTATTATATGCGTCTGACCTCCTTTTACAGCCAGTTTAGGGCTGTTGGGGTGAATTATAATCAGGTTGTGAAGATTTTATATCAAAAATTTTCCGAAAAGAAAGCTTCGGCATATCTGTACAAACTGGAAAAGCAGACAATTGAATTAGCTGTTCTATCAGAAAGGATTATACAACTCACAGAGGAATTTGAAAAAAGGCATCTGAAACAAGATTCTTGATATTATAGCGAAAATTCCCAGAGCAGTAGGTCTGCACTGGTATTGATTCATGTCCAAGGTATAAAACATGATTTGTTAATTAATAATGTAATGATTTGATATTTAAATTATTAATGTTTTTCAATTGCTATTTAGAGTAAAAAAATGTATCTTTCGTTTATGTTCTGCCGCAGCTTTTTAATGTATAAATTAATTGTGCGCTTGTAATTCTGTTTTGGATACTACGACTTTAAAAGACAAAGAGCACCAGTGACACTGTAAACATCATAGCTTTAAATACACATAATTATATTTATTAAAATAAATATAATTATGTGTAATCAGAAAGATCGTGAAAAACGGTCTTTTGCAGTTTAAAGCAGGAGGTGCGAGATGGTAAATGAAGAAAAAGATAAAAGAAAAATCGCAGTTGGCAGAGACTTAATAGAGCCACATGCTGAAGGCATAAATAAAACGCTTGAACAAAGGAAAGATGTCTTTAATGATCAGAAAGAAAAAGCCAAAAATAATCAGGTAAAATTAACTATTGAAGAATTACGAAGCTGTAAAGGTTTTGAAACAGTATCAGAAGCGGAAGGTCAGGAGATAATTGATAGCCTGTTTCAATTAGCAGTAATAGTTTATAATTTTTAAAACTAAAAAGATGAGTATAGAAAATTTCAAAAAATTTCAAAAAGAAAAACTAGCTCAAAAGGACGAGGTAAGAGAAATTTGGGGCTACACTAGGGTAAGCTCCAAACTGCAGTTAGTAAATAACAGTCTGGAAGAGCAGAGGAGTGAAATAGTTCAGTTTGCATCTAAGAACGGCTACACGCTTAAAAATATACTTGGAGGCACTTACGAAAGTGCTTCGGGAGATTTCACAAGAAAAGAATTTACAAAACTGCTGGAAGAAGTTAAAAGTGCAAAGCAGAAACCCTTTGCAATTGCTATCAAATTTATCAGCAGGTTCTCCAGAACAGGAGGCAATGCTATTACTATTGTACATGAACTAGTAGATAAACTGGGTGTTCATTTGATTGAGACATCATCAGGACTCTGTACTAATGATGAATACAGTAAATTGGATATTTACAGCAAGCTATTGGATGCCAGAAGGGAAAATATGGACAGGTTAGAGAAAACAATTCCTGGAATGAAAGCACTGTTAAGGTCAGGAAACTGGCTGGGTAAAGCTCCCAGAGGCTATACAATGCGGGGGAGAAAAGTAGGAGACTATGCCTTAATGCAGGACACACAGTCTATTACAATCAATCAGGAAGGAGAGATTTTAAAAAAAGCATGGAAATGGAAACTTGCAGGGGAACGAGATTATGTGATCAGACAGAAACTTGAAAAATTGAATTTGGTTATTTCAAAACAGGGGATTAGTTCTATGTGGCGAAACCCATTTTATTGTGGGATTTTAGTTAATTCATTAATTGAAGAACCAGTAAAAGGAAACTGGACGGGTTTGGTTAGCGAAGAGGATTTCCTGAAAGTTGATAATATGCTTTCCGAGAACAATGTAATTGCAGTTAAAGAATATTGTAAAACCAAAGTTAATGAGTTTAGACCCCTTACAGGATTTTTAAGATGCGAGTGTGGATGCCTGCTGACAAGTTATGAGGTTCGAAAAAAGAAAGCACACTATTACAAATGCCAAAAATGTAAAAATGCCAGTTTTAATGCTCTGACTACTCAAAAATCAAAAGCAGAAGGTCTCAATGATTCTTTCGAAAGGTTATTGTCAAAATATACATTAAACTCAAAATATGTACAGCCTTTTAAAATACAGTTGAATAAATTTTTTGAAGATGTGAACGCAGAAGCTAAAGAGGAAATGAAAAGCTTGCATGCAAAGAAAAAAGACATTGAATCGAAAATTGAGAATTTGGATAAACGTTATTTTGAAAACCCAAATTTTGGAGATGAAAAATATAATAGATATACGCTTCAGTTTGAGACTGAACTAAAGATGATTGAAAGCCAGATATACTCCAATGCAAAAAAAATATCTAACCACAGCAGGCATATCGATAAGGTAATAGAAAAAGTTTCGAACATCAGTAAATACTGGAGAGAGGGAAATATTGAGAGTAAAATAAGAATTCAAAACTTGGTATTTCCTGAAGGTTTGTCAATTAGGGCAGAAAACAGGCAGTATCTAACCGATAAAGTAAACCTTGTTTTTAGGTTAGTGTCAACATTTACAAGGCTTGAGGTAAATAGTAAAAAGCAAATAACCCATCAAAATTTTGATGGGTTATTCTCTGTAGCGGGAACAGGACTCGAACCTGTGACCTTCGGGTTATGAGCCCGACGAGCTGCCTACTGCTCTATCCCGCGATGTTTCGGGTGCAAAGATACACAGTAAATACGGTTATGCAAAGAAATAGTCGATTTATTTTTTTAATATCAAAATAGACTTGGTTTTTTGTTTTGTTGAGGTGTTAATTTGTTTAATGCTAGTAGTTTATATTTTTGTAGTGGTGTTGCCTTACATCTTGTATTTTAATAAAGCTTCAAAAGGATTGCCTTTTAAGCCTAATAATAAGGCAAAAGCAGGCTCGGTTTTGTATCCTTTTTGCTTGAGTTTGATGATTTCCAAGCGAAAACTTTCCTCTTTTGATTCCAGAATTTCATGTTCGATTAGCAGGTGAAGGTAGCCATTCTGATTTCTGACCGGAATGTTTTGTCCAAATATCTCAATTTCGAAGTTCTCTATTCTAAAATTTGCAATAACCGTTTCATGAGCATCAATAACCGTTTCACGAAGTGTAAACTGATTTTCCTTACTGAAATGAAATTCCAGCATTGCAATAAAAGGAGCTTTGTCCTCCCAATAACAAAGGATATCAAGATCGCTGTTATCAATAGCAATGTTTATCGGAATTGTTCCTGCCAGAATAGGGTCGTAGGGAGCCATTTTAGACAAAACCTTATGTTGTGTCAGCACTTCAAAAGCCTGAACCTGCTTTAAGCTTCCTTTTTTTAAATAGTCTATAGTGCTAAAATCGATCATTAGGTATAAGTTATAACCCGTTGAGGTTTAATGATTAAAAATTTAATTAAACACATAGAAAACATAGATTTTATGATTTTGAAAAAAAGGAAATCAAAAAGAAACTCGTTTCTTCACACATAGCTATGTTAGCGATTCGGGCTTTTTGTTAGTCTTTTTTGTTTTTTCGGTTTAATAAAGGTTTGTGTTTTTTTATTAAATATTCTTCTAATTCGTAGCGTCCAAATACAACTGGAAAAAGTGTCGCTTTACACGTTTTTAAAAATTCTGTTACTTTTTTGTCTTCTGTTTCGCTAAAGTACCTTTTTTTACCTTTAATTTCTTGAAGTTCAAAACCAAAAATGTCAGTACCAATGTGCCTTCGAAGGGCAGAAAAATATGTTCGTCCACTATGAGTTTTTATTCGCTCTCCAATATCCGAACTTTCACCAATATAAATTAGTTTGTTTGATTTGTCTTTTACGAGGTACAGTCCAGCCATGCTGATAGTTTTTGTGTCAAACCAAGATGTAAAAGTTGATTTTAGAATTTTAGTTTCTCCTTCTTCTAAAAGTGTTGCGAAATTTGCTTGAACAGCATTCCAAAGTCCTTTTTGGTCAGAAATTGCAAATTTTTTCCTTTTGTCAAGTTGGAAGCCGTTAAGTTTTGTTGGTAAGTTTACAATTCCAAATTCTTCAACTTCTTTTCTTCCAATGTTTGTCGAAATAAATTGAATTTTAAACTTGTCAATTGTTGTAGGTTTTGTAAGTAGATTTGCAGAATTTAGTTTCTCGAAGTTCTTGTAAAAAGTCGATGTTGTTGGTTTGAATTGTTGTTTAAGTCTTTTAATAAGTTCTTTTCCTTCTCCAACATAAAATGGAACTTTATCAAGCGAAATTAGATAATTTCCAAAGCCTTTTTCATTAACAGTCGAAGTGTCGCAAAACGTTTGAGTTTTCAATTTGTTAAGTCCGCACGATAAAATTTCGTCTGATTGTTTCTGAATTATGTCCCAACTAAATTTTGTCATTTTTGTTTGTAATTTTTAGTTTCACATTCTGTCGTTTTAGTCTGACCGCTAACTATGTGTTTTAATGCAAGTGAAACGCCTTTTTTGAGTTTAATAAGCTATGTTTTCTATGTGTTAAACGAATTACTCGTAATTTTTTTCTTCCTTGATTTCGTACTCAATTCTTTTGTTGATATCAACCTTTGCATTAGTAAATACAAAAATAGTGGTTTTGTATTCCCGCGCATAAATATTGGTTATTTCACCCGCTATGGCTGAGGTTTGAAAGTACGGACTCGTTTCGGCAAATTCGGTATTGTTTTCTTCATATTCTTTAATTCGGATAAGATTTTTATAGGAAACCGTAAGATCAAACCAATTGACATAATCGGCATTAAACGAAACGGCTTTTATCCCTTTTTCAGAATAATAATTAATCGCTCCGGCCTGTCCGTAATTGTCACAAAGCACCAGCGTTAATTCCGGATTAGGGAGCGTTGCATATACCGAGTCGGTTTTTCGTGCCAGTTCTTTCCAGCCCAGCATATCGGCAAAATCCTGAGGCAAAGCATGATCTTTACCATCTTCCCAACGCAACATGCCGAGATCTTTGTATTTTTCAGAATGTGCAACAATGTATTCAGGCGTTTTGTTTGGAAAAAGCAGCTGGTACATCGGAATAAAAAACAACAGCGGAAGGAGGATAAACACAGGCTGCAGATAACGCTTCCAGCCCGTTTCTAAAATCTTTGAAAGAAATACAGCCCCAAAAGCAATATAAATGGGGTATAAACCAATGGCGTAATACGATTTTGCTTTAAAATATAAAAAGACAACGAGGGTGAAAAGGATAGAAGCAAAGAAGAATTTATATTTTTCGAAAGGCTTATAAAACAATAAAGCATAAAGCCCGGACAGAATAACCAAAAAGCCTCCAATAAAAAAGAGGACTTGTTCTTTTAGAAAACCCAAACGATCAACATTGACCAATTGTGTTTCGGCAAGTTCTTTCATGTGATGCACAATCGGGAATTGGTTGTTGTATTGCCAGATGATATTGGGAATAATGAGTAATACACCAAGAAGCAAAGCAAAATAAAGGTGTTTTTGTACCAATATACGCCTTTGTTCAGTAAGCAGTAGAGCGGGCAACAAACCAATAAGCAGAAACAAAATATTGTATTTGTTCAGGAAACCAAAAGCAAATACGACGGCACCAGCATACAGCCATTTTTTTTCTTCGGTAGTCAAATATAGAATTGCGGTATAATAAAAAGCAGTCCAGCATAAAACATCCAGCGAATTGGGCTGGTAAAGCATATTGATTCGCAGCAAACACGAAAACACCATACAGGTCGCGCCCAGAATCAAAGCATATAAATTGCCTTTGAGTAATTCAATGGTTTTCCAGACGATGAGCAGGGTAAGCACACCAAAAAGAGCCGGAAAGAACTTCACCCAAAAAAACGAATTGCCAAGCAAAAGAATCAGATAAGAAAACCACGAAGTCACCGGAGGAACTGACAGATAGCCCCACGCCAGATGATGTGCCTGATCGAGATGCAGATATTCATCACGTTGTAAATCGTATTCAGGGCTTATCAAGACATATTGTAGAACAAATTTTAAAATAATAAAACCGATCAGAATTACTGTTTTTTTATTCATTTGGAGTGTGGTTTTTTTGTTTTTGGAAGCTTACCATATTGGGTAAATTTTAGCTAATATATTATTTATTTGGCATAAACGAATAAGATATAAAGTATATAAACGAATCATTTTATAGTAATTCATTATAATTTCATAATAGATGTTCTGTTATTTTTGGTGTAATATGATGAAGATGTCAAAAATTATAATTTGATTTGTAATTCTTAACCCAAAACTAATTTCAATTAATAAAGAATGGCATTCTCTGAAGTTTCCCCAAACATTTTAAAAAACAAACAGCATTACGAAATTTTAGACGGCCTTAGAGGTGTGGCTGCGGTTTCGGTAGTTGTTTTTCACTTTATGGAATTTGTGTATCCTAATTATGCAGATAATTTTATTGCACACAGTTACCTGGCCGTCGATTTCTTTTTCTGTTTGTCCGGTTTTGTACTGGCTTACGCCTACGATAACAGAATTGCCGAGATGGGAATCGCTACATTTTTTAAACTAAGATTGATCCGTTTACAGCCATTGGTAGTCATAGGGGCGATATTAGGTTTATTGACATTTGTTTTTGACCCGTTTAGCGATTTGTATGCGAAGTATGGGTTATGGGAAACCGTAAAAATGTTTTTCTCGTCCTGTTTCATGATTCCGTATCCGCTGGTACAGGAACGTTACTTTAATCTTTTTCATCTTAATCCGCCTACATGGTCGTTGTTTTGGGAGTATGTAGCGAATGTTTTTTATGCGTTTCTGCTGTATAAACTAAATAATAAAATCCTGTGGATACTGACTTTAGTGGCAGCAGTCATTCTTTGTTTTGTGGCTTTTGATGCCAATTATGTAGGAGTAGGCTGGAGCGGTGATAGTTTTTTTGGAGGTGGCGCCCGCGTGTTTTATTCTTTTCTTGCCGGAATGCTGGTGTATCGTTTCAATTGGATCATCAAATCCAGATTGGGTTTTGTCTCTTTGTCGGTATTGCTTGTGGCTGCATTCGTGGTTCCATTTATAAAAGAATATAACTGGTTTATCGATGCTTTTATAGTAGTGGTTTATTTTCCTTTCCTAGTTGCATTGGGGGCAGGTGCCGAGCTGTTGCCCGGTTTCAAGAAGATATGTAAACTATCAGGAGATATTTCGTATCCTTTATATATGGTTCATTATCCTTTTCTTTGGGTGTTTTATAGTTATATCGAAAAATACAAACCCGATATGACGTTTATGAATATTTGTAGCGTAATAGGATTAGTTGCTTTACTGATTTTCTCGTATTTGATGATGCAATTTGTAGATGTTCCTATTCGTAAATTTCTTCTAAACAAAATGAAGCGATCGTAAAAGGATCATTTTATATAAGGAAGAACTCGTTGGGTGAAATTATTTTAACACATAGAAAACATAGTTTATTGAACTCAAAAAAGGCGTTTCACTTGCATTAAAACACATAGCTATGTGTGAAGAAACGAGTTTCTTTTTAATTTCCTTTTTTTCAAAATCATAAAATCTATGTTTTCTATGTGTTTATTAAATTTTATTAATTACACCCAACGGGTTAAGGAAGATGTTATTTTGAAAGCGCCATCAGGGTTAGATATTGATAATTATTATATTTCACCCCTATTGAATATGCTATAGAAAGCTCCAGCGGAGCGACATATTTATAGAAAATCATTTTCGTCTCATAATAAAACTCCAGCGGAGTGACATATTTATAGTAACTTAGAGAGTAAGCTTCCTAATTTAGAGAATAGCCCTGGTATTTTGTAGAGTAAGCTTTGTAACTTAGAGAATAGCCTTGGTATTTTGTAGAGTAAGCTTCGTAACTTAGAGAATAGTCTTGGTATTTTGTAGAGTAAGCTTCGTAATTTAGAGAATAGCCCTGGTAATTTGTAGAGTAAGCTTCGTAACTTAGAGAGTAGTCTTGGTATTTTGTAGAGCAAGCTTCGTAACTTAGAGAATAGCCTTGGTAATTTGTAGAGTAAGCTTCGTAACTTAGAGAATAAGCTTGGTAAAGTAATGAGGAAGTTTGGTAGCTTATCAAATAAGTACTAACGAAGAAAATTAAACCAAAAATCCATTATAATCTGCGTTTTGGCAAAGCCAATCCGTATCATCCGCAGACCATAAGATAGCATTTAAACAAAAAAGCCTCAGATTTCTCTGAAGCTTTTATTGGAGCAGCGGCAAGCATCGAAAAAACTAACCCCTTTGTTCAATAGTATGGCATTTGCATCATAAATCTTCTTTCTGAATGATATTCAATTCCTTGTTAAAAGAATTTCTATATTTTTTGATATATTCTGAAGGTTTCATCCCAAACAATTTTACAAACTGTTCACGGAAATAGCGCTGATCTTCTATACCCACCTGAGGCCCTACCTGCGCAATATTAATATTTTCAGTAAGCATAATTACTGCGGCTCTGCGGATTCTGATCGATCTGATGAAAACATTTACGGTTTGTCCCGAAATTGCTTTAATCTTTTTGTAAAGACTGGAATGACTCATGCCCATTGCAGTAGAGAAACTCTTTAGATTAAATTCGCTGTTTTCAAGATTGGCTTCGACGATTTCGATACATTTATCCAGAAATTCTTTGTATTCAAGAGGAACCTTATTTAGATTTTCACGAAGCGTAATACTGTTTAAGAAATACTTGCGCAATTGTCCTCTGTTTCGAAGAACAGCATCAACACGTGCCAGAAGTATGTCACTGTTAAAAGGTTTGGTAACATAATCGTCTGCACCTTCGGTAATACTTTGCAAATGAATATCATTGCTGGTTGTCGCCGTGAGAAGTATCACCGGAATATGGCTTAAATCATCATTTTGTTTGATTTTTTTGCATAAATCCAAACCGTTCATACCCTCCATAGCAATATCACTTAGAACAATATCAGGCATGTGTTTTTCGACAAGTTTTAGTCCCTCCAGCCCATTTGCTGCCGAATACACTATATAGTTGTTGGTAAAAAGCTGAACCAGATAATGATTCATTTCGGGATTGTCTTCCACAATTAGCAATACTTTTTTGGTACTGATTAATGCTGAGTGTATGTTTTCAGGATGCAATAGAGGATCTTTGCTTTTATCTAAATTGTGGCTCTCTGCCGGCATCCCTTCAAGAAGTTCACCCACAAGAGGCGACATTTGCGAATGGTTCTCATTTATGTTCATTTCGGCAAAGTGATTTTTTCCTTTTGGAAGTATAATGGTAAACGAAGTACCTTTTCCTACTTTGCTTTTGCATCGTATTTCACCAGAATGTTTATTCACAAAATATTTCACCACATAAAGACCTATTCCAAATCCATTACTGCTTTTAGACTGAGCCTGTTTAAATTTTTCAAAAATAGTATCAATTTCATTCTCACTTATACCGCTTCCGGTATCTGATATGATAATAGAAACATCAGCAATATTCTCGATTATCTCAATACTGATGGATCCGTTATTGGGTGTAAATTTGAAAGCATTTGAAATTAAATTGAAAAGACTAATCTCTATTTTTTCATAATCACCATATATTTCAACAGCTATTTTTTCTTCAATAAACTGATAATTCAAATTTTTAACCGCTGCCATTTGTGTAAAGCTGTCGTAGATTTCACGGCACAGGTTGTTTAAATTAATTTTAGAAATTTTGAGTTCATCAAGATCTGTTTCCGCTTTTCTAAAAAGCAATAACTGATCGGTGAGACTCAATAATCTTTTTGCATTTTTGTAGGCAAAATTCAGATCAAGATCATCTTCAGAACTGTTTTTTCTATCAATGGCACTCTTTAGCGGATTTATAATTAGAGATAGGGGAGTGCGCAGTTCGTGTGCCATATAGGTAAACATAGAAGACTGTTTTTCGGCATGTTCTTTGTCTTTTTCATGCTCCATACGGGCCAGTTTTATTTCGTAGCGAAGCCTTTCCTTGTTTTTATGATAAAGTACATACGCGTAAATCGCAGCAGCAGCTGCAATCAGATAAAGGGTATAAGCCCACCATGTTCTATACCAGGGCGGAAGGATTTTTACCGTCGCGAGTGTTACTTCCTGGGTCCAATTTCCTAAAACATCGGTTGTTTTTACTTTAAAAACATAGGTTCCTTCGGTCAGCCTGGAATAATTTGCCCTGTTATTCTTTGAGGTATAATTCCAGTCTTTGTCCCATCCTTCGAGATAATAGGCGGAATTGTTTTTTTCAGAATTGATATAATCCAAATACACAAAATCAAAACTCACGGCCGATTTTTCATAAGGAAGTTCGGCACCGCTTATCATTTCGAGCTTTTTTTCGGTGATGTAAGGACTGTCCAATTTTAAGGACTGATTGTTTACCAGCAAATCATTTAATAAAAATTTGCCGGTATTTTTTTTGTCTTTTATAGTATTAGGATCAAAAACATTGAATCCGTTTATACCGCCAAAAATAAATTCCCCAGTCGAAAGTTCGGTACCCGCATTCCAGCTAAATTGACTGCCCTGAAGGCCATCAGATACCCCAAAATTTCTGAAAGTATTGTTCTTAGGATTCAATCTGGAAATCCCGTGATACGTACTCATCCATAAATTTCCTTTTTTGTCTTCTAAAAGGCGAAGTATGGTATTGCTCGAAAGACCGTTTTGTGTGGTATATTTTTTAAAAGTACCTGTTTTTCGGTTAAATAAAAGCAGTCCGCCTTCAACGGTGCCAATCCAGAGATTATTGTTTTGATCTTCAGTTATACACCTAATAGTATAATCGGAATGATGGATTTTTACTTTTTTTGTTTGGGGTTCTATTTCAAAAAAAGAATTGAAAGTTCCGCCCCAGATTTTCCCGTCTTTGGTTTCATAGAGACACGTAACATCGCGTAAAGCGTTGCTGTAACAGACGAATTTATTTTGTTTTTTATCAAATTGATATAGTGCTCCGCCATTAGTAACGGCAAGCCACAGCGTTTTTTTTGAATCTATAAACAGTACCCATGATTCCTGTTCTGCTTTTTTAGTGAATGGATTATAAATAGAGAAATTCTGAATTGCTTTTGATTGTGGATCAATACGGCAGACTCCGCCTTTCCACATAGCCACCCAAATGGCATTATCAGAATCCCGGACAATGCTCGTAACAAAATTGCTCTGAATTTTTCTTCCGGCAGCAGCTGTTGTCGAGTAAACGTCATAGGTATTTTGTTTTCTGTTCCAGTATCGCATTCCGGCGCCATCAGTACCAATCCAGATATTTTTCTTTACATCTTCGCAGAAAGAAAGCATGAAGTTCGCCGCAGGATCTTCGTCTTCTTTATTCGTAAGTGGATCCTTGCTCTTAAAATGATTAAAATGGAGCGGTTTTTCTCCCATCATGCTTACGCCCCCACGAAGGGTTCCGAACCACATTTCTCCGGTTTTGCTTTCGAAAATATCATACAGCGATTTACTCTTAAGCAATGAAACAGGCCCGCTGGCACGATATAAAACAGGAGCAGACTGATTTTTGGTAAGGGTAAAAAGACCAGCTCCGTCAGTAGCAATCCAAAGTCTGTTGTCTTGCTGAAAAAAATCGCGCACAACTGTTTTTTCCAGAAAATAATTTTTAGAGTATGTGTTCAGGTTGTCATTATATAAATACGCCCCTTCGTCTGATCCAATCCAGAGCCCGTCATTGGTCAGTTTAATGCAGTTTGCACCTGTAAGGGTATCATTAAGAAGCGTTAGTTTTTTAGATTTAATATCGTACTGACAAAGCCCCTTGCCGGTTATAAAAACATAGAAAATTTGTTTTTTCGCATTATAAGCTATGGATCGTGCGATATAATTTAATTTTCCGTTGAAGGGTATCGCTGTGCCAATTTTTTCACCTTCCTTATAAAGCACAATCGCCTCTTTTGTGGCAACGAGAATGATATGTAGAGCATGTACCGCAATTATTTCGTAGGCGGTAACGTTTAAAGGTTTGATTCTTTTATTCGTATCATAATATTTCAATGGACTAAAAGAAGATCGTTCGGCATTAAAAACCACAGGACCTGCCGTAGTTCCTACCCACAAATTATTTTGAAAGTCTCCTTCGATACAGCTAATGGCATTTCCCTGAATCGAATTTGGATCTGTATGAATATGACGGTAAATTTTAAAATCATTTCCATCATATCGGTTAAGGCCATCAAAAGTTCCAAACCACATATAGCCGTTTTGATCCTGGTATATAGTCGCCACAGAATTGTTAGAAAGTCCTGATGAAATATCAAGATGTCTTATCGGGTAATTCTGTCCGGATGCATTTATATGCAAAAGACTAATAACAAGAAAGAACATTAACTTATTCATAGATTTTTATTTAAAGTCCGTTGCTCTTTTATATACGAAAAAAAGAAGAGAGCTGATCTCAAAGCTGTATCGATTTTTATGTGAATATATGAATCTGTGTACTTTGCGAAAGTAACACAATTATTATATAATGTGTAAATAGAACATTTGTTTTTTAAAGGATTGCCGGGTTATAATTTTACTGTTTTTCGCAAAGAACGTAACTGTTTTTATTTAAGAATACCTGGAGTTCTCAAGACTAAGAGTAAAAAACGTAGTGTTCTCTACGTCTTTGCGTGATTCAATTTTTTTGTTTTAATTTTTTCATTCCAATTTTCCGTAGAGACGCACAGCAGTGCGTCTTGCATCATTTTAATAAATTGTGGTTACGTAACGTAAAGACGCACTGCTGTGCGTCTCTACAGTGCGTCTCTTGTGGTGATTTTTTCAAGATTAATATTTTTTTAAAGAATAAACCGGTTAAAAACCACAATTAATTGATTGCTAATTCCATTTTTTTAAAGGTTTAAAATTCATAGTATCATTTTTTTTAGATTAAAAAATTGAATAATATGTTTTTATTAAGTGTCGCACGCACACTTTTACGAAATTGTCCCCTTTTATAAATGAATTGTCCCCTGTCTTAATAACGAACTCTGTACTTAATTTGCAAAGTGAGTTGATAAGCTATAACGTTTGAGTAGTACTACACTATTTTTTGTTCAGAGTAAGTCAGTCAAGAGAAAAACTAACCCATTATTGTAACCAAAAACAATTTAAACATGACCAGCATTTCAATTAAAATTTACAGAGGAAAACCTATTCTTATTTATTAAAAAAAGAGAAGAGCCCTATTTTAAGAAGCAGATTATACCACTAACTTCTATAGCTCTGTTACCATTTTGTAATTAATACTAATAAACAAAAACTAACTTAAACCAAACCCATTAAAAAAGTATGAAAAGAATTAAAAACAAACTTTTACTTTTATTACTGCTGCTCCCTTTTGGTGTTTTCGCCCAAAACACAATAAGTGGAATTGTTCTGGAAAAAAGCTCCGGACAGCCTATACCAGGAGCAAACATAAAAGTAACCGGAGGGAACCAAAATACCACCACAGATTTTGATGGAAAATTTCAATTATCAGGAGTAAAAACCGATAATAAAATTGTTTTTTCCTATACCGGTTATACCAATCAGACCATTACTGTTGGTGCTCAGAAAAACATAACGGTATATCTCGAAGAAGACAATAATGTACTAAAAGAAGTAGTCGTTCAGGTAGGATACGGAAGTGTCAAAAAGAAAGATGCGACCGGTGCAGTGACTGCACTTACCGCTAAAGATTTTAATAAAGGAAATAACATTACAACTGAAAACCTCCTTAACGGTAGAGTTGCGGGTTTGACAATTAATTCTTCGGGAGCACCTGGCTCATTATCAGAGATAAGAATTAGGGGAGGAAGCTCCCTTTTTGCAAGCAACAACCCATTAATTGTTATTGACGGATTGCCTCTTGAAAATACAACCAATACAGGTTCTGCTTCGTTTTTAGCTTCTTTAAACCCTGCAACTGTAGAGTCGATGACGGTTTTAAAAGATGCATCGGCAACGGCTATTTACGGTTCAAGAGCTTCAAACGGTGTGATTATTATTACCACTAAAAAAGGAAGCAAAACCTTATCTGTAGATTACAACGTACAATATTCAGCAGGAAAACTTACTAAAACGGTAGATGTTTTTAATGCGGATGAATTTAGAAACATTATTGCCGACAGAAGACCTGATGATCTGGATAAATTAGGAACGGCAAATACAGACTGGCAAAAAGCCATTTACAGAAACACCGGATCTCTGGATCAGAGTTTAGCGGTGAGAGGAAGTTTATTTGGGGTTATTCCAACAAGTTTAACGTTAGGAAATACAGATCAGCAAGGTTTGCGTTTAACGAATGAATTTAAAAGAAACACCGTTGGTTTAGTAATGAATCCTTCATTCTTTGAAAATCATTTAAAAGTAAAATTATCTGCCAATTATGCCAACGAAAAAAACAGATTTACAGATGGTGTAGAAGGTGCTGCTATTGGTTTCGACCCAACTCAGCCTATTAAAGTAGATGGTGCGCCTTACGGAGGTTATTTTGAATATACAACCGGAATGGACGCTAACGGAAATTATCCTTTAGTTGCTACCGCAGCCCGAAATCCAGTTTCGCAATTAATGAATACACGCGATATAGGAAGAAATGACCGCTTTTTTGGAAACTTTGAAGTAGATTATAAATTTCATTTCTTGCCAGAACTAAGAGCTGTTGTAAATGTTGGTTTTGATGAATCAAACGGAGACAGAACGAGATTGGTAGATGCCAGTGCAGGTTCTGCACCATCAAACAATAACATTCCGTATGGTACCAATGAATATACCGAAGCCAGAAGACAAAATAAATTATTAGATTCTTATCTGGTTTACAATAAGACTTTTAACTCCTTAAACTTCGAGTTTACAACGGGATATTCGTATCAAAAATTTGAAAGTTCAAGATTTGAAACAGGTAATATTTTAAATCCTGATCTTCCGTCAACATTTCCGGAAACCACTACTGATACCGATCAGTTTTTAATTGGATTTTTTGCCAGAACCAACTTAAATTTCAGAGATAAATACTTACTGACTTTGTCTTACAGAAGAGACGGTTCATCAAAATTTGAAGAAGAAAACCGTTGGGGAAATTTCCCTTCAGTAGCTTTTGCATGGAAAATCAAAGAAGATTTCTTTAAGGACAACAACACCTTATCCGACTTAAAACTACGTTTGAGTTATGGTATTACAGGTCAGCAGGATATTCCGGAACCAAACGGATACCTTCAGAAATACCAATTAGGAGGAGGAAATTCTGAATACTATTTTGGATCAGATGCAATACCTGTTGCCCTGCCTTATAAAGTAACTAAGAATTTAAAGTGGGAAGAAACCACAACCTACAATGCAGGTCTTGATTTTGGATTTTTAGACAACAGAATCACAGCCGGATTAGATGTGTACTACAAAGAATCCAAAGATTTATTAGCAAATGCAGCTGCCGCAGATGGAAGTAATTATTCAAACAGGGTATATCAAAACATTGGTAGCTTTACGACTAAAGGAATCGAATTTACCGTTAATGCAACCGCAATTAAAACGACGGATTTTAACTGGAATATGAATTTCAACGCCTCTAAATTTGAAAGAAGAATTACAGAATTAGCTTTTAATTCGGATATCTTTTTAGGAGACAACATTGCCGGTACCGGAACTCCTGGACAAATTTTCAGCGAAGGATATACGCCTTATTCTTTCTTTGTTTACAAACAATTGTACAACAGCGAAGGCAAACCAATTGATGGTGCTTTTGCAGATTTAAATGGCGATAATATCAAAAATGATTCGGATAAATACATCTATAATAATCCTGATCCTGATTTTACTTTAGGCTTCGCATCGAACATGAATTACAAACAATTTGACTTTTCTTTCAATTTAAGAGCCAGTATTGGTAACCGCATTTTTAATGCAGTAGATGCCAGCAGAGCACAATATGATGCTATGGAAAATGGTGGTGTTTTAAGCAATATTCCGTCTCAGGTAACTGAAACTAATTTCCAGACCACTTCAAATGTTGTATTATCAGATCTTTATATTGAGAATGCTTCTTTCTTAAAAATGGATAACATTACGTTAGGATATACTTTGACAAACTGGTTAAACAGTAAAGCTTCCTTAAGAGTATCAACTGGTGTTCAGAATGTTTTTGTACTTACTAAATACAGTGGTTTAGATCCTGAAATCACGAACAACGGTGTTGACAAAACCATTTATCCAAGACAACGATCTATCTTATTTGGTCTTAATCTTAAATTTTAATAAAGCAACCATGAAAAAATATATTTTACTAACAATAATAGTACTAAGTGCAGTTTTTCAGTCTTGTACAGATGACTTAAACGTAGTCTCTGAAGATGACGACGTACTTTCGGAAGATGTTTTATTCTCAACCCCTGAAGGTTACAAAAAAGCCTTTGCAGGTGTTTACGGAAACCTTACGCTTACCGGTGTTTTAGGTCCTGACAATTCTTCGCTTGAAGGTGTAGATGCAGGAACAAGCCAGTTTACAAGATGTTTATTGTATCTGCAGGAGTTAACAACAGACGAGTTAATATGGAGTTATGAAAATGATGGTGGAACTGCTGAATTACAACGTAATATCTGGACACCGGCCAACCCGGTTATTTTAGGAATGTTCAGCCGTACAATGGTTTCGGTTTCGTATGCCAATGAGTTTTTACGCCAGAGTACTCCTGAAAAATTAAGCTCACGTGGAATTAATGATGCTGCCACTTTAGCCAATATCGAATTGTACCGAAAAGAAGTTCGTGTTTTAAGAGCCTATGCGTATTACAACATGATGGATTTATTTGGTAAAGCTCCAATGTACACTGAAAATGATCCTATCAACTTCGCAGGTCCTGAATACAACAGAAAGCAATTATTTACTTTTATCGAAAGCGAATTAAAAGCGGTTTTACCAGACTTAAAAGCAGCCAGAACTAATGAATACGGAAGACTAGATCAATCGATGGCCCGCATGATTTTAGCTAAATTGTATCTAAATGCTCAGGTATATATTCAGGAGAATCGTTTTGATGACTGTATTACAATGTGCAACGAAGTTATTGCAGGCGGTTATACTTTAAAACCAAAATATCTGGATAACTTTAAAGCAGATAATGACACCTCTGAAGAAATCATCTTCGCAATCCAGTCAGATGGATCCGTTTCTCAAAACTGGGGTGCTACAACGGTTTTAACCAATGGCCAGATTGGAGCCTGGGAAAACAATGGCGCCGATTTTGGAATTGGAGGCTGGACAGGCGCACTTAGAATCAGAAAAGAATTTGTTCAGAAATTCGATGGTACAAAATTCAGTCAGGATACCAGAAACACGATCGGAAAAGGTGTTCAGGGCGATCCTTCAAAACAAAGAACAATTGATATTGCTGATATTGGGGTAAAAACTCAGGGTTATATTTTATCTAAATTCTCCAATAAAACTTCAACAGGAGTAAATGGAGTAAGCTCTACGTACGCCGATACAGATTTTCCTTTATTCAGATTAGCCGATGTTTACCTGATGTATGCTGAAGCTACTTTAAGAGGCGGAAACGGGACAACTGCTCAGGCATTGGATTATGTAAATGCTTTAAGAAGAAGAGCCAATAGCAATTCGAATGTAGGGAATATCCTTTCAAGCGAATTAACGCTGGATTTTTTAATTGATGAAAGAGCACGCGAATTACACTGGGAAGCACACCGCAGACAAGATTTAATCCGTTTTGGAAAATTTACAGGAGGATCGTACAACTGGTCATGGAAAGGAAATTCTTCTAAAGGAATCGCTATCCCTTCGCACATGAATGTTTTCCCTATTCCGGAAGGATCATTGGGAGCGAACAGAAATCTGACTCAAAACACGGGCTACTAAACTTTTTTTTTAAAATATAAACGATACAAAAATGAAAAACATATATAAACTTCTTGCAATTGTTGCACTAGTTACAGGACTTTGGTCTTGTGAAAACGAAGAAAACTTAATGATCTTAGAGGCTCAGGAACCTGCTTTTGCAATCATTACACCGGAGAGCGGTTCAGCTACAATTCTAAACAAAGAGACACCCAACAATACGGCCCTGACTTTGACCTGGGAAAAAGTATCCTACGGAACACCTACCATTGTGACTTACACAGTTCAGTTTGCTTCTAGTAATACTGAATTTGCAGCACCGGTAGATATTACAACGACAACCTCTACACATGCCATTATTAGTGTGTCTGAGCTTAACGCAAAAGCGCTTGAACTTGGACTTTTACCTGATGTTGAAGGAACACTTGATGTTAGAATTAAATCTACAGTAGGAACAACGCTTTCTGAGCCAAAACTTTCTACTCCTATTACAATTACATTAACTCCTTACAGAGGCGTATTCCCTAAAGTTGATTTGTTCTTAGTAGGTCCGGGTACTGCTGCAGGATGGAGTGTGACAAGCAATAACATGCCAATTTACAGAGATACAAAAGACAATACAAAACACTATTATACAGGATATTTTAACCCGGATGGTTTTAAATTAATCGAACAAGTTGGCTTCTGGGCTCCGGCTTACGGAACAAACGGCGCTAAAGTACAGTACAGAGCTACCGAAAGCGATACAGATCCGGGTGTTTTCCCTACGTCAGCGGCAGGTTATTATTCTTTTGAAATTAATCTGGAAGAACTAACGTATAAAATTGAGCCATACACAGGGCCAATGACTACTTATGCTACTATTACTTTGACAGGATCTGTATTAACAGGTGATGATGCTGGATGGAACATGGAGGTTCCTTTAGTTCAGTCAGCATTTGATGCCCATATCTGGAAAGTGAATCAAACTTTAAAAGCCGGAAAAATGAAATTTAAAGCAAACAACAGCTGGGATGTAAGCTGGGGCGATGATGGAGGAGATATTATTGTTGAAGCTGGAAAATACGACATTTGGTTCAATGATTTAGACGGTCGTTATATGTTTATTCCTACTCCATAAGTTGAATTAAAAAAATAAGACAAGCCTCAATAAGTTTTATTTTGAGGCTTCTCTTTACATTAAAAAAAGTATTTTTAAATTCAAAATTTCATTAATTATAACTCATATCATGAGAAAATATATAAAAATTCTTGGGTTACTTGCTATAACGGCAATTCAGTTTTCATGCTCCGGTAATGATGCTGCAGAGCCTGAAGTGGTAAACCCTCCTGATGCAACGGATACTTTTATCAGAGCTTCTGATGTTTCTTTTCTTCCTCAGATGGAAGCTTTGGGAACTAAATTTTACAGCAATGGCAAAGCCGAAAGCATGCTTACCACACTAAGAAGTGCTGGTTGTAATACAGTCCGAATTCGTTTATGGAAAAACCCCGTAAACGGACGTTCCGGCTTAAACGAAGTAAAACAATTGACTAAAAAAGCCAGACAAGCCGGTTTAAGAATATGGATAACAGTACATTATTCTGATGATTGGGCTGATCCGGGAGTACAGACTGTTCCTGAAGAATGGAAAAATTTATCTTTTACCGATTTAAAAACGGCTGTTACCAATTACACCTCGACAATTATAACCGAAATCAACCCTGATATTATTCAGATTGGTAATGAAATCAACAGTGGTCTTTTATGGCCGCAGGGAAACTTAATCAGTAACGAACAACAATGTATTGCTTTGTTAAGTGCTGCCAGTGCAGCCGTTCGCAGCAAAGCTCCTAATACCAAAATAATGATTCATTATGCTGGTGTAAATGGTGGTGGTACCGATTGGTTTTTCAATAAAATGAAAACAATCGATTACGATTATATCGGATTATCCTATTACCCAATCTGGCACGGAAAAGATTTAACTGAGGTAAAAAATACAATCGATGCCTTAGGAAAAAAATACGGTAAAAAAGTGCTTATTGCCGAAACTGCCTATCCTTTTACTCTATTGTATAACGACCAGACCAATAATATTGTAGGCTCAAGCGATCAGCTGGTTCCGGGTTATCCTGCAACTCCTGCCGGACAAAGAACTTTTGTTTTGGATATTAAAAATCTGGTAAAATCATCCGAATTTGGGCAAGGATTTGCGTATTGGGGTGGCGAATGGGTTGCTTTTAAAGGGCCACAATCCAAAAGCGGTTCTACTTTCGAAAATCAGGCATTGTATAGTTTTGATAATAATGCGTTATCTGTAATGCAGTCTTTCAGTAAAGAATAAAACATGAAAAAATCACTTAAAATTGTTTCCTTTTTGATGCTAACTGCCGTTCTGTTTACGTCATGTAAATCTAAAATGGCAACTGAGAAATCCTCTTTTTCAAAAGGAGCTGATGTAGGCTGGCTGCCACAGATGGAAGCAACCGGTTATAAATTTTATGATACAGACGGCTCTGAAAAAGACTGTCTTCAATTATTAAAAGACCGTGGTATAAACACTATTCGTTTACGTGTCTGGGTAAATCCAAATGATGATAAAGCCAGCGGACATTGCAGTCCGGAAGAAACGGTAGTCATGGCAGTTCGTGCGCAAAAAATGGGAATGCGAATTATGATCAATTTTCATTACAGCGATTCCTGGGCAGATCCGGGCAAACAAAATAAACCTGCAGCCTGGGCAAAACATTCTTTTCCAGAATTGTTAACCGATGTTTACCAGCATACTTTTGATGTTTTGCAACTGCTAAAAAAAGCAGGAGTAACGCCAGAATGGGTTCAGGTTGGAAACGAAATCCCAGGCGGAATGCTTTGGCCGGAAGGTAATACAGATAATTTTAATCAGTTGGCACAATTGCTTAATAAAGGATACGAGGCGACAAAAGCGATCGATTCGAAAATTAAAGTCATTGTTCATTTGGACGAAGGAAATAAAAGTGAAAAATTCAGATGGTTCTTTGACAAAGCCACTGAAAATAAGGTGAAATACGATGTAATTGGTTTGTCGTATTATCCGTATTGGATTAAAACCGATTATCAAAGTACTATTTTAGATCTGGAAAACAATATGAAAGACATGGCTTCCCGCTATAACAAAGAAGTTATGGTGGTTGAGGTTGGTGGCGATTACACATTGGTGCAAAACACCAAAGAAATGCTTGAAGCCACCATAAAAGCCGTAAAAAGTGTACCTGATAACAAAGGTTTAGGCGTTATTTATTGGGAACCACAAGGCGAAAAAAGCTGGAGCGGTTATCAATTAAATGCCTGGCTTCCAGACGGAAAACCTTCGCCGGCATTGGATGCTTTTAAAGAATAAAAAATAAAAAATTAAATTTCACCATTACGATAGTATGTTTTATAAAGCTAAATGATCTTAATGGTGAAAAAATAAAACAGAAAATGAAGTTAATTTTCAAATCAATAGTATTCGTAGTTCTACTCGTTTTTTCATCTGGAAAAATGATGTCACAATCAACCACAGTTCTTTTAAAAGACAACTGGCGCTTTTCTAAAGAGGTAAAAGGAGAGGCATCTTCTGTAGATTTTGATGCTTCAAAGTGGGAAAAAGTCAGTGTGCCGCACGATTGGGCTATTTACGGACCTTTTGATGAAAAATGGGACAAACAGGTTTCGGCAATTGAACAAAACGGAGAAAAAATCCCTACCGAAAAAACAGGTCGTACCGGAGCATTGCCGCATATTGGTACAGGCTGGTATCGCAATACATTTTCTGTTTCGGACTTTAAAAAAGGAAAAAAAGCACTTCTTATTTTTGAAGGTGCCATGAGCGAACCTCAGGTTTTTTTAAACGGAAAAAAAATAGGAGAATGGGGTTACGGATACAGTTATTTTACCATTGATATTACCAATGATCTCCTTGTAGGGGCAGAAAACGTGCTGGCCGTAAAACTGACCAATATGCCATTTTCTTCAAGATGGTATCCCGGAGCCGGTTTATACAGAAAAGTGAGTATTGTCGTAAAAGAGGAGGAAAAATTTGTACAATGGGGAACTTTTATTACCACTCCGGACATTAAAGAAAATACGGCCGTTGTTGATCTTAAAGCGGAGGTTACTGGCAATAATCTGTCAATGGTAACCCAAATAAAAGATGCCAATAATACTATTGTAGCCACTCAAAAAGATTCAGAAATAAAAGACGGAAAATTTCATCAGAAGATTTCTGTTGACAAGCCTCATTTATGGAGTCCTGAAACACCTTATTTATATACAGCCATTACCCAACTATACGCAGCTGACGGAACTTTAAAAGACGAACAAACTATAAAATTTGGTATCAGATCGATTAAATACGAAGCCAATACTGGCTTTAGCCTTAACGGAAAAGTAACAAAATTTAAAGGAGTTTGTCTTCATCATGACCTTGGCCCGCTTGGTGCAGCGGTGAACAAAGCAGCACTTCGAAGACAGCTTACGATTCTGAAAGATATGGGTTGTAATGCCATCCGAAGCTCTCATAATATGCCTTCTTTTGAACAGCTTGAACTGGCTGACGAAATGGGGTTTATGTTTCTGGCAGAAAGTTTTGATGAATGGGCAAAGCCAAAAGTTGAAAACGGATATCATCGTTTTTTTGAGGAATATGCAGAGAAAGACATTGTAAATTTAGTAAGAGCCACACGAAATCACCCTTGTATTGTAATGTGGAGTTCAGGAAATGAAGTTCCGGATCAATACGGAGCAGAAGGTTTGACAAGGGCGAAATTTTTGCAGGATGTTTTTCATAGAGAAGATCCGACCCGTCCGGTAACGGTAGGAATGGATCAGGTAAAGCAGACTATGGCGTCCGGTTTTGGATCTTTATTAGATGTACCGGGACTAAATTACAGAGTTCATCTTTACGAAGAAGCATATAAATCATTTCCACAAGGTTTTATATTAGGTTCAGAAACCGCTTCAACGGTGAGTTCAAGAGGAATTTATAAATTTCCTGTTGTACAGCAAAAAGAGAAACAATACGATGATCTTCAGTGTTCGTCTTATGATCTCGAAGCTTGCAGCTGGTCGAATGTTCCTGATGAAGATTTTGTATTGCAGGATGACAAACCGTGGGTGATTGGCGAATTTGTCTGGACCGGTTTTGATTATTTGGGAGAGCCAACACCTTATGATGAAAAATGGCCATCCAGAAGTTCTTATTTCGGAATTTCAGATTTGGCGGGACTTCCTAAAGACCGTTTTTATTTGTACAGAAGCAGATGGAACACTCAGGATAAAACGCTTCATATATTGCCACATTGGAACTGGAAAGGAAGAGAAGGAGAGATTACTCCGGTTTTTGTTTACACGAATTACGACAGCGCAGAGCTTTTCGTAAACGGAAAAAGCATGGGTGTCCAGAAAAAGAATAAATCTACTCCGCAAAACCGTTACCGTTTAATGTGGAATGATGTTAAATACGAACCAGGAACTGTAAAAGTTGTTGCATTTGATTCCAATGGAAAAATAGCGGCTGAAAGCGAAATTAAGACTGCCGGAAATCCCTATAAAATTGTTCTCGAAGCCGATCGCGAAATTATCAAGGCCGATGGAGAAGATATTTCTTTTGTAACGGTTTCAGTGGTGGATAAAAATGGAATTCCATGTCCTACAGCTGTTAATGAGCTGCAATTTAAGGTAAGCGGTGCAGCAACATATAGAGCAGCATGTAATGGCGATGCGACTTCATTAGAAATATTTCATCAGAATAAAATGAAGCTTTTCAGCGGTAAACTGGTGGTTTTGGTTAAAGCGATTGAAACGGCAGGTACAATCCAATTGGAAGTAACAGGAAAAGGACTTCAGAAAGCTAAAATAAATTTAAAGTCAGAACTCTAATAGTTAGAATAGTGCAGCAAGGAAAAAATGATTTTCCTGGCACAGAAAAGCCTGAGAAATATAGATTTCTCAGGCTTTTACTTATAACCTCAGAGAGGTGACATATTTATAGAAAATCATTTTTGTTAATTAAACAAAACCCCAGAGGGGTGATATGTTTGCAGACGGTGATATGTTTGTAGACGGTGACATGTTTATAGACGGTGATATGTTTATAGACATAGATATTTTTAGGATTAAAAATCCGTTTTAATCCGCGTTTTGGCATAGCCAATCCGTGTCATCCGCGGTCCATTTTTATCACTATCCTTATTCGATTTCTTCCCAGTCGTTTTCGTCATATTCAGATTCCATATCATCCTCAAGATCCTCTTCCAGATCGCCAAGTTCCAGATTATAGTGCGTGCTTGCTGTCAGTTCAGCCACAAAAGCATTTTCCAGATAATCATCATAGTTTAACAACAGTTGCTCTTCGTACTGTGTCATATTGCCTTCTTCAGACATATCAAAGTAATTTTCGGATTTCATATCATCATTTTTAAAATTAATACCTTATCTAAGCAACTATATCTATTAATTAGACAGATTTAAAATTAAAGTTTCTGTAACAGAATGTTTTACAGAATTTTTGACAGGACTTGTAAAATTTTCACATCATCCAAAATTGTTTACCTCTTTTGAAAATTAAAATCGAATAAAAGTACATCTAAGTTAGTAAGGAAGATTGATAACTGAGAAAGTAAGCACGGTATGCGAGGAAGTAAGCAGGGTAGTTGAGAAAGTAAGCAGGGTATGCGAGTAAGTAAGCTTGGTACCTGAGAAAGTAAGCACGGTATGTAAGGATATAAGCAGGGTAGTTGAAGAAGTACGCTTCGTATGTGAGAAACTAAGTAAGGTATGCGAGGAAGTAAGCATGGTATCTGAGAAAGCAAGCCCGGTAGTTGAAGAAGTAAGCTTTGTATTTGAGAAAGTAAGTACGGTAAGTTTGTTAGGGACCTCGGTAAAGTTGTTAGTGAGCACGGTAAGTTTGTTAGGGACCTCGGTAAAGTTGTTGGCGAGCTTGGTAACTTCGTTAGTAAGCTCCGTAAGTTCGTTAGGAAGCTCGGTAAAGTTGTTAGGAAGCATGGTAATTTAGTGAGTAAGCTTCGTAAGTTAGTGAATGAGCTATGTAAGTTAGTGAGTAAGCTTGGTAACTTCGTTAGTAAGCTCGGTAAAGTTGTTAGGAAGCATGGTAATTTAGTGAGTAAGCTTCGTAAGTTGGTGAGTGAGCATGGTAAGTTGGTGAGTAAGCTTCGTAAGTTGGTGAATGAGCTTCGTAAAATTGTCAGTAAGAGATATAATTTACAAATGAACACGTCTTGAAGATAATAAAATCCGTGATCATCCGCGTTTTGGCAAAGCCAATCCGTGTCATCAGCGGTCCATGACACAGCATTTTAACAAAAAAGCTCCAGATTTCTCTGAAGCTTTTTTGTCTTAGTAGCGGGAAGCATTCAAATATCTAACCAGATTATCTTGGATTATTGCGGTATTTTGGAATGTGCATCTTAATTTTTTTCTTCATTTTGTTGGCGTAGCCACTAATTTAAATTTCAAAAAGCATCGTTTAAAATTACTAGACCTTTTGAAAATTGTAGTGAAAAAATATATATATTTGAAAATAAATGATGTGTGAAATTTATCACACGTATCTACCCAAATTAGGATGGCCTTGTGTGGTTTTGTCACACATATGAATATGTTATGAGCCATTTAGCAAAAACAGACTAACAAAACCATCATGAAAAGTTATTGTAATAAATGTAGCAGACCCACTAATCAAATCGTAATGAAAGAAGAAAAAACTTCATATGACGACGGACAAGGCTGGTGGGAAGAAATTGACTATCAAATCATACAATGTAGTGGTTGTGATGAAATTTCATTTAGAAGATTGGAAACAAATCCACAAATACAATCGTATGATGAAACTACACAATATATGCAAGAGCTTTATCCTAAACGTGGTCCCAATAGTATTTCAATAAAAAATTTTAGCAATCTCTCAATAAAGCTAAAAAGTTTATACCGCGAAACTATTGATGCTTTTAATAATGAGCAACTTATTCTTTGCTGTGGAGGATTACGTGCATTAATTGAAGCAATATGTCTAGATAAAGCCATAAAGGGAATTATGGTAAAAGACAGAAAAAATAATGATGTATTAAAGGAAAATTTAGAAGGTAAAATTGAAGGATTATTTGAAAGTGGCTTTTTGACGAAGAGTAGCGCAACTAGTTTACACGAATTAAGATTTATTGGAAATGAAGCACTTCACGAATTATCAAAACCAAGTGTTGATGAAATCAAATTAGCAATTGAAATTTTGGAATCAACAATCGATAATATGTATGAATTGCATCATAAAGCAATGAAAATTCAAATGAAAAAACAAATTCGAACAAAAAAATAAACGACTCGTAACAGATGTCACAACGGATTTCGGCAATTGGCTTAATGAAAAGTTGGTTTTGTATTTGGGATGATTTGGCAAATCCGAATATTGGTCTTAATTTAATCCCAAACCCGCTGTAGTGCCAAGACGTTATGGGCAATTTCGAGTTACCAAGAAAATATATCTTATGAAATACGATTTTTTAAACCAACTTTTTTTAGAAGACGATGAATTTGAAGATTTATTTAAAGACTTTGATTTTAATCTATTAGAATCACTAGAATTCAAAGAAGACGCTGTCAGAGAAGAAATTGTTTTTCCGATCTTAAAAAAACTTGGTTACAGCGCCTCATCTAATAATAAAATTATTAGAAGCAAAAACCTTATACATCCATTTTGCTATTTTGGAACTAAGAAAGAAATGGTAAATATTATTCCTGACTATACTTTTGAAATTAATGGAGAAAACAAATGGATATTAGATGCAAAACGACCAACAGAAAATATCATTTCTGGTAAAAACGTATCTCAAGCCTATAGCTATGCAGTTCATCAAGAAATACGAAGTGAAATTTTTTGTTTATGTAACGGTAAGGAAATTTCCATGTTCAACACAAAAAACCATGAACCATTATTACACTTTCATATAAAAGATTTAAAAGAAAATTGGAATAATTTAGAAATGATTTTAGGTCCAGAATTTATACAAAAACCATTTCTGAAAAATTTTAAACTTGACCTCGGCTTATTTATCATGAGAACGGGTACAGAAAACTGCTATTTTGATCCTATGATATTTCCATTTAACACAATCAACGCAATTGCTAAATTAAATGAAAATGAATATTCTGTTAGCGGTCTATTCAAATTTGATCATGCTGGATATGATCATTTGGAGTTCATGGGAACATTTGATTTTAAATATAAAGAGTATCAAGAACTACTTTCAATTATGCCTAAAGATTTAAGAAAAACCATTTCGGAAAGTTTAAGTCGTCAGCCGTTTAAATACTTCGAAGTAAATTCTCCTAAATTCTGTTTTAATCTCTTTGCGATACTTGATAACAAAATATTAAATAATGAAAATGAAAGTTATTTACCATTACTTGTAGATCACGTTGAGAAGAGAAACTGCCCATAACACACGCTACAAGCAATTTTTGGCTATTGGCTTACGGGAAAGTTGGTTTTGTATTTGGATGATTTGCTTCGCCTGTTCGCTTCGCTCGAGTGGTAAATCCGAATAATGGGTTTAATTTAATCCCAAACTCACTGTAGTACAAAAACGTTAAATACAACCTTAAGGACAATTACAATTAAAACATATGGAATTTAAAGGAGGAACAATTATCATCGGTTCATTATTGTGGGACAAATCATCTATAAGAGAAAAATGGCGTTCACTTTGCTTAAATGAAATTTCAACTAAAACGCCAGTCAAATTGAAAATTAGATATGGACGGAAATCTCAAACTAGACAAGATACATATTCAATGATTTTTAGCAATCATCCAAAAACTGAATTTGGACAAGCTTATATTTTAGGATTTAACGAAGTCATAAAAAACGCAAGAATATTAGAAAGTCAAGCTTTTGCATTAGCAAGTGCAGAAGGTATTTGGGGGAAAGAACCATCTTTAAATAAGTCATGGGGAACTGTAGGACTGCTTATAAATCCCAACATAGACGAAAAGGATAAAGTTGGAGCCGATATAATAAGAAAAAGATGGACAGATATTTATCTTAATTACAAAGATGTGTTTAAGTCGTCAGAATATAGCGTTGAAAATGAGAAACCTGTAATTGACCAAGATGGCTTTCTAAATATTGAATGGACAAAAGAAATGGACGACTATGATTTTTTAATTGCCACTCCAGTTGTGTCGAACAGTAAAGGATTACTAAATGCACAACAAATTGCCGAAAAAATGATTGAGAAAAATTACTTTGAGTATTTTAAAAACAATGTTGATAGTGGAATAATAACATTTCAAGATAATGAAATTTTAGAGTTGCTTGAAAGAGAAAAAAACAGCCATTAATAGCCGTTTGTCAAGATTGGGTTTTACGCTGAATTTAAAGATGGTTTCTAACAGAATCTAACAGCAATCGCGGAGTTCTCGATAAATTAATGCTTCATTTTCACGAAGAAATATATCTTAGAACAGAGATCTTAGTCCGTTTTGATCCGCGACTGTCGGTTACAGGCAGAACGTTGTAATGTTGAACAATAATATAATCTTTTATAGACAATCATTTTTTGATGTAATAGTCATTATTTTAAAGGCGCTTACAAAGCGCCCTCATCAGCAAAGGAATAATATGATTCGGGAGTTATAATTAATGAATCCAGTAATGTGATATCAAGAAGTTTTCCCGCTTCTTTTACTTTTCGAGTTATCTGTTTATCGGCGTCAGAGGCTGTGAGATTTCCTGAAGGATGATTGTGAATCATCATCAAAGATGTTGCATTGGCCTTAAGTGCCGCTGAGAATATTAATCTAAGATCTACAACAGTACCTGCAATTCCTCCAGAAGAGATTTCGTAAATTCCAAGTACCTTGTGAGCTTGATTAATAAATAATACTTTGAACTGCTCGAAGAATTCTATTTTATTATGATCCCAAGCTGATAGAACTAGTTTGTATGCATCTTTTGAAGATTTGATTTGTGGTCTTTCGGAGTTTTTTACTTTTGTTTTGTAGATCAGTTCAATTTCAGATACAGTCTGCCAGTTTTGATTTAAAGTTTCCATAATTTTTATATTTTAAATTAATTATGGAACATTGACTGGGAATCGATTAGCAAGCGCAAAAAGCAACGCAATAAAGCAGGAATTTTTTCCTGCATTTATGGGGGAATTTTTTGCTAGCGCCCGCGAACGATTCCCTAACTTTGTGACGAAATTAAATAAGATATTAGAAAAATAACAACCTTTTGATGTAAACCTCTATGTGTTTGTATATCAAGATTTAAATCTTAATAAGTTTTGTATTTCTTAAAGTTTTCAGCTTGCTCAAAAATTTCTTTATAAACTTCGTCACGATCAACTGGTGGATAGCCATTTTCAGCTAGTAAAATTATCAGTCCAACTTTGAGCTCAGCTTTAATATCTTCTCTCTTTGACCAGTCCGTATACTTAGCTTTGTCATCTACTACCACCTTTACTTTCTGAGCTAATGAAATTAATTTTTCTTCTGGATAAATGAAATCATACTTGATGGCTAACGATTTTAATATGTCATAAAATGCTTTTTCTTCAAAATCAATTCCAAGATCTTTAAAAGATTCTTTTTCTTTTTTTAGGGCATAATACAAATCTATAATTTCATCTGTAAAATCTTCAAGGACTTCGCTTCGCAAAACATCACTTTCTTTACGTTCATTATATTTATCAACTATAAATTGTAATCTTTTCGAAAAATCAATACCAGTAATTTTATTTACTTTTTTTACATCGTCAATTGCTTTCAATAGTAATTTTTGTAATAGCTTTATCTTTGTATTCGGCAATTTTATTTTATCAATTTTTGCCATATAATCATCTGAAAAGATGTCAACTTCAGTTTGGCTTTCATCACCTAATTTAAAGATTTCTTCCACACCATTACTTTCAATAGCTTCCTGAAGCATTTGCTTAACCCTATTATTCATTCTTGCTGCGTCTGGTGCTTCTCCTTTGGTTAATTTAAAGATTATCGAGCGTATTGCTAGATAGAAATGAATCAAATCTCTTTCAACGTCATTGAACACTCCGCTTCCGGAACAGATATCGTAGCCTGATTTTAAACGTTTAACAATGTACATGAATCTCTTTTCTAATTCTTGTGTAAGTTGTATAAATTCAGCTGCTTCGTTTAATGATTTAAGTTGGTCAAGAGGTGTACCATTAAGATATTTTAAAGTATCAAACTTGTGAAATAGTTTATTTAGAAGATCTAGTTGATCTTTTACTACTACAATAGATTGTTCAATATCTTCTATATTTTGGGAATCAGCATTGCTATATTGTGCAAGTGCTAAATTCATTTGTTTTTTAATTCCAATATAATCTACAACTAATCCCTTTTCTTTCCCTTCAAATTTTCGATTTACTCTTGAAATTGTTTGAATTAAGTTGTGGCGTTGAATTGGTTTGTCAATATACATCGTGTCAAGAAAAGGAACATCGAAGCCTGTTAGCCACATGTCGACAACAATAGCAATTTTAAAATTCGATTTTTCATTTTTGAACTGACGATCAAATTCCTTTCTATCTTCTTTTGTGCCTAATAAATTATACAGATCAGCATGGTCATCTTTACCACGGGTCATAACCATCTTAATGCGTTCCATTGGTTTGATTTCCTTTTTTTCCTTTTCAGTAAGTTCAATATCTTCTTCTGCTATCTTTATAATACCCCATTCTGGACGTAAGTCAATAATATTTTTATATAACTCGAAAGCAATTTGACGGTTACTACAAACAAACATTGCTTTTCCTTTTACTGTAGCACCTTCTGCAATTCGTTTTTCATAATGAGTTATAAAGTCTTCTGCTATTGTTGCTAATCTGGTAGGATCACCAATGATTGCATTCATCTGTGACATTGCTTTTTTACTTTCCTCAACCTGATTTTCATTACTACCTTCTTCTGCACAACGATTATAATAATCTTCAATTTCTTGAAGTTTGCTATTATTGAGCAGTACTTTAGCTGCACGTCCTTCGTAGACAATACGAACTGTTATTTCATCAGCAACAGATTCAGTCATTGTATAAGCGTCAATTATATCGCCAAAGACATCTATTGTCGAGTCAATAGGTGTGCCTGTAAAACCAACAAATGTTGCATTTGGAAGTGAATCATGCAGGTGCTTTGCAAAACCAAATGACTTTTTTACGCCTGTTTCTGTAATTTTGACTTTTTGATCAAGATTGGTCTGGCTACGATGTGCTTCATCTGAGATACAGATCACATTAGTACGATCTGTTAGTAATTTTGTGTCTTCAGTAAATTTATGAATAGTTGTTAAAAACACACCGCCACTGTTTCTACCTTGAAGCAATTCTCTTAAATCACTTCGGCTTTCAACACTAATAATTGATTCGTCACCAACAAATCCTTTTGCGTTAGTAAACTGCCCGGATAATTGATCGTCCAAATCAGTCCTGTCTGTGATAATTACAATAGTTGGGCTTGCAAAGTGTTTACTGCGCATTAATAAACGGCTTAGGTAAAGCATAGTGAAGCTCTTTCCACAGCCTGTTGTTCCAAAATAAGTTCCGCCTTTACCATCACCTAAAGGTTTTTGGTGCAGTTTTATGTTTTCGAATAGTTTTGTAGCAGCATAATATTGTGGATATCTACAGACAATTTTTTCATTCTTTTTAGAACTATCCGGCAAGTATATAAAGTTTTGGATAATGTCTCTCAGTCTATTGCGATTGAACATGCCTTGAATAAGCGTAAACATTGCATCTATACCGTCTACTTCGTTTGGCATACCTTCAATTTTACGCCATGCATAAAAGAATTCATATGGAGCAAAAAAGGAGCCTGCTTTGGTATTGGCACCATCGCTAATTACGCAAAATGCATTATATTTAAATAGTTCCGGAATATCTCTTTTATAACGTGTTGTTATTTGAACATATGCGTCATGCATAGTTGTATTTTCTTGTATGGCAGTTTTGAACTCAAAAACTACCAATGGTATCCCGTTGATGTATAAAATTAAATCTGGTATACGAATTTCATAACCTCTAATTGCTAATTGGTTGACAATTCTGTAGATGTTATTGTCTTTTGCAGAATAATCAATTAATTGAATGTAGAAGTCTTTTTGATTTCGGTCTTCTCGTTTCAATAAAAAACCATCTGATACCATTTTCATAATGGTTTTATTACTTTCGTATAAATCAGAAGCAGGTAGTCTTTCTAAGCTTCTAATGATTGAGTCAATTTCGCTTTCTGTAATATTTTCAGTAGTATATTGAGATTGCAAATAGTTTTTAAAATCTTCTTTTAGCAAAACTGTTTCGCTTACAACGTGACCGTAAATTGCTTGAGGTTCTGATACTTCATTTAATTCAGATTTACGGACATCACCACCGGCAAGATGAGTCATTTTCTCTTCTTGTAGTAAACTGATAAAAGCCTGTTCTAATTGTGATTCAGTAAATTTCATATCAAGGTATTTTAATAGTCCACTGGATGCTCTCCATTCGTTTACTAATTCTTAATAATGTTTTAGCTATTTCTGCTTCATCTGGTAATGGTCCCAATACTAATTCTCCAAAATCAGTGGTATAAGAATTTTTGAGTGTGTTCCAGCTTGTATTAAGATCTTTAAATAACCAGGAATCGTTAGGATGATTTTGGAGCCAAAGATTGTCATTTCTGTAACTATCTACATCATCTTGAGCTACTTTATTAAGTAATATGTCAAAATCTGCTGATTCAAAAAAAGTATTTATTACTTCGTTTTGAAGTAATAAATGCAAGTCGTATGTATGCCTGATTTTATTTTTTAAATCTAACATTGGATCAGCTGAATAAGAGAAACGAACCAGACTCATGATTTTTTCACACACCGTTCGCACAGGTTCTAAGGCTAATACCTCAAAAGGGAGTAGTTCATATTCATGTGTTAATGCCTCTTGATTGTTTTTTATCATCATTTCATATACATATGAACTTACAATTGCTTTGGTATAAGGTTCATGGTAGCCAAGCCAAGTGGCTTCGACAATAACCACATCACGAACTTGACCATAATTTCCTGTAAATTCTTTGTTATAAGTATGTGCGGTTTTTCGGTTCATACCCATTTTTTGAGTAATGTTTTCTACAGCTATTTCTGGAAGAACTGTAGAAACTAATGTACTTATTTTTTTAATTCTATTCGTCAATTTATTTCCTGAATCACCTGCTTCTCGTAGTACTACTAAATCAATATCTTCAGAAAATCGCTCAATCAACCCAAAGCATTTGGATAAAGCAGTTCCTCCTTTAAAAACGACCTCATTTTTTATATCACTATGATAAAGTGTATGTAATACTAATGTGACCCAATAATCCTTTTCCACATAGATTTCTGGTATTCCAAGTGTTTGTGCTGTAAATTGTATAGCTTGTCTAAAGAGTTGTTTGTTTTGATGTAGCTTCATAATAAATTCCATTTTTCAGCGGTTTTTAAAACACTAGAAACTCCCGAAAGTTTATATTTGGTAATAGGATTTAAGTTTTTCTGTAATAATTCTTGAAATTGTATAATTCCAGATTCTTCCAATAATGCGCCTAATAGCGCTCTCGTAGCAGGAGGATATTTTTGAGATAAACGAACCAAAGAATTTGCATCTTTTTCGTTTAAAGTTTTAAGTATTGCTGTTAATCGCATACAAGCAGAAGCTATAGTAGTATCGGGTATTTTTTTTATATAACGAATAGAATCTAAAATTTGTAACAATGGAACGTTTTCCTTAGTGATGGTATTTTTTTGCTTGATAAATTTAATGGTATAACGATCTCGTTTTAGCATTGGACGGATTTCATTCTTAGCAATTTGTATAGTATTGCTTAATTGTGTGGTCAATCCTAATTGGTTGTAAATACTGAAACCTGTAAGATAGCCAATTGTTTTTCCATCATCTTCAAGTAAATCTTTTACGACTTGAAATTGATTAGGTTCTAGATTGCCAAAAGGTGTATTCTCAGGTTTGTAATATTTCCCTTTAGCTAGTTTAGCAATCTTACCTGAAACTACCATTCTGTTCAACGCTTTGATTACCGCTTCTTTTTTATTCACCTCAGTAGTAAAGTCTGCATAGGTGAAGACATACCCTTTGGGTAATCGATCTATGGTAGTTGCAATGTAATCAGTAGTTTTCATACTATACTAGTTAATGCAAATATATATAAAATGTCCAGTTTTTTATATAAAAAACTGGACATTTATTCCTGCTGTTTTTTTCGAAATATAATACAGTGAAGATTTGAATATCAAACGGACAAAAACTTAACTGTTCATAATGTTTAAAGCTATATCAATATCGGTGAACTTACTTATAATCTTAGCTTCGGTAAAAAAATCTTTTTTTATTTCTATAGAGCGAAGTGCATAATTTTCAAATTCCTCTTTCGAAAAATTGGAAATAGGAAAACCAAATACATGACCTAAAAATTCAATCTCTGCAAATTTGCTATCTGAGTATAAATAGTTCATCCTATCGAAATACAAAATAGGTGTTTCTGCTTCTCTATTAAAAAATATCATAACCCCTATCTTTCTGGTGAAATACAATATAGGCAAGTCTCCTTTATTATATCTTGCAAAACTTCTTATTACATCAAAACTTGCTTCGTAGCCTACTTTTCGTTGTCTATTGAGTTCTTCAAAATACATTTTGTAAAATCCTCTTTTAAATGCTCGGCAAAGCTCAGATTGCGAAGCAAACATAAAAGATGGCTTAGAAGCTAAGCGATATTTACCATTTCGTTCTTTCATTTCAAAGAATTGAGATTTGAATTCACCCACTTTTCTTTTAGTAATATTTCCGAGTAAGAATCTTTTTCTTGAAATTGTAAAAGCTTCTTTTAAGGCTACTTCAATCGAATATTTACCATTATGGCTATCTCTGTTTCCAAAATAATAATTGCAATCATCGCAAATATTCTTATTGAAATTCTGTCCTCCTAATGACTTAGGAATGGTGTGTGCTTTTTTAATAAAAGTTACGTTGGGTTCAGTTTCTAAACACCAAATACATTTTCTATTGTTTATAACTTTTTCCATCATTAACTATTCAAAGTATATTCTCAAATCTTCCATTGAATTATTTTCAAATATTATTTTTTTAATATCGTGAATCGAGAATTTATTAGGTAGTTTTTCTGTTAACTCTTTTAGATAAGGCCTTACTCGTTGATAAGGAATTCCATATTCAAACAACTTATTCACAATAACTAAAGATTCATGAGTTGGATTTTCAATACCAATAAATTTGCTGTAAAATTGAGCTTTTCTACTATTCGCTTCTTTTATAACGTCATCTTTTAGTAAACTTTTTAGATTATGTTCTTTATATAGTTCATTGATATCTATTGTGAAATTTATTAATGGTATTATTCTAAATGGCAATACACTGTATATCATATCTATAAGTAAAGAGATGATTTTCGACTTTTCTTCATTAGGTTTTAAAATATGTAATTCTTCAACCATTTCATTAAATGATTTAAATTTATGATTTAAAGCGACATTGTATGCATTCGTATCTATTCCTTTATTTATCTTCCCAATAATTCCAAGTAAATATATTTTGTCTTTTTCCTTTATGTAATTAATTAAAGTTATCAATTGGTTAAGGGTAAATCCATGGGTATTTAGTAGTTTACTTACTTCCAAATGAGGTACATTAGAATAATTGGAATTATCTAATAAATTTTTTAAAGTGTTTTTGTTTTCATTGGAATTGTCATCCTTAGAATCTATTTTTTCCTCACTTTCATCCTCTCTGTTGATTTCTATAATCTCTGCTCTATTCTCGATGACAAATTGAATATCAATTTTTTCATAGGATAAATTAGCACTTTCAAATTGCGATTGATGTTTTTCCCAATAAAAAATCTCTCCTACTTTATGCTCTCCTAATCTTCCAGCTCTACCAATCAAATTTTTAAACTTAACTAGATCATTTTTTCCTAATATGTCATTTGAGTTTGCTATATAAATGTTTTTTGTTGGTGTATTTACACCTTCAATAATGGAGTTTGTGGCAAGAATATTATTTATTGCTCTTGTTTTAAAAAGTTCGATTACTTTTTTTTGTATGAATTTAGGCATTGGACCATAATGTATTCCAATACCGGATTTTAAAGCTTGGATTGGTAACCATTCTGGATGGAAATCTTCTTCAACTCTTTTAACCCAATTATCACTTACTGCTATGGGATTACTAATGTTTTTTAGATTTTTTAAATAGAATTTTTCAAGATATTTTGGTGAGCTGAAATAAATAAGATTTGTTTTGTTATTTTCAGATATTGTTTCATTAATTTTTTTATCTAATTTCTTACTCGACTGAAAACTTTTTGCTACCGGTGCATAATCTGATTTTAAAATTTCAAAATTTAAATGCCCTAAACCACTTAGTGAATTAACTAATGGCATTAATAAGATAATTTTATTTGAATTTTCTAAAGTGTCAATGAAAGAACGATTTAAGATAACTTCTCTACTGCCTTTGATTGGATCAGTAAGTTTATATGCTTCGTCTATAACAAATAAATCAATCTTATCATAGAATTGAATTAGATTGTAATATTTTTCTTGAGTACCAATAAAAATACTTTTTTCATTAATTTTTTCTAGATTTTTAATAGAGTCAAAAATGGTGTAACTCATATTTTCAAACAAATTTTTAAAATCATCTAATAATTCATCTGCCAAAGAATTAGTAGGTACTATGAATACAATTTTCTTGGGTTGATAGTTATATATATATTCTTTGATAAGCATAGTTTTACCAAAACTTGTTGGTGCAGACACTATACTTCTTTCATTTTCAACGATCTTATTATATATGGTAATCTGTTCAGATGTGAATGAAATGTTTGGATTGTGACTCAATAAATTTCTTTCCTGAATAAATTCAAGTTGTTTTGAAAAAAAGGAATCTTCAATTTTTTCTTTGTAATATGGAGATAAATCAAATAAGAATAAATCTTCTAAGCTCACTTTGCTATTAGAATCATCTAAAAGCTTAATAACAACTTCTCTATTTTCTTGATTTATCAATTCATTTTCTGAATCTATCATAGTCCCTTTTCTTTAATTATTAAATCTAGAGCAACCCTTTGAGCTTTAAAAATTAAGTCATTTTTAGATTCAATTGGTAGGTGGTATAAATGTATTTTATAGTCACTTGAAAAATCTTTAATATTAATTTTATCTACTAAATTATAAGACTTCTCATATTTTGTGATTGGATTTTCAATTGTGTGTAAAACAAAGCCAGTTAAAATTAAAGGTGTTTTTTTTATTTCATCCTCTGTTTTAGTAGTTATGTCACCATTAATACCTTTTAATACAACATTATTTGTTCCATTTATTCGAGCTATGAAATCTTCTAGTTTACTAATAAATGATGTGTCATTAGTTATTTTATATGCTCCACCATATAATTCACCATAAAACTTAGCTTCTCCTAAAACCAAAATATCATCAGAATACATACATGCATCTGCACCATGACCAGTAACACTAATATTGTCCCCAATACTTACTACACCAGTAATTAATTTATTATCAATAAAATCAATATTAAGCCTTGCTAATAAAGCTTCTGCAAAAAAAGTATAGTACGATTGTTTGCTTTCATTATCTTTAATGTTTTGCCGAATTTCAGAATCAAGTACTTTTTCTTCTCTATTTCTAAAAGGATTTCCTATAAATCTTTGTAGTTGCTTGATTCGATCATCTTTTTTTAAAGGTTCATTGACTTGAAATAAATAATTTAATTTTGTTTCATCATATAGAATATCAAGAATGTAATTATCTAAATCAGGTAATGTTAAGGTATGCTCATAAATACTAAATTCATATTTAGAACATTTGCTTTTAGTTTTATTTGTTATTGTTAAAGACATGAAGTATTTTAAAAAGTTATTTTAATAATGCATATCTCTTCAAGCCTTTTGAAACAAGCTTGAGTTCCTTGCTATATTCGTGCATTTTATAAATCACATCTTGTTTATGATCTCGCAATATTTGGGGTGTAATTTCTTCTTCGGTAAAAAAATGAGTGATGGTTGAATCTTCTTCTTCATAAGAGAATTGAACTCTTTTAATATGTTCATTGATATTAATAAAGTACTCAATTTTATCGTTGTGTTTTTCTCCAAAAAATGAAATAAATAATATTTTATTCTTTTTCAAGTCTAAAAATATGTTAGCATCAAGTTCAAAGAACTTATTAAAATGAGGTATTTTTTTGAGTATTATTGAATGTGTAATAACTCTTTGAATTTCCTCAATACTTGAAATAACATTTATATAAACATCAAATTTTTTTGAATATAAATTTTGCTTTTTCCAAATGAAATATCCTATCAATGCAATTGTAGAACCAATAGTTAATCCTGATATCGAATCTTGAATTATTGTTAGCCAAAAATCAACTTTTTGCAATTCATTTTTAATAGTTTCTGTCATAATCAAACTTTTTCAATTTCAACTTTCGTCATTTTCGAAAAAATCAATTTTTCTAAATGAATTAAATATTTATTTTGGGATGTGTATATGTCTATATTGTCTTGAATAATCTCTACTAATTGAGAGAATTGTATTATCAATCCTTCTTTAGGAATCAAAATAGGAATTTTAATAATGTCTTTTATAGGTAGTTGTGGTTGTGCTGAACCAGAAAAAAAGCCTTTTATTTCCTTTTGAAAATCTGAAGTTTTTAAAACTGTAAATAAATATAATGCATGATTTTTGCTTGTGCATCGGAAAATGACCATTCCAGAATTAATTCGGATGTGGTCAAAAGGTACGTAATTACTATAATATCCCATTTTACCAATAGAGCTACCTCTAGTTGTAAAAACGATGTCATGTCTTTTAAGCTTGCCTTTTCTTAATAATTCATCCCTTTCTTTTGTAATAAAAATATTTTCCTCAAATTTAAAACCTGATCGGCTTACATTATTAGCACCTAGAAAAAGACAAAATTCTTTTTCAAACATGTCATCTTTACTAGGATAATTACTTCCTCTGTCTCCATCTTCAATTTTGGAAATGTGATTTAAAAAGCCGGCTTTCCAACCCTCAGGAATCTCTTTTTCTAATTCCTCGCACCAAATCATCCTATTACCATTGCTTTTATAAGGTTTACCATTTTCATCGGGAAATTCAAAATCTACAAACCATTGCTTGTAAATTGCTTGAGCAGTTTCTTCAAGTTTGGTGATCAATTGATTATTTAACGCCATTCGATTTTGAATAACATGATATTCTCTAACAATTTCGGCTTGTTTTTCAATATGAGGAATTACAATTGGCATATCGCAAAAAGTGTCCCAAGAAATACCGCCACGAACATCACCACCACTTACATAGCCAACATATCGGTCAGTTTCTGAACGAAATAACCACATTTTTAAATATTCAGATAATAAAATTTCATCACTAATTGATTCAAAAACATAATATGCTGATGAAATCATGGATGGTTCTTCATTTGTATACAAATCAACTGGTAATTTCTCATCTCTACCAACACTCATTAACTTACAAGCAAGTTGATTTTTATTTATGATTTTATAAATGGACATATCTGTTCCTACTACATTTGCAACAGAATTTATAAATTTCTTTTCTATGCTTACGCCAATTAACCTCTTTACTTTTAAATCATTATTTCTAATATTTACTTCTTTTATAAAGTCACCTAATCTTTTATAATTCAATAGCATAACCTAATTCTTTAAATACGGTTAATAAGTCATTTTTAGATTGAGTTTCCGCTTTCAATAAATCTAAAAATTCACTTTGTAAAGTTGTCATTTTCTCATCGAAGTCAATATTTTCATCGCGGTTTACAAAAGTGATATATTTGCTAGGAACTAGAGAAAAATCTTTAGCTATAACATCATCAATTTTTGCATTGTAACAAAATTCTGGAACGTCCTGATATATTTCTAAGTTTGTTTGCCAAGTATGGTAAGTTTTACTAATATTTTCAATATCTGAACTAGAAAACTGAATAAATTTTTTCTCAAAAGGAATCCCCTGTTGTCGTAAATCCATAAACAAAATTTCATTTTTACGATCACGGTAGTTTCTTGCCTCATCTGGCATTTGAACCGTTCTTGCCTTTTTATTTTTGTTTAAAATCCAAAGGGTAACACTTATGCCTGTAGTGTAGAACATATTTTGTGGCAAAATAACTATACTTTCTACTAAATCATTTTCTATTAGTTTGCGTCTAATCTTATATTCTTCACCACCACCAGACAAGGCTCCATTCGCTAAGATAAAACCTGCCACACCATTTTCAGATAGTTTGCTCACCATATTCAAAATCCATGCATAGTTAGCATTGCTAATAGGAGGTACGTCATAGCCAATCCAACGAGGATCATCCTTTAATTCATCACTTGCTCGCCAGTCTTTTTGATTAAATGGCGGGTTGGCCATTATAAAATCAGCTTTTAAATCAGGGTGTTGGTCACGCCCAAAAGTATCCGCAGGCACATCGCCCAAATTAGCAGATATACCCCTAATAGCAAGATTCATTTTGGCAAGTTTATAAGTGGTTGCCGTGTATTCCTGTCCATAAATAGAAATCTCTTTTTTGTTTCCGTGGTGGTTTTCTATAAACTTAATAGATTGTACAAACATACCTCCAGAACCACAAGCAGGGTCATAAATGATACCTTTGTAAGGTTCGATCATTTCTGCAATCAAATTAACAATACTTTTTGGCGTATAGAATTCTCCTTTTCCTTTTCCTTCGGCTAAGGCAAATTTGCTCAAAAAATATTCATAAACACGACCAACAATGTCTTGTTGTTTGTCTTTTAATGTATCAATATTATTGATTGTATCTAATAAGGCAGCCAATTTACTCACGTCCATATTCAGACGTGAGAAATAATTATCTGGTAATGCTCCTTTCAGCGAAGGATTATTTTTTTCGATCGTATGTAGTGCGGTATCTATTTTTAACGCAATATCATTTTGTTTGGAATTTTCAATAATAAAAGACCAACGGGAATCCTCAGGCAAAAAGAAAATATTCGACATATTGTAGAATTCTTTCATTTCAAGATATTTCTCTTGACCTTCTTTGATTAATTCATTTCTGCGTTCTACAAATTTATCACTTGCAAATTTTAAGAATATTAAACCTAATACAACATGTTTATATTCCGAAGATTCTACAGTTCCTCTTAGCTTATTTGCTGATTCCCAAAGAGTTTCTTCGATCGATTTTTCTTTCTTAGCTTTTACTTGTTTTGCCATTATAATTTAAGGTAATCTTATGTGTGTTTATTAATATTAATTTGTAAAAATAGCTTTATTTTATAAAAGAAGGTTCTTAAATGATGAATGGTTTACACTTATTAAATATAGTTAAGTTCAAATATAGAATTACTAAATATTACTTGTTTACGGTTTTCCATAAAGTAAGAAAAAGAAAAACGGTTAAGCATTTTGATTGATAATAAAAAAAAATAAGATAAGAGTGACTTTACTATTTTAAATTCCTTTTTGTACTCTTCTTCTCTTTTTCTTTTTAAACTGTTTTGACACGTAATCATTTATTTTTTCACCACGAAGAAGTATATCAGCCAGATTTTCTTTTATATACTCTTTATCTTCAATATTTGGAAAGTTTCCAGAAATATGAGAAATTGAATTATTCATTCTCTCCAGCTGAAGGATATTTTGAGCACAGCTTTCCAAAACTCCTTTCGCACTGAACTCTTTTCCTAGACTGCTTCCATTAAAAACACAAAGTGTTTTATGATCAACATAAGTAATACCATAAAGCTGTCCATCTTTGCTCATTCTTAAGACTGTATGAATACCTTCACTTTTAAGTTCTTCTGCTAATTTTTCAAGAGATTTTATTTTTCCACTATAAAAAGCCATTCGTACAGCATTCTTTATATGACTTTTATGTGATTCTTTTTTTACATCATTTACTTTAAATCTTTCTTCTAAAAATTTTAAAGTCGGCTTACTGTAAAAGTCACTCGCCTTAATTGGTACTCCCACAGATTTCGAATTTTCATCGAGTATTTTATAAAGTATTCCATTGTTTTTAAAAACTCTGGATTCTTCAGTTCCCCTATCTGCGTGAACATTATATCGGTTTAATATCGCATTGAGTTCTGGAAGGCTTGAATATTTATATTCAAATAAAACTTTGTTTAAAACTCCATTAATAGCCTTTTTGGACTCTACTTTTCCATATTCTATTTTGCGGTTTGCAATTGGCTGTAAAGAAAATAGTTCTTTTGTTTTTCTTCCTTCCGCTTTTACAAGTCCAAATGTTTCTTCTATTTCTTTTCTGGCAGGTTCTGATTTTCTAATTCCAAGTAGATGGAGATCAATCCTTTTTCCGTCTCTTTGAATATTATTTGTAATCACATGCAAATGGGGATGTCCAGCGTCATAATGCTGATAAACAAGGTAAGGCTGTTTTCCAAATCCGATTTTTTCCATGTAAACTTTTGCAATTTCATTAAGTTTTTCTTTAGAATGGTTTTCCGAAGGATCAAAATTCAATGATATATGCACAGCGTTTCGCTTAACGTTTTCGTTAAGCGACGCCTGTTTTGTAAAACGGTTGAGTTTTAAAGTAAAATTTAGCCTGTCGAATTCGAGAGGAAAATTAATAGCACTTATGCATTCTGCCTTGCCATCTTTTACTTTTATCTCATTGTAGTTTAAAATTCGCTGTACTGAATTACTGGTTCTTATAACTGCAACCATTGCTCTGAGAATTTTTGAGAGTGTATTTTAATTTCCTCTATTTTTTCGAATAACTTCTTTTTATCTACTTCAAACCAGAATACCTGTGTTTTAAATTCGGATATAGTCTTAAAAGAATTCATCTTTTTAGCAATCTGGTTGATGTTATTTCCTATTGAATTAAGCTCACTGTTGAGAGCCATTGTTTCTTCTATATAATCATCAAAAGAAGCATTTCTGTATGTGGTTACAATTGGTTTGTTAAATAAGTGCCTTCTTATGTGGTCGCTTAATTTTCGGCAGGTACTTGCTCTAAATCTTTTTTCCAGTTCGGCATACTCCAAAGGAGTTAATCGCAGTCCTACGATTCGTGTTCTGTTTGAATTTTCTCTTTTCATCATCTTTCATTTTCATTGTTTTCAAACTCTTTTCTTTTAGTGTCTCCACCACCGAGTTCCGAGGTAATGGGTGGCAAGATAGGCGGTTGTTAAACAACCGTTCATCTTGCCGACTGCAGGAACGTGGCAGTCTTTGAAATTTTTAAATATTCTTGAACTTTTAAAAAAGTCAGCTTTATATAAATAATCTGGAATAAATTGAGGATCTTTTTTTGCAACTTCAAATTTAGTGAATGCAAATAGTATTGTCACATCATGGCTATATTTTGAACATGATAGCTGTTGATTGTTGTTGTTTGGGAGTTTATTTTAAGGTTTTGTAATAAGTGAAAACAAATCTAATGAAGAAAAAATGTTTTCACGTATCATAAGTATATTTTACCTATCAAGATTAACTTAAATCATTTCAAAAGAAAAAAAGAAAAAAAGAAAGCAAATAGATATTGGACTAACAGGCATAAGATGTGCTATAAGTCCCGAAGGGTGGCAGATTAAGAAACGAGATCTGACATTATGCGCACATCAATTGCCTGTGTCCAACAATTTTGCTCATTTTTTTTGTTGTTGATAATAATTAAAATAGTTTTAGGGTGATAAAAGGTGTAATACAAAACCATTGACCTTATAGTTTATCTAAATACGTTTTTTAAATAAACTACTTAGCTTAATTTTTTATGTTGAATTTATGGAAAACCGTAATCTCTGTCTATTTTTTTTGTGTAGTATTGTAAGACCTTATAATTATATAGCGCAAATTGATCTATCAAGAGATAAACATCCGCTAAAATATAGCAGGTGTTTTATAAGTTTGTGATAATAATACAGAAAATATGAGCCTAAAAGGACTAATTGAAAATCAAACAATAATTATTGATGATCATAAAAGAGGAAGTCGCGAAATTAAAAATTGGGACAGTGAATCAAATGATGTCCATATTGACAAAACAACTAATTTTCCTGTAGATGGGAAAAGGCAGAAAATAAGGATTAGAGTTCCAATAAATTCTAGTAGGCCCATAAAAATTGAAAATCAAAAAAAAGATAATCTTAAACAAATTCCAAAACAATTAGAAAGAGAAATTAAAAAAGCTTTTGAAAATACTGGAAAGAGAAGAGAATTTATTCTTGAAATAATCGACATATTAAAAGACTTTGAAACTTCGCTAAATAATGAAGATAGAGCTAAGCAAATATTAGAAAATTTATCAAATCATTTTGGTCTTAAATGGACTGGAGAAAAAATTACAACTTATGTCGAAGAAGTTTTAATGGCTTACACTGAAGTATTTGAAGATAAAAGAGGTGGGAATTTTTTTATGAAAATTGATAGAGAGAAAATTGAAATTGGCGAAAATAGTGGTTATGCAAAACAATTTGGAAAAATAAACCGAAAATAATTATTAGTGCCCAAGAGCGTTCGTATGTTATGGGACTTAGTCGAATTAAAGTTTCGCAACAAGATTTCATTGGCGCAACTATACTAATCAACTTCTCAACCCTTACAAGTGTGAAAACGTTATCAGAAATTGCCCCGCAGAAAAAGGAAGTAATTTAACCAAATACATAAATTTATGAAAGTATGTGCAATTGAAATAAAATCCAATAAAATAATCTTCGTCGTTTTAGAAAAAGATTCAGATAATCAAATTACGGAAAGTACTGGTAAAGTAAAATCTATTGTGCTTGATGACGACCACAATCACTCTCAAGTAATTGATTTTATAGAAACTATCCATTCTCATTTTAATTCTTTAGAAATTGATAAAATTGTAATTCTATCAAGAAGTTCAAAAGGTCAATTTTCATCTTCTGGAATTTCCTTTAAGTTGGAAGGTTTTATTCAAGCATATAAAAATAAGCCAGTCGGATTTATTTCTCCAAAGACTTTAATTGCTTTTTATAAGAAGAACACTTTGGACATAACTCCGCAATTTAGTTATCAATCCGAAGCTGTAAAATTAGCGTATTATATTTTAAATTCTTAAATAATGGGTGACGAAAATGTAGATGAAATAATTAAAGATTTTATATCATTACAAAATGACATTGTAATTGATAGATATTCTGACAGTGGTGCAAATGGAGAATTATATTTTGGAAAAAGAGAGCTATTATCTGATAGAGTTGCGCTAAAGTTTTATTATTATAACAAGGATATTTCAACTCATAATGAACCATTAATTCTTAAAAGTATTGAGCATCCAAATATCCTAAAAATTTATGATGCAAAAATAATTCATCAGCAATATGCTTATTTTTTAACACCTGAAATTAGCGGCGGTGATTTGAAAAATTTTAAAGATAATAATATTGTAAGTCTCTATGATGCTATAAATATCACACAGGGAATATTGAATGGTTTGAGTGAATTGCACAGAAACCCAAATAATTTACTTCATAGAGATTTAAAACCAAAAAACATCTTAATAGATCAAGAAACTAAAACACCTTATATTGCTGATTTTGGTTCAGTTAAATTTATTTCAAATACAGAAAACACAGTGGTTGCGTCAAAATCTACGCAAATTTATAGACCAAACGAATCTGTTCTTCAAAATGTTTACAATAGACAATCGGATATTTATCAAGTTGGCATAATTCTTTTTCAACTTTTAGGAGGAAAATTTCCAGAAGCCCCTTTTGATTGGTTAGATGAAAGACAAAAGTCAAAATATTTAAAAATCACAGGATCTGAATTTGAAAAATGGCAATTTATAGATTCAGCAATTGATAACTTAATAGTAAAAAATAAATTACTTGATTATGATTCTTTACCAGCATTTATAAATAATAAAATTAAGACGGTAATTAAAACAGCTACTAATAAAGATTTAAATAAAAGATATTTTACATGTTCGGAATTTATTAAAGAATTGTTTGATTTGAAAAAGCAAAATAAAGATTGGTGGGGTGACAATAAGGAAATTTACGCAAATAAAGAAAATAAAAAATATTACAGAATAAGCGAAGATAAAAAAGGATATTGTTTACAAGTAAGTAAGAATCAAGTAAATTGGACGAAAGACAATAAACATGTTGGAACATTGGAATCAATTATAAGTCGAATTCATAAAGATTAAGCAATTTGTCTTAGCATGTCTTTGAACCTTATTTGAAAAATCAATCGTATTATCTTTTTTATCATGTTCTGTAGCGTGTAACATCGAGATGAAGAAATGTTAAACTAGAACTTAAGAAGGTTTTTAATAAGATTATAAATTCATTTCGGATTTGGATAGTGAATTTGAAGATGGAAAGTTAGTCGGCATACAAGAAAATTAAACGTATCGGTATTGTAAGCATTTCGCTATTACGCTCAATATGCAAAATCAATTTACATTCTTATTCAATTAATACTGGAGAAAGTGAAATTTATTCATATAAATTAATACAATTAATTATGATAAGATACCATCGAAATACTCTCAAGAAGCTTTTAGATCAAGTAAAATTTGCTAGTAAAGAACCATATTTAAATGCAGAAGTTTGGAAGCTTGTGCAATTAAATATTATTAAAAAAATCATATCCTTAGAAAATAAAGTACGAGATAAAAAATCTGAAAAAAAAGATTTAAATATTCTTAGAAAAAATCCTTCTCAAAAATTAACGAAAGAAGAATCTATTAAAATAAAAGCTAAAATTAAATTTTTAGAAAATAAGCTTGAAGAGATAAGATTTGTGATAGATGTTTATCGTAGTATTGGGGATGCAGTAGCTTTTACTTTTATCAGCAAACTAGATATTAAGCCACAAAACTTTAAAGAGTCTGCAGGTTTTATTTCAGAGAAGATAGGTCTAAAAAAAGAAATAGAAGTCTTTAAAAAAATTTACAAGGAAGGAATGATTGCAGTTTTCAATGATATTACTAGTGTTCTGAAATATTGTGATTTAGCAGTAGTTTATCCAGGTGGTTTTAATCTTATTGAAGTTAAATCAAGTAAATTAGAAAATTCAAGAATTCCTAGGCAGAAAGAAAATGCCGATAAAATTGTTAAGTATTTAGAAACCGATAAAACTGACAACCTTTATGGAATTCAGGGAGAAACAATACGTGTTGATTTGAATAGTGATGAAGTAAATTATATTGAAGAGTTAAATAAATTAATTATATCTTCAAAAGAAACTAAAAACGCTACTTTCGAAGTTGAAAAAGGAACTTATTATTTTGTTTCGAGAGAATTTGAAGAAAAGTTCATGGAAGAAAATTTTAAACATTTAAAGAATCCAATAATGATTTCTTTGAATCAATACAAATTTTCGGGTCAAGGATACTACCCTTTTTCTTTGAGTATTTTAGATTCTAATGATTATTTGGACTTTATTAGTGGTAGCTTTATCATATTGATAATCATTGATTTGGAAGAAGTGGAAAATTACTGCTCCTTTAAAAATTATGATTTAATTCATTCGGATAATGATCGATATATCTTTACTATACAGTCACAAGAGAATGGAAGTTCTGCTGGAATAAAAATTTCTGATCATTATTTTTTTCGTTCTTGTACTGAATTTGTTTCTTTAAAATGGTTAATTGATGATTCAATTAGTCAATTTGAAAAGATGAAAATAACAATAAAATAAATCCCTAAATTTCTTATTTGATTTATTGTGGTTTGTGATTCGCCCCCGTTTTAATTTTGAAGAATATTTTTAGATGAAAACAATTATATCAGAAATTAAAAGCCATTTTGAATCGAAGTCAAACTATCTTGAATTATTTTCTAAAGTAGATTCTAGAATTGAAGGTTGGTTCAAAGCTGAAATGATTTTTATTTTGGAGGAATTATGTTCAAAGAGAAAAATTATTGATTATAAAAGAGAATTTTTAATAAAGAAAACTGACGGAAAAGGCTATAATATAGATTTTCAAGTTACTCTTTTATCAAAGAAAAAAATATTAGTAGAATTGAAAGCTTTAGTTATAAGTCAATCTGCCAAAACTCCAAGAAACTTAAATTTTTATTTTGGTAATAACAGTGTCGGATTGTTTAAAGATTTTAGAAAATTAGACTCTGTAGATTTTGAAGGAGAAAAATATGTTATCGGTTTTATTTATCCAAAGCCAGAAGATCTTGCTTGGAACAAAGCTTTAGCTAAAATATTAGAAGATATTATTGGTTGGAAATGCATTACTCAACTAAAAGATTATAAAAAAACTTATTTCATATCGATATGGCAAAGGCTGTAATACTTCCAAAACAAAAAAGAGACTCAAAAGTCTCTTTTTTTATGAATTAATGCATTTTTATAAAGTTCTATATATCAATAATTTTCTATAAATTATTTAATTAATTGCTCAAGTCTTGCTATCATTTCATCTTTCTCTTTCAGCATACGCTCGTATAAAACAATTTTTTCTTCATGAAGCTGAATCAATTTGTCAATTGGATTAACATTAAATGTAGGACTATGACCCGTATTTAAGAAAGCTCCATTATCAAATGTATTTGAAATAATATTTATTGCCTGCTCCTCATCAAAATTCTGAAAAGCTTCAACTGGAATTTTTAGAACTGTTGAGATTTGTCTAAGAAGATTATCTTCAATTACATCTTTCTGCTCAAGCATAGAAATTTTCTTCTGATTCCAGTCATCTCCCAGATCATAAGCTAATGCCTCCTGCTTTATATTAAGCATTTCTCTGAAACGTTTTACGTTTCTTCCCTGATGTATTTTCTGTTCCATAATGATTATCAATTTTCTGAAGGCTCAAAGATAAAGCCATGGGGATTAAAAAATCTGAATTTCAAAGATAAAAAAATATCCCGTAAAATATCCCTTTTGTCAGATATTATATCCATTTATGGAATAGTTTATCCTTTTGAAAGGCAGGAACTTCGCTTCGAATTCTAAATATTTCCGCTATGAAAAAGAATAAAATATCCTTTGGAACTAATTTTTGGTCAGCTTATGAGGCAGGAAATCCATATGATGCTCTGCATGTTTTTTTTGATTTCTCCCACCTAGATGAGTATAAACAGATTTTAAGCGATGTAGCAATCCACGGCTACAGGAGGAAGATTTATAAGCAGGATAACCCTTGCCATGTTTTTGTGATTTATACTGCTTTAAACTCGTTTATCAAAGTTTGCAACTGTCTTAAAAGAAAAAGCAGGAAATGGCAGGTGAAGGGTTCGGGCAACTACAGTTCAATAGTTCATCTGGCTTCACTAAGTAAAGAAGAGTATAAAAATCCTTTTAAGGTGTTTCGAAAGGCATTTGAAGAGAAATCATTAGAGCAGTTTGAATTCTTTCTCTGCGAAATCGTGCATCTTTCATTATCTCCACGTGCAGTAGAATCGGATTATGATATCATAACTCCTTATGTCTATTTAGTCAAAATGCTGGATGCAGGACAGCTTATCATGGAAAGAGGTATTGAAAAGATTAAAAAAGAGAAGCTGTCGGAGGATATTTTATCCCCTGTCGAATAAAACAACCTTTATAAAAACTTCAAAAAAAACACACTATGAAAACTCTAGAAAAAATTACATTTCCGGAACTGGAAAATGAGTATTTGGAGAATATTCTCAGAGAGCTGATAAATAAGTATAATATTATCCAGCTGTTTTTTACCAGAGACAGCTCATCAGCATTCTCAAATCTTATCGTGAATCTGGACAGCAGTATGGATGTGCAGAAACTCCAACAGAGTAAATGGGTGAGAAAAGTTAAAGAAAACTTTCAGATCACCGTATATTTTATCTTTTCTTCAAAGCTTCATCATTATTACTCTTTAGGCGATCCTTTTATTGGATTTTATTGTCGCCAGTCTGCTATAATCTACGAGAATAAAGAATTTGATAACTCAATTTTCACACAATGGGAATGGAAAAAATACAAGAAAAGATTTAATGATTACGAAAATAATTTTTATCACGATCATGAGCTTCATAAATGGCAGATAAAAAATCTCATTTCAGAAAGTGCTTCAAACGCTATTTTTACTTCTTATTCAAGGCTTATTGAATATGATCTCCAATACTTGGAGGAACTTTACTTAGGAAGTAAATCTGTTTCTGTGAGTATAAATGAGAGAATCACAAGTCTCTCGGCATACATTCCTGCTATTCAAAGATACTTTGTAAAAAGCTCCAAAGGAAGATATTTTCTTACCGATCTGTTTGAGCAGGCGAAGGAAGCTTCCAGCGATGATGAGGCATTGTATCGTAATGAAATGTTTAAGGCTGTCGGTGAAGCTGAAGAAAATCTCTGCGATCTTATTGGAGACAGATTGAGTGAACTGAAAAAACTCATAAAAAAAGAATATACAGATAAAAAAGAAGTTTTGTGCGAGATTGATAATAAGCCTGCGATTACAGTGCTTGATACCGCTGTTCAAATAATTTTGCAAAGGGCAGAACCAGAACAGATTTATCTGTTTCATGAGACAACCAGCAATGATAAAATAATTTATTATCTGTTGCTTATTGCCGAAAATGCAGGTAATGAAAAATTAAAAGCAATTACCAATTGTTTAAAAAACAAGATAGGCGGGAAATGTAATTTGGTTATGATCAGCCACAGTCGTTATTGGATACAGAATAACCTCTATGAGCATCAGAGTTTTTTTGAGAAAGTCATAAAAGAAAATTATCTGATTTATTCATCAAATGAGTATCATCCAGAATTTCACTGGGAAGAACCGCACAAACCTTATTACGGTGATCTTCACATTTTTTATAAATCGTTAGAAAAATGTGCGGAACAGTTTTCTGCAACAGCCCGCAACAATGAGGAAAACTACTGTGGGTTGGGTTGTTTATTCGCACAGTTTTTTCTTTCGTTCTGCAGAACCTATATTTTCGTAAAAACCTATTATATGCCCAATTATTTGTCAAGCAAGACATTGTGGAATTTATGCATTTACGCGGATAATGATATTAAAAAGTACAATTATTTACTTGAGACGTTCTGGACAGAAATATTTCCTTATCTGGATGCAAATAGAACTGTTTCGCATGGATTAACAAGGCTTGACGCGGAAAAGGTTTCTCAGATGGAAATGATTGTCACAAAGCTTAGCAACGAACTTCATAAACTGGTAATTGAAGGCGGGCTTTTAAAAATTTATGAGCAGGACTGATTTGGTAAAATTAATTTAAGAATAATGGGTATGGAGACAGATGAAATTAGAAAATTGGAAAAAATCGGAGTGTTAAGCGAAAGACTGCTTAATACTCTGAAACCAGCCGAGGATAAAAGAGGAATGTATAACGCAGAGATCAGGATATACGATTATTATGAACTTGTTTCCATTATAAGGAATCTGATGAAGCTCTGCATAATCGCTTTAGACAGGGATAGCGCAGAAGTTCCTCCAACAATTCAAAACCAGAATATTGATGTCGGGCTAATAATAGGGGTTGCACTTCAGTTATTCCCGATTGATGAATTTGAACTTATAAACGAAATTAGTGATCTATACCACTGCCGGAAAGATGGAACTATAGTTGATTCTAAATAGCAAAAAACGTTTCATGTACATATTATGTCCATGACAATAAGACGAGAGAGTTTTATCTTTGCTTGGATTTAAAAGAACGTTCTAGGGCTTTCACAGGTATATTTTACTTATCAAAGCCAGAAGATTAACTCATATCTTTACAAATATCCCCACCATATTTTGAACGGGATAAATTAAAAAAAGTGTTTTAAATTTATAGCGCAGAGTGATTGTTGAACAAAAAAGACCAGTGATGGTCTTTTTTTAATGAAGAGGAATTTTATAATGAAAAACGGAGCAACGGATGAGAAGAGAAGAATCACCCGAGGAAAAACTTTTGTAAATTTACAAATTGAAAAACAGGGGGGTAGGTTTGATGAAAGAGAAAGGATTGTTTATGATGCAGAAAAAAAGCCCAAAACGAATGAAGGGAAATTAACAATTGAAGAATTAAGAAGATGTAGAGGTTTTGAAGAAATTTCAGAATCAGATGGAAATGAAATAATTGAAAGCTTATTTCAATTAGCGATGATAGTTTATAATTTTAAAACGTAAAATTATGGGAATTGAAAGTTTTAAAAAATTTCAAAAAGAGAAATTAGCCCAAAGAGCTGAGGTAAAAGAAATCTGGGGTTATACTAGAGTAAGTTCTAAATTACAGCTGGTAAACAACAGCCTTGAAGAACAGCGTATAGAAATAATACAATTTGCTTCTAAAAATGGATATACACTTAAAAATATTCTTGGAGGCACTTACGAAAGTGCATCGGGGGATTTTACCAGAAAAGAGTTTACAAGATTATTAGAAGAGGTTAAAAGCGCAAAGCAGAAACCTTTTGCAATCGCGATCAAATTTATCAGCAGGTTTTCCAGAACCGGTGGCAACGCTATTAGTATTGTTCATGAACTGGTGGATAAACTAGGCGTGCATTTAATTGAAACTTCTTCAGGTCTCTGCACTAATGATGAATACAGCAAACTTGATATTTACAGCAAGCTTTTAGATGCCAGAAGAGAAAACATGGACAGGCTTGAAAAAACAATTCCAGGCATGAAAGCACTGCTCAGATCAGGAAACTGGCTTGGCAAAGCCCCCAGAGGTTACACCATGAGAGGAAAGAAGGTTGGAGATTATTCCTTAATGCAGGAAAAGCAGTCTATCACGATCAATCTGGAGGGAGAGATTTTAAAAAAAGCTTGGAAATGGAAGCTCGCAGGAGAGAGAGATTTTGTAATCAGAGAGAAACTAGAAAAGCTGAATTTAAATATTACAAAACAATCACTCGGCTCAATGTGGAGAAACCCATTTTACTGTGGAATATCTGTCAATGCACTGCTTGAAGAGCCAGTGAAAGGAAATTGGACAGGTTTAGTGAGTCAGGAGGATTTCCTGAAAATTTACGCGATGCTCTCCGAAAGTAAAGTGCCAGTAAAAGAATACTCTAAAAGCAAGATCAATGAGTTTAGACCACTGACAGGGTTTTTAAGATGCGAATGTGGAAGCCTTCTGACAAGTTATGTGGTAAGAAAAAAGAATGCGCATTACTATAAATGCCAGAGATGCAGAAATGCCAGTTTTAATGCATTGACCACCTCACATTCAAAAACGGAAGGATTGAATGATTCATTTGAAAAACTGTTATCAAGATATACCTTAAGCTCTCAATTTGTAGAAGCTTTTAAATTTCAGCTGAATAAACTTTTTGAGATTGTGGAAAATGAAGGCAGGGAAGAGATGGAAGGTCTGCTTGCTAGGAAAAAAGATTTAGAATCGAAAATTGAAAATTTGGATAAACGCTATTTTGACAATCCGAATTTTGGGGATGAAAAATACAATAGATACTCACTTCAGTTTGACATGGAATTAAAGGATGTTGATCTTCAGATTGCATCGAATAAAAAAATAATATCTAACCACAGCAGACATATTGATAAAGTGATCGAAAAGGTTACAAATATCAATAAATACTGGAGAGATGGAGATATTGACAGTAAAATAAGAATCCAGAATTTAGTATTTCCAGAAGGATTGTCAATTAGGGCTGAAAACAGGGAATATCTAACTGGAAGAGTAAACTCTATTTTTGGCTTAGTCTCAACATTTACAGGTATTGAGAGAGGTAATAAAAAACAAAAAACCCATCAAAATTTTGATGGGTTATTCTCTGTAGCGGGAACAGGACTCGAACCTGTGACCTTCGGGTTATGAGCCCGACGAGCTGCCTACTGCTCTATCCCGCGATGTTTCGGGTGCAAATATACGGCGATTTTCTAGAAATCCAACCAAAACATTAAAAAATGTTTTATTTTCTGTATTGACTTGATATGACTACCTTTGCACTTTAAATAATACACAAATGTCACATAAAGCAGGTTTTGTAAACATCATCGGGAATCCAAACGTTGGAAAATCAACATTGATGAACGCCTTTGTTGGAGAAAGATTATCAATCATTACATCAAAAGCACAAACAACCCGTCACCGTATTCTTGGAATCGTGAACGGAGAAGATTTTCAATTGATATTATCGGATACGCCCGGAATCATCAAACCCGCTTACGAAATGCAGGAGTCGATGATGAACTTTGTAAAATCGGCTTTTGAAGATGCAGACATCCTGGTTTACATGGTCGAAATAGGAGAGCAGGACTTAAAAGACGAAGCTTTCTTTAATAAAATCATCCACGCCAAAATCCCGGTTTTGTTATTGTTGAATAAAATTGACAATTCAAATCAAGAACAATTAGAAGAGCAGGTTGCGTTTTGGACAGCCAAAGTGCCAAACGCAGAAATCTTCCCAATCTCGGCTTTGCAGAATTTTAATGTACCGGAAGTTTTTGGTAGAATCATCGAATTATTGCCAGAATCACCTGCATACTATCCAAAAGATCAGTTAACCGACAAACCAGAACGCTTTTTTGTAAACGAAACCATTCGTGAGAAAATCTTACTGAACTACAGCAAAGAGATTCCGTATGCTGTAGAAATCGTAACCGAAGAGTTTTTTGAAGACGAAAAAATCATCCGAATCCGTTCGATCATTATGGTAGAACGCGAAACCCAAAAAGGAATCATCATTGGTCATAAAGGAGCCGCTCTTAAAAAAGTAGGAACCGATGCCCGTGCCGATTTAGAGCAGTTCTTCGGAAAACAAATTCATATCGAATTGGTTGTGAAGGTGAATAAAAACTGGAGAAGTAACGCTAATATGTTAAAGCGATTTGGATATAACCAATAATATAATTTGGGCGTGTCCCAAGGGCCGGGCTGTACACTATATCTTTTGCGGCGAACCCCGCCACAAAAGGATGCCGTTTCCATCCCTCACGCATACGAACTAAAAAGAAAATTGATTTTTTTAAAGAATATTTAGAATTTTTACGATCTGATAATATGATTACTTTGAGTTGAGATTCCTACGGAATGACAAACTATAAGTACAATCTAAACGCAATATTTGTCATTCCGTAGGAATCTCAGTTTATACAGGTCGAAGGTTCGAATCCTTCTGGGATCACCATTAGCTATAAAAATTCTGAGATTTTTTAAAAGGTTTTTTTATTTTGGAAGACAGAAGTCAATTGATAACCCTGAAGCCCTAGCCCTGATAGCAGTGGAAATCCTTTTGTGAAGCTTTAGCGTAACAAAAGATTGTAACGGATAGCAGGAAACAGCTCCTAAAAAAATAAATAATTTTCAATTTTTTGATTGTACTTTCTGGGTTCTAAAACCTGAAACCTGAAACCCCAAACTTGAAACAAAAGAATTAAAAAACTTAGGTACTTAGAAACTTAGCAACTTAGCCACTTTTTTACCTACCTTTGCAAAAAATTAAAATAAAGCATTTTGGATTCCAAGTGATTAGGTTTTTAGGAAACTAAAAATCTGAGATCTAAAGTCTAAAATCTAAAATTCAAAAAAATGAATAACATTGTTGCGATAGTAGGAAGACCTAATGTAGGGAAATCAACCCTTTTTAATAGGCTGATACAAAGAAGAGAAGCTATTGTAGATTCGGTATCTGGGGTTACCCGTGATAGAAACTATGGTAAAAGCGAGTGGAACGGAAAAGAGTTTTCTGTGATTGATACCGGCGGATATGTTCGCGGATCTGATGACGTATTTGAAGGAGAGATCCGTAAACAAGTAGAGCTTGCTATCGACGAAGCCGATGTTATTATTTTTGTGGTTGATGTTGAAGAAGGAATTACACCAATGGATGACGTTGTTGCGCGTTTATTGCGTAAAGTAACGAAACCGGTTTTATTGGCTGTAAATAAGGTAGATAACGCCATGCGTGAAAAAGATGCGCTTGAGTTTTATAACCTTGGATTAGGAGATTATTTTACATTTGCCAGTATTTCAGGAAGCGGAACAGGAGATTTATTAGATGCTTTGATCGAATCTTTCCCTGTAAAACCAGAGCCAGTTCAGGAAGAAGTGGTTTTGCCGCGTTTTGCTGTAGTAGGACGCCCGAATGCTGGAAAATCTAGTTTTATAAATGCCTTAATTGGTAAAGAACGTTTTATGGTAACCGATATTGCAGGCACAACCCGTGATGCAATTGATACCAAATTTGACCGTTTTGGTTTCGAATTTAACTTGGTAGATACTGCGGGAATTCGTCGTAAAGCTAAAGTAAAAGAAGATTTAGAGTTTTACTCGGTAATGCGTTCGGTACGTGCGATTGAGCATGCAGATATCTGTATATTGGTTATCGATGCAACCCGCGGATTTGAAGGACAGGACCAGAGTATTTTCTGGCTGGCTGAGAAAAACCGTAAAGGTGTTGTAATCCTGGTAAACAAATGGGATTTGGTGGAGAAAGACACCATGTCAACCCGTGATTACGAAGAGAAAATCAAAAAAGAATTAATGCCTTTTACCGATGTGCCCATTTTGTTCGTTTCGGCATTAACAAAACAACGTTTACTGAAAGCATTGGAAGCTACGGTTCAGGTTTTCGAAAACAGAAAACAAAGAATCCCAACTTCTAAATTCAATGAGTTTATGTTGAAAGTAATCGAAGCGTATCCGCCGCCAGCAACAAAAGGGAAGTATGTAAAAATTAAATATTGTATGCAGTTGCCAACACTTACACCGCAGTTTGTGTTTTTTGCCAACATGCCGCAATACGTTAAAGAACCGTATAAAAGATATCTTGAAAATAAAATACGTGAAAATTGGGATTTCGCAGGAGTGCCAATCGATATTTATATCAGAGAAAAATAATATTTTCTTAAAATAATAAAAAGCAACATTTTCTAATTTTGAAAATGTTGCTTTTTTTATTTAATTAAATTCATCATTAAACCTGATTCTCATCATAAAAGAAAACCTGTTCCAGTGGTGTACCGCCATCAGAATCACCAAAATCACCATTATGTTTTCTGGTAGAAGCATACAATTTTAAACTGTACGTACAACGCACCAGATTATCTAGCGGCGGAGCGTTGAGTGGTGAATTGGCGTTTATTCTTTTTACAGATGCCGAGTTTATTACACCATCTAAAACGTCTCTGTCTATGGTAAGACTGTTGCTGTTTAAGTGTAATTTACCCGAAGCTAAATACGGATGATACAATGTGTATTTGGCGTGTATGGTACCGTTAATTGGACTGCAAAGAGTGCTTTCTTCCAGTTCTTTAACAGCCAGTTTTCGGTATATTGGATTGTTATTCATAATAACCGAATTCAGTATTTTTCCGCCATTTACGATGCCAAATTGATTGGCTGGTTTATCAATTACGGATCTAATTTCGAAGCGTATTGCAAATTTTTCCACAGGAATATCATTTGTGGCGGGAATTGGCTGTCCGGCGCTAAAGCTGTCCGGAAGAATATTTGGAGCAGTGGTTAACGCGGCTGTATTCATTGCAATCAATGGATCTTCGTCAATAACATTATATAAAGCTAAATCGGCGAGCGTTAATCCATAACTGATCAATGTTCTTTCGATTGCATGATTGACACTAAACCAGCCTTCAGCATCAAAATCACTTTGGGCACTATATATAGGAATCTGATTATGTATAAGTGAAAAAACTTTTCGTTCTAATTTTGAAACTAGTCCAGGAACAAATAAATTAGGATGTAATCCAACTATTTTAGTAAAGCTTCCCAAAGGAGGATTGGTTAAAGTATCATTGGGTAGCGTTGCATCACTTACCGAAAAGCGATACTCGATTGGGTGTCCGGCAGCTGATTTTAAAGCCGCCTGCCCAGTAAGTTTTATGGTTGAAAATAAAACATTCTTATCAGAGCTGGCGTAACCTTCAGCATCAAAATCGGGAGCACTTGTCCCGTAAGAAGCGCTAAATTTAGCTCCAATTCCGGTCCACGCACTTGGGAAACTTTCATCAGGATCGGTCACCGCTATTTCTGAACATAAAGTCACACACAAACAGTAAGGAACATTTTTGCGGGCATTGGCTTTGGTTTCGTTAATTAAGGTTGTTCCGGCTAATTCGGCTTTAAAATACACATCAGGACCACTTTGGAAAGAAAGAAAGTTTGGATCTGTTTCGACATTGAACCAGGGCGATAAAAACGTTTTTTTGAAATCAACAGAAGAATAATCAATTCTGAAATGCCCATCGGCATCAGTCATAGCGTAGCCTAAAGTGTCATCAGTCAGAAAATCGGCATCGATTGCGGTTACCTTTGCATTGGCAATTGGTTTATTGGTCTGGCAGTTCATCAAATGTCCGCATATCACCCAGGCATCAAAAAAGTGTCCCCGAATGTAGCACCACCATTTATGAATGATATCATATTGCCATCTGTAATTCTGGTTTTTTGCTTGTTTTTCAAGCTCGATACCCATAGATAAAGTGGTGAGATGAAATTGTATTAATTCGTCTTTTTTTGGTTTTGGAATTTTTCGGGGAACTGAACCACACACAAAATCAATATCGAAATCAACATTCAGATTTCTTTCATCAATTACAAATTCAAAATTCCCTTTTGCATCAGTCTTTGCTTTGGCAATCAGTAATTTCTCTCTTTGTTTGGCTTCTTCTTTTGTAACAAGACGAAAATCGCCTTTTACATCAGGAACTGCTTCAGCTTTGCGGGTTTCATTTCGGTACGGATGGTATAATAAAACGTCAACATCTGATATCTCTTCCAGACAGTCTTCACACACATATCCTCTTAAGGAACCTTTAAAAATATTTTTCATAATAATTGGTTTTTTATTTGCCTACTCTAATCAGTTTTCGACTTTTCTGTCATACTCTTTTTTAGGATTTTCTGATGACTCCTTGTTTTTTAAAATTCTGATTACAAAGGTTTTATATTTGAATGGGATAGAAGTCAGGTTAAATACTGTTTTTAATAGGGCTATTTTACCCTTTTGTTTTGGGTGTAATATGTTGATTTTTAAATATTTAATTTTGATAAAAGTGTTTTATAAAGGTGTGTTTTGGGAGTTTCAAAGAGTTTTTTTGTGCTGCTGTTTTTTGTTTTAAAAATGAAAGTTTCAAAATAAATGATTACAGCTGTTAAACCTTTACTGTTTTTTCAGGTCTTATGTTTCTAACCAATCTTTTATGACCAAATTTCTCTCTTCGCTATTATTGCTTTTACTTTGTTACACAGCAAAAGCTCAAAACGATATTATTATCAAAGGAACCGTGATTGATATGAATACGCAATTACCCTTAGAAATGGCTACGGTTTACTTTACAACAGTAAAAGATTCTACAGTAATTGAATATGCGAATACGGATAAAAACGGGGTATTTAGATTTAATACAAAAAAGATTGATAAACCTGTTTTTCTGAAAATAAACTACATGGGTTATCAGACCTTAGTTGAAGAACAAAAGGAAATTTTAGCGAGTAAGGATTTTGGTAAATTATATTTATTAGAAAGTGTAAACGCACTTGATAATGTTGTCATTACTACTGAAGCACCACCGATTACAGTAAAAAAAGATACGTTAGAATTTAATGCAGCTTCGTATAAAGTCCGCCCGGATGCCAATGTCGAAGCTTTATTAAAACAATTACCGGGAGTTGATGTGGATAACAATGGAAAAGTGACCGTAAACGGAAGGGAAGTAACACAGTTTTTAGTAAACGGTAAAACTTTTTTTGATAAAGACGGAGCCTTACTTTTGAAAAATTTACCGGCAGATATCATCAAAAAAATTCAGGTATCCGATTTTAAAACTAAAAAAGAAGAGCTCGCCAAACAAGAATCATCCTCAGACAATTCGACCATAAACCTAACGATCGACGAAAAGAAAAACAAAGGTTTCTTCGGAAAAATGCTTGGGGGTTATGGTTCTGATGATCGTTATGAAAGTAGTCTGATTATGAATTTCTTCAACAATAATCAAAAAATAAGTGTTTTGGCTTCGTCAAACAATATTAATTCTACAGGTTTTTCTATGGATGATGTTTTTGATAATATGGCTGGAGGAAGAAACAACAACGGAAATACGGTTAGCGGGAAAGGAATTACGCAATCGAACTTAGCCGGAATCAATTATTCTGATGATTGGTTTAAAGATTTGGCGGTCATGGGAAGCTATAATTTCTCCAATACCATTACCAATAATGATAGCAAAGCCGATGAAATTAGTTTTTTGCCAACCGGAAATATTATTACGTCTTCTGATGCAAAAAACAGAAATGAAAATACGGGAAATAAGGTAAATCTGGAATTAGAATACAAACTAAACCCAACTACCCGAATCGTTTTTACGCCAAAAGTAAATCAGACCAAAGTAACCAGCGATTCTTTTTCGTCCAGTTTTTCTGAAGATGAAGAAGGGCAATCGCTAAACGAAAGTACGGCAGAATCTCACAGAGAAAATTCGATTACTAACTTTGCCAATACGATTAATTTTAATAAAGTTTTTGAGAAAAAAAACCGTAATCTGAGTTTTGTTTTTGATAATAATAATACCAATACAGATACCAATACCTTAAACATCTCCGAAACTATTTTTTATCAGGATGATAAGCCAAATGATACTCGAAATCAAAGCAGTAAGAACAACAATATAAACGATTCCTATTCCTTAGATATTGAATATACCGAGCCCATAACCGATTCTTTACGCATTCGATTGGGTTCAGATTTTGATTGGAAAAACGAAATAAAAGATCAAAAAACATTTGATTTTAATGTTAACGACGGAACATTTTCTGATTTGAATGCGTCTTTGACTAATTACACGACTTCCAGACAAAATGCTGTTAGTCCGAAGGTGGGGATAACATTACAAAAAAGCAAATACACTTTAAATATAAATGCAAAAACATCTATTGTAGATTATGATAATCATTCGCTGTATTTAGGTCAGGCAACCGATTTGAATAGAAAATATGCACTTCCTTTTGGAACAGCTCAATTTAGATATAAGTTTAGCCGTTCTAAAAATATGACTTTCAAATACGATTATTCGAATGCACTTCCGGCATCCAATTTATTGCTTCCAGTCGAGAATTTAAGCAACCCGCTAAATACTATTATTGGAAATCCAAACCTTGATCCGATAGAGAAAAGTACGGTAAATTTTAGTTTTAGAAACTTTGATTTTCGCACGCGTTCTGGGTATAGTCTGAATGCAAAAGGCGATTATTACAGCAATGACATTTATGCGACCTCTTTTTATGATGAAAGTGGAAAAAGAACCACGAGCTATGTCAATATATCTGGAACTTATACCTTGTCTCTTGGCGGAAATTGGAGTCAGTCTGTAAAAAGTGATGCTCATGTTTTGCGATATGGACTCGGAATCAACGGTAGCTACTCTTTTGATAAAGGGTTTACGAATGCCGTTTTGTACACTGCAAAGGCATCCGGAATTACACCCAGATTGTATCTAGCGTACGAATATGGCGAGTTGCTCACCATTGCGCCATCCTATAGTTTGTCTTATAACGAAACAAAATACGAGAACTATACCCGAGATGCGACTTCAAATGTAGTACACCGAATCAATTTGCAGACCACCAGCTATTGGCCAGACAGGCTAATTTTCGGAAATGATTTTGGATATACCTATAATTCAAATATATCAGACAACTTCAAAAAAGATTTTTACCTCTGGAATACGAGTTTATCTTATGGTTTTTTTGATAAAAAAATGTATTTGAAAGTAAAAGTATATGATGTTTTAAATCAGAATTTAAGTGCTACCAGAACAATTTCGGCAACATCGATTCGCGACGAAGAAAATACGGTTTTGAAACGTTATGTAATGTTTTCGGTAGCGTATAAAATTGGAAATTTTGTTTCTAATGAAAAAAAAGGAGGCAGAAGAGGTAGGTAAGTGTAGTTTTTTTTAGGAGCTACAAAGGTTCTGAGTCACTAAGATTCTAAGGTTCTAGCTTTAAGTTCAAAGTTCTCTTGATTCCATAGTTTGGAATTTCCAGATTGAATTTTAGAATTTAAGTTTTGGAATTTGGAATTTAAATTTTGGAATTTGGAATTTCAACTCTTAGGCTTTTGTTTTTCTATTCATTCGATGATAAACTGTAAAACGAATAATATCACGATCATAAAAATCAACCCCGCTTGCACGTCTCTGAAAACTTTTTAAGTATCCTAATTCCAGTCCGATATTTGGGTTGAAATGATACCGTAAAGCTGTATAAATACGGTTTTGGTCGAAAGTATTTTTCTTGTTGTCTTTTCCAAAATTGAATAAAATCTCGTCAGAGATGGTCCCTTTTAAATTTCTTTTTTCTTTTTCCCATAAAGTAAAAGTCGATTGCAGGCGATATCTAAACCGAAAAGAAAAGGAATATTCATCAAGCAGCTCCGTTTTATTAGCCTTTTGTATAAAACGTTCTTCAAGCTGAAAGCGATTGTGAAAAGTAATTTTTGCAATTTCGTTTATCAATGTAATATCTTGCTGTACACGATATTCAGGTATCGAAAAATCTACATCTGTATGCGGATCCTGCGTATTGACGTTAAAATAAACAATTCCCGCGCCCAAATCAATATTTTGTGTGGCTCTATATCTGCCCTGAATTCGTAATACCCATAAATTCTCACGAACAGGCTTTACAAAACTACGATTATCGATTTCAGAATTAAGTGACCACTTTTCAGTTAAAGGAAAAATATTGTAATACCGAATCCAGGTCAGCGTTTGCTGATCTGTTTTTTTTTGGGCTTGAGCCGAAAGAAAAGCATGGGTTAAAACTGTTAAAACAATTATTTTAAGAAATTTCATTCAAACTATATATTCATTCAAGCTGCGAATATATATAATTCAGAATATATTTTAGAGAATTGAAAATGTTTAAAATTTGATTTTAGCATAATTTTGTGATTTAAGATTAAAAATAGTACTTTTCTTATTTTATATTTAAATTTTATTATTTTTATATCAACTAATTCTTATAAATAATAAAACATACAAGCCATGGGAAAATTTGCGGACCAAGTTCACATTTCCGTTACAGGATTTCAAAAACAAGTAATCCATTCTGAATTGCGATTAGAACAAAAAATGAATGAACACCATTATTTTTCGTTTATGTGGCATTACACCGGTTCGATAGTCATCAAACCAGAAGAACAGTTTAAGCAAATTCAGATGTTTAATGGTGGTGAAGTTATTTTTATTTTTAAAACCGAAGGCGGAACCAAATTGATGTCCAAAGGCATCATCACCAAAACCATGACACAATATCGAAACGGAAGCCCTGTTGGACTTCATGTAACAGGTGTTAGTCATACCGCTGTGTTAAATGATTTAAGAAAAACCCGAATTTTTAAGAATCAGACCCTGGAAGAAATTGCTTTGGATATTTTTTCAAAGGAAGGCCCGGGCGAATTTTATCAGCAGGAAGCCATAAAACCCACTTATACCAAACGTTTTGATGCCATTACGCAAAACAACGAAACCAATTTTGAATTTCTCAGAAGGATGGCAATCCGCTACGGACAATGGTTTTATTTTGATGGCATGCGCATGCAGTTTGGGCAACTCAAACAAAGTAAAATAAAGCTCATAAACGGTTCTTCGCTGCATAATTTTGGCATCGAAACCGTTCTGGAATCACACAAAACTTCGTTGTCGGGGTATGACTTTAATACAGCCAATACACTAAAAAGTCATGTACCCAAAACCCCAACAGGTAGTCAGGATTCGTTGTCCAGGGTCATCACTCGTGATCAGGCTCAGATAGTTTATTCGCATGATTATCTGCGAATTTACGGAAGTTATACCTCCCAAGCCCATAATAGCACAGAAATAGAAGAAATGGTCAAAATGCAAGCCGCTGCTAAAGATGCCGGCAGCGTTTTTTATACCGGAATGTCGCATTTGCCATTAGGTTTGGGACAGGTTTTTAACATCAAAGAGCAAGAGGTTCCAAGAGATTTAGTCGTAATCGAAGTGACCCATTTGTCAACTGGAAGAGGTAATTATTGTTGCGAATTTGTAGCAATTCCTTCCGATGTTTACGCTCCTCCATATACCGATGTTGAAATTTTTTCGTTAGCCAGAACGCAACCCGCAAAAGTAACCGACAATAACGATCCTGAAAAATTAGGACGCGTAAAAGTTCGTTTTAACTGGTCTGGCGATGATAAAAACGAAAGCGACTGGATGCGTGTTGGCACTAATTACGCAGGGCAAGGAAGAGGTTCTTACCATATTCCCGAAATTGGAGACGAAGTCATGATAGGTTTTGAAGGAGACAATATTGACAGGCCATTTGTTTCGCATTCGCTTTATAATGGACAAGCGAAACCAGAGAATTTTGACCCGAAGAATATGATAAAAGGTATTTTCCTGAGATTTGGACAAATGCTAAAATTTGTAGAAAAAATGTACATCAAACTCTCAGACCCGAGCGGCAACGAACTTCATTTTGATGAGGAAGGCGGAAATATAACGGTAGCCACTCCAGGAACTTTGACACTTAATTGCAAAGACCTTATTATAAATGTAGGAGATAATATGACTACTACACTTGGGCAAACTTCAATTGAAACCATAACACTAAGCAAGACCATTGATGTTGGAGGTCTTTTGAGTACAACGGCAGGGAATAAAAGCCTGATCGTAAAAGGTAAATATTTTGAGCATATAAAAGGTGATTTTGAATCGCATACGGAAAAAGATAGACATGAGAGTGGAAAAGGCAGTTTTACGAATGATAGCGAAAAGGACCTGACTAAACATTCTAAAAATAATATCAAATACAATAGCGGAGAAGGAACCAGTCAAAATTAAATTATTATGAGTAGAATACGAATTGTAGAGGGAACAATAACAAAGACCACAGGAGGTGAACATCATATCTACTCTGAGGGAGATATTGTGTTTAATGCAGGGGGTAGAATATATCTTAGTGCTGACGGAGAACATATTTATACAACAGAACCTTTGGATCCACCCCAGATTGAGGGAGAAATAACAGAACCATACAAATGCACCCATTGTGAGGAAGAGATTACTTTAAATCAAATTAAATATATACTAACAGGAAAACTTGATGGTAAACTAGAAGATGAATCAAAAGTAAAAGAAATAATTGGGCTAATAAATAAATACAGATTCGATTTCAAACTTGATACGTGCTTAAGAAAAGCTCATTTTATATCTCAAGTGGGTGCTGAATCTAAGTTTAAAAGCACTTATGAAGGAAGTGTTTATTCATCATCTAGCTTAAGTATTTTTAATCAAGGTGTGTCACGATTTAAAGATAATCAAGAAATTGATGATATTGTTCTAGATTCATTAAATGATAATTTATCAACTATTTTTAAAATTGTTGATAAAGATGGTAAAATAATAACAAAAACTAATGCAGAATTAAAAAATATTCTAAAAGCACAAAAAGTTATTGTGGATGAAAAAGAGATATATGGAAAATATAAAGGAGAAAAAGATCCTAAAAATAGCAAGAAAAGAGTTGACAAATTGATTAAAGAGATTTTAAATTCTGACAAAACTATTGATTATCAGATCTACTTAAAAATTCATTCCTCTTTTGGTATTCAAATTTTATCTAGAGCATATGCTAATAGATTTGGAAATGGAGACGAAATGAGTAGAGATGGTTGGAAATTTAGAGGTAAGGGGATTAAACAAATTACATTTAAGGATAATTATGAAAATTTCACAAAGTTTAGAAAAAAATATCCTTTTCCTGATGATAAAACCGGAGAAATTGATTTTACTAAGACAACAGATAGTGTTAAACTTGAAGGGAATTTTGACAAAGTTGCAGAGAATACAATTTATGGTGTGCAATCAGCAAATTGGTATTGGGTAGAAGGAAATGGTAGTGTATATAAAAATGGAGATTTAGATGATGTTAAAAAAGCGACTAAAGCCGTTAATGGAGGATATAATGGATTGGAAGTTAGGAATAAATATACTAAATTGGCGAGAGAAGAAGAAGGTTTTAAAGTTTTCAAACATTATAAACTTGAATATGAAAATGGCACAGATGATGAAAAGAAAAAAATTATTGCAAGATTAAAATTTTTATTAGAAGAAAGAACTCAAAAGGATTCAGCTACCAAAAAAACAGTTAATCTTAAAGATGAAAATGCACAGATTTTATTAGATGAATTAGAATCTAAGATAGAGGTTGGTAAAAAATAAGTGTAATCATGAAAATAAATATTAATAAACTACTAATATTATTTTGCTTAAATATTTGCTCTTGTCAAAGTCAGATTAAAAATAAGTTTCATGCTGAAGTTTTAATTATTAAAGATTCTATTAAGTGCAATAAAGAAATATTTTTTTATGAATTTCCAGACATATTAGGTAAAAATGAAAACAACTTTTTCAATACTGTTATTGCTAAAGATTATATGAATTATTTGGATAGTGAAAAACCTATATTAAAGCCTATAGAATTTGTAAGAGAATCAATTAGAATAAAGAAAAAAAACTGTGATAATAATAATTTTAGCGGTTTATTAAATACAAATTGTACAATTTCTTTCAATAATTTCAATTTACTCAGCGTGATTATGAATTATGAATCACTTGCAGGAAGTTCAACTATCGAAACATATTACTATAATTTCGATGTTAAAAATTCACGAATGCTACAATACAAAGATGTTCTAAAGGAGGAAAAAGTAAATGCTTTAATTAAAATTAGTGATAAAATTTTAAATGGCAGATTAAAAGATCTCTTCAATGAAGAGAAGAAAAATTTAAAAGATTCAGATATATATAAATCGCTAATTAAGTCAAAAAATATATTCAAAAAGGATAATCTTACTTCATTTATTATCAGAGAAGATGGAATTGAGTTTATATACAACTATGGTTTTAATAAGGGTGATTTTGATATTGAAGACAATCTTTTTTTTTCTTTTAAACAGATAGAAATGTTTTTAAAAGATGATTTTAAAAAAAATATAGGATGGATCAAATAAGAAAAATATTATTTCACATCTTGTTGGCTTTTTTTCTTAACCATTGTAAATGGTCAATGGATACGCTAACTGGATGTGCAGTTTTTGTTTACATATCCAAAATAGCTGTCATTGATTTCTTGACATTAAAAAAATAAAACAAAAAAACGAGATATGCTCCAAAGCACATCTCGTTTAATCACTAACCTAACCAATTTTTTGTTTTTTTATAAAGCGTATTTCAATGTAATACCATACGTTCTTTGATCACCTAATACTCCCGCATATTGTCCTGAATTTCCTCCTGCAGGCAATAATTGTTCGTAATAATCTTTGTTAAAAAGGTTACGCCCCCAGAATTGAACAGATAAACCATCGGTTGCACGGAAACCTAAACGGGCATTAAAAATGGCATAACCATCAACAACTAAATATTTTGAAGCCGATGGGCTTGATGAAAATTCGGAACGAGCATAAGAATCAATTCCAAGGAAAATTTTTCCTGCATTTCCAAAGAATTTAGCTTTGTCTGAAAGTTCACCGCCTAACGAGCCTGCCCATTTTGATGCGCCTGGTAAATCTGTTCCTGAAACATCTTTGAAAGATACCGCAGCCCCAGTTTCTTCTAACGGTAGGGGCGCATTAGTAAATTTTACATATTTAGCATCTGTATAAGTAGCCGCTCCATTAATCGTCAAATGCGGATTGACTACAAAACTGGCGTCTAGTTCAAAACCTCTTACTCGTACTTTGTCGGCATTAGCAAGATATCCTCTGTTTACCCCTAATTCAGCTGCCTGAACGTTAGTTTGAAAATCTCTGATATCTGTATTAAAAGCAGTTAAGTTCAAAATCGAATTTTTAAAAGGAGAAGTTTTTACTCCAATTTCGTAATGATTTACCTCTTCAGGTTTGATTACCGCAAGTTCAAGAATAGGCTGACCCGCAAGAGTAGGCAGTCCTGCAACGTTTACACCAACAGGTTTGTAACTTTTTGCAAAAGTTGCATAGGCATTGATCTTGTCGGTTGCTTTGTAGGATACGGTTAAGTTTCCAGAAAAGTCGGTATCATCTGTATTTGATGAAAAAGCCTGATCGGTATAAACTAATTTTTTCAAAGCAATTAATGCCGGATCCGTTGTCTGTAAACCTCCGTATGTTGTACGTGAATAATCCGCATCCTTTTTATCATAATTATATCTAAGGCCCGGTAATACATGCAAACTTTCTGTAATCGCCCAGTCTAATTGTCCAAATACTGCCGCACTCGAAGCTCTTATTCTGGCATCGGTTTTTATTCCGTATCCTTCAAAAAGGCCTGGTGTTTTCCATAAATCGCTTGTGGTACTTTGAGAAAAACGCCATTGTGCGCTACCTGATTCTTCAGTTCCATCAGTTTGCGAAGTTTGGTCAATAAAAAACACACCTACAACACCACTTAATTTTGAGCTAAGTTGACCTGCATAACGAACCTCTTGCGTGATTTGCGTTTGTCTGGTTGGGTTTTGCGATTTTGCTAATACTTGCAATCCGGTAAAATCTCTGTCATTGGATGGATCCCAGTTCCAGAAACGCCAGGCTGTTGTTGAGGTTAGAGTTCCAGTTCCAATTTTTGTGTCAATATTAAGGGAAACACCTCCCATATCTTGTCCTGAACGCCATGGAGTATCCTGATCAATTTTACGATCAAAGGCATTTCTGCTAGGAAGTTGATAATTCAAATCAGCAATAATAGCATCAAACTGACGGTAAGCCGCTCTTTGAGTAGGAGCAACACCAGCGACTACTTGTGCATATCCGTCAGGACGCTGCGTTGTGATATCGGCAGCAAATATAATATTTGTGTTTTCTGTTGGAGTATAAAGTAGTTGCCCTCTAATTCCCTGATTATTTAGGGTATTGGTTGCTCTTCCGGTTACAATATTATCAACTAAACCATCACGTTGGGTGCCTGAAAAAGAGATACGGCCAGCTATTTTTTGACTTAAAGCCCCTGTTATAGAAGCTTTGGCTTGCAGAAAAGCATAGTTTCCGTAGCTTACTTCAAAGTCGGCTCCGGAAGTAAAACTTGGTTTGCGGGTAGTGATATTAAAAGCACCGGAAGTAGTATTTTTGCCAAATAAAGAACCTTGTGGTCCACGTAAAACTTCTATTTGCTCTACATCTATAAAATCTAATGTTGTAGCAGCTGGACGCGCATAATAAACACCATCTACATAAAAACCAACACCGGGATCGATACCGTCATTGGTAAGTCCAAATGGCGAACCTAAACTGCGAATGTTGATTCCGGTATTTCTAGGGTTTGAGGAGTATAATTGTACGGATGGAACTAATTCTTTAATACGATTCACGTTAAATGCTCCGGCTTGTTCTGCTTGTTTTCCCGTTATAACAGATACAGCAATCGGGACATCCTGAACTTTTTCGATGCGTCTTCTAGACGAAACCACAACTTCTACAAGTTGATTTTCTTCTGCCAGAATCACATTAACGGCAGTACTTGTAATTTCTGAGACAAATATTTCAGATGTTTTGTAACCGACATATTGTACTAATAGAGTTAAAGGAAGTTTTCCTTTTGTATCAATACTGAATTTTCCGTTTTCATCAGTTATAGTATTGTTTGTAGTCCCTTTTATCACCACGTTTGCAGCTGCTAAAGGCTGATTTTCACTATTGGTTACAATACCTTCAACGTTTTGTGCGAACGAAATTGAAAATGTTAAGAATAAGATAATTGTAAATATGTTTTTTATAGATGTTTTCATTTTATAGTATGTATATGTAATTAGTAGAATTTAAATTAAATTTTTTTACCAACACATGCACATCATGAATGAATTGTTTTTCACAGTTGTGAAATTACTAGTAGAATTGATTTGTAAAAGATTTTTTAAGACACCTGGTTTACTGAAATGTACTTTCATAGGTTTAAAATTTGTATATGATATGTTAATTATTTTTGCAAATATATACAAATTCTATTAAGTTAGTAGAATTTAAAAAAATATTTTTTTATTTCTTGACCAATGAAGCGATTGTAATCCCTTCCATAGCTTTCAAAGTTTTGTCCCGGATAAGAAGCAAACCGTGACGTAGGCTGCATTCTGACTCGGTTTTGCAATCGGTGCAAGGCTCATAAAAATTTAAAGAAGCACAGGGTAAAAGTGCAATGGCACCATCAAATAAACGATGAATTTCGGCCAAAGTAATGTCGTTTTTTGATTTTATCAGATAATATCCGCCAAATTTCCCTTGTTTACTGCTCACAAAACGTCCACGTTTTAAGTCTAACAAAATTTGCTCTAAAAACTTTTTAGGAATATTGGCACCATCAGCAATTTCTATTGTTCTAGAAATATGATTTTCGTCTTGTTCTGCTAAATAAAGTAAGGCTTTAAGAGCGTATTTTGCTTTATGTGATAACATCTAAATTGAATTATGAATTATAAATTTAAAACTGATTTCAGCATAAAACTTGAAACCTGAAACAAAAAAACTACCAGCTTCCGCTAGAACCTCCGCCAGAGAATCCGCCTCCGCCAAAACCTCCACCGAAGCCTCCGCCAAATCCACCACCAGATGAACCTCCGCCAAAACCGCCAAAACCACCTCCGCTGCTTCTTCCAAGATTACTCAGAATAATAACGTCGAGCAGGCTAGGACCGCCACCGCTATTGTTGCCGGAATTTCCTCCGCCACCTCTTTTGTTTCGAGAAAGCAAAATTAATACAATAACGACAATAATAATAAATGGAAGTATCGGGAAACTTTTTCCTTTGCTTTGTTTGCGTTCGCCTTTGTATTTCCCTTTAAAAACATCAAAAAGCGCATCGGCTCCTTTATCAAGTCCTTTGTAATAACTTCCGGCTTTAAATTCCGGAATGATAATATTTCGGATAATTTCGCCGCCTATTCCAGCAGTTAATCTGTCTTCTAAACCATAACCAGGATTGATTGCGATTTTTCTTTCGGCTTTAGCCAATAAAATAATGACACCGTTGTCTTCTTTAGCTTGTCCAAATCCCCATGTATGTCCCCATTTTGTAGCGAGCTGACTTACATCTTCGCCTTTTAGGCTTTCTATAGTTATTACTACTATTTGGGTTGAAGTTGAATCAGAATAACGAATTAGTTTTTCTTCTAATTGCGACTTTTCAGAAGCACTTAAAACATTCCCATAATCATAAACTGAGGTTTGAAAACTTGGTTTTTCCGGAATTGTAAATTGAGCAAAAACACCACTAAAGGTGAAAAGGGCCAGTAACAAAAAGGTAAAGTGAAAAATTCCTTTGGAATTTGAAATTTGATTTTTGGAAATTTTCATCATTTTATCCTTTTGAGATTTCGTTTGATAATTCGTTGGTGTCTCCGGCTGACCACGGAAAATGCTTTTTTAATTGTTCACCGGCATTCAAAATACCATCCACAATACCTTGCTTGAATTTTCCAGCCTTAAATTGTTCCGCCATTTTATCTTTGGTACAATCCCAAAAATCGTTTGCCACAACATCATTGATTCCTTTGTCTCCGCAAATAATAAAGTTTTTATCGGCAACAGCAAAGTAGAATAAAACACCATTCTGTAATTGGGTTTCATCCATCTTTAATTCATGAAAAACTTCTAAAGCCCTGTCAAAAGGGACTTTAGAAGTTGTTTGTTCAATATGGACTCTAATTTCGCCAGAAGTATTATTTTCAGCCACACGAATAGCTTCAACAATTTCTTGTTCTTCTTCTTTGGTTAAAAAATCTTCTACTTTTGACATTGGGAGTTTTTTAGATTGTTGATTTTAGATATTAGATTTTTAGACTAAATCTTAGATTCTAAGAAGTCTAATAATTCTGATAATCTAACTTTAGAATTTTACTTCAACTGGTTTGTCAGCTCCCGTAGAGGCTTCAAAATATGGTTTTTCTTTAAGACCATACATTCCAGCCAATAAATTTCTTGGGAAAGTGTTGATGTTATTGTTGTAAGGTTTTACAGATTCGTTAAAACGGGTTCTGGCCGTTAAGATTTGATTTTCTGTACTCGCCAATTCATCCTGTAATTTCATAAAACTAGCATCAGCTTTCAGGTTTGGATATTGCTCAACACTTACCAATAATTTGGATAAAGAAGAAGAAACTCCTGATTGTGCAGAGTTGAATGCTGCCAATTGTTCCGGAGTAACATTACTTGGGTCAATGGTAATTCCAGTAGCTTTAGCACGCGCTTCGATTACAGCTGTTAAAGTGCTTTTTTCATGTTCAGCATATCCTTTTACGGTACTAACGATATTCGGGATAAGATCATTTCTTCTTTGATAAGCAGTGTTAACATTTCCCCAGCTTTCTTTTACGTCCTGATCAAGTGTAACAGCTTTATTGTAAATTCCGGAAGCCCAGCTGTATATTCCAATAATAACAATTGCTCCAATAATCCAAGGCAAAAATCTTTTCATGTTTATTTTAATTTAAGTTTATTTATAAAATTATTTTCAATTATAATTCGTTTTTAATTTCGGTTAATTGTGTTTTTATGGTCTCTAATTTACGTATTATTTCGAATTTATCTAATGTTTTCTTTTGCCCTTCCTTCAAATGTATCTTGGCTCCTTCGAGTGTAAAACCACGTTCTTTAACCAAATGATAAATCAATTGCAGGTTTTTAATATCCTCAGGCGTAAACATTCGATTGCCTTTTGCGTTCTTTTTAGGCTTCAAAATATCAAATTCACTATCCCAAAAACGTATCAGAGAAGCATTCACATCAAAAGCTTTGGCTACTTCGCCAATGCTGTAATATCTTTTGCCTTCTTGTAATTCTATGTGCATTTTAGTTCTTAGTTTTTTAGTACCTAGTACTTAGTTTTTTTAATATTTTGTATAATCTTAATTTAGTCATTTTTTCATCTAATCACTAAGGACTAATCACTTACTACTCATTACTATAGACTAGACACTAAGGACTAAGGACTAAGTTCACTAAGGACTAAAGATAAAATTTAATCCAATGATTGATTTTCCTGATTGGCCAGCTGCGAAATGGCCACATATTCTACTGCCGATATATTTCCGTAATAAAAATTAAGCGGATTTACGACTTTACCGTCCTTGTGTACTTCGTAATGACAATGCGGCCCTTCAGATCTTCCTGTACTGCCTACATAACCTATAATGTCACCACGTTTCACACGTTTTCCTGCTCTGCAATTGTATCGGCTTAAATGCGCATACAAACTTTCGTATCCAAAACCATGTCGTATGACAATATGATTCCCGTATCCTGATGCCGAATTGTCAGCTCTTACCACAACACCATCGCCTGTGGCGTAAATTGGTGCGCCGGTATTAGCTGCAAAATCCATACCGTTGTGCATTTTCCTTATTTTGGTAAACGGATCCGTTCGGTATCCAAAACCAGATGCTATTCGTTTTAAATTTTCATTCTGTACAGGCTGAATCGCCGGAATTGCAAGCAATAAATGTGATTTTGTGCCTGCCAGTTTTAAAATTTCATCCAAAGATTTCGACTGAATAGCCAGCTGTTTCGAAATCTTATCAATTCGTTTTGTGGTATTTATAACCAATTGCGAGTTGTTATAACCTTCCAGAATTTTATAACGTTTCAAATCCTTATAACCGGACTGCCTAATCGAATCTGGAATTTCTTTTTTATTAAAATATACCCGATATATATTATTGTCACGATTTTCCAATGCTTCTGTCACATCGTCAATTTCATCCATTTTTTTGTTCAAAATGGCATATTTCAACTTCAAATTCTCAAGTTCCCGGGTTTTCATCCGATCTTTTGGCGTTTCAAAATAAGGTGTATTGAGTAAAAGTACAAAAACTAAAAAGCCAAACAATGCCGAGGACAACAAAAACAAGAAGGCATAGCCAATTTTTGCCCGCTTTCTGGTTTTTATTTTCGTATAAGCCAGATTTTCTGAGTCGTAATAATATTTTACTTTCGCCATATTTTAAAATACCCTATTTTTGCAGCTTGTAAAATAGTTAGTCGAACAAATTTAATAAATGTTTCAGTTGTTCAACGCTTTTTTTCAAGAATAAAAAACAATTAGATAATTAGATAATGTGACAATTAGATAATTTATTGTATTAAAAATTAAGTATTTTTTTTAATTATCTAATTGGCACATTATCAAATTGGCACATTTAATAAAATATGAAATCACAAGACGTACGTAAACAATTTTTAGACTTTTTCAAGAGCAATGGACATTTAATTGTTCCTTCTGCTCCAATCGTCCTTAAAGACGATCCAACCCTTATGTTCAATAACTCGGGAATGGCCCAGTTCAAAGAATATTTTTTAGGAAACGGAACCCCAAAAAGTCCAAGAATAGCCGATACGCAAAAATGTCTTCGTGTTTCAGGAAAACATAATGACCTTGAAGACGTGGGTTTTGATACCTATCACCACACCATGTTCGAAATGTTGGGGAATTGGTCTTTTGGAGATTATTTTAAAAAAGAAGCGATCAATTGGGCTTGGCAATTGTTGACAGAAGTGTATAAAATTCCGAAAGAGAATCTGTATGTTTCTGTTTTTGAAGGAAGCAAAGAAGACAACGTGCCATTCGATCAGGAAGCTTGGGATATCTGGAAAACTCTAATCGACGAAGACCGAATTATTCTTGGGAACAAAAAAGATAATTTCTGGGAAATGGGCGATCAGGGACCATGTGGACCTTGTTCTGAAATTCACGTTGATTTACGTTCTGAAGAAGAAAAAGCACAAGTTTCAGGAAAAAGCCTGGTAAACAACGATCACCCGCAAGTAGTTGAAATCTGGAATAACGTATTCATGGAATTCAACCGTAAAGCCGATGGTTCTCTGGAAAAACTTCCTGCGCAGCACGTTGATACCGGAATGGGATTTGAACGTTTGTGTATGGCTTTGCAAGGAAAAACATCCAACTATGATACAGATGTTTTTACGCCGCTTATCGAAAAAGTAGAACAAATTACAGGTTTAAAATATACCTCTGATGAAGTAAAAAACATATCTGAAGAACAAAATAAAACCAATATCGCGATTCGTGTCATTGTAGATCATGTTCGTGCGGTTGCCTTTGCTATTGCCGATGGGCAATTGCCTTCAAACACAGGAGCGGGTTATGTAATTCGTAGAATTTTACGTCGTGCGATTCGTTACGGATTTACTTTCCTGGATACCAAAGAGCCTTTTATCAATAAATTGGTAGAAGTTTTAGCAAACCAAATGGGAGAATTTTTCCCTGAAATTAAATCGCAGCAACAATTGGTTACGAATGTAATTCGCGAAGAAGAAGCTTCTTTTTTAAGAACTTTGGATCAGGGATTACAATTGTTGGATAATGTAATTGCACAAACTTCCGGCTCTGAAGTTTCTGGTGCTAAGGTTTTTGAATTGTATGATACATTCGGTTTTCCAAAAGACTTAACAGCTTTAATTCTAAAAGAAAAAGGCTTCTCCTATAATGAAGAAGAATTTGAAGTTGAATTACAAAAACAAAAAACACGTTCTCGTGCTGCATCTGAAGTTTCGACTGAAGACTGGTCTGTTTTGATTCCAGGAAACGTAGAAACTTTCGTTGGTTACGATCAAGTAGAGAATGACGTAAAAATTACCAGAATCCGTAAAGTAGATTCTAAAAAAGATGGAATTTTATACCAAATTGTTTTAGACAGCACGCCTTTTTATCCAGAAGGTGGAGGTCAGGTTGGTGATAAAGGAACATTGGTTTCGGCTAACGAAACCATCGAAATTATCGATACAAAGAAAGAGAACAATTTGATTTTGCATTTAGCAAAACAATTGCCTGAAAATATCGAAGCTGGTTTTGTAGCCAAAGTAAATACTGATTTAAGAACGTCAACTTCTAAAAATCACTCAGCTACACATTTAATGCATTTGGCTTTGAGAAACCTTCTTGGAACGCATGTTGAGCAAAAAGGTTCATTGGTAAATCCAAATTATCTTCGTTTTGACTTTTCGCATTTTTCTAAAGTTTCTGATGAAGAATTGCGTCAGGTTGAAGCAAGTGTAAATGCGCAAATCGAAGCGCAATTGCAATTGACAGAACACAGAAATATTCCGATCAAAGAAGCATTAGACAAAGGTGCAATGGCTTTGTTTGGTGAGAAATATGGAGATAATGTCCGTATGATTGAATTTGGCGACAGTAAGGAACTTTGTGGTGGAATTCACGTAAAAAATACAGCAGAAATCTGGCATTTCAAAATCATTTCTGAAGGAGCAGTTGCAGCCGGAATTCGTCGTATTGAAGCGATTACGGGTGATGCGGTGAAAGATTTCTATCAAAATCAGGAGAACACTTTAGCTGAAATAAAAGAAACATTAAAAAATCCGCAGGATATTTTAAAATCAGTGACTTCATTACAAGATGATAATGCGAAGTTGAAAAAACAAATTGAGCAATTATTAAAAGAAAAAGTAGGCGCTTTAAAATCTGAATTGGAAAAAGATTTCCAGGAAGTAAACGGCGTAAATTTCCTTGCAAAACAAGTAGATTTAAGCATGGCTTCGACTAAAGATTTGGCTTCTGCATTAGGAAGTTCTAAAGCAGATTCATTTGTTTTCTTAGCTTCAATCGAAGACGGTCAACCCAATATTCATTGTTATATCTCTAAAGAATTGGTGTCAGCTAAAAGCCTAAACGCAAATGCAGTAATCAAAGAATTAGGAAAATATATTGAAGGAAACGGAGGAGGACAGCCTTTCTTCGCTTCTGGAAAAGGGAAAAATGCTTCTGGAATTGTGGAGGCTTTGGCTAAGGCGGTTGAGTTTGTGAAATAAAGTTTCTGAGGTACTGAGTTGCTAAGGCTCTAAGTTTTTATAAAATGACAAACCCTTTCAGAGTTCTAAATTCTGAAAGGGTTTTGTGTTTGTTTATTTCTCATTTTATGTCAATTTCGACAAAGGATAAATCTTAGTGAGAAGCTCGACAAAGATTTGATTTTCGTTGTGGAGTTACTTGTGGAGATCCTTCGTTCCTCAGGATGACAAAAATGAGAGAAAGAATCGTCAAGTTTGTCATTCCGTAGGAATCTCTAAGCTTTGTGCTTACGGTGCTGGGATTCCTCCGGAATGACAAACTTTGAGTTATAATCTGTGGCTAAAAAAAACCTTGCAACTTAGTATCTTAGAATCTTAGTAGCTTATTTACGTTCCCCAATTTGCTGACGCCACATAGCGTAATACAAACCTTTCTCGTTTAATAAATCTTCGTGTTTTCCTTGTTCGATGATTTTTCCTTGTTCCAGAACAAATATTTTATCAGCGTGAATAACTGTCGATAATCGATGTGCGATCAAAACCGTGATTCTATTTTTATCGGAAACCTTTCGAATAGTCGAATTGATTTCTTCTTCGGTAATCGAATCTAGAGCCGAAGTTGCCTCATCAAAAATCAATAAATTCGGATTTCTCAAAATGGCTCTTGCGATAGATAAACGCTGTTTTTCACCACCCGAAACTTTAATTCCGCCTTCGCCAATTGTGGTGTTCAGACCGTCTTCGGCACGTTTTAAAAGTTTGTCACAGCTAGCCTTTTTTAAAGCATCATAAAGCTCTTCATCGGTTGCATTGGGTTTTACAAACAATAAATTTTCGCGAATTGTTCCGGAGAATAACTGCGCATCCTGCGTTACGAATCCTAATTGTTTTCTTAGGTCTAACAAATCAATTTCGGCAGAATCGGTTCCGTTATACAATACTTTTCCTTCGGCGGGCGTGTATAATCCGACCAATAATTTTACCAAAGTTGTTTTTCCAGATCCAGAGGGCCCAACAAAAGCTACAGTTTCGCCCTGTTTGATGTCAAAATTTATATCTTCTACCGCTTTAAACTTGGCAGTTTTGTGTTGGAAACTCACATTCGAAAAAAGCAATGTTTGAATGGCACCAATATGTTTTGGGTTTTTAGGTCGAAATTCTTTTGGAGCGCTCAATAATGTTTTGAAATTTTCCATCGAAACTTTGGTTTCATTCAAAGCAATAATGAAATTCCCTAATTCCTGCAAAGGTCCAAAGATGAAGAACGTAAAAAACACCATCGTCAATAAATCGCCCACAATAATTTTATCTCCGAATAAGAAATAATACAAAGTAAAAACGACACAAGTTCTTAAAAAGTGAACGGTAGTTCCCTGAATAAAACTCAGACTTCTTATAAAACGTATTTTTTGTAATTCCAGTTGAAGGATTTTAAACGTATTCAGATTCAGACGTTTTTCTTCCTGATAGGTTAGTCCAAGACTTTTTACCAATTCGATATTACGTAAACTTTCGGTAGTAGAACCTGCCAAAGCATTGGTTTGATTGACAATTTTTCTGGAAACGATTTTAATTTTCTTTCCTAAATAAGAACTTACCATTGCAATGATCGGAGCAGTAATCAAGAAGATAATCGAAATTCGATAATCTATTTGAGCAACGTAAACAATCACAAATACAAACCCGATAACCGTTTGAAAAATAAGCGAAATCGAAAGGGTAATCAATTTCTCAGAATCAGAACGTACTTTGGTAAGTTTGCTTAACGTTTCACCACTGCGTTGATCTTCGAATTCGGCGAAAGGCAAATCAAGCGATTTTTTTATTCCGTCCGTGTACATTTGAGCTCCTGTACGCTGAATCACAACATTGGTAAAATAATCCTGAAAGTTTTTGGTAATTCTGGAAATCATGGCAGCACCTAGTGAAAGACCCAGCCAGAAAGAAAGCGATTTGATAAATCCAATTTCGTTTCCTTTGTATTTGTGTAAACCAACACCACAATCCTGCATTAATTTACCTGTAATAATGGAGTCTGATAAACTGAAACAAATGTTGATAGCGGCCATAATCAAAGCAAAAAACAATAACATTTTATGTTTGATTATATACGAGTATAATAATTTCATATTTATAATTTGGATTTAAAGAAATGCAAAAGTAATGAATAGCATGGTTTTGTGTACCGCCTTACTGTTATTAAAAACCTAATTTTTGTAAAATCAGAGGAACAATTTATTGCGTTGGATTTTTTGGGTTTCAAAGAATTGCAACTTCAGCCAAATAGCAGCATTACGAGTCAATTTATGTCTGTTTGTTATGTTTATTCTAAAAACGATAGTGATGAGGTGTTATTTATAATGTTGATTTTTAATGGATTAAAAAAGGTTGGTAAAATAAATTTATATTTATTTTATTAGAGATTTTATTGTTAAAAAAACTAGTTTTTTCGAATTGATTTTACGTCATTTGTAAGAACTATTAATTTTAAAAAACCTACTAAAAATGAAGAAAATTCTATGCCTTTTTGGCGCATTAGCTTTAATCTTAACTTCTTGTTCAAGTGATGATTCGTCTGATGATAACGGAACTGTATTACTAAAAAAGTCTATCACAACTGATTCTGAAGGGGAGAAATTAACCAGAACGTACAAATACGATGGTAATAAAATCGTAAGTATGACCAATGATTCTGGAGAAGAAGGTCTTTATTATACCTATACAGGAAATTTGATTACGAAAATAGAGTTTAAATTCCCTGATGGAACACTCGAACAGGTCAATACTTATGAATACGACTCAAAGGATAGATTGGTAACCTTTATCAGATCTGAACCTTTAGATGAGCTGGGCAGTAAAGAAGTTTATACGTACAATGCTGATGGTACAGTTTCGGTAAAGCACTATAGCGGAGATCACGAATCCCAAACAGGTCTAAATGGAGAAGGGACAATATATTTTTCTAATGGAGAAGTATCAAAAATTTTAATTAGTAACGGAACAAGCAGAAGCTATACTTATGATGATAAAAACAATCCGATGAAAAATGTTTTAGGATATGATAAAATTGCCTTTGAAGACAGTGAAGCATCAGGTGTATTGCATAACATACTTACTGAAACAGATTTGGATTATGATGAATTAGAAAGCAGCTACAGTTTTACATATAATTCTGATAACTACCCAACAAACAGCATTGAAAATGAAGATGGAGAAACAGCTACGGTTGAATTTTTCTATTAATTAAATTCATTTCCAAAATAAGTTAAGCCCAGTATTTAAAAGTGTTGGGCTTTTTTTGTTTAAAAATATTTTTGTAAGTATTTTTTGTTTTTTTTAATATATTTGAAAACTAATTTTAATTCATAAATATGAAAAAGTTTTTATTGCTTTTTAGCACTATTGCCTTATTGCTGACTTCTTGTTCAGGTGATGATGAAAATAATACGGACATTGATCCAACATTGCCAAAAACAATTACTTATAATTATCCGGATTTTCCTCAGGAGAATAGCAAATCAACAATTACTTATGATGGTAATAAAATTGTAAGTATAGAAAAATTAGGTTCAAAAACAGTTTATACTTATGATGGAAATCGTATTATAAAACAAGAAGTTTTTGATTTATTGGATAGTGAAAAGATAACCAAAAAAAAGGATATTGCATATACCTATGAAAATGGAAAATTAAAAACGAGACTATTTAGAGAGGGGTTTACAACAGAATACCCTGATGGGCGATACATATATAAAAGCGTTTATACACATACTTCGGATGATGTTGTTTCTTATATATATTATACAGTAAATGCAACTACAAAAGTAGAAACCAAGAGCAGTGAAGGAAATGTGACTTATAAGGATGGTAATATGGTTAAAGAGCAAGAAATTATAGGTTCATCAGTTTCAACTCGCGTTTATGAATATGATAGTAAAAACAATCCTCTTAAAAATATCATAGGATTTGATTTGTTATTAAATGAAACACCTTTTTCTATTAACAATATTTCGAAAATTAATAGGACAGAAACTGAATTTCCTGATCCCGTAAATTATATTTATGCTTACATTTATAATGATAATAACTATCCGGTTAAACAAACCTCTTTTGCAGGAGATGGAGTTTCAATTGAGTATGAAATAGAATATACATACTAGAATACACAAAGTAAATTTATCAAAAACCAAATACTTTTGTATTTGGTTTTTTTATTGGTGAAAATTCGTGAAATTCGTGTTCTAATAAAACGCAGATGCAATTCAGAACCCAAATACCCATTTCAAAAAGTAATCATCCAATCGATTATCATTCGAAGATACTTTCTTTAGGTTCCTGTTTTGCGGTTAATATGGCCGAGAAATTTGATTATTTCAAATTTCAGAATACGACCAATCCTTTTGGAATTATTTTCAACCCGGTTTCTATAGAGCGTATTATTCAAAGAGCCGTGACAAAGGAATTGTTTACCGTAAAAGATATATTTTTCCACAATGATTTATGGCATTGTTACGAAGTACATTCGGAATTATCGAATCCGGATAAAGATGTTTTTCTGGATAAATTAAATACATTAATTAAAGATTTCAATTATCAAATTACCAAAGTATCTCATTGTCTCATTACTTTTGGTACTTCGTGGGTGTATCGAAATTTAGAAAGCAACAACATTGTTGCCAATTGTCATAAAGTACCTCAAAAGCAATTTACAAAAGAATTATTATCAGTAGATGTAATTCAAAAAAGTATTCAAAATACTATTGATTTAATTCAGAGTTTAAATCCAAATGTAAAATTCATTTTTACCGTTTCTCCAGTTCGCCATATCAAAGATGGTTTTGTAGAAAATCAATTAAGTAAAGCACATTTATTCACAGGTTTACATCATATTGTCACAACTCACAACTCACAACCCACAACTCACATCTACTTCCCAAGCTACGAAATCATGATGGACGAGCTTCGCGATTATCGTTTTTATACCGAAGATATGCTGCATCCTAATCAGGTTGCGATTGATTATATCTGGCAGCGTTTCAGCGAAAATTATATCGAAGAAAATAGTATTCCGACAATGAAATTGGTTTCAGAAATACAAAAAGGACTTACACACCGAAGTTTCAATCCGGATTCTGAGCAGCATCTTGCTTTTTTATCTAAATTGTATTTAAAAATTGACGCTTTACAGCAAAAACATCCTCACATAAAATTTTAAATTACCTATTTTAGAAATCTAAAAAAAGTAAAATAATCCTTATATTTACGTATAATTTTGGAACAAATCCATATAATTATGTAAATCTTTAGCTTATATTTTTTACAATTTTGTAAGCTGTATAATCTGCGCTTTTGCGATGCAAATCTAACCTAATTGTGTTTTGTTGACGTATGAATAAGAAATCCATTCATTTTCTAAAAAAAACACTTCGTGTACTGCTTTGGTGCGTGGGTTCTATAATTGCACTTTTATTGCTTCTGATCCTCTTAATTCAGATTCCTTCGGTTCAGAATTACGCCAAAGATAAAGCGATTACGTATTTACAAAAGAAAATCAAAACCAAAGTTTCATTAGACAGAATCGATATCAATTTCCCTAAAGAAGTAGTGCTGGAAGGTTTTTATTTTGAAGATCAAAAAAAAGATACTTTGCTTAGCGGAAAGAAATTAGAGTTGGATGTTGATTTGTTTAAATTAATCAACAGCGAACTCGAAATTAACTCGGTTTCATTAGAAAATACTACTGCGAATATTTCCCGAAACAAAGACGGCGTTTTCAATTTTGATTATATCATAAAAGCATTCGAATCGAAAGAACCGAAAGTAGAAGACCCCGATAGTAAACCTTTTAAAATTTCGGTTGTAAAAGTAAATCTGGACAATGTGAAGTTTAATTTTAAGGATGATTTTGCAAAAAATGATGTTCGTGTAAAGTTGACACATTTTGATACTTATTTCAATAAATTCGATTTGGATAAAATGGATTTCGATATTCCAAATATTGATTTACATGGATTGAAGGTGGTTTTAGACCAGGATGTTGTCGAAAAAATCGCTGAGGTTTCTGTAAATACGGTAGATACTATTTCGAAAAGAAAAGATTTCAAATTAAAATTAGATAAAATCAGTTTGTCTAAAATTGATATTTTATACGATAATAAAGACACAAAATTGGGTTCCGGAATTGCTCTTGGCAATTTAGATTTGAAAGTAAATGCAATCGATTTGAACAGGCAAATGCTGGATTTTGATTCTTTCGGACTAAAAAATCTAAAAGGAAATCTGCTTTTGGGGGCCAAAGACAAACAACTTAAAACTCCTAATTTAGATTCTACCGCTATCAAACAATCGGGCTGGAAAGTGAAACTGAATACGGTTGATTTACAAAATATTGCCTTCAAATTTGATGATATGCAATCGAAACCTACGCTAAAAGGAATTGATTACAGTCACCTTGATCTGAATAAATTCAATTTGAAAGCGGAGAAATTATATTACGGAAACGATACAATTTCGGGAAACATAAAAACCTTTACTGTGAACGAAAAAAAGGGTTTGCAAATTCAGTCTTTCAAAACGGATTTCTTTTACGGACCTAAAAATGCTTCGTTGAATAATTTGTATTTAAGAACGCCACAAACACTTTTGAAGGATAAAATTAAAGTTGCGTATATCTCGATTGCTGACATTTCTAAGAATCTTGGAAATCTTAGTTTAGAAGCAAATCTAAAGGATTCAAAAGTAGCTTTTAAAGATGTTTTGCTTATAGTTCCAACTTTAGAAAAGCAGGATATTTTCAGAAGAAATCCGAATGCAGTTTTGCTTTTGAATACGCGTCTGAACGGAAAAGTGAAAGATCTGAATATTCAGCAATTCGAAATGAGCGGCATTGGGAGTACGAATGTTTCTCTTTCGGGGAAGATAAAAGGAATGCCAAATGCAGAAAAAGCTTATTTTGATCTGGACATAAAAAAACTGCAGAGTTCGTCGAAAGATGTGACTTCTTTCGTGCCAAAAGGCACGATTCCGACGAATATTCAGCTGCCTTCACAATTTAATGTAAAAGGAAAATTTAAAGGATCTGTTCAGAATTTCAAAACAAATTTGGCTTTAAACAGTAGCTTTGGTAATGCAAAAGTAGATGCTTTATTCGATCAGAGTATTAAAAAAGCAGAGAAATATGATGCGACCGTTTATTTGCTGGATTTTGATTTAGGAAGATTAATCAAAAACGATTCGCTTGGAAAAATTACCCTTAAAGCGAAAGTAAAAGGCAAAGGTTTAGACCCAAAAACAGCTAGAGCAGAATTGGACGGTCTTGTTCAGAAAGCGGTTTTTAATAAATATGTATATCGAAATTTAACGTTGAAAGGAAATATTGCCAACGGAAATTTCGCTGTAAAATCAGGTATGAACGATCCGAATTTGTATTTTGATTTGGTGGCCAACGGAAATGCCAATGATAAATATCCATCAGGAAAAATAAAATTAAACCTGGATATTGCAGATTTGGAAAAGCTAAATCTGCATGCCGGACCAATGAAACTTCGCGGGAATATTGATGCAGATATTGCCAATAGTAACCCGGATTTCCTTAACGGAAAAGTGTTTTTATCGAATATTCAGATTTTGCAAAGTGCTGAACCAATTGTTTTAGATTCGATGAAAATTATTGCAGTCGCAGATAATAACCATAATAATATCAAAATATCTTCTCAGTTTTTGAAAGCTGAAATGGATGGGAAATACAAATTATCGACACTTTCGAATAGTTTGAAAAAGTCGCTTTCAAAATATATTGATTTGCCGGCTTCAAATTCAAAAGTAAAAACGACTTCAGACGACCAAAATATTACGTTGAATATAAGTGTTGAAAACGACCCTATTTTATTCCGATTGGTTCCTTCATTAACAAGTCTGGAACCGATTAAAATTACAGGAAAATATAATAATGTAGCCGATTCTTTAGAAATAAAAGGAACTTTCCCGAGAATTGTATACGCGAATAATATCATTTCTGACGGAAAAATCAATGTGGAAACCAAAGACAATGCGTTGAATTATAACGTTTCAGTTGGTACAATAGAAAGCGGTTCGCTGAAAATTCCGTTTACCAGTTTAGTAGGTAAAGTCGAAAATAATATCCTGAGTTATGCTTTAGAGGTAAAAGATGCTAAAGAAAAACAGCAATATTTTATTGCGGGCGAATTACTTCGTGAAAATTCAAAAAATACCATAAAATTGAATGCTGAAAATTTCGTCCTTAATTATGACAAATGGAATTTGAATGCTGAAAATTCGATTGAATTTGGAGATAAAAGATTATATGTAAATAAATTTTTCCTGGACAATGCAGGAAACGAATTAAAAATACAATCGCAGGGAAATCAGGATAATGCACCCTTAAAAGTTGATTTTGTCAATTTTAAAATCGAAACGATTTTGAACATGGTCAAAAAAGACAAACTGTTGATGCAGGGCTTAATAAATGGTTCAGCTTTGGTAGAAAATGTGATGACCAAACCCACTTTTACTTCAGACTTAAAAATCGATGAATTTGCTTTCAGAGGCGAAGCTGTTGGTGATATTGCGATTAAAGTAGATAACAAAACCGCAAATACGCTAGCCGCCAATGTCAATTTGAGCGGAGAAGGAAATGATGTAAATCTTGCAGGAGATTATAAAATTGATGCAGGTAATTTTGATTTTGATGTCGATATCAAGCATTTAAACATCAAAAGCATCCAGGGTTTTACTATGGGAAATGTGACTGACGGAACCGGATTTTTATCAGGGAATTTCAAACTTACAGGCAATACGGCATCACCAAAAATTGCAGGAGAATTGAATTTTAATGATGCTGGTTTCAGAATCACACAACTGAATTCTTATTTTAAAACAAACAAAGAAAAAATCACTTTTCAGAATGAGGTAATCACTTTTGATAAATTTACCCTTTATGACGAAAATGACAACGAATTATTTGTAAATGGAACTATTCGTTCGGCTGATTTTAGAACCTATAATTTTGGATTAACCGTTCAGGCAGATGATTTTAGAGCGATACATTCAAAAGCAGCGGATAATGATTTGTTCTACGGCGATTTATTTTTGGATACAAAACTCAACATTCAGGGAACGCTGGAAAGTCCTGTTGTAAACGGAAATATCAAAATCAATAAGGAAACTAAATTTACGGTTGTTCTGCCACAATCTGATCCGTCAATTGCCGATAGAGAGGGAATTGTAGAGTTTGTTGATGAGGATAATGTCTATTTGAAACATACGGTTGATATGCAGCAAAAACTCAATCAGTCGGAGTTGAAAGGCATGGACGTGAGTGTGGCGATTTCGATTGATAAAGAGGCTGAGCTGACATTAGTCATTGATAAAGGAAACGGCGATTACTTAAATTTAAAAGGAGAAGCGGAACTTACTGGCGGAATTGACCCTTCCGGGAAAACTACGCTGACGGGCAAATACGAGTTTACGGATGGTGCTTATGAGATGAATTTTAACATGATTCGCCGAAAGTTTACGATTCAAAAAGGAAGTTATATTATCTGGAATGGCGAGCCTACCATGGCAAGTTTGAATATTACGGCCATTTATGAAGTAGAAACGGCTCCGATTGACCTACTAGGAAATCAGTTGCCAACAGATAATCCGACCATTCGAAATACCTATAAACAGAAGATTCCGTTTGAGACCCATTTGAAAATGAATGGCGAATTACTGAAACCAGAAATTACATTTGACATTGTGCTTCCTGACGGAAATTATGGTGTTTCTACAGATGTTGTCAATCTTACGCAAACTAAATTGTCGCAGTTGCGTCAGGAGCCGGCAGAGCTGAATAAACAGGTTTTTGCCCTTTTATTATTGAATCGTTTTATTGGCGAAAATCCGTTTGCGAGTGAAAGCGGCGGAACCAGTGCCGAATCTTTGGCCAGACAAAGTGTGAGCAAGATTCTTTCGCAGCAATTAAATGATTTAGCGGGTGAATTGATCAAAGGAGTTGAACTTGAATTTGACTTAGAATCTACTGATGATTATACAACAGGAACCAGAGAAAACAGAACGGATTTGAATGTTGGCGTTTCTAAAAAACTGCTGAATGATCGGTTAAAAGTTACGGTTGGAAGTAGTTTTGGAGTAGAAGGTCAGGAGCGTGCCAATGAAGAAAGTACCAATATTGCAGGAGACGTAGCACTAGATTATCAATTGACAAAAGATGGACGTTATATGGTTCGTGCGTATCGAAAAAATGAATATCAGGTGGCAGTTGAAGGGCAGGTGATCGAAACCGGAGTTGCTTTTATTATCACGATGAGTTACAATAAATTCAGAGAACTTTTTCACCGAAGTGAAGCAGAAAAAGAAATTATTAGAGAAGAAAAATTGCAGAAGGAAAAGAAAAAACAAAAAGAGAAAGAGCAAAAAGCGAAGGAAGAAAAAGAAGAGAAAGAAGAAAATAAAATTGAAGGAAATGAGCAAAAGACATAGCAATATGAAAGCGAGATATAATCCATATTTTATACTGCTATCCTTATTTTTTATTTTCGGATGCAGTAATACGAAATATTTACCTGAAGGCGATTTGCTCTACACAGGAGCTTCAGTTACCGTTGAGGATTCTATCATTAAAAAGAAAGAAAGAAAAGCACTCGAAAAAGAGTTAGAAGGCTTATTACGCCCTTTACCAACGAAACAAATTTTAGGATTACGTCCTAAATTATGGATCTATAACTTAGCCGGTGAACCTAAAAAAGAAAAAGGATTCAGACATTGGCTGCGAACTAAAGTAGGCGAAGAACCGGTGCTTTTTAGTAAAGTTGATTTAGATTACAATGCTTCCATTTTGAGAAATTTTACGGAGAACAGAGGTTATTTTAAAACCAGGGTAAGTGCTGATTCGACTGCAAAAAACAAAAGAGTTACTGCTGAATATACCGTTTGGCCCAAAAGGCAATACAAGATAAAAAGTGTAAAATTTCCGGAAGATTCTACAGACTTAGGAAAAGCAATTGACAGAACCAGCCGTAGAAGTTTGCTTAAAGTGGGAAGACCATACGATTTGGATGTGATTAAAGCCGAACGCGAACGCATAGATGCAAGACTGAAAGAAAAAGGATTTTATTATTTTAATCCGGATTATATTTTGGCGCAGGTAGATAGTACAAAAGGGGATTACGAAGTCAATATTAAATTAAAAATAAAAGAAGAAACACCCGAGAAAGCAACTATTGCTTATAAAATCGATAAAATTGTAGTGTATCCGAATTTTATACTTTCAAAAGACAGTTTAAAATTCAAACAGGAAGATGTTGTACAGTACAAGGATTTTACCATAATCGATACGGCAGACACTTTTAAGCCAAGAGTTTTTGACAGAGCTATTTATTTTAAAAAAGGAGATTTCTATAATCGAAAAGATCATAATCTTACCCTGAATCGATTTGTGAATCTGGGAACTTTTAGCTTTGTGAAAAATGAATTCAGAACTTCGGATAGTTTAAAAAACACTTTGGATTCGTATTATTATTTAACGCTTTTACCAAAGAAATTTATTCGCGTTGAGGTTTTAGGAAAAACCAATTCTGCGAGTTACACAGGTACAGAAGTTAGTGTTAACTGGAACAATAGAAACCTTTTTCGTGGTGCTGAATTGCTTACTGTTTCTTTATTTGGCGGAGCCGATTTTCAGCTTTCCGGACAGAATAACGGAAAAAATATTTACAAACTAGGAGCAGAAACAAGCCTGACCTGGCCAAGATTTGTGTCACCATTTAATTGGGAAGGTTCCAGCGAATTTGTGCCCAGAACTCGGGCGACATTGCGTTATGAATATCAAAACAGAACCCAGCTTTATGCTTTGAATTCGTTTAAAACGTCTTTTGGATATTTGTGGAAAGAGAACATCCGAAAAGAACATCAGCTGAATGTTATAGATGTTACATACGTAAGTCCAAATCATGTTACAGCGGAGTATCAGCAAGATATTGATGAAGATGAATCTTTAGGAAAAGTGATTGAAAAACAATTAATTTTCGGGCCTACATACTCGTTCACGTACACCAATACGATGCAAAAGCGTAAAAAAAATACGTTTTATTTTAATGGTGAACTGGATTTGGCTGGAAATATTACGGGTTTAGTTTCGGGAGCAAATGCTAAGAAAGGTGATACTATCAAAATTTTTGATGTTCCGTTTAGTCAATTTGTGAAAATAAAAGCGGATTTAAGACATTATTTAAAACTCTCCAAAGATAGTGAACTGGCCAGCAGAATCATTGTTGGTGCCGGATTTGCTTACGGAAACTCAACTGCTTTGCCAACCTCAAAGCAATTTGTGGTAGGAGGAACCAATAGTATTCGTGCTTTTAGAGCCAGAACACTTGGGCCAGGAAGTTATCTAAATACGGAGACTAGTAATTCTTATTTACCTGACCAATCCGGAGATTTAAAATTGGAATTCAATACCGAATACAGAGCAAAGCTGTTTAGCATTGTGAGAGGTGCTTTGTTTGTGGATGCTGGAAATATCTGGCTTTTAAATGCCGATCCCAACAAACCAGGAGGTGAGATTTCTAAAGATTTTATGAATGATATTGCAGTAGGTGCAGGAGCTGGTTTGCGTTTTGATTTATCATTTTTGGTCTTAAGAACCGATTTGGCATTTCCGCTTAGAAAGCCTTATTTACCCGAAGGAGAAAGATGGGTGGTAGATGACATAAATTTTGGAAGTGGTCCGTGGAGAAAAGAAAATCTGATTCTGAATATCGCTATTGGGTATCCTTTTTAAGTTTTTTTCGCCACGAATTCACGAATTTTTGTTGACTTGCAACGGGATTTAGCGAATTTTGATTTCGTGAAATTTTAATTATTTTATCAAAGTTTTATTAGTGAAAATTCGTGAAATTCGTGGCAAACTTTTTAGTAAATTGGTCTAATAAATTAATGGAATGCAAAATTTAATAAAAAGAATATTAGTTTTAGGCGCTGCGGTACTTCTGATAGTATTGGCTTTCAAATATTGTGAGTTCAAAAAAGAAGACGATTCTACGATTGATTATAATACCAATTTAATTCAGCAGCAAATTCTCAATGTTGGGAAATTAGTCGTTACCGAAGGCCATTTCTCTGAAGTCTTGACCTATAAAAACCAACAGAAGTATTTGATGGATATGGTTTCTTTTGATAAAAAAGCTTTGGTTGTAGTCAATGCCAATGTTACGGTTGCCTACGATTTGCATAAAATGAAATACGACATCGACGAAAAAAATAAAACGATTACAATTCTCAATATTCCGAAAGAAGAAATTACGATCAATCCTGATATTCAGTTTTATGATGTGGAGCAAAGCAAACTGAATCCTTTTACGGGAGATGATTATAACAAAATCAACAAATCAGTAAAAGCAAACCTGGCTAAGAAAATCGAAAAATCATCCCTAAAATCAAATGCTCAAAACAGATTAATTACCGAATTGTCTAAGATTTTAATTCTAACCAACACCATGGGCTGGAAATTGCAATACAACGGAAAAACGATTGAAAACGAGAAGGATTTTAATCAGGATTTGAAATTGTAAAGAAAGGTTCAAAGGTACAGAGAAACAAAGGAACAAGGTTTTTTTGCCACAGATTAAACGATTTATTGAATAGCCTCCAGCTTTAGCTGGAGGTATTTATCATACAATTTAAAAGGCTTTAGCCAAACTATTTTTTGGCTAAAGCCTCTTTAATTGACTTTATTTTTCCTCCAGCTAAAGCTGGAGGCTATTCAAGAAAATCTTCGAGCCTTAGTGCCTTTGCGGCAAAGAACTATCAAAAATCAAATCCAATCCACCAGCAATTAAATGTGCCACTTCAGGACGTTTTTCTTTCAGTTTATCCAGGTAAACCAAGACTTCCTGCAAAAGCTGTTTTTCATCAGTATCTTTTAAAAGTTCTGCAATTTCTATAGCAAGCAGCCAATCGTTAGGATGATTGTTTTGCAGTTTTTCAAAGACATTTTTTAGTTCCAATTTAGAATCTTTACTTTCTCTAATCAGGCGAACGGTTTGGTATAAAACCTCCAAATCATCGCGTTCTGCCGAATGTTTGGCTTTTATAGTAGTAGTTTTTGGAACATTATTGATTAAGTCAAAGCTATTTACATCTGCTGGTCCGGAAAAGGCAGAAACCACTTTTTTACCAATTGCCATATCGTAATTTCCCCATTCAGGCTGAAACAAAATGGTTTCGCCATGGGTTACGGTACAATTTCTAAAACTGATTAAAATAATTTCGCCATGTAGGTTTCTGGAACCTGTAATGATTTCGCCTTTGACAATAATATTTCCTTCAAATTCCAGTTTTACCGACTCGTTTTCGACAATGCTATAGGCTTGTAAATCCTTTGGGCTCATGTCTTCAATTGCTAAATTAAAACCTTTCAGTTTCCCAATCGGGCTACCAAAACCATGCGGATGCGTCAAAGTTCCGTGGCCAACCAATTCTTTTTCGCGGTACGATAAAGCTGTTTTTCCGGTAGTCTGAATGTAAACTGGTTTTCCTTCTTCTTCGATAACATTGGTAAAAACCCCCGAAATTTGCAAACCAGTACTCAATTCAATTGTTCCTAAAGCATTCGATTGAATCAGTTTTTTAATTCCGGAAAGTCCTCCGGTTCTAAGCGCCATTTTATTAGCAAATTCTTCCAGAATCAAACTCAAATGCGAGAAAGTTGGTGTAACATAAAGTTGCGGTTGCAGTTGTGTAATATCAAAATTTTGATTCGCAGCCGAGATATCATAAGGAATTTTCTTTACGTTATCTGTCATGCACCAGGCACTTTCACCAATTGAGGAAAGCAATCCGGCACCGTAAATTTTTGGGTCTTCAACCGTTCCAATCAAACCGTATTCTACTGTCCACCAATGTAGATTTCGAATCTGAGCCATTTCAGACAATTCGCCCATATTGTTTTGCAAATCGGCAACTGCTTTTTCGGCTTCGTCTATTTTTTCCTGTGGCGTATCTTCGGCTTCTTTCAAGATCGAAAGCAATCGAATCGCCTCGTACATTTGGTAATCTTTGTGCGACGAAATCGCTTTGCAGCCAATTTCTCCAAAACGACGCAAATATTCCGCATATTCAGGATTGGCAATAATAGGAGCGTGACCGGCACCTTCGTGAATAATATCTGGCGCAGGTGTATATTCAATGTGTTCTAATTGTCGAATGTCTGAAGCAATCACCAAAACATTATAAGCCTGAAATTCCATAAAAGCATTTGGCGGAATAAATCCGTCAACGGCAACGGCAGCCCAGCCAATTTCGGTTAGAATACGATTCATGCCGTACATACTCGGAATCGAATCAATCTCAATTCCGGTTTTTTTTAAACCATCGAGATAAGAATGATGCGCTACTTTTGACAAATAATCCACGTTTTTGCGCATTACATAACGCCAAACTGCCTGATTAATTGGCGTATAATCGCTATAATCCTGAGGTTTAATAAATTGCTTTAAATGTTTTGGCAATCGCTCTAATAATGGATTTGTTTCTATTCTTGCATTCATTTCGAAATCGTTGTAGATTAGAATGTAAAATTACGGATTTAAGACGCTATTTTTTGTTAATAGTGACAAAAAATTATTCAAAATTTTGGTTTTTTTGTATTTTTCGTAAGTATTATTTTCTTGAAAAAATGTCAATCTGTTTAGGAAAAAGGTTCTTATGAAAAAGATTGCCCTAGCCCTGATAGAAGTGGAAATCCTTTTGTGGCGGGGTTCGCCACAAAAGATTGAAACGGATAGCAGGAAATAGCTCCTGATAATCTACTTGAAAAGTCTTTTTGTTTATGAGGAAAGATTATTGATTCTCCAAATTCCTAAAATATTCAATTTTATAATTGAACATGTAGGCCATATTGGCGGCACGAACTTTGGCTTCTTCGGCTAGTTTGCCAACAAATAAAGAATCTACAGTCGAAGTAAAAAGTTCCATCCAGCGATCAAAATGCGTTTGATTGACAGGTAATTGTTTGTGCGGCGGAAACGGAGTTCCGGAATAGGTATGTTCTTCCAGTAGAATGGTTTGCCAAAAACGATACATTTTTTCCAGATGTTCAGGCCATCTTCCCATCATTTTCTGATTGAAAATCGGACCAATTAAATCATCTTTCTGCACTTTTTCGTAAAATGTATTTACCAAAAGTTTAATGTCGTCGAGGTTTGCAATATCTTGAGTTACCATGTTTTTAAATAAATAAATTCTTAGCGAATCTTAGCGAGAAACTTTGTGAATCTCTTTGAAAAAGCTATGCCGCAAAGTTACACAAAGAACAAGCAGAGATTCTTAAAATTCCTGCAAAGTTTACCCAATTAACTGTGTGAACAAATTTGGATTATCATTCAAATATTGAAATTCGAAACCATTTTTGGTCATATTTAGTTTTATTGATAAAATATCTTTTTTGTTTTTTAATTCTAAACCTACGACAACTGAGCCCATCTCACGACTGGTTTTCTTTGCAAACTGAAAATAGGTGATATCGTCATCAGGTCCTAAAATGTTGTTTACAAATTCTTTAAGTGCTCCGGGGCGTTGTGGAAACTGAATCATAAAATAATGCATCAAGCCTTCGTAAAGTAGCGAACGCTCTTTTATTTCGGCGGTTCTTTCGATGTCATTATTACTTCCGCTGACTACGCAAACGACGGTTTTGCCTATTATTTTATCTTTATAAAAATCCAAAGCAGCAATGGTTAGAGCTCCCGCAGGTTCGACTACCATGGCTTCTTCGTTGTATAAACGTAAAATGGTCGTGCAAACTTTTCCTTCAGGAACCAATATAATATCCTCTAGATTTTCGCGGCAGATTTCAAAAGTAATATCGCCAACTTGTTTGACAGCGGCGCCATCAACAAATTTATCAATCGAAGTTAGAGCGGTATTTTTATTTTCCTGGATCGAATTTTTCATGGATGGAGCACCTTTTGGTTCCACACCAATGATTTTGGTATTCGGACTTAATTGCTTAAAAACGGTCGATAAGCCAGAAGCCAATCCGCCACCGCCAATCGGAACAAAGACATAATCGATGGGTTCTTTGAAGCTTTCCAGAATCTCTAAACCTACAGTTCCCTGACCTGCGATAACTTTTAGATCATCAAAAGGATGAATGAATATTTTGTGATTTTTGACTGCATCTGCGGTCGCTGAGGCATACGCATCATCAAAAGTGTCTCCGGTAAGCACAATTTCTACAAAGGATTTCCCGAATAATTGTACTTGTTTTACTTTTTGCTTCGGAGTAGTTTTCGGCATATAGATTTTGCCTTTTATTTGTAGAAGATGACAGGAATATGCCACACCCTGCGCGTGATTTCCGGCACTTGCACAAACAATTCCGGTTGCTTTTTCTGAATCGTTTAACGAAGAAATTTTGTTGTAAGCACCTCTTATTTTATACGAACGAACGATTTGCAAATCTTCTCTTTTTAATAAAATAGTAGCTTTGAATTCGTCTGAAAGATTCAAATTTTGGGTTAGTGGCGTAGCGGCTACTACGTTTTCGAGTTGCTTTTTTGCTGCAAGTACTTCGTTAAATAGATTCATTAGTATTGTTTTTTTTTTGCCACGAATTTGCTTCGCCTGTTCGCTATCGCTCGGGGCACGAATTTTTTTTAGTATTTATTTTAACCACAAATTACACAAATTTTCACAAATTACTTTTCTGAAGAACTTAGATATGAAATTTTAATTTGTGTGAATTTGCGTAATTTGAGGTCGTTTAAATTTTAAGTATGATAATTTAATTCGTGAATTCGTGGCTATTTTTTTGTTTTATATTTTAACCACAAATTACACAAATTTTCGCAAATTGTTTTTTCTAAAAGAGATTCCATATTGAATTTTAATTTGTGTGAATTTGCGTATTTAGCAGTTGTTTAAATTTAGGCATGATAATTTAATTCGTGAATTCGTGGCTGTTTTTTTGTTTTATATTTTAACCACAAATTACACAAATTTTCGCAAATTGTTTTTCTAAAAGAGATTCCATATTGAATTTTAATTTGTGTGAATTTGCATAATTAGCGGTTGTTTAAATTTTAGGCATGATAATTTAATTCGTGAATTCGTCGCTGTTTTTTTAATTTTTATTTATTTACAAAAAAAACCTCCCGATTTGGGAGGTTTCATAAATTATATTGTTGTATTTAATTTATATAACACCTCGCCATTATTGCTTAATTGCAATAATGTTAATAGCGATAATTATGTTATTTAAATTTGTCATTTTCTGTTTATTGAAAACAAATATATTAATTATTTTGGAAATATTTAGTAAATAGTCCTTAGTCCTTAGTTTTAAAGTTTTTTTGGAAAAGCCTAAGACTAATCACTAAGGACTAATTACTAAGGACTATTTCTTAACCGGAGGATATTGTGCTAAAATTTTGCTTACAAATTCGGCTATTTTTTCGTCTTTTTTATCAACGTTTTTAGTCAAAGTTCCAATTCCTTCACCTTGCCAGATCATTTCTTTCTTTTTAGCATCGATAAAATCAATGAATAACGTTCCCTGAGTCGAAGTCGAAACGGTAGTTTGTCCGCCGTACATCATATAAGGATTCCAACCCCAGCCCCAGCCGTAGCCCCAGCCTGCATTAAACTGATTGACATCAACCTGCTCTCTGGATTTGGTAAAAATGTTGACTAATAAATCAGGATTTTCGCTTTTGGTAAAACCTTTGGCTTGCATTTGTGCATCAATTGCGTGTAGAATTCGTCTTTTATCCAAGTCAGAAATTTCGACCTTGTCAATTCCGGGCTTAAAGAAAGCGTAGGTTTTATAAGGTGCAAAATCTACATTTTTGTCATAATCAGAATACACAGTAACACTGCTACAGGAAGAAAGTATCAAAAGCAAAAAAATCGGTACTAATTTTAAGGTTCTCATATTTTAAAGATTTAATGTTTTTATTATAAAGAAAGTAACTTTAAACTAAAATAAATTTTCATCTACGATATTTGGTAACGTCACTTTAAGCAAAGGTTCCACTTCCATCGCTCTTTTTATAGCGAAAATAGCTTCCTCATTTCGGGCCCAGCTTCGTCTTGAAATTCCGTTGTTAACATCCCAGAAAAGCATTGATGCTAAACGTTTTGACGCTTCTTTAGAACCATCAAGAACCATACCAAAGCCACCATTAATAACCTCTCCCCAGCCAACGCCGCCGCCGTTATGTATAGAAACCCAGGTTGCTCCTCTAAAGCTATCTCCGATCACGTTTTGTATGGCCATATCGGCTGTAAATCGGGATCCGTCGTAGATATTTGAAGTTTCTCTGTACGGAGAATCAGTTCCGGAAACATCGTGATGATCGCGTCCTAAAACTACTGTCCCAATTTCGCCTTTGGCAATTGCCTGGTTAAAAGCTTCAGCAATTTTGATTCGGCCTTCAGCATCTGCGTACAAAATTCTGGCCTGTGAACCTACCACGAGTTTATTTTCCTGAGCGCCTTTTATCCATTTGATATTATCCTGCATTTGTTGCTGAATTTCATCAGGAGCGGTTTTCGCCATTTCTTCCAAAACCTGACTGGCAATAGCATCTGTTTTTTGTAAATCCTCTGGTTTTCCAGAAGTGCAAACCCATCTAAAAGGCCCAAAACCGTAATCAAAACACATTGGTCCCATAATATCCTGAACGTAACTCGGATATTTAAAATCGATATTATTTTCGGCCATTACATCAGCACCAGCGCGAGAAGCTTCAAGTAAAAAAGCATTTCCGTAGTCGAAAAAGTAAGTTCCTTTTGCCGTGTGTTTGTTGATGGCAGCTGCATGTCTGCGTAATGTTTCCTGTACTTTTTCTTTGAATAAATCCGGATTGTTTGCCATCATTTCATTGGCTTCTTCAAACGAAATTCCAACAGGATAATAACCTCCAGCCCAGGGATTATGAAGCGAAGTCTGGTCTGAACCTAAGTCAATCTGGATATTTTCTTTATCAAAAGTTTCCCAAACATCAACTACATTTCCTAAATAGGCAATCGAAACAATTTCTTTGTTAGCTTTCGCCGAATTGACTCTCTCGACCAATTCTTCAGTCGAAGTTACGATCTCGTTAATCCATCCTTGTTCGTGGCGAATTTTAGTGATTTTAGGATTTACTTCGGCACAAACGGTGATACAACCCGCAATATTTCCAGCTTTTGGCTGTGCTCCAGACATTCCGCCAAGTCCGGAAGTAACAAATAAATTGCCTTCAGGATTTTTCTTTATTTTTCTAAAACCATTCAGAACCGTAATTGTAGTTCCGTGTACAATTCCTTGTGGTCCAATGTACATATAACTTCCAGCCGTCATTTGCCCGTATTGCGAAACGCCTAAAGCATTCATTTTTTCCCAATCGTCCGGTTTGGAGTAATTCGGAATCACCATTCCGTTCGTAACCACCACTCTTGGCGCTTCTTTATGCGAAGGAAATAATCCCATTGGATGACCAGAATACATGGTTAACGTCTGCTCGTCTGTCATTTCAGACAAATATTGCATCGTTAATAAATATTGTGCCCAGTTCTGGAAAACAGCTCCGTTACCGCCATACGTAATCAATTCATGCGGATGTTGTGCCACAGCATAATCCAGATTGTTCTGAATCATGTGCATAATTGCTTTTGCCTGTACAGATTTTCCAGGATATTCGTCGATAGGCCGAGCGTACATTTTGTAATCAGGACGCAGACGATACATGTAAATACGACCGTATGTTTCTAATTCTTCTGAAAATTCCGGAAGTAATTCGGCGTGATGTTGGGCGTCAAAATAGCGTAAAGCATTTTTTAGAGCCAGTTTTTTCTCTTCTGCCGAAAGAATTTCTTTTCGTTTTGGAGCGTGATTAATCGCTAAATCGTATTGTTTTTTTGAAGGTAAAACCGATGGAATTCCTTGTTGTATTTGTTCTTTGAAAGTCATTTTTTTAAGGTGCTAAGTTGCTAAGATTCTGAGTTGCTAAGGTTTCATGTTTGAAATGAAAATCTGCAACTGATTATATTCTGTTAAAAAATGAACTAAGGATAACGAATATCCGATCTGTGATAAGATTTGTGGATTTTAATCCTAAATTTTCTTGATTGGATATCCATTTATAATTTTAGATTTTAGATTTTAGATTTTAGATTGGATTTTGGAATTTTTAAAATTTGGAATTTAATTCAATTATCTAATTAGTTTTCCTAATTCTACCAGTGTTTTTATCAAATCCATACGGACAATGACGGCAGCCACTTTTGCAGCAATAGCCACGTTTTAAATGGTGTTTTTCGGTAAAGCATTTATAACCTTCGGGCGTATAGTAAAAATCTTCTCCTTCGATTAATTTATTTTCATTACTTTGCTCATTCATAATCCTGGATTTGAGACATTTTTTGTTTTGTTTTTTAAAATCAAATTAACAAGTATATTGTTATTTTAATGAAATTGAACAATTTTGTCTTTACAAATTTATAAATTTTACAGCTAATGTTTCTGATTGTTGCTAAATATTTAATTCCGGAAGGATATCGGGGATTGACAATTTTTCCTTTTGTGCTGGTAAAATATGGTTTTGATAAAGTCAATGAAACACTTTTGAACCACGAAAAAATTCATTTACGACAACAACTCGAAATGCTGATTCTCCCTTTTTTTGTCTGGTATTTTTTTGAATATTTAATTCGTCTCATTCAATATAAAAAAACAGATTTGGCGTATCGGAATATAAGTTTCGAAAGAGAAGCTTATGCCAATGAAAGCAATCTTTCTTATCTGGAAAATCGTTCTTTTTTTCAGTTTTTGAAATACGTAACTTTGCAACAAAAATAAATTTTGAATCAAGAACTTCATATTCCTTTTCCAAATACTATTTCGCTGACGATAAAACGGGAAGACTTGATTCATCCGTTTGTTTCAGGAAATAAATTTAGGAAGCTAAAGTACAACTTACTTCAGGCGAAAGCCGAAAATAAAAAGACTTTATTGACTTTTGGAGGTGCTTTTTCGAATCATATTGCAGCGGTAGCTTTTGCAGGAAAAGAACAGGGTTTTAAAACGATCGGGATTATTCGTGGCGAAGAAATTGCAAGTAAAATCGAAGAAAATCCAACCCTGAAATTCGCTCAGGAAAACGGAATGGAATTGGAATTTGTTTCGAGAGAAGACTATCGTTTAAAAACGGAGATTTCATTTTTAGAAAATTTAAAACAAAAATTTGGTGACTTCTATTTGATTCCGGAAGGTGGTACAAATGAACTTGCGGTAAAAGGCTGCGAAGAAATTTTGACCGATGAAGATTCGGTTTTTGATTACGTTTGTTGCGCCGTTGGAACTGGAGGAACGATTTCTGGATTAATAAATAGTGCGTTGCCACATCAGAAAATTTTAGGATTTCCGGCACTCAAAGGTGACTTTTTACAAGATGAAATTCGTATTTTTGCCCAAAATGAACGCTGGACTTTGATTTTAGAGTATCATTTTGGCGGTTATGGCAAGGTAAATTTAGAATTAATTGAATTTATCAATGCGTTTTTTGAAGAAAACAACGTGCCATTAGACCCCATTTATACTGGAAAGATGGTTTTTGGCGTTATAGATTTGATACACAAAGGCTATTTTCCTGCAGATTCAAAAATTTTACTCATTCACACTGGCGGATTGCAGGGAATTGAAGGAATGAATATAAAATTGAAAAATAAAAATTTACCAATAGTAAAGACTAATGTTTAAAAAAATAATAGCACTCTTAATCATCGTAACCTTGGTAAGTTGTTCGTCGGGCAAACCCGTAATTGCCACGACCAAAAAGGCAGCGGCAGTTCAGAAACCAAGAGTTGCCACGACTAAAAAAGGAACGTATTCTAAGCCAATTGGCAAAAAATATCCATCTACAAACAATACGACCGAAGTGATAGAATCGACTTCAAAAACGGTAGTCACTTACGATTTAATCAATGATTACGTTGCAGAATATAAGGATATTGCAATGGGGAATATGAAAAAATATGGTATTCCTGCCAGTATTATTTTGGCACAGGGTATCTTAGAATCGGGTGCAGGAAAAGGAGATTTGGCAGTTTCCGCCAATAATCACTTCGGAATAAAATGTCATAAAGACTGGTTGGGAGAAAGTGTTCGTCATGATGATGATGCGGCTCAGGAATGTTTTAGAAAATATCCGGAAGCAGCAGAATCATATCGCGATCATGCTTTGTTTTTGGTTGGAAAAAACCGTTATGCGACTTTATTTACTTACGAAAAAGATGATTACAAGGCCTGGGCAAAAGGTTTGCGGGCAGCTGGTTATGCTACAGATCCAAAATATCCGGATAAATTAATCAGTTATATCGAGCGCTACAATTTACATCAATACGATTGTCAGGTTACAGGAAGAGACTACAAACCTTTCGAAAAATCAGTTTCAGCTTCAAAAAGCACAAATCCAAAAACGAATGCAAACAGCAATGACCCAAATTTGTATGAAGTGCAAAAAGGAGATACTTTGTATTCAATTTCTAAAAAGTTTAATTTATTGGTAGATGATTTAAAACAAAAGAATAATCTTTCGGATAATACGCTTTCGGTAGGACAGCGATTGATTGTGAAGTAGGTTTTGAGTTGTGGGTTGTGAGTTTTGAGTTTGAAAATAAATTATGAAAAAGAATATCTCAATTCTAATATTTACTTTTACAGCAATTTTGACAATTAGACTGTTTTTTGGAGTTTATGATCATGATGAATTTGCAGAAAGTCATTTGTTTATAAAACATCGCCCAACTTTAAAATGGAAATTTTATTCTCCACAAGGAATGTCTGATCTAAAATTTGAAGAACTTTCAGAAGAAAAACAAAACGAACAAAAATACTTTAATGAGTTTGTATTGGATCAAGGTTTAAGTCGATAAATCTAAAATCTGAACTCTAAAATCTAGAATAAAAAATGTTATATAAAAGAAGTAGTCAGCTTTTTGCTGAAGCAGAAAAAGTAATTCCAGGAGGCGTAAATTCGCCAGTAAGAGCCTTTAAAGCGGTAGGTGGAACTCCAATTTTTGTAAAAAGTGCCAAAGGTGCTTATTTATTGGATGAAGACGGAAATAAATTAATCGATTATATCAATTCTTGGGGACCAATGGTTTTAGGTCACGCCTATCAGCCAGTAGTTGATGCTGTGATTGAAAAAGCAAAACTGGGAACTTCGTTCGGAATGCCAACAGAATTGGAAACTGAAATTGCTGCTTTGGCGGTTTCTATGGTTCCGAATATTGATAAAATACGTTTTGTAAATTCAGGAACAGAAGCTTGTATGAGCGCGATTCGCCTTGCTCGTGGCTTTACCAAAAGAGATAAAATAATCAAATTTGCAGGTTGTTACCACGGACATTCCGATTCGTTTTTGATTCAGGCCGGAAGTGGAGCCGTGACTTTTGGTTCGCCAAATAGCCCAGGAGTTACTGAAGGAACTGCAAAAGATACTTTACTGGCAAAATACAATGATCTGGATAATGTTGCGGCTTTAATTGAAGCCAACAAAAACGAAATCGCAGCTATTATTATCGAGCCAGTTGCAGGAAATATGGGATGTATTCCTCCGAAAGACGGATTTTTGCAAGGCTTGAGAGATTTGTGTACCGCGAACGGAATTTTATTGATTTTTGATGAGGTAATGACCGGTTTCCGTTTGGCTCGTGGTGGCGTTCAGGAATTATTTAAGGTAAATGCTGATATCGTAACTTTCGGAAAAGTAATTGGTGGAGGTTTGCCAGTTGGAGCATTTGCAGCGCGTGAAGAAATTATGAATTATCTGGCACCACTTGGTCCTGTTTATCAGGCAGGAACGTTGTCTGGAAATCCGTTGGCAATGGCAGCTGGATTGGCAATGTTGCAATCTTTGAATAATGAGCCGGAAATTTTTACTCGCTTAGAAGAAAAAACAGCTTATCTGGAAGCAGGAATAGACAGGGTTTTAAAAGCCAATAATGTAGTATTTACGATCAATAGAGTGGGATCGATGATTTCGGTGCATTTTGATGAAAATCCGGTTGTTGATTTTCAAACGGCTGCAAAAGGAGATAACGAGACTTTCAAGAAATTCTTCCACGGATTGTTGCAGGAGGGAATTTATATTGCGCCATCGGCATACGAAACCTGGTTTATCACGGATGCTTTGACTTACGATGATTTAGACTTTACCATCAATGCAATTGATAAAGTTTCCAAAACATTTTAATATAAAAAAGAGGCCAATTGGCCTCTTTTTAGTTGATTTCCGTTAGATTTTATCCTGACGGCGATCTTTCATTCTTTCTCTTGCTTTATCTTTATTTTCTTCCTGAATTGCTTTCCATTTGGTGTATTGGTCAGCAGTTAAGATAGTTTTCATTTTAGCATCATTTGCCTCTTTTTCAGCCAGCATTTGGGTTTTAAAAGCTTCTTTTTGCTCCGCTGTAAGTTTCGTTCCTTTTTCTTTTTGCTCTTTTCTGGCGTCTCTTAATTTTTCGGCTTTAGCGCTTCTTTCAACAAGCAGTTGTTTTACTTGTTCTTGTTGTTTGGCATCTAAAGTCAACTCAGAAGTTAGCTTTTTCAGTTGTTTTTCATTTCGTTGTTCCGGAGTCAGTCTTTCTCTTTGTTCACGAGCAGGTTTTTGATCCATATCACCGTCTTGTGCGAAACTTGCTATTCCAACGAATAGTAAAGCCGCAATAAATAATTTTTTCATGAGGTACGTTTTTTAATTGTTTATATCGATTAGACCTGATTAGATTCATTTGGTTTAACCAGCTTCTTATAATTATAATTTATTTAACAGACTGAATAAGAATCTGCTAGTGTTTTTATAAGCTTCTTCAGTTTTAATTTCTTAATTTTAAAGAATAAAGAAATTAAAACGCAAAATCATTCATTATGAAACCAAACGAAAACAAAATTGCTTTTTTCTCGACGCAGCCTTACGATAAAGCCTTTTTTAATAAATACAATGATGAATTTGGTTTTGAATTGGATTTTTTCGAAACACAGCTCAATCCACAAACCGTTATCCTGATCGAAAAAGCAGAAATAGTTTGTGTTTTTGTCAATGATATTGTCAACGAATCAGTCATTAAACAATTAGCCGAAAAAGGAGTAAAAATAATCGCTTTACGTTGCGCAGGTTTCAATAATGTCGATTTAGAAGCGGCTAAAAAATACAATTTGAAAGTTTGTCGTGTCCCTGCTTATTCTCCTCAGGCTGTTGCAGAACATGCAATGGCGATGATTTTAACTTTAAACAGAAAAACCCATAAAGCCTACAACAGAGTTCGTGAACAAAATTTTGCCCTAAACGGCTTATTAGGTTTTGACTTGTTCGGTAAAACAATTGGCATCATCGGAACAGGAAATATAGGGAAAGCTTTTGCTAAAATTGCTTTAGGTTTTGGATGCAAAGTTTTGGCTTATGATATTGTCGTAAATCCTGAAATGGAGAAAGATGGAGTGCATTTTGTGTCTATAGAAGAAATTTTTAAAACAAGTGATATTATTTCGCTTCATTGTCCTTTAAACGAGCAAACCAAGCACATTATCAACGAAAAATCAATTGATTTGATGAAAGATCACGTTATGATCATTAATACGAGTAGAGGAGGGTTGATAGAAACAGCCTGTGTTATCGAAGGATTGAAAGAAGGAAAAATAGGTTATCTCGGAATCGACGTTTACGAGCAGGAAGAAAAATTATTCTTCAGGGATTTATCAGCAGATATTATTCAGGACGACGCGATTCAAAGATTAATGAGTTTTCCAAATGTTTTGGTAACGGCGCATCAGGCGTTTTTTACCAATGAAGCACTGACGCAGATTGCTTTGGTAACATTCCATAATATCAAAGATTTATTGGATAAAAATGATATTGAGAATAAAGCAGCTTTACTGGTTTAAATAATTTTAAAAGAGACATTATGAAAAATAAAATTTTAATAGCAATAGTACTTATAGCAATAAGTTCCTGCCAAAATAAAGAAAAAACAAAGTCAAATATCATCAAAACAATTGCCGAAGATACCTTATCGAAAACGGTTGCCGGAACAGCAGATGTAAGCGATGCTCCTCCAAAAGACGATAAAGTAATCGAACTCATCCAGAAACAATTAAATGTTTTACTGAAGAAAGATCTTCCTGCCATGACAAAAGACGATCGATACTTTTATTACGAAGCTTATGATTTGAATGATGATAAGAAAAACGAATATTTTGTAGGGTTCTCTAATTCTTATTTCTGCGGAAGCGGAGGCTGTTCCGGTTACATTCTGAACAACGATGGAAGTGTAATGAATTCTTTTACGGTAACTGATTTTCCAATTTTTATTGGAACAAAATCGTCTGAAAACTTTAAAGATTTAATTTTTAAAAGTGGCAATGCCTTACATTCTTTAAAAATGAAAAACGGAAAATATCCATCAAATCCATCTGTTCAGGAAAAATGGAAAGGAGAAATTCCTAAAGAGTCACCAGTTATTTTAGATATTTATGCTAAGAAATTGGAGAAGTATTCTTTTTAGAATTTATACAAAATAGAAAACCCGACAGGTTTTTAAAACCTGTCGGGTTTGAAATTATATTTGAGAGAGCCATTCTAAGTCTTCTTTGTCTAAGTCTTCTTGAGAAATAACTCTTCCGTATTTTATATCTTCTTCACTTTTTTTGATGATATCTATTTCGAGTTCATCTAATTGATAAATTTCGAGAGTGCTCATATTTAATTTTTGTTATTAATCAAATGAGATATAATTTCCTTCGTGAAGATCTATTTGATATTTCATTTTAAACTCTTTTCTCTTTGATGAAACACTTGCTTGCGGTGCAATTCTCTTATGATTGTCAAAACAAATTATAGCATTTTTATTTTCAAGATTAATTGAATCAATTTTCTTTAAATAGAATTTGATAGTATTTTCTAACTGTTTTATACCTTTTGTTCTTCTAACTGATAAGTTTTCATTTGTAGCTTTTATTTCAGTAAAATATACACACTTATCATTAAAAATAACGTAATCACATTGTCCGCCTTTTATACTTTTCATAACACAATCATCATTTTGAATGAAGTGGTATGGTGATTTTGTATTGTTTTGAATATGAAAATGATATTTTTCAGTAGCATCTACAAAAACTCCTTTTTTTAATTTTGGATCTTCAAACACAAATACATGTTTATCAACAATGATAGTTAGACAATTTTCTTCGATTTGAGGAAATGCTTCTCGAAGTTGATTTATCATAAATCTAATAATTTATTAAATTCATCTGCGAAGCTATCAGAAACGGAATCAATCATGTTTTCTGAAATCTGCCCTAACTTATCATTCATGATCTTTTTTGCTTTACCATTTTTCAACTCATAAGCAATAAAGTTCTTCGGGTTTAACCAGGATTCTTTCTTTATAATTTTATTTACTTCTTTAGGAAGTTTTTGCCCTTTATCATAAGCTAGTAATAAGTTATTGATAGATGCTAAAACAAAAGGACTATGCGTTGTGAGAATTAGATTTTTTCGATCAAATAAACAATTTTTAACCAAATATTTTATTAATTCATGTTGTGCTTTAGGATATAAATTTAACTCAGGTTCTTCAACTACAAAATTGAAATTGTATTTTTCTTTTAATGATTTTGAATATTCTACTAAAAGTAAGATTGGAATAACTGACTGTAAACCTGAAGCTGATTCTAATAAATCAACTTTATCAGTTTTATTATGATATATGTAAGATGTTTTTCCCTCTCTTTTATATTTTATTTTTTTATCAATTATGCTTAATGGTAATTCTTTTATTGTATTAATTGCCTTCTCATAATCTTGCCCACTATTTAAGAGATGTTTTGGAATTTGAATATTATTATTAATAAGACCCAAAGTGTTCGTAGAAATTATATGCAGAATATTTCTTTCTGTCGGTATATAAATAGAGTCAAATTTTAGATACGATCCATATTTTGAAATTACTTGATCATACTTTTTAATAAAAAAGTCATAAATCTTAGTTTTATCTTTTTCTGAAAAAGCGCTATCGATAACTTGTTTTAATTCTTTTACAAATAACTTGCTTTCTTTTACATTTTTAAATCTTATGTTGTCAAGATCTGTTTCGAGAAGTGAGTCTAATATTTCTCCTTTTTCTTTAGTAACAATGCCTGAAAGGTTTTTAATTAAGTTTTCTCTATAATCTACCTTTTTTGAGATATTATTTTGAAGTTTAAACTCATAAAATATTCCCTTTGCTTCTCTGCAATAATTTATATAACTGTTATGATTTAAAAAAGAATAAATATTATATTTTTTTAATTCTTCTTCAAAAGAAATAGAATCATCTTTTCTAAATTCTTCATCTTCTAATATCGAAATTAACTTAGCTAAAGTACTCTTTCCAGAAGCCTGAGCACCAATAAAAGTAACCATTTCTCTAACTTCGATTTCAATATCTTTTAGAGGTCCGAAATTTTTAACAATAAGTTTTGCTCTTTCCATGTTTTCAAAATTAAGGAAAATTTTTATATAAGAAAAAGGAGCTTTAATAAAAGCTCCTTTTTAAATTTTAATATGTTTTTAAAGGAATCTATTCCACCATTTCCACCATCTTAAACTCACCCTCAACCACAACCTTAGTCAAGCCGTGTTTAGATAAATTTTTCATAGACGCATCCCATTTTTTACCGCTTAAATTCGCAGTAATTTTCAATTGCTGAAGATCCATTTTATTTTCATTCCCTTTCAGTAAATCCACGATAAATTTCTCTTCATCAGAAAGTTCTATCTGCGCTTGTTTCTTCTCTGGACGCATTTGCGGAAACAATAAAACTTCCTGAATAGAAGCATTGTTAGTCAAATACATAATCAAACGATCCATACCAATTCCCATTCCGGACGTTGGCGGCATTCCGTACTCTAAAGCTCTTAAGAAATCCTCATCGATGATTCCATTTGCTTCATCATCACCTTTTTCAGACAGACGCATTTGGTCTTCAAAACGCTCACGCTGATCAATTGGATCATTTAATTCAGAATAAGCATTTGCAATTTCTTTACCACAAACCATCAATTCAAAACGCTCAGTAAGCTCAGGATTATCGCGGTGTTCTTTACAAAGAGGCGACATTTCTTTAGGGTAATCCGTGATGAAAGTTGGCTGAATATAATTTCCTTCGCATTTCGCACCAAAAATCTCATCAATCAATTTTCCTTTCCCCATTGTTTTATCAACGTCGATTCCCATTCCTCTGGCAGCTTCAAACAATTCGTCTTCGCTTTTTCCGGAAATATCAAAACCAGTAAAATGTTTGATAGAATCGGTCATTGTAACACGAGCGTAAGGCGCTTTAAAGTTAATTTGGTGCTCACCAAAAGTCACTTCGCTAGTTCCGTTTACGGCAATCGCACAATGCTCCAGCAAACCTTCGGCAAATTCCATCATCCAGTTGTAGTCTTTGTAGGCTACATATATTTCCATCGCAGTAAATTCAGGATTATGCGTTCTGTCCATTCCTTCGTTACGGAAGTTTTTCGAGAACTCATAAACACCTTCAAATCCACCAACAATTAATCTTTTTAAGTACAATTCGTTTGCAATACGCATGTAAAGCGGAATATCAAGCGAATTATGATGTGTTGTAAACGGACGCGCCGCAGCACCACCCGGAATTGGCTGTAAAACAGGAGTTTCAACCTCAAGGTAACCAGCATCGTTAAAATAACCACGCATCGCGCTAAACAACTTAGTACGTTTGATAAAAGTGTCTTTAACGTGTTGATTTACAGTTAAATCTACATAACGCATTCTGTAACGCAATTCAGGATCATTAAAAGCATCATGTACCTTTCCGTCCTCATCAATCTTTGGTAAAGGCAACGGACGCAACGTTTTACTCAAAAAAGTAAATCCGTCAACACGAATACATTGCGCACCCACTTTCGTAGTAAACAATTCCCCTTCAATACCAATAAAATCACCTAAATCAGTCAGTTTTTTAAAAACCGTATTGTACAAAGTTTTATCATCACCTTCGCATAAAACATCGCGGTTCACGTACAATTGCAAACGCCCTTCGCTATCCTGCAGCTCAGCAAAACAAGCTTTTCCCTGGTCACGAACACTCATCAAACGTCCGGCAACAATCACCTTCTTACCCTCTTCAAAAGATTCCTTCACCTGTTTCGAAGTATGATTTACAGGAAAAAGATTAGCCGGATAAGGATTGATTCCTAAGTTGCGTAAGTTTTGAAGTTTCTCTCTTCTAATGATTTCTTGTTCTGATAATGCCATTTTGTGCTCTTTTTTAAGTGTGCAAAGATAAGAAAAGAATACAAGATTTCAGAATCCAGTTTTTAGATTTTTTGTAGCAGCAATTTTCGGGTTTTCAAGCACGTTTTGTCCCGCTATTCATTACAATCTTTTGCCTCTCTAAAGAAGCGAGACAAAAGGATTTTCATTTCTATCGGGGCTATTTTAGAGGTTTTTATTTTCATAAGAACTTTTAGTTGGGACGTTCGTAACAATCGTTCGAGCCTCCTTACGCGATGATAAAAAAGGATATTAAAAAAATAGCCCACAAATAAAACGGATTGAACAGATAATAACGGATTCTTCATAGCTCTTTGTAGATCACAATCAGCGTTAATCCGTTAAAATCAGTTTTATCTGTGGGCCATTATCCATGAGTGGTATAAGAAACGATAGTCATATTAAATAAAAACCTCAGTATCTTAGCCACTCAGAACCTCTCAAAAAAAAATGAATCACCTAAAAGCCTTTTTACTCCTGATTTTAATTACAAGCTGCCAAATCACAGAAACCATTCACATCAACCCAGACGGATCCGGAACTATCGAAGTTGTAGAACTTCGGGACGAAAACAGTTATATGCAATTGGCAGGAGAAAGCTATTCGAAAGAAGAAAGTTTTCAGGATACAACTTATGTTTTTAACGATTATATCACCCAATACAACGAAAATTTCGTCAAATACCTTCCGGCAGAAAAGGAGTTATTTCAAAAATATGCCAATGTAAAAGTACATCTTAAAAAAAGCTCCTTCGAAAAAGAATTTAGAAGCACATTCACTTTAAAATTCAATACAGTTTCCGAGATTCCGGATTTGTATAAAACCGAGAATTACGCTGATGATATTAAATACAACTACGCCTTAACGGCAGAAGAGCATTATTACAAAATAGAATATGCTTTTGACGGCACAATTTTTAAAAGGAATGTTTTGATTTCAAATCCTGAAATACTACAGCAAACCAAAGACAAATTCCAAGAATTAAATTCAAAATATGCCTCTTTAAAACTCACGCAAACCTATGTGCTGCAATATCATTTTCCTCGAAAAATAAAATCCGTTTCAAACGAAAAAGCGCACATCAGTTCGGATAAAAAATCAATAAACCTAGAATTTCTGCTTTCAGATGTTATGCAGGATCCTGAAAGCAGTAGCTTAGAAGTGGTTTTAGAATAGTTTTTAAAAATAAAATTAACCCGATTAAACAAATCAACGATTAAGCAATTAGAAATAGTCTTCGTATATTTGTGTAAAAATTTACAGCGATGAAATTCTATAAAATACTTACTTTTTTATTTTTAACAGCAACACTTACAAGCTGCACCTTTACCGAAAATATTCATATAAATGATAACGGGACCGGAAAATTCTCTGTCGATATGGATGGTTCTTCCCTAATGGCTATGGCCGGAAATCAGTTGGGAGACCAAATGGGAGCCGATGCAAAAAAGAATATCGACACCACTTTTACTTTCAAACAATTATTCGAAGAGAAAAAAGACAGTATTGCAAAATTATCTCCCGAAGCTCAGGCGGAACTTAAAAAGTTAGAGAATTTTGTGGTAAATACTAAAATGAATGCCGAGCAAAAACAGTTTTTAATGACGCTTTCTACCGATTTTAAAAATGTAAATGAATTGCAGGATATTCTGCAAACCATGAGCGCTATGCAAAAATTAGAAAAAGGTTCAGCCGCTGCAACGATGCCACTTAGTGGTGGTTTAGGAAACAATAACAGCAAACTGAATTATACTTACGACGGAAAGAAATTCACCCGAAAAGCCATCATCGACACTCAAAAACTGACCGAAAAAGTGCCGGATTCTGCAGCCGATATGTCTAAAATGATTTTCGCATCTTCTACCTATGTCTTAAAATATCATTTCCCCAAAAAAATCAAAAAGGTTTCTAATCCAAATGCAATGTTTAGCGAGGACAGAAAGACCATTACCATTCAATACCCTTTCACGGATTATATGGAGAATCCAGACAAACTCAACTTCGAAGTCGAGTTTGAAAAATAATAAAAATGAATAAAAAAATTCAACTTCAGGATTTAGGCCGAAAAAACTATAAAGAAACCTGGGAATATCAGGAAGAACTTTTTAAGGATATTGTCGATCTAAAAGTTAAAAACAGAAGAGAAGAGTTAGAGTTGGAAACCCCTAATTATTTGCTTTTTGTAGAACATCCTCATGTTTATACATTAGGTAAAAGCGGCGATTTCGAAAATCTGTTACTAAACGAAAAACAGCTCGAAGCCAAAGGTGCTACTTTTTATAAAATCAATCGTGGTGGCGATATTACCTATCACGGACCCGGACAAATTGTGGGGTATCCTATTCTGGATTTAGAAAATTTCTTTAGCGACATTCATAAATATTTGCGTTTTCTGGAAGAGGCTATCATTTTGACTTTGGCAGAATATGGTTTAGAATGCGGACGCAGCGATGGCGAAACAGGTGTTTGGTTAGGTGTAGGAACGCCATTTGCCAGAAAAATATGTGCGTTAGGTGTACGCGCTTCCCGCTGGGTTACCATGCACGGATTTGCCCTGAACGTAAATGTCGATTTAGGCTATTTTGATAATATTATTCCGTGTGGAATTCGCGGAAAAGCCGTTACTTCATTGCAGGTAGAATTAGGCGTCGAAAAGGTTGATGAAGCCGAAGTAAAAGCCAAAATAATAAAACATTTAGCAAATTTGTTTGAAGCTGAATTTGTGTAAGGATGAAAAAAGCTGAGGATAATAACAATTATAAGATTGCTGTTCCTTCAGCTTTTGAAACTGTTTTTACGCATTTTTATTTTGCTGAAAACAAAACCGCTTTACCTATAACCAAAACATTATTACCGAGTTTCCAGACGATGCTCGTATTTGTTTTTGGAGCAAAAGCAGCAATGAATTCGAAGCAGGATTCGGCTCTGGAGGTAGAAAAATGTATTGTTTTAGGTCCTGTAAAACAAGCTTTTGAATACACATTGGCACCCAATTCTGAAATTTTGGTGGCTAATTTTAAAGACGATGCTTTTTATAGATTTTTTGGCAATGCACTTCTGACGCATTCACTGCCAATTGATCCCGATACTTTAATTCCTGAAAATTGCTTCACGAATTTATGGGAAGAACTTAAACAGCTAACAGGTGCAAAAGAACGTGTCGATTTTATATTAAAGTTTTGCGAACCTTACCTTCAGGAGCAAAACACGATTAGCACACTTTTGGCTCAATTCAAAAAGGAAACTTTAAATCCGATAAAGGCTATTGCGGCCCAGACCAATCAAACTGAAAGAAACGTTCAGCTGCATCAAAAAAAGTTTTTTGGTTATACCGTAAAAGAAGTGAATCGATACGAACGCTTTTTGAAAGCTGTTGAACAAATTCAAAAGAATGTAACAGTCGAATCCAAAACAGACTGGCTTACTATTGTGGAGCAATGCGGGTATTACGACCAAAGCCAGCTTATTCACGACTTTAAATATTATATGAATATTTCGCCTACGAAATTTTTAAAGTTTCAGGATGATATTTGTAATCCGAAAATGAAATAGATTGTTTGAATTTCGTAATTTTGCGAAATGGAAAAGACAGAAACTATAGAAGATTTTTATCGGAACAAACTCAATTTCATGCCGGATAATCTCAAAAAAGAAATTGGGCATTTTAATGTATTTGTTTTAGATGATTTTATGGGTTGCAGCGCAAAACCTATTCCGTACAGCCGAAGAGATTTTTTTAAAATCAGCCTAATCATTGGCAAGAACAGAGTACATTATGCAGATAAAGTTGTCGAAATTGAAAAGCAGGTTCTATTTTTTGCCAATCCGCAGATTCCCTATAATTGGGAACAGTTAGAAGAACAGCAAACGGGTTTTTTCTGTGTCTTTACAGAAGCATTTTTCCATCAGTTTGGAAATTTAAAAGACTATCCTGTTTTTAAACCCAACGGCACTTTTGTTTTTTCAATAGACAACGAACAAACAGAGAAGATCAAACTGATTTACAAGCAGATGATCGAAGAAATTAATTCGGATTACGCTTATAAATATGATGTATTGCGCACTCTGGTTTTCGAATTGATTCATAGCGCGATGAAAATGCAGCCTGCAAATCTTTCTGTAAATCAGCATTCTAATGCTTCCGGCAGAATCTCATCTTTATTCCTGGAATTGTTAGAAAGACAATTTCCTATAGAAAATTCCAGACAGCGGTTTACCCTTAGATCTGCTGCTGATTTTGCCAATCAGTTAACTGTTCATGTCAATCATCTCAACAGAGCTTTAAAAGAAACGACTCAAAAAACAACTTCAGAAATTATTGCAGAACGTCTTTTGCAGGAAGCGAAAATCCTTCTGAAACACACAGACTGGAATGTTTCTGAAATTGCTTATAGTTTAGGATTTGAAGAGCCTACACACTTTAATAATTTCTTTAAAAAGAATATTCAGATAACACCCACGCAATTTAGAGCTGTTTGATTTTTGTAATTTATCGTTTGAATTGCGTTAGCGTAACCCTTTACTTGTAACCTAATTTTGTACTGTAATTAAAACAATATAAATATGGAAACTAAAAAAGTATGGTTTGTAACAGGTGCTTCAAAAGGTTTGGGGTTAACTTTAGTAAAAAAATTAGTAACCAATGGTTATAAAGTAGCAGCTACTTCAAGAGATATAAACGCTTTGATTAGTGAAGTTGGCGTTACTTCGGATCAATTTTTACCAATTGAAATGGATATTGTAACTGAAAGCAGTGTTCAGAAAGCAGTACAGCAGACAATGGAACATTTTAAAACCATTGACGTTGTGGTAAACAATGCAGGTTACGGACAGATTGGAACATTAGAAGAACTTTCGGACGAAGAATCAAGACGTAATTTTGATGTAAATGTATTTGGTTTACTAAATGTAATCCGTCAGACAATGCCGCATTTTCGCGAAGCTAAATCGGGTCATTTTTTTAATATTTCTTCTATCGGAGGATATCATGGAGGTTTTCCGGGCTAGGGTATTTACTGTTCAACGAAATTTGCAGTTGCGGGTTTAACAGAAGGATTGCAGGCTGAAGCAAAGTCTTTTGGGGTGAATGTGACTCTGGTATATCCGGGTTATTTCAGAACCAGTTTTTTATCTGAAAGCTCCATGGGATTGCCTAAAAATCCTATTGAAGCCTATAAAGAAGCACGTGAATCTGTATTGGCACATCAAAATGAAATTAACGGAAATCAACCCGGAGATCCTGAAAAAGCAATTGATGCTTTGATAAAAATCAGTGAGGACAAAAACGCGCCTTTGCATTTGTTTTTGGGTCAGGATGCTTATGATATGGCCAACGCCAAAATGGAACTCGTAAAAGCAGATTTGGAAAAATGGAAATCCGTAACGGTTGCTACGGCTTTTTAATCGCTCAACAAACTACCAGAATCCCGTTATACTTTAATAACGGGATTTTTTTGTTTTAGAAGCTTTTCGTTTTCTTACAATTGCTCCTCAAATGCGTGCGATACTTTTGTCATGTTTAATCATTAAAACTAAAAACATGAAAAATTTAATTATTTATGCGCATCCCAATTCAGCCAGTTTAAATCATTTTTTCAAACAAACCGTTCTGGAAAGTCTCGAAGAATCAGGTCAGGAAGTTGTGGTTCGTGATTTATACCAAATAAATTTTAATCCGGTTCTTTCCTTAAATGATATGAATGGTCAGCGCATCGGGCAGGTTGCTGATGAGGTAAAAAACGAACAGGATTTTATTAGCTGGGCTGATCGTATTGTGTTTGTCTATCCAATCTGGTGGACCGGAATGCCTGCCATTATGAAAGGCTATATCGACCGTGTCTTTAGTTACGGATTTGCGTATCGTTACGATCAGGGCATTCAAAAAGGATTACTGACAGGGAAACAGACCATCATTATCAATTCACACGGGAAATCAAATGCAGAGTATGAAGCGATGGGTATGGATAAAGCTTTAATGCTAACATCAGATACAGGTATTTTTACCTATTGCGGATTAGAAATCAAGGAACATTTTTATTTTGATAAAGCAGACAGGGCTACAGACGAAAGTATTTTTGAATGGGCCCATCAGCTTAAAGTACTGTTTGACAAAAACGAGTAGTATCATTAATTTGTTATATTTCTCTTTTATAGTGTTTTAACGCAATTTTTTTTAATAGTTTTGGTTATCTATGGTTATACAACCAAAACTATTTTCTTTCTAAACAGTTCTATCATGCAAAGTGTAATTACAGATTTATCCCGAATGATTGCGTTTAATGAAACCGAAAGTCTGGCTTTTAAAAATATATTAAATTTTAAAAAGGTAAAAAAAAACGAACATCTTTTAGTAGAAGGCGATGTGTGTAATTTTGGAATTTTTATAGCTGAGGGCTGCATCCGTTATTATTATCTGGTTGATGGAGTAGAATCTACGGGCAATTTTTTCTTTGAAAATGACTGGTATGCCGATTTCGAAAGTTTTTTATACGGAAAACCATCGCTGTTAAATATCGAAGCTCTGGAAGATTGTGAGGTATATATAGTGTATAAAAGTGATTTTGAAAAACTGGTTTCAGAATATCCGGTTTTTAATTCTTTTTTAAGAATAATGATGGAAAGAACCATCAAAGGGTTAACAGGCAGAAATATGGCAATGTCATTATTATCGCATGAAGAACGTTATTTGCGTTTTGTAAAATATTGCCCAAAAGTAGTCGAGAGAGTTTCTCTTAAACATATTGCCAGTTATTTGGGTATTCAGCCCGAGAGTTTAAGCCGGATTAGAACCAGAATTACATTAAACAGCAAATCTTAACTCAAGTCAATTTTTAAGAAATTTCAGTGGTTTATTTTTGCTTTTATAACCTTAAAGCTAAATAAAATGAAAAAATATTTTTTACTTCTTTTCAATGTCATCTGCTTAATTTCTTATGCGCAAACGGGTGTCATAAAAGGAAAAATTATTGATAAACAATCGGAAAAACCTATTTCAGGTGCCACAATAGCATTAATTGGATCCGAAAATATCCAGGATGTTTCAGACGAATTGGGGAATTTTAAAATCCTTAATGTTCCAACTGGGAGACAAAATGTAAGCATTAGTTTTATGGGTTACGAAAACACTTCTGTTTCAGATATTGATGTTACAACAGGAAAAGATGTGCTGATAACCGTTTCGATGACCGAAAGCTTTAATACATTAGATGAAATAGTAGTATCATCGGGTTCTAATAAATCTAAACCAATCAATAAAATGGCGATTGTTTCAACCAAACAATTCAGTCCTGAAGAGGTGAGTCGTTACTCAGGAGGAAGAAGCGATGTAGCGCGTTTGGTCTCTAATTTTGCAGGAGTTTCAACGGGAGATGATACACGAAATGATATTGTAGTACGCGGAAATTCACCTTCAGGAATGTTATGGCGTGTGGAGGGAATTCCGGTTCCGAATCCAAATCATTTTGCTACTTTAGCCACAACCGGAGGTCCTGTTTCCGCATTAAATCCGAACCTTTTAGGAAATTCCGATTTTTTAACTTCGGCTTTTCCTGCTGAATACGGGAACGCCTTAGGAGGTGTCTTTGATTTGGGTTTCCGAAAAGGAAATCCGGATGATTATGAATATATGGTGAGTGTAGGGGCTTATCCCGGAGTCGAAGCCATGGCGGAAGGCCCCTTAGGAAAAACAGGAGGTTCATTTGTAGCAGCCGCACGATACGGGTTTGTAGGCGTTACGGGTTTGGCAGGTACAGCGGCACAGCCTAATTATCATGATATTAGTTTTAATGTTGATTTTGGAAAACATAAAATAGGGAATTTTTCTCTCTTCGGAATTTATGGCGCTTCCAATATTGATTTTCTGGGGAAAGACATTGACAAAGACGATCCTTTTGCGGCAAAAGATGAAGATGGTTATGTGACTTCCGGATTTACATCAGTAGGATTAAAGCACAATTTAGACATTGGAACCAATTCTTATCTAAAAACAATTATAGGATTTTCAAATTCGGCAAATACCTATAAAAATGATCGTTATTATGATTATGAAACACCAGCTGAAAATAAATTACGCTTCCAGGATAATGATAATGCCGAAAACCGAATCACATTCTCGACCTTATTTAATTCTAAAATCAATAAAAAAATAACTTTTAGAACGGGTTTACTTTATGAAGCATACCATTTAGATGCTAATGTAGCTTCCCGTGACAGACAACAGGATAATGATGGCGATGGTTACCCGGATTTAGTGCAGTTAATTAATACTAATGAAGATTATACGATTATTCAGCCGTATGCACAAGGTCAGTTTCGATTGACGGAAAAGTTAACTTTTAACGGAGGAATTCACGGACAGTATTTTTCTATAAATGAAGAATTTGTTTTTGAGCCAAGAACAGCATTGTCTTATGCCTTTAATTCAAATAATACAGTGAGTTTTGGTTATGGTTTAAATCATCAGAGTGTAGCAGTTCCAATTTTGTTTTTGAATGAAAATGTAAATGGCGTACCGGTTCAGACCAATAAAGATTTGGATTTAGTGCAAAGTCAGCATTTTGTTTTGGGATATGATGTACGATTGGCGAAGAAATGGAGAGGGAAAGTAGAAGTTTATTATCAGGCTATTGATAAGGCGGGAGTAGAATCTTTCGCAAGTAGTTATTCTTCCTTAACTGAAGGAGCTGATTATGGCTATTCTATTGATAAAACATCTTTGGTAAGTAAAGGAAAAGGATTTAATCAGGGAATCGAATTTACACTCGAAAAATCTTTCAGCGATGGCTATTATGGTTTGTTTACGACTTCTCTTTTCGAAAGTAAATACAAAGGAAGTGACGGAATCGAACGAAATTCACCTTTTAATAATGGCTATGTTTTTAATGCTTTGGGCGGAAAAGAATTCAAAGTTGGAAAAGCCAGAAAAAATGTATTCTCCATTGATACTAAGTTCACTACAGCGGGAGGGCGATATTATACACCCGTAGATCTGGCTGCTTCAATGGCCGCAGGTTACGAAATAAAAGATGATGCAAATGCTTTTAGTAAACAATATGATCCTTATTTAAGGCTGGATGTCAAGTTTGGATTTAAAATCAACAGTAAAACCAAAAAGAGATTTCATCAGTTTTATGTTGATTTGCAAAATGTTACCAATCATACTAATATTTTTACTTTAGAATATAACAGAATCACCAACAGTGTAAATCAAAAAGATCAAATTGGATTTTCTCCTGATTTTGGATATAAATATCAGTTTTAAAAGTATAAAATTTTATATGTAAGGCTAATCAGTTTGGTGAGTCTTTTTTTTATTTAAAACTCTAATTTTAATTGTTCCGGCAAAAGTCTGAAACTCATTCGGTGGTACTTCGTAGGGCCATATTTTTTGATGGCATCACGATGTTCCTGAGTGGGATAACCCTTGTTTTTTTTCCAGTTGTACATCGGGAATTCCTCATGAATTGCATTCATATATTCATCACGATATGTTTTTGCTAATACCGAAGCGGCAGCAATACTCAAAAACTTTGCATCCCCTTTTATAATACTTTGATTCGGAATCGATTTTAGCATTTCGATTTCATCAGTAGAAAATTGTTTTCCCAAAGTATTTTTTAAACCCAATTTTGCATACAAAGAGCGATTACCATCTACAATAATAAATTCTGGTTTCTGATTTAGCTTCAAAATACATTCCTGCATTCCTTTCATCGAAGCATTCAGGATGTTAATTTCATCAATTTCATTGGCATGTAAATGTGTTACAGCAAACGAAATGGCCTGTGCTTCAATAATTGGCTTGAGTAATTCACGGGTTTTTTCAGACAATTGTTTACTGTCATTCAGTAATTTATTTTCAAAATTATCTGGCAAAATTATAGCCGCAGCCGTCACAGGGCCAGCGAGGCATCCCCGACCGGCTTCGTCAGTGCCACTTTCTAAAACAAATCCTGAAAAGTTTTTTTGAAGCATTCTTTGATAAATTTTTGAAACAATAATTTTATTCTGGGATAAAAATACTCCTTATTTAAAAAAAATAGAAATTTTAAATAAGGAAATAAATTAGGATGTTTTTGTTTGAATGTAAATTTAGATTACAATGTTTTTTTTTTAAATTAAAATCAATAAAATACATTTTTATAAGAAAAACGCCTTTTATTAAAAATTAAAAGTAAGTTTTTTAACATATATTTTTTGTTTGTTTATGATTTTATTAAGACTTTCGTCTTACAAATTCAAAACGCATTAATTATGAAATTAAAATTACATTGGATTCTTACCCTATTTGGAGTATTATCCATGCAGATTTCTTTGGCACAAGAGAGAAATGTTTCGGGAGTTGTTTCTGGAGACACAGGAGCGATTCCAGGGGTAAATGTGGTAGTCAAAGGTACTAAAAATAGTACACAAACAGATTTTGACGGAAAATATTCTATCAAGGCAAAAACAGGAGATGTGTTGCTTTTCTCCTATGTAGGAATGAGCGATAAAACGGTTGCTGTAGGTACTTCTGACAAATTGAATGTAACCTTGGATGCAGATACAAAATCGCTAGATGAGGTTGTGGTTGTCGCTTATGGTAAACAGCAAGCAAAAGCAATTGTAGGCTCTGTGGCTACAATCAAGTCGGATGTTCTTGAAAAACAACAAAACACAAACGTTTTAACAGCGTTGCAGGGTAGCGTTGCAGGTGTTAATATTATTGCCGCTGGTGGGCAGCCAGGGGAAAGTCCAGTTATTAGTATTAGAGGTATGGGCTCTATTAATGCTTCTGCGTCTCCACTAATCGTGTTGGACGGTGCTCCTTTTAGTGGTAACTTAAATACTATAAGTTCAGACCAAATTGAATCGATGAGTGTCCTAAAAGATGCTGCCTCATCTGCATTATATGGTTCCAGAGCAGCAAATGGGGTAATTTTAATTACTACAAAAAGAGGCAAACTTAATTCTGCTCCAAGAGTAAATTTTACTACTCAGGCAGGTTTTGCTTCCAATGCAGTTAAATTGCATGAAAGGGTAAATTCAGATGATTATATGAAACTTACATGGGAAGCGCTTAGAAATACAAACCAGTATGTCAATAAGCAATCACCTGATATTGCTGGTACAAACGCATCAAACGCCTTAATTTCCAGATTAGGTTATAATCCATATACAGTAGCTAATCCAGTGGACGCAAACGGTAATTTGGTTACTTCAGATAAAAAATGGGATACAGATTGGGAAGATTTAATATTAAATGATGCAGCTGTAAGACAAGAGCACACATTGTCTTTTTCGGGCGGAAGCGAAAATACAAAGTATTTTTTCACCACCAATTATTTAGCTCAGGAAGGAAATGTTCGTACTTCTAAATTTGACAGAACAACAACCCGTTTAAGCCTTGATACTAAAATAAATGAATGGCTAAAAGCTGGAGTAACCATGTTTTATTCTACTTCTAATCAAAATTTTCCTTCGCAAAGTGGTGGAAATTTTCAGAGTGCTATTCAATGGATTTACACAATTCCATCAATATATCCAGTTTACAGAAGAGATGATAATGGAGATTTGATTAAAGATGCGAAAGGCGCAAATATTTATGATTATGGTGCTAATAAGGGACAATTAGTAAACGGAACCCGTCCTCAATATAATAATGAAAATGCTGTAGGATCTTTATATAAGTATGAAGTAGGCAATAAACGGGATAATTATACAGCAAATGCCTATTTAGAATTTGCATTAGCAAAAAACTTGACTTTTAGAACAAATTTGGCTTACGACAAATATCTCTATGATTATTTTATTTATGCTAGTAATGAAGTGGGGTATGCTTCAAGTGTAGGAGGTAGAGTTACACAAGATAGAAATATTACCACATCAACAAATTTGATTAATAGTTTGAATTATAAAAAATCATTAGAAGATCACAATTTCTCTATTGATTTGATACAGGAAGCCTATAAGTTTCAAATTGATGCTTTGGGAGCTAAAGGAGAAGGATTTCTGCCAGGTGTAATGGTTCTGGATGGAAGTACAAAGCCTACTGATGTTTCGGGTTATAAAAATGAAGAAAGGCTGTCCAGTTATTTAGGTCGTTTAGCTTACAATTATAAAGAAAAATATTTTGTTGAAGGATCTTATAGAAAAGATGGTTCTTCTAGATTTGACAAAGATGTAAGATGGGGTGATTTTTTCTCAGTAGGAGGTTCATGGTTAATTTCAGAAGAGAATTTTCTAAAAAACAATAGCATCTTTACCTATTTAAAGTTAAGAAGTTCCTATGGAGAATTAGGAAATAATAAAACTTTATATGGTAATGATACGAGTACAGATACCAATAGTAGTCTAAATAATTACTTTCCATATCTTCAGTTATTTGAAACAGGTTGGAATGAATTAAACAATACAGGTGTTGTATTAGGTGATACTATTGACAGATTACTGACATGGGAAAAAACATCTTCTACTGATATAGGAATTGATTTTGGATTTTTTAATAACAGATTATTCGGTACAGTTGATTATTATAATAAAAAATCCATTGATTTGATTTATAGTAAACCTTTACCTGGTTCTACAGGTAATACAGGGGTTACAACTAATAATGGTGGTTTAAGAAATTATGGATGGGAAATTACATTAAATTCAAAAAACTTTAAAACAGCTAATTTTGATTGGACTACAGGTCTGAATTTTTCTTTTAATAATAATGAAATAACCGAGCTGACACAGGAAAGTTTTATTAAGGGTACTAAAAAATGGGAAGTAGGGCGTTCGTTATACGATTATTTTATTCAGGATTGGGCTGGGGTAGATCCTGAAACGGGTTATGGAATGTGGTATAAAGATGTTTTAGGCACTGATGGAAAACCAACAGGAGAAAAAGTTACGACTACAAAATATTTTGAAGCCACCAAATATTACGTTGGAAAAACATCATTACCCGATGTAGTTGGAGGATTTACAAATTACTTTAGATATAAAAATATTGATCTTAATATTTTATTCAATTTTAGTTATGGCTCTTATGTTTATGATAATAGTTATGCAAATTTATTAGAAGGATTTAAATCTTCTGGTAAGGTTGCACATGTAGATATTGAAAATCGTTGGCAAAAACCAGGAGATGTTACAGATGTTCCTCTTTTATTAGCTTCCAACAATGATTTCAATGCTCAATCAACCCGTTTTTTATATAAAAATGATTATGTAAGGCTAAAAGCTTTAAACTTTGGCTATAATTTTCCACAAAGTATTCTGGACAAAACGAAGCTAACTAAGTTAAGATTGTATTTTCAAGGTGATAATTTGTGGACGTATCAAACCCATAAAGGAATCGATCCAGAGCAAGATTTTGATGGTGCAACAAATAATAGATCCTACAATTTAAGAGTAGTTTCTTTTGGTCTTAATTTAGAATTTTAAAAATATATTATATGAAAACTTTAATATCAAAATTTTTCATTGCTATTGTAGCATTGTTAATATTGGCAGGTTGTACTCAAGATTTTTTAGATGAACCTAAACCTACTAATGGAGTTCCTGAAGAAGTTGTATTTAGTTCCAGAAAAGGAGTTGAGGCTTTTATTTCAGGAATTATGAGACGTTTTAGAGGGCAGTACACGAGTACGGATACAGCGGGTCTTAATTCTCTTTTTTATGCAAGAAGTGTTAAGGGAAATGATTTAATTCAAGAAAACACCTGGTTTAGTTTTGATTATGCAAATGACAATCGAGAGCCTGTTAACAGGAGAACTATATTTAGCTGGAATTATTGTTTTTATATGATTGGTCAGGCCAATACTTTAATAAATGGATTGGAATACAGCACATTAGCTGAAGAAGATAAAAAAGAATTTTCTGCTTATGGCCATGCTTTAAGAGGTTTTTTTTATCATCAGCTAGTAATGGAATTTGCTCCAGCCTATTCTGCAGATAAAACTTTTGCTGCACCACCTATTTATACTGGTTTGTCGTTTACAGGAAATCCAATGTCAACAGTTGATGAGGTTTATAAGTTTATTGTTGCTGATTTGACTATTGCAATTGAAGGATTAACACCAAACAGATTAGGAAAATCATATATTAATAAAAACGTTGCAAACGCAATATTAGCTCAGGTTTATCAGGTAATGGGCAATTGGGAAGGAGCCGAAAAAGCTGCAAACGCTGCCTATGGTGGTGATGTTACTAAAGTTTTAGACGCTTCTGCCTACCGTTCTGGATTTGATGATTATATGAATATCGAATGGATTTGGGGAAGTGCTCAAAGTACTGATCAATCCAATTATTACTGGAATGCTCCAGCTTCGATGGCAGATCACTTGACAACATCGTATTCTGCAATGTATATCAACAAAGATTTTGTAAATTTATTTTCAGAGACTGATGTGAGAGGATATTTTCAAAAGAAAAGCGAAGCTATAACAAATGTTGACGATTACAGATATTGGATTACCCGAAAATTTAAGTTTAGTTTTGAAGGCGATAACGCTATAATCAGAACACCAGAAATGATTTTGATCGAGGCAGAAGCAAAAGCCAGATTAGGGGCTGATGCAGATGCGCATAAATTGTTATATACTTTGCAAAAAAATCGAGATGAAATGGCTGTAAAATCAACCAATACTGGAAACGCTTTACTAGAAGAGATTCTGCTAGAAAGACGAAAAGAATTGTATGGCGAAATTGGTGTAGAATGGTTTGATGCTAAACGATTACGAAGAGGAATTACCCGAACGGGAAATCATAGAATATTGACTCCTGCCAGTTTAACGGCAGATGACAAAAGATTTTTCCTGAAAATCCCGCAAGCTGAAATTGATGCAAATCCATTCATAGATGATGCTGTAAACAAAGACAGATAAATAGTAATATTAAATAAATTTTAAAAAAGCCGAATTTGATTCTTCAAATTCGGCTTTTTGTTTGGTGATACGCTATATTTTGACTTTTATTGTAATTCTAAAGTGTTTTTTTATACGTTTTTATAATTTACCTTTGCTTACTAATTTTATCGAAAATTTATACACATATAAAGCTGTCAAATGAGAATACTCTTTTTTCTATATCTACTAGCCGTACCCACTATATTATTCTCTCAGGAAAAATCGACTTCTAAAAGTAATTTAGATATGAAAACCAAGTATTCCAGTATAAACGATACTGTAAAAAAGAAGAAAAGTTTAGTGGCAAAAATTGAGCAATATGAAATCATAACATTAGAACATGATACAACTCATGCAGACACTTCTTTGACAATAAAAAGTGCTTACAAACAAAATTATTTAAGAAGAGATAATTTTGGACTTTTGTCTTTTCCAAATACTGGACAAACATACAATACCTTACAATATAGTTTAACTGATTTTTCGCCTTATCCGGAAATTGGATTCGAAGCCAAACATTTTAATTTTTTAGACGCAAATCAAATTAATTATTATTCAGCTCCAACTCCCTTGACCGAATTGTTTTTTAATACATCAATAGGAAAAGGTCAGAATGTAGATTCTTTTATCACATTAAATACCTCAAAAAATCTTAACTTTTCAGTTGCTTACAGAGGTTTACGTTCTGAAGGGAAATATATAAATCAGTTGTCAAGTACTGGAAATTTAAGATTCACAACCAGTTATTTTACTACCGATAAACGTTATGTGCTATACGCTCATTATACCTATCAGGATATTTTAAATGAGGAAAATGGAGGTATTACAACGGCAAATGATTTTGAAAGCGGTGATCCAAATTATACCAATCGTCAGCGATTAGAGGTCTATCTTACAGATGCCGAATCTTTTTTAAAGGGAAGACGACTGTTTTTTGATCATGCTTTTAGAGTAAACCCAAAACACGGAAACAATAATTTATATGTAACGCACCAGTTTAATTACGAAAATAAATTTTTTGAATACAAACAGCCAACGGTAAATTCAACCGTAGATGGCGTAACGATTAAACGTTTTGGAGAATCGTATGTAACGAGCGGCATAAAAGATCAGACCCGATTTGAAAAATTGTACAATAAAGCAGGATTGACGTATGAGAATTCTCTTTTAGGGAAGTTTAATTTTTTTGTTGACGATTACAGATCAAATTATAAATACGGAAGAATTATAGTTATAAGTAAAGATTCCATTATAACAGACAATATCTTCCAGCAAATCAATAATGTTGGAGGACAATTTGAATATCAAAAAAACAAATGGAATGGTAGATTTTTATACACCAGATCCATTACCAATCAGTCTCTTTCGGATTTAGATGCTAAATTAAAATACAATTTAAACGAGGAAATTCAATTTGATTTCAGATACAGAAACATTAATAAATTGCCCAACAACAACTATAATTTGTACCAAAGTAGTTATGTGCAATACAACTGGTCAAATGATTTCAAAAACGAAAAAATAAATACCCTTAGTGCCAATGTTTTTACGCCTTGGTTAAATGCTGAGGTGCAGTACACAGTTCTAAATGATCATTTGTATTTTGAAGATAAATCGACAGCCGCACAGGATTCTGTCCGTACTCAGATTATAGCCCCGGCTCAATACGAAAATACGATTAATTATTTATCAGTAAAAGCCAGTAGAGAGTTCAAATTTGGAGCTTTTGCTCTTGATAATACTTTGTTGTATCAAAAAGTAAATCAGTCTGATTTGATTTTGAATGTGCCTGATTTTGTAACCAGAAACACGTTTTATTATTCAGGTTACTTTTTCAAAAAAGCACTTTATATTCAAACCGGAATCGTATTTAATTATTTTACAAAATATTACGGAAACGAGTATAATCCTGTTATAGGAGAGTTTTTCGTTCAGGATAAAACAAAAATTGGAGGTTATCCGGTTTTTGATTTCTTTGTAAACGGTAGAATTCGTCAAACCAGGATTTATTTAAAAGCAGAACATTTTAATGCTGCCTTTTCACAGGATAATTATTATTCATCACCAAACAATCCGTATCGTGATTTAACGATTAGTTTTGGTTTAGTTTGGAATTTCTTCCAATAAAAACAAATTTCAAAAATAGAATCATGAATTTTTCAAAAAATATATTAGAAACAATTGGTAATACACCATTGGTAAAACTCAACAAAATAGTTGAAGGAATCGATGCCTTAGTATTAGCAAAAGTCGAAACATTTAATCCTGGGAATTCTGTAAAAGACAGAATGGCGGTAAAAATGGTAGAAGATGCTGAAGCTGACGGGCGTTTAAAACCTGGAGGAACCATTATCGAAGGGACGTCTGGAAATACCGGAATGGGATTAGCCCTTGTAGCCATTATAAAAGGTTATAAACTGATTTGCGTAATATCGGATAAACAATCCAAAGAAAAAATGGATATTTTGCGTGCTGTTGGTGCCAAAGTGGTGGTTTGTCCTACCGATGTTGAGCCTACCGATCCAAGATCCTATTACTCGGTTTCGAAACGTTTGGCAACAGAAACTCCTAATTCCTGGTACGTAAATCAATACGATAATTTGTCAAATTCTTTGGCTCATTATGAACAAACCGGACCAGAAATTTGGGAACAAACCCAAGGGAAAATCACTCATTTTGTAGTAGGAGTAGGAACTGGAGGAACAATTTCAGGTGTTGGAAAATATTTGAAAGAGAAAAATCCAAATATTAAAATTTGGGGAATAGATACCTATGGTTCTGTTTTTAAAAAATACCACGAAACGGGTGTTTTTGATGAAAATGAAATTTATTCGTACATCACCGAAGGAATTGGAGAAGATATTTTACCTAAAAATGTTGATTTTTCTTTGATTGATGGTTTTACAAAAGTTACCGACAAAGATGCAGCTGTTTACACCAGAAAAATTGCATTGGAAGAAGCGATTTTTGTTGGAAATTCTGCAGGAGCCTGTATCAAAGGATTGCACCAATTGAAAGAGCATTTTAAACCTGAAGATGTAGTTGTGGTGTTGTTTCATGATTCAGGAAGCCGATATGTAGGTAAAATGTTTAATGATGACTGGATGCGCGAGCGCGGTTTCTTAGACGAAAATGTAACCAAAGCTGAAGACGTAATCAAAGATCATATCGACAAACAATTAATCGTTGTTCGTACCGAAGAATTGGTTTCGCATGCGATTGAACGTATGCGTAAATATAATATTTCGCAAATTCCGGTAGTTGATATTTCAGGATTTGTGGGTTCTGTTGATGAAACGGATTTGTTTAGAAGTTACGTAGCAGACAAAAATGTAGCCGAAAAACCAATTAAAGAAGTAATGGGAAAACCTTTCCCAATCGTGCAATTAGGAACTCCAATTGATGAGGTTTCTAAGTTATTTACAAAAGAAAACGATGCAGTTTTGGTTGAATTGGCAAACGGAGGCCATCAAATAATTACTAAGTCTGATATTATTGGCGCAATAAAATAAAAGAATAAATAGTAAATTTATAATCCATAAATCTATAATTCCAAGTTTTAGATTTATGGATTTTTTTAGCTTTAAAATTGATAAAAAATGACTTTCACCGCCATAGATTTTGAAACCGCAACCGCTTTTCATCCTTGCTCAGTTGGGATTGTTACCGTTGAAAACGGAATAATTGTTGACGAATTTGTTACATTGATAAAACCGCCCAATAATATTTATAATCCCTACACAATCCAGGTACACGGAATTTATCCTCGTGACACGGTAAACGCAAAATCATTTTTACAAGTTTATCCAGAAATCGAAAAGAGATTGAAGAACAGAGTGGTAGTGGCTCATAATGAAAGTTTTGACCGAAATGTTTTGATAAAATCGATGGCACTTCATGGTTTGCATTATGAAGATCTAAATATTGCATCACGTTGGGAATGTACCGTAAAAATCTATAAAGCTAAAGGATTAAAACCAACAAAATTAAGTGATTGTTGTCGCGAGATGAATATTTCGCTCAATCATCACGAAGCTTTATCTGATGCCCGTGCTTGTGCAAAATTATATTTGTTGAAATAGTTTTTTGTAAGATAAATTTTATTATATTTAAGTTTTGTAAATCTATTATAAAACTTGAAAATGAAAGAAGATTTCCTTCATTACCTCTGGAAATTCAAGAAGTTTGATACTCTGAATTTAAAAACATCTCAAAAAGAGGAGCTCCTGATTATTAAAACCGGTGACTATTTAGAATTGGCTGGGCCTGATTTTTTTAATGCTCAAATTACAATTGGCAATCAAAAATGGGCTGGAAATGTTGAGATACATCTAAAATCGTCTGATTGGTATTTGCATCATCACGAAAGAGATTCGGCTTATGAAAATGTAATTCTGCATGTGGTTTGGGAACACGATACCGAAATTTTTAGAAAAGATAATACCGAAATCTCGGTTTTGATTTTAAAAGATTATGTTTCTCCTGAAACGATATCTAATTATTATGCTTTAACTTCTCCCAAATCCTGGATTTTCTGCGAAAAGCAAATCAGCCAGATAGATGATTTTATTTTTAAAAACTGGCAGGAAAGGCTTTTTTTTGAACGATTAGAGCGAAAATCAAAACCCGTTTATGATTTGTTAGAAGAAACAAATAATGATTGGGAAGCTGTTTTATTTTGCTTATTGGCTAAGAATTTTGGTTTGAATACGAATGGAACTTCTTTTTTGCAGATGGCAAAGGCAATTCCATTTTCTATTATACGAAAAGAAAGTTTTACACTTTTAAATCTGGAGTCATTGCTTTTTGGCTGTGCCGGATTATTAGATTCAGAAAAAGAAGATGTGTATTTTAAGGATTTAAAATTTGCTTATTTTTATATCATTCATAAATATCAATTAGAGAAAAATTATGTAGAGCCCGTTCAGTTTTTTAAGCACAGGCCAGATAATTTTCCAACGATAAGGCTATCTCAATTAGCTAATTTATATCAGAAAGAGCAGAATTTATTTTCAAAAATAATTACTTTAAAATCGGTAAAAGATATTTACGAAGTTTTTGATGTTTCGGTGAGTTTGTATTGGCAAAACCATTTTCAGTTTGATAAAGAAAGTCCAAAAAAAGCTAAAAAACTATCAAAATCGTTCGTTGATTTACTAATTATTAATACCATAATTCCAATACAGTTTGCTTATGCAAAAGTGATGGGAGAGGAGATTTCAGAGGATTTAATTACACTTTTGGATGAAGTTTCGCCAGAGAAAAATTCTATTATAGAAAAGTTTAATTCATTTGGATTAAAATCTAAAAATGCTTTTGAAACACAATCGTTATTACAATTGAAAAACGAGTACTGCAATAAGAATCATTGTCTAAAATGTGCCATCGGAACGGAGTTGCTAAAAGGGGATTAGGAATTGTATAATTAGAAAATACGGCAATTAGATATTTTTGTATTTTTGTCTAAAATCTAAAATCTAAAATCAGAATCATGTCAGCCATCTTAAAACTAAAATTCTTTTTCGAAAAATACGGTTTTCATGTTTCATCACGTTTGGCAGATAAATTGGGGATGCGGGTAACAAGTGTACGCTTGTTTTTTATTTATATTTCGTTTGTAACCGCTGGTTTAGGATTTGGAGTGTATCTTACCCTGGCATTTTGGATCCGTCTGAAAGATTTAATTCGTGCCAAACGAACTTCGGTTTTTGATTTGTAAAAGTAATTTTCGAACATAAAAAAAGGATTATAAAGTTTTAAAGCTTCATAATCCTTTTTTGTATTTAAAAGATAATTTTTATTTATCTGGATTGTTTAGTTTACTGTTTTTCTTACCGTAAGCAAAATAAATCGCAACACCTAAAGCCATCCAAATTACTAGGCGAGCCCAGCTTTCGTTTGGTAAAGAATACATCAATGCCAAACAAATTACGATACCAGCTACAGGTACAAACGGAACCCAAGGCGTTCTGAAAGCTCTTGGAGCATCCGGCATTTTTTTACGCATTACCATAACACCAATACAAACCAATACGAATGCTAATAATGTTCCGATACTTACCATGTGTCCTAAATCGCTTACAGGAACAAGACCAGCAAATAAACTTACGAATACTAAGAAGAAAATGTTCGTTTTCCATGGAGTACGGAATTTAGCGTGAATTTCGCTAAAGAAAGGAGGTAATAAACCATCTTTACTCATGGTGTAGAATACACGGCTTTGTCCCATTAGCATTACCAGCATTACAGAAGTATAACCCGCTAAAATGGCGACAATTAAACCTGTTTGTAAAAAGTCATAACCTGTAACAGCAAAAGCAGTAGCTGCAGGTTTAGCATCTCCTGCAAATTTATAATAAGGCACAAGACCAGTCATTACGTGAGAGAACAATACGTATAATAAAGTACAGATTACGAGTGAACCAAGAATACCAATAGGCATTCCTTTTTGAGGATTTTTAGCTTCCTGAGCAGCTGTAGAAACAGCGTCAAAACCAATAAAAGCAAAAAATACTGTTCCGGCTCCGGCAGCAATACCTGACCATCCAAATTCTCCAAAAACACCTGTGTTTTCAGGAATATAAGGAACGTAGTTTGTAGGGTCGATAAATTTCCATCCTAAAACGATGAAGATAATAACTACGGCTACTTTTACAACAACTAAGAAGTTGTTTAATGATGCAGATTCTTTGGTTCCTTTTATCAATAATAATGAAAGTAAAGAAACAATAAAGATTGCAGGTAAATTAACTATACCACCATTAATTACGGTTCCGTTGCTCAGTGTTAAAGTTTCCCAAGGAGAACAAATTAAATCAGGGGGTAAGTGAATATTATATTTTGCAAGTAGTTCTAGTAAATATCTGGACCAGCTGACACCAACGGTAGCGGCTCCTAAAGCGTATTCTAAAACTAAATCCCAGCCTATAATCCAAGCCATAAATTCTCCCATTGTCGCATACGAATACGTATAAGCACTACCGGCAACTGGTATCATCGAAGCAAATTCAGCATAACATAGCCCTGCAAAAGCACAACCAACAGCAGCTAAAATAAATGAAATTGTTACAGCAGGACCAGCATGGTCAGCAGCAGCAATTCCTGTTAATGAGAATAATCCGGCTCCAATAATGGCACCAACTCCAAGTGCAACAAGCGATCGTGAAGATAAGGTTCTTTTTAAGCCTTTTTCAGATTCGTCTGCTTCTCCAAGCAGTACCGAAAGTGGTTTAGTTTTCCAAATTGACATACTATTATATTGGTTTATTGTTATTAAGCTCCAAATGTATCGTTTTTTGTAAAAAATAAAAACAATTATCTCGTTTTAAGTTATAAAATGTTTAATTTTTAAACAGAATCTGCAAAGAATAATCTTTAAGTGCTGAAATTCATTAATTTAATTTGTGATTAAAGATAATATAAACAATTATTTAAAAGTATGTATTTTTACTAATTTTCTTAATAAATTAATATTTTTTACCTTAAATTTATATTTTTAAAACAATTAGAAATTTTATTTTAATATGAATTTGAGGGAGTGGTCAGGATATTTTAAGTTTACTAATCAGCAACGTACAGGAATTTTTTTACTTTTTGGTATCATTGTTGTTTTGCAGCTGGTTTATTTTTTTGTTGATTTTAGGGTTCCAATGAAAAACTTTCCAGAAAAACAGGAATGGTTGGCTTTACAATCGGATATTGATGTTTTGAAAAATGTAAAACACAATCAAAAACCAAAGATTTATTCTTTTAATCCAAATTTCATTTCCGATTACAAAGGGTATAAGCTCGGAATGTCGGTTCAGGAAATTGATAGATTGCTGGCATTTAGAAAAACCAATCAATATGTAAACTCTCCAGAATAATTTCAGGAAGTTACAAAAGTTTCAGATTCTTTACTGAGAATAATTTCACCTTATTTTAAATTTCCAGACTGGGTGAAGAATAAAAAAGCCACCTTCGAATCAAAGAAAGAATATGCAGCGAAAATAGTTCCTAAAAAAGAAAAAATCATAATTTTAGATATTAATCAGGCTACACAGGAAGATTTAATGAAAATTTACGGAATCGGTGAAGGAATCTCAATTCGAATCTTAAAACAAAAAGAAAGTTTAGGAGGTTTTGTTTCGATGGAGCAAATGAACGATGTCTGGGGATTATCGCCAGAGGTTATTTCAGAATTGAATTCGCATTTTAAAGTTGGATCAATTCCGAAATTTAAAAAAATAGCCATAAATGACGTTTCTTTAAAGGAGTTGTCTCAGTTTCCATACTTTAGATACCCATTAGCAAAACAAATAGTAATTTATAGAAGTATGAACGGTAAAATCACAAATATTGAGGATTTGTCAAAAATTAAAGGTTTTCCTGTTGAAAAAGCAAAAATAATTAGTTTATATTTGGAGTTCTAAAATAAAACAGTGTACAAATGAATTTTGATTACAACGAAACGCAATCCATGATTGCTCAGTCTATAAAAGAATTTGCCGAGAAAAATATTAGACCTAATATAATGGAATGGGATGAAGCGCAGATTTTTCCAATTTCTCTTTTTAAACAATTAGGTGAAATGGGTTTTATGGGCGTTCTTGTTCCGGAAGAGTATGGCGGATCGGGCTTGGGTTATCACGAATATATTACGGTAGTCGAAGAAATTTCTAAAGTAGATCCTTCAATTGGCTTGTCTGTTGCAGCTCATAATTCATTATGTACCAATCATATTTTGACTTTCGGAAATGAAGAACAAAAGAAAAAATGGTTGCCAAAATTAGCAACAGCCGAACATATAGGAGCCTGGGGACTGACCGAGCACAATACAGGTTCTGATGCAGGCGGAATGAATACAACTGCTGTAAAAGATGGCGATTATTGGGTTGTAAATGGTGCGAAAAACTTTATCACACACGCCATTTCCGGTGATATTGCAGTAGTAATTGTGCGTACTGGCGAAAAAGGAGATTCAAAAGGAATGACTGCTTTTGTTTTCGAAAAAGGAATGCCTGGTTTTTCATCAGGGAAAAAAGAAAATAAATTAGGAATGCGTGCCAGTGAAACTGCAGAGTTGGTTTTTGATGGTTGCCGTGTTCCGGATGCCAATAGATTAGGAGAAGTAGGTCAGGGATTCATTCAGGCTATGAAAATTCTGGATGGCGGACGAATCTCAATCGGAGCTTTATCACTTGGTATTGCAAAAGGCGCTTACGAAGCTGCTTTAAAATATTCAAAAGAAAGACATCAGTTTGGGCAGCCTATTAGTAGTTTTCAGGGAATTTCGTTTAAGCTGGCTGATATGGCGACTGAAATCGAAGCTTCAGAATTATTATTACACAAAGCAGCGTTCTTAAAACAACAGCATAAACCTGTTACTACAATGGGCGCGATGGCAAAAATGTATGCCTCAGAAGTTTGTGTAAAAGTAGCGAATGAAGCAGTTCAGATTCACGGAGGCTACGGTTATACTAAAGATTATCCGGTCGAAAAATTCTATAGAGATTCTAAATTGTGTACCATAGGCGAGGGAACTACCGAAATTCAAAAATTAGTAATTTCCAGAAATTTATTGAAAGAGTAGATTTTGTGAATGTGAAAAGTAAAATGTAAAAAGTGAATGGAGCTTTGCTGGTTAGTTCAGTATGCATCTCACTTTTTACATCTCAACATTTTACTGTAAAAAAAAATTCGTAATTAATGGTTCATGTTTCAAAATATTGATTACTTTTGCACCCTTAACGAGAGGAGGTGTCAATATTATGTTAATTATACCAATTAAAGACGGAGAAAATATCGATAGAGCATTAAAGCGCTATAAAAGAAAATTTGATAAAACAGGAACTGTTCGTCAATTAAGAGCACGTACTGCTTTTATTAAGCCTTCTGTAATCAAAAGAGCTCAAATTCAAAAAGCGGCTTACATTCAAAACATGAAAGATGGTTTAGAAAGTTAGTAGTAGCTTTTCAAAAATAATTACCGTTAGTCATCATAAAGTTTTAACTTTGATGCTAACGGTTTTTTTATGCTTATTTTTTAAAGATTATATAATTGTAAATTCTATATTATATATAAGTGTAAAATTTTACTTCGTTAAAAAGTAAAACTCTTTTTTTTATGAAAACAAATAAAGAAGCTTTTCAGGATTATCTTCAGTTGGAGAAAAAATATTCAGCACATACTATAAATGGATATTTGACAGATATTACAGTTTTCGAAGAATTTAATAAAACGCACTTTGAGCAGGATAATATCGAAAAAGCAAATTACAGCCAAATTAGAAGCTGGATAGTGTCACTTGTAGATAATGGAATGGCAAATGTTTCTGTCAATCGAAAAATGGCTTCTTTAAAAGCATTTTATAAATTCCTTTTAAAAACAAAACAAATAGAGGTAAGTCCGATGCTGAAGCATAAAGCATTAAAAACGCCTAAAACAATTCAGATTCCTTTTTCTGAAAAAGAATTAACTGATCTGATGCAGGCAGTAAATAATCCGGTTGGTTTCGAAGAAGTGCGTGATAAGCTTATTGTAGAGTTATTTTATACTACTGGAATGCGAAGAGCAGAACTGATAAATTTGATGACTTATAATGTAGATTTGTCGTCTAATGTTTTAAAGGTGCTTGGGAAAAGAAATAAAGAGCGTATTATTCCGATTTTGCCAATCATTATAGAGCAAATTGTGCTTTACTTGAAAGAACGGGAGTCTGTTGAGGAAATAGATGAGAATTATTTTTTTATTTCCCGAAAAGGGTTAAAATTGAGTGAATCTTTTGTGTATCGATTAATAAATTCTTACTTTAGTAGGGTCTCTGAAAAAGTAAAAAAGAGTCCGCATGTACTTCGGCATACATTTGCGACTCATTTATTAAATAACGGAGCCGATTTAAATTCAGTTAAGGAATTATTAGGACATTCAAGTTTGGCGTCAACGCAAGTATATACGCATAATAGTTTAGCAGAGCTTAAAAAGGTATATGCCAATGCGCATCCAAGGAATAAGTAATGGTTCTGAAATGTTTAACCCTAAAATTAGTATTATGAAGGTAAATGTTCATGCAGTTAACTTTACTGTTGACAGAAAGTTGGTGGATTTTATTCAAGAGAGAATGGATAAATTGGAAAAGTATTATGACAAAGTAGTGTCGGCAGATATTTTTTTAAAGGTCGAAAGAACTAGCGATAAGGAAAACAAGGCGGTTGAGATTAAAATTAATGTTCCTGGAGATGATTTTGTGGTGAAAAAGCAGTGTAAGACATTTGAAGAAGCGGTAGAACTTTCGGCAGAATCTTTAGAACGTTTACTGGTAAAAAGGAAAGAAAAAATAAGAGCACATATATAAATCGAAATTTTTTTTAAAAAATGTTTTGATACAAGGATAAAATAACTACATTTGCAGTCCGTTAGAAATAGCGGACTTTTTTATTGATATTGCCAGCGTAGCTCAGTTGGCTAGAGCAGCTGATTTGTAATCAGCAGGTCGTGGGTTCGAGTCCCTCCGCCGGCTCTAAATATTTCAAATGCGATTTGAAATTTGTTCTTTAGAATTATGAAATAATACAAGTTTAAGTTTCTTGATTTGGTTTTAGAATAATCTAAAATCTTAAATCAAAAATCTAAAATTGTCTGGGGAGATACTCAAGCGGCCAACGAGGGCAGACTGTAAATCTGCTGTGTGAACTTCGCAGGTTCGAATCCTGCTCTCCCCACAAAAAAAAGAAGTTGAGATTTCAGAATGTGGATTTCAGATTTTTTAATCTAAAATCTACAATCACAAATCTGCAATCAGAACTCTCTGCCGACTTAGCTCAGGGGTAGAGTGCTTCCTTGGTAAGGAAGAGGTCACGGGTTCAATTCCCGTAGTTGGCTCAAGTAAGTAGGAAATTGAATTAATATATAACTAAGATTAAAAATTAAGTAAAATGGCAAAGGAGAATTTTAATCGTTCCAAACCGCACTTAAACATAGGTACAATTGGACACGTGGATCACGGAAAAACTACATTAACTGCAGCAATTACAAAAGTATTGTCTGATGCTGGTTACTGTCAAGCAAAATCGTTTGATCAAATCGATAACGCTCCAGAGGAGAAAGAAAGAGGTATTACTATTAATACATCACACGTAGAGTATGAAACAGCTAACCGTCACTACGCTCACGTTGACTGTCCAGGTCACGCGGATTACGTAAAGAACATGGTTACTGGTGCTGCTCAAATGGACGGAGCTATCTTAGTAGTTGCTGCTACAGATGGTCCAATGCCACAAACTCGTGAGCACATCCTTTTAGGTCGTCAGGTAGGTATTCCAAGAATCGTTGTTTTCATGAACAAAGTGGATATGGTTGATGATGCTGAATTGTTAGAGCTTGTTGAAATGGAAATTAGAGATTTATTATCTTTCTACGAATATGATGGAGATAATGGTCCTGTTGTTCAAGGTTCTGCTTTAGGAGGATTGAATAATGATCCTGCTTGGGTACCAAAAATCATTGAATTAATGGAAGCTGTTGATGCTTGGATCGAAGAGCCAGTGCGTGACGTAGCTAAACCATTCTTGATGCCGGTTGAAGATGTATTTACAATTACTGGTCGTGGAACTGTTGCTACAGGTCGTATCGAAACAGGTATTGCTAATACAGGAGATCCAGTTGAAATCATTGGTATGGGAGCTGATAAATTAACTTCTACTATTACAGGAGTTGAGATGTTCCGTAAAATCCTTGATAGAGGTGAAGCTGGAGATAACGTAGGTTTATTGTTAAGAGGTATTGATAAAGAATCTATCAAAAGAGGAATGGTTATCATTAAGCCAGGATCAGTAAAACCACACGCTACTTTCAAAGCAGAGGTTTATATCTTGAAAAAAGAAGAAGGTGGACGTCATACTCCATTCCATAATAACTACCGTCCACAGTTCTACGTACGTACAACTGACGTAACAGGAGTTATTACTTTACCAGAAGGAGTAGAGATGGTAATGCCAGGAGATAACTTAACTATCAATGTATCTTTATTAAGCCCAATCGCAATGAGCGTAGGTTTACGTTTCGCTATCCGTGAAGGTGGTAGAACTGTAGGTGCAGGTCAGGTTACTGAAATCGTAGGATAATCCTATAAATATTATATAAAAAGCCAGTTGATTTTCTTAATCGAAATCACTGGCTTTTAATTACGGGCGTAGTTCAAGGGTAGAATAGCGGTCTCCAAAACCGTTGATGGGGGTTCGAATCCCTCCGCCCGTGCAATAAAAAATAGATCAAATGACAAAAGTTACTAATTATTTATCAGAGGCTTTCGAGGAGTTAAAGTCAAATGTTACTTGGCCAGCTTGGGCTGAAGTGCAAAAATTGACAATTGTTGTGGCTGTATTTTCAATTCTATTTGCTTTGGCGACATGGGGAGTAGATGAATTTTTTGCAAAAGCTTTGGCTGGATTTTTTAACTGGTTAAAAGGATAAATTTTTTGTCATGGCAGATAATAATGTGAAAAAATGGTATGTGGTTAGAGCTGTAAGCGGACAGGAAAACAAAGTCAAAGCTTACATCGAAACTGAAATTGCCAGATTAGGTATGGGTGATTATGTTTCCCAAGTTTTAGTGCCTACAGAAAAAGTAGTTACTGTAAAAGAAGGAAAGAAAATGTCTAAGGATAAAGTTTATTTTCCTGGATATGTTATGATCGAAGCCAATTTAGTTGGTGAGATACCTCATATTATTAAGTCTATTACTAGTGTAATTGGATTTTTAGGAGAAATCAAAGGCGGAGAACCTGTTCCTTTGAGATTATCTGAAGTAAATAGAATGTTAGGTAAAGTTGATGAGTTAGCTGTAAATACAGATACTCGTGCTATTCCTTTCAGCTTAGGTGAAACGGTTAAAGTGATCGATGGTCCTTTTAACGGCTTCAACGGAACAGTTGAAAAAATCAATGAAGAAAAGCGTAAACTTGAAGTAATGGTGAAAATCTTCGGAAGAAAAACACCATTAGAACTAAGTTTTATGCAAGTAGAGAAAGTATAATTTTTGTTACATCTATAATAACCACTATAATCGCTTCCAATGATTATGGTGTTAAATTTTTTAAAAATGGCTAAAGAAATTAGTAAGGTAGTTAAACTACAAGTTAAGGGAGGTGCTGCGAACCCGTCGCCACCGGTTGGACCTGCTTTAGGAGCTGCTGGGGTAAACATCATGGAGTTCTGTAAGCAATTTAATGCTAGAACTCAGGATAAACCTGGCAAAATATGCCCAGTACAAATTACTGTGTATAAAGACAAATCATTTGATTTTGTTGTTAAGACTCCTCCAGCGGCTGTCCAGTTATTGGAAGCTGCAAAGCTAAAGTCTGGATCAGGTGAACCAAATCGTAAAAAAGTAGCTAGCGTTACTTGGGATGTTATCAAAGCAATTGCTGAAGATAAAATGGTAGATTTAAATGCATTCACAATCGAATCTGCAATGAGCATGATCGCTGGAACTGCTAGATCTATGGGTATAACTGTATCAGGAGAAGCTCCTTTTTAATTAAGAGAAAGAAATGGCAAAATTGACAAAAAAGCAAAAAGAGGCTGCTTCAAAAATTGAAAAGAACAAACTATACTCTTTAAAAGATGCTGCTGCATTGATTAAAGTTATAGCTTCTGCAAAATTTGATGAGTCTGTTGATATCGCAGTTCGTTTGGGTGTAGATCCAAGAAAAGCGAATCAAATGGTTAGAGGTGTAGTTACATTACCTCACGGAACTGGTAAAGACGTTAAAGTATTAGCATTGGTTACTCCAGATAAAGAAGCGGAAGCTAAAGAAGCTGGAGCTGACTATGTAGGTCTTGATGATTATTTACAAAAAATTAAAGATGGTTGGACAGATGTTGATGTAATCATCACTATGCCAGCTGTTATGGGTAAATTAGGTCCATTAGGTCGTATTTTAGGACCTAGAGGTTTAATGCCAAACCCTAAAACAGGTACAGTAACTATGGATGTTGCTAAAGCTGTTGCAGAGGTTAAAGCTGGTAAAATTGACTTTAAAGTTGATAAAACTGGTATCGTACATGCAGGAATTGGTAAAGTTTCTTTTGGAGCTGAGCAAATTTATGACAATGCACACGAAATTATTCAAACATTAATCAAACTTAAACCAACTGCTGCTAAAGGTACCTACATTAAAGGTATTCACCTTACAAGCACTATGAGTCCTGCAATTGCATTGGATCCAAAAGCAGTATAATTGGTAGTTAATAATTTTTAGTATGACTAGAGAAGAAAAATCAATCGCGATTGAAAATTTAACTGCGCAGTTAGCTGGTACAAATATCATTTATGTATCTGATATTTCTGGATTAAACGCAGAGACAACTTCAAGCTTGAGAAGAGCTTGCTTTAAAGCAGGTATAAAATTAGAGGTTGTAAAAAACACTTTGCTTGCAAAAGCAATGGAAGCTTCTTCTAATGACTATGGTGATTTACCTTCAGTATTGAGTGGTAACAGTGCTATATTCATTTCAGATGTTGCAAATGCACCTGGAAAAATAATTAAAGATTTCAGAAAAAAATCAGCAAAACCTGTATTGAAAGGGGCTTACATTAATTCTGAAATTTACATTGGAGATGATCAATTAGATGCATTAGCAACTATTAAATCTAAAGAAGAACTTCTTGGAGAACTTATTGGATTATTGCAATCACCAGCACAAAGAATTATTTCTGCTTTACAAAACAAATTCGCTGGTAGCGAAGAAGAGACTGAAGCATAATATTCAAGATGAGAAATTCATTTTCTCATTGCTTAATTAGCGCACAATAAATAAATTATATTTTACAAATCATTTTAAACGATAGAAAAAATGGCAGATTTGAAACAATTCGCAGAACAATTAGTTAACTTAACAGTTAAAGAAGTTAACGAATTAGCAACAATATTAAAAGACGAGTATGGTATCGAGCCTGCTGCTGCAGCTGTAGTAGTTGCTGCTGGTGGTGGAGAAGGTGCTGCTGAAGAAGCACAAACTGAATTTACAGTTGTATTGAAAGAAGCTGGAGCTTCTAAATTAGCAGTTGTAAAATTAGTAAAAGAACTTACAGGTTTAGGTTTGAAAGAAGCTAAAGATGTAGTTGACGGTGCTCCAAGCAACGTTAAAGAAGGTGTTTCTAAAGAAGAGGCTGAAGGTCTTAAAAAATCATTAGAAGAAGCTGGAGCTGTAGTTGAATTAAAATAATTCAACTCGGTTTTAAGAACTAGGTTTAGGTCTTGAGTCAAAACTCAATGGCCTAAACCATTTTTCGTATAATAAAATATATCCAATTTTATTATCAAATAGTTTAAAATACGAAAAAGTTTTTGATCAATACGAAGAAAAAAAATGGAGCTGCCTTATACCGGTTTATTTTTAAAGATGTATTGATTATAATAAGAAAGTATAGATTAAACAATGTGTTTTTACACAAAAAATTACTTTTTTTTAATCAAAATTTTGTCCATTGATGATAACAAATCAGACTGAAAGATTGAATTTTGCCTCTACAAAAAACATACCTCAATATCCGGATTTCCTTGATGTTCAGGTTAAATCTTTTAAAGATTTTTTTCAATTAGAAACTAAATCAGACGAAAGAGGCAACGAAGGGTTGTACAACACCTTCATGGAAAACTTTCCAATCACAGATACAAGAAACAACTTTGTATTGGAGTTCCTAGATTATTTTGTAGATCCACCACGTTATACAATTCAAGAATGTATAGAGAGAGGTCTTACGTATAGTGTGCCTTTAAAAGCCAGGTTAAAACTATACTGTACAGATCCAGAACACGAAGATTTTGAAACTATTGTACAAGATGTTTATCTTGGAACAATACCTTATATGACTCCAAGCGGTACCTTTGTAATCAATGGTGCTGAGCGTGTTGTAGTATCTCAACTACACCGTTCTCCTGGAGTTTTCTTTGGACAATCATTCCATGCAAATGGTACAAAACTTTATTCTGCTAGGGTAATTCCTTTTAAAGGTTCCTGGATAGAATTTTCTACAGATATCAACAGCGTTATGTACGCTTATATCGATAGAAAGAAAAAATTACCTGTAACTACTTTATTCCGTGCAATCGGGTTCGAAAGAGATAAGGATATCCTTGAGATTTTTGACCTTGCTGAAGAAATTAAAGTTTCTAAAACGGGTATTAAAAAATACATTGGAAGAAGACTTGCTGCACGTGTATTGAACACTTGGCACGAGGATTTCGTTGATGAGGATACTGGTGAAGTAGTTTCTATCGAACGTAACGAAATCATCCTTGATAGAGATACTATTATCGACAAAGATAATGTTGAAGAAATCATCGATTCTAATGTAAAATCTATTTTGTTACACAAAGAGGATAATAATCAGGCAGATTATGCTATTATCCACAACACGTTACAAAAAGATCCAACAAACTCTGAAAAAGAAGCTGTTGAGCATATCTACAGACAATTGCGTAATGCAGAACCGCCTGATGAAGAAACTGCTCGTGGTATTATCGATAAATTGTTCTTCTCTGATCAACGTTATAACTTAGGTGAAGTTGGTCGTTACAGAATGAACAAAAAACTTGGTTTGGATATCCCAATGGAAAAGCAAGTCTTGACCAAAGAAGATATCATTACCATTGTAAAATATTTGATCGAATTGATCAACTCTAAAGCAGAGATTGATGATATTGATCACTTATCAAACCGTCGTGTTAGAACAGTTGGAGAACAATTGTCTCAACAATTCGGTGTTGGTTTAGCGCGTATGGCCAGAACTATTCGTGAGAGAATGAACGTTAGGGATAACGAGGTGTTTACACCAATCGATTTGATTAATGCTAAAACATTATCATCGGTTATCAACTCTTTCTTTGGTACAAACCAGTTGTCTCAATTTATGGATCAAACGAATCCACTTGCTGAGATTACGCACAAAAGAAGATTATCTGCACTTGGACCTGGTGGACTTTCGAGAGAGAGAGCTGGATTTGAGGTTCGTGACGTTCACTATACACACTATGGTCGTTTATGTCCGATTGAAACTCCAGAGGGACCAAACATTGGTTTGATTTCATCTCTTGGTGTTTATGCAAAAGTAAACGGAATGGGTTTCATCGAAACTCCATACCGTAAAGTAACAAATGGTGTTGTTGATTTAGAAAGTACTCCTATATATTTGAGTGCTGAAGAAGAAGAAGGAAAAATGATTGCTCAGGCAAACATTGAAATGGATGCTTCTGGAAAAATCACGGCTTCAAATGTTATTGCTCGTGAGGAAGGTGACTTCCCAGTTGTTGAGCCATCAGCTGTACATTATACAGACGTTGCGCCTAACCAGATTGCTTCGATTTCGGCTTCATTGATTCCTTTCCTGGAACATGATGATGCGAACCGTGCGTTGATGGGATCTAACATGATGCGTCAGGCGGTTCCTTTGATCCGTCCGGAAGCGCCGATTGTTGGTACAGGTTTAGAGCGTCAGGTAGCTTCAGATTCTAGAGTATTGATTAATGCTGAAGGAGATGGAACTGTAGAATATGTTGATGCAAACATCATTACTATCAAATACGACCGTACTGAAGAAGAAAGAATGGTAAGTTTTGATTCTGATGAGAAAACATACAACTTAATTAAATTTAGAAAAACCAATCAAGGTACAAGTATCAACCTGAAACCAATCGTAAGAAAAGGGGACAGAGTTATTCTTGGTCAGGTATTATCAGAAGGATATGCTACTCAAAATGGTGAATTAGCTTTAGGTAGAAACTTAAAAGTTGCGTTCATGCCATGGAAAGGGTATAACTTTGAGGATGCGATTGTAATTTCTGAAAAAGTAGTTCGTGATGATATTTTTACTTCTATCCACGTTGATGATTATTCATTAGAGGTTAGAGATACGAAGTTAGGAAATGAAGAGTTAACAAACGATATTCCTAACGTTTCTGAAGAAGCTACTAAAGATTTAGATGAAAACGGTATGATCAGAATTGGAGCAGAGGTTAAACCTGGCGACATTTTGATCGGAAAAATTACACCAAAAGGAGAGTCAGATCCTACTCCAGAGGAGAAATTGCTTCGTGCAATCTTCGGGGATAAAGCAGGTGATGTAAAAGATGCTTCATTAAAAGCGTCTCCATCTTTACATGGTGTAGTTCTTGACAAAAAATTATTTGCAAGAGCCGTAAAAGATAAACGTAAACGTACTCAGGATAAAGATGCTTTAGGAGCTCTTGAAATGGAATTTGAAACTAAATTTGTTGAATTAAAAGACAGATTGGTTGAAAAATTATTCCTGATCGTAAACGGAAAAACATCTCAGGGTGTAATGAATGATTTGGGTGAAGAAGTTTTACCAAAAGGTAAAAAATATACTCAAAAAATGCTTTACGCAGTAGAAGATTTTGCTCACTTAAGCAAAGGTCAATGGGTTGCTGATGACGCTACTAATAAAATGGTTAATGATTTAATTCATAACTATAAAATTAAGCTGAATGACTTACAAGGATCTTTAAGAAGAGAAAAATTCACTATTACAGTTGGTGATGAATTACCATCTGGAATCTTGAAATTAGCTAAGATTTATATTGCTAAAAAACGTAAACTGAAAGTAGGGGATAAAATGGCAGGACGTCACGGTAACAAAGGTATTGTTGCAAGAATCGTTCGTCATGAAGATATGCCTTTCCTTGAAGACGGAACACCCGTAGATATCGTATTGAATCCACTTGGGGTACCTTCACGTATGAACATTGGTCAGATTTATGAAACTGTTTTGGGATGGGCTGGAATGAACTTGGGTAGAAAATTTGCTACTCCAATTTTTGATGGTGCTTCTTTAGATCAAATTAATGAATTAACTGATGAAGCTGGAGTACCACGTTTCGGACATACACACCTTTATGATGGTGGTACTGGAGAGCGTTTCCATCAGGCAGCAACTGTGGGTGTAATTTACATGCTTAAATTAGGACACATGGTTGATGATAAGATGCACGCACGTTCTATCGGACCATACTCGTTGATCACGCAACAACCACTTGGAGGTAAAGCTCAATTTGGAGGTCAGCGTTTTGGAGAGATGGAGGTTTGGGCACTTGAAGCTTATGGAGCATCAAGTACACTACGTGAAATCTTAACTGTTAAGTCGGATGACGTTATTGGTAGAGCTAAAACTTACGAGGCTATCGTTAAGGGAGAGTCTATGCCAGAACCAGGATTGCCAGAATCATTCAATGTATTAATGCATGAATTGAAAGGTCTTGGACTTGACATTCGTTTAGAAGAATAAAAAAAAATACCAATTGTAGAGATGTGATTTATCGCGTCTCTACTTTGGTTGTTATAAAAGTTTTTAGGATTTATACCCGTAAACCGTTCCGATTTTTTATATAAACCCTAAGTGTTGTATAATTAGCACTTCAAAATATAAGGTTTGAAGTTTAGAGAAGTAACCCGAGGTCGTAGAAATGTAGCGATGCTAAGTGTCTGCAAAATCAATTTTTAATTGCAAATAAATCAATAGTAAAAACTATGATGAATAATAGAAATAATAATAAGGATAAAAATCCAGTTAAAAGATTTAATAAAATCTCTATTGGATTGGCTTCACCAGAATCTATCTTGAAAGAATCAAGAGGAGAGGTGTTGAAACCAGAAACAATCAACTACAGAACGCACAAACCAGAACGTGACGGACTTTTCTGCGAAAGAATCTTCGGACCTGTAAAGGATTTTGAATGTGCTTGTGGTAAATATAAAAGAATTCGTTACAAAGGTATCATCTGTGACCGTTGTGGTGTTGAAGTTACTGAGAAAAAAGTACGTCGTGACAGAGTAGGACACATCAACCTTGTTGTGCCAATTGCTCATATCTGGTATTTCCGTTCTCTTCCTAACAAAATTGGTTATATCCTTGGTCTTCCATCTAAGAAATTAGATATGATTATTTACTACGAAAGATACGTGGTAATCCAGGCTGGTATTGCTAAAAATGCAGATGGAGAATCATTACAAAGATTAGATTTCTTGACTGAAGAAGAATATTTGAATATTTTAGATACACTTCCGCAAGAAAACCAATATTTAGATGATATGGATCCTAATAAATTTGTTGCCAAAATGGGAGCAGAATGTATTATGGATTTATTAGCTCGTATTGATTTAGATGCTTTATCTTATGAATTAAGACACAGCGCTAACAACGAAACATCTAAACAACGTAAAACAGAAGCTCTTAAAAGATTACAAGTTGTTGAATCTTTCCGTGAGTCTAACTTAAACCGCGAAAACCGTCCTGAATGGATGATTATGAAAGTGGTTCCTGTTATTCCACCAGAATTACGTCCGCTTGTGCCACTTGATGGAGGTCGTTTTGCAACTTCAGATTTAAATGATTTATACCGTCGTGTAATCATCCGTAACAACCGTTTGAAAAGATTAATGGAGATTAAAGCTCCAGAAGTTATCTTGAGAAACGAAAAACGTATGTTACAGGAATCTGTAGATTCATTATTTGATAACACACGTAAAGCTTCTGCTGTTAAAACAGAATCTAACAGACCATTAAAATCATTATCTGATTCCTTAAAAGGTAAGCAAGGACGTTTCCGTCAAAACTTACTTGGAAAACGTGTGGATTATTCTGCTCGTTCGGTAATTGTTGTTGGACCTGAATTGAAATTATTCGAATGTGGATTGCCAAAAGATATGGCAGCTGAATTATACAAACCTTTCGTAATCCGTAAATTGATTGAAAGAGGAATTGTAAAAACAGTAAAATCTGCTAAGAAAATCATAGACAAAAAAGAGCCTGTAGTTTGGGATATTCTTGAAAACGTAATTAAAGGACATCCAGTATTACTGAACCGTGCTCCTACATTACACAGATTGGGTATTCAGGCTTTCCAGCCAAAATTAATTGAAGGAAAAGCAATCCAATTGCACCCATTAGTATGTACGGCTTTCAACGCCGATTTTGATGGGGATCAGATGGCAGTTCACTTGCCATTAGGACCAGAGGCTATTTTAGAGGCACAATTATTAATGTTGGCTTCTCACAATATCCTGAACCCTGCAAACGGTGCGCCAATTACTGTACCTTCTCAGGATATGGTCTTGGGTCTATATTATATGACCAAAGAACGTATCTCAACTCCAGAACATATAATTTTAGGTCAGGACTTAACTTTCTATTCTGCTGAAGAAGTAAATATTGCATTAAACGAAGGAAGACTAGAATTGAATGCTCGTGTGAAAATTAGAGCAAAAGATTTTAATGACGCTGGAGAATTAGTGTACAAAATTATCCAAACAACTGCAGGACGTGTATTATTTAATGAAGTAGTACCGGAAGCAGCTGGATATATCAATGATGTATTGACGAAGAAAAACCTTAGAGATATTATCGGACACATTTTAAGTGTGACTGATGTACCTACAACGGCAGCTTTCTTGGACAATATGAAAGATATGGGTTATAAATTCGCATTTAGAGGAGGTTTATCATTCTCTCTTGGGGATATTAGAATTCCAGAACAAAAAACTAAATTGATTGCAGATGCCAGAGAACAAGTTGAAGGTATTTCTGTAAACTATAACATGGGTCTTATTACCAATAACGAGCGTTACAACCAGGTTATTGACGTATGGACTTCAGCAAATGCTCAATTAACAGAGTTAGCAATGAAAAATATTAGAGAAGACCAACAAGGTTTCAACTCTGTATATATGATGCTTGACTCTGGGGCGAGGGGTTCTAAGGAACAGATTCGTCAGTTAACTGGTATGCGTGGTTTGATGGCTAAGCCAAAAAAATCTACTGCTGGTGGTGGTGAGATTATCGAAAACCCGATTCTTTCTAACTTTAAGGAAGGTCTTTCGATCCTTGAGTACTTTATCTCTACTCACGGTGCTCGTAAAGGACTTGCGGATACGGCTCTTAAAACGGCTGATGCTGGATACTTAACAAGAAGACTTCATGACGTTTCGCAAGATGTTATTGTAAACATCGAAGATTGTGGAACTCTTAGAGGTGTTGAAGTTTCTGCTTTGAAGAAAAATGAGGAAATCGTTGAATCTTTAGGAGAAAGAATTTTAGGACGTGTTGCATTGCAGGATGTTATTAATCCTCTTACTAATGAAGTATTAGTTCAGTCAGGTCACCAAATTACAGAAGCAATCATGAGAGTTATCGAAGCTTCTCCGATTGAAAAAGTAGAGGTTAGATCTCCATTAACTTGTGAAGCTCTTAAAGGTATTTGTGCTAAATGTTACGGTAGAAACTTAGCTACCGGAAAAATGACACAAAGAGGTGAAGCTGTCGGAGTTATTGCAGCTCAATCTATTGGAGAGCCAGGTACACAGTTGACACTTCGTACGTTCCACGTTGGAGGGGTTGCAGGAGGTATCTCTGAAGAATCTAGTATTGTTACAAGATTCAACGGAAGACTTGAGATTGAAGATTTAAAAACAGTTAAAGGAGAAGATGGAGAAGGAAACTCTGTTGATATCGTTGTTTCACGTTCAACTGAATTAAAATTAGTTGATGAGAAAACTGGAATTGTTTTAAATACACATAACATTCCTTACGGATCTAGTATTTTTGTAAATGATGGAGATGTAGTAACCAAAGGAACTGTAATCTGTAAATGGGATCCATATAATGGTGTAATTGTTTCTGAATTTACTGGTAAGATTGCTTACGAAGATTTAGAGCAAGGACAATCGTTCATGGTGGAGATTGATGAGCAAACAGGTTTCCAGGAAAAAGTAATTTCTGAGGCTAGAAATAAAAAATTAATTCCAACTTTATTGGTTTACGGTAAAGAAGGTGAATTGATTCGTTCGTATAACTTACCAGTAGGAGCACACCTTATGGTTGAGAACGGTGAGAAAATTAAAGCAGGTAAAGTATTGGTTAAAATTCCACGTCGTTCTTCTAAAGCAGGAGATATTACAGGAGGTTTACCAAGAATTACCGAGTTGCTTGAGGCTCGTAACCCTTCAAACCCAGCAGTTGTTTCTGAAATTGACGGTGTTGTATCTTTTGGAAAAATCAAAAGAGGTAACCGTGAAATTGTTATCGAATCTAAATTTGGTGAGATTAAAAAGTATTTAGTTAAACTTTCAAGCCAAATTCTAGTTCAGGAAAATGACTTCGTAAGAGCGGGAGTACCATTGTCTGACGGTGCAATTACACCGGATGATATTTTAAGAATTCAAGGACCAGCTGCTGTTCAACAGTACTTGGTAAATGAAATCCAGGAGGTATATCGTTTACAAGGGGTAAAAATTAACGACAAGCACTTTGAGGTAGTTATTCGTCAAATGATGCGTAAAGTTAGAGTTCAGGATCCAGGAGATACATTATTCCTAGAAGATCAATTAATTCACACTAAAGATTTCATCGTTCAAAACGATAAATTATACGGTATGAAAGTAGTTGAAGATGCTGGAGATTCTGGAGTATTGAAACCAGGTCAGATTATTACACCTCGTGACTTACGTGATGAAAATTCATTACTAAAACGTAACGATAAAAATCTGGTTGTAGCCAGAGACGTAATTACCGCAACTGCAACGCCAGTTTTACAAGGTATTACAAGAGCTTCGCTACAAACTAAATCATTCATCTCAGCTGCTTCTTTCCAGGAAACAACAAAAGTACTTAACGAAGCTGCAGTTGCTGGTAAAGTAGATGATTTAGAAGGATTGAAAGAAAATGTAATTGTTGGTCACAGAATTCCTGCAGGAACTGGTATGAGAGAATACGATAACACTATCGTAGGATCTAAAGACGATTACAATGAAATGATGGCTAATAAAGAAGAGTATATTTATTAATTCTTATCCAAAATCCCTCTTCTTTTTATGGGAAGAGGGAAATTTGGAATAAAAATAAAATTATGAGTAATCCGAAACAACAAGAACAAATCAATATTGAGTTAGACGAAACAATTGCAGAAGGAATTTATTCTAATCTGGCCATTATAAATCACTCATCATCTGAATTTGTTTTAGATTTTGTAAATATCATGCCCGGAACTCCTAAAGCCAAAGTGAAATCAAGAATTGTCTTGACGCCACAACATGCTAAAAGATTATTGAGAGCTATTGGTGAAAACATTCATAGATTTGAGGCCGCTCATGGCGAAATCAAAGAAACCGAACAAGCCCCAATACCACTTAATTTTGGTCCGGCAGGACAAGCATAAAAATTATAAAGCTCCAGAAATGGAGCTTTTTTTTGATCTCAAAGTTTCTAGAAGTGACAGAATGTATTTAAACTGATTTAAACTTACTTTTATCGACTAAATTTTATTACAGTGTTACTTTATATTACATTAGTACTTCATTAACATATGACAAGATTTTTGGGATATAATGACTTAGTAAGGTTGATTTAATTCACATTAAAAAAAAGCGCTAATTTCTAAGATTAGCGCTTTTTTTATGTTTTTTTCTCAGTAGGAGAATATCAATCAAATTCAGATGTAAAGAATAATTTTACACTTGGATATTTGCTTTGTGTCATCTGTATAGTAAAATCAGAATCAGCAAGAAATACCAATTGCCCGTATTTATCGTGTGCCAGGAATTTTTGTTTGATACGCTTGAATTCTTTAAACTCGTCATTTTTAGCGTCATCAGGTTTTACCCAACATGCTTTATGAACCGGAAAGTTCTCATACGTACATTTTGCGCCATATTCGTGCTCTAAACGGTACTGAATTACCTCATATTGAAGAGCACCAACCGTTCCGATAATTTTACGGTTATTCATCTCTAAAGTAAATAACTGCGCCACACCTTCATCCATTAACTGATCAACACCTTTCTCCAATTGCTTGGCTTTCATAGGATCAGCATTATTGATGTATCTAAAGTGTTCCGGTGAGAAACTCGGAATTCCTTTGAAACTCATTATTTCACCTTCAGTTAGGGTATCACCAATTTTAAAATTTCCGGTATCGTGTAAACCCACAATATCACCAGGATACGAAATATCTACAATTTCTTTTTTCTCAGCAAAAAAAGCATTCGGGCTGGAGAATTTTAGATTTTTCTTCTGACGAACGTGATAATAAGGTTTATTTCTTTCGAAAGTTCCTGAAACTATTTTGATAAAAGCTAAACGGTCACGGTGTTTTGGATCCATGTTAGCGTGAATTTTAAACACAAAACCAGACATTTTATCCTCTGCAGGATCAACCAAACGGGTTTCAGAATCTTTAGGTCTTGGTGAAGGAGCAATTTGCACGAAACAATCCAATAATTCGCGAACTCCAAAATTATTCAAAGCAGAACCAAAAAACACAGGTTGTAATTTTCCGTCCAAATAATCCTGACGATCAAATTTTGGATAAACTTCATCAATTAATTCTAATTCTTCACGAAGTTTTTCAGCTGCTTTTTGACCTACAATTTTATCTAATTCCGGATTGTTCTGAACATCAGAAAAAGCAATAGTTTCTTCGATATTTTTACGGCTGTCTCCGCTAAAAAGGTTGATGTTCTCTTCCCAAAGATTATAAATTCCCTGGAAATCATAACCCATTCCGATTGGGAAACTCAGTGGTGTTACAGTAAGACCTAATTTTTGCTCTACTTCATCCATTAAGTCAAAAGCATCTTTTCCTTCACGGTCTAATTTATTGATAAAAACAATCATCGGAATGTTACGCATTCTACAAACGGCAACTAATTTCTCTGTTTGTTCCTCAACCCCTTTTGCAACGTCAATTACGACAATTACGCTATCAACTGCGGTTAAGGTTCTAAAAGTATCTTCGGCAAAATCCTTGTGACCAGGAGTATCAAGAATATTGATTTTTTTCTCTTTATAATTAAAAGCAAGTACAGATGTAGAAACCGATATACCTCTTTGGCGTTCGATTTCCATAAAGTCACTCGTTGCTCCTTTTTTGATTTTATTATTTTTTACGGCACCAGCTTCCTGAATTGCACCTCCAAAAAGTAATAATTTTTCGGTTAGTGTTGTTTTACCTGCATCGGGATGCGATATAATTCCAAAAGTTCTTCTGCGTTGTATTTCTTTTAAAAAGCTCATATTTTTGTATAAATAGGTTGCAAAAGTACTATTAATTATGGGCTAATAAAAATATTCAGTTCTTAAATTTAGAATCAGTTACGTCATAAAAATGATTCTGTTATAAAAAAATAAGGCTGCTCTATTAGAACAGCCTTTGAACATGATTTTTAGATAATTATTGATTAATTGACCAAACCGAATATCCTCTTGGAGGACATTGAATTTTGACCCATTTATCGGCTTGAGTAGTTGGATACCAACCTGAGTTTCCTGTAAAATCTTTAATTTGAGTATTCGCCCAATTGGTCTGAATCCATCTTTCCTGCCAGGAGTCAGAATTGTTGATATATACTACTAAACCAGGATTTCCGTTATAGCCATTTCTTCTGGCGATGTATTCATCATTATCAGTATATAAAATAGAAGTATTTCCGGTTGCTTTGTTGTTGTGAATCCAGATCAGGTTGTTTAATTTGGTTTTATCCAGCCATTCTTCATAATCTCTATAGAAAATAGTTGGGTAGCCTTCATGAGTTAAGATATAAGCATAAGCTAACATTTTGCTCCAGATTTCATCTGTATCATGATTGGCAACAAAAGTAACCGCTTTGTACGGATTTCTTTTCCACATCATGTCATCGTTTAAAACATTCAGATTGTTTCCGTCGAAAGCATCATTCATCTTGTAATAACAGGCAAAATCAAAAACAGAACTATTAGCATTGTTCGCCCACCATTCTAAGGTATTTACGTTAGAATCCCATAATTCTCCAACAGAAAAACCTCCTACATTGGTGTTCCATTGATTCACAACCCAGGCGCCAAAACCTTTTACGTAATCAAATCTCCAACCATCAAATTTCATCGTGTTTTTGTAATATTTGGCGACACCATCAGCTCTTCCCCATAACCAGTCTTGTACATAAGGATTTGCATGACATAAATCCGGGAAACCTCCAAAAGCTCCTTCGTCATTATTTCCGTAACTATTTTTATAAAAGTCATGACTAGAACGCTTAAATTTTCCTGAAGCCACACCGCTAAAATCTGTCCAGGTGTTTGTTCCCGTATATGGATTTGCTTCAGATTGCCCTCCGCTATTATGGTTAATAACAATATCAGCATATACCTGCATGTTTTCTGTGTGTGCTTTTGTTATTAAGCTTACCAATTCTGCTTTGGAACCAAAACGAGTTTCGGTTGTACCATTTTGATTAAAATCTCCAAAATCGAAATAATCAGTAGGGTCATATCCCATTGAAAATGCCCCGTTTTGCGCTTTCGAAGCCGGAGGCAGCCAAACGGAACCAATTCCTGCATTTGACCAGGCTGTAAGTTTACCATTTACTGTATTCCACCAGTTTCCTCCAGCAGGAACATCCCAATAAAAGGCCTGCATCATGACTCCTCCGCCTGGGTTTGCGACATATTTTCCAGTAAGTGATTTTGAAGCTCCTGTGCTAAAAGGTTTTCCGTCATGTTTAGTAACGTTGATAATCTGAAATTTTTCGCTTTCAGCTCTTGAGTCTAAGTTTGTTTCGGTTTCATTTGATTCGCAGGAATACAAAAAGGCACAAGCTGCAGTTAGCAAATAAATTTTAAAATTTGGTTTTTTCATAATTAAGGGGGTTAGGTTGGTTATAGTTATAAATTGTGATTAAATTAATTTTATACTTTAAAAATGATGAATCATTATTTTTGAATTAGATAAATGATAATTTGAAAACTAAAGTAGTATTATTTTTGTTTTATAATAATTGTAGGAAAATATTTGTTCTACGAAAACGTTGTAGTGTTGAAAAGTTTTTTTATTTAACTGAAAATGAAATAATTATTTGGGTTTGTGAAGTGAGTAGAAAGTGCTTTTGTATGTAAATAAAAAAAATAAAAAATACCGATTAGGTTAGTTAATGTCTTATATAATTTATTGAATTTGTTCACTTCTATATAATTTTTTGTTAATAGTATTCTGTATTGTTGTATTATGTGTTTGAATTGTTATTTTTGTTCGCAATAAGTCAAAAAAACGACGTTTATTTACATTCGGAAAATAAAAATCAATTTGGCTCAGCATAAGGACCTTACATTCAAATTAAATTTAAAATAATGTTATCAAAAAAATTACAGCTAAAAACTATTGATTACAAATCTGTATTAACAATATGTTTTTTACTTTTTTTCAACTCCATTCTTTCTGCACAAGAAGTTATAAAGGATTCAGTTGTAGCACAACTTCCAGTTGAAGCGCCATCAGGACAAAAGTTAAAAATTGATGGTATCATTGCTAATGTTGGAGATTATATTGTTTTAGATTCGGATATTGACAAAGCCTATTTAGAGATTACGGGTCAGGGAGGTTCTGTAAAAGATATTTCAAGATGTCAGATGCTTGGAAAACTTTTAGAAGACAAACTGTATGCACATCAGGCAATTCAGGATAGTATTATTGTGAGTGATGCCGAAATCAGAGGGATGATGGATGAAAGGCTGAACTATATGATTCAGCAAGTTGGTGACATTAATAAAGTGGTTGCTTACTATAAAAAGAATTCGGTTGAAGAATTTAAAACCTATTTTTCTGATATTTTGAAAGAACAAAAACTAGCTTCTGAAATGCAGAAGAAGATTGTTGATGCTGTTGAAATAACACCAGAAGAAGTTCGTAATTTCTTTAAAAAAATTCCCGCAAGTGACTTACCAACCTTTGGAGCTGAGATGGAAGTAGCACAAATTGTTGTAGAGCCTAAGGTTTCTAAAGAAGATAAACAAAAAGTTATAGATAGATTAAAATCAATTCGACAAGATGTTTTAGACGGATCTAGTTTTGCCACTAAAGCCGTTTTGTATTCTCAGGATCCAGGATCATCTCCTAACGGAGGATTTTATAAAATGAACCGTAAAACTTCTTTCGTAAAAGAGTTTAAGGATGTGGCTTTTAGCTTGCAGGAAGGCGAAATTTCAGAGCCATTTGAAACTATTTATGGCTATCATATTATTATGGTTGAAAAAATTAAAGGTCAGGAAGTAGAATTACGTCACATTTTGATAGCTCCTACAGTTCCTGAAGAAGCTTTAAAAGATGCTAAAGAGAGAATTTCAAATATCAGGGAAAAAATTGTAAGCAAGGAAATATCATTTGCAGATGCTGCTAAAACAGAATCTGATGAGAAAGAAACTCGTGCAAACGGGGGAACCTTAATCAATCCAAATACACAAGATACCCGTTTTGAATTGACTAAAATGGATCCGACATTATACGGTCAGGTTTCTAACTTAAAAGACGATGAAGTTTCTCAGCCACTTTTGACAGCTGATGAAAAAGGAAAAAAAACATACAAACTAATTACGGTTACCAATAGAATCGACGCGCATACAGCAGATTATGCTAAAGATTATACCAAAATTAGAGAATTGGCTTTAAAAGAAAAACAAATTAAAGCGATTGGAAAATGGTTTGATGATAAAATTAAAGATACTTACATTAAAATTATCGGAGAATACAAAAATTGTACTTTTACAAACAATTGGTTGAAAAAATAATTTTTATAAAATAAATAAAAAGAGTTAGTTTTATGATTTCATAACGCTAACTCTTTTTAATTTTAAAACATATTTAAATGTCTGACGTAGCAGCAATTCATAACTTAGTACAAAAACGAAACGAATTAAAAACTGAAATAGCAAAAATCATTGTTGGTCAGGATGCAGTAGTAGATCAAATTCTGCTTTGTATATTTTCCGGAGGTCACGCTCTCTTAATAGGCGTTCCCGGTTTGGCTAAAACTTTAATGATAAATACTTTGTCACAGGCTTTAGGTCTTGATTTTAAAAGAATCCAGTTTACGCCGGATTTGATGCCTTCGGATATTTTAGGAAGTGAGATTTTGGATGAGAATCGCCAGTTCAAATTCATTAAAGGACCAATATTCTCAAATATCATTCTTGCGGATGAGATCAATAGAACGCCGCCTAAAACGCAGGCCGCTTTGTTGGAAGCGATGCAGGAACGCTCCGTTACAATCGCTGGTGAAAATCACAAACTAGATTTACCTTATTTTGTATTAGCAACTCAAAACCCGATTGAGCAGGAAGGAACGTATCCGTTGCCAGAAGCGCAATTAGACCGTTTTATGTTTGCGGTAAAACTGGAATATCCTACTTTTCAGGAGGAAGTTCAGGTAGTAAAACAAACTACATCAGATATAAAAACTACCATAAATCCATTATTTACGGCTCAGGAAATTATCGATTTTCAGCATTTAATCCGTAGAATTCCTGTGGCAGATAATGTTATTGAATACGCTGTAACTTTGGTTAGTAAAACCCGCCCGGACAATCCTTTATCAAATGATTTTGTAAAAAATTATCTGGATTGGGGAGCAGGACCAAGAGCATCTCAAAATTTAATTTTGGCTGCCAAAGCTCACGCCGCTTTTCATGGGAAATTTTCTCCGGATATCGAAGATGTAAAAGCAGTAGCAACCGGAATTTTGCGTCACAGAATTATTAAAAACTACAAAGCCGATGCTGAAGGAATTACTGAAGAGATTATTATTCAGAAGTTGATGTAAATAAAACTACACAATCTTGTCATTTCGCAGGAATCTCAGATAAAGTAAAGTATGATACATATAAAAAGAAAGCCTGACAGATTATAAAATCTATCAGGCTTTTTTCATGCTCTACTTGTTTCATTAATCAAACGAACGGATTTATTATAAAAAAGTTTGATCAATAATACTTCTACAAGCGATGTGTATTTTTTATTACCACATTCATACCACCAATACGAATAGTATTCTATATTGTTTTTCTCCATTTTCACAAACCATATTTCTTCTTTGTTTTTTGTGATTTTTCTTGACTCAACTATTTTATAACCATTTCCAGTCCAGCAAATCAAAGGCTTATGAATAGGCGTTTTAATGTACACCAGTTCTTCAGGAGTTGCAATTTTAAAAACTTCTTTGTTTACCCAACTTCCTTTTTGAACATTGTATTTTGGGTTTAGGTTCTCAAGTATAGAATGGTTTTGTTCTTTTTTTATTTCGAAACTCGTTATAAATATGATAGCAATGATCGTTATTACCGGAATTAACTTCGGATAAAAGGCAATTGAGCTAATTTTGTTAATCTTCGGTTTAAAAAAACGAATTAAAAACAGCATTGGAATAATTTGGTAAAACACAAAACAAAGTATGCCAATAGTGTGATGCAGGAAGTTTTCTTCGGTACATTTGAATAAAATCAGGGTTATGATTCTGAAATAATTCGAAATAATATTCAATAGAACTAATAGACAGCAAAAAAGTAAAATTTGCAGAATGCTATAATATTTTTGTTGTTTTCGTTCTTCTAAAGTTAATAAAAATGCCCCGCTAAGTAAACCTGTCTTAAACATAGATAATCCCATGCAGGCCGTATCGATAGAAATTTTTGAGTTATTGATATAAAAGTTTACGCCTTCGATTTTATTTATCGGGATAAAGTTTCTTAAAGTTACAAATACACTATAACAAAGCCCTTGCTTGATTTCGACCGTTAAATAATTGAATAATTGATCAAAAATAGACGAAAACAAAAAGAGGCAGATAAAGGCTATAAACGAAAACTTTCCAGTGAAGCCATAATAAAGCAAACAGGCCAATAACAACAAAGCCTGAAAATGCAAGGTTTTAGTATGCAGTCGGAAGCTGATAAATTCTAAGCCTAAAATTAGTACTAAAAGCGGGTAGCTCAATTTCAAAGATGTTGGTCTGCCCGCGATAAGAAATAGTGCGATAGAAAATAAGATACCAAAAAAGTTATTGTCAAGCCCGGCTGCCACAATAGGATAGTTGACAGCCAATAGGCAAGCCAAAACAAAAACAGCAATTGCTTTTTTAGTATGTAAGAATGAAATTATCATTAGCTAATTTGTTTTTTATTTTTTTGATAATAGAAAAACAGAGAGGTTAGTCCAATGATAATCAGTAGCCATTCGTATGGTTCAGGAACTGCGCCGTCATTGTTTATAGAAGCATTTCCTAGTGTGTCAACATTTTTTTCTATGCCATTATTTTTATAATCAGCATCAGTTTCCAGAACAATTAAGGACGAAATTGGAGTTACAATATTGGCATCTTTTGCCAGTGCTACATATTGATTTTGAGCTAAACTGTCATTTTGAATTTTAACTTGCTCTTCGAGTACTTTTCCAAAAGCATACATTCTGTAAATATGGTTAGAACCAGTACTTTTTGATGGAATGTTTTTCGAATTTTGATGAATCGAAATGTTTGCAGGCTCAATGTTTACCGAATTTATTTCTGTTTTAAACAAAACAAATTGTTTATTTTCTATCAATTGCAAAGTGTTTTTTAAACTTGTCTGATAAAAATCAACATATTTTTGTTCTTTGATGGTTTGCCAAAACGGATTAATTTCAGCTGAAATATTAATGACTTTCAGGTTCTGTTGCTTTGTCCTGGTTTTTATTTTTTTCAAATAATCAGAACCTTCCAGTTCTTCAAAGTTGGCTGAAAAAGTTCCGCTTTTAGTTATAATTAAAGCATTTTTGTTTATTTTATAAAAAGGCAATAAAGAATAATGTAAGTTCTTAAATTGTGACTGAACAGATTCAAAATTTTCTTTGTTGATGATTTGCTTCTCCTTATCAATAATAACGTAAAATTTTTTCTTCGGAAGATTCAATAGAGATTCTATTTCTCTGGTTGTCCAGTTGCTATTCAGGTCTAGAATAACTTCAGAAGGGTCAAATGAAATAATTGTTTTTTGAATGTCTTTTACTTCATAAACGTTATTCTTCCAAACAAAAGAATCCTGAATTTTATTTTTATTTAAAGGCATTGTAGCTTCCCAACGATCAAGACCCTTGGATTGATTGATGAAGTAGTTATTATTTAATTCAAAATGTTTACTGGTTTCTATTTTCGTATTTCCAACAATCTGAATTCGGGACAATGTTTCGGCATTAGCAATATTAGGGCCTTTTATAGAAAGACTTTGGTATTTCATTTGATTGTCCTCAACTTTTAAAGGAGTTGTAAAACCACATTTGAAGGTTCTTGGCAATTTGATATTGATAGGAAAAACTCTAACCACGACTTTGTTCCCTTCTCTCCATTGCATTAATGACGGATCGCGGATTTCTACGCCAACAATTTGTTTATAAGTATTTGCCGCTTTTTCTTTGGTAGTCAAAACACCTTTTCGTTCCATACCATTTACCCAAAGTGATAATGAAGTGGCAACAGCACCTTCGGGTAACTGAAAAGAATAAATAGCTTCCTTGTCTTGCCAGGATTCTTTATTGCAGGCTACATCTATGGTGATTTCGGTGTAGGCAAGTCTGGAGTTAGGATATACTTTTATATCTTCTTTGATGTTTTTTGTAAACAAATCGTCACCGCTCCATAATTGTTCTTCGGTTTCCAGTCTTTTGTCAAAATTTGATTTTAAAATATTTATTCGGTCATCATAATCTAAATTGATATCCTTACAAAAGAAATAAGCAATATTAATAAAAGGATTGTGTATTTTTTTTTCGTTGAATTGTTTGCTTCCAAACGAATTGAAACCATCGAATCTAAAAAAGTTATCAGCCCCAATATAAACGATTTCTTTTTTTAGCAGAATTTCATTAAAAAAATTAGGCTCCAGATTTTGTGAAACCTTGATATAATTAGGTAAATCATTGTCATTATCAAATGATTTAGTAATGGTGTTTTGTGTTATTGTAGTGCTTTCGGCATTTAATTTTAATGCAAATCCTGCTAAACTAATTAGTACAATTGAAAACCCTGCAATGAAAGAAAGAAAATATTTTTTGTTTTCCTGAAAAAAACCGAGAATCATATACGAATGAAGCACCAAAACAATTGAAGGAACTAAGCCGTAAAACCCTAATCCCAGAGCAATCATTCCAATAAAGGAATAGTGAGTAATAGGAATAAGATAGGCAGCAAAATAAATTATCAATGTGAAGGATAGTCCATTTATAAAATAGAAAATTTCTGAGAAGTATTTTTCTTGGATATTTCGATAAATAAAAAAATTAGAAAGACAAAAAGCAAGCGTTAGTATATATACCCAAATCGAAAGGTTTTCGAAAATCGGAATAACAGTATTGGTACAAAAACACCCAATGAACCAATTCAATATTAAGAATGGAACAAGGTGCAGATATTTTTCTTTATTTCTTAAAATTAAATAGGTAAGTACCGTTCCGTAAATAAATTCGATGATCAGACTAAGTGCGCCTATGGAATCTAATTCGTTGAGCAGGAATTTTTTCCCGATTAGCGCAACGATAAGAATGATCGAACTAAGTGCGCTTACTATAAGACTGATTTTTACTCCTGGTTGTTGAGTATATTCTTCAAAAATTTCAATTTTGCTTTTCATAGTTATATGTTTTTAAAAGTACTTTGAATTGCAAAGTTATAAGAATATTTTTAATAGCAATATTTATTTGCTTTTTTTTGAATGAAATTTTAATCGGCTTTTTAGAGCAGAAGCAATTTTGTTTGTTTTGAAAAAAAAGCTAAAAACAAGTTGAAATCTAGACTAACTATAACGTTATAAATCCTTATTTAGAAAGGTTCTTTGTTTAAATAGAGGTAAAATCGTAATTCAATTGTAACATGTAATTTCGACTTTGTTAAATAAAAGATTTTAAATTATTAATAATTTATTATTTTGATTCAAAATTGAGGTTTTGGCAAAAATGTACAATCAAAATCGTTTTTTAGCAATAATAATTTTTGAAAAAGGGACTTCTGTTATATTCTTTTTAATTCTCGGGTTTAATTTCTAAATTTGCGTACAAAAAAAATAAAATACCTAACATACTATGGCTTTTGATATTTATAACGATTACATTAAAGAAATTGAAGAGCGAAAAGAACAAGGACTTAATCCAAAACCAATTGATGGTGCTGACTTATTAAGTGTTATTATTGCTCAAATTAAAGATTTAAATAATGAATACAGAGAAGATTCTCTTCAGTTTTTTATTTACAACACTATACCAGGAACAACCAGTGCTGCTGGTGAAAAAGCCAAATTTTTAAAAGAGATTATTCTTGGGCAAGAGGTAGTAAAAGAAATAACTCCTGCTTTTGCTTTTGAATTGTTATCACATATGAAAGGTGGTCCTTCGATTGAAGTGCTACTAGATTTAGCTTTAGGTAATGATGATGCTATTGCAAAAGAAGCGGCAAAAGTCCTAAAAACACAAGTGTATCTTTATGATGCAGATACAGACCGTTTAAAAGCGGCATTCGAAAGCGGTAATACAATCGCCAGAGAAATTATTGAAAGTTATGCACAGGCTGAGTTTTTTACAAAACTGCCAGAAGTAGCAGAAGAAATTAAAGTAGTTACATTTATTGCTGGTGAGGGAGATATTTCTACAGATTTACTTTCTCCGGGTAACCAGGCGCACTCAAGATCAGATCGTGAATTGCACGGTAAATGTATGATTACTCCTGAGGCGCAAGCCGAAATAAAAGCGTTACAGGCACAACATCCTGATAAAAGTGTGATGATGATTGCTGAAAGAGGTACAATGGGAGTTGGTTCATCTAGAATGTCAGGTGTAAATAACGTGGCACTTTGGACAGGAAAACAAGCTAGTCCGTATGTTCCTTTTGTGAATTTTGCTCCAATTGTTGCTGGAACAAACGGGATTTCTCCAATTTTCCTTACTACTGTAGATGTTACAGGTGGTATTGGTCTTGACCTTAAAAACTGGGTAAAAAAGACAGATGCTGCAGGTAATGTTGTTCGTAACGAAAGTGGCGATCCTGTTCTGGAAGAAACTTATTCTGTAGCTACAGGAACGGTTCTTACCATCAATACAAAAACTAAAAAATTATATAACGGAAACAAAGAATTAATTGACATTTCTAAGGCATTTACGCCTCAGAAAATGGAATTTATCAAAGCTGGTGGATCTTACGCAATTGTATTTGGTAAAAAAATCCAAACATTTGCATGTAAAGTTTTAGGAATTGATATTCCTACTGTTTTCGCTCCATCAAAAGAGGTTTCTATTGAAGGACAAGGGCTTACTGCAGTTGAAAAAATCTTCAACAGAAATGCAGTTGGTACAACTCCGGGGAAAGTATTACACGCTGGTTCTGATGTTCGTGTTGAAGTTAACATTGTAGGTTCGCAAGATACTACAGGTTTGATGACGGCTCAGGAATTAGAGTCTATGGCTGCTACAGTAATATCTCCAATCGTTGATGGTGCTTACCAATCAGGTTGTCATACTGCTTCGGTTTGGGATAAAAAAGCACAGGCAAACATTCCAAAATTGATGAAATTTATGAATGATTTCGGATTGATCACAGCTCGTGACCCAAAAGGTGTTTATCATTCCATGACCGACGTAATTCATAAAGTACTTAACGATATTACAATCGATGAGTGGGCGATTATTATTGGTGGAGATTCTCATACCAGAATGTCAAAAGGGGTTGCTTTTGGTGCTGACTCAGGAACTGTTGCTCTTGCATTGGCTACTGGAGAAGCTTCAATGCCAATTCCGGAATCTGTAAAAGTTACTTTCAAAGGAGATATGAAGAGCTACATGGATTTCCGTGATGTGGTTCATGCTACACAATCTCAAATGCTTAAACAATTTGGTGGTGAAAACGTATTCCAGGGTAGAATTATTGAGGTTCACTTAGGAACGCTTACGGCAGACCAGGCATTTACATTTACAGACTGGACTGCGGAAATGAAAGCAAAAGCTTCTATCTGTATTTCTGAAGATGATACTTTGGTTGAATCGCTTGAAATTGCAAAAGGCAGAATCCAAATCATGATCGATAAAGGAATGGACAATGAAAAACATGTTCTTCAGGGATTGATTAATAAAGCAGATAAAAGAATAGCAGAGATTAAATCTGGTGAGAAACCAGCTTTAACTCCAGATGCAAATGCGAAATATTACGCTGAAGTTGTGGTGGATCTTGATGTGATTGCTGAGCCAATGATTGCTGATCCAGACGTAAATAATGCTGATGTTTCTAAAAGATATACTCATGATACAATAAGACCTTTATCTTTCTACGGAGGAGATAAAAAAGTAGATCTTGGATTTATTGGTTCTTGTATGGTTCACAAAGGCGATATGAAAATCCTGGCTCAAATGCTTAAAAACATTGAAGATCAAAAAGGAAAAGTAGAATTTTTAGCACCGCTTGTTGTAGCACCTCCTACATATAACATCGTAGATGAGCTTAAAGCTGAAGGTGACTGGGAAGTTTTACAAAAATATTCTGGTTTCGAATTTAATGATGATGCTCCTAAAGGTGCAGCGCGTACAGAATACGAAAACATGCTGTATTTAGAGCGTCCTGGTTGTAACCTTTGTATGGGTAATCAGGAAAAAGCGGCTAAGGGAGATACGGTAATGGCAACATCTACACGTCTTTTCCAGGGAAGAGTAGTAGAAGATACTGAGGGTAAAAAAGGAGAGTCATTGCTTTCTTCAACTCCGGTTGTCGTTCTTTCTACAATATTAGGTAGAACTCCTACGATTGAAGAATACGTAACTGCAGTGAAAGGAATTAACTTAACTAAGTTTGCGCCTTCTCATAAATTACTTGTGAAATAATTGACTGATTAGTTAATTTAATCATAATTCTGAAAGCCTGAGTCATAAACTCAGGCTTTTTTTTATGTAACTGATCAATTTTTCGTATCTTAGAATGTTCAAAAAAAAATAACAAAACAAATAAAACATATGGCTTTTGATATTGAAATGATAAAAAAAGTGTACGCCAACATGCCTGGTCGTGTTGATAAAGCACGAGAAATAGTTGGTCGTCCACTTACTTTAACCGAGAAAATTTTGTACAATCACCTTTGGGATGGAAATCCTACAAAGGCATTTGGAAGAGGAGTTGATTATGTTGATTTCGCACCGGACCGCGTAGCATGTCAGGACGCAACCGCTCAAATGGCGTTATTGCAATTTATGCATGCTGGAAAGAAAACAGTTGCTGTTCCTACAACAGTGCACTGTGATCACCTGATTCAGGCAAAAGTAGATGCAGTAACCGATTTGGCCAGAGCAAAAACACAAAGCAATGAAGTTTTCGATTTCTTATCGTCAGTTTCTAATAAATACGGAATTGGTTTCTGGAAACCAGGAGCTGGAATTATTCATCAGGTAGTATTGGAGAATTACGCTTTTCCTGGTGGAATGATGATTGGTACCGATTCGCACACTGTAAATGCAGGTGGTTTAGGAATGGTAGCAATTGGAGTTGGTGGAGCTGATGCGGTAGATGTGATGTCGGGTATGGCTTGGGAATTGAAATTTCCGAAACTAATTGGAGTAAAACTAACTGGTAAATTATCAGGCTGGACAGCTCCTAAAGATGTTATCCTTAAAGTCGCTGGTATTCTTACTGTAAAAGGAGGAACTGGTGCAATTGTAGAATATTTTGGAGAAGGTGCTACTTCTATGTCTTGTACAGGTAAAGGTACAATTTGTAATATGGGTGCCGAAATTGGTGCAACAACTTCAACTTTTGGTTATGATGCTTCTATGGGGCGTTACCTCCGTTCTACAAACAGAGCAGATGTTGCAGATGCTGCTGATAAGGTAGCGTCTTATTTAACTGGAGATCCGGAAGTGTATGCTAACCCGGAACAATATTTTGATCAGGTGATCGAAATCAATTTATCAGAATTAGAACCACACTTAAACGGGCCGTTTACACCAGATCTGGCTACTCCAATTTCTAAAATGAAAGAAGAAGCCATCAAAAATAACTGGCCATTACAAATTCAGGTGGGGTTAATTGGGTCTTGTACCAACTCCTCTTACGAAGATATTGCTCGCGCCGCTTCTTTGGCAAGACAAGTAAGTGCTAAAAATTTAAAAACTAAATCTCAATTCACGATTACGCCGGGTTCAGAGGTGGTTCGTTATACCATCGAAAGAGATGGTTTTATCGATACTTTTCATAAAATAGGAGCGACTGTTTTTGCGAATGCCTGCGGACCATGTATTGGTATGTGGGACAGGGAAGGAGCAGAGAAAGAGGAGAGAAATACAATCGTTCACTCTTTCAACCGTAACTTTTCTAAACGTGCAGATGGTAATCCAAACACTTTGGCTTTTGTAGGCTCTCCGGAATTGGTAACAGCTATGGCAATCGCGGGTGATTTAGGTTTCAATCCATTGACAGATACATTAATTAATGAAGATGGAGAAGAAGTAATGCTGGATGCGCCAACAGGTGACGAATTGCCTCCAAAAGGTTTCGATGCCGAAGATCCGGGCTTTCAGGCTCCGGCCGAAGACGGTTCGGGAGTTCAGGTTGCGGTAAGTCCAACATCTGATCGTTTGCAATTATTAGCTCCGTTTGATCCTTGGGATGGTAAAAACATTACAGGTGCAAAATTATTAATCAAAGCTTTCGGAAAATGTACGACCGACCATATTTCTATGGCGGGACCATGGTTGCGTTTCCGCGGACATTTAGATAATATTTCAAATAATATGCTGATTGGTGCGGTAAACGCTTTCAATCAAAAAACAAATTCGGTTAAAAATCAATTAACAGGCGCTTACGATGCAGTTCCTGCAGTAGCTCGCGCCTATAAAGCGGCTGGAGTTCCGTCTATAGTGGTGGGAGATCACAATTATGGCGAAGGTTCTTCTCGTGAACATGCTGCAATGGAGCCTCGTTTCTTAGGAGTTAAAGCTGTATTGGTAAAATCTTTTGCCCGTATTCACGAAACCAACCTTAAAAAACAGGGTCTTTTAGGGTTGACTTTTGCAAATGAAGCAGATTACGATAAAATCCAGGAGAACGATACCATCAATTTTACGGATTTAACCGAGTTTGCTCCGGGAAAACCATTAACATTAGAGTTTGTTCATGCCGATGGTACTAAAGATATCATTTTAGCAAACCATACCTACAACGAAGGTCAGATTGGCTGGTTCGTTGCTGGTTCAGCACTAAACTTAATTGCAGCCGGAAAAGCATAAATTTTTAAGACTCTATTATACAAGAAACGCTCTGTGAAAACAGGGCGTTTTTTTATTAGGAGCTATTTCCAGCTGTCCGCTATATCTTTTCCTGGCTAAAGAAGCCAGAAAAGGATACCGCTTCCATCTGGGCTAGGGCTTTAGTGTTTTTAAGTCAATTCATCTTAAATTAAACTTCTCAGTTTAGAATAGTTTTAAAAGGTAATTTTGAATTCAAAAAGATGTTAAAAAAATCGGTTTTTATGGTTTTAAAAGTTAAATTCGCTCTTTATGAAATATAAAAGTCTTTTTTGAGTTTTAAATAAATGAAACCTGAATTGGAAATAAAAAATATAAGCCCCCAAGTAATGATTTTTAGGTTAATCGTAGTATTGTTCTTTTTTAGTATAAGTGCCTTTTCTCAGGATAATTTCATCAAACACACTGTTTCGAAAGGTGATAATATTTATGCAATTGCAAAACAATATGGTGTAAAACCAAAAGCTATAATAGAAGCGAATCCTAATGCTCCTAAAATCTTAAAACTTAATTCAGTTTTACTAATTCCAAATAATAATGCTGTAGTGGCAAAGCCTGCAGTTGTTCAGGAAATCAATGCAGTTAATCCTTCAGTGCATACAATTGTGGCCAAAGAAACGCTTTGGGGAATATCCAAAAAATACAACGTTTCAGTTGATGATTTAAAAAAATCAAACCCGATTTTAGTCTCTGACGGACTCAAAATCGGACAGCAAATCAATATTCCTTCTATAGCTGTTGAAGTTGTGGCTGAGAATGTAAATACTGAAAGTGCTCCAATTCCTCAGGTAGAAGTTGTTCGGGAAGTTTTGCCTAAAGAAACAAAATTTGCCATCGCCAAAGAATTTGGTATCACAGTAGCCGAATTAGAAAAGCAGAACCCAGGAATAAAAAAGAAACTCCCCTTAGGATATCAGTTAAAGATTCTTACATCGCCTGAAAAAGCTGCAGCATTTCAGACAGCCAAACCCATTGCGGCAGTAACCGAAAATCCTGAAAAAATAGTCACCGAAACCACTAATGATTCGGTTGTAAAGAAAGACTCAACAGTTTTTGTCTTTACATCAACTCCTGAACTTATTGACCAATTGGTTTTTAAGGCAACTGATAATATTGGAGTTCGATATCGTTCGGGAGGTACTACAAATGCTGGTTTTGATTGTTCCGGATTAATGTGCTCTACTTTTGGAAACTTTGACATTAAATTACCGAGAACTTCTCATGAGCAATCACGTGTAGGTCTAAAAGTAGAGCCTGAACAGGCTCAAAAGGGCGATTTGATTTTCTTTAAAACCAATGGAAGGCGTCAGATTAATCACGTTGGAATGGTAGTCGAAGTGCTGGAAGGTGAAATTAAGTTTGTCCACGCTTCGACTCACGGAGGTGTGATGATTTCATCAACTAAAGAACCTTATTATCAAAGAAATTTTTCGCAGGTAAACCGAATTTTGCAGCAATAACGCTGGCAGTAAGTTTTATGAATGCTGGAAAATAGTCTGCTTGAATTTGTCTATTGGGAACGGCTTGTTGAAAAAGGCAGTTACACAGCAATTTTCTTTAACCAGTTTAATATCATCAGAGTCCAGTGTTGAAGAAAGAACGTAAATTCGGGTTTCTCTTTTTACTATTGTTTCAAGTTTGTTGTACTCTTTCAGGAATTCAAAACCATTCATAACAGGCATCTGAATATCCAGTAAAATGATTAACGAAGAAATATCAGGATGCTCATTAAGCCATAAAATACCTTCTTTGCCATTATTTACTACCGAAACATCATCTACCTCAAGTACTTTTTTGAGTAATTGTCTCGTTACATATTGGTCAATTAAATTGTCTTCGATCACTAAAAATGTAGGTTTAGATTCCATAATTCAAGGGGATTGTTACGGTAAATTTAGTTCCAACGTTTTCTTCAGAAGCAACCATAATATTTCCTTTTATATTCTCGATAGCTTCTTTTATAATATATAGCCCTAATCCAGAGCCTTTGTTTTTGTCTGTTCCAAAATACATTTCAAAAATTCGGTCTTTAATTTCTTCTTTAATTCCAATACCATTATCATCAATTTCAATTTTATGAAAACCATCTGCAAAATAAGTTTTGATCGAAATAAACATTTCTGACTTATTAGTGTCGGCATATTTTATGGCATTCGACAGTAAATTGTTAACGATAATTTTAAGTCGTAAGCCATCACTCATAATTTCGTCAACTAATATTTCTTTTTTAAAGTTAATTTTATTCGCATTTTCTATGTGCATCATTTGTTCGATAGCTTCATTAACCACATCATGCAGACTTACTTGTTCCACAATCTTTTGTTTTCGTTTGTTTTTCGAATAGTCTATAATGTCGCTAATAAACTGATCCTGTCTGGTGAGACTTTGGTGCATTAAACATAAATATTCTCGTATCTGGTCAGTATCGTCTTCAATTTGTGTAAGCTCAATCAATCCTTTTAAAGAGGTTATAGGCGAACGTAAATCATGCGAAGCACTATAAACAAACCGGTCGAGTTCATGGTTTACCTGAATAAGGTTTTCATTTTTATTTTCAATCTCTTTTTTAGAAATAATTAATCTTTTAACCATTATCGAATAATAAAAACTAACACTACAAATGATAATTAAAATAAAAAAAATATTGGTTATGATGAGTATGTCTTTGATGTCACGTGAGCCCTGGCCTAATGTATTTAAAAAGTTATATTCGTTTAGCGTTAATTTGTTGCTTATTACACTGATTTCATCGAGGATTTTTTCTTTGTCCTGAGGTTGCAGTGTGCCACTTTCTATTTTCTCATTGGTTTCCTTTCCAATGAGTTCAAGTTGATAAATTAAATTATCTCCTTGTTCCCATTCATGAATTGCTTTAGAAAAAAAGATACATTTTTAAAATTTCTAAAAAGCCAGATTGCATCATCTAAATCTTTTTCATTATTTCGGCCAGCTCGAAAACCTTCCTTAATTGTTTCAGTTTCATCTCCGTTCGAAAGCTCAACACGAGCATCACGATCACCTTGAGGAACTTCTAATTCCTGTCTAAAAAGATCCCATTCTTTTTTGTTTTGCGTGTACAAATAACTTATAAGATGTATGGTAGCATTATTTTGACCTTTAGAGTAAAGCGATTCTCCGTTGACATAAACACGATTCGCAGATAAAATTTTGATAGTAAAAAAGTTAATACAAATAAGTAAGGCGCATGAAACAAATACAATTAATAAAAGCATGAAAACATTAGGAAAACGAAATGTTCTTAAAAATTTGCCCATAGACATCAATCTTTATTAATCGATTTATAATTAAAATGCTTGAACCTTTATGCTTCCTCTAATTGAGAGGCTTTTTCTATAAATAGTAATCCTTTTGGGTGGTGGTTGAAGGATATATAATTAAACAAATGTTAATGTAAAAATCATGTTTTTGATCAAATTGTTTAATTGTATAATCAAATATAACAAAAATATAATTTGGTTCAACAAATATTTGAAGATAAAATTTTATTTTTTAAAAATAATTAAACACCTGAAAAACAGTAATTTATGATTATTTTTTAATTTTAATAAAATATTTTTAGATATAAATTACGATTGAGACATGGCCGTAAAGCGAGTGTGGGGTATTTTTATGACGTAAGAAGAAAACAGTTAAGGCGCAGGAAATACTAACTTTTGTTTAATGATGTCATGAATTGTTTTTCTTGAAGTTTGTCCTGTTGGATGCAGGTATATTAACTTGTTTATAAGATTAATAAACGTGATAAATGATTTACTTTGTAAGTTAATTCCTTGCTAAATGGTTTTTCTGAGATAGCTTTTAATTTCTTTAATTCTGAGTAAGTTTTTTATGCCTAAACGATTACTATTATGCTTGATATCATAAGTAATAGTATTATAAATATGCTTTTTATGTTTTCTAGATAAAAAGATTTTTTTAGTATGATTTATACGCATCACTTTTTACCATATCTTTTTCCTGATTTTTTTCAATCGATTTAAATTCTTTTTCAAAGTTTCCTTTAAAGTTGTTTTTTAGGTTTGGAACGCCTAATTTTTCTAAACAATACAATAATTTATAAATTGAATTGCTTTTCTTGTCGTTGTAGCTTGAAGTGTACCAATATAACTGTGCTGCGAAATCGTAAATTTTCAGATCCATTGCCACATCTGCATATGTTTCGATATCTTTTATCTGTAGGGATTTATTTTTAAAAAGTTGACTTAATGAGTTTCTTCGATCAAGTAAGTAGGCATCTTCCGGACTTTGAGCTCCAATTGGTAAACCATAAAAAGGATTATGGTTTAATATTTTTCCTTTGTTAAGATTCCAATTTTCTATACTGTTAGAAGCGGTATTTCCTGTTTTTTTGTTGAGTTCACTTTGCGAATAGAAAATTTCAAAATTAGCCCAGGAGGAGTTTGGGTATTCTTCTAAAATAGTATTGTATATTGAAATTGCTTTCTCAAATTCTCCTTTGTCATGCTCTGCAATTCCTTTGTTGATTTCAGTATTAAGCTGTTCTTCAAACAATTTTAATCGATCGGTGATTTCTATTAAATAATGATGAGTAATAGTTTCAGGATTCGAAAACATTTTTACGATTTCGATATATTTTTTAGCATAGTCAAATTCGCCCTGCGAAATAAGCATGAATATTTTAGTAACCGGTATTAATTGATTATCTAATTCCATTTCCATGGTGGCTCTCCAGTAATCAGGATTATTGCCTGTCAATTGTATCACATCTTGTTTGTCTCTGAAGGCTGTTTTGGCAACCAGGCTTCCAAAATTTTTAACGCCTTCAAACTTCGCGTCAACAATAGTTTGATAAGCAGCTAAAACAGGAAGTGCTTCGTTTATTGCATAATTTTTATTCAGTTCTGCTTTTGTTTTCAAATCTGCATTTAGATATGCTGTTACCTTTTTTTGGTTGGGCAGATCAATATCTTTAAAATCGGTATTGGTCTCATCAAATTTAGAGTTAACCGATATTAAAATTGGAAAATCAACTAATTTTGTATTTCCAATATTTAAAGCAGCTACTTGTTCTAAAAATTTAGTTTCTATTGCAGTACTTATTTTTGGATTCGAATACAATTGAAATGTTGGTTTTTCAGTTTTATGAGCAATTACCAGAAAAGCTATTTTTTGATCAGCACTAATAGTGCTAAAGTCTTTTTTACAAATTTCAATAACAGCACTAATAGATTTTAAAAACTCTTTTTCATCAACATTAACACTTGCAATTTTGTCATTATCTAAAAAAATAACGCTTAATTCAGGTTCTTGTTGAGCAAAAACCATAGTATTAATGGTTAAAAGAAAAAAAACAAATGCAATTTTTAATTGGTGAGCGAGTGTAATCGATTTTAAAACTTTATTCATGGTTAGGTTTTGGTTAATTTGATTAATACAAATATAAAATCTTACACTACATTAATCTTACAAGGAGTATAAAATATTTAAAAAATCAGCTTAAGTTTTAAAACATACTATTCAGCTTGATGTTCAGTCTAAAATCTTTCATCTAAATTCTAAAATTTCAGAAAAAAGTATATCTTTAACCAACCCAAAACCAAAATAAAAATGCAAGAAAACGACCAGGAGAATTTTAAAAGAGAACTCGGATTACTAGACGGAACCATGCTTGTGGTAGGTTCTATGATCGGATCAGGAATATTTATCGTGAGTGCAGATATCGCCAGACAAGTTGGTTCGGCAGGATGGCTCACCCTTATTTGGCTAGTTTCAGGATTGATTACCATTATTGCTGCTGTAAGTTATGGCGAATTAAGTGCTATGTTTCCTAAAGCCGGAGGACAATATGTGTATCTAAAAGAAGCTTACAACAAACTAATTGCCTTTCTGTACGGTTGGAGTTTTTTTGCCGTAATTCAAACCGGAACAATTGCTGCCGTTGGTGTAGCTTTCTCAAAGTTTGCAGCGTACATTTTCCCGCCTTTAAGCGATGAGAATATTTTATTTGAATTAGGTGCTTTCAAATTAAATGCTGCTCAGATTGTTTCTATTTTTACGATTGTCTTACTTACCTATATAAATAGCCGTGGTGTAAAAAACGGAAAAATTCTACAGACCGTACTTACAATCATCAAAATTCTATCATTATTAGGTTTGATCGTCTTCGGATTAACGCTCGCTGCAAAAGCTTCTGTTTGGGATGCTAACTGGACAGATGCCTGGACACCACGCTCATATAATCCTGAAAATGGTTCTTGGCTGCCAATTAGCGGAAAAGCTTTAATTACTGGAATTTCAGCCGCAATGGTAGGTTCGTTATTCTCTAGTGATGCCTGGAATGGAGTAACTTTTATTGCCGGCGAAATCAAAAATCCAAAACGCAATGTAGGTTTCAGTTTGTTTTTGGGAACTTTTATAGTTACCATTATATATGTTTTGACTAATTTGATGTATTTGGCTGTAATCCCGCTAGACGAAATCGCAACCGCAAAATCAGATAGGGTGGCAGTAGTCGCTTCACAATATATTTTTGGCGATATCGGAACCCTGATTATTGCCTTAATGATTATGATTTCAACTTTCGCCTGCAACAACGGATTAATCATGGCGGGTGCCCGTGTATATTATACGATGGCAAACGATGGCTTGTTCTTCAAAAAAGCAGCGGTTCTTAATGGAGCCAGTGTTCCGGAATGGGCACTTTGGGCACAATGTATCTGGGCTTCGGCTTTGTGTCTTACCGGAAAATATGGAGATTTATTAGACTTTGTAATCATCATTGTCTTGATTTTTTACATCCTAACAATCTACGGAATATTCATTCTGCGTAAAAAAATGCCAAATGCAGAGAGACCTTATAAAGCATTCGGGTATCCATTTTTACCACTATTATATATTATAGTAGCTTCGGCAATTAGTGTTTCGTTGTTAATCACCAAATTCTCAACTTGTGGTTGGGGAATTTTAATCATGCTTATCGGAATCCCGGTTTACTATCTAACCAAGCCAAAAGAAGTTTAAAATAAAGAGACTAAGATTCGCAAAATCCAAGTTTCTAAATAAATATAACCCGTCTTGTAGAAAACAAGACGGGTTATTGTTTTTCGGTATGTAATGATAAATTACACCTTATATATAATAGTAAAGATTAGGAGCTATTTCCCGCTATCCGCTTCAATCTTTTGTGCCGAACCCCGGCACAAAAGGATTTCCGCTTCTATCGGGGCTAGGGCATCCGTTTTCAAAAGAACGCTTTATAATCAATGAGATTCCGGAACTAAAAGCCCTAAAACGAATATTTTCATAATATTAAAAACCATCCCCAACCCGACAGGTTTTTAAAACCTGTCGGGTTTCCTTAAAAAAAACGATACTATATATAAGTATAATAG
>NZ_WSTB01000005.1 GCF_009789235.1 Flavobacterium hydrocarbonoxydans | reverse complement strand
TTACTAAAAAGCAAAATAAACATTTTCAAAATGAAATAGCCACCTAATGTAAACTGGATGAATAAAGTAATTGTAAAATCCATAAGCATCTTATTTAATTTACTATTGTAAAACGAAAAAACAACTTAGAAAATATAGATTAATAAATCAGCATTAAATTACAGCTAATTCATTACTTAAAAACTTTCAATTTCATTCATCAATAATAAGCATTAAATATGCTTACTTCATCATCATTTGTTTTTGTCCAAAAGCTTAGGTGGTGGTTTTTAACTTTTGTTGATTAAATTCAATACTAATATTTGAATTTACCAAATATAAAATCTTCATTTTATAAAAAATAAAGATAAATTTACCTTACAAAAATAATTTACAAATGAAAAAAGTCAGTCAATTCAAGGGAAAACCAATTATTAATAATTTTACAAAATTTATTGTTTTTTTTATATAAATTCCATAAATTAAAGTTAAATACTACAAAAAAACCTTATTTTTTAATTTAAAATAAAAATATTAACAAAAACCAAGACCTAACTCAGATTTATAGTTAAATTAACTTACTTACAAATAAAAAGAAAATTCAAATCAGGGTGAAAAAAAATGGAGTTTTTTACCTACAAAAAAATAAATTTTAAAGAAAACACAAACATTAAACAAAACATAACGTTAAACGATAAAAAAGGAAATAAAAGTAAGATTTTTTTTCCTTTTTTATCAAAAGGGTGTTTTTAATAGATATTATGATTCAATTATCGAGTTTATTTGTTGAAATAATTTTCCATCACTTAAAAAAGCCCCTTGCTGAATCAACTCAAAAATGGACAAATTACGATCTTCGGTAAATACCTTTTTGCCTACTTTCATTTCTATGTTTTCAGTAAACATATTATCACTCAACCACTGCAAACCATCCTTGGTTAAAAAATCTGTTTCAGGAACCAAAGATTTCAAAACGATAGACTTCACATCTTTTTCAAAACATTGAAATAAAAAGATATGATTTTTAGAAAAATGTTCTAAATATTCAGCTCTTGACAAAACTCCTTCCCAAATTAAATCCGAGAAAACATCTAATTCCTGTTCTGCAACTTCTGGTTTATTTGCTTTAATAGAATCCCACTCTGCTTTATCAATAGTTTGTGTAGCTAAAAAGTTAGTAAACTCGGCCTGTAACTCTTCAAACTGTTCTTTTGTTAATCTTGCGTATTTCATTATATTATTATATGGTGTTGTATTTATTTCTTCGAAAGAGCGCTGACTAAAAATCATAAAAAAGCCCTCTCAAACGAGAGGGCAAATTTACTACTTTTTTTATTTGACTAGAAAATATATCTAATACCAAATTGCGCCTGCCATCTTGATACTAAACTAGCATCATAATTAAATGTTCGCGTTTGCGTGTTTGTAAAAGTATAAGTTGGAACATTTGTTACTGGGTCAACACTTACACCAATTGGCTGATTGGTTGTATTGACCTGAACAATTCCCCAATCAGAATTTAATAAGTTTCCGATATTTAAAACATCAATACTAAATTGGATTGTATTCTTTTTCTCTGAAGCCGATGATACTTTAAAATTATAATCCTGTAATAATTTCAAATCCCATTTTCCTCTCCAGGGCGCAACAGCTCCGTAACGCTCAACATACTCTCCTCTTCTGTCTCTTAAATATTTATCTTGCTCAATAAATTTATCAAAAGCTTCTCCCTGACCAGCACCTGAAAATGTCATCTGACCAATTTCTGCTGTTGTAGGAACATAAAGCAAATCATTATTTCCAGAGCCATCATTATTAATATCTCCTCCATAAATGTAATTAAAACGCCCTCCTTGTGCATACTCAAAGAAAGTAGAAACAGTAGTTGCCCACTTATCTTTTCCGTATTTCCATTTTTTAGAAGCTACACCAATAAAACGATGATTGTCTCCATATTTAGAATTAGAAAGCACTGCATTATTTACATTTCCTAAAGCAGGATTAAATGCAAAAGCATCACCTGTAATCTCTGCTTCAATAGAGTTAACATCTTGAGATTTCAAATAGTTATAGGCCAAACTTGCATATAAACCATTTTCGAATGTCTTCTGAACTTTCACAGATGCATTAAAAGCACTTCCTTTATCCGAATTTGTCATAACATAAGCATTGTTTGCTCCTTTGTCGTCTGCAGTGTAAATTGGTCTGTTGTCTGGTCCAGCCAATGTACCTGTTGGTGCTTTTAAACCCCAGTTTTGAACATGAACACCATTAATATCTTTATTATAAGAAACATCAAGAGTCAAAATATAATTGCTCTCAAATCTATGATCATACCCTAAACTTGTTCTCCAAACCTGAGGCCATTTATAATCAGGATCCATAATTTGAAAGAAAGAATCATCAGCACCACTTACCTGGTTCCCTAACCATACAAAAGGAATTCTTCCTGTAAAAATCCCAGAACCTCCACGAAGTTGCGAAGTTGCATCTCCCTTAACATCCCAGTTGAAACCTACCCTTGGGGACCATAATAATCTATCACTTGGTAAATCTGTAGAGATTAGAGGCGTTGCCTCACCTGTTTCTGGATCAAAATAATCAATACCATTATCTCTGGTAGCACCATTATCAGTATCAATATATTTCTGAATCAAATCTGCTGTATTAAAATACAACGGTTTATCAATACGTAATCCTATAGATAATTTAAAATTGTCTGTCAAACTCATATCGTCCTGGGCGTAAAATGCTAACTGACCAACATTAAGCTCAGACAATTTCCATCCGCCATCGGCACCTACTGCAAACTTACCTTTTGCGTTATTAGTATCTATCGCATATTGCATATTTTGGGCAATAATACTTGTTGCATAAGGTCTTGCAGCATCCGTTAAGAAATCCTGAACAGTAAAATATGGTGTAAAAAAAGTACCCGCATATCCGTTTGGATTTCCAAAATTATCATAACCTCCTAAATTAAAAGAGTTTTTAAATTCGAATTTTTCGAATGAAGTCCCAAAAGTAAAAACATGTTTACCAACAGTATAGGTTAAATTATCTGTAAATTGAAATACTTTTTGATCCAAAGTATTATTGATTGAAAATGGCTCATGACCCGCAATAATATAATTGGTACCAGAACCATCCTGAATATTAATTACAGGAGCCGGAGTAGAAAATGGTATTCTATAATCATCAAAATGTGTATAACCAGCTTGCAGTTTGTTCGAAACAGACTCACTAAATTTAGAATTTAATTCTACCAAAAACGAATCTAATTTGTTATTAATTTGGTATCCTGAGTTTTGAAACTGTAATATTGCAGCATTTGGCCCTCTAAAACCTAATGCAGTTGGGTGTGCAGGTTTATCTTTTGAAGCATTAAGAAAATTATAAATTACTGCTAATTTATGATTGTCATTAATATTCCAATCTAATTTTACAATTCCTTTATTCGAATTTGATTCATGCTTAAAACCTTGATAAGCTCCTGGATTATAATTAAAATTATTTCCATTAGCATCTTTCAAATTCATTAAAGCATTTGAAACCGCAATCAAATCAGACTCCAAAACTCTAGATTCATTAATTCCTGTTACACCGTCACCATTATTTGCAACGAAGTTAGAGCCTAAATCACTTCTTTGATCGATTTCGAAGTTTCCAAAAATGAATAACTTATCTTTAATGATTGGAGCTCCCAAGCTAAAACCAGCCTGTGTTTGCTCTAAGGATGGTACAAAGATTTTCTCTCCTTTTATTTTACTACCTGTCATATCCTCATTTCTAAAAAAAGCATAAGCAGTACCATGAAATTCGTTTGTTCCTGATTTTGTAACCGCATTTACAGAAGCTCCTGTAAATCCCGACAAAGTAACATCATAAGGCGCAGTTGCTACCTGAATTTGCTCAATTGCGTCTAATGAAATTGGCTGAGCACCTGTTTGTCCTCCAGGAGTAGCTGCATCCAGCCCGAATGGATTATTAAAAACCGCTCCATTCAAAGAATAATTATTGTATTTGTTATTTCTACCTCCAAAAGAACCTCCACTAGCCGTTGGGTCTAGTCTGGTGAAATCTTCTGCAGATCTTGATATTGTTGGCAAAGCAGTTAACTCTCTTCTACCAATTGTAGTTTCTGCACCAGTTCTTCCACTTTGAAAAACTTTATTTTTAGAAACAACTTTTACTTCTTCTAACGCCTGACTTTCATCAGCAAGAAGAACATCTAAATTGAAAACTTTCCCTAAATCAAGATAAATATCATTGTATTCCTGATTTTGAAAACCTACAAAAGTTACTGTAATTTTGTATGGTCCTCCAATTCTCATATTCAAAATACTAAATCTTCCATCTTCGTTAGAAAGTGAAGAATATTTTGACCCCGTAGGTGTATGAATTGCCAGGATTGTAGCGCCTGGAAGCAATTCACCGCTGGAACTTTTCACAATTCCTTTAATGCTTGATGTTGTAGTTTGTCCCATCGTGACAGTAAGACTAAATACAACAATCAACAATGTTAAGATTCTTTTCATTTGTGTTTGTTTTGTTAATTTTAACGCAAAATTAACAAAAAAAAATCACCCTGATGGGTGATTTTTATTTTTTATTAACAAAAAGTTAAGAAACTCTTATTTTTCTGCAATAATCTCGTATGGTAAGTCAACGATAACATCTCTGTGTAAACGGATGCTAGCAGAATATTTTCCTGTACGTTTTACGATACCACTAGTGATGAATTTTCTATCAATAGCGTTACCAGATTTCTCTAAAGCTTCAGCAATGTCGATGTTTGTGATAGAACCAAAAAGTTTCTCTCCACCAGCTTTTGCAGTAAGTTTAATCTCAAGAGCTTTTAAAGTTTCAGCTAATGCTTTTGCATCAGCAACAACTTTAGCTTCTTTGTGAGCTCTTTGCTTTAGGTTTTCAGCCAATACTTTCTTTGCAGAAGGTGTAGCTAATTGTGCAAATCCTTGAGGAATTAAAAAGTTACGACCGTAACCAGCTTTTACTGATACTACATCATCTTTAAATCCTAAGTTTTGTACGTCTTGTTTTAATATAAGTTCCATGTTGTTGTCCTTATTATAGAAGTTAGGTTCCCTTTGATGAGAAACCAACAACTGTTGATTTTAAATTATTTTAATAAATCGGCCACGTATGGCATTAAAGCTAAGTGACGAGCTCTTTTTACAGCTACAGAAACTTTTCTTTGGTATTTCAATGAAGTTCCAGTTAAACGACGAGGAAGAATTTTTCCTTGCTCATTAACGAATTTCAATAAGAAATCAGCATCTTTATAATCGATATATTTGATTCCTGATTTTTTGAAACGACAGTACTTTTTAGTTTTGTTAGTTTCAATGTTTAAAGGCGTTAAATATCTGATATCTCCGTCTTTTTTTCCTTTTGCAGATTGCTCTATTGTAGACATAATAATTAAGCTTTAGTAGATTTTAATTTGGCTCTTCTTCTTTCAGCCCATGAAATAGCATGTTTATCTAAACTTACAGTTAAGAAACGCATAACTCTTTCGTCACGTCTAAATTCAGTTTCAAAAGCAATTAGAACTTCTCCAGCTACTTTGAATTCGAATAAATGGTAAAAACCACTTTTTTTGTTTTGGATTTCGTAAGCCATTTTTTTCAGACCCCAATCCTCTTTCGATACCATTTCAGCTCCTCTACTAGTAAGAAATTCTTCAAATTTCGTTACTGTTTCCTTCACCTGAACCTCAGATAAAACGGGATTTAAAATGAAAACAGTTTCATAATGATTCATAAATACAATATTTATTTGTTAAAATTGGGTGCAAAAGTAGTGATTAAATTTAAATAAACAACACTTTTTTACCTTTATTCGTTATAATGCAAAAAATAACCCCTCAGTTTAGTTTCTTTTCCAAAAAAAATAATACATTTACTATTGCTATCCTGAATTTATTCTAAATTTAAATGTTTATGAAACTAAACTGTGTTGTTGTTGACGACAGTTCTATACAGAGGACAATTATTGCCAAATTGGTCAATAATCACCCTGGTTTGCATTTAATCGGGGACTTTTCTAACGCAATTGAAGCTAAAAGCTGTATCACGCTTAATACGATTGATTTAATATTTCTGGATATAGAAATGCCCGTTATCAACGGCTTTGACTTTCTGGACGGATTAAAATCCAAGCCACAAATTATCTTTATCACTTCTAAAGCTGAATATGCTTTAAAAGCTTTTGATTATGATGCCACTGATTATCTTCAAAAACCTATTTCTGTAGAACGTTTTAATGCTTCTGTAAAAAGAGCCCTCGACTTACATATTCTCAAAAAAGATATAAAAGAAGAGGAAGGTGAACATATCTTTATCAAAAGCAATCTTAAAAAACTTAAAATTTTCACCGCTAAAATCAAATGGATTGAAGCTTTTGGCGATTATGTAAGAGTGGTAACCGAGGACGATAGTAATCTGGTACTTTCGACAATGAAAGCTTTTGAAAATGATCTGTCAAAAGAGAAATTTATTCGCGTACACAAGTCCTATATTATTAATATTGATAAGGTAGAACGCTTTAATAGTAAATTTGCCGAAATTGGTGTTACCAAAATCCCTTTAAGCCGAAACAAAAAAGAAGATTTGGTAAGAGCTTTATCTGCCACTTCTTAGATTTTTAATAAAAATCTACATTAATAACAACTTTTATCGCTCTGTATTGAGCAACAGCCTCAAAACTATTCAGCATTTTCTGAATAGTTTTTTTTGTGCTTCCAAGCGGCAGATTTTGCGGAATCTTAATCATAATCGTCCTGATGTATTCGTTTCTGATTCTGCTAATTGCTGGCTCTTCAGGACCTAAAACCGGCATCTTCAAATTTTGACTTAAAACCTGATACAACCAGAACGAACCTTCTTTTAACTTATCAAAATCACGATGCTTCAGCGTCAGTTTTATGATTCTGAAATAGGGAGGATATTTATAAATCTGGCGGTCGTACAACTGCTCCTTATACATACCCATATAATTATTGTTTGTAACCTGCTGAATCGTATTATGATTCGGGTTATAAGTCTGAATTACAACTTTACCCTGTTTTTCCGATCTTCCAGCCCTTCCCGCCACTTGTGTCATCATCTGATAACTACGTTCGAAAGCTCTAAAATCAGGATGATGCAGCATATTATCCGCATTCATAATCCCAACCAAACTCACATTCTCAAAATCTAAACCTTTGGCCAGCATTTGTGTTCCGACCAGGATATCGATTTCACGGTTTTTGAACGTGTCAATGATTTTCTCAAAACCAAATTTCCCACGAGTCGTGTCCTGATCCATCCTGCCAGTTTTGGCTTTCGGAAAAAGAGACAGTAATTCCTGCTCAATTTGCTCTGTTCCAAAACCTTTTGTCGTCAAATCTATACTCGAACAAGCATGACAATGAGAAGGTTTTGCAATTGAATAACCACAATAATGGCATCGCAATTGATTTTTATGTTTATGAAATGTCAGACTCACATCACATTGTTGGCAATGCGGCACGTGACCACAAGTCATACACTCTATTATAGGCGAATAACCTCTTCTATTCTGAAACAAAATTACCTGCTCACCTAAAGACAAAGCTTCTGCTATTTCTTCGATTAAAACATCGCTAAAATGCCCCGTCATTCTTTTCCTAAAATGTTTATCTTTCAGATCAACCAAAAGGATTTCAGGCATTCTCACATTATTATAACGCTCGGTAATAGTAACCAAACCGTATTTTTCTGCTTGTGTATTAAAATAGGTTTCAATACTTGGCGTAGCCGAACCCAACAGCACTTTGGCATTATGAAAATTAGCCAGAACAATTGCAGAATCCCGTGCGTGATAACGCGGTGCAGGATCAGTTTGTTTAAAGGTTTGCTCGTGTTCCTCATCCACAATCAAAAAACCTAAATTGGCAAAAGGCAAAAACAAGGCCGACCTTGCTCCTATCACAATCTGTGCTTTATCAGCGTTTTCGAGTGTTTGTTTCCAAACTTCCACCCTTTCGTTGTTGCTGTATTTTGAATGAAAAACAGCAACTTTATCGCCAAAATGAAGTCGTAAGCGGGAAACCAATTGTGTTGTCAGTGCAATTTCTGGCAACAAATACAACACTTGTTTTCCTAAAGTCAAATACTCTTCTATGAGTTTTATGTAAATTTCGGTTTTACCGCTAGAGGTTACACCATGAAGCAAACAAACTTCTTTTTGAGTAAAATTTTCTTTAATTTGATTGAAAGCCAATTCTTGCGCAGCACTCAGTTGCAGAAATTCCTCCGAAGCTTTTCCATCAAAAGAAACCCGATCGTGTTGCAAATAATATTCTTCAAAAATTTCTTTTTCTATCAAAGCTTTTACAACAGTTGAAGTCGAATTTGAAACCTCCACTAATTTCTTAACCGTAATGGGCTTTTTTTCGGAAGCAGATAACTGAAAATAGGCTAACACAATCTCCTTTTGTTTATTAGCATTTTTAAGCACTTCAAGCAATTGTCCTAAACCAGAATCAGACTCATATTGGCTGTGTAATTTTACATATCGAATGAGTTTAGGCTTGTAATTTTCTTTGATTTCTTCTTCTAAAACAATAATATCTTTCGAAATCATTTTTTGAAGAATCGGAAAAATATTTTTTTTATTTAAAATCGAAATAATATCCTGAACTTTCAGTGAACTCTGATGCTGCAAGGCTTCATAAACTAGAAATTCATCATCCGAAAGTTCCGAATCATTAACCCGAACATCTGTTTTATGCGAAATAGTGGTTTCACTTTCCAATAACAATCCACTCGGAAAAGCACCGCGGTACACATCGCCAATACCGCACATATAATAATTGGCCACCCAAAGCCAGTGTTTGATTTGAATTTCGGTAGCAATGGGATTTTCGTCTAAAATTTGATGAATTTCTTTGGCCTCGTATAAACCTGGTTCATTTTGATGAACATCAAGAACTAACCCAGTATAGATTTTACTCTTACCAAAAGGTACAGCCACCCGCATTCCTTTTTTTATGAAATGAAATTCGGCCTCAGAAACACGATAGGTGAACGTTTTGGCCAATGAAAGCGGTAAGACAACTTCGATAAAAAACATTTGATTTTTTTAAGATTAGAATAATAAAAAATTATTCTGAAAGCATATTTTCAACTTCTCTTTTTAGAATTGGAAGCTGTTTCATTACAATTCCCCAAATAACATCATCTGAAACGGAATCATATCCATGAATAATTCTATTTCGGACAGCGACAATTTTTCGAGAATCTGTAATTTGAATTTCTGAATTATGTTTTAAAATTCTGTTCATTGCCTCGCCAATAATTTCAATATTTCTTTCAACTGCGCGTTTGGTTCGCAAATCCTTTTGATAATCTTGAAATTGTTTGGGTCTATCAACAAAAAAACTTTCAATTTCATTTACAGAACTTAAAATATCAAACAACCAAGTTTTAATATTATCATCCATAAATTAATTGCTTTTGTTTGTTTAAATTTTGTTTGAAATAAGGATTTTTAATGGCTTTTTCTTCCAATAAATCGATTGGTCTTTTCAACGTTTCTTCTAAAGAAAATTTAAAATCAAAATAATTATCCGAATAATCTAAAACGTTCAAAGGCTGAAAATCAACTACTAAATCTACATCACTCTTATCAGTAAACCTGTCAGTCAAAACAGAACCAAAAGCATACAAAGACTTCACTTTGTAAATTTTACAAAGCTTAGAAATATCTGCTATGTGATGCTCTAAAAAATTCATCTTAGATTTAAATTTAATTCAAATATAAACAATTTTACTCTATTTCTTCTTAACCGAATCTTCTAACAAAAAACTATCAACCAACTTCTCAGTATGATTAAGAGATTCTATATTCGTCCAATCATCGTGACCTGTAATAATGAATTTTGGTTTACTGAATTTAGCCTGTACTTTTTTGATAGATTTCTTCCATTCATTTACATCGGCATCGCCCAAATAACCTAAGTCAGTAGCTTCGGCACTTTTTATAAAACAACCTCCATAAAGTATTTTTTCTTTATCAAACCAAACCACAATATTATCTGATGCGTGCCCTTTTCCTGGATAATAAACTTCAAAATTATATTGTCCCACTTTAAATATAGAATCATTTGGAAGCGTAAATTCTGCTCTTGGCTTATTTTCTTTCTTTAAAATTTCATCCGTTAGTTTTCCTGTATAGGTTTTAATTCCCTTTTTTTTGTAGAATTCGATTCCTCCTGCCCTGTCGTCGTGAGAGTGCGTTGCAAAACACATTACAACTTCTTTATTATGTTTGGCTTTTATACTGTCTAATAAAGGCTGAAACTGCTCAACATCCCAAGGTGCGTCAAACAAAACAACTCCTTTATTGGTAACCAGATACATTGCATTGGCCGAAATTAGTTTGCCTTTGTAATCGTGAAATGTCTTATAAACATAAAAGTCACCCGTAAGATGACTTATTTGTAATGTTTCGCTTTTAGTTTGCCCAAAAGTATTGGACACTATTCCTAAAAATAAAAATAGTAATGCCGTTTTTCGCATATTTTAGTTTTTCACACGTGTCCAATATTGTGTTCTTCCCATTAGGGCAACTCCCACATAACCACGAAGTTTTAATTTATCAGCAGAATCTAACGTGATATAACATTTGTATTTTTTTCCGGTTGTTGGATCTAAAATTGTTCCGCCATTATACTCATCACCATCTTTTTTAAGACCGCTTATAATAATCATTCCGTTAATTGGTTTGTTTTTTTCAGCTCCTTCACATTTAGTGCAAATATCTTTTTTATGATCCGCTCTTAAAATCTCCACCACTTTTCCGTAAACTTTTCCAGATTTCTCATAAATTTCTACAATCGATTTTGCCTGACCTGTTTCGTCGTCAATTGTTTTCCATTTTCCAATAACACTTTGACTTTGAATTGTGCCTAATGTTAGAAAAAAAACACCAATCGTTAACATCCAATTTTTCATACTTCTTTATTTATTTTTTTGTTTTAATTTTCTGATTGAGGCATTCAATTCAAATCCCAAAAGCAGAATCATACTATTAATCCAAATGTAAAACATTAGAATTAATAATGTCCCAATAGAACCATAAAGTTCGTTATATTTTGAGAATTTTATAACCCAAATCCCAAAAAAGAACGAAGATATAACAATTAAAACAGTTGTAAAAACAGAACCAATACTAATAAAAGGCACTTTATTGTACTGTTTCGTCCCGTAACGCAATAAGATAGAAGAGGTTACCAAAATCATCAGTAAAACAAACAAATACCGACCTAAAATGATAAGCGGAATTCGGTCACTCAAAACATCCTGAATAATTGTTTTTTGGATAAAAACCTCAAAAACGACTATCGTTGCGACCGTTACAAACAAAATAACAGTCATTAAAAGAGAAATTGCTAATGCTACTAAATATTGATGCAAAAAACCACGCTTGTCAAAAACATGTTTTGAAGATTCAAAACCACTCAAAATAGCATTGACACCATTTGCCATTAAAACAATCGAAAGTAAAAAACCCGTAGATAATAACCCGGAATGACTATTGTTTAAAATATCACTGATAATTTTATTAATAGCATCGTATGTATTGGGCGGAACACTTTGTTGTACAAACAGCAAAAAATCATCCTGAAAACCATCTATCGGAATATACGGAATCAAGTTTAAGATAAATAACGCAAAGGGAAACAAAGCCATAAAAAAGCTAAACGAAACCGCACTTGCATGATACGAAAAGGCACCTTCGAGAATCCCGACGGTGTACATTTCTAATAAATCATACAAAGAAAAACCTTCTAACCAAGGCAATTTTATGTTTTTAAAAAACCGGACTACAGTGCGAACAACTGGAATTTTTTCGAGCCGATTTTCTATTTCCTGAGACATATTTTTATTTTAGATTTTAGACTTTAGATTTTAGGATTTTAAATTATTGATTACTGATTATCAACTAACAACCCATAACTCATAACTCATAACCCACAACTCATAACCCACAACTCCATTAAAACGCTTTCAAACTTAAATCCATGTTATAAACAGAATGTGTTAAGGCTCCGGAAGAAATATAATTTACACCACATAAAGCATACTCTCTAATGGTTTTTTCGTTGATATTTCCTGAAGATTCTGTTTGGCATTTTGTACCAATGAGCTCCACAGCAGTTTTAGTATCTTCGTAATTAAAATTATCAATTAGGATTCTGTGAACTCCGTCAGACAATAAAATTTCACGAATTTCGTCTAAGTTTCTGGCTTCAACAATTATTTTCAGATCCAAATTGTTCTCTTTTAAATACTCTTTAGTAGTCGCAATGGCGCGGGTAATTCCACCAGCAAAATCAATATGATTATCTTTTAGCATCACCATATCATACAAAGCAAAACGATGATTTTCTCCACCGCCAATTTTGACAGCCCATTTTTCGGCTACTCTAAAATTGGGTGTTGTTTTTCTGGTATCCAGAATTTTAGCATCGGTTCCTTCTAAAAGTTGCGTGTATTGATGTGTTTTGGTAGCAATTGCCGACATACGCTGCATGGAGTTCAGAACTACTCGTTCGGCTTTCAGAATAGATTGTGAGCTTCCCCAAACCTCAAAAACAACATCTCCGTATTTTACGGCCGCTCCATCCTCAATTAAAGTTTTTACTCTTAACATTGGGTCAACATATTCAAAAATCATTTTAGCAAGCGTAACTCCGGCAATAATGCCCTGGTCTTTTACCAATAATTTCGCTTGTCCATGCGCCGTATCAGGAATACATGCCAATGAGCTGTAATCTCCGGGTCCTACATCTTCTCGAATTGCATTGCTAATCAATAGTTGTAATTCGGTTTGAAATTGTACTTCGCTAATCATTTTTTCTAGATTTTTATAAGATGCTAAAGTAGCACATATTTTGTGGATTTGAAAATTCAATTAATAAGAAAAAACAATCAACAACATAAAAAATCCCTTTTCAGCATTCAGTTATTAAGAAAAATCAAACTTCTATTCGTAATAAAACTTCATCTCTTAATGGTTAAAATCTTTTTCTTTTTTGTTAACTAAAAATAAAGAACATTAAATACCTTTGAAATTCATTCAAACTTGATTATGGCATTAATAAAAGATATTTATTCGGTTACTTTTTACGAAAATTTTGCTCAGGCTGTTGCCGAAGTGCATCCAAAATTTGATAAAAAACTATTTATTGAAACTATTTACGAGGGAGATTTTGCTCAAAAAGAATGGAAAGAACGCATGAAACACACTACTGTTGTTTTACACCAATTCATGCCCGAAAATTTTCCGGAAGCAATTTCATTAATTGATAAAATCATCCAAAATCTAAAGAAAAACAAGTTTACTGATGGCAATCTGGCCTTCATCTTTTTTGCAGATTATATCGAAATGTATGGTTTGGAGGATTTTAAAACTTCGGCGAAAGCCTTTGTTTCTATTACCCAATTTATTAGTTGTGAGTTTGCTGTTCGTCCTTTTATCCTTAAATATAAAGAAAAAATGATTGACGAAATGGTTAAATGGTCTTTGCACAAAAACCATCACGTTCGTCGATTGGCCAGCGAAGGAAGTCGCCCGAGATTACCGTGGGCTATGGCAATTCCGTTCCTGAAAAAAGACCCAGTTTCTATACTTCCCATTCTTGAAAACTTAAAAAATGATCCTTCAGAATATGTCCGCCGAAGTGTCGCCAATAACCTAAATGATATTGTAAAAGATAATCCTGAAATTGTACTTGAAATTGTAAAAAAATGGCAAGGTATCAGTAAAGAAACCGACGGAATTATCAAACACGGCTGCCGGACTTTATTAAAACAAGGTCATCCCGAAATACTGAGTCATTATGGTCTAGAAAGTACGAATATTGAACTTTCGTCTTTCGAAATCAAAACACCTATTGTAAAAATTGGGGATTATCTGCAGTTTCAATTTCATTTGAATAATAAAAACACAGACGCAAAAACCATTCGATTAGAATATGCTGTACATTACAAAAAATCAAAAGGACATCTGGCGAAAAAAGTCTTCAAAATCAGCGAGAAAAATTATCCTTCAAATCAATTAATCAAAATTGAAAGAAATCAGTCTTTTAAAATAATTACAACTCGTGTTTTTCATACAGGGAATCATAAATTGTCGATTATTATTAATGGAACTGAGAGCGATACTTTAGATTTTGAATTGGTTTAATTGCTAATTTAAAAATAACTTTATGCAAAAAGAGTCGCTACATTTAAAATGAAGCGACTCTTTTTTTTATGTAAAATCAAGTTATTTTATCTCGATAATTTTGTTTTTTGCACCAATTCCGTTTTCATTAAAAGCTTCAATGGTAAAGTAATATTTTGTGCCTTTATCCAAACCTCTAAAATCATACGAATCTCCGTCGTAAACCATAATGTTATTATATAATTTTCCAGGTTCTATTCCGTAATAAATCGTATAACCAATGGCATCAGCCTGCTTTTTCCAGGAAATCATTGCATTGCGGGAATCTTTATCATTACGATTGACTTTAAAATTAGAAACTCCCTTTGGCTTTGCCAACAAACCATTTCCGAAAACCCTAAAATCTGAAACAGCAAACAATCCTGAAGCATTATGAATGTTTTCCATCTTGATGTAACGCGCCTTTATCGATTTTGTAAGCTCTAAATAATCGTGAGGCGCATCTTTATCATTTTTAGATTTATCAACCACCAGCGTCCAATTTTGAGCATCATCAGACATGTAGATTTTATATTGATAATAAATATCCATCGCCTTATTGAATTGTGTCGCTTTATGATCGGCATAATTGATTTGCAAGGCATTTATTTGCATCGTTCTGCCCAAATCAAGCTGAAGCCATTCGCCAGGTTTATCTGTTTTTGCAGACCAATAGGTTTGAATATTTTCGTCCGTCAAATTTTCAGCTCCGTAGCAAAATTTTTCAAATACTTTTTTTCCTCCATGATCTACCCGGTGCGTTTGTACTTCCATACAATCTTCGGCAGAAGAAACGGTAACCGGTTTTTTGTATGAAAGCAACATCCAACCCGAAGAAGCTCCGTTTGTCTGATCACGTTCTGCAGTTGGAAGCACTATCGGAAAATCGCCGTAAGAAGTAATTGAATACATCACATCATCTTTATCAAATCCGGCAGGAAACATATCAATACGGCGCTCGAAACGATCTTTTATCGAAATTTTGCAGGTTCCGGTATTCCAGTAATTACCGTAATTATCGGCAAAGGTATTTCCGTGACCTGCACCAATTACAAAACCTCCCGGTTTATACGACATCGGATTGTGTTTTTGATACGTAAAAGGCCCTAACGGATTATCACCAACGTGTACACCGTTTGCATAACCTTTAAACTCCGTAGCTGGCGCTCCGTACTGCATATAATATTTTCCATTGTGTTTAGTCATCCACGCTCCTTCAATAAAATTACCCCAGGGCGCAGGTTCCATGTCGTTGTTAGGTCCAAAACGCTCCCAGCCATGTTGCGATGGATCTAAACCGACAACGGCTTTTATTTCCCCGTAAGGGCGCTGAATATCTTCTACTTCGGTGGCTTCATATAATTTTTTATAATCATCCTGATTTCCTTTTGGCAACCAGGTATTATAATCAACCTCAGCACCTACAAGAGGTAATTTTCCGCTGGAACCGTAGTACATATATACTTTTTTGTCATCGTCCTGAAAAATCGCCGGATCCCAGGTTGGTAACATTGCCGTATCTACATGTCTTAACCAACGACCCGATTTTGGATCAGCCGTTTTCCAGACTGGATGGTCTTTTTTCCAGGTTGAACCTACGTAAAATAACGTATCATTTACCACCCAGGCAGCAGGTGCGCATTGATCATCATCACCTGGTTTTCTTTGGAAACTTCCGTAAACAAAATTCCAATCGGCCATGTCTTTGCTCCAAAAAAATCCTGCCTGATTGGTCGCAAATAAATAATAATCGCCTTTGTAATTGATAATAACCGGATCTGCGCTAGAACGACGGGATTCCGGAATTCCGTTATGGTTATAAGTTGTATAATTGTACCCAATATTAATGGGATTACAATAGGTTGTTGCAGGTTTGTTTGGATCAAACCATTCTGTTTTTTGTGCCCATATTTGTGAAGTAAACATTGTAAAAAACAGTAATAGTGATTGTAGGTATGTGTTTTTCATTTTTTATCTTTTAAAGATTTCTATGTCAAATTAAAAGTCACAATCTTGTCATTCCGTAGGAATCTCATATTTACGAGCAAATGCGCTGAGATTCCTACGGAATGACAAACTGTATGTGTGTGTGCTAAAATTTTCAGTTAAAAAAAAGCCCTTCGCTAACCAGTCACGAAGGGCAATTACTAATAAATAAACCAACTATTTAGTTAACTCAAAACTAACTTTCTTATCGGCATTTGAATTTCCTCCAACGAAAACATCAAACAGCCCAGGCTCTGCAACAAATTGTAAATCAGAATTATAAAATTTTAAATCTTCAACAGTAATTTCAAAAGTTACCGTTTGTTTTTCTCCTTTTTTAAGATTTATTTTTTGAAAGCCTTTCAACTCTCTTACTGGTCTTGTTACAGAACCAACCAAATCTCTAATGTATAATTGAACCGTTTCTTTTCCGTCAAAATTTCCTGTGTTGGCAACCTCAACCGTAACATTCAGTTTTCCGCTGAAATTCATTTTATCAGAAGAAATTTTAATATTCGAATAATCGAAAGTCGTGTAACTCAATCCATATCCGAAAGGGAATAATGGTTCGTTTCTTTCATCAATATAATTAGAACGGAACTTTTCGAACTTTCCTTCTTTATTAGCCAGAGGTCTTCCCGTATTTTTGTGTGCGTAATAAATTGGTACCTGACCCACACTTCTTGGAAAAGTAGCGGTCAGTTTTCCAGATGGATTTTCATCACCAAACAAAACATCCGCAATAGCGTAACCCGCTTCTGTACCGGCAAACCAAACATTCAAGATGGCAGGAACAGTTTCGTTTTCTTTAGTAATCACCAAAGGACGGCCATCAAATAAAACTAAAACAACAGGTTTTCCTGTTTTTAATAATTCGTTCAATAAATCTTTTTGAGCCTGAGGAATTTCAAGATTTGTTCTACTACTAGATTCTCCACTCATTTCTGCAGATTCCCCTAAAGCGGCTACAATAACATCTGATTGATTGGCAACTTTTAAAGCTTCAGCAATTAATTCTTCTTTCGAACGTGCATCACGATGTAGTGTTTTACCAAACATCGTAGCGTTTGTTTCTAGCGTTTCATCGTAATCTAAATTACTCCCTTTTGCGTAAAGTACTTTTACTGATTTTCCAGCCACTTCTTTAATACCATTCAATAACGTAACCGAAGTTCCTTTTTTGGTAGCCACACTCCAGGTACCCGACATATTTTCTTCGGCATCAGCCAAAGGTCCGATAAGTGCAATAGTTCCTGATTTTTTAAGTGGTAATACCTGCCCTTGATTTTTTAATAAAACCAAAGATTGTGCAGCAATTTTACGTGCTTCGTTTCTACTTTGTGAAGTGAAAATTTCAGTTTTTGATCGTTTTACATCACAGTATTTATACGGATCATGGAACAATCCTAAATCATATTTTGCTTCTAAAATAAGTTTTACCGCTTCATCTATTCTTGCCACCGAAACTTTCTTCTCATCAATAGATTTTTTCAAAGTAGTCAAAAATCCTTCTCCAACCATATCCATTTCTACACCTGCGTTCATTGCCAAAGCCGAAGAGGCCTGCAAATCTCCCATTCCGTGATCGATCATTTCGTTGATTCCTGTAAAATCAGTTACCACAAATCCTTTAAAATTCCATTGTTTTCTCAAAACATCGGTCATTAACCATTTGCTTCCTGTAGCAGGAATTCCGTCAACTTCGTTAAAAGAAGCCATCACCGAACCTACACCAGCATCAACCGCCGCTTTGTAAGGAGGAAAATAATCATTAAACATTCGGATATGACTCATATCAACCGTATTGTAATCGCGACCCGCTTCTGGCGCACCGTATAAAGCAAAGTGTTTTACACAAGCCAAAATCGAATTATTTTTTGACAAATCATGTTGCTGATACCCGTTTACCATTGCTTTTGCAATTTGGCTTCCTAAGTAAGCATCTTCACCTGAACCTTCAGAAATCCTTCCCCAACGAGGATCGCGGGAAACATCAACCATAGGCGAAAATGTCCAGTTGATACCATCGGCACTCGCTTCCTGAGCTGCGATTTGAGCACTTCTTTCGATCAAATTCATATCCCAGGTACAAGACAATCCTAACGGAATTGGAAACGTAGTTTCATAACCGTGGATAACGTCCATTCCGAAAATCAAAGGAATTTTTAAACGGCTATTTTCAACCGCAATCTTTTGTACTTCTTTAATTTTTTCGACAGATTTGATATTGAATAAACCACCCACTTTTCCTTCGGCAATTTTTTTAGAGATATCAGAGCTTTTTGCCAAACCAGTTGTAATATCACCAGAACTTGGTAAATTCAATTGACCTAATTTTTCATCTAATGTCATTTTTGACAATAGTTCGGCTACAAATTCAGCTTTCGGTTTTATTTTTACAGCATTTTTAGCATCTTTCTTTTGGGAATAACCCAACACTGCACATCCTAAAAAGAGTAATACGAGTTTCTTTTTCATTCTATGGTATTTTATATGTTTTATTGTTTTTTGCTGATTAAAATCCGTATTTCGTTGAATGAAAACCTAAGTTCAACAGTCCTTGTTTAGTTTCAGGAGCATTCATAAATAATTTCCACAATAAACCTGTACGGTAGTTTTCTATCATTGGCGCAATAGTACCTTGGTCGATCGCTAAATAACGCTGTGTAACCCAATTGAACTGTGGCGAAAAAGCATCGTACGGACCAGCGATTCCAACATATTCATTTCTTTTCTCGTTGTATAAAAATTTTAGAAAATTCATACTCTCTTTTGGTGTGTATGGAAAAGAAGAAAGAGCTGCCGTTGGCGTAATCACACCTCGATCATTATCGGTATCATGAGCAGAATATCCTGTTGAGCCATCCGAATTTCGGGTATAACTTGCTGTAAGTCCCCAACATTTCTCTGAATAACCCTTCCATTGTTTGGGGTTGATTACACAATGATTATAGATGATTTTAGCATGATTTTGAGTTAAGGCCCAGTAATCAGCATATTTGTCTGTCAAAGTACCTGGGTCAAGCCCTAAATAAGAATATTGTGCCCAGAATAAAGGTCCGGCGTTACCACTAACAGTATTGTATTTAAAAAGCAATGGAATGCCATATTGAGAATTTGCACTTACAATATTTCCGCTTCTTGCCCAAGCCTGATGATATGCTTCTGCGGGAATAGGATATGTAGGAGAAGCGGCTCCCATAACATAAGCGATTAAGCATTCATTATACCCTTCTAATTTGAATTTCATTTCCCACTGATATTTAGGAGACCAATGCCAATACATTGCATTTTCTCCATTCGTGTACCAACTCCATTCTACCCCTTTCCAGAGTTCATCTGCTTTTGCAGCTAATTGTTTTTCTCTGGTATTTCCGTTTTTAAAATATTCTCTAACCGCGATTAAACCCTGACACAAAAAAGCTGTTTCTACTATATCTCCACCATCATCTTTATTTCCAAAAGATATGGCATGACCTGTTTGTCCATCCATCCAGTGTGCCCAAGCTCCGTGAAAACGATCTGCATTTTTAAGGAAATCCATTGCCGTAATCATTCTGGAAACAGCTTCTTCTCTTGGTATAAACCCTCGTTCGACTCCAACAACTAACGACATAAGTCCAAAACCTGAACCTCCTGTTGTTACTTTGTTGGCCTCAAACCCAGGATCATTAACAAGATATCGCTCTCTTCCTAATTTTGAATTTGGCTCTGCATAATCCCAAAAATATTTGATGGCATCTTTTTGGACCTGGTCTAATAATTCTGTTTCACTCAGCGGCGTAATTGGAGTTACTGGATTTGTTGGTAATGGTGTTCCTCCCTTGTTTCCTTCTTCTGGCGAAGAAGATGAACATGACATGAAAACACTCAAAAAAAGAGTTATGTATAGACTGATTTTCATTTTTATTTGTTTTGTGGTATTATTATTCTCAACAGAATCTATTTAAAAATTCTGTTGAGAATATTTTTAATTTTTAATTATTCCAAACTCCGGTACCTGACCAATCACTATAATCACTCCAAGTTCCATTACTACATTGAGATTTTATTCTAAACTTGATAAATTTATTTCCTGAAATACCATTTGTATTAATTGCTGTTGAGTAATTATTAGTAGAGCTAGTAAAAGTTCCTGATATTTGTTGCCCAGCAAGATTATATATTAGATATTCTCCTTGATAATTTTGTGAATTTGCTAAAGCTCCCCAATTAAAAGAACCTGAACTCGCATTACTATAAACATATAAGTCAGTAGGCGCAGATGGACATAATCCATTAACTGTTACCCAATTTGAATAAGCTGTAACACAATCTAAATAAGCAGTTAAACGAATTTTAAAACTATGTCCTGATTGTACATAATAAAAATCCGGATAAGATCCCTCGGGAGCCTTAGAAAAATTACTCATGCCTCCTCCATTTGTAACCAAATCAGTCCATTCTAATATGTAATAGCCATTTGAAAAATTAGGAATAGGTGTGAAATTTATTTTATAACCATATGAATATGGAGTAACTGAAAAATTTTCAATTGATGAAACTTGTTTGTTACAAAGTGTAGTAAATTTTATTTTCTGAGTAATTTTATTAGATGTAAAATTTCCACAATCAACTAAAATAAACAGATTATAAGTTGTATTAGGTTCTAAAGACTTTATTGAAGCACTACAACAAGGCGAACCTACAGAAGGTATTGATCCACTTAGTCCATCTTTAGCATAATAAATTCTATAACTTGGTGCTCCTGGAACATTGTCCCATTTCAAATTCACTGAATTAGTTGTAACATTTGTAATCGTAAGGTTTAAAGCTCCTGGATAATTGCAAGATGAAGGAGTTGGAATAGTTGATTTTTTATAATTTACAGTAATTTTAATCATTTTAGATTCGTCTTGAAAACAACTTCCATTAGTAGAAAATTTATAGGCAACTTGTGTGTCTGCACTTACGGTCTTCTTAAACTTAAATCTAATTATTGTACTTTGTCCTGGAGTTAAAATACTTCCATTTGTATAACTCTGTGAAACAATTCCGTCACTAGTTCCACAAGCTTGCGTTGCATTTAGAAATACAGGATTACTACTATTTCCAAAACATTTAACAACAACATCAACAGTTCCTTCAACTCCTGAATTAATATCTATTGTATTAGAAAGAGAAGTATAGGTTACCGTATTTTGAGAAAAAATGCTTTGTACAAAAAACAATATTGACAGGAGTGAAATTAATTTAAAGATTTTCATAATCATTTAGTTATTTGGCATATATAGTTTATAGAAATTTAAGTCTTTGATGAGATAATTAATTTACTCATCAAAGACTTTTTTTTTATCTTTTGTCTTTCTCTAATTTGTAAAGAGCTGTAACTTCACTAGTAGTAAGGGCTGAATCGTAAATTCTGAATTCATCCATTAAACCTGCATAACTTGTAGCCCATCCTTGTGCTGAACCACCTGAAGTTAGAGATGGATTTGTTTGAAATTGATGATTACCAAAAACTACTTTACCATTTGTTCCTATCATTTCAAATGCACCATATTTTGGAGCATTCTTTGAATTTTCAAAAGTTCCTGAATCATCAGCATACCATATTACCGAACCTACAACTCCTGCAGTTGGAGCATATGGAAAACCTCCTATATTCGCGCTTGGCGCTCCATTCGTATAACAGTTTATAGTACTTGTTTTAGAATCATATGCCAATACAACATGTACCCAAGTATTTAAACTATTATCAATGTTTACGATAGCGCTTTGACTTTTCCAGGCAACACCTGCTCTTCCATTTTCAACTCCCAGTTTTAATCTTAATCTATTTGGATTTGCACTGTCAGGATTTTCTAAAAATAAATTAATTCCGCCCCAAAACTCAGTTGGTCTAACAATAGAAAAAATACCTTGTGCACCTTTTCCCTGTCCTGGACTTCCGCCATCAGGTACTGTATTGGCAGTATTCATCCAAAAGGATATTGAGTAATCATTTAAAGACGTAATTTTTGCAGTAGCATTTCCTACTGCATATCTTGCAACAGAACTAGAACCTTGATAAGCATTTCCTTTTACTCCATTTGCATAAGCAACATTCATTTCTTCAAATCCTGAAATATTACTTTTACTGTCTGTTAGATTCCCATCAAAACTAAATTTTGATACTAAGTGCGCAGCCGCAACATCATCAGAACTGTCATAACCCCCAATTGATTCATACGGAATTGGGCTGTTTGTTTTATCTATACTATCCTCACAGCTTACAAAAATTGTAGCAGCCAAAACAAAAGAAAGCAAGAAAATTGATTTATTTTTTTTCATTTTAATTGTTTTTAAGGATTAATAACCACCAGGGTTTTGAGAAGACAAATCTCCAGCTTGTTTTAAGAATGATGCCGGGATAGGAAATAATTCATGTTTTCCTTCGATAAATGTTTTTCCATCTGCAGCAAAAGCAGCTTTTGCCTGACCAGTACGTACCAAATCAAAAAATCTATCGTGCTCAAAAGCCATTTCTACTCTTCTTTCTTTCCAGATTGCAATTCTGACATCTCCTTGTGATACAGCAGGTGTAACTCCTAAATTGGCTCTTTTTCTAATTTGATTCAACAACGGAATTGCTTGATCAGTTTGTCCTAATTCATTTAAAGCTTCTGCTTTCATCAATAAAACTTCAGCATATCTTAAGTATTTAATATCGACATCTGTTTCCCAGGCATCTGTATAGGCAGAAGAATAGGCTTTGTAATTATAACGTTCGTTTTCTACCGTAGTTGGAATTACTCTTCCATCATATAAAGTAGTTCCTTTAAAAATAATTGTCGCAGCTTTTCTTACATCATTTGGTTCATAAGCATTTACTAAACTTTGTGATGGTGTATTGAAACCCCAACCCCAACCTCCAGCACCACGAGCACCTTGGGTATTTGAATATCCTTCAATTCCTTTTGCAGGAACACTTCCTTGAGCATAAATTTCGAAAATAGATTCTGAATCAAATTTCCCAGCAGGTCTAAACATCGTTGCATAATCTTCTACTATTGAGTATCCGGTAACTTTATTACAGTTATCCACTACTTTTTGCCAGTTTTTTTGATACAAACTTACTTTTGCCAATAAGGCATAAGCAGCACCTTTTGAGGCTCTTGATCTTTCATTCGCTCCGTAAGCTGATTTTTCTGGCAAAGCAGCAATAGCATCATTTAAATCACTTTCGATAAAAGCATAAACCTCCGCAGATGTTTTACGGGTTAACTGCATAATTCTATCTGCATCATTTCCAGGTACAGGTAGATGATCAACAATCGGCACACCTCCGTAACATTTTACCAAAGTAAAATACATAAAAGCTCTTAAAAACTTAGCTTCTCCAGCCAATCTTGCTCTTAAATTAGCATCCGCTTTATCTAATTTTGGAAGAATATTTAAGGCCTGATTACATCTGTTGATACCATCATAATTGGCATTAAAAGTACTTTCGGCAGATGGATTTGAAGCGTTATAAGTCAAAGCATCCAAAACATCTTTATCAGTTCCTGTGTCTCCAGGCGAAGATCCTTTATCTGCATCATCTGATGTAATACTTGATAAACCAATCCAACCAAACGAAGTCATATCCCAATTTAAAAATTTATTGTAAATTGAAGTTACAAAGGTAGCCGCACCTGCGTCATTGTTGAATAACTCAATATCTTTTGTAGAAATAGTTTCTGTTTGATCTACGTCTAAATAATCGTCTGCACATCCTGTAAAAAAGAATGATGACACTACAAACGTTGCTATATATATCTTTTTCATAATTTTAAAATTTTAGGTTAGCACCCATTACAAATGATCTCAAAGTTGGATACGCATTCAATTCAACTCCCTGAAGGTTGTATGGATTACCATCATCATTTAATTCTGGAGAAAATCCTGAGAATTTCTGGGTAATAAATGGGTTAATTGCATTTACGTAAATTCTGCAAGAGCTAATAAAACTACCTTCAGGTAAAGGCAATTTATAGCCTACAGTAATATTATTTATTCTGAAGAAATCGCCTGACTCTAAATAATACGTTGAAGCAACAGGTACCTGATTGAATGGTGCTGGATTTGAAGCTGTCAAATTATTTGGTGTCCAGAAATCCATTGCAAGAGACTCTTCGATGTTTTCACCAGAAAAACGCTGTGCTTTTTTTCCATTATAGACCTTTGCCCCTGCAGTTCCATAACCATCAACAGAAAAGTCAAAATTTTTGTAAGCAAGACCTAGTGTTACTCCGTAGTTAGATTTTGGCAGTATTGAACCAACATATTTTCTATCAGCATTAGTATTTAAAGCATCTTGAGTCACTTTAGCACCAGCAGCATTGTAATACAACATTTTTCCATTTGAAGGATCAAAACCAGCATATTCATACATATAAAAACTTCCTAAAGGTTGACCTACAGAACTGTTATCTAAAATTTTAGTGTTTTGTCCATTCCCTAAATTTCCACCATTTTGTATGGTTAATTCAACATCTTTTAATCCTGTAAGTTCATTTTTATTGTTCGAAAAATTACCACCGATCCAATAATTAAAATCTTCCCCTATTTTATCATCCCAACGCAAGGAAATCTCATATCCTTTGTTAGATACTTCACCAACATGCGCAGGAGAAGCATTCGTAATTCCTGATGTAAAATAAGGTTTAGTATTTAAAATTACATTGGTTGTTGTTTTATCATACACATCAAAAGTTCCTTTTAATCTATTATCTAATAATTCAAAATCTAGACCTGCAGACGTTTCTTCTGTAACTTCCCAAGATAAACTAGGATCAATTTGTGAGCTAATTGTTGTTCCCTGATTTAAAATAGAGCCTCCTAAATAAGCATTTTGACCAGATGTATAACTTTGGTTATTAAGAGGTACATTTTGATTTCCTAAACGTCCCCAACCTCCTCTTAATTTTAACAAATTGATTGTTTTTGAATCTGCTAAAAATGCTTCTTTAGATATAACCCAACCTAAACCAAAAGCAGGGAAAGTACCCCAACGGTAATCTTTACCAAAGTTGGAAGATCCATCACGTCTTATAGTTCCTGTAAGCAAATATTTATCCATCAATTTGTACTGGAAACGACCTAAATAAGATGCTAGTTTTATTTCGTTAAAAACTTCATCCTTATAGCTAGTAACATTAGCAGCATATTCTACGTCTTTTAATCCCCAATAATTAGAATTTGTATCTACATTTTTTCGCACAATAGTTAGTTTCTCTCTATTCCCTTTAACACTTGTTTCTATACCAGCTGTTACTTCTATATCATGAATTTCAGCAAAAACTTTGTTATAAGTTAAGTAGTTCTGCAAGTTCCAGTTATAATATTGCTCTCTCCCCTTTGTTAATGTATTTAAGTTTGCATTTGGAAATTCTTTTGCATAATCGCTTTCAACTTTATTTGGATTGGCAGCCAGCCAAATATTTTTATTATCTGCATAATCATATTGTTTCCAACTATAATATTCCCCGTTAAATTGAGATGTAAATTTTAATGATTTTAAAATCTCATAATCCAATTTCAAGCCTCCCTGAAGCATAATACTTCTTTGTTCTTCATCTTTAAAATCTAATTGTGCCACAGGATTACCCGCATTGTTAAATGCTGAACCTGTCTGACTAACGAAACCATCCGGACCAACTCTGGATACTCCGTATTTCCCATCAGCAAAGCGAACAGGAACTAATGGTGATTGCTTATAAGCATTTGTAAAGGCATCTAATGGCTTAGGTGTTGATTTGGTAGAGGTAAAACTGAAGTTTTGATTTAAAGTCAGTTTTTTAGAAATTCTATATTCATTGTTATTTCTAAAAGTAGTACGTCCGTAATCCAATCCGTTTAAGATTGCTTTTTCTTCGTAATTTCCTAAACTGAAAAAATATTTAATACTTTCAGTACCTCCAGAAACAGAAACGTTGTTTTGAGTATAACTTCCTGTTCTGGTAATTTCATCAAACCAGTCTGTATTTATAGGCTGATCTTGTGAAAAAGTAGTTGACTGCAAAGCTGAATTAGTATAATACGCATACTTGTTACTTCCAGCCATTTTTACCTTTTTCAAAGGCTCTCTTACTCCTGCAAAGCTTTCAATTTCTACAGAAACTTTATCTCCTTTACCTTTTTTGGTTGTAATGATGATAACTCCATTTGCAGCTCTGGTACCATAAATTGCTAATGCCGAAGCATCTTTTAAAATATCATACGAAGTAATATCATTTGTATTAATATTATTGATATTTTCTGTTGGCATTCCATCTACAATAAACAAGGGAGTTCTCCCACCTAAAGCTGTCCCCAAACCTCTAATAACAACAGAAGGTGTACTTCCTGGAAGATCAGACGAAATTACCTGTACCCCAGCCGCTTTACCTTGTATAGCCTGCGAAGCATTTAAGACTTTGGTTTTTGTAATTTCTTCTCCTTTTAGTGAACTAATTGCAGTAGTATTATCAACTTTTTTTCTGGTTCCGTATCCAATGATAACAACATCTTTTAACATAGTATCATCAGATTCCTGCAAGGTAACACTCATATTAGCCGATGCTGGCAAAGAAACAGCTTCAAAACCCAACATCGAAATTTTCAATATTTCTCCCGATTTGGCATTTATTGTAAAATTTCCGTCAAAATCAGTATCAGCAGAAGTTTTAGAATCTGGTGCCTGAACTATGGCTCCCGGAATTCCGATTCCTTTACTATCTACTACTTTTCCTGTGATTGCCTGACCAGACATATAAGCTGGTAGAAGCAAAAGCGCTAAGAAGCTAAAAATAAAATTTCTCATAAGTTTTGTAATCGTTTAAGTTAGTGGAGCCAAATTAAGCAATTACAACGTTGTAGTACATCATATAGGGCTACTACATGATTACATCAAAACCAAAAAAAAGTGTATTAAATAACTGAAAAACAATTATTTATACAAAAACCACAATAGCTTTAACATATCATTATGATGTAGTAATGATGTATTGTAATAATGTAAAAAAAGTGGTTTAAAAATAAAATATTACTAAAATTTAATAAGATAAATTATATAGTAAGTAAAAATTTAGATAGATTTTCTTCTTGTGTGAGGTTTAATTTCTTTCTAAGACGATAACGATGGAGTTCTACACCTCTGAAGGAGATGTTCATCATAGGTGCAATTTCTTTGGACGAAAGGTTCATTTTAAGGTAAACACAGAGTTTGATATCTTTTGGAGTAAGAGTTGGAAACTTCTTAGAAAGACTAATAATAAATTCGTTATGAATCTGATTCAGATTGGTTTCAAAAATTTCCCATTCGTGTTTATTCACTTCATTGATTTTAATCGCTTTTTTGATTTCGCTTTTTAGTTTATTGAAGTCTTTCTCGGAATCTAAAATTTGCTGAATATTATCTATCATCTCACTTTGCTTTGCAATTGACAATGATTTTCCCGCCACTTCAGATGATTTAGTTAATAATTCAAGTTCCAGAATGTGTTTTTCATATTCCTGAATATTCAATTCGTTCTCCGCTTTCAATTCCATTTCCAGGATTTCTTTCTGATGTTTTAGTTCTTCTTCCTGAAGTTTCAATTTTTGAATGTAACGGAGCTTATTCCATTTATAATAAAAGAAAAATACAGCGCCTATTAAAAACAAATACAACACAATCATCCAAAAAGAAAAATACCAGGGCTGTGCCACTCTAAATTCAAAACTAGAAACTTCATCGTAACGCGCACCATCATGTCTGTAGATTTTTACTGAATGAAATCCGCTGCTTAAATTATTGAGAACAATCAAACCATCAGTAATGGGTAAGAAATCTTTTGTGTTATTAAATCTATAAAACAAATTAGGTTTTCTGGCACCATAAATTCCGGACACCACATGAATTTTTAACTCCGAATTAAATTCAATTTTATCGTCCTCGGCAACAAGATTTTGGTTACTAAAAGCCTCTGTTTTTAAATCCAGATTTTGTTTTTTAACATTCTTTAATTGAAGTGAAATAAAGCCATCATCAAGATTTAGTAAATAATTGTCTTTATCTCTAAAAACTTTCAAGTTATCATTGATCAATTTTCCTTTATAATATTTCTCCTGAATAATATTCCACACAAATTTATTTCCGTTGGCATAAATATGGTACAAAATTCCGTTTTGCTGTACAATAAAATGGCTTTCATCTATGGCAACAACATCAGAAACACTTTTGAAATTTTCGTTAAACAATTCATTTTTTTCCAATTTATTGGTCAATGAATTATAAGTGTACCAGGAATTGTCAATTAGAAACAGAATTTCGTTTCTGAACTCAAAAATTTTAACGCCAAAATCATTTTTAATTTTGCTTTGCTGGGTTACGTTCTCGACTTTTTTGGTTTGATAATGATCATCATACAAAACACGATACAAACCCCGATAATTATCCGCAGCCCAAAGTTCATTCTTCTTATTTTGGGCAACGTATTTTATAGGTTTAGAAATCTCTTGTATTCTTCTGTTTTGAGTTAGTTTTGAAGGCTCATCATAAAGTAAAACACCACTATAAGTAGATTGAAAATAGTTATTATTAATACTACTCTTAGACAAATTCCAGCCACCACTAATTCCGTTTATCTTGGAAAAAGTTCCATTATTGTACACAAAAGTTCCATCGTTGTGACCAATCACGTATTGATTGTTAATTTCGGTTATATTCCAGGCTTGTCCCTGTGTATTTGGTATCATGGAAAATCTACCGGCTCCATATTCAAAAACACCATGATTGGAAGCAATCAAATAACCATTATGGGTTGGTGCAACCGAATAAACTGATCCTAAAATTCCGGTATTATCATAAAAAATAGAAACTGGCGAATTGATCTCGACATGCGCAATTCCGTTGTCAAGCCCAAGCCATAAATCGTTTTCTTTATCCAGACCAATACTCAAAATCGAGTTGTTCATCAAAACATTATTACGGTCTATGTTTTTATACAAATCCGTATTCAGGTCAACAACATAAACACCTTTATTTCCTGTTCCGATAACCAGTTTGTCGTTTTTTACAAACTTGGCCACATTAATGGTTGCTTTTTTTAAAGTTTCGTTCAAGGGATTGCCCCAAGGTTTCAAACCATTTTTTTCTACTGAAAAAACGCCATTTTTGTGTGTAAAAATATAGGTCTTATTCTGATGTTTTTCAATTGCATGAACAACACAGTTTTTAAGCACATTCCACCCTTTAGGGTTGGCAATTTTGGAGCCTTTCATTCTAAAAACACCTTTTTCTACAGACGCTACATAAAGGTTTTTATCGACTACAAAACAATACGAAATCAAAAATGGAAACCTTATTTTCTGTATGTGTTTTCCCTTGTAAATAAAAACATCATTGAAAGACTGAAAATAAATTGAACCATTAAATCTAAAAATTTTCCAGATTTCTTCGTTATCTTTTTCATCAAACAAACGCAGGTTTTTGGTAATGGAAACATAATGCATTTTCCCTTCTTTTCTGTGCCAATATCCAAATTCTTTATAGGAACCCGAATAAATCTTATCCCCTTCAACCATTATAGAACGAATAATGGTTTTATTAGGCAAGGTATATTTCTCCCACGTTACACCATCGTAACGCAGTAAATAATGATTATTGGCAAAATACATCGCATTATCATTTCCCTGGACAACATTCCAAATTTGGTTATCACCTTGATAATTTGATTTATTATAATTTTCTACAAAAGGAAGTAATTCTTGTGCCTGAATCTGAAAAGTTATAAAAAAGAGAATAAGTAATTTATGAAGTGTAGATTTCAAAATATTCGTATTTATAGTCAAATATACTGACAAATATTGAACTTTTAAAAAACAAACCAATATACATGGTTTAAGTTTAGTGAAGAGAAAGTTTCCAAAATTATAACGCTTGTTTCTTAACCACAAATTGCACAAATTCTCACAAATTAATATGCGAGAATTTGTACAATTTTTGGTATAACTTTTTTAGAAGTTGAACGCGAAATATACTAAAGTGGAAAGTTTTAACTATTCGTGTGGCTAATGAATCTAGTCTCTCAACAAATGATAAACCTGATTAGCGATTTCAAACTCTTCGTCAGTAGGAATTACTAAAATTTTCACTTTAGAATCTGGCGTATTAATCGCTCTGTTTTCTTTCGAACGAATTTCGTTTTGTTCTAAGTCTAAATCAATTCCGAAGAAATCCATATCGGTACAAACCAATTTTCGAATGTGAGACGAATTTTCGCCAATTCCTGCCGTAAAAACAATGGCGTCCAGACCATTTAGTGCCGCTGTGTATGAACCTATAAATTTCTTAATTCGATACGCATTCATAAACAGAGCCAACTGACAATCTTTATTTCCTTTTTCGGCTTCGGCTTCGATATCCCTCAAATCACTGAATCCAGTAAGACCTAACATTCCGCTTTCTTTTTGCAGAATCGTATTTATTTCTTCTAATGAAAATCCAAGCGAATTTTGCATATAAAAAATAACCGACTGATCTACATCTCCCGCTCTGGTTCCCATTATCAAACCATTTGTTGGCCCGAAACCAAAAGAATGATCGATACTTTTTCCGTTTTTAATAGCGGTAATACTGCAGCCATTTCCTAAATGAATGGTAATGATATTTTGAGTTGGAAGGTTTTTTTCTCTTAAAAATTCAATCGCTTGTTCCGAAACATATTTATGACTTGTTCCGTGAAAACCATACACACGAATTCTATTTTCGGTCAGTAATTTGTTCGGAATTGCAAATTTATACGCCACTTCTGGCATCGTTTGATGAAAAGCGGTATCAAAAACAGCAACTTGCGCTGCATTGTCAAAAATTTCTTCAGCAACATTAATTCCTTCTAAATTCGCCGGATTATGAAGCGGTGCCAAATCAAATAATTGTTTGATTTTTGCCTTTACTTTCTCGTCAATTTTGACAGTATCCGTAAAAGAACTTCCTCCGTGAACCACTCGATGACCAACGGCACCAATCTCTGAAGTCGATCTTATAACACCTTTTTCCGCATCCAAAAGCATTTGAGCTACTTTTTGCAAACCTACTTTATGATTCTGAATAGGAAGTGTTTCTGCCAATGAATTTGATGCTGATTTGAAGGTTACATTCGAACTTTCTAACCCAATTCTGTCAATCATACCCGAACATATTACTTCGTTGGCCGGCATTACCATTAATTGATATTTTATCGACGAACTTCCTGAGTTTATTATTAGTATTTTCATTTTTTATGTTTTTTGCCACGAAGGCGCTAAGTCACTAAGTTTTTTTTATTTTATAAATTTATACAGAACGTAAATTTGAATGCGGATGACACGGATTTGCTAAAGCAAAAACGCGGATAAAAACGGATTTTTTTAAGTATAATTAGTAAGTTATAGTACAAACTCATAGCTCATAGCTCATAGCTCACAACCCAAAACGCATAACGCACAACTACCTAAAACCCTTGCGCCTGAATCGCTGTGATCACCACCGTATTGATAATATCATCCACCGTGCAGCCACGACTTAAATCATTTACAGGTTTGTTTAAGCCTTGTAACATTGGACCAATGGCCAAAGCTCCTGTTTCTCTTTGAACAGCTTTATACGTATTGTTTCCTGTATTTAAATCTGGAAAAATAAGTACACTCGCCTGCCCTGCTACTTCAGAATCGGGCATTTTGCTCTTTCCAACACTTCTATCCACTGCAGCGTCATACTGAATTGGGCCTTCAATTTTTAAATCGGGGCGTTTTTGTTTTACGATTTCGGTTGCTGCTCTTACTTTTTCGACTTCATCCCCTTTTCCTGAGGATCCGGAAGAGTAGGAAAGCATCGCAATCTTGGGCTCAATACCAAAAGCGGCGCTTGATTCTGCTGATGAAATAGCAATTTCTGCCAATTGTTCTGCTGTAGGATTTGGATTAATAGCGCAATCACCAAAAACCGAAACTCTATCTTCTAAACACATAAAAAACACCGATGAAACTACCGATGAATTGGGTTTGGTTTTAATGAATTGCAATGCCGGTAAAATCGTATGCTGTGTAGTATGCGCCGCTCCAGAAACCATTCCGTCTGCGTGACCTTTATAGACCATCATGGTTCCGAAATACGAAACATCTTCCATTAAATCCCTTGCCATTGTTATGCTAACATTCTTCGCTTTTCTAAGCTCATAATAGGTATTAGCATAATCATCATAATGCTTAGATTCTATTGGGTTGATAATGTTTACTTTCGAAAAATCAAATGAAATTCCCAATTCGGTTATTTTACTTTCTATTTGTTTTTTATCCCCAATAATCGAAATATCTACTACATCCATCGCTAATAATCGCGAAGCTGCAATAATGATTCTTTCATCGTTTCCTTCTGGCAAAACGATATGTTTTCTGTGCTGTTTGGCACGTTTAACCATATTGTACTGAAACATTTTAGGCGTCATTCCTTCAGCCACAAACGTGATTAATTTTTCAGATAATGCTTCAACTTCTACATACTTTTCGAAAGTATTAATCGAAGTTTCGATTTTATGGGTATTATTGGCGTAAATTTTAGATTTGATAGCGCCAATTCTGTTGGTAATATGATAGGTTCCGCCATCAACCGCGATAATCGGAACAATAGTAGAAAGCCCTTCAATAAGTTTTAAAATACTTTCTTCTGGAAGTATATTTCCCGTAAGGATAATTCCCGAAACGGTTGGATAATTAACCGATTCATTGGCTTGCAGCGCACCCAGAATAATATCCGAACGATCTCCTGGCGTAATTACCAAAGCGTTGTCGTGAAGATGAACCAAGTAGTTGTGCAATTGCATGGCTCCAACACTAAAATGCCCAATTTCATTATTCAGATAGGTTTCTCCAAATAATATTTTAGCATCCAGTTCATTCACGATTTCCTGCATCGTAGGATTGTTCAAAGTCGAAATAAGCGGAATGGTATTAACCAAAACATTCTCAGGTAGGCTTTTCTGCAATCCTTTGGTAACTAATTCTATATTTTCCGGTTGTACTTTATTGGCAAAAACAGATAAAACTTCGACTTCCTTTACTTTGAAAGAATCATAAACCAGATACAAACTGTCTACCAATTCTTCTAAGGTTTTACCCACTCCAGAACCGATAATGATAGTTGGAATTCCTAGATTTTTAGCTATTAAAACATTCAAATCCAGTTCAATAGAAGTTCCTTCACCCGTAAAACTTGTTCCTTCTACCAAAACAAAATCAAAACGTTCTTCGAGTTTTTTATATTTTTCGATAATCAAATCTAAAACCTCTCCTATTTTCCCTTTATTTTTCTTTTTGATTAATTTGCTTTTCGTAATCGCATAAGCATCTTCAAAATGAATATCAAGGTTAAAATGCGAAAGAACAGTTTCGATATGATTGTCCAGTTCGCCATCAATAAAATCCTCCACAATAGGTCTAAAATAGCCTACTTTGGCAGTTTTACCAATCAAAATACTCATCAAACCCAATGTTACAATCGATTTTCCACTGTTTTGGTCGCTTGTGGCTATGTATATCGCTTTACTCATACTTTCTATTTTGATTTTAAACAAATATCGAACAATTCTGAATTTTTCATATTAAAACAAAAGTTAAAACCAACGTCTTTTTTTGAAATAAACAATCAGGGCTATCACCAGTAAAAACATACTTCCCATTACGATAAAATACCCGTTTTTAGAACGAAGTTCGGGCATATAATCGAAGTTCATTCCGTACACTCCTACTATAAAAGTCAACGGAATAAAGATTGCCGAGATAATCGTGAGCGTTTTCATAATCTCGTTCATTTTTCGGCTTTGTTCCGAAAAATAAAAGTTGGAAGCACTTTCTAATGAGCTCATGTCCGAATCGATTTGCTCTAAAAGTTCGAGACTTTTTTGATGCAATCTGGTAAAAAAATTAAAAGTATCGGCTTCTATATCATTGAATATATTATCGTCTTTGATGCTTTTTAAATCATACAAAGAATCCCGAAGCGGAACTATAGAACGGCGCAGAAAATTAAAATTATCACGGTGATTTTCTATTTTTTCTAAAATAATAGGGTCTGCTCCTTTTTTGGTCAGATCTATTAATTCTTCGATTTTATTTTCTTCATTTTCAATTGTAATGTAAAAATTTTCCATTACAGCGTCCAGTAATAAATAGAGCAGATAATCTACTTTTTTAGTGCGAACAATCCCTGAATGAGTGCGTAATCGCTCACGAATATGGGTAAAGAAATCACTTCGTTTTTCCTGAAATGAAATTAAAATACCATCTTTTAAAATAAAACTCAGTTGCTCTGCTTTGATTGTTTCCGAATCTTCCTCAGAAGGCAAAATCGATTTGATATTGAAAAACAATAGTTCCCGTTGTTCCTGCAGCTTTGTTCTTTTGGCTGTATTTAAAATATCGGCTAATAAAAAATCATCCAACTGAAAGTGCGCTCCAACCGTTTTAATCAGATTGAGATCATTTAATCCGTGAATGTTCAGCCAATTATTTTTGGTAGTATCAATACAAGTGTTTAATGCCAAAACCGTAAACTTCTCATATTCTATAACATCTTCATTGTCATATACAAAAAGCTGCATTTCAGATTCCTGACCTTTATGCGACCCAGTGTACTCAAAACTAACATGTTGAAGCTTCCTGCCTTTCTTGTATTTTATCTTTCTCATTCAAAATGATTTATATAGTAATATTACAAAAAAGAATCTGAATGGGAAATGATGATGGTTATTTTGATAGGAAGATAATGTCAACAAATCAAAAAAATAATTACTTTTATTAAAATCAATTTATCAAAATGATCCATAAAATAAAAATCTCCATTCCGGAACCCTGCCACGAAAAGTGGAGCGAAATGACTCCTACTGAAAAAGGCAGATTTTGCAGTAATTGTCAAAAAAATGTAGTTGATTTCACAAAATCATCTGACAGAGAAATTCTTCTGGAATATAATCGAAACGAGAATTTATGCGGTCAGTTTAGAGCTTCACAATTAGACCGGACTTTAATTCTTCCCAAAGAAAAAAAATCGATTTGGATGATTGCTGCAGCATCCATAATTGCCTTTTTAGGATTGGGCACTCAATCAGCTACTGCACAAGGCAATGTAAGAATCGAACAAACTGATCAAAAGCAATTGAGTGATTCTTTAGATGCAGATTCAAATAACAAACGTAAAGAATATTCAGGTGTTTTACTAGATAATCAAAATATTCCTTTACCTAGTGCCAACGTAGTCCTAAAAGGAACAAAAATTAGAACTCAAACTAATTTTGATGGGAAATTTTCAATTAAAGCAAAAAAAGGAGATACTTTAATTTTCTCTTACATTGGATTTGAAAACAAAGAATTTAAACTCAAAAACAAACTTCAAATACAAGTAAAAATGGATATTGAAATGATGATGGGGGAAGTAATTATAGAAAAAAAAGAAGACTATATAGAGTTTTAAACCTATAAAAAAAACCGAGCCATTTATGACTCGGTTTTGGTAATATATTGTAGAGACGCACAGCAGTGCGCCTCTACGAGTAAATTATTTTACTTCTTCGAAAATAACAATACCTGATTAACAACACATTACACGTAAATGGTACAAATATGGAACAAAACAATTATTTTATTTCACGAAACGAGATATTTCTTTTCTGAAAGCCAATCATTTTAAACTTTATTCGACAGGCTAAGTTTCTAATCAATCTCCAAATAATCCATTTATTTTCTATTTTAATTAACTTAAGAGTTCTCTATTCAAAACAAAACCGCTAAATTCAATAAATATTAGAAAGCATCCTTCAAACTCCAGGTAAGCTGCAGGGCTTCCTGTGAACCTGACTGGGCAAACTGATCCAGTATAATAATGAGTTTATCAAAATTAGTAGAAATAGACAAAACTTTTTTATGATCAGCAATTAGGCTTTCTGTAAGCTTCACTACTTCTTTAAGAGTGCTTTGATCATAAGTAAATCCATTTTTAGCTGCACAGATAACTACCTTTGCACTAAGTTCAAGAACGCGCTGGGGATCAAAATCAATTAAAAAGTTGAGATTCTTCATAAAATAAAATCCTGTATGCGCCACCATAAAACCGCTTTCCAAGTATTCCGACTGCACTGCGGCATACTCTAGAAGAGGCATTAATTTACTGGACAGAGCCTTTCTTTCCACTTTGGATAATTTGCGGGAACCATTATTATTTTCAAAATCTAATATGAAATGGATGTTCTGAATTACATTATCAACTATTTCAAAATGATCAACAGCACTTTCGTGAGAAATACCAAGAGTTTTCAAAAAGTCAAATCTGAATTTTAGAACTTCTTTGTATAGATCAATCAGGACCGAAAATTTATCGAGATTTTCAATATAGTTTTTTCCTGCATTAAAGGAATCAAGAGTTCCATTAATTTCAAAAATCAAAGTTCTTGAAAATTCCTTATTTTTCAAATTGTCTTTAATTCCTTTTACAGCAGACTGCCTGTCATGACGAAGTACTCTCATAAGCTGCAGAACTACATAACTACTCCAAATTTCACTGTAAGTTTCACCGTCCTCTGCTGACAAGCGTTCAGCAATTAACAAGGAAACTTTCTCAATATTCTCAATACTACATTTTATTAGATCATCAAAACATAATTTCGTGATTATTTCATTCATACACAGACCATCAGACTCAGCTGCAACACGTTCAAATACCTTTTCCCAAAATATAACTTTGCTTACATTCCAAAAATAAGAAAGTGCTGGCAGTGCTTTTAACCTTATAATAGCCATGTTATCACTCATAAGAGCCAGTACAGTCTCTTCCAGCGAAGGATCTTTCGAATCATACATCAAATTTATCAAGGTAAGTACCGAGGCTGTTCGTGCACTTGGAGAATATGCCCCACCGAAACGGCTGCTTAACTCACCCTGCTCATATGTCTTGCTTTTATAATCATCAATTGAAATATAATACATAGATACCTCTCTTAGAAAAAAGGTTTTCTCATCGGATATTTTCTGTGGGTGAGCTGAAAGAATATTGGCAAAAGTTGCAACGGCGTTATCACATGAAGCCTGGATTAGCCCAACTCCTAGCATCTTGGACCGAGCGGACTGAAAAAGCTTATAAGCCGCTTCAAATTCTTCTTCATTTAAAACTCCATACTGTTTATTTTGTTCATTTTTTCTAAAAGTTTCATTAAAACCCTCCACTATTTTAAAGAGCTCGTATATACTACTTTGTTCTTGATTGTTCGGCATGAAACCGTATCCAGCCATTCTCTCTTCCTGAGTCAGACTTTGTGATTGGGCCATCTGCAGTCCTCTTGAGAGCATCTGCTTATTTTCAGTGACGCCATTTCTATCCAAGAATTCTATTGATGCAGCAAGCTGCAGGGTCGAAGGCGGTATTACCGATAAAATCTTTTTAAGGCGGCTCACCATCCATAATTCATTATGATAAAAAGGTTCAGGATGCATCAGCTTAAAAAAAATTTCTTCGATTTTTCTGCGCTGAGTATTAGTCATTGAAGGCCATGCTCTTTCCAAAAGAGATACCGCTTCATACATTGTTTCATCACTTTCAAAAAATATTTTATTGGAAAGTATTTCAAAAACTATAACTTGAAATAAAGCTATATTTTCATTAAGATATTTCAGGAGTCTGCGCCATAGATATGCGGCCTGAATTACACTTGCAATCTCATATATCCTGTTTTGAATAATCTTCTGTTCTTCAAGTGCAGTCTTCAGTTCTAAAGCTTCAAAAATCATCCTTCCGTGTGCAAACGGTCCGTTCTTCTCATCTTTTTCATAATAGGAATTATCTAAAAGTATTGATGCTTCCACTGCCCCAACACAGACAGAGAATATATTTTTCTCAGGTTTATAGTTCCCTTCTGCATTGGCCTTATTTACAATATCAGCACCCAGAGTTGCTGCGGGGAGAAAATTAATCTGAAGAAGTTCTTTGAATTTCTTTTCAAGAACAAAATAATTATGTGCAAAATCTTGTTTTCGATTGCTGTTAAGCTGCAGAACAGCAGTGCCCATTGACGTAACTTTATTGCTGGTTTCTCTATGATAATAAATCTTTCTATAGATATCGGCTCCAAATTGAGCATTTGATGCAAAAACTTGTTCTAAACATTCACCAAGGGTATGAAAGAAAGTAATAGGAAAATCATCTTCGCCAAGCAGTTCAAGAACGTTTTTTAAAATATTTTCCGCACTCCCAGGTTCGAAAGAAAAAGTAGAACAGAGATTTTTTATACCGCGATATCCGGCATTACTGTCAATATATTTTTTTTGATCAGACACTAAACGCTCCTTCATCACATAACTCATGTACTCTCTGGAAGCCTTAGAGAGTTCTGTCATAATATCATTATTATTCTTTGAATAAAATCTGATTGCCGCCTCTAAATGAACTCCTAGCTGCCATAATAAATCAGGATGCAGTTTATCACATAGCCCGGTTAGAAAAATGACATCTTTTAAGCGCACGTTGCCCTTATTTATAAACCACAATGATTCAAGAATCCTGCGGACGGATTCTCCATATTCTAAAGTACCCAATTCTTCGGCAAGAGGCTTTAAGTCTTCTGAGCTTATATAGGTATCTATAATAACGTAGTCAAGAATTGTCTGATGGAAAAGCCTGAAAAGAGGTTCCTTTATTGCTTTGATCTGGAAATAATGATCCCAAAATAAATCACGATTGTAGTGCCAGAGATCATTATAGAAATAAACAAAGCTCTGCCTGAACAAAAAAGGCAGTCTGTTGTTACTGCTAATAAAGTCAATCTGTTTATTCGCCTGATTATAAAGCAGATAATAACTGACTGCATATTCTAATAAAATATTATGCGCAAATGAAATATTCTTTCGATGCAACCCGTGTTCTACTATTATTCCCTGTTTTAAAAGTTCTTCAAACTCTACGGCATCCTGAGCAGCAACTATATTATATGTTTCTATTGAAAGGCTTGGAATACCTGCAAAAGCACTGGTGATTTTGTGGGCAAATAGGTCAAGCGCACGGTTTGATTGTATTTTGATTCTCCAATAAAAATTTAAGAGCTGTGATTCTGTTGTTACTACCGAGAGATTTAATTTTTCATCTGTTCCATGATTCACAATCTGTTCAAGAAGTCCCATAAAATAAGGAACACTTAACAATTTCAGCAGATTTTCTGTACAGCCTTTTACTTTCTCGCCCATTTTAGGATAAGTAGAAAATATATCTTTGACTTCTTGTTCACTAAAACAAGGGATTTCTATGTTCCTGCAGCCTAATATACCGCTGTCAAAGCCTGCCCCGGGGAACAATAACTGCAAGGATATAGATTTTGCTGCATCGTAAGTACGACATCCCACTAAAATATTCCATGAACCTTTAAGCCTCTTTAAAGCACTGCGGATATATTTGAACACTTTATCTTTCAGCCGTTCGTTTTTTGCAGTATCTAAGCCATCAAATATCAGAAGGCTTTTAAACTGCTTATCATCTGAACTTATTAAAGCCAGTTTATCGAGCCATCCATCAGTAAAACCGAGATTTTCATTAATTTCTGTCAGGTCACCATCAATAAGCTCATTAATACGCAGCACATAACAGGGAATATTCTGTTGATAATAATACCGCTGGAGGGCATCAATAATAAATGACTTACCAAAACCCGGTCCTCCCACCAGCAGACCATTATCTTGCTGACTGAACTCAAATATGTTTTTAACCAATTCATTCCTTTGGACATAAAAGCCATCTTTTTCAGGAATCAGTTCCTGCATTAAACTCCCATCGGGTATTGCTGATGAATGTACTGCGAGTTGTATTTTCAAAGGAGCAAGCTCTACTCTTAAAAAAGTATCAATTTCCGCGAGAGCTTTGGCATCACAACGCTGCAGAATTTCTTTCAACAACCATTTAATATCTGCTGCGCAGTAATTAAGTCCATTAAGATTGGATTTCTTTTTATGGCTTGGTGTTATTTTTTGTCTTATAAAAAAAATGATAAGCTCCGCACCTTCAGCTTTTTCAACGCTATGCATCTGCGAAAGCGAATAATCAATTTTCTTTTTATATGTTTTATTTGCCGTTATCTGTATATAAAGATTGCGTTTTAAATCAATAAGATCGTACCCATTTTGATTCATTTTCTCAGCGTTGCCATTAACTAGTTCCCATCCGAAAATCATGTTAAAGAGTCTTAAGAAAACGTTTTCAGCATGCACAGAGGTACTGGATAAACCTGATGAATTAGACATCTCAAGCTCCATCGAATACAGCAGCAGATTTCTTTGAATATTATCATAAAAAGTACTAGAGCTCATAAATAAAAGGTTGAGAATTATTCAAATATAAAACAATATATAGTGAATTAAAAAAGCATCCACTACTGTTTATCGTGAACACTAATTTATTTATAAGTGCTTTTTGAACTCGGGCCGGTACGGTTTCCAGGAATAACTGCTGAGACAACAAAATCAGGAAAATTAACTGTAAGATTAGTTGATGGCTTGAGATGATGAATTTTAAACCAGTCTTTAAAATTTGCAGGCGCTTCTTTTTCCTTTTCACTTAGTTCAAGAAGAACAAAAATCCCCAGCTGATCATATCCTGCTGTATATGTCTGTGCCTGAGCCAAATAATTCTCCTCTAAGATAGATTCATTCGGCCGTATTAAAGACCTTTTTAATTCAATTGGAATTGTAATAATGTCCTTTTTATAAAGTATATCCACCCTTCCTCCATCAACAAATTTTGATTGTTCGTGACCAAGTCCATCAGCAATTTTTGAATGCTCGAAAAAAAAGAGCATGCTGTCCTGCAGATCCTGCTCTACTGCATCTTGTCCTTTTCCGTTTTTTTCAGATTTACTGTATAGAAAAGAAAAACGGCTTTTATCATTATTTACAAAAGTCAATCTAGCATATCTGATGACTTCTTCAAGAATATTTAAAAATACTGTTTTTTTCTCATCACTGTAACTTGGAAGAAGAGTATCTATTTGAGTTACCAGAGCTGTAAATACTTCCTGTCCATGAATACTTCCTGTCTTAAATGGCAGCTCATTATTATTATTTTTCTTTAGAAGATCAGAGAAAGCTTTCTCTACAGGTAACTCTTTATTTCTAATCTTTTGGTAAGCATCAATTCCTTCCTGTCCAAAATTCTGCTGAAGCAAAATAAGAAGATCGTAATTTTCAGGATTTGGATCAGGAACATCAGGGAAATAACTTATTATTTTCTCAATAAATTTTACAAAACTCTCTTCATCACTGGATTTCAATACATCTAACCTTTTCTTTTCAGCTATAAGATGGGCTTTATAAATGTGGCTCTCTAACTTATTAAAAAAATTATCATCAATCTTTTTCATCAAACCTTTACTACTCCCTTGAAAACTGCGTAATATTTCAATCTCAGAGTTCACTTTCATCAGACTACGGACACTAGTTATAAAATCTACCCATTCCCCTGAATTGTGTAAAATATCATAACTTGTTTTGATATTCTGAATCATTTTAAAAATTAGAAAATCAAGTTCCATTCCGTCCCTTTCATAAAGATTTCTAAGCATCAGGGATTTTTGCAGTGCTTCTAGTTTATTATCCGATTCATATAAATTATTTGACATTATTGCCGATATCCATTGGATCAGCAGTATATAATAATCAGCATCGTCACGGTTTTCAACAGCAGCTGATGCAGCTTTAAAATAACGTTCCGCTATTGCAAGATTTTCTACCAATTGGTATACATCCTCAATTCCTATATTTTCGGAAATGCTGTTTAATCCCAGACATACATAAGACTGGCTGGATATTTCTGCATTCTGGCTATCAGAATGTGTTTTAAGAAATTCTTCTATTTCTTGCGTAAATACTTCAGGAAAGTATGGAAGATATTTCAAGCCAATTGTTATCAATTCCGGATCGTCATTATTAAGAAAATCATGTAAAAGACCAGCGGTTTTAAATTTATTGCTGAGTATTCCATTAAGAGTCAAATCGCAAATTATTTTAAAACACGAACGTCTTACATATGCGTTAGAAGAATTCTCCACCCCTTTGAATAAAATATTAGACAAGTCGGTTGGGCTTAAATCATCAACCAAATTACTGCTGTTGAAATTATCTAAGAAATTGACTTGCTCAAATATACTTCCACTTTTAAAAAGTTCTAAATGTTTGTGATAATTATCCATTAAAAAACAAATTCGTCTTCTTTTTTTATAAATGTACGATCCTCATCAGTAATTTGAGAAAACTCTCTTAATGCAGATCCGACGAATATCTGGAGCTCTTTTTCAAACCTATTATTAATATCCTTAAAAATTTCTGCTAATCCTTTAAGATGCTGGGGAACCATTTCTTCACTGCCGGGAGAATCAAATATCAAAAATCGCGGATGTCTTCCAAGACTATGCTCAATATCTAATTGGATAAGACTCAGGTAAAATGCCAGTTTTGCTCTTAGCTTTTCTCCTTCACTTAAATCATTAAAACCTATCTGAACATCATTTTGAGTATAAATCAATTCATATTTTTCACTTATAATAACTTTTGTAATACTCTTTAGTCCAAATGCATTCACTTCTTTTAGGATGAGTGCCTCAAGCTTTCCTAAAATATCCTTGTTCAAAAGGCTTCGCTTTTTTTCAAGTGCAGACAGGGCAAACTCTAAAACAGTTTTTTTAAAATTTAGGTTGTCAAGTTCATCAGAAATGATAGTGCTTTGATTTCGTTTAATTTCTTCCAATTGGAAATTCAGCACAGCCTGTTCTTTTATGAGCTCTTCTTTCTTTTCAACCTTATCTTTGTGTTTCTCACGTTCTCTTGCAATCAATGCTATTTCGTCTTCTATTTCATTAAGCCTTTTGTTATCCATCTCAATGGATGGACTCAAAGAGATTTTTGCGCTATAATCTTCTGCCTTCTTTTTTACATCTTTAATCAGGATTGATTTTTCATCCAAACTTTTGGTGATTTTGGCAAGACGCTCATTGTGGATTTTAATTTCCTGCTGAATTTGGCTTGATTTCTGCAGGATTTCGGCTTCTTCTATCTTCTGTTCCTTAGATTCTTCTCCGCATAGGCTGCAAATGTGCTGCTCTTTTTCCTTTTCCTTTTTATCATCGCTGACCTTAATCTCGCAATGAGGACATGCCTTAATATCCAAATTAGTAAAAAAACTCTGCGATTGTCTGTACAGATCCATATTCAATTCCTGCTTTTGAAGCCGTAAAATTTCTGCATCAACTTTTCTCCTGTCATTCTGAAGATTACTAAATTCGTCTTCAATGCGGTTAAGTTTAGTTTTTTCTGCCTGATAAAATTCTGTGAAGTCCCTTTGCTCTTTTCTTATTTTGTTGACTTTATGCTGAATAGCTGAATACTCTTCAATCAAAGGACGCTCTTGAAAGGTAATTCCAGAGTTTTGGCCTGCTGACTCCAGTTCTTTTATTACTTCCTGATACCTTTTATCAAGTTCTTCTTTCGAAGTTTTTGCAGTATCAATTCTTGATTTGTCAACAAGTTTTATCTTTCCGATATTTTCATTCACACGATCTTGCTGAATCTTCAGCATATTTATAGGATAAGTCAGGGGCAGACCCAGAACCATTTCAAAAATTTTCTTCCCTTGCAGCCCTATTTTTTCCTGTTCAAAAAATAAATGCTCATAATTATTGGATTCAAGATAAATTGATTTAAAATATGTTGACCAGCTCAGGCTTGAGGTATTTAAGTCAAAAGAATCTTTAGCACTGCTCTTCTGTGTATATTTTAAAATATAAAATGAAAACTGTTCGAAAAAGAAACTCTGTAGTTTATCTTCAAGATCCTGCCTGCTGTTAAAAGAAAACTCAACTTGTTTTTCAATTACATCTAACTTAAATTCACTTTTATAGGTTTTATACTGTTCGATAGTAAAGCGGTAAAGACTTCCTCTATCTCGTCCAGTCCGGTCTATATGACACGTATACGTAACTTTGCCGATAGTAAATTCCAATAGAATTTCCTCAATCCAGGGTTTGATGTCTTTCTTGATGCTGTCATTTCCGGTAAGAGCAAATTTAATTATCTTAAATATTGTCGATTTTCCCTTGTGATTATCTGCAATCCAGATATTAATCCCATTATAAAGGGTCTGATCGAAAGCAACGGTTTCGCCTGTACTTTTTTTTCCTGAAAAAACAAGTCTATTCAGTAAGAGTGATTTACCTATAGATGCAGGACTGTCTTTATTGTAGCTTTCCTCCAAAAAAAGGATATCCTCAATTTCATCAAAAGACAATTCCTCTTCGAATTTTTTGTGAACATATGTAACAAAGTCTTTATAATTGATTTCTGTACTGCTCATAATAATTGTTTATTAAATCTCTCATGATAGGCTGCTCGAACTTTTGAGTTTACATTCTGAATATGCCTCTTATATGATATATTACTGTATTCGGAATAATTATACTGCCTACTTTTCAGCTGGGTTCCTGTAAAACTGCCGAAGTATTTTTTAATTAATTCGCAACGCTCAAAATACCATTGCACAGCGGAAATTGATTTCAGATGATTCTCAATCCTTTCGGCACAATGCATTGTGATATAATAGTTTTTATCATATGTCCTTCCATCAGTTCTTTTTTTACTTTCATGTTTAAGAAACCCTATGCTGACATGAAAGGCAATAACTTCATCAATACTTTCATAAGCTCCATGAAAAAATTTTTCCATTTCTTCAACCCTTAATTCTGGTTCCTTATCTAAATATATCTTTGATATAACTTCGCTTACTTCATCTTGATTTATAGTACTATCATTGTCCATTAAATCAATCAGTTCCATTGATAGAAAATCAGGATACCTCAGCAGAAAATCCAAAGCCTGAATTTTTATTTCACTGCGGAATACTCCAAAATATTCCGAATCCGCAATTTTGCTCTGCTCACAAAAAACATATAGGATAATTATAATCCGCAGACGGTCTCTGTATTTTCTTAAAAAATCCTCCATATCAGCATTGAAATAAATAAATATCTAATAATTTTCTTGTATATAAATTAAGATTTTTCGCTAATATATAAATTATTGCCAATCTATTTATTAATTAAATTTGGAATTAGCAATAAAATCTTTTGTGAATCAATTTTCTTAACAGTAGTACTTGAAGATTTGAGTATCTAGCGCCCCGAAAATGTCCCGACGAAGGAAGTGCAATTGCGGGGCGGCAGGCTTCAACCCACAGCATGACAGAATTATGTGAATTATAGATTTTTTTTAAAACTATTTTGTTCCTCCTTAAGCTTCATAATCGAATCCCATAATCATGGAGCCATCAGATCTGAATACACTTGCATTTTTGGCCGCTAAATTTTCTATGTAGAAGCCTTTTAAAATTTGCTGCGGTTACTAGAGAAGTGAATTAAGCTATTTACTAAAAATATAACGGAGCTAAAAAGCTCCGTCATCTGCAAAAGAATAGTAGGTTTCGGGAGTAATGATAATATGATCCAGCAGTGCAACATCGAGTATTCTGCCAGCTTCCTTGACTTTTCCGGTTATCTGTTTATCAGCTTCAGAAGGTTTAATCTGTCCTGAAGGATGGTTATGAATCATAATCAGCGATACTGCATTTGCTTTCAGTGCTGCTGCAAATATTAGTCTGAGGTCAACCACAGTGCCTGAAATACCTCCAGAAGATACTTCGTAAATGCCAAGCACTTTATTGGATTGATTTAAAAGTATGATTTTAAACTGCTCGAAAAATTCTATTGTATCAGGATTCCAGGACTGGAGTGCCAGCTGGTAAGCCGTTTTTGAAGAATTTATAAAAGGTCTTTCGGATGCTTTTACTTTTGTTTTGTAGACCAATTCAATTTCTGCTACCTGATTCCAGTTCTGAAGTGTTTTTGAAGTTTCCATGATTTCTAAAGTTTTTAAGATTAATTATGGAACCTGAGCCGGGAATGAGAAAGCGAGCGAAAAAAGCAACGCAATAAAGCAGGTTTTTCACCTGCGTTTATGGGGGAATTTTTTTCGGCGAACCGCCTTTCGTTCCCGAACTTTGTTCTGAAATTAAGCCTGAACCCCTGAGACAATATCCCCGCCTTAAAGTGTCTGCTCGCCGAAATTTAACATTTTGTTAAAAAAAAGCCAAAAACTAATTTTCGGCTCGGAGTACTTTTTTGTTTTTTAGACGCTTTTTAATCAGATACAGGTTCTGATTCAAGAGTTTTAGGATCTGTTTGTGATGCGGGGAATCCTTATTTTTATTTCCTCTGCACTGCACAACTTCAAGTGAGGGAAGCGCTACCTCTATGGTCTCTACAGGCTTGTTTTCAAATTTAGCCGAAAGGATAAGCGAGTTATTCTTTTTATAGTATTCGTTGGTAAATACGCAGTGACGCAGCACTTCACCCTCTTCGAGAAAATCCTGAACGCTCTCCATAACGCTTATACTGAGATTTTCCTTTGTGAACTCGAGTCCGAAAAACTGTTTTTTATGCTCTTCATAAATAATCTGCGCCTGCTGTATTTCCGAGCGGAGTTCCTTTATTTTAAGGCGTCTCTGGATTTTTCGCTTTCTTTCCACTAGCCTGTCATGCTGTTCAGCTAAGTTTTCAGGACAGACATTCTGAGGAATGCTTAAATCCATTTTAAACCATCTGAGAAGTGAGATGTAATCTTCCCAAATCGTAAAATCTGACACCTTATAACTGTTTTTAAAACACGTTTTAACCGCCTGCCAGTTCTCCCTGACTTGCTGTACGTGAGACAACAGATAATGTTTCAAAAAATCTGTCTGTCCTGCTTTAAGCAGTGTTTCAGCATAAGAATCTTTCAAAAGAGCCGTAAAAAGCACCTGCGGTGCTATGGTGTAAAAACTGCCTTGAAAGCCGTTTCTTTTCAGGACATCAAGTACCTTACCTCCTGCATAAACCTTATAAGGATTAATGCGGTATTTGGGAGAATCCTCAAAATTTTTGGGACGGATTTCAAGGGGCGAGTAATATTGCCACGCATCATAGGTATTTGAAAAAACATTGGTGCCGAGCGAGAGTGTACGTACCTCCCCTTTTGGATTTATCCAGTGCTGCATGACTTCCTTGTGAAAGTAAGTCGGCATGAAATTCTTTTTCATGTTTTTATGCGAGCAGATAATACGCACCACCTGAAATCCTGCGTATACATTCAAAACTGCCCAGTACTCTATTTCCTTGAAATGCACCTGATTGTACTGCTGTATTTTGAGTTTCCCCCTGCATGCTTTGCAGTTCATATAGTTTTTGCAGGATGATTTCTGCGCATCAGGCTTCCAAGTATGGGTGCATTCCAAACAATGGAATTTTCCCCTTGAGAGCACAGTCCATTTCAGGAAAATTTCTCTTTCCGCTCTCCTTTGCATGTTTTCTGTTACAGGTTTAAGGGAGACGCTCAAAGCTGTAATCTGCTTTTCGATGATGGTTTTAGGTATCATAGGTCAAAGAGCGTTAAGGTTTTTGGTGCGGATTTTAGAGCAGGCACTTCCGTTTTTGGAACGATGCTGTTTTGAGGAACTTCTGTTGCAGAGCTAAACAAATCAGCCTTTACAGGGGGATTTACCAAAACTCTGCAGTGTACAGGCTCAGGCTCGGCAATACTGTCATCGGTATAATATTTAACTGCCATGTAAAATATTTCAGAATCGTCAAAGGCGCAGAATCCAGTCTTTTTTACCTCACCAAAAATGTAGTTGAAACAGCTCTCCAAGTTTTTGGATGCTTTACTGAAGTTCTGCGCAAAGATGGTATCGCTCTGCGCAGTTTCATTGAGATAATTTTCTATAATGGTTTTAAACTTGTCTGAAGCTTTCATAATAGTTGATTTAAGATTGAACAGTAAGTGTTATTCAAAACTGCTTCTGTAGATGTCAAAACAGTATTCTTCGAAACAAAGCCAGCACATAAAAGTGTAGTGAGGCAGGCTGTTTCGGATTTTTACAGCTTCGCCAAGCGAATCTTCGATTTCTTCCCTGATGTTTTCCAAATCTTCAAGATGCTGGATGTAGAATTTCTTGCAATCCGCATGATAAATAAATTCGGAGATCATACCGCTAATGCATCCCCCGTTCTGCAGGTCTTCAAGGAAAGATTTAAGCTGTTCTTTTTTAGTTCCGTCATACGATTCCAAATCGGAAAGAATGATTTTATTGAACGCTAGGCGTACATCGTAATGGGCGTATATTGATTTTTCTAAGGCTTTCATAACTCATTTCTTTAGACTTATACATTTATCATCCGAATTAAAAAGGCAGGTCATCAGGCTCTTCTTTTTTAATTTTCTTGGCAGAAAAATTTTCCGACTGTACAGGCTGAGTGTCTGAGGCGAAAATCAGTATCTTAATATTGCTGGTGTGAAAAGTAAGACTGCCTACGGCTTTACCCTCACTGCTTAGATAGGCATTCACGCCGATTCTCCCGAATAGTTCTACCATTGTGCCTTTTTTGAGCCACTGGGCTATACCTGCACTGAGCCAATACGAGCAGTCAATAAAAGTGACTATTTTTTTAACTTCATTACTGTCTTTGGTTTTGTAGGTGTCATTAACTGCAATGGAGAAGTTAACAACCTGTCTGTCTTTTGCTGTATTAGCAACAACAGCATCTCTGGTTAAGCGTCCTGTGATTTCCATAATTCTAAATTTTAGTGATTACTATTTTTAAAATTTCTTTTTCCCTGCCTTTTCTAAAAATTGTTTTCAAAAGAAAAAACGGAAAAAAAGAAAGCAAGAATCCAGTGTCCGGTTAACGGGTACGGAGTGCTATAAGTCCCGAAGGGCAGCGCAGCTGTTATGCGCATGCAGTACCCGGCGGACACTAATTTGGCTGCCCTTTTAGTCCGTTTCGAATGAAAATAAACTTCAATTTCTTTTATACACAGACCTGAAATGATGACTTACTGCACAGGAGAGGTGGCAGAGTTTAAATGGCGAAGGAATTAAACGAACGTATGCTGAAACTGATATAAAATAAGGTGGATAGAACTCGAACTAAAATTAGAATTCTATGAGTATTTACGGGGAAGTTTAATAAGCGGTAGCAAGGAAAGTGATAATTAGGAGGAGAAATCGTCACTTTTCTTTTATTTAAAAAAATAGCAGAAAATAAAATCAAAATGCCTTACATAAAATAAACAAAACACACTTCCTGCACTATAATATAAAACACTTATAAAATGTTAACAGAAATAGAAAATATAGGAATTGAAATAGACAGTTTGATTCAAAGAATTCAAGAACTCAGCAATAACCAATTGGTCAGTACAAGCATAGTTTCGCATTGGAACAAGGAAAAGAAAATTCATATAGAATTTTTTAGTGGAGAAGCTATAAATATCAATGCAGATAACCAAGGAGATTTGGAATTAATAGAAAGCAGCGGCGATTGCAGTGGTATTGCCCGCACTTTTAAAATTGAGCAAATTCTGAGATAAATCAGGCAACACAGGATAAATTTCGCACATTACAATCCTCGAGATGAGAATAATATAATTTTAATAATAATCAAATATTTCAGCATAAATTCTTATTTTTGTCAGTAGATTCAGAATAAAAAATCACACATTGCCTGTAATCTAATTTTAATAAATTTATTAACTCATCTGCATATGCCTACTATTACGTATCATAAAAATGGAAAAATTGCATGGAACGGCCCTACTGCCTATCATGATAATGGAAAACTTGCCTGGAGCGGATCAACAGCGTACCATGCTAATGGCAAAATTGCATGGACAGGAGTTACAGCTTATCACGATAATGGAAAATTGGCATGGAGTGGTGTAACAGCTTACCATGCAAATGGTAAATTGGCTTTAAGCGGTTCAATAACTTATTACGATAATGGAAAAATTGAAAGCACCGGAAATCCTGATGCCTATGTGAATTTTCTTCTGGGATCGGAAATAAAGTTTATTGGACGAGTAAATAAACCCCAATTATTTGTAATAGGAAAACAGGTGGTCTAATAGAAGAACTTTTCTGAAATATCATTTAAAAAGATCGCCACAGGTGAAGACTAACGTTATTTAAAACAAAATATTATTTCTTCCAGGCAGCACCATATTGGTCAGAATAGGGACTGAATTATAAGTATTGTTGTTTGCCAGCTTATTTTTGAGCTTCCCGCCTGTTTGGGCAATTTTATAAATTTTTCTTTCATCCTCTTCAATATTTAGAGGTTCCACATTATCCCAGTGAAAATTCAGACCAGTGTATGCCTCTATTTTTTGGATATTAACCTGAAAAACCTCCTTATGCTTGTAGTCACTGAATGGTTTAGGTAAAACAAAACCTTTCTCGTATCCTGTTACCGGAGCATCAATGAGTTCAAGTTCCCTAAGCCTTTTAAGCTGGCTCATAACAAAAGCTGTACTATATAGCTTTCCTTCAAAAGAGAAAACTACTATTTTAAAGAAAAACAGCGGAAGCTGAAATGATCTGTCTTTAACATATGTAGGGTCATCATCGGCAATCATTGGTCCTGTAAATACGGATATTCGCTTGTTATCACTTTCATTAGTTTCAGTAATAACGTAACTCTCAAGTTTACTCCATAAACCAGAATTTAATTTTTCCACCTGAGGGACACTATTGGTAAAATGAAAAGTCTGCTCAGCCTGTATCTCCTTTTTTAATCCCCAAGCCATTTCATTATGAGAAGCCATGTGACCAATTTCAAATTCAGTTTCCTTACTATTGTATATTAAGTTATAAAATGAGTTATTAAGCTGTAGTGAGGCTGATATTCTTGGATCATCCTTAAACTGAACCCTATTTGCACCAGTTCTTTTAAGGCTGCCATCAATATTATAAGCTGCCAAAAAAGGAACTTTTCGTTCTTTATTATACCATATACTCAGCATCGTATACCTCAAAAGTTGAGATGCATTGCCATCCACGTCTGGCAGCACTTTTCTTTGTTCGCTAGTTAAAATCTTATCAATACCAACTACCGTACTTCCATCTATAAAGGTATCGATATATCCGCAACTGCTTTTTAAAACAGAAAGATCACGAGAATTAAATACTGCCATAATAATATTTATTATAATTTTCAATCTAAAACTAATGATAATCTTCCGAACTGCACTAAGGGTAATTACCTAATTTACTGTTAACTGCAGAGAAAAAAAACTCAAAATAATTGCACCTTTCTCCATACCAGTAAATAATCTTTCGATATTTTCATATGTTCTAAATACATATTGGGTTTTAATTTTCAAATTTTATCTTTCGATCTTAGTGCTGTTACATTTTGTGGCGCGGTAAGTTAATCTCATGTTCCTGCGGATATGGTGCACGATGCGTCATACTAATATCTTCACGTAATTGTTCATGCACTTTGTACTGCCTGTCATTGGTGTTAGAATATCGGGGATCAGGAATAAAAGGCATTTTTGCCATTTTGGTAACGGTAATAGTCGGGAAGTGATAATCCACCTCCACATGGCCCAGCAACAAATAACAACCTCCTCCCTGAAAAGGATATTCCTTCAGGCTTCCTGTGAAATGGGCCGTATCAAAGAGCTCACCTTCGGCATCTATCCAGGTTCCGAAATACATCGCGCCCATCTTGGTAGGAACGTGCTTACGGGAGATCAGATAGGCCAGCATACGGACTGTCTTTTTATGGTGTTTCAGCAGATTCCTGGCCATTACATCACCCCGGAATTTAGTCTGCAGCAAATCAAAGGGCGAGCAGGAAACCGGAAAACTTAAAAGTTCGATCTCATCAAAGGCATCTTCAAAAGGAGAGCGGAGCAGTTCCGGCAGTACATATTCCCTGACAGGCTCCTGCAGCAGAAGGGGGGTTCTGTTCTCGGGTTTATAATTCACCATTATAAGTCGTGCTATAACCAGCAATTGATTTTTTGTTTTTCCGGTAAAGCGAAATGCATCAATAAAAATCAAAATTTGTATGCCTTCGATACCGATAGGAATACGATTTATAAAATCATCGAGTGATTTATAATCACCGTTCTGGCAGCGCTCCTCTTGTATCATAATGGCAATTTTTTCCTCCAATCCCTGCAGGTGCATAAATCCAAGATATATATCGGTTCCATATAGCGTAGTTTCAAATTCGCTTTTGTTGACACATGGATTGTGAATGACTGCGCCGGACATTCTGGCTTCGTGCACATATACCTCTGTTCGGTAAAAACCTCCCTGATTGTTAATGACTGCCACCATAAATTCGATAGGATAGTGGACTTTCAGGTATAGGCTCTGGTAGCTTTCCACTGCATAGGAAGCAGAGTGGGCCTTGCAGAATGAATATCCCGCAAAGGATTCAATCTGACGATAAATTTCCTCACTGAGTTTCATAGGATGTCCCTGCGCCTGGCAGGAAGTAAAAAAGTTATCCTTCACTTTCTCTAAAGCTGCCTTGGAGCGTCCCTTTCCTGACATGGCACGGCGCAGGATATCCCCATCTGCCGCAGGAAGCCCTCCATAGTGCAGGGCAATTTTAATAACGTCCTCCTGATAGACCATGATCCCGTAAGTCTCCCCCAACTGCTCCTTGAAGACAGGATGAAAGTATTCGAATTTATCGGGATGATTGTGGCGGAAAATATACTCTTTCATCATTCCGCTTTGGGCTACGCCGGGACGAATAATTGAGGATGCCGCAACGAGAGTTTTATAATTGTTGCATTTCAGACGGCGCAAAAGTCCCCTCATGGCCGGACTTTCTATGTAAAAACAGCCAATAGTCCTGCCCATTCCCAAAAACTCATTACAACTTACCTCATTTTTCGAAATAGAAGTATCCCGTATATTAACTTTAATGCCACGATTCCTTTCAATAAGTTTTACGCTGTCATCAATATGACCGATACCGCGCTGGCTTAAAATATCAAATTTTTCAAGTCCAATATCCTCCGCTGTATGCATATCGAAAAGTGCGATGGGAAAGCCTTTTGGAGGCATCTCCAATACGGTGTAATTGGTAATAGGCTCCTCGGAGATCAGGATTCCGCAGGAGTGCATACTTCGCTGGTTAGGATATTTCTCCAGTAGTTTTCCAAATTCCTGTACTTCTCTGACCACTTCATTTTTGGCCTGCAGTTCCATTGGATTTTTAGTCAGGGCATCGAGTTCTTCTTTTGGGAGCCCAAAGACTTTGCCCACTTCTCGAAATATGGATTTATACTTAAACTCGACGTTAGTACCGCAGAAAGCAACGTGCTGCTGACCATACTTAGAGAAAATGTATTTCAGGATTGTATCGCGCTCTTTCCAAGACCAGTCGATATCAAAATCCGGCGGGCTTTTACGGTTTATATTCAGAAACCTTTCAAAATACAAATCCAGCTCCAATGGGCATATATCGGTGATACCCAGGCAGTAGGCAACAATACTATTGGCACCGCTTCCTCGCCCGATATGCAGAAACCCTTTAGAAATGCTGTATTGGACAATATCCCATGTAATTAGGAAATACCCACTGAATTCGAGCTGATCTATTACTTTGAGTTCCTTAATCATTCGGACCCTTGCCTCTTCATTATTTTTTCCATAGCGCCATTCCATTCCCTGCTCTGCCAGCGAGGTCAGCCTTACCATATCCTGCTCACGACTACCTGTGAAATACTTCTTGTTTTTCGGGGTTTTAAAATCAAACTCAAAATTACATTGCTCGATAATTTTCTTGGTATTGGCTATGATCCCGGGATACTGGCCGTAACAGGACAAAATCCTCTGAATATCCACCATTACCTCAGATTCCCTACAGCTGTCAGCAGGGGTTAGTTTGGATAAAAGAATATTCAGGTCAATTGCGCGCAGGATTTTGTGCAGTTTATATTCCTTTTTGTTTCTGAAAGTTACCGGCTGGAGTATAACCATTTTTTCCTGTCTGTTTTTCCAATCCGATAAAATCAGTTTGGGCAACTGCTCGGGGCGGATACCGATAAACTCATTTTCTTTTAAAACTAAAGGTACATTCTCCAATGGATAAATAATAAAGACATGCTGAAAATCCGGAGCTGCAGGCTGTAAAACAATGTCGTGAATATTATGCTGGGTCAAAAAAAAGTTCATTTCAGCCAGCCCTTCTGCATTTTTTGCCAAGCCTATAAAACGAAGCTGATGCTCATATCGGAATTCCATCCCGACAATAGGCTTAATGCCCACATCATTACATCCTTTTATAAATTCGTAAATTCCTGTAACAGTATTTATATCGGTGAGTGCCATAGCAGTAACCCCGCATTTTACTGCATGGGCAATCAATTCCTCGATGGAAATGGTGCCGTAACGCAGGGAATGGAAGGAATGGCAATTGAGATACATCTACCGGGATTTACGTTTTAAAATTTCATTTTTATTGTTGGGTTTAAAGGTTGCCCCAGCGCAGCGCATCACGGAGTCAAAACCGTATCGGGTTTTCATTCGGTCCATGGCCTGATAAAGTGCGAGCATTTCCTCGGTATCCTGAAAAAGATCGATCTGATAGGTACCGCGGACAAGCCCGCTGAAACGAATTCCGATAAGGCGAAGACGCATGCGGCGCTGGTATAATTTTTCAAACAATTCCGTAACAATTTGGTTCAGTATATGATCTGCAGAGGTATATTGAACTCTGCACTGCTTGGTTTCGGTATCAAAATTGGCGTATCTGATTTTGACCGTTACTGTCGAGGCTAGCCACTGCTCTGATCGCAGCTGAAAGGCAAGTTTCTCGACCATACCATGCAGTATTCTTCTAATGAGATCAATATCGATGGTATCCTGAGGAAAGGTTTCCTCGGTAGAAATTGATTTTCTTTCCGTGTAAGGCTCGACAGGATTATTGTCAATGCCGTTGGCTTTTTTCCATAGCTCGATTCCGTTTTTGCCGATCATTCGCTGGAGGGCTTCTGCGGGCATTTCAGAGAGGGTCTGAATGGTACGGATTCCAATTCTGGAAAGCATCTGAAAAGTTTTCTCCCCTACCATTGGAATTTTCTGGATGGAAAGCGGATTTAGGAAAGGCTGCACCAAATGCTCCGGGATTTCAAGATTCTGTTTTTGTTTTCCTTCGCCTGTACCAATTTTGGAAACGGTCTTATTAACGGAAAGTGCAAAGGTTAATGGGAGGCCTGTTTCACGTATTATAGTCTGGGCAAGTTCATTTGTCCATTTGTAACTGCCATGAAATTTATCCATTCCGGTAATGTCCAGATAAAACTCATCGATACTGGCTTTCTCTACCACCGGAGCTTTTTCCTGAATAATTTCTGTAATATCGTGGGAGAGACGCGAATATAATTCCATATCTCCTTTCATAATTTTGGCCTGCGGGCAGAGTTTCATGGCCATATGAATGGGCATGGCTGAGCGTACCCCAAAGCGCCTGGCTTCGTAGGAGCATGATGCTACTACTCCCCTTTCCCCTCCTCCGATAATCAGCGGTATCCCGTTTAATGCAGAATTTGTCAGCCTTTCACAGGAGACAAAAAATGTGTTCATATCTATGTGTACAATCGATCTTGCCATATCCTTCCCATTTTTATACGAGTCAAAATTAGTACAGATAAGAACAAAATAAAATTTTTAAATGTTACATTTTAGAACAAATTGTAAAATCTCTTAATTTACAAGCCTTCAAATAAACTTCAAAAATAGAAACTAAAGAAAAAACTTATTGATTAACTTTCCAATTCAAAACTCAGAATTATTAAGGTAAATTCAAACTACTTTTTAAGAATGTACTACTAATGATACAGAATAGAAAATCTTGGAAACTTACACCTTTTAAATTTTAAATAAATCCGAAAATAAGAATAAAGCCAATTAACAAAACATAATAAATATGAAAGACCAGATAAAAGATAAATTGGATATAATCGCAGATGTATGGAATGATTTTATCTGGGATAATAAATTCTGCCGCAATCAGATTAATTTTTCTCCTGAAGCCGAAAGTAATTACTTCGGAGATATCCTTGGATATTTTTACGATACATTTGACATTATCTACAAGAAAAAAAACGGAGCAGAACATGCTGAGAATTTTGCATCACATATCAGCTTTCTTCAATCCATTTATGTCCAGCAGGATTTCATTGAAGAGATGCTGATCCTTTTCAAAACTAATATAGTTAAGGGAGATTTAAAACTGGACAATGATTATTCTTTAAACAGGGAAATCCGCAATGAGCTTGTGGGCCATCCTTTCAGAAAATTAGACAGTAAGGTTATATCATCTACAGTATTTGGTTATGAGCGATCTCCAGATACAATAACTTATTTAAGATACCATACTAACAATAATTTTAATTGTGAAATCATTAAAGTGAAAATCGAAGATATTACAAAACGGCATACTTCTTTTCTTAATACTTATTTTGACATCATAATTGAAAAACTGAAATCAGTAACTGCGAAATACTCCGAAGAACTTGAAGCAGTAAAAAATAAAATGGAAACAGTTTCTTTCCCCTCACTTGTAAAAATAATATCCCAAAAATTTAAACCTTTTTTAGAAAATACATTTCTATATGACGAAAAATCTATTCTGGAAATATATGAAAAAAGAAAACAGCATAAAAGATATTCCATAGTATACGATTCTTTTCTTAGTGACCTGAAAAAACGTATTTTCGAAATGCAGGAGAACTGTAATACTATTTTCAACAAGCTTGTTTTTACCGACCACCATATTGAACTACCCCTTTTTGATGATGATGGTAATTTAATCAATATTTTTCCTTTAAAAGTCAAAGAGGGAAGAAAAAAAGAAAGCTATCATTATGAGCTTGGTAAACTATCAACCAAAAGACAGCCTAAAGAATTTGATTTTTTCAGCGGTTTTTTAAAAGCAAAATGCAGTCATAAAACTGTGCTTTTTGAACTTGAAAGGATGAGAAATCATCTTGATAATGATGTGGAATATCTGTCTTCACATAAATTAATCAGCAGAATTTTAAAAGAAGATGATTACGATTGCTAAGCGCCATTTTCAATCAGTCTTAAAAAAAACAGACCATCCAGATTTTTCAAAAAAGCAATAAAAATGAAAATAAATCCAAAATACACCAGCCGCCATGAGCTTTTGAAGACACTTCAGGCAAGAAAGGACCAAAAATGGTCTCCGGACAATATTGACATACGGGATACCTCCCTTGAATTTGATAAACTTACAGAGAACTCAGGACTGCCGGAAACTGATGTTATCCAGCAGATCAGATATCTGATAAATGAAAAAGAAATAAATGAAGCGGAATTTGAATACAGCAGATTCTATTATTCCATCTCAGATTCAGGTACAGCAGCCTATCATGACCAGAAATACCTCACTAAGGGCAGAAAAGAATATCTGGATAATATTTATGATGTATTAAAGAATGTTTCAACATTTATTCTGCTTCTATTGGCTGTAATTACTTTTATCGGCAACTGGATTTCTAACTCCCGAAAAAATCAGGAAATCGAAAGTATCAAAATAGAACTAAAACATTTGAAAGATTCAATGCATAGCGAAAAAGAAAAAATAATCAAGAAAAAATAACTATCTTGTAATTGAATCTTAATTTGCAAACAATTAGCAATAGGAGCCGAAGACTAGCACTCGTCAGGGTTATATTTACTGATAAAATCACAAACATTTACTCTGCTGACTTTATTATTGGGCTGTTTATACAGCATATTACCATCCCCGATGTCGAGGAAAATTGGCGCGGCAGCTGAACCCCAGCTTTTCCTTTCGCGTTTCCAAAATAGGGTCAGTTTGTCTTTATCTTTAATGATTTTATTTCTTTCTTCATCAAAATCAGCTTCTAATTTTTCCAAATTTGTTTTGATATAAGTGTCGATTGAGATTTTCAGATCCTGATATTCCCTATCATTCTCATCATTCTCCAACTTCAAAAACGAAATTTCTCTTTTCAGCTGGGCAATTTCGACTTCCAGATCTAGATACTCCGAGGCGACGTATTTCAATTCCTCCTTCACGGCTGGTTTCAGATTTTCAAGTTCACTCAGAATCTCATTACGTTCCATATACAGTTCCTCAATTTCTATACTATTTTTGATAGCTGCCCCTAAAAAGTGCTTGTTACGTTTCAAGTCCCCCAATAACCTGAAAAATGTCTTTTTAGTAGGTATTGCATCGTGACTGATAATATCTATAAGAGATGAGTCGACAAATAAGTTCTCGCTTTGCCAGATAATTATAATCTGCTCGGCAAATGTTTCTGCATTTTTATTGTAGCTTTTAAAAAGATCAGTCACAGACTCTAATGCTCTCAAATCATCTTCCCTGGATTGGATTTCAGACGTCAAAGCGGTTTGTTTTTTCTTTATATTCTGCAGTCCAACAGAATTGTGTTTACTTAATTGACTTCGCTGTGTCAAATAGCGAAGCTCGATTTCTGCCAGTTGTTCATCTGATTTATTTTCAGTAATCAAATTATCTTTAAACGTCTGCGCATTTATGACCCAAATCATTTTTTCATAAAACTTTTCCCGCTCGGCAATAGTTGATGAAGAAATCGTGGAATTTTGAAATTCAATTACAATCCCATTTGGCGTAAAAATGTCAGCGATGTGCTTTTCGCTGTTTTTTTCTATAATTGTTTCCTGCCAGTCAAATGGAAATTTGTTTTTCCAGGCCCGATGCCACTCGGTTTCTCCTTCTTTCCATACGTCGCAAGCTGCGTTATGGACATGTTGCCAATGCCAAATGTAAATTTTTCCGCATTTTCCTCTTACCTCCTTTTTACAGAAGCCGCATACGGCTTTTTCGCCGGAATAAGCAGGAGTAATCTTTTTTCCACTAATGTCTATCGCATGCTGCATGGTCCAAATAATGAAAGTTAATTATTTATATGAAAAATCATTCATTCTTACTTCCAAATATATCGTTTTTTAATTAATAAAATGGCACCTTAAAGAAGACCGTTCAGTTTGGTGACAAGCATCTTTTTATCCGGCAGCTGTATTTTGTATTCTGCTACCATAGTGGGAGAAAGACTTCTGCTTAGCGCATATTCCACCACAGCATAATCCTGATCCTTGCATAACAAGATTCCTATACTCGGGTTTTCATTTGGTTTGCGGACATCGCGGTCTAATGCTTCCAGATAAAAATTGAGCTGTCCTAGATGTTCGGGTTTAAATTTATCTGATTTTAGTTCAAATGCTACAAGGCATTGAAGTCCCCTGTGATAAAAAAGCAGGTCAATAAAAAAATCACTATGTCCAACCTGAACTTTATATTCCTCTGCAATAAATAAAAAATCTTTACCTAGTTCCAGTATGAAGTTTTTCATCTGGCTGATAAGTCCTTTTTGAAGGTCGTTCTCAGTGAAGGAATCTGAAAGATTAAGGAAATCAAAAATATAACTGTCCTTAAATGTATTGGCGATATCGGGATGTAATTCTCTCATCGCTGATGAGAGTTTTGTATTTCCCAGAATAGTCCTTTCAAAAACGCCGCTGTTTATTTGTCTCTCTAGCTCTCTTGAGCTGAACTTCTCCTGCTTTGAGAGCCCCAGATAAAACTCGCGCTCCTCAATGGATTTTGCCCTGCTTAAAATGATTAGATTATTTGTCCAGCTAATTTCTCTCAGCAGTGCTGAGAGTTTTGGAAAATCTTTATAGGTCTGATAAAACTGCTTCATTCTCCAAAGATTTTTATCTGAAAAACCTTTTATTTCAGGTTCGGTATTTTTTAAAAACAGTGCTAATTCGGTAACCACCGATTGTCCCCACTGCTGGCTTTCAACACGGATATGGATGTACTGCCCAATACTCCAATACAGATTTATCATCTCGGTGTTGACCGCTGAGATAGCTTTTGATCTGGATTGCTTTATTAACTGGACTACATCTGAAAATTGCTCCTGTAACATCGCTTCTAAATATTAAATTTCTTATTGTTCATGTTATTTCTTTAATACTAAATAAGCCAGCGCGGGATCGTTCAGCAGGCGTTCCATTTCGGAATGATTTATGTCCTGAATATCCTGCTTTATCTGAAGGTAATTACGTTGTATCATTGCGTTGTCAAGTTTTCGGACAGGTGGTATTTCCTTATAATTCTCCATCTCTTTTCTAAGCGCCTCATGATCATTTATAATTTCATTGTGAAAGGTTTTGAGCTCAATTTTACAATCGGGATCATCGGCAACCATGCCAACAAATTCCCCGGAACTCAGTGCCGAGATTTTCGAAGGCGGAACAGCAGATTCCAATTGTTTGGAGCGGCTGATCGACGTGTCTGCGCTGTTGATAGAGAGGCTTTCGCGGTCCTGCATAATTTTGCCGAATCGCTCTGATAACTGCTTGGAAGTATCTCCTGTAACCTGTCCGCTAATTATATTTCCCACAATATTCATAATGACATCTGCCTGTTCCCTACCATAGTCCTTACGAAGCTGGGTGAAGTCCTGAACACCCAGGCAGGTCGCCACTTTATTGCTTCTTGCAGTGGCGATTAAACTGTCCATATTATTGAGATATATAGTAGGGAATTCATCAAAGACCAGGCTTGATTTCATTTTTCCTTTTTTGTTTACCAGCTTTACAAGCCTGTTTACATAAAGGGATAATACGGCTCCGTATATTTGTATTTTCTGCGGGTTGTTTCCCATGCACACAATTTTAGGCTCCTCGGGATTGTTGATATCCAAAGTGAAATCATTTCCTGATAAAACATAATATAACTGCGGGGAGGAAAGCCTGGCCATGGCGATTTTCGCCGTAGCAATCTGCCCCTCAAGCTGGTCAGTCGCCTCGTTGAGGTAAGCATTAATAAACGGATTTATCAGTACTTCAATTTCTTTCTCTGTGCGAAGCAGTGTAAAGAGACTGTCATAATCCATCTGCATGAGTTCAATTACATGAGGCAGGGTGCAGAATTCTCCATCTTTATACTTTCTGAGATACCAGATTACGGCCGATAAAAAATTAATTGGCGACTCCACAAAAAAGTCTCCCTGCTTTTTAATCCATTCCCTGTTAAGCCCCATTAAAATAGTCCTTGCCGATTCCGAAGCATCAGTTATATCTTCCATACTGTGGGGATCCAGCGGATTGCATCTGTGCATGATCTTATCAAAATTTATAAAGTAACATTTAGGTAGTATTTTATAAACATGTTTGTTGTTTTCAAATGTATTATAGACAATTTTGGAGAGGTCATCATATTTAAAATCATAAACAAACATGCTGAACCCTTTTCGAATGTGCTGGGTTATAACGTGGCGGATCACAAAATACGATTTGCCCGATCCAGGAGTGCCAAGAACCATCAGCGCCCTGAATGGATTTATAATATTGATCCAGCTGCTGCGCTGTTTGTCCTTTAGATAATATCGGGCGGGCAGGTTGATGGAATATTCATTTTCCAGCAGTCTTTCTTCCTGAGGAAAAGTCTCATTGAGCTTATTGAAAATATCTTTTTGACTGAGCCTGTTTTTTATAATCCGGGAAAGCATAGTGCCCCCGGAAAGAATCATTAGAAATCCGGCCGAGGTACACATCATATAGACAATAGCATTACGGGAGCCAAGTGAAAACAGGAACAGCGAAAAATAACTAATAAAATAAGTAACCAATCCTGTTAAACAATAGGCAAAAGCTGTTCTGTAATTAAGTTTTTCATTTTTGCGACCCTTTGCACCCAAAAGAGAAATCATCAAAAAACTGAGTGCAAAAAATTTAGATTTATGGAAATGCGAGAACAATCCCGTACGGTAGATATTGTCCAATATTTTATCGGTAAACGCGCTTGTGAGCTCCCATTGCCTAAAAGCGGAGTAGCAATAAAAGTAAAAGTGAATTATAAGAATGATAATGCCAATCAGCCTTGTCATATCAAGTATTTTTCTAAGCGCCTGTTCATTTTCTCCTGTCTGCATCGCCATGATATTTAGTGTTATTGATTATCAGATTGTCCTTTTCTTTTTTTCTTTTTTCGCTTGCCTTTAAGCTGATTTGGAATATAATTGGCATCAAATTGTGGCTGGGTCAAAACGTCCACGATCTTGCCCAGCACGCCTGTATCGGTCACATTATTATCTTGGAATAAATCCTTACTGTTTGCATCGGAAATCTTATCTGCATGTGTTTTTAAAGAACTGTCAGTATCAAAATGGGGCTTTTTACTGCCAATTAAACTACAGCGTTCCTGTATTGCTTTTGCACTGTACTGTTTACCTAATGCGCTGCCATTAAAAACACATTTAGTGGTATGATCCACATAGGTAATTCCGTAAATTAATCCTTCAGTATTTTTTCGGCACACGATATTAATTCCTTCTTTTTCAAGTAATTTGGTCAGCTGGGAAAATCGAATGTTTTTCGCAAAAAGAGCAAGGTCAACTGCATTTTTTACCCTGTTCTTCATTCCTGTATTTACATTATTATTAGATGCGAATTTCTGCTCTAAAAACTTAAGTGTCGGCTTGTTATAAAAGTCGCTGGCTTTAATAGGCACCCCAATAGGCTTTCCCTCCGTGTCAAGTATTCGATATACAAGTCCATTTGTCTTAAATACTCTGGAGTTCTCGTTTCCGCGGTCAGCCATTACATTATATAGCTGCAATACTGCATTCAATTCCGAAAGACTGGTATATTTATAGGAAGATAATACACCGTCAAGCACTGCAGAAATTGCTTTTTTTGATTGTATCCGGCCATAACTGACCTTTGATGCAGCTATAGGTTTAAGTGTAGAATCACTATTACTTTTACGGCCTTGTGCTTCTACAAGCCCGAAAGATTTCTCAATCTCCTTTCGGGCAGTTTCAGATTGGTTCCGACCAATATTGTGCATGTCAATACGGCTTCCGTCCGGCTTCACTTTTATGGATACCAGATGGATGTGCGGGTGCGCTGCATCGTGATGCTGGTATACCAGATAGGGCTGCTCTCCAAAGCCAATTTTTTCCATGTAAGTATGTGCAATTGCAATTAATTTCTCTCTTGATAATGTACTTTCAGAAGGATCAAAATTCAGTGAGATATGAACACTATTGCGCTTTACATTCTCATTTAAGGCATTTTGTTTGAGCAGCCTGTTGAGTCTCATTGAAATATTCATCTGCTCCAGATCAACAGGGTAATTTCCTTCCGCGATACACTGTGCAACACCTTGTTTTACTTTGTTTTCATTATAATTAAAAACATTATGAACAGAGGATCCTGTCTTTATGATTGCAACCATTTTTCAGAAATTTTTTGAGTATATTTCTTTATCTCTTCAATCTTACCCAGCAGTATTTTCTGTTCCAGTTCATGGCTTATAATCCAGGTGCGAAACTCAGGAATCTGGTTTAGGGTGTGCAATCTTTTTACAGCCTGATTTAAGTTATTTCCTATTGCTTTAAGTTCATTTCGCAGGCGGATAATTTCGCCCATAAATTCGTCAAGGGACTCATTTCGGTAATTGGTTGTTATGGTTTTATTAAACAGATATTTGCGGATATATTCGCTTAATTTCCTGCAGGTTGTAGCTTTCCATTTACGTTCAATTTTTTCGTACTCTGCAGGCGTAAAACGCAACCCTACAATACGTGTTCTGTTTGAATTTTCTTTTTCCATCTTCTTTCCTTTTCATTAATTTCAAACTCTCTTTCTCTTTCCAGTGTCACTGCCCACGAGTTCCGAGTACAGGGCAGCCAGATTCGGTTGTTTAACAACCGGACATCTGGCCGATTGCAGGAACGTGGCGATCTTTCAGCTTTATTAATGTCTTTTTAGGGTTTCGGCATTTTCTGAAGTATACCTTAAATCCAATCACAATAAACTGCCTAAAGCAAACATTTACAGATTATTTCTAAATCTGTACGAAGTTAGGCAAGCTTTGCCTATTGAGCCTATCATGGACATATTATGTCCATGATAATTAAGAAGCCTATATATATCTTTGTATTAATAAATATTAATTTAAAGACGTGAAATTATGATGACAACAAATGATGTAGCAAAGGTTTTCGATACTATATTTAGTATCCCGGGCATGAATGAAGTAGTGAAGATGGATTTAAAAATTTCACGGAAGAATGTACTTTTATTAAACCATGTAATTGAACGCGGGCTCGCGGCAAAAGGTGATGATAAATCATCGCTCTTTTTGACAAGTATTCCACAGGAAAATCTTCAGGAATTAAAACAATTTGGAGATGAATTTCTTCACAAAGCCGGACTCATAGAATTCAGCGAAAAACTCAGTACACTGAGCGATACCGGAAAGTAATTAAAGTTAAAAAAATCAATTGATGCCAATAAACAAATATTGTTTATTGGCATCTCCTTTTTATGCTGGGAGGCAATCTTATTTTTTAACTAACAATTGAATGCTATTGAATAATCTGTGCCTGTTTTTGATAACAACCAAAATAACAGATCATTGTAAATTTGTCTTAGTTGTAATCAACAAAATACATGATCCTATTGGATGCTTTTTAAGATTTACAAAAGAGTATAGAGGTCCTATCAAGTCCTAATAACTCATCAGGAACTTTTCAACTAATTACTTTACCTGAAGTCATGGAATTAAACAAAAACATAAGAACAATTACCATACAAATAATATGTCTTTTATACGTGATGCTATTTGTTTATGCAGCTGTGAGCAAATTATTGGATTTTGAGAATTTTCAGGTGCAGCTTGGACAATCCCCATTATTGAGTTCTTATGCATCGTACGTATCATGGATGGTCCCAACTCTCGAGCTCTTAATTGCGTTTCTACTCTTTGTTCCGAAATTCCGCAATTATGGTTTGTATGCCTGTCTCTGTTTGATGACTATGTTTACGGCATATATTTATATTGTCCTGCATTACAGTTCTTTCGTTCCCTGTTCCTGTGGCGGAATTTTAGAGAAAATGAGCTGGAATGTTCATTTAGTCTTTAATCTTTTCTTTGTTGGAATAGCGGTGCTGGGAATAGTTTTTAGTCATCGATATAAAACGGAGAATAATAGTCTAAAAAACAAATTGTCGCCAGCTAAAACTATTCCTTTTTCGATACTATTAAGTATATTCTTTGTTATAGCTTTATTTCTATCATCTGAAGAAATTATGCACCATAAAAATCCATTTATCAGACGCTATATTAAGAGATCAGTACACCTTGTACATTCCACAGATTTAAAATATAATTCTTATTATTTCTCAGGCAGTAGCACAGGCAAACTGTACTTGGGCAATTACACAACACCTTCTCAAATTTTATCGATCGATACCTCATTCAAGTTTCAGCAAAGAAATAAAATAGATCTTAATGGCCACCGTATTGCCCTTGGTGCCATCAAAACTTTAGTAAGGGAAAAACATTTTTACTTAATGGATGGAACTGTTCCCTATATATATGCAGGCAGCACTGAAAACTGGAAGATTACTTCTCATTTAAAAGAGCCTCCCCGTTTTACATCAGCGGAGCCAATTGATAAATCAACTTTTATTTTTCGAAATAATAGCGGGGTCAAATCTGCTAACATTCTTGGTACATATTCAGCAGAAAACGGCACTAAAATCAAGTATGCGCCGGATTTATTAATACAGCAGATTGACGGAATTTTTGATACCGATGGCATGCTGCTGTACAGCAATAAAATGGAAAGGGCTGTGTATGTGTATTTTTACCGGAATGAAATTATAGTAGCAGACAAGAATGGAAAATTAGATTACTGCGGCAAGACCATCGATACTATTTCCAAAGCAAAAATTAAGGTAGCATATCTCAAAAACGAAACTGTACGTAAGATGTCCGCTCCGCCGGTTATGGTTAATTCCCAAAGCACTCTGCATAACAACCTGCTGCTTGTAGAATCAAAAATTCCAGGATTTTATGAAGATCCTGCCATCTGGAAACATGCTTCGGTTATTGATGTTTATAACATTAGAAAAAACAGTTATATTTTAAGTTTTCCCATTTTTGAAATTGGAGATGACAAACTTAAATCTTTGTTTTTAACCGATAGACATTTGTATGTTATGATCGGTACAAAACTATTGATGTATGAGCTAAGGGAAAACCTTAAAAAAGAGATGGAAACTGATTAACAGACATCCATAAAAATTTACAAAAGTATACCGGCCGGTACCAGGAATAAGATCGAACACCTGTATAAAATAGTAGATCATTTTAACCTTAATACATATTATTATGAAAACCACATTTTTAAAATCGACAATGCCCTTTGCACTAGTTGCAGTAATGGGAATCTCAGGTGCTTTTTTGACCACTTCAATGCAGAGTGCTTCAAAGGCTGCCCCTAAAACTGGATATATAAACAGCGCTCAATTGCCCTGTAATGTTCCGGTAAGTTGTAACACTACACCGAGACCTCAAATCTGTCAGGCCAATGGACAACAGGCTTTTGGAAAGGATAATAACTGCCAGGAGGTTCTTTATCGTCCTAATTAATCAAAGGATGCTTAAATGCAATGCAGTTCTAAAAAAGAACTGCATTGTTGTTTAAATAATTAATTAACTGCCTCTTCTGGCCATGTAACAGACTGGTCATTTTTAAGGTAATAATCAAACCATTGACTGATTCTGAGACTAAGATTTATTTGATTTTTTTCTTTCATTAAGACATGCTTTTCATTCGGGTACAAAAGCATTGTTGCAGATTTCCCCAATCTTCTCAGGGCCATATAAAATTCCACACTCTGTTGCCAATTGACATGCCAGTCTGCCTTTCCAGCCCATAACAAAATAGGGGTTTTAATAGCGGCTGTATTTACTATAGGAGAATTTTTTAAATATAAATCAGGATCCTCAAAAGGAGTTTTCCCCATGCGCCACTGCTGGCTTTGAAAACGGCTCATATCAGAAATATTCAGGTCCCAACCTACAGTCAGATAAAAACTGTAAAGATCTGCAATTGAAGCGCCAGAAACAGCTGCAGCAAAAAGGTCTGTCTGGGTAATTATAAAATTTACCTCATACCCTCCGAAAGAATGTCCCATCAAACCGACTTTTAATGGATCAACCAAATTTTTATTTATAATGTGATGGGTTGCACTAACAGTACAATCGACCGTATCCTCTCCAACTTTTCCAGTTTCATGTTCAATATCAGGACATAAAATAAAATAGTCATTTGTTGTTAGCACAGATGCATTAAAGCCACTGCCGGAAAATAAGGTAGGATTAATATATTTATGAAGTCCATGAGATTGCTTTTCGTAAACATAAACAATCATTGGATACTTTTTTTTTGGACTGTAATTTGCTGGATAGTATAAAATGCCCTGTAATTCTTTTCCTTTTGAATTGCTGTATGAAATAAGTTCAGACGTTCCCCATTGAAATTTATTGTAATGGGAATTGCTTTGAAAAATGATTTTTTCCACACTGTTATTTTCTTTTACAACCAGCCGCGGCGGAAGATTAAATTTCTGCTGCTGATAGATATATAGATGATGTTTTTTTATGTAATGCATATTATCAAAATAACTATCACCATACAATATTTGTTTCATGCCACTGTCTTTCTCCAAGCTGTAATATCCAGTCTTGCCGTCATCGCCTTCTGCACGAAGAATCAGCTTGTCATTTAAATCTATAGTAACTCCTTTCCAGCCGTCATAATTTTGGACCAGAAGATCATAATCTCCCAGAGTACTTAATCTAAATTTATTTTTATTTTCCCTCCCCTTCGTAAGTCTTCTAAATGAAGTTCCATCATACCTTACCGCCCAAATATCATATTGATCATACAATAAGATCTCTTTGTCTCCTGGAGTCCATCCGGGATTACCATATGCGGAATCACCACCCAATATAAAGACTCTGCCAAAGAAAGCCACTTTGATTTTCTGTGTGATGTTCTTGTGAGATTTAATTTTAGCATCGTAAATCCACCAGTTATTATCCCTATAGTACGCAATAAACCTGCCCGAAGGAGATGGGAGCAGATCCGAATGGATTTCGCTCTGTTTTCTGACCAGTATATCTTTTTCACCTGTAACCAGATTCACTATATAATAATCCCTGGGAGCTTCAATTTCAAACTGGGGTTCATATTGTTTAGGATTCGATACAATTGCCATAGTTTTATTGCCGTTGAGCATAACGCTGGGGAAATCCGCAGATGAAATTTGGACAATATTTCCCGATGCAGGATACCACACAGCCAGATTTGCTTTTTCGTAAAACCTCCCAGATCTTTGTTCTCGGGGATAAATCCACTTATCTGCAGTATTCCAAACTTCCACTGTATCACTGGCTTTTTTTTGAGCAGGCCTGTTTTTTGGAGCAAGTCCAAAGAATACCTTTTCTAAATCAGGTGATATGCTTAATGGATAAGTCCCATCCTTGTCAAAATTTTTATCCAAAGGAAAATTACTTTGCTCACCTGCATCAAGCTTATACAATTTCTTTAGCTGCAGATTATACAAACAAAGACTCATACTATCATCATTTGAATCCGATGCGGTGTAAAAAGCGACTGCTTTTCCATTTTCCTCCCATGTCAAGTTGTAAAACTCACCACTCCCCTGCTTTATAATCCAGTTTATTTCCGAGGTATTATCCAAACCTAGAATTCCAACAGAATAATAAGAATTCTCTTTTATCGAAATAATAACCTCTTTTTCATTGGGGCTCAGGGAAAAGTGGACTACTTCGTGAATTGTTTTGACCTCATTAGTTGATAAATTAAGGATTTGCAGAATTTTGTCTTTTTTTAAAAGTGTAATTATCTGGTCTCTCGCGGATGAATATTCAACCTGTGTATCCATGGGATAAGCTTCCTGATCTCCTGAAGTTAAATTTAAAGTCCTGAGGTTATTTTTATCTTTACAGATCAGATGTCCATTACCCGCAAAACGAGGAAATATCCCTTTTGGAAAATTATAAGTTTTAAGGTTAGCTGTATTGCGTACAAATAAAGTATCTATATCATTATCATAAATCATCCTGTAACTTATCCACTGCCCATTTTGAGAAATATTTTCAACTATTAGTTCTCCCCATTTCTGATAATCGAATTCAGTCAACTGTTTCTTTTGCACCACCTGCCCCCATAAGGGACAGGCTACTAATGGCAAAATAACAAATAAAACTAAAAAAAAATTGAGATTCATATACAGAGATTCCTGTTTCTTGATTCCGACTGGTAAAATATTTTGAGGTATCATAATTTAATATCCGCTATTCTGTGGACGCAGGTTGGGATTTATACTTAACTCATTTTGAGGCAGTGGGAATAAAACATCTGTCGAATTCCATCCTGCTTTTGACACAGAGAGAACACTATTAATTTCTCCCGAGCGTTTGAGATCAAAAAAACGATGTCCGTATTCTGTAAACAGTTCCCATCTTCTTTCGCGTAAAACAGCATTAATAATTTCCTGCCCGGAGACAGCCTCTGTGTCGGCCAGCCCCGCGCGCTTTCTTATAACATTTAAATCTTCTTTAGCACCTATGAGATCTCCCTGATGTGCCCTTGCTTCTGCTCTTATTAGATATTGTTCAGCTAGGCGAAATATCACCGAGTACTCAACTGAGGAAGCTGTATAATCAAACTCCTTATATTTATAGGGATGATACCACGTAGTAGTACCGTCACTAATAGATGCAGTCCAATTAGTTTTTCGCAGGTCATCTGTTTCAAATGATGTGATCAGATTATTACTTATAGCCACAAGGGGCGGAGGGCTTGAAAAAAATATAAAAATACCTGCTTCATCTGTGTTTTTTCCGGAAGCTGATGGCTGAAACTGCCAAAGTGTTTCCTTGGAACCTTTTATAAATACAATGGATGGATTATCTTCAATAGCATAGAGATTTACAGCATTTAATACCGCTGATGCAGCGTTTGCTGCTTCTGGCCATGACTCGTTATACAGATATACCCTTGCCAGTAATGCTTTGGCCGTAAATTGGTTGGGCCGTATTCTTTCTGCATTTTTATAGTCAGGTGCAAGCAGGGCTATCGCTGATTCCAAATCCACAATAACTTTGGCATAAACCTCTTTGACCTTAATCTTCTCAGCTGCGTTATTGATCTTATGGTTCGTCGAAGTAATATAAGGAATGTCTCCATAGAGATTTGTTAGATAAAAATGCACCAAAGACCTTATAAATAGAGCTTCACCTTTTAACTGCCCTTTTTCAATTGCAGTTAATTCATTACTTCGCTCCACTCCTTCCATAACTGCATTAGCTGCATAAATCTGATTATAACTGATATTCCAATAATCTGTGATAGTTGAATTTGCAGGCAAAAGTGTATTGGTGTAAAACGGAAGGGTCGGATCTCCAGGGCTTGCAAAGCACGTTAACTCATCAGCATAACTGCCCAGCTGATTAGAAACTCCTGACGCAGTACCGGAAAGTAAACCCTGATCCCTCATTTTAGAATAAATATCCGACAGTGCAGCGTTTGCAGTTGAATAGTTATCAAATACTGAAACTGTTGTTAATTGTGATTTTGGCAGATCAACTTCTACAAAAGAATCACATGAGCTCAGACACACTATTGTTATTGCTTGGAAAAGCAATAATTGGTGTATAGAAATAATTTTAAACGAGATTGTTTTCATGACAGATAATTAAAAAGTGAGTTGAATTCCGGCAGTAATGATTTTCAGGGGAGGCAGGTAACCTGAGGCTATAAATTCAGGATCGCCATCCTTATATTTTGTAAAAGTGAGCAGGTTCTGCCCCTGCAGGATTAGCTGGCACTGTGTACTTTTCGTACCTAAAGGCAGGTCATAGGAAAGAGCTATATTCTTTAGGCGAATAAAAGACGCATCAGTAATAGAACCCGTGCTCTGGTTATAAAGATAGTCAGCAGTGACGGCATCTTCATTGTAGCCGCTGGTATAAATTTGCTGTGCTGCATTATCACCGGACTTTATCCAGCTGTCCGCAGCCCTTGCCGGCTGATTGGACATCTGTCCGGCAAAACCATTGTAATAGCTGCGATTCTCCTGTTTTGCAAATTGAAAAAGGAAATCAAGCTTCCATCGTTTATAGGAGAGCTGATTTTGCAGTCCGCCAAAGTACTGCGGGTTGAAATCAACTACACTTTGTTTGTCCTCGGGAAACGATATGGCACCATCCTTATTAATATCCTCGAAAAGATAAATACCTGTCTGGCTGTCAATACCGGTATATTTATAATTCAGCTCAATATTTAAGGGTTCTCCGATTCGATATTTCTCATTGTATGGAGACGCGGAAAGTCCTGGAAAACTAATAAGTTTATTACGGGCAAAAGTAAGATTAAGGCTGGTCGTCCATTTAAAGTTCTGAGTATTGAAGTTTTGAGTCCGGACAGTGAATTCAAATCCTGTGTTTTGCACAACAGCATCTAAATTGGCCTGCATGGACTGGAATCCGGTAGTTCCTGCCAAAGGTATGCCCACGAGCTGATTGGATGAGCGGTTCTGATACCAAGCGGCGGTTAGAAATATTTTATCTTGCAGGATGCCCACTTCAAGAGCAGCTTCAATTTTTTTATTTGTTTCCCATCCAAAGTCAGGATTATAAAGCCTTGAAGGCTGCAAGCCCACGTTTGAATCATAATTAAATCCCGAAGAGATATAAGTATCCAGAAACTGGTAGTCGCCAATCTGGTCATTTCCGGTTGTTCCGTAACTTCCTCGCAGTTTGCCAAAACTCAGCCATGAGATCTCTTTTAAAAATCTTTCTTTGGTGAAAATCCATGCCGCTCCCACGGCGCCAAAATTGGCAAACTGATTTCCCGGTCCAAATCGACTAGAGCCGTCACGCCTTCCCGTAAGATTTATAATATAACGATCCTGCAAGTTATAGTTGATCCGTCCGAAGAACGCCTGATATTTATACAGGGCATCATCACTGTATAAAACCCGCACAGTAGCTGCTGATGCAAGGTCATAGATCAAGTCATTTGATGTGAAACCGCTTCCGAATTGATACAGCCGCGCAGTGGTCTGGCTTTGAAAAGTTCCTCCAGCCAGAATATTGACTTTACCAAACGTCATTTCTTTTTCCCAACTTACCTGGGGCTCCACTATCCAAGACTGCCTGTCTGTATTATTTAAATAAATACCCGAATAGGCACTTGTCAACTGATAAGCAGGATTATAGATGGTGGAAGGAGAAGTACGGGTTTCCTCATGCCTTAAATCTGTAAAACCAAAATTACTTTTCAGCACTAAATTATCCAGTATTTCATAAGATAATACAGCACTGGTAACAAGATCATTTGTTTTGGATCTAAACTTAGCTTCTCTGAAACGAAGCGGGTTTTGCCAAGTTCCATTTTCCCAATTTAAATTTCCAGAGGTGTCATACAGCGCAGGAGCATTTGGCGCAAGATATCTTGAGCTTGAAGTAAGATCATATGCAGGCTGGTCATTATCCTGAATATTGTATCCCGCTGAAAAAGTGAGTTTGAACCTATTATCTTCGGAGCGGTGGCTCATACTGAGCTGCGTCCCTCCTTTCTTGTACATATACTGGCCGGGAAACACGGTGGACTCTGTGTGGTACGAACTGCTTAATAAAAACTGCGTTTTATCAGATCCACCTGAGAGTGTAGCCTGCAGATCGGTTATCTGCGACGTCCCTCCTAAAAACTCTTTCTGCCAGTCTGTTTCACGATTCTGATCCCATGTTCCGTTTATATCATAGTCCCATGGATTATACTGAGTGAGACCATCATTGACAAAGGCCTGTTTTCGCATGGCAAGATACTGCTGGGTACCCATAAGCTTCATAAATTTAGTTACTGTTCCAGCGCCTGTTGTAGCTTTAACACTCACAACAGTTTTTCCTCCTTTACCTTTTTTAGTAGTGATCAGCACCACTCCATTCGCTCCTCTTGAACCATATATCGAGGTGGCATCAGCATCTTTAAGTATCTCAATGCTTTCTATTGTATCGGGATTTATGCTATTCAATGGACTTGTAACGCTGGGAAATGTGGACGAAGTCTGATTATACCCTATTGGGTCTGAGGCGTAAGGAACACCATCAATGATGTACAGGGGATTATTTCCATCACTTCGAATACTGTTCTGTCCACGAATTTTAATATCAAATCCTCCACCGGGAACCCCCGTGGTCTGCGTAATGCTTACACCGGCCATTCGTCCTTGCATAGTTGCAAGTACATTCGTTACGGGTTGGTTTTCAATATCTTTTGCAGTGATTCGGGCAATACTTCCTGTACGCTCACTTTCTTTAATAGAATAGTAACCTGCATTGACCTTAACTTCCTTTAGCGTCGTGGTATCATACTCTAATGAAATGTCTATTGTTTTACGATTCTGGACAGAAACAAGAATAGTTTTAAATCCTATAAAAGAAACAATTAAAGTATCCGAAGGAGAAGCTGAAAGAGTGTACTGACCACTATAATCGGAAATAGTTGCAGAATTGCCTTTGCTTTTTATAGCGATGGTTACTCCTGGAAGCGGGTTGGAGCCGTCGCTAATAGTTCCCTGAACCTGAAACTGTTGAGCAAATGAAATACTACGACTAATAGAGTTTGTGGCATAAAGAGATGAAAAAGAAAAACAGAGCCATATAAAAAATAGGCAATAAAGAGCTTTCCCATCCTTGTAAAATGAAAAAATATTCATAATATTGGATTGGTTAGTTAAACGATAGTTTGATTGGCTACGGTCCTCTATACTAGTTTAGTCGCTGTCGTAGAGGGCCATTTTTTATGCATTAAGTAAACGTCTTAATGGTCATAAGAAGGATAAATTTTTTATTTCACAGACATAAGCGTTTAAAGGTTTAACATTATGACGCAAAACTTAAATAAAAAAAGGAATATCGCTAAGAATGAAAGGAGAGTTTTTAGCATAAAAAAGGCGCGGAACTCATCTTAGACGCTTTCAAGGTACTGGTATACCCTACGCACGAATAAGTGAGCCCACGCCAGAAGACGTGAGCATCTTACTTATCATCTCGAGCGTTTAAAAATTACCAGTTTTTGAAAACGAGATTCAAAGCGAATGCTTCAAATATTTTTATATGAAGAGTCGCAAATATAAATTATTATGAACAAATATAACAAAATATTTTACAATTCGGATTTAAATCCGAATTATTTAATCCTCTTGGATTTACTTTGTTAAGATGAAGAGTACAAACCGTATTATTGTTGACTTTATAAGAAATGAATGGGTTAGTAGAGCTAAATCCCAGAGTTCTTTTGCTGTTGAACATAATCTCGATGAAAAGACGGTTAGGAGTATAAAAAATGATCCAAATTACAATATGAGTTTCGAAACTATAAATAAGATTTGTGAGGCAAAAAATTTGAAACTATCAGAATTTTTTAAATTAATAGGATTATAAAATATGAAGATGCTTTAAGCATCTTTTTTTTTACCCTCAATTAAATTCAAAAACAGGTATTTATACGGTATCTATATCTTTTCTAAAAGAATTATTTTGCAACCTAATACTTTAGTCGGATTATGGAAAACCATAAACTAATACAAAATCGGTTTTGTATGTTTGATTTTGAAATTTTGAACAATGGCATCAAGCCATCAAAATAGTACTTATTTAAGCAATTTTATCACCTAAATAAGTAAGTTGTAAGTAATTTTGCCTAACCATAAACCTATGATAATAAAAAGCCTATTATTAATTCTATTGACAATTTTGCTTCCATTTTATGGATGTAATGGACAAAATAAAAAAGAACTTAATCCCGAAAATAGTTCAGTCAAAATTGACACGCTTCTAACACCTGAAATTGGCGGAATAAAACAAGTCATAGAAATTAAGACAGATGATTTTAATAAACCGATACTTCTCTTTTTATCGGGCGGTCCCGGAAGTTCAATGATGAAAAATGCGGACACTTTTACAAACATTTTAAAAAATAAATTTACTATTGTTCAATGGGACCAAAGAGATGCCGGACAAACATTGAAATTAAATCCTTCGCCAAGCAAACTCTCTGTTAAGCAAATGGAAGAGGACACTTATCAAGTTATCAATTTTCTAATAAAGGAGCTACACCAAGAAAAAATCTATTTATTAGGCAGTTCTTGGGGAAATGTTTTAGGCTTTGACATCGTTAAAAATCATCCTGAATTATTACATTCTTATTTTGCTGTAAATCCTGTTATCAGTCAATTGGCGAGTGAAAAAGAATTGCTCAAAACTTTGAAAATTCATTTTAAAGAAAATGCTCTTGCCAGTAAAGAATTGGCGAGCATAAATATTCCCTTTAAAATTGACGAGGACATATTTTATTTAAGAAAGTGGCTTTTTTATAAAGATGGTAAAGAATATGTAACAAGTGATGATTTCAAAAAAGGTTTTCTTCAATGGTCAAAAACTTGGTCGCCTGTGTGGAACGAAGTGATGAATATTGATTTACCAAAGACTTTACAGGAAATTGACTGTCCAATTTATTTTTTCGTTGGCAAAAACGATATTCAAACATCGACTAAAATTACAGAAGAATATTTTGAGGAATTGAAAGCACCAAAGAAAGATTTATTTTTATTTGAAAATTCAGGACATCAAATACATCAAGATGAACCAGAAAAGTTTCAAAATACAATAATACAGATATTGGAAACAAATAAATCCGAGCAATAAAAACTACTTACAATAACTAAGCTTTCGTCTTGCCCGGAGGGCACGAGATGAAAGCCCGTTGAACGGAACCGCAGGAAGCTTAATACGTATTATGGAGTTTTCGAAGTGTAGCTTTAAGATATACGAGCAGTAATTTTACGATTACTGCTTTTTTTATGGTTGAACTTGTGCTGTCTTATTGTTATTTTTCGATTTACCGACGCAATTAAATACAAGTTCCCTTACCCGTAAAAACTAATTCACATAGGCAAGTGTATTCTCGATAAGATATGCTTTTGGCGGACCTCGTTGCCCAAAGACATGTAACGTAACCAGATTTCCAACTTTACAACAATAACATTTTTTAAGTTGCGTTTTGGTTTCGATTTCAGGTCGAATGATATTTAAATCTTGTTGTAATTGTTGCAGTTTGCCACGTTTCCAACTGCTACTTAAAATACCGTAATGCCTGATTCTTACAAAACGTTTGGGTAAAATATGAAGACTAAAACGCCTTGTAAACTCTTCGTTTTTTAAGGTGAGTTGCTTAGTTTTACTTGCGTCTTTATAATCTTTATAAGCAATGGTAACTTCTTGATTTGTTACATTTTTAATCCGATGATTGCTGATGGCAACTTTATGGGTGTATCTTCCTAAATATTCGATTACTTGTTTGGGACCTCCAAATGGGCGTTTGGCATAAACCACCCAATTTTTATCAAATAAACTTTGCAAAACATGAGCATCGGCAAGCTTTTCTTTACGTAACAAGGCAACAAATTTTGCTCGAAAAACCTTGCTTAACGCTTTTACTGCAAATAAGTATTTATCGGTTTTTATCTTGCGTTTCCATTTACCGTTGGCATCAATTCCACCACCAGGAATAATGCAGTGTAAATGTGGATGTAAACTTAAATTTTGTCCCCAGGTATGTAAAATCGCAATCATTCCTAGTTGCAAACCTTCCGTTTTTCCGAATTGATTTAATGTCGACCAAACAGAATCAAACAAGATTTTATAAACGATTTTTGGATGTGCAATCGCTAATCCATTAAGCGAATCTGGAAGGGAAAAAACCAAATGATAGTACGAACAAGGCAACAAATCCTGCTCACGTGCCTGAATCCATTCTTCACGTTTATGACCTTGACATTTCGGGCAATGCCTATTGCGACAACTGTTGTAACTAATACTAATGTTGCCACAAGCATCACAAGCATCTACATGTCCGCCCAAAGCAGCAGTTCGGCACAAAGTCAATGCTCTTAACGTTTTTTCTTGATGAACGGTAAAGTTTTGGTTGGACAAATCGACTTTTCTCAGCACATCGGCTACTTCCCACTGCGGCTGCATAAAGCAAAAACGGTATCAATTGGACTGTGTACTTTTTGGTTTTCGAGCTGGCAAACATGCAAATATTCCATCGTCGTCTCCACGCGTTCATGACATAGTCGTGTGAAGTTGTAAAATTGTGATCAGTTTCAAAATAGTAAGTATCTATGCTTAATCTCACATCATAACCACCTCTTACAAAATACCTCTCATCAAGATAGATGCTATTGGTTCTATAATACTTATAAAATTCGAGGTTGTTATCAAAAAATCTTTTTAGTTTTGCTAATTCATTGTCAATATACTTCTTTATTGTTTTCCCATTTCCATAAGGCTTTTTGGTTTCTATCTTATAAATAGCATTGTAATAAATTAATTTGGACAGAATAACAGGTTTCAACTTTTTAAAGAAGTAGATTTCTTCTTGTTTATTTTTAAAACCTCGTTTTAATACAAATTCTTTTAACTTTGATAAGCAATCTACTATAAGCACAATAACTTCCTGTGGCAGTAAGATTGGGTCATCTACTTCCAATGTCAACTCCTTGATTTTTTCTTCGAGTTTCTGTACGCATTCATTATAGTATTTTTCCATAGATTTTAGTTTAAGATTAAAATCGTAATGGGTAAGAACCCCGATATAATTTTAGCTATGTGGTTTTCATTGCAAAAAGATTTATGGTGTTAGGAATTTGTTTTTAAATAATCAACAAGAGCTTGTACCGCAGTTACTTTTAAATGTGTTCTGTTGGTTCCATATTTTTCTGACACACCTTGTTCAGTGATATAGGCAACCTTATATGTTTTTTGTTTTTTTAAATGTTCGTTCTCGTAGTAGATTTCCTCAATACGATAGCCATACGGATTTTCAATGTGGAATTTGATCTGTAATCCTAAATATCGTTTACAGTAACCGCCCATTTGTTTCATAGGATTAGCTGAAAAAGTACGTTCAAAGTTTTCTTCCAACATATCAATGATCTCTTGTCCCGTCATATCAACGGTAGAAATGATTGGGTTCATAGGAACCATACTGTACAAATCCCACATCGTAATATTTCCTTTATCAATAGGCGCACCGTAACGCCATCCGTTAGAAAATGCTATGTTTACACCAGCAGCCTTGCTAATTGCTTTTAATAACAGATTATCCATAGATGATGAGAAAGCATCATACCGATGTAATATGGTATTCGTTCTCCCAACAACATCTTCTTGCAAGTTTCTGTATGAAGCCATAATGTCATTTACAATATGTTCTACTGGTTTATGGCTCGCAACATCTTCGTTCACTTCTATAAGCTTGTATTGATAATTTATAATTTTATTATCTACGATGGAAAGTTTAAGATGTCCCACAAAAGAGCCGTGGCAACCACACTGTATTATTATGGTATCTTTTACTTTTACAGGTTCATATATTCTGTTGTGGGTGTGCGCACTTAAACATATATCAATTCCTGTTGTACTTTTAAGTAATTCAATATCCTGCGGGTAGCCATTGTGCGAAAGTAATATGACCAAACTTGCTCCCAATCCCTTTACTTCTTTTACATAACCGTTTATTTCATCCATTCCGTCAGTTACATAAATTCCTTGTTTGAACTTAGCAGGCATCGTCTTATCGATAATATTGGCACAAATACCGATTACAGCAATTTTTTGATTACCTACCTCAATAAATGAATACGGTTTCAGCAGTAGGGTACCGTCATCCTTATAAACATTGACACCTAATACGGGATAATTAAGTAGTTTATCTAATGCTAAAAGATGTTCCGGCCTATAGGCAAAATCCCAATGTCCCACCATTGCACTAAAACTAAGTTTGTTTAAAATTGGAATTAGTACTTCGCCTCTGGAAGCCACTACGGGTAAGGTTCCGTGAAAGGTATCGCCTCCGTCAAAAAACAAGGTGTGTTCATTCTCTTTTCTTATCTTCTCGAAAACAGAGGCGATTTTTGCATAGCCTCCTGCTGTTTTAATAAATTCCCCGTCCTTACCATAAAATAGTTCTGGGTGTGGTTCAAGATAACCGTGTACATCATTTATAAATCCTATTGATAATTCCATTATATATAATTTAAAGTTTTAAAGCATTTTTGATTATGGATGAACAATTGCCCAGCCTTCGTATTGCCTTAATATAATTTCTCCATTACCGCTAGGGACGTAGTTCACAAAATCAAACAATTCGTTCTTGTCAATTTTTCGTTCTTCCATTGTTTTAGAACACTGGACAAATAAAACGCCCTTATCTTTGAGTGCAACCAATAATTTTTGGTAGCTGTTAGCTTTTTTATACATTTCCACACCGTCAGAAAACGCAAGGACTTCTATCTGTAATTTACCTTTCAACCGTGGGTCACTTAGTACATTATTGATGTTGCGAAGGATCCCCTTTATTTTTTTATCCTCTGCTTCGTTCAAGATATAAAGCGCATTGTAATGTTTTTTGTATGCTTTCGCGGGCTCAAAAGTGGTATCTGGTTTTTGTTGCGCAAAAATGCTAATAGACATAAAACATAGTACGGCTATTAGCAAAGCTTGTAGTTTTTTCATTTTATTGTTATTATTGTTCATTTATTAATTCTTCTATTTCCTTTACAAATTTTTCAGATGCGTAATTGGCAAATCCGGTATGATGAAGCCTGACTTTACCTTTCTTATCCAATACTACGGTTGTTGGTAATGAACCGGAAAACACTTCCGTTGGAACATTACCGCTGGACTGATACATTGGAACTGAAAAATTTTCTTTTTCCAGATATGCCCTTCCCGCAGCCGGGTCATTGTCCTCGTTGAGGGTTAGAAAGAAAATGCCAGGGTTATCCTTAAATTGGGTATACAGAGTTTCAATAGATGGAAATTCAGCCCGACAGGGTGGACACCAAGATGCCCAAAAATTGATAAACACTACTTTTCCTCTTAATGATGAGGTATTTTGTATGCTCCCTTTTCCGTCCGTAAAAGTAAAATCAGTATTTGTAAGGCTTACTGTATCCGCATCCTTTTTGTCTATACTCGCGTTAAAAATTCCTGTTGACATTAGTTGGCGCAGCACAAATGATTTTGCATCGGGGCTGATAAGCAATATCCCGACGGCAATTACCATAAATATGGTAAATGCATTTTTCTTAATGTACTGTAGCTTTTTCTGTGGTGGTTTCTTATTAGAAACTTCTTTATTGTTAGTCATAATTCATTCTTTTATCAATTAGTTACTATCTACAAGTTCATTCACAACTTTGATGATCTCGGGACTTGTATAATCCCTACCACCTTCGATACGGGCAATCATATCTCCGCTTTTGTCTAGTATGACCGTAGTTGGAATTGAACTGCCTAAATATTCAGAAGGTATATTGCTGGCTGGAACATATACAGGCAAATCATACTTATTCTTCTCCATAAATGCAGTGGATTTTTCCATCTTGTTGTCTACATCTACCATCAGGAATACGATGTCGTTATTGCCTTTGTACTTTGCTTTTAGTTCGTTAATGGTAGGCATTTCCTGAATGCAGGGCGGACACCAAGTTGCCCAAAAGTTGATAAATACTACCTTACCTTTTAATGAACTTAACGATACGGTTTTTCCATCTTTATCAGTAAAGGAAAGGCTGGCAGTTGTTGAGACCTGTGCTTCCGTTGTCCCAACTCCTGTCGTCGTCGAATGCTCGCTCTCTACCTTATTTTCTTTCTTCTTATCCGTATTCCCGCAAGCAGCCAGCGATATAGCTGTGATTATGAAAAGACCAGAACGAATTGCCAAATTTTTAAATTGCATTTTCATACTAAATGATTTTAATTACTTATTCTATAAATTTTTACTCTTGTATTTGTTAATTGCAGATTGAATAAAACCGTAATAGCTTTTCTGATTGTAATCTGCTCCAGTAGGTTTGATCAGTATTTCCTCGTTAGATGGGTCTAAAAGTACATAGTGAGGTTGCGAATTGGAGTTAAACTTACTCGCCTGAAAATCGCTCCATTTATTTCCTATGGTACGTATATTTTTGCCACTAAATGATGATACAAATTGTTCTGCCTGTGGTAATTCTGTTTTATCGTCCACATAAAGTTGGATGATGATAAGTTCTTCGTTCAATAGCTTGTGTACGTCTTTATCAGACCACACGGATGCTTCCATCTTACGGCAATTAACACAGGCATGCCCTGTGAAATCGAGCATGACAGGTTTGCCCACTTTCTTTCCATATTCTATTCCCTCCTCATAGTCAAAAAAGACATTAAGGTTTAAGGGTGCGTGGAATATATCCGAATATTTGCGGGCTTTGCTATCGACGACATTATTTGTCTCTGTCCTACCAAATGAAGAAGTATACAGGTCAAAATCTTGTGTTGTCTGTGGTGGTAAAAATGCCGAAATGGATTTTAAAGGTGCTCCCCACAATCCAGGAACCATATACAGGGTAAACGATAGTACAAGTATTGACAGTACCATTCTCGGCAGGCTCAATGTATCCATTGGACTATCATTCGGAAACCGAATTTTTCCTAATAAATAGAAACCTAAATATCCGAAGATTATAATCCAAAGTGCTAAAAAGACTTCTCTGTCGAACCAATTCCAATGATATGCCAGATCCACATTGCTCAAAAACTTCAAAGCAAGAGCTAATTCTAAAAATCCGAGTGTGATTTTTACGCTATTCAGCCAACCTCCCGAAGATGGAAGGCTTTTTAAAAGGCTTGGGAACATTGCAAAAAGCGTGAACGGTATTGCTAATGCCAATGCAAAGCCGAGCATCCCAATGGCGGGACCTAAAAGTTCCCCCATTGTTGCAGCCTGTACCAGCAACGTTCCGATAATTGGACCAGTACAGGAAAAGGACACTACGGCTAATGTTGCTGCCATAAAGAAAAGCCCTAGCAAACCTCCTCGATCAGCTTTACGGTCTAACTTGTTCGCTAGCGAGGCAGGCAATGTAAGCTCAAATGCACCGAAAAAGGAAAAGGCAAATACAACTAAAAGAGCGAAGAAAGCAAAATTAAAAATCCCGTTTGTAGATAGACTGTTGAGTGCATCCGCACCGAAAATTAGCGTAATGAAAATACCCAATAGAACGTAAATGAGTATGATAGACAATCCATATATCATTGCTTGGATTACCGCCCTGCGTTTCGTATGACCGCTTTTGGTAAAGAAACTTACCGTTAAGGGCAGCATCGGAAAAATGCAGGGCATCAACAATGCTGCAAAGCCGCCGATAAAACCCGCAATAAAGATTGCCCAAAGGGAACTTTTATCGGTTGTAGCTTCATTCTTTTGCAATGTTACCCCGTTTTCATTAGTTAGCAAAGTTTCTGGCTCTTTGGATGTTGCAATACTTTCCTTCTGAACGGGCTGCTGCTCGGTTATTTCTGTAAACTCCACATCATCATGCGATACGAGGCTGTCTGTCTGCGCATTTGAAGTAACAGCCACCAAACCAAAGATGAATAGTACCGTTAATATTTTTGATATTAATCTCATATTAAATTCTTTATTTTATGGGAATGCTGAACGCCACTTCTTCAGGCGGTAAGCATTGCTTATCGTTACAAACCATATAGGTAAGCGTACCTTTTACCGTAGGCGCATTGCTTGTTAATTTTACCTTTTGCTGGAAAACCACTAATTTTTCATAATAACCCACTTCCATATCAAAAGTCGTGTCGTGTTTGACAATTGGTTTAGCCGCCTGAACCTTTCCGCTTAACTGATAAGCTTTTGACGAATGGAAAGAAAAACTTGTAGGCTGTGGACCGTTTTTAGGAACCGTTTGCGAATAGATATGCCAGCCATCGTTTATTGTTGCCTTAAAGAACAATACAGCTTCTTTATCACTAACGCGTTTAGAAGCATACGACCACTTCACAGGCTTTAGTATTTGTCCGAAAGAGGCGGCACTTGCGAATAAAAATGCCACAAAAAATATTATCTTTTTCATTGTTTTACTAATTATTTTTCTTTTAATAGTTTAGTCACTAGGTCAACCACTTCCTTTGACGAATAGTCAGCTCCGCCAACATGCCTTGCGATGATATTGTTTTGCTTATCTACGATAATAGTAGTAGGGATAGAGCCTGAAAATAACTCACGGGGTATTTCGCCATCGGGAACATAAACTGGCAAATCAAATTTTTTGCTTTTCATCCACTCTTTTGATTTTTCTATTTTTCCGTCCACATCTACCATTAGAAATACGACATCTTTATTGTCCTTAAAAATCTTACGCAGTTCATTAATCGATGGCATTTCGTGAATGCAAGGCGGACACCAAGTAGCCCAAAGATTAATGAAAACGACCTTTCCTTTTAAGGATTTTAACGAAATGGTTTTACCGTTTTCGTCCTTAAACTTTAAATCTGGCGTTTCTTGAGAATTGGTTACTAATTTCTGTTCGATATTTATTTGTTGATTTGCGCTCACAGTTGCATTAATGCCATTTCGATTTATTGATGCGTATGCCCATCCCGTAATTGCTATTAATGGAAGTATGGCTATTTTTTTGATATTCATTTTCATAATACTATTTTTTTATTTTCCCTTCTTTGATTTCTTCAGATGGTTTGATAATGATTTTGTCGGCCAGAGAAAGATTACCAAAAACCTCTGTAATTGTATCTAAACGGATACCTTCCTTTACAGCAATCCGTTTTACTTCGTTGTTATTCAATGTTAGTACATACGTTCCAGATTGGGTGTTTAGAACACTCTTGCTTTGTACCCAGTTAGACACGTTTTTACGTTTTAATTTCAACTTGACCTGCGCATAATCACCTCCCTGCAATTCGCCCGATGTATTATTTACGTCAAACTCAAGTGTTAGCGAGCGATCATGTTGGTCGAGCAATCCAGATGTTCGAGATAGTTTGGCATCAAACGTCTTACCTGGCTGCGAGCTTACGGTAAAAGAAGCAGACATACCGTCATAAACAGATGATGCGTGTTTTTCCGGTAGGGATAAGGTAAGGCGGAGTTTATTACTCTGTGCCATCATAAACAAAGGTGTATTACCTCCTGTTCCGGCTAATGCCCCAACAGAAACATTCCTTTGGGTTATTATGCCATCAAACGGTGCTGTAAGGCGAAGGTACTTTTGTAACTGTGAAGAATGTGCCGTTCCCGCTTTAGAAGCATCAAAAGCAGACTTGGCACTTTCCATCGCACTTTTAGCTCTGTCAAGTTCGATATCCGCAACCGCTCCCGTTGTTTTGGAAGCCGTTACCAATCTGTCATAAGCCTGTTTTGCATACAGGTAATCACTATAAACCTTTTGCTCTGTAGATTTATCAGAAAGATACTGTTGTTGCATTTCAGGAGCTTCGAGTACGGCTAAAAGCTGACCTTTGCGAACTCGATCGCCTCGGTCAACATACATTTGTTTTACAAATCCTGTAACCTTTGCATAGACCGCTACCTGCTCGAAAGGTTTGAGTTCTGCTGGAACGGCTATTTCGTACTCGGGATTGATGACCTGTAGAGGAGCCGTTTTATAGTTTACAGGTTTTGCCTGCTTATTTTGCGTTTGTCCTTTTTCCTGCTCTTTTTGTGAACAAGCGGATAGCAACAATACCATTGATATGGTAAATGCCAGTATGGTTGTTGATTTTTTATTGATTGAAATGCTGTGATACATTGTTTTTGTTTTTAAGTTTATTATATCGTTTGTTTATCGGACTGTTCTGCATAATACCTACTATCTTCATCATCAGGGTCTAACGAAGGACTGATTATTGAAGTCCTCGACATTAGGGAAGAAAAGAAATGCGGAACTAATAACAAGATGGTTACAGTGGAAGCAATCAGCCCCCCGATAACAGCTCTTCCCAAGGGTGCTACTTGTTCGGCTCCATCGCCTAAGCCCATTGCCATTGGTAACATTCCGGCAAGCATCGCCGCTGCTGTCATCAACACTGGTCTTAACCTCGACGAAGCAGCGAGCCTTGCTGCATTAGCAGGCTTAAGTGCCAGTTTTTTTCGATAATGTTCGGCTTGATTAACCAATAATACTGCATTAGAAACCGATACACCAAGCGACATAATAATACCCATATAGGATTGCAGGTTAAGCGTACTACCTGTGAGGAATAGAATGATAAGACTACCGGCAATCACGGCAGGTAATACCGATAGAATAATAAGCGGTACTTTGAACGATTGATAAAAAGCCGACAACATAAGGAATATAGCTATAATTGCCACACCTAAACCTGCCAAAAGACTACCCAAAGTATCATCTAAAAGCTGTAGTGTACCTTCTGTCCAAACAATAGTTCCACGAGGTGGCTCTCCAGCATTTTTGATAGCTTGTTTAACTGCTCGTGAAGCTGTACCTAAATCTTTTCCGTAAAGGTTAGCCACAATGGTAACGTAACGGTTAGGCCCCTTTCTGTTTACTTGTGCAGGAGAAGTAACCCTTCGTATGGTTGCTACATCTTCAAGTACCGGGCGAAGACTTCCAGCTTTCAAGGGAAGTGACCGAAGTCTTTCTTCCGACATAATGCCCTCTGGAATTTGTACTTGTGTTTGAAAAACCAGTCCTGATTTAGGATCAATCCATAGGTTCTTATCCGTAAAGCGTGTAGATGATGTAGCCGTAACAAGGCTACGTGTAATATCCTGCATCGTCAGTCCAAATTGTCCAGCAAGGTCACGGTTTACGTCAATTTCCATTGTTGGATAGGCAATAGGTTCGGCAATACGCACATCCCTCAGATATGGAACTTTTTTTAAATTGGCTTCAATTTTTGATGCATGGGCAAAAGCACCTTTTATCTGATTGGCTCCAACTTTAACTTCAATAGGCGTCATCGCTCCTTGACCCATAATCTTTTCGGTCAGTTCCATTGGTTCGAAATTAAAAGCGACTTCGGGGTACTTCTCTATAATCTTTTTACGGACTTTCTCTTTGAATTCTTCCATTGATCCATCATACACTTCTTTATTGACAGATATTTGCAGTATAGCTTCGTGAGAAGAATTACTGAAAAGGAATATCGGATTTATCGGAGACCCTGCGGGGTGCATACCTACAAATGCAGAGGTAATATTTAAACCGTTGTCAGGCAGTTCTGCTTTGATATCTCCTGTAATATCTTTAACAATCTGTTCTGTTTTTTCTATTCTGCTTCCCTGTGGAGCCTGTATGCGTATCTGAAAATCTCCATTATTGGAAACTGGCATTACATCAGTGCCAACAACTGTTAATAAAACGCCAGCAATTACACTCGCTACCAGCACATACACAACAAAAAGTGGGATAGCCTTGGTTGACCATTTACGCATCCTGTAAGAATAGTTTACCCGGAATTTTTCAAAAAAAGCTCGCTTTCTTGGAGTATTGGCTGCTGTGTTGTGCTTGTTCTTCATCATCCAGTTGGCCAGTATCGGTACAAAGGTCTGTGAAGCCAAAAAGGATGCAATCATTGCAAAGGCAACCGCCATCGACAGAGGCATAAACATATCTCTAGGAATGCCTGTCATAATGAAAGCAGGGGTCAATACAGCAAGAATACATAGTAAGATCAATAATTTCGGTATAGAAATTTCGATTAAAGCATCTATAATTGCCCGTTGCTTGGGTTTACCCATTTCCATATGTTGGTGGATATTCTCTATGGTTACTGTGGCTTCATCAACGAGAATACCGATGGAAAGAGCAAGACCACTCAATGTCATGATATTTATGGTTTGCCCTAAGAGATATAAAACAGTAACTGCTGTAAGAATGGCAATTGGAATAGTCAATACCACAATGATAGCTCCACGTGTGTCTCCCAAGAACAATAGTATGACCAATCCCGTGAAAACAGCTCCTAAAATACCTTCGTGTATAAGGTTGGAAAGGGAACGTTCGATATAATTTGATTGGTCAAATTCATAACTGACTTTTACATCTTCAGGTAATTGGTCTTTCAGCATCGGAATGGCAGCTTTTAGGTTCTCCACGGCATCCAATGTGGAGGCATCTGCTTTTTTGATAATAGGCAGGTAAACAGAACGTTTTCCGTTTATCAAAGCGTAGCCTACTGTTTGATCTGCTCCGTCCTCCACACGGGCTACATCGCCAACATATATAGTACGGTTGTCGCTTGTTTTTACAGGGGTCTTCAATAGTTCTGCAGGTCCTTTAGCGATAGAGTTTATAGGAGCCATCAAGTTTTCATCTCCTATGCGAATACTTCCAGCAGGAGATGGAAGACTATTTTTAGTGATGGCAACGGTAATATCTTCGGGGCTTAATCCATTGGCTTGCATTGCGTCAGGATCGATATTGATCACAATGGAACGTACATTTCCGCCAAAAGGAGCGGGAGAAGTAATGCCTGGGATTTGTACGAACATTGGTCTGATTTTGGTCAATGCCAATGTCTGTATTTCATTTACGGAACGCTGGTCGCTTTCAAAAACAAGGTTACCTACTGGAAGCGAACTACCGTCAAATCTTACTACCATAGGTGGAACTGCTCCGGGCGGTAGGAAACCCATTGCCCTTGAGACCGATGTTGATACCTCTCCAGCAGCTTGTGCCATATCCGTTCCGGGATAAAAGGTCAGCTTCATCAGGGTTAGCCCCTGTACGCTTTTAAAATCAATGTTTTTTACTCCACTCACAAAAAGAAGTACCTTTTGGAACTCGTTAGCCATAAACCCGTCCATATAAGCTGGGGACAGTCCACCGTAAGGCATAGCAACATACATCGCAGGCAATTCCACTTCGGGAAAAATGTCTACGTTTATTTTTTTTACGGTATTATAGGAAAAGAAAGCTATTGCTAGTACGACAACCATAATCGCAATTGGTTTTCTTAACGCAAATCTTATAATGTTCATATACGATTATTTAAAGGTTGTTGAATAAAAAGTCGAAATCTGCAGTTAGCTCCGCTTCATAAGCTAGCAATCCCCAATATTCACGGGAAGCCTCGATATGTACATTCTCTGCCTGTTCAAGCAAAATGCGTATCTGTAAAAGTTCGCTTAGCGTAATTAAACCGCTTTTGTACCTTGCGAGGTACATATTGTACGCATCTTGCGACTGCTGTACGGCCAGCTTCGTTTTCTGAAGCTGTTGGTATTGCTGAACAATTTTTGCCTGCGAAGCAGATAAATCTGCTTGCATTGCCAGCTGGTACTGTGATTGAAGTAGCTTCGTACTTTCGGCTTCTTTAAACAGTTGTTCGCCTTTCATCCGGTTAGTATGCAGATTAGTCAAATTCCAGGTAATGCCGACACCTGCCAAAAAATTATTGGTGGTATTGCTGAACCCGTCTTTCCATGCTCCCGATACGTTTCCGTTAGGGCTGATGCCAGTGCCCCGATAAGCATAACCACCCAGCAAGTTGATCGAAGGCAGAGAAGCTCTTTTTTGTGCCTCACCACTTAAAGTATAATACTCCGACTGCTTGTCTAGCGCATCTAATATGGGGTGCGAAGGATTAATGGTATTTAATTTATTTAAACCATTTTCTGTGGGATTACCGAAACGGTCGATTGATGCTGTGAAATCTATGGTATCATTGGCATACAACTCCAATAGTTTAATATAAGAAGCATTTTTAAAGCCATACCATTTGTCATGCTCGCCCATTGCCTGCACATACGATGATGAAGCAAGCAAGCTGTCTGCCGCAGGTCTTAGGCCTGATGCTGACAATCCCGAAGTTATTTTCCGGATGTCGTCAAGACGTTCGGCATTCTTTTGGGTCCATTGCAGCTTAGCATTATTGTAAAGAAGAATGATGTACCTTTCAGATAATGTCTTTTTTAGGTTGAGCAGGTAAGCATCTTTATCGCTGACCGATTTGTTATATAAAGCACCCGCAGCCTCGTTCTGCTTACGGAGCTTTCCGAAAGAGAACATTTCAAAATTCACAATAGCGGAGCCAAAGGTATTGGCTGCGGTAGAACTACCATCTAATGGTACTGGGCCATTTACGTTAAAAAAACCAGGCTGTGGGAAAAAACCACCTGCACTACCTTCGTAAGTTCCATAAGTATTTTGTGCCTGTGCGTTAATTTGGGGAAGCATATTGCCCTTAACTGCCCGTTGGTTGAATTTTGCGGCATCAATCTCCGATGTTTTTGCACTAATACCCGGATAATTTTCTTCAACTTTAGGCCACAAACTGCCTAAGGTGTGTTCCTTGTGTTGCTGCGCATATAGCGGAAAAGCAACAACAACGGCTAGCCACAACAAAGTGACCGCCATAATATGTTTTATCATATTGATGTACGATTTTAAAAGCCGTCATGACGACTTCAGTTTATTTTTTAAAAAGGGAAAAAATAGAAATACATCCTAAATGAGACATTGCGTTCAAATTAGGAAAAGAAACTAAAGGGAGAAATGAATGAGAAGTTTTCGGTATTCTAAAAAGATAGAGATAGAATTACGAATTTTTCCACTACCACCATAAAGTGGGTGTTTAGTTTCTTTTCTTTCTTGGCGGATACCAAAAAAGAAAATAGTAGTAACTGCAAGAAGAATTACTGGTAATAAATCGTGAGGACTATACGATGATTTATGATCAATTTGGCTATCGACAAAATCAATCTGTGAACATTTTTCAAATGTATTTACAGATAAATTATGGTTGCCTTTAGGTATACCTTGTTCAGTTTTTGGAGGGAAACCAGCAAGTGTTTTAATACTAGCCTTAACTGAGCAAGATGAAAGAAACATCACAAGAAATGCAGCGAATACAAAAAGGTATCGCTGAAAACTTTTTAGACTATGTGATATTTTATTATCCATCAATATGCTAAAATACTTTAATTAAACTAACAATCCAAACGAAAGCCTGTGTTTTAATATTTTTTAACATCCACTACTATTTTAATTTGACGCTTTAGATAGTTTAAATTACCTGGTTAATTCATTCTTTTGTTCTGTCCACTCGTTAATACCACCTAAATAAATACTTAGGTTTTTAATTCCGTTTCTTCTCAATATAGAGTATGCCATTGCAGCTCGCACTCCGCTTTGGCAATGAACAATGACAGGCTTATCTTTACTGATTTTTTGAATATTTTTTTCTAATGAAGTAAGAACAATATTTTCTACACCTTTGATATGTCCGTTGTCGTATTCGCTTTCGGTTCGCACATCTATGATTTGAACATCTTTCTTGTTCAAGTGCTTTTTCAGTTCCTCAATGTTAACGAGATCGGATTTTTCCAGTGCCACATTCATCTTATTTAAGCTGATCACAAACCCGTAGATGTTGTCCATCCCGATACGCATCATCTTACGTGTCAGATCCTCCATGTGGTTTTCATCAGTTATCAATACAATTTGATGTTGATAATCTATCAAAGAACCTACCCAAGTGGAAAATGATTTTCCGTTTTCTATATGCAGGCTTCCCGGAATGTGAGCTTTGGCAATCTCGTTTTTATTGCGGGTATCAATAATCAGTAATTTGTTATCTATTGCTTTTTGAAAAGAGGTCGGGTTAAGTGTTGGATGAATAGGAACCTGTATCAGCAACGGTCGATCTACTTTATTCAAGTGCTTCATCATAGCAAAATATTTTGGTGGTGTTGGCTGCCCGTTCAAGATGTAGTGCACAAACCCCTTTTCATCATTTTTAAATTGGAATGCTTTGCTGTTCTGCTTTTCTTCCCTTAGTGTAGAATGAGGAATGGTACTTAGGCTCTTACCGCAGAATGATCCAGCCCCGTGTCCAGCCCATATCTCCAAATCATCAGGCAATTTTGAAAACTTCTGTATGGAAGCATAAAGCTGTTTTGCGCCAAGCTCCTGTGAGCCTTCTTGCCCAGCTGCTTTTTCCAGTAGGTCAGGACGACCAACATCGCCCACGAAAATAAAATCTCCCGTAATGGCTCTTTGTGGTGTTACAGGAACTTTCGTATCTCTTACCAAAAAAGTGATGCTTTCAGGTGTATGTCCGGGTGTGTGCATTACGCTAATTTCTACCTGTCCAATGAAGATTATACTGCCTTCCTTCAATCCCGTATGTGGAAATTGATATTGCCAATCTGTTCCTCCCTCATCAGATAGTAACAACTCTGCACCTGTGGCAGCAGCCAATTCACGGGAGCCACTTAAAAAATCTGCATGGATGTGCGTTTCAGTTGCTTTAATTATTTTGAGATTGTTAATTTTGGCAATTTCCAAATAGGTATCTATGTCGCGTTTGGGGTCAATAACAATAGCTTCTTTGGTATTCAGATCACCGATGACAAAACTTGCCTGTGCAAGTGTTTCATCATATACCCGCTCAAAAAAATAGCTTTGGGCTTGTAATTTATTTCCGTGAAAGAACAAGATTATAAATACAACCATAATAGTCGTAAACTTTCCTTTGATTAGCATAATCAACATTATTTAGAAATTCTTAACTCGCAAAGTTAGGCTATCTGTTTTCATTACACTGTAACTTTTGTTACATTGGTGGAATTGATGTTTTGTTATTCTTCTTTTTTAGTTGATAGGTAAAATTGAGATAGAGATTATTTTCATGCAGTTTTGTTGTACTATTCAAAGGTAAGCGAGTAATGTGCATATAACCAATGTCAAATTTTACATTTGGTACAAGTTTGTATTCGATATTCAGCCCTAAACGATCGTGATCAAAGAAATGATGGTATGTTGTGCCAGAAAGATTAAAAAGCAATTCGTCAAAAACACCAATCTTTAGTCTTCCAGTAAAGTCGTAGCGAAAGCCAAAACGGTTTCGAAGCCGGATGATGTCTGCTTGATTGTTGTCAAATATTCGATATTCGGCAGCTGACCTATCTACTATATAAAATTTTTTCAGTATCTCGTGTTGTAATTCAACTGCCGCCGAAAAACGAATTTCACTGCTTGGTATAGTAGTTTCGTCTAAATGTTTTTGAATAATCTTGTAGTTCTTAAAATAAGCTAAGGGAGATAAGGAAAATTTCACATCTTGACTGTGTTGATAATGTAACCAATTCCTGAAAGCAAACATCAAGTTTTCACCTAACATATTCTCGTTTTCAAAGCCGTTTTGTCTCCTGTGCTGAAGCTCGTTATCTATTTTAAATTTTTCGCCGACTGGAATGCTCAAGGTACCTCGAAACCAAGCGTTGTAATGATCTTGTGCCTGTAAAGTTTGAGCAATAGATATCCATATCGCTGTTACCAGCAATCTTTTAAACCAATACATAAACGTTAATTAATGAGGTAGCTTATCTCTAAAATAACCATACACCCATGTGCCAACAATCGCAAAGAATAAAGTTATAATCATCACAGTCACTCCAGTTCCAATTTGTGCGAAAATAGGTCCAGGACACGCACCTGTAATAGCCCAGCCTAAACCAAAAATAAGTCCACCAATGATCTGACCTTTATTAAATTTCTTATCATGAAACTCTATTTTTTCGCCATAAATGGTTTTTATATTAAGTTTTTTAATCATAAATACCGAAATTGCACCAACTATAACAGCACTACCAATAACACCGTACATATGAAAAGATTGAAAACGAAACATTTCTTGTATGCGGTACCAACTGATTATTTCGGCTTTTATAAATACTATTCCGAATAATAAACCTACTATTAAGTATTTGATATTGTGGTACCATTTGTGCTCTAAATGGCTTTCATTTATGCATACTGTGTCTAATGAGCGGGTTTCGAAATCTTTGTTTTTATCTATATTTTTCATTTGTATTATAATTTAAAGAGAGAGAATTATTGGAAGTATAATGTTTGCCATAATTAATCCGCCAATAAAAAAGCAGCAAGTAGCAATTAGCGATGGCAATTGCAGATTTGATAATCCAGAAATTGCATGTCCACTTGTGCAGCCACCTGCATAACGAGAACCAAAACCTATCATAAAACCACCGACAACCATCATTAAAAATCCTTTTATTGTAAAGAGATTTTCCCAAGAAAAAATTTCTTGTGGCAACATTCCGTTGATATTTTTTATACCGTAGCTTGCTAATTCAGTTCTCAAATTCTCATTAATGATTATAGGGTTTGGATTGGCTAAAAAACTAAAAGCGATTACACCTCCAATTAGTATTCCAACTACAAAAAATATATTCCAAATTTCTTTTTTCCAATCATATTTAAAAAAAGAAATATTAGCTGGCAAACAAGCTGCACAAGCATGACGTAAATTGGCACTAATGCCAAAATTTTTATTTCCTAAAATTAATAATGCTGGTACTGTAAGCCCCACTAACGGACCGGCTATGTACCAAGGCCAGGGTTGTTTCAAAAATTCTAACATTTATTTTTATATATTTTCGTTAATTAATCTTTCCAATTTGTTTAAGGGGACTATGCCCGACTGACGCCAAAGCTGTTTACCATTTTTAAATAATAATAAGTGGGTACACTTCGTACTTTATGTGTTGTTGCTGCTTGAGGTTAATTGTCAACATCAATATTAATAATGCTTGCATCATCTCCTACATATTTCTTTTGAAGCTGCAGAATAAAAAATCTTGAGTTGTATCGAAAGGTGTCGTATGGCTTTCTGAAATGCAAAGGATTTTGTCGAAGCCATTTTCAAGTGTTTTGGTTAAACTTTGTTCAGAATATTGTTCGATTTCAAGACCACTGCATTTTGTTGGTCCGCTTTCGGAAAAAGTTCCAATCATCATGAAGCCAGTTACAGACATCCTTGCTATGTGCAAATATTTTTCAATTTGTTCTGTTGTTGTTAGGAAGTGAAATGCTGCTCTATCATGCCAAATATCATATTGTGTATTGGGTTGAAATTCTGTAATATCACTAACTATCCAATTTACTTTTTTAGCTTTGTCTCCTAAGCGATTTTTAGCTTTTTCAAGTGCTTTTGCTGATATATCAAGAACACTAATGTTCTCATACCCCTGATTAAGTAAATGGTCAACTAATTTGCTGTCGCCACCTCCTATATCAATAATTTTTGCCTGTTTCTCCAATCTGAACGAAGAAATAAAATCAAGAGATGTTTTAGGCATTTCCTGTGTCCAGCTTACCTGGTTAGGGTTTTTAGTTTCGTAAACGTTTTCCCAATGCTGTTTTTTGTTATTTGTATCCATAATCACTAAATCTTTAATTTCCAACATTAAATTTGTTTAACTAACATACTTCTTCATAGGCTGTATTCTCCAATTTTTTGTTGTTTTTTGATATAGATGTATTGCAAGCCGAAACACCATAACATCCTATATTAAGTATAGGCATTAAAGAAAATAATCCACCCATTACCACAAACCACCATTCTTTTGACTGAATACCCTGTGCTATCACGAAAATGCCTAATGCCAATCGCAATACACGCATAAAATTCCAAGTTCTTAGATAGTTTTTCATAATCAATTTATTTTTCCAATAGCACAGCTCACATACGATTTTGCTTTTTTTAATAGGTCATTATTTCCTTTTTCGGGATAACCCATTTTTGAAAGAGCATTTATAAGAAATATTTTTTCAACCGTAGCATCAATAGTTACGGTTTCGGTGTCTTTGTCAATACTTACATTTTCAACACCATTTATTTTCATTAAAGCGGTTTTTATGCTGTTCATACAGCCACCACATTTAATGTTTTCTACTGCTATATTGTGTATCATCTTATTTTCTTTCTAAAAGTGCTAATGCCAAATGGCAAATACAAGGGGCAAAAACTAATGAATGATGTAAGCACAAATACTACTGCTAATATGCCTAATATGATTGCCAATGTTCCTGAAATGACATTTGTAAAGTACAAAACACCTATAACTACAGCAACTAGTATTCTGATTACTTTATCGACTGTTCCCATGTTCTTTTTCATTTCTCTATTTTTTTATGAGGTTAATAAACACTTCCGAGTTGGCTCTTGAAGGAATGCTGTTATAACATTCATCCATTGTTTTGATGAAATAATGCGGTTCAAAAACAGGTTTGTATTCGCAAGGGCAACCTCCAAAAGGTGGAAACGGTTGGTTAAATTGTTTGTCGAATAGCACACCTATTATTTTACCGTTTCCGTTGAGTATTGAAGCTGTTTTTTTTGAATATTCAATTCTTCTAGCAGGTGGAATGGCACAAAAAAATGTTTGCTCAATGATCAAATCGTAACTACCCTGATGATTGAAAAAGTCTTCGCACAAAACGTTTATCTGTGTTTTGTCAGCAAACTTTTCTTTTAACGCTTCAACTGCTTTTGGTGCAATATCTATTAGTGTAATGTTCGTAAATCCATTCGCTATCAAAAATTCTGCTTCATAGGCATTGCCACAACCCGGAATAAGAATAGCTGCATTTTTATCATGGTATTGTGTCATATACTCCGTAATAGCGGGCGAAGCCTGTCCCATATCCCATCCTGTTTCATTTTTCTGCCACCGTTCATTCCAATAGTTTTGGTCAAGTGGGTTTTCGCATTGTGTTACGCAACAGGCTATATTATTTTCTTCTTTACTCATTTATCAACTGATTTACATTTTCCCAAGTGCCACCGTTTATAACATTCTGAAAACCGCTCTGCTCCAAAATACTTTTTGCCTGTCCGCTTCTATTTCCACTTCTGCAAAAAACAACGATATTTTTCTTGCCCTTGAATTTTGGTAATTCCATTGGTACTTTATCCAATGGAATATTTACCGCTCCTTTTGCACTGCCTGCCGAAAACTCGTCAGGTGTGCGAACATCTACTAAAAACGCACCGTCTTTTATAGCTTCTGATAATTGACTGTTATCTGTTTTGCCAAATATTGCTGAAAAAAGTCCCATAGTTTTAAATTTTAAGCTTTTGTACAAGATGTTTCATTACATCCAATTGTTTTACCATTTTCTGCTAACCACTCTTTCATTCCTCCAGAAAAGTTTTTCACGTTTTTAAAGCCGTTTTTGGCAAGGATCGAATAGGCAATGGCTGATCGGTCGCCTGCCTGACAATGTATAACCACCTGTTTGTCTTTGCTGATTTTACCCAAGTTGTCCATTAATGTTCCAACAAAAACGTTTTCTGCACCTTCAACGTGTCCTGCTTCATATTCCGATGCACCACGAACATCTACTATCTGCACATTATCCTTTCCTATCTGGGTTTTAAATTCTTCCAAAGAAATGACATCTGAAGTATGGAGCTCAATTCCTGTAGCATTTACATCCGAAATGTATCCGAAAATGTTGTCCAAGCCGATACGCATCAATTTACGGGTCAAATCTTCCATCTGACTGTCTTCGGCTACCAAAATAAACTGCTCTTGGTAATTCAATAACCAACCGCACCAAGTAGCGAAAGAATTATTACCCTGAATGTTTAGCGAATTAGGAATAAAACCTTTGGCAAATTCTACTTTATTGCGGGTATCTATTACCTTCATGCCTTTTTCATAGGCAGAAATAAACTGCTCTTTGGTTAGCTCTGGATGTTTCGGAACATCTATAAGTAACGGACGATCAACTTTGTTTAAGTGCTTCATCATCGCAAAGTATTTCGGTGGTTCAGGCTGGTCGGCTAAAAGGTAGTCGATGAACCCTTTTTCATTTTCGCTGTATTGAAGCGCCCAGTTTCTAATTTTCTCATAGCCAACTGTAGAACTTGCTACGGCTCCTAAAGCCTTGCCACAAGCAGAACCTGCGCCATGTCCCGACCATACCTGCACATATTCTGGAAGTGCCGCAAACTTTTTCAAGGACTGGAACATTTGTTTGGCTCCATCTTCTTTTGTACCAGCAAGTCCAGCAGCTTTTTCGAGTAAGTCAGGACGGCCTATATCACCCACAAAAACAAAATCACCTGTTAGTACTATAACGGGCTTATCTGTCGCCGGATGATCAGTTAATAGAAAGCTTATACTTTCTGGCGTATGGCCTGGTGTATGTATTACTTCTAATGTGAGGTTGCCCACTCTGATAATATCCCCTTCTTTTAGCCCTTTGTGAGGGAACTGGTACTGCCAATCTTCGCCTCCTTCGTCTGAAAGGTACATTGTTGCGTTTGTTACTGCTGCAAGTTCCCTTGAACCACAAAGAAAGTCTGCATGAATGTGAGTTTCAGCTATGTGTGTAATACGGAGGTTGTTTTGTTTTGCGATGTCGCTGTATATATCAATATCACGTTGTGCATCGATTACTATGGCTTCCCCAGTTTTTTGACAGCCAATAACATAACTGCCTTGTGCTAAACTCTTATCATAAACGTGTTGAAAAAACATATTCTTTAGTTTTTAATTAATTTTAAATGAAATTACCCAATTGATTTTTTAGCCAGATACCAATCTACCTGCTCTAATTCCTTATCGGCTTTTCTTGCCGCCAAAGCTTCTATTGTTTTTGGAGCACCCACAATTACTTTGTCTCCAGGCTGCCAATTAAGTGGCATTGCTACTTTATGTTCATCCGAAGTTTGTAGAGCAAGCAATGAGCGTTTAATTTCGTCCATATTTCTTCCCACGTTTAGTGGATAATACATTATCAAACGTACTTTCCCTTCGGGATCCATTATAAAAACGGCACGAACAGCTGCTGTTTCACTTTCACCTGGTTGTAACATTCCATAAAGTTTTGAGACTTCCATCGAAATATCTGCAATTATTGGAAAATCAAATAAAATTCCTGTTTTTTCATGAACTGCATTTACCCAGGCAATATGAGAATGAATACTGTCAATACTTAAACCAATTAATTTGGTATTGTGTTCCGCAAAGAAATCTTTTTCAAGTGCAAAACCACTCATTTCTGTTGTACATACAGGTGTAAAATCAGCAGGATGTGAAAAAAATACTACCCAACTTCCTTTATTATATTCAGAAAATTTTAAAATTCCAGTTGTTGTCACTACGTCAAAGTCTGGAGCTATATCGCCTATTCTTGGCATTGTATTTTTAATTTCTTGTGTTTCCATTTTTCTATTTGTTTATAATTTATAATGCTAAATTACCATGTTGTTTTTTCCTGTACAGCTACTTTGGTTACACAAGGATGTTTTTTTACCTAATTAGGCAATTTCGTTTTTTTTTTAATCTAGCTCGGCTACTAGTAGCTTGTATCGTCTAGCTTTACTTTGCCCTTAAAGGTCTTATACAAAAAGATAAAGTACCCCGCTAGTAAAGGAGTTCCAATAACAACAATGGTCAGCATAATACCTAAAGATTTTTGTGATGATGCTGCGTTATATATGGTTACGCTATATTTTGGGTCAATCGTAGAAATCAATAAGGTTGGGTATAATTGTAAAGCAACAAGACCGAGTAATAAAGCCATTGTTAATGATGAAAAAATCAGGGTTTGCATATAGCTTTTTTTAGAAGCGAGGCGAGGCACATTTGCAACTGCCAAGAAGGAAAGTATTGGAGTAATAAAATAGAAAGGGTTATTCCTGAAAGTTGTTGTAACCTCTGGGATGAATATTAGGGTATAGAGTGTTGTAATGCCAAAGGTTATTATAAAAAATATTATTCCTTTTTTCAATAGAAAAGTCAGTCTAGAGTGTAATCTTCCTTCGGTCTTTATCAAAAGGTAAATTGCCCCTTGTGTCATAAATAATGATAGCGTTGTAAGACCTACCATTATTGCATATGGATTTAAAAAAGAGAAGAACATACCGCCTTTATAGCTATGATTTTCTCCCAGCGGGAAACCTTGTAAAATATTACCAAGAACAATCCCTAATAAAAAGGCAATCATAATACTGGAAACACTATACACAATATCCCAAGTTTTTCGCCACCATAGCATATCTTCTGTACTTCTGAATTTGATTGCAGCTGCCCTAAGAATATTAAACATTAGGAAAAGCATAAACGGAACGTACATTGCCGACAACATAGTAGCATACATTACTGGAAAACAAGCAAATAATGCACCACCGCCAATAACCAACCATACTTGATTGGCATCCCAAACTGGAGCAATGGCATTAATTGCCACTCGACGGCTTAAATCCTTCTGAAAAACAAATGCCAAGCTCCAGCACCAAAATCAAATCCCTCAAGTATGGCATAGCCGGAAAATAAAAGACCAATAACTAAATACCACAAGGTTGGATAGTCTATTCCTAAAAAATATTCCATAACTATTGATTTTAATTCTTTAGAAAGATTGAAAATTAACCAGTGTGCTGCTTTCTTCGTAAGGCCCGTGTTTTATTTTTTTATTGACCATATAGATAAATAGTACAAATAATAGTGCATAAATGATTGTAAACATAATTAATGAAAATACGATTTGATTAGCTGAAACCTCTTGCGAAAAAGCATCGCTGGTGCGCAAATGACCATAAACAACCCAAGGTTGTCTTCCCATTTCGGCGGCATACCAACCTACTTGATTGGCAATTTGAGGTAGTATTACCGAAAATGAAAATATCCATAATAGCCACCTGGTTTCAAATAATTTTCCACGCCACCATAAGAAACTAGCATATAATGTCAATCCTATTAGCAACATTCCGATAGCAATCATGATGTGATAAAATTGAAAAACGGCATTGATTTGGCTTGGTCTATCTTTAACGGGAAAACTATTTAAACCAGTTATAGGAGCCTTAAAATCTTGGTGTACCAAAAAAGATAATCCTCCAGGGATTTTCAAACCTGTCACTTCTTGTTTTTCTTTATCTACCCAACCAAAAAGATATAAATCGGCAGGAGCTGACTTTTTAAAATGACCTTCCATAGCGGCTAATTTTGCTGGTTGATTTACAGCAACTCCATCAGCAGAGCTGTGCCCAGAAATTAATTGTGATAATGAAAAAATGGTCGCTACAACTAAAGCAATTTTAAAAGCTTTTTTAGAAATTTCTACATAACGTCCTTTGATTAAATAGTAAGCATGAACGCTTAAAACCAAAAATGCACCAGCTAAAAATGATCCTTGCCAAGTATGCACTAATCTGTCCATGCTTGATGGATTGAATACCATTGCCCAAAAATCGGTCACTTCAGCTCTTGTGTTTAATCCCTCTCCAACAATATGATAGCCCGCTGGAGTTTGCTGCCAAGAATTTGCAACCACAATCCAAACTGCTGAAAACATTGAACCGAGAAACACGCCTATTGTTGAGACTAAATGTACCCAAGGTTTTACTCGATGCCAGCCAAAAAGGAGTACACCTAGAAAAGCACTTTCTAAACCAAAAGCAAATAAACCTTCAGCAGCTAAAGCACTTCCAAAAATATCGCCTACATATCGCGAATAGACAGCCCAATTGGTACCAAATTCAAATTCCATGATGATACCAGTTGCTACTCCGATACCAAAAGTCAGTGCAAATATTTTAATCCAAAAACGTGTTAAAATTTCGTATTCTTTTTTACCAGTTTTGAGGTATAAACTTTCCATAATGACCATTATCAATCCAATGCCAATACTTAGTGGTGGATAGATGTAATGGAAAGCAATAGTAAATGCAAACTGAATTCGAGCCAGAATTTCTACATCCATAGCGTTGTGTTTTTAAACATTGATAAGTGATATTTGGTATGGGCGTAATAAATAAATTCAGGCGATACAACCTAGGTAGCTAAGCTGTGCCTTTTAAAATTTTGTTCCAATATAGCCAAGGCAATACTTTTGTTTTCAGTATCCACATTGTCCAACGTGGTTTTGCTTGATTGAATGGAAATGTCATTTTTGGTTTGTTGTTATAATCAAACTCTGCCAGCATTAATTTTCCGTATTGCGTCGGTATCGGGCAAGCACTGTAGCCATCATATTGAGCGGTTACAGGTTGTTTATCCATTACTTCTAATAAGTTCGTAACTACAACTGGTGCTTGTTTTCGTATTGCCGCTCCGGTTTTACTACAGGGTGCATTGGTGCAATCTCCCAAAGCAAAAACATTGGGAAATCTTGAATGCTGCATTGTGTTTTTATTGACCTCTACATAACCATAGGGATTTGAAGCATCTGCTAAGGGGCTTTTTTTAATAAAGTCTGGGGCAGATTGGGGAGGTACTGCATGGCATAAATCAAATGAAAGAGTAACTTTATTTGCTAAATCAGTTTGTGATGCTTCGTTAATACTATAACAAGCAGCTGTCGTTTCTGATAATGACTGCTTTATTGAACTTGGAGTGCTTTTGGTTTCGAACTCGATTGTTTTATTATTTGCATCAATTCCTATTGTATTAGCACTATAATGTACTTTTATATTACCTTTTTTTAATACTTCTTCTAATGTTGCTTTATATTCAGGCACACCAAATATAACTGTTGCCCCAGAAATATAATGTATGTCACATTTGTCTAAAACACCTTTCTTACGCCAATAATCTACAGCCAGATACATGATTTTATGTGGGGCACCACCACATTTAATAGGCGTGGATGGGTTAGTAAAGACTGCTATACCGCCTTTAAAATTTTTAATCATTTCCCAAGTATATGGTGCTGAATTAAAATTATAATTACTGCTTACATTGTTTTTACCTAAGGTTTCTTTTAATCCTTTTATTTTATTCCAATCTAATTGGATACCCGGACAAACAATTAAATAATCGTATGAAATTTCTTTTCCAGAACTGCAAATTACTTTGTTTGAAGTAGGATTAAATTCAGCAACTGCTTCTTTTATCCATGTCGCATTTTTTGGAATAAAATCCTTTTCATTACGGATAGTCTTTTTAATATCAAAAATTCCTGCACCAACTAATGTCCACGCAGGTTGATAATAATGATTTTCTGAAGGCTCAATAATGCCAATACTTAACCCATTTCTTTTACGAAGTAATTGTGATGCAACAGATAATCCTGCATTTCCACCGCCAACGATAACTATTTGATAATGCTTTTCCATATTATTATGATTTTAGTTTAATAAAGTTTCTTTGATGATGATGTAAATACCCATAAGCAGTACAAACCAACCGAAAGCAGGCTTTAGTTTTTTACCATCTATTTTTTTAGATAGATAGCTTCCGATAAGCACTCCGGTAATGGCGAGAGCCAAAATTTTAAAAAGAAATATCCAGTCTATTGTATAATGTGTAACGGAAATGGCAAAGCCAAAAAGGGAATTAAGAGCTATGATTACTAGCGAAGTACCGATTGCTTTTTTAAATTCTAAACGCAATAAATTGACTAGGGCAGGAATGATTAAAAAGCCTCCACCAGCGCCGATTAATCCGGTAACAAAGCCCACAAATATTCCCTGAATAACGATTAATAATGTACTTACGGTGGGCGTGTCGGTAGGTAAACAATCTTCTCCTTTACATTTTTTTATCATGCTGTATGAAGCGAAAATCATCAATACAGCAAAAAGCAACATCAAAAGAATGTTTTTGGTAACGGTAAAAGCTGCAATACTGAAAACTTCTTCAGGAATAGCGGGAACGATGTAAGCCCTAGTTAGAAAAACGGCTACAATTGATGGAATACCAAATATAATAGCTGTTTTGATGCTTACCAATCCTTTTTTGAAATAAGAAAAAGAGCCGACGACGCTTGTGGAGCCAACTATAAAAAGAGAATAAGCTGTAGCTAATAATGCATCAAGACCAAATAGATAAACGAGAACTGGAACAGTAAGGATGCTGCCTCCGCCGCCTATTAACCCTAAAGAGATACCTATAAAAATTGATGCTATATACCCTGTTATGTCCATAGATTTTTAAATTGTTACAACAAATTTGCATCAATTCAAAAACCTGCACAGCTACTTTTGTTACATAAGGGTTATTTTATTTCTACCTAGCCTAACCTTACCTATTTCTTCTAACTGTTTGAGTAACCTTGACACCACTACACGGGCAGTCCCAAGTTCATTAGCTAATTGTTCGTGGGTGATGTGCAGAATATTATTTTCAGTAAGTTCACGCTTTTTAATCAACAAATTCAATAAACGTTCATCTATTTTCTTAAAAGTGATGGCATTAACAATTTCCAATAATTCTTCAAAACGTTTATGGTATAAACGAAAAATATAATCTAGCCATTGCGGATATTCCTTAATGAATAAGGATACTTTATCCATGGGCAAAAAAAGTATTTCCGCATCTTCTTCCACTTCAGCTTTTACCTTACTTGTTTCATTGTGCATACCGCCTAAGAAAGACATGATACAGCTTTCACCAGCTTTGATATAGTAAAGCAAAATTTCTCTACCATCTTCTTCTGTCCGTATTACTTTCAGCGTACCTTTGGTTACAATTGGAATAGAACGGATGGAAGCATTTTCATCTAGTATAACACTTCCTGCTTCATATTCTTTTCTTATGCTATATTCATAAAGTTTGCCTATCAATTCAGGAGAGGTCTTAAATTCTGTTATTTGTTCTAATGGTTCCGTTTGCATTTTTTTAAGACTTACTAATTAATAATATTTGTTGTTGCGGTGTTGATTTATTCCGTAATAGAAAAATGTAACCTACAAACTTACATTATCTTCCTTTAATACTTTGTGACTTTTGTTACAAAGTTAATAGTTTCATCCCTTTTGTATCAAATGCTGCAAGTCGGGATCATTTTTAATTCGTTCCATTTCATTTTCAACAATACTAAGAATATCTGATTTTATTTGACGGTAATTGCTTTCAATTTCTTGTTTCATTTTGTCCTCTCCTTGGTCATTGACAAAGGAGAGGATTTCTGGTATCTTCTGATAGACTTTAGTTTCTGCGGCTACCTTTTCATTATCCACTACAATTTCAGCGTGGAAAATCTTTTGTTCGATACGCTCATCAAAATTATCCGAAACGGAACCCACAAACATACCCTGTGTAAGTGTTGAAATTTTGGAAGCCGGAATAAGGCTGCCTAAACCAATTAATATGAAGATATTATTAAAACAAACAGTCGGAATTGATGTTGCACAAAAGGAATTAGTTGTGTCACTTGGTCGGATGGACGAGCAGATCAGTATTGAAGTTTATGCTTACAAAGTATTTCCCAATACTAAAAAAGGGTTTTCGAGTCTTGTATTGTGGGTTAATAACCAAACATTAACCACTACGGAAGTACGTTATGTAATGGAAGCAACAGGGGTTTACCATGAATCTTTAGCCTATTATCTATGCAGTGTTCAAAAACAAGTCAGCATCGTTTTACCAAACAAGATTAGTAATTATGTGAGAACACTTGATATAAGAACGATTACTGACAAGAGTGCTTCACAAGCAATTGCTAGATTTGGCTTGGAAAGGCAATTGGAAGTTTGGCAGCCTCCTCTAAAAATATTCAATGATTTGAGGCAGCTTTGTCGGGAACGTGAGCAGTTGGTACAGGAACGTACCATGTTAAAAAATCAGTTGCATGCTGAACGTACCTCTGCAACATCAAGTGAAAAGTCAGTTAAAAGAACAAACAAAAGAATAGCCTTGATTGATACGCAGGAAAAGGAGATACGGGAAGAAATTGCTAAACTCATCAAAGGAGATGAGGTATTAGCAGAAAAGATGAAAATAATATCTTCTATACCTGGAGTTGGAAATTTGACTGCCGTGACCATTATCGCTGAAACCAACGGTTTCGAACTCATAAAGAATAAAAGGCAACTGGTTAGTTATGCTGGATTAGATGTAAGAGAAAAGACATCTGGTACCTCCGTAAAATCCAAACCCCGTATATCCAAGCGGGGTAATCGGAATTTAAGGAAAGTCATGCACTTTCCAGCACTGGCTGCGATTAGAACCGATGAAAGGTTCAGAGATATCTTTTTAAGATTGGTTTCAAGGCATGGCATTAAAATGAAAGCTATCGTTGCCATCCAAAGAAAAATATTAGAATTGACTTTTATCCTCTGGAAAAACAATTCTTATTATAACTCGGAATATGCATATCAAATTTTGCCGTCCGCAGCAATAGCTATGTAATGGAGAGTTGAGTTACTTATAGTTAAGTTATCTATCCACATAAATTCTTTAAGAGGGTATTAGTTTATTTGCTATTACCAATAGATACTATTGCCTTTTTATACCTATGAAAGCAAGGTATTCAATACATCGTTATAAGATTAAAATTGATATAAGAGATAGCCAAGCAGTGCTCCGCCCAAGACAATGAATGCACTGTTGATTATTTTGAATTTAAAAACGATAATTGCACTAATCAGTGCTATGCTGATTGTCTTCCAATCGGTTATGGTTTCTTTACCCATTGTAAAACAAACAGCAATAATAATGGCAACAGATGCTATATTTACAGCATCCAGGGAAGCTGACAACCCCTTAGAATTTCTCATTTTTTTCATCAGAGGGTTAAGCAATGCTACCAATACAAACGATGGAAGAAAAATAGCAATCGTTGAGATAACAGCCCCTGATAATCCATTGATTTGATAACCTATAAATGTAACTGATGAAAAAACAGGACCTGGTGTAAATTGGCCAACTGCAATAGCATCCATCAATTGCTGTCGGGTAAGTAAGCCGTTTGCTACCAATTCCGTATCTAAAAATGCGAATAACACATAACCGCTTCCGTAGAGAATAGCACCAATTTTTAAAAACATCCAAAATAATCTGGTGTTTGTTTCTGAAAGTAATTGATTGTTTGCAATTTGAAAAAAAAGGACGGGAACAAAACTTTGCAACGTAATATTTTTTTGATCTTGAATATAAAACAAACCCAATGCAAACAGTCCTGCACCAAACATTAAATACATTTCCCCGATTCCGAATAAAGACAAGACCAATACAGCGATACCTATAAATGCTAATAAAATTGACTTAATCGATTTTTTGGCTAATGGAAAAATTGCCCCGATAATGATGGCTATAATGGCTGGTTTGATACCGTAAATAAACGGCTGTATTTCGGGCAACTGTCCGTATTGTTTGTACAGCCATGCAAAAATACCAGTAATGAAAACCGCTGGAAAAATAAAGCACATACCTGCAACCAGCAGTCCTTTCCAGCCCCCTTTGTCGTAGCCAATGTGTATCGCCATTTCAGTACTATTGGGACCGGGAATAAGATTGGTAGCTCCCAATAAATCTAAGAAATGCTGTTCGCTCATCCATTTTCTTTTGGCAACAACTTCCTGCTGCATCATTGCAATATGTGCTGCAGGGCCTCCAAAACCTATGAGTCCCAGTTTGAGAAAGAGTTGGGCAATTTCTTTTATACGAATATCACGCCCCATTCCTCATTAAGATTTTATCAAGAGACCAATTACCTCCTCCTTTAACTAAGAGAAATATACTTCCTAGAAGCATTGCCCAATCAGTACGGCTTCCATGAAGAAGCTCCCAGAAGCCCTCATTTGCCAATACTTCAGCTTTGGTAGTTGCGAAAGCGACAAGCATTATTATGATTAACGGAATACTGGCTAAACGAGTCAGCAGACCCACTAAAAGTAAAACTCCACATAGGATTTCGAAAAAACCAACAAAACTTCCCAAAAAATCAGGTGATGGAAAACCGATTTTTTCAAAGCGGCCAGCACCACGAATGGCTGGAAATAAAAATTTTTGAACTCCTTCGGAAAAGAAAACGGCACCAACAATTAAGCGGACTATAATTGTGGTTTTTGAGTTGTCGGTATTAATGATTCTTTTGAGCATATTAAGCGAATTTTTTTATTATAATTGGATTATACAAATTGTAAATTCGGGCCACAAGCAAAGCAATAGGAATACTCAGAACGGCAGGAACAACAATATCAGCTGGATAATGCACTCCAAGATAAACCCTGCTTAGACTGACAAATACTGCCCAAGGGATAAGAACAAAAGGCAGCCATTTCAATTTGTCCCTAGCTACCAGCGTCAGGTAGAATGCCAACGAAAACACATTGGCTGCATGGGATGATATGAAACCAAACTTTCCACCTCTGTAATTATTAACAATGTGAAGCTTATTTATTAAATCAGGGTTGTGGCTCGGTCGTAATCTTTCAAATATTGGTTTGAATATTCCTGAAGCTACCTGATCACTTATAGTAATTAGTAAAACTATCAGCAATATCATAAAAATCGCATCTTTTCGATATTTCCATATCAACAGTAATAACAGAAATCCATAAAAAGGGAGCCATGTGTATTTTTCACTGGCAAACCACATTACATTATCCCAAAACTTACTATGGTTGCCATTTAGCCAAAGCAGGATATCTATATCTAATTGTTTTATAGACTCTATCATTATCTTCTTATTGGTGATTGTCTTTCTGTTGGAGTTTTTACAGTAAAAAATGGAACTCTTTCCATTGCGTGACAACTTACGCAGCTATTGGTAAGCACTTTAAAATTCTTGTTGAACACAGCGGTGTCTCTTTTTGCAAGAGCTTTTCCCATTTCTGGAAGAGTTACATCCAGAAAATGTTTTGCCGATTTCGTACGTTTAGGTCTTCGCTCCAATCCGTTTTCGATTGCTTTTTGTATTTTCTCTAATTGATAATCCGCATATTCCCAATTTTCATCCTGTCCCGCCCAAAACAATTCCTGGTAGCGATAGCCAGTTTCTACCATTGTGTTATCAAAGCCTCTAAACTGATTTTCTATGATTTCCAGTTTCTCCTGTTCGGTACCTTTTATCCATTTGCCTTGTACTGTTTCTGTTTTTTGGTTACAGGCAGCAAAGAGCGTTAACGATAGCAGAATTAAAAAATACCTCATGATATCCTATTTTTAGTTTGTCTTACAAACTTCATACAATGAATTGTATAATGACGGTATATTTGAAAATAATATGGTAGCTCTTAAAGACTGCGAAATACCTGCGGTGTAGAACCTGTATGGCGCTTGAAATATTTTATAAAGTGAGAAGTGTCATTAAAGTTTAAAGTATACGCCACTTCTGAAACAGTATTATCGGTATACAGTAATAATCTTTTTGACTCACTAATCATGTATTCTGCTATAACATCTGCCGCTGGCTGATTGAGCTCTTTTCTACAGATAGCATTTAAATTTTGGGGCGTCGTGTTCAATTGCCCGGCATAGTGAGCAACATTATTTTTTAAATCATCTGTCTGATTGAGGAGCTCCCTAAATAATAAGATAGTATTGTTGGTTTTATGCTTATTGACTGGAAAAGATGCAGGAATACTGATGATTTTTGCCAGTAATGCCTTTAATACTCCTTCTATCACACTGAAATCTTTCTCATCAATAAGTAACTGAAATAATTTAGATATGGCATTATTATGCTCCAGACGAAGGCAGCTCAATGCACTTACCTGAGACAAAATTCTTTTCAGCTCACTATCCAGCGATTTATCAACAAATCCTTTTTTTAGAAGCAATACATAACCTTCAGGTACTGAATCAATATCCCAATGATGTACCTGTTCTTTTCGGACAAAAAATACTGTTGGTGGTATTATAGGGAATTCTGTATAATCAATAGTATGTGTACCACTTCCCTGTGACAGATATATAATTTCAAAATAGCTGTTGTGCTTATGTGGTATGGTCTTGCGAATTTCCTTTCTGAAAGGTGAAACTTTTATAAGCTCTGCAGATTCAATTTTACTTTTTATGGTTACGGATTTTTTCAAATTATTTTTATTACTAAATTACTCAATATAATTATCTGTAGTTAGCTTTTTTTAATACTATTATTAAAGTTTAAACTTCTGCAAGTTATTTATAAAAAGATTTGGATAATAACACAGAATCTTTTCTTTGGTCGCTGTGTGAAAAGAAAAGAACTCAGTGCTAAATACAACAAATGGGATACTAAATATCCCAAGCAGAAACTCGCAACCTGTTTGGTAAAATGTAAGGAAAGGGAATTGTGTAGTGGTGCATTTTGACAAGGGGGTTGCACCTATTCTAAATGCAAAAATGCGTTTCCGACCAAAGTGAGGAATTGCATTTTTGCCCGCCCGATTTTTCGGGTCAGGCGACTTTTATCGGGTGGGTACGGAAATCTTTCAGATTATGAAAAAATCCCTTGTATTCGGTCATTCCTCTGCGGAATAAGTTCCACAATAAGGAACAACCCATTTGTGTCAATGAGGAATTGATAAACAAGTCCTGGTATTCCAATGCTTCGGCAAGGGAGCAACTTGGCGTGTTGTCTTCTTGTTCGGATTGCTTCAGCAATTCGCCAAATTCATCGGTAACAAATGGCAGGCTTGCCACCGTTTGGTATTTCTCGGAATTGGGTTGCTTTATCTCTCCGATAGTAGATAGTAGCACTTGTCCTGTATGCTGGCTGTTGCCAAAGTCTAACCAATATTTCGGCTCATCTTGATAGTGTCTGCGGTAACTTAGTTCTTTCAGAATTTCAGCAACGCCAAACCTCGCCTGTACATTATCCACACAAGTAATGGTAATGATTGCCCTTGCTTTTTCGGGCATTCTCCCAAACTTGTCCTTTTCAAATTTTATCGTTTCGGCTTTCCAATTTGTACCCGCCCAACGGTTGCAACGATTGATCAAGGCAACGGATTTGTATAATCCTGTTTCACTTTCTGCAAAACGCTGTCTGCCTAAATTAGCACTCGTGATAACATCATCATCCCAAAGGCGGACTTGCAACCCTGCGTGTCCTAATGCTATCAAACTTTCGTTTATTTCCATTAAAGCGGTCAATACTTTTGAGCCTGTGCCACCTGCTCCGATAAGGTTTACCGAAATCGGGTTTGTCGGATTGAGCAGATAATTGTCCGTAAAATGGATTGCTGTTTTTGCTGTATTCATCACAATAGATTTTTAAGGGTTTTGTTGTTCTTTTTTAATACTTCTTTAGGAAAGGGTTTGTCTGTGTTGATAAGGTCTTTCCAAAGGTTTACAATGTTTTTTTTCGTCAAGTTTTCGCATAATGAATGGCTGAAATAGGAATTGAAAAAATAATGTTCCCAAGCCTGTATAAATTCCTCAACCGAAGCCGAATTTTTAATGTCAATACTAACAGTACCCATACATACGTTGCCTTTTTCGTAGATATTGAAAAATGGGACGTAATGCAATGGCGTTTTCTCGGTAGGTCTTCTGTCGCTTGCCAAAGCAAATACCGTAAGACTGCTTTTGCTCGCTAACCAAAGCATTGGCGGTACTTGTGCCTTTCCGTTGGGTATGCCCAAACTATCCACAAAATATATCTGCCTTTGCTGTGTTTTGGTGTACCATAGCACCGTACCTTTTTCGCTCGAATTAATATGCAGAATGTTGGTAGGCAAAATTCCCTTTGGCTTTAAAAAGGCTGTGTTTTTTTCTTCATCCGTCTGTAAAGCCTTTGCCAAAATGTTAGCTTCTTTTACTGTCAGTGGGTGGGCATTTATAGGCGTTCCATTGCTATCCATATCAAAATGCTCCACGTACATATCGGTATCTGTTCCTTTGGCTTCGTAGAAAACCAAAGCAGATTTTGGGTGGTACAATGTTCCGAAATGGTCTGTTATATCTGTTGTTGTGTTCATTTTTCTATCGTTTTGTATTCGTATAATAATCCACTCAAATCATTTAATAAATCAAACAAACGGTTCTCAAAATCGAGGTTGGCTGTTGGTATTTCGCTTCCGTCAAATTGCTTGGAAATAGTTGGCTCTTCCATTGCTCCGTACTCGTTAAATTCATTGTTGATTGTATCTGAAAGACTTTCGTATAACCAGCCTTTAGTATCTGCAATAAATGAAATGTACTTTTCCATTCCGATTATTTCATTCTCGTCATTATCATAAGGGTCTTTTTCGGGCAATGTTGCGTTTCTGAAAATATTTTCGCTTGGATATTCAGTATAAAGGGCAAACGCATTGCGAGCAATTTTCCAACATTCGCTATCGAACGTATCAACACTTTTAAATCGGTTCAAACGCTTTTCAAATACCTTTAGATTGATGAGGTTGAATAACTTCTGTTCCACCTTATCGCCAATGTATTCGGCATTTCTCAACTCACGTTTGTTGGTTTCGGTTTCTGCCGTTTCCTCGTCCTGTTCAACCCAATCGTTCATCATTTCGTAAAGCCAATACAAATAACTTTCTTCTTGTCTGTAATAGGGAATTTGGGCAATGTGGTACAGATAACTGCATACTGATAGTAAAAGCTGTGCGGTCTTTTTACGCTTCTGGTCTTTGAGTATTTGAAAGAGTGGCACAACTGGAATGTAATACAAGGTTGTACCTGTGTTGTACCGTTCCTCACTTGTAAAGTAGGTTTTCTTGCTATCCTGTATCAATTTAAAACCTTCCCAATTGATATTGGTACGTTTTACTTTGGTTTCCATATCCCACATAGACAATACTATATTGTATGGAAACTCAAAATCTTGGGTCTGCATTGGCTCAATGCTGTGATGCTCGGCAAGTTTGGAAAGGGACTTGTGAAAATCCCTCTCCGTTTTCTGACAAGCCTGTACGGATTTTGCTGTTTTCAGTTTTGGCAGAAACGTACACTTTAAAATACCATTGGTAGCATTGCTATCGGTACGGACTTCTGCTTGTCTTTCTGCACTTGGTTTGCATCCTTTGGTCTTTGCATCCAATTGGCAAACTCGCCCAACTGTCGGTGCAATTGCCGTTGTCGTTTCTGTTCGGGTATGCTGATAGTTCCCGATATGATGTTGCGTTGCATAATTCATCGTTTTAAAATTTTGGTTTAACCTTTCGTACCCATTACGCTCTCAAATTTGTACTCGACTGCATCATCTTTTATTTGTGGTGCTGATACTTTTGCGGTTGTCAAAATCGGGTACATATTGGCGTAAAAATTCATTACGGCTTCCACGCTCCAACGTGGTTCGGGGTCGGTCAGTCTGATGTCCTGTCCTTTATCTTTGAGTATGAAAACTCGCTCTAATTGCGTTGCTAATAACATAACTTTCTGATTTTGGGGTTAACACTTTTATTCTTCTTCGTCCGCTTCATCAATAGGATAATCGGCAGTAACTGCTTCCTCTGGCGATTCATGTGGTGCTTCTTCCATTGTTCCGAAAAGGCTCGGTGTGGCAAACTTGTCGGATAATGATGTTTTGCGTTTGCGTATCTCGTCCGCTTTTTCGGGAAACTCCGTTATATCGGGTACTTTCATCCACGCTTCACGGAACTTACCCTCTTTCTCCAACTCGTCAGCCTTTACTATAGCATCTTTAAATTTCTTGTCTTTGGCTTCTTTTTCCTTTTTCTCCTTTTCGGCTTTTTCTTTCTCGATTGCCGATTGTTTTTTAACTTCTTCCAATTGCTTTAAGAATTTTTCCATATCCACCATTAAGCCTGATATTTTTTGTATAGGTTTGGTAATCTGTTCAAAAAATCCCTCGTCAAACTCTTGGGGCGTGGCGTTAAATGTCAATGGGGGAATACCGTTTTTGGCACTATCTCCGCATTGTTCGTTGTTAAGCAATACTGTTACGATTAGGTTGCTTTCTATTCCTTTTGAAATGTTCAGTTGTAATACTCCTGTAAAGTCCAACTGCTGTATCTGGTTGAAAAAATTTGTATTCATTGTTATGAAATTTTGTAGGCTACCACCGATTAAGGCGGTAGCCTGTTGTTATTTAATTAAGGTTTAGGATTTCTGCACCATCTAAAGCAAAACCATTACACAAGTCAAATGCTTTCTGTGATTTGAGTTGAGCAGTACCACCCAATACAATGCTTTGTAATTTGGCTTCGTCATTCTTGTAATTTCTCACGTTCTGATAGTAGCCTGTAACAGCGTTATACGCTCCGAACAAAGTGCCTTTTGTTGTGTCCATTTGCTGTGTATCGCTTATCATTGCGTATGCAAATGCGTCCTCAACGGTATTTTTGAACACGGTGGAAATTTCATCCATAGCACCCTTTTTTAGCAAATCAAAGGTTTCCTTATTCGGGCAAAGTGCCAATTGGATTAGCTTTTTAACCTCTTGGTCTGTTACCTTCACTTTTGCCCACTCATTGAAAATTCCCTCTAATTGGTTGCTCAATGTGTTGGCAAGTCCCATAATCTTGTGGGCATTTTCTATACGTTGTTTTGCTCCCGAAGTATGTTTGATACGAACCACATTGGTCATACTGCGTAACGAAGCGTTTAAGGTGTTTTGGCAAACTATACGGATAGGAGTAAATGCGGCTGTGATACTTCCGCTACCATCGTGCGAAGTGGTTAGGAAGATGTACTTTTCCGTAACATCATCGCCATTACCGACACGGATGTAGTCAGGCAATTTGGCTGTGATGAAAATACGTTCTCCGTTTCCTAATGCTCCTGCGGTTTCATAGAGAATACCCTCGCCACCACCTACAATTGCATCAAAGAAATTAAAGGCTTCACGATTTTGTACTATGTGGTAATCCTTTCCGACTACTCCCAATACTGCATTGTTATCGGTGCGTATGTTAGCAAAATAGTTAGGTACTTCCAATTCACTACTGCCTATCTCAATACCGTTAGCCGTTTCGATAATGCCCGAACCTTTTGTAAATAGTGGGGATTTTACGACTTCGTAATCTAACCCTGCGTGCTTGATAGCTTCTTCGCTTGTCGGGTACTGTTCTACGATTTGCCCCAAACCGTGCCACGCTTTTTGCTGAACGCTAAAAAATGAATAACGTCCTGTTCTCTCGTTGAAATTGATATTATGTGCCATAATGCTTAAAATTTTGATGTTAAAAAATGATTGAATACTCGTTGTTAAAATGGTAGGTCGTCTTCTGTCTTATTATTGTTTGTGCCTGTGGTGGCTTGTACCGTTTCCGTTTTTTTGCCACCGCCGTGCAGTTTGATTTGTGAGGTATGGAAATTCAGTCCTGCTCTTGGCTCTCCGTCATTGCCTGTCCACGCTCTTGTACTTACTCTTCCCGATAGTTCTACCAAAGTGCCTTTTGTAAGTAGCTTGGCTACATTTGGGGTTATCCAATAGGAGCAATCAAAATAGGTTGTTTGCTCTACACGCTCACCTTGTTTGTTACGGTAGCTGTCGTTGGTCGCTACTGAAAAATTTACTACTTGTTTGTCCTGTGACGTTGTGCGTACTTCCGCATCTCTTGTCAGTCTTCCTGTAATGTTCATGATTTCTACTTTTTTGCGTTATTAATTTTGTTCTGATTTTTCCCTTGATTTATTCGGCAATGAGAGGAGGTGCTGAAGTTTCGTTTCACTCTTTTGCCATTTCCAATGCTGTATTTTTTCATTTCTGACATTTTTTTTATTCGTCTAAAGAGCCGGAGTATGCTTTGTTTCGTTTCACGAGCATAAAAAGGTTAGTGTTTAGCAGGAACAAGGTTTTGTCAAAAAAATACGACCCGAATGGGTGGAGATTTTTTTTGCAAACCAGGAAGGCACGACCTTGTTTCTGCGTTAAGAACACGGAAATACCTTTGCTCTTGAAATGGAACAAAAAAGCATATCGGTTCTTGAATAAAAAATCATGTGGAAGCACTTGAAAAAGGCATTGAGGAAATGGCCTTATGATTACAAAACCTGCAATTACATTTAGCAGAATTTATTTTAGTATCTCAAAGTATTGTGGCTTTGGAGGCCACGTAAACGGTACTGAAAATATTTGTTGAGGGATAAGATTGGATAGTTTTTCAGTATGGTTTATTAAGTCATCCTGCCAAAGCTCTTTTATTGCATGGGATGGGTGCTGGAGGAATAAATGTGCTTTTGAGGATTAAGTATGGGCATAAAAAAAGCAGGACATAATCCTGCTTCGCTCTGTGTGTATATAAATTCTAAATGATAACCTCTTTCTCCATTTCAGAAAATGCGGCTTCCATTCCTGCAAATTTATGCGATACCAAATCCATATCCTTGCTAATTTTCTGACTGGTAATCTTGGCATAGATTTGAGTGGTAGAAATGTTTTTATGTCCCATCATTTTGCTAAGGCTTTCAAGGGGTACACCCTCTGTTAAAAACATTGTTCCAAATGTGTGCCTTGCGGTGTGAAAGGTTACTTTTTGTTCTGTAACAATCTCTAATTCTTGAACAAGTTTGTCTATATGGCTATTACAAATTTTATTAGTTGGAACAGGAAAAATAAAATCATTTCGGGTAGTACCTTTATATTTTTCAATAATACGTTTGGGTATTTCCATAAGCCTAACATTAGAGGCAACATCAGATTTTTGTCTTCGGCTTATAATCCAATCGTGACCATCAAAAAAGGATTGTATGTTAGTACTTTTAAGTTGTTTAATATCTATATAAGATAGTCCTGTAAAACAGCTGAATACAAAAAGATCCTTTACAATTTCATAATTTTGTTTTGAAGGATTGTGTAATAACAGGGACTCAACGTTTTCCTTGAGTAAATAGCTACGGTCATTTTCCTTCATCGCTATTTCATAATCTTCAAAAGGATTTTTCCTGATAAGACCGTTTTTGACAGCTATTTCCGCAACACGATAGAGTGGCATAGTATATACCCAAACAGTATTGTGTGTGCACTTTTTGTCTATTCTAAGGAAGAAATCAAACTCTCTGATAAAATCACACGTCAATTCCCTGAACGCCATGTCATCACGATGATACCTGCTTTTGATAAATTCAGTAACGTGGTTATAGACAATTTTGTATTTGTAGTAGGTACTTTCGGAGCGTTCTCCTTGTACTACCATTTTCCCAAAATCGTCATTGTTCTTCTTAAAGACTTTCAGCAAGGAATCTTCCATAATACCAACACCGAGAAATGCAAGTTTCAGCTTTTGTGCCGTTACAAAACCCTCGTGTTTCAGCATATCTTCATAAAGGGTATCAATACGTGCCCGTATATTATCCAATTTTTGGTTAATACCTAGTGCTTTTGCACTCTTGCCTTCAACTCTTCCATACTTTAAATCCCAATTATTTGGGTTGATTTCTAACTTTGTTCCTAAAGTCTTAGGTGTTCCATCAATAGTAATACGTGCCATAATCGGGGCATTACCGTTCTTTTTCGGCTCGTTCTTTTTCAGGTAGAAAAGTAATTTGAACGTAGATTTTTTTGTCTGCTCCATAACTCAAATGTTTAATGTTTAAAATTAAATTGTATTGAGTTACAAGGGAATATGAAAAATAGGGCAAAACACTGAAATATAATCTGTTACACCTTTAATTACCTTTGCTAATCGGTAACGAATTAGTAACCTATCTTTGTATTTTTAAGACCAAAACCTATCAGACACCGAGTTCCAAACTAAGACTACTGTTTTATAAAGCATTGTATATAAACGGTTTTAACCGTTTTGCTTATTTTTGCTTTCTACTAATCTTTTTTATTAAAAAAAGGACGTTTTAAAAAAAAGTAAAAAAGAGGATTTAGAAAACTTTGAGAAAGCAGTAAAACTTTCAAATTTTTTATGGAACACAAGAATAAAAACAAAATCAAAATCACTTGATGAATTTTATAATCATAGAGAAGAATTAAAAGCAGTTTATGATAATCAGGAATACTTGCTTATTCTTATTGGCAAAAAGTTCAATGAAAGCGGAATTTATTTTGGCTCTTATCATAACTATTTAGATTTTATTAATGAAAATCCACTAATTCAGCACGAAGAAGACGAATTACAAAAATATTTTAAAGGCTTTTATGACTATATTATTTCTCATTATTCATACATATATATTCCTGTAGAAACCGATGTTTACACTTACACGAAGTTAGAAACTCAAGATATGCAAAAACTGATGGATAGAAATATTCAATCAGAGATTGAAAAAGCAATCAAACCAGCAACGCTAAAACAAATTAATAAAGATTTAGATACATTTGTAAAAGACATTGAAGGAGTTCTGGAAATATATGAATATAAAGGGCATTTCAAAAATAGTTTAACAATGCCAGATTTAGTTTCGAAAATTATTGAAGCATATTTTTCGATAAAAGTACTTAACAAAAAATCAGAAAACGATACAAAAAGAATTCCAGTAAGTGAATTAAGTTCAGGTGAAAAGAGGAAAGCATTAATTGATGTTGCCTATTCGTTTTTACTAAAAAATAGTGATAGAGATAGTAATATAATTCTAGCAATTGATGAACCTGAGGCATCATTACACATATCAAGTTGTTACGGACAATTTGAAAAACTAATTGGAATTAGTAAACAAAATCATCAAATAATAATTTCAACTCATTGGTACGGCTATCTTCCTGTTGTTACAAACGGAAGTGCTACATCAATTAGAAAGAATAGTAAAAATGAAATTACAGTAGATTATTTCAACTTATATAATTATCGCGAAACAATTACTCAATCAAGGAAAAAAATTAAAGGACAATTACCTATTGATTATAACATAAAAAGTTACAATGATTTAGTTCAATCAATTGTCTTTTCACTATTACAAGAGAATAATTATAATTGGATTATTTGTGAAGGATTATCAGAAAAAATTTACTTTGAAGAAATTTTTAAAGCTGAAGTTAAAAATAATAATTTAAGAATTCTTCCTATGGGAAGTTATAAAGAGGTTCGCAAAATTTATATGTATCTTTTATCTCCAATAAAGGACCCAGATTATACTATTAAAGGAAAAGTTTTCTGCTTAATTGATACCGACAACGAGAAAGTTGAAGTTCCATATGAAACAAATAAAAATTTATTTTTCGAAAGATTAATAAATAAAGAAGAAGGTACGGTGCTAATTGATGTGAATAATAATTTGACAAATCCACCGACAGAAGTCGAAGATTGTTTAAACACAATTTTATATTATCAAACCTTAATGGAATTTTCTGAAGATGATCAAATAATTAAAAAAATATTACTTGAAAACAAACTTGTAGAAAATGCTAAAAACTCAAGTGAATTTTTAGATTTGAAAACTAGTGAAAAGAAAAGTATCAAAGACTTTTTTAATGGAAATGAAGGTTACAATAAAATACTATTTGCAAAAAAATATATAGAAATATCCAAACAACCTTTTTTTAATGACATAGAAGATATGACGTGGATTAAAAACATCAAAAAACGCATAACATAACTACGCACAACACCCGTTTTGCTCTATTGCGAAATTTGTGTAAGCCGGACGTTTATCTTTCCAAAGAAGTTATATTTTAACAGAAAATACGCAGTTCCGAAGCTCGCAACAGACGCAAAGTGGCGAAACGTTAGCCATAACTCACTTAAAAAAAGCATATAAATCAGTATTAAATTAAAATGACTATAAAACAAATTGAAGCTATTGGAAATTTTCTAACGTATTACAGAACTGATTTAATTTATATTAATCAGTTTCAAAAATTTAAAGCCGGAAAGATATCTCCAGAAGAATACATTCAAAAAAACCCAGGAAGTTTTTATTCTTTTTTAATTGAATATAGAGTTGTTAGAAACTTCCCAAAAGGGACTGTAAATAAATTGTTATATGAAACCAGTTTATGGATTAAAAGTAGTGAGTCTAACAATGTAGATTTATTTGCAGAAAAATTAGCCGAAACTGTGACGAATAAAAAAGTAATGGCCTCAATGGCTTCAAAAATATTATTTCTAAATAATCCTTGGGAAATAATACCGATGGATAGTTTGGCAAGAAAAACTTTAAATCAAAAAGAAAATAAATACTCCGTATACAAAAATAAACTCACTGGTTTTGGAAATGAAAATGAATTAATTTTTGAAAATTCTTTAAATTATACTAATTCTCTAACTAATATAATACACACCGAATTTAATGATTTAAAAGACTTGAAGTTGATTTGTAAAAATAGAATAATTGATAAAGTACTTTGGACAATGGGAAAATAAATAAGCAACAGTTAACAACATCTACAAGCAATTTAAACATTTGGCTTAATTTAGGATGGCCTTGATCTGGCAGATGGAATGTTCAAAAATTCTGTGCTCTCCTATGCGAAATGTTGTTCATGTTGTGGAGGTGAAATTATCACTGGATTCAAAAGAAGTTTTCAAAAATGAGGCATAATTGAAGGAAAATCATTTGGCTTTTGTACGAGCTATGTTATAGAAAAAGTAGACAAGTTAGAAGATAAATTTGGCGTAAAAATAAAATTTAGTTAGTTGTATTTACTCAAAAACAAAATGTTATTCTCCAGCCCCGATTGAAGCGGAAATCCTTTTCTGCCGGGGTCCGGCATAAAAGATTGCAGTGCAAAGCGGGAGAGGCTGCCTAATGAAAAACGTAATAATTGTGCTTCCAAAAAAAATGCTATTGTCGGCTTAAAAAATAATTTAAAAATCAACCCGTAGAATCAGCACAAAAGATAGACATAAAAAAATGGGGTTTAAAAACCCCATTCCCTTCTTTTAAAGTAAGTAAGACTGCTAAAAATTATTTCTTAGACTCCTCAATAGAAACTTTTCTAAACTCTTTCAACAATTTTTCAATTTCCAGTGTTGACTTGCGGGCTCTTGCACCTGCTGCCTTAACACCTTTTTCAATTAAAGACTCAGATTCTGTTTTAAATGTTTCGATTTCGGCGTTTATTTTTGCTACTAAATCTTTCATGATACTATTATTTAAGTTAAGGGAGCAAAAATATAATTTTGCTTGTTATACACACTAATTTCCCAAGAAAAAAAAGCTATTGCTGAATAAATAGGATCGTAATGGTTTGTTGAATTATTTTTCAAAAATATATTTTACTCCGATATCTTATTGAGTTCTTTAATAAAATAAGAAGTTGGGCATCCCGCTTTTGCAAAAAATGCCTGTGCAAATCTTTGCGTGCTGCTAAAACCAGCCTCCTCTGCCAATGCCCTGTTGGAATACTTCCTCACTTTGGGATCCTCTTTCAATATGGAGATTATATAATCTATCTTCAGATCTGCTATATAGTTTGTAAACTTTTTGCCCCTGAAATGATAAATTATCTTTGACAAATATTTAGGGTTGGATTTGAATACTGCGGCAAGTTTTATTGAAGTCAGATCTTTTTCAAGAAATTTTTGATTTCTTTCAAATTTCTCAAGCTGCTTTAGTATACCTGCAACCGTATCTTTATGAATATCATCAATTCCATTATGGCCATTTCGGGCTTCCACCTTCGGGGCATAACCGTTTTGCTTCATTGCCTCTTCAAAATTCTGTCTGTAGATTTTTTTATTTCTGATATGCCTGTACGCCATGAACAGTACAATTAAAAATAAGAGTACAGTTATAGCCGTAAAAATAAGGTCATTATGTTTCCTTCTATTAAATGAGTCTTCAATCTCTTTTTTCTCTTTTACCAGTATATTGGTATCATATACTTTGCGAACCCTATTTGAAAGATATCTAAAATTGTTATCCAGTACACTGTCTGCTTTAAGCAGTTTTTCGATATAAAAAAGCTGTTTGGACAGGTCCTTTTTAGACTTATAATATTTTATTATAAGTTCATAATTCTCCCTGAGGTCTGGACGTATGTACTGTTTATCATCAAAAATCCGGTCTACTTTCATAAAATAGGCCAATGCCATTTCGGGTTTTCCAAGTGCCCAATAACTTTTACCAATGTAAAAGTATCCAACGGATATGTTTCCAAAATCCTTATTTTTATTTAAGCTTGGAAGTGATTGGTTAATTTTTTGGATAGCTGTTCCATAATTATTTTTAAAATACTCATTGATTCCCTCTGAATGAATAAAGTAATCTCTCATTTCATTATTTTCGAGTCTTCTTCCCTCCTCAAGACCCTTGCTGTTTATTTCAGAGCATAGACCGAAGTTGCCAATCTTATTATAGCATAAGCCAAGCAAATGCAGCGAATTAAGGTATGCCCTTCCATTTTTTTCTTTGAAAAAATCCCGGCACTCCATAAAAAGAGAAATTGCCTCGTCATAAAATCCGAGATAGTATTTTATATTTCCAATGTTATACTTGACCTTAAATATGAGGTATTTGTCACCGGTTTTAGAAATATAATTATCAGCTATGAGATAATTATCAAGAGCATATTTATGTTTTTTCTGTCCATAGTAAACAATTCCTTTGGAAAGATACGCTGAGCCAATAAGAGCATTATCTTTCGACCGTCTGGCAGCATAAATCATACTGTCAGCATATATGAGTTTTAATTTATCCGGCGCGTAGTGCAGATAATTTTTATACCCGTTTATGATTTCCTCGGAATTCCCCTCACTATTTGCTTTACTCAGAAAGTACCTTAGATAATAAGCTTGTTTGAATTTATCCTCAGCCGCGGCTTCAATGCGTTCAAAAAGATAATCATAACTCTTCGACTGCAGCGTATCGGAAATCTTCGGATGCAAATCACGGGGGTAAAATTGAACTCCAAAACAAAGAAAAACTAATAAGAGATACTTTTTGATCATAAGCTTAATTAAAATTAGGGCACTACTTAAACACAAAATACAGTTTTACAGGAAAAAAACGCAATTCGATAAGGATAATGTAACGGATACAAAAAAAGAGCCTCAAATATAACGCAATATCTTGATAATTAAGGCATTTGACACAAAAAAAACATGTGTGGATTTTCGGAAAATCCATATACCAATTACCGGAAATCCACACACAATGTTTTGCGGGGCTGGATTTCTGCCTATAGATTTGTCATGAATTCAAAAGCAAAAATATTGGGCAAGGTGCTCAATTAAAGTTCTGCTAACCCGGGTGAAATGAACTGACTGCGAAAATCAGTCTTTACATTTAACAAACTTATCATGAAAAATCTTTTATCAACATTAGTAATTTTTACATCGCTATTAATTTCCTGTACCGATGAGAATATTGAAAACACTGAAATTCCAGAGAGCAAAATTTTTAAAGAGAAGTCCAGTAACGCAGGAAAAATGCTTACCGGACTCAATCCCGAAAACACGGCCAACCCTTATGATATAGCCGGCAAAATACACAATGACATCCTGGACGCCTACCTGACAGGATACCATACCTGCAGCACAATTGCACAAGTCAGCCAGAAAGTTGATTCTATTTCAGCTTTGAATAATGATCTGTTAAATTTAGGAACAAGCTCCCCTGTAATCTATGGTGACATACAGGAGATTATTGATAGTCCCCAAACAGCATTAGAACAGGCGATTGCCAATTCTCCAATGACAAGTACTGCAAAAGACTGCCTTTCCGGTTTTATGGCCTCTATGCTTTTATGGCAGGATGATGATTATAGCGTTATTCATCAGTCCATTATTTCATTTGAGGCTTCTGTTCTGTCCAATGCTGAGTTTAGCAATGAGGAAAAAAGGATTATCCTTACCACCTCTTCCATTACAAGATATGCCATATACTATACTAAGGAACGCAAGGATAAAGATTGGGAAACCTCTGTTGGAAATCGCGTTGGAGCTGTGCAGGGTGCTGTTGCCAATTCCTCAACCGCAGTTAAAAGATCCACTGTTGCAGGCATTATGATTCAAAACCTACAAACGCAGTAGCCATGTATATAACTGAGCTGGCTGAAAAAAAACTGCAATACACATACTGTGTTTTTTTGATCCTTTTCAATCTTATCTGCCTTTATTTCATCATAGATTTTTTAGTCTATGATGAAATATCAGGCAATCTGACAGACACAGGGATACGAGGTGATTCTTCCCGCAAATTAGCGTTCCTCTTTTTTGTAAATGGCATGTCTAATTTATTTTTTGTCTGCGTCATACTCATGGCCCGATTATTTAAAGATTAAACAGCAGGCTAGATACAGGAAACAAACACTTTTCCCTACCGTACTTACAAATTAAAATCATAAAGCATCTATTTTGGCATCACGCAAATCAAAATATAACCCTTCAGGCATCCAGGTCTATATCTTTAAAACATTCAGCTCGAGAATTGCTTTTAAGGAATTACTTATAATGGACCGGTTTACAGTCCTAATTATAAACTCAGGAGCCCTATGCATACAAATTAACAACAGAAAAATCCATTTATTTATAAATGAGGTGATCGTCATACCTAAGAGGTCCAATTGTGAAATTCTGATCATGAGCCATCAGTTGCAGATCTGCCTGCTTTCCTTTACCTCAGAGTTCGCTTTGGAGAACAGCATAAGATGGCCGCATGTGGGCTATTTTGAATATTTCATTTCACAATATGTTTCCAAAATTTTTCTTAAGAACAAAGATATAATGCCTCTAATCGATTTACTCAAATTGGTTCACAGCAAAGTGAGAAGCTCCGACAAGCATCTCTATAAAAAGGAAACATTACTTTTAAGTTTTAATCTTTTCCTGTACGAACTTGCCAGAGCTTATTATATATCATCGTGGTACAGCCATGTCAAACATTCCAGTACTGAAAAATTGGTAGTTCATTTTTTCCGGCTATTGGAACTCAATTGCAGAAAACAGCACAGTGTAAAATTTTATGCCGATTCTCTGCATGTTTCTGCAGGCCACCTTACCAAAATTGTAAAACAAGTTACGGAGATCACTGCCAAACAATGTATAGAGAATGCCATAATTCTGGAAGCCAAAATATTGCTTCAAAATAATGATTTAACCATTTTATACATTTCAGAAGAACTTCAATTTGCCAATACCTCTTTTTTCAGTACTTTTTTTAAAAGACATACTTCAATGTCGCCCTCCGAATATCGTATAAGATTAAATGTTCGTTAAAGTTGCACAAAATTAACTGTTAAAAATGCTTTGAAGGAATTGATTTAAGGTCACCTGAATTCAGAAATAGAGCTGTATTTACTAAAAAATTAAAGACATGACTCAAACCTATCTTTTAGAGTGGCTGGATTCGGTTGTTACTTTAAATCTAAACCCGAAAAAAAATGATGTTAATCAATTGACATCCCTTCAGTGCAAAGCAATAATTAATAAAGCGATAGAGGAAACACAATTAATCCAGACCCAGCTTACCATTCAGGTTTTCTCCCTTAACCGGGAAAAGCATATTAAGGTGCTTGTGAAAAATTACCATTCAGCCCTAATTAACCTATGGGAACAGCTTATCGCCATAAACTCCACTATGCATCTACAGCGGGATGAAGTACGGGAAGTTGTCACGACTTTACTGTCATCACTTGACGAACTACTGACTTTTATAGAGTCCAGGTTTAACCGTTTTTTAAGTTTGGATTCAAGAATCCCTGTATCCTACCTGACCACATCCAATAAAAAGCAGAAGCAAAGGCTTGACAAACTCGGAAGCAGTCCTTTTTTTGAAACTCAGGAGAGGGAACTGGTTGATATTGTCTTTAATTCATTGTACTTTTTTGCCAGTCCAAAAAAGAAAAAGAAAATCACTTTTCGGGAAATCCTTTACCAAAAACTATTGATAAAGGAATTAGAATCTTTAACCCGCAGTTACAGTAAAGACGCAGCTAATACGAGCCTCGAAGAATTATTGATTTATATGAATTTTAACAGCAAGATTTTTATCAACTATTTCACGCAGACCATTTCAAGAAAAATTGATGCGTTTGAACACATGTACGATAGGATGGAATGCCTGCTATTTTACTTCAAGGAATTCAATCAAATCAGCACTATTGAGGGCGTGGCTTTGTATCCTAATTGTCAAAACCTAAAGAAAATACTGCGAGACTGGTTTGAACAGGAAATCATCTTTCAAGAAAAAAAACAGCAGCTAAGCACCTCAACATCCTCTACCTCTACAGCTCAAAAACAGCCTGCACCCACGATAGCAGAAAAGAAAATTGAGAAGGTTCTCTGCCGATTGTCAACTGACCAAACAGCGCTGATTCTCAGGGCATCGGGTGAGCTGGACATCTTAATTTCAAAATCGATGAATCAACTCTTCAAGACAATCGTTCCCTATTTATCGACCCCTAATAAGGATTTCCTTTCCTATGACTCGATGCGAAGCAAAGCTTATGTGGCAGAGGACCGGGATAAGGAAATAGCAATTGATACACTGGAGAGAATGATTAAAAAAATAAAAGAATATTAAGTAGATGTTATTATAGTTCTAATGAATTTTAAAAACATTTTACCTAATTATAAATCAGCCTCCCCTCCGGAGGCTTTTACTTTTTTTTAAAAAATTTTTCATTTTTTTTCTCCAGGTTTTACAGCGGGTCCAGCGGAGTCCAGCAGGGGTACAACAAAAAGCTGGACTTGTACCGCCATGGTGACTATCGTTCCTTTGCCCTGTAATGATGAACATCCATATTGAAAAATTAATCAAAAAGGATGATGAGAACTAATGTCGAACGATAAAATGAAGAGCGTATGTTTACAAACATTTCATGGAACAATTACATAGTTGTGATTGTTCTTTTAACAGCGAGCTGGTACCTATTTGTTGGAGTACGATTTTACTTTAATGACCTTAAAGAAATCGCTGCCGGGAAAAGAAAACTAAAATTTCATGGATTCCAGAAAGAAAATTATCAGGAGTTCGAATCACAATTAAATACACCGTATTTACCAAAAACTACGGCAACAGATTCCTCTTCAGAAGAATTTGATACCACATTTACACAGGTCGATGCTTTAATTGATCACTTGAAAACTGTTATTGCCGATGCGGCCAAAACAAAACTTGCCAAACAGGAATTTGCCTATAGGCTAAAATCAGTCCTTCAGGACTATCCCTTAATTAGAGATTCCTCTTTTAGCTCTTCAGTAAGTGAGCTGATAGTCCTAGAATGTAACAAACTCGAATATTTCATCTTAACCCAACCAGAAGCTGAAGCTTTATGGGGTTAGAAAATTCTGCAAAAATATTACGGAGGAAATCCCCCTGTCCATTCCTGTGCGGTATGGCTTATGTGACAATGGAAATGGAATTGTGACAGCGGCAGCTCCTCCGTTTTTTATCTGATTATTTGAACTTTAAAATAATGCGTTATGAAAAAATGGAGCTGGAATTTTAGAAAATCAACGAAACAAAAAATTGTCATTATTGCCTTGCACTTTTTACTGCTGGCGGTCAACTACAGCAGTTATGCCCAGGACGGACTTGCCGGGATCAATGAGGCTAATGAGAAAGTCAGAAGCTATTTCGATGCGGGAACCGAACTTATGTATGCCGTTGGGGCAATTCTGGGCCTGATCGGCGCGGTAAAAGTATATCAAAAATGGAACGCCGGGGACCCGGATACCGGAAAAGTTGCTGCCGCGTGGTTTGGCAGCTGTGTGTTTCTGGTTGTTGTAGCAACCGTTATCCAATCTTTCTTTGGAATTTAAAGTCCATCATCATGGAAAACATACTCAAAGAAAAATTGTGGGAGTACATCATTCATAACAATCCTGAACTGATGTATAAGCTGCAGGATAAATATGGAGTCTCGGAATATCTCGAGGACAAAGTAAAAAGCGTTCTTGTCCTGGCAGACGAGATGCTTTCAGAGTGTACACCCAGGGAGATCATCGAAGAAATATGCCTTAATTTACTTACGACTGAGCTAAAGCCCTCCCGATTTACATACCTGAGCTCGCTGCTCTTTGAAGAATTCGAGGGCACCTACGTTGATTTTGCCCGTTCGGGTACGCTCACTTATGAAGTATTGAACATTATGGGCGCCTGTAGTGAATTATTTGAAACAAATAATTTTACAGCAGGAAGTAACACAGATCCTAACTTCAAAAATACGCTGATCCCAAAAATAACCGACTATCTAAATAAACTTCAGAAAAGCGGAAGCTTACAGAAATCAGGATAGATCTCAAACAATTTTAAAAGCAAAACTGATGTCAAACAGCGTATATCAAATCAACAAAGGGATCAATCAAAGTATAGAATTTAAAGGGTTAAAAGCGCAATACATCTGGTATTTAGGCGGCGGCATTATACTACTGATGATTCTTTTTGCAGCTATGTACATAGCGGGAATGCCCTCTTTTCTCTGTATAGCTGTCATCGGAATTTCCGGTACGCTATGGGTGTTTAAGATATATAAGATGAGTCACAAATACGGCGAGTATGGACTCATGAAAACTTTGGCAAAACGGCAGATTCCGGGTTCAGTGAAAGCACAAAGCAGAAGAATATTTCAAATGCAGAAAAGCATTTGAAATTTCAATAAAATGGTAAATAAGATGAAAATGGAAAAGATGATAGATGATATTTTACCGATAATGGATGTTCAGCACGACTGCATCCTTTCCAAACAAGGGGATGTTACAGTGGTGTTCAAAGCTGAGCTGCCTGAGATATTCACCCTATCGGATCAGGAATATGAGGCATTCCACCAAGCCTGGCTGAAAGCCATAAAACTACTGCCTAAGTTTACTGTATTCCATAAACAGGACTGGTTTATTGATAGCAAGTTTGAGCCTGATTTCGCCAGTGAAGATTCGAGTTTTCTTACCCGAAGCAGTGATCGTTTTTTTAATGAACGTCCTTTTCTGGATCATTCCTGTTACATATTCCTGACCAAAAAACCGGCAGGGAGAAAAACATCAAGCTCCTTATTTTCGAATTTACTAAGACCCTCCCTTATTCCCGAAGAAACTTTAAAAGCGCAACTGCGCCAGGATTTTATAGACAGTACAGGACAATTCAGACGCATATTGGAAGACAGTGGTTTTGTAAAAATTACCCGTCTTGGGAATGATGAGCTCAGAAGCCACAGTAGAAAGATCGGAATAATAGAGCAATATTGTTTTCTGTCTGAAAAACAAAACTCATTTGTTTTTAAAGATATCGCTTTTGATGACGGTTTGCAGGTTGGTGACAAACACTGTCAGATTTACACATTGGGAGATGCAGCTGATCTTCCTGCCTTATGCGGTTCGAGGATTAACTACGACCGGTATTCCACTGATAAGACCAAGTTCAGCATCGGATTTGCTTCCACTCTGGGACAATTACTTTCATGCAACCATATATACAACCAATACATTTTTATAGAAGATTTCCAGAAAACACTGCAAAAGCTCGAAAGCAAAAGACTACGCCTGCAATCCTTATCAGCCTACAGCAGGGAGAACCTGATTGCCAGAGATGCTACCAATGATTTTCTTAACGAGGCTATAGGCCAGCAGCGATTGCCAGTAAAAGCTCATTTTAATGTACTGATCTGGACCGATAATAAAGAAGAGCTCAAAGACCTGAAAAACAAAGTTTCTTCAGCACTGGCCCAGATGGATGCCTCGGCTAAACAGGAAACGGTAGGAGCCTCGCAAATTTTCTGGGCAGGAATTCCCGGGAATTCCGCAGATTTCCCAATGAACGACACCTTTGATACCTTCACAGAACAAGCTACGTGCTTCCTGAATCTGGAAACGGGCTATCGTTCTTCCCTTAGTCCGACTGGTATTCGATTAGGAGATCGTTTGACTGGAAAACCGGTCCATGTTGATATTAGTGACGAACCTGTTAAGATGGGGATTTGTACCAATCGGAACAAATTTATACTGGGGCCTTCAGGAAGCGGTAAATCCTTTTTTACCAACCATATGGTCAGAAGCTATTATGAGCAAGGAACCCATGTTGTACTTGTGGATGTCGGGCACAGCTACAAAGGATTGTGTGATATGGTAAAGGGCTACTACTTTACTTATGATGAAAAGAACCCTATTCGGTTTAATCCCTTTTATATCAGCGAAGGCGACTTGCTTGATACCGAGAAAAAAGAAAGTATTAAAACACTCTTATTGGCACTTTGGAAAAAAGACAATGAAACGTTCAATCGAAGTGAATATGTGGCACTGTCCAATGCACTTCAATTGTATTATGAAAAGTTAGACAGCAATTCTGATTTGTTTCCCTGCTTTGACAGCTTTTATGAATTTCTGAAAAATGAGTTTGTATCCATATTGGAAGGTGACAAGGTAAAGGAAAAGGATTTTGATGTAAACAATTTTCTGTATGTACTGCGCCCTTACTACAAGGGAGGTGAATTTGATTACCTGCTCAATGCTACCGAGAACCTGGACCTGTTAAAAGAACGCTTTATTGTTTTTGAACTTGATAATATCAAAGACCATCCGATACTTTTTCCTGTGGTGACCATCATAATCATGGAAGTCTTTATCAGTAAGATGCGCAAGCTTAAGGGAGTGCGTAAAATGATCCTGATAGAAGAAGCATGGAAAGCTATTGCCAAGGAAGGAATGGCCGAATATATTCGGTATTTATTCAAGACTGTGCGTAAATTCTTTGGAGAAGCCATAGTTGTCACTCAGGAAGTAGAAGATATTATATCCTCTCCGGTCGTCAAGCAGGCTATTATTAATAACAGTGACTGCAAGATATTACTGGACCAGAGTAAGTATCAAAATAAGTTCGAACAGATTCAGGAACTGCTTGGGCTTACAGAAAAAGAAAAGGCACTCGTATTATCTGTAAACAAAGCCAATGATCCTGATAAGAAATACAAAGAAGTGTTTATCTCCCTTGGAGGCATGCAGTCTAAAGTATACCGTACAGAGGTATCCCTTGAGGAATACTACGCCTACACAACCGAAGAAACCGAAAAAGTAAAAGTACAGGGTTATGCTAAGAAATTTGATGGTGATATCAGAAAAGGCATTGCAGCACTTGCTAATGACTTAAGAACATAAAAATTATTAAAACCAACAACAATAATTATGAAAGCAAAAAAGAAAATCATGGTTTGCCTGTTGTGCTTTTTACTGATCAGCACTCCGGCAAAACCGGCAACGGTTGCGGCAATACCAATTTTGGAAATCGTAAAAGCAGTTGCCAAAAAGGTAATTAAGGCTATTGACCTGAGGATCCAAAAACTGCAGAACAAAACGATCTGGCTGCAGAATGCGCAGAAAAAAATAGAAAATATCCTCTCCAAACTAAAGCTGGATGAGATTTCCGATTGGACCCAGAAACAAAAAGAACTTTACAGGAATTATTACCAGGAACTGGCAAAAGTCAAATCCATCATTACCTATTACCAGCGTATCAAGGACATCAGCAAAAAGCAGGTTCGTTTGGTAGATGAATACGAAAGAGCCTGGAGCTTGTTTCAAAAGGATGCTCATTTTAATTCCAGTGAACTCGATTATATGCAAAGTGTGTATTCCGGGATACTCGATGAAAGCCTGAAAAACATTGATCAGATTTTCCTTGTGTTGGATTCTTTCACCACACAGATGAGTGATGCCAAAAGACTGGAGATCATAAATGCTGCTGCAGATCAGATTGATGCCAATTATGATGACCTGACGCTCTTCAACAGGCAGAATATACTGCTGAGTCTTCAAAGGGCCAAAACAGAGCATGATGTCAAATCCGTTAAACAATTTTACGGAATTCCGTAAACAAGCAATAAAATCATGAAAAAAATATTCTTACTGGTGCTTTTTACTGCACTGACCACAGGGAATCTTCAGGCACAGGCAAAACAGCAAAGGATGCTTTTACAGCAAATAGCAGCCTTGCAGGTCTATATCGGATATGCTCAAAAAGGCTATTCCGCCGTCAAAAAAGGCTTGAATACCATAGGAGATTTCAAACGTGGAGAATTTAATCTTCATAGCGATTACCTGAATTCGCTCAAGGCCGTCAATCCGAAAATAAAAAAGTATGCAAGGGTAACAGAAATTATCGGGCTGCAATTAAAAATCATCAAAAGTTATAAGAGCTTACATCAGCAAATCCGGCACGATGATTTGTTTCATGGAGATGAAGTCGATTATATCAAAAGGGTCTTTGAAAGGTTAATCAAAAATTGTGATACCAATCTGGATGAACTTCTAACAATTATTACGGACGGAAAGTTAGAAATGAAAGATGATGAGCGAATGAAACGTATTGATATGATTTACCGGAATATGCTTGATAACTATGCTTTCTCTGAGAGCTTCAGTAATCAAGCTAAAATCCTGGCTGTATCGAGAGCAGCCGAATTGCAAGAAGCAAAAAACAGCCGTGACCTAAACGGCATAAATACTGATTTGCCATGAAAAAATTACTGATTACAGGAATGGTATTTATGGGACTCTTATTCCCATCGCAGATTACAGCCCAAAAACAGGAAATCCAACAATTGATTTTGAACATAGAGAAGCTGGCCCAGTTCAAACAGATTCTAAAGGATATGAAAAAGGGCTATGAAATACTTAATGGAGGTTATAATACGGTAAAGGATTTGTCTGAAGGTAATTTCAGCCTTCATGAAACATTTCTTGATGCGCTGATGCAAGTCAGTCCCACAGTTAAGAATTACAGGCGTATTGGCGACATTGTGAATTATCAGGTGCTGCTGGTAAAAGAATACAAGTCCGCTTTTAGTCGCTTTAGGGACAGTAAAAATTTCAATGCTGAAGAAATTGAATATTTCGAAAAGGTGTACGATAATCTTTTTAAGCAAAGCCTCAGAAATCTTGATGAACTGACCTCTGTGATTACCGCAAATAAAATGCGAATGTCAGATGATGAAAGGCTGGCCTCTATTGACAAAATATATGCCGATATGCAGGACAAACTTTTATTCCTGAGAAACTTCAACAATAATACTGCGGTACTGGCTCTGCAGCGTGCAAAAGAGCGCAATGATACCCGCGCAATGCGCAGTATTTATAAGCTAAATAATTAAATCTAACGGTTATGATAAAGATAAGTAAGCCATTACTACTTGCTCTTTTTGCAATGATAATGCCATTTACCATTCACGCACAAGGAATTGCTGAAGACATGAACGGCCTGCATAGTGTACTGGAAAAATTGTATGATGAAATGATGCCTTTATGCAGTAACCTGATTGGCGTGGGACAGGGACTTGCCGGTTTTGCAGCTATTTGGTATATCGCCTCAAGAGTCTGGCGACATATAGCCAGTGCTGAACCCATAGATTTTTACCCGCTCTTTCGTCCCTTTGTTATCGGATTTTGCATTATGATTTTTCCCTCTGTCCTCTATATGATAAATGGTGTCATGAAACCTACCGTTACAGCAACTTCTGCAATGGTAGAAGGATCCAACAAAGCGATTGAAAGACTGCTTAAAGATAAAGAAGAAGCACTCAAAGAAACAGATCCCTGGAAAATGTATGTGGGTTCTACTGGAAGCGGCGACCAGGATAAATGGTACCGCTATACCCATGATGATGCAGATCCAAGTGGGCAGGGAATGCTCGATGGTATTGGAAATGATATCAAATTTGCCATGAGCAAGGCCTCTTATAATTTCCGAAATTCAGTAAAGGAGTGGATGAGCGAGGTACTGCGCGTATTATTTGAAGCTGCTTCCCTGTGCATCGATACGCTGCGGACTTTTCAATTGGTGGTACTTTCTATTTTAGGTCCAATCGTTTTTGGCATTTCGGTCTTCGATGGTTTTCAACACACCCTTACCGTCTGGCTGGCACGTTACATCAATATCTATCTGTGGCTTCCTGTGGCTAACATATTTGGAAGCATCATTGGAAAAATTCAGGAGAATATGCTAAAGATTGATATTGCGCAAGCTGGAGAATATGGAGATACTTTCTTTAGCAGAACTGATGTTGCCTACTTGGTCTTTATGATTATTGGAATTATAGGCTATTTCACTGTTCCCTCTGTTGCCAATTATATTGTTCATGCCGGCGGTGGCGGTGCACTCGGACAAAAAGTGACTAGTATGTTTAGTAATTCTACAACTTCCATTGTCAATACTACATCTCAAGGGACAGCAATGGCAGCGGATGCTATGGGGAATGCTGCCGGACGTATGTACCAAAGCATGTATGATTCCGGTAATGCTGCGCCTTACTTCAAGGACAAGGATAATTATATGGCCGATAAATTAAAAGGCAAATCTTAACCCTAAATTCTAAGTTTATGTTTAGCAAAATGAAAAATATTGATACTGCCTTTCGGCATGTTCGCGGATTTACTATGCTGGTTATTACAGGGTGCATCCTTATAAGCTGCTTTTCACTTTATAAGAGCTTTTCGCTGGTGTCTAAAATGCAGAATAAGGTTTATATACTGGCTAACGGAAAGGCGCTGGAAGCCTATGCTTCGGACCGAAAAGATAATATTCCAGTGGAGGCCAGGGATCATGTAAAAACGTTCCATAAGCTGTTTTTCACACTTGACCCGGATGATAAAGTCATTAAAAGCAATGTAACAAAGGCGCTGTATCTGGCCGATGACAGTGCCAAACGTGTCTATGATGATTTAAAGGAAAACGGTTACTACTCCGGCATTATATCCGGGAACGTCAGCCAGACCATACAAATTGACAGTGTGACTATTGACCTTAACCGCTATCCGTATGGATTCCGATGTTACGCTACTCAAAATATCATTCGTACCACCAGCATTGCGCATCGAAACCTTATAACGGAAGGCAACCTTCGTAATGTATCGAGAAGTGACAACAATCCCCATGGCTTTTTAATCGAGCGATGGAATACTATTGAGAACAGGGACATAAGTACCGAAAACAGAAAATAATAAAGCTGCAATCATGAAATTCACTTTTAAACGAAATATCAAAGAGAGCGATGTTCCTGGAACTGCTCAAAATAACCTGTGGCAAAAGTTTGACCAGGCTAATCTGCGATTGCAGTATAAATGTGCCAATTGGCTTGAATGCAAAACAGCTCATTTTTCGCGTCTTAATTGGATTGTGATTCTGTTGTGTTTTATAGTATTTACAACTACTTGCAGTATATACCTGATCGTTAATAGTTTTTCAGGTAATACAAATAGAAATATAACAGTAACCCCGATTACCAAACCAACCAATCTGGTACCCACAAAAGAAAAGCCTCCCCAACTCAATACAAGTATTAGCGAAACTGCATTTGAAAAAATTAAAGGTTTTAGGAAATATATGGATAGTCTGGGCCGAAGTCCGGCAGGAAAAAAAACGTATGACAGTATTGTCTCTGACCGTCCCGGACTTCTGGACAGTTTAACAATACTAGAAAATTATTATTACTCACATCTTAAAAATTAATATCATGGAACAAAACACAAAATCATTAAAGGCCTTAAAGCATCGCAAGATGCTCCTGATACTGCCAATATTGGCGTTGCCATTTCTGACTGCCCTATTTTGGGCATTAGGCGGTGGAAAAATGGATGCTGCCAACCCGGCAGAACCTCAGCAAAAAGGTTTTAATCTAAAACTTCCCAATGCGAACCTGAAAGAAGGAATTCCGCTCGATAAAATGAATTACTACGATCTGGCTGCTCTTGATTCAGCAAAGCTTGATGAACTTCTCCGAAAAGATCCCAACTATTTAAGCCAGTCCTTTCAGATTGATTCCACTCAGGACAGCAGTGCTGTTACTCCAGGAAAAGAACAACATGGTTTAAATAAATCCGTTTACCGCGATCCAAACGAAAAAAAAGTGCATCAAAAATTGGAAGCATTGCAAAAAGCAATCAATACTCCAGTATCACTCCCAGAGCAAAACAGGGATTATGCAAGATATACGAAATCAAATGAAACGTCAATACATTCCAATGATGTGGACAGGCTCGAACAAATGATGCACTCAATGAATGAGAAGCAGGACAGTCAGGATCCGGAACTGCAGCAGCTCGGTGGAATGCTGGAGAGTATTTTGGATATCCAACATCCGGGCAGGGTACAGGAAAAATTAAAAGAAGCTTCCGAAGCCCAGCGTGGACAAGTCTTTACTATTTCAACCAAAGAGCATGAAGATCCTGTTTCTTCTTTACAAAACAAAACATTGAAAAGTTCTCAGTACAAACAGAATGGTTTTTACGCTTTAGATGAATCTGAAGATAATGATTTAGAGCAGAATGCCGTGGAAGCTATGATTCACGATACACAAACAATTGTAAATGGGTCAACAGTTAAGTTCCGACTCATGAACGCCATATTCATAAATGGCATTAAAATTTCAAAAGACAATTTTTTATTTGGAACAGCTTCCTTAAAAGGAGAAAGATTAACAATAAACATTAATAGTATTAGATACAACAACTCCCTATTTCCGGTGGACTTGTCAGTTTATGATATGGATGGACTTGTCGGTATATACATTCCGGGAGCCATTAATCGTGATGTCGCCAAAGCTTCGGCTGATCGCTCCATGCAAACTTTAGGAGTTGCAACATTGGATGATTCCTGGGGAGCTCAAGCAGCGGGAGCAGGAATTGAAGCAGCTAAAAGTCTGCTAAGCAAAAAAGTAAAACTGGTTAAAGTAGTGGTAAAAGCAGGTTATAAGGTACTGCTGCGTGATGAAAAACAGAAACAAAAAGATTCCAATTAAAAACTAAAAATGATACAGATGAAAAATTTAAAACTATTGTTGATGGTTCCTCTATTATTTATGACCATCAGTGTATTGGGACAACAAACAAGTAAAAACCGTTTATTCCAAACAGAATCAGACTCTTTAATGATAGCCTATTCAAAAACGACGAGTATTGTATTTCCTTTTGCCATAAAAAGTGTCGACAAAGGAAGTCCCGAAATACTGGTACAAAAAGCTAAAGGTCTTGAAAACATCCTTCAGGTTAAGGCAGCTCAAAAGGGATTTTTCCAGACCAATCTTACGGTAGTAACTGCAGATGGTAAACTCTACTCTTTCGTATTGGACTATAATGAAGAGTTTCCACAGCTGAATCTGACACTTAATAAAACCAAGCCTGATGTACAGGAAATTTATTTTTCAGATGAAATTACTAATGAGAAGGATATTCAGGAATATTCAAAGTTAGCGCTATATGACAAAAAAAAGCTGCGAGGTCAAAAGGAAAGTAAATACGATATTGACCTTAAGCTCAACGGGATTTTTATTCGTGAGCAGGTGATGTACTACAGGATAAAAGTAACCAACAATTCTAAAATCAGTTACGATATCGACCAGATTCGTTTTTTTATTCGTGATGCTAAAAAAGTAAAACGAACGGCTTCACAGGAAATTGAAATTACGCCCATTTATATCCTCAATGATATTGATAAAATTCAAGCTGAAGCAGAAAACATCTTTGTGTTTGCGCTGCCAAAATTTACAATTCCGGAAAAAAAATATTTAGTCATACAGTTAATGGAGAAAAATGGCGGCAGACATTTAGAAGAACATGTCAAGAATACAAAACTGGTACAGGTGACTGTACTTCCCAAACTATAAACTATTTAATAATTAAAAAATTGAAATCATGAACGAGAAAAATTTTGAATACCTGCGCGACCAGTTAAAGTACACTGGTTTTGGAGATGCATTAGAGTCTCAATTAAAAGAAAAAATGCAGAAAGAAGAGCCTACTTTCACTTTGACGCATAATGCGCAATATGGCAATGATACTGCTGCAGCTACATTGAATTTTAATAAGTCAAAAGAAAGTGACCTGTATTTCTTTAATTCTTACAAAGTGGAAATGCAAAAGGAAAATTCCAAGGAAGATTTGGCGCAAACATTTTATATCAATAAAAGCAGCAACATAACCATGAAAGAAGCTTACAATCTTATGGAAGGCAGATCAGTAAATAAAGATCTTAGCAACAAGGAGGGAGAAATTTACAATTCTTGGGTTCAAATCGATTTTAAGCAATCCGAAGCTAATGGAAACTTTAAACTAAACCATTACCATCAGAATTACGGCTATGATTTAGAAGCAGCACTCTTCAAACATCCAATTAAAGAACTCGAAACCCCAAAATACAAAGAAGACCTGATCAATTCTTTGAAAAAGGGAAACCTGCAATCCGCTACTTTCCATAAAGAAGGAAATGAGATTAAGCAATATATTGAAGCCAGTCCACAATTTAAGACTATTAACGTCTATGATATCAATCTGAAACGCATTGATACTCGTCAGTCCGCAAATGAAAAGCAGTCTGAAGGGGAAAAAAGTACGATCAAGATGGAAAATAAAAAACAAAACCAAGCTGAGGACGGCGACGGTCCGGACCTACCTAAAGAAGGAAAGAAGAAAAGAAAAAATCAATCCAATTCAGTGTAGCACACCAAAAAGTTGAGTTATGAACGAGCAGTTTCCCGTTAACAGAGTAGAGGCGGAATTAAACCAGTGGCGCCTTAGAGAGGATCGTTTCACTAAGGTATTTTCATTTAATCTTTCGAATAACAAGTCACTTCTTAAAGAAAAACTGAGAGATTATCAGCGAATTGCAGCCAAGTATAAAACAACACAGAATACTGAGGAACAATTCACGCTAAGAGTTCTAAAACAAGAAAACGCAAGGATGATAAAGCTACTTCATCCCAATCTGCTTGTTCGGCTTTTCCGAAAACTTGTTATTAGTCCCTTATTTATTCAGGCATTGGCACGACGGGAATCAAAAGAATTGGAACTAAACATCGATTTGCTGCATGCAAAGATGCAGCGAATCGGTTTTCCTGATTTATCTGCCCGAATAAATCAGCATATCAGAGAGGGGCAAGAAAAGTTTAGTATTCCACTGTCCTATTACATCAGCGAGAAAGAGAAAATAAATCATCAGCTTTCTTTTTCTAAGGACACCTCGGGCCGTTACCAATTGGAAGGGTATAAAAGCACTTTGCAAAATGAACTACATCCTGAAAATAACAGACAGCAATATTTTAAGCTGCAGGGTGATGAAATTGCAGACCTAACCCAGGCATACAATTTACTAGCCGGCCGCTCGGTGCAAATTAAGGCCTCCTGGCAACAGCTTGATTTCAATGATAAAGATCCCCAGGGCAACCATCGAATAAAAGAGTTCCCCATGGGATACGGCTATGATCTTGAAAAAGTAATAAGGGAGCTGCCATTAAAAAGAACCTTAGACAAGAGGGAAGAACAAAATTGGATAGATTCTTTAAAACAAGGAAGCCGAATCGCTGTAACTATGGCACGAGACGGAAATGAACATCGATTTTATATTGAAGCAAATCCCCAATATAAATCAGTAAACATTTTTGATGACCGGTCCAGAAAAATAACAATTGCAGCTGCATTGGGAAACAAAACGCTGGGAAGCGTAAAACAAATGAAAGCAGAAAACGAACAGAGCAGGCCAAGCCTGTCCTTACGGAATAGTTCTCCTGTCCATTAATGAAGCATAATATTATGGAATCCTTAAAATCTTTATCCAACTTCTTCAAGGCTATAGAAAATGATTATCGTATCAGTATAACACATATAGGGTTATATGCTGCACTATTGCAATTCAGATACGATAAAGGGTTTGCCAATCCTGTTCAGGCTTACAGATATGAAATCATGAAGATCGCAAAGATAACAGGGCCAGTCACCTACCATAAATGCATTAGGGAATTACATGAGTATGGCTACATTCAATATTTACCTAAAAAAAATAGAAAGCAGAGAAGCACAATTTATTTTCCGCTGTAAATTATAATTAAATGAAGATGATGTTCAATTAACAGACAAATTATAAGTTTTCTGTATTTTATCTGTTTTCAACATTGATCCATACCGTTCTATTACTTCAGAGGCTCTGGGACTATATTAACCTATATTGTGTTCCAAAGCTATTTTAAGCAGGTTATTTCAGTAATTGAGAATTATTCAGATCAAATAATCAAATATAAGTACAGTGAAATTATAGCGCTGCCACAAATCTAATATTAAAAAAATACGGTATACACTAAAAATACCCCCTTTTAATTTTACATCACATTTTATAAAAATCAATTTGCAATCGAAACGGACTAAAAGCACCTAAGATAAAAGCTCTATTAATGTGCAGGAAGTGCCCCAGATAATGATAAATAATAAATTGGCCCTAACTATTTATAGCTTTCGTAGCCCCGATAGCAGTGGAAATCCTTTTATGCCGGGGTTCGGCACAAAAGATTGGAACATATAGCGGGAAAAGCTCCTAAAAGATAGCATTATTTTCGCTATTACAAAAGAGGATTCCCAATAATCAAAAATAGGCATTATATGAATTACGATATGCGGAAACACAATTATGCTGTTAGCAACCCTCAATCTAAATCGCTTTTCAATAGCACGAAGTATTATAAAAGTATCCTATAGGCTTGAAAAACCCGGAGGGGTGGAGATTTTTCAGCAAGACCTGAAAGGCCCGGCCTTGCTTTGGCTTCAGGACACGGACTACCTTTGCTCCTGAAATAAAACAAAAGCATACTGGGTCTCGGGTAAAAAGAAAAGGGAAGCAATTGGGATAGTATGGATAAAGATAGCCCTGAAGAAAAGCAGTAAGCACCCGGGTGAATTAACTCTTAAGAAACCCATAGGCTTACCAGTAAATGCTACTTGCAACATAAGGCCTAACATTCGTCTGCCGTCTTTAATATTAATCAGGCTGCATCAACGAATACTAAAGGGCATGAAAAAATATCCCGATCTGAAACAGATACTTGAACCACTGCAATAAATACGCTAATTTTGCGCTTATATCCAGCAGCAAAAACCTAAAAAAAAGCAATCTTGCCTGCAGGCAGCTTTGGGGAGATTATTAGACATGAAAAAATTTACAATTACAAATACCGATCAGAACAAATGGCTTGTCTCCCACAATGAATTCCCTAAGTTCACCTGCCTTTTTGAGGACAAGAAATTCAATTACAAAAGGACCATAACGGGCCTTTTAGATCCGGCCGGCAACCCTAAAGAAATCCAGCTATTGCAAAAAATGGAAAAATGGCTCGAGGAATATCATAAGGAGAAAATAAACGGATAATATTTATATGGGGCATATAGGTCAATAAAAGATTCATTGAACGTATTGCCTTTACCCTAACCCAAATGGCAAAGCGCCTCTTATTGCCTTAGCAAGAGTATGAGCAGTACAACAGGTTAACCTATCCAGTATAATTTGCCGCTGCAGAACTGCGCTTTTTAACATTTTTTTTGTTAAAATATAAGATAATATAAGTATTTTTGTTTTCATTAAATTTTTTACATGAACAGATTTCACCTCATATTAATTGTTATGCTGGGCTTATTTTTAAAGCCGGCAGTGACTTTTGCATGTGAAAAAATTGAGGTAAATCATTCCTGTACCAAAAAAGGCCCTAATGCTGATAATGATAATTGCTGTTCCAAAACAAATCATTCAGGCAGCAAAGAACATGATGGCTGCGGTGGAAAATGCGGACATTCGATGTGCAGCTGTGCTTCGGTTTGTAATGGAGGTATCTGTTTTACAAGCGAGCTGGAATTCAAAAACAATGTCATAAGTGTTTTTTCTCAAAAACAAAAATTTTCCGATTCCCAAACCTCACCTTTATCGGGTTTCTATTCCATCTGGCTTATTCCTAAAATAAGCTAAAACACCATTTTTGACAGCCATAAGTGTGTCAAAAAAGGAAGCCCTTTGCGCTTCATTACTTTTTATTTTTTGCTTTTATAGAATGTAGTCTATGCACTTCGCCTATACGCTTAATTCTCAAAGGCTTTATCCACTTCAAATATTTTAAAATGAAAACAATCAAAAAAGCATTGATGGCAATTACTATATTGTTATCAGCCATAAGTTTTGGTGCACCTATAAAAAATGCAAAAACCGTAAACACAAAAATTTATGGCAATTGTCTAATGTGCAAAACTGCTATTGAAAAAGCAGGAAACATCAAAAACATCGCATCGGTAAACTGGGATGAAAACACCAAAATTGCGGCAATTACCTACGACCAGAAGAAAACAAATCAAGATGAGATCCTAAAACGAATTGCCTTAGCGGGATACGACAGCGAGCAATTCTTATCTCCTGGTGATGCTTATGCAAAACTTCCAAAATGCTGCCAATATGAAAGAACAAATAAGATGGCTGTCCCAATGAAAGAATCAAAAATGGATATGGAGAAAATGGATCATTCCCAGCATACAACCGCAGTTCTTCCAGATGCACAACAAGACAGTCCCTTTAAAGCCATTTTCGAGAACTACTTTGAGCTAAAAGATGCTTTGGTGAAAACAGATGCTACAACTGCCAAAATGAAATCCAAAGAGCTTCTTAATGCGATCAATGCTGTTGAAATGGACAAGCTAAAGCCCAAAGAACATACCACATGGATGAATGTAATGAAAAGCTTAGCTACGGATGCAAAAAATATTTCTGAGACCCAGGATATTAAAAAACAAAGAGAATCCTTCAAAAACTTATCGAAAAGCACTTACGATCTTATAAAAACTGCCAATCAGCCACAACCGGTTTATTATAACCATTGTCCAATGGTTGATGCGAATTGGCTCAGCAAAGAAAGCGGTATCAAGAATCCGTATTACGGCTCCCAGATGTTAAGCTGTGGATCAACTATAGAAACAATCAAATAATCAATCAAAAAAAAATAAAAACAATAAAAATGAAAAATGTAATTCTTTCCACTATAGCAATGGCATTAGTAATGGTTTCTTGTAACCAAAAAAACACCGAAGCGGCAACAACTACCTCTGAAGCAACAGAAACAGCATCACAATTGTATGCCTGTTCCATGCATCCTGAAGTTACAGGAAAAAAAGGAGACAAATGCTCCAAGTGCGCAATGGAATTAACCGAGCCAGTAAAGCAAACTACTACTGAAAAAAACGCAGAAGCAAAAACAACCCAGGCTGCTCAGGCAACATTTTCTATTAACGAAATCGTTAATAATTACCTGTCTCTAAAAAATGCATTAACCAAAGATGATACAAAAGGTGCCGCAAATGCCGCAAATACATTATACACAATTTTTAATAGTGTAAATCCCAATTCAATCGATGCGAAATTAAAGACAGAATATCTTGATATAGCTGATGATGCCAAAGAACACGCCCAACATATTGGAGCTAATGGTGGAAATATTGAGCACCAAAGAGAGCATTTCGCCATGCTCAGTAAAGACATGAATGATTTGATAAAATCTTTCAAGTCAGAACAAAAATTGTATCAGGACTTCTGCCCTATGTATGATGCAGGGAAAGGAGCTATCTGGATCAGTGAAACAAAAGAGATAAAAAATCCTTACTATGGTTCTAAAATGCTAACCTGCGGCTCAATGAAAAAACAATTGTAAAATGAAACGATTCATCAGAAAGATTCTTTTTATTGGGTTAATTATTTTTCTACTGATGCAATTGTATCAGCCTGCCCGAAATTCCGATTACGGGCAGGTTTTACCAATTCACATTTCGAGAGTCTATCCCATTCCCAAAAATGTACAAACGATTCTTCAGACTTCCTGTTATGATTGTCACAGCAGCAACACGCAATATCCATGGTACTCCTACATACAGCCGGCACGTACTTTCATGGAGGGGCATATTACTAAGGGTAAAGAAAATTTGAATTTTAGCCAATGGGGAAGTTATTCCAAACGAAAACAGGAAAATAAATTAGACCGAATTGCCAAGCAGATAAAAGCTAACGAAATGCCTTTGGCTTCCTATACGCTGATCCATAAAAATGCAGTGCTGAATACTGTTCAGAAAGAACAACTGCTCAATTGGATTGAAAAAGTAAGCGATAGTCTTGCACAAATAAATTAAATCTATGGTACACAAATTAATAGAATGGTCGCTGCGCAACCGTTATATCGTTTTACTATTATCAGCAGGAATATTTGTATGGGGTATCATCTCTATTCAAAAAAATCCTATTGATGCTATTCCCGATTTATCTGAAAATCAGGTAATCGTTTTTACAGAATGGATGGGACGTGCTCCACAGCTCGTTGAAGACCAGATCACCTATCCCTTGGTTACCAACCTTCAGGGATTGCCCAAAATTAAATATGTAAGAGCTGCTTCCATGTTTGGTATGAGTTTTATCTATGTCATTTTTGAAGATGATGTTGATGTATACTGGGCAAGATCAAGAGTACTGGAAAGGCTCAGTACTATTAGCAGCACCTTGCCCAAAGGAGTTGCCCCGCAATTAGGACCCGATGGAACTGGGGTTGGGCATATACTCTGGTATACTTTGGAGGCACCCGGTATTGACCTTGGCGAACAAAGAGCCCTACAGGACTGGTACGTCAAGTTTGCTTTGCAAAATGTTCCCGGAGTAAGTGAAATTGCTTCTTTTGGAGGATTTCAAAAAGAATACCAGGTTACCATTGATCCAAACAAACTGCTATATTATAAGCTGTCTGTCCCGGAGGTTATAAGTGCTGTACGTGCCAATAATAATGAAAGCGGCGGAAGAAAATTCGACATGAGTGATATTGGTTATATCATTAAGACATCCGGTTATCTGAAATCCATCAAAGAGATTGAGGATATTCCGCTGAAAAACCAAAATGGAATTCCTATAAAAGTCAGCGATATAGGAACTGTTCAGATGAGCGGGGAAACCCGATTGGGAATCTTTGATCATAATGGCACTGGCGAAGTCGTTGGCGGTATAGTAGTGATGCGTTATGGTGAAAACGCAGATGCTGTAATTGATAATGTGAAAGAAAAAATGAAGGAAGTTGCTAAAGGGCTCCCAAAAGGGGTAAAATTCAATATTGTATATGACCGGGGACATCTGATTAAAGAATCTATTGATTCGGTTAAGCGTACCTTAATTGAAGAAATGCTTGTAGTGTCCCTTATCGTTATTATTTTTCTTTTTCACTGGCGTAGTGCACTGAGTATTATCATCCAGATACCAATTACAATTGCAGCAAGTTTCATACTGCTCAATGCCTTTGACATATCCTCCAATATTATGTCACTTACAGGTATAGCACTTGCCATTGGAGTAATAGTTGACAATGGTATTATTATGAGTGAAAATGCCTACCAGCATCTCTCACAAAGGTATGCACAATGGGAATCTGAACAAAAAAATGAAACAAACTCTGATGAAAAGAATTAAAAATATATTTCGCAAAAAACCACAATGGATATCCGAAGAGGAAAGGCTCAAAATAATTGAGAAAAGTAGCAAGCAGGTTTCTCGTGGCGTATTCTTTGCCACTGTAATTATAATTACCTCTTTCTTGCCTGTGTTTATGCTTACCGGACAGGAAGGAAAACTATTCCATCCTTTAGCCTTTACAAAAACATTCATACTGATTGTGGATGCCCTGTTGGTACTTACATTAGCTCCGGTACTGATTTCTTTTTTTATGAAAGGAAAATTCCGTCCAACCGATGCACATCCGGTAAATCGCTTTTTGGAAAGAGGTTATGAGCCAATTATACGCTGGGTTCTGAAATGGAGAAAAACAACTCTTGCAGTCAATATTCTGGCATTATTGATTTCTATTCCATTATTGATGCGGCTGGGAACGGAGTTTATGCCGCCATTGGATGAACAGAGTATTTTATTTATGCCTGTTACCCTCCCTGATGTATCTAATGGAGAAATCAAACGCATTTTGCAGGTACAGGATAAAATAATCAAATCGGTTCCTGAAGTTGAAAGTGTTTTGGGTAAGGCAGGGCGAGCTAACACAGCTACGGATAATTCCCCAATGAGCATGATTGAGACCATTATCATGCTAAAACCAAAATCACAGTGGCGTGAAGGAATAGATAAAAAAGATATTATTAAGGAACTCGATACCAAACTCCAGATACCTGGTGTAGTAAACGGTTGGACACAGCCCATTATCAACCGAATCAATATGCTGGCAACAGGAATTCGTACTGATGTAGGAATTAAAGTCTACGGACAAAATCTCGACACCATTGCCCGTGTATCTGAAAGGGTGAAAATGGCTTTAGAAGGAACTCCGGGAGTATCTGATTTATTTGTGGATCCTATTACCGGAGGTAAATACCTTGATGTTGATGTTAATCGCCAGGAATTGGCCCGATATGGATTAACAGTAGATGATGTAAACCAAACCGTGGAATTTGCTTTAGGTGGTGCATCCATTGGCAATACTGTTGAAGGACGAAGACGTTTTTCAATAAGTGTGCGTATGGCACAGGATTATAGAAATAGCGTGGAACGCATTAAACGCATTCCCTTACAGTCTCCTGCCTTTGGAGAAGTGCCATTATCTGCCGTTGCTGATATTAAATTCGTAGACGGACCGCCAATGATCAGTTCTGAAAATGCACTCCTTCGCGGAGCAGTCATGTTCAATATACGTGATCGTGATATGGGAGGAACCGTACAGGAAGCCATGAAAAAATTGGAAAGCGCCAAAAACATACTTCCTGAGGGGTACTTTATAGAATGGAGCGGACAATATGAGAACCTGATCAGCGGAGAAAAGACCCTTAAAGTCATTGCGCCGCTAGTATTGCTTATTATTTTCTTCGCCCTATATTTTGCCTTTAATTCCCTTAGGGAAGCCTTTTTAAGTCTTATAACAGTTCCTTTTGCTTTAATTGGAGGTGCCTATATCATTTTTTTCTGGGATGTCAATCTATCAGTGGCGGTAGCAGTAGGTTTTATTGCCTTGTTTGGTATTGCCGTGGAAACCGGAATTGTGATGGTTATCTATCTCAATGATGCCATGGAGCAACTTATCCGGGCCAAAGGAAACTCAAGAGAAACCATTACTAAAGAGGATCTAAGGGAATATGTGGTACACGGCGCCGCAAAACGATTGCGCCCAAAACTAATGACCGTTTGCGTCTCATTATTCGGATTAGTACCTGTCCTGTGGTCCAATGGTGTTGGAATGGATGTAATGAAACCAATTGTATTGCCTATGATTGGCGGTGTATTTACCTCTGCCGTGCATATCTTATTAGTAACCCCGCTTATTTTCCTAATGTCCAAAGAATATGAACTAAGAAAATATGGCAAACTCGAAGTACATGATGTCAAACATTAAAATACTGGCAGTACTATTGCTTTTACTGCCCATACAGCTATGGAGCCAGACCAAACAGGTCTTGTCTCTTGATACAATCCTTCAAAGGATTGATAAAAAAAATGTGCTCCTGCAAAGCTATAGTTTAAAGGCAGAAGGATACAAGTACAGTGGCGATGCCGCAACGGCATGGATGGCACCAATGGTGGGTGTGGGAACTTTTATGACCCCCTATCCCTTTCAGGAGGTTATGGATGACCGCGACAAAGGATCTTTAATGTTCAGAATTGAACAGGACATCCCCAATGTAGGAAAGCTAAACAAGAAGAAAAAATTCATCCAGTCCCAAGGAAACATTGAGAACGCTACCCGTGCCGTTACCCTTAACGACTATAAATCGAAGGCCAAACAGCTCTACTACAGCTGGATGGTGGCCGAACAGCGAATGAAAGTTTTGGATCAGAACGAAAAGATAATGCTGACCATGAAAAAGATTGAGGAAGTGCGCTATCCCTACAACCAGTCGCAATTGGGTAATGTATACAAGATCGACGCAAGGATTGAAGAAAACAAAAATATGGTCCGCATGCAGGAAGGTGAAATTGCAAAAGCAAGAGCATGGCTCAACAGCTTGATGAACCAGCCCGGCAATGCTGATTTTGCCATAGACACGAGTATTAATCCTGTCTTCAACCCAGCTTTACACGACACCACAAGCCTTGCAGGGGTACGTGGAGATATCAAGAAGATGGATGCTGGAATTGAATCGATGCAGCTTAGTATTGAGGCCATGAAAGCAGAAAAAAATCCCTCTTTTAAAATCCAGTTTGATCATATGAATTCTTTTGATAAAATGATGCCCAAAGCCTATTCGGTAATGGCAATGATGTCTATTCCTATTGCTCCCTGGTCTTCAAAAATGTATAAATCAGATGTCAAAGCAATGCAATACAATGTACAGGCTATGGAGAAAGAGAAATCCGCCATGCTGCAGGAAACCCAAGGTATGTTATATGGTATGCAATACGAAATACTGACCATGCAAAAAAGGATTCAGGGACTCGAAACAAAAATAATCCCTTCTATGCAAAAGTCCCTGGATGTAAACTTTCTGAACTATCAGGAAAACAAACTGCAGATTCCTGTAGTAATTGACTCCTGGGAAGCTTTAAATATGCTGCAGAATAACTTATTAGATGAAAAATTAAAACTATATCAAATGATTGTCGATTATGAAAAAGAACTCTATCGCTAAGTTAGTCGCATTGTTATTCGTTTCGATATTATTATTGACAGCCTGTAACAAGAAAACCGAGTATAACAGTAAGCCATCACATCAGCATGTTACAAATCAGGAATATACCTGTCCGATGCATCCTGAAGTTATTCAGGATAAGCCCGGCAGCTGCCCAATATGCGGTATGGAATTGGTTCCAAGACATACCCCTGGTACGGAAACAGCTATAGACAGCAGCCTGAAACACCTTTTAAAACCCGTCAATGAACAGGTCGTTTCTAATATATCTGTCATAAAACCTCAGGGAGGTACTAAAATATTCTCTCTGCAGGTACAAGGAATTATTACCTACGATACCCGTGAGCAGACCAGCATTTCCAGCAGGGTAAGCGGAAGGATTGAGCGCCTGCTGATTAAGTACAATTACCAGCCCATAAAAAAAGGACAGCTAATCATGGAAATCTATTCACCTGACCTTGCTGCCGCGCAAAGAGAGTTGTTGTTTATTTATCAATCTGATGCAAACAATCCGATGCTTCAAAAAGCAAAAGAGAGACTGTCTCTGCTAGGCATGCAGCAGAAACAAATACAACAGGTATTAAAGACAGGTAAAATTTCCTATCGCATTCCTGTTTACAGTAATGCCACCGGCTACATCTTAGACAATACTGCGACAGCAAATGCTTCTGCAATAGTTCCTGCGGCTTCACCTCAAAGCTCGGTGTCAGATGATGGCATGGGTGCTATGGGCTCAAGTGGCAATGCAGCATCAAATAATAGTGCATCTACCCCTGCTGCCTCTGCTATTATGCTAAGAGAAGGGCAATATATTGGTGCTGGACAATCACTCTTCACAATCTATACCAACAAAAACCTTATCGCTGAGTTTGCTTTTGATCCATCGGTATCACCCCAGATTAAAAAAGGACAAAAACTGGTGTTTTATGAACCCTCAGATAAGCAAAACGTATATACTGGTATTATCGGACTCATTCAGCCCGTCTTTAAAGAGGGAAGCAACTTTACTATAGCAAGGATTTATTTGCAGGATAATAAATTTCAAACTGGAAAATTAGTAACTGCAGCCGTTCCTATTGTCAGTAAAGGCTGGTGGCTCCCGCAAAGTGCCGTTCTCAATCTAGGAAATAAATCCATCGTTTTCAAAAAAGAAAAAGACGTGTTTGTTCCCAGAGAAGTTAAAACGAAAAACAATGCTGATGGAATGGTCCTAATAGATCAAGATATCAGTGATTGGGGTATTGCCAGCAATGCGGCCTATATGATAGACAGTGAGAGTTTTATCAAGATAGCTTCAGAAAATAAATTAAAAAATTAAGTCATGAACAGTAAATCAATAATTCGTACTATTTTGCTCATTGCAATGGTTTTTCCACTTCTATTTACAGCATGTGTTCAAAAAGAAGAAAAAAAAGTCAGTCAGGAAAAAGTTCAAACCTATACCTGTCCCATGCATCCGCAAATTGTAAAAGATGGTCCTGGCTCATGCCCAATCTGTGGAATGGATTTAGTGCCCTTCGAAAAAAACAACTCACAGGACTTTCTAACCTTGGGGCCAAGCCAGCAAGCTCTAGCCAATTTGACTACAATAACTGCAGGAGAAAATGAATTTTCGAATTCATCGCGTCTCAACGGGCGTTTGGTTACTGACCCTGAGCAAACTATTTACATCTCAAGCCGAGTGGCAGGAAGGATTGAAGAGTTGTATGTAAAAGAAACTGGTGTTCCCGTTCGAAAAGGCCAGCCTTTATACAGAATATATTCAGAGCAGCTATCAGCCCTGCAACAGGAGTACCTCATTGCCACAGCACAGGCCACAAGCTTTGCCGAGGATAAACGCTTTGCCCAAATAAAAAATGCTGCAAAGCAAAAACTATTATTGTATGGTCAGTCCGAAGCCCAGCTTAATGAGTTATTCAAAAAACAAAAAGCATCCCCTTATGTTGATTATTATTCTCCAAATTCAGGAATAGTTGCAGAACTTTCCATAACGGAAGGCCAATATGTAGCAGAAGGAGCCTCTATTATGAAATTAGAAGATTACAATCGTTTATGGGTCGAAGCTGATGTTTATCCAGCCGATGCAGGTAAAATTAAAACCGGCCAAAAGGTTAAAGTTTTAGTCTCTGGTTATGAAGATCAGCCCCAAACAATGACCGTAGATTTTATAAATCCTGCCTTGCAGACAAGCAAGCAGATAATACAGCTGCGCGGTACTATTGCCAATCCAAACAATCAATGGCAGGCAGGTCAGCAGGCAATTGTTTTACTGCCTTCCTCAGAACAGAAAATGAAATTGACCATACCTGTGGATGCTGTTATAAGAGACGGAAGCGGCACACATGTTTGGATTGAAATTGGAAAAGGCAAATATCAGCCTAGAATGGTGGCGATTGGTTCGGAAACCTTCGATGAAGTCGAAATTACTGGCGGCTTAAAAAAAGGTGATGTAGTTGTTGCATCCGGAGCCTATCTCCTGTACAGTGAATTTATATTAAAGAAAGGCAAAAACCCAATGTCAGGAATGAAAATGTAATAACCAATCTCACAACAGACGATGAAAAAAATAATCAAAATAGGAATCCCGATATTATCAATCTTCTTACTTATTGCCTGCGGTAATAATGAAAACAAAAAGCAAGAGAATCCTGAGGATAGTGAAACTTCTGTCCCAATTTCAAAAGAAGCCGAAATCAGGATAAATGATGATGTCTTAAACGCGATATACAGCCAGTATGCACATTTAACAGTAGCCCTTACCGAAGATAATATCGCGGAAGCAAAACTGGCGGCCAATGCGATTGAAGCGGGAGCACGGCAAATTAGCAACAACAGTACTCTTGCAGTAAGTGCCGCAGCAATCGTTTCAGCTCCTGATATTGAAAACCAGCGGGCTGCCTATTCTAAGCTAAGCAATGAACTCATTTACCTGCTAAAAAAAGCAGGAATGACCCAGGCTGAGCTGTACGTGGAATATTGTCCAATGGCGTTTGACAATAAGGGGGCCGTATGGATTAGTTCTACCAAAGAAGTACGTAATCCTTATTTTGGAGCAAAAATGCTCAAGTGCGGTGAGGTGAAAGAAACAATTAAATAATTAGGTTCTAAAACAAAACTACTTGTAATTTTTTTCAGTGTTAAAAAATGGATATCAAAGCTTATTGGGAATAAGATCATTTTAAGCAAATCAAAATTTCAGGTTTACTAAAAAAAAGCTAACTTTCTATATATTAAATATATAACACATCGAATTTTATAAAAAAAAACAACATTATGACACACACCTATACAATATCGGGAATGACTTGCGATGGATGTCGTACGAAAGTAGAAAAAACATTAAATGCTGTGCAGGGAATAAAGGCAACTGTTACCTTAGATCCTCCATTGGCAACCATTACAATGGAAAAACATATTGCAACCGAACAGCTGCAGGAAGCATTGACTGCGGTTGGAAAGTACACCATTGAAATGACACACACGACTCATTCGCAAGAAAAAACAGCTGAGAAACCATGCTGTAGTACTGCTAACGATCCTGATCATAAAAAGTTAGCTGCGCCTCATAATGATGCGGGTGGAAAATACTATTGCCCGATGCATTGTGAAGGCGATAAAATGTATGATAAACCGGGAGATTGTCCTGTATGCGGAATGCATTTGGTACAAGAACCACCCGCTGTTCAGGTTCAGCAATACACATGCTCTATGCATCCGGAAATTATAACCAATGCGCCAGGATCATGTCCTATTTGCGGGATGGATCTAGTACCAATGGAACCAAGCGAAAGCGAAGAACAAAGGATTTATAAGGGTTTGGTTAAGAAAATGAAAATAGCGGTTGTATTTACAGTTCCTGTTTTCGCCATTGCCATGATAGAAATGGCACACAACAATCCTCTACTTCAACTAATGGATGCGGCTAAATGGAATTGGGTACAGCTTATTTTATCACTTCCTGTTGTCTTTTATGCCTGCTGGGTATTTTTTGTACGAGCATGGAAATCAATAATCACATGGAATTTAAATATGTTTACCCTTATCGGAATTGGTACAGGAGTGGCATTTTTATTTAGTTTAGTTGGAATGTTTTTTCCAGACATTTTTCCAAGTGAATTTAAGACCCAGCACGGAACAGTACTATTGTACTTCGAGGCCACAACAGTTATTCTGACTTTGGTTTTATTAGGACAATTGCTTGAAGCCAGAGCGCACAGTCAAACCAGTGGTGCTATAAAAGAATTATTAAAATTGGCTCCTACCGAAGCTACTTTGGTAATTGATGGCGGTGATAAAGTAATCTCAATCCATGATATAAAAAAAGGTAATTTATTACGGGTAAAACCCGGAGATAAAATTCCTGTGGATGGGAAAATAACCGATGGTGAAAGTACAATAGACGAATCGATGATTACCGGTGAACCAATTCCTGTAGATAAAAAAATAGGCGATATGGTGTCTTCAGGAACTATAAACGGAAACAAATCATTTATAATGATTGCCGAAAAAGTTGGTTCGGAAACCTTGCTTTCGCAAATTATACAGATGGTTAATAATGCAAGTCGTTCCAGAGCACCAATTCAAAAACTAGCCGATAGTATTGCTAAATATTTTGTACCAATTGTTGTTGTAATTTCCATTCTTACCTTTTTCATTTGGGCAAAATTTGGTCCCGAACCGGCATTGGTCTATGGGTTTATAAATGCCATTGCGGTATTAATTATTGCCTGTCCTTGTGCTTTAGGATTGGCAACGCCCATGTCTGTAATGGTAGGAGTTGGAAAAGGCGCTCAATCGGGAATTCTGATAAAAAATGCTGAAGCTTTAGAAAAAATGGATAAGGTAAATGTTCTGATTACTGATAAAACAGGAACAATTACAGAAGGGAAACCTTCGGTGGAAAAAATTGTTGCACTACAATATTCAGAAGATGAACTGTTGCAATACATTGCATCTTTAAATCAGTATAGCGAACACCCTTTGGCACAAGCCGTGGTGAAATTTGCAAAAGCTAAAAATGTCTCTTTAACGAAAGTCGATGATTTTGAAAATATTGCAGGAAAAGGAGTTATTGGAACTGCTATTGATAAAAAGATCGCATTAGGGAATAAAAAATTAATGGAGCAAGTAGGCGCAGCTATTTCTGCCACAATTGAAGAGAAAATTATTGCCGAACAAAAATTAGGAAAAACAGTTTCTTATATCGCTGTGGATAATAACGTAGTGGGATTTGTAACGATAACCGATGCTATAAAAGAAACCAGTGCTGCTGCTATAAAAGAATTAATGAGTCAAGGAGTTGAAGTAATTATGCTTACGGGAGATAATGTAAATACTGCCAAAGCTGTTGCTGACGAGTTGCATTTAACCTCTTTCCAAGCAGGTTGTTTACCGGAAGACAAATTAAAAGTAATAGAAAAATTACAAGCTGAAGGAAAAGTTGTTGCTATGGCAGGAGATGGTATAAACGATGCGCCAGCTTTGGCACAATCGGACATTGGCATTGCGATGGGAACAGGAACAGATGTTGCGATAGAAAGTGCCAAGATTACTTTGGTAAAAGGAGATTTGCAAGGAATTGTAAAAGCAAAAAATCTGAGCCACGCTGTAATGCGCAACATCAAGCAAAACCTGTTCTTTGCTTTTATTTATAATGTCTTAGGCGTACCAGTAGCTGCGGGAGTTTTATATCCGTTTTTCGGAATATTACTTTCTCCTATGATTGCTGCCCTGGCAATGAGTTTTAGCTCGGTATCTGTTATTGTCAATGCATTGCGATTGAGAAGCTTAAAACTCTAAAAAATAATAATTTATTATTAAAACAAATGACCAATCTAGGACAAATTATTCTGCAGTATAAAAACGATAACGAAAGTGTCTACAATACCTGGTTTATAGATAACAACCAACGGTTAAAGGCATTTCGGACTATAAGACGAGGTGTTTTACAAGTCATTGAGGATATTAAAAAGAAAACCTTTCCTAATGATTTTAAAGAAAGCAGCTTAGAATTTGTTCTGAGTTGCATTGCTGAACAAAAACAAGTCTTTGCAGGGGTTTCCCATCCGTTTTATTGGAAACCCAAATTACGCATCCCCGATATCTATGAAAATCAAAACAATAAATTGGCTTTTGGTCAATTCCTTGAAAATTGTATCAATGCCAAGTCTGAAGAGCAGGTTGTAAAAGAAATCATAAAACTCGATGAATTAAAAATTAAAGGATTAGGGCCTGCGGTTGCCAGTATTTTGTATTTCATACACCCAACCTGGTTCCCGCCATTCAACACTGCTATTCTCAATGGTTTTAATTTTCTTTTTAAAGACAAAAAAAAATTGGGAAGCTGGACAGAATATCTTAAAATAAGAGAAACTTTGATGGAAACTAACACTTTGCATAAATCTCAGCTGTCAAATGATTTGGGTGCCATTGCAGGATTGTGTTTTGAAATTGGAACCCAGAAAATGCTAATCGGTAACGATGAATATTTAAGCGAGGCAGAACGTTCAAAATTCGAAAAAAACGTATACAAACGTCAAAGAGAAATACTCGAAGAAAAACTGGAGGAAAATCTGCATAGTGAGATGCAATACCATCTGCTAAAAATAGGTATTTCTCTAGGTTTCGATGTTACCCCGGCAAGCAATGATAAAAACAAATCATTTAATGGACAAAATTTCTCATTTATTTCACTGGTAAAATTCCCTGAGTTGCCTACTGACAAGGATACTCAAAATACCATCAGGCTTATTGATGTGCTCTGGTTCGAAAAAGGCACAAATAAAATTATAGGAGCCTTTGAAGTGGAAAAGAGCACTAGTATCTACTCCGGCATACTGCGCTTGTCTGACCTCTACTTTAGTATTTCAAGCGGACAGGAAGTTTTTTATATTATTATTCCCAATAACAGGGAAAAGGATGTAGTGCTTCAGCTAAATAGGCCCGTTATAAAAAACTCGAAAATGAATATACAATATATCCTGTTCTCTGAACTAAGGGCCAATTGTGATGCGATTTGCAAGTTTGGAACAGACCATTCAATAATGGAAAAAATATCAAAATCAATTTAAAATTAAAAATTATGAAAAAAATAATTCTACTGAGCTTCATCACGATACAATCATTATCAATTTGGGCACAGGAAAAAGTTCAAATAAAGCTTACTCCTGCAAGCCCTTCAGCATCATTTCAACAAGAAATTGGAAGCTCAACAATAAAAATGGCCTATAGCAGACCCTTGGCAAGAGGACGAAAAATATTTGGGGAACTGGTGCCATTTGGCAAACTCTGGCGGACAGGTGCCAGTGACTGTACGACCATCAGTACTAATGAGGATATCACCTTAGGAAATAATATTTTAAAAACAGGAACCTACTCTATATTTTCAATTCCATCAGAAAATGAGTGGACTATCATTATAAATAGTGATAGTACTTTACACGGTGAAACTGGTTATGATGAGAAAAAAGACGTTATGCGTTTTACCGTCCCCACAGAAAAAACAACTAATTTCTACGAAACTTTTACCATCGAATTAAATGACATCAATAGTAAAGGAGAAGGTTTCCTTAAAATAGAATGGGAAAATACTATGGTTAAAATACCAATGAAAAGCAAAGCTGACAAAGAAATTTTAGCCCTGATTGACAAATATATTATTAAAGAGAAAAGTCAAAATGCTACTTTATTGTTTCAGGCAGCAAATTATTATTCAACCACGGGAAGAGCAAATAACCAAACAGTATCCTGGTTAACTGAGGCCGAAAAATTGGATCCCGAAAATTTTTATTATCCCACTTTAAGACAGAAAGTATCTTTAGAACTGAAGGATTATCCCAATGCTATTGAGGCAGCAAAAAAAGCCTTAACAATTGCAGAACAGAAAAAAATGAAGGGTACTGAAAAATTAAAAAATCAGATTGAAGAGTTACAATTATTACTTAAAAGTAAATAAATAATAAGTATTACAATATCACATTGAAAACTACAGGAGCATAAAAAAATCCTTGCCATTTAAGCCGATACAGTGTTATAGTAACATTAGACTTGTTTTGTTCAGGGAAATAGATAAATCAAAATAACTTTTAAAGCTAAAAATATGAAAATGGAACACACAACACAGCAGCATTCAAAAAAGGTAGACTTCAAAATGTACAAAAAATTAGCCATTATGATTGTATTGTCATTTATTTCCATGTACATACTAATGTATTCGATGGTCGATATTTTTGCTAATGTCATTCCCAATATAAACCAATTTTACATGGCAGGGCTAATGACTATGCCAATGCTCATAATTGAGATTATTGTAATGGGTAGTATGTATATGAATAAAAGATGGAACATAATGTTACTTATCACAGGTAGCCTTGCAGCAATTATTTTTTTTACCTGCATAAGAGAGCAGGCAGCTGTTGAAGATAAACAATTCTTAAAATCAATGATACCACACCATGCAGCAGCCATCCTCATGGCTAAAGAGGCTGATCTTCACGATCCGGAAATAAGCCAACTTGCCCAAGACATTATAAAAGCGCAAGAAGCTGAAATTGCTCAGATGAAAGCCAAATTGGATGAGATGAAAAAAAAATAATACAGTAATATTTATTAAAAAACAATATGAAAAATATACTGACAATACTCGTATTTATCATGCTTCCTGTTTTAATTCAGGCCCAGGACATGAAAACAATGCAAATGGATAAAAAGCCAGCAAAAGAAGAGTCAAATCCCACTACCTATACCTGTCCAATGCATCCCGATATCCATGAATCCAAACCGGGAAAATGCCCAAAATGCGGCATGACATTAGTAAAAGCAAAGGCTAAAACAACTCAGCCGAAAGCAGGCACAAAACCTAAAGCTGCAACTCCTGTTAAAGAGGTATTGCCTGAAAAGGCTAAATCCTCCTCTGCGGATAATATCGACACACACCAGGCGCATGATATGACAAACATGGAAAAGAAAACAGTAGATCCCCCAGTAAAAAAAATGATGATAAATGATGAGCCACCTAAAGTTGTAAGGTACGATTTATATGTTCGCGATACGGTGGTAAATTTTTCAGGGAAATCAAAAAGAGCAATAGCGGTAAATGGCCAGATACCAATGCCTACGTTAACCTTTACAGAAGGTGATACCGCAGAAATTTATGTCCATAATGAACTTGACGAAGAAACCTCATTACACTGGCATGGTTTGTTTCTACCCAATAAAGAAGATGGAGTGCCTAACCTTACCCAAATGCCGATAAAAGCGCACAGTACCTACAAATATTCTTTTCCCATCAGGCAGCATGGGACCCATTGGTATCATAGCCACTCGGGATTGCAGGAACAAATAGGAATGTATGGATCTTTTGTGATGAACAAACGAAACTCCGATCCGAATTTCCGCCAGGGAATAGACGATCTTCCCACAATTCCGATTGTGCTGAGCGAATGGACCGATATCAACCCTGAGAACGTTCATAGAATGCTGCATAATGCCTCCGATTGGTTTGCAATAAAAAAAGGCACGACCCAAAGTTATGGAGAAGCTATAAAACAAGGCTATTTCAAAACCAAGGTCATCAACGAATGGAAGCGTATGAACGCTATGGATGTAAGCGATGTCTATTATGAGAAATTTTTAATTAACGGGAAAAACGAAAGCCAACTTTCGCAGTTCAAAGCGGGTGATAAGGTAAGATTACGCGTCTCTAATGGCGGTGCATCCAGTAATTTCTGGCTTACCTATGCCGGAGGCAAAATTACAGTAGTGGCCAGTGATGGCAATGATGTTGAACCCGTTGAGGTAGACCGTCTGCTTATTGCAGTTTCTGAAACCTATGATGTTGTCCTGACCATTCCGGCAGAAAACACATCTTATGAGTTTTTGGCAACACCGGAAGACCGGACAAAATCGGCTTCCCTCTACATTGGAAATGGCACCAAACAGCTCACCTCCCCTTTACCCAAACTGAAATACTTTGAAGGGATGCAAATGATGAATGATATGATGAAAATGAATGGAGACCTAAATGATATGGGGATGAAGATGTCGTTGAATCAGATGGATATGAACTCGGTAATGTATCCTGAAATTACAGGCCCACAAACAAAAGGAAGTAAAGACATGCCAATGGAAATGGACAAAGAAGAAACCAAATTGGATATCCCTGATAAGATGCACGACATGGACAATATGGAAAATAAGTACAATGCCAATGCTCTTGCCGATATTGTGACATTAAATTATGCGATGCTAAAATCTCCTACAAGCACGGAATTGTCAAAAGATGCACCCGTGAGGGAGCTCAAATTCGAGCTTACCGGAAATATGAATCGCTATGTGTGGAGCCTGGACAACAAAGTTGTTTCTGAATCTGATAAAATTCTGATCAAAAAAGGAGAAATTTTACGTATCGTGCTGCATAATAATTCAATGATGCGCCATCCAATGCATTTGCATGGCCATGATTTCAGGGTAATCAATGGGCAGGGAGATTTTGCGCCATTGAAAAACATCATCGACATCATGCCAATGGAAACAGATATTATTGAATTCGCCGCAAGCGAAGATGGTGGCGACTGGTTTTTCCACTGTCACATTCTCTACCATATGATGGCTGGTATGGGCAGAATTTTTTCTTATGAAGATTCACCTCCAAATCCAGAAATACCAGACCCTAAACTGGCTCAGCGAAAATTGTTTGCTGATGATAGAGAATTCCATTTCATGGCTGAAAACGATTTTGCTACTAATGGAAACGATGGCGAAGCAATGTATCAGGGGACACGCTGGAGTATAGGGACCGAATGGAGATTAGGCTACAATGATATGCATGGCTATGAAACTGAAACACATATTGGACGCTATATTGGAAAAATGCAATGGCTAATGCCATTTATAGGATTTGACTGGAGATATAGAAAAATGGGAGAAGATGAACAGGAAAGAAATCTCTTTGGACAAAAAAATACTAAAGATAAACGTGCAGTGGCGAGTCTAGGGGTCAACTATACCCTTCCTATGTTAATAGTAGCACAGGCTGAAGTTTTCACAGACGGTAAAGTCAGACTACAGTTTGAACGTAAGGACATTCCAGTTTCTAAAAGGCTTCGAATGAATTTAATGTGGAATACAGATAAGGAATATATGGCGGGGCTTCGTTACATAGTAACCAGATGGGGATCACTTTCCTCACATTATGACAGCGATATGGGTTTTGGGGCCGGATTCACTTTGAATTATTAACGGTTTATGTTGCCTAGTATCATACAAACGCTCGATGCCTGAGTGCAGTAGTAATAATAATGTAAAACTTGGGCTAAATTTTATAAATAAAGGACAAATGGTATAATTATTTTAGCTTTAGTATAATTTATAACTGTGAAAATTATGAAAAAAGCAGCATTCACAACCTTGATAGTAATTGGGCTAATAGTTGGCTCTTGTTCAAATGATGAAGATAACGGAATACATCCTCAGGAGCATGATAAAAACATATTGATGAATAAAATGCACACAATGATGGATCAAATGGACGCAATGACCATGAGCAAAGATCCAGATCTGGATTTTGCCAATATGATGATTATGCACCATCAAGGTGCTATAGATATGGCTAATTATGAACTGAAAAATGGTACTGATGCCCAGATTATGGCAATGGCACAAGATGTGATTGATACCCAACAGCAGGAAATAGAGCATATGAAAGCAATTATAAATGGCATGCCAGCTGATGAAACCGATAATGCTTTTGCTATGGAGCTTATGAAATCAATGGACAAAATGGGAATTACTGCTGACACGCAATTAATCACCGGAAATACGGACCATGATTTTGCCATACTAATGATTGTCCATCACCAAAGTGCACTCGATAATGCATCGGCTTATCTACATCATGGAAAAAACGCAGAACTCAAAGCAATGGCGAATATGATGGTAGAAATGCAGACCCAGGAAATAATTGATTTTGGCAACTGGCTTGTAGCAAATTAATTCAGTATGAATAACTTTTAATACAAAATAAATAAATTATGGATCAGAAATTTAGAAATTGTATCGAAGCCTGTCTGGCTTGCGGTATAGCGTGCAACAACTGCGCAACGGAATGTCTGAATGAAGACGATATAAAAATGCTTGCAAGATGCATACAGCTCGACAGGCAATGTTCAGTGGTATGTTTTGCCGCCGCAAACCTTATGAGTATTGGAGGCGAACATGCCTCCCATTTATGTGCTGAATGCGCAGAAATCTGTAAGGCCTGTGCCGAGGAATGTGAAAAACATGCCGCAATGGGCATGGGTCACTGCGCAGAGTGCGCGGAAGCCTGCCGCAAATGTGCCCAGGCTTGTGAGGCAATGGCAAGTTAATACCAACAATTATTTAAACAAAAACCGCACAGTTGTGCGGTTTTTGTTTTTGAAGCTTAACACGGCAAAAATCTGTCTATTTATTGCCATTAGAATTTCATTTTCTGAATCCTTACCGCATTCAGTATAGCGAGTAAGGCAACACCTACATCTGCAAAGACCGCTTCCCACATCGTTGCAAGTCCGCCCGCACCCAGAATAAGAACAACTGCCTTGACAGCAAATGCCAATACAATATTTTGCCACACTATTTTTCTGGTTTGTTTCCCAATATTGATAGCCATTGGAATTTTGCTTGGCCTGTCATCCTGGATTACCACATCGGCAGTTTCAATTGTGGCATCGCTTCCCAAACCGCCCATAGCGATACCAACAGTACTCAAGGCTACAACAGGCGCATCGTTTACACCGTCACCTACAAATGCAACGGTTTGGTTAGTAGCTTTAATTTCATTTACTTTATTTACTTTGTCTTCAGGAAGCAAATCTCCAAAAGCGTTTACTATGCCCAGCTTATCGGCCACAAATTGGACAACATTGGTTTTATCGCCACTAAGCATTGTGGTTTTAACTCCCATTGCTTTTAGCCTGTCAACAGTCAGCTGCGCATCTTCTTTTATTGTATCTGCAATGGTTAAGTAACCGGCAAACTTTTTATCGTAAGCTATGGCAATCAACGTATAGACTATAGAGTTCGGATCAATATCATATTTGATACCGAATTTATCCATCAGCTTAAAATTACCTACATGCAATTCTTTTCCATTAATCTCAGCCCTTAATCCATGTCCTGAAATCTCTTCGACCTTCTCAAGTACTATCGAGGGATCAATTTCACCAACGTGATCATGGATGGCCGTTGCTACGGGATGCGTACTCTGGCCTTCGAGCGCATTGACCATTTTAAGGATTTCGTCTTTATTAAGCTGGTCGGAAATCACCACATCCTGAACTTTAAAGACACCTTCTGTCATGGTTCCTGTTTTGTCCATTACCACATTCTGGATATTGGCAATACTGTCCAGAAAATTACTTCCCTTGAATAATATTCCGTTTTTACTCGCTGCCCCAATTCCGCCGAAGTAACCAAGGGGTATACTGATTACCAGGGCACAAGGGCATGATATTACCAGAAAAACCAAAGCCCTGTAGAGCCAGTCGTTAAAATCATAATTTTCAACAAAAAAATAAGGCAAAAAGCAAATACCAACCGCAAGGAAAACAACTATTGGAGTGTAGATTTTTGCGAATTTTCTAATGAACAGCTCCGTTGGTGCTTTCTGAGTTGTGGCGTTCTGCACCATTTCGAGTATTTTTGAAAGCTTGCTGTCATTATAGGCAGTAGTCACCTTTACCTGCGCGATAGTGTTTCCGTTTATCATCCCTGCCAGAACAGTTTCGCCTTTTACCTTGGTATCGGGCTTGCTTTCACCAGTAAGGGCAGCGGTATTAAAGGAAGCTGTATCAGATAACAATTCTCCATCCAAACCTAGTTTTTCACCTGATTTCAGCTGTATTACAGAACCTATGGCAACATCTGCTGCTTTTACTGTCTGCACAACATTATCCTTTACGATATTTACTTCGTCGGGGCGCTGATCCAACAGGCTTTTAATATTGGATTTTGCACGGCTAACGGCCAAAGTCTGGAATACTTCTCCAATGGTATAGAAAAGCATAACAGCCACCCCTTCGGGATACTCGCCAATAGCAAAAGCCCCGATTGTGGCGATACACATGAGTAAAAATTCAGAAAAGACCTCTCCTTTAGTAATGCTTTCAAACGCCTCTTTCAAAACCGGAATTCCCACGGGAAGATAAGCCGCAATATACCAGGCTAACCTAACATACTTGGTAAACCAGCTTTGCGGAAAATAGTTATCGAAACATATACCGATAATCAGCAGGACAAATGAAATTATCGCCGGCAGGAACATCTTAAATGTACTTTGATCAGCTGTATGCTCGTGGTCATGATCATGTCCATCATCATCAGAATGACTGTTTTTATCCTCTACAGAGCAGCATCCGCTGCTTTTATCTGTTTTTGCATTAATTTTTTCTTCTAGTGTGCAACAAAGCTGTTTGCCGTTTGCATCGTATTTGTGCTCATGTGCCATATTGTCTATTTTTTTAATTCAAAATTTTAATTATGGAATGTCCCTATTTTAATGTTCATGCTCCCCACCGCCTTTTATAGCAGATAAAAGGTAAAATGCCCCTTTGATTACTATTTTGGCATCAGAGGGTATATGGTCAACAAATTTCACTTCCGTAAAGCCCAAATCTGTTGTCCCGGGTACTACTTCGATTGCTTTAAAATGAATTTCATTATGTTCTTCTTCTGCCTCTTTGGCTTCACTTTTCTCTTCCTTATGATTCTCTTCCTGAATATACACAAAATATTTGTCACCATTTCTAACAATCGCATCTTTTGGCAACGCCGGAACCGTAGCATTTGTGATATTGATGTTGGCCGAAACATACATGCCGGGAATCAACCCCTTGGCATCGGCAGGATCAATTTTGGCGTGCACCGCCACTGTTTTGCTTTCATTTGAAAATGATTTGTTGATTCCGAATATTTTTCCTTTTATTGATTTGTTAGACTGATTGGTAAGAACAAAATCAATAACCTGCCCCACAGAAATAGATCCGAGGTCTTTTTCGTAAACATTAAGGTCCAGGTGCATCTGGCTATTGTCTACTACTTCAAAAAGTGTTACCCCTGTTTCAGCAAACGCACCTTTTGCAATATTTATTTTTCCTACATAACCGCTAATGGGCGCTACAATAGGTACCAATGAACTGCTCCCCTTGGTGCTCACATGCAATGCGTCCAGCTTGTTTTTAGCTGCCTGTGCCCTGGCCCTTTCCGCTGCTAATTTTGCTTTGATTTCCTGAAAAGTCTTTCTCGGGTTTACGTTTTCATCACTTAGGGTTTTCTGGCGGTTGTATTCCAGCTGCAGGTATTCAATGCTGGCTGTGGCAGAATGATAATCTTCCTGCATTTCAATGACTTCAAGATTCTGAATGGTTGCCAGCACTTTTCCCTTATTTACATAAGTTCCTTCCAATACCAAAATATCCTTGACTGTTCCACCGATAAGGGTTGCCACTTCTGCGGAGTTTTGCGGCGGAACGGTAGTGTAGCCGTTGGCCTTTATAATTTTGTTTAAATTCCTGTTTTCCACGGCACCCGTTTCAATCCCAACGGTTTTAAATTGAGATTCGGTCAATGCCACTTCATTCTCAGACTTTTCCTCCTCATGGGATTCTTCTGCTTTTTTATCCTGACAGGACGCCGTCAGAAACAAAGCTATAAAAACAATCAGTATATTAATTTTAACTGAAACCAATGAGATGTTATTTTTAAATATGTTTTTCATTCTGTGAAATTTATTTGTTTGAAATAGATGGAAACTGCATTTCTATAGCACTTTGATTATAAGAATGGGCAGCTTCGGCGTATTGTTTTTTAATATCGATGGCCTGATTTAAAAAGCTGATATAAGACCAGTAGCTCATATCGCCATTGGCATAACTTTTTTGCGCCGTCTCAATTATCTGGCCGGCATACTGCATTCCCTCATTTTGATAATAGGAAAGCGCTTTTTGCTGCTTTTCAAAATTATTTTCCAGTTCCTGCATCTGCAGGTTAATAGCCAGTTTGTTTTTATCCAATGCCAGCTGCGATTGTGAAATACTTATAGAAGCCGCCTGAGCCCATGCAGTATTCACTCCTCCAAATAGTGGTATTTGCAGACCTGCGGTAAACCCCTGGAATAGTGATTCGGTATTGATGGTCTGGGCAAAATACCCCAGTCCTAATTTTGGTGTGCGCATGGCTTTAAAAGTATTGGCTTCTTTTTGGGAAACGACAATCTGCTGCTGATAAAAATCTGTAACAAGTGCCTCGGCTTTTGAATTTCCTTTTTGCTGAACAGGAGTATACAGTAAAGAAACCGACACATCGGGAACTACGTCCTGATCTGTCTGAATAAAAAACTGCAGTTGTTTCTGGTAGATTGCCAGATCATATTCCAACTGCGCTTTCTGGGTTTCAATCTCTTTTACTTTTGCCTTTGCACTGATCACTTCAATATTCCCGCTTTCGCCCGTCTGAAAACGTAGCTCTGCATTTTTAAGAAATTTGGTATAAATATCACTGAGCTCCAAATTTAATTTTTGAACTGAAATACCATACAAATACTGATAGTAGGAAAGTATTACCGCCTTTTCTATTTCATATTCAGATAAAGCTTTTCTTTTCTCAGCCAATTTTACCAGCTCTTCCTGTAGCTGACGATTGGCTTTTGTGATTTTTCCTATTGGAAAATACTGCTGGATTGAAACGTTATGATCAAAATCGACACTATTGAACTGCCCCCCTTGGTACTGAACGTTTAGAGGATCGGGCTGGAAGGCGGTCTTTTTTAAAACAGTTTGTTTTTCAATTTCCTTATCAGCAATTTTCAAATCAATGTTATTTGATTTTGCCATCTCGAGCGCTTTTTCCAAACTTATTGCCTGGCTGTTTTGAGCAAACGAGAAACTGGTAAAAAACAGCACCAGTAGCGTTATAATAGGCTTTTGTATCATTTTTCTTTTTTTTGTTCTATTCTCCAGCAATAGGTATAATATAGGCAAAACGATCAGGGTCAATAACGTTGCTGAGAATAGTCCCCCAATAACTACCGTCGCCAATGGTTTCTGCACTTCCGCCCCCCCACTGGTAGATAAGGCCATTGGCAAAAATCCAAGCGAAGCAACTGCTGCTGTCATCAGCACGGGTCTTAATCTGGTTTTTGTACCAATTAAAACACGCTGCAGAGGATCTGTTACTCCTTCGGTCTTTAGCTGATTGAAATAAGAAATCAAAACAATACCGTTTAATACCGCAATTCCAAATAAAGCAATAAAGCCTATTCCTGCTGAAATACTAAAAGGCATGCCGCGCATCCAAAGGGCAAAAACACCTCCAATTGCTGAAAGCGGAATAGCTGTAAAGATTAATCCTGCCTGTTTGAAACTGTTAAAGGTAAAATACAGCAAAACCAATATCAGCCCTAAAGCGATCGGTAAAGCTACTGAAAGGCGTTTTGTCGCTTCTATTAAATTTTCAAACTGCCCGCCGTAGGTCACATAATAACCTGCCGGAAGCTTAAGTTCCTTGTCTAATTTTAACTGAATTTCTTCCACAACACTTTTGATATCTCTTCCACGAACATTAAGCCCTACGGTAATTCTTCGTTTACCGTCTTCACGGCTCACCTGAACCGGTCCCTGCTCGTAATCAATGGAAGCTACCTGTGATAGAGGAACCTGCTGCCCGTTAGGAAGGGGAATAAACAAATTACTCACATCAGTAATATCGCTTCTGTTGTCAGCATTCATGCGCACGACAACATCAAACCGTTTGCTCTGGTCGTATATTTTACCGGCACTTTCCCCTGCAAAAGAGGATCGTATAATTCTGTTTATATCAGATATATTTAGTCCATACAAAGCAATTTTATTGTAATCGTATTTAATGGTAATCTGAGGAAGACCTGTTACCTTGTCGGCTTTTAGGTCTCCTATCCCTTTAATGCCCTTTACTTTTGATATCAGTTCGTTTGCCTTTGCATCGAGAACTTCCAGATCATCTCCAAAAATTTTGATGGCAATATCGCTTCGGCTTCCTGTCATAAGTTCGTTGAAACGCATTTGAATAGGCTGGGAAATTTCAATGTTGGCACCTGGAATCACTTCCATTTCTTCCTTCATGGCATTGGCTAATTCTTCCCAGTTATCATATTTTCCGCTCCACTCTTTTTTGTCTTTAAGGACAATTATTAAATCGGCACTTTCTATCGGCATTGGATCGGTTGGTATTTCACCGCTTCCAATTTTGGCTACAATGGTTTTGATTTCAGGAAATTTAGCTTTTAATATTTTTTCATATTCAGTAGTGGTTTTAACCATCTGTGTCAGTGAACTTCCTGTCATAATAGTAGCATTTATTGCCAAATCACCTTCTTCTATGGTTGGGATGAATTCACCGCCCATATTCTGGAAAATTACGATTCCCAATGTGAATAATCCCAATGCGATACCCAAAACTATTTTTTTGAATTCAAGTGCTTTCTTTAGAAACGGAAGATAAATATTCTCCAGCTTTGCCATCATTCGGTCACTAAAATTATCCTTGTGCTCTGTGTTTTTTGACAAAAACATGGCGCTCATCATCGGTACATAGGTAAGGGAAAGCAAAAAGGCCCCAATGACAGCAAAACCAACAGTCATAGCCATTGGTTTGAACATTTTTCCTTCTGTCCCTACAAGTGCTAAAATTGGAAGATAAACTATAAGGATAATAATTTCTCCAAAAGCGGCGCTGTTTCTGATTTTTGATGCTGAATTGTAAACCTCCTCATCCATTTCTTCCTGGGATAAAGCGTCTTTGCGTTTGAGTTTTTGCAAATGATGCATTGTGGCTTCCACAATTATAACCGCACCATCGACAATTATTCCAAAGTCGATAGCTCCAAGGCTCATTAAATTTCCACTTACCCCAAAAGCATTCATCAGGATAACTGCAAAAAGCATCGCCAATGGGATTACGGATGCTACAATCAGGCCGGCCCTAAGATTTCCGAGGAATAAAATCAAAACAAAAATAACAATCAATGCTCCTTCCAGTAAATTTTTGGTTACGGTTCCAATGGCATTATCCACCAACTTTCCTCTGTCAATAAATGCCTCTGCAACAACACCTTCAGGCAGGCTTTTATTTATCTGAATCATTTTTTCTTTGATTCGCTCTACTACTGCACTGGAATTTTCACCTTTAAGCATTAAGGCCATTCCGCATACAATTTCTCCTTTTCCATCCTTTGTAGATGCGCCGTAACGAAGCGAAATTCCTTCACGAACCTGCGCCACATCTCGCACTAGTACAGGTGAGCCATTGCGGTTTTTTACCACCACATTTTCCAGATCTTTTACTCCTGTTGCCATTCCGACCCCACGGATAAAATAAGCATACTGATCTTTTTCAATGTAAGCTCCCCCTGTATTTTGATTGTTTTTTTCCAAAGCATCGAAAATTTCAGTAATGGTAACTCCCAGGCTGTTTAAAGTGTTTGGATTCACTGCAATTTCATACTGCTTTAATTTTCCTCCCCAGGTACTTACATCAGCAACGCCTTCTATACCCTGTAATTGCGGAATAATAATCCAGTCTTGTATAGTTCTTAGTTTTACAGCATCATATTTGCTTTCATAGCCTTTTTTGGCATAAACGTCATATTGGTAAATTTCGCCAAGACCTGTTGAAATGGGCGCTAATTCAGGGGATCCTGCATAATCAGGAATGTTTTCCTCGGCTTGTTTCAAGCGCTGAAATATTTGTTCCCTTGCCCAGTAAATATCTACATCATCCTCAAAGACAACCGTTACAACAGAAAGCCCGAAACGGGAAATACTGCGAAGCTCAATAACTTTCGGAACTGTCTTTACAGCCTGTTCTAAAGGATAAGTGATTAATTGTTCTACCTCCTGGCTCGCTAAGGTTGGAGCCGTGGTAATTATCTGAACCTGATTATTGGTTATATCAGGCAGCGCGTCGAGCGGCAATTTTTTAATGGAGTAGCTTCCCCAGGCAATTAAGGCCAGGGTAAATAAGAGTATAATGAACTTATTCTTTATACTGAATTGTATGATTTTGTCTAACATCTGAATATAATAATGAATGAGAAAACAAGACATGCTTGTCTATTAAAAACTGTGGAAATCCCACAACTCTCTACCCCGAAATTACTCGGGCAACATTATTATGCTATTTGAGGCGGCTGCCAGATACTTCCGTAAAAATTGGAAGCAAAAACTGAAGTATAACTTGGCAAAGAACATTTGATGGTTTTGCTAAGAAGAGGAAAATCAAATGTGATTGCAGGTGCATAACTCAATACCTGTACTCCGCAGCAATTACAGATGCAAAACGGTGGACACATATCACTTTGCTTGTCATGAGAATGATCCATTTCCGTTGCAGAAAAGAGAACTGGATCCGGTACATTGTTATTAGTATCCTTGTCTGCGCACGGCATACAGGAAATGATTAAAATGATAAGTGATAATATGATATTCGTTATTTTCACGATTGTAAAAATACGATTATTAGCTTACAAAATTAAATTATTTAATATGTTCCTCGTAAAAATGAATACAGCGAGCTGCAATACCCAATAATAATAGTGTACAGATCAAGACAATTGCAAAAACTCGAATAAAATCATTAGTAGTTAATTTTCTCCTTGCTTTAACTCCCTTCTTTTTTTTTGCCTTTGTCGTACTTTTAAATTTTGCCATATATAATTCTTGTAATTTAAGTTGAATATACAAACAACGGTTTGAATTTTATCTATAAATTTGTAATGTGAAAACATGGGTGATATTTATTTCGATTGTCGTACTGCTCCTTGCAACAGTACCTTGTTCTGCATTTTCTAAACATTCAGAATGTAATGTTGAGAAAAATTGCAAAAACGACCCGCATGATTGTGAGCATGAATGTAATGGAAAATGTTCGCCTTTCTATTCTTGTGGAAGCTGTACCGGTTTTCCAATTACACATACTTCAATTTTAATTTCAGAAAAATTAGAATTTACGACAAACGCAATACTACAGCCTATATCCTACGATAAGTTTGTTGATTCTTCATTCATTTGTAAAATTTGGCAGCCTCCTAAAATTCTTAATATTTAAAATAGTTTTACGTTCATGATTTCAAGATCATGAGCATATTTATGTATTAATATTAAGAAATAATAAATGTTTAAATATATTTTATTGATTGTGGCAATAACAACTATTGGCACAGCACAAGCACAGAATAAAATTAAAGTTCTCATGAAGGATGCTGAAACAGGATTACCCATCAACGGCATAACTGCTAAAATTGAGCAGACTGATTTATCAGCTGTATCAAATGCAGAAGGACTTATCATTTTTGAAAATCTTCAGCAGGGAGCTTACAACGTTTCTTTTTCTATGGAAGGCTATAAATCACTCATGTCACCCTTTACAATACCTTTTATAGGCGACTTTTTAGAAATTTCATTAGAAAGTGAAGCTGAAAAGATGGACGAGATTATTGTCAATTCTACCAGAGGCACAAGGACAATCAGCAACATTCCTACCCGTGTTGAATTTATTGCAGGAGAAGAGCTCGAAGAAAAAGCTAATATGAAACCAGGAGATATCCGAATGATGCTTAATGAAAGTACTGGTATACAAACACAGCAGACATCAGCAACTTCAGGAAATTCTTCTATCAGAATTCAGGGACTCGACGGAAGATATACTCAAATTTTAAAAGATGGATTTCCTGTTTATTCAGGAGCCTCTAGTGGACTTGGATTACTACAGACACCGCCACTGGATTTAAAGCAAGTTGAGATCATTAAAGGATCTGCCTCTACTTTATTTGGAGGTGGAGCAATTGCAGGATTGGTTAATCTGGTTTCTAAAACCCCGACAGAAGAAAGAGAATTGCGATTTTTATTAAACGGAACTTCAGCTCTTGGTTTAGACATCAATGGGTTTTATTCACAGCGATTCAATAAAATTGGACTGACTGTATTTGCTTCGCATGATAGAAATGCACCCTACGATCCTGCCGATATTCAGCTTACCGCTATCCCTAAGTTTGAACGTTTTAATTTCAATCCAAAATTGTTTGTTTATTTTAATGAAAACACAAAACTGAATTTTGGAATAAATACAGTTTTCGAAAATCGTATTGGTGGGAACATCGATTATATTAAAGACGAAAACAATTACCCTGATAGTTATTTTGAGAAAAATAAGACAGAGAGAATGAGTACTCAATTTACCCTTACTCATAAATTAAGTGAAAAGGAATCCCTGACATTCAAAAATAGTTTCAATAATTTTAGCCGTGTCATAACTATTCCAGATTATGTTTTTGATGGTCTTCAGAATAGTACTTTTTCTGAAATTACCTATTCTCACAATGGCGATATATCAGAGTGGGTTACGGGAGCCAATTTATATACTGATAAATTTACTGAAAACAGTGCCACTGCTTTTCCTCTAAGAGACTATAATCAGATAACTTATGGAGCTTTTGTTCAAAATACTGTGAAAGCCAAAGAATGGCTCGATATTGAAACTGGTCTTAGAGGTGATTATGTTATTGATTATGGATTTTCGCTTTTGCCTAGAATTTCTGCTCTATTTAAAATTAATCCTAAGCTTACTTCAAGAATTGGCGGTGGATTGGGTTATAAAACACCCACCATATTTACCGAAGAAAGTGAGCGTATCCAATATCAAAATGTACTGCCAATAAGTAGTAATTATAATACACTTGAAAAAAGTTACGGTGCTAATTTTGATGTGAATTATAAAACCAATATTACTGAAGATATATCTTTATCGATTAATCAGTTGTTCTTTTACACTAATGTCGATAATCCTCTGATCTTAACTTCTCTTCCTAATGAAACTTATCAGTTTGTAAACGTTGATGGTTATTTGGATACAAAAGGAGCAGAAACCAATGTTAAATTAGGATATAACGATTTTAAACTATTTATAGGGTATACTTACACTGATGCTTCAATTAATAATAATGGCATAAAATCTGAAAATCCTTTAACTGCAAAGCATAGGTTAAATAATGTTTTGATGTATGAAGTAGAAGATAAATGGAAAGCAGGATTGGAAGCCTATTACTATAGCCCACAAAAATTAAATGACGAAACTAAAGGAAGTGAATACTGGGTTTTCGGTTTTATGGTTGAAAAATTGTGGGAGAATTTCTCTGTCTATGCCAATTTCGAAAACTTTACAGATACAAGACAAACGAAATTTGGAAGTATTTATACAGGACCTATTTCAAACCCTGTTTTCAAGGATATTTATGCCCCATTAGATGGTTTTGTAATAAATGCAGGGATTAAAATAAAAATTTAAATATTTTAAAAACTGTAAACCGATTGAAAATATATTTTATCGCTATAACAAAAAGCAAGTTACAGACTTAAAATAATTTTCGAACCTAAAAGCCTCCAAAATCTATAAATTTGGAGGTTTATAATTCCTGGACTATCGAGATACAGAAAAAAGTGCTGCTGTTTAGAGAGAATCCCTTCATTGTTTATTAACCGATTCGCTTCTGGTTTATTAACGCAGTTTCCTTTTTCATTTCATTTAACTTCTTTTTCCAAACTATCAATAGTTTGTAAAGTTAATTATCAAGTAACATTTTCCTTATCTGCCAGTCTGTGTTTTAAATCCATTGTGCTAAAAAGTCCTAATTCTTATTAATCGTTTTCTGCCTTATTTTTGCGTTGATTTAAAAATAATGATACCTTTAATAAAGACTTAATTATCAAAGTATCTTTTGCAATAACAAAACAAATCATTTCGATGAGAAAAATAATCATACTTGTTATTTTACAGTTTTTGACTTACTCTGTTTTAGCGCAAAATACCTCTCCTAAAGATTCCATAATCAATGATACCGTTAAAAACATCACCTTTAATTACAAACAGCTTATCATTCCCGGAGTTTTGATTGGATATGGTTTTTGGGGAGCTGAAAGCGGGCAGATAAAAAGTTTCAATTTTCAGATACGCGACGAATTTACAGAGGACATTGACAAGAAGGTTACAATAGATGATTTTTCACGATATGTCCCTGCGGTTTCTGTTTATGCGCTTAATGCATTTGGGGTCAAGGGAAAAAATAATATGCGCGACCGTTCTGTAATTTTGGCGACTTCAACTATTATAACTGTTGGAACTGTTTTTGCCTTAAAGTCAGTTACCAATGTAGAACGCCCGGATGGATCTTCCAATAATTCATTTCCTTCCGGCCATACCGCTATCGCTTTTGCAGGCGCTGAATTTTTATATCAGGAATATAAAGACAAATCCATATGGTACGGCGTGGCGGGGTATGCGGTGGCTGCAGGTACTGGGATATTTCGAATGTACAACAACAGGCACTGGCTTACAGATGTAGCTGCAGGTGCAGGAATTGGAATTCTGAGTACCAAAATTGCCTACTGGATGAATCCCTATATTTCAAGAAAATTATTTCATGGTGAACAAAATAAATCGACATCTTTTATAGCCCCTTCATACGATGGTAAGAATTTTACAATCTGCTATTTTAAAACATTTTAGGATTATTAAATTTTAATTAAGAACCCTTTTATTCAGTTTTTCTTCAGAATTCATTTGTAAATTGCAGCATGAAAATTCTTATTATTGAAGATGAGCGCGAAATTGCGCAAAGCATCAAAGACTACTTTAAAACAAACGGCATTCAATGCGAAACCGCCGAAAACTATAATTTGGCACTCACCAAAATAGACAGTTATGATTACGACTGTATCTTATTGGATCTTATGCTGCCAGATGGTGATGGTTTTGATATTTTAAAAGAGTTAAAAGCTAAAAATAAAACCGAAGGCGTAATTATTATCTCAGCAAAAGAAAACCTTGAAACGCGTTTGGAGGGATTTAATCTGGGCGCTGACGATTATTTGACTAAACCTTTTCATCTGGCTGAATTATTGGTTCGCATGCAGGCGCTTATACGTCGTAAAAATTTTAAAGGAAGCAATAGTGTTGTCTTTAATGAAATTGCGGTCGATATTTTCTCCAAAACAGTAGCTGTAAATGATATAAAACTGGATCTTACCAAAAAAGAATTAGATTTACTGCTCTTTTTAATTGGCAACGAAAATAAAGTATTATCAAAATCTGCCATTGCAGAACATCTTTCCGGTGATATGGCAGATATGCTGGACAATCATGATTTTATATATGCCCATATCAAAAATCTTAAAAAGAAACTAACTCAGGCCGGCAGCGGAGATTATATAAAAACGGTGTACGGCTTAGGATACAAATGGGAAAATGAGCAATAAAAAACTACTTCTTAAAACAACCAACAGTTTTCTTATTTATGCTGTTGTTATACTTTTAATAGCAGCGCCGGTATTTTATTATACCTGCCAATGGCTCTACATTTATGAAACAGATGAAGTACTGCTTTTTCATAAAGGGGCTTTTGTAAATGAGAGCCATAGCAATTATAAAGCTGCTGACATTGCGGCATGGAACAAATACAATCACAATGTTACTATTGTGCCCGATATGGGCGTAACCAAAGATTCCATCGTTGGTGAGATGATTTTTGAAGCCATAGCCAATGAAAAAGAGCCATTTCGCATACTGTATGCCCCGGTCGAAATAAACGGAAAAAAATATACCTACATAGAAAAGCGTAATCTTGTTGAAATGGAGGGAATGGTGATCAGCGTTGCTTTCATGTTTCTTTTTATCATCATTATTCTGCTGACAGGGATTATCTGGATATCCAAAAAATCAGCTGCACAAATCTGGAAGCCTTTTTATAATACACTGAGCCAGATTGAGGAGTTTGAAATTGACAAAAACAATTCGCCTGAATTTATTGCAACAGATATCGACGAATTTGATAGGCTTAACAAAAGTTTGGAACGGTTAATCGAAAAAAACACTGTTATTTATAAAAGTCAAAGAGAATTTGTAGAAAATGCAGCTCATGAACTTCAGACCCCATTGGCTTTATTTCAGACTAAAATTGATACGCTGCAGCAATTGGACTTAACCCGCGAACAATCGGAGTTGGTGGGATCTCTCAATAAAGATGTTTCAAGATTGAACAGACTCAATAAAAACCTTTTATTACTTTCTAAAATTGATAACGAAAGTTATCTGGATCGCGATACTATTGTTCTCAACGACTATATCGATAAACACCTCGACTTTTTTATGGAACAGGCACAATCCAAGAGTATAAAAATCAATACCCATTTTATAAATATCATTACAACAAAAGGAAATACGGCACTTACAGAAGTGCTGCTTAATAATTTATTTCTGAATGCCATTCGCCACAATATAAAAAATGGCGTAATTGATATTATCATAGAAAATAATTCTCTTAAATTTGTCAATACCGGCCAAGAAACTCCGCTGGGAGCACAGAGCATCTTTAACCGTTTTTCAAAAGTAAATCCGTCATCGCAGGGAAATGGGCTGGGACTGGCAATTATCAAAAAAATCTGTGAAATTAACGATTGGGATATCCGTTATTCTTTTACTGAAAATCTGCATATTTTTGAGGTGATTTTCTAAAAATTCAAACTTCCTACAGAATCACTTATGAGCTTTGTACTATTCTTTTTTTAAATAGTACAAATGAAATCAAAAACACTACTGCTCTTCTCTTTTCTGCTGCTAGCCGTAATGCAATTATCTGCCCAGAAAAAAACAGTAATCCTTTCGGGAATTATTACCGATAGTAAATCCAAAGTTGCAATACCTTACGCCAATGTTGTTTTAAAATCTTCCAAAGATTCTAAAATTTTCTTCGGAACCGTTAGTGGCGAAGATGGACGCTTTACTATAACAGGAGTAAATTCAGGAAATTTTACCCTGGAGGTAACTTCAATTGGTTTTAAAACAAAATCACAATCCGTATTTGTTGGAAGCCTTTCTGATTATCTGGATCTTGGAGCTATCGAAATGGAAGAAGACATCAATACTTTATCTGAGGTCATTGTGAGTTCAGACACGAAAAAAAATCCTGTAACAATGGATAAAAAAGTGTTTGCAGTCGCTGATAATATTACCCAAAGCGGAGGCTCTGTTCTGCAGTCCATGCAGAGCCTCCCTGGGGTTACGGTACAGAATGGAAAAGTGCAGTTAAGGGGAAATGATAAAGTAACCATTTTAATTGATGGCAAACAAACCGCGCTCACAGGATTTGGAAACCAGTCTGGGCTGGATAATATTCCGGCTTCTGCCATCGAAAAAATTGAAATTATCAATAATCCATCTTCTAAATATGATGCAAACGGAAATGCCGGAATCATTAATATCATTTATAAAAAAAATAAGCAGGATGGCCTGAATGGTAAAATAGGAATCAGTTCGGGTTATGGCGCGTTGTGGGAGCGCAAGGCAAATCTTCCCACTATCAGGGATCAATATCACATGACCCCTAAAATCAATCCGAGCCTGTCTTTAAATTACAGAAAAAACAAAATAAACACCTATTTACAAGCCGATTATCTTTACACTGAAACCCTAAACAAAAATGAGTTTGTAACCAGAACTTATGATGACGGAACTATAATTAACCAACAAACCAAGCGAAATCGGGACACGCATTTTACCACCATTAAAACCGGAATCGACTGGAATTATAACGACAAAAATACTTTTTCATTTTCCGGATTATTTGGAAGCGAAAAAATCATCGATCATGGTGATGAGCCTTTTTTTAATGCCGATTATTCTGAGCGTTTGCGTCTCTGGCAATTTTTAGAAGATGAACTAAAAACAACCGTGATGGCAAGCGCTTCTTACCAGCATAAATTCAGACAGGCAGGACGAAAATTAAACGCGGGAATTAATTACACGTATCATCAGGAAGATGAAAAGTATTTCTTTGATAATATCCTGCCGGCATCCACCGGAAAAGATGCTTTTAAGTTACTTTCAGATGAAAAAGTAATCGATCTGAATTTGGATTATGTCCAGCCTTTAAAATACGGTCGTTTTGAAACGGGTCTGAAATTTAGAAATCGGGAAATCCCAACTAATATGCAGTTTTTTCCGGGCGAAAACTCCCCTATCGATGCCAATGCCGGAGGATGGGCCATCTATAAAGAAATCATACCTGCTGTTTATGGGAGCTATATTTATGAAACAGAAAGAATTGAAGCGGAGCTCGGACTGCGTTATGAATATGTACAGCTAAAGTATGAGGTCAATCCTGACCACCCTACCTATAAAAGTGACGGTTACAATTATACAGAACCTTTTCCGAGTGTTAAGCTTGCTTACAAAATAGATGATAAAAATAAATTTACCGCTTTTTACAACCGCCGCGTTGACAGGCCTAATGAAGTCGATATTCGTATTTTTCCAAAATACGATGATGCTGAAATTATTAAAGTAGGAAATCCTGCCCTTCGTCCGCAGTACACAAGTGCTTTTGAAGTGGGGTATAAAACCGATTTTAAGAAGGGCTATTTTTTAGGTTCACTTTATTACCGGGTTGTAAACGGTACAATTACCCGAATTGCAACAACAGTTCCCGGCAGTCCTATCATTTATAATGTGTTTCAGAATGCCATGGAAAGTTCTTCTTTTGGCGTTGAACTTGTCTTTGCAAAAGAAATTACGTCTTGGTATTCTTTTAATCTGAATGGAAATTTATATAAAAATACCATAGACGCTTTTAAGGTTACTAATTTATATCCAGTTGCGTCAACTTATAGCGGAAGTCTTCAGGAAATTACTTCGGGTAATGTAAAATGGAATAATACTTTTCAATTTAACAAAACACTTTCCGGACAGGTTTCTATGGTTTATCTGGCACCGGACATTATTCCACAGGGAAAAATTGACTCTCGCTTTTCTACTGATCTTGGTGTAAAAAAAATGGTGCAGAAAGGTAAAGGCGAAGTATTTTTAAATGCCACCGACATCTTCAATACGCTGGTCATCAAAAAAGAAATTCAAGGTGAGGGTTTCCGCTACACCAGCAAGGATTATTATGAGACACAAGTAGTTCGCTTTGGCTACAGTTATAAATTCTAATTTCCCAATAAAAACCAAAATTCAAAATAAATTCAGAATTGGGTTATAAAATTTGCCTTTTAATAGTATAAATATATGAATAAATTATCTTCAAAATACGGCCGGTATTCGCTGTTGTTTCATTTCATTCTTTGGTTTTTAATCCTTTCACTGTTGCTGAGAATTGCTTTTTTTATATGGCAATATGACGAAGTTTCGTGGAATTTAATTTCCATTTTAAGAACATTCCTGACAGGTTTGTTTTTTGATTTTGGCACTGTTGTTTTCATTTCACTCTGCAGCATATTTTATTATAGCCTAATGCCCAATAAATGGATTGGCTCTATTTTAGATAAAGTCCTTGTTTATTTTTTTACCTCATTAACGGTATTTATTCTTGTCTTTACTTTTTTTGCCGAATTGACATTTTGGGACGAATTTAAAACCAGATTTAATTTTATAGCCGTTGATTATCTTATCTATACACATGAAGTTGTAGCCAATATCAAACAGTCTTATCCGCTTCCTTTGCTAATTGGCGGCGTTTTATTGTTAAGTGCCGCATTTTTGTTTCTTTTTCATCAACGAAAAGCCTTTACAACGACTTTTACTTCAAAAGCAACTTTAAAAACCAGACTTTCGGTTTTGTCTTCAGCTATAATTGTCGCTCTGTTTTTTAGCTTCTTTATTACCAATAATCAGGCGGAATGGTCTTCCAACCGCTATAATTCTGAAATTTCAAAATCAGGAATTTATTCCTTTTTTGCTGCTTTTAGGAATAACCAGATGAAATATGTGGACTTCTATACTTCAATCGATAATGACAAAGCTTTTGGTATTATAAGAAAAAAACTGGCAGCTGATAATGCGGTTTATGCCAAAAATGATTATTCTATTCACAGAAAAATAACAGACAGTATAGCTTCTCCTAAAAATAAAAATGTTGTCTTTATTTTGGTCGAAAGCCTTAGCGGAAGTTTCCTTAAAGAATTTGGAAACAAAGAAAATATAACTCCCTTTCTGGACAGTCTTGCCCAAAAAAGCATCTTTTTTGAAGATTTATATGCCACCGGAACCAGAACCGTAAGAGGTATGGAAGCCGTTACTTTATGTATTCCGCCAACGCCGGGGCAAAGTATTGTGAAAAGACCTCATAATCAAAATCTTTATACGGTTTCTAATGTTTTTAAATCCAGAAATTACGATTGTAATTTTTTCTATGGCGGAGACGGTTACTTTGATAATATGAACGCCTATTTTGGAGGCAACGGATTTACTATTTACGATCGCGGACGCGGAAGTGTTTTGAGCGACGAAATCAAAACCGTGCGTCATAATATTAATGATAATGAAGTAACTTTTGAGAATGCATGGGGAATTTGTGATCAGGACATTTTCAATAAAATGCTAAAAGTGGCCGATTCGCAATCCAAAGCCGGAAAGCCATTTTTCAATTTTGTAATGACAACATCCAATCACAGGCCTTTTACTTATCCCTCGGGAAAGATTGATATCCCATCGGGAACAAGCCGCGAGGGAGCTGTAAAATACACCGATTTTGCCTTGAAAGAACTATTCAAAAAAGCCAAAACAAAGCCCTGGTTCAAGAATACTGTCTTTGTAATCATTGCAGACCATTGCGCCAGCAGCGCCGGAAAGGACGAAATAGATGTTGCCAATTACCATATTCCAGCCTTCATTGTGAATTTACCTGAAAATCAGAATCAAAAAATAGCCAAACAGTGTTCGCAAATCGACCTATGGCCTACTCTTTTTTCTTTGTTTCAATGGAACTATGAATCTGATTTTTTCGGGAAAAATGTTTTGGATGCCAATTTTGAACAAAGGGCATTAATGGGAACGTATCGCAAACTGGTTTTGATGAAAAAAGATAAAGTAATGATTTTATCAGACCAGAAAAAGCAGGCCTTTTACTCATGGAACAAAAAAGATAATAGTCTTAAAGCTCTTACTATCGACGAGTCATTTTTAGAAGAAACAATTTCGTGGTACCAGACTGCCGATTTTCTTTTTACAAATAAACTTTTAAAATAATGATTTACATTCATTTTATAATCAATCCTATATCCGGGAGTGGACAACACAACCTATCTACTTCCTATCTTTTGAATCAATTTTCTAAAGACGAATATAAAATTCAAGTTGATTATACCAACCAAAAAAAGCATGCTATAGCACTCACAAAAGCTGCCATTTTACAAAATCCCGATTATATAATTGCTTGCGGTGGAGACGGAACCATCAATGAAGTAGCTTCATGCCTTGTGGGAACTTCAATAAAATTAGGAATTGTTCCCGTAGGTTCAGGTAACGGACTCGCCTCTAACCTAAATATTCCGAGAAATTTTGACAAAGCGATTGCTATTATAAAAAAAGGAAATTCAACAGTTATAGATGTTGGGCAACTCAATCACAAATACTTTTTCAGCAATATGGGTATCGGTATTGATGCCATGATTATAAAAAAATATGAGAGAGCAGGAAAAAGAACACTTCCCGCTTATATCAAGGCTGCATTATCTTCAAGCTTAGAATTTAAATCACAAAAAACTATTGTGCATTTTAACGATCAGATTATGGAAACAGATCCTTTGATGTTATTCATATCTAACTCAAACGAAATGGGTTATAATATGAGCCTAACCCCAAAAGCAAGTCTTCACGACGGATTACTCGATATGATTATTATACCGAAATTGTCCTTTTTTGAAAAAATTATGCTGGGTTATCATGTTCTTCGAAACTCCATCGAAAAATTTGAAAAGGCAAAACACTTTTTAGTAAAAGATATTCAAATCGAAATGCCTTCCAAAATCTTCATTGATGCCCAGATTGACGGAGAACAGTATAATTTAAAAACAAATAAAATAAAAGTAAGCTTACTTCCGAAGGCTTTACAGGTTCTGGTAGATTAATAAATAAAAATAATTCCATAGAGAGATTTTATTTTATCTCTATGGAATTTTATTTTGAACTTCAAATACTCTTCTGATTTAAAATTGCCTTACGAAACCGCATCCCAATTCTTTTCCGTTATAAAAAGGCATAATCATCGATGTGGTTTTATTTTCTTTTGAGGACTTAAAGACCTTATTCTGCAGGTAAGGATAAATCCAATACGCAGCTTTTGTACTTAATATTCCTATACCTGCGCCGGCAACTACATCTGTCAGCCAGTGCCTGTCATTATACATTCTAAAAAGTCCCGTTCCTGTTGCCACCGCATATCCTGCAATTCCGTACCAAATTGATTGGTCTTTATATTCCTGATACATAAATTCAGCTCCCGCAAAAGCAGTAGCTGTATGTCCAGAAGGAAATGAGTTATTGGAAGATCCGTCTGGTCTTTCCACTTTAGTGATGTTTTTCAAAGCAAATACCGAAGCGCTCATCATTAAATAAGAACTGGCCAAAATAATAGATCGGTCTTTTAGATTATTTTTCCCTTTTACACCAAAAGCATTAAGTGCATAAACAGAAGCTGCAGGTGCCCACTGCGAGAAATCATCAATAGAAACTTTATGATCTATATCCTCATTTACTTCTTCCTTAATTTCTGCATTATAACTCTTGAGCTGATCACTTTCCAAACCAATAAAACCATAACCTAAAAGAACCCCTGGGATGATTAATTGTTTGTAGCTAAACTTTAGATTCCGTATTGTATCTTGTACAGCGATTGTATCACTTAATGTGTTTTGTGCACAAATCGAAGTCACACCAAAAAGGAATAAAAGGAAGGTTTTTGACATTTTAAAAAAGATTAAAAATTAATAATTACGCTTTTTGAATAAAATAGACGTTTTCCTCATAGAAAACAGATTAAATTAAGACAATAAGTTCTCTACCTTAAAGATTGATTATAAGGCAAAGTTCAAGATGAAATCTGAAGAAATTCTGCATGGAGAGAGAAAGCGCATTTTTTAACAAAAATTTAATCAAGTATCCAAAATCGTCACGATACTTTTATATAATCAAATTCTTTTTTAAAGATCTCTAGAATGAGGAGATAATAACGTTATGCTTTAACTCCCTTAAATTATTTGAGAAAAGATAACTAAAAGGTTTTTTTTCTTTCTCTCAAAAACTATCTTTGCAAAGTCCAGATTTATCCTAATTAAAATTAGAGACCTAATTAGAGACCTCTTAATTTTAATAACATTCAAAAGCTTGATTACAAGCAACTTACAACCATGAATTACCTGTCTGTAGATAAGATAGCGCTTTGTATTAAATGCTTTTTGATAATCTAATGGAATGATATAATTATTTTTGCTGGCTGTTATCGCTCTATTTTTTTCGATTATGATTATAATTCAATACGTCTGATTCGATTTCCTGTATTGTTTTCTTTTTCCCTTTAGAAATCCATTCTAAAAGCTCTTCTTCAAAAAAATACAGCTTTTTACCATACTTATAGCACGGAATTTTTCTTTGCCTTACAAGAGCGTAAATTGTAGGCTTTGCTTTTCCAATTAACCGGCTTACTTCTTCAATACCAATAGGAATACTTTTTTCTTTAGATTCATATACCTGTACATTTTGAATCAGAAGTTTAATCTCGGCAATTTCTTTCACTAAGTGTGCTACTGCTTTAGGCAGGTTGTCAAAAGAGATTTCGTTTATGTCCATTGCTATCGTTTTTAATAGTTATGGTGCAAATGAAAAAAGTGTTTTTGCTGTGTCCTTCTTCACAACAAAAACACTTCAAAAACACAGTGCTTTATAACTATTGGCACTTAAAAATCTTTAAAATCTTCTATTATCTTTATAAACCCTTTCTGTTCATCATCTTTTAGATGCGTTTTAATGCTGTTCATTTCAACATCTTTTAAAGCTTCAGCAAAAGTTAATTTTAAAAATTGTGCGGCTTTGTCCTGTCTGCTGACTTTAAAACAATTCCAGATATTCCAGCCAAAATGATACAAATCGAGATTTGACAAATCTTTTACTTTCACCGGTTTAATCTTTTCAAAATTTATGTCTTCAGCATATATTATTAAATTCTTACTCAATTGTTTCAAACCATCATCCGAGACGTAAAGCGCGAACTCCTGCTGTGCATAACGGATGGCTCTATCAATCCTGGCCTGTTTTTGATTTCTGGCTGCATTTTGCTGCTGCTCTCTTAACTGCTGAATATCGATGGCTGAATTTTTATTTTCAGAGAATCTGAGCTTAATTAAACCATCCTGAAGCTCCTCTTCTATTTTTATAAAGTCTTCACATGGAATGCGGCTTTCAGGCGATTCATTTTTTTTTGCCTTCAAAAAACGATTCACCAATCTCTCAGCCAAATCGTTTAGAAATAAACTTAGAATTGCAAACATTAAAACTCCAAATCCAGTGCTGATCCAAAAGAAAACGCCGGCCGTATATTCATCCGCACCTTTTTCCAGCAACACCAGTCTTCCGACTATACCGACAAAGACACAGACTAAAAAAACAGACAGGTAAACTGTGATATATTCAAAATATTTAATTTTCATTGCGCTTATTTCTTTAAAGATTCCAATTGTATTGCCTGCGAAGCTCTGTTTTTCTTCTCATCTATTACTTTGGCATAGATTTCAGTAGTTTTTACATTGGTATGCCCCAGCATTTTACTGACCGTATAAATGTCTGTCCCGCTTGATAGCTGCAGTGTTGCAAATGTATGGCGGAAGCAGTGGAAGGTAATATTTTTTTTAATTCCTGCAGATTCAACCCATTTTTTCAGAGGGCGTGAAATCCACGACGGGTCGGGCAGATCCTCAAAGACAAACTGTCCAGGAAGACGCGGTTCTCCGCAGAGATTTAAAGCCTGCTCAGAAACAGGCATGTATTCGACACCCTTTGTCTTTTTCTGCGTGAAATGCAGTTTAGCTATGCCATCTTCCATGCTTATCTCTTTCCAACGTAGCTTCTGAATGTCGGAATGCCTCAGACCTGTAAGCGCTGAGAAAAGCGCCGCTCTTTTAAGGACGTCTTTTTCGCAGGGCGTTTCGGCCAACCCGTTCAATTCTTCAATAGTCAGATATTCACGTCTTGAATCTTCATCGGGAATACCCTTTATTTTTGAAGATAAATCAACGGTTAAATATCCATCGATAAAGGCCTGTTTCAAAGCGGCTTTAAATATCGAAAAATACGTTCCCGCAGTGTTGCGGGAAAGGATTCCTTTTTTGCCTCCTCCGCGCGGAGCTGATAATAAAAAAAGTTTAAAATCTTCCGCCATTCTGCTGTCAATTTGGGAAAACATTAGGTTGCCAGCTGAATAGCTTTTTAAAAATTCTTTGGTGCGCTCCCAAGTGATCTTAATGGATTTTGAACTTTGGGCGTGCCTTTTAGCCGCCACCGCAGCAATGTATTTAATAAAATCCTCTTTTGCTTTTTCTTTCTGTTCAGCCCATAGGTTCTCAGCATCACTGTACAGATCTGTTTTATCGTATTCTTTCTGTCGGATATTACGCACTGCGTCCGCATATAGCATTATCTCACGGTCGCTTTCGCTGCTGCAGATTATTATTCCGTTATCGCTGCGTCTGGGTTTATAGGATTTTATACCCTCTGCATCTGTGCGGGCAGTTCTTTTCTTGTCCCACTCCACTGTTGTTACGGATCTGTTTAAATATTCACGGATTCTCTGGGGCGCTTTCTTTCCGGAAACCTGGACAGGATAGCTTTCTATGTAAACATACCATTCCTTTCGGTCTTCTGCCTTTCGAAGACGCACAGTCACCTTGGTTTTTGCTAATTGCTTCATATAAAATCATTTCCGTTATACAAATTATCAATTTCCCTTTTGGGGGCATATACATGCTTTCCGATCTGTCTGGTTGGGATTGAATATTTCCTGATATGGCTGTAGACAGAACCTTCTGATATCTGAAATCTCTGAGCTATTTCACCGATGGAATAGCAGTCTTCTTTTTCAAGGCTGTATAATTTTTTCTTCGGTATACTCTCAGCCTGCGGCAGGCTGCGCTCAGGGCCGAACATCCCTTCCATGACGCTGCGGTCTATCCTTACAAGGCGGGTTCCAAGATTAACTGACGGAACGTTTCCCTGGCCGACAAGCCTATAGAGGGTTCTTTTGGCAATGCCAAAAAGCATGCCAGCCTCAGAGACGGAAAGAAATGCCCTGTCCTGCGGTATTTTCTCTATCATCGCTTTGATTTCTACTTCATTTTTAAGCTGCTTTATCTTCTGCTTGTATGCTTTTTTACTGCATTTTTGTGAGCAGTAGACAGAAGTTACGGTCTTGGGCAGAAACACTTCCCCACAGACCAGACATTGTTTATTTATTCTTTTCATCGCCTTTATCCCCAATTTAAGTGCCATAAGTATACATAAGTGCCATATTATCGCCTTTTAAGTGCCGGTACAAATATGGTACAAATATATGGCAAAAAATGATTAAAAAACAGCAGAAACAAAAAAGAATAAAAAAGAAAAACCGCTGTAAACATTTCGTTTACAGCGGTTTAACACTCATTATTAACTGATGTTAATCAGTAATTATTTGACTTCTTCGAATTCAACGTCTTCAACATTGTCTCCTTGCGCTTGCTCTTGTTGTGGGGCAGCTTGACCAGCTTCTCCTTGAGCATACATAGCTTCTGTAGCTGTTTTCCAAGCTGCATTGATGTTATCAAGAGCAGTTTGAATAGCTGGAACGTCTTGAGATTGGTGAGCCATTCTCAATTCAGTTAAAGCGTACTCAACAGCCACTTTATGATCATCAGCTAATTTACTTCCTAACTCTTTCAATTGAGACTCAGTTTGGAAGATCATGCTGTCAGCTTCGTTTAATTTCTCAGCTCTTTCTTTAGCAATTTTATCTGCACCAGCGTTAGCTTCTGCATCTTTTTTCATTTTTTCGATTTCTTCAGCTGTTAATCCAGAAGAAGCTTCGATACGGATATCATGAGATTTTCCTGTTCCTTTATCAGTAGCAGAAACTTTGATGATACCATTAGCATCAATATCAAAAGTAACCTCGATTTGAGGAACTCCTCTTGGTGCTGGTGGAATACCGTCTAAGTTAAAACGACCAATAGTTTTGTTATCAGCAGCCATTGCTCTAGCTCCTTGAAGAACGTGTAATTCTACAGTTGGTTGAGAATCAGCAGCAGTTGAGAAAACTTGTGATTTTTTAGTTGGGATAGTTGTGTTAGACTCGATTAATACAGTCATTACACCACCCATAGTTTCGATACCTAAAGATAAAGGAGTAACGTCAAGTAACAATACATCTTTTACATCTCCAGATAAAACTCCACCTTGAATAGCAGCTCCAATAGCAACAACCTCATCAGGATTAACTCCTTTAGACGCTTTTTTACCAAAGAATTTCTCCACTTCGTCAGCAATTCTTGGCATTCTTGTAGAACCTCCAACAAGGATAACTTCGTCAATATCAGATGTAGATAAACCTGCATCTTTCAATGCTTTAGCAACTGGCTCCATAGAACGTTTTACTAAAGAATCAGATAATTGCTCAAATTTAGCTCTAGATAATTTTTTCACTAAGTGTTTTGGTCCAGAAGCAGTAGCCGTAACGTATGGCAAGTTGATTTCAGTTTCAGCAGAAGATGATAATTCAATCTTAGCTTTCTCTGCAGCTTCTTTCAAACGTTGCAATGACATTGGATCTAAACGTAAATCAATACCTTCTTCAGATTTGAATTCGTCAGCTAACCAGTCAATAATAACCTGGTCAAAATCATCTCCACCTAAGTGAGTATCACCATTTGTAGATAATACTTCGAAAACACCGTCTCCTAATTCAAGAACAGAGATATCAAAAGTACCTCCACCTAAATCGTAAACAGCAATTTTTTGATCAGTTCCTTTTTTGTCTAATCCATAAGCTAAAGCTGCTGCTGTAGGCTCATTGATGATACGCATCACTTTAAGACCAGCAATTTCTCCAGCTTCTTTCGTAGCCTGACGTTGTGCATCGTTAAAGTAAGCAGGAACAGTAATAACTGCTTCAGTTACCGTTTGACCTAAATAGTCTTCAGCAGTTTTTTTCATTTTTTGAAGTGTCATAGCAGACAATTCCTGAGCAGTATATAAACGACCATCAATATCAACACGTGGTGTATTGTTGTCTCCTTTTACTACTGAATAAGGTACTCTTTTTGCCTCTTCCTGAGTTTCAGCAAAAGAATGTCCCATAAAACGTTTGATAGAAGCAATAGTCTTTGTTGGATTAGTTACTGCTTGTCTTTTTGCAGGATCACCTACTTTAATTTCTCCACCTTCTACAAAAGCGATGATAGATGGCGTTGTTCTTTTTCCTTCTGCGTTAGGAATAACAACTGCTTCATTACCTTCCATTACAGAAACACAAGAGTTTGTCGTACCTAAGTCAATTCCGATTATTTTACCCATTTTTTATATAATTTATTTTGATATACTAATTTTATAACTCAAGGTGGCATAAGTCAATCTTTGTGCCAATATAAAAAACCAATATAAATTGTCAGTTTTCATGTCTGCGTGCCAAAAACTAGCTGACAACATGACATTTTACCAAACTGACATTCGTGTCATATCAGTACTTTAAGTGTCATTATCAGGAGCTATTTCCTGCTGTCCTTCCAGATCTTTTGTGCCGAACCCCGGCACAAAAGGATCTTCCCTCCCATCAGGGCTAGGGCATCCGTTTTCATCAGAAAGTTTCTTTTCAACCTTTAGTATGTTTACACAAAATTTAGGTTATGTCCCTAAAAGGTGAAATTTCACGTCCGGAACGTGAAATTTCACGTCGGCGATGTGAAACTTTACGTCAACAACCTAAACGTTCACGTCCGGAACGTGAAATTTCACGTCAGCGATGTGAAACTTCACGTCGGCGATGTGAAATTTCACGTCAACAACCTAAACGTTTACGTCCCGGACGTGAAATTTGACGTCAGCGATGTGAAATTTGACGTCAGCGATGTGAAATTTCACGTCAGCGATGTGAAATTTCACGTCCGGGACGTAAACCAGGACGTTTCAGCCTGATATTTTTCATAAATTGCTCCCTGAGTTTATCTTAAATAAACGATTACCTTTCAAATAAATCCCGAATTCTTTACATTAGCCTATTGCTAAATAAACATCTTAATGGAAAACTACAGCATTATCATCTTTATCCTTTTCGTTGTCATAGCGCTTTCTGCTTTTGCTGACAAAATAAAATTACCTTACCCTATACTTTTAATTATTGTGGGCATCATGATCGGATTTATTCCATCAGTACCAGAAATCGAAATTAATCCTGAAATCATCTTTCTGATTTTTCTTCCTCCCTTATTGTATGATGCTTCGTTTAACATTTCACCCAAACATTTCAAAATCAATCTTAGCACCATTAGTACATTAGCTATCCCTTTGGTTTTCCTTACCACTTTCTGGATTGCCGTTGTGGCGCATTATATGATTCCGGATATGACATGGCCTTTGGCTTTTGTGCTGGGCGCCATACTCTCTGCTACAGATGCCGTTGCCGCCGTAAGCATCACTAAAGGACTCGGAATATCACATAAAACCATCACCATACTCGAAGGCGAAAGCCTGATTAATGATGCCTCGGCCCTGGTTGCTTATCGTTTTGCCGTGGCTACTGCAATGGGTTCGGCTTTTATCATCTGGAAAGCTTCTTTACAGTTTGTATTCTTATTAGGTGGCGGTTTTATAATTGGGTTTATTATGGGAAAAATTCTAGCCTTTATTCTTGCCAGAGTCCATCAAAACCCCATTACAACTATTAGCTTCATGATTTTAATGCCTTTTGTGACCTATCTGGTAGCAGAACATCTGCATGTTTCAGGTGTGATTGCTGTCGTAGTTTTAGGATTGACAATTGCCCGTTTTAGCAATAAAATTTTTCCCGAAAGCTTAAAAAATCAAACCCGAAACCTTTGGGATATCCTGATTTTTCTCTTAAACGGTTTGATCTTCATCCTAATCGGACTTAATTTTCCGTACATTCTCAAAAATATAGACAGCAGCGCTATACTTCCTTATATTGGTTACGCAGCCATAATAACTCTCGTAGCATTATTGGTCCGAATGGTAAGGATATTTCTTCAAAAAATAAGTCTTCAAAAAGGATTTTTAAAAAATAACAAAAAGAAGCGAAAAATTAGCGAACATGCCCTACTCGATTCGAAAAACAGCTTTATCATCAGTTGGTCCGGAATGCGCGGAATCGTTTCGCTTGCCGTTGCCATAGGTTTGCCTAAATTACTTCCGGACGGAACTCCTTTTCCGGAACGAAACGAAATCATATTCATTTCGGTTGCCGTAGTACTCCTGACACTTCTTGGTCAGGGACTTACTTTGCCGTGGATTGTGAAGAAACTGAATATTAAAAATGAGGAGTAGTTATTAAAACTTATTATTTCTTTTTGAAAAAAACGCAATCTTGTCATTCCGTAGGAATCTCAAGCATCGACTGAAATTCGAATTATAGTATAACTTCACTAGGATTCCTACGGAATGACAAGTTTACGCAGTATTTTTGCGGTTTTTAATCGCACAGTTTGTCATTCCGTAGGAATCTCAAGCATAGACTGAAATTCGCTTTATAGTATAACTTCACTAGGATCCCTACGGAATGACAAGTTTGCGCAGTGTTTTTGCGGTTTTTAATCGCACAGTTTGTCATTCCGTAGGAATCTCTCATATGCAAAGATTCAGCGATACTGAGATTCCTACGGAACAAACTTTAAGCACAAAGCACTAAACTTTCTACAAAACCGTTTCATTTTTATTCGTAATTTCGAATCCTCAAATTATTTACAAAATACAATACAAAAAATGGTTTCATTTATTAAAGAAATATCTTTTCGCTGGTCTGATTTAGATCCAAATTTTCACGTTCGTCATAGTGCTTATTACGATTTTGGTGCACAACACCGTATCGAAATTCTGGAGCAATTAGGCTTAACATTAAGAGTCATGCAAACGCAGGGTTTTGGACCTGTTTTGTTTAGAGAAGAATGTGTTTTTAGAAAAGAATTAAAACTGTCAGATAAGATTTTTATTCATACCAAAACATCCAAAATGAAAGCCGATGCTTCACGCTGGTCCATCGTGCACGAATTTCGCAGAGAAGATGATACACTTTGTGCCACTATTACGGTTGATGGCGCCTGGATGGATACAAAACTTAGAAAATTAGCTTCTCCAACACCTGAAATTGCTATCGAAGCGTTGAGCATTTTCCCTAAAAGTGATGATTTCGTAGGACTATAAAAAGAAATAGAAAATCCAAAAAGTACAGTTTTACTTTTTGGATTTTTATTTTACTGGAACTTCAATCCAAAATTGATTCTTTCAAAAGTCGTACTGGACGAAATAGCAAATCTTCCTAAATTAATCGTAGCAAAAATACCTTCTGTTCCGTGTCCGGAATAAAACGCACCGGCCGAAAACCGATCAATTTGATATTTAAAAGCAATATCATTTACACGACTGCTTAACTGTCCGAAAACGATAAATCGGGGAAAAATTTCGTAGCTCCCAAAAACCTTCGGAACTAATTTTTTATAATAATCAAAACTTTCATCGGTTTCATAATCAATACTGCTCGAATGCAGGTTGTTTAAACTGGCACCCAAATACGTATTTGTTTTAAAATGATAAGAAACACTAAAACCCGTAAAAGTTCCATCATAACCACTGCGGGATTCCAGATAACCGATAGCAATTGTGGCCCTGAAATTTTCGCATATTTTACCGATGTAACCAATATAAGTTCGGTCGATTTCGGACTTGTCGATACCGGCACCTAAAATCATTTCTTCATCACACATTTCTACTGCATATTGAAAATACGAAGAATACTGATCCTTATTGGCAGCAACAACACTCCGACCTGTATCAAGATCGATATTGGGAGATATTAAGGTTGAGTTGATAACGGCGAAGTCAAATGTATTAACTTCCTGGGCAAATGTGGGGACTGTGAGCAGGAGTACAAGTATTGTTTTCTTCATACATACTATTATTAGCTTACAAACATTCTAAGACTAATTTACAGACTATAATTCTATTCAAAGAAGAAGTCCTTTTAACAGTAACATTAGTCGTTAAAATACATTATTTCCCTAGCAAGCAGCCTGATTTGCCTAAAAAACAATATACATTTTTAGAAATCAATACATTACAAAATGTTCCAAAATGAATTTTACAGCCATCAAAAATTCTATTTTATTTTTCTGATAACTTTAAGAGTTATTTTTTTGTCCTTAAAATGGTTAAGTCTAATTTTATAGTTAATGAAAAAAATCTTTTATAGATATGAAAAAATTAAAAGTCTTATTCCTGCTGCTTCCCTTTATTTGTTTCTCTCAACAAGAGAAAATCAAAGCCTTAGATATCAATTTACACAATTATGAATATCCGTTTCCTGTGAAGTTTTTAGAATTGCAAATTCAAAACCAAACACTCAAAATGGCGTATATGGATATTAAACCAGCTAATTATAACAACAAAAATGTAGTATTGTTTCACGGCAAAAACTTCAATGGCGCTTACTGGGAAACGACTATTAAAGCCCTTACCAAAGAAGGATTCCGTGTAATCGTTCCGGACCAGATAGGCTTTGGAAAATCATCTAAACCAGACCATTTTCAATATACTTTTCAGCAATTGGCCGAGAACACCAAAAATCTATTAGACCTTTTGGGTGTTCAAAAAGCGACTATTTTAGGGCATTCTATGGGCGGCATGCTGGCTACACGCTTCTCTTTGATGTATCCGCAAACTACTGAAAAACTGGTACTCGAAAACCCAATTGGTTTAGAAGACTGGAAATTGGTTGTTCCTTACCAGAATATCATCTGGTGGTACGAAAGCGAACTGAAACAAAATTATGAAGCCATCAAAAAATACCAAATGGCGAATTATTATGACGGAAAATGGAATGCCGATTATCAAAAATGGGCTGAACTAGGCGCTGGCTGGACAACAGCTCCCGATTATAAAAAAGTAGCATGGAACTCGGCATTGCTATATGATATGATTTTTACACAGCCTGTTTTATATGAATTTAAAAACATCAAAAGCCCTACTCTTTTAATCATTGGAACACGCGACAAAACTGCTTTAGGAAAACCTTTGGTAAGCGAAGAAATACGAAAAACAATGGGTAATTATGCAGAATTAGGCAAAACGGCTCAAAAGGCAATTCCGAATGCAAAATTAGTCGAAATTCCCAACACAGGACATTTGCCACATATCGAAACTTTTGATGCGTTTATAAAGCCATTAATTGTATTTTTGAAAGAAAATTAATAAACTTTAAAATAAAAAAATATGTTTACGATAGAACAAGTAAAAGAGGCTCATGCCAAAGTAAAATCGGGTGCAGATTTTCCAAATTATATACAGGATCTTATTATTCTGGGGGTTAAGGGTTATGACACTTACGTGAATGACGGACATGTCGAATACTATGGCGTGAATAACTACACCGTAACTTCGGAGGAAAAATATTCCGAGATTAAAGTGGAAGATCACACCAATAAAGAACGTTTTATAGAATTTCTGGTAGCGCATCAGGATGGACAAACTGATTATATCACTTTTTGTAATCATTCCGGTCAATGCGGAATTGCAAAATGGCGTGTTGATATTATCGAAATGACCTGCACTTATTTTAATAAAGCCGGAGATGAAATTTTAATCGAAAAAATTCCCGGTTAATATAATTATGCCTTTGGGGTTCTATTTTTAGCCATAAATTTCACTAAATTGCAGGACTAACAGATTAGTAGCAATTGAGTGAGATTGGTGGCTAATTTTTTTAAGCATTGTTTAAAATCCTGCGCTATGCCTTTCCAAAAAAAAATCAAATCTATTTTAAAAAATCTACTTTCTTTTATTCTTATATTGATTTGTACTGCAGCTTTAAGTCAAAAAAATAAATTTAAGGTTATTGCTTTTTATACTGCCAAAAACGATCAGGCACATATTAGCTTTGTACAGGAAGCCAATAAATGGTTTCCAAAAATTGCTCAGGAAAATCATTTCGTTTACGATTCTACCAGCAACTGGGACAATCTGAATGCAAAATTCCTTTCGCAATATCAGGTAGTTTTATTTTTAGACACCAGACCTGAAACCGTTTCTCAGCGGGAAGCTTTTGAACAATATATGAAAAATGGCGGAGCCTGGATGGGGTTTCACTTTTCAGCATTTGCCTTAAATGATTCTGATTACCCACAAAATTGGGACTGGTACCACAATGAGTTTTTAGGATCCGGAGAATATGGCAGCAATACCTGGAGACCAACTTCGGCTATTCTGAGAGTTGAGAATCCGCATCCGATTACCAAAAATATTCCAAAAACATTCACCTCTTCTCCTAACGAATGGTATAGATGGAGCAATGATTTGCAAAAAAATCCGGATATCGAAATTTTACTCGCCATTGATCCTGCCAGTTTTCCGCTGGGAACCGGGCCAAAGCCAAACGAAATTTGGCATAGCGGCTACTATCCTGTGTTTTGGACCAATAAAAAATATAAAATGTTGTATTGTAATATGGGACACAATGATATTGACTATGAAAACAACACCAACGAAACCCTGTCTTATACTTTTAAAAATAAAATACAAAGTCAGCTCATAATTAATGGACTGCTTTGGTTAGGAAATAAAAAATAATACCGCTTATATCATGTCACAATCTATTTCTCCCATTATAAACCCTGAGGAACTAAAAGCGCTCTCAGGTACAGATATCCTTTTAATAGACGCCAGAGCCGGTATTAACGCTCAGGAAAATTACCAAAACGAACACTTGAAAAACGCACGTTTTGTCGATTTGAATCGTGATTTGGCAACCATTACAACAGATCCTGCAAACGGAGGAAGGCATCCCTTACCTTCTTTAGAAAAATTTTCGGAAGTACTTTCAAAACTTGGGATTTCGCCTAAAAGCCATGTTATCGTTTATGATGATAAAAATGGTTCTAATGCTGCTGCCCGTTTTTGGTGGATGCTGAAAGCTGCTGGTCACGAAAAAATTCAGGTTTTAAATGGCGGTTTACAGGCTGCAATAAAAATTGGTTTTCCTATAAGTTCCGAAATCGAAACTTTTGAACCTGCCGAAAAGTATCCCATTCAGGAATGGAAATTACTGCTGGCGGATATCGACGAGGTTGAAATCGCGCGAAATAACGACCAAAATATGGTGATTGATGTAAGAGATAAAAATCGTTTTGATGGGCTTACAGAACCTTTAGACTTGATTGCCGGACATATTCCGGGAGCTGTAAATGTTCCGTTTAATGAAAATCTAAACGATGAAGGTTTTTATCATTCTTCTGAAACATTAAAACAAAAATATAGCGAAATCATTGGTGATAAAAGTCCAGAAAACATCATTGTACATTGTGGTTCAGGGGTTACCGCCTGCCACACTTTACTGGCGATGGACTACGCCGGAATCGAAATTCCTAAATTGTATGTAGGCTCCTGGAGCGAATGGTCCCGCAACGATCGCGAATTGGCAACAAAAAATATTTAAAGCTTATTGCACACAGATACAACGAATCAAACGGATTTACACTAAAAAATAAATCAGTGACCATCCGTTGCATCAGTACAATCAGTGGTATATCATTACAAATAAAAGCTATGGCACACAGACAAAACGAATGAAACAGATTTTCACAGATATTTTTAAATAAAATCTGTGACCATCCGTTTTATCAGTACAATCAGAGGTCTATCACTTAAAAAATAAAATTACAAAAATGCAACATTGGGATATTTTACTCTCGAATCAGGTCAATAAAAAAGCGTTTATAGATACTTTGCTGAACAGCGAAGCTAAAGGCGAATTAGCCGTTTTTAATACTCTAAAAGGTATTTTATTCTCCGATATTTCGATAGAAAAATTTATCGAAAAAGAATACCAATACGACTCTGTCGAAGCTTCACCGGAGTCACACAGGCAATTGCGTACCTTTTCTTCAGGCGAAAGAAAAAAAGAGTTTCTAAAATACTGCATCAATCAAAATCCTGATTTTATCATTTTTGATAATCCGTTTGACCATTTAGATCAGGCATCACGAGTAGATTTAGCAAATTCTTTACAAAAATTAACCGATACTGTTGCAGTGATTCAACTCGTAAATCGCGTGTCTGATGTACTCGAATTTGTTCCGAATAAAGCCCAAATAAAAGACAACACTTTCGAATTACATCCCATTTCAAAAACCGAAAGTCATTTTAAAACCTTAAATACGACGAATATCCCAAAGGCTCTGGAAGTGCATTCCTTTCACGAAAGTGAACTGATAAAAATGGATGGAGTTTCGGTAAGTTATGACGAAAGGAAAATCGTGGACAATATTTCCTGGACAATCAAACAAGGCGAATTCTGGCAATTGATTGGGCCAAATGGCTCTGGAAAAAGTACTATTTTGTCCTTAATCACAGGTGATAATCCAAAAGGTTTTGGACAAAATTTGTTTTTATTTGGAAGAAAAAAAGGAAGCGGCGAAAGCGTTTGGGACATCAAAAAGCAAATCGGAATTTTCACGACTTCCATGACCGATTTATTTCAGAAAAGCCATACTCTCGAACAAATGATTCTTTCCGGTTTCTTTGATTCTATTGGGTTGTATATCGAACCAACCACTTTACAAAAACAAATCGTTACCGAATGGCTTGAGGTAATCGAAATGAGTCATCTGGCCAAAAAACGTTTTATAGATCTTTCTATCGGCCAGCAAAGAGTGGCATTAATCGTTCGTGCGGTTCTAAAGCACCCGCCATTATTGATTCTCGACGAGCCTGTAGAAGGTTTGGATGACGAAAATGTAGATTTGGTCATTCAGCTCATCAATACCATCAAGCAGGAAACCAATGTGACTATCTTGTATGTTTCCCACAGAATAGAAGCTGGTCTCGCTCCTACCTCGGTTTTTGAGCTTCTACCAGGCGAATCTGGGTCTGTCGGAAAAATAAAATATCATTCGGAAAGGGATTAAAAAATAAAAAATGAAACTTAAAAATATTATATTCTTAGCAGGATTTCTTACGCTTCTTTCTTGTTCTAATTTAATTGTAACATCGAATAAAACATATCAATTAGAAAAGGTTTCTAAACTACAATCGCATTGGGATTTTGAACCTGAAAAATGGTTTTTAGAAAAAGATACCTTAACAGGAAAAGGCGGTCCGCTGCGTTGGAGCATAATCGAATCTAAAAAATTACTACCCAAAAATTATGAAATCACTTTAAAAGCAAACATGACAAAGGAATCTCTATTTGAGATCATGTTAAACCTAAATCAAGAAAAATACATCCGAACCTATTTGTATCAAATTGATCAGAATATCGTGATTGGCAAAGGCGTTTACAAAAAAGGAGGTCATGAATATGAAAACTACGGAGGCCCGAGTTTATTTACTAAATCAATGAAATTAGAAAAGAATAAATGGTATTTTATAAAAATAAAAATGCTTCATAATCAATTGTTTTTTTCTGTCGATAACGAAACGGTTTTAACGTGTTATATTGACAAAAACAATTTGAACGAAGAAGGCAAATTAGGATTTATAACAAACGGCGAAGTAAAAATAACCAACTTAACTATCCGAAACATCACAGAAAAACGCTAATAATTAGTTCTTAAAACAAATTTACAGAGACGAAAATCAAGCAAGAGACAAATTTCATAATCTCTAAAGACAATTTCTTATAAAACCTCTGTTTTAAACTTTAAAAAAGGTATATTACAACTGTTTATAGGCCTACAATCTAATTCTTAATTTTTTTCAAATGTCCATTATAATTACGTTTTGCGTTTTACTATTAGTCGCGTATTTATTTGATCTAACTTCATCTAAAACCAAAATCCCATCCGTATTACTCTTATTACTTTTGGGAGCAATTGTACATAGAATAACCGACTTTTTAGAAATAGATCTTCCTGATTTCACTAATGTGCTCCCTATTTTCGGAACCATCGGATTGATTCTTATTGTTCTGGAAGGTTCACTAGAACTTGAGATTAATAAATCTAAAATTGGCCTGATCAAAAAATCATCATTAGGTGCTTTAATACCACTATTAATTACTGCTTTTATAATTTCTTTTCTGTTTCAGTATTACGGAGGTTATAGTTTTAAAGCCAGTTTAATAAATGCGATTCCGTTTTGTATCATCAGTAGTGCAATTGCAATTCCCAGCGTACGGAATTTAAGCGAACGAAAACGTGAATTTGTAACTTACGAGAGCAGTCTTTCGGATATTTTTGGGGTTATCTTTTTTAACTTCATTCTCTACAATTCCGACTTTCAGATGCTAACTTTTGGGCATTTTATCATGCAAATCGTTATCATGATTCTGATTTCTTTTTTATCGACACTTTTACTTTCTTTTTTACTCAATAAAATTGATCACCATATCAAGTTTGTGCCTATTATTTTATTGGTCATATTGATTTACGAAATATCAAAAATGTTTCATTTACCAGCTTTATTTTTTATTCTGATATTTGGACTCTCCATCAACAATTTTGATGAATTAAAAGGCTATAAATGGGCGGAACGCTTTCGTACCGATTCATTAACAAAAGAAGTCGAAAAATTTAAAGAATTAAATACAGAAGTCGCTTTTGTAGTGCGTTCGTTGTTTTTTCTATTATTTGGATATTTGATAGAAACCTCAGAAATCCTGAATCCTGATACTTTGGTTTGGGCCGTAGCCATTGTGGTACTAATCTATATTATAAGAGCTTTACAATTATATTTTTCAAAACTTCCCTTACTGCCGTTGCTTTTTGTGGCACCAAGAGGATTAATTACCATTTTATTATTTCTTACTATAACCTCAGAATTCAATATTGACCTGGTAAACAAATCATTGATTATTCAGGTAATTTTAATTTCGAGTTTAATGATGATGCTGGGATTAATAGCACATTCCAAAAAAGAAAAACCACCCTTAGAATCATAAAAAAAAGCTCCAATGGAGCTTTTTTTATATTAAAACATTATCTAATTTATCTAAATTGACAAATTATCTAATTAATTCTCTTCTTCTTCAATATTATGTGTTTTTCCGTAATTGCGCCATTTCTCGATACAATCCTGAAAATCCTGTGGCAATTCGGTATCAAAACGCATCATTTCTTTAGTGTTTGGATGCACAAAACCAAGTGTTTTAGCATGCAAAGCCTGACGTGGCAACGCTTTAAAACAGTTCTCGATAAATTGTTTGTATTTCGTAAACGTAGTTCCTTTCAGAATCAAATGCCCTCCATAACGTTCGTCATTAAACAGCGGATGACCAATGTGTTTCATGTGCGCACGAATCTGGTGTGTACGCCCTGTTTCTAATCTACACGAAATCAGAGTTACATAGCCAAAACGTTCCAAAACTTTATAATGCGTAATCGCTGGTTTCCCAATTTCAGGATCAGCAAAAACCGCCATTTGCATACGGTCTTTCAGGTGTCTGGCAAGATTTCCTTCGATAGTTCCTTCATCTTCAGCAACATTTCCCCAAACAAGGGCAATATACTCACGCTCAGATGTCTTCGCTTCAAATTGTTTGGCAAGATGCGTCATCGCTGCTTCGGTTTTGGCAACGACTAAAAGTCCGGACGTATCCTTATCAATTCTATGAACCAAACCTGGGCGTTCACTGCTGTTCATTGGCAAATTATCAAAATGATGTGCCAAAGCATTTACCAAAGTTCCCGTATAATTTCCGTGACCAGGATGCACGACCATTCCAGGCTCTTTGTTAATCAACAAAAGTGCGTCATCTTCATATACAATATTCAACGGAAGATCTTCCGGCAAAATATGGTTTTCAAACGGCGGATGCGATAACATCACGGTAATCAAGTCTAAAGGTTTTACTTTATAATTCGATTTCACCGGAATATCATTTACCAAAATACTGCCTTCCGAAGCTGCGTTCTGAATTTTATTTCGGGTCGCATTCGGAATCATATTCATCAAATACTTATCAATACGCAAAAGCGCCTGACCTTTAGGAACGTCAAATCTAAAATGTTCGAATAATTCGTCTTCCAGATCTAAATTTTCAATAGTATTATTCATTTTCTGGGGTTTCAGTTGTAGGCACCGCTGCACTATCTACAGGTTCGCCTTCATCTTCATAAGTTGCTTTTCCGTCTCCTAAAACCAAATCAATTTTCGAAGCTTTCAGCACACGATCGCCTGCTTTTAAGTTTCTGCCTTTATAACGCATCTCCAAAACCATATCTTTTCCTAAATTCGGAATATACGTAATCTTCCCCTCTTCAAGCCCAAGAGCTTTCAAAGTCGGAACCGCCTCACGATAGGTTTTCTCTATCAAATCAGGAATTCTAACAGAGGAGAATCCTGATGAGTTAATTTTAATATATATTTTTCTTCCCACTTTCACCTTCGTTCCTGGCGACGGATCCTGCTCTACAACAGAGTATTTCGGAAATTCACTTTTATAATCAACACTATCCAAAAGCACATAATCTAAGTCCAATTCGTCCAGTTTTTCCTCAACCTGCTCTTCAGTCAGTTTAGATAAATTCGGAACCGCAATTTCATTTCCGTGATCAGTCGTAAAAGTCAGCCAATGCATAAACAAATAACCCAAAACCACAATAATAGCAGCCGCAATCAATACTTGCACTAGAAAAACCCGACTTGTTAAATAGTTACGTAAACTCATAAATTTATTTTTATTTGTGGCAAAGATAAAGCTATTTCGTTTCAAAAAAAATGATAATTTTGTTTAATACAAGAAAGCCATTAATACACGTTATTATAAGGAGCTTTTTCCCGCTATTCGTTACAATCTTTTTATTTTTAAAGAAAAAATAAAAAGGATTTTCACTTCTATCGGGGCTAGGGCATACGGTTTCATAAGAATGTTTAGTTTAAAAAACCTGACACGAGGCTTTAGACGAATTGGCGAAGCAAACAAAGAAAACCTGAAACAAAGAAAACCTGAAACTTAAAACAAACCATAAACAACAACATTACAATGAAGAACATTGCCATCATCATGGGCGGATATTCAAGCGAGTACAAAATTTCGCTTATCTCTGGAAACGTCGTAAAACAATACCTTGACAAAACAAAATACAACGGATTCCGCATTCATATTTTCAAAGAAAAATGGGTATATGTTGACGATAACGAAGCTGAATTTCCAATTGATAAAAATGATTTCTCAGTTACAGTAAACGGCGAAAAAATCAAATTCGACTGTGTTTTCAACGCTATTCACGGTTCTCCGGGCGAAGATGGTTTGATGCAGGCGTATTTCGAATTATTACAGATTCCGCAGACTTCCTGCGATTATTACCAAGCTGCGGTAACCTTCAATAAACGTGATTTATTATCGGTACTAAAACCATACGGAATCAAAACGGCAATTTCTTATTACCTGAACAAAGGCGACGTCATCAATACCGAAGAAATCGTAAAAAAAGTAGGTTTGCCATGTTTCGTAAAACCAAACAAAGCAGGTTCTAGTTTCGGAATTTCGAAAGTAAAAACAGCTGACGAATTGCCAATCGCCATTGAAGTAGCCTACAAAGAAGACAACGAAATCATTATCGAAAGTTTCCTTGACGGAACCGAAGTTTCTGTTGGCGTAATCAATTACAAAGGAAAAATCACGGTGCTGCCCATCACAGAAATTGTATCCGACAATGATTTCTTTGATTACGAAGCCAAATACGAAGGAAAATCACAGGAAATCACACCAGCCAGAATCTCAGACGAGCTGACACAAAAAATAGGCGATACAGCCAAACGTGCTTACGAAGTTTTAAAAATGAAAGGTTTCTCACGAAGCGAATTCATTATCGTAAACAACGAACCACACATGCTGGAAATGAACACCATACCAGGTTTAACCACCGAAAGTTTAATTCCACAGCAAGCCAAAGCAGCCGGAATTTCTCTGGAAGATTTATTTACCAATGCTATTGAGTTAGCTCTTTCTTAAAGGTGCTACGATACTAAGGTGCTAAGTCTCTGAGATTTTAGCACCTTTTTTTTATAAAAAACATTCAACTCTGTATTGTCATTCCGTACAAAAACTCAAAAAACTTTTAACTCCCAGAAAAAAAACCTTTGAGCCTTTATTACTCTGAACCTTTGAACCTATAAAAAACCTTAGTACCTTAGCAACTCAGAACCTTAGCACCTCCAAAAAAAAATGACAGAAATCTTCGAGTGGGATAGAATATTTTACAACGATTTGCCTCAGAATTTCATTTTTGAAGTCATATTTCGTTCGACTATAATGTTCATTATTTTGTTATTGACATTAAAATTGGCTGGAAAACGTGGCGTTAAACAATTATCCGTTTTCGAAACGGTAATTGTAATTGCACTAGGTTCTGCTGCCGGAGATCCTATGTTTTATGAAGATGTAGGCATTGTTCCTGCTGCAGTGGTTTTTATAGTAATAATTGTTTTATACCGATTAGTAACCTGGTTAACCGGGAAAAGTAAAAAATTCGAGGAATTCATAGAGGGCAAAACCGAATGTCTAATCAACGAAGGGAAATTTTCGGTATCGACTTTTAAAAAAGAAAGCTTAGCTCAGGATGAATTTTTCTCAGAACTACGTATCAAATCTGTGGAACATTTAGGCCAGATTAAGCATGCCTTTATCGAAACAAGTGGTGAAATAAGTGTTTTTTATTTTGATGACAAAGAAGTTGGTTATGGATTACCCATTTTGCCTTCGTTATTTAATAAAAAAAGTAAGATTATAGAAAAACATGGTTTTCATTCCTGTACTTTTTGTGGTCATACAGTAGAGCAAAAAGCAGGAACCGCAAAATGCGAAGTATGCCAAAAAGACGAATGGGTTCCTGCAATCAATACGCTTAGAATTACTTAAAAAATTTCAAACTAAATAAAAAAACAAAGCTTCAGTGTGTTTTAATAAAAAAACTTTGAACCTTTGTAACTTTAAAACTCTGAACCTTAAAAGAAAAATGAGAAAAGCTATATTTCCAGGATCGTTTGACCCCATTACTCTAGGACACGAAGACATTATCAAAAGAGGCGTTTCTCTTTTTGATGAAATTGTAATTGCCATTGGTGTCAATGCCGAAAAAAAATACATGTTTTCACTCGAAGAAAGAAAACGTTTCATTGAAGAAACTTTCAAAGACGAACCAAAAATTTCGGTGATTACTTACGAAGGTTTGACTATTGACTTAGCCAAAAATCAAAAAGCTCATTTTATTTTGAGAGGTCTGCGTAACCCAGCCGATTTCGAATTCGAAAAAGCCATTGCCCACACCAACAGAAAATTATCCAAAATAGAAACTGTCTTTTTATTGACAGCGGCCAAAACATCTTTTATCAGTTCGAGCATTGTTCGTGATGTATTGCGTAATGGCGGGGAATACGAAATGTTGGTTCCTGAAGCAGTTAGGGTGAAGAAGTAAAACCTATAGAAAATAAAAAATCTGTGATAATCTGCTTAGATCAGTTAAATCTGCGTGCCATTATCATCTCTCAAAACATAAACTTGCACCCCAATCAAATTATAAGTAATTTCGCTCTCCTAAATAAACAATAAAAATGAGCATCGAAAGAGAATTAAACAAACGCAGCGGATCTAAATGCGAACTTTGTGCAGCAACCGAAAACCTAAAAGTATATCAGGTATTACCCACTCAAAAAGGCGGAATTGACGAAAGCATTCTGGCGTGCAGCACTTGTATCGACCAAATTGAAAATCCGGACCACGTAGATTTGAATCACTGGAGATGCCTTAACGACAGTATGTGGAATGAAAACACTGCTGTTCAGGTTGTAGCCTGGAGAATGTTAAGCCGTAATCGCGCCGCAGGCTGGCCACAAGAGTTACTGGACATGATGTATTTAGACGAAGATACTTTGGCCTGGGCGCAAGCAACGGGCGAAGGTGAAGAGGATGAAAACAAAATCATTCACCGTGACAGTAATGGTGTGATTTTAGAACACGGTGATTCTGTGGTTTTAATCAAAGATTTAAAAGTAAAAGGTTCCAGTATGGTAGCCAAACAAGGAACTGCCGTGCGTAACATTCGCTTAGACCACGAAAATGCAGAATATATCGAAGGAAAGGTAGATGGCCAGCAAATTGTAATTATCACACAGTACGTGAAGAAAATATAGATTTTTAAAGGTGCTAAGGTGCTGAGTTACTAAGGTTCTAAGTTTTTTTTTGAAACCTGAAACCTGAAACAAATAAAACAACCTGAAACAAACAAAAAAGGCTATTCAAATTACGAATAGCCTTTTTTAGTTATAAACTTTAATAAAAATTTATCCTTTTTGGAATAATTTTTCGATTTGTTCTCTTGATAATGGTTCAGAAACGTTTGCTCCTGTAGCATTGTCTTTGTTAGAAACCATAAATTGCACTAACGTTTTGTCTGTATTTGCAATGTAATGCAACCATACGTAGTTGTCTGGCAATTCTAATTTGATATCATACAACGGACTTGCAGCAAAACCGTTTACAATAATCGTGTAAAGACTAGAATAATCATCATTTACGTTTTTAAACGTAAACTTTTTGATACCTGGAGCTTCGTCACCTGTCTGAACAGTGTTGTAAAAAACAGTGTATTCGTTTCCAATTTTCTGAATGTAAAAATTGTTGTTTACACGACCTAATTTCTCTACTGGTACGGTTTCGATTACTTTAATTTGGGCAAAAGAAATAAAACTAAAGAACAAAATGGCAATGGTAATAATTTTTTTCATAATGGATTTGGGGTTTATTATTTCAGGATATAAACAAACGGAAAAAATCTGAGAAATTATAATTTATACCGTTATTTTATTAACATTAGAACAGAATGTTGTTTATAATCTTCAACACAAACCGAAAAAATTAACTAAATAATTAATAATCAAAAAGCTAAAGGGTTTTAATCTGGAAAAACACTTTTAAAATGACTTGAATTGCTGTGTTTTTTTACCGCAATCCCGATAGCTATCGGGATTGCGGTTAAATTATCCACATTTCAAACCTGAAACAAAGAAAACCTGAAACTTGAAACCTGACACGAGGCTTTAGCCGAATTGGCGAAGCAAACAAAAAAAACTAAAAACTACCTCTCCTCCTCTTTCTTCACCACTTTTCTGGCTACTTCGATTTTGAATTTCTTGCCTTTCATTTTTTCGTCTTTGATGTTTTTCAGTAAATCTTTTACTTTATTATATTTCACGGCAGCAAACGAAATAAAATCTTTTACTTCAATCAAACCTAAATCGCCTTTTTCGAGTTTTCCTTTTTGAGAAAAGAAACCTACGATGTCAATTTTGTTTAGTTTGGTTTTCTTTCCGCCACTAATGTAAATCGTTTGGTATTCTGGTGGTTTTGGTAAAGTAGTTGTATTTTCTACTTTCAAAACTTCCATTCCGTAATCTACGTAGTCTAATTTTTTTTCACTTTCGTGAATGATCAAATACGCGGTACCAGAAGCCTGCATACGGGCAGTACGACCATTACGATGCGTAAATTCGTCTTCTTTTAAGGGTAAATGATAATGAATAACGTGTTTCATCTCCGGAATATCCAGTCCACGTGCGGCTAAATCGGTGGTGATTAAGTAACTCACACTTCCGTTTCTAAACTGAATCAAAGCGCGCTCACGCTCGTCCTGATCCATTCCGCCATGATAATAGGTGGCGTAAATTCCTTTTTCGTTTAACGTGTCGCTAATACGTTCAGCAGCATCACGATGGTTACAGAAAATAATAGCCGATTGCGATTTCAACGAACAAATCAGGTTGAATAAACTTTCTAATTTATCTTTAGAGGATGAAACAATCATTTTCATCGAAAGATTCGTTTTCTCTTCTTCCTCTGGAATAAAATCTAAAACCGTTGGATTTACCACTCTGGTATATCTCGGAATCTCAATATCCGAAGTTGCCGAAACCAAAACACGTTTGTTCAGTTTTGCTAATTTCCCGATGATGAAAGACATCTGCTCATGGAAACCCAATTGCAATGACTTATCAAATTCGTCCAGAATCAACGTCTGAATTTTATCGGTACGGAAAGTTTCTCTGTCTATATGGTCTGCAATTCTTCCCGGCGTTCCTATTAAAACCGCTGGAGGATTGCTTAAATTTTTAATTTCTGTCTCTATAGAGTGACCGCCGTAGCAGATATTGACTTTGTAATCGGTACCCATTTTTTTCCAAACCTGCTCAATCTGCAAACCTAATTCGCGCGAAGGCACCAGAATCAAACATTGAACCGAAAGAATTTCAGGCTGTAATAATTCTAAAACCGGCAACAAAAAAGCCAATGTTTTTCCTGATCCTGTTGGAGAGAGTAGTAAAACATTGTTGTCGTTCAAAATTGCATCGTTAGCAACTTCCTGCATTTCGTTTAGGCTCTCAATTCCTAAATTCGAAAGTATGTTATTGGAATGGTGTTTTTTATTCATTTTGCAAAAGTAATTAAAAGGTTTCAAGTTTCAGGTTTTCTTTGTTTCAAGTTTGAAATGCGGATAGTTTTTTTCACAGAGATACACAAAGTTTCTTTTTTTTATTGTTATGAGAAAAAAGATTCACAAAGCTTTGAGAATTTTTGTGTAGTTTTTTTTTAATCTCGCAAAGGCGCAAAACCGCAAAGTTTTATTATAAAAACTTTGCGAATCTTTGCGTAAATCTTAGCGAACTTTGCGGTAAAATTATTCGCATTTCAAACTTGAAACAAAGAATACCTGAAACTATTTTTTATATTTGAATCTTCAACAAAACGCTCCAATCATGAAACTTTTCACCTTTCTCATTTCACTTCTAACAATAACGACTTTCGCTCAGAACAATTCCAAATACGATACTTTTTTCGAGAAAGGAAACGGAAATCAATCGGCTTCTTATCCTGAAACTATTACGTATTACAAACTTCTGGCGCATGATTTCCCGACGATTCAGATTCAGGAAATGGGACTTACAGATTCCGGTGAACCTTTGCACATGGTGGTTTACAATCCGGAGAAGGAATTTGATTTTAATGTAATTCAGAAAAACAAAGCAGTCCTTTTTGTCAATAACGGTATCCATGCGGGTGAGCCTGACGGAATCGATGCTACCATGCAATTGTACCGTGATTTGGCCATCGGGAAACTAAAAGCGCCTAAAAATACAGTATTGGTTTGCATTCCGGTGTATAATATTGGCGGTGCTTTCAATCGAAATTCGACCACAAGAGCCAATCAGGACGGGCCTGAGGTTTATGGCTTTAGAGGAAATGCCCGAAACTATGATCTGAATCGTGATTTGATGAAATCGGATACCCGAAATACCAAAAGTTTTGTGGAGATTTTTCAAAAGATCAATGCCGATGTTTTTATCGATAATCACGTGAGCAACGGCTCTGATTATCAATACAAACTAACCTATATTATGACGCAGCATAACAAATTAGGAACAGTTTTGGGCAATTTTATGAATGAGGAGATGATGCCAGCTTTGGTGAAAGACCTCCAGAAAAAGAAAATCGAAATGACACCTTATGTCGATTCGTTCAAAGATACTCCGGACAAAGGTTTTGGGCAGTTTGTCGATAGTCCGCGATATACTACTGGTTATACTTCGTTGTTTAACACGATTGGTTTTGTGGTCGAAACACACATGCTGAAAAAATATGCCGAACGTGTAAAAGTAACCTACGAATACATGAAAACTACTTTGGATTTTACGGATGCTAACTTTCAAAAAATAAAAGAGTTGCGCCTGAAAAACCTCGAACAATATCAGCCTAAAAAGTCCTATACGCTAAAATGGGCAATGGACAGTACCAAAGCAACTACATTTAACTTTCGTGGTTTTGAAGCGGGTTACAAAAAAAGCGAAGCCACGACAGGAAATCGTTTGTATTATGACCGAAGCAAACCGTACCAGAAAGACGTGCCGTATATCAAAGAATTCAAATCACTGAAAGAAGTTGTTATTCCGTCTGCTTATATCATTCCGCATGGTTACTGGAATATTATGGAACTTTTGAAGAATAATGGTATTGCCTTTAAGCAGATTCAGAATGACACTATTATAGCGGTTGAAAGTTATAAAATAGCGAGTTTCAAAACGGTTCCAAGTGCTTACGAAGGTCATTATTTGCACCGTAATACAACAGTAACTTCTAAAGTTGAAAAGGTGGCTTTTGCCAAAGGCGATTACATCGTTTCAACCAACCAAAAAGGGGTGAAATATCTTCTGGAAGCTTTTGAACCTGAGGGTGTGGATTCGTTTTTTAACTGGAATTTCTTCGATCCTATTTTGCAGCAAAAAGAACATTATTCTGATTATATTTTTGAAGATACAGCGGCGCAATTACTAAAAGACATCCCACCCCTTAAAGCCGAAATGGAAGCTAAAAAACAAACCGACGCTGAGTTTGCCAAAAATCCAGAAGCGCAACTGGACTGGGTTTACAAACATTCGGTTTATTATGAAAAGGCGCATTTGCAGTATCCTGTTTATCGTGTTTTGTGATTTTTTTGCCACAAAGGCACTAAGTCGCAAAGTTTTTTTTATTTAACTGGTTTTATGGTTTCACGTAATAATGGTTTGTTCATAAAGTTTATATTTGAAGAATAAAGAAAATAGCATATTGATTTTCAGCAAAATAATGTTTGATTTTTTTTCTCATATATTAAGTATCAGCAAATTTTAATAATAATATACAAATCACCAATAAACATGAACTTTGAAAAATGTCCAAATTGCGATAAATCTTTAAAAGGATTTTTTAGCTCAGATTTAATTTTACCATCTGAAGCAGAATTTATAAATAGGCATTTACAATTAAGTAAAGAAGCTTACTGCAATAATTGTTCACCTCCTCTACTTTCTAAAATTGCAAATAACTTCAGAAAGCAAAAAGGCGAGATTGAAAATAGACTTCAACAAATTATTCATACTATTCCTGTTATGTCGAGTCCAGCTCCAATAGCTTGGAAATATGAAGTTATTGGTATGGTGACATCGCAAACTACATCTGGAACTGGATTTGCAACAGAATTATCCAGGTCATTTAATGATTTTTTTGGTTCAGGTTCTAATGCAACTAATCAAAAAATAGCTAGAGCAACAAATCTTTGTCAAGCAGATTTAAGAGTTCAATGTGTAAGACAAGGTGGTAATGCAATTATATCTACAGATATAGATTTTAATGAGATTGGAGCGGGAAGCACTAATATGCTCATGGTATGTATGGCAGGAACAGCAATCAGGGTTTTAGATATGGAAAATTTTACTGCAAAAAGTAGAGATAATATTATAGAAGTTATTGAATTAACTGAACAATTAGAAGCCATAGCGCAAGAAGTAAAAAATTAAAACTACTGTCTATAATTACTAAAAGAATTCCTCAGTTAGCGCGAGCGTCTCGCTCGTGCCCGCAATTATAGGTATGTCTTAATTTGATTTACATTTTTTTTTCAGATCGCTTTAGCAAAAAAACTGTAACTTGTAACAAGTCTCTGTACTTTGTATAACTATCAATAATTACTAAAAATGATTGCAAAAATCCTAAAACCAATATTGATTTCATTAATTCAAATTGTTATAATTGTTACTATTCACTATCTCTTGACTCTTTTTTATCCAATTCAGCATAAATCGATTGGATTTGGTTTAACCATTTTTTACACCGGAATTATTTTTAGCATATCCATTTTTGCTTTTAATATGTATCTGGAATTTTCTAAAAAGTATCTTTATCTAATTGCATTTTTTCTTTTTGTTATCAGTTGTATTTTTCCATTAGAAGCATTTTCTGAAAGACCTTTGAGATGTTTGTTTTTAATTTTTCTGATTAGCTGTGGATTTCTCTCTTCAATACTTTTGAAAAATTTGAAAAAATAAAAATACTGCTAAGTTAGATCACACCTGATAGCGCGGATTTGCAATCCGTGCCCGCAACAATAAGACACAATACAAACCAAAATTAAAGCTACAAGAAAACCAATTCTGTAGCTTTTGTTTTATGGGTAGAAACTATCAATCTTTGCGGGCACGGATTGCAAATCCGCGCTATCTTTATGTTGAAATAAAGCTTTTTTGAGCGTGCTAAATAAAGAGCCATAGGCTCGATTCAAATATTGTAGGGCTGGATTTTAATCCAGTCTAGCGATATGCCAGAAATCAAAAGAGCCGTAGGTTCGGTCAATGCTTATGCTTATTTATATGAATCGTTCCTATGGAATTTTGACACATGACGTTCAATTCTACGACGGATTGAAATCCGTCGCTACAATATGTTTTATTCCTACGGAATTCATGGCTGGTGCGAATTCATGGACTTAATTTCAAAATAAACTTTCACAAAATCACTCTTCAAAACGTTTAGCTGATAAAAACTCGTCTGGACGCCAAATTTGACGTGCCTGACGTCAAATTTGACGTACCCGATGCCAAATTTGACGTACCTGACGCCAAATTTGACGTGCCCGATGTCAAATTTGACGTCCTCTATGCCAAATTTGACGTTCCTGATGTCAAATTTGACGTCCTCGATGTCAAATTTGACGTGGCTGACGTCAAATTTGGGGTAATGCAAGAATATTGGAACGTGTACAAAGTCATGAGACTTCGCAAAACAGAAGTCAATTATGCCAAATTTCACGTCCTGGACGTGAAATTTCACATCACAGACGTGAAATTTCACATCGCCGACGTGAAATTTTACGTTCCGGACGTAAACGTTTACGTTCTTGGTGTGAAATTTCACATCACAGACGTGAAATTTCACATCGCTGACGTGAAATTTCACGTTCCGGACGTAAATGTTTACGTTCTTGGTGTGAAATTTCACATCACAGACGTGAAGTTTCACATCGCTGACGTGAAATTTTACGTTTTTCTGAGGCTGGACAAGATTTTGTGGAGACTGGACAACATTTTGTGTAAACTCATCAAAAAGCAATTATAATCCGATTTCAAAATATGTTTTAGATTAGACAAATCAGGAATCATTCACTCTCTTTTTTTCTTTTTGTGTTACGAAACAATCCTTTATTCGTCTAAATAAAATTATAGGCAGCACATTATTAAGCGTTTGCCTTTTTAACTAACAAAACCTTAAACCATTTATTTATGAAAACCACTACTCTCAAAAGCACTACAAGTTCTCCTATGCCTTGGCATGGCTGGATTTTGGGTGGAATTTTATTGCTGTTCGGAATTGCTTCGTGCTTAGATTATATTATGAGTGTTGCTCAGGGAGAAACTTATTTTCGCTCGTCGGGAATGACCAACGAACAAATTATGTACTACACTAGTTTTCCGCTTTGGGCCACAATTGGCTGGACAGTATCGGTTTGGGGAAACTTTTTTGCAGCAGCCGCTATGCTTTTTCGCTCCCGGAAATCAGTTGGCTTATTTGTAATTTGCCTGATCGGAAGTCTTGGTTTTATCGTGTACAGCTATTTTTTTTCGGCAGGAGTTGAAGCAATGGGCGTACTTTGGTCTATGCCTATCATTATGGCTTTGGTTACTACTGCAATGATTTTTTACTGTCAGTATTTAACACAAAAAAGAGTTTTAAGATAAAGTGTAGCTCGCGTGAGGGATAGAGCTAAGCTACCGAAGTAGCAGCGAAAGCCCGACAGCATCCCGATAAAAGGGCGTATAAGCGCAAAGTATGTTTGCCCTTTTATCGGGATGGTGGCACGCCCCTATTAAAGGAAATGTCAAATTTTAAAATTCCAAATTCCAATTTAAAGAAAGCTAAATAAACTTTGAAAAATTGGAATTTGGAATTTGGAATTTGGAATTTGGAATTTTTATAAAAATTGGAATTTAATTTAAAGTATTTTCTTCTTCGAATAACAATTTGATGTTTTCGTAGGAGTTTTTTAGGGCTTCTTTGATTTGTTCGGGGTTGAGCCAGGCTACTTTTTCGATGCCTTCGTTGGCCTGACCTACTGGGGTTCCTTCGAAATCGGACTGCATTTCGAACCAATGCGTGATTTTGAGTTTGTATTTTCCGTTGCGTTTAAAAACGTGGTAGGTTTTTTGGAGTTTGTTGGTAATTCGTAGTTTTCCAACACCGGTTTCTTCTTCGACTTCGCGCATGGCGGTGTCTTCGATGTCCTCACCTTTCTCGATTCCGCCTTTTGGGAGATCCCATTTTCCGTTTCGGAAGATAAAAAGCACTTCGCCTTTCTTGTTATAGACAAATCCGCCACCGGCTTTATTAACAGGAATTTTAGCTTTTAAAGTTTTCATAATCTCCTTTTCGTCCGGATGATACAAATAAGCCTTTTGAATTTTATTTTGAAAGATTTTGACAATAAGTTGTTCAATGTCAATACTCTCTAACAAGAACAATTGAAAATTAGTCTCACGTGAGATTTCATTTGTCAAAAAAAGTGGTTTGTCGTTCACAAAAACTTTATACATTTGTACTATGATTTTTAATAAAGATACCGCCGAAAAAACAGCAGAATTGCTTTTGCAAATAAATGCAATTAAATTGAATCCCGAAAATCCTTTTACATGGGCTTCTGGATGGAAATCACCTATTTATTGTGATAATAGGTTAATTCTTTCATTTCCGAGCATCCGAAATTATATTCGTGATGAATTTGCGAAAAATATAGAAAAACAATTTGGTAAGCCCGATGTTATTGCCGGTGTGGCTACAGGTGCGATTGGTATTGGTATTCTGGTTGCAGAAAGCCTTGGATTACCATTTGTATATGTACGTCCGGAACCTAAAAAACACGGAAGACAAAATCAGGTTGAAGGTTTTATGCATAAAGGCCAGAGTGTTGTAGTGGTTGAAGACCTGATAAGTACCGGAAACAGCAGTTTGATGGCTGTGGAAGCTTTACGCAACGAAGGTGCTAACATAAAAGGGATGGCCGCGATTTTTACCTATGGTTTTGGTGTTGCCGAAGAAAACTTTAAAAACGCTAATATCGATTTATATACGCTTAGCAACTATTCGAATTTGCTGGATTTAGCTGTTGATAAACAATACATTACAGAGGATGACTTGGCTACGCTGCAGGAATGGAGCGTTACACCATCGACCTGGAAACAAGAGTAAAGAGTAAAGAGTAAAGATTTTCTGAAAAATCGCTTCGATCTTTTTTGGAATTTGGAATTTAAAAAAATTGGAATTTATTTTTTCTTTCCCATTAAAATAAAATAAACAAAAATATATATGAACTTAGAAAGTCCAAAAGTTACTGTTCAGAAATCAGCTCAAGATTTATTTGATTTATTGTCTGATGTTAAGAATTTCGAGAAACTAATGCCGGATAATATCGCTAAATTCGAGGTAATTGGCGAAGATGCTTTTATTTTTGGATTGAAAGGGATGCCGGAAATCAAACTTAAAATGAAGGAGAAAACAGCGCCAAACAAAATTGTTTTAGGAGCTGCAAGCGATAAACTTCCTTTTACTTTAGTGTCGGATATCGAAAGCATTTCAGATTCGGAAAGTGCTGTACAATTAAAATTTGATGGCGAATTCAATGCTATGATGGCGATGATGATCAAAGGACCAATTAGTAAATTTATCGAAACTTTGGCTACTAATATGACGAAGCTGTAAGTTTTAAAAAAATACATTTTATAAAGCCTGATTTTCGAATCGGGCTTTTTTTTTTGGACCAAGGGTTTTTACTGGTCTGACGGAATATTACTGATTTTTTTTTTCGCAGATTGGGCAGATTGAGCAGATTGAGCAGATTTATTTATCCCGGACTGAAAAAAAAATCGGTAAAATCCCTTAAAATCCGTGTTATCCGTGGTCGAAAACCTTAGCAACTTAGCAACTCAGAACCTTAGAACCTCTAATAAAGCATCTGAACTTCTTTGATATCAAATTCGGCTACAGTATCATCTTCGAGTAAAATTTGGATTTTTCCTGTGGAAGAAACGCCTTGAATGATTCCCATGAAATTCTGGTTGTTTCTATTTTTAAAAGGCATCGGAACTCCTTTTTTGAATAACGAATTATAATATTCCTCCCAAAAAAGAACCGAATTGGTATTCCATAATTCGATTTTTTTCTGGATTTCTTTTACAATAAAAAAGGGCAAAGAATCTTTATCAAATTCGACTCCTGAAATTGCTGCGAGCGAAGATGCTTTAGGCAAATGTTCGAAATTAGTCTGGTTAACATTTAGTCCTAACCCAACGACTGACACGATTCTGCCATCGCTTTTGATCGTGTTTTCGATTAATATGCCACCAATCTTTTTATTCCCTGCCATTATGTCGTTAGGCCATTTTATGCTTAATTCAGGAATATTCAATGATTTTAAGACTTGAATTACCGATAATGAAACTACAATACTCAGGTTGAAAACGTGCTCATTATCAAACACAAAATCCTTTACCAAGGCACTCATAATTAAGTTTTTACCTGATTCTGACTGCCATTTGGCTCCCATTTGGCCCTTTCCTTTTGTCTGATTTTCAGCTGTTACGACCGTAAAATTGTCCAGCTCATCCTGACTGGCTAATGCTTTTAGGAAGTCATTGGTAGAATCTATGGCATCGAGTTTGATTAGTTTCATTCAAGTAATTTAAATAACTTAATTTAATATTTTGTTAAGGTTCAAAAATAATCACAAAATTTGGTAACTTTACAGATTCATAAAAATAATTCATGGCGAAAAAGACTATAAACAACGATGTTCTATTGGCGAACATAATCAAAGGAATTGAAGAAGTAAAAGGAAATGATATCGATATTCTTGACTTAAGGGAAATAGACACGGCTGTTTGTGACTATTTTGTTATTTGCAACGGTAGCTCAAACACTCAGGTTAACGCCATTGTAAACTCAATTCAAAAAACAGTATCCAAAGATTTAAAAGATAAACCCTGGCATGTAGAAGGTACCGATAACGCAGAATGGGTATTGATGGATTATGTACACATCGTAGTACACGTATTCCAGAAACATATTCGCGAATACTACAATATCGAAAGTCTTTGGGGTGATGCCAAAATAACTACAATCGAAAACAAATACTAAAAGAAACTTCTTCTAATGGCTAAAGATAATAATCCGAATCAGAATAAATTTAAAATAAGTCCCTGGTTAATATATACCGCAATACTTTTGGTTTTCTTGGTTATCAGTTTTACAACTGGAGGATCAAACTTAAGCGAACCTGCTCAATTAACTTCTTCTAAATTCAATGTTTTATTAGAAAAAGGACAAATTGAAAAAGTAATCGTTTATAACAAAGCCGAAGCTGAAGTATATTTAGCCCCTGCTGCACTTAAAGACAAAGCAAATAGCAAAGTTGCTAAAGATATGTTTGGAAATGCAAACAAAGGGCCTCATTATACTTTGGAAATTGGTAACGACCAGATTTTTCAAACAAAATTAGAAAAAGCAGTAAGCACAGGCAAACTGAAAGATTTTAATTTTTTACAGAAAAACAACTGGAGCGATATTCTTATCAGCTTACTTCCTATCATCATTATCATTGCTGTTTGGATTTTTATTATGAGAAAAATGTCAGGTGGTGCCGGTGGCGGTGGCGGACAAATTTTCAATATCGGAAAATCTAAAGCTAAATTATTTGATGAAAAAACAGATATCAAAACCACTTTTAAAGATGTTGCAGGTCTGGAAGGTGCAAAAGAGGAAATCCAGGAAATTGTAGAATTCCTTAAAAACCCTGAAAAATATACTAATCTTGGTGGTAAAATCCCAAAAGGAGCTTTATTGGTAGGACCTCCGGGAACTGGTAAAACATTATTGGCAAAAGCGGTTGCCGGCGAAGCTCAGGTTCCTTTCTTCTCCTTATCAGGTTCTGATTTTGTTGAAATGTTCGTAGGAGTTGGTGCGTCACGTGTTCGTGATTTGTTTAAACAAGCCAAAGAAAAATCTCCTGCTATTATCTTCATCGACGAAATCGACGCTGTGGGTAGAGCTAGAGGAAAAAGCAATATGTCAGGCGGTAACGACGAAAGAGAAAACACATTGAACCAATTATTAACCGAAATGGATGGTTTTGGTACCAACTCTAACGTAATCGTCTTGGCTGCAACCAACAGAGCTGATGTTTTAGACAAAGCTTTGATGCGTGCGGGTCGTTTTGACAGACAAATTTTTGTTGACTTACCAGACATTCGCGAAAGAGCTGAAATTTTTGCAGTGCATTTAGCACCTATTAAAAAAGTTGAAGGTCTTGATCTGGATTTCTTAGCCAAACAAACTCCAGGTTTCTCTGGTGCTGACATTGCTAACGTTTGTAACGAAGCTGCTTTAATTGCTGCCCGTTATAACAAAACTGCTGTTGACAAACAAGATTTCCTTGATGCTGTTGACAGAATCATTGGTGGTCTTGAAAAGAAAAATAAAATTATTACTCCAGAAGAGAAAAGAGCCATCGCAATTCACGAAGCGGGTCACGCAACTGTAAGCTGGATGTTAGAACATGCTGCACCACTTATTAAGGTAACAATTGTTCCTCGCGGACAAAGTTTAGGAGCTGCCTGGTACTTACCTGAAGAGAGACAAATCGTGAGAACTGATCAAATGTTAGACGAAATGTGTGCTACTATGGGCGGAAGAGCTGCTGAAAAAGTAACTTTTGACAGAATTTCGACTGGTGCTTTGAGCGATTTAGAAAAAGTTACACGTCAGGCTCGTGCCATGGTAACAATTTATGGATTGAATGATAAAATAGGAAATGTTACGTATTATGATTCAACCGGACAAAGCGAATACAATTTCTCAAAACCATATTCTGATGAAACTGCTAAAGTAATTGACAAAGAAATTTCAGAATTAATTGAAGGTCAATACCAAAGAGCGATTCAAATTCTTGAAGAAAACAAAGACAAGCTAAATCAGTTGGCTGATATTTTAATTGAAAAAGAAGTAATCTTTAAAGATGACTTAGAAAACATTTTTGGAAAACGTACTTTTGATAAAAACTTAGAAGAAGTGGTTTCTTAAACTTTAACGAAATATTTAATATTTTTTAAAATCTTAATTCAAAATAGCCTTTTGAATTAAGATTTTTTTATCTTTGAACGTTTTCAATTAACATGTAAAGCATTTCATATATAATGAGTTTTTTCAAAAAAATATTTGGTTCTAGCAATACCGCTTCTGAAGAAGAAAGTGAAAGTGAATATGGCAATCCAGCTCCAGATAACAATTTATCCATAGACGAACAATTCATTTTTAATTTTAAAAAGAATGGTGGTAAATTTTTGTATTGCGAAAACAAACGAGAAGTTGCAGAACAATTCGAAAATATCTTAGAAGAAAATGATTGGTTCGAAGGAGAAGTTTTATGTTATGAACCAGCCTTATTCAATTTATTAGACGAAAATAAACTTTTTTACATTGCCCCTTCAAAACCATCTTTTCTATTAGCCACTTGTGAAAACCTGATAGCTGATGAAGGATCAATATTATTTTCATCAAAACAAATTCGTCAAAATAAACCAAACGAATTACCGGTAAACATTGTCATTATTGCGACTACAAGTCAAATTCTTTCCGTAAAAAGCGATGGTCTGAGTGCCATTAAACGAAAATACGAAAGAGACTACCCAACGAATATCACGACCATAAAATATTTCGAAAAAGCAAAAGAAGAAGATTTTACACAATACGGCAGTGTTGCAAAGAACTTATATTTATTGCTCTTAGAAGATCTTTAAGATGAACGAAACACTAAAACGAGCTCTATCAGGTGCAGTTTATATAGTATTATTACTGACTTCTATTCTTTTTTCGACTGAAAGTTTTATTGTACTTTTCGGTATATTTTTAGTTATTGCAACTTATGAATTCTGTAATTTAGTAAACCTAAATAAAATTTCTTCCCTTTTATTTGTAGCTGTTTTTTACACCACTATTGTTTTGATTAGTTTTTATAAAACTAAAACCGAAAACTACATCAATTCCTTTTTAAAAGAAAAAATACAAGTCACCTTAAACATCGATCATCTGTATATTGCACTTTTAGCAATTACCCTAATCATATCGATAAAATGTATTGTTTTTTTGTTTGATGATACACAACAAATCAGCCAAACATCAAAGTACATTTACCTTTTAGGCTATATTACTACTCCTTTTATTTTTATCACTAAAATTTCATTTGGTATAAAAGATTATAATCCTAAAATCATTATAGGATTATTTATCCTGATCTGGACTAATGACACTTTTGCCTATTTAGTGGGTAAATCGATGGGAAAACATAAATTATTTGAACGCATCTCTCCTAAAAAAACTATTGAAGGTTTTCTTGGAGGTGTTGTTTTCGCAGCTTTTGCTGGTTTCTTGATTTCTAAACTATACATCAAACCTACTCCTGAATTTAGCAATATGTCTATTCTGATTTGGACTATAATTGCCTTAATAGCCAGTATTTTTGGAACTATAGGCGACCTGATAGAATCAAAATTCAAGCGTGTCGCAGGAGTAAAAGACAGCGGCTCCATTATGCCAGGTCATGGTGGTGTACTAGATCGACTAGATAGTGTTATATTTGTAGCACCAATTATATTTTTATTTTATCAAATTTTATATTATGTTTCATAAAGAAGGAGCTCCATCAATTTTACTAGGTACAATTTTTACTGTTGTTGTACTTTTACTTGCTGACAAATTTATTGATATCAATTGGCTAAGAATGTTAGTTCAAATTGCTGCGTTTGTGGTTTTGATAATCATTTTACAATTTTTCAGAAACCCAAAAAGAATTGCAGTCAGAAACAGCGATCACATCCTTGCTCCAGTTGATGGAAAAGTAGTGGTAATTGAAGAAGTTTACGAAGGTGAATTTTTCAAGGACAAACGTTTACAGGTTTCTATTTTTATGTCTCCAATCAATGTACACGTAACCCGTTATGCCATGGATGGAATCATTAAATTCAGTAAATATCACCCAGGAAAATTCTTGGTAGCCTGGCATCCAAAAGCAAGTGAAGAAAATGAAAGAACTACCGTAGTTATCGAAAACGAAACCTTTGGTCAGATTTTATACAGACAAATTGCAGGTGCTTTGGCACGAAGAATTGTAAATTATGCTCAGGAAGGAATGCAGGTTGTTCAGGGTACTGATGCCGGATTTATAAAATTTGGTTCAAGAGTTGATTTATTTTTACCTTTAGGTACTCCAATCAATGTTGAATTAAACCAAAAAGCAATTGGCGGAAAAACCATTATTGCTACAAAAGCATAAATGACAAAAAAAGATTTAGATACTCGTTTTTCTGAAGCTGTAGATAAAGCTTTACTGATGACACAAGCGGCATTGCCACAAGATGTGCAGCTGCGTTTGTATGCTTATTATAAACAAGCCACTTTTGGAACTGCAAAATACAATCAATCTGAAAATTTTGATTTACGTAATGCTTTCAAGACTAATGCCTGGATGCAAATAAGTCATATTTCAATTGATGAAGCCAAAGAAAAATATATCGAAATCATCGATTCATTAACAACTAAATAATTCATTATGAAGAATAAATTTACTTTATTTCCAGTTATCGCTTCTTTCATTTTATTATTTTCTTGTAACGAAAAAAAACTTACTGAAGTTGTTGAAGTACCCTTACCAACAAAAGAAGAAAAAATCATCATTGGCTCACCCAATGATGTAAAAGCCGAACCAGGTTCTTTTGAGTTAACAAAATTACCATTTGCCTATGACGCATTGGCTCCGGCGATTCGTTCATTAACTTTAGAAACGCATTATTCTAAGCATTATTTAAGTTACACTAATAATTTAAATAAAGAAATAGTGACTACAGCGTTTGAAAATTCTCCTATTGAAGATATTTTAAAAAATTTAGACTTAAATAATGCAAGGCTTCGCCAGAATGCAGGTGGCTATTACAATCATACGCTCTATTTTAATATTCTGACACCAAAAGAACAAACTCCTAAAGACACGCTTGCGGGATCTATCAACGCTGAATTTGGCTCATTTGATAACCTTACCAAACAATTTAAAAACGAAGCCAACAAACAATTTGGTTCTGGCTGGGTTTGGTTAGTTGTGGATAAAACAGGTAAATTACAAGTAAGCACAACCGAAAACCAGGACAATCCATTAATGAAAAATGCCTTAATCAAAGGAACTCCAATTTTAGGAATTGATTTATGGGAGCACGCTTATTATTTGGATTATCAAAACAGAAAGAAAAGTTATATTGATGCTTTTTACAAATTAATCAATTGGGAAAAAGTAAACGAAAATTATAAAACCGCTCTAACGAAGGTTAGAAAAGTTTAAAACTAAAAAAAGCTGATAAAATTAAGTATCAGCTTTTTTTATGCTTTTTGAGTATTTTACTTTAACTCAAAAATAAAGGATTCTGAAGGCAAAACTTTTACCCTTGCTACCCCTTCTCCATTCTGAACCTGCATCTGAATTGTAATTGTTTTATACAATTGGTCTGTCAGTTGATATTGGCCGTCTTTTAAGTTCCATTTTGAAATGATTTCTGATGGAATTTTCAAATCAAACTCACTTGTAACAGTAGCACTAAAATTAGCTACTACAAGTAATTTTTGGTTCTCCGACCAACGTGCATACGAATACATAAAATCATCGTACCCCATTGTTTTAAATCGGTTAGCCAATTGCATTTCGTAAAACTCGCCCATCAAAGCAGAACTAGTAATCGAAAAATTCAATAAACGTTTATAAAAATCACGCAAACTTTTCTCTGAATCCGTAAGTTGTCCACCGTCAAATTTACCTTTGTTCATCCAGCGCTGGTGATTGGGAACGCCAATATAATCAAAAATAGAGGTTCTCGAACGGGTACCAAAACCTGCATTTTCATTTCCTGCCTCTCCAACTTCCTGTCCGAAATAAACCATTGTAGGCGCAGTACTAATAGTTGTCGAAACGACCATCAAAGGCTTTCCTTTTTCTGGACTTCCTGCAAATTCGGCACTTGCTAAACGCTGTTCGTCGTGATTATCCAAAAATTTCAACATGTGATGTTCGATATCAGCCATACCTTTCTGAATATCCGAAAGTCCATCAGGCCATGATTTGCCACGAACCACATCTTTCAGTTTATCATACGTTTCAACTTTATCATACAAATAATCCATTTTTCCTAAACGGATATAATTTCGATATTCATTCGGATTATACACTTCCGCCAACAAAAAGGCATTCGGATTTTTCATTTTGATAGCCGAGTTCATATAACTCCAGAATTCATACGGAACCATTTCGGCCATATCATATCGAAAACCATCAACTCCTTTATCAATCCAATATAAAGCAATCGATTTGAATTTTTTCCAGGAATCCGGTACATCTTTATCTTGCCAGAAAGCAAAATGCTCTTTATAATCTTTTTGATCAAATCCGGATGGAAGTTCCGGAAAATCTTTAGAACCGTCAGGACGAATTCCGTAATTTACTTTTACCGTTTCATACCAGTCATTTTGGTCCGGTTTTGCTTTGCGCGAACCGTTCCCTGTCCATTTTGCCGGGAATTCATTAAATTTACCATCAATCAGTACATTTTTTTCTCCATTTAATGGATGATCCCCATCGGGAATTTCAAACTGCGTATTCGGGATGTAATAAAAATTATTATCGCGAGCATATTCAACCGAAACATCATCATGGGCACCAAAATCTGCAACTCCTTCCGGATTACTTTTACTTTCGTATTTTCGGGCAATATGATTTGGAACAATATCAATAATTAACTTCAAATCGGCTTTATGCGTACGTGCAATCAAAGCTTCAAATTCCTGCAAACGATTGGCTGGATTTACCGCCAAATCAGGATTTACATTGTAATAATCTTTTACGGCATAAGGAGAACCTGCCCTTCCTTTTACAACTTCCGGGTCGTCATTAGAGATTCCGTAAGCCGTATAATCACGTACCAAAGCATGATGCGGAACTCCGGTGTACCAAATATAAGTAACCCCTAAATCCTTTATTTCGTGAAGCGCTTTATCAGTAAAATCATTAAATTTCCCTACACCATTTTCTTCAATCGTTCCCCAGGGTTTGTTGGTTGTGTTTTTGTTCCCAAACAAACGTGTAAAAACCTGATATACTACAATCTTCTTTTCGGTTGGGGCCGCATTTCTGTCAACATTCATTCTTAAATCTTTTGTTTTACAAGCAGTTACCAAAAAACTAAGCGTAATTCCGGCAACAAAAATTTTCTTATTTATCATATTCGCTTTTTTAATCTGATTTTCTTCAGTTTTTAAAAATTAATCGAAAAATTAATAATCATTTTCTAAAATTAGGATATTTTTTAAAATTGGAAAGTATTCCATTCAAATTAGATACTAAATCCTAACTAAACACAATACTACAACGTAGGAGTTCATTTTTTTGTTGATAACTTTGCAAGGGTCTTTGTAGCTTTGCACAGCAGATAGAGCAGATTTACTTCGCAATAAACGAATTAAAACTGATTTGCATTTTAATTTGTCATTGGAATTTAGAATTTTAATTTTGGAATTAATAAATCATGTCTTCAATAATAAATAAATCTTAATATTCGTAAAGGTTATAACCTTTTTCATAAATTTGACAAAAATTAAATCAATTGAAGAAATCACTCTTTTTCATATCTTTTTGCTTGTTTTTATTAAGTGTACAAAGTCTTTTGGCACAAGCGCCAAAGAAAATCATTATCGAAAATTCTGACTTTGTAGATATCAACGAAACCATCGCTCCCGGAGCAACCTTACTTACTGGAAATGTAAAAGTGAATCACGATGGTGTTGTCCTGACCTGCAACAAAGCCTATTTTTTTCAGAAAGAAAATTATCTCAAGGCATTTGGAGATGTACAATTAGTACAAGGTGATACTTTGTTTCTAAATAGTAAATATGCAGAATATAATGGGGATGTAAAAAAAGCTTTTGCAACCGGAGATGCAGTTATGAGTTCACCTGACGCAACTTTGCAAACAGATACCATTAATTTTGACCGAAATGTTCAGGAAGTTTTTTATAATACCAAAGGAACCATCGTTAATAAAGACAATACTTTGGTTAGTAAATCAGGTAGATATTATGTAGCACAAAAAAAGTTTCAGTTTCTAACAGAAGTCACCATTACCAATCCTAAATATGTTATCAAATCGAATCATTTAGATTATTATAGCAATTCAGGGCATTCGTATTTATTTGGTCCCTCGACAATTACGAGTAAAACCAATTATATTTATACTGAAAAAGGATTTTATGACACCAAGAAAAACCTGGCTCATTTTCTGCGAAAGTCCTACATCAAATACGATGACAGACTGATTGAAGGCGACAGTTTGTATTATAATCGAAATATTGAATTTGCCTCCGCAACGCGAAATGTAAAAATTACCGATTCAGTCAATCGTGGGGTCGTAAAAGGTCATTATGCCGAAATTTACAAACTAAAAGATTCGATGTTTGTTACCAAAAGAGCTGTAGCTATAAACTTTGTTGAAAACGATTCGGTTTACATTCACGGAAAAAAACTGATGGTTACAGGTAAAGAAGGCGACCGAATCATAAGAGCCTATAATAATGTTCGTTTTTTTAAAATTGACATGAGCGGAAAATGTGATTCGATACATTCCAGTACCAAAATAGGTCTAACCAAACTAATTGGAAATCCAATTCTCTGGAATGGCGAAAGCCAGATAACAGGGGATATCATGCACTTAATTAGTGACACCAAAACGCAAAAACTGGACTCGTTAAAAGTACTCAACAACACCTTTCTCGTCTCGCGGGATACCCTCGGAACAGGTTATAATCAGGTCAAAGGACTTAATTTGTTTGGAAAATTTAAAGAAGGTAAATTACATGAAGTTGATGTTATAAAAAACACCGAAGCTGTTTACTTTATGCGTAATGACGCCAATGAACTCATCGGAATCAATAAAAATGTTAGTAGTAAAATCAATGTAATTCTGGAAAATAATGAAGTAGAAAGCATGACCTTTTTTAATAAAGTCGATGGCGATCTTTACCCGGAAATTGATTTACCTGAAAATGCACGGAAATTAAGAGGACTGGTCTGGCGTGGCGATGAACGAATAAAGTCGAAAGATGATATTTTCACTAAAGAAGAAAATGAGGAAAACGACAAATTAGTCAAAGCAGGAAAAGACGAAGCCACCAAAGAAAATGTTCCTATGAAAGTCAGGAAAGAAACGTTGAATTACGACAAGAAAAAACCTGCAGTGAAGAGTAAAAAATAGTTATGGGTTGTGGGTTATGAGTTTAGTCGCAGTGTCAGTTTTCAGTAAACAGCTTTGCGAACTTCACATTGAAAATGGAAAAACTCTCGAAACTTTGCGAAAAAACTTAGCGGACTTTGCGTTAAAATCTAGTCAAAGTTTAATATAAAAATTTCAAAAAACCTCAGAACCTTAGTCCCTTTGCAACTTTGAACCTTAGAAAAAAATGAATCCAGATTTTATAAAATACCAGGCACAAACTTCACCATATCCTCTCGGAATGGAAGTTTCGCATGCCATAGGCTCCTATATTTACGACACCAGCGATAAAAAATATTTAGACTTTGTAGCCGGAGTTTCTGCCTGCACATTGGGGCATCAACACCCGAGAGTCAATCAGGCGATTAAAGACCAGTTAGACAAATATTCGCACGTGATGGTGTATGGCGAATATTCGCAAAGTCCTGCCGTACTATATTGCAAATTATTGGCTTCTCTCCTACCCGAATCGCTCAATAAAACCTATTTGGTCAATTCAGGAACAGAAGCAATCGAAGGCGCTTTAAAATTGGCCAAAAGAACAACTGGTCGTAGCCAATTGATTTCGTGTCACAACGCCTATCACGGCAACACCATGGGCTCTATGAGTGTCATGGGTTTTGAGGAACGCAAACAAGCTTTTCGCCCTTTGCTACCCGATGTCGATTTTATCACGTTTAATAACGAAGAAGATTTACAAAAAATAACCACCAGAACAGCCGCAATTTTACTCGAAACGATTCAGGGTGGCGCAGGATTTATTCAGCCAGAAAATAACTTTCTGCAAAAAGTCCGCAAGCGCTGCGACGAAGTGGGTGCCATGATGATTGTAGATGAAATTCAGCCTGGTTTTGGCAGAACCGGAAAACTTTTCGGATTCCAAAATTACGATGTCGTTCCCGATATTGTCGTAATGGGAAAAGGAATGGGTGGCGGGATGCCAGTTGGCGCTTTCACCGCATCGGCAGAAAAAATGGATCTTTTAACCGAAAATCCAAAATTAGGACATATCACCACTTTCGGCGGACATCCTGTCATTGCGTCAGCCTGCTTGGCGACTTTGCAGGAATTAACTGAAACAAACCTTATGCAGAAAGCCTTGGAGAAAGAAAAACTCTTCAGATCGCTTTTGGTACATCCTTTGATAAAAGAAATTAGAGGAAAAGGATTAATGCTAGCCGCAATGACCGAGACCGCAGAAATTACCAATCAGGTCATTTTGAATTGTCAGGACAAAGGGCTCATATTATTCTGGTTGCTGTTTGAAGGCTGCGCGATAAGAATAACGCCTCCGTTAACCATTTCTGAAGAAGAAATACAAGAAGGTTGCGCCATAATCTTAAACGTTATGGACGAAATATTAAAAAAAGAAGATAAGTAAAATTAGGAGCTATTTCCTGCTATCCGCTTTATCTTTTGCTTTTTAAAGAAAAAAGCAAAAGGATATCGCTACTATCAGGGCTAGGGCACTCAGTTAAAAATAAGTTTCAGAATAATAATCCAATTGATCTTTTAAAAATTAGAAGATTACAACTTAAAATAGAATCAAAATTCTATCCATATTGTTAATTAAATTGTTCAAAACAATTAATTTCCTTTCCTCACAACAAAATATGGTTGCCTAAATTTATAACAGGCTAATTTCAAAAAAACAAAGTATGCAATTAAGCAACGAAGAAGAAGATTATAACCTATCCCTATCCAAATTTGAGTCGATGTTGAAAACCAACAAAGTTCTCTTTTTTGATTCTGAAGAATTCGAAGAAATAATTCTTCATTATTTAGACATAGGTAAGGCTAATTTAGCAAAAAAGGCCTTAAAACTTGCATTAGACCAACACCCAAAATCTACAGGCTTAAAATTAGTACAAGTAGAAATGCTGGTTTACGATGACAAACTCGAAATTGCTGAGAAGTTATTAAACGAGTTGTATGCAATAGAACCGAACAACGAGGAAATTTACATCCAGAAAGCCAATATTTATTCCAAGAGAGACCAACACGAGAAAGCCGTAGAATTGCTTAAAATTGCCCTGCAATATACAGATGACTACGCCGACGTGTACAACTTAATCGGAATGGAATATCTGTTTATGGATAACCTTGAGATGGCAAAAGACAGTTTTATAAAATGTCTTGAAGAAGATTTAGAAGACCAATCGGCCTTGTATAATGTGGTATATTGTTTTGAATTTTTAGATCAAAACCAGGAAGCCATTACTTATCTTAACGAATACATTAACAAAAACCCGTACAGCGAAATCGCCTGGCATCAGCTGGGACGTTTGCATTATGGCGTAAAAGAATACGAAGAAGCGATTCGTGCATTTGACTACGCAACGCTTATTGATGATGAGTTTTTGGGTGCTTTTATGGAAAAAGCAAAAGCCAACGAACGCCTAAAAAAATATGCGGAAGCAATAGAAAGCTACAACCGCACCATCGAACTAGACGATGCGACTTCTTATGCTTTACTTCGAATTGGTAAATGTTACGAAAAACTGGGTAACGCAGTTCTGGCTTTAAAATATTACAACCAAACCGTACACGAAGATCCGCTTTTAGACAAAGGCTGGATTGCGATTACAGACTTTTATGTACGCCAGAAAAACTTTCAAAAAGCATTATTTTTTGTCAATAAAGCATTGGCAATCGACAATCAGAATCGTTTGTACTGGAAACGTTACGCAACGATCAACAAACAAATGAACTTTTTTGAAGAAGCTGAATTTGGATACAGAAAAGCCGTAGAATTTGGTGATTGCGAACTGGATACCTGGTTGTTTTGGGTTGATATTCTTCAGTTTTTAGGCGAATTTGACAGTGCAGTACAAACATTGTTGCAAGCAACAGAATACTTTCCGGAAGAAAACGAAATCGAATATCGTTTGGCTGGTCTCTATTTTATGCTTCAGGACAACACAAAAGCAAAATTTCACCTAAGTAATGGTTTACGATTAAACTTCGATAATTATATATTAATTGAAGATTTATTTCCTGTGGTTTGGGCAAAAAAAACAGTACAAAATTATATTGCAAAACATAAAAAACAATAATGATTGACATTTTAAGAAGACGATTTGGCTTATTAGGCCGTAATATTAGTTATTCTTTTTCAAAAGGATATTTTACAGAAAAATTTAAAGACGAAGTTTTTGAAGGCAACAGCTACGAAAACTTTGACATTTCTGAAATTAATTATTTTACTGAACTGGTAAAAAACAATCCTGATTTAAAAGGTTTAAATGTTACGATTCCGTACAAAGAACAAGTCATTCCTTTCTTAGATAAATTATCAAAAAAAGCAGCTTTAATTGGTGCTGTAAACACTATTAAATTTACCAAAAACGGAAAATTAAAAGGCTACAACACCGATTATTATGGCTTCAAAAAATCATTAAAACCATTACTAAAAGAACATCATAAAAAAGCATTAATTCTAGGCACAGGAGGCGCATCAAAAGGCGTTGCTTTTGCTTTGGATGAATTGGATATTTTGTACACTTTTGTTTCTCGTGAAGCCAAAGAAAACATCATTGATTATGATTTAATCAATGCGACCACTTTTGATAATTTTCAAATCATCATCAATTGTACACCCGTTGGCACAAGCCCAAATATTGAAGCTTCACCCAATTTACCTTATGAGTTTTTTACCGAAAAGCACATTGCTTACGATTTGATTTATAACCCCGAAGAAACTACTTTTTTAAAGAAAGCCAAAGCTAACGGAGCAGTGATCAAAAACGGCTACGATATGCTTATTTTTCAAGCCGAAAAAGCCTGGAAAATCTGGAACAAATAATTTTTTACTTACAAATAAAAAGCTAAAGTAATTTTCGTAAATTAGACTACTCATAAATAGGTAGTTATGAAGAAAATACATTTACTTTTCTTACTAAGTTTTCTTGTTTCATTTTCGGTTAAAGCGCAAGACACTATCGCAAAAAACAGTCCGTTTTCTGAGGCCAGATATCATTATTTTTTAAAAACTATTTTATTTTTTAACGAATATTTAGATACTGACAGTGGCTCCTTCAATACTACTCAATTGCGTTTTTTGCACCCAATTGCCAACAAAGCCTGGAATTTAAGGTTTGATGTTCCTTTGATTTCTACAAACACCAATTCAATCAATAAATCCGGAATTGGCGATGTGGGAGTCGGAATTAGTTATATCCCGTATTTAGAAAGGAGTAACGGCATAGCCTTTCGTGCCAGAGTCGTTTCAAATTCTGCTTCAGATCCTGCTTTTGGAACCGGAAAATGGGTGGTTATCCCGACAATTTTCTATGGCAAATATTTTAAACAGAAAAAATTTCTTTGGATTGCTTCATTAGAATATCAGGCCAGTTTTGCAGGTGCGAGTAATCGAGCCGACATAAATACTACAGCTTTTGAGAATGTCGTGTTACACTTTTTTAATAAAAACTGGATTGCAGCCGATGTAGCTTTTCGATATAATAGTACTATCGAAGGCTATCAAAATAATGCTTTTGTAGAATTTGGTAGAAAAATCACCCCAAACAACTTAATATACATTCATCCGAGTTTAGGCTTTGGAAAAGACAGATCGTATAATTATGGATTAGAGGTTGGAGTTCTAATTTTATTTTAAATCTGTTTTTGGTTTAAGACAAAGTTTACCGAATTTAAAATCCTTTTTAATTTTTGGACAAAATCTAACACAAAGTTTCGCAAAGTTTTTTACAAAAGAGCACAGAATTATATTTACTTAAAACAACAAATACATTTTCAAAGTAAAGTCCGCAAAACTATGTACTGTAAACTCTAAAATTGCTTTTCAACATAATGTTATTTTTTTGAATTTAAATTAAAATTTTAAAAGTAAAATTCATATCATAACTCACAAATGGATGTATAATTAAGAATTTCATAGCAAAATAAGCTATTAACAAAGGATTTATTTTGTATTTAGAAACTCCTTTACTATCTTTCGCTCTCTTAAAATACAAACCTTAAACATTTTAAAATGTTAGAAGAAAAGAATGATAACCTGCAGGAAGCAGATGGAAAATTAGAAATCGATACAACTGATTCTACACAAACTGATGCTTCAATAGAAACTACTTCGGCAATTGAGCCAGAAAATGCAACGACAGTTTCTGAAAATGAGCCTGAAAACGCATCAGCTGATGCAGAACATCAGGAGGCTTTAGATGCTATAATAAATTCTAATGCCGAGGAAAGTGAAGATGAAACACTTAAAGAACGTCATGATATCCCAATGCAGGATTATGATACGTTTACTTTAGATGCCTTAGTAGATGAACTAAAAAAACTAGTAAACACAGACAAAGTAATGTCTGTAAAAGATCATATTGAGGAAATTAAAAAATCATTTTCATTACAATTCACTCACCTTTTAGACGAAAAAAGAGAAGAATTTAATGCTTCAAATCAAGATCCTAACGAAGAATTTGAATATCATTCTCCTTTAAAATCGAAGTTTGATGAATACTACAATGTATTTAGAGAAAAAAGAAATGCTCATTTTAAGCATTTACAAACCAATTTAAAATCGAATTTAGAAAATCGGCTAGCAATAGTTGAGGAACTAAAAGAACTTATAAACCCTCAGGAAAACATCAAGGATACTCTGAAACATTTTAATGATTTGAGAGAAAGATGGAAAAATGCAGGCCCAATTCCGAAAGATAAATACAATCATGTTTGGAATAATTATCACTTTCATGTAGAGAATTTCTATGATTATTTACACTTAGACCGTGAAGCAAGAGATTTGGATTTTAAATACAATCTGGAGCAAAAGCAAAAAATTATAGCCCGCGTTGAGGCATTAGTAGAAGAAACTGACATTAGTAAAGCTTTCCGTGAATTGCAGGATTTACATAGAATATGGAAAGAAGATATCGGACCTGTTTCTAAAGAACACCGTGATGTAATCTGGAACAGATTTAGTGAACTGACTAAAAAGATTCATGACAAACGTGAGGTTTTATTCGAAAGTCAAAGAGCCAACGAACAAAAAAATCTTGAAGTTAAGAAAGAAATTATCACCAAAATTGAAGTGCTGGCAACTGAAAAAGTAAATGCTCACTCACAATGGCTGGTTCAAATTCAGAAAGTAGAAGCTTTAAGAAATGAGTTTTTTGCTGCCGGGAAAGTACCATCTGAAGTAAATGAAGAAACCTGGGCGGCATTTAAAACCGCTGTTAGAAATTTTAATTCTTTTAAAAATTCGTTTTACAAAGACATTAAAAAAGACCAAAACGATAATTTAAACAAAAAAATGGCATTGGTTGCTAAAGCCAAAGAGCTACAGGAAAGTACCGACTTTGGTGCCACTACTCCAATCATGAAACAAATTCAGGAAGAGTGGAAACAAATTGGGCATGTTCCTAAAAAATATTCAGACAAAATCTGGAAAGAATTTAAAGATGCCTGCAACCATTATTTTGACAAATTAAAAGAACACAAATCTGAAGAAAATGTCGATGAAGTAGCTGCTTTTGATAATAAAAAAGCCTATTTAGATATTTTAAGAGCTTACCAATTAACCGGTGATCACAAAACAGATTTAGATGCAATAAAACAACATATCGAAATCTGGAAAGGTTATGGAAAAGTTCCTTTTGGAAGACGCCACATCGAAGGAAAATTCAATAAAATTCTGGATGCTCTTTTTGAAAAACTAAGTTTGAGTAAAAAAGAAACCGAAATGATGCGTTTTTCTAATAGAATTGACTCTTTATCAGGAAGCAATGATACCAGAAAATTAGACAACGAAAAGATTTTCTTAATGCGTAAAATTGAAGAAGTTCAGAATGAAATTTTTCAATTAGAAAACAACATACAGTTTTTTACGAATACTAAAAATGCTAAAAAAGAGAATTCAATTGTCCTGGAAGTTCGCAAAAACATTGCCATTCATAAAGAAAGTCTTGATGTCTGGAAAGACAAACTGAAACAATTACGCAATTTAGGTCAGGAATAAAAAAACACATTCTAAATACAAAAAGGTGCAATGAGAAATTATTGCACCTTTTTTTGTAGAATTATTCTTTAAGTAACAAAAACATAAAACGATAATTTAAAATATTGCTTATATTTGATAGAATAGAACAATTTGATTCTCAATACATTATTAATCTAAAAAAATTATAACATGAAATTTACAAGAAAAGCAAATGCTAACTGGCAAGGAAGCGGCATGGAAGGAAAAGGAACTATCAGTACGCAAAGTACGACATTAGATAAAGCACAATTATCATTTAAAACCCGATTTGCTGAAGGAGTTGGAACAAATCCGGAGGAATTGGTTGCAGCAGCTCATTCAGGTTGTTTTACGATGCAATTAAGTTTTTTACTGAATGAAGCTGGCTTTGTAGCAGATGATTTATCTACAGAAGCCACAGTCACTTTTGAAGACGGAACCATTACTTTAATTCATTTAGATTTAAAAGGAAAAGTTCCTTCCATCTCAGCTGAAGAATTTGAAGCAACAGCTGCAAAAGCAAAAGAAATTTGTCCGATTTCTAAACTTTTAAATACTACTATTACGCTTTCTGCAAGCTTAATCAATTAAAGGTTAAACCAGAAAAAAGTCCAATAAAAAATTCCAAATTCCAAAAGAATGCTGAGCATAATTGGAATTTGGAATTTTAAAAATATTGAAATTTAGCTCAAAACTACATTGTAGCTTTCAATGCTTTTGCTTCAGCAGTCATTTCAAGAGCACTATAAACTCCTAACAATGTTTTAGAAACATCTTCGTTTTTAGGATCTAATTCGTTTGCTTTTTTAAGGTATGGAATCACTCCTTTAAAAACATTTTCTCTTTGTGTTTTTAATACATCATAACGCTTCATATCTTTTGCAGAAGTTCCCAATTTATTCATTTCGTCAATGATTGGCTTCTCTGCCTCTAATTTTAAAGCAGCAAGGTTAAGGTAAGCGTTTGTATAATTTGGATTGATTTCGATCGCTTTCAAATAATATTTTTCAGCATCAGCAGGATTTTTAGCATTAGCGCTAATTACTCCTAAATTAAAAATCAAATCAGCGTTGTTTGGATCTTTTTGTAAAGCTTCTTCAACCAATTTTTTGTAGGTATCAAAATCTTTAGTCTCAAGATAAAGATTAGCCTCAGTAAGAATTAAAGAGCTATCTTCCGGATTAGCTTTTTTAGCATCGGCAATCGCTTTTTTAGCATCTTCAACACGACCTTTCTGAACTAAAATCAGAGCATAATTTTTGAAAATCTCTCCTCTTTTTGAAGGAATCGCTTCTGTTTTAGGCTTATCGTGAGTTTTTAATTTAACAGCCAAATCTCTTTCGTTAGCTGTATTGAAACCTTGTTCCTCTCCAGAAGCAATATTCGTAGCCGTATAACTTGTTCCTTTTCCAGAATAGTTTAAATTTTTCAATTCTTCATACATTGGCAAAGCAAGATCGTAATCCTGAGAGTTTACTGCTGTTGAAGCTGCATAATACAAATTGATTGTATCTTTTTTATCTAATGAATAAGCCTCATATAGTTTTTTTGCTCCATCTGCGTGTTTGCTAGCTTGTGTATCCGCAATTGCAGAGTTAATTAAGCTTCCTTTAATCTGCGTAATTGAAGTAGCTGCCTGAGTAGAATATTTCTGTTTTCCAGATGCTTTTTCAACGTCAATTAATTTTTTGTAACTATCAGCTGCCTGAGATAAATTTTTACCTTCTTCGATTTTTTTATTAGCTAAATCTAAATAAGCATTACCTTTTACAAAATAATATTGTGCCTGTTCAGTGTCTTTGGCATTTACAACCAAATTTTCAGCGTCTTTTAATATAGCCAAAGCTCCCTGCGCATCTCCACTTTTTAAGGCTTTTTCTGCGCTTTTAATCTGATCTTTTTGAGCAAAAGTAGCTACTGAAATCAATAAAGCTGACGCAAGTATTACATATTTACTTTTCATAGTATTCAATTTGTGTATTTAATTTTTATAATTGTTTTTAGAAATTTATTCTTCAGATTCTTCTTCTTCTGAATCATCTTCGTCCTCTATTTCTTCATCAGTATCATCGTCATCATCTTCAACAGGACCTTCATCTTCCAGAACCTCTAAATCAGGTTTTACTCTTTCGATAGTAACTGTTTCAATAACGTTTCCATCTTCATCAACAATAACTTCTTCAGCGTCATCTTTCATTACTTTGGTAACGGCAGCGATAGAATCTTTTCCTTTTAGGTTAATCAATCTAACACCTTGTGTAGCACGTCCCATTACACGTAAATCTTCGATAGCCATTCTGATAGTCAATCCTGACTTGTTGATGATCATTAAATCATCAGCATCCGTTACAGCACTAATAGAAATTAGTTTTCCTGTTTTCTCCGTAATATTCAGCGTTTTTACCCCTTTTCCACCACGGTTTGTAATTCTGTAAACATCTTCTCCGTCATCATCCACTAATTTGGTACGTTTTCCGTATCCGTTTTCGGTTACAACCAAAATTTGCGAATCATTGATGTCGTTTTTATCTACAGTAACCATACCAATTACTTCATCAGTGTCATCTTTTAAGGTAATTCCACGAACTCCTGAAGCAGTTCTTCCCATCGGACGCGTTTTAGTTTCCTCAAAACGAACCAATTTTCCAGACTTAACAGCTAAGATAATTTGGCTTTCACCATTAGTTAACTGTGCTCCTAGTAATTCATCTCCTTCTTTAATCGTAATCGCGGCAACACCATTAACTCTAGGTTTAGAATATTTCTCCAGAGACGTTTTCTTAACCTGACCTTGTTTGGTAACCATTACAAGATTATGGCTATTGATATAATCTTTATCTTTTAAGTCCTGCGTACAGATGAAAGCTTTTACTTTATCATCGCTTTCGATGTTTACTAAGTTCTGGATTGCTCTACCTTTTGCTGTTTTGCTTCCTTCCGGAATTTCGTAAACACGCATCCAGAAACATTTTCCTTTTTGCGTAAAGAACATCATATATTGATGGTTGGTTGCTACGAACATGTGTTCAAGGAAATCCTGATCTCTTGTTCCGGCGCTTTTTTGCCCAACTCCTCCTCTATTTTGAGTTTTATATTCTGTTAAGTTAGTACGTTTGATATAACCTGCATGCGAAATGGTAATAACCACATTTTCATCAGCAATCAAATCTTCGATACTAACATCTCCACCAGAATATTCAATTTGAGAACGACGTTCGTCTCCGTATTTATCACGAATTTCAACTAGTTCTTCTTTGATCAAATTGGTTCTTAAATCAACATCAGCCAATAAAGCTTTCAAATGATCGATTAATTTCATCAATTCTTCGTACTCCGCTCTTAACTTGTCTTGTTCCAGACCAGTTAACTGACGTAAACGCATTTCTACAATGGCACGCGCCTGAATATCTGATAATTTGAATCTTTCGATTAATTTTTCACGAGCTTCCTCAGTATTTTTAGAACCTCTAATTAACGCAATTACTTCATCAATATTATCCGAAGCTATAATTAAACCTTCTAAGATATGCGCTCTTTCCTCGGCTTTACGCAATTCAAATTGGGTTCTGCGAACTACTACATCGTGACGGTGCTCGATAAAATAATGAATCATATCTTTCAGATTCAGCATTTGCGGGCGGCCTTTTACCAATGCAATATTATTTACACTAAAAGAAGATTGTAATGAAGTGTACTTATATAAAGTATTCAAAACTACGTTTGGCGTAGCATCACGTTTCAGGATATAAACGATACGCATACCATTTCTATCCGATTCGTCACGAATATTCGCAATACCTTCAATCTTTTTATCATTAACTAAATCTGCCGTACGTTTGATCATTTCGGCTTTGTTAACCTGATAAGGAATCTCGGTTACGATAATAGATTCTCTACCATCAACTTCTTCAAAACCAACTTTAGCACGCATTACAATACGCCCTCTACCGGTTTTAAATGCTTCGCGAACACCTTCGTAACCATATATAATACCTCCGGTTGGAAAATCAGGAGCTTTGATATGTGTAATTAATTCGTCTATTTCAATATCGTTATTATCAAGGTATGCTAATGTTCCGTTGATAACTTCAGTAAGGTTATGAGGAGGCATATTAGTTGCCATACCAACTGCGATACCAGTAGCTCCATTTACTAATAAAGTAGGAACACGTGTAGGCATTACTTTTGGTTCGTATAAAGTATCATCAAAGTTCAATTGAAAATCAACTGTTTCTTTTTCGATATCTGCCATAATTTCTTCCGAAATCTTTTTCATTCTAGCCTCCGTATAACGCATTGCTGCAGGGCTATCTCCATCGACAGAACCAAAGTTACCTTGTCCATCCACTAATAAATAACGCAAACTCCATTCTTGTGCCATACGCACCATAGCATCATAAACAGAAGTATCTCCGTGAGGGTGATACTTACCCAGAACCTCTCCTACGATTCTCGCCGATTTTTTATGAGCAGATTTTGAAGTTACTCCTAAATCATACATTCCATAAAGAACTCTTCGATGTACTGGTTTCAAGCCATCTCTAACATCAGGAAGTGCTCTCGATACGATTACTGACATCGAATAATCGATGTAAGCTGATTTCATTTCATCCTCTATGTTAATAGGAATTAACCTTTCTCCTTCAGACATAAGTTGTTATATTAAATAATTATATTAGTTTCAAAGCGTGCCAAGATACGGTTTTTTGAAATTTTTATAACAATTTCCTGGTACTTATTTCAATGATTTATTAACAACTTTTTTTCCGCTTTTAGTTAATAAATTAAGCGTTTTTTAACGCTTTTATTACTATTTTTTTTGTCTCTTAGCTGACAGGAGATTCCAAAGGGTACGATTTTTGTTTTTCAAACACTAATTCACTAAATTTACAATACCAACATATATATTATGGATGATAATTTTTCACCAAGAGTAAAAGATGTTATTACTTACAGTAAAGAAGAAGCCTTACGTTTGGGCCACGACTTTATTGGTACTGAACATCTAATGCTGGGCATTTTGAGGGATGGAAACGGAAAAGCCATTCATATACTCAATAACCTGGCAGTCGATTTAGAACATTTACGCAGAAAAGTAGAAATACTGAGTCCCGCCAATCAAAGCGTTGAAGTAAATGCCGAAAAGAAAAATCTTCATCTTACCCGTCAAGCGGAAAGGGCCCTGAAGACCACATTTCTGGAAGCTAAAGTATTTCAAAGCTCGTCAATTAGCACAGCCCACCTGCTTTTATGTATCTTACGAAACGAAAACGATCCCACAACCAAGCTGTTGAATAAGCTAAAAATAGATTATGACATAGCTAAAGAACAATATTTAAATATGACTCCAAGCGAAGAAGAATTCCAAGAAAACTTGCCAAGAAACGAATCGTATAATGATGATTCAGGACAAGATGACAGTCTAAAAGAAAGTAGTTTTAATAATCCAGCCAATAAGTCAAACAAAAAATCTAAAACTCCGGTGCTAGATAATTTTGGGAGAGATTTAACAGAAATGGCCGAAGAAGGAAAACTTGATCCTGTTGTAGGACGCGAAAAAGAAATAGAACGTGTTTCTCAGATTTTGAGCCGTAGAAAAAAGAACAATCCACTCCTTATAGGTGAACCAGGAGTTGGTAAATCTGCTATTGCTGAAGGTTTAGCTTTACGTATTATACAAAAGAAAGTTTCCCGTATTCTTTTCAACAAACGTGTGGTAACACTTGATTTGGCAAGTTTAGTAGCCGGAACAAAATACCGCGGACAGTTTGAAGAGAGAATGAAAGCCGTTATGAATGAGCTTGAAAAGAATGATGATATTATTCTTTTTATAGATGAAATTCACACTATTGTAGGTGCTGGCGGAGCAACAGGTTCTCTTGATGCTTCAAATATGTTTAAACCTGCTTTAGCAAGAGGCGAAATACAATGTATTGGTGCTACAACTCTTGATGAGTACAGACAATATATTGAAAAAGACGGTGCTCTCGAAAGACGTTTCCAAAAAGTAATTGTAGAACCAACTTCTGTTGAAGAAACGATTGCTATTTTGAATAACGTAAAAGATAAATACGAAGATCATCACAACGTAACTTATACTCCGGAAGCTATCGAAGCTTGTGTAAAACTAACAAACAGATATATGTCTGAGCGTTTTTTACCGGACAAAGCTATTGATGCGCTTGACGAAGCTGGATCTCGTGTACACATTACCAATATTGATGTTCCAAAACAAATTTTGGATTTAGAACGTCAGTTAGAAGAAGTACGCGAAAACAAAAATATGGTTGTTAAAAAACAAAAATATGAAGAAGCAGCCAAACTTCGTGATGACGAAAAACGTATCGAAAAAGATTTAGCTATTGCTCAGGAACAATGGGAAGAAGATTCTAAAAACAACAGAATTGAAGTTACAGAAGATAATGTAGCCGATGTTGTTTCAATGATGACCGGAATTCCAGTAAACAGAATTGCGCAGACAGAAAGCAATAAATTGGCCAAATTACCTGAATTGATTCAGAACAAAGTAATTGGTCAAAACGAAGCTGTTCTTAAAATCGCACGTTCTATACAACGTAACAGAGCCGGACTTAAAGATCCAAACAAACCTATTGGTTCGTTTATTTTCCTAGGTCAGACTGGTGTTGGTAAAACCCAATTAGCAAAAGTTTTAGCAAAAGAATTATTCGATTCTGAAGATGCGTTAGTTCGTATCGACATGAGCGAATACATGGAAAAATTTGCTATTTCACGATTAGTAGGAGCGCCTCCGGGATACGTAGGATACGAGGAAGGTGGACAATTGACCGAAAAAGTTCGTAGAAAACCTTATTGTGTGGTGCTTTTGGACGAAATCGAAAAAGCGCATCCGGATGTATTCAATATGATGCTTCAGGTTTTGGATGATGGTTATTTAACTGATAGTTTAGGTCGCAAAATCGACTTTAAAAACACTATCATTATTATGACTTCAAACGTTGGTGCGCGTCAGCTTAAAGATTTTGGTCAGGGTGTAGGATTCGGAACTGCTGCAAAAGTGGCTCAGGCTGATGAAAATTCAAAAAGCATTATCGAAAATGCCTTAAAGAAAACCTTTGCTCCTGAATTCTTAAACAGAATTGATGATGTAATTGTATTTAATGCTTTAGAAAAACATGATATTGATTTGATTATCGAAATCGAGCTTAAAAAATTATATGCCCGTATTTCTGAATTAGGATACAATTTAAGCCTAACCGACAAAGCAAAAGCTTTTATTGCTGAAAAAGGTTTCGACAGACAATTTGGTGCAAGACCTCTAAAAAGAGCGATTCAGAAATATGTTGAAGATTTGTTAGCTGAGGAAATCATTACATCAAAAATTCATTCCGGAGACGAAATCTTAATGGATTTAAAAGATGATTCTCAAGAGCTTTCGGTAGAAATTCATAAAGCCGAAGAACCAACAAATCTGTAAATAAATTTATATTTTTAACAGAAATAACAAACCCGTTACGTTTTCATAACATAACGGGTATTTTTTTTAGATAAATTACTACCTTTAGTAAAAGCAATTAGCTATTTTTGACTATTAAATTTATAATATAAAAACAACGTATGCTTCAAAATAAAGTCATTTTAGGTAGCGAAGAATGGTGCTCATTTCCAGAATTAGGTATTCCTACAATCAAGGCTCGTGTCGATTCGGGTGCCAAAACTTCGGCAATGCATGCTGTAAACATAGCTCCTTTTATAAAAAATGATGCCAATTGGGTGAAATTTGATATTAATCCAATTCAGAATAATATCAAAACGATCATTCATTGCGAAGCTCCTTTGGTTGACAAAAGAATTGTAAAAAGTTCTAGCGGTTTTAGAGAACATCGCTACGTAATTCAGACCAATATCAAACTTGGCGATGTAAAATGGCCAATCGAAATGACGTTGACTAACCGCGACTCAATGGGTTTTCGTATGCTTTTAGGCCGCGAAGCCATGAGCGGTCGTGTTCTTGTAGATCCCGAAGAAAAATACATGCTGGGGCAGCCTACTGCAGAAACTCTTAAAGATTTATACAAGAATTCTGAGAAAGCCAGTTCTGGTTTGCGAATTGGTGTTCTCGCCAGCAATCCTGAATTGTACAGCAATAAAAGAATCATGGAAGCAGGTGAAATGCGTGGTCACGAAATGCACTTTTTGAACATCAAAGAATGCTATATGAAGTTAGACGCCAAAACGCCTGAAATTCATTATCGCGGCGGAAAAATCCTAAATCAATTTGACGCTATAATTCCAAGAATAAGACCTAGCATGACTTTTTATGGCTGCGCTTTGACACGTCAATTTGAAGCCCTGAAAGTTTTTGTTTTAAATTCGGCTACAGCCATAACACAATCACGCGATAAACTATATTCGCTGCAATTGCTTTTAAATAGCGGTATTGATATTCCAACAACTGGTTTTGCTAATTCTCCTCTAGATACCGATAATTTGATTAAAATGGTGGGAGGCTCACCATTAATTGTAAAATTATTAGAAGGAACTCAGGGAAAAGGAGTTGTATTGGCTGAAACCAAAAAAGCAGCAGAAAGTGTTATCAATGCTTTCAAGAGTTTAAATGCCAATATTTTAGTTCAGGAATTCATAAAAGAAGCCAACGGAAAAGACATTCGCTGCTTTGTGATTGACGGAAAAGTGGTTGCGGCCATTCAGCGTGAAGCCATGCCTGGTGAATTTAGAGCTAATATTCACTTAGGCGGAACAGCTTCGGTCATAAAAGTTACACCTGAAGAGAAAAAAATAGCCATAAAAGCCGCCAAAGCAATGGACTTAAAAGTGGCCGGTGTTGATATTATTCGTTCTTCAAAAGGACCTTTATTATTAGAAGTAAATTCTTCCCCAGGCCTTGAAGGAATTGAAGGCGCAACAAACAAAGACGTTGCAGGCGAAATGATTAGAGCTATTGAGAAGAATTTTAAATTGTAATCAAAAATTCTAGAGAATCAATTAATGAAAAAAATTACAATCTTTCTAATCTTAATCTTAGCCGGGTGCACTAAAAATGACTGCTCCTATAATGAAAAAATTAGAAAGATTGAAACTGAGAAAATACTAGAAATTTTAATTAAACAAAAAAATATTGAGAATTCTAAAGATATATACGCAGTTTGTAATAGTTTAAAAAAAATTAAGATTATTACTGAAAGCGTGTACACAAAACCCACAAAAAAAGTAGCTGTTGTAAAACTCCCACCTCGTTTACCGAAAATTCTCCAAAATACAGATATATATATTGAAATGTTATTGAGTGCGAATTTAAAAGGAAAAAAAATATTCAAAAATAAAGATTCGATACATTTCATAGAACAAAACAATTGTTTTTTAAAATATATATTACCTGAAAAGATATCAAAAAAACTAAAAATAATTCCAGTATCGAAAATAGATAAAGCTGACGATTATATCATATTATCAATTCCAATATTTTCTGAAGACAACAAAAAAGCCTATATGGAAATAGATTGTTATTCAAAAGAATTACCATATGGAAAATCAGTTTACTTAGAAAAAAAAGATAATATTTGGAAAATCGTTTATACCCAAAATATTTGGGTCAAATGTGCTGGTTAAAAAAAATCTACTTAAAAGCTTTGTAAAAGTTTCCAACTTTGAAAAGCTTTTTTTATTTAACTTTAAGTTATACAAAAGGATTAAAAATGATACAATTCCCTTATTTTGATATTATTCTTAGAAGTGTTACCGTTTATTTATTCATGACGATTGCACTGAGAGTCTTTGGCAAAAAGGAACTTTCGCAACTCAACACTGCCGATATTATTCTGATTTTATTGATAAGCAATTCTGTTCAAAATGCAATGGTTGGTCCGGATACAAGTCTTTGGGGAGGATTGGTTGCGGCTTTGGTTTTGTTTGTAATTAATTTTATTGTAAAAAAATTACTTCACAAATACAAAACACTCAATGATTTATTAATGGATAAACCGGAAATTCTGATTCATAACGGGAAATTAGATTTTCAATCCTTAAGCAAATTAGACATCTCACACGAAGAATTAAAAGAAGCCATGCGCGAACATGGTATAGAACATTTTACCGATGTAAAGCTTGCTATGCTGGAAATAGACGGAACTATTAGTATTATTTCAGGTGAAAAAAATCTAAAACAAACTCATTACAAGCGAAAACACAATCGAAAACTATTGAAAAAATAATACAATTCATCACTTAAATAAATAAAAAAAACTTTTTTTATGAAAAAAATAATACCCTCGATTTTATTTGCCTTTATTATTACAAGTGGATTTTCGCAAAATTTCAATTCAAAAAGAATTGACAGTTTGTTTGAGCTTTTAGAAAAAAACAACAAATTGATGGGTAGCATTGCCGTTTCTGAAAATGGAAAAGTAATTTATTCAAAAGCTATTGGTTTTGATGATATTACAACCTCTAAAAAATCAGATATTAATACCAAATACCGAATTGGTTCTATTTCCAAAATGTTCACAGCCTCTTTAATTTTTAAAGCTATTGAAGAGAAGAAAATTAATTTAGACCAAACAATAGACAAATACTTTCCGACAGTAAAAAATTCAAATAAAATTACTGTTTCTAATCTATTGAATCATCGTAGCGGAATTCATAATTTTACGAGTGATAAAAGTTACCCTGAATACCAAACACAATATCAGTCGAAAGACAAAATGATTGAAAGAATTGCCTCTGGAGAAACTGTTTTTGAACCCAATACAAAAGGAGAATACAGTAATTCTAATTATGTTTTACTAACTTTTATATTGGAAGATGTGTACAAAAAATCATATTCCGAGCTTTTGAACCAAAAAATAATAAAACCTTTAAGCTTAAAAAATACGTATTACGGTGGAAAAATTGATTTGGCTAACAAAGAGTGTAATTCTTATACTTATTCGGGAGAATGGAAAAAAAGCACCGAAACTGACTTGTCAATTCCGCAAGGAGCTGGTGGAATTGTATCTAACCCTGTCGATTTGAATATTTTTATTGAAAATCTTTTTGCTGGAAAAATAATTTCGTTAGAAAATGTAAATCTAATGAAAACGATCAAAGACAATTACGGAATGGGAATGTTTGAATATCCTTATGAGGAGACAAAAAGCTACGGACATTCTGGCGGTATTGATGGTTTTAGATCTTTATTATGCCATTTTGAAAAAGAAAAACTATCTGTTGCAATAACTTCAAATGCAGTAAATTATACCTTAAACGACATTGTATTCTGTGCATTGAGTTCTTACTTCGACAAGCCTTTTCAAATGCCTTCTTTTGCTAAAATAGATCTAAAAACAGAAACTTTAGATCAATATTTAGGTAACTACGGGAGTGCACAAATTCCATTAAAAATAGCCATTACCAAAAACGATACTAGTTTAATTGCACAAGCAACTGGTCAGCCTTCATTTCCTCTAGAAGCAAGCGCAGCAAATACTTTCAAATTTGATCTGGCCGGAATTATACTTGAATTTAATCCTGCCGAAAAGCTAATGAAACTAAAACAAGGCGGGCAAATTTTTATATTCACAAAAGAATAAAACATATATTAAAATTAAAAAAGGCTAATTTCAATTCAGAAATTAGCCTTTTTAATGTTTTTTTGAAATTTATCTATTAAATAAAAATACTCAAAATAAAATATACAACTCCCGCCAGCAAAGCCGAAATAGGAATAGTCAATATCCAGGCCCAGATTAAGCTTACTGTTACTCCCCAACGAACTGCAGAGACACGTTTTGTTAATCCAACACCAATGATAGAACCTGTAATAGTATGTGTTGTACTTACCGGAATTTTTAAATGCTCAGTAAAGTATAACGTTAGAGCTCCTGCTGTTTCAGCTGCTACACCTTCAAAAGAAGTTACTTTTGTGATTTTAGAACCCATTGTTTTTACAATTTTCCATCCACCACTTAAAGTTCCTGCTGCAATAGCAGAATAACATGCTAAAGGTATCCAGCCTGGCATAGTCCCTTTTACACCCAAATCTTCATTTGGCAAAATAACATCCAACCAAGCATCCATGTGAACACCAGGATTTGCGTTGATATAAACTGCAACTGCTGCTGCAATGATACCCATTACTTTTTGAGAATCGTTACCTCCGTGACCTAAACTAAATGCTGCTGAAGATAATAATTGCATTTTCTTCAGTGCTCCATCGGCCTGATGAAGATTTAAACTGCTAAATATCAAACAAAAAACACTAACTGTTAAGATGATAAAAGCAACTAAAAACCATTTGATATTATGTGGATCAAAAGCTACACTCCAAAAATGCGAATCAAAACGTGGCTTTTCTATCTCCGAATAAGGAACCATTTGAACATAAACAAACCAAACCGTTAATATCATCAAAGCTACTGTAAAAATCTTAGGATAAATACTTTTACGTGAAGCGTTTAACAACCAAATCGAAATTAGATACGAGGCAATAAGTCCAACTAACGGTGCCAAAACAATAAAAGCAATAATTACAATTACTCCAGAAGGCATTCCACCATCTTTACTTGATTTGTACCAGCTTACGATTTCGTACCAGTAATGTGTTGTTCCGTCTTCGCCTATATAACCTGAAAAACCGTGTACTGCAATGGCGTGAGCAACTGCTGCTCCGGCAAAACCACCGATTAAGGTATGTGATGAACTCGAAGGAATTCCTAACCACCAGGTCAATAAATTCCAACAAATTGCTGCAATAACACCCGCCAGAATTACGACAAGGTTAATCTCCATGGTATGCGCTGTTTTTGCAACAGTATCTGCAACACCAAACCCGAAAACCCAATAAGCCAGAAAGTTAAAAAATGCTGCCCAAAGTACGGCCTGAAAAGGCGTTAGAACCTTTGTAGCAACAACGGTCGCTATAGCATTTGCCGCATCATGAAAACCATTGATGTAATCAAAAATTAAAGCTAATACTATAATAATTATAAGTAGCGTCATAAATTATAACTTCAGAATGAAATAAATTGAATTTAAGAATGTTTTACAGAAATAGATTCTAGTATGTTCGCAACGCTCTTACATTTGTCTGTTGCTGATTCTAAAACAGATAACACTTCTTTATATTTAATAATATTTTTAGCGTCTGTTTCGTTTTCAAAAATTTCAAAAACTGCTTTGTTATAAACGTTATCAGACTTGTTTTCCAGTTTATTGATTCTGGCACAAGCATCCTTAATAACATTCATGTTTTTTAAGTTACTCAACTCTTTTACAGCACTATCAATGTTCTGACAAGCCTCAAGGTTGATTTCTGTCATTTTACGGATAGATTTTGTAATCTTGTCAACCTGATACAATCTCATTCTACTTGCTGCACCGTGCAAATAATCTGCAACGTTGTCAATCGAAGTAATTAAAGTGTGAATATCCTCTCTATCAAACGGTGTGATAAAGTTTCTGCTCAATTCAAGATTGGTCTGACGTGTAATGTCTTCTCCTCTTTGCTCTAACTCATCAATTTTTTGAAAAAGAACTTCTCTTTCTTTCAACGGAAGGTTTACAGCTTCGTGTAAATTAGAAGCTAATTCAATTAAATTGCTTGAAGCCTCTTCAAAAAGTGGAAAGAATTTCTTGTCTTTCGGCACTAAAAATTGGAAAATACTGTTTATTGACATTTTTATATTTTTGATAGCGCAAAATTACTTCAATAATATTTTGTAATGTTAAGCCATTGTTAACAAATCGTTTTCAATTTGGAAACTATCCAGAAATGAAACGGTCTTTTTTATGTCATAATGCAGAATTCTATCTTCTTTAACCAAAGGCACTTCTTCTCTATAGCTGCTCAAAAACATTTCGATAAATTCGCTTGATTTCAATGGCTCTCTATAGGCAATTGCCTGCGAAGCATTCATCAATTCAATAGCCAGAATACGTTCTAAATTGTCCATGACACGCAATGCTTTTGTAGCTCCGTTGGCTCCCATACTTACGTGATCTTCCTGTCCGTTGCTCGAAACAATACTATCTATACTTGATGGCGTTGCCAATTGTTTGTTTTGAGATGCAATACTTGCAGCGGTATATTGCGGAATCATAAATCCGGAGTTCAATCCCGGGTTATCCACCAAAAACGCTGGAAGATTACGCAATCCTGAAATCAATTGATACGTTCTTCTTTCGGAAATACTTCCTAATTCTGCCAAAGCAATCGCCATGAAATCTAACGCTAAAGCTAAAGGCTGTCCGTGGAAATTCCCGCCAGAAATAATCTGATCGGCTTCAATAAATATATTGGGATTATCGGTAACCGAATTGATTTCGGTCTTGAATACTTTTCGAACATAATCAATAGCATCTTTTGATGCACCATGAACTTGCGGCATACAACGGAAAGAATACGGATCCTGAACATGTTTTTTCTCTTGTACAATAATTTCACTTCCTTCCAGAAACTCATTGATGCGTTGCGCAGTCACAATTTGTCCTTTGTGAGGGCGAACAAAATGTATCAATTCATTAAATGGTTCGCTTCTTCCATCAAAAGCTTCTAAAGAAATGGTACCAATTAAATCTGCCAAGTACGAATATTTGTAAGCTTTCATCAAAATATGTGCGCCATAAGCACTCATAAATTGTGTCCCGTTTAGCAATGCCAAACCTTCTTTTGACTGTAAAACGATTGGCTCCCAGTTGAAGTGTTTCATTACTTCGCTTGCGTGTACTTTTTTACCTTCAAAAAGTACTTCACCTTCACCTAATAAAGGCAAAGATAAATGTGCCAAAGGTGCTAAATCTCCTGAAGCTCCCAATGATCCTTGTGTATAAATAACAGGTAAAACATCGTTATTATAAAAATCTACCAAACGATTAAGAGTTACCAATTGCACTCCTGAATGTCCGTAGCTTAACGATTGAATTTTAAGCAACAACATCAATTTTACAATTTCAGATGGTACTTCTTCACCAGTTCCGCAAGCATGCGATTTTACTAAGTTTTCCTGAAGCTGAGAAAGGTTTTCATTTGAAATTTTCACATTACAAAGTGACCCAAATCCTGTATTGATACCATAAATAGGTTCAGAATGCGAAGCCATTTTTTTATCTAAATAATCACGGCATTGCTGAACATTCACCTTCGCTTCATCAGATAGTTCAATCGCTTTTTGGTTCACGATTATTTCTTGCAAAGCTTCTAAAGTCAGGATTTCTGAACTTATATAATGGATTTCTTTCATCTTATGGTATTTTGAGAGTTCAAAATTCAGCAAATCAATATTAAAAAGCAACATTTATTCCTAATTATTAAAATTTTAACCTTTCGAAATCGCCTCTTTTATAGATTTCACAATACTTCTCAGACAAAAATCACGAAAACGTTTTCATAACTCTTTAATTTCGAATTACAAACAAAATCTACTATGCAGATAGGGTAAATTCGATGTTTTCTATATCATTTTTATCAAAAAAACCTTTTAAATATAGCATTTCACAACAGAAAAAGAAACCTAATTATGTGAATCCGTCAACTTTAAAGATTTAATATTGATAAATACTCAATATAAAAATATTTAATTTTGAAATATTAAAATATTCGCAAAAAGCAAATAAAGGTTTTTAACTTTTGTAAAAAACTGTACTTTTGAAAAACGAAAATGAAAAGTAACAGCGCAAAATATCCATCTACAATGACAACTCCAACTAGAGTTGCAATTGCTGCTACTATTATTTCTACTACAACAACTACTACCCCTTAGGGGTAAACATTTTTACATATAATCCTGGTTATCTATACTTTTTTCCTGAAAGAAGAGAGTCATTGGATACATAAAAACATTTAAAGAAAAAAATATCAAAATGAAAGTATTAAAATTTGGCGGAACTTCGGTAGCCAATGCCCAAAATATAAAACTCGTTCTCGAAATTGTTAAACAAAATTCAAAAGGAGAAAAACTAGCAGTAGTTGTTTCGGCTTTAAGCAAAGTAACTGATTTATTACAATTAGCTGCAGCAAAAGCAGCCGCCAACGATGAAAGCTTTAGAGAAATCGTGGCCGAAATCGAGAAAAAACACCTTGACACGCTTAAAGAATTAATTCCGGTAAGCGAGCAAAGCAGTTTGTTGAGCCATATCAAAAGAATTATCAACCACTTAGAAACCTTATTAGATGGTTGTTTTCTTTTAGGTGAATTATCTCCAAGAACAGCTGATACTATTTTGAGTTTTGGAGAGCTGCTTTCATCTTATATCATTGCGCAGGCCTACCAGCAAATCGATAAAAATGCAGCTTATAAAGACAGTCGCGAAATCATTAAAACCAATAATAATTTTGGTAAAGCGGCTGTGAATTTTGAAATTTCAAATCAATTGATTCAGGAATATTTTGCCGAAAATCAATCGCAAATCAATATTCTGCCAGGATTTATAGCATTGACCCTTGACGGTATTACTACTACTCTGGGTCGTGGAGGTTCTGATTATACTGCGGCTATCATTGCCGGAGCACTTGATGCAACACAATTAGAAATCTGGACTGACGTAAACGGAATGTTTACTGCCAACCCAAAAGTAGTGAAACAAGCACATCCAATCCCGACTATTTCGTATCAGGAAGCGATGGAATTGTCGCATTTTGGTGCCAAAGTATTGTATCCGCCAACAATTCAGCCGGTTTTAAGAAAAAATATTCCGATTTTAATTAAAAATACATTCGAACCGGAAGCAGCCGGAACTTTGATTACCAATCAGGCACCTGCAAACGGAACTGCCGTAAGAGGAATCAGCCATATTGATAATATTTCGTTGTTGACTCTGGAAGGTCCGGGAATGATTGGAGTTGCTGGTTCGTCAAGACGTTTGTTTGAAGTGTTGTCACACGAAAAAATCAATGTTATTTTTATTACTCAGGCTTCTTCTGAGCATTCAATTTGTATCGGAATTTTAAATTCGGATGCGGATAATGCCGAAGCTGCAATTAATAAAGCCTTTGAAATTGAAATTTCTCAAAATAAAATCGACCCTTGCATCGTAGAGAAAAACCTTTGCATTATTGCTTTGGTGGGTGAAAACATGAAGAATCACCAGGGTTTAAGTGGTCGAATGTTCAGCACTTTAGGAAAAAACAACGTGAACATTCGTGCAATTGCGCAAGGTGCTTCTGAGAGAAATATCTCGGCGGTTATCAACGAAAGAGATGTTAAAAAAGCCCTGAACACCTTACACGAAAACTTCTTCGAAGAAAACACTAAACAATTGAACCTGTTTGTAATGGGAGTTGGAAATGTGGGCGAAAAATTCATCGAGCAGATTCACAATCAACGAAAGTTTTTAAAAGAAAATTTAAAAATAAACGTTCGTGTAATCGCGTTGTCAAACTCACGAAAAATGCTTTTTGACGAAGACGGAATTTCGCTTAAAGAATGGCAGGCGGCTCTTGACAATGGCGAAACTGCTAACAAAGAAGATTTCATCACCCGTGCAAAAGAACTGAATTTACGTAACAGTATTTTTGTTGATATTACAGCAAATGCAAGTGTTTCTGAAACTTACGAGCAATTCTTAAAACAAAGTATCGCTGTTGTAACTTGCAACAAAATTGCCTGTTCATCAGCTTTTGATAATTATAAAAAACTAAAAAGTTTATCACGCCAATACAACGCTCCGTTTTTGTTTGAAACGAATGTGGGGGCGGGATTACCAATTATTGATACTGTAAAAAACTTAATCGCTTCTGGTGATAAAGTACACAAAATACAAGCGGTTTTGTCTGGAAGTCTGAACTTCATTTTCAATAATTTTGATAAGAATAATTCTTTTCACGATGTGGTTAAAGAAGCCGGAGTTCAAGGTTTCACAGAACCAGACCCAAAAATTGACCTGAGCGGAATTGACGTTGCCCGTAAAATCCTGATTCTAATTCGCGAAAGCGGTTATGAAATGGATATTGACGCCATCGCCAACGAGTCGTTTTTGCCTGCCGAATGTTTAGCAACAATAAACAACGAAGACTTTTTTGCTTCGCTAATCAAACACGCGCCGCATTTCGAGAAAATCTACGAAGAAGCGCTAGCAAAAGATTCAAGATTGAAATACGTTGCACAATTCGAAAACGGAAAAGCAAGCGTTGGCCTGCAATTCATTCCAAAAGACCATCCTTTCTATAACCTAGAAGGAAAAGACAATATCGTATTATTTTACACAGACCGTTACGTAGATCAGCCGCTATTGATAAAAGGAGCCGGAGCCGGTGCTGCGGTAACTGCGTCTGGTATTTTTGCGGATGTCATCAGAATAGGAAACGTATAAGATTAGCCGCTAAGGCACTAAGACGCTAAGTTTCTAAGTTTTCTTTCAAAGATACTAAGCTCCTAAGTTGCTAAGGCTCTAAGTAAAAAATTTAAAATTGTGCTTCTTTAGAATTTTAGAAGCACTCATATAATATAGATAAGAGATTCAACGCTAAGTTTTTAAAACCTTAGAAACTTAGCAACTTAGAACCTCAGAAACTTTAACAAATGACACAGATTAAACTATTTTGCCCAGCTACTATCGCCAATCTTTCGTGCGGATTTGACGTACTCGGACTTTGCTTAGACAATGCGGGCGATGAAATGATTGTTCGAAAAGTAGCCGAAAAAGGGGTACGCATTACTAAAATTGAAGGCGCTAATTTACCTATGGAAACCGAGAAAAACGTTTCCGGAGTGGCGGCTTTGGCGATGTTGGCAACTTTGGATGTTGATTGCGGATTCGAAATTGAAATTTACAAACACATCAAAGCCGGAAGCGGAATCGGGAGTAGTGCTGCCAGTTCAGCCGGAGCGGTTTTCGGGATAAATGAATTGTTAGGCAGACCTTATTCCCGTAAAGAATTAGTGCAATTTGCGATGCAGGGCGAGAAATTAGCCAGCGGAAACGCACATGCTGACAACGTTGCTCCTGCTCTTTTGGGTGGTTTTACCTTGGTAAGAAGTTACGCTCCATTAGATATTATCAGAATTGACAGTCCTGAAGAATTGTTCGCAACAGTAGTTCATCCTCAAATTGAGCTGAAAACTTCGGATGCGCGTTCGGTACTAAAACAAACCGTTTCCCTAAAAAGCGCCATCATGCAATGGGGAAATGTAGGCGGATTAATCGCTGGTTTATACACCAAAGATTACGACTTAATCGGCCGTTCGCTTCATGACGAAATCGTTGAGCCTTTACGAAGTGTTTTGATTCCTGGTTTTGATCAAATAAAACAAACCGCTCTTGAAAATGGCGCTTTAGGTTCCGGAATTTCAGGATCCGGTCCTTCTATTTTCGCTTTAAGCAGAGGAATTGACACCGCCAACCAAATCGCCAAAGCCATGAGTGACGTTTACGAAAAGATGAATTTACCGTATGAAATTCACGTTTCGAAAATTAATCCTGATGGTGTGAGGATTTTGTAAAAGAGTACTTAGTTTTTTAGTCCCTAGTCCTTAGTATTTTTAGTCCCTAGTCCTTAGTTTTTTTAGTCCCTAGTAATTAGTCCCTAGTTGTAAAAAGTTAAAGACTAAAAGACTAAAAGACTGAGAACTAAGACCTAAAAGATTAAGAACTAAAGAACTAAGGACTAGGAACTAAGAACTAAGGACTAAAAAACTAACAACTTAAAAAGAATGAAATACTATAGTTTAAACCATAATGCCCCAAAAGTTTCGTTTCAGGAAGCTGTAATACAAGGATTAGCGAGTGATAAAGGATTATATTTCCCAGAGAACATTACCGCTTTAGAACCTTCTTTTTTTGATAAAATCGAAAGTTTATCACACGAAGAAATTGCTTTCGAAGCCATTAAACAATTTGTGGGAAATGAAATTCCTGAGACCGTTTTAAAAGAAATTATTGCCGAGACTTTAGTTTTTGATTTTCCGGTAGTGAAAGTCGAAAACGGAATCTATTCGTTAGAGTTATTTCACGGTCCAACCATGGCGTTCAAAGACGTTGGCGCACGCTTTATGTCACGTTGTTTGGGTTATTTTAATAAAGACAACAAAGACAGTCAAAATACAGTTTTGGTCGCTACATCGGGAGATACGGGCGGTGCAGTTGCCAGCGGGTTTTTAGGCGTTGCTGGTGTTGATGTTGTGATTTTATATCCGTCAGGAAAAGTGAGCGACATTCAGGAAAGACAATTGACAACTTTAGGACAAAACATCAAAGCACTGGAAGTAGATGGTGTTTTTGATGATTGCCAGGACATGGTAAAAAAAGCATTTTTAGATGATACTTTAGCGCACAAAAACCTAACCTCAGCAAATTCTATCAATATAGCGCGCTGGTTGCCGCAAATGTTTTATTTTTTCTTTGCGTATAAAGCTTTGAAGAGCCAAAACAAACCCCTTATTTTCTCCTGCCCAAGCGGTAATTTCGGGAATATTTGCGCGGGAATCATGGCGAAGAAATTAGGTTTGCCAATTGAGCATTTTGTAGCAGCTACCAACGTAAACGATACCGTACCAAGATTCTTAGAAAACGGAAAATACGCCCCAAAACCTTCTAAGGCAACGATCTCGAACGCAATGGATGTGGGCAACCCAAGTAACTTTATCCGTATTCAGGAATTGTACAACAATGAGTTAAAAGCGTTCGAAAAAGATTTCTCTTCTTATAGTTATACCGATGAGCAAACACTTGAAGCTATGAAAAATATCTATAACACCGATGGGTATATTGCAGAACCACACGGAGCTGTTGGGTATTTAGGTCTTAAAAAAGAATTGCAAAAACACGATAACGCGATTGGTGTTTTCTTAGAAACCGCTCACCCTATTAAATTCCTGGATGTAGTAGAACCTGCTTTAGGCATTACGCTTCCTATTCCAACACAAATTGAAAGTGTTTTGGATAAAGAAAAAGTAAGCGTGAAGATTTCTAAGTATGAGGAACTGAAGGCGTTTTTGGGGTAATCGAGACTTATATTTTTAGCCACGAATTACACGAATTTTCACTATTTTTTTATGTGGATTTTGGTGTAGTTTGTGGTTTTGTTTTTTATAGACTAGATTAGTTTTTTGTATATAAAATTGTTATGTTTGATTTCTCTTGTTAAGAAAGTATTTATTTTTTTCTAATTCAAACATATAATGACTAAATTAAATAGTTTAGAAATACAGAATTTTAGACATATTGAAAGCCAAAAAGTTGAATTTGGAAATTATATAACAGTTATAACTGGTCTAAACGGAACAGGCAAGTCATCAATCCTTGGCTGGATTGCTCAGCTTTGTGATTTTAAATCTAAAGAAAAAACTATTTTAGATACTTATTTTAAAGAAGACTATAGAAATGTTTTCAAGTTCTGCCCTACAAATGATTATATCAAAGAGTATGAAGTTAAATTCAATTATTCTCTATCAAGTTCATTAATAGAAGAAAGTAAACAAATAAATACTAGATATGTAAATAAGACCGAAAAATCTCCCGAAAGATATAGGACTGATTTTGATGGTAGGGGAAAAGCATTAGATCATCCAATAATCTACTTGGGATTAAAAAGATTGATACCATTAGCAACTGAAAATAAAATTTCATCTTTTAATCCTTCTCTTTCAAGTAAATACATAAATACTTATTCTAATTTAATCAAAGAAATATTTGTCTTAGTAAATGATAAAATAAGGCCTGAACCTGTAAAGTCTACCAATAAAAAACTTTTAGCTTTACAGACTGAAGTTTACGGACACTTAGGAAATTCTGCTGGTCAGGATAATATTTCTCAAATAATTTCTTCTCTAATTTCATTTGAAATTTTAAAAGAAAAAAATAAAGATAGTTTTAATGGAGGAATTATTTTAATTGATGAAATAGATTCGACATTATATGCAGCTTCACAATGTAGATTAATTGACGTCTTATTTAGATATGCAAGAAAACTTGACATTCAAATAATTTTCACGACACATTCAGTTGAAATATTAGAATACTTAAAGGATAAATTTGGCAATGATACAAAAATAAATTACTTCAATTTGCTAGACGGTAAAGTAAAGAATTCTATAAATCCATCTGTGGAATATATTAGATTAAAAATAAAAAATGAAGTATCTAAAATTAAGGTTACTGAAAAAATCAACTTTATATGTGAAGATGAAGTTGCACAATATTGGATTAAAAATCTTATAAATAATACAGAATTAAAAAAAATAGTAAATATAGAAAAAGGTCCTTTTCCAGATGGAACAATTATTTCTATGGCTGAATCAAACCATTCAATTTTCAAAAAAGTATATTTTATTTTAGATGGAGATGTAAAGAAAAAATTGAATTCAAAAAAAATACCACCAAGAACAGTTTTTCTTCCAACAGAGTTTAGACCCGAAACTGTCATGTATGATTTTGTCAAAAACTTATCTGATTATGATGATTTTTGGGATGATGAAAATAATTTTACAAAACTAACTTGTTTTAATAATTTTACAAATGATGGTAAAGGTGTACATAAGAGTTGGTTTTTATCTACTATAAATAAGAAAGAATTTGGTAATGGTTATTCAAAATTATTTAATCGATGGAAAAAGGATAATCAAGAATCAGTTAATGATTTTTTGGATAGCATTAGAAAAGTAATGTAGCCTTCTGCCAATAGAAATCATATAAAAACATCAAAAACCTTCACTAGCCTCCAGCTTTAGCTGGAGGTTTTTTAATAAATTCTACAATTGGCTTTAGCCAAAAAACGATACTTTAGGCTAAAGCCATTTTTTACTATTGCAATTTATTCCCTCCAGCTAAAGCAGGAGGCTATTCAAAATCTCTACCTTTTTACAAAACAAGTTTCCCGCAATGGCAAACCAGTCTAAAGACCATTAACTTTCAAAAAACCACAACATAAATCCTTATTTTCGTATCAGCCAAAAAGTTACAACCGAAAACAAACCACATGAACATCCTCATCATCTACAGTCATCCCAGCAAACAATCGTACACCTTTCAGGTTTTGGAACAGCTGAAAGAGCTGATTGCGGCTCAAAATTGGAATCTCGAAATCTCTGATCTTTACGAAATGGGTTTTCAGAGCGACATGACCGAAGCCGAATACGAAAGAGAAGGCCTTATAAACACTGCCCTGCCCATTCCTGCGGATGTTATATTGGAACATCAAAAAATAGCAAAGGCAGATGCTATCATTTTTATATATCCGGTATGGTGGAGCGATTGTCCCGCGAAGATGAAAGGCTGGTTCGATAGAGTATATTCGGTGGGATATGCGTACGCGAACGACCAGTCTGATGCCAAAATGAAAACCGTACCCTTAGGACTTGCCGTTTGTACCGCCGGGCATCCCAATGCTTTTCTGGACGAAATAGAAATTGCCAAAAGCATGAAAACCGTCTTCCTGAACGACCGTTTAGGCAAACGTTTTGAAAACAAAGAGATGCTTATTCTGGGCGGAACTTTAGATAAAGAAAAGGTTTACGATGAGCATCAAATCCAAATTAAATCGGTAATCGAAAAAATAAAAAGCTACTGCTCCTAAGATTTTCTACCTCTCAAAAAAATAATGCCTCGTAAATTCGTTAACGAGCGTGGTAAGTTTGTTAGTAAGCGTGGTAAAGTCGTTGGCGAGCGTGGTAAGTTTGTTGGCGACCTTCGTAAGTTCGTTAGTAAGCGTGGTAAAGTCGTTGGCGAGCGTGGTAAGTTTGTTGGCGACCTTCGTAAGTTCGTTAGTAAGCGTGGTAAAATCGTTGGCGAGCGTGGTAAATTTGTTGGCGACCTTCGTAAGTTAGTTAGTAAGCGTCGTAAAGTCGTTGACGACCTTGGTAAGTTTGTTGGCGACCTTCGTAACTTCGTTAATAAGCTTGGTAAAGTCGTTAATGAGCCCGGTAACTGAGAAAGTAAGCGTCGTATGTGAGAATGTAAGCTTTGTAACTGAGGATATAAGCGTCGTGTGTGAGAATGTAAGTCCGGTGGCTGAGGATGTAAGCGTCGTATGCGAGAATGTAAGCCCGGTAGCTGAGGATGTAAGCTCGGTAGCTGAGGATGTAAGCGTCGTATGTGAGAATGTAAGCCCGGTACCTGAGGATGTAAGCGTTGTATGTGAGAATGTAAGCTTGGTAACTGAGGATGTAAGCGTCGTATGCGAGAATGTAAGCCCGGTAGCTGAGGAAGTAAGCGTTGTATTTTTTTAATTTCATAATCACACTGTCTCATTTCCTTTTAGACAACATTTATTTACCTTTGACATTTAAAAATTAAAGGACTACAGCACACCAACCATGATTACAAAAGCAACATTAGCCGACATTCCGGCATTAAATACCTTAATCAATTCGGCATACAGAGGCGAAACTTCAAAAAAAGGCTGGACTACCGAAGCCCATTTATTAGAAGGAAAAAGAACCACCGAAGAAGAATTAACTGAAATTCTAGAGGATTCAAAAAACACTTTTCTGAAATTTACGGAGAACGACCAGATTATCGGTTCGGTTTTACTGGTCGAAAAAGGCACGCAATTGTATTTAGGAATGTTAACCGTTTCTCCCGAATTACAAAACAGCGGTATCGGCAAAAAGATGCTGGCCGAAGCCGAAAATCAGGCTAAAGCTTTAGGTTTGTCGAGTATTATTATGACAGTAATTTCGGTACGTGAGGAGCTTATTGCCTGGTACAAACGCAACGGTTATACTGATACAGGCGAAAGAGAAGCTTTCCCGCAAAGCGAAATTCATATTACGATTTCAGCCGAACCGCTGGAGTTTATCTTTTTAGAGAAGCTAGTATAGTTTATACCACAGAGATTCGCGGAGGCTTTTTTAGTCTCGCAAAGGCGCAGAGGCACAAAGTTCTTTCTTATATGTCCTTGCGACTTCCCGAGATTTTTAAGTTCCAGCTTAAATTTTCTTATATAACTTATATGGTAAAAAAGGTTTAACATCAAGATTCGCAGAGTTTTTTTTAGTCTCGCATTCTATGATAAAATATATTAGACGCATTGCAGTGCGACTCTACAGAGAATCTCAGCCCCTCTCTTTTCAACACCTTTTTTTAATCTTAGACAAAAATTCGTGTGAAACTCCGAGATAAGAAGACAAATTCCTGTTGTTGATTTTCCCCACTTTGTGCGAATACTTCTCGATAAACTCCAGATACCTTTGTTTGGAAGTTTTGTTTAAGACATCTAAAAGTCTTTGCTGGATGGCAATATTGGCTTTTTCGACCATAAGGATGTGAAACTGGATTAACTTTGGCACCTGCTCAAACAAAAGGGCTTTATTAGCCTTACTAATAACAAGGATTTCGCTGTCTTCAATTGCCTTGATATTGTAGGTGGTAGGTTTTTGATGATAGAAACTTTCGAGATCACACATCCATTCGTTTTCGAAGGAGAAAAAAATAACGCTTTCGGTACCATTGTCATTCAAAATGTAGGTTTTAAAAGCACCTTTCAAAATAAAGCCTTCGTAAGAACTATTAGAGTCCTGGACTTGCAAATATTCATTTTTTTTTAGTTTGATAAACTCGGTTTTTTCAACTATAAATTTCCATTCTTCATCTGTCAAAGGAATTTTGCGTTCGATGCTTAATCTGAGGGCTTTGTACATATTTTTACTTTTATTCTTACTTGGGGCGTAAGTATTAGAATGAATTAAAAAAATAATAATGTAATCGATTACGCAAAAATACTTGTTTTAAAAAATTTTGTCACTTAACAACTGTTAAAAAAATACTTTTTGTAGATATTTTTTCAAAACATTGAACTTGTTCAACTTTTTTAAGTGCAATTATCCGCAGATTTGTATTGTTAAATACTTATAAACCCCAAACTTAAATTATGAAATTTAAATCAACCCTCACCATGTTCTTATTGACATTGGCATTCGGTTTTACAGCATGTAACACCGAGGAAATTGCTTCATCACAAAATGATGAAAAAATTATTGCTGCAGCTTCTACGGGAAGTAACTTAACGGCTAAAGTAGGAAACTGTGCTCAGGTTCCAGGATGGGCCTCTCAAAATGGAGGAACAACTGGAGGAGGAACATCGACAGAAACAACAGTTACGACTTATGCGCAATTGAAATCGGCGATTGAAAACAGTTCTGTAAAAGTGATCAAAGTTTCCGGAACTATTACAGTTACAACAAGATTGTCGTTTCAGGATCAGACAGGCAAAACCATTTATGGTGCTAGCGGTGCAAAACTGGTTTCAACAAATCAAACCAAAGATGCTTCCGGAATTATCAATATCAAAAGATGCAAAAACATCATTATTAGAAATCTAATTTTTGAAGGTCCCGGCGCTTATGATACTGACGGTTGGGATAATGCTATTCTTGACGAATGTACAAACGTGTGGGTGGACCACTGCGAATTTAGAGATGGTGTTGACGGAAACTTCGACATCAAAAACAAGTCAGATTATATTTCAGTTACGTATTCTAAATTTCATTACCTAAAACCGCCAAAAGCTGGAGGTTCTGGAGGTTCTGATGATCACAGATATTCAAACTTAATTGGTTCAAGCGACGGAGCAACAGGAGATCGTGGAAAACTAAGAATTACTTTTGCCCGTTGCTGGTGGGCTCCAGGCTGTAAAGAAAGAATGCCTAGAGTTCGCTTTGGAAAAGTGCATTTACTGAATAATTTCTTTAATAGCACTGTAAGTAACAAATGTGTTGCAGCAGGTTTTGAAGCTGATATTCGTGTAGAAAGTAATGTTTTTGAAGGTGTAAAAACGCCAATTGATTTAATGACTGGTTACACAGCAGTTACAGCAGTTGATAATGTTTTTACAAACACAACTGGAAACCAAGCCGGAAATAAAACTGCTTTTACGCCTCCTTACACTATTGTAAAACTTGTTAAAACTGCTGTTAAAGCCGATGTTTCGGCAAATGCAGGAGCTACTTTAGGCGGCAACATCTGCGGATCTTTCTAAAAAATCCAAAAAAAATAGAGTTAGTTTAGTTTTTAAACCACGAATTATAGGAATGTAGTTCGTGTTTTTTTTATTTCAGATTTTACACAGAGATACACAAAGCTTATTCGCAGAGATTCGCGTAGTTTTTTCTTATATGGCCTTGCGACTTCACGAAATTTTTAAGTTCAAACTTAAATTTTCTTATATAACTTATATGGTGAAAAACATTTACAGCACAAGTTCTTCAAACAAACGCTGAATCGTTTTCTCCAAATCTTCACACAGACCCGAATGTGGTCTCGAAGTCTGAATCGCCGAACTACGAATAGCTGTCAGCCAGCGAAAACGCGACGGAATATCAAATTCGCCAATTGGTCCGCCATCTTTGTCTCCATTGGCTATTTTTTTCAGGGCCGTTACATTACAATGCAATTGCTCAATATCAAAATCGGCAGAAAGAGCTGCTACTTTGGCATCGTCAATATGAGACAATACTTTTATAAATTTGGCTTTTTTGCAAAACAAAATGATTCCGATATTCAGGAATTCTTCGCGCTCGACTCTGGGTACCACACGAATTACGGCATACTCATATAAGTGACTATCTTGCATCTTGCGCTTGTTTTACAAAAATTTCAGAATGGTTTAATCTAGTTTGCAAAAACTGCAGATATACATTTCGCAAAGCTTCGGGTGTTTCATCAGTGTCCTCCCACTCCAGCCATTCCAGCGGAATTGTATCGACTATTTCTTCTAATACTTCGGGAGTTAAAAGTGCTTTAAACTCGGCATCGACCTCTTGCAAAAGTGACGCTTGTGGCAACAAAACATGGTCTTTTATCAAAGCAAAAGGGCTTTTGGCGTGTTGCTCCCAATTGTTCCAGGAATGATGAAAATACAAACAGGCTCCGTGATCGATCAGCCATAATTCTTTATGCCAGATGAGCATATTGGTATTCTTAAAAGTACGATCTACATTGGTGATGTACGCATCAAGCCAGACAATTTGCGAGGCTTGTTTGGCATCGACAGTCGTTACTACCGGATCAAAAGTAATCGCTCCTGATAAAAAGTGAAGTGCTAAATTCAACCCCTGACTTCCCTGCAACAGATCCTGAATTTCTTCGTCGGCTTCTGTACGTCCGAAAGCTTCGTCGAGATTCGCGAAAACCAGTTCCGGTAATTGCAATTTTAAGGCTTTGGCGATTTGTCCACCTACCAACTCGGCAATCAGGGCTTTTACGCCGTGACCCGCACCTTTGAATTTAAGGACATATTTAAAATCGTCGTCGGCTTCTGCCAAAGCGGGTAAAGAACCGCCTTCGCGCAAAGGTGTTATATATCGTGTAACATTTACGGTTCTGAGATCGAAGTTTTTCATAAGCAGTATTTACTGGAATACAAACTTACGGATTTTTGATTTTAGATTTCTGAGTTTAGATTTTAGATTTTTTAACTGCAGGCTTCTCGAAGTAAATTTAGTATTGGTGCGGAAATTTGCTCGCAAAGGCGCTAAGTCGCAAAGTTTTTTTTCGTCATGTTTGTCTTTCCGATTTCTATAATAAAACCAAATCTTTTTTTCAGGAGCTAATCCCGCTATCCGTTGCAATCTTTTGTTTTTTAAAGAAAAAAACAAAAGGATTTCCACTTCTATCGGGGCTAGGGCATCCGTTTTCAAAAGGATATTTTCGTTTATTTTTATCATTTCTGGAATAACAAAATGTGAACACAATTCAATTATCTAATTGACACATTATCTAATTATCTAATTCCAAAAAAGCTTTTCCTAAATTCTCCATAATATTCGATGCTATAAAAGACTCATAACCCGTTTCAGGTAGCGCTATATCAGCAGTTAATCCGTGAAGAAAAACACCCAATTGCGCTGCTTGTAAAGATTCGTAACCTTGGGCAAGCAGACTTGTTATGATTCCGGTTAAGACATCACCGCTTCCTGCAGTTGCCAAAGCGGCGTTTCCCGTGGTGTTTTGATAGACCTTCTGTTGATGAATGATAAATGTGGGTGCACCTTTCATGACAATAATTACTTTATACTTTTCAGAAAAAGCAATTGTTTTTTGAAATTTTTCGGCATCCGAATTCCATTTACCAATTAAGCGTTCGAGTTCTTTTGGATGTGGTGTCAGGATTGTGTTTTTAGGTGATAAATCCAACCAGGATGGTTTTTTTGATATAATATTGAGCGCATCTGCATCGAGAACCAAAGGCGGAATATTTGTTTTCAAAAAGGTATGCAAAGCTTTTTGAGTGGCTTGCTCCTGCCCGATTCCCGGACCAATCGCAACAGCTTGCGGAATAAACGGAAGCTTGATATTGGTAATAAAATTAGGGTTTTCATCCGTTACAACCATTACTTCCGGAATGGCGGTTTGCAGAATTGTATAACCACATTGCGGTGCAAAAGTAGTGACGAGTCCGCAACCTGATTTTAATGCTGCTTTTGATGCCAAAACTGCCGCTCCGATTTTGCCGTAACTTCCTGCAATAATGACAGCGTGTCCCTGAATTCCTTTATGCGCTGTAGGGTTTACGGGTTTATAGAGTTGTAGAATTTCTTCTTTTGTAATTAAAAACGGGTCTTTCATTTGACTTGTTTATCTATTGTGATTATTTAATTACTTATGGATTGAGGTTAATTATAACGCGGATAAAACGGATTTTTAATTAGCCGTTTACAGTAAATGATAATTAAAATTCAGGTTATTAAAGTTACAATAAAAATTTGAAGAAGAAAGTGTTTCTCATAACCGAATAGCCCTAGCCCTGATAGAAGCGGCATCCTTTTTGTTTTTTCTTTAAAAACAAAAAGATATAGCGGATAGCAGGAAATAGCTCCTAATCTTTGCGAATTTTATAATTTAGACTGCTTATTTTCGATATTTTTTGAATAAATTTGCGTCACAATTTCTTAAAACTACACAATGAAAAATACTGCGCTTACGCACATACATGAAGGTTTGGGAGCAAAAATGCTTCCGTTTGCTGGTTATAACATGCCGATTACTTACGAAGGTGTGAATGCTGAACACGAGACAGTTCGTAACAGTGTGGGCGTTTTTGACGTTTCGCACATGGGTGAATTTTTGCTTTCGGGTCCAAATGCTTTGGCTTTGATTCAGAAAGTGACTTCGAATGATGCTTCGACTTTGACGATTGGTAGAGCGCAATATTCCTGCCTGCCAAACAATGACGGCGGAATCGTAGATGATTTGATTGTGTATAAAATGAAAGAAGAAGAGTATTTACTGGTTGTAAATGCTTCGAATATCGAGAAGGACTGGAACTGGATTTCGGCAAACAATGATTTGGGTGTTGAGATGAAAAACTTGTCTGACGACTACTCTTTGTTGGCTATTCAGGGACCTAAAGCGGTTGAGGCGATGCAGCCTTTGTCTTCTTTAGATTTAGCTGCGATTCCTTATTACCATTTTGAAGTGGCTGATTTTGCTGGGTTTAATGATGTCATTATTTCGGCTACAGGTTATACTGGTTCTGGTGGATTCGAAATTTACTGCAAAAATGCCGATGCTGAAGCGATTTGGAACAAGGTTTTTGAGGCTGGTGCTGCTTTCGGAATCAAACCTATCGGATTGGCTGCTCGTGATACTTTACGTCTTGAAATGGGTTTCTGTTTGTACGGAAACGATATTAACGATACTACTTCTCCACTTGAAGCTGGATTGGGATGGATTACGAAATTCAGTAAAGATTTTACCAATTCTGAAAGTTTGAAAAAGCAAAAAGAAGCAGGTGTTACCAAAAAGTTAGTTGCTTTTGAAATGCAGGAACGTGCCGTGCCAAGACACGATTACGAAATTGTAGATGCTACTGGTACCGTGATTGGTATTGTAACTTCGGGAACGATGTCGCCTTCTATGGGTAAAGGTATTGGTTTGGGATATGTTACGGTTGACAACAGCGCAGTTGACAGCGATATTTTTATCAGAATCAGAAAAAATGATGTTGCTGCAAAAGTGGTGAAATTACCTTTTTACAAGAAATAGTTTTTTTATATAAATAAGTATTAAAGCCGTTACAAATTAATAATTGTAACGGCTTTTTTATGGCCACGAATTCACGAATTATTTTCAATTTATGTATAATAATTCGTGAATTCGTGGCTAACTTTTTGATAAACAAAACAATGTATGCAATTCGTGGAGAAAAAGATATTCCTCATCGATATTTTAGAGAAAGTGCGGGTTCATGTTAAAAAATAACCGTAATTTTAATGTAAACGATGACTTTCGATATATGAAAAAATTTTCTCTGGTATTTTTACTGACTACAAGTGTTCTATTTAGTCAAAATAGCGCTAAAACATGTGAAATACTAAACCAAATAAATACATTAATTCAAACCGAACACATCAAACCAAAACCTGTAGATGATAGTTTATCGATCTTTGTGTTTGATAACCTGATTAATGAATTAGATCCCGCCCGAAATATCTTTTTTAAGGATGAATACAAAGAATTATCTGAAAAATACCGCCTGAATCTGGATGATTTACTTCTGAAAAACGATTGCAGTTTTCTGGATGATATCGAAAGTAAATACAGAAATGGGCTTGTAAGAACTAAAACGGTGCTGCAGAAAATACAAGCCGGAACCTTTGATTATACTAAAAAAGACACCATTAGGTTTTATAAAAAAACATTTGACTTTTATGTAAATAAAGACAATCTGGAGAAAGTTTGGCTTAAAAAACTTCGCTATCAGATTATGGATGATATGGTAGAATCAAGTGATAATCTGGATTCTATAAAGACGAATTTTAAATCGATTGAAGCTGCTTCCAGAAAATTGATTTTATCGAATGAAATTTGTAGAATCAATACACTTCTGGAAACCAAAAGCACACAACAGGAAAAGCTCTATAACTTTTTCTGTACTTATTTTGATCCACACACCGCTTACTTTAGCGATGATTCTAAATCGAGTTTTGTAGCTTCCTTATCTAAAGAACATTTGTCGCTTGGAATGACGGTTAATCTGAATGAGAAAAACGAAATTATAGTGGACGAAATTGATCCTAATGGTCCGGCTTTTAAAACGGGACAGATAAAAAAGGGCGATCAGATTATTTCGATTTCCAATCAAAAAGAAACATTAGAGGTTTCCTGCTCTTCGCTGGAATCTATTTCGACCATGATTTTATCCGAATCAAATAAAAACATTACCCTGACGCTAAAGCGAAATTCAGGAAAAAGCTTTGATGTTTACATCGAAAAACAAGTCATGAAAGACGAGGATAATTCGGTTTTCAGTTTTATTATCGGGAAAGAAAATAAAATTGGCTATATCAAAATACCAAGTTTTTATGCTGATTTAGATGGTAATTCAAGAAAAGGCTGCGCCGATGACGTAGCCCGTGAAGTCATAAAACTGGAACGCGATAACATAAAAGGTCTCGTTATCGATTTAATCGACAATGGCGGCGGCTCGATGGAAGAAGCTATCAAACTGGCCGGAATGTTTGTGGATTATGGACCAATTTCGGTTGTAGTTGACAATAAAAAAAGTCAGTCAGTGATCAATGATCCTTATAGAGGCTTGATTTATAAAGGTCCAATTGTGGTTTTAATTAACAGCAATACGGCTTCGGCCAGTGAGTTTTTCTCTTCGATTGTACAAGATTATAACCGGGCCTTATTATTGGGCAGCAACACACTTGGTAAAGCCACTATGCAGACCATTGTTTCGCTTGACGATACTAAGAATACCGATTTCTTAAAAATTACGATTAATAAATTTTATCGGGTAACCGGCAAAAGCCATCAAAAAATTGGGGTAACTCCGGATGTGATTCTTCCAGAATTTTACGAAGACATTTATCAAAAAGAAAGCAATTTCCCTACAGCTATAAAAAATGACAGTATCCAAACCTTTCTTAAATTTAAACCTTACGTAAAAAGAAGCGTTATTGATAAAATTGCTCATAACAGCTCTGTAAGACTTTCGGATAATTATTATTTTAATGATATCAAAAGAATCAATAAGAAGATTGACGAAATGATAAATGTTCCAAAAGCCGAAATTCCGATGACATTAGATGCGGTTTTTGAGCAAAAGCAAATCAGAAACACGCTTTGGAAAGAGATTAACACTTTTAATGATGAAAATAATCCGCTGGATATCTACAACTCTACTGTAAATCAGTTTTTATTAGGCACTTATCCTTCAGAAAAAGTGATGAATGAATATCAGATCAATACTCTAAAAACCAATCCGTATCTGAACGAAGCAATAAATATTATCACAGAATTTAATGGCTCGAAGTAGCAAATTTTTGTTTCAGGTTTCAAGTTTCAGGCTGATGTTGGAACCTGAAACTTAAAACCTGAAACCTGAAACTATTTTACCAAAATATAATTGAATTTGATTTTGGAAAAATAAGGAATAACCGTATTTTTGCAACACAAAATAAAAAATCAGTAATGGGAAGAGCGTTCGAATTTAGAAAAGGAAGAAAAATGAAACGTTGGTCAGCAATGGCTAAAACATTTACCCGAATTGGTAAAGACATCGTTATGGCAGTTAAAGAAGGTGGTCCAAACCCAGATGCCAATTCCAGATTAAGAGCTGTAATACAAAACGCAAAAGCGGCCAACATGCCTAAGGACAATGTGGAGCGTGCGATAAAAAATGCAAGTAATAAAGATACTGCCAACTATAAAGAAATTTTGTTTGAAGGTTACGCCCCTCACGGAATTGCGATTTTGATTGAAACAGCATCTGATAACAATAACAGAACAGTTGCGAATATCCGCAGCTACTTTAACAAATGCAATGGTACCATGGGAACTCAGGGTTCTGTTGAGTTTATGTTTGACCATACTTGTAATTTCAGAATTGCAAAAGGAAATCTTGATCCTGAAGAATTAGAATTGGAACTGATTGATTTTGGAGCCGAAGAAGTTTTCGAAGATGAAGACGGGATCTTAATTTATGCGCCTTTTGGAAGTTTTGGAGCTTTGCAAAAAGAATTAGAGAACAGAGGCTTAGAGATTCTTTCTTCTGGTTTTGAACGTATTCCTCAAATCACTAAAGAACTAACAGAAGCTCAAATCGCTGATGTTGAGAAACTAATCGAAAAAATCGAAGAAGATGATGACGTGATGAACGTTTATCACACAATGCAGGAAGAAGCATAATAAGCTTCTTTTATAAATTATAAGCTCTGGAATTTCCAGAGCTTTTTTATTTACCGAAGTTCGATTATATTTCCTTTGTTACCTTTATTTCAGAATAATTAATCCCCAAACCGCCCATTACATAAATTTTTCTGAATTCTTCGGGATCAACCTCTATATTTTGCTGCAATACATTTTCTTTGACCGATTTTATATCAAATTCTAAAGTTTTTGAAAGAAAATAATCGCCACTACTAATCGTATATCCAATTGTTTTGTCTGTTTTTAAAATTTTGATTGAAGCTGTAAAATCCCCCGTTTTGGCATTTACTTTAATGATGCTTTCTGAACCATTTATTGAGAATACGATTTTAGGATACATCTTTTTATCCAAAGGTTTATTGGTTTTAGAATCTATTATTTTCCCCTTTACCACTATCGAAACTTGTTCTTCTGCTGTTTCATTATAAGCAACTTTACCTAAAATAAAATGCTCAGACTTTGTAGAATTTATTTCTGTTTGTACAGATGGCTTTTCCTGTCCCACAACATTTGAAGTCAGCAAAACTGAAGCTGCAACCGCGGCTGCATACTTAAAATTATTAATTTTAGAAGTTTCATTATAAACAAATTCCTGTTCTAATTGTGTCGTTTTAAGTCGGGCACAAACAGTTTTGTTTTTATTTTCTGATGCGAATCTGGCAATTTCGGAATTTGTTTTACTACTCAGGTCGATTACATTTTTGACACACGAATTACAAAATGATCCATTCGCATTCGGAATCATGTTATCAAAATTTTCAGTACAGGAATTTACTATTTCTAAGGTGAATTTCTTTTTCATAAAATACTTTTTTAAGTGAAAATCATTTAAAATGATTACTACTTATATAGAGTACTTTTTTTATAAAAAGGTTGGGAAGACATACAAAAAAATTTACTTTTCTAATTAGCATATAGATTTGGAGGCTTTCAAAAATATACAGAGAAGTCCTTTTTGTTTATACCCATTTTAAACAAGACATAAATGATGAAAAATTCGATTTAACTATTATATTTGCTAATCCCAAAATCAAAATTAATTTAAATAAAATTTATGAAAAACTCGAAATACACTAAAGTTGCCGTAATTGTTATGGTAATTCTATTTGTAGTTATCAGTGTTTTAGGTTGTGTTACCCATCACCACCACTCAAATAAACATTCACACAAAGTTCCTCCTGGAAAAGCAAAAAAAATGTCAGGCAGCAAAAGCGCAAGATCTCACGCTCCGGGTCATCAAAAAAAGCATTAAAAACCAAAAGCCTTCCGATATAAAATCAGAAGGCTTTTTTTATAATAATTCAAATATTAAAAAAGGTAATAACAAAAAAAATAAAACTAACTAACTATTATTTTCTATTAGACTCGTACTTAATTTGAAGTGACTTTTTGCGAAGATAAATTGGTAACCTTCAACAAATAGGTTCCTTCCGGCAAATCTCTTACATTCAGTTCTTGTTGCGATGAACTTCCTAAAACTCTTTGCCCCTGAGAGTAAACTTCAACTGATTTTAAACTCTTATTAACATCATTATTTGTAGTCAATGATTTAGCAATGTTTGCACTAGCAACATTGTTATTATTAATTGCTACTCCTGTTTCAGGAGTAGCAATTATCTGAGCCTGAGCTACCACCACCGCCGGCTTAGAAAAAATATATAAGTCTATAATTTGTTGCTCTGTCAAAGCTACGTCGTATATTTTTAGATCATCTATATCAGCATTAATTGCTGTAATATTCTGTATTTGTCCTACTTTAAAAACATTTCCTTTTGTGTTTCGAACAATACCTTCAGCTAATTTCAAAAGCTCTCCATTACGATATATTTTGGATATTTTTCCATCAAAAGTAATGCTGTAATTATACCAGATGTTTTGTAACAAAGAAGTTGATACAATAACATCATTGGAAGCGCCCCAACCTGCTAAACTTAAATCTGAGTTTACAGAATCTGTTGCTTGCTGCAAGAGACCACAATATTCTGCATTACGTGTAGTTCCATAACCCCAGATATAATTGGGATTTGAAATATCATTAAACTTTATCCAAATCGAAACTGTTCTTGCTTTATTTCCCTGTGGAAGATTGTTCAGCACTACTTCAATATACTTGTTTTCAAGACGCTGTGCTCCTGCTAATTTTCCGTTTCTGTCTGTTACAAAATTAGCCGCTCCAATAAATGAAGCTGTATTAGAATTATTATTTAGTGTTCCGTCAAAATTAAACTCCTCACTAGGTTTTTGAGCCTGAAGATTCAAATAACTTACAAACAGCAAAGTGAGTAGCATTTTATTCATAATAGTACATTGAAGCTATTAAAAATGATAGTGTAATTTTAACACTGCTAAACTATGCGATAAATTTTTCCACAAGAAACTTTTCCGATAACTAACCTAAATAATCGTTAAAACAACAAAAAAACAGTACTTATCGCTTTGATTTGCATCTGTTTACAAGTTAAACAAATCTTAAAAAAGTAAATTTAATTCAAAAATAATATAAAAATCCTACGTATTAATACGTTATTCTTACTGAATAAATAAATTATATCTTTTTTATAATTTGCTTTTGCTCTTCTTTTATTTTAAAATCAAAAAAAAACTCCATTTGCGATAACAAATGGAGCTTCTATATATTAATGTTTTATTGTTTTATTTTACAAATTCTATTTTTTGAACTTCTTCTTCGTTCACACTATCAAAGAAACCTTGTTCATTCATCCAGTCATCACTGAATACTTTGCTCATATAACGTGAGCCATGATCTGGAAAAATAGCAATAATATTACTGTCTTTAGTAAACTCACCTTCTTCAGCATATTGTTTGATAGCCTGCATAACGGCTCCAGAAGTATAACCTACAAATAATCCTTCTTTACGCGTGATTTCGCGAGCTGAATGAGCACTTTCTTCATCTGTAACTTTTATGAACTTGTCGATAATATCAAAATCGGTTGCTGACGGAATTAGGTTTTTACCTAAACCTTCAATTCTATATGGGTAAATTTCTTTACTGTCAAATTCTTTCGTTTCATGGTATTTTTTTAATACCGAACCAAAAGCATCTACTCCCAGAATTCTAATATTTGGATTTTGCTCTTTTAAGAATTTAGCCGTCCCGGAGATAGTTCCTCCTGTTCCGCTACAAGCAACAAGGTGTGTAATTTGTCCTTTGGTTTGTTCCCAGATTTCAGGACCTGTAGTATTATAATGGGCATCAATATTCAATTGGTTAAAATATTGATTGATATAAACCGAACCTTTTGTTTCTTCGTGTAAACGTTTTGCTACATTATAGTAAGACCTTTCGTCGTCTGCAGAAACATGCGCAGGGCAAACATAAACTTTTGCTCCCAAACTGCGCAACATATCAATTTTGTCTTTTGAGGATTTTGAACTTACTGCCAAAATGCAGTTGTAGCCTTTTATAATGCTCACCATCGCCAAACTAAAACCTGTGTTACCAGATGTTGTTTCGATTATGGTATCGCCTGGAGATAAAATCCCTCTTTTTTCGGCTTCTTCGATGATATATAATGCTATTCTATCTTTTGACGAGTGTCCTGGATTAAAAGCTTCTACCTTTGCGTAGAAATTTCCTTCTAACTCTTCGGTGATTTTATTTAGCTTAATAAGTGGTGTGTTACCTATTAACTCTAAAACATTATTATAAGCATTTATTTCTTCTTTCATAAAAAAATAGTTAATCAAAGGTATTTTTAAATTAACCTCGATAGGTTGCAAATTTAACAAAAAAAATCTAATTAGCTTTTAATTTTTTCTAAATCTAATAAAAAACTAAATTCTTTTGCTAAGTCTTTTAAAGCCTCAAAACGTCCTGAAGCCCCGCCATGTCCGGCATCCATGTTAGTGTCTAAAAATAATAAATTATTATTAGTTTTTAAATTTCTTAATTTGGCTACCCATTTGGCAGGTTCCCAATATTGAACCTGAGAATCATGTAAACCTGTTGAAACGTACATGTTAGGGTAATTTTGGGCTTTTATATTATCATAAGGCGAATAGGATAACATATAATCATAATATTTTTTATTATTTGGGTTTCCCCATTCATCATATTCTCCTGTTGTTAAGGGAATACTATCGTCTAACATTGTCGTGATAACATCTACAAAAGGCACCTGTGCAATAACACCGTTGTATAATTCAGGAGCTTCATTTATGATAACTCCCATCAATAATCCTCCTGCAGAACCGCCTTCAGCATATAAATGTTCTGCCGAGGTGTAGTTCTCATTAATTACAAATTTAGAGCAATCAATGAAATCTGTAAAGGTATTTTTCTTTTTTAACAGTTTTCCGTCTTCGTACCATTGTCTTCCCAAGTCTTCACCTCCTCTGATATGGGCGATTGCATAGACAAAACCTCTATCTAATAAAGAAAGTCTTGTTGACGAAAAATAGGCATCCATCGTTACTCCATAAGAACCATAAGCGTAAAGCAACAACGGGTTTTTACCATTTTTATTTAATCCTTTTTTGTAAATCATCGAAATTGGCACCTTTGCACCATATCTGGCAGTAGCCCAAACGCGTTCTTCGATATAATTTTCTTTGTCAAATTTGCCTCCTAAAACCTGTTGTTCTTTTAAGATTTCTTTGGTTTTGGTTTTCATATTAAAATCGATTATAGACGAAGGAGTCGCCAAAGACTGGTAACTGTATCGCAAAACATCTGTATCAAAATCAATATTGGTTGTAGTGTATGCACTATAGGTTTCACTTCCAAAAGGCAAATAATAATCTGGTTCTTCGTTCCAAGGCATGATTCGGATGTGATTCAGACCGTTCGAACGCTCTTCCACAACCAGATAGTTTCTGAAAATTTCGATATCTTCAAGCAAGACATCTTCACGATGCGGAATAACATCTGTCCAGTTTTTTTTACCTGTTTTGTTTTCAGGCGTTTTCATCAATTTAAAATTGGTAGCCTTATCTTTATTTGTTAAGATGTAAAATGAATCTTCGTAATGTGAAATACTATACTCTAAACCACGCACACGAGGCTGAAAAACAACAAATTCACCATCTGGAGTATCTGAGTTCAGGATTCTATATTCAGTCGTTAGCGTGCTTCCTGAACCTATAACAATATATTTTCTTGATTTTTCTTTGCTTATCGATACATTAAAAGTATCATCGGTTTCATTAAATACTAAAACATCAGTTGCAGAATCGGTATTTAATTTATGTCTGAAAATCTTATCAGCACGTAAGGTTACCTGATCCTGTTTGGTATAAAAAACAGTTTTATTGTCGTTCGCCCAAACGGAGCCTCCTGTGGCATTTTCGATTTTATCGGCTAAAATTTCGCCTGTTTCAAGGTTTTTGAATTGAATGGTATAAATTCTTCTTCCTACCAAATCAAGTCCAAAACTGGCAAATTTGTTATCCGGACTTATGCTCAGACCTCCTAATTTGAAGTAAGCGTGTCCTTTGGCCATTTCATTACAATTGAATAAAATTTCCTCATCTGCTGAAAGACTTTCTTTTTTTCGGGAAAAAATGGGATAATCCTGGCCGGTTTCAAATCGTGTGATGTACCAATAACCATTATAAAAATAAGGAACCGATGAATCATCTTCTTTGATTCTGGCTTTCATTTCTTCATACAAATTATCCTGAAGTTCTTTTGTATGCGAAGTCATGCTTTTGTAATATTCATTTTCCTGATTGAGATACTCAATAACCTCAGGATTTTCTCTGTCATTTAACCAAAAATAGTTGTCAACTCTGGTTTCTTTGTGTTTTTTAAGGTTTTTAGGTATTATTTTGGCTTTTGGAGCAGTTATATTGTTTTGCATTGATTGAGCATTTGTTTTTATATAAGAAGTAGCAAAAATAACACAAAGAGAATAGAAGAGGATTAAATTTTTCATAAAATATTATCTTGTTATCAATATACAATGTGCTAATTTTGCATAAAATAATTTAAAATAAACGAAAATGGATTTAATGGGAATGATGGGTAAACTTAAAGAAACCCAACAAAAAATTGAAGATACAAAAAAGCGCTTAGATACAGTATTAATTGACGAACAAAGTGCAGATGGTTTGCTAAAAGTTACGTTGACAGCCAACAGAAAAGTAAAATCTATTTCTATTGATGATTCTTTACTGGAAGACAAAGAACAACTTGAGGATTATTTGATTGTAACCCTAAACAAAGCCATCGAAAAAGCTACAAGCGTAAACGAAGCCGAACTTGACGCTGTTGCCAAAATGGATATGCCAATGATTCCAGGAATGGATAATCTTTTTAAATAATCTCTGTTATGGGTTATGAGTTTTGAGTTATGGGTTTTACTTTCTGTAACCATAATTTTTAATCTTTAACTTCTGAAATTCACATAAATTAATACTTTTTAAAGAAAATGGGTTATAAGTTTTTTTTTAAACTCATAACCCATAACTCAAAACTCATAACTTTTTCTTAGAACTTCGAAAGCGTCTCCAAAACATACGTATGCATGACTTCTCTATAATCAAGATGGGTTACAATTCTTAGTTTTCCGTGTCCCATTGAGCTGATTGAAATGTTCTTCTGCTTCAGTTTTTCCATCAAAAGCTGGTCGCTATACCCTTCGGCTAACGAAAAAATCAAAATATTAGTTTCAACAGGCTCTATTGAAGCTACCCATGGTTTTGTACTTAATACAGCTGCAATTTCTTTGGCTCTGCGGTGATCTTCGGCTAATCTTTCGATATTATTTGCCAGAGCGTATAATCCGGCAGCTGCCAAATAACCTACCTGACGCATTCCTCCTCCTAATATTTTCCTGATTCTCAACGCTCTGTGAATATCTGCTTTGCTCCCGAGTAATACAGAACCAATTGGCGCGCCTAATCCTTTGGATAAACAAACTGAAATCGTGTCGAAAATAGCGCCAAACTCTTTAGGGTTTTGTCTTTTGGTAACCAATGCGTTCCAAATTCGGGCACCATCCATGTGGAATTTCAGATTATTGGCATCGCAAACTTTCTTTATTTCTTTTAAATCTTCTAATTCATAACAAGCGCCACCGCCTTTATTGGTCGTATTTTCGACACAAACCAAACTCGTTAATGGACTGTGATAAAACTCAGGATCATTAATGGCAGCTGCTACCTGAGCTGCATTGATCATTCCGCGATTTCCATCCAGCAAACAGCAGGAAACACCGCTGTTAAAAGAAACTCCTCCACCTTCATAATGATATACATGAGCATATTTATCCGCAATGAGTTGTTCTCCCGGTTGTGTATGCAGTTTAATTGCTGCCTGATTTGCCATAGTTCCAGACGGAAAAAAAAGCCCAGCCTCCATTCCAAAAAACTCCGCCACCCTGGTTTCTAATTCTATTACAGTAGGATCTTGTTTATAGACGTCGTCACCCACCTGAGCGTTAAACATATACTGCAACATTTCGTAGGTAGGTTTAGTGATGGTATCGCTAATTAAATTTATTTCCATATTCTAAAAACTATATCTTATTTTTGTACAACAAAATTACGTATTACCAGATGTAATTCGGGAGCAAGTTTAGTAAATTTTAACTTGTGAATTACAGGAAAAACAAAATAACGTAATATTTGCCAGAAACATATAAAACTACTATTAATTTATGACAACAGCCGAACAGATAAAAGGTATTGTGGAGCGCCTTGGTGCGTTGAGGAGGTATCTTTGACGTCGATGCCAAACTAATCGAAATTGCTAACGAAGAAGAAAAAACCTTTGCGCCAGATTTCTGGAACAACGCAAAAGAAGCAGAAATCATTGTAAAAAACCTTCGGAACAAGAAAAAATGGATTGAAGATTACGACAAAGCCATCGAACTTACGGACGAATTGCAACTGGCTTATGATTTTTACAAAGAGGGAGAGCTTACAGCCGAAGAATTAGACGAGCATTACAACACAACGCAGACACATATTGAGAACATCGAATTCAAAAATATGCTTTCTGATGAAGGTGACAGTTTAAGTGCCGTTGTACAAATCACAGCAGGTGCAGGCGGAACAGAAAGCTGCGACTGGGCAGGAATGCTAATGCGTATGTACATGATGTGGGGCGAAAGTTACGGCTATAAAATAAAAGAACTGAACTTTCAGGAAGGTGAGGTTGCGGGGATCAAAACCGTTACTTTAGAGTTTGAAGGCGACTATTCTTTTGGTTATCTAAAAGGCGAAAACGGTGTACATCGTCTGGTAAGGATTTCACCTTTTGACAGTAATGCCAAACGCCATACTTCGTTTGTATCTGTTTATGTGTATCCTTTGGTTGATGATAGTATCGAAATTGACATTAATCCTGCCGATATTGAAATTACTACTTCGCGCTCAAGCGGTGCCGGAGGGCAAAACGTAAATAAGGTTGAAACCAAAGTACAATTGGTACACAAACCTACCGGAATCCAGATACAGTGCTCTGAAACGCGTTCGCAGCAGGACAACAGACAGCGTGCCATGCAAATGTTACGTTCGCAGTTGTACGAAATCGAACTAAAAAAACAACAGGCACAACGTGCGGATATCGAAGCCGGAAAGATGAAAATCGAATGGGGTTCGCAAATTCGTAATTACGTAATGCAGCCTTATAAATTAGTAAAAGACGTTCGAACCGGACACGAAACCAGTGATGTCGATGGCGTTATGAATGGTAATATCGATGGTTTCCTAAAGGCTTTCCTGATGATGATGGGACAAAAAGAAGAGGAATAACATTTTTAAAAACATTTAAAATTTCTCTTTAAACCATTAAGATATTAAGAAAAATTAAGGCTTTGCTTCTTAATGAAACTTACTATCTTAATGGTAAATTAAATAATTTTCATTTAAAACTACTATTATGATTAAATGGGCGAACGTAATTCATTTTACCAATAAAGGAAATCCGGTTCCAGACAAAAGAGTCGAAAAATCAGAAAACGAGTGGAAAGAAATTTTAACTCCTGAAGAATTTCAGGTAACACGCTTAAAAGGAACCGAAAGATCCTTTAGTTCTGAGCTGTGCAGTTTGTTCGAACCGGGACTATACGAGTGTAAATGCTGTGGTACTTTGCTTTTTGATGCAAGCGAAAAGTTTGAATCAGGAACAGGCTGGCCTTCTTTTACACAACCATTGAAGGAAAACGCTATTGCCTACTATGCCGACAAATCGTACGGAATGATTCGTGTAGAAGTTGTCTGCAACACCTGCGATGCCCATTTAGGACATGTTTTTCCTGATGGTCCAGAACCTTCTGGTTTGCGTTATTGCATCAATGCGATATCGCTTTCTAAGATAAAGGAATAAAACGTAATCTATTAAAAATTACATTTTTAACATATAAAAGTGATTGCCATTCATTAAAATGGTAATCACTTTTTTTATGCAAATCAAAGATTTACTTTTAACAAAAATCATAAATACCACAAGAAATTAGTATAATTAATGTTAAAATTGTAATATTTAAACTATTATTCTAAACACTCCTTAAAAAACTAAAAAATAATATTAGGTAATTCAAAACTAATTGATTTTATTTGGCAAAAAATATACCTAAAATTAATTTTAAAATTTAATGAAATCCTATTCAATTCAAGAAATTAACGAAGTAATAAAAGGCGAGATTTTCGGTTCTACTTCGTACCAAATTACAGCTACAGAACAACTGGATAAAGCGACAACTTCTGAAATTTCTTTTATCGGAAATAAAAAATACGAGAAATTCTGGTCAGCCTCAAAAGCCTCAGTTGCAGTTGTTAATGAGGATATTTCTATAGAACCAGGAGAAAATCGTGCCTTTATTAAAGTTAAAAATGCCGATTTGGCCATGTCTCAAATTTTAACACTTTTTGCTCCACCTACACCTGTTTTTCATTCCAGCATTCATAAAACTGCCACTATCGACGAAACTGCCATTATTGGCGAAGGTGCCCGCATTGGTGCAGGTTGTTATGTTGGACCAAACGTAACCATTGGTGCAAACACCACGATCTACCCGAATGTAACTATTCTGGACGAATCTACTATTGGAAAAAACACGGTTATCTGGTCCGGAACTGTTATTCGTGAGCGTTGTCATATTGGGAATGATTGTATCATTCACCCCAATGCAACTATTGGTGCTGATGGTTTTGGATTTCGTCCTTGCAAAGAAAAAGGATTGGTAAAAATTCCGCAAATTGGAAATGTAATCATCGGAAATGGTGTTGAAATTGGTGCCAACACTTGTGTAGATCGCGGAAAATTCAGTTCTACTGTTTTAGGTGATGGCTGTAAAATTGATAATCTGGTTCAGATAGGTCATAACAGTAAACTTGGAAAATTTTGTATCATGGCAGGAAATAGCGGTTTAGCAGGTTCTGTCACGTTAGGAAATGGTGTTATCATTGGCGGAAGCGCTTCAATAAAAGATCATACAACTATTGGTGATGGCGCCATTGTAGGTGCTGGTTCTGGTGTAACCGGAGATGTTGGAGCCGGAAAAACCATGTTAGGATATCCAGCTGTTGAAGCTCGTGATGCTTTGAAACAATGGGCTATACTAAAAAGAATGGTTTGCGATTCTAAAAAATAAATTTATCATTATCTATAAAATATAAAAACAGAAGTTCGCTTCTGTTTTTTTTTGCTTACAATCCAAATACCAATTGTATCATTTAAAAAAACGCGGTTACTTTCTCTAAAACTCATTTTGAGTTTACATAAAATCTTGTCCAACCTCTGTAACGTTCCAATATTCTTGCATTGCCCCAAATTTGACGTCAGCCACGTCAAATTTGGCGTCCGCCACGTCAAATTTGACATCAGGAACGTCAAATTTGACATCAAGGACGTCAAGTTTGACATCGAGGACGTCAAGTTTGACATCAGAGACGTCAAATTTGACGTCAAGTACGTCAAATTTGGCGTCCAGACGAGTTTTTCAGTTACTACGCTCATTCACAAGTTTACAAAGGCTGTTCACAAACTTCCGATGCTTAGTAACAACTTTGCCATGCTCGTTAACGAACTTAACGTGCTTATCAACAAACTTACGACGCTCGCCAACAACTTTACGACTCTAGTCAACGAAGTTACGACGCTTACTAACGAAGTTACGAAGGTAACCAACAAACTTACGGCGCTCGCCAACGACTTTACCACGCTTACTAACGAACTTACGAAGCTCGTTAACGAATTTACAAGCTTTTTTAACTTAACATAAGTTTATCTGCATATTGCCAAATTGTAGTAAACTAAATTGCCTCCTGCTTTAGCTGGAGGAACTAAATTGTAATAGTAAAAAAGGCTTTAGCCAAAATTGTAGTTCTTTTTGGCTAAAGCCAACTACTAATCCATTAAAAAACCTCCAGCTAAAGCTGGAGGCAATTCATGATTTTGAAACACAACACAAACTTTTATGGAAACGCAAAAAAAAGTACAAGTATCTCTTCCTTCAAAAAACATTCAAAACCAAAATACAAACCCCTGTTTTTATTTCATAGCGAAGAAAATATTTTATTATGTGGGTTTCAATTGATTTTGTAAATTAGCGAACACTATTTTGTAAAAACATCAATATCTTATGGATTTAAACTTCAATAAAAACGAAGATCACAATAAATTACTACTTTCTGAATTAAAACAAAAATTTGCCAAAGTAAAACTGGGCGGTGGTGAAAAACGTATTCAAAAATTACATGCCGAAGGCAAAATGACTGCTCGTGAACGTATTGATTATTTATTGGATGAAAATGCAAAAAGTATAGAAATTGGAGGTTTTGTTGGAGAAGGAATGTACGCCGAACATGGTGGCTGCCCATCAGGCGGAGTCGTGATCAAAATAGGCTATATAAAAGGTAAACAATGTATTGTTGTTGCCAATGATGCGACTGTAAAAGCGGGAGCCTGGTTCCCTATTACAGGAAAAAAGAATTTAAGAGCACAGGAAATTGCCATCGAAAACAGATTACCCATTATTTATTTGGTAGATAGCGCGGGTGTTTATTTGCCTTTGCAAGACGAAATTTTCCCTGACAAAGAACATTTTGGACGTATCTTCAGAAATAATGCCCAAATGAGCAGTATGGGAATTACTCAAATTGCAGCCGTAATGGGCAGTTGTGTGGCAGGTGGAGCTTATTTGCCCATCATGAGCGATGAAGCTTTGATTGTTGATAAAACAGGAAGTATTTTCCTTGCCGGAAGTTATTTGGTTAAAGCCGCTATAGGCGAAAGCATTGATAATGAAACCTTAGGAGGAGCTACAACGCATTGCGAAATCTCTGGAGTTACCGATTATAAAGCCAAAGACGATGCGGATGCGCTTGACAAAATAAAAAATATTGTTGACAAAATAGGCGATTTTGATAAAGCTGGCTATAGCCGAATCAAAGCTGAAAAACCTAAATTAGAACCGGCAGCTATCTACGGAATACTGCCAAAAGCGAGAAACGAACAATACGATATGATGGAAATCATCAATCGCTTGGTTGATAATTCGGAGTTTGAAGCTTATAAAGATGGTTACGGACAAACCATTATAACGGGTTACGCCCGAATTGACGGTTGGGCTGTTGGAATTGTAGCCAATCAACGAAAAGTAGTCAAAACCAAAAAAGGCGAAATGCAGTTTGGTGGTGTGATTTACTCTGATTCTGCTGATAAAGCCACTCGTTTTATTGCGAATTGTAACCAGAAAAAAATCCCTTTAGTGTTTTTACAGGACGTAACTGGTTTCATGGTTGGTTCAAAATCTGAGCATGGCGGAATCATTAAAGATGGTGCCAAAATGGTAAATGCCGTAAGTAATTCGGTTGTGCCAAAATTTACTGTAATCGTAGGTAACTCCTATGGTGCCGGAAATTACGCCATGTGTGGAAAAGCTTTTGACCCAAGATTGATTTTTGCGTGGCCAAGTGCAGAACTTGCCGTTATGGGCGGCACTCAGGCTGCAAAAGTTTTGGCACAAATTGAAGCTTCTTCGCTTAAAGCAAAAGGAGAAATCGTTGACGAAGCTACCGAAGCTGAATTATTTTCTAAAATAAAAGCCCGTTATGACGAGCAGACTTCACCTTATTATGCTGCTTCAAGATTGTGGACAGATGCTATTATTGACCCTCTGGACACCAGAACCTGGATTTCTATGGGGATTGAAGCTGCGAACCACGCTCCTATCACAAAACCATTTAATTTAGGTGTAATTCAGGTTTAGCATTTAATAAATTCTTAAAATACGTTAAATAAAAAGTAAAAAACTTATTTTCAGACACTTAAAAATACATATTCCATTAAAAATTAGTAACTTAGTATCTAACTTTTAATCACGTAGTGCCATGGAAAATGTAAAAAGCTTGAATAAATGGGCAAATTCGCACACTTATTTACCTGTTGATTTAGTACGTATTGTATTGGGTGTTTTTTTGTTTATGAAAGGTATTTCTTTTGTAACCAATATTCAGTACCTACATGATTTAATTTCTCCAATAGACCAATTTGGCGGCGGAATGTTTCTTTTGCATTATATCGCTCCAGCCCACATGATTGGAGGAATCATGATTGTTTTCGGATTATTAACACGTTGGGCAATTGCGGCTCAGTTACCCATTCTTTTTGGTGCTGTTCTCGTTAATTTTATGGGACAAATGCATTCCGAAAGTTTAATTTTAGCCGTAGTAGTGCTTTTATTATGTGTGTTTTTCTTATTTTACGGAAGCGGAAAACATTCTGCTGATTACTACTTCAAAATGCAGCAATAGTTTTATTTTAAGACATATTTAGCATCATAAGTTTAGATAATTCTGTTTTATGAATTAAATTCGCCGTATGAACTGGATTCGTAAAACCCTTTTTTTGGTCACCTTATTAATTGTAACCTTGTTTGCTTTTCAGGCAGATCAGGTAACTATTGAAAAAAATGACGAGCAAAAAACAGAGAATTCCTTTTCAACAGATCAAAACGATGCTCTGGCTTTTATACAGCCCGAAGCTACTTATCATTTCGCAGCTACACAAAAAACGACTCATTTTGCAATCGTAAAATGGTTTGATTCGTTATTAACTGAACTCCCTCATTTTCAAGCAGTAAAATCTGCTAATAACTTTGTCAATCAATGCTTTAATCAGAGTAAAAAAGTATCTATACTACTCTACCCTTTTCATTTTTTCTGGTAATTAAATAACTGAAATTAAGCCGAAGAATATCTTCTTCAAATCTAAAACCGTTTGCAAATTGGTAAACTGTTTATTATTTCATTTCATTTCATTTAATTATAACAATATGGATACATCTGTAACTATTATAGGACTGGTGATTGCACTCATCGTAGCCGTTCCCTTGTATTTTTCTGCACGAACAAATGCTGTTAATAAAGCCAAAATTCAAAATATAAAAAATAGATTCAACCCTTTAAATCATTTTCATTTTGATCAAACCGAATCGATCAACAAAAAAGTACTGACTATTGATCAAAAAAACAGAAAGTTTATTTTGATGAATTTCAATCCAAACCAACAAGAAGCTACGTTTGTAGATTTGAAAACCGTAAGTTCCTGCAAACTGAGTTTGACATTTGACGGAAATTCAGATACGATTATAAAAATTGATTTTGAGTTTCTGGATAGAGAAACCCAAAGAAAAAATATAGTGCCGTTTTATGATTTTGATGATGATCGTATTAAACAAATTAGTGTTTATCAGGATCATCAATTTGCCAAAAAGTGGCTCAAAATCATTCAGGATTCTATTTAGTGTTAGTTATTTAATTCAAAAAAAGAGGCTCATTATTGGGTCTCTTTTTTTTTGGATTTATATGATAAATATCATTTAGATCATGCTTTAAACAGTCTATTTTTGAATATCTTAAACTACTTTTATGACTGTTTCTTTAATACAAAAATACAATGTTCCAGGGCCAAGATATACTAGTTATCCAACAGTTCCTTATTGGGATGAAAATGATTTTGATGCTTCGAAATGGATAGCCTCACTTCAGAAATCATTCTCAGAAAGCAATGCTGAAAGCGGAATTAGTCTATACATTCATTTACCCTTTTGCGAAAGCATGTGCACTTTTTGCGGCTGCAACAAACGCATTACCAAAAATCATTCGGTAGAAGAATTTTACATCAAAGCATTATTGAAAGAATGGAGCCTGTATTGCCAGTTATTACCCGAAAGACCTCTAATAAAAGAAATACATTTGGGCGGCGGAACACCCACTTTTTTCTCTAAAAACAACTTAGAACACCTCATAAATGGCCTTTTTAGTTATGCTAATAAAGCTGAAAATTATGAATTTAGTTTTGAAGGGCATCCGAACAACACAACCTACGAGCAACTTCAAAAATTGTATGATTTAGGCTTTCGCCGAGTGAGTTTTGGCGTTCAGGATTATAGCGAGAAAGTGCAAAAAGCGATTCATAGAATTCAGCCTTTTCATAATGTGGCCAAAGTTACTTTTTGGGCCAAAGAAATTGGCTACACTTCAATTGGTCACGATATTATTTTTGGTTTACCATTTCAAACCACTGAAGATGTTGTGGATACTATCGAAAAAACAAATTCTCTAAAACCAGATCGCCTGGCTTTTTACAGTTACGCTCATGTACCGTGGATCAAGGGAAATGGCCAAAGAGGTTATGATGAAAGCAGTCTTCCTAAAGATGATGAAAAAAGGAAATTATACGAAATAGGTAAAACATTATTGTCTAAAAATGGGTATCACGAAATTGGTATGGATCATTTTGCCTTAAAATCTGATGAGCTGTTTGAAGCTTCAGTAAACCATAATTTACATCGCAATTTTATGGGCTACAGTGCCTCCAAAACTCAACTGATGATTGGTTTGGGCGTATCTTCTATAAGCGATAGCTGGTACAGTTTTGCACAAAACACCAAGAATTTAGAAGATTACTATCAGTTATTAGAATGGGGGAAATTACCCGTTTCTAAAGGTCATATTTTGACTAAAGAAGATTTAATAATTCGAAAACATATTCTGAATCTGACTTGTCAATTTGAAACTTCCTGGAACAATTCTGAAAATTATTTTGAAGAAATTCCAGAAGTAATCGCCAGTCTGAAAGAAATGGAAAACGATAATTTGATTGTTTTTGAGGGTACTACATTGAAAATTACCGAAGCTGGAAAACCTTTTATACGCAACATTTGCATGGCATTTGATTTGCATTTAAAGAGAAAATCACCCCAAACTAATTTGTTTTCGATGACGGTTTAAATGAATTTTAATAACAATTGGGACTGTTTTGCACAAACAAACTTACATGGGAAGGCGATACATACGGAATACCTAAACCTAATCCCCGGAGAATAAATAAAACGCCAATTATAAGAGCGAAGTATGGAATTACCTTTTGAATTTTATTCCGAAAAGGTACTTTTATAAGCGAATTAAGATATACTACAGCGGTCATCAAAGGCAAAGTCCCGATACCGAATAAAACCATGTATAAAACGCCTAAACTCGCACTCTGCATGGCAATAGCTCCAAACAAGGCAACATAAATCATTCCGCAAGGCAAAAAACCATTCAATAAACCAATAGTAAAAAAGGATTGGTAGGTTTTATTTTTAAACTGACTTCCTAAACTTGATTTGATTCTGGAAATCAATCTGTAAACTGGTTTTGAAAAATTATATTTTGCGAAAGTTTTTTCGGGAATTAAAACAATCAAAACCATGAATACCCCGATAAAAACAGACATATTTTGCTGCATTCCTGCCAAAAAAAATCCACGTCCTAATAATCCAAAAACCAAACCTATAGTAGCATAAGCGGTTAACCGGCCTATATGATAGGTTATGATTTGTGTTGCTTTTTTAGTTTCGTTCTGGCGGTCAACAGGAAGCATCATTGCAATAGGACCGCACATCCCGATGCAATGAAAACTACTAATAAGTCCAAATATAAAAGCCGAATACAACATTTTTTTTATTTTTTCACCACAGATTAATTGGATTTAAAAACTGCTTTTAATCTACATAAATAACTTCTTTCGAAAGGTATTTTTTCCCTTCGTATTGCCATTCCATTTTAACATCCCATTGTCCTTTTATGAGCTTTTTTTGAGGAATAACCAAAACTGAATTTATTAAAGCTAGTTGGGTATCAAAATCAAACTTTTTGTTTGAGGCACGATACATTTGTACATTTCCTTTTATATTTTCACTTTCGAAAGAAGCTGGAAAAACAATTTTAACGCCTTCTTTATTATATACAATTGATGGTTTTTCTTTTAAATTATGAGCGTTTTGTATCCGCGCCATTTCTTCCTGAAAATGCGAATCGTGTTTATAATATTCCTCGACAACCAAATCGTTATCGTATTTACTATTTGATTGTACTTCGAAAACAAAATATAAAATAAACGTCATAAAAAGCCCAAAGGCAATGACAATTCCGGTTCCCCAATTGATTTTCATTTGTATCTTTTTTAATTAAAACTTCGTGGTCCTAAAAAGTTTGTTGTCGTAGTCTCAAGCAATTTTTTCCCCTCAAAAACTCCAATTTTTACTTTTGTTTTATCACTTTCTAAAAGTGCCTGATCAATTTCTATAAAAAGAGTTCCTTGCGAAATTGCTTCTTTTTTAATTTTAAAATACTTTTTGCCTACATTTTTGATTTCTCCTTTTTGATCAATTAGTTCAAAATGAATATTATCGTAATCTTTCATGGTTTTATTGACAATTTTGTAGGTGTAAACATTGCTTATTTTCTCGCCTTTGTGCTGAAAAAGCTGTCCTGGCAAACGTAAAATAATAGCCTGAACGTCATTTCTTAAAAATAGCATTCCAACAAAAACACCAATCAAAATCAATAAAACTGCCGTATAACCTTTCATTCTGGCGGTAAACTTAAAAGGTGCTTTTTTCTCGATTTCATCCTCAGATGCGTATCGGATAAGTCCTTTTGGTAAACCAACCGTTTCCATAATCGTATCACATTCATCGATACAAGCGGTACAATTGGTACATTCTAATTGTGTTCCGTTTCTGATATCGATTCCCATCGGGCAAACGTGCACACATTGATGACAATCGATACAATCCCCTTTTCCGGCAGCACTTCTGTCTTCTTGTTTATTAAATTTTGCCCGGCCAGCTTCTTTCTCACCGCGTACAAAATCGTAAGCGACATTAATGGATTTATTGTCTAAAAGTACGCCTTGCAATCTTCCGTAAGGGCAGGCAATAATACACACCTGCTCGCGAAACCACACAAAGACGAAGTAAAAAACCGCTGTAAAAATCAATAAAGCAATGAAATTACCGGATTGCGCTATTGGTCCTTGTTCGACCATCAAAAAAAGTTCGTCGCTCCCTACTAAATACGCAAGGAATACATTGGCTATGCCAAAAGAAATCAGAAAAAAAACGGTCCATTTCATCAATCTTTTTCGGATTTTTTCTGCGTTCCATTCTTGTCTGGCCAATCGCGATTGTGCGCCACGATCACCATCAATCCAATATTCGATTCTTCTGAACACCATTTCAAGAAAAATAGTCTGGGGGCAAATCCATCCACAAAAAATTCTTCCGAAAATAACCGTAAACAAGACAACGAATACCACCCCAACAATCATCGAAATCACGAAAAGATAAAAATCCTGCGGCCAGAACGGAAATCCAAAAATATTGAAACGACGCTCTAAAATATTGAACATCATAAACTGGTTGCCGTTGATTTTTATAAACGGATTGGCGATTAAAATAGCCAATAAAACGTAGCTGACAATTTTTCGGTATTCATAAAACTTACCAGAAGGTTTTTTGGGAAAAATAAATTTTCGATTACCACTTTCGTCAATGGTACCAATGGTATCTCTAAAAGCGTCATCAGGTAAATTAGACATGATTTTTATTTTTTTACTTCTGTACTATCTGTTACTTTAGCTACCACACTTCCTTTTTTAGGTATGCTTTCGTCTATCCAAACTTCTCCTTCAGCCTCTTTTGGGTCTTTCGGATTACTGCCTTGCAAAGACAAAATATAACTTGATACTTTCTGAATTTCTTTTGGCTTCAGAGTCCCTTTCCAGGCAATCATTCCTTTTCCGTCACGTCCTCCATTGGTTACCGTGTGAAATAAATTTTTAATTCCACCACCTAAAATCCATTTATTATCTGTTAAGTTAGGGCCAATTTGCCCCCCTCCATCTGCTCTGTGACAAGCGGCGCAATTTTCGTTAAAAATGGTTTTCCCTGCTTCTAAACTTGGTGCATCCGTAAGCAACACTACCGATTTTTCATCCATCAGATCAGGAGCGGTTTTCAGGTATTCTTCTACATCTATTTTAGCCTGAGCCATTTCTTTTTTTAATTCGGTTTCCTGATCATCTCCTCCAAAAACCTCATAACGAGCAAAATAAATTACACCAAAAACGATTCCGATATAAAATAAATACACCCACCAAGGCGGTAAATTATTATCCAGTTCTTTAATTCCGTCATAATCATGATCCAGCAATAACTCACCTTCTTTTTCGATAGGTTGTGTTTTTGTTAGTTTTTGCATCAGGTTTTTATACCAGGTACTTTCTTTTAAACTCAAACTATCTTCAAGCTCTACTTTTGCTTTTTCTTCGGGTGACATTAATTGGTACAAAACCCTGTTTACGGCACTCAATGTAATTTCGATAGCAATCAAAATAAAGAGAAACACTGCTAAAAAAACCAAAACCATTGGGTATTTTACAAAAGCGGGCTGGCTACCAGAATCAATAAAATATTCCATCAATCCAAAAACGATGAAGAAAATCAGCGGTACTCTTACATATACTGGGAATATTTTTTTCATATTAGTTATCTTTTAAAATTAAACTATCATCTAAAGGTATCTGACTCATCTCATCAATTTTATCTTTTTTGTAACTGTACACCCAAAAACCAAGGCCTACAAAAAAGAAAAAGAATATCAAAAGCGAGAGAATTGGGTAGATTTCTATACCCGCTATATTCTCCATGTTGTGTTTTATTTGTTCGAACATAACTTTATTATTTAGAGATGTCTTTTACCTTAATATCAGTACCAAGTCTTTGCATATAAGCAATAAGCGCGACAATTTCTCTTTCGTTCATTGGAACAAATTTTTCTCCTTTTGCGGCTGCTTTTTTCTTGCTATCCTCATAACTTTTTACAAAATCGGGATCGTTTTCCAGATTTTTCTCAATTGTGATTGCCTGAGCTCTAAGCAATTTTCCTGCATTTGCAACTTCGGCTGGAGAATAAGGAACTCCAAGCGAAACCATGGCCTGCATTTTCTTTTGAGTTAATGAAATATCCATGGGTTTATTATCGAATAACCATTTATAACCCGGCATGATGGAGCCGGCTGATATACTTTGCGGATTCCAGAAATGATTAAAATGCCAGTTATCATTGTATTTCCCTCCTACTCTTAACAAATCGGGTCCTGTACGTTTTGAGCCCCAAAGAAACGGATGGTCATAAACAAATTCTCCGGCTTTTGCCTGAGGTCCATAACGCTCGACTTCGCTCCTGAAAGGTCGCACAGATTGCGAATGACAGCCCACACAACCCTCTCTGATATACAAATCGCGTCCTTCAAGTTCTAAAGGCGTATAAGGTTTTACGCTAGAAATGGTTGGAATATTCGATTTCACCATCAGTGTTGGAACAATCTGAATGACGCCGCCAATTAAAATAGCAATCGTAGCCAAAATCGTTAACTGAATTGGTTTTCTTTCTAACCAGGTGTGAAATTTTTCTCCGCTGATTCTACTACTGCTAATTCTTTGCAATGCTGGAGCTTGTGCTAATTCATCTTCGATGGTATCTCCTGCTTTTACCGTCATAATAATATTATAAACCAATATTATCATTCCTACTAAATATAAAGTTCCACCAATGGCTCTCATCCAATACATTGGCATGATTTGCGTCACGGTTTCAAGAAAATTACCATAGGTTAAAGTTCCGTCAGGATTAAATTGTTTCCACATCGAAGCTTGCAAAAAGCCAGCCACATACATGGGTAAAGCGTATAAAATGATTCCTAAAGTGCCTATCCAAAAATGAAAATTAGCCAGTTTTTTAGAGTACAAGGTGCTTTTTGTCATTCTGGGAATTAACCAATAAATGATTCCGAAAGACATAAAGCCATTCCAGGCCAAAGCTCCTACGTGTACGTGGGCTACGATCCAGTCTGTATAATGTGCTATAGCGTTTACATTTTTTAGTGAAAGCATCGGGCCTTCGAAAGTGGCCATTCCGTAACCTGTAATGGCTACCACAAAAAACTTCAAAACAGGTTCTTCACGAACTTTATCCCAAGCACCACGAAGCGTCAATAATCCGTTTATCATTCCTCCCCACGAAGGTGCAATCAACATTACTGAAAAAGCGACCCCTAAGTTTTGTGCCCAATTAGGCAAAGCCGAATACAATAAGTGGTGAGGTCCTGCCCAGATGTAAATAAAAATAAGTGACCAAAAATGTATAATGGATAATCGATACGAATATACCGGTCGATTGGCTACTTTTGGAACAAAATAATACATCAATCCTAAAAACGGCGTTGTCAGGAAAAATGCCACGGCGTTATGTCCGTACCACCATTGCACAAGTGCGTCCTGAACCCCTGCGTAAACCGAATAACTTTTCCAGCCAGATACCGGAATTTCGATATTATTGAAGATATGCAATACCGCAATGGTAACAAATGTCGCCAAATAAAACCAAATTGCCACGTATAAATGTCGCTCTCTACGACGGAGCATCGTACCAATCATATTGATTCCCATCACGACCCAAATTACCGCAATGGCAATATCTATAGGCCATTCGAGCTCTGCGTATTCTTTTGATGAAGTATAACCTAAAGGCAGCGTGATCGCCGCAGCCACAATAATAAGCTGCCATCCCCAGAAATGAAGATTACTTAAAAAATCACTAAACATTCTGGCTTTTAACAATCGCTGAAGCGAATAATACATTCCGGCAAAAAAAGCATTTCCTACAAAGGCAAAAATAACGGCATTGGTATGAAGAGGCCTTAATCTACCATAGCTAAGCCACGAAATCCCGTCGGTTATGTTGGGAAAAAGATACATTATTGCTAATGTAAGTCCGACTAACATTCCGACTACTCCAAAAAGGATGGTAGCATAAATGAATTTTTTTACAATTTTGTTGTCGTAATAAAACTGTTCCATTTCCATAATTAAACTTGTTTTTCTTCGGTTGATTGATTTTTATTTTGGGAGGTAATTTTGGTTTCGTCGTCAAAAAGCATTCTGACAGAAGGTGTATAATCATCATCGTATTGTCCAGATTTGACAGCTACAATAAAAGCGATAAAGAAACAGATCGCAACGAAAATACTGACTGATATTAATAGATAAATGACACTCATACCTTAAATTTATATTAACAAAATTACTAGGGTAAAGGCTTTTAAAATATGATAATTATCATAGTCAATGGGGTAAGTTAAATTTAGTAAAAAATAACTTAAAAATTATTTATAATGATTTTAAATTTCTGAATGCGAAGTAGTTAGACATAACAGTTACAAAACTAACAATTGTAACTGTACTCAGCGGCATAATGATTGCTGCCACTAAGGGTAATAAATTTCCTGTTATAGCAAACGAAAGTCCAACAATATTATAAAGAAGAGACAAGACAAAACTCATCTTGATTATTAAAATGGATTTGTGCGAAAGTTTTAAAAAATAATCTAATCTGGAAAATTCTGAAGCATCTAAAATCGCATCACAGGCAGGCGAAAAAACATTGACATTTTCTGAAACCGAAATTCCTACATTACTTTGTGCCAAAGCTCCGGCATCGTTGAGTCCATCACCTACCATCATCACGTTTTTGCCACTTTCCTGGAGCTTTTTGATGAACTCTAGTTTTTGTTCTGGCTTTTGATTGAAAATCAGTTCGGTGTTTTTAGGCAAAATAGTTTCTAAATTGGTTCTCTCCCCATCATTATCACCCGAAAGTACTTTTATTTGATACTTTTTGCTTAGAGCGAAAAACAACTTTTCGAGTCCATCACGATACTGATTTTCAAAGATGAATCTACCGTAATAATTATTTTCAATTTTGATATGAAGCGTCGTTTTTTCTATTTGAGAAACCTCTAAAACGGGTGCTTCAACAAACACTCCGGAACCAATTTGAATGTTTTTATTTTCGATAAAAGCCTGAATTCCTTTTCCTGTTATTTCCTCAAATTTCGCCGTTTTTATTTTTTGGGTTTCTGGCAAAAAATCATACAACATTCGGCTTAATGGATGATTTGAAGCACGAAGCACATTTTTTATCAGAACTATATTTTCATCAGAAAGTGCCATTCCTTCATATAAAATATTTGATTTTATGTTGGTTGTAATTGTTCCGGTTTTATCAAAAACAATGGTATCAACTTTTGCTAATTGCTCGATAACCAAAGCGTTTTTAAGATACATTTTTTGTTTGCCCATAATTCTCAAAATGTTTCCAAAAGTAAAAGGAGCCGTCAACGCCAATGCACAAGGGCAAGCCACAATCAATACGGCGGTAAAAACATTAAAAGCGGTATTGGCATCAAAAAAAATCCAATATCCAAAACCTGCAAGAGCTATCAACAACAGAATAGGTGTAAAATAACGGCTTATTGCATCAGTAATGGTTTTATGCTTTTGAAATACTTTTTTCTGAAAGATTTCATTACTCCACAACTGCGTCAGGTAACTTTGCGACACCGAATGCAAGACTTCCATCTCGATCACTTTACCAATTTGTTTTCCTCCCGCAAATATTTTATCACCGGATTTTTTCGTGGTTGGAACGGCTTCTCCAGTCACAAAACTATAATCAATCTCAGCTTTGTCGCTCATCAAAATTCCGTCAACGGGAATCAATTCCTGGTTTCGAATCAGCAATCTGTTTCCTTTGATAACATCATAAATCGGCACATTTTCTTCGGATGTATCCAAATTGATTCTCGTAACCGCAATCGGGAAATAGGATTTAAAATCTCTTTCGAAACTTAAAAAACTATAGGTTTTTATCTGAAACATTTTTCCAAGAAGCATAAAGAAAATCAATCCTGTCAGACTATCAAAGAAGCCAGAACCGTAGTTCATTATGACATCAAAAGTACTTCTCACAAACATTACGATAATTCCCAATGCAATTGGAATATCGATATTCAACATCCTGGATTTCAAACTTTTATAGGCCGAAACATAATAATCACTTGCCGAATATAATAGACTTGGCAAAGCCAAAACAAAAATCAGGGCTCTGAAAAAAGGTTTGTAATTATCGAGCCAAAATTCTTTGATTTCGAAATATTCCGGAAAAGAAAGTAACATAATATTCCCAAAGCAGAAAAAAGCAACACCTAATTTATAAGTTAAACTTCTATCGACATTGTTTTTTCCGGTTTCATAATTTTCTAAACTTATATAAGGTTCGTACCCAATAGAACTCAAAGTATAAACAATTTCTTTGAGCGAAACCGTTTCAGAATTAAAGGTAATCCTAAACTTTTTTTCCGGAAAATTTACTTGCGAAGTACTAATTCCAGACTGAATTTTATTTAGGTTTTCCAGAATCCAAATACAGGAACTACAATGAATATGCGGAATATTTAGCGATACAATGGCGGTATTTCCTTCCTGAAACTCAAGTATTTTTGATAAAATAGCTTCGTTGTCCAGAAAATCATATTTGCCCTGAATGTCTTGCGGACTGGCTCCTGGAGATTTTTCGAAATCATAATAACAGGTTAAGTCATGAAGGCTAAAAATTTCGTAAACTGTTTTGCATCCGTTGCAACAAAATATTTTTTCATCAAAATAGATTTCTTCGTTTTTAATAATCGTTAATCCGCAATGAAAGCAACTTTGCACGCTCATAATTTAGTTTTTTCTTCTTAACAAATATTCTAAAATGTTACAGATTTTAAATATGATATTTATCATATAGGCGAATTATAATTCTAATTTACTAAAATAAAGCCGTTTACAGAACTATTAAAAAAGTTTTCTATTAATTTTTGTGAAACGATACCTGAATCAATTTTAATAATGGTTAATTTTACACCAAACAAATAGCCATGAACAAATGCGACCAATGTATTGTAAGACAACTGTCTTCACTCAAAGCACTGAACAAAGAAGAAGTTGTAAAACTGGCTAATAGTAAAACCACCCATCATATAAAAAAAGGCGAAGCTATTTTTGAGGAAGGTGAAGTTACCAATGGTGTTTTTTGTGTAAAAGATGGTGTTGGAAAACTCTCTAAACTAAGCGCCAACGGAAAAGATCAAATTATAAAACTGGTAAAATCCGGAGAACTTTTAGGGCAGCGATCCATGATTAGCAATGAGCCAGCCAACTTAAGCGCAAAAGCGGTTGCTGATATGGAAGTTTGTTTTATTCCGAAATCTGAAATCATCCATTTCTTTAATAACAACAATCAATTTTCGATGAATCTGATGCAATCCATTTGTGAAGATTTGAAGGAGTCTGAAAACGATAAAATTGCCTTAGTTCAGAAAACCGTAAAACAGCGTTTGGCCGAAACTTTATTGTATTTGCATAATTCCTTTGGAGAAAATCCAGACAAAACCTTGAAAATACAGCTTTCGAGAGAAGAATTGGCCGGAATGATTGGCACTGCAACAGAAAGCTGCATTCGTTTATTATCTGATTTTAATAAATTGAATTTAATTGAATTAGTGGGCAAAAAAATCGTGCTTCAAGACCTAAAAGCTTTAAAAAAAATAGCGGAACAATTATAGTTTTTTAGCTTCGTTCCAAAACACATCCATTTCAGCTAAAGTCATATCAGCCAAGGGTTTTCCTAACTCCCCGGCTTTGCTTTCTAAGTATTGAAAACGCTTGATAAATTTTTTATTGGTACGTTCCAGAGCATCTTCAGGATTTACGTTTAGAAATCGTGCATAATTGATCATCGAGAACAAAACATCGCCAAATTCAGCTTCGATTTTATCCTGATCACCTGATTTCACCTCCACTTGTAATTCTTCAAGTTCTTCCTGAACCTTATCCCAAACCTGGTGAGGCTCTTCCCAATCAAAACCAACCCCTTTTACTTTGTCCTGAATTCGGCTTGCTTTTACCAAAGCGGGTAAACTTCTTGGCACACCTTCCAAAACAGATTTTTTTCCTTCTTTAAGCTTTAGTTTTTCCCAATTTTGTTTTACTTCCTCTTCATCTTTCACGACAGTGTCACTATAAATATGAGGATGACGGTGAATGAGTTTATCGCAAATTTCGTTGCAGACATCAGCCATATCAAAATCATGGGTTTCGCTGCCAATTTTGGCATAAAAAACAATATGTAGTAACAAGTCGCCCAACTCTTTTTTTACTTCATTCAAATCATTATCCAGAATCGCATCGCCCAGTTCGTAGGTTTCTTCAATGGTAAGATGTCTCAGGGTTTGCAAAGTTTGCTTTTTATCCCAAGGACATTGCTCACGAAGCTCATCCATAATAATTAGTAATCTTTCGAAAGCTTTAAGTTGAAGTTCTTTGCTCATTTTTGAAGTTTTTTTTGGGGTTGTACCAATGCTGTAAAAGTAAAAAATCCTGTCAAGAAAACATCTTAACAGGACTTATATATTTGAAGGTAGAAAACTACTATTCTTCTTTTTTAGCTTTTGCTTTTTTAGCAGGCGCTTTTTTTACTGGTTCTTCCGCTACAATTTCTTCAGAAGTTGAAGTTGCTGCAGGAGCTTCATCAGTCACTAAACCTTTTGCCTGCAAAGTGTTGTACCAGTTTAATACTTTTTTAATATCAGAAGGATATACTCTTTCTTCGTCATATTCAGGTAAAATTTCTTTGAAATAAGCCGCTAAAGTTGCGTTCTCTTCTTTATGAGAAATCGCTTGCCCTTTGTTTTCTTTTGTTGCAATACGATTCATCACTTCTGTTAAAGGTTTTTCGCCTTCGTACGTATAAATCGAAATTTCAGATAATAAACTTACATTACTTTTTAAGTTTACTGTGATTTTTTTTCCATCACTTAATGATTCTGCCACAAAACCTGTACGAGTTTGCACTTTCAATACATATAAACCTGGCTTCCCAGAAATGGCTAAAATTTTGTCTAAATTCATGTTTATTAAAATTTGTATTAAGAATTTGTTTTTTTATATCTTTTAGTTCTTTAAATCAGAACCATTATCTACCTTTTTTAGCCGCAGCAAACTTCATTCTGTATTCCTGAAATGTTTTGCCTTCGGTAATATTTTTTAATTTCTTCTGAATCAAACGCTTTTTTAATGACGATATTTTATCTGTAAATAAAATACCCTCGATGTGGTCGTATTCATGCTGAATAACCCTTGCAATCAAACCATCAAAAACTTCGGTTTTCATCACAAAATCTTCTTCGCAATATTCGATAGTTACAGTTGGTTTTCTATAAACATCTTCGCGAACATCAGGAATACTTAAACATCCTTCGTTAAAACTCCATTCTTCGCCTTCTTCTTTGATGATTTTAGCATTGATAAAAGTTTTTTTGAATCCTTTTAAATCCTTTTGTTCTTTTGTTGGTAAATCCTCGTCATCACTAAAAGGAGTGGTATCAATTACAAACAAACGTAATGCCATACCAACCTGCGGTGCGGCCAAGCCTACCCCGAAAGCATTGTACATGGTCTCGTACATGTTTGCTATTGTTTCTTTTAAGTTTGGATAATCCGGCGTAATTGCCTCACCCACTTTTCTTAAAACTGGATCACCATATCCTACAATTGGTAAAATCATTTGTATTGTTTTATGTATATATACTTGTAAATCCTGAATTTAATCACCTTAATTCAGCTGGCAAAAATAGTAAAAATTAGTCAATGAATAATTGTAAACAAGACATAAAATCGCATTTTTTCCATGCCTGTTAAAATGAACACTATAATTATGCCAAATTAATTCGTACAATTCTTACCTTTGTTTACAAACCTCTTTATATGTTTGATCGCGTCTCAAAATTTACCAATAGCACCTCGTTTATAAATGCAGCAAAAGTAACGATTGCCTCTGTTATTCCTGTTTTGGTTTTTCACTTTCTAGGGCATTTTGAAATTGGTTTTACGATTGCTTTAGGGGCTTTTTATACCTATCCAAGCGATATTCCGAGTACTTTAGTTCATAAAATAAAAGGACTGATTGTGGCTTCATTTATTGTTTCCGGAGTCAATTTATTAGTAAACTTTGCTTATCCATATCCCATTATATTTTATCCTTTTTTAGCTTTTTTGCTTTTTATATGCTCGATGATTTCGGTTTACGGACAGCGTGCCACTTTGGTTTCCTTTTCAGCTTTAATATCAATTTCCTTATCTTTTGGGCATTTGCATGAAGGCTGGGAAGCTTTTGAATATTCGGGATATATTTTTGCAGGTGGTATTTTATATTTGATTGTTTCGCTCCTTTTTCACTTCATTCAACCCTATAAATATGTTGAATTGCAAATTGCGGAAGGAATAAAACTAACGGCAAAATACCTGAAATTAAGAGGTGATTTATGGAGCCCTGAGGCCAATAGAAAAGCCATTATCGAAAAACAACTGAATGTTCAGGTAGAATTAAATCTGATTCACGAGGATTTAAGAAAAGTATTAATTGGCAACCAAAATACTTCCGGAACAACGAGTCAGAACAGAAAAATGCTGTTAGTTTTTATCACTTTGGTTGAGATTCAGGAACTGGCTTTATATACTTCGTTTGATCATAGTAAGCTTCATGAAAAATTTGACAAACATCCCGATGTCCTCAGAACGTATCAAAATGTAGCCTACAAACTGGCTTCGACTTTAAAAAAGCTTTCAAAAAATGTACATCACATTGCCAAATATGTGGATCGACACGATTTAAAAAACGAATTGGATGCACTGGAATTTGCAATTTTTGATTACGAAAAAAGATTAGGCAAAGACGAAGCTGCCGAAGGCGTTTTGATGCTGACTAATATGCTTAAATATGCTAAAAATCAGGTTGGGAAAATCAAAATAATTCAGCGTGCTTTTTCACTGGCCATGCAGTCTTACAAATTAAAAGACAAAGACAAAGAGCTGGAAAAATTCCTGACACCACAATATTATCCACTGAATACTCTGGTCGAAAATTTAAGCTTTTCATCCTCTATTTTCAGGCATTCTTTACGTTTGACTATTACTATTATAATTGGTTTTATAATCGGACAGTTTTTGCCTTTCCAAAATGTTTATTGGATCTTGCTGACCATAGTCGTTATTATGCGACCTGGATATGGTTTGACCAAGGAACGCTCGTATAATAGGATTTTCGGAACTGTTTTAGGAGGATTACTGGCTTTCGGAATAGTTTCTGTGATTCAAAATCATGTTGCTTTAAGTATATTGTCGATTATTTGTATGCTTTTAGGAATTTCTTTTACCCAAATCAATTACAAAATCAGTGCGACTTTTGTCACGATGTATGTGGTTTTTATTTATGGAATTTTGGTACCCAATATTGTCGAGGTTATTCAGTTTCGAATATTAGATTCGCTGGCTGGAGCCATTTTGGCATTCTTGGCCAATCAATTTTTATGGCCAGCCTGGGAGTTTATTAACACCCCAATTCATATCGAAAATTCCATCCGTGCCAATAGAAATTATCTTAAAGAAATTGCTGATTTTTATAACAAAAAAGGTGAAGTCCCTACTTCGTACCGATTAGCCAGAAAACATGCTTTTGTAGAAATTGGAAATTTGATGACCTCTTTTCAACGCATGATGCAGGAGCCCAAATCGAAGCAAAAACAGTTGCCTTTTGTTAATAAACTGGTTGTCCTCAATCATTCTTTATTATCAGCATTGGCTTCATTATCGACCTATATTCAATCGCATCAGACCACATCAGCATCAGAATCTTTTAATTACATCATCAAAACTATTCTGCTAAATTTAGAACATTCCATTTCAATTTTAAAAAATGAAACCATTTTAACCGATAGTTTTTTTGATAAAGAAGATGTGACTTTGCAATTTGAAGAAATGAAACGCAAAAATTTTACCCGTTTAGCAACCGATGACGAATTAGACAAAGAAACCCGTCAGGCAAAAATGCAGGAAGCCCAAATGGTAATCGAGCAATTGATCTGGATGAGCAACTTATCTGAAAAGATTTTGAAAATCACAAAAGACCTAAAAGCAACAAATCCAGATTAAAGTATCTGGATTTGTCGTTTTTATATAAAGTAAGTATTTGAATTTTAGTTGTTTTTCAACTTTAAAACTTCAGAAGTTTGTTTTCTCACTTCTGTTAAGAGTTCTGGATTTTCATTTAACTTTTGACCATAAGAAGGAATCATGTTCTTGAATTTCGCTTCCCATTCCGGTGTTTTAGCCTGATTAGTAAAACATCTGCTCACTAAATCTACCATAATCGAAACTGCTGTAGAGGCTCCCGGAGAAGCTCCTAATAAAACCGCAAGAGTTCCGTCGTGTGTATTGATTACTTCGGTTCCAAATTCTAAAACCCCACCTTCTTTTTCATCTTTTTTAATCACCTGAACACGTTGTCCTGCTTTTTCTAGCACCCAATCCTTAGAACGAGCAGTTGGCAAATATTCGCGCAAAGCTTTCATTCTGTCTTTAGGCGATTGGCGAACCTGCTCAATCAGATATTTGGTTAATGGAATATTATGATATCCCGCTGACAACATTGGGATTAAATTATTAGCTTTAATAGATAATGGCAAATCTAAGTAAGAACCATTTTTTAAGAAACGAGTAGAAAAACCTGCAAAAGGACCAAAAAGTAATGCTTTCTCACCATCGATTACACGGGTATCAATATGCGGAACCGACATAGGCGGAGCTCCAACACTTGCTTTACCATATACTTTTGCCTGATGTTTAGCAATTACATCTGGGTTGGTGCATTTTAACCATTGTCCACTTACCGGGAAACCTCCGTAACCGTTTCCTTCTGGAACATTCGCTTTTTCTAATAATGGCAAAGAACCACCACCAGCACCAATAAATACAAATTTAGTATAAGATTTTCGAGTATTTCCAGTATCTAAATCGGTTATTTTGATTCTCCAAGATTTATCTTCACGCTGTTTTAATTTTTTAACCTCGTGATTAAAATATAATGAAACACCATCTAGCTTTCCTAAATAATCAAACATACTTCTTGTTAAAGCACCAAAATTTACATCGGTACCAATTTCCATATATGTTGCTGCTAATTTTTCATCAGCTTCCCTGCCTTCCATTACAAGAGGCATCCATTTTTTTAGTTGCTCAAACTCTGTACTGAAAGTCATTTGAGAAAAAATTGGATTTTTTTGTAAAGCTTCAAAACGGGTTTTAAGATATTTTACGTTTTTGTCTCCCCAAACAAAACTCATGTGAGGAACACTTTTGATAAAATTCTCAGGTGAAGGAACTTTATTTTGCTGTACCAGATAAGACCAAAACTGACGGGAAACCTCAAAAGATTCAGCAATACTAATCGCTTTTTTTGGATCAATGCTTCCATCCGGTTTTTCAGGAGTATAATTTAATTCGCAAAAAGCAGAGTGTCCTGTACCTGCATTATTCCAGGCATCAGAGCTTTCTGCAGCAGCAACATCTAATCTTTCGTAGATTTCAATTTTAATATCAGGCTGCAATTCTTTTAAAATTACTCCTAGAGTGGCACTCATAATTCCAGCTCCAATAAGTACTACTTCACTACTTGAACGTATCGTTTGGTCGGGCATAACAGGGTATTTTATTTAAAATGCAAAGGTACTTTTTATAATTGCAAAAAAAAACTAATTTTTAGAAGATAATAGTTAGAAAATTGTGAAAATTTATGAAATAGAAGTTTGCTTTTAGAATCGTTTAGAAGACAGGTAATCCTGAAGCATTATTGTAGCCGAAATTTCATCAATCAATCCTTTGTTCTGGCGTTGCTTTTTGCTTAATCCACTATCAATCATTGTTTGAAAAGCCATTTTTGAAGTAAACCTTTCATCAACACGAACGACTTTCATATCGGGAAAAATATTAGAAAAATGGGTTACAAAACCTTTTATTATAGGAGCACTTTCTGATGGCTGTCCGTTCATTTGTTTCGGCTCACCAATTAATACGGCTTCGACTTTTTCTTTGGAGAAATAATCTTTTAAAAAATCAATTACTGTACTGGTTGGAATCGTAGTCAAACCCGAAGCTATAATCTGCATTTCGTCGGTAACGGCAATTCCAGTGCGTTTTTGTCCGTAATCTATAGAGAGAATTCTAGGCATTTAAATTATTTTTATCAAAGATAGAAAGGAATTTACAGAAGTCTAAAAAGAATCTTTGTATTTTATAAAACCAAAGACTGAAATATAATTTTCAGATTCATCTATATAATATGTTATTACATATCCTTTAAACACATAATCTCTTATATACTCATCGTTAAAATATTGAGATTTCTTAAAATGGAAAGGATTTCTTAAGTCTTTTTTGATATTTCTAAGTAAATCGTTTTTAAATTTCCTGGCTGCAAGTGGCTTATCATTTGAAATATAATGAACTTGTTTTTCTAATGTATACAAAAATTCCTCCTGAAACCTAATTTTCATACTTTGAAATTGTTTTTTCTAGTAGTTCATCTACTTCTTCCAACGTATAAAATTTTGCTGTTCCATTTTTAATCTTCGCAAAAGCCAAATCTAATTTCTTCTTGTTTTCTTCAAAATCAGGGTCTTCAAATTCAATTTTCAAATCATCTGAAGAAAAAGAACTCAATAATGCTAAGATTTTTTCTTTAATCTCTGATTTAAATTCTAATCTAATCGCTTCCATAATACTTTCATTTACAACACAAATATAAAGTATTTAATTCGAAAAATATTTTGGTTTAACACTTTTAAATAAAAACAAAAAGTTAAATATGTAACATTTTCAAAAGGTTTTGACCTAATATTTTTACTCAAAAACCTTATATTTGCCAAAAATTAAAACTTATGAATTCTTTACAAACTATTATAGAACAAGCTTGGGAAAACAGAGCTTTATTACAGGAAACAGCAACAACTGATGCTATTAGAGAAGTTATAGAATTGGTTGACGCCGGAAAATTACGTTGTGCTGAACCAGTTGGAGACAAATGGCAAGTAAACGAATGGGTGAAAAAAGCGGTTGTTATGTATTTCCCAATTCAAAAAATGGAAACATGGGAATCTGGTATTTTTGAATACCATGATAAAATGTTGCTAAAAAGAGGATACGCTGAAAAAGGAATTCGTGTTGTACCAAATGCAGTTGCACGTTATGGAGCTTACATTTCGAGCGGTGTAATTTTGATGCCAAGTTATGTAAACATTGGTGCTTATGTTGACGAAGGAACTATGGTGGATACCTGGGCAACTGTTGGTAGCTGTGCTCAAATTGGTAAAAACGTTCACCTGAGCGGTGGTGTTGGTATTGGTGGTGTTTTAGAGCCATTGCAAGCTGCACCGGTAATCATCGAGGATGGCGCTTTTATCGGTTCTCGTTGTATTGTGGTAGAAGGTGTTCACGTAGGTAAAGAAGCGGTTTTAGGAGCAAATGTATGCTTAACAGCTTCTACCAAAATTATAGATGTTACTGGCGACGAACCAGTTGAAATGAAAGGTTTTGTGCCTGCCCGTTCAGTGGTAATTCCAGGAAGTTATACTAAAAAATTCGCTGCTGGTGAATTTCAGGTACCTTGCGCTTTGATTATTGGTACAAGAAAACCATCTACGGACCTAAAAACGTCACTAAATAATGCACTTCGCGAATATGATGTAGCAGTATAATTTTAATATAAACTTTTTCGTATTTTTGCCGCGAATTGTTTTAAATAAAAAAGATTTAGAGAACAATGAAAACTGTTTTCTAAATCTTTTTTTATTTTATTACATCTTCAAATCAATTAACAGACAACAAGTTATTTTTTTATTAAAGCCCTAATATCGAATGAATAATTACAAAAGCAGTATTGCCTTATTTTTAAAAAGATTTTTTTTAATTGTTATCATTTATCAGCTAAGCCGCATATTATTTTATTGCATCAATAGGGAACAATTTGGCGATTTTACATTAGAAACCTTTACAGGAGGTTTACTTTTTGATTTTGCTGCCATTGCGTATATCAATACCTTTTTTGTTATTTTTCATTTAATTCCGGGTAATTTTAAATACAAAACAACCTATCAGCGTATTTTAAAAATTGCTTTTTATAGCATCAATCTAATTTTTATCGCTACCAATTTTATTGATATCATCTACTATCGTTTTACCGGCAGAAGAAGTACTTTTAGCATGATTACTGCAAAAGGAATGGAAAAAGAAGCAGTAGGGCTGATTCCCTCCTTTTTAAAAGAGTTTTGGTACATTGCTGTTATATTCTTTCTGGTTAGTATCATACTTTGGAAACTTATTCCAAACCTAAAAAAAATAAATCTTTTAGAAACTGTAACCCGAAAAGACTATTATAAACAAACGGCTTATTTTATTCTTTCGCTGGTTATCATACTAATTATTGGTCGTGGTGGTTTACAAAAAAAGCCAATTAAAATTGTTGATGCTATCAAATACGGAGCGCTAAGCAACTCGGCATTAGTATTAAACACTCCGTTTTGCATCTTAAAAACAATTGCAAAAAAAGAAGATATTGATAAAGTAAATTACTTTGATGAAAAGGAATTAGTTTCGATTTACAATCCTGCCATTACGCTACAACCAACCAATCCAGCTACAAAAAAAAATGTAGTAATATTAATTTTAGAAAGTTTTGGAGACGAAAATGTAGGACGAGGACAAACTCCTTTTCTGGATTCGCTTATCACTAAATCGTATTATTTTAAAAACGGATTTGCCAACGGAAAAGTATCTATTGATGCTGTTCCTTCTATTCTTTCAAGTATTCCTAGTTTAATGAATAATTCATTTATTTCATCAAGCTATTCTTTAAATAAAATAAATGGTCTTCCTAAGATTTTAAAGAAAGAAGGCTACAACACTTCTTTTTTTCATGGTGCTTTCAACGGAAGCCAAAATTTTGATCAATATGCTAAAGTAGCTGGTTTTGAACACTATTATGGTAAAGATCAATATATCGGAAAAGAAGCTTTTGACGGAAGATGGGGTATTTTTGATGAAGAGTTTTTACAATTTTATGCCACAAAATTAAACTCTTTTAAGCAGCCTTTTTTCAGTTCTTTATTTACTATTTCCTCTCATAATCCGTATATAATTCCTGAGCAATATAAAGGTAAATTTCCTAAAGGAACTACTGTAATTCAGGAAAGTATAGCTTATACCGATTTTGCTTTACGTAAGTTTTTTGCAACCGCAAAAAAACAAGGCTGGTACAAAAACACCTTATTTGTCATTTCATCAGATCATACTTCGTCTGGTGGCGATCAGGCTATTGATAAAACCAATATTGGTAAATTTAGCATTCCGATATTATTCTTCGATCCTTCGAATCCTGAATTGGTAGGTGTAAACGAAAAAAACTTCCAGCAAATTGATATTATGCCGAGTATTTTAGATTACCTGAACATCAAGACCGATATGATTAGTTTTGGAAAAAGTTATAAGTCTAAGGACAATTTCGTAGTATATTATCTTCAGGGAACTTATCATTATATACAGGATGACTATTATCTTGCTTTTGCAAATAATCAGGCAATTGGATTGTATAACTGGAAAAAAGATGTTTTGCTTAAAACAAATTTAATGCAGCAGGACAAAGCAAAAACTCAACAAATGGAAAGATTCTTAAAAGCTTATATCCAAACTTTTAATGACAGGGTAATTAATGATAAACTGGCCAATTAATAAAAGTATTGATTTTAGAATCTAAATAAATTTTAATAAAAAATCCAAATTCCATATCATAAATTGATTGGAATTTGGATTTTTTTGCTTCAATTTGTAATCTCAGCAAAAAGATTTAATTTCCTAATGAAGATACTTGTAATTCAACAAAAAATGATTGGTGATGTTTTGATTAGCAGCATTTTGTGCAATAATTTGCGCACTGCTTATCCGGATGCCCAAATCGACTATTTGGTTTACGCCTCAACAACTCCGGTTTTAGAAGGCAACCCTAATATAGATAACATCATTTTGTTTGAAGAAAAACATCGCAAGAGCAAAAAAGAGCTTTTTAATCTTGGATTAAAAATCAGAAAAGAAAGTTATGATTTACTAATTGACGCCTATTCTAAGTTAGAAAGCTGGATTTTAGTATTTATGAGTAATGCTAAAAGAAAAATATCCTATAAAAAACCAGGCAGAAATTTTCTGTACACCGATAATGTTCCGTTTGATGAGTATCCAAAAACCAATTTAGGTTTAGCGATTGAGAGAAGACTTTCCTTATTAGGTCCCTTACATTTAGCAATAAATACAGACCCGATTCCTAAATTATATGTTTCTGAAAAAGAAAAAAGTGACGCAATAGCATTATTTGAAAAGCACCAGGTAAAAAAAGAACGTAAAACCATCATGATAAGCCTTTTGGGAAGTGAAAAAATCAAAACTTATCCATTAGAATATATGGCCGAAGTGATTGATTATATTGCTGATAATACCGATGTAAACATCCTTTTTAATTATTTTCCAAAACAAATTGAAGAAGCAAAAACCGTCTTTAAAAGCTGTAAAACAGCAACTCAGAAAAAAATATATTTTGATTTGTTAGGAAATGATTTACGCTCTTTTATAGCCATTATGAATCAGTGCGATTTGATAATTGGGAATGATGGTGGCGCTATAAATATGGCTAAAGCACTTGAAAAACCCTCTTTTATAATTTTTTCTCCCTGGATCGAAAAGAAAATCTGGGCCACTTTTGAAGATGGAATCAGACATCTTTCCGTTCATTTAAATGATTTTCGCCCGGATTTATTGGAAGGAAAAACTGAAAAGATTCTAAAAAAAGACGCTTTAACTTTGTACGAAGCCTTTAAACCTAATTTTTTTAAGGATCAAGTTGAGTTGTTTTTAAATCAAAATCTTAGCAAATAATTAAAATGATTTTGCAGGACAAACAACTAACAACGGCATTACTCATTACGTATAATGAGGAAAAAAACATAAAAGCTGTACTCGAAAATTTGGCTTTCGCCGATGAAATTATCGTTGTAGATTCATTTAGTACAGATAAAACAATAGAAATCGCTTCTGCGTTTACCAATGTCAAAATTGTACAGCGTATTTTTGATGATTTTGCAGCGCAACGTAATTTTGCAATAGGATTAGCAACACATTCCTGGATTATTTTTATTGATGCAGATGAAAGAATTACACCAGAACTTCAAAACGAAATCATTGCAACAATTAATCAAAAAAACACTTTATCTGCTTATTATATTTATCGGGATTTTATATTCGAAGACAAGAGATTACATTTTAGTGGCTGGCAAACCGATAAAATTATAAGGCTGTTTAAAAAAGAGCACGCAAGTTACAATATTGAAAAAATTGTACACGAAAAACTTGTCGTAAAAGGGCGGACAGGCAAACTAAAACATAAGCTTATTCATTACTCCTATGCAAACTATACTGAATATAAGCAAAAAATGATTTTTTACGGAAAATTAAAGGCCAAAGAGGAATTGCTAAAAAACACAAATCCTAATGCCTTTCATTATTACATTCGTCCTGTATATCAATTTTCAAATCAATATTTACTGCGTCTGGGCTTTTTAGATGGCAAAAAAGGAATTGTAATTTGCTACTTAAATGCTTTGAGTGTAGCTGTGCGGTTTCAGGAACTTAAAAAATTACGTTCAAAAAACTAATTTAGGATTTCCAAAATTTTAGTTTCTTTTTAAGACGTTTCTTTCTGGCAAATTCTTCCTGAAAATGAGTTGTAGCCTTCCACATTGTTTCAAAAATTTCCGTTTCAGTTTTATCAGAGTAATATTTCGAATATTCATTTGCCATTACACCAATCATTTCCTTTTTAGGAGTCAAACGGCTAAAATTGTTCATACGCTGTTCGAAACTCATATCAGTATGAAAATTCATTCTGTTCAAATCGACTAAGAAAAAATTATAGGTATTATCTTCCCGCTTTTTGATTAATGTATTTCCAGGTGAATGGTCTAAGAACTCTACTCCTTTTTCATGTAAATCAAAAGTGAACTTGGTAAACTGTCTTAAAATAGTATTATGATTCGGAAAATCCGGAATTTCAACCAATTCCCTATATGTCAAATCACACTCTAAATGTTCGCTGACATAATAACTATCTTTTAATCCTATTAAACTAAAATTTTCCAGAAATGCAATGGGCTGTGGAGTTCCGATACCTTTTTCTAATAAAATGGTAGCATACTCAAAAGATCGTTTTGCTTTCGATTTACGAAAATATTTATATGCAATTTTATTGATGATATTCGGAATCTTAAACGATTTTATATTAATTACTTTTCCGTTTAAGTCAAAAAGCTTTATTTTATTTCTATCTCCATTACCAAAAAGAATCCCCGATTGACTAAAAGTTTTAATAGTATCAAGTACTGATACTCTATTATTTTCAAAAAAAGGATTTATTTTAAAATTCATCATTAGCTTTATATGTAAACAAAAATACACATAGAATTTTAGACTTCAAATTATTATTGTATTTTTACTCAAATTTAATTTCATGTCAAACCCAAATTGTACTTTAGTAACACCAACTTATAACTGGCCGGAAGCCTTAGAATTATTATTATTGAGTACATTAAATCAGACTGTTTTACCCAACGAAATCATTATTGCAGATGATGGTTCAAGAGAAGATACTAAAAAATTAATAGACAAATTTAAAAATATATTTCCAATTCCACTGACTCATATTTGGCATGAAGATATAAAAAACAGAAAGCCCAGAATCATGAATAAGGCCATTGCTGCGGCAAAATACGACTATATAGTTGAAATTGACGGCGATATTATCCTTAATAAACATTTCATTGAAGACCATCTTGCATTTGCTAAAAAAGGACACTACTTATTTGGATCACGTGTAAATATTCAGGAAAATTTATTACCTAAATTATTTTCAAAAAAAATCATTAATTTTAATCTGTTTTCAAAAGGAATTAAGAAAAGAGGCCGAACAATACGCTTTCCTTTTCTTATGAATTTTGTTAAAAGTGTAGATAAACGTTCCCGCAAACTTAGAGGTTGCAATATGTCTTTCTGGAAGGAAGATTTTATTAAAATTAATGGTTTTAACGAAAGTTTAGTAGGTTGGGGAATTGACGATTCTGAAATGATTCAGCGATTACACAACATAGGAGTTAAAGGAAAAAGATTAAAATATTCTGGAATTGCCTATCATATTTATCATAAAGAACAATCTAAAAATCATCTTGATATCAACAATGAAATTGAGGCACAAACTATTAAAAATAAACTTACTTATATAGAAAAAGGAGTTGATCAATTTTTATAAATTAAACTCAAAAACATTTTGAAGTATTTGTTTTTAAATTACATCTAATATTTTTGAGTTTATTGATTTCCTTCTAATATACTATTTACAAATAAAATCAATTCAAGCCTTTTAAACTTTCTTTCGAATATATTTTAGATATGTTTTTTGCATTTTCCTGAGCAGTAAATTTTTCAAAAAACAGTGAATAAGATCGCTCTACAAATTTAATTCTTTTATTCTCATCTTCTGAAATTTTCTTTAAATTCAATGCCAGATCTCTATAATCAAATATTTCAGATAAAAAACCATTAAAATCATGGTTAATAGCTTCAGGGATCCCTCCAGCTTTTGTACTAACTACAGGTACTTTTTTTAAGAAAGCTTCGTAGATAGTCAATGGCAAACCTTCTCTTTGCGAACTCATTACATAGATATCAAACTGAGTTAAAAAATCTAATGCATTAGACTGAAAACCTGCAATAGTAATATATTCTTCTAATTTAAATTCAGTAATCATTTCTCGAATTACCGGAGTAACTTTATTAGAGAACTCACCAATTTGCACAAGATGAACATTTTTCAGACCAATATCATTAACTAAATAATTAATTGCCTTAATAAGTGTGGGTAAATCTTTTGCTGGTACATGATTAGCTATATTCCCAACTACTATTTTATTATCAGAAATATTAAAGAGTTCTTTAATATTTTCTAATCGAACTGTCTTTGTTCTTTCCAAATTTATCCCATCATACACTACTTCAAGTTTTGAAATGTTTTTCGGGAAAATTATTGCTGAAAAAGACTTTTTAACTGCTTCAGAAACACAAATAATCTTAGCAACATTTTTATAGTTATATTTGAATTTACTTAAAACACTACTACTATTTCCCATTCCTTTTTTAGAAAATACTGCTTTAACCTTTAGATTATAAAGTAGATCAGAAATGGTAAAAACAGTCAAAGAATCACTCGTATGTAAATGAATTAAATCAGGCTGATTTAATTTTACAATTTCTTTTAGATATTTATAATTTGAAAAAGTATTTAGCTTATCTCCTAGGGCTTCAATAAAATTAATACCTTTTAAAATGCATTCTTTTTCTAAAGGGGATTTTTTTACGCCAAAAACAACATTATCCACACCTATTTTTGCCAATTCTGGAATCATATCAATTAATTGCTGCTCATTCCCTCCCCAACTTCTTGCACCCGAAATATGTACTATTTTCATTATATTATTTGTTACTTTACAAATATAACAGAACATTGCAAAAATCCAAAATATCTCCTATCGCTTAATATTCTAAATTCACTAAATACGGATGTAAAAATTAATATATTTCATTAAAATTAAGAAAAGTCAGCGCTTTTCTTCACAAGAAGAGTTTAAAAAAAAAAGAAGATTTTTAATGTTATAAAAATAATTTTACTTCTAAAATAGTAATCCAAATACTACTTCATTTAATCTAAATTATTACCTTGCGCTTCTATTACTAATGTTTAAAATTTATACTTTTTATACAAAACTGTGACTTAGTAGAATATGCTAATTTTGGTAGGGATATAAAAAATTAAATATAATTTTAAAAAAGATATATGTTTTTTCTTAAAATAAATTGATAGATAAAAATAGAATTTATAAAATGATCATTACATTATATTTTGTTAAACCAATGAAAAAGTATTGACTCAGCGCCGATAAATAATTATAAACTATAACAGTCCAATATTTTATACTGTAGAACGTTTAGTATATTTAGTAATATTGGTGATAATTTATAATAGCTAATTCCAAGTAAATATCTGACTGATAATTATTTTAAAAAATAAACTAGTTTAAATTCAGTAATAAATAAAATCTAAAATTGAAATAAATAAACTAAAAACAAATTGATTAATTCAAAAATTTGACAAATTGATTGTACAAAAAGATTTTAAAAAATATTTTAAAAAATATGCAACCATTTTAAGTAATTGTCATCTTATTAGTAGGGGGCAGTTAGTCTGAAAATTATTTTTCCCTCTTCGAGAATAATCAACTAGCGGACATACAACAACACTAAATCATTAATTACAAGCACTTTAAAAACAACTAACCTAGAATTACAACAATAGTTTAAATAAAAAAACACTATGCTCATTACCTTGATAAGCCTTGATAACTGGGGATTTAATAATCATATCGCAATAACATTAGAAAAAAAAGGGCATAATGTACAACATATTAATTTTAATAGGTTCGAATATCATTATCCTAACTTTTTCTACAGGATTTATAACTTCATTTTAAAGACCTTATTTAAGAGGAATTTAAAAACAGAACATTTCGGAAAAAAAATAATTGAAAATCTTGAAGAAATTGGTCAAAAGCAAGATCTTATACTTATCATCAAAGGAGATTTTATAGATCCTAAGAGTATTTTAAAAATAAAGAAATATTCCAAAAAGACTATAGCCTATTTTAATGATAACACTTACCGATGCCCAAAAATAAAAAGAGTTATTCCTTTCTTCGATGAAGTATTCTCGTTTGAAAAGGAAGATTGCGAAAAGTATAATTTGAAACCTGCCACCAACTGGATATACGCACAACCCACTAAAAGAGAAAATAAAAATTTTGATTATCAGATATTTAATATCATATCCTTAGACAGAAGATTACCAATACTTAATAAAATAGCTGATAATTTAAAATCTAAAAATATAAAATACAAAATATTTGTATATGACAAAAAACAACATCACAAAAAAACGAATCTGGAATACATAAACAATCATATTTCATTAGAAGAAATAGAAGAATATATTAACCGTTCTCAAGTTTTATTAGATGTTAACCGAAAAAACCAAAGCGGATTAACTTTTAGGGTTTTTGAAAGCATTGGCCTAGAAAAAAAACTCATAACTACCAATACAGATATTGTAAATTACGATTTCTATAATGCTAATAATATTTTAGTCATTGATGAAAAAAGCCCCGATATACCTATATCATTTTTTGAGAAGAAATATGAAAAAATCCCTGAAGCTATTTTTCATAAATATACTAAGGAAGGTTGGATAGAAAATGTAATTTATAGCTCTGTTTGATTGAAATTCAAACCGTACTTAAAAATAAAGCTTTACTTTTATCAATTATTTGTTGAGCTTTATTCAGTTATAACATGACTAAACAAAATAAAAAAAAACAATCCTAATTTTGCAAAAAACAGATTTTATTCTGAATTATAAAAATTGCAAAATATAAACTCATAATATTAAAAAAAAATGAAAATTTCAGTTGCAATGTGTACTTATAACGGAGAAAAACATCTGGTTGAACAACTTGATTCTATCTTAAACCAAACGCATAAAGTTGATGAAATTATTGTTTGCGATGACAGATCTTCAGATAAAACAATTGAAATATTAAATAATTATAAAATAAATTTTCCTAATATATTTCAAATTTATCAAAATGAAGTCACTTTAAGAAGTGTCAAAAATTTCGAAAAAGCTATTACACTTTGCACGGGGGATATCATTTTTTTATCAGATCAGGATGACCGTTGGGTCAGTGAAAAAGTGGAAGAATATATTATTTATTTTAATTCTCATCCAAACATAAAAACCTTATCATCTAATGGTTACTGTATAGATGATAATTCAATATTAAAAGATAAATATTCGCTTTGGGACATTCCTAGATTTTTAAGAGAAGAAAATATTGATTTTAATTATTACACATTAATCAGTCAAATTTTAAATGTTGCTACTGGAGCATCGATGGCTTTTAAAAAAGAAGTCCTTTCCGACATACTTCCTTTTCCTGTTGTTGATAAATTTCATCATGATGAATGGATTGCCCTTATTTCAAGTTCTAAAGATCAATTTGAACTTTTAGATAAAAAATATTTTTATTATAGATTACATGATAATCAACAAGTTGGAGGTGTTTTTTATGATAAAACCGAAAAAACCAAACTATGGTTAATCGACATGTGCAATTTGAATCATGATAATATTTCTTTTAAACAGTACAAAAAAAGATGGAAAAGAGTTTTTAGAGCGTATCAAAAAAATATTAAATTAAGCACATTTGACACAAAATTTAGTGACTCTTTTAAGATTAATTCCGAAGAAACTAAAAATCTTTTCTTTAAAACAGAATCAGCAATGAAAAAGAAGTATTTTTTTCAATATCATTTAATGAAAATTGGTTATAACCTAAAAAATAAAAATTTAAAAATCGAATAGAATAAATAAAATGCATATGAAAGTAAGCGTCTTAATGATTACCTATAATCATGAAAAATATATAAGGCAAGCTATTGAGAGTATTTTAGATCAGGAGACTAAGTTTGATTTTGAATTAATTATTTCAAATGACAATTCGCCTGATGAAACGGATTCTATAATTAACGAAATAATTAAAACAAATCCTAAAGGAAATATAATTAAGTATTTCAGACATGAAAAAAATATAGGAATGATGCCTAATTTTTTATTTACAATAAATAAAGCAGTAGGAGAATATGTCGCTTTGTGTGAGGGTGATGATTACTGGACTTCAAATTTAAAATTAGAAAAACAAGTCTCATTTCTGGATAAAAATAAGGATTACAGCATATGTTTTCATAATATTAATGTTTTGGAAGATAATACTATACAGGATAACTCTATTCAAGACGAAATTTTAGAAACTACAACTATTCATGATTTAGCTAAATATAACTACATTCATACCCCTAGCGTAGTTTACAGAAATCATTTGTTTAAATCGTTCCCTAAATATTTCATTAAGTCACCGATAGGCGATTACTTTTTACACATGTTGAATGCTAAGTATGGAAAAATCAAATACTTAAATGAACACATGGCAGTTTATAGAATTCATAAAACTTCATACTGGTCATCAAAACAACAAATAGACCGTGAAAATATCTGGATTACTTTTATTAAAAAAATAAAAGTAAATTTTGACAAACCTATTCGGAAAATACTTTCTGAACAGATTTACGAATTAAAAACACGAAGATTGAGGGGGTTTAAAAGAAGTGTGTATAAAATTCAATATAAAATAATAAACTTTTTTTAAAATATTAAACTAATTAGATATCAAATTGAAAAAGGGATTAATGATCGATCGTTTTAAATATTATAAAAGAGGTAATAGCAAAGGAATTATAATACTTGATGATTTTCTTCCATCTACACTTTCTCCCTGGAGAAGTTATGAATATTCTGAAATTTGCAGTTTTTTTGATAATACCCGTATCAAAGTAGATGGCAGCACTTATGAGCATTATACTCAAGAAAAAAGTTTTGATCAAAATTTAGCTTTATTAACTGCTAATTATCCTTCGCTTACTGATAAAATAGGAAAACTGAAATTTTCCAGTAATTTAAACAGTCAACTAATTTATATGCTTTTTTATAATAATATCAAAAAGCATTTTGAGGTTTTAAACCGCAATAAAAATCCTTTTACCCTAACATTATATCCTGGAGGGGGTTTTGGATTCGATGATAAACTTTTAGATGAAAATCTTAAAAGGTATTTTGATTCTATTTACTTCAAAGGCGTAATTGTAAATCAAAATATTACGAAAGAATATCTACTCGAAAAAAAGCTTTGTGATCCTGAAAAGATTAATTTAATAAATGGTGTACCTCTTAATTTAAACACTTTAGAAATTAAAAATTTCAGATACCTAAAAGACACAAAAAAAACTTCCATTTTATTTTTTGCTAATAAATATACTAATGACGGAAGTGACAAAGGATTTGATGTATTTCAAAAAATTGTTTCTCTATTAAAGCACAAAAAAGATGACTTTAATTTTATTGTAATTGGGGGATTTAGCCAAAATGATCTTGTTGACAGAAGCCTTGATAATATTGTAGAATTTAAAGGTATATTAGATGAATTTCAATTTGAATCAATTTTGAAAAAAACGCATATTATGATTTCTCCAAATAAGCCGTTTGTATTAAGTAAAAATGCTTTCGATGGCTTCCCATTAGCAACCTCAGTCACAGCATCAATTTTTGGAAATGTAAATTTTATGACGGATTATTTCAATGAAAGTAAACATATAGATTTAGAAGACGGAATAGATTTTTATAAGATTAACAACAACCTTGATGAAATGATTAAACAAATCATGCAATTACACACTAACAAAGATTTAATGAAAAGAATCGCAGAAAATGGTCGCAATAAAATGTTACATTTGTATTCTTTTAATCAACAAATCACACCTAGAATAGAACATTTTAAAAAAATATTGTCTTGATAACTGTTACAAAAACTTTTCTGCCCTCAATCGAACTCTACAATTCATACTTACAACGTGCATGGGAAAAAGTTTGGCTAACAAACCGAGGAGAGCTTACGCTGGAATTAGAAGAAAAATTGAAAAATTATCTTGAAGTATCTCATCTAATAATAACGAACAATGGAACTATTCCTTTGCAAATTGCACTAAAATTATTTGGTAATGGTGGTGAAGTAATTACTACTCCTTTCTCTTATATTGCAACTTCTGCAGCTATAATTTGGGAAAATTGCCAACCAATATTTGTTGATATTCATCCCGAATACCTAACTATTGATGAAAGTAAAATTGAAGCCTCAATTACACCAAAAACAACAGCAATATTAGCAACTCATGTTTTCGGAAATCCTTGTAATGTAATTGCTATCGAAAATATCGCAAAAAAACATAATTTAAAAGTAATTTACGACGCTGCCCATTGTTTTGGAGTGAAGCATAATAACAAATCTGTATTTAATTATGGTGATATATCAACTTGCAGCTTTCATGCAACAAAAATATTCCACACTGGAGAAGGTGGTGCCATGTTCTGCAATGATAACAAATTATTTGACAAACTTTTTTACAGCCACAATTTTGGTCATAATGGTCCTTTAGATTTTCATGGTTTAGGAATAAATGCTAAAATTTCTGAACTACAATCTGCTTTGGGTCTGGCGGTTTTTGATAATATTAACACTATTTTTTCAGAACGTAAAAAAGTGGTTGATTTTTATAATGAAAATTTAGATTTTAGTAATCTAAAATCATTAAAAATTCGCGAAAATACAGAATGGAATTATAGTTATTATCCCGTTATTTTTTCTTCCGAAGAAGTTTTACTGACAGTTGAGAACGAATTGCAAAAAGAAAATATTTTTCCAAGAAGATATTTTTACCCCTCTTTAAATACTGTTAACTATATAAACGGAGCAAGTATGCCCGTTTCTGAAAGTATTGCTTCCCGAATTTTATGTTTACCTTTATATGTCGATCTCTCAATATCCGACTTAGAAAGAATTGTATCAACAATAAATAAATTCACATGTTAATCATTGGTGCTAAAGGCTTTGCAAAAGAGATTCTTGAGATTTTTAAACAAAGTAATCAATTAGATTCTATTGCCTTTTATGATGACATCAATCTTCAGATTGATGATTATCTGTATAACCAATTCCGAATTCTAAAAAATGAAGAGCAAGTAAAATTGTTTTTTTCTAAAAATAATGAGTTTACAATAGGAATAGGAAACCCTTTTCTGAGAAAAAAAATTTATGATAAATTTACTTTGCTGGGAGGAGAATTTGTTTCTGCAATAAGTCCTTTTTCAATAATTGGAAGTTTTGATGTCGAAATTGGCAAGGGTTCAAATATTTTATCTCAGGCTACTTTCTCAAATTCAACCAAGGTAGGCATAGGAACAATTGTATATTACAATAGTGTAATAACACACGATTGTGTTGTTGGAGATTTTGTAGAATTATCACCTAACGTTATTCTTTTAGGGAATGTTACAGTTGGGTCTTATACGCAAATAGGTGCAGGAGCTGTAATTTTACCCAAAATTAAAATAGGTAAAAATGTTATCATAGGAGCTGGAACAATAGTAACAAAAGATATCCCAGACAATGCTGTTGTAGTCGGAACTCCAGGGAAAATTATTAAATATTTAGAACCTTTAGATTTTTTATAATGAATCAAGACATAAACACCGAAATACACAACGCATACGAAGTCATTAAAGAAGGCGGAATTATCCTTTATCCTACTGATACCGTTTGGGGAATTGGTTGTGATGCTACAAATCCTGAGGCTGTAGCTAAAATTTATAAGCTAAAACAGCGTGCCGAGACACAAAGCATGATTGTTTTGATGAATGGCGAAAAAATGATGTACAATGTTTTTAAAGACATTCCGGAAGTAGCCTGGCAAATCCTTGATCTTTCAGAAAAACCTACAACACTCATTCTTGATGACCCAAGAAACGTGGCTCCAAACATTATTGCTGCCGACAAATCATTGGCTATTCGAATCGTAAAAGAGCCTTTTTGTTTTAAATTATTAGAGCGAATGAAAAAACCACTAGTTTCCACTTCAGCTAATATTTCCGGACAGCCTACTCCTATTGCTTTCAAGGATATTAATCCCGTTATTATAAATGGTGTTGACTATGTTGTAAAACTAAATCAGGACAAAATTGGCGGAAAACCATCTACCATCATCAAACTGACGAAAGATTCGCAGGTGAAAGTTATTAGAAAATAATTTTGGTTTCAGGTTTCAGGTTTTACCAATTGGAATTTGGAATTTATAAAATTGGAATTTAATATTTATAAAAATCATCACTTTGTAACTTTGTACCTTTATAAAGTTTTCAAACTCTGAATCAGCCAATCAATATCTTCTTTGGTATTGTAATGACTAAATGAAATGCGGAGGTTAGGCAATTTTAAATCCTCCTCCGAAAGCATTTCTTTAAGTACGTGTGACGGCTTTATACTTCCAGACTGACATGCACTTCCTCTTGAAACAGCTATTCCTTTCATATCCAGACTAAACAATAACATCGAGGTTTTATCTGCAGAAAAAGGTAAAATAATATTGATAATATTATAAAAATCATCTTTTTTTCCGTTGATTCTGAATCCTGAAAAATGTATTTCAAGTTGTTCAATCAAGTATGTTTTTAATTCCAGAATATATTTTCTGTCTGCGTCTAAGTTTTCGTATGAAAGCGACAAAGCCTTTGACATACCAGCAATCTGATGTACAGCTTCTGTACCGGCACGCAGGCCTTTTTCCTGCTCTCCACCAAAAATTAGAGGTTGCAATCCAGAATTTTTACGGATAAAAGCAAAACCTACTCCTTTTGGACCATGAAATTTATGTGCACTTGCCAAAATAAAGTCAACTGACGTTTTTTGCAGATCGATTTCGGTTTTACCAATAGATTGCACGGTGTCTGAATGAAACAGTGCACTATATTGTTTACAAATAACTCCAACTCTATCCAAATCCAAAACGGCTCCTGTTTCGTTGTTTACGTGCATCAGACTCACTATTGTCTTTTTTTCATCAGACAATAAATTCGATAAATGAGTTAAATCTATACTTCCGTCAGGTGCAATTTTTACGTAATCTACCTGAACATTAAACTCCGATTCTAAAACCATAACAGTATGCAAAACCGCATGATGTTCTATTTTTGAGGTAATGATACGCTCAATCTTAAGATCTTTTACTACAGAGCGAAGAATCCAGTTATTTGCTTCTGTACCACTCGAGGTAAAGATGATTTCCTGCGCAGAACAGTTTAAATACTTAGCAATGTTCTTTCTGGAAAGCTCCAGTATCGTTTTTGCATTTCTTCCAAAACTATGAGTCGAAGATGGATTTCCAAAATCCTCAGTCATAATTTTAGTCATTTCCTGAATAACTTCGGGACGAATTGCGGTTGTTGAGGCGTTATCGAGATATACTTTTTTCATTAATGCAAAGTTAAGGAATATCAATTGTGAATTCTTAAATATCATTTGCCAAATTTTTCACTATTTTTGAGCCAAATAAAAATACGATGAAAAAATTTGCCTGCCTATTGTTATTCGCCATTATGCTGAACGGTTGCGATGACGGAGATTTAGTTCCTGAAATAATTAATTTTGAAGAAATAGACCCTGTAAATTGCGACAACACCTACGTTCTGATTTACAAACTAAAAGAACAAGAATCTTTATTATTACAAGTAAAAGCAGAAACATTTGCCCCTTTAGAAGGAGCACCTGAAGTTGGAACTGAAGAATATGATATTACCGAAGGTGGAGATTATAAGCTAGTCTATAAATCTTACGATGGTGTAATTTCAAAATCAAATATTTGTGATGCTATACGACCTTCTTTTCCTAATGTATCTACCGAATGGTTTGCTAAAACTGGATTAATGGAAGTCATAACTACTCCAAATGTAACAGAACCAGCAGCTGACGGGAGTACCAAAATTGCTGGTTTCAATCATTCGATATACATGACCAATGTTACGTACTCAAAACCAGAAGGAGATCAGGTAGGTCCGGAGTTTTTCTTTGGCGTTCTGACTACATCAACCTATACATCTCCAACTGTATCTTTTGCAGCAACTACTGCTAGACAATGTAGCCAAACACAAATCTACAATTGGAATTCTGATTCATCTATCATTATTGATGCTTTAGATCCGACATTGATTCAGAACATTGAAACGACTGATCCAAGAACAAGTACTATAAGTTCCACACAAAACAAAGTTACTTACACTAAGTATAAAACTGCCAGCATGACTGCAGACTATTTCTGCAAGACTCCAAGACCTACAACACCCGAAATTGAAGAAACCTGGAATGCGCTGGCTGGTGGTGTAATAGAAGTCGAAACTACCAAACTTGACAACACCACATACAAGCACGTTATTACGCTAAAGAACATCGAACTTAAAAACGGAAGCCTTCAATTTAAACTGGCAAGTACTTTTATTTTCGGCGAAATTACCACACAACAATAAGCTATTTTTTAGCCCATACAAAAGAATATTTTACTTAAAATATTCTTACAAAAAAAACATCCGTTACAGTTCTAATTTTCTTTCGAAATTAGTTCCGTAACGGATGTTTTTTTATGCTGTTAAAAGTGTTTTTTAACGCTCCAAATAACTTTATTTATTGTTTTGTCTAAAATAAACTTCGGTTGCTCCAAGACCATATTTTTGATAATTGGCATCCTGAAAATCGATTCCATCGTAACGGCCTAATAAAAAATCAAGTTCGGCTTTTAGAATTCCTTCGCCAACTCCGTGAATAAAAACAATCTTCGGAATCCGATTTCTGATAGCAAATTCTATGTGTCTTTTTGCCGTCTCTGTTTGCAAAGTCAGGATATCATAATTTGACATTCCGCGTTTATTAGGAACCAGTTTTTCGATATGCAAATCAAATTCCGGAGCCGAAATTTCGCGTTTGTCTTTCTTTTCCTTGACAAAACTTCTCGGTTTTGGCTCTTCTTTTTCTTTAGAAACAGTATCTAAATCAATTCTTTTAATAGAATTAAGTAAATTACTGGATTCTTGTATTTTAAGCAATTCATTGACAAAAAACGTCATCATAAATCCATCTTCAGTTTCGATCAAAACCTCATTGTTTTTCACCGAAACCACTACTCCGTTTATCGCTTCGTCCAGTACCGAAACCTTATCTCCTTTAGTCAACATCCTGCTCCTCTTTTTCTTGGTTTTTACTTGGTGTTTTGGCACTGAGCTGCATCATTCCAAACATGAAAACAACAATTGCAATTACCGTTATATAGATATTTTTTTCTTCCGAAACCTGTTCATAAAGCGCAACCGAAATTGCCAGAACCATTATTAAAATTTTTAGCGTTTTCATTTTTTTCAGGTATAAGACTTCAAAAGTAAGAAACTTTAAAATAGTACTTCTTACCTCTAAAAAGGTTATCGATTATTTTTTGTAAAATTGTAAAAAAGAAACGCTTTGAATTTAGAAAAATACATGCTGCCTTGTATAAGCAAAACCCTCTTCGGAATTGAGTGTTTAGGCTGTGGTTTTCAACGCGCTTTATTCTTACTTTTTCAGGGTGAATTTTTAGCCGCTTTCAGGATGTATCCGGCACTCTATACCAGCCTGATATTTTTATGTTTTGTAGCCTTGCATTTTTTGGATAAATCCAAAAATTACAAAAAAATACTTTGGGCAACAGCCATCCTAAACAGCGTTTTTATGATTGCAGGATATTACTACAAACACTTTTATATTTGATTTTTTTTAGCGAAAATTACTTTTTAATCTGGTTGAGAATATCATTCATCATCTCGATTTGTACTTTCTGAATTTCGATTAATTCTTGTTGCTGATGCATAATCAGGTGATCGATTTTGTCATGAATCATTCTAATTTCTAATTCAGATTTCAGGTTAATCATATAATCTTTTTTGGCGCGAGTACGATCTTTTTCTTCCTGACGATTCTGACTCATCATAATTACCGGAGCCTGCAAAGCGGCAACGCAGGATAAAATCAAATTGAGCAATATAAACGGATATGGATCAAAACCTTTGTTAGCCAAAAAATAAACATTCGAACCAATCCATACAACTATAAAAAGTAAAAACGAAATAATAAAAGTCCAGCTTCCGCCAAAGTCTGCCACTCGGTCGGCAATTCTTTGTCCAAAACTTCTGGATTCAACTTCATCTTCGGCTGAACTTACAATCGATTTGTCGTCGCTCAAAGATTCAATTACACTTTTTTCAAGATTCGAAAGTGTTCCGATTTCGGCCGAAAGATAATTCGAAATGTATTTTTGACGGTACGCATTTAATTCTTTAACCGAAATAAACTGATCTTCTGTAAGAGATGGATAATCATCAGTAATAAGTCCTAAAATAGGATTATGAATTGATTTGCAAGAGATTTTTTCTCTTTCCGGAAACGAAAGATTCGAAATTGCGCTTTTAAAAGTGGAATTATTTTTCATCTAAATAGGTTTTACAGGCTAATTTAAGCTATTCAGAATTACATAAAAACAAATAGTTAAAATTCCTTTAATTATCACAAATAAGAATCTTAAAAACAAAATTTCTTTACGCTTTTCATACGACTATTTCCAAAAAACACCTTACTTTTAGCGTTTCAAATTACTCATTCAATTTTATAGTTTTGACAAAAGATATTATCATACAAAATATAAAGGCTTTAAAGAGCCATTCCAATATCAACTACGGAATCAAAACGAAGACAGAAGATTTTACCGAAAAGCTTTTTTATACTCTTTTTGATTCGAATGCACCTTTGGATATCAGCATCAATGAGCTTGAAGTTCGCTTTAAGGAAATTGCCGTTTTGGCTTGCAAAAAGCCTGAAAATTTATGCGAATCTATTTGGGACAAATACCTGGAAACATTACCCGGAGTTTTAGAAAAACTTAATCAGGACGCCGAATATATCCTAGAAAATGATCCTGCCTCAAACAGTATCGACGAGGTTTATTTGGGTTATCCCGGATTTTACGCCATTGCTATTTACCGCCTAAGTCATGAATTATACAAACTTGACTTACTACTTTTCTCAAGATTAATGAGTGAATACGCGCATCGTATAACCGGAACCGATATTCATGCAGGAGCTGATATTGCATCGCCCTTTTTTATTGATCACGCCACCGGAATCGTGATTGGCGAAACAACGGTTATCAAAAAACACGTAAAAATTTACCAAGGGGTAACGCTGGGTGCTTTGAGCGTAAGCAAAGACATGAAAAATGCCAAACGTCATCCTACTGTTGAAGCAAATGTTTGTATTTATGCCAATGCTACTATTTTAGGAGGCGAGACCACTATTGGAAAAAACAGTATTGTGGGAGGAAATGCCTGGATTACCAAATCAGTACCAGCAGATTCTATCGTTCTAAACACCACTACAACCGAAGTTAAAATAAAAGAAAAAAAATAAAATGGGTCCACAGAAATTGCTAAACCTAATTGGAAATACACCGTTGATGGAAACCGTCAATCTGGTAAAAAATAAAAATGTAAAATTATTACTGAAGCTGGAAGGAAATAATCCCGGAGGAAGCGTAAAAGACAGAGCGGCTTATAACATGATTGCATCGGCTCTGGAAAGAGGCGATATCAAAAAAGGCGATAAACTGATTGAAGCGACCAGTGGAAACACCGGAATTGCGCTGGCCATGATTGCGCAATTGCTGCAAATAGAAATAGAACTGGTTCTGCCGGAAGATTCTACAAAAGAACGAACTCAAACCATGCGTGCTTATGGCGCTACAGTGATTTTAACGCCTGCTAGCGAAGGAATTATTGGTTCGCGTGACTATGCTGATAAAAAAGTAGCTGAAGGCGGCTACGTAATGCTAAATCAGTTTGCAAATGATGACAACTGGAAAGCACATTACAAAACAACAGGACCGGAAATATGGAATGACACCGAAGGAACAGTCACTCATTTTGTTTCGGCTATGGGAACTACAGGAACTATTATCGGTACTTCGACATATCTGAAAGAAAAAAATAAAGCGATTCAAATTGTAGGCGCACAACCAAGTGAGGGCTCTCAGATTCCCGGAATTCGTAAGTGGCCGAAAGAATACTTGCCTAAAATTTTTGATGCTTCGAAAGTAGATACCGTTGTAGATGTAAGCGAACAAGAAGCCCGCGAAATGACTAAAAGACTTGCTCTCGAAGAAGGTGTTTTTGCCGGAATGAGCAGTGGTGGCTCAGTGGCTGTCGCTCTAAAAATAGCAGAATCATTAGAATCAGGCGTAATTGTAGCCATCATTTGTGATCGTGGCGACCGTTATTTGTCTTCGGATTTATTTGATTAACAGTTTCAAAGCTACAAAGGCTCAAAGACACAAAGTTTTCTTACTTGTCTGCAAAAGCCTTTATAATTTTAAAAAACCTTTGAACCTCTGTTACTATGAACCTTTGAACCTTAAAAAGAAAAAATGAACTACCGCAAACTAGGAAAAACAAATTTTAACATCTCCGAAATCTCACTTGGCACTTGGCAGGTTGGAGGAAAATGGGGATCCCCTTTTAATGATAAAACTGCAGATGAGCTTATCAATACTGCTATTGACAATGGTGTGAATTTTATTGATACTGCTGATGTTTATGAAAATGGTCTAAGCGAAACTGCTGTTGGCCGGGTGGTGCGTTCGCGCTCTGAACGTATTTATGTAGCCACTAAATGTGGACGCCATATTAATCCGCATGTAAACGAAGGATACCAACCTAAAGTATTGCAAAAATTTGTTGAAGACAGTTTGAAAAGAACTGGTTTAGAAGCTCTCGATTTGATTCAGTTGCACTGTCCTCCTACCGAAGTTTTTTACAGACCTGAAATCTTCGAAATGTTTGACCGACTAAAAGAGCAAGGTAAAATTCTGAATTTAGGCGTTAGCGTCGAAAAAGTCGAAGAAGCCTTAAAAGCTATCGAATATTCGAATGTTACAACAGTTCAGATTATTTTTAATTTGTTCCGCCAGCGACCTTCGCAATTATTTTTCTCCGAAGCCAGAAAAAAAGATATCGGAATCATAGCCAGAGTACCTTTGGCCAGTGGCCTTTTGACAGGTAAATTCGATTCGAAAACCATTTTTGAAGCTCAGGATCATCGTAATTTTAACCGTAACGGAGAAGCTTTTGATAAAGGCGAAACTTTTTCCGGAATTGATTACGAATTAGGTTTAAAGGCCGTTGATGCCTTAAAAGCACTTTTTCCAAAGAACACCAATCTGGCTCCTATCGCCCTGCAATGGATTTTGAGTTTTGAAGATATTAGCTGTATTATTCCTGGCGCTTCAAATGTAAGCCATGTTACCTCGAATTTATCAGTTTATGATTTACCTAAATTATCTTCTGATAAAATTGCTGCTATGAACAAAATTTACGAAGAATACATAAAACCAAGTGTACAGCATCTTTGGTAGTTTTTTTTTAAAGCTACTAAGATTCTGAGTTACTAAGATTCTAAGTTTTTTTCTTAGTAACTCAGTACCTTAGTAACTCAGAATCTCAAAAAATAAACCTTGAAAAAAAGCAAATTCAAAGAATGGTTCGATCGCTACAAATATGCCGAACTCGCAAGTACAAGTGCCGCACTGACTACTTCGCTTTCGAGTACGTTTTTTAGTGGTTTAACGGTTGCTTATTTGATTACATTTGCTGAATATCTGGCTTTTTACAGTGTCATTTTGATTTCTGAATATAAAAAATTAGCCCAACGGAATAAACTTCTGAACCAGAAAACAAGTTTTGGAGATTTCCTTAAACTTCTTAAAAATTTAGTTCTGGAATTTGGCTATCCTGCCATCTTAGACTTTTTAGTGATTCGTCCGTTTTGCATGTACTGGATGCCCATTATTTTTGGGAATTACTTTTTCGGAATTATTTTTGGAAAAATTTCTGCAGATTTGTGTTTCTATTCTTTTTCCATATTAAATTATGAACTTCTAAAAAAGAAAAAGCCTTAAGCTTCAAATAAAATTTCAAATTCAGCGCCCTTGTTTTTTCCGTCGCTGGTGGCGCTTAGTTTTCCTTTATTTCTTTCGATAATTTTTTTGCACAAATACAATCCAATCCCTGTCGAAGTTTCATTGGCTGTTCCTAATCGGCTCATTTTAGTGAATTTTTTAAACAATTCATCAATCTGATTTTGATTAAAACCAATTCCGTCATCAGAAACCTTAATACTAAGTTTACCGTTATCTTTAAAAATAGTAATCGTTATTTCACTATCAAAATACGAAAACTTAATGGCGTTACTAATCAAATTAACCATAACCTGAATCAACAGATTTTCATCAATTTTGAGTTTGGCCTCAGCAACTTCGAAATTCAAATTCAATTTAATGTTTTTATCAATCAACCGCTGTTCGACCTGTTCATTAATCAAAGGAAAAATAGTTGGAAACATTATTAATTTAGGTTCCTGATTTACATTCTTAATATTATCCTGTTCTTTCAACAGATTGATAAAATTTTCGATATATCTAAATTGCAGATTGGTGGACTCGCATATTAATTGAGCTAGATTTTGTACAGAATCTGTTGGGTTTTCAAGCATAATCAATTTTGCCAGGCCCTGAGGATTTCCGGCAAAGTTTTTCAAATCATGCGAAAGCATATAAATCAAATCCTGTTTTTCGTTAAGATAACTCTCGGCTTCATAAATAGACTCCTGAATATTACACATCAGTAAGCCTGCCTCATCTTTATACTCTGTAGGCAAAACCGAAAGTTGTCTGTTTATTCTATATTCATTTAATGATTTTGAAGCCAGAGCTATTGGCTTAATCAATTGATTTAAAACCAAAAGCGTGACTACACAAGCCAACAAAGTCATTATTAGAGAAAAAATAAGAATAGAAAATGGCGTAAGAGTAGTATCTGAATATAAGACAAAAAATAAAACACCAATAAAAGGAATGAAGATCCCAATAAAAGCTACAAATAAAAATTTTAAAGAATAGCTGTTTTTTAAAAAGCTAACTTGTGAAAGGTTGTGATACAACTTCATATAAGCATTACAGTACTTAGGTTATGGTAGCATTTGGGGACAATTGCTAAAAACAAAGTTAACCTTAAAACCCAATTAATCTAATAAATTAAAGAATTTGACAAAATATTTTCGAAATTGAATTTATAAAAGTTTACAAACCCTTATTTTTGCGCTATGGGAAGAAAAAATACAGATAAAATTGTCTTTCATCAGATTCAGGTTCTTGATGCTGGCGCAAAAGGAGTATCAGTAGCGAAAGCTCCGGACGGAAAAGTTATTTTTATACCGAATGTGGTACCGGGCGATGTAGTTGACATACAGACTTTTAAGAAAAGAAAAGCTTATTACGAAGGAAAAGCAGTGAAATTTCATGAGCTTTCAGAACATCGTGTCGAACCAATTTGCGAGCATTTTGGTGTTTGTGGTGGTTGTAAATGGCAAAATATGAAATACAGCCAACAGTTGTATTACAAACAAAACGAGGTAAAAAATCATTTGCAGCGTATTGGAAAAATTGAATTGCCAGAATTCGAAAATATTCTGGGTTCTGAAAAACAGTTTTTCTACAGAAATAAAATGGAATTCTCTTTCTCGAATAGCCGCTGGTTAACCGAAAAAGAAATAGAAAGCACTGAAGATTTAGGAAACAGAAATGCCTTAGGATTTCATATTCCGAAAATGTGGGATAAGATTCTGGACATCCAAAAATGTCATTTGCAGGAAGATCCTTCAAACGCCATCAGAAATGAAATTAGAGCTTTTGCTAATGAGCATAATCTGGCTTTCTTTAATCCAAGAGAACATTCTGGTTTATTGAGAACTTTTATGATTCGCACGGCTTCTACTGGCGAAATTATGGTTTTGATTCAGTTTTTTGAAAATGACAAAGCCAATCGTGAACTGCTTTTGGATCATCTTTACGAGAAGTTTCCACAGATTACTTCGTTGCAATATGTGGTAAATTCTAAAGCAAATGATACAATTTACGATCAGAACATTAAACTATATAAAGGAAGAGATTATATATTGGAAGAAATGGAAGGATTAAAATTTAGTATTAATGCTAAATCTTTTTACCAGACCAACTCTGATCAGGCTTACGAATTATACAAAATAACACGCGATTTCGCTGGACTTACTGGCGAAGAAACGGTTTATGATTTATATACCGGAACAGGTACCATCGCTCAGTTTGTTTCTAAAAAAGCGAAAAAAGTAATTGGTGTAGAAAGTGTTCCTGAAGCTATTCTGGATGCAAAAGCAAATGCTGAACGCAATAATATTACCAATTGCGAGTTTTTTGTTGGAGACATGAAAGTCGTTTTTAATGAAGCTTTTATAGCACAACACGGAAAACCGGATGTTATTATAACCGATCCGCCAAGAGACGGAATGCACAAAGACGTAATTGAACAAATCATGAAAATTGCTCCTAAAAAAGTAGTATATGTAAGCTGTAACTCGGCTACACAAGCTCGTGATTTGGCTTTGATGGATGAAAAATACAAAGTAACACGTGTTCGTCCGGTTGATATGTTTCCGCAAACGCATCATGTCGAAAATGTTGTACTTTTAGAACTTCGATAATAAAACTATTCAATGAAAAAAATAATTGCTCTTTTATTGGTCTTCACTTTTGGTCTTTCTAGTTGTGAAAAAGACGACATTTGCGATGCGAATACACCCACAACATCCAGAATGTTGATTTCTTTTTTCTATGCCGACAGAACATCAGTTGCGAAAAGTGCTACACGTTTGAAAATTCAGGGTGATGGTGTAGAAAACGGGATTGTTTTTAACGAAACCGCTACTACGGATGACTTAAAATATACCACAAATGCCAATCAGGTTTTAATTCCGTTAGACCCAACAAAAGATGCAGTAACCTATAGTTTTATATCAAATTTTAGCTCCACAAATCCTGCTCAAAGCAACACTGATGTACTGACGTTTAATTATACCAGAAGAAATGAATATGTGTCGAGAGCCTGCGGTTTCAAAACCATTTACACTTTAACTTCAATTGAACGCGCTGGAGACGAAGATGCCAATAGCTATTGGATAAGTAATATCAGTTTATTTAATCCTAATGTCGAATTCGAAAATGAAACACATGTTAAAATATTTTTCTAGTATTTGTTTATTGTTTTCGATGTTTTTGGTTCAGGCCCAGGAAACACCCGCTACAAAAGAAGCAAAAGAAATTGTTCAGGAAAAACCAAAATCTGCAGCAAACAATAACGCTCAGGAAGCAAAAAAAGACAGTATTCCTCCTAAAACAGATCGTTACGGTCTGCGTGTAGGTGTTGATTTGTACAAGCTTACCCGTGGTTTTTATGATAAAGATTATAAAGGTGTTGAGTTTACCGGAGATTTTCGTCTGACGAAAAAATACTATCTGGCTGCCGAACTTGGTATCGAAGATAAAACCACAGACGACGACCGATTAAACTCTACCGCAACCGGTACATACATCAAAGCAGGTTTTGATTACAATATGTACGAAAACTGGCTGGATATGGAAAACCTGCTAACTGTGGGCTTACGTGGAGGTTTTAGTACGTTTAGCCAGCAACTGAACAGTTATAAAATCTACAACCCAAATCCGTATTGGGGCACAATTCCACCTTTGACATCCGGAGAGAAATACAGCGGTTTATCAGCCAGCTGGATTGAGGTTGCTTTAGGCTTAAAAGCCAAAGTCTTTAATAATGTCTTTGTGGGTTTTGGCGTTCAGCTTAAAACTTTGGTTACCAATAAAAAACCCGATGGTTTTGACAATTTGTATATTCCTGGTTTTAACAGAACTTACAATGGTAACTTCGGAATAGGGTTTAATTATACCGTTTCGTATTTTATCCCGCTTTACAAAAAGAAAGTGCTGCCTGAAATAATACCAGAAACGCCTAAAAAGTAATTTTTTATACCGAATAAAAAAGCCACGAATTCACGAATTATTAGTTTTAATTCGTGAATTCGTGGCTTTTATTTTGCCTTAGAGACTTAGTCCCTTAGCAACTTAGTAGCTTCAAAAACTACCCTATTTCTCTAATTCCTTTTATAAAAATCCATTTCATAAACAGTTTTTCGCCGTCTTTTGTTTTTACAGCCTGAAATTTAGGCGAAATCAAAGTTCCCACAATAAATGCTGTCAACGGAATCCAAATTCCGGTTAAATGAGTATAATTCGCTACCAGATATCTCCCTAGAATAAATAAAATAGCGAAACATCCTAATTGATATAAAAAAGCTCTTACTTGTAGTTTTGTCATTTTTCTTCTTTTTTTTAAGGTTCAAAGTTACAAAGGTTCAGAGGTACAAAGAAAAAACCTTTGTCGCTTTGAACCTCTGAACCTTTGCAACTATTATTCGTTAACCTGAAATTTCGTTCTCTTACTTCCTTCGTACATTTCGTATTTTACCAAACGTGCTTCAAGACTTGCATTAAAAAGTTTAATTTTTCTTGACGGTTTTAATCCCACAAACTTTAGAGCTTCCAGATTGGCTGTTATGAACCAGGCGTTTGTTCCCGGGTAGCTTTTCTTTAAAGTATCACCAATATTTTTGTAGAATTCTTCCATATGAATATCCAGACGCTCATCATAAGGCGGATTAAAAACCATGTGCAGCTTTCCTTCTACTGCTTTTTCAGTATCAAAAAAGTTATCCTCAGAAATAGTTACATAATCATCAAGATTGGCGTTTTTAATATTGTCTTTGGCTTTGTTTACAGCACTTGGCGCTTTATCAAAACCTTTTATTGTATAATGAAATTCCTTTGTTTTTTTCATCAGACTGTTTACAATCTGATCGAATAAATCATTGTCCCAGTCTTTCCACTTTTCGAAAGCAAATTCTTTACGGTTAATGTTTGCCGGAATATTACAGGCAATCATTGCTGCTTCAGCAAGGAATGTTCCTGAACCACACATTGGGTCCAAAAAGTGACTTTGCCCTTCCCAACCCGACAACAATAAAATTCCTGCTGCCAGAACTTCGTTGATTGGCGCAATATTCGTTGCGGTTCTGTAACCACGCTGGTGCAGCGAATTTCCTGAAGTATCCAGTGCTACCGAAACCTGGTCTTTATCAATATGAATGTTGATTCGTAAATCCGGAAAAGCTTTATCAATGCTCGGACGCTGTCCTGTTCTTTCTCTAAACTGATCTACAATCGCATCTTTACATTTTTGAGAAACAAACTCCGAATGGTTAAAATAAGTAGAGTGCACAGTCGCATCAATTACAAAAGTCTGGTTGGCATTCAATAATTTAGACCAGTTTACACCCGAAATTCCTTTGTATAACGCCTGTTCATTATTAGCTCTAAAAGAGTAAATTGGTTTTAACACTTTTAAGGCAGTACGCAACGATAAATTGGCTTTGTACATAAAACCTTTATCCCCTTTAAAGCTTACCATCCTTACGCCTTTCTCAACATCCTGAGCGCCTAATGCTTTCAATTCTGCCTCTAATATTTCTTCGAAGCCAAAAAAACATTTGGCAATCATTCTAAAATTTTCTTCCATTTTTATTTTTGTTATAAAAAAAATCCCAATCTACCTAACCTGATTCTTTATAGGTATCCTCGTTAAATAGTAATTTTTTGGCAAAAATACACTAAATTTGCCGGACTTTGAATTAATTGAAATAGAATAAATGTCTGAAGCACCGAACTCCTCTACACCAAATCCCGAACGTAATACCGAAAATTGGTTTACCTCATGGTTTGATACCCCGTATTATCACATTCTTTATAAAGATAGAAACTACCGCGAGGCTCAGATTTTTATGGATAATATTACCCATTATCTCAACCTGCCCGAAAAAGCAAAAGTTTTGGACTTAGCTTGCGGAAAAGGCCGTCATTCTATTTACTTAAACCAATTAGGATTCAACGTCTTAGGAGCCGATTTATCTGAAAACAGTATCGCTGAAGCCAGCAAAAACAACAACGAAACCCTGCATTTTAAAGTGCACGATATGCGCGAGCCTTTCGAAGAAAAGTTTGATGCTATCTTCAATCTCTTTACCAGTTTTGGTTATTTCGAAAATGACGATGACAACCTAACAACCCTAAAAGCCATCAAAGAAAGCTTATCCGAATATGGTTTTGCCGTAATCGATTTTATGAATGTCGCGCAGGTAATCGAAACGTTGGTTCCCGAAGAAGTAAAAACAGTTGACAACATCGATTTTAAAATCAAAAGGTACGTTCAGGACGGACATATTTTTAAGGAAATTGATTTTGAAGACAAAGGCCATCATTATCATTTTACCGAAAAAGTAAAAGCATTAACTCTGGCTGATTTTCAGGAATTAATGGAGGAAGCAGGCATCTATCTTTTGGACATTTTTGGCGATTACAAACTCAAAAAATTCCACAAAACCGAAAGCGAACGATTGATCATGATTTTTAAATAAGCTTAACTTTTTTCTTAAAATTCGATTTAAAAAATTAATATAAGGTTTCAAATGAATTATTTATTACCCTTATTTTCAGTACTTATAGGATATTTGATCGCTTTGTTTTTAAAACCTAAAAACAAAACCAAATTAAAATTGTTACTGGCTTTTAGCGGTTCTTTTCTATTATCGCTTACCGTAATGCACCTTTTACCGGAGGTTTATGCAGCGCACGATCATAAAATTGGACTCTTTATTATGATCGGAATTTTATTCCAGATCATTTTAGAATTTTTCTCAAAAGGAGCCGAACACGGGCACGTTCACGGACATGCAAAAATGTCTCAGATTCCGTGGTTGCTTTTCATCAGTTTGTGTATTCACGCCTTTTTAGAAGGCTTCCCGGTAGGACATCATCAGGGTCTTGCCATCGGAATTGCCATTCATCACTTGCCCATAGCCGTGATTCTAACCACGTTTTTCATCAACGCCAGTTTAAACAAAAAAGCCATTTTTGCCTTCATGCTCGTTTTTGCGATTATGACACCACTCGGCACAGTAGCATCAGACTTTTTACCGTTTTTAAACCAATATTACACGCAAATAACCGCAATCGTAATTGGTATCTTATTCCACATCTCATCCACGATCATTTTCGAAAGCAGCGAAGGCCATAAATTCAATGTGGCCAAAGTTTCCATGATTGTTCTCGGAATATTTCTAGCCTATTTATTATAATCAGGGCGTGACCCCATCCCGACAAAAGGGCAAACAAACTTTGCGGTTATACGCCCTTTTATCAGGATGGGGTCGGGCTTTCACTGCTACTTCGGTAGCTTAGCTCTATCCCTCACGCGCAAAAAACTGACTTAAAAAAAAATACCTAACAGGTTTTAAAAACCTGTTAGGATATACAATTATCTAATTCTCTAATTGACTAATTGACTAATTATCGGGCTCTGTTTTTCTCCTCTTCATTTCCAAAATTACGTTGACTGACATTGATTTTTTTGTTTCCAAAATTATAAACAACAGACAAACGGGCAAATCGGTTGCTTTCATTCTGACTGTAAACTTGCCTTACATTGTTTACAATCGAAACATCCTCTTTTAGATAAGACGTATTAAAAATATCATTCACTAAAACAGAAACCTGCATTGCTTTGTTTAACAAATCCTGTTTAAAACCAATATTCAGACTTGCTGCATATCCTGTATCATACAAACCGCTTTTATAAGGCGTCGTATAGTTAAAATCTATTTGCAATTTGGTTGCTTTGCCTAATGAAAAGGTATTGTTTGTCGAAAAATCTACCTGAAGACCATTTACAGGTGTTGCATTGATATCTTTTATAAACTTAATATCTGAACCTAAAAAATACAACGAGTTCTCACTTTGCCACCAGTCTGCAAAATTGGCCGAATATGTTTCTCCAATTCCATAATTAATCCCTTTAAAATAATTTTCTCTCGATACAATTTGTGTCAGTGTTTCCGGATTTGCTGTAAAAATTACGCCATAACCATCTGTAATCGAATTTAAGAAAATGCTGGTTTTCAAAATCTCTTTATAAGTATGTGCAAATTCAAAATTGTCGCTAAAAGAAGGTTTCAAAAAAGGATTTCCTTCTGAATAACTATTACTGCTGATATAAACTCTAAACGGATTCAACAAAGAAAAATTAGGTCTGCGGATTCTTCTTCCATAATTCAAACTAAAACTGTTATTTTCATTTTTATGATAAGAAGTATAAAAGGTTGGAAATAATTTAAAATAATTGTTTTGAGTCTCCTGATTCAAAGTCTCAGAAAAACCTTTTGTCTGCGTATTTTCTAATCGCAATCCTAATTTAAAATTCCATTTTTCGTTAATCTTTTTGTCTCCACTAATATAAACCGCCTGATTATTTTCGGTGTATTTAAACTGGTTGGTTTGATTGGCATCCAATTCCGGAGTTCCGGTAATAGTATTATAAAAAACCACATCACTTTTACTGTTTGTAAAACTTACTTTCGCTCCATAAGATAAGTTTATTGCTTCAAGCGGATGTTCCATATCGGCCTTAAAACTTAAATTATCAATATCCTGATTCGAAAGATTGCGTCCTGACTGATTTACATCCACAAAACTTCCATCTGCTGCATAATTGTTTGCTATAAAATCTCTGTCGAATTTTGAGTTATAATCAAAGTAATCTACATCAAATGATACTTTACGGTTTAGCGAATCCAGTTTTGTAATTAAATGTAAATTATAAGTCTGGTTATCTGTTTTTCGGTCTAAAAAACTCTCATTTATGATATAATTGTTTAATTTATTCTGAGCATTATAATTATCAATTCTGATATCCGAGTCAAAATCAGGATTGCTTTTATCTTTCAAAATTTGAAAACCCAAGGTTGTTTTTTCTGAAAAATCATAATCCAAAGCTATTTTTCCCGATACGTTTTCTTCATTTAATTTCGTTTCTGCCTTCATTTTCGAAGGTCCTTCAGCAAAGTACATATCCAGAGCTTCCGTAATATTTCTATAACCCGCTTTTCCGTTTACACTGGCCGAAAATCGAAACTTATTTTTATTGTAAAAGAAATTATTTCTTAAAGCATAAATTCCATATTTATTTTGGTCATACGATGCTGTGGTGGTATTTTTCCAGGAATCACGAGCGCCTTTTTTCATCACAATATTAATCAGTCCGCCAGCTCCTTCGGCTTCATATTTTGCTGGAGGGTTGCTTATGATTTCGATATTCTTAATATCACTTGCCGAAATAGATTTCAGGAAATTATTAAGCTCTTCGCCCGTTAATTCAATCATTCTTCCATCAATCATAACACGGGAAGTTCCTTTTCCTAATATATTGATCGCATTATTTTGTACTACAACTCCCGGCGCTGTATTGATCGCACTCAAAGCATCACCCCCAGCCGTTGTTACATTATTTTCAGGATTATAAACCAGACGGTCTATTTTTTGTTCGATCGTATTTTTTCTCGATTGAATGACAACTTCTGTCAAATTGGTTGTGTTTTCTTTTAAAATGAGGGTTCCTAAATCCGTATCATTTTCTATTGTAAATTCTTTTTCATAATCTGTAAATCCTAAAAGGCTGATTCCAATTTTATAAGAACCTTTTTTAATAGTGATTTCAAAACTGCCCTCTTGTTTAGAGGTAGTTCCGTCGATAATTTTTCCTTCTGAATTGGATATGGAAACATCAGCCCATTCTAATGGAGTTGTTTCGCTTGCTATTTTTCCTTTTAATTTAAATGATTGTGCCAAACAAAATAAAGGCAATAATAAAAAGATAAGGAGGTTTGCTTTTTTCATGATTTCTAATTTTAAAACTTGTTTCGATTAATTTGAAGCAAAGTTGCCTTAGAAATTTCCGATACGCGACCGACAAAAAAAAGTCGAACCAATTTCTGTTTAGGAAATTGGTTCGACTTTATTGGGTGTGACGTACGACTTTTTACAAAACGCTAATTATGAAGCGTTTCGGTAAGCTGTAGGCGTTAAATTAGTATATTTTTTAAAAGAAGTATTAAAAGAGGATTTCGAATTAAAACCTACTTCATACAGAATTTCTAAAACTGTCAAATCACTTTTTAAAGGATCTTTCAAAATATGCATGGCTTTTTGAATGCGATATTCATTTACAAAATCAAAAAAATGCTGATTGATATGATGATTGATTAAAACAGACAGATCCCGAACCGGAATTTCAATCTGGTTCGAAAGTTCCTGAATCGTTAGCGACGGATCAAGAAAAGGTTCTTTGGCTGCCATATATTGTTTCAAAACTGAAATTTGAGTGCTAATTTCCTCACTCTGATTCACTTTTGTTTTGGCAAAATTTTGATTTTCCTGAGGAAGAATATCTCTGGCCAACTGCAATCTGGAATCGATACCACGAAAAAGTTCAGGATAGTTCAACGCTTTTAGTACAAACCAACAGGTTACAATTAGCACCAGAATCTGCATAAAAACATTTGCCCAAATCCATAATGCCTCAATTTCTGTATATCTTACAACATTCTTGGCTATAGATAAATAATACAAAATAAAGAGCCCGGTCGATATTTGAAATAACCATTTGAAAATAGAAGTTTTAGGATTGGTATAATTTTCCTGGTATATTTCTCTGTACTTTTTTAAAACCTGAAATACTCCAATACTATACACTATAATTTGTATAGCCAACATCACCTGGAAATCATACAATTCAGGATATTGACTGCGATGGTTATAAAACTGCATTTTTTGTGCATCGTTCAAAAAGTAAAGCCTGAAGGCAAAAACTACATTGATTACTACAAAAGGAACTGCGTGAAGCAGATGTTTGGTTTTCAGTCTGAAATCAGTAAAACAAACGGAAACGATATACAAATAAAAAAGAGGAATTATCAAAGCGCAAATAGTCCATCTGAAAAATTCTAGATTCAAATGGCTTTTAATGAAAGATTCACCAATAAAAATACCAATAATGTCAATTGCAAAAACTACCAAATAAGAAGCAAATAGACGGTTTGCCAATTTATTTTCGGTTTTTACAGTGAGTAAAAAAAAGGCCATTAATAAGGAAACAAAAACCGACATCCCGCTCAGGATATTTAAAAAGCTGTCTATATTCATTTAGTTTTTTATTAAAGTGTTGCGGTAAGCTGTAGGCGTTAGATTAGTATGTTTTTTAAAAGAAGTATTAAAAGATGATTTCGAATTAAAACCTACTTCGTACAGAATTTCTAAAACTGTAAGCTGACTTTTAGACTGATCTTTCAAAATACCCATCGCTTTTTGAATGCGGTATTCATTTACAAAATCAAAAAAATGCTGCTTCATATGATGATTGATCAAAATTGATAAATCCCGAACCGGAACATCAATCTGGTTGGCCAATTCCTGAATAGTAAGTGACGGATCCAGAAAAGGTTGTTTTTCTGCCATGTATTTTTTTAACATTGAAATCTGAGAAGTAATCGCTTCATCCTGTTGGGATATTGTATCGTTTGTAAGACCATTTTCCTGCGGAAGAAAATCTTTTGTCAATTGTAATTTAGAATTGATGCCTCTAAAAAGTTCCGGATGATTAAGGGCCATCATGACAAACCAGCAAATTACAGACAAAGCCATGGTTACCATTAGCACATTTCCCCAAAGGAAAATCTCTCTGGAAGCAGTATAACGCAATACATTTTTTGAAGCTGTAATACAGTGCATAATCAAAAAAACACAATTCATCTGAAAGAGCCATTTGTAGGTGGAGGCACTTGGATTTGTATAGTTTTCGAGGTAAATTTTTCTGTACTTTTTTAAAATTAAAAAGACACTTATAATATAAAACCAATATTGTACTTCGATTAAAACCTGAAAAAAATAAACTTCAGGCATTTGACTGTAATTTGCGATAAAGAGCTCTTTTTCAATACCCGATTGCAAATAAAATCTCGGCATGAAAACTAAATTCATTACAATAAAAGGAAGCGTATAGATAAGGTGTTTCCATTTTAATCTAAAATCAGAATAACAAACTGCTAAAACATAGAGATAAATCAAAGGCATTTCGAGCAGACAAATCGTACTTCTTATAATCTCTAAAGCCGCCAATTCCTTTGGAAATTCAAAAACCAATAAACCACTGAAATCAATCGCCGAAAAAACAATAAAGCAGCCAAATAATCTGTTGGCCAATTTATTTTCGGTTCTTACTGTGAATACAAATACGGCCAGCAATAAGCAAACAAAAACAGCAATCCTGGCAATACCATCTAAAAAATGTAACTTATCCATGTATCGGTTTAATATTTAACAAATATAATCTGTTGGGATTAATTAAGCGATTTCGTTTAATTTTTAATTTTTGGATATGACAAAGATTTTTTGGATAGGTATCAAAAACCCCAAATTTGACGTCCTTGATGCCAAATTTGACGTCCCTGATGCCAAATTTGACGTTCCTGATGTCAAATTTGACGTTCCTGATGTCAAATTTGACGTTCCCGATGTCAAACTTGACATCCCCGATGCCAAATTTGACGTTCCCGATGCCAAATTTGACGTTCCCGATGCCAAATTTGACGTCTCAGATGTCAAATTTGACGTTCCCGACGTCAAACTTGACGTCCCTGATGTCAAATTTGACATGACAAGAACTAAGAAGACAACATAAAAAAAATAAAATTTAAAGAAAAATCAATAAAGTTTAAACAAATCTTAATCTAAAAAAATCATTTTATAAAAAAGAACTGTAATTTTTAACTACTTGCCTTCTAAATTTCGAAATTGAAATAAAAAAGATTAATTTTGGACAGCCTAATTACCACTAAAGAAATGACCTTTACAAAAACTACCGAGCAAGCTTCAAAATACGAACATTTAGAAACAATGTCTGTTCATGAATTACTTGTAAACATTAATCAGGAAGACAAAACCGTTCCTTATGCGGTAGAAAAATGTTTACCTCAAATTGAAGCACTGATAGAGCAAGTTGTTGCTAAACTAAAAATTGGCGGACGCCTTTTCTATATCGGAGCTGGAACTTCAGGTCGTTTAGGTGTCGTGGATGCCTCAGAATGTCCTCCTACTTTTGGCGTCCCTTTTGATCTGGTAAACGGTATCATTGCTGGTGGAGATTCTGCCATTCGTCGCGCTGTAGAAAACGCCGAAGACAACAATCAACAAGCCTGGTTAGACTTAAAAGCACTTAATATTAAAGATACTGATGTTGTAATAGGCATAGCAGCTTCTGGCACAACTCCTTACGTTATAGGCGGATTAGAGGCTTGTCATGAAAACAATATCACAACAGGCTGCATCACTTGCAATGCAGGTAGCCCCTTAGCGTTAACGGCTCAGTTCCCTATAGAAGTAGTGGTAGGTCCTGAATTTATTACCGGAAGTTCCCGTATGAAAGCAGGAACAGCTCAGAAATTAGTACTTAATATGATTTCGACCGCTGCCATGATTCAGATTGGTAAAGTCAAAGGCAATAAAATGGTAGATATGCGACTTAGCAACGTAAAACTCGTTGATCGTGGTGTAAAAATGGTGATGGACGAAATTGCTGTTTCGTATGAAGAAGCATCTGAATTATTAAAGAAATACGGCAGTGTTCGAAATGCTGTTGACAATTATAATATATAGGTAAAAGGGTTTCTTGTGAGATGGGAAATGTGAGATGTGAGATGTACAGAAAATAACCATTTTACTAAAACCTGAAACCTGAAACTTTCAAAACCTGAAACTTGAATCTATAAAAATGGCAACAAACACAGAATTATTAAAAAAAGGAGTTACCTATTTATCAGGTTCGTTACCCCTACTGTTTATTGGGCCAACGTTGATTTATAATGCGTTTATGAATCAGCATACCAATTGGCATTACCTGGTTCTGGGAATCGGAATCGTAGCTTGCCTAAGCGCCATGTATTTGATTTTTTATGGATTGAAAACCATAATGAGAGGTTTATTTAATGACTAATTTGTAGCAATACAAAAAATATATACAAACCTAACAGGTTTCTAAAACCTGTTAGGTTTCATCACAATCAACATTCATGGAAAGTCTAATTCACATTCAGAAAACATTCGAGAAAGTTATTTATATCGATAAAAAAATAAACAACCGCGAGTTCGAAGATTGTGTTTTTAAAAACTGCGATTTTTCGAACAGCAATTTTGCCTACAACACTTTTCTGGATTGCGAGTTTATCGATTGTAACCTATCGATGACAAGTCTCGCAGGAACCAGCTTAAAGAATGTCACTTTTAAAAACTGTAAATTATTAGGAATCGCTTTTAACGAATGTGACGATTTCTTATTTCAGGTTTATTTTGAAGAAAGTGCCCTGGACTATGCTATTTTTTCGAATAAAAAAATGCCTAAAACCAAGTTTATCAACTCCTCGGTAAGAGAAGTTACTTTTATAGGAACCAATTTAACGAGTTCGGTGTTCGACAATTGCGATCTTGACGGTGCAATCTTTAATGATACGCAGTTAGCCTCTGTTGATTTTAGAACAGCTTACAATTATAAAATTGACCCAGAATTTAATCCGATGCGAAAAGCACAATTTTCTAATCAGGGAATTGTGGGACTTTTAGATAAATACGATATTAAAATTGTATAGCTATGGAAGCAAACCAATCTTATTTAGAAAGTGTAAAAAAGCAGTTTTTGTATTATAAAATGCTGGGCGAAAAAGCGATAGAGCAACTGGAGCCCGCACAACTTTTTATATCTGTAAACGAAGACACTAATACTATTGCAACGATTATCAAACACATTTCGGGCAATATGTTATCAAGATGGACTGATTTTCTGACTACTGACGGCGAAAAAGAATGGCGCAATCGTGATGCCGAATTCGAAAATGACGTACAGTCAAAAGAAGAGGTTCTGAAAATCTGGAACAAAGGCTGGGATTGCTTTTTGAATGCTTTGGAAAGTTTAAAACCGGAACAGCTCACAGACATTATTTATATTCGTAACGAAGGCCACACGGTTATGGAAGCTATTAATCGGCAGTTGGCGCATTATCCGTATCATGTGGGACAGATTGTTTTTTATGCCAAACAACTCAAAACCAACGAATGGAATAGCCTCTCTATCCCGAAGAATAAATCCGGAAATTACAACGCCGAAAAGTTTGCTAAGGAAAAAGAAATTAAGAACTTTACAGACGATGAGCTTAAGAGGTTTTAGATTTTAGATTTTAGATTGTAGATTGTAGAATTTAGAATTTTGAAATTGAAATTGAAATTGATATTGATATTGACATTGAAATTGACATTGAAATTGAAAAGCTCCTAAAAAAACACCTTAATATAATATGAAAAAAATACTTTTCCTTATCCCTCTACTATCACTACTATCTTGTTATGAAGCGAAGCACGACTGTAAAAGTTTTAAAAACGGAAAATTTAAATTTGAATTTGAAGTAGATGGCGTAAAAAAAACAACCCTTTTTGAGCGTAAAGACAGCATCGAAATCGAAACTTTTGATGGAAAAACCGATACTTCAACAGTTCGCTGGGTGAGTGATTGCGAATATATTTTGCAGAAAAAACATCCGAAGAATATGGCCGAAGAAAAAGCAATCAGTATGAAAATCCTAAGCACGACGAAAGATTCTTATACTTTTGAATTTGGAATGGTAGGCTCTGAAGAAAAGCAACGCGGAAAAGTTATTAAACTTGATTAAAAATAGAAGCTCCATTTTGGGGCTTTTTTTTTGAATTATGCCACGAAGGCACGAAGGCTCTAAGATTATAAAAACTTTGTGTCTTTGTACCTTTGTGGCAAAACCAAAAAACTGGATTAAAAACAAACGCCTTTTTAGATGTTTTTTTAAAAAACGAATTATGCCAAGAAGGCACGAAGGCTCTAAGATTATAAAAACTTTGTGTCTTTGTGCCTTCGTGGCAAAACCAAAAAAAACTTGTTTGTGTTTCTTTTACATTTCTATTTAAAATCTTACATTAGAACCTAAATATAAAGCATGAAAAATACCATATCACATAGAGTAGCCGACTTCTTAAAGAACTTTCCTCCGTTTAATTTTTTGCATCATCTGGAGTTAGAAAAATTATCAGAGCAGATTTCGATTATTTATAAAGATAAAGACAGCGTTATTTTTGCCGAAAATGATGCCACACACGACTCTTTTTATGTGGTACACAAAGGTGCGGTGGCACTAAAGAAAAATCTGAAAAATGCGGTTTTGGACATGTGCGATGAAGGCGATATTTTTGGGCTTCGACCGCTTTTGGCACAGGAAAACTACATCATGGAAGCCCGTGCTTACGAAGAAACTATTTTATATGCCATACCGATTGCCGTTTTTAAACCTTACGCACTCGAAAACAGACACATTGGTAATTTCCTAATCGAAAGTTACGCTTCGAATACTAAAAATCCGTATTCTGATATTCATAAAAATAAACTTTACGGCGATTTTATCGGAGAGGAGCCTTCCCGCTCTGATCAGGAATTATTTGATTTACAGCCCGTAAAATATTCTAAAAAAATTGTCACCTGCGGTCCATCAACAACAGCAAAAGAAATCGCTAAAATTTTAACCAAGAAAAAAGTAGGTGCTATTTTGATTGTAGATGAAATGCTCCCGATAGGAATTATTACTGATAAAGATTTGCGTAACAAAATTGTTTCCGGCGATTACCCGATTACGACTACAGCCGAAACTATTATGACCAAACCTGTTATTACCTATTCAAAAAAAATGACCGTTACCGAAGCGCAAATGGCCATGATGAAAAGTAATATCAGTTATTTGTGTTTAACAAAAGATGGAACCGTAAATACAAAAGCAGTCGGAATTCTATCCAAACACGACCTAATGGTAGCGCTGGGTAATAATCCTGCTGTTTTGATTAAAGCCTTAAAACGAACTACGAAGGTCAAGGAAATCAAACCCATTAGGGCCCGAATCATGCAATTGCTGCAGGGTTACCTTGACCAGAATATTCCGATGACTCTGATTTCTAAGATCATAACCGAATTAAATGATGCCTGCATCACCCGCGTTATCGAAATGTCGTTAGAAAAAATGAGTAGTCCGCCACCGGCAAAATTTGCGTGGCTCGCTCTTGGAAGTCAGGGAAGAAGCGAACAAATGCTGCACACCGATCAGGATAATGCTATTGTTTACGAAAATGTCTCTGAGGTTTTCAGGGATGAAACACAGGCCTATTTTAGAAAATTTGCCGCACATGTCAACAAAGGACTTTTTACCATTGGTTATGATTATTGTCCTGCCGAGATGATGGCCTCGAACCCAAAATGGTGCCTGAGCCTTGACGAATGGAAAACACAAATAGAATACTGGATAACCAATCATGGTAAAAATGAGGTTTTATTATCTTTTATTTTCTTTGATTTTAGTGTGACCTATGGCGACAGCGAAACGGCAAACCAACTATCTGATTTTATTTTTGAAAAATTAAAAGCCAATCCGATTTTTTATGTTCATCTGGTTAGTGGTGCTTTGCAAAGTCCATCGCCTACTGGCTTTTTCAGGCAGTTTTTAGTAGAACAGGATGGTGCCAACAAAGATCAGTTTGATATAAAAAGAAGGGCTTTGATGCCGCTTACAGACGCTGCGAGGGTTTTGATATTGTCACATTCGGTTAAATCAATTAGCAATACGGCAGAACGTTTTGAAAAATTGGCAGAACTGGAACCACAGAATAGCGAATTGTATTTGTCTTGCTCCTATTCGTTTAAAGCTTTATTGAAATTTAGAACCAAACAAGGTCTTTTGCATCATGATTCGGGGCAATTTATCGCTTTGGAATCGTTATCTAAAATGGAAAAAATAAAACTCAAACGAACTTTTAAAACCATTAAAGAACTTCAGGAGCTGATTAGTGTTAGATTTAACGTTTCTAATTTAGTATAACTATGAGTTTATTAAAACCTTTCTTTAATTTCTGGAAAAAAGAAGATGATAATCTTTTCGATGAAAATATTTCAATTGAAGAAACCCGTTTTGTCGTTTTGGACACAGAAACCACCGGATTTGATTACGAAAATGACCGGATATTGTGCATTGGTGCTCTTGTACTGCAAAATGGCAGCATTGCTATTCCGGAAAGTTTTGAAATGTATATTGAACAGGATCATTATGATAAATCTACCGCTCAAATTCATGGAATTTTGAAAGATTTTATTCTAAAACGTCCTTCAGAATCAGAAGCTTTACAACAATTTTTAGCCTTTTTAGGCGATTCGGTTATCATAGCGCATCACACTGTTTTTGATGTCACGATGATTAATAAAGCGCTAGAAAGAAATGGTTTGCCAATCTTAGAAAATAAGACTTTAGACACAGCATATCTTTACAAAAAAACCTTAATAGAATCGCATTTATTCGAACGAAAAGACCATTACAGCTTAGATGATCTGGCGGATAAATTTGATATTTCGAAAAAAGACCGACATACTGCTTTGGGCGATGCCTACATAACCGCAATTGCCTTTTTGAAGATTGTAAAGAAACTAAAGGAGAAAAAAGAGGTCAATCTGAATTCGCTTTTTAAACTCTAATTTACATTGGTGTTTAAAAATTTCCTTCTGAAGCTTAACTTTACAATTATACTTTAAATTTACTTTTTAGTAATACAATCCTTATCGTTTGTTAGCAATTTTAAAAGATTGGCTTAACACCTTTTTTATTTTTCGGAGATAGATTTGTTTAACCAAAAAAACAAAGATATCATGAAAATCAATTTTTTAAAATCCGTAGCATTATTAGGATTTGTAATCTTATCTGCAATCAGTTGTCAGGATGATGACAATAATGATCCGAATAAAGTAAATGCCGACATTGACTTTACAACGCATTCCAAAATTCCTGCTTTTGTGTATGCAATGAGTGGCTTTGAGGACTTAAAAATTAGTACCCTAATCACTAGTGCAGATGTTTTGCCTGAATCGCCAACATTTGTTTACGGAGCTCAACCAGATGGTGCTGGAATTATGAGAAATCCAAACGGAGAAGGTTACATCATGATAACCAATCACGAGATAGTACAATCTGTTTCAAGAGTTTATTTAGACAAAACATTCAAACCTGTAAAAGGAGATTACCTTGTTGACGCAATTGGCGGATTAACGCGTCTGTGTTCAGCAACTTTGGCAACTCCAGAAATTCATGGTTTTGGACCAATATTTTTAACTGCTGGGGAAAGTGGCCAGGAAAGTATGGTACACGGAATTAATCCTTTGGGATCGTCGGCCGACAAAAGCAAAACCGACAGAGTTTTACCCGCTTTAGGAAAAGCAAGTATGGAAAATGCTGTGCCGTTGCCAAAAGAAGCATATCCTGGGAAAACAGTAATCCTTATAGGAGAAGATCAATCGTACGCACCATCTCATGTGAGTGCGGGACAATTGATTATGTACATGAGTACAACCGGTGATTTATCTAACGGAAAATTATATGCACTAAAAAGAACCGACGGAAATCAGGTAGAAACATCAATAACTTTGAACAATTCTTATCCTGTATCGTTTGTAGAAATTCCAAATGCAAAAAACTTAACAGGAGCGGTAATTAATACTACTGTAAATTCATTGGGGGCTATCCGTTTTTCAAGAGTTGAAGATGTTGATTACAGAAAAGGAAGTGCAAGCAATAACAGAGAAGTTTATTTTACTGCTACTGGTCAATCTCCTGATTATAATACACCTGTAGAAGGTTATACCATGTGGGGAAGAGTTTATAAATTGAAAATGGATGCAAATGATCCTCTTAAAGGCACTTTAGAATTAGCTGTTGAAGGCGATTCTACACCTGGAACAGGAATCATAAATCCGGATAACCTTTGCGTTACCGAAAACTATGTTTACATTCAGGAAGATGGCGATAGCTATTATACCAATGCAAAACACGATTCGTATATCTGGCAATATAATATCGGTACAAAACAAAATAAACCTTGGTTAAACATGAATCACAAAAGAACTGATGTGGCTTGGAATGACTTATACAACCAAACTGGTCAAATGAAATTTGGTAGCTGGGAATTTGGAGCCATGCAAGACATCTCTGATATAATAGGTGTTCCAGACACTTTTACAGTAAATATTCACCCGCATACTTGGCAATCGGATAAATTTAAAAATGCGGATGGTTCAGGAGTTAGTGATATTAAGGAAGGTGGACAGACTGTTATTATAAGAAACGCACAACGATAATAATCTATAAAAAATTAAATTAAAACAACCCTTATTTTTCGATAAGGGTTGTTTCTATTACAATACTATTATGAAATTTAAATATTTAATTTTCTTGCCTTTAGCATTATTTTTTTTCTTTTCATGCCAAAAAAATGAAGTTTCAAAAGTAACAATAAAACAAAATTTACTTGTTGATTTAAGCAAATTAAACAATGAAATTATTCTATTTCAAAAACTTACAACCAATAATTCTTCAGAAAAAGAAATTATCGAACAGTTTAAAAAGTCACGTTTATCGTATAAAAAAGTAGAATGGGCTATTGAATACTTTATTCCGGAAACGGCTCGTTTTATGAATGGTCCTGCACTGGACGAAATGGAACTGGAAGAAAACAAATCGTTTGAACCTCATGGTTTTCAGGTTATGGAAGAACTTATTTACCCAAAATATGAAGTTTCAAGTAAAGAAGAATTAAACCGGGAAATCGCTATTTTTTTATCGAATATCAAACAGGTAAAAAGTAATTTTGAAGTGATTACAATTAGCGACGATTATGTTTTAGACGCTTTACGCGAAAATATTGTTCGAGTAATTGCTTTAGGAATCACAGGTTTTGATAGTCCAATTTTGCAATCTTCTATTCCAGAAACAGCCGAGAGTTTAATGGCAATTCCGAGTTGTCTGGAAACAATCAATTCAAACAGTAAAATCGTAAAGGATTTAAAGAAAATTACGCTTGAAGCGAAAAAATACTGTGCCGAAAACAATAATTTTAATTCGTTTAACCGAGCCATTTTTATCACTAAATATCTAAATCCGATTTCCCGAAAGATTAAAGAATTTCAAACAGAAGAAAAAATAAAAACAGTTAATAAAAACAGTCCGCTTAAAGCAACAATTACTACTTTATTTGACAAAGATGCTTTTAATGTGAATGCCTTTGTAATTTCTGATGATTATAAATTTTCTACAGAAAAAGCTATTTTAGGAGAAAAATTATTCTATGATAAAAGTCTTTCAAAAAATAATAATCGAAACTGCGCGACTTGCCATCATCCCGAAAAAGCATTTACAGATGGTTTAAAAACCAATGTTTCTTTGACTGGAATTAATTTAGCCCGAAACACTCCAACTCTAACCTACGCTTCGTTGCAAAATGCTCAATTTTGGGATATGCGTCAACTAGATTTAGAAAAACAAAGTGTAGATGTCATTCAAAATAAAGACGAAATGCACGGCTCTATGGAAGAAATTCATGCTAAAATTTCGCAAAATGAAGGTTATAAAAAACTTTTCAAAAAAGCATTTCCAAAAACATTAAAGCCAGAACCCTGGCAGATACAGAATGCCTTGGCTAGTTATATCAGATCTTTAAATGCTTTAGATTCCAGATTTGATGAGTATATGCGAGGAAATGAAAATAGTTTAACGGCTCAGGAAATAAATGGAATGAATCTTTTTATGGGCAAAGCAAAATGTGCAACCTGTCATTTTACACCTTTATTTAATGGAACAGTTCCTCCTAGTTATTCCAAAACAGAACACGAAGTTATAGGAACTCCAAACGAAATTTCAGGAAAAAGATTAAGCCTTGATGTTGGCCGCTATTTATATAATAAAATGCCTCAATTAGTAGGTGCTTTTAAAACTCCAACAGTTAGAAACGTAGCCAAAACAGCTCCTTATATGCACAATGGTGTTTTTACAACCCTGGAAGAAGTAGTAGATTTTTACAATAAAGGTGGAGGAAAAGGTTTAGGATATGAAGTGGATAACCAAACGCTTCCTTTTGATGAATTGAAGCTAACTAAAAAAGAAGAACGGGATTTAGTTGCTTTTATGAAAACCTTAACCGACAAAAAATATCAATAATTTTTTCAAAATAAAAACCAAAATAACACCGCTTCGAATCCTTAACAATAAAAAATTTCGCCACAAATTCACGAATTAAAATTTAGTAATTCGTGAATTCGTGGCGATTTCTTTTTCTATTTATTCTAAAACCAAACCAATCTGGCCGTCGTCATCTAATTCTGTTTCGACTGAATCATCATCGGCTAACTGAACTGGTTCCGGAATTTCCTCAACAGGTTCTTCGTACGGCAAAGGATCTAATAAATTAACCTGTTTCAGTTTATCAGCAGTTAATTGATTTCCGAGTGCTTTAAAGCCTTTTACAGCAATAAAATCTTCAACATCAATATGTAAATCTTCTTTTTGAACGCCTTTCACTTTCGTGAAAATTAACTGCGCAACTGGTCTGTAATCTGTTGATACAATTTCGAGTTGTGAATTTGGATGTTCTGTAATGAAACTTTCTTCTTTCCCCTCATTTTCAACCAGAAAACGTTTCAGATAATAACGTTCTTTTTCTCCATCGAAATAAATTGCCGAAATTGGTTTCTTAGGATTCCATTTTTCCAAAACAATCATATCTTCATCAAAATGCGTCGATAATTCTGGAATAATCACCTTCAATTTACCGGATTGATTGATGATTAAGATTTTGTCGCTCGGCTTAAATTCACCCAACAACTCCCCTCTTGCATCTACATTCAGGCGTTTTACGGTATCATCAAACCAAACTTTTCTTGGCAATAATGTCGAAATTCCTTTTTCTTTTAATTCAATTTTCTTGATTGGATATTTCGTCACCAAATTTCCTTTTGAAGCTCTGCCTTTTATCGCTAAATTGGCAAAATCAATATCGAATTTCAGTTTTTTGATTGTTCCAACCTGACGTAACAAAATCGTAATTACTTCGGCTTCTCCATTTGGATTATGCGAAAAGTAAACCACCTGTGAACCCGCTTTCTCATTAGTCAAATCATACGGTTTATCACGCGTAACACCCGTAACATTAAAACGTTTGATGTACGATGGCCCTGATTTTCCGTCACGATAAATCATGTTGTAAATCGTGCGTTTATCACTTTTATCAAAAATCGCAATATGAATAATATCTTTTCCTACAAAAGTCTTCGCATCAACTTTGGTAACCAGCATTTTTCCGTCACGCAAGAATACAATTACGTCATCAATATCCGAGCAATCGGTAACATATTCGTCTTTTTTCAAGCTCGTTCCAACAAAACCTTCTTCACGATTTACATATAATTTTGTATTACGTAAAACTACTTTTGTAGCTTCAACATTATCAAAAACACGTAGTTCCGTTTGGCGTTCGCGTCCTTTTCCGTATTTCTCTTTTAATTTGGTGAAATAGGCAATGGCAAAATCAGTAAGATTTGCCAAATGATGCTCTACTTCCTTCATTTCTTCTTCTAACTTTGCGATAAAATCATCGGCTTTATCAGAGTCAAAACGTGTAATACGAATCATCGGAATCTGAGTCAAACGCTGCAAATCTTCATCGGTAATTTCTCTGACGAATGATTTTTTGAACGGCTCAAAACGATCGTACAAATATTTATAAAGCGATTCTCTATCCGAATATAATTTGAAATCAATATACATTTCTTCACGAATGAAGATTTTCTCCAAAGTCGAGAAATGCCATTTATTTTTAAGTTCTTCTAACTGAATTTCAAGTTCCTGACGAAGTAAATCTTGTGTTCTATGAGTCGAAATTTTCAACATTTCAGACACACCAATAAACAAAGGTTTGTTATCTTCAATCACACACCCCAAAGGTGCTACGGAAGTTTCGCAAGCTGTAAAAGCAAACAAAGCATCAATCGTTTTGTCTGGAGAAACACCTGGAAAAAGATGTATTAAAATTTCTACATCTGCCGCCGTATTGTCTTCAATTTTCTTGATTTTGATTTTACCTTTATCATTGGCTTTCAAAATACTGTCAATCAAAGTCGTGGTATTAGTCGAAAACGGAATTTGCGTAATCACCAATGTATTTTTGTCTAATTGGGCAATTTTTGCACGCACACGTACACGTCCGCCACGAAGTCCGTCATTATAATTCGACACATCGGCAATACCTTGTGTCATGAAATCCGGATATAAGGTAAAAGGTTTTCCTTTTAAAATTTTGATCGAAGCATCAATTAATTCATTGAAATTGTGTGGTAAAACTTTAGTCGAAAGACCAACAGCAATACCTTCAGCTCCCTGTGCTAAAAGCAACGGGAACTTTACCGGAAGATTGTTTGGTTCTGCACGACGACCATCATACGAAACGCCCCAATCGGTGATTTTTGGAGAATACAAAACCTCCAAAGCAAACTTGGATAAACGTGCTTCGATGTAACGGGAAGCTGCCGCTCCGTCACCAGTTAAGATATTTCCCCAGTTTCCCTGGCAATCTATCAATAAATCTTTCTGACCAATTTGTACCATGGCATCACCAATACTCGCATCTCCGTGAGGGTGATACTGCATGGTGTGCCCCACAACATTGGCAACTTTATTATAACGACCATCATCCAACTCTTTTAGAGAGTGCATAATACGACGCTGAACCGGTTTAAAACCATCTTCAATCGCAGGTACGGCACGCTCCAGAATTACGTACGAAGCATAATCCAGAAACCAGTCTTTGTACATTCCGGTTACTTTCGTAATTACGTCTTCGCCTTCTTCTTCCTGATTTTCGTAAAAATGCTGCCCTTCAAAATGTTTGGCGTCTACATCTATAATTTCATCAGAATCCTCACTTTGATTGTCATCAAATTGATTTTCGTCTGAATTATTTTCGTCGTCGTTTGGAATTATGTTGTCGTCTTCTTCGTCTTTCATTTTTTATGCTGAATTTATTTTCAGTATTAATAAATTTTAATTTTTTATATAACCTTTATGTTTTAGAAAATCATATTCTCTATTTTCCTGGGTATCATCTTCATCTCCCTCATGCACAAAAAGTTTAATTCCGTATTTCTTAAACAATATCTCCATATCAGAATAACAATATTTTTGAAATTCTTCTAAATTTTCAGAATTTCTTCCGGCTGCACAAGCTATACAAAACTCGCTGTAACCCATAATACGATTTTTATGATCTCTAAATAAAATCATATGTCGAGGTTTGTAACAATCTGCAGGAGTTTCACCAGTACTGCAGGTATCGGATATCATTAAATTCAAAAGTTCTTTCTCCTGAATTTTATTCAAAGTAACTCTCTCTTGTATCATTAAACTATCAAAAGTCAATCTGTAATTATCAACCAATATCTTATTAAATGGGCTTTTATCATTAACTTTTATAGTATCCCAAACCACTCTATTATAGTAAGATACTAATTCAATATTAGAAAAATTCTTTAATGGAAAATCTCTCTTTTTGATTATTCTGCTTAATGAATTTACAACTTCAATTTTGCCTGAATCTATTGTTTTTTCATTTTTACATGAAATAAAAAATAAGAATGCAATCAAAAATAGTATTCTCTTCATATTACAATTTCGTTTCTAATCACAAAGAATAAATTTCGTCAACACTAGTGATGAAATTGAAAATTTCAAAACCGCAGACAGTGTCTGCGGTTTTTATTTTCACAAATATTAGACACTGTCTAGTATTTTAAATAGCAACATCCTCAATCGTATCCAGCTCCACCTTCAAATTCTTGATGATAAACTCTTGTCTGTCCGGAGTATTTTTCCCCATATAAAAAGACAACAATTGCTCAATCGAAGTGTTTTTATCCATCATAATTGGGTCTAATCGAATCGTGTCTCCAATAAAGTTCTTGAACTCATCTGGTGAAATCTCTCCCAAACCTTTAAATCGGGTGATTTCCGGTTTTGGTTTTAGTTTTTCGATAGCATCTTTTCGTTCTTCTTCAGAATAACAATAGATGGTTTCTTTTTTATTTCGAACCCTAAAAAGTGGCGTTTGCAAAATATATAAATGTCCTTCTTTGATTAATTCCGGGAAAAATTGCAAAAAGAAAGTAATCAACAACAAACGAATGTGCATTCCATCGACATCGGCATCGGTTGCAATTACGATGTTGTTGTATCGCAGTTTTTCTAGACCATCTTCGATATCTAATGCTGCCTGCAATAAGTTGAATTCTTCGTTTTCATACACGATTTTCTTCGTCATTCCGTAGGAATTCAGAGGTTTACCGCGTAAACTGAAAACCGCCTGCGTATTTACATCACGCGATTTGGTAATCGACCCGGAAGCCGAATCTCCCTCGGTTATAAAAAGCGTACTTTCTAAGTTTCTTGGATTTTTTGTGTCTGGAAGATGCGCACGGCAATCTCTTAATTTTTTATTGTGAAGATTCGCTTTCTTGGCACGGTCTGTAGCCAGTTTACGAATTCCTGATAATTCTTTTCTTTCGCGTTCGGCCTGCAAAATTTTACGCAATAACGCTTCGGCTGTAGGCGGATTTTTGTGTAAATAATTATCTAATTTGGTTTTGATAAAATCATTTACAAAAGTACGCACTGAAACTGGCGGCGTGCCATCATCAGAACCCATGTCCATAGAACCCAATTTGGTTTTAGTCTGTGATTCAAAAACCGGTTCCATCACCTTGATACTAATCGCACTCACAATCGATTTACGCACATCTGATGCTTCGAAACTTTTGTTGTAAAACTCACGAATGGTTTTTACAATTGCTTCTCTGTAAGCCGCTAAGTGCGTTCCTCCCTGCGTGGTGTTTTGTCCATTGACAAAAGAGTGATATTCCTCGCTATATTGTGTTTTACTGTGCGTTAAAGCAATCTCGATATCATGATCCTTCAAATGGATAATTGGATATTCAAGATCTTCAGCGCTGATAGTTTCTTCTAATAAATCACGAAGACCATTTTCTGAAATGTATTTTTCTCCATTAAAAATAATAGTCAAACCATTGTTTAGGTAACAATAGTTTTTGACCATTTTGATCACATATTCCATACGGAATTTGTAATTTTTGAAAATTGTTTCGTCTGGCGTAAAGGTTACTTTGGTTCCTTTTCGTTTTGTAGTATCAATTACATCTTCTTCCAAAACCAGGTTTCCTCCCGAAAATTCAGCAGCTTTTTGTTTATCCTCACGAACAGATTCAACACGAAAAGCACTCGAAAGCGCATTTACAGCTTTTGTTCCGACACCATTTAAACCAACTGATTTCTGGAAAGCTTTAGAATCGTACTTTCCTCCTGTGTTCATTTTCGAAACAACATCGACCACCTTTCCTAATGGAATTCCACGTCCGTAATCACGAACCGAAACCGTTTTGTCTTTGATAGTCACCTCGATAGTTTTTCCGGCTCCCATCACGAATTCATCGATACAGTTGTCTAAAACCTCTTTCAGAAGAATATAAATACCGTCATCTGGCGAAGATCCGTCTCCCAATTTTCCGATATACATTCCGGGACGCATACGAATATGCTCTTTCCAATCGAGTGATCTAATATTATCTTCGTTATATTGATTTTGCTCTAGCATAAATGAAGTTTGGATTTTTGGCTAATGTACCATTTCTACCTAAAAAATGAAAGCGTATTATTTGAAAGTTATCAATAAAATGACCTCAAAAACGTAATTCATTGATTTTAAAAAATTGGAACCGTTAAAAATATAAAAAAAGTGCTTTCAAACAAATAATCAGGATTTAATTCCGAGGACTTCTTTTGCCAAAGCAATCATTTCGGGCGTTCCCGTGTTTTTATTTTTTTCGTCTGAGAGTTTAACAACACCTTGCCAATGCGAATGATCAGGTTTTGTTTCGACTAATTTTATCACCATATTCATTGATGGAAGTCCTACATCATTGGTGAAATTGGTTCCAATGCCAAATGACATTTTAATTTTGTCTTTGCAAAAATCGGAGATAATTTTTACTTTATCAAAATTAAGGGAATCTGAAAAAACAATAGTTTTGGATTTAGCATCAATTCCCATTTTGGTATAATGCTGGATTACTTTTTGAGCAAATTCTACCGGATCACCGCTATCGTGACGTACGCCATCAAAAAGTTTGGAGTATTTTTTATCAAATTGATGGAAGAAAATTTCTGTTGTATAAGTGTCTGTCAGCGCTATTCCAAGATCACCTCCATACACTTGTGTCCAATGTTCCAGACTGATTAAATTTGCCATTTTGAAACCATATTGCGCGGCATGAAACATAAACCACTCATGCGCATGCGTACCCAAAGGTCTTTTATTATTGGTCATTGCAAAATGTACATTGCTGGTTCCGATGAAACTATTGCCTCCAAAAGTATGCAGCGTTTCGTTTACCAAATTATGCACATCATAAGAATGACGGCGTCTGGTTCCAAATTCTAAAACCGAAACTCCCAGTTTGTTATAATTGTCAACTTTTGATTTTGTCTGGTTTTTAACCGCTTCATCATTCAATCGGATTAAATGATTTGCCTTATAAAAAAGTTCTGAAATTAAAGCCATCAAAGGTACTTCCCACAAAATAGTCCGGTACCAAAAACCTTCGATAGTAACTTTTATGTCTGAGCCTTCCTGAGTAATATGAACTTCTGAAGGATCATAATTATAACCTTGCAAAAAATCTAAATAAGTGGGATCGAGATACGGACAATAATGGGATAAGTAATTCTTTTCTTCTTTAGTCAAACGCAAATCAGCCATGGCATCAACCGATTTTCTGAGTAAATCTGCAAAACCTGATGGAAATTTATGCTTTCCACGATTTATAAAAGCATAACGAACCTTTGCCTTTGGAAAAAGCTTTATTACGGCGTGCTGCATCGTAAATTTGTAGAAATCATTATCTAAAATCGATTTTAGAAAAGTTGTTTCCATAACCATCATTTGGTATTAAAAGCTAAATTGACAACACTTCTTTTAAGGCTTTTATAAAATTAAAAATAAATTCTCATTAAATTGATTTTGGAACAATCTTAAAAGATGCTATACTATTTCCGTTAAGGAAAAAAGTGATAAACTTGCTCAGGTTATTGGTATTTGTAACCTGAAATTCTAAAAAACCTCTTTTTTCTTTGGGATTTTCAATTTCGAAACGTTGTCCTTTCGTATTCAAATAACAAATATCATCCGTTTTAGAAATGTTCTTGATTCTAAAGGTTATTTTTTCACCCGTCTTTACTTCAATTAATCCGGAATTGGGTTCTAAAATTTCATGATCACCACCAATAGTATTGTTGTAAATCAAAGGACCATTTAAAAAAGCATCTTTATCGATTTTATCATTCAGATAAGTTCCGGAATCCGGATAATGTTTGGCAAAAAAGTACTTTGGATCTGTATCAAAATAATACGGTTTAAACTCTTTGACCGCAATTTTTTTTGAAAAATCGAAATAACCCTGTCCCCAAGTAGCATCTACCAATCGCCATTTTCCATCAATTTCAACCATATTCCAGGCGTGATTGGTTTGGGTGTTTTTTCGGCCAATGTCATTCAGCATCGTTTTAGAATCTCCATGAATCACCTCAACGTTAAGCCCAACTGAATTGGCTAATTCGGCATACAATAGCGAAAATCCTTCGCATACCGCTTTTTTATTTGTAAAAGCTTTTTGAACAATATCATCCTGCAAATCCTGAATTTGCTTGTTTCTTTCATATTCAGTTCGATAGGTAAATCTTTTAGACGGTTGAGGATTCAAATAAGCCTTGTAATCATATTGAATATTTAAGGCAATCCAGCTAAAAATTGCTCTAGCTTTCTGGTACTCCGACTTAAAATCTTTATCTATTCGTTTTGCTAAATCCTCTGTGCTGGCAAAGTTTTTAGGATATTTCAATATGATACTATCAATCCTGTTGTATTTCTGTGAATACGATAAATTCACAAAAAACACATTTAGAAAGAACGTGAGCATTATAATGTTTTTCAGTTTCATGAATTAAAAACTATCTTTTATTAACCCTTTTAATGTGGTATCCATTTCAGGATTCGAAATTTGGTTTTTATCTAAATCAAAATTAGAAGTAAAAACAGGTAACGAAAAAGTACCTTTTATCTGAGCGCCATATCTCGGAAAAGCATTTTTGGCAATTTCTAAAACTGAAGCTCCACCCCTTGGTCCTGGAGAAGTTGCCATCAATAAAACAGGTTTTTGCTGAAAAACATCTTTGGCGATTCTCGAACTCCAATCGAATAAATTCTTGAATGCAGCCGAATAATTTCCGTTGTTTTCTGCCAATGAAATTACCAGAACATCTGCCGTTCCTATTTTATCCAGAAACAATTGGGCTTTTTCGGCCTTACCGATTTCTTTTTCCAGATCAACACTAAATAACGGAATGGCAAAATCATTCAGATCTAAAACTTCAACCTCAGCATTTTCAAATAGATTTGCTGCGTAAGTTGCTAACTGTTTGTTGATCGAATGTTGACTGTTGCTTCCTCCAAAGGCTATAATTTTCATACTAATTATGTTTTACTAGTTGGGTACGTTTTTCTCTGCAGATAAAATTTAATCTGCAACTATTTTTTTATCGGGATCATCGATTTCGTAAATCTCTTTTTTTATTTCTACTGAATATTCGTTTGGATAAATTTTACCGCCATACGATTTTGCATATACTTTGGTAAATTCAGCTCCAAAATACAGAATTATTGCCGAATAATACACCCAAACCAAAATAATTATTACAGAACCTGCAGCACCATATATAGAAGCGACAGTTGAACTTCCTAAATAAAAGCCAATGGCAAATTTACCTATCATAAAAAGAACAGCGGTTACTCCAGAACCTATAAAAGCATCTTTCCAACGTATTTTTCCGTCTGGCAAAGTTCTGAAAATAATGGTAAAAAGCAGCGTAATACTAGCCAAAACAATCACAATATTAACCAATTGAAACAAATAAACGGTACTTTCTGGAAAATAGATTTTGAGTCGTGCACTCACTAAATCGAGTGTGGTATTGACCAAAAGACTCACCAACATTAGAAAACCAACCGAGGCAATCATCGAAAAAGACATTAATCTGTTTTGAATGAATTTTTTGAGCCCTTTATCCGGTTTGGCACGTAATCCCCAAATAAAATTGATTGAACTTTGTATTTCAGCAAATACTCCCGATGCTCCGATAAGCAGCATCACTATACCAAAAACCGTTACAAAAACATTACTGTCAGACAATTGTACATTTTTTATCGCTTCCTGAATCTGAATCGCCGCATCGTTGCCTACTAATCTGTTTATCTGACCGTAAAGCTGTCCTGAAACGGCTTCTTCTCCAAAAAAGAAACCACATATCGTAATGATAATAATCAATAAAGGCGGTAGTGCAAAAATGGTGTAATACGACAATGCCGCACTTAACTTAATGGCGTTATCGTCATTAAATTCTAAAAAGGCATTCTTTAACAGAAACCATGACTTGGCGAATATATTTTTTACTTTCACGATAATTTCTATTTTTTAAATATGCTATCAAATTTAAGGAATAATCGCCGAGCCTGCTTTCTCGCTTTTTTCTTAATTTTTACATTTTTACCATGTTTCTCTACCTATATAATTTGTTATTTTGAAACTTTATTAAATTCCTGATCGGTTCCTAAATGTTTAATTTTTAGAATGTTTTTAAACTCACGACGGCTTGGTTTTATCAAATAGGACATTGAATCTAATTGCTTGCCCTTAATTTTCGTCACCGAATCTAATTTTTTTAAATCTTCTCGTAAATAAATACGTTTAATTTTAAGGATATTTTTCTCCAAAGCTATTGTTTCAATATTCCAAAAAACAGAATCTCTTGTACTTAATACTAAATGACCGTTAATACGTTTTGCTTTTTGATTGTATGATAGTCTAAATAATGTATCGGTTATTTTTTTAGACAACTCGATTGAATCGCCTATTTTAAATACATCAAATTCATCCTTAGTATCCTTAGTAATTAATTTTCCGTCAACAAGATTATATTCAGATTTTAATGAATCCATTTTGTGTTTATGAACTTTGAATTTAATAAAATATTCTCTTAAAATTCTGTCTTCTTCTATTCTAATATAAGTATAATCTTTATTCGCATACAAGCCTTTAAATTTAGATGGAAAGCTTCTTAATTCAGAGTCATAATCAGGCTGTGGATTTTCAAAATAAAAAGTCAGACAGTCATCGCAAAATGCTACTGCATCTGCTTTTTTACATGAAGTTAAAACAACTATTAAAATCAGGATTAAAAATATCTTTTTCATAGCCGCTCTTATTGATAATGACAAAAAATCCCTTTATCATAAACCGTCCACAAGCTCGCTTTTTGATTGGCGGCTTTTAAGGCGCTATTTGCCCAGGTATTACAGGTATAAAATAAACTGTAACTGCCTTTTGCTTCATAAAAAGCATCTTTTTTTCCGTAGCTGTGGCCTTCAAGCCATTCCGGATTTGTGGGATTGCTGAAGCTATTCGAAATATATGTAATTAGCTTTTGATAGTTTTCTTTTGAAACCAAAATACGTTTGCAATCTTCACCTTCTTTTAATTGTTTGAAAAATGTGGTGTGCATTGCTGATGAACTTACTCCGAAGGCGGCTTTTAATGCCGTACTTGCTTTTAAGTCTGACCATTCAGGTGTATCGAGATAAAATCCTTTGTCGCCCCAGCCGAAAGCGATGAAATTCATTAAAGAATCTTTGGATTGTGTGTGCGCAAACTGAATTTCGTTTCGCCAGTCTTTGATTTCATTTTTGATGGGAACTACAATATCCGTATGGACGCCGTTTGACAGAATATAAATAGGTATTGCGTCTTTTTCGTCTAGCTGAGCTACATCCGAATTAACTGTGATTTTAGAGATAAGATAGACCGCAATAAGATACAGCACAAGGAAAGTTATTATTCCGAGAAGGGTCCAGCCTGCCATTTTAAAGGTTTTTTTTAGCATTGGTTTTGGTTTGTTTTTGGGTTAATAAAAGTACTTTTTTGTTGTAACCAATTTTTGAGCCAAAAAATAAAATAATGCTTTTTTACGTTTCACATTTCACGTTTCACATTTCACATTTTACATTTTACATTTTACATTTTACATTTTGCTACCCCAGATTGTAACGGAAAGCATTTTTTATGAATTGCTATTTTTTGTGGCGATAAAAAAGCGACCGGAGGAAGCTCTTTTTATGCCAGACAAAAAAAGCAATTCAGGAAAAATCTTGTAGTGTAAAGCTGGATTGGGTCCTTAAAATGGCACGCGGATGAGACGGATTCGCTAAAGCGAAAACGCGGATTTACACAGATTTATTCTCGTTTTTGCCATTTCTGACAGAGTTTGTGTACATTACTTTTTAAGTATAAAAAAACTGCTGAATTTCTCCAGCAGTCTTAATCTATTCTCTTTATTCTTTATTCTTTATTCTTTATTCTTTATTCTATTTTCTATTTTCTAAAAGAAAACTATACGTTAAAACGGAAGTGCATTACATCACCATCTTTTACGATATATTCTTTTCCTTCGACTTTGAATTTTCCGGCTTCTTTTGCTTTTGCTTCAGAACCGTACTGAACGTAATCTTCGTAAGAGATAACCTCAGCTCGGATGAATCCTTTTTCGAAATCGGTATGGATAACTCCTGCGGCTTGTGGTGCTGTAGCTCCAATGTTGATGGTCCAGGCACGCACTTCTTTTACACCTGCAGTAAAATACGTTTGTTGTTTTAATAATTTGTAAGCTGCACGAATCAAAACCGATGCTCCTGGCTCAGTTAATCCCATGTCTTCAAGAAAAACCTGACGCTCTTCGTAGCTTTCTAACTCGGTAATATCAGCCTCTGCTCCTACTGAAAGGATGATAACTTCGGCATCTTCGTCTTTTACTAATTCGCGAACCTGATCTACATATTTGTTTCCGTTTACTGCTGAATTTTCGTCAACATTACAAACGTATAATACCGGTTTTGCTGTAATCAACTGAAATGATTCCATTAAAACTTCTTCGTCATTACTTTGCGGAACGATTGTTCTAGCCGATTTTGCCTGTAACAACGCTTCTCTGATTCTGTCTAGAAGTGCTTTTTCAGTCTGTGCTTCTTTATTTCCGGTTTTTGCTGCGCGATTTACTTTCTCCAAACGTTTTTCTACCGTTTCTAAATCTTTCAGCTGCAATTCGATATCAATTGTTTCTTTGTCACGAATTGGGTTTACATTTCCGTCAACGTGTACGATATTATCATTGTCAAAACATCTTAAAACGTGAATAATAGCATTACACTCTCTGATGTTTCCTAAAAATTGGTTTCCAAGACCTTCACCTTTACTTGCTCCTTTTACCAAACCTGCAATATCTACGATATCTACAGTTGCCATTTGTACACGCTCTGGTTTTACCAGTTCTTCCAGTTTGTTGATTCTTGGATCCGGTACGTTTACAACTCCAATGTTGGGTTCGATTGTACAAAACGGAAAGTTAGCACTTTGCGCTTTTGCATTTGATAAACAATTAAATAATGTTGATTTTCCAACATTTGGCAATCCTACAATTCCTGCTTTCATCTGTAGTTACTATTTGTTTTTATTTAAATCCTGAATTGTTTCAGGCGTTACCATTATTACTGCTACCTTATATATAGGTAGTGCTGCTAATGGAATTATGATTTATTCTTGAAATTTTATTTCTGCCAAAATGATATTTTTTGACTTTAAAATTTTGCAAATATAAGATTTAATAACTTGTAACTTAACTAAAATTGAGGATTAATGTTTTTTAAAGGTAATTCCTAAAAAATTTAAAACTTTTTACAAATATTTTGTTAAAAACTACTACTTTTATCCAAACTACAAAGAAACACCAAAACCAAACTCAATAAATTATGAGAAAGATTGCATTATTACTATTATTACTAAACAGCGCTTTTCTTTTTGCGCAAAAAGAAGTCAAAGGAGTTGTTAAAGACAGAACAGGAACTCCTCTACCAGGAGTAAATGTTGTTGAAAAAGGCACTACAAACGGTGTATCTACCGATTTTGAAGGAGGTTACAGCATCACAGTCAAAGATGGGGCTACTTTAGTTTTTAGTTATGTTGGATTCGGTACAGTCGAAAAATCAGCATCTTCAGATAAAATAGACGTGTCACTGGACGAAAGCGGTGGTCAGGTTCTGGAAGATGTTGTAATTGTAGGTTCCAGAAATAGCAAAAGAACCGTTGTGAACTCGGCTGTTCCTATTGATATTATTAATGTAAAAGATGTGACCACACAAAGTGGAAAATTGGAAATCAACGAGCTTTTGCAATATGTTGCTCCTTCGTTTAATGCGAATAAACAATCCGGTTCTGATGGAGCCGACCACGTAGATCCGGCTTCGTTAAGAGGTTTGGGACCAGACCAGACCTTAGTTTTGATTAACGGAAAAAGAAGACACCAATCGTCTTTGATTAACTTATTTGGAACCCGCGGACGTGGTAACACCGGAACCGATTTGAACGCAATTCCTGCTTCGGGAATCAAAAGAATCGAAATTCTGAGAGACGGTGCTGCCGCTCAATACGGCTCTGATGCTATTGCAGGTGTTATCAATATTGTAATGAATGACAATGTAGATGAGGTTACCGGAGCTATTACCTACGGTGCCTTTAATACAAATGCAAAAGGCGATTTCCTTCCTGGAACTCCAAACACTGAAGGCTTTAGACTGGATAAAGACGGCAACGGAAACTCTTATGGAAAAGATCAGGATATTGATGGAGGATCTGTAAAAGTAGGAGCCAATTATGGTGTAGCACTTGGATCTAAAGGCGGTTATGCCAACTTTACCGGAGAATTCATTAATAAAAACAAAACGCTGAGACCTAGTTATGATTTTAGAAAAGGTTTTGGTGATGCTGAAATTCAGGGTGTCAATTTATTTGCAAATTTTTCTGTTCCCATCTCTGATAAAACAGAATTTTATGCTTTTGGAGGCAGTAATTTTAGAGATACAGATGCTTACGCTTTTACCAGAAATGATGGTGAAAGAGTGGTTGAAGAAATTTATCCAGGTGGTTATACGCCTAGAATTACATCAAAAATCAATGATAATTCGGTTGCGGCAGGTATTAGAACCGAAACTTCCGGTGGCTGGAAATTTGATTTTAGTAATACTTTAGGAAATAATAAATTTCATTATAAAATAAAAGGGACCTTAAACGCCTCTTTGGAAGAAAATTCTCCGACCAGCTTTGATGCAGGTGGACACAGCTTATTACAAAACACTACCAATTTTGATGTTTCTAAAAACTATGGCGGTATTCTAAACGGACTAAACCTTGCTTTTGGAGCTGAATACAGAATTGAACAATTCAAGATTTTTGCCGGTGAAGAAGGTTCATATACTACTTATGACACAAACGGAGATCCTATTACAGATCCAACTACGCAAAGTGCTCCTATCGATCCCGTTACCGGAGAGCCAAGGCCAGGAAGTTCTCAGGGTTTCCCGGGATATAGTCCAGCGAACGAAGTAAATGAAAGCCGTTCGAACTTCTCTTTATATACAGATGCCGAATTGGATATCACAGATGCCTTTATGGTAAGTGGTTCGGTACGTTTTGAAAATTACAGCGATTTTGGAAGTACTGTAAACGGAAAATTAGCTTCGAGACTTAAACTTTCTGATCATATTAATCTGAGAGGTTCTGTAAGTACTGGTTTCCGTGCTCCGTCTTTGGCACAAATTTATTATAACTTACGTTTCACCAACTTCAACTCAAGTGGTGCTACAGAAGTGCTTTTGGCTCCAAACGACAGTCCTGTAACCAAGGCTTTTGGAATCGAAAAATTAAACGAAGAAAAAGCAGTTAACGCCTCTTTAGGTTTTACCGCTAACTTTGGCGATTTTACTGCAACTGTTGATGGTTATTATATCAAAGTTAAAGACCGTATCGTTCTTACAGGTTATTTTGATGCCAGTGCTTTAAATTTAGGTGTTTCGGAAGCACAATTCTTTACGAACGGAGTGGATACCAAAACACACGGTTTGGATTTGGTTTTCTCCTGGAAGAAAAAATTTGGTGCCTCTAATTTTGGTGCCACTTTGGTTGGAAACATCAATGATATGAAAATCGAAGATGTTAAAAACGGAAGTTTAGACGAAGGTACTTTCTTTGGAAAACGTGAAAAAGCCTTTTTATTAGCTTCTGCGCCTAAGAATAAATTTGGTTTAAACCTGAATTACGGCATCAAGAAGTTCGATGCTGGTTTAGCTTTTACACGTTTTAGCAAAGTAGTTTTAGTAGATTATGCTGACGAAGACGATGTTTACAACCCAAGACTGATTACTGATTTGACGTTAGGCTATAAAATTACGGAGAACTTAAAATTAAGTATTGGTAGCAATAACTTGTTTAATGTATATCCAACTAAACAAGACGAACAGGGAAATACCGAAGCAGGTGGATACTGGGACGCTGTACAAATGGGTTTCAGCGGAGCTTATTACTATGCAAGACTTGGGTTTAATTTCTAACAGAAAGCAAAACCTTTTCATAAAAAAAATCCTGAGCCTTCAAAACTCAGGATTTTTTTTTATCTCCTTTTTACTGCTCATATTCTAATGAACTGATAATCGCTTTTTCTTCATCAGTGGCGGTAAAACCGGATATGTCCCAATAATGGGTTAGGATTTTGTTCTTTTTATTAAAAAGTGTTTTCTCTTTAAAAACATCACTATCCTTATAGGTAAATTTCTGTTTATTAAAATGGGTCGTTATAAAACTATTGCGAACCTGAATATTTTTAGTTTTATCTTTTAAGACCTGATCGTACGTTATTTCCTCATTCGAATTTAACAAATAATAATCTTCGCCTTCTACTCTGTAATTTACATTTATAAGCGATTTGGTGATGTTCTTAGCACCTATTTTCGCTTTTTCTTCCAGATCCACAAGATCTCCCGGAACGCTCAGAACGGTAAATTCTATGATTAATTTCTTTTCAAAATCATATACAATTTCGAATGATTCCAGTTCTTTTTTGGCCTTGCTCAATGGCGTTACCGTCATCACACGATAGGCTTCGTTTTTAGGATGTCCTTTTACAACATAATCATATTCTTTTTTGGATTTCGAATGTATGAGTGCTTCAAAATATTTCAGATTATTATAATTTTCCATTATAACATTCAGATTATATCCTTTTAGATCGGCACTTACATCTGTTTCTACTAATCCATAAGAACGATTTTGCTCTACCAGTAAGGTTGTAGTTATTTTGTTTTTATCTCCTGAAAACTGAAAATTTACCAGACCGTCATTATAATACGAATATTTGTTGTCCAGCATAAAAAACTCTCTTACATATACTTTTAACCGATAAGGCATCGCGAGTTTCTTCATCGAATTCAAAACAATTTTCTGAAGTGTTTTATCCGGAGCTTCTTTCGAAACCACAATTTCATCCAATTTATTGTTCTTATTTTTAAGATAAACTACAAATGCATCTGGCTTTAAAGTTCCCCAACGAACAGTAACTTTGTCGTAATTCATCTCAGAAACCTCAATATTCGAGCCTCCGGTTAAGGCAAACGTAACCTTACCTTCTTCATTACTTAATAAAACTTGTTTGGTTTTTAACACCACAACAGTAGCATTTTCTATAGGCAACATCGTTTCTATATCTTTTACGACTATAGAATATTCGGCTTTTTGGGCAAAAATAGTGGCGTTATAAAATATAAGAAATACAAGTATTAATTTCTTCATAGACTGTTGTTGGAAAATCTATTCAAATTAACTAAAATAAAACGTTATAAACCAACACTATACAAAATAAAAACAAAAAAACTTCATAGCCAAAAAAAAATCCTGAGCGTTAAACTCAGGATTATTTTTATGTAAATTATTGTGCGCTAATAACATCCTTATAATCAGACCATCCGGCAGCGGTTTCGTAAGCCTCCAGACTACCGCCTGGTACTTGTATCGCATCGGCTGCGGTAAGTGCCCTACAGTTTGCAAAAGTCAGCAAAGTGGTACTTACCAGTGGAGGTGTCGCCGGATTCATAATAACTTTGGTTATACCCGGATTATCTGCAAAAGCATAAAAACCAATACTCTTGACACTGGCCGGAATAGTAACAGTGGTTAAACTGGTACAATATCGGAACGCATTCGAATAAATATGGGTAACACTATTAGGAATAACCACCTGAGTAAGGTTTTTGCAATAGGCTAAAGCCAACTGATCAATAGCGGTAACAGTATTGGGTATGGTAAACGAACCCGCTTTCCCCGTTGGACAATAAAGTAAGGTACTGACTGTTTTATTATACAAAACACCCTCTACCGATTTAAAAGTATCATTTGATTCCGCTACTGTCAAAGAAGTCAGAGCTGTACAATCTACAAAAGCTCCTGCTCCAATTTCTTTTACGCTGGCTGGTATTTCGATACTGGTCAGACTGCTGCATCCTCTAAAAGCATTTATTTCAATAGAGGTTACACTAGCCGGAATCGTAATGTTTTCCAGACTGGAACAGCCTGAAAGAACTTCTGTTGTAATTTCACTTAGCTGATTGGGTAAGGATATCAAAGTTAATTTTTCACAATCATAAAAAGCTCTTGTCTCAATTTCGGTTACACTATTCGGAATCGAAACGCTCTTCAGTTCTGAACAATACGAAAACGCATAAGAGCCAATACTCGTAACCGTATTCGGAATTGTAACCTCGGTTAAACCTTTGCAATACGCAAACGCATCAGGGCCAATCGTTTTTATTCCTTCAGTAAGAGTGATGCTTTTCAGACCTTCGCAATCACTAAACGAATGCAAACCAATCACCTCTACACTTCCCGGAATATTAATACTCTCCAGTTTATAACAATCGTTAAAAGCTCTCGTATCGATAAGCTTTATTCCTTCCGGAATAATGACACTTATAATATTCTCCTGATCTTCAAAGGCTGCATTGCCAATTACCGTAACAGGATATCCCTCCAATGTAGTGGGGATTGTGATATGGTATTTTTCTTCTGTATCCAATTCTTGCCAAAGTGGCGACAATCCAGTAATGGTTACTTCGGGATTAGGCGCATCGGAGATAGTATATTGAAACAGCATGTCGTTCGTTACCGCTTTTGGCGCTACCGAAACCATAGCGGAATTATTCGCTGGCTGTATGTCTTTTTCATTACCAGATATCATGGCTTTGTTTTGGTAATCGCCAGAAGCATTTACTGTACCTACAATCGTAAGGGTTGCCGTGGTTTCGTTATCCAGATCCTCAATTGCCCAGTTACCTGTTTCGCTGTCGTATTCGCCTGAAGTGGTTTCCGCACTCACATAAGTATAGCCTGAAGGTATTTTGTTAACGACTGTAACTTCTGTGGCATCTAGCGGGCCATTGTTGGTAGCTGTAAGGGTAAAAGTGACATTGGTTCCCGCATTGAGAACCTCATCGCTTGCGGTAATTTCTATACCCAAATCAGCGGTTTGTGTGGGATCTACCGCATCATCATCGGTACACGATGACAGTAATACCACAGTGAGCAGAAAAAATATAATGCTTTTAAATTTGAATTCCATAGTGTTCTTTTAGCTTTTAAAATTTTCGTTTTATTATAAAATCGTACAAAACTACTTCTTGAAAAGCACTAATAAATCACTATAAATGAGTATTTTTTTTTTTAGGCCACAGATTAAAATGATTTAAAAGATTAAAAAAATCTGCGAAATCTGCGTGAAAATAAATATAGACCACTGATGACACTGATTTAACCGATTGAAAGAAAAAAAATCTGCTAAATCTGCTAAATCTGCGAGAGAATAAAATAGACCACGGATTACACTGAGTCAACAGATTAAAAGAAAAAAATCTGCGAAAATCTGCGTGAAAATAAACCCCTCGTAACCGTTAATTCCAATTGTCTATTTTGATATCGTTGGGCGAAGGTTTTCCTGCACCGGTTTCGACAAGCTGTTTTAAGCTTAGCAGAAATATTGCCCATTTCATACTGCAATGCGCTTTAAACTCGACTTCTTCAGCCCAGTTGATATGACGAAACAGCACAATGGTATAGTCTTCTTCCTGATGCAACTCGAATATCACTTCGGTGCCCATCCATTCCTGTGGGCCTTCTAAGAATTTCCAATGGACTTTTTTATCAGGCTCCAAACCTTGTATTTCAAATTGCATGCTGCCTACTTCGTTTCCTTCTAAAGTATGAAATCGTGTTACCACTGTTTTTCCTATTTCAGATGCGCCACTCGTATCTTTTGTCCACCAGTTTGATATTCCTTTTGTCGTTGCCAATGCCTGGTAAACTTCCTGAACCGCAGCTTTAATTCCTACTCTATGAATGATGTGTACCATTGTTGTGGTTTTTTGGGTGTTGTTTTGTAAAGTTAGTGATAATGGTTTAAGATTATGTATTTAAAGAATTTTATAATCAAATGTTCTGGTCATAACTTAATACTAAGGTTATGACAAAAAATTAAACAAAGTTATTTCTTAAAAAGAAATAATAAATCACTATAATGAGTGTATTTTTATTTAGACGAAAATTATTTGGGGATTGGTGTTTTTGATAGAAAATAAATAAGAATCGTATACCAGCATATCATTATAAAATTATTCAGCATAAATCTTTGTGGTTCTTTAAATGATAATTCCATTAAATTCCAATAACCACAAAAATTTGTTAGCAGCTACTTTACAATTCTAATTCTTGAACATGAATAATAATCCTTTCATCATCTTCTAATATTTTATGCTCTTTATATAGTTTTTCAGCATCTGAATAACTCATCCACCTACTTCCGATTTGGTTTAAATTAAAATTTTCTTCAAATACTTTATGAGATAATGAAGTTTCTTTCATATTCCTTTTCTTTAGTATTTTATTACCATCTTTACTTTCCTCCGTTACACCATTAATTTTGCAAATTGGTATATGCATCCCAGAAGAAGTGAATTTGCTATTTTTAAACTGTAGTTTATCAGTTGGTCTGAGAAAGGCACAACAAAAAGGATATCTATAAGTTGTTGCGTAATTATTACCATTTTCACACTTACAAAAATGGTTTTTACATAGATTATCCTCCATTTTTTTTAATTGCGGATCAAGATTTTTAGCTTGTGACCAATATAATAATTCTCCATCCCAAATTTTATATTGAATCATTGTAAATCTCACTTTTTTGTTTTCTTGATCATATTGTTCATAAATCAAATCAGCTCCCATCGATTGCTCTCCATCATTTGGATGAATGAGTCTAACTCTAATAATTCTATTTTCAGAAACTTTATAATCTGCATGTTTCGTTCCAATTTCAATTGGTTGAATATCGAATTTAAATGATTTTACATCATGCTCAAGAATATAATCTTCTTGAACATTTCTTGGAATAAGTAATGAACGAACAATTTGAACTTTGTCTAATTCTTTTTTTAGTAAGTCATTGTTAATTATATCTGTTCCAATTTGTTGATTTAATTTAGTAATTTCTTGATCAACGATTTCTACTGCCTCTACAATACGTCCTTCTAACTTACTTTGTGCTTCTGCTTTTTGTCTAAAAGACCTAACTAAATCGGGTTCATGATGTCGCTGAACAATTAAAGACTTTTCATTGAAAATTTCAGGAACAATTTGAGTAGCTAACTTTATAGCACTATAATATGTCGGAGTTGCGCCTTTATTAGAAATGCCTCTTAATTCTCGAACAAGATTTAGTAGAGCCCATTCAGTTTGCATCTTTTTAAACTCGTCATAATTCTCAAATTCTTCCATAATGATATTTTTATGTTCTTTAGGTTGATTAGCTGCCAACTCAAAATACGTACAATTAAATCATACAATCTATCTCATCAAATAGTAATAAGCAAGACAAAATCTTACCCAACACTTTTAAATTACTTTTCAATAAAAACAAATATCAAACAACAATTCCAACTTCCATTACGGGAAACCACAATCGCTTGATATTTATTTAAGACAGGGATAGTCATAAATAAAAATGTAGCAGCAGGTATATATACGGTTTTTGTAGAATCGCTATCAGAAACGAAGACAAAAAAAAATGGCAACGAACTTTCTAATCAAGCGCGTTTGTTCACCCCTTGAAGGGTTTAAAACCCTTCAAGGGGTGAAATCGTAACATCTTTATTGAGAATAGTCCAAAAAAAAATCCTGAGGGATTAGCTCAGGATTTTTATATAAAACTTTAAATCTATTTATTCATTATGCAGGAACGCCTGTCTGTTCAACAAGGTTTCTTCATCTTCTACGTGATTATCATCCGGTACGCAACAATCTACAGGACATACAGCAGCACATTGCGGCTCATCATGAAAACCTTTACACTCGGTACATTTTCCAGGAACGATATAATATACTTCGTCCGAAATTGGCGTTTGCGCATCATCTGCATCCACCTCAGTTCCGTCTGGTAAAATTACTTTTCCTTTAAGACTTGTTCCGTCTTTATATCTCCAATCGTCAGCTCCTTCATAAATCGCTGTATTTGGGCACTCTGGTTCACAAGCCCCACAGTTTATGCATTCGTCAGTTATAATTATTGCCATTTTGTTCTTGGTTACGAGTTAAAAGTTATTCGATTTCAGAATAAAATGCCAAACATTTTATTCTGCTTTGCCTTATAACTTAATATAGCTTATTTTTGTGCAAAATTACAATCAAAACCTTTCATAAACAAATTACTTATGTTACAAAACGAAAAAAAACAATCTTTTATAGCACTAGGCCGCTTTTTAAGTCAGTTTTCTGAAGCCGGAAATACTAAAAAAGAATCGGTTTTGGGTAATGATTTGTTTTTTGATGCCTTCGTAGATCTAATTCATCTTTCGCAATCGCACAACGGCTGGTACACACCTGAGCAGGTTTATTTTGCTATAAATTCCTGGGCAGAAGCCCTGACTGAAGAAAATTTGGACCAATGGCTTTCGGCTTATACTTTTGATGCTTCTCAGGATGAAAAAACAGTAGCATTGATTCTGGCCGGAAATATTCCGTTGGTAGGATTTCATGATTTTCTGTCGGTACTGATTACCGGCAACAAAGCGTTGATTAAAACCTCTTCGAATGATCAGCATCTTTTGCCTTTTCTGGCTAAATATTTGGTTTTTGCAGATGAAACGCTGAAAGATAAAATCACTTTCGTGGAAGGGAAACTCGAAAATTTTGATACCGTAATTGCCACCGGAAGCAATAATACAGCGCGTTATTTTGAATATTATTTTAAAGACAAACCGTCGATCATTCGCAAAAACCGAAACTCGGTTGCAATTTTAAACGGTCAGGAATCTAAAGAAGATTTAGAAGCTTTGGGCGAAGATATCTTTCGTTATTTTGGTTTAGGCTGCCGCAATGTTTCGAAGCTTTTTGTACCAAAAGGCTATGTTTTTGATGGTTTTTTTGAAGCGATTTTCAAATACCAGGACGTGATTCATTACGAAAAATATGCCAACAATTACGACTACAACAAAGCCGTGTTTTTGATGAGTAATTTTAAATTGCTCGACAATGGCTTTTTGACCATAAAAGAAGATGCAAGCTACGCCTCTCCTATTTCGAGTGTGTTTTACGAATTTTACGATAACCTCGAAGATTTGCAAAACCGTCTCGAAAATGATGCCGAACAAATTCAGTGTATCGCAAGCAACAATTTGACAAAAAACAGTATTGCATTTGGGCAAAGCCAAAAACCCCAATTATGGGATTATGCTGATAACGTAGATACTATAACGTTTTTGTTAACAACAAAGTAAAAAATTGTTTAATTATTTCGAATAATTTAACGCTTTTTCAGCTCCTATTGCCGAAATTTGCGTTTTTAAAATTTGGACTATTAACTATACCATGAAAAAACACAACTACAGCGCAGGACCAAGTATTTTACCTCAGGAAGTTTTTGAGAAAGCTTCACAAGCAGTTTTAAATTTTAACAATTCTGGATTATCAATTCTGGAAATTTCGCACCGAAGCAAAGATTTCGTTGCTGTTATGGATGAAGCCCGTTCGCTGGCTTTAGAATTATTAGGCCTTACAGGCAAAGGATACCAGGCTTTATTTTTACAAGGTGGTGCCAGTACAGCATTTTTGATGGCTCCGTACAACCTGATGAAAGAAGGCGGAAAAGCAGCTTATTTAGACTCCGGAACCTGGGCTACTGCAGCTATAAAAGAAGCAAAGAATTTTGGTGAAACTATTATCGTAGCTTCATCAAAAGAAGAAAATTACAACCATATTCCAAAAGGATACGAAATACCGGCTGATGCAGCTTATTTTCACTGTACCAGCAACAATACTATTTTTGGAACTCAAATGAAAGACTTCCCAGCGACGAATGTTCCTGTGGTTTGCGACATGAGTTCTGATATTTTTTCACGTGAATTGGATTTCTCTAAATTTGATTTGATCTATGCCGGTGCTCAGAAAAATATGGGTCCTGCAGGAACTACACTTGTAGTGGTTAAAGAAGAGATTTTAGAAAAAAGCGGCAGAACTATTCCAAGTATGTTAGATTATGCTAAACATATCAAAGCAGAAAGTATGTACAATACACCTCCTGTTTTTGCAGTTTATGTTTCTTTATTAACATTACAATGGATTAAAAGTAAAGGTGGTATTGCAGCAGTTGAAAAATTAAACAACGCAAAAGCGGCATTACTTTATAACGAAATCGACAGAAACCCATTGTTTAAAGGTGCTGCAGCGGTAGAAGACCGTTCGAACATGAATGTAACTTTCTTGCTAACCAACCCTGATCACACGGAGACTTTTGACAAATTATGGAAAGAGGCTAACATTTCCGGATTGCCAGGACACCGTTCTGTAGGTGGTTACAGAGCTTCTATTTACAACGCTATGCCTATCGAAAGTGTTCAGGTTTTAGTAGATGTAATGAAAGCATTAGAAACTAAAGTTTAGTTTTCAGTCTCAGTTTTCAGAAAAATATCTAATGAATACTGAAGCCCTAGCCCCGATAGAAATGGAAATCCTTTTATTTTTTTCCTTTAAAAAAATAAAAGATTGCAATGGATAGCGGGAAATAGCTTCTAAATCAAAAAAAGAAAAATTATAATATAGGTTCAGCTGTTAAACGGTTAACCAAATAAACACATAAACTATAATGAAAGTATTAGCGAATGACGGAATTTCTAAAAGTGGAATTCTAGCTTTAGAAAAAGGTGGATTTGAAGTTATCACTACAAAAGTAGCTCAGGAACAAGTTGCTAATTTTGTTAACGAAAACAACGTAAGCGTAGTGTTGGTACGTAGTGCAACCAAAGTACGTAAAGATATTATTGATGCTTGCCCAGGTCTTAAAATTATTGGCCGTGGTGGTGTTGGTATGGATAATATTGATGTTGATTATGCTAAAAGCAAAGGAATTCATGTAATCAATACGCCAGCTTCTTCATCTGAATCAGTTGCTGAATTGGTTTTCGCTCACTTGTTTTCAGGTGTTCGTTTCCTGCATGATTCTAACAGAAATATGCCTCTTGAAGGCGATTCAAACTTTGATGGTTTGAAAAAAGCATACGCAAATGGTGTTGAGCTAAGAGGCAAAACGCTTGGTATTGTGGGTATTGGCCGTATTGGTCAGGCTACTGCAAAAATGGCACTTGGTTTAGGAATGAAAGTGATCGCTGCAGATAGTTTTATTCCTTCTGTAGATGTAAAAGTGGAGTTTTTTGACGGACAATCTGTTACTACAACGATCGTTTCGCAATCATTAGAATCTTTGTTTAAAGAAGCTGATTTTATTACGCTTCACGTTCCTGCACAAAACGGTTATATCGTTGACGAAGCTGCTCTTGCTACTATGAAAGATGGTGTGGGTATTGTAAACTGTGCTCGTGGTGGTGTTATTGATGAGGTTGCTTTGATTAAAGCTTTGGATTCAGGAAAAGTGGCTTTTGCAGGTTTAGACGTTTTTGAAAGCGAGCCAAAACCGGAAATGACCATCCTAATGCACCCAAAAATTTCGTTGACTCCACACATTGGAGCTGCTACTGGAGAAGCACAAGACAGAATTGGTACTGAATTAGCCTCACAAATCATTTCAATTTTAGGCTAATCTATTATAATTAAATATTTTAGGAGGGATTTATTAACATTGTTTAATAAATCCCTTTTCTTTTTTTTACTAATTTTGAATTCTAACCTAAACCTAATTATCATGCTAGATCAATTAACTCAATTAGTAAAACAATATGGTGGCGATGCTGTCGTAAATAATAGTGCTGTTCCGAACGAACAAAACGAAGATGTAATGAATGAAGCCAGCAGTTCTATCTTTTCTGGATTGCAAAAAATAGCTTCTGAAGGTGGTACCGAACAATTGGCTGGTTTGTTTCAGGGTGGTGCTATTGATAGTTCTAATCCTGTTGTAAAACAACTTACAGAGCAATTGTCGGGTAATCTGGGACAGAAATTTGGTTTAAGTACTGATACATCATCCAATGTTGCCGGAAGTATGATTCCGCAGGTACTTAATTCTTTGGTAAATAAAGCAAAAGACCCGAATGACGGAAGTTTTCAGATTTCAGACATTATCAATTCGATTTCTGGAAATAGCGGTCAGGCATCGAATATTATGGATACGATTTCGAAATACGGAATGCAGTTTGGATTAGACCAAAATGCTGACGGAAGAGTAGATGTGAGCGATGTTGTGGCTGTGGCTTCCAGCAAAGGAGGCTTTAGTGGGTTATTAGGAAAATTATTTGGAAGATAGTTTTTTTGAAGGTGCTAAGGCCCTGAGTCTCTAAGATACTAAGATTTTATAAAAGCTGTTTACCGTTGTGGTAAATAGCTTTTTTTTGGTTCACGCAGATTTTAAAAATAGAGGCGCACAGCAGTGCGTCTTTTAGGTATGATTTTCTCGCAAAGACACAGAGGCGTAAAGTTTTTGTTTCACGCAGATTTTAAAAGTAGAGGCGCACAGCAGTGCGTCTTTTAGATATGATTTTATCGCAAAGACACAGAGGCGCAAAGTTTTTTGTTTCACGCAGATTTTAAAAAGATTTAAGCAGATACCGCAGATTTTTTTTATCCTTTTAATCCTTTTAATCTGTGGCTAAAAAAACTTTGCGCCTCTGCGTCTTTGCGAGCAATATCTCCAGCAAAAAAAAACCTTTGCGAACTTTGCGGTAAAACCATAACCCATAACCCACAACTCAAAACCTATCCTTTTTTTTCGTAAATTTAGGTTCGCAATTTCAAGAACATGAAAACTCCCTTTTACATACTCGCTGTTTTATTTATCATCATTGCCTGCTCGACATCGCAAAAAACGGTGAATGATACTTCCAAACAAAAAGTAGCGGTAAACGATACAGTGCGTATTGCCAATGATTCTCTGGAATACGAAGTGATTATTATAGATCCCGGTTTTAGCAGCTGGCTGGTTTCGAGAGCACAATCCCGCAATTATTATTCGCAATCGTACTTAGAAAATAAAAACCAGCAGTATGTTGCAGAGTGGAATAATCGCGTGAATCAGCCGATGCGTTTTAATCCGGACTTATACGAAATGCGCATTAATTATGATTCTTTCATCAATTATGGCTACGAAGTGAATTACCTGATTTATAATTATATGGTCTATTTTCAGAATACCTACAAACAAAATCTCGGAGCTGGATATATTCCTGCCAGATAATTTTAAACCTTAGCTTTAGATTACTATATTTGTAATCATTACAAATAAAAATGAATCGATTAAAGCAGCGCTGGGGCATTACCTCCAACTTACAACTTACCATTATATTTATTGTTTTTGCCATCACCGGATCGGCATCTGCATGGCTGTCCAGACCTTTTTGTGTATGGTTAGGCATCACCAAAGAAGATTTTGGCGGTTGGTTTACCCTTATCCGATTGATTATCATTTTTCCTATCTATCAGGTTTTATTAGTCGCCATCGGGACTGTTTTTGGACAATTCCGTTTCTTTTGGAACTTCGAAAAGAAGATGCTTAGAAGTATGGGACTGGGATTTTTGTTTAAAGAATAGGATTTATTTCGACCTCCATATAAAATTCTACATTACTAACTAAAAAAAACCTTGCAATGAAGCTGAGAATATTATTTGACAACTACTTCTTCTATATTATTATCTATGCCATCATTTCTATTTTGAATTATTATGCCTTTGATAAAAAAGTCAGTATTGGTGCTTTAGTTGTAATTAGTTTTCTTTGGTTATCCGATTTAATATTTAAAAAAAAGAAATATCTTTTAAATTTAAAAATAGATAGTACTTCTCTTGAAGCAACCTACTTAACTATCTTCTTAAAAGAAAAAACATATACAAAAGAGCGGGAATTAATCAGTAGTACAAATTACTTAAACAGCAAAGCACTATTCAATAAATTTGACCTTTTACAAATTGTAGAAAAAAACAGTGGAGATGTTATCAATTTTAAGATTCTGGAGGAAAATACTCAGGAAAATATTCGGGAGATAATACGTTAATAATTAACTGTTTTAAAAAAAATAAAGCGTAAAAAATACAATCATGTCCATTACAACAGAATCAGAATTAATCGGAATGAAAAAAATTAGTGAGGTGGTTGCCCTAACACTAAAACAAATGCGTGAATACGCTAAAGCAGGTATGTCAACTAAGGAATTAGATGATTATGGCGGTCGTATTCTAAAAAGTTATGGCGCTAAATCGGCTCCTTACGAAACGTATGGATTTCCGGGTTATTCCTGTATCAGTGTAAATGAAGAAGCGGCTCACGGCATACCATCAGCCAAAAAAATATTAAAAGAAGGCGATTTGATTAATATTGATGTTTCTGCAGAACTGGATGGTTTTTGGTCAGATAACGGAGGTTCTTTTATCATTGGAAAAGACATTCATAATCATCAGCCTCTTGTGGATGCCTCAAAACAAATTCTGCATAAAGCAATTCAGAACATCAAAGGCGGTGTTAAGATTTCGGAAATTGGCTATCTCATAGAAACCGAAGCCAGAAAATCCGGATTCAAAGTAATAAAAAATCTGGCAGGTCATGGCGTTGGCAGAAGTCTCCATGAAAAACCTGAAAACATTTTGAATTACAGGGTAAAAACCAATCCCGAAAGATTCAAAAAAAATACCACCGTTGCCATTGAGACTTTTATTTCAACCAATTCAACCATAGCCGTTGAGTTAAAAGATGGCTGGACTCTGGTAGGTAATAAAGGAGGATACGTTACCCAACACGAACATACCATACTGATTACGGATAATGCTCCGGTGATTTTAACCGCAGCTAACGAGATCTGGAATTAAAAATTTAGGGGGAGTAAAAAAATATTATTTCCCCTTCTGAAAAAAATACGTATAAATCCAGGTAATGGTAAACGAAGGAATAATATCCGTAAACGGAATAATCTCCTCTATAAACGTCAAAACACTCGCTACTTTCCCTACTCTGCCTTTGTACATTCTGCTCATTAAAAAAGCCGCTATTGGCGCCCAGATAATATCGCCAAACTCACCTATTCCCGGAATGGTAAAAGTCAACATTCCTATAGCATCAAAAAGCAGTCCCAAAAGTAATTTCTGAGCGCTATTATCCTTTGTATCTGTTATATTTTGTGTTTCCATTTCATTTATTTTTTGTGGTTACTGCAAATATTGCTCCAAAATATTTTATTCCCAAAATTCTGTTAGAACTCATTTTGATATCGGCAGAATCTTTGTTTCTTTGTAAAAACAGTTTCAAAATGATACAGGCAAAAAATATTCAGAAATATTACGATAAACTTCAGGTGCTAAAAGGAGTTGACTTACATATTAAAAAGGGAGAAATTGTTTCTATCGTTGGCGCTTCGGGTGCCGGAAAAACGACTTTACTGCAAATTTTAGGAACGCTGGACAAACCGGAAAAATTGTCAGCTGATACTTCGCTAACCATCAACGGAGAAGATATTCTGAAACTAAATGATAAAGCATTATCTAAATTCAGAAACCTGAATTTAGGTTTCATCTTTCAGTTTCACCAATTGCTTCCGGAGTTTTCGGCTTTAGAAAATGTTTGTATTCCGGCTTATATTGCGGGCGGAAAACCTGCTGAAACTGAGGCTTACGCCAAAAAACTGCTGGACTATTTAGGATTATCGCATAGAATCAACCATAAACCAAATGAGCTTTCAGGCGGTGAGCAGCAACGTGTAGCGGTGGCAAGAGCTTTAATCAATAAACCTGATGTCATTTTTGCCGATGAACCGTCCGGGAATTTAGACACGCATTCTGCCGAAAATCTTCACCAATTGTTTTTCAAACTTCGTGATGAATTCGGACAAACTTTTGTCATTGTTACGCATAATGAAGAACTGGCAAATATGGCCGATAGAAAACTGGTAATGGTTGATGGTTTAATTAGTAATTAGAAGCTGATCTAGCTGTCCACTATATCTTTCATGACAAACCCTGCCATAAAAGGATGCCGTTACTCCCGATAGCTATCGGGACTGGGCTAGGGCTATAGAATATATAAGAACTTTTTTTAATGATGAACCAAACCGAACTCAAAGAATTTCTTGACGAAAAAGTCATTCAATATAACAATCAGGATTTTATTGAGAGCGATCCTGTGCAAATTCCGCATTTATTTTCTCAGAAAGAAGATGTCGAAATTGCTGGATTTCTGAGTGCTACTATCGCTTGGGGAAATCGTAAAATGATTATAAAAAATGCACATCAAATGATGAATTTGATGGGTAATACCCCTTATGATTTTGTCATGTCCCATTCTGAGGAAGATTTAGAACGCTTAGAAAATTTTGTACACCGCACCTTCAACGGAAAAGATTTTGGTGGTTTTATAAAAGGCTTGCAACATATTTATATCAATCATGGTGGTTTAGAAAATGTTTTTGCAAAACATCAGGAACAGGACAGTTTGCAAAAAAGCATCCATGAGTTTAAAAAACTGTTTTTCGAAATCGAGCATTTACCCCGAACACAAAAACATATTTCGGATCCTTTGAACAACTCTGCAGCAAAACGCATCAACATGTACCTGAGATGGATGGTTCGCCAGGATACTAAAGGAGTAGATTTAGGCATTTGGAAAAGCATTTCGCCCGCTGCTTTGTCCTGCCCTCTTGACGTTCATTCGGGTAATGTCGCCCGTAAGTTAGGAATACTTTCGCGTAAGCAAAACGACGGAAAAGCATTGGCCGAATTAGACTTAAAATTGAGAGAAATGGACGCTCTGGATCCTGTAAAATACGATTTCGCTTTATTTGGATTGGGTGTTTTTGAAGGATTTTAGCTTAAAAAATTAACAGCTTTTTTTGTACATAATTGCTGTTTTTTTCTTATATTTACAGTATAAAGTGGTTTTGTATGGAACAATTTATAATGTACCTCAAATATTACGTCATTCCATTTCTTTTAATCAGTACTATATTTTTCACTTTTCTTTTGTTATTAAAAAGGATTCGTCATCAATATTATCTGGTTTACAAAAATTCTATTGCAAGAAAAGCCGATTCGTTTTTGACCGAAATAACCTTATCAAAACTGGATAATGTAACCTTAATACAAAAAGTTTCAGAATTTAAAGAGGCAATACCAATTCATAAATCCTGGTGCAAAGAAATGCTGATCGATGATATGATTCGGCTAAAAAACAATCTGAAAGGAAAAACGGCAAAAACGCTGAATAGGATTTACAAGTTATTAGATTTAGATCACTATTCGGCTGGTTTAATTCGGGATTTTAGAAATTACAAAAAATGTCAGGGCTTTTATCATTTTCAGTCACTGGATTACAAACCTGGAATTTCATTAATCAAAAAATACTTATTTCACCCCAATAAAATTATCCGTTCGAATGCTAATATTGCCTACATCATCTTATCCAAAGGAGACTGGCAGGCGGTTGATACCTTACCGGTTAAAATTTCGATTTTAAATACGATAAAAGTGATGGATATTTTTCATTCGAAAAAAATTCCGATGCCAGAAAATGTCGTGGTCTGGATCGCTTCAAAAAATAGAACCATTTTAAAACTAGCCATTATGACAATGGTTTTTTATAATTACAGGAAAAATTCAGCAGAAATCATTAACTTACTCCATGATGAGGATATTTCTTTAAAAATTGATGTCATCAGAGCCATCAGAGAACTTTTTCTGGAAGAAGCAGAAGCTGAATTATTAATCCTTTTTGAAAGAGAACCACTCGAAATACAATTAGAAATTTTAAAAACCCTAAAAATCATTGGAAGCCCGAAAACCATTGCTTTTTTAAGAAACAGAATCATAAACGAACCTACGAAAGATTTAAAATTAAAAATGGTGACCTGCCTAAACCAGCTCGATAGAAATACCGTAAATAGCTTAGGATTACTAGACCAGGACACTCAAAAAATGATTGATCACGTGAGGCAGTTACAAATATGATACACGATTTTTTATTGAATCTTATAAAAGCGTACGAGGTTTTCGTTGCTTTTTTTTCGGTGTCCTACATTCTGTTTTATGTGGTACTGTCGTTCTTGTCCTATTGGGCAATTATTAATCATTTACGATATCAAAAATACTTAGAAGAAGATGTACTACTACGCTCAAATCATTTATTAGGCGTTTCTGTTGTGGCTCCGGCTTTTAACGAAGGGGTCAACATTGTATATAATGTAAGATCCTTATTGTCGCTCACCTATCCAAAATTTGAAATTATAATTGTTAATGATGGCAGCTCTGATGATACTTTGGAAAAATTAATACGAGAATTTGATTTGGTTAAAGTTGATTTTTATTATCAGGAAAAAATAATAACGCAACCAGTAAGAGGGCATTATAAATCGACCAATCCGATTTACTCGAAATTACTGATTGTTGATAAAATAAACGGAAAAAGTAAAGCAGATGCCACAAATGCCGGTATCAACTCCTCTCAGTATCCTTTATTTTTATGTACGGATGTAGATTGTATTTTAAAACGGGATACGATTCTTAAACTTGCCAAACCATTCATGGAGAATGAAACCCGAGTAATTGCCACCGGTGCCGGTATCCGAATTTCAAATTCATGCGAAATCAAAGAAGGTTTTTTACACAAAGTACATTTTCCGAAAGACTGCTATCCCCGTTTTCAAGAGTTAGAATATGTGCGGTCTTTTCTTTTTGGAAGAATGGCCTGGAGCCAGATTAATGGTTTATTACTGGTTTCTGGAGGTCTTGGAATGTTTGACAAAGAAATTGTGATAAAAGTTGGAGGTTACTGGCATCAGTCATTAGGTGAAGACATGGAACTCGTGACGCGAATGCGAAAATACATGCACGAACAAAAAGAAAAATTTTTAATACTATATATCCCGGAATCACTCTGCTGGACTGAAGTTCCCGAAACAAAAAAAGTCTTTTTGCGTCAGCGCATACGCTGGGCAAGAGGATTAGTACAAACGCTTTTTTTGCATCGTAAAATGTTTTTAAATCCCAAATATGGAAGAACAGCATTTTTAGTATTACCCTTTTTCTTTTTGTTCGAATTTTTGGTTCCGATTATTGAAGCACTTGGTATTATTACATTAGTATCAAGTATTATTTTAGGTACAATAAACAGTTATTTTTTGCTGCTTATTAGTGTTATGGTCTATTTGTTTTACCTGACTATTACCATCATATCGATTCTGATTGATGAATTTTTATATAAAAGTTACGCTAATTATAAAGAACTGATCATATTAATAGGATTTGCAATCATAGAACCCTTTGTTTATCAACCCTTTACGGTGTATGCTTCTTTAAAAGGATATTGGTATTTTATGACTAAAAAAGAACAACGCTGGGGAACGATGGTACGAAAAGGATTTGATCTTCCCAATAAAAAAAATCTGAACTTATGAAACCTTGTAAAACGCTACATATAATCATATCCTTTTTCATCCTGTCATCGTTTTTCAGTTCTAAAATTAGTGCTCAAAAAATAGATACCGACAGTCTTTTGAATGTTATTATACAAGATATGAGAATCAAAAATGATTATCAACAAAATATAAAACGTTCGTTATTAGGCAAAAAACTGGCTCCTGATTATCTTGATTTTCATTTGCTTTTAGGCCGTAATTATGATCTTATCAAACAAAAAGACAGCGCACGGTATTATTATAATTATGTGATTGAAAAAAATCCTAAATACGAAGATGCTTATCTCTATCTGATTAATCTTGACATTCAGGACAAACAATATACTGAAGCCGAAGTTGTTGTCAACAAAGCCATTGAGATTTATCCCGAAAATAAAAATTTCCGACTGCAGCGAATCTCCATTTATGCTTTGCAAAATGATAGTAAAAATGAAGCAAAATATTTAAAAACAATTAAAGCTAAATATCCCGAAGATCCTCAAATTCAGCAACTGATTGTAGATTTGTATTCTACTCTAAATTCTAACCGGATTGGTGTTTATTATAGCCTCACTTCTATCGACAGAGAAGGCGTTGGCCCATGGCACTTAGGAAGCGTTGATTATATCCGGCAAAAAAAATGGGGCAGCTTAATTGGCAGGGTTAGTTATGCGAATCGTTATTCTTATGATATGAGTATCGCAAAAGGAATTCAGTTTGAAGCTGAATCCTATATTTACACCGGAAAAAAAACATATTCCTATTTTGACGCCGCTTACAGTCCTGATGTTGTTTTTCCGAAAATTCGCCTCGCTTATTCTTTTTATTATAACTGGAAAAGCTGGGAAGCCGATTTGGGTTTTCGCTACACCAAATCAGGTTCAGCAGATTTAACGGCTATCAATATTGGCACCGGAAAATATATTGGTTCTTTCTGGCTTAATTTCAGAACGTATCTTCAAAAACACAATCCGGCATTTATATTTAGTTCAAGATATTATCTGAAAACCAAATTTGATTACCTGACCTTAATTGGCGGCTACGGAACCTCTCCTGATGACAGGACCACTTTAGGGCAATTAGAACAAAGAGTTCAGCTAAGTTCTTATCGAATGACCGCTGGGTATTCGAAACTATTTAGCAGTCATTACATCATAGGGATTTCAGCAACTTACAACAATCAGGAATATGCCGAAAATGCCCGACAAAAAGAAGTAGAGGCCGGTTTATCTTTTCAATATAAATTTTAAGAATGAGAAAAAAACAGTTCAATATCGTATTTCAAATTTGTTTTTTTCTCCTGATTCCCTTCAGTATGATGGCACAATCTCCTATTATCATTACGTCTAAAAGTAATATTGTTGCCGAAACAGAGCAAACAAAACCTGCAGCGTTACTTTTAAAAACAAATCTTGACAAAGCTTTTTCATCATCATTTACTATCATTTCTGAAGTTCAAAATGATACTGAATCCTCAATCGTATTACAGTTTTCGGATGCCTTGAAGCCTGATGAATTTGTTATCAAAAGTAATTCAAATAGTATTTTTTTAATAGCTTCTAACGAAAAACAGCTTCGTTATGCGGTTTATACTTTGCTGGAGATTTGGGAATTCAGAAAATTCACAGCCAGCGAAACCTATATCCCGAAAATTAGTCAGGTTGTCTTTAATCAAAATCAAAGCAAAACCTATCATCCTGCATTTGAATACCGTACCTTACTTTATCCGGATTGTTACGAAGAAACTTTTAGAGACTGGCATAAACTCGACTGGCATGTTGCTGATTTTGGTATTTGGGGACACACCTTTAATCAGCTTGTTCCTGCTAAGGATTTTTTTAAAACCAATTCAAAACTTTTTGCGCTTTATGAACACGACCGAAATAGTGAATCTCTCTGTATGACTAATGATACGGTGGTTGATTTGGTTACAAAAAAAATGACACAAATTATTGCAGCACATCCCAATGCCCAATTTTATTCGGTAAGCCAGAATGACGATGTGGTATATTGTGAATGCCCTAAATGCGATGCTCTCAATAAAAAACACGGAGGACCACAAGGATCATTTTATTATTTTTTGAATAAAATAGCGGCTCATTTTCCAAACAACAAAATTACAACACTTGCCTATTTGCATACTTTCAAACCGCCTTTAAATCTTAAAATAGAACCTAATATTTATACCATTCTTTGCCCTATAGAACTGGATCGCAGTAAAACTTTAAACAGCGAAAATTCAGCGGCATTCATGAAAATACTTCAAAACTGGTCTATCACAGCTCCTCATTTGTACTTATGGGATTATACCGTTCAGTTTTCTAATTTTTTGTCTCCGTTTCCAAATATCCAATCGTTTTCAGAAAATTATAAAACCTTTCAAAAAAACAAAGTAAAAGGATTGTTTGTACAGGGTTATGCTGATGTGCCCGGAGATTTTTCGGAGTTAAGGCAATATCTTTTAGCCAAATTATTATGGGACACGGAAATTGATATTGAAGCCACAACAGCTGATTTCTTAAGAGGTTTTTACGGAAAAGCGGCTCCGTTTGTTCAACAATACCTGAATCTTTTAGAAGAAAAGCAAAAGAAAAGCAACACCTATCTTGATATTTATTCCGGTCCAGTTCAGGCCCGAAATACTTTTCTGACTCCGGAAGCCATGACTGAATATGATATTCTTTTGGAAAAAGCTTCCGTTGCTGTTGAAAGCGATTCGGTACTTAGTTCCCGAATTCTAAAACTGCGTCTGGGTTTGGAATTTGTTTATTTTGAGCAGGCTAAATTTTATGGAAAAAACCAACATGGAATGTTTTACGTAAATGATAATGGAGAAAAAGAAGTCAAAGAAGGATTAACCGAAAGAGTTTTGGCTTTTACAAAAGCATGTAAGCAATTTGGAATTTATGAATTGAGCGAAGACGGAATAACGCCTGACAACTATTATAAGGAGTGGCAGGAAATTGTAAAAAACAGAATCAGTCATTTGGGTGAAGATTTGAAAATACATTTTATCAATCCGCCATCGGATGATTTTAAAGGAAAAGGAAGTTATGGCTTAGTTGATGGCAACCGCGGATATAAAGATTTCAACATCAACTGGATGGGCTGGTATGGAACGAATCCCGAATTTGAGATTCTAAGTCAAAACCTAGAATTTTCAAGGTTAAAAATTAACTTTTTAAACGATCAGCGCCATTGGGTTTTTACCCCAAAAAAAATAAAAATTTACGGTTATAAAGACCAGAAATGGAAACTCTTAGAGGGAAAAGATGGTGACATTTTAACAGAAGACACATCAATTACAACAAAATCATGGGAGTTTACCAATAAGCACTTTAGTAGCTTTACCAAAATAAAAATTCGGGTTGAAAATCATACTGAACTACCAGACTGGCGAAAAAGAAAAAACAAAAAGCCAATGATTATGATTGATGAAGTGGAACTCTACAAAAATTAAAAACTAGAAAATGAATACAAGCGACAAAAAAATCATGATTATCGAAAATGATGAAATGACGATCGAAATCCTGAAATTTCTTCTGAAGAAAGAAGGCTATAAAATAAGCATCGCAAAAGACGGCATCAATGCTGTGGAAAGAATTCCGATTATTCTGCCTGATTTAGTGATTACTACTATCATTATTCCCCTTAAATCAGGTTTAGAAATCATCAATTATATTAAAGAAAATTTCAAAGGTATGGCGGTAATTGCACTTTCATCATTAGGCGAAGAAGAAAATACGGTTGAAGAAGCTTTTAAATTGGGCGTTGATGATTTTATTACAAAACCATTTAATCCAACTGAGCTTTTATTGCGAATAAAACGATTTTTATAGAATTTAAAACTGATTTTTTGAGAAATCTGAATCCCAAAAACCATTGTAATTTTCAACAATCGCCGATTTTCAGCTATTTATAGCTATCTTTGCACAAAATTTAATGCAAATGAGCACTTTCGAAAAATTCAATCTTCCAAAATCAGTACAAAAAGCAATCGACGAATTGGGCTTTGTTACGCCTACTCCTATTCAGGAAAAATCCTTTTCTGTAATTATGTCTGGCCGCGATATGATGGGAATTGCACAAACCGGAACGGGTAAAACATTTGCTTATTTATTACCCCTTTTAAAATTATACAAATTTACTCCCACCAACACACCAAAAATTGTAATTCTTGTCCCAACCCGTGAACTTGTGGTTCAGGTAGTTGAAGAACTTGAAAAACTAACTAAATACATGTCGGTTAATACTTTAGGGATTTTTGGTGGCGTAAACATTAATACTCAGAAAAAAGCCGTTTACGAAGGTGTTGATATTTTGGTAGGTACGCCTGGTCGAATGATGGATTTGGCGCTGGATGCTGTTGTACGTTTTGATGAAACGCAAAAATTAGTCATTGATGAGTTTGATGAGATGCTGAATTTGGGTTTCCGTACGCAATTGACTGCATTATTGGCCATGATGAAAACCAAACGCCAAAATATTCTTTTCTCTGCAACCATGACCGATGAAGTGGATGCCGTTTTGAATGACTTTTTTGATTTTCCGGAAGAAGTTACTTTGGCTGCTTCGGGAACTCCGCTTGAGAACATTACACAAATCACATACAACGTTCCTAACTTTAATACAAAAGTAAACTTGCTGAAACATTTATTAGCAAACAACGAAGACATGAGTCGTGTTTTGGTTTTTGTGAATAATAAAAAGATTTCGGATATGCTTCACGATCGTATCGAAGAAGATTTTGAAGGTCAGTTTGGGGTGATTCACTCTAATAAATCTCAGAATTATCGTTTGAGTACGATGGCTGAATTTCAGGAAGGAAATCTTCGTGGTTTGATTACTACTGATATTATGGCGAGAGGTTTGGATATTTCGAACATTACGCACGTTATCAACTTTGAGCTTCCGGAATTCCCAGAATTGTATATGCACCGTATTGGTCGTACCGGTCGCGCCGATGCAACCGGAACTGCAATCAGTTTTGTGACACCTCGCGAAGAAGAATTTAAAGTAGAAGTAGAAGTTTTGATGAATACTGAACTTGAAACTACTGAATTTCCTGAAGAAGTTGAAATTTCAACAAAATTAATCGAGCCTGAAAAAGACAAACAACCGATTAAGTTTTTGATGAAAAAAGTAAAACTTGATGGTGAAGGCGCTTTTCACGAAAAAGCCAAAAAGAATAAAAAAGTCAATCTTGGTGGCCCATCCAAAACTAAAAAGAAAACACATGGTTCTGTCAACAGAAACATGCTGAAGACCAGAGATAAGAAGAGAAAAGATAAGGATAAATAGATTTTTTTTGAAGGTTCTAAGTTGCTAAGGTACTAAGGTTCTGAGATTAAAATTTCAATAAAAAAATTCCAAATTCCAAAGTTTAAGCTTGGGATTTGGAATTTTTATTTTGTTGTAATTAGTCATTCTGTTAAGGCTGTTTTCTCTCAATCAACGGAACTAGCCCAGATAGTAGTGGAAATCCTTTTGTGCCGGGGTTCGGCACAAAAGATTGCAACGGATAGCTGGAAATAGCTCCTAAAAAACAACTTTATAATTATTTAAATCGTAATAATACAAAGTCTATAATCTTAGTAACTTAAAAATCTATATTTTAGTAAACACCAACCCAACTGGCGAACACAATTCGATTTTCTTTCCTGTGTCTGTAAGTTTTCCGGTCGTTTTGTCTCTTTTGAAAATGATGATATCATTGGTATATTGATGTCCTGCCAAAAGGTAATTTCCAGTTGGGTCGATGGCGAAATCTCTTGGGCCTTTTCCTAAAGTACTCACCTGCTCTACCCACTCTGTTTTTCCGTCTTTAAGGATTTTATAAACCGAAATTGCATTGACATCGACACGATCAGAAACGTATAAAAACTTTCCGTCAGGCGAAATTTTGATAGCTGCTGCGCCTGTTCCACCTTTAAAATCTTTTGCCAGAATACTTGTTTCTGCTAATAATTTCAGTGTTCCGTCTTTGTAACTAAAAGTAGTTAACGTTCCGTCTAACTCCTGAACTAAATATACAAACTTTCCGTCTTTACTGAATGTTAAATGTCTTGGCCCGCTACCCGCTTTTACATCGACACTTTCTTTTAGTGTCAGCATTTCGTTTTTAGAATCTGGATTGTATTTGTAAACAAACACTTTATCCAAACCTAAATCATTTGCTAAAACATATTTTTTATCAGGCGAGAAACAAACCATGTGTACGTGCGCTTTTTCCTGACGCGCCACATTTGGTCCTTTACCTTCGTGCTGGATCAATTGTTGTGCAGTCGAAATGCTTCCGTCTGTATTTTTCTTAAAAACGGCAATATTTCCACCAGAATAATTCGCAATAATTACATTTTTACTGTCATTAATCAAATGACAAGGATCGGCTCCTAATGATTCGTTTTTATTTAAAAAAGTAACTTTTCCTGATTTTGAATCGTATCCAAAAGCGCTCGTGGTACTTTGCGTCCCGTTTTCATTAACAGCATAAATAAATTTATTATCTGCCGAAACCGACAAATAACTCGGACTTACAACGTTCTCTGATGCGTTTTTTAATTTGAATTCACCTGTATTCGCATTGAATTCATACACATAAATTCCTTTACTGTCGCACGTATTGGTGTAAGTGCCCACCAATAAATTGAATTTGCTTTGTGCCTGCAAACTAGTTAGTGCAAAGGTTGAAAAAAGCAGCATATATAATCTCTTCATAGTTTTTAATTTGTTTTTTGAATAGGCTAAAATAGGCAATTAAATCATTCGCAAATAGAATTTTTGTTACAAATGAAAATTCAAAAGTTATATTTTTCCGATGTGCATTCTACAATTTGAAACCTCTAATTTTGTTTATTTTTTTAATAAAGAAATGTTTACTCACAATCTAATCTATTGCCTGTCTGGTTTGATTAAAAATTTGTATTTTTGACCGATACACTCGCTAATAATTAAGCCCGAATGCACTTTAAACAGCCCGAAATTCTATACTTTCTTTTTTTATTGATTGTTCCAATTTTGGTTCATTTATTTCAATTAAGACGTTTTAAAACTTCTTATTTTACCAATGTTCGTTTCTTAAAAGAGCTTTCGATTCAAACGCGAAAAAGTTCGAAAATCAAAAAAAGATTGTTACTCGCAACGCGTTTATTATTACTGACTTGTGCCATTATAGCTTTTGCACAACCTTTTTTTGAAGCCAAAGACCATAAAAATGCTTCGAACGAAATGTATATTATTCTGGATAATTCGTTTAGTATGCAAGCCAAAGGAAAAAAAGGTGAATTGCTCAAACGTGCCGTGCAGGAATTATTAGAAAATACTCCCGAAAATGCACAATTTTCCTTGCTTACCAATACTGAAAACTACTGGAATACGGATATAAAATCGGTTCGAACTGATTTGCAAAACCTGAAATACAGTGCCACTCCGTTTGAACTTTCATCGATTTTGGCAAAAGTAAAAGCACATAAATCGGCTCATAAAAAAGATATTGTCATTATAACGGATGCTGTTGGTTTAGCCGAAAAAGATGTTCAAAATATTGATTCTGAAGAAAAACCCTATTTCTTAATTTCGGAAGCGGAACAAAAAAATAATGTTTCGATTGATAGTGTTTTTATCAATCAGACTTTGGAGAATTTCTACGAAATAAGTGTTAATTTATCCGCTTATGGCGAAGATTTCACACCCGTTTCAACCGCTTTATACAATCAAAACAAACTGATTGCCAAAACGATTATCAATTTCGATTCGAAGAAAAAGAAAATCAATTTTACAATTCCAAAAGAAGCTTTTCATGGTTATGTTTCCATAGAAGATAACGGTTTGGTTTACGATAATAAACTGTATTTCAGCATTTCGAAAACTAAAAAAACAAATGTTATCAGTATTGGAAATCCTGAAAAAAGCAATTTTCTATCAAGAATTTATACGTCAGACGAATTCAATTATAATAATTTTTCGATTAGCGGATTGGATTATAATAGTGTAGAAAAACAAAATACTATTATTTTAAATGAATTAGAAGATATTCCGCAAGCATTGCAAACCACTTTGAAAGCTTTTGTACAAAAAGGCGGCAATGTAGTTGTGATTCCTTCAGAGAAAAGTTCGGTTAGTAATCTGAATACTTTCCTTGGTAATTTTGGAAAAATTCAGTTTCAGAATTTAGAAACCAAAAGCAAATTAATTACCCAAATCAACTTTGACCATCCTTTGTTTTCAGGTGTTTTCGAAAATAAAATCACAAATTTTCAATATCCAAAAACAAATAGTTCTTTCACGATTTCAAGCGCTTATCCAGCCGTTTTATCGTATGAAGACCAAAGCGTTTTTGTAACCACAATTCAAAACCCAGTTTCAGGAGTTACCGTTTTTTCGGCACCAATAAATAGTGTAAATTCTAACTTTCAGCAATCTCCGTTGATTGTTCCGTTGTTTTATAAATTAGCACAAAACAATCAGAAAACGGGTGTAAATGCCTTGACAATTGGTAACAATCAACCTTATTTTGTGGATGTTTTAATGAATAAAGATGCGATTCTGGAAGTAAAAGGAAATGACGATTCATTTATTCCGATTCAGCAAATCTTGAATAACAAGGTCAAATTAACGTTTAATGATTTGCCGGAATCAGCAGGAAATTATAGTGTTTTTGACAGAAAAGAATGGGTTGAAAACCTGAGTTTCAATTACAAACGAAGCGAAAGTGATTTGAGCCAGGTGAACACAAATGTGGTTTCGGATTTCAAAACTGCTGATACCATCTCGACCATTTTTAATACCCTACAAACTGAGCGGACAGACAGCCAAATTTGGAAATGGTTTGTTATCTTTGCACTGTTATTTTTAGCATTAGAAATGGCAATTATCAAATTCGTAAAGTAAACTTAAAGGTTTGCTTTTTGCTCTTAGTTTGTCATTCCGAGGAACGAGGAATATCCGTGAGAAGCTCGACAAAGATTGGCTTTCGGTTACGGAGTTTCTTGTGGAGATTCCTCGTTCCTCGGAATGACAAACAGTATGACTAAAAATGTTAAAAATTACGATTCTAATTTAAAATAAAATTTATCTACATATGAAAATAATCATCAGAAGCGCCAAAATTATCGATTCAAAAAGTCCGTTTCACAACCAGACCGTTGATGTTTTAATTGCAGATGGTTTTATAGAAAAAATAGGAGCTTCACTAGAAAGCGATAACGCAACCGAAGTGAAATTCGATAATTTACATCTTTCCCAAGGCTGGTTCGACAGCAGTGTTTCGTTTGGAGAACCAGGTTACGAAGACCGCGAAACCATAGCAAACGGACTGAATGTGGCTGTCAAAAGTGGGTTTACAGCAATTGCCCTACAACCCAACTCCTACCCTGTTATCGACAATCAGTCTCAGGTGAATTTTGTAAAAAATAAGGCAAATGGTTTTGCAACAGAACTTTTCCCGATTGGCGCCTTAACCAAAGGCAGCGAAGGAAAAGATATGGCTGAATTGTTTGATATGAAAAATACCGGAGCCGTTGCTTTTGGCGATTATAATAAAAGTATCGACAACGCCAATTTGTTAAAAATTGCGCTGCAATACGTTCAGGATTTTGATGGTTTGGTAATTGCATACGCACAAGATGCCAACATAAAAGGAAATGGAGTTGTTAATGAAGGAATCGTTTCGACCCGATTAGGTTTGAAAGGAATCCCAAATCTGGCTGAAGAATTACAAGTAGCCAGAAACTTATTTTTATTAGAATATACAGGTGGAAAATTACATATTCCGACGGTTTCTACAGCAAAATCTTTAGAATTAATTAAAGAAGCCAAAGCCAAAGGTTTACAAGTAAGCTGCAGTGTTTCGGTGCATCATCTGACGTTAACAGACGTTCAGTTAGAAGGTTTTGACACCCGTTATAAAGTGACACCGCCATTGCGTACTGATGCTGACAGAATTGCGCTCGTAAACGGTGTTTTGGATGGAACGATCGATATGATTACCTCTGACCACAATCCAATAGATATCGAATTCAAAAAAATGGAATTTGATACGGCCAAAAACGGAACTATTGGTCTTGAAAGTGCTTTTGGAGCTTTATTAAATGTTTTGCCTCTGGAAACTGTTATCGAAAAACTGACTTTAGGAAAAGCTATTTTCGGAATTGAAAATAATGCAATTACGGAAGGCGAAAAAGCAAACTTTACGTTGTTTACTCCTGAAGGAAAATCAATTTTTACTAAAGAAAACATTCTTTCTAAATCTAAAAATTCTGCTTTTTTAGGAACTGAAATCAGAGGTTCTGTTTACGGAATCTTCAATCAAAATCAACTTGTTATCTCAAAATAATTACAATGAATAATTCAATCGAAGAGGGAAAATCAATTGCAATCACCAGCTATATTTTAATCATTGGTGTTTTAATCGCAATGTCGATGAACTCTGAAAATAAAAATAGTTTTGCTTCTTTTCATATACGTCAGGCTTTAGGATTATCGCTCACTTTTATTTCGTTAGCCTTAATTATCAGTCCATTTGACAGCTTTTTCATCACTTTCCCAATGTGGATTTGCGTTTCTGTTTTATGGACCTATGGAATTTTTAGCGCCATTCAGGGTCATACCAGACCTATGCCATTAGTTGGTGAATGGTACCAAAAATGGTTTAAAACTATCGGATAAAATTGCAATATCAATGTCAATTTCAATGTCAAAATTCAATTCTGAACTACAAAACTCATAACCCACAACTCATAACCCACAACTCAAAACGCATAACTTTCAAAAAATGAATCTATCTTTAGAATATAAAATACAGGCACCAAAAGTTGTTTTAGATAAAAATCCAGTATTACTTTTATTGCACGGTTATGGCAGTAACGAAGAAGATTTATTTTCTTTTGCTACAGAACTTCCCGATACTTATTATGTTATTTCGGCCAGAGCGCCTTATGATTTGCAATACGGAGCTTATGCCTGGTATGCGATTAATTTTGATGCCGATCAGAATAAATTTTCAGATAACGAGCAGGCGAAAATTTCGCGTGATACAATTGCAAACTTTGTAGATGAGTTGGTTGCTAATTACCCAATTGATGCCAATAATGTAACCTTAATTGGTTTCAGTCAAGGTTCTATTTTGAGTTATGCTGTGGCACTTTCGTATCCTGAAAAAATTCAGCGTGTAGTAGCGATGAGTGGTTATTTTAATGACGAAATCATCAAAGAAGGTTACGAGAAAAACGACTTCAAGAACCTCAAAATATTCGCTTCACACGGAACTGTAGATCAGGTAATTCCGATCGATTGGGCCAGAAAAACACCAGCAGCTTTAGAAAAGCTAAATATCCCGGTTATTTATAAAGAATATCCTGTTGGTCATGGCGTTGCGCCTCAGAATTTCTTTGATTTTAAGAATTGGCTTTTGGGGTAGTTTTAATCTGAGTCGATGAATAACGTAAGATTATTCAAAAAATAAATAATCTATATCCTTAGCATTTTATTAAAATGAAAACATATACTTTAGAAGAAATTACTGCTGAGTTAATTGGTGAAATTGGAACTCCAAACAGAGATAAATTTGAATATGAATTATTGATTGATTTAATTGATTATTTAAGTTAAACTAATCATTTATTCAAGAAAAGAGAAATCAAAAAGCATAAAATATACAGAGATATTTTATACTTCTTACGTTTC
>NZ_WSTB01000041.1 GCF_009789235.1 Flavobacterium hydrocarbonoxydans | reverse complement strand
TGGCAGTAAATGTTAACGATCCGGGTACACCAACCACAACATCAGCTACACAGGATTTCTGTTTAGAAGATGCGCCAACAGTTGCCGATATTGCAGTAACACCAGCTACAGCAGTTTGGTACAGCAGCGCTACGAGCACTACACCATTACTAGCTACGGATGCTTTGGCAGACGGAAACTATTATGCTACCATTATAGACGCAGTTACAGGTTGTGAGAGCGCCACCAGATTGGTTGTGGCAGTAAATGTTAACGATCCGGGTACACCAACTACAACAGCTGCTACACAGGATTTCTGTTTAGAAGATGCTCCAACAGTTGCCGATATTGCAGTAACACCAGCTACAGCAGTTTGGTACAGCAGTGCTACGAGCACTACGCCATTACTAGCTACGGATGCTTTGGCAGACGGAAATTATTATGCTACCATTATAGACGCTGTCACAGGTTGTGAGAGCGCAGTAAGACTGGTTGTGGCAGTAAATGTCAACGATCCTGGTACACCAACTACGACAT
>NZ_WSTB01000040.1 GCF_009789235.1 Flavobacterium hydrocarbonoxydans | reverse complement strand
AACGATCCTGGTACACCAACTACGACATCAGCTACACAAGACTTCTGTTTAAAAGATGCTCCAACAGTTGCCGATATTGCAGTAACACCAGCTACAGCAGTTTGGTACAGCAGTGCTACGAGTACTACGCCATTACTAGCTACGGATGCCTTGGCAGACGGAAATTATTATGCTACCATTATAGACGCTGTTATAGGTTGTGAGAGCGCCACCAGATTAGTTGTAGCAGTAAATGTCAACGATCCGGGTACACCAACTACGACATCAGCTACACAGGACTTCTGTTTAGAAGATGCTCCAACAGTTGCCGATATTGCGGTAAGCCCAGCTACAACAGTTTGGTACAGCAGTGCTACAAGCACTACACCATTATTAGCTACAGATGCTTTGGCAGACGGAAATTATTATGCTACTATCATAGACGCTGTTACAGGTTGTGAGAGCGCCACCAGATTAGTTGTAGCAGTAAATGTCAACGATCCGGGTACACCAACCACAACATCAGCTACACAGGATTTCTGTTTAGAAGATGCTCCAACAGTTG
>NZ_WSTB01000004.1 GCF_009789235.1 Flavobacterium hydrocarbonoxydans | reverse complement strand
AACCGTGTAAGTTCCATCACCATTATTAGTTACAGTAGTCGTGTTGGCATCAAAGATTACTTCTTTTCCATCAACAGTAGTATGCGTGAATGTTCCGTTTCCGTTGTCCGCAAACTTATCTGATTTTGAGTTTAATAAATTTACAATTTCGTTATAAACAGGGCCTTCATTTTTGATGTTCGTTACCACATCACCTACAACATCGATTTTTACAGTCTCTCCTTTTTTATTGGCAACCGTGTAAGTTCCATCACCATTATTAGTTACAGTAGTCGTGTTGGCATCAAAGATTACTTCTTTTCCATCAACAGTAGTATGCGTGAATGTTCCGTTTCCGTTGTCCGCAAACTTATCTGATTTTGAGTTTAATAAATTTACAATTTCGTTATAAACAGGGCCTTCATTTTTGATATTGGTTACCACATCACCTACAACATCGATTTTTACAGTTTCTCCCTTTTTATTGGTAACCGTGTAAGTTCCATCACCATTATTAGTTACAGTAGTCGTGTTGGCATCGAAGATTACTTCTTTTCCATCAACGGTAGTGTGCGTGAATGTTCCGTTTCCGTTGTCCGCAAACTTATCTGATTTTGAGTTTAATAAATTTACGATTTCGTTGTAAACAGGGCCTTCATTTTTGATATTGGTTACCACATCACCTACAACATCGATTTTTACAGTCTCTCCTTTTTTATTGGTAACCGTATAAGTACCATCACCATTATTAGTTACAGTAGTCGTGTTGGCATCGAAGATTACTTCTTTTCCATCAACAGTAGTATGTATGAATGTTCCGTTTCCGTTGTCCGCAAACTTATCTGATTTTGAGTTTAATAAATTTACGATTTCGTTGTAAACAGGGCCTTCATTTTTGATGTTTGTAACCACATCGCCTACAACATCGATTTTAGTATTTACTCCCTCTTCATTATTATAATTATAACTTCCGTCATTATTGTTTATTAATGTTGATGTAGGTGTATTAATTTTATAAGGACTTCCTACAGTTCCGCTACCGTTAACCGTAGTATTCAAACCATTTTCAATTAACCCTATTCCTCCCTGAAGTCCATCTTTTCCATTTGTTCCAGAATCACCTTTTGGTCCTTTGATATTACCTTTTATATTCCAGACATCCCCCTCTTTATAATAAACATCTCCAGTTGAATTATCTATATAAGTATCTCCATCAGATCCTGTATCTTTTCCCGGTGCTCCATCGCCTCCTCTTATTGAGGCACCATCTTTCCCGTCTTTTCCTTGTGGTCCCTGAGCAACATTAATTGTATATTTTACTCCTATTTCATTTGTATAAACATACACACCATTCCCTTTATCTTCAATTGTGGTTATGGTTTCTGAATTAGTTGCCCCTAATCTATTCCATTTATCAATATACCAATAATAATAACCTGGAATAACATCAGCGATAGTTTGAGTATTAAAAACTAAAAGACTTTCTACATTACCACTAGAAATAGTAGTAGTGTCTTTAGTACTTTTTAGCAGAACTCTTGGAATCAAAATTCCCTTGTTTGTTGCCACCACTTCAAGTTGCGATGATTCATTTGGGGTTGTAGTTCCAATACCTACTTGCGCATAACCACTAAAGCCAAACGCAACAAAAAAGAAGAATACGTAATAATTTTTCATAAAATAATTTAATTAAAACAATTAATCTGAATTAAAAATCAATTCATTATGATTTTAAAAACATTAATAAGGGACGTTTCGTTTTCTAAAAAAAAAGATTAGAACAGCGCTTAAAATCAATGGGCAAATATAATTCTGAGTAAAATATTGCGCTGTAGAATAAAATATTTGATAATGTAGAACTTGTTCTACAAAAAGAATTGAGAGAATTAACAGTGTATTTTATAAAAGAATAAAAGTCTATACAAATTAAGGCTTGAGCTATCTTATAAAAAATAAGAGCCGCACAAGACATCCCTGTTTTTGGTTATCAACTTATTTGAATTAATTGCGACAATTTGAATATATTTTTTTTTTAATATCTTTTATCAACTAAAAAAAACACGTAAAAGACTTACAAACAAACACTTAATAATCAATTAAAACAATGCAGGAACAATCATAAGAATAAATAAACCACTTCAAAACAACCGGGTACAACAAAAAAATACAAGAAAATTATATTTCATATAACTTCTAAAGCTGTCTGTATAGAGAACCCGAAAACTAAAAAGTTATTTTTAGTTCTACATTTGTACCTTATTCTCTTAAGTTATATCTGAACATTCTAAAATCATGCATCATTATCATTTTATTCTACACAAACCTTATGGCTATTTAAGTCAATTTATATATGAATTAAAAAGGAAGAAAAAACTTTTGGGCGAATTATATGATTTTCCTGAAGGCACAATGGCCATTGGAAGACTTGATGAAGACTCAGAAGGATTATTATTATTAACCACGGATGGAAAAGTAAGTGAACAGATCAGGAGTAAAAAAGTTGAAAAAGAATATTATGTACAAGTTGATGGCATAATTACTCCCGAAGCAATTGCAGCATTACAAAAAGGAGTTGAAATTGGTTTTGATGGTGGAAAATACAAAACGAAACCATGTAAAGCTTTTATTGTAAATGAAATTCCTGACTTTGGTCCCAGAGCAAAAAAAATCAGAGATGAACGTCATGGTCCAACTTCCTGGGCATCGATAACGGTAAATGAAGGGAAATTTCGTCAGGTTAGGAAAATGACGGCTGCTGTTGGATTTCCAACTTTAAGATTAGTGCGTGTTCGGATAGGAAATGTACATTTGCAAAATCTAAAAGCAGGAGAAGTTTTAGAAGTTGATAATTTAAATTAGATCATGAGATAATTTGAAAATGTGTCAATTTGAAAATTCCAAAAATAAATAATTAAACAAATAAACAGTAATGCTAAATATAGTTCTTGTCGAACCTGAAATACCGAACAACACTGGAAATATTGGTCGTCTTTGTGTTGGTACCGAAAGTAGATTGCATCTAATTCATCCTTTTGGGTTTGTGATTAATGATAAAAACCTAAAACGTTCGGGTTTGGATTATTGGGTACATCTTGATGTTACCGAATATGATACTGTAGATGAATGGGTACAACAGATTCCGGATTTGTCAAGGGTTTTCCTGATGAGTTCTCGTGCAACGAAATCTTATTTGGAAACAGAATTTCAGGATGGTGACTGGTTGGTTTTTGGGAAAGAAAGTGTTGGTTTAAGCACTGATGTTTTGAATAGGTTTGAAAATCATTTAACAATTCCGATGTCGAAATTGATTCGAAGTTTTAATATTGCTAATTCTGTGGCGTTTGTAGTTGGGGAAGCGAAGAGACAGATTGGATTGAAAAAAGTTTAATCGTTTATTTGTTTAATCGTTAAATTGAAAAAGGTATTTCTGATGAAATCGAATGCCCTAGCCCTGATAGAAGTGGAAATCATTTTGTGCCGGGGTTCGGCACAAAATATTGTAACGAATAGCAGGAAATAGCTCCTAAAAATTATACCTATTATATATACTCAGATTTAGGTGATTACAAACTTCCCTTTTTCGGGATCAAAAATAATGTGTTCGTCTTTGAATAAAGTCGCGAAACTCCCTTTTGAAATTAAATTACAAGGTTCGTCCTGAACGACCAAATTGGGTGTCATAATAATCATTTCGTTACTCAATTGAATCGCCAAATCGATGTCGTGAGTAGAAAACAAAATACATTTATTGGTTTCGTGTGTTAGTTTCTTTAATAATTTAAAAAGGGAAACTTTGTGCAATAAATCTAGGTGTGTCGTGGGTTCATCCAAAATAATTAATGGTGTATCCTGAGCCAAAGCGCGGGCGATTAAAACTTTTTGCAGCTGTCCGTCACTAATTTCGAAATGTTTTTTGTTTGCCAGATGTTCGATTTGGGTTAAGTGTAGCGCTTCCTGAATTTTTTGAATATCAATTTCGGTTAAAGTTCCAATCCAGTTGGTGTAAGGCTGACGACCCAAAGCAACCAACTCAAAAACCGAAAGATTGCTTGGCGGTAGTTTTTCGGTGAGGACCAAACTCAGATTTTGAGCCAAATCCAGCGGTTGGTACGTTGATATGTTTTTATCGTTTAGAAAAACATTTCCTTCAAGTGGTTTTTGAATTCCTGTGATGGTTCGCAGTAAAGTTGATTTTCCGATTCCGTTGGCTCCTATTAAGGCGATGAGTTTTCCTGACACCAAATTCAGATTTAGGTTTTCGGCAATGGTCATAGAGGATTTCTTAGACTTGTAGCCAATTTTTAAATTTGAGGTTTTCAGGATGGTTTTCATATTGACTTATTTTTTAAACACATAGAGAACATAGTTTTCTTTTGCTCAATTAAAGTTGGTTTTAAAATTTACTCGTAAATTAACACATAGCTGTTGCTAAAACTTTGGCAATAATTTGAAATATTCATTTACAAATGTTTTTTGACCTTCTTTAAAAATATTATGACAATTAAAATTAATTATAATTCCTTTTGGAGCCTTGGATAACTTCATATAAGTTAATAATTGCGCTTCATGAATGGGGCTTATTTCTGAAACAGTTTTTAATTCTACTACTAAACAATTTTCTACAAATAAATCACATCTTAAATCTGCACTTAATTCTTTATTTTTATAAATTAATGGAACTTTCATTTCACTAAAAAAATTCAACTTCTGTTGCTGTAATTCTTCTTTCAAACATTGATGGTAAACATTTTCAAGTAATCCTTTACCAATTATTTTATGTACTTCTATACAAGCACCAATTACATTATACGTTAATTCGTCTAAATATTTTTGAGTAATCATTTAATATTAGTTAAATAGAAACTAATTTATTTTCACTTCAACTATGTTTTTTGAAGAAAAGTGAAACGCCTTTTTTTAAGCTGGCATAACTATGTCTCTATGTGTTTAAAAAACTAAGATATTAAATATTTGTAAGTTATTGCTGAAAATTTCTTTTTCTGACTAAAAGCCAAATTACGACCGGTGCTCCTATGATTGATGTAATTGCATTTATTGGAAGTGTGACATCAAAACCTGGCATTTCTGAAACTACATCGCAAAACAACATGATTATGGCGCCAAAAAACAAGGTGCTCCAAAACAAAACGGAGTGATTACTGGTCTGAAATGTGAGCTTTGCAATATGTGGAACCGCTAAGCCTATAAACGCAATTGGTCCAGCGAAGGCTGTGATACTTCCGGCCAAAATACTGGTTGCAAATATGATAATCAGTCTTGCTTTTTTGAAATTTAGTCCCATACTTTTTGCATAATTCTCGCCTAATAGTAATGCGTTCAAAGCTTTTATACTACCTGCACTTAAAAGCAAACCAAAACCAACACAAAAAGTCAGAATAACGATCGTTGTCCAGGAAAGATTTCCGAGGCTGCCCATGGACCAAAAAGTAAATTTTTGCAACTGTTCAGCGGTACTGAAATAGGTTAAGACACTCACTATTGCGGTTGTAAAACTGCCGAACATCAATCCTACAATTAAGATGGCCATTGTATCTCGTAATTTTTGTGAAACTACCAAAACCAATAATAAAACTAATGTACTCCCTAAAGTTGAGGCTAATACAATTCCGTATGATGATAATGCAATCTGACTTAAAAAAGAAGGCAAAAATCCGGCTCCTAAAATCACAAAAGCAACACCTAAACTCGCCCCGGAACTTAGTCCTAAAACATAAGGTCCGGCAAGAGGATTCCTGAATAATGTTTGCATTAATAAGCCACTGACTGACAAACCCGTACCAACCAAAACTGCCGTAATCGCTTTGGGTAAACGGTAATTTATTATGATATATTCCCAGGTAGATTTGCTGGCCTGACCACCTGTTAAGCTCGTATAAACCTCTTTGAAAGGAATGGTTACTGAACCCAAACTAATGCTTACAAAAAACATCAGAATTAATGCTAAACCCAGCAGAATAAAGAGAATTGTATTTCGTTTTTTATTTGCCAATTTAATTCAGTTTTGATGCAAAAGTAAACTCATAACTCGGCAATAAATCAGGGTGGAAGATTTTGATATAATCTTTCAGAACCAAATCTGGTCGGCTTGGTGAAAGTTCGTAATAAACGGTTCCGCCAGTTGCGCCTAATTTGCTCTCGAAAGTATAAATGTTTTTATTTTTGAAAGCATCAAATTCGCTGTAATGCGGATTACTTTTTCCGAATTCTTCCAAGGTTTTGAATGAACCCGTTGCAATCCAGAAATTGGCGGTTTTTGCTTTATCTAATACTTTTTCGAAAGACAAACCTTCACTTCCTGTACCTTTTAAATTTGCCCATAAATAATTAGATTGTGCGTCTTTCATAAACGCTGCAACCCAGCTATTTCCTTTGGCCACATACCATAAATCCTGATACATGGAGCCGTATAAAACTGTTGCAGTTGCAGGTTTTGTTGCTACCAATTTCCTGGCCTGATTGTAACTCAGTACAATTTTATCAAATAGTTCTTTGGCTTTTTCTTCTTTGCCAAATAAAGCTCCGTAAAGTTTTATCCATTCTGCTTTTCCGAGTGGAGATTGCTCCATCCAGTCGCCCTGAATAAAAACATTTAAACCACTTTTTTTGAGGTTATCCAACATCGGATTGTTGTTATCAACTCCAAAAGTTACAATCAGATCCGGAGACAATTCTATCAATTGTTCAATATTTAGTTTTTCGTTCTGACCCACATTTTTTACTGAGCCTTTATCGATTAGTTTTCTGGTTTTTTCGGAAGAGATATAATCGGTATGCGGAAAACCAATCAATTTATTTTCGACTTCCAGCATTTCTAAAAAGGGAATATTGGTTGTCGAAGTGACTACAACAGATGCTAAAGGAACCTGTATAGTGGTATAACTTTGTAAACTATCCGGAACTTTAGCGTCTTTTTCTTTAAGAATATAAGTGAAATTTTTATTCGCTTTTGGCCATGGATTACTGACTGTTACTACAGAATAGCCTTCATTTTTCACGATAGAAAGCCCCGAAGCATATTCGATACTATTTTGGGAAGTTTTAGATTTTACAATTTCTGCATTATCTGTTTTTTTGCAACTTAGAACAGCAAAAAAAAGAAGTGCAAAACTAAATTTAAGTAAGGAAATTTTCATAATTTAGATTATTGGAAGCGACAAAGGTAGCGCAATTTATAAATTTCTTGTTCATTTTTATCTTTAAAAAATTGAACAAATAGTATCTTTACCCGATGAATACCATTAAAACAAAAATTTGTGGAGGTTGTGAAGCTGCTTTTAGTTGTGGTGATATTTCACTTGAAAGTAAGTGCTGGTGTAATGACTTTCCTCCTATTTTCAATCTTTCAGAAGGCACTGATTGTCTTTGCCCAAATTGTTTTAAAGAGGCCTGCATGGACAAAATTGATGCTTATACCGAAACGATTACTCCCGAAACAGCACTTAATAACAAAGCCACATTTTTACCCAAAGCCGAAAAACTAATCGAGGGAATTGATTATTACCTTGAAAATGGCAATTATGTTTTTAAAGCCTGGTTTCATCTAAAAAGAGGAAATTGTTGTGGTAATGGCTGTCGTCATTGTCCTTATTAAATTCGTTGTGGGGTGTGAAATGTGAGATGTGAAATGTGAGTTTTTTAAACTATTTTAAAAAAATAATTTAAAAAACTCTAAATAAGCCTAAAGTAATGCAAATGACCTACAACTTAAAACTCAAAACTCACAACTCAAAACTCACAACTCAAAACTCATAACCCAAAACTCATAACTTAAAATGATATACTTAATTACAGGCGGAGAAAGATCCGGAAAGAGCAGTTACGCTCAAAATTTAGCATTAAGCCTTTCGGATGAGCCCATTTATGTGGCAACAGCAAGAAAATGGGACGATGATTTCCAGAACAGAATTGACCGCCATCAGCTGGAACGCGACAACCGCTGGACGAATATCGAGAAAGAAAAGCATTTATCTGAAATTGATTTTTCGGGCAAAGTAGCTTTGATAGATTGTGTGACACTTTGGCTGACGAACTTTTTTGTAGATACTAAAAATGATGTACAACAGAGTCTGGAAGAAGCTAAAAAAGAGTTTCTTCTGATAGCCAAACAAGAAAACGCAACACTGATTATTGTGACCAATGAAATTGGAATGGGCGTTCACGCTGATACACACATAGGCAGAAAATTTACCGAATTACAAGGCTGGATGAATCAATTTTTAGCCTCAAATGCTGATGAAGTGATTTTGATGATTTCCGGGATTCCGGTAAAAATTAAAGGATAAAATGAAATTCCAAATTTTTTAAATTCCAAATTCCAACGCTATACTTTACCTTTACTTAAATCTTTAAACTTTTAAAATCTATTGAAATTAACATTGATTTTTACAATTGTTATTTAATTGGAATTTGGAATTTAAAAAAATTGGAATTTAGATGAGCTATTTAGATGATATATTAAAATCACGTCGCGACACCAGGCACTTTACTACCGACGAAGTTCCTGACGAAGTGATGGAGAACGCTTTACGGGCGGGACATTGGGCGCCATCTGTAGGCCTGACCGATGCTACCCGATATTATATCATAAAAGCTACCGAAGTTAAAAAAGCGATTAAAGATTTGTTTTTGGATTACAATAAAAAAGCAGAAGCCTTAACGGATAATCCAGAGCAAAAAGAGCATTATAAATCCCTGAAATTAGAAGCGATTGAAGAAGCACCGATTGGGTTGATAATTGCTTATGACCGCTCGGTTCTGAATCAGTTTACGATTGGCACTGTTGGGAGCAATGAAGCGGTGAAATTTAGTTCGGTTTGTGCTGCGCAGAATATCTGGCTGTCGCTGACAGAACAAGGTTACGGCATGGGCTGGGTTTCGATTTTGAATTATTATCAGTTTAAAAAAATACTCGATTTACCTGAAAACATTGAGCCTTTAGGCTATTTCTGTATCGGAAAACCGGCTACCAATTACGACAATCAACCGATGTTGCAGCAATTGAACTGGAAACAAAAATCGGAAACTCCGGAGTGTACCGAAATTAAAAATGTAGTCGAAAATAGTGTTTTAGAATCTTCAAAAATTTCTACATCAGTTAAAATTAATGATGATTTCAGTAAACTTTTGCAAGAAAAAATAGATTCGAAAACCAAACCAATTGGTGCTTTAGGGACTTTAGAAGATTTAGCTTTTCAGATGGGAACTGTTTTTGAAACTTTAGAACCCAAAATAACAAATCCGAATATTGTGGTTTTTGCCGCAGATCACGGAATTGCGAATCATGGCGTAAGTGCTTATCCGCAAGATGTTACGAGACAAATGGTTGCGAATTTCCTGGAAGGTGGCGCCGCTATAAATGTGTTTTGCAAGCAGCATAACATTCAATTATCGATTGTAGATGCGGGTGTAAACTATGATTTTCCAACCAACGCAAACCTTATAAATGCCAAAATCGCAAAAGGAACACAATCGTTTTTGCACCTTCCTGCTATGAGAGAAATGGAAGTAGAATTGTGCTTTGAAAAAGGGAAAGAGATCGTTGAAAACATTGTAAAAAGCGGTTCAAATTGTATTGGTTTTGGTGAAATGGGAATTGGAAACACTTCTACAGCTTCTGTTTTAATGAGTCTTTTAACAGGTTTCCCAATTGAAGAATGTGTGGGAAAAGGCACTGGAGTTGAAGATGAAAAATTAATTCAGAAACAAAATTTACTTAAAAAAGCAATTGAAAATTATTCCGGTCAAGCCGAATTAAAACAGCAGCTCGCCTATTTTGGAGGTTTTGAAATCATACAAATGGCTGGTGGAATGTTAGCTGCTTTCGAGAATAAAATGCTGATTTTAGTTGATGGATTTATTTGTAGTGTCGCTTATCTGATTGCTTTTAAAATGAATCCAAATATCAAAAAAAATGCTATTTTTTGTCATTGCTCGGCCGAACAGGCACATCAAAAATTACTTGATTATTTAGAAGCAAAACCTATTCTGAATCTTGATTTACGTTTAGGAGAAGGAACCGGCTGTGCGATTGCTTTGCCCCTTTTAAAATCGGCTGAAGCTTTTTTGAATGAAATGGCCAGTTTTGAAAGTGCTGGAATTAGCAAAAAATAATTTCAATTTCAAAAAATCAATTTCAATATCAATATCAATTACAATATTCAAAATTAAAAATACCACAACTCAATTTTAATGAAAAAAGAACGCGATATATTTTTCACTTGTTTGATGTTTTACACCCGTATTCCGTGTCCGAAAAACATTGATCATAATCCAGAATATTTAAATAAAGCCACACGATATTTTCCTTTGATTGGATGGATTGTCGGGAGTATTTCTTTCTTGACTTTTTATGTTTTTTCGCTTTTCCTTTCAATCGAAATTGCGGTTATTTTTGCCATAATAGCTTCAATTTTAACAACCGGGGCTTTTCATGAAGATGGTTTTGCCGATGTCTGCGATGGTTTTGGCGGGGGCTGGACGAAAGAAAAAATCCTGCTGATTATGAAAGACAGCGCCATCGGTGCGTATGGAGCCATTGGGGTTGTTTTGCTTTTTTTATTAAAATTCAAATTACTTTCTGAGGCTGTTCTACTTTTCAAAAGCGAGGATTCAACGGCCATTTTATTTACTTATTTGTTGTTTATTTCAGCACATTCTATCAGTCGTCTGGCTGCAATTAGCATCATTTTTACCCATGAATATTCACGTGATGATGCTACAAGCAAAAGCAAACCTATTGCAAAAAAACATACCTGGAAAGAAGTTTCAGGAGCTTTCTTTTTTGGGTTATTACCTCTGATTGCTCTTTGTTTTTTTCAATATAAAATACTTTTTGCCTTAATTCCGGTTTTTATAACACGCTACTTTTTAGCACGCCATTTCCAGAAATGGATTGGCGGTTATACTGGAGATTGTTTAGGTGCCACACAGCAAGTTTGTGAAGTCGTTTATTATGTTAGCCTTCTTTTTTTATGGAAATTTATCTAGTTCGTCATACGGAAACGGTTTGCGAAAAAGGGATTTGTTACGGACAATCTGATGTTTCGTTAGCTGAACCTTTTGATTTGATTTTCGAAAATATTGTTAAACAGCTACCCTCTGAAGCAATTTTATTTTCTAGTCCGTTAGAACGCTGCCATATTTTAGCCAAACACCTTCAGAAAACTTTGCAGATTATTTCATATCAGGAAGATTCCCGATTAATGGAAATGAATTTTGGCGATTGGGAAATGAAAAACTGGAACGACATTCCGCCAGAACAACTCAATCCGTGGATGGAAGACTTTGTAAATATTCAGGCATTTAACGGAGAATCTTTTACCCAATTACATCAACGAATTGGTGTTTTTTTATCGGAACAAATTTCAAAAAAAACAAAAAAGCCCATCATTATTGTGACACATGCAGGCGCAATAAGAAGCTTTTTATGCCATCAAAGCGGATTGCCTTTAAAAGATGCTTTTCAGAATAAAGTAGCCTTTGGAGAAGTCATTAAAATAACGTTCTAAGGATCATTTTGTTCATAATTCGATTTAAAAAGTAAAACAAATTTGATAATTCAATATTTTTAACTCTATATTTGCACAAAATTAAGGTTGTGTTTTAAAACTAAAACGCATTAAAAGGGAATCAAGTAAAAAACACCTTTAAAAAGTGAATAATCTTGAGCTGTACCCGCAACTGTAAGCTTAGTTCTTGAAAAAGAATGCTTGTTGTTATCTACAAAACCACTGTCACGCCTTGCGTGATGGGAAGGTAAACAACAAGACGCAAGCCAGGAGACCTGCCTTTAAATAAATATCGAGCTCTCGGGAAAAAGAGTGTAGAAATTATGACTTTTAAAAAACGTTTTATTTTTTGCTTGCTATTGCTGTGCCAAATTCTTTGGGCGCAACAGGATTCTATTACCAAACTTAAAGCAGTTGTAATTTCTGATGCTCATCTTAAAAAATACTCCAATTCTCAATCGGTTTTAAAACTTAACGACTCTGTTATTGGCAAAAACGAGGTTTTACTTACCGATTTATTAAATTATAATTCCACCATTTATTTCAAGCAATACGGGCGCGGAATGCTTTCTACGGTTTCGTTTCGAGGAACGTCGTCATCTCAAACGGCAGTAATCTGGAACGGAATTAATATCAATTCGCAAATGAACGGAAGTACTGATTTTAACACTATTTCAGGTTCAGATTACAATTCGATAAGTGTAAAAGCAGGCGGCGGAAGTGTTATTTACGGTAGTGGTGCGATTGGCGGAACTGTTCACCTGAATAACGACTTGAGTTTTTATAATCATTTTGACAATTATTTGAAATTAGATTACGGAAGTTTCAACACGACCGGAATTCATTACAAAACCAACATTTCGAACGAAAAATGGAGCGCGCAAATTGGTTTTTCTAAAAACAGCTCAACAAATGATTATAAATACATCAACAAATATACCTGGAGAGGCGAACAACGCTGGAACCAAAACGGAGAGTACGATATCATCACGATGAGTGCCAATTTGGGTTATAAAATCGACAAAAAAAACACCTTAAAATTATACAGCCAAAACTCTAATACAGACAGAAATACTTCTTTGGTATCTGAAAACGAAACCAAAAGCAAATACATCAATGGTTTTAATCGAAATTTACTGGAATACAATGGTGAATTTGGGAAGTTGACAACCAATTTTAAAACGGCTTATATTTTTGAAAACTATCAATATTTTAGTGATAATTCGACCAACGATTACACCTTTGGAAAAACCGAAAGCCTGATTCTAAAAGGTGATTTAGGATATCAATTATTCCAATCAACTCAAATCAACGGAATTTTAGATTATAATAAAACTAAAGGTTATGGCAGTGGTTTTGGTGATCACACCAGAGAAATTAGCTCAGCTTCACTATTGACTAAACAAGATATTTCAGAAGACTGGAAAGCAGAATTTGGTGTCCGAAAAGAATTTACAGACAATTACAAATCACCTGTTTTGTTCAATATTGGTTCTTCTTATCAGGTATCAAAATTGTATAATTTGAAATTAAATTTCTCCCGAAACTTTAGAATTCCAACCTATAATGATTTGTATTGGCAAGAAGGCGGAAATCCGGATTTAAAACCAGAGAGTTCGTATCAAGCGGAAATCGGAAACGTTTTTACCTTCAATAATATATCGCTTACGCAGACTTTTTATTACATAAAAATAAAAGATATGCTGCAATGGATACCGGGAAAAAATGGCATTTGGGCTCCGCAAAATAACGACAGAGTAAACAGCTATGGTGCCGAAACGCTACTAAGCTGGAGAAAGCAATTGGGAAAAAATAATTTTGCCGCAAATGCTACTTACGCTTACACCATTTCTGAAAATGTCGAAACCAAAAAACAGCTTTTTTTCGTTCCATTTCACAAAGCTACAGGCTCGATCGCTTATTCGAGAAATAGAATTTCAGCTAATTACCAAATCCTCTACAATGGTTTTGTTTATACCAGAGCTGACAATGATCCTGATGAAATTGTAAATGATTACTTGATTTCAAACATCGGAATCGATTATGATTTTAAATTTCTGGATTCTTTCAAACTCGGATTTCAGGTACTAAATCTTTTTAACGAAACGTACGAAAGTCTGGAAAACAGACCTATGCCAGGTCGCAATTTTAATATGTATTTAACCTTAAAATTTTAATATAATGAAGTTTAGTAAATTATTTTTAATAGCGCTTAGCGTTTCCTTATTTGTTTCTTGTTCGAATGATGATGATGATAATGACTCTAATGAACCAAAAGGGGTTTATGACAATGGTTTTTTTATACTAAATGAAGGAAGTCAAACTAAAGGAACAATTTCTTTTTTAAGCGATGATTTGGCTACTTTTTCAAAAGATGTTTACGGACTAAATAATAACAATGATTTGCCAGGTGGTTATCTGCAAAACATCTTTTTTGATGGTGACAATGCGTATATTATTTCAGGTGGTTCTAATGTAATCAATGTAGTAAACAGATATACTTTTAAATTAATTACTAAAATCGAAACTGGACTTAGAAATCCAAGATACGGAGTAACTTACGAAGGAAAAGCGTATGTAACCAATGCAAACTATTATTCTTTCGAAAATGCTGCAACGGGTAATACAGATGATTATATTGCCGTAATCAATTTAAAAACCAACACTTTTGAGTCTAAAATTGATTTGAACGCAACAGCAAACCGTATTGTTGAAGAAAACGGAAAATTATACATTACAGAACCGTACAGCAGTACTAAATTATTGGTTGTAAATGCCGCTACAAAAACAGTAGAAACTCCAATCGAAATTGGTTCTAAGGCTGACGGAATTGAGGAAGATAATGGAACTTTATACATTTTAAGAGGGCCATCTTCAGACAGAAGCGAAATTGTAAAAGTAAAATTATCTGATAAATCTGTTTCTAAAATTACATTCCCGGAATCTTTAGACGGCGCAGGTTATTTGGCTCTTGAAGACAACAAAATTTATTATACAGTTGGAACTTCAGTTTATACTATTGGTACTTCAGCAACAGCGGCATCAACTACACCAATTCTTACTGCTACACTTTCGGCTACCGGATACATATATGGATTCGCAGTAAATGACGATCGTATCTACATCGCTGACGGAGGTACTTTTGGCACAGACAGTAAAGCATTCATCTACAACTTAACCGGGACACTACAAAAAGAAATTGCTGTAGGTATCGGACCAAATGGTTTTTACTTTAATGATTAAATAGTTTTTGGATTTTTTTTGTTAAAGAAAAAGGCTCTCATTTTTTTTGAGAGCCTTTTTTATACTTTATTATTTTGTTGTTTTCGAAAGCCCTTTTGGTGCTTTATCCAGATACATTTCGGTACCAAAACGTCTTAATGATTTAGAATCGCCAAAATAAGGTAATGCTTTTGTTTTTTCCTTTTGTATTCTTTTGGATGAAGAACCTGTGATTTTTTCAATTGCGAAGCCCAATAAAGGTTCTGTCTCCTCTCCTAACACGCCATAAGTATCTACATATTCAATTTTTTGATATGTTGGGGTTAATCCTTGAGTATAATCGCCAAAATCATTGGCATTGGTAATTTTAAACGTCAAAGGCTGCATGGCATATTTATGATTTTTATTTATTCCTTGTTTGCTAAAATACGTTTCTGAGTCATAAATAGTAAAAGATCCCACATTTTTCCCTGTAGTAGTTTCACCAATTTGAATTACATTTATATAAGGTTTTAGTCCGTTTATCACCAATTCACTTGCTGAAGCCGTACTCTCTGTGGTTATAACATATACAGTATTCAATTTTAAAGTATTCAATGCCTGACCACTTTCAGTTTCGGTAGCAAATCGTTCAATAACACTTTCTAAATCTTCCTCGCTAAAATAAGACATAAATTTAGCATTGTATTGTCTCTTCGAAAACACCTTATCCTTAAATTCTAATTGTCCTGTAATCATACTTGCCAATAATGTAGCCGAATGAACATCACCACCCCCATTGTATCTTAAATCCAGTACTAAATCAGTAACATCGGCATCTTGTAAATCCTTAAAAGCCTGATTCAGTGTATCATCAAATTTATCATAAAAACCATTATACATCAAATAACCAATCTGATGACTTCCTTTTGAAATAACTTTGCTAATTAATACCGGATTTTCTTCTAAAGTTGTTTTATTCAACGTAACTGATTTTCCATTCAAAACAAAAGTACTACCATTAAATTGCGCTAAGTTTAACGTATATCCTTCAGAATCTAACAATAAAGACTCATAATTTGAAACCGTAAGTTTCTGACCATTTACAGCAGTAAATAAATCTCCTCTTTTAATTTTATCAGTTTTAGTAGAAGCATCAGAATTAGCAATAATATAACGCACATAGCCTACCAGATCATTTGAACCAGCAGATACTCTACTCAGTCTAAAATCAATCCCGGTGTTCTTTGCAATTCCGTTAAGCTCTTGTTCCAAAACAGTATAATCATCTACAATCCAGCTAAAGCGGTCAATTGGATCATTAGGATATTTACTTACAGGTCTGTTTAACAAACTCTGAAATAAATCTTCCGGTTTAGAATAATCGCGTAAGAAAGAATTTAAAGCTTCTTCGTTTGCAAATCGATCATCAGCTAAATTGGGAACATCAGCCTGCCATAAATAAAATTCATTTAATCCCCTCCATACAAAATTGTTAACCTGAATGTCTGCAGGAGCTGCTTTATCATCGTTATCTTTATTATCTTCACAGGACTGCAAAGAAAATACGGCTAAGAATAAAAAAAGAATGTTTTTAAAAATTGGTTTCATATAAATTTAGATTTCGTAAGTATAAACGTAAAAATAGTACCTTTAGTTTTAACTGTAATCCATTTCGTAATCTTTTTTAATTTTTTTTTATTTAATTGTAACAAATTGAAACGTGCCTCGTCTTGACTATATAAGCTAACGAATAACCAGTAGATTTTATGAACCAGAATGTTTTTATAGAACTCATAAATCCTTTTAAAGACAAAGTTTTTCGTCTGGCAAAAAGATTGCTCACCAGTACTGAAGAAGCCGAAGATGCAACTCAGGAAGTAATGGTAAAATTATGGAACAAAAAAGAAAATCTGGAAACCTATAATAATGTCGAGGCACTGGCAATGACCATGACCAAAAATTATTGCCTGGATCAGTTAAAATCTAAAAGAGCCGGAAACCTTAAAATAGTACATAACAATTACACAGACAGAGAGCCGCAATTAGACAAAAAACTGGAAGATACGGACAGTTTAGAATGGGTAGAAAAAATAATGAGTCAGCTGCCGGAACAACAACAATTATTAATTCAGTTACGCGATGTAGAACAATATGAATTTGATGAAATTGCCAAAATTGTTGACATGAATGAAACTGCTATAAGAGTGGCACTTTCTAGAGCGAGAAAAAAAATTAGAGAATCAATGCTTAATACCCACAGTTATGGAATTAGATAAAATAGAATATATATTAGAAAAATACTTTCAGGGAGAAACGACTATTGCCGAAGAAAATGAATTGAAACACTATTTTTCTTCATCAAATGTTGCGCAGCATTTGGAGCAGTACAAACCATTATTTGGTTATTTCTCTCAGGCAAGAGAACAAAAATCGACGCAGGAGATTCCACTACAAACTAAGAAACAAAATGTGGCGTGGTTATCGATTGCAGCATCTGCTGTTCTTTTGCTCGGAATAGGAACTTTTTATTTTGTGAGCCAAAAAAATACACCTCCGGTTGTAGCGCAATCAGAATTAGGAACCTATGACAATCCCGAAGAAGCTCTGGCGGCAACGCAAAAAGCTTTGGCATTATTGTCAAACAATGTAAATGTAGGTATCGAAAGTGTACAGTACATTCACGAATACGAACAATCAAAAAACAAAATTTTTAAACAGTAATTAAATTCAATCAAAAATGAAAAATTTCATCATAACCCTAGTTTTCGCCTTTGTATCTACAACTTTTTATGCACAAGGTGCCTTTGACAAATTTGACGGTCAGGACGATGTAACCTCAGTAATTGTCAACAAAAAAATGTTTGATTTAATGAGTAAAGTAAAAGTGGATACTTCTGATAAAGAAATGAAACAATACATCAATTTAATTAAAAAATTAGACCATCTAAAAGTGTTTACAACCAAAAGCGCGCACGTTGAAGCCGACATGAAAGCAACTGCTGATAAATACATCAAAACGGCTGGTCTGGAAGAATTAATGCGAATTAATGATTCAGGAAGAAATGTAAAAATTTTAGTAAAATCAGGCGCTACCGATTCTCAGGTAAGAGAATTGCTAATGTTTATTGATGGTGCCAAAAACCAGGAATCGGTTTTATTATCACTAACAGGTAACTTTGATTTAAACGAAATTTCGGTACTTACAGACAAAATGCAGCTTCCAGGAGGTGCAGACTTAAAAAAAGCCTCTAAAGGCAAAAAATAATTATGAAAACCAGCGTCTTTACCACAGCCCTGTTCGTTTTATTAACTTTGGTAAGTTGTAATTCCGAACCTTCATTACAAAAATATTTTGTAGAGAACACAGAAAACAAAGATTTTATAGCTCTTGATATTTCTCCTAATATTTTAAATTTAGAGAAAACCAAATTATCGGCAGCCCAAACAGAAGCTTTGAATTCTTTTGAAAAAATGAACATTCTTGCCTTTAAAGCAACCGATAAAAACAAAGTCGAGTTTGAAGCTGAAAGAACCAAAATCAATGCAATTTTGAAAGATCCAAAATACCAGCAATTAATGAAAGTAGGCTCTGGTAAAGATGGCGCATCCATAAGTTATGTGGGTACTGATGACAACATCGAAGAGTTTGTTGTTTTTGCAAACAGAAAAGAAAATGGCTTTGCAGTAGTCCGCGTTTTAGGAGAGGATATGAATCCTAATAACATTATAGCTTTAATGTCTGTTTTAAAAGAATCCAAAATCGATATGAAACAACTGGAACCTTTGCAGCAATTAATGAAATAATCATCAATCTTACTTTAATCAGAAAAGCTCCAGTAATTTTGGAGCTTTTTTATTGTTTATTACTTTTCGCTTTTTCATATCGCCTTTTTAAACCTTCTAAATAAGGTGCTTTCTGTTCTTCTGCCAAAGCTACTGATATTCCGAAATTATTTAAAGCTAAATCTTTCTTTCCGTTTTGTTCAAGCAAATCTCCGTAGGCCAGATAAGTCATGGGCGATTTTGGGTATAAAATTGTATTGCATTTTAAAATAGACTCTGCAATTAATGGATTTTTGGTGATGTTTTGAGATCCAAAAAAATTAATATCTTTTTCAGTAAACAAATCCAAATCAACTCCTTTTGTGAAAATCTGCAGTATTTGCTCATCCATTTTTACAGTATCCTTTTCTGAAACCAATAGAGATTCCTGACTGAAAATAAGCTGTAATTCATCATATAATTTTTTAGATTCTGCCGCTTTTTTATTCCTGTAAATAATTGCTGCCTCACGTGCTAATTCTACACTTTTAGAATACGCTTCTTCTGCACCAATTTTAATTTCTGGAATAACACCAATTCCTTCCCAATTTTTTTTTGTTATCGGATTAGTACTTGTACCTGTTGGAATAAAGATTTCCAAATCAGTATTTATTTTGAAAACGTCACCCGGATTTGCAGCTCCTCCAGAATTTTCTCCAATTAATATCGCTCTTTTGAGGCTTTGCATATTATAACTGAATTCTTCAGCTCCGGAAAATGTTTTTGGGCCTATGATGACAAACAAAGGAACATCAACTCTCTTTTTTCCATTTACCTGATGTGTAAAAATTTCATCTTTTCGATTTCCCTGTCTAAAGTAAAGCGTATTAATTAATAGTTTATTTTCTAGAAAATAACTGCATAAGTAATTTACCGTTTTGGGATTTCCACCACCATTATCCGTTAAATCAATAATTACAGCATCTGTATTAGCTAAAAGATACAGGTATGAATCAATAGTTTGATTAGTTTCTGAAAGAAAAAAGCTGGTATTTAAATAACCAATATTTCCATCGATTATTTTAACCTCATTAAAACCATTGGCTTTTTTGCGAGTGTCGTCATAATTTTTCAGATATAATTGATAGTCATTATCTAAGTTCACCTTTTCTTTTTCGGGAACAAAAGCAGGCCATATACCTAAATGTTTATCGTTATTAACAACTCTGATTTCTTTAGTTAAAGCAATTGCGAAGGAATCTAATAATTCATATTTTTTAAATTTACCTTCCTTTAAACTTTTATTCAAATGTTTAACAATTGATTCGGCCTGATCAGGAAAGACGTAATTTTCTTCTAATAACAAATTAATTTTACTGATTGTTTCTTTTTTAAATTTATCATTAATATTTTTCTGTCCAAAGACATCAACTTTAAAAACAATAATAAACAATATGCTATAAATGAAAAATGATTTCATGCTTTTACTTTAGAATTGATTAAGATGAAAATTACGGAATTAAAATGAAACTGATCAAATATAGGTAAATATCTCATTATCAAATACAACTAAAAAGTCCATAAAAAAAGCTCCAATTTTCATTGGAGCTTTTTTATTATCAAGATTCGAGATTATTTACTCAAATACATTTTTCTTCTAGAGTACAATTCGTAGAATTGATCGTCTTTTAAGTCATCAATGAAGAGAATACTTTCTCCAGTTGATTTCATTTCTGGTCCTAATGCTTTGTTTACATTATGGAATTTACTGAAAGAGAAAACCGGTTGTTTGATCGCATATCCTTTCAATTGCGGGTTAAAATCAAAGTCAGTTACTTTATTATGCCCTAACATTACTTTTGTAGCATAGTTTACATAAGGTTCTCCGTATGCTTTTGCAATAAACGGAACCGTTCTGGAAGCTCTAGGATTCGCCTCGATGATGTAAACCGTATCATCTTTTATCGCAAACTGAATGTTGATTAAACCAACAGTTTTCAAAGCTCTAGCAATTTTCTCCGTATGATCTTTTATTTGTTGCATTACAAATTCTCCTAAGTTAAAAGGAGGCAAAGTAGCATTAGAATCCCCAGAGTGCACTCCGCAAGGCTCGATGTGCTCCATAATTCCGATGATATATACATTTCCATCAGCATCACAAATAGCATCCGCCTCAGCTTCGATTGCTCCAGCTAAATAGTGGTCTAAAAGCAATTTATTTCCTGGAATCGTTTTCAATAAATTGATTACGTGCTCTTCCAGTTCTTTTTTGTTGATTACAATCTTCATTCCCTGACCTCCTAATACATAAGAAGGACGAATCAATAATGGGAAGTCTAGCGTATCTGCAAGAGCAGAAGCTTCATCAGCCGTTTCTGCAATTCCGAATTGTGGGAAAGGAATATCTAATTCTCTTAACAAGTCAGAGAAACGTCCTCTATCCTCAGCTAAATCAAGTGCATCAAAACTTGTTCCTATGATTTTTACGCCGTATTTAGATAATTTTTCAGCTAATTTCAAAGCCGTCTGACCACCTAACTGAACGATTACACCTTCTGGTTTCTCGTGTTGAATAATGTCGTAAATATGCTCCCAGAAAACCGGCTCGAAGTATAATTTATCCGCCGTATCAAAGTCAGTCGAAACTGTTTCTGGATTACAGTTGATCATAATCGTTTCGTAACCACATTCTTTTGCTGCCAAAACTCCGTGTACACAAGAATAATCAAACTCAATTCCTTGTCCAATTCTATTTGGTCCAGAACCCAGAACGATGATTTTCTTTTTATCTGTCAAAATACTTTCGTTATCTACATAACGCTCGCCATTTGCTTTTTCGATTTCAGCCTCAAAAGTAGAATAGTAATAAGGTGTTTTTGCTTTAAACTCAGCCGCACAAGTATCTACCAATTTAAACACACGGTTGATTTTTTGATCCATACGCAAAGTATGTACTTCACTTTCCAGACAATTCATCATGTGTGCAATTTGTCTGTCGGCAAAACCTTTTTGTTTGGCTTCAAGCAACAATTCTTTTGGTAAATCTCCAATTTTATAATTCGAAATTTCTTTTTCTAAAGTATAAAGTTCTTCGTATTGTTTTAAGAACCACATATCGATTTTGGTAATTTCGTGAATACGGCTCAATGGAATTCCCATTGCAATCGCATCATAAATTACAAAAACACGATCCCAACTTGCAAAAGTTAGTTTCTCGATAATTTGTTCGTAGTTTTTATATCCTTTTCCATCAGCACCTAAACCGTTACGTTTAATTTCTAATGACTGAGTCGCTTTGTGTAAGGCTTCCTGGAACGAACGTCCAATTCCCATTACCTCACCTACCGATTTCATTTGAAGTCCTAAAGTTCTGTCGGCTCCTTCAAATTTATCAAAGTTCCAACGTGGAATTTTCACAATTACATAATCCAAAGTTGGCTCGAATAAAGCCGAAGTCGATTTTGTAATTTGATTTTGCAATTCATCCAAGTTGTACCCTAAAGCTAATTTCGAAGCGATTTTTGCAATTGGATAACCTGTCGCTTTTGATGCTAATGCAGAAGAACGAGATACTCTAGGATTAATCTCAATCGCTACAATATCTTCTTTTTCGTCTGGCGAAACTGCGAATTGTACATTACAACCTCCAGCAAAATTTCCGATACTACGCATCATCAAGATCGCGTAATCACGTAATTTTTGGAAAGTAGTATCCGATAATGTCATCGCTGGCGCCACCGTAATCGAATCTCCAGTATGAATTCCCATTGGATCCATATTTTCGATAGAACAAATGATTACAACATTATCATTTTTATCTCTTAAAAGTTCCAACTCGTATTCTTTCCAACCCATCAAAGCTTTGTCGATCAAAACTTCGTGTATCGGAGAAGCTTCTAAACCACGAGTCAAAAGCTCATCAAAATCTTCTTTTTTGTAAACCACCGCTGCTCCGGTTCCTCCAAGCGTAAACGAAGGACGAATTACAAGCGGAAAACCAAACTCCTGAGCAATTTCTTTTCCTTCAAGGTATGAAGTAGCTGTTTTTGCAGGTGCAGTTGGTACATTTATTCTTTCTAAAAGCTGTTTAAACTGCTCTCTGTCTTCGGTAATATTAATCGCATTTACATCAACACCGATTAATTTTACTCCAAAATCTTCCCAAATTCCTTTTTCCTCAGCTTCCAAACACAAGTTCAAAGCCGTTTGTCCACCCATTGTTGGCAAAACAGCATCAATTTGCGGATGTGCTTTTAGAATTTCAATAATCGATTTTGTAGTTAATGGTTTCAAATAAATATGATCGGCCATACTTGGGTCGGTCATAATCGTCGCTGGATTCGAGTTTATCAAGATAACTTCAATCCCTTCTTCACGAATAGAACGTGCAGATTGAGAACCTGCATAATCAAATTCGCAAGCTTGACCAATAACAATAGGACCTGAACCTATTATTAAAACTGATTTTATTGATGTGTCTTTAGGCATTTTATTTGTATTGTGTAGTTATAAATGGTATTTAAAAATCATTCGTAGTTCACTAAAAACTAGAAAGTTGCAAGAAATTTAATGACAAGGTATAAAAAAAGGCGATACTAAAAAAGTAATCGCCTTATGTATGTTTATACAAACATTATTTTTTGTGTCTAGGTTCGCTAGAAACAGTCAATTTATGTCTTCCTTTTGCTCTTCTACGCGCTAGAACTTTTCTTCCATTCGCAGAAGCCATTCTGTCCATAAATCCGTGCTTATTTCTTCTTTTTCTTTTCGATGGTTGAAATGTTCTTTTGCTCATTGCTTTGTATCTTTAAAATGGTATCTAATATCTCTTTTCTGTTTTAGAATATCGTTATTCCAAAACCGAGTGCAAATATACAAAGACTTTTTTTTCTGGCAAGCACTTTAATAAAAATATTTTTAATTCATTTTACTATATTTGCAATCACAAATATACATCTATTATGTTTCACAAAAATATTAAACTTATTTTAGCCGGACTTCTTGTAGTTGCTGGCGTTTGGCAATTTACAGAAAGCAATATCGGAAATGGTATTTTCCTTTTATTACTGACTGCAATTCCAATTTTTCTTTATTTCAAAAACGAATTTATCCTTTTAGCCTTCCTTAAATTAAGAAAACAAGACTTCGAAGGTGCAAAAAAATGGCTGGCATACATTAAAAACCCGGAAACGGCTTTAGTAAGAAAACAACAAGGCTACTTTAATTACCTTCACGGAATCATGTTATCACAAACCAATATCAATCAGGCCGAGAAACATTTCAAAAAAGCAATCGAACTTGGTTTATCAATGGATATGGATCTTGCAGTAGCAAAACTAAACCTTGCCGGAGTAGCCATGTCACGCCGCAGAAAGCTTGAAGCGACTAACCTACTTAACGAAGCTAAGAAATTAGACAAGCAAGGAATGCTAAAAGAGCAAATCACGATGATGAAAGATCAAATGAAGAAAATCTAAAATTATCTGAAATCCCAATATTTAAAATCCCAAATTCCAAATCGGAGTTTGGGATTTTTTAATTTTAGATTGTAGAGTTTAGATTTTAGAGTGCAGATTTCTTTGGAATTTGGAATTTTAAATATTTGGAATTTAATTTTTAGGAGCAATTTCCTGCTATCCGTTACAATCTTTTGTTCCGCTAAAGCTTCACAAAAGGATTTTCACTTCTATCAGGGCTAGGGCACTGGTTTTCATAAGAAGTTTCATCGTGTAATTTGTCATCCCTGAGAAACAAAGAAATCTCAGCGAGTTTCTACACAATCTTATCATCCAGGAACGAGGGACGACAAGATTACGCGCATTGGAATTTGGATTTTTTTTTTGAATTTGGAATTTCAAAATTTGGAATTTAATCCTCCAATATAATAGAAGGCAAATTCTCATTCAGCCATTTGTATTTATTGAGAATCATAATATGGGTTCCGCCTTTGACAATGATACAGTTTTTGATATATTTTATCGGAAAAACATCATCGAGATCGCCGTGAATATGAACCACACTTTCGTCAACTTCGCTCCTATCCCAACAAATAACAGATTCTACTGCCCATTGCAGGTAATTCAAATCCCGAACAGCAAGAAACTTTTCGTATAACTTTATGCGTTTATTGATTTTTTCGCCAAAAGAAAATTTAGCCAGATTTTCGATATTCAGGATCAGTTTCATCGGAATCAGTTTGTATGCTTTTGTCGTTTTTCCAATTTTCATTCTTCTCGGAAAATCTAAATTGCTTCTCACACTCGAAATAATGATGACTTTTCGGGTTGCGATATGTTTTGACATTTCCTGCACCAGGATTCCTCCAAAAGAAACCCCAATCAAAACCGGATTGTCGTGTTTGATGTTTTTTGTAATCCGAAGCGCATAATCGGACAAAGGCTCTTTTGCAAACGGAATTTCCCATTCGAGCATAAAAACTTCAAAAACAGCTTCATCTAACTGGATTCTTTCAAAAATCGCGGGACTAGCCGCCAAACCAGGCATAAAATAAACAGGAATCTTACTCATTCGTTCGGAAAGAAATTATAATTACAGTTTTTAATTTTATCTAAAATTACTTTTTTTAATCATACTCTTAACAAATTTTACACCTTTAATTACAACAAAAAACACTAATCTTCAGAACACTTCAAATCAACTGCCCTGTTAAATAATTTAATATTGAAAATCAAATGATTACCTTTGTAGTAAACCCAAAACTATGGAAACTATTTCAACTATGGAAATCAAAGACAACACGTTTGCAAGACAATTTGAAACTATGACGCCTGAAGGATTAATTGCTATAGAATATTCGTTTCAGGAAAAGAAAATATTTTTAACCAAAATCAACACCCCGGACACTTTTGAAAACGAAGCACTAATCGACGCTTTACTCAAAAACATCATGGAAATTATCATCGAAAGAAAATTCAAATTGATGCCTATTCACCCAAGAGTTGTAAAATTCATCAAAAAAAATCCCGAATACAAAGAATTACTTCCACCGGGAATCCGAATGTAAAACATAAAAAAGCACAAGTTGATTCTTGTGCTTTTTGCTTTTTATAGTTTCAGAAAAATTACTTTTCTATTTCTCTCATCGAATCCATTTTTTTGTGCGCCAGGAATCCTGCCACATCTTCAAAATGTTCTTTTACTCGTTTGTTTCCAAACTCAAAAACTTTAGTCGCTAATCCGTCAAGGAAATCACGATCGTGCGAAACCAGAATTAAAGTTCCGTCAAAATCACGCAAAGCATCTTTGATGATATCTTTAGTCTTCATATCTAAGTGATTCGAAGGCTCATCCAGAATCAACAAGTTTACCGGCTCCAGCAATAATTTTATCATAGCCAAACGGGTTTTTTCTCCACCCGAAAGTACTTTTACTTTCTTGGTAATATCATCACCCTGAAACATAAACGCTCCTAAAATATTTTTTATCTGCGTTCTAATATCTCCAACTGCAATAGCATCAATTGTTTCAAAAATAGTAGCATTTTCATCTAATAAAGAAGCCTGATTTTGAGCAAAATAGCCAATTTGAGAATTATGTCCAATTTCTACACTTCCTTCGTCAATGCCAATTTCTTTCATGATCGCTTTGATCATCGTTGATTTTCCTTCACCATTTTTCCCTACGAAAGCCACTTTCTGACCTCTTTCGATTACAATATTGGCATCTTTAAAAACCACATGATCTCCATACGATTTCGACAACTCTTTTACCACCACAGGATATTGCCCTGAACGTGCTGCAGGCGGGAATTTCAACTTTAAAGCCGAATTATCCACTTCATCAACCTGTACGATGACTAACTTTTCTAACATTTTCACACGCGACTGTACCGCATCTGTTTTAGAAAAAGTTCCTTTAAAACGATCAATAAACGCTCTGTTATCAGCAATCATTTTTTGCTGTTCATCATACGCTTTTTGCTGATGAACACGACGGTCTTTTCTTAATTCTAAATAATGAGAATATTTGGCTTTATAATCGTAAATTCTTCCCATCGTCACTTCGATAGTACGATTGGTAATATTATCTACAAACGCTCTATCATGCGAAATTACCACAACAGCTTTTGCCTGATTAATTAAAAACTCCTCTAACCATTGAATACTTTCGATATCCATGTGGTTGGTTGGCTCATCAAGCAAAATCAAATCTGGTTTTTGAAGTAAGATTTTAGCCAACTCGATACGCATTCTCCATCCTCCAGAAAACTCTGAAGTCTGACGTGCAAAATCTTCACGCTCAAAACCCAAACCAACTAATATTTTCTCAACTTCGGCTTCGTAGTTTACTTCTTCGATTGCATAATATTTCTCGCTTAAATCCGAAACTCTTTCGATTAATTTCATGTAAGCATCACTTTCATAATCAGTACGAACGGTTAATTGCTCGTTGATTTCATCGATTTCGGCTTTCATTTTAAAAACTTCACCAAAAGCCTTAGACGCCTCCTCCATTACAGTCGAACCATCCTGAGTTAACAAATGCTGAGGCAAATACGCCACAACAGCATCTTTTGGAGTCGAAATACTTCCGGTTGAAGGCTTGCTCTGACCTGCAATTATTTTTAAAAGTGTCGATTTTCCCGCACCGTTTTTACCCATAAGGGCAATTTTATCATTTTCATTGATAGCAAAAGAAACATCGCTAAATAATGTAGTTCCACCAAACTGAACCGAAATATCGTTAACTGTAATCATTATATAAAGTTAGAAGTTAGAGGCTGGAAATTAGAAGTTTCTATCCTCAATAAATTTAAAAGTGCAAAGATAGATTAATTAGATAATTTGGCAATTAGATAATCCGATAATTACAAGTGTAATATATCTTTGAAAAAAGTCAAAAAAAAAATATCCGACAAAACAATAGTCCTGTCGGATATTTTATATTTTATAAAAGCCCTTTTTATGTATCCTGATTGGTTTTATCCCAAATTGGGGCATTATTCACACCAATATCTTTAGGGTTAAAAACAGGATTTTTACCTTCTTTTTTTTGCTTTTCATAATCTTTTAAAGCCGCCAATGCAGGTTTCTGTAATAAGAAAATAGCAATAATATTAAACCAGGCCATCAGTCCAACTCCTAAATCACCGATATCCCATGCCAGTTTTGCAGTATTTACACTTCCATAAATAATAATCAATAGCATTACTACTTTCAAAATATGATTTGCAATTGGCGATTTTAGATTTTTAGTCAGATAAGAAACGTTTGTTTCTGCAATATAATAATACGCTAGAATAGTTGTAAAAGCGAAGAAAAACAAAGCCACAGCAACAAAATAAGAACCAAATCCAGGAAAAACGCTATCCATTGCACTTTGGGTATAACCAGCTCCAGCAGTCACATCATCAACTCCCTGATACAAAAACTTTGGAGCATTTCCTGTTCCAAAAGCAGGATTTAAAACATTGTAAGTTCCTGTAATTAAAATCATAAAACCTGTTGCACTACAAACCAATAGCGTATCAATATAAACTGAAAAAGCCTGCACCAATCCTTGCTTGGTTGGATGCGAAACATTTGCTGCCGCTGCAATATGAGGTGCCGAACCCTGACCAGCTTCATTAGAATAAATTCCACGTTTTACTCCCCATTGCACTGCCAGACCAAATACAGCACCAAAACCAGCTTCCTGATTAAAAGCACTTTTAAAAATCAACGAAATTACGCCCGGTAATTTATCAATATCAATCACCACTATAACGACAGCCGCCAAAATGTAACCGATCGCCATAAAAGGCACAATTAATTCTGTAAACTTGGCAATCCTTCTAACTCCTCCAAAAACAATTGCCCCAAAAATCACTGCGACCCCTATACCTGTAATCCATGTGTCTATACTGAAGGCGTTCTGAACACTTTCTGCAACAGAATTTGCCTGAACACCCGGAAGCAAAATCCCCATTGCAACAGCAGAAACCACTGCAAATAAAACAGCAAACCACTTAATTCCTAATCCTCTTTCGATATAAAAAGCGGGACCTCCACGAAGCAGACCTTTATTTTCTTCTTTATATATCTGCGCCAATGTGGCTTCTATAAAAGCGGTACTTGCCCCTAAAAAAGCAACCATCCACATCCAGAACAATGCCCCGGGGCCTCCAAAAGCAATAGCTGTAGCTACACCAGCAATATTTCCTGTTCCTACTCTGCCGGCCAATGACATTGACAAAGCCTGAAAAGAAGAAACTCCTGACTCTGAACTTTCTCCATCAAATAACAAACGAAACATTTCTTTAAAATGGCGTACTTGCAAAAACCGGGTTCGCAATGAAAAATAGAGTCCAGCTCCGAGACATAAAATAATTAGAGCATTACTCCATACAATACTATTTAAAAACCCAACAACTTCTTCCATATAAATCATTTGTTATTTTACAATTATTAAAAACGCAATAAAATTACTCAAAAGAGAAAAATGCAGGGTAAAACTATAACATCTTAAGAAAAAAAACTAATAGAATTGAAGTCAAAAAGATAAAAAAGTAAAAAAGCTCAATAAAGATTTGATTCTTTATTGAGCTTTAAAATCATATTATTTTCAAATTCAATGATTATCTTACTCTTAGTCTTTTCTCCATTTTTTAGTTTCCTCAAAAATATGTTCCATAATAGCTGCTTCAGTAGCATCGAACTCAATATTTCTTCGACTCATAACTAAGCGGGCAGTTTCGAAAGCTTTTTTGGTAATATAAGTGGTAAAACCAGCTGCTCCACCCCAGGAAAAACTCGGGACAAAATTTCGCGGGAAGCCAGAACCAAAAATATTAGCACTCACACCCACAACAGTTCCGGTATTAAACATCGTATTGATTCCGCATTTACTATGATCTCCCATCATCAAACCACAAAACTGAAGTCCGGTTTTAGCAAAACCTTCAGTTTCATAACTCCATAATTTTACTTCTTCGTAGTTGTTTTTTAGGTTTGAATTATTACTATCCGCTCCAATATTGCACCATTCGCCTAAAACAGAATCACCAAGGAATCCTTCGTGACCTTTATTAGAATTCGCAAAAAGAACCGAATTTTTTACCTCTCCACCAATTCTGGAACCTGGTCCAACGGTAGTCGCTCCATATACTTTAGCACCCATTTTCACCATTGCATTTTCGCATAAAGCAAAAGGGCCACGAATTACGGTTCCTTCCATAATTTCGGAATTCTTACCTATATATATTGGTCCGTTTGATGCGTTTAAAGTCACAAACTCTAATTTTGCTCCTTCTTCGATGAAGATGTTTTCCGGTGCAATTACGTTGACACTTTTCGGAATAGGCTGCGATTTTCTGTCTTCTGTCAGGAAATTAAAATCTTCCTGAATGGCAGCACCATTTTTCGAAAAAATATCCCAGGTATGCTCCACCGTTAAACAATCCTCTGTATATTGAATAATTTCATAAGTATCAAAATCAACTTCTTCCTGATTTTCATGAGTAAAAAAAGCAATTACATCATCCCCTTTAAAAATAGCCTGATTTTCTTTTAAGTCAGAAACCATATCGGCAAGCTTTTCATTTGGTAAAAAAGCGGCGTTAATCATTACATTTTCTTCTAATTCTACCATTGGGAATTTCTCAGACAAATATTCCTCGGTGATTGTAGTAATCGTTGATCCCAAGCGAGTTTCCCATTTTTGGCGGATTGTCATGATTCCGATTAAGATATCTGCCACCGGGCGTGTAAAAGTAAAAGGCAATAAAGCATTCCGGACGGGTCCGTCAAAAAGAATGTAATTCATAATAAAAATATTTGGTACTTGTTAAAATCTTGATTTGGTTATCGAGTCCAAAGTTACAAATATTATTGCGTTTCATTAAATCTGTTTTAATGGAAATAGCCACGAATTCACGAATTATTATTTTTAATTAGCATTTCTTAACGTAACTAACCTTTCTGCGCAACTCCTTGAATTGAAATTTTTTAAATTTTGGAATTTCGTCAAATTCATGAATTTAGAACCAATAAAATAGCCCATAAAAAAAGCCCTCCAAATAGGAAGGCTTTTGTATGATAAAAAACAAGCTATTATTTTTTAGCAAGTTTAGCATATTTAGTTTTGAACTTGTCGATACGTCCTGCAGTATCGATAAGTTTAGATTTACCAGTATAAAAAGGGTGAGATGTTCTAGAAATCTCCATTTTTACAACTGGATACTCAACTCCGTCAACTTCAATTGTTTCTTTTGTATCTGCAGTAGATTTAGTGATAAAAACCTCGTCATTTGACATGTCTTTAAATGCAACTAATCTGTAATTTTCTGGGTGAATTCCTTTTTTCATCTTTCTTTTTATTTATTGTTTAGAGCATTTTTATTTTGAAGCTTTTTCATGGTTAGAAAAAGGTGTAAACAATCGTACTCTTTTTTTGTTTAAAAATTTAATTATTTTTGAGTGTGCAAATTTACAATTATTTTTTAATAAACAAATCTTTGTAGCATTTTTTTTAATTAAATTCGATAAGCATTTTTTATCGGTGTATATATTGGGAATTGCTATATTTGTGGATTAATTAAATTACTATTTTATGGATAAAAATATTTCTCCTGCAAAGTCAGGACTATTGTTCGGCGTTTTGTTCGGTGTTATAATGGTTTTAGAATTTGTCATTATGTATGTAATAGGCATGAAATCATTAGTTAATTCAAGTGCTGGAATAATTGTAAATCTAGCAAATTATCTTGTTTTGCCTATTTTGTTTATATACTTAGGGTGTAATCATTACAAAAAAGACATAAATAATGGATTTATTTCTTTTTCAGAATGTTTAAAAACAGGGGTTTCTATAACTGTAATTGCAGGTTTAATATATGCTGCATTTAGTGTGATTTTTAATTTTATATTTCCTGAATTTATTAATGAAATGCTTGACATTTCAAAAGAAGGAATGATAAAACAAAACCCAAACATTACTGCAAAAGAATTAGAAATGGGACTTTCTATGGTTAAAAAATTCATGAACCCATTTATAGTTTTCCCAGCAACATTAGTTATGTACGCATTGATAGGCTTAATCTACTCATTAATTGTAGGTGCAATAGTTAAGAATGACAAACCATAAAAAGTCTATAATAAAAAATTAAATGAATTTATCTATACTTATACCGCTTCTTAACGAGGAGGAATCACTGAAAGAACTCTACTCCTGGATTATTAAAGTGATGCAATCTAACAATTACTCTTATGAAATCATCTTCGTGGATGATGGAAGTACGGATGATTCCTGGAATATTATTGAAAGTTTTTCTAACGAAAATCCGAATGTAAAAGGCATTCGGTTTATGAAGAACTTCGGGAAATCGCAGGCTTTACACGCCGGGTTTGCCAAAGCGCAAGGCGATGTTATTATTACAATGGATGCCGATTTGCAAGACAGTCCGGATGAAATTCCTGGATTGTATGATATGATTATCAACGAAAAATATGATTTGGTTTCAGGCTGGAAAAAGAAACGCTACGACTCTGTTGTGGCGAAAAATTTACCTTCGAAATTATTTAACTGGGCAGCCAGAAAAACTTCTGGTGTTGAGCTGAACGATTTTAACTGCGGACTAAAAGCATACAAAAATACAGTAGTAAAAAACGTAGAAGTTTCGGGTGAAATGCACCGTTATATTCCGGTTTTGGCAAAAAATGCCGGCTTTAATAAAATTGGCGAAAAAGTCGTTATTCACCAGGCTCGTAAATACGGCGAAACCAAATTTGGTATGGATCGTTTTATAAACGGTTTTCTGGATTTGATTACGATTTGGTTTTTATCCAGATTCGGAAAAAGACCTATGCACTTGTTTGGTTTATTGGGTTCCGTGATGTTTATCATTGGTTTTTTATTGGCTTTCTATTTAGGAATCGATAAATTATTAATTCACAAAACCAGCCGATTAATTACTGAGAGACCTCATTTTTATTTATCGATTACATCTATGATAATAGGGACTCAATTGTTTCTCGCAGGTTTTTTAGGCGAAATTATTTTACGTACTAAAAGCAACGAAGGACGTTATAAAATTGCCCGGGAAGTTAATTTTTAATACTAATGCCCTAGCCCTGATAGAAGCGAAAATCCTTTTGTGGCGGGGTTCGCCACAAAAGATTGAAGCGGATAGCAGGAAATAGCTCCAAAAATACCACAATTATTTTTTTTAAATTTTTAATTGTAAAAACATATAATTATGAATATCGCAGTACCGATTTTAAATGCCGTAAATGAATGGCTAACGCCTACATTTGATAAAGAAACACAAGATGCCGTAAAGGAATTAATGACTACATCACCAAAGGAACTAGAAGAAAGTTTTTATAAAAACCTTGAATTTGGAACCGGCGGAATGCGTGGTGTTATGGGCGTAGGAAACAATAGAATTAACAAATACACTCTTGGAAAAAACACGCAGGGATTGTCTGATTACCTACATGAAGTATTCCCGAATCAGCCTATAAAAGTGGTTATTGCTTATGATTGTCGTCATAATAGCGATACTTTGGCAAAAGTAGTTGCTGATGTTTTCTCGGCAAACGGAATTCAGGTTTACTTGTTTTCTGACTTGCGTCCTACTCCGGAATTGTCTTTTGCCCTAAAATATTTAGGCTGTCAATGCGGAATTGTACTAACAGCTTCGCACAATCCGCCAGAATATAACGGATACAAAGTCTATTGGGAAGACGGAGGACAAATTGTTCCGCCGGAAGACGAGGCCATTATTAAAGTTATTGAAAACCTAAGCTACGATAAAATCAAATTTAATGCGAACGAGAGTCTGATTAAATATATTGATACGGATATCGACAAAGCATTTGTGAAATCGTCTATCGAAAATGCAAGTTTTAATACTCCCGCTGCTGCGAAAGATGATTTGCATATTGTTTTTACTTCATTGCACGGTACTTCGATAAAATCGGTTCCAGATACATTGGCAGGAGCAGGCTACAACAATGTGCATATTGTTCCGGAACAAGCAATTCCGGATGGAAATTTCCCTACGGTAAAATCTCCAAATCCTGAAGAGCCTGAAGCATTGACTATGGCTTTGGCATTGGCTGATAAAACCAATTCGGACATCGTAGTAGGAACAGATCCCGACTGTGACCGTTTAGGTGTTGCTGTTAGAAACAATGAAGGTAAGATGATTTTGCTTAACGGAAATCAAACGATGATTCTGATGACAGCTTTTTTATTGAAACAATGGAAAAAAGCAGGCAAAATAAACGGAAAACAATTCGTAGGATCTACTATCGTTTCGACTCCGATGATGATGGAACTGGCAACCAACTATGGCGTTGAGTGCAAAGTGGGTCTGACCGGATTTAAATGGATTGCCAAAATGATTAAAGATTTCCCTAAACTTCAGTTTATTGGAGGTGGTGAAGAAAGCTTTGGTTTTATGGTTGGTGATGCGGTTCGTGACAAAGATGCCGTTGCCGCTACCCTACTAATCTGCGAAGTTGCTGCTCAGGCAAAAGCTGCCGGCAGCACAGTTTATAAAGAACTTTTGCAATTGTATGTTGAAAATGGTTTTTATAAAGAATATCTAGTTTCGTTGACCAAAAAAGGAATGGAAGGCTTGGAAGAAATCAATCAGATGATGATTAATTTACGTGAAAATCCTTTGAAAGAAATCAACGGACAACGTGTCATTATGGTGGAAGATTATCAATCTTCTGTTGCACTAAATTTGTTGACAGGAGAAGAATCGACAATGGATATGCCAAAATCGAACGTATTGATTTATTATACAGAAGATGGTTCTAAAATTTGTGCAAGACCAAGTGGAACTGAGCCAAAAATTAAATTCTATATCAGTGTAAATGCCGAATTAGATTCTGTTGAGAATTTTGAGGCCGCAGAAGCATTCTTAGATCAAAAAATACAAAATATTATTGCAGGAATGCAGTTGAAGTAAAAAAATGAGCGATAGTCTTGACACCAATGACAAACCCGAACTATTAAATTCGATTATCGGATTAATAGATCAAACGCGTCATTTTGTTGCCAAAACTGTTAATCAGGAACTGACTTTATTGTATTGGAAAATTGGCAAAAACATCAATGATGAGATTTTAAAAAATGATCGAGCAGATTACGGAAAGAGACTTATAAAAAATCTAAGTGAAGAACTTTCCATCAGATACGGAACCGGATTCAATAAGAGAAATCTTCATAGTTTTATAAAACTAAACTCTGTTATTCAAGACCTTACAATTGTGCACACAGTGTGTGCACAATTGAGCTGGTCTCATATTCGAACGTTAATTTATATCGACAACAACATCAAACGTGAGTTTTATATCCAGATGAGTATTCACGAAAGATGGAGCGTACGAACCTTGCAGGAACGCATCGACAGTATGCTATTCGAAAGAACAGCAATTAGCAAAAAACCTGAAGAAACCATTGCTAAAGATTTAGAAATATTAAAAAACGAAAAACAAATCAGCCCTGATTTAGCTTTTCGAGATCCTTATTTTTTAGATTTCTTAGGCTTGCATGACAGTTATTCTGAGAAAGACTTAGAAAGCTCAATATTAGCCCAACTACAACATTTCATTACCGAAATGGGAAGTAAATTTGCCTTTCTAGCCCGCCAAAAAAGAATCACAGTTGATGATGAAGATTTATATATTGACCTTCTTTTTTATCATCGCGGTCTTCGAAGATTAGTTGCGATTGACTTAAAATTAGGCAAATTCAAAGCAGCCTACAAAGGACAAATGGAATTATATCTTCGCTGGCTAGAGAAAAATGAACAAAAAGAAGGAGAAAACAAACCAATTGGATTAATTTTGTGCAGTGAAAAATCGCCAGAACAAATTAATTATTTAATGCTCGACAATGACGAACAAATAAAAGTTTCTGCCAATTTAACCCAATTACCTGAAAAAAAAATTATTGCTAGAAAAACTCGAAAGAGCCATTGCTATAGCAGAAAATAACATCTACAAATAAATGAGTAATTTCAAAAAAATAGTTCCTTTTATCTATCCGTATAAAAAATACGCATTCCTGAACATCTTTTTTAATGTTTTGTATGCGCTTTTTAGTACACTTTCGTTTATGGCATTAATTCCGATGATTCAGGTTTTATTTGACCAGAACAAACACAAAGTTGTTAAGCCTATATACAAAGGAATTTGGGAAATCAAACAATATGCTGAAGATTATCTAAGCTATTTTATCACCACCACAACGGATACATTTGGAGTAGGATACACTTTATCAATAATGGTAGCGGTAATTATTTCTATCTTTTTACTTAAAAATTTATGCGATTATTTCGCTATGTTTTTTATTACTTTTTTACGAAATGGAGTTTTAAGGGATATGCGAAATGCGATGTACAAAAAAACATTAGAGTTGCCATTAGCTTTTTATTCAGAAAAAAGAAAAGGAGATGTTATTTCGAGAATTGCCGGTGATGTTAACGAAGTTCAAAATTCATTTTTAGCGATATTAGAATTAATTGTAAAAGAGCCACTAACCATCGTTTTTACTATTGTAATGATGTTTGCAATAAGTCTTAAACTGACTTTATTTGTTTTTATTTTTATTCCGATTTCCGGTTACATTATTTCTTTGATAGGGAAACAGCTTAAAAAACAATCTACAAAAGCACAACAGGAACAAGGAACTTTTTTATCTACTATCGAAGAAACCGTTGGTGGATTAAAAGTTGTAAAAGGGTATAATGCTGAAAACTACTTCAATAAAGTTTTTCAGGGTTCTACAGAACGTTTTTTTAATTTATCTAATACTATTGGAAACCGTCAGAACTTAGCTTCTCCAGCAAGTGAATTCATGGGAATTACTGTAATTGCAGTATTACTTTGGTATGGTGGTCAAATGGTTTTGATAGAAAAAACATTAAACGGAGCTGCTTTTATAGCCTATATGGGATTAGCTTACAACATTTTAACTCCTGCAAAAGCAATTTCGAAAGCTTCTTATGGTGTAAAAAGAGGAAATGCTGCCGCAGAACGCGTTTTAGAAATTCTGGATCAGGATAACGAAATTACCACTAAAGTTGATGCTATCGAAAAAACAACTTTTGAAGATAATATTACCATACAAAATATCAATTTTAAATATGAAAATGAAAATGTCTTAAAAGATTTTTCACTTCAAATTAAAAAAGGTCAGACTGTAGCACTTGTGGGACAATCAGGAAGCGGAAAAAGTACCATTGCCAATTTGTTAACCCGTTTTTATGATGTAAACGAAGGAACAATTGCTATTGACGGTGTAAACATTAAAGATATGGACTTACAATCGCTTCGCGGTTTGATGGGATTGGTTACACAGGACAGTATTTTGTTTAATGACACCATAAAAGCCAATATTTCTTTAGGAAAATTAGATGCTACAGATGAGGAAGTTATTGAAGCTTTAAAAATTGCGAATGCGTATGAATTTGTAAAAGATTTGCCTTTAGGAATCATGACGAACATTGGCGATAGCGGAAATAAACTTTCAGGAGGACAAAAACAACGTTTATCGATTGCGCGTGCTGTACTAAAAAATCCTCCAATTATGATTTTGGATGAAGCGACTTCTGCACTGGATACTGAAAGCGAAAAATTTGTACAGGTAGCACTTGAAAACATGATGCAAAACAGAACATCAATTGTCATTGCGCACCGTTTATCCACCATTCAAAAAGCAGATATAATTGTGGTGATGCAAAAAGGAAAAATTGTAGAACAAGGTACTCACGACGAATTAATTTCGCATAACGGAACCTACAACAAACTGGTTACTATGCAATCTTTTGAGTCATAAAAAAACTCTAAACCTTTGTTACTTTGAGACTTTGAACCTCTAAACAAGAAAAATGTATCTTAACAATCCAAACATAAAGTTACCAGAAGATCCGGATACTGTGGTTTGGAAGTATTTGGATTTGTCTAAATTTTTGGATTTATTATTATCTAAAAAATTATTCATGTCGCGTTCCGACAAGTTTGAAGATCAATATGAAGGTACTTTTAGCGAACCCACTTTTGAAGAGATAAAAAAGCTTGCAAAAGACAATCCGGACTTTCTTAATTATTACAAAACGCACCGCGAAAAAGTTGCGGTAAGCAGCTGGCACATCAACGAATATGAATCGTTTGCCATGTGGCAGATTTTTACGCAAAACAGCGAAGGACTAGCCATACAATCTACCATTGGAAGGTTGCAAAAAGCATTGAATCCTGAGAATAATTTTGATCAGTATATTGGCGAAGTCAATTATATCGATTATAAAAAAGAATATATTCCGTTTGATGATTTGTTCTTTCCGTTTTTATTCAAACGAAAAAGTTTTCAGTACGAACGTGAGGTTCGTATTATTACCGACACTTCTCAAAGCAACCTAAAACTTAATGACGGTCTAAAAATCAATGTGGATATCAACCAATTGATTGAGAAAATTTACATTCATCCAAAATCTGAAAACTGGTATAAAAAACTCGTTATCGAATTGGTAGAACGTTTAGGTTTTGATTTTGAAATCGAAAAATCTGATCTGGAAAGTGATATTCTGATTTAGGTTTGTCTCAGTTTCCAAAATTTAGCAGCTACAATTCAGTATAATTTCACACAGATTTTAAAGATTAAATCTATTTCTTTTGTTTTTATTTTTGACAGATAACGTTTAAGTTTCTCTTTAATAAACATTCAAAAATCAATTCTCATCTGTAAAATCTGCGTGAAAGAAAAAAGTATTCATGTGCAGAATAAAAAAACTAATCCAAAGCATTCAATATTTTCAAACCGAAAACCACTCCGTTTTGTTCTTTTGCACCTTGAAAAGAATGTACATAATCGATTCTGAAAAGTTTAAATTTTCCGAAACCCAGATTGTCTAAACCGGCCGTAAATTCAGAATATGGTTTTCTGTCTGGAATCGCTAAGGTATGAAAACCAAGATTCAGTGTCGATTTTAATTTATTCAGTAACGGAATTTTATTCATAATAAACCCAGTATCATTGTATTCCGAGTGTAATTCAAAATAGCTGTCGTTGGTACTATTGGCATAATAAGGCATTAAATTGAATACATCCAGATAGCGGCTGCTTGACCCGATGTGAGTTTGGTTTCCGTTGAAATGCCTGTAATCCATAAAAGCAATATTTTCGGCATTAAAGAATTTCCCGCCTCTTAAATTCATGCCTATAATACCTTTATTTCCTAATAATACATCATATTTTACCGAAGCTGCCAGGTTCTCGAATTCATATTTTTTATCGCTTCCGGCAAAACCTTTTTCGAAGGCAACAAAAAGTGTAGGATATTTTTCGTTTCGCACATTATATCTGCCGTCAGGTCTTGAGATATATTTGTTTCCAAAATTTATTTTTGCTGTAAGATTCGCTTTAAATAAATGGTGTTTATCAAAACCCGGGGTATCAAAATCATTTGGAGCCAAAGGATTATTAGACGAATAAACATCCTCTCTTTTAAAGAACGAATAATCAGTAGTATTGAATAATGGTTTTCGTTGTTCGTACGCAAGCTGAGCGTTCAGATTTACGCCATTTGCAATATCCTGTGCATAATTGATTTGTGCAAATTCCAGATTATACAATTTCATATAATTGTCCTTAAAAAACAAAGAACTGATAGAATTAACAAGTTTAGTAATAGGCTCAGCTTTATTAAACTGCGCTGTTTTTGTTCCTCCTGAAGCCCAAATGGTAGCATAATTTATCGCATTAAATCGGTGCATAAAAACTCCTGTAACACGAAAACGCTCATCAGAAAAACCATAATTAAAATCAGTACCTATTGATGTCATTTTACCATTATCTTCGTTCCATTTTCTAAAAGAAAAACCAGTTCCTAAATTATAACCCTGAACGGTATTAAAACTCATAGATGTTGGATCAAGCAAACCCTTATACTCAAAAGAGTAGTTTTTGAAAGTGTTTTTGTAATTATAACCTGTAAGCACATCAAAAACTTTAAATTTATTGTTTTTGGCATCAACAGAATCAATGTATTTCTGGGATTTTCTAATCGTCAGTAAACTGTCTTTTTTGGTATAATCAGTACTTTCTTCGAGAGTTAACGGTATGGGTCTTATTTCATTCCAGTACGCATCATCTTTTTTATTGGCATTGGTTTCAAAAGCTACAATTTCTTTACCAAACGTTTTCTTTTCAAAAGAATCCGGAAATTCATAATTAGAATAAACATAGTTGAATTTGCCTGAGAATTTAATTCCAAAAGCCCCTGCACTAAAAGCCAAAGTCTGAGCGTTTTTTGCCCAAATTTTATTTTTAGGATTGTAGGTAAAAGTCTGTTTTAAGTTCATTGCCTCGGTAAATTCCTGTTTCATTCGGTAGCCCTTAATCTCAAAATCTACGGCATAAATCGCAAAACTATCGTCTATTATATAAATGTAACCTTCAAAAACCGGCTCTTTGTCGCGTTTAGGCGTTACTTTTATTTTATTAATTTGCTGATTGTTTTCATCAAAAAAAGTACCTTCGAGTGTGTATTTGTAATAATTAAAAGCATTATAAGCAATAGGAGAAATCAGATTGATATTAAATTCTACGGTGTTTTCGTAAAAATCATAGGTAGATAAACTTGCTGTATTATAGCTATACCCTCTATTGTTTCCGGAGATTTTCGAGGCGATGATTTTTTCTTTGACTTTGTCAGGTTTTTCAAAAGTAAGTTTCGAAATGGTTTCGGATAAGTATAAAATACCAGTACCTGTAGAATCTAAATTGGAAGCCATGTCTTCACCAAGATCAACTTTTTGCCCCAGAATTTTTTTAGGAAGATCTTTAACCTTAAACATTCCTTTCGAATAAAAATCGGCGGTATATCGTTTGGTTTTATCGGAGTTTTCTTTGCGATTTGCAATGGCACTTTTTATAATGGCATTGGCAGGATTGTTTTTAGGGTCAATCACCACTTCATTTAAGGTATAACTTTCCTCCTGCATTTTTACGTTTAAAGTCACCGTTTTAACATCAGAAGCAACCGTAATTTTTTGGGTTTTAAAACCTAAATATTGAAAAACAATTTTATTTTTACCTATTTCCTTAACATTGAGCTGATACACTCCCTGATCATTAGAAGTGGTTCCACTATAAGTGTTCTCTTCAAAAACTGATACAAAAGGAAGCGGATTCCCTTTGTCATCTGTTATAATTCCTTTGATCTGAGCAAAGTTTGTAATCGAAAAAAGTAAAAAGGCAAATAAAGTATAGTTTCTCATGAAAGTTTTTTCTTTCACAAAAATAGAATAACTTCAATATGAGGTTATTAAAAAAAAGTTAAATCTGCTTAACTGCGTAATTATAAATTAAAGTTCTAACTACTACAAAAAGAAAGACTGAATAGCCAATTCGTAGCTTTTTAAACCAAAACCTAAAATAACGCCTTTAGCATTTCCGGACAAATACGACTGATGTCTGAAGCTTTCACGCGCATACGTATTCGAAATATGTACTTCGATTACCGGAGTCGTAATGGCTTTCATCGCATCGCCAATGCCTACAGAAGTGTGTGTATAAGCTCCTGCATTCAAAATAATACCATCATACGAAAAACCATATTCCTGAATTTTACTGATTAATTCACCTTCAATATTACTTTGAAAATAATACAATTCTACGTTCATGAATTTTTTCTGCAACATCGCAAAATAGTCTTCAAAAGTTTGACTTCCGTACACTTCTGGTTCTCTTTTTCCTAACAGATTCAAATTGGGACCGTTGATTATGGCGATTTTCATGTTTTAGACTGATTATAATTTTCTTTAATAAATAGCGATTGAACTTTGTAAAAATAAAAAAACCGTTCTAATAATTAGAACGGTTTTTATAAAACTATGTGATTATTTTTAGAACATGAATCCAGCAGAAAGTTGTACTGTGGAGTTTTTAACATCTGCATACTTAGAAGCTTCAGTTAAACCTAAATTATAACGTCCTTGAACAAAAATATTCTCAGTAATTTTAAATCCTAAACCAAAGTTCACTCCAAATTCGAAAGTTTCTGCATCATAAGGATCAAAATCATCTTTTTCGCTTAATAAAAAAGAAGCCTGTGGTCCTGCTTCTAAACTAAAAGAATCACTTAAATAAATTTTTGCCATTACAGGGATAGATAAATAACCTAATTCTTTTTTAAATTCTTCTCCAGCTTCTTTATAACTTGCGCCCTGAGTAGAGTATAAAAGCTCCGGTTGAATAGAAAAACGATCTAGTAGTTTTAACTCGGCTACTAAACCTGCGTGATAACTTGTAATACCTTCTTTATCAAGTTCAATTCCATCAAAACTAGCATCCCCAGTTTGATTAGCAAAGTTTACCCCTGCTTTTACCCCAATTTTTAATAATTGCGCTTGTGTTGTTGCTGCTGTTGCTATGAACAATACAGCTGCTAAAAGTATCTTTTTCATAAATGTTTTTTTAATATTTGATTTTATATTTAGTTATAATTCAAAACTACATAATTCTACATTTAGTATGTTATAGTATTGTTTTATTTTTTTTAAGAATTTCCACAGCTGTTTTTTATTCTTTTTTTAATAAGGGAAGTTGGGTTATTGTTTTATTAAGTGATAAATCCTTGTAAATCAGTAATTTACTTAAAATCAGCAGTTTTGCCTCAATTACTACTATTTTTATTAATAAAAAATATTTTTTTTATTAAGTATAATTCTATATTTGACCATTATAACCCAAAAACAAATTGTAATGAAAAAAATTATTATGACTGCTGCGGCAGTATTGGCTTTTGCATATACCAATGCACAAGAAGTTAAATTTGGAGTAAAAGCTGGTCTTAACATTGCTAACCAAACAGGCGATGTTGTAGGTACTGAATCGCTAGTAGGTTTTCACGTTGGTGGTTTTGCTGAAATTAAATTAACAGACAAATTCTCCATTCAACCGGAACTTTTATATTCTGCCCAAGGAGCTAAATATGATTTTTCTGAGCCAGAATTTGATTCATTCGAAGAAGGTAAATTAAAATTAGCTTATTTAAATATCCCTGTAATGGCTAAATTTTACGTTACAGAAAAATTTACTGTTGAGGCAGGTCCACAAATTGGTTTCTTATTAAGTGCCAAAGATGATTACAGTGGTAGCTTTATGGGAGAATCTTACTCAGAAAATGAGGATGTAAAAGATGGTTACAAATCAATTGACTTTGGTGTTAACTTTGGTGCTGGATATGATTTTACCGAAAATCTTTCAGTTGGCCTTCGTTATAATTTAGGTCTTTCAAATATTGTAGAAACTGAAGATGCTGAAGAATTTGATGTTGATGATGTTAGTGTTCAAAACAGTGTTTTCTCATTATCTGTAGGATATAAATTCTAATCTTAGAATAAAATATATTACTAAAAACCTTCCCTAATCCGGAAGGTTTTTTTATGCTTAAAATTCTTTACTTTGTAAACATGAACTGGAACCGATATATAAAAGACTATCAATCGTATTTGCGAATCGAAAGAGGACTGTCTAAAAACACCATCGAGAATTATAGTTTTGATATTGAGCGATTGTGTCTTTTTCTGGAAACTAATCAGATAGAAATTTCTCCGGTAAAAATTAAGGAAGATACCGTTCAGGAATTTATTTATGCGGTTTCAAAAGAAGTCAATCCGCGCTCGCAGGCCAGAATTATTTCGGGTTTAAAAAGTTTTTTTAGCTATTTGGTTTTCGAGGATTACCGTAATGATAATCCATTAGAACTAATCGAAACACCCAAAACGGGCCGTAAACTCCCGGACACTTTATCTATTCAGGAAATCGACAGGCTTATTGCCGCCATAGATTTAAGTTCGAACGAAGGCGAACGTAATCGTGCCATGCTGGAAACCTTATATGGCTGTGGTTTGCGGGTTTCAGAATTGGTAACTCTCAAAATATCTGATTTGTTTTTTGAGGAAGGATTTGTAAAAATTACCGGAAAAGGCAATAAAGAGCGATTTGTACCTATTGGCGAACACACCCAAAAGTTTATAGAACTCTATCAGGATACGGTTCGGGTACATCAGGTTATCAAAAAAGGAAATGAAGATACCTTGTTTTTAAACCGCAGAGGCAATCAGCTTACCAGAGCCATGATTTTTACCATTATCAAAGATTTGGCAGTCAAAATTGGCTTGCATAAAAACATTAGTCCGCATACATTACGTCATTCATTTGCTACTCATTTGCTCGAAAACGGAGCCGATTTGCGTTCGATTCAACTGATGTTAGGACATGAATCTATAACAACTACAGAGATTTACGTGCATCTGGACCGAAGTTTTTTAAAAGAAGTTATGCAGACTTTTCATCCCCGAAAATAGCTGTGTAAAATCGTGTTAAACACTTTCTTATGTTTTAAAAAAGAATTATCTTGTGTGATATTTTGTATTAAATCATTTTATCGAATTTTTCTTCGCTATTTGATGGAATGTTTTAAAGAATAATCACTTTATACAGTAGAATATGGTTTTTGATTTATATGAAAATGATGACTGTTTAAAAGTAAATGGCTTCTATAAAAAATTATTTGCTGAAATTCCGGATGTTTTTTTTCAGCTGATTATTGATGATAATAATCAATATTCTTTTCCGTTTTTAAGTAAATCTGTTGAGGAAATTTTCGAATTATCTGATGCTGAATTTACAAAATCAACCGAATTAATCATTCACGGCAGGGTTTTGCATCTGGACCGGAAACGTTTTTTTGAAACCCTTTTCAAAGCAAAACGAGACCTTACCCCTTGGGAATACGAATTTAGAGCGACACTTCCCAAAAAAGGATTGCGATGGTTTAAAGTATTTTCAAAACCGGAACGTCATACAGACGGGAACACCGTTTTTTTTGGATATGTTTCGGATATCACCGTTTTTAAAGAGCAGCAGTTAAAGCTAAAATTCTCAGAAGAACGATTTCAATTTGCTTTAGAAGCTTCAACTGTTGGAATTTGGGATTGGGATATGGTGACCAATAGTGTTTTTTATTCGTCTCTTTCTCTTAAAATATTAGAATTAGATTCGGCTGATGTACTGGATAATCCGGAACGCTGGGATAAAATTGTACATCCTGACGATCTGGAAAAATATTACTCGGACATTCACGAGCATTTTGATAATAAAATTCCATTTTACGAGAATTACCACAGAGTAATGACTTCCAGCGGAAAATACAAATGGATTCTGGACAGAGGTAAAGTTATCGAGCGTGATGCGAGTGGTTCTCCATTACGAGTAATTGGTACACATACTGATATTTCGGCACAAAAAGAAAAAGAGTTAGAGCTCATAAAAACCATGAAATTATACAGCGATCAAAATAGTCGCCTGCTTAATTTCTCGCATATCGTTTCGCATAATCTTATTACTCAGGCAGGCAATATCAAATCGATTCTGGATTTTATGGATGCTGATACCAAAAAAGAAAATTTTGATGAAATGTTAGGGCATCTTCGTACTGTTTCTAATAATCTAAACGATACCATTTCAAATTTGACTCAGATTGTAAAAACACAAAGCAATCTGAATATTGTTGTGGAACCTTTAAAATTATGTCAGTATATCAATAAAACAATTGCCACCATGAAAGGATGTGTCAATTCGAATCAAACTGAATTTACCATAATCAATAATGTTCCGGAATATCTAACTATTAATTTCAATCCTGCTTATCTCGAAAGTGTTTTATTGAATTTTACCACCAATGCTTTAAAGTACGCACATCCTGATCGAGACCCTGTGATTGTGTTTGATTTCGCAATCGAACCAGACGGCCACAAAGCGCTAAAAATTAAAGATAACGGATTAGGAATTGACCTGAAACGTCATGGTGAATTGTTATTCGGAATGTACAAAACGTTTCATAAACATGTTGAGGCACGCGGAATTGGTTTATACATTACCAAAAATCAAATAGAAGCGATGCAGGGAACCGTTTCGGTCGAAAGTGAAGTTGGTGTAGGCTCTACCTTTAAAATTGTTTTTAATGATGTTTTGTAGCCAATACTATTCTTTTTACTAATGAATTATTCCTAAAATAACAAAGGCTGTCTTTTTGAGACAGCCTTTGTTATTTTAGGAAATTAAAAGAAATTACTTCGCAATATTTACTGCTCTGGTTTCTCTGATTACCGTTACTTTTACCTGACCTGGATAAGTCATTTCGGTTTGTATTTTTTGTGAAATTTCGAAAGATAAGTTTGCAGCATTTTCATCCGAAACTTTTTCACTCTCAACAATTACACGAAGTTCTCTACCCGCCTGAATTGCGTAAGCATTTTTAACACCGCCAAATCCATAAGCTACTTCTTCAAGATCTTTCAAACGCTGAATATAAGAATCTAAAACCTGACGTCTTGCGCCTGGTCTAGCCCCTGAAATAGCATCACAAACCTGAATAATAGGAGAAAGCAATGACTTCATTTCGATCTCGTCGTGGTGAGCTCCAATTGCGTTACAAACTTCTTCTTTTTCACCGTATTTCTCAGCCCATTGCATCCCTAATAATGCGTGAGGTAAATCACTTTCGGTATCCGGAACTTTACCAATATCGTGTAATAAACCAGCTCTTTTGGCTAATTTTACGTTCAAGCCAAGTTCGGCCGCCATGATACCACAAAGTTTAGAAACCTCTCTTGAGTGCTGTAATAAGTTTTGTCCGTAAGAAGAACGGTATTTCATTCTACCTACCACTTTTATCAATTCTGGATGTAAACCGTGAATTCCTAAGTCGATAACCGTACGTTTACCAACCTCGATAATTTCGTCATCAATTTGTTTCGCTGTTTTAGCAACAACTTCTTCGATTCTAGCCGGGTGAATACGTCCATCGGTTACTAATTTGTGTAATGATAAACGGGCAATCTCTCTACGAACAGGATCAAAACAAGAAAGGATAATGGCTTCTGGTGTATCATCAACAATGATTTCTACTCCTGTAGCGGCTTCAAGCGCTCTAATGTTACGTCCTTCACGACCAATAATTCTACCTTTTACATCGTCAGATTCAATATTAAAAACAGAAACGCAATTCTCAACTGCTTCTTCAGTTCCAACTCTTTGAATGGTATTGATAATGATTTTCTTAGCTTCTTGTTGTGCAGTCAGTTTTGCTTCTTCAATAGTATCCTGAATATGCGACATTGCCTTGCTCTTCGCTTCCGCTTTCAAACCTTCGACCAATTGCTCTTTTGCTTCTTCGGCAGAAAGACCTGAAATCACTTCTAATTGTTGTAATTGACTTTTGTGTAATTTATCAACTTCAGCTTGTTTTTTGTCTAAAACTTCAATTTTGTTAGAGTACTCTAGTGTTTTAGCCTCAAAATCGTCGTTTACTTTTTTAGCTTTAGAAAGCTCATTTGAAATTTGAGATTCTTTATCGCGAACTCTTTTTTCTACTTCAGCTACTTTTTTGTCTCTTGACAAAATCACTTGTTCGTGTTCTGATTTTAGTTCTATAAAACGCTCTTTAGCCTGAAGAATTTTATCTTTTTTGATATTCTCGGCTTCTAAATTAGCATCTTTTAAAATAGAGGCTGCTTCTTTTTTTGCGTTTTTGATTAAGTTAGAAATATTGCTTTTTTCGATAATTTTAGCGATTCCAAAACCTGCTGAAATGCCTATTATACCTGAAATAATGATCGTTATGATGTCCATGTTTGTTAAAATTTATATATAAAAAAAGCCTACATTAATTGCTTGAATAAACTCGTAAAGACAAGTTTTGAGCTAACTCACTGTTCAAGTTTCCTTGCCGAAGCAGGGCATACTATAGTAGTGATGATTCGCTCATTCTAATTTGTTAGTGTTGAGTTTACCAAATATGAACTAATGTAGGCAGTATCTTAGTTGCTGTAAAGAACGTTTAATTTTCGAGATATTGATCCAAAAGCGAATTTAATCTTTCAATTCTTTCGATGGTTTCCTCGCCATCTATTGCGTTATCAATCTGTTTCTGTTCTACCTGCGATGCAAATTGCAAAGCGCACATAGCCAGTACATCTTGTTTGTCACGAACTGCGTAACTTTCTTCGAATTGCTTGATCATAGCATCAATTTTTTTGGAAGCGCTTCTAAGCCCTTCTTCCTGAGCCGGTTCTACCGTCAATGGGTAAACTCTGTCGGCAATTGATATTTTAATTCTAAGCTTTCCGTCCATGTTATTTAATCTGATAGTTGCGCTATACAGTAATCAATTTCGCGAATTAATGAATTTATTTTAAGCTTTGTCTCTCTCTTGTTGTTATCGCTGCCCAGCAATGAATTGGCTATTTTGAGTGTATCATACTGCTTTTTCAAAGTCTCAATCTCCTGAGATTGTCTTTGTATGATTTGTGCAGCTTTTGTTAGTTCTAATCGTAAGTCTTGATTATTTTTCTCTAAACCTTTTAATTTCGAAAAAAGCTTTTCGACTTTATATTCAAGAGTATCAATTATTTCGGCAATTACACTCATTATAAATCCTATTCATTACTTAATCCTACAAAGTTAGTATTCCTTTTTATTAATGCAATTTTTTATCGATTTTTTTGCATTAAAAATAAGCAAATAAATGAAATTCAATTAATTGTGTTTTTATTATTTTATTATCTTTTTTGCAGGCTTTTTTTTACCTTAGCAAAAAGCTTACCCATGAAATTGACTATTTTTTCTTTATTGTTTTGTAATTTTATTTTTGCTCAGACGCAATATCCTCAGGATTACTTCCGCTCACCACTAGATATACCCATGCAGCTCTCCGGGAATTTTGGCGAATTACGCCCAAATCATTTTCATGCTGGTTTCGACTTAAAAACCAAACAGCGAGAGGGTTTAAATGTTTATGCTGTAGCGGATGGCTATGTTTCGAGAATTAAAATTTCGACTTTCGGAAACGGAAAATGTATTTACATCACGCACCCAAACGGTTATACTTCGGTGTACGGCCATTTGCAGAATCCAGTAGGTCCAATTCAGGATTACGTTCAGAAAACACACTATGAAAAACAATCTTTTGAAATTGAAATGTTTCTAAAACCAGATGAATTACCCGTAACCAAAGGACAATTGATTGCACTTTCGGGCAATACCGGTTCATCTGAAGGACCGCACTTGCATTTTGAATTTCGTGATTCCAAAACTGAATTTGTTATAAATCCAATGTTCTTTGGCTTTGATAAAGAAATTGCCGATAATAAAAAACCTACTATTTCCGGACTCTACGTATATCCTTTAGAGGGCACAACCGTAAATCAGTCTAAACAGCCCTTATTACTAAATATGGCTTTGCAAAAAGACGGCACTTATTTAGTTAATAAAGTGAAAGCAAACGGAAAAATCGGATTTGGAATCAATGCCGTTGATTTTGATGACGTGTCCTATAATAGAAATGGTGTTTATAATGTAAGTGCTTTTTTAAATGGAAATCCCAATTACAAATATCGATTCAGCACCTATTCTTTTGATGAAATGCGCTACATCAACGCCTTTATTGATTATTCAAAATACAAAAAAACAGGGCAGCGTATTCAAAAACTTTTTATGGAAAAACCTTTTGCGTTAAGCATCATTAAAACAGATTCCCTAAATGGCGTAATTCCTGTAGTTCCTAATCTAAGTGCTACTTATAGAATTGAAGTTTCAGATTATTTTGGAAATATTAATTCGGTTACCATTCCGCTGGAATTTGATGACGCAACACCAATTGTAAGCGCCGAGCCCGACACCTCCAAATATTTTATTCATTCCGATAAAGATGCTATTTTCGAAAAAGAGAATATGTCGGTTTTTTTGCCGGCAGGAACATTTTACAATGATTTCAAAATGAATTTTGATGTAAAAAACAATCGCATTTACATTCATGATGATACAGTTCCGGCACATTCTAATTTCACCATCACCATTCAGGACAGTACTTATGCCGAGGAGTTGCGTGACAAAGTTTTTATTGGAAAATTCAACGGAAAAAGCTTTGGTTATACTGCCACTACAAGAAAAGGAACTGTTTTTACAGCCAAATCTAAAATTTTAGGCCAATACGGTCTAGCAATCGATACTACTCCACCAACGATAAAAATCTTAAAACCCATTCAGGACAAATGGATTAGCGAGATGAAAACTATTCAATTTAGCATTAATGATAATCTTTCCGGAATAAAATCGTACAATGGTTACTTAAACGGAAAATGGATTTTGTTTGAATATGATAATAAAACCAAAAAAATCACCCATAAATTCGATGACGGGATAGTAGCAGAAGGTGCTAATGATTTAAAAATTGAAGTAGTCGATAATGTAGGGAATTCTACTATCTTTGAAACTCACTTTTTCAGAAGTCAACAAAAATAAAATCAAAACGCTTGAATAGTAGTAAGTTAATAATCGTTTTCCTTTTTTTATGCTGTGGTTATTTTTCATTTGCCCAAAATGCAACGGTTAAAGGAGTAATTCTGGATCAGGAAAATAAACCTGTTGCAGACGTCAATGTTTCGGCTTCAGGAAATGTGTCGCAATCCAATTCTAATGGTTTTTTTGAAATTGAAATTCCTTCGAATAAAAAAACAGTACTTGTTTTTACTCATATTTCTTTAAAAATGATGTCGCTAACAGTGGTTTTAAAACCCAGCGAAATTTTCGTTTTTAATCCGGTAATGAGCAATTCCGAAGAGCAAATGGGCGAAGTTTTTGTAAGCTCAAAAAACAAAAAAAGAGTACAGGGCATTACGATTATCAGCCCTGAAACCATCCGGAAAATTCCAGGTGCCAATGCCGGAATCGAGAACATCTTAAAAACATTACCGGGCGTAAATTCTAATAACGAATTAAGTTCACAATATGCTGTCCGAGGCGGAAATTATGATGAAAATTTAGTCTATGTAAACGAGATTGAAGTCTATCGCCCTTTCCTGATCCGTTCAGGTCAACAAGAAGGCTTGAGTTTTACCAATACCGATTTAGTTCAGAATGTCGATTTTTCGGCTGGTGGGTTTCAGGCTAAATTTGGTGATAAATTATCCTCTGTCTTAGACATTACCTACAGAAAACCTACACAATTTGGAGCTGTACTTGAAGCCAGTTTTCTCGGCGGAAGTGTTGCTGTTGATGCCGTTTCTAAAAATAAAAAATGGTCTGCAGTAACAGGAGTTCGTTATCGAAATAATAGTTTGTTAGTGAATAGTCAGGACACACAAACCAATTACACGCCTACTTTTGCAGATATTCAGACCAATGTAAATTATGATATTTCGGAGAAATGGCAAATGAGTTTTTTAGGAAACATTTCGCAAAACAAATACCTGTATCAGCCTCTGACACGTGAAACTAAATTTGGAACAATTGATAAACCCATGACCCTGAATGTATATTACGAAGGGAGAGAAAAAGATCAGTATGACACTTATTTTGGTGCTTTAAAAACTACTTACAAAGCATCACCAACCCTAACTTTCAAATTGATTGGTTCCTTATTTCACACCATCGAAAAAGAACACTTTGATATTTTGGCACAATACCGTTTAGGTGAAGTAAACGAAGATGGTTCACCGGTTTCTGACAATATTAATTTTACAAGGGGAATAGGTACACAACTCAATCATGCCCGAAACGATTTGGATGCTTTAATCGCTAATATCGAAATTAAGGGATTTAAAGAATGGGCGAATAGCGAACTTGAATTTGGTTTAAAATACACTAGAGAATCCATTCGCGACCGGGTTGTAGAATGGGAAGTGATTGATTCTGCTGGGTTTTCTATTAATCCCCCGTTGGTTGTTTTACCAAAAGACAATCAGCCAGAAACACCATATACCGGACCACTTTTGCCTTACCAAAACATTCGTGCCACCAATTTTAATGACATCAATAGGTTTTCAGGTTATGCCCAATGGAATAACAAAACAGAGTTAGGCAGTAATGAAATTTGGTACACGATTGGAGCGCGTTTTCAGAGCTGGCAGGTTTCTGGTGCCGCTATCGAAGGAAAGAATCAAACCGTTTTTAGTCCGCGTGCACAGTTTACCATAAAACCGGATTGGGATAAGGATATGGTTTTTAGAATTTCTGGCGGATTGTATCATCAGCCGCCATTTTATCGCGAACTTAGAGATGCAAATGGAGAAGTACAACCTAATGTAAAGGCGCAGCAGTCCGTGCATTTTGTAGTGAGTAATGATTATAATTTTAAGATGTGGAACCGCCCTTTTAAATGGGTCACAGAATTGTATTACAAGTCACTATCTGACGTGAACACTTATTCTATTGATAATGTACGCATTCGTTATGTCGCTGACAATAATGCAAAATCGTATGCGCAGGGAATTGATTTTAGGCTAAATGGAGAATTTGTTCCCGGAACAGAATCCTGGGTTAGTTTTGGTTATTTGAAAACCGAAGAAAACTACGAAAACAAAGGCTTTATAGCAAGACCAACTGACCAAAGACTAAAATTTGCCGTTTTATTTCAGGACTATATGCCCAATATTCCAAGTGTAAAAGTGTATCTAAATTTGGTTTACAACACAGGCTTACCGGGAGGTTCACCTTCCTATTCCGATCCATATTTATATCAAAACAGGCTGAATGATTACCGAAGAGCAGATATTGGTTTTTCTAAAGTTTTTATAGATAGCAATACCAAAGTGGCAAAAGCCAATTGGTTAAAAAAATTCAAAGAATTATCATTGGGAATAGAAGTTTTTAATCTTTTTAATAATCAAAATGCCATAACGAATACCTGGGTACGCGATGCGTATTCTAAAAATCAATACGCCATTCCTAATTACATGACTTCGAGGGTTTTTAATGTAAAACTGAATGCGAGGTTTTAATTTAGTCATTGAATTAGGTTGCGTTTTAAAACAAAAAACATTTTATTGTTTATATTTGAATTCAATTAGAAATTAAGTTATGAAAAAGATACTATATATATACAGTGCATTAGTTGTGATTTTTTTAACCGGTTGCCGTGATGAAGTTAAAAAACCAAAAGTAATTTATGACACTTCTAATAAAAGCGGAGTAGTTACGAAAAACGATTCTACACAAATAGAAATTGCCGATTTACCCATTCAGATGGAAGGTACGAGTTATCTGATTCATCCTGTTGGAGATTTACGTGTATTCGAAAAAGGTTCTAAAGCACGTTATGGTTCTTCAAGTGTAAACGATGTGAGTTTTACTATTTCGAATTTAGGCGAATATGAAATCACGGGCTATTTGCAAAATTTGAAATTCCAAAAAGTAGATTCTGATTCCATCAGACCTTTGTCTGACAAACCTGTTTTAATTTTAACTGCAACTTATTTAAAAACAGTTGCCGATAGAACTCAAAATCAAGTAATGGTTTATACTTTAACAGATTCAGACACTAACAAAGATGGAAAAATTGATACTGGTGATATTAAAACTTTATACCTAAGCGATATCAGCGGAGAAAATTTCACGAAAGTGTCAACAGATTTAGAAGAATTGGTAGATTGGAATTTAATTGAATCAAAAAACCGTTTGTATTTCAGAACCATTGAAGATACCAACCAAAATGGACAATTTGATAAAAACGATGTTTTACATTACAACTATATTGATTTAGGATTAAATAAATGGGAAATTAAAAATTACAAACCAATCTAAGGTACTAAGGCGCTAAGATTCTGATTAACTAAGATTTAAAAAATCTCTCATATAAAAAACTGATTAAAAATTACGTAAGTTAATTTTTAATCAGTTTTTTTATATCTATGATGAGAGAAAATCTTTGAACCTTAGAATCTTAGCCACTTTGTTCTCAATGATAATCATCTGGTTCAATATGAATCAAAACATTTCCTAATTCAGGAATTTGTTCTTTCAGAGTATCTTGCAATTTATGCGACAATTCATGTCCTTCTTTTACCGAAATATTGGCTGAAACAATAGCATGCAAATCTACATGGTAGCGCATTCCCGCCTTACGGATGAAACATTTTTCGGTTCCCAGAATTCCTTTTACGGTTAATGATTTTACACGAATTTCTTCGACCAAATCATCGTTTAGATGTTCGTCCATAATTTCACCAAGAGCAGGTCTGAAAATTTTATAACTGTTGTAAAGAATAAAAAATGCCGCAAAAAGTGCAGCCCAATCATCAGCAGATTCATAACCTTTCCCCATAAAAAGCGCAATCGAAATTCCAATAAACGCTGCGACTGAAGTAATTGCATCACTACGATGGTGCCACGCATCAGCAGCTAAAGCCGAACTATTGATTTGCTTACTGCGTTTCATTACCACTCTAAAAGAATATTCTTTCCAGATGATAATCGCTCCTAAAACATACAAAGTCCATGATTTTGGTAAATCGTGCGAAGTCTGGATATTAGCGATACTTTCGTATCCAATAATAGTAGCAGAAGTAATTAAAAACCCAACCACCAAAAAAGTAATTAAAGGCTCTGCCCTACCGTGACCGTAAGGATGATTTTCATCGGCTGGTTTGTTCGAATACTTAATTCCGAACAACACTAAACAGGACGAAAATATATCCGTAGTCGATTCGATCGCATCTGCAATCAGGGCGTAAGAATTGCCAAAAAAACCTGCTAAGCCTTTTGAAATGGCTAAGCAGGTGTTTCCAGCTATACTAAAGTATGTAGCTTTTATAGCTTTTTGTTCATTCGTCATTTAGACTTATTTAGGACAAGCATTAAGTTTTTTTGCCACGAATTCACGAATTATATCTTCACAGATTATCAAAAAAAATTCGTGAATTCGTGGCTAACTTTTCTTTACGCTCTCACGATTTTTGCTCCGATAGCTCTTAAACGCTCGTCGATACGCTCATATCCACGGTCGATTTGCTCGATATTTTGAATAGTACTTGTTCCTTTTGCAGAAAGTGCCGCAATCAATAATGAGATTCCCGCACGAATATCCGGAGAAGACATTGTTGTAGCTTTCAACTGAGATTCAAAATTATGTCCCATAACCACAGCACGGTGCGGGTCACACAACATGATTTTTGCTCCCATATCGATTAATTTATCCACGAAGAATAAACGGCTTTCGAACATCTTTTGGTGAATCAAAACATCTCCTTTTGCCTGTGTTGCCACAACCAAAACGATGCTTAATAAATCTGGTGTAAATCCTGGCCATGGCGCATCGGCAATTGTCAGGATAGAACCGTCGATATCTGTTTTTACTTCGTACCCGTCTTTGTGAGCAGGAATGTAAATATCGTCTCCCTTTTTTTCGATTGTGATACCTAATTTTCTAAACGTATTCGGAATCAAACCTAAGTTTTCCCAACTTACATTTTTGATGGTGATTTCGCTTTTTGTCATAGCCGCAAGACCAATCCATGAACCGATTTCGATCATATCCGGAAGGATTCTGTGCTCACATCCGCCAAGGCTTTCAACACCTTCGATAGTCAATAAATTCGAACCAACTCCCGTGATTTTGGCACCCATCGAGTTCAGCATTTTACACAATTGCTGCAAGTAAGGCTCGCAGGCTGCATTATAAACCGTTGTTTGACCTTTTGCCAAAACAGCAGCCATCACGATATTTGCCGTTCCGGTTACAGAAGCTTCATCAAGCAGCATATCTGTTCCTTTTAATCCTTCTTTTGGAGATTCAACTCCGTAAAAGTGATCTTCTCTGTTATATCTAAATTTTGCTCCAAGGTTGATAAAACCTTCAAAGTGTGTATCTAATCTGCGACGACCAATTTTATCTCCTCCTGGTTTCGGGATATATCCTCTTCCAAAACGAGCCAAAAGCGGTCCAACAATCATAATAGAACCACGTAATGCTCCGCCTTCTGCTTTAAAAGCTTCGGTTTCTAAGTAACCTACATTTACCTCATCGGCCTGAAACGTAATCGAACCTGGTTCGTTTCTTTGAATTTTCACCCCTAAATTACCCAACAAAGTGATTAATTTATTGATGTCAATAATATCGGGAATATTATTAATTTTTACTTTATCACCCGTTAAAAGCACGGCACATAAAATTTGTAAAGCCTCATTTTTTGCTCCTTGTGGCGTGATTTCTCCTTTTAAAGGAATTCCTCCTTCGATTTTAAATACTCCCATATTCTTTTTTTAAGGTTCTTCTTTTAAAGTTGCTAAGGCTCTAAGATTCTAAGATTCTGAGTTAAAAAAAACTTAGAGACTTAGTAACTTATTATCTTAGCACCTTGTATTACTTCTGATTGTTATTTTTCTGAAAAGGTTTTGGTTTCCCTGGACCTTTGTTGTTTTTGTTGTTCTGAATTTTTGGCTGACCTGCAGGCGTGATTTTATTCGACATACGTTTGTTAGTACGCAATAAATCAGTTGTATTTAGCAGCTCTTCTGTGCTTTGCAGCAAATTGATTTTACCTCCGGACAATTCGAATAAATGTTCGAAAATCACATCGTCTTTTACCGTGTCTTTGTTCCAGCTCAAATATGATTTTTTCATGTGGTTGGCAATGACCAATACCAAAGCATTTTTCATTTCGCCGTCTTCCCATTTATTGGCAACATCAATCATATATTTGATGTTGTTACCGTAAAATCTGTATTTCGGGAAATTTTGCGGATATTGCAAAACATCAGGTTTTAACTGTAAAACATCGCGGGACGGAATTGGGTAAGGCGAATCTACATTCAGTTTAAAATCAGACATAATAAAAAGCTGATCCCATAACTTATGCTGAAAATCTGGCACATCACGCAAATGCGGATTCAGGCTTCCCATTACCTGAATAATGTATTTTGCCGCCTTGTTACGCGTTTCATCGTCTTCTATAGCGGTAGCCTGATCGATCAGTTTTTGCAAATGACGACCATATTCTGGAATGATTAAACGCTGTCTTTCAGAATTATATTCTAAATTAAAAACAACATCATTCGCGACTTCTTTTTTATATTTTTCGATCATAAGTTATAATGAAACTATACCTTCTATTGTAGAAACTTCTTTGTATTTACCAATCACTTCGTCAGCACTATTCATGGTAACATCTACAGAAACGCTGGTAAATTTACCTGTTTTAGATTTTGTTGTCCTGATCACCGCACCCATACTATCAAAAGCTTTTTCAACTCTTTCTACATTATCGGCTACCGAAGGCACTATAAATTTATACAAATATTCTGCTGGCCAGGTGTTTGAATTATCTAACTCGACCTTTAGTCTTTCGTAAAATTCGGCGGTGTTTTTTTCTTTATCGTTCTCCATTCGTAATTAAAAATAAACGCAAATATACGGTTTTGATTTCAGAATTTTTAGATTTTTTTCTTTGAAAAAAGGTTCAAAGATGCAAAGGTTCAAAGATGCAGAGAAAAAAGTTTTGCAACAGTAAAGCTTTGTAAATTTTCTCTTTATATTTGAGAAAACATTACGCAGAAATAATCACACTGTTTGTCATTTCGATTTCTATGATAAAACCAAATCTTTTTTTCAGGAGCTAATCCCGCTATCCGTTTCAATCTTTTGTGGCGAACCCCGCCACAAAAGGATTTCCACTTCTATCGGGGCTAGGAGATCTGTTTTCAAAAGAAAGTTATCGGCTAGTTTGTCATTTCGAACCAGAACACGAGCGATAGCGAACTGGCGAAGCAATCTCCACCTGAAGCTCGACAAAGATTGGATTCTCGTTAGGGATTTACTTGCGGAGATTTCTCGTTCGAAAATGACATAAAATAAAAAACCCTGAGTCTTTGCGACATTAAAAAACAAAAACCATGAAAAACCAAATCCTTCTATTTTTTATCGTACTAATAAGCAACTCGATGAAGGCACAGGAAATAAAAACGATGACGTATTTCCAGAATGACACAATCAAACTCGAATTAGATTTGTATTTGCCTGAGAAAAAATCTAATGAAAAAATTCCGTTGATTCTTTTTGCTTTTGGCGGAGGATTTTCTGGAGGAGAACGAACGAACGAAAAAGAATTCGGGATCTTTATGGCAAAAAACGGTTACGCCGTAGCGAGCATTTCGTACAGTTTATATATGAAAGGAAAAGATTTTGGCTGTGGCGGAATTTTGACCGAAAAAATAAAAGCCATCCAAATTGGCGTGAGCGATATGTGGCAGGCAACTTCGTTTTTGATCGAAAATGCCAATAAATACAATCTCGATACTTCGAAATTTTTTATTTCAGGAATTAGCGCTGGTGCCGAAATTGGTTTTCACGCTACTTTTTGGGATTACAAACTGATGAATTTATACAAAAGCAATTTACCTCAAAACTTTAAATACGCTGGTTTTATTGGAGGTTCTGGCGCTATTCAGGATATTAATTTAATTACGAAAGAAAATGCGATTCCGATGTTATTGGCGCACGGAAATGACGATAAAACCGTTCCGTATGGAGCTGGTTCGCATCGCTCCTGCCCAACCAATGCTTCGGGCTGGCTGATTCTTTTTGGATCTTATGCGGTTTACAAGCACATGAACGATTTACATAAAAACATCGAACTGATTACGTTTTGTGGCGGCGGACACGAATTTTCGGGCTATCTTTTTCATGAAGGACAACAATATGTTTTAGATTTCGTGAATGCTCTTTTGAAAGGAAAAAAATTCGAATCGCATTTGATTATTCCTTCTGGGAAGAAAAGCGCGAGTTCTGGGAAGTATTTGTTTTGTGAATAGATTAAACTTTAAATTTATGAAATTAAAAATCATACTAACCTTAATTTTTTTAGGATTATTGATTCAGTGTAAAAAAGAAAATCCTAAAAACGTTAATCCAAAAACAGAGCAGATTACCGCCCTTAATATTTATAATTATATTGGAAAATCAAGCATGAAGTTTCAGTTATTCTCTGATAGTAGTTATGTCTTTACAATTATGCAAAAAGATTTTGATTACGAAAAATTAGAAAGACGCAAGGGATTTTGTTATTTAAAAAATGACACATTATACTTCAAACCGTTGGATTTTAAATTTAACAGAAGTGAAAAAGCAGTAATTAAAAACAATTTCATAGAATTTGTCGATGGTGAAACACCGTTAAAAATAGAAATCAGGAAAAATATCTTTCACACAAAATCTAAATTAGATCTTAAAAAATTTAACGATTATGCTTTTTTTACTTTTAACCCAGAATTTCAAAGACCTGGAAATTACGGATACAAACCAGAAACTATAAAACCTGCTGATCTCAACCAAAGCGAATTGATTGAACTTGATCAAATTTTGGAAAAATGCTTTTCCGAGAACGAATCGAAACTAAAAAAACTTGATAAATACGTAAAACAATGCATTGTAGTAATAAACGAAAAACATGAAAAAGAAATTTGGATAGGATGTTATTGTAAAGAACCATACGATAACCAATCTTATAAATATTCTTTAATTGATATGAGTGATGGAGGAAATTGCAACATACATTTAAAAATTAATCTAACTACACATAAATACTCCGATTTAAATATTTCAGGTCGAGCATAATTTTTTTTCTTTCCTGCAAGGTTTCCAAAACCTTGTAGGTATCTTTAAGAGTAAACAAATTTTGATCATAACACCTACAAGGTTTTGGAAACCTTATAGGTATTTTTAACAGTAAAAAAATACAATCTTAAAATTCAAGACCTACAAGGTTTCGAAAACCTTGCAGGAGTAGGCAACAATTGAAATCATTCCAAAAACAAAACCATTTCTCCTGACTAGCCCTGTCCCGATAGCTATCGGGAGAAGTGGATATCCTTTTGTGGCGGGGTTCGCCACAAAAGATATAACCGAAAGCAGGAACCCATGTCTCCAAAAATGCGAATTCATCCGCTTCTGGTAAAAAATCTTTTTAATTACGAATAAGTTTAGGTAAATTTGCGCTTTATTTTACGAAAGTGCAAAAAGAAATCATAGTTCTCATTGGCGGTCCTGGAACGGGAAAATCTACTCTTATTAACGAATTGGTAGCTCGTGGTTATTGCTGCTATCCTGAAATTTCCAGACAGGTTACGCTAGAAGCACAGCAACGTGGTATCGAACAATTGTTCCTTACGCAGCCTTTGTTGTTTAGCGAAATGTTGCTGGAAGGACGCAAAAAACAATTTGAAGATGCTTTGAATGAGCCTTGCGACGTGGTTTTTATTGACCGCGGAATTCCTGATGTTGTGGCGTATATGGATTATATTGGCGATGAATATCCGGAACATTTCACGAAGGCTTGCGAGGATTTTAAATATTCTAAAACTTTTATTTTACCACCTTGGGAAGAAATTTACCAAAGCGACGGTGAGCGTTATGAGAATTTTGAACAGGCGCAAACGATTCAGAAACACCTTGTTGAAACTTATAAAAAATACGGTTACGACTTAATTGAAGTGCCAAAAGATACGGTGGAGAACAGAATTCTTTATATCTTAGATAAAATTTAGCGGTGTGTTTAAAGTTGCAAAACTAGAAACTGATTTCTAAATTTTTAACTTTAAAACGATACCCATGCCAGAAGCGCAAGAAATTCTTTTAAAATACTGGAAACACGACGGTTTTAGGCCGTTGCAAAAGGAGATTATCGATTCGGTTTTGGATGGTCAGGATACTTTTGCCTTGCTGCCAACGGGTGGCGGAAAATCGGTTTGTTTTCAGGTTCCTGCGATGATGCAGGACGGAATTTGTCTGGTGATTTCGCCTTTGGTCGCCCTGATGAAAGATCAGGTGGCGAATTTGCAGAGACGCGAAATTAAGGCCATCGCACTTACGGGCGGCATTCATACCGAAGAAATTATCGATCTACTTGATAATTGCCAATACGGAAATTACAAGTTTTTATACCTTTCTCCAGAACGACTTCAGTCAGACTGGATTTTGGAACGCATCAAAAATCTTCCTATCAATTTAATTGCTATTGACGAAGCGCATTGTGTTTCGCAATGGGGACATGATTTTCGACCGGCTTATCTGAGGATTTCGGAACTAAAAAAACACTTTCCTAAAATTCCGTTTCTGGCTTTGACTGCAACGGCTACACCCAGAGTTATTGAAGATATTAAAATCGAATTGGGTTTGAAGGATCCCGTGCTTTTTCAGCAATCTTTTGTAAGAGAAAACATTGCCTACATGGTTTTTGAAGTCGAAGACAAACTGTATCGCACCGAACAGATTTTGAAGAAAAACCCGCAGCCTTCTATTATATATGTACGCAATAGAAAGTCGTGTTTGAATATGGCTGCCCAATTGCAAACTTTAGGTTTCAGGGCGACGTATTATCACGGAGGGCTTTCATCTAAAGAAAAAGACAAAAACATGCAATTGTGGATGTCGGAGCAAGTACAGGTAATTGTGGCTACGAATGCTTTTGGGATGGGAATTGACAAAGACAATGTAAAAACAGTTATTCATACACAGCTTCCGGAAAATATCGAAAATTATTATCAGGAATCTGGACGGGCTGGACGAAACGGCGCAAAGGCTTTTGCTATTTTACTAAGCAATCCATCGGACAGTAACCAGTCTGAACAGCAATTTTTGAGTATTTTACCGGATAAAAAATTTCTGAATACTATATATGTAAAGCTGTGTAATTATTTTCAGATTGCTTATGGCGAAGGTTTGGATGATTCTTTTTCGTTTAAACTGAATCATTTTTGTCACAAGTATGACTTCCCTACTCTCAAAACCTATAACGCTTTGCAGTTTTTGAATCAGCAGGGCATTATTACGATGTCGCAGGAATTCTCAGAAAAGATTACGATGCAGTTTTTGATTGAATCGAAAGAAGTTATTCGGTATATGAGTCTGAATCCGAATGATGAGGAAATTATTTTGGCCATTCTTAGGACGTATCCAGGAATTTACGAAATGAAAACCTCTTTTAATCTTTCGCTTATCGCAAAAAAATCTCATCATTCTGAGGAACAGGTTTCGGCAGTTTTAGAAAAATTAAAAGAAAAAGAAATCATCGATTATAAAGCAAAAAATAACGATGCTATTATATTGTTTAATGAAGTTCGGGAGGACAATCTTACCATAAATCGGGTTGCAAAATATCTTGAAAGACAAAATCAGCTTAAAAAAGACCAGCTTTTATCGGTTCTTCATTATGTTAAAGAACGAAAAACCTGCAAGAATCGATTGATTTTGGATTATTTTGGAGAAGAAACCACTGAGAATTGTGGTGTTTGCTCCTATTGTATTACTCAAAAAGGCAAAATCACCGAGGCCGATTCGGTTGCGGATAAAATTTTGCATTTATTAAAGTCGGCTGCTTTGACTTCGAGAGAAATTCAGTCCCAAATAAAACTGGATGCTCAGGATGTAATTCTGGCACTTCAGGAATTATTAGAAAACAATTACATTATCATACAACCCAATAATACATACACTTTAAAACTATAATGGAAAAATTGAGAATTATATTTATGGGAACTCCGGAATTTGCTGTTGGCATTCTGGACACCATCATCAAAAACAATTACGAAGTCGTGGGCGTTATTACTGCTGCGGACAAACCGGCGGGGCGTGGACAAAAAATAAAATATTCGGCGGTAAAAGAATATGCTTTGGAGAACAACCTCACTTTATTGCAGCCAACCAATTTAAAAGACGAAAATTTTCTGGCCGAATTAAAAGCTTTGAATGCCAATTTGCAAATTGTAGTTGCTTTTAGAATGTTGCCAAAAGTAGTTTGGGAAATGCCAAGTTTAGGAACTTTTAATCTTCATGCTTCGTTATTACCCAATTATCGTGGAGCTGCTCCTATAAACTGGGCTATTATTAATGGAGAAACCAAAACTGGTGTTACTACATTTTTTATTGATGATAAGATTGATACTGGTGCGATGATCCTGAATTCGGAAATTGCGATTGAACCAACAGAAAATGCAGGACAATTACATGATCGTTTGATGAATCTGGGAAGCACAACCGTAATTGATACTTTGAAAGTTATTGAAAAAGGAAATGTAACAACCACTATTCAGGAAGATGATGCTGAAATAAAAACAGCCTACAAATTAAATAAAGAAAATTGCAAGATTGACTGGACAAAATCTGGTGACGAAATCAACAATTTGATTCGGGGATTGAGTCCGTATCCGGCAGCCTGGTGCTTCTTAAAAGACAAAGAAGAAGAATTAAGTATTAAAATATACGAAGCAAAACTGATTTTAGAGTCGCATTCTCATGAGATTGGAAAGTTGATTAGCAGTAAAAAAGAAATCAAAATTGCCGTTCAGAATGGTTTTATTGAGCTATTAAGTCTGCAATTACCCGGAAAAAAGAGAATGAAAGTAGCAGAATTACTAAACGGAATCACATTTCAAGAAACAGCAAAGGTCTATTAACACCAACAAAACAGGGGTTTCTACCTGATTTTGGTGACAAAAAAGCCTTCGTTATGAACAAAAAAAGCAAGTTATCAACAATTAATGCTAAATTTAAAGAAAACACTTGCAAGGAACGGATTTCCTACTAAATTTGTGTATTAACAATTTTTTTTAACCAACAATTAATAACTAATTATTATGAACAAATCAGAATTAATCGATGCTATCGCTGCTGATGCAGGAATTACAAAAGCTGCTGCAAAATTAGCTTTAGAATCATTTTTAGGGAACGTAGGTGCTACTTTGAAAAAAGGTGGAAGAGTATCATTGGTAGGTTTTGGATCTTGGTCAGTATCTGCTAGAGCTGCTAGAGATGGTAGAAATCCTCAAACAGGAAAAACTATCCAAATCGCTGCTAAAAATGTAGTGAAATTTAAAGCTGGAGCTGAATTAGAAGGTGCAGTAAACTAATAATTAGTTTATTAAACTTTTAATATAATTAAAACCTTCCATCTGGAAGGTTTTTTTGTGCCTTTTAACGATTTTATTTCGGTTTTTACAATTTTTATTATTAAATTTAATAAAAATTGTAACCGTATGATTTCAGAAAAATTAAAAAAAGGACACCTGCTTATTGCCGAGCCTTCTATAATTGGAGATTTATCATTTAATAGATCGGTAATTTTATTAGCAGACCATAACAAAGAAGGATCCATAGGTTTTATCATTAATAAACCATTAAAATACACTATTAATGACCTGATTCCTGAGATTGAAGCTTCTTTCAAGATATACAACGGAGGCCCTGTAGAACAAGACAACCTTTATTTTATTCACAATATTCCAGAACTGATTCCAAATAGTGTCGAAATCTCGAATGGAATTTATTGGGGAGGTGATTTTGAATCTACCAAAGAACTAATAAATGACGGCTCTATCAGCAAAAATAATATTCGTTTTTTCTTAGGATACACCGGTTGGGACGAAAACCAACTCGAAACCGAAATGCAAGGCAACTCCTGGATTATTACTGATAATAGCTATAAGAATAAAATTATCGGAAAATCGACTACTCATTTCTGGAAAGAACAGATTATAGAATTAGGCGGTGATTATCTCATTTGGTCAAACGCTCCTGAAAACCCGTATCTGAATTAATTTTCAGATATGGATTCATTTAGCTTTTGTACTAATACATTCGCAAAATTACTTGTAAACTCCTTTTTTCTATATTTCGTTATGGGCTGAATTCCCATAATCACATTGGTAAGAAATAATTCGTCTGCTTTTTGAAGATCAAAAGGCGATATGATTTCTTCCTGAACTTCTATACCTTCTATTTTTTTGGCTAAAGCCAAAACTTGTTTACGCATGACTCCGTTTAAGCAACCTTCTGAAACTGGTGGTGTAATGAGTTTATTTCCCATTACCATAAACAAATTACCCTGTAATACCTCAACAACATTTTTAGAATCATTTAGTAAAACACAGTTGTCCAAACCATTTTCGTGAGCAAAAATGCTTCCGGTAACATTAATCATTTTATTGGTTGATTTAATTGAAGACAGCAACTGTTTGGTAACATAAAAATCTTTGTACAAATCAACTTCATACGGAGCCAAATTCATCACATAGGAAGGATTCTCCAGTGCGGTAGCATGAATCAAAAACGATACTTCATTTGTTTTTGGGAGATACAAACCTCCATCATTACGAAAAACAGTAATTCTAGCTCTTGCAGATACAGAAAGGCCTTTTTCCTGAACCAATTTCAGTATTTGCTCCTCCAGATATTCCATTGTGAAATTCATCGGGATTTCCATTCTGACAACACGCATTGATGCCATTAATCTAAAATAATGATCTTCCAGAAATAAAATTTTACTGTTAACTATTTTTACTGTTTCAAAAACACCGTCTCCATATAAAAAAGCTCTGTTTTGAGTCAGTATATTATCGTTTTGTGCTACTATATTTCCGTTAAAATTGATCATAAAAAAACCCTGAATTTTGTTCAGGGCAAATATAAGGCATAAAATAGACTTTTACTAAACAGATCCTATAAGATGTTTTAGATCTGAAACCTGATTCTCCCACAGTTGTTTAGCCTCTCCTATTTCTTCTTTTTCGGCAAAATCAACCACCATTAGCGATACGTCTTTTGTAAGCTCATCGACTAAAATGTGCAATTCGAAGAAATACTCGGTGTCTTTACTGCTTTCATCAACCCACTTGAATTTTACTTTTTCGCCTGTTTTTTTAGAAGCCAAACGGGCTTTTTCTTGTGAATCATTCCAGATAAAAGTAAAAAATTCACCTCTGGAATTTACATTATCGGCAAACCATTCAGACAAACCTGACGGCGTTGATATATATTGATACAATAATTGCGGAGAAGAATTGATCGGAAACTCGATTTCGTAACGTATTTTTGAATCCATGGACTACTTTTAATTTTTTTGAAATATAAGAATATATGTTCAAAAAAAAAGCATTTTTAAAAATATTTTTTTTTCTTTCATTTATGCTTGTAAGCTTTAATATAATTTTTATCTTTGCACCCGCAATGAGGAACTCGGTTCATCATTTACCCTGGCGAGGTAGCTCAGTTGGTTAGAGCGCAGGATTCATAACCCTGAGGTCACGGGTTCAACTCCCGTCCTCGCTACAAAAAACAAACCCTTAATCATCAATTGATTAGGGGTTTTTTATTTAAGACAATTCAAAAAAACTTTTGTAAAACATTAGAAATGTGAAAATACGAACCCAAACTTCAGGTTCAAAACACCATTTCTTTCTTCATTAAAAGTAAAACTTTCAACAGTAGTATAATTGACCGATTTAATGAATTAAATGTGTAACAATACCTATTTTAGGGTATTACTACATTTATAAAAAATGTTTAAATTTGTTTATGACCAGAAAAGTTTTTTTGTTTTTACTTCTTTTTTCAGCCGGATTTTTTCAGGCAGCACCTTTGAAAACGTATGTTTACAATAATGATATTCATCATTTATCACATTATTATCAGTATTTGGAAGATTGTGATTCGTATTCAACTACAGCAGTAATTCAAAATTTCAGGGCTGGAAAATTTCAGAATCCTCCACTCGACAAGGCTTTTAGCTCCGGAATTTCGACATGTAGTTATTGGCTGGCTGTTGCTGTGCAAAACAGTACTGACAAAAACCAAAAATTCCTTTGGAGCTTTAAAAACAACGGATTGTCATTTTTGCTTTATGAATTCAAAAACGGCCAATTGATACTTCTTGACGAATCATCAATGCATGAAAGCCTGGACAAACGTCCTTATCCCGTTAGAAGTATTTCATTTCCTTTTTATTTGGACTCAATGGAAAGTAAAATTTTGTTTGTCAAAGTAACTCCAACGGTCAATAAAAATATATATTTTCCCACAGACATTGAAACTGTAGAGCAATTTTTTACTGCTGAATTAGAATTTAGCTACTTAATGGGTAAATATTTTGGAATCTTATTATTGACATTATTTATCAATTTGTGTTTGTTTATAATTTTGAAAAAACGAATTTATCTGTACAATATTTTCTATGGTTTTTTTATAATTTTATTCCAACTATCTGATTTTCACTTTGATTCTTTTGAAATTCCAAATGCTTTTTTTAGCTTTTGGAGTTACATTAACAAAGATTTTTATATTGCATTGTCGATCTTTTTTTATGCTAAAGTTTTTCAGATTTTTGTAGAGTTACACAAAAACTTTATAAAAATCAATAGGGTTTTAAATGGGTTAAATTATACCTTATTGGTCAGTGCTATTTTACTTTTGGTCAGTGGTTTATTATTTCATCAAAGTAATTATTTTATTCAGTTTGTAAACGGTTTTATCAATTTTATGATCTATATTATTGTTGGTTTTATATTGGTTACAATTTTTATAGGCATTCGATTTAAAATTAATTTTTTCATGCTCTTTGGTTTGTCGTTTGTGTTTATGTTCTATGGTTTTTTAGGATATTTATTAAATACCTTAAACCTGGCGAGTTTGCCAATATTCAGACCCGGAAATTTAATAAATGGTTCCGTAATCGAAGTGTCATTGCTCACCATATTCTTTATTTACAAATTCAAGTTAGACAAAGAAAAAGCCGCTTTAAAAATAATTACTGAAATTAGAAAAAATGATGAATTGTCTAAAAAAATGCTGACCATTGAATCTGAAGAGCAAGAGCGGTTAGCGCGCAATATTCATGACGAAATTGGTAGTGATATAACCGGCCTTCGACTACAGCTGGAGAATCATTTATCAAGTAGTACAATAAATCCTCAACATCAGGAAAGCATACTTGAAAACGTAAAAATACTATACGAGAAAGTAAGAGATTTGAGTCATTTTATGAAGCCCACAGAATTCAATTCTAACTTTATGGCTACTATTGAAAATCAAGTTTTATTTTACAGAAAAAATGTTAAAAATGTTGAATTTGAATTATTTAGCAATCTTAAGGATACTGACGTATTGCCTCCTGAAATTCAATCTCAGCTCATTAGAATTATTAAGGAAGCTTATACCAATGCACTGAAACATTCTATGGCTTCAAAGATTTCTATTCAGCTAATTTTTGAAAATGATATTCTTTTGCTTATGATAGAGGATAATGGCATTGGTTTCGACCTTAGCAATGACTTCAAAAGTATTGGTCTGGAAAACATGAAATCGAGAGTAGAATTTTTAAAAGGAATAATAACTTTGGAGAGTAATAAAAAAGGCACTTCAATTATAATAGAAATTCCAGTACGATGACAGGATCGAATTACAAAATAGTTATTGCTGATGACCATAAATTAATTATTTCAGGAATTAGTCATATTATTTCGACCAACAATTTAGGTGTGATAATTGGTGAGGTAAATGATGGCATACAATTATTGCAGTTTTTACAACATAATACAATTGATCTTGCAATAATTGATATTAATATGCCTGAATTAAATGGTATTGAAGCAGCCAAAAAAATGATCGAATTATATCCTGATATTTCAATATTGATGGTTAGCCAATATGATAATATTGAACTAATAAAAAATCTTAAAGTTATTGGAGTGAAGGGGTATTTGTCTAAAAATTTCGAGATAGCAGATTTTATTGTTGCAATTACTACAATCAAAAGTAATTCCGTTTTTTTTCCTTCTTTAGAAAGTGAAAAAATCAGTTTTAAAACCGATAGAATTCATTTGAGTACTCGTGAAATAGAAATTATTTCCCTGATTGCTCAAGGAAAATCGTCAAAAGAAATCGCGAATAAGCTTTACTTAAGCGAATATACAGTGATAACACATCGAAAAAATTGCATGCGGAAATTAGAAGTAAACTCTATTGTTATGCTTCTCAATAAGGCTAAAAGCTTAGGATACATTTTTTAAGAAAAATACTCAATCCTTTTTGAGTGGGGTTAAAAAACAAAAACAATCATATTTTAATTCTGATAACCCTGAGGTCACGGTTCAACTCCTTTTCTCTTTACAAAAAAAGACTAAAAATTAATACGTTACAAATACCATCTTAAAAGAAGTTAATATATTTACAAAAAAATCAGTCAGCCAAAAATTCACATTAAAATCAATTCTCTTAAGCTTGGTTTTCTGCTAAAAAAAACGATAATTTGCATAAATATTAAAAGCGTAAAAAAACGAAGATAACTGATTCTAAAACAGTCTTTTCAAACTAAGTAATTTATACCAATGGATATAGTTAAATTTAAAATCACATCGAAAACCATAAAAGTAGAAGTACGCAATTCGAATAATTATGTTTTTAATTTTAATACTGCCTTAGAGATTGAAAAAGAAGACAGAGATGTTTTATTAAAATTATACAACGCATTAGATATTCTTTTTAAGAAAGAAAATACAACCGAAACCAAAAACTACATTTCGCCTAACCAAACCAATATATTAGACCAGATTTCTGCGGTTGATAATTTAGATCCGGAAAAATAATAGTAAAGTGTAACCCATCCATACAGATAAAAAATCGGTTTTAAAGTGATTTAGAACCGATTTTTTTTATTCCAAAAATCTACAGATTTAAGATTATCAATACCTTGACAGATTAAAGAAGTTTCTTTAAACCATCACATTTAAGTAAATTCAAATTGGATAATTTTTCCTTTCAACCCAAATCTAAATGGGGAACGAGTTCTTTTTTCATTTATAAAAACTCTAACCGCTTTCATAAATTCTGGCATATTTTTTTAAAATAAAATCAAAACAAAATCAATGTTAAACACTTAAAATACAGGTATTTACACGGTTAAAAAAAGGGTATTTTTCCCCTGTTTTGATAGGTATTCATTTTTATAACTTCGACAATTCTATAAGCCTCCTTTTTATCACAAGTTTAAAAACAAAATCTGGAGCCCCTTCTCTTCTATTTTTCAATCTACACCTTGAAGCTAATTTCTTTAAGCAGAATTGTATGCAATAAACTCAAGGTAATCAAACCAGTTAGAATGTAGAATATAGTAAAGGTATCACAAGATGATTTTTGAAGTTATTCAGATAATTACAGAACAGGTAAACAACTATCTCGAAGAAATTGGGTTAGAAAAATCAATTGTGGCTGAAAATATTGCTTTTTTAGAGTCTCAAAACGATACTGTATCCGGTAATTTAGATGATAAAGTCGCTCTTACCTTGATCAATTTAGACGAGGAAACTACTTTAAAAAACTTTCCTAATCATGTTATCGAAAAAGATAAAACGATTTATAAAAACAATGTCATCAATCTAAATCTGTACTTGCTTTTTAGCGCCAACAGAAATGCCTATATCAACTCGCTGAATGATATTTCGAAAATCATTGCTTTTTTTCAGTCAAAAAAATTATTTACCCAAGCCAATACCATTTACAACCGAAATAATGTGGCTATGGCCAATATTGACAACTTCAGGTTTTCGGTAGAGCTCTATACGCCCACTTTTGAAGAACTGAATTATATCTGGGGTACACTGGGCGGTAAACAACTCCCATCGGCTTTATACAAAGTGAGCATGATACAAATTGAACGCAATATTGCGCAAGGCGAAGGGCAACTCATCAGTACTTACAAAGGTTTAACGAAAAAAAGAGAGTAATCATGGGTTTTAATCTTACATACGGATTGTTGTTTGAAGTAACACTTTTTCATAATTATTTTTTGAATAATGGTGTGGAAACTTTTCAGAGTATGCCGACTGTAGGGAAAGAAAAAATGCTGCAAAAATACAGTACCGATGTTTTTTCGACTATAACCCCAACTCTGGAAACGCATACGGCATTACAAAACCACAGGATGTCATACAAAAAAACCAAAACAGGTTTTAGTATTTACATAAAAGTTAAAGATACTGATGAAACTGATCCTTTTATCAAAATTCCTGCTAATCTGAACTTAAAATTTTTAATCAGCATCAAAGACTATCAATTTGTGAATTATACCGACTTAGACTTTGCTTTTAGTCAGGTATTGTTATTTAGCAATATCAAGCCTCTAAAAGAGCCGATTACATTTGAATACCTTCCGAAAATAGAGGACAACAAACTCATTTCCAATGCGTATTTAGTATCCGAAGAAACTACTGCCGAATTACTTTCGGCACTTCAGCCTTCGGAAAAACAAGGTGTTTTTGGGATTATTTCCCTAAACCTTCAGGGCGACAATGCTGCTGGAAATATTATAAACGATTTGGGAAAAATACTGAGTCCCAATTTTAAAATTCATTTTGATAATCGAAAAACACTTTGGAAATACATCAACCGGAAAGCAACATCCGAAATTGAAACCAATGCTGCAAAACCTTTAACCCTTTCTGGTTTTGTCGAAATTGATCCCCTTACCGATTTTACGCCTCCAGAACCGGTTAACAGTCATTATCCTAATCCATCCGTAAAATCAATAACAAAAATCAATGGTGATTACTATTCGGAAATATTTATTTAATAATTAAAAAAACAATTAATCATGGCAACAACTTACAAAACACCCGGGGTATATGTTGAGGAAATCGTAAAATTCCCTCCTTCAGTTGCCCAGGTAGAAACAGCGATTCCCGCTTTTATTGGCTATACTGAAAAAGCTACGAACAAAATTAATGGAGATTTGAAACTGAAACCCACCAGAATTACTTCTCTCTTAGAATACGAACGCTTTTTTGGCTATGCAAAACCAGAAACCACTATTAGTGTTACCATTAATGATGTTTTAGGTGATAGTGGTGACACCCGATCTATTATCGTAGATCAACCTACTTCCAGACAGCCTTTTTTGATGTATTATTCGATGCAGTTGTTTTTTGCAAATGGCGGCGGTCCCTGTTATATTGTTTCGGTAGGTCGTTATGGCAATGATTTGGATGAAGAGGATACTGCGGTTACTACTATCAACAATAGTATAGCGCTGAATAATGGTTTATTAGAATTAGAAAAAATAGACGAACCCACCCTCATTTTATTTCCAGACGCCACAAAAGTAGCTTCGATAAACACGACTGATTTCTACGGATTGTACAACAATGCCTTGACGCAATGCAAAAATCTTCAGGACAGATTCACCTTAATTGACACGTTAAATTATGATGAATCAAGTCCAACCGATACTAATATAGATGATTTAAGAGATAAAATCAGTTCTGAAAAAGATACTATTAAGTACGGAGCTGTTTATTATCCACACCTGGAAACCATATTAGACTATGCTTTTGATACCAGCAAAATTATATTAAAACATTTTTCCTATACGGCAAAAGCCTACGATCAGATTGCTGCAGGACTGGTGCTTATTGAAAATCCAACTACCGGAATCAATGCAACCGTAACCAAGTTGGCTGAAATACCAGCTCCCGGAGAAATCGCCGGTCAGGTAAGTGATTTGCTTTTACAACTTTATAGTAATGATGCAACTGGTTTTGATCTGGATGGAACCTTTGTTAGCAATGCTGACAAAAAAACAGCTTTTTTAACTAATCTGGACGGTTTGCTGGGTACTTTAGAAGAATTAACACTTTTGAAAAACACGCTAAACGAAGAAGCTAATGCAGCCATCAGCACAATATCAGACGAAAATATGGTTATTGCGGGAACTATCTCCAGTACGCTGACGGCTTTTAATCTAAATTTTACTGCTGCAAATAAAATTGATTCTGTATATAAAAACTTAAAAACACTAAAGAAAAAAATACAGGACGAAAATGCAACAGCCAAACTGCTGAAAATTATTCAAACAGATGATATCAGTTTTGATAAAGAACTAAAAAAACTGGTCAATTATACTCCTTTGAACGCTCAGACCGGGATTTCCGGACTTACCAATAGCTTCTCGGCTATAGATGCAAACCTGACTTCACTCTTAAATGCTATTAAATCTGTTGATGGAAAAGATGTCAATAATGGCGTCCTTAACGGAAGAAAACTAAGCACGCTGGAAGCTATGGATAACGCGACTTACAATAAAATTCTTACTGAAATTTACAATCTGTCGATAACCCTTCCTCCTAGTTCTGCCATTGCCGGAGTATATGCGAGAGTCGATAAAGACCGAGGCGTATGGAAAGCTCCTGCGAATGTGAGTCTGAATTATGTTATAAAACCAACCGTTAAGATAACCAACACCATTCAGGACAACCTGAATATTGATACTGTTGCCGGTAAATCTATCAATGCAATCAGAAGTTTTACGGGCAAAGGAACCCTGGTTTGGGGATCCAGAACATTGGCCGGGAATGATAACGAATGGCGTTATGTTCCGGTGAGACGTTTCTTTAATATGGCCGAAGAATCCATCAAAAAAGCAACCGAGCAATTTGTATTTGAGCCCAACGATGCCAATACCTGGATTAGGGTTAGAGCGATGATCGAGAATTTCCTCATTCTGCAATGGAGAGCAGGAGCATTGGCCGGAGCCAAACCTGAACAGGCCTTTTATGTTAGAATTGGCTTAGGCCAAACCATGTCTGCTTTAGATATTCTGGAAGGCCGAATGATTGTCGAAATAGGACTCGCAGTAGTTCGTCCGGCAGAATTCATTATTCTGCGTTTCTCTCACAAAATGCAGGAATCTTAATTAAATAACAACATTAAAAAAATATAATCATGAGTTATCCGCTACCAAAGTTTCATTTCTCAGTTGACTGGGGGGGAACAAAAATAGGTTTTACAGAAGTTTCCGGATTAGACGTCGAAACTGAAGTTATTGAATACCGTCAGGGAGCAAGTCCGGAATACAGCAAAATTAAAATGCCGGGCATGCAGAAATTCTCTAACATCACACTCAAAAGAGGCACTTTTAAAAGTGATAATGAGTATTACAACTGGTGGAACACGGTAAAACTAAACACCATAGAAAGAAGGGATATTACCATCAAATTACTTAACGAAGAGCACGAACCTGTGATCATCTGGAAAGTAAAAAATGCCTGGCCTACCAAAATTCAGTCAACTGATTTAAAAGCTGATGGAAATGAAGTAGCTATCGAATCAATGGAATTGGTTCATGAAGGTTTATCCATCCAAAATGACTAGTCATGGCTAACTATTATCCACCGGTAGGTTTTCATTTTTTAGTTGAATTTGAAGGTCTTGGTTCGAAAGAAAAAGACCATCAGTTTCAATCGGTTTCCGGTTTGTCTGTTGATATTGAAACCGAAGAAATTGCCGAAGGTGGAGAAAATAGATTCAAACACAAACTTCCTGTAAAGACAAAATATCCAAACCTGACTTTAAAAAGAGGAATACTGATTGATTCTGTTGTGATTGACTGGTGCAGGGATGCCATCGAAAACTTTTCTTTCAAACCCGTAAACCTGACCATCAAACTGCTCAATGCCGAGCATCAGCCTTTGATTTCATGGAATGTGGTGCATGCCTATCCGGTAAAGTGGGGAGTTGAAGATTTTAATGCCGAAGAAAGTAAACTCGTTGTAGAAAACTTTGAGCTTACCTATAATTATTTCACCATAATAAAAAGCTAGTCATGCCCATAGAAATAAAAGAGCTTCACATTAAAATAAACGTGAACGAAGGATCGAAACCAACTGCATCTGCCACTGCTCAAAAAAGCAAAGAGGAAGATGCAGTAGCTGAATGTGTTGCACAAGTAATGAAAATCATCGAACGAAAAAAAGAACGCTAAGTCATGGCAGGAGAATTAGAAAAACTAAAAGTCGTTGCTTATAGTGACCCGGAATTCAACAACAAGATTGCTGATGGTAAATTTACTACCCTGATGAATCCTGAAAAATATACCTATCACTATAAAATTCAAAGCGATGAAACTCAGGCTTCCGGAACCAGTACGGTTTCGCCGAAATTCAATAAAAAATTACCTGAAAATCTGGAACTCGATTTTGTTTTTGACCGTTCCGGGGTAATTAGCGGTTTCGAAAGTTCGAAGGATGGTATCATCGATGATATTGAGAAATTCAAAAAAGTGATTTTGGATTACAATGGAGACGAACACAAACCCAATTATCTGATTATCTCCTGGGGAACTTTGCTTTTTAAAGGTTCCCTGACGGAGATGAATATCGAATTCAAACTCTTTAAACCAGACGGAACACCCATAAGAGCCATTGCAAAAGCAAAATTTCAGGGATTTGTTGAAGACAATTTGAGAGCGGCAAAAGAAAACAATAAGTCGCCAGATTTAACACATTACAGAACGGTAAAAGAAGGCGACACACTGCCTTTGATGTCTTTTCATATCTACGGCGATTCTAAATATTATCTGGAAGTGGCCAAAGTCAATAATCTTGTGAATTTCAGAAAATTAAAAACCGGACAAAAACTATTTTTTCCACCCTTACAAAAACAATCCTGATGAACAATAGCGGAGTCATACAAACCAGTAAAAGTGCCGATTTAGTAACACTTAAAATTTTAATTGAAGGGGAAGAATTGTCTAAAACCTATCAGGTAAAAAGTGTAGTGGTACAAAATGAAGTAAACCGGATTCCTATGGCCCAAATTGTTTTGGCAGACGGAGAAGCTGCTCAAAGGGATTTTAAACTGAGTAATGAAGATTTATTGATTCCGGGTAAAAAAATCGAAATAAATGCAGGTTATCATAATGATGAGGAAACGATTTATAAAGGTATTATCATCAAGCACGCTATCAAAATAAAAAACAATGCTTCTTTACTGATTATCGAATGTAAAGACGAAGCGGTAAAACTTACCATTGGAAGAAAGAGCAACTATTTTTATGATGTAAAAGACAGCGAGGCATTCGAAGAAATTATTGATGCTTACGGTTTAAAAAAAGATATCGAAGCCACCAATTTCAGCCATAAAGAATTGGTGCAATACAATACTTCCGACTGGGATTTTATTGTTTCAAGAGCGCAGGCCAATGGAAAACTTTGTTTTGTTGAAAATGGTAAAATCACCATCAGCAAACCCAACGTAAAGGCAACGTCTGTTGAAACGGTGACTTTTGGAGCGACTCTGCTTGATTTTGATGCCGAGATCGATGCCCGAAATCAATTCGCCAAAGTGTCTTCGTACAGTTGGGATTACACCAATCAGGAATTGGTCGAAATTGAAGCCAAAGATCCTGCTGTAAGCCTGAACGGGAATCTTGCTCCTTCTGATTTATCCGGAATAATCAAGCATAAAAATCTCGAATTACGCCACGGAGGCACCATTACCGAAGTTGAACTTCAGGATTGGGCGGATGCCAAATTATTTTTTCAGCAATTATCCAAAATCCGCGGAAGAGCTAAATTTCAGGGAATTCCGGCCGTGAAACCCAACACGATTATAACGCTGGAAGGTGTTGGCGACCGCTTTAACGGAAAAGCGTATATCACAGGCGTTTTTCACGAATTAACCGAAGGAAACTGGACCATTGATGCACAATTTGGGTTAAACCCCGAATGGTTTTCTGAAACTTTTGACATTCATACACCCACAGGTTCCGGAATTATACCCGCCATAAAAGGACTCCATGTGGGAATTGTGACCCAACTGGAAAGCGACCCCAATGGCGAAGACCGGATTTTGGTAAAAATTCCGATAATTAATAATACCGAACAAGGCATTTGGTGTCGAGTAGCCTCGCCGGATGCGGGAGAAAACAGAGGCATTTTTTTCAGACCTGAAATCGAAGACGAAGTGATCATCGGTTTTGTCAACGAAGACCCCAATAATGCCATTGTTTTAGGAATGCTTCACAGCAGCGGAAAACCTGCTCCACTAGTAGCTTCCGACGATAATCATCAAAAAGGAATTGTAACCCGAAGTGAAATGAAAGTTTTATTTGATGATGAAAAAAAATCCATCGGAATTGAAACTCCAGCGGGCAAAAAAATAACACTCGATGAAGACAAAGGAGTCATTATAATTGAAGATGAAAATTCGAATGTAATCACCATCAACAGCAGTGGCATAAAAATGGAAAGTGCCGGAAATATTGAGCTAATCGCTACAGGTGATGTTACCATTGAAGGAACCAATGTCTCACTGAAAGCAAAAGCAATGTTCAAAGCCGAAGGAAGTGCAGGTGCAGAAATGTCATCTGCCGCTGCGGCGATTGTAAAAGGAAGTGTCGTACAAATAAATTAAAAATTATGGGAGCACCAGCCGCCAGAATTACAGATATGCACGTTTGCCCAATGGTTACCGGAACGGTTCCTCATGTGGGCGGTCCCATTTTACCTCCAGGTTCTCCAACCGTATTAATTGGTGGAGTTCCAGCCGCATGTTTAGGAGACATGGCTGTTTGTACGGGTCCGCCCGATACCATTGCCGGTGGTTCTGCAACGGTTTTGATTGGAGGAAAACCAGCCGCACGAATGGGAGATTCTACTGCACACGGAGGCACAATAGTAGCTGGATTAGCAACTGTTTTAATTGGGTAATTATGGAACCAGAACAAGATTTTTTAGGTATTGGATGGAGTTTTCCTCCTGAATTTAAACAAAGTACCCGCGCTGTAACTATGCTGACCGATGAAAGCGATATTAAAAGCAGTCTGGAGATTTTGCTTTCAACTAAAATTGGAGAGCGTATCATGCAGCCCAAATACGGCTGTAATATGGACGAACTTTTGTTTAATCCTTTGAACCAGACATTAAAAACGTTTGTTTCAGAGCTGATTAAAACGGCTATTCTGTATCACGAACCCAGAATTGACGTTGAAAAAATTGACATTACAAAAGGAGACGATTTAAGTGGCGAATTATTAGTACTGATTGATTTTAAAGTACGCGCCACTAATTCGAGAATAAATATGGTTTATCCATTTTACCAACAAGAAGGAACCAATTTATAAATTGTGGAAAGATGAGTAATTGTACGACTATAGTGAGTGTTTTGACTTCTAATGGCAGCGACCAAAAGCAACGCTATATCAACGCGTTACAACCTGAAAACATTCGCCTTAATGATTTTGAAATAACCGACTGGATTTTATTTGCTCATAATTTTTCTGAATATGTAAATTATTTTGAAACCTCGAATCCGGAAACCCCATCAGGAGACTGGAAAGCTTTTTTTGATTTTTTTAAACTGAATGATGAAAAACCATCCGTAGAAAACCAAATGAAGCTGGATCGTGTTAAAAAAGAACTGACAGATTTAATTGCCGAAAACAAAAAAGAATTTGCCATTACGCCGCATTTAACCTTGTTCCTGACTTTTTTGATGCTATTAGAAAACAGCAAAAAAAGATACAACAACCTCACCAAACGTCATCTTGATTTTTATTACAATCAGGTTTTACAAATTGATAAATTACCTGCCACGCCTGATAAGGTATATCTGATTTTTGAATTGGCCAAAAATGCTGTTCAGGAAAAAATAGAATCCAAAACCGGTTTTGACGGTGGTAAAGACACTTCTGGAAAACCTCGAAATTATTATTCCAACAACGAATTAATAGCCAGTAAAACAGTCGTTTCTTCATTGAAAAACATTTATAACGACCTCAGCGAAAAAAAAATAGTCGCCAGTCCGGTAGCTAATTCTTATGACGGATTAGGAAAAGCATTTCCAGATGTAAATAATTCACAATGGTGGCCGTTCGGTTATACAAATGACGCTGGTTTTCCAACTGAATTACCTAACGCCGTACTGGGTTTTGCCATTGCCTCTCCTATTCTTTCTCTGGCAGAAGGAAAACGTACCGTTCAGATGAGCTTAACTTTTCAAGAGAATGTGAGTAGTATAACTTCTGAAAGCCTTATCGAATGTTTAAGCCTTCAGTTGACGACAGCCAAAAAATGGCTTGATGTTTCTAATATTTCATCATCATTACCAATAAAATCCGGAGATCCTTACATCACTTCGGTACAAAAAAAAATCATAACAATTGCTTTTCTTTTGGATGAAAATGCAGACGCTATTACGGCTCATGATGCCAAAGTACATGGTGAAGAATTCGCTACTGATTTACCTGTCGTAAAATGCTACCTGGATATTACAAAAACCAATGGATATGATTTATACAAATTAATAGCTCAGAACCAATTAGAAAATATTAGGATAGACATAGATGTTCAAAATATTACAAATGCCGTTTTAGAGAATGATAATGGGATTCTCAATTCGGCAAAACCATTTTTCCCGTTTTCAACTCAGCCTGTATTGGGTTCTAATTTTTACATTAAATACAATGAAGCCTTTTCTAAAAACTGGGATAAAATAAACGTTGATATACTTTGGAAAAACACTCCAGCCAATTTTGTCGAACATTATAAAGCCTACAAAGTTACATCTGTAAATACTATTAGTGTGAATAACTTTAAAACTAGTGTCATTAATGGTGCTGCCTTTTTAGAAACTGGCGGAATCATAAACGGCAACGATTATTTTAAATATAAATTATCTTTATTAAACAATAATAGCTGGAAGAATTACCCTGAAGACAGATCCTTATTTACCACTACAGCTCCTTATACAACAAGCTTTGAAATAGAAAACGATCAATTTATTACGAAGAAAAACGGGCAGTTGAAACTCACACTGGCTAGCTCCTTTTTACATCATTTATATGCCAAAACATTTGCTCTGGCGCTTTCCAGCGAAGACCGAAATGTGGTAATACCGAATGAACCTTACACTCCGCTGGTTGAAAATCTTATCCTGAATTATACTGCTTCTGAAACTACTCTTTTTACAACTTCTGAAGTAGAAAATTTTGAAAGTGTTTATACTAAAAACGAAGCAAAATTATTCCATATCCATCCCTTTGGCTATGCCGAAGAACATGGCTATTTAAAATCAAAACTGGATTATGTAGCAGATACCAATTCCTATTTGCTTCCTACCTATTGCAAAGGCGGAGAATTATTTATTGGACTGGAAAATGTAAAGGAATTAGAACAAATCACCTTGTTGTTTCAGGTTTTGGAAGGAAGTGAAAATCCGGTGACGCCATCCTTTACCGGAAAACAAAAAATAGAATGGTCGGTTTTGGGCCAAAATGAATGGCGAATTCTGAACCATTCGGATATTTTACTGAATGAGACTGACAACCTCTTGCAATCCGGGATTTTAAAATTCAATTTACCCAAAGAAGCCACTCAAAATAACACCAGACTTCCTAAAAATTTTATTTGGCTTAAAGCCAAAATTCATAAAAAATACGATGTCGTCTGCAAAATAATCGGCATTCATTCGCAGGCTGTTTTGGCTACTTTTGAAAATAATACCAATGATTTATCGCATCTAAAATCGGGTTTAGAGGCTGGAAGCATTTCTAAACTGCTACAGCGACTAAGCAATGTAAAATCGGTTTCTCAGCCTTACAACAGCTTCGATTATAAACCGGAAGAAGCCAACGAGGATTTTTACAGAAGAATCAGCGAACGTCTCCGACACAAAAACCGGGCAGTTACCATGTGGGATTATGAGCATATTATACTGCAAAAATTTCCGGAATTGTATAAAGTAAAATGCCTGAATCATACCAGCGAAACATCGTATCAATCACCGGGAAATGTAACACTGGTTGTCATTCCGGACACGGTAAACAAAAACGTATTCGATATTTACCAGCCGCGGATAAGTACAGCCATGCTCAACAAAGTCAAAAATCATATCGATCAGTTGAATTCGCTGCAGGTAAGCACTTTTGTCATAAATCCTAATTATGAAGAAGTTACGGTTGACTTAAAAGTAAAATTCAAACCCGGTTACGATGAAAATTTCTACATGCAGGAACTCAATACAGATATGATTAAGTTTTTATCGCCCTGGGCTCTCGACAAAAATAGTCCGATTACTTTTGGAGTCAGCATTCATTCCAGTTTGCTCATTAATTACATCGAAAAATTAGGCTATGTTGATTACCTGGAGGATGTAAAATTGCTAAAAAATGGCACTTTGTCTGATAAAGTAGCGGTTCCGTCCAATCCAAAATCGATTTTAGTTTCGGCAAAAAGTCATTTCATCAGCACCGACATCAAAAAATGTACTGTTAAAACCATAGAACCACAAGAAGAATGTCAACTGTAAACCAACATATCAGCATCCCTAAAAACGTCAGTTCTAATGATGACATGAGTTTTGATTTCCTTCGAAAAAAAGGAATTGAATACATCGAATCATTAGGAAGCCGGTTTTGGACCGATTACAACACTCACGATCCGGGAATTACGATTCTGGAAGTACTTTGTTATGCCATTACCGATTTGGGTATGCGAATCAATCTGCCTATTGAGGATTTATTAAGTAATAATACCACTCCAATTGACGAACAGTTTTTTACCGCTTCTGAAATATTGCCAACACAGGCTGTTACAGCTCTTGATTACCGAAAAATTTTAATTGATATCGACCCGAAAAGAATCAAAAACTGCTGGCTTCAAAAAACCAGTAAAAAATTATTCATCAACTGTAAGGAAGCGAAAATTTCACTTAAAAAAGAAGATTTTGATGGCACGCTGGATACTTTTATCAAAGAATCTGAAATTAAGGGATACTATAATATTCTGGTCGATTTTGACGAAAATAACATCGCACAGAAAAAGCTGCTTAAAGCTAAAATAATAGAGAAATTTCACGAGAACAGAAACCTTTGCGAAGATATTTTAGAAATACGTGAGGTTGAAATTCAGCCCATTGCCGTTTGTGCTTTGATCGAAATTCATCCGGAAGCCAACGAAGAATACATTCACGCCTTAATCACCTTAGAACTCGAAAAATACCTGTCGCCCACCATTCGATATTATTCGTTAGACGAAATGTTTGCAAAAGGCTATTCCAGCGATCAGATTTTTGAAGGACCATTTCTGGAAAACGGATTTATTGATACAACAGAATTAGAAAATTCATCTTTAAAAACCGAAGTACGCTTGTCTGACATTATGCAAATCATCATGAATATTGAAGGTGTAACCGTAATCAAGGATATCGCACTCAACAATTGTGAAGCCATAGATACGGAAGGAAGTGTCTGGAATATCTGTATTCCGCCCAATAAAAAACCAAGTCTTTGCAGCAAAAGCACACTTAACTTTAGTAAAGGGGTTTTGCCTGTGACGGTCAATAAAGTAAAAGCAAAAAAATATTTAGAGGATTTAAAAGAAGATCTGGCATATTCACAACAAAAAGCAGCTCAAAATAGAGAAATAAACATCCCAAAAGGCAAAATTGTCGAAACTGATTTTTATACCAGTGTTACAAATAATTTTCCTGAAAATTACGGTATTGGCGAAATTGGTCTGTCAGAATCTGCTGGTTCCGAACGAAAAGCAAAAGCCAAACAACTCAAAGGTTATCTGCTATTTTATGATCAGATTTTGGCCAGTTATTTCAAACATTTAAGCAACATCAAAGAACTGCTTTCGATAAACAGTGAGCTCGCGGGCACTTATTTTACTCAGACAATTTCGGACATGACAGGTTTTGATGAAATTGTAAATGAAAAGTATTTGTCTTCAACAGAAGAAAAACGGGACGAATTTCTGTTGGGTCATTTAGATGATACCATCAAAAGACAAAACCAGATAAAAGACCATCTGATTGCACGATTTGCAGAACGATTTGCAGAATATGCTTTTTTGATGAAATCGCTGTATGGCGCTTCTTCTGATGAAATTGTGCTGCAAAACAAATCCGATTTTTTAATCAATTACGATACCATCAGCAGCCAGCGAGGCAGCGGATTTAATTATTTCAATCAGCCTGTAACCAATTTGTGGAATACATTTAACGTGACAGGACTCGAAAACCGAATTGCCGGTTTGTTAGGCATCAAAGGCGATAAAAATCCGGTTACGGGCAAAAGAGGCATCAAAAGAAAAAATATCTCTAATTTATTTGTACAGATTTATGATCCAAGTCCGGGAGTAGATCCAAATCTTTTTAGATGGAGAATCCGCAACAGTGCCAATAAAATAATCCTGACGGCAACTGAAGACTATGTCAATCAATCAACGGCAATTGCAGAAATGTATCTTTCAATCCTGAAAATTTACGAAACCACTGAGAAAGAAATTAAACATGCTTTTGAAAAACTTTTGGAAAACAGAGACAATGGAATTCCATTTAAAGATACCGTAATCGATACTTTCGAAGTGATTGAATCCGATACTCATAAGTATTCCTTTCACATCATCAATCCTGAATTTGTTGATGATATAGATAATCCGAAAAGAATCATTGCGCGCCAGTACAAACTATACCCAACTTTAGAACAAGTACAGACAGCCATGCTCGATTTACTTATTTTCTTTAAGGAAGAATTTAGTGATGAAGGCATTTTTCTGGTCGAACATCTGCTGCTGGTTCCCGACGCAAACGAAGCTGTTGATGAGAGTTATTACATGCCGATATGTCTGGACGATTGCTCGGATGATTGCTGTATTCCCAATCCGTATTCGTTCAAAATCAGTGTGGTTTTACCCGGATATACCTATCGTTTTGCTGATGTTGATTTCAGGAATTTTGCCGAAAACGTAATCCGGCAGGAAATTCCGTCTCACATTTTGGGTAAAATCTGCTGGATAGGATATCGAAAGGATCACCTCATAAACAAAGACAATGACTTACTGGATTTCGAAAAAGATTTCAAAAATTTTCTGCTGGATAAAGCGCAAAAAAAACAAAATGCTTTACCAAAATTCATCAAATCATTATCAAAATTAAATTCTATTTACCCTACAGGCACATTGTACAATTGTATCGATGAAGAAGAAGAGATTTCAGGAAAAATAGTATTAGGAAGAACAAATTTAGGAACAATATAAAATTACAAGGTCATGGCAACAAAACTTAGCAATATTACAGGAAATTATCATAGTTATGTAGCAGATCAGGTGTTAACGCACTTTCAGCTCAACGAGACTATTGATTATTTTGATGACCAAAATCGATTGAACAGAATCTTTCTTACCGGTACAGGAATTGTCTGCGGCTTTCAGGTTTCAGCAAATCCGGGCTACACTACCGTAACCATAACTCAGGGAACCGGAATTACTACTGACGGCGATTTGATAAAATTGAAAAACGAAAGCAGTACGCCGGAACTGGCAGAAGAAATTAAGCAAAAATTGTTCTCGATTGATTTTTCCAAAACGGAATACAAATCCTTCCGATTATTTGATAATGATAAAGCCAATTACCCGCCTTTTAAGGATACGAACAATGAAATAGTACCCATGTGGGAGTTACTCACAAAAGAAACTTCTTTGGACAGCAACGAATTTCTGCTGACTAATTTTGTAAATTTAAAAGACCATGTTGTTGTATTGTATCTTGAAAATTATACAAAAGATGCTTCATTGTGCGATGAAATAGGCTGTGCTAACAAAGGAGGCGAAGAAAATTTCAACCTGCGTGTATTGGTAGTCAGTCAGGCAAATGCCAATCTTATTATCGGTAAAAACGGTTTTCCAGAAAGAGATTCTCTTTACAATAAATACGATATTTTTCAGGAATACAGCTTGCTGGACGAATTGGGTGTAAAAAAAGTGATTCCAACATTCAATAGTACTTCAACTCCTAATCAAATCAAACAGCTTTTTTATGCGGTAGTCAATGATCCTTCTTTTCGAATTGACTTAAGTGAGAATATAACCACTATACTTTCAGCTTTTGGTTATACTACACAGCTTACAGCGATTAACACCCGTATCAATGACTTATTTACCATCAATCAGGCGAATATTCCAACCGATATTCATTATCGATATGATTTATTAAAAGATATCGTGGCGACTTACAAAGAACTGAAAGACCTTTTTATTCAGATTAAATCCGAGTGCAATCCGCCAATTGGGTCTTTCCCAAAACATTTGTTTTTAGGAATTGTAGAAGATAACAATCGGTTTAAAAATTACAGACATCAGTTTTACAAAGCTCCTATTTTAGATCAGAATAAAACCTTCAGTAATTTTGATTCTTTAGTCAGAAGGCTCAAAAGTATTTTAGATAATTTTCAAGTAAAGTCAAATACTATCAAAATAACACCGTCTAAAACAACAGGAAAACTAGGTGCAAAATCAGTTCCGTATTACTATAATGTTGATGATAATTTATTACATGCCTGGGATTTCGAAAAAAGCAGTCTGTATATTCATCAGACTAATTTTAGTTATCATACCGCCAATCTGGCAAATAATAATTACATCAAAGCTCCGCTGGGATATTGCACAGACGATTGCGATTTTTATCGAATTGAAGGTTATCTGAATAACAATGCTGATAGTGTAAAAACGTTTTTAGAAACCAAAAGAAAAGAACACGGACTGGATTTTGATTTTTATATTCTGGATATTGTAGAAAATGCAGCCGATTTAAAAATTCTATTCAATACTAATTATTCGTTCGAGCACAAAGCTGGTGTTAAAAAAGGCGGAACCTTATTACTGCTCAAATCAGGCGAAACTTTTATAACCGATTTTGCCATCGACGGAAAAATAAATCCGGAAAGCGGATTGGGCTGCTGCACCATCATACAGTGTACCTACCCTTGGATCAGTTCTTTAAAATACATCAATAATTTATCGCGAAGCCTTAACGGAACACCGAGTAAGACTACAGCGATGCCAACGCATTATGTTTTAAATGTTCGAACATACAGCATCAATGGCGTTAAAATAATTACGAATCCGGTGATTATACGAATTCCCTTGAAAACTATTTTTTTACGCCGCCTTCATGTCGTAATGGAAACCCTGAATACAGAATTCCCAACCGGTCTTTTATTTGATTTTATTGAAGAAGAAAAAAAGGTTAAAATAATGAAATTAGATAAAGACAAATTCGAATTTGAAATTCAGGATATCACACAAAATTTGAAGAGCCCCGTGTATAAATTTACTGAAACCGGAATTACCAGAAACGGTAAAATCTATCTTACCAAAGGTATTTCATGCTCGATCATTAATGCACACAATCAGGATGCTTATCGAAAAATTCACAGTAGTTATGATCCTATTAATAAAGACGATGACTACGGAGCATTTAATGAAGACTGGAGAAAATGGGAAGTTCTTAGAAACAAATTAAGAAAACATCCTCTTATTTCTATGTACAAAAGATACATTAGAACGCTCAATGATTTCGAAAATATTCCTGCCAATCAACAAGGTACAAATGTATTAAGTGTCTTGCATAGCATTAAAAGAGACATTATAAATGCAGATCCAAGACTTGGAATTAATACCAAAACACAAACCACTACTTTTTATATTGGAGGTGACTGGACCAATGGAAACTGGGTAAACAGCACAATGGCAAAACATTATTTGGAGAATATGAATAAAAGTAATGATGAAATCGTGCAATTTATGAAATTGAGACAAAAATTACACAACGAAGTAAAAACAAGCAAATTCATTATTCACATCGAATCAACATTGAATATTAATCTAAATCTATTGATTGGAGTTTTTAATCAGTACAATGCTCAGGCAGAATTCTATTTACAAAAACCAACCGCTGCCGCTGACACTGACAATTTCATAGTGATAACGTGACAAAATGAAAAAGCTTCAAACCATTCTGCTAGCGGGTTTGAAGCTTTTAAAGGGGAGATTACTTTCTTCTTTTTCTTGTTCTGTGCCGTATCATTATCTGTTACCGCTCTTCTCAATATTTTTCCGATTGCTTTTACTTTCCCAGTAAACACATACTCTGTGAAGTGTAAAAGTACAAAAAAAATCAAAACAAACAAATAAAATGACTAAAAATATACATAGTATCCAAAAAGTTTTTTTAGAAATAGACACTCCTTCTATGGTAGTGGCTAATACTATCAAAGACAACCTTGCTATGTTCCTTCAAAATGAGTTGGTTCCTATTTTGGAAAAGCAATTTAATTTAATAGAAAATACTGATAATCAAATAGTTCAAATAGAAAAACTAGCCATTTCTATTGATACAAATACAAGCAAAACCGATGTGTTTTTTTCTAATAATGAAACAAAAAATGATCTCAAAAATCAAATTGAAAAAGAGATTCAAAAGGTATTAAGTGAGTTTAAAAAAAGTGCAAAAGAACTTAAAATCAATCCTGAATTTCATACTATTTCGGCAGCTGATAAAGACATTAAAACTTTACTTTATTTTATAGAAAATGGCAGTATGCCCTGGTGGATTTCTAAAGGTGATGAAGTTGCTTTTTTTGACCGTATCGCTCCTGAAAATCTAAAAAAAGAAGTTTTCAGCATTCCGTTTCGTAAATTAATGCAACTAAAAAAAGTTCAAAAACGAGTTGTCAATCAGTTTTCAAATCAGGAAATCGCCCTGTTTGTCGCTGTCCTTGCGGGTTCAGAAATACCACAAAAAGGACTTTCAGAAAACAATTTATTACAGTTAATCCATCAAAAAGAACAGCATTTTAAAATTTCATTCTGGCACTTAATTTTTGATTTTTTGATGGAAAAAAAGCCAATCAGTCTCATCACATTTTATCATCAGGAAGAACCTTACTTTTCATCAAATAAAATCTCTTTTGAAATTTTTATTGAAAAAATAAAAGCTTTTATGAAAGTTGATTTTACTAATGAAAAACTGAAAAAAATGAACGCTTCTTATTTGGTTTCCGAAGAAAAGAAAGCAATTATAAAACCTGATGCCTTGGAAGCTAATAAAGATGAAATTATTACTAAAGGAATAGAAAAAAAACAGTTTTACACTGACTTAAATAAAGAACAAAACTTAAACCAAAATACACCAGAATCAACAATTAAGAACCTATCTGAAAAAGAAAAATCAATCCAAAATTCTGAAAGAAAAGAACCGCTTTATACTGACGAACAATTATCGGAATTAAAAATTAAAATCAATTCTGAAAAAGAAGAATTAATCAATAATCCTGAGAAAAATGAACCGCATTTTTCTAACGAAAAACAATCGGAATCAATAACCAAAATCAATTCTGAAAAAGAAGATTTTACCAATAATACGGAAAGAAAAGAACAGTCTTATACTGATGAAAACCTTTCTGAATCGCTCATAGAAATTCCTTCAATCAATACCGAATCGCTGATTGAGAAAGAAGATGAAGATGATTTTCAGGAAGAGGAAACGCCTTTAAAATCAGGTTATGTACAGAATGCAGGCTTAATTCTTTTGCATCCTTTTTTAAAAGAATTATTAAAAAGCTGCGATTTAATTCAGGACAACAAAATTTTGAACAAGGAATTGGCTGCGCACATTTTGCATTATGCCGCTACAAAAAAAGAAAAGGACTATGAACACGTCATGCTTTTTGAGAAATTTTTATGTGGAATTCCGATGCAGCAATCCATTCGAAGAGAAATAACTATTGAAGACAAACACAAACAGCAGGTTGAAGAAATGCTGCTTTCAGTTGTAGAGCATTGGTCGGCTCTAAAGAATACCTCAACGGCTGTTTTAAGAACCGAATTCCTTCAAAGGGAAGGCAAACTGGATTGGAGTGAATCGAATCCGAAGCTGACAATTGAACGAAAAACACAAGATCTTTTATTAGAGAAAATTCCGTGGAATATTACCATTATCAAGATTCCGTGGATCGAAAAATTAATCTATACCCAATGGTAAAAAATAGCAGTTATGAGAGCATTTGAACAACGAAAAAAAAATAATCCTGACAATTCGAGTTTTTTTGGACCTAAAATTCAAAAGAAGTTAAAAACAGGAACAGCAGGTGACCGCTTTGAAACGGAAGCGGATCATGTAGCCGATAAAGTGGTAAATAAAAATGCATCTGGTGGCGGGCTTTTGCAGTCGAAAGAAGAAGTACAGCAAAAACCTATTTCGGCAAGTATTACTGCCGTTCAGGCTAAAGACATGAAAAAAGAAGAGCCGGTACAGAAAAAAGGTAAGGAAGAAGAAGCTGTACAAAAAAAGGGAAAAGAAGAAGAAAAACCGGTCCAGAAAAAGGGTAAGGAAGAGGAAAAACCAGTACAGAAAAAAGGCAAAGAAGAAGAAAAACCGGTGCAGAAAAAAGAAGAAAAAGAAGAACCGATTCAGGCGAAATGTGCCGATTGTGAAAAAGAAGATAAGGTTCAGAAAAAAGATAAAAAAGAGGAAGAAAAACCAGTTCAGAAGAAAGAAAAAAACTCAGAAAGTGAAGTTCACGATACTGAACTGGAAGGAAAACTCCACGATTCTAAGGGAAGCGGAACCGGTATGGACAAAAAAACTAAAAAAGAAATGGAATCTGGTTTTGGAAATGATTTCAGTAATGTAAAAATACACACCGATGCCCGTGCAGTTCAGATGAGTCAGGAATTAGGAGCTCAGGCTTTTACGAACGGTAATGATGTTTATTTCAACGATGGCAAATACAATCCACACTCAAAAGAAGGGAAACATTTGCTGGCACACGAATTAACACATACTGTGCAACAAACCGGAATGGTACAAAAATCTGTTGATCCTGATGCTTCAGAAGATTTAGAAGCAGCACGTTTTCAGGGAGATTCTAAATTAGAACAAACCCATGACAATTTAGATTACCTCGCTACCGGAGCCAAAGGAGGGCCGGTACAAAAAGTACAGTCAGGTTTGATGGATTTAAGCTATACTCTTCCAAAGTTTGGTGCTGATGGTGATTTCGGGAGTGAAACCAAAGCTGCTGTACTCGACTTCCAATCCAGTAATGGTTTGACTTATGACGGTGTTGTTGGCGTACAAACAATTGGCCGCTTAGATGACATTCATGCCGGAAAAGGGAAAGGAAAAGGAAAAGGGAAAAAACCACCACAGAAAAAAAGTTGTGGCAAACAAATACCTTTTCATTTTTCATCAGAACCAGTCCATATTGAAACATTGGTTTCTTCTGCGGAATGCAAAACTTTTACCATCATTTTAAATACAGTCAAAAAGAAAACGGAAAACTCCTGTCCAACCTATAATGTTGATATTACAGATTCGTCAGGAGCTGCAGCTATGAGCCAGGCAAAACTTTCCGTAGGCGGCACTGCTACACTATCCTTTACCGCTCCAAAACCAGACACGTATAGCTTGGTTATTTCAACTGCGCAAACGTGCGGAGAAGATGCCTTTTCCGGAACAGGAACAAAACAAAGAAAATAATGTGAAGCAATAACAATTTCAATAGCAATTTCAATAGCAATATCAATATCAATTTCAATAATAGTAGTTTATGTCAGCATTCGGCCAAAAAACAAGATCAAATCCTTCAAGCTCTTTTTCAAGTTCAGGAAAAAGCGAGGACTTTTTTGGCGTACAGGCAAAACTCAATGTAGGGAAACCCAACGACAAATTTGAAGTTGAAGCAGACAAGGTAGCTGATAACGTTGTTTCGAATAAAAAGAATACTAGTCCTGAACCATTCTTTACTCCTACGCCGGCGGTTCAGAATAAAACAGCAGCGGAAGCGCATCCAAAAAATAAAAATAATGAAATTCAGAAAAAAACATCCGTTGAGGAAATCTCACAAAACAATCAGCCAAAACTAAAAGTAGTTCATAAAAAACAAGCCGCAGGTACGAATACTTTTTTTCCTGCTTCATCTGTAATCCAAAACAAAAAGTCAACTGCTATTCAGAAGAAAAATACTTCTGAAAAAGAGGTTCAAAAAGAAACAGCAGCTGAAAAAAACACTCCTGTCATTCATTTAAAATCAGAAAAAGAAGAATCGGTACAAACCAAAACGGAATCTCCAAAAGACAAAGTCCCTGCTCCAAAACCGCTGATTCAAAAGAAAAAAGAAGAAGATATTCAGGCTAAGGAAGAAGAGGAAATTCAGGCAAAAGAAGACGACAAAGAAATTCAGATGAGTCCTGGTGCAGATGCAAACCCTTCTGACACCTCTAATCTCGAAAGCACCTTAAACAGCAGCAAAGGCGGCGGTTCTCCTCTATTCGGAAAAGTAAAAACCGAAATGGAAACCGGTATTGGAGCCGATTTCAGCAATGTTCGTATTCATAACGATTCAACTGCTGTTCAAATGAACCAGCAATTGGGAGCACAAGCTTTTGCAACCGGAAATAATATTTATTTTAACGAAGGAAAATACAATCCAAATTCACAGGATGGTAAGCATTTACTGGCCCACGAATTAACACATACGGTTCAGCAAGGCGCAGCTATCCGTAAAAAACCGGAACAGCTAAGTCCTGCTCCGGAAATGATTCAGGGTTCGTTCCTGGACTTAGTTCCAAACTGGATCATCAACGAAGCACGACACGTTCCGGGTTACACTCTTTTTACAGTTATTGTAGGTTATGACCCATTGCGACAGGTTGATGTAGAAAGAACGCCAATTAATCTTGTTGAAGGATTAATGGGACTTATTCCTTTTGGAACAGCCATTTTCGACAAGCTTCAGGAATACGGAATACTACAGCAGGTTTTTGACTGGGTAGAAGGAAAACTAAGCGAACTCGGATTGACAATCGACAGTATTTTAGATTTGGTAGAAGAGGTCTGGCACGAAGTCTCCTTTCCTTTCACCGGCATTATTGATTTGGTTACCGAAAAATTTAACGAGGTTGTAAACAGAATAACTTCATTTGTAAGCGCTACAGTAGATCAGGTAATCACCTGGATAAAAGAAGCATTGATTGGGGTAGCAGAACCGATATTGGCCGAAAACAAGGCCTGGTCTTTAATCAAAAAAATAATCAGATATGATCCGCTGCGTGACGAAGAAGTCAATGCCACAACGGTCGAAATATTAGAAGACTTCTTAATCCTGATAGACAAGCAAACCGAGCTTGAGCAAATGCGTGAAAAAGGTACGCTTCAAAAAACGGCAGACTGGCTTGACACTCAGGTAGGAACTTTCAATTCATTATTAGGAGAACTTCGCGGACTCATAACTTCGGCCTGGGATGCTATTCAGCCTTCGAATCTGATGAATATTGCCGACAATCTTTCGATCCTTGCCGGACAGGCTGGCGGATTCCTGCAGAGAGTTTGGGATTTTGCCTCGGGCGTGGCACTCAAAGTACTGGAACTTGTTAAGGAATCTTTATTGGCATGGTTATCTGCTCAGGCCAGTACGGTAAGAGGTTATTCTTTGATAAAAGTAATTATCGGAAAAGATCCTTTTACCAACGAAACTGTAGAACGATCTGTACCCAATCTTATCAGAGGTTTTATGAGTCTGATGGATGGTGGCGAAGAACAATATGCCCAAATGGTCGAAACGGGTGCCATAGCCCGAATTGCAGGTCAGATTGAAGCTGCTGTTGCAACCTTAAACATGACTCCTGAGGCTGTTATTCAGCTTTTTACTGATCTTTGGAACTCCTTTACGATCGATGATCTTATTCATCCATTGGATGCGTTTACCCGAATTATTGAAAAATTTGGTGAACCCATAGGGCGCCTTATCGCTTTTGTTGCAGAAATCATCCGGATTGTGATTGTGGCCATACTCGAAATAATGAATTTCCCTTTCGACCTCATCGGAAATATTATTACGAGAGCCTTAGAAGCTATTGATGACATTAAAAAAGATCCAATTGGCTTCCTGAAAAACATTCTCAGAGCCTTAAAACAAGGATTCATTCAGTTCTTTGATAATATCGTAACGCATTTAATCAACGGTGTAACGGGCTGGTTAATGAGCGAGTTAAAAGATGCCAATATTCCGGTTCTTACTGATTTCTCTTTACAGGGAGTTATTACCTGGGTAATGGAAGTATTGAATATCTCGATGGAAAAAATCTGGGAAAAACTAGCGGCCCATCCTCGCATAGGACCAGCAAGAGTTGCCAGAATCCGTAGTATGATTAACACACTAGAGGGCATTTGGACATTCATAAAAGATGTTCAGGAACGCGGTATGGCGGCCATTTGGGATAAAATTCAGGAACAGCTCAGTAATCTTTGGAATACCGTACTGGATGCCGTGAAAAACTTTGTCATGGAGCGCATTGTTAATCGAATTACAGCCAGACTTTTAAGCATGCTAGACCCAACAGGAATCATGGCTGTGATAAATGGAGCTATGGCTTTCTTTAGTGCGATACAAAGTTTTATAAAATACCTGCGCGAAATGCTCGAAGTTGTCAACTCTTTTGTAAATGGTGTTGCAGATTTAGCCAAAGGAAATGTCACTACCGCTGCAGATTATCTGGAGAGAACCATGGGACAAGCTATGCCGGTTGTGATAGGTTTCTTAGCGAATCAGGTTGGGTTAACAGGAATTGGGGCAAGAGTTGGCGAAATGATTATTTCGGTACAACAAATGGTTGATGAAGCACTAACCTGGCTCGTAAACAAAGCTGTAGATACCGGAATGGCATTATTAGACAGAGTTATGGGAAGAGGCGAACCAGAAGCTGCAACTGCTTCTGGACCAATTGCAGGAGCTTTAGCTGAAATTGATACGGAATCAGAAAAAGAAAAAGATGAAGGTCAAATTACAGAAGAAGAAGCTCAGGCAATTAAAAATAAAGTTAATACCGATCATGCTTCAGTAATAAACATTTCGTCTGTAACTGATGCTGGAGAAAATTGGGATTTCAATTATGTTCAAATGGCTAAAAAAAGTGTGCCAAAAGCAACATCTGCTACCTCAACTGCTCCTGCCCTAGTTGCAGGTGAAACCATTAGAATATATACTGGTACTAAATGGGTTTTAGCTGTTTTTCAACGATATGAGATCTTAATGGGTACTAAACTTGTTCATGCAAGAGCAGATGATGGAGTAATTTATGGAAAACCAGAAAGTAAGTATAATGATGCTGTAGGCTGGGAAAGCTATAGCCTTGGAGTTCACAGTGTTACTTTTGCAAGTCTGGATGCAGGGAGAGCAAAAGGATTTACTGCTAAATTAGGGAAACCTCTAAGTCGAAATAATAGTTCTCGTGCAACGCCTTTAGGTTATGTATCTGGGGTTCATGAAAGGGGACATCTCTTAGGTGCACAATTTGGCGGTGGTGGAAATATTGCAAATATTGCAGCTATGTATCCTCATGTTAACGATCCTGGAATGAAATCCTATGAAACTTTAATAAGAAATGCTATAGATTCAGGTGAAATAGTTGATTATCAAGTAATAGTTGATTATAATGGTAGTGATCCAATTCCTACCAGTATTACACTAATTGCTACTGGAAATAAAGGCTTCTCTATTAGTACAACAATTGCAAATAATCCTTAAAATATATAGTCATGTCTGAATTCGAAAAACTTACTGATAAAATCAATTTAATTGGTTCTCCAACAGAAAATGAATTTACTGAAAACAAGTGGGAACTATTTGAAAATACTAATGGTATAAAATTCCCTGCAGCTTATAAAAACTTCATCAATTATTATGGTACAGGATGTTTATGCGAATTAATTTGGGTTCTTAATCCCTTTTCCAATTCCAAAAGATTTAATCTATTATCTTATTTAGAAGATAAGAAAAAAGCTTTCACAACCTTTGAAGAAATTACTAAAGAAAAATACCCTTATTCCCTTTTTCATGAAGGAAAGGGAATATTACCATTTGCCTTTACTGATAATGGAGACACTTTTTACTGGGAAATTACTTCTTCAAAATCGAAAGAATATAAAATTCTATTATTTGACGGTCGTGAATTATTGATTGAAGAATATTCGATTGGTTTCTCAGAACTGCTATTACAAATTTTAAATAAATCCTTAAAAACTAATATTATCAACAAGGATGATATTAGAGGCTGTAATTTCAATCCTCTTTCTGTTTAATAAATATATATCTTAAATCATTAGTTATAAAAAGATGGAAAACCTATTCACCTTCCTAAAAAACCAATTCGTATTTCAGCTTGACATTGTTTTTCAGGCTCCAAATCCATTGGGAAAACCGGTTTTGAATCCAATGGATGTAACTGGTTTTATCAACGAGTTTAGTATCGAAAATAATCTTACCGAAATTGATATGCTGCTATTGGCACTGGCACTTGTTCCTCATGTGAAACCGGATTTCCTAAGTTCGATTATTGCCGATTATTTACCTAACGGAGGGGAATTACCTGAGTTTGGAGGTATCAAAACCAAGAACCATCGCGGCATCCTGCCTACGGGAGAAACTGCGCAGTTTTTAATAGCCGGAAATGATCTGGAGGAACGTATTTCATTCTATAATTACCTGCACAACCAATCATTTCTATATCAGAAAAAAATCATCCGAATCGAAACGGTTCCGGGTGGCGAACCCAAACTAAGCGGAATGTTGTTTTTAGAAGAGGAATACATCGAGAAATTCATTACCGGAAAAATCCTTAAACCGCAGCTTAGCAGTGTATTCCCCGCGCAATTAATCGAAACGTCTCTGGAATGGGATGATTTAGTGCTCAATACTACTACTCTAAATTATATTAAAGAAATAGAAACCTGGCTTAAATTTAATGAGATTCTGCTGCACGAATGGGATATGAAGTCCAAGATCAAACCGGGTTTCAGAGTGATGTTTTATGGTGCGCCGGGTACAGGGAAAACACTTACGGCTTCGCTCCTGGGGAAATATACCCAAAGAGATGTGTATCGAATTGATCTGTCTATGGTGATTTCGAAATACATTGGTGAAACCGAAAAAAACCTTTCGTCTCTATTTGATAAAGCAGCAGACAAAGACTGGATTCTCTTTTTTGATGAAGCCGATGCGGTATTCGGGAAAAGAACCAATGTTAGGGATGCCCATGATAAATATGCCAATCAGGAAGTATCGTATTTGCTGCAGCGGATCGAAAATCATCCCGGACTGGTTATTCTGGCTTCTAATTTTAAAGCAAATATTGATACCGCATTTACCCGAAGATTTCAATCTATAATTGAGTTCGAAGTACCATCCTATCGCGAGCGTTTACTGTTATGGCAAAACAATCTGCCTAAAGGAATCAGAATTGATGATGATGTGAATCTGAATGAACTATCAAAAAAATACGATATTACAGGCGCGAATATTGTCAACATTATTCAATATGCCTGTCTTAGAACACTAGAAGATGAAAACGAAACTATCAACCTGCATCATCTGCTACAGGGAATTAAGAAAGAATATGCTAAAGAGGGGAAAATGATGTGAAAAACGCCCCCTGCTCATTCAATTAAGCACTAATAGGGGGCATCAAATTTCAGTCTTACTTATATATACCTATTAATTATATTCTCGAAGAGCTCCTGTTTTCCGCTTTGCAATTGTATTTCCCCATTTTCTTTAGCAATGGTATATAAATCGGTAAGATTCAGCTTGCCATCTTCGAATTCTTTACCTTTTCCGGTATCAAAAGAACTATAGCGTTGTGCCCTAAGACTTTCGTAAGGCGATGAGGTAATAATTTTATCAGCTGTTAATAAGGCTCTCGCAAAAATATCGGCCCCGCCTATATGTGCCAGGAAAATATCTTCGATATCGGTAGAGTTTCTTCTTATTTTGGCATCAAAATTTACTCCGCCACCCTGAACACCACCTGCTTTAAGGAAAACCAGCATAGCCTCTGTAACCTCCTGAATGTTATTAGGAAACTGAGCCGTATCCCAGCCATTATGATAATCACCCCTATTAGCATCTATACTACCCAACATCCCGGCTTTTGCAGCCACTTCGAGCTCATGCTGAAAAGTGTGCTGGGCCAATGTAGCATGATTGACCTCGATATTTAGTTTAAAATCTTTCTCTAAGCCATATTCACGCAGAAAACCTATTGTAGTAGCACAATCAAAATCATACTGATGCTTAGACGGTTCCATAGGCTTGGGTTCTAATAAGAAACCACCTTTAAAACCTTGTTGTCGTCCATAATCTCTTACCTGGGTTAAAAACTGTGCCATGTGGTCTAATTCCCTAGCCATATCCGTATTCAGCAACGACAAATAACCTTCGCGGCCACCCCAGATCACAAAATTCTCCCCATCTAAAGCAATGGTGGCATCTAAGGCTAACTTTACCTGTGCCCCTGCTCTCGCCACTATATTAAAGTCAGGGTTGGTAGCTGCGCCATTCATATACCTTGGGTGCGAAAAACAATTGGCTGTACCCCATAGTGCTTTAATTCCTGTAGCATTTTTTTTCTCTTTCAGATAGTCCGTCATAGTGGCCAGACGTAATTCAGACTGAGCAAAAGTCTCTCCTTCCTGTACCAAATCAAAATCATGAAAACAAAAGTAGTCGAAACCCATTTTGCTTATAAATTCAAATGCCGCATCTGCCCGGTTTTTGGCTGCCCGGATAGGTTCCTTATATTCATCCCAAACAAAACTCCGCGTTCCACCTCCAAACAAATCAGAACCATGACCACCAAAGCTATGCCAATACGAAATGGCAAATTTAAAATGCTCACGCATCGTTTTTCCTGCAACTATCTGGTCTGGATTATAATATCTGAACGCCAAAGGATTATCTGATTCCTTTCCTTCAAAATTAATTTGACCAATTCCTTTATAAAATTCTTTAGCTCCCGAAACCCCCATCACTATCTATTTTAGTATTACTATTGCCTCCTTTTTTACTACTTAAAATTAGAGAATAAAGATATAATTTTAATCTCTATTTATGTAATAAAAACACTTCTTAATCCTACCATCGTGAGCGATTATGAGCGCATCAAAAGGGACTCCATAAACAACTCATTCCCAAAAGAATGAAAGCAATCTAAACCTAATCGAATTGGTTATTTTTATTAGGTATTAATAATTATAATAAATCAATGGCATATTGTTATTATTTAAATCATTGCCTATACTTACTGATGGAAAGCCAGCATAAAATATCCTATATAAATTCTGCTTTTCCTAAATCATCTGTAGCGTATTCTAAGTCATACATTTCATTCGGAATTATAAAAACTTCTCTTTTCAGCTTATAAACAGTCTTTTTAAGATTGGGAATAAAGGTGTTTACACCATATAATGCTTATTCCCGGTCTTAAACCCCGTTGTTGAGGTTCCGAACCCCGTCGGTGACGTCTCGAACCCCGTCGGTGACGTCTGGAACTCCGTCAGTGAGGTTCTAAACCCCATCGGTGACGTCTGAAACTCCGTCGGTGACGTCTGGAACCCCGTCGGTGACGTCTGGAACCCCGTCGTTGAGGTTCGGAACGTCACCAGTGGGGTTCAGAACGTCAGTTTTGACGTCTGGAACGTCGTCAGCGGGGTTCGGAACGTCAACGACGGGGTCTGGAACGTCATCAGTGGGGTTTGGAACGTCATCAATGGGGTTCGGAACGTCATCAGTGGGGTTCGGAACCTATCCAATGGGGTTCGGAACGTCAAAAATGACGTCTCGAACCTCGTTTTTGACGTCTGGAACCTCAATTTTGACGTTCCGAACGTCGTTTTTGACGTCTGGAACCTCATTTTTGACGTCTGGAACCTCAACTTTGACGTTCCTAACGTCGTTTTTGACGTCTGGAACCTCAACTTTGACGTCTGGAACGTCGTTTTTGACGTTCCGAACCTCAACTTTGACGTTCCGGACCTCATCTTTGAATGTTTTTACTGAGAATGAAAATCTTTTCCCTAAAACGTTGGTGTTATTCAATTAACCCTATAAAGACTCCAACACATTCATTCAAAAAAAACCTATAAGGGTAGCTTCAAAACGCTAATGGCTAAAGCTTTTTCGTCATAGATTAATAGGCTAATCCCAACCCTTATAAACCGGAGGTCCTAAAATAATAATTCAGAAAAAAGCGTTAAATGTTGCACTACAAGTTCCTATTTCCCTCAAAAAAAATATATTTGTTTAAACGAAAAGAGTGCTCTCTTTTATACGAAATAGTACAACGCTGCCCAAACAGAATGGTATGGATAATGATAAATTTATTTTTTGTCTTGAAGGTGTTCCTGATGTAGAGGCAAACCAGACTACAATGGTCGTTAAAATCCTCGAAGAAATTGCTTTGAACCAAGGTATTAACAGCATCTACAAAACCTGTGATACGATTGAGGGTCTTGAAGAAAGTCTGCAGGCATTGCTGTACCGGGATCATCATTTTGAAGATTATGAAATCATTTATCTGGTAATGAAAGGACAGGAAAACAACATCTGTCTTCACGATTATTATTATAGTCTGGAAGAAATAGCCGAACTGTTTGAAGGTAAAATGAAAGGCAAGATTATTCATTTTGCAAACACCAAAATTCTGGATCTGAATCCCGAAGAATCTCAATATTTCCTTGATATAACAGGAGCGTATGCCATTTCCGGATATGGTTCAGGCTATAACAAAATAGCAAGCAGCAGCACACTTGACAAAACATTTTTCAGTTTATGTCAGGAACATGATGACGTAGTCGATATTGTAGAAGCATTACACGAAAAACATTATGCTTTGTGCAAACTGCTCGATTTTAGATTATACTATTAAATACTTAAAAACCAAGTAATTGTATTGTCTTTTTGAAACAATAAAAGGCTAATATGAATTGTCCTGTAATTTCTCCCGAATAAATATTTTGATAACGAATAAAACAATTGATAATTTTTGCTGCAATTTGTTTATTTTTGGCAAAAATATACTACACTATATTTTTAAAATTTAAAAACTTCAGGACACAAATGATTTATAGACGTAAAAAGAAAAATCCAATATTAAACAAACTTTGGCTTCCTTCATTACTATTCTTTTTATTCTTTATTTATTTTATTCCTCAGGATATATTATATCCTAAATATAAAATTTGTATCTGGATACTCTTTACAACCATTATTATACTTCTTCCTTTTTTGGTTTTTAAAACTTTGAAGTCTTTAAAGTACAAGATAAAGACCATGAAAACGTTTAGCATTTGCGTTCTGTCTATCATCATCGTTATACCATCGTTTGGTTTGTTTCAGAAAGTCCGAAAGGAAAAGGATTTAAAAGAAAAAGGGAGAACCATAAACTCCTGTGTAATTGATAAGAAAGAATCGGGAAAGCATTATTATGTCAAGTGCAGCTATGTGGTTGATAATACTGAATATATTACTTTTCATCATACAGATACCAAAAACAGTTACCATCTTGGCGATTCGATAAAGCTGGTTTATAATATCGAAAACCCTAATATGTATGAATTGGTGTTTGAAACCCCTAAACGTCAGCTTACATTACAAGATAAGAAATAGTCTGTTCTATATATAGTAAAACCCCTTCAACAGTAATTGATGAAGGGGTTTTGAATTTTAATAGTAACAGTAGTGTTATTCGCCTAAAATATAGAAGCTGAAAGTTTGACAATTGAGATTTAGATACGCTGCAATTGCAAATCGTTTTTTCGTAATTGAATCAAGCTAATCGTGATAATCATTCCGATTACAGACATTCCTACCCCAATAAGATTAGGAGAAGCATAGCTGTAACCAGCCGCCAAAGGCAATCCGCCAAGAAAAGCTCCCAGAGCATTCCCTATATTAAAACTTCCCTGCAAAGAAGCAGAGGCAATCATCTCGGCTCCTTTAGCCGTGCGAATCATCAGCATCTGGATGGGGGCTATAACTGCGAAAGAAATACAGCCTGTTAAGAAAGTTAAAAACAAAGAAGCATATTGATTTGATGAGAAAAAGTAAACCAAAACTAAATCGACAGCCATTACAAACAATAAGGCTAATGTGGTAGGTGCGGGCGAAAATTTATCAGCCAGTTTACCGCCTAGAAAATTACCCACTACCATTCCGAAACCTGCGAGGATTAGAATATAAGAAACATCTTCGGGAGAAAAATGAGAAACATTAATTAGCAAAGGTGCGATGTAACTAATCCAGGCAAACAAGCCGCCGAACCCGATAGCTGTGATTCCTATAATTAACCAGGCTTCGGTTTTTCTGAAGAATTGCAGTTGTGTTTTCATATTAACAGTTTCGCCTTTATCCAGATTGGGCATCCATAAATAAATAAAAAGGAAAGTCAGTAACCCAACAATTCCGATTAATACAAAAGTATATCGCCAGATAAAATGGTGCCCTATGTACGTACCAATAGGTACTCCTATAAGATTGGCCAATGTTAGTCCAGAAAACATAATAGCAATAGCCTGGGCCTCTTTGCCTTTGTCTGCCAATCGGCTTGCTACTACTGCTCCTACCCCAAAAAAGGCTCCGTGCGGCAAGCCCGAAAGAAATCTGGAGGCGAATAAGATTTCGTAATTGGGTGCAATAATAGAAAGTGCGTTGAAAACAGTAAGCATCATGGCTAATATTAAAAGCATTTTCTTGGGCGGGAAATTTCTTCCGATAATAACTAATAAAGGAGCACCGATGACAACTCCCAATGCGTAAGACGATATTAAATATCCGGCCACCGGAATCGAAACTTTCATATCTGAGGCAATATCAGGCAACAAACCCATCATAACAAATTCGGTTATACCAATAGTTAAACCTCCTAATGATAGCGCTATAAGACTTTTTTTCATAAGATTGGATAAGAAAGTATTAGACTTTCTATGCTGCAAATTTACATCCACAGCATCAGAAATAAATTGTACTTTTGCGATATAAACTTGTAAAATTAAGTTATGACAAAGCTAAATCAGTTTCAAACCCTTTTGATTGATGAATTTGAGGAAGATAAATTTCATCTTCCGCTGCATTCTCATACCTATTATGAAATCATTTACATCAAAAAAGGTAGTGGCATTCATCATTTAAACCATAACTTATTGCCTTATAAGTCAGGTGACCTGTTTGTGATTTCGCCGGAAGATGAACATTATTTTGATATCCGGAAAACGACCCGGTTCTTCTATATTAAATTCACAGACAGTTATTTTAATTCGAAACAAAACCTAACCTGCGATGAATTTCTGGTTCATACACCCGAAAGTTTCATGCGCGACAAAACATTAAAAGAAACCGTACTAAAGCTGGATGATCCGTGCAAAACGATTCTAAAGAATACAATAGATAACATCGCTGCCTACAATTGTAAAACGGATGTTTCGACTTCGCCCATAGTGTTTTATCAGATTCTTTCGATCTTTGGATTAATCAAAGAAACTTTACGGGGTCTGAACCTTGTGGTCAAAGGCAATTCTATTGATAACGAGCAAATAACTTCGTATATCCATCAGCATATTTATCAGCCAAAACTCGTTCAGATAAAAGCCATTGCAGATCATTTTAATATTGCGCAAACGTATTTCAGTGCTTATTTCAAAAGGACTTTTAATATTAGTTATCGTGATTATATTCATAATCTAAGAACGACGCTCATTGAAAAACGATTTCATAACAACCAATTGCCCATTAAGCAAATTGCACACGAATTTGGTTTTACCGATGAAAGTCATTTATCGAATTATTTCAAGAAGCGAAAAAACATGAACCCAACCGATTTTAAAAGGCTTTAGTTTTCTGTTAAAACAAAAAATATGAAATTATATATCAAAAATATGGTGTGCAGCCGTTGCAAAATGGTGGTTAAAGCTGAATTCGAAAAGCTGGAGATTGAACCCATTTCGGTAGAATTAGGTGAAGTGGAACTTACAAAACCAATTACTGAAACCGAGAAAGCAACGTTGCTACAAAACCTTCAGGCTTTGGGTTTTGATTTGATTGATGATAAAAAAAGTAAAACGATCGATAAGATTAAAACACTTATTATCGAGCTGGTACATCATCAGAACAATGAATTAAAGACTAATTTATCTGATTATCTGGCGCAGGAGCTCCATCAGGATTATAATTCGCTAAGCAATCTTTTCTCAGAGGTAGAAAACAATACGATTGAGAAATATTTTATTAATCAGAAAATCGAAAAAGTAAAAGAGCTGATTATTTATAATGAACTTTCGCTAAGCGAAATTGCGGATATGCTCAATTATAGTAATGTGGCACATCTGAGCAATCAGTTCAAGAAAGTGACGGGTTTTACTCCTACTTATTTTAAAAATCTAAAGGATAAGAAAAGGATACAGATTGAGAATTTGTAGGTGTTTTTTTTGCCGCAAAGGCACTAAGGCTCAAAGAAATTAAATTATAAAACTTGGTGTCTTTGTGGATTCGTGGCAAATCTTTGCGGTTGGATTGTCTTTTGCCGCAAAGGCACTAAGACTCAAAGAAATTAAATTAAATTATAAAACTTGGTGTCTTTGCGGCTTCGTGGCAAATCTTTGCGGTTGGCTTGTCTTTTGCAGCAAAGGCACTAAGGCGCAAAGAAATTAAATTATAAAACTTGGTGTCTTTGCGGCTTCGTGGCAAATCTTTGCGGTTGGATTGTCTTTTGCCACAAAAACACTAAGACTCAAAGAAATTAAATTAGATTGTAAAACTTGGTGTCTTTGCGGCTTAGTGGCAAATCTTTGTGGTTGGCTTGTCTTTTGCCGCAAAGGCACTAAGGCGCAAAGAAATTAAATTATAAAACTTAGTGTCTTTGCGGCTTCGTGGCAAATCTTTGCGGTTATATCAATTTAGTAAATCTTGCAAATCATACCCATAATTTTGCAACAGTGAGTAAAGTATAGTTCGGAAATTTGTATGGAATTAAATACTACTACCATGACACATACCTATCAGCTCACCGGAATGACTTGTTCCAGTTGTGAGGACAAAGTAAAAAAAGCACTTTTATTGGTCGAAAATATATCAGATGTCGAAGTATCAAAATTAGAAAATACGGCAACCATAACGATGAGCAAACATGTTGCGCTCGCAGATTTGCAAAATGTTTTAGACAAGAAATATCAGATTTCGGCTCTTCATCATAATGAAATGACGGAAGAAGCAAGATCCTGGCTGGCAACTTACAAACCTATTCTACTCATTTTCTTTTACATCAGTCTGGTCACAATAGTGATTCAGCTTACGAATCATCATTTTGATTATATGCAGGCAATGCGGCATTTTATGGCGGGATTCTTTCTGGTTTTTTCTTTTTTTAAATTACTAAACCTAAAAGGATTTGCAGAAAGCTATGCGATGTATGATGTTCTGGCAAAGAAAATTCCGGTTTGGGGTTATGTTTATGCATTTATCGAACTCGGTTTGGGAATTGCCTTTTTAATGAATTACCAACCACTAGTTACCAACATCATAACGTTTCTGGTAATGAGTATAAGTATCGTAGGGGTTTTACAATCGGTTTTGAATAAGAAGAAAATTCAGTGTGCTTGTTTGGGAGCCGTTTTTAATTTACCCATGAGTACCGTAACCATTATAGAAGATGGTTTGATGATTTTGATGAGTCTTATTATGCTATTTATTATGCTGTAACAGGTAAAATCAGAAGTATAACGTAACAAAAAAGACCTCGATTGAGGTCTTTTTTTATGCTTTTATAGAAATAATTATTGTTTTAATCGAACGCTCCATTCGAAATCCATTTCTGAAACCTGGATTCCTTTTTCGTCTGTTCCGATAGATTTCATCCAGAAAGTTTGCCCTTCGCCAGTTTCGATTGTTTTTTGAATGGCTTCGGCGATTAGATGTCCGTCGTTGCAGACAAATGTGATTCGGCCCGTTGCTTTTTTGGTAAAGTTTCCTTTGTTGTTGGCTACTAACATCGAGATTTTCTTTCCGCTTTCCTGAATTTGAGAAATCACCAAAGCTCCTGTTGTAAGCTCTGCAGCCATTGCCTGTACCGCAAAATACATAGAATTGAATGGATTTTGGTTGATCCAGCGGTGTTTTACACTTACGGTACAACTTGCTGCACTAATTGCTTTTACACGAACTCCGCAAATGAATGCTGACGGTAATTTGAATAATACAAATTTATTGAGTTTTGAAACTGAAACTGCCATTGGATATCTTTTTTTGGTAAAAATACAAAAAAACTATGCACGCACAATATATTGATTACACTTTCCTGAAAAGTCAACAGAATCAAGTGTTCTGGATGATTTTCAATGAATTATAGATAGTTTTAAAATTTCAACTATGTTAAAATTTTGTTAACATTTGGTACTATGCGAAACAAAGTACTGTCTTTTAGATATATATTTGCATAAGAAATTACTATATACTTTTAATCATGGAAACAACAACACCACTCATCATGGAAAACACATCAGAAAAGAACATTGCAACGTTTACGCATTTAAGTGCATTAAGTCAGTATTTTATTCCGTTTGGGAATTATATTTTCCCGATTTTGATCTGGACGAATTATAAGGAGAAATCAGAATTTGTGAATCACCACGGAAAACAGACATTGAATTTTCAATTGAGTTTATTGCTTTACACTTTGGTTTTAGCCTTGATCGCTATTCCGATTTTTGTAGCAGTCGTTTTGAAAAACATTCCGATTGGGACTTTTATGTATAATGAAAACGTCGTGATCAAAAATTTTAACTTTGAAGGCAATATTGCTTTATTAAGTATTGGAGCAACGGCAGTTTTACTTTTTTTTATATTAAAAGTTGTCGAATTCTTTCTGGTTATTTATGCTGCTATAAAAACTTCGAACGGAGAGTTGTATAAATATCCTATGACGATTCCTTTTATAAAATAGTTCTTTCTGGCTAGAAGTTGGAAGTTAGAAGTTAAAAGTTATTATGAATACGGGACCCCTAGCCCTGATAGCAGCGGCATCCTTTTGTGGCGGGGTTCGCCACAAAAGATAAAGCGGATAGCAGGAAATAGCTCCTAAAAAATTCAATCATCAATCATCAATCATCAATCGAAAAACGAATTGTTCAATCTAAAAAAAACAAAATGAAATTATGAACATTGAAAACACAAAAGCACAGATGCGCAAAGGTGTTCTTGAGTTTTGCATCTTATCTGTATTGAAAGAAAAAGACGCTTACACCTCTGAGATATTAGACACTTTGAAAAACGCAAAATTACTAGTTGTGGAGGGGACAGTTTACCCGCTACTAACCAGGCTGAAAAACGACGGTTTGCTTAATTATCGCTGGGAAGAATCGACCTCAGGGCCACCACGAAAATATTATGGATTAACCGAAATAGGACAAACTTTTTTAAACGAACTTAGCGGTACCTGGACAGAGTTGTCTGATGCCGTAAAACTAATCACCAATCAACAAAATCAATAGTCATGAACAAAACAGTAAATATTAACTTAGGCGGTATGTTTTTTCACATCGATGAAGATGCATATTTAAAATTGACGCGCTATTTTGACGCAATAAAACGTTCTTTGAACAGCTCATCTGGTCAGGATGAAATTATTAAAGATATTGAAATGCGTGTTTCTGAATTACTTACAGAAAAACAAAAAAGCGACAAACATGTTGTGGGCTTGAAAGACGTTGACGAAGTGATTGCGGTGATGGGACAACCTGAAGACTACATTATTGAAGACGAAGAAAGAACGAATCAATCTTCTAATTACAGAACGGTTCGAAAAAGCAAAAAATTGTACCGTGACAAAGAAAACGGTTTAATAGGTGGAGTTGCCACTGGTTTGGGACATTATTTTGGAGTTGAGGCAGTTTGGATAAAAGTGTTGTTCCTGATATTTGTTTTTGCAGGTTTTGGAACTGGAATCCTGGCTTACTTTGTATTGTGGATTGTAACTCCTGAGGCGGTTACAACCTCAGAAAAACTAGAAATGACGGGAGAACCGGTAACCATCTCGAATATCGAAAAAAAGGTTCGTGAAGAAATTGAATCATTGTCGGATAAATTTAAAAATGCTGATTATGACAAAATGGGAAACCAGGTAAAGTCGGGAGCTGAGAGAATAAGTAGTTCGTTTGGAGACTTTGTGATGACGGTTTTTAAAATCTTCGCTAAATTTTTAGGTGTGGTGTTGATTTTGTCTGGAATTTCGACTTTGATGATGCTTCTGATTGGGGTTTTTACTTTAGGAACTAATCTTTCGATGGATTTTCCCTGGCAGAATTTTGTAGAGGCGGGTAATTTTACAGGATATCCTATCTGGTCATTTGGTTTATTGATGTTTCTTGCTGTTGGGATTCCGTTTTTCTTTTTGACACTTTTGGGTTTCAAATTGTTAGCGCCTAACATGAAATCTATCGGAAATATTGCAAAATATACTTTGTTAGCTATTTGGATTATCGCGGTTGCGATTGCGATTAGCATTGGAATTAAACAGGCAACTGAAATTTCTCATGAAAATAAAACAGTTGAGAAAAAAACAATCAACATCACGACAAAAGATACTTTGTTTGTAAAGTTTAGATACAACGATTATTTTGCCAAAGATCTTGATCACCATAACGATTTTGAATTTGTTCAGGATTCTGCTAATAACCAATTGATTTATTCTACCGATGTTCGTTTGCATGTTATTCATACTGATGAGGCGACTCCTTATGTACAAATAGAGAAAAGTGCAAGAGGAAATTCCTTTACTGCTGCTAAACAAAGAGCTGAGAAAATCAATTATAAAGTTCAGATTAACGGGAATCATTTAGTTCTTGATAATTATCTTTTGACTGATGTGAAAAATAAATTTAGAGATCAGGAAGTTGATGTATATTTGTACTTACCAGAAGGACAAGTGTTTAAACCAGACACTTCGATTCAGGATTATGATGATTCAGACGATTCGTTCTTTAATTTACATTTTAGCGGCAACTATACTTATAAAGTTGTAGGTTCTGAAATTAAATGTTTGGATTGTCCTGCTGATGAAAACGATCATGATGATATTCAAGAAAACATAAACGAAATTGACAACGATACTGTAAAAGAAGTTTCGATTAAAATAAACGGTAAAGAAGTTTTAAACAGCAAAAAAAGTTCAGGAAAATTAACCACTGACAAAGACGGAGTGATAATCAAAATTAACTAAAGCCATGATAAAAATAATCATTCATATTACGAAATTTATAATTGCAACGATTACCGCATTATTATTTGCTTCCTGCAATTTTGTAAACACCATTGAAGGTAGTGGGAATGTTACCAAAGAAAAAAGAATGGTACAGGGCGATTTTAAAAAAGTGTCTGTAAACAATGCCATAGAATTGGTTATCGAACAAGCTGCCGTAACCGAAATTGTGGTAGAAGCCGATGATAACATCCAGAACGACATTAAAATTTCGGTTCATAATGGAACTTTAGAAATTCACAGCGAACACGGAAATTTTAGTAATGCTACAAGACGAGTAATTGTAAAAATGCCCATTATTGACAAAATTGAAGCGTCGAGCGCCGCAACTGTAAAAAGCCAAAGTGTTATTGAAGGTCAAAATATAGAATTAGAAACTTCAAGCGCTGCTAATATGGACATAAACGTGGAGTCTGACAACATTTCTCTTGATTCTGGCAGCGGAAGTTCTATTAATATCGAAGGAAAAGCATTGACTCTTAAAACTTCGGCTTCCAGCGGTTCTACTATTGATGCCAAAAGATTATTAGCCAACGAAATCGATGCGGATGCTTCTAGCGGTGCAAGTCTAAACATTCATCCAATTGTACGTTTGAAAGCTGAAGCCTCCAGCGGAGCAAGTATCAATTATGATACAACTCCTAAAATAATCGAAAAAAATACTAATTCTGGCGGAAGTATTAATCAGGGATAAAACTTAAAATAGTTTTAAATTATAAAGAAATCATTCATCAAAAGTGGATGATTTTTTTATATTTGTCTAAAATCAAATTACAAGATGATGAAAAAGAATACTGTTATTATCCTGCTTTTATTAGTTTCGAGTTTAACTTTTGCACAAAAAAGAGAGAAAATTAAAGGATCTAAAGTGGTGACTATCGAAAAAAAAGAAGTAGGCGATTTTGATGCTTTAGAAGCCGATGATAATCTGGAAGTGTATCTGGAAAAAGGAGAAAAAAACGAAATAAGAATCGAAGCCGATGATAATCTTCACGAAATTATCGGAATGGATTTAAGAGAAAGAACACTTCGATTATATACTTCAAAAGAATCTACCATTTTCAAAAAACTGATTGTAAGGGTTACTTACACAAGCTCACTTACTAAAGTTATCGCAAAAAATGAAGCTAAGATTTATGCTATTCAGGAATTACAATTAGATGACCTGACCTTTAATGCAGTAGATTATGCCAAATTATATCTGAATGTAAATGCTAAAAAATTTAGCTTAATTGTTGATGATAAAACCAAAACAGAACTGAATTTAAAATCTGATGATGCTAATTTTCAGTTAAGCAAAAATGCAATTGTAAAAGCATTAGTCACTGCTAAAGAATTCAAATGTGATTTGTACCAAAAAGGAACGGCAACAATTGAAGGATTTGTAGAAAAAGGGACTATTCGTCTGGACAATAATGCTGTTTTTACAGGACCGAAACTTTCGATAAAAGAAGCTTCAGTTGTGGCTGAAAGTTATTCGACTGGAAATATTTTTGCCGAAATAGCAATTTCATTAGCCGTAGGAGACAAAGCAGAAGTATCTCTTTTTGGAAACCCAAAAATAGAATTGACCCGTTTTTCTGAGGAAGCCAAATTGATTAAAAAGGTGAAGTAACTCAGGTTTCAGATTTCAGACATAAAAAAGTCCCATTTGTGAAACAAATGGGACTTTTTAGTTTATAATGTTCTTCAGATTACCATTTCAAAAAAAACTTGAAAACTGAAACAATACTTTTACTCTTTTGCAGCCAAATAACGTTCTGCATCCAAGGCCGCCATACAACCTGTACCTGCAGCGGTAATGGCCTGACGATATACATGGTCAGCAGCATCACCAGCTACAAAAACACCTTCTACATTTGTTTTTGATGTCCCTGGAGTATTTACGATATATCCTGTTTCGTCAAGAGTGATATAATCTTTAAAAATATCTGTATTGGGTTTGTGACCAATGGCTACGAAAAATCCGGTTGCAGGAATTTCAAATACTTCACCAGTCGTTTTATTTAATGCTTTGATTGCATGAACTACATTTTGGTCTCCTAATACTTCAATAGTATCGTGGTTCATCAAAATTTCGATGTTTTCGGTTTTGCGAACGCGCTCTTCCATAATTTTCGAAGCTCTGAATTTTTCGCTTCTTACTAACATCGTTACCTTTTTACAAAGCTTTGATAAGTAATGCGCTTCTTCACAAGCTGAATCTCCTGCTCCAACAATTACGACTTCCTGATTACGGTAGAAAAATCCGTCGCAAACAGCACAAGCAGAAACTCCACCACCCATTTGTAAATAATGTTGTTCTGATGGTAATCCTAAATATTTAGCCGAAGCTCCTGTAGAAATAATAACCGTTTCGCAGTGCAATTCGATTTTATCGTTAATCCAAACTTTCTTAATATCTCCTGAAAAATCAACTTTTGTTGCCCAGCCATCACGAATATCCGAACCAAAACGTTTTGCTTGTTCCTGCAATTGAATCATCATTTCTGGCCCCGTAACACCATCAACATAACCTGGGAAATTTTCAACTTCGTTAGTAGTAGTCAACTGTCCGCCTGGCTGCATTCCTTGATATAAAACAGGATTCATATTAGCTCTGGCTGCATAAATTGCAGCAGTATAACCTGCAGGCCCAGAACCAATAATAAGACATTTAATTTTTTCGATTGTATCTGACATAGTATATTTAGTTTTAAGAGTTGCAAATGTAAACTTTATTATAAAAATTTACACCCAAATCAAATCCTAAATAACTATCTTAAAATAAGTTTTATTTATTTTGAGATTTTCCTTTTGTAAAAGGAATTTATTACTATATTTGCATCCGCTTACGGGGTGTAGCGTAGCCCGGTTATCGCGCCTGCTTTGGGAGCAGGAGGCCGCAGGTTCGAATCCTGCCACCCCGACAAAAGTCTTTTCATTTTTCTGAAAAGACTTTTTTTTGCTTTAAAATGAATTCTTCAATGCTTAATAATTATAGCAAAAAGCCTATTATTGCCCGTTAAATGTAAACCTTGCGAATAGTCGAAATTTACTTACAGTAAAAAATATTTTACTTCACTCCGGTTTTTTAGTAAGTCTGTGCAAACATTAAGTGATAAGATTCTGGAATAGCTTTAGCATTATGAATTAGCTTAACTTGATCTAAAATATATCTTTAAATTTAGGAATTAAATATTAAATTAGCATTCTATCATACTGGCTATTAAATATTTGTAAATTTTTAACCCGATAGACAAACCAAGCCATAATTTCATTGAGTTTAATGCTAATAAATGAACAAAAAAATATCCGTTTAATAACATTCATTGATACCGAAATTGAACCAACAAAAGGCAAAATCCTAGATATTGGTGCAATTAAAGAAAACGGCAATCAATTCCACAAAGCATCTTTAGGGGATTTTGTTCAATTCCTCAAAGGGGACGATTATGTTTGTGGGCATAACATTTTGGCTCATGATATAAAATATATAGGTAAAGCAATTTATGATGCTAATATTAAGTCTTCAAACATAATTGATACACTATACTTATCCCCTTTGCTTTTTCCTACAAAACCCTACCATGCACTATTAAAGGATGACAAACTTCAGACAGAAGACACAAACAACCCTTTAAACGATTCGATAAAAGCAAGAGACTTATTCTATAGTGAAGTAGCCGCTTTTTGGCAAACGGATGAAACACTTAAAGAAATTTTTTATCTCCTTTTAAGCCATACTAAAGAGTTTGGAGTTTTTTTTCGATTTGTAAATTACAGAAGCATAAGCCAAGACATAGAAGCCTTAGTTAGATTAAAGTTTCGTAACGATATTTGTGAAGATGCAAACCTAACTAAAATAATAACTGAATACCCTATTGAATTGGCTTATTGTCTGGCATTGATTAATTCATTTATAATCCATAAAAAGGTTCATTCTATAACACCTCAATGGGTTCTAAAGAACTTCCCTGAAGTAGAGCGCATAATGCTATTATTACGAAGTAAGCCTTGTATAATAGGCTGTGTTTATTGTAATAACGCCCTTAATATATACAAAGGATTAAAAAAATTCTTTGGTTTCGATTCCTACCGAACTTATGGCGGTGAACCGCTTCAGGAAAAAGCTGTTAAGGCAGCAGTAAATAACAAATCGGTACTGGCGGTTTTTCCAACAGGTGGAGGAAAATCAATTACATTTCAGGTTCCGGCACTTATGAGCGCTGAAAATACTAAAGGGTTAACCATCGTAATTTCTCCGCTTCAATCGTTAATGAAAGACCAGGTTGACAACCTTGAAAAAAATGGAATAACCGAAGCCGTTACTATTAACGGACTATTAAACCCAATTGAAAGAGCTAAATCATTTGAAAGAATTGAAGATGGTTCTGCGTCTATTCTGTATATTTCTCCAGAATCACTGCGCTCTAAGACTATTGAAAGGTTAATTTTAGGCAGGAAAGTAGCCCGTTTTGTAATTGATGAAGCACACTGTTTTTCATCATGGGGACAAGATTTCAGGGTTGACTATCTATATATCGGGGATTTTATAAAACTAATTCAGGAAAAGAAAAATCTGGAGGACAGCATACCTATATCTTGCTTTACCGCAACGGCCAAACAAAAGGTCATTGAGGATATCCGAGATTATTTTAGCGAAAAGTTATCGCTGGATCTTGAAGTTTTCACTTCAAAAGCATCAAGGACTAATCTTCAATATAAAGTTTTTGAAAAGGAAAATGAAGAGGGAAAATATTTGACAGCTCGGGATTTAATTGAAGAAAAAAACTGCCCAACAATTATTTATGTGTCCCGAACTCGAAAAGCTTATCTACTTGCAGAAAGGTTAGCAAAAGATGGCTTTAGTGCAAAACCCTACCATGGCAAAATGGGCAAACAGGAGAAGACCGAGAATCAGGATGCTTTTTTAAATGGCGAAACACAAATTATGGTAGCCACTTCTGCATTTGGTATGGGAGTAGATAAAAAAGATGTAGGTCTGGTCATACATTATGAAATATCCGACTCACTTGAAAACTATGTACAGGAAGCAGGGCGAGCAGGCAGAGACGAAAATATTTCAGCCGCTTGTTTTGTTCTTTTTAATGAAGAAGACCTTAGCAAGCACTTTATTCTGCTGAACCAGACCAAACTTTCGATAAAAGAAATCCAACAGATATGGAAAGCCATAAAAGACATTACAAGATTCCGTTCTAAAGTTTCTAATTCAGCATTAGAGATTGCCCGAAAAGCAGGTTGGGATGATAATGTAGTAGAAATAGAAACCCGTGTAACTACAGCAATTGCGGCTCTTGAAGATGCCGGATATCTTAAACGCGGGCAGAATATGCCGAGGGTGTTCGCTAACAGCATTTTATCCAAAAATGCTCAGGAAGCGATTGATAAAATAAACACTTCAGAAAAATTTGAAGAAAAGCAGAAAGAGCATGGTGTACGTATTATAAAAAAACTCTTTTCAAGCAAAAGCAGAAAGGAAACCAGTAACGAAACTGCCGAATCAAGGGTAGATTATATTAGTGATCATCTAGGTATTGTAAAAGAAGAGGTTATTAATGTGATAAATTTGTTACGTGAGGAAAATATTCTGGCAGACGCAAAGGATTTGACTGCATTTATAAAGAAAGCAGACAATAAAAACCGTTCTCTTACTATTGTAGAAATATACGGCAAAATTGAAAACTTTTTACTTCAGGTTTTCAATGAGGAAGAAAGTATTTTTCATTTGAAAGAATTGAACGAGGATGCAGAAAAAAATGGTTGCGAGGCTGTAAATACTAATAAACTAAAAACAATAATTAACTTTTGGTCTATTAAAAACTGGATTAAAAGAAAAAACCTGGAACATACTAAGAACCATATTGCCGTACTCTGTCTTCAAAGTAAAGAGCAATTAAAGGATAAGCTTGAAAAGCGACATGAACTTGCGACATTTATCGTTGGATTCTTTTATGACAAAACCGTCAACGAAACGATAAATAGCCAGACGGATAAAGATGAAATTTTAGTGGAGTTTTCAGTACATGAACTAAAGTCCGCTTATGATCGCAGCTTTAGCCTCTTCAAAAAAGAAATAAGCATTGATGATATCGAAGACACCTTGTTTTACCTTTCGCGAATTGAGGCAATAAAAATAGAAGGAGGCTTTCTTGTTGTGTATAACCGCTTAACCATTGAGCGAACCGAACAAGATAATAAAAAACGCTATACGAAAGAAGATTATCAAAAGCTCAACCAGTTTTATGAAAGCAAAGTTCAGCAAATCCACATAGTAGGTGAATATGCCCAAAGAATGATTACCGATTACAGAAATGCACTTCAGTTTGTAGAAGATTATTTTCAACTCAATTATAGTTCTTTCTTAAACAAATATTTTAAAGGGAGCAGACAAAATGAGATTAAGCGAAATATTACGCCTGCAAAATTCAGACAATTATTTGGGGAACTGTCTCCCACACAGTTGAAAATTATTAATGATAACGAAACACAGCACATAGTTATTGCTGCCGGTCCAGGTAGTGGAAAAACAAAAGTATTAGTTCACAAACTAGCTTCACTCCTATTGATGGAAGATGTTAAACATGAGCAATTACTAATGCTAACATTTTCAAGGGCTGCCGCTACTGAATTTAAAAAGCGTTTATTAAAACTGATTGGTAATGCTGCAAACTTTATTGAGATTAAGACATTTCATTCGTACTGTTTTGATCTTTTGGGGAAGGTAGGCACTTTAGAAAAATCGGCAGATATTTTAAAGACCACGGTTGAAAGAATTAAAAATGGAGATGTTGAGGCGAATAAAATTACTAAGACTGTTTTAGTGATTGACGAAGCTCAGGATATGAATGCGGATGAGTTCGCTCTTATAAAAACATTGTTGGAGCAGAATGAAGAGATGAGAGTTATTGCTGTGGGGGATGATGACCAAAATATTTATGAGTTCAGAGGAGCGAGCTCTAAATATCTTGAACAATTCATTTATGACAGCAAGGCCATAAAACATGAATTGGTTGAAAATTACCGTAGTAAAAGTAATCTGGTTACATTTTCGAATCAATTTGTCCAGCAAATTCAACACCGCCTAAAAGAAACACCGATTATCGCTAATCAAACCGATAACGGAAAAATCAAGGTCGTTTCATATCAAAGCAATAATCTGATTACACCTCTTGTAACCGATATAGCTAGCACGAATCTTTCTGGAACTACATGCGTACTGACAAAAACTAATGAGGAGGCTATAAAAGTTACGGGGTTACTTTTAAAGAATAGTATCAGGGCAAAACTAATACAATCTAATGATAGCTTTAGTTTATATAATCTTGTTGAAGTTCGGTTTTTACTAAATAAAGTAGATTTAGGAGCTGATATTTACACTATCAGTGATGAAGTCTGGAACACTGCTAAACGAGATCTAATCAACACCTTTCATAACAGCAATAAATTAGAAATTTGCCTGAATATCATCAAAGATTTTGAATCTACTAATCCTTACAAAAAGTACAAATCTGATTTAGATGTTTTAATTAAGGAATCTAAATTAGAGGATTTTTATAATGAAAACGGAGAAACAATTTTTGTATCAACCATTCATAAAGCCAAAGGTAAAGAGTACGATAATATATTCCTTTTGCTTGAGAATTATAATCCAGCTACAGACGAAGCTAAGCGACAATTATATGTAGCAATGACTAGAGCGAAACGCAATCTAAATATTCACTTAAATGCAAATTATTTCAATCATTTGGTTGCGGAAAATCTTGAACAAATAAACGATTTTAAAATTTACACTACACCTGATAAAATTGCGATACATGCAACATTAAAGGATATTTGGTTAGACTATTTTATTAACAAACAGGTTTTAGTTTCGCAACTGGCGTGCGGAGAAATGTTGCATTTTAATGGCGATGAATGCCTAAATTCAAGTGGTCAATCTGTTTTGAAATTCTCAAAGCGATTCATTGAGAAAATTGAAGAAATGAAATCAAAACACTATGAACTAAAAAGTGTAAATGTCAATTTTATATTGCACTGGCTCAAGGAAGGAACTTCGGAAGATATCAAAATAATCTTACCCGAGCTTTATTTTGAATCCATTGAACATAAGTAAAATTTAGATATTGTTTTTGTTAGAAAAAATTACTCTGAACCCATGATATTCACAAGGATCATAATGTGCATGTTTTTCAAATAATAAATATAATTTTACTTCCTAGAAAAGTCAATTTAGAACGATGATCTCTTGAAAATATCCAATATCATTTCCAAATCTTTCAAAAATTAGTTCAGCATTTGTCCTTTCGAGTCTCAAAAATATAGCGACGAACAATCATCTCATTTATTATTATAAATATAACCTAATCTATTTGGTTACTTTTTTCAAAAACGCTTTTTTTGCAGTCAATAGAAAATTTTAAATGAAAAAAATAATACTCTATACAATCTTAATTATTTCCGCATTCGGTTTTGCACAGAAAAAATCAACAAAGGAAGAATCAAAGGAAGAAATTGAAAAATATACCTTATATAAAACTAATGCCCACGCTTCTTATTACAATGATAAGTTTAATGGAAAAAGAACAGCAAGCGGAAAAAGGTTCAACAACAACAAATTAACTGCTGCTCATAAAACGTTTGCTTTTGGTACAAAACTAAAAATCACAAACGAACAAAATGACAAATCTGTTATTGTCGAAGTTATTGACAGAGGTCCTTTTAGCAAAAAAAGAGAAATTGATCTTACCAAAAAAGCATTTATGAAAATCGCTTCAAATAAACGAAGCGGCTCCATGAATGTAAAAATTGAGATTTTAAGAAATTAAACCACACGATTTAACATTCTAAGTACATTTTTCTAACTTACCTGGGTCATTTTACAATTAAATAATAGTAAAACACAACCTAATTTTGATATTCTGTTTTATTAATTAAAAAAAATAAACCTGCCAAACTCCCACCAAACAACGGTTAGCTAAAGTTTATCAAATGTTAACAAAATAGATTTTCAGAAACCATAAATAATTGTATTTTTACGGTTCAAAATTCAGAAAATAAATGGGCAAAATCATTGCGATTGCTAATCAAAAAGGAGGCGTTGGAAAGACTACTACATCAGTAAATCTTGCTGCCTCATTAGGTGTTTTAGAAAAAAAAGTATTATTGATTGATGCTGATCCTCAGGCAAATGCCACATCTGGTCTTGGGATTGATGTTGAATCTGTAGAGATTGGTACCTATCAAATACTTGAACATAGTCACACCCCAAAAGAAACTATAGTTCAATGTTCAGCTCCAAATGTTGATGTGATACCTGCACACATTGACCTTGTTGCCATCGAAATCGAATTGGTCGATAAAGAAAACAGAGAATACATGCTAAAAAAAGCATTAGAAAGTGTTAAAGATGAATATGATTATATTATCATTGACTGTGCACCTTCATTAGGACTATTAACCTTAAATGCTTTAACTGCTGCCGATTCTGTAGTTATCCCAATTCAATGTGAATATTTTGCACTTGAAGGATTAGGTAAATTATTAAATACGATCAAAAGTATTCAAAAAATACACAATCCGGATCTTGACATTGAAGGATTGTTGCTAACTATGTACGATTCCAGATTGCGTTTATCAAACCAGGTGGTTGAAGAAGTTCAAAAACACTTTAACGATATGGTATTTGATACTGTGATTCAGCGAAATGTAAAATTAAGTGAAGCACCTAGTTTTGGCGAAAGCATCATTAATTATGACGCCACCAGCAAAGGAGCGGTTAATTACATCAATTTAGCTCAGGAAATTATAAAGAAAAACAGCAAATAGTTTTATGACAAAAGCAATTAAAAAACAAGCCTTAGGAAGAGGATTATCAGCATTATTAAAAGATCCGGAAAACGACATTACATCAGTAGAAGACAAAAATGCTGATAAAGTTGTTGGAAATATTATTGAGCTTGAAATAAGTGCTATCGAAATAAATCCGTTTCAGCCAAGAAGCAATTTTAACGAAGAGTCATTACGTGAATTAGCTACTTCCATCAAAGAATTAGGGGTAATTCAACCTATTACTGTTCGAAAATTAGAATTCAACAAATACCAGTTAATTTCTGGAGAGCGTCGTTTACGCGCTTCGACTTTAGTTGGATTAACACACGTTCCGGCTTACATACGAATTGCCAACGATAATGAATCTTTGGTTATGGCTTTGGTCGAAAACATCCAGCGTCATGACTTAGACCCTATAGAGATTGCACTTTCGTACCAGCGTTTGATTGACGAAATTCAATTAACTCAGGAGCAAATGAGTGAACGCGTTGGAAAAAAACGTTCTACGATTGCCAATTATTTACGTCTTTTAAAACTAGATCCAATCATCCAAACCGGAATTCGTGATGGTTTTATCAGTATGGGACATGGCAGAGCCATTATCAATATTGAAGATTTAGACATTCAGACTGATATTTATCAAAAAATTGTCAGCCAGAATTTATCTGTTCGTGAAACCGAAACTTTGGTAAAAAATTACCACGAAAGCCTAAAACCAAAAGCCGAAGGAAAAGCTAAATCTGAATCTTCTTTTGTTATTGAAGATGAAAAGAAAAATGCGATTACCGAATATTTTGGCGCAAAAGTTGATGTAAAAGTGGCTGGCAACGGAAAAGGAAAAATCACAATTCCTTTTAATTCTGAGGCCGACTTTAATAGAATTATAAAATTAATAAACGGATAGTGAATAAAATTGTCCCCATAAGTCTATTGTTCTTTTTACTAGGAACCGTTTCTCTTTTTGCCCAGGCAGAAACAGAAACGGTTTTGGTCGCTAAAGACACCACCAAGTTAGAAGAAATAGACCCGCTTACGCCTGCAAAAGCTGCTTTTTATTCGGCTATTTTACCGGGTTTAGGTCAGGCTTACAATAAAAAATACTGGAAAATACCATTGGTTTATGGCGCCATGGGTACCAGCTTGTATTTTTATCTTGATAGTAATAAAAAATACAAAGAAGTCCGAAACGAATACAAAAGACGCCTTGAAGGCCTTGAAAGTGACGAAAAATTCGAAAGATTTGACGACGACAGACTGATCTCGGCTCAAAAGTTCTATCAGCGTAATCGTGATTTATCAGCTTTATTTCTTGTTGCTTTTTACGCTTTAAATATCATTGACGCCAATGTTGATGCGCATTTAATTCAGTTTAACGTAAACGAAAAACTATCACTTCGACCAGAAATTTACCCAACTGATGTAACTTTTAGAGCAAATGTTGGACTAACTTTTAATTACAAATTTTAAACAAAAGCCATTCTGTTTAAAGAATACAAAATATACACAAAATGAAAATTGCACTTTTAGGATACGGAAAAATGGGTAAAGTAATCGAAAGAATTGCTTTAGAAAGAGGACATGAAATTGTTTTAAAGAAAGACGAAACGAATACTTTTGAAGGCCTTTCGAACGCTGATGTTGCCATAGATTTTAGTGTACCTACAGCTGCTGTTGATAATATTTCGAACTGTTTTCATACCAATGTTCCCGTGGTTTCCGGAACAACTGGCTGGTTAGAACATTTTGATGAAATGGTAGCACTTTGCAATGAAAAACAAGGTGGTTTTATCTCTAGTTCCAACTTTAGTCTGGGTGTAAATATTTTCTTTGAACTAAATGAATATTTAGCCAAAATCATGTCGCAGTTTGATTCGTATAAAGTATCAATGGAGGAAATTCATCATACTCAAAAACTGGATGCACCTAGCGGAACAGCTATTTCCCTTGCAAAAGGCGTTATAGAAAATAGCGCTTACGCAAATTGGACAATGGATGAAGCAAAACAAAACGAGATTTTTATCGAAGCCAAAAGAATTGGCGATGTTCCGGGAACACATACCGTAACTTACGACTCAGTTGTTGACAGCATCGAATTGAAACATACCGCTCACAATCGCGAAGGTTTTGCGCTGGGAGCTGTTATTGCTGCTGAATGGCTCGCTGGTAAAAAAGGTATTTACAGCATGAAAGACGTATTAAATCTAAAATAAACAGTTATTTATTAAGATATAAATATCTTGATTTAGAACTTTAAACATACCATTATGACTATTAATCACTGGTTCATTTTTTTCTTAGCCGTTCAGGTTATTCACTTTTTAGGAACATGGAAACTGTATCAGGCAGCAGGAAGAAAAGCCTGGGAAGCAGCCATTCCTGTATATAATTCAATTGTTTTGATGAAAATAATAAGCCGCCCAACCTGGTGGACATTATTACTTTTCATCCCCATCATCAACCTGATTATGTTTCCTGTTGTTTGGGTAGAAACGCTAAGAACTTTTGGCAAGAAATCGACTGCTGATACGCTTTTAGGAATTTTTACTTTAGGTTTTTATGTTTATTATGTAAATTATACTCAGAAACTAGAGTACCATGCCGACAGAAAGTTAACCTCTGAAAACAAAGCTGCTGACACTTTAAGTTCTTTACTTTTTGCCATTATTGTAGCAACTTTGGTACACACTTATGTGGTTCAGCCCTTTACAATTCCAACTTCATCTTTGGAGAAATCATTATTAATTGGTGATTTTCTTTTTGTAAGCAAAGTAAACTACGGACCAAGAACTCCAATGACTACGGTTGCCTTACCAATGGTTCACGATACGATTCCTTTTGTAAAAATAAAATCATACACAAGCTGGCCACAATTACCTTATTTTAGATTACCAGCTCTTGAAAAAATAAAAAACAATGACATTGTGGTTTTTAACTGGCCTACGGACACCGCATACAACATGTACATTCGTCCTGACAAAAATTACTACAAGCCTATTGATAAAAAAACAAACTATGTAAAACGCTGCGTAGGAATTCCTGGTGATAATTTAGAAATCAAAGACGGTATTGTTTTTATCAACGAAAAAGAGTTAATATTACCCGAAAGAGCAAAACCACAATACTCGTATGCAGTGGCTTTAGATGGTAAAACAGGAATTGATTTTGAATCTTTAGTAAAAAGATTAGATATCACAGATGGCGGATATTTTAAGGATAATGAAAAAAGAGACACATTAGTTTTTAGTGCCTTAACACAAACTAGCGTAGATGTCATAAAAAACACACCAGGTGTAACCGGAATTAAAAAAATCATCAACAAAGGTGCTGAAGACGGGATTTTCCCAGACTATCAAGACGGAAAAGCTTCTGTAACCAACAACTGGAATTGCGACAATATGGGACCTATATACATCCCAAAAGCAGGTGCTACAGTTTCTTTAACCAAAGAAAATCTTCCACTTTACAAAGCTATTATTACCAATTATGAAGGGCATACATTAGCTGTAAATGGTACTCAAATTTTAATTGATGACAAACCTGTTACGAATTATACTTTCGCAAAAAACTATTATTGGATGATGGGAGACAATCGTCATAACTCATTAGACGCACGTTATTTTGGCTACACTCCTGAAGATCATATTGTTGGAAAACCGGTTTTTATTTGGATGAGCTGGGATACAAACGGAAAGGGCATTAACAAAATTCGTTGGGACAGAGTATTTACCACTGTTAGCGGCGAAGGTCAGCCTCAGTCATACTTTAAATATTTCCTAATGTTACTTGCTGCTTATTTTGTAGGTGAGTTTTTCTGGAGAAAAAGAAAAGAGAATAAAGCATAAAAAAATTAGTTATTTTTGTTTCAGGTTTCATGTTTCAGGTTCTTTGTTAACTTGAAACATGAAACCTGAAACTTTTAAACAAAGAATAGAATGAATTCGTTATTACTTCCCACTTATTTTCCTTCGATAAGCCATTTTGCAGTTATGGCACAATCTGAAAATATTACTTTTGAAATGGAAGATAATTTTCAGAAACAAACCAATAGAAACCGTACCTATATTTACAGTCCAAACGGGATTCAGCTTTTGAATATTCCTGTAAAACATTCTAAAACGGCACATCAAAAAACAAAAGATGTAATGATTGAGAATGAGTTTGACTGGCAAAAACAACATTTTAAATCACTGGAAGCAGGTTATAGGAGTTCTCCTTTTTTTGAGTTTTTTGAAGATGATATCGCTCCCATTTTCGAAAAAAAACATACTTTTTTGATGGATTTAAATCTGGAAGTTCTGGAAATTGTCACTAAGTGTTTGAGAATGAAATTAGAGTTCAGCAAAACGACTGAATACTTCCATGAAGTAGAAAATATTTCAGACTTTAGATATTTGGCAAACGGGAAAAAAGATCCAAACTCTTTCGAAAAATACCCTCAGGTTTTTGATGACAAACACGGATTTATAAACAATTTAAGTGTTTTGGATTTGCTTTTTAACGAAGGTAAATTTGCAATGGATTATTTGAAAACGCAGAAGTTAGTTTAATTTTTAAAAAAACATATTCCATTTTGGAATTTGGAATTTCATTTTTGCAATTTCAATTAACTTTATTCCATAGAAAGTCTCGCCATAACAGGATAATGATCTGAATTTTCAAAATCTGGAAAGCTTTCAAATTGTTTTACTTTCATCTTGCTATCCGCAAAAATATAATCAATCCGGGCAGGGTAATATCTGAATTTATACGTTGCTCCAAAGCCTTTTCCTGCCTCTTCAAAACTATCTTTGAGTTTTCCCTTAATATTTCGGTAAACGTAGGAGAATGGACTGTTATTCATGTCTCCACAAATAATAATTGGATATTTACATTCTTTGATGTTTTCTTTAAAAATCTCTGCCTGCTCCTGTTGTTGCCTGAAAGCTTTGCTGATTCTGGTGTAAATCAATTGCGATTTCTGCTGATTTACGTTATCAATATTATCTGAAATTTCGTTGACATCAGGCGAAATTTTAATGGATTGCAAATGCATATTATAAACCCTGATAACATCTTTACCACGTTTAATATCGGCATAAATCACGTTATTGTTAGATTTTGGAAAAACGATATTTCCTTCATACAGGATTGGGAATTTCGAAAAAATAGCCTGACCCGTTTTGATTTGATCCCCTTCAATAAAAATATAACGATGCGGGTAAACCTTTAAATCAATATGAGCGGAATTCGAATATTCCTGAATACATAAAATATCAGGGTTTTTATCATCAATAAACGTTTTAATATTAGACGCAATATCATCTCTGTCCAGCCATTTAAAAACATTAAAAAGACGCACATTGTAACTCATTACCGAGAAATCTTTTTCATCAAAAACATATTCACTTTGAGAAAATTTATAAAATTTACTAATAAAAGTAATTCCGGTTAACAATACCAAACCAGACAAAATAAGGCGTTTTTTAAACTGTATTCCCCAATAGATAAAGAACAAGCCGTTCAGCACAAAAAAGGCCGGCATAAAGAGCGTCAAGACTGATAATAAAGGAAAAATCTTGGGTGCCAGAAATGGCAAAATATAGACGCTAAATGTCAATACAGTTAGCACTATATTCAAAAAGAACATGATTTTATTAAACCAGGACAGGTTTTGCATATTGTTTTATTTCGAAGATTATTTTCCTGCTTTAAACAAAAATTCTTTTTCTTCTTTAGTCAGACAATCGTAGCCGGACTGACTGATTTTGTCTAAAATTTCATCAATTTGTTGTTGCGTTTTGTCTTTCGTAACAATTCTTGAAGTTGTTTTTTCTGTAGGTTTATTATAATTTTTATGTACTTTTTTGAAAGGAGTCGAAGGTGATTTTTTGAATAAATTTACGAAAAAGTCTAGTATTCTCGAAACTATAATACTCAAATCGGTTCCGTTTTGAAGCAATTTGATAAAGATGAAACCAAAAACAGCGCCTGCTAAATGAGAGATATGGCCGCCCATATTCCCTAATCGAAATTGCATTAAGTCTAAAACCAAAATTACTGCTGTAATATGCCATAATTTTACATTTCCGACTAACAGTAATCGAACATTCATCAAAGGCTGATACGTTGCTGTAGCTACCAATATCGCCATTATAGCTGCCGAAGCCCCTACAATTGGAGCAGAATAATTAAGAAAATAAAAACTTAGAACAAACGCAAACCCAGCAAAAATGGCACTTAAAACATACAATCCTAAATATTGTTTTTGAGTAAAAAAAGTTAAGAATAAATTACTCGCAAAATTTAGCACCAACATATTAAACAGCAAATGCAAAAAACCATCGTGAAAAAAGGCATAAGTCAAAAACGTCCAGGGTTTATAAATAAAAACCTGTGGATCTGAAGACAAAGCCAGCCAGTTTGGAAAATCAAATTGCCCAACAGAAAAATCATAGAAAAAAAACGAGATTAGGAAACAAGCAATATTCCAATAAATAACGCGAAGTGCAATCCCACCTAATTTATATTGTAATTTTAAATCGTCAAGAATATTCATAAAAGCTTCTGTTTTTAGGTTTTATAATTTGTTCTTAAAATTAAAAATTAATTCCAACGATTGTTATTAAATTGATTTTTTTTCCAGTACCACATAATTAAAAAACCTGTTAGAGCACCACCAACGTGTGCAAAATGAGCAATTCCAGTTCCTCCACTACCAAATAAAGAACTTCCTTTAAATCCTAAAAACAAATCTATAGCTAAAAGACCTGGTACAAAATATTTAGCTTTTATTGGTACTGGTATAAACATCAAAGCCAATTCAGCATTTGGCATAATAAAAGCAAAAGCCGTCAATAGACCATAAATTGCTCCAGAAGCCCCAACAACAGTACCTCTCGACACAGACGCAGCCTCTACTAACACATTGAATTGCTCTTGATTACACTTAGCATTTTCAAGAATAGTTTTTACATTCCCTGCAATCATATTCCCATTAGAGTCAAAGAGTGATTTATAATCTGCATTTAATATTACATTCAAATCCGCTTTTGACAAATTTAAATTTGAAACTGAATCCAAAAGAGAATGAATTTGAATGTAATTTATTCCTGTGTGCAACAGGGCTGATCCTAAACCACAAGAAATGTAAAAAAACAAGAATTTCTTTCCTCCCCAAAAATGTTCTAAAGCCGAACCAAAAGAATACAAAGCAAACATATTAAATGCTATATGCATAAAACCACCGTGCATAAACATATGCGTTACAGGTTGCCAAAACTCGAAATTATTATTCTCTGGATAATAAAGTGCTAAAATTCTATAGGCAGGATTGCTAGGATTAAAATCTCCTAAAGCCATTGTCCCAACAAAAAACAAAACATTTATTATAATTAACTGTTTTACAGTCTCAGTCATATTCATCATAAGGCAAACTTTTTATCTATATCTTCCACACGCATGGTGATGAAAGTTGGTTTTTGAAAAGGTGAAATATTAGGGTCTTTGCAGGCAAACAAACCGTTTACCAGATTGTCTTGTTCTTTTTCGGTTAAATACGACCCGGTTTTAACCGCTAAACTTTTGGCCATCGACTTGGCAATAGTATCATTCTGACTGTAACTGCTCGCCGGGATTCCGTCTTGCAAGTCACCTAATAATTGTTCTATTACTAATGAAACTTCGCTTTCGGTAATATTCACCGGAATTCCTGAAATCACAATATGATCGGTTTGAGCATCTTCAAAAACGAAACCTGTTGTGGCTAATGAAGGTTTTAATTCTTCGATCAGAGCCATTTCGCCTGACGAATAAAACAAATCCAACGGAAATAACAATTGCTGACTCGAAGCCTGATTCATGGTCATATTCAGCAAAAATTGCTCGTACAAAATTCGTTGGTGTGCACGTTGCTGATCAATAATAATCATGCCCGATTTGATAGGCGAAACGATATATTTTTTATGAATTTGATAGGTTTTCTGAACAGCCTGTTCTACATCTTCGTCATTAAATAAAGACGAAGTCACTTCTTCATTTTCGAAAGTAAAAGGCGAACTTTCGATACTTTCCGCCGTATCGGTTTCCAAACCTACGTACAAACTTTCCCAGGTTGCTGTTGGCTCTACTCTTTTTGAATAGCCTGAATAAGAACCTGATCCAGAACCTGAACTTGATCCAGAACTAGCTTTTGCATAATGCTGATTGGTTTTATCATCTGTAAAAGGATTAAAGGTACCATCAACCTGAATCGTTGGTGTTTCAGCTTCAACATCCTTATAATGATACGGTGTGTCTAAATTAGCATCCCTATCAAAATCAAGAACTGGCGCTACATTAAACTGTCCTAAACTATGTTTTATCGAAGCTCTCAGAATCGCGTACAATGCCTGCTCATCATCAAACTTAATTTCGGTTTTAGTTGGATGAATATTGATATCAATTGTATTCGGCGGAACCTGCAAATACAAAAAATAACTGGGTTGCGAACCATCTTTCAGAAGTCCGTCGTAAGCCGCCATAACGGCGTGATGCAAATAACCACTTTTGATGAAACGATCATTGACAAAGAAGAACTGCTCTCCCCTGTTTTTCTTAGCAAACTCGGGCTTACAAACAAATCCCTGCACATTAATGATTTCAGTATCTTCGTTTACGGGAACTAATTTTTCATTGGTTTTACCAGACATAATCCCCACAATTCGCTGACGATATCCTGCTGCTGGCAAATTATACATTTCGCTTCCGTTGTGGTAAAACGTAAAATGAATATTAGGATGTGCCAAAGCCACTCGCTGAAATTCATCCATAACATGGCGAAACTCAACGGTATCCGACTTTAAGAAATTACGACGTGCCGGAATATTAAAGAATAAATTTTTGACAGCAAAAGAAGTTCCTTTTGGCACCACCGCCATTTCCTGCGAAACAAATTTACTTCCTTCGATAATAATATGCGTTCCAAGTTCTTCCTGGTCCTGCTTGGTTTTCATTTCCATGTGAGCAATCGCTGCAATAGAAGCCAAAGCCTCACCACGAAAACCTTTTGTATGTAACGAAAACAAATCTTCGGCCTGGCGGATTTTGGATGTGGCATGACGCTCAAAACACAAACGCGCATCGGTAACGCTCATTCCCTGACCGTTATCAATAACCTGAACTAATGATTTTCCGGCATCTTTTATAATTAATTTAATATCAGTTGCTTTTGCATCAACAGCATTTTCTAATAATTCTTTGACTACAGAAGCTGGTCTCTGAACCACCTCTCCAGCGGCAATTTGATTAGCAACGTGATCAGGAAGTAATTGAATGATACTCGACATTAAATTTTAGATTGTAGATTAACGATTAAGGTTTTTTGATTTGAAATCTAAACCAAGGTGTACAAATTTAATGAATTTATGCTTGGTTTTGGAATATTGACAATCATAAAAAAAACAAAAAACCTACACTATTTTTACACAGCATAGGTTTTAGTATTTTTAAAACGTGTGTTTATTATTCTTCTAGTTTTAAAGGACTTTCTTCTATTTGAAGTGTTCCTGAAGACAACAATTGTGGGTTTTGAAACGAGTGTGACATAGAAGCCTGTTGACGGATATACGCCATTTTGATAGCAGCGATAGCCGCTTCAGTTCCTTTATTTCCGTGAATTCCTCCACTTCTATCGATTGACTGCTGCATGGTATTATCTGTCAAAACACAAAAAATAACCGGAATATCCGTTTGAACATTCAGATCTTTGATTCCTTGTGTAACGCCTTCGCATACAAAATCAAAATGTTTGGTTTGTCCCTGAATGACACATCCAATTACAATAACAGCGTCAACATTTTGTGTCTGCAACATTTTTTTTGCACCATAAATCAGCTCAAAACTCCCTGGAACATTCCAACGAATAATTTGCTGCGCAGGAACATCACAATCAATTAATGCTTCAAAAGCACCATTGTAAAGTCCTTCGGTAATAGTCTCATTCCATTCAGAAACAACAATCCCAAATCGAAAGTCTTTCGCATTTGGGATCGTGTTTTTATCGTATTCTGATAAATTTTTATTTTCGGTAGCCATCTGTACTATTTTAGATTTTTGATTTTAGACTTTAGATTCTTAACTACAAATCTACAATCTTAAATCTAAAGTCTAAAATTTTTATTGTGCTAATCCAATCAATGCATCTACAGAAGCAGCTTCCGGAGTTGTATCGTAATTATCTTTAATATCTGTAAAATATTTCAAAGCATCTTCTTTCTGGCCTAAAGCCAAAGCTGTTTTACCCGCTTTTAACAAGAAACGAGGTGTTGTGAAATCGTTTTTATTAGATTCAGCTGCTTTTACATAATAATCAAGAGCTTCTTTTTGTTGATTTTTTTGAGAATAAGCATCTCCAATTGCACCTTTTGCCAAAGCACTCAAAATCAAATCATCTGATTTAAACTCTTCTAAATATTTAATTGCATCATCAAATTTACCTGTATTCAGGTAAGCAATACCTGCATAATAGTTTGCTAAGTTTCCTGCATCTGTTCCAGAATATTCATCTGCGATTTTTACAAATCCAAATTTACCCTCAGAACCATTCAAAGCCAATTTGTATAATGAATCACTCGCTACACCATCAACTGCTTTTTGAAAGTTTTGTTGTGCAACAAACATTTCGTTAGCAGCTTCGTCTTGTTTAGGAGCTTCAATAAATTTTTGGTAAGCTAAATATCCAATAGTTGCAACAGCAATACCAGCAACTAAACCAATAATGATTTTTTGATTTTTAGCAACCCAATCCTCCGTTTTAGAAGCAGTTTCATCTAATTTTGAAAAAACTCCAGCAGTTGTACTATCTTTTTCATCAACAATTACTTGTTGCTCATCAGTAATAACATCTTTTACTTCCTTTTCTTTTGGTGCTTTATATCCTCTTTTATTGTAAGTAGCCATTTAAAATTAATTTAGTGAACGGCAAAAATAAAATTTTTATTGAAACTGAAGTAAAAAAAATCAATTTTATATCCATTTTAAAAAAAATAATTACAATAATCGTAAGTCCTTTCTCTTCAACGATAAAATAATTCGGCTTCAAACGCCCTAAAAGCCTTTTATATCGATAATTTTCAATAATTTGCACCTTCAAATTTTTGCTGTTCAAAAACACCAAACAGTACCATTTCAGTACCTTAAAAATGCATTTAAACAAAATTTCTTTATTCAATTATAAAAATTTCTCCGAAGCTACGTTCGATTTCGACACCAAAATCAATTGTTTTGTTGGAAAAAACGGAATTGGCAAAACCAATGTGCTCGATGCGATCTATCATTTGGCTTACGGAAAAAGTTATTTTAATCCGCTTGCTGTGCAAAACATCAAACACGGTGAAGAGTTTTTTGTCATTGATGCCGAACTGGAGAAAAACGAAAGAACCGAGCAAATTGTTTGCAGTTTAAAAAAAGGACAAAAAAAAATCCTGAAAAGAAACGGCAAAGCTTATGATAAATTTTCGGATCATATCGGGTTTATTCCGCTCGTGATTATTTCGCCAGCCGACAGGGATTTAATTGTAGAAGGAAGCGAAACGCGTCGGAAATTCATGGACAGCGTGATCTCGCAACTCGATTCGACTTATTTGCATCAGCTCATTCAATACCAAAAAGTCATTGTGCAGCGTAATGCGTTATTAAAATATTTCGCCCTGAATCACACTTTCGACAATGATACCTTATCTATATATAATGAGCAGCTAACTGCTTTTGGAAAATCAATCTTCGAAAAGCGAAAAGAATTTCTGGAACAGTTCATCCCTATATTTAATGTACATCATCAGGCGATAACGGGCTCTGAAGAATCGGTGCAACTGGTTTACGAAAGTCATTTGTTCGAAAAAGACTTATTAACGCTTTTGCAGGAAAACATCAATAAAGACAGAGCGTTGCATTATACCAGCGTCGGAATTCACAAAGACGATTTGTCTTTTGAAATTGATTCGCATCCGATAAAAAAATTCGGTTCACAAGGGCAGCAAAAGTCGTTTTTGATTGCTTTGAAACTCGCTCAATTTGAGTTTTTAAAAAAACAAAGCGGCGTAAAACCTATTTTATTATTTGATGATATTTTTGATAAATTAGACGAAAGTCGTGTTGCCAAAATCGTCGAAATGGTCAATAGCGAAACTTTCGGGCAATTATTTATATCAGACACACATCCGGAACGAACCGAAACGATTGTAAAATCGACACATCAGAGCTATAAGATATTTAATTTGTAGTTTTTGTTACACCACAAATTACACAAATTTTCACAAATTATTCTATCCTTAATTTTTTTTGATTGATTAATGAGTCTAATTTTAATTTGCGAGAATTTGCGTAATTTGCGGTCAGTTTTTTTCATATAGTTTTATTATTTTATTAATATCTGAAAATCCAAAAATTACCTAATTTAGCATATCATTTTAAATTCATTTCCATGAAATTTTTCCAAACTTTATCCATACTTTTTTTACTGATATTTACTTCCTGCAACGGACAGCCTTCGAGTGCTTTTGAAGAAGTCGCTCCAAAAGATTTTGCCGAAAAAATAAAAACTACTGATAACGCTCAAATTCTAGACGTTCGAACTCCTGAAGAATTTGCATCTGAACATCTTGACAATGCGAAAAACGTAGATTGGAACGGCGAAGATTTTGATAAAAAAGCAGCAACTTACGATAAATCAAAACCAGTTTTTGTCTATTGTTTAAGTGGCGGAAGAAGCAAAAAAGCAGCTTCAAAACTAAAAGAATTAGGTTTTGAAACCGTTTACGAATTAGAAGGCGGAATTCTTAAATGGAAATCCGAAGGTTTGTCGAAACCTACAACAGAGCAAATTGGAATGACGAGACTGGAGTTCAATAAATTATTAGATACTGATAAAAAAGTATTAGTTGATTTTTATGCCGAATGGTGCGGACCCTGCAAAAAAATGGAGCCGTATCTTTTGAAAATGCAAAAAGAAATGGCGAACGAAGTAACCATAATCCGCATTGATGTTGACCAGAATAAAACATTAGCAACACAGCTAGAAATAGACCAGCTTCCGATTGTTGTTTTATATCAAAACAAAGAAGTAAAGTGGAAAAACGTAGGCTACATCAGCGAACAGGATTTAAAAAAACAATTATAGAACACAAATTGAAACACAAATTGCACCAATTTACACAGATTAATTTGTGATAATTTGTGTAATTTGTGTTAAACTTTTATTTGAAATCAAATATGCTAACGAAAGAATCCTTGCAATTTTTAGACGATTTAAAAAAGAACAATAACCGCGACTGGTTTCAGGACAATAAAAAGCGATACGAGATTTTCAAGAAAGATTATCATCAATTGGTGAGTGATTTTCTGGATGTGATGAAACCGCTTGATCCTTCATTAGAACTATTGGAAGTCAAAAATTGTACTTTTCGAATCAATCGCGATATTCGGTTTTCTAAAGACAAATCGCCTTATAAAGCACATTTAGGCGTCTGGATGTCAACGGGAGCCAAAGGTGCGAATCGTGCAGGCTATTATGTTCATATCGAAAAAGGTGCTAGTTTTATCGCTGGCGGATTTTATTCGCCTGAAGCGGAAGATTTAAAAAAGGTGCGAAAAGAAATTGCTTTTTTTCATGATGATTTAGAAGCAATTTTGGCCGAAAAGAACTTCAAAAAAGAATTCGGGAGTTTCGATGTAAACGAAACCAATTCGCTTAAAAATCCACCAAGAGGTTATGAAAAAGACCATCCTGCTATTGAATTTTTAAAACTGAAAAGCTTTACTGTTTCTCAAAAATATGATATTTCAGAAGTCACTCAAAAAGATTTTGTCGCAAAAATGAGTGAGAAATTAATCGCTCTAAAACCACTAAACGAATTCATTAATCGTGCTTTAGAAACGGAAGAATTCTAAAAAAAAAGTTTAGCCACAGATTTTAAGGATTCACACAGATTAAAAAATCCTTTAAAAATCTTTTAATCTGTGGCAAAAAAAAAAATCCCAAATGAATAAAAAGAAAATACTTTTTCTTGGAGAATCCTATCGCGCTGATGCCATTACCTGGATGAATGGTTTGAGGCAATTTGGCGATTTCGAGATTTGCGTTTGGGAATTACAAATCCCTAACAACAAGCGATTCCGACGTATTTTAGAATATCTTTTTGCTCCAATTTCAATCAGAAAAACCATTCGGAAAGAAAAACCAGATATGATTATTGCCGAGCGAACCACCAGCTATGGTTTTCTGGCAGCGATTTCTGGTATGCACCCAATTGCCATCGCGCAACAAGGCCGGACTGATTTATGGCCGGAAGATTCTGTATCATATCCTTTTAAGAAAATCATTCAGAAATATGCTTTCAAAAAAGCCGATTTAATTCATGCCTGGGGTCCTGTTATGACCATTTCTATGAAAGAAATTGGTGTTGATATGAGTAAAGTTTTGGTTTTACCGAAAGGAATTGATTTATCTATTTTTACTCCATTTATCAATACTTCAAACAAAATTGATGCGATTGTAACGCGTTCTTTGCAACCGGAATACAGACACGATGTTATTTTGAAAGCATTTGCACTTCTCCATCAAAAAGGAATTGACTTTTCATTAACCATTGTCGGCGATGGAACCCGTTTGCAATTTTTGAAAGACTTAGCCCGAGATTTAAATATCGAAAATAAAGTCATTTTTACAGGAAGAATTGCCAATACAGAACTTCCAAAATTATTACAGCAGTCTAATTTTTACATCAGCATGCCCACAACCGAAGGCGTTTCAGCATCTTTATTTGAAGCCATGGCTTGCAGTTGTTATCCTGTAGTTTCGGATATTCCAGGAAATCAAAGCTGGATTAATCATCGCCAAAACGGGCAATTGATTGAAGTTGATAATTTTGAAAAACTGGCCGAGGAATTGATCTGGTCTTTTGAAAATTCTGAATCTCGAAATCTGGCTATTTTAGACAATCGAAAGTTCGTTGAAGAAAATGCTAATTATGATAGTAATATGAAGGTTATTGCGGATAGGTATCATGAGTTGTTGGGTTTGAGGAAATAATTGAGTGTTTTTGTTTATTTTTGAAGAAGAGAAAATAGAAAAATTTTGCATATTCATAAATTATTTTCATTTTTTTCACAGAACCTACAAACAACAACTAAAAAAATCAACATAAATCAAATGAAATATTTATTATTGTTATTGATTGTTTCATTAAATGCGTTTTCTCAGGAAATCCCAATGAGCACAAGAAGGTATACTAACAAAGAGATAGGAAGTACTTTTTCTTCTGAGATAGGCGAAAGCCTAATAACAACAGGAAAAGAATACTTTCAAAAGGCGTGTAAAGTTACTGAGCGCCCGGACAAAAAAATTAAAATTTCCTTCTATCCTTTTGACGTGCACGTTGATGAAATACTGCCGCTAAAAGCAGAAAAACATGATTATGATCTTTATTATGGCGATTTAAAGCCTAATGGTTCAAATCCCTATGCGGTTGGAATTGCCTACAACCGAAAGACAAAATTGTATTCCGCTTTTGCTCAAGGACCCACAGGATTTTCCGTAAAAGAAATTGATGGTTTAAAAGTTGAACCGGCAGAGTATTTTAAAAGTTGTGAGGAGTGTTTTAAAAAAGAATTTGTTTATAATGGTAAGTCCGGAAACACGCTTAAATTTGTTTATAGAGAATATATCAACGATATGGCTCGACCTGCTTTCACTCAAGATATTCAGTATGATTTGGCAGACGGTAATATCATAGGAATTAAAGGACTACGAATTGAAGTTATATCTACAAACAACATGAGAATTGAATATAAGATTTTAAATGATTTTAATTGAGTATCAGGGTGCTCAATTTCGCTCTTAAATAACTTTATTATTTCTAAAAACAACTCTTATTAGCTAGTAATTAAACAAATTTACGGTTCGCTCGCTGGTTAATGGAAAAAATTATCTTTGATTTACGTTTTCACTCAACGAGAATAATCATTGCCTAATCCTATACTAATGCACTAATAATTTCCGTTAGTGAATAAAATGCAAATTGAATAATTGTCATAAACAATACCTTTTGAAATTTTGAAAACATTCAGTAAACAAAGTATCGTTTAGAATTAATTTTTAATTTTGAAAAAAGACTGAAAAATGGACTTGCAAACTCGTAAAATAAATTTTGTTCAAGAATTTCTTAAACTGGAAAGTGAGAAAGCAATCTCTCACTTAGAAAAACTTTTACAGAAAGAAACTCAATCTGGCTCTGAATTTAAACCAATGTCAACAAAAGAGTTTCAAAAAAGAATTGAGATATCTACAAAAGATTCTAAAAATGGACGCTTAACGGAAAACAGCGAACTAATTTCTGAAATAGAAAAAAAATAGAGCTAGGAATTTATTGAATCAAATCGAAATCTTTGATGTGTTTGATACTCGCCAAAATCCTGTTACGATGAAGCGTACAAAATAATATAGACACCCTACAATTAATATTAGTTCTTCATCTCCAAAAACCCAACTCAAATAAATTATAATTATTACTTTTGAGCTCAAAATCGTCCTGAAGCTTTGGGACACAAAAAGTCTTTCATTTATGGAAATCCAATCTAATTTTTCTTTAAAAAAACACAATACTTTTGGCATTGAAGCCAAAGCCAGACAATTCGTAGCGGTACATTCTGTAGCCGAATTGAAAACTATTTTAGAGGAAAATTCCAATCAGAAAAAGTTTATTTTAGGTGGAGGAAGCAATATGCTTTTGACACAAGATATTGACGCTTTGGTGATTCATATCGATTTGAAAGGCAAAGAAATAATTGAAGAAAACGACGATTTTGTCTGGGTCGAAAGTCAGGCTGGCGAAACCTGGCACGACTTCGTTCTCTGGACAATCGACAATAATTTTGGCGGTTTAGAAAACATGTCACTGATTCCCGGAAATGTGGGTACAACCCCTGTTCAAAACATTGGTGCCTACGGAACCGAGATAAAAGACACTTTTATTTCTTGCGAAGCGATGAATATTGCCACTCAGGAAATGAGAACGTTCAGCAATGTCGAATGTAATTTTGGTTACAGGGAAAGCATTTTCAAAAACGAAGTGAAAGATCAATATATTATTACATCAGTAGTTTATAAATTGACGAAACGCAATCATAAAATAAATACTTCATACGGTGACATTACAGCCGAACTGGCAAAAAACAACGTCGTTACGCCTACCCTTAAAGATGTGAGTAACGCTGTAATTGCCATCAGACAAAGTAAATTGCCAGATCCGAAAGAGTTAGGAAACAGCGGAAGTTTCTTTAAAAATCCTATTTTATTAAAATCTGATTTTGAACCTATTCATAAAAAATTTCCAGAAATGAAATATTATGAAGTTTCAGAAACTGAGGTAAAAGTTCCCGCAGGTTGGCTAATCGAGCAGGCCGGTTTTAAAGGAAAACGTTTTGGCGATGCTGGAGTTCATAAAAATCAGGCTTTGGTTTTGGTAAATTACGGAAACGCAACAGGTCAGGAAATTTTAGCAGTTTCAAGAGACGTTCAGAAAACTGTTTTTGAAATTTTTGGCATTCATATCGAAGCTGAAGTGAATGTGATTTAAAACACAAATTTCACTAATTAACACAAATTTAACTCGTGAAAATTTGTGAAATTCGTGGCAACAAACCAAACAAAAATGTACACTCCAAACCAATATAAAAACGAAGACCAAGAAGCTATCAGAACTTTTTTGAGAGAAAATAGTTTTGGTATTTTAATCAATCAGACTCACGGAAAATTGTGTGCCACTCATATTCCGATAGAGCTTGAAGTGAACGCTGACGGAAAAGAGATTCTGCAAGGGCATCTTTCAAAACTAAATCCACAGGCTGAAGGTTTTGCAGAAAATGATCAGGTTTTAGCCGTTTTTTCAGGGCCGCATGCTTACATTTCTTCTTCCTGGTACGACCACGAAAATGTACCAACCTGGAATTATATAGCCGTACATGTTTATGGCCGAATTAAAATTGTAGATGAAGAAAGTACAATTGAGTCGTTAACAAAATTAGTCGATAAATATGAAGCAAACTCAGAATGTCCTGTACGTGTTGAAAACCTATCAGCCAAAACCATGCGTGAGGCCAGAGGAATCTTTGGTTTTGAAATTGAAATCGATGAAATTCAGCCCACTAAAAAGCTTTCGCAAAACCGGGATGATCACAATTATAAAAACATAATTTCAGAATTAGAAAAGACCGAAAACCCTCAGGCTATTGCTGTTGCAAAAGAAATGTCGAAATGCCGAAAGTAAATCGGTTTTAGATATTGAAAATTAAGAATTCATAAGTACATTTGCACTCGCAAGACTCAAAATTAAACTACATTAGAATCAGATGCTTACATTTATATTTTATTTTTTTATTGCTATTTTTGTTGTACAAATTTCTTATTATTTAGGGGTTTTTGGAAAATTTGCTTTTGCCAAACCGCAAGAAATTACCCAAAAAAATCTGCCTGTTTCTGTAATTGTCTGTGCTAAAAACGAAGAAGAAAATGTACAAAAATTCATTCCGTTATTAGCAGAACAAAATTATCCTGATTTCGAAATTGTTTTAATAGACGATGCTTCCAGCGACGAAACGTTAGAGATTTTTGAGCAATTTGAAAAACAATACTCCAATATTCGATTAGTAAAAGTTCAAAACAATGAAGCCTTTTGGGGAAATAAAAAATACGCTCTGACTTTAGGAATTAAAGCCTCTAAAAAAGACTATTTATTATTTACTGATGCTGATTGTTATCCAACCTCTACAGAATGGATTACAGCCATGACTTCGCAATTTACCCTAAACAAAACTATTGTTTTAGGATATGGCGGTTACGAAAAGTCTGATCGTTCCTTATTAAATAAAATCATCCGCTTTGAAACCGTTCTTACGGCAATTCAATATTTTTCGTGGGCAAAAATTGGCCGTCCTTATATGGGAGTTGGCCGTAATCTGGCCTATAAAAAAGAAGAATTTTTTAATGTAAATGGTTTCATCGAACATATTCAGGTTCGTTCTGGCGACGACGATTTGTTTGTTAACCAGGCTGCAAACAAACATAATGTTACCATTTCATACGATCCGGAAAGTTTTACCTATTCAAAACCAAAAGAGAGTTATAAAGAATGGTTTTCTCAAAAAAGAAGACACGTTGCAACTGCCAATTACTATAAAGTATTCGATAAAATTCAACTAGGGGTTTTCTATACCTCGCAATTGTTTTTCTTTTTATTAGTTATTCTTTTATTAGCCTTTCAATTTCAATGGATTGCTGTAATCGCTTTGCTGGCAACACGTTACACTATTGCCTGGATTGTAGTAGGTTTTTCTGCTGGAAAACTTAGAGAAAATGATATCAAAGTTTGGTTTCCGGTGGTAGAAATAGTGCTTATATTCACACAAATCAATATCTTTATAACTAATATCTTTTCAAAACCTGTACATTGGAAATAAACTCTAAAATAGAAAAAGCAAAAAAAGGCGACCAGATTGCCTTCACTTTTTTATTAGATTATTACTGGAATGAAGTGTATGGTTTCATGCTAAAGCGTACCGAAAACGAAACAACAGCCGAAGATATTACTATTGAAACCTTCTCTAAAGCTTTTGATAAAATTGGTACATACAACAACGAATTTCAATTTAACACCTGGTTGATTGCCATTGCCAAAAACGTCTATATCGATTTGTTGCGCAAAAAGAAAACCAGTCTTTTTGTCGAAATTACCGATGCCGAAGACCAGCAAGCCTACAATATTGCTGACACTACTCCGTCTGCCGAAGATGCTTTAATTAAAGAACAAAATCTTTCGCGATTACTGCAATGTATCAAAGAACTGAAACCTCATTATCAGGAAGTCATTCAGTTGCGCTATTTTCAGGAAATGAGCTATCAGGAGATTGCTGTCAAAATTAATGAGCCTCTGAGCAACGTAAAAGTAAAATTACTTCGTGCTAAAAAATTATTAGCAGAAATCATAGAACGTAATAGATAATTCACTACCTTTAAGTAAGTATTAAGAATTTAGCTATTTAATACTTAAAAAATTCACATTTACATATTAGAGTTCTTTTTTTTATTACTAACTAATAAATCCAAATTTTGTTGCTTATGATTTAATGTTACTTAACCTTAAAATCCATTAATTATGTCTAAACTAAGCATTTACGAAACCAATTGGACTGACCTTGTTTTCGAAAACAAAAACAAAGAGTACGGTGCATATCAATTGCGCCAGGAGAATTCTAAAACTTCAATTAAAGCCTTATTTATGGCTTTGTTAATTATTGCTACTCTCGGGAGCATAACAGCATTAATTAGCAAACTTACATCAGCAGAAATTGTAGAAACCACTGAAGAACCCTTCCGTGAAATAATTACCCCTGTTGATTTAAACCAAGAAATTGTAAAGCCAATAATTGAAGAAACTGTTGCTCCACCGCAACAAACAGCTACTGCTGATGCACCAGACGTAACACCTTTTACAACTCCTGTTGTAGTAACAACTGCTCAAGCAACGCCAGATGTTCCTACCAATGCTAGTATGACACCAATAGTGACAGACCCTGTTGGAACAGGAACTGACGGTCCTGTAAATGTTATGCCATCAAACGGAAACACAAATGGAAATGGTTTAGGAACTTCAACTGAACCAATTAGCAATGATCCAGTAGTAGCTGCCGTACTGGACAAGCTACCTGAATTTCCAGGAGGAATGAGTAAATTTTATACTTATGTCGGAAAAAATTTTAACCGACCAGAAATTGATGCAGAAAAAACACTTAGAGTGTATGTTTCTTTTGTAATTGAAAGAGATGGCTCGATAACAGACATCATTGTTAAAAACGATCCTGGTTACGGATTAGGAAAAGAAGCTGTCAGAGTTTTGAAATCCTTAAAAACAAAATGGAGCCCGGGAATTTTAAACGGAAAAGCTGTTAGAACAGTATATAGCCTTCCGATTACCATAAAAACAGAAGCAGAATAATAAAAAAAAAGCAGAATTTAGGTTCTGCTTTTTTTATGACTCTTAATTATTTTAATTTTAATTACTTTTACATCTCTTAGAAAGAATTAAATTAAACATATAAAAACTAAAAAATGGGAATATTTTCAGCTATTCTTGGCAACGCTGGTTCAGTTAGTCAGGAAGAATTACTAAAAAAATACGGGCAGCTTTTAACGGATACTGAGCAAATCGAAATGGGTTTCAAATTAATCCGTGACACCTTTATTTTTACCAATAAAAGATTAATTTTAGTTGATGTACAAGGTTTAACAGGAAGCAAAACCGAATACAAATCTATTTCTTATAAAAGCATTACCCGTTTTAGTGTAGAAACTGCCGGTACTTTTGAACTGGATGCTGAATTGAAAATTTGGGTTTCCAGCGAATTGCAGCCCAGTATTGTAAAACAATTTAATAAATCCGTGAATGTTTACGAAGTTCAAAAAGTCTTAGCGCATCACGTTTTAGGATAATCTATAAAAAAGAAATCCGACAAGTTTTATAGACTGTCGGATTTCTTTTTTTTCTAAAATTATTTTTTCTTCTTTTTGGTTGTCGTTTTTTTCGTCGCTTTTTTAACCGGAGCAGGAGCCGTATTTACAATTTTCTGCTGTACATAAGGTTTGTATAAACCATCTTTCTCTGCTCTCTTTTTAGCATCTTCTGCCCTTTGTTTCGAATCCGGATGTGAGCTCATCATTTTATCTAAAAAAGAACCTTCGGCTCCTTCGCTCATTTTTGCTAAAATTCTAAAAGCAGATTCTTCAGCATTAACATCGTAACCGTTTTTCTTCATAAAATTATAAGCAAATAAATCCGCTTCGGCTTCTTGTTTACGACTGTGCTTACTGTCGATCATTGCGCTTCCAATTTTTCCTAACTGACTATCCGTCACCGATGAAATGGTTGCAGACTGAGAAGATGCTCCATCAATCAAAGCTTCTTTTTGGTAAGCCGCTCTCATAGCGTCTCTGGAATCATTATTGGCTACGTGTCCAATTTCGTGACCGATAACTGCAATTAATTCATTATCATCCATAATATCCATCAGTCCTGAATATACGCGGACACTGCCATCTGCGGTTGCAAAAGCATTAACTTCTTTTAATTTATAAACTTTATAATTTAAACTATATCCTTCACCCGAAGTATGTTTCCCAAAAACACGATTCAGACGTATAGTATAAGGATCTGTAGGTCCTGCAACTTCGTGTTCAGCATCCATTTTATCAACCGCTTCTTTAGATAATTTCGCTGCATCTGCATTTGTTAGAGTAAAACTGGTTACTCCTTTTTGTACCGCCCCAATAGCTTTTTCACCAAAATTAATTTGCGCATTCATTTTAGTAAAACTAAAAGAAGCTATCAAAACTCCTAATACGATAAATTTCTTTTTCATGTTATATCATTTACAATTTAATAACAAATATACTACAAATAAAATCTGATTAGATTTAAATAAATCAATTATTTTTCAGAATAAAGGTAAAAAAATTAAATAGGTTAAAACCAATGAGATATTATAATTATTTTGATTTTTCTATAAATAAACCTTTTTTATTACAGATTAAAATATGTGTTGTATTTCCTTCAAGTATTTAACACTAGAATCTAATTATCTTTAAAATAACATTTCTGTATCAAATTGTAACAATCACAAATTAACCCTTATAACGAATCATCAAATAAACAACATTGCGTATCTTTGTACTTTGAATTTTGATATATGGAAACAGTTCTAGAAAATATACCAACTGGAAAACCAAAATGGTTAAAAGTAAAACTTCCAATTGGGCAAAAATACACTGAACTTCGCGGTTTAGTAGATAAATACAGCTTAAACACCATTTGTACCTCAGGCAGTTGCCCAAATATGGGAGAATGCTGGGGAGAAGGAACCGCAACTTTTATGATTTTAGGAAATGTCTGCACCCGTTCTTGTGGTTTTTGCGGGGTTAAAACCGGAAGACCAGAAACGGTAGATTGGGATGAGCCTGAAAAAGTAGCGCGTTCTATTAAAATAATGAATATTAAACATGCTGTAATTACAAGTGTTGACAGAGACGATTTAAAAGATGGCGGTTCTATTATCTGGATAGAAACTGTGAAGGCAATTCGCAGAATGAACCCGAATACCACTCTTGAAACCTTGATTCCGGATTTTCAGGGAATCGAAAGAAACATTGACAGAATTGTTGAAGCCAATCCTGAAGTGGTTTCTCATAATGTTGAAACAGTTCGCCGTTTGACTCGCGAAGTGCGTATTCAGGCAAAATATGACCGTAGTTTAGAGGTTTTACGCTACTTGAAAGAAAAAGGAATTAACAGAACCAAATCGGGTATCATGTTAGGTCTTGGTGAAACTGAAGAAGAGGTTTTTCAGACCATGACCGATTTAAGAAATGCAAATGTTGACGTCGTAACTATAGGGCAATACTTGCAGCCGAGCAAAAAACACTTGCCTGTAAAAGAATTTATCACACCAGAACAATTTGCTAAATACGAGCAATTTGGTTTAGAATTAGGCTTTCGTCACGTCGAAAGCGGGCCACTGGTTCGTTCTTCATACAAAGCACAAAAACACATTTTATAAAAAAGTTTTCTTTTAATTTTTTAAATTGTTTAGTCGTGAACATGATTAGACAAATAAACAGTTGAAACGATTAAAAATATACAAAGCATTTGAAAACTAGAATTGCTATTAATGGTTTTGGAAGAATTGGCCGAAATTTATTCCGATTACTTTTAAACCACCCCGATATTGAAGTCATTGCAATAAACGATATTGCCGACAATAAAACCATGGCGCATTTGACCAAGTACGACAGTATTCACGGTGTATTGCCCTATGCCGTAAGTCACGATGAGAATGGAATTATCGTTGATGGAAAACATTATTTTTTCTTTCACGAAAAAAGCATTTCAAATCTGGACTGGAAAAGCCATACTATTGATTTTGTAATTGAATCAACCGGAAAATACAAAACGCACGAAGAATTGCATGCGCATATTACTGCCGGAGCCAAAAAAGTAATATTATCCGCTCCGTCAGAAGTGGAGACTATCAAAACTGTTGTTCTGGGTGTAAACGAAACTATTTTAGACGGAAATGAAAACATTGTTTCGAATGCCAGCTGCACCACAAACAATGCCGCTCCGATGATTAAAATTATAGATGAATTGTGCGGAATCGAGCAGGCATACATTACCACAATTCACTCCTACACAACAGATCAAAGCTTACACGACCAGCCACATAAGGATTTAAGGAGAGCCAGAGGTGCCAGTCAGTCAATTGTTCCTACAACTACGGGAGCAGCGAAGGCATTAACAAAAATTTTCCCTAAATTGCATGAGAAAATTGGAGGTTGCGGAATAAGGGTTCCAGTTCCTGATGGTTCCTTAACAGATATTACATTTAATGTAAAACGTGCTGTTACGATATCAGAAATAAACAAAGCCTTTAAAGAAGCCTCTCTAACAAGTTTAAAAGGAATACTGGATTATACAGAAGATCCTATTGTTTCTGTTGATGTTATAGGCAACACACATTCTTGTTTGTTTGACGCACAACTTACCTCTGTTATTGATAAAATGGTAAAAGTAGTGGGATGGTATGATAACGAAATAGGGTATTCATCAAGATTAATTGATTTGATTTTGCTAATGAAAAAAACATAAGATTCATTGTAAGAAGCATTGCGATACATGAAATACTACTTTTTTATTCTTATTGGTTTTATTAACGCTTTTTTGTATTCTCAAACCAAACAGAATACAGATAGCATTTCCTATTACAACCAGTTAACAAACGCAAAACTCAAGAATAAAAATTACGACAGTGCCGTATTTTTTGCTAAAAAAGCAATTGAATTATGTGCCCAAAATCAGGAATCAGATAAACTTGCTGACCAAACATTTAAGCTTGGCAAAATATTTTATGCTCAAAATAAATACCAGGAAGCTTTAAAATATTTTTACAAAAGTGTCGATCTCTACAAAAACATTTCTTCTTCTAACAATAAAGCATTAGCCTTGCATTATGCGGGCTTGGTAAATGCAATACAGGGCAATTATATCATTGCAGACTTTTATTATAAAAAATCAGATAGCGTTTTTAAAAAACTAAACGTAAAAGATTCCGGCGATTTGAATTTTCAAAAAGCAATGGCATATAAGCTTAACAAAGACTATAAATTAGCCTCAAATGCTTTCAAAAAAATAATCCAGAATAATACTGTGTCATTAAACACAAAAATAGATTTGTATTATCATCTGGGATTGATTGAAACAGATTTAAAACGAAATGATTCTGCCATAGTTTATCTTCATAAAGCGCTGGATTTAAACAAAAAAAGCAACAATCTGCAACAAAAGTCAAATATCCTTTTGGCTATTAGTCAATATTATAAAGAAAAAAAAGATTACGACAGTGCCTTTGCTTTTTTACAACAGCATTATCAGCTGGAAAACTATAATTTAAAATTAAATAACACCAAACTTGATTTTGATGAATTGAAGAAGTTCAAAAAAGAAGAATCTTCAACAAATGATCAAAGTAAAAATGATGAAAAATTTGAAACCAAGTCTTATCGGTATTCCAAACTAATTAGTATTTTGGCCATTGCCCTGATTTCGATCTTATCATTATTGAGTCTGGCTTTGTATAAAAACAATATTATTCGAAACCAAAATAATTTACTCTTACGGGAAAAAAACAAAGAACTTATTTTAGCTAAAAACAAAGCCGAAAAAGCGTCAAAAGCCAGATCAGAATTTTTATCAACTGTAAGTCACGAACTTCGAACGCCGCTTAATGCAATCAACGGAATTACGCATTTATTATTAGAAGACAACCCTAAAAAATCACAATTAAAATATTTGGATTCGTTAAAGTTTTCAGGAAATTACCTCACCACTTTTATCAATGAAATTCTTGAAATCAATAAAATCGACTCTAATAAAATTGAAATCGAAAAAATATCTTTTAATCTAAAAAGTTTATTGACCAACATTCAAAATTCTCTGGAAGAACTGGCCCATGCGAATCAAAACGATTTTAAATTAGAAATTGATGAAGCTATACCGGATAATTTAATAGGCGATCCTACCAAATTATCTCAAATCATAATTAACCTTATCAACAACGCTTTAAAATTTACCCAAAACGGAAATGTAAGCCTTATTGCCAAGTTATACAGTATTAATGATGAAAACGCTGTAGTGTATTTTGAAATTGTAGATACCGGAATTGGAATTCCCGAAGACAAACTACAAACGGTATTTGAAAGCTTCTCGCAAGGTTCAATAGAAATAAACCGAAAATACGGCGGAACCGGATTAGGCCTGACTATTGTAAAAAAACTCATTGAAATATTAGGAGGACAGATCACCTTAAAAAGTGAAGTAGGCAAAGGTTCGGCTTTTGCTTTTAAACTGGATTTCAGTATTAATAATGAACCGTTGGCAAGAACCGAAGAAATTAAGCCTTACAATGATTTTCAGCTAAAAGACAAACATTTTTTATTGATTGAAGACAACAAAATCAATCAAATGATTACCCAAAAAATGTTAGAAAACAAGTCGATTACTTGCGAAATAATTGATAATGGAGAAGATGCCATCGAACTTTTGAAAATAAAACGATTTGATTTAATATTAATGGATGTGCATTTGCCCGGCATAAACGGAACCATAGCCACTCAGCAAATCCGCGAATTTGACAAAACCACTCCTATTGTGGCTCTGACAGCTATTTCGCTTTACGAAAACAGAGATAATCTTTTATCTTACGGAATGAATGATGTGATTACAAAACCATTTACTCCGGATAAATTTTACAGTACAATCGCCCGTTTTTTCAACTAAAAGATTGTTTTTCTGAATCTGAAACATGTTTTAGAATAGAAGTGTCAAAGTTTTCCTGACTATTGCTAAAAGTGCTTTTTATAGGCAAATAATACAATTGCGAAATCAATTTAGAATCTTTCAGTCTCACATAATCTTTCTCGGTTGTGATGATTTTTTTTCCTTGTGCTTTTTCTAAAATTGTTTCTATATCAGCCTCAGAAAAGTGGTGATGATCAGGAAACGTCAAACATTCATCAGTTTCATTTTTTAAATATTCAAAAAACGGTGTTGGTTTTGCAATTCCAGCCAGGAGAATTTTTGCTTCATTTTTTATTTCACTCACCGTAACTTTTTCCTTTTGACCAACGATAAAATCGTCATAATCGATAAAAGTAAAATAAAGTTCCTGCGAAGGATTTAAATTTAATTTTCGTCCAATTTCATCTTGCTTTTCAACTGATAAATCTTTCGGGCATTTCGTTACAATAACAACATTTGCTCTATTGGCTCCACTCCTGCTTTCGCGTAAATTTCCGGTTGGCAACATAAAATCATCGGCATATAAATCTCCGTAGGAAGTCAATAAAATATAAAAACCTGCTTTTACCTTTCGGTGTTGATAAGCATCATCCAATAAAATAATCTGAGGTTTTTCCTTCTGCGAAAGCAATTGCGTAATTCCGTTAGTACGATTAGCATCAACCGCTACCTGAATATTTGGAAATTTTTGATAAAACTGAAATGGTTCATCTCCTAATATGGCCGCATTTGAAGTGGCATCGGCCAGAACAAAACCTTCGGACTGGCGTTTGTAACCACGGCTTAAAGTCGCAATTTTATATTTATCCGATAATAATCTGATCAGGTATTCTATTTGAGGCGTTTTACCGGTGCCGCCAACGCTTAGATTACCAACCGCAATTACAGGAACATCAAATGAGGTAGATTTCAGGATTTCTGTATCAAAAAGAAAATTCCTGACAGAAGTTATCAATCCGTATAAAACGGCGAAAGGGAAAAGTAGTTTTCGAAGTAATTTCATAAAGTTATTTATCAGAATAATGACCTTTTGCAGAAACTATAATAACAGTTACAATTTCTTCATCTACTCGATAAATCATTCGGTCTTTTTGGTTAATTCTTCTCGACCAGTATCCTTTAAAATTGTGCTTTAATTCTTCGGGCTGACCTTCTCCTAAAAATGGACTTTTAGTAAGTTCTAAAAGTATTTTTTCAATTTTTTTTATTGTAGCTTTATTTCCTGATTTATAGTGCTCTTTCAAATCTTTACGAGCAATGTCTTCAAAATCTACAAAATACTTCCCCATATATCCTCAGGATTTAATCTTGTGGTTTTGCCTTCTTTAATATTTTCTTCAGCTTTTTTAATTTTTGCAACAAATTCAGGAGAATAGAAATTTTCTTCTTTTTTATTCTTTTTAGAATTCTCTTCTACAACCTCGATTCCGTCAACACCTTTAAAAAAAGTTTCAAACATAGCCATAAAAGCTTTTCCTGTTTTGGTACGTTCGTTAATTTTTATTGTAGTCATAACTTTAAGTATTAGAATTACAAATATACAAAAATCGTGCTGTTATATTTTTTTTCGTTAATTTGTTTCAGGTTTCAAGTTTCAGGTTTTCCCAACAGCTTGAAACTTGAAACAAAACAAACCTGAAACAAAATTACAATGAAAATCAAAGACATAATTGCAGTACTCGAAGAAATGGCTCCTTTGGCTTACGCCGAAGATTTTGACAACGTTGGACTTTTGGTTGGCGATTCTGAAACCGAAAGCAACGGAGTTCTGGTTTGTCACGACGCATTAGAAAATGTAATTGACGAAGCAATTGCTAAAAACTGCAATCTGGTCGTTTGTTTTCATCCGATTTTATTTTCGGGAATCAAGAAAATTACGGGTAAAAATTATGTTGAGCGTGCGATACTGAAAGCCATAAAAAATGATATTGCCATTTACGCTGTTCATACCGCTTTGGACAATCATTCGGCTGGAGTAAACAAAATTTTCTGCGACGCTTTGGGTCTCGAAAACACCAAAGTTTTAATTTCGAAGCAAAATTTCATTCAAAAATTAATCACTTACACGACATCCGATAATTCCGAAAAAGTTAGAAATGCTTTGTTTGAAGCAGGTGCAGGAAGAATTGGTAATTACGATAATTGTAGTTTTAACAGCGAAGGTTTTTTTACTTTTCAAGGAAATGAAAACAGCAATCCCGTAATTGGCGAAAAAGGAAAATTACATACCGGAACCGAAATAAAAATTGAAGTTATTTTTGAAAAACACCTTCAATCCAGAATTTTAAAAGCACTTTTTGCGAATCATATTTACGAAGAAGTGGCGTATGAAATTTACGATTTGCAAAATTCCCATCAAAATATTGGTTTGGGAATGATTGGTGAACTTCCTTCAGCAATGGATGAAACAGCGTTTCTCACTTTCGTGAAAGATAAAATGATTGCCGATGGCATTCGTCATTCTGCCTTTCCAGGAAAAAAAATAAAGAAAGTTGCCGTTTTGGGTGGTTCCGGAAGTTTTGCTATAAAAAATGCAATTATGGCTGGAGCCGATGCTTTTTTGACTGCTGATTTAAAATATCATCAATTTTATGAAGCCGAAAACAAGTTACTTTTGGCCGATATTGGTCATTTTGAGAGCGAACGCTATACAAAAAACTATATTGTTGATTATCTTCAGAAAAAAATCCTTAATTTTGCCATCATTTTATCAGAAGAAAATACAAATCCAGTTAAGTACTTATAGAATATGGCGAATACGAAAGAATTAAGTGTTGAGGACAAGTTAAGAGCAATATACGATTTACAGCTTATTGACTCTAGAATTGACGAAATCAGAAACGTAAGAGGAGAACTTCCATTAGAAGTTGAAGATTTAGAAGATGAAGTTGCAGGTTTAAGCACTCGTTCAGAAAAACTTAAAGGAGAACTTGAAGTTATTGAAGAGCAAATCAAAGCAAAGAAAAATGCTATTGATGAGCACAAAGAATTGATTAAAAAGTACACAAAACAACAAGAGTCTGTTCGTAACAACAGAGAATTTAATTCGTTGACTAAAGAAGTTGAATTTCAGGAATTAGAAATTCAATTGGCTGAAAAGCAAATCAAAGAAATGAAAGCTTCTATCGAACACAAAAAAGAAGTTATTTCTAACTTAAAAGAAAAACTTGACGCAAAAAGTTCGCACTTAAAACATAAAAAATCTGAATTAGATGCTATTATGGCTGAGACTCAAAAAGAAGAAATCTTCTTGACTGAGAAATCTGCAGAGTATTCAGGTCAGATTGAAGAAAGATTATTGGCTGCTTACAACAGAATCAGAAGTAGTGTTCGTAATGGTTTAGCTGTGGTTTCTATCGAAAGAGGAGCATCTGCAGGATCATTCTTCACTATTCCACCTCAAACGCAGGTTGAGATTGCTTCCAGAAAAAAAATCATCACTGATGAGCATTCAGGAAGAATTTTGGTTGACAGCGCTTTAGCCGAAGAAGAAAAAGAAAAGATGGAACAATTGTTCTCAAAAATCTAAATGAAACTGTCCCGATCTAATCGGGACTTTTTTTTGCAATTAATTTTTTGCCACTCCCGATAGCTATCGGGATAAAAGGTTAACACAGATTGAAAATTACTTAAAAACTAAAAGGAAATCCTTTAAAAATCTTTTAATCAGTGGCAAACATTTTTTGACCAATTTAAAAGCATATTTTTATCTTTAGAAAAAATTTAAGTTTTGGGAATCAAAAAAGGAATTCGTTTTATTACATTAAAATCGGTTGGACAATACATTAACTTCCTGAGTTATGTTCGCCCGCAAAAAGCATTAGAACTTTCGTACGCGCTTTTTAGCCAGCCTCGAATTGGGAGACTGCAAAAAGAAAGTTTACCTAAAATTCTAAGAAACACCGAGACAGAAACCTTTCATCATAACGAACACCATTTTCAGACTTATGTATGGAAAGGAAACGAAACCAAAATTTTACTCGTACACGGTTGGGAAAGTAATGCTTCCCGCTGGAAAAAAACATTACCACACCTTCAAAAATCAGGAAGCACGATTATTGCTATCGATGCTCCGGCACACGGACAAAGCAGCGGTAAGGAATTTAATGTGCCACTTTACGCAGAATTCATTAATAAAGCGGTAGAAAAATACCAGCCCGATATTATTATTGGTCATTCTATAGGCGGTGCAGCCTGCGTGTATCACCAATATTTATTTCCCAATACCAGTATTAGCAAAATGGTGATTTTAGGCGCCCCTTCGGATTTAAAAACGCTGATAGACAATTATATTTCGATGTTGAGTCTGAATACCAAAATGTTTTCGCTTTTAGAAAATCGTTTCCAGACGCATTTCAATTTTAAAATAGAAGATTTTTCGGGACAAAAATTTGCGTCCACTTTTAATATTTCCGGATTAGTAGCCCACGACACCACCGACAAAATTGTGGCTTTTGAAGAAGGAAAAAAAATCGCCAGCAACTGGAAAAACAGTCAATTCATAGAAACTAAAGACTTAGGTCATGGTATGCATGATGATGAGTTGTACCAAAAAGTACTTGATTTTTTGTTTGCTGAAGGTTCTGAGCCACTAAGTCGCTAAGACACTACGTTTTTTTTGATTTAAAACCACAATATTTTCATTTCGAAGGAGAAATCTCTGTGAAAAGCCAGACGAGGATTTGATTATAGTTGCGGAGTTACTTGCGGAGATTGCTTCGCCAGTTCAGGATTGCTCGTGTTCTCGTTCGAAATGATGACAAACTAGCCGATAACTTTCTTTTGAAAACGAATTTCCTAGCCCCGATAGAAGTGGAAATCCTTTTGTGGCGGGGTTCGCCACAAAAGATTGTAACGGATAGCGGGATTAGCTCCTGAAAAAAAAATTGATTTTATTATAGAAATCGGAATGACAAAACGGGGAACAATCTAAACTCTAAAATCTAAACTCTAAAATCGATTTTTTGACTACTTTTGCACTATGGAAGAGAATTTAAAACGTCTGAATAAATTTATTGGAGAAACAGGTTATTGTTCTCGTCGTGAAGCCGATAAATTAATCGAGGAAGGACGCGTGACAATAAATGGAGTTGTACCCGAAATGGGAACCAAAGTTTCTATACATGATGAAGTACGCATCGATGGAAAACTGATTGTGGAAAAACACGAAAAACTGGTGTATCTGGCTTTCAATAAACCTGTTGGAATAGAATGCACCACCAATCTTGAAGTACGAAATAATATTGTAGATTACATCAATTATCCGAAACGTATTTTCCCGATTGGAAGATTGGATAAAGCCAGTGAAGGATTGATTTTTATGACCAATGATGGTGATATTGTAAATAAGATTTTACGTGCCAGAAACAATCACGAAAAAGAGTATACCGTAACGGTAAACCGGCCCATTACAGACCGTTTTATAGAACGCATGGGAAATGGTGTTCCGATTCTGGATACCGTTACCCGAAAATGTAAAGTAGAGCAAATTAGCAAATACACTTTCAAAATCATTCTGACACAAGGATTAAACCGTCAGATTCGTAGAATGACAGAATATTTGGGTTATGATGTAACCGCACTTAAACGTATCCGAATTATCAATATTTCGCTTGATATTCCCGTTGGCCGCTACCGGGATTTGACAGATGCTGAAATCAAAGAATTAAACGAATTGATTGAGCCTTCGAGCAAAACCGAAGAAGCAAGTTTACCAAAAGCCGAAGCTCCAAAACGCAGAACCGAATTTATCTCGAAACACGATCCGAGGTTTAAGAAAAGAGGTGATTATTAAAACTAAAAAACCACTCGATTGAATGGGTTTTTAGTTTTTTAATCAATATAATTTTAGAACCATCTTCTTCTTTTGAACAGCATGACGCCAAATACCGACAAAAGGATAGAAATAAACAGCAGTATCCAAATACCAAATTTATTTTCTTCGAGACCGTTTGGCACGTTCATTCCGTACAAACTGGCGATTAGTGTTGGAATCATCAGAATAATAGAAATAGACGTCATTTGTTTCATGATATTATTCATATTATTTGAAATTACCGACGCATATGCATCCATCATTCCGGTCAAAATGTTGCTGTAAATATTAGCAGTATCTTGTGCCTGACTCAATTCTATCTCGACATCTTCCAGTAAATCAGAATCAAAACTTTCCCTATGTGCTTTTAAATTTCGGATTCTATGAAACAAAACATCGTTTCCTTTTAATGATGTAATGAAGAAAACCAGGCATTTTTCTATCTGCAGTAAAGCCTGCAGTTCTTCATTTTTGATTGATTTCTCTAAATTATCTTCGGCCAATTTTATCTTTTGGTTGACTTGTTTTAGATATTTTAAATACCAAACACTCGACGATAAAAGCAACTTTAGCACAAAATCGAAGTTGTCCTTTATATTGATATTTTTGCGTTTGGTGTACTGCACAAAATCAGTAAGCATTTCGGTTTTATAGAAACTAATCGAAACGCAAATATCATCTTTGAAAACAATCCCAATCGGAATGGTTTGAAAAGGTAATTTTATATCGTTACTTTTTATTGGGGCACGCAGGACAATCAGCGTCCAACCGTCTTCGGTTTCTATACGAGGTCTTTCGTCAACATCTTCGATATCATTATAAAATGCTTCCGGGATCTGAAGTTCTTCGAGCAAATAGGTTTTGTCTTCCGGAGTTGGAGTTTCGATGTTAATCCAGCAATTTGGAGTCCATTCTGGAATTGCAATTAATCCGTTGTTGTTTTTGTAAAAAGCTTTCATTTCAAAATTCTAGGTTTTATCATAGCGTTTTGAAAAACTCAAAAGCTATTTTAATTTAATACTAACGAATAATAATCGTCCATTGGAGAAGTGTGTTTTTTAAAGTGCTGCAAAAGTACCTTTTATTTTTTAGACCCAAAACCGAAAAACATTAATTATATCCTAAAACAACAAAACCCACTCGGTTGAGTGGGTTTTGATTCTATTTTATTCGAATGAATTATTTTCGACTTCTTATTTTGCGGGCCAAAAGCGTGTTTTGAAGCAACATCGCAATTGTCATTGGCCCTACTCCACCAGGAACCGGCGTGATGAAAGATGATTTTTTACTTACTTCAGCAAAATCAACATCTCCTTTTATAACATAACCTTTTGGGTGTGAAGCATCGTCAACTCTTGTAATACCAACGTCGATGATTACAACTCCATCTTTTACCATATCTCCTTTTAAAAATTCTGGAACTCCTAAAGCGGTGATGATAATATCTGCATTTTTAGTGAATTCGGCCAAGTCCTTAGTGCGACTATGTGTTAGCGTTACTGTTGAATCGCCAGGATTTCCTTTGCGGCTCATTAAGATACTCATTGGGCGACCCACGATATGACTTCTACCAATAACAACTGTGTGTTTTCCGGCAGTTTCTACTTTGTAACGTTCTAACAATTGCATGATTCCGAAAGGTGTAGCAGGAATGAAAGTTTCCATATCCAACGCCATTTTTCCGAAATTTGTTGGATGAAAACCATCCACATCTTTATCAGGATCGATTGCCATTAGAATCTTTTCCTCATTAATATGTTTTGGCAAAGGCAACTGAACGATGAATCCGTCTAGATTGTCATCTTCGTTTAATTCTTTGATTTTATCAAGCAACTCTGCTTCGGTAATAGTTTCAGGCAACGCCACCAAAGTAGAATCAAAACCAATTTGCTGGCAAGATTTCACTTTACTTCCTACGTAAGTCAAACTTGCTCCGTTGCTTCCTACGATAACTGCTGCCAAATGAGGAACTTTTCCTCCTGCTGCTTTTATCGATTGAACTTCGGCTGCAATTTCATTTTTAATATCATCAGCTGTTTTTTTACCGTCTAGTAGTTGCATTTTCTTTTAAGTTAAATGTTTTAAGTTAGATGTGAGAAGCTCTAAACCTCTCTTGTAATTATTAATATAATTAAAAAATTAAGGTCTAAAATTCCAATTAACTTGAAACTTTAAACCTTAAACTTTATTTATTTTTATCTCGGCATTCCGCCTGGCATTCCTTTCATGCCTCCCATCATTTTCATCAAATTTTTTCCGCCTGGACCTTGCATCATTTTCATCATTTTGCTCATTTGGTCAAACTGCTTCATCAACTGATTTACCTGCTCGACTTTGGTTCCAGAACCTTTTGCGATTCTGGCCTTCCTTTTTACGTCGATAATGGCAGGTTTACTTCTTTCTGTTGGTGTCATCGAGTGAATGATAGCTTCGATATGTTTGAAAGCATCATCTTCGATCTCTACATCTTTCATGGCTTTTGAAGCACCTGGAATCATTCCGACCAAGTCTTTCATATTACCCATTTTTTTCACTTGCTGAATTTGTGTAAGGAAGTCATCAAAACCAAATTCGTTTTTAGCGATTTTCTTCTGAAGTTTTCTGGCTTCTTCTTCATCAAACTGCTCTTGCGCTCTTTCTACAAGCGACACAACGTCACCCATACCTAAGATACGCTCAGCCATACGTTCTGGATAGAAAACATCAATAGCTTCCATTTTTTCTCCAGTACCAACAAATTTGATTGGTTTGTTTACAACCGATTTAATCGAAATGGCAGCTCCACCACGAGTATCTCCATCTAATTTCGTTAAGATAACTCCATCAAAATTCAGGATATCGTTGAACGCTTTTGCTGTATTTACAGCATCTTGCCCTGTCATTGCATCAACAACAAACAAAGTTTCTTGTGGTTGAATCGCTTTATGAACACGAGCAATCTCGTCCATCATTTCCTGATCAACTGCCAAACGACCCGCTGTATCGACAATTACAACATTAAATCCGTTTGCTTTGGCATGTTTGATTGCGTTTTGAGCAATTTCTACAGGATTTTTGTTTTCTGGTTCTGAGTACACCTCAACCCCTATTTGGTCTCCCACAACATGCAACTGATTAATCGCCGCAGGACGGTAGATATCACACGCTACAAGTAGTGGCTTTTTGTTTTTCTTCGTTTTTAAATAGTTGGCTAATTTTCCTGAGAAAGTAGTTTTTCCAGAACCCTGCAATCCAGACATTAAAATAATGCTTGGAGTTCCAGAAAGATTGATTCCGGCAACATCACCACCCATTAATTCGGTAAGTTCGTCTTTTACCAACTTCACCAATAACTGTCCTGGCTGAAGCGTTGTCAATACGTCCTGACCAATTGCTTTTTCTTTTACTTTAGTCGTAAAATCTTTAGCAATTTTAAAGTTAACATCGGCATCTAATAAGGCACGACGAACTTCTTTTAAGGTATCGGCAACGTTTACTTCTGTAATTTTCCCGTGTCCTTTTAATATATGGAACGCTTTATCTAATTTATCACTTAAATTATCAAACATAGTATTGTTTTTTTTGAAGTTGCAAATATAGAACAAAGTTAGAAAGTTTCAAAGATTCAGAGGTGCAAAGGTTTAAAGTTTAGATGAGTTTTATTTCTATCTTAAAAATATCTGATAGAATCTTAAAAAAACAAAAAAGAGGCTAGAAAATTCCAACCTCTTTTATCAAAAAAAAAAAATAAAAAAAACAAAGTCACTGACCAATTGATATTTCAAGATTTACTATTAATATCTTTTAGAATGTTGTTGTACTATTAGCTTGGTATGCGAAATTAAAAGTGTAAAATGGTGATAAAGAAGTTCCTGTTGGTACTGCTGGTGCATCTTTATAATAACTTAAAATTTCAAATTTTGCATATTTACCATCATGTGTTTTTACTACAAATACTTTTCCGGCTATTGGCGAAATAATATGGGTAGTTGAGTCGTATGTGTACCATCCATTTCCGCTTCCTGTAGGAATTGCATAAACAGCAGCACCATCTTGTGCAAATGTAGTTGCAGCAGGAAATGTAGTAACTGACGCGAATGTATTAGAAACGATGCTGATTGCACCACTTCCAGTTCTTTCTGGCTCATCGTTAATGCCAACTTTAGCTCCTCCATTAACAATAATTGTTGTTCCTCTGAAAGCGACATCCCATTTATCTGTAGTAACTACTTTGTTTTCTGAGAAACTGAATTTTGTAAACTCACCACCAACCGGTTGTCCTTGACCACCTGTTTGAGGAGCATTAAGATTTGAAACTTTTATAGTTTCAACAGCTGGAATCGTATTGTCGTTATCATCACTACTACATGACGCTGTAAAAAGTACTAGTGCTAAAAAAGATAGTTTTAAAAAATTTGTTTTCATGGTAAAGGTGTTTAAATAAATATTGATTAAAAATTATATTGAACTCGCGCAAAAAGCTGTCTTCCTGCAAGATTGTTAATTTGATTTGGATCTGTAAAATTGAATACATTATTAGCTCCAGCCTGAAGCATTACTTTTTCAGTAAGATCTTTTGAAATTGATAAATTGGTTAGAAAATAGTCCTTTACGAACGTATCGTACTGGTCAAGAATTTGATTTCCATTAGTATCAAACATGCCATATTTACTGCGATAAAAAACACGTAAATTGACATTTGTTTTTATTTTTGGAATGGTATAAGCCAACTTAATATTGGCTGTATGCTTGGATCGATTATACAATCCGAAATAATCTGATTTGTTAATTTTGATAGTCTGCAAATCTGAATTGCGGATGTATTGATATTCTTCGAAATTATCAACGACTGATTTATCTTTTGCAATCAAATATTGATAACCAAATGACAAAACAAATTCTTTGGTAAAACTATACGTCGTATTATATTCTATACCATAAGTAAATATTTTATTATAATTGGAATAACTAAAAATATTTTGACCGTTATTTTTTTGAGCTACAACTTGTGTATCAATCAAATTATCGATAGCATTATAAAAAGTATTTACGTCTATTTTTAACTTATTTCTTTTATAAAAACCTCCAAAATTAACATTGATCGAACTTTCAGCTTCCAATGGTTTGTCAAAACTAATACCAGCAACTCTGGATAACAGTTGATCCTGTTCCTCAAATTGATTCAAACGATCCTCAGCAACATTATATCCTAAAACCGTATAGCCCACAGATGGATTCGTAAAATCGAAATATAACTGACGAAAATCAGGTGCCTTATAACCATATCCTACAGATGATTTTAAAGAAAAATTATTGCTTAATTTATAATTTACAGCTAATTTAGGACTAAACTGAGAGGCGTATTCGCTATGATTATCGTATCTAAATCCCGCTAGAAGATTCCATTTTTCTGTTGGATTGTAATCATATTGCACAAAAACATATTGTGAATTAAAGTTAACATTATGATCAAAATACGTTCTATCCAGCGTTTCATGATTTAAACCGACTCCCGTGGTTAATTTGTCATTTGCTATTGAAAAAGTTGTTCTTAGTTCAGGTCTAAAAAGCCATTGATTGTAATATGCTTCTTCGAAAAGCACATCATTTTCATCATTTAAAAAGGAATCATTTTTATAATTGGTAGCATATAATTCATATTCAGAATATATTTTAGAATTCCACTTATGTTCTAATTTTATTTGCGAATTCCACTCGTTTTCTTTTGCATCACCATTATAATTTTCAGATTCAATAACTGCAGCATTATTCATCTTCTGATTATAAAAACGATTACCAACTATTAGTTTCAGATTTTGCGAAAAATCATAGTAAAATTTTGGTTGGATTGTATAATTATTAAACTTCTCAACATTTTGTAATGTTGTACTTTCGTCTAAATCATACCCATCCGTTGAGTAAAAATTAGCAAACAAATTAGCTGCAAATTTTTTCTTCTTCCAAAGAACATTAGTACTAATATCATTGGTATTAAATGTTGCATATCTATAAGAAAGACTGCCTGAAAACATATCTTTTACTGGTCTTTTTGTTATTACATTAATAACTCCACCCATTGCTTCTGAACCATATAAGGCAGATGAAGCTCCTTTTACAATTTCAATTCTCTCAATATTCCCAACAGAAACACGTGATAAATCTAAAACTCCAGAAGTTCTTCCTACAAGCGGAACACCGTCAATCAAAACCATCGTGTAAGCTGCATCTAAGCCCTGCATCTGAATTCCCTCAAAACCACTTTCGTCAGGAATAAGAATAATTCCCGTTTGTTCATTTAAGATTTCATTTAATCTAGTTACTCCTGATTTTACAATTTGCTCTGATGTAATGATACTCATAGGTAATGGCAAAGACGAAAGCACTCTTTCAGTCCTTGTACCTGTAGTAACTGTAACCTCTGAAAGCTTATTTACAGTCGTAGAGTCTTTTTCCTGAGCAAAAGAAATTTGACAAAAAAGAACTGCTGCAAAAAATGTAATCTTGAATTTCATTATTTTTATTTAGTCTTAATAACTGATGCAAATATATAATTATTTTTATTTATTCTAAATAAAGTTTATATATTTGCAAAAAATAATTAAAATCAAAAAACTAGTTATGATTACAAAAAGTCTCTATTTATCTGCCGTAATGGCTTTGACATGCAGCATTGGATTCAGCCAGGATGCTAAAAAACAAGATATAAAGTCTATAAAATCGATGTGTGGCTGTTATGAAGTGAAATTTAATTTTACAGAAACTTTTCAGTACCCAAAAGATTCAACTACCTATAAACCATCTAAAACAAAACATGATTATGGATTAGAATGGGTAGAACTGGTAGAAGACACCCCAAATAAAATTGTGATGCAGCATTTATTAATCGTAAGTGATGAGATGATTATCAAACACTGGAGACAAGACTGGTTATACGAAAACACAGATTTATATTCTTTTGATAAAAACACTTCCTGGAAATATCAAAAATTAGATAAAAAAGATGTTAAAGGCCAATGGACGCAAAAAGTATATCAGGTAGATGACAGTCCAAGATATGAAGGATCTTCAATCTGGGTTCATGTGGATGGAAAAGATTATTGGCTGAACACTGCAGATGCTCCATTACCAAGAAGAGAACATACTTTACGTAAAGATTATAATGTTTTAAAAAGAAGAAACATCCACGAAATCACGAAAACGGGATGGAATCACGAACAGGACAACGACAAAATCATTAGAGATGATGCTGGAAAAGATGTTTTGATAGCACAGGAAAAAGGCTTAGATGTTTACACAAAAGTGGATGACTCTAAATGTCTTGCCGCTCAAAAATGGTGGGCAGCCAATAATGCACTCTGGAAAAATGTTCGCGATAAATGGCAGACTGTTTTTGACAGACATAAAAACTTAGACTTGAATCCTAAAGTTGATAATAAACCGTTATACTCGCTTTTGTTTGATTTAAAACCAGACACACCAAAAGCAGAAACAGATGTCATTATCGACAAATTCGTAAAATAAAAATGTTTGTGTTAGTTGTAAAAGAGCCGATAGTTTTAGGACTATCGGCTCTTTTTATATATCAAAAAACCGTCTAAAAATTAATTTAGACGGTTATACCTTTATATTTTTACTAAAAGCTTACTAATTCAAAATAGTTAAAAATGATTAAAGGTTAGTTATCTTAAACCATTACATCTAAGTAGTAAATCAAATTAATCTACTGAAGATAATAAGGCGTTTTTGAATTAATTGAAAATATTTCATCACTGGAAACATTTGGAACATTTGCACTATTTGATGAATATTCAGATGTTGGATAGATAAGTCGGTTTGGTCTGTTTTTTTGAATAACACCAACTGGTAAAGGCATTACAGGGAAACCAGTTCTTAAATGATCTATATACAATTCTATTCCGCTCCATTGCGCTAATGCAAGATATTTTTGAGTCATGATTGCATTTATTTTATCTGTAGATCCTGTCCAGCCAAGTCCATTTTTACTATCACTATCCGCTATATATATCAACGGATCAATTACTGAAATTGTTGCCTTACCAAAAGATTTACTATAAAATGCAAAAGATGCTTTTATACCTTCCGTAAAAAGATTTTTTGCATCACCTGCCAAATAACCTCTTTGCATTGCCTCTGCCTGAAGAAATTTACTTTCTGCTGCCAGCATTAAAAAGGCATCTCTTCCCATACCATTTTCATTTGCTTCTGCTCCATTTGCACCAGTACGACCTATATAAAAAGAACCAAATCTTGAGATTTCAGTAAGAGGAAATGAACCCTGAACATTCCCGACAAATGTACCTGCACCAGGTGCAGTAGCCGGAACTGCAGCAAACATTTTTGATCTTCTTGGATCAACTATTCCTGTTGAAGAAATATTAGAATCGTTTAACTCTCCATTTACCAATTTAACAATATAGTCTCCAGCTGCATTAGCCCTATTGGCCGATGTCCATCCGCTTAGTGCATCATCAAGACCATAAAGTTTAAACAACGGCGATCTGGTATCGGTTGTGCTAGAATTATATCCCGGATTAACCGTTACATCTTCTGTGATAAAATCCTGCTTTTTGTTTAATAATGCAAAACGTGTATTTCTAAGAGAGATAAGATTACCATCTGATGTTTTACTCATTCTTAGCAACAAGCGTAATTCTACTGTATTAATAAATTTCAGCCATTTATCTATATTTCCTGCAAATACAATATCTTCTGACCCTAACGCTTTTGTATTAGCATTTGCATTAGAAAAGAACATTCTTGCTTCATCTAATTGTTTTATCAAATCAGCTACAATAATTTTATCATCATCATATTTTGGCGAAACAATATCACTATTAAAAGCTTCTTTATAAGGTACATCACCATATAAAGCAGTCATATAATCCATACAAATGACCTTAAAAACTTTTGCAATACCGTAATGATAAGAATAATCAGGGTATTTCTCTTTTTTATCTAAAATATCCTGAAAATTATCAGCATACAAAAAGGTGTTTTCAAAAATAGACTGATAGCTATTACTATCATAGGTGTAGGTCCAGGCTGGATCATTAGATGTAAAACCACTGTTTAACCCCCAAACGTATGCCATTCTATTTCCATAACTTGATAATGTACCAACTTGCTGATTGGTATAATTATTTAGAGCACCTGCCAGCATAGTGTCAGGAGTGAGCGCATCAAATCCTGGCTTATTACTTTGTTCCTCGTTCACATCCAGGTAATTTTCGCAAGAGGTAAATAAAGCGAGAACCACTAAACTACTTATAAATATTTTTTTCATATTTTTTTAATTAAATTTAAAATGTAGTGTTTAAACTAAAACCAAATGTACGCGTAGAAGGATATTGAGCATCGCCAATAAAACCAAGACCGTTTTTAGAGGTATTTCTAAGCGTGCTATTTGTGTTACGCAGAGGGTCTTTTGCTGCAGATGATGTTGATGAATTCACCTGATTTGAAGCTTCCGGATCTGCGTATCCTTTATTTCCTGATGCTAGTATCACAAAAGGGTTTCTGGCATTAAGACTTAATTTAAAAGTTTCTAAACCAATTTTTTTAATCATTGTTTTTGGAAAAGAATAACTTACCGCAATCTCTCTAACCTTAAATGCAGATGCGTCAATCAAATTATGTTTTCCTAGATTTGAAGCTTGTCCAAAATATGCCTGTGTTTTATTGGCAGAACCTGTTAAAGACGAATTACCTCCAGTTAAAACACTTGTGTTAGATATATAATCAATTTCTGGTGTAGCTGGATTATCAATCACAGAGCCTGGATACAGAAACCCAACATTTCTGTCAAATTCAGCAGTATCTACTAAGTGCCCATTCCAGGTTAGATTGTATTTTGTCTGAGACAGAAAATATCCTCCAGATCTGTAATCCATCGTAAATGATAAACCGATTCCTTTGTATTCAAAACTATTTGTTAATCCTAAAATATAATCTGGCGTTACTTTTCCTAAGTTTTTAAAAGTAGCATCCGGAGATGGCCTTCCCTGCGCATCCACTATTACTCTTCCATTATCATCTCTTTTCCAATCCGTTCCTGTGATATAAGGAAATGACAATCCTTCGACCGCAGAAATATTTCCATCAATTTGAGAATTTCCGGTATCCGTTATAACAATCTTAGACGATTCACCTGCATCAATAACTTTAGTGTCATAAGAGCTAAACGATACTCTTCCATTCCACTTAAAATTAGGTGTACTTATTGGGGCAAAACCTAAATCTATCTCAATTCCTTTCCCTTTTAGTTTTCCTGAATTTGTTTTTTTCTTCTCTAATCCGGTAGTTGTACCTAAAGAAGCATTTGTAATTAAATCATTCGTATTGGTGATGTACCCCGCAACATCTAAAGTTATTTTATTTTTGAAGAAACCAAAATTAATACCTCCTTCAAGGGTTGTATAGGTCTCTGGTTTAATATTAGGATCTGTAATCAAATAAGAATCATTATATGAATTACCTGTATTTGTAAAAGGGAATCCACCGGATATACTTCCCAGGTTCAAAATATCATATGCCTGTACCGGGTCTAACGATCCTACTTTAGTATAATTGGCATATACTTTTAAATTACTAAGAGTAGATTTATCCTCTAAAGAACTAAATGCTCTTGTAGGTATAAAAGATACACCTGCAGAAGGGTAAAAATAAAACTGATTTCCTACTGAGGCTACACTATTTCCTTCGTATCTACCTGTTAAGTTTAAAAATAGATAATCAGAATAATTAAAATCAGCATTCAAAAATGTAGCTGTTGATCTGGTTTGAATCGTTTTATTGTCAAGTGTAGAAGGAACTGCAGGATTTACGACATTACTAATATTATATTGTCCAGCAACTTTTAAATTAGTCCCTCCCTGTGAAATTCTGTTTGAATAATCATACTGTACGTTTTGACCAATGTTAAATTTTACCTTTGTTTTTTCACTTAAGTCATAATTAAAGTTCAACATTAAATCACCATAATAATAAGTAGAACCAAATTTGGACTGATAAAATTCTGAAGGAGAAGAAAACGAACCATCAGCAGTATCTGGTGATATTCCTTCATTGGCATACGATATTTGGTCTATATTCCTTAATTGAAGAGAACCGTTGTAAAGAACTTCAATATGTTTATTAAATTCGTAACCTGCGTTTAATCCTAAATTAATAAAATTATTAGTCTCTTCTAATCTGTTATTATCTCTTGCCCAGTAAGGGTTTTGGTAATAACCATTCCACCCATACAAACCTCTGTCTTTAAATTTTTCAATTGGAACATTCGTCGGAGTTTGTAATAAATTTGTCAAAAGAGTATAATCAGAACGCGAAGTAGCCGCATTAACATTTGCCTGCTTAGTTCTCTGATTTGTAAACGTAACATTCCCGCCTAAGGTTAACTTTTTTAATTTCTTTCCTGCATTAAGCATGAAAGTATTTCTGTTTAAATTATCACCTTCAACAATAAAACTTCTTCTTAAATTACCCAAATTTAAGTTTATATAAGAATCAGCACCTCCTGCTCCAACATTAAGATTATTTTGTAAAATCGTTCCAGACTGATAAAACTTTTTAATCTCATCATTACCTAAAGCACTATATGGCGCTTCTATAATATCTCCGTTTGCATCTGGCAGACCAACTTGTCCCACTGTACCATCCAATAAAGGCCCCCAACCTCCATTTTCCTGAGGGTCTCTTACATTATACCATCCCTGACCATATTTTTGTTGTCTTTCTGGTACAAAACTTACATTCTCAATATCTATGGCACTATTAAAAGAAACTGTAAGCGCTTCTTCTTTAGCTCCTTTTTTTGTTTGTACCAAAACTACCCCTTGTTTTCCCTGTGAACCATACAAAGCCGCTCCTTGAGCTCCTTTTAATACAGTAACATTTTCTATTGTGTCAGGAGGTAGAGAAGCTAATACATTTGCTGTAGAAATAACATTGTCTATGACAACAAGAGCCTCAGTATTACCTGTAAAAGATAACATAGAGCGGATTCTTATTGAGTTTGCTCCACCAACACCATTCGTCGTGTTATTTATTGTTAAACCCGAAACTTTTCCAACCAAAGAACGAACTACATCCGGATTTGAAGCTTCTTTTAGTTCATCGCTGGAAACGGTTGAATAAGATGACGTAACTGCAGATTTCTTTTTCTTAATACCTACAGCGCCTGTAATTACAACCTCACCAAGCTCCACTGAATCATCCTTTAATTTAACTTTAAGTGTACCGGAATTGGCTACAACTTCCTGAGTTTTCATCCCGATATAACTAAAAACCAAAGTTTGGGATGGTGTGGCTTTGATGGAGAATTTACCATCTAAATCCGTTTGGGTTCCCGTTTTAGTTCCCTTAACTAATACACTTACTCCCGGGAGCGGTAATCCTGCATTGTCAGAAACTGTTCCAGAAACAACTCTTTCCTGCGCAAACATTATTTGCGACATTAATGCTAAAAACAGCACTAAGAATCTATTCAATTTTAAGTTCATTTTGTATGTTTTTTAATATTAGGGGCGAACTTATAAATTTAAAATAATTTTAACAAGAGTTTTATATATTTTAACACTTTAAAATGTAATACATATATTACTATTTAAAAAATTGGTTTAGAAAAAAAATGAAGCCATTTAAAAGAAAAGAGAGATTTTTAATAAAAACCTTTAAAAAAAGAGAAAGAAAAAAACAATAATCTTAATAGATTTATTCTGTTTTGTTAAGTACCATTGAACACAAAAAACAGAAAAATAATAAATAAAAAAAACCGTCTAAACATTACTTTAGACGGTTCCTCCTTATGATTTTACACTAAAAGCTTACTAATTCAAAATAGTTAAAAATGATTATAAGGAAGTATTATTCAAGATGTATAGTCAATCAAATGACTATCATTCTTGTATTATATAATTAAAAGTGGATTTCAAGGAAGACTGTAAATATTTATCATTTGAGGTATTGGATAATAACAGAATCTCTATGAGAATTGTTTTTGATAGCGCAAATATATAAGATTTTTAATACACTGCAAATTATTATAAGAAAAATTTTATTATTTCTTAAAAAATAACAACAAAAATCTAATAACAAATACATTAGACAATTAATTTATTTTGTTAATTATCTAAAAAAAAGCCGATAACATTGAGAGTATCGGCTTTTAAAATTTATTTCTAACGAAAATATTACATTCTCTCCGGAACTTCAATCCCTAATAAAGTAAAGGCTGATTTTATCACTTCGCCTACTTTTTGCGAAAGCTGTACTCTGAATATTTTTTTTGTTAAATCTAATTCTCCTAAAATATGTACCGACTGATAAAAGGAATTGTATTCTTTTACCAAGTCATACGTATAATTAGCGATCAGAGCGGGACTGTGATTTTGAGCAGCATTCTGTATCACTTCAGGAAAAAGTTCGATTTGTTTGACCAATTCTTTTTCTTTCTCGTGCATTTCTACAATTTCAGCTTTCGTTGAAAAATCAAAATCGGCTTTACGAATTATAGATTGTATTCTCGCGTAAGTATATTGAATAAACGGACCCGTATTACCAGCAAAATCAACTGATTCTTCAGGATTGAATAAAATACGTTTTTTAGGATCTACTTTCAAAATATAATATTTTAAAGCCCCTAAACCAATTATTTTGTACAATTTTGCTTTTTCCTCAGCAGAATAACTTTCTAATTTTCCTAAATCCTCCGAAATTTGTTTAGCCGTATTCGTCATATCCTGCATCAAATCATCTGCATCAACAACAGTTCCTTCACGGCTTTTCATTTTTCCGGAAGGTAAATCAACCATTCCATAAGACAAATGATACAGGCTTGAAGCCCAGTCAAAACCTAATTTTTTCAGAATCAAAAACAAAACTTTGAAGTGGTAATCCTGCTCATTGCCTACCGTATAAACCATTCCGCCAACATCTGGCATATCTTTTACACGCTGAATTGCGGTTCCTATATCTTGTGTCATATAAACTGCAGTTCCGTCTGAACGTAATACAATTTTACGGTCAAGACCTTCATCTGTCAAATCAATCCAAACAGAACCATCAGGATCTTTTTCGAAAACTCCTTTGTCAAGACCAACTTGCACCACATCTTTTCCTAACAAATAGGTATTGCTTTCGTAGTAATATTTGTCAAAATTTACACCTAAATTAGTATAGGTGGTGGCAAAACCTTCATAAACCCATTGGTTCATCATTTTCCAAAGTGAAATCACTTCGTCATCACCAGCTTCCCATTTTTTCAGCATTTCTTGTGCTTCAATAATAATCGGAGCCTGTTTTTTGGCTTCTTCTTCGGTTTTACCGGTTTCCATCAATTGGTTGATTTCGGCTTTGTAAGCTTTATCAAATTCAACATAATATTTACCAACTAACTTATCTCCTTTCAGATTTGAACTTACAGGCGTTTCTCCGTTTCCAAATTTCTGCCAAGCGAGCATCGATTTGCAGATATGAATTCCGCGATCGTTGATAATTTGTGTTTTATATACTTTTTTACCTGATGCTTTGATAATTTCGGCAACAGAATATCCTAACAAATTATTACGAACGTGACCTAAGTGCAAAGGTTTATTGGTATTTGGCGAAGAATATTCGACCATAATAGCTTTATCTTCCGGGTTTGGTGTTACATAACCAAACTTGTTGTTTTCTCTAATTTCATTAAAGAAATTCAAATAATAACTATCTGCAATAACAATATTCAAAAATCCTGAAACTACGTTAAAACGTGCTACTTCAGATACATTTTCGACAAGATAATTTCCTATTTTATTTCCTAACTCGACTGGATTGCTTTTAATCACTTTTAGCAAAGGAAAAATAACCATCGTAATATCGCCTTCAAACTCTTTGCGAGTGGTCTGAAATTCGATTTTATCAACCGTTACATCAAATAATGCCTGAATGGCGCTTTGTACAGAAGGAGTAAGAATTTGTGATAATGACATGTAAAACTTATTTTAAAGTGTGCAAAGATACTGCTTATTCATCAATTAGAGAAAACGAAAAACATATAAAATAAAACAAAACGATTTGAATTTCTCAAAAAAACATCCGAATGATATGTTAAAATTATCAAAAAACCAAAACCCTAATCTCCTACAAAACAAAGGCTCAGGAAAAATTTTAATATTTTATTAAATTTTTCTGTAACATATCAATCACAAAAGAGTCTTAATAGGGACTTCAAATTATTTTGAAGCAAGAAAAAAAAACAAAAAAACTAACAATCATCATCAATCAATCAAATAATCAATTCCAAATTATGAAATTAAAATTCTTACTGTTCGCATTACTGGGTGTAATGGCAACAGCAAAAGCTCAGAACACGGGAACAGTTTCTGGGAAAATTACAGAAAAGTCTAACAGCATGCCCATTTCATACGCGACTGTTTCGATTAAAGACAATGGAAAAGTAGTCTCAGGTGTAAACTCAGATGACAACGGTGATTTTATCATCAAAAATTTAGCTCTAAAAAGTTATACTATCGAAATTCAATATATCGGTTTCAGAAAATATATTGGTTCTGTTGTTTTAGGTGAAAACAAAAAAGAAGCCACTTTTAAAGTAGCGCTGGAAGAAGAAGCAACTCAGCTTAAAGGCGTGAATATTGTCGCTGAACGTTCTACCATGGAACAAAAAATTGACCGAAAAGTGATTACTGTCGGAAAAGATTTAACAACTGCCGGAGCTTCAGCATCGGATATTATGAACAATATTCCTTCTGTAAACGTAGATCAGGACGGAAAACTTTCGCTTCGCGGAAACTCAAATGTTCGTGTATTAATTGACGGAAGACCATCTAATATTGATCCAGCACAATTGTTGAAACAAATTCCTTCGACTTCAATCAAAAAAATTGAGCTGATTACCAACCCAAGTGCCAAATACAATCCGGAAGGAATGTCAGGAATTATCAATGTTATTCTGCATAAAAATGCTAATACTGGTTTTAACGGAAGTTATAGCGGTGGAATTACTTTTGGGAAAACGGCCAAATACAACCAATCTTTAGATTTGAACTACAAAACCGGTAAAGTAAATTTCTTTGGAAATGTGGGACAAAATTTTGGTATGTACGAAAACGAAGGAGAAATTTTCAGACTGGATGGGCAGGACATTCAACAACGATTAGATATTACTAATGATAATGAGTCGTATTTATATAAAATCGGAATGGACTATTTCATTAACGACAACAATACTATTTCGTTTTATACCAACCAAAATAAATTTGAAGGTACTGGAAATGTAAACACAGATATCGATTATTTAAACAATCCTACCATTCGAAATATTTTTCAAAAATCGCAATACCAAGGACCTAGCAAAACTGAAACATACAATTTAGCGTATAAGCATATTTTCAAAAAAGAAGGACATACTTTAGATTTTGAAGCCAATTATAGTGATTCTAACGAGGATCAAAAAGCTCTTTTTGATACTCAAACTACAAGTACAGCTAATACTTCAGACAATATTGTTTATAATGATTTCATAAAAGATGATCAAAAATTAAGTACTGTAAATGTGGATTATGTTAATCCTTTAAACGACAAAACCACTCTTGAAGCAGGTGCTGAAGCGAGATTAACCAGAACTGAAAATAATTACAACAGAGTAAACCTTGAAGATCCTGATCAAAATCAGATTTCAAACTATACGTATGACATCGATATTTATTCGGCTTATGTAACTTTTGGTCAGAAGTATAAAAAATTCAGCTATCAATTAGGTGCTCGTTTTGAAAGCTATAAAGTGGCTGCAAACTTAAATTATGGTCAAACTAAATTTGATGATGATTATATTACCTTATACCCATCTGCTTATTTGACTTATAATTTGAATGAGAAAAACGTTTTACAACTTAGTTATAGCCGTCGTGTTGACCGTCCTAGTTTAGAGCAGACAAAACCAATACGTGAATTTTCAACTCCATTAGTTACTTCATTTGGTAATCAGGAATTGAGACCTCAGTTTACGAATTCAGTGGAATTGAATTACACTAAAACCCTAGAAAAAGGAAGTTTTACAACGGGTGTTTTTGTGAGAAGAACCAACGATCAGATTAGTAGAATATTATATCCGGACAAAGATGATCCTTCAAACGAAAAACAAATCATGAGTTTTATAAACAATGACAGCAACACGTCTTACGGATTTGAAGCTTCTGCCAATTATAAAATTGCAAAATGGTGGGATGTTCAGCCATCTATAGATTTTTCTAGCATTAAACAAGAAGGAATTGTTTTTACGTTTGATCCTGTACAAGGCAAAAATATCCCTGAAGAAAGAAACGTAACAACTTCAGCTTTTAATGCGAGAATGAACTCTAATTTTAAAGTAAACAAACGTATCAGCTTTTTATTATTCGGATTTTACAGAGGTCCAGTTAATGAAGTTCAGAATAACAGAAAAGAGATGTATAAAATGGATGTCGGTTCACGTTATACCTTATTAGACAACAAAATGAATATCAGTGTTCGTTTTAATGACGTGTTCAACACGATGCGATTTGCTTTTGACAGTTTATATCCTTATCCTCAAACAGGTCAGTTTACCTGGGAAAGCCAAACAGTTTATCTTGGATTAACATATAACTTTGGAGGAGGAAAAAGCAAAACTTTACAACGTAAACAAAGAGAAGACAATACTAATAAAGGTGGTGGCGGAATGTTTTAGTCCCGCTCTTATTAGTTAATTTTAATATTTTTAGCATAATTTTAAGTAGAAAAAAAGCTCAGAGTATGCCAACTCTGAGCTTTTTACTTTTAGAAACTTTGCAATAAAGCTTTTATTTCTTCAGCGCTTGCTGTTTCTGTTTTATTCGTAATTGCTGATGAATGATAAAAAGTGGGTTCCAGTTTTTCCTGTAATAAATTAATATTAGAAGAACGCAAACCTCCTCCCGGCATAATTACCAGTTTATTTTGGGCCAGTTTCTGAATTTTCTCTAAAACCGAAATACCTTCGACTACCGTTTCTCCCTGTCCGGAAGTTAAAATAGTTTTAAAACCGCAATCTATTACATCCTGCAGCGACTGCTCTACATCATTAACTACATCAAAAGCACGATGAAAAGTACAATCGAGAGGACTGGCTAACTTGACTAATTCTTTATTTTGCTCTACATTTACACTTCCGTCCGGATTTAAAATTCCAAAAACAAAACCATCTACTTTTAGTTTTTTAAACTGTTTGATATCCTGTTTCATTTCAACAATTTCTTCATCGGAATAAACAAAATCTCCCCCGCGAGGTCTTATAATGATATTCATTTTTATAGCTAACTGTTCCCGAACTTTTAGTGCCAGAATATAATTGGGAGTAGTGCCGCCCAGTTTCATATTTTCGCATAACTCAATTCTGTCTGCGCCATTTTCCTGCGCAATAAGAGCCGATTCGTAATTAAAACACGCTATTTCGAGTTGATTTTTCATTATTTATAATAAATACTATTTTAAAAATTGTATCCCAATCCATGTAGTGATGCACTGCAGCGCGTCTTTACCAGATGACGTAAGAAAGTACTAAAGTATAAATTATCACTTTATCTACTTTGAAAAAACTCATAATAAAATGCTAATAAAAATCGCTTTCCTTTTAAAGTTTCTATTTTTGCTGCATGCTAAATTCGATTAGACATACTAAAAACTTCAGGTTCTTTTGTGTTTTTATAGCACTGTACCTCCTCAATTGCAGTGTGGATACTAGCGATTTCAACTCGAATTATGTTGTGGAGAACTTAACAATTAATGACCAGGAAAGCATCATAGAACTTGTTGTTGAGAAAATTTTGGGCTATGAAAATGCAATTCCCGAAATTGATGATTGCGATTCTGAAAACCACATTTTAATAAAAAAAAGTATTGCCTTAGATTTTTTTACAATCCCTTCGTTCCCTTTTGATATAAACCAATTTGAAAACAAATCAAATAGTAAAAATACTTCTTTTAGCAATTCTGCTCCTCTAAAAACGTATTTAGAAATTCATTCTCCACCTCCGGAGGCATAATTTGTTTATTTCTGTTTCATGTGATTTTGTTTTCAAAAAAGAAGACAAAAGATTTTATGCACCTTAAAACAAAAAATTATAATGACAAAATATATGCTAAAAATTGCTTTTATCTTAGTAATGGCAACCATAACAACTCATGCCCAAAATTTAGAACCGGATCACCAAACTACTGATAGCCTCTATATTGAAGAATTTCAAAACACACAAAAACCAATCAAAGTGTTGCACGCAGAACCTTTATACATTGATCTTATTAGAGATTTGGGAGCAAGAAAAGGTGAAAAAGAATGGAATGTAGGTTTTGGAATTACAGATAAAAATAACTACGACGAATATTTGACCTTAATAGAATATGAATGGGCGCCAATAGACAGATTAGGACTTGAAGTAGAATTGCCTTTTACTTTTTATCCTTCTAATAAAAATGCAACTACACCGGGCAGCCAATTAAACGGACTGAAATTAGCTGCACAATATTCTTTTTTTGTATCCGAAAAACTTCAGACCTCTATGGCTTTTGGGTACATTCATGAATTTGAACTCACCGATTTTAATTTGTATGGAGATGGAAAATTGTTTACCGGAAACATTTACAATCCCTTTTTTGTAATTGCCAAACGATGGGGCAATAATTTCCATACACTGCTTTATACAGGTCCCGCTATCGAACATCATTTTGATTATAATACAACCTCAACTTCCTGGCAGATAAATAGTAATTTTCATTATATGATTCCCGGAACCAAAAATTTTATTGGTTTGGAATTGAATAAAGAAATTACTCAAAAGGATTTTGATATGACTTTACGACCACAAATGAGAGTTGGCGTTACCGAAAACCTTTTGGTAGGTATCGTAACCGGAATCCCAATTAGCAGGGAAAACGAAAGATTTAGTACTTTTTTGAGGTTGATTTACGAACCCAAACATTAAAATTTTACAACACTCTGTAGAGACGCACTGCAGTGCGTCTCTACAGAGTGTGCGTCTCTACGATGTGCGTCTCTACAAATGTTTCTTTATGAAATCAATACTTCTATTTTTCAGAAGAAAATCATAAATAAAAAAAACCTGTTCATTGAAACGAACAGGTTTTAATTATATCTAAGAAAATCTAACTTACCATTTAATAATCGCACTTCCCCAAGTAAAACCACTTCCGAAAGCTGCCAATACCACAGTATCTCCAGATTTAATTTTTCCGTTCTCCCAAGCTTCTGTCAAAGCAATCGGAATAGAGGCTGCGGTTGTATTTCCGTATTTCTGAATATTGTTATACACCTGATCATCAGATAATTTGAATTTATTCTGAATGAACTGCGAAATCCTCAAATTCGCCTGATGCGGAATCAACATATCAATATCCGAAACCTGCAAACCATTTGCTTCCAAACCTTCATTAATAACCTCAGCAAAACGCACTACTGCATTTTTAAATACAAACTGACCGTTCATATACGGATAATAACTTTCGTCATTCGGGTCATTATCAGCCAAAATATCCGTTACCCAACGCGCTCCCATTCCTGGTGCCTGCAAAGCCAACTCTTCGGCATGCTGTCCTTCTGAGTGTAAGTGAGTCGATAAAATTCCTTTTGTCAAATCTTCTTCACGGCTCAAAACAGCCGCTCCTGCTCCATCTCCAAAAATTACCGAAACACCGCGTCCGCGAGTAGTCATGTCTAATCCTGTTGAATGTACTTCTGAACCAATTACCAAAATGTTTTTATACATTCCGGTTTTAATATATTGGTCTGCAACCGAAATTCCATAAATAAAACCAGAACATTGATTTCTAACATCAAGTGCTCCAACGGTTCTTAATCCTAAATCACGCTGCACCAAAACTCCCGGTCCTGGAAAATAGTAATCTGGGCTTAAAGTAGCAAAAACTACAAAATCGATATCTTCTTTGGCTATGCCAGAACGTTCAATTGCTATTTTAGCGGCTTTCACTCCCATAGAAGTTGTCGTGTCTTCTCCCCTAATAATATGTCTTCTTTCCTGAATACCAGTTCTCTCCTGAATCCACTCATCATTGGTATCAATAATCTTAGACAAATCATCGTTTGTCACAACATTTGAAGGAACATAATATCCTAAGCCCGCTATTTTTGAATGATACATATTCTTTTTATTATTTGTTAAAAAATTGAACTACAAATTTACTTATACTTTAAAATATAAGCATGCAAAATAGTACTTTTTTCATAATTAACAATTTAATAATTTTTTAAAAATATTTTATCGCATTTTTTAGTTTAAAGATAAAAGAACTTGTCATTCAAAATTTATAAAAAAAGCCACAAACGAGAATGTTTATGGCTTTTGTTTTTTATAAAAATTTCAGTTTCAGGAAAACATTTTCATCGGCTGGCAAATCAATTTCACTTTCAAAAAATATCAGTTGCCGTTTATAAACCGATTCTATCAGGAAATGATTTCCTCTAAAATAAGTCCTTCGAATTTTTACAGGAAGATTCGACTCTGAAGTCATTTTTAATTGATGCGGATAGACCAACGTTTTATGGCTTTCATCTTCATAAGAAAGCAGTAAATGCGTTGCAATTTCGTTTACTTCTCCAAAAAGTGATGCTACATAACGGCTTTCTGGATCTTCATAAATTTTTATTGGATCGTCTTTTATGATAATTTCTCCATTTCGCATTACAATGGCTTCGTCTGCAAACGACAAAGCATCTGTACTATCATGGGTCGCAATAATACAGGTGATTCCTTTTTGTTTTAAATATCTAAATAAATTTCGGCGTAACGCATTTTTCCTAAAAGCATCAATCTGACTAAAAGGTTCGTCTAACAAAATGACTTCTGGCTCAAGTGCTAAAACACGAACCAAAGCCACGCGCTGTTGTTGTCCTCCACTTAAAAATTTCGCTTTTACATTCGAAAACTGCTCCATTTCGACCATTTCCAGTAATTCCTGAACACGTAGTTTTTTCATGTTCGCAAAACCATTGGATAAAAATTTCCCAACATTTTCAGCTACCGTTTCGAAAGGAGACAAATCAAAATCCTGAGCTAAATATTTCATATAGGGCATCCCTGGAATCAAATTGTATTTTGGTCCCAAAACAGGTTTTTCTTCGTAAAATATTTCACCTTCATCTAAGTCATACAAACCATAGATAAGTTTCAGCAGCGTACTTTTTCCGCAGCCGCTTTCGCCAATAATAGCAATATTCTGACCTTTTTCTATTGTAAAATTTAAGTTTTTAATAACGGGTTTATCCGTGTATGAAAAAGAGATATTTTTAATGTCAAGCATGGGTTGTAATTGAGAGTCCAAATTTACAATGTTTAATTTCTAAAGTCAAAAAAAAGCTGCTTCAATTACGAAACAGCTTTCTTAAAATTATATTGTGCTAAAAATTATTTTCCAGCCTCAACTTTTGCATCGTTAACCATTTTGTCATTTGCAGTAATAGCAAACTCTACACGACGGTTTTGAGATCTTCCTTCTGGAGTATCATTTGTCGCAATTGGATCAGCAATTCCTAAACCTGAAGTTTTGAAACGCCCACTATTAATTCCTTTAGAAATTAAATATGATTTTACCGAAGCCGCTCTCTGACCAGAAAGAGTCAAATTGTATTCTGGTTTTCCAGTATTATCTGTGTATCCAAAAATTTCGATATTCGTATCTGCATATTCATTGAATACCGGAACCAATTTATCCAGATTCGTTTTTGCAGCACTTGTCAAAGTAGATTTGTTAGTATCAAAACGAACTGCATTTTCGTTAAGTGTCAGGTGAATTCCTTCTCCTACTCTTTCTACATCAGCACCAGGTAAAGCCTGATCGATTTCACGGGCTTGTTTATCCATTTTATTACCGATAAGTGCACCAGTTCCACCACCTACAGCAGCTCCAATGGCAGCTCCTAAAGCAGCATTACCACCTTTACCTAAATTATTACCTAAAATACCTCCAATAAGACCTCCGGCAACTACACCAATTCCAGCACCTTTTTGAGTATTATTTGCATTTTTTACTGAATCGCAACTTACAAAAAGGCTACTTAATGCCAATAATCCGCTCAATCCTAAAACTACTATCTTTTTCATATTTATTCTTTTTTATATTAATTAGCTCTTTGAAATTGGTAAACCACCTCTTTTGATTGTGATCCTACAGTAATATTGTCTATTAACTGAAAAGAGCTTTCAGTTACACCTGCAACTTTTAATAAATAACCGTCTCTAACTTTTTTAGCTTTTACACCAGCGTCAAGAATTTTCAATACAAAAAGTCCCTGGTTGTTGATGCTCCAGACGATTGGAGAACTAAAAGAAGTACAGCTAGGAGAAGTCAGAGCCATGCTACCTTTATTATTGTTTGAAATAAAATTCCAAGTACTACCAATAAAACATTTTGAATCAGCCAGATCAAATGAATTTACCTTGATATAATCAGAGCCCGGATAAGAAACATTCGTAAGAACCCAATTTCCTTTAAGCGCTACCTGAGTAGATTTATCAAGTTTTGTCGAAAGAGTTGTAGCTTCAGTTGAAGCTGTTGACGAAGCAGATTTACACGCAAAAAACATCGTGGCTATCATGCACAAGAAGATAATTTTCTTCATTTTATACAATTTTTAAGTTAATACTTACAATATTTTTACAATTATCGTACCACAAAGATACAACTCATAAAAATATTATCTTTTTAAAAACTTAATTATTTTCTTTCAGAATTCCCATACCGACATTTTGTCATTTTTTCTTTAAATGGTATTCTATTTGACAGAAAGTTATCATCACATTAAACTAAAATTATAAAAATATGACAACAGGTAAAATTAATGTTTCAGTAGAAAACATCTTTCCCTTAATCAAAAAGTTCTTGTACAGCGATCACGAAATCTTTTTGCGTGAGTTGGTTTCAAACGGTACCGATGCTACTTTAAAATTAAAACACCTTATTAGCATTGGCGAAGCTAAAGTTGAATACGGAAATCCTATTATCGAAATCAAAGTTGATAAAGAGGGTAAAAAAATCCACATCATTGACCAGGGTTTGGGTATGACTGCTGACGAGGTTGAAAAATACATCAACCAGGTTGCTTTTTCCGGAGCTGAAGAATTCTTAGACAAATACAAAGATTCTGCTAAAGATTCTGGAATTATTGGTCATTTTGGTCTTGGTTTCTATTCGGCATTTATGGTTGCTGAGAAAGTAGAAATCATTACAAAATCATACAAAGACGAGCCAGCAGCACACTGGACTTGCGACGGAAGTCCTGAGTTTACTTTAGAGCCGGCTGACAAAACTTCACGTGGTACAGAAATCATTTTGCATGTTGCTGAAGATTCTTTAGAATTTTTAGAAGATTCTAAAATCAGCGGATTATTGAATAAGTATAATAAGTTTATGCCTATTCCAATTAAATTCGGAACAAGAACAGAAACACTTCCTAAGCCAGAAGATGCTCCTGAAGATTACATCAACGAAACGGTTGAAACGGATAACATCATCAATAATCCAAATCCGGCCTGGACTAAACAGCCAACTGAATTAGCTGATGAAGATTACAAAAATTTCTACAGAGAATTGTATCCAATGCAGTTCGAAGAGCCTTTGTTTAATATTCATTTGAATGTTGATTATCCATTCAACTTAACTGGAATTTTATATTTCCCTAAATTAGGTTCTGATTTACAAATTCAAAAAGATAAAATTCAATTGTACCAAAATCAGGTTTATGTTACCGATAACGTAGAAGGAATTGTACCTGAATTTTTGACAATGTTAAAAGGAGTTATCGATTCACCAGACATTCCATTGAACGTTTCCCGTTCTGGATTACAAGCAGATGGAGCGGTTAAGAAAATCTCGAACTATATCACACGTAAAGTTGCTGATAAACTGAAAGCTTTATTCAACGAAAACCGTGCTGATTTTGAAGCAAAATGGAACGACATTAAAATCGTTTTAGAGTACGGAATGCTTTCTGAAGATAAATTCTACGAAAAAGCGGGTGCATTTGTTCTATATCCAACGGTTGATGACAAATATTTTACTTTAGAAGAATTAAAAGAAAATCTAAAAGAAAACCAAACGGACAAAGACGGCAAATTGGTTGTGCTGTATGCAGGAAACAAAGAAGCGCAACACTCGTATATTGAAACTGCAAAAGCAAAAGGATACGAAGTATTGCTTTTAGATTCTCCGATTATCTCACACTTAATTCAAAAAATTGAAGGTGATAATAAAGACGTAACTTTTGTACGTGTCGATTCTGACCACATTGATAATTTAATCAAAAAAGACGAAAATACCATTTCGAAATTATCTGATGAAGAAAAAGAAACTTTAAAAACTTCTTTAGAAGCTTATATTCCAAAAGCATATTCTGTACAATTAGAAGCTATGGATAGTCAGGCAGCTCCGTTTATCATCACGCAACCAGAATTTATGCGTAGAATGAAAGAAATGAGTCAATCTGGTGGTGGCGGAATGTTCGGAATGGGAAATATGCCGGAAATGTACAATTTGGTTGTAAACACCAACTCAGATTTGGCTACAAACATTTTGAATACCGAAGATAAAACACATCAGGAACACTTGGTAAAACAAGCTTTGGACTTAGCAAAATTATCGCAAAACCTATTAAAAGGGGAAGCTTTGACTGCTTTTGTAAAAAGAAGTTTCGAAATGATTAAATAAGAAATTAACAAATTTCACGTTATAAAATCCTGTAGGCTCGCTTACAGGATTTTTTTATTATAATTCATTTTTTTTATTATTTTTGACTACCCAATAATCTAACCTTAAACTAAAACCATTATGAAAAAAACTGCTTTTTTACTTTTAACAATCTGTGCAACAGCCGTTACTTATGTTTCCTGTTCAAAAGGAGATGAAATTGTAAATCAAACCGATACATCTGCTATTGGTGCTTCAGTAACTTTTGATGCTACCACCGAAATGGATGTTAAAACCGGGATTCTGGTTACCTCAAATACATCAACTCTAAAATCTTCTGAAAGTACTCCGGGGATTTGCGCCACTATTACAGTCGAAAAACCAACTGCCGAAGCGTATCCAAAAATCTTTACCGTAGATTTCGGGACTGCTGGCTGCAAAGACAATGATATTACAAGAAAAGGGAAATTAAAAATTACACTTACCGGACCTATAACAACTACGGGAAGCAAAATGACTATCCAGAGAATTGATTATTCCATTAATGATATAAAACTAGAAGGAACAATTATTTATACCAACGCAACAACGGAAGAAACAGTTCCTAAATGGACCAGAAAAATTGAAAATGGTAAATTTACAGGCCTTGACGGAAGAGTCTATACCAGCACCGGTTCTCACACCGTAAAACAAACCGAAGGCTTTGCAACACTTGCCCTTGCAGATAATGTTTATGAAATGACCGAAGGAAGCCATGTTGTTACTACCGACAGAGGAGCCTCATTGACACTTACAGTTCAGGAAAATTTAGTAAAAAAATATTCATGTGAATTTATTTCGAAAGGAAAACTAAAAATCGAAGGCGGTGCCCTAAATGGCGTTATTGATTATGGCAATAACGAATGTGATTCAAAATACACTTATACACACGAAAGTGGTGCAACATACGCACTGGGAATGTAAACTTTCTAAAAACTCAAAAATCATCCTCGCTCTAGTAGCGGGGATTTTTTTTATTGAATAATCCAAAGTAAAACAGGCTCTTTAGAGTATTGCAATTTATCATCCAGAACTTTCATAAACATATCCGAAACCGCGGGACAACCCCAGCTGAGAGGTGCGTATTGAGGATAAATTTCTGTATTCGAAACTTTATTCCAGGAATGCAGTACTACTACCCTTTTCTCTGCATTTTGGTTTGTTTTTTCTAATCCGTGCAGCCAGTATTTTATATTAATTCCCCAGGAACTATAATCTCTTTTCCCGATTTTGTATTTGCCTGACGAAGAACAATGACTATCATTTTCATTACTAAACTTCACTTTTTCCAAACTCGTATCATTGGTTTCAAAAACATCACAGCTTCCGTGTGTTACCAGATTTTGTGCCATGATTTTTTTAGTTTTAAAATCATATACAAAAAACCTGTTTTTACCTGAATGCAAACTCAGATCAATCAGAAAATAATAATCCTGATTAAAGTTTTCTTCTCTAGAAAATGCCTTTGCTTCCTGATGGTAAACGGAGTAATTTTTAACTTTAGCAAGAACTTCTTCTTTAGCATCTGTTTCTTTTTTACAACTAAAAAATGTAACGAAAAGCAATAGTACTATCTTCAGGTTTCGCATTTTAAATGAATCGTTAGCGTTAATTTTTATCAGGCAAAATCCTGCCCGTTTTCATTTTTAAAAATAAACAAAAAGTAACTCAAAACTAAGCCTTATCTTTACAGGCTGAATTTTTAAAATTAAAAAAACAAAATGTCTCAAAAAAATATTTTTAAAGGTGTATTTCTGGTAGGATTGGGAGCCACAAGTTACGGAATGCTGGCTACTTTTGTAAAAATGGCCTACGACGAAGGTTTCACCACTGCCGAAGTTACCTCATCACAATTTATACTAGGAATTTTAGGAATCTTATTAATCAATGCTTTTCAGAAAGCAAAACACAAAAGCAATGTGGTAAAAGCTACTCCAAAAAATATTTTTCATTTAATGTTAGCTGGAACTTCCTTAGGAATGACGAGTTTGTTTTATTATCTCGCTGTAAAATACATTCCGGTTTCAATAGGAATTGTTTTATTGATGCAAACTGTTTGGATGGGGGTTTTACTGGAAATGATTTTAGAAAAAAAACTCCCCTCAAAACAAAAAGTAATAGCCGTTTTTATTGTCTTGATCGGAACCGTTTTGGCGACAAACATCATCAACAACGACATAAAATTAGACTGGAGAGGAATCGTCTGGGGTATTTTGGCTGCAGCGTCTTTTACTACCACCATGTTTACTGCCAATAGCGTAGCTACAGGAATTTCATCGGCACAAAGAAGTTTGTATATGCTTTTAGGCGGTGCCATAATTGTGTTTTCTTTTGCTTTGGCAACTCAGACTACTCCTTATAATTTTACCATTTTCATGAAATGGGGAATTGTACTTTCGCTTTTCGGAACCATTATTCCACCTATGTTAATGAATGCCGGATTTCCTTTAACCGGGATTGGATTAGGAAGTATTGTTTCGGCATTAGAACTGCCTGTTTCCGTCTTAATGGCTTATATTTTATTGAATGAAAAAGTTATTTTTCTACAATGGATTGGGATTATCTGCATCATAATAGCCATCATAATTATGAATATCAATTTCAAAAAAAGAAAGGAACAGTTTTAACACTTAAAAAAAAACTTTCCGAAATGCAAAAACAATCTTTTTTTTCATAAATTCGTAAGAAAATTTCCCGACATGAATTTACCCTGGCACTTATATTTGATGGCATTATTATATATACTTGCTGGATTTAATCATTTTAGGAATCCAAAAATGTACATTAAAATTATTCCATCTTATTTTTCAAACCCCAAATTATTAAATATTTTAAGCGGAGCTGCCGAAATTATACTTGGCATTCTCCTGATGCTTTCTTTTACAACACATTTTGCTGCATGGGGCATTATAGCTTTGTTAATCGCTGTTTTTCCTGCAAACCTATTCATGTATCAAGATAAAAAAGCGAGTTTTGGTTTACCAAAATGGGTCTTATTATTACGCTTGCCTTTGCAACTTTTACTAATTGTATGGGCGTATCAATATACCTTTTAACTATTAACCATTAATTAAAACTATTTATTATGAAAAAATTATTTGCAGAATTTTTTGGAACGTATTGGCTTGTATTTGGAGGCTGCGGAAGTGCTCTTTTTGCCGCAGGAATTCCAGATTTAGGAATTGGTTTTGCTGGTGTTTCATTGGCATTTGGTCTTACTGTACTAACAATGGCTTATGCTGTTGGACACATATCCGGCGGGCATTTTAATCCTGCAGTATCCTTTGGATTATGGGCTGGAGGAAGATTTTCAGCAAAAGAACTCCTGCCTTATATTATTGCGCAATGTGTAGGAGCTGTAGCAGCCGCAGGAACTTTATTTACGATTGCTTCCGGAAAGGCTGGTTTTGTCATCGATAATACGAAAGCCGGAGCCTTTGCATCAAATGGTTTTGGAGCATTTTCTCCCGATGGTTACTCTCTGGAAGCTGCATTTATAGCTGAGTTTGTACTTACCTTATTCTTTTTATTGGTAATTCTGGGGGCTACAGACAAATTTGCAAACGGAAAATTTGCAGGTGTAGCTATTGGATTGGCTTTAACATTAATTCACTTAATCAGTATTCCTATAACTAATACTTCTGTAAACCCTGCCAGATCTTTGTCTCAGGCTATTTTTACCGGAGGAGAACCATTGTCACAAGTTTGGTTATTTTGGGCAGCGCCAATATTAGGTGCTATAGTAGCAGGATTTATTTATAAAAATTTATTGCAAAATCACGCAGAAGCATAATATTTCCTTTGCGATTTAAAATTTAAAGAGAAAATCGAATATATTTATATTCTGGTTTTCTCTTTTTTTTATTTTAAAATTTCTTTCAAACGGAAAATAACTCTGATGTAACTTAAAAAATGATTGTATTATGAATGAAATTGTCTCCTATTTTAGCACGATTCCTTCTTCTCATCGAAGCTTAATATTGGTGGGAGGCATAACTCTTTTCTGGATAATCGAAAATACTTTTCCTTTATTTAGAATGGATTATAAAAAATGGCAGCATGCAGGAATCAACTTTTTCCTGACTTTTACCACAATTATCATCAATTTTGTATTAGCGTTTATTTTAATAAAAACAGCCAGTTGGACAACAGAACATAATTTTGGAATCCTGCAATGGTTACCGGAAATGCCACTTTGGTTATATGCTATCATCGGAATATTATTGCTAGACTTAATAGGCGCATACTTGGCACATTTTGTTCAGCATAAAACCAAAGCTTTGTGGCGATTTCATTTAATTCATCATACGGATACCTGGATTGATACAACTTCCGGAAACAGGCATCATCCAGGAGAAAGTCTTATTCGGTTTATTTTCACAACAGCGGGTGTTATAATGGTTGGCAGCCCAATGTGGATGGTGTTTTTATATCAGACATTATCGGTTGTATCTACTCAATTTACACACGCCAATATTTCTTTACCCCAAAAATTAGATGTTTTTTTAAGCTATTTTATTGTTTCTCCTAATATGCACAAAGTACATCACCATTATGTTCTGCCTTATACAGATAGTAATTATGGAAATATTTTTTCTATTTGGGATCGCCTTTTTGGCACTTTCACCTACTTACCAAAAGACCAAATTATCTATGGAGTGGATACACATATGGCACCTGAAGAAAACAATCAGTTAAAAAATTTATTGAAAATTCCGTTTCAAAAACCGAGATCCGCAAAAAATCATTAAAATCATTAAAAAAAAGACACTTCATCTGACGAACTAATTATTTTTTTTATTAATATTGATACTTAAATTGAAAATCAATCTATTAATCATTAACCCCTATATTGAATTAATTTTCACGTGATGAAAAAGAGTAACCGCAAAGAATTGAATTGGGAGCAAACGGAAAAATTGGTTTCGTTAGCCTTAGAAGAAAGAAATCCGTTTGAAATCATAAAGAAAGAATTTGGATTGGCAGAAAAAGAAGTTCTGGAAATTATGAAAAAGAAAATGCCTCTGGAAAAATTTGAGATGTGGAAAAAGAAGGCAATAGCAAATAAACCTAAGCCAAAACCAGTTAAAATAGATGATTTTGATGAAGATTTGGATGGTAAATATTACATAAAAAACAAACTAGACTAAATGATAAACTCCTGAGATTACAGGAGTTTTTTTTTATTTTCTTTTTTATGTAACAATTCCGGGTTTTGTAAGTCAAATACAACAACTAAACTCTAATAAATGAAAAAAATAGTTTACACACTAGCTCTTGCAGTAACCTTTTGGAGCTGTAAAACAGGTAGCACTTCAGGTGCCGCAAAAAAAAACACTGTTGATGTCAACATTAATCTTACAGATGTAAAAGACGATAAAGTTTTGGTAACCGTTACGGTACCGACAATTAAAACAGACGAAATTACGTATAGCATCCCTAAAACTGTTCCTGGAACTTATTCTACAGACAACTACGGGAAATATTCAGATGATTTTAAGGCCTTTGATGCCAAAGGAAATCCGTTGACAGTAAAAAGAATCGATGACAACTCATGGTCTATTACTGATGCAAAAAAATTACAAAAAATCACTTATTTAGTAGGTGACACTTTTGATACTGAAAAAGGAACCGGATTTGGCAACGATGATGTGTTCTCTCCAGCAGGAACCAACATTAATGCAGGCGTGAACTTTATGGTTAACACACATGGATTTGTGGGTTATTTTAAAGACAAATTAGATGTTCCGTACAGCGTAACCATTACGCATCCTGAAACTCTTTGGGGAGCTACTTCAATGACAGATGAAGATGCAAGTAAAACAAGCGATAAGTTTACAACATCACGTTACGCTATTTTGGTAGAAAACCCAATTATGTATTCTAAACCGGATTACACTACTTTTAATGTAAATGGTATGGACATTCTGATTGCTGTTTATTCTCCTACCGGAAAATTTACTGCTGAAAGTATTACTCCGGAAATGAAAACCATGATGACGGCTCAGAAAAACTTTTTAGGAAAAGTAAATTCGACTAAAAAATACACCGTTTTATTGTACTTATCCAGTATGGCTAAAGATGATGCCCATGGTTTTGGAGCATTAGAACACCCAACTGCTACAACAGTAGTTTTACCAGAATCAATGCCGAAAGAAAAATTGGTAGAATCTATGAAAGATGTAGTTTCACACGAATTCTTCCATATCGTAACACCATTAACTATTCACTCAAAAGAAATTCAGTATTTTGATTACAACGCACCACAAATGTCAGAACATTTATGGATGTACGAAGGAGTTACAGAATATTTTGCAAACCTTTTTCAAATTAACCAGGGTTTAATTGACGAAGCTGAATTTTACACTCGTATTGCAGATAAAATTGAGCAGGCAAAAGGTCTGAATGATACCATGTCATTTACAACCATGAGTAAAAATGTTTTAGAGCAGCCTTACAAAGACCAATATTTGAACGTGTATCAAAAAGGAGCTTTGATCGGAATGTGTATTGATATCATCATCAGAGAAAAAAGCAATGGCGAAAGAGGAATTCTTGACCTAATGCACAAATTAGCTGATGAATATGGTGTTGAAAAACCATTTAACGATAATGAGCTTTTTGCAAAAATCACACAACTTACGTATCCTGAAGTTGGAGAATTCTTAAAAACATACGTTGCGGGAACAACTCCAATTCCTTATGATGTTTATTTAGCAAAAGTTGGTGTTGGAAAAACAACAGAGAAAAAAGCGGGTAACGTATTTATAAAAGGACAAAAACCATACATTGGTATCGATAAGCAAACAAAAGAAATCAATGTAAGACCTGAAGCTGAGGCTAACGATTTTTTCAAAAACCTAAATATCAAAGGTGGCGATATTATCGTATCAGTAAACGACAAAGCCTATTCATTGGATAATATCTATGATTTAATTGGCGAAAGCGAAAACTGGAAAGAAAATGACGCTATTACTGTAAAAATAAAACGTAATGGTACTGAGCAAACCATCAAAGGAACAGTAAAACTTCCTTATGAAGAAGCTGAAACTTTTAAAGCTACTGATGCTTCAAAAGATGCACTTAGAAACGCCTGGCTAAAAGGTTAAAAACTAGCAAAATAGAAGAATCCCAATTTAGAAATAGATTGGGATTTTTTTTTGTAAAATTTAAACCGCTACTTCTCTCCATTTAAACTATTTTCTTTATTTTGCAGCCAAAATCTAAAAACCCAATGAAAAAATCAATTATTGCATTTGCAGCAATTGCGCTATTAGCATCTTGCGACAAAAAAGAATCAGCAGACAGTTTGCATATTACTGGAAACATAAAAGGATTAAAAAACGGAACTTTATATATTCAACATATTGTTGATACATCGCTTGTTGCCATTGATACCATCAAAATTGACGGAAACTCAAGCTTTGAAAGCAACATCGATCTAAAGTCTCCTGAAATGTTATATTTATTTTTAGACAGAGGCGTTACCAATTCATTGGATAATAATATTCTATTTTTTGCTGAACCAGGAACCATCAATATCGAAACGACGCTGGACAACTACTTATCCAGTGCAAAAATCACTGGTTCTAAAAACCATGAATTATATGAAGATTACAAAAAAATAAATGCTCGTTTTACAGATGAAAACCTTTCTATGCTGGAAGCCAAATTCAAAGCAATGAAAAGACAAGATCAAAAAGCGGTTGACAGCATTAACGCTAAACAAGAGTCAAACATCAAAAGAAAATATTTGTTTGCTACCAACTTTGCCTTAAACAATAAAGATCACGAAATTGCCCCTTATATTGCTTTAGCAGAGATTTACGATATCAATGTGAAATTTCTGGATACCATTCAAAAATCGATGCCTCCAAAGGTAGCGCAATCGCTTTACGGAAAGAAATTAACTAAATATGTTGCCGATATCAAAAAGCAAGAACAAAAATAAATTTATAAAAGCATAAAAAAGTCCTGAAAGTTTTCAGGACTTTTTTTATGCTTTAAAATTCCAAAAATTTAAATTCCAAATTCCAATTTTAAAACTGAATCGCAAACTTTGGAATTTGAAACCGAGCAATAGTCAATAGCCGAAGTAATTTTAAAATTTAGGACTTATTAGACAATTAACACCAAATCTCAGCGTTTTTTGTCAGATCCAATTTTCCTTTCCGATTTCTCGCAAAGTAACGAAGTCACAAAGTTTTGGAATTTGGAATTTAAAAAATTGGGATTTATTTATTTGGTGACTTTTACCCGGCAACTAATCCCGCTAAAATGGCAAATACAAAGATAAGTCCATATATAACCAGGATAGAAATCGTAAAAATTCCGAGGAACTTATAGTGTGATTTTAAGTATTCAAAAGAATTAGTCAATGCTTCTGAATCATTGTCTTTAAAAGCAGTTTTGGCATTTGATGCGAACTTAAATAAATAATAAACCGGAAAGAAATAAATCGCTGCGAAAAGAATGTAAAAAACACTTATCATCAATCCGAAAGAACCTCCCATAGCGCCCATTGCGGGTACTGTATTTCCTAATGTAGAGAAAATAGCTCCGGCAAAAATGGCGGCTATTATAAGAAATCCAATACCGACAAAACCTATTATCGATAAAAAGTAAGCCCATTTGGCTGTTTCTTTTAAAAAGTCTTTTGCAGATTGATTGAGCTGCAACTCAAATTTTTCAAAAACTGATGTTTCTTCCATTTTACTGTTTTTTGGTTAAGAAACAAACATAAGAAAATTATTGCAACTACGTTTTTAAATTCCAAACTTTTAAATTCCAAATTCCAATCTTAAAACGGATCAACACTAAATGTTGTGGAAAAACATCAAAATTATATTCGCTAATTATTTTTAACGCAGAGAACGCAAAAAATTTTATCTAAGATTGCTTAGAAAGTTTAGAGTTCGCAAAGCTAAATCAATACAAAGCTTTGCGAACTCTACTTTTTATAAAAACTAAAAGCTAAAAAACTTAGTGTTCTCTGCGTTAAAAAAAACAGATTACAAAATTTGGAATTTGGACCCGAGCAATAGCGAATAGGCGAAGCAATTTTAAAAAATTGGAATTTATTGTGGTGTTAAAACAAAAAAACCATCACTAAAAAAGTGATGGTTTTACGTTGAGCCGGCGGAGGGACTCGAACCCACGACCTGCTGATTACAAATCAGCTGCTCTAGCCAACTGAGCTACGCTGGCGACTCATTACGGGTGCAAAGATAAAATGGTTTTTTGTATTTCCAAAATAAACCTGCCTCTATTTTAATAAAAAAACCACCACTAAAAGTGATGGTTTTATGTTGAGCCGGCGGAGGGACTCGAACCCACGACCTGCTGATTACAAATCAGCTGCTCTAGCCAACTGAGCTACGCTGGCGACTCATTACGGGTGCAAAGATAAGCCTGTTTTTCTTTTTTCCAAAAAAAAATCAAACTTTTTATACTTTTTTTTGACTACAATTCGTTGATTTTAGCAATCAATTGATTTGCAGTTTGTTCCAATTCAACATTTATTTGTTTGAAGTGAGATTTTTTATTTTCAACGTTTTTAGCATTTACTTTAGTAATCAAAGTATCAAAAGCAGCGATAGCTTCATCGATCAAAGCATTCGTTTCTGGAGTAGGATTTCCTGTTGTTGACATTTCGAACAAATAAATTGCTTCAATGATATCTCCTAATACGAAATTGATGTCTTTCTTTAAATTTTTAACGTTTGCCATTTTTATTTTAATTTTAATTTGCGTCTGCAAAAGTACATATAATCTTTATATTAAGCGCTATGAAATGTAAATTTCTAAAATTGAAGCTTTTCCATTCAAAATAAATGAATTAATCTCAGCCGGAACCAAAACCGTATCCCCTTTTTGATACGAATTTTTAAAGCCGTCAAATTCAATTTCGAAACTTCCTTCGATACACATATAAACGGTAAATGATTCTCCGTTTTTAGCAACCTCAATTTTACTTTCTAACGGAATATAATTGGTCGTAAAATAAGGACAGTCAACTACTTCATTCGAAACATTTACTTTCGAATCATATTTCTTTTGGGTATCTACCTTATTATAATTAATCGCATCCAAAGCCAGATCAACATGCAATTCTCTTGTATTTCCCTGAGCATCTTTACGGTCAAAGTCGTACAAACGATACGTAATATCTGATGTTTGCTGAATTTCGGCAACAACTAATCCCGCACCAATAGCGTGAACAGTTCCGGTTTCCAGAAAGAAAACATCTCCCGGTTTTGCTTTTACAGTATCCAGAATATCGACTAAAGTTTTGTCATTTAGATGTTTTACATATTCTTCTTTGCTCGAATTTTCTTTAAAACCAACAATTATTCTGGCATCAGCATCGGCTTGGGTTACAAACCACATTTCGGTTTTTCCGAAAGAGTTGTGACGTTCTTTTGCCAATGCATCATTTGGATGAACTTGTATCGAAAGATCTTCACGGGCATCCAGATATTTAAAAAGCAACGGAAATTGTTTTCCAAATCGTTTGTAAACTGCAGTTCCTAAAATTTCATTTGGCGATTCATCAATAAGTGTTGTCAATGCTGTTCCTTTCAGAGCTCCATTGGCAACGACACTTACATCACCTTCTACCGTTGACAGTTCCCAGCTTTCGCCTGTTATGTTTGAAGTAATTGGTTTATTGAGAATGGTTTTTAGTTTTTCTCCGCCCCAGATTCTTTCTTTCAAAATAGGCTCAAACTGTAATGGGTATAATTTTGGATTCATATAATTATTTTTGGCAAATATCTTTAATTTCTAATTTCTTTAGTGGTACTATTTTTTAGTTTTATAATACTAATTCTTTGATTGTTTCCAAAGCCTTCGGAATGTGTTTAGCGGCATTAAGACTGTCAAAAATCAAAATGACAACACCATTTTTATCAATAATATACGTTACTCTTCCAGGTAAAAGCCCGAAAAGATTGTTACGCACTCCAAAAATGTTTCTCAATTTCTTGTCCGGATCAGACAGCAGAATAAAAGGCAATTGATGTTTATGGGCAAATTTATGATGCGATTTGACACTGTCGCTACTGATTCCGATAACTTCAGCGCCCAAATCTTTAAAATCTTCGTATTGATCCCTAAAACTACAAGCTTCGGTTGTACAACCTGGCGTATCGTCTTTTGGGTAAAAATAAATCACAAGCGGTTTTCTGCCAATAACACTCTGGCTTTCAAACACGTCTCCGTGACTATCTTTTGCGGTAAAATTCGGAACTATATCTCCTATTTTTAATGACATTCTTTACTCTCCTTTATAAGTTACAAAATTGCGTTCGGTTTCATTCAAAACGACTTCTAAATCAAAATCGGGCTGAATTCTTTTTCTAATTTTATTCCATATCACAACGGCAATATTCTCTGCAGTTGGATTCAAATCCTGAAATTCCGGAACATCCAGATTCAGGTTTTTGTGATCAAACGGTATTTCTACTTCTTCGCGTATAATATCCGCTAATACTTTCACATCTAAAACAAAACCAGTTTCGGGGTCAATTTTTCCTGTAACACTAACTGTTAAACCATAATTATGACCATGAAAGTTGGGATTGTTGCATTTTCCAAAAACAGCATCGTTTTTTTCAAATGTCCAATCTTTTCTGTACAATCGATGTGCAGCATTAAAATGTGCTTTTCTTGATATGGTTACTCTCATTTAGGTTGTATGGATAGGTAATTTTAAATTTTATGATCTTCTAAATAATGATCAAATTCATCAAATATAATTTTGAACCAAACGGTATAACTTTCCGGATGATTCTCAATGTCGGTTTTTACATCTTCAATTTTCATCCACTTCCAGTCTTCTACTTCATCACGATTTATAACAGGCTCTTCATTATAATACCCAATCATTACGTGATCCAGTTCATGTTCTGTCAGCCCATTATCAAATGGTGCTTTGTATATAAAATGAAATAATTCTTTCAGTTCGGTTTTAAAACCCATCTCTTCAAACAATCTTCGGCTTCCGGCTTCGATATTGGTTTCCCCTTCACGTTGATGACTACAACATGTATTGGTCCAGAGTAAAGGCGAATGGTATTTTTGATGGGCGCGTTGCTGCAGCATCATCTCATTTTTACTATTTAAAATAAAAACCGAAAAGGCGCGATGCAAAACCGCTTTTTCATGAGCTTCGAGTTTTGGCATTAAGCCAATCTGCTCATCATTTTGATTCACTAATATTACGTTTTCTTCTATCATAGGGCTTATTGTACTAACAAAAATACGAAAAAAGAAATGGCTGGAAAATCTTAGAAAAGATTGTGATAAGTTTAACTTAGACAGAATTTATATAATTATCTCCTATTTAGAACATTACAAAATTTAAATTTACTAAAACACCTTAAAAATAAGATTTAAAAACTACAGCCTCAGATTTATCGTAAATAATAAAAAGTTAAAACATACTTAAAAAAATCTGAATTGTAAACTGCACGACATTTTAGAGCTAACTCTCGTTGTACCTTTGAATTATAAAATTGAAACATTATGAAAATTATAAAAACAACAACACCTTTTTTCAGCCTCTGCTTTTTGATTCCGCTATTTATGTTTCAGGCGTGCGGACAAAACACCAAAAAAGAAAATTACACACCCGTTACTATGGAAAACAAAATAGCAAAACCCGGAAATCCTTATTATTCTAATACCGATACCACAAAATTGAATGTGAGTGACGCTGAATGGAAGAAAGTTCTACCCGAAGATGTTTACGCTGTAATGCGAAATGCCGATACCGAAAGACCTTTTACAGGGAAATACTGGAATACTGATGAAAAAGGAACGTACTATTGCGCTTCCTGCGGCAATCTGCTTTTTAGATCGGGAGCCAAATTTTCAAGCCAATGTGGCTGGCCGAGTTTCTTTGAACAGGAAAACAAAAAAAGTGTCGTTTATAAAAACGATAATTCACACGGAATGGAGAGAATTGAAGCCCTTTGCGGAAGATGCAACGGTCATTTAGGTCATTTATTTGATGACGGTCCTGAACCCACCGGAAAGCGTTATTGCATGAACTCGATTGCCTTAGATTTTATCCCTGACTCTAAATAATTTTATTATGAAAAATATAATTGCCATCTGCCTTTTTGCAGTATCTCTGAATAATTTCGCTCAAGGCGAAAAACCTAAAAAAGCATCAAATCTGGAAACCATTACCCTTGGCGGAGGCTGTTATTGGTGTGTAGAAGCGGTTTACGAAAATCTGAATGGTGTAAAATCTGTAGTTTCAGGATTTGCTGGTGGTCATGTAGCCAACCCTAGTTACGAAGAAGTTTGTACCGGAAAAACCGGTGCAGCCGAGGTGGTTCAGATTACGTTTGATAAAAACGTAACGGACCTTAATGAAATCTTCAAAGTGTTTTTTACAGTTCACGACCCCACTACACTTAACAGACAGGGCGCAGATGTAGGCACACAATACCGTTCTGTTATTTTTTATAAAAATGCCGAACAGAAAAAAGCTGCCGAAAGCATTATTGCTGCTTTGAATAAAGCAAAAGTGTACGACAGCCCGATTGTAACAAAACTAGAAGCTTATAAAGCATTTTACAAAGCCGATGATTACCACCAAAATTATTATGCAAACAACAAAAATCAACCGTATTGCAAAATGGTGATTCAGCCGAAAATAGAAAAATTCGAAAAAGTTTTTAAGGACAAACTGAAAAAGAAATAAAGAGTATTATAATGGGTTAATTGAGGAGACCGTTCATGAAAATGAGCGGTTTTTTTTATGCAAAGTCATTCTTACTTTTTGAGTTTACACAATACTAACGACTACTCCTAAATTTAGGTCTAAAACGTGAAGTTTCACGTCGTCGATGTGAAATTTCACGTCCTTGATGTGAAACTTTACGTCCGTGACATGAAATTTCACGTTCCTGATGTGAAACTTCACGTCCGTGATGTGAAATTTCACGTCGGCGATGTAAACGTTCACGTTCCTGATGTGAAATTTCACGTTCCCGACGCCAAATTTCACGTCCGCGATGTGAAATTTCACGTCCCTGACGTGAAACTTCACGTTTTAGCCAATATTTACAGCGTTATTCAATAGATTCAGACACACGACAAAAATTGGGGTAACCGAATTACATTCATATTTTTTTGTAATTTGGCTATCAGAAACAAATCAAAATCCATCATCAAAAAACTCAAAAAATGAAACACCTTTTTTTACTTTTTGCTTTCCTGATCTGTAGCAATCAAATACATTCTCAGGAAAACTTACCTACTGATTATCTTTCAAAAGAATTCCACAAAGGCAGACGCGAAGCTTTCAGAAACTTAATGCCTTCCAACTCAGTAGCCGTTATTTTCTCTTATCCTGAAAGAGTTTTTTCAAAAGACGTCAATTATAACTTTCACCAAAATCCAGATTTATACTACCTGTCAGGATACAAAGAGCCGGACGCCGTTTTGGTCATTTTTAAAGAATCTCAGGGAAGCGGAGCAGCAGCTTACAACGAAGTTTTTTATGTGAGAGAAAGAAATGCCGCTCATGAAGTCTGGACCGGAAGACGTTTAGGTGTAGAAGGCGCAAAATCGAAATTAGGATTCTCGACCGTTTACAACGGAAAAGACTTTAAAGATGCTGGTATCGATTTCAAAAAATTCAGCCAGGTAATTTACGATGAAATCCCAACAGACATTGGTAACGATAATAGTGGTTTCGATCTTTTTGGTTTGCTTCAGACATTCAAAACAAAAGCAGGCATTACCCAACCCAACGAAGCTTCTATAGGTACATTTACGGATATTACCAATGCGCTTCGCGAAATAAAAACGCCTGAAGAAATGGTTTTAATGCGCAAAACGGTAAAACTTTCCTGCATGGCACACAATGAAGTTATGAAAGCAGTTGGACCCGACATGAGCGAAAATGAAGCGGAAGCAATTCATACCTACATTCATAGAAAACACGGAGCAGAAGACGAAGGCTACCCACCCATTGTAGGTGTTGGTGCTAACGGCTGTATTTTGCATTACGGCGAAAACAACAGCTCTAAAATGGACAATCAATTATTGCTAATGGATGTTGGTTCGGAATACCACGGTTACTCCGCCGATGTTACCAGAACAGTTCCTGCAAACGGAAAATTTACCGAAGAACAAAAGGCAATTTATCAAATAGTATATGATGCTCAGGAAGCTGTTTTTAAATTACTAAAAGAAGGAACTTCACTTAGAACCACCGAAACTGCTGCACAGGAAGTGGTAGCGCAGGGATTACTGAAATTAGGAATCATTAAAGAACTAAAAGAAGCCAGAAAATATTATCCGCATGGCTGTTCGCATTTTCTTGGTTTAGATGTTCACGACAAAGGAAACTACAGAGCACCTCTTAAAGAAAATATGATCATCACGGTTGAGCCTGGTATTTACATTCCGGCAAACAGCAACTGTGATAAAAAATGGTGGAATATTGGCGTTCGTATCGAAGATGATATTTTAATCACTAAAGATTCATACGAAAACTTATCCATTGATTCCCCAAGAACATGGCAGGATGTAGAAAAACTGGCTGCCGAAAAAAGCACTTTCAACGAATTGAAATTCCCGAAAATATAATTTATTTTTAGCCACAGATTAAAAGATTTTTAACCCAAAGTTTGTCATTCCGGAGGAATCCTAGCTAACCTAATTTACTAAACTCAGAGATTCTTTCAGAATGACAAAATTGTGTTGAAATTGAACTTTTTTTAACCCAAAGTTTGTCATTCCGGAGGAATCCCAGCTAACCTAATTTACTAAACTCAGAGATTCTTTCAGAATGACAAAATTGTGCTGAGATTGAACTATTTTTAACCCAAAGTTTGTCATTCCGGAGGAATCCTAGTTAAAGTAATTCACTGAACTCAGAGATTCTTTCAGAATGACAAAATTGTTTGAGATTGATCTTTTTTAAACCCAAAGTTTGTCATTCCGGAGGAATCCTAGCTAACCTAATTTACTAAACTCAGAGATTCTTTCAGAATGACAAACTAAGCGCAAAAAAAATATTCATTTCGTAGTTAATACTCAGGGCGTGCCACCATCCCGACAAGAGGGCAAACTCACTTTGCGCTTATACGCCCTCTTGTCGGGATGCTGTCGGGCTATCCGGGCTACTTCGGTAGCTTCCTCCTATCCCTCACGCGCAAAAAAACATGTCATTATTTTTTCGCCACGAATTCACGAATTATTAAAATAAAATTCGTGAATTGCTTCGCCAGTTCCCTATCGCTCGGGTCGTGGCGATTATTTTATATTGAATTTACTTCAAAGTTTCGGCAATCATCAAAGCACATTTTTCACCATCAATTGCTGCAGAAATAATGCCGCCGGCATAACCCGCTCCTTCGCCGCAAGGATATAAACCTTTTATTTGCAAATGCTCATAAGTCAAAGGATCTCTTGGGATTCTAACTGGCGATGAAGTCCTGCTTTCCGGCGCATGCAAAATGGCTTCATTAGTCAGATAACCACGCATCGATTTACCGAATTCCTGAAAACCTTCTCTAAGAATCTGCGAAAGAAAACCCGGAAAAACCTGTCCCATTTCTACCGAAGTAGTTCCCGGAACATAAGACGTTTTCGGTATATCAGCAGATACTTTATTTTGTGTAAAATCGACCATTCTTTGCGCTGGTACTTTTTGAGTTTCCCCAGCCAAATGCCACGCTTTCTGCTCGATGCTTTTCTGAAATTCCATTCCGGCCAAAGCGCCAAATTTTGCAAAAGGCTTAAAATCTTCCAATTTCAATTCGATTACAATTCCGGAATTTGCCGTAACCTGATCCCGTTTAGATGGCGACCAACCGTTAGTAACCACTTCACCCGGGCTTGTCGCACAAGGCGCAATTACACCACCCGGACACATACAAAACGAGTACATTCCGCGGCCGTTAACCTGTTTTACAATAGAATAGGGTGCTGGCGGTAAATGTTCCCCACGATAATCGCAACTGTACTGAATACTGTCAATCAGAGATTGCGAATGCTCCGCACGAACTCCCAAAGCAAAAGGTTTTGCTTCGATAAATATTTTCTTTTTGTCTAATAATTCAAAAATATCACGAGCCGAATGTCCTGTTGCCAGAATTAATTTATTAGCATGAATCGTATCTCCGTTTTGGGTTACAATTCCGTCCACTTCATTATTTTTTACCAAAATATCGGTTACGCGGGTATCAAACAAAACCTGACCACCAAATTCGATGATTTTGTTTCGAATGTCTTCGATAATTTTCGGCAATTTATTCGTCCCGATGTGCGGATGCGCTTCAATCAAAATATCTTCTGAAGCTCCAAAAGCGACCAAAAGTTCTAAAATTCGGGTTACATCACCACGTTTTTTAGAACGGGTATATAATTTTCCATCCGAATAGGTTCCTGCTCCGCCCTCACCAAAACAATAATTAGAATCTTCGTTGACCAAATGATCTACGTTTATCGCTTTTAAGTCACGACGGCGACCACGAACATCTTTTCCGCGTTCGATTACAATTGGCTTTAAACCTAATTCTATCAATTGCAAAGCGGCGAAAAGCCCAGCCGGACCAGCTCCAACCACAATTACTTCTTTTGCAGAAGAAACATCTTTATATAGAGGTAATTCGATTTTATTTTCCTGAAAAGGCTCTCCCTGCAGAAAAATATTCACTTTCAAATTGATTTTTATCGCTTTCTGACGCGCATCAATGGATCGTTTTAGAATAGAAATGTGCTGAATTTCTTTTGGAGAAACTTTTATCTGTTTAGACAAATAGTCTTTAAGCAACAATTCGTTTGCCGCTATTTCGGGTGTCACTTGGAGTAAAAGTTCTCTAGGCATTGTATATTATTTATCAATTAGCTTTTCTATTTATGAAAAGAACATGCAAAAATAACATTTTGAAGTGACTTTATATAATTTACCGCAAAGTACGCTACGATTTAATTTTGCTTTACGCACAGAAAACACAAAGTTCGCAAAGCTGTGTACTGAACAATTAGACACAATAAAGTGCGTGCCTTCAGAAAAAACTTAAAACCTTCAAATCTTCACTATTAATTTTTAGCCATAGATTATTTGTATTAAGATTTCTTTTAACAACCGTTAGATACACTGCAGTGCATCTCTACAGAAAAACTCAGAAACTCAGCACCTTTTTTTCAAAATAGACTTTGTACCTTTGCTACTCTGAACCTTTGCACCTTTAAAAAAAATGTCTAGAAAAATAAAACTAATATGGGATTTCCGTGGCCCGGCTTCAGCAAAAACCGCTGAACATCACGAAATTCATTTAAAAGAATATATCGTTATAGAAAAGCTTCCGCTAAATATTACAGGTTTTTCTGTTTTAAACGAAATGCACGCCATTGCCTTTATGGTGGTTACCGATGAATACATGATTCCTGTTCGTGATGCTTTGAAACCGCATCGTGGGGAAGTTTATGAAGGATAAAATCCCAATCAATTGGGGAAAATTCCAAATAAAAAATTCCAAATTCCAACTATCGCTAGTAATTGGAATTTGGAATTTAAATATTGACTACTCCAAAATTGGAATTTGGAATTTTTTATTTGGAATTTCTAGCAGTTGGAATTTGGAATTTACAAAATTTGGAATTTTAATTCGCCACTTCACTAATAAACTTAATACGCATCAATCGTAATTCATCGATATCATAATCACCATCAAATTCCTTTAAAGCATCTTCGATTTTATCCGATTCTGATTCCATAAAATAATCGTGAATTTCTTCTTGCTGATCGTCGTCTAGCATATCATCAACCCAGTATTTGATGTTTAATTTAGTACCGGAATATACGATTTGCTCCATTTCTTTAATCAGAGCATCCATCGAAAGTCCTTTGGCAGAAGCAATATCGTTAAGCGATAATTTTCGATCAATGTTTTGGATGATATATAATTTATTGGCAGAATTGACTCCGGTAGATTTTACTACCAAATCGTCTGGACGAATAATATCATTATCCTCAACATAACGACTAATTAAGGTTACAAAATCACTACCATATTTTTTAGCTTTTCCTTCTCCAACACCGTGAATATTGTATAATTCGGTAAGAGTTATTGGATATTTAAGCGCCATATCTTCAAGCGAAGGATCCTGAAAAACTACAAATGGCGGAACACCTAGTTTTTTGGCTACTTTTTTACGAAGTTCTTTTAACATGCCCATCAAAACTTCATCTGCAGTTCCGGATGATTTTGCTGCTGTAACGATTGCATCGTCTTCGGATTCGTTGTACTCGTGATCTTCAGACATCATAAACGAAACCGGCTTTTTGATAAAATCCAATCCGGCTTTGGTGATTTTTACAATACCATACGTTTCAATATCTTTTGATAAATATCCCGAAACCAAAACCTGTCTCAGCAATGCCATCCAATATTTTTCGTCATGATCAGAACCCGACCCAAAAAAGGACTGTGTATCTGTTTTATGTGCTTTAATAACCGCATTTACGCGGCCAATTAAAGTAAACACAAGCTCTTTGGACTTATAAATATGTTTAGTATCACGAACAATTTCCAGCAATTTAACGACCTGGTCTTGTGCTTCAACTTTATTTTTGGGATTACGAACGTTATCGTCCATGTCTGCTCCTTCTCCGTCGTCTGGGAATTCTTCACCAAAATAATGCAGTAAAAACTTTCTGCGTGACATTGATGTTTCGGCGTAAGCCACCACTTCCTGTAATAAGGCAAAACCTATTTCCTGTTCGGCTACTGGTTTTCCAGACATGAATTTTTCAAGTTTTTCAACATCTTTATAGGAGTAATACGCCAGACAATGCCCTTCTCCTCCATCACGGCCTGCACGACCCGTTTCCTGATAATAACTTTCGAGTGATTTTGGAATATCGTGGTGAATTACAAATCGAACATCCGGTTTGTCAATTCCCATTCCGAAAGCGATAGTTGCTACCACCACATCTACATCTTCCATCAGAAACATATCCTGATGTTTGGCACGTGTTTTAGCATCTAAACCCGCGTGATACGGAACCGCGCTGATACCATTTACTTGTAAAACTTCGGCAATAGACTCGACTTTTTTACGGCTCAGGCAGTAAATAATTCCTGATTTGCCTTTATGTTGTTTGATAAATCGAATAATATCCGATTCGATGTTTTTAGTTTTAGTACGAACTTCGTAGTATAAGTTCGGTCTGTTGAATGATGCTTTAAAAGTATTGGCATCAGACATGTCCAGATTTTTTAGAATATCTTCCTGAACTTTTGGAGTTGCTGTAGCCGTAAGCCCTATAATAGGAACCTGACCCAGCTGTTTAATTATATTTTTCAGATTCCGGTACTCTGGTCTAAAATCGTGTCCCCATTCTGAAATACAATGCGCTTCATCTATCGCTACAAACGAAATGGGCACACTTTGCAAAAAGGCGACATATTCCTCTTTTGTCAATGACTCCGGCGCAACATACAAAAGCTTGGTTAAGCCAGACGTAATGTCTTTTTTTACCTGAGCGATTTCAGTTTTGGTAAGAGAGGAATTTAGGACGTGAGCAATCCCATTTTCAGAAGAAAGGCTTCGAATAGCATCAACCTGATTTTTCATCAAAGCAATCAAAGGCGAAACAACTATCGCTGTCCCATCCTGAATTAAAGCGGGTAATTGATAACAAAGAGACTTACCACCACCAGTAGGCATGATCACAAAAGTATTCTTTTTAGCTAAGATACTCGTGATGACCTGCTCCTGTAACCCTTTAAATTGGCTAAAGCCGAAATACTTCTTTAATTCCTTATGTATTTCAATTTCGTTTGAATTCATTCTTTATATAATGGTATTTTGTATAAATTTGCAACACATAAAGATACAACTTTCTTTTATACATACAAATTTTTAAATATTCTGTTTTGATTACAAAAGAAAATATATTGGCAATCGCCAAAAAAACAATACTCTCTGAGAGTGAAGCAATTACAAAACTAATTGACTTTCTTGACGAAAACTTCTACGAAGCAACCCAGCGCATTTTCGAAACCAAAGGCCGATTGATCGTCACGGGAATCGGTAAAAGTGCTATCATTGCTCAGAAAATGGTGGCCACATTCAATTCTACAGGAACTCCATCAATGTTTTTACACGCCTCAGAAGCCATTCATGGCGACTTAGGAATGATCCAAAAAGAGGACGTTATCATTTGCATTTCGAAAAGCGGCAATAGTCCTGAAATAAAAGTTTTAGTCCCGTTATTGAAACGTTTCGGCAACATTTTAATCGGAATGACCGGAAATATCACTTCCTTTTTAGCAAAAGGTTCAGATTATGTTTTGAATACCACTGTTGATACCGAAGCTTGTCCTATAAATTTAGCTCCAACCAACAGTACAACTGCGCAACTTGTTATGGGCGATGCTCTGGCGGTTTGTTTAATGGAAATGCGTGATTTTAAACCGGAAGATTTTGCCGTTTACCATCCTGGTGGTGCTTTGGGTAAAAAACTTTTGCTTCGCGTGAAAGACATGATCGAACATTCATTAAAACCAATGGTAACTCCTGAAACTTCTGTCAAAAAAGTAATTTTCGAAATTTCAGAAAAAAGACTCGGAGTGACAGCTGTTATCGAAAATGATAAAATCATAGGAATTATTACCGATGGAGACATCAGAAGAATGCTGAACGACAGAGATTCTATCGCTGATCTGAATGCAAAAGATATTATGACAAAAAACCCAAAAGTAGTTTCGTCCGAAACTATGGCCGTTGACGCACTTAACATAATGGAAGATTTCTCGATTACACAATTGATTGTTTCTGACGAAGGAAGTTACAAAGGAGTATTACATTTACACGATATTTTAAAAGAAGGAATTGTATAATGGCAAAGAAAAACCTGAACGAAATGTCGTTTTTAGACCATCTTGAAGAACTAAGATGGCTACTTGTTAGAAGTACAATTGCAATTTGCATCATGGCATTTGTTACTTATTTTATTAGTGACTATTTATTCGACACTATACTGTTAGGTCCAACAAGACCAACATTTTTTACCTACCAATGGTTTTGTGATTTATCACATCAGCTAGGAATTGCAGATAGTATTTGCATAACCGAATTGAATTTTATCATTCAAAACACTCAAATGGAAGGTCAGGTAAACATCTTTGTCTGGATGTGTATTCTGGCAGGATTTATTTTAAGTTTCCCTTATATTTTATGGGAAGTCTGGAAATTCATCAGTCCGGCTTTGTATGAAAAAGAAAGAAAAAATGCTAAAGTTTTCATTTTCACTTCGTCATTATTGTTTTTTCTGGGTGTTTTATTTGGGTATTATGTAGTAGTGCCGATGTCTGTAAATTTCGTAGCTACCTTTTCCGTTAGTGATGTGGTACTAAATCAGTTTACTTTAGAATCGTATATGGGAATGGTCAAGACCAGCGTTCTGGCCAGCGGATTGTTTTTCGAATTACCTATTATCATTTACTTCTTAACCAAATTAGGATTAGTAACGCCTGATTTTTTAAGGAAATACTGGAAATATGCTGTTATCATTATTTTAATCGTAGCCGCAATTGTTACGCCGCCTGACGTTGTAAGCCAGACCATTGTAGCGATACCTATGCTGCTGATTTACGAAGTGAGTATTCTAATTTCGAGAATTGTTTATAAAAATAAAAACAAAGAAAATGTCTGAATTAATTCAAGAATTTAACGACTATCGTTCTAAAATGAACGAAAAATTACTCGCTGACAACAACAAAATTGTAAAGCGAATTTTTAACCTTGACACCAATGCGTATGCTCCGGGTGCTCTTGATGTAAAAACAAAAGAACTTTTAGGACTCGTTGCATCGGCAGTTTTGCGTTGCGATGACTGCGTAAAATACCATTTGGAAACAAGTCATAAAGAAGGTGTTACCAAAGAAGAAATGATGGAAGCTATGGGAATTGCAACTCTTGTCGGAGGAACAATCGTAATTCCACATTTGCGTAGAGCTTATGAATTTTGGGAAGCTTTAGAAGAGAACGCTAATTAAAAAATGTGCCAATTAGATAATTAGATAATTTCTTTGAATATTCTAATTATCTGATTTGAATATCGTTTTAGATAATTTTGAATATGCAATTATTTGTTAATTCATTTATCTGATTGATTATTTTACATTTAATTTGTTCCCTCTAATAAAATTTAAAATTGAATTGAGCTAGTTTTTTAATTATCTCATTTTCAAATTATCTAATTATCTAATTGAAAAAATGAAGTTAAGAGCCGATAATTTAATCAAAACCTACAAAGGCCGCAGTGTTGTAAAAGGAATTTCTGTTGAAGTAAACCAAGGTGAAATCGTAGGTCTTTTGGGGCCAAATGGAGCCGGAAAAACAACTTCTTTTTATATGATTGTGGGATTGGTAAAACCAAATTCAGGCAATATTTATCTGGATGACCTGAACATTACCGATTACCCGATGTACAAACGCGCCCAACAGGGAATTGGCTATTTGGCACAGGAAGCTTCGGTTTTTAGAAAATTAAGTATTGAAGATAATATTCTGAGTGTATTACAATTAACCAAACTTTCTAAAGAAGAGCAAATCGCGAAAATGGAAAGTTTGATCGAAGAATTTAGCTTAGAACACATTCGTACCAATAGAGGTGATTTACTTTCGGGTGGAGAGCGTCGCCGTACCGAAATTGCCCGTGCATTGGCAACTGATCCAAAATTTATTTTATTGGATGAGCCTTTCGCAGGAGTTGACCCTGTTGCGGTTGAGGATATTCAGCGAATTGTAGCGCAATTAAAAAACAAAAATATCGGAATCCTGATTACCGACCACAACGTTCAGGAAACTTTAGCTATTACAGACAAAACGTATCTAATGTTTGAAGGTGGAATCCTAAAAGCTGGTGTTCCCGAAGAATTGGTAGAAGACGAAATGGTTCGTAGAGTTTATTTAGGGCAAAACTTTGAATTACGTAAAAAGAAATTAGAGTTTTAAAAAAGTTATATGTGAAAAGTAAGATGTGAAATGTGAATTACTTTTTAACATTTTTTTTTTAAAATTGCAATTTCATAAATATCACAAATGAATTTAGAAAAACCGACTCAAGAAGATTACGATAATTGGCACAAAGATTCTAATAATTGGTATTTAGGATGTTTTTACTACAACCCAAAAGATAAAAGGTTATTACCTCCAAAAAGAATCGCTTGGATGGGATGGACAGTTAATTTTGCCAATCCTTATTCTGTTTCAATTTTGATAGCGATACTATCTCTAATTCCAATTGCGCTTTTATCAAAATAAAATTAATCAACCGTTATAAACTGCAATTGCTCAAAATCGCCATTGTAAATATTTACATCGACACTGTGTTTTATTCCCGGTAAAGTAGCTTTTTCTGTAAATTGCCAAAAGAGCCAATCTTCTTCGATTTTTTCTCTGTAGAAATTGTAATTGGCAATCCAGAATAAGTATTCACTGAATTCCTCTTTCAAAAAATCATCATAATAACGCTCGCCCGTGTAGATAATTGGGCGGACTCCATAATGCGCTTCTACTTTATTCAGCCACCGTTTCAAACCTTTTTTCAGGCTATCCAAAGGCTGGTTTTTAGGCAATCTTTCGATATCCAGAACCGGAGGCAAATCGCCACTTTTTAGCTTTACTGTTTTGATAAAAAGGTTGGCCTGCTCGATAGAATTTTCGTTCGGACGATAATAATGATAGGCTCCACGCATAATTTTATGCTTTTTAGCACCTGACCAATTGTCCGCAAACTTTCTATCTACTCTGTCTTTTCCTGCTGTGGCACGTATGAAAACAAATTTTACAGGATATTTTTCTTCTAGAGTTTCAACCTCATCCCAATCAATTTTTCCCTGAAACTCCGAAACATCAATCCCGATTACTTTCCCTTTATGGTTTTCAATAACCTGAATATTTCGAACATCCGAAAGATGTTTTTCGACAGCATCTTCCGTTTTATCGGATTTGAAACCTAAATAATACGCTAATCCCTTTCGATAATGATAAACTGTACCCAAAAAAAGCATCACAAAACCCATTACCACAATGATGCGTAAAGTACGGCCAAACATCGATTTTTTGGGTTTTGCTTTTCTAGTGTAAGAGGTTTTTCTTTGAGCCATTTTCTTTTTATTCAGACAAAAAACTACTTTTTAGAAAACATATTGTTCGCAACAGATAATAAAACGTAGAAAATAATAATCAGAGGAATTGCCAAATATTGAAGTAGGAGTAAAAGAACTAAAGACGTCAATAAAAACCCTAGTTGCAGCGCATTTTCTTTTAAACTAAATTTTTTAATTTTTAAAGAAAATAACGGAATTTCGGCATTCAAAATATAAGCACTACAAAGTGTAATCACTAATAAAACCCATTTTTCTGTCAAAATTTCAAGTACTAACAATGACTCTCTGGAATAATTTTGTAAAACCAAAGGAAGGCTTAAAATAAAAAGTGCATTCGCCGGTGTTGGCAATCCGATGAACGAATCGGTTTGACGGGTATCAATATTGAATTTCGCCAATCGTAAACAAGATCCCAAAGTAATTATAAAACCTAAATAAGGAAAAAACTGAAAGTACCCTTCATACATAAAAATCGAGCTTTCCTGCATCATTTTGAACATTACAAAACCCGGAACTACACCACTTGTAACCATATCTGCCAAAGAATCCAATTGCAATCCCAATGGGCCAGCAACATTGAACAAACGGGCAAAAAAACCATCAAAAAAATCAAAAAATATACCTAAACAAACAAACAGAAATGCCATTTCAAATTGGTTCTTACTTACAAAAACAACGGCAATACAGCCGCAAAAAAGATTGATTAAGGTAATTACGTTTGGAATGTGTTTTTTAATATTCATGATTTATAGATTTGCTTAGTCTTAAGCAACAAATTTAGTATAATAAGTCAATCTTGTATGCGTTTTTAGAATAGAATTTTATTTGAATCTTTCGGTTTGGTAATATTTATCAAAAGGAAGAAATAAGCTGAGTAAAATATTATATTTTTGATAAAAATTAAACAGGCTCCGGTTTGCAAAAAAATATCCGTTGAAGAAACATTTTGTCTTTTTATTAATTTGTTGTTCCACTGCACTATACAGTCAGGCTGTTCGGAAATATTCGAATGAGTTTATGAATATTGGTGTAGATGCTGCAGCTTTAGGAATGTCGAGTACTGTTGTGGCTTCGACCAACGATGTTAATTCAGGATATTGGAATCCGGCTGGTTTAGTAAATCTCGAAGATCATCAGATTTCGTTGATGCATGCCAATTATTTTGCAAACATCGCGCAGTACGACTACATTGGATACGCTATTCCAATTGATGACCGAAGTGCCTGGGGGATTTCGATGATTCGTTTTGGAGTTGATGATATCATGGATACCACAGAATTGATCGACAATCAGGGTAATATTGATTATAACCGAATAAGTTTGTTCTCTACTGCTGATTATGGTTTTACATTTTCTTATGCCAGAAAACTGCCTGTAGAAGGTTTTCAATACGGTGTGAATGCCAAAATTATCAGACGAATTATTGGGAAATTTGCTAATTCCTGGGGTTTTGGTTTTGATTTTGGATTGCAATTCGAAAAAAACGACTGGAAATTCGGTTTGATGCTTCGCGACATTACCACGACTTATAACATCTGGAATATTGACGAAGAAGAATACAAGAAAATATCAGATGCCATTCCGGGAGAAAATCAGGAATTACCGGAAAGTACCGAAATTACTCTACCAAAAGCTCAATTAGGTGTTTCCAGAAAATTTGATTTTCATAATGATTACAGCCTGTTAGTCGCATCAAATTTGAATATGCGTTTTGAACAGACAAACGATATTATTTCATCAAAAATGGTAAGTATCGATCCGGCAGTTGGTTTCGAATTTGGTTATACTGATCTTGTGTTTGTAAGAGCCGGAGCAGGAAATTTTCAGAATGTAACACAATTAGACAATACCGAAAAACTAAATTTTCAACCCAATATTGGACTTGGATTCAAATATAAAGGCATTCAGGTTGATTATGCTTTAACCGATTTGGGTAACCAAAGTACGGCTTTGTACTCGAATATTTTTTCGCTGAAAGTAGATTTAGGTATCTTTAGATAAAAAAATAAAACCATTGAACTTCTTAAAATTTTAAATCATGAAAAAAGTCATATTACAAAAAACACTTTTTAGTTTTCTATTATTACTAAGTTTTAATATTGGTTTTAGCCAAAATTTAACCTTATCAAAAGACTCCAAAATTAGCGTAATTACCTGCGGATTGGGTAATGAATCTTATTCTTTTTTTGGTCATACTGCCATTCGTGTTTCAGATTCAATAAATAATATTGATGTAGTTTACAATTATGGGAATTTCGATTTTAGAACTCCGAATTTTGTGGCCAAGTTTGCCAAAGGAGATTTACAATATTTTGTAAGTGCACGCGCTTTCTCAGATTTTATTGAAGATTATAAATATGAGAAAAGAAGTGTTTTTGAGCAGGAATTACTTATCTCACAGGATTTAAAACAAAAATTATTCGACAATTTAAATGCAACCTTGTTTTCAGAAGATCGATTTTACACCTATAAATTTATTGATAAAAACTGTACTTCGATGGTGGTTGATGTCATCAATAAAACATTAAATGGAAATGTAATTGTAAAAAAAGGTGATACCGATATAACTTACAGAAGTATTTTATTCCCTTATTTTGATGGGCATTTTTATGAGAAATTAGGAACCAGCATCATTTTCGGAACTAAAGTAGATCAATTAGGAACCAAGATATTTTTGCCATTTGAGTTAAAAAACAGTTTAGAAAAAACCACTTTTCAAAAGCAGCCTCTGGTGGGCAAAACTAAAACTTATATAAGTTTCGAAAAAGAAAATCCTTCTTCCTGGTGGAATAACATTTACAGCTATATTGCTTTGTTGGTTTTTATTCTTTTAATGAAAAACAGAGCTGTTGACAAAATCTATCTTTTGATTTTATCTTTAATAGGAATCTTTTTTATTGTAATGGGATTTTATTCGCTTCACCACGAACTGGCGATGAATTATAATATGCTTTTGTTTAGTCCGCTTTTATTGGTTCTGATTGTTTTGTCTATTTTAAAAAATAAAAAATGGACGTATAGATTTGCAGTTTTACATTTGCTTTTCTTGGTTGTGTACTTCTTGTTTATGATTAATAAAGCACACTTTTTTATTGTCTTACCCTTGATTATCACCAGTGGAATCGTTTTGTTACGGGTAGCGCTTCGAAATAAAAAACCAATTCCGATTATTATTTAAGATTACTGTCCGCGATAAAACAAAACTGTCGTAATCGTTTTGAAAGTGATACTTAAATCGAGAAAAACACTGCGATGTTTGATATAATACAGATCATATTGCAGTTTTATCAAACTCTCATCAATTGATTCTCCATAGGAATAATTAACCTGAGCCCAGCCTGTAAGTCCTGGCTTAACGACATGCCTTGTTTCATAAAAAGGCATAATCTGAGCTATTTCATTAACAAAAAAAGGGCGTTCAGGTCTTGGACCAATTACCGCCATATCCCCTTTTAAAACATTAATAAACTGAGGCAATTCGTCGATTCTGGTTTTACGCATAAACTTTCCGAAAGGTGTAATTCTCTTATCGTTGGATGTTGCAAAAACAACCCCATCTGATTCTGAATTTTTAACCATGGTTCTGAATTTATAAATTTCAAAAACAGCTCCATTCTTACCTACGCGCTCCTGGCTGTAGAATAAACTTCCTTTATTGCCGATAAAATTTCCAATTACAATTAGTGGAATAAAAAATGCACAGAGAATTAATCCAAGTAACGAAAATACAAATTCAAAAAAGCGAACTACCAACAAATACAATTTATTGTTATTGCTTCGGCTGAATGGAAAAAACCGATAAAAATCTCTGGCAATATACTGAACCGGAATTCTTTGTGTTTTACTTTCATAAACTTGAGTGTACTCCCGAATAATATTCCCCGACTCTAATAAATGAAGCAATTGCTGGTATAAATCCGGTGTAATACCATCTGTTTTCTGAGAAGCAATTACAATTTCGGAGACGCTATGAGTTGCCACAAAAGCTTCCAAATTTTGTTTTTTAATTTCTTTAATATAATAGAAATCAGAATCTTTAGGAGATGAGGAATCAGAATTTACAAATCCAACAATTTTATAATGCGGATCTACATTTTCGAGTCCCAGAACTAATTCCTCAACCTGATCCTGGTCGCATATTAAAACTACATTTTGCAAAAATCTGGGTGATGCCAAAAAATATACATAAAAATAACGCCATGCCAAAAGCGCAAAAAATACCGTTAAATAAAATATTAAAATAGGCAATCTTTGTCTGGGAAGTTCCGGTGATAAAACCGGCGTAAGCAAATAAACGATTACTGTAGTTGTAGCCGTTAATAAAGTACTTTTTAGAATTTGAAACTGGTTACTTGCGACCTGCAAATTATACATTTCGAAAATGGCGCCAAAAACATTCAGATAAAAAACAAGTACAATTCCCCAGTAATAATTTGTAATCGAGAAATTAAAATAATGATAATCTAAAAGTTGCCCTATTAAATACAAGAAACTCAAAACAAAAAGTGCATCAAAAATTCTCAGCAAAACTTTTCGCTCAGATATTTCAAAATGCATTTTACTTACTGAAAACATCTTTTTATAATTTGGTTTTGAAGGATTTAATTTGAAACAAATGTATTGGAAAAAAAACTTTTTTTAGTCAAGTGCTACATTAACTTTCTTTTTAGTTTCTGAACTTTTGCTTTCAATAGATAACAATGCCAGTGCATATACAAAGGCGGGTGCAGCAATCCTCATGGCAGCATGATTGATTGTAAGCAGCCAAAAAACATAAAATGAAAATAAATACAAATGCTGACGGTTATTAAAAAACAACAGTAAAGGAGTAATTAATAAAATCAACAAATCAAAAATACCAAAAAGACCATGTTCTGATAACATACGTGTCATTTCGTTATGGGAAGCCACATTAACCCCAAAATTATCTTTTCTGACCTGTTTTCCCATTCCGGCTCCAATTCCTAAAACCGGGTTTTCAAAAAAAGTTTTAAGTTCAATATCCATAATAGCTTCTCTGCCCCCTAAACGATCTTTTTTCGTCCTTCCTGCCGCATCCTGATTGGCATATCTTTTTTCAATCAATCCAGAAGTCTGCATTGAAGTATAAGTCCAAATTGCCAGTCCCATTAAACCTGTAAGTAAAAAAACAACAAAAAATTTCCCCCTAATTTTAACACTCGAATAAAAATATAAAACAATCAGCAAAAGTATTATCATGCCTACACCTGTAATAACTCCTCCTCTGGAAAAAGTTACAATTGCCCTATAACTAACGAATAAAACAATTAAGCCGTTAATTATCATGAGTATTTTTGTTTTAGAATAAAGAATAAATTGTGTAAAAAAAACAAACATACCCAAACCTAAAATCGTTGAAACCTGATTAGGTCCAAATCCCCCGGAGGTTTCAAAATTTGATTGCGTTCCTGTTACTACATCCCGTACACTTGGATTATATAAAAATAAATAAATGGTCGTAGTAAGTATAGGAAATCCTATTGCCATCAATATATACTGTAATTCTAAAAATGTTATTTTCCGCTGAAAAGTATAGATTGCACATATTGCTAAACAAAGAGGACCTGAAAGATTAAAAACTAAAACTTTTTTAACATTTGTACTATAATCATCTGTTGCTGTAGTAATTAAAACACTTGGAATAAGTAAGAGTAAAAAAAGAAAAAAAACTATTGCTTTCGCAGAAAACCCGCTGTATGTCATTCCGATTAACATAAATACTATGACACAAAGTTTTATATATTCATTGTTTAAATTACCACCTGTCATCCGTAAAAAAACCTCAGCTCCAACTAAATACGCCGAAACTAAAATTACTTCATTATTTCTATTTTTGGTTCTGTAAACTAAAAAGCCACCCACAATTGGGATTAAAAAAGCATATAGTTTTGATAAAAATGGCAGTACAAAAACCGCTAATGCAATTCCTAAATGAATCGCAATAACGAAAATATATGAAACGGTTTTTTTATCCATTTTATTTAATATCAATTTTCAATTAAAGAGTTTTGTTAAACGAATTGAGCCAAAAAAAATACTCTTCAAGAATAGCGTGATCCGTAAATTGCAGTTCTACTTTTGTGTGTAATCGTACCGCAAGACTTTTTCTTAAAATTTCATCACCAATTAGTTTTTCAACTGCCAAAGTAAACCCATCTACATCATTTGATGCTACAATGATTCCTTCTTGTCCTGAAATGATTACATTTGAAATTTCGCCGACATTTGTTGCGACAACTGCCAGCCGATGTAAACCATATTCTAAAACGACTAAAGGTAAGCCTTCTGATTCAGATGTTAAAACAGCAATATCTGATTGATCCAATGCTGATGATACAGCTATAGATGTTCCATAAAAAAAAACATTTTTTTCTAATTTCAGCGTTTGAATATCCGATTTAATTTTGACAGAATATTCGTCATTGAAATCTTTTCCGAATAAATGAAAAGTCCAATCAGGGTAATTTGTTCGTAATTTATCTGCTACTTTTAAAAGCAGGTTGTGATTTTTTTGTTTACGTAAATTCGCAACACAAATAATTCTTTTCCCATCAATTCCGTTTAAAATTACTTTTGGCTTTGCCTGAATTGAATGTTCTATAAAATTAGGCAAGTAAATTGAATTTGGACATAAAAGATAATTTTGTGCCCAATTTTTGAGTGATTGATTTACTGCAATATTTCCATTAAAAAAAAGAGAGCTTAATTTTAGGCTTAAACTTTTTCTTGCTACTAAATTCTGAGAAATACCATAATGATCATGCCAAATAATTTTGACTTTTGGCAGCGTAAATTTAACTAAAACAGCAATAAAAAACGAAGAACTATGTGCTTGAATAACATCAACTTTATTTTCTTTTATGTATTTTCTTAATCGAATTATAGCTTTAAAATCGATTGTTTTTCTTTTTTTTAAAAACAAATACGAAACCTCACTTACTACCTGATCCAATAAAACCCCTTCATTTCGAGTTGCAATGAGTCCTGAAAAATTTATTTTTTTAGATAAAGCATTAGCATAATTAACAGCCATTCTTTCAGCTCCACCAGCTTCTAAACTATCAATGATTTGTAATATTCTCATTTTGTCAAAATCATTTTTATTTCAGATTCAAAAAAATCGGTCGTGTATTTTTGCGACCACTGCTGTGCCAATTTACTTTTTTCAAAAAAAACATTTTCATGTAGTATTAATTTCTCCACCTGAACTATATCTTTTTTCAAATCTATCGCTAATAAAACACCCCGCTTACCATAATCTAACATAAATGGAATACACGAAACACCTGTAACAATAGGAACACATCCCCAAAACATACCTTCGGCTATGGCTTTTGGCCAGCCTTCACTTTGTGAGGGTAAAATCACAAAATGACTTTCCTGATAATCTTTTTTTATTGTTTCCTTATCTTGATTTCCGAGTAAAAAAATGTGATTTCCTAACTGATTCTTATCAATATAATTTTCTAAAATATTTTTTTGATTTCCCTCTCCATAAATATTTAATATTACCTTTTTGTCATTTTTTATCAATTCTTCAATTAATTGAATAGCATACAAAGGATTTTTACCTGAAACCAAACTTCCAACAAATAGAAATCTTATTTTACTTTGAAAATTTTCTTTTTGAATTTCTTTTCTTTCAGAGTCAGAATAAGTTGCAGTAAAAAACGATTTTATATTTCTGGATTGATTTTCCCATTCTCCATAAACCAAAACTTGCATATTCCGGGTCAAAAAAGTGTTGCTCAAAATATACTTCTGCAACTTGTAAGTCCAGGGCTGCTTACTCTTTGGGTCCCAATTTCCAGCATATTTAGCACTCTTTATTTTTTTTGGAAAAAAAATTTGAACAAGGCAACCCATCAAACCAATATTTCCTGGACATCGCAAATGAATGTGATCAGCAGTTTCCATTGCTTTAAACAAAATAAAAAAATTGTAAATACTACAAAATATCGCTTTTACAAAATTTGGAAAAGAGGATATATTTGAATCTATTAACTTAAAATGTTTATCTATATCAAAAGGAATTTTAGAAATTAGAAGTTTTTTATCCTTATCCCATACCGGACAACAAAAAAAAATCTTCTTGCTAAATTTTTCTAAGAGAATTAATTCATTTACATAAGGACTGTAAGCGTAACAAGAATTATCCTTGTAAATTAATGGTGCAGTAGAAACAATTAATAATTTCATCAAATATATCCTTTAGATCCTTTTTCAGAAATCAATATCGCAGGCACTCCTAAAACGACAGAATTATCTAAAAAAGAGCTTTTTACCATCGAACATGCTCCTACCAGAACATTGTTCCCAATAGATATCTTGCCTGCAATAACAGCATTAGCACCAATATAAACATTATTTCCCAACACAGGTGTTCCTCTTTTGTCATCAATTCCAGAGATTCCAATCGTTACTCCTTGTGAAATATTACAATTATCTCCAATTTCTACATTTGAATTTATAATAATTCCTCCGAAGTGTCCAATATAAAATGAATGCCCAATTTTTACAGATGCTGCTATAGAAATACCTGTACAAATTTCAATAGTCTTTTTCCAAAGTAATAAAACAAACAAAATTATATGTCTTAAAATTGGCAATTTGATGTTTATATATACAAAATTAGCAATCCTGTATTGAAAAGTAGCCCAGAATCCCTGCGTAAAAAATAAAATTACAAAAAAATTACTACCGTATTTTTTATGCTTTTTATAATCCGACACTATAAGTTTGAATAATGACATATATCTTAATTATGATAAAATATTTTTTACTGAATTACCGTTGGCTTATTAAACAATAACCTCCACCAACCTGCTGTTCTTCCTAAAAACTCTTTAAAAACACCCGTTTTATTAGGCTCTGTAAGCACATTACTCAACCTTATCAATGCTAGCACAAAAGTAATCAGATGCCACTTTATGGCTGATTTTAAATTTGGCTTAGGGTTTTTAACACGCCAAACATACCAACCATTACGTACGACCATCTTTCCATATTTGTATTGATTTGGCCTGCCCCCTTGAGCATGGAAATGAGAAAGTTGAGCATTAGTATTGATGACATTTTTTCCGAAATTTAAAGCTCTTAAACTAAAATCGGCATCTTCATACAAGCCATAGCCTTCGAAAAATTTAGAAAATTGAATCTTTTCAAAAATATTTTTTCTAAATGCCATTGACATCCCAATTAGTAAATCTACCTCGTATGTTTTTCCGGTAATTGGAAATCCACAGGTTCTTCCATGAGAGAAATCAGGCATTCTTCCAGGCGCTACATCTGAAGCTAATCCCAAATAGTTTCTAACTACATTTCTCAAGCCTTCTTTATAAACATAGTTTTCAAACAAGTAATATTTTTTACTATTATATACTAATTTTGGATCTTGGGGCTTCCATTTATATTCATTAATAGCAACACCTCCCACACCAGAAACATCATAATTCGTTTTAAATGTTTTTATTATTTCAGAAAAATAATCTGGTTCTAAAATGGTGTCATCATCTAGAAAACTAACCACTTCACAATTTTTGTCTAGTTTAGAAATACCAAAATTACGCTGTTTGGTAAGCCCCCGATTTTCATCAGAAACTAAAAAATATTCTAAATTACTAAATTTACACTTCTTTAAAACATTTTCAGTCTCTCTATCCGAAGAACCGTCAATTATTAAAATTTGGTCAGGGTAAGCTGATTGTTTCTCAACAGATTTTAACAAATTTAATAGCGATTCAGGACGCATATAAGTGCAGACAATTAGGGAAAATTTCATTCGGTTTTTAATTTAAAAACGGAATGAATTTTCAAAAAATAAGCTTCTCTTTCCAAATATTCCTTCCATAATTTTTGGTTATTAATTTGCATTAATTCAAAATCTTCTGGGCTAATATTTTGGTGAAAATCAATAATTGTATCTACCATTTCTTGTTCTTTCGCAATAACGCAATGTTTTTTCCAGTTGATAGTATCGCTCAAGGGTAACCTGAAATCAGTATCGATTACAAATGGAATTCTTCCCATTGCTAAAGTTTCATAAAAACGAACCGAAAAATTTCCGGCTCCCCGCAAACAAAATGTATATGGATTTTTTTCTATATTTTCTAAAAACTCAATAGTCGTTTTATTCTTTTGTTGTAATGATTTGATTCCAGCCCGGTATTTATTCCTAAAAATAAAATTAGTTTTTAAATCTGGATTTTTTTTTAATATAGCTAAAAGCTGAAAACGTTTAATACTTGATGGATAAAAATTATAGTAGTCAGTCGCTGTCTTTTTAGTCCAACGCTTAAAATTGTAATTCAAATACATTGATATTTCTTTTATTTTTTTACTCAATGAATTACTTGCATGTCCTACAAAACCTATTTGAGGCTGCTCCAATTTTGCAATTGTGTGAAAGTTTTTTGATAGTTTCACATAAGGATCTCCAATAAAAGAAGGCATAATAAACGTTTGTTGATTCATTTTAGAATCAAAACCACTCATTCTAAAAGTATGTACGGAGCTCTCCAAACTCTTACCATAATCACCTCCTGAATACACCCAAACTTTTTTACCCAAAGCCAATGCCTTATTTATAAAATTGTCTAATTTTCCTTGATTTTTATTAGTGTAAAAATAACCTATATCAACCGGAACTATTGCAATATCACATTCCTCAACAGTTGAGAAAATTTGATATTTATTTAGTAAATTATCATTTGGCAAGTACCACAAATCAAACAACAAAGGAAAAACGATTCTTCTGTTCTCAGGCGTTAAATACGATGTATCTGTATATAATTTTAGCATTTAATTCAATAAATCTTTTTTTATGAAAATAGTATTAAATTTTTCAGGATTATAATTCTTCAACGGTATGATTTTTCTGTTTTGGACATCATAAGAAATTGGAACAAAATCAAATGATACTAAAAAACTAAATATCTCTTCATTTGTAATTCCAAATTTCAATGTAGAAAAGTTTAACTCTATTATTATGTATTTCAGGCTTTTACTTTTTAAAACATTCATAGCTCCTTGCAGCACAAAATACTCATAACCTTCAACATCGATTTTTAAAAAAGTTGGATTTTCTTTTACTAAAATATCATCTAATTTTTTCACTTCAACACTTACCACATCGGTTTCATAATCTAAAGCGACACTGTTCATAACATCCTTCGTTTTTGTAAAATTCAAAACCGAATTTTCAGCTCCAATGCCAATATTGAATATTTTTACCTTTTGAGATAGATTATTTAAATTTAAGTTTTTTTCTAATTTACTAAATGTTGTGGGAATTGGCTCAAAAGCAATAACATTAGCTTTACATACACTCGCGGCCAATAATGAATAATGCCCAACATTTGCTCCAATATCCACAAACAAGTCCTGTGGTTTTAAGTGGTGTATCAAAAACATTGAATCTTCATAATCGAAAAGTTTAAAATAAATATTAGCAACAATACCTGCATCTCCTTTTTGGGCATAAAACTTTAGTCCATCTATCCAATTATACACTCTGGGTTTTTCGTTTATATATTGAACAAGGTTAAATTTAACATATCTGAACAAAGCCCCTAATGGATTTTGTTTTGTAAGTGGATGCTTTTTAAAATTTAAAAATCTCTTGTGAATTTTTTTTAAAATATATTTGATTTTCATTCTTTCTTTTCCTTTAGTTTTTTAGCCCAATGTACACTACGAGACCATTTTTGCTTAAAACTTTTGTAAAAGAAAAAATAATTTCCAATTGATTCGTGTTTTAGCAGTTTTAGAAACAGAACTAATTTATAACTTTTTAATTGTTCTTGTGTATAATGTTTTTGAAGCATATACAAAATAGTAGGTGATGGTTTAGGCTGAATTTCATCAGATTCCCATTGTTTACTAATTTTAATTCTAAAACCTCCCATAGGAGCTTTTAGGTGTTTGATTTTCAAATCGGGGAAATAAATTATGTCATGTCCTTGATTACGCAATTGTAATCCAAAATCAGTATCTTCTCCATACCCAAATTCAAGCGCCTTATCAAAAGAAACATTTTGAAGAGTTGCTTTTTTTATAAAGCTATTTCCTGATCCAAATATACCAGATTGGTGAATGGTTTGGTAATATTGAAATTCATTAGGTTGCAGATAAGATGTTATAATTACTTCTGCACCATACTGAGTTGCTCTTTTAAATACATTTTCAATTAAGTTTTCATCAAATCTATTGTCATCATCATTCAGGAACACCCATTCGCTTTCTACTTCAGCCAAAGCTAAATTCCTCGCATTACATGCCCCCGCCTGATGCGTAAAAATGTGTTTAATCAAAAACGGCCAATTTTCAGTTATTAGGTAATCTAATTCCGAAACACTTCCATTAATTGGGTTTTGCTCAACAATGATAACCTTTTCAGGCAAATGTGTTTGTTGTGCCAAATCCTGCAAAACATCATACAAATATTGTTTACGACCAATGGTGGGAATAATTACATCTATAGTTTTTTTCTCTATTGTCTTTAGAGTCGATTTTACGGCTATAGCATCCAGATTTACGATTATTGTTTTCCTTGTTTTAAAAAATAAGGAATAGAAGAAAGGTGCAAATAAAATTCGTTTTTCAAAAAGAAAAATATTTAATAACAATAAAATGAGCCAACGTTTTTTATAATGCTGTCTGACGAAACGAAATAACACATAATTATTGTTTTGTGCAGACTCTAATTCCGGAAGACAGTTTACTAATAATTGTGGTTCTGAATAGCAAAGAAGTCCAGCAAGCATTCCTGACTTAGCGACAGAATTTAAAAAATAATCAAAATTCGCATCTTTTTTTATTTTGCTGCCAATTAACTTTAAAACCGATGCATTAATTCCCCCTACCAGACTACTCGCTAACCAAGTAGGGTATTTAACTATTTGATTTACTTTAATAAAGGGAGACTCTTCGACATAACCGATAGCATCTGATAAAAATGAATTTTTATGCACATTATAAGAAGCCATTATTTTATCATGGTGAAAAATTGCTGCCATTTTTGAAAGATTTAAATTTGATTTTAAATCTAAATGACACCAAATAATAAGTTCATTAGGATATAATATTGAAATTTCGAATAAGTTCTCAGTTATACTCTTTCCAGAAAAAGGAATACTTTTTCCATTAAAATCAACTAGAGTAGCTTTATTATATTTATGATAAAGAACTATCATATTGCTTTTTTATGTGGATTGATTATTTTTTCAAAAAAAGCAATATTGTCATTAACTAAATTATTTATATCAAATTTCGATTCCACTCTCGCTCTCGCATCCTTGCCAACTTGTTTAGATAATGAATTATTTTTTAAAAAAGCAACAATCTTTTCAGCATATAAATCATGATTAGTAGGATGTACTAAAAAACCGCTTTGACCATCAATTATTAACTCCTGTGACCACCCAATGTTACTATTAACAACACCTTTTTGCATGGCCATAGATTCTATCGTAACCATACCTAATGTCTCAGCAAAAGTTGGAAAAACACAAACATTTGCATTTTTGATATAATTCTGAACTTCTGTGTATGGAATTTTACCTAAATATTTAACATTTTCCAGATCTTCTTTTTGAAATAGATTTTGCATTAATTGCCAGGTCGATCCAATACCTGTTTTTATATCAGGAGCATCGCTGCCTATTAAAATCAATTTTGCTTCCGGATATTCTTTTCTAATTTTATTGAAAATATACGGTAATTCGAGAACCCCTTTTTTCCTAATTATAGTTCCCATGTATAATATTACTCCTTTATCGAAAACATCGGGCGTATTGTTTGTGAAATTTTCAAGTTCTAATCCGTAATGAATGGTCTGAATTTCTTTATTCTTTATTTTAAAAAGATTTTTTGAAACATTTCCTGCAAAAGCTGTTGGCGCGATAAAAGCTTTAGCTTTATTAATAGCCAGCTTTTCGAACCAATAATTTTTAAATTTTTGGGAGCGATTTTCTAAATGACAGAAATAAGTATCACTTCCGTGAAAACGAATAACCAAAGGAATTTTAAAATTCATAAAAGCAGTAATTCCTGTCCAGTCCGGTGCTTCAATAAGAGAAATTTTTTCTTTTTGAATAATCGAATTACAATAATACTGAATATGTTTTCGATGAAAAAACCAACCAAAAAACCTGTACTTTTTATTTTTAATTAAATGAATTGTGATTCCGTTTTCAACAATTATTTCCTGGAATTTTTGCCCATAAACAAACACCGAAACATTCATTCCTTTTCTTACCAATGCATCTGTAAGGTTTTTGATACTTGTTCCAATTCCTGCTGCATGCGAAATTTTTTCATGTGGAAACTCGGGGGTTAAAAAAGCTATATGCATCATTTATGAAAAAAATCCTTTAAAATTTTAACAGTAAATATCTTCGCTCCAGCATCTGTCATATGTCCGCAAGACGAAAAATATTGATTTTCGATTACGACATTTTCATAATTATGGATTTCAGGATATGCTTTTTTTACTTTATCAAAATAATTCATTCCTACTACATTTTCGCACATAGGTGTCATTACTGCAATAAAATTGATGTTGTTAGTTTTGCAGATTGCTTTGATTTCTTCGTAATATTTATTGTGAGTCAAAGGATTAAGATTCACAATATTATTTTTCATATTGCCGTTTTTATGCTTTACCAATGGATAATATCCTAAATTATCCAATGAATTAGTCGTTTCCTCTTTCACAATTTTATACGTTTCTCTAAAACCAATTTTTCCGTCAAACTTTACGTAACGATAAAAAGGAATGTAATAAAGTTCATTAAAATCTTTTTCAGACTCGAAATGTTTTTTTATAATCTCAGAATTATGAATATAAGGTAAAAATTTAGCCGAAACCCCTTCTGACTGGTGGTCATTTGAAAGGTTAAGATCAGCCTCAAGAATGACATTTTTAATAGTATATTTTCGTTCAATCATTAATTTTAAAAGCAATGATGCTTCAAATAAATGTCCGCCACTCATTCCATAATTGAACGTTTTTAGTCCCTTTGCTTCAAACATTTTTGCATCAAAGTGATTATTAGCCCTTGAAGATCCTAAAATTACAACATCATAATTTCTGGATTTTGAATTAAAAACATCCTCAATCTTACCTCTGTTTTTAGACTGTAGAAAAAAATAAGTATACAATCCGTCAAGAACAATCGCAATTAAAATCGTAATGAATAAAACCTTTGCTGTATAAATTAGAAATTGTTTCATTAGAATTGAAAATAAATAAATTCTTTGTAATCAGAATACGTTCCGAAAGCAATAATCGTGGCTATTGCCAAAGCCATTTTAAACATGCTTCTTTTTCCTGAAAGCGGTTCTTCTTTGGTACGGTTATTCCATTCGACCAAAACAAATACACCAATCATTAACAGTATTTCGTAACTGTATCTTTCGTTTGCCAGATACTGAAAACTAAAATCTTTGCTGGTAAAAATTCGTTTTAGATACAAAACCGCATCGGTAATGGTTCGGGCTCTAAAAAATACCCAGGCTATACAAGTCAATAAAAAAGTATAGAAAATACTCATAACCACTTTTGCTGAATCGAAATTGAATTTTAGCTGAATAGCATCCATATTATTACGATTGCTATTTCTTAATAATAACGGCAAAAAGTACACAGCATTGATGAATCCCCAAACAATGTAGGTCCAATTGGCTCCATGCCAAAATCCGCTTACTACAAAAATGATAAAGGTATTTCTGATTTTCATCCAGATTCCTCCTTTGCTTCCGCCTAACGGAATGTATAAATAATCGCGAAACCAGGACGAAAGCGAAATGTGCCAACGGCGCCAAAACTCGGCAATATCTCTTGAAAAATAAGGATAATTGAAGTTTCGTAATAAATCCAATCCGAACAATTTTGAAACCCCTAAGGCAATATCTGAATATCCTGAAAAATCGCCATAAATCTGAAACGCAAAATATACAGCACCTAAAATTAATGAAAATGAATTCATCGATGTATAATTGTCAAAAATAGCATTAGCATAGGTTGCGCAGGTATCTGCAATAACTACTTTTTTGACCAATCCCCAGATGATTTGATAAATTCCTTCTTTGGCTTTTTCTAAATCAAATTCTCTTTTGACCTTAATTTCCGGCAATAAATGTGTGGCTCTTTCGATTGGTCCTGCCACCAAAAGCGGAAAATAACTTACGAACAAAGAGTAATCTACAAAATTGTATTCGGCTTTGATACGCTTGTAATAAATATCAATTACGTACGATAAACCGTGAAAAGTATAAAATGAAATTCCGACAGGAAGAATAACTTCTAATAAAATCGGGCTGGCTTTTATCCCTACAGAATTTAATAATTCTGAGAAAGAAGAAGCAAAAAAGTTATAATATTTAAAGACTCCTAAAAATCCTAAATTGACAATAATGCTTAACCAAAACCAGAATTTTCGACTCTTGTCTGATTTTCCTTTTTCGATTTGAATTCCGGTATAATAATCCAGGAATGTGGAGAAAACCAACAAAAAAAGAAACCTCCAGTCCCAACAGGAATAGAAGTAATAACTGGCAACAATTAATAAAGCGTTTTGAGTGCTTTTGGTTTTATTAAAAACAAACCAGTACAGAAAAAAAACGACTGGAAGAAAAATAGCAAATGCTACAGAATTAAAAAACATATTATTTTATTCTTTTTTAGTATTTGTTCTTAGAATAGTCTGGATAGCAACTCCCAGCTTCCCTGAAAACTCTTTTGCTCCGGCTGCATTCAAATGAAAACTATCATAAAAGTAATCTGAATTCTGAGCTATAACATCATGAGAAAAATCTATAAAAAAGATATTCTTATTTTTTTCCTGAATCGCTTTCAATTGTTTTATTAATGGATTTCTTAGAGGATCGTAAATTATATTCAGACGTTCTTTGTATTCTGGAGCCCATACAAAAACAAGCAGTGTATTCTTATTCATTTTTGTTTGATAAAAACGAATCATTTCATTAAGTCTTGCCTGATTTCTAGCATTAACTTTTTCTTTTTCCTCTACATCTGATTTTAATTTATCAAAATTATGCAAATCTAACTTAAATGATTGTTTTTTAGGCGAAAACCCGAAACATAATGACTCGGCTGGCAATTGGTTACTGACGTTTTCTACTAATCCTGTTTTTAGGATTGAAAAATTCTGATTGTATTTTAACAAAGGAAAATAACCAACATAACTAAACTTATGGTCGAATTTACTAATGAGCTTGTTGATTTCAGGATTGTTTATAAAAGGAAAAAATTGATCCTCATCAGGCAAAACCTTACTTTCCTTAAAATTGGCCAAATCAATATTTTGGATGATAACTTTGGGAAAGCGATTGTTTTTCAAATAAATTTCAAATTTTGATTTTTGTAAATTATAACCTCCTGCATTGAATCCCAGATTTTGAGTTTTGAGTTTTGTTTCTTTTAAAATACTCCTTGTATCATATGAAAATTTAGCTCTTGACGATCCATTAATAACAATAACAGCATTAACTTCACCTTCAAGAATAGCATTCCAATCAGCATAAATACTGTTTTTTTGCTCTTTCAAACCTTTATCACTTAGAAATTGAATACCAAAAGTAATCAGGTAAGCAATCATAATAATACTCATTAAAAATAAAATGAATTTTTTCATAATAATCTAAAATTGAAAATAAATAAATTCATTTTTTAACCCAAACTGTCCAAATAAAACAATCAATATAATGACAAAAATTAGTTTAGTTTTATAAAATCCTTTATATATGGGACCGCTGTTCTCCTTATTAATCCATTCAATTACATTAAACAACAATAATAATATTATTAAGTTTATACTTAAATAGGATTTAGCTTCTGAAAAATTAAAATTTAAAAGAAAAATTCTCTTTACGTAACCAATAGCATTTCCGATAGAATCAGACCTAAAAAAAATCCAGGCAAAAGTAGTTAACCCAAATGTAATTAAAATGCTTATCAGAGCCTGGATACTTTTTAAATTTGGTTTTAATTCTATTGCCTCTAAATTATTTCTATTTTTATTTAACAGCAATAAAGGCAAAAAGTAAATGGCATTTAGCAATCCCCAAACAATAAAAGTCCAGTTTGCACCATGCCAAAATCCGCTAATTACAAAAATGACAAATACATTTCGAATCTGCACGAATTTAGAACCTTTGCTGCCACCTAATGGAATATAAATATAATCTCTAAACCAGGACGAAAGAGAAATGTGCCAACGGCGCCAGAACTCGGCAATGTCTCTTGAAAAATAAGGATAATTGAAATTTTTCAATAAGTCAATTCCAAATAGTTTTGAAACCCCTAAAGCAATATCTGAATACCCTGAAAAGTCCCCATAAATCTGAAATGCAAAATAAACTGCCCCTAAAATTAGCGACAAGGAATCCATATTTTCGTAATTATCAAAAATTTGATTGGCAAAAACAGCACAACTATCTGCTATGACAACTTTTTTAAACAATCCCCAAACAATTTGTCCTATTCCTTCTTTTGCCTTTTCAAAATCAAATTCTCTTTTTGTTTTTACCTGTGGCAATAAATGTGTGGCTCTTTCGATTGGTCCTGCCACCAAAAGCGGAAAATAACTCACAAATAAAGAGTAATCTACAAAATTATATTCGGCTTTGATACGCTTGTAATAAATATCAATTACGTACGATAAACCGTGAAAGGTATAAAATGAAATTCCGACAGGAAGAATAACTTGTAATAAAATCGGGCTGGCTTTTACCCCTACAGAATTTAATAATTCTGAGAAAGAAGACGCAAAAAAATTATAGTATTTAAAGACTCCTAAAAATCCTAAATTGACAATAATGCTTAACCAAAACCAGAATTTTCGACTCTTGTCTGATTTTCCTCTTTCGATTTGAATTCCGGTATAATAATCCAGGAATGTGGAGAAAACCAACAAAAAAAGAAACCTCCAGTCCCAACAGGAATAAAAATAATAACTGGCAACAATTAATAAAGCGTTTTGAGTGTTTTTGGTTTTATTAAAAACAAACCAGTACAGAAAAAAAACGACTGGAAGAAAAATAGCAAAAGCTACAGAATTAAAAAGCATATTATTTTAAGATAAAATCAATACTATCCCAAATTTTTTGAGAAGCATCAATAGGTCTTTCACCTACAATTATTTCAAACCATTTTTTACCATCAGCTACGCTTGAAGCTTTCCCATCGAGTATATCTTTAACTTTTTGAGTCAGCATCGTTTTATCTTTAATCCATAAAGCAGCCTCATTTGTGGGCATAGATCTAAAATGAATATACTTGTAATTTTGTCCGATATCACGAATTCCTTTTTTTAATTGTGGCTGTTCATAATCAAAAAACAAGCATGATTTGTTGTGCGCTACAAAATCAAAAACCATTGACGAGGCAATATTGGCTACAAATTCAGTATGTTCACAAACATTTGCCTGTAAAGCAAAATCCTCTTTCGTTGGCATTATTTCGTTCCAGCTTGTTCCAACCGGAGTCCATAAAGGGTCAATGCTGACAATAACATCTTTGTATTTTTTTAAAACCGATTCATAACGATCTGTAAAATCAACAGGGCATTTTCGATAGATAATTCCCAACGAATATCCCTGATTATTTAATTCTCTGACAGAAATTGCCAAGTCTTCCAGATAAAATTGGTCTAGCGGAGAAGTTACAATATCATCACCTGAAAAGCAGATGTATTTTGTGTTTATATCTAATCGATGGTTTTCAAAAAAAGTTTCTTTGGTCTGTAAAAGGCTTTTATCAAAATGGCTTTCAAACTGCGGGGTACCAGTTACAAAAACCTGGCTCTCATCAACATAAGGAGAATATGTTAATAATTCTTTTTTCATATGTTGACTCCAGACAAAATAATAGTCTGTCTCAACTAAAGTCATTGCTTTAGGCAGATTATCCCAGGAAAAAATAAATGTTCCTGTTGGAATTCCTAAATCCTGTGCTGCTAAAATTGGTGAAATGGCCTGAGTTGGGCGCTGATTGGTACAAAATACAAAATCCGGTTTATGTTCCTGAAGCTGTTTTTTGCAATGTTGGTATTTGGTTGTTGTACGTTCTGCTTTTTTTATTCTTTCACGTACAAATTGTATTCCTTTAGTGTTGGATCCAAAAAATGTTAACGTATCAACCATTACGCTTTTAAAAACGTTTTTTATTCCGAAATAAGAATGTGGAAAATTATAGGTATTATAAACTGTTTCTTTAAATTTTTTATCATAAAAATTTAATTCCATGCGTTTGCGGGCTCTGGTGTAAACCGTGGTAAAAGGATGCAATGTTGTATCCTGAATTTTTATTTCCTTAAAACCCAGTTTTTCTGTAATAGAAAACGGCGTATTATTCCAATAGATAATATCAAAGTCTCTATTTTCACCAATATTTTTAAATGCTGTTAAAGCAAAATTGCGAAGTCCAACACCATCTGGAAGAAAGACAAATATCTTTTTTTTCATTTTTAATAATAATCGAATGATTGATTTTTATGAAATAGACTGCTATAAAAAAGGGCAAACTTTCATTAATCCGTTACACAATTCATCTACAGTTTCTTTTTTGGGCAAGCTAGGTAAAACTGAAAAAAGGTGCTCTAATTCAATATCTTTGTAAGGAATATTTTTTATCTCAGGCTTATAAAATGGCAGCTTAACTGACTCATAATAATCCTTATATTTGATATCATCTCCAAAAACCTTATCTGAAAATTTTTGCCAGACTGCAGGAATCCCATAAGCGTGGGCAATTATAATTCCGTGTAATGAAGAGGAAATAATTTGTTCGCATTGCAAAAACTCTATCGTTTTTGATTCGATATCATTTGTCATCATATCTATCAGTAAAACCTTTGGATTGTCCTGAAACCAATGCTGCACTAATTTATAATCATTGTAATGCGGAACAAAACCGTATTTGTATTTTTTTTCAATATCGGGATGAAAATATTTTGGCAATAATAAAGCCGGATCGCCATAAACTTCAGGAACATTGTAGCCCAGATTTAATAAATGTTTACGTGTTTGTGGCCCGCGAACAGCTAAGAAAACTGCTTCTTTAACATTGGTTTGTGTATCAATAATTCCACTGCCCCAAACAATACATTTATGATTTACGTTTGCTAAAATGCTCCCAATTGTAACATAAATGGGCATAAACCAATCCAAAATTGAAAATTTTTTAGGCCAGGCAAAAACGACATTTTTCTTTGAAATTTTCTCAACAAGATATCTTCCTAAAACATCTCCGTAATTTTCTTTTGATTTTCCTTGAATTACTTTTTCATTCCACCAAAAAAGTCTAATTGTGTTTAAAAAAAACATCTTTTTATACTTTTTGGTTTTTCAATTTATCTCTTTGAACCTGCTCAATTGGAAGTATATCCGAAGATTTATAAGTCAATGCCTGATAAACTGCCTCTAAATCACGGCTTAATTTTCGTAACCCCATTGGTTCTAATGAAGCGGCATGATCAGTTCCTTTCCAGGTTCTGTCTATCGTATAATGTCTTTCTATAATATTAGCTCCCAGAGTATAAGCCGCAATGTCAACAGCAATACCTAAATGATGCCCTGAAAACCCAATATGCTTTACTAGATCCCCGTATTTTTGTTTTAATAAATTTATATCTAACAAACATACGTCTTCAAAAGGAACCGGATATCCAGAGGTACAATTATATAAAACTAAATCTTTATTGCGTCCTTTAGCGGTGAAATATTCTACCAAAATATCTGTTTCATTTTTAGTCGTCATCCCAGTAGAAATATGAATTTCACCTGAATAATTATCGCATAGCCAACCCAGCATTTCAAAATTATTATTACAAGCAGAAGGAATTTTAATAAACTCCGGATTAAGAGATGCTATTTCTTTAGCTGATGTTGTATCCCAGACAGAAGTCGAATATGTAATTCCTATTTCGGAACAATACTCTTTTAATTCCTGATGTTGTGCTAAGTCAAATTCTAGATATTCTCTATGTTCTCCATATGTATTACCATACGAATTTGAAGCATTAGGATGTGGAGCGTGATATTGCTCTTCTGTTAAAAGTTCTTTATTATTACGTTTTTGAAATTTAACGGCATCAGCATTTCCAAAAATCTTAGCAATTTTTATTAATTCTTTTGCTATTTCCATTTCGCCTTTGTGATTACAACCAATTTCTGCAATAACATAAGGTTTTTTAAATTCTTTCATAACGTTTATTATACTTTAAAATAATTTCGCAAGTTTCTCTGATTGCTCCGTTTCCGGAATCATTATTCAAAACGTAATCTGCATTTGTCTTTACAATCTCTGTCGCATTTGATGGGGCAAAAGACCATCCTACGCTGCAAATATTAGCCAAATCATTTACATCATCACCAACATAAGCAGCGGCACCAAAACTACTATTTCTATCTAAAAGAAATTGTCTTAAAAATGAAAACTTATCCTTAACACCTAAAAAAGTATTCTTTATTTGTAATTTCTTCATTCTCTGGGCAACTAACTCAGAATTTTCTGAAGTTAAGACTATCACTTCAACTTGATTTTGTCTTATAATTTCTAACCCCATACCGTCACGCATGTCAAATTTCTTTGCTAATTCTCCGTCTGGACTGTAATAAACGCTACCATCTGTAAAAACACCATCTACATCTAATATTAAATAATCGATTCTTTGATGTATTTTACTCTTTTTCAAACGTTCTGCCAGTAGCTTTTCGACTATATCCCAATCACTCAGACTATCAATTTCTACAAGTGTTTCTTCAGGCATTTTGACTAAACCAATAGTGCCACTAATTCTATTTTTCGAATTTAAGAAAGCTTCTTTTGTAGTGGTATAAACGGCTCCGTTTTCTATTAGCAATCCACCAAAATCCTGTCGTCTTGGTCTCTTGAAAACATCATAATTTTGCGAAGTCCCATCTGCATTCCAAGTAAAACGATGTGTATTAACAACTGTTAGTGCTGCGTCTTTTTTATTTTGAATAATTTCATTCAAAGTAGCATTTATATCACTTGCCAAAGTCATTGGCGAAGTAGCTTGTAACAAGGAAAGTATGTCAAAATCTTGATTTATATTTTCTGCAAACTCAAGCAAAACACTCTCAGTTGAGGCAATATCAGAAGCATTTTCTGCATTTCTTAATAATGCTTTTACTTTTGATGACCAATGGTATTCTCTTTCTACATAATCAATTATTTCCTGGTCATCTGTAAACACATAAACCTCATCTAAATCTGAAAAAATTGCCTCAGTTAATACCCATGAAAAAAGGGGACGCCCTAACATTTTTTTCTTATTTTTTCCTGGAATTCCTTTGGATCCTTTACGTAAGGGTATTATAGCTGTTTTTTTCATTTTTTCATTACAATATTTACAATATTATCTAGAATATAATTTATTTTTTTCAAATAAGCTTTTATCACTTTTTTAAGTAATTTATATAAGCTAATATTTCGTTGCCTTGTTGAGACAAGTATTTGAGGATAATTTGACATTGAATACAGTTCACAAAATTTATTACCGAATTGCGAAGGATCCCTGTAGGCTTTCAAGTCATACTTTTTTGTTAAGAGACTGAAAATTGATTGATCATGTCTATGTTCAATAAAGTCTTCGTAATTAGGGAATCCCAATTGATTAACTTCATCCATTAAAATTCTTTCATCTTGAGCAAAATTGAGCCATTCATCCAAAAATTTAATTGTGAAATCAGATTTCCTCCACAAACTAAAACCTGCTAATCTTTGTTTTGAATCGATTGTTTTTGAATTATCACAATCCATTAATATAAAACAATCTCTTTTTGTCCATTTTTTTCAATTTGCTGAAGTTCAAACGGTATAATGTCTTGATTTTTTTCAGTACTCTCTAGTAATTCATTTATTGAATTTAAAAAATAGCTTCCTGAATCGCAATAAAACAAAAGTTCTCCTTCTTTAATATTCTGAAGTGCCTTTTTAATAAAATAAGGCTTCCATAGCCAATATCCATTACCTCTCTTCTTGTCTAAAATATTTTTGTTCTTATTATAGAAACACTCATCAATATCATTTGGAGAAAAAGAGATTACTTCTTCAAAACATCCTATTTTTATTGCTGATTTTGTGTTAATTTTTTGTGACTTTGTATAGTTTTTATCAGCATAATTCACCAATACTATCTTAGACCGATTGCCTTTCAAACTATTCTTAACCCTCATTTAAGTCTTTTTTATTGAATGAAGTTTTAAAACTATTTTATTTAAAGTTTTTTCTCGTTCAGAGTTCACTAAAGAAATTCCTTTTTCACTAATTGCATTATAAACCTGAATACATTTATTCATTCTGATTACAAACTCTTCTGATTTCATATTATTAACAAAATCAAATAGTTCATTGGGAGAATTAAAATCAGCATAATCTATAAAGCTATCTTCTGGAAAAATTTCATACGCATTGGTATTTTTAGCATAGTAAATAGGTAAACAATAATTTTGAATGCTATCCCAAATTTTCTCCGTCATATAATTAAAACTGGCTGTGTTTTCAAAACATAAATTAAAATTATATTTATTTAGAATTTTATCTTTACTGCCTACCCAATCTCCATCTCTTGAATCTTCTTTCGAAATTCCTTTAGGCCAGCCCTTACCGTAAACATCCATTACCATTGCTTTGTTTCCTGCTAAAGCGATTTCGGATCTTAAAGCAATGAGGTCAATATTTTCATTGTTACAGATTAATGGACTTGCTTCAATCCCTTTATAATAAGACATTAAAGTTCCTATTTTATTTGATTCTAATAAAAAATCATCTGGTAAAAATTCTAATATTCTATTGATTTTCCTGCAATGAATCGAAATATTGGTAACAAAAACGTCTCTTGTATAAATATTCATAAAATGACATTTGACTAAACCCAATAAATATTTTTCTTTCGACACAAAATGAGTATCAAACCTAGGCTCTAATGTCCATACCAAAAATTTATTTCCAAAAATAACTCGCCAAAAATGCTTTTTTAGGAACTTAAAATTTTGAGAAATTATCACATCAGCTTCTTTAATATCAGTAACAATACTAATATTATTTTTCTTTAAATAATCTAAATCTCCAGGCTGGTAATCATCAAATGGAGTATATCTGAAAGAAGATGCTTTATATAATTTTATTGGATTCATTTAAGTTGATGTTTTTCCTGATTGATTATTATAGTTAAAATTAATTTTAACTATAATTATTTTATTGCTTTTATCAAAATTGTACTGATAAGCTACATTTTTATATTTCTGAATTATTTCTTGCAAAATTATATCATTAACTATTGGCAAAGGCAAAAAATTAAAATGCTTTTTTCTGAGTATTTTTTTTGTGAAATTTCTGACATTATCCTTAAAACCAACATCTTCAATACGTATCGAAGCCAATTTCTTATCAAAATTATCCAATTGCCCCATAAGAGCATTAATCTCTGTATCAACAGGTTTTATACTAATTTGAGCATCTGGTTCATCGTTTAATTTTAAATAATCACTTTCATTTGGCAAAATGCCCCACTCATTATCTAAATTTACTTTTGTGATTTTATTTCTTTGAGAAATTTGAATATAAGCGTGATTTATTTTTTCTAATTTTGAATGGAAAGGTTCTGTACTTTCTTTAGAACGATATTTTTTGGAATGCCATTGATGTAGTAAAAAAATATCTTTATCATAAAAAACAATCTCTTGTCCGGCATTTTTTAGTCGAATGTGTACATCTGTATCTTCTGCACCCCAGCCGTGATAAAATTCATCGTACCCATTGATATTTTTTAATATCTTTGTTGGAAAAAGGGTTATTCCGGTAGCCTCTTTCGATGATAAATGATTGATTTTGTAATCTTCAAAAGGTTTTTCTTTTTTAGATTCGGCTTCTCCTAAAAATCCAACTTGAAAATAAACGGCTTTATATAGAGATTTTATAGTTTGTAGATTCTCGAAAAAATCCTTTCGAAATATCATATCAATATCTCCTACCAAAAAATAAGGGTTGTTTGTTTGCTTTAAAACAATATTTATGGCTCTGGATTTATTCCAGAGTTGACCTTGAACCGGACATTTTATTAATCTTATTTTAGTATATAACAAAAGCATTTTTTCTAAAGAAATCAGATAATCCAGTTGAGAACCAAAATCTACTAAGTACAAATCGAAATTAGAATTTGATTGCATTGATAGTGAATCAAAACACTTTTTGATAATTCTTAAATCACGATTTCGATTGGTAAGTACTACTGTTATCAATTAATAAAGTTTTTTATTTGTTCTGCAGTTAAGCCTTTACTTTTTAAAATAAATTTATAGAAGCTTTTTATGGTAAACAATTTTCTGAACAATTTTTCGGTTAAAAAATACTTTAACTTTTTTCGTTTAAGTACTGGTAAGTACTCATAATTTATTGCCTTTTTTTCTTTATTATATAAAATATCAAATTTATCTCCCATCCAATCTTCATAACAATTACCCATGTGATAGGCATAATTATCATAAGTTGCTAGTCTAAAACCTCCCATTTTAATAACTGGTAAATCTGTATATTCTGATTCACTATTTCCTCCTAATTGAAAAATGGTGTTTTCTTTCGGTATACAATCAAACACTTCTCGTTTATAGGTAACTACAAAATGAGAACAGCCCAGAACAGCAATAGTTTTATTTTTTGCTTCTAAAGTTGCAATTGTATCTTTATATATACCATCTAGCCATTTCCAGCCAATACTTTTGGCAAATTGAGTCATGGCTTCGGGATTTTTTACTTTTCTAAAATACAATTTTTTGGAGAATAAATAACGGAACCAAATATTACAAGTAAGTCTTAAATGTGTTCTAAATATGGGCACAGGGCTTACAGATCCTGCTTTTGGAAAAGCTTCAAAAACTTTTAAAACCGCTTGTTCCCAACCATTATCAAACAAAACATCGGCATCTGTAATCGTAATTAAACGTTCGTTGGCTGTTCGTAGTGCCTTAAGAATGCTATTGATTTTTCCTATAGGTTCTTTTTCGATAATCAATTCATCAATATTGCCTTCTTGATGTAATCGAAATAACTTCTCATTAATAATAGCAGAACAACCGTTGCTTATAACCGATATTTTAATAACTGAATTGCTGGTTTTTAAAACAGATTGTAAACAATAACTAAAAATTTGAAATGCATCCTTATAATAATTGTCTTCGTTTGGTATATGTAACGGAATTATAATACGATGCGATGATTCATTCGCAGACAAAACTATATCTCTTGATGGATTATTACCTTTTCTCATTTGTTAAACGGGCATGCTTTTAATAATTCATTTTGTCTAAATTCTAATAACTCTTTATTAGGCAACAAAATTTCCTTGTTTTCTACAATTAGATTTTTAATAAATTCAAAGCTTAAATTTTGAACTTCATTAGCTAACTCTTCAGAATAATTTATCCCAACAGACTCAAAATAGTCATAAAACTTAATATTATCTCCTGACAATTTATTTGAAAATTTATTCCACATTGCTGGAATATTATAAGAGTGTGAGACAATTAAACCGTGAAGCGATGATGAAATTATATTGGAACATTCCAGAATTTCATTCGTAGTTGTTTCTACATTTAAAGTCAACAAATCGATTACTTTAATTCTAGATTCGTTTTTAAAAAAATCTTGTACTTCCTCAAAATCAACATAATGTGGTATTATGCCAATTTCAAATTTTTTAACAACTTGATTGTTTTTAAACAAAATAGGCAGTAAAATAGCTGGATCACCATATACTTCTGGGGCCTCATAGCCCAAATCAATAATTCGCTTACGAGTTAATGGTCCTCTTACTGCCAAAAACCTGGCATTTCTTACATTATCATTTTTTTTTATGATTCCGCTTCCCCAAACAATAGTGTTAACGCTTGCAGTATTAATAATACTTCCAATAGAAATATAATTTTTTACAAAAAAATTATAGATTCTTGATGATGGGTATTTGACTTTTATAACAATCCCTTTAGAAAGTTTTTTAATTATATATTTAGACAACAAATCTCCATAATTATCTCTGTGATCTGATCTTTTAAGCGAACACCAATACAAAAAAATAATTTTCATTAATAATTAAATTTTTGAGGTTTTGAGATCTTAAAACGTAACATGAAAAATAACCTTTTAAAAGCATAATAGATTTGTACAAAACTTCTAGTAATGATTCTGTACAATGCCATTATAAAACCTTTGAATGCAGAACTTAGTGCGTCCTCTTTATGCCAAATTTGATAATTACCTAAAACATCTCTTGTAAATCGGAAATATTCTTGTGCTGGAGTTCTTTTTATATCATAATTAAAAACTACAGGTGCAAAATCAATTTCGTAATCTGCTTTTAAAACTCTTAAAGTCCAGTCTTTGTCTTCAAAAGTGGGTACGTTTTCGTCAAACGGAATTTTTTGCCAAACTTTTCTGTTAAATGCAGATCCCGAAAAAATTAACCCAGATTTATTTGGATCTTTTTTAGCATCAATTCCTTCTATATAGTTTTTATAGTCGTTTGTTGAATGTAAACAGCGTAATCCAGCTAGATTTTTATTAGCGTCAAATTTTTGTTGAATTACTTTAAAAAAATCTGGGCTAACAGGATACGAATGTGCGCTAAAAATAACCACTATATTATTTGATGCTGATGAAGCCGCTAAGTTTGCACTTCCTCCATAACTGAAATCTTTGATAGTAACAAATTTTGCCTGATAGTAATCGGCTATTTTTTTACTATTATCAATTGATAAATTATCGATTACAATAATCTCTTCGATATCATTAGAATAGCGTTCTTTTAAATTTTTTAGTAAAAATTCAAGTGCCTTTTCCTGGTTTTTGCTTCTAATTACAACGCTAATCATACCTTTCTTTTGATTTTAGAATATAATTTGAATAGAAAATTATTTTTTATTTTTTGATTAAACTCTTTCAAAATTAAATTTTCGTTGTAAGCTATAATCGGATTGGGAAAGAATTTTTTATAAATTTCTTTGTGCTTTTCATAAACATAATCGTATAATCCGAAATAAAAATCCGGATTTTTTTGAAACGAATTGCTCAAACTGCCATTATTATGTTTTCTGTAAATAAACATAAGTTCTGGTATTTTGTAAACCTGACTTTTTTCGTTTAAAATTCTTATCCAAAATTCCCAGTCTTCAAACGACTTCATATTTTCGTCGTAACCTCCGGCATTTTCCCAAGATGATTTTTTAAAAGCTGAAGAACATACAAAACAGTTTCGAACTAACAATTTTTTATAATTATAATTAGGTAATTTCAACTCATCATCACTTGCTCCAAAGAACTGAATTCTAGAAGTTACTAATTCAATTTCTGGGTTTTTAGAAAATGCCTTAATTATATTTTCTAAATAAGCCGAATGAATTTTATCGTCAGAATCTAATGGCAAAATATAGCTACCGTGACTTATTTTAATTCCTGCATTTCTTGCACTTGGCAAACCTCCATTTTCTTTTTTTAAATATTTAAAGCGTTCATCTTTGTCACACCATTCCTGAGCGACTTCGTAGGTGTTATCAGGACTTCCATCATCAACAATAATACACTCCCAATTTGTATAAGTCTGGCTTAATACAGATTGTAGCGTTTCTGGTAAAAATTGTGCTTGTTTATAACATGGCACTATAACCGATATTAAGGTTTGATTAGGCATTGCTTTTTATTAATTATGTGTCATTTGCTTTACCTTATTTCTAAGTTTATACATTCCGAAACCCTTAACTTTATACAAATTTGAATTTAAACAAAATAACAATAAAAATAATGTTCTTTTTTGACTCAATGTGTAAATGTTTGATTTTATAGCCCATAACATAACTTTGTTTGACGCCATTCTGTTTTGATAAAAACATCTTGTAACAAATTGCAAAATTATTTTAGAACTAAATTTTCTAAAATCTAATTTATATAATCGGTGTTTAAGTAAGTCTCCATGTATTTCATAAAAAACTAATAACGATTCGAACGTATTACTAACGAAACCTTCGGAAGTAACCTTTTGATCATCCATCCTGTAATAAGTATCAATTTTAAAATCTCTACTTATTTTTAAATTCTTGATCCTCGACAGTACTTTGATATTTAAGCTTACATCCTGAAATCGTCTTAAGTTTTCATCAAATTTGCAGGTCGCCAAAACTTCCCTTTTGTAAAAAGCTCCCATAATAGGCCAAGGAAGATCGTAACTCAAAAACATTCTTAAATAATTTTCATCACTATATATTTCAGGATCTTTATTAATCGTCTTTGATTTTTTTTCTGTGCCAATAAGTAGAGCTGTGTCTCTTATCAACACATGTATTGATGAATCACTTACGACTTTATTTACACGTTCTGCCAAACAAAAAGGTTCGCAAATATCGTCCGAATCCAGAAACATCATATACTCGCCCTTGCTGTTTTCTATCCCGAAATTTCTGCAGGCATTTGCTCCTTTTAATCGATTTTCAGGACGACGATAAAATTGAAAACGAGTATCTTTTTCTAAATATTGATTTACAACTTCAACAGTATTATCACTAGAACCATCATCTACAATTATACATTCCCAATTTTGATAGGTTTGCTCCAGTATAGAATCAAGTGTTTCTTCAATCAATAACGCTCGGTTGTAAGTAGGAATTATTAAAGAAACTATAGTGCTCATACGTTTAAAGTACTTTTAAAAAATCTTCTCATAAATTTTATTGAAGAAATAATTGTAAAATTTTTGATATAGAATTGAAATAAGAAATACCATTCATTATTTTTCAGCTTTCTCCATTCCTTTATAGAAGTTTCGTAAAACATTAATAATTCTAATTTTTGTTTTTTTCTGAAAAATTGAAATTTCTGCGTTATTAAATTTTCAAGGAATTGAATTCTGGCTTTGTTTTTTAAAATAGCATTATCATTACTTCCGGAAATACTATAATCAGAATATCTAATGTATACAGTTGATTGATTTATAGTATATATCATTTTCCCATCAGGAAACTCCAGCCAAGCATAACTATCACTTCCCCATGCCAATGGATAATTTTTGAAACCATACTTTAAATAGGATTCCTTTAAAAAAATATATTCTGACAGAGTACTGCGGGTCAAACCTTTAAATTTTCTATAATACGAATCGTATGCGTTTTCCCATAATGGATGTGAAAATAAATTACTTACATCGCTATTAAGTTTCATATTAATAATTTTAGAGGCGAATCTAATTACACATGATTTGCCGTAAAATTCATCATAATGATTATACCATAATGAAACAACCGTTTCTTCTAAACAATCATCATCTCCTAAAATCATCAGCCATTCTTCATTGGAAGATAAGGAAATACATCTTTCCCACTGTTTGGTTAAGGATATACCACCAAGATTATTTTCAAAACGATGGTATTCAAAATCAAACTTTCCTTTAAATTTTTCTAACAAATCAGATGGGCTTTCCGGGCTTGCATCATCCCCAATATAAACTTTAAACTTCTTATTTATTTGATTTGCTAATGATGTTAAAGTCTCCTCAAAAAAAGTAAGTTTATAATATGGAATTATGATAGCTAACATTTTTTTTAAAATATTAATTTTAGATTTAGATTCTTATACAATAGCGCTTTTTTTTCAATCAGGTGCCATGAGAAATACCCAAAAAGAAGTGATAGTAAAACAGATCTAATTATTAACGTATTCCCGCCAATATTGAAAAAATATATTAAAGTTTGTTGAATAGGAAAACTATAAATATAAATCCCATACGAAGGATCTCCCGTTTTTCCAAAAGAATGAAAATATTTTACAGGCATTAAACCTATCAGTAAAATCATGATTGTCAAAAGTATATGCTTGAAAAAATCGTAACTATTGTAATACAAGCTTGTAACAACAAGTATTGAAACAATTACTAAAAGTAAACTCTTATTTTTAAAATTTTCTATTTTCAAAGAAGCAAAAAGACTTCCCCCAATGAAAAAAGTTCCCAAATTAAAAAAATGTGATCCAGACATTCCAAACTTTATTATGTGATTTAGCTGAATATAAAAAAAATTGTATCCAATAATCATTAATAAAAAAACAGAAACAAGAAACAGTAAAACTATTTTTCTTTTCTTTATTATTATTAATAGTCCCGAAAGCAAAACATAACAAGAAAACTCATAGCAGATTGTCCAAAGTGAACCGTTTATTGACGAAGAATAAGGATTGGATTCGAAAACACCTTTTATACTGTATTGAAGATTAAATAATGACAGGTTTCTAGGTATATAACTTAAAACCTTATAATTATCGAGATATGGAATTGAGTTTTGATATACCAACGGTGCAAAAATTACAGTGAGAACAAGTACAACAAATAGTCCTGGAAACAACCTTAATATCCTTTTCCAATAAAAATCAAAAACATTTTTACTTCTTTCAATACTTTGAAATATTAAATAGCCACTTAAAATAAAAAAACCATTTAATCCTATATTAGACAATTCAATTTGCCCATTTGTTAATTTAAAGATCCATTGATCCTTCACACCATATCCAGAAAGAACATTAGCATGTGATATTACAACTAACAAGGCAAAGATAAATCTTAAAAAGTCAAAGTTATTCAATCGCATTTTAAATAATTTTGGCTTTTATTTTTTTTAATATTTTTTGTGGAGTTTTATAATCTTTCATTAATGAATTTATGGTCTTAAAGAAAAGGTTGCGCGAAACAAAAACATCCTCATATTCGCTTCGAATAAGACTTTCAATAAAATCCAAATCATTTTTCTGTCTGTCAAAAATTATTTTCTTTATCTTTTCGTCCTTCAAATAGGATAGCAAACAAGTAAACGTACCATGATTACTTTTAGCTTTTTTAAGCTTTGAAATACCGGAAAAAACACCAACTCCATGTCTGTAAATTGCCATTTTCTCATTTAAACATTTTAATTTACCGTGCTCAGCCAACATTAAATATAAAAAATAGTCGCCAATGGGAGAGTATTTAAATTCAAAAGGAAACTCTTTAATAATATTTCTAAAAACAACTGATGGGGTATGTATATAATTTCCTAATCTGGCCAGAATCTCAATATTTTCATAGTTTTCAGGCACTTTAGTAATAAAGTCATCTACAATTTCATTATTAGATTTGAGAATATCAACTTCATGAAAACTAAGAACATAATCGGAGTTCATTTCTAAAAAATCAACCTGTTTTTGAAGTTTCAAAGGATCTGTCCAATAATCGTCTCCCTCACACAAAGCAATATATTTTCCTGTACATTGCTGAACAGCAAAAATAAAATTGGGCATCATCCCCAAATTACTTTGGTGATTAAAATATTTAACAAATGATTTCTTCGGGTAATTTTCTAAAATATCATTTATAATGTTATCTGTGTTATCTAAAGAGCAATCATTTGCAACAATAAACTCAATCTCAAAATCACATTCCTGCATCAAGACACTTTCAATAGCCTGACGAATATAATTCTCATGATTATAAGTAATCATGCAGATACTAACTTTAGGACTTTTTCTCATTACTAAAATTCTAAAGGTTGTAATTCTTCAACAATCTTTTCAGGCATTCCAATAATTAAACAATTATCTGTAATATCCTTCGTAATTACGGCTCCGGCACGAATTATAATATTTTTCCCAATATTAATTTTGGGCAATACTGTTGAATTTGTTGCTAGCGCTGAATAACCACCTATGAAACAGTTTCCAGACACTTTTGTCCCAGATGAGATTTTAGTAAATTCCATCAATACTGAATCATGCCCAATTGTGCAATTCAAATTAATTAAAGTTCGTTTTTTAAGCAAAATATCAGAATTTATAAAGCTTCCTGTCATAATATTTGAACCAATTCCAATTTGATTGCCAAAATTACCAATACAAGCTAGAAAAGTTTTAGTTACGTTTATCATATTACTCATTTAAATACCATTCAAATTCAGGTCTGATAAATCCTGGCTCTCTTCCCATATAAACCCCTAAATCCCTACCTCCATCAATAACTGTAAAATGAATGATATCATTTTCTTTAAAAATAGATCTTCTCTTATCCTCAATAACAAAAATAGTTAAACTGAAATTACCCGATTGAAAAAAATTAACTGGGAAAATACATTTTAATATATTTTGTCCTTTTTTTAGTTGTATATCAGAACTACTATTTGAAAAGGAAAACAGAGATTCTCCTTGTTCGTTATACAAATGGTAAGTAATATGATAGCGATGTGTATCATCGGTATGAAAAACTAAGTTAGTAAATAATTCAATTTTTTCATTTTCCACAAGTGGTTCATCAAAACTTTTTCCTACGTTTTGAAGCCCAATTTCTTTCAAATTAAAAAGCTCATTATCAATATTAATTTTTTTGCTGTTAGATCTTTCAGCACCATTTCCGCCTAAATAATAGGAAACAGCCCGATCAATATCATCATCAAAAATAACTTTTCCATACTCCATGACAATACCTCTTGTACACAAACTTTTTACAGCAGCCATATTATGACTTACAAATAAAACAGTTCTTCCTCTTCCTTTAGAAATATCCTGCATCTTCCCGATAGCCTTCTTTTGAAACTCAGCATCACCAACGGCCAGAACCTCATCGATTACCAAAATTTCAGGTTCTAAGAAAGCAGCAACAGCAAAAGCTAATCGCACAGTCATTCCAGAACTATATCTTTTTACAGGAGTATCAATATAACGCTGACAACCTGAGAAATCTATAATTTCATCAAGTTTTGAGGTAATTTCTTTTTTGGTCATTCCAAGAATTGCTCCATTGAGGTAGATGTTTTCTCTTCCTGTCATTTCACTATGAAACCCCGTACCCACTTCCAGCAACGAAGCAATTCTACCACGAGATTTTATGCTTCCGGTAGTGGGTGCTGTAACTTTTGATAGAATTTTTAACAGAGTCGATTTTCCGGCTCCATTTTTACCAATGATACCTAAAACCTCTCCTCTTTCAACCTCAAAATTAATGTCCTGTAAGGCCCATACATAATCAGATTGGCCTTTTGTAGAACGATCATTGGTATCTCCAATTTTTAAATATGGATTTTCCTTACCACGAATCTGATGCCACCAACGATTTAAATCGTGGCTTAGAGTACCTGTACCTACTTGACCTAAACGATATTGCTTAGAAATGTTTTCGGCCTTTAAAATTATATCTTTCAATTTATGATTAGGTTAGAAATAAAAAAATATGTGAATTTTATTAATGTAATTTAGTTTTATACTGTATCAATAAAACTTTTTTCAGTCCTGTTAAAAACTAAAAGCCCTGTAAAAAATACAACTACTGTAATTATGAATGTATAAATCAATCCTCCAATGGAAATGTTTCCTACGTTAAGAAGTAAATAACGAGAAGTTTCAATAATATAAGCCAAAGGGTTATATTCTACTATCCATCCAAATTTAGGAAGCTTTTCTTTTATCAGTTCCATCGGATACATTACTGCAGACAAGTACATTAATAACTGTATTCCGAAACCTATTAAATGACTAAAATCTCTGTATTTGGTAACCAATGAAGAAATTAACATTCCAAGACCTAAACCTAAAATTCCCATTATAACAATTAATAAAGGAAAAAATATTATTAAACCATTTAAACTTAAATTAGCTCCTTGAAAATAATAAAAAATAAAAAAAGCAACGAAAATAAAAAACTGAATTCCAAACTTTATCAGATTCGAAATAACTATCGATAAAGGTGTGATAATTCTGGGGAAATATACCTTTCCAAAAATTCCAGCATTCGATTTAAAGGTATCCGAGGTTCCGGTAAGACAAGCTGTAAAATAATTCCAAACCGTTATACCTCCTAAATTAAATAAAAATGGTGGAATTGTTCCGGTATTTATACCCGCTACATTATTGAATATTATAGTAAAAGTTACCGAGGTAAAAAGCGGCTGAATTAAATACCATAAAGGGCCTAAAACAGTTTGTTTATAGACTGTAATTACATCTCTTTTAACAAAAAGAAATAACAAATCTCTATATTGCCAGACTTCCTTTAGATTAAGAGAAAAGAACTTATTTTTAGGCGTAATTTCGAACAACCAGGATGTGGCATTTTTTTGAGTGTTCATTTTATTTTAATAATATAAAAGCTATTAAGTTGGGTACTTTATTAAAAACAAAAAGGCGTTTATAAAAAAACACCTTTAAAATTCATACAAAATAATATTTTACAATACGCTAATTTTATTTATCTAAGACTTCAAAACTAGAATTCATACTTTTAAACTCTGGGACTATCTTCTTCATTTTAGTGACAATGTCATCATTATCAAAGAAGTTGGCGATTCCAATTAACTCATCAATATCAGTATGCAAATTTTCATATTCATCCTGAATTTCCTGAGCAATCATAATTTTATTATGATAGGTTGGCAACGTTTTAGAAGTATCATTTAACAATTCTTCATATAATTTTTCGCCAGGTCTTAAACCTACAATCTTTATTTTAATCTCTTTATCAGGAATAAAACCTGCTAGTTTGATCATTTTTTTAGCTAAATCAATTATTTTAACTGGTTTACCCATATCAAAAATATAAATTTCACCTCCATTACCCATCGCTCCAGCCTCCAGTACAAGCTGGCAAGCTTCCGGAATGGTCATAAAATAACGAATAATATCCTGATGAGTAATAGTAAGCGGACCACCTTCTGCGATTTGCTTGGTAAAAAGCGGCACAACTGAACCATTAGAACCTAATACATTACCGAAACGGGTTGTAATAAATTTAGTTTTAAATTCACTACTCTCCTTTTGATTTTTTAAGAATAAAGACTGTACATATTTCTCGGCAATACGCTTACTGGCTCCCATAACATTGCTAGGATTTACTGCTTTGTCTGTTGAAACCATAACAAACTTCTTAACATTGTACTTACAGGATAAGTCGGCTAAGTTTTTAGTACCTTCAATATTGGTTAAAATTGCTTGTGAGGGATTTTCCTCCATCAAAGGAACGTGTTTATAAGCGGCAGCATGAAATACTACATGAGGACCATAGTTTTTAAAAACTTTTTCTATTGCCTGTTTGCTTCTAACATCTGCTATCACAGCATGGATTTTTGTATTAGTTTCCGCTGCCTGCATTTCTAAATGCAAACTATGAAGAGGGGTTTCAGCCTGATCCAGAATAATAATGGCTCTAGGGTCAAATCCTACTACCTGCCTGACAATCTCACTACCTATGGAACCAGCGGCACCCGTAATCAGAATAACTTTGTCTTTTAATTGTTTAGAAATTGATTTACTGTCTAACACAATTGGTTTTCTTTCCAGTAAATCTTCAATCTGAATATTTTTTACTTTTTGAGAAATCTCTTTTTGATTTTCCCAATCCGAAATTAAGGGTACAGTATAAACTCTATAATTAAATTCTAAACATTGATCAACAATAATTAATTGTTCTTCTTTAGATAAACTTTTATCTGCTATAATAACCCCCTCAGCAGCAACTGATCGCATTAGTGCAGGAAGTTTTTTCTTCAAGATTAAAATTGGTAAATCCAACATTCGTTTTGAAGCATTTTGGTTGTTTTTATCAACAAAACCAACTATTTTAAATCGGGAAGGAGTTTCAAATTTTAAAGCATTGGCTACAGAAATAGCGTTAGCGTCCGTTCCGTAAATTACAGTTCTGATTAATTTAGCATTATTCTTTTCTGAAAAATATAACTCGAAGGTTTGTTTTACGATTACTCTATACAAAAACAACCCGCAAAACGATAGAACAACATTAATAAAAAGAGCTGTATTTAAAAAAGCTTTATGTCCTGTATATAATTCATATAATAAATTAAAAAACAAGAAAAAAACCAACACAGACATTTGTGAAAAAAGCAATTTTATGGCATCTATATAAGAGGAGTGTCTAATAATTCCGGAATAAGTCCGGAATAGCCAAAAGAAGAAAATATTGATTAATATTAAACTGGCTATATAAAAGTATTGATGTGATGTAATAATATACCCCATAGCTGTTCCTTCAAACAGTAAATAGGTAAATGAAAAAGCAAATATTATTGCTAAAACATCTATTGCAACGATTATCCATCTCGGCAAATAGCTCAGATTATGAATATTCATTCGTATTCGTCTGGATGAAAAAAGGTTGTGCAACAATGTATTAATTTTGGTTAATTTATCTTTACTCAAGTTAATTTACTTTAAAATTTGGTTTCTGGTTATTACAAAAGTACAAATTAAAGGTTTCAAAAAAGGATTTCATTAAAAAAAACTACATTTTACCTCTTTTCATTTTTTGCTTCAAAAACTCAATTAGGTAAGTTCCATATCCAGACTTCACAAGAGGAAGAGCTAATTGCTCTAATTGTTCGTCATTTATAAAACCTTGTCTCCAGGCTACCTCCTCTATACAACCCACTTTTAGTCCTTGTCTTTCTTCCAGAACCTGAACAAATTGCCCTGCCTGCATCAAGCTATTAAAAGTTCCGGTATCTAACCATGCTGTACCTCTGCTCAAAATACCCACTTTTAACGCTTCCCTTTCCAAATAAACCTTATTGACATCTGTAATTTCATATTCTCCGCGAGCACTTGGCTTAATATTCTTGGCAATTTCTACCACTGAATTATCATAAAAATAAAGACCTGGAACCGCATAATTCGATTTTGGATTTTCTGGCTTTTCTTCAATTGAAATAGCTTTCAAATCATCATCAAATTCAACTACACCATAACGTTCAGGATCTGAAACGTGATAAGCAAAAACTACTCCACCATTAGGTTTTGTATTTGCTTTTAAAAGTTCCTGCATATTTGATCCAAAAAATATGTTATCTCCTAATATTAAAGCCACATCGTCATTGCCAACAAATTCTTCACCAATAACAAAAGCTTGTGCTAAACCATTAGGAATTGCTTGCTCAGCATAACTAAATTTACATCCTAAAGAAGAACCATCTCCTAATAATTTTTTAAAATTTGGTAAATCATGTGGAGTCGAAATAATTAGAACTTCATTTATCCCTGCCATCATTAAGGTAGATAATGGATAATAAATCATCGGTTTATCATACACCGGCATCATTTGTTTACTCATTGCTAATGTTAACGGATGCAAACGGGTACCAGAACCTCCTGCTAATATAATTCCTTTCATTTTTTATAATTTTAGATTTTAGATTTTAGATTTCTTTCAAAATTTAGTTTCTAACTTATAAAGACATATTAATTTTTAAACAAACATTTCCTTTAAGCTTTCTTTGTAATCAGGAATTTCCAGATTATAAATAGCTTTAATTTTTTTCTTATCTAATAATGAGAATTCTGGTCTCTTAGCTGGAGTTGGATAGGATGAAGAAGGAATTCCTCCAACATTACAATTGTATCTTCCAAATTCTTTTATAGCTAACGCAAATTCATACCAACTTATTTCTCCTTCGTTCGAATAATTATAAATACCCGGAATCCATTGAGGTGATTGTAGAATATCAATCATTGCCTGAGCCAAATCGGCTGCGTAAGTTGGAGAACCTATTTGATCGTTTACAACACTTATCGAGTCTCTTTCCTGCATTAGTCTCTGCATGGTTTTCACAAAGTTATTGCCAAACTTACTATAAACCCAAGAGGTTCTTATAACAATAGCATTTGGATTTTTGTTTAGACAAGCAATTTCGCCTGCTCTTTTACTGGCTCCATAAACATTTATCGGGTTTGTTTCAGCTTCTTCATCTAAAGCAATAGAAGAGGTGCCATCAAAAACATAATCTGTGGAAATATGAATTAATTTTGCATTCTTTTCTGAAGTGTATTTTGCAATCAATTCAATTGCCAAATGATTTATTGTAAAAGCTAATTCGGTTTCTGTTTCGGCTTTATCTACAGCTGTATATGCGCCACAATTAAAAATCACGTCAGGCTGAAATTCATTTAATTGTAATTTTAAAACCTCTAAATTATCTAGTGTAATTTGAGTTCTGTCAGCAAAGATCCAATCATAACTAGGATATTTAGAAGCTAAAACCCCAAGCTCTGATCCTAATTGGCCATTTGCACCTGTTACAAGAATTTTTTTCATTAAAACAAACTATTACAATTATCAATAAATGGAAGAATCTGATCTTTTTCAGAAACAATAGCCTCTGATAAATCCATTCCCCAATCAATATTCAAAGAAGGATCATCATATTTAATACCTCCTTCTGAAGCTTTATTATAAAACTGATCGCATTTATACATTACCGAAGCAGTTTCGCTGATAACAGAAAAGCCATGAGCAAAACCTTGTGGTACTAGTAATTGCTTTTTATTTTCAGCAGATAATAAAACACTAAAAGCCTTTCCGAACGTAGGAGAATCTTTTCTCAAATCTACCGCAACATCAATTATTTCACCTTCTAAAACCCGAACTAATTTTGTTTGTGCAAAAGGTGGATTTTGATAATGTAATCCTCTTAAAGTTCCCCTTTTAGAAAAAGACTGGTTATCTTGTACAAATTCGATATCAATACCTAAATCTTCAAATTTAGTTTTGCTGTAAGATTCGAAAAAATAACCTCTTTCGTCTCCAAAAACTGTTGGCTCCACAACAACTAAATCTTTTATAAATGTTTCTTCAATTTTCATATAAAATTTTTTCTTTTATTTAAAGAAATTGCTAATAACTCTTTTTATTCTATTTCTATCTTCTTCTTTAATATTTGCTCCTGATGGTAAACACAATCCTTTTTCGAATAATTCTTCGGCTATTACGCCTCCATAATAAGGGTATTTGTCAAAAACAGGCTGTAAATGCATGGGTTTCCAAAGCGGTCGGCTTTCTATATTTGCATTTTCGAAAGCTGCTCTTAAATTTTCTCTATTGATTTTATCATTGGGTTCTATCAAAATTGCACTTAACCAATAATTAGAGAAATACTCTTCATTTAAAACCTCAAAAAGTTTTACACTTTCTATATCTTTAAAAATACTTTTATAAAAATCATGCATCTCTCTTCTTGATGCTATTTTTTTATCTAAAATTTTCATCTGCCCTAAGCCAATTCCTGCACAAACATTACTCATTCTGTAATTATATCCAATCTTGCTATGCTGATAATGAACCGCTTCATCCTTAGATTGGGTAGAGTAAAAAATGATTTCTTTTTTTGTTTTTTCTGAATTTGAGATCAAAACCCCACCACTGGAAGTCGTGATGATTTTATTTCCGTTAAACGAAAAAATACCAAAGGTTCCAAAAGTTCCGCATTTTTTACCTTTATAAGTACTTCCTAATGCTTCAGCACTATCTTCTATAATCGGAATTTGATATCTATCGGCTATTGCATGAATTTCGTCAACTTTATAAGGTACACCGTATAGATGAACTGTAATAATTGCTTTAGGTTTTTTTCCTTTTTTAATTCGGTCCTTGATAGCAATTTCAAGAATCTCTGGACAAATATTCCAGGTATCACTTTCACTGTCTATAAAAACAGGAATTGCGCCTTGGTATAAAACAGGATTGGCTGTTGCTGAAAATGTCATACTCTGACAAATAACCTCATCACCTGTACCTACGCCAAGTAAAATTAAGGCTAAATGAATAGCAGAGGTACCAGAGTTTAATGCAGCAACAAATGATTCCTGCCCCAAATAATTTTCCAGTTTATTTTCAAAATCATCTACATTTGGTCCACCGGAAGTAATCCAGTTTTCGTCAAGCGCTTTTTGTACATATTCCTGTTCAAAACCGCTTTGTTGACCTAATGATAAGAAAATTTTTTTATTGCTCATCAATTTTCCAATAGTCTGAATCAAATCGAACATCATCTTCAGCAACATTTGCTAAGGGCAGAGTAGAGAAAGATAATAACTTAGAATCTTTTTCTAATGATTGAATAGCGTTGGCATAACCTGCAGGAATATGAACAATCTTACTATCAGTAACATTAACTAAAATAGTTTCTATAGGTAAATCTTTAGATGGATTTTCCCAATTATCAATTTTTATAAAATGTATTTTGAACGAACCACTTATACAATAAAAATTTTTAGCATCTAACTTATGCCCATGCCAGGCTCGAATAGGATTTTCTTCAGAATTACTAATGGTATAGAAACGTTCAATAGTCTTAAAATCAAAATCATTTACATACGTAATGGTTCCTCTATGATCAGAAAAAATCCCACCTTGAATTATTTTTGGGTTCATTAGTTAAGTTTTAATTTGCTTTTATTTAAAAGATAAAACTTCAAAGTATATATTAAAAGTAAAGGAGTAATAATAATTACAAATAACCATAAATCCTCAACCTTATGATATAGGCAAATCACAACAGCAGAAACTACTATTTGGGCTATTGCATAAAGCAAAGAGACTAATCGATGTTGTATTTTATATTCATTACTTAATACCTGATACAAATGCAAACGATGTGCTTCAAAAATATTTTGTTTCAGATACAGTCTGTGTATAATAGTACAAACTGCATCAACGCCGTAAACAGCTAAAAAGAGAAGCCAAATTACCGAATTTGTTGCCAAAATTAATTTCAGAACAAGATAAATTATCCAAAATGCAATTGCTATACTTCCAATGTCACCTGCAAAACATTTGGCCCTTTTTCTGTAATTAAAAAACAAAAAAACCAGACTGGCGATCATGGCATATTTTATAAAACTACCATCAGTAAATAATTGAATATTTTTATTTACATACCATAATGATCCCATTACTACTAAAGTATATAATCCGGTTATACCGTTTATTCCATCCATAAAATTATACGCATTGATAATTCCGATTGAAAGAATATAAGCTGCGATAATTTCATAAATTGGCATTGAATTAAAAACTCCAAAATCTAAAAAAATCAGAGTAATAGCCAGAAAATGTGCTGCAATCCGAATTTTATTAGACAAACTCTGAATATCATCCCAAAAACTGACTAAGCTCACCAAAGTAATTCCGGTAAAGAAAAAGTAATTGCTTTGAATGTGCTGAACAAAATAAATTAAAGCCGAAAACCAAAAAATAATTCCGCCACCTCTTAGAGTAATTTCTGTATGCGAACTACGCTGATTAGGTTTGTCAATAATATTAAACTTATCTGCTACTTTAAAATAAAGCAGCATCAGGATCATTAAGATTATGCCGAGTATTGTGTATTCCATTAGTTATTTTATGAAACTTTTGATTGTTTTTTCTAATCCTTGCTGTGCAGAATTAGGAAGCTTTTCTATTCCTATTGCTTCTTTAATTTTTTGATTAGAAACCCTGTAGTTTTCCGTTAATTTCTGAACCGTTTCAGAATTCAGTGGGAATTTTATAAGATCACCTATTTTAGCAAATCCTTTTATAATACCTTTTGGTACAGCAATTAACCGTGTTTTTTTATCTGAAACTGATCCGATAATTTCTATTAGCTGATTGGTAGATAAAACTTCATCATCTGAAAAATTATAAACTCCTGAAGCTATGCTTTTATTTTCAAGAATTTCTTTGATCATAAAATTCAGGTTATCAATTCCTAAAAATGATCTTTGATTTTGAAAAGCTGCCAATGGATAAGGAATACCTTTTTTTACCACATTATAGAGTAAATTCAGATTTCCTTTATTGCCCGGACCGTGAATCATGCAAGGTCTAATGATAAAGACTCTTTTTCCTTCAGGAATTTGTTTTGATAGAATGTATTCTTCAGCCTGTAATTTTGATTGCCCGTAAGGTGTTTTAGGATTAGCTTTTACATTTTCAAATAAAACATTCGAAACTTCATCTGCAACTGCTTTTACACTACTGAAGTAGATAAAATCTTTAATCTCACTTTCTAAAAAAGCATCAAATAATTCTTTTGTTAAATCTGTATTTACTTTAAAATACTCCGAAGCATCACTTGTATTTTTAGTATCGTGTGCCTTACCTGCCAGATGAATAATTGCGTCTCCAGCAAACTTAGCTTTCCAGCCTGAATTTCGTAATGATATTCTTTCAAATTTAAAAGAAAGAACCGATAAGTACTGTGAAAGATTTCCCCCAACAAACCCAGATATTCCAGTAATTACAATTTTACTCATCTATTTAAATTGTGATATTGCTTCGTTATTTATTTTATTTCTTTCAGAATCAAATAACCAACCCCATTTGTTAAAATAAGTTATAGCTGAATTTATAAAAATTTTAAAAAGTTTGCTATTTTTATTAGCTCCGGATTCATATCCGTGATAAATTGAAACCATTGGAAAATATATTGTTTTGTAATGTTTATGGACTCTTCTGGATAAATCCCAGTCTTCAAAATACATAAAAAATTTATCATCATAAGCTCCAACTTTTTTAATTGCTTCTAAATTCAACAATGTAAAACAACCGGATAAAATAGGTACATTATAAATGGTATCCTGTGGAGCATCTCTCAATTCATAAATATTTATAAATTTTTGATATGCTTTTTTAGGTTTTTTAAATTTTCTACGCAAAATAGACATTGGCGAAGGCAACAACTTAGGCAAATTCTGAACAGTTCCATCAAGGTTTAGAATTTGTGGCATCATCATTCCGATTGTTGAATCTCTTTTTACATAGTTAACCATTGACACTATAACATCACCTTCAAAATAGACATCTGGGTTTACAATAAAATGGTATTCTGCATCCATCTCAATCGCTTTTTGAATAGCAATATTATGAGCTGCGCCAAAACCTGGATTGGAAGGATTATGAATATAAACAATTCTGGAATCGAAATCTTTAAATATTTTCAATTCATCTGAGGGTGAATTGTCTACCAAATAAAGTTTAATTTCTTGTTTAGTATTTAATATGCTTTTAATTGCTTTTTCTAGGTCTGTAGTATCCGTCCTGTAAAGAACAATACTAATAGTGGTTAGTACATTCAAAATAAAATTCTAATATTAAGATTCTGTGATGGAAATCCATTCGTTCTGTTCAAAATCAAATTTTTTAATAACTTTAGCTGGTGAGCCAACTGCAATAGAATAATCAGGAATACTTTTTGTAACTACTGATAAAGAGCCAATTACACATCCTATACCTATAGTTACCCCTGCCATAACACAAACTCCTTCTCCAATCCACACATTATCACTGATCACAACAGGATTAGTTGATAATTTTCGACTATTTGGCAATGACAAAGGGCTATCACAATCTTTTCCACTGTAATTCCCATGATTAATATCCGATATAAAAACTTTGCTGGCAATCAAAACATTATCACCAATTATAATTTTTTCACCTGCTGCTATATGCACATAATCGTTTATCTCAACGTTTTTTCCAAATAACAAAATTTGACTACTATCATTTTTTTTAGGATAGGCCTCTATTCTACACCCAAAACCTGAAGTAAAATTTTCTCCAATTTTTATAGCTTTTTTGTTTCTAATATCAAAGGGCAACCTTATTAACCTTGCTTGCCTGAAAGCTAGTTTAGTATAGATTAGAGACATCAATAATTTTAAACAACCTATAAAACCGTATCTAGATATCATTTTTTGTTATTTTTTTACAAATGTCAATATACTTTTCTGCTTGCATTCTTGAGGTATCAAATATTTTTAATCTTTCATCTCCTTTCGCTATCAATTCCTGAACCGCATTTTCATCGTTAAATAAATCAATAATTTTTTGTGCTATCTCCTTTGGATTTTGATTATTAAAATACAAAGCAGCATCACCACAAACTGTAGATGCAAACGATAAATCCGATGTCAATATGGGCTTTCTCATTTTCATAGCTTCCGGATAAGAAGCTGAAAAACATTCTAAAAAAGAGGGAAGAAACATTGCGTCACATTCATTATAAAGCGCAGGACAATCTTTTGCAAAAACATGTCCATGATTTACAACCTCTTTATTATCTAAATCGAAAACTCTTTTATAATCTTCGTCTTTTATCGTAATATGAAATTCATATTTAAATTTTTGATTTTTTAAATATGGAATAATTTCATTTATAATTTCGAAATTTTTACTGGGTCTGTAAGTACTAATCATCAACAGTTTTTTGGTATCACCATGATTGCCTGTTAGAACTTCAACATTTTTATATTGTTCTCCGAAGCCATTGCTTACAAGAAACACTTTAGAAACAGAGATTTTTAATCTTTGTGCAAGTCTTTTTCTAACATCTTCTGTTTGTACTACATAATAATCTGCTTCTTTTTTAGTCCAGAATTTTTTATAAACCATTTCTAGTTTAGTTTTAAGCGAATATTGCTTTACATATTTATAATCATCATATACAATATGCGGAACACCAAAACCAACTAAGTGAGGCTTTTTTGGTCTCCAATAAGCTGGCCCAACAAAAGAAAAAACGGTATCTGGATTAATTTCAGATTCTAGCTTATTGAATTGAGAGACTATTTTTTTTCTAAATTTTAAAGAAGCTGGACTATTTTCAAAATAATAGAATTTAAAGTTTTCTGGAAACTCTTCTATTTTAATTTGCTTTTTTATATTTTCATTATAAAAAACATAATAGTCATCTTCTCCGAAAGTTTTTAACTCATTTAAAAAGGAAACAGATCTTTGAAATGCACCTCCAATTTGTAAATTAACTGTATTAATTATAAGTTTCATTATTTTAACAATATAAACATTTGCATTAAAATTAAGGCTGCCATTATCAAGGAACCAAATTGGTTACTTAATTTATTATTATTTACAATTCCGTACGCTACTAAAATATAAAAAAAAGGCATAATACCTGTTTTATGTCTAGGCTGAATAGACAATTGACTAATTATAATAATTAAAACACCATAGATATAAACGACTTTTTTTATATGAGGTTCATTTTTTCTAAAAGCATAAAAAATTCCGGAAAAGAAATATTTAAAATAAAAAATTTGCAAAATAGGCATTATCGTTGTGAACATAACGCTTCTTGCATTAAAAACTCCTTGTGTAAAAAATTCAATTTTAGTAAATGGAAGGAATAAAAAAAATACAAATCCAATGGGTAATTTAAGATACATTGGCATATTATAGATTGAATATATAATAGAGCTATCATCTGCTTTAGCAATGAAATTCTCAACAAATTCTTCTCTGGCAAAACCTGAAATTCCTTTTGACACCAAATAATCTAGTAAAAAAGGTAAGCCAACAATAATAAAAACAAAACAAAAAGCAGTACCTAAAACAATTCTTAAAAAAACTTTATTAACATTTCCTGAAAATATTATTTTAGACATATAAAAAAAAGGCACTACTAACAATAATACACCTGAACCAACCCGAACTGTCATTAAACAGAACAAAGTAATAATGTACTTTATAATATTACCTGCGAAAAAATGATACAATCCTAAAATCATAAAAAATGCTGTCCATCCATCACGCATTAAAATAAGACCATTGGAAAGAATAAAAGGGCAAACCAAAACAAGTTTAAAAGCTATTTCGCTAACTTTTATGTCTTTTGTTAATGCTAAAGCAGCTTTATAGGTAAAGTGAGGTATAAAACAAATTCCTAAAAGATTAGGTATTATAATACTCAATGGATGATTAACCTGAAATGGATAAAGATATTTAAGAAACGTAACAAAACTATGTTCCATTCCCTGATAGCTTCTTGCTCCGTAAGGAATACTCGATACATTTGTTGTTACTCCTCCATAAAACCTACTGTCGTCTGTACCAATACCTCCATAATCACCTGAAAAACCATACCAATCAGACATTACAAATTTCTGTATCTGAAAGAGAATTATAGCTAGAAGTATATATAATTGAATAACAAAAAAATTCTTTAAGAGAAATTCTTCCGATTTAAAAAAGAATACAAACAAATAAAAAACCGCAATTGTATAAGTAAAAGAGATTAACGTACCTAAATCAATTAAGGAAATAATAACAATGTTGATAAAAAAAATCAACATTGTTATTATTTGAAAAAGTTTTTTTGAAATCGGCCTCATTTACTCTAAAACAACATTAATAAGTTTAACCAGATCCTTTTTTTGGCGATCACTTACAACGCTATACCTTTCAACTGACTTCTGTTTAATATTTGAATACAAAATATCATCATTTTGTAAATAGATAATTTTTGACTTTAATTCTATTATTGAAAAAGGACAAAATCCTAATGCGGCATCACCTACAATTTCGGGTATTGAAGTAATTAGTGATGCTATCACTGGAGTACCGTACTTCATGGCTTCTAATGGTGGATATCCAAATCCTTCATTAAGTGAAGGATAAACTAATGCAAAAGCATTTTTGTATAAAACCTCAAGTTCAGCTTTAGAAACGTAATCCATAGTATAAAACATATCTTTATTTTTTATGTGTTTTTCAACTTTGGCGTTAGAACCCGTAAGTACAATTTTATAATTTAATAAACCTGAATCTATCAATTCGTCAAAAGCTTTTATAGCCCGATAAGTGTTTTTTATCCATCGCTTCGAGCTAACGATTAAAAAATATTTAGTAGGTTCAATTGCATTGTTTTTAGAAAAGAAATCTGTTTCATCATTATTGCTAATCTTGGTATAAAGCTTTTCAGGACTATAAAATACTTGAATGTTTTTAGGATCTGTATTAAACTGTGCTAAGATACTATTACGAGTATGCTCAGAAACTACAATCAACTTTTTAGTTTTCGCATTAAGTTCAATCGCATTCTGGTATCCTTTAATTACCTTTTTTTTATATAGACTAGAAAAAATAGTTTTAAATAAAAATTTCAACTTACTTTCTAAAAAATATTCATTGATATCAGTAGGTGTTTCAATATATCTTAATCCGTGTATTGTATAAATAACCTCAATATCTTTTAGATGAGAACCGCTTAAGCTAATGCCTAAAGGGTCGAATAATCTATCTATAGCGTATTTTGTAATTACTTCAGAAATACTTTTAACATCTGTATTAAAAACCAATTGACAATGAGCATCATTTTTTATTTCCTGTAATAAATCTTGATCTATAGAAAGCTCAGAATTACAATAAAAAAACATTTTTTTTTGTATCTCATGATTTCTTTTAATCAAGTCACTTATTATCGTGTTTGTATATTCATTGCCTCCATGAAAAGGATCTGTCGAGCTTTTTAAACTAGATAGTAAATTTATTAATATATTCATAAAATAGTATTCCTTTAGTGTTTGCTCTTTTACAAATTTAAAAAATCAAATACTTTGTGTGAAAATTTAGAATTAGCTTCTCTACATTCCTGTAGGAGCTCATCATATACAATTGTTTTATTTAAGTAATCTTTAAATCTAGTTATATCATTACAAATTGGAACTTTGTATTTAAAACTAAACATTTTAGAAGAGTTAGGTATTACAATGACCTTTTTCTTCATTAACATTCCCCAATACATCGCATGATAACTATTTGTAACTACAGTTTCAACACTTCCAATGAACTGAATTAAATCTTCGAATTTAGAATTATTAGGTATATAAGGTAATCCATCAAAATTTCCGATGGTAATGTTTTCATGGCCAATTATTCCAACGTCAAATTTCACTTCATAATTATGATCAAAAACGGGATTCATACAACTTACACAAGGTACCCAATCAGTTCCCAGTATATTATCGTCTCTAATTCCGATGAGTTTAAATTCAGCTATTTGTTTATAAAAAGTATCACTTGCAGTAAAAGATGGATTATTATGTCCAACGCCCCACGGAACAACTTTTCGCCCTTTTTTCATTAAAATATTCAAAAAGGCAATACTTTCTTCGAAACTATGTCTATCCAGTAAACCCCCACCCCCTAATACTACATCATTTTCTAGAAGTTCTTTAACCCAATTAACAATTTTTGAAGGATTGTGCAATTTGTAATCTAAAATATCCAGTTTATCATATCCTTTTAATTCATCAAAATATAAATAAGGGGCGCACATTAAATCGCCACTATTATGTGTATTTAATCGATGAACGTTTACAATACTTTTAGATTTCAACGTTGATTTATCTAAAGCAAATTCTATAATTTGTTTTCTCATAAAAAATTAATAAATCCAGTTTGTTAGTTTATGTTTTTTTGCAACTACTATATTATTTAGTACAGCAATGAAAGCTGAAAAAACCAAACAAAAAGAAAGGGTATAAATATCAATAGAAGCTAATAGATATACTGCCAAAATTGACAGCAGATATACAGATGCAGACAGATATAAATTTATTGAATATTGTTTAATTAATCCATTTACTATCAAAACACCAATGCCAAATAAATAGTTCATTGGCTGAAATATTATCATTAATCCTAAAACCCAGAATATACTAACAACCTCAATATAGTTTTTAAAATAAATGGGGACAATAAAATACAAGGATAACCCTATGAATAAATAACAAAAAACACTTAATGCAACTAATAATCTAATAGTCTTTTTTACTAATTTCGGGTCTTTATGTTTGGCAAATTTCGGAAACATGACATCCACTATAAGCTGTAGAAAAACCATTGATACATCCTTAAGCTTGTCAACAATATCATAAATAGCTACGCTGCTCATGCCTATAAAAATTCCAATAAACATTCGATTGCTTATTAATTTAGCTTTGCCGGCAATATTTCCAAAAAACAAAAATTTACTATCGTTAATGTAATGTATTAATGTTTCCTTTTTCTGCCATCTAAAAGATATACCATGCTGATAAAAAACCACATATAATGATATTAATCCAGCTATTAAACATCCAATTCCATTGATTATAGGCCACATCAGATAATCATTTTTATCTTTAATGGCAATGAAAACAAAAACAAAGAAGAAAAGCCTGCTAGTTAAATTGATAAATGTTATGTATTTCATTTTTTCAATTCCCTGAAAGTACCAAACAGGAAACATCCATTCGTAAAGACATAAATACATTGTTAAAAAGGAAAGAATTACAAAATCATTTGATTCTTTTAAAAAAAACAAAATGACATACATAATAACAAATGACAATAAAAAGAACACACCTTTTATTATCAAAATACTGCTTACAATTTCAGAAAGCTTGTTTTTATCATCTCTATTTATTGATACTTCTTTTGTTGCAGATAAGTTAAATCCAAAATTTACCAGTACTAAAAAGTAACTAACAAAAGTTTGAGTAAAAACAACTAATCCATATGTTTCTTTACCTAGAACAGATAATAAATAGGGCATTGTAAGTAACGGAAAAGAAATATTGAAAATCTGAAAAATACTCAGATAAGAAAAATTTTCAATTACTGATTTTTTACTTTTAAGTAAACCCGTAACTTTTTTAATCATTATGATATTTTTTAAACCATAAGGAGAATTCTTTTACACCATCAACCAGTTCAACACTAGGTTTATAATTGGTTGCATTACTGAGCTTGGTAGTATCAGCATAAGTAACTTTGACATCTCCATCTTGCATAGGCAAGAATTCTTTTACTGCTTTTTTTTCTAAGGAATTTTCCAGAACAGAAATAAATTCCATCAAATTTATTGGTTTTGAATTTCCTATGTTATAAACGGATGCTTTTTGGTCCTGTTCAGGAACAACATTTAAGCATTTTACAATTCCTTCTACGATATCATCAATATAGGTAAAATCACGTAGCATCTCACCATTATTAAAAACCTTTATAGGCTTCTCTTTCAGAATAGCGTCAGCAAAAAGAAAAGGAGCCATATCTGGTCTGCCCCAAGGTCCATATACCGTAAAAAACCTTAAACCGGTTGTTGGCAGCTGATATAAATGACTATAAGTGAATGCCATTAATTCATTACTTTTTTTAGTTGCAGCATACAAACTTATTGGATTATCTACCCTGTCATCTTCAGAAAATGGAATTTTTTTATTTTCGCCATATACAGAAGAACTTGATGCGTATACAAAATGTTTTATATTATTATATCTGCAACACTCTAAAATATTCACAAACCCAGCTATATTTGTTTGTACATATGCATGAGGGTTAATAAGCGAATAACGTACACCTGCCTGAGCGGCAAGATTAACAACATGCGTAAATTTTTGATCCTTGAATAGGTTTTCTAAACTAACCAAATCTGTAATATCTGTTTTTGCAAATTGATAATTAGGATGAAATTTACTAACTATTAATTCATTATTATTTGATAATAAATTCCTATCAATTCCAGATTGTTCTAAGCGAGAGAACTTCAAATTTACATCATAGTAATCATTAATATTATCAATCCCTACAACTTCAATATTTTCTTTTAATAAAGCTTTTACTAAATGATAACCAATAAAACCAGCTGCTCCTGTTACTAATAACTTCATGAATTATTTTGTTTTTACTATTATTATATCCATCAATTTAAAAAACCAGTACAATATATTTAATCAATAAAAGATTGTAAAACCCTTTTAGCAATTAAAAAAAATACAGTTAAAAAACCACCTAAAAGGCCTCCAATAAACAGACCGCTAAGTTTACTCAACTGATCGTTTGCCAGAGGTAAAATTGGGCTGTCAATTATTTGTATTAAAGGTGTTTCTCTACGTAAAGTAACCTTTGCTAGTTCAGTTTGCTTGACTAACTCAGTCAAAATTGCTCCATTAGCCTGTACATCAACTTGTCTTTTTACAGAAGGTGTTCTACGAATATTTAATGCTGGATTTAAATTAAAAGTATTATCATTAGCGACAGCAACACCTGTAATTGCACCATTGAGTTCAGCCCGAATAGAATCTGTTTGGCGTTCTAAAATATCCATATTCATTCGTGCTTTTTTACTTTTCGTATCAATATAAAAATCCGAAACCACTTTTGCCAATGATTCTGCAAACAATTTTGAAAACAATTCATTTGTAGAAATCATATCAATATCAATTATTGACACTTTTTTGTCCTTCTGTTCTACTCTTAAATTCTTTTTTAATAAATCTTTATAAATCAACCCCAAGATACTATCCTGAGCTCTTAAACTATTATCATTAGGTTTCATTTTTTTTATAAAATGGATGTTCTTCAGCTTAGGATCTTCATCCATCTTTTCTCTCCAACCATTTTCTTTGATAAAAATTTCTGCTAATGAAGTCGTTTTACCTCCTATTTTCACAGAAGTATACAATGTTTTTTCAACCATTGAACGAGACTTAAACACCTCAGTTAAATTAGCTCCAGCAAACATTCCTCCAGAGCTATCGCCAACATCAAAACCAAATTGACTAGCCAATCCTAGAGCACCTCCTAAGCCTCCTCCCGAGCTACCGCTCTCCTCTAAAGCAAATGATAAACTAGCAGTATAGTTCGGTTTTTTAATAAACGAAAACGTCAAACCTAAAATAGCTCCTATAATTCCGACTAATACAATAACTTTCCATTTTAGAAGTAAGTAATCAAACCATTCTTTTAATTTCCCAAGTAATTCTTTTAACGAAACTTCATCGTCATTCTTTGAACTATTATTCATATATAAAACCCCTTAATTTATTTATCTAAAAGCTGTAACAATTAATAACGCCAAACTCGTTATAACACTACCGATACTTACCCATTCTCCAGTACTCATTTTTGTTGTTTCGGGCTTTTCTGGAACTACAATTTGAGAATCTGGTAAAACTTTAGGATAAGACCTGAAAAATAAAAAAGACCCTATAGTTGCAGCTTTTCCATTAGGGTAAATAATATAAGCCTTTCTCTTCCAGCCTTTACTATTAACACCCCCAACTGCACTTAAGTAATAATTAAAATTCTTTCCTTTTCTATAAGGTATTTCAGAGGTTAAAAGTACATTACCAACTACTTTTACTCCTTCATTAAAAGTAGATACTTCAATTTTATCTCCTGGAAATAATGTAACATTAGAATAATGGTTGGTGTCTTTCAAAATTTCTTCCCAATTCACCGGTATAGTAGCGTATTTAACCTCGTTTTTTAATTTATTTACCAAATCATCTTTTAGAGAGTCAACAGAAGTATTTGCGATCTCTGATAGCTGATCTTTATTTATAGGTCTCTTTATTTTCATTCCTTCAATATTAGCTATTGAGGTTAATCCTCCTGCACGAATAACAATACTATATACCGTCTCTTTTTTGTTTGCCAAAACATATTTACCTGGGTAAGTAACCGCACCGCTAATTTCTACTAATTGAGGTTTTTCATAAACAGCTACCCTTCTAATATTGATGACATCAAAAGGCATAAGTATATAATTCTTAACCTGTTCATTATTTTCTGGAGTTAACTCTAAATTAATAACTTCAACTCTTCTTGGATCATTGTTATTAATTTCATCAGATTTTATCATCCTTGCTATTTCTACACGCTTAGCTGCAGAACCAGTTAAACCACCAACTTGGACAACCAAATCATTCAAAGTCAAATTATCATAAAACTTATATACACCTGGGTTTTTAACCTCTCCATCTATAGTAACTTTGTATTCTTCTTTAAAATCTAAAATTGAATATACTGTAACGACATCTTCTCTTTTAAGTTCAATATCTGCATTTAAATCTCCTGATAATGCTGCTTCTAAATCTACATTAATTATTTCACTAGTAAGATCTGACTTTAAACGAATTATTCTTGCTCTTTTACTATAAGCATCTTCTTTTAATCCTTCTGCTCTAGTTACTAAATCCGAAACTCTCATCCCTTCAGAAAATGAATAGGTATCGGGTCTAAAAACAGCACCATCAATTTTAATACGATTTTCGAAACGGTCTAAAATTCGGGATACTCTAAAAACATCTCCCGCTTTAGGCTTATAAGTTCCATATTCACTTTCGTTAATATCTGTAACTTTTAATTCTTTTGCCGTTTTTTGCTGAATATTAACCGAAGCTGTGTAAGCAAAATCATTAAATCCTGATGCAAAATTTAATAAATCTAAAAAAGATTCATCTTTTTTCATTTCAAAAATACCAGGTCGCTTAACCTCACCATTAATAATAACGCGGTGAGAATAAGTTGGAATCCTGATTACATCATTCTCTTTAAGTCCAAGATTATCGGATTGATCTCCTTTGACTAAAAACCGATAAATATCAATATTTTTATAAACCTTATTATTTCGAATCAATTCAATATTTCTATAACTTCCATTTTTACCAGGTCCTCCAGCTAAATGTAATGCATTATAAACGGTTGCCAATGAAGAAACAGCATAATTCCCTGGCTGCTTCCCTCCTACAATTGTTATACGAATAGTACGTATCTTGCTCAAGGTAATACTAACTTGTGACTGTCCAGAACTTACAGTACTATAAATTTTTGAAATAGAAGATTTTATTTTTTGAGTTGCAGCCTCAATTGTCATTCCTGATACAGAAATCTGGCCAACGAACTGAATACTAATCTTTCCTTCAGAACTTACTAATACAGTTGTATTGTACTCCTGAACACCATAAATACTAATTTGTAATTCGTCACCTGGCCCCAAAATATAATTTACTGGAGTTGCCATTTTTAGATCGGGTGCAAAATCCAAAGTTGGATTATCAAATAATTCTGATCCGAAAATTAATTCATTTTCAGAATCTTTTTGCTTTTTAGTATTAATTGGCTCTTGAGATCTCTCAACTTCTTCAATACTGGATTGTGTTTGTATCAAGCCACTATTTCCTGAAATTCCATTTACTCTAACTTTTAATTTATCGTATTCTACTTTACTCATTCCCCTTGACAAAGCCACTGGTTCCATTTGTTCTATTGAAGTACCATTTGTTTGCAATTGATTTTTAATCTTTACTATATCACTATCAGAAAGAGCATCAATTTTAACAGAGCTTAAATCTTTTCCTTGCAATATGTCTTGAGCATGAATTTGAAAAGTTCCTAAAAAAATCAGAATGAATATTAATCTTAAAATTATTTTTTTCATTATTACATAAAAGTTAAAAACCAATTTAAACAAATCGGAGTTATTGTTTTTTTATCTTAAGAATATTGCTTTTGATAATATTCTTTATAAGCGCCTGAAGTTACATTTTGCAACCACTGCTCATTTGCTAAATACCAATTAATTGTTTTCTCTAAACCTTCTTCAAAAGTTACCGAAGGTTTCCATCCTAATTCTTTATTAATCTTTGTTGCATCTATGGCATAACGTAAATCATGCCCTGGCCTATCTTTCACGTAAGTAATTAACTCTTTAGAAGTTCCTTCTTTTCTATTTAATTTAGTATCCATAATTTGGCACAACAATTTGACTAAATCAATGTTCTTCCATTCGTTAAAACCTCCAATATTATAAGTCTCATGGTTTTTACCTTCATGAAAAACCAAATCAATTGCAATAGCATGATCTTCAACAAAAAGCCAATCACGAGTATAGTTACCATCTCCATAAACTGGTAATGGTTTATTATTTATAATATTATTTATAAAAAGTGGAATTAATTTTTCTGGAAAATGATAAGATCCGTAATTATTAGAGCAATTAGTTAATACATAAGGTAATCCGTATGTTTCACCATAAGCTCTTACAAAATGATCTGAACTTGCTTTTGAAGCAGAGTAAGGAGAATTAGGATCATAGGGTGTAGTTTCTGTAAACAATCCTTCAGCTCCTAAAGAACCATAAACCTCATCTGTACTAATATGATAAAATCTTTTACCTTCAAAATTATTTTTCCATTGATTTTTTGCTGCATTCAATAAATTCATAGTTCCTATAACATTCGTTTTAACAAAAGCTAAAGGATCCTCAATAGAACGATCTACATGGGATTCAGCAGCCAAATGCAAAACTCCATCAAAATTATGTATTGAAAAAAGTTCAGTTATAAAAGATTCATCCACAATATCCCCTTTTACAAAAGTGTAATTGGATTTATTTTCGATATCTTTTATATTTTCAAGATTACCTGCATAAGTCAAGGCATCTAAATTAAAAATTTGATATTCCGGATATTTATTTACAAATTTCCTCACTACATGCGACCCAATAAAACCAGCACCTCCAGTTATAAGAATTTTTTTCATTTTCAAATTTCGATTAATTTAGTAAATCTGAATTATTACGTTCTAATTCACAATAAATATCTTTAACATCTTGTGAATTTTCTTTTTGCAAAATTAGATTTGCAGTAGCTGTTGAAACAAAAATAGTATTTTTCAACCCCAAAAAAGCAGTATATTTATCACATCCTATAACCATATTACCGCTTTTATCAACTTCATGTCCTTTGGAAACTAAATAATCATAAACAGATTCAAAAGATCCTAAATCTGACCAAGAAAATGCTGCTGGAACCACTTTTATTTTTTTACTACGTTCCATTACAGCATAATCAATGCTGATTGAAGGTATTTCCATTGATGATTCAAAATCTAAGAAACCTTCCTTACTCGATTCCCAAACAAGTTTAGATTTTTCATAAATATCAGGTTGAAACTGTTTTAATTCATCGAGTAAAACACTAGCTTTAAAGCAAAACATCCCACTATTCCAAAGAAAATTCCCTCTTGCGATAAAATCTTTAGCAGTTGTTTCGTTAGGTTTTTCTCTAAAAGAAATAACTTTGTCACCTTTTGATTCTATGTAACCATAACCCGTTTCAGGTTTAGTAGGAATTATTCCAAAAGTGACAATAAAACCTTCTTGCGCTTTTGAAATGGCTTCGTTAATTGCGTTATTATAATCGTCCATTTTATCAATGATATGATCAGATGGCGTTATAATTAAAATATCCTCAGGCTCTGATGCAAATGCTGCAAAAGCAATAGCAGCTGCAGTATTACGTGGAGTAGCCTCTACAATATTAATATATGGCGTTTTAGTCTTATCCATTACTTTACCGCTCAAATGATGGTTCTCTACGTTTCCTACAACCATTACTTTGTGGGCTAAATGACTATTACGCTCTACAGTCATTTCAAACAAAGACTTCCCTTCAAATATTTCTAAATACTGTTTGGGCTGGCTTTTGCGAGAAAGCGGCCAAAGCCTGCTTCCCACTCCTCCTGTTAAAATCACGTGTGTTATTGAATTATTCAAAATCAGTTTTTTTTTAAATTATAGTCTATTATCTGCAGTAGAACCTAAAACTCCTTTTACGTCATACAACAAACTGTTCTCATTTTGTAAATCTGAAAAATTTAAATTTAAAAACTCATTATGAGCTACACCTAACACCACAGCGTCAAATTTTTCATTAGGCACTTTTTGCAATGTAAGCAATTCATATTCTTTTTTTACTTCCTCAACATTAGCCAACGGGTCATAAATTGTCACTTTTATTCCATACTCAATTAATGCCTTTACAACATCTACTATTTTGGTATTACGAACATCCGGACAATTTTCTTTAAAGGTAATTCCAAGCATCAATAAACTTGCACCATTAACAGTAATTCCTTTTTTAATCATTAATTTAACAACCTGAGAAGCAATATATTCGCCCATGCTATCATTTAAACGGCGTCCTGCTAAAATTATTTCAGGGTGATAGCCAAATTCCTGAGCCCTTTGAGCTAAATAATACGGATCTACGCCTATACAATGACCTCCAACCAATCCTGGTTTGAAAGGCAAAAAGTTCCATTTAGTAGCTGCAGCAGCCAAAACTTCCTGTGTATCAATATTCATCAAATTGAATATTTTAGCTAATTCATTGACGAAAGCAATATTAATATCTCTTTGCGAGTTTTCGATTACTTTTGCAGCTTCTGCTACTTTAATAGTTGGAGCTAAATAGGTACCTGCTGTGATAACTGATTTATAGAGGGCATCCACTTTTAGTCCAATTTCAGGTGTTGAGCCTGAAGTTACTTTAAGTATTTTTTCTACAGTATGTTCTTTATCTCCTGGATTTATTCTTTCAGGGGAATATCCTGCAAAAAAATCTTCATTAAATTTTAATCCGGAAACCTTTTCTAAGACGGGAACACATTCCTCTTCTGTTACTCCTGGGTAAACAGTCGATTCGTAAATTACAATATCTCCTTTTTTAAGTACTTTACCAACTGTTTCACTAGATTTATACAAAGGTGTCAAATCAGGACGATTATTTTTATCTACTGGCGTAGGGACTGTTATCACAAAATAATTACACTCCGAGATTTCTTGTACGTCAGAGGTGCAATAAAGCCCTATATTTTCAGAAGATTTATCGACAAGCACTTTTTGCAAAGTAATATCATCTACTTCTAATGTAGTATCTGTTCCTTTCTTCAAAGAAGCAACTCTAGAGTCGTTGATATCATACCCAACTACCGAATATTTTGTAGCAAATAACCTAGCCAAAGGCAAACCAACATAACCTAAACCTACAACGGCCACCTTTATGTTTGTACTCATTTTATTTGTTTTTGTTTGCTTTACTCATCTCATCACACGGCTTCGCCCTTCCGAGTCACATTTATTTGACGCAGACAACCCTTAAAGTCATTTTTGGCAAATATAACACAATAAGTCAATTTATTCAATAACCATTTATTAGCAAACGAAAGAATTTTAAACACAAAGCATAACATCTTATTAATCAGACAACAAAATTGCAATATAACTTATAAAATAAATAAAAAATTTAAAAAAGGAAAAATTCAAAAATTCAGCATTACAATATATAAAACCCTGTATTTAAATCTATACCCTTATTTATATTTTATTTTTAACACACATCCCAGAGATTCTAAAACAACTATATAATAGGTTTTAGAAACTTCCTGAACAATTGCATTTTGATTATTAAAGACTCCCGAATCTAATTTTATTCTATCCCCTTTTTGATGAGGAGAAATCAATACATCATAAACACTATCTGACGCAAGGCTTTTTTTAATAATTTCTATTTCATCATCCCTGACAATTGCAGGTTTACCTAACCAAAACAAGTAACGGACTATACCAGAAGCCTGAAATATTTGGTTTCGATCAGAATCTTGCAATCGCACAAACACATAGGAATTAAAAAGAGGCATTTCTACCTTTTTTTTTCTGTCCGACCATTGTCTTATTCTGGTAACTAACGGGCAGTAACATTCTATACCTAATTGATTTAGTTTGTCTGAAACTTTTTTTTCCCACTTAGGTTTAGTATATACTACGTACCAATTCATATTTTTTTATTTATCGAAATAAAACAATCTTAAAGCACTTGCCCGTTGTATTCCATTACAAATTATTCTTAATCAATATTACCTAAGAACCTATACCCTGATAAACAAATCCAATTTGCGTTAACTCTTTTGCATTTAAAATATTTCTTCCATCAAAAACAAAGGCTGGCTTTTGCATTGAATCGTATATTTTTTTCCAATCGTAAGTGATAAACTCATCCCATTCTGTCAAAACAGCTATTGCGTGGGCATTTTCACAGGCTGCATAAGCATTATCGAATGTTACTATTGCATTTGAATTCACTTCAGCAGATCTGGTTTCTAAATAATCTAAATCATTTAGTATTTTATTTCTTCCAACTTTCGGGTCATAAACTGAAATTTTAGCTTGTTCGTTTATTAAATCATCAGCCACATAAATTGCTGCTGATTCCCTTGTATCATTGGTGTCTTTTTTGAAAGCCCAACCCAAAAATGCTATTTTTTTATCAGCAACTGTATTATATAATGTTTGGACAATGTTACTTGAAAATCTTCTTTTTTGATGATCATTCATAATAATCACCTGCTCCCAATAATCGGCTACTTCATTTAATCCGTAAGACTTAGCGATATAAACAAGGTTTAAAATATCTTTCTGAAAACAAGATCCTCCAAAACCAACTGACGATTTCAAAAATTTTGGACCAATACGACTATCCATTCCGATTGCTCTTGCCACTTCATTTACATCGGCTCCCGTTTTTTCGCATAATTCAGACATGGCATTTATCGAAGAAATTCTTTGCGCAAGAAAAGCATTTGCGGTTAGCTTAGACAATTCTGAAGACCAAACATTAGTCGTTAGGATTTTATCCCTATCCACCCAATTCGAATATACTTCAACTAGTGCTTCTATAGCGTCTTCCCCTTCAGGAGTTGTATCACCACCAATTAAAATTCTATCCGGATTTAACAAATCAGTTACGGCAGTTCCTTCTGCTAAAAACTCAGGATTGGATAAAATTTGAAATTGCACCCCATTTCCTGTATTGTCTAAAATGCTTTTTATAGCTTCGGCAGTACGCACTGGTAAAGTAGATTTTTCGACAACAATTTTATTATCTTTAGCCACTTTCGCAATTTGTCTTGCACACAATTCAATGTACTTTAAATCTGCCGCCATCCCTTTACCTTTACCATAAGTTTTAGTTGGTGTATTTACTGAAATAAATATAACCTGAGCTTCCTCTATTGCTTTTTCAACATTTGTTGAAAAGAAAAGATTCCTTCCTCTTGCTTCAGCAACAATTTCTGACAATCCAGGTTCATAAATCGGAATATTATCTGTGTTAGGATCGTTCCAAGCCTGAATTCTTTGTTCGTTCAAATCAACTACGGTCACTTGAATATGTGGACATTTTTGTGCAATAACTGCCATTGTTGGCCCTCCAACATAACCAGCTCCAATACAGCAAATTTTTGTGATTTTCATTTTATCAAAATTTAATTATTTTATTTAATTTTTCTTCAAATTATTCCAATACCAGGTTACAGCTTCTTTTAAGCCCTCTTGTAATGAATACTTAGGATTATACCCTAATAATGTTTTCGCTTTCTCTATACTGGCTAACGAATGTGGGATATCCCCAACTCTATTCGAACCATAAATAACTTCAACATTTGCAATTTCAGAATCGAATTCTGCTAAATATTCTTTTAAATATTTTACCAAATCATTCAATGTATTCCTATCTCCAAATGCAGTATTATAAACCGTATTTATAGCCAAAGGATTTGTTGTCGAAATAGCCAGTTTATTCATCTGAATCACATTGTCTATATAAGTGAAATCCCGGGAATAATTTCCATCACCATTAATCACAGGACTTTCATGATTCATTAATAGGGTCACAAATTTAGGAATTACTGCAGCATAAGCACCTTTTGGATCTTGCTTTCTTCCAAAAACATTAAAATAACGCAAACCAATAGTTTCCAAACCATACGTTTTACTAAAAATTTCAGCATACAATTCATTTACATATTTTGTAATTGCATAAGGCGATAATGGCTTACCTATCACCTCCTCAACTTTTGGCAAACCTTCGGAATCTCCGTAGGTAGAAGAACTAGCGGCGTAAACGAATCGTTTTACGTTAGCATCCCGAGCCGCAACTAGCATGTTCAAAAAACCAGAAACATTCACATCATTGGTTGTAACAGGATCATTAATGGATCTTGGAACAGAACCCAAAGCAGCCTGATGCAAAACATAATCTACACCCTCTACTGCTAATTGACAATCTGAGATATTACGTATGTCGCCTTCGATCAATTTAAAATCAGGATGTGTTATAAATGCTTCTAAATTATAACGATGTCCGGTTGAAAAATTATCTAAACAAATAACTTTATAACCAGACTCCAAAAAATACTCACATAAATTCGAACCAATGAATCCTGCTCCACCTGTAATAAGTATTGTATTTTGAATTGTTTCTTCCATCTAATATTGGATTGATTATTTTTTGAATTTTGACAGAATCGTTTTTAACAAACCAGGCTTCAATTCTTCTTCATGGTAACCGTTTGAATAATTTCCGTAGCCATAACCATAACCTGAACCATATTTTGCTTTATTCTCAAAACCATTCAAAACGATACTTATATTATTCAGTTCCCCTCTTTTTACACGGGTATTTAATAACGTTATCATGTCTTTTTTCGTATAATTTTGCCTCACAATATAGAGCGTCACATCGCTAAACTGAGCTAATTCAAGTGCATCAGAAACCAAGCCAACGGGTGGTGTATCCAGAATAATATAATCGTATTTTTGTTTTAATTCTTCCATAAATTCTTTCATAGCATCTGTCAAAATCAGCTCTGAAGGATTTGGCGGAATTGGCCCTGAAAGAATTACATCCAGATTAGGAACCTGTGTTTTATTTGTTATTTCTTCTAAGGAATTTTGTCTAATTAAATAATTTACAACTCCTTTTTCTGTAGTCAGCTCAAATTCATCCGCCAATCTCGGCTTCCTTAAATCGAGTCCTACAATAACGGTTTTTTTATCACTTAACGCAAACACTGTTGCAATATTTATGGAGCAAAATGTTTTTCCTTCACCACTAATCGATGATGTTATCATCAAGGTTTTTGCCCCACTAAGTTGCTGCTTTTTATACAAAAACTGTAATGAAGACCTAATAGTCCTAAAGGCTTCTGAAAGTGCTGATTTTGGTTTGTCAAATACAGCTAAACTAACGTCTCCTTTATTTACCCCCACCACTCCAAGTAATGGAATTTTTGTTAATTTGCTAATATCGTCTGTATTTTGAATCGAATTATTAATAAAAAAGAGTAAGAAAATAAAAATTAAAGGAATTAATATCCCTAAAAACAAAGCCAAAATATAATTCACAGACGTTTTGGGTCCTATTAGTCCGCCACCAATATCCTTTGCAGGATCAATAAAATGAATATCCGATAAATTAGAAGCTTTCACGATTTCAGCTTCGTTACGTTTTTGAAGAAATTCGCTGTAAATATTATCATTCAAATCGTATTTCCTCTTTATCTTCAGTAATTCTTGCTGCTCCTCAGGAAGTTTTTTTATCGCACTTTCAGATTCTCCAATTTTAGCATTAACCAAGGCTAAATCATAAAGTAAGGCAGATTTAGCAGATGTGATGTTTTCGATCAAAACGTTTTTAACCGCTTTCATCTGGTTATCAAAATCTTTAAAAATTTTTTCACTTTTTACCGCATAGGCCATTTCTGAACGTTGTGTAGAAAGCGCTATCAATTTTGAGACATTAGTCACTACATTAGGATCTTCAATACCAGCAACAGATGGCGCTGGCAATCTTGAATAATCTACACTATTATTTAAATATGTTTTTAAAGAATTATAATAGGCTATTTTTCGATTAATCTGATCTCTTTCTAAATCGAAACTGATAATTTTTTCTGAAACTTTAGCTCCGCCATCTTCGACTTCATAGATATTTTTATCTTTTCTGAAAGATTTCAATTCATTACCGGTAGTTTTAAGCTGTGCCTCCATGTTAACAAGCGTGCTATCTATAAAACGGATTGTATTGGTTGCAAATTGGTTTTTACCATCAAGCTGGATTTTGATTAACATTCTTACTGTCGAATTCAAATAATCAACCATTCTGGCCTTATTTGTTCCCTGCATAGACAAATTTAGTATAGAACCAGCCTTACTATCCGCATCTACACTAATATTTTTATAACGCGATACAGTAGCATCGAAATCTTTAAACCTAACAAAATACTCTTTTCCTTTATAAAATCCGGGATTGTCTGTAATTTGTAATTTCCAATTTAAAAAAGGTAAAACGACCTGATCTCCTACTTTGTATTTTTTTACAAATTCTGTAGGTTCAACCGCAGTAGAACTCTGAGAATTTGTTGCATAAGTTATCAGCGAAACCGAATTGTTTTCAAATGGAATTCGAATCTCGTATTCATTCGCACTTAAAAATTTAATCCCTACAAGAGTGTTTAAAATCTGCCCTTTCGTTTTATCTATCTCTACATAAAAAGGAACTGCTCCATAAACATCGACTAAATTATATTTTCCCTGTTCCAGGTAATCAATATAAAAGCTTAATTTATCGACCACTAACTCATTATGTGATCTTGATTGCAAAATAGTAGAAATACCATTTACCTGATCCGAAATTCCTCCCCAGTTAAAAACCAGACTGGTATTAGAAGTAAAAAACGGGTTACTTTCTTCTTTGATAGAAATCAAGGTTTGCATCCCGTAAATTTTTTCTTTACGGATATTGACCTGATAAGCAATTGTAAATGCAATGATTAAACTTGCTAAAAACCACTTCCAATAGCTTCCAATTTTGAGTAAAAAACCTTTGAAGTCAAAACTTGACTGGTTTTCAAAAATCGAAAAATCTTTTATATCTAACATTTTTTAGTTTCGTTTTTAATTTTTCAAAATCAGATAAACCGTTGTAGCCAAAGACAGTAAAGTAATAATAGTCCCTATAGACTGAATTCCAGTCTGTCCAGTACCCCATGTTTTTTGGCGTAATGGTTTTACATAAATATAATCGTTGGGTTGTAAATTATAATACGGTGATTTCATTACATTAACATCCGTCAGGTCGAGATCCTGCATCAGCACTCCGGTAGGAGATTGTCTAATGATCGTTACTGCTTTTCTATTTCCAACAGTTGTAATATCTCCTGCATTTGCAATGGCTTCCATAACATTTACATGTTCCTGATATAAGGTTTTAGTTCCGGTACTACCTACCTCACCATTGATAGTATATCTAAAGCCTGCTAATTTTACCGTAACAAAAATATTCGCTTCGGTTTTAAAATATTCTTCGAGTAACTTTTTCTCTATTTTAAGCCGTACTTCTTCTAGAGTAAACCCAATAACATTAATGTCTCCTAAAATTGGCATTCTTATATTTCCGTGATCATCCACCGTAAAACCATCAAAATACAAACTTGATTCTGACCTTCCTGTGTTACCAACAGCTTCGGTAGTATTAAAAATCGCTACTAATTTTGGATCTATCGCTTTTATATTGACACTCAAAATATCATTTACCTGCACACGATACGGTTTAGATTCTACAGCAGTAATATTATTTTGTTCTGCTGAAGAATTTTTATCTTGCAAATAATGCAAATCTTTTACCGGAATACAGGAGGTAAAAAAAACACTAATTAATACGAGGATATAAAAACAGTTTCTGGTCATTCTTTAAATTTTGTTCACAAATATACTCCATACATTAATCAATTGAAAATGTAATGTTTATTTGGCTTCTGGTTTAATTATTTTTAAATGTTTTTTCGAATGGTACCCGGTGCAAAATACTTCTCCCAAGCGTTACTTCATCAGCATATTCTAATTCGTCACCAACCGAAATTCCTCGGGCTATGGTTGAAATCATAATTTCTGTTTCGGCAATTTGTTTGTAAATATAAAAATTGGTCGTATCGCCTTCCATCGTTGAACTTAGTGCGAAAATAATTTCGACAACTGTCCCTGATTTTACTTTTTCGACCAAAGTCGTGATATTCAACTGGCTTGGCCCTACGCCTTCTATTGGAGAAATTTTACCTCCTAAGACGTGATAAATTCCTTTGTATTGTCCGGTATTTTCAATCGCCATAACATCGCGAATATCTTCGACTACACAAATAGTCTGATGGTTTCTGGCCTGATTGGCACAGATTTCACAAACTTTTGTATCTGAAATATTATGACAATTTTCGCAAAACTTAATATCCTCACGCATATTTAAAAGTGCCTGAGACAAAAAACCGGTTTGTTCTTTAGGCTGTTTTAATAAATGCAAAACCAATCGTAATGCTGTACGCTTGCCAATCCCTGGTAATTGCGACATTTCGTTGACTGCTTTTTCTATTAATTTTGATGAAAATTCCATGAGGACAAAAATAACATTTTAAATGATTTAGTAGGACTTACGGTGGCTAAAATGAATCTTCTTCGGATCATGAAACTTCTCGCTAAATGATACTTCTAGCCCCGATAGAAACGAAAATCCTTTTGTGCCGGGGTTCGGCACAAAAGATTGTAGTGTATAGCGGGAATAGCTCCTAAAAAAACTAATATTGATTGGTAGCCAATAAAACCAAGGTACAAGCTACTTCGGATTTGATATTGTTTAGCTCCAATAATTGATAAAATTCTGGATTTTCGGTTCCTGGATTAAAAACAACTCGCTTTGGCTGTGCCTCGATGATGTAATTGTAATATTCGCGCTGACGTGCAGGATTCAGGTATAAAGTTACGGTGTCTATGTTTTTTACCGGAATGGCTTTGGTGTAAATTTTTACTCCGGCTACTTCTCCGGTATTTTGACCAATTGCCAAAACGGTATGTCCTTTTTCGACTAATTTATTAATTGCCTTAAAAGCGTAACGATCTGGTTTTGTACTTGCTCCCAGAACTAAAGTTTTTTTGTTTTTCATTGTTTTAAAATATGTTACAAAAGTAATCAAAAAGAATGAGCTTATTTTAGGTATTTGGTTTTGAATTGAAAGCCATAAAAAACAATATCCTAACATTAATTTGCTATCAAAAACTAAAAAATGACTATTTTTACTTGACTAACCCAAAACAATATGGATTTATTCATTTATTTATTTGCCGCTCTTTTTTCTGTTTTAAACCCAATTGGTACCGTTCCGATTTTTGTGGGACTTACCCAGCATGACTCTCAAAAGGAGCGTTCCCGAATTTCGCTTTGGACCGCCATAAACGTTTTTATCATTTTGATAGTTTCGTTTTTTATTGGTCAATACGTTTTGACTTTTTTCGGAATTAGTATTGATGCGCTTAGAATTGCCGGCGGAATTGTGATTGTAAATTCGGGGTTTTCGTTGCTTTCCGGAAAATTCAATAAAAAACGCGGTATTAATAAAAAGATTGAAAACGAAGTACAACAACGTAATGACATTGCCTTGACACCACTTGCAATCCCGATGTTGGCCGGACCTGGCTCTATTTCGTTATTGATTGCTTTTTATCAGGAGCATCACGAAATGAATGAAATAATCTTTTCGGTATTAGCGATTGCTGCCATTGCAATTGCGATTTTTGCGATTCTAAAAAGCGCCCATTATTTGGCCAGAATATTAGGTGCATCCGGAATTGTGGCTATTTCGAGAATTGTTGGTTTTATTGTAATCTCCATCGGAATTCAATATATCGTGAGTTCGATCATCAATATTATCAAAGGAAATTTGATGTAAATCTGGTATTAACCTTAATTCATAGCCTAAAAAAAATGAAAGAAATTAATTTCTCTTTTGGAGATTACACCATTACAACTGATAAAAGTAAATTAGATCTTGATGCCATTCATGATTTCTTATCAAAAAAATCGGGTTGGAGTGATAATATTCCTTTTGAAACCATGAAAACTTCGATTGAAAATTCTCTTAATTTTGGATTATTTTATAAAAATGCACAAATTGGTTTTGCACGTGTAATATCAGATTTTGCTACGATTGCTTATTTAGGAGATATTTATGTTTTGGATGAACATCGAGGAAAAGGTCTTTCGAAAGCTTTGATGGAACAAGTGATGCACCATCCTAATTTACAAGGTTTACGCCGTTGGATTTTATTGACTTCTACAGCTGAATGGCTTTATGAAAAATATAATTTTACAAAATTACCTAATCCGGAATTCTACATGGAATTGTATAATCCCGAAGTTTACAAACAAAATTAAAACTTAAAAATAATTAAAAACAAAAAATCCAAATTCCAAAAGCTGAATATTTCAGTTTGGAATTTGGATTTTTTTTATTGAAAATTAAAATTTTAGCTTCTTGGCAAGAAAACCTCGGCCATCATACATCTGGCACTTCCACCCCCGCAGGCTTCGATGGTATCCAGACTTGAACTTAAAATTTCGGCATGTTTTTCTAATTGCTCAATTTGTTTTGGCGTTAAAATCTGGTGAGCCGATGCGCTCATGACAAGATAACGTTTGTCGTTTGTACCACGAACTTCTAACATATTTCCAGCAAAGTTATTTACTTGTGCTTCTGTTATCAAAATAACTTCTTTATTATCTGCTTTCAGGTTTTCCAGTACCATTTTGCGTTCTTTTTTATCGTCGATGCTATCGGCACAAATAACGGCGAAAGTTTCACCCAAACACATCATCACATTGGTATGATAGATTAATTTTCTTTCGCCATCAACAGTCTGAAAAGCTTCGAAAATTATGGGTGCATAATCAAAATCTTCACAGAATTCGATAAATAATTCTTCATCTGCACGAGGCGATAAAGCGCAATAGGCTTTTCCGTTGGCTCTGTCCAAAAGTAAACTTCCTGTTCCTTCAAGGAAAATTCCGTCTTCTTCTGCAGAAGTATAATCCATGATATTGGTAATCTCGAAACCTTTATCTTCAAGTGTGTCTAAAATATCTTCGCGACGTTCCTGACGTCGATTTTCGGCAAACATTGGATACAAGGCTACATCTCCATTTTCATGAAAAGAAACCCAGTTATTCGGGAAAATACTGTCTGGCGTATCGGTCTCTAAAGAATCTTCGATAACGGTAACATCAACTCCAACTGCTCTTAGTTTTTCTACGAAAGTATCAAACTCTTGTTGGGCTTTCGCATTTACGGTACTTGGCAAAAGTCCGTCTAATACTTTTTGATAATAATTATTGACAGCCGTTTGCTCATTCATTCTGAAAGCAACTGGACGAATCATTACGATTGCATTTGTTGTTTGTTTCATGTTTATTCTTGTTGTGGGATCTGAGTTATGCGTTGTGAGTTTTAAATTAATTCCGATTAAATCAAATCAGTTTTTCCAATTCTCTTCTACGTATTTTATAAAATTAAATATTTTACCTCCTAACCCTTCATAATTATTTATTAATTCATCCATATCAGCAAAGCAATCTGGATAAAGTTTTGCTATTTTTTCTAAATGGCCAATTGTTTCGAGACAACTTGAATGTGAGTAAACTAGGAATTTTACGAAATCTGCTTTATATCTTCTCCTTCCATAACCTTCAATTATATTTGAAACTACCGAATCTGAAGATCTTCTTATTTGGCTTCCGAGCTCATACAATTCGTATTTGGGCAGTTTTAATGATGATGGATGAACCTTATAAAACAATTCTAATCCAATTTTGTAAACATCTAAATCTCTATAACTCTTCATTAATTCATCTTCATATTTATCCGCATTTCAAAACTCATAACTCACAACCCAAAACTCACAACTTTTCTTAATCTCTAATCAATGGAAGTGTTGAACATCTCAACAAACCTTCTTGTTTGGCTATTTCGGCATAAGGAATTTCTTCTACTGTAAAACCTTTTGCACGTAACCAATTGTTTAATCTTGTGAAATTTTTCTCAGAAACTAACACATTGGTATCTATCGAAAATATATTCGAAAACATGTGATACATTTCGTTTCTTTCGATATGAAATAGATTTTCTTTTCCGAAAAGATTGACCAAATACAAATAATCTGCCTCTTCGCGAAAACCTCTTTTATAAATAATTCCTTTGTCTTTTCCTACGGGTTGAAAACAGCAATCTAAGTGCAAAGCGTTATCACGAGCTTCTAATTTTGATTTAACCAAATCAAATTCTTTGACAATTTTGTTAGGGAACAATTCTTTGATGTAATTCACACCTTGCATATTGGTTCTGGCCGTGATGTAATCTTTATAATCGCTTCCTTTATAGGTCCCAATAAAAATATGGTCATTCCACAACATCACATCACCGCCTTCGATATGAACTTCTTCTGGTGGACGAACCACTTTTAGAGGATCAATCTGATCTATTACATATTGAATAGCGTCTAATTCGCGTTCTCTGTCTGGCAAGATATTCGATTTCACGAAAGTGTCATCAATTACAAAACCAATATCTCTGGCAAAAATCTGATTGTAATTCTCGATCATTTCCGGACGAAAAACTTGTACATCGTATTTTTGAAAAACAGCACTAAAAGCCTCCATTTCAGCAACCATATCTTTTTCGACAGGATAAGTTCCTGCTTTAATATGCTCCAACGATTTGGGATCATAGGCTTCATCTACAGAAGGAGTTGGCCCATTATGAACGGCAGAACCCAAAACCACTGCCCGCAGTCTTGACGTTTCGTTCTTTATATTTAATTGCAACATAATAGTATTAGATTTTGGGCAAAGATAAAAAAAAGCTTCACAGTTATGTGAAGCTTTCTAGTGATTTTATTTGTTAGACTTAAAGTCTCGTAAAGGATGTCCTGTATAAATTTGTCTAGGTCTTCCGATCGGTTCTTTGTTTTCACGCATTTCTTTCCATTGTGCAATCCAGCCTGGTAATCTTCCGATAGCAAACATTACGGTAAACATATCTGTTGGAATCCCTAATGCTCTGTAAATAATTCCAGAATAGAAATCTACGTTTGGATATAAATTTCTTGCTTTGAAATACTCATCTTCAAGAGCAGCTGATTCTAATTTTTTAGCAATTTCTAAAATCGGATCTTCAACACCTAAAGTTTCCAAAACTTCTTTAGCGGCTTTTTTGATGATTTTTGCTCTTGGATCGAAGTTTTTATAAACTCTGTGTCCGAATCCCATTAAACGGAAAGGATCGTTTTTATCTTTAGCTTTAGCTAAAAATTTATCCGTATCACCTCCATCTTTGTTAATATCTTCAAGCATTTCAAGAACGGCCTGATTTGCACCTCCGTGAAGTGGTCCCCAAAGTGCAGAAACTCCAGCAGAAATAGAAGCAAATAAACCAGCGTGAGAAGAACCCACCATTCTTACGGTAGATGTAGAACAGTTTTGTTCGTGATCAGCGTGAAGAATAAATAATTTATCTAATGCGTCAACAATAACCGGGTTTGATGCGTAAGGACCTGTAGGCAATTGAAACATTAACTGCATAAAGTTCTCTACATACCCTTTTGTATTGTCGTAGTAGTTTAATGGATAACCCATAGATTTTCTATAAGTCCATGTAGCGATTACAAGAAATTTAGCCATTGTTTTGCAAATAGCCTCATACATTTCTTTTTCGTTTTCTACATTTACTGCTTTTGGGTTAAATGCTGTCAAAGCACTTGTCAAAGCAGATAAAACACCCATTGGGTGAGCTGTTTTTGGAAAACCGTCAATGATGTTTTTCATTTCTTCGTTTACCAAAGAATGTTTTTTAATATCATTTTCGAATTGTTCTAACTGTTGAGCAGTTGGCAATTCTCCAAAAATCAATAAATAAGACACTTCAAGAAAATCAGCTTTTTCAGCTAAATCTTCGATTGAGTATCCTCTGTAACGAAGAATTCCTAATTCTCCGTCTAAGAAAGTGATTTCGCTTTTGCAAGAACCAGAATTCTTATATCCTGGATCAATTGTAATAATCCCAGTTAAATCACGTAATTTGTTAATATCGATAGCGGACTCATTTTCGCTTCCTGTAATTACCGGAAGTTCAATTTTTTGACCATCTACTTCTAATGTAGCTATTTTTGACATAATATATCGGAAATAAATCTTTTAAATAATAATTTATCAAATCTAAGGAATTTAAGACTAATTAAAAAAAGAATACTGCTATGAATTTGTTAAAACTCCAAAAAAAAACCATCCGAAAAAACGGATGGTTTAATTCTACAATATAACTCTTACAATTATTTAATCTTGAAAGCTTTTAATCCAGGGAAATAAGCAGTACTTCCTAACTCTTCTTCAATTCTTAATAATTGATTGTATTTTGCCATACGATCAGAACGTGAAGCAGAACCTGTTTTTATTTGTCCACAGTTTAAAGCTACTGCTAAATCTGCAATTGTGTTATCTTCAGTCTCTCCTGAACGGTGAGACATTACTGAAGTATAACCTGCATTTTTAGCCATATTTACTGCTGCAATAGTTTCAGTCAAAGTACCAATTTGGTTTACTTTTACTAAAATAGAATTTGCAATTCCTTTTTCGATTCCTGTTGATAAACGCGTAACATTTGTTACGAACAAATCATCACCAACTAGTTGAACTTTATCACCAATTCTTTCAGTTAATAATTTCCATCCATCCCAGTCATTTTCGTCCATTCCATCTTCGATAGAAATAATTGGATATTTAGCCACTAATTCAGCTAAATAATCAACTTGTTCAGCAGAAGTTCTCACTTTACCAGTTTCTCCTTCAAATTTCGAGTAATCGTATTTACCGTTTACATAAAATTCAGCAGAAGCACAGTCAAGCGCAATCATAATTTCGTCACCGAAAGTATAACCAGCGTTCTCAACAGCTAATTTAATAGTATCTAAAGCATCTTCCGTTCCGCCTGCCAAATTAGGAGCAAAACCTCCTTCGTCACCTACAGCAGTACTTAAACCTCTATCGTGTAATACTTTTTTCAAGCTATGGAAGATTTCAGTTCCCATTTGCATAGAATGCGTAAAAGAAGTTGCTTTTACAGGGAAAATCATGAATTCCTGAAATGCGATTGGCGCATCTGAGTGAGAACCACCGTTGATGATATTCATCATTGGTACAGGCAAAGTGTTAGCAGAAACTCCACCAACATATCTGTATAATGGCAATCCTAGTTCATTTGCAGCAGCTTTTGCAGCAGCAAGAGAAACTCCAAGGATAGCGTTAGCACCTAATTTTGATTTATTTGGAGTACCATCTAAATCAATCATCAATTGGTCAATTGTGTTTTGTTCAAAAACAGAAGTTCCAACTAATTCTTCAGCAATAACAGTATTTACATTATTCACTGCATTCAAAACTCCTTTTCCAAGATAAGCTTTACCTCCGTCACGTAATTCAACAGCTTCGTGCTCTCCAGTTGATGCTCCAGATGGAACAGCAGCTCTTCCTAAAACTCCATTTTCAGTTACTACATCAACTTCAATGGTAGGATTACCTCTAGAATCAAGAATTTGTCTTGCGTGAACTTTAATTATAATACTCATTATTTTTTGTTTTTTTATTAATAAATTATATTTTTTTTTCGAAATTATAAAAAATTTTAATAGTAAAAACGTATTTTAACTATTAAAGGCCTTTATTTATTAACTACATCGTTTTAGATGAAGCTCCTTTTATATTCTCAACAAATTGATCGAATAAATAAGACGAATCGTGTGGTCCAGGACTAGCTTCCGGATGGTATTGCACTGAAAAACAGTTTTTATTTTTCATACGCATTCCCGCTACAGTTCCATCATTCAAATGTAAGTGTGTAATTTCAAGATCTGGGTGATTATCTAATGCTTCTTTGTTTACCGCGAAACCGTGGTTTTGAGACGTAATTTCACCTTTACCTGTAATAAGATTTTTTACTGGGTGATTAATACCTCTGTGTCCGTTAAACATTTTATAAGTCTGAACACCATTTGCCAAAGCAATTACCTGATGTCCTAAACATATTCCGAACAAAGGCTTGTCATTTGCTAAAATTTCTTTAGCTAGTTCAATCGCACCAAAAAGCGGATCTGGATCTCCAGGACCGTTTGACAAGAAATAACCATCTGGATTAAATTCAGCTAAATCCTTATAAGTTGAATTGTATGGATATACTTTTATGTAACAATCTCTTTTAGCAAGGTTTCTTAATATATTCTTTTTAATTCCAAGATCTAAAGCTGAGATTTTGTAAGTAGCGTTTTCATCACCAAAAAAATAAGGCTCAGTAGTTGAAACTTTTGATGCCAACTCTAAACCTTCCATATTTGGCACATTAGCCAGTTCTTTTTTCAAATCTTCAATCGAAGTTCCATCTGTACAAATAACAGCATTCATTGCTCCGTTGTCACGAATGTAACTCACTAGCGCACGCGTATCAACATCAGAAATACAGATTAAATTTTGTTTTGTAAAATAATCTTCTAAACTTCCCGAAGCATCTTCTCTTGAGTAATTAAAACTAAAGTTTTTACAAACCAATCCGGCAATCTTAATACTATCTGATTCAATTTCTAAATCGTTAACACCATAATTTCCAATGTGCGGATTCGTAGCCACCATAATTTGACCAAAATAAGAAGGATCTGTAAAAATCTCCTGATATCCTGTCATTCCAGTATTAAAACAAACCTCACCAAAAGTCTTACCGCTAATACCGATAGATTTTCCGTGAAAAATAGTTCCATCGCTTAGTAATAAAATGGCGCTTTGTCGTGTAGTGTATTTCATTCTTAAATTTGTATTGTTTTTTTTTAATCGTCTTATGAAAATGGCCTAAACTATTTCATTTGTAGTTAAATATTTTGCAAATTTACTTCTTTAAAAGAGTGCTTCCAAGATTTTTTAAAAATTTCATTCATAAAAATAAAACCCGGGAAAGGAAATAAGTTAAAATTTGAAATTCATTTTAAAAAAAATCAAAAAAAAAGGATAAACTAAAAATTAGTCTATCCTTGATTTCTATAGAATCATTACTTTCATAATTATTCAGAAGCTTCAGTAGTCGATTCTGATTCAGCAGCAGGAGCTTCTGGAGTAGTCTCCTCAGCTTTTTTAGCTTTACCACCACGACGGCTTTTTGCTTTTTTAACTTCTTTTTTACCTCCATTGTAAAGTTCATTGAAATCTACAAGTTCGATCATTGCCATATCAGCATTATCTCCCAAACGATTTCCAACTTTAATGATACGAGTGTATCCACCTGGACGGTCTCCAACTTTAGCAGCTACGTCTCTGAACAAGTCAGTTACCGCATATTTGCTACGTAAGTAAGCAAAAACAATACGACGATTGTGAGTCGTATCTTCTTTTGATTTTGTGATTAAAGGCTCAACGAATTGTTTAAGCGCTTTAGCCTTAGCAACAGTAGTGTTAATACGTTTGTGCTCGATTAGAGAACAAGCCATATTAGCCAACATAGCTTTTCTATGTCCAGTCTGTCTGCTTAAGTGATTGAATTTTTTTCCGTGTCTCATGACATTTTTTTTTAACCTTCATCTTGCTACAATCCTCTTTGGAGAGCAAAATACGAAGTTATTTATTCTTTATCTAGTTTGTACTTAGCTAAATCCATTCCGAAAGTTAAATTTTTAACCGCTACTAGTTCATCTAGTTCAGTTAAAGATTTTTTTCCAAAATTACGGAATTTCATTAGGTCATTTTTATTGAACGATACTAAATCACCAAGTGTATCAACTTCAGCCGCTTTCAAGCAATTTAATGCTCTCACAGATAAATCCATATCAACAAGCTTAGTTTTAAGCAATTGTCTCATATGCAATGACTCTTCATCATACGATTCTGTTTGTGCAATTTCGTCAGCCTCGAGTGTAATTCTTTCGTCAGAAAATAACATGAAGTGGTGAATTAAAACTTTTGCAGCTTCAGTAAGAGCGTCTTTTGGATTGATAGATCCATCAGTTTTGATTTCAAAAACTAATTTTTCGTAATCTGTTTTTTGCTCCACACGGAAGTTTTCGATTGCATATTTTACATTTTTTACCGGAGTAAAAATGGAGTCTGTAAAAATAGTACCAATTGCCGCATTTTGTTTTTTGTTCTCCTCAGCAGGAACGTATCCTCTACCTTTTTCGATAGTTAAATCGAAGTTCAATTTGATTTTTGAATCTAAATTACAGATAACTAAGTCTGGATTCAGAACTTGGAAACCTGAGATAAATTTTTGAAAATCACCTGCTGTTAGTTGATCTTTACCAGAAACAGAAATTGTAACTGCTTCATTATCGATATCTTCAATTTGACGTTTGAAACGTACTTGTTTTAGATTAAGGATAATTTCGGTAACATCTTCAACAACACCTGAAATAGTAGAAAACTCATGATCTACACCTTCGATACGAACAGATGTAATTGCATAACCTTCTAATGCTGAAAGCAAAACTCTTCTAAGTGCATTACCAACTGTCAATCCATAACCAGGTTCTAAAGGTCTAAATTCGAATTTACCTTCAAAATCGGTTGAATCGATCATGATAACTTTATCGGGCTTTTGAAAATTAAATATTGCCATAAATTTCGACTAAGTCAATTATTATTTGTTGTACAACTCTACGATTAATTGTTCTTTAATGTTTTCTGGAATTTGTAATCTTGCAGGTACAGAAACGAAAGTTCCTTCTTTAAGATCTTGATTCCAAGTAATCCATTCATAAACATGACTTGAATTTGATAAAGAACGTTCGATAGCTTCTAAAGATTTAGATTTTTCACGAACTGCAACTTTATCACCAGGCTTAAGGTGGTAAGAAGGAATATTTACAACTTCACCATTTACAGTAATGTGTCTGTGAGAAACTAATTGTCTTGCACCTCTACGAGATGGAGCAATTCCCATTCTAAAAACAACATTATCTAATCTTGCTTCACATAATTGTAAAAGAACTTCACCAGTAACACCTTTAGTAGCTGATGCTTTTTTGAATAAACCTCTGAATTGTTTTTCTAAAATTCCATAAGAATATTTAGCTTTTTGCTTTTCCATTAACTGAACAGCGTACTCAGATTTTTTACCTCTTTTTTTAGCCATCCCGTGTTGTCCAGGAGGGTAATTTCTTTTTTCGAAAGATTTATCATCTCCGAAGATTGCTTCGCCAAATTTACGAGCAATTCTAGTTTTAGGACCAGTATATCTTGCCATTTCTAAAAATTAAATTTAAGGTAGAGATTATGAATTCAGGTCATATCCTTCGATAATCGTTTATTCTACCTTGTTATACTTGAATAAATTATTATACTCTACGTCTCTTTGGAGGACGACATCCGTTGTGTGGCATTGGAGTAACATCGATAATCTCTGTAACTTCAATTCCACCGTTATGAATAGAACGGATAGCAGACTCACGTCCGTTTCCTGGTCCTTTTACATAAACCTTAACTTTTTTAAGTCCTGCCTCAAGAGCTACTTTACTACAATCTTCTGCTGCCATTTGAGCTGCGTACGGAGTGTTCTTTTTAGAACCTCTGAAACCCATTTTACCAGCTGAAGACCAAGAAATAACTTCACCTTTCTTGTTTGTCAAAGAAATAATGATGTTGTTGAAAGTGGCAGAAATATGAGCTTCACCCGTTGATTCAACGATAACTTTACGTTTTTTTGCAGTTGCTTTAGCCATATTACTTATTATTTAGTTGCTTTTTTCTTGTTAGCAACAGTTTTTCTTTTACCTTTTCTTGTTCTAGAGTTGTTTTTAGTTCTTTGTCCTCTTAACGGAAGACCAGATCTATGACGGATACCTCTGTAACATCCAATATCCATTAAACGTTTGATGTTCAAAGAAACTTCAGAACGCAATTCTCCTTCAATTTTGTAAAATCCAACTGCATCACGAATTGCTCCGATCTCGTCATCATTCCAATCTTGAACTTTTTTGTCTTGGCTAACTTGAGCTTTTTCTAAAATCTCAATTGCTCTACTTCTTCCTAATCCAAAGATATAGGTAAGTGCTATAACACCTCTTTTATTTTTTGGGATATCTACCCCTGCTATTCTTGCCATAATTATCCTTGTCTTTGTTTAAATCTAGGATTCTTTTTGTTTATTACGTACAATCTCCCTTTTCTACGCACAATGATGCACTCGGGACTTCTCTTTTTTACTGATGCTCTAACTTTCATAGTGAATATCCTTTAATATCGATAAGTAATTCTTGCTTTTGACAAGTCATAAGGGCTCATTTCTAGTTTCACTTTATCACCAGGTAATAATTTGATGTAATGCATACGCATTTTTCCAGAAATATGAGCTATTACAATATGTCCATTTTCTAACTCTACACGGAACATTGCATTGGACAATGCCTCAATGATTGATCCGTCTTGTTCTATTGCTGATTGTTTTGCCATAAATATATTAAGCTACTGCTTTTCTATTTTTACCAGTCTTCATTAAACCATCATAATGCTTATTTAACAAGTATGAATTGATTTGTTGAATAGTATCTATTGCAACTCCAACCATAATTATTAATGAGGTACCTCCAAAAAACATTGCCCAAGATTGTTGTACATCCATAATACTTACAACAATGGCTGGGAACACAGCAATCAAAGCAAGGAATAAAGATCCTGGGAAAGTTATTAAAGACATCACTTTATCTAAAAAGTCAGAAGTTTCAGCTCCTGGACGAACGCCCGGAATAAAACCACCACTTCTTTTTAAATCATCGGCCATCTTGTTAGTAGGAACAGTGATTGCAGTATAAAAGAATGTAAATACAATAATTAAAGTTGCAAAAACAAAATTATACCAAAAACCGAACATATCACTAAATGTACCAACAATAGATTGTGATGCATCTGATTTAGACAATCCAGCTACAGCAGCAGGAATAAACATAATTGCCTGAGCAAAAATGATTGGCATTACCCCAGAAGCGTTAAGCTTAAGCGGAATCCATTGTCTATTACCACCTGCTAAATCTTGCTCGTAATCTCCAGTTGTTGTACGACGAGCGTACTGTACTGGAATTCTACGTACTGCCATTGTAAGCAATACACAAGCAATGATAACTAATAACCATACAATAATTTCAATAACCAATAACATCGGTCCACCGTTGTTATTCGTAACTCTGGTTGTAAATTCTTGTATAAAAGCTTGCGGTAAACGAGCTAAGATACCAACCATAATCAATAATGAAATTCCATTTCCAATACCTTTATCTGTAATTTTTTCTCCAAGCCACATAGCAAAAATAGTACCTGAGACTAAGATAATAACAGAAGAAAATAAAAACTCTGGAGAGTTAAACCCTAGCAAAAATGCATTGCTTGGTAATGTTCTGTATAAATTGTAGATATAAGTTGGACCTTGAACCAATGTAATAGCAATAGTCAACCAACGTGTAATTTGATTAATCTTTTTTCTACCACTCTCTCCATCATTTTGAAGTTTTTGCAAATAAGGAATCGCAATTCCCATTAACTGAACAACAATAGATGCAGAAATGTAAGGCATGATACCTAAAGCAAAAACTGAAGCTTTAGAGAAAGCACCTCCGGTGAACATGTCTAGAATAGACCCTAAACCTTTTTCTGTTTGTCCCGCTAAACCAGTCAATTGAGTTGCATCAATTCCAGGAAGCGTAACGTGTGCTCCAAAACGATATACTAATAACAAACCTAATGTAATTAGGATTCTGTTTTTCAGTTCTTCGATTTTCCAAACATTACTTATTGATTCAATAAATTTCTTCATACAATAGAAAAATTATATTGTTACAGCCTCTCCACCAGCAGCTTCGATAGCAGCTTTTGCAGTAGCAGTAAATTTGTGAGCAGTTACTTTTAATTTTGCTTTCAATTCTCCTCTACCTAAAATCTTAACGATTTCGTTTTTGGTAGCTAGACGGTTTGCTACGAAATCTGTCATAGAAACAGAATCAGTAATCACACCATTGTCTACTAATAATTGAAGCGTATCTAAATTAACACCTTCGTATTCTTTACGGTTGATGTTTGTGAAACCAAACTTAGGCACACGTCTTTGAAGTGGCATTTGCCCTCCTTCAAAACCAATCTTTTTAGAATAACCAGAACGAGATTTTGCTCCTTTGTGACCTCTTGCAGAAGTACCACCTTTTCCAGAACCTTCTCCTCTACCTAATCTTTTATTTTGATTGTGTGTTGACCCTTCAGCTGGTTGTAAGTTACTTAAATTCATAACAGTATTTGTTATTTAGCTTCTTCGACAGAAACTAAGTGTTTAACTTTGTTTATCATCCCAAGGATAGCAGGGTTTGAATCATGCTCTACAACTTGTCCCATTTTACGTAGACCCAAAGCTTCTAAACCTCTCTTTTGAGAAAGAGGGCAGTTGATTTTGCTTCGAACTTGTTTTACTAATAATTTAGCCATAATTTCCTTGAATTAACCTTTAAAAACTTTTTCTAAAGAAACACCTCTTTGTTTTGCAACAGTGTAAGCGCTTCTCATTTGTAATAAAGCATCAAAAGTCGCTTTTACTACGTTATGAGGATTTGATGATCCTTGAGATTTAGATAATACATCGTGAATACCTACTGATTCAAGAACTGAACGAACAGCTCCACCAGCAATAACTCCTGTACCATGAGACGCAGGAATTAAGAATACACGTGCACCACCAAATTTACCTTTTTGTTCGTGAGGAACTGATTGTCCATTCAAAGGAATTTTTACTAAATTTTTCTTAGCATCTTCTACTGCTTTCGCAATTGCTTCAGAAACATCTTTAGATTTTCCTAATCCATGACCAACAACTCCGTTTTCATCACCTACAACTACAATAGCAGAAAAACCGAAAGCTCTACCACCTTTTGTAACTTTAGTAACACGATTAACACTTACCAGACGATCTTTAAGTTCAAGACCACTTGGTTTTACCAATTCTACATTTTTGTATTTAGACATAATATATTAGAATTTAAGTCCAGCCGCTCTTGCGCCTTCTGCTAATGATTTAATACGACCGTGATACAAATATCCACCTCTATCAAAAGTGATGGTATCAATCCCAGCTTTTAACGCTTTTTCAGCAACTAGTTTTCCAACTGCAGCCGCTACTTCAACGTTAGTACCTTTTCCTATTTCTTTTTCTCTTGAAGATGCAGCTAATAAAGTAACTCCGTTTACGTCATCAATAAGTTGAGCGTAAATTTCTTTGTTACTTCTAAACACAGATAATCTTGGATTAGTAGCAGTACCACTAATAGATTTTCTAATTCTGAATCTAATTCTCTGTCTTCTATCAGATTTTGTTAATGACATAATCTTATTTTTTAAGCTGATTTACCTGCTTTTCTTCTTAATACTTCACCCACAAATTTAACACCTTTTCCTTTGTACGGCTCAGGCTTACGGAAACCTCTGATTTTCGCAGCAACCTGACCTAAAAGTTGTTTGTCAAATGATGTTAATTTTACGATAGGGTTTTTTCCTTTTTCAGATACTGTTTCTACTACTACTTCTGGAGCAACTTCTAAAACAATATTGTGAGAATATCCAAGAGCTAAATCTAACTTTTGACCTTGGTTTGAAGCTCTATAACCAACTCCAACTAATTCAAGTTCTTTTGTAAAACCTTCAGATACACCAACAATCATGTTACTGATTAATGATCTGTACAATCCGTGTTTTGCTCTTTGGTCTTTATGATCAGATGATCTTTCAACTAATGCTTGATCACCTTCAACTGTTACAGTTACGTCCGAAAACTCCTGAGTTAGTTGACCTTTTTTTCCTTTTACTGTAATGATACCGTCTTTAACTTCTACAGTTACGCCAGCAGGGATTACAATTGGGCTTTTACCTATTCTTGACATCTTATTTAGTCTTTAAAATTAGTATACGTAACAAATTACTTCACCACCTACATGTAATTGTTTTGCTTGTTTTCCAGTCATAAGACCTTTTGAAGTCGAAACAATAGCAATTCCTAATCCGTTAAGGATTCTAGGTAATTTATCAGCACCTGCATATTTACGTAAACCAGGTTTACTAATTCTTTGGATATCTTTAATTACAGGCTCTTTAGTATCTTTATCATACTTCAAAGCGATTTTGATTGAACCCTGAACAGAGTTGTCCTCAAATTTGTAACTCAAGATATAACCTTGATCAAATAAGATCTTAGTTATTTCTTTTTTTAGATTAGAAGCTGGAATTTCAACAACTTTGTGGTTTGCAGCCACAGCGTTACGAACTCTAGTCAAATAATCTGCAATAGGATCTGTATACATATGTATTTGATTGCGATTATGGTTTTCGGGAGACACTCGTCTCCCGAACCTTTAATCAATTAAAATTATTTTCTGGTTTGCAAAAGTAATAACTTATTGCGAGATTACCAAGAAGCTTTTTTTACACCTGGAATTAATCCATTATTAGCCATTTCACGGAAAGTTACACGTGAAATACCGAATTGACGAATATATCCTCTTGGACGACCTGTTAATTTACAACGATTGTGCAAACGAACTGGTGAAGCATTTTTTGGTAATTTTTGTAAACCTTCAAAATCTCCAGCTTCTTTCAAAGCTTTTCTTTTCTCAGCATACTTAGCTACCGTTTTTTCTCTCTTCACCTCACGGGCTTTCATTGATTCTTTAGCCATATCTTAATTCTTTTTAAAAGGTAAACCTAATTCAGCCAATAATGACTTTGCTTCTTTGTCTGTTTGAGCAGTAGTAACGAAAGTAATATCCATTCCTGAGATTTTGTTTACTTTGTCAATATCAATTTCTGGGAAAATGATTTGCTCCAAAACTCCAAGATTGTAATTACCTCTTCCGTCAAATCCAGTAGCTTTAATACCACTAAAATCTCTAACACGTGGTAAAGCAGAAGTAATAAGTCTATCTAAAAACTCATACATTCTTTCTCCACGCAAAGTAACTTTTGCTCCAATAGGCATCCCTTTTCTCAATTTGAAAGACGCAACGTCTTTCTTAGAGATTGTAGATACTGCTTTTTGTCCAGTGATCTTTGTTAACTCATCAACTGCATAGTCAATAAGTTTTTTATCAGATACAGCTGCACCAACTCCACGGCTCAAAACGATTTTTTCAAGTTTTGGAACTTGCATCACGTTTGTATATCCGAATTCCTCTTTAAGAGCAGCAATTACTCTGCTCTTATATTCTTCTTTTAGTCTAGGTGTATATGCCATTACTATAGTACTTGATTAGATTTTTTTGAAAATCTTACTTTCTTATCTCCTTCTACTCTAATACCAACTCTAGTTGTTTCCTTAGTTTTAGGATCAATTAGTGAAATGTTAGATATTTGTATAGAAGCTTCTTTCTTAACGATACCACCTTGAGGGTTTTTTGCACTTGGTTTTGTATGTTTCGAAACCATGTTTACACCTTCAACTATCGCTTTATTTTTCTCACGGTAAACACGTAATACTTTACCTTCAGCACCTTTATGGTCTCCAGCAATAACTCTTACGATGTCTCCTGATTTTATTTTTAGCTTTATCATCTTAAAACGAATTAAAGCACTTCTGGTGCTAATGATACAATTTTCATGAATTGTTTTTCACGAAGTTCTCTTGCTACCGGACCAAAAACACGAGTTCCTCTCATTTCCCCTGCTGCGTTCAAAAGAACACAAGCATTGTCATCGAAACGGATATAAGAACCATCAGCTCTTCTCACTTCTTTTTTGGTACGTACAACAACTGCAGTTGAAACAGCTCCTTTTTTAACGTTACCGTTAGGAGTTGCATCTTTAATAGATACTACAATCTTGTCACCAACAGAGGCATACCTTCTTTTGGTACCTCCTAAAACACGGATAGTTAAAACTTCTTTTGCTCCCGTGTTATCTGCTACTTTTAGTCTTGATTCCTGTTGTACCATAATTATTTAGCTCTTTCTAAGATTTCAACTAATCTCCAACATTTTGTTTTACTTAAAGGACGCGTTTCGCTAATTCTTACAGTATCTCCAATGTTACAGTCGTTTGTTTCGTCGTGTGCAACATATTTCTTAGTTTTCAACACGAACTTACCGTATAATGGGTGTTTTACTTTTCTTACTTCAGCAATAACAATAGACTTGTCCATTTTATTTGAAGTAACAACACCAATTCTTTCTTTTCTTAAATTTCTTTTTTCTTCCATCTTTCAGCAGAATACAATTATTGTAACTCTCTTTTAGTTAGCTCTGTAGCCAATCTTGCAACTGTTCTTCTTACACTTCTAATTTGAAGTGGATTCTCAATTGGCGAGATAGCGTGAGCCATTTTTAGGTCAGCATATATCTTCTTAGTTTGACTAAGCTTTTCTTGCAACTCCGCTGCAGAAAGATCTTTTATTTCTGATTGTTTCATAATATAAATTTAATTATGCTTCGAAATCTCTAGCAACGACGAATTTAGTTTTTACTGGAAGCTTTTGAGCTGCAAGACGTAACGCCTCTTTTGCAACTGATAAAGGAACTCCTCCAACTTCAAACATAATTCTTCCGGGTTTAACAACGGCAGCCCAATATTCAACGGCACCTTTACCTTTACCCATACGTACCTCAAGAGGCTTCTTAGTAATTGGTTTGTCTGGAAATATTTTGATCCATAATTGTCCCTCTCTCTTCATGAAACGAGTTGCAGCAATACGCGCAGCTTCGATTTGACGAGAAGTTAAGAACATTCCATCTTCATGTACAGATTTAATACCAAACATTCCATTAGAAAGTTCATGCCCTCTTTGAGAGTTACCTTTCATTTTACCTTTTTGTACCTTACGGTATTTTGTTCTTTTAGGCTGTAACATTTTTCTTTAGTTTAAAAATTTACTTTCGTTTACGAGCGTCTGGTTTACCACCTTTATTAAAAGGTTTTCTGTCTCCTCTTGGAGAATCTCCACCTTTACCACCACCAGTTCCAGATTGTTTTTTATCCATTCCTGCAAGTGGAGAAAGATCTCTCTTTCCATAAACTTCACCTTTCATGATCCATACTTTGATACCCATTCTACCATAAGTAGTATGAGCTTCAGCCAAAGCATAATCAATATCAGCTCTGAAAGTTGATAGAGGAATTCTACCTTCTTTGAAACCTTCTGAACGCGCCATCTCAGCACCATTCAAACGACCAGAAATCAAAACTTTGATACCCTCAGCGTTCATACGCATAGAAGCAGCAATAGCCATTTTGATTGCACGTCTGTAAGAAATACGGCTTTCGATTTGACGAGCGATGCTTGTCGCCACAAGATAAGCATCTAACTCAGGTCTTTTAATTTCAAAGATGTTGATTTGAACCTCTTTGTCAGTAACTTTCTTAAGTTCTTCTTTTAACTTGTCTACCTCTTGTCCGCCTTTTCCGATAATGATACCAGGTCTTGCAGTAGTGATAGTAACGGTTACAAGTTTCAAAGTTCTCTCGATGATTACTTTTGATACACTAGCTTTTGATAAACGAGCGTGGATATACTTTCTGATTTTGTGATCTTCGGCAAGTTTATCACCGTAATCATTTCCACCATACCAGTTTGAGTCCCACCCTCTGATGATACCAAGTCTATTTCCAATTGGATTTGTCTTTTGTCCCATGCTGCTTAAGAATTGCTTTGTGTGTTATTGATAGCTCCAAGCACGATTGTTACGTGATTAGAACGTTTTCTTATTCTGTGTGCGCGACCTTGTGGAGCTGGACGAAGTCTTTTCAACATCATTCCACCATCTACTCTGATCTCTTTAACAAATAATCCAGCTTCTTCTAAATTACCTTCACTATTTTTTTGCTCCCAGTTATTGATTGCAGATAATAATAGTTTTTCTAATTTTCTTGAAGCTTCTTTAGAACTGAATCTTAAGATGTTAAGTGCTCTCTCTACCTTCTGACCTCTTACCAAGTCCGCTACTAAGCGCATTTTTCTAGGTGAAGTAGGGCAGTTATTCAATTTTGCGAAAGCAATAGACTTATTAGCCTCTTTTCTCGCATCTGCTGTTTCTCTTTTACGAACTCCCATTGCTTCTTATTTTTTACCTTTATTTTTTGCTCCAGCATGACCTCTAAAAGATCTAGTTGGTGAAAATTCTCCTAATTTGTGACCTACCATGTTTTCTGTTACGTAAACTGGTACAAATTGACGACCGTTATGAACTGCGATAGTTTGTCCAACGAAATCTGGAGTAATCATAGAAGCTCTAGACCAAGTCTTTACTACACTATTTTTACCACTTTCTACGTTTTCCTGAACTTTCTTGTCTAACTTATAATGAACGAAAGGTCCTTTTTTTAATGAACGTGCCATATCTTATTATTTCTTTCTACGTTCTACGATATACTTGTTACTCGGGTTTTTCTTAGAACGAGTTCTATAACCTTTTGCTGGTATTCCATTTCTTGAACGTGGATGTCCACCAGAAGAACGTCCTTCTCCACCACCCATTGGGTGATCAACAGGGTTCATTGCAACAGGTCTTGTTCTAGGTCTTCTTCCTAACCATCTTGTTCTACCAGCTTTTCCTGATACAACTAATTGGTGGTCTGAATTAGAAACAGCTCCAATTGTAGCCGAACAAGTTAACAAGATTAATCTTGTTTCACCAGATGGCATTTTAATTGTAGCATATTTTCCGTCTCTTGCCATTAATTGAGCAAATGTACCAGCTGAACGAGCAATTACTGCTCCTTGACCTGGACGTAACTCAATACAAGAGATTACAGTTCCTAAAGGAATTCTGCTTAAAGGTAATGTGTTACCAATTTCAGGTTGAGATTCTGGACCAGAAACTAATTTCTGACCAACTTTCAATCCGTTTTGAGCGATAACATAAGTTTTCTCACCATCAGCATAAGCTAATAATGCGATAAATGCAGTACGATTTGGATCATACTCAATTGATTTCACTGTAGCTGGAATTCCTTCTTTTGTACGTTTGAAATCAATAATACGATATCTCTGCTTGTGACCACCACCCGTATAACGCATGGTCATCTTTCCTTGACTATTTCTACCTCCAGAGTTTTTTATCGGCGCTATCAAAGAGCGTTCCGGCTTATCAGTTGTAATGGCGTCATAACCATTCACAACTCTAAATCGCTGACCTGGGGTAATAGGTTTTAATTTTCTTACTGACATTTTATCTTAGATATTGTTGTAAAAATCAATTGTTTCTCCTTCTTGTACTTGTACAATTGCTTTTTTGATAGCATTTGTCTTTCCACTGATCAAACCACTTTTAGTGTATTTTGTAGTTCTATCCGGTCTTACGTTCATCGTGTTAACTGAAACGATAGTTACTCCATAAGCAGCTTCGATAGCTTTCTTAATCTGAACTTTGTTTGCTTTTTTGTCAACAACGAATCCGAAGCGGTTTAAAACTTCACTTTCTTTGGTTACTTTTTCTGTTACTATAGGTCTAATTATGATACTCATATTCCTATTATTTGCTTAAATTTTCTTCAATTAACTCCAAAGAACCTTCTAAAAGCACTAAATTATTAGTGTTTAATATAGCGTAAGTGCTTAATTCTGAGCTAGTTACGACATTAGAAGACTTTAAATTACGTGACGACAAATATACATTTTTATTCGCTTCACCCAATACAAATAGAGATTTTTTATTTTCTAACCCTAAAGCTTTCAAAACGTTAATGAAATTTTTAGTGTTTGGAGCTTCAAATCCAAAGTCTTCAAGAACGATAATATTCGCCTCTTTTGCTTTGATTGAGAAAGCTGATTTTCTCGCCAATCTTTTCAAGGCTTTATTCAATTTAAATGAATAACTTCTTGGTCTTGGTCCAAAAATAGTTCCACCACCTTTAAACAATGGATTTTTGATACTTCCCGCACGAGCTGTACCAGTTCCTTTTTGTTTTTTAATCTTACGTGTACTTCCTGTCACTTCAGCTCTTTCTTTAGCTTTGTGAGTTCCTTGTCTTTGATTAGCAAGATATTGCTTAACATCAAGGTATACAGCGTGATTGTTTGGTTCAATTGCGAATACTGAATCAGAAAGTTGAACTTTTCTTCCAGTATCTTTTCCGTTGAAATCTAATACTTTTACTTCCATTACTTCTGAATGATTACATAAGAGTTTTTATGTCCAGGAACACATCCTTTAATAACAAGCAGGTTCTTTTCAGCCACTACTTTTAAAACTCTAAGGTTTTGAACTTTTACATTGTCTCCTCCCATTCTTCCAGCCATACGCATTCCTTTGAATACTCTTGATGGATAAGAAGAAGCTCCTACAGAACCTGGCGCTCTTAAACGGTTGTGTTGACCGTGAGTTGCTTGTCCAACACCACCAAATCCGTGACGTTTAACAACCCCTTGAAAACCTTTACCTTTAGATACACCTTGTACATCTACAAATTCTCCTTCAGCAAAAATAGAAACATCAATAAGATCTCCTAATTTTTGTTCAGTTGCAAAATCTTGAAATTCAACGACTTTTTTCTTAGCAACAGTTCCAGCTTTCTTAAAGTGACCTAAAGCCGCTTTAGTGGAATGTTTCTCGTTTTTGTCATCGAAACCAAGTTGCAACGCTTCGTACCCGTCAACACCTTTGGTTCTGACTTGGGTAACAACGCATGGTCCAGCTTCGATTACTGTACAAGGAATATTTTTCCCGTTTTCGTCGAAAATACTAGTCATGCCGATTTTTTTACCAATTAACCCAGACATAAATATTAATTATTGATTACTAAAATTCCCTTCAATTTGAAAACTACATAAGTTTTCAAACAGGGAGTGCAAAAGTAGGTATTAAAATTCAATTTACCAAACAGTTACAAAAATTAAATCGCTCATTATCAAAATCCAAGCTCAAACAAACCTTCTTGTTTTTATTTCTTCCACAAGGAAAAAATATTTTGACAAAAATTTATTACAGACTATTATTACAAAATAAATTATTGGAAAAATTCTATAATCGTTGCCAACAAGCTATATATAAGGCTTTTTCAACAAACCAACATTAAATTATTATTTTTGATTAATTAAAAAACTAACAGAGCAAAAATCTTTAAACACAAAAAAAGCGAAACATTTCTGTCTCGCTTTTTTTTATAAAAATATAATAAAATTATACTTTGATCTCTACTTCAACCCCACTTGGCAATTCAAGTTTCATTAATGCATCGATAGTTTTTGATGAAGATGAATAAATATCAATCAATCTTTTGTATGACATTACTTCAAATTGCTCTCTCGCTTTTTTGTTTACGTGCGGAGAACGTAGTACAGTGAAAAGTTTTTTGTGAGTTGGTAACGGAATTGGACCTGTTACAACTGCTCCAGTAGTTTTTACTGTTTTTACGATCTTTTCAGCAGACTTATCTACCAACATGTGATCGTAAGATTTTAGTTTTATTCTGATTTTTTGACTCATTTTCTTAAGAATTAAGCGTTACCTTTTGCTTTTTTAATTACAGCTTCTGAAATATTAGAAGGTGTTTCTGCATAGTGAGAAAACTCCATTGTTGAAGTAGCTCTACCAGAAGATAATGTTCTTAATGTTGTTACATAACCAAACATTTCTGATAAAGGCACATCAGCTTTAATAGTTTTAGCACCGTTTCTGTCACCCATGTCATTAACCTGACCTCTACGACGGTTGATATCACCTACGATATCTCCCATGTTTTCTTCAGGAGTAATAACTTCCATTTTCATGATTGGCTCAAGAACAATTGCTCCAGCAGCTTTCGCTACTTCTCTATAACCCATTCTTGCAGCTAATTCAAAAGAAAGAGCATCAGAATCGACAGGGTGGAAAGATCCGTCTGTCAAAGTTACTTTCAAACTATCCACTTGATAACCAGCCAAAGGACCAGTTTTCATAGCTTCACGGAAACCTTTTTCTACAGAAGGGATATATTCTTTAGGAACGTTACCACCTTTTACTGCATTAATAAACTGTAATCCTACAGGAACTTTACCGTCAACTTCGTCAGCTGGCTCAAGTGTAAATACGATATCACCGAATTTACCACGACCTCCTGATTGTTTCTTGTAAGTCTCTCTGTGAGTTGCAGATCTTGTAAACGCTTCTTTATATTCAACTTGAGGCTCACCTTGGTTTACTTCAACTTTAAATTCACGTTTCATTCTATCAACTAAGATATCTAAGTGAAGCTCACCCATACCAGAGATAATAGTTTGCCCTGAAGCCTCATCTGTTCTAACAGTAAATGTTGGATCTTCTTCAGCTAATTTAGCCAAAGCCATACCCATTTTATCAACGTCAGCTTTAGTTTTAGGCTCAATTGCAATACCAATTACCGGCGCAGGGAACTTCATAGACTCAAGAATGATTGGGTGTTTTTCATCACACAATGTATCTCCAGTTTTGATATCTTTAAATCCAACAGCAGCTCCAATATCTCCAGCCTCAATATATTCGATTGGATTTTGTTTATTAGCGTGCATTTGGTAGATACGAGAAATTCTTTCTTTACTTCCTGAACGAGTGTTCAAAACATAAGAACCAGCATCCAAACGACCAGAGTAAGCACGGAAGAAAGCTAAACGACCTACGAATGGGTCAGTAGCAATTTTAAATGCTAAAGCTGCGAACGGCTCTTTTACATCTGGACGACGTAAGATTTTAGTTTGATCTTCTTCTAACAATTCAGCATCATCAGGGTGAATACCTTCAATACCTTCTTTATCCATTGGAGAAGGCAAGTATTTACATACTGCATCTAACATGAACTGAACTCCTTTGTTTTTGAAAGAAGAACCAGCGATCATCGGGATGATAGCCATATCCATAGTAGCAGCTCTAAGAGCGTTGTTGATTTCTTCTTCTGTAATAGAGCTTTCATCTTCCATGAATTTCTCTAATAAGTTTTCATCGTAATCAGCAACTGCTTCAATAAGAATAGATCTGTATTCTTTTACTTCAGCAACCATATCAGCAGGAATTTCAACAATATCAAAAGTTGCCCCTTGAGTTGCATCATGCCAAATGATAGCTTGGTTTTTTACTAAATCTACAACACCTTTGAAATCATTCTCTTCACCAATTGGCAAAGTGATCGCAACAGCATTTGATTTTAACATATCACGAACTTGTTGACAAACTGCCAAAAAGTTAGATCCCTGACGGTCCATTTTGTTAACGAATCCCATACGAGGAACTCTATATTGATCAGCAAGTCTCCAGTTAGTTTCTGATTGTGGCTCAACACCATCAACAGCAGAAAACAAGAAAACTAATCCATCCAATACACGTAACGAACGGTTTACCTCTACGGTAAAGTCAACGTGTCCAGGAGTATCAATAATATTAAAGTGATATGGTAATGATTCCGGCAAAAGTTTACCTTGCTCAGTTGGAAAATTCCACTCACAAGTTGTAGCCGCAGAAGTAATTGTAATACCTCTTTCCTGCTCTTGTGCCATCCAGTCCATTGTTGCAGCACCATCGTGTACTTCACCAATTTTATGTGACTTTCCTGTATAAAAAAGGATACGCTCAGTTGTTGTTGTTTTACCAGCATCAATGTGAGCCGCAATTCCAATATTTCTTGTATATTTTAAATCTCTAGCCATTTCTTTACGAATTAAAATCTAAAGTGAGAGAAAGCTTTGTTAGCTTCTGCCATCTTGTGAGTATCCATTCTTTTCTTAACAGCAGCACCTTCTTCTTTAGCAGCAGCTAAACATTCTGACGCTAAACGTTGTGCCATTGATTTTTCGTTTCTTCTTCTAGAATAAAGTATTAACCACTTCATTGCCATAGAAATTTTTCTGTCTGGTCTAATTTGCATTGGAATTTGAAATGTAGCTCCACCAACTCTACGACTACGTACTTCTACGTGAGGCATAACGTTTGTTAAAGCATCTTTCCAAATTTCTAATGAAGATTTTTCTGAATCTTGCTTTTTAGACTCAATGATGTCAATAGCATCATAAAATACTTTGAAAGCTGTAGATTTCTTACCGTCCCACATTAAGTTGTTCACAAAACGTGTTACCAGTTGGTCGTTAAACCTCGGATCTGGTAAAAGTGGTCTTTTCTTTGCCGCTCTTTTTCTCATGTCTTTTTTTTAATAAAATTTCACACTCATTTCAGTCGTGACAAATCACGCCTCTACGAGAATAACGTTTTAAATTACTTTTTTGCTTCTTTTGGGCGTTTAGCACCGTACTTAGATCTTCTTTGCGTTCTTCCTGCAACTCCTGACGTGTCAAGCGCTCCACGAACGATATGATATCTAACACCTGGTAAATCTTTTACCCTTCCACCTCGCACTAATACTATCGAGTGCTCTTGTAAATTGTGTCCTTCTCCAGGGATGTAAGCATTCACTTCATTACCATTTGTCAAACGTACACGCGCAACTTTACGCATTGCAGAGTTTGGTTTTTTTGGTGTAGTAGTGTAAACACGCGTACAAACCCCTCTTCTTTGAGGACAAGAATCTAAAGCAACCGATTTACTCTTCTTAGTGATCTGAGTTCTTCCTGTTCTTACTAATTGTTGAATTGTTGGCATAATTAATACTAAAAATTTATTATGTATATTAAATTCCCGCTTTTTACGGGGTTGCAAATGTATAAAATATTTTTCACTATACAAACGTTAATCCATTAATTTTCAATAACATTATTTAAGCTTAAACTTTTACAAACAAATAATAGATATTTGCAATACTTTTAATTAATGAAACATTTGCTTTTGAAACATTTAGCCTTTTTACTTTTTTTCAGCTTTAGCATAAATTCTTTTGCGCAAAATTTTCATTTAAAAATTATTGGAATCAGTGCGTCAGAAAATCAAATCATTGATTCATTGAATTACAAAACAAAACATATTGATATAAAATCATTATTCAACGAAATAAATAATACCTCTGAAAACTTACATAAAAAAGGGTATTTAGAAATCAAAACAATAGAGACCACCCAAATTAACGATTCAACTTACAACTCACAATTAATTCTTGGCAGCAAGATAAAAAGCATACATATATATATAGGTACAAACAATCCATTATTTGAAACAAACGAAACAAAAAACGATACTATAATTATCCCTTACAACACTATTGAAAATTACTTAAATCAAAAAAACATTGAAGCAGAAAAAAAAGGTTTTGCTCTAAATAAATTAAACCTAACAAATATTCGAAAGAAAAGCGAAGTGATTTATGCCGACTTAAATTTTAATTCCGAAAAAAAACGCGCTATAAATTCGATTATCATAAATTACGCAAACAACAATCGCAAGGAATACTTCCCTAAAGAGCATCTGAAGCAACTTAATAAAAAATACCTAAACAAAACATTCAATCAAGACATTACAAAAGAATTAAACGAAGACATCAACCAATATACTTTTGTATCACAAACCAAATACCCGGAAATTTTATTTACAAAAGACTCCACAAAAATTTATGTTTACATTGAAAAACGAAAAGCAAATAATTTTGATGGCTATATCGGATTTACAAATGACGAAAATAAAAAACTAAATCTAAACGGATATCTCGACATCACATTACAAAACACACTTCGGGCCGGTGAGCAATTTTCTTTGTATTGGAAAAGTGACGGAAATCAACAACGCACCTTTGACACTAAATTAGAAATCCCTTATATTTTTAAATCCTCACTTGGAATAAAAGCACAGCTAAACATCTTTAAACAAGACAGTACTTTTCAGAATTCAAAAACTGCTATTGACTTAGGTTATTATTTAAACTATAATTCGAAAATTTATTTAGGCTATCAATCTACTGAATCCAGCGATATTCAAAACACAAATAACACATCGATTAGCGATTTCAAAAATTCCTATTTCACCACCAGTTTTGATTATAAAAAAACAGATATAACAAATGATTTCTTTCCAAAAAAAGGATTCATCAATTTGATTATTGGTTTTGGAAAAAGAAATACTAACAATCTACCAGAAACTGCTCCTTCAAGCAGACAAATTTACAGCAATATTAATTTTGCTTACAATTTTGAACTCAACAAAAAAAACTTTGTGTTTCTAAACTCCCAAAATTTCTATCTCAAAAGTGACAACTACATTACTAATGAATTATTCCGTTTTGGAGGAATGAATTCAATTAGAGGTTTCCTTGATAATAGTTTGCAGGCAAATTACACCTCTGCTTTATTAACAGAATACAGATACACAATTACATCAAGCCTATACATAAACACAATTATAGATCTCGCATTCTATCAGGACCAGACCAAACCAACAAATAAAAACAGAATTGAAAAACTAACCGGGCTAGGCCTAGGAACAGGAATACAAACTACAAATGGCTTATTGAAAATAACGCTATCTAACGGATTTGAGAATATTAATGAATTTAAATTTTACAGCAGTATTGTAAACTTATCTTATAATGTGAATTTCTAAACCAAAGGATCACTATTAAAACTTCAACATAAACAGCACCTGGATTAAAGTTATTCGTAAAACTTCAAAAAACAACAGAACTTTCCGCTCCTCCAAACTTCATTAGACGTTTTATTAAAAAAGTCATAAGGATTCCAAAAAACATCAAATAAAACCACACAATAGCCAAAACTGACTATTTATTAAAAAAACAATAAGTAAATTAACAATAAGTTAAAATATGTACTGCTAAATACTTGTTTTTTAATAATCATACAAAAAATTATAATAACACAAGAAAATCAACAGAAAGCAATAAAATCACAAAAAAAACTGTTAAACAGATAAAAAAAACAAGGTTAAATCAATAAATATAAGAAACTTCTTATGATAAAAAAATAAAAAGCTAAAAATTATATAATTTTAATTTAATTAACATAAATAAAAATCAATACAAATAAAACATACTAAAAAATGAAACATTCTTAAAAAAAAAAGAAAAAAAGCAAAAATTCTTCAACATAAACAAAACAAAATATTCAAATACAGCGATATGTTTAAAAGATTTTTGTGTTAAAATTGAATATAACAGCAAAAAAGATTGAATCATTATTAGGAAAGTTAACAAATTATTAAGAGTTTTGCGAGACTAATTCAAAATATTTAAAAATGAAACTAAAGTTCAATGGATTCCTAGTGCTTTTATTAGTACTAGTAGCGCAACTTACTTTTGCGCAAGAAAGAGCTGTTTCAGGAACTGTTACCGATAATACAGGCATGCCTCTTCCAGGTGTAAGTGTATTAGTAAAAGGGACAAAATCTGGAACTCAAACCGACTTTGATGGTAAATTTTCTATCAAAGCATCATCTAGCCAAGTTTTGGTATTCAGTTACATTGGGATGAAAACCCAAGAAATTGCAGCTAGTTCTACTACAGTTAACGTAAAATTAGCTGATGATTCAGTAGAATTAGAAAGTGTTGTAATTACTGCAGCATTAGGTATCAAAAGAGAGAAAAAATCTCTTTCTTATGCCGCACAAGATTTAAAAGGAAGCGTTCTTAATGAAGGTGGTACAAACAATGCTGTATCTGCTTTATCTGGTAACGTTGCTGGTTTACAAGTAACAGCTCCATCAACAATGGGAGGTTCTACCAGAATTGTAATGAGAGGTGTTGGATCTGTAACAGGAGAAAACAGACCTTTAATTGTAGTTGATGGTATTCCATTAGACAACGGAAACTACAACACTACAGCAACTCAAAGAGGAGCTGGAGGTAGAGATTATGGTGATGCGTCTGCGGATATCAATCCTGATGACATCGAATCTGTAACAGTATTAAAAGGAGGTCCTGCTGCTGCTCTTTATGGAAGTAGAGCTGGTAATGGTGCTATCTTATATACCACTAAATCTGCTAAAAAATCAGGTGGAAAATCTGAAATTTCATTTAATACAGGTATGACATTCGAGTCAATTTACATCATGCCTAAATTACAAGACGAATACGGTGGAGGTAGCTCTACAACATTCCAAGATCAGGTAATTAACGGAAGAACTTATAAAATAGCAGATTACGCAACAGACGAAAGCTGGGGACCTAAATATGATCCAACTTTAATGTATTTGCCATGGAATGCTTTTGATCCAGAATTTGCAAATGATTACTTAAAAGAAAGAGCTTGGGTAAAATCTCCAAATGATGTAGAATCATTTTTTAGAACAGGTATCACAAGAAATAACTCTATTTCGTTTTCTAAATCAAGTCAGGATTCAGGAGTTAGATTTTCTTACGCAAATCAAAAAACTGAAGGTGTTGTACCAAATTCTAGTTTAACTAAAAACACATTATCTATCAATGCTAACGCAAAATTAAGTGAAAAACTTAAAGTTGAAGGTATGGCTACATACGTACAAACAAGAGGTTTTAACAGACCAGAAGTTGGGTACGGAGATAATGGTTTAGCACAAAAATTCTTCCAATGGGGACAAAGACAACTTGACTTCAATGAAATGAAAGATTACAAATTAGCAAATGGAGCTCAAAGATCATGGAATAGAATTGCTTGGAATGATCCAACTCCAAACTATTCTGACAATCCATACTGGATCATCTATGAAAACACTTCAAGTGATAAAAGAAATAGAGTTTATGGAAATAAAATAACTTATAACTTTACTCCTGAATTATATGCAGTGGGTAACGTTTATGCTGATACTTACTCATTAAATATTAATGAGCAGGTAGCAATAGGCTCTCAAGCTACTCCAAGTTTCACAACAAGTGCAAGAAATTTAACTGATTTCAACTACGAAGGGCGTTTACACTACGATAAAAAATTCGATAAATTCAGTTTAAATTCATTTGTTGGTGCTAACAGAAGAAGTTACAATTTCTCAAGAGTAACTGGTGCTACTGTAGGAGGTCTATCATTACCTAACATCTACAACTTATCAAATAGTGTTGCTCAGGCATCTGGAACTAATTTTGAAGAACAAACAAGAACAAACAGTTTATACGGTTTCCTTTCATTAGGATATGATGATTTCTTATTCTTAGAGGTAACAGACAGACAAGATTGGTTTAGTACTGTTAAAGAACCTGTAAACTACGCTTCTATCACTGGAAGTTTTATCTTCTCAGAATTAGCTAACGTTTCTTGGTTAAATTATGGTAAAATTAGAGGAGGTTGGGCTCAAGCAGGAAATGCAACAACAGCTTACCAATTAGCTAACTACGCTGTAATTGACACTCCTTTTCAAGGTGACCCAAGATACAGCCAACCAAACTTAGCAGGTAACCCAGATTTAGTTCCTGAGTTGAAAACTACAAAAGAGATAGGTTTAGAATTAAGCTTATTTGACAGAAGACTTGGACTTGACCTTACTTATTATGATGTCGTTACAACAGACTTAATTACATCTATTCAAGTTGATGGAGCTACAGGATACAATGCGAAATTATTCAATGCTGGTAAATTACAAAATAAAGGTATTGAAGCAACAGTAACAGCTAACCCAGTAAGAACAAATGATTTCAGATGGGATATCACTTGGAACTTTGCTAAAAACGAAAATGAATTAGTTGAGTTAGTTGATGGAACGAATGAATTGTCAATTGCAAACGCACCTTTCCAAGCTAGATTATTAGCAGTTGTAGGACAACCGTTTGGTCAAATTTACGGAACAGATTTCACTTACGATGCAAACGGAAATAAAATAGTTGATGCTGACGGAGCTTACGTTCCTTCTGCTCAAAAATCATTAGGAACAACTACTCCTAAATACAATATGGGTCTTAGAAACAGCTTTAAATACAAAAATTTAAGTTTTGGATTCTTAATTGATGTACAAGAGGGTGGTAATTACTTCTCAACTTCTCACATGTGGGGTTCTTATTCTGGTATGTTAGAAGCTACTGCAGCAAATGGAATCAGAGAGAACGGAATTGTTGTAGATGCTGTTTATGCAGATGGAACAAAAAATACATCTAATTTACCTGGACAAGCATGGGCTCAACAACACTACGGACTTGACGCTATGAACGTTTTTGATGCAAGTTATATCAAATTAAGAGAAGTAACTTTTGGATATTCTTTACCTAAAAAAATAATCGGACCATTATCAGATATAAGATTCTCACTTTTCGCAAGAAACTTATTCACATGGGGATTAGATTGGGACGGTATGGATCCTGAAATGGCATCTTATGGTAGTGGTAACACGCAAGGTCTTGAAGGTGGTTCATTGCCATCAACTCGAACATACGGAATGAATCTAGAATTAAAATTCTAAAAAAAAAAATAAGATGAAAAAATTATTCATATCAATACTATCATTCGCAGCACTACTTACAACAACTGTAAGTTGCGATGATCAATTAGAGGACATAAACAAAAACCCTAATGCACCTGAAATTACGCAAGTCCCTGCTTTTGGTGTTTTCAATAGCGCTTCTGCTTTTGTAATGACAGAATCTAGAGGAAGTTTTTCTTCTGGTAGAATGGCATTACCTTGGGTACAATATTCCGCACAAAGAAACTATACTGAAGAAGACAGATTCCAATTCAGAGAAGTTACCAACCAAGCATTGTATCTAAATTATTATTTAGCTGCTCAGGATTTTAAAACTGTAATTGATTTAAATACTAATCCAACAACTAAAATTGCAAATGAAGCTTATGGTAATAACACCAATCAAATTGCAGCTGCAAGAGTAATGTTAGCCTATACTTTCTTGCAATTAGTAGATGCTTACGGTGATGTTCCTTATTACTCTTATGGTAATGCTGATCCAGATTTTCAGGCATTGCAAATTGACAAAGGTATTCTTAAACCTAAATTTGCATCTCAACAAAAAATCTATACAGATTTAATGAAAGAACTTAAAGAAGCTGCTGAAAGTGTAGTTACTTCTGAAACAGTTGTATTTACAAAAGGAGATAGGCTTTTTGGAACACCAGCGAAACTTGTTAAATTTGCAAACTCATTAAGATTGCGTATCGCAACAAGAGTTAAAGGTGTTGTTCCAGGAGCAGAAGCACATATCACAGACGCAATTGCTTCTGGTGTAATGACTTCTAATGCTGATAACGTAGGTGTCAAATATCAAAATGACCTTATCAACCCAAGTCCATTCTATAGAGATTTCTACATCTCAAACAGAACTGACTTTGCTATTTCAAATACACTTGTTGATTTGTTAAAAGGGAATACAGGAGTTTTTGGTCTTGATCCAAGGTTACAAAAATATGCTGCTCCAATTACTGCAACTAAAACTGCAGTTAGAGATAATACGTATGCAGAAACTGATGACTTATCACAATATCGTGGTATGCCTTATGGTATTACAAGTGCACAAGCTGCAGGACAGAGAACTAACACTTCTTTCTGGAGTAATAGTGTATTGAGAAGAGATTACACTGAAATACTAATGGAATATGCTGAAGTTGCATTTTTAGTATCTGAAAGCAAAGGGTGGTCTGCTGCAGAATACCAAGCTGGTGTAAGAGCATCTATGGAACGTTGGGGAGTAGCTACTGCTAAAATCAACGCTTACGTAGCTGCATTGCCTGCTCCAAACCAAGCAAATGTAATTACTCAAAAATATCTAGCTCTTTTCATGCAGCCATATGAGGCATATGCTGAATACAGAAGAACTGGATATCCGAACACACTTCTTCAACCAGGAGGAACTTACACATTCAACAATCCTGTTGATGGTGTAACTACTTACACGTTCACTGCATTAAACAATTTAACTGCAATGCCTGCAAGATTTACATACCCTGTAAACTTACAAACATTAAACGGTGAAAATGTTGCTGCTGCAGCTGCTGCTATTGGAGGCGACCAATTAGACACAAAACTAATCTGGGCTAAATAATTTATTTAAATTTCAGATTTACATATCAAACCACCCTGTTCATTCAGGGTGGTTTTTTTTTATAAAAACATTATACCTATATTTGCACCATGGAAAAAGAACATCAAATATTTGGCATCAGGGCCATTATAGAAGCAATTCAGGCAGGAAAAGAAGTCGATAAAGTATTTATACAAAAAGAAATATCAGGCGAATTAATGAAGGATTTAATGAAAGTGATGAAACGCGCTAACATTAATTTCTCTTATGTCCCGGTTGAAAAACTAAACAGACTTACACCAAACAATCATCAGGGTGCTGTTGCTACAATTTCACCTATTGGTTTTATCGATTTGGAACACCTGGTTGAATCAACAATAGCTTCAGGTACAAAACCATTATTTTTGATTCTTGACCAAATCTCCGATGCCCGTAATTTTGGTGCCATCATCAGAACTGCTGAATGTACAGGTGTTAACGGAATTATTGTTCAAAAAGCGGGTTCTGCTCCTGTAAATGGTGATACCGTAAAAACATCTGCGGGTGCTGTTTTTAATGTTCCTATTTGTAAAGTAGAGCATATCAAAGATGCTATTTTCTACCTGCAAGGTTCAGGTATTAAAACGGTAGCTGCTACAGAAAAAACTGAATCCAATATCTACGATTTACAATTAAACGAACCAGTCGCAATTATCATGGGATCTGAAGACAGAGGAATCAACCCTTCTGTATTGAAAATTGTAGATGAAAAAGCTAAACTTCCGATGTTTGGAACTATTGGTTCACTGAATGTTTCTGTCGCTTGTGGTGCCTTCTTATACGAAGCTGTTCGCCAAAGAAATTAAGTATTAACTCTCATTTCAGAGTATAAATATGTGTTGGCAAAAACTATTAAAATATACTATTATCTTTTTTTTAGCTTTTGCTAATCACATAACTTATGCTCAAAAAGAAAAACTCAATCAATTTACTACCGAACTATTATTCAACGGAACTTTAAGCGAAAAATGGGCAACCGAATTTTATTATAACCGAACGTCGAGCAGTACTTTAAACAACAGCAATATCTTTCACGAACCTGTTCAGAGTTCTTTTTCTGGCTGGGCAAATTATTACTTCTCCCCAAGATGGAAGTTTACTGGTGGAATTGCTTTTTACGATAATAAAAATGCCCCTGACATTGGACAATTCGACGCACCGGAGTGGCGTTTTACCCTACAAGGCACCTATTTTTTTCATAAAATTGGCTATACTTTAAGTACCAGAACAAGAACTGAATTAAGAAACATCAAAAATAGTGATGATGATTTCGAACAAGTCTTTCGATTTCGCCAACAGGTAAAATACCTGAAACCCATCAACAGTCAACTTTTACGACAAGGAGTCTTTTATGCTTTTGTTTCAGATGAAATATATCTTAAATCAAACGCAAAGGTAACCGGCCTTTCTTTTTTTGACAAAAACCGATTTAATATTGGAGGTGGTTATCTTATTACAGAAGACTTACAAGTAGAAGTATCTTATCTGAGTGATTATCAACCAAGAGATGCTTTAACCAAAATCACCAACAATATTTCTATTCAGGTAAGCTACAACAACCTCATCAGAAAAATAAGAAAGAAAATCAAAGAAGCTCCAAAACCAGATATTGCAGAAGATTCGATTCATTAAACTACTCTTTCTTTTCGTCTTCTGTTTTTAGCACTTCCTCATTTTTCAGGAAGCATTCTAATTGTTGTATTATAGCATTTTTATGCAATTTGAAAGTATAGGTTCGCATAAACTCGGTCCCTTTCATATTGATCGTAGCCGAAATGGCTTCGAACTTAGAAAAGACCTCAATATCTTTATCATCCATCAGATACAAAACCTGCATTATAGAATCATTATTCTGATATTGTGTGTCGTAATGAGAAAGTTTGTACGACTCTTTATTAGCCAATTGAATAACTAAATCATCCTTTATCTTTCTCCCTTCTTTTTTTGCAGGAAAAGGAGAAGGCTGCAAAGCAACAAAATAATGTTCTTTATCCGTTACAATATTAATCTTTAACGATTTTGACTGCGTATAATAAAACACTGTTGGATCAAAATAATAAATCATCGTTCCGTCAGCCTGTACTCTGTTTCTTACCTCACATTGAGAAAAACATTTTGCACTGACAAAAACTAATAAAAACAAAATAGAAAAGCTTATCTTTTTCATAATTAGAGAAATGAAATTAGAATATCCTTAACAAAAATAGTCATTTTAAATCAAATGAAAATTACCCTCTCCTATTTGTCTTCTTCATCAGATTTTGTGATAATATAGTGCACGGAAACATCAGAATTGAAATAAGTAGAACTATTTTCAGGTTCTTCTTCCGGAATTTCAGTATTGACAAAATTTCCGTTTTCGTCAAAATGTTTCATAAAAGCATCTTCTTCAGGATTGAAGTCAGGTTTTTGCCAATCATAGACAATAGGTTTTGTGTATTCTGGTGTTTTATAAAACATTGCTATTCCGAAACCTGTGATAAAACCTGCCAGATGTCCTTCCCAGGAAATAGACTGATCGACATCTGGAAAAACATACCAAATCATTCCGCCATAAAGCAAAATTACAGATAAGGAAAGCGCTACTAACCGGTAATATTTGGTTTGAATTCCTTTGAAAAATATAAAACTTACCAAAACATATATCAGTCCGCTGGCGCCAATATGATAATTTTCGCGGCCAATAATCCAGGTTATCAATCCTGAAAAAAGTATTCCGAAAGTGATAACGCCAAAAGTTTGTCTGGGATAAAAATATTGCATCGCTGCTAATAAAACCAAAAGCGGAATCGAATTGTTATACAAATGCCCTAAGTTTTCGTGAATAAAAGGGCTAAACAGAACACCTTGCAAACCGGAGAATTCACGAGGATAAACACCATGCTGGTAAAAGTCAAAATCGAAACGAATCTGAGCCCAGTAAACCACCCAAATGAAAAGCACAAAAAAAACCGGAAGCCCGATAACTGCATTTGAAAACTTAAAATGATTGTCGTTCATATTTAGCATTGATTTGAAAAGGAAGCATCAAAAAACTATCCAAAACTAATTTACTGATATTTTGTCAGCTAACTGAAAAACATTCTTTCGAAGCCGGATTTAGCCCTGATGGAAGCGGCATCCTTTTTATTTTTTCTTTAAAAATAAAAAGATACAGCGGACAGCAGGAAATAGCTCCTGAAAAAATTAAAAATAGTAATTTTACAAAATGGAAGCACCTTTAGCCGAGCGTATTCGCCCACAGCAATTAGAAGATTATATTAGTCAGAGTCATTTGGTTGGACCAAACGGTTCGCTGACGCAGCAAATTTCGAAAGGAATTATTCCGTCGTTGATTTTCTGGGGACCGCCGGGAACGGGAAAAACGACTTTGGCACAAATTATTGCACAGGAATCGAAGCGTCCGTTTTATATTTTGAGTGCGATAAATTCGGGCGTGAAAGACATACGTGATGTGATTGATAAGGCGAAACAAAGCGGTGGTTTGTTTACGGCTAAAAACCCTATTTTGTTTATTGATGAGATTCACAGATTTAGTAAATCGCAGCAGGATTCGCTTCTGGCAGCGGTCGAAAAAGGCATTATTACCCTAATTGGTGCCACGACCGAAAACCCAAGTTTTGAAGTTATTCCCGCATTATTATCGCGTTGTCAGGTGTATATTTTGAATGCTTTTACAAAAGATGATCTGGAAGCTTTACTGCACCGCGCGATGAAAACTGACTCGTATTTAGCATCAAAAAATATTGTTCTGAAAGAAACGGAAGCATTGTTGCGACTTTCCGGAGGTGATGGCAGAAAATTGCTGAATATTTTTGAATTGGTTGTAAACGCTTCGGCTGGCGATGAAATAATTATTACTAATGACAGAGTTTTTGAACTGGTGCAGCAAAACACGGTTTTGTATGACAAAACTGGTGAGCAGCATTATGATATTGTTTCGGCCTTTATAAAATCGATTCGTGGCAGCGATCCAAACGGTGCGGTTTATTGGCTGGCAAGAATGATTGAAGGCGGCGAAGATGTAAAATTTATCGCCCGAAGAATGCTTATTTTGTCCAGTGAAGATATTGGCAATGCCAATCCTACGGCTTTTATTATGGCTAATAATACCTTTCAGGCGGTGAGTACGATTGGCTATCCTGAAAGCAGAATTATTCTGAGCCAATGCGCTATTTATCTGGCCACTTCTCCTAAAAGTAATGCTTCGTATATGGCGATTGGAAATGCGCAACAATTGGTAAAACAAACCGGAGATTTGCCAGTTCCGATTCATTTGCGAAATGCCCCAACGAAACTGATGAAAGAGTTGGGTTATGGCGAAGATTATAAGTACTCGCACGATTATGCCAATAATTTTGCAGAACAGGAATTTTTACCTGAAGCGATAAAAGAAACGGTTCTTTATAATCCGGGAAGCAATTCCAGAGAGAACAGCAACCGCGAATTTTTAAAGAACCGTTGGAAAGATAAATATGGATATTAATATACTGTTTGTTGTTTATTTTTTTTCTAATAGCTGTTTAACATTCTTAATCTAAAATCTAAAATCTAGAACTTAACTACAACTTTTTCAGAAACTAATTTGTCGTCTTTATAATATTCAAAAAACCATTGATTGTCCTTTGCATTTAATGTTCCCTGAACACCATCTTTGATTGCAATAAAAGAATCCGGACGTGATGTTTTCATTAATTTCATCACTACTTTTGGCGTTTTATCAATCAACTGATAACCAGTTTCTGTTGGTTGTGCATATAGTAAATTCGGGTCTGAAACATCAGGAGTAGGAGTTGCAACAACCGCTGATACAACCGGAGTCGCAACAACTGCTGTTGTAACTGCTGGAGCAGCTACAGTTGATGTCGCTCTTGCAGGCAATGCTGCTTTTGTTCCGTTGTATTTATAATGCAATTCATTGATTGAGACAAAAGCCATATCCAGACATTCCTTATAGGCAACTTCATATTCTTTTTCTTTGCTTTTTCCAACACCGGATGTATAAATTACTTTTCCGTAACAATCTTTAAACTCTACAAAAAGTTTTGTCATTAAAAAAGCGTTATCTCTTTTTACCTCGGCGTATAAAAGATCGCAACGTTCGTTATAGCCTTCCGGGAGCTGTTCGTTTGAATAAAAAGCTTCAAAACCTGCTTTGATCAAATTTGCTTTTGTCATGGTTGACAATCTGTATTGATTATCTGTTTTTTGAAAATCATATCGCAGCGGTACAATCACAGCCTTATAATCGTTAATAGATTGTGAAAATCCGATAACGGAAGCAAATAGGGCAAGCAATAAAAATTTAATTTTCATAATTATAAATATTTTTTAAGTTCTAATAAATGATTAATTTGTTTAATATTTTCAGGTGTTTCGATTTTTTTTTCATTAAAAAAAATAGCATCCAAACCTGCATTCAAAGCTCCGTTAATATCTGCATCCAGACAATCTCCAATCATGATGCTGTTCGCTTTAGAAGCCTTCGCAATATTAATCGCATAATCAAAGATAATACTATTTGGTTTCTTTACGCCTGCTAATTCAGAATTTGTAATCGTTGTAAAATAACCTGAAAGCAACGCGTTGTTTATTTTTTTATCCTGAACACCCGCAAAACCATTGGTTATAATGTGCAATTTGTACTTTGATTTCAAATACTCCAAGACCTCAATTGCACCATCAAAAAGATGATTATTGTCGGTTAAGAATTCGATATAATCAACAGCAATTTCGCTAATTTCGTCATCTGAGATGTCAATGTTCAGAGCGTCAAAAGAAAATCTTAATCTGTTATAACGCAATTCCTGATGGGTGATTGTATCGTTTTGGTATAATTTCCAGCAAGCCTGATTAATAGGCGCATATTTTTCGATAAAATCAGTTGTCTTAATATGCGGATATTTATCTTTAAAAATTCGATCAAAAGCCATTTCGGAGTTTTTATCAAAATCCCAAAGTGTGTGATCTAAATCAAAAAAAACATCTGTAATCGTATTTTGTAACATGGTAATCTAATTATTTAAATATTCGTTTATCAAATGGAAAGTCATGCTGATCTATAATTTTAATTTTATGAAAATCCTTGTGATACGGATTAATAAGCAAATTAAAATCTCCCTTTACGACTGCTGATGGAACTTTCAAAACACAAGAATCATTTCTTCGGATGAAATCATCGCCCATTGCCGCTGTTTCGAATGTGCCGGGAAAAACAGACCAATCTTCTTTCAGGGTTTTCAGATCTAATACCTCAATGTCAATTTCGTCAGGAATAATAATAGTGAGCATTACAAAATCGCCTGGCAAAGTTGCTAACGAAAGATGTACTAAAACCTCAGCCATGGCAAGTGCCCTGTTCTCTGCACAATAAATAATTTCAGTTCCTTTAGAATTCCATCTTGCGCCTGAAATTGCTGCACCACGTCCAGACAGCTCAATCGGATATTTTTTGCGCGCTAATCGAAAAACTTCCATTACACAAAAATTCCCTGATCAATTTTATTCAATTCGTTCACCACCATTTCTTTTCCGTAAGAATCTCTTAAGAGTTCAAAAGGAGTTAAGGAAGCTAATGCAAACGAAGGTGTGTTCAACCATAAATAAAATTGTTCTTCAGAGTCAAAAACTTCTTTTCCTAATGAAGTAACCTCAGCTAATTCGAGAATTTTTTCTGACTGTAAAGACTTGAATATAAAATTCTCTTTTACTTTATTTCTTTGAAGTGATTTGGTTGAAATTCCTAAAAAAGAAGCCCAATCCTCTTCATTAAAAGGGGCATTTTCTTTTATCAGATTAAAAAAATCATACGGAATTCCTTCGCGAATAGAATGACTAATCAACATTTTGTTTTTTAAAAACTCCCTATAGGTTATGTTTTTAGTAATGAGTTTGTACCCACTATCCTTCTCGACCTTGGTGATAAACCCTCTTACAGCCTTATCAATGGCTTCTCCCGATTTTAATTTTACAGCTTCCATAAAAAAGACATTTGACCGTAAATATAAGACAAATGTCTGAAAGAAGCAAATTTATCAAAAAACGCCTTCATCTACAAAACTATAATATTTTGTTTCGGTTATAATCAGATGGTCTAAAACTTTAACATCTAAACTATCACCGGCTATTTTAAGTTTTTTAGTAATCTGAAGATCGGCGTTACTCGGTTTCAAAACGCCAGACGGATGATTGTGACACAAAATCAGTCCTGTAGCACCCGATTCGAGAGCCAATTTAAACACCAAACGCACATCGACAATGGTACTCGAAATTCCGCCTTTGCTTAATTGTGATTTCGAAATTACTTTATTTGAATTATTCAGAAAAAGAACCCAAAATTCTTCGTGTGGCAGTTCGCCAATAATAGGCTGCATGATTTCGAAAACCAATTTGCTTGACGTAATTTTAACAAGTTCAACAGCATCTTCAGACCTTCTTCTTCTACCTAATTCGAGTGCTGCAATGATTGCGATAGCTTTTGCCTCTCCTATTCCTTTAAAATTTATCAATTGCGAAATCGACATTTTCCCTAAAGAATTTAATGTATCTACACTTGCTAAAATTCGTTTACTCAAATCTACAGCCGATTCGTTTCGACTGCCGGAACCAATCAAAATTGCAATCAGCTCGGCATCACTTAACGCACTTTTTCCTTTCAGCATTAATTTTTCGCGCGGCCTGTCGTCTTCGGACCAATTTGTAATAGGAAAATGTGTTGATTCCATTAAAATTAAATATTAAATAATGCTTTTGCTCATACAAATGCTATTTGTCATACCTACATAAGGTTCATAGTTTTCTACTATTTCAAAACCTACTTTTTGATAGAGACTAATTGCTTCTGTCTGCTTGTACAATGTTTCTAAAATGAAAGTCTCAAAACCCTGCTCTTTGGCTTTCAGCTCCAATTCTTTGATAACTAATTGCGCCAGACCTAAACCTCTGGCTTCAGGAGAAACGAACATTCTCTTTAGCTCAGCCGAATTTTCATTGTACCTTTTAAAACAGCCACAGCCAACTGGTTTTTCATCAAGATAAACGATAATCACATTTGGGTTAAACTCTATCAGGTTATTGCCCCAATACTCTTTTTTTAATTCGGGATATCTTTCCCATAAAAAAGTATCGAAGGTTTGTATTAAAAATATAAAATCTGGGTTCTCGCTTGTCGTAGCGATCACTTTTGTTGTTGCATTCATACTTAAAAATAGTGTTTGGGGATTTTTTGTTAAAAATAAGAAAAATCATTCATTAAAAATGTATTCGCATTCTAAAAAGAATTAAATTTATAGATAATCCGAATAACAAATTCTAACCCAATATGATGAAGACTATTTGTGTCCTATTTCTAATCGCATTTTCAGTGATTTCCTGTAACCAAAAAGAAAAAACGCAATTTGCAGTACATCATTCTACAGAAAAAACGGTTAAAACATTTGAAGAAAAATTATCCGAAGCGGCAATTTCAATAATCGACCCTTCTATTGATTATGATCCGGCTTACTTTTCGATTAAATATCCAAACGGAGATGTTCCTGCAAATAAAGGTGTTTGTACCGATGTGATCATTCGTGCTTATAGAAAACTAGACATTGATTTACAAAAAGAAGTGCATGAAGATATGATAGGTAATTTTAATCTTTATCCAAATTTAAAGAAATGGGGAATGACCAAAACCGACAAAAATATCGATCACAGAAGAGTTCCTAATCTGGAAATTTTCTTTGAACGAAAAGGAACAAAATTACCCGTAACCCAAAATCCATCCGATTATAAAACTGGCGAGTTAGTAACCTGGATGATAAACGGAAAGTTACCGCACATTGGTATCATCACTAACAAAAAATCTCAAGACGGAAAACGAAATTTAATCGTTCACAATGTAGGCGGTGGACAAGTGTTGGAAGATTGTTTGTTTGAATATCCAATTGTGGGACATTTTTTATATACAAATTCCAAAATGTAAATCCTATTAAGGAAATTCCAAAACAGAAATTCCAAATTCCAAACAAGTGATGGTGAAATGAATTTCAAAAAAAAATGTGCCAATTATATAAAAACAATTGACACATTTTCAAATTATCTCATTGACTAATTAATTACTCAATCAAACCTTTTACCTCATCAAAATTCAATCCGCCGTAGTTTCCTGAACTCATTAATAAAAGTGCTGAATTCTCTAAATTTAAATTGAATAAATATTCTTTGAATTCAACAGGATTCGTGTAAATTATTAAATCTTTTCTATTGAAAGAGCTGGCGATTTGCTCGTAAGTTACTTCTTCTAATTGTTTGATTTTTACTGCATCCGGCGAATAAAAAACAACCGCTACACCAGCATATTCAAGTGCTCCTTCGTATTCTTTCAAAAACTCAGCATTCAAACTAGAATACGTATGCAATTCTAAACATGCCACCAACGTTCTGTTTGGATATTGCTCCTTTACCGCTTTTGTAGTTGCAGCCACTTTACTTGGCGAATGTGCAAAATCTTTATACGCTACTTTGCCTTTTCCTTCAGCAATTTTCTCCAATCGTTTAGACGCTCCTTTAAAACTGGCGATAGCTTCGTAAAAATCAGCTTCGTCAACGCCCATATTCTGGCAAATCCATTTGGCTCCAGCCAAATTATTTAAGTTGTGCGCACCAAAAACTTCGATTGGCATATCGCCTTCGGGAGTTTTCAATAACGTTACACCATCGTTTACGGAATATTCTGGTGTGTGATAGGCTAATTTACGAATTGGGTTTACAGCGGCCTCTGCAACGCGTTTTACTTCTGGATCATTTTCGTTGTACACTAAAATTCCGCCATTGGTGATTTTGGCAATAAAAATTTCGAATTGCTCCACGTAATTTTCATACGTTGGAAAAACATTAATATGATCCCATGCAATTCCGGAAATCAAGGCAATATTAGGCTGGTACAAATGAAATTTTGGTCTTCTGTCAATCGGAGAAGATAAATATTCGTCGCCTTCCAGAACCATAAAATCATTCTCTTCAGTAAGATGCACCATTGTATCAAAACCTTCCAGCTGTGCTCCTACCATATAATCAACTTCGATATTATGATAATGCATAACGTGCAAAATCATCGAAGTAATAGTAGTTTTTCCGTGAGAACCACCTATTACAACACGTGTTTTATTTTTAGACTGTTCATATAAAAACTCCGGGTACGAATATATTTTCAAACCTAATTCCTGCGCTTTTAGCAATTCAGGATTGTCAGCTTTGGCGTGCATTCCTAAAATTACAGCTTCGATATCAGCAGTAATTTTTTCGGGAAACCAGCCTAATTCAGCAGGTAAAATTCCTTTTTTATCCAAACGCGATTTCGATGGTTCAAAAATAGCATCGTCGCTGCCGGTAACCTTGTATCCTTTGTTATGTAATGCTAATGCTAAGTTGTGCATGGCGCTTCCGCCTATGGCGATGAAATGTGTTTTCATTTTAAATTTCAATTTTTTTATCTGATTCCGTTCTTAATCCGGAAGTTACGATTTTGATATTTCGTTATTTTTATCAAACTCCTGTTTTAAATGCTTTGCTTTTTTAGGGTCTTTTAATTTGTTCAAATATAAATTATATAATTTTTGAAATGTAATTTTTGATTTCCCAATTTCGTCTGCTTTTATATAATTTTTTTCAGCCTCAGCATATCTTTCAAAATATTCATCAATTCTCCCTTTGGACATATACCCGTCAACCGGCGATAACCGGGCCAGTTCATGCGAGTATTTCAAAGCTTTTGACTCACTGCCTCCTACTATTGCCGGCAGTTGCAGGTACAGCTCTATCAAAGCCCATCTCGCAGGCAGATGTTTTGGATCTAAAAGAATAGCTTTTTCGAATGCCTTTTTCATATCCGACACCATTCCTAAAGCTTTAAATTTATTGGCTTCTAAAGCCAGCATCCCTAAAGAACCTCCATATTTATAAAAATAATCGGCTTCGGTAGGTTTTATTTCTTTGAGCTTTTTATAATATACAGCAGTCTGCTCCCAATTTTTATGATGGGCAGCAATATCTGCCAGGCGTTCTAATGTTTTAATATCATTAGGATTACTTTTTAAAACTGCCTTAAAAGCAATCTCGGCTTCTTCATACTTTTTAGAATTAAATAACTTATCCGCTTTTTCAAAGTTAGATTGTGACCAAACAAATATTGGTATCATCAAAAAAAGGAATAGTAGCTTTTTCATGTTTCAAAAATAAGGAAATATAAAATGTATCATTAGGTTTTAGGGATAAATTAGTAATTTGTACGAAATTTATTTTATTACGTTTCCAACCTTTTTCAAAAAACAACACTCTATATAGAAAACTCACTTTATGAAAAAAATATTATTTGCGTTCTTATTGTTTTCTACAACGCTATTCGCTCAACAAAATGATAAAAAATGGGCCAAAGTAATTAACTATGAAAACGAAGGAAAAATAAAATCATCGAACGAGATTGTTGTCGAAATCTATAAAAAAGCGGTAGAAAATAAAGACGAAGTGCAAATGATAAAATGCTTTTTTTATCAGTCGAAATACCTGCAAACGGTTGATGAAAATGCACAAACGAAGATTATAAATAATTTGAAAAGCGAAATTAACCGTGTTTCGATTCCATCAAAAGCAATATTGAATTTCGTTTACGCGAAGTGTCTGAATGATTATTACAACAGAAACAATTCTAAAATCAGAAGCAGAACCAATACCAATGCTTTTGATGAAGATTTTTTGACCTGGACTGAAGCTACTTTCAAAAATCAAATAGGTTTGATTATGAAAAAGACTTTAGAAAACGAAACCGTTTTAAAATCAACTTCATTAGAAAAATACGAGGCAATCTTTGATTTTTTTACCTTAGAGAAATTCAAAAAAGAAAACCTTTTTGATTATCTTTTAAAAGAAAATCTGGCTTTTTACAAACAAAAAGTGCATCAATGGGAAGTTGTAAAAAGTGATTTTACGCCCTATACCAAACAACTTTTAGGGAAATCTACAGATTTCATAAAGGTCGATTTCGGTTTTGCTACAAATGAAAACCTACGTACCGTTTTATCTTTATATCAAAATCAGGAATCGAACAACCCCTCCGGAGACAATCAGCTGGAGCGCATGCAATACTGCAAAAATAATCTTCTGGATTCTGACGAGGCTTATTTCCCAGCTTTGACTTCCCTTCAAAAAGAAACAAAAGAAGCTATTCTGATTCAGAACATTCAATTGGAAAAAGCTTCTGTTTTATCGCAAAAAGCTTCAAAAGAAACTCATCCGGATTATAACATCCAGGCTGTCTTTTTATTAGACAGTATTATTGCCGTAAATAACAGATCAAACGCTTACAAACTGGCTGTACAGCAAAAAGGATATATTCAATCCAAATCATTAAATATTCAGCTTCAGAAATACAGTTATTCAGATGAAAATACGAGAGCCCTTATTCGATATAAAAATGTTTCAGAAGTAAAAGTTTCTTTCTATAAAATCAATCAAAAACAACTTTTAGATTTAAGAGATTATTCTAAAAAAGGCACTTTAGCATCCGTTATTATCCAAAAAGGGGCAGTTATTGTAACCCAAAACTATACCATCAAAAACAAAAATGATTTTTTTGAATACACTACCGAGGTACTTTTACCAAATTTAAAAACCGGTTCTTATTTGGTTTATTTTGAAAGTGATTCAGAAACCAAAGACGAAAAAGCTTTTTCCTATGAAACCATTACTGTTTCTAATTTAGCTGTTTTGGCTTCTCAGAATATTTCCGGAGAAACGTTTCAGGTTCTGGACAGAAAAACCGGAAAACCATTAGAGAATGTGACGGTAAAATCGAAACATTATAATTTAAAAACGAATAAAAACGGTGTTGCATCTTACAGTCAAAAGAAATTCATTTACAACAATAACGATATTGAATTATCAACGAAAAATGATACTGTTTTAGTTCAGAAAAACTATCTCAGCTATTTTAATGAATATTCCAAAAATGATAACGAAAACGAAGATGATTTTAAAGGAAAAGTAGATTTTTATTTAGACCGGGCAATTTATCGCCCCGGGCAAACGGTTTATTACAAAGGGATTGCCATCCAAAAAAAGAATAATGAAACAAAGGTAGTGGCTAAAACAACATTCAAAATTATTATTCAGGACGCTGATTATAATGATTTTAAAGAATTTGATGTTATTACAAATGAATTCGGTTCTTTTTCGGGGGAATTCGTTTTACCAAAAAATGGCTTGACAGGTAATTTTACCATTGAAGCAGATGAACCTGATACTTATGAAAATGACATAGACTATAACAAAGGTAAAGACGAACACGCTTTCTGGGAAAATGTTGACTTTGAAGATTCTGCAATTGATTTTAGAGTTGAGGAATACAAACGTCCAAAATTTGAAATTACTTTTGAACCAAAAAAAGAGAGCTTTAAGGTCAATGAGCTGATTAAAGTACAAGGAAGTGCGAAAGCTTTTGCGGGCAGCAACATTTCTGATGCTGTAGTGAAATACACGGTTACCCGATATTCCAATTATTTTAGAGGTTTTTCCGGACCAGATGAAGAAACGGAAATTATAATTACCGGCGAAACGAAAACAGATGCTTCGGGAAAATTCAGTATTGACTTTACTGCAATTCCTCCTAAAAACACTAAAAAAGAGCAATTACCTGTTTTTAATTATCATATAAAAACCACTGTTACTGATATTAACGGCGAAACTCACGATGCTGAAACCGATGTAAAAGTTGGTTATCATGACTTGGTATTGGGTACCTCAGTTCCTTTTCAAATTGAAACCAAAAATAAAAACGAAATTCTACTTACGAGCACCAACTTAAATGGCGAATTCCTGGCTGTCAAAGGCGAAATCAAAATCTTTTATAAAAGTCCTTTTTCCGGAAAATTCAAACCCAGAGTCTGGCCCGTACCTGATTTTGAAACCATAAAGAATGCAGATTTTGAACGCTTGTTTCCTTATGAACAAAACGAAAAAATAACAACTGATACCACAACAACTTTACTTTATTCTAAAAAAATAGATACAGAAAAAGATAAAAAGATTGTTTTGGATTTCATTTCAAATTATAAATCAGGGAATTATAAAATAGTATTTTCAGCTAAAGATAGTTTTGATAATACTATAAAATCTTCCACGGATTTTCAGATTACGCAAAGCAAAGACAAGTTTAATACCAGTACTTTATTTAGTATCAAACAGATTAATGAAGATCCTAAAAAAGATGGTTTTGTTCTCTTAAAAATAACGTCGGTGATTCCTGAGCTTTATTTTTCTGTTACAGGAAATTACGATAGTAAAGTCTTTTTTGAAAAAACAGAACATCTTGAAAACAATGAAAAAATCATTAAAATCGCATTAAAAAAAGAATTTGAAAAGCATTTAAAAATAGGAATTCAGAGTGTTTTTGAGAATACTGTTTTCAACAAAGATATTGACGTATTTTTAAAAACTGAAGCACCAAAACTGGAGTTTACTACCGAAACTTTTAGAAGCAAACTACAACCCGGAACTAATGAAAACTGGTCCTTTAAATTAAAATCGACCCATACTAAAAATGAAGCCGAAGTGCTGGCCTCGATGTATGACAGCTCCTTAGACCAATTTGCAGCAAGCAGTTGGAACACTTTGGGATTTTATGATTACTCCTATAATAGCAGTAATATTAAATCAGATTTGGGTTTTGAAAAAACATCAAGTTATCTTCAGAATTTAAATATCCCAAAAAACAGAATTGAACTTCATAATGAAACGGCCAAGCTTATCTGGTTTGGATTTGATTTTAACAATGCTAATAATTCTGTTTTCCTTCAAAGAGAATATCAAAAACAACTTCGCAAAAAAGCAGAAAAACCAATTAATGCCAAATTGATTTCCGGAATCGTAACAGACGAATCGAATATGCCGCTTCCTGGGGTTAGCATTACAATCGAAGGAACACAACGAGGTACAAGTTCTGATTTTGATGGTTATTATGAAATTGAAGCTGTAAGAAACGAAGAACTTGTTTTTAGTTATATCGGTTTTAAAAATCAGTCCATAATAGTCAAAGATGCAAAAATTATCGATATAGTTCTAACTGAAGACCACAATAGTCTAGAAGAAGTTGTTGTTACCGGTTATGGGATACAGACTAAGAAAGCCAGTCTCTCTGCATCAATTTCGCGAATTAGTACAGGAAATTTTCTAGTTGGAGCAGACAGTACCAGTGTTGCAGGTGTTGTTGCAGGTGTACAAATTAGAGGAGCAGCCAGTCTTGAAGGAAAAACTCCTTTATATGTGGTGGATGGACAAATTATAAATGATATAAAAAATATAGATCCTGCGACTATTTTATCTGTTGATGTTTTAAAAGATGACAAAGCAACCGCTCTTTACGGAAGCAGAGGTGCAAATGGAGTGATTATCATTAACACCAAAAAAGCATTAGAAGAACTGACACAGGTAAAAGCAAGAAAAAATCTTTCTGAAACTGCTTTCTTTTTACCGAATTTAAGAACTGATGCAGACGGAAAAGTAAGCTTCAACTTTACTTCTCCGGAAGCATTAACATCTTGGAAACTTCGTTTGCTAGCTCATAATAAAAAAGCGATTACAGGTTATTTAGAAAAAATTGTCCTTACTCAAAAAGAGTTAATGATTTTACCCAATTTTCCTCGCTTTTTCAGAGAGAAAGACACCATTGTAATTAGTGCTAAAATCTCGAATATTACCGGCGAAGCCAAAACAGGAATTGCCATGCTGCAGTTTTTTGATGCTGCAACCATGCAGCCAATAGACAACGAAATGCTGAATGCGCAAAACGTTAAGAACTTTACCATTCCGGCTTTTGGTAATACAACAGCCAACTGGACTATTACAATTCCGGAAGGCTTACAAGGTGTTCAGTATAAAATTCTGGCAAAATCAGGTGATTATTCGGATGGTGAAGAAAACATACTTCCGGTTTTAACGAATAATATGCTGGTTACAGAAAGTATTCCGATTTGGGTTCGTGAGAATTCTAAAAAAGAATATACGTTTGAGAATTTAAAAAACAATACCTCATCGACTTTAAAAAATCATCAGTTTACTTTCGAATATACATCAAACCCAACATGGATTACCATTCAGTCTCTTCCTTATTTGATGGAATACGAACATGAATGCGCGGAACAGACTTTTGCACGATTTTATGCCAATGCGCTGGCTTCGGATATTATCGGGAGTAATCCAAAAATTGCTACTGTGTTTGAAAAGTGGAGAAAAAGCGGAAATCTAAATTCCAAATTAGAAGAAAACGAAGAATTAAAATCGATAATTCTGGCAGAAACACCCTGGCTAAATGATGCTAAAAGTGAAGACGAAAAGAAAAAGAATCTGGGGCTGTTATTCGATTTAGAAAAAATGAAAAATTCTCAGGAAGCCACTTTCGATAAATTAAAGCAAAAACAAAAATCATCCGGAGGTTTCCCATGGTTTGAAGGCAGCGACGAAAGCGAATACATCACCAGACACATTCTGGCAGGATTAGGCCATTTATCTAAATTGAGTAAAGACGAAAATAATACTTCTAAAATGGACGAAATTGCTAAGACTGGAATTCCGTTTTTAGACCGTAAGTTTTTAGACTATCACAAAATCAGAACAAAGAATGCTAAAGCTACAAATAAATTGATTTGGGTAAATCCTAATGCTGATTTACATTATTTCTACACAAGAAGCTTTTATTTGGAAAAACACCCACTTTCGGATACTTTGAAAAAAGCGTCTAAAATGTATTTTGAAGCCGCTAAAAAAGACTGGCTTACCTATTCGCTTTACGAAAAAGGATTAGCCGCTTTGGCACTGAATCGTTTTGGAGAAAAAGAAACGGCTAAAAAAATCATCGAAAGCCTAAAAGAAACGTCATCAAATAACGAAGATTGGGGCATGTACTGGATTGCCAATAAAGCAGGCTGGTATTGGTATCAGGCGCCTATTGAAACTCAGGCTTTATTGATTGAGGCTTTCGCCGAAGTGACTCAGGACACCAAATCAGTCGATGCTATGAAAGTCTGGCTATTAAAAAACAAACAAACCAAAAACTGGCCCACCACAAAATCAACAACCGAAGCCATTTATGCTTTATTGATGCAAGGCACCGACTGGACAAGTGTAAAAGACAATACTATCATCAAACTTGGTAATGAAAAAATCATAACCAAAAAACTGTCAGAAAACGAAAAAGAAGCAGAAACAGGTTACATCAAACTCAACTGGAAAGCAGAAGAAGTAAAAAAAGAAATGGCGTCAATTTCTATCGAAAACAAATCGAAAGTTCCGGGATATGGCGGCGTGTATTGGCAATATTTTGAAGATTTGGATAAAATTCAAAATAACTCCGGGGCAGTTTTATCTGTTAGTAAAGAATTGTATTTGAAGAAAAGCACTTTGAAAGGAGATGAATTAGAAAAAATCTCTTCTAAAAATGAATTAAAAACGGGCGATTTGGTTACCGTGAGATTGATAATTTCATCGAAGGAAGACGTGGAATTTGTACATTTAAAAGACATGCGTGCTTCTTGTTTTGAGCCTGTAGCTGTACTTTCAGAATACCAATACAAAGATGGTTTAGGATATTATAGGAGTACAAAAGATGCTGCAACACATTTCTTTTTTGACCAAATCAACAAAGGAACCTATATTTTAGAATATGATATTCGGGTGAACAATAGTGGAGAATTTTCTAATGGAATTACCACAATCCAGAGTATGTATGCTCCTGAATTCGCCAGTCATACCAAAGGAATTCGGGTAAAAGTGAAACAATAAGTATAACTAAAATTCCAAAAATAAAATTCCTAATTCCAAAAAAAATCCGCCACGAATTCACGAATTATTTTAAAAATATTCGTGAATTCGTGGCGGAAAAAAAATCAGATTATTTAATAATCGTCAATTCATTTATAATATTTTTTGCTCCGGCGTATTTGTCAATAATCCAAAGTACATAACGAATATCAACGTTGATAGTTCTTTGCAAATTAGGATCAAAAATAACATCACCCGCCATAGCTTCGATATTTCCGTCAAAAGCAATTCCAATTAATTCTCCTTTTCCGTTAAGAACCGGTGAACCTGAATTTCCTCCTGTGATATCGTTATCCGTTAAGAAATTTACTGGCATATATCCTGCTTTATCCGCATATTGACCAAAATCTTTTGCTTTGTTCAATTCTAATAAACGAGCCGGTAAATCAAATTCCTGATCACCTGCTTTATACTTTTTCACCATACTTTCCATGGTTGTATAATTGTTGATTTTAGCATCATTGCGAGGGTCTGCAGGTAAAGCGCGAACTTTTCCATACGTCAATCTTAATGTAGAATTGGCATCCGGATATTGAATCGCATTTAGTTTTGATTCTCTAAAACCTTCAACCAATTTACGATAAGCTGTTGCAAAAACGTCGTCAGCTCTGGTTTGATCATCTGTTTTTGCACGGTATTTTGTCAATAAATCATTAGAAATAATATACAACGGGTCGTGTACAATTGCCAATGGCTTTGGATCTGCCATAAACGCCAGCACTTTTTCTTTAGTAGTAAAATAACTTACTTCTGTTGCTTTTGCTACATCATTTGTAAAATCTCCATTATTTTCAGATTTCATTTTAGCGATATGTGTTGCCAAACCATATTCAGCAGCTTTAGAAGAATACAAATTTAATTGTGCCGTTAAAACATCTTTTTCTAATGGAGCGTAAAATTCGCCATAGATGGTTTCAATCATGGCATTTATTTTAGGAAGCATTTCTGCTTTTTTTGCATCATTTTCGTTATAGTAAGCGATTAATGCGTTTCCTAAATTTGCTGGTCCTGTTGCATAACTAGACGTACGCAAAAGCTGCATAAGGTAATTATCGTGGCGTGCTTTTATATTGGTTTGTCGGTAATAGTTGTTAATAGTTGGAATTACATTTTCGTATTTTTCCTTATTAGCATCCTTACTTGCCCATTCGTAGAACTTATCTTCTTGTCCCGTTTTAGCTTCAACCGTTCCAGCTTTTGTTAAAGCATCAATCATTCCCTGACGATTTTTCCAGTAATTCGCTGTCGAAGCATATTTTGAAGCATATTGCAAACGAACTGTTGCATCAGCATCCATATATTTTTTCATTTGGTCCATTCCGGTTTTAGCACCTTCAACCCAGGCAGGATAAGCGTATTGAATGTTTTGCTCGATTCCACCAGCCGGCATCCAGCGGTTTGTTCTTCCAGGATAACCCAAAATCATGGCAAAATCATTTTCTTTAACCCCTTTGATACTTACTGGCAAATAATGCTTTGGCTGCAAAGGCACATTGTCTTTAGAATACGCTGCAGGATTACCGTTTTTATCAGCATAAACTCTGAACATAGAGAAATCTCCTGTTTGACGAGGCCACTCCCAGTTATCTGTATCCCCTCCAAATTTACCAACACTTTCCGGAGGCGTTCCTACTAAACGAACGTCTGTGTAATCCTGGTAAACAAAATAGTAATATTCATTTCCCTGAAAGAAAGGACGAACAGAAACCGTATATTTTCCGCCTTCGTTATTTTCTTTTTCAATTAATGCAATCTCTTGCTGAATGACTTTGTTTCTTTCTGTTTCTGTCATTGTATCGTTTACTTTTGACAAAATTCTTTTCGAAACATCATCCATACGCACGAAGAAACGAACGTATAATGATTTTGGTTTCATTTCAGCGCTTTTTTCTTTCGCCCAAAAACCATCTTTTAAATAGTTTTGTTCAGCAGTCGAAAGTTCTGCAATTGCGTTGTATCCACAGTGGTGATTCGTTAGAACTAAACCTTCTTTTGAAACGATTTCAGCAGTACATCCACCATTAAATTGTACAATCGCATCTTTTAAACTGTGATTGTTAATACTGTAAATTTCCTGAGCTGTCAATTGCAAGCCCATTTTTTGCATATCTCGATGATTCAGTCTTTCGATGAACATCAAAAACCACATTCCTTCATCAGCTCTTACCGGAAAAGCCATAAGTAACATGGTAAAGAATAAAATTATTTTTTTCATGATATTTTGTTTAAGTTATGCGAATATAATTCATTTTCTCAAAAAAATAGAAGCTTAACATATAAAAGCTAAAAAAATCAAATTCATTTTGAATAATTTTTAGTAAATCTATATTTATACTATAAAAAAAGAGAAACCGATTTCGTAAAAATTTAAAACAGAAAAACATATTAAAAACTAACATAAATTATAATTTCATTCTAAAAAAATATTTTATTTGTAAAAATAAACTCTCAATGAAAAAAATTTAATCAAAAACTTTTCTTACAAAATAAATAATACTAGTTTTGTAAAAATTAATTTACAAAACTAAAATGAAAAAATTATTAGTATGTGCTGCATTGCTTATAAGCGGATTGGCAAGTGCACAAAAAGGATCTGTATTAGTAGGTGGAAATATTGGATTTGCATCAGACAAAGTAGGAGAAGCCAAATCGACTTCTTTTGAATTTAACCCAAAAATTGGATATCAATTTGCGGATAAATGGACAGCAGGTGTTGAAGGATATATCGCAAGTGTTGATAGTGACTGGGCTGAGAAAACTGAAAAATACAAAATTGGCGGATTCGTCCGTTACACACAATCCCTTTCTGAAACCTTTGCTGTATTTGCAGATTTAGGAGCCGGTTATCAAAATGAATCCGTAAATGATGCAAAAGGAATGTATGTAAATCTAATTCCAAATTTATTCATTAATATGAAAAACGGATTTGGTTTGAATTTCTCTATTGGAGGAATTGGCTATAATAATCTTGACGGCAGAAATGACGAAAGAAGAGAAAGCTTCGGATTTGATTTTGGAAAAACATTCAACATCGGAATTTCTAAAAACTTCGCACTATAAAAATGAATACATAAAATAAAAGACCGCATAAAAACGGCCTTTTGTTTTTTGTTTGAATTTTAATGGTGAGTGTGAACCCGGGAAAATAGTATTATTTTTTCGGGTTTTGTATTTTCTATTCGTTCAACATTTTCCAAAGTTTGTCTTTCAATTCTGTCAAACCTTGTTGTGCAACAGATGAAATAAACATATAAGGAACATCTTTGAAAGCAACATCCAATTCTGCTTTCAATTCTGCTTTCAGTTCGTCGTCCAGCATATCGCATTTTGAGATAACCAGCAAACGTTCTTTATCTAACATTTCCGGATTGTATTTTGTTAATTCGTTTACCAAAATATCATACTCTCCCTTAATATCCGGCGTATCCACAGGAACTAAAAACAATAATGTTGAATTACGCTCGATATGACGCAAGAAATAATGTCCAAGACCTTTTCCTTCAGCGGCACCTTCGATAATTCCAGGAATATCAGCAATTACAAACGATTGATAATCTCTGTAAGCCACAATTCCTAAGTTTGGTTTTAGCGTTGTAAACGGATAATCCGCAATTTTTGGCTTAGCCGAAGTCAATACAGACAACAAAGTTGATTTTCCCGCATTAGGAAAACCTACCAATCCAACATCTGCCAAAACTTTAAGTTCCAGAATAACATCCATTTCTACTCCAGGCAAACCTGGCTGTGCGTATCGTGGTGTTTGATTGGTTGAACTTCTAAAGTGCCAGTTTCCTAAACCACCTTTTCCTCCTTTTGAAAGGATTCTTTTTTCACCGTCTTCGGTAATTTCGAATAAGGTTTCTCCGGTTTCTTTGTCTTTTACCACAGTTCCTAATGGCACTTCGATAAATTTATCATCTCCATCAGCCCCCGTACTACGGTCTCCTCCTCCATCTCCACCGTGACCAGCTTTAATATGACGAGCAAATTTTAAGTGAAACAATGTCCAAAGACCTTTATTTCCAACTAAATATACGTGTCCACCGCGTCCACCATCTCCTCCGTCTGGCCCACCTTTTTCAATAAATTTCTCTCTATGTAAATGTGTAGATCCTTTTCCTCCCTTTCCGGAAGAAACATATATCTTAACATAATCTACAAAATTTCCTTCTGTCATTGTTTTAAATTTCAGATTTTAGATTTTAGATTTTAGATTACTCTGAAATCTTATTTCCAAGATCTATTGTTAACTTATAGTTTCAAGTTTCAAGTTTCAGGTTTCAAGTTGGCACAACGCACGTAACCTGAAACCTGAAACAAAATAAAACCTGAAACAATTTTCTATTCTTTTAGTGTTTTTACCAACACTTTATCAATTTTTACGCCGTCCATATCGATTACTTCGAGCACAAATTTTTGCCAGATTAATTTCTCGCCTTCCTTCGGAATATGTGAAAGCTCGGTCATAATCATTCCGCTCACGGTGTTGACTTCATAATCATTTGTCAGTTCGTCTAACTCAAAATAAGTTAAGAAATCATGCAATGAATAATGTCCGTCCACCATCCAGGATCCATCTTCTCTTTCGATAAGTTGAAATTCATCTTTATAAAAATCGGATGCATCACCTACCAAAGCTTCCAGAATATCATTCAGGGTAATAATTCCCTGAAAAACACCATATTCATCCGAAACTAAAGCGTAGTGAACACCTGTTTTCTTAAAATTTTCAAGGGCTTTGTAGGCCGTCGTTTGCTCCATTAAATACGGTGCATCTGTCATTATTGCGCCTAAATCGAACGTATCTTTTTCGATGGAAGCGAATATGTTTTTTAATGTTACAATTCCTACTATATCATCGTAATTATCACTGTAAACTGGATAAATAGTATGTAAGTCTTCTAAAACCAGTTCTTTTATTTTTGCTTTATCAGCATTAAGCGGCAACATATCTACCGACTTGCGATGCGTCATTAAGGAGTTTACTTTTCGGTCGCCAATATGAAAAACACGCTCCACGATGTCCTGCTCTATTTCCTGAACTTCACCGCCTTCGGTTCCTTCTTTGATGATCGCTTTTATTTCTTCTTCGGTCACTTTTCCGTCGGCTGATGGTTTAATTTGCAGAACATTCAATAAAAAATCTGTCGATGATGTCAACAACCAAATAAATGGTGCTGTAATAATCGATACGATTTTCATCGGTAAGGCAACTGCTTTTGCAATCGCTTCCGGGTAATTTAAGCCAATACGTTTTGGCAATAATTCACCCAGGACCAATGAGAAAAACGTTAGTGTAACGACCACAATTCCCACTGCAACCGAATGGGCAAAGGGTTTTAAAACTGCAAATCCGCTAACAAATGTTTCTACATCCATCGTGATTTTGTCGCCAGAATAAATACCCGTCAAAATCCCGATTAAGGTAATTCCGATTTGTACTGTGGACAAAAACTTGTTTGGAGAATTGGCTAAATCGAGCGCAATTTTGGCACTTTTGTTCCCTTTTTTTGCTGCTGTCTCCAGTCGGTTTTTTCTGGCTGAAATCAGTGCGATTTCTGACATAGAGAAAACTCCGTTTAATAGTATCAGAAAAAATATTATTAGTATTTCCAATTTTTAGTAGATTCGTTATTTATTTGGTTCGTTAATGCAATTATTAATTCGGGTCGTTTCTAGCCCAGATGGAAGAGAAAAGCCCGGAGCTAAAAAAACTAATTTTTCTTACCAGAAAACAGCGACCAGCGGAAGCTCGTTTTATGGTGTAGAAAAATAGTTTTTTTAGCGAGGACTTGTAACGTACAGCTGGATTGGCTTCTACAAATTATCTATAACTGACGTTAATCTCTCAGTAATTTCTTCGATAGTTCCGATACCGTTTACGGCGTGAAACTTGTTTTGTTCTTTATAATACCCGATTAATGGGGCTGTTTTTTCGTTGTATTCCTGATATCTTACGCGAATTTTTTCTTCGTCCTGATCATCCACTCTTCCGCTGGTTTTTCCTCTTTCAAGTAAACGAGCTACCAGAATCTCGTCGTCAGCCTCCAAAGCGATTGTAGCGGTAACGCTAGAACCAATTGTTGGCAAAAATTTATCTAAAGCTTCAGCCTGATTGATTGTTCTTGGGTAACCATCGAACAAAAACCCGTTTGAATCTAAGTGTTTATTTACTTCATCGATCAACATTTCGGTAGTTAATTCGCAAGGAACCAGCTCTCCGTTATCCATAAAAACTCTTGCTTTTTTTCCTAAATCTGTATCATTTTTTAAGTTAAAACGAAAAATATCTCCTGTAGAAAGATGTGTTAATTTGTATTTTTCTTTTAAAAATTCTGCCTGAGTTCCTTTTCCTGCACCAGGCTTTCCGAATAAAACGATGTTAATCATAATGTTAGTGTTGCTTTGACTTCTTTAATTTTTAAGAAGTTTAAAATGAATATTATAGTTGTGTGTTTGTTATTTTATTCTGCTAATTTGTAAATTTCCGGCAAATTTCTGCCCAATCCATCGTAGTCTAAACCGTAACCTACGATGAATTTATTTGGAATTCTGATTCCGATATAATCTATTTTGATGTCTTTTTTGTATGCTTCGGGTTTAAAAAACAAGGTTGCAATTTTGAAATGCTTTACGTTTTGTTCTTTAAACATTCTTTTTAATTCTTCGATCGTGTTTCCGGTATCGATAATATCTTCGATAAGAACTACGGTTCTGCCTGTTAAATCCTGATTAATCCCAATTAATTCTTTGACGGTATTGGTCGAGGCTGTTCCTTCGTAAGAGGCCATTTTGATGAATGAAACCTCGCAATTGTGTTTGTATTTTTTCATAAAATCGGCCACAACCATAAAAGCTCCGTTAAGAACGCCAATAAAAATTGGAGTTTCATCTGCAAAATCGTCCTCTACCTGAGCAACTAACTTGGTTAAAGCAAAATCAATTTCTTTAGCCGAAATAAACGGAACAAATTGTTTATCGTGAAGTTGTATCATTATTTTGGGTTTAAAATAATGCGCAAAGATACAGAATTACAACCAAACTGTAAGTATCAAATTATAGTGTAGGCAATACTTTTTTCAGAATGTTAAATATCACTTAATATTTACAAATTTTTCCTTAAAAAGATTTTTAATTTTATTAAATTGTTGTTTTTAAAACTTTTAACTTCAAATCGAAATGAAAAATACCACGCAAATCTTATCCGCATCCCTATTGCTATTGATGACAGCCTGCAATGGGCAGGTCAAAAAAGAGGAAAAAGATGCTTTAGCAAAACAGCCCTCTATTATTGTAAAAACCGCTGTTGGAGATATTACGCTGCCTCCACCCTACGCAACAGAATCTAAAGCAAACAATAGTAAGGTTATTCAATGGCCAGAAGGAAAAACACCAACAGCACCGGAAGGTTTTACAGTAACGAAGTTTGCTGATGGTTTTGAGAATCCGCGCTGGACGTACATTGCGCCCAACAATGATATTTTTGTGGTAGAAAGCGGCACCAGAACAAGTAAAAACCAGATTATTATTTTACGTGATAAAGACAAAGACGGAAAATTTGAAACCCGTGAAGTATTCATTAAAGATCTCAACAGACCTTTTGGAATGCTGGTTCTAAAAGACTTTTTCTATATAGCTAATACGGATGGTTTGTATCGCTATCCTTATAAAAATGCTCCACTAAAATTAGAAACCAAAGGCGAAAAAATTCTGGAACTTCCAGCGGGAGGTTACAACAATCACTGGACAAGAAATATTATTGCCAATACTGACGGAACAAAAATCTACGTTTCTGTAGGTTCCGGAAGTAATGTAGGTGAAAACGGAATGGACAAAGAAGTACGCCGTGCCGATATCCTGGAAATTAACCCCGATGGAACCGGCGAGGTAATCTACGCTGCCGGACTAAGAAATCCGGTAGGAATGGACTGGAACCCTGTCAACAACGAATTGTGGACAGCTGTAAATGAACGTGATGAATTGGGTGATGACCTTGTTCCCGATTATATTACAAGCGTTAAAAAAGATGGTTTTTATGGCTGGCCGTATTCTTATTATGGTAACATTTTAGACCCAAGAATGAAAGGCGAACGAAAAGATTTAGCTGCAAAGGCTATTGTTCCGGATGTTTCAGTTGGGGCGCATACCGCTTCATTAGGATTGGCTTTTTATACTAAAAAAGGGTTTCCTGAGAAATATAAAAACGGTGCTTTTGTAGGGCAGCACGGTTCGTGGAATCGTTCAAAAATATCTGGTTATAAAGTAGTTTTTGTTCCTTTTTCCAACGGAAAACCTTCCGGAAAACCAGAAGATTTTTTAACAGGATTTGTAGCCAACGCTGAAAAAGCAGAAGTTTACGGACGCCCTGTGGCAGTTACCGTTATGAATGACGGATCGCTATTGGTGAATGACGATAGCGGTAATACAATCTGGAGAGTAACAGCGAATAAATAACCAACTCCTTTTATGATTTATAAAAAATATTGTTTTCTTTTTTTTGTGCTACTTTGTTTCCAAAACATTTTGGCACAAAAAAAAGAAGGCAAAAACATTGATGCTGCCAAAGCTGAAAAATTAAACGAAGTTGTTATCAGCTCGCTTCACATCAATGACAGTTTATTGAATGCTCCCGCTTCTATCGGGATTTTATCTAAAAAAGATTTAATGCAAAACAATACGACCGATATCAGCACGGTCGTTAATACCATTCCCGGTGTGTTCATGCAGTCTGCAAATTTTACTACAAGCCGTATTTCGATTCGGGGTATTGGCGCGAGAACTACTTATGGCACCAATAAAATCAGGGCTTTTTATGGCAGTATTCCGCTGACATCCGGAAACAGCGAAACCGTAATTGATGATATTGATCTGGAAAATATTGGCCAGATTGAAATTATAAAAGGACCTCTTTCGAGTGTGTATGGCGCTGGATTGGGCGGAGCCATTATAATTTCGCCTCAACTTCTGAAAATTCAGGGACAAAATGCTTCTATCAGTACCGTTTATGGTTCATTTGGTTTATTAAAAAATACGCTGAACTATTCCTTAAATAAAGAAAGTTCAAGCCTGAACGTGAGTTATCACAAACTAAAAACGGATGGCTGGCGGGAAAACAGCGCGTACAACAGAGAAGGAATCACGCTTGCAGGAGAACTTTTAAAAAGAAAGAACAGTCAATTGACTTATTTTTCAAATTACACCTATTTAAAAGCTTTTATCCCGAGTTCGATTAGTAAAAACGTCTTTGAAAATAATCCGCAAGCCGGTGCACCAACCTGGGTAGCTTCGAAAGGTTTTAAAGAATACAAATCTACATTGGCGGGATTGGCGTATGATTTTAAAATTAATGAAAATTTAAGCAATTCGTCATCCGTTTTTATCAATTATAAAGGCAGTAACGAGCCGCGGCCTTTTGATATTTTACGTCAATATACTTTTGCCACTGGTGCCAGAACGCAATTTTCGGGGAATTTTAAAATTAAAGAAACACAAAATCAATTCATTGCCGGAATCGAATATTTTACAGATAATTATAATGGAAATACGTTCGAAAATTTATATCAGCAAAATAATGGATTAGGGAGCTTACAGGGAAATCAACTGACTGAAACAGACCAGAAAAGACATTTTTATAATATATTTTCTCAAGTCCGAACCTTGCTTTCTGAGCAGTTTGAAATTCAGGCTGGAATTAACTATAATAAAACAGAATTTGAGTTAACAAATTATAACACTTCTTCTACCCAAAAATACAGTTATGACGGTATATTGGCTCCACAATTTTCTCTATTATTTAAGCCTAATACGCAACGAACGCTTTATTTTTCAGTTAGTCGCGGGTTCTCATTGCCAGCAACTGAAGAAACTTTAACCACTGAAGGTACAATCAACACGGACATTAAACCCGAAAATGGTTATAATTTTGAAACCGGAGGAAAATTCTATTTTTTAAACAAAAATCTTTACACCGAATTTGCCTTGTATCGCATGCAGATCAAAGATTTACTGGTAGCAAAAAGAATAGGCGATGATCAGTATGTAGGTATAAATGCAGGTGAAACATTTCATCAGGGTTTAGAAATTGCCTTAAAACACAACTGGCAGATGAACAACTTCTTTTTGTTAAACTCGTATGTTTCAGCTTCAATAGGAAATTATGAATTTAAGGATTTTATGGATAGCGGAAATGATTATTCCGGAAACAAATTAACCGGAGTTGCTGCCAACAAAGCGAATGCAGGCTTACTTTTAAACACTAGTTCTGGGCTTTACTTTTCTGCAGATTTTCAGTTTGTTGATGAAATTCCGCTAAACGACGCCAACTCAGATTACTCAGATGCTTATAATATTGTCAATCTAAAAACAGGCTATCGTTTTGAAATACTCCCTCAATTAACAACTCACCTGGCTTTTGGCGTAAACAATTTATTTGACGAAAAATATACTTCCTTAATTTTACCCAATGCCGTAGCGGTAGGAAACAATACTCCGCGATATTACTACCCGGGACTTCCTGTAAATTATTACGGCAGTATTTCATTAAATTATTTATTTTAGAGCAATGTTAATTCAAAATCTAAAAATGTCTTCTGAACTGCAAAGAAAACTCGACTACGTAAATGCTTACAGAGAAAACCGGCTGAAGGCGGCACAGGAAATTCTGGAAAACAAAGACTTATTTGACGAATTGATTGCTATTTGTTTTTCTCCTTCTGATAAAAACAATCACAAAGCCTGCTGGATTTTAGAATTTGTCGCTTACGAAGAACTTCTTTGGCTACAGCCGCATCTTGATTTTTTTTGTTCCAATATCAAAATCTTAAAAGATGAAAGTGCTATAAGACCGATTGCAAAAGTGGTTCAGCTTTTGGTTAAATCGCATTACCAAAAAGCAGAAAATAGTATTTTGCTTTCTGAAGAAAATCTTCAGGAATTAATCGAAATTAGTTTTGACTGGTTGATTACCGATGTAAAAGTGGCTACAAAAGCCTATTCGATTCGAACTTTATACTTACTCGGAAATCATTATGACTGGATTCATCCTGAGTTGAAAATTATTCTGGAGAAAGATTTCGGAGACCATTCAGCGGCATATAAAGCTGTCGCTAAAGAAGTTTTAAAGAAAATAAAATAGTTTTTGCCACAGATTAAATGGATTTGAAACTATTTTTTTCCGCCACGAATTCACGAATTTTTGAAGTTATATAATTAGAAATTCGTGAATTCGTGGCGGAAAAATTAAATTTGTAATTCGATCAAAATAATTATTTTACGTACATTTGTAAAAACTTTACGTATATGAATACCAAACTCACTTTATCGTTAGAAAAAGAAGTTATCGAACAAGCAAAATCGTATGCTAAAAAAACGGGCAGAAGCTTATCTGAACTGGTAGAAAGTTATTTTAAAAATCTGACTGAAAAAACAGAAACCTACGATGACATTCATCCAAAAGTAAAAAAACTGATTGGCATTGTAACTTTGCCTGACGATTTTGATGAAGAAAAAGTAAAAGAAGAGCATTACAGAGAAAAATACGGTCTATGAAAAACGTTTTTATTGACACTAATATTCTGATGGATATTTTTGCAAATAGACAACCTTTTGTACATAATTCTTTAAAAATTTACGCCTTAGGAGTTGATAAAAAAATAAATCTATATTCTACATCAAATACGGTCATCACGCTTCATTATTTGTTAAAAAAACTGATTCCTGAGGAAAAAATCCGAATGGCTTTGGATGAAATCACAGAAAATATTGAAATAATTTCAATTGATGTAAACATCATTAAAAAAAGCTTAAAATCAAACCATAAAGATTTTGAAGATGCCATTCAAATTACAGCTGCTCAATCTATTCATAATATGGATTGTATTGTTACCCGGGATTTGAAAGATTATAAATTTTCAGAAATTAACGTTTTCACACCAGATGAATTCTTAAATACACTATAAAAACAATGAATTATTTTTCTTCTGATTTTAAATTAGGAATCTTAGGAGGCGGACAATTAGGTAAAATGCTATTGTTTGACACTCGAAAATTTGACATACAAACTTATGTTTTAGACCCAAGCGATGAAGCACCGAGTAAATTTGCGTGCAATAAATTCTTTCAGGGCGATTTAATGGATTATGAAACGGTTTACAATTTCGGGAAACAAGTGGATGTTTTGACTTTTGAAATTGAATTGGTTAATCTGGAAGCTTTAACGCAATTAGAAAACGAAGGGCTAAAAATTTATCCGTCGCCAAAAACCTTAAAAGGAATTCAGAATAAAGGAATTCAGAAACAATTCTACGCTGATAACAATATCCCAACTGCTCCTTTTGAAAGATTTGAGAATTTAGATAATTTGAAATCTAAAATCAACGATTTAAAATTGCCTTTCGTCTGGAAATGTACCGAATTTGGTTACGACGGAAATGGTGTAAAAGTAATTCGCCAAGCATCTGATTTAGACAGTTTACCTAATGTAGAATGTATTGCTGAAACGATGATTCCTTTCAAAAATGAATTGGCCGTTATTGTTTGCAGAAATCCGTCAGGCGAAATCAAAACGTATCCTGTGGTCGAAATGGAATTTCACCCAGAAGCCAACCAAGTTGAATACGTAATTTGTCCGGCAAGAATCGACGAAAAAGTGGCTGAAAAAGCCCGAGCAATTGCGTTGAATGTTTCAGAGAAATTTAATCATGTTGGTTTATTGGCAGTTGAAATGTTCCAAACCAATGATGATGAAATCTTGGTAAACGAAGTCGCTCCACGACCACACAATTCAGGACATTATTCTATCGAAGCCAGTTATACATCACAATTCGAAAATCATTTACGTGCCATTCTGGATCTTCCGTTAGGAAATACCGACAGCAAAGTTGCCGGAATTATGGTAAATTTAGTAGGCGCAGAAGGTTTTTCTGGAGATGTAGTGTATGAAAACATCGAAACCATTTTAGGCTGGAACGGTGTTACACCACATATTTATGGTAAAAAACAAACACGCCCTTTCAGAAAAATGGGTCACGTTACGATTGTAAATGAAGATATGGCGGAAGCGAGAAGAATTGCGGAGGAGGTTAAGAATACGATTAGGGTGATTAGTGCTTAGTTCTTAGTCCTTAGTGTTTAGTCCTTAGTCCTCAGTTTATATTAGCAATCATTTTTTAATTAGCTTTGTAAAAATTCAATAAATGAAAATTTCAAAATTACATATCGATCAGTTTAGACATTTAGAAAATCTAGATTTTGATTTTACTTATCCTGAAGATTTCCATATTGAAGAAAAAAGAGGAAAACCTTTAGATAAAATATGTTTTATTGGACAGAGTGCTACTGGGAAAACTGGTTTGTTGGAATTATTTTATGAAAGACATTTTTTTATAAATAATCTTTTCATTAATAATCAAAATTATGTTGATCCTCCACTTGGAGAAGAAAAAAAATTTAATGGCAGTATAAACTTTAATTGGTTCGATAACAATGATAACAATATTGAGTTGTCAAATGAAAATTTAAAATATAATAATGACATCTATTATAATAAATTTATAGGTGGTTGGTCAGGTCAATTATTTGAAAAACGTGAAGAAAAAAAACTAATTTATTATTTTAAAGCTAATTTAATTTCAGATAAAAATATTGATATTTTTACTAAGAATCCAATTGACCTAATCGAAAAACACCAAAAAAACTCTGAAATTAGTCTCGAAAATATTCTAAATAGTAGTTTTAACACCCCAAACATACTTTTTAATGATGATGTAGATGTAAAAATATGGCTTTTTCTTCTAAGTGAAATTTTAGAATACCGCAAAAATTTCACTCAAAAAATGTCTGAATTAATCCATAAGGGGCTATTATCAAACCCTACTAAACTAGATAGCGAATATAAAAAATGGCAAAAAGAAAATCCAAATGAATTGGAAGCTTTTGTTGAAAATTTTAATCCAATTTTAGAAAAACTAAATCTAGAAGTTGATTTAGTGAATACAGAATATTCAATCCCTATTAAGAATAAAAGAAATGATGAAATAATTCCAATACAAAATACTAGTACAGGAACAAAAGGATTATTACTGTCATTTTTACCCCTATTCAAACTAGAGACAAAAGATTCTATAATTTTAATTGACGAACCAGAAAGATCCTTATATCCAGATATGCAAATGGACTTGATGGATCATTATCAAAACCTTGCTCCAAAAGCTCAATTTATAGTAGCAACTCATTCTCCATTTGTTGCTGCTTCATTTGAACCAGAGGAAAGATTTATTCTATATTTTGATGAGGAAGGAAAAGTTGCTGTTAGAAGAGGAAGTTCTCCAATTGGTGATGACCCGAATGATATGTTGAAGAATGATTTTGGAGTAAATTATTATAATAAACACGGAGAAGAAGCCTATCAAAGATATATTACTCTAAAACAAGAAGTTGCAAACGAAAGTGATCCTAAAAGAAAAAAAGAATTATTATTAGAAACCGTTAAACTCGGTGACACTTATAACTTCTAAATATGAGAAGAGTTATTAAAAATGACGATTCCGAAGTTAAAAAAAGTAATTTGGGTTATATCGAAGGCAATTCAAATAATAATTTAAAAATTTCGAAAATCTTATACAAAGAACAAAAGGGATTTTGTGTTTATACAGAAGAATATTTAGGAAGAGCAGACGCAAGAGATATCGAACATTTTAATCCAACTTTAAAAGGAACTAAAAAAGATTCTTATTCAAATTGGTTTTTAGTCAAACATCAATGGAATAAAGAAAAATCTACCAAATGGGAAGATTATCAACCTGTTTTGCACCCAACAGCAATTGATTTTGATGAAAGAGTAGTTTACGATGATGGCGATTATAGAGTTTCTGATTTAAATGATAATGAAGCTGTCAATTTGATAAATTTATTAAAGCTTGATGATATTATTTTAGCTGACGAAAGAAAAAAATACATTCAAAGAAAAACTAAAGAACTTGCCTTATATGGTGAATCACCAGAAGTTTTCTTTAAAGTATTAATTGATGACGATGTAAAACAAATATCTTATTTGAGAGCCATTGATAAAGAATTCAAGATTGACATTTGGAGTTTACTACCTGATCCACAATAAAAATTAAACAATATTATAGTAACAGTTTTCAAACCTGAAACCTGAAACCTGAAACAAAACAAACAAAAAAACACATGAGCAAAGTAGCCATTATAATGGGAAGCATCTCAGACATGCCAGTTATGCAGGATGCCATCGACATATTAAAACAATTTAATATTGAAGTAGAAGTAGATATCGTTTCGGCACACAGAACTCCGGAAAAATTATTCGATTTCAGCAAAAATGCACACACTCGTGGCATTTCGGTCATTATTGCCGGAGCTGGAGGAGCTGCACATTTACCTGGAATGGTGGCTTCGATGTCTCCTCTTCCTGTAATTGGAGTTCCAGTAAAATCAAGCAATTCTATTGATGGTTGGGATTCGGTTTTGTCGATTCTGCAAATGCCAGGCGGAGTTCCTGTTGCAACTGTGGCATTAAACGGAGCAAAAAATGCCGGAATTTTAGCCGCTCAAATCATCGGAAGTCATGATAAAAACGTTCTTGAAACTATTATCTCCTACAAAGAAGAATTGAAAGCTGCCGTTAACAAAGCGGCTGAAGGATTGAAAAAATAAGGTTATTTATTCCGCAGAGACTCACAGAGAAATACCACAGAGATTCGCTAAGATTTTTTTTAATTTATTATTGAAGAAAACTTTGTGAATCTCTGTGTTTACTTAGCGAGACTTTGTGGAACAAAAAATAAACCTTAACTTTGATAAAAAAGCGAAATGAACATTCAAACCTCTAAAATAGAACTGGCCAAAATTGTTTTAGATATAGATAATCCTGATCTAATTCAGGAAATTGTTGACTTCATTCAATCAAAAGAAAATCTTTCTGATGAGCAAAAGCACCGCATAGACGAGGCTATATATTCTTTAGAAAATAATGAAGGAACTCCGCACGATGCTGTTATGGAAGAAACCAAAAATCGTTATTCAAAATATTTTAAATAATGATTGTAATTTGGGCTCCACAGGCTAAAAAAGACTTTTGGAATAATATCGATTATTTAGAAGCCGAATGGTCTGTAAAAGTTGCAGCAAGTTTTATTGAGAAAGTAGATGCTACAATAGCTCTTTTAAAAAATGACAATGTTTTATTTGTAAAAACTAACTACAGAAACGTTTATAAAATTGTCATAACAAAACATATTTCACTTTATTATAGAATAGAAAACAACACTATCCAATTACTGCGTTTTTGGAATAATTTTCAAGATTTAAAGCAATTCAAATTATAATTCTTTCAATCTTTTAATTTTTAAATCATTAAATTCTACATGAGCATCTTAACACAATTTTTCAATACAAAACATAACACAGCACCTTTTTCTCAAATCAAAATCGAAGATTATTTTCCTGCTTTTCAGGAAGGAATTACTTTGGCGAAAGCCGAAATTGATGCCATCGTAAACAATCCTGAAGCACCAACTTTTGAGAATACCATTCTGGCAATGGAATTTGCAGGTGATATTTTGGACCGTCTTTCCAGTATTTTCTTTAATCTGAATTCGGCTGAAACGAATGATGAAATGCAAAAAATTGCTCAGGAAGTTTCGCCTTTATTATCAGAGTTCGGAAACGACATCACCTTAAATGCTGCCTTATTTACAAAAGTGAAAGCCGTTTACGACCAAAAACAGCAATTAAATCTAAATGCAGAGCAAACGACACTTTTAGATAAAAAATACAAAAGTTTTTCCAGAAACGGAGCCAATTTAGCCGAAGACAAAAAGGATCAATTACGCGAAATTGATAAAGAATTGTCCATGTTGAGTTTGCAGTTTGGTGAGAATGTTTTGGCCGAAACCAATGCTTTCGAATTGCATTTAACAGATGAGAAAGATTTATCAGGATTACCAGAAGGTACCATCGAAGCGGCCAGATTATTGGCGAAAAGTCAGGAAAAAGAAGGCTGGATTTTCACTTTAGACCATCCGAGCTATGTTCCGTTTTTGACGTATGCCGATAATCGCGAACTGCGTAAAAAAATGGCGATTGCTTTTGGGGCAAGATCTTTTCAGAATAACGAATTTGACAATCAGGAAAATGTACTGAAAATTGCCAAATTACGTTTCGAAAGAGCCAATTTATTAGGGTATAAAACGCACGCCCATTTTGTTCTGGAAGAAAGAATGGCGCAAAGCCCGGAGAAAGTTTTTACATTTTTAAATGATTTATTGGCTAAAGCAAAGCCGGCAGCTCAAAAGGAATTTGCTGAATTAACCGCTTTTGCGAAAAAGTTAGACGGAATCGAACAATTGGAAAAATGGGACGGAGCGTATTATTCTGAAAAATTAAAACAACAGCTTTTTAATTTGGATGACGAAAAACTGAAACCTTATTTTCAGTTAGAAAAAGTTTTAGAAGGTGCTTTTACGGTTGCTAAAAAATTATTCGGATTAACATTTACCGAAATTTTTGATATTGATAAATACCATGAAGAAGTTATAACTTACGAAGTAACCGACGAACAAAATAATTTGGTTTCGATTTTCTACGCCGACTTTTTCCCTAGAAAAGGAAAACGTAACGGTGCCTGGATGACTTCGTTTAAATCACAATCTATAAAAGACGGCGTAAACGAAAGACCACATATTTCGAACGTTTGTAATTTTACAAAACCCACAGAAACAAAACCTTCGTTGTTGACTTTTAATGAAGTAACGACTTTGTTTCATGAATTTGGTCACGGTTTACATGGGATGTTGGCCAACACCACCTATCCGAGTTTATCGGGAACTTCTGTGTATTGGGATTTCGTAGAATTACCAAGTCAGATTATGGAAAACTGGTGTTACGAGCCGGAAGCTTTGGCTTTGTTTGCCAATCATTATGAAACAGGCGAAATCATTCCACAAGAATATGTTCAGAAAATTAAAGAAAGTGCCAGTTTTCAGGAAGGACTAGCAACTATGCGTCAGTTGAGTTTTGGATTATTAGACATGGCCTGGCACGGACAAGATCCGACGAATATTACCGATTTGAAAACTTTCGAAACAGCACAATTCGCCAACACACAATTGTATCCTGATGTAAAAGAAAACGCGATGAGTACCGCTTTTTCGCATATTTTTCAAGGTGGCTATTCATCAGGTTATTACAGTTACAAATGGGCTGAAGTGCTGGATGCCGATGCTTTTGAATATTTTCAGGAAAACGGCATTTTCAATCCTGAAGTAGCGAAGAAATTCAAAGACAATGTACTTTCAAAAGGAGGAACAGAACATCCGATGATCTTGTACAAACGTTTTAGAGGTCAGGAACCAAAACCTGAAGCTTTATTAAAGAGAGCGGGATTGTTGTAGAAAATTTAGATATCTTTGCTTAACATTCAAACTATTGAAAGATAAAAACTTATATATCATAGCAGGTTGTAACGGAGCTGGAAAGACAACAGCTTCCTATACAATCTTACCTGAAATTTTAGATTGTAAAGAGTTTGTAAATGCTGATGAAATTGCTAAGGGGCTATCTCCTTTTCAACCTGAAAAAGTTAGTTTTGAAGCTGGCAGAATAATGCTCCATCGCATTGATGAATTATTAGAAAAGCAGGCCGATTTTGCTTTTGAAACAACTCTTTCAGCAAAGAGTTATATTTCGATTGTAAAAAAGGCTCAAAATCAAGGATACTTTGTAACATTAGTTTTCTTTTGGCTAAATTCTATCGAGCTTGCAAAACAGAGGGTCCTTGTTAGGGTTAGCGAAGGAGGACATAATATTCCTGAAGATATTATTGAACGACGATATCATAGAGGAATTAAAAACCTTTTCGAAATTTATTTAGATAAATGCAATAATGTAATGTTATTTGATAATTCTAATAAATTACCAGTTCTTATACTGGAAAAGGAACTTAATGAAGAAGCTATAATTTTAGATGAAATTTTATTTAAGAAAATAAATAATTTAAGAAATGACAAAAGATAAAATCAAAGAGTTGCAACATAAGATAGTAGAAGGTCTTAAGGTTTCATCAAAAAAAATGATTGAAAACAAAAAGAAAATTAACGGAAAAATTGTGGTCTATGCTGATGGAAAAATTCAGACCATAAACGCTGTTGATATTAAAGATTAATTCGTTTTTAAAATTGAAAAAATTGCTTAAAAAACTCGTTTTACTTTCTTTCATTGTATTAATTTTAATTATTGCGGTAAATTCACATGTAAAGTCAGCTACCAAAAGAGATATTCATTATTCGTTAAGGAAATTTCCGAAAAATGATGTCGGAATTATTTTTGGTGCCGGAATCAACGGAGACCAACCCAGCAAATATCTAAAAGACAGACTTGATGCCGGAATCTTTTTATACAAAGCGAAACGAATTAATAAAATTTTACTGTCTGGAGATAACGGCCGTGAAGGATATGATGAATTAACGGTAATGAAAAATTATTGTTTCAAACATGGCGTTGACACTACTAAAATCTTTATCGATTACGCAGGTTTCGATACCTATTCGACTATGTATCGCGCCAAACATATTTTTAAAATCAAAAAAGCCACTTTAATATCTCAAAAATATCACTTAAACCGAGCAATTTACATCGGACAAGAACTCGGAATAAAATCAGCAGGTTACTCTGCTAATAAAGGAAAATATCGAGGTTATAAATATGTCTGTTTTAGAGAATATCTTTCGACTTTCAAATCTTTTTTTGATGTCTTGAGAAATCGTGAACCTCACTTTTTAGGTAATGAAATTGATATTAATGGTGTTTCAAATTATTCAAAAGAAGACAAGCGATAAAGAAAAATCCGAAGTACAAACGACTTCGGATTTTTTTGTTTAAAACTAAATGTAATACAAAAAGTCAATTTCAGAATGATTTATTTAAAAATAATAAGACACTTTATTTATGATCGCGAACAAACTCCTTAAACTGTTCAAGTTTAAGTGCTTTTGTTTCTTCAATACGATTGCTTTTAGCAGTATTCTGTTTGCTTAGTAATTTAGGTTTATTGATCATCAGATAAGATTCGAAAACATGACTTAAATACAAAGGCGATTTACCGTTTCCTCGTTTCGTATCAAAATTATGAGACTGATGACAGGTAAAACAATTTACCAGATTACCTGCATTAATATCGTGTATGCTATCACTAAACGTTTGTGTGTAGGTTTCCATGGTAATGTTCGCCAAATTAGAAGAACCTCTTGCCAAAGAATCCGGTAAGACACTAGAAATTTTACTTTTTACAATGGTCTTTGCCTGTTGTTCAGAAGATAATCCATCCGTATTTAGCCAGATAGAACCGTTATAAAAATAGTTTTTGAAAACATCTTTTAATTTTCCTGCTACACATTTATTGATATTGTCAATATTATCAAAATTCAAAGGCTCAGATTGGCTGGTAGTCATAAAGGCACCAGAGCCGGAAACCTTTGGAACTCCATACTCAAAAAGAACAAATGCCTGATTTGGAAGAATTGGTTTATGCGTGAGGGTATCCCATGTAATACCACCCAACTCGGTTGTTTTTCCTTTTCCGTAAAACAACGTTTCAGTTGCCGAATTGGCATTATTGTTTTTCCAATCATAAACTGGAGCCATATCTTTATGCTCAAAAGTCGCCCAGATAAATTCAGGATGGTTTTTGACCACACCTACCACGTGCATTCCTAATAACGCCATCGTTTTTATGGCATACTGTCCGCTATTATTTTTCACAGCAGCTTTGGTTGTAAAATAATCTGCACGTTTCTCTTTTGCAATAGCATTAATATTAATCCATGAAACTTTTAATTCGAATGCACCAACAGGGAAAGTTTCTAAATTAGAATACGGTGTTCTTCCGCTATTAATCATAGAAGCAGCCAAAACAGCTTTATCCATAAAAGCATTGTTAATGTGAATGGAATAAAATACGGTATCACCAACAGTCTGGCCCGCATTTACTTTTGGATTTGAAATCAAAACACCAGCAGGACCAGCCTGGTTGTAGGAACTTAAAACCAACTTTAAGCCTAATTGCGGACTTACACTTTCCATCTCCGGACTCACTAGATTAAGAGAGTCTAAAAACAGCGGATTACCACTTGGCAACGGTTTGGTCAGCCACAAAAACTTCTGCCATGACCATTGATGAAAAATACAGTTAGTTGTGCTTGTGGTGTCAAACGGGCTTCCGTCACCTTCAGCCGGCGGTGGAGTCTGGTCATGAGGAAACCAGCTTTCTTCGCAATCGCAAGATTCAGAAGATACACTTGTGTATGAATTTAATGCGTTATTTCTATTAAAAAGAAAAAACCACAAAGCCACAGCAATTACCACAAGAAGTAGCAAGCTAATAATAGTATATTTTTTTTTCATTATTTCTAAGTTTATTAATTATTACGGAAAAACGTTTTTTAAGTGGGTTCTGCTCCTATTTGATTCGTTACTTGTATCATTACAGCTGTCTTAAAAACATCCTAAACAATACATTTTAGGTTATAATTCAAGTTCAAATCTATATCTAATAAACAGCCTTCATTAATAAAATGTTACAGGATTGACTTTATTGGGTATAAATCAGATAAAGCATTGACACAAAATAATCCTACAAGTATAAATACCTGATTTAAAGGTTTTTCTCGATTTAAATTAAATTATATCAAACAAACTTTCATTTATTTTTGAAAGTTTAAAAACTTTTACTTACATTTGTTTCATCAAAAGAAAAGAACGCTGAAAATGGAATTCAAAGAAGCAAAAAATAAGTTCGTACAAACCTGGGGAGCATTAGGTTCTCAATGGGGAATTAATAAAACCATGGCGCAAATTCATGCTTTATTGATGGTTTCGAACGAAGCTGTTTCTATGGAAGACATTATGGACGAATTGCAAATTTCGCGCGGAAATGCAAGTATGAATCTAAGAGCTTTAATGGATTGGGGAATTGTTTATAAAGAATACAAAGCCGGAGAAAGAAGAGAGTTTTTTACTGCCGAAAAAGATTTAGATGAATTAGCCGTAAAAATCGCCAGAGAAAGAAGCAAAAGAGAAATCAAACCAGCGCTTAAAATCTTAAAAGAAGTTTCCTCGATTGATTCGAAAGATTCGGCTGAAGAAAAACACTTTGTTGAGCAAACCTCCAAATTATATGATTTTGTTTTAAAAGCAGATAATATGTTAGACAAAATGACGGAATTCAACGAAAACTGGTTAGGACGTCTGGTTCTGAAAATCATGAAATAAAACTTCAAACTAAAAAAATTTAATTAAAACTTTCATTATTTTCTGAAAGTTTAAAACAAATAATAACTATGAAAACTATAAAAAACATTAACACATTTGCAGTCGGACTTCCGTTTTTGATTCTTTTAACTTATCCTATAGCAAAAGAAAGTGCTTACTTTTTCGCTTTATTTTCAACAATGGCAACGGGCTTTATACAAGTACTATTGGCAATAAAACTAATAGTTAGAGAACCAAGTAATAGAAATCTTCAAATTTATTTTGCGGGAGTAATTTTCTTTTTCTGCTTATGGTTCATCAATTCTCAAATCTATTATAATGATACTATAGATTACATACTATTTGGGATTCCACCAGTTTTAGCCATTTATCTATCAATACTAATCTATAAAAAGCTATAATCATGAACACACCAATACCAAACTGGATCATTATCCTTAGCGGGATAGGCCAGATATTTACTGCCCTTATCTACCCGTACATTCGACACAATGTATTTGATTGGTACAATGATGTAAAACAGCTTAAACCCTTAAATCAGGAAATTGCAAAAACGTATGGCAGATATATTCAGGGATTGAATTTTTGTTTTGGATTAATTGCAATTCTTTTTACAACCGAACTAAAAGAACAATCTGCTTTAGCGGTCGCACTCACCGGATTGATTGCCTTGTATTGGGTTGGAAAAGTTGCCACTCAAATTGCCTATTACCCGATGTATCAGATTCCGCAAAGATTAATTTTTAAAATTGGAAGTTACTTTATGAATACACTTTTTGTATTGTTTGCCACCGTAAATACAGCGTTGTTTCTTTATAATTTAATTGGCCATTATAAACTTCTTTAATCATGAATCTCAACATCGTAGGATATTTTATTTATCTCAGCATTACGGTTTTCATTATTCTGAAAGTTGGAAAAATCTGTTACAAAAACGGAAACATTTATGTAGCAGAATTGATTCCGAATCACGCAGACATCTGTCAAAAAATCAATCAGGTTTTGCTTTTGGGCTATTATCTTTTAAACATTGGGTATTGCGCCATGACTTTGATTTCCTGGAATAAAATCCTTTCAGCAACGCAATTGATTGAAACCATCGGGACAAAAACAGCGATTATTATTTTTATCATTTCAATATTGCATTACCTCAATATTATTATTCTAACCAAGTACATTCAAAAATTAATTAAATAACTCCTTAAATTAAATATCATGGAAACTACAAAAATCTTAATCGGTTACAGCATCTATTTACCAATAGCTTTGTTTCTTACTTACTATGTTTCTAAAACGCTTTTCAAAAACGGAAAAATCTTTATGTTAGACATTTTCAAAGGTCGCGAAGATATTGCCGAAGCGACAAACAGACTTTTCGAAACAGGATTTTATCTCTTGAATATTGGTTTTGCTTTGATGATTCTGGAAATGAATATTTACAAAGACGATTATCAAAGTTTGATTGAAGCTTTGAGTTACAAAATTGGTGGATTTGCTATTTATTTAGGAATTATGCTTTTCTTTAATTTGTATTTTTTCTTTAGAGGAAAAAGAAAAGCCAAAGAAGCACAAATTGAAGAAAGATTGGTTTTTAAAGCATAATTATTTACATTCTAAACCCGACAGGTTTTAAAAACCAGTCGGGTTTCGTCAACAGAAATAAACAGATCATGAAAAAACTCGTAATAGCTGCAGGAACAGGATTTTTAGGGCAAGTTTTGATGAATCACTTCAAAGATAAATTTGAAGAAATCGTGATTCTAACCCGAGGAAAATCAAAAACGATTGACGGAATTAAATATGTAAACTGGAACGCCAAAACTCTTTCCGGCTGGGAAAACGAATTGGAGAACGCAACCGTTTTAATCAATCTGGCAGGAAAATCTGTTGATTGCCGCTATACGAAAGAAAACAAAAAAGAAATTTTATTGTCCAGAATCGAAAGCACAAAGGTGTTAAACAAAGCGGTTGTAACTTGCAAAAATCCTCCGAAACATTGGCTGAATTCTTCCACTTCTACTATTTACAGATTTTCTTTGGATAAACAGATGGATGAAGTTGATGGCGAAATCGGGAATGACTTTTCAATAAATGTGGCGCTTTCCTGGGAAAAAGCATTTTTTAAAACCGAAACGCCAAAGACAATGAAAACGGCGTTACGGACTTCAATTGTATTAGGCAAAAACGGCGGCGCTTTTATTCCGTTAAAGACTTTGGCAAAAATTGGTTTTGGCGGAAAACAGGGAAAAGGAAATCAATTTGTCAGCTGGATTCACGAAGAAGATTTTGCCCAAGCAATAGATTTTGTTATCGAAAAAGAACTTACCGGAAAAATAAATATTGTTTCTCCGCAGCCAATTCCAAATCAGGATTTCATGAAAAAACTTCGAAAAGCTGTTGGTTTTCCTTTCGGGATTCCTTTAAATGCTTTGCTGCTTAAAATTGGTTCTTTCATCATTCGGACTGAACCAGAATTGGTTTTAAAAAGCAGAAATGTGATTCCGAAACGACTTTTGGATAATGGATTTGAATTTAAGTATGGGGATATTGATGAGGCATTTGAAAATTTGCTGTGATAAGCTTTCTTAATCATTATTCCTCCAATATTATCAGAAATGACACAAAAAAAAGGCTTTCTGAAAAGAATCAGAAAGCCTTTTTTATTTGTGTAAATCTGTGTACGCTGTGTTTGTTTTAATTCAAACTAAAATTATAAGTAATAGTTCCAGTTTGTTTGGTTGGAGCATTGCTGTCTGCATCCCATTTAGTATTCATAGCGGCCATTTTAGCCTGTTCTCTTAAACATTTAGCAGTAATTGTAGTTCCTTTTACTCCAGAAACAGCACTAATAGTATTGCCGTTTTTATCAACGGTAATTTGCACAACTACTGTACCTGTTTCATTGCTGCATTCACTATTTGGTTTTGGTTTAGACAATGCTTTTCGGCCGTTTAACGAATACCCTGAGCCTCCACCAGAACCGCCGCCGCTTCCGGCTCCGTAACCGCTTCCGGTACCAATACCATTCCCGGTACCGTTTCCGCCGCCAGTTCCACCTCCGGAACCACCCGTTCCGTAATAACCATTAGAGCCTAAGCTTCCGTTAGCTTTTCCTTTGTTTCCTGCCGTTTTATCATCGCCGTCACCTCCTTTGTTAGAACCTTTTAAAATACTCGATAAAGCATCATTGGTAGAATTCGAAACTTTTGGTTTTTGAGGTACCGGTTTTGCTTCCGGTTTTACAACAGGTGTATTTTTTTTAGATTTTTCTTTTACCGGAATTACTACGTCATTCACATCATCTGCGGTGTTTTCCTGAGTAATAATAGCCTCGTCTGGTGTTGCTTTTGCGGGAGTTTGTCTGGCTTCGTTTTTTACATCCAAAACCTCGCTTTTATAATTGTCCCCAGAACCTAAATCACTATCTCCAAAATTTACCGTTACGCCGCCACCGCCACCGCCTTCTGCAAGGGCAACGTTGTTTTCCGGATTATAAGGAGGCCAAAATCGTATAAAAAACAACAGCAGTAATACTAAAGCATAAATTGCTGTGGTGATTAATAAGGATTTCTTTTTGTCTGAAGAATCGGTTGAAGTCATTGTGATTCTGAATTTTTGTAATAGTATTTAATAAAAACGTTTAAAAGTACTAAAAATTGTTTAGAATCAAAGGTTGAGAAAGATTTTATAGACTGCGTTTTTTTGCACGCAGATTCCGCAGATTGGAGCAGATTTTATTGATCTCTGAAATATTAAAAACTGCATTTCGATTTCAGCTTCTAAAAAAAACAACCACAAATTCTCGTAAATTAATTTGTGCAAATTAGTGTAATTTGTGGTTAATGAACACTAACTATAACTTCGCAGGTTTTCAGTTTGCTAAATTTAAACTATTAACTTTTGTCAATAATGGTTTGTCTCTTTCCATATTTAGATATAATTAATTAGAAAAAATCTGCCAGATCTGCTTTTATCTGTTTTAAATCTGCGTGAAATTCTTTTGCCAATAACATCAAAAAAAAAACGAACCAAATATAGTATTTGATTCGTTTTATATTCAAGGGGGAAAAAGGGATTATACTAATTGTTTCAGTGCAATTTCAAAAGCTGTTGCGCTGATATTTGTTTTGGATGGATTCAAAGCATGTGCTTTTACAATCGCATTTTTTATAATTTCTGAAGTATCATTAAAGATTGCCTCGTCCGTCATTTGCACTTTTTTCTCCATGAAATAAGCAAAAACTCTTGCCATTCCGCAGTTTGAAATAAAGTCAGGAATCAAACTTACTTTATGATCTACTTCTTCCATAATCGAACCAAAGAAAATTTCTTTGTCGGCAAAAGGAACATTCGCTCCACAGGAAATAACTTCCAGTCCGTTGGCAATCAAACTATCAATTTGGGTTTGCTGTACTAGTCTTGAAGCAGCACATGGTGTGAAAATTTCAGCACCAATCGTCCAGATTTTAGCGTTGATTTCCTCAAACGGAATCATATTATCGGCAACTAATTTGTTACCGTCTTTGTTTAAAAACAACGTTCTGATTTCTTCAAAAGAAAAACCATCTTCCTTAATTAATCCACCATCGCGGTCAATAATTCCGATAACTTTAGCGCCCATTTCTGCCAGATAAAAAGCAGCAGCCGAACCTACGTTACCAAAACCCTGTACGATTGCTTTTTTGCCTTTGATGTCACCACCATAAGTTGCATAAAAATGGCGAACCGCTTCGGCAACTCCAAAACCGGTAATCATATCGGCAACGGTATATTTACGGGTTACATCTGGTGAGAATTTTGGGTTTTCAATAACCTTAATTACACCCTGACGTAATTGTCCTATTCTATTAATTTTATCAGCCTCAGTTGGTTTGAAGTGTCCGTTAAAAACACCTTCCTGGGGATGCCATACGCCACATTCTTCCGTCATCGGGATTACTTCGTGAATTTCATCTACATTCAAATCTCCACCAGTTCCGTAATAACTTTTCAGTAAAGGTGAAACGGCTTTGTACCAACGTTGCAAAACACCTTTTTTACGAGGATCGTTCGGGTCAAAATTAATTCCAGATTTTGCACCACCAATGGCTGGGCCAGAAACCGAAAATTTCACTTCCATTGTTTTGGCTAAGGATAGAACTTCGTTCATATCTAAGCCTTTTCTCATTCTGGTACCTCCACCAGCGGCTCCTCCACGAAGGGAGTTAATCACCGTCCATCCTTCAGCTTCTGTTTCAGAATCTTTCCAGTTAAAAACAATTTCAGGTGCTTTATTTTCAAATTGCTGTAATAAATCTTTCATTTTGTTGAGATATGTTTATTTTCAGCAAATATATACATTAGATTAATGCGAATACTTTATTGATATAGAAAAAATTTGAGGATAAGTCTAATTACTCGTATTTTCCTAAAAGTTCTTGTTTTAAATCTTTATCTACCGGATTTTCAGAAAGCCAGATTCCAAAAAATGCTTTTTTAAATTCAAAACCTTCAATTTTTCCTTCGTAATTATCATTTTTATAAATCCATAAAGAATGATCAAAAGGATTGTAAATAAGGTTGAAACAGTCTCCTGATTTTGTAGCTTCTTTGCTTAAAAGAGTTTCCAGTTCGGCAACTTCTTTGGCTAATTTTAGCATGACTTGTTCTCCAACAGAACGCTCCATTCCTTTTTCTAATGCTTTAGATAATTTTTTTGAGGTAACTAATGAAGAGGTAACCTGAATTCTGATAGCCATTTCGATATCACTTTCCATGATAAGTTTTGCGTCTTGTGTAAGTACAGAAAGGTATAATGCCTGTACATATAATTCAGTAAACATTTTAGAACGTTGTCCTACACCATTTAAAGTCAAACTTTTTCCTTTAAAATCTAAAGTTCTTGGAACTTTAACACCATTTATTTCTAAACTCTTTTGAGCGTTAACTGTCGAAAATTGTACGCTTAGGATTAACGTAAGTAATAATAGAATTTTTTTCATTTTAGTGGTATTTGTTTTTTTTGGCAAAAATAGTTTAATTTCTAAATTTTAAGACGATAATTGTTAGGTTTTTTGCATCTGATTTTGAAATTAAAAAAACGTATTGATTTCAAAATCAAATTAGTAAGAGTTGTTTTACGTAGAATTACGTACTTTAAGGTTGCGCTCGCTTTTTTGAACTGAAAATAGTCCAAATCATTTCAAATTATCCATTTTATTCTACATTTTTATTCTTAAATTTTAAGCAAATGTTTGTCAATTTGATGCGAAGTGGTTCAAAAATCAATATTTTCACGAAAACGTTATAGTATTTGTTGCTGATCTATTAAAATTGTATGCACGCATTGTTAATTTGGGTTTTAAAAATTATCTTTGGGAGCCTTTTTTTAGTAAAAAAGAGCTTATTCCATATTATTAAACAAAACCAAATCCCAATATTTTTAGAATTTGGGTGCAAAAAACAATAAAAAAGTTAAAGACTATGAATTTTAATCTAACCGAAGAACATTTAATGATTCAGCAGGCAGCAAGAGATTTTGCTCAAAACGAATTATTGGAAGGTGTGATAGAACGCGATGAAAAGCAAATTTTCCCTGCGGAACAAATAAAAAAAATGGGACAATTGGGTTTCATGGGAATGATGGTTGATCCAAAATATGGAGGAAGCGGTTTAGATACGATTTCTTATGTTATCGCTATGGAAGAAATTTCTAAAGTCGATGCTTCAGCTTCTGTAGTAATGTCGGTAAACAACTCTTTAGTATGCTGGGGATTACAGGAATTTGGAACTGAAGAACAAAAACAAAAATATTTACCGGGTCTGGCTTCGGGTGAAATTCACGGTGCTTTTTGTTTAAGTGAACCAGAAGCAGGAAGCGATGCCACCTCGCAAAAAACAACAGCGATTGACATGGGCGACCACTATTTGGTAAACGGTACAAAAAACTGGATTACGAATGGTAACACAGCATCTGTATATTTGGTAATTGCGCAAACCCATGCTGAAAAAAAACACAAAGGAATCAATGCGTTGATTATGACCAAAGATATGCCTGGTTTTTCTATTGGGCCAAAAGAACAAAAAATGGGTATTCGCGGTTCTGATACGCACTCTTTAATGTTTAGTGATGTAAAAGTTCCTAAAGAAAACAGAATCGGAGAAGACGGTTTCGGATTTAAATTTGCCATGAAAACACTTGCCGGCGGCCGTATTGGTATTGCTTCTCAGGCTTTAGGAATTGCTTCCGGTGCTTACGAATTGGCTCTTAAATATTCAAAAGAACGTAAAGCCTTCGGAACTGAAATTTGTAATCATCAGGCTATTGCTTTTAAATTAGCTGATATGGCGGTAAATATCGAGGCCGCACGTCATCTTTGCATGAAGGCTGCCTGGGACAAAGACCAGCACAATAATTATGATGTAAGTGGCGCAATGGCAAAATTATTTGCTTCGCAAGTGGCCATGGATACTGCTGTTGAGGCTGTTCAGATACACGGAGGAAATGGGTATGTAAAAGAATATCACGTAGAACGTTTTATGCGTGATGCCAAAATTACCCAGATTTACGAAGGAACTTCAGAAATTCAAAAAATCGTAATTTCGAGATCGGTTATTGCAGGATAATGTTCCTTAAAACATATAAAAAATAGATAAAACCCTTTCTGGCTAACGGCTTGAAAGGGTTTTGTTTTTGGGTTAAAATAGTTACTTTTACAAAAAGGTTTTTTTATGTATGAAGATTTAAAATATTGGTATTTAAGAGATCATAAATTGTTTAGAGTATTGAGCTATTCGCAAATCAAACAATTATGCATAATTACAGGTTTTAAAACAGCTACAAAAGGAGAAATCATTTACTTTTCGTCATCAGATGTGCCCCGTATTTTTTTACTCAAAAAAGGAAATATTAAAATTGTTGCGGTAGATGAAGACGGCAACGAAACCATAAAAGACATTATCCAGAAAGGCGATTTGTTTGGCGAACTGACTCTGGAAACCGATGACAAAGTTGAAGAATACGCAAAAGTACTATCCGATGATGTGTCTATCTGTAGTTTTCTAATGTCGGATTTTGAAGATTTATTGCTTAAAAATCCAACTTTGGCAATTTCTTATACCAAATTTGTGGGACTGAAAATGAAAAGAATTAAAAACAGCTATGCTAATTTAATTTCTAAAGATGCCAAAACAAGACTGAGTCAGTTTTTAAAAGACTGGGCCGAAAATGAAGGGGTACGTGAGGGCAATTCGGTTAGGATTGAAAATTATTTAACCCAAAACGATATCGCTCAGATTATCTGTACTTCCAGACAAACCGCCACACAATTGCTAAACGAACTGGAAGACAATCAGGTTTTGATTTACAACCGAAAAGAAATTCTAATTCAGGATATTACCCAATTATGATTATTTAGGCTGAAGTGTAAATTAGCCGACATTTAGTTTTTTGATCCTAAAGTAGTTTTGTATTGTTAAAAATATAAAACTATGAAAAAATTAATTTGTATTGTTTTAGTAACAATAACCTCGATTGCAAATGCGCAAAGCATACTACCCCAATCTGCAACCGATATTGCTCCTTTATTAATAGGAGAAAAAGTTCCAAATACCGTATTAAAATCATCTGACAATTCAGATGTAAAAATTGTAGATGAAATAAAAAAGAAGAAAACAGTTTTGGTTTTTTACCGTGGCGGCTGGTGCCCGTATTGTAATCAGCATTTAGCAGCTTTGGCTGAAGCCGAACAGCAAATTCTGGATTTAGGTTATCAAATTATTGCCATTAGCCCGGATAGTCCTGAAAATCTAAAAATTACCGAAGAAAAAGATAAAGTAAAATATACCTTATTATCGGATAGTAAAGGGGAACTGGCAAAAGCTTTCGGAATTGTTTTTGAAGCTCCGGAAAACTATAAACCAATAATTAACGTACATTCTAAAGGAGAGAATAAAACTTTTTTACCTGTTCCTTCGGTTTTTGTTTTGAATAAGGAAAGTGAAATCGAATTTGAATTCATAACACCGGATTTCAAGCACAGAATTACAAACGATTTATTGATTGCAGTTTTAAAAACTTTAAAATAACAAATAATGAAAAAGATAGTATTATTGCTGCTGTTATCCGTTTCGTTTGCTGGATTTTCCCAAACCGATGCTAAACGTATTAGTCAGTATAATTTAGAAAACAAAGTGGCTATTCAGGGTTACGATCCTGTGGCTTACTTTAAACAGGGAAAATCAATAAAAGGCAAAAAAGAAATTTCTGCCTCGCATCAGGGCGTGATTTATAATTTTTCTTCAGATACCAATAAAGCAGAATTCCTCAAAAATCCATCAAAATATGAGCCTCAATACGGCGGCTGGTGCGCTTATGCTTTAGGAAGTTCTGGCGAAAAAGTAGAAATCAATCCGGAAACTTTCAAAATCATTGATGGAAAATTGTATTTGTTTTACAATGCTTATTTCAATAATACGCTGAAAAGCTGGAACAAAAATGAGGCAGGCCTAAAATCGAAAGCCGACAGTAATTGGAAAAAAATCTATAATTAAATTTAAAGATGAAAAAAGTACAATTACAATGGGCTTTACGATTGCTTTCAGCCATTATTTTATTGCAAACGCTTTATTTTAAATTTAGCGGAGCTCCGGAAAGTATTTATATTTTCTCCACTTTAGGAATTGAACCTTACGGAAGATTTGGTTCCGGAATTGCCGAATTGCTTGTTGCTGTTTTATTGCTAATTCCAAAAAAAACATGGTTGGGCGCACTTGGTGGAATCATAATTATGGCAGGAGCAATTTTATCGCATATATTTGTTTTAGGAATTGAGGTTCAAAATGATAGCGGTTTTTTATTTGGATTGGCTGTTGTAGTAATGTTGTCTTGTTTAGTATTGCTTTATTGGGATAAAGAAAAAATTTCGAATGTTTTTAAAACAAAATAATATGTTAGTAAAATCGATACATCGCAGTTTAGACGAATTAATGGATTTGTTAATTCAATTGTCGGATGAAGAATATTCTAATTCGTGTAAAGCACTCAGTAACGCCAGCATTGGGGAGCATACCAGACATATTTTAGAAATGTTTCAATGTCTGGAAAAAAGTTATCCTTTTGGTATTCTGAATTACGACAATAGAGAACGCAATAAGCGTATTCAGACTGATACTGTTTTTGCATCTCAATGTATCCTGGAAGTAAAAAAAGGTTTGAAAGCCGAAAATAAAACCATTTATTTAGAACAGATAATTGATGGATTAGCCATACGGATTCAGAGTAATTACTTTAGGGAATTATTGTATAATCTGGAACACTGCATTCATCATCAGGCCTTGATAAAAGTGGCTGTTTTGCAATGCGAAAATGTGTTAATCGATGAGAATTTTGGAGTAGCCCGATCTACCATAGAATATAGAAAACAATGTGCACAGTAAGTTTTATAAATAATAAAAAACAAATTATCATCACCTCTAACCGGGATGAAGCAACAATTCGACCAAGTGCTCTTCCGCCTAAAAATTACAGTAAAAACGGAAAGAACATTATTTTTCCAAAAGATGAAAAAGCCGGAGGAACCTGGTTTGTTGTAGATACAGTAGGGACAATTCTGGTTCTGCTTAACGGTGGTTTAGAAAAACATACAGTAGAATTGCCTTATCGAAAAAGCAGAGGATTGATTGTTCTGGATATGATTAGTCAGGAATCGCCAAAGGATTTTTGGAAAGAAATAGATCTGGATAACATCGAGCCTTTTACATTGGTTTTATATCAAAACAAAAAGCTCTATGAATTAATTTGGGATGGAATTGTAAAAAGGGATCGTGCACTTGATGTAGCAAAAAATCATATTTGGTCCTCTGTTACTTTATATCCTGAGGCAATTCGAAAAGAGCGAATTTATTGGTTTGACCATTTTTTAACAAAGAAAAAAAAGCCAGCTCCAACTGATATGATTCGATTTCATAGATATACCGAGGTAGAAAATGACGAAAACGGCATGATTATCAATCGCAATGACCTATTAAAAACACTAAGTATTACACAAGCTGTTATCGAAAAAAATAAAGGAGTTATCGAATATCATGATTTGCAGACCCAAAAAGATTTTCAAACATCATTTATAAGTATTTAAACGAAAAAAAAATGAAACTTTTTATACATAAAATAACCAATTGGGAATACTGGCCTTTTCAGGTTTTGTATTTTCCTATTTATTTTCTTTGGGCTTTTTATGCTTTCAAAGCAAAATCTATTTTTTTCTTTAATGCTTCGAATCCCAGAATTAAAAATGGTGGATTTATGATGGAAAGCAAAAAAGCGATTTATGATTTATTGCCTAAAAAATATTATCCTAAAACGGTTTTGATTCGTGAAAATACCGATTTGAATAAAATGGTTAATTCGCTTGTCGAAAAAGGAATTTATTTTCCTTTGATAGCGAAACCGGATATTGGTCTGCGCGGTTCAGGAGTAAAAAAAATCAGAACGGTAACCGAACTTAAAAACTATGCAGAAAAAGCAAATTTCGATTTTTTATTGCAGGATTTAATTCCGTTCAAAAACGAAGTAGGTGTTTTTTATGTGCGTCACCCACACGAAAAACAAGGCAAAATTACCGGAATTGTCGCTAAGGAATTTTTAATTGTTACCGGCAACGGTACTTCGTCTATCGAGGATTTAATCATGAAGACTCCAAGATTTATGCTGCAAATGAGCGCTTTGCAAGAAGAATATGGCGATCAGTTAAAACGTGTTTTGTCTAAAAATGAAACCATGAATCTGGTTCCTTTCGGGAATCATGCCAGAGGTGCCAAGTTTCTGGATGCGAGCCATCTGATTTCTGATAAATTAACGCAGGTGATTAACGATATTTCCACGCAGGTACCGGAATTTTATTTTGGAAGATTCGATATTATGTACAATTCTATTGAAGAGTTAGAACGTGGAGAAAATTTTCAAATTGTAGAACTTAACGGAGCTGCCAGCGAACCTACCCATATTTACGATCCTAAACATTCCGTTTGGTTTGCCTGGAAAGAGTTAGCACGCCACATTACTTATATGTACGAAATAAGCGTTGCCAATCACAAACGCGGGTTTCCGTATCTGACACACAAAACAGGAATGCAGGAATATCGTTTACATGTGGCTCAAAACAATAAAATTTTGAATTTTTGAAAAGAATAAAAAACATATCAGTTGGTTTTCTGGTGAGTTTCATTGGGTCAATTCCGTTGGGCTATCTTAATTTGGTCGGATTGGAAATTTATTCCAAATCAGGATTCGATAATTTGGTGTTGTATCTTTTTGGAGTTGTTTTTGTCGAAAGCTTTGTGATTTATTTTACGTTATTGTTTGCAAAACAGTTAGTAGGCAACAAAAAACTAATGAAAATTATTGATGTTTTTGCTATTGTTTTTATGTTTCTTCTGGCGTATTTATTTTATTCGAATGCCAATCAAACAACAACTTCTAGTCTAAAATTCAATCAATATCTTATGTATTCTCCGTTTGTAATTGGCGTGATTTTGAATTGTTTTAACTTTTTGCAAGTTCCTTTCTGGACCAGTTGGAATTTATATCTCATTAACGGAAAGTATATTACTACCGAAAATAAATTAAAATATTATTATATTGCAGGCACTTTGATTGGTATTTTTTTAGGAATGTTGAGTCTGGTTGTGATTTTGCAGGTATTTTTTCAAAAAAATATGTCATTTTCGAAGTATATAATGCCTGTTTTTATTCCCTTATTTTTTATTATTCTAGGAAGTATTCAGGTGTTTAAAGTGTATAAAAAATATTTTAAATCAGTTGTTTAGAAAGTAAGTTTCTAAACAGAAACCTTATTTTTATGAAAAAGCTATACTTTTTGTTGCCGTTTGTTTTTCTGGCTTGCAAAACCAATTCGCCTATCCAGACCGAAGTGTCTTCAAAAACCAATACAAAACCTATTGAGGTAACGTATAAAGTAAAAGAAGAAGATGTTGCTTCAACTTTAAAATACCTGTCATCGGATGAATTGGAAGGAAGAGAAACCGGAACAAAAGGAATTGAAAAAGCAGCGGTTTTTCTGGAAGATTTTTTCAAAAAAAACAATGTAAAACCTTATTTCGTAAGTTATCGCGATACCCTTACCAATTTTAAAACACCGGCTTATAATATTGTAGGCGTTCTGGAAGGAACTGATCCTGTTCTTAAAAAAGAGTTTGTGGTTTTAAGCGCGCATTATGATCATATAGGTGTTGAAAAAAACAAACAGGGTGATGTTATAAATAATGGTGCCAATGATGATGCTTCCGGGGTAACAGCTGTGGCTGAAATGGCAAAATATTTCAGTGAAACAAAATCGAATAAGCGAAGCATTCTTTTTGTGTTTTTTGCTGGAGAAGAAAAAGGATTGTTAGGTTCTAAAAGTTTAGTGCAGAAACTAAAAGCACAAAATTTTAATTTATATGCACAATTGAATATTGAAATGATTGGTGTGCCAATGAAACGCGATTATCTGGCTTACATTACAGGTTTTGACAAATCGAATATGGCGCAAAAAATAAACGAATATACCGGTAAAAACTCCATTGGTTTTTTACCAAAAGAAGCGGAATACGAATTATTCTACCGCTCAGATAATTATTCTTTTTATGATGTTTTCAAAAAACCTTGTCAGTCGATAAGTACTTTTGATTTTGAAAATTTTGAATTCTATCATCATCCTTCAGACGAATTCAAACTAATGGATATTCCGCACATGACTAATTTTATTCAGGAATTATTGCCGGCGGTAACGCAAATCGCAACTTCGCCAACGCAGGAAATTACTATGATTAAATAATCTGTCTTTTTAGCGGATTTGCTTATTTTTGTGGCATGAAAAATATTATTATCACAGGAACTTCAAGAGGAATTGGTTATGAACTGGCTTTGCAATTTGCAACAGCCGGGCATCAGGTTCTGGCAATTTCGAGAAAAATACCTCAGACACTTTTAGAAAATAAAAACATAACCTGCCTTTCAGTTGATTTGGCAGACGAATCGGCTTTGGGAATTGTTGATGATTTTTTGTCTAAAACCTGGAAAAAAGTTGATGCGGTAGTCCATAATGCTGGGGCTTTATTGCTGAAACCTTTTGCCGAAACGACTCAGGCTGATTTTGAAAGTATTTATAAAGTGAATGTTTTTGCAGTTGCAAATCTTACCAGAATTTGTTTGCCTTACCTTCAAAAAGGAAGTCATGTCGTAACGATTAGTTCGATTGGCGGTGTACGCGGAAGTCTAAAATTTGCTGGTTTGGCGGCCTATAGTTCGAGTAAAGGAGCAGTAATTACACTAACCGAATTATTAGCCGAAGAATATAAAGAACGCGGCATTGCATTTAATGTTTTGGCTTTGGGTTCTGTTCAGACTGAAATGCTGAATGAAGCTTTCCCAGGTTATCAGGCGCCCATTTCTGCAGAAGGAATGGCAACTTATATTAATGATTTTACTCTAAACGGAAATAAATATTTTAACGGAAAAGTGTTGGAGGTTTCTTCAACGAACCCTTAGTTGAAATTCCAATTTTTTAAATTTCAAATCTCAAATTCCAATTGAAAGAAACATCTAACTTTTAACAAATAACATCTAACTGCCAATTGAACGAAACTCTCGCGAAATATATACCAGAACATGCGGTAAAACCCGTTTTTGAATTGATTGTGGCCAATCAGGTTCATCTGAAAATCGTCAATGAACGCCAAACGCGCCATGGTGATTACAGACGAGGCTTGAGTGGTAAACATGAAATTACGGTGAATGCGAGTTTGAATAAATATCGTTTCCTGATTACTTTAATTCATGAGATTTCGCATTTGGTGGCTTTTGAAAAATTTGGACGAAATATAAAACCTCATGGAAACGAATGGAAATATACGTTTCAGCGCATGATGGTACCGTTTATTCGCCCGGAGATTTTCCCGGGACAATTGCTGCCGCTTCTAGCGAGGCATTTTAAGAACCCTACGGCGAGTAGTGATACCGATACGACTTTGTCTTTAGCTTTGAAGCAATTCGATAAGGAAAACGATAAAAATTATGTTTTTGAAATTCCGTACGGAAGTGTTTTCAGAATCAAAAACGGAAAAATATTTAAGAAGTTAGCCGTAAGGACCAAACGCTTCGAATGTATCGAAATCAGCTCTGGAAAAACCTATCTTTTTAACCCGAATGCTGAGGTAGAATTGATAAAAAATTCCAATTAGAAAATTCCAAATTCCAATCTGCAATAAACTTCAATAAAAAATCCAAATTCCAAACTTAAAAATTGGAATTTGGATTTTTTTATATTGGGATTTAAAAGGATTTATCCTTTCAAATAGGCTTCTCGTACTTTTTTGAATAAATTAGAAGAGTAAACAAATTTCACAATGTCTTTGTTATCCGTTCTGAAGATTTCTTCTTTGGTTCCCTGCCAGGCTTTAATTCCCTTTTTTAAGAAAACAATATTCTCGCCAATTTCCATTACCGAGTTCATGTCGTGCGTATTGATTACGGTTGTAATATTATATTCTTTGGTAATTTCCTGAATCAGGTTGTCTATTAGGGTTGAGGTGTTGGGATCAAGACCAGAGTTGGGTTCGTCGCAGAATAAATATTTGGGATTGTTTACAATTGCACGTGCAATCGCGACACGCTTTTGCATACCACCTGAAATTTCTGAAGGTAATTTTTTATGAGCATCTACTAAATTTACTCTTTCCAGAACAAAATCAACACGTTCTTTGATTTTTGCCTTGTTGTCATTGGTAAACATTCTCAATGGGAAAGCCACATTTTCAGCTACAGTCATCGAATCGAATAAAGCACTTCCCTGAAAAACCATTCCAATTTCAGTTCTTAATTCTCTTTTTTCATCCGGATCTAATTCAGAATAGACACGTCCGTCAAACTCAATTGTACCAACATCAGGAGTGTGAATTCCTAATAAACTTTTTAATAATACCGTTTTTCCAGAACCACTTTGTCCGATAATCAGGTTGGTCTTTCCAGTTTCAAAAACTGTCGAAACTCCTTTTAGAACCCTACTGTCACCAAATGATTTTTCTAAATTTTTTACTTCTATCATGATCCTAATAACAATTGTGTTAGTATATAATTGAAAAGAATGATGGAAACCGATGTCCAGACAAACGATACCGTACTTGCTTTTCCTACTTCAAGCGCTCCACCTTTCATATAATAACCATGAAATGATGGAATTGTAGCCAGTAACATCGCAAAGATTAAGGTTTTGATAAAAGCATAGGTAATATGAAACGGAATAAAATCCATTTGAGCACCATCAATAAAATCGGTACTGGTTGTAAAACCACCGTAAACTCCAGCTAACCAGCCACCAAAAATGCCTAAAAACATACTGATCCCAATAACAAATGGGTACAATAATAAAGCGATAATTTTAGGAAAAACCAGGTAGTTTAATGAGTTTACACCCATTACTTCAAGAGCATCAATTTGTTCTGTAACACGCATGGTACCGATACTGGATGTAATAAAAGATCCCATTTTACCAGCCATAATAACCGAAATAAAAGTAGGAGCAAATTCCAGGATCACGGATTGACGTGTGGCAAAACCAATTAAATATTTTGGAATTAAAGGATTGGTTAAGTTTAATGCTGTCTGAATCGCTACAACTCCTCCAACGAAGAAAGAAATAAAGCAAACAATACCAAGAGAGTCAATAATTAAGTCGTCTATTTCTTTGAAAATTAATTGTCGCATAACAGGCCATTTGGTCTGTTTATTGAAAATTTCTTTCAGCATTAAAAAATATCTTCCTATTTGAGATAAATATCGAATGAGCATCATAGTTTTACAAATATTGGCTAAGGTAAAAAGAAGTTATGAGTTTTGGGGCATGAGTTAATGAATTTCGGTAGTTTTCCGAATCAAATTAACTTTTGTTTCATTTTCTCAAAACGATATTTTCTAATAAATTTAGCTTGTTCTGGAGTAACTAATAAAGGTGTTTTGGCTGATTTTGCTTTCCAGAATCCTTTTATGTAATCGAAAAAGAGAAATGGTTTCTTCTTCATCATCGCCAGTTTGGCCGAGGCAATAGCCGTAATCCAGAAACCGTAGCCTAAAGTATAGAAAGCTTCGCCCTGTTTATAACGGGCCGTTTTATTATAGTTGGCGCCAGTTGGTTTTAAGTGTTTTACATGAAGAGATTCATCGGTTACGATTTTCCAGTCATAAAATTTACACAATAGTTCGTCAACAGTATCCCAGCCCATTGCCGGTTTTAGACCTCCAATTTGTTGATAGGTTTCCTTGCGATAGGCTTTTAAAGCTCCGCGAATATGATCCTTATCAGTTAGGTTCTCCAGAACCCAATCGCCGTTTTTTTCGATGTAGCAAAAACCGCCCACCATTCCAATTTTTGGGTCGGATTCAAAGTGTTTGATGATCGTTTCGAAATAGTTGGGTGGAAAAATTAAATCGCCGTCAATTTTTACAATAATATCAAAATCATTGTCCAGCGTTTCAAATCCTTTTTGATAGGCCTGAATTACTTTGCTTCCGGGCATATGAATCGCATCTGATGTTTTGTTTACAACAGAAATATATGGATTTTCCTTGGCGAAACTTAAAACTACTTCTTCGGTTTTATCAGTCGAATTATCGTTTACCACAACTATTTTTGATGGTAAAACGGTTTGCGAAACCAATGATTGTAAAGTTAAACCAATTAAATCCTGTTCGTTATGCGCGGGAATGACGATGTAATATTTCATAAAATTTAAATTAAATCCCAATTTTTTAAAATTCCAAATTCCAATTTAAAGCTGGTTCAAATTGGAATTTGGAATTTAAATATTGGAATTTGTTTATGCTTTCACTTTTTCTGCCACAACAATATAATATCTTGGAGTGAAATATCTTAGTAATGGTCTGAAACCAATTTTTTTTACGGGATGCGTAAATTTTTCGCGTGCGGTAATTTTCCATCCTGTTTTTTCTAAAAGCCAGTCCAGCTGCCAGTCTTCAAATTCGTGGTAGTGTCTGTCCCACATATCTGTTTTGCTGCGATAAGCGGGTGAAAACCATAAACGCAACGGAATCGAAATTAATAATTTATCACATTTTACATTTTGTAAAACCGTATAAGGATTTAGTAAATGTTCGAAAATTTCAAAGGCTGTAAAAACATCATATTGTTCTGTTTGTAAAGCCGTTTGATTGTTGTCTAAATCTTCACCTGTTGTGTTTTTTACCGTATAACCATTCTCTTCCATGATTTTAGAGAAAGGATTTGGAACCCCTAAATCAAAAATAGTTTCTGAGGTAGCAACGTGTTTTTGTAGAAATTCTAAAGTATGTTTGAATCTTTTATTGGGAAACGTTTTTTCGTACATAGTCTTTACGCGGAACTAATCTATGGATTGTTCTTAAATTAAATTAGGTTGCAAATGTACTAAAAAAGTCCACATTTTGAGGTGCGGACTTTCTTTAGTTTTCAGTGACAGTTTTCAGTTTAGCAGACTGTAAACTGTAAATTGTGATTCAATACTTTTTTTTAATATCGATATACAAATGCATTAACATTCATTCCGGCTCCAACCGAAGCAAAAATGATTACATCGCCTTTATTGATTTCGTGGTTTTCTATTTTTCCTTGTAATATAAGGTCGTACAGCGTTGGAACTGTTGCAACACTGCTATTCCCTAAATCATGGATGCTCATGGGCATAATGTTTTCAGGTGGTGTTTTGTCGTATAATTTGTAAAAACGCTGAATAATTGCTTCATCCATTTTTTCGTTAGCCTGATGAATGAGGATTTTTTTAACCTCGTCAATTGCGATTCCGCTTTTGTCAAGGCAATCTTTCATCGCACACGGCACCTGACTCAAAGCAAATTCATAGATTTTACGGCCATACATTTTGATATATTTAATGTCTGGATCTAATTCTGGATTATACGATTTTCCGAAGAATAAAAAGTTGGCTTCATCATTGGCAAAAGTGGCACTTTCGTAAGACAATAAACCCGTTTCATCATCCGAGGCTTCTAAAATAGAGGCTCCCGCACCATCAGAATAAATCATAGAATCACGGTCATGATCGTCAACAACTCTTGATAAGGTTTCAGCACCAATTACCAAAACACGTTTTGCCATTCCGGATTTGATGAAAGCATTGGCCTGCAAAACTCCCTCAATCCAGCCAGGACAGCCAAAAAGAATGTCGTAAGCTACACATTTTGGGTTTTTGATATCCAGTTTATGTTTTACGCGAGTAGCCAAACTCGGAATCATATCTGATTGGTTGGTACCTGATTTTACATCGCCAAAATTGTGTGCAAAAATAATATAATCAATAGATTCCTTATCAATGTTAGCATTTGCTATTGCTTTTTCAGCAGCAAAAAAAGCTAAATCTGAAGTAGTATGATGGTCTTCGGCGTAACGACGGTTTTGAATTCCCGTTATGCCTTTGAATTTTTTAATTACAACTTCGTTTGGATAACCAAAAGGAGTTCCATCTTCATTTAAAAAAACATGTTTGTCAAAGTCTGTGTTCTGAACTTCTTTGTTCGGAATGTAACTTCCGATACCGATAATTTTTATTTTCATTATTCCTTATATCCAATAAATTCAAGGCTAATTTATAAATAAATAAATAATTATAGCCATAAAAAGTACTATGCACGCATATAATTATGGAATAATAATTTTTTATTGGAAATATTGGTTATTTTTTAATGAATTTTAGGTTTTGCCGAGATTTCAAACGTTTGAAATGGATTATGAGGTTAATTTTTTTTGTTTCAGGTTTCAGGTTTCAGGTTTTCTCGCGATGTGAATTTTAGAATCTTGTCAAAAATGCAACAAGTAAAATTTTAAAATGGATGTGACTCGTTAAAACGTTTTTTTTGCGTGAGGGATAGGAATAAGCTACCGAAGTAGCATGGATAGCCCGACAGTATTTAAGAAAAGGCCTCATAAGCGCAAAGTGGGTTAGGCCTTTTTTTAAATACTGGCACGCCCAGATTATTTTAGATTTTAGATTTTAGATTTTCCAAAAAAATCGCTTCGTACTTTTTTGGAATTTGGAAATTGAAAAATAAAACCCGACAAGTTTGAGGCCTGTCGGGTTTAAATATTTATAGAAAAACGTATTTCTTAGTTTTCCATGTAAGCTTCGATAGGCGCACAGCTGCAAACTAAATTTCTGTCACCGTAAGCATCATCTACACGACGAACAGATGGCCAGAATTTATTTTCAGCGATGTATTCTAATGGGTAAGCTGCTTTTTCTCTGGTATAAGGGAAAGCCCAGGTATCAGTAGTTAACATTGCCAATGTGTGCGGTGCATTTTTCAATACATTGTTTTTATCATCAGCAGTTGCCGCTTCAATTTCTTTTCTGATTGAAATAAGCGCATCACAAAAACGATCTAATTCTGCTAAATCTTCAGACTCAGTTGGTTCGATCATTAAAGTTCCAGCTACCGGGAAAGAAACTGTTGGTGCGTGGAAACCGTAATCAATTAAACGTTTTGCGATATCACCCACTTCAATTCCGTTTTCTTTGAATGAACGGCAATCCAAAATCATTTCGTGAGCCGCTCTTCCGCATTCTCCAGTATAAAGAATTGGGTAGTGTCCTTCGAAACGGGCTTTCATGTAGTTCGCATTCAAAATAGCATGCTCAGTAGCGCTTTTTAATCCTTCAGCACCCATCATAGTAATGTAACCGTAAGAGATTAAACATACTAAAGCTGATCCGTAAGGTGCAGATGAAATAGCGGTAATCGCTTGTTCGCCACCTACTTTTAGGATTGGGTTTGTTGGTAAAAAAGGAACCAGTTTTTCGTTTACACAAATTGGTCCAACTCCAGGTCCACCGCCACCATGAGGAATAGCGAATGTTTTGTGTAAGTTTAAGTGACAAACGTCAGCGCCAATGGTAGCCGGGTTGGTTAATCCAACTTGTGCGTTCATGTTGGCACCATCCATATATACTAATCCGCCATTGTCGTGGATTAATTTAGTAATTTCGATAATTGAAGATTCGAAAACTCCGTGCGTAGAAGGATACGTTACCATTAAACAAGATAAATCATCTTTGTGTTCAATCGCTTTTTCTCTTAAATCTTCTACGTCAATGTTTCCTTCCGGAGTAGTTTTGGTAACGATGATTTTCATTCCGGCCATCGCTGCAGAAGCAGGATTGGTTCCGTGAGCCGATGAAGGAATCAAACATACATTACGGTGGCTATCGCCTCTTGATAAATGGTACGCACGAATAGCCATTAAACCAGCGTATTCTCCCTGTGCTCCTGAATTAGGCTGCAATGTTGTTCCGGCAAATCCAGTAATAACATTTAATTGCTCCTCTAATTTTTTAAGCATCGTGATATAACCTTCCGCTTGCTCTACTGGTGCAAATGGGTGAATGCTGTTCCAGTTTGGCATTGATAAAGGTAACATTTCTGAAGCTGCGTTTAATTTCATCGTACAAGAACCTAATGAAATCATCGAATGATTCAATGATAAATCTTTACGCTCTAATTTTTTGATGTAACGCATGATCTGACTTTCCGAATGATGATTGTTGAATACATCATGCGTTAAGAAAGGCGATGTTCTTTCTAATGAAGCTGGTAATTGACTTGCTTCTGTTAATTCAGAAACCGTAAAAGTTTCTTTTCCTAAAGCTTCAGCAAAAATCGCTATAATTTGGTTGATGTCAGCAATGGAAGTCGTTTCGTTGAATGAAATAGAAATCGTATCCGCATCAACATAGAAAAAGTTTACTTCGTTTTTCTCTGCTATGGCTTTTACTTTTTGAGCATCTGCTTTTACCAAGATAGTGTCAAAGTAAGCCGTGTTCGTTTGGTAAACGCCTAATTTATTTAAAGCTTCAGCAGCTGTAACTGCCGATGCGTGAACTTTACCAGCAATATACTGTAATCCTTTTGGTCCGTGGTAAACTGCGTACATTCCGGCCATAACCGCTAGTAAAACCTGAGCAGTACAAATGTTTGAAGTTGCTTTTTCACGTTTGATGTGTTGCTCACGGGTTCCTAAAGCCATACGTAAAGCGCGGTTTCCGTTTACATCAATAGAAACTCCGATGATACGACCCGGCATAGAACGTTTGTATTCATCTTTAGTAGCAAAAAAAGCAGCGTGAGGACCACCATAACCCATTGGTACACCAAAACGCTGAGTCGTTCCAACCACTACTGCAGCTCCCATTTCTCCTGGAGAAGTTAAAGTCGCTAATGATAAAATATCAGCAGCAAAGGCTACTTTGATTTCGTTTTCTTTTGCTTTAGCAACAAAAGCGGTATAATCGTTTACCTGACCATATTTTCCCGGATATTGCAAAATCGCTCCGAAGAACTCATTCGAAAAATCAAAAGTTTCGTGGTTTCCAACAACCAATTCAATTCCAACCGGAGTTGAACGTGTTTGAAGGATCGATAAAGTCTGAGGTAAAATTTCTTCAGAAACGAAGAATTTATTTGTGTTGTTTTTCTTTTGATCACGTGTACGAACGTCAAACAATAAAGCCATTGCTTCAGCAGCTGCAGTACCTTCATCCAATAAAGAAGCATTGGCAATTTCCATTCCTGAAAGTTCAATAACAGTAGTCTGGAAATTTAAAATAGCTTCCAGACGACCCTGAGCAATTTCTGCTTGGTAAGGTGTGTAAGCCGTGTACCATCCTGGATTTTCGAAGATATTTCTTTGAATTGGAGCCGGAACAATAGTTGGGTGATAACCCAAACCAATATACGATTTGAATACTTTATTTTTCTTTCCTAATTCCTGAATATGATTTGCAAATTCATATTCGGTCATGGCAGGATCTAAGTTTAATGGCGCTTTTAGACGAATATCATCCGGAAGTGTTTCGTAAACAAGTTGTTCGATCGATTCAACTCCAATAGTTTGTAACATGTGTTGAAGATCTGTTTCTCTTGGGCCAATGTGTCTTAAAGCAAAAGCATCTGTTCTCATTTGTAGCTATCTATTTTTTTTAAAAGTCAATGTAATATGCAAAGCTAATTTCGATTTAATCGAGTGTTTCTCTATGTTTATTACATTTTATAGTAAATGTGTTGTTTTTTTGTGGCGCAAAATTAAGTATTATTAATAATTTAATGGGTATTTTTAACTTCAATTTTTATGAAATTTATAACTAAAGAGTTGATTTGTTAATAATTGATTAGATTTAAGGAATGAAACTATTGAAACAGATATTCGATTTTTACCTGAACAGCAGTATTCATGTGGCTTTGTCGTGTTATGCTTTGGTTCGGATTACGTTTCATTTCTTTGACATTCAATATAATGAAGCAATGGCGTTGTTCGTTTTTTTCGGAACAATTGTAGGGTATAATTTTGTTAAATACGATGCCTTGGTTCGTGTCAAAAGAAAACCTGTTGGAAACCAATTAAAAATCATCGCCGTTTTGAGCTTTATTTCGCTGATTTTGGTGGGCTATTATTTTTTCCATTTAAAGAGAATCAGCCAAATTGTATCGGTTTTAATTTTTCTAATAACCGCGCTTTATACACTTCCGTTTTTTCCAAACCGAAAAAATGCCCGCAACTGGGCCGGAGTAAAAATTTATATTGTAGCACTTTGCTGGGTGGGCGCAACCTTGGTTTTACCCTATATAAATGCCGAAATTCCGTTTACCTCCAATTTTTTTATAAAATGCATTCAGCGTTTTGTTTTGGTTTTTGTGCTGATTTTGGTTTTTGAGATTTTAGATCTGGCCAATGATGATCCGCATTTGCAAACCGTACCGCAAACCATTGGGGTAAAGCGAACTAAAATTTTAGGATTTTCATTATTAGTTCCGTTTTGGGTTTTAGGAATTTTGAGTTTTACACTTCATGACCTAATTATCAATCTTGTAATGGTCGTTACATTGATGTTGTTTATTCTGTTTGCCAACACCAACCGCTCTAAATATTATACTTCTTTCTGGGTAGAGAGTGTCCCTATTTTTTGGTGGCTGATGATTGTTTATTTTTAAAAAAAGGCATTTAATTTTCTAAATAATTTGGGCGTGCCCCTCCGGGTCGGGCTATCCGCTACAAGTCCTCGCACTTCCTTCGTCAGGCTGCGGGCTTTTCGCTACTATCCCTCACGCAAATCGTAAAATGAGAAAATTTATTTTCAAAAGAGAGTCAAGTCAATTAAGCATGATTTGTAAAATCTTCTCAATCTGCCAAATCTGCGAGAGAAAAAATCTATTTCGTTTTTTGTTCAGCCAATGCTAAATCTGTTTTTTCAGATACTTTTTTTAAGGTTTTATTTCGTTCCAAAAGAAAATTAGTCAAATGCTTTTTCAAAAATAAAATATCAAATAATTTTCCAAAAATACCAAACGGAGTTTCATAATGTAATTTGTCCGTCATGGTCGTGAACCCGTTTTCTTCTTCATAAATATGTTCATGTCTGAAAGATTTGAATTTTCCTTCTTCCATTTCATCCACAAAATAATCATAGAAATTCATGACCGGAATTCTGCTTTTGTGCGTGAGATAAAACCCGAAATGTTTACCACGCCAGGTTACCGTTTCATCCAGATTAATTAATCCTGAAGTAATTCCGGCAATAGCTTTTTCATTTGTTTTGCTCGCAGATTGCATGTGAATGCTGATATTTCTTGAAGCATCAAAAACGATTTGTTTTGAGGCGTATATTTTTGTTGTGAGGGTTATGGTTGTCATTAATTTATTTTTTTGCGCAATCTTGTTATTTCGACGAGAAGCTAGACAAAGATTGGAATTTCGTTGCGGAGATTTACTTCGTTTGTTAATTATTGTTCAAGTCTCCTTCGTCGGGTTTGTTTGTTTTTAAGATTCTTGTTTTCGTGAAGTTTCTTCCTTGCCCGCAATGATGATAACGTCTTTTTTTTCCGTGAGGGATAGGAGCTGGCTACCGAAGTAGCGCGGATAGCCCGACCGCAATAAATAAATGGGCTAATCAGCAAGCTGTTGATTCGCCCATTTATTTATTGCGGTCACGGCCTGATTATTATTTACTTAGGACTCGTAGCAATTACAAACTTTAAGTTGTTCTTGACTCCTATTTGCAGTACATCTACCAAATCCTGCACCTGCAGATTAAACGGAATTCTGACTACGACTGTTTGTTGTTTATCTGCTCCTATTTTTGACATTAGACTGGTTTCGAGATTTTCGAAATCAACGGGTTCTTTGTCGATGTAGAATTTCTTGTCTTCGGTAACCGATAAACTGATTAATTGTTTATTGGTTTTTTCGTTTGCCTTTGCTTTTGGCAAGGTCATTTTGATCACATTAGGATTTGCCAGCGTTGAGATAATTAGGAAAAACAACAGCAGGAAAAACATAATATCACTCAAGGATGAAGTCGCCACTTCGGCATGAAACCTTCTTTTTCTTTTGATAGACATACCTTATGCTCTTTGAATTATATTTACAAATTCTAAAATTTGCTTCTGGATTTTTAAAGCAAAATCATCAATTTTTCCGTTTAGTATATGGTATGCGCTATAGGCGATAATCCCCACAATAAGCCCTGCCCCACTACTAATCATTTTTTCGTATAAACCTCCTGAAATGTTTCCGATACTAATATTTTCGGTAACGGAGATGCTGTAGAAAATTTTGATTACTCCTGAAATTGTTCCAACAAAACCTAACGTTGGCGCAATTCCGGCAATTAATCCAAGATGTCCTAAGCGTCTTTCCATTTCACCAATTTCGATATCGGCGGCACGATCCATATTGGATTCGATTTCGGCAATTGGTCTCCCGATTACCAGAACACCTTCTTTCAGGATATTGGCTGCAGATGTATTGTTTCTTTCGACAATGATTCGGGCCATTTCAATATTTCCGGAATTCAGTTTGTCACCTACTTCCTGAATTAGTTTTGAATCGGTTTTTGACGCTTTTGTAATGTATAAATATCGTTCTATAATTACGTAGAACGTATAAAACAAAAGGATGGCAATTGGAATCAGGAAAAAACCTCCTTTTAGGATAAAACCTAAAACTGAGATTTCGGTATTGGGAGCAATTTTTTCGATAACTACGTTTGATGCGGCGCTTGCAATGGTATCCGTTTGTAATTGAAGGAAGGTAAACATATTTTAATTCGTGTTTTTAATAATTAATTCTAAAAAATATTTCAATTTTGCAATAAAGATAATTTTCGCTGTAATATAAAACTAAAAAAATCGAAAATTATTTCAATCAGGAACCTTTTTATCCAAAATAGATGAACTATCAAGAAACCACGCACTGGATGTTTAACCAATTGCCTATGTACCAATTGCAGGGCGCTTCGGCATACAAAGAAGATCTGACCAATATTAAATTACTGGCGGCGCATCTTGATCATCCGGAAAAGCAGCTGAAGTGCCTGCACGTTGCGGGTACCAACGGAAAAGGTTCGACCTCGCACATGCTGGCTTCTATCTTGCAGGAAGCAGGTTATAAAGTGGGTTTATACACTTCGCCACACCTGAAAGACTTTCGCGAAAGAATCAAAATTAACGGAGAAGAAATCCCGGAAGCTTTTGTTTGTGAGTTCATTGCAAAACACAAATCCTTTTTTGAAGCCAACGATATGAGTTTCTTCGAGATGTCGGTTGGTCTGGCCTTTGATTATTTCGCTTCGGAGAAAGTCGATATTGCAATTATCGAAGTGGGACTTGGCGGAAGATTAGACGCAACGAATATTATCACGCCTTTAGTTTCGGTCATTACCAACATAGATTTAGACCATACCCAGTTTTTAGGCAATACGCCTAAAGCGATTGCGGGCGAAAAAGCCGGAATCATAAAACCAGCTGTTCCTGTTGTTATTGGTGAATATACGCCTGAAACACAGCCTGTTTTTTTGGCTAAAGCCGAAGAAAACAAAGCACCGATTTACTTTGCTTCTGATTTAATTACCGAAGTTTTCCCTTCGGATTTAATCGGGGATTATCAGTTTCATAATAAAAAAACGGTGCAGCAGACTATTGAAGTTTTGAACGCTCAAGGCGAATTTAAAGTTTCGAACGAAAATCTAAAATCAGGTTTATTGAAGGTTTCGAAAAACACAGGTTTGCAGGGAAGATGGCAGCAGCTGGGTGAAAACCCGAAAATAATTTGCGACACAGCGCACAACAAACACGGTTTATCAGTTGTGATGAATCAGATCGGGAAGGAAAGTTTTGAAAAGCTGCATATTGTTTTAGGGGTTGTAAACGACAAGGACTTAGATGCTATTTTGCCTCTTTTTCCTAAAAAGGCACAGTATTATTTCTGCAAACCTGATTCGGCAAGAGGTTTGGATACTGAAATTCTAAAAGAAGCTGCTGAAAAACACGGTTTATTGGGAGAAAAATACGAATCGGTTACGGCTGCTTTTAATGAAGCCAGGAAAAATGCTTCGGCAAATGATTTTATTTATGTGGGCGGAAGCACTTTTGTAGTGGCCGAATTGCCGCTGGATGCTAAATGACACTAAAAGTTGTAAAAAAGAGCATTTCTAATAAATTCAACATCAGCTACATAAAAAAAATATTAAAAAAAGTTTAAATTTTTACTGCAAATCCTTTGCATAACTGAAAAACTAGCGTATATTTGCACTCGCAATCACGAAATGATAGCAACCTAGTAAAATAGGGCGATTAGCTCAGCTGGTTCAGAGCACCTCGTTTACACCGAGGGGGTCGGGGGTTCGAACCCCTCATCGCCCACAAACTTCCAAAAACTCCAAAGTCATTTGATTTTGGAGTTTTTTTTATTTTCTAAACCTATGGAATATATCGTTTATATTTTATTTAGCGAAAGCAAGAATAGATTTTATATAGGATTTACTTCTGATTTACAAGAAAGAATTATTCGTCATAATCAAAAAAGCAAAGGTTTTACTGGAAACGTAAATGATTGGAAAATTGTTTATACAGAAAACTATGCTACCAAAGAACTTGCATACAAAAGAGAATTACAAATTAAATCATGGAAAAGCAGAATCAAAATTCAAGAGCTGATTTCTAAAAAAGATTAGCTCAAATGGTTCAGAGCATTCCGATTTTTCATCGGAAGTGGTCGGGGGTTCGAACCCCTCATCGCCCACCAAGAAACTCCATTAGAAATAATGGAGTTTTTTTATGGCACATTGTTCGGTCACATTTTAGAAATTCCAAATATTTAGAAATTCCAATTTTCTAAATTCCAAATTCCAAACACGATATTAAAAATTTACCGCAAAGTTCGCTAAGTTTTTTTGCTCAGCTTTTATAAAAGGCAAAATTCGCAAAGCTTTGTATTGATTAAGCTTTGTGGTCTTTGCTGTAAATATTTAGAAATTCCAAATTTTCTAAAATTTCAAAGTCTTAATTAACGGGGCCTGGTAAATTATTACTGACCCCATTATCTTTTACCAGATGCTACATGCAATTCGACATGGTTGTTTTGTGTATTAGCTGTTTTAATAAAAACTAAATCCTGTGTATAGTCGTTTTCAAAAGGCATTATTTGCCAAGTGCCATTCGTTTCGCATTTAAAAGCGGTTTTGCACTTGAGAGTAAACTCTTTGTATTGCGATTTTACCGATGCAACATACACTTCTACATATCCTGAGGCCGTATTGCTTGTTTTGATAAATACTAAATCGGCACCATAACCATCAAAACCTGCCGTTGTCCAGACACCATCCTCTTCACAATCAAATGCGGTAACAACATTAAGAATTATCGTTCTGTAATTAGAAGCACCTGATGCAATAAGTACTTCTACTTTTTTTGACGCTGTGTTTTTTGTTTTAATGTATATCAGATCGGGCTGTAAACTCGTTTTCTGATAAAACGCCATTGTCCAGACACCGTCGTTTTCGCAATTGAAGACTGTAGCCGTTTGCAAAATCATTTTCTGATAACCAGAAGATCCCGATGCAATATGTAGTTCTACTTTTTTCGATTCTGTATTCTTGGTTTTGATAAAAACAAGTTCGGGAGCATTTTGAGGAACCCCGGAATTTAAAAAAAAGGGATTTTTAAAATTCATTAGTAACCATGTGCCGTTAGTTTCACTATTAAATACCGTTGGTTTATCAAAAGTGAGTTTCTGATATAAAAAGTCACCTGAAGCGGCTTTTATTTCTACTTTACCAGATTGCGTATTAGTTGTTTTAATAAAAACCAAGTCCAGATGATTATTAAAAAAGTTGTTTGACCCATATCTTGACATTGTCCATGTACCGTCGGTTTCATTTGCAAAATAGGTGGCTTTTTGAACAATAATCTCATGGAAAGGCTCAAAATTACATCCTATTAGTTTTCTGATTAAGCCCGACTCAGATTCAGGAAAATCCATAGGAATAATTCCGAAGCGAGCTTTTCCTTTGCCACCAAGATAGTCAAGCAATAATCGATTTGTTTCTTTTGCGAGCGTTTTAGGAGGAAAAAAAACACTTCCTCCCCCATCTAGTGTTCCACTCGTAAAGTTCATATACAACCTGTTCTCATTGTTTTTTGCCTTGTCCAAAACAGGTTTTACATGATTTTCGAATTTATTCTTCAATTTTACCGATAAATGCCCTCCAAATTTATCCTGAACACAGAACTTAATTCCTGCACTACTTTCCCATTCAGCAGTTTTGTCATCAGGCCAATTATCGTATATATTGATACCAATAGGAAAATTAGATAATGGTGCTATAAAGCGTCGCATAAAAATAATTTTTCCGCGCACTTCACCAAGTTTCGGTATTCGGTCTTCTTTATACCAATAGTCCAGATCTTTAATAACGGGCCATAACTTTTCATATAGCTCTACATTATCCTTATTTTTTTCGTGCGAAATAGACATCACGATACATTCAGATGGAAATTGTTGCAATAAAATAGTACTGGTTCTCAGAATATCATCAAAGGTAAATCCTAAAGATACGATGCCATGATACGCATCCATTTTACCGTCTTTTACTTTCAGCCTGATATCCCAAAACCGAATTCCATTTTTAAATTGAGTCTCAAGATTCATAGTTTGACATTGAGCCAAATTGCTTTCGTTGTAAGTACAGGTGTCATGCGTACCAGGTATGGTCAAATCATTCAGGCTTTTGCTATCTTCCAAATAGCTCATCCAGTTTTGTGTAAAGTGTGACATAGCAGTTGTGTTTTTAAAAATTGGTTAAAAAAATAATGCAAAGTTTTTTTATTTAAACCAATTCAAAATGCGTATAAACACCTGTTTTTCAATACAAAGCAAATAATTTTAACGAACCAGTGGAGAGTTTTAAAAATTTTTAACGCAGAGAACGCTAAGTGCTTTTTTTTGCGAAGTAGCTTTTATAAAAGAAAAAGTTCGCAAAGCTTTGTGTTGATTTAGCTTTGCGAACTTTATACGTTTTCAGGGATTCTTGGATAAAAATCTTTGCGGTCTTTGCGGTAAAAACACAATTAGGTGTCTAAATTATTTGTCAAGTAAATTTTTATAAATAACTCCGTCTTTTATAATCAACAATAATATTTTCTCATAGTCTTCCAAAATACTCAAATTGGTTAGGGGATTTCCGTCCACTAGTAAAATATCGGCATAAGCACCTTCTTCTATAACTCCCAATTTGTTTGGATAGGGGTTACGCTGACCGCTCAGGGTAAGTAATTCTGCATTTGTTGCAGTAGCCATTTTTAATATTTCATAAGGCTTATACCAGCGTAATAACTTGACAAGATCACCCGCTCTCTTAGCCGAATGCTCAGGCTCAAAAAGGCAATCTGTTCCAAAAGCTGTTTTTATGTTGTATTTTTTTGCAAAATTATAGGCTTTATCAGTACCGCTCATCATCGTTTGTTGTTTTATGCGGTTTGGTGAGCCTTCTGCATACAAACTTTTGCCATCATCTATAAAAGGCTGCAGACTTAACCAAGCCTTTTTATCTGCTAACATTTTTGCTGTTTCATCATCAATTAGCTGGGCATGGTCTATGCAAAGTACGCCCGCCCGCAATGCAGTTTGTATAGCTCTTGGTGTATAAGCGTGAACCGTAACATAAGTACCCCAGTTTTGTGCTGCATCAACAGCAGCTTTCATTTCGGCTTCTGTAAATTGAGATACATCTAAAGGATCATAAGTCGAAGAAACTCCTCCACCTGCAGCAAGTTTTATTTGTGTTGCGCCAAGGCGAAGCTGCTCCCGTACCCGTTTTAATACCTGATCCGGACCATCGGCTATTACACCAAAATTATTACGTTCGGTAAAATCAAGGCTTGCTGTAATATCTCTTGGAACTGCATTTGGACTAAGAAAATCACCATGACCACCGGTTTGGGAAATCATCGCACCTGAAGGATAAATACGCGGACCAATAATTAAACCTCTGTCTATCGCTTTTTGCAAACCTGCAGCGGGACCAGCAAGGTCTCTGAAAGTTGTAAAACCCTGCATAAGGTCTTTCTCTGCCGATTTTATAGCATTTGCAGTAATGTATTCTATATCGCTGTTCAGGAGTTCTACGAGGTTCATCGACTCCATCATGATATGGGTGTGCGCGTCAATAAGGCCTGGCATCAAAAATTTTCCTTTACCATCAATAATGGTAACATTTTGGCTTTTATCTGTGGGGATTGCTGCTGTAGAAATTTTACTAATCAGATTATTAACAATCAAAAGATTTCCGGTAATCGTTTTTTCGTCTTTACCATTAAAAATCTGAACGTTGTTGATCAGGATTGTTTTTTGAGCCATCGCATAAAATGAACTCATTACAATTGCAATTGTAAATAATTTTAGTTTTATAAGATTCATCTTTATGTGGTATTAAAATTATAAAACACTAATATAGTGAATCTTACATTAAATTATTGAATTACTCTGGGCGTTATAGGATAATAGCTAACTCATTTATAACTGACCTAATTTTGTACTTTTTAAGGGCACCGAAAAATAGTCATAGCATAACTTCTTTACATATATAACCCTGGTTTGCAAAAAAATCCTTTGGAAAATTCATTAAATAATTTCCGCGCAATTGCCACAGTATTAAGGTTCCGTCTTTAAGAAAAATCCATCGGGAAAAACTTCTCTCTGATTCTCTATTTTCTGTTAATTCAAAGAAAATAGCATCCTTGTATCTCCCGTTGTATTTCTTTTTATCAATTCCATTTTCCTCTAAATCCTCCTTGAATTCATTTTTTGCTTCTGTACTTAAGGATTTAGATTTAACCCAATGTATTTCTCCTAAACAATTACCGCAGTTTAGCGTGTATTTATATATCGGATTTTCGTTTAATAAATTTATTAAATCTTTTTTTCTGCGAATAATTGATCGTTTAGTAGTTAATAGCTCATTGACTCCTGAAATCGTATAGAATTGAATATTTTTTGAGATTGTTGAATCCTTTAATAACATTTCGAGGCACCTTCTTCCTACGAGTCCACCCCATTCTATTGATGACATATCAACAATTTCTGCTTTAGAGATTTCAAATTCTTTTTTCAGGGATCTAAAAGTTCCTGGAAATGCATTTCTAGCTTCTAAAAAATTTTCTTTGTCTGCTAGAAAAGTCGAATAGATTTCTTTAACAAATGAAGTATTAAAATTTATTCCGCTTAATCTTTCTTTGTTGTTTGGAAGTTTATCCGGTAATAATTGAGCTACTAACTCGGAAATTTTCGAATCGTAGATTCTTCTTTTCTTTGTATTCCACGGCAGCATATAAGGATATTGCCCAAACGAATATGCTGACAGCGTATCCTTTTCGTTTATTATGCTAACGATGATGACTGGATAATCATCTGTAGAATGAGAACCTTCAAGAGATGAAGCAGCATGATTTGCTTTTTTGTAGTCTTTGATAGTATTGATTGCGATAGCATCTATTTCCTTTGTTGTCTTTCTACCTTTTGTATATTCCTTCCAAAGATTTTCTGCATTATTAATAAGCCATAGAGAATCTCTGCCAAAGGAAATCAAAGGGTTTTTAAACGTAGCATAATCATTTGTATTTCTAATCGATTTAACTAATTCAGAAACTAATTTAGGGTCAATTCTTTTTATGATGGAGTCAGGCTTTTCTAATGAGGTAAGCAGGAGATCTTGCTTTTTAATCTGAAATTTATTATCAAAATTTGACCAGCCTCCATAAGCATCAGTAATAAGTATTTTATCCCAATCATTTGAAGGGTCATTATTATTTTGCCCAATTAAAATTTGGATTCCAAATAAAAAAATTAAGATAGTTAAAAATGGTTTCCTCATGATTATGACCAGTGTTTTTTTGTACTTGGGGCTGTTGTGGATTTTTGAAACTAACTTTCTATTAAGCCTATTGCTCAAATCAGTTGTAACTATTGGCAGATATTTTTATTTCAACACCCAAATTTCACTTCCACCAGTGGGGAAATATATTTTGTTCTTTTCAACAATTGGCGTTATGATTCCATAATTAAAAGGTTGAATAAAATTAATCTTTCCTTTATTTATGTTTACAGAATATAAATTTCTATTCATTGTTCCAAAATAAATATTTTCTTTATAATGGATAATATTAGTTTCTGCCAGGTCTTTATTTAAGTTTAATATCCAATTTGTTTTTCCATTTTCAATATGCAAAGAAATGATTTTGTTGTCATAAGTACTCAAGATTACATTTTTGTTTACAATGCAAGGTTCATACAATAAATCACAATTTAAAGATTTAGACCAAATTTCATTTCCATTCTCATAATTCAACATTAAAACTTTACCGTTTTTGAAATCTTTATCAAGTAAAACTAAAAGTCCTTTTTCTGTTTTATATTGACTAATAGTTTTGAAATTTTTATATTTATTTTCCCAAATTATTTTCCCGTTCTCATTGTTAATTGCCAAAAGTTTAGCTGTAAACTCTGAAAAACCTATATAAATTGTTTCTTTAAAAAACGCTGGTTTATTTGTCTCGGTAATGTTAGAGTCTTTCGGGAGAAACCATACCACTTTTCCATTAGTTTTATCTATTTTACTAAATCCATTTCCTTGTACTGAACCATAAATTGATTGATTATATCCAGCTAAATCATATCTTAAATTTATTTCGCCGTTAATCTTCCATTTTAATTTGCCTCTAATATCAAAACAATTTAAATCCGTCCCATATTCGGTTAAAAATAGATTTTGATCAACAATCAATGGTTCGTGAATGGGACTGTAATCTGTTTTGAAATTTAATCCAATTTTTCCATTTTCTATATTTACAGAATAAAAGTTATTATTTAAATCTGCGAAATATAATTGATTGTTATTAAAAACCATAGAAGATGACATCCAATCCAATTTTGCATTTTTCCAAAGCAATTTTACATATTTATTATTTTCGGATTCGCTATTGGCCTCTTTACAAGATAGAAAAGAAAGAAATAAAGCTACTATTAAATATTTTATGGTTTTCATTATCGGTGTTTTTTTTCTTCTAAAGTAGCTGCTAATATTTTTGCAGTTTGGCAAAGTGGGGAAATCGAAGAACTGAATTTTGTTTAGCACTAAAACCACAATATGTTGTGCGTTCGTTTTTATTTTTTCAGCTTATCAATTCTTTTTTCTAGTTCAGATTGATTTGCAATCTTATTTTGGTGTTTTATATTCTTAAATCCAAAATCCAAAAGTTCTGTTAGAAAGTCATTTTTGTATTTTCCGTTTAAGCGATTTTCTACAAGTTCAGTACGGCAGATAAAAATTTCAGCAAGTACATCAGCAGGAACTTCATTTGCAGATCCTGTTGTATTTAAAATCATTTCCAAAAAGTAATCAAACAATTGTTCGTCTCCGCCTTGGCAAGTTATAGCTTGCAGTTTAATTAAAGCAGGATTAAGTTTTTCTTCAGTAAAATTTACAAAGGAACATTTCCTTTATTTTCTGAATATTCTTTCATCGTGACGATAATTTCATGACGAGTTTGCCCGGACAAATTCACAGAAATGACAAAAACTAAAAGAGTGAATATTATTTTCATTAATTATTTTTTACGGTCTGTTTCGCTTATCATATATAATGTTACACCAAATACAAAACTACGTTTTTATTAAGTGAATTGCCGAAATCCGTTGTAGTAGCTGCTATGGGGTGGCCTTATTTTTACGTTAATGTTTTTACGTCATTATACAATATTTTTAAATGGTCGTCCGTCAAATCCATTAAAGGTTCATACATAAATGAATTAACGTGAATATTTTCTGGAGTCATTAAATTTACTCTATCTAAAATTCCTAAGTTGTCTTTTTCTAAAGGGAATTCTGCTCTATATTTATCGACAATTTGTCCTGTTTGTTTTTTCAATATATGATTATGAAAATTAGGGTCAACTATTTTTGAGATCATAAATTTTTCTGCAAGAAGTCTTATTCCAATTGAGATACAGATTTTATACTTTATGTCTATTGGGTTCCCATCTGCGATATTATAGATTTCCTCTGCTTTGGCAATTATAAGGTCAAAAACATTATAGTTTAAATTTGCTTTTATTTTTGTCTGTTGAAAAGTTGTGTTGAAAACATCTAAAACAGATTGCACTGTTATTTCTTCTGTTTTATTAATTCCTTTATCTGCTCTTTCAGGCTTCATATGAAGTAATGAAGTTAAAAGTAAATAATTATTGTTATCGTCTCCAATGGTGAAATCAATTAGGTTTCTTACAAATGGAACACAAGCAATAAAAGTAAAATCACAAATGTCATAATTACTTCTTAAGATTGGAAAGACATCTCTTTTTTCTCCGATACTTAACTCTATTTCTCCAGATTTCCTTGTTGTTGTCCAATTTCCTTGATAGTTAATTTTAGCTCCTAATCTACTTTTAATAGTTTTGTAGAAATCAAAATTATGAGTTAGAATAATCATAAAAAAATGAGGGTCGTCCAAAACGTCTTTTAGATATTCTATTATGGCGTATTTGTTTTTGTAATCAAATGAGTCTGCTATATCGTCAACAATTACAAGTTGGTTTTTGTTTAATTTCCTTCTTGTCTCAATTTGAAAAATAATATTCAAAAGATAAAAAACTCTTTGTTCACCCGTACTCAGTGATTCTTGTAATTCAGCACCACCTAAAAATTTTGTATCATCAGGCCCATTTCCATCTGTATATTTAAATAGCAAAGATGCAGGTTCGCTATTTAATATTACACTTTCTTGATTTTTAATATGTACTTCAAAAGGGACAGTGAATCTTCTTTTAAAAATATCAATTACATTTTTCCAATCATCTTGTTCCTTTTTTGCTTCGAGTATGATTTTATCCCTTTGAACAGATGAGTCTTTATGTAATTTTAAAAGAACATTAAACTCATTTTTGAATTTAGCTAAGTAGTTTAATACAAGCTTTTTCTTAAAATTAGATAAATCTGCAAATTCTTTAATGATTTCTTGATTTTCTTCAACGTAATTTCTAAACTTTCTTAGTTCTGCATTACTATTAAGTAACTTATCAATTTCATTGAATGTATTTGCTAATAAAGGATCTTTAAGAACTTTCTCTTTTTCGTTAAATATTAAATCTTCTAATTCTTTGGCATTTGTTATTTCCTGTTCTTTTATCTTTACTTTATGATTTGCTGAGAAGAAATTGTTGTCTTTGAGTGATTTTGTAACAGTGTCAGCATTATAATGATTAAATGTTCCCTTCATAAAAAGAGCGTCATTTTCATTAACAAGAGTGTCATAGACTTTTATGTAATCTTTAATTTTTGATTTAAAGTCTTTGCTTTCAAGAAATTTCATAGATTTATCATTAAATACTTCTGAATAAAGTATAGCTGAATATATTGGCTCTTTAATTTCATTTATTTCAGCATCATATCTTTCGAACATTTTGAAAAGGTCTTGTCTGAAAACCGATTCAATTTCGCTTTCAACTGCATTGCTCTTAATTCCAAATAATGGTTGAATTTGCTTTAAAAAATCATTTTTTGACTCATTTAGTTTTGAATTTAATGCGTCATATTCATTTTTAAGTTTTTCATTTGCAAGAATTGTCGATGCTTCTTTGAAATCTGCTGACTTCATTCTTTGAATAACAAAAATTTCATCCTTTTCGATATCAATTCCATCAATTTTTACTTGTCTGTGATTTATTCTGTTTGAAAAAATTCTGTCTTTTGAAACTTTACCTTCTGCTATATCATCAAATGTTGATGCAAGAGAAGATTTCATTACTCCGTTTGGAGCATAAATTAGTTGTGTTTTTGATTCTCCAAAGTTGAATTTATGTTTGAACCGTCTTATTCCATAACAGTTTTCTAAGTGAATTTCTAATTCTGTCATTTAGTTTGGTTTTTGTCTGTTATTATTCGTTGAAGTCTGAATGTCATCCTTAGCCTGACCGCTAACGTTCTGGTATTACTGCGGGTTTGAGATTAAATTAAAGCACATTCTTCGGATTTGCCAAATTCTTCCTAAATTCAAAACTATCTTTCCATTAAGCCCAATGCCCAAATCCGTTGTTGTTGTGTGCTGTTTTTTTATTCAATTGTCACTTCTTGGGCGTGAACTCTAATTCTGTCAATATGACTTAAAATATCCTTTGAACTATAAAATTTTTCTAATTCTTTAAAGGTTAGCCAACGTGAGCCTAACATATTTTCAATATATAATTCATCAAATATTTTAAAACTGATTGCTTTACCTTTTGAATTTTTTTTAGTTAAGGATTTTTCATTTTCCTTTATTTTCAACACTTGACAAATTGGAACGTGAATCCCTGTACTTACAAGTTTACTATCTTCTGATGCAATGTAGGAAGTTGGTCTTAAAAAAGCAGAGCAAAATGGAAGTCTATATCCTGATTTTTTTTCTTCATCTTCATAATTTGAGCAAAAACCGGATTTACATAAATTTTTGTCTAATTTTTCAAATTGATTTGCAATATTTCCACTTGAAAGATTTAAGTTATTCGAATTCCACGTTTTATATTGTAAAACTAAAAATCTAACTTGATTAGTTTTTAAGTTAAACTGTTCATAAATCAAATCAGCGCCAATAATATGTTCTGGTTTATCGGGATGTAATAATCTTAAGCGTAAAACTTTGTTGTCATCCAACTTATAATCTACAAATTCGTCATCTTTATATAAAGTTTCTGAAAATTTAAATGATGGTCTTTCAGCCAAATAAAAATCTCTATTTAATATTTTATGTTCTGAAATTTTTCGAGGTTGAAAATATGTCAAAGCATTTTTTAAGTCAAAAATTCGTTTATTTAAAAATCTTTTAGATTTATCTTTTTCAACAATTTCTTCAAGTTCTTTTAACTCTTCATTGATTAAATCAATTGGATCAATTGTAACTTTATCAGTTGATTTGCTTTCTGCTTTTTCTTTAAAAAATTTAACAACATCACTTTCATTTTTTCTTGCGAGCAAAGTAGTAACTTCAGAATATAATTGAGGACTTAAATCCTCAATAAGATCAAGAGTTTGTTCATAGGTTACAGGTTGGTTCGCTCTTTTTGCCAAACTTACTGCTTCACGAACTGCATTTACTGCTTGAAACGCGTTATTTCTTCTTTCATCTTCGTTATATTCCTTATCACTAAAGTAACTCATAGATTTATTTTTAGATTGGTTTTTTCTGCGAATTTTTGGCAAAATAACAAACAACTTGTTTATACCAGCCATAAAAATCATTTCTTTATAGCTAAAAACAAATATCCTCATTCGTTCATCATCCCCCTTACGGAAAACCATAATCAACAAATATTTGTCCCAGACAAGTATAAGCATAATCAAACACCCAAACACAAGTAGTTTTACGGTTTTTTAGAAAAATTGTGATTAAACGTTTAGATTAAATCCTCAATTCAGTTAAGCACAACTTAGTAACAATCGTAATCGTACCTTCCAACTTGCCACAAAATAAAATTCTCAAAAAAAATATCACAGTTGTTGTGACAAAACAGAAATAAAATAAAAATTATCACAATTACTGTGGCAAAAAAATTGAAAAGAAAAAAATGCGCAACTTGTTGCAATAAAAATAAATTTTAAAAAAAAATGCCACACTTTTTTGCAATTAAATAATAATTATGAAAATTTTGCCACAACAAAAAATGTAATGAAATCTAAAAGTGTGAAGGAGATAGATTGCTACAAGTACAACACTTTGATTAAAATTTAAAAACTAGTACATAAACTTCCGGCTAAGAATCGATCGTAAGTTTATAGCCTTTGCCGCGGATCACCACAATTTTGAGGTTCGGATCATGTTCCAGTTTTTTTCTGAGTTTAGAGATGAACATATCCAGACTGCGCCCCACAATAACACCTTCGTCTTCCCAAATCTCTTTTTGGAGTCGGCTTCGCTCTATAGTCTCGTTGGGAGACAAGGCAAAAATGAGTAATACACGGGTTTCTGTTCCGGTAAGGTCTAAGGTGGTTTCGTTTATGATCAGCTTTCTGTTTTTCGCATCAAACAACACGGCGCCTAAAGTGAATAAATTAGTATCACCTGCATCCGGTACAACTGCTTTTGGTTTCGCCGATCTTAAAAATACAAAACCAACAAATGCTAAAAAGGACAGACTCCCCAGGAGGTAGCCACTTTTTGCGGTATTGATTCCCGTCGGTTTAAATTTGATGTTGATTGTGTAACAGGCTCTGGGCTGCTTTCTTCCTAAGCAGGCTACAATATCATCTTTGGTATTCTTAGACATCGCATATCCATAGGCTACACTGGCAGAACCACAGTTTAGGACATTCACCACATAATCACTGGTAAGCGGGTCTTTGGATAACAAACGCTGGGTGGTTTTCACTAAAGAATCGGTCTGGAAAGTAAGTTCGTTCTCAAACCTGATCTGGTACTCATTTTCGGCAATCTTTTTTATCGGAAGCACCCTTGAAGTACTATCGCCTGATTGTAAAAGCAGTTCATGACCTATTCTGCGAAGCAAAACTTCCCTCCTAGCCACAGCAAAATCGTCAGTATCTGTAATAGTAAAAGCGGCACAGATTCCAACTGCAAACAAAAGCAGCAGGAATCCTAAGAGATACTTTCCTTTTCCGGACAGGAGTTTTTGGCTATTACGCATAGTGTCACTGTTTTATTTACAAAGTTTACATTTTTATTTACAATTCAAATGACTTAAGCCGAAAAATATCAAACTAATTTCGCTGTATCAAACTTTAAAAGGATATAAAAAATATGAAAAAAAACATTTATGCGCTGCTCTTACCGCTGGTTGTGGTAAGTGGACTACTGTTTGCGAATTGCGAAACTAAAAATGAAACGCCTAAAAAGCCAATCCAAAAGACGCTCTCTGCTACTGAAAGGAAAGCCCAATTGAAAAAATGGGAAGCTACCCCTGATGGTATAAAACACAACCAGTGGAAGGCGTCTCCCCAAGGTAAAAAAGTGCTTGCCAGCGCTGCTAAAATAGGTGCACCTACAAGAACCTTTACCAATATGGAGGCTGTGGTAACCTCTCTTTCTCTTCCGCCAGGATCGGCATTGGGTTTCGCGGTGATGGCCAGGATTAATGGTGATGATTATATTGTGAGGTTTGAAACGGAAAAGTCTCAATTGAAGCAATTGCAGAGCCTGAAAGTCAACGACAAAATAATTTTGAAAAGTCATGGCGTATCGTACGCGCCCAAATATTCCTATCCAATAATAACGGGCGACTATGTAGAACGGGATAATAAAGTAATTTATAAACGTGCCCCTCGCAAAGGCGGCTGCTAAGTAATAAATAACATAACACTCACTTATATACTTATGAAAAACAAAATCACCATTTTAATTACTGCACTTTTAATCTTCGGTTGCCGAGGACCTGTAAAAGAAGAAAACACCAACACTGCATCGGCAAGCACTTTACCTATTGGACATGAAAAATATACTGTAAACACGAAGCAAAGTCTTGTGGTATGGAAAGGCTCTAATCTAATGGGTTCCAATACTCACATGGGCTATATCTATTTATCCAAAGGAGAACTGATTATAGAAAACGGTCAGCTTATAGGCGGCAGCGCTGAAGTGGATATGAATACCATTGAAGATGAAAAACACGGGAGAGATAACGACCTTGTTAAACACTTAAAAGATTCTGATTTTTTTGATGTTAAAAAATTCCCCACTTCTACCATCGTACTTACCAATAATGCTGCAACAACTGGCGACAAAAGGAACGTAACCGGCAACCTGACGATTAAAGGGATCACACAACCGGTAACTTTTTCAGCCAAAACGGAAGTTACCAAGGGGGTTTTCAAACTGAATGGCAGACTGGCCATTGACCGTACAAAATGGGACATCCGCTATAAATCTGGAAAATTCTATGATCTTTTAGCTGATCAGACGATATCGGATTCTATTGAATTTCATATCAATATCGTAGCCAGAAACAAAGAGCTGAATCTTTGAAATTAGGAAATTCTAATTCTTTTTAAATTCCAAATTCCAATCCTTTTGGAAATTCCAATCTTGTTGTAAATTCCAAATTTGTTGTAAATTCCAAATTTTCTTAAATTCCAAATTCCAATCCTTTTGAAATTCTAATTTTTGAAATTTCAATAGGATTGGAAATTCTAAATCCAAATGTTAGCTTATTTCAGTACAGTACCGTAAATTTCGTTCAGCAGGTTTTGTCTCATTTTAGAATTTCTTTGGTCCAGAAGTATAATGATCCCCCAGTTTTTAGTTCTGTTGTAGCAGCCGTAAGCTGTTTGTTATTTTATTTACTCCAATATTATTTTGGAAGATTTAAAGATTTCAACCCATTTTTCCTGAGATTGTGGTGTAAGCTCTTTTTGTTTCGTTGACCATAAACTAGAATAGGAACCATAATTTCCCTGAATAGCATAGAAAATTAGAGTTTCTGTTGGAGCTACAATTTTATAGATAAACCAGGGATGTTTTGCTTTTTCATCCTTTTCAATTAATGCCTTTTTGGTTGTTGGTGCGTTTTTTTTATACATTTCATATAATTGTTCTATTTCGGATTCTATTGGCTCCGTCATAGGACTATGGTAAATATTTCTTGTTACCATTTCGCTATGATTTACAATAGTTTCTTTTCCCTTTAATAATATCATCGCCGTCATCGTGCCTGTTTCATTATCTTGCTGGTCTACGATATGCCAGTCTTCATCTTTCGGCCAATTAATGCTTAAGGTTTCCGTTTTTGAATTTAAATTTAAGTTTGATTGCGCATTACTATTACTACCTATTAAAAGTGCAAACAGAACGATAATTTTAAATTGTCTTTTCATTGATTATGAGTGAATATAAAATTTATATTTATGGGGAAAGGTATTTGTAAACGTTCCACAGCTATGATTGAGTAATACGATTTAAAATTTAGTTCTAAAGGCAATCCAAAATTCAACTTAGTAGTTTCCGGCGGTCTGTTTTTTTTGTTCACTACGGTATAAAATGTAAATACTTATTCCCAGTATTATCTCAATCACACCTCCTGTTAATGCAGAAACAAATGCTGTTGCTTCTAATTTAAATAATATATAGGCTGCCAATCCCAACATTGCTCCTAAAATCCAATATATACGCGTCCCGTAAACAGTTGCAAAAGTCAGATGTCTTCCGCCTATTATCATCAGCATTCCCTGAAAAAACCATTCTGCTTTAATTAAAGATAAACCAAAAGCCAGAGGAATACACATGATCATCCATATTGTTCCTTCCATTGTAAGTTTTGCTAACGGATTATTTTTATCATGCCCGCCTTTGAGCCCTATTAATTTTCCAATTAAATTTGCGACTGGAAAAATAAGCACTCCTCCAATTATCAAAGTCCAAATACCATTTTGGGGTGAGTAGAAATTCACCGCTAAACTAGAAACCAACCAAACTATTCCCGAAACAATGACCCCAACGGAACCGTATCCGTAGCCCTTTTTCATATCTTGTTGCGCCTCTTGTAAATTTGTCATATTTGAATTTTAAATTAATGGTGAATTTTTGTTTTTGCCTGCCGCCAATGTCAGTCTGTGAAAAAATAAAACGGAGCGTCTGAAAATTTTATATTGGCCGTTTTCCTAAGCTAGTACTCGGGTAATTTCTAGATTTAAAGCGTTTTTTTTACCAGCTGACGTTCTTGTTACAAACTGCTGTTAAATTAAGCCTTATTTTCGGATTCTCAACCCGATAGCGAACAGGTGATGCAAATCAGTTGTAGCTGTTATTAGTCATTTTTTTGTCTATCATCTAGTTTGTATAATAAAATTCCAATTAATGCACCACTTAAAAGCCCTCCGATATGAGCTGCATTGTCAATTCCTCCTGTCAAACCCCAAAGCAAATTTATTACTACATAAATCCCAATCATTATCAAAACTCCTTTTTTTCCTCCCTCTGGAAAAGCATTCGTTAAAAGCAATCCTAATATTGCTCCATAAAGGCCAAAAATTGCTCCTGATGCCCCAACACTTATTGTGTTAGGATACCACAAAATACTAGCAAGGCTTCCACAAAGTCCGGAAAGAATATATAAGATAAAATACTTTTTTCGCCCAAGCAAAGGCTCTACAAAAATTGCTGCAATTACAAGTCCTGAAATGTTCAGAATTAAGTGCATAATACCTCCATGCAAAAACATACTTGTCAATAATCTCCACCATTCTCCACCAGTAGTTTCCAGTCTTCTGTTTCCTCCCCATTGGAGTAATTCTATTCCGTTTGGAGATATTATATTAATTCCAGAAAAAACCATTAATAAAAATACCAGAATGTTTAAGTCTAAAATTACTGAAGTTGCAAAATGGTCTCCCTTCGGGATAAGATAATTAAGCATATCCACCAAGTCGTCTTGTTTTGGTTTTTTACCTGACAAAAACCTTTTTCTTTCCGTTTCACTATATCGAGGCCAAATTAAAGAAAATAACAAAATACCTAAACCAATACCAAATGAGCCAAAAATCCAAACAAATTTGTTTCCATTCCTTTCTTCAAACTTTTCTTTAACTGGCTCTAATACTATAAAATTTTTATCTGCTTTTTGATTTATTCTCGATTCAATCGCTTTTAAATAATTTATTCGGTCATCAGATGTTGGTATTCTTTCAAAATGATCTAATGAATGAAAATCGTAATTATTCATTTTTTCAATACATTCAGCATAAAACATTTCATATTTTTTTTCTTTTTCTTCATTACTAATTTTATTGCTAATTTGTTCGCTAAAATCTACACCATACCAATATTTTGGAATTGTATTGATTTTTTCTAAATGATTTTTAGTGATTGGCGTAACGAAGAATATGTGAAAATTAAGATACTGATTGTATTTTCCGCTTTGTCTAAAGTCAGTAAAAGAACCTCCATAATATTCTGCAACAGAAAATTTTGCTAACTTATAATATCTTGATTTTTCTACTTTTTGTATATCTGTAATTATCGATAGTTTTTGGAGTTTCCCTGTTGCTGTTGTTAAATAACTTTGTGAAATCATAAGACAGGCAATGATTGTCCCTGCTGATAAAAACTGGAAAAAGAAGCGTCCATTGTCATCGTCTTTTTTAAAGACTAGAATTCGGAATCTAGGTCTTAACCAAATTAAAATTGGTATCCAGGGCAATGTCATTGGAAGCCAGAAACACCAAACATCTTCTTTTATATCGATAATATCATATTGAATAGCAAAAATCCAGCGAAAAAGTAAAAGTCCAACTGTTGTCGAAAATGCAATTATAAAAAATGTTGGGAGTATGTGTTTAAGCTTTGTAAAGTATGTTTCCAATGTTCTGTTTTTCTATTTTTTTTGATTTTGATTTGTGATGATATATATCGTTCTGGTATCACAGCGTATTTGACACTAAATTAATCACATTCTTCGGATTTGACAAATCATCGCAGATACAAAACCAACTTTCTATTAAGCCAAATTCCTAAATTGCTAGTAGCATTGTTGGCTAGTTATTTATAAATATCGTTCAATTAACTTCAAATTGTCTGGATTATTAATGAATTCATTAATACTCTCTTTAAAAATAATTTCAGTTTCGTCTATTTTTTCAATATGTTCAATTAATTCTTCAATTTCGTCAAAACTAAAGCCATATTTTATTAGCCATATTTCAGTTTCATTATTTGTACCATATTTTATATAATTACTTAATACTTTGGCTCTAATGTCATTTGTTTTGTGAAAGTATAGTAGAAATACGCTAGAGACTGGATTTGATACTGAAAGAGAAAGGACTTTATCAATATAATCATAAGTGTCATAAATGATTTTATCAAAGTCAATGTCATTTTCTAATAAGTTTCCTTTAAAAAGAGAAGCGCCCCTTTTAAAACTAATATCAGGAATAGCGTTGGCTATACAAGAATATCTTATACCTTTTTCTTTTAGTAATTTTCTATACTGGCTAAGGGAAATTTCTTTCTTTACTAATTGTCTTCGCAGCTTTCTTCTAAAATCTTTCTCTGATAAGAATGCATAACGCAAAGAAATTATTTCTGCAAAAGATTTTCCTTGAATCATCCAAAGCAATACAGGAATAGATGCGCTTAAAACTGCTTTTTCACCATTTGTTAATTCTTGTCTTCTCAAATGAACTTTAAAAATAGTCTCAAATGATTTTTTTATTTTTTTTCTAACCGAATCTTTAAGATGGTAATACTCTTTTGCTGTTAGTGGATTTAACTCTTCATTTAAGAAATTATCTAAAATGAATTTAACATCATCGTCTATATTTGAATTGTTAATTCTTTCAATTTGTGAATTTGTTAAGTGTAGCTCAGAATCGAAAGTGTCATTTTTTATTGCATCAACTATATCTATAAAATCCTCATTGTTTACGTCAGTGGTCAAATCTAAATTGGAAATATTAGATAAAGATGATTCTTTATTCAAACGTTCTATAAATAGCTTTTTATTTTTACTTTCAATTATTACATATCCAAAGTCAAAAAAGTCATTTTCAATAGTTGTTCTACCAGCTCTTCCAATTAAGTTCTTGAGATTTAATATTTTTTGGTCTTCATTACCCGTAAAACTGAAATTATTAACCCAAACTATATCAAATGGCATATTTATACCTTGAATTAAGGTAGATGTTGAAAAGCAAATTTTTGCGTGATGACCATTTACAAATTCTTCTATTATTAATCTTGCTTTTAGTGGGATTGAACCGTGGTGGATAACAATACCTCTTTTCATAAGAAAAATTAATATTGAATACTTTTCGTTGTCGTCTTTAATGCCAAAAAATTGTTCAAGCTTATTAATATATGATAAGCTTTTGGTATCAGTGATTTTAGGGCATAATTCTATATATTCTGAAAACTCTTCAATATATGTTCCATCATATATTTTTGCTTTAGAAATGTAAATTAAAGCTGTTCCACCATTAACAATAATATCTTTTACAATCTCACCAACTACGATTTTTTCTTTAACTCTATCATCAAATGGTGAAAAATAGGTAAATAAACCTTTGTTATTTTCTATGTAAATTTTACCAACTGTTTTTTGATTATAATTTTCTGAGTCAATGTTATTTGTAATGTTATGCTTTTTAAATTGTGCATCGGGATTTAGTACGAACGGATGAGTAAAAACTTTTTTTATATTATTTAATTTTTTATCAATTCTTCTTACCAAAGAGTCAAATTTCATTCCTCGAATACCTTCTTCTGAGATTTGTGCTTCATCTAATAGAATAAGTTCTAAATTAAGTTTGTCAACATTTTTAAAAATTTCTTCACCTCTTTCGGGTGTTATAATGTAGATTCTGTTTTTTGTCCTTTTAGTGTTTACTATTTCAATAAATTGGAGTACTAGTGTTTCATTTGAAACTAGTTTTTTGACTTTAATTAAATATTCAGATAGTAATGCCCTTGATGGTAATATGATTATTATATCACCTTTTGTTTCCTTAATCAACTCTTGAAATAGATATGATTTTCCGGCACTAGTAGGCGCAGAAAAAGAGAAGTTTGTATATTTTTTTATTGAGTTATAAGCATCTGCTTGTACAGGAGTAAAATTGTGACCAGTTTCTTCAATTATGGTTTGAGCATATGCGTTATAAATAGCCTCAATAAAGGAGTTAGGTTCACTTGTTTTATAAAATAATCCCATTAAAAACATCAATTTCCCTTCATAAGCTTTGAATTGTTCAGTATTATATTTTTTTAAGTATGATAACGTTTCAAGGTGGCTATTATCAATAGGTCCATAGGTATGAAAGTCAAAAAGAATTTCTTTGATTAATTCAGAATCAATAGTTTGATTAAAAAGGATATTACTTAGCATAATTCAACAGCAATTAAGTAAAGTTCTTTATGCTTAATTATTTCAGCTATAGGAGCAGAGAGTAACGCATTATTTAAAATTGTAATAATATTTCCCCCGTTAAATGAAAATGCAGCAGTATAACCTTTTTCATCCTTGATTATGTTTGCTTTTGTGGTAGAATCTAGAAAAGGTTCAAGCCATTTAAGCTCTGCATTATCTCTATCTCCAATGAATTTTTCAATTTGATCTAATGCTTTTGCCCTTGGAGTTGAGTCCAAACTGAATTTTGCTTCCCCAAAAACTAAATAGTTATTTGTGCTAATTGTATGAAAATCAAACCCAGGGTTTCCTGTAATCTTTTCCTTTAAAAGTTCTGCTAAGGGAATTCTTTGGTGTGAATGTTCTATTTCCAAAGCAAGTTGTGCGGAGTAAGAAACTATAAATTCTCCAATGTCTTCATTCAAAGATGTCGTAATTCCAGCAATTATATCATTTACTATTTTATCAATTGTTTTTTCGGCATTTACCTTGAAAACTTTTTTTGAAATCTCATCTAAGCTATTTATCCAACTAGTATCTGTAATATAGGTTTCAAATTCTTTAACAATTGGTTTGAAGTCTTTAATTTTGATGTGTAGGCAATTTATATCACAACTTGTAGAAGCTGGAAAATGCTTCAAAGTTTTTTTGTCAATTAGGTCTATTTTCATTGTTTTTTTTCTGCTGTGTGTTTTATAATTACTGCTTATTTATATATAAAATCATACAAGTCAACCGCTATAAATTATAGCTATGCATAACAAAATCATCGTTTATCATCCAAAAACAAATATCAAAAATTAATAATCATTCCCCTTACGGAAAACCATAATCGTCAAATATTTGTACCAGACAAGTATAGCTATAATCAAACACCTAAACACAAGTAGTTTTACGGTTTTTTCGAAAAGTTTTTAAATGGTATTTCGAAACGTTTAGGTTAATCAGCTAACAAAACCGTAGCAAAAAAATAATAACTAAAAAAAATGATACGCTTTCTGTAGCAGAAAAAATAAAAAAATTATATTTGCTACGCTTTTAGTAGCAAAAAAAATGAGAATTTTAAAATTGCTACAACAATACAATAAACCAATAAAGCGTGAGTGATGGAAAAAGATAAAAAAATTGGAGCATTATTAGGACTAACACAAGAGCATATTGCCATGTTATTACAAATTACACGCAGTCAATGGTCACTGTATGTAATCGGAAAACGTAGTCTGCCTATAGCCGCTAAACTAAAACTGGCTGACATGCTAAACTTTACAAACCAACTGAACAGTGAAGGAGTTGAGCGCATAGACGTTATAAAAAATCAGGAATCAAAAATCAGGAAGTTTATAGAGGAACACCTCATCATCAATAAACACAAGCAATATGCTACTGAGGCTAAACTTAACAGTTACAAGAAAAAATACGAAGAAGGGATCACCGCTTTTCAGCTTGCAGATTTTTTAGCGGGCAAAAAACAGGAAACGGCTGAATACCAAAAGGCTCTTTTGGATATCATAAAAAGCGACGCCATAAAGACAATCGAAAAAAATGGTTTGGAACTGCAGGAACAATACTCCCTTAAACTACAAGTGCTGCAAAACGAAGAATTGCTGTTGAAAGAGCGATTACGAAACGTTTAAGTTAAATCATGAAGTGTTTGTGATTAGTTATTATCGGTTAACAAAACCTGGTAACAATCGTAAATCATATTGCGGCTAAAAAACGAATCCCAATTTGAGTTGCCTCCAGCTTTAGCTGGAGGTAAGAAAATCTAAGCAAAAAAGGCTTTAGCCAAAATCGCAATTTCGGCTAAAGCCATTCCATTTATAAACCTGTAATCCTCCAGCTAAAGCAGGAGGCAATTCAAAATTTTCAATAATAATTAGGGTGTAAAATCACAAATACACCCGTTTGCAATAAATTTATAAATGTTCATCACTAATTTATAGTTATTCAAACATAGAAATTAAGATTGAAAAATGGATTAAAATAAACCCGTTGGATGTAATGAATAAAATATAATTAAACACAAGCTATGTGTTTTAATGCAAGTGAAACGCCTTTTTTGAGTTCAATACGCTATGTTTCTATGTGTTAAAAAAATTCACCTTAACGGTTTACAGTAGCACTTATATTCAAACCCCTTTCTTCTTGATGCACCTTCCTCTGGGCTCATCGCCCTCGTGAAGCACAATATCAGAATGCAGGAACTGTGCGGCCGCTGCGGAATCTTTTACTTTTACAGCACTGCGTTCCAGCATTTCGGCTTCAAAGGCCTTTAATACGCTTTCGCGCAGTCCGGATTTTTTCCAGTGCGATCCGGGCTGGCATCCTTTTGCAATAGCACGTGCGAGTGAGAGTGCGTCCAGCAACGCCTGATTGGCCCCCTGCCCTTTAAACGGACTCATGGGGTGTGCCGCATCTCCTATCAGCGTTACGGGTCCGCCATTTGCCAGGACTTCTGCCTGAAGCAATTCGCGGTCATAAACCGGATAGCCGGAAACCTGTGCTTCCTGAGTGGCTGCTAAAATTTGTGGAATCGGGTCGTGCCATTGTGTTCTTCGGCATGCTTCTGCTTTGAGTGCCTGAGGTCCCAGAGCACTTAACGCTTTGGCCTCATTTTCCGGCATTGGGAAACTAAGCTGCCACATCACCGAGTCAGACGTATAAGGCATGATATAAATTCTTTCGTTGCCGTTGGCCGTTTGAAACACCGTAGCCGAATCCAGTAAGGAACTCTCCACACCTTCAAGGGCACTTAATGGACAAATTCCTAATATCACAATACAATCCAAATAGCGCAAAGGAGCCTGATCTTCGCCAATAAGCAGCCTGCGTACTGCACTGCGAATACCATCGGCACCCACCACCAGATCTGCTTTAACGGTTTTTATCTCTTCGTTTACCTGAAAATTCAAAACAACTCCTTCGCCTTCACCCTTACTTTCTTCAAAATCCAATAACTGGTGACCCCATTGTACGACATCGGGTGTACCGAGTTGTTCCAGCAATGCCAGACGCAAAGACTGGCGTGCGATATGTATGTTGGAACGCTTGGGTGCCGTTGTCGCTTCTGACTGAATCCACTTTCGGTTTCCCCATTCGCCAATCACTTTTCCCTCTGTCGTATGCACCAGATGTCTTGTGGAAACCACGCCGTCTGCTAACGAAAAAATTCCAAATCCTTCGATTGCTTTACTGGCTTGTTGCAGCGTAAGTCCGTAACCCTGAGAGCGGGCACCAAAATGACTGTCGCGTTCATAAAGTGTAAAAGGAATACCGCGGTGCAGGCAAGCCACAGCCAGAGCCACTCCGCCTATTCCGCCGCCTATAATAGCAACGTGCGGGTAGTTTTCGATATCTGCTGCAGGAGAACTGGCAGCCGCTACCAACCCGGAGCCGTTACAGTTCAGGCATTGGTTTAAGTGGGCTTTTGGGCGCACGGGAGCTGTACCTTCGCCATTCGACTTTTCAAATTCTTCGAATGCCTGCTGGTACCTAAGCCGTACTTTTTTGCTGAGTCTTTGGCTTTTTTTGCCGCTTCCCTGACATGCTTCACAAATAGTCCAGCCTGCTTCTTTATTTTCCAATTCTTTCTCTTTCATTTATTTTAACTTGACTACTTCTGTATGGTCTTACTTCGTTTTATTTTTCCATCTGAAATAAAAGAAAATATAAAACAGCAAATGAACGGTTAATGATCCCAGGACTAAAAATCGCTGTACAGCCAAATAATCCTGAAGATGCTGTTCGGCCAGACCCGGAGTGATGCCATCATACACCATCATTTCACCTACTATGAAAATTACATTCACTAAAAGGAAATAAAACAAAAAAACAGAAACGCTTATAGATTTCCGATTGCAAAAATAAAGAAATATCGGCAGTATAACATTGAGCACGATTACAATTGCATAATAGCTATTGCCGTTGGCTGTTGGATTCCAACCCGGAAAAATATCCGCAATAGAATCGATTTTCCATAATGCCAAAAACAAAAATAAAATCAGGAAGATTAATACGAGTAATAACTTTTTCATAAGCAGGTCCTGAAAAGATTTCAGCTTACTTGAGGTATAAGCGCTCTTTTCCTGAGGACGAATATAAGAAATATGTTTAGGCAAAATAATAAATCTATCTGCATCATTTAATAGTGATGTTTCTTAAATTCGGTATAAACAGTTTACAAAAAACTCCATTATTTCTAATGGAGTTTTTTGCGTATTGGCTCTAACCAATCAGCTTTTCGGTTTTCGATAAAAAATGTTCCAGCGCTTCTTTAATATCAATGTCCGTTCTGTTTGCTAATACAATTAGCCACCAGATACTTTCGCCTAGTTTATGTTCAAGTTCGGAATCAGTATTGGCTTTTGGCCAGCGCTGCTGTTGCGACATTATGTTTCTGCCTACCAATCCTGCATCAGTTAAAAAGGCTAAGGCATCTTCTTCAACTGTCCATTCACTCCCGTGATGCAGAAGTTCTAATTCGTGATATTTTTTTCTTATCACAAGAGAACGATTGATAATATCCTCAAAGTTGTTTGCAGCCATCTTATTTATTTTTATAATTGATAAATTCTACTTAGAGTAAATCTGCTTTTACAGTAAAAATCTTTCCTTCTTTAAATGTAAAATCAAACATTCCTCCTATTTTCCCACCCGGAAATTCTCCTTTAAACTCCACTTCGATATAAGCCGTGTTGTTGCTAATATCCAGTTTAACCAAAGCGGTCTGTGTTTTATAGCCAATAAAATAACTCGTGTAATATTCCAGAATACCTTCGTGACCAACAAACTTTTCACCTACCGAAGGATCATCAAGAACAGCGTCTTTACAATATTTCTCCAGGTATTTTTCGGTATTATAACTATTACTCACTTCTATCCAGTCTGTTAAAAATGCTTTGACATCCATACTATTTTAATTTTGTTGAAACAGCTCTTTGAATTGTACAGGAGTCTGGTTAGTCTTCTTTTTAAATAATTTACTAAAGGATTGCGGATGCTCAAAACCTAACAAATAAGCCACTTCGGCAACGGTTATATTACTTGTTGTCAGGTATTCTTTTGCTTTTTCAATTACTTTTTCATGAATGTGATGCTGGGCATTTTGTCCGGTAAGCGAACGGAGCATATCACTCAGATAACGTGGTGACAAATGGAGTTGGTATGCCAGATATTCCACCGTAAGAAGTCCTTCATTAATGGCTTTTTTCTTTTCAAAATAATCAGCTAATAATTGTTCCATTTGCGAAAGTAAATCGCTGTTAGCCGTTTTTCTGGTAAGGAATTGTCGTTTATAAAAGCGGTTACTATAATGTAGCAAAACTTCGATATGCGATACCATTACATCCTGACTAAAATCATCTATGGTATTGTTTAATTCTTCTTTGATATTTTCAAATACAGTAAATATAACCTGCTTTTCCTTATCCGATAAAAACAAAGCTTCATTAACCGAATAAGAAAAGTAACCAAAACTCTTAATCTTGGTTCCAAGCGAATAGTTTCGTAAAAAATCAGGATGAATCAGTAAAGTATAACCGGAATAATCTTTTTCATCTTCGGTGCTTGAAATAATTTGATTAGGAGAAACAAAAGATAAGCCTCCTTCATCAAAATCATAATAATGCTGGCCATATTTTATTTTTCCTGTCAGGCTTTTTTTATATGAAATTTTAAAAAAATTCAACAGTAAAGCTTTAGGCAATTCTTCTGCTGGTGTTTTGATGTCCGCATAATTTACAAGACTCACCAGCGGATGCAGTGGCTTTGGAAAACCCAATGCCTGATGCAATTCGGATATCGAATTAAACTTTTTGGGTATATTATTTTCTTTTTTCACAAATACAAAATTATGTTATCTACTCTTTAGATCTGAATTTAATACGCAAACATTTCCTGCATCTTAGCATACTGTACTTCAGGCCCCGTTTTCAATCGTTCGTCGTAAAACGCTTCGGCATCAGATCCCGCCAGATATCTGATTTGTTTTTTGTTATCGGTTGCCGCTTCGTAAATAACAGCTGCAACATATTCAGCGGTTGAAAACTGACTGACTCTTTCAGCACTGTAACCTTCACTGACTTTATCTGCTAATTGCTGATAGGCATGGTGCATGCCGCCATCCAGTGAACGGCCGGCAAAATCAGTCTGAATTCCACCTGGCGCAATAATCTTTACACCAATTCCAAAATGAGCCAGATCATAAGCCAGACTTTCTGAGAATCCATCTACAGCAAACTTGGTAGCACAATATACAGAGCAAGTTGCATAACCTATAAGCCCAAACATTGACGTGACGTTTATAAACAAACCCTTTTTGTTTTCACGGAAGTACGGTATAAAAGCTTTTGTTACTCTTATAACGCCTAATAAATTGGTATCAATTTGCCTTAAAATCTGTTCGTCACTTAACGATTCTAACGGACCTAATAAACCATAACCCGCATTGTTCAGTACCACATCTATGGTCTGTTGAGCTATACAATTTTTAATTGTTTCTTCAATTTCTACCGAATTGGTTACATCTAATTTGATGATTTTTATATTATCAAGAAGGGTTAGTTCTTTTTCTTCTTCAGGTTTACGCATGGTAGCAATTACGTTCCATCCTTTTGATTGAAACAATCTTGCTGTAGCTTTTCCTAATCCTGACGAAGCTCCTGTAATAAAAATTGTCTTTTGCATTTTTAAATCTGATTTAAATTATATAATGCAAATTTCTCCATACACACAAAACTATATGTTGCCAAAATGAGTTTGGTTGTAGCCAAAATGACGTTCAGACAATCTGTTTAGAGTATTCACCTTACATTTCCTTTTACGCTAAAGGTTTCAAACTATTCATTTCAAGCTGTAGCAAAATTTTAAAAAAAAATATTTTCGCTTCGCTTTTTGTAGCAAAATAAAAAAAATAAAAAAATTGCTCGACTTTTTGCAATAAATAAAAATTTTGAAAAAAAATGCCACAACATTACCAAGACAATTATTTATAGTGAAAGTAATCCGGAAAAATGCTCTAAAACCTGAACTCAAAAAATCTAAAAGCTTTCTTAAAATGATTTGATACCCTTTTTGCATATTGTAACTTAGTAATACAATAACCCAAAATGCACAAATTATGAAAAAAAGAATAATTTTTGCCGCATTATTACTAGGTTTTGTAATAGCGGCTCCCGCACAAAAGAAAATTGAAACTTCAGAATTACCGAAGCCTGCACAGGAATTTTTGCAGAAACACTTTAGTGATATCCCCATAAAAGTAGCCAAAAAAGATGCCGAACATGGCGAGAAAGGGTACGAAGTTATCCTTACCGACGGCACAGAAGTAGAATTTTGGAAAGACGGCGTGTATCGCGAAGTTGATGGCGATGACAAACCAATACCAACTGCGTTTATTCCTGAGTCGGTCAAAGACTATGTGGCGAAAAACTATCCTAACGAGAAAATCACCCACATTGATTACGGACACAAAGACCTCGATGTTGACCTGACAAATAATATCGATCTGGAGTTTACCAAAGAAGGAAAATTTCTAAAAGGGAAGAAAAAATAAACCACTATGGGATAAAAGTCCATAATTTAGATTTAGCAGACTTTCAGTCTAGCTTATAGTTCTTTTTCATTAACCACAAATTGCACAGATTTTCAAAAATTAATTAGCGAGAATTTGTGCAATTTGTGGTTTATATTTTTAGAAGCTGAAAGTATTGAGTTCATTGACCTAAGACTGTCTTTTATTACCTCTCCAGATTTAATGTAATTACTTTATTTTTCCCTTGAAATGAAAATTTTGAAATGTTTTTTGAAAATTTTATAAAAATAAAATCATTTCAAATTCGAATATTTGTAAATGTAATTATGATGAATTAGTGTACGAAATTTTCTTCTTTGGAAGAAACTCTCAAACCTTTTGTCTGACTATAATTTTGGAACTCATGAATAACGCAGGAAACATAATCGTAATCGAAAACAATAAGAGAGATAGACAATTATTTACAGAACTTTTTTCAGAATTAAATTTTTCTAATGAAATCGTTTATTTTTCGTCTGGAAAAGAGGCTTACAATTCCATCATTTCCAGTAATAAAAAACCATTTCTTATCTTCTCTGATATTGTTTTGCTTCAGATGGAAGATCATAAACTAATCGACCGAACGTATAAAAATGTGAGCAAAGAACTCAATTGTCCGTATTTGTTTTTTACAACAGCTGTCGAGCAGTCTTTTGTCATAGATGCCTACTCCAACCCAACCAAAAGTTATTTTATAAAACCTTTTGAATACGAAAAATTCAAGGAAGTCATCAAATCTATTATTGATTACTGGCTGAAAGAAGAAAAAATGCCGCAGCACATTGAAAAATTAGCCAAAGAGATACCCGTTAAAACTAAGCTAAAAGAGATTAAGCAATCAGGCAAATTACAAAAGTAGTTTGCCTGTTTTGGTTTTTAAAATCAAGATACCCGCCATGGGCTTCTATAATACTTTTGGATAAAGTGAGTCCAATTCCGGCGCCGGCTATCCTGGTGGTAAAAAACGGAAGGAATATTTTGTTTTCAATTTCTTTTTCAATTCCGCTTCCGGTATCGGTAATGTTGATGAAAAGTCGGTTTTCTTTGGCTTCCGCCGAAATAAAAATGCTTTTATCCGCTGTATGTTCCAGAGCATGCACACAATTGGTCAGCAGGTTAATCAAAACTTGTTCTATCTGCTGCGAATCAACTTCTAACTCCCGATTGAACGGAATGTTATTGATAACTTCTATTTGATTTTGTCTGAATAAGGGCGTCATGATCTGCAAACTATTTTCGATCAGTTGCTGTAATTCAATCTTTTCTTTTTTGGGAGAAGGCAGCATGGCTAACTTTCGGTAGCCTTCGACAAACTTTTGCAGGAGGTCGCTTCGTCTTAACATCGTGCCCACACTGCTTCGGATGTCTTCCAGATCTTCTGCCGAAATGGTTTCCTGTTCTACCAGCTCTTGTAAATTTTGCGAAAGCGAACGAATAGGCGTTATCGAATTTAGAAGTTCATGCGATATTACTTTCATCAGATTTACCCAGGCTTCTTTTTCTTTTTTCTCGACTACATTCTGAATTGAATCCAGCAGCACAATAAAATAATCCAGACCATAAATTTCAGCTCTCGAAGTCTGCATCACAAACGTTTGGGTATGCTGGCTATTGACACTTATTTCTAAGGAGGTTTTGATTTCCTGAAAACCCTGCTCTTCTATAGCATCACATAAAGTGGGCAGCTGATTTTTCAGGTATTTCCATTTTGAAACCTTCGGCACCTCAAAATGTTCTGAAAAATAATCATTCATTAAAAAAACATCCCAGTCGGCTTCTTGCTTTTGCAGGATAATAATTCCCGTTTCGATAGTATTAAGAATCGAACGGTAGATAATATCGCGCGAAATCTGTTCGTTTTGTTTGCCTTTTAAGGTATCGTACAACTGAAATAAATTCCCATTATTGGTATTGTTCTTTTGCATGGAATAATCCGATGTAAAATCGTTTTGTAATATCGAACCAATCGTTTTGTCATAAACCAGAATGATTTTTTTTATATAAAAATACATTTCGATCAACAAGAAAACAACAATCACAAAACCAAACACAGCCGTAATAACCAGGTGATTCCTCTGCATATAAAGCGAAAACTCTACGCAGCAAAGAATCAAAATCGATCTTAAAAATAAGAGGTTATAGGTTTTAAAAGATGTAAGCATATTAGTTGGTACTGATATTATATTTTTCTAAACGGCGGTACAAAGCCCCTCTTGACAAGCCGAGTTCTTCAGCAGTTTTACTGATATTATTATGGTGTTTTACCAAAGCTTTTTCAACAGTCGCTTTCTCCACTGCCGAAAGCTGACTGTCATCCGGATTGTCTTCATACAGCGTAATCGTATCCAAATCCAGATCAGAAACCGTGATACAGTTGTTCTCGCAAAGAATAACGGCGCGCTCAATTTTGTTTTCCATTTCACGAATGTTACCGTTCCATGCGTGTTTCTCGATTTGGTCAAATACTTTTTTGTCAAAAGTAATCTCGTCCCTTCCGTATTTGATACTCATTTTTTGCAAAAGATATTCGGCTAACGGAATTTTATCTTCGTTACGCTCCCGCAAAGGCGGCAGAATAATTTCCATCGTATTGATGCGGTAATACAAATCTTCCCTAAAATTTTTATCGGCAACTTCCTGTTTTAAATTTAAGTTGGTAGCCGTGATAATCCTAACATTAAGAGGCCGGGCTTTAGTCTCGCCCAAGCGTGTTACGGTCTTGGTTTGAATGACCTGCAGCAGTTTCGATTGCAGATGCAGTGGTACATTACCAATTTCATCCAGAAAAATGGTTCCGTTTTGCGTCATTTCAAAACGGCCGGGTGTATCTGTTTTAGCATCTGTAAAAGCACCTTTGGCATAGCCAAATAATTCACTTTCGAATATATTATTATTTAAGGAACCCAGATCAATCGCAATAAAAGGACTGTTTCTTCTGTCGGATTGTTTGTAGATATGATGCGCCAGAACAAACTTACCGGTACCGTTCTCTCCTAAGATCAAAACATTGGCATCAGTCCTTGCCACTTTATCTGCCAGGGAATACGCTTTTTTAATCACTTCAGAATTACCTGTAAAAAAATCATCCGCAACCTCAGCGTGTTTCTCTTTTCGCTGTTCTTTTCTTGCTTTCTCAACGGCTTGTTTTACAGATTCGAGCAGCTTAACATTTTCCCACGGTTTCAGGATATAATCAAAAGCGCCATTTTTTAATCCTTCAACAGCCGTTTCTACTTTTCCGAAAGCGGTCATCAGAATCACCACCGTTTTAGGCGAAAGTGTTTTTATTTCTTTAAGTAAATACAAACCTTCCCTTCCGTCTTCAAAACCTATTCTGTAATTCATGTCGAGCAAAACCACATCAATGGTATTTTTTGATAATAATTCGACAATATTTTTTGGATTATTCATCGTATAAATATGCTCAAAATACTTTTTCAGGTACAATTTCGACGCAAAAAGTATGTCTTCCTGATCGTCTATGATTAAAATTGAGGCATTTGTCTTTTTCATTCTTGTTCAGTTTTGGACGAAAGGTGTCCAATAATGGACACGGTTATTTTTTGGATTAAAATAAATGCGTAAAAATAAGACTGTTATAAAGTTTAATTTTTTGGCACGAAAATCATATTATGACTAGCAAATCATTAATTATGAATGCCTTTCGAAAGTAAAAGTAACAAAAAAAATAACTGTTAATTGTATTTAAAATACCTTAATTTTCAGCTGTGTTTCTTTTGCTTCGATGGCAAAATCAAGTAGCAGTCAAGTATCAATAAAACATTAAAAAAAACCAGAACGTATGATTACCATTAAAAAGCTTTCAAAAATATTCAGAACCGAAGAATTAGAAACCAAAGCCTTGAGCGAGATTTCATTAAACATCAATCAGGGCGATTTTGTCTCGATAATGGGACCATCAGGAAGCGGAAAATCAACTTTATTAAATATCGTAGGCTTACTGGATAGCGCTTCAGATGGAAGTTATCAGTTATTGAATCAGGAAATGGTAGGCTTAAAAGAGAAAGACAAATCCAAAGCAAGAAAAGAAAACATTGGTTTTATTTTTCAGAATTTCAACCTGATCGATGAATTATCAGTATATGATAATATTGAGCTGCCTTTAATTTACAACAATGTTCCATTAGCGGAGCGAAAGAAAAAAATAGAAGCCATTGCAACCAAATTGGCCATAGCCCACCGGCTGAAACACCACCCGCAGCAGCTTTCAGGTGGTCAGCAACAGCGTGTGGCCGTAGCAAGAGCCTTGATTAATGATCCTAAAATAATTCTTGCCGATGAGCCAACCGGAAACCTGGACAGTAAAAACGGTAATGAAGTAATGGAACTATTAACGGATCTGCATGCCAATGGAGCCACCATTTTAATGGTTACCCACTCTGATTATGATGCTTCATTCTCGCAAAAAACAATTTTGATGAAAGACGGAATGATCCTTTCAGAAAAAATGAACAACCGAAATGTAGATGTTTTAGTAGCCAATTCTAAAAACTAAAACCATGCTAAAAAACTGGATCAACATATTTATATACCACCTCAAAAACAACAAGCTATTTACTGCTTTGAATGTTTTAGGTCTGAGTATTGGTATTGCAGGATTAATTTTTGCGATTTTATATTGGAATGATGAACATTCTTATGATGCCTGGAATCCACAAAAAGATAAAATATTTTTGCTCACCAACGAAATGAGTGAAAATACATTTTGGGCCTCAAGTTCTGCTCCTGTAGGTGCTGCAATAAAAGAGAAAACATCAGAAATAGAAGCGTATTGCTATATGGACGGTGACTATATTAATGATATAATCAAGTTTAGAGATAAAAAAATACAATCTGATAAAATTGTAAGTGCGCAGAAAAATTTCTTTGAGTTTTTTCCTTTTGATTTTGTTGAAGGAAACCGAAAAAAGGCGCTTCCGGATGAAAATAGCATTTGTTTATCTGAAGAATTAGCGTTTCAAATCTTCGGAAATGAGAGTGCTTTAGGTAAAGAGTTGACTATTCAAAATAAAAAAGTACTGGTAAGAGGGGTTTATAAATTAGATAAAAAGTCTTCTTATAATCCGTCTTGTGTAGTCAATTTTGTTGATTTATTCCTAAAAAAGACAATCACTCAATGGGGGAATTTTCATTATGTTTTAATGATTAAAGCCAAACAAGCTAATGCAACTAGTGCTATCACCAGAAATTTAGAAAAATTATATTACACCAATCTTACGGAGCGTTTTGCGAAGTTAAACGGTATGACACCAGCAGCTTATGCAGAAAAATATGGTGTTCCACAGCCTCATTTAGAATCGTTAGAATCTATCCGATTACATACTAAAACTGGCGGATTAGTCGAGGGAAAAGGAAATTATCAGTTTCTATTGATAATGGTAGGATTATCGATTTTGATCCTAATTCTTTCGATAGTAAATTATGTAAACTCAGCCACTGCAAACTCCATAAAAAGAGCGAAAGAAGTTGGTGTTCGCAAGATTATTGGGGCTTCAAAAGCCAATATTGTTCAGCAATTTGTTTTAGAAACCATTCTAATCACCTTATTCTCGATTTTACTTTCATTAGTTATAGTTGAATTGTCATTGCCCTATTACAATGATTTTCTAGAAAAAACATTAACCCTGCAAGGAAGTCAATTTTACCTTCAGCTTGTTATCATATTTATTGTAACTGTTGCCGTTGCTGGTATTTTTCCTGCAATTTATGTTTCTAATTTTGAAGTCCTAAACGTTTTAAAAGGCAATTTCGGACGAAGCAAAAGCGGCGTTTGGCTCCGAAATGGAATGCTAATATTTCAATTTGCTATAGCTGCTTTCTTCATCATCGGATCTTATATTGTTTATAGTCAAATCGATCACATGAATAAAAAAGATTTAGGTTTTAAAGCCAATCAAATCTTGAATATCTCATACCGAAATGTCTATGGAGAAGAAATTACAGATGATTTTAGATTTAATCGATATCAAATTATCAAGAATGAATTATTGCGAATTAAAGGAGTCAAAAAAGTAGCTGGAGGTGCATTTGTTTTTGGAAAAAGTGTGAGTACATCAAGCTATAAATACAAAGACATTGAAGTAGATGGATCTAATATATCGATAGATTTCGGAATGTTGGAAATGCTTAAAATAAAGCTGGCAAAAGGCCGCTTTTTAAGTCCTAAATTTGCTCAGGATACCATAAATACAATGCTAATTAATGAAGCAGCATTAAAACAATTAAACGAAAAAGATCCGATAGGTAAGAAGATCGACTGGAACGGAATGGAAGTAACTATTGTTGGGGTTGTAAAAGATTTTAATCTTGGTAATCCGGGTGATCCTATTCCGCCTATGTCATTTTTCCACTTCAAAACAGTTCCGTGGCTTGCCGGAGCATTAAATAATATTTATGTAGATGTTGATGCCCAACAAATGGAACAAGCGCTGACTGCTATTCAAAAATTTTGGGCAAAAAATGTAGATCCCGATTACCCTTTTACCTATGATTTTGTAGAAAAAGAATACAAGAGATCCTATAGCAACTATGTCAAACAAAAGAATCTTTTTTCATTATTAAATGTAATTGTCATTCTTATTGCTCTTTTTGGGTTATTCTCATTGGCTTCCTTTTCTATCGAAAGAAAAATGAAAGAAATTGCGATAAGGAAAACGCTGGGTGCAGAAACGAATGTGTTGCTCAAAGAACTCTCCAAACAATATGTTGTGTATTGTGTTATTGGCTTCTTGATTGCTTTGTTCCCTACCTATTACTTACTTAGCAAGTGGTTAGAGAATTTTGCTTACCGACTTGAACTTACGATATATCCGTTTTTAATTGGTTTCATCGTACTGTTACTGCTCACCTTAGTTGTGGTACTTTCAAGAGCCTATCAGGCGACCAAAGTTGATGTTCTACAATACCTAAAATACGAGTAACATGCTAAAGAACTGGATCAACATATTTATATACCACATCAAAAACAACAAGCTTTTTACTGCTTTGAATGTTTTGGGTCTGAGTATTGGTATCGCAGGATTAATATTTGCTATTCTGTATTGGAATGACGAACATTCGTACGATCAATGGAATCCTAAAAAGGATAAAATATATACTGTAATGAACGATTTGGGCGGCGGAAATCTCTGGGCAGTAAGTTCAGCTATGACGGCTCCTGAACTAAAAAGAAGTACCTCCTATCTGGAAGATTATTGTTATTTTACCAGTAATTACGCTAAGAAAACCATACAGTATAATGGCAAAATAGAACTAATCGATAAGGTATTCTCGGCGCAAAGCAGTTTCTTTTCTTTTTTCCCATTCGAATTTGTTCATGGCAGCGGAAAAAGCGCACTAAAGGATCGCAATAGCATGGCTATTTCCGAAGAAACGGCGACCCGTTTGTTCAAGGACGACAATCCTATGGGAAAACAGGTAAAATTTGCAGATCGTCTTTTTGTTATTCGTGGTGTGTATCGCATAACTGGTAAATCATCGGTAATGCCTGCACTTGTTACCACTAAGATTCAGGATCAAATAGAAAAAGAAAGAGACGGCTGGTCTTTTAATTTTGGGTTAATGCTCCGACTAAAAAGACAAAGTGATACCACCGCCGTTATAAAAAATCTGGACGCTATCTTTTTGGAGAAAAACTACAAAGTACAGGCAAGGAATGAAGGTATGTCGCTTAAGGAATTTACCCAAAGATACGGAGAACCGGTTAAGGCAAGGTTGCTTTCGCTTTCAAAATCCAGATTGTATAATGGCAATTATTCCTTTCCGGAAGGAACCGGTAATTATATTTTTCTGCAAATACTAATGGGACTCTCTGTACTTATCCTGTTATTATCGATTGTCAATTACATCAATCTTGCCACGGCTAATGCTATAAAGCGTGCGAAAGAAGTAGGTGTCAGGAAGGTGGTAGGCGCTTCTAAACTGCAGATTATTGCTCAGTTTGTGTTTGAAACTATTCTGATTACGCTTTTTTCACTCTTACTGGCTCTGGTCATTGTCGAGCTTTCGCTTCCTTTTTATAATGATTTTCTAAACAAAAGTCTGGTGCTTAAAGGCTCTCAGCTTTATTTGCAATTAATTGTAGTTTTTATTCTTGTTGTTTTTGTGTCGGGTGTATTTCCGGCTGTATATATCTCCAATTTTGAAGCACTTAAAGTATTAAAAGGTAATTTTTCGCGAAGCAAAAGTGGTATCTGGCTTCGCAACGGTATGCTGGTTTTGCAGTTTGCCATTGCCACCTTTTTTATCATTGGTTCTTTTATAGTGTATCAACAGGTCAATTTTATGACAGAGAAAGATTTAGGTTTTAATGGTTCGCAGGTAATGGATATTGCTTTTAAACCCAAAAAAGGACTTAATCAATTTGAAAGATATACCACTATCAAACAGGAACTTCTAAAACTTAAAGGTGTCGAGACCGTATCAGCAGGAGCATTTTCTATCGGAGGTCTGGATAACTCCTGGACCGGGCTGCATTATAAAGAAAATCCAGAAGTCATAACACAACAAATGGGTGTCGATTTTGGAATGCTGGAATTGTTGGGAGTACAAGTGATAAAAGGAAGAGGCTTAAACGAAAAATTAGCCTCGGACAGTGTTTCTAATGTTTTACTGAATGAAACTGCCGCCAAAACGTTGGGAGAAAAAGACCCTATAGGCAAGATAGTCTCTTTTGATGATAAGACCGTTAAAGTAGTAGGAGTGGTAAAAAACTTCCATTACTTTGGATTAGAAAATAAAATTGGCCCTATGATTTTCTTTCACCTAAAGATGGAAGACTGGACACAGAACGACATGAGTAATATCGCAGTTAAAATTTCTCCTCAAGATATGTCAACTACAATTGCTGCACTCAATGCCTTTTGGAAAGCAAAAGTAGATGCTGAATATCCTTTTGAATATAATTTTGTGGATCAAAATTTTAAGCGAACGTTTCAGAAATATGAAAACCAGAGTGCTCTGTTTTCTTTGCTCAATGCAATTGTTATTCTTATTGCTGTTTTTGGGTTGTTTGCCTTAGCTTCCTTTTCTATGGAAAGAAGATTAAGAGAGATTGCTATCCGAAAAACATTAGGAGCAGAAACGAATGTGTTATTAAAAGAGCTCTCTAAACAATATGTGGTTTTCTGTATATCAGGTTTTTTAATCGGAATCCTTCCGGCTTATTTTTTATTACAAAAATGGCTCGAAAATTTTGCTTTCAGGATAACAATTCCTTTTCTGCCTTTTATTGTGGCCTTGGTATTTCTACTGTTTTTAACTTTAGTCATTGTATTAACCAAAGCCTATCAGGTAACTAAAATTGATGTGCTAAAATACCTCAAATACGAGTAGGGTAATTTATTCTTTACGGCATCACAAAATAATAAAAACCTCCAAAATCATTGACTTTGGAGGTTTTTTGTATCGCGCAATCTTTTGCAGAACGCGAATTGATATTTTTTTACCACGGGCTTATTCCGCTTTCATCCTCGATATCATTACTAAAGAATTTACCTGTTGGTCCATTCTCATCTGTAAGGGTGTGTTTGATGATAAAAGTAGCTGCACTTGCTATTGTTCCAGGTCCGCTATGATGATTAAAATCTGTTGCGGTGTAGCCCGGATCTATTACATTTACTCTAAAAGTGTCTTTCAATTCGTGAGCTAATGCAATCGTGTACGCATTTAGTGCCGCCTTCGATGTTCCGTAGCCAGCTGTTTTAACCGCATAATATTTCCAGTCCGGATCACTATGCAACGTCAGCGAAGCTAGTCCGGAAGTAATGTTACTAATTATGGGACTATCTGATTTTTTTAATAGTTCCAAAAATTGTTGTGTAACACGAATGACACCAAAGAAATTAGTCTCAAATATTTCCTGAATATTCTCGATAGCCGTATCCGATGCCGGTTGCGGATTAACGCCTAAGATTCCGGCATTGTTAATCAGGATATCTAGTTTTCCCTGCTCCTTTTCTATAGTATTTTTGGCCTCCAGAACAGAGTCGGGATTCGTAACATCAATCTGAATGGCTTTGATATTTTGAAATCCATTCTCGTTTAATTCTTTTACTACCGCTTTTCCGTTCTCAAGGCTGCGGCTCCCCAGGTAAACAAACAATCCTTTTTCCGAAAGCTGCTTTGCGGTTTCCAAACCAATGCTTCTATTGGCTCCTGTTATTAGTACTGACTTCATTTTGTATGATTTAAGATTATTGAAGCAAAGGTGCTCCGTTTAAAAATGAAATCATTTGCCATTTGACAAAAAGCAACTTAACGGATGCTTTTTCTGATGCGGCTTAAAGAAGATTGCGTGATGCCCAGATAAGAAGCAATATAGGAAAGCGGTATAAGATTAACCAGATTAGGATAAATTTTCAGAAACATGACATAACGTGTCGTAGCATCTTCTGTCACCAGCGGGCTTCTTCTTTCTACTTTTTGTCGCAATGCTTTCGAAATAATTTTATGCACTATCGCTTCCCAGGGAATAATAGTGTCCAGCAGTTCTTTCCAGTCTTTCCTCGAAAACACCAGCAGTTTGCAATCGGTTATGGCCTGCACGTACGCATTCGAACAAATCTCGTTTTCGAAACTTTCCAGATCGACCACCATATTATTTTCTACAATAAAGTATTTGGTAATCTCTTCTCCTTTATTATTATAATAACACACCCGTATAACACCCTCTAAAACAAAACCCACTTGTTGTGCAATTTTACCTGCTTCCGAAAAATAGGCATCTTTAGGAAGTTCCAGCACAGTAGCCTTATTGATAATGAGGTCAATTTGCTGTTGGTTTAAGTCACCAAACTGCAGTATATAGTTTATAAAGTCTTTCATGCGTGCAAGTTAATCAAAGTTATTTTTTTACTATTTGTCATTTGGCAAAAAGTTGCCTTCCTCATCATCGAACTTCTTATCATTTTGCCTGGCACCCATTCTGTACTGTTTACGGTTTAGTAGGCATCCTAAATATGCCTGACTTTTGATTTTTTACTTATAAAATGAGACTGTAGTTTCCTGTAATCCGATTGGGAACTTATCAGAAGAGGTTTATGGTTACTTCAGATAGATTCTAAACTCCGTTGGAGCCGTTTTTTACTGATTCGACCCGGTCGGCAACCTATCCGGATAGGTTGCCAACCTATACCTACCCGGTCTTGAACCTATCTAACCCGGTTCCGAACCCCGCTGGATAGGTTCTAAGGTCCGTCCGACAGGTTCCGAACCTATCGAGACCTGGTTCCAGACCTATCTGGATAGGTTCCGAACCTATACTGACCCAGTCCCGAACCTATCCAGATAGGTTCCAGACCGGGTGCGAGGTGGTTCCGAACCTATCCAGCGGGGTTTGGAACCTATCTAGCGGACCTTAGAACCGGGTCAGCGGGGTTCCCGACCGGGTGCGAGGTATTGAAAACCTATCCGGACAAGTACCGAACCAAAGCTCTACTCTGAAATCTATTTATGATAAGGATTTTTATGGCTTTTTAGTTTTGCTATAAAAAAAATCACCTTCTTTTTATTCCATCAAAGCGTGTTTGGTTTTTTAGGTTTGCTTCTTTTAATACCCTAAAAAAGCCATCCGGTAAAAGTGTTGTTTTTAAGAATTCAGGCTGAAGAGTCCTATCTTCCATTTAAAAGAAATTTAAAGCAGCCTTACCTCATCATACAGAAACTGAAGCCGTTTTTTCTTTATACTAAAGAGGTCTAAGATTGTCTCAGAAGCTGTTGATTTAGAAAGGTGAAATTTGTTCCTATTGATAGAGGTGTTTTAATCTGTTAGATTTTTAACTATTTTTTTAGCAGCCATCTTTCTGCATATCTGAATAAAGAGCAGCCTCTCCCGCAAAAGCTTTACTACTAAAATATTGGACACCTATTAAAGTGGTTATAAAATTAGACAGGTATCAATCAACCCGAATATTTACAAAAAAAGGTCTATCTAAATGTGTTGTTTATTATTTCTTGTAAATTTCTAATGAAGCTTGCTTTGGGATAGTTGTTTAATCAATCAATGGAAAACCTTCTACAAAACGGTTGTAAAATGTAAATATTCATCAAATCAATACAAATTTAAAGCGGTTATTAAATAGCAGCTCTAGTTATGTCACTAAAACATTACTAACTTTGAATTTTAAAATTTATAGTAAAATTCTTAAAGGAGATTAAATAAAACCACGTTATTTGAAATTTTATTTTACTTATTTCATTCTTTATTCCTAATTTTAGTACAAAAATTTGCAGCTTCCTTGGGTATATACTACTAAATAGGATATAACAGGCATAAAATACATTTTATATTAAATAGGTTAACTTTTAATCTTTATGAATAATTTCATTTTTACGGCATTGTTTATTGGTTTACTTGTCATTAGTCTGTTGATAACGTATGGCGTAAAAAAAGAGAAGAATAATTGGTTATTAATAGGGAGTCTTTTTTGCCTGATGTACGCTTTATTTGCCACATGGCTCATAGATACAAATACTATTGCAAAGGTTCCTTATCTGTCCCGAACAGGAAATATTTTTGGCTATCTGATATATCCTTTTATGTACCTGTTTATACGTAATATGCTGTATCCGGGCAGGATGTTTAAGAAAATGGATGTTTTATTTATGGTTCCGGCCTTATTTTATTGTATAGATATGATTCCTTTTTTTCTGTTATCCAATAATGAAAAGATACTTATTGTAAAAAATAATCTTTTGAATAATAAAAATACGTTTGCTGAAGGCTGGCTGGTACATCCTACCTTTCATTTTGGCCTAAGAACCTATTGGGCCGTATTTAATCATATACTAATTGGTATTCTTTTGTATAATAATAAGCCATATAAACACCCTCAAAATAAAAATGTATTTCATTTTTTACTGACACTGGCTCTTATTTTCCTGCCTTTGACTCTTGTAAATATTTATGGAATTACAAACAATCCACAATGGTGGAATAATCATATTTTTTCTGTAACTTTAGGCACCCCATTATTTGCTTCCGGCATCTACCTTTTGTTTTCACCCGGTGTTATGTATGGTTCCCATTCATTACGTTTTAATCAACGTACTGATAAACAGGATAACCAGCAGGATATACTAGTAGAGTTTAACGAAAACGGTAAAACAGATGAAATACCCAAGAGCAAATTTGATTATGAGATAGTTGCAGACCACATAGGTCAACTGGTTTTGTTTATGGAGAACGACAAACCTTTTATAGAGCCCAATCTTAGCCTTCACAAATTGGCAGATTTAACCAATATTCCGGTTTATATCATATCTAATATTATCAATCATCATTTCAAGTCTAATTTTAATACCTGGATAAACAGTTACCGTATTCAATACTTTTTTACCCTAACTGATAATCCGGATTTAAAACAATTTACGATAGAAGCATTAGCAATGAAATCGGGATTCGCAAACAGAGTAACCTTTAATGTAGCCTTTAAACGTGAGATAGGAGAATCTCCAGGGAAATATTTAAAATCCAACCCAAAGAAACAAGTCATATAATAAGAATTACTAATGCCTGTTAGCAATTCTTATTAATCTATACTATTGATTAATTAATAAATAATAACCTTATGAAAAAAAACTTTTTACTTACAGGATTTATAGCTGTATTTTCTTTTACCGCAATGAATGCGCAGGAAACTACATCTTCTCAAAACTGGCCTGACAGAACAGTTTTGCCTATTGAGCCCTATCAAAAAGTGGGAAAAATAGCTCCTACCATTAAAGATTCGGACAAAATTGACTGGCCAAAAGAAATTGGTGCTCCAGAAGGTGCTCCAAATGTCTTGTTGATTATGATTGATGATGTTGGTTTTGGTGCCAGTTCTGCTTTTGGAGGACCTATCCCGACACCCAACTTTGATGCGCTTGCAGCAAACGGATTAAAATACAATCGTTTTCATACTACTGCAGTTTGTTCTCCTTCAAGAGCAGCACTTATTACAGGTAGAAATCACCATACAGCCGCAACAGGTATCATTATGGAGTTCTCAACTCCATTTCCTGGCTACAACAGTTTAGTGCCGAAAAGTGTAGCTACTATAGGTAAAATATTAACAGATAATGGTTATGGAACTTCATGGTTTGGTAAAAATCATAATGTACCAGACTGGCAGTCATCACCAGCAGGTCCTTTCAATCTATGGCCAACCGGTTTAGGTTTCGAATATTTCTATGGTTTCCTTGGAGCAGATGCCCATCAGTTTAGACCTGCAATTATGGAAAACACAAAACCTATCGATCCGTATTTGAAAGATGGAAAAGTGGATGAAGATTATATCTTAGACAAAGATTTAGCCGATCACGCCATCCATTGGATTCAGACTCAAAAAGCAGTATCGCCTAAAAAACCTTTCTTTGCTTACTATACACCAGGAACAGCACATGCTCCGCATCAGGCACCTAAAGAATGGATTGCTAAATTTAAAGGAAAATTTGATCAGGGATTTGACAAACAGCGTATTGCCACGTATGAAAATCAAAAAAGATTAGGAATTATACCTGCTGATGCAAAATTAGCTCCTACCCCAAATGATTATCAAAAATGGGATAAACTGACTCCAGGTTTGAAAAAAGTAGCTGCCAGAGAAATGGAAGTATATGCTGCGATGTTAGCGTATTGTGATTACGAAATTGGAAGAATTCTTGAAACCATCAAAGATTTAGGAGAAGAAAACAATACCATGGTTATCTTTATTATGGGTGATAATGGTGCCAGTGCTGAAGACCCTACAGGTTACGGATTAACTAGTGAATTAGGGGTATTAGCAAATGGTCTGGTAGATACAGAAGAATATATGCTAAAACATTTAGATGAATTTGGAGGAGCCTGGCAAGCTGAACATTATTCTCAAAGCTGGGCACATGCCATGAATGCACCTTACCAATGGGATAAAAAAATTGCATCGCATTTAGGTGGTAGCCGTACAGGGATGGTTATTTCCTGGCCAGCAAGAATCAAACAAACAGGACAAGTTCGTAGCCAGTTTGCTCATATTACAGATATTGTTCCGACCATTCTGGAAGCAGCAAACATACCTGCTCCAAAAAGTGTAGATGGTTTTAAACAAGAGCCAATGGCAGGAACAAGTTTGGTGTACTCTTTTGATAATGCAAACGCACCTGAAACACATACGACCCAATATTTTGAAGTAATTGCCAATAGAGCTATTTATAAAGATGGGTGGATGGCAAGTACCACTCCTAAAAACTTACCTTGGCAAGGACACCCTGTACCATCAGAAGATCCTGTAAAAGATTATAAATGGGAATTGTATGACTTAACAAAAGATTTTACACAATCTAACAATATTGCAGCAAAAAATCCTGAGAAGCTAAAAGAAATGCAGGCCGCTTTTATGGCTGAAGCTGCAAAATATAAAGTATTCCCTTTTGATGACCGTTATATCGACAGAGTAAATCCTGAAAACCGTCCGAACTTAAACAAAGGAAGAAATGAGTTTGTTTATCATGAAGGTAATTCACGTATTACGGAAGGTATGGCGCCAAATATGAAAAATACTTCTTTCACCATTACTGCAGAAGTAGAAGTAAAAGCAGGTGAAGAAGGTATGATTGTTACGCAAGGTGGATATTTTGGAGGTTTAGCTTTAATGCTGCAAAAAGGAAAACCAACATTCTCTTATGCTTTTTCACATTACCCAGAACACAAATGGACAATTCAATCTCCAACAGCTTTAACAGCTGGTAAACACACTATTCTTTTGAAATTTGATTATGCAGGTGGCGGAGCTGGTAAACCGGCAAAAGCTACTATTTTAGTAGATGGAAATAAAGTAGCAGAAGGAGATATTGCCAGAACAATTCCGAGTCGTTTCTCAGCTGATGAAACTTTAGATGTAGGGGAAGATTTTGGTACTCCTATAACCAGAGATTATGATGCTCCATTTTTCTTTCAGGGAGAAATTGAAAAAGTTACAATCACGCTACCGAAAGGATAATAGTAACATAAACAAAAGAGCTACGTAGATTGTATCTATATACTATTAAAAAGCAAAAACTCCTTAAGCAATTAAGGAGTTTTTTTATGGAATAAAACTAAGCTCACTTTACAAACTAATGTTGGTTTATTTGGCAAATGACACCAATATTACTTTCATAAAACTATTTCTGTCACCTTTAAACATTAGTCTCAACAATTTTAAATTGTCTGTCAACAAATAAATACAGATTGTTAAAAAAGTATTGAATAGGTAAACAAATAACTCTTATATTAGTAAACTAATATTTTATAATTTTATTTGTTGCCAAAAACACAATAGCATATATGAGTAAAGATTCTACGAAAGGCATTTGGAAAGTAATTTCCGCCTCCTCAATGGGCACAATGATCGAATGGTATGATTTCTATATTTTCGGAAGTTTAGCCGTCGTGATTTCAACCAAGTTCTTCCCTAGTGACAATCCTACCGCTGCCTTTTTATCTACTCTTGCTACTTTTGCTGCCGGTTTTGTAGTACGTCCTTTTGGTGCTTTATTCTTTGGAAGATTAGGAGACATCATTGGAAGAAAATATACCTTCATGGCTACTTTATTATTAATGGGCGGTTCTACTTTTTTGATAGGCTGTATCCCTAGTTATGATACTATTGGCTTTATGGCTCCTGTATTGGTATTGTTATTACGTCTGCTTCAGGGTTTGGCTCTTGGCGGCGAATATGGCGGAGCTGCAACCTACGTAGCTGAGCACTCTCCTGCGGGTCAAAAAGGCTATTGGACATCCTGGATTCAGACTACAGCCACCGTTGGATTATTTATTTCGTTGATGGTAATTCTGGCTACTAAAAATATCCTTACTCCCGAAGATTTTGATACCTGGGGATGGCGTGTTCCTTTTTGGGTTTCTATCGTAATGGTAGGTGTTTCGTACCTCATCAGGAAAAACATGGATGAATCTCCTGTATTTGCTAAGGCAAAAAAAGAAGGTACCACCAGTGCTAATCCGCTGAAGGAAAGTTTCGGGAATCGCTATAATTTAAAGTTTGTATTGCTGGCACTATTTGGAGCAACTATGGGGCAGGGCGTTGTTTGGTACACCGGTCAGTTTTATGCCATGAGTTTCATGAAGACTGTTATGAATATCGATTCATCGCAGGTAGATGAGTTACTGGGAATTGCGTTGTTATTAGGAACTCCGTTTTTTATTGTCTTTGGATGGCTGAGTGATAAAGTAGGCCGAAAATATATTATGCTAGGCGGAATGTTATTGGCTATCCTATTGTACAGACCTATTTACAGAACGATGTATGAGACAACAGATCTGGCTCTTAAAACAGAACTTCTCTCTGAAACAAAACAAAACCTGGAGATCAATAAGGATAAAGATTCTATTTATACTACGCAGAAAACCTACAATGATGGTACATTTTTAATAGAGAAAAAGACTCATTTTGCCCATAAAAAAGAACCTCAGATCACTAAGTCGATTACGATTAATCTGCAAGACAAATGGGCCTTGATATTCTTGGTCTTTGTTCAGGTTTTATTTGTGACCATGGTATATGGGCCTATTGCTGCTTTTCTAGTTGAAATGTTTCCAACAAAAATCAGATATACATCGATGTCTTTGCCTTACCATGTAGGAAATGGAATTTTTGGTGGTTTACTTCCGGCTATTTCCACCTATTTTGTAACACATGCCAAAGCATCCGGCAAAAGCGATTACTATCTGGATGGGCTTTGGTATCCTATCATCATAGCCTCAGTGTGTTTTGTAATTGGATTAATTTATATAGATAATAAAAATAAAACTACTCACCTTTAATTTGCTAAAAATGAATTTATTGAAACAACTTTTAGGCATTATCTGGATTCTACTAGCCATTGCTGCCGCCTATTTTTGTGTATTTGAATTTGGTTTACCCAAGTTTCTGTCTGACCAACAAGAAGATTTAGTATTTGGAATCATTATACTGTTTATCCTTACTCCTTTGATTGTGGTAGGCATGGGAGTCTTTGGTTACTACGCATTAATTGGAGAGTATAACAATAAAAAATAGAAATAAAAAAGGCTGTCTATATTGCAAGACAGCCTTTTCAAATTACTAACCAAAAATATTATTTTTTGATAAATTTCATTACCTGAACGTTATCATTCTCATCAATTGCTTTTACAACATAAATTCCGGTTTTTAGTTCGCTTACGCCAAATTGAAATTCCTGATTTCCTTTTGGTTCAAAACTCTTCACCAATTGGCCGGATAACGAATAAACCTCCACTTTTGCCGCCGCTACATTTAAAGTAAAATAAGCCGCAACCGGATTTGGAAACAAACTAATTGTATTCCCTTTTTCAAAATCTTCAATCGCCAGGCTGGCTACTTTGTTTCCGTAAATTCTGAATTCTCCCGGAGGAATATTTATAGGAGTGGCAACATTTGTAACCTCTATAGTGGTATTATCCATCAGGTTGTACCACGTTCCTGTATAAGGAAAACCCGTTGCAAGATTTTGTGCCGTAACATTAAAATTGGCTAAAATCAAAACGTCTTTTAACTGAGTCGAAGCCAGACTGCTGTTTGTGATTTTGATATTGACATACAACGAGCTTGTATTGGCAATTGTAGGTGTTCCTAAGAAAACCGGCTCTGTTGTTTTCATCGTGATCATCTTCGCCCAATCATTGTAGATTTTGCTTCTGCTTGAATTCCCTAACCAGTTCCCTGTCCATTGTGGCTGAGGTTTAGTATCTAGTTTGCAATCACCAGTAGTTGCGTCGCTACTTGTGTTTACAGTACCGTTATTACAAGTAAAAATAGATTGCTCCCAACCTAAATCTCCAAAATGCCAGATCATTTTTGGTCCGGGAATCAATAACGAAACAGCCCCGATAGCTGACATTCTTGACAATGCAATATCCAAAGTTTTTACGTTATGTGCAGAATTTGCAGAATTTCCGTATTGTAGGTTTTTATACATCAAACGTTCTTCGTCATGACTTTCTGCATAACCCATCAGACGATTTGCAGTAAATCCGCGACTTGCGCTAGTCATTTTATAAATATTACTGGTATATCCCATAGACAATTCGTTGTAGGGATCAGTCATTTTTCCCCACATCATAATCCCTTTGCTAGGTGATTCTGTAACTCTATAATCTGCCCATTGTTTTTCCTCAGCATCTGTACCTAAATGCTCAAAGATGGCATAATGCGTAGGATCAAGCCCCCACGAATAATCGGCATACGATTTCAAAACATCTATTCTGTCTTGCTGCAAAGCATTTGTACAAGACTCATCACTGGCAGTACAATTTTGTGTAAAACCTTTGGTTAAATCCCAACGTAAACCGTCAATTTTGTACTCTTCAATCCATTGTTTGACCACTCTTTTTACATAATTCTGAGTTCGTAGTTGTTGATGATTAAAATCTTCCCCAACATTATAACTGTGTTTTGCAACCGTATTAAAGTATGGATTCTCAGTAGTTGGCGATCCAAAACCGTCTTTATCAGGATCGTTCATCCACATTCTGACCATTGGGTTTCTACCAAAAGCATGGTTTAATGCTACATCAAGAATAACGGCAATTCCGTTTTGATGACATAAATCAATAAATTCTTTTAGCTTGTCCGATGTGCCGTAAAACTTATCCAAAGCCATGTGAAAAGAGGTATTATAACCCCAGCTTTCATTACCTTCAAACTCCATTACCGGCATTAACTGAATTGCGTTTACTTTTAAATTTTTAAAATAATCAATTCTGTCAATCAAACTCTGGTAACTTCTTTTCGCATCAAAATCACGAACCAATACTTCATAAACAACCAATTTTTCTTTTGCTGGTTTAGTGAAGTTAGTCACCTGCCAATTATAAGGAGTCTGTCCCGTTTTAAGAACAGTAACTTCAAAATTTTGTCCTGTTGGATACACCGGCATATTCGGGTAACTAGCAGCAGGAATGTTAGCATCATCAAAAGGAGACAATACTAAAGTTGAATACGGGTCAGCTGTTTTTACCATAGAAGGCGAATTAGCCAATGGTGTTGCATCTACCACCCAATACTGATAGGTGTTATTTACTCCAGAAACCAATCCGGTAAGTTCTAACCAGAATTTACCCGAAGTTGGATCTTTTTTCATCGCATAGGCCGAAGTTGGCTGCCAATTGTTGAAGCTTCCAGCAACATACACAAAATCTTTTAGCGGCGCATCTAAAACCAAAGTAGCTTTGGTTACATCTGTCGCGTTGTAATTAATTCCGTCAACTAAACCCGCTGGCATAGCCTGAGAAACCGTATTTGGATTTACAATAACCGAAAACTTTTTGCTGATGGTTACAGTACCCTGCACAACAGACAATTCAAAATTTTGATTGGTCGTAATATTGGTCGCTGTATAGGAATAGTTTGAGGTACTCGCATTGGTGTTAATTGAAGTGCCGTTTGCTTTTAAAGTATAACTGGCCACTCCGTTTGTATTGTTAGCTGCAATATTAAAACTAGAACCAGAGGCTAAAATAGTCGCACTGTTTTCAGTTGGGGCAGTAAGATTTACCTGAAAAGAACCTACTTCAACCAGAATGTCCTGCGATTTTTTATCGCCTGTTCCGTTTTTGGCTTTAATTAAAAACCCAATTTTACCAATTCCTGTTGTATTATAATAGGTTGTTGGTGTAATTGTTTTGGTATAAGTATCTGTCCCTGCATTGTAAGTAAACTTACTTGCTTCATCAGATGCCTCCCAAGAACCATTTAAAGGCGTTCCTTTTTGAGTCGTGTCATTCGTATCAAAAGCCCAAGCCCATAGATACAAAGCATTTCCTGTAACAGCCCAAGTACCTTCGTTGATACTGCTACCATTTATAGTAATGGTGATGGAAGTATTTTCCTCGAAAGTTGATGGACTTACAGAATAAGTTGCCGTTTGTATTTGAGCAAATGTAATTGCCGAAAACAAAAGGAAGATTAATAGTAATGTTTTTTTCATAGTTGTATTGTTTATTAAAAAAGGGCTATCCGCAGATAGCCCTTTTAAACTTATAATAAATTATTCTTGATTAGGTATCATTAAATAACTTCCATCTAAATCATTGAAATAAATTACATATTTAGATTTTTCTACTGGAATATTAGGGCTTCCTCCTGCCGTAGAACCTACCCCTGTAAAAGGTGTTGAAGCTCCCCAAGAAACATCCCAAGCATCATTTGCTCTAAATTTAAGCTCACCATTGTTCAATGGAGTAACTCCTAGAGACCAGATATGAGCATCAAAAGTAGATTGAGTCATAGCTGTTGAAGCATCCCAGCCTCCTGCTGTACTACTACCAATAATTCCTACCGTAGAATATGTAGCTGCAGCTGAAGCATCATAAGCTACCAATGTATAAGTTAATGTTTCAATATTCATTGTGAATGTATAGAAACCATCAGCAGCAATAACAAAACTTGCCGGATCTGGATCAGCTTCTGTTCCTCTATAAACAAGACTTCCATCGGCCCCACCATACATTGGTGCCCAATTTCCTAAATTTTTAATTGTTTTAAAAGCTCCAGCTTTAAAGAAACCTGTAAACTTATATTCTTTAGGGTTTGTAGCGCTTCTGAATAATATTTGATTTCCATTATTATTATTCCAACCAGCTACAGAAGCATCACCCACTAAATACCATTCTTCAAAGTCATAATCAACCCTTCCAGAATAAGGAGTAACACTAATAGAAATTAATGACTCAGATGTCATTGGTACTCCTCCTGAAACACTTGACATTACTTTCACATCATACAAAGCTGCTACTTCTGTTTCTCCTCCTAAATCAATTGCTGCTTGATTTAAATCTCTAACCAACACTTCGGCTTGTGTAATATTACTTGTAGTAGCCAATGTTTTAGCTTCAGTAAAATCACCATCTTTTTTATCCATTAATAAAGTATAAGTTACCACAACATTATCAGAATATTTTGCTGATGACCATACAAAACGATCTGCAACTGCAGCTGCATTATCTTCATCTAAAACAAATGTTTTTCCAGATTCTGGAGCAATTAATTCTGGAGTGTTAACAGCTTCAATAATTGGTCTGTCCTCTACATCGTCGGCATTACATGATACCGCTAGAACGCTTACAAATGCGAATAAAATTTTATATATATTTTTCATGTTTTTATTATTTTTTTGTGGTTAGTTAGTATCCAGGATTTTGTTTTAATGTTGGATTTGCTTGAATATTTCTTGCAGGTATAGGCATCAAATCTCTAAAAGAAGCTGTTGAAGTACCGTTCATAGTACCGCCTTTCCATTGCCAGATTTTAGAACCTCCCGTGAATTTTCCAAAACGAATCAAATCTGTTCTACGGTGACATTCCCAAAACAATTCTCTTCCTCTTTCATCCAAAAGGAAATCCAGTGTTAAAGCTGCAGTAGTAATAGGTGTAGCATTTGCTCTTTCTCTAATTTTATTTACATATCCCAAAGCAGTTGCAACATCTGCACCTGTAGCTCCTCTTACAGCACACTCAGCATACATTAAATAGGCATCTGTTAATCTAAACATTGGAAAATCGATATCTGGAATATCATTTCTTTGTGCTGCCGATCCGTCTGCATTTTTATTTATGTATTTGGTTACAGCATATCCATCAGTAAAAGTACCAACGTTAGCAATATCCAAAGCCTGACCATCTGTATAGAATGTTCCTCTAGCATCTCCTGTTGCGGTTTCGTCTGGAAAAAGATTTACAAACTCTCTGCGAGTTCTAATCCCTTGCCATCCACCATCCATACCACGAGAAGCAGCATCCATACTACCTCCGATAGAAGCGTGCATGATAAAACTCATTCCGGCTCCTGTAGCTCTGATAGCATTTCCGTCACTTACGATTGGGAAAATAAATTCAGACTGAGCTCCATTTCTATTATTATCAGCAGAAAATAAATCCCCATAAGGTACTTCTGCGAAAGTATAACCGGAATTATCGATAATCTCTTTACATAGTGCTGCAGCCTCATTGAACTTTGCTGTGCCAGTATAAACTTGTGCATTCAAATACACTTGTGCTAATAAAAATTTAGCAGCCGTTTTATCTACTCTACCATATTCATTCGTTTTTGAAGCTGCTAAACTAGTATCCAAATCTTTCAATTCAGATTCTACAAAAGCAAAAACCTCCGCTCTGGTTTTTTGTTCTGGATAAAAGAATCCAACAGGGTCATTTTCTGTTGTAATGGGCACATTTCCGAACAAATCCATCAAGTTATAGTATGAAAAAGCTCTTAAGAAACGAGCTTCTGCTCTAAAAGTTGCTATTTCAGCTTTTAAATTAGCATCAACACCTCTGGCTGTCAATTTCTCATCTGTAGTTTGTCTCAAAAACTCATTGGCAACACTAATGTGGTAGAAAGCTCTAGAAAATGTTCCTTCCAAAAATTCATTTGCTGGTGACCAGGTTTGCGTATTTAATGTTGGTAAAGTACCATCTGCCCAAGCAATAATAGCTTCATCAGTAGTAAACTCCTGTGTTACAAAAAGCAAACGCAAATAACTACTAAAATCTCCACTTAGTCCGGCAATATCGGCAGAACCATCACCATCATTACCTCCTACATACAAACCAGCGTATAATTTTGCTAAAACTTGTTTGTACGATGCAGGATCCTGAAAAAAAGTTTCAGATAAAAACTCATCATCATCGCCTGGCGTCACATCTAAGTCGCTCGTACACGAAGTAAGCGTCATACTTAATCCTAAAATGAATAGGAAAAAATAAGATATATATTTAAATGATATTTTCATTTTGTTTATTTTTAAAATTTTGTTTTTCAATCTACTAGTTAGAAATTGGCATTTACTCCGAACAAGAAAGTTCTGGCTCTTGGATAAACATTATTGTCAATTCCGTTGAATTTCTCTGGATCCAAACCATCATATTTTGTTAATATCAAAACATTCTGAACTCCAGCTGTAAATCTCAAAGAAGCTGCTTTTAATAATGCTTTATCAAGTGTATAACCAACAGTTACGTTATCTAATTTGATAAAAGAAGCATCTTTTACGAAGTAATTAGATAGATAACGTTGTGTACCATTATCCTCAAATTTAAAACCAGTATTATAGTAATCTGAACTTACGTTAGACAAATCAGTTTGTCTTCTTAATCCAGCATCAGAGTATCCTAAATTAGAACTTACGTTATCAAAAATGTAATTTCCTAAACTAGCTCTCCAGTTCATTGTAAAATCAAATTTCTTGTAGTTTAAAGTAGAGAATAAACCAAATGTATAATCTGGTGCTGGCTTGTGGTATCTGTAACGATCTCCAGCATCGATTTTTCCGTCTCCATTTCTGTCAACATATGCTCCAGCAATTGGTCTTTTGTTAGCATCATATAATTGCTCATAAACAAAAAAGGAGTTTGGTGTAAATCCTACTGAGTTAATTTGAACCTTATTTCCATTTCCTCCAGCAATATTATCACCTGCTAAGTAACCTTGAAATCCAGGAACTGTAATTCCTAACTCTGAAATTTTTTGATCAATATACGTAGTATTAAAAGCTACATTCCAAGTCAGGTTGTCATTTTTCACGATATCAGAAGCGATACTAAACTCAACACCTTTGGTTCTTACACTACCAATATTAAAGAAACCCTGATTTCTTAAGTTTGCACCATCAGGAACAGCAATGTCAGCTAATAAATCAGTTGATTTTTTATCAAAATAGTTAATCGAACCCGTAATTCTATCATTAAAGAATCCGTAATCGATACCTACGTTCATCTCAGCCAATTCTTCCCATTTGATATTTTCATTATATCCTTCAGGTCTTGCTGTTGAATAAATGGTATTACCAAAAATATATTGAGAATTGATTGTTCCTAGAGTTACTCTTCTTAAATAATCATACTGAGCCGAAATATCTTGCTGACCAGTAGTTCCGTAACCCACTCTTAATTTTAAAGTTGAAAGTGTTTCATTATCTTTTAAGAAAGCTTCTTCAGATACATTCCATGCAAAAGCACCACCCGCAAAATTTCCCCATCTGTTATCTTCTGAGAAACGAGAAGTTCCGTCTCTTCTATAATTCAAAGTCAATAAATAACGGCTATCATACCCTAAATTCAAACGACCAAAATACGATTGTAAGTTAATGTCTGGATCGGTTGCAACATCTTCGTTTGGAGTTGGCTGTCTTGTTTCTCCTGACGAGTACCCAACTCTTTCAAATAATTGGTAATTATAACCAGCAGTTGCATCAATTTTAAATTTACCTAAATCTTTAACATAGTTTAAATATGTATTTAAGTTTTTGTTTTGACGGGCATCTGTATAACTAGAATAGTTCCCGAAATTAACCCAGTTACCAGAGCTAAAAGCATTTGGCTGATATCCTAAAGCACTTAGAGTACTTACCTCTGTATATCCACTGCTATCAAATCTATCGATACCAGCTTCAGCCACAACTCTTAAATCTTCAAAAAAGTGAAGTTTATAATCCAATCTAATATTACCCCATTTTCTGGTAGAAGTGGCTCTTCTCTCATCCTGATTCAATCTCGCAACAGGATTTCTAGCTGGTAATAAAGGTAAGTTTCCATTTGGCTCTAACCATTCAAAATAACCTCCGTAGCGTGAATTAGCGTCATAAACTGGCTGAGTCGGATCAAAACCTATAGCACTTCCAATAATCGCTCCTTCATCTTGGAATCTGTTTTTTCCAAAAGACAAATTTCCGCTAATATCAATTTTTAAGTGATTATCAAACAAAACCGGATTTAACGATAATGATGTTGTAGTTCTTTCAAAATCAGTATTTCTAAGAATACCTGCATTATCAACATTACCAACAGATAATCTTACAGGTAATTTATCAAACAAAGCACCACTTACCGAAATATTATTGTTTGTTGTAAGAGACGTATGAAAAATTTCGTCTTGCCAATTTGTATTTGCATTACCTAATAATGCTTGTTGAGCCGCAGTTCCATTTTCGTTTACAAAAGAACGATATTGATCTGCACTCATTACATCTACAGTATTTGCAACAGTATTAATACCAACCTGAGAGCTAAAATTAACTTTAATACCACCTTTAGTTCCTTTTTTAGTAGTAATTACAATTACACCATTTGCTGCTCTGGATCCATAAATAGCAGCTGCAGATGCATCTTTTAGAACCGTAAAAGATTCGATATCATTAGGATCAATGGTAGAAAGAATACTTGTAGCTCCACTAGGAGTAGCATTACTTAATGGCAAACCATCTAAAACGATTAATGGTTCATTTGAAGCATTTAATGAAGAACCTCCACGAATACGAATATCCGCTTTTGCTCCAGGCGCTCCACCTCCAGTTACGTTTACACCCGAGATACGTCCGCTAATTAAGCTTTCTGGTGTTACGTTGATTCCTTTGTTAAATTCCTTTGCAGAAATTTGAGACACAGAACCCGTAGCATCCTTCTTTTTAACTGTACCATAACCTACCTGTACTACAACCTCTTTCAGCTCATTAGAATCTTCTTCTAAAACAACGTTTAGTGTTTTTTGCCCAGAATAATTGATGGTTGAAGTTTTGTAACCAATATAAGAAACTAGAATTTTGTCTCCGTTTTTTACATTAGATAACTGAAATTTTCCATCAAAATCAGTTGAGGCACCACCTGGAGCTCCTTGTACATTTATATTTACTCCTGGAATTGGCTGTCCTGATTTATCAAGGACAATTCCGTTTACAGTGTTTTGAGCTAACACCGTAAATGGCAACAGTAGGAATAAAAATAACAACTTTTTGTAAATTGTTTTCATACTTTTTGTTTAAATTAGTTTGAGTTTGTGATTGTTAGTTAAGTTTTTAATTTTACTTCGAATTTCAAAATTAGGAATTTATTAACACGCTCAACAGGAGACCTTTTTTATTGGTTTACGAAAACGTGATAGTGTTGAAAACTTTCTTTTTTTTGTAATCTTTTAAGCCAAAAATTATCAAATCGTAAAATAAAAGTTATCTTTATTAACAAATAGATTTTTTCCAAATTACTACTATGAAACGCAAAATAACCCTAAAACAGATTGCAAAGGAACTTGATGTGTCAATTTCAACTGTCTCAAAATCACTAAGAAACAGTCTTGAAATTGGAGAAGAAACACGTCTGAAAGTCCAGGCTTTTGCCAAGTTTTACAATTATAAACCCAACAATATTGCGCTTAGCTTAAAAAACCGAAAAACAAAGAGTATTGGTATTATCATTCCGGAAATTGTACATTATTTTTTCTCTACCGTAATCAACGGAATTGAGCAGGTTGCGAACGAACACGGTTACAGTGTTGTGATTTGTTTATCTGATGATTCTTTTGATAAAGAAGTACTAAATATGGAGATGTTGGCCAACGGAAGCATCGATGGTTTTATCATGTCACTTTCTAAAGAAACCCAGTACAAAGGTGATTTTCACCACATTACAGAAGTAATCAATCAGGGAATGCCAGTGGTCATGTTCGACCGTGTAACCAATGATATTCTATGTGATAAAGTCATTATTGATGATAAAGCTGCCGCTTACGAAGCCGTTCAGAGTTTGATTGACAATGGAAGAAAAAAGATTGCTCTGGTAACAACTGTTGATTATGTGAGTGTCGGAAAATTGAGAACAGATGGTTACGAAAAAGCACTTCTGGACAACGGATTACCTTTTAATGAAGATTTAATCATCAAAATTGAGGATGTCGATACCTGCGAAATCACGATTGGTCAGCTATTGCACGACAGGGCTTTTGATGCCGTTTTTGCTGTTAATGAGCTTTTTGCCGTAACGATTATTAAAACTGCCAATAAAATGGGGCTAAAAGTTCCTGAAGATCTGGCCGTAATTGCTTTTACTGATGGAATTATCTCCAAATACTCTACCCCAACCATCACTACGGTAAGTCAGAGTGGCGAAAAAATGGGTAATAAAGCGGCTAAAATGCTTATCGAAAGACTAGAAGCCGAACATGACGATGATGAGGAAGAAAACGAAAATTACACCACCGAAGTCATCGAAACACATCTTATAAAAAGAGAATCTACTGACTAAAAATCTTAAAATCAATATTTTCTGAAGCCACAAATAACATTTGTGGCTTTTTTTTTGGCGGTATTAAAAAAATAAATACTACTTTTACAACCGTCAAGGCTTTTACTTTTACTTCGAAAAAAACAGTAAGTTTTGATAAGCAAAGCGCTTATCGTATAATTTTTCTAAATTACGATAATGGAAAAGCGTAAATTAAGTTTCTGGGAAATTTGGAACATGAGTTTCGGTTTCTTAGGAATACAGATGGGATTTGCATTACAAAATGCAAACGCTAGTAAAATTCTTCAAATTTTTGGTGCCGAAGTGCATCAGCTGTCATGGTTCTGGATTATTGCTCCTTTGATGGGATTAATAGTGCAGCCAGTTATTGGTCATTACAGTGACAAAACCTGGGGACGATTTGGCAGACGAAAGCCCTTTTTTCTGGTAGGTGCTGTTTTAGCATCCGTTGGTTTGATACTAATGCCTCAGGCTAATATTTTCATTTCAGTTTTACCTGCATTATGGGTTGGTGCCGGAATGTTAATGATTATGGATGCTTCTTTCAATATTGCCATGGAGCCATTTCGTGCTTTGGTAGGTGATAATTTGAGAACAGATCAGCGTACTGCAGGATTCAGCATCCAAACTTCATTAATTGGTTTTGGAGCTGTAATTGGTTCGGCTTTACCTTATGTATTAACCAATTATTTTCACATTTCTAACAATGCCGTTCCCGGAAGTATTCCTTTAAATCTGAAATTATCATTTATCATTGGAGCTGTGGTTTTAATTGGTTCAATATTAGTTACGCTTTTTACAACTAAAGAATATACTCCGCAAGAATTAGCTAATTTTGAAGATCCTCAAAGTGAATCAGATGTTCCTTCTGAAGAAAAATCAAAACTGACAGACATTTTTACAGATTTTGCAAAAATGCCAACCACTATGCGTCAGCTAAGTTGGGTACAGTTTTTTTCCTGGTTTGGATTATTCGGAATGTGGGTTTTTACAACTCCGGCAATTGCCCATCATATTTACGGACTGCCATTAAATGATACTTCAAGTCAGCAATATCAGGACGCAGGAGACTGGGTCGGAATTCTGTTCGGCGTTTATAATTTAGTTTCTGCCATTATCGCGCTATTTTTCTTGCCATACATCGCCAAAAAAATTGGACGAAAAGCAACTCATGCCCTTTCATTGATTATTGGAGGAATAGGATTAATATCCATTTATTTTATGCCTAATGAAGACTGGGTTGTTCTTCCAATGATTTTAATCGGAGTTGCCTGGGCAAGTATTTTGGCCATGCCTTATGCAATTCTTGCAGGCTCAATAGCACCTAAAAAAATGGGCGTTTATATGGGGATTTTCAACTTTTTTGTAGTTATCCCTCAAATTATAAATGCACTAATTGGAGGTCCAATTGTAAAATATCTTTACAATGGTGATGCCATTTATGCTTTAATTACAAGTGGAGTTAGTTTTTTAATCGCCGCTCTTTTAGTATATAAAGTAAAAGATGTAGATGACACTGTTCAAAAATAATAAAGACCTATTTCTAATATAATGAGTAATAAAAAAGCATTCATTTTCGACCTTGACGGTGTAATTGTTGATACCGCCAAATACCATTTTTTAGCCTGGCAAAAAATTGCTCAGGAGTTAAATATAAATTTTACACACGAACACAACGAATTACTTAAAGGAGTAAGCCGCGTGCGTTCGTTAGATATAATTCTGGGATTAAGAAATGTTCAGGCTTCGCAGGAAGACAAAGACAAATGGCTAATTCAGAAAAACGAAGATTACTTATCTTATTTAGTTGACATGGACGAAAACGAGATTCTTCCTGGAGTTTATAAAATTCTGCAATTATTAAAAGATAAAAAACAAGGAATTGCATTGGGTTCTGCCAGTAAAAATGCAAGACCCATTTTAGAGAAAACCGGAATTCTACATTATTTTGATGTAATTGTTGATGGAAACGATGTTACCAATGCAAAACCGGATCCGGAAGTTTTCCTGAAAGCGGCTCAATTATTAAACATTGAACCAAAAGATTCAATAGTATTCGAAGACTCTGTTGCCGGAATTCAGGCAGCAAACATAGGCGAAATGGTAAGCGTAGGAATTGGTGAGGAAACAATTTTACATGAAGCTGACTATATTTTTAAAGATTTTACTTCAATCGAAGAAAGCTTTATAGAACAGTTAATTGGATAATTAGAAAATGTGTCAATGAGATAATTACGCTCATTAACGAATATTCTAATGCTGCAATTACTTAAATGAATGTAAAAAAGGTATTTAAAAACTAAGGCAATTATCTAATTATCAAATTGCCTCATTATCTAATTAAAAAGATGAACCAAGATTATATAAAACCAGATAATTGGTCAATTATAGAAGAAGGATTTGATGTCGAAAGAGTAAAATCATCCGAAAGTCTCTTTAGTATCGGAAACGGTGCTATGGGACAGCGCGCTAATTTTGAAGAAACCTATTCAGGCGAGACTTTTCAGGGAAGTTATATTGCCGGAATTTATTACCCGGACAAAACCAAAGTGGGCTGGTGGAAAAATGGCTATCCAAAGTATTTTGCGAAAGTTTTAAATGCACCAAACTGGATTGGAATTGACGTTCAAATCAACGAAGAAAACCTGGATTTAAACAATTGTTCCGAAGTTAAAAACTTCCGTAGAGAATTGAATATGAAAGAAGGATGGTACCATCGTTCTTTTGAAGCAACACTGAAAAACGGAACTGAAATTGCCGTAAATGTTCGTCGCTTCCTCTCATTGGATTTGGATGAAGTGGGAATCATCAAATACGAAATCACCCCTCTGAACAAAGATGCAAAAATTGTTTACAAACCATACGTTGATGCTGGTGTAACCAATGAAGATGCCAACTGGGAAGAGAAATTCTGGGAACCATTAGAAGTAAAAAAATCAAATAGTGAGGCTTTTGTAACGGCTCAAACCTATAAAACGCATTTTAAAGTGACCACCTTTATGCACAATACGATTTTAGCAAATGGCGAAAATGTTAATATTTCGCCATCTACAATCGATTCTTCTGCGGATAAAGTGCAGTTTACTTACGGAACCATTATTGCCAAAGGACAAACCTCAGCCATTCAGAAAATTGGTGGTTATACCGTTTCTTTGAATCACGAAAACACTTTGGCTGCAGCCGAAAAAACAATAAAATCAGCATTAAGCTTAGGTTATGATACTTTACTTCAAAACCAAATTGAAGCCTGGGGTAAAATCTGGGAAATGTCGGATATTACCATTGATGGCGATGTAAAAGCGCAACAAGGAATTCGTTTTAATATTTTTCAGTTAAATCAAACTTATTTAGGAAAAGATTCCCGTTTGAATATTGGTCCAAAAGGTTTTACAGGAGAAAAATATGGCGGATCAACTTATTGGGACACAGAGGCATATTGCATTCCGTTTTATATGGCGACCAAAGATCAGCAGGTTGCAAGAAATTTATTGACGTACCGTTTTAATCAATTGGACAAAGCGATCGAAAATGCCAAAGATAATTTAGGTTTCAAAAACGGAGCGGCTTTGTATCCAATGGTTACCATGAATGGTGAAGAATGCCATAACGAATGGGAAATCACACATGAAGAAATTCATAGAAATGGTGCGATTGCTTTTGCGATTTTCAATTACTACCGTTATACCGGCGATTACTCTTATATTCCTGAAAAAGGTCTGGAAGTTCTAATCGGAATTGCACGTTTTTGGCACCAAAGAGCTTCTTTTTCAAAAGATAAAAATCAATATGTGATTTTGGGTGTTACAGGTCCAAACGAATACGAAAACAATATCAACAATAATTTCTACACCAATTATATTGCAAAATGGTGTATCGATTATACATCGGAACAAATTAAAAAAGTCGCGACAGATTATCCATCAGATCACAAACGTGTGCTGGAAAAAGTAAGCCTTTCTGCAAATGAAATCCAGGAATGGAAAAAAGTAGCTGATAATATGTATTTTCCAACTTCTGAGGAATTAGGCATTTACTTGCAGCAAGATGGTTTCTTAGACAAAGATTTGGTTCGTGTAAAAGATTTAGACAAATCACAACGACCAATCAATCAAAAATGGTCCTGGGATCGTGTTTTACGTTCGCCATATATCAAACAAGCCGATGTTTTGCAGTGTTTTTATTTCTTCGAAGATCATTTTTCAAGAGAAGAGTTGCAGCGCAATTTTGAGTTTTATGAATCTTTTACCGTTCACGAAAGTTCACTTTCACCTTGTGTGCACTCGATTCAGGCTGCTGTTTTAGACAAGATGGATATGGCCTATACGTTCTATTTGAGAACTTCACGTTTAGACTTAGATGACTATAATAAAGAAGTGGAAGAAGGTTGTCACATCACCTCAATGGCGGGAACCTGGATGAGTATTGTAGAAGGTTTTGGCGGAATGCGTGTAAAAAATGACCAGCTTCATTTTTCACCAAAGATTCCAAAAGAATGGAAAGGGTATTCGTTTAAAATCAATTTTAGAAATCAAATTCTAAAAGTAGCTGTTAATCATAACGAAACTACTTTTACTGTTGATGGCGATCAGGATTTGGCGATCAACGTTAACGGAAAAACAATTTTGGCTGCCAAATTGTAGAGATTCACAGATCAATAGTAAAGACGCACTGCAGTACGTCTTTACAGCATAAATTTAAAAAAATTAAAATGAAAAAATTATTTTTTGCAAGCTTCATTTTGTTCGCATTTAGCACTTTAGCGGAAGCGCAACAATTGAAATCACCCGAAGGAAAATTCGTTATGGAGTTTTTGCTTCAAAATGACGGAACGCCAACTTACAACTTAAAATATAAAAATAAAGAAGTTGTAAAAACCAGTAAATTAGGACTGGAACTTAAAAACGATAAACAATCGCTTTTAAATGATTTTACAATTGCTGATACCAAAACATCTACTTTTGATGAAACCTGGAAACCAGTTTGGGGTGAAGTGGCAACCATTAGAAATCACTATAACGAACTTGCTGTAACTTTAAACCAAAAAAGTACCGACAGACAAATCGTAATTCGTTTTCGTTTATTCGATGACGGTTTAGGATTTCGTTATGAATTCCCGGCACAAAAAAACCTTACGTATTTCGTAATCAAAGAAGAAAGAACACAATTTGCTATGACGGGTGACCACACGGCATTTTGGATTCCTGGTGATTATGATACTCAGGAATACGATTATACCAAATCAAAATTATCTGAAATTCGAGGTTTATCTGAGAAAGCATATACGGCTAATGTTTCGCAAAAATCTTTCTCAAATACTGGAGTTCAGACTTCATTAATGATGAAATCTAATGACGGAATCTATATCAACCTGCACGAAGCAGCCTTGATTGATTATTCTTGTATGCACCTGAATCTGGATGATAAAAATATGATTTTCGAATCCTGGTTAACTCCGGATGCAAAAGGAGACAAAGGATATATGCAGGCACCTAATCATTCACCTTGGAGAACAATTATCGTGAGCGATGACGCGCGTGAAATTTTGACTTCGAAAATGACTTTGAACTTGAATGATCCTTCAAAAATAGAAGATACTTCCTGGATTAAGCCGCTAAAATACATTGGTGTTTGGTGGGAAATGATTACAGGAAAAAGCTCTTGGTCTTATACTAATGATTTTCCAACAGTACAATTGGGTGTTTCTGATTTCTCTAAAGCAAAACCAAACGGAACTCACGGAGCAAACAATACCAATGTAAAAAAATATATTGATTTTGCAGCACAGCATGGTTTTGATGCTGTTTTGGTAGAAGGCTGGAATGAAGGCTGGGAAGACTGGTTTGGTCATACCAAAGATTATGTTTTTGACTTTGTAACGCCTTACCCGGATTTTGATGTAAAAGGGATTCAGGAATATGCAAAATCTAAAGGTGTAAAAATGATTATGCACCACGAAACTTCAGGTTCTGTTCGTAACTACGAACGCCACATGGACAAGGCTTACCAATTCATGAAAGACAACGGATACGATGCTGTAAAAAGCGGTTATGTTGGAGATATTTTGCCTCGTGGCGAAAATCACTACGACCAATGGATTGTAAACCATTATCAGTATGCTGTTGAAAAAGCAGCTGATTATAAAATCATGGTAAATGCTCACGAAGCGATTCGCCCTACCGGAATTTGCAGAACTTATCCAAACTTAATTGGTAACGAAGCTGCCCGCGGAACAGAATACCAGGCTTTTGGTGGTTCGAAACCAAATCACGTTACGGTTTTGCCATTTACCCGTTTGATTGGAGGTCCGATGGATTACACTCCGGGAATCTTCGAAATGGATATCAGCAAAATGAATCCTGACAATAAATCTCATGTAAATAGCACCATTGCCAATCAATTGGCATTGTATGTTACGATGTACAGCCCGTTGCAAATGGCGGCTGATACTCCTGAGAATTACGACCGTTTTCCAGATGCTTTCCAATTCATCAAAGATGTTGCAATTGACTGGTCTGAAAGTAAATATCTGGAAGCTGAGCCGGGTGATTATGTTACCGTTGCCCGTAAAGCAAAAGGAACAAATAATTGGTTCATTGGGAACGTAAACGGTGAAACACCACGTACCTCAAACATCGATTTTAGTTTCCTTGAAAAAGGTAAAAAATATACCGCTACAATTTATGCAGATGCAAAAGACGCGCATTACAAAACTAATCCGCAAGCGTACACGATTAAGAAAATCAATGTAACAAATAAATCAAAATTATCGCAGTTATCTGCTCCGGGTGGTGGTTATGCTATTAGTGTAATCGAAACTAAATAATTTTAAAAAACCTATAAAAAATGTAAGTTCATTTAATTTGAAACCTCCCCAGTTTTACCTTAATTGTTTCTTACATTTTTTTTTTAATTTAAATTATAAAAACTTCTGCTAGGTTTCTAAAACCTTGTAGATTTAAATTTTTCTCAAATATAACTACAAGGTTTTAGAAATCTTGCAGGAAAACTTAATCTATAAATTATGAGAATTCAAACAAACCTTTCTTTCTATAAATTAATTCTACTTGTTCTATTATTTTCCGCTTCCGCGAAAGCGCAAATCCAGAAAGTAGAACCGCCATTTTGGTACGCAGGGATGCAAAATCCAGAGCTGCAAATTATGTTTTACGGAAAAAATATTGCACAATACGAAGCATCTGTTTCAAACAATGTTGTGATTAAAAATGTAGAGAAAACAGAAAATCCAAACTATCTTTTTGTTACTATCGATACGCAAAACTTAAAAGCTTCTGAATTCGTTTTTTCATTTAAAACTAAAAACAAAGTCGCTTTTACTCAGAAATATTCACTGAAAGAAAGAAGAGCAAATTCGGCTAACCGAAAAAGCTACGATGCTTCTGATATGATTTATTTAATCATGCCGGATCGTTTTGCTAATGGAAATCCGAAAAATGACAGCGATGCCAATTTAACTGAAAAAGGAAACCGTGCAGAACCAGGAGGCCGTCATGGTGGCGATATCGAAGGAATCATTAAAAACCTGGATTATATTTCGTCTTTGGGAGCCACGACTATCTGGAGTACGCCTTTGTGTGAAGACAATGACAAGCAGCATTCGTATCATACTTACGGACAATCTGATGTTTATAAAATCGATCCGCGTTACGGAACCAATGATGATTACGCTCGCCTATCTGCAGAAATGCATAAAAAAGACATGAAATTGGTGATGGATTATGTAACCAATCACTGGGGAATTACGCATTGGATGATGAAAGATATTCCAACAAAAACCTGGTTTAATCAATTCGAAAATTTTACACAGACACACCACAGACGTGAAGTTCTGACTGATATTCACGCTTCAAAAATAGACAAAGAAATTTGTACCGATGGATGGTTTGTACCTTCAATGCCCGATTTGAACTTACGAAATCCTTTGGTTGCAAAATACTTAACTCAAAATGCTATTTGGTGGATTGAATTTGCCAATCTTGATGGTTTTAGAGTAGATACATATAATTATTCTGATCCTGCTGCAATGGCAAATTGGGCAAAAGCGATTACAAACGAATATCCAAATTTTAATATTGTGGGTGAAATCTGGATGCACAATCAGGCCAATTTAGCGTATTGGCAGAAAGACAGTAAAATTGGCGCAATCGAAAACTACAATTCGAATTTGCCTTCTGTAATGGATTTTACGCTTCAAAGTCAGATTACTTCTGCTTTTAACGAAAGTGAAGGGACTTGGGATAACGGATTGATCAAATTCTACAACAATTTTGCTATGGATTATTTGTATCCAAATACGAATAACATTTTGGTTTTTGCCGAAAATCACGACACCGATCGTATGAATGATAAGTTCAAATACGATTTTCCAAAATACAAACTAGCCATGACGTTATTAGCTACCATTCGTGGAATTCCACAATTGTATTACGGCTCAGAAATTGGAATGGGCGGTGACAAAAGCAAAGGTGATGCCGATATTCGTCAGGATTTTCCCGGAGGATGGAATGGCGATAAAAACAATGCTTTTACCGCAGCAGGAAGAACTGCTGAGCAGGTAAAATATTTCGATTTTACTTCGAAATTATTCAATTGGAGAAAAACCAACGAAGCGGTACATTCTGGAAAAATGACACATTACATTCCGGAAAACAATACGTATGTTTATTTTAGATATACAGATACCAAAACGGTTATGGTGGTTTTTAATAACAATGCAAAAGAGCAAACTATCAAAACAAATCGTTTTAAAGAAAACATCCAAAACTTTAAATCTGGAAAAGATATTATCTCCGGAAAAACATTCGATTTAACTACTGAAATTACATTGGAACCAAAATCGGCAGTAGTTTTGGAACTGGAATAAAAAAACAAAACATAATTTTTCCGCCACGAATTCACGAATTAATATAATCAAAGATTGTCAAAAATAATTCGTGAATTCGTGGCGGATTTTTTTCTATTAGTCAAATTATAAATGGTTGTTAAACTTTAAATAAATGAAAAAATACACTTTCCTTTCGTTATCTTTAGTATTCTTAATCACGAGTTGTTCTGGCTCAAAATCAGTTTCAATGAATAACGAAAATACTTCGAAAACACCTTTCGTCTGGGAAGGAGCTAATGTTTACTTTTTACTTACCGATCGTTTTTATAACGGAAATCCGTCGAATGATTTAAATTTTAACCGCACCAAAACTCCGGCAAAACTGCGTGGTTTTGAAGGTGGGGATATTATTGGAATTACAAAAAAAATAGAAGAAGGTTATTTTGACAGACTTGGGATTAATGCTATTTGGCTTACGCCGATTGTAGAACAGATTCATGATGGTGTTAATGAAGGAACAGGCCTTAGTTATGGTTTTCATGGCTATTGGGCGAAAGACTGGACGGCTTTGGACCCTAACTTTGGCACTAAGGAAGATTTGGCAAATTTGGTAAAAAAAGCACACGAAAAAGGCATCCGAATTATTTTAGACGGCGTCATCAATCACACGGGTCCGGTAACGCCCGAAGATCCAATTTGGCCGGAAGACTGGGTAAGAACAGGCGTTGTTTGCGATTACAAATCATTCGAAAATACAACCATGTGTACTTTGGTAGATAATCTCCCGGATGTAAAAACAGAAAGTACTCAGGAAGTGGAACTACCTTCTTTTTTAATCGAAAAATGGAAAAAAGAAGGACGTTACGAAAAAGAAATCGCTTCGCTGGATGAATTTTTTAAAAGAACAAAATATCCGAGAACACCAAAATATTACATCATAAAATGGCTGACAGATTATATAGTAGAGTTCGGAATTGATGGCTACAGAGCCGATACTGTAAAACATACTAACGAAGACGTTTGGGCCGATTTCAAGAAAGAATGCGATTACGCATTTGAAACCTGGAAAAAACATCATCCTTTACAGATACTGGATCAGAATCCATTTTATACCATTGCCGAAGTTTACGGTTACGGAATCAGTGGCGGCCAGGATTATGATTTTGGTGATCGAAAAGTAAATTATTTTCAGAATGGTTTCAACAGCATGATTAATTTTGAGTTTAAGTGGAACGCTGCTCAAAATGATTATGAAGGTTTATTTTCGAAATATTCAAACGCTTTAAATAATGAATTAAAAGGCTACAGTGTTCTCAATTATATGTCTTCGCACGATGACGGCCAGCCTTTTGATGCCAATCGTACCAAAAACATCGAAACCGGAACCAAATTATTACTTTCGCCGGGAATGTCGCAGGTTTATTATGGCGATGAATCGGCTCGCTCACTTGTGATTGAAGGTACTCAGGGCGATGCCACTTTACGCTCGAACATGAATTGGGATGCCATTCAAAACAATCCGGAAACGCAAAAAACACTTTTACATTGGCAAAAACTGGGGCAATTCAGAAAAAATCATCCTGCAGTTGGAGCCGGGATTCATACTCAAATAAGTAGTCAGCCGTACATATTTTCGAGAACTTTCTCAAAAGGAACTTTTACAGACCAAGTAATTATTGGTTTGGATTTGTCAAAAGGCAAAAAAGAACTTACTGTAAATTCTCTTTTCCAAAATGGAACAAAACTAAGAGATATCTACTCTAATCAGGAAATTGAAGTTGTTGATGGGAAAGTAATTATTGATAGTGAATTTGATATCGTATTATTGGAACGCATTTAACCGCAAAGGTCGCAAAGTTTTACGCAAGTTTCGCAAAGTTTTTTTTTAGCCACTCCCGATAGCTATCGGGAGTGGCTAAACTTTTTATTGAAGTAAAAATTTCGCAACAATCATTTTCTTTCTTTGAGCCTTTGTACCTTTGCTTCTTTGAACCTTCATAAAATGAAACAATGCTAAAAATTGCGCATCGCGGAGCCAAAGGTTATGAACCCGAAAATACCTTAGCAGCCTTTCAGAAAGCATTAGACTTAAATGCTGACGGAATCGAACTCGACGTTCACCTGAGTTCCGACGGACAAATTATGGTAATTCACGATGAAACCATCGACAAAATGACCAACGGAAAAGGTTTTGTAAATACCTTATCTTTGTCCGAATTGAAATCGTTTTTGGTTGCAGATAAATATGAAATTCCAACTTTAAAAGAAGTTTTTGATTTAGTCGATAAAAAATGTTTGATTAATATCGAATTGAAAAGCAAAGAAACACCGCAGTCTGTCGCTGCATTAATTAAAGAATATATTTTGGATAAAAACTGGAGTTATGAGCATTTTATAGTTTCAAGTTTCGACTGGAGTGCTTTGCAGGAAGTTCATAATCTGAATTCAAAAATCCCGATTGGTGTTTTAACCGAAACCGATCTTGAATTGGCTTTGGCTTTCGCCGAAACCATAAAGGCAAAAGCTATTCATCCTGATTTTCATTTATTGAATCAAGAAAATACTACGAGAATACAGGCTCACGGATTACTTGTTTTCCCCTGGACCATAAATGAATTGGAAGACATTCAAAAAATAAAAAAATATAAAGTAAACGGAATCATCACTGATTTTCCGGATAAAATATAATTAGAATTAAAATATTGCCACAGATTAAAAAGATTAGCACAGATTTTTTAAAATCATTTTAATCTTAATATCCCGATAGCTATCGGGAGTGGCGAAAAAAATAAAAAATGGCTCAAAATTTCGACATAATTATCGTTGGTGGTGGCGCAGCAGGTTTTTTTACAGCAATTAATATTGCTGAGAAAAATCCGAAACTAAAAATTGCTATTCTGGAAAGAGGAAAAGAAGTGCTTTCGAAAGTACGCGTTTCCGGCGGCGGAAGATGTAATGTAACCCACGCTTGTTTTGAACCGAATGAATTGGTCAAATTTTATCCTCGTGGCGAAAAAGAACTTCGTGGCCCTTTTCATCAATTTTGCTCCGGCGATACGATCGAATGGTTCGAAAAACATGGTGTTGAATTGAAAATTGAAGACGATGGGCGAATGTTTCCAGTTTCTAATTCATCTCAAACCATTATAGATTGTTTCTTAAAAGCAACCGAAAAATTAGGAATCAAAATATTGACAGGACAAAGCGTACAATCGATTTTCAAAAAAGAAGATTGCTGGAAAATTGACACTCAAAACGAAAATTATGCTGCCGAAAAACTGGTTTTGGCAACAGGAAGCAATCCTAAAATCTGGGAAATGCTGCAAACGCAAGGGCACGCCATTGTGAGCCCCGTTCCTTCCCTATTTACTTTCAATATCAAAGATTCACGCATAAAAGAATTACCCGGAGTTGCGGCTCAGGTTACTGTAAACGTAAAAGATACTAAACTCGAATCGACCGGACCTTTATTAATCACGCATTGGGGAATGAGCGGCCCGGCTATTTTAAAACTTTCTGCCTGGGGAGCGCGTACACTTTTCGATAAAAATTATCAGTTTACGATATTTGTCAATTGGTTGAATGATGTGGATACCGAAGATGCCGAAAAAATTCTGAAAGACTTAAAACAAGAACACGCCAAAAAAGCAGTTTCTAAAAAATCTCCTTTTGAATTCCCAAACAGATTGTGGGAAAGTCTGGTTTTGGCTTCTGCAATTGAAGTAGATACAAAATGGGCGGATTTATCTAAAAATCAATTACAAAATTTAGCTTTACAATTGACAAAAGCAACATTTCAGGTAAACGGAAAAAGTACTTTTAAAGAAGAATTTGTAACCGCTGGCGGAATCGATTTAAAAGAAATCAATTTTAAAACCATGGAAAGTAAATTGCATCAAAACCTATATTTTGCCGGAGAGATTGTAAATATAGACGCTATAACAGGAGGTTTTAATTTTCAGAATGCCTGGACGAGTGGGTTTATTGTGGCGAATAACATTTAATAAAATGAAATTTAAAGGAATTATTTTTGATTTAGACGGAACGTTAGTAAACTCATTAGAAGACATTTCAGATGCAATGAATACCGTTTTAACAGCTCTAAATTACCCGACACATACTTATGATGATTATCAATATTTTATCGGCAGCGGTTTACGAAATTTAGTAAGCAAAGCACTCCCGTCAACCAACAATTCTGAAAGTCAGATTGAGACTTGTTTTCAAAATATGGTTACTCAATATCGAGACAATTGCACTTTAAAAACCAAACCATATGAAGGTATTCTTGACTTATTGAATAGTTTAAGTTTAAAAAATATCAAATTAGCCATTTTTTCTAATAAAGCTGATGAACTAACCAAAAAAATAGCTTCCGAAATTTTCCCTGATTCTTTTGATATTCCTGTAGGTTTAAGTTTTGAAAACCTTAAAAAACCCAATCCGTTTGAAGCAATTGCTATAGCTGAAAATTGGGGTTTTAATACAGAAGAAATTCTTTTTGTAGGAGATTCTGATATTGATATGCTAACGGCAACGAATGCTAAAATGTTTCCTGTTGGCGTGTCTTGGGGTTATCGAACAGAAAAAGAATTAATTGCTACCGGAGCACAATTGGTTATAAACTCTCCTTTAGATTTAATTCGGATCCTTTGAAATATTAGGAATCAAAAATTAATTAACAAGATTTTACATATTTGCTAAGTTTTAGTTAAGACATTTCTAATAATTTTACTTTCAATTAATTAACCTATATGAAAGTAAAATTACTCACTACAATTTCATTTTTCTCCTACCAAATCGGAATTTCGCAAAGCGAAAAACTTCTCCACGGAAAGGTGGTTACCGGCAATACTGCACTTAAAAACGTAGAAGTCATTAACAAAACAGCGCTAACCAGCACAAGAACCAACGATTCTGGTGAGTTTGCTATTTTGGTTAAACCAAAAGATAGTTTGTTGTTTTTCTCAAAAGAGTATTTTTTCAAAAGATTGAAAATTACTCAGGAAAATATAGAGGCCAAAGTTCTGGTTGTCGATATGATTATAAAACCTGAAGAATTGAAGGAAGTTGTGATAACAAAAATGCCTGAAATTAAATTAAGTTCTGACAAAGCATACGAGCAAGAAAAGGTAGATCAATATACCATAGAAAAAAATGCAAGTAAACCAAAAACAGGTGTTTATGACGGAACTATAGAAAACGGAATGGACTTAATCCGCATTGGCCGCATGGCGATAGGTTTATTTGTGAAAGAAAAAGAGAAAGTTAAAGAAGAAGCCCCTAAAATTGAATTTAAAACTTTAGCAACAACAACATGTGATCAAAAATTCTTTATTGAAACTTTAAAACTAAAACCAGAAGAAATAGCTCTTTTTCTCGAATTCTGTGATGCTGATCCAAAATCGAAAACACTTTTAGAACACTCGAATATTTTGACGACAATGGATTTTTTGTATGCTAAAAATGAAGAGTTCAAGAAATTGAAAACTGAGGTTCAAAATTAATTTCATGAATTCATTAACTTGAAACAAATTTTACCTATTCAGCCACCAAATACTGGCATTCAAAATCGCTGCAAAACCTACCCACGCCATATAAGGAATCAAAAGATAGCCCGCAATTTTATTGATTTTGGTAAACTTCAAATAGGTTTCATAAATCATCAGCCAAAGAAGCACAATTTCGATTAGAGCCAGCATCGGGTTTTTTAATCCGAAGAATAAATACGACCAGATTGCATTCAAAACCAACTGAATCAAAAAGAATCCCAACGCTTTTTTTACTTCTTCGTTTTGTTCTTTTATTTTATCCCAAACCAATCCGGCGGCAATTCCCATTAATATAAAAAGCAGCGTCCAAACGGGTGCAAAAATCCAATTGGGCGGATTAAAAATTGGTTTTTCTAATGTTGCATACCAGGTTTCTATAGCTGATTTTGTCACTTCAGATGAAGAGTATCCAACGGCTAAACAAACGATTATGGCTATTGCGATTCGGGTTATTTTATTCATTTTATTTAAAATTTTATCCAAAAATAGTCAAAAAGAAAATGCTAACCATATAAGTTATATAAGTTCATTTTTAGTTTTCTGTGACTTACATTTTCTTATATAACTTATATGGTGAAAAAGTTATCTTTGTCAAAATTTTATTTTTCATGTTTACAACAACTGACTTTATTCCAAAAAAATATACGGCAACAATCGAAAGTGGAAATTTTGAATGGAGCGCTCCCAGCAATATTGCATTAGTAAAATACTGGGGAAAGAAAGACAACCAAATTCCGGCAAATCCTTCGGTGAGTTTTACACTGAATAATTGTAAAACGATAACCAAATTAGGTTTTGAGAAAAAACCGAATCAGGATAATTTTTCTTTCGATTTATTATTTGAAGGAAAACCAAAGGAAGATTTCAAACCAAAAATTCAGAAATTCTTAGAAAGAGTCGAAGTTTATTTGCCTTTTCTGAAAGAATATCATTTTACGATTGATACACAAAACACCTTTCCGCACAGTTCAGGAATTGCTTCATCGGCCTCAGGAATGGCCGCTTTGGCGATGAACTTTATGAGTTTAGAAAAAGCTTTAAATCCAGAAATGAGTGATGATTATTTCTTTCAAAAAGCCTCTTTTCTGGCGCGTTTAGGTTCTGGAAGTGCATGCCGAAGTGTAAAAGGAAATGTAGTGGTTTGGGGTAATCAGACAAACATAAAAGGAAGCACCGATTTGTACGGAGTTGAATTTCCTTATACTATTCATGACAATTTTAAGAATTTTCAAGATACCATTTTGTTGGTTGACAAAGGCGAAAAACAAGTTTCGAGCACCGTAGGACACGATTTGATGCACAACCATCCGTATGCCGAAAGGCGTTTTGCTCAGGCACATGAAAATCTGGATCAATTAATTACCATTTTCGAAAACGGAAATTTAGATGAATTTATAAAAGTGGTCGAAAGTGAAGCTTTGACTTTGCATGCCATGATGATGACATCAATGCCGTATTTTATTTTGATGAAACCAAATACATTGCAAATCATCAACGCGATTTGGAAATTCAGAAATGAAACCCAAATTCCGGTTTGTTTTACACTCGATGCAGGAGCAAATGTGCATGTTTTATATCCCGAAAACGTTAAAGAAAAAGTACTGCAATTTATTCAGAGCGAATTAGTTGTATTTTGTCAGAATGGTCAGTACATTTGCGACGAAATTGGAAATGGTGTAATTGCGATATAATTTTTTGTATCTTTAGTTAAAATTTAGATTATGGACATTCAATTAGAAAAAATCGAGTTGATGAAAAAGTTAGCAGAGACTGAAGATCCTGCTATCATTAAGTCTATTCGAAAAATTTTCAAAAAAGAGAAAAAAGATTGGTGGGATGATTTGACTGATGCCCAGAAAGCAGATATTGAGCTTGGAATTAAGCAAATTGAAAGAGGGGAAGTTGTGAGTTATGAATCAATTTTAGAAAGGCACGGTTACGTTGAGAAAAGTTAAATTTACTGTAAAGGCAGAAGAATCTTTCGAAAATATACTGAGTTATTTAGAAGCCAAATGGTCTGAAAAAAGAAAATATGATTTTTTAAAAATATCTCATAAAGCAATTTCAACAATTCTTTTATATCCTGAAAGTTTTCCATGTAGTGAAAGAAATAGAATCATTAGAAAATGTGTTGTAACAAAACAAACAACTTTTTACTACGTTTTTAATAGAAAAGAAGTAACTATTGTGGCGGTTTTCGACACACGACAAGACCCAAATAAAATAAAGAAAGACATCAAATAAATATGAAAGGACCACTATTTTACTCAAAAATATTACTCTTTGGAGAATACGGAATCATTCGTGACTCTAAAGGACTTTCTATTCCTTATAATTTTTACAATGGTGCTCTAAAGAAAGATGAAAATCCTTCAACAGAAGCTATTGCATCAAACGCAAGTTTAAAACGATTTGCAACTTACCTTGAAACGCTGCAAACAGAACAGCCTGAATTGGTAGCTTTTGATTTGACAACGTTGAAAAACGATGTTGAAACTGGAATGTATTTCGATTCCAGTATTCCGCAAGGGTATGGAGTAGGTAGCAGTGGCGCTTTGGTTGCGGCTATTTACGACAAATACGCTACTCATAAAATAACAGTTTTAGAGAATTTAACTCGTGAAAAGTTATTACAATTAAAAAATATTTTTTCTCAAATGGAGAGTTTTTTCCACGGAAAAAGTTCTGGTTTAGATCCTTTGAACAGTTATTTGAGTATTCCGATTTTAATTAATTCTAAAGATAATATTGAAGCAACTGGTATCCCGACTCAAAGTTTTGATGGCAAAGGCGCTGTATTTCTTTTAGATTCTGGTATTGTGGGTGAAACGGCTCCGATGGTCAACATTTTTATGGAAAACCTGAAAGATAAAGGGTTCCGTGCAATGCTTAAAAACCAATTTGTAAAATATACGGATGCCTGCGTGGAGAACTTTTTGCATGGCGACATGAAATCGTTGTTTACCAATACCAAAAAACTTTCTAAAGTAGTTTTGAACAACTTTAAACCTATGATTCCGGAACAATTTCACGGAATCTGGCAACACGGAATTGACACGAACGACTATTATCTGAAACTATGCGGATCTGGCGGCGGCGGTTACATTCTTGGTTTTACAGAAGACTTAGAACGTGCCAAAGCCTCTTTGAAAGACTATAAATTAGAAGTCGTTTATCAGTTCTAATTTTAGCAATTTTTCAGAATCTGTTACTAAAAGTATTGCTATGAATCGTCTTTTACAAAATATCAAAACAACATTTTTAGGCGGAATTCTCTTTTTGGTTCCACTGGTGGTTTTGGTCATTTTTATCGAAAAAGGACACGCAATCATTGAAAAAATTTCGGCACCAATAGTCCATAACTTTCCGAAAATTAAAATTCTCGGGCTTGCACTTCAGGAATTGGCAACTATAGTTGTGGTTATTTTTATATGCTTTTTGGTTGGGCTAATAGCCAAAACGCAACAGGCACAAAAAATAAAACAAAAACTCGAAGACGGTCTTTTGAGCAATATTCCCGGCTATTCATTTATGAAAAACGTAAATGAAACCATGATGGGATTTGAATCTAAAGAAGATTTAAAAGTAGTTTTGGTTCCTACAGATGCCGGCTGGCAATTTGCTTTTTTGGTAGAACAAATAAACGAAAACAATTTTGCCGTTTTTGTTCCGGATGCTCCAAATCCGTGGAGTGGTTCTGTTTGTTTTGTGAATGCAAAAGACATAAAAGAAGTTGAAATCTCTCAAAAAGAAGCATTGGCCTGCATCCGAAAATTAGGGTATGGCGCTAAAGACTTGTTAAAAGATACTTTATAACTAGCATCTCAAATAAAAAAAAACTAAATTTCAAAATCGTAATTATAATCAAAATCAAAAAATGTTAAGCAGACAGCACAAACTTTTAGTAATGAAAATTGTTAGTTTGTTCTCTGTGGTGAGGGGCTATAATATTCCGATTATTGTTTTGGCGCAATATTTATCTGCTATTTTTATATTGGCTCCGGAAAAAAGAGCCCTGGATATTTTGCTGGATTTCCCTTTATTTCTGATTGTTTTTGCGTCGGCGATTACAATTGCTTCGGGTTATATTATCAATAATTTTTACGACAGCCAGAAAGACTTAATCAACAGACCCAACAAATCGATGCTGGACAGATTGGTAAGTCAGAAAACAAAACTTACGGTTTATTTTACTTTAAATTTTATAGCTGCTTTGATGGCGCTAATAGTTTCGTGGCGTGCTTTTTTATTCTTTTCGGCTTATATTTTCCTGATTTGGTTTTACTCTCATAAGATAAAAAAATATGCAATTGTTGGTAACTTAACCGCTGCGTTTCTGGCCGTTTTGCCGTTTTTCGCCATTCTCTTGTATTTCTACAACAAAGTTTCGTTTGAAGAAATTGAGAATCACATGGATCATTTTATGGTCATCTCGGCACATGCGGTTTTCCTTTTTCTGTTATTGCTTATTCGGGAAATGATAAAAGATCTGGAAAATTTAAAAGGCGATTTGGCCAATGGTTACAAGACGATTCCGATTTTGTATGGAGAAAATATTTCGAAACAGATCATTACGGTTTTATCCATTTTGACGGTTTTTCCAGTCTATGTTTTGATTAATATTTATGATGTCGGTTTTATGGATATTTACTTTTATATCTGTTTTATTGTTTTGATTTTCTTCTTGATGTATTTATGGAAATCAAATTCTAAAGGACAATATTTACTCCTTCATAATGTATTGAAATTCCTGATTGTGGCGGGTGTTTTTTGTATTATACTTATCAATCCTAGTGTTTTGTGGCATGGAAGAAATTTGCTTTTGAAGTAGAGAGCTGTTTCGCAGAGATTCGCGAAGTTTACACAGAGGCTCGCTAAGTTTTTTTATAGCCCTCGGATTCTACGGGTTTGACGGATTGTCACTGATTCTTTTTATTTTTTGTGGATTTAGTTTGTGTTTTTATTTCACGCAGATTTAAGCAGATTTTTTTTGAAACTCTTTGAAATTTAATTTTTTTTAAATGAATTATTTCGCAGAGATTCGCTAAGTTTTTATAGACCTCGGATTCTACGGGTTTGACGGATTGACACTGATTCTTTTTATCTTTTTGGATTTAGCTTGTGTTTTTATTTCACGCAGATTTCGCGGATTTTTGGTAGATTTCTTTTTGAAACTTTGTGAATCTCTGTGTTTACTTTGCGAATCTCTGTGTAATAACTAGTATAGCAAAATGCCTAAAGAAAGCCGAATGTGATCGTCTAGCCCCGATAGCAGTGGAAATCCTTTTGTGGCGGGGTTCGACACAAAAGATTGTAACGGATAGCGGGACCAAATGCCTGAAAGAAAGCCAAATGTCCTGCTCCTGAAAACATTAAAAAACGGAAGCTATTAATCTAAGAACAATGAACTTAGGATTATTTAGCAAGAATAAACTATCTTTGCACAAATTACAGAATTTATGAACAATAAGGAAGGCAATAATAAACGAGGTGGTTCTAGACCAAATAGCTCCAGACCAAGCTCTAATAAGCCAAAACCTCCTATGGCTAAGCGTGCGCAAGGGCCTAAAAAAGTGAAACCTGCTGTTAAGGCTGCGGAAGAAGAAGCGGCACAAAAACTTAAAAAACAGAATCAGGCTCCGAAAAGACAAAAAGCAGCTGACGAAATTCGTTTGAACAAATTTATCTCGAATTCGGGTGTGTGCTCACGTCGTGATGCCGATATATACATTCAGTCTGGAAACGTGAAAGTAAATGGCGTTCCGGTTACTGAAATGGGTTATCTAGTAAAACTTACGGATGTTATTAATTTTGACGGTGCTATTTTGACACCGGAAAAGAAAGAATACATCTTGCTGAACAAACCTAAAAACTTTACAACAGCTCTTGACGAAGGACAGGAATTTCGTAATGTTTTAGAACTGGTTCGTGGTTCTACAACTGCAAAAATCGCTCCGATTGGCAGAATGGATAAAAACACAACCGGTTTGTTGTTGTTTACAAATGATACTGACATGATTCGTAAATTTACTTTACCAAGTCAGAAATCATCGAAAATCTACCAGGTTTCATTGGATAAAAACCTGAAATTTGAGGATTTAGAAAAAATTAGCAAAGGTTTGGTTCTTGACGGACACAGAGTGTTTGTCGAAGAAGTAAGTTATATTGATGGTGAAGCAAAGAGCGAAGTAGGTCTTAAATTGCGTTCGTCTAATGTAAAAGTGGTTCGTGCTATCTTCGAACATTTTGATTATGATGTTCTGCGTATTGACCGTGTATCATTTGCTGGTTTGACTAAAAAGAATCTGCCTAGAGGTAACTGGAGATTTTTGACCGAGCAAGAAGTTATCAATTTGAAGAACGTTTAAGAACGCTTCAAATAAACAATATAAATCCTGTTTTACTTTTGTAAAATGGGATTTTTTATTTTATGAAAATTGTGTTTTAGAAAAAATTGTGACCAAAAAGAGTAAAAATTGATCTTCCTAAATTGGATTGGTTTTTGTCATCAACAGATTCGTAACATGAAAATCCTAAAATAATTTTGATTCCTGGAGGAATACTATTTAAAACATCACGTTTTTGTTCGTCTAAAAGTAATTTTAAACTTTTAAGTAATTGCTGGTTGTTTTTTAAATAAGAAACTACTAATAGTCCTGAAAAATTAAGTACTTCACGGGCCGTTTCGCTTTTGATTCCGACTTCATTTGAAATCATTTCTGAGATTCTGGCTTTTTTATTCGAAAAAATTTCTTTTAGTAAATCATTCCCTTCTACTCTGTAACAATCATCAACAGATAAAATTCGGCTTGCTTCAAAATCGATTTCTTCATAAAAGTTACAATTGTCAATTAATGAAATTAGGTTTTTATAAAACTTAGGTTCCTCAACGTGATTATACAAACCCATCAGGACTGTTCCTAACGAAACATCTATTGCCTTAATTAACAAAGCATCATTTTCGAAATAAAATTTATTTAATTTTGAGACAACGTTTGAAGAAATAAAACGTCTTAGTTCGATTTGTAGGTTAGGAGTCATAATTTTAGTATTTCAGGTTATTTAAAATTATTTAAAATAATCGATAAAGTGGGGCTTTTAATCGTTTATATGGATAAAAATATAAAATAAAATAACATTTCCAAAAAAAAAGTTAAATAAATATTCCTAATTATTAACGTTTTTTTTTACTCAAAACCTAATAGTCTCAATAAACATAACCCTTTCGTTGTTAAATGGAAATAAATGAGTTAGATAAAAAATTGACGGTTTTTCTTATTTTTATAAAAAACAGGAAAAAACTGATTGTGATTTAAAACAATAAAATTCTGTTTTGCCAGACAATAGTAAGAAAAAGACCTGTGAAAATTATACAAAATAAAAAATTGACAAATCCGGAAGCCAAAAAACCAAGTAAGGAACCCGTAGCAGCTTTTAAGGCACGACGATGATCTTGTTTGTCATATAACATTTCTCCGATAAAAGCTCCTACAAAAGGACCGATAATAACACCAAAAGGTATTGGAGACAGAATTCCCACAATCAATCCGATGTTCGTTCCCCAAACTCCATACGAACTTCCGCCAAAACGTTTGGTTCCCTGAGCAGGAATTATATAGTCGAGAATGGTAATAACAACCATTACAACAAATGTAATTCCTAAAATCCAATAATTATTTTCAACCGCTTTGGTTAAATACAACAATAACAAACCCACCCAACAACTGGACAAACCCGGTAAAACAGGTAAAAAACTACCCAAAATACCCACAATCATACACACAAAACCTAAGGCTAATAAAAGTAAATCCATAATTATTTTTTTGTAAATTTGTACCTACAAACCAGTTTTAAAAAATCAGTATATGCTAAGGGGTACGCTATATTATATTTTTTTTTCGTTCGTAATTTCGACTGCTTTTTACAGCACTGTTTATGGGCAAACAAAACTTTCGATTGACGATAAACTTCTCCAAGATAGTATTTATAAAAGTAATAAGAAAAAAGTATTGAATTTTTCGATGAAAGAATTCGATGCGTTGTTCTTTGAATATTTTGAGAAAAAAAATGATGCCAGCCTAATCATGACCAAGCCTCAGTTCTACAACTATACGGTTCAGATTGCCACATTTTCTGACCGGCTGGCTGCATTGTATCCAGAGCAAAAACAAGTAGCTGAAGAGAACAAAGCACGCTGGTTATCAGAAAGCTACGAAGATTATCTAGAATACAAAGCTTCTCAAAAAAAATAATCGTATTTTTATACCATAATTAGTTCAATTCAACGTCATAATCTTGAAGCATTTCTCTCTTATTTTAGTCTTTTTAATTTTTAATTCTTGTCAATATTTTGAGAAGCAGGTTCCTTCTGAAAAAGAATTACTTCAAAAAGAATTAAAAGCAATCAACTGGAAAGAAGTTGACGAATTTCCGTCTGTAGCCGATTGTGAAAAAATCAGCATTAAAAAAGAACGTCAGCAATGTTTTTTTGACGTGATGGCGCAACTTATTCAGGAAAAATTAGATATTGATACCCTTTCGGTACTCTATCCGGAGCTTGATACGATAGAAGTAAAAGTGACCGTTTTCCCGAATGCAACCATGAAATTTGAACCGCAATTCCCGAAAGACTCAGTAGCATACGATACCATTAAAATCGATAGTATTCTGCATGCCCGCCTGATCGATTTTCCGAAAGTAAATCCTGCTATCAAACGCGGAATTCCTGTAAAAACACAGTTTATTCTTCCTGTAATTCTTAAAGAGAAAAAGTGATTTTTATTTCATATAAGTGATCTAAGAGAATTTAAGCTTTTTTCTGAAAGGACATTATAAATTTTGCGTGTGTGTTTTTTAACGCAGAGTTTGCAGAGTTTACAAATTTTTTATTCTGTTTAAGAATTGCTTATAAGCTAAGTTCACAAAGCTGTTCGTGAAATTTTCACTAAAAAAACACTTTTATTAAATGAACTTATATCACTTATATGGTAAAAATAAAATCTATTTTTCGAATTTTCTGCCTTTCCATTCATAAGTACCAAACAAACTATACAAAGCTACTGCCGAGCTAAAAAAAGGATACAGCAAGCTACTAAAAAGCAAAAATTTCAGTCGTGATTTAGTCAAAAATTGATTGGTCAAATAGAGTAAAACAAAATCTACAGCGAACTTTATTATAAAAAATAAACCTAAAATTTGCAGTGAGTAAATTCCGAAAAGGGAAAAGAAAAAAACGATTACAAAACTGAAATTTCCAAAGAAAACTACCAAACCAAGGAATTTCCCAAAATCACTTTGGTACGAACTTGTTTTAGCCGCCCAACGCACTCGTTGATGAAATAAGGATTTCCAAGTTTCTGTTGGTTTTGTAACAACGATTGCTTCTTCTGCTTTTAAGTAATGAACTTCGTCTGGAAATAATTTAGCGGCTTTTTGCAATAAAAAAACATCATCTCCGCTCGCAATTTTATCGTTTCCGTCAAATCCTTTTACTTTTTCGAACAAGGTTTTTGTGTAAGCAAAATTGGCTCCGTTGCACATAAAAGCGTTGCTTATTCCGAAACTTCCAATTGTTGCGCCTTGCAAACTCGTTAGATCCAATTGCTGAAAATGATGCAGAAATGAATTCTCACATTCATAAGTTACAGCTCCCGCCAACATAGAAACACGATTCATCTGAATGTAATTATCAAGAGTTAGCAGCCAATTTTTATTTACCATACAATCGGCATCAGTCGTAATCACCCAGTCGGTTTTTACGTGTTGCATCGCTGTTGAAATCGCATCTTTTTTGGGAGAATTAGAACTTCGAATATTGTTTATTTGTGAAATGTGAAATGTGAAATCTGAGTGCTGAAATTTTTGATTTGAATTATCATCAACCAAAATCACTTCGAATAAATCAATCGGATAATTGAGTTTTGAAAAACTCTCTAAAAGTTTGGGTAAATTCTCTTCTTCATTTCGAAACGGAACAATAATCGTAAAAGAAGTTTGAGGATTTAGAGCTGTGTTTTGAAATTTTTTCACTTTCAAAAAGCCATAAATAAGCACGCCAATACTAATCAGATAAAGTATCAATATGGCGAATAAAACCCAAATCATTTTGCTGTTTTAGTTTTGAAATTCAGCACATAATAACTTCCTAAAATTACAGGCAAAACCACATTTAAGAACCACATTAAGGTGCTTATAAAAACTACAATCCATTCGTTTACACCTAAAATTCCGAAGAAATAAATCGCAACACTTCCTTTTACGGCAAAATCTAAAAACTGAAAAGTGGGTAATGAAGAAGCCAGAAAATAAACAACCGCAATCGTCGAAATTAGCATAAAATAAGGCAAATGCACATCAAAAGCCAAAAACAAGAAATAATACTGATGCGAGAAAACCAAATAGCGGCAAATTCCTAAAATGATGTTTTTTTGATGAATTGATTTAGGAATTTCATTGATTTTATGCAGCAGTTTTTCGATAGAAAATCCCTTTATTTTAAACTTCTTCAAAGAAAATAAAATCACAAAAAGCACTATAAAAACACCAAACAAAATTGCTACCGTTTGCGCAGTAATCACTTCATGTTTTGCATTGAAATACAACAATCCAAAAACACCAAAAATCACGGTCAAAACCATCTGGATTCCGTTGCAAATCAGGTTCAGGAAAACCACTTTTTTAGCTTCCGACTTAGGATAATACAATGCTTTTCCGGCGTACTCTCCTACTCCGTTTGGCGTGAAAATTCCTGCTGTTAGGGCCGCCAGAACTTGTTTTGTAGCTTCGCCTACTGAAATTTCGTGAATAAATCTGGCCAGATTTTGCCATTTTAAGATCTCGAAATACCGATTGAGAACACTCAAAAGCAAAATAAATCCAATTCCTAAAACCGACTGATTTTTACGAAATACGGTGATGAATTTCTGCCAGTCGAGTTTGTCGTTATGAGCGAGTTGATTGTAAATAAAATAAAATGCGCCACCTACAATCAAAAGTTTGATTAGAAGAACAAGGAATTGTTTAGCTTTGTGAGGAATTGAAATCATGCTGCAAAGTAAAGGAAAAACTATTACACAAAGTCACACAAAGGCTCACAGAGTTTCGCAAAGATTTAAATAATTAGCTTTATAATAAAAACTTTGCGAATCTCTGTGTTTACTTCGTGAATCTCTGAGTAACCCTTAATTAAATAATGACAAAAGAACGCATCATATTAGGTATCGACCCAGGAACAACGATTATGGGTTTTGGATTGATAAAAGTTATCAATAAAAAAATGGAATTTTTGCAATTGAACGAATTGCAATTGTCCAAATACGACAATCATTACCAAAAACTAAAAATCATTTTTGAACGTACCATCGAATTAATCGAAACACATCATCCGGATGAAATTGCGATTGAAGCGCCTTTCTTTGGCAAGAATGTACAATCGATGCTGAAGCTGGGACGTGCGCAAGGTGTGGCAATGGCAGCGGGACTTTCAAGAGACATTCCGATTACGGAATATGAGCCTAAAAAGATAAAAATGGCGATTACCGGAAACGGAAATGCCAGTAAAGAGCAAGTTGCCAAAATGCTGCAACAACTTTTAGGTTTGAAAGAATTGCCCAAAAACCTCGATTCTACAGATGGATTGGCTGCGGCAGTTTGCCATTTCTTTAATTCTGGAAAAATCGTGGCTGGAAAAAGTTATTCAGGCTGGGATGCTTTTGTGAAACAAAATGAAGACAAAGTGAGGAAATGAGATAATATGCCAATTAGATAATTAGATAATTCTTGTATTGCATATATTTTAATTTTCTAATTCTTTTTGGCTAACAATCTCATTATCTAATTGATACATTATCTAATTGACACATTATCTAATTAAAAAAATGTCAGGCATCTACATTCACATACCATTCTGCAAACAGGCTTGCCATTATTGCGACTTTCATTTTTCGACTTCGATGAAGAAGAAAGACGAGATGGTTTTGGCTTTAGCCAAAGAAATTGTCATGCGTAAAAAGGAGTTTGAAAAAGAAGTTGTAGAAACCATTTATTTTGGTGGCGGAACGCCGTCAGTATTGACTACTGATGAAATAAATTTTCTAATAAATACTATTTACGAGAATTATAAAATTGTTGAAAATCCAGAAATTACGCTTGAAGCCAATCCTGATGATTTATCTTCGGAACGCATTTTAGCATTATCAAAAAGTCCGATAAACCGTCTGAGCATCGGCATTCAATCATTTTTTGAAGAAGATCTGAAGATGATGAATCGCGCTCATAATTCGGCGGAAGCCATAAAATGTTTAGAAGAAGCAACCCAATATTTTGATAATATTTCGCTTGATTTAATTTACGGAATTCCAGGTTTGACAGACGAAATGTGGCAACAAAATATCGAAACGGCTTTGAGCTTTGGCATTCCACACATTTCAAGTTACGCTTTGACCGTTGAACCCAAAACTGCTCTGAAAAAACTAATTGATACCGGAAAAATTGCCGAACCACAAGACGAAGTTGCTTCCAACCATTTTATGATTTTGGTTGAAACACTTCAAAAAAATGATTTTATTCATTATGAATTATCCAATTTTGGCAAAGAAGGTTATTTCTCCAAAAATAATTCGGCATATTGGCTGGGCAAAAAATACATCGGAATTGGTCCTTCGGCACACAGTTATGATGGCGAAAAAAGAGGCTGGAATATTGCTAATAATTCGCTTTATCTGAAATCTATTCAAGGCGATATTTTACCGATTGAAACCGAAATTTTATCCAAATCAGACCGTTATAATGAATATATTATGACCGGATTGCGAACGATTTGGGGCGTTTCTCTGGAAAGAATCGAAAAAGAATTTGGCTTTGATTATTTGAATTATCTTCAAAAACAAATGCAGAAATTCTTAGATGATGAATTGGTTTTTATTGAAAATAATATTCTAAAACCTACTTCAAAAGGAAAATTCCTGACGGATGGAATTGCATCGGATTTATTTTATCTAAATTTGGAAGAATAAAAATTAGCCACTAAGGCACAAAGGCGCAAATTATTTAAACTTTGTGACTTCGAGTCTTTGCGGCATAAAAACTTTAATTTGTGCTAGCAAAAATCAACAACTTCGAAATAGACTTATCAAAACCAATTGATATCTCAATTCCATTAACAAATACAGATGAAAATCCGATTGCCTGGTATATCGAAAAACCAGTTATTGAACCGGTGGTTTTTGGTGATTGGGTTGGAAAAGTTTCGGAAGGAAAATCTTCGACTAATTTTAATAATATCTTTTTTAATCCGCACGGACATGGCACTCATACAGAATGTTTGGGTCATATTACCAATGATTTTTATAGCATTAATCAATGTTTAAAACAGTTTTTTTTTACTGCAAAACTCATTACAATTGAATCTGAAAAAATTGGGGAAGATTTGGTGATTACCAAAAAACAAGTTGAAAAAGCAATGAACATTTCGACTTCGTTCAAGACAAAAACTGAAGCTTTAATCATCAGAACACTTCCAAATCAGGCTGCCAAAAAATCAAGAAAATACTCCAATACCAATCCGCCCTATTTATCTGAGGAAGCGGCGATTTTCATCCGCGAAAGCGAAATCCAACATTTATTAATTGATTTACCAAGTGTTGACAGAGAACATGACGAAGGAAAATTATTGGCGCATAAGGCATTTTGGAATGTAAAAGACACCTACAATCTAAATCCTGATGCGCGATTAGAAGCTACGATTACCGAAATGGTTTTTGTACCTGACGAAATCGAAGACGGGAATTACTTTTTGAATCTTCAAATTGCTTCTTTTGAGAATGATGCAAGCCCGAGTAAACCTGTTTTATACGCCGTTTCAAATTTGAAATAAGTGCTTGTAATTTGATTTTTAATGAGTAGTTTTATAGTACTAATAAAAACTACTTTGTGTTGAAAACCAATAGACACCAGGATTCAAAACAAATTTACGCGACTCATTCCGGGTTACACTTTTATATACTCTTTTTTCTTCTGAATACTTTAATCGTTTTTGGACAAGATAAAACCGAAAAAGATACTGTTAATTTTATATTTTACCCGGATAAAATTATGATTAGAGCGAATCTGAGCACACAAACCGACGCTTATTATTTAAACGAAAAAAACGGCGCTAATCTGGATTTGGAAACCAATAATAACTACAAACTTTTTCTGGCTGTAGATTATAAATTCATAGGTTTTAGCTACGGTTTTTATCCGAAGTTTTTTGTAGGGAATAAAGATGAAAATCTAAAAGGAAAATCAACTTTCTCCGATTACAATTTCCGGTTTTTTCTTGGCAGATGGCTTCAAACCGCTCAATACAGCAAGACGAAAGGTTATTATGTTGCCAATATGAGCGATTTTGACCCGAATTGGACGGAAGGAAAAGATCCTTATTTGCAATTTCCGGATTTCAAATCTACCTATTACGGAATGTCAACTTCTTATATTTTTAATCCAAAATTTTCTTTAAAAAGCATCACTTCTTTTACTGAGTGGCAAAAAAAGAGCACAGGAAGTTTTATACCCTCTTTGGCCTACACTTATAACAGAATTACTTCAAAAACAGAGAATTTGCAAGGTAAACAAGACGAATACGACATTCGATTAGGAGCTGGTTATTATTACAATTTTATCATTCGAAAACAATTTTATATTGCGGCAAATCTTTCGCCATCACTTGGTGTCAAATTCCTGAAAGATAAAAGCACAGACTCAGGAGTGGAGAGTGTTGAGCGAAATAATTATTTTACCAAAAATCTTGATGGCGGTTTAAAATTGGGGTTTAATTCAGACAGGATTCTTTTTGGAGCCAGTTTAAATTTCAGTGCAAGTTCTTACAATGAGGATAAAAATACCGTGATTTCTAATGATAAAGTTTTCGGTTTATTATATTTTGGTTACCGGTTTGATGCTCCCGATTTTATTAAAAAACCAATTGATAAAATCAGTACAAAAATAAATATGTAAATTGCTTTTAATAAACTGAAAGGACATTTAAGAAACTACAAATAAATTATGGTGTTGCAAGATATTATTACGGTTTCAACCGACAAAAACAAACTTGATGTTCCGTTTATACAAAATTTTCTAAAAGATATTTATTGGGCAGCGCCGCGAACGATCGAAGAAGTACAAATTGCTATTGAAGCTTCGGTTTGCTTTGGAATTTATTTAAATGATCAACAAATTGGCTTTGCGAGAGTCATTACAGATTATGTGGTTTTTGGTTATGTAATGGATGTTTTTATAACCGAAGAACATCGCGGAAAAGGATATTCATCCATTTTAATTGAAAAAATGATGAACGAACCTCAGCTTCAAAAAATTCAACTTTGGCGTTTAGGCACAACAGATGCTCATTTTTTATATGAAAAATTTGGTTTTAAGGCATTGGCACATCCGGAGAAATTAATGGAGAAGAAACTATGAAGACAATTATTAAACTAGAAGAATTAAGCTTATTTGTACTCGGCATCTATTTGTTTAGTCTTTTGAGTTATGAATGGTGGTGGTTTTTAGCTTTAATCTTAGCCCCAGATTTATCGATGCTGGGTTATATCTTTGGTAATAAAAGTGGTGCTTATTTCTACAATGCTTTTCATCATAAGGGAATCGGCATTATCCTGTATATTTTAGGCTGTTATTTAAAAATTGAAATTTTGCAATTGTCCGGAATTATTCTATTTTCACACGCTGCAATGGATAGAATGTTTGGTTACGGATTAAAATATGAAACAGGATTTCAGGATACTCATTTAGGTAAAATTGGAAAAAACAATACAGTATGAATTTAGAAACTTATTACGAATATTGCCTGTCGAAAAAAGGAGTTTCGGAACATTTTCCTTTTGATGAAGATACTTTGGTATTTAAAGTGGGCGGAAAAATGTTTGCTTTATCGTCTTTATCACAGTGGGAAAAAAATGAACCATCTGTCAATTTAAAGTGTGATCCTGAACGTGCGCAGGAATTAAGAGCCGAATATGACGAGATAAAACCTGGCTATCACATGAGCAAAGTACATTGGAACACCATTGCCTTAAACGGAAATTTATCAACTTCTTTTATAAAAGAATTGATCGATCATTCGTACGATTTGGTTTTCAAAAGTTTGACAAAGAAAATTCAGAATGAAATTATCGAATTAGAAAATTAGGCATTACATTTGTAGAGACAGACATTACAATTAGCAACTCGGTTACTTTGTAACTTAGCAACTTATAAAACATGAAAGAACAATTTAAAAAATTTCTGAACGAAGAACAAGACCCGAAAGCCATCGAAAAAATCACTTCGAAACTGAATGATTTATTGATGAAAAACGAAGAAATTGGCTATATCGCCGTTCAAAAAAAGCCAGCGATTACTGTTTTTCCGGATAGTATTGTGTTAACGAACCGAAGAATCATTATTTGTAAACCTAAAAATTTAGGATTATCAATGGATTTTACAGATTATACCTGGGATGATGTCGCAGCCGCTTTTGTGAAAGAAAATATTCTGGGTTCTGAATTTTCATTTAATACCAATACTGATTTATCTATTTCTATCGATTATATTCCGAAGATTCAAGCCAGAAAAATCTATACGTACGCAAAAGAGCAATTGGAATTGTTTAAAAATCCAGTAATAATTGAAGCCCCGGCTTTTGAAACTGCAAAACCAATCGATACTGAAAATAACTTTGATGAGGAAATTGAAGAAGTAGAAACTGAAGAAGTAACAAATTTTGCAGAAATCATTCCTGCAGCCACTCCATCTTATGAAACTTACGAGCCTGTTCAGCCAGCACCAACCTCTACCGGAGAACGAAAATTAAGTGACTTATCTAAAGAAGAACTGTTTGATAAATTACAGAATTACAAAAAACTGCTTGACAACGGATTGATTCTTCAGGGAGAATACGACACTTATAAAAAAGAGATTTTAAGTTATATGTAAAATGTAATTGGTGAGAGGTAAAAGGTTTACATCCTAAAAATAAAAAAGTCTTAAGTTCTAATTAGAGCTTAAGACTTTTTACATTTTACATGCTTTTTATTTCTTAATAAGCACCTAAGTAAAAACTTCCAGAAGCAGCTTTTAATTTTGCTCCTTTTTTGATTGTTTTAGCTTTCCAGTCAACAATGTAAATATTACCATCTTTTCCTGCAGGAGTTAAAGGAAGATATACATTGTCTCCAACAAGACCAATGTTTTGGAACTGCCCTAAAGTTGTTGATAATGCAGCGTCTGTTTCAATTTCTGTCGTTAATTTAACTGCTGTTTTATCATTTAGATTTATTAATGCTAAATAACCGCCTGCAGTGTTTTTTCTTGTGTATAAAACCACACCAACACCGTCTTTTATGTAAGTCCACGCTCTAATTCCGGCATCATCAATACCAAGAGCTGCATTTAAACTAAAATCATAATCATTATCATAATCATTAGTTGTTTTACTGATACGTAATATCTGGTGTCCACTTCCCATAGTAGTTGCAGCCTGATAAATATTTCCATCAGTACCTACGTATTGTGTCATGGTACGATAAGAAAGATTGTCTGTAATTGCTTTTGAAGATGTAATTATTTTTGGATTCTTCAAAGACGGATAATCTACCACATAGGTAAGTGTACCTATAGTTCTTTCGGTAGTAGTCTCCCAGCCCGAGATAGCTCCAGTATTTGCATTTGTTGTAACAGTACCGTTTACATTATGTCTTCTAACACCTAAACCAATATATAGTTTGTCTTTAGCCTGATTTAATACCGGTACATCGGCTCTCCATACGTGATAGCCTTGTGCCTCTAATTCTGCTCCAAGATTTACATCAATATTTCCAGTATTCGTAATCGCTGTATTGTTTAAGTCTATGTTTGCGATTTTAATTTTACCTTTTGGATGACGGTACACATAATTAGGAGCTGAACCTGTATATGGTTCTAAAGCTTCACCAAAAGAAACACCAACACCAATACCTTCTGCAGCTTTAACCCAACGAGGAGAAGTTCCTAAAATAACAGACGTGTTTAGTTCATAACCAACTTCTTCATATTTTCCTGCTCCTGAAACACTGTATTTATTAAATACACCACCTTCTGTTCCTGTATATTGTATGTTGTACAAAAATTTACCATCTGCAGAAGCTTGAACGCGGGCAGTACGGCTTGATTTTAAAGCAAAACCTTCGACATATTTCTCTCCATCCATTTTAAAAAGATCTACAACATAGTCTGGGTTTGCAGCATTTTCTGGTGTGATAGCGTAAGCACGCGTTCCTCCATTACCCGCAGTTCCTCCTGCGTCAGGAAAAGATCCTGTTACTGTAATCCAACGAGTGTCTTCTTCTACTGGTGGTGTTACCACCGGGTCTGAATCGTTGTCGTCATTGCTACAGCTTCCTAATGTAAAAGCAGCCATAACGGTACTCAATAATGCTATTTTAAATAGTTTTTTTTTCATGATATATATTAATTTGATTATTAAAATTTACTAAATGTGTAATTCAATTTGAAATAGATTCCTCTTCCTGGTTTTTGAATGGCAAAATTGTCATAGATTTCTGCATCAAACAGGTTTTTTACATCTACACTAGCCACAAGTTTTTGGGAAGGAAAACGATAACTCACACCCAAATCATGTGTAAACTGACTTGGAGTTAAAGACCATTCTGGCTGACCCCAAACTATATAATATTCACCTACATACCCTGTGTTGTAGTAGGCATTAAGTATCGATTTCTTCTGAAAAACATCATTGAACCTATACTGAAAATTAGCATTAACTGTAAAATATGGTTCGTTAGGTACCTGCTGTCCTAAAAAGCTATGGGGATTACCATTATTGTCTAATTCTTGTTTAAATAAGTTGTTGAATTTGGAAAAATTCAAAGAAGCATTTAATCTATTATTGTAGATATAGATAATTTCTGCTTCAAAACCACGAGATTGTGTTTTTCCTAGATTTACATAACGTGTTGTTTGAATATCCGCATCAGCTTCATCTTCTATTTCTGACACATCTACAACTTGTTGTGTAATTTTATTATAACCATTTCGCCAAAAAACATTCGCATAAAATGAAATTCTGTGTTTAGCAAAATCTAATGCACCCCAACGAAAGCCTAAATTGTAGTTTACATTTTTCTCTGGTTCTAATTGCTGGTTAGGCAAAATATTAATTTCAGGAGCTCCAAACATTTGTCCTTCAGTAGGCATAATATAAGAGTTCTCTGTAGAAGTAATAATAAAAAGTTTAGGGATTACATTATAAGACAAAGTTGCGCCGTAGCCAAAATTATTATCTGAAGTGTTAACATCTGTTTTTACAATGGAGTTTACACCATCATTTGTAACAATTTCTGATCTTGTTTGTCTAGTACGATTTGTGGTATATTTTCCTAAAATATTGGTTCTTAATTTCTTGTTGAAAGTCTCTGCCTCATAATTCATAGAAATAATATGCTTAGAGACAACACTATTAGTAGCTAGATCTCTGCTGGATGGGTTTAATAAATCCTCATCTTTTCTGTCGGTGGCTTCGAATTTATGATTTAGAGAAAGACGATGTCCATCAGCAATCATATAGCCCAAATTAGAACGCGTATTGATGATTTTTCTATCGGTATTCGTAATGACTTTTGGCCCCTGTTGCCCTCCGTTTGTTCGCAGCGGAACTCTTTCGCCAAATTCAACAACTTCTCTAATGGTACCATCCCAGTTGTAAGCATAACTAACAGTATCCTGCAAATACGTACTACGTTCGCTTCTTACTGCATTAATATTTAAAGCTAAATCTTTTGTTAAGAAATCTTTCTTATTATAATTTAATAGAAATACATGAGCTTTAGTTTCATTAAATCGCCCTACATAAGGCACTGCCATTGTTATCCCGTGTGGAATCTCGGTATAGTTACTAGAACCATTGTATCCAATAAAAAATTGGTCTGCCCATTTCGTATCAGTAAAACCTACTTCAAAACGGCCACCTATATTTTTATATGTATTATTAAATCTTTTTGCCCGATAGGGTCTGATGATTTGTTGAAGATGATTTACGTAAGTCGTAGATCTCCCCCAGGTTTCAAAACTATTATCTGTATAGGTATAAAAACCGGATCCTCTAAACGATAACCCTGATTTTTTTTCGCGAAACGTTACACCAAGATCCGATTGAAAAGTATTAAATGAGCCATAAGAAACTGCTGCATTTGCACTATTTTGAGACACTCCTTTTTTTAATACTACGTTAATCGCCCCACCTACATAATCACCTGTTAAATGCGAAGGCAAAATACCTTTGTACACCTCAATTTGCTCGATCATAGAGGGTGGTATATTATTTAAATTGAAAGACTGACCGTAGGTCGAAGCTTCTATCCCATCGATAAATATTCCAACGGCACTTCCGGACATCCCATTCAGATTGTACTCTACATTAGAACCTATTCCTCCGTTTTGTCGTACCCTAACACCAACTGATCTGTCTAATAATTCATTGGTCGTAAGATTTCTCAATGATGCTTCTTTGGTTTGGATAATAGATACAGCAAAACCAGACGTTTCTAATTTTTTCTTTTTTGAGGTGCCTTTTACTTCTACATTTTCCAGCGTTTCTGCTTCAGAATTTTCTTTTTCTTTTTTTTCCTTTTTTTCGGTTTTATTGTCTTTTTCTTTAACCACATTCTCTTGTGAAAATGCAGTCAGTGCCATTAAAATGAATAGAAAAGAAAAAATATGTTTGTTACACATGATATTTAGTTAATTTTTTAACAGTAATTTATTTTTAATTAGACTGATTATAAATAAATTTGCTGCAAAAGTAACATTAGTGTAGATTAAAAAAATAGGGAAAAACGGATTATTATTTTGTAAAAGCGGATTATTATTTTGAAGATAAAATTAAAACTGGTAAAACACGAAAAACCGATTTTTCTATTGAAAACCGGAGATTTATACAACAAAAAAAGTCATTTTGTTGAAAAAATTGTCAATATCAAAAAAGACAAATTTGATTTTATAAAATGTACTAATTTAATAAGTGAAGGAATTGTTGTTGCAAATACTCAAATGTATTTTTCGCAGCCGCAAACTATAAAATTCAAAGTAACTGGAGAATCTATTATACTGAATTTTATTTGTTGTAATAATATCGAATTCGACGTTAACAATGTCGAAAGCGATAAAATAACCCAGGAAAACACTCATAATATTTTATATACAACCAACTTCAATGCTACTTTCAAAATACCTTCACTTGAGCAAATAAATTATATTTCAATTATTTTATCGCCAGATTTTTATGCCAAATTAATTAATGAGGACTGGGATTTGCATCATAATTTCTCAAACAATATTATTAAAAAAAAATCTGGTTACCTGACTCCAAAATATGTTTCCTTTAGTCCCGGCATTCAATGGGTTATTCATGAAATTGTGAATTGTCAATACGAAGGTGCTATGAAAAAAATGTTCTTAGAAACCAAAATAAAAGAACTTTTGATCTTGCAGTTAGAATCCTTGATACAAAAACCACAAGAACAGACCTCTATTAACCAGGAAGATCTGAAAAAACTTCATGAGGCCAAACAAATTCTTGATACCAATTTTACAAATGCCCCAACGCTTGCTGAACTTTCCAGATTAATTTCTCTTAATGAATTTAAACTAAAAAAAGGATTCAAAGCTTGTTTTAAAACAACGGTAAAAAGCTATATCACCAAACTCCGAATGGAATATGCCAAAGACCTCATTAAAAACAAAACTACTAATGTAAGCGAAGTAGCTTATAAATGTGGTTACAAGGATGTGTCACATTTTTCAGCAGCTTTCAAGATATTTTATGGTTTTACTCCTGTAAGTTTTAGAAAAATAATTATGAGTCCAAAATTGCATCTTTTGTATTTAGAATTCTTTGACCTCTTACCTTTTTTTGAGTTTTTGTGATAAAAAAAAGAAGCCAGTTAGGCTTCTTTTTTATTGATATTTCGGAGGACAATTTTATTTCCTAATAATAGTTATAAAGTTGCTTTCTGTTTTTCAACAAAACTATTCGATTGCAGCTCTAATAACTCAGTCGCATTTTTTCGTTGCAAATCATAAAGGTTTTTATCTTCTGCTATATCTGCATATACTTTATCGTGCATTTCAGCACTTGTTTTTACCAATAGATCACGCTGGTATTTATTTTGTGCCAAAGTAGCTTTGAAAGCGGTTTCAGATTCTTCCTGTTTGAAATCGTATTCTCCTTTTGGTGCTAATAATTTAGCAATAATCGGTGATGTTTCGATGGCAAGAAAAAGCAACATAATAAAAAATGAAGGCAGCCACGGCAGTTTGTTCAGCGCATTGATACGCGCCATTAATCCATCAAAACCTTCAATGATGGGTTGAGTCTGGGTTACTTTTTTGTCTAAATCGGCCTGCAATTGCTTTCCTGCTTTTTCTTTTTCGGCAATTTTAGCTTCGTTAGCTGCTTTTAGCGTAGCAAAATCTTGTAATGCCGCATCGTGTTTTTCTCGCTTTTCTTTATATACCGGACCTTTACCCAATTTCTTGGTTCCGGCAGTTCCTTCGGCTTCGGTGATGTAGGTCGAATATAAAGCGTTTACTTCCTTTTCTTTCTTTAAAATATCATTTTTCAAAGAAGTGATTTCGGCTTTATTTTTATCTAAGTCCGATTTGAAATAATTGCCCACTTGTTTTTTATTCGCCAATTCCATTTCGTTTTTTTCTTTCAGCAAAACGGTATTGATTTCTTTTTCGAAAATTTTAATCTCTAATGGTTTAGAAATCACGATTGCAATAATAATCGCTAATGCAATTCGGGGTGTCGCCTGAATAAATTCATCCATAAAACTGTCTCTCTTTTTAATGGTCGAAACAATAAAGCGGTCTAAATTAAAAATGAGTAAACTCCATACAAATCCAAAAATTAAAGCCGGATAAATAGAGTCGAAAACAGTAAAAAGCGCATAAGCACTGGCTAAGAAAGCCATAACTGCAGTAAAGAAAACGGTGGCTCCGATACCAACGTATTTGGTTTGTTCACCTTCTGAACAACCTTCCAAGAGATCCTTATCGGCTCCTGAACAAAGAATAAAAAATTGTTTTAACATGATTGATGATTTTTGATTGTGATTGAATTACAAATTTAACGCCAAAATTTTAATTATGCTGTAAATAGTTGATTTGTTTTTGGTTGCGATTTCATTTTCAATGATTTTAAATGTTATTTAAACATTAATACATTTTTCCTAACGCTCTTAAATCATAACAATCTGTTAATTTTTGCAGCAAATTATAATAACACTAAGGTTATAGTTTCGCACCAAAATCAAACCAAAAACAAATGAAAAACTTTTATTTAGTAGTAACACTCTTTTTATTAACCCTAACCGGTTATGCACAAAAAGCAATAATATCAGGAAAAATACTTGATGCCGACGACAAACTGCCGTTGCCAGGAGCCATGGTTCAAATTGTGGGCGAAAACAAATACACCGTTTCAGACTACAACGGACGTTTCGAACTTCTTAGTATTAATCCCGGTACTTATCAGGTACAGGTAAAATACATCGGATACGAAGCAATTACCCAGGAAATAACAGTTGAACAAGGAAAAAACAATGTAATTGATTTTGCACTTAAAACTTCTGGAACTGAACTGAACGAAGTTGTTGTTGGAGACATTTTAAAAGGTCAGGCGAAAGCATTAAACCAACAAAAAAATAATAAAAACATCGGAAACGTGATTTCATCTGACCAAATGGGTCGTTTTCCGGATGCCAATGTGGGTGATGCCTTAAAACGTGTTCCCGGAATTACCATGCAAAATGACCAGGGTGAAGCCAGAAACATAATTATTAGAGGTTTGGCTCCGTCGTTGAACTCTGTAACTTTAAATGGAGATAGAATTCCATCTGCCGAAGGAGATAACAGAAATGTACAAATGGATTTGATTCCATCAGATATGATTTCGACTATAGAAGTAAATAAAACCTTAACATCAGACATGGATGCTGATGCAATTGGTGGTTCTGTAAATTTGATTACCAGAGCAACTCCAAACGGCGAAAGAATCTCTGCAACGCTTGCTGGAGGTTATTTACCAATACGTGAAAACGCAAGTTATACAGCAGGTTTTGTTTACGGAAACCGCTTTCTTGACAATAAATTAGGAGCTGTTTTTAGTGGTTCTTATAACAATGTAGATTACGGTTCTGATAACATCGAAAACGAATGGGTAAAAGATGAATTTGGAAACGAATTTTTACAGGCTTCTGAAGTTAGAAAATATGATGTACAGCGTATCCGTCGCAGTGGTTCTGTTGCTTTAGATTATAAATTTGACGAAAACAATACCATTTTTGCTAATGCTATTTACAACTGGAGAGACGATAGAGAAAACCGTTTCAGAACTACTTACGATGATATCGAAGCCATTTATGATGGTGAAAACATTACTGGTTTTGAAGGTCGTGTAAAACGCGAAACAAAAGGTGGTCTAGATAATAGCCGTAATAAAAACAGACGTCTCGAAGACCAAACAGTTCAAAACTATTCGCTTCGTGGAGAACATTTGATACATTCAAAATTAGATTTAGACTGGTCAGCCAATTACTCAAAGGCAAGAGAATACCGTCCGGGTGAGCGTTATATCGAATACCGTCAGGAAGGTTTAGTGATCAATCAGGATTTTTCGGAAAACAAATTCCCATTGGTTACTTCTGTTGGAGAATCATTAGAGGATTTAGAATTTGATTCGGTTTCTGAAAACACAGATGATACCAGCGAAAGTGAATTTGGTGCAAAAGTAAATATCCGTTTCCCTTTCACTATTATTGCTTCAGAAAAAGGAAGAATCAGAACAGGTCTTAGACTTAGAATGAAAGAAAAAGAAAGAAATAATATTTTCTACTCTTATGACCCAATCAATGACGGAATGGGCTCATTATCTGAAATTGAAACATCTTATTTTGATGGAAAAAACTTCAATCCAGGAAGTAAATATGTTCCGGGAACTTTTGCTTCGGCTAGTTTTTTAGGAAATCTTGATTTGAACAATGCTGCTTTATTCGAAAAAGAATCAGATCCATCTGAATATTTAGCGGTGAATTACAATGCAAAAGAAAATATTTATGCTGCTTATGTAAGATGGGATCAGGATTTTAATGATAAATTATCTATGGTTTTAGGTTTCCGTTTAGAAAACACCCATATTGATTACACTGGAAACCGTGTTTTGGATGAAGAAGAATTAGAAGGCGAAATCAACAATACTAATTCTTATACCAATTTATTGCCAAGTATTTCTTTTCAGTACAATGCTACAAAAGATTTAGTTTTGAGAGCTGCTGCCACAACTGCTTTGGCCAGACCGGACTATTACGCATTAGCTCCTTATGTAAACAATATCGCTTCGGACATGGCCATTACAGCTGGTAATCCAGGTCTTGATGTTACGTATTCTTATAACTATGATTTCATGGTCGAGAATTATTTCAAATCAGTTGGATTAATTTCAGGAGGTGTTTTCTACAAAAATTTAAATGATTTTATTTACAACTACAGCGATAGTCAATACACAACTGAGAAATTTGCAGCAGATTTCCCAAATCAGGTAAACCCTATTCCGGTTGGAGAGAATTGGGAATTTGTACAATCAAGAAACGGAGAGAAAGTAGCTGTTTACGGTTTTGAAGTAGCCTTCCAGCGTCAGTTAGATTTCTTACCAGGTAAATTCCTGAAAGGTTTCGGAATCTATTTAAATTATACATATACCAAATCTGAAGCAAAAGGAATTGCCGATGAAGACGGAAACGAAAGAAATGACATCAGCCTTCCGGGCACAACACCACACATGTTTAATGGTTCATTATCTTGGGAAAACAAACGTTTCTCAGCTAGAATTTCGACGAACTTCGCTTCAGACTATTTAGATGAATTAGGTTCAGAAGCATACAATGATAGTTACTATGACAAACAATTTTTCTTAGATGCGAATGCTTCGTACAAAATCACACCAAAATTGCGTCTTTTTGCTGAAGCAAACAATTTGACTAATCAGCCATTACGCTATTACCAAGGTGTTGAAACAAATACGAAACAAGTAGAATATTATCAGGCACGTTACAATTTTGGTTTGAAACTAGACTTGTAATCGAATCATTAAAAATCCTAAATTAGACAGAATCAAACGGTTCTGTCTAATTTCATTAAAAATAAAATCAAAATGACACATAAAAATATAATTGTAATTTTTCTTTTAAGCGTTTTGTTTACCGCTTGTAAAGACAAACTAGCTCCTGTTCAGGAAAACGCATTACAACCAACTGCAGTAACCGAAGCTTTGCCACACGATACAGACGATCCTTCTATTTGGATTCATCCAACAGATCCATCAAAAAGTATTATTGTGGGAACTGATAAGGATACTGATGGCGGTTTGTATGCTTTTGATTTAAAAGGAAAAATTATTGCAAAATCAGAAGTTTTAAAACGACCAAACAATGTTGATATTGCTTATGGTTTACTGGTTGACGGAAAAAAAGTGGATGTTGCGGTTACCACTGAAAGAGAATCTAATAAAATTAGAATTTTCAGTTTACCTGATTTAAAAGCAATTGACAACGGCGGAATTCCAGTTTTTGAAGGGGAAACCATGCGTGACCCAATGGGAGTTGCTTTGTACACACGCCCAAGTGATAAAAAGATTTTTGCTGTTGTGGGTAGAAAATCCGGACCATCCGGAACCTATTTATGGCAATATGAACTTGCAGGTTCTGGAAAATTTGCAACTGCAAAAGTAGTCCGTAAATTTGGAACTTACAGCGGAAAAAAAGAAATCGAAGCCATCGCTGTCGATAACGAATTAGGATTTATTTATTATTGTGATGAACAATTTGGAATCCGAAAATACAAAGCCGATCCTGCTCTAAACGACAATAAAGAAATGGCTCTTTTTGGAAAAACTGGTTTCAAAGCCGATAACGAAGGAATTGCCATTTACAAAAAAACAGCTACTACAGGTTACATTTTAGTTTCGAATCAGCAAGCGAATACTTTTATGGTATATCCTAGAGAAGGTGCTGCTGGCAATCCTAATGAATATCCTTTATTAGCAGAAATCCCAACTTCGACAGTAGAATGTGATGGTGCCGATGTAACGAATATCAATTTAGGACCAACTTATAAAAACGGTCTTTTTGTAGCTATGAGCAACGGAATGACATTTCATTATTACACCTGGGATTTACTTCAGAAACGAATTGATGAAGGGAAGAAATAGTTGTTTTGTTTCAGGTTTCAGGTTGAACCTGAAACCTGAAACCTGAAACCTGAAACTTGAAACTTGAAACTTGAAACTTCTAAAACAAAAAAAGGCCATTCATAACGAACGGCCTTTTCTAGTTTGAATTAGTAAGCTTTTATTCAGTAATAGGTGCTCCAGCCAAAATTTCGGCATTGGCAAACTCTTCAAATTTGGCAAAATTAGCTTTAAATTTCTGTGCTAATTCGATTGCTTTTTTATCGTACAACTCAGGATTTTCCCAAGTATTTCTAGGATTCAAAATTTCGCTTGGTACGTTAGGACAACTTTGCGGCTTAGCAATACCAAAAACTTTATGATTTTCAAACGCAACATTATCCAACTCTCCGTTAAGAGCAGCGGTAATCATAGCGCGGGTATATTTTAGTTTCATACGGCTTCCGGTTCCGTAAGCTCCACCTGTCCAGCCCGTGTTGATTAACCAGACTTTTACATCGGCATCTTTCATTTTTTTAGTTAGCATTTCTGCGTAACGTGTTGGGTGCAATGGCATAAATGGTGCTCCAAAACAAGCCGAAAAATTAGGTTGTGGTTCTGTAACTCCTGCTTCTGTTCCTGCAACTTTTGCCGTATATCCTGAGATAAAATGGTACGCTGCCTGACCTGGAGTCAGTTTTGAGATTGGAGGCAAAATTCCGAAAGAATCTGCTGTAAGGAAAAATATATTTTTTGGATTGTGTCCGATTGATCCTGGCTGAATATTATCAATATGTGTAATTGGGTAACTCACACGTGTATTTTGAGTGATAGAAACATCCTGATAATCAACTTCATTTGTTCCTGTTTTGAAAACCACATTTTCTAAAAGTGCTCCTTTTTTGATTGCTCTAAAAATGTCTGGTTCGTTTTCTTCTGTCAAATTAATAACCTTAGCATAACAACCGCCTTCGAAATTAAAAACAGTATTTTCATTCGTCCAGCCATGTTCATCGTCTCCAATTAATTTACGGTCCGGATCTGCTGATAACGTTGTTTTTCCTGTTCCTGATAATCCGAAGAAAATGGCAGTATCTCCTGCTTCACCAACATTGGCGCTACAGTGCATGGGTAATGTGTTTTCGAAAACTGGTAAAATAAAGTTCAAAGCAGAGAAAATTCCTTTTTTCATTTCTCCTGTATAACCCGTTCCTCCAATAAGCGCTACTTTTTTAGTAAAATCCAAAATAGCAAAATTAGACTGACGTGTTCCATCAACTGCTGGATCTGCCATGAAACTTGGCGCGCAAACTACGGTCCATTCTGGTGTAAAATTTGCTAATTCAGATTCTTCTGGTCGCAGGAACATATTGTAGCAAAACAAATTAGACCAAGCCGTTTCAGTAACCACACGAACATTTAATCTATAATTTGCATCAGAGCAAACATAAGAATCGCGAACAAAAACTTCTTTATTAGATAAAAACTGTGTTACTTTATTATATAATTTTTCGAAAGCTTCCGGGTCAAAAGGAATATTTACATTTCCCCACCAAACTTTATCCTCTGTTATACTATCTTTTACAATAAAACGATCCTGAGGAGAACGTCCTGTAAATTCACCTGTATTAATTGCTAGTGCTCCTGTAGAGTTCTCAACACCTTGACCTGATTGCAACGTAATCGCATGCAATTCATCAGCAGATAATTGGTAGCGAACTGTTGCATTTTCAATTCCTAATTCTTTCAGCGAAATCGATTGCGAGAAAAGTGTGTTAGTGTCCATAAATTTGTTGTTGTGTATGTTATGTATTTAGTGCACAAATACAATCTTACTTTTTTAAATTTTAAAACTTAAACAATATGAGTTTGTTATATTTTTTATCAAAATCAATAAAAAACAGCAAAAACACACATTAGTAAGACTATATGTTATTTATAGGACAAAATTAAAGATTAATTTTTAGATAGAATTTTTTATTCGGTATTTTATGATTTTTGCCTCAAAATAGTAAAAAATAGATAGCTCCAGGCTATAATTAATAATATTCCGCCTAAAGGTGTTGCGAATCCTATAATTCTAAAATCGAAAATAGTGAGCTGATTTGTAGATAATAAATAAAGTGAACCTGAAAATAACAGAATTCCAAAAATGGTCAAATCGTAAATTAATTTCATTGTTTTAATCGAAAGTTCTTTTCGTGTCGATAAAAAGAATAAAAAGAAAACATGATACATTTGATAACGGGCACCTGTTTCAAAAACCCCAATTTGCTCCGTTGTTAAATATGGTTTTAAAAGATGTGCTCCAAATGCGCTCAAAACAATTGCTAATGCTCCTAAAAGTAATGCTGTCAAAATTATTCTTCGTCTTATTTTTTTCATTTTGTCTTTTTTAATATAGAATATAAGGTTTGCAAAGGTAAAATTTATAACACTATAAACCCTGTATCTATTTTTTGTTTTTATAATATTAAACAAAAAGATGCTATTTTTACAATAATAAAATTGTTGTATTTATAACATTTTTGTATGTTTGTGTTATATATTTAAAATATGAGACGGATTTTAATTATCGGAGCTGGTAGATCAGCCTCTTCACTAATTGCTTATTTATTGAGCAAATCAGAAAGTGAAAACCTCCATCTGGTGGTCGCTGATTTATCTTTGGCTTTAGCCGAAAAGAAAATAAAAAATCACCCTAATGCTTCTGCAATAGTGTTGGATATTTTTAATGTAGAGAACAGAAAAGCTGCAATTAAAGATGCTTCTATTGTAATCTCGATGTTACCGGCTCATTTGCATATCGAAATTGCAAAAGACTGTTTGCAGTTTAGAAAACATCTCGTTACTGCCTCTTATATAAGTGATGCTATGCAGGCACTTAATGAGGAAGCCAAAGAAAACAATTTGATTTTCATGAACGAAATTGGTCTCGACCCCGGAATTGATCACATGAGCGCCATGAAAGTAATTGATGAAATCAGAGCCAAAGGAGGTAATATGCTTCTTTTTGAATCTTTTTGCGGCGGACTTGTTGCTCCGGAATCTGATACTAATTTGTGGAATTATAAATTTACCTGGGCGCCCCGAAATGTGGTTTTAGCAGGACAAGGCGGAGCGGCAAAATTTATTCAGGAAGGCACATACAAATACATTCCGTATGGCGCTTTGTTTAGAAGAACTGAATTTCTGGAAGTAGAAGGTTACGGAAAATTCGAAGCGTATTCGAATCGGGATTCTCTTAAATACCGATCCATTTATGGTTTAGATGATATTCTTACGTTATACAGAGGAACCATCAGAAGAGTTGGTTTTTCGAAAGCATGGAATATGTTCGTGCAATTGGGGATGACTGATGACAGCTACATCATGGAAGGTTCAGAAAACATGAGTTACCGACAATTTATAAACTCTTTTTTACCGTATCACCCAACAGATTCTGCCGAAATAAAAACACGTCTATTGCTAAAAATAGATCAGGACGATATTATGTGGGATAAACTTTTGGAACTGGATTTATTCAATCCGGACAAAAAAGTGAATTTACCTAATGCAACCCCGGCACAAATATTAGAAAAAATTCTTTCAGACAGCTGGACACTCCAGCCTGATGACAAAGATATGATTGTAATGTACCACAAATTTGGGTATGAACTTAATGGAGAAAAATTACAAATCGATTCAAAAATGGTTTGCATTGGCGACGACCAGACTTATACGGCAATGGCAAAAACGGTAGGACTACCTGTAGCTATGGCAACTTTATTGATTTTGAATAAAAAAATCACCACTCCCGGCGTACAGCTCCCTATAAACAAAGAAGTGTATTTGCCTATCTTAAAAGAATTAGAGGAATACGGAGTCGTATTTAACGAACAGAAAATGCCTTATTTTGGATATAATCCGGACTTATTTTAGTCTGCAACTTTTTTTTTAATTTTATTTTGGAATTTTTTTTTAGTTTTTAATTTTATCCGCTTCTGATCAAACAGAAGCGGATTTTTTTTTATTTCTGACTTTGAATCGTTATAGGCAAACTATAAAGAACACGAACGGGGTTTCCATCCTGAGTTGCGGGATTCCATTTAGGCGAAAGTTTCAGGACACGAATGGCTTCCTCGCCTAGCCCGTAACCTGCATCTTTAATAGTTTTAAATTCGGATAAGCTTCCGTCTTTCTCCACCATAAACTGCATTAAAATTTTTGTCTCAATTTTGTTTTTTGTTGCTTCCGCAGGCATTTTGAAGTTTTGGCCAACAAACATATAAAAAGCTCCCATTCCGCCAGGATAAACAGGCTCTTTTACACTTGTTGTATCGTAGCTTATTTCAAAACCACTTACATTTAATTTAGAATTCTTATCCTGTGCCAGATTCTTTGTAGTGAAAACTAAAAATAAGAAAACAAACATATTCAACACTACAACAGATTTTAAAACCACAATGGGCATAGATTTTCTCTTAGTCATCATAATAAAACGTTTTTTAGTTATTAAGTAATTTATATTACTCGCTAGAGCAATACTCCTTTTATTTGAGGCAAAATTCAAAAGAAGCTTCTGATAATCTGATACAGCATTAAATTGCTTATTCACCACATCATCAGCAAGAAACTCATGATTAAGTTTTATAGCTTTTTTGTAAAGAATAAATATCGGATTAAACCAAAAAATAAGCTGTAACACTTCTATAAGCAATACATCCAGAGTATGCTTTTGATGTAAATGAGCTTCTTCATGCGCTATCAATTCAGATGAAATTTTACCGTTTTCGAATTCCTCTTTATTAATAAAAATAATACTCCAAAATGAATGCGGTAAACTAGATTTTGTAAGCAAAACGACTCTTCTGTTATTGATAACTTTTTTTTCATGATTCTTTATTTCAATATAAATAGTGTACAAATTCCAAAAAAAGCGAGTAATCAATATTATTCCAACAATAAAATAAATTCCTAAAATCAAATTTGTCAAATTATAATTTTCAAAAACTGGTTCTATTTTATTTTTATTTGTAATTATAATTCCATCCAGGTGAAAGCCATTAATAGCGCTCGGGAGTTTTCTTTGAAACAAAAAAAAGTTAAACGGAATTAACAAACTAAACATTAAACTTAAAAGCAAATAGAATCGATTAAACCAAAACATTTTCTCTTTTTCAAGCCATAACTTATAAACTGCTAATAATATAAAAAGCAGTATTCCTGATTTTAAAAGATATACGATCATTTTTTCTTTTTTTGAATTTGACTGTCAATTATTTTTTTAAGTTCTTCTAATTCCGAAGTTGATAAATTCGTTTCGGTGGTAAAAAAAGAAGCAAATTGCGACGCCGAATTATTAAAAAAATTACTTATCAGTCCGTTTACGTGTTTCGAGAAATAAGCCGTTTTTTTGACTAAAGGGTAATATTCGCGAGAGTTTCCAAATTCGTTATAGGCAACAAATTTCTTGTCTATCATCCGCTTTAGCAAAGTTGCAACAGTTGTTGTTGCTGGTTTTGGCTCCGGATAAGCTTCGAGTAAATCTTTCATAAAAGCTTTTTCAAGCTTCCAAAGATGTTCCATTAATTGTTCTTCTGAGTTTGATAGTTGCATTTTTTTAAGGTTCTGAGTTACTAAGATTCTGAGTTTTTTGCCACTCCCGATAGCTATCGGGATAAAATGATTTTAATGATTTTTCCTGTGCGACTAATGTTTGTTTGTTTTTTAGAAATCTGTTTAATCCGAATAACCTGTGGTCTATTTTATTTTTTGTTCCGAAATCAATTCGCCGTTATTGTACTTTTTAATTTCAGTTAATTTTCCTTTATCCGAATAAAATTTCCAATCTCCAAAATAGAACCAATGTGTTTCTGCGGCACTAACATCGATTCTTGTTTTTCCTTTGGATTGTAATTTTCCGTTTTCGTAATAATATTTTACGGTGCAGATTCCGTTTTTGTATTTTTCGGTTTTATAAATTTTTCCGTTGATGTACGATTTCCATTTTTTAACCGGCAGATCCTTCTTGTAATGTTCGATTGATTTATAAACAATACTATCCTGAGTGTAAGCGTCTATCCAGACACCTTCTCTTTTTTTATCTATTTTTTGATTGATGGATTTACTTTTACATCCTAAAAGCAGGATTCCGCAAAAAAATAGTATAATAAATTGACGCATAATTTTTCTTTTGCTCTACATTCATAGACTCTACTCTACAAATGTAGAATAAAAAATTATACTTGCAAGAAAAAAATAAACTTTCTCGTTGATCGGGTGTGCGTTAGGGATTGAAGTGGAAAGCCCACAGCAAGGAGGAACGACGAAGCGAGGACTTGAAACGGAAAGCCCGACCCGCTTTTTCTGCGGGGAACGCCCAAAAAAAAATCCGCTCATTGCTGAACGGATTTTATATCATTGAAAGTTATTTTAGTACAATTCAAACTTAAAAAACTTTGCATCCTAGTGCCTTTGTAGCAAAAAACTATTTAGAAAGCTCCACAAAATATTTGTAAAACAACGGAATTGTTTCGATTCCTTTCAGGTAATTGAAGATTCCGAAATGCTCGTTTGGAGAGTGAATGGCATCGCTATCCAGACCAAAGCCCATTAAAATAGTTTTGCTCTTTAATTCTTTTTCGAATAAAGCCACAATTGGAATACTGCCTCCGGAACGAACCGGAATTGCTGGAACGCCAAAAGTTTCAGTATAGGCTTTATTGGCCGCTTTGTAACCAATACTGTCGATTGGTGTTACGTAACCTTGGCCTCCGTGGTGCGGCGAAACTTTTACGGTAACTCCTGCCGGCGCGATATTGGTAAAATGTTTGGTAAACAATTCTGTGATTTCTTCCCAATCCTGATTTGGCACCAATCGCATCGATATTTTTGCAAAAGCTTTGCTTGCAATAACGGTTTTGGCACCTTCGCCTTGATATCCGCCCCAAATTCCGTTTACGTCTAACGTAGGACGAATTGAGTTGCGTTCGTTCGTTACATAGCCTTTTTCGCCGTAAACATCATTTAAGTCTAATGCTTTTTTATATTTTTCTAAACTAAAAGGAGCTTTTGCCATTTCGGCTCTTTCCTCCAGCGATAATTCTTCGACTTTATCATAAAATCCGGGAATCGTAATATGATTGTTCTCGTCATGAAGAGAGGCAATCATTTTTGCCAAAACATTTATCGGATTAGCAACCGCCCCACCGTATAAACCGGAATGTAAATCACGATTGGGTCCTGTAACTTCTACTTCGACATAACTCAAACCTCTCAATCCTGTTGTGATCGATGGCTGTTGATTTGAAATCATTCCGGTATCCGAAATTAAGATTACATCATTTTTAAGTTTTTCCTGATTGCGTTCTACAAACCATGCTAAACTTGCTGACCCTACTTCTTCTTCGCCTTCTATCATAAATTTTACGTTACACGGCAACGTATTGCTTTGCACCATATATTCTAAAGCTTTTACGTGCATGTACATCTGACCCTTGTCATCGCAGGCTCCACGGGCAAAGATTGCTCCATCAGGGTGAATTTCGGTAGTTTTAATAACCGGTTCAAACGGAGGAGATGTCCATAATTCCATTGGATCCGGCGGCTGCACATCATAATGACCATATACCAGCACGGTTGGCAGATTAGGGTCGATAATTTTCTCTCCGTAAATGATAGGATACCCTGGAGTATCGCAAATTTCGACTAAATCACAGCCTGCTTTTGATAAACTTTCTTTTACTGCGTCTGCAGTATCAATTACATCCTGCGAATAAGCGGTATCAGCACTTACCGACGGAATTTTTAATAATTCGATCAACTCATTGATAAAGCGATCTTTATGTTGTTGAACGTATGCTTTTATGTTATCCATTTAAATGATTTTTTATAGAAATTCAAAAGTACAAAAAAGAGAATAAATATTTTTTTCATAAAATGCTTTGAAAATTCGAAGTTATGATTATCTTTGCACCCACAAACACCAGTTCAATGAACACCTTATTAAAATAAGAGTTTAGTGAATTAATTGAGCGGATATGGTGAAATTGGTAGACATGCCAGACTTAGGATCTGGTGCCGCAAGGCGTGTAGGTTCGAGTCCTATTATCCGCACTGAAAAAAAGCTTCTGAGATAACTCAGGAGCTTTTTTGTTTTGGGGCTTTCGCCGAAATTATCTTCTAAACCATATAAGTGATATAAGTTCATTTTATATTTTCAAGACTTCTCAAAAATGAACTATAATAATTCATACATTTACTTTCAACAAAAATCTTAGCAAAGAGATGGAATTATCAAAAGAAAGGAAAATTGAATTATTTATTATTCTAATACTAAGCATAATCGCCATGACTAGCTTCATGAATTTAAGAAACTTACATGTGAAGTTTATAAATAAAACTGGAGAACAAATTGACTCTTTGGTAATTGCAGGAACTTTAATTGGACCACTGAAAAATGGTAGTTCGACAGAATATATTGATTATAAGAAATTCAATTTTGATGATTCATCCCCTTACGAGCAACTTAGCGGGCTATTAAATGGTAAAAAAATAACTCAACTGAACTGGAGTTGGTGTGGCACAGGTAGAAATACAAAATCTAAAGGATCGTACATTTTTGACTTGAAAAAACAAATAAATGAAGAGGGCATTACTTGTCTATATTTAGTAAATCATAATGAAAAAATGTTCTGGGAAGAAAATTAAAACCTTAAAGGAAGCAAAAAATTCAATAAAAAACATAAAAATCTATTTTTAATATTTACCTCTATTTTTATTTTTAAAATCCTCAATCCGGTCAATTTAATTCGATTAAGCTTTTACAAATGCTCAAAAAATCAAGTTTTGCCATTATTGTCCTTTTTATTCTAAGTTCCTGTGCCGTTCAGCTAAAAAGCTTTGAAACGAACGATTGGTATGCTTTTACTAAAACAAATACCGCACAACAGCAGCCATCAGCTATTTATGAGTTTAAAGACGGAATGATTCGCATGCACGGAAATGAAAATAGTTGTTTGATGACCAAAAAAAGCTATAAAAATTTTGAACTCACCTTAGAATACCGATGGAATCTTGAAGAACAATACAAAACAAACAGCACAAAAAACAGTGGTCTAATGTATAATATTCCTTTAGACGCCTCTGATAGAATCTGGCCAAAAGGAATTCAGTTTCAGATAAAAGAAAATACTACTGGTGATTTTATTTTCCTGGATCAGGTAACCGCAATAGTAAACGGAAAATTAATTGAAGCTGGCGTAAGTGTAGTTTCGCCTAAGTTTTTAGACAACGAAAATCGGTATGGCGAATGGAATTCTGTTGTTATTATATCTTTCAAAGGAATGATTACGCAAATTTTAAACGGAAAAGTAGTAAATCAATGCACAGATGCTTCTTCGACTGAAGGCAAAATTTCTTTGAATTATGAGCGCTCGCCAATCGATTTCAGGAATATTACGATAAAGGGAATTAACGAAGAATAATTTTCGGCAGCGTTTTTTTTCCGCCACGAATTCACGAATTAATTTAAAAATTCGTGAATTCGTGGCGGAAACTTAGTATGTTTATTACTTTGTATTGGAATTTAATAACTCAATTATCTTATCCACATTTACTTCGCTGTAATCATTAATATAAAAATCACACGGAGGCAATTGTTCTTTTGTATGAGAGCTCAAAACACCAACCACTTTCATTCCTGCGTTTAATCCAGCTGTAACGCCCGAAAATGAATCTTCGAAAACAATACAGTCAGAAGGAACAACACCTACACGCTCTGCAGACTCTAGATATACTTCGGGATTGGGTTTATGAAATTGTACATCCTCGCTCGACATCATAGAATCCATTTTCTCAGCGATATTTAAGGCATTTATAATCAAATCAAGATTGGCGCGCGGTGCAGATGTCGCAACAGCAGTTTTAAAACCACGAGTTTTCAATTCGCTTAAAAATTCCAAATAATACGGAATAGTTTCGACTTTATTTTTATAAACCTCACGAAACATCCCTTCTTTTTCGTCTTCGAGCTTTGTAAGTTCTTCTCCGGTAATTGGCCGCTTAAAGAAGTGCGTCATGATATACCCATTATGTTTTCCGTACATATGCTCTTCAAACTCTTGTGCCGAATGAGTAATTTCATATTTATCGAAAAACGCTTCGAAAGCTTTTGCATGATGCGGATTAGTGTGACAGATCACGCCATCCATATCAAAAATAACACATTGCTGTTTCATTATATATTTTGTTTTTATAGATTGCAAGATAAGGCAATACAGCTTTATTTCACAAAGACTCACAAAGGTTTTTTGAGTTAGAAATTGGAAGTTGGAAGCTGGAAGTCAGAAGTTGGAAACTTCAAGCTTTATCTGACAGATGCGTTTGGATTTTGGGATTTGTGATTTTGGATTTGAACTTTAGAGTTCCCCATAATTCTTAGTGTCTTAGTGCCTTCGTGGCAAAACCCCGTTCATGTTATAAAACAAAAAATCCCCATCAAATTCATGATGAGGATTCTTAAAAGAAAGGCGACGACATACTCTCCCACATAACTGCAGTACCATCTGCGCAGGCGGGCTTAACTACTCTGTTCGGGATGGGAAGAGGTGAGCCCCGCCGCAATAACCACCTTAAGGTCGTTTTGCA
>NZ_WSTB01000039.1 GCF_009789235.1 Flavobacterium hydrocarbonoxydans | reverse complement strand
AAACTGCTGTAGCGGGTGTTACTGCAATATCGGCAACTGTTGGAGCATCTTCTAAACAGAAATCCTGTGTAGCTGATGTCGTAGTTGGTGTACCCGGATCGTTGACATTTACTGCTACAACCAATCTGGTGGCGCTCTCACAACCTGTAACAGCGTCTATAATCGTAGCATAATAATTTCCATCTGCCAAAGCATCTGTAGCAAGTAATGGCGTAGTGCTTGTAGCACTGCTATACCAAACTGCTGTAGCTGGGCTTACCGCAATATCCGCAACTGTTGGAGCGTCTTCCAAACAGAAATCCTGTGTAGCTGATGTTGTAGTTGGTGTACCCGGATCGTTAACATTTACTGCCACAACTAATCTGGTGGCGCTCTCACAACCTGTAACGGCGTCTATAATCGTAGCATAATAATTTCCATCTGCCAAAGCATCTGTAGCTAGTAATGGTGTAGTGCTTGTAGCACTGCTGTACCAAACTGCTGTAGCTGGTGTTACTGCAATATCCGCAACTGTTGGCGTATCTTCTAAACAGAAATCTTGTGTAGCCGATGTTGTGGTTGGTGTAC
>NZ_WSTB01000038.1 GCF_009789235.1 Flavobacterium hydrocarbonoxydans | reverse complement strand
CAGGTACTACAGCTAAAGTTGTTATTCGTACTACAGGAACTTCGGGAGTTGTAATTGCTGACGCAATTAAATTTGATTTTATAGATTGTTTGCCTGATGTTGTAGCTCCTGTGGCTAATTTTACACCAGCAACAACAGCTGCAATATGTGCTGGACAAACGATAACATACACGAGTACTTCTACAAATGCAACTTCTTATAGTTGGTCTTTTCCAGGAGGAACACCAAGTACAAGTACATCGGCGACTCAAGTAGTTACTTATAATACTGAAGGAACTTACGATGCAAGTTTAACAGCTACAAATGGAGCAGATTCTGATACTAAAACGTTAACCGGAGCAGTAACAATAAGCCCTTCAATTCCAGTTACGGCAGGATTTACAGCACCATTGACGGAATTGGCTGTTGGAGAAAATATGACTCTAACCAATACTTCTACAGGAGCAACGACGTATGCCTGGACTTTTCCTAACGGATCTCCTGCTACAAGTACAGCTGAAAATCCAAACGTAAGTTTTACAACAACAGGTTCTAAAACAATTACTTTGGTTGCTTCAAATGATTGTGGAAGCAACACTTATACGATGACAATTTGTGTTGGAACCAATACCAAAACAACATTAGAAACTTTTGAA
>NZ_WSTB01000037.1 GCF_009789235.1 Flavobacterium hydrocarbonoxydans | reverse complement strand
CAGGTACTACAGCTAAAGTTGTTATTCGTACTACAGGAACTTCGGGAGTTGTAATTGCTGACGCAATTAAATTTGATTTTATAGATTGTTTGCCTGATGTTGTAGCTCCTGTGGCTAATTTTACACCTGCAACAACAGCTGCAATATGTGCTGGACAAACGATAACATACACGAGTACTTCTACAAATGCAACTTCTTATAGTTGGTCTTTTCCAGGAGGAACACCAAGTACAAGTACATCGGCGACTCAAGTAGTTACTTATAATACTGAAGGAACTTACGATGCAAGTTTAACAGCTACAAATGGAGCAGGTTCTGATACTAAAACGTTAACCGGAGCAGTAACAGTAAGCCCTTCAATTCCAGTTACGGCAGGATTTACAGCACCATTGACGGAATTGGCTGTTGGAGAAAATATGACTCTAACTAATACTTCTACAGGAGCAACGACGTATGCCTGGACTTTTCCTAACGGATCTCCTGCTACAAGTACAGCTGCAAATCCAACCGTAAGTTTTACAACAACAGGTTCTAAAACAATTACTTTGGTTGCTTCAAATGATTGTGGAAGCAACACTTATACGATGACAATTTGTGTTGGAACCAATACCAAAACAACATTAGAAACTTTTGAA
>NZ_WSTB01000036.1 GCF_009789235.1 Flavobacterium hydrocarbonoxydans | reverse complement strand
TAGTGCTTGTAGCACTGCTATACCAAACTGCTGTAGCTGGGCTTACCGCAATATCCGCAACTGTTGGAGCGTCTTCCAAACAGAAATCCTGTGTAGCTGATGTTGTAGTTGGTGTACCCGGATCGTTGACATTTACTGCTACAACCAGTCTGGTGGCGCTCTCACAACCTGTAACTGCGTCTATAATAGTAGCATAATAATTTCCGTCTGCCAAAGCATCTGTAGCTAGTAATGGTGTAGTGCTTGTAGCACTGCTGTACCAAACTGCTGTAGCGGGTGTTACTGCAATATCGGCAACGGTTGGAGCATCTTCTAAACAGAAATCCTGTGTAGCTGATGTCGTAGTTGGTGTACCCGGATCGTTGACATTTACTGCCACAACCAGTCTTACTGCGCTCTCACAACCTGTAACAGCGTCTATAATCGTAGCATAATAATTTCCGTCTGCCAAGGCATCTGTAGCTAGTAATGGCGTAGTGCTCGTAGCACTGCTGTACCAAACTGCTGTGGATGGTGTTACTGCAATATCGGCAACTGTTGGAGCATCTTCTAAACAGAAATCCTGTGTAGCTGATGTTGTGGTTGGTGTACCCGGATCGTTGACATTTACTGCTACAACTAATCTGGTGGCGCTCTCACAACCTGTAACA
>NZ_WSTB01000035.1 GCF_009789235.1 Flavobacterium hydrocarbonoxydans | reverse complement strand
GAGATTCCGGAACTAAAAGCCCTAAAACGAATATTTTCATAATATTAAAAACCATCCCCAACCCGACAGGTTTTTAAAACCTGTCGGGTTTCCTTAAAAAAAACGATACTATATATAAGTATAATAGTCTAATCCCGCTTAGTGTCCTCCATCTTAAAGACCAATTCCGAATATAACATAATCCTTAGCCCTCTTTGCGCTAAAAACGGTACTTATAAATCCCCAACAAAGCAAACCCAAAGAAAAACCTTAGCGCCTTAGTGCCTTTGTGGCAAAATAAGATGCCAATAAGCTAAATTATCCTCAAAGAACCCATGCAACCATAGCAAAACCGATAAAAAACAAAACCTTCAGCACATGAAAATTACCAATTTCATATCAAAAACAGGAAAACACGCACAAAAGTAAAAAATAATTAAAATGTAAATCAAATGTTTCCAGTGAGTTAAGAAACGGGTTTAAAAAAGATGGAAAATATATAATAAAAAGGCTTGCAAATGTAAATAAAGGTGGTACTTTTGCACCCGCAATAAGCGCAGACGTTCACTGAAAGATTGACAAGTTAAACGAATTAATAGAAACGAAAGTTTCAAAAAAAAGTTCAAAAAAAGCTTGTGAGATTCAAAAACGTCGCTTACCTTTGCACCCCGCAAAAGCGCAAGTTCATTGATAGATTGGTTAGGAAATTAAACGAAAACATCGA
>NZ_WSTB01000034.1 GCF_009789235.1 Flavobacterium hydrocarbonoxydans | reverse complement strand
CTATTACCGAACCATCCGCTATAACCGCAACAACTTCTCAAACAAATCTTTCTTGTAATGGAGGTTCAAATGGAACAGCCTCTGTAACAGCAACTGGAGGAACTGGAGGTTATACCTACGCTTGGAGTCCTTCTGGTGGAACTGCTCCTACTGCTTCAGGGCTTACGGCCGGAACATATACCGTGACCATTACAGATGTAATGGGTTGTACCGGAACAGCAAGTGTTACTATTACCGAACCAGATGCTATAACGGCAACTGTATCAAAAACGGATATTAGCTGTAATGGAGCCAATGATGGAACTGCAACTGCAACACCAACAGGAGGAACAGGAGCTTATACTTATTCTTGGGCACCTTCTGGAGGAACTGCTGCTACAGCTACTGGTTTATCGGCAGGAAATTATACCGTAACCATAACCGATGCTAACGGATGTACCGGAACACAAACCACTACTATCAATGAGCCAGCGGTACTTACCGCTACAACTTCCAAAACAGATGTTCTTTGCAATGGAACATCTAGTGGAACTGCAACTGTAACTGCTATTGGCGGAACAGGAACTTATACATATTCATGGGCACCTTCTGGAGGAACAGCTGCTACAGCTACTGGTTTAGCTGCAGGAACTTATACCGCAACCGTAACAGATAATAACGGCTGTACAGCTACAACAAGCGTTACTATTACAGAACCATCATTTCTTGTAGCTAGTACATCTCTTATCAATAACA
>NZ_WSTB01000033.1 GCF_009789235.1 Flavobacterium hydrocarbonoxydans | reverse complement strand
TAACACCAGCTACAGCAGTTTGGTACAGCAGTGCTACAAGCACTACACCATTACTTGCTACAGATGCTTTGGCAGATGGAAACTATTATGCTACCATTATAGACGCTGTTACAGGTTGTGAGAGCGCCACCAGATTAGTTGTAGCAGTAAATGTCAACGATCCGGGTACACCAACCACAACATCAGCTACACAGGATTTCTGTTTAGAAGATGCTCCAACAGTTGCCGATATTACAGTAACACCAGCTACAGCAGTTTGGTACAGCAGTGCTACAAGCACTACACCATTACTAGCTACGGATGCCTTGGCAGATGGAAACTATTATGCTACCATTATAGACGCAGTTACAGGTTGTGAGAGCGCAGTAAGACTGGTTGTGGCAGTAAATGTCAACGATCCGGGTACACCAACTACTACAGCTGCGACACAAGACTTTTGTCTGGAAGATGCTCCAACAGTTGCCGATATTGCGGTAAGCCCAGCTACAGCAGTTTGGTACAGCAGTGCTACAAGCACTACACCATTACTAGCTACAGATGCTTTAGCAGATGGAAATTATTATGCTACGATTATAGACGCTGTTACAGGTTGTGAGAGCGCCACCAGATTAGTTGTAGCAGTAAATGTCAACGATCCTGGTACACCAACTACGACATCAGCTACACAAGACTTCTGTTTAAAAGATGCTCCAACAGTTGCCGATATTGCAGTAACACCAGCTACAGCAGTTTGGTACAGCAGTGCTACGAGTACTA
>NZ_WSTB01000032.1 GCF_009789235.1 Flavobacterium hydrocarbonoxydans | reverse complement strand
AGGAGCTATTTCCCGCTATCCGCTTCAATCTTTTGTGCCGAACCCCGGCACAAAAGGATTTCCGCTTCTATCGGGGCTAGGGCATCCGTTTTCAAAAGAACGCTTTATAATTAATGAGATTTCGGAACTAAAAACCCTAAAACGAATATTTTCATAATATTAAGAACCATCCCCAACCCGACAGGTTTTAAAAACCTGTCGGGTTTCCTTAAAAAAACGATACTATATATAAGTATAATAGTTAAATCTCCCTTAGCGTCCTCCACCTCAAAGACCAATTTCGAATATAACATAATCCTTAGCGCTCTTTGCGCTAAAAACGGTACTTATAAATCCCCAATAAAGTAAACACAATCAAAAACCTTAGCGCCTTAGTGGCAAAATAAGTCATCAATAAGCTAAATTATCCTCAAAGAACCCATGCAACCATAGCAAAACCGATAAAAAACAAAACCTCCATCACATGAAAATTACCAATTTCATATCAAAAACAGGAAAACACGCACAAAAGTAAAAAATAATTAAAATGTAAATCAAATGTTTCCAGTGAGTTAAGAAACGGGTTAAAAAAAGATGGAAAATATATAATAAAAAGGCTTGCAAATGTAAATAAAGGTGGTACTTTTGCACCCGCAATAAGCGCAGACGTTCACTGAAAGATTGACAAGTTAAACGAATAATGAGAAACGAAAGTTTCAAAAAAAAGTTCAAAAAAAGCTTGTGAGATTCAAAAACGTCGCTTACCTTTGCACCCCGCAAAAGCGCAAGTTCATTGATAGATTGGTTAGGAAATTAAACGAAAACATCGA
>NZ_WSTB01000031.1 GCF_009789235.1 Flavobacterium hydrocarbonoxydans | reverse complement strand
GAACCATGTTTATATCTCTCAATTAATATCAGTGTCAAAATAATAAAATAATAAAATACTGTAAAAAAAAAATTCTATAACTATTCCCATAGTACTTCCAGATGTATTATCTGACATATAAGAGTCTAATCTTGAAAATAGGCCTCTAAAAATTAAAAAATGAATGAAGAACATTAAAAGTCCTATGTATATTGCTTTTTTCATTAAAATTTTAGTTTAATCATCATTTGATTTATAAAGTCTATTAATTACATAAAAAGTAAAAAATAATTCTAATAAAAAATAGACTAATATGATTATTATGGATGTATTATCAAATCGTTTTGGGCTTGAAAATAAACGATACTGACTAAAAGAATTCATATAAAATTCTAGCAAACAATTGCCACATACTAAAAGCATCATTATGTTTTTATATTCATATTCCATACGTATTTCTATAATTGCAAGTATAATAGAAAGAACATATAGCATGAGAGTAAAAAAAAGCGCTATGATAAAATGAATCCCATGATCTGTATCTCCATTATTTCGGGGTATATAAGCGTCCAGTCTTCCAAAAAAAAGATCTAATATAAAGTCGTGGATAAAAAACATTAAGAGTCCAATAATAATTATTTTTTTCATTTTTTATTATAATCAAATAAGATTAAAATATACTGTACCAAAAAATAAATAGGAGTACAAATCAATAAGTACGGATTTTTCCATTCGGAGGTATGATTAAATAATATCAAAAAAACAATTAAAAAGTTTGTAACTATAGAAATGGTTTTATCATTATAAGTAAATATATAGTGCAAAAATATGAAGCCAATAAT
>NZ_WSTB01000030.1 GCF_009789235.1 Flavobacterium hydrocarbonoxydans | reverse complement strand
TAGTTAACGGAATTACAGAGGCAGCACCCGCTGTAAACACAGTTGGGAATGCAATAACAGATGCAACTTTAACCACAACGGTTAATGGAGTTTCAGGAACTGCATTAGATTTAACACCAGCAATTGCCTCAGGTACAGTAAACGCATTGGCAAACGATGGTACTAATACCATAACCTCTACTGTAAACGGAAAAGTAGCTACAGCACCCGCTGTAAATACAGTTGGAAATGCAATAACAAATGCAACTTTAACCACAACAGTAAATGGAGTTTCAGGAACTGCATTAGATTTAACACCAGCAATTGCTTCAGGTACAGTAAACGCATTAGCAAATGATGGTACTAATACTATAACTTCTACAGTAAATGGAAAAGTAGCTACAGCACCCGCTGTAAATACAGTTGGGAATACAATAACAGATGCAACTTTAACCACAACGGTTAATGGAGTTTCAGGAACTGCATTAGATTTAACACCAGCAATTGCTTCAGGTACAGTAAACGCATTGGCAAATGATGGTGCTAATACCATAACCTCTACTGTAAACGGAAAAGTAGCTACAGCACCCGCTGTAAATACAGTTGGGAATGCAATAACAGATGCAACTTTAACCACAACGGTTAATGGAGTTTCAGGAACTGCATTAGATTTAACACCAGCAATTGCCTCAGGTACAGTAAACGCATTGGCAAATGATGGTACTAATACTATAACTTCTACTGTAAACGGAAAAGTAGCTACAGCACCCGCTGTAAATACCAATACATTAGCATTGACAGGTACAGTTTTGAATGGTTCAGTAAATGGAGTTTCTTCAACAGTTGATTTACAATC
>NZ_WSTB01000003.1 GCF_009789235.1 Flavobacterium hydrocarbonoxydans | reverse complement strand
TGGCAGTAAATGTTAACGATCCGGGTACACCAACCACAACATCAGCTACACAGGATTTCTGTTTAGAAGATGCGCCAACAGTTGCCGATATTGCAGTAACACCAGCTACAGCAGTTTGGTACAGCAGTGCTACAAGCACTACGCCATTACTTGCTACGGATGCTTTGGCAGATGGAAATTATTATGCTACCATTATAGACGCTGTTACAGGTTGTGAGAGCGCAGTAAGATTGGTTGTAGCAGTAAATGTCAACGATCCGGGTACACCAACTACGACATCAGCTACACAGGACTTCTGTTTAGAAGATGCTCCAACAGTTGCCGATATTGCAGTAACACCAGCTACAGCAGTTTGGTACAGCAGTGCTACAAGCACTACACCATTATTAGCTACAGATGCTTTGGCAGATGGAAATTATTATGCTACCATCATAGACGCCGTTACAGGTTGTGAGAGCGCCACTAGATTGGTTGTAGCAGTAAATGTCAACGATCCGGGTACACCAACTACGACATCAGCTACACAGGATTTCTGTTTAGAAGATGCTCCAACAGTTGCCGATATTGCAGTAACACCCGCTACAGCAGTTTGGTACAGCAGTGCTACAAGCACTACGCCATTACTTGCTACAGATGCTTTGGCAGATGGAAATTATTATGCTACCATTATAGACGCTGTTACAGGCTGTGAGAGCGCCACCAGATTGGTTGTAGCAGTAAATGTCAACGATCCGGGTACACCAACTACGACATCGGCTACACAGGATTTCTGTTTGGAAGATATGCCAACCGTTGGGGATATTGCGGTAAACGAAAGTAATGTAGTTTGGTATAGTACCGTTACAGGAGGAACACCAATTCCAGCTACAACAGCTTTGGTTGCTGGATCATATTTTGGGGAGTTAACTTCTTTAGGGTGTGTAAGTGCTACAAGATTGCAAGTAACAGTTAATATTACAAATCCAAATACACCAACAACACCTTCAGCAACGCAAAACTTCTGCGCAGGACTTGCGCCTACAGTATCTAGTATTATTGTTAATGAAACTAATGTAGTTTGGTACAATACAGCTACAGGAGGAACTGCTATTCCGGGTTCAGATCCATTAACAGCGGGTGTATATTACGGAGCAATTTTGGATCCGGCTACTGGATGCGAAAGTGCAACACGATTACAGGTAACAATCAATTTAGGAAGTTCAAATAATCCTACTACAAATGATGCTACACAGAGTTTCTGTTCAATAGATAATCCAACCGTTGCAGATATTCAGGTAATTGAAAGTAATGTTAGCTGGTTTGAAACAGCAACAAGTACTACACCAATACCTCCTACAACTGCATTAACTTCAGGAATGTATTATGGAGCCATTTTAGATCCTTTAACAGGTTGTCAGAGTTTAGTTCGTTTAGAGGTTACGGTTACCGTTGGTAATCCTAGTCCAACGCCAACGACTAATGATGCTACACAGGATTTCTGTTTAACAAATGCACCTACAGTTGCTGATATTCAGGTTAACGAGGCAAATGTAGTTTGGTACAGTACTCCAACAGGGGGAACCGTAATTCTAGGCACCACTGCTTTAACAACCGGTTTGTATTACGGAGCGATTATGAATAATGAAGGATGTGAAAATCCAGTTCGTTTAGAAGTAGATGTAAAAGTGAATACAGAAGGTATCATCACAACAGACAAACCTATTCAGACATTTTGTTTATCAGCAATTCCAACAATTGCAAATATTGAAGTGAACGAATTGGATGTTGCCTGGTACACTTCTCCTTCTGGTGGCACAATGTTAGCATCAAATACACCACTTACAGCCGGAATTTACTATGCAGGAGCATTGAATAATACAACAAACGGTTGTGGGGCAGCTCCAAGATTAGCCATAGAAATTAATTTTAGCAGTGATGATGCGGTACAGATAACTTCAAATGATGATACACCTTGTGTATTCCAGGGAGTAACGTATTCAATCGCAAATGGAAAATCAGATTATGTTTGGTCAATTACAAACGGAACAGTTGTTTCCGGCGGTGGATCAACAGATGGATCGGTTACGGTTTCATGGTCTGATATTGGCTCTGGTACTATTTCAGTAACCTATATTAATACTTGTAATGACCTTACAACTAAAACATTAAATGTTACGGTAGCTACTTGTTCAGATTTAACAATAACCAATACGGTAAGTAATCCTTCACCAAATTTTGGAGAAGAGGTAGTATTTACAGTTGAAGTTAATAATGTAGGGGAAGGTAATTTTGTAAATCTGTTGGTAAGTAATTTATTGCCAAATGGTTATGAATTGGTTGGAGCATCTGTTACAACAGGTGTATATGATCCTGCAACAGGAATTTGGAGCATTCCAGCTTTAGGAGCTGGTTTGAGTGAAACTCTGGAAATCACTGGAACGGTATTATCTCCTTCAACATCTGGATTTGTAACTCCTGATTATACGTCTGTAGCAACCATAGAAATATCAACTCCTTTAGATGTTGATGCTTCTAATAATACAGCTACTGCTACTATAGATCCAATATGTTTGACAGTTTATAACGAATTTACTCCAAATAATGATAATGCCAATGATCTTTTCAGAATTGACTGTATCGAAAATTATCCAAATAATGAACTGAAAGTTTATAACAGATACGGTGCTTTGGTTTACAGCAAAAACAATTATGAAAATGATTGGGACGGAACTGCAAATGTTTCAGGAACAATCAATAAAGGAGATATGTTACCAACAGGAACTTATTTTTACGTGATAGACATTGGTGATGGAACGGTTAAAAAAGGATGGTTATCTATCATGAGATAATCAGATTTATTAATCATCTAATTAATTAAACTAAATAAGTATCGTTATGAAACTATATATAAAATCATTAGAAACGTATTTCATCTTAATATGTTCTTTTATCACGTATTGCGCAAATGCGCAGCAAGACCCTCAATATACACAATATATGTATAATACGATGGCTGTTAATCCTGCCTATGCAGGTTCGACAGGAACTCTCGAAGCCACTCTTTTACACCGTTCGCAATGGATTGGTATCGATGGAGCACCTACAACACAATCGTTTAGTATTCATTCGCCTTTAAGAAACGAAAAAATTGGTTTAGGACTGAGTGTAGTAAACGATAAAATAGGCCCTTCAAACGAGTTGTATCTAGATGGTAACTTCTCTTATTCATTACCATTAGGGTATGAAAAAAGATTAGCCTTTGGTTTAAAAGCCGGAATGCGACTGCTAAATGTTGATTGGTCAAAAGGACGATTTTACGATCCAAATGATGTATTGTTAAATCAAAACATCGACAATCAGGCAAAAATTGCCATAGGAGCAGGGGTATATTATTATACTGAAAAATGGTATGTAGGGCTTTCAGTTCCAAGTTTTATTAAAAACAACTATTATGATGACGTAAAAGAATCTATAGATTACGAAAGTTTACATTATTATTTAATGGGAGGTTATGTTTTTGATTTGAACATGAATTTAAAATTCAAACCGGCATTTTTAGTAAAAGCAGTGAGTGGAGCGCCACTTACTGCTGATCTATCAGCGAATTTTATGATTCAGGAAAAATTTGTCCTTGGAGCTTCTTACAGAACAGATGATTCGTTAAGTGCCCTGGCGGGTTTTCAGATCTCCAAAAGCTTTTATATAGGCTACGCGTTTGATTATACGGTAAGTGAGTTGAATAAATACAATGATGGATCTCACGAAATCATCTTGCGTTATCAATTTAATAAAGATCAAAGTAAAATTAAATCACCTCGATTCTTCTAAAAAATAAACCTATGAAAAAGATATATATTCTAGTTTTGGTATTTAGTTTTGCAACGCTTTTTGCCCAGAAAACCAATTTAAAAAAGGCTGATGCGTTGTTTAAAAACTACTCCTATGTTGATGCAGCAATCGCTTATGAAGAAATTTTGCAAAACATAGACAGTCCTTCGGCACAAACTTTAAAAAATGCTGCCGACTCCTATTATTTCACTTCAGATGCCAGAAATGCCTTAAAATGGTATAAAAAACTATACGAAGTACAAGGCAATAATCTGACTGATATTTATTATCTAAGATATATCCAATGTATGAAAGCTGTTATGGATTATAGTGCGGCTGATAAAATGACAAAGGAATATCTTAATAAAAAAGGCGATCAGAATGAAATTAACCGTTATGTGGCTCAAAAGACCTATATGGATAGTATAGCCAAAACAAAATCGCTGTATGATATAAAAAATTTAGACATCAATACAACCAAATCTGATTTTGGAGCTACTTTTTTTCAGGACAGAATTGTATATACTTCGGCTAGAGATACTACAAATTTTGGCGAAAAATTATACAACTGGAACAATCAGCCGTTTCTTAATTTGTACGTTGCCGATAGAAATCCTGCTGACGGAACTTTGTTTAACGAAACACTTTTCCTGCCGAATGTCATGACGAAATACCACGAAGCTACCGCAACTTTTGATACAAAGGGGAGTACAATCTACTATTCGACCAATATTGTAAAGAAAAATAAATTGGTTATAGATGAAACAAAAACCAATAATTTTCAAATCATCAAAGGCGATATTGTAGCAGACAAACTTCAAAATCCTCAAAAAGTGTTTTTTGACAGTGATGATTATTCCGTTGGACATCCTTCATTAAGTGCAGATGGAAAATGGCTTTTCTTTGCATCAGATATGCCGGGTGGTTTTGGAGAAACAGATTTATATGCAGTAAAAATTGCAGATGATGGGACCATGGGAAGCCCTGTGAATCTGGGTTCTAAAATTAATACTATAGGTAATGATCTTTTTCCTTTTTTCAGAAATGGAATCCTTTATTTTTCTTCTGACGGACATTATGGATGGGGCGATTTGGATGTTTACGAGAGCACACTTCTGGCTGACGAAACCTTTTCAACTCCCCGAAATTTGGGAGCTCCAATCAATAGCAATAAAGATGATTTTGCTTTTATAATTGATGATTCAGATAGTTTTGGCTATATATCTTCAAACAGAGCATTGGGTAAAGGTGATGATGATATTTATTCCTTTAGAAAAGGCAGACCAATCTGTAACCAAAGTATTTCAGGTATTGCTGTTGACAGAAAAACAAAATTACCATTGACAGATGTAACCATTGTTGCTTACAACCCATACAATGAAGTGCTTGCTGAAACAAAAACGAATTATGACGGAAATTACGCTATAACCGTTCCTTGTGATAATATGGTTAAAGTAGTAGCATCTAAACTGAATTACAGCAACGACGATAAAACCGTTCAGACTACCAAGGAAAACGCAGGCGAAATCAAAGATGTTAATTTCGAATTGAGTAATTATGATGACTTGGTTGTGAAAAAGAAAGGTGTCGAAAAAGTGGATGTAAAACCAATTTATTTTGACTATGATGAATATTTCATAACTCCTTTAGCGATTGAAGAACTGACTAAAGTGGTATTTATCATGCAGAAATTCCCTAACATCCGAATCAAAATTGAGTCACATACAGATTCAAGAGGTAAAGATGCTTACAACTTAAAACTTTCGGATAACAGAGCAAAATCAACCCGCGATTATATAATTGCACAGGGAATTGATCCTTCAAGAATCGAAAGTGCGATAGGATATGGCGAAAGCCGATTAATAAACAACTGTAAAAACGGTGTGAAATGTACTGAAGAAGAACATTTGTTAAACAGACGTTCAGATTTCATCATTATTCAGAAATAGTCTATTTTTTAAGCTAATGATTTCATTATCAGTTATAAAATTTAGAACTTAAAAAACCATTTGGAAGTTGGTTTTGGTTAATTTTTGTTAGATTAATGGGAATGGAGGAAATCAGGTTGCATCTTTTTGTAACCTGATTTTTACTTTTCAAAACTTATTGGATTTTCATTAAAATGAATAAAAAATAATTCTAATTTTGGGTAATATTTACTAAATTTATAATTCGCACTATTCCACTATTTTATGAATATTCAAGATACTATCCAGTCACTACGAGAAGAACTTAATCAGCATAATTACAACTATTACGTTCTTGATAATGCAACTATTTCAGATTATGATTTTGATAGTAAATTAAAACAGCTGCAGGATTTAGAAAATCAGAATCCGGAGTTTTTTGATGAAAATTCCCCAACACAAAGAGTGGGTGGTACGGTGACCAAAAATTTTAAAACCATACCACATCAGTATCGTATGTATTCTTTGGATAACTCCTATTCAAAAGAAGATTTGGCAGATTGGGAAACCAGAATTCAAAAAGTACTCGGAAATGTTACCGTACAATATACCTGCGAATTAAAGTATGACGGAGCTTCTATAAGCATCACTTACGAAAACGGAAAATTGACACAGGCACTGACCAGAGGAGATGGTTTTCAGGGAGATGATGTGACCAATAATATCAAAACAATCAAATCGATACCTTTAAAGTTGAAAGGAAATTATCCGGAAAAATTTGATATTCGAGGAGAAATTATTTTGCCTTTTGCCGGTTTCGAAAAAATGAATCAGGAATTAATAGAAATAGGCGAAACGCCTTATTCAAACCCTAGAAATACAGCTTCCGGAAGCTTGAAGCTGCAAGATAGTACTGAAGTAGCAAAACGCCCATTAGAATGTTTATTGTATTTTGTTACCGGTAATGATTTGCCTTTTTCGTCTCAGTTTGAAGGATTGGAATCTGCCAGAAATTGGGGATTTAAAGTTCCAAAAGAAGCTAAACTGGCTAACAATCTGGACGAAGTATTTGAATTTATTGATTATTGGGACATACACCGTCATCATTTACCGTATGAAACAGATGGCGTTGTCGTAAAAGTAAACAGCATTCAGCATCAGGAAGAATTGGGTTATACGGCCAAATCTCCTCGTTGGGCAATGGCTTATAAATTCAAGTCAGAACAGGTTTCGACAACATTAGAATCAATTTCGTATCAGGTAGGAAGAACCGGCGCCATTACACCTGTTGCAAATTTAAAACCGGTGCAGTTAGCCGGAACTATTGTAAAACGCGCTTCTTTGCACAATGCCGATCAGATTCAGAAACTGGATATTCGCATAGGCGATGACGTTTTTGTAGAAAAAGGAGGCGAAATTATTCCTAAAATTATTGCTGTTGATCTTACCAAACGTTCTGAAGATTTACAGCCAACAGTTTACATTACACACTGTCCGGAATGCCAGACAGAATTAGTCAGAAACGAAGGTGAAGCCAATCATTATTGCCCTAATTTTTACGGATGTCCTCCGCAAATTATAGGCAGGATTCAGCATTATATTTCAAGAAAAGCAATGGATATTGAAGGTCTTGGAGGAGAAACGGTTGCACTTCTTTTTAAGAACGGATTGGTTCATAATTATGCCGATTTATACGAATTAAAAGTAGAAGATATTTTGCACTTAGAAAGAATGGCGCAAAAATCTGCTGAAAATCTGGTAAATGGTGTTCAAAAATCAAAAGAGATTCCTTTCGAAAGTGTTTTGTTTGCCTTAGGAATTCGATTTGTAGGCGAAACGGTTGCAAAAAAACTGGCGAAACATTACAAAAATATAGACGCACTAAGTCAGGCTTCGTTGTTGGATTTAGTTTTAGTGGATGAAATCGGAGACCGAATTGCCAGAAGTGTAATTGAATTTTTTGAAAATGCTGAAAATAAAATTATAATTGAAAGATTAAAAAACCAGGGAGTTCAATTTGAAATTGTAGAAAAAATAAATCCAAATGCTACCGAAAAATTCATCGGGAAAACATTTGTAGTTTCAGGTGTATTTACGCAATTTTCAAGAGATGATTTAAAGAAAACCATCGAGGATAACGGAGGTAAAGTAGGTAGTTCAATATCAGCAAAAACTGATTTTGTGGTGGCAGGAGATAATATGGGACCCGCAAAATTAGAAAAAGCGACCAAGCTGAATATACCGATACTTTCGGAACAGGATTTTATAAACAAATTAAATGAAAGCGAATAGGCCATCATTAATTCTTTACTTTACAGCATTACTGCTCACTATAATTTTTGATTGTACAAATCAGGAATTTTTAGCAGTCTATGCCAAAGCAATTGTGGTGCCTTCTATCTTCTTTTATTTTTTTGTCAGTAATAATAACAAAATTGATAAAGTCAAATTTTTGATATTTTTCTTCTGTTTTGTAGGTCAGGTTTTTGACCTGATGGATATTGAAATTTCGAATATTGGAGAGTTGTTTAGCTTTTTAATCGTCTATCTTTTGTTATTAAAATTAATTATTGTTGATTACGAAAAGATAAAAATTAAAAAAAGCGATTTTCTTCCGGTAACAATGGTCATTATTTTTATCGTTTATCTATTAATATCTGTCCTGAATTTACAGTTTGATAATGTAGATGAATTCCATTTTGCGTATATTTTCTACGGAATTGTTTTAAGTATTTTAGGTTTCGTGTCTTATGTAAGTTATATAACAAAAGGAACTTATGTATCGTTATTGCTAACCTTAATGTCGAGTTGCTTTATTTTTTCAGATATCTTCTATATTTTTATTCAATTTTTTTCAGATTCCATTGCGCTTGTTTTGATTCAGGACATTACACAAATTGGCTCTTACTTTTTTATGGTAAAATATTTTCTGGAGAAAAAAAGTAAAAATACTGTAGCATTACACTATAATTGATTTTCCTACTGATGATTTTGTTTTGTCATTATCAAAATAAAAATCAATTCGGCCTAAATTAATGCCATAACAACCTACCTGATTCACCAAAAGATCTTCTCCCGCTTTATTTTTTACAATAGTGGGTTTGTCTAAAAAAGTATGGGTATGTCCCCCAATAATCAAATCGATATCCTGAGTTAATTCCGCTAGTTTTAAATCACAAATTTTCGAATCATTATCTCTGTATTTGTAACCCAAATGCGAAAGACAAATTACTAAATCGCATTTTTGTTCTTTTTTTAATAATTGCGTCATATCCTGAGCAATTTCTACAGGATCATTATAAACAGTTTCCTGGTACATTTTTTTATCAACCAAACCTTGAAGTTCAATTCCGAGACCAAAAACACCAATTTTAATTCCGCTTTTATTAAAAATTTTATACGGTTTAACCAGACCATTCATAACCGTATTTTTAAAATCGTAGTTGGAATTGATAAATTCAAAACTCGCATGCGGCATTTGAGCATACAAACCATCAAGGCCATTATCAAAATCGTGATTTCCTATTGTAGAAGCATCATATTTCATCATGCTCATGAGCTTAAATTCAAGTTCACCTCCATAATAATTAAAGTAAGGAGTTCCCTGAAAAATATCACCTGCATCAAGCAAAAGTACATTCGGGTTTTCTTTACGAATAGTTTCTATAAGAGCAGCTCTGCGCGAAACACCGCCTTTGTTAGGATTACGCGGATCATCTGCAGGAAAAGGATCTATGTGGCTATGTACGTCATTAGTATGTAAAATGGTTAAGTGTTTAATATCAATTTCACTGGTTTTAAAACTACTCAACGATATACCTAAGCTTAATAATGCAGTGCTGGCAGCTGTTTTTTCGATGAATTCTCTTCTTTTCATGGGTATATTTTTGTTCTGAAACGTCTTCTTTTTTTAATAAGGTCAAAATGCAATTACTCTTCCGTAATTCGAATGTCTTTTTTTACAGGAATAGTATCTACTTCTTTAAAATAATCAATAAGCACATTTCGCAGTTTGTAATTCAGGTCATAAGTTTGAACATTATTTTTAAAAAACAGCATATTATCACCGCCATTAGCCAAATAATCATTTGTTGCGACATAATAAATTTTATTTAGTTCCAAAGGTTTTCCCTGAATCAGAATATTAGTGGCAGTATTGTTTTTTGTGATGGTAAAAGTCATTCCGGCTAAAGGATGTGGTTTTTTCTCCTTAATAATATAAGAAGTCATTTCCTGAATTTGTTCTCCTTTCAAAGCCAGAACCACTAGATTATTTTCAAAAGGCATAATTTCAAAAGCAGTTCTTGTGGTAACATTTCCTTTTGGTAAAATGGCTCTGATACCGCCATGATTCAAAAGACAAATGTCAATATCTTTGTTTTCAAGGGTTTTAAAAACCTTATTTCCTCTTTCTAGACATACATCTCCCATAAGGTTTCCAATGCTGGTTTGCCATTTTCCTGAGCTTTTATCTAACGTTTCGGGACAATACGCTAAAATATTGTCTAAATCTTTATTGATGTGCTCTCTGTAGGGTTTTATAAAGTTTTCAATTTCAAGGGTTTCGGATTGTTTTTCAGTTACAGAAAGCTGTTTTCCTTCTATCTTCGAGAGGTGATATTGTTGCTTGCTGCAGGAAAAAAATAAAAAAAGTGTTAAGAATATAACAAAAAGTTTTAAAACTTCGTTATACTTTTTTAGTTTTACCATCTTTAATGCGACTTAAATAATTAATTTTGTAATCTAGTAAAAGTACTATGTTTTTAAATTATATAAAGGAATTTTTTGTAAAAAAAACATTAAATAAAAATTTACATAAAGTAAAAAACGAAGTCTTTACCAGTAAGATACAAACTGTTGGTTTACTGATTGATGAAAGTGATTTTAGACATTCAGAAAAATTAAAAGAAGTTCTTGTTTTGAATGGTATTCATCCGGAAAACATCAGTATTGTAGCGTACAGAGATAAATTAAAGAAGAAAAAAGAGTACAGGTTGCCCACTTTTAGTAAAAAACAATTGAGTTGGAGAGGGCAGTTTTCTGAAGTTTTTCTAAATGAATTTATAGAAACAGAATTTGATCTTTTGATTAGTTATTATGATATCGAAAAGCCAATTTTGATGTTGATGACACAGAAATCGAAAGCGAAATTTAAAGTAGGATTTGCTTCAGTTGATAAACATTTTAACCGCTGGATGATTAATACTTCTTTAGAAAATTATAAACTTTTCATTTCGGAATTGTTTAGGTATTTAAAAAACATAAAATAATTATACATTAGAATATGCAATCATTAATAGGAACTGGTGTTGCGCTTGTCACTCCATTTAAAAAAGATTTCTCCATTGATATTGAAGCCCTACAGCGAATAGTTAATTTTTCTGTCGATGGAGGTGTTGATTATCTTGTTGTTATGGGTACAACAGCTGAAAATGCGACTTTAACACAAGATGAAAAAGAATTGGTTATCAAGACTATAGTTGATACTAACAAAGGAAGATTGCCTTTGGTTCTGGGTGTTGGAGGTAATAATACTATGCAAATAGTTGAGGAATTAAAAACACGAGATTTTTCTGCATTCGACGCCATACTTTCGGTTTCTCCCTATTATAACAAACCTACTCAGGAAGGAATTTATCAGCATTTTAAAGCAATTGCAGAGGCTTCTCCAGTACCTGTGATTTTATATAATGTTCCTGGCAGAACGGCTAGTAATATGTTGCCGTCAACGGTAATTCGTTTAGCAAATGATTTTGAGAATGTTGTCGCCATAAAAGAAGCGGCTGGCGATATGGCTCAGGCATTACAATTAATAAAAAATGCACCAAAAGATTTTCTGGTAATTTCCGGTGATGATATGATTGCCTTGCCGATTGTTTTGGCAGGTGGAGCAGGAGTAATCTCCGTAATTGGACAAGGTTTTCCAAAAGAATTTTCAGAAATGATCCGTTTAGGACTCAACAGAAAAGTAAACGAAGCATTCAAAACACAATATTTATTATCAGATTGTATCGATATGATTTTCGAACAAGGGAACCCGGCAGGTATCAAACAAGTCTTTCAGGCCCTTGGTATTGCTGATAACACAGTTCGTTTGCCATTGGTTTCTGTAGATGATTCCTTAGCAAACAGATTAAATGAATTTGTTAAAAACAGTATCAAATAAAAGCAAGATTCTCTGTATTTTATTATACAAAAAAAATATTTTGTAGTAGCTAAATTAATAACTAAATTTGCCACCGAAACTTCGGTGTGATTTTGCTTAGGCACAATTGTCGCAAGAATCATAATAAAAGTAATAAAATGAAAAAAATAGTTTCTCTATTAGTTGTAGTTGTCCTTTTTTGTTCTTGTAGTGATTACCAGAAAGCCTTAAAAAATGAAGATGTTGCAGCAAAGTTTGAAATTGCTACAAAAATGTATGAAGCAGGGAAATACAATAAGGCAATTAGACTTTTTGAACAATTAGCTCCTACCTACAGAGGAAAACCTCAGGCTGAAAAGTTGTTTTATATGTACTCTCAGTCTTATTATAAAACAGAACAATATTATTTAGCCGGATATCAATTCGAAAGTTTTGTTTCAGGTTACCCACGTAGCGAAAAAGTGCAGGAAGCTGCTTTTTTAGGTGCTTACAGTTATTCAAAATTAGCTCCTGTTTATAGTTTAGATCAGGTTGATACAGTAAAAGCATTGGATAAATTACAGGCATTTATTGATATGTACCCAAATTCAGAATATATCCCTCAGGCTAATGAAGCTGTACAAAAATTAAACGGAAAGCTAGAGAAAAAAGCGTATGAAGTTGCAAAAGGTTACAATACAATTTCAGATTATAAGTCAGCATTGATTGCTTTTGATAATTTTATTGCTGATTTTCCGGGAACACCATTCAAAGAAGACGCTTTGTTTTACAAATACGATTCGGCATACCAATTGGCAATCAATAGTGTGCAGTCTAAAATGGAAGAGCGTTTAAATGTTGCCAAAGTAGCCTACAATAACTTAATAAAGTTCAATAGTGCTACAAAATACAAAAAACAAGCAGACGAAATGAATGCTAGAGTTGAAACAGATTTACAAAAATTTACTAAATAAATAAAGTCATGGATTTAAAAAAGACGAATGCTCCTGTTAATACAATAACTTACAATAAAACAGTTATTGAAGAGCCAACAGGAAATGTGTATGAGGCAATTACCATTATGGCTAAAAGAGCAAATCAAATTAATTCTGAAATCAAAAAAGAATTAACTGAAAAATTAGAAGAGTTTGCTACTTATAATGACAGTCTTGAAGAAGTTTTTGAAAATAAAGAACAAATTGAAGTTTCTAAATTTTACGAAAAATTACCAAAACCACATGCTTTAGCAGTTCAGGAATGGTTAGATGGTAAAACTTACCACAGAGGTTCAAACAAATAATATAGTACAATGTCAGTTTTAAACGGGAAGAAAATTTTGCTGGGAGTTTCTGGTGGAATTGCAGCCTATAAAACAGCTTCATTAGTACGACTCTTTATCAAAGCAGGTGCACATGTCCAAGTGATCATGACACCTGCTTCTAAGGATTTTGTAACGCCACTTACGTTATCGACTTTGTCAAAAAATCCTGTATATTCTACATTTTATAATGAAGAGGATGCTGATGCACAATGGAACAACCATGTCGAACTTGGCCTTTGGGCTGATTTGATGGTCATTGCTCCGGCAACTGCTAATACCTTGTCTAAAATGACAAATGGCAATTGCGATAATCTTCTTATAGCTACTTATTTATCGGCAAAATGTCCTGTTTATTTCGCACCGGCAATGGATTTGGATATGTACAAACATCCTTCGACGATTGCTAGTTTTACAGCTTTAAATCAATATGGAAATATCATGATTCCTGCTGAAAGCGGAGAATTAGCAAGCGGTTTATCTGGCGAAGGCCGAATGGCAGAACCTGAAAATATTGTGGCTTTTCTGGAGGCTGATTTAGAAAGCAAATTACCCCTTAAAGGAAAAAAAATACTAATTACTGCAGGTCCTACATACGAAGCAATAGATCCGGTACGTTTTATAGGTAATCATTCTTCAGGAAAAATGGGGTTTGATATTGCAAATGAAGCCGCAAATCTGGGAGCACAGGTTGTTTTGGTTTCTGGACCAACTCATTTTAAAACAAAAAACAGTTCGATTGAGGTAATAAATGTTGTTTCGGCACAGGAAATGTATGATGCTTGTCATTTGTATTATGAAAGTGTAGATGTTGCGATTGCTGCTGCTGCTGTTGCGGATTATAAACCAAAAGTAGTTGCTGTTCAGAAAATTAAAAAAGCTCCGGATGAGTTTTCGATTGAACTCGAAAAGACAAAAGATATTCTATTATCTTTAGGAGTGGCTAAAAAAAATCAGTTTTTAATTGGCTTTGCTCTGGAAACTGAAAATGAAATTGAAAATGCTAAGTTGAAAATTCAGAAAAAAAACTTAGATTTGATTGTTCTAAATTCATTGCAGGATAAAGGTGCAGGTTTTCAAAAACCAACGAATAAAGTTACTTTTATCGACAAATCTTTTAAGGTTGAACCGATGGAATTGAAAACAAAAGAATCAGTTGCGGTTGATATTTTAAACAAAGTGATATCGCATTTTTATGAAATCGCCAAATAATACTTTTGTTGCTCACAAACAGCAATAAACTTACAGGCGATATCATATATGATTACTAAAAAGCTTCAGCATATATGAAAAACAAAATAGTTACTTTTCTTGTATTTTTAATTTTTGGCTTTGCACAGGCACAACAGTTAAATTGTGTAGTTACTATAAATACAGAACGATTACCAAATCCCAACCTGCAAGTTTATAAAACCTTACAAACAGCTTTGTCTGAATTTATAAACAAGACAGATTGGACAGGAACGGCTCTTAAACAAAATGAGCGCATCAATTGTTCAATGTATATCACACTAGCTACAGCTACTTCGGATCAGTTTTCTGGGACCATTCAGGTACAATCATCAAGACTGATTTATAATTCATCGTATTCTTCCCCGGTTTTTAATTTTAACGATAAAGACTTTAGTTTTAGATATACTGAATATGAAAACTTATTGTTTAATCCAACGGTTTATGAGTCGAATTTAGTTTCTGTGATTTCCTATTACTGTTATATGATTTTAGGATTAGATGCGGATACGTTTCAGTATGGTGCTGGAAATTCTTATTTCGAAACAGCTCAAAACATAACAAATGTTGCCCAGCAAGGCGGCTCAAGAGGCTGGACCCAGGCTGACGGACTTCAGAACAGGTATTTTTTGATTAATGATATTTTGTCACCAACGTATGCTGATTTGCGTCAGACCATGTATGGGTATCACGCGGGTTTGGATGTTATGAGTCAGGATTTAAAAAGTGCCAAAGAAAAAGTTAAATCATCTCTGTTATTAATAGGGAAACTAAATTCAGTAAAACCAAATGCTTTTCTGACCCGGGTTTTCTTTGATGCAAAATCAGACGAAATTGTTTCTATTTTTTCAGGAGGACCGAGTATTCCGGTTACTGATCTTTCTGATGTTTTAAATAGAGTATCACCATTAAATGCTACTAAATGGGCTCAGGTTAAGTTCTGAGTTTTAGTATTGTCTCCATAATCTTCATTTACAATTTATTACTATGATTACTTCGTTGTCAATTAAAAACTATGCTCTGATTGAAAAATTAGCCATTGATTTTTCAAAAGGTTTTTCTATTATTACTGGTGAAACGGGTGCAGGTAAATCTATTATATTAGGCGCTTTAGGATTAGTTTTAGGAAAAAGAGCCGATTTGACTTCGTTAAAAAATAAAGAAGAAAAATGTGTTATTGAGGCTCAGTTTGAAATTTCTAAATACAGTCTGAAAGCTTTTTTTGAGGCTAATGATCTCGATTATGAAGATGAAACCATTATCAGACGTGAAATTTTACCCTCTGGAAAGTCACGTGCTTTTATAAACGATAGTCCTGTAAACCTTCAGGAACTACAAGAATTGAGTGTTTTTTTGATTGATATTCATTCGCAGCAGCAAACTCAGGAATTGTCTGATGAGGGTGTGCAGTTTCAGATAATTGATGCGATTGCTAATAATGCAGAGGTAATTTCATCCTATCAAAAGCTTTTAAAAACATACAAATCCGAGAAATCAAAACTGAATGCGTTGCTTAAAAAACAAAGTGATGCAGGAAAAGAGCAGGAATACAATACTTTTTTATTAAATGAATTAGTTGTAGCAAAGCTAAAATCTGGTGAGCAGGAAGAACTGGAAGCTGATTTTGAAAAACTTAATAATGTTGAAATTATCAAGGAATCTATCGATAAATCTTTGGCGATTGCCAATGAAGAGCAGTTTGGTGTTTTTCATAATCTGAATGAAATCAAAACAGCGTTACAAAAAATTGCTCCATTTTCAACAGAATATCAGGGGTTGTTTGAAAGAATTACAAGTGTAGCTATTGAATTTGATGATGTTTCAAGAGAATTGCAAAATTGTTCAGAAAAGTTATTGAACGACCCAACGCAACTAGAATTTATCAGTCAGAAATTGCAATTAATTTATAATTTGCAGAAAAAACATCAGGTAACTACGGTTGATGAGTTATTGCAGATTCAGACTAATTTAGAAAATTCAGTTTTAGAATTAGGAAATATCGAAGAAGAAATAGCTTCGTTAAATCTTTCCATTGAACAAAAAACAGCAGAATTAGATGCTTTTTCGGCTACAATTCATCAAAATAGAAATACTGCAATTCCGGTTTTATCAAATAAATTAATTTCGATTTTAGAAACTTTAGGAATGCCAAATGTGCGTTTTAATATGGAATTATTACCATCAGAAACGTATTTTCAAAATGGAAAAGATGAATTACAATTTTTATTTTCTGCCAATAAAGGAACTGATTTTGGATTGTTGAAAAAAGTAGCTTCTGGAGGAGAAATGTCTCGTATCATGTTGGCTGTCAAAGCAATTTTGGCACAATATTCTAAATTGCCAACTTTAATATTTGATGAAATTGATACAGGAGTTTCAGGAGAAATCGCTATTAGAATGGGTGAAATCATGAAAGAGATGAGTCAGACGATGCAAATTTTTGCCATTACGCATTTGCCACAAATTGCGGCCAAAGGCGAATCACATTTCAAGGTTTTCAAATCTACAATCGATGACGACACACAATCAGAATTGAAACTGTTATCTCAGGAAGAACGAATTACTGAAATTGCGCAAATGCTCTCAGGTGCCAATATATCAGACTCGGCATTGAACCATGCAAAACAATTATTAAATTAAGAAACTTAGTTTAAAGATAAAATGTCTATTTTTGAAAAATTAAAATAAAGCTAAAACACAATTAATTTCATAAACATTACAAGATGATTATAGAACCTAGAATGAGAGGATTTATTTGTTTGACATCTCATCCAACAGGATGCGAACAAAACGTAAAAAATCAAATAGCATATATAAAATCAAAAGGTGCTATTGCAGGCGCTAAAAAAGTATTGGTAATTGGAGCATCAACAGGATTCGGACTGGCTTCAAGAATCACGAGTGCTTTTGGTTCTGATGCTGCTACTATTGGAGTTTTCTTCGAAAAACCACCAGTAGAAGGTAAAACAGCTTCGCCAGGATGGTACAATTCTGCAGCTTTCGAAAAAGAAGCTCATAAAGCAGGTTTGTACGCAAAAAGTATCAACGGAGATGCTTTTTCTAACGAAATAAAAAGAGAAACATTAGACTTGATCAAAGCTGATTTAGGTCAGGTTGATTTAGTAATTTATAGTTTGGCTTCGCCGGTGCGTACAAATCCTAACACAGGAATTTTACACCGTTCTACTTTGAAGCCAATCGGACAAACATTCACCAATAAAACTGTTGATTTTCATACAGGAAACGTTTCAGAAGTTTCTATTGCACCAGCAAACGATGAAGATATAGATAATACTGTTGCCGTTATGGGTGGAGAAGACTGGGCAATGTGGATGGATGCTTTAAAAGCGGAAGGACTATTGGCAGAAGGAGCTACAACTGTTGCTTATTCGTATATCGGGCCATCATTGACAGAAGCAGTTTACCGCAAAGGTACAATTGGTCGTGCAAAAGATCATCTGGAAGCAACCGCTTTTACCATAACTGATAGTCTTAAAGAGATAGGTGGAAAAGCCTATGTTTCTGTAAACAAAGCGTTGGTTACACAAGCAAGTTCTGCAATTCCGGTTATTCCATTATACATTTCTCTTTTATATAAAATTATGAAAGAAGAAGGTATTCATGAAGGATGTATCGAGCAAATTCAACGTTTATTTCAGGACAGATTGTATAATGGTGCTGAAGTTCCTGTTGACGAAAAAGGAAGAATCAGAATCGATGATTGGGAAATGCGTGATGATGTTCAGGCAAAAGTGGCTAAACTTTGGGAAGAGGCTACTACTGAAACATTACCGGCAATTGGAGATTTGGCAGGTTACAAAAATGACTTCTTAAACCTATTCGGTTTTGCATTCGACGGAGTAGATTATGATGCCGAAGCAAATGAGGTAGTGGGTATCGAAAGTATCAGGTAAAACCATCAAAATATTATTAAAACCATCAATCAAAAGTTGATGGTTTTTTTATGAATATAACATATCTTTGTTAAAATTTTTACATAAAAAATAATTGCCACTTAATACGCATATTCGATTATGATTTTTTCTCTAATTATACCCGTGTATAATCGACCAGACGAAGTTGATGAACTTTTAGAAAGTTTATCAAAATCTGATTTTAATGAAGCTTTTGAAATTGTTCTGGTAGAAGATGGTTCTTCGGTTCCTTGTAAAGATGTGGTCATGACCTATCAGGGAAAATTGAATATTTCGTATTATTTTAAACCCAATTCAGGACCAGGAGATTCGAGAAATTTTGGTATGCAAAAAGCAGTGGGGGATTATTTTATCATTTTTGATTCTGATTGTATCATTCCGCCTCATTATTTATCAGAAGTCAGAAAAGCTTTGAATGAAGAGTATGTGGATTGTTTTGGTGGGCCGGATAAAGCATTAGATAGTTTTTCTAACATTCAGAAAGCCATCAATTTTGCGATGACATCATTTTTAACAACAGGTGGGATTCGCGGTGGTTCCGAGAAAATAGGCAAATTTCAGCCAAGAAGTTTCAATATGGGAATTTCTAAAAAAGCCTTTGAAGCCTCAAAAGGATTTGGAAATATTCATCCCGGAGAAGATCCGGATTTATCCATTCGTTTATGGAATTTAGGTTTTGAAACGAGATTGTTTTCAAATGCTTATGTTTATCACAAAAGAAGAATTGACTGGGAGAAATTTTCGCTACAAGTTCATAAATTTGGAATCGCAAGACCAATCTTAAATAGTTGGTATCCAGAACATAATAAGCTTACTTTTTTCTTTCCAACCGTTTTTATCTTAGGATTATTATTAGCCTTTATACTGTTAATTTTTAATTTTGATCTATTATTACAATTATATTTTGTATATTTCGTTATAATTTTTCTTACATCAACAATTCAGAATAAAAGTATCAAAATTGGATATTTATCCGTAATCGCAGTCTGGAAGCAATTTTATGGCTACGGAACGGGTTTTTTAGAATCATTTGTAAAAATTATTCTTTTAAAGAAAAAACCACAAGAGGCTTTTCCTCGTATGTTTTTTAAAGTATAAGATGATAAAAGTAATAGGTCTGACAGGAGGTATTGGAAGTGGAAAATCGACAATAGCTAATTTTTTTAAAGAGTTTGGAGTACCTGTTTACATTGCGGATGACGAAGCTAAAAAAGTGATGCAGTCCAAAGAAATTATTGAGGCTATAAAAACGACTTTTGGACCAGAAATTTTTGAAAATGATATTTTAAACAGAGGAAAACTAGCCGAAATAGTATTTAATGATAAAGATAAATTAACACAACTAAATGCAATTGTGCATCCAGCTGTCAAAAAAGATTTTGATGTATGGTTAGCACAAAATAAAGATCACCAATATGTGGTTTATGAAGCTGCAATTTTATTTGAAAGCGGTCGTTATAAAGACTGCGACATAATTATAACTGTTACTGCCCCAGAAGAAGTTAGGATAAATAGGGTTTTAAAACGTGACAATACCACCAGAGAGCATGTTTTAAGCCGAATGCAAATGCAATGGAATGATGAAAAACGAATTTCCAGAAGTAATTTTGTAATTAATAACACTAATCTTAAAAATGCTAAAGAAGAAGTTGTTAAAATTCTTAAAATTTTAAATTTTAAACAAAAACAGTCTTAAATGTTAATATTTGGTTAATGTATTATTTAGTATATTGTTAAAATATTAATTTTGTTTTGATGAATAAATTATTTTTTAGAATACTTGTACTGCTGATGAGTCTGTCTCTTATAGGGATAATTCTTGTTCAGGTGTATTGGTTCAATTCTTCGTTCAAAAACAATGACGAACAATTCAAATATCACGTAACACAAGTAATAGGTAATGTTGCGGACAAATTAGAAAAGCAGGAAGAATATGGTTTTTATGAAAAAATCAACCGCATAAAAGATAGTACAGGTAAAATTCCACAAAAAGAAGATTTGTTAGAAATTTTATTTGTTCAAAGAAATACCAAAACAAATAAAACAATAGTTTACAAGAATAGTATCACTTCGGAGAACTACGATATAAGCGGTTCATTGTTTGATAAAAAATTCAATTCAGACCGATTTAAAAGTTTCAGTTCAAAGCGTTTAACTGAAGTGTATGATAATAACAACGGAATTGATAATAACACATTAAATCAAAGTGTTATTCCGGATTTAAAGGTTGAAAAATCTGGAAATTTAGATATTTTAGGAAAAGTTCAGATGGAAATTTCTATCAAAGATGCAGCAGCCGCTTTGTCTATTGATGAAAGAATTTCTAAAGAAAAATTGCAGGGAATATTAAAAAAAGAACTTGCAGAATATGGTGTAAAGACCAAATTTGAGTTTGGTATCCTAAATAATGGTTTTGCAACAAAAATAAAATCTGAAGGATTTCATTACGATAAAGATGCTAGTTATCATATTCCGGTTTATACCGATAATGAAGGAAACAGCAAATACGAATTGTATATCACTTTTCCGCATAAGAAAAAGTTTTTGTTATCTGAGTTACTGAGTATCACGATATTATCAATAATTTTTACACTTATTATTATTGTAGCCTATACCAGTGCACTGAACCAGTTAATTCGTCAGAAACATATATCAGAAATAAAAACTGATTTTATAAACAATATGACGCATGAGTTTAAGACTCCAATTGCTACCATAAATTTAGCGCTTGATGCGATCAAAAACCCTAAAATTATAGAAGATAAGGAAAAGGTTTTCCGATATCTTCAAATGATCAGGGATGAGAATAAGCGAATGCATGCTCAGGTAGAAAACGTTCTTCGAATTTCTAAATTAGAAAAAAGAGAATTGGATATCAGCAAAGAACCTACAGCAATTCATGATATCATAGATGATGCTATTGAGCACGTAAATCTAATTTTAGAGGATAGACAAGGTACGGTTGTAAAACACTTAAATGCCGCAAGAACAACCTGTTTGATAAATGAAGTGCATTTTACAAACGTATTGGTTAATATTTTAGAAAATGCCATAAAATATTCGCCTGATGTTCCTGAAATCGAAATTTTTACAGAAAATATCAAGGATATGATTCTGATAAAAGTAAAAGATAATGGATTAGGAATGAGTAAGATAGCTCAAAAACGGGTTTTTGAGAAATTTTACAGAGAACATACCGGAGATTTACACAACGTAAAAGGTCACGGTTTAGGTCTCGCTTATGTAAAGAGAATAGTAGAGGACCACAACGGTCAAGTATATGTTGAAAGCGAAAAAGGGAAAGGTAGCACCTTTATAATAAAAATACCATTAATAAATTAAAATATGGAAAATACTAACAAAAGAATACTTTTAGTAGAAGATGACCTTAATTTTGGGGCAGTTCTTAAAGATTATCTAATGTTAAATGACTTTGAAGTTACTTTAGCTAAAAACGGTATGGAAGGTTTCGAAAAATTCAAGAAAGATGTTTACGATTTATGTATTCTTGACGTCATGATGCCTTATAAAGATGGTTACACTTTAGCCAAAGAAATTAGAGAAAAAAATAGCGAAGTGCCAATTATATTCCTGACTGCAAAATCGATGAAAGAGGATGTATTGAAAGGGTACAAAGCAGGAGCTGATGATTACCTGAATAAACCTTTTGATTCAGAAGTTTTATTGATGAAAATTAAAGCAATTATTCAAAGAAAATCGGCTGATACAAAAGCAGAGCAAGTTCAGTTTGAATTTAACATTGGTAAATTTCACCTAAATTCTAAACTTAGATTTTTAACTTTCGAGAATGACGAAGCAATCAAATTGTCTCCAAAAGAGAATGAATTGCTAAAAATGTTAATCCTTCACGAAAATGACTTAATGCCAAGAGAACTTGCATTAACAAAAATCTGGAGAGATGACAACTATTTTACTTCAAGAAGTATGGACGTTTACATCGCCAAACTTAGAAAATACCTGAAATCAGACGAAGATGTGGAGATTTTAAACATCCACGGTGAAGGTTTCAGACTTGTTGTAAAAAGCAAAGTAGCAGAATAACATTTCACTTAATAATATATAAAGCTCTGAGAAATCAGGGCTTTTTTTTATATCTAAATTTGAGCGTTAACTTGTTAATCCCGAGGAATCCCAGCAAAGTAATTCATTAAAGAAAGCACACAATCTTGTCATTCCGGAGGAATCCTAGTAAAGTAATTCAAGAAAGATTAGAATTTGGAATTTCAAAATTTAGAATTTACTACTTAAAAGATTTTAATTTTTTAGAAGCTATTCCTGCTGTACGCTTCAATCTTTTGTTTTTTAAAGAAAAAAACAAAAGGATTTCCACTTCCATCAGGGCTAGGGGATTTGTTTTCAGATAGATAGTTTTGTTTTTAATAAGAAAATAAAATGTAGAATATTTTTTTACACGATTTTTATCTAAAATAATTTGGAAAATCAAAAAACAATTCTGAATATTTGCAGACGAAAAAATAATAACCCTTTAATAACGAAGAAAAATGTTTGTATTTACATCATCATCTCAAAGCTTCACACCAAACGGATTTGGTGCAGCACTTCTTCGTGGCTTATTTCAATCTTAGAAATTAATTTTTTAGATATATAAAAGCCCGAAGCCATTTAGTTTCGGGCTTTTTTAATTCTAGACCCTCAAATTTTCCCGAAAAACAGTTCCATTATTTATTCCGAAAAGGGATAAAATATTCCGCACGCTTATGTTTCATTCTGAATTATTTCAGTTTGAACAGGAAATAAGCTTGGACAAAAAAAAGAATAATTAAAAAATTTATGGGAAATAAATTATCCGGAAAAGACCTGATTAAATTAGGCTTTCCTAAAAACAATTCAATAAATATTGCCTTAGGGCAAATAAACAGATATAGAAAAAGAGAGAAAAAAGAAGCGATTCTAACAGAAGCCAAAGAAGTTTTGCTCTTTCCCGAAAAGTTTGAAGGCCACGGAACCTGGGGAAAAGTAGCCGAAGGTTTGATAAAGCCAGTTCAGGTAAGGATGCACCAATTGAAAACAACCCGCGCTCCGTTTACCATTTTTGGGGAAAACGAAATCGATGAACAGGCAAAATTTCAATTATATGATTCGTTAAAATTACCAATTTCGGTAGCTGGAGCTTTAATGCCGGACGCACATTCCGGTTACGGATTACCAATTGGCGGTGTTTTAGCGACTGATAATGCGGTTATTCCATACGGTGTTGGCGTTGATATTGGTTGTAGAATGAGCTTGTCAATTTTTGATTTGCCAGCTTCATATTTCAAAGGAAAAGAACATCAATTAGAAGCGATTTTGAAAGACCATACTAAGTTTGGAATGAACGAAACGCATACTGTCAAAGCAGATCACGAAGTTTTTTACAAAAGTGAATTTCAGGATATTCCTTTGTTAAAGAATCTTTTGCCAAAAGCGTACAAACAATTAGGAAGCTCTGGCGGAGGAAACCATTTTGTAGAATTTGGAGTGGCTAAAATCGATAATCCTGAAAATGAGTGGAAGTTAGGAGCAGGCGAATATTTCGCTGTATTATCACACAGTGGATCACGTGGTTTGGGTGCAAATATTGCGAAGCATTACACTTATTTGGCAACCAAGCAATGTCCGTTGCCTAGAAATGTGCAGCATCTGGCCTGGCTTGATTTGAATACACATGATGGTCAGGAATATTGGCTGGCGATGAATTTAGCCGGAGAATATGCCAAAGCCTGTCACGACGACATTCATAGAAGAATTGCGAAAGCCATCGGAAAAAGAGTAGTGGTTACGATTGAAAATCATCACAATTTTGCCTGGAAAGAAATGGTAAATGGTCAGGAATGTATTGTGCACAGAAAAGGAGCAACTCCTGCGGCTGAAGGCCAGTTAGGAATTATTCCGGGTTCGATGACGGCACCAGGTTATATTGTAAAAGGCAAAGGAAATACAGATAGTTTAAACTCTGCTTCGCACGGTGCAGGAAGATTGTTTTCGAGAGCCAAATGCAAAAGCACTTTTACGCAAAGTGAAATTAAAAAGGTTCTGAAAGCACATGATGTTTCATTAATTGGAGGAAATATTGATGAAGCTCCGATGGCCTACAAAGACATTACAAAAGTTATGGCAAATCAAACAGATTTGGTTGAAGTTCTGGGAACTTTTACGCCAAAAATTGTTCGAATGGACCGTTAAAAAGCATTAAAAATGGAAAAAATAATTCAGATAACGGCAGGTCGAGGACCTGCAGAATGCACTTGGGTGGTTGCCCAGGTGCTTAAAAAAGTTTTGGAAGAAGCGCAAGAACAACAATTAGAAACTGTTTTACTGCAAAGAGAAGTTGGTCAGGAAAATGGTACTGTTGAAACAGCTACAATTGCTGTAAAAGGCAGAGAAGCTGAAAGATTTGTCAATTCTTGGATAGGCTCGGTTCAATGGATTAGGCAAAGTCAGTTTAGAAAAATGCACAAACGTAAAAATTGGTTTATTGGCATTTTCGAGATTGTGCCACAAAAGAATAATTCGATTTCAGAAAATGATATTCAGTATCAGGCGATGCGTAGTTCAGGAGCAGGAGGACAACATGTTAATAAAGTGAGTTCAGCCATTCGTGCAACCCATATTCCAACAGGAATTGCGGTTGTAGCAATGGACAGTCGCTCGCAACACCAAAACAAAAAACTGGCAACAGAAAGATTATTAAAAAAACTAGCAAATGAGACTTTGCAACAGCTTAAAAATCATGTGGGCAAACAGTGGGAAAATCAACTGAATATTCAGCGTGGTAATCCTGTCCGAACGTTTACAGGGACAGATTTTAAGAAAAATAAAGTAACGAAAAGTTACAAAGGAGTCCGGCAGCAATTAAAAACAGATTTACGAAATGAAAACAATTGATAAATACCTTTTTCAGGCTTTGGATAATTATCCGTATTCGCTTGAAGAAACGATAGAATCTTTAGATTATGCTTTTTCGTATGATTCCAAAAACACAATGGTTTTGTGTTTGTACGGAAGAATTCAGGCAGAGCAGCTTTGGAATTATGAAGAAGCAAAAAATTACTTTCAACAAGCTTTAGGCGAAAATATCAACGCACTTGAAGTATATTCATATTACATTCAGACTTTGATTTTGAACGAAGATTATGAAGAAGCGGAAAAGCTGATTGATTTTGCACTGACCCTAAAAGGAATCAACAGAGCTGATATTTTGCTTAAAAAAGCCATTCTTTTTGAAGTGCAGCTGGAGTTTAAAAAAGCTTTGAAAGAAATCAAAAAGGCAAAACTTTACTCCATTCATTATATATCAGAAGGGGATTGTACTGAAATTGAAAAAAGAATTAAGGCTAAAATTGATTTGACGGAGAAGAAAAAGAAGTCTAAAAAGCCAAAGAAATCTTCAAAAAAGAAATCAAAATAATTTTTGATTAAAATGCAAAAACGATGCAATTCAACCTGAACAGCATCGTTTTTTTTATTTTTTGGAATGAATTTACTGATTGATCAAGTTATGAATTGAAATAATAAATCAGTGTAAACCCGTTTAATCATTTAAATCCGAAGGCGATTTATTTCCAGTTCAGTTGCAGGGCAAAACAGCTTTTATCACCTTTTGTAATACTGAAAGTTACGGCAGAGTTGTCATCGTTTTCGCTTTCATGAATGACAACAACATCTTTCAGGGATAATTCTTTCATGAAATTCATTTCGAAACTTTTGACTTCTTGTTTCAGAATTCGTTTTTCATCAACATGATCCAGACACCATTCCAGATATTTTACATTATTTACGTGATTGACAATATCCAGATCTGATAAATAAACGACTTTTTCGAAAACTGCTTCTTTCTCGTGATTGATATTTATTTTAGAGAAACCTTCTTCAGTGGCTCTAATTTCCGGAAATAATTCAAAGTGTTCATAGGGCAAAGCCAAAGCTTCTGGACGACGTAATTGAGTATTAAAAACTGCCCAAAAAGTTTCGCAGCCTACTATTTTTTTATCCTTTACATACATTTCCAAAGCACGTACAGAACGCGAATTTTCAAGGCTGTTAATCCAGGTTTTTACGGTTACGGTATCTCCCCATTTTGGCAAAGCACTAATCTCAACCCGCATTCTACTTAAAACCCAAGCCTGATGGAATTCCTGCATATCATAAAAGCTAATACCGCCAACTTCAGAATGCGCGGCGGCGGTTAGTTGCAAAATATTACATAAGTCTGTATATTTTAAGGAACCATTTGGCGTACATTGTGTAAAATTGATTTCCCAGTCTTTACTTAAAACCGAAGTGAAATTTGGAGATATTGGCATTTTGTAATTGTAGATTTATGTCCCGATAGCTATCGGGATTAGATTAAATTTTGATATTATTTTTTGAATATCAAAATTGATATTTTTTAGCTCTGATATAAAAAATAATATAGCACCTCTTGGTTTTTATAATCTTATTATTGACCTATTTTAGTTTCTATATATGTAATAATTTTTCTTCTGTCAACTGAAAAATCAAACCATTTAGTGTCTTCATTTCGTTTAAACCAAGTCAATTGGCGTTTCGAAAAACGTCTGGTGTTTTTCTTAATTTCTTCGATGGCAAAAGGTAATGTGATTTCTCCGGCAAAATAACTAAATAATTCTCTATAACCCACCGTTTGCAGTGCATTTAATTCCTTATTAGCATATAATGTTTGGGCTTCTTCGAGTAAACCTGCCTTCATCATAATATCCACACGTTGATTGATTCGGTCATAAATTACCGATCTTTCAGCATCTAAACCGATCAAAATAGGAGTAAAATTTCGATTGTTTTTCTTCTGATTTAAAAAAGAAGAATAAGGTTTTCCTGTTCCGATGCAAACTTCTACAAAACGCATCATTCGTTGTGGATTTTGTAAAGTTTGTGGATTTTCAAGCGTTATTTTTTCAAAATAATCTGAATCTAAAAGTTGTAATTGTTCCTGCAAATAAGTGATTCCGAGTTTTTCATAATTCGAATTTACATCAGTACGAACTTCTGGATTGATTTCCGGAAATTCGTCGAATCCTTTTAAAATCGCATCAACATATAAACCAGAACCACCAATAAGAATGACGAAATCATCTTTTTTGAATAAGTCTTCTACTTTAAGAAGTGCTTCTTTTTCGTAATCGCCAACGGTATAATTTTCGAAAATGGATTTATTTTGAATAAAATGATGCGTGGCAGCTTGTAATTCTTCTTTGCTTGGAACAGCGGTTCCTATGGTCATTTCTTTAAAAAATTGACGGCTGTCACACGAAATAATCTCGCAGTTGAAATGTTGTGCCAAAGCAATACTCAAGGCGGTTTTGCCTATGGCTGTTGGTCCGACGATGGTAATTAGGTATTTCATATTTTTTAGCCCAGATGGAAATGGAAACCCCGGACTTATAGTTGTTCGTTTTTTTTGGGATAAAAGAGCGACTTTAGAAGCTCCTTTTATGCCTTAAAAAAACAACAAATATAAGGAGGAGTTGTAATGTACAGCTGGAAATAGCTCCTTAAATTAATTATTGGGCAATTCTGTTCCGCATTCATGGCAATATTTGGCATTGTCAAAATGTAGTTGAGAATGGCACTTTTTACATATTTTGTTGGTGTTGACCGTGTTGTTTCTAAGGCTTTTCTTGGCGAATTCAGCCGTTACGATTCCGGTTGGAACCGCTATAATTCCGTAACCCAATATCATGACCAAAGCTGCAATGAATTGTCCTAAAGGAGTTTGTGGAGATATGTCGCCATAACCAACTGTTGTCAGGGTTACAATGGTCCAGTAAATACTCATTGGGATGCTGGTGAAGCCACTTTCTTTGCCTTCGACCAAATACATTACGGTACCAATGATGATGGTACTGATGAGTACAAAGTAGATGAAAACCATTATTTTTTCTTTGCTGGCTTCCATGGCTTCCTTGAGCTGAATGGATTGTTGTGAGATTTGCGGAATGTGTAATATTTTGAACAAACGTAGAAAACGCAACGCTCGAATGATAGATAAAATACTCGCTCCTGGGAAAAATAACGATAAGTACATGGGCATGATGGCCATTAAATCGATAATTCCGTAGAAACTGAATATATATTTTACAGGTTTTTGAATCGAAATTATTCGTAAAATATATTCGATTGTGAAGAATCCTGTGATAATCCACTCACATATAATAAGTAAGGAATGGTATTTTTGGTCGATTCCTTCGACGGTTTCCATCATAACCAACAGTACACTTAGCAGAATTAGACCAAGTAAAACCAAGTCGAACATGCGTCCTAAAACGGTGTTGGTGCCGTATAAAACGATTTTTATTTTCTCTCTGAAAACTTCGAATTGTGATTTTGATCTTGTCATATCTACGAAGATAATGAAAGTTAGTTGTTTAGAAATGAAGTATTTTTATCGTTTTGCTTTTTCGGATGTAGCTTTGGATAATATTCTTGACATCGCGGTTGTTCTGCATCGGAATCAAGATATTTTTTAGGATTTCGATGTTGGTAATTTGATAGTTCAAATCATAAAAAGCATAGCCTTTGTAAAGCCCGTTTTCGATTAAAACAGCACTTCGCTCGTTTACATTTCGCCCTTTGTCAATCAGGATCATGCTTTTGTTTTCGAAGCTATTCTCCGTTATTAATTGTTGTACTCTTAGGTTGTAAATTTCAGGTGTAATTTCGCCAATGCAAGCACCATCGCATTCCTTGATTTTATATTGAAAACATTCTTTCTTTGTTTGATACAAACCCGTTAGTTTTTGGCACAAATGATATTTAGAGGTAAGTCTGAAAAGTGCATTTTTACCCTCTTGCAAAGTAGCGTACGAAGTAATTTCTTTTTTACGGCCATCCGCTTTTTCTAGTTTTAAATTCATGTACCCGTTAGCATCTTTTTCGGCATACAAAGCATACTGAAAAATTGTTTTTCGCTGCGATCGGTTATATCTCGGACGGTTTATTTTTATTTCTTCACTTTCTTTCAAAAGTGCGATTAATTCGCTTCCGGTTTCATCATAGGTAATGGTAAAAACTTCGGCCTGAATTTTTTTGCTTTTGGTCGTGATGCCGGTAAAATGCTGATTGACACGTTTTTTTATGTTTTGGCTTTTGCCGATGTAAACTAAAGTTCCGCCTTCGTTATGAATGTAATAAACTCCGGTTTTGGTTGGTAATTGACTTAAAATATCAAGCAATTTTGGTGCAATTCCTTTTTCGACTTCTAGTTTTATAAAATCTTTTACGATTGTTTTTTCTAGGTCCTTTTCGAGAAGCATTTTGAACAACTTGGTAGTTGCCATTGCGTCTCCGCTGGCACGATGTCTGTCTGCCATTGGGATTCCGAGTGCGCGAACCAGTTTCCCTAAACTGTATGAAGGTTGTTCAGGAATTAATTTTTTTGCCAATTCTACCGTACAAAGTGTTTTAGCCTCAAAATCATAACCTAAACGTCTGAATTCGGTACGTAAAATTCGGTAATCGAAAGAAGCGTTGTGAGCTACAATAATACAATCAGAAGTAATTTCGATGATACGTTTGGCAACTTCAAAAAACTTAGGAGCAGAACGCAACATAGCATTATTGATTCCGGTTAATTTCACCACAAAAGGCTGAATCGGAATTTCTGGATTTACAAGGCTAATAAATTGGTCCACAACCTCATGACCATCAAATTTATAAATGGCGATTTCGGTAATTCCCTCCTCATTAAACTGTCCTCCAGTGGTTTCTATGTCTAGTATTGCGTACAAATTCTGTATTCAGTGTCAGTTTTTAGTATTCAGTAATAATCTACAATCTTCAATCTAAAATCTACAATAATATCAACGACCGCCAAAAATACTGCTTCCAATGCGAACCATTGTGCTTCCGCATTCTATGGCAAGCTGATAATCGCCAGACATTCCCATTGATATTATAGAAAAATGATTTTCTGTAGAAATACATTGTTGTGCGTCTCTACATTGTGCATCTTTATTTTGAATTGAATCAAAAATAGATTTCAAATGTGTGAATTCTTTTTTGATTTGGTTTTGATCTTCCGTAAAAGTGGCCATTCCCATCAATCCTAAGATACGAATGTTTTTTAATTCTTTATATTCTGAAGAAGATAAAAGTGCTGTTAATTCTTTTTCATCCAAACCAAATTTAGTTTCTTCTTCGGCAATGTATATTTGGAGCAAACAATCTATAATTCGATCATTTTTTAAAGCTTGTTTGTTGATTTCTTGTAATAATTTCAAACTATCAACCCCATGAATCAAACTTACAAACGGCGCCATAAATTTGACTTTATTCGTCTGAACATGACCAATCATGTGCCATTGAATGTCTTTTGGCATTTGCTCATGCTTATCAGCCATTTCCTGGATTTTATTTTCTCCAAAAATACGCTGACCAGCTTCATAAGCTTCCATTAAATCGACCACAGGTTTGGTTTTTGAGACCGCAACCAAAGTTACATTTTCAGGAAGAGTTGCTTTTATAGTATTTAAATTTGATGTTATTGACATGCTATTTTTCTTTTTTATGAAAGAATAAATTGCTTAGAGATTTTCTCTGCTTTTTTACTTTCACTATAATCATAAAACCCTTCACCAGATTTCACTCCTAATTTTCCAGCTCTCACCATATTTACTAAAAGTGGGCAAGGAGCATATTTAGGGTTTTTGAAACCTTCGTACATTACATTCAAAATGGCAAGACAAACATCAAGACCAATAAAATCAGCCAATTGAAGCGGTCCCATTGGGTGCCCCATCCCTAATTTCATTACGGTATCAATTTCGTAAACGCCCGCTACTTTATTGTATAACGTTTCAATTGCCTCATTTAGCATAGGCATCAAAATTCTATTGGCAACAAAACCAGGATAATCGTTTACTTCAACAGGAGTTTTACCTAATTTTTCAGATAAATCCATGATGATTTTCGTTACTTCGTCGCTCGTATTGTATCCACGAATAATTTCGACCAATTTCATAATGGGCACCGGATTCATAAAGTGCATTCCGATAACACGTTCAGGATGTGCAACAACAGCCCCGATTTGAGTAATAGAAATCGAAGAAGTATTGGTCGCCAAAATCGTATTATGGGGGCAAGCTTCGTTTAATTGTTTGAAGATATTAAGTTTTAGTTCAACGTTTTCGGTTGCAGCTTCTACTACTAAATCTACACCTACAACACCGTCTTTTATATCTGTATAGGTTATAATATTGGTAATGGTTTTAGCAACATCTTCCTGAGTAATTGTTCCTTTAGAAAGCATTCTGTCTAAGTTTGCGGCAATAGTTGCCATTCCTTTGTCTAATGATTTCTCCGAAACATCAATTAATTTTACGGTAAAACCACTTTGTGCAAAAGTATGAGCGATTCCGTTACCCATTGTTCCTGCACCAATTACAGCTATAGTTTTCATTTTTCTTTGAATATTATATTTATGATTTTAGCCACGAATTCACCAATTAATTTGTGAATTTGTGGCTAATCTTATTTTTTGAAGTTACTCGAATTTTATTTGTCGAAACAGTCAATAATTTGATAGGCAACCCGTAAAGCATCTGTAGCTTGTTCTAGCGTAACAACAGGTGTAGTGTTAGTGTTTATAGCATTTGCAAATGATTCTAGTTCGTCCAGAATGGCATTATTTTGTTCTACATCAGGATTTGTAAAATAGATTTGTTTTTTTACACCTTCGGCATTTTGCAAAATCATATCAAAATCTCCAGGAACTTCTGGAGCATCTTTCATACGAACTACTTCGCATCTTTTCTCTAAAAAGTCAACCGAAATATAAGCATCTTTCTGAAAAAAACGTGTTTTACGCATGTTTTTCATCGAAATTCTACTTGCTGTTAAGTTAGCAACACAGCCATTTTCAAATTCAATTCTGGCATTTGCAATATCCGGAGTTTCACTAATTACAGAGACTCCACTAGCATTTATATTTTTAACTTTTGATTTTACAACACTCAAAATAGCGTCGATATCATGAATCATCAAATCCAGAACTACAGGAACATCTGTACCACGCGGATTAAATTCTGCCAAACGATGCGTTTCGATAAACATTGGATTTTCGATCATGTTTTTGGTAGCAATAAAAGCAGGGTTAAAACGCTCCACATGACCAACCTGACCTTTTACGTTGTGTTCTTTTGCAAGAGCGATAATTTCCTCGGCTTCAGCAACAGTGTTCGAAATAGGTTTTTCTATAAAAATATGTTTACCTGATTTGATAGCTACTTTGGCACATTTATAATGTGAAAGAGTAGGCGTTACAATATCAATCACATCAACAGCGTGAATTAATTTTGCAATAGTGCTGAAGTTTTTATAGCCAAATTCTTTTGAAATTCGTTCGGCATTTTCCTGATTTTCGTCGTAAAATCCAACCAATTCGTATTTGTCAGATTGTTGCAATAAACGTAAATGTATTTTACCTAGATGACCAGCACCTAAAACTCCCACTTTTAACATGATAATGTATTTTAAACAAAAATATAATTTATTTGTTGAAAGTAAAAGTTAATGCAATAAAGATTTAGCGATTTAATAATTAAAAATCAATATTTGATTTACTATTTACTTTCTTATTTTTGCTGAAATTAAACCAGCCAATTTTGAAAGATACTGCCAAACATCAAGGACTTCGTAATCAGTTAGTAAGCACTTTACAACAAAAGGGAATTACTGATAAAGCAGTTTTAGATGCGATAAAAAAAATTCCGAGACACCTTTTTTTAAATTCTAGCTTTGAAGATTATGCCTATCAGGATAAAGCTTTTCCGATAGGAGCAGGGCAAACTATATCGCAACCTTACACGGTTGCTTTTCAATCACAATTGTTAGAGGTAAAAAAAGAGCATAAAATCCTGGAAATAGGAACGGGCTCTGGCTATCAAACCGCAGTATTGTGTATGTTGGGAGCTAAAGTATATAGCATAGAAAGACAAAATGAATTATTTAAGCAAACATCTAATTTGTTTCCGAAATTAAATATTAGACCCAAACACCTTTCATTTGGTGATGGTTACAAAGGGTTACCAAGTTATGCGCCTTTTGACAGTATTATTGTTACGGCAGGAGCTCCATTTATTCCGCAGCCTTTGATGGCACAATTAAAGATAGGTGGAAGGTTAGTAATTCCGCTAGGAGAAGAGGTTCAGATTATGACTTTATTAATTCGAAAAAACGAAACACAATTTGAAAAACATGAATTTGGTGAGTTTCGATTTGTTCCTTTATTAGAAGATAAAAACTAAAAAAAATCCGCTCAATTGAGCGGATTTTTTTTATTGTGCAATAATATCGATATAGCGCTCTAAACTTTGTTTCTCAATTTGAGCAATAAAAAGAATAAAATCTTCTTTATTGTTCTTAGTTTGAGCCGTTTCTAATGATTGATAATATTGCATTCGGGTTTCGTAATCTCCTTTTATATTAGTAATTAAATATCCTTTTTGCATTAAAATCAAGTTCATGACCAAGCGGGAAGTTCTTCCGTTGCCATCAATAAATGGATGAATGGTAACCAATCTTTCGTGCATTTCGGCAGCTAAAATTACAGGATGTAATTTGTTTTTGTTGATTTCGTACCAAATAAAATAATCTTCCATTTCTTTAGCAACCATAAATGGTTGTGGTGGCATGTGACTGCTTCCTTTAATCATGACTTGTACTTTTCTATAGCGTCCTGCATCTTCTGGGATAATTCCTCGAAGGATCAAGTTATGAATAGACAAAAGATCTCGCTCGTTTAACGAATTGTTTTTTTGCATTAAATCTTTAATAAAACCAATCGCTTCATGATGATTGATTGCTTCAAGATGTTCGCGCATACTTTTTCCAGAAATGGTCAAACCTTCATTAATAACCATATCAGTCTCACGCAATGTCATCGTATTTCCTTCGATTCTATTGCTTTCAAATGTATATTCTAACTCTAGTGCTTGTGTAATTCTATAACTATCAAACTGACGATAAGTGTCTAACTTTGCTTTTAAAACATCGATTTCCTGAAGTAATTTTTCCAGAGAAGTCGAAATTTTAAGATTTGAAATTGTTCTATTGTATTTAATTTCTTCTTCAGCTACCATCAAGGCTTTCAACGCAAACTCATCATCACCAATTTCATAAAGGATTTTCTCTTTTAGCCAGGCAATCATCAGGGTTTCGTAATCAATCTCTAATAATCGTGCTAGTTTCGAAATCTGTTCTTTAGTAGGTTTTCTTGTTCCTGACTCAAATTTACTTATCAATGCCTGATCAATACCAAGAATTTGTGCTACTTCACGAGTTTTTAATCCTTTTTGCTCTCTAGCATTTTTAAGAAGTGTTTTCATTTTAGATTATTTAGGTTTGAAGTTAGAAGTCATATATTTCAAGTTTCAAACTTCCGACTTCAAACTTCCGACTTCTGACTTCTGACTTCTGACTTCTGACTTCTGACTTCTGACTTCTGACTTCTGACTTCTGACTTCTGACTTAATTTTGTCTTGACAAATTTAGTCATAATTTTTTGAATAAAAAAAGCAATACTCTAAAATATTGCTTTTTTTATATTATTTCGGAGGTAAAGATCCGTCTTTTCTCATTTCTTTTACTACAGTTTGCATGATTGCATCTACAGTTTGTCCTAAGTCAGAAGCGTATTCTGATTTTGTAGTTCCTGTCCAGATTAATTTATTTTCTTTTAACGAAAAAACATTCGTTTCTACCATATATGACACAGTTTCCTGATAATATCCTGGTTCATAGAAATTTGGAGAATACATTCCGTACCAGTTTCCAAAACCGTATCCGTACATTCCACCATACATTCCGCCCATACCTCCATAATATAATCCGGTATTGGTTCCAGGAACATAGTTTGTCTCTTTATCTTTGCTTACTAAACGCATCGTAACAACTCCATCAAAATTTTCATCTTGTAAAATTTTAAGTTTTTGTTCTTTAGTTAAGTCTAGATTAGTTCCGTTTAAGTATTGATAGGATGTTTTGAAGATAGGATTACTTGCTGCAATTCTATTTTCAGCAGTTCTTCTTGAGGCTTCATCTTTAACCAAAGCTACTACTAACACTTTTTTAAAATTTTCCTGAGCAACGGTGACTTGTGGGTCTCTCCAACTGTTTACAATTGCTGTATTGCTGCCGCAACTCGCAAATATAAGGACAGTTAATAAAATTAAATACTTTTTCATAATTACAATTAATTTTTTATTGTAGTAAAATTAAGTATAAATTATGGAAAAATACATTCTTTAAAATAAATTTAAAGTTATTTTTGTTAGTTATAAGCTTTTTTAATTCTATCTAAGTCACGCTTTGTATCTTGTTCTTTTAGAGATTCTCGTTTATCGTAGTTTTTCTTTCCTTTGCAAAGACCGATTTGAAGTTTGGCAAGACCTTTTTCGTTAGTAAAAAGTTTAAGCGGAACAATGGTTAATCCTTTTGCCTGAACGTTCTTTTGAAGCGTTTTCAATTCTTTTCTGTTCAAAAGCAACTTTCTTTCGCTTCTTGATTTGTGGTTAAATTGATTTCCAAAGGCATATTCTTCAATATAGGTATTGATAGCAAAAAGCTCATTATTGCTAAATTCGCAAAAGCTTTCCGTAATATTTGCCTTTCCTAAACGGATAGATTTTATTTCGGTTCCGGCTAAAACAATTCCAGCGGTGTATGTGTCGATTATTTCATAATCGAATCGGGCTCTTTTATTAAGTATATTGACTGATTTTTGCATAGGTTGGCAAATTTAGCAACAAAAATATGAAAGCGCAATTGTTTTTGAATAAATGATATAAATTTGCATTATGGAAAAACAACAATCAAAAGATCCTTTGCACGGAATTACACTTCAGAAAATAGTAGAGCAATTAGCAGATTATTATGGTTTTGATACCTTAGGTGAATTAATACCGATAAAATGTTTTACTGCAAATCCTAGTGTAAAATCAAGTTTGACTTTCTTAAGAAAAACAGACTGGGCTCGTAAAAAGGTTGAAGATTTATATTTAAAAACGCTTCCTAAATTTACTAAGAGCTAATTTAGTTTGTACGAAATCATAATTCCTCCTCTGTAAGGAAGCCATTCACCGCTTTTATTATAATCTTTTTTACCTTCATAACGACCCGGAGTTCCATCGTTATAATAGCCTTTATAAAAACCCTGATGCCAGCCCCCGCCAGCAAAAATATCCAGTAAAAATTTATCGTTTAGCTTTATATTATATCCTAAAGTAGCGCCAAGTCTGTAACCAACTCCTTTTTCATATTTGTTAGATTCCCAATAATTCCATTTTTGTAATTCGTATAGATCTGGACCTGCATGAACTCCAGCATAAAAGCCATTGTATTTTTCTTTAAAATGATAGCGTATTTCTGGAGTTAAAGTGTAAAACTTCATTGGTTTGTGACCATCAAAAGATTGCCAAAAAGAAGCCATAATGTCAACGCTAAAAGTTGTTTTTTCTCCAATACTTGTTTCAATTCCAATGTTCGGAATTAGAACCGCTGCTGTTGCTGCGTTGAATTTTATATAGGTTTGACTTTGTGAGTGAACAGAACAAAAAAGAACAATTAGAAACAATATTTTTTTCATAAATATAAATTTTATCAGCAAAAAAATATTTTAGAATTGCTGATTTTGCTGCAAATATAACGCAATACATTAATTTCTATTGCAATAATTCAAATGGATTTACCTTTTATTTTGAAGTAAAGAATAAACTACTTTGTCTAAAAAACGACCTTCATAAAAATCGGATTCCTTAAAATGGGCTTCTTTTATAAAACCACATTTTTGCAATACTTTTTCTGAAGCAAAATTTTCCGGATCAATTACAGCTTCGATAGAATGTAGTTTTAGATCCTCAAAACCATATTCAATCAAACGATTTACAGCTTCTGGAACAATACCTTTTCCATGATAATCAGGTAGTAACATATAGCCAATTTCAGCGCGATAATTCTCGGGTTGCATTCTGTAGTAACCGATTATTCCAAGTAATTTAGAATCTCCTTTAAGTGTAATTCCCCAATTAATCCCTACATTGGTATCTATTTTTTCGTCAATCATCGCAATGTGTTCTAAAGCATCTTCAGTAGTTTTTACCAATGGCCTTGGGATGTATTTCATTGTTTCAGGATTCGAACGTAGTTCAAAAACTTCAGCAACATCATCATTTGTGATTCTTTTTAAAACCAAACGTTCGGTTTCTATAATAGGAAATGGGGAAAAATTAAATGCTAACATTTTTATAAAATTAAAAAATTGTAATAGTAAATTTTGAATCGAAAGTTTGATTTTTATCCAAAATAATAATGCCTTCTTTTTCGAATAAATCACCTGAATTTTCATGAGTATCCGAATAGCCCAACCAAGGCTCAATACATACAAAAGGTGCTTTATCTTTGGTCCAAAGTCCTAAACTCGGAAAATCTTCAAAAGCTACTTTTACATAAGGTTTAGAGTTTTCAAGAATAGTCAACGAATTTGATTCTAAAGTTTTAAAAATCAAAGCGTCATTTTTAAATAATTCGTAGTCAAGTTGAACTTGTCTGTTGTTTGTTTCTAAAATTTTAGTTTTATCCGAAATTAAATCATTTTCTAAAAGGAAAAATTCAGGATTTTCATCTTTTTCAAATTCAAAAGCATAACTTTCAAAGGCATTTGGCAAAGCAATTGCAGGATGTGCTCCGATAGAAAAAGGCATTTTTGAGCTTCCTTTGTTAATGACTTTATATGCAATAGTTAAAGTGGTATTTTCTAAAGTGTAAATCAATTGCAATTCAAATTCGAAAGGATATTTTAAAAGCGTTTCTTTATTTGATTGTAATGAAAAAGTAGCGCTGTTTTCGGTTTTTTCAATCAATTGAAAATCCATATCACGGGCAAAACCGTGTCTTGGCAATTGATATTCGTTTTCATCAATAGTATAGATGTTGTTTTTTAAAGTTCCCACAATCGGAAAAAGAACAGGGGAATGCTTTCCCCAAAAAGCAGGGTTTCCTTCCCAGATAAATTCTTTGTTTTGACTGTTTTTTAGCGAAAACAATTCGGCTCCGGCGTGATTTATAGAAGCTTTTGCTACTGAATTTGATATTGTTGTATTCAAAATTTTAAAATTGAAATAGGTTAGTTTTTAAGAGATGTAAATATATTTTATAAATTTTAGTTTTTGGAATAAAAAAGTCTCAAATTATTTAATTGCTAAAATTCCGCTAAAATTAAAATTCTACTTTAATTTTTCTCTGTAAATAGCTTTTTTTTTCATTAATTTGCTACATAAACAGCTAAAAAGTATGAAAAAACAATCCTCAAAAGCCCTTTTAACCATGGCTTTGTTTGTCGGAATGTCTTCTGTTTGGGCGCAACAAACCCCAGCTACAACAGCAGGAACTCCAGTTAATAATTACGATTATCATGATGCCTTTGCACCGCATTTTTACACCAAAAATGGTACACCAACACGTTCTGCAAGCGGTCAGCCAGGTGTTGAATACTGGCAAAACAGAGCCGATTATCAAATCAACGTAAGATTAGATGATGCTAAAAATGAAATTATTGGTACAGACGAAATTACTTATACTAATAATAGCCCGGATAAATTATCATTTGTTTGGTTAAATTTAGATCAGAATTTATTTAAAGAGGATTCCAGAGGAAATGCTGTTGTGCCTTTGTCTGGAAGCCGTAATGGTGCTCAGGGGCAGATTTTTGATGGAGGAAATAAAATAAAATCGGTTACAGTAATTTCCGGAGGAAAGAAAAAAAAGGAAACCGAGGCTAAATACATTATAACCGATACCAGAATGCAGATTTTTCTTCCGGAAGAATTGGCTTCAAAGGGAGGTTCTGTAAAAATTAAAATCGAATTTTCATTCATTGCTCCTTTTGAAGGATCAGACAGAATGGGAGTTTTAGAAACTAAAAACGGGAAAATTTTCACAATCGCGCAATGGTACCCACGTATGTGTGTGTATGATGATGTAAGAGGCTGGAATACAAATCCTTATTTAGGTGCTTCTGAGTTTTATTTAGAATACGGAGATTTTGACGTAAAAATCACAACGCCAGCTAATCATTATGTGGTAGGTTCAGGAGATTTGGTAAATGCTTCTCAGGTTTTTTCTGGAGAGCAGTTAAAGCGTTATAATGAGGCGAAACAAAGTGATAAAACAATCATGATTCGTTCTGCCGAAGAAGTTGCTGCTACTGCCAATACGAATGCTACTGCTGAGAAAACATGGCATTTTCAAATAAAAAGTTCCCGTGATTTTTCCTGGGCATCTTCACCAGCCTTTATTTTGGATGGAGCAAAAATCAATTTGCCAAGTGGTAAAAAAGCATTAGCATTATCAGCATATCCTGTAGAAAGTGCAGGAAATGACGCTTGGGGACGTTCTACAGAATATACCAAAGCTTCAATTGAGCATTATTCAAAAAGATGGTTCGAATATCCTTATCCGGCAGCGACAAATGTGGCAGGAAACGAGGGCGGGATGGAGTATCCAGGAATTGTTTTCTGTGGATGGAAATCTAAAGGTGATGATTTATGGGGTGTTACAGATCATGAGTTTGGGCACATTTGGTTTCCTATGATTGTAGGTTCAAACGAGCGTTTATTTGCCTGGATGGATGAAGGTTTTAATACCTTTATAAATTCGTTGAGCACAGCTGAATTTAATAATGGAGAATACAAACAAAAACCTGCAGATATGCACGAAGATTGGGAGTATTATACAAGTCCAGAGTTAGAAACAATCATGAGTTCGCCAGATAACATGAAAGAAGCTAATATTGGAGTTTTATGTTATGCTAAGCCAAGTGCAGGATTGACAATTTTAAGAGAACAGGTTTTAGGAGCGGAACGTTTTGATAAAGCGTTACGTACTTATGTAGAGCGTTGGGCTTTTAAACATCCGCAGCCTGATGACTTTTTCAGAACTATCGAAAATGTTGCTGGAGAAGATTTAAGCTGGTTCTGGAGAAGCTGGTTTGTAAATAACTGGCGTTTTGATCAAGGTATAAATGCTATCAAATATGTAAAAAATGATCCTGCTAAAGGAGTTGTAATTACAGTAGAAAACTTTGACAAAATGCCAATGCCAATTATTTTAGATGTAAAAACCAAAAGCGGAAAAGTAACCAGAGTTAGTTTGCCGGTAGAAATTTGGCAGCGTAATAATGACTGGTCTTTCAAACACAATTCGACAGAAGAAATTGAAAGCATTACTTTAGATCCGGATCATGCTTTTCCAGACTATAACGACAGTAATAATGTATGGACTGCGGGTAAAGGTAAAGTAGAAAAAGATGTTATATTGGATGGCTATCTGGGGACTTATAGTACTGCTAAATCACCTTTGAAAATTGAATTTACTGAAAAAAATAGTGTTTTAAGTGCTGAAATTACTAATTATCCTAAGTTTGGTTTGACTCCCGTAGCTAATGAAAAAGACACGTTTGAGTCTCAGAGAGCAGGATTAAAATTCAAATTTAATGAAGCAAAAAATGGTTTTGATATGACGATTTTAGGTAATGGACAAGTAATGTCATTTACTAAAAATTAAATTCAAGTTTTTATAACCTATTTAACCCGACAAGTTTAACAGAAACTTGTCGGGTTTTCTTTTGGTTTTAAATAACAATAAGTAAAAAAAATGTTAGAATTTTATTTTTTTGTTTTGCGAATAAAAAAATAGTGTATTTTTGCACCGATGAATAAAATAAGTTTACATATAACTTCTTTGTCACGGACAAACTCTCCCGCTACTTCTCCCGAAGTACGGATACTATCTCTATAGTATTCACCGAGTTTTTCGCCGCGTATTTATTTATATTCATTTTTCATTTTGAAATCACATCTTTTGTCCTTAGGACAAACATATCCTAACAGTATTTTCTATATTCATTTTTCTAAAAATCAACTTCTTGATTCAGAATCTGTTATGTCTATTTTGATTAATTTTGTTGGATTTATTTCTGGATTTCAAACTAAACAATACGTTTTAATTTTTAACTCTAACTTCAACTATTGAAATGAAGATCTCTATTGTTGTAACTCAAGAAGAACATTATAAGTATGCGCAGGAAATTTGCGATACGATAGAATCATCTGCCTTGTTAAGAGGTACAGGGATTGCTAAAAGAACTCCTGAGTACATTCAGAAAAAAATGGCGAATGGTGATGCGATGATTGCTTTAGCAGATGATAAATTTGCTGGTTTTTGTTATATCGAAAGTTGGCAGCACGGAAAATTCGTAGCACATTCGGGTTTAATTGTACATCCTGACTACAGAAGTTTAGGATTGGCAAAAAAGATAAAATCGAAAGTTTTTGATTATTCTTTGCAAAGATATCCAGATGCCAAAATATTTGGTATCACAACTGGTTTGGCTGTAATGAAAATCAATTCAGATTTAGGCTATAAACCGGTTCCGTTTTCTGAACTTACTACCGACCCAAGTTTCTGGTCTGGTTGTAAAACCTGCACGAATTACGAAATTTTGCAAAGCAAAGAAAACAAAATGTGTCTTTGTACCGGAATGTTGTATGATCCAAAAGAAAAACAAAAAGATCCGCCAAGACATCCTTTTAACGAGGCTGTTTTAAAAAGATTGAAAAAAATTAAACAAGCCTTATTTTTAAGTAAAATCCTTTCGTTTAGTTTTTTGTCTTAAGAATTTGAAATTAAAAAGAACTCTCAAACTTGCTCCTTACGAAAGTATGAGCCTAAATTATATAAAATGAAAAAAGTTGTATTAGCTTATAGTGGAGGATTGGATACCTCGTATTGTTTGAAATATTTAAAAAACGAAAAAGGATACGAAGTTCACACCGTACTTGTAGATACAGGAGGATTTAGTGCAGAAGAATTAGATGCAGTAGAAAAAAGAGCTTACGAATTAGGAAGTGCACAACACGCCAACCTAACAATCGTAGATAAATATTATGATAAAGCAATAAAATATTTGATTTTCGGAAATGTATTAAAAAACAATACCTATCCATTATCAGTGAGTGCAGAGCGTGTTTTTCAGGCTATTGAAGCTATAAAATATGCCAAAAAAGTAGGAGCAACCGCAATCGCACATGGAAGTACGGGTGCTGGAAATGACCAAATTCGTTTCGATTTGATTTTTCAAACCATTGCTCCGGAAATTGAAATCATTACTCCAATTAGAGATTTAAAATTGTCAAGACAAGAAGAAGTGGATTATTTGTCTAAAAACGGTGTTCATTATTCTTGGGAAAAAGCACAATATTCTATCAATAAAGGACTTTGGGGAACTAGTGTTGGAGGAAAAGAAACGCTAACTTCTGGACAACCTTTGCCAAGTGATGCATATCCTTCACAATTGCAAAAAGAAGGCGAAGAAAAAGTAAGATTGCATTTTGAAAAAGGAGAATTAGTTGGATTAAACGGACAATTTGATAAACCTTCAAACAATATTGTAGCGTTAGAAAAATTAGCTAATGCTTTTGCAATTGGTCGTGACATTCACGTAGGTGATACCATTATCGGAATAAAAGGAAGAGTTGGTTTTGAAGCTGCTGCGCCTTTAATTATTATTAAAGCACACCATTTATTAGAGAAACATACACTTGGAAAATGGCAGCAATACTGGAAAGAACAATTAGGAAACTGGTACGGAATGTTGTTTCACGAAGGTCAGTTTTTGGATCCAGTGATGCGTAATATTGAAACATTTTTGCAGGATACACAAGCAACTGTAAATGGAGTTGTAACGGTTTCATTAAAACCTTATCATTTTTCGCTTGACGGAATAGAATCGGATAATGATTTAATGAACACAGGTTTTGGTCAGTATGGAGAAATGAACAATGCTTGGACGTCTGACGATGCAAAAGGATTTATTAAGATTTTAGGAAATGCACAAAATATATTTTCATCTGTAAATCATTTAGATCATGATTAATGTCGGAATAATTGGTGGTTCGGGCTACACGGCCGGAGAACTTATCAGAATATTAATGTATCATCCCAATGTAAACATCGATTTTGTTTACAGTACGACCAATTCGGGTAAACCGCTTTCTGTGGCACACCACGACTTGATGGGTGATATCGAAATGAATTTTACTGACACTATTAATCCTGATGTAAATGTGGTTTTCTTGTGTTTAGGTCACGGAAAATCGATTTCTTTTTTACAGGAAAATAAATTCGGAAGTCATACCAAAATCATTGATTTAGGAAATGATTTTAGATTAACTAAAGACTCCAATTTTGAAGGAAAACAATTCGTTTACGGTTTACCAGAATTGAATAAATCCGATATTAAAAAGGCAAATTATATAGCGAATCCAGGTTGTTTTGCAACTGCGATTCAGTTAGCATTATTGCCTTTGGCGAAAGATAATCTTTTAAAAAATGACGTTCATATTAATGCCACAACTGGAAGTACCGGTGCTGGCGTAAGTCTTTCTGAAACTTCTCATTTTAGTTGGAGAAACAATAATATGTCGCATTATAAAGCTTTTGAACACCAACATTTGGGCGAAATCAATCAAAGTGTGAATCAATTGCAAGCGGATTATTCCAATGAGTTAATTTTTGTTCCGAATAGAGGCGATTTTACTCGTGGAATTTTTGCGACTTTGTACACAGATTCAGATGAAAGTCTAGATAATTTGGTAGCTAAATACCAAGATTTCTATAAAAACGAACCTTTTGTAACCGTTACAACGACCAACATCAATATGAAACAAGTCGTTCAAACCAACAAATGTATCATCAGTTTATTGAAAAAAGGAAACCGGATTTTAATCACTTCAATTATTGACAACTTAACCAAAGGTGCTTCAGGACAAGCGATTCAAAACATGAATTTAATGTTCGGATTAGAAGAAACCACAGGTTTACATTTGAAACCAAGCGGATTTTAGGAATAGTAAAATGTTTAGAAGTTAGATGTTAAACGTCTGTACTTAAACTTCTAACTTTTTACATATAACATTTAACTTAGAAAAAATGAATTTATTCAACGTTTACCCACTTTACGACATAACGCCTGTAAAAGCAGTAGATTGCACGATTACAGACATCAACGGAGTGGAATATTTAGACTTATATAGCGGACACGGCGTGATTTCGATTGGCCATACGCAACCAGATTATGTAGCCAAATTGAAAAACCAATTGGAACATTTAGGATTTTATTCGAATGCTATTCAGAATCCTTTGCAGGTAGAATTGGCTCAAAAATTAGGAAAACTTTCTGGATTAGAAGATTACGAATTGTTTTTGTGCAGTTCAGGTGCTGAAGCGAATGAAAATGCTTTGAAATTGGCTTCTTTCCATAACGGAAAATCGAGAATTGTAGCTTTTGATAATTCTTTCCACGGAAGGACTTCAGCAGCCGTTGCCGTTACAGACAACAAGAAAATTGTTGCGCCAATTAATGCACAGCAAGTAGTTACTTTTTTGCCTTTAAACCAAATCGAATTAGTAGAAACAGAACTAGCAAAAGGAGATGTTTCTGCTGTAATTATCGAAGGAATTCAGGGTGTTGGAGGTTTAGACGAAGGAACAACGGAATTTTTTCAGGCTTTAGAAAAAGCATGTAAAAAGCATGACGTGGTTTTGATTTTGGATGAAGTACAATCAGGATACGGAAGAAGCGGGAAATTCTTCGCTTTTCAACATCACGGAATCAATGCTGATATTATTTCAGTTGCGAAAGGAATGGGGAACGGTTTTCCGGTTGGAGCAATTTTAATTTCGCCAAAATTTGAAGCAAGTTTCGGATTATTAGGAACTACTTTCGGTGGAAGTCATTTGTCTTGTGCAGCAGGAATTGCAGTTCTGGATGTAATCGAAAAACTGGATTTGCAGAAAAATGTAAACGAAGTTTCGGCTTATTTCTCAGAACAAATCAAACAAGTTCCTGGAATCAAACAAGTAAAAGGAAAAGGTTTAATGCTTGGAGTTGAATTTGATTTTGATGTTGCAGCTTTAAGAAAAAAACTAATTATCGAAAAACACATTTTCACAGGAAGTGCGAATAATAAAAATTTGCTTAGAATTTTACCTCCATTAACAGTGAAAAAATCTGATATTGATACTTTTATTGTTGCTTTGAAAGAGAGCTTAGAAGAGCTTAAAAATTAAGATTTATGAAAACAAGGTTGTTTATCAGTACTTTAATTCTTTGGATAATAAATGTATTAGTTTACTATTTATTTAATTATCCAGAGCGTTTTACTTTGACTGATATTCTAACGCAACATGTTGAATGGAGGGAGCTTATATTGATTTACGGCGTATTACTTTTAGTAGCTGTTTTTTTTAGCATGGTATTTTATAAGAAAATAAGTTTTTTGCTAAAATTAATTCGTTCAATGATCTTTATTAATGTTTTGTGTACGATTTTGATGGTATCTTATGGTTTATACAGATTTAGTATTAATAAGCAAGATTTGAATAAATCTATTTTATCTTTTCAAAATGAAGCAAGAGAAGATATTAAAAAAGATAAAATAAAAGAATTTGGTGGCGGTCTAGCTTTACCTCCGCAAGATGAAATTGAATATAAAAAGTTTTTAATACGTGATTCTATAAGAAAGAATTATGGTTTGATTAGTGTAAGTTATTGTATGATTTCTGAAAGTCTAGACATTTCTAAAAAAGAATACAGAAAAATAACTGAACCATATCTTGAAAAAAGAAACGGAAAAAACTGGAGAGAAAGAATGAAACGAGAAATTGAAAGCATAAAATAAACAACCAAAAAACCAACCAACTATAAATTATGAATCCATTATCAATTGAAAAACGAAATCTGGTTTTGCGCGCTATGGCAAAACTGGTTGAGCAGGAGCGGAGTCAGATTATTGAAATTAATAAGCAAGATTTAGCAGCTTACAATGGTTCTGATTTAGCGATGGAAGAACGCCTGAAAGTAGATGATAAAAAGGTTGACGCGATGATTTTGTCATTAAACCAACTAGCTTCACAAGAAGATCCTGTTGGAGTAGAGCGTTTTCATTTTGTTCATGATAATGGAATAAAAGTTATTAATAAAACGGCAGCATTCGGAACGATATTGATTATTTACGAATCTCGCCCGGATGTTACGATTGAAGCTGGTGGAATTGCTTTTAAATCCGGAAATAAAATTTTATTAAAAGGAGGAAAAGAATCTTTACAATCAAATTTGAAAATTGTCGATTTATGGCATCAGGCTTTAGAAGAAAACGGAGTTTCGAAAGATTGGGTGGAGTATCTGAATTATAATCGAATTGAAACGCAAGCTTTTTTAGAAAAACCAACCCAAAAAGTAGATTTAATCGTACCAAGAGGCGGAGAAAAACTAATTGAATTTGTCAAACAACACGCCACTTGTCCGGTAATTGTTAGTGGTCGCGGAAATAATTTCGTGTACGTTCATAAAGATGCTGATACTGATCTAGCTTTGAAAGTTATTTTGAATGCCAAAACATCAAAAATTTCGGCTTGTAATGCTGTAGATAAAGTCTTAATAGATTCTAAATTGCCTAATTTTGAAGGTTTCGCAGCTATTTTAATCGAAACTTTGGTCGAATCTAATGTAGAAGTTATAGTTGATAAATCTTTGGAGAATTTCGAAAACACCGAAACACTTCAAAACGAAGATATCTGGTACGAAGAGTTTTTAGATTATAAAATTGTAATTGGAACGATTGATTCTGAAGAACATGCAATCGAAAAAATAAACAAATATTGCGGCGGACATTCGGCTTCGATTATCACAAAAGATAATAAAATTGCACAGGAATTTATGGAAGCGGTTGATGCTGCGGCTGTTTACCAAAATGCGTCAACCCGTTTTACAGACGGAGGACAATTTGGTTTAGGCGGAGAATTAGCTATAAGCACCGACAAATTACACCAAAGAGGACCAATTGGATTACAGCATTTGGTGACCAATAAATGGTACGTTTACGGAGAAGGGCAGGTTAGGTGATTTTAGATTTTAGTCCCGATAGCTATCGGGATTAGATTGATGATTAACGATTTTTGATTTCTGATTATTGGAATTTGGAATTTAAAAGTTGGAATTTATTTAAAGATAAAGCTTTGCGTCCCGATAGCTATCGGGATTGCGTTTGTAAACACAAAGAATATAAAAAAAAACGTTGCGCCCTTTACGGTATAAAGAAACTTAGTGTCTTCGAGTCTTCATGGCAAAACCAAAACAAAATGAGTAAAAAAAGGATTTTATTAAAAATAGGAAGTAATACCTTAACCAAGGAAACCAATCATATTTCGCGGGGAAAAATTGAAGATTTAGGAATGCAGATTGCCGCTTTAAATAAAGAGTACGAATTTGTAATCGTAAGTTCTGGAGCAATTGCAGCCGCAAAACAATTTGTAAAACTCGAAAGTAAAGGCAAAGAAATAGCTTTAAAGCAAGCTTTGGCTTCGATTGGTCAGCCACATTTAATGCGGATTTTCCATGAGAATTTCAGTGATTTAGGATTATTGACTTCGCAATGTTTATTGTCGTATTCGGATTTTGAAAAAGAACAATCGAAAGTGAATATTGTCAATACGATAAACGTTTTGGTAGAGAACAATTATATTCCGATTATTAATGAAAATGATACTGTTGCCACGGATGAGATTCAGTTTGGAGATAACGATAAGTTGGCAGCATTGGCGGCCGTTTTATTAAATGTTGATATTTTAATCATTGCGACAAACACCAACGGAATTTACACCAAAGCTTCTATCAACAATGAAATTCCAGAAACGATAGCTTTGGTAAATGATTTGAAACTTTTAGAAAAAGAAATCGGAGAGTCAAAATCATCACACGGAACAGGAGGAATGCAGTCAAAAATAGAAGCGGCAGCAATTGCAAAAGCAGCCAATATCGAAACCTGGATTATCAACGGCTTAGGAGATAATTTTATTTTGAAAGCTTTGCAAAACGAAATTGCGTTCACAAAGATCGTTTAATTTTGACGCGGATGAGACGGATTCGCTATCGCGAAGACGCGGATAAAAACGAATTTTTATTTGTATATGAGTTTATTATATAAAGATTTGACAGATATCATTATAAAGACTTTTTATGAAGTTTATAATGAATTAGGACATGGATTTCTAGAAAGAGTTTACCAGAATTCAATGTATTTTGAGCTAAAAAATAAAGGTTATAAAGTCGAAGCTCAAAAGAAAATTAAAGTTTATTATAAAGGAATGGAAGTTGGAGATTATTATGCCGATTTGATTGTGGAAGATTTAATAATTTTGGAATTAAAAGCGGCAACTTGTATAGTTGAAGAATTCGAAAATCAAATTTTGAATTATTTAAAAGGAACAGATTGTGAAGTTGGTTTACTTTTAAACTTTGGAACAAAACCAGAATTTAAACGGAAAATTTTTGAAAATAGCAGAAAAATAAGAAAATAGAAAGAAAGAAAAAAATCAGTTTTTATCCGCGTCTTCGCGATAGCGAATCAGTTTTATCCGCGTCTAAAAAACACAATACAAAAAAGAATGAATTATATTTCAATACAAGATATCAACTCATTATCAAAATGGGTAAAAAGTGCGTTAAAAATCAAGAAGAACCCACTTAAAAATCAAGACTTAGGAAAGAATAAAACCTTAGGGATGTTATTCTTCAATCCAAGTTTAAGAACGCGTTTGAGTACTCAAAAAGCGGCTTTAAACTTAGGGATGAATGTGATGGTAATGAATTTTACCAACGAAGGATGGACGTTAGAGTTCGAAGACGGAGCTGTAATGAACTCTGGTGCTTCAGAGCATATTAAGGAAGCAGCAGAAGTGGTTTCACAATATTGTGATATCATCGCAATCCGTGCTTTTGCAGGTTTGGAAAACAAAGAAAAAGATTATGCTGAAACAGTAATTTCAGGCTTTTTGAAACACGCAACCGTTCCAATCGTAAATATGGAAAGTGCAGTTCGTCATCCGTTACAATCTTTGGCAGATGCGATTACGATGGAAGAGCACAAAACGAAACACAGACCAAAAGTGGTTCTTTCGTGGGCGCCACATCCAAAAGCTTTGCCTCAGGCTGTTGCCAATTCTTTCGTAGAAATGATGCAAATGCAGAAAAACATGGATTTTGTAATCACACACCCTGAAGGTTATGAATTGAGTCCGGAAATTACTAAAGATTCACAAATTGAATACGACCAAAACAAAGCGTTTGAAAATGCCGATTTTGTTTACGTAAAAAACTGGAGTAACTTTAACGATTACGGAAAAGTAACCAATTCAGATTCAAATTGGACGGTTACAGCCGAAAAAATGGCATTAACCAATAAAGGAAAATTCATGCACTGCTTGCCAGTTCGTCGTAATGTAATTGTCAGTGACGAAGTGATTGATAGTGAAAATTCAATTGTAATTGAGCAGGCAAATAACAGAACGTACTCGGCACAATTGGTGTTGCAAAAGATTTTGAAGAAATTGTAACTAAAGTAACTAAGGTTCTAAGACTCTAAGTTTCTAAGAAATTAGAAAAAAAACTTAGCAACTTAGCAACTTAGTAGCTTAACAACTTAAAGAAAATGAATGTACAAGTAATAAAAATTGGCGGAAATATAATCGATAATCCAGTAGAATTAGAAAAGTTTTTAACCGATTTTTCTAAAATCGAAGGAAACAAATTTCTTGTTCACGGTGGAGGAAAATCAGCTACAAAAATGGCAGAAAGTATTGGTTTGGTTCCACAAATGATAGAAGGCCGCCGAATTACCGATGCTGCAATGCTTGACGTTGTGGTGATGATTTATGCAGGTCAAATAAATAAAGAGATTGTTGCAAAATTGCAGTCAAAAGACAACAATGCAATTGGTTTTTCGGGAGCTGACGGGAATTTGATTCAGTCAACAAAACGAAATCACCCCACAATCGATTATGGTTTTGTAGGCGATGTTAAGCAAGTCAATACAACTTTATTAAAAACCTTGTTAGAAAACGGAATTGTTCCTGTTTTTTGCGCCATTACTCACGATAAAAACGGTCAGTTATTGAACACCAATGCCGATACGATTGCGAGTGAATTAGCGATTGCCTTATCAGAAGTATTTGATGTTACGCTAACGTATTGCTTCGAAAAACAAGGCGTCTTGCAAGATTCAGAAGACGATTCTTCAGTAATTACAGAAATAAATGAAGTTTTATACAAAGAGTTAAAAGAACAAAAAGTGATTCATTCTGGCATGATTCCAAAACTGGATAATTGTTTTAATAGTTTGTCAAGAGGTGTTCAAAAGATTAAAATTGCGCACCATAGCATGCTGCAAAATCCAGATATTTCGCATACAACCATTACGTTGTAAAAGAGTATAGCCACAGATTAAAGGATTAAAAAGATTAAAAAATCTGTGAAAATTCTTTTAATCTGTGGCAAAAAAAACAAAATTGCCCAAGTCTTTTAAATATTATTTTAAGAAATTTGCGCAAATTAAACTTTACACAAAGTTCCCATAAGTAGAAAAGTAAACTTTGTGACTTAGCGCCTTCGTGGCAGAGAACCAAACAAAATGAAAAACATAGAAACGCTTACCCAAGAGGCCATTACATTGTTAAAAAATCTGATTGAAACACCTTCATTTTCAAGCGAAGAAGATCAAACAGCACTTCTGATCGAAAATTGGTTCAATCAAAACGAAATTCCTTTCAAAAGAGAAAATAATAATGTTTGGGCGTTCAATAAATATTTTGACCAAAGCAAACCAACACTTTTACTGAATTCGCACCACGACACCGTAAAACCTAATCAGGCGTACACCAATGATCCATTTAAAGCCATCGAAAAAGACGGTAAGCTATTCGGTTTAGGGAGTAATGATGCGGGAGGATGTTTGGTTTCGTTACTGGCTACTTTTGTTCACTTTTATGAGAATCAAAACTTATCTCATAATATTGTAATTGTGGCTTCCGCCGAAGAAGAAAGCAGCGGAAAAAACGGTTTAAACAGTGTTTTAAAACATTTACCGGAACTGGATTGCGCGATTGTTGGAGAACCAACTCTAATGCAATTGGCTGTGGCAGAAAAAGGTTTGTTGGTTCTGGATGTAAAAGTAAAAGGAACCGCGAGTCACGCTGCGCATCAAAACGATGATAATTCAATTTACAAATCAATTCCGGTAATGGAATGGTTTAAAAACTATAAATTCGATAAAATTTCTGAGGTTTTAGGTCCTGTAAAAATGACCGTAACGCAAATCAGTGCAGGAAAACAGCATAATGTGGTGCCATCAGAAACCGATTTGGTAATTGACATTCGTGTAAACGATTGTTACACAAATACAGAAATTCTGGAAACTGTAAAAGCCAATGTAAATGCCGAAGTTGCGCCAAGATCAATGCACTTAAATGCTTCGTCAATCCCTATTGCACACGGTTTGGTACAAGCCGGAATTGCTTTAGGAAGAACAACTTATGGTTCGCCAACGCTATCTGATCAATCGGTTTTAAGCTGTCAATCGTTAAAATTAGGACCAGGCGAAACCCTGCGGTCACACTCGGCAGATGAATTTATTTACATCAACGAAATCGAAGAAGGAGTAGATTTGTATATAAAAATACTAACCGATTTCTTTAAATTATAAGAAAAGAAAAACCGCCACGAATTCACGAATTTATATTTTCAAAGAATATAAAAAATAATTTGTGAATTGCTTCGCCAGTTCGCTTGCGCTCGAGTCGTGTCAATAAAAAATATAAGCTATGAAACTTTGGGAAAAAGGAATTGCAACAGACAAACAAATCGAACATTTTACGGTTGGAAACGATCGTGAATTGGATTTGGTTTTGGCAAAATACGATGCTTTAGGTTCAATCGCTCACGCAAAAATGTTGGGACAAATTGGGTTGTTAACTCAGAAAGAAACAACTTCTTTGGTTGACGCGCTGAACGAAATTATTGCTGACATTGTGATAGGAAATTTCGAAATCGAAGACAGTTTTGAAGATGTTCATTCGAAAATTGAATATTTACTGACCGTAAAACTCGGCGATGCCGGAAAAAAAATCCACACAGCGCGTTCTCGTAATGACCAGGTTTTAGTAGATGTTCATTTGTATCTTAAAGACGAATTAAAAGCGTTAAAAGAACAGGTAAAAACATTGTTTGACTTGTTAATGGAATCGGCAGAAAAGCATCAAAATGTGTTATTGCCAGGATATACGCATTTGCAAATCGCCATGCCATCATCATTCGGAATGTGGTTTTCTGCTTACGCCGAAAGTTTGATTGACGATGTAACGATGTTAAACGCAGCTTCTAAAATTGTAGACCAAAATCCGTTGGGTTCTGCAGCAGGTTACGGAAGTTCATTCCCGATTAATAGAACATTTACAACGCAGGAATTAGGTTTCGAAACCTTAAAATTCAATGCTGTAGCAGCACAAATGAGTCGTGGGAAAGCAGAAAAAACCGTAGCTTTTGCCATGAGTGGTGTTGCGGCTACCTTGTCGAAATTCGCAATGGACGTTTGTTTGTATATGAGTCAGAACTTTGATTTTATCAGTTTGCCGGCGCATCTTACAACAGGTTCGAGCATTATGCCCCATAAAAAAAACCCTGATGTTTTCGAATTAATTCGCGGAAAATGCAATAAGATTCAGGCACTTCCTTACGAAATCACTTTAATTACAAATAATCTCCCAAGCGGTTATCACAGAGATTTACAATTATTAAAAGAAGGTTTGTTTCCAGCGCTTCAAAACCTGAAAGCCTGTCTGGACATTGCGATTTTCTCTGTAAAAGATATTACGGTAAAAGAGAATATTTTAAAAGATAAAAAATACGATTACCTGTTTACGGTTGACACTTTAAACGAAATGGTTGTGGCTGGAATGCCATTTAGAGACGCTTACAAAGCCGTTGCAGAACAATTGGAAGCTGGAACGTACCAATCTCCAAAAGAAACCAAACACACGCATGAAGGAAGTATCAATAATTTGTGTCTGGATGCGATAAAAGATAAAATGAAAGCTGCTTTTTAAAGATTTTATATTTTACAGAAAAGCCGATTTGAACTTTCAAATCGGCTTTTTTTATAAACTTTTTAGCTTTTTCATAAAGACAGGAAAGACTTCGTTTAATTCATCAAAAAGAGGATTATTGCGATGCTTTAATTTCATTTCGCTAAACAATTTCAATCCAATTACAAACTGAGTGGCTTCATTGGTATCTTCAAAAATGTTTTTGTCTTTTATTCTTTCTATGATACCAAAAATTTCATCATGATTGCTAAATTCTATTCCGAGTTCTTTTGCAGGAGCAGTTTCGCCATTTGCATATTCTTTTAGACTTAAAGTCAGGTAGTATTTATTTGATTTTTTTTCCATAAAATTTTATTTAAATTATTTCAACCATTTTTCAACGATGGTTTTAAAGGTTTCTTTATATTGTTCGCCAACCGTTATTTCGGTTTTGTTAATAAAAATGGAGTTTTTGCTAATCGAATTTATTTTATCTAATGGAACAATAAAAGAACGATTGATTCTCATAAATTTTGATGATGGCAATTTTTCTTCTAACGCTTTAAGCGAGATAAGCGACATTACAGATTTTTGATTGTCTTCAAGATGAACTTTTACATAATCTTTTAGACTTTCGACGTATAAAATATCTTTTAGGGAAATGCGAACCCATTGATACTCGACTTTCAAAAAGATAAATTCATCATCTAAAGTAAAAGATTGAGGTTGATTAGAAGATTCTTCAGATATATGTAAAACCTTATTTGCTGCACGCAGAAACTCTTCGTAACTAAAAGGTTTCAAAAGATAATCGACTGCATTTACCCGATAACCTTCAATTGCATAATGATTATATGCGGTTGTAAAAATAATTTTTGGTAGAGGCCCAGGTTGTTCATTAAGCAATCTTGCCAATTCCATGCCTGTTAGATTGGGCATGTTGATATCCAGAAAAACCACATCGGGTTGCTGTTCACGTATTAAGCCCATTGCTTCTACGGCATTGTCACAGCTGCATGATAATTGTAAAAAAGGGGTCTGTGCAATAAAGGTTTCTACCAATTTTAATGCAAGAGGTTCATCATCTACGGCTATACATTTTAATACGGTCATTGTTCTAAAGTTATTTTCAGATTTACGATGTAATTTCCATTTGGAGCAATCCCCGAAGTCATAATGTGTTTATTCGGGTAAATCAAATGCAATCTGCGTTTGGTATTCGTTAGTCCAATTCCTCCTTCGTTTGGAGTTGTATTGGTTTTTTCGAAAAAAGTATTTTCAACCTCAAATTCAAGATTGGTTTCCTCTTGTCTCAGTTTAATATGTATTTCACTTTTATCGGTAGCATTTACGCCATGTTTAAAAGCATTTTCTACTAAAGGTAATAACAACATCGGAACAATTGGATAATCGTTTAATTTTTCTGGAATATCTGTTGTAATGGTCAGTTTGCTGTTGGCACGAAGTTTCATCAAAGCGATAAAATCCTTCATGAATTCAACTTCTTTCAAAACAGTTGTTCGCTCGCCTTCGGTACTGTAAAGCAGATAGCGCATCATCCGGCTTAAAGTATGCAGTGCTCCACGGGAATCCTCGATATTAGTATAGGTAAGCGAATAAATACTATTTAGCGAATTGAAGAAAAAGTGCGGGTTAATTTGTGCCTTCAGCATGGCTAATTCCGCCATTGTCTTATCCTGTTCTAGTTTTTGTTTGTGTTGTGCTGCTTTTTGCCAATGATGCAACATAGCCCAACTCGTACTAATGCCTAATACCAATAAAGTTAACATTAAAACATAATTGTCAAAATAAGGATTTCTATATTTTTTAAATCCGAGTACTAATCTGACTTTGGTATGAAGATCGGTTTGCGACGTATAAAAATAGGCTATAAGCTGCATCGCAAAAATCGTGAGAAAAGCCCAAAATAAAAAAGGAGAAAGTTCATCTTTTATAATGGTCTTTGGCACTATGATTTTAGCATTAGAATAAAAAATAATAATTAGTAATACTAATACAATAATCTGCCATAACCAAAAGACAGATGGCAAAATTACATTCCAGGTTATCGGAATATAAAACAACATTATAAATCCTAATAATAACCAGGCAAGGATGTGTAATCCTGTGAACATGTATGGTTTAAAGAAATTTGTTGTCATTATAAGTATTAATTTTTGACAATATTACATTATATTTGAATAGGTTTTAAAATCAATCGCCCAAAATGGAATCACATCCCCTGAAAACCATTTGAGAGTCGATAAAAAAGTTTTAGAATCCCTATTCTCAAATCCTACTACTCAATCGGCTGTAAACGTAGCTTTGTCGATTCTTTTACACGTTACGTCTATCGCATCTTTTTGGTAAGCTACATTTTAGTTCTTTTGCACACTTATAATTAGATAATCTCACATTTGATCTTATGAATAAACAATCCTTTTTAAGTATTCTGGCTGCATCACTACTCATCGCATCGTGCGGTAAAAATGATAAATCGGCTCAGGCCGGAGGTGCACCACCCGTAAAAGAGTATAAAACACTGACTTTAGAGCTAAAGTCGGCGACTTTAAATACCGATTTTCCAGCCAGTATTCAGGGACAGGAAAATATAGAAATCCGACCGAGGGTAGAAGGTTATATTGATAAAATTTTTGTTGACGAAGGTGCCGTTGTAAAAGTAGGACAGCCTCTTTTTAAAATTAGTGCGCCAGAATATGAGCAGCAAGTTCGTACAGCAGCTGCCAGCATAAAAAGCGCTCAGGCTGCTGTAAGCTCGGCAAAATTAGCTGTTAACAAAGTAAAACCATTGGTCGAAAAAGAAATTATTAGCAAATACGATTTAGAATCGGCGCAATATTCTTATGAATCGGCTTTGGCTACGTTAGCGCAGGCAAATGCAGCTTTGGTGAATGCTAAAACTAATTTAGGTTATACTACCGTTACAAGTCCTGTGAATGGAGTTGTGGGGTCGATTCCGTTTCGATTAGGAAGTTTAGTAAGTTCTAACACAGCAGAACCTTTAACTACGGTTTCAAGTATCGGAAATGTCTATGCTTATTTTGCTGTTAACGAAAAGATGCTTTTAAATTTTCAAAGCACTGGTTCGGCAGGTACTTTAGCTCAGAAAATCAAGCAAATTCCAGCAGTTTCTTTATTGTTATCGGATGGTTCTGAGTATCCTGAAAAAGGGCGTATCGAAACCGTAAACGGATTGATTAATACCGAAACAGGATCGGTAAATATTAGGGCTCGTTTTCCTAATCCAAGAGGAATTATCAGAAGCGGAAGCAGTACCACTGTTCGAATTCCAAATGCGGTAAAAGACGCTATTATAGTTCCTCAAAGCGCAACATTCGAACTTCAGGATAAGATTTTTGCGGTTACTGTTGGAAAAGACGGTAAGACAAAAAATGTGAGTATCACTAAAATGGAAAGTACCGCAGGAAATTATTACGTTGTCACGGAAGGTTTAAAAGCAGGCGACCAAATTGTATTAGAAGGAGTAGCTTCTTTAAAAGACGGAAGCGAAATTAAAACTCAGAATCAGAGCCAGGAAACCGTTTATGCTGACTTAAAATAAGAAAAAAACATGTTTAAAAAATTCATACAAAGACCTGTACTTTCGACAGTAATTTCGGTTATTATCGTGATTTTGGGTGTCTTAGGTTTGGTTGAGCTACCAATTTCCCAATACCCAGATATTGCGCCTCCAACCGTAAACGTTTCAGCTAGTTATACTGGAGCCAACGCAGATGTAGTACTTAAAAGTATCGTAATTCCGCTTGAAGAGCAAATTAATGGTGTAGAAAACATGACCTACATGACTTCTACAGCAACTAATGATGGAAATGCTTCTATAAAAATATTCTTTAAAGTAGGAACAAATCCTGATTTAGCAGCGGTAAATGTTCAAAACAGGGTTTCCAGAGCCACCAGTTTATTGCCTGTAGAGGTAACACAGGCGGGGGTAACAGTAACCAAAAGTCAGAGTAGTAACTTGCTGATTTTCTCTTTATATAGTGAAGACAAGGCATACGACCAGACTTTTCTTCAAAATTATGCAAAAATCAATCTTGTTCCACAAATCCAGCGTGTTGTTGGGGTAGGAGATGTTACGGTTTTTGGAGCAAAAGATTACTCGATGAGAATCTGGCTAAAACCAGATATCATGCAGCAGTATAAATTGATTCCGAGTGATATTTCGGCTGCTTTGGCAGAACAAAATATCGAAGCCGCACCAGGTAAATTTGGTGAGAATGGCGATCAGGCTTTTCAATATGTAATCAAATACAAAGGACGTTTAACAAGCGCTCAGGAATTTGAAAATATTGTAATAAAATCGGTCGGTAACGGACAAATGTTACGATTAAAAGATATTGCCAAAGTAGAATTAGGATCATTAAGTTATGCTTCAACCATTAAAACAAATGGTGTAGAATCTGCGGCAATGGCGATTAGTCAAACTCCGGGATCAAACGCCCGCGATGTAATTAATAATTCGAAAGCCTTAATTGAAGAAGCGGCCAAAAACTTCCCAAAAGGAGTAAAATATACTATTCTGGTTGATGTTAATGAAAATCTGGATGCTTCTATCGAGAAAGTAATTCATACTTTGATTGAAGCTTTTATATTGGTTTTTATTGTTGTATTTATCTTTCTTCAGGATTTTAGATCGACATTAATTCCGGCAATTGCGGTTCCGGTGGCTATTGTAGGAACGTTTTTCTTCCTGAATTTATTCGGATTTACGATTAACTTACTAACACTTTTTGCGATGGTTCTTGCCATTGGAATTGTCGTCGATGATGCGATTGTCGTTGTCGAGGCAGTGCATGCCAAACTCGATCATGGTTACAAATCGTCTAAAAAAGCTACGATTGATGCCATGGATGAAATTTCGGGAGCGATTATTTCGATTACACTTGTAATGGCGGCCGTATTTATTCCGGTTACTTTTATTACGGGTTCTACTGGGGTTTTCTATAAACAATTTGGTATCACGTTGGCGGTTGCGATTATCCTTTCGGCAATTAATGCCTTGACTTTGAGTCCTGCATTATGTGCTTTGCTTTTAAAACCACATGCTGACGATCATAAACATAAAAGTTTTATTCAGAGATTTTATACTTCGTTTAACGTTGCTTTTGATAATGTTACGAATAAATATAAAAGATCCGTTCAGTTTCTTTCGGTTAAAAAATGGATAGTTTTAGCATCTATTATCATCGCTGGAGGAGCTTTATTTTACATGATGAAAACCACGCCTTCCGCTTTCGTTCCTGCGGAAGATCAGGGAACTGTTTTCGCTAATATTAGTTTGCCGCCATCGGCATCTATGGAGCGTTCTGATATTATTGCCAAGAAAGTAGATAGTATTGCCAAAACGATTCCGGGTGTTAAAAATACGCTTCGTATTGTGGGGCAAAACTTTACGGCAGGAGCGGGAAGTGCTTACAGTATGGTTATTGTAAAATTGTTGCCTTGGGATGAACGTGAACTAAATGTTAATGAAGTAATTGGTCAGCTTTTTGCCAAAACAAGCGGTATTCGAGAAGCCAATATTTTCTTTATTTCTCCGCCAACGATTCAGGGTTTTGGACAAAGTGGAGGATTCGAATTTCAATTACAGGACAAAGGAGGTCACACGACCGCAGAATTCTTTAAGGTCAATACTGATTTTCTGGAGAAATTGTCAAAACGTCCTGAAATTCAATATGCAACAACACCTTTTAATCCAGGTTTCCCTCAATATATGATGGATATTAATCTGGCAAAAGCAAAAGATGCAGGAGTTCCGGTAAACACGATTTTGTCAACCATGCAAGGGTATTACGGAGGATTGTACGCTTCGAATTTCAATAAATTTGGGAAACAATATCGTGTTATGATTCAGGCTTCACCAGAATTCAGAACGAATACGGAAGGTTTGAATAAAATTTTTGTTCGAAATAGTGCCGGAAATATGGCGCCAATAACGGAATTTGTAAAAATGACCAGAGTTTTCGGGCCAGAGTCTATTTCGAGATTCAATCTTTTTACTTCTATTTCAATCACAGGAGCACCAAATGCAGGGTATAGTTCTGGAGATGCGATAAAAGCAATTCAGGAAGTAGCAGCAGAAAATCTTCCTGCAGGTTACGGTTATGAATTTTCAGGATTAACACGTGAAGAATTAGCTTCAGGAAGCGAAACTATTTTTATTTTCATCTTGTGTCTGGTGTTTGTTTATTTCTTGTTAAGTGCGCAATACGAAAGTTATATTTTGCCTTTTGCAGTATTATTTTCAATTCCGTTTGGATTGGCTGGGGCGTATTTATTTTCGATTATTTTTAAATTGAATAGTAATATTTATCTGCAGATTTCCTTAATCATGTTGATTGGATTACTGGCCAAGAACGGTATTTTGATTGTTGAATTTGCTTTAGACCGAAGACGAAAAGGAATGCCAATTGTACAATCAGCTGTCGAAGGAGCTGTGGCACGTTTACGACCAATTTTAATGACGTCTTTTGCCTTTATTTTAGGACTTGTTCCTTTGATGTTTGCTTCAGGAGCTGGAGCGGTGGGTAATAAATCTATCGGTACCGGAGCGGTTGGCGGAATGTTAATCGGAACCATATTAGGAGTATTTGTTATTCCGGTATTGTTTATCATTTTCCAAACATTACAGGAAAAAGTAAGTGGGCCGGCTAAAGACGGTTATGATGAAGATGAGGACGAAGTGCCACAAATAGAAGCTCATAAGGAGTAGTAATTTAATTTAGAAGAAAATGACTCAAAGTTCAAATAAATATATTCTCGTACTCATAACGGCAGCATTCCTTAGTGCGTGCTCCGTGACCAAAAAGTACGAGCGCCCTGACACAATTTCGACAGATAAATTATACAGAGATCAGGCTTCCGCCGATTCTACTACGATCGCCACTATGCCCTGGCAGAGTGTTTTTAAGGATGATAAATTGAATGCATTAGTACAAAAAGGACTTGATCAGAATTTAAATCTGAAAAATGCTATTGAAAACATTGTTCAGGCTCGTGCGACTTTACAACAAAAGAAATTGGCGTATTATCCAACACTGAATATTGACGCCAATGCTACACATAATAAGCAATCAGAAGCGGGACTTAATTTTCCTGCCGGAATCAATATCAATACGCTTACAACTACTTATAAATTAGGTTTAAGCAGCTCCTGGGAAATTGATGTTTGGGGAAAATTAAGCAGTTCAAAGAGAGCTGCTTTGGCCAGTTATCTTGCAACAGATGCGGCCAAACAAGCCATTCAGACACAACTTATTGCTGATATTGCAAATAATTATTTTCAATTGCTATCTTTTGATAAACAATTAGAAATTACCGAAGCAACCTTAGCAAGCCGTATCAAAAACGTAGAAACGATAAAGTTGCTAAAAGAAGGTGCCGTAGTAACGGGAGCAGCTGTTGTGCAAAGTGAAGCCAACCAGCATGCAGCCGAAGTCTTGATTCCGGATTTGAAAAGAAGTATCCGTGAAACCGAAAATGTCTTAAATATTCTGATGGGACAGGCTCCAGGACCAATTGAAAGAGGAAAATTAGGCGATCAGAATATTCCAGAAAATATTGCTTTAGGAGTACCTTCTCAATTGTTGAACAATCGTCCGGATGTTCGTCAGGCGGAATTTAATTTCAGAACTGCTTTCGAAACGACAAATATGGCCAAAACCTATTTCTATCCAAGTCTGACATTGACGGCAAGTACTGGTTTTTCGAACCTTGAATTGAAAGATTTTTTCGTGAATTCTGTTTTTTATTCGATTATAGGCGGATTGACACAGCCAATTTTTAATCAGGGACTGAATAAAGCAAGACTTACAACGGCGCAATCCCAACAATTGCAGGCTATGAATAATTTTCAGCAAACTCTTTTGGTCGCAGGACAAGAAGTTTCGAATTCTTTGTACTCATTTCAGATGGCAGTCGAAAAAGAAGATTCGAGAGCAAAACAAATTGCAGCTCTGGAAAAAGCAGTCGATTTTACACAACAGCTTCTGGAGTACAGCTCAGCGACCAATTATACAGATGTATTGACATCGCAGCAAAATTTGCTTTCAGCACAATTGAGTGGGATAAATGATGAATTGCAAAAATTGCAGGCACTTGTCGATTTATACCGCGCTTTAGGTGGCGGTTGGAAATAATATTCGTTTCTTATACCGTCATTGAGAATGGCCCACAGGTGAAACTGATTTAACTGATTAACGCGGATTATATTATAGAAAGACCTATAAAAATCTGTTTTTATCGCTTCAATCAGTTCCATCTGTGGGCTATTTTTTTATTCATTTTGTATTAAAAATTTAAAACAACAAATAGCTTACAAATAATAAGATTTGTACTTCAAAAACACTATTTTTGGAATATAACTTTTAAAATCGACTATGAATAAATTTGACGAAGAATCTGTAAAATCGCTTCTGGAGAGAAATTTTATAACTGAAAATCAGTTCAATGAAATTAAAGCCTACCGCAGTCTGAATATCTTTTCGTTAAATGCCGAACTGAAATTATTTCTCTATCTGTCTGTTTTGATGTTTACGTCCGGAATCGGAATTTTAATTTATCAAAATATCGATACTATTGGGCATATCGCCATTCTTTCGATATTGCTGATTGCTATTGTAGTTTGTTTTTTCTATTGTTTTAAACATTCAAAAGGTTTTCAAAAAAACGAAACTATTTTTGAAAATCCTGTTATCGAATATTTGGTTTTGGCGGGGAGTATTTTGTCTTGTATTTTTATGGGTTACCTGCAATTTCAATACAAACCTTTTGGAGAACACTATGGTTTGGCAACACTTGTGCCCACCATTTTTAGTTTTTTTGTTGCTTATTATTTTGATAACAGAAGCGTATTAAGTATTGCAATTACGGGTTTGGCAGCTTATATCGGGATTTCAGTTACGCCACAGGATTTAGTAAATAATGATTTTCATACAACCCAAAATTTAAGTTATTCCGCCATTGCGTTAGGAGGTTTACTTGTTTTATGGACAATTTATAGTTCAAGAATAGCGTTGAAAACACATTTCAATTTTATCTATCTCACTTTTGCTTTGCATATTATAAGTATTGCGGCAATCAGTAATTTGCTGGATTCTTATGATTTAACCTGGGTTATATTTGCTGCGGTTTTGGCGTTGTCTTCTTTTTATTTTTATAAAATCAGTTACGAACTAAAATCAATTTCATTGTATGTTTTCATGATTATTTATGCCTATATTGGTGTGAATATTGTATTGGTTAAGTTTTTAAATTTTATTGAATTCTTCGATTTTTGGGAATTGTTTATTTTGATATTGCCAGCTTATTTTATTGGTTCGATCGTACTTTTTATCAAACTGATTAAAAAATTTAATAAAGAGAAATTATGATGGTACACGATACGAAATTATTAGAGGATTTGGCTTTACTTGAAGAAGCAAATTCATTGTTAAATGCTGGATTTATTAATAAAGAACAATTCAATTCAATAAAAAAGGAACTGCCAGACTTTAAGCAAAATTCTATTCTGGTACAAATAGGATTCTTTTTTTTAGGTGTTTTTTTATATTCCTCGATTTGTTGTGCAATTTCATTATTAGGAATTGATGGCAGTGAAGTTTTCTGGAAAATATGCTTTTATATTTTTACCATAATTGGAATTACTGGTGCTGAATTTTTAGCAAAAGAAAAATATTACCAACACGGTTTAGATGATGCTTTTATAGTAGGAACCATATTAAATTTCGGAATTGCAGTTGGTATAACCTCAGACGGATACGAATTGGTGATTGCTATTTTTGTAGCCTTGATTTCTTTTTTAATGTACAGAAGATACTTGTATACACCAGCGATGCTGATTTTTTGCTGCGCTTTTACGGCAGTTTTATTTTATGGTTTATTCGAATTTGGAGAAATCGGAAAGACAATTTTGCCTTTTGTAGCCATGTTGACTTCACTAGGATTTTACTTTTTTTCTAAAAAAGCAATTAAAGATTTAAAAGAAAAATATTATTACAATGGTCTTTTGTTAATAAATAGTTTCTGCCTGATTTTATTTTACTTGTCCTGTAATTATCTGGTGGTAAGAGAGCTTTCTGTAATGCTTTTAGATAATGAAATTCGTCCGGGAGAAGATATACCGTTTGCCTTTTTCTTTTGGAGTTTCACGGCAATTGTTCCATTGGTTTATTTATATCAGGCGATTAAAATCCATGATCGAATTATGTTGTGGATTAGTTTTTTGGCAATCGCTTTTTCAATTTTTACAATCCGTACTTATCATTCAGTTTTGCCAATAGAAATAGCTTTGGCTTTGGGCGGAGTGGCTTTATTTGCAGTCGCTTATCTTTCGATTCAAAAATTAAAGTACAAAGAAACAGGATTAACTTTTAAACCTGATAGAATCAATAATTCGAATGCAATTAATGCCGAAGCTTTAATTGTTGCTTCCACTTTCGGAATGAAACCTGAAGTAAAACCACAAAATTCTCCAATGGAATTTGGAGGAGGAGGTTTTAGCGGAGGTGGTTCTGATGGAAGCTTCTGAAATGTAAAATGTAAAATGTGAAATGTGAGTTGTAAAAAGTAAAATGTTTTTGGTGTATTTCACATTTCACAAATTACATTTCACTTTTTACAACTCACATTTCACAAAAAAATTATATTTTCTCTTTCAAAGCTACAGCATCAATATCGCTGTGCGAAACATCGTAAACTGCTTTTCCGTTTTTGATCAAGATTAGCTGTGGTGATTCGTGATAAACATTAAAACGATTCGCAATTTCGTTCGAAACATCACGGTGTGCTATTAAATCCAGAAAATAAGCATCAACAGTTTCATTCAAATCAAACTCGCGTTCAAATTGTTTCAGGGCCATACGGCTAATACTGCATCTTGTACTGTGTTTGAAAATCACTACTGGCTTTTCATTAGATATAGCTTCGATTTCCATTAATTGGGCTAAATCGGTCAATTCAGTCCAATTTATAGTGCTTTTTGAAGAATCTGTATTCTCTGAACTTCCGAAGATTGAATTAAAAAAACTCATATTTGGCTTGTTTTATGACTTTTTGACGTTTAAAAAGAGCTGAAAAGCGGTTTAAAACGCCATTTTGTCTGTATTTTTATAATGGAATATATTTTGTCTATTCATCTGCAAAGTTATTCATTTAATAATAAAAATTTAATTCAATAAATTCTAAATTTAATGGAATCGAGTTTTAAATAAAAAAAGCAAACCTAAATCGTATAAAGATGAACATAAATAAATTTACAACTAAATCGCAGGAAGCCATTCAGCTATCACAGCAACTGGCACAGCGATTCGGACAGCAACAAATTGAAAACGAGCACATTTTTAAAGCTATTTTTGAAGTAGATGAAAATGTAGCACCCTTTATTCTGAAGAAACTCAACGTAAATGTGCCGTTGTTTTTACAGATATTAGATTCGACTATCCAAAGCTTTCCTAAAGTTTCTGGTGGCGACATTACACTTTCAAGAGATGCCAATAAAGCACTGAATGAAGCCGAAATCATCGCACAAAAAATGAACGATGAATACGTTTCTATCGAGCATTTGATTTTGGCGATTTTCGATTCGAAAAGTAAAGTGGCACAAATTCTAAAAGATCAGGGAGTTACCGGAAAAGGGCTGAAAGCAACCATTCAGGAACTTCGTAAAGGCGAAAGAGTGACATCAGCTTCAGCTGAAGAAAACTACAATTCGCTGAATAAATATGCTAAAAACTTAAATGAACTAGCACGTACAGGAAAGCTGGATCCCGTTATTGGACGTGACGAAGAAATTCGTCGTGTGTTGCAGATTCTGACAAGAAGAACCAAAAATAACCCGATGCTGGTCGGTGAACCAGGAGTTGGTAAAACCGCCATTGCAGAAGGATTAGCGCATAGAATTGTTGATGGCGATGTGCCTGAAAACCTTAAAGATAAAATCGTTTTCTCGCTGGATATGGGAGCGCTGATTGCGGGTGCGAAGTACAAAGGAGAATTCGAAGAAAGATTAAAATCGGTTGTAAAAGAAGTGACAGCCGCAGAAGGTGATATCGTATTGTTTATTGATGAAATTCACACACTGGTAGGCGCGGGTGGAGGAGAAGGCGCTATGGACGCAGCAAATATCCTGAAACCAGCGTTGGCTCGTGGAGAACTGAGAGCTATTGGAGCCACGACTTTAGATGAATATCAAAAATATTTTGAGAAAGACAAAGCTTTAGAACGTCGTTTCCAGAAAGTATTAATTGATGAGCCGGACACCGAAAGTGCGATTTCTATTTTGCGTGGAATCAAAGAAAAATACGAAACACACCATAAAGTTCAGATTAAAGACGAGGCAATTATTGCTGCAGTTGAACTTTCGCAAAGATATATTACGAATCGTTTTTTGCCAGACAAAGCCATTGATTTAATGGATGAAGCGGCTTCGAAATTGCGTATGGAAATTAATTCAAAACCAGAAGAATTAGATGTTTTGGATCGAAAAATCATGCAGCTCGAAATCGAAATTGAAGCCATCAAACGCGAAAAAGAAGAGAACAAACTCAAACTTTTACGCATGGATCTGGCGAATCTTAAAGAAGAGCGCAACATTATCTACACCAAATGGAAAACGGAAAAAGATGTTGTAGATGGCGTTCAGGCTGTAAAATTAGAAATAGAAGATTTCAAACACGAAGCAGAGCGTGCAGAACGTGATGGCGATTACGGAAAAGTTGCTGAAATTCGTTACGGAAAAATCAAAGAAGCGCAAGAGCGTCTGGATGTTTTGCTGAAACAATTACAAGAATACCAATCGGGCAATTCTTTGATAAAAGAAGAAGTTACTCGTGAAGATATTGCAGAAGTGGTAGCCAAATGGACCGGAATTCCGGTAATGAAAATGCTTCAGACCGAAAGAGAAAAATTATTGCATCTGGAAGACGAATTACACAAACGTGTGGTAGGTCAGGAAGAAGCGATCGAAGCGGTAAGTGATGCTGTTCGCAGAAGCCGTGCCGGATTGCAGGACATGAAAAAACCTGTTGGAACCTTCTTGTTTTTAGGAACAACGGGAGTGGGTAAAACCGAGCTGGCAAAGGCATTAGCCGAATATCTTTTTGATGATGAAAGTGCCATGACGCGTATCGATATGAGTGAGTATCAGGAACGTCACAGTGTGAGCCGTTTAGTAGGTGCGCCTCCGGGATATGTGGGGTATGACGAAGGTGGTCAATTGACAGAAGCCGTTCGTAGAAAACCATATTCTGTGATTTTGTTAGACGAGATCGAGAAAGCGCATCCCGATACCTTCAATATTTTATTGCAGGTTTTAGACGAAGGACGTTTGACGGATAACAAAGGACGTCTGGCTGATTTCAAGAACACGATTATCATCATGACCTCGAATATGGGAAGCCAGATTATTCAGGAAAAATTTGATAATCTTAAAGGCAGTATCGAAGCGGCAACAGAGGCTGCAAAAGTCGAAGTTTTAGGATTACTAAAACAAACCGTTCGCCCGGAATTTATCAACCGTATTGATGAAATTGTAATGTTTACGCCATTAACTGTCGAAAATATTTCGCGAATCGTGAGTCTGCAATTAAAGAGCGTAACCAAAATGTTAGCGCTTCAGGGTATCACGATGGATGCAACTCCGGAAGCAATCAAATATCTTTCAGAGAAAGGTTATGATACACAATTTGGTGCAAGACCTGTAAAACGTGTGATACAGAGAGAGGTTTTGAATCAGCTTTCAAAAGAAATTCTGGCTGGCAAAATTACAACAGACAGCATTATTTTGATTGATGCTTTTGATGGTCATCTGGTTTTCAGAAACCAATCAGAAGAGTTAGTAAATTAAGTTTTTTCATTTTATATTAGTTAGAAAACACCAGTTTTAGCGCTGGTGTTTTTTTTGTTCAAAAGAATTCAGAATCAGTAAATAATGAAACTATTTCAGAAAGTAATATAAAACTTCCTTAAAATTAAATGTTGAATTTTACATTACAATAAATAATTAAATAACAACTTAAAAACCAAAAACATGAACAACATTTTTAGAGGATTAATAGCAGGTTACGGTGCCAAAAAATTAGGAGGAGGCTGCTTCGGAACTATTTTAGTTTTTGTAATTATCTGGGTGCTTTTAGGACAATGCAGCTAAAAAATAATATTATTTTTGCCGAAATTCAGTACTAAAATTCAATCAAAAAGTAGTAGCTTCGCATAAATTAAAAACAATAAAATGGCATCAGGTTTTTTTATACTATTAGATGATATAGCGGCAATTATGGATGATGTTGCTGTAATGAGTAAAGTTGCAGCAAAAAAAACAGCGGGAATTTTGGGCGATGATTTGGCAGTAAATGCAGAGAAAGCCTCAGGATTTATTTCTTCAAGAGAATTACCCGTTTTATGGGCCATAGGAAAAGGATCTTTTGTAAATAAATTAATTATTTTACCAATTGCCTTTTTATTAAGTTATTATTTGCCGACTGCTATTATTATAATTTTAGTATTGGGAGGTCTGTTTTTAGCCTATGAAGGTGCCGAAAAAATTTACGAATATTTCTTTCCGCACGAGCATCATGACGAAAACGAAATGATCGACAAACCTTTCTCTGAAGAAGAAATTTTAGCAGCCGAAAAAGGTAAAATAAAATCAGCCATTTTAACCGATTTTATATTATCTGTCGAAATTGTAATCATTGCCATGAGTACCGTAATCGGCAAGTCACTATCATCTCAAATTATGGTAGTTTCTATCATAGCCATAATTGCAACTGTAGGTGTTTACGGCATCGTAGCCTTAATTGTCAGAATGGACGAATTTGGAGTAAGACTAATTCAGTTAAGCAAAAAAGAAAGCGGATTTTTATATACTATCGGAAATATACTGGTACAGGCACTTCCAAAAGTCATCAAAGCTTTGACCGTTATCGGTACATTGGCTTTAATCTCGGTATCTGGCGGTATCTTTGTTCATCAGATCCCTTTCTTACATCATTTATTTCCACAAATTCCATCTTTCATCAAAGAGTTTTTAGCAGGACTTATATTTGGCTTCGTGGTTTTATTACTCGTAAATTTGGTCAAGAAGATTTTCGCAAAAAAGAAATAATAAATACAAACACCAGTTTTACAGCTGGTGTTTTTTTTTGGAGCAGAACAATCGTTTTCATCAGAAACAGTTGTCCCGCTATCCGCTTCAATCTTTTACTTTTTAAAGAAAAAAGTAAAAGGATTTCCACTATTATCGGGGCTAGTTTAGGAAGATTCTTTTCTATAAAGAACACTTTTTTCTAAAAAATTATAGCGATTTTATTTATTTGACTGTCAATAGTTTAAAGATTTTATAAAAACATTTAACATTTCTTATAAGCAACTATATCGGTTCAAGGCTGTCTTCATTATAATTAACAATAAATAATTTTTTATGAAAACATTCAAATTAAAATCGGTTTTAGTAGTTTTATTTTTAGCAGCAGCTTTTGTATCATGTGATAATGATGACGATGATGAAGTTTTTGAACCCATCATAAAAGTAGCCTTCGCCACAGAAGTAAAAGGGCTGGACAAAGGACAAGTAAATCAAGATGTCGATATCGAAGTATTTTTTAATGTAGATAATCCTTGCGGAAAGTTCGACAAATTTGTTGAAACCACCATCGGAACCGATAAAGGTTTTCAAATACAAACCAAATACGAATCTGAAGTTTGTATCGAGATGGTTCCTGAAGTACAAAAAGCCATCTACAAATTCAAATCTGCTGATAAAGGAACTTTTAATCTAAAGTTTAAAAAATCAGAGACCGAGTTTATCACCAAAACAGTTATTATAGAATAAAGTAAAATAATGCGTTGGTAACAATTCATTAAAAAAATGATTTTATAGATAGAAAAACAAAAGCTGAAGTGCAAACTTCAGCTTTTGATAATACATTCTAACCTGCCGTTTTTTATTGGCTGTTAAGTTTTCCTCTATTATATTTCAAAAACTTTCTCCAAATGTTTCGGATAATTTTCTAAATCGCCCACAATGTTTCCATCTTTAAATATGTCGAAGCAATTATAGTCAGCGACAATTTCAACACCACAAAAACGATAGTTGTTTGTTATGTGCATTAAAAAATTTGCGGAACTTATGCCTTGAAATAATATTTGTTCGGGATTTCCAAAAGCTTCTTTTGGTGCGTTCCAAGTTGAAGAGACCATAAACTTTTTGCCTTGCATTTTTCCACCAGTTCCATATTGTCGACTTGAGTCTTCACGAGTTCTACCATCGCCTGCAAGAAATTTGGCACTGTGAAGTCCGCTGTTAAAAACTTCGTCCACATATTTTTTGTAAATCCAGGGAGCCCCAAACCAATTAATCGGTGTCTGTAAAATGATGATATCTGCTTTCAAATGTTTTTCTACTTCTTCGTCTGCGTTATAGCCGTCTTCCACTTTTGTTTCTAAAACTTCAAAGTTTTTGGCTGTAAAAAAATCTTTTGCTTTTTGATGAAATGCATCATTTAATAATCCTTCTGACCAGTTTGGATAGGTTAGATGCGTATTGATTAAGAGTACTTTTTGAGTTGAATTCATTTTGATCCTATTAAATATTTTTATTTGATGTTAAACATTTTTTGTAAATAAGCAGGGTAATTTTCTAAATCTTCTTTAATATGTCTGTTATGATACACATCGTAGCAATAATGTCCAGGAATGACTTCAAAACCCGTAAACAAGTAATTCGCAGCTATATTAAATAAAGCATCATCGGCTGTTTTTCCTTTCCAAAGCGGATTTTCAGGATTGTTGAAACTTTCTTCTGGTGCATTCCAAGTGGCAGAAATCATGAATCTTTTGCCCTGCATTTTTCCGCCCATTCCATATTGCTTAAATCCTTCTGCTTCCGAACGTCCATCGCCAGCAAGAAATTTTTTGCTTTTCAATGCGCTGTTAAAAACTTCATCTACATATTTTTTGTAAATCCAAGGTGTATTTTCCCAATTTACAGGTGTTTGCAAAATGACAATATCTGCTTGAAGATGTTTTTCAACCTCTTCATCGGCATCATAGCCATCTTCTACTTTTGTTTCAATGACCTTGTAGTTTTTGGAGATAAAAAAATCCTTTGCTACATTGTAAAACGAGGCGTTCAATTTTCCTTCCGACCAGCCAGGATAGGTCAAATGTGTATTGATAAGTAAAACAGTTTTAGTTTCAGAACTATCTTTTTTTGATGGGTTTTGTGCCGTTACTCTATTGCCAAATGATAACATCATTAGTAGGGTCATCAAAGTTATTTTTGCTTTCATTGTTTTGTTTTAAAATGATAAGACAAAATTAGAACCTTGAATTGCAACCAATTGAAACAGACTACTATTTAAAAAGAAACAAATTACTGATTACAAAAAAACGCCTTGAAAAAGGCGTTTTGTATCATTAATTTAATTGTTGACGATATTCTTTCGGACTTAAGCCTACTTGTTTTTTAAAGAATTTTGAAAAGTAGTTAGGGTATTCAAATCCCAATTCATACGCTACTTCTGTTGTATTGAGTTTTTGGTTTTCTACAAGCAATTGTTTCGCTCTTTTGATAACAAAATCATGAATGTTTTCGAGTGCAGATTTTTGGGTAAAATGTTTTACAATGTCGCCCAAATAATTGGCCGTCAAACCCAATTTATCAGCAAAGTATTGCACGCTTGGAAGTTGAGAAACAGGTTGGTTGTAATAATCAATGATGCTTTGTTGAAAATCACGAACGATATGATTGTACTGTTTTGGGTCAGTTAAAAACTGTCTTTTGTAAAACGCTTCCACCAAAGAAACGATCACATTTACATACGATAAAAGCACATTGAAATTTCGTTTTTCGCTTTCGTAATACTTCATCATCAACTTAAAAACAGCAGAAATTTCTTCGATTTCTTCCTCTGTCAAATACAATGCTTCGTGTTGTCCGTAATCTAAATACGTTTTGAATAAATATCTGTTTTCTTCGATGAATTTCTTTGAAAGTTGTAGATACATTCCTTTGTAAGTCGGTTCAATATCCCAACCAGCAGGAACAATTAAATTAGGACTGTTAAAAAACACTGCAGTAATTGGTTTTCTTTTTGGGGTCGTTTTATTGACAAAATTTATTTTGATAGAAATTCTGTAAAAGTCAACCGAAATAGGTTCAGATTTCGACAACATATTTGGCGGATCATAAAAACCAACGTCAATGTTGTTGTCCAGAGGTTTGTCCAGGCCTAGGTATTCGTTATAGGATTTAAAGTCTGTAAAATGTATCATTTATTCGTCTGTTCTTTGTTGTGATGGTCGATTCGGTAAAAGGAATTTAACGTACTCTGTGAAAAACTTTCGTTTGATTAGAAACAAATAGTATAAAGCGGTTTTATATTTTCATAGTTTTTTAGAGTAGCATTTTTAAGGCAATATAAAACGGAAGAATAATCAATCCGATATAAAAAATGTTTTTTCCGTGGTTTCTATCTTTCTCATTATAAGAATATACGCTTTGACCATTAGGCAATGATTTTTTGGATGTCCATAAAGAATATCCAATAAGAATTCCTAAAAAACCACCCAGTAAAGCAAAAATATAACCTGCAATAATCCAGGGTTTTTGATTCTCTTCTGGTTTAGCCAAGGATTCCAGACGTTGTTTTTTCAAAGCTTTGATTAAGTCTTCATCAATGGGTTTACCTCTTTTAATCAATATTTTTTGTGCCAGTTTATAATCAAATTCGTTCCATTCATCTGCTTTCAGAAGAATATCGTACAATTCCTCATCCGAAAATTCAAATAAGTAATGGTCTTTAGAAACTTCTTCAATTAAGTTTTCGGCATTTTCATCCAGGATTTTTTCAGCTTTTTCAAAATCCGAAAATTGAATTTTTACTTCATATTGATTTTGCAACGTACTTCCTGAAAACGAAGAATCAACAGGCGGAATATTATCCGTTAGTATCGTTTCAATAGCATGCTGTTGTAATAAACCTTTCAGTTCTTTGGCTTGTGCTAATGTGGGATATTTTCTAAAAACAGAAAAGGTTTCGCTCATATTTGAGGTATTTTTAATTGGATTTTAAAACTAAATGATTACTTTTTAAATTGGAATATTAAACACAATCTTGTTGTTTGTGTACCAATTAGTACTGTAATAATATTTACAAAAAGGTTAATCCAATCCTTTTATTTAATCCTAATTCAAAAATTCTGATTAATGTTGAAAGTTGAATATTTCCTTTTCCGTTTTCAATTCTCGAAATGTAGCTTTTTTTTGTTCCAGTTTTTTCCGCCAATTGCTCTTGAGTTATATTAGCTTCTTTTCGAGCGTGTTTAAGCATTTCGCTTATGATAAACATCTGTGATTTTTCTTCGTAGCTATTTCTACTTTCTGTGCCGATTTTTCCGTGTTCAACCTCAATAAGTTGATCGAAAGTTTTTATGGTTTTATAATCTTTCATTTTAAATGTTTTTTTGTTGAAAATACTCGTTCATTAAATTCAATGCTTTTTCTAATTCGTTTTTTGGTGTCTTTTGTGATTTTTTCTGAAAACCATTAAAAAGAACGACTAATTTTCCTTTATCAAAACAGCAAAATATTCTGTAAATATTTGACTGATATTCAATTCTTATTTCATAAAGCCCATTTGTTCCAGTTAAATGTTTTAAAAATTTCTCGGGAACTTTATCGACTTGTTTTATTAATTCAAGAACATATTTAATTTTTTCTTTTACCTTTTCGTCTTGGTTTTGGTAAAACTCAATAAAATGATTTTCATAAAATATAATTTCTCTACCCATTCGGCAAAGTTATCTTAAAAGTTAACAATGTGCAAGTTTTTATAAAGTAATTTTGGGTTGTTATGTAGGATTATACGGTATTATAGTACACAACGTTCTGGTATTACATCTGGTTTGGGACTAAATTAAGCCCATTCTTGGATTTGCCACCCGAGCGATAGCGAACAGGCGAAGCAAATCATCCAAATGCAAAAACAACTTTTCATTAAAGCATATTGCCCAAATCCGTTGTATTAGCTGTTATGTGCTGTGTTTTTTGCTTCGAAGAATATTTAAACTACTTGGGATTAATATAACTAAGATAAATAATTGTAAGGTTCTGAAAGTAATATAACCATTAGTGAAATTTTCCGTTTTGTATATCATTGTATCTTTTTTTATTGTAAGTTGATATGAGTGACTATTATGGGAAAATATATTGAAGTAAAACATAAGTATTAGACCAAGAATAATTAAAATTAGATTTGGGTAATAACTTCTAAATTTCAGTTTTATTTGTCTACTTAGTGTGATTAAAAACATAAAAATAAGCCAAAAATATATTAGGCTTTGATTATTTGACATTTTAGTATAAGAGAGTTTTAGTGATAATTCTTGGAGTGAAAAAGCCAAGCCATAAAATAAAATAAACACGAATAGAAGAATAAATGATAATATAAAATAATATATTTCAGTGATTTTGGATTTATTCATAATCATTTAGTTTGTTTGGTAGCATAGCACATAACCTTCCTGCGCTTGGCGAGGTTGCGAGCTTCGGAACCAATTATTTTCTGTTAAAGATAAAAATTCTTGCTAAACGTAAACGTAAATTTATTACAAAATTCGCAATCTTGCCAAGCTGTTAGCAGTAGGTTTTATTTCAAACCTTCACCTTCAACTAATTGATATTCTTCTCGACTTCTATTTCCGTTTATCAAGCTTTTTGACTTTAACTTTAAAATCCCTTGGCTTGTTAAACGTCCACAATATTTAACTGTTCCTATCGGACTTGTTGTCGAGAATTTTATTCTTTTACCTTTAATTTTATAATCTCCGATGGATTTATTCTCCATTTCCATGTTGAACCAACTTTTTAAATCATTAACGGTTGCGTCACATTCTGTTCCAACACTCAATACTTTCTGATTTGAATAAAATCTTAGAAATGATTTTTCTCCTTCTTTGTCATCGTCTATGAATTCACATTTGGTTTCATAGATACCTTCAAGGCTTAATTTTCCATTTTCTTTTTTCTGTCCACAAGCAAATGAATAAACAAATAGTAATAAAATTATAGTTTTCATGTAGTTTATAAGGGTTTTAAACTTGCTGCCAACTTGTATATATGTATGATAAAGTCATACATACCCACCCCTATAAGTATAGATATGTATGACAAAATAATGGTATAGTATCTAAAAACAAATATCAACAATTATTTATTATTTCCCTTACGGAAAACCAAAATCGTCAAATATTTGTACAGGGCAAGTATAGCTATAATCTAAGATCTAAATACAAGTAGTTTTACGGTATTTCAGAAAAGTTTTTAAATAGTATCACAGAACTTTTAGGTTATATCATAAAATGTTTGGGAGTTGTCATTATCGGTTAAAACAAATTGCTAACAATCGTAATCCTGCATTTTTTGGTTGCCACAAAATGAAAATAAAAATAATTTTGCGCCGTTTCTTGTGACAAAAAAATAATTTTAAAATAAAATCACAATAGTTGCAACAAAATAAAATTTTAGAAAAAATTGCCACGCATTTTGTGGCAAAATGAAACTAAAAATATAATTTGCCACACTTTCTGTGGCAAAAAATAAATAAAAATAAATTTGCCACAGAAAGCGTGGTAAAATAAAAAATCAAATATAATTTGCCACAACAATAAAAATAATGACTAAATGAAGTGTGAGTAATAAAAAAAAAGGCGCAATAGCCTCTTGAAATTCCTGTAATTCTTCTGGTGTTGTTAGAATTTTCATAGGTTAAGTGTGCAGGTAACGTTTTGGCACTACAGCGGGTTTAGGATTATAAATGCGTAATCTTTCGGTTATGCAAATCATCCCAAATACAAAACCAACTTGCCAATAAGCCTTTTGCCCAAATTCATAGGAGTAGCTGTTGGCGGTAGTACTTTCTATTTATTGTCTTTAACTTTGTTTATAAATTCAATATAGTTTTCTAAATATTCGGTGTTGATTTCTGCTTTCCAATTTGGTTTATTTTGAATAAACTTTAGCCAATTTGTTTTGTGCCTGTCAATTAAGTTACTGTTATTTATTTTGTCGATGTAAGCTAAAGCTTCCATAGCTTCACTTTGGTCAAACCAAAGCTCGCTTTTGGATAAATAATAATCTAAATAATCATCTAAATATTCTGTTGATTTTTTGTCGTTTAAACTAGCAAACATATAAGCGTAAATTCGTCCAGCGTAACAAACTTCACTTTTTAGGAAGTGTATACCAATAATGTCTATTAAATCTGTATAGTTATTGATTATCGCAAAGAATGCTCCAGTTTGTCTTGTTCTCCAATTAAAATCTCCAAGCAATTTTATAACATCTTCTTTGGTTATTTTCTTTTTTGCATCTAATAATAATTCAAACCATTCTTGATTAGTTTCTTCAAGATTCATATAAAAAGGAACAGCCCACTCTTTAATAAATTCAGGGGTTAATTTTTCTTCGTTTTGGAAAGAAATTAAGTTTTCAAAAGTAGATTTATGCCTTACAGTTGCACCAAGTGAATGAAGTCTGATTTGTTGGTTTAGATTTTCCATTGATTATTTCAATTTTGTTGGATTTTTCATTTGGATATTTTGGGCTAATATTACCGCCAACGTGTCTTGGCGCTACAGTAGGTTTGTGACTAAATTAAGCTCTATTTTCGGATTTGCCACCCGAGATAGCGAACAGGCGAAGCAATTCTTCCAAATACAAAACCAACTTTCAATTAAGCCAGTTGTCCAAATCCGTTGTAGCTGTTAGTGGTTGTTTTTTTGTGTTATATATTCGTAAATATATATGATAAAGGGAAAAGTCACAAACACAATCCAAATCGCAATATGTTTTGGAACAATTTTGTAGTGAAAATTTAAATAGAAAATCCCACTAGTGAAGATAATACAGTATAAAGAATGTAAAATATCAATTTGTTGCATAGAATATCTTTTTATATGATCACTTTTCAACTCTTTTAAATCTTTGTAGTATTGTTTATTGAAGAAAGTTCCTTTTCCGGGTAAAAAACCAATTAACATAAAATAGTTTTGAACAATATAGACGCTAGATACTCCTAAAAGAAAATATTGAAGTCCAATATAAAATCCACTGGTTATATTTTCAGTGTTTTCGATTTGTTCATTTTGAAAAATTCGAATTATATTTTCAGTAGCAAGTAAAACAAATATAATTGTACTCCAAATACTCAACGTTAATCTGCTTGTTCGTGTCAATTCTGTGCCTGTGAATGCATGAAAAAAAGAAAAAAATGAGAAAAGTAAACCTAAACACAATAAAATAATTAAAAATAAATTATCCGTTGTAATTAAGCCAAAATCTACAACCCAATATATAATAACTATCGACTGAAGTAATGTAATTCCTTCGGTTAATTTTGGAATTATTTTGTCTTTGTTAAAAGCAATTGTAAATATTAAAAAGAAAATAAGAAAACAGTATGGCCAAATTTGAATATGATTTTCAAAATCATAATGATGTTCTCGCTTACCTGGAAGAAAGGCTAAGAAACTGAAGAAAAATGAACCAAGAGCTGTTGATATAACAATCCACCATTTTTTCGTTAAGCGTTTTGTTTCAAAAACTGCTCCTGCAATTAAAGCAAATATACTTACTGGAATTAAATTTCGTTCGGTAACATACATTCTATATGAAATGTACAAAAGTAAAATCAGTGATAAAACTCCAACAGCAACCATGTATGGTTTCAAATCAGTCCCTTTACTTTTTGGTTTTATTTTTTTTGGTTTCTTTTCTGTTGTCAACTATATGTGCTTTGATTAGTTCAAAATTACCGCTAACGTTCCGCCTCTTCACGACAGTTACGAACTTCGGAACCAATTATTTTCTGTTAAAGATAAAAATTCTTGCGAAACGTAAGCGTGAACTTACCACAAAATGAGCAATTGCGTGAAACGACTGTGAGCTGTTGTTAATATACGTATTCAGATATTCGTTCTTCAAATACATTTCCACTTTCTGCATCGACTGATATTGAATTGCAATGGTTACATTCTTTGGTTATTTCCCAATAATAAAGAATAGAATTTTTTGATTTGTATTTCGGACTTGATTTGGGATATTTATAAATCTTAAAGAATATATTTATATTTTCTCCTGAAATTTCATATTTTCTTGCGATCTCTAGAGCCGTTTGTCTATTTATTTTAATTTTATTGTCTGCAAACCGACGTAAACCTTTCAGTAAATCTGTATTTATATTAATTTGCCTATTCAAAGAATCAAAATCAATTTCGATTGTTTCTTGGAAGTTATTTTCAAAACTAAAATCATAGGAAATTCTATAAAAGTTTGGTTTGCAATTTACAGAATCATTTAATCGAAATTTATTTTCTCCACATCGTAAATAAGTTTCTTTAGAGTTAAGTTTAAAATATTTTTCGAATTCTTTTTCTGAAAAACTTTTAAGAAATAACTCTTCACATTTTTGATTTAGCAAACTAACATTATTTAAAATATTTCGATCTTTTGTTTTAAATTCAAATTCTGTTGCACTTTTTTTACAACTAATAAACATAATCATTATAATCAAAAATGTCTTTTTCATACGAGTTCGAAATTAATGGTTGCTAACGTTCCGGCGCTTGGTGAGGTTGGGGAATAAAGAGGCGAGATTTTTCGGTTAAACACAAATTTTCCAAACACAAAACCATCTTTAAATTCAGCCTAAAACCCCAATCACGCCAAACGGCTGTTAGCAGTAGTTCTTGGGTGTTTAATCTTTTTTTGGTGGTTCGTAATTCCAAAAATCATTTCTATTTAGAGCACCTAACAATTTTCCTATTCTACCAATTCCTAGTTTTTCAGCAGGGATACTTTTTTCGATTCCTCCACCTTCAGGTCTCGCTTTTAAAAAAAAACCACCGTCTTTCAAAATTTCAGGTTTTTTTTGAATTGCATTTTCACCAAAAAAATAATCATCACTTAAAACAACGATAACACTATCCATTCCATTTCTAATAACTTCATAGGCATAGAAATTATCAATTTGAATAGATTTAACTTCCTTAACTACATGATGATGCTTAAGTGCATTTTCAATAAATGGTCTTATTGAGTAGTGTAAATCTTTTCCCATTACTTTTTTATTTTTAGCGGATTTTTCTCTGAGAAACTTATAAAATCTAGTACTTCTGTATTTTCGAATATTGATACATGAAGGTCTTTTTTAAATTTGATTTTGAAATCAAATTTGAGTCCCTCAATATACGTACTAAGTTGGTCAAAGTCATTTTCTTCATGCATTAATATTGCTAAGTCAAGATCACTTGCTTTTTCAGGTGTAAAAACTATGGATCCAAAAATTATCCAATCTAAAACGTATTTTTCATTAATATTCTTTCTTATCCATTCATGCTTTTTTACTAAATTCTTATTAGTTTTTGCGTACTCAAAACTCTCGGCAAATATAACTTCGGCAAATTGTTTTGGAAATTGAAATTCAGAATAGTCAAAATTAGGATTTTTGACGTGTTTCTTAAAAGCATCTATATGTAACAACATTTTATTAAAAAGCGCTCCATATTTTTCAGGTACTAATTGAAAATTATTTTTTATTAATTTTTTTATTGCCTTATTATTTGGGAGTATTGCTTTCTTTTTTAATTTTTCCCAAACGGTTAAATCTGTTCTTAACGGCCCTAAGTCGTTTGAGCAAGTTGGGCCAGTATTCAAAAAAATATATTCGTTATCTTTTAATATTGGAAGTATCTCTTGACATAGATTTCCAAAATAAGTAAACTTAATGTACTGCACCTCTTGGAATGCAGGCTTACTTTTAGATTCATGTTCTAAATCAAGTTTTCTGTGATATGTGTTGTAAATTAAGGCTATTATAATAATTACTAACCCTAATAACCAGTCAAATTCTCCAATGATTGATAATTTTAATCCACCAAGAAAAAGATTCAGTATGTCAAGCCATACAGGTTTTGAGAGTAAAGCAATTCCACTGACAACCAGTAATCGCGTCAGTCTATTATAATACTTTGGTCTAATTAATTTTATAAAATCTTCTATTGTCAAAGTTCTTGTTTACTTAAATGTTGTTTTAGAATTACTGCTAACTTATATATATGTATCATAAAGTCATACATACCCACCTCTATAAGTATAGATACGTATAACAAAATCATCTAAACAAATATCAACAATTATTTATTATTTCCCTTACGGAAAACCATAATCGTCAAATAGTTGTACAGGGCAAGAATAGCTATAATTTAAGACCTAAGTACAAGTAGTTTTACGGTATTTCAGAAATTTTTTTAAATGGTTCGGCTACTATAACAAAATTAGTAATTTAAAATTCCAGACTCTTACTTATGAAACCAATGGCCCTAGCCCAGATGGTAGCGGCATCCTTTTGTGCTGGGGTTCGGCACAAAAGATATAGCGGACAGCTGGACACGAGCGATAGCGAACTGACGAAGTAAATAGCTCCTTATCAAAAAACAAACTTATAGCAACAAAAAAAGCTGTCCGAAAATTACTTTCGGACAGCCTTTTTAGCTTTCTTATCTCAGTTGAATCAGATTTTAGACAGCGGCAAACGATCTGGATTATCTAATTCGGTTACTGGGATATTACCAGTTTTTACTCCATGGACCATAGTTTTTGTATGCCGGTCCAGTTAATTTTTGTTTTTCAGAACCACCTATTTTTACCTGAACCAGGTTTTCTTTTGGAGTAACCACGGGTTGTTGGTTTTTAAATGCCGGTCCTTGCAGCGCTGTTTTATTCTCTTCAGAATATATTTTGACAGCCACTGTTTCGTGCTCCCAATGTTTATAATTTTTAAATGCCGGACCTTTTAAATCACTCTGTTTTACATTCGGCTTCTCTTCTTGTGCAAATGCACCAAAAGAAAATAATAAAACGCCTAAAACCAATACTATATTTTTCATGACTGTTACTTTTTATTGTTTTTTCAAAGTTACAATCAGTAATAGGGTTTCGGGATTATGTGAATCTACCCAATCTGCATCCGTATTTATACGGATAGCGTTGTTTATAATTTCGCTATATTAAATTCATTTTGGTTGCTTTTTTTATGAGTTCGGCGGTATTTTTTACTTCTAATTTTTTTAAAATATTGGCGCGATGAGTTTCTATGGTGCGTGAACTCACAAATAGTTTAGCCGCAATTTCTTTGGTGGTTAACCCTTTAGAAATTAATCCTAAAACTTCGGTTTCCTTATTAGACAAAATATCTTCGCTGATACTTTGTGTGGACATGAAGTTGATCATTTTTTCGGAAATTTCAGCACTAAAATATTTTTTTCCGCTATTAACGCTTCTTACGGCAAGGATTAATTCCGCTTCGTCTGTGTTTTTTAAGAGGTATCCGTAAGCACCCATTTTGGCACATTTTGCGATGTAATTGCCATCATTGTGCATCGAAATCACAATAGGTTTTATAGCAGAATTTGCAGCTTTTAATTCTTTCAAAACCTGAAAGCCATCCATATTGGGCATCGTAATGTCCAGCAATACAATATCGGCCTCAAATTGGTTTTTGATAAGCTCCATAAACTGTAAACCATCACCAACACTTTTAACTACTTTTATATCTTCATGCTTTCTTAGCAGTTCAGCAAGTCCGTTTCGAAAAAGCTCGTGATCATCAGCTATTATTAATTTAATTTCGTTCATAATTCTATGGGTAATTCGATTTCAAAAGTGGTATTTCCGGGCACTGCATGGATGGTAATGGTACCATTGCAAATCTCTACCCGTTCTTTGATGTTGATAATTCCTAAACCTAATTTTACAGTCCTGATATCAAACCCAATTCCATCATCAAAATAAAAAAGAGAAATAAATTCATCAAATTCTGAAAGTGTAATTCGGATATTTTTGGCATCAGCATGTTTTAAGGAGTTATTTATTAGCTCCTGCGTTATTCTAAAAAGATTAATAGCCTGATGGTTGGTAATATTAGAACGTTCCTGTTGGGTCAAATCTTCATATTCAATAGTTACGGTGGTCGATTTTTTCAGGCTTTCGATAAAGTTGGTTAGGGTAACTCCAATTCCAAAATCATCTATCGAAGCAGGCATCAGGGCATTCGACATCAATCTGATTTCAGAAATGGTGTCGTCCACTATTTTTTTCATTTCTGCTTTCTTTAATTCATTTTTAACCCGGTTTTCAATATAATGTTTTAAAGAGGTTAAATAGGGGCCAACACCATCATGAAGCTCTCGCGAAAGTCTGCGTCTCTCATCTTCCAAACCGTTAACCAGCATCCTTTTGGATTGTATTCTGGTATTTTCTTCATTATTTCTAAACTCTATCAGTTTGTCTCTCATCGCCAAAAGGCTTTTTCCCAGGAGATCATTGGAACTTTTAGGTTTAAAATCGGTCTGTAAATTCATTTTACCAATATCATCAGAGAATTTTACGGCACCCTGCAAAGAAGCTTTCAGATTGGCCAAAGCATCAAACATTTCCTTTATTTCCTTAGAATTTTTTATAAATTCATTGGTTTGGTTATAGTCTCCTTCAGCCATAATCCGGAGACTTTTTTGCATATTCTTAATGGGGTTGGTAATAAATCTGGTTAGAAAAAGAGAAAGCATAACAGCCAGTAAAAAAATACCCAGCGTTAATCCTACCAATCTTTCCTTCAATTGTTTTAAGGGAATAGTTACCTCCTCAACATCTATTTCAGACAGAATAACCATCTTCATTTTTCCAACTATTATGAGACTGTACACGCTATATACCTCAATACCTCTGTAATCCTCAAAAACACCTCTGCCATTTATGCCTTTAAAAGCATTGGTCACGCCTTTGGTTTTAACATATAAGGTGTAAGGGGTTTTATTGGGATAAAAACGGGATTGGGAACGCATGTGGAAATCTTCGCCCACCAGATAGGATTCGCCGCTGTCACCCATTCCGGTACGTTCAAGGAGTATTTTTTTAATTTTATTGTAATCGAAGATTTTAATTCGTGTGCCCTTTGTAGAATTGGAGATAAAACCTATTGTTGTTTTTTTATCCACATGGTACGCGGTAAAATCGTGAATTCCGTTACTTTTTTTAATACTATCCGGAAGTATTAATACGGTAGTGTCAATGTTTTGGCTGTACAATTCGGAAGCCTCAAACCGCTCCCAGTCTGATTTTAATATATGTTCAATCTGGTTTTGCTTGAGTGTTTTAATAGAATTTAACTGCAGTAAAATACGATCGTTTAAAACGTTTGAAAACTGCTTGTATGAAGAAAAAGATAATAAAGCAATTACCAGTGCAATTAAACTATTAATTATAATGAGTATTAATGTTTTGATGTTCATTACAATCTATTTTAAAGATAAAGTGGTTGAGCAGGACTGATTCAAGTTATAAATATAACTTTTTTTCAGGTTTCTTATTGATGTAAATATACTGGGTTTGGAGTTTGGTTGCCACAAAATGAAAATAAAAATAATTTTATAGTATTTGGTGTGACATAAAAATAGTTTTAAAAAAAATCACAGCAGTTGCAACAAAATAAAATTTTAAAAAAAATTGCTACACTTTCTGTGGCAAAATGAAAAGCAAAAAAAAATTGCTGCACTTTCTGTAGCAAAAAATTAAATTAGAATAATTTTGCTACGTTTTTTGTAGCAAAATTATAATTAAATAAAAACTTGCTACAACAATGAAGCTAATGACTAAATAAAGTGTGATTGATAAAAAAAGAGGCATAATAGCCTCTTGAAATTCCTGTAATTATTTATCGAAAAACCTATAAGGGTTGGATGTAGAGCGGTTTGTTCAACTGGAGTTTCATTGTTTTTGTTATGTACACAACGAAATTTTAGCTGTTAGGAGAAGCTTTTTTCTAAATCTATTTTGGCTAATTTTATAGTTGGTTTATTTATTTTTAATAGTGATGCTTTAATTTTAGTTCTATCTTTTTGAGGTATAATTGTAGGAATTAGATTTTCAAGTTTAATTTGAAATAAGCGATGAATAATTATTAAATCTCTATTGTTAAAAGGGCTAATTCCATTCATAAGTTCTGACATATAAGATTTACTATGGCCTAAAATTATACCTAAATCTTGTTGATTTATACCATGTTCTGAAATCTTATCTTTAATTACATTTTTTCGGTTTTCAACAAATCTTCTTTCTTGTTCCGCTATAAACTCTGCAAAATCACTTTCTTGTATTTTTTCATCAGAAATAATGGAATCTTTACTCCAATGTTTATTTTCATATTCTTTGATAATTGCTCGAAGTTGTTTTCTCTCGTCAGCTAATTCAGGGTTTTCTTTAATGAGTAGTCGAAGTTTTCTATCTAGAATCATTGCTCTTTCAAGACCAATTTCATCAGAAATATGTCCTTTTTTTAATATCTGTTTTAAATCTATTTGTGTTTTCATTTTTTTTTTTAAAGTTGTTTATAAAAGAATTTATAAAATGTATCCTTTATTTTTTAACCATTTCTTGATAGTACTTTTATTGTTTTTAAATGTGGTTTCATAATCATCATGATTTCCACACCATATTATTGTTGCTTCATCGTCTTCAAATTCTATTAATATAAAAACTCTATGAATATTAATGTCAAAAAAATAAAAATCATCATAAACGCAATCAGCATCTGGTCTTTCATTAATAACATCTAATTTATTGTCCCAATTGCTATCCTTTAAATCATCAAATAATTTATCTATTGCATGGTGTAATAAGATGTTTCCCTTGTTTTTACTTTTCAGCTTTTCTAAATGCTTTTTTCCTATTATTTCCATTACGAGTACAAATATATGTATAAAAGTTCTGATTATTTCAGAACTTTTAAGTTCTGTTATTTTATATTGACGAGTTTTTTTTGAGTTAGACTAAAGTTCTGTCTAGTGTTAGTCTGTGAAAAAAACTCTGTTTTGTTGTAAACAAATATAGGAAAGTATTGTTTTTAAAATAAGATTTTTCGTATTTTAAGAATGCAACTTTGCATAGGTGTTTCTTGTCAGTAAATGTGTTTTTCAGGTTTAGAAGACGTCTCTCCAAAAAAAAGAGGCGTAATAGCCTCTTGAAATTTCTGCAATCATTTATCGAAAAACCTATAAGGGTTGGATGTAGAGCGGTTTTGTCGTGCTACCCACGAAACGAAACTTTAGATGTAAGTGGTAGTATTTATTTCAATTTGTTTAAATGCATTTCATAATTTCCGGGGGATTTTGAATCTGTTTTTGGTGCATAGACCATTTTTCCATTTTCAATAGATTTAATTACGCCGATTACATTTTCATTTTCTATCAGTTCGATAATTTTTTTTTGTCTGTCATATTTCCAAGTACCTTTTGCTGACTTTTCAGTTTTTGGAGTTTCGAAAAATGTACCATCATTATGAAATTTGAGACGATTAGTTGAAAATGTTTTTGTAAGTTCATTATTTTCTCCATCTAACATGACTTTTTCAACTTGCCAAGTTCCTTCTAATATTCCATAAATTTCAATGTCTTCAAAATTTACTATTTGTATATATGCTTTTTTAAATTGAATGTTATTGCATTTATTTTCTTCGTACCATTTAATCCAAAGTTTTTTATCATTTTCGAAAATGCCACCTGGATATGTTCTTGAATAATTAGCCATTGATTCGTAAGAAACATGAGAATATTGTGAAATGAATTTTAGCGAATTATGGAATGATTCATTTTGTTCTTTATAAATCAAATTTTCTACATTTTTGATATTCTCAAAGTAGGTGTTTTTAAAAGCTATATTTTCATTACAATCTTTAATTTTTGACTGTGAATAGCCAAAATTTATTTCAATTAAAGTCAACAATAAAATTGAATATTTTATAAAATTTATTTTCCTCATTTTTGGTTGGATATTTTTTGGGAGAACACAAATTTACAAATACAAAACTAATTTTAAATTAAGCATAAAACCCAAATCTTGCCAAATCTGTGTTAGCGGCTATTTCTATTGTAACCGAACATATCCGTTTTTGAAATACTTAAATTGGGGATATCTAACAGCAATTTTTTTATATTCATCATTTGAAAGTATTAAACCATCATAATACCTTTTTGCGACGTAATATTCTTCTTCGAAATATGGAGAATTTGGATCGGACATTTTGATTTCTCCTAAACCTAATGTCAATATATCTTCAACAATGTCATCGTGCTCTAAGTAATCCGCAGCTTCGAATTCAAAGAAAGCTATATTAAAGTCTGTTTCCAAATTCAAAACGATGTCATTCAATTGGACTTTAATATCTTGAAAAAATGGATGAGAAAACAACTTTTTTCCGTCACCAAATTCCATCCCTTCTGGATAAATTGTCAGAACATGAGTTTTTAATTTTGCATTAAAAACTATATGTTTTTTCAAAGCAACGAATGTATTATCGCTTAGTATTAAATTTCCAATGTTTGAATTAGCTTGTTCAGCAAGTTCTATGTTTTTAAAGCTAATACCCATTGACCAAAAATATCCCATATTGTCTCGATTTGTTTTTAGTGAAAAAGCCGCTAACATCCCGCTAATACAGCGGGTTTTGGACTAAATTAAGCTCTCTTCGGATTTACCACCAAAGCAATAGCAAAAAGGTGAAGCAAACCATTATAAATTCAATCAGTAGCTCTTATTAGGTAGTTCTTATTTTGCCTTGCCTAAAAGTCGCTGTGCACAGTCTGATGCACAAATAAGCCCGGCAGTCATCATTATGACGTCTTTTAATACTAATCTGCCTGCACCTGATAAATATGGAAAACCAAATTCTGGTGTTGGGAAGTCTCCGCCCAGATCTGGCACATAAACTTCTGGAGTAGTAATTAAAAATGTCAATGTAACGAGTGACATTCCAAATGTTAATAGTCCGCCAAATAGTCCAATCTTAGAATACCAAATTCCAAGTAATGTTAAAACCCCTATAATTACAATCACCGTTCCCAAACCATAAGCAAAAATATATGTTTTGTTTTCCTTGTGCCAGTCAATGTTTTTTTGAACTACTTTCCCTTCGGGGTTTTTATAATCGTTATATTCAGGTGCTTCATTCGCATAAAAGAAAGACATAAATGGACTATTTGCCACAAACGGAACAATTCCGTCTGCTTCATATTGATAGGCTTTTAGTCCACCAATCCAAGTCATTACTATAAATATTGATATGCGTGCCAGATTGATAAAATGCCTCTGACTATTTCCTAAAATATTAATTAATGTGTTCATTGTCTTTTTATTTTATTTTTTTCTGTTTGTTTAGAATTACTAATATTTAGCAGTTACACGCAGGTGGAGGTTTTTTGCACTGAACTTCATTAAAAGAAAAGATATTGGATTAAGCACTAAACTTTCATAGAAAAGTGAATCCTAACTTGCGTATAGTTGCTGTTATGCCCAGTTTTATTTTTCTGTCCAATATTTTTCTTTTAAATATTCTGTCTTTTTAATCTCGCAACCTAATACAAACACTCTATAAACAGGTCTGTCTATTCCGTAATATGGTATTTTGTCTTCAAAGAAATCTGTTTCGTTTGTCTGTAATATGTTTTTCAAATTATTGATTTTATTTAAGTCAGTCGAAAAACCAATGCAATGTGTCTTTGCCCATTTGTCAGACTTAATTTGATTAAAAGCATATTCAACAATTTCAGTTTCTGACTTGAAATATTTCAAATTGTCTTTTTGTCCACGTTCTGTATAATACCAAATATAAAGTTCACCTGATTTGTCAATTCCAAAACCTTCATAAATACTGCTTCCATTTATGGAATAACTATTGAAGTTGAAGCAGTTTTCTTTCATCCAATTTTCAAGTTCGATTTCTGTCTTGGGTATATAAAAGTTATCCATTTGTCAGTTTCTTGTATGTAAATTGTCTCAACTCAATTTGTGCCTTTAATTTTTCAAATTCGTTGTCAAAATATAATTTAAAGAAGTGTTTTACGTCATCCCAATTGTCAAGTTTAGTTTGAATTTGCTCATCTTGATTTTCTCCATAAACAAAAAATAGGTCAAGGTTTTTGTTGACCTCAAGGATAAATTCGTTCTCCATGTGTCCAACCTAAAAAACTCCGTGTTCTTTGTCCATTCGTATTGTTTCTTCAATTGCGGATTTTATGTCGTCAAATGTTGCGTGCTCAACTGAGTCGCCCCAACCTTTTTCTATCCAAATGTTTGTTGTCATACGTGTCGTTCTAAAAATGGGCATAACTTGTATATACAAGCCATTAAACAGCTCCCATCTACCACATATTAGCTAGCATTGTGCCATAAAGCTGTATTTTAATACTGTTTGTTTATATACTAATTCTAAGGCTCCAGAGTGCTCATTTTCTTTCTGAAAAAAGCAATTTGTACAAACAGCGATAGTAAAATCGTTAACATTGCACCAATAAAATTCAGCCACAAATACCCCAGTTTTTCCTGACCGCTTGGGTAAATGTAAATCATGAAATAATAGATGACGAAAATGGTTAACTGACTTACAATGGCACTATAAAACATGGCTTTTGCCTGAACGCGTCGCAAATAAAATCCAACCAAAAAGATACCCAAAACGGTTCCGTAGAAAATAGAACCAATGATGTTTACCAGCTGAATCAGGTTCTCGAACAATGTTCCTACGCAGGCGAAAAGGATTGCGATGATTCCCCAGAAAAGCGTGAAAAACTTAGTGGCATTCAGATAATGTTTATCTGATTTTTCGGTTTTGAGATTTCGTTTATAAATATCAATTGCCGTTGTCGAAGCCAAAGCATTCAATCCGGAAGCAGTAGATGACATGGCTGCGGATAGAATTACAGCCAATAATAATCCGATAAGTCCTTTGGGTAAATAATGCAAAATAAAGTGAAAAAATACATAATCTTTATCGTTCGTCTCGCTGTTGCTATCGGCTTTTGAGATAATTTCTTTAGCACGGTCGCGCAGGTCTTTTTCTTTATTCGATAAAGCTACCAGTTCTTTTCGTAAAATAGGATTATCATAATCGAGATTCAGCTGTTCGATATACAATAAATTAATTACTTTTTTATCTTCGGATAGTTTCTCTAGTTTGGTTTCTAAAGCGTGATATTCCTCTTTGTAAGCCGATTTTTCAATGACAATTTTATTATTCGGATTGAAGTTCAGCGGAACAGGATTGAACTGAAAAAACACAAATACCATTACACCGGTCAACAGTATAAAAAACTGCATAGGAACTTTTAAAAGACCGTTCATAATCAATCCCATTTGGCTTTCTTTCACCGACTTTCCGGACAAATAACGGCCAACTTGTGATTGATCGGTTCCAAAATAGGCGAGAGCCAGGAAAAAACCTCCTGTAATTCCACTCCAAATAGTGTATTTTTCTTCAGGATCAAAAGAAAAATCTACGATATTCATTTTATCATTGGCTCCTGCGATATGCATGGCACTCGAAATGGTCATGTCTTGCGGTAAATAATGTAAAATCAGAAAAAACGTGATAAACATTCCGGACATGATGACAAACATTTGCTGCTTTTGGGTTACGTTTACCGCTTTGGTTCCACCAGAAAAGGTATAAACGATTACCAAAAGACCAATTATAATATTCATAAAAGTAAGGTTCCATCCCAAAAGTGCCGACAAAATAATTGCTGGCGCATAAATGGTCAATCCGGTTCCTAAACCTCTTTGTACCAAAAATAAAATGGCTGCTAAAGAACGTGTTTTTACATCAAAACGTTTTTCTAAAAACTCGTAAGCCGTATATACTTTGGCTTTATGATACATCGGAATAAAAGTCACGCAAATGACAATCATGGCAATCGGCAATCCGAAATAAAATTGTACAAAACCCATTCCGTCGTGATACGCTTGCCCTGGTGTTGACAAAAAAGTAATCGCACTCGCCTGAGTTGCCATTACCGAAAGTCCAACAGTGTACCAAGGAGTTTCGTTATTTCCTAAAATAAAGTCTTCGACACTTTTACTTCCTTTCGTTTTCCAGGAGCCGTAAACTACAATGAATAAAAGGGTTACGATAAGAACAATCCAATCAAATAATTGCATAGGTTATGAGTATAATTGCATGATTAAGAAAAAAATCAGAATATAAATGGCATTGGCTACCAACACATAGGTGTAGCTCTTTTTCCATTTTTTAGTTTTTTTGGGTTCCATTTTTTTTGTGATTTAGCGCTTAATTTCTGGTTTAGGAGCTTCTAGAGGTTGTTTCAACGAAATCATATTAGATAATAATCGGTAAGCTCCGGAAACACCTTCGGGTAATTCCCTGAAGAAACTCAGCCCTGTGTAAATGTAGTATCCTTTTCCGTAGGGAGCCACTAATAAAGCACCTTTTTTAGCCGATTCGCCTTTGTCATGCGAGGAAATAATAGGAGTGAAGGCTTCGTCATAATCATTAGGATAATACAAACCCTGCTCTTGTGTCCAGCCCTGAAAATCTTTCTCGCTAATTTTGTTTGGCGAATTCAAAATCGGGTGATTGGGTGCCAGAAAAGTAATTTTTGCATTTTCTTCGGTCACACGATCATTAGAAAGTTTTAGAGCATAAGGCGCAATATGATCGGTTATCAGTCTTCCGTTTGTATTGTATTGTACAATCATATTTTTGCCGCTTTTTACAAAATCAAACAAAATATTTTGCTTGTTTGCCAATGCGTTTACGGTGTTGTAAGCACGGACTCCCGTAATTACTACGTTGAACGCATCTAATCTTTCAGGCGTAATTTCTTCAGGTTTCAAAATCGTAACTTTATAGCCCATTTGGGTGAGACTTTCAGGAACTTCATCGCCGGCTCCCATAATGTAGGCAATGGCATCACCATTGGTTTTTAAATCTAGTTTGATACATTTTGACTCGGCTGGTTTCAGAACCATTTGTTTGGTAATGTGGCTGTAATCAATGATAGTCAGGTCTTTGTCAAAACGTTTTCCATCAACAATAGCAATCGATTTGGCAACCGTTTCTTCGGGTTGTGATGGCGCAATTACTTCAAAATAAAAGGTTTGTTCTGTACCTTTTTTATCTAAAACAAACGGAATTTGTTTTGGCGAAACCATCCAGCTATTAGGCAATTCGAGTTGCAGATTTCCTTTGATATTATCTTTCCCGGCACGAACTTTTACCGGAATCATTTTGGTTCGATTGCCATTAAAAATTAAAACTTTCTCTAAAATAGAAGTGGTAACTTCAGGAACAATATCCAGAAAATTATACATTTCGCCTTTTACACCGTCATTGTATTTGTAAACAACGGTGCGTTCAAACGGAATTTCAATACCATTAATTTTAATATTAAAGATCACTTTTACTTCCCTTATAATATCTGGAATCCCAATATTTTCCTGATTCGAAACAGTGTACATTCCCACAGAGGCTTTTTCTTTCAGCCAATACGGTTGTGTATATTCTAAATTAGAAGGAAGTTGTATGGATAGCTTTGTTTTCTGGTCGCTGTTATTGTTTAAATCACTATTTTGAACAGTAGTTTTGTTGTCAGGCAATGAAGTTACACTGACTAACTGCATCTCAATTGCACTACGATTGATGGTTTCTAATGTAAGCTGAATAGTACTTCCAGGCGTTGCTTCCTGTTCCTGAGCAACCGCTTCAAGATACAAACCAGCACTAGCTGCAATAATATTTTTTATAGCTGTAGATTTTAAAGTTTTCCAATGATCATCTTCTAAAGACTGCATCATCGAATAGGCTTTTACCAAATCAGGAATACTTGCAGATGGGTTATTAAAATCATATTTTTCGATAATTTTAGAGATTAATTCGCCAACAGGTTTTCCGTTTTTCACACGGTTCCAGGAGGTGTCAATTCCGTCAAATAAATGATCTCTTTCTTTTGGATCTTCTCCTTTTATCAATTCTAAATATTCGGTATCATCACCACGGCTTCCGGTACTGCCAAAACCTTGCGATTGATGGCGACTGCGGCTTAACGCTGCGATTTCCTGATTCGATTTTCCAATTCCATTATAATAAACGCCTGTTTCCAGTTTGGTGAATTTAGATTTATTGGCAGCATCGAATTTTTCCTGACTGCCGTAAAACCACCAGGATGGATTAAAAAATTCCCGTTTTACCTGCCAGGGTTTTACATATTTTAATTGTTCCGGAAATACTTTTGGATCATTGGTTAAATCAAAAATTTCTACACTCAGCATGGCCGAAGAGGTGTGATGTCCGTGTGTGGTTCCAGGCGAGCGATGATCAAAACGATTGATAATGATGTCGGGTTGAAATTTTCGAATCGTCCAGATCATATCAGCCAAAACTTTGTCTTTATCCCAGATTTGTAACGTTTCATCCGGATTTTTTGAAAAACCAAAATCATTGGCACGAGAGAAAAACTGTTCTCCACCGTCTATTTTTCTGGCTTCTATTAATTCCTGCGTACGAATTACGCCCAACAATTCTCTCAGTTGCGGTCCAATTAAATTTTGCCCTCCATCACCACGGGTTAGCGATAAATAACCAGTTCGTGCGTTCATTTCACTAGACAAATACGAAATCAAACGGGTATTTTCGTCATCAGGATGTGCCGCCACATACAAAACAGAACCCAGAAAATTTAATTTTTTGATTTGATTGTAAATTTCTACGGAACTTGGTTTTTGAGGTTGCTGCGCAAAGGAAAAGGAGAGTCCTATTAAAAAAATAAAGAAAGATTGTATGGCAATTTTTCGCATAATTTGGTTTATAGTTTTTGAAAGTGCTTCAAAAATACTAATTATATTCTTGAAGCGTATTTAAACAATATGTTAATGTTTAGCTTTTATTTCTTAATGAAATTATTTTTTAACCACAGATTTATAGGATTTAAAAGATTTTTAAATTTTTCTTTTGTGAAAACCCGTGATCTAAATTTACTTCTTACTAGAGAATGGATTCAAAAGTTGTCATTGTCATTAACGTTTAGTTTGTCATTCCGCAGGAATCTCTAAACTTGCTAATAAGCATAGGCAGAGATTTCTACGGATGACAAGATTGTGTTTGAAATAAGAAGAAAAATCAATCTGTAAAACCCCGTTTCATCTGTAAAATCGGTGGTCCATAAAAAAAGCCACTAGAATTTCTAGCGGCTTCATCAAGAATGATTTGTAAACAAACCTTGTGGTATTCTTAGGATATAAAATTTATTTTAACTTGTTTTCCGTATCGGTATAGTTTCCTGTAATGGTAATATTGCTTCCTTTGGTTACTTTTCCGTAAATTGTGATGGAAGAATTATTTCCTATAAAATTAATTTTCGCACCGCTATTCAATCGTAAATCTCCCCAAATCACAACTGTTCCTTCAACTTGCAAAATAGCATTGCTGTTGATGATAAGTTCTGTCGGGTTTGACTGTTGGTATTTACCTTGTGCCAAAGTTCCTCTCATATTAAAAGTTCCTCCGCTATTCAAAATCAAATTATTTTGAACTGTAATTGAACCACAATGATTTAAAATTCCACCCGAATTTACAATTATCGAATTGATTGCTGTTGAGCCTGAAAAAGATTTTACTTCGTTAGAATTTAGGATCAAATCCTGTCCTTGATTGTAGGCAGGGTATGATTCACAATTTAAAAAATTACTGTCTGGTTTTTCCATTTTGATGATTTTCAAACCACCTTTTCCACTGGCAACATAAATAAAGTCGCCACTAGATTTTACGTAGTTTGAAGAACCTTCGATAGCGACAGTTCCTAATAAATTAAGCTGAGTACCTGTTTCGTAAACATTTAAACCCGCTGCACCATTGGCTACAAAAACATAACCTTCGTTTACAGAAACAGCATTGGTTACATTATCTCCTCCAGCATTTACTAACGGAATGGCCTGCAATTTTGAACCACTGTTGATATCATACGCACCTAAACCATTATAGCCTTCAGCTACCAAAAGTTTTTGTCCGTCAAAATCAATCGTTCTTTTCGCACCGCTAACATCGGTAGAAGTAGTGAAGCTTTTTTGTAAATTAAGTGTTGTTGAGTTGTAAATATTAATTCCTTTGGTACCACTTAAAGTCACGATTTTATCTCCATTAATTGCTAACGAACGTAAATCTTCAAGAGTTGTTTTTCCAATAACTTGTTTCGAATTAGCATCGATTTTAAACAAACTTCCAGCATCTCCGGTTACCGCAAAATACGAAGTAGAATTAGCAGCAACATCAGTAGTTACCTGGCCTTCCAGCTGATTTACAGTATAATTTTCTGTTAATACACCAGAACTCAATTGCATATTAATTACAATTGAAGGGCTCGTTAATGTTGGATTTTTATCCATACTTGTCGCGCCAGCAATAATTAGTTTTCCGTTTGAATAGGTTAGTGAAGTGATATCAGTATCAGTAATCAAAGCTGAAGTGATTAATTTGGGTTTGTAAGGATCTGAAACATCGATAACATCTATTGCTCCAGAATACACATTTCCTTTCATGGTGTAGGCAACATAGGCAAAGTTTCCGTTTACAGCTACGTGATTGGCTTGCAGCGTTCGGCCGTTGCTATCTGTGGGAGGATTTACTTCGGCAATTTGAACTAACGGAAAATCGTTTGCCGTTGCTGAAGCCATTTTTCTTGTTGAAGAAGAATTTACTATCGAGATTACTCCTGAATTTGTATAATCAAGTCTTTTATTCAAAGTGGTAACATCGTTACTAATTTCGATATTGTTATCAGTTTGTGATTGATTGTCATCCGTAAGGTCATCATTTTTTTCACAAAATGTAAATAATGATAATGATAAAAATGATAATAAGTAAATTCTCTTCTTCATAATTCTTCTCTCTTTTATTAAGCGTGCAAATTTACGTAATTCTTATCTTTGTTTCTTGTTGGTTATCATTATTTTAACACTGATTGTCTTAAAAGGATGATTTTTGTTAAAACAGTAAATAATTGACTTTTTTTAATTGGTTTGATCCATAAAAAAAATCGAGTATCATATTGAATGAGTACTCGATTTTATCTAATTTTTAGAAAATTATAATTTATCTTCTACCAGGATTGTAAGGTCCGTCATGTTTATGCCCTTTTCCATGTCCTTTTCCATGTCCTCTGTCGTGGTCATGATGATCGTCATGATGATGTTTATGACCTTTTGGTTTATAAGGTCTTTGTGGTGCACCATGATACCCTTTATAATATTTTACTCTATGTCTGTCAAAATATGCGTAAGGTGTTCTACCATGATAATCGTTTAGTACCACTTTGTATCCACCATACAAATCATAATTTCTGTATTGTCTTGGCAAACGGCTGGAACGAATCCATTTTCCACCGCCAAAATAAATAAACTGAGTAGCACGAACATCATAATACGCCTCGATATCCGGCAAATAATAATATTCCATTTTTGTGTATCCAACAGGTCCCCATTCAGGAGGCGAACCAATATTTACATTAATAGAAACCTGAGCTTGTGTGGCATTTGCAACCAAAAGAAATATTCCGAGGATTGTTAATTTTAGCGTTTTCATTTTAATTGTTTTTTTATGTTAATCTGGATATGAATATTCATATACTGTGCCAAAAATAAAAAAACAAATACCGTTCCTCTGTAAAAAAATGCACTTTGTCGATTTTTATTTTTGTAGTTAAAAATAAAATCATTGATTTTCAGAATATTATGTAAAGTGTACGGTTGAATATTTTTTAATAAAAAAAATCAAAAAACTACTCGCAAAAAGTTATCGGTATTCTACAATTCGGGGTTTTGCTAATTCAAAATTAGGTAAACCAAAGTCGGTTGTCTGAAAAGTATTGGTTTTAAAAGCACTATCGCCTTCAAACGGAATAGAAGGATAGTAAGAAAGCGATAACTGAAAGGAACTAAAAACCAAATAGTCATTGCTAATCAAAAGTCCGAGACTAATTTTAGAATAGTATTTGTTTTGAAGCAATCCAGACTCACTATTTCCTAAAACGGCTATGGCATAATTAAAAAACGGATTTATCCTAAAACCAATAATTTCTTTAGGGCTATAGGTTTGGGTTTGCAACGTCAGGACCATTTTGCTCTTTCCGTATAGAGCTTCATTGAATCCCTGAATCCCATAATTTTCATTTATCGTTAATTGATCTCCTATAGATTTGGCTCTATTAATCCCGATAATCATTTCTGGTTTTATAAATTGTCTTATTTTCCAGTTTCCCACTTCTAGCAAATTGGTAAAGTAAGTCGCCTCAAAGGCAAATGAGGTCTGATAGGTTTTGGATTGATGAAAAAACGTACCCGCTTCAAAATTGGCACTCAGATATCCCCAGTCAAAATATTCTCCAAACGAAGCCTGAGCTCCTGCATAAGGCCGCCAGATTTTGTTTTTGTATTGATAACCAAGTGTGATTCCGTATATTTTTCCGATTGGAACGTCTTCCGTATTCCCGTTCCGAAAAATATAGCTGTCCTTGATAAATTCGCGGGTATTGACACCAAAGCCGGCTAGCATTAACTTTTCATCTGAAAAAAAATGAATAGAATCAAATTCGGCTGTTGGGCTTTCTGTATAATCAATATCGAGGAATCTTCCAGAAGCAATAAAATTGGTTACTCTTTCTTTTTTAGGATTACTACTGGTTATATTAAAGGCTTTTGCTCCCCAAAAATCATGTGTATTATATTTGAAATTTTGAAATTCGTATCGTAAATCGGGTGCCTGCAAACTATCACTTCTAAAATCCTGCCCTAATACAACGCCTCCGGCCCATTTAGTCAATGGAGAATAAAAAGGACGTTCTACGGCAATACTTTTACTGTAATTGTTATCTAAATCGATTCGGTAATTTAATCGTGTACTAATAAAAGTGTTTAGTATATTCGGAACAGTATAAGTTCCATCATGACCATCTCTGCCATCTTCAAAGCGATTTGTGAAGCGGTATTCTAATTGCTGTCCGGTTCCTAAAATGTTTCGGTCATTAAACCCAGCTGTAACTTTTGAACTCGAAATTGCAAACCTCGGCAGTAAGCTCCAGGCATCTAAAACACGTACAGAGACATCGATAGAATCTGATTCGGGAGCTATTTCCTGAGGCCTGATGATGACTCTGCTAACAAATCGCTGCGATCTGATAATACGTTCTGACTCCTGAATTTTAAAACCATCATAAATACCGTTTCTTCGGAATAATAGTAAATTTTTTATAGCAAACCTCTTGGTTTTAAGGTGCAGTTTGTTTCCGGTGCGTTCTCCCCAGTTTTTAGGAACAACGGTTGTATCTGTATCAGACTGACCAAAAGGATCTAAAGTGGTAATATTAATATTTCGGATTATTTTTCCGTCGTATTTATTAATGTCTTTCGGTGTTTGCTGTACTTGTCTGTCTCTGGTTCTTTTGGATCTAAAAAAAGCTTTCTGAAAAAGATTTCCTGCTTTACTTCTTTTTGCGGCTTCTTTTATACCTGAATATACTTCGGTACTATCCTTTTTAGTGTTTTTATCTTGCGACAATACCTTGTTCTGGCTTATGCAAAGCAAAATGAAAAACAGTATTTTTAGATTTCGAAACATTCAAATAATTTATTTTGGTAAAAGAAGCAATTCTTTAATTAAATATAAGTCAAATAATACAAAAAATCATCAAAAGAATCTTTTTTAATTTTCAGTTTTAACTTTTCGAATTCGCCAGATAAATCTTTTGGGAACATGATTACCCATGAAATATCCCCAGGGCTCTAAAGATTCTATTCGGTCAAAAATAATCTTTAGAATTGCTAAGAGAGGTATAGCTAAAAACATTCCTGAAATCCCTGCTACAGCACCACCTATAATGATTCCGATGATAGAAACCATTGCGTTAATTTCTACTTTAGAATTAATAATTAAAGGTACCAAAATATTATTATCGATCAATTGTACAATAAGGTTTACTATTAGAATACTTAAAATCACGGAAGTTTCAGGAGTTCCGGTAAGAGATGCAAAAATCGTAATAATACCAGCAATCAGAATACCTATATAGGGAATAAGATTCAGGATTCCGGTAATTAAGCCTAATAAGATGAAATATTTTACACCAACAATCCAAAGTCCTAAACTGGTTAGTACCGAAACCACAATCATTTCGAAAATAAGACTTACGATATAATTGTTGATCGAAACTTTTATTTGAGATAAAATATCCTTTAGAACAGCATGATTTTCCTTGTTTATTAATTTTGCAAAGAAAAGAATAAAATGATTTTTGTAAAGTAAAAACAAAAAGGTATAAATAGGGATGATGGTACAATCTAGTAACAAATCGGTAACGGATATAAGGGCAGAACCTATATTAGCATTGCCATTTTTAACAGAATCCTTAGCTACATTATCAATGTATTTTTTTTGTTCTCCAATGCTAATATGAAAATTTTCACGAATAAATTTCTGAATGTCTAATATAAAAGCATTCGCATTCTTTTTGATAGTTGGAAAGTCGTTGGCAATATCGGTTACCTGATAGGAAATAAAAACTAAAATACCGATTATGAACAAAGCGAAAATCAGCACACTTATAATAGCAGCCAAATGGCGCGGAAATTTTAATTTTAAGTTTAAAAAAGTAAAAACCGGCATTAGTAAAACCGCAAATAAGAAGGCCATCAGAACCGGTGTGATAACATCCTTGCCAATGCAAAAAATAAATCCTATAGCAAGAAAAGTGACCAAAATAAAAGCTATTTTGGCATAAAAGGGCAATTCAATTGGCTTAATCATGTTTCTGGATTTAGTGTAACTAAAAAATGGTTAAGCAAATTTGATTCTTTATTTAGAGTTTATTGTTTTAAATTTTGAGGATTAGTTTATAAAATTCCCATTATCATTTTAATCAAAAAAATCTTTTTCTTCATGAAAATGAGCCGGAATAATCGAAATACCCTTTTGCAGTAAAAGGTTATTGGGAAAAATGATTTTTTCGCCTTCTTTGGTTTTTAAATTGACATGGAAAGCACTAATATCTTCGATTTCGGCTTCGATAGGAAAGTCTTTGTCGTGTATTTTGATGGTATCTCCAATTTTAAAAGGAAAATTAAAAAACAAAATCATTCCTGAAGTGATATTACTCAGAATAGACCATTGGGCAAACATCGCCACACCAATGACAGTTGCAATCGACGAAATGGTAATAAAAAGGTCTTTAGTATCAACACCCCAAATAACAATGAGGGAAATTAAGACCAAAATATTCATCAGTATATGAACATATTTAATAATTAAATTAGTTCTGTGTTCGAGTCTTTCGCTCGTTTTAGCAAATTTCCGAATGAGTTTGGCCACGATAACTCTGAGTAACATTAGTATTATAAAAAGTACTATTGTGACTACTATTTCCCGTGAATATTCTTTGAAAGAAAACATAATTTTAATTTTATTCTAAAGTACTGAAATATTCGTAAACTTTTGCAGTAGGAAGTCCCATAACATTCGTATAAGAGCCTTCGACTTTGGCAACAGCCATAAAACCAAACCATTCCTGAATACCATAAGCACCGGCTTTGTCGTAAGGTTTGTAATTTTCGATATAATATAAAATCGCTTCGTCTGATAAAGCATTGAAAGTTACCTTTGTAATATCATGCAAAAGGGTAGAAGCAGTGCTTGTTTTAAAACAAACCGAAGTAATTACTTCGTGCGTTGCATTCGACATTGATTTAATCATGTCAAAAGCTTCTTCGGCATTTTTTGGTTTCCCCAAAGCTTTATTTTGATGCCAGACAATAGTGTCACTGGTTACTAAAATTTCGTTGGGTTGCAATTCTCCTTCAAAAGCACCTGCTTTTAATTCTGCCAGAAAATCAGTAATTGCTACGGCTTTTAGTTCCGGCGGATAGATTTCTTCGACATCTTTTAATCGGATTTCGAAATCCAAATCCAAATCTTTGAAAAACTGTTGTCTTCTGGGTGAGCCCGAAGCCAGTATTATTTTGTATTTTTTTAATTTTTCTTTAAGCATTGTACTGAATATTTAAGGCAATAACCACAATTGATAAAATTCCGAAAAGCAAAATCAGTTTTAGAACTGTACTCAAATGATGGAAATCTTTTTGAGATTTTGCGCCATATATTTTAACTATGAAATATAATAATGGAGCTAATACAAAAGCAAAAGCATAAAAGGTAACGATAAAAAGATTGTTTTCTACAAAATAGGCATTGATGTATAAAAGCAATAAAATAAAAGCAATTATGGCAATGACTAAAGCAATTATAGCCGCGCGGCTTTTTCCTATTGCAATGGGTAAGGTATTCATGCCCTGATTATAGTCGCCATCTACATCTTCGATATCTTTGATGATTTCGCGAATAAAATTAATCATAAAAGCAAACAAAGCATAATCTGTCAGAATAGAAAAAAAGCTCGCCATTTGCGCTCGATTTTGAGAATCAGTAGCCGGAAATAAATCAAAAACACCAATAATTAAGACACTTGCCGAAAGTAATAAAGCTACGGCAATATTCCCTAAAACCATAATTTGTTTTAAAGTTGTACTGTAAAAATAAAGCAACGAAGCAATCAAAATAAAAAGAACTGCAAAACCAGGTCGCATGATCACATTTGATAAATAAAATCCAATGGCGACACCGGTAATATTAAGTGCAATATAAATATTGTAAGCAGCGGCCTCAGTGATTCCTTTGCCCACTACAACATCCTGAGGTTTATTGATCGTATCTGTTGCAACATCAAAAACATTATTGATTGCATAACCTGCCGCTGCTATCAGAACGGTGCTTAAAACCAATAATCCGTATTGCCAATCGGTTAAAGCTAATGGAATATTTTGCTGTTTTAAAAAAGCATAACGAAACAAAACCTGCATAAAAGCAAGCATCAGTAGGTTTTGATATCGAATGAGTTTGAGGTATTTCATTTTTTTATGAGGTTCTGAGGAACTAAGTTATTAAGGTTCTAAGATTTTATATTGTAAAAGTTTTTTTACCACAAAGTGCGCAAAGCAAAATCTAAAATCTGCAATCTACAGTCTAAAATCTAGAATTTTCTAATCCAGTTTTCCGTTAAAATCCTGCATCCATTTCCCTTGTACTTTCATGATTTGTTCGATTACATCACGAACGGCACCTTTTCCACCTTTAATGTGCGACACATAACGGCAAAGCGTCTTGATTTCAGGACTTGCATCTTGCGGACAGGTTGGTAATCCTACCAATTTCATGACATGATAATCCGGGATATCGTCTCCCATATACAACACTTGTTCGGGTTTGATATTGTAAGTTTCAGTATATTCTTTAAAAGTTTTAACTTTATCAGGAGTTCCTAAATGAATGTCGGTAACGCCCAGATTTTGAAGTCTAATGCGAACACCTTCGTTGCTTCCGCCAGAAATAATACAAACATTGTAACCGCTCTCTACCGCCGCTTTCAGGGCATAACCATCACGAATATTCATGGTGCGAAGCATTTCTCCTTCATTGGTTACAAAAACTGATCCGTCTGTAAGTACGCCATCTACATCAAAAATAAAAGTGGTGATGTCGTTCATTATTTCTTTAAAATGTTTTGCCATTATGCTGTATAGATTGTGTTAGGAGTTTATAGATATTTTTTTGATTTTCGTTGGTTAAATATTCCAAATGTGTTTCGATTGTATTGGAATCATTGCGTTTTGCAGGTCCGGTTTGTGCCTCAGCAGGATTTAGAATATTTATTTTTTGGGCAGTTTCCTGAATTAAAGGTTTCAGAATTTCGAAAGGAACCTGATGTTCATCACAAATTTCCTGACCAATCTGATACAAATGATTGGTAAAATTATTCACAAAAACGGCCGAAACATGCAAAGCTTTTCGCTGTTCTGAACTAATCGGGAAAACCGAATTCGAAATACTTTTGGCAACAGTTTCTAAAATTGCATAATCAGACTCATTTTCAGTTTCCAGACAAAACGGAATCCCTGAAAAATCGACTTCCTTATTTTTAGAAAAAGTTTGCAAAGGATAAAAAACACCACGTCGATTTTTACTGTCTAAAGTATCCAAAGAAGCAGTTCCCGAAGTATGAACAACTAATCTATTCTGAAAAGGAAATTGTTTTGAAACTTCTGCAATAGCATTGTCAGAAACTGCAATGATATACAAATCGGTTTCTTTTAAATTAGAAAAATCAGTGGTAATTGTATCCGAATCGAGTAGGTGAGTTAATGCTTCTTTTTGTCTGGAAAAAGCTTGTACCATTTCGATACTTTCACTTTTAGCGAAAGCTTTTATCAAATGCTGCGCGACATTTCCGGAACCAATTAGCGTTATTCGAATCATATCGCAAAATTAGCATTATTTTTTATATGAAACCAAGAATAGCAATACGTCTTTGTGTTTTAAGAAACTTTTGATTGAAAAGGAAATCGTAAGGATTTCATAAAATTTGTCATTCCGTAGGAAAGTTAACAGAGTAGTTCTACGAAGTAAATCTCAGCTAGTGTACATCAACACATTCAGTGATTCCTACGGAATGACAAAAATGAGGTTGTTTTTAGAACTTCACCACTCCTTTAGAAACGGTTTCTCCAATAGTTGTTTTTTTAGATAAATCGAAATTTTTAGAAGAATTTAATTCAATCTTTTTACTTTCAGCACCGTCAATTGTGATCGCTTTTTCCGATGTAGAGTTGAATTCGATGTTTTTGAAAGACATATTTTTACCGTTATAAATTTGAAATACCGTTGGACTTTCGATGTCTAATTTTGCATTAGTGATTTTAATTCCGTTGGCGTCAATGATTGAAAATCCTTTTTCGGCTTTAGCAATCAAATTCGAAATTTCGATATTTTCCAGATTCATTTCAGGCAAACCTTGTAAAAATACGGCCTGATAAGCGCCTTTAATGGTAATGTTTTTTATCGAAATATTTTTAAACTGAGGCGTTTCTTCGTTTACGGGAACCGCTTTGGTACTAATTTTATTTCCGCCTTCGGCCAAAGTTTCAGCTATTGATTTTCCTCCATAATAAAGGTCAAAAGAAATTGCCTGTGATGGAATATCTGTCATATAAACATCAGAAATAAAGATGTTTTCTACGATTCCGCCACGTCCTCGTGTGCTTTTGAAACGCAAACCAACATCAGTTCCCATAAAAGTACAATTCGAAACATGCAGATTTTTTACGCCACCAGACATTTCGCTTCCCACTGTAACGCCACCGTGTCCGTGATAGACAATATTGTTTTTTACTATAATATTTTCGCAAGGAACACCGCGCTCACGGCCATCTTTATCTTTTCCAGATTTAATACAAATCGCATCGTCACCCACATCAAAACTAGAATTTTCGATAATAACATTTTTGCAGGATTCTACATCAAGACCGTCACCATTCTGAGAATACCAAGGATTACGAACGGTTACATTACGCACAATCAAATCTTCAACCATCAAAGGATGAATGTTCCAGGCTGGGGAATTTTGAAAAACCGGACCATCAAAAAGGACCCGTTTACTATTCTGAATACTCACTAAAACCGGACGAAGAAAATCATGATTTTTTTCAAATTCTTCTTTGGTTTTCAAATCCAAACGTACATTTTGATCGGCTCCAACAGAAGCTTTCATAAATGTTTCAGACGGATACCAGCTTTCTTTTTTTTCGTTTAAAACACCACCCGAAGCAATAACTTTTTTCCATTGGCTTTCGGTTAATTTGCTCTTTTTTACTTGTCTCCAAACTTCGCCAGAACCATCCCAAACACCATTTCCTGTAAAGGCAATATTTTCTAAATTTTTCCCATAAATAGGAGAGATGCAACGCCAGGTATTCAGACCCTCAAAACTGGTTTCGATAATCGGATACAAACTTTTGTCAGTCGAAAATTTAATTAAAGCACCCGTTTCAGCATGCAATTCTAAGTTACTTTTTAGGATAATGGGACCCGTAAGCCAGATTCCTGGAGGGATTATCAATTTTCCACCGCCTTTTTTAGATAAAGCATCAATGGCATCGGCAAATGCTTTTGTATTTAAGACGTAACCACTATTTACAGCGCCAAAATCTTTAAGATTTACACTATTATTCGGGATTACAGGTTCCTGTACTTTTGGCATTTTAAATTCGATATTGGCATACGTATCATAACTATTCGAATTTTGAGCTGCAATTTGATTTGAAAAGCCAGTAGCCAAAATGGCAAAAGCGAGGCATAAAAGGTTCGTTGGTTTTGTTTTCATTCTTTTAAATTATATTCGGTTGGATAGTAAAGTTTTAAATAGGTATCGTGATTTATTATTTAAAGCATAAAATTAGCTCTTTTTAATTTTTAAATCAATAATGTAATCGATTACACAAATCTATAAAAAATTAATTAGAATTCGAAAAATAATACACTTTCTGCTTTTGTAAATTTATACTGATAATTTAAGCCGTTCTCGTAAAACCGAATGCCCTTTTTTAGTTTTTATTAACAAATATCAAATATTGGAACTCAACATTTTTAAGTACTTTTGTGCCACTTTTATACAATGTAATTCCTCAGAAATGGATAAAAAAATATTCTCTTTTTTGTTTTCTACACGATTAATGGCCGTTCTTTTTTTAACATTTGCAATCGCAATGGGTGTCGGAACTTTTATAGAAAGCAAGTACAATACAGATACAGCCCGAATTTTAATTTATAATACCTGGTGGTTCGAGGCAATAATGGTTTTCTTTTTAATTAATTTCTTCGGAAACATTAAACGTTATCAACTATTAAAAAAAGAAAAATGGGCAACGTTTATACTGCACATTGCCTTTATTTTTATTCTGTTAGGCGCTTTTATTACACGCTATATTAGTTATGAAGGTGTAATGCCAATTCGAGAAGGAGCGGCAGAAAACCAGATTCTTTCTGAAAAAACATACTTAACCGTTTTTGCTGATGGGGAATATCAAGGTCAAATGAGAAGAAGATCTTTCGAGAAAAGTCTTTTGTTATCTCCAGTTACCAATAATGATTTTTCCATGTCTGGAAAATTTGACGAAACGCCTTTCGAAGTAAGTTACTCAAACTATATCATGGGTGCCAAAGAAATAGTAAAACCAGACCCAAACGGAATTTTATACATCAAATTGGTAGAAGCAGGTTCTGGCGGACGTGAAGAACATTTCCTGAAAGAAGGAGAAGTTCAGAATATTCACAATGTTTTATTCGCTTTGAATAAACCAACTGCGGGTGCTATCAACATTAATACAACGGGTGAAAAATACACCATTCAAACTCCTTTTGAAGGAACTTTTATGCGAATGGCAGACAAACTTCAAGGTGATGTAACCAAAGATAATATTCAGCCTCTGATGATGCGTTCGTTATACAGTATTGGCGATATCCGAATCGTTTTTCCTGATCCAGCCATGCGCGGAACTATTACTTACGAATCGGATAATGATTTTAAAGCAAAAAACCATAATGATGCTTTGATTGTAAAATTGAAAGCGGGCGGAGAAGAAAAAGAAATTACACTTTTGGGTTCTAAAGGAAGACAAGGAGAACCAAAATCGGTAAAAATTGGTAATATCGATTATACTTTATTCTTTGGAAGTAAAGCTTATACAACGCCTTTTAAAATCAGATTAAACGATTTTATTGCGACCAAATACCCGGGAACAGAGAAAAGTTATTCGGCTTTCGAAAGTAAAGTTACCGTTCAGGATTCTACTGAAACTTTTGATGCTGATATTTACATGAATCACGTTTTAGATCACAAAGGATACCGCTTTTTTCAGTCAGGATTTGATCCGGACGAAAAAGGAACAATTCTATCCGTAAACCATGATTTCTGGGGAACTTCAATCACATATTTTGGATATTTTATGTTATACTTGGGATTGATGGCCATTATGTTTACCAAACATTCTCGTTTTGCCGATTTGAAACGTAAATTAGAAAAAACTAAAATCAAAAAGGAAAAACTGATTACGATTTTGGTTCTAATGTTCAGTTTGAGTGGTTTTGCGCAATCACCTCACGTACACGAACATGACCACAAACACAACGAAGACCCGAACGATCACGCCAATCACGTGACGCGTCCGCCAAGTCAAAAACAAATCGATTCTTTATTAAATGTTTACAAAGCACCGGAAGCACATGCGGCTAAATTTGGCCGTTTGATTATTCAGGATGCGGGCGGTAGAATGAAGCCTGTTAATACTTTTTCGTCGGAATTGCTTCGAAAAGTAAGCCACAGTGATACCTATAACGGAATGAATTCTGATCAGGTATTTTTGTCGATGACACAATACGGAGATATCTGGATTCAGGTTCCAATTATTCATTTGCGATCAGGAAATGATAGTATTCGTAAAATTGTTGGAGTAGATAAAAAAGCAAAATTTGCTCCTTTTGTAAAGTTTTTTGACAGCAACGGAAACTATAAATTAACGAAATATCTGGAAGAAGCTTACAAAGCGGCAAATCCAAATCAGTTTGAAAAAGACTTTATCGAAACCGATAAAAAAGTAAACCTGATGGAATCTGCCCTGAGCGGAAGCATCCTGAAAATATTCCCGGTCCCGAACGATCCAAACAACAAATGGATTTCGTATCTGGAAAGAGGAAATGTTAACTTAAAAGGAATGGATTCTACCTATGTAAAGCAAATTCTGCCTTTGTACTTTAGTGCACTCAACAGCGGTTCTATCGAAAAAGATTTCAAAAATGCTGATGAATTAGTAGAAAGTATCAACGGTTTCCAAAAGAAATTCGGAGCTAAAGTGCGTCCAAGCGAAGATAAAATAGATCTTGAGATTGCTTATAATACCTATGATATTTTACCAAAAATGACGTATTGGTATTCAATGGCGGGGATTTTAATGTTGATTTTTACAATATTTACTATTTTCTTCGATAAAAAATTTTTACGCATTATAGTAAATGGTTTCCATATTTTAATCGGATTAATATTTGCACTTCATACACTTGATTTAATTGCCCGTTGGTACATTTCAGGTCACGCACCCTGGAGTAATGCCTACGAATCTATTGTTTATGTAGCTTGGGCAACCATGTTCTTTGGTTTAGCATTTGATAGAAAATCAAAACTAACTGTAGCTTCAGCGGCTTTTGTAACTTCAATGATTTTTATGGCTGCAAATCTAAACTGGATCGACCCGGAAATTGCCAATTTACAACCTGTTCTTAATTCGTATTGGTTAATGATTCACGTTGCGGTAATCGTTGCGAGTTACGGACCGTTTGCACTTAGTTTTATTCTTGGTTTTGTGGCTCTGTTGTTGATTTTCTTTACCAATAAAAACAACAAAACCAAAATGGATTTGAACATCAAAGAAATCACCTATATCAACGAAATGTCACTTACCATTGGTTTAATCATGTTAACCATCGGAAACTTCCTTGGAGGACAATGGGCCAACGAAAGCTGGGGGCGTTACTGGGGTTGGGATCCAAAAGAAACCTGGGCATTAATCTCGATTATGATTTATGCGTTCGTAATTCACGCACGTTTTGTACCGGCATTGCGCAACAAATGGGTTTTTAATCTAATGAGTATGTTTGCCTTTATTTCAATTTTATTTACATATTACGGAGTAAACTTTCACTTAGTAGGATTACACTCTTACGCAAGCGGTGAAGCACATTCATTAGACTGGATTTATTATTCACTTGGAACCATTGCCGTAATTGGTGCTATAACATATCCAGGTTATCGCAAGCATTTCAAAAAATAAAAAACATATTATTAATTCACATCAAAAGGTTCAGCTTTACAGTTGGACCTTTTTTTATTTTAGAGTTTAGAATCTAAAAAATGTAATTTTAATTAGGAGCTATTTCCCGCTATCCGCTTCAATCTTTTGTGCCGAACCCCGGCACAAAAGGATTTTCGCTTCTATCGGGGCTAGGGCTTTTATTTTTATAAGAAACAACTTCGGTGTAATTTGACTGTTGTCATTCCTTTAAAAAATTACTATTTTTGCACTCTAAATTTTATGTCATGCCGAATAGAAAATACAAAATAGCCGTTATTCAGTTGAATCTTAACGACGTTGCCGAAAATAACCTTAAAAAATGTATCAGTTGGGTAAAAGATGCCGCTGCCAAAGGTGCAGAAGTAATCTTATTACCGGAATTGTACAGCAGTCATTATTTTTGTCAAAGCGAAGATGTAGATAATTTTGCATTAGCAGAACCGCTTTACAGTACTTCATTTATTGCTTTTAGTGCATTGGCAAAAGAATTAGGAGTAGTAATCATCGTTCCTTTCTTCGAAAAAAGAATGGCAGGAATTTACCACAATAGCGCCTATATCATTGATACAGACGGAACAGAAGCTGGATTATACCGCAAAATGCACATTCCGGACGATCCGCATTTCTACGAAAAATTCTATTTTACACCGGGAGATTTAGGTTTTAAAGCTATCGAAACTAAAAAAGGAAAAGTAGGAACGCTTATTTGCTGGGATCAATGGTATCCGGAAGCAGCTCGTATTACTGCCCTAAAAGGTGCTGAAGTATTGTTTTACCCAACCGCAATTGGATGGCATCCTAAAGAAAAAGAACAATACGGAGAAAATCAATACGGTGCCTGGATGAATGTTATGAAAGGACACGCTGTAGCCAACGGAGTTTTCGTGGCTGCTGCTAACCGAATTGGTTTAGAAAAATATATCGAAGGAACTGAGGGGATTCAGTTTTGGGGAGCTTCGTTTATCGCAGGACCTCAGGGTGAGATTTTAGCACAGGCTTCTCACGATCAGGAAGAAATTCTAATTGCCGAAGTAGATTTGGATCTACAGGAAAATGTACGTCAGAACTGGCCATTTTTCAGAGACAGAAGAATCGATTTCTTCGGAGATATTACCAAAAGAGCTATTGACTAATTCAGTCGATTTTTTATAAAAACAAAAAAGGACAAAATGTACATTTTGTCCTTTTTTTATTGATAGTATTCAGAATTTTTATTTCACCTGAAAAGTAACTCTTCTCACGATTTGACGTGCTTCTTTCGAATTTTTATTCACAGAAGTATCTTCACCGTTAGCAATTACATTCAGTCTTGAAGCATCAATTCCTGCATTTATAGCTACGTTTTTAACCGCTTCAGCTCTTTTTCTTGATAATTCAGTATTATAACCCGAACCTCCAATTTCATCAGAATAACCAATAATATCAGCAGATTTACCAGGATTGTTTTTCAAATATTTAACTAAGAAGTCAACACCTGACAAAGAAGCATTCGTTGGTTTCGAAGAATTAAAATCGAAATACACATTTACATATCCACCGTTAATTAATTCTTCAACAGTATTGTTTGTTGCACCTTTACCATTTTGTCCGTATGTTTTTTCAAGGTAGCTTTCTAACTCATCCGGAACACCATTTTGGTTGGTATCAACTGCTTGTCCTTTCGTATTTACAGCAACTCCGCCCACAGTATTTGGCTCTAAGTCATACAAATCGGCTACACCGTCTTTATCAGTATCGATAAGATTGGTTTCGATTGTTGTCACTCTGTCTTCTAAGTTATTCAGTCTTTCATTTTCTTCTGAAAACCAGTCAGCATGTTTTTCGTTTTTACCTAAGTAGAAAGTCAGACCAACAGAAGCGTTTAATAATACTCCATCAAATGAACCGGTAGTTGTTGGTGCCATTCCATCAAAGTTGTGGTTTTGTTTTCCGTTAACAATTCCGGTTAAATCTCCAGTCAAAGCAACACTGTTACTTAATTTGATTTGTCCTGTTAAACCAAGAATTCCATGTCCCATATAATCTTTTCCATCAAAACCATTTTCAGCTGTTAATTGAGAAACTCCAAATCCACCATGTGCCAAAAGACCGATCGTATTAGTCCAGGTTTCAAAATTTAATGCTCTTCCAATATTTACAACACCTTGCAAACTTGTTCTAAGCATTCTGCTTTCAAATTCTGGAGTGTCATCTCTTTCCTTGAATTGATCATATCCAAAATCCATTTTTAAACCAAATTTAGGATTGAACATATAACGTACACCTAAATCAGCGTGGAAAGGGTTAAATGTTGCAGTAGCGTAACCAGGAGTCATTGTTTTGGTAGGTTTGTTGATACCGCCATTCAATTCAATAGACCATTTGTCGTATGTAGGTTTTTCAATAGTAGTTTTAGTAGAGGTAGTGGTCATGTTTTGTGCATTTGCAGCAAATGTAAATAATAAAAATGATAGGGATGCTAATTTCTTTTTCATGATATCTGTTTAATTAAAGTTTGGTTTTAAGTTGTTTTAAACTTGATACAAACTTACTTTAATGATTTAGCAGAAATGTTCCATCTATTTGGTGATATATTATATAATTGCCATGTAATTACTGTTTTTTATGGTGTTTGTGTAAATAACTGTTATAGGTGTAATAAAAAAAGGACCAAATTTACATTTGATCCCTTTTTGCAAAAAAAATAAAAAAAAACACACTATTTTAAATCCGGCTGATAGATTTTTATAACACCATCACCTTCGCTGCTTACCACAATCAAACTTCTTTTGGTTGGACTTTTAGAAGCAGGAATAAACAATAATCCTTCTGGTGCATCACCCGTTTTTACGGTTTGTAAATATTGTGGAGAAGCTGGATTTGTAACATCATAAGTCATGAAAGCATCAGTTCTTTCTAAACCAACAAACAGGATATTTTGATTCCCCATTTTAGCCACTACAACCGCTTCTGGCTCAGCACCTTTATCATCACTACGTTTGTCATCATACGTTCCGAAATCCTGCGATTTTTTGTCTAAGTCATTTTTGCTATCGTAAACAATTTTTCCGGTAGTCCCGTTCCAGATTGTGAAAGAACGTGCGCCAAAACTCACCATTTCGTCTAAATCTCCATCTCCATCTTTGTCGCCCATATCAGCCACAAGATTCAATCTTCCTAAATTAGTTTCTAATTTTAATGTAGCTGCATCAGGAAACACAGTTGCATCCAGCGTATAATCTTTCATTCTCTCAATGTCTGTGTACGCGTCGTATTCTCTGGCATCACCTTCATTTGCAGTAACAAAATAAGCTGTACTATTTGAAGAAAATTGACTGATCGCATCTGGCATAAACATTCCTTTAACTTTCCATGGTGTAAAGGCAACTTTGTCATCTTTATCACTTACATCAATTCCGTTTTCAGCCGTATTGAAATCTTTAAATCCTAAAGGAAAGATTTCAGTAATTTTTTTAGTTACTAAATCTACTTTGGCAACACCATTGTTTTCTTGCAGGGTTACCCAGGCTGTTTTCGAGTCATCAGAAATCGTTACATATTCTGGTTCAACATCCTGAGCGAAAGATTTTGCAAAGCTTGAAATTCTAAAACCATCTTTTTTCAGAGTCGCTGCCTGACCGCTGAAAGAAGCGAAATCCAAAGTAGTAACAGCATAATTATTAGCTACTTCAATAATAGAAATCGTTCCGTTTGGATCTTGCGAATAATCGGTATTGGGTTCACCTTCGTTAGCTGTCATAATATATTTTCCGTCAGGAGAAAAAGTAACCATATCCGGTAGCGCACCAACCGTGATTTGTTTGATTAGACTATAATCTGTAGTATTAAAAACAACAACTTTTCCGTTTGCTTGTTTGTTAACTGTAGATTCTAAAGCCACAGCTAATTTTCCATCAAAAATTGAAACACTGTTTGAAGCTCCTTCGTACGGAGTTAAATCGATTTTTCCAATTTTGGTTGGTTTTGTTGGATCAGTCAAATCAATAACATCAATTTGGTTTGTTCCGCTGTTATTTACTGTAAAAAGTTTTTTTGTTTTTTCGTCATAAGCTGTTATTTCAGCTGCAGCTTCACCACCAATTGTGATGGATCCGATTTCTTTAAAAGTGGCAGGATTTTCATTAACAACAACTTCTGGTTCTTCGTTGTTTGAATTTTCATCATTATTGCAACTTGCAAAAAGCATCATTAAGGTTAATAACGAAATACTTAATTTTTTCATTTTCTTTTAGTTTTTAGTTTTGCCAAAAGTAATTCGTGGATTTGGAGCGAATATTAAGTAGGTATTATTTAATCTTTAACTTAATTTTTAGAAGTTAATCTTTATAAATTATGATTTTGAAGGCGTTAAGCTATTTTATAATCCTATTCGAATGATTATCTTTGTGCTCTTTCTAAATTTAGAACCTTTTTATGACAACAAATAATAGAAGATTTCCGGCAGAATGGGAGAAACAACAAGGAATTGTATTGTGTTTTCCGCATAATGGTAATGACTGGCCGGGAAAATACGAGGCTGTGCAATGGGCTTTTGTAGAATTCATTAAAAAAGTAGCCACTTTTGAAACGGTTTTTTTGGTTGTAGCCGATGAAAAACTAAAAGAAAAAGTAGCAGGAATGCTTGAAAATGCTCGTGTAAATCTTGCAAACATTTCTTTTATCGTACATAAAACCAATAGAAGCTGGATGCGTGATTCGGGACCTATTATTGTAAAAAATGGTGATAAAAGAGAAGCCTTGAATTTTAATTTTAATGGCTGGGCGAAATATAAAAACTATCAATTAGATAAATTTGTTCCGTCTAAAATTGCCGATTTTATTAATGTTCCCTTAACACAAGTGATCTATAAAGGAAAACCTGTTATTGTTGAAGGTGGCGCCATTGATGTAAACGGAAGAGGAACTTTACTGACTTCTGAAGAGTGTTTAATGCACCCAACGATTCAGGTTCGAAATAAAAATTTTACCAAAGAAGATTACGAAGCAGTTTTTAAAGAATATTTGGGTGTTACCAATGTAATTTGGTTAGGCGACGGAATAGAAGGCGATGATACGCATGGCCATATCGACGATTTATGCCGATTTGTAAACGAAGATACCATCGTTACCATTGTGGAGACCGATAAAAACGACTCCAACTATAAACCGTTGCAAGACAACTTGAAACGTTTGCAAAATGCAAAATTAGAAGATGGAAAATCGCCTACAATTGTAGCGTTGCCAATGCCAAAACGTGTCGATTTTGAAGATTTAAGATTGCCAGCAAGTTATGCTAATTTCCTGATTCTGAATAATTGTGTTTTGGTTCCTACTTTTAATGATAGCAACGATAGAGTTGCCTTAAATATATTATCAGAGTGCTTTCCAGACAGAGAAGTAATCGGTATTAGTTGTATCGATTTTATCTGGGGATTCGGAACTTTACATTGCTTGAGTCAGCAGATTCCGGCTTAAAGTTTTTGCCACGAAGTCGCGAAGTCGCAAAGTTTTATTAAAGCGAATAAGTAATAATACGAAATGATAAAAAATCATTTTAATCCTTTTAATCTGTGGCAAAAAAAACATAAAAAAAAACCTTGGCGATAAACCAAGGTTTTGTGTTTTTATATCTGTTAAGCTATTTTATCTTCTCTTCAAGCTCTCACAAAAGGAGGTAATAATTGGCTGGAAACTTCTCCAAAACCAATACGAACTTCTTTGCTTTCGCAGAAACCTCTAATAATAACAGTATCATTATCTTCGATAAATTTACGTTCGCTGCCATCTTTTAGTTTAACTGGGTTTTTTCCGCCCCAGGTAAGTTCCAGCATCGAACCAAAACTATCAGGAGTAGGCCCAGAAATCGTTCCGGAACCCATCATGTCACCAGAATTTACACGGCATCCGTTTGAGGTATGGTGTGCCAATTGCTGTGCCATTGACCAGTATAAATATTTAAAATTAGATCGGGAAACAACCGTTTCTTCTTTGTTTTCAGGCTGAATCGAAACTTCTAAATGAATATCGAATGCTTTTTTTCCTTTTGTTTGAAGGTATGGAAGTGGAGACGGATCTTGTTTTGGTCCTTTTGTTCTAAAAGGTTCCAAAGCATCCATCGTTACAATCCATGGAGAAATTGAAGTTGCAAAATTTTTGGCTAAGAATGGCCCAAGTGGTACGTATTCCCATTTCTGAATATCGCGAGCACTCCAGTCATTCAATAAAACCATCCCGAAAATATAATCTTCTGCTTCATGATTTGGGATGTTTTCTCCCATTACGTTTACATCTGTTGTGATAAAAGCAGTTTCTAACTCAAAATCAACTGAACGCGAAGCACCAAAAACAGGTAACTTTTCACCATTTGGTAAGGTTTGTCCCATTGGTCTGTGAACCGGAATCCCAGACGGAACTATGGTAGAACTTCTACCGTGATACCCAACCGGAATGTGTAACCAGTTTGGTAACAAAGCATTTTCAGGATCACGGAACATCTTTCCTACATTAGTTGCATGTTCTTTACTGGAGTAAAAATCTGTATAATCACCAATTAATACGGGTAATTGCATCTCGACATCATCTATCCTAAAAATAACAATATCGCGATCTTTTGTGGAATCTCTAAGTTGCGGGTTGGTGGCATCGAATATATCAGCGATACGATTTCGAACTAAACGCCACGTTTTTTTTCCATCAGAAATAAAATCATTTAGCGTGTCTTGCATGAACATATCATCAGTTAAATCTATTCCTTCAAAATAGTTTAATTGTTGTAAAGCACCTAAATCAATGGCGAAATCACCAATTCGTGTTCCAACGGTAACGACATTTTCTTTGGTAAGAAAAACACCGAAAGGAATATTCTGAATAGGGAAATCACTATTTTCTGGTACTTCTAACCATGATTTTCTTTTGGTATCGTTAGCGGTTATTGGCATGTGGATGTTAATTATTTGTTGAAAAATTCTATGTCAAATATATCATAATCTTACAGTATGACAAACGTTTTTTTGTATTTTTGCAGGAAATTAACGAAAAACGAAAAAATGCAACGCGACGAACAAATTTTTGACCTTATACTAGAGGAACAAGACAGACAAATTCACGGATTAGAACTTATTGCTTCGGAGAACTTCGTAAGTGATGAAGTAATGGAAGCAGCTGGTTCTGTTTTAACTAATAAATATGCTGAAGGATATCCTGGCAAAAGATACTACGGCGGTTGCGAAGTAGTTGACGTTATTGAACAAATTGCAATTGACAGAGCCAAAGAATTATTTGGTGCTGAATATGCAAACGTACAGCCTCACTCAGGTTCTCAGGCAAACACTGCTGTATATCACGCTTGTTTAAATCCTGGTGATACTATTTTAGGTTTCGATTTATCTCACGGTGGTCACCTGACTCACGGTTCTCCGGTAAACTTTTCTGGTCGTTTATACCGCCCGGTTTTTTATGGTGTAGATGCTGAAACTGGTCGTTTAGACTATGATAAAATTCAGGAAATTGCAACAAAAGAACAGCCAAAATTAATCATCGCTGGAGCTTCGGCTTATTCTCGTGATATGGATTTTGCACGTTTCAGACAAATTGCTGATAGCGTAGGGGCCATTTTATTTGCTGATATTTCTCACCCAGCTGGTTTGATTGCAAAAGGATTATTGAGTGACCCAATTCCACATTGTCATATAGTTTCTACAACAACACACAAAACATTGCGTGGACCACGTGGAGGTTTGATTTTGATGGGGAAAGATTTTGAAAACCCAATGGGATTAAAAACACCAAAAGGAGAAATCAGAATGATGTCTTCATTGTTAGACTTAGCTGTTTTCCCTGGAAACCAAGGTGGACCATTAATGCACATTATTGCTGCTAAAGCGGTTGCTTTTGGTGAAGCGTTAAAAGATGAGTTCTTTACTTATGCCATGCAATTGCAAAAAAATGCTACTGCTATGGCAGATGCTTTCGTAAAAAGAGGATACAACATTATCTCTGGCGGAACTGATAATCACATGATGCTTATTGACTTAAGAAATAAAAATATTTCTGGTAAAGAAGCTGAGAATGCGTTGGTAAAAGCGGAGATTACTGTAAATAAAAATATGGTTCCATTTGATGATAAATCACCATTTGTAACTTCAGGAATTCGTGTTGGAACAGCTGCAATCACAACTCGTGGTTTAGTTGAAGAAGATATGGAAACGATCGTAGCACTTATCGATAAAGTTTTAACTGATCACACAAATGAAGCAGTTATCGAAGAAGTAGCTAACGAAGTAAACGAAATGATGAGCGAAAGACCGATTTTCGTATATTAAAAATATGATTTGAAACTTAATTGTTTCAAGTTTAAAGTTTCAAGTTTAAAGTTTTGTAACGCGTAAAAAATACGTAGAACAGAACTTTAAACTTTTTTCGTTCCTAAAAGAACGCAATACAGAAACTTGAAACCTGAAACTTGAAACAAAACAAACAAAACAAAAAGACCATGGGTGTACTAAGATTACAACTGCCAACCGATCCGCGATGGGTAAATATCGTTGAGAAAAATATTGAAGAAATCCTGACGGATCACGCCTGGTGTGAGCAAAAAGCCGCTACAAATGCGATTACCATTATCACCAACAACTCAGAACATCAGGATTTGGTGAAGGATTTATTGGCTTTAGCCAAAGAAGAAATCGACCATTTTGAGCAGGTTCACAATATCATCATCAAGCGTGGACTTAAATTAGGACGTGAGCGCAAAGACGATTATGTAAATGAGTTGTACATGTACATGAAAAAAAGCATTGACGGAAGCCGTGTTTCTGGTTTGGTCGAAAGATTACTTTTTTCAGCGATGATTGAAGCCAGAAGCTGTGAACGTTTTAAAGTGTTATCTGAAAACATTCAGGACGAGGAATTAGCAGTTTTCTACAGAGAATTGATGGAAAGCGAAGCTGGACATTACACCACTTTCATAACCTACGCTCGTAAATATGGAGTGGGGATTGACGTGGAGAAACGTTGGAGAGAATGGCTTGCTTATGAAGAATCTATTATAGCCAATTACGGAAAAGGAGAAACGATTCACGGGTAATGTTATTAAATTCCAATTCTGAAATTCCAAATTCCAAAAAGTAGTGTAAACTTTGTGAATCTTCGCGCAACTTTTGTGAATCTCTGTGAAACAAAAAAAATCCGTATAAATCCGCGTTTTCGCGATAGCGAATCAGTGTCATCCGCGTTCAAATTTACCCGCAAAGTTTTAATAATCTAAAATCTGCAATCTAAAATCTAAAATTCTTACATTTGAAAGTAACCAAAAACAATTACCATGAGAATAGAAACTGATTTGAAATTAGGGTTTAAAGATGTTATGATTCGTCCTAAAAGATCCACTTTAAAAAGTAGGTCTGAGGTTTCTCTGGAACAGAATTTTAAGTTTTTGCACAGTACTTCAAACTGGACAGGTATTCCCATCATGGCAGCCAATATGGATACCGTGGGTACTTTTGAAATGGCTCAGGTTTTAGCAAAAGAAAAACTTTTTACCGCCATTCATAAACATTATTCTCTTCAGGAATGGAATGATTTTTTAGTCAAAGTTACGCCTGATTTCTACGATTATATTGCGATAAGCACAGGAACAGGAAAAGAAGATTTTGCTAAAATTGGTCAAATTATAACCGCCAATCCTTTACTAAAATTTATTTGTATTGATGTTGCTAATGGGTACTCAGAACATTTTGTTCAGTTTTTGAAACAAACCCGCAAACAATATCCTGACAAAGTAATTATTGCCGGAAATGTAGTGACTGGCGAAATGGTCGAAGAATTACTTTTGGCTGGTGCCGATATTGTAAAAGTCGGAATTGGACCTGGTTCTGTATGTACGACCCGTGTAAAAACCGGTGTTGGTTATCCGCAGCTTTCTGCGATTATCGAATGTGCCGATGCTGCTCACGGTTTGGGCGGTCACATCATTAGCGATGGCGGCTGTTCGACTCCGGGTGATGTGGCAAAAGCTTTTGGTGCAGGTTCTGATTTTGTCATGTTGGGCGGAATGTTAGCAGGACACACAGAAAGTGGAGGAGAACTGATCGAAATCAATGGTGAAAAATTCAAACAGTTTTACGGAATGAGCTCTACAACTGCCATGGAGAAACACGTTGGTGGAGTTGCAGAATATCGTGCCAGCGAAGGAAAAAACAGTTCAGGTTCCGTTTAAGGGAAAAGTCATCAATACGGTTTTGGATATTTTAGGAGGTTTACGCAGTACGTGCACCTATGTTGGCGCTTCACGACTAAAAGAACTTACCAAACGCACGACTTTTATCCGCGTAAGCGAGCAGGAAAATCAAATTTTTACAAAATAAAATAGCATACATTAAATGATTACCATTTCAGAAGCTTCTTTGAATGATATTCAATCTATTCAGAGTATTGTAAATATTACCTGGCCCATTACTTATGGTGCAATTTTATCGAAAGAACAATTGGATTATATGTTGGGGCTTTTTTATTCTACTGAAGCTTTAACGGAACAATACGACAAAAAAGTTCAGTTGTTTTATATGATTTATGAAGAAGAAACTATTATAGGTTTTATCGGAATTGAGCATCATTATAATAGTAAAGCTTTAACTAAAATTCACAAAATATATCTTTTGCCTGAAACACAAGGAAAAGGAATTGGTAAAAAAGTAATTGATAAAATTGAAAAATTAGCTTTGGCAAATAATTCAAAAGCATTGTTATTAAACGTAAACCGATTCAATTCGGCTTTAGGGTTTTATAAAAAAATAGGTTTTGAAATCGTTGATGAAGTTAATATCGATATTGGAAATGGATATTTGATGGAAGATTATGTGATGGAGAAGAAGTTAATATTATAATTTTCATCGTAATCTTGTCAATGACAAAATAAACGAAAACGCTCTTAATGGAAAAGATTGCCCTAGCCCCGATAGGAGTGGAAATCCTTTTGTGGCGGGGTTCGCCACAAAAGATTGAAACGGATAGCGGGATTAGCTCCTGAAAAAAAAGATTTGTTTTATCATAGAAATCGGAATGACAAACTATATGATTACTCAACTCACCAAAACATCATGCTTAAACAATAATCCTTTTACTTCTCTTAAAGAAAAAATAGCTTTCTTCAGTTTGGTTTTGGAGGGATCGATGGTGTAATTGAAACTGGTTTTAAAATCGGCTTTGTTGGCGATGGCTTTGTCGAATTCTGATCGGTATAAATCGCAATTATCGAAGAGGACACTGGTGAGATCTGTTGCCATAAAATCGACGGCAACTAAACTGCAATTGGTAAACGTTGTTCCTTTTATTTTTAAGGTGTAAAACTTCGAAAAATCCAGGATGCAATCCTTAAAATGTACTTCGAAAATCAGTTTATCACACATAGCAAAATTCACTTCCTTAATGGCACAACGGTTAAAACTGACCGTTCTAAAAGCCACATAATTTATTTTGGCTTCGCTAAAAATACAATCATTAAAAACACAATCGATAAAAGTAACGGCCAGAAAAGTACAGGCCGAAAAATTACAATTATTGAACGTACAACATTCGAAATCCTTAAAGTTCACATCGTCCCGACCATATACAATGGTATCGTATTCTTTATCAAGGAAATATTCAGACTCTTTTTTCAAGGTGATAGCTGCTGTTTTTTGCGAGGCAAAAGATAATCATTACGCTTTATATTTCAGTGTTTTCAGCTCGACTTTTTATTAATTGGCACAATAAAAAGCAGCAAAACACTCAGGAAATCTTCTTGCGCTTTCTTGTCATTCTTGTGGATTTAGTATTTTAAAATGATTTGGGTGTCGTTTTATCAAACATTTAATTAAATCATTGCAGTATCTGTTAGCTTTTTAACTTTCAATATTTTATTGTCATCTTAAATTGATGTAGCTTTACGTGACCAATTTAGATTTTACCCAACACTTTTAATCGTATGGAATCAACAAGAAAAGAACATGATTTTTTAGGAGAATTAGATATTCCTAATCATTTATATTACGGAATTCAGACCTTCAGAGCCGTAGAAAATTTTAATATTACCGGAATACCCATTTCAAAAGAACCTTTGTTTATCAAGGCTTTGGGCTATGTAAAGAAAGCTGCTGCATTGGCCAATAAAGATTGTGGCGCGCTTGATCCTAAAATTACGGAAGCCATTTGCTATGGCAGCGATCAGGTTATTGCTGGTAAGTATGATCAGGAGTTTGTAAGCGATTTGATTCAGGGTGGTGCGGGAACCTCAGTCAATATGAATGCCAATGAGGTTATTGCCAATATTGGTCTGGAATATCTAGGACATAAAAAAGGAGAATATAACTATCTGCATCCTAATAATCATGTCAACTGCTCGCAATCTACGAATGATGCTTACCCATCTGCGTTTCGAATTGCGCTTTATATGAAAATGGAAAGCTTTATTACCACTTTGGCAGGCTTAGAAGTTGCTTTTGCTAAAAAAGGTGTAGAGTTTAATGAGGTCTTAAAGATGGGAAGAACGCAATTGCAGGATGCGGTTCCGATGACTCTGGGACAGGAGTTTAAATCTTATGCGACTACAATAGGAGAAGACATCATAAGATTGAAAAATGCGCAGGAGCTGTTGCTCGAAATCAATATGGGAGCCACCGCTATCGGAACGAAAGTGAATGCTCCGCATGGGTATCCTGAAATATGCGTGGCGTATCTTGCAAAAGAGGTAGGGATTCCGCTTACGCTTTCTCCGGACTTAATAGAAGCAACGGTTGATACGGGTGCTTACGTACAAATTATGGGCACCCTGAAACGCTCTGCGGTTAAGATTTCGAAAATCTGTAATGATTTGCGTTTGTTGAGCTCCGGACCAAGAACGGGTTTCAACGAAATCAATTTGCCTGCGCGTCAGCCTGGTTCTTCGATTATGCCTGGTAAAGTAAATCCGGTAATTCCGGAGGTGGTTAACCAGACTTGTTTTTATGTAATTGGTCAGGACTTAACGGTTACGATGGCTGCAGAAGCCGGACAATTGCAACTGAATGTTATGGAACCCGTAATTGCTTTTGCGATGTTTACTTCGCTGGATTATCTGGCAAATGCCATTCAGACACTGATTGATAAATGTATCAACGGAATCACTGCGAACGTTGACCATTGTTATCAGATGGTGATGAACAGTATTGGTATCGTAACACAATTGAATCCTATTTTGGGGTACGAAGAAAGTGCGAGCATTGCCGGTGAAGCCTTAAAAATGAATAAAAGTGTTCATCAGATTGCGGTGGTTGAGCGAAAGTTGATCACTCAGGAAAAATGGGATGAGATTTATTCGTTAGAGAACTTAATCAATCCTAAGTTTATTACTAAATAATTTATTTTCGATAGTAAAAAAAGAAGATTGTGAAACCCTTTTTCTTTTATTAAATTACAATCTATCTGTTTTATACAAAGGCCATTCTGTTTTAGAGTGGCTTTTTCTTTGGATACTTATTCTCTTTCTTAAATGTAGAAGGGCGATGCTTCTACAACTGCCGCAGTTTTTTAAATGAATATACTTCTTTCATTAGATACAATAACAGTTTTGCAAATGCAGAAGCATCATTTTGAAAATACATCATCAGTTTCAGAAGTACAACTGCTTCATACTATAAGCACATTGCCAGTTTCCTAAATGGAGGAAGGCTAACGCCAAATGTTTTTGCCTGTTTCCTAAACGGAGGAGGTCTAACGCCAAATGTTCTCGCCTGTTTCCTAAACAGAGGAGGTCTAACGCCAAGTGTTTTCGCTTGTTTACTAAACGGAGGTGGTCTAACGCCAAATGTTTTCGCTTGTTTCCTAAACGGAGGAGGTCTAACGCCAAGTGTTCTCGCTTGTTTACTAAACAGAGGAGGTCTAACGCCAAGTGTTTTCGCCAGTTTACTAAACGGAGGAGGTCTAACGCCAAATGTTTTCACCTGTTTACTAAACGGAGGAGGTCTAACGCCAAAATACATAGTGAGTTTTTACTTTGCAGACGCTTCCTTTTAAAAATACATAGCTAGATTTCTAAAGTCAGTAACTAGTTTTTTAAATGTGATAGCGAGTTTTTAAAATGCAGAAGCTTCATTTTAAAATCATACCGCTGGTTTTATAAATGCAGTAGCGAATTTCTTAAATCATACAGCAAGTTTTTATAAGGCAGAGGCTTCATTTTTAAAATTGGTCAGGTGTTTTTTAGATGGAGAAGGTATAACACAAAAAGAGGTTACGAGTTCTATAAATGTACAAAGAAGCGTAGTAGGTGCTATTTGTAATTTTATGTTTAATTAGTGAATGTGCTAAAGTGATATTATTAAATTTATATCTAATAAAATAATATCTCTTTGTTGTATGAATGTTGTTTTGGTTTGAGAAGGCTTGTTATAAAAGGCTTCCGTGATTTTTTGGAAGTAAAAAAAGACTTTATATGAGGTAAAATTTAATACACTAAAGGCATTTTAGCGAAAGCGAAAAAATTTTAATTCTTCGGGTATATGATTCAGGTTTTATGCTACAGCTTTGAGCCAAAATAAAAACGATTGCCTGTGAAGCAATCGTTTTTTGGGTTGTGGTATTATTTGTTTTTGGAATTGTATGGCTTTGGTTTTATTGTAACTATTATAAAAAAGTGTAAGTATGCTGTATGCTGCTTTTATGATGAATTATGGAGGCTGTGTTTAGGAATTTTCCGGATACTGCATCATATTGCAGCGCAATAGTATGTTGCTTTTTGCTACATTTTATTTGTGTTACGGGCGAACTAATAGGGGTAAGTACCGTGTTGCCCATAACCTGAGATGCTAACCAAATATGAATAGTATCAGGAGGTTTGATATACAATGTTTCTGACATTGAAACGGCTGTAGCCGAAATGGCATTTCCGGTACATTCAGATTGGTTTATAACTGCATTCAGATACAATCCAAAAGTTAAAAAATCTTTTGACGTTATATGATTGGCAATTGCAAAACTGCCAGACTGCCCTCCGGTTATGGGGCCTAAAATAGCAGAGCTGTTTTGTAAACTATATAAATTGCCTACGGGAATTCCAGCAGGAGTAGCTGCCAACTGGTTTAATACAGTCCCGTTTGTTATAGGAGAATGGGAGGCATAAATACCATACTGGTCATTCCAGGAAATTAAATTATTTTGCTGTGGCAGAAAAGCCTGCCATACTACATTAGGATTTGACCCTTGTGAAGTTTTTGCAAGTACTACTTTTGTTTCAGATGCTAAAAGAGTTTTTAACTGATCGCTTGTAAATGTAATTTTTAGAGTATAATTTGGCATATTATCCTGGCTTTTAGCTTTTAAATTACTGTATTTTCTTTTTGTTGTTTCAGCTGTTATGATTTTTTAAGGAGCTTCAATATGCTCAATAGTACCTTCAGACAAATTGCTGCTACCTGCATTGATGAAACGCCCTGTATAAGAATCATATACTACTGAAATTCTAAATAAACTACTGCTAAAACTTAACCTAGTTACAGGTGATGTAATACGGGTTATAATGCTATTACTTTGTACTTGCGATTGGATCCAGATATAAATATCGGTAGCAGGATCCATCAAAGCTGTTGACTGAAATAAAACAGGAATAGCCGAAATCGCATTTCCACTTCTATAATTTCCATTTATAATGGCATTCTGAAACAAACCTGTTGTCAGGTAAGGGGCGTTTGAATAGTTATTCCGTAGTGCAAATGTATTACGCTGACCGCCAGTTGTTGGGCCTAAAATTACCCCATTGTTTTCTAAGGTATAAAGCGTATTGGTATCTATCCCAATAGGAGTATCTGAAAATGGAATTATTTGGGCATGATTTACTAATTTGGTATTCGAACAATAAATACCATATTCATCATCCCAGGAAATCTGATTGCTTTGAAATGGCCTGAAAACCTGCCAGGCCACATTAGAGTTTTGTCCTCTTGTACCTTTTGCCAACACTACATTTGATTCGGTAAAGTGTAAAATTTGTAATTGTTCCGTTGTAAAACCAACTTTTAAATCATAATTTGCCATGATGTTTACATTTTAAAATTTCTTCGGATAGTTTTCGTAACCTTCAGAACCGATAAACTTTCCGGTGTTTTATTTTGATAGCTTCTCAAAATAACAAAATAATGTCCTACAGTTTTAGCGTATAAATACGCATTTTTGTGTTGCAAAGCTGTTTATTGATTTTTTGTAAAACCATATAAGTGATGTTATTAAGAACTGTTTTATTGCTTTGAAAAAGGTTTTCGATCCTAAAACAATTGATAATAATATCATAATTTGAGGGGTTGTAATTTATATTTAGATTGCAATGCTTATTTTTGTTACTTATACACTTATATACATGAAGTTATTAATAGTCGAAGACGAGCCTAATTTGTTATCTATCCTCAGAAAAGGATTTGCCGAGAACAACAACGATGTGAGTGTTGCTCTTGATGGCAAGACTGCACTCGAAATGCTGCTTAATTATAATTTTGATGTAGTTATCTTAGATGTAATGCTGCCGGATATCAACGGAATTGAAGTGTGCAGACGTGTTCGGGCGGCTAAAAATTTTGTCCCGATTTTGCTGTTAACAGCATTGGGAACCTCAGAGAATATTGTTACAGGGCTTAATGCCGGGGCCGATGATTATCTGGTAAAACCTTTTAAGTTTGGCGAATTAGAGGCACGTGTAAATGCCTTAAACCGTCGTGCCCATCAGGAAACAGAAAAGGTTGACATTATTACGATTAGTGATTTAGAGATTAATGCCAAAGCCAAGACCGTTAAAAGAAACGGTGAATCTATTGTACTCACGGCCAAAGAGTTTAAACTATTGTATTATCTGGCTAAAAATAAAGATATTATTGTGTCACGCGACCAGATTCTGGATAATGTCTGGGATATTAACTTTGATATGAATACTAATGTCGTGGATGTTTATATTAATTATCTGCGAAAAAAGATAGACAAACCTTTCGATACAAAATTAATTCACACTATAAAAGGCTTAGGGTATGTTATTAAATAGTAAAATGAACATAAGAAAAAGAATTGCTTTTACTTATGTAGAGCTTTCTACTCTTAGCACTTTGTTGTTATGTGTTGTCGTATTTGTATTGTTTAGGGATAACAACCGCTATCATTTCCTGAAAAGATTAGAAGACAGGGCAAAAATTGTGTCTTCGATACATTTTCAGAATGATCCTGAAAAAAGTAAATATTATAGTGAACTTAAAAAAAATGGTTTAGAAGAACTGATTGAAGAAGAAGAATATGTTCTTAAAATAAACAGCGCCAATAGTTTTGAGTATAATACCAATTTGAATCTTCCGAATGATTTTTACACCAATGTTTTAAATACCGGAAAAGATTATTTTGAAGTAGATAGCAAATATTATTTAGGTCAGGTTTTTACAGAAAACAAACAAAAATATATTGTAATCGTTGGTGCGAGAGACAGACGTGGTAAAACAACAACTGTTTATATTGTCAAAATATTATTGTTTGGAGGTATCGGATTTGTTCTGTTGGCTTTCTTTTTGGGTAGGTTTTTAGCAAAACGCGTTATAGATCCGGTGGCCAGAATTACCAAAGAAGTAAAAAGAATTAGTGCTTCTAATCTTCATAATAGATTGCCAGAAGTAAAAAACTCTGATGAAATATCCGATCTTACGGCTACTTTTAATGATATGCTGGATCGTTTGGAAACCTCTTTTGAGATTCAGGCCAACTTTATCAATAACGCTTCGCACGAACTGAAAACCCCTATAACCACTATTATTGCCGAGGCCGAAATTATGCTTCTGAAAGAAAGAGAAGTGTATGAGTATAAGGAGTCGCTTGCCAATATTTATAGTCAGGCCTCCAGATTAGGAAACTTAACCGAGAGTTTGCTCAAGCTCACGCAAACTGGTTATGACGGCCAAAAACAAGTACTGGATATTGCCCGAATAGACGAACTGTTGATGGATGTAAAATCAGACCTTGACAAGATTTTTCCGGACAACAGGGTGAGTGTTAAGCTTAATTTTGCACCAAACGACTCAAACTTATTATTGCTTCCGTGCAACAAGCCCTTACTGGAGCTTGCCATCAATAATATTATTACCAATGGAGTAAAATACTCTGATAATAATGAAGTATTTGTGACCCTTTCGGCAAGTTCAGAGGCGATTAAGATTTCTATTAACGATATCGGGATTGGTATTCCGCCAGAGGATATTCCGCATTTGTATGAACCCTTCTTCAGAGGAAAAATTGCTACTAAATATATAGGTTATGGATTGGGGCTTCCTTTGGCTTCCAAAATAATCCGCATGCACGGGGGAGAATTACAAGTACAATCGGAACAAAATAAAGGAACTATTGTAACGATTATTTTTAAGAAGACAGAAATTAAAAAGTAATATTAGAAATTCTAATATTGAATCTTAGAAAATTCTAATTTTAAATTAAGACCCTTCTAATATACAGGATGTTACTTTGTAAGTATAAATTAAACAATTATACTTATGAAAAATTTCCTTATACCTACGACTTTAAAAGAAGATACAATTAGTGCAGTAAAATCTGCAGTTCATCAGGCCAAAGAAACGCCATGCGAGATTATTTTGATGATGGCTGCCGAAACGCCGGACAGCTTTTCTTCGTCACAATTTTTGCGCGAAATGCGAGTTGGACTTACTACAAGCCAACAGGAAGTTCTGGAAACCTGCCGTTATATAGTGGATCATACGGCTAATTGCAAAATTAAAATTCACAATCAATACGGACTTTCGTCTCCAATTTTCAAACACATCATCGATACTTTTTCGGTAAAACTGGTTATCCTGACACCTTCTTATAAACAGGAAACCAAACGAATTCATCAATATGCAGTACAATTAGTAGGGAACCAAAGATGTCCTATCCTGCATTTAGGTACAGAGCAATTTAAAGAGGATTTTAATAAAGCACTTTATATCGAAAACGCGAGTGCCAATATGCACGTAAAAGATATTCAGCAGTTTTTAAGCAATAATTTTTCGTTTGAAATCGTGAGCCAAACATCAAAAAACGAAGACAATTACGAAGCGATGGCACCTTATCTTAATGAAGCCATTACGAAATACGACATCGATCTGCTGGTAGAAACCCGTAAAGGCGAAAAGATCAAATTCAAAAAAAATAAAAAAGAAAATATCAACGACAAATTAGGACTACCGGTTTTGTCGCTATACGAAGAGTTGGTTTAAGACCAATTGCTTCCAGAAAAATAAGTTTAATCTAAAACGAAAAGTATGTTATTAAAGAAAAGGATTCCGATGAAATATGTTCTCGGAAAAATTAAAGTAGAGTTGGGGCTGGTGTTGGCTTATACCATATTGTTCGAGATTTTTCATCATTTCTTCATCAATGTATCTGTAGATATTCCGATTGCGATACCTACAATGATTGGTACAATCATCTCCTTGTTATTAGCCTTCAAATCGAATCAGGCGTATGACAGATGGTGGGAAGCCAGAATTGTCTGGGGTGCCATCGTAAATGATTCCAGAACCTTGGTAAGACAGATGATTACCTTTTATAAAGACCCTGATTTTTCGGTACAGGCCAATGATTTTAAAGAAAAATTTGCCAAAAGACAGATTGCATGGTGTTATAGTTTAGGACAGTCTTTGCGAAACAGAGATCCTCTAAAACCGATAAAACATTTGTTGAGCGAGGATGAATTGCGATTTGTAAAAAACCATCAAAATGTTCCCAATGCGATATTGATGCTCCATGCAAAAGATTTAAGCATAGCTAAAAAAGATAAGCGTATCAACATGTATCAGCAGGTAGAAATAGACAATACCATTACGAGATTATGTGATGCTATGGGGAAATGCGAGCGTATTAAAAACACTATTTTTCCGACTACTTATAGTATGTACATAAGATTTACGCTTTGTTTGTTTATTTTATTATTGCCTTTTGGAGTGATTAGTTTGTTGAGTTGGTTTGCGGTTCCGTTGATTACGACGATTGCTGCGGCTTTCTTTCTGATCGAAAAAATGGCGATTCATTTGCAGGATCCTTTCGAAAACAGACCAACAGATACTCCGGTTACGGCAATTTCGAATACAGTAGAAAAGAATTTAATGCAAATGGTAAACGAATACAGAAATGAGTTTGCTGTTGTTAACGAGCCAGTGATGAAACCAGAAATGGTGAAAGCTGAAAAAGATGCTTACTTTGTTTTGTAAGTAAGCATATTAATTAGTTATGAAAAGCCAGATCTATGTGTCTGGCTTTTTTATGAAATTAATTTGCCTAAAGTCTGTATGGATTGTCGCAATTCATTGGTCCAGGGTAAACCAAAACTCAAACGCATACAGTTTGAAAACTGATCCTGTAACGAAAAGATACGTCCAGGAGCAATGCTAATCTGGTGTTTCATGGCCAAGTGATATAAATCGGCAGTGTCAATTTTAGAATCGAGTTCTACCCAAAGAAAAAATCCGCCCTGAGGCTGGCTCACTTTTGTTCCCTTAGGAAATGATTCTAATACCGTATTGATATAATTATTGCAGTTATGATTCAGTATCTGGCGTATTTTGCGAAGATGGTTTTCGTAGCGTCCGTTTTTAAGAAAATCACCAACCACTTCGTGTGTAATAGTAGGAGAGGAGATGGTATGATATAATTTGGTACGCAAGATCTCTTTTTTGAATTTCCCCGGAGAAACCCATCCCACGCGATAACCCGGAGCCAATGATTTCGAAACCGAACTGCAGCACAACACTATACCGCTTTCGTCATAGGTTTTGCAATTGGTTGGCCGGCTGGAGCCAAAGTACAAATCGCCGTGAATATCATCTTCGATAAGCGGAATGTTGTAAAACTCCATTAACCGAACGACTTCTATTTTATGTTCATTAGGCATCATACTTCCCGAAGGATTACTAAAATTGCTCATCAATACACAAGCTTTTACTTTTTTGGTAGAAAGAGCTTTTTTCAGCGCGTCTAATTCTATACCGGTTGTCATATTGGTGGGCAGTTCCATGACATATAAACCTAATGATTTTGCCAATTGCAGAACACCAAAATATACAGGGCTCTCGGTAATAATGGTGTCTCCGGGCTTGGTTAAAGTCATTAAACAATGAGAGATCGCAGTAATGCAGCCCGGAGTGGTAATAATATCCTCTTCGGTAAGAGCACCGCCCCAGGTAAAAGACCAGCGGGCAATTTCTTTTCTTAAATTGGTATTCCCCTGTATTTCTTCATAACTGGTTCCGCTATTGGGCAGCTGCCGCATGGCCTGAATCATTCCTTTATTCAGTTTGGCAATCGGGAGCAATTCATTTGACGGAAAACCCAAGGAGAGCATGGTGACGTCTTTGGCTCTCATATCTCCATACACTAAATCGATCAGATCTTCGCGTTCGATATTCGCGCTGCTTAAAATAGGACTACTAGCTGAAGGTTCACTAATCGTTCTTGCCGAAATATTACTTACATAATACCCGGATTGCGGTCTTGATTCTATAAGCGAACGGCTTTCTATTTCGTAGTAGGCTTTACTTACCGTACTCATGCTGTAACCCGTCTCGGCACAAACTTCACGAATAGACGGAAGCTTATCACCAACGTTTAAAACGCCTGACTTTATTTGTTTCTCGATTCTATCGGCAAATTGCAGGTAGAGGTAGCTGGAATTTTTCATGTAAAAAATAAACTGTTGCGGTGCAATTTACAAAAACTGTATCTGTATTGCTGTTTTATTTTTATGAAATTTGCCCTATCAAATTATAATACACAAAGCTACTTTGAAAACAACAAAATATTATCTCGCCGCTATTTCAGCCTATACTATTTGGGGATTTTTTAGCCTTGCGCTAAAACCTTTACACGATTATAATTCGTTAGATATTTTATTCTTTCGTGTTTTTAGCTGTAGTATTTTGATGTTGCTGATTGCTTTTGCTTTTAAAAGAAAAATGATTAAGGAAACGATAGCCACTTTTAAGGCACTGCCTGCAGCTAAAAAAAAGAAAACCATTTTGCTGAATATAGGAGGAAGTGTTTTTTTAACCTCAAACTGGTTTATTTTTATTTATGTAATGAATCATGTGAGCGTTAAGGCAACTTCACTGGCATATTTGGTTTGTCCGATACTTACGACGCTGCTGGCGTATTTTCTGTTGCATGAAAAGCTTTCAAAAACACAATGGATGGCAGTTGGACTAAGTATTTTTGGATGTTTACTGCTGTCGTACGCTGATATTATGGATATGTTTTTTAGTATCATTATTGGTTTTACCTATGCTTGTTATCTGGTGAGTCAGCGTGAGAATAAAGGTTTTGATAAATTCCTGGTGCTTACTTTTCATATTACTTTAGCCGCTTTGTTTTTATTGCCTTTTTATCCAGCTTACAGCGGACCATTTCCTACGGAGTTTAAGTTTTATTTTTGTATTGAAACCATCGCGATAGTCTTTACGATTATCCCTTTGTTTCTAAATTTATATGCGTTATCAGGAATCAATTCCTCTACGGTAGGAATGTTATTAAACATCAATCCTATGATTGCTTTTGTACTGGCTAATTTTGTTTATCACGAAAAAATAAGTCCTTTGCAAATTGCGGCTTACGGTATTATATTTATGGCCGTTTTAGTGTTTAATTCGCATCATATTTTTGCTATAAGAAAAAGAATGATAGGAGAAACTATTGCCAAATAATAGTCTTTTTTGTTTCAAAATTGTATTACAGCCAATACATTATTTATTGGCTGCAATATAATCTGAAGGAGACATAGAAAAGTGTTTTAAGAAATTGCGGCCAAAGCTGGTTTGCGATTTATAACCTACCATTTCGGCAATTTCATACATTTTATAATTTTCGTTTAATAGCAGTTCAGCAGCTCTTTTGAGACGCACAATATTTATTAACTCGTTTGGACTTAAATTTGAAATATCCTTTATTTTTCGGTATAAAGTCGATCGGCTCATGTTCATTATCTCGGCCAGCGATTCTACACTTAAATCCGGATCGGTAATGTTTTTTAATATTTCTTCATCCAGTTTTTTGAGAAACTTTTCATCTGTCTTATTGTGTGCGATACTTTTGATGTGCGAAAGCGGAGAGCTCGCATAATAATTCATGATTTGTTTTCGGTTTTCGATTAAATTATTCGCCTGAACTTTTAAATAATCCATCGAAAATGGTTTTGCAATATAAGCGTCCGCACCCACTTCCAGTCCGTCAATCTGAGATTTAAGCGAATTTTTTGCTGTTAATAAAATAACCGGAATATGACTGGTTTCTAAATTAGTTTTGATTTGTTTGCAAAGCGTAATACCATCCATAATGGGCATTTGTACATCGCTAATAACCAATTGAATATTTTCGTTATGGATGATTTTTAACGCTTCTTCGCCATTTTTGGCCTTTAGTATAGTATAAGTAGCCGTCAGCTCAGAAGTAATAAAATTCAGTAAATCTTCATTGTCTTCCACGACCAGAACCTGCGTTTTCTCGTTTTTGATTTCTATTTCGATTTTTTCTGTTTCTTTCAGGTCTTTTTCGCCTTCAGCATCGATATAAAACATAAATTCTTCTTCCTGATGCAAAGGCACAATAAGCTCGAAAATATTCAATTGTTCATCTGCAACCAGCTGTAAACTTCCGTTGTGTAATTGTGTTAAAGAATGAGCCAAAGAAAGCCCAATTCCGGTACCAGAAGTCGAATCCATATTGTCAACTCTGAAAAAAGGCTCAAAAATTTTATCTTTTAATGGATACGGAATTAAATTTCCATCATTTTTGACTACTATCGTTAGCTTTTTTTCATCACGAAATAAGGCTATCGAAACTTTATCTTTAGAATATTTAATGGCATTATTAATCAGATTACTTAAAATTTTCTTGAAAGCTTCTTTATCTACAAAGGCAAAAATATCTTTTTCGCCTAATTCCAGTTCAAATTCAATTCCTCTTTCTTCAATCAGCTGGCTGAATCTCAAATGTAAATTCCGAACCTGAGAAGAAATATTGGCCTCTACGAAAGTAAGTTTTAAACCTCCAATTTCTGATTTTCTAAAATCCAGCAATTCGTTGACCAGTTTTAGTAGTCTCGAAGTGTTTTTTTTCATAATCGAAAGATTCTGAGGCACTTCAGGAGATACGTGTTCGATGGTTAAGAGCTTTTCTAAAGGACCTTTGATTAGCGTCAGCGGTGTTCTGATTTCGTGTGCAACATTGGTAAAAAAGTCAATTTTGGCCTGATAGATTTCTTTTTCTTTTTCGTCGTTAAGATGTTTTATTTTGCGGTTATTTTTAATCTGAGTCAGATTTTGCGAATACCGAATGATGTAATAAAACGCCCCGCAAATCAAAAGAAAATAAAAAATATAAGCGTAAGAACTTGCCCAGAAAGGAGGCAATATTTTAATTTTTAATTTCACTTCTTTGCTCCAGACACCAAAGCTATTTAATGATTTTACTTTAAAAACATAATCTCCGGGAGCCAGTTCTGTAAAGAAAACTTTGTTGTTGCGTTCCAGATACACCCAATCCTTATTTACGTTTTCGAGTTTGTACCAATATTCTGTTAGTTCCGGAGCGGTAAAATTTAAAGAAGCAAATTCCAGATTAAACGAGGACTGATTATTGGTTAATTCCAGTTCGTCGAGATGCGAAATAGATTGTTTAATAGGGGAGTTGGTTTCGTTTGCATCTACCTCTTTATTGTTGATTTGCAGACTTGTAATATAAATAGAAGGCGTGTATTTATTTTTGGTAAAATTCTTCGGATTGAAACTGATCATTCCGTTTAAATTTCCAAAATACATATCACCATTTGAGTCTTTAAAAGCAGAACTGTAATTAAACTGATCGCTTAGTAAACCATTGGCAGTCGTAAAAATTTTAACGTTTTTATGATCTGGACTGAACTTTACAAGTCCTTTAGAAGTCGTTAACCATAAATTTTTAGTGTCATCTTCTAAAATAGAATAGACAACATTGCTTGGTAATCCTTTTTTGGTTGTGAATTTAATGAAGCTCCTGTTTTTCTTATCAAAGAGATTCAGGCCATTTTCGGTAGCAATCCAAAGGTTTTTGTGACTGTCTTCGAAAATAGAGTTGATAGAGTTATTGCTGATTCCGTTTTTGTTTTTATAATCAAAGAGAAAAACTTCCTTTTTTCTGGTTTTTGGATTATAAAAAAACAAACCATCCCGATAACTTCCGGCCCAGTAATTTCCGTTGCTATCTTCTTTAAAATAGGTGTAATGTACCGTTTCCGGAAACATTTTTAGTATTTTGAAATTGTCATTTTGTTCATCATAGCGATAAATTCCTAATGTAGTAATCACCAGAAGCTCCTTTGCTTTTGTTTCATAAAACGAAAAGATGAAATTACTATGCAAGCCGCTGGAAGGATCATTAGCACTATAATGTTTGATGACATTTCCGGTTTTTTGGTCCAGGACATCCAGCCCATGTTCAAAAGTACCTACCCAAATTTTATTTTTTCGGGGTAATAAAGCATGAATATTATAGTAAGAAACAGCACTTTTGCTTCCGTTTGGCAAATACGAAGTGAATTTTTGTGTTTTAGGGTTAAATCTGTTCAGGCCTGCATCTTCGGTACCAATCCAGAAATCACCATAATCATCTTTGTGAATTTCCCTGATGGCACTACCGCTAATCGAATTTTGATTTTTTTGCGGAAAATATTTTTTAACCTGCGTGTATTGTTTCTGATGGTAATTGATACCGCCAAAATACGTTCCGATCCAGATTCCGTTTTCTTTATCAATGGTTATCGAATAGGCTGCATTATCAGAAATCGCATACGGATCATTATAATTTTTTTTAAGATTGATGCTGTTTTTTGTCTTTAAATTATAAACGTAAACACCGGATTCACTGGCAATCCAGAGTTCTTCGTTTCCTTTTTTCTTGAACTGGCGAATAAAAACAGGTTCTTTTATAGTAAATTCTAATGTTGAGGTTTGTTTTGTTACTTTATTATAGACCAATACACCATGATCTTGCGTGCCTATTAAAATGGTTTTTTGATCTAAAGCATAAATGATGGTTATTCTAAAGTTGGTTTTATTCGCTGGCGGATTTAGCGTTAGGTTTTCAAAGGATTGGCTTTCTTCAGAATAATGGTATAATTTGTTTAAGGAGGAAGCCCAGATTTCACCTTTAGCATCCTTTGTAATAGATGTCGCTATAAAATATTTATTGGGATTAAAAGTGGTCGTTTCTTTTTTTGCAGTAGCATATTTATATAAAATATTGCCTGAAATAAACCAGATATTTCCTTTTTTATCATGGTTGATATCGTTTATTCGGTCATTAATAGCTTCATTTAATATAGTAAACTGGTCCCGTTTTTTATCGTAGTGATACAAGCCTTTATCAGTACCTACCCAAATTGTTCCTTTGTATTCGTGCAGAGACTGAATATAATTGCTTCCTAAGCTATGAATGGGGTCGGTATTGCTTCTGTAGGTTTTAAATCGGTATCCGTCGAACCTGTTCAAACCATCTTTGGTGCCAAACCACATAAAACCATCTGCATCCTGAATTGAGGTGATAACGGTATTGTTCGACAGTCCTTCTTCGACCTGAAAATGCTTGAAATAATATTCCTGAGCCTGAATAAAATTTACAGAAAAAATTAAAAAAATATTAAAAAGAAAGAATTTACGCATTGTTAAAAATTTTATAGTAAAAATGAGTTTCTACAAATCGTCTCAATTTTGTTCATAATGTTGCAAGCCTTTGTTTTTAAGCTGAAATTAATACAATTTGAATCATTTGCGAGACATATTGACACAAATGAATCATTTTATTTTGAATTAAAATCGCCTACTTTGAATTTTCAAATAAATGATATTGATAATTTTTAGCACAAAAAAATAATGTATCAATAAAATAAACTTTGAAAAAATACACCTTTTATAATTTTGAATTAAAATGAACACATTATTATTAAAGAGCAATATTAATTATTTTTTTGTTCGAATTCCGGATGACTGAATTTTTTGTATTGTATTTACAAACCAACCAAAAAAAAATAAAACTATCTAAAAATGAAAACTCAATGAAAACAAAATTCACTCAAATTTTAAAGCAGAGATATTACCTCTTGTTTTTCTTTAGTTTATTACTTCAGCAATCGTATGCGCAGCAGCAAATTACGGTTAAGGGAAAGGTAACTTCGGCAATAGGAGAATCGATTCCTTTTGCAAATGTGATTATTAAAGGTACAACCAATGGTGCTGTAACCGATTTCGATGGAGGTTATACTATTGCGGCCAAATCGAATCAGGTTTTGGTGTACAGTTCACAAGGCTACAAATCAAAAGAAGTATCGATTAACAATCAAACCACCATTAATGTTACACTAGAAGAGGATATTAAGTCACTGAATGAAGTGGTTGTGGTAGGATACGGTTCGCAACAAAAGAAAGATTTAACAGGAGCCATCTCTGTTGTAAAAGCAGAGCAAATCCAGAAAAGAACAGTAACCACTGTTGCGGAGGGAATGCAAGGGCTTGTTACCGGTGTTAAGGTTCGTGGTGGCGGAAGACCGGGTCAGGAAGCGAATATTGAAATTCGTGGACTTAAAAACCTTCAAAGTGCCAATCCGCTTTATGTAATTGATGGTTTGGTAACTACTGCCAATAGAGATTTTAACCCGAATGATATCGAAAGTATTCAGGTATTAAAAGATGCTTCGGCAGCGGCAATTTACGGATCCAGAGCCGCGAATGGTGTTGTCATTATTACAACTAAAAAAGGTAAAAAAGGGCCACTTCAGGTAGAAGTTTCTGCAAAAACCAGTTTTACAAGCATGCCTACTTATGATTTAATGGGAACCGAAGAGTTTGCCAAACTGAATAATCAGGCGTATGATAATGCTGGACTGCCTAGACAAAACTTAAACATGGCCGTAGATACAGACTGGCAGAAAGCGGTTTTTAAATCGGGTTTAATAAGAGATTATAATGCCAGTGTTTCTGGAGGAGGTGATAATTCGACCTTTTTTATGTCTGGAAATTATTTTGGAAACGAAGGAACCGTTGTAGGAACTGATTTTGACAGAGTTTCATTCCGAGTAAATTCAAGTGGCTCAAAAGGAATTTTCAGTATTGGAGAAAATCTGGCCATCAGTAATGCAAAAACAGATGAAATGGCTGGAAATCCAATTATAGATGTGTACAGAATGACACCTACAATTCCGCTTTATGATGCCGCTAATCCAGGTGGTTATGGCTACGGAAAACAAGGAGTTGCAGATACTTTTGGTACCAACCCGCTAGCAATTTCTGATTTTGCCAATACCATCAACGAGAATTTCAGAATAAGAGGAAATATCTGGTCTGAATTGAAATTTGCTTCCTGGTTAAAATACCGTTTCAATTTTGGATATGAAACCAGTGTTGACTCGTATAGCTTTTTAAGAAAAGTGGGTAACTGGAGTTTAAATCAGCCAATAGATCCTTCAAGAATAAATCAAAACAAAGGAAGATCGCAAACCAAATTATTTGAAAACACTTTGACTTTCAAAAAAGAATTTGGTAAACATGATCTAACAATTTTAGTGGGTCAGACTTTTCAAAAAGACAATTATGACCAGATTTATGGTGAAAAACTAAATGTTCCAATTAATTCAGGAACGGGAGATTATTATGATGTTTTAAATCAGGGAAATAATCCAGTTGTTGGAGGTTTTAGAAACGAAGCAACTTTGGCTTCTTATCTAGGAAGATTAGAGTACAATTATGATAACCGTTATTTGTTTAATGCTGTTATGAGACGTGACGGATCATCAAAATTTAGCGATGCTAATAAATGGGGGAATTTCCCTTCTGTTTCTGCTGGATGGAGAATTAGCAACGAATCTTTCTTTAAGTCAGAATTTATTAATGATTTAAAATTAAGAGCAAGTTACGGAGAGTTAGGCTCAGGAAATATTGGAAACTACGAATACAAAAGTTTCATCAATAATTTTGGACAAATTGTTTTAGGAAATACACAATCCTTATATCCATCTGCTACAGTAGTACGATTATCAAATGAGGATTTGAGATGGGAAAAATTAAAACAAACCAATATCGGACTGGATTTCGCAGTGCTTAACAATGATTTGCGCTTAACTGCCGATTATTTTATTGCGCGTACGGAAGATGTATTGTTTGGTTTTCCTCTTTTATTAACGACAGGTAGCGATGGTGGTGAACCTATTTCTAACGCTGCAACGGTAGAAAATAAAGGTTTTGAGTTAGAATTAGCCTACAGCAAAAAAATTAATGATTTTTCTTTTAATGCTTCCATCAATTTTACAAAAATCAACAACAAATTAGTAGAATTGGGTAATGGTCAAAACGAGTTTTTTTCTGGTAATACAATCACCAGAGAAGGTTCTGCAGTAGGAATGTGGTACGTTTTGCAAACAGATGGTTTGTTTCAGAACCAACAGGAAATTGACAATTATAAAAATGCTGATGGAAAAGTAATTATGCCAAATGCAGTGCCAGGAGATATTCGTTTTAAAGATATTAATGGTGACGGAGATATTAATAACAATGATAAAGAGATTGTAAGTAGTCCATGGCCAGAATTTGAAATGGGTCTTAACGCAGGAGCAGAATATAAAGGTTTTGATTTTTCTATGAACTGGATTGCTTCTCATGGTGCTACTGTTTATAACGGTTTTAGAAGTACTGTAGATCGTTTTGATGACAACAGTAATTACAGAGCTGGAATACAGCCCTGGACACCAGAAAATCCAAATACAGATTTCCCTAGAATTACAAAAGGTTCCAATTTAAACTCCAGAGGAGACAGCGATCGTTTCTTAGAAAGCGGTGATTTTATCCGACTTAAATACATTGGATTTGGATATAATATTCCAAGAAGTGTTTTAGAAAAAGCTGGAATAGCAAGAGCGAGATTAAGTTTGTCCGCACAAAACGTAATTACTATTACCAAATACCAAGGTTTAGATCCGGAGTTCAGCAACGGTAATATTTTCGAAAGAGGTGCTGATATTGGTGCATTCCCGAATCTTAAAACCTATTCATTTGGTGTTGAATTTGCCTTTTAATTTTAAAAAATAGCATAATGAAAAAAATAATCATAATAACCGTAGTTTTTCTAGGTCTCTTTTTTGCATCATCTTGCGAAAATGAATTGGATCAGAACAGCCCAAATGATTTAACAGAAGATCAATATTGGAAAACAGAAAGTGATGCACAAGCAGGTGTAAACTCCATTTATGCCATGTTTTATAAAGATGGTTTGTGGGCAAGATGGATTTATTTCCGTCTGGACTTAACTTCTGACGAAGGATATAGTGTGAGCCCATGGACAGAATTGGCAGACTGGACAAGATTCAATTATGTCAATTATAATTTCTGGGAAGGAAACGTAGTAACCTGGAGAGATACTTATAAAGCCATTTTTAGATGTAATCAGGTTTTGGCAAATGTTCCGAATATTACTTTTCAGAATGAAGAGGATAAAAAGAAAATTATAGCGCAGGCTAAGTTTTTTAGAGCATTACATTACTACTATGCAGCGATTCTTTGGGAAGATATTCCATTGGTTTTAGAACCATCAAAAACAACAGATAATCCTGCTCAGGTAAATGTTACCGAAGTTTATGCTCAAATCGAGAAAGATTTGAACGAAGCGTTTACTGATTTACCTCCATCATGGGGAGATGATCAGACAGGAAGGCCAGATAAAGGGGCAGCAAAAGCGTTTTTAGCAAAATTATACATGCAGCAACACAAATGGCCTGAAGCCAAAACTGCTTTAGAATATTTAATCACAGGTCCAGGTGCAAAATATAGTTTAGTGTCTAATTACAGAGACAATTTTACTGATACGAATGAAAATAATAACGAATCCGTTTTCGAAATTCAGTTTGGAGATCAAAGAAAAGGAGGGACAGGAGAAGATCAAAACGCTGCGGTTTCTAGTAATCGTGGTCAGTTTTTTGCTCCAAGAGGAATTGGATGGTCTGATGGTCAAGCACGTTTTTGGTTAATCGATGCTTTTAAACAAGAAAAAAATAAAGATGGAAACCTGGATACCCGTTTAAGATGGACTTTGTATTATCCTGATTTATTGGCTGATTTTGGAGATAAAACCTACGGAAGAAACTGGGAATGGAATAATAACGAAGCCTGGTTCAGAAAAGGAAGCCGTGATTATTACAGAGATAACGAAGATTATTACAGCCAGGTAAACTACAGACTAATTCGTTATGCTGATATTTTATTGCGTTACGCTGAGGTTTTAAACGAAACAGGAAATACTGCCGCAGCTTATCAATATGTAGATATGGTGAGAGCGCGTGTCAATATGAATACTTTGGCAACAGCGCATCCTGAAATAGGAAACGACCACGATAAATTTTTAGAGCGTCTAAAAACAGAAAGAGTTTTAGAATTAGCTGGAGAAAGCGTTCGTTGGGAAGATTTGAAGCGTTGGGGAGATTTAAATTCTCAGGCAGCTGTTGATAAAATAGCACTTCGTGATCCTGATTTCAACAACTTTGTAGTAGGTAAAAATCACAGATTGCCTATTCCTCAAAATGATGCGAATAATAATCCAAACTTAGAGCAGCACCCAGAATATTAAAATAATTTTTTTAAGGGAATTAGTTGAAGACTAATTCCCTTAATCACCAGGAACCTTTGTTCTATTTAAGAAAACCGATAAATGAAAAAGATAAAATTATGCCTGACATTCGTGTTAGCAGGAATGTTATTGTTAAGTTGTAATAAAACAAAAAACAACGCTGAAGAAAATAAAAAAGAGACAACAGTAGTCGAAAAAAGAGAAATCTGGACAAAAGACGAAGCCAATCAATGGTACGCTAATCAACCGTGGATGGTAGGAGCCAATTACAATCCGAGCACTGCTATCAATCAGTTGGAAATGTGGCAGGCAGAAAGTTTTGATCCAAAAAGAATCGATCAGGAGCTAGGCTGGGCCGAAGGTATCGGAATGAATGTAATGCGTGTTTACCTTCACGATTTGTTGCACAAGCAGGATGCAGCAGGACTTTACGAACGTATGGATACTTTTTTAGGCATAGCCGAAAAACACCATATCAAAATTCTTTTTGTATTGTTTGATTCTTGTTGGGATCCTTTTCCGGCATTAGGAAAACAGCGTGCGCCAAAACCACATACGCATAATTCGGGCTGGGTACAAAGTCCGGGACAAAAAGTATTACAAGATGAGAAAGAATATCCTCGTTTAGAGAAATATGTTCGCGAAACGGTTTCGAAATTCAAAGATGATCAACGTGTTTTAGGTTGGGATGTTTGGAATGAGCCGGATAATATGACAGGTCCTTCTTATGAAGCGATAGAAATTAAAAACAAAGTAGATTTAGTTTTGTCACTTCTTCCTAAAGTTTTTGTTTGGGCGAGAGAAAGTAATCCTTCGCAGCCATTGACTTCTGGAGTCTGGATGGGAGATTGGAGCGATGAAGCCAAAATGCAGCCGATGCACAAATTGCAAATTGCACAATCAGATGTTATTTCGTTTCATAACTACAACACACCGCAGGATTTCGAAAAAGTAATCAAACAATTGCAGCGCTACGGAAAACCGTTATTGTGTACCGAATACATGGCCAGACCAAACGGAAGTACTTTCGAAGGCTTTTTGCCAGTGGCCAGAAAATACAACGTAGCCATGATCAACTGGGGATTAGTTGACGGAAAATCCCAAACGAAATATGCCTGGGATAGCTGGACTAAAAAGTATGACGCGGCACCAAAAGTATGGTTTCACGAAGTATTTAACAATGATGGAACGCCTTACATAAAAGCTGAAACAGATTTGATTAAGAAACTGACTTCAGAAGCAAATAAGAAGAATTAGATAATTAGATAATTAGAGAATTAGATAATTAGAAAATTAGAAAATTAGAAAATTATTTTTTGTCACAGATTTCACAGGTTTAAGGGATTTGTTTACTTATAAAATAGCCACGAATTCACGAATTTTCATGAATTATTATGCGCAATTATTCGTGAATTCGTGGCGAAAAAAAATCATTTTTAATCCTTTAATCTGTGGCAAAAAAAATTTGATAACTATTTATAAGTTTTAAGGCATTATCTAATTATCTAATTGACAAATTATCTAATTGAGGCACATTACATTAATTTAAAACCAATAAACATGATAAGACAACTTGTTTTTCTAGGAATATTGTGGGTTGGGTTTTCAGCAAATGCACAGCAGCCAGATCCACCAGGACAGGTAAAAGGCAACGCAAAAGCCACCAATGAGGCCTATTTATTTGCCCACATGACCCATAACGACTACGGAAGATTATATTATTCTGTTAGTCTTGATGGGTTGCATTGGAACAATTTAAACGATGGTAAAAGGGTTTTTGAGGATTATAAAGGTCATCCGGACATTTGCAAAGGGCCTGACGGAAAATATTACATTGCCGGAAATACGGGCGACGATGCAAAAGCCATTAATATTTGGGTTTCGGATGATTTAATCAGCTGGAAAAAACACTCCGATTACACACCTGATTTAAAAAGCACTCCGGATTATAGTAACGCTTTGCAACGAATTGGCGCACCAAAATTATACTACGATAAAGATTCGGAAAAGTTTATTATGACCTGGCATACACCGCATCAGGAAGGTTCTAAGGAAGATCCGGAGCGTTATTGGGCGAGCCAGCGAACGTTGTATGTTTTATCAAAAGATTTAAAAACTTTCGAAGGAACTCCAAAACGCCTTTTTGATTGGGATATGGGGACTATTGATGTTTTTATCCGAAAAATTGACGATTCATATTATGCCATTATAAAAGATGAAACCTATCCAACATTATACTGGACAACAGGAAAAACCATCCGTATTGCCAAATCGAAATCACTTTTAGGACCTTATTCTTTACCCCAGCAATCTATCAGTCCCAATTTTAGGGAAGCACCAATGTTAGTGCCTTCGCCAGATGACAAAATCTGGTATATGTATTACGAACAATATCCGGGAGTTTCGTATGGTTTATCAATTGCTGATAATTTAAACGGGCCTTGGTATCAGGCTTCTGGTTATACTTTTTTCAGCGATTGGGATAAATACAGTTTTCCTGAAAAAGTGCGCCACGGCTGTATGATTACGATTTCTAAAAAAGAGTATGACAGTTTGGTAAATAAATTTGGTTTAACCAAAACTGAAGCTAATCCAAAAAAACAATAATGAAAAATATACACTATTTGTTTCTGGGAGCAATCCTCATTCCATTGCTATCCTGCAGCGATTCATCAGACGATGCGGTAGAGCAGGAAGACCCAATTGAACAGGAAATTGCATCCAAACCTGCAATAGAAGGCATCAGAATTGCGTGGGATTATAGTTCTTTAACTCAAATTTCGGATAAAAACAGCACAGCGTATAATGGATATGCGAGAATCATTCAATTAAATGATAAAAAATTAATTTGTACGTATGAATCTGCAGGCTCTATTTTGATTAAAATAAGTACTGATTTCGGCAGTACCTGGGGCAACCCCATACAGGTTGTTTCAGGAAAAACGGGGGTGAATATGACAACTCCGGATATTATTCAATTAAAAGACAATTCCATTTTGATATGCTACAATCCAAGACCTGGAGCTGGTACAGCAGATAAATTTTCGATAAATACCATCAAAAGTTACGATGGAGGAACAACATGGAAAGAAAATCAAATAATCTATGAAGCAGCTTCAGAGTTCGAAAATGGCTGTTGGGAGCCTTCGGCAATCCAGCTTCCAGGTGGAGAAATACAATTATTTTTTTCTAATGAAAATGTATATCGCAACTCAAACGAGCAGAATATTTCACTTCTTCGTTCATCAGATAATGGATTAACATGGTCAGCGACTCCTGAAATTGCAAGTTTCAGAGCGGGACAAAGAGACGGAATGGCATCGCCGATTTTATTGAAAAATCAGTCAGATATCGTTTTTTCTATTGAAGATAATGGTACCAACAATCAATTTAAGCCTTATACAATTCGCAACTCAATTGCAGAGAACTGGCAGCAAACGGTTTCAGGAAGCAGTCCTAACAGGGCTTATGCGTTGCAGGAACAAATAAATAATGCTGTTTATGCCGGTGCTCCGTATTTAGCGCAATTAAGCACAGGTGAAGTTTTGATGTCGTATCAGGGAACAGAAAACAGAGGTACAAACGATCTTGATAATGCAGATATGAAAGTGGTTATAGGTAACGATCAGGCGCGGGATTTCAACAGAAAATCGACACCATTTATTCTTTCTAATGGAAAATCTGCTTTATGGAATAGTATTTCGGTCTTAGATGATGATACCGTTATTGCTGTTGCAACAACCAATCAGTTTGCGAATGCCTCTCAAGTCTGGATGATAAAAGGTCATGTTATACCTGAAATCAATGCTTCGAAAGAAACTGCAATTATTGACGGTCAAGCAAATGAAACGGCCTGGAAAAGCGATTTACCCATTTTTATTGGTCAAAAAACGGCCACGAAATTACAGGCAAATTTCTCTTACGATGCTGAATTTTTGTATGTTTTTGCTAAGGTGAAAGACAATCAAATTGTTAATAGCAACAATGTTGCAGAAAGCGACGGGATGAATTTATATTTGGATCCAAAGAATAAAAATCTGGTAGCACCGGGGAAATCAATTTTTAAAATGGAACTAGGGCAATCCGCTTTCACTATGTATGAAGGCCAAAATAGTAGTTGGAAGAAAATCGAAAATCCAAAAGATGCTTTGGTGAAAACCATAAAAACTGCTGACGGTTATTTGATAGAAGCTAAAATTTCATGGACTTCTCTGGGCGGAATGCCGGCAAAGCAAACCAGAATTGGGTATCAGGCAGAACTTAGGGAAAGAGGAACAAGCACTTATCTGGAAGGTATCGCACCAAATGCTTCAGATAAACCTTACTCATGGTCAACATTAAGATTAAAAAATTAAAAATATAAACAAATATGAGTCTCTAAGCTCATGAAAAGTGGTTAGTTAAGTTAGTTTTGCAATTACCAGGCTGTATGGGCGTACAGTCTGGTAATTTATTTAGGAAGCTGAACTCGATTTGCTTTTTTTTGGATTAAAATCTCTTCTAATCACTAACTAATGAAGGATTAGATAAAAACTAATAAACATTATTTCAAATGAAAAAATACTTCATATTGTTTTTACTGGTTGCAGTAAGTTACGCACAGGAAAAAACATTCTCAAATCCGATTTTACCTTCTGGTGCAGATCCGTACAGTACCTACTACAAAGGCTATTATTACTACACGAACACCCTGCAAAACCGATTGGTATTATGGAAAACCAAAAGTCTGGCCGATTTAAAAAATGCCGAAAGCAAAGTAATCTGGGAAGCTCCAAAAGGAACCGATTATTCGTCAGGTATCTGGGCTCCGGAGTTTCATTTTATTAGAGGAAAATGGTACGCTTATTTTGCAGCTGATAATGGTAATAACAGCACACATCGTATGTATGCACTTGAAAATAAATCGAAAGATCCTTTTAAAGGCAATTGGGAATTTAAAGGAAAAATAGCCGCAAAAACCGATAAATGGGCTATTGACGGAAATGTTTTCGAATACAAAAAGCAATTGTACATGATTTGGGCCGGATGGGAAGGAGATGCAAACGGACAGCAAAATATTTATATCGCCAAAATGAAAAATCCACTGGAAATTGAAGGCGACAGAGTACAGATTTCTGCTCCAACACACGATTGGGAAACACATGGGGCTTTATTTGATGCGAATAACCCGCCACAGGTTAATGTGAATGAGGGACCACAGTTTTTGGCCAATGGCGATAAAATTTTTATTGTATTTTCAGCAAGCGGCTGCTGGACAGATTATTATGCTTTGGGATTGCTGACTTTTCAGGGAAGAGATGATTTATTGGATGCAAATTCGTGGCAAAAAGCAGATTTGCCTTTGTTTAAACAATCTGCTGAAAATAGAGTTTATGCGCCTGGACACAATTCGTTTTTTAAATCTCCTAACGGAAAAGAAGACTGGATTTTGTATCACGCCAATTCGAATCCGGGTGAAGGCTGCGGCAATAAAAGGTCACCAAGGATGCAAAGAATTACTTGGGATGCCAATGGTTTGCCTGTTCTGGGGGAGCCAGTTAGCGAATCGGAAAAACTTGCCATTCCTGCGGAATAAATAAAATTTAAATCTTAAAAATAGAGTAATGAAAAACATACAAATGGGAGCAGTTGTGTTGCTGGCTCTTTTTCAATTTAGCTGTAAAGAAAACAAGAAAGAAGCCGTCTCTTCAAAAGAAGCTGTTTCGGAAATTAGTAAAGATTCTGTTCAAACGTATTTGGAAACTAAAAATTTTGATACGATTATTGATGGTAAAAAAGTCAATTTGTACTGGATTCAGAACAAAGGCATCAAAGCAGCTTTTACCAATTATGGCGGAAGGCTTGTTGGGCTGTGGGTTGCCGATAAAAACGGAAAAGAAACAGATGTAGTAGTCGGCATGAACAGCGCGAAAGGATTTAAGACTTCAACAGAGCCTTACTTTGGTGCTACCATCGGAAGAGTTGGAAATCGAATCGCTAAGGGACAATTTTCTTTGGAAGGTAAAGAATATCAAATTCCGATAAATAATGGCAAAAACGCCTTGCATGGAGGTGTAAAAGGATTTCAGGATGTAGTTTGGGATGCAAATAAAACAAATGACAATACTTTGGTGTTGACTTATACTTCGCCAGACGGAGAACAGGGCTTTCCAGGAAACTTAAAAGTTAAAGTAACCTACACGTTAACCGATAATCAAACGGTTAAAATGGAATACGAGGCCACTACAGATAAAACGACTGTTGTGAATTTAACCAATCATGCTTTTTTTAATCTGAATGGAGAAGGAAGCGGTTCGATTTTAAATCATCAATTACAATTGTACGCAGATCAGTTTACACCGGTTGATGAAGGTTTGATTCCTTCAGGAGAATTAAAAGCCGTAAAAAATACCCCTTTCGATTTTACATCAAAACACACCATTGGAGAACGTATTGAAGCCAACGATCAACAGTTGAAATTTGGTAAAGGATACGATCATAATTATGTACTTAGCGGACCGAAAAAAGACGGTATGACTCATGCTGCTACTATCTCGGGTGACTTATCAGGTATTACTTTAGATATTTATACGCAAGAACCTGGTGTGCAATTTTATAGTGGTAATTTTATGCAGGGTAAAAATGTGTTTAAATCAGGAGCAAGAGATGATTTCAGAACCGCATTTGCTTTAGAAACACAACATTTTCCAGATGCTCCAAATCAGCCAAAATTTGCTTCTATTATTTTGAAAAAAGGGCAAAAATACCATACCGTTTCACTATATCAATTCTCGGTAAAGTAGTATAATTTAATATTTTTACAAGATGAAAAACGTTTTTATTATAATGAGTTCGTTCTGTTTGTTTACTTGTTGTTCGCAGGAAAAGGAAAAGGATTCAAGTGTTCCTGAAGAAGTAAAGCCACAAGCTCTTTTATTAGCTGATCCTACTATTTTTTATGATAAAGGAAATTATTATCTCTATGGTACTACCGGCGGAGATACGCCTTTAAACGGGCAGGGATTTATGGTGTATACGTCTTCTGATCTGAAAAAATGGACAGGGCCTGCCGGAACTCAAAACGGACTGGCTTTAAAAAAAGGAGATTCTTTTGGCGATAAAGGGTTTTGGGCACCCCAAATTATAGCCTACAACAAGAAGTTTTATATGATTTATACAGCCAATGAAAACATTGCGGTTGCTACAAGTAATAGTCCGTTAGGGCCATTTAAAAACGATTCGAAAGAGCCGATTATTAAAACAGGAAATCAAATCGATCCGTTTGTTTTTATTGATGATGATGGAAAAAAATACCTGTATTACGTGAGATTGACCAATGGAAACCGAATTTTCGTAGCCGAAATAAATGATGATCTTTTGAGTATAAAACCGGAAACCTTAACAGAATGTATTTCAGGTACATTGCCTTGGGAAAACACAGAAAACACAAATTGGCCTGTTACGGAAGGTCCAACTGTTATAAAACACAATGGTTTGTATTATCTGATTTATTCCGCAAATGATTTTAGAAATCCGGATTATGCGGTTGGGTATGCAACCAGTACCAGTCCGTTAGGGCCTTGGGAAAAGTCAAAAACCAGTCCGATAATTAGTCGTAATAATGTTCCTCAAAACGGAATAGGGCATGGGGATGTGTTTTTTGATAAAAATAATAAAATGCATTATGTGCTGCATACGCACTACAGCAGTTCAACAGTTGCTCCCAGAAAAACCGGAATTATTGATATCAGTTTTGAAGGGAATGAGATCAAAGCCGATCCAAAAAGCTTTCATTTTTTAGTGAATTAGTTTTAAATAATACGCATAAAAAAAATCCATTTTACACAATCGTAAAATGGATTTTTTATGTTTTTTAGAATAAGAATTAATTTATATAACTAATTCTCCCAGAGCTTCTTTGCTGAATCCAATTAACTGATCAGTTTTACCTTCTTTTATTTTAGAAACCCAGTTTGGATCTGATAATAAAGGTCTTCCAACAGCAACTAAATCAAAATCACCTCTGTCGAAACGTCTGTTCAATTCGTCTAACGAAGTGGGCTGTGAACTCTCACCTGCAAAAGCACCAAAGAAATCGCTAGAAAGACCAACAGAACCTACGGTAATCGTTGGAGCTCCTGTAACTTTTTTAGCCCAACCCGCGAAGTTTAAATCAGAATCTTCAAATTCAGGTTCCCAGAAACGACGTTGCGAGCAGTGCAGAATATCGACACCTGCATCAACAAGAGGCGTAAGCCATGCTTCAAGTTCCTGTGGATTTTTAGCCAGTTTATAATTGTAATCAGATGGTTTGAATTGAGAGAAACGCATAATTACTGCGAAATCATTACCTACCTGTCTTCTGATTTCCTTCACTACTTCAATAGCAAAGCGATTGCGTTCCGGCAGTGTTTTTCCGCCATAAATATCAGTACGTAAATTCGTTTCGGCTCTAAAGAACTGATCGATTAAATAACCGTGGGCACCGTGAATTTCAATAGTATCAAAACCTAATCTTTTAGCATCTGCAGCAGCTTTACCAAAAGCAATAATAGTATCCTGAATATCTTTTTCAGTCATCGTGTTACCATTACTGAAATCAGGACGGTTTAGTCCGGACGGTCCTTCAAAAGGAACAGGAGGAACCCAGCCCGAGTGATGATTGTCCATAATTCCCATATGCCAGATCTGCGGTCCCATTGAACCTCCGGCAGCATGAACTTCATTAATTACTTTTTGCCATCCTTGCAGGGATTCATTTCCATAAAAATGAGGCACATTTGCATCATTGGAAGAAGAAGGTCTGTCGATAACAGTTCCTTCGGATAAAATTAATCCCACTTCACCTTCTGCTCTTTTTTGATAATAAGAGGCTACAGCGTCAGTTGGGATTCCGTTTGGAGAGAATGAACGCGTCATTGGCGCCATTACAATTCTATTTTTTAGATTTAACGTCTTTAGGTTAAATGGCGAAAATAAGTTGTTTGTACTCATAGTAATTTACAAATTAGATTGAATTAATTTACTGAGTGCTTCAAAGGCACCTTCGTTGCGTTTGTAGTATGTCCATTGTCCAACGCGGGTTGCTTCGATAAAACCGGCACGTTGTAAAATAGATAGATATTCAGAAACAGTCGATTGGGTAAGGCCTGCTTTGGCTTGTATTTGCCCTACACAAACTCCATGTTCAAATCCTGCATGCTGGAGTTGTTCCGGAAAGTTTATTTCGGGTTCTTTTAACCATTCCAGCATTTGTAATCTGGACTTATTGGATAAGGCTTTAAATATTTCGATCTGTTCCATGGTGCAAATATATCGACTTTTCCCGATATACCAATTTAATTAAAAATATTTAGGTTTTTTTTAAGAGATACTAAGCTTTTAAGAGGGTAAGTTGCTGAGATATTATGGAAAATCATTTAGTGATTAAATATCCTTGATTTGCTTTATAAACTTGATTTTTGTCTTTGATTTTGATGCTATTATTGAAGTTTTGTATTTCCCATTCAGGCATAAAAAAGCCTTTCAAAAGCAATGACTTTGAAAGGTTTTTAGCTCATTAGGTAAAAAAACCTCTCATACTGGTGGCTGATGAGAGGTTTAACTAAAAGCAGTAGGTGAATTTAGATTTGGTAACTGCTTATTTTTTGAGATCTATTACTTTTTTGGGCTATCAACAGCAAAAGACCATACAAATGGCCTGCCTATCAAAAAGTAAAGAGTATGTTTTACGAGTTTTCTTCGATGATGTTTTCGACAGTTTGGATAAACGTTTCCGTATCTCTGATGACATGCTTGATAGCCTCGTCATGTTCTGACAGTTTAAACTGTTCCATCATGTCTTTTTTCAGGTATTTGATCATCGATTCAATACTTCGGGTATCGCTATCGCTGTTTCTTTTCAATTCACGCTGTTTGCTTTCCAGATACTTTAAAGTCTCCTTTAATCTTTGAATGTTTATCTTTTCCAATTTGCTGTCTTTTTAAAGATTGATAAAAAAAAACGATAATCAGGAATCTGAAGTAACTCAAGATGCTCCAAAAACTTATTTTCATTCGAATTATTCTCATTCGAGACCATCGTTTTTTGCATATACGATGAAAAAGAGATTGTGGTTTTATTGTTTTAAAAAAAAATGAAAAAAGAATGTTTTTTATATCATCAAAAAAAATAAAATCCATTTTAGAAGCAAACAGAAAAGTTTATATTTGCTCTTATTCCAATAAACGAACTAACTATATGAAGAAATTATTTTTTGCCCTAATCGTAATCCTTTATTCGTTAACGAGTGCGCATGCACAAAGAGTAGGTGTTGAAATAGGAGATATTGCTCCAGATATTGAACTTCCGGATGCTAAAGGCAACGAGGTATCACTGTCTTCCCTGACCGGAATGGTGGTTTTAGTAGATTTTTGGGCTTCCTGGTGCCCTCCCTGTATGAAAGAACAGCCTGAACTGGTGAAATTATACAAAATGTACCCGGATAAATTTTCTATTTACGGAGTTTCTTTGGATACAAAAAAAAATTTATGGCTGGGAACTATTGCCAAATACAAACAACCGTGGATTCAGGTAAATAATCTTAATTTCTGGAAGTCGCCTGTTCCTGAAAACTATAAAATGGAAGCGGTTCCTTTTAATGTACTGATTGATGCCAACGGAATTATCATTGCCAAGAATGTTCATGGCAGCGCTTTGAACGAACTGGTGAAAAATGCTGTTGCTCAATAAGGGAAATCTTTTTATAAAATAAAATGACTATCCGTTGCTTATACCCATCATTAATAATGACAACACTGATGACACTGATTTTAGCGGATTAGCGCTGGTTTTGATTTAAAAAGAGCTAAATAAAAATCAGTTTTTATCTGTTCAATCGGTGTAGCCTGTGGTCTGTCTTTTTATTTAGTTCACTAGCTTAGCGGACAGTTCTGTAAAACAATATGCTTTCAGGTCCAATTCAAACGAATTGGGCTTTTTTTTTTTTGTCAGTCTTATTAAGTCTGAATGTCTTTTGCAGCTGAAACTGCGTATATTTTGATAAAATATTATTGATTTGCTTTCTACAAAATGAATATTTTTATCGCCATTAAAATTACTACTATCTATCAACCACTATTACTTATGAAAATTATTTCCTATCCAAAAGCTTTATGGTTTGCCGCATTACTGATTTCGAGTTGTTTGTTTGCTCAAAACAAAACCGGAAGAGATTTGGTTTTGCTCGACAAAGGCTGGCATTTTTCATTTGGTCATTTATATGATACCAATAAGGACTTTGGTCATGCCACCGGATATTTTTCGTATTTGGCCAAAACAGGTTATGGAGACGGCCCTGCGGCAGCGTCATTTGATGATCGTGCCTGGAGACAGCTGGATCTTCCGCATGATTGGGCAGTTGAGCAGGGATTTAGCGAAAAGGCAAGTTTTAGTCACGGCTTTAAAGCAGCCGGTAAAGGGTTTCCGGAAAAGAGTATTGGCTGGTACCGAAAAAAAATAACCATTGATAAGGAGGATTTAGGCAGGGTGATTTCGATTAAGTTCGATGGAGTTTTCAGAAACTCGAAAGTATGGTTTAACGGACACTTTTTAGGTACAGAAGAGAGCGGCTATAACGGTTTTGAATATGATGTAACAGCCTATGTAAACTATGGAGGCGAAAATACCATAGCAGTACGAGTAGATGCCTCGATGGAAGAAGGCTGGTTTTATGAAGGAGCCGGAATTTACAGACATGTGTACCAGCAAAAGACAAATCCGTTGCATGTAATTGAAAATGGTACTTATGTTACCTCTGTAATCGAAAACAATACTGCACAGGTAACCGCCGAAGTAACGATTGAAAACAAAGGAAACTACAAAGGAGCTATAGAAATAGTGCAAACGATAGTAGATGCTTCAGGAAAAACAATCACTACAGCAAGTGAAAAAGCTACAGCACCCAACTTTTATAAAACGGGTTTATATCAATCAGTATTACAAGTAAATAATCCTTTGCTTTGGGATGTTGATGCGCCTAATTTGTACCGTTTACTAACCGATATCAAACAAGAAGGCAAGGTTGTGGACCGTTATGAAACCACTTTCGGAATCAGAACAATCAAATTTGATGCAGAGCGAGGGTTTATTCTGAATGGTAAAATTTTAAAACTAAAAGGAACCAACAATCACCAGGATCATGCAGGCGTAGGAGCTGCTCTTCCGGATGAATTGCAGTATTTTAGAATAAAAAAACTAAAAGAGATGGGGTCTAATGCCTATCGCTGTTCGCATAACCCGCCAACACCAGAGTTATTAGAAGCTTGTGATAAGCTGGGCATGCTTGTAATTGATGAAACCCGATTGATGGGAATCAATAAGCTGCATCTGGGTAACGTACAATATTTGATAGAAAGAGACCGTAATCATCCGAGTATCATTTGCTGGTCTGTAGGAAATGAAGAATGGAATATTGAAGGCAATATCACCGGAGAGCGTATCACCAATACTATGCAGGACTTTGCAAAAAGCATTGATCCTACACGTCCTGTTACGGTAGCGATCAGCAGCGGTTTTAGAAGTGGTATCTCCTCTGTAGTAGAAATCATGGGCTATAATTATTTAGGAAATGGTGATGTTGATGCCCATAGAAACGAGTTTAAGCAACAGCCAGGTATGGGTACTGAAGAAGGATCGACGTTTGCCACACGTGGTATTTATTTTACGGATGATGCTAAACACTACCAAAGTGCTTATGATAAAAAACCACGCCCTTCTTTTTATAGTATTGAAGAAGGCTGGAAGTTTTATGGTACACGACCTTATATGGCGGGAATGTTTATCTGGACCGGTTTTGATTATCGCGGCGAGCCAACACCTTATGGATGGCCATCGGTTACGTCTTATTTTGGGATGATGGATAACTGCGGTTTTGCGAAAGACAATGTATATTATCTTAAATCATGGTGGGGTAAGGAACCCGTGCTTCATATTTTGCCACACTGGAACTGGGAAGGTATGGAAGGGAAAGAAATGGATGTATGGGTGTATTCGAATTGTGATGAAGTAGAACTCTTTTTGAACAAAAAAAGTCTTGGCAAAAAGAAAATGGAAACCTTAGGCCATCTGGAATGGAAAGTGGTTTATACTCCCGGAACTCTTGAGGCGATAGGATATAAGGACGGTAAAAAGATCCTGACCGAGGTTCAGAAAACAACAGCCAAGGCTGAAAAGATACAGCTTACCGCACACAAACCATCATTAGACAAAGACAATGATGCTGTCGTGATAACGGTAGAAACAACCGATAAAAAAGGACTGCATGTTCCTACTGTAAATGACGAAATTACCTTTGCAATAAAAGGAGGCGGCAAGATAATAGGAGTTGGTAACGGTGATCCGACCTCCTTAGAAAAAGATGTTTTTCTTGACGAGATGGCTTTTGCCGCTATCACTAATCTGGAAGAGCAGGCACTTACTGCAACAGCGTTACCTTCTGCATTACCAGCCTATCCCGAGGCTGACTGGCAGGAAGCTTTTAAAAATAGAGATTATAAAAAACAAGCGGCATCGTATGTGTATCGTGGGGTGTTTGATTTAGAAAAAGTTTCACCAAATGATGTAGTAAGTTTCTTTTATCAGAAGATTGGAACTACTTCTGCTGTGTTTGTAAACGGAACTAAAGTAACTGCAAGTGCTGAAGATGCTCAAAAATACGTGTTTGATTCGGTTATTCTAAAACCAGGAAAAAATACGATTACGATTGTTACCACGCCATTAGTACGATTACGCGACTGGGATGCCATGAATACCAATCCGGGAACGATTCAGATTGTTACAAAAGCAGAAGCATGGAAACGTAAGCTGTTTAACGGTTATGCGCAGGTGATTGTACAGGCTGACGGCAGTAATAGTGATATTGTTTTAGAAGCTTCGGGGAAAGATTTAAAGGCATGTACATTAACGGTTAAAGCAACAGCTCCTAAAAAGTAGTAAATACTTACTGAATAAAGAATAGTAGGGTTTGTTGAACTTTATTATGGCTTTTGTCTGAGTTTTGTTTGATTTTCTTAATTTTGCGTTATGGAAAATCAAACAGTTACCGGAACAATCGATTTCAATACCAGCGAATTAAAGCTAAAAGGCTTTAAGGTTTATGAGATTAATAATGATCTTAGTACCATTCCTACCTATAACCGCAGGGATTTTTATAAAATTTGCATGCATACAGGCCAAAGCTTTATACATTATGCTGATAGAGGAATAGAGGTTGATGGTACAATTTTGTTTTTCGGAAATCCTTATATTCCCTATTCTTGGGAGAAAAATTCACCTGAGTTTTCAGGATTTGCCTGTGTCTTTACAGAAGAGTTTTTGAGGGTTAATGATCGTTCTGAGAGCCTTCATGAATGTCCTTTGTTTAAAATAGGAGGAACTCCTGTATTTTATTTATCGGCTGAACAAAAGCAGTTTATCTCAGGGCTTTTTCGGAAAATGATTGAAGAGCAGGAAACCGATTATGTTTTTAAGGATGATTTGCTTCGGAACTACATCAACCTGATTATTCATGAATCGATGAAGATGCAGCCGTCTGAGAATTTTTTTAAACATAAAAATGCTTCATCAAGAATCACTTCTTTATTTCTTGATTTGCTGGAAAGACAGTTTCCGATAGAGGCAAAAGACAATCCGCTCAAATTAAAAACCGCTCAGGATTATGCACAAAGCCTTTCGGTACATGTAAACCACTTAAACCGTTCGGTAAAAGAAGTAACCGGTAAGTCAACAACAGCTCATATTACAGACCGAATTATCAGCGAAGCAAAAGCTCTCTTGCAGCACACTGACTGGAGTGTTGCCGATATTGGGTACTCGCTTGGCTTTGAATACCCGAGTTATTTTAATAATTACTTTAAAAGACTTACCGGAACGATTCCGAAATTGCTCAGAACGTAAATTGTTTGATATTCATACTTTTTTGTTTGATATTCATTATTTGCAATGGTTTAAACTAAGGTACATTTGCAGTGCAATACGGTTTATTCTTTTCTGAAGAATAGTTTTAGTGATGTGTTTGTCACCATTTTGCACAAGTACAGAAACCTCAATCCGCTACTTTACTCTTTATTTTGTAGCATTGTTTTATGAGGTTTTTTAGAAATAACAAAAAGCAAAATAAAAAGTTGCCTTTACCTTTACTATCACTAACAAACTTTAGTGATACTCTATAAAAATTAAATCGAATCAGTAACTTAATAAATAATCATTTTATGAAGACATTCAACAGTACCGTAATCGAAGAAGGAAAAATCCCGAATACTTATATGACAGGAGATGTTTCTTATAAAAAACAAACCAGTATCATTCATCCGGATAATACGGTTGTTAAAGAAGTGGTTTTTGAACCCGGTTCGAGATGTAACTGGCACATTAATCCGAGTCTGCAATTATTTGTTGTAACAGCCGGTGTAGGTTACTTTCAGGAAAAAGGACAACCGATACAACTCATCCAAAAAGATCAGGTGCTTACCATATTACCCGGGATTGAACATTGGTATGGCGCAACACCTTTCAGCCGATTTTCGCATATCAGTATCATAACCGAAATTGATAAAGGAAAAGGTATCTGGCTGGAAAGCGTTACGGATGAAGAATATAATGGTTATGGGGGTTAAATTTTAATCTCCAAATTCCAAATTCCAAACTCCAAACTTCAAACTCCAAACTTCAAGCTCCCAACTTCCAACTTCCAACTTTCAAATTCCAAATTTCAACTCCATGCTTTTTTTTTGAGTCTTTAAGATTTAAATTAAAAATTTGTGCCTTAGTGTCTTTGTGGCAAAAAAACATACAGCCACTTCGTTACTCCCAACTCCCAACTTCCTGGCATAACAAGTCGCTATAACTTGGTGTAAATTATACATTTTTAATTGATTTTTAACGGCCAAATTTTCTAATTGATAATTTATTATAAATTATAATAGCAAATCTCTAAAATATTTTTTTATATATTTGAATTTGCTAATTGTTTTTTTGTGACCTTAAAACGCTGATTTTTATTGATTAGATATTATAAGAAAACAAGTTATCCGACCTAAAACTAACGCCCCAAGCCGTTGTTTTAGGATTGAATTTTAACCTACAGCCCCGATACAAAATGATGAAATTTATAGTCCGACTAATTTTTATATCCATTTTATTTACCCATACGCTCCTTAACGCCCAAATTAAGAAAGTAGGAGTTCCTTTTATCACCAATTATACTCCAAAAACCTATCAGGCAGCATCAGAAAACTGGGATGTACTGCAGAATTCGAAAGGCATGCTGTTTTTTGCGAATCATTTTGGTGTCATGCAATTTGATGGTGTGCGCTGGAGCATTGTGACGCAGCCCGCCAACAAAAGTATGGTTCGTTCTCTGGCGATTGATCAGAAAGACAAAATTTATCTGGGCGCCCAGGGTGATTTTGGTTATACCGAACAACAGCAAAACGGACAATATCACTATACTTCTCTGGTCAACTTACTTCCGAAAGGGGCAAAAAACTTTGGCGATGTTCTGCATACAGTGGTTCTTAAAAACGAAGTTATCTTTTTCTCGAATGAAGGCGTTTTTCTTTACAAAAACAATAAAATCAAGGTTTTAAAGCCAAGTTCTAATTTTGATAATTTTTATGAAGTGAATAAGGAATACTTTGTATTAGACCGTCAAAAAGGATTGATGCAAATAAAGAATGAAAGTTTAGTTTCTGTGGCCAATACTAATAAGTTTGCGGGAATAAATATCAGGAAAATCTTTAAAACAAAAGAAGGTTTGTTGTTACTGACTCAAAAAGAAGGTTTGTTTATCTATAAAAACAATCAATTAATGCCTTTTGTAACCGAAGCGGATTATCTTTTAAAGCAAAATCAGATTTCAGTAGGTATTTCACTTTCGGGTGGTTATTATGCGATAGGGACACGTCAGACTGGAATAATTATTATTGATAAAAAGGGGCAGTTGATTCAGCATATCGACAAACAAATGGGTTTGCAGAATGAATATGTAACCAACCTAAAAGTAGATAAAGAAGGTAATTTGTGGGTAACCCTGAAAGAAGGTATAGCACTTATACAGATTTCATCAGCCTTATCGAGAATACTGGACAGCAGCAATGCCGAGACTAAAATATACTGCAGTAAAATATACCAGGATAAATTGTATATCGCGACCGATAACGGCTTGTATTGGCTAAACTGGCAAACGTACAAACAAGGACATCAGAAAGTACATTTTAAATACATTTCAGGCATGTCTGAAAACGTTTGGAATTTAGGTGTTTATGATGGTGTACTGCTGGCTTTTGAAAAAAACGGCATCTTTGAAATCAATGGAGATACTGCTAAGATGATTGCCAAAACAGATGGTGCGTGGCAAGGCGTGGTTTTGCCCAATCATCCGGATTTGTTATTGGTAGGAAGTTATTCCGGTTTGTATTTGTTAAAGAAAATCAATCAGTCCTGGGTATATCAATATAAAATTAAAGGGTTTCGCGAAAGCAGCCGCGTGATTACCATTGATAAAAATGAAAATATCTGGGTGGCTCACGGTTATAAAGGTATTTTTAAATTAAAACTGAATAAAAACTTTCAAAGTGTTTCTAGCATTGAGTTTTACGATCAGGAAAAAGGTTTTCCGTCGAGTTTGTTTCTGAATACCTTTAAAATAAAAGACCAAATATTTTTTGGTACAACAAAAGGAGTTTACAAACAGGACGTTTCATCCAAAAAAATGGTTTCAGACCCATTCTTTAAGAAATATTTAGGGATGCAAAATCATATACGCTTACTGAAATCGGATGATAAAAATACGATTTGGTATGTTTCCGGAGAGAATACAGGGAAAATCAATTCGACTAAAGACGGAAAATTCAGAACAGAAGAATTGCCCTTTAGAAAACTCCGTTATATGTATATTCCGGGTTTCGAAAACATTCAGACCACAGCGGAAGGCGATGTTCTTTTTGGAACTCAGGACGGGTTGATACATTATAACAGTTCGAAAAAGAAAAATTACCAATCGAAATACAAAGCCGTTATTTCAGAAGTTAAAGCTATTTTTCCAAAAGACAGTTTGTTGTTTTCGAGCCGGTACGATGTGCTGCCTTCAGATTTAGAACCCGCAGAAGAGGGACTCTATCCTGTATTATCACATTCGAATAACGCTTTGCATTTTTCTTTCTCCTCTTTATGGTATGATGATGCCGATGCTACCAAATACGAATACTGGCTGGAAGGTTTCGAACCTACATGGTCTGACTGGACTATTCAGACAGAGAAAGAATATACGAATTTACCGGAGAATGAATACGTTTTTCACATAAGAGCCAAGAATATATATGATGTAGTAAGTGAGGAGGCTGTCTTTAGATTTGAAATCCTGCCACCCTGGTACCGAACCAAATGGGCTTTTTTATTGTATTTGATGCTTTTTGGGGTTTTGATTTATGCGATTATCAAATACCAAAAAAATCTTGCCGAACAAGAGCGTGATCAATTGATATTGAAACAGGAAAAAGAACTTTTGCGAAGCCGCGCCGAACTAAACGAGCAAAAATTAGTACTGGAGCAGCAGAATATGGCTATTGTACGCGAAAATCTGGAAGCAACCATTAATCTTAAAAATGCCAAAGTAGCTTCGAATACCGTCAATCTGATTCATTTGAATGAAATACTATTATCCATAAAAGAACTCATCAGTCAGATTGATAAAAAGAATGATCCCAATACTAATTTTGGTTTACTGACCAAAATTAACCGCATTATCGATCACGAATTGCAGGGTGATAAACACTGGAATGAGTTTGAAGAAATTTTCAATCAGCTTCATGATAATTTCATGCAGCGACTCAAAGCAAGCTTCCCGGAACTGACTCCGAGAGATATGCGATTGTGTGCTTATTTGCGAATGAATTTTAATACCAAAGAAATTGCACCACTTTTAGGAATTTCTGTTCGTGGCGTCGAAGATACCCGTTACCGCATACGAAAAAAACTTCAGCTTTCATCAGAAGCAAACATTACCGAATTTATTCTTAATTTTTAGTTTTTAATTATTAAGTAAAATCGCATCCCGTATTTAGGGGTTTGTCTATGGTTTACTACATAAATTTACGAACACCGTAGTCAAACCGTATTGATAAATAGGGGTCTCGCATAGTTTATTTGTTAATATTGTATGTTATTAATAAAATGATATACTGTTTTGTAAGGATAGTATTTTTATTCTGTTAATAATTCTTTACTAACAAAAAAACACAAAAAAAATGAAACAAAAAGACTCTTTTTCCGATCAACCAACGGAAAGAAATTACTTATTTTTAAAGAGGTGCGTTATTCTGATGATTTTAATGCTTTCGCCTTTTTTGAAAATGTATTCCCAATGCAATACGCTCGTTTGGGCAGATGAGTTTAACGGTACTACAATTGATGGTGTGAAATGGCAGAGTATTACCGGAAACGGCTGTCCTAATTTATGTGGTTTTGGTAATGCCGAAGCCCAGCGTTACGATCCTAATCAGGCAACGATTGTCAAACAGGGAGCAGACAGTTATTTGAGTATTGTGGCTAAATATGAGCCAAGTACACAATTTCCGCAACAGCCGTACTCTTCGGCTAAACTTACAACAGAAGGAAAATATGCAGTAAAATACGGAAGAATCGAAGCCCGTATGAAGTTGTCAACCGGAATGGGAGCCTGGCCGGCCTTTTGGATGTTACCCGATGGTGGCGCAGGAACCTGGCCATATACCGGAGAGATTGATATCATGGAAACCAAGCATAGAAACCCAAAATCTGTAGATGGAACGATTCATTATGACGCAGGAGGTTATCATTATACCGGAAGAAGTTATACATCACCAACCGATTTATCTACAGAATTTCATGTGTATGCTGTAGAATGGGGACCAAATATCATAAAATGGTTTATCGATGGCAATTTATTTCATACTGCGACACCTAATACTACCGCAAATGGAGGATGGCCTTTTAATGACAGACAATTTTATATTATTTTAAACTTGGCTGTTGGTAGCTTAGGAACTCCATATACCAGTGTAAACGGAGCAGGAGTAGAACCTATTCCTGGTGATTTTCCGGCAAGTTTATTAGTAGATTATGTTAGGGTTTATAGTGGTAGTTTTAGTTATGGTGTAACCGGTGATGCGAAAGTATATACTAATGAAACCAATAAAACTTATTCTGTAAATACTATAGCAGGCGCTACTTACAACTGGACAGTGCCAGCAGGTGCTACGATAACTTCTGGACAAGGAACCAATACGATTACTGTAAACTGGGGAACAACCGGTGGTGATGTAAGCGTAGCAGCTGTTGTAACAGGTTGTGCAGATAAAACATATAAACTAGCAGTAACGACTGAGCCGCCTTTGCCGGTAGAAAGAATATATGAAGATTTTCAGACGAACCGAAATATTGTATATCTGAATAAAACAGGTGTTCTGACCGAAGCTGTTGCAAATCCTTCGGCTACGGGAGTAAATACTTCCGCTCTTGTCGGAAGGTATGTTCGTAATGCTTCGGAGTTGTATGATGTTATGAATATCAAAAATGTAGTCATCAGCAATGCAAATGATTATGTGTATGGAAGGAAAAAAATCTCTTTTGATATTTATACTTCAGCACCCGTTGGAACCAAAATTTCGATGCAATTAGAAAACAGCCTGGTAACAACTGCTATCAATTATCCTTTAGGAAGACACAGTTCTTATAAAGCAGCAACAACGGTTCAGAACAAATGGGAAACTATTGAATTTGAATTCGAAAAAGTGATAGACGCCAATACCAGTGCTTTGGCAATTAATAATGTTGTGTTTTTGTTTGAATCCAATTCGAATTCGAATGCCACGTATTACTTCGATAATTTACTGACCAAAGCAGCTCCTGAAAAACCAGTTATTTCGACTACGGTTTTAGAAAACTATGACGGTACAAGCAAAATTATTAAAGGAACAACTACAGGAACCTATTCTGTGGTAGCCAATCCTGGAGCAAATTCGGTAAACGGATCTGCTAATGTGGCACGTTATGTACGTAACGTTACCGAACAATATGATGTATTGTTTTTTAATACCCAAAATAATATTGAGGACGCCGGTTTGTTGAAAAACCAAACCAATAAAATCATGATTGATGTTTATACTACGGCACCAATAGGAACTGTAGTGAGCATGAATTTAGAAAATAGTGCAACGTCGCTTCCAACGAATTTTCCAACAGGAAGAAACAGTAATTATGTAGCAATTACCACCAAACAAAATCAGTGGGAGACGCTTACTTTTTATTACAATTCCAGTCCAGATGGCGGAACTTCGAATTTAGCAATCAATCAGATGGTATTGTTATTTAATTCAGGTTCTTATACTAGTGATACTTATTATTTTGATAATGTTAGAATTGGTGCTACAAAACTTCCTGACACTTTTACGCCAGGCGTAGTATATGAGGATTACCAAACGATACATAATATTACGTTTAGAGATGCTATTGGAACCTATACTGCCAATGCAGCGAATCCTAATGCGAGCGGAATCAATACTTCGGCAAACGTTGGAAGATACGTTAGAAAAGCAACAGAATTATACGATAACTTCTCGTTCAATTCGACTATAACGAATATTGGAGATTTCAAAAACGGAACAAAAAAGTTTGCGATGGATGTTTATACTTCAGCACCTGTTGGGTCTATCATTTCATGGCAGGCAGAAAGCAGTGCTTCGATTCCGTCTAATTTTCCTGCCGGAAGACATAGTGTGTATCAGGGCGTTGTAAAACAGTCGAATGCCTGGCATACGGTTACGTTTACCTATGCAAGTTCTCCGGATGCTTCAACTTTGGATAGCGAAGTAAACCGTTTTGTGTTTTTATTCGAACCAGGAACCAGTTCAGGGAATACCTATTATTTTGATAATATCAGAAGCTTAAATTTAGTTGGAACAGAAGAACCTACAGGTACTTTACCAGCTCCCTGGGTAAGTGCTGATTTAGGTGCTGCTACACCAGCAGGATCCGCTACTTATTTAAGCGGAACCTTTACGGTAAAAGGAGCAGGAAACGATATTTGGGAATCTTCGGATCAATTTCAATATGTGTATCAGCCTATTACAGGAAATGCTGAAATTATAGCCAAAGTTAATTCATTAACCAATACCAATACGTACGCTAAAGCAGGTGTTATGTTCCGTGAGACACTTACACCAACATCTAAACACGCGATGACAGATGCCAGTGCAGGAGCAGGGATTGAGTTTTTATCAAGAGATGCTACTTCAGGAATAACCATTTTTGAAGGTCTTGGCGGAGCAGCTCCAAAATGGGTTCGTTTGGTACGTTCAGGAAATGTATTTACGTCTTATGCTTCGGATAACGGAACAACATGGACACAAATTGGAACACCAAGAACAATTGCAATGGCCAATACTATTTATGTAGGTATGGCAGTTACTTCTCACGCAAACGGAACCCTGACTACAGGAGTTTTTAGTGATGTTATTGTTCGAAATATTACAGTGAATACAAATGTGAATTTGGCTTTATCCAAACCAGCTGTAGCTTCTACAGAAGAAAACGCAACCTACTCTCCAACAAAAGCAACTGATGGTGATATCGCAACAAGATGGGCGAGCAGTTTTGCTAACACAAGCGAATGGATTTATGTGGATTTGCAAAGTAACTACAATATCAACAGAGTCGTTTTAAAATGGGAAGCCGCTTTTGCTACACAATATAAAGTGCAAATTTCTACAGATGCTACGTTTACAGAAAATGAAACCGTAAACACACAAACTGCCAGCGATGGTGGTACCGATGACCTTACTGTAAGCGGAACAGGAAGATACATCAGAATCTTATGTACTACCAAAGCTCTAGCACCTTACGGATATTCATTGTTCGAAATAGAAGCTTACGGATCTCCATCGACTGCTAAATCAGCATCGGCTAAAAAAGAGATATCCGAAGAAGGAAGCGCTGAAATCGCGATGTATCCTAACCCTGCAAGCAGTTTTGTTCAGCTTTCATTACCGGGTAAATTAGATAATAAAGTCGTTACGATTTATGATTTATCAGGAAAAGCAGTTCTGCAAACGAAACTGGACGCAACAACTCAGGAAAGCCTTGTTGATGTGAGCCAGTTAGCCAAAGGAGTTTACATCATCAGTGTAAATTCTGATCAGAAAAACTGGACTAAAAAATTGGTTAAAGAATAATATAAGCCGCTGGGTGTAGCTGAATTTAAAAATAAATTTTCATGGTTTGTAAAATTTAGATTTAAAAAAGGATAGCTCTAAATAGTTACACCTGGCGGATTAGTATCATCATGGTCTATTAGAAGAATGTTTTTTAAGAATCTATTTAATAACAAAACGGGTTTATCCGCTAAACGGGCTAAATATAGAAATGGGCCACAGATGACACCGATTGAACAGATATAACAGATTTTTCATAGCCTTTATATCACAATCAGCGTTAATCAGTTAAATCAGTTTAACCTGTGTGCCATTCTTAATGGTTGTCATAAGAAGCGGATAGTCAAATAACAAAATAAAATTAGATATGAAAAAAATGAAGTTTACCAGAATTTACTTTCTGACAGGATTACTGTTAGTGTTATCAAATTTAATGTACGGACAAGGAGCCATTCCTTTTACGATAAGCAATACTTCGACCTTTAATGACAACGAATTGTATGTTGCCATTGTAGGTATCGATTATACCACAGGAAACCACGTTTGGGTAAATGCCAAAACAAGTCAGGTGTTGCCAATGAGTTCTTCTTATAATACGGTTACAGGACCAACAATTGGTGGAAACACAGGTCCGGGACAAAACTCAAAATATGCCAATTGCTTTACGAAATTAAGCGAAATTCCAAATAAGACTTTCACCTTGCCGCTTATTGCAGGCTGTAGAGTTTTTATAGCTAAAGGGCAACAGTTGTATTTTTACTTTTTTGGTGCCAATGGCGCTCCGTCAGGATATACTTCGCCAAATCCTTTGAATGCAACCGATCCGAATCAGGGAATTTTATATGAAATTATAGAATTAACGAACAATCAATACGGATTCTTCGGAAACCCTTCAAGAGTTGATTCATACAAATACCCAATGGGACTTGAATTGTTTGGAGCCAATGGGTATCAAAAACGTGTAGGTGAATTGAAAAAACACGCTGATATTGTGGCGGCTTTTAAAGCCAATGTACCATCAGAATTTCAGGGATGCGTAAACGATGCGACAGGAGAAATTACAGCACCATCAAAAACACCAGCTTTTGCAGATGGAACAGGCGGAACTTCAGTAGGGCCTCATGCTAATTATCTAAAATCATATATTGATGCCATCTGGAATAAATATAAAAACGAAGATTTGATATTCTACGCAGGTGATGCGGGAGTTTTTAAAGGAAGAGTAATTGGAGAACAACTGGAAGTTGTAGGACAATCAGGAGGTTTTACTGGTCGTACCGGAAGAGTACAAAGCAGACCTTCGACTCAGGAAGCTTTGGAAGGAAAAGGTGTTTTAGACCGAAGATTAGTTGACGGCGATCTGGATCTTGTCGTTCAGGCACAATTAACAGCTGCAATCAACAGACACATGGTAAATGTTACAACCACTAATCCTGGACAGCAAAACTGGTACAATGCTTCGCAATTCTATCAGGCGAATCCAACGAATCACTACTCAAAATTCTGGCATTTACCAGGAATCAGTGTTGATAATCTGGCTTACGGATTTGCTTACGATGATGTGGCCGATCAGTCACCATCATTACATTCACCTCAACCAACTAAAGTAATTGCTGTTTTTGGAGGTTATGCAGGAACAGTTCCTTCAGTACCGGCTTCTACAGATGTAATTACGGTGTATAAAGATTGTAATTATGGAGGTTTTTCAGGTGGATTAACGATTGGCGATTATAATTTGGCACGTTTAAATACTTTAGGGGTTTTAAATGATGATATTTCGTCACTTAAAGTAGCACAGGGTTTTCAGGCGATTTTATATCAGGATGATAACTTCACTGGAGCTTCTACAGTAATCAATTCGGATAATACCTGTCTGAATACGACATGGAATGATAAAGTTTCGTCTATTCGTATTCTTGCTAATGGAACAACGACTTTAGGAAATGTAACGTACTATCTGCAAAACAGAAACAGCGGATTAAACATGGATGTCTGGAATGCCAGTTCAGCCAATGGTGCGAATGTGGCGCAGGGAACTCCTAATACCAATAACAATCAGAAATTTGCATTTACCCATTTAGGTGATGGTTTGTATAAAATCGTTGTGAATCACAGCGGACAATCATTAGATGTAAATAATTTCAATAAAGCTAATGGTGCTAACGTAGAGCAATATCCATACAATGCAACGACTAACCAACAATTTATTCTGGTTTCTACAGGAGATGGTTTTTACAAAATTATCGCCAGACACAGTGGTAAATTAGTTGAGGTAACAAATGCCAGTATGGCAAATGGAGCGAATGTACAGCAATGGGAAAATGTAAACCAGACTTGTGGTCAATGGAAACTGATTCCGGTTACAACAACTCCTGTTTCTACTTTAATTCAGGCAGAAAACTACTCAGCTATGAGCGGAATTCAGGTTGAAGCAACTACCGATACTGGTGGTGGATCGAATGTAGGTTATACCGAAACGGGCGACTGGATGGCTTATAACGCTATTAATTTCCCAACTTCTGGTTCTTATACAATCGAATATAGAGTAGCAACTGCAGTATCTGGTGCCAAAATATCATCAGACTTAAACGGAGGAGCGATTGTATTAGGAAATGTAGATATACCAAACACAGGAGGATGGCAAAACTGGCAAACCGTAACACAAACGGTAAATGTTACAGCTGGAACTTATAATTTTGGGATATTCATCCAAAATACGGGTTTAAATATCAATTGGATAAGAATTACCAAATCTGGTGCAGCAAAAACGGCTAGTGAATTAAAATCAGAAAATGCAATGGTGACAGAAGATCAGGCCATTGTTGATGATAGCGCTTTTACTATTTATCCAAACCCGGTTGAAAGTACTCTTTTATTTTCAAAAGATATAACAGGATCAGTAGTATCGATTGTGGACTCTCAAAGTGGCGCTTTTGTTTCGCAGAAAAAAATCAATAACAACAGTCTGGATGTTTCCCAACTAAAAGGAGGTATTTACTTTGTTGTTTTGGAGAAAGATGGTTCCAAAATAATAAGACGTTTTATAAAAAAATAATTTTTAACTAATAAAAGCCTTGAACATTCTAATAAAACGGAATTGTTTGAGGCTTTTTGAATTTCGCCCCATTTATTAACCTTTTAAATTATTAAAAAAAAAATCTACTATGAAAAAAAACTATCAGAAATTAAATCTAAAATGGACCCTCATTTTAGTACTGGGTATTTTTAATCTTTCGATTTCGATGGCACAAAAAAAAGTCATCGCTTACATACCCAACTGGATTGACCTGAATGCGTTTTCAGGCAGCATTCAATATGGCAAATTAACGCATATCAATATTGCGTTCGAAAATCCGGATGCCAATGGGTATTTGACCTTTAATTCAGGATCGAATGCGATTATTCAGGCGGCTCATGCTCAAAATGTAAAAGTTTTTGTATCACTTGGAGGAGGTTCCGTTTCTGAAGGAGGCGCCATCAGAGATAATTATTTTAATCTGATTACGGCTGGAAACAGAACCGCTTTTATTCAGAAAATATACGACTATGTTGTGGCTCATAACTTCGATGGTGTCGATATGGATTTAGAAGGTCCGGCTATCAACGGAGATTATGGCGGTTTCATCAATGAATTAGGGATTAAATTGCATGCGAATGGTAAATTGCTTTCGGCAGCTCTTTCAGAAGGATATGGTGGAGGAAATGTTCCTTCTTCTACTTTTTCTACTTTTGACTGGATTAATATTATGGCGTATGATGCTACAGGACCTTGGGCACCAGGAAATCCGGGGCAGCATTCTCCTTATACGATGGCGGTAAATCAATTTAATTACTGGACAGGAAGAGGTTTGCCTGCAGCTAAAGCCATTATTGGTGTACCTTTTTACGGATATGGTTTTGGAGCTTCTGCCAATCAGGGAATTTCGTTTGCCAATATCGTAAATCAATATCCGGGTGCAGAAAATGTAGATCAGGTAGGAAGTACGATTTATTATAATGGAATCCCAACCATCAAACAAAAAGCCACTTTTGCAAATCAGAATGCAGGCGGAATTATGATTTGGGAGTTGTCGCAGGATGCTACAGGTTCTAAATCATTGTTGAACGCCATTAGCGAAGTAATCAGTGTAAATCAGCCACAGGTTCCTGCTTCTACAGATGTAATTACAGTGTATAAAGATTGTAATTATACTGGTTTTTCAGGAGGTTTAACGATTGGGGATTATAATTTGGCGCGATTAACTTCTTTAGGAATTCAGTCAGATGTTATTTCGTCGCTTAAAGTAGCACAAGGCTTTCAGGCGATTTTATATCAGGATGATAATTTCGGAGGAGGTTCAACAGTAATCAATTCAGATAATACCTGTTTAAATACTACGTGGAATGATAAAGTAACTTCTGTAAGAGTAATTGCGAACGGAACCACTACTTTAGGAAACGCTACGTATTATTTGCAAAACCGAAACAGTTCTCTAAACATGGATGTCTGGAATGCCAGTATGTCTAACGGTGCCAATGTTGCGCAGGGAACTGCTAATACTAATAATAACCAAAAATTCACATTCACTCATTTAGGTGATGGTTTGTATAAAATTATCGCCAATCATAGCGGGCAATCCTTAGATGTAAATAATTTTAGCAAAGCCAATGGTGCCAATGTAGAGCAATATCCATACAATGCTACAACCAATCAGCAATTTATTCTGGTTTCAACAGGAGATGGTTTTTATAAAATTATCGCCCGACACAGTGGTAAATTAGTTGAGGTGACCAATGCTAGTACTGCAAACGGTGCGAATGTACAACAATGGGAAAATGTAAATCAGACTTGTGGCCAATGGAAGTTAGTTCCGGTTACAGGAACACCGCCACCGGTTTCAACGTTAATTCAGGCAGAGAGTTATTCTTCTATGAGTGGCATTCAAACCGAAGCAACAACAGACACAGGAGGAGGTTTGAATGTAGGATATGCTGATACAGGTGACTGGATGGCGTATTTCAATATCAATTTTCCAACTTCAGGCTCTTATCTGATCGAATACAGAGTAGCAAGTGCGATGTCAGGTGCCAAGATATCATCAGATTTAAACGCAGGAACGATTCAGTTAGGATCTGTTGATATTCCGAATACAGGTGGATGGCAAAACTGGCAAACGGTATCTCAGACTGTAAATGTAAATGCAGGTACGTATAATTTTGGTGTTTTTATTCAAAATACAGGCGTAAACCTAAACTGGATCAAAATTACAAAATCGGGTACTGCTAAAACGGCTTCAGCAGATGCTAAAAAAACAATTGCTTTGCCTTCGATTACCATTTATCCAAATCCGGTTGAAAACACCCTTTCGTTTTCTACTGAAGTATCAGGAACTAAAGTTTCTATTGTAAATTCTCAATCAGGTGCTGTGGTTTCGGAACAAAATATAAGCGCTAATAGTCTGGATGTTTCGCGTTTGAAAGCGGGTATTTATTTTATCGTTTTTGATAAAGAAGGTACGCAGACAGTAAGACGTTTTATTAAAAAATAAGTTTTTAAAAGAGTGCTGTTTCTTCTTTTGTTTAAAGAAGAAATAGTGCTCTTTTTTTATGGAATAGTAACTTATCAACCCCCAAATAAATATGAAAAATAATTACAGATTTAAGTTAAGTGTATTGGTATTTCTGGCGTTTAGTGGTTTTGCAATAGCACAAACGTCATTAGGTTCAAGTAGAGCTTTTTTGAGTAAATTAAAAACCGAAGCCAACAAAAGTACCGGAAAGAGTACTGAGAAAACAGTTTTGCTTCAGGTTTCGGAAGCTAAAAACTTCAACGGAAAAATCAATTACAAAAAATCAGATGTGACAAGTGAGTTTTTGATTGGAGAAATTAAAAACATTTCAGAATCTTCTTTTTTTATTAAAGTTGAAGAAAATTCACTGGAAGGGCACATTATCCTGAAAGCAACTAAAGAAGCGTATAAATACTATTCCGATAAACTAGGAAATGCTTACGTTTCAAAAGTTGATATCAATACATTAGTATGTCTTGATTATCGAAATGTACCCACCAAAAAAGCCAGTACAGCAAAAAGTGCAGCAGCTGCGATTGCGCCGGCGTTGCTAAACCTGCAAAGTTTACCGGGAGCAGCTGGTTGTGTACTATTGGATTTTGATGGTTATTATATGGCTCCTGGAAATTTATGGAACAATGGTAATGCCATCAACGCGGCGCCATCCGGAATGAGCGATGCCGATGTACAGCAGCATTGGGAGGTTGTATCAGAAGATTACAGACCTTTTAACCTGAATGTGACTACTAGCGAAGCAGTTTTTAATTCTTACCCAAGAACCCGCAGAATGCGCGTTGTTGTTACGCCAACCAATACAGCTGCTCCGGGAGCTGGAGGTGTGGCTTATATTGGTTCTTTTAATTGGGATAATGATGTGCCATGCTGGGTGTTTATCACTTCGGGTAAATCGGGTGGTGATGCGTCGTCACATGAAGTAGGACATACTTTTGACTTAGGTCACGACGGAAGAACGACACCTAACGAAGGTTACTTTTTAGGAATTGACGGTACATCCTGGGCACCAATTATGGGAGCAGGGTATTACAGACCTGTTGTGCAATGGAGTAAAGGAGATTATAATTTTGCCAATAACCTACAGGACGATGTGGCGATTATAGCCAGTGCTAAATTTGGAGTAGGGTACAGAGGTGATGATCACGGAAATAACACGGCTTCTGCTACCAATCTGGATTACAATGCAGGCGGAGCCATCAATCAGAAAAATGGTATCATCGCCAGCGAAGCAGATTATGATTTTTTTACGTTTACAACAGGCGGAGGAAATGTTTCGATCAATGCCAATACGGTGGGCAGAGACGGGAACTTACACCTTTTGTTAAGGCTTTATAATGCCGCAGGTGCTGAAATGGGTACGTATTGGAATTCAGATCCTTTTGCTCTGAATGCTTCGATGAATGTAAACTTGCCAGCCGGTAAATATTTTGTTGGCGTTGATGGTAATGGAGCAGGAAATGCAGGTTATGGAGGATATCCGGCGTACGGATCTATCGGAAGTTATAGTATCACAGGTACTATTCCGCCAGGTGGAGCCATAAATTCTTCTACAGATGTGATTACGGTTTATAAAGATTGTAATTATACTGGTTTTTCAGGAGGGCTGACCATAGGTGATTACAATATGGCACGTTTGAATTCTCTTGGTGTATTAAATGATGATATTTCGTCACTTCGGGTTGCGCAAGGCTATCAGGCTATTTTGTATCAGGATGATAATTTTGGAGGAGCTTCAACGGTTATCAATTCTGATAATAGCTGTTTGAATGGCACCTGGAATGACAAAGTAACTTCTATCCGTATTTTGGCTAATGGAACGACTACTTTAGGAAACTTTACGTACTTTTTGCAAAACCGAAACAGTGGACTCAATATGGATGTCTGGGGAGCCAGTTCAACTAATGGTGCCAATGTAGCCCAAGGAACGCCAAATACAAATAATAACCAAAAATTTACTTTTACGCACTTAGGTGATGGTATGTATAAAATTATTGCCAATCATAGCGGGCAATCTTTAGATGTAAATAATTTTAGCAAAGCTAATGGTGCCAATGTAGAGCAATATCCGTACAACGCAACCACTAATCAGCAATTTATATTGTTTTCAACAGGAGATGGTTTTTATAAAATTATCGCCAGACATAGTGGTAAATTAGTTGAGGTGACCAATGCAAGTACGGCCAATGGCGCTAATGTACAGCAATGGGATAACAACAATCAGACTTGTGGACAGTGGAAATTAATTTCGACTACATCATCCGTAACATCAACATTTATTGAAGCTGAAAATTACTCGGCGATGAGCGGAATTCAAACCGAAGCGACTACTGATGCCGGTGGCGGATTGAATGTAGGATATACGGAAACAGGTGACTGGATGGCGTATAACAGTATTAATTTTCCAACTTCAGGATCGTATGTAATCGAATATCGTGTAGCCAGTGCTGTAACAGGTGCTAAAATATCCTCGGATTTGAATGGAGGAACTATTTTATTAGGAGCAGTTGATATTCCGAATACAGGAGGATGGCAGAATTGGCAAACGGTATCACAAACCGTAAGTGTTACTGCCGGAACCTATAATTTTGGGATATTTATTCAAAATACGGGTGTAAACATCAACTGGTTCCGAATTACTAAAGTTGGCGCCGCAGCAGCAATCCCGCAAACTGCAACAGCTTCTTTAGAAAAAGAAAATCAGGAAGATGTTACCCTTACTGTTTATCCTAATCCGGTAGAGAGCACACTTTCGTTTTCAAAAGATGTAACAGGTTCTCAGGTGAGTATTGTTGATTCGCAGTCAGGAACGTTTATTTCGCAGAAAAAAATCAGCGAAAACAGTCTGGATGTTTCACAATTAAAACAGGGTATTTATTTTGTAATCTTCGAAAAAGAAGGCAAAAGAACGATACGACGTTTTATCAAAAAATAATTTTAAACATTAAAAAGGCCGTCTCAAAAAGACGGCTTTTTTGTTGAATTTAGTAAGCAATTTAGAATTTTAATAAAAAATTCCAGTTCATTTAGAATTGGATTTTTTTATGAGTTTAAACTAAACTGTATAGATTTAGTAATATGACTGTCTGCAGCTAAGAAAATAGACCTCAGATGACACTGATTGAACAGGTAAAAGCAGATTTTTTATTGAAACACAATGAGATTAATCCGTTAAAATCAGTTTTGTCTGTGTGCCATTCTCAATGATTGTTATAAAAACGGATAGTCATATTTAGTAAAATTTTGAGTTTGGTAATGTAATAAGCAAGTAATCGTTATTTTTTTGGCGAATTTGATTTCTCAAAAAAGCCATTAAAGAACCCTTTTTTAACCTTTTGTTTGTCGTCTTTTCCGGTTGCTACAAGATGATCTACATATTCCATATAGGTTTTATTGCGCTCTTCCAAAAAACCAATCAGATATTCTTCTGATGCTCTAAGTCCACTGGCTTCTTCTATGTGTAATAGTTTTTTGTACAGCGGCTCAATAAATTTGGTTATTATTTCTTCAGGAACTGATTTTCTGGTTCCAAAGAATCCTGCAATTTCACCATCAGAATCAGCGATTATTTTAAAGTCGGTAATAACCCAGTAATAGCGGCCTGTTTTAGACATGTTTTTTATAATTGCATGAATGTTTTTATTGGCCTTGATGCTGTCCCATAGGAATTTGAAAATCACTTTTGGCATATCAGGATGTCTAATGATATTATGAGGCTGACCAATCAGTTCAAACTCATCATAACCGGATACGTCAATAAAAGCTTCATTAGCATATAAAATAGTTCCTTTAGTGTCTGTCTTACTTAATAACACTTTACTTTTATTCCAATCGACTTCTCTGTCGGATGGAGTAGGGCGAGTAATTCGTATGTCCATAAATATTTTATTTTAAATTAATAAGTAAGTTTAAATTTGTTCTGTTTGTAAAGAGGTGTTTAATTCAATGTTTTTTCCAGAGATGCCAGTAAGTCTTTTATTTTCAGAAAAACTGTTTCTAATTCATCTTCCAGCCAGTCCGGCAAAGTTTCATCGTTTATTGATTTTAAATGGTGAATGTCATTGGCAATCTGAATCATTTTAAGATATTGAAAATTCAGGTTTTTTATATTTGAGTCCGTATTGTTTTCTTCATGGATCTTCGTTATTATCTGACCAATGGCGGTATCAGCAGCTATCAAATGTTTAGGATTCAGCGCGGCATTGCTCTTTAAATAATCATCGAAAGAATTTTTCCAGGTCACCAGCATTTCTGTTGCTAATTGAAAATCGTATTTTGACATATAGTGAGGTTAAGTTTAGTACTAGATTTGGAGCTACGTGATGGTAAACTTTCTAATTAGAAACTCTGGCTGCTGATTTTCCGTGGATGTCATTAATCAGATCATCAATTTTTTGGGTATTCTCTCTCATCATTTCAAAATAGTTTAATAATTTTTCATTATCGGTATTCTCTTTCGAAACATCAATTAATTTTAGTACTGAGTTTAAAGGCATTTTTAAATCCTGAGCCGTTCTGTAAACAAAAACATTGAACTCTTTATTAGAAGCTAATGAACTGTATTTTGCCGATGCCAGTTTCATGTTCTCTAATTCATATTCGCCAGAAATTTTAGAAATATGATTTTCGCTATGTTCCTTAAAATAGTACGACCAGTAACCATTCATAAAAAACACAACAGCGGCTAAAACCACGTGTATGATTAGGGTTTCCAGATCAATGTTTACCTGCGAAAAATAGATTTGAAGTCCTGTTGGATTGGTATAAATGAAGTTTTGTACATAAGCTAATCCAATGTGATGTAAAACCACTAAAAGAGTAAGCGGAATTTGCAGTTTCCAGTTTTGATAAATAATCAGGATCGTGCTGGCGATAAAAACGGTAAAGTGCATTTCGAACAAACCGTGCATCTGATAGATGTACTGCGCCATAAATATGGCTAAAACCACAGCCAGCATATACTGGTAAAACTTAGAATTTTTCAGGAAAAATTTAGCCGAATAATAAAGAATCAGATTCAAAGATCCAACACCAATTCCGATCTCCCAGGTATCGTATTTAAAGGCTAATGCAATTCCGAGAAGGAAATAAACCGCAAGAACATAATTGATAATCGTATCCGATTTTTGAGTCATTGTTGACATAAAACTGTGCAAGTAATCTTGCTCATTCAAACTCGCTTTTGTTTTCATAATAGGTAGGTTTTGGTTAGGTTTTTGGTTTTATTTAGTACATTTTGGTAAAGAACATCCGTATGCCTGCAAGGCCAAAGCATCAAATAAGGGTTTGTTGTGGTTTTTACTAAGTAAAGAATCTATTGCCATTTCAGCATAATTGCTGTCAGGATTGGTGCAGTATCTTGTTTTATTGTAGTTGCCTCTAAAGTATAATTTTTGTGAGCCGTCAATCAAAACGGCTTGCGGAGTAGAGAAAACGCCACATTTTTCAGCAATACTCTCATCGAAGAATACAGGAATTTTAGCGTCGAATTTATCCTGAATTTCGGCTTCTGTAAAGTCTTTGTCTTTATTAATAACGACTACTTTAAAACTTATTTTATCACCATATTTTCGGATTAAATCATTTACATGAGGAATATTAAACCGCGAACATGGACAATCGGGATTAAAAAAATGAATGAAAACCGGTTTGTCTTTAATGGTGTAAATTTTTCCTAAATCTAAAGGAGTTCCCATTGCAACAGCTTGATAATCTTTTGGAACCGGAGTCGGGAGGGTGTATTTATATTCGTTTTGCCAAAACAAATAGGAAATAGCAAAAAAGAGCAAAGAAATCCATAAACAAAGTAGTAGTTTTTTCTTCATAATTTTAAATTATTTTAAACTGTGTTAAAATGATTAACAATTGTTAATTATTTAGATAAAAATAAAAAAATGATGTTTTATAATAAAAATAAATCTATTTTGTATTGTTTAATGTGTTATATATTTATTATAGAGTTTCGTTTTTTGTTATTTTTGTTGAATCAATATTACAAAATAAATCGATAAAACGAAAAATAAATCGGATAAAATACTCTTTTGTTGTATTTATTTAGGAATTAACTTTGATTTTTACCCTGTATTTAATTATTATACCATATTTGAGTGTTTTTTCTTTCTTTTATTGAATTTTATTTAAAATTAATTAATAAACAAATGTTAAATAAAATATAAAAAAGAAGTTCAGACTTTTAATTTTTTTATCAGTTCCAAATCGGAAAGGCTTTAGTAAAATGGATGATTTTTGTTTTTAGAAGTTTTTGTTTGTTAAAAAAAACGTTTGTTGAAATTTAATGTATTACAAATATTTAAAATTTAGGAAACATTATGCTAAGTATAAATACCTGTTTTATAATTAATATTATTTTTAAAGTGCTGATAAAATTGTAGTTGCAGAAAATGTTTCTCAGTAAATAAGAAGAAGAAGGTAGGAATTGTAGGAAATTGTTAATTGTATTTTTAACAACCACAATTGTTTTAATTATATTCAAATTTAGTTTATAATTGTACTTTTTACACACAACAAAAGGTTCTAATCCTCTAAATATTTTTGCCTTGAAATTTTACATACAGAATTTCTTATTATTTATTTTTCTTTCGGGTTATTCACAGGAATATCCTGTAAAGTTTCTTGATATCTCTAACGGATTGTCGAATAATTCGGTGACAACAATTTTTCAGGACCGCGATGGTTATATGTGGTTTGGTACTTATGATGGTTTAAATAGATACGACGGGTATAGTTTTAAAGTATTTCGTAACCGTATTAATGATAAAAAATCCCTGGCTTTTAATACCATATATAATATTGAGGGCGATGCTAAAAACAATATCTGGATAGGAGGTACAAAAGGGGTATGTATTTATGATAAAACTACTGCTGCATTCCATAGTGTAGCGTATGTCTCTGTTCCGAATCGCAAGCCTAAGGTATTAAAGGATATTATCCATCAAATTAAGTCGGTTTCGGATAGTCTGGTAATAGTAGCTTCGCAAAATTCAGGCTTGTTGATTTTTGAAAATGGTTCTTTTGTTGGGAAGCATATAGTATTACAATCAAAAAGCAATCTGGTTACTATTACTAATTATGATGCTTCCGTTTTGCAGGAAGATGCTAAAAATGCCCGCTGTTGGGTATATGTCAGAAATATTGGTTTATGCAGTTATAGCTACAGGACGAAAAGCCTAAAACTGATTTATCCCTTGTTTATGGCGGTAAAATGTATGGCGCTTTCTAATAATGGTAATGTTTGGCTTGGAACTGATGAAGGGGTTTATTTGTTTAATCCTAAAACAAATCTGCTGTCTGCTAATTATTTTATAAACAAATGCAGTGTTACGGATATTTTGATTGATAATAAAAACGAAATCTGGCTAACAACGGATGGTTGTGGTATTTACAAAATTTCCGAAAACACCAAAACAGCCATTCCTTATACTTTTGCAAAAGAAAAACAATTGGTCAAAAGTAACTCGATTATGAGTTTATACGAAGACGTATCAGGCAATAAATGGATTGGAACTTTGCGTGGCGGAATTAGTATGCTTAGCAATACGCCAAAATACTTTAAAAACATTAAATACCAGGCAAAAGATAATGATCCTGCAGAAAATTTTATTCTGTCTTTTTGCGAAGACGAAAAGAAAAATGTATGGGTCGGTACTGATGGTGCTGGCTTAAAATATTGGGACAGAAAAAACAATACTTATACAACTTATGGTAATACAGGTACTGCCGGTAAAAAACTTACCAGTAACTTTATTACCAGTATTGTACGGGATACAAATAACGAAATCTGGCTTTCTACCTGGGCTGGTGGTGTTAATCGTATTGATCCTCAAAACAATACAATACGTTATTTTTCGTGTTATAATCCGTTTACGAAACAAGTCGAAAAGAATATATGGTTTGTTTACAGAGATTCTAAAAACAACATTTGGGCCAGTGCTACAAACGAAGGAACCTTGTATGTTTTTAACAGAGCAAAAAACAGCTTTACTCTTTTTGATAAATCAATCAGTAACTTACAGTGTCTTACCGAAACAAGTGACGGGAAATTATGGGGAGGTAACTATAATGCGTTGTATTCTATAGAAAAAGAAGGTAAAAAAATCAATAAAATAAATATCGGAAATCCTGTTAGGTGTATTCATGAGGATAAGGATAAAACACTTTGGTTGGGGACTCAGGAGGGAGGTTTGTTGTTGTTGGATCGTAAAACCAATAAATTCAAAAGGCTTACGACAGATGACGGCTTACCATCCAATACCATTTTAAGATTACTGGAAGACAAAGAGGGAAATTTATGGATGAGTACCTATAATGGTATTTGTCGTTTTGATAAAAAGCGCAAAACCTTCCGTAATTTCTCGGTAAATGATGGTTTGCAAAGTAATCAGTTTAGTTTTAATGCGGGTGTCGAATTAGCTTCAGGGGAATTTCTTTTTGGTGGAATAAATGGGTTCAATTTGTTTTTTCCGGAAGCCATTAAAGGATTCAATCAGGATAATAACTTATTGCTGACGGATTTTTATGTAAATAATCTTCCGATAGAAGAAAATAAAAACGAACTGATTGCACAATGGGATGCCAGTAAAATCAAAATAGTCCGACTGCCTTATGATCAGACTACTTTATCGTTAGAATTTGTGGCAGTAGATTATAATAATGCGGATAAAATAAACTACGCTTATTATTTAGAAGGCTGGGATGAACAATGGAATTACGTTGGGCAGGCCCGAAGAGCGAATTACGCCAGATTAGCCGAAGGGAAATATGTGTTTAAAGTAAAAACAACAAATTTTAAAGGAGGCTGGAACAAAGAGGTTGATCTGGTTACGATTGTCGTTTTGCCGCCCTGGTACAGAACATGGTGGGCTTATACCTTGTATTTGTTAGGCGGTATCGCGGCTATATTTGCTTATATTCAATACAGTAAAAACAAGGAACAGCTTAAATATAAAGTAAAAATTGCCGAATTAGAAAGCAAGAAAGAAAAGGAAATTGCAGAGAAACAATCTTCCATGTTTACCTATATTTCGCATGAGTTCCGTACACCGCTTTCGCTGATTATAAATCCGTTAAAAAAAGCCGTTCGGGAAGAAAGTGTACAAAATGGTTCTTCGGGCAGTGATTTGGCCATTGCGCACCGTAATGCCAGAAGGTTGCTGAGTCTGGTAGATCAGTTATTGCTTTTTCGCAAGGCTGAAAATGACGCTGATATACTGCGACTGTCAACTATTAATGTAAACAGTCTTTGCAATGAAGTCTATCAGTGTTTTGTGAGTCAGGCAAAAGAAAAAAATATCACGTACAATTTTGATATTCCCTCACACCATGTTGAGATAATTGGAGATTATGAAAAAATCGAGATTTCGTTATTCAATTTAATGTCGAATGCTTTCAAATACACCCCTGTTGGAGGCGAAGTCACACTTAAACTAACCGAAACGGAGCACGATATTCTCTTAGAAATATCAGACAGCGGTACCGGAATCAAAAAGAGTGATATCGATTTTATTTTTGAAAAATTCAAACAAGTCAATTCGAAAGCTTCAGTAGGGACGGGTTTCGGAATCGGACTTTTTATTGTGAAATATTTTGTCGATAAACATAAAGGAACCGTAAGCTGTGAGAGCGAAATTGGAGAAGGAAGTATCTTTAAACTCACTTTTCTCAAAGGAAATACTCATTTTGAAGATATTGAAATTTCAAACGCGGTACCGCAAAGAAGCCAATTGTTTGATGAGCTTATAATTGAGGATTCCGAAGAGAATTTACAGCTTTCCAGTACTAGTCTTGCTGAGGATGATTTTAATAAATTACTACTGACAGAGAAACGCAGTGTGTTGATAATTGATGATAATGCGGATATACGAGGGTATTTGATTAAATTATTTTCGAATGCTTATATCGTGTACAGCGCCGAAAATGCTGAAGAAGGTTTAAAACTAACGAAAAAGCACCTGCCGGATTTGGTCATCAGTGATATTACCATGGAAGGAATGGATGGTATAGAATTGTGCCGAAGAATAAAAGAAAACAACAGCCTGTCGCATATTCCGGTCATCTTATTAACCGCATCCAAAAATCCGGAAACGCACCTTCAGGGTATCAGTGATGGGGCTGATGATTATATCACGAAACCATTTGACGATGACATTCTGGTAGCCCGTGTAGATTCGCTGCTAAAAAACCGAAGCAATTTGCGTAAATACTTTCTGGATAGTATTACACTTAAAGAAAACACCCATAAAGTTCCCTTAGAATACCAGGAAATCCTGAAAAAGTGTATCGCTATTGTCGAATCGAATATTCATAAAAGAGATTTTACAATCAAAAACTTTGCTCTGGAAATGGGTATGAGTCACAGAACACTTTATACCAAAATTAAAATCATATCCGGGCAGACCTTAAACGCTTTTATTCGTTCGGTTCGGATAAGAAGGGCGGCCATGCTCATGCTTACCGAAGAAATGAATATTGCTCAGGCAAGTGCAGAGGTAGGATTTGAGGACCCGAAATATTTCAGACAGCAATTTGTGAAATTATTTGGTATGACACCTTCGGAGTACATCAAAAAATACAAAAGTTCCTTTAACGCCGACCTGAATATTATTAAATAAAAACAATCAATTTGATTCAGTATATTTTTCTCAAAATCACTTTTTTTTAAATAATAAAGAAGGTGATTTTGAAGAGCTACATCGATATATTGATTTATAATGCTGTTAAATAGAAATTGTGTTATGTGTAAAAAAAAGATGTTATTTTTTTATAGTATTCATTTTTAAGCTTAAAATAACCTGTAATTGCAAATTTGACCTCCTTTTTTTTCCATTTTACCCCTCATTGAAAATTCAAACTAGACATTACTTTGCATATCTGATAACATTTGAGTGGTGTTACAGTATCATTATTAAGTGTTTATTTTTTTGATGAGTTTTAGAATCTGTTTGCAGGAGTGGTTTCCTTAAACAGAAGAATTGTGAGAGTTGGTTTTACACATTACTTATCAGACCCGCAGTTTTCATACGCTGCGGGTTTAAATAAAATTAAAAAGGATTTACAGCTGAGAATCAAAATAAAAAATAGCTAACCAAAAAAAAGAAAAACATGATAAATAACCACAAAAGGAAAAGCGGTATTGCAGTTCAATAATGACTAACTATCGCTGTAACCAAATCTAAATTATTTTAGATACTATCTTAAAAACAATCAAACTAACTAACCTAACCTTAAAATTAAAGAAATGAAAAAAAATGTATTTTTATTTTTTCTTGCCCTCTTTGCTGTCCTTTTTTCAGGATGTCAAAACGATGAATCTGATTTTCCAAGTTCAGATGACCCAACAATTGCAATAGCAACCAAAGAAATTTACGGAGCGCCTAATCGTAAATTTGAAATTAAAGCTGCTTTAGAAGATGATTTAGGACTAAAATCGGTACGAATCCAGATACCGGAATTGTCTTTGGATAAAATCATTACATTCAGTACAGATCCGCTACTAACTGCTTACGATTTAAGTTATTTCTTTGAAGTACCTGCTGACAGAGGTACATCTGAAGCTTTAAAAATAAAATTAACCATAACAGATGTTTCTGAAAACGCTATCGAAGACGAAATTAATTTGCGTTTGGACGGTGAATTTGCTGCGCCTTTAATAAGCATGATAACTCCTAAAGAAGGTGCTGTTATTTTGTTGTCATCAAGTAATGAAATGCCTGTGAATTTTGTCGTAAATGACGATTCCGGAATTGATTATATTCAGATTCAGTGTGCCGCTCTGGGCATTGATGAAATGGTTCAGTTGCCAGATGCACCACAATCTTATACGTTCAATAAAACCTATACATTACCGGTTACGGCTGCGAATTATGTATTGACCATTACAGCAAAAGACAAATTTGCAATCCCTAATACAGGTACTTTAAATATAAATGTGGTGGCTACCAATGAATATCCGGCCATTTATTTATGCGATCAGCCAAAAGGAACAAGTCTTACTACAGATGCTGTTGGGGTTCCTATGTATTTCCATGACAAAAACGGACAGGATTTTGAGTTTAAATACTATGCAGACAAAGACAATAAAGAACTTTATTTCTTAGGTCAGGAATCAGACTTTGCCCCACATTGTTTCGGATTGGATGCTTCAGGAAATTTAATTGATGATGTAACCTCTACACCAATTATTCTGCCTACAAAAGGATATTACACTATAAAAATAAACCCGAATACATTAAGTTATAGCGTTGCAAAATATACACCTTCAAGCAAAGTCTGGGCTGATATTGCAAATGGTTTATGGCATGATGATGAAGCGCAGCGAAGACCTTTTGTAAGTGTTTGCGGAGGCGGTATTCAGGGAGCGGATTGGGATACCTGGACAGCATGGGTTCAAACCGGATTGCATTTGGCCAATAACCCTGAAAATCCGTATCAGTTAGTGGGCGAATACACCCTTACCGGAACTTTGGAAGCCACTTTTACAGGCCAATGGTGGAGCCCGTCATGGAGATTAATTCAAAACGGTATCGGAACAATGTCACCGGGAGAAAATGGCAATGCTAAATATCCAGCTGCTCCGGGAGTTTATAAAGTGATTCTGGATACCGAATTAGAAAGAGTCTTTATCACAAAAAAATAGTTTGTTGTAGCGCTGGTTATAACATTTAATTAAAAAACATCATAAAATGAAATATAGATTTATATGGTTATGTATTGCCATGTTGTGCACCGTTGCAACATTTGGGCAGCTAACAGTAAAAGGAACTGTTAAGGATAAAGGCGCTGTGCCAATTCCCGGAGTAAACGTAATTGTAAAAGGAACAACAGTTTCTACAGCAACAGATTTCGACGGAAATTTTTCGATAACAGTACCCAATAAAGAGTCACAAATCGAATTTTCCTTCATTGGTTTTACCAATAAAACGGTAAAAGTTGACGGACAAACCACATTAAATATTGTTTTGCAGGAAGCCAATCAAACTTTAGACGAAGTAGTGGTAGTAGGTTACGCAACCGTTAAAAAGAGCGACGTAACGAGTTCTATAGCTTCAGTAAAAGGAAAAGAACTGCAAACCATGACGGTAGGTAACGTAACCGAATCTTTGCAGGGTAAAGTGGCCGGAGTTCAGGTAACTGGAGCCGGAGGGCCTGGAGCTCAGCCAAGAGTATTGATTCGTGGTATTTCTACAGTCAATCTGGATACGGATCCTCTTTATGTAGTAGATGGTATTCCGATGGGTACCAGTATCAACTTTTTAAGTACCAACGAAATCGAATCTATGGATGTTCTTAAAGATGCTTCTGCAAGTGCTATTTACGGTTCACGTGCTTCGAATGGAGTTATCCTTATTACAACCAAAAAAGGAAAAGTAGGCAAAACAAGATTCACTTTTGATTTAAGTACAGGGATTCAGGTAATGAATAATCCTTATAATATGGCTGATGCCGAAAGCTATGCCACGATTATGAATAAGGCTTACACGAATTCCGGTTATACCGAATATTTGCCTAATCCAGAGCAATACCGAGGAAAAACTACCGATTGGTGGAGAGCAGGAATTAAACAAAGCGCAACGATACAAAATGCTTCATTAGGAATTTCCGGAGGTTCAGAAAAACATACGTTTGCCGTAAGTCTTAACTATTACAATTCTGACTCGTTTTATGGTATTGGAGGATGGGAAAGAATTACGATGAGAATCGCGAATGATTTTAAGTTTTCTGATAAATTCTCAGCTGGTGTTACTTTAAACCCTCGTTATGAAACCTGGGGTGCTCCTGGAAACTGGGCCGATTTTGATAAAATAGATCCTATTACACCTATTTACAAACCGGCTGATCAATTAAACGGAACTGAAAACGAATACAGCATTTATGCACGTTCACCATCGTATGTGTGGAATCCGGTGGCTGCTGTGGCACGATTCGATGATTATACAGATCAGTACAACCTGAATACGAATGGTTATTTGCAATACATCCCTGTTAAAGGGTTGGTATTCCGTACGCAGGGGTCTATCGAAGTAGGTGATAGAGTATGGAGTAAATTCAGCCCTGATTTTGTCATTGATGCGGCACACGAAAAAGCCGAAATCAACAGTATCGAAAGAAGAGCCACTACAAATGTGGACTGGACCTGGCAGACTACAGCCACTTATTCTAAGTCATTTGCTGAAAAACACAATACATCTCTGATGGTGGGGGCAACTATGGAAGAATACAACGGCTCTGATGTTTGGGGTTATGGCGAAGGGGTTCCAAACAATTCTGATTCTATGAGAGAGTTGAATGCTGCGACCAAGAACCGTAATAGCGGCGGAAACAGCTGGTCTAATTCTCTGATGTCTTATATTTCTCGTCTTTCGTACAATTATGATAATAAATATTACCTGACGGGTACATTCAGACGTGATGGTTCTTCGAAGTTTATGGCCAATAATAAATGGGCTAATTTCCCATCAGTATCGGGTTCCTGGAGAATTTCAAATGAAGGGTTTATGGAAAGTACAAAATCGGTCATCAGTGACCTTCGTTTTAGAGCAGGTTGGGGTAGAGTAGGAAATCAAAATCTTCCAAATGCGGTTTATCAGTCGAATATCGGGCAGGGATTTTACCCAATCGGAGTGGATATCGTAGATACGGCTTTTCCATCAACGATGGCGAATAAAGATATTAAGTGGGAAACGGTTGAAGATATCAACTTCGGGATTGATTTTGGCTTATGGAAAAACAAACTTTCTGGTTCGATTGAATATTATGAAAAAGAAACAAAAGACATGTTATTCCTGAAACAATTTGCTACCTATAGCGGTTTTCCGGCTTATTCAACCATCTGGACCAATGTTGGTTCAATGAGGTCTAATGGTGTTGACTTATTAATTTCGTATAAAGACAAAAAAGGCGATTTCTCGTATGGTGCTGATCTTACTTTTACAACAGTAAACATAAAAATGGTTTCGTTATCTTCTGAAGATGAAAAACTGTACGGATCCAGCAACAGAACCCTGACGGTTAAAGACGAGGAACCAGGATATTTTTATGGATATGTTGCCGATGGTTTGTTCCAAAATCAAACAGAACTGAATTCGCATACAGACGAGCACGGAAACAAATTACAGCCTTATGCAAAAGCGGGTGATATCCGTTTTAAAGATGTAAACGGTGACGGAAAATTAGATGACAAAGACAGAACTAAAATTGGTTCGCCATGGGCAGATTATAATGTGGGTCTTAATTTGAATTTTGCTTACAAAAACCTGGACTTACTGGTTAACTTTTATTCCAGTATTGGAAATGAAATTGTAAACCAAAACATATCCGACTTATACAATGGTGCCAGTTTAACCAATAAAGTAAGCGGACTGGATCAAATGGCATGGCACGGAGAAGGAACTTCTAATTCGGTTCCGCGTTTGTCTAAAGACGATAACAACGAAAACTTTACAAAATTCTCATCTCTTTATGTTGAGGACGGTTCGTTCCTTCGTATGAAAAACATTCAGTTAGGGTATTCTTTTTATAACAAATTTGGATTTGAGAAACTCAGATTGTCTTTATCAGGACAAAATTTATGGACTTTAACCAACTATTCAGGTGTTGAGCCAGAAGTTGGTGGAGGTGATCCTAATAATGGCGACAGAGTGAAAGGTGCTGGATTTGGAGGATGGAATTATCCGGTTCAGCCAACAGTTTTGATGGGTCTTAATTTAGCATTTTAATACAAAACGGACATGAAAAAATTAATATATTCAATAATAGCTTTTTCTTTATTGGCAGTTTCCTGCGATGATTTTATCGAAAAAGAACAAAGAGGGACACAAACCTTAGAAAACTATTTTCAGACAGCACAAGAGTGTGAAAAATACGTAAACGAATTGACACGCAGACTGTTAATACCAAATGACTGGTGGACTCTGGTTGCGCCAAGAGTAACCAACGAAATGGCCACTGATGACGCCTGGATGGGAAATACCGGTCAGGACAGCGGCGCTCACAGACCTGCTTCGCAATACCTTATTACACCGGATAATATGGGAGATATGAACAGTATTTATACCGCTCACTTTTATACGATTCAATCGGCAAATATTGGTTTGGAGAAAATGATTGCTTCGCCTATCACAGAGGAACAAAGAAATCAATATATGGGAGAAGCTTTATTTGTTCGTGCCTATTGTTATTACGAATTGGTAAACAGTTTTGGAGGTGTTCCGGTATATACAAAATCTCTTGGAACTAATGATTTAGTATTAGAACGTAATTCGGCCGCAGAAGTTTATGCTCAGGTAGAAGCCGATCTTAAAGAATCAGCTTCAAGATTAGAAAACACTCCTGTGGCCAGAAACGGAAGAATAAACAAATGGGCAGCTTATGCCTTATTGGCTCGTGTTTCGCTATTTCAGGAAAAATGGGCTGAAGCAAAACAATACGCAAACAAAGTAATTACAGAAGGGCCTTTTACGCTGGAAACTGATTTTCTAAAAATCTGGGATGTTAATAATCATAACGGAGTAGAATCAATTTTGGAGGCACAATCGTCTAGTGTTCAGGATAAAAGTTTAGGAAGTGCTTTGCCAACTTTGGCAGGAGCCAGAGGCGAAGACAAAAAGAATTTCCCAAGCAATGATGCGGGAGATGTTTTGGATGGCTGGGGCTGGTGCATGCCAACCAGTGATTTAGAGAACGCTTATCTTTCTGAAAATGACGAAATTCGCCGTAGAAGTACCATTACAAAATGGGGCGATGCAGCTTATGGTGATGAAACACTCAATCCAACACACAAATTCAGTTTAAACGATAATAAATCAGGGCGTATTTGCCGTAAATATTACATTCCTATTGCTACACGCCGTGCTTTAGATAAAAAAGACGGACACTTGCCATTGAATATACCGTTGATTCGTCTGGCCGAAATGTACTTAACAAGAGCGGAGGCTAATTACCATTTGGGAGGCGATGCTTTAGCTGATATCAACATTATCCGTAACCGTGTAAAACTGGATCCTAAAGTTGGTTTGGCAGGGCCAAATTTACTCAGACACATCTATAAAGAACGCCGTTTAGAACTGGCTTTCGAAGGATTGCGTTTGTTCGATATCCGTCGCGAAAAAGATCCATCTACCGGAAGACCGGTTATCGAATCGTTGATGGGACCAAACGGAACTTTTGTACAATACAACCTGAATTCTACAGATCCTTACGAAACCACTAATTTAAGAGAACCACAGGACAAAGGAATCAACTTTAATCCGGCTAAAAATTTGGTTTGGCCAATACCGCAGCTGGAAATCGATTTAAGTGGAGGATTAATCAAACAAAACCCTAATTACTAATATGAAATTTAGGAACACAAACAAAGTAGGTCTGCTATTGGCAGGCTTACTTTTCATCAACTTCACAAGCTGTCAGTCTGATGACAATAATGATTCAGGAACACCATCTTCTACAACAAGAGATTTAACTGTAAATCTGGATATGAATCTTCAGACAATGGAAAGTTTCGGAGCATCGGATGCCTGGCAATGTAATTTTATTGGAAAAAACTGGCCGGCTGAAAAGCGTAATCATATAGCCGATTTATTATTCAGTAAAGAATTGGATAATGAAGGAAATCCAAAAGGTATCGGATTATCATTATGGCGTTTCAATCTGGGTTCAGGAAGTGCAGAACAGGGAGAAGCAAGTGATATTACAGATGAATGGAGACGTACCGAATGTTTTACTACTGATGGTGTAATTTACAACATGAATAAACAAGCCGGACAGGTATGGTTTATGAAAGCGGCAAAAGAACGTGGTGTCGAAAAGTTACTGGCTTTTGCCAATAGTGCTCCTGTTTACTTAACCGGAAATGGTAAAGCACATGCAACCATCAAAGAATTTTATAATCTGAAAGATGGTAAAATGCCTGAACTCGCTGATTTTTGGGTGAATGCTATTGATAAATTAAAAACAGAACACGGTTTAACAATTGATTACATCAGTCCTTTTAATGAGCCACAATACGAATGGGATGGTTCAGGACAGGAAGGTTCACCGGCTACGAATGCTAATATTTACAGTTTCGTAAATGTTTTGTCTCCAAAATTACAAACAAAAGGGATTAGTTCTCAGATTGTTGTGGGCGAAGCGGGAGCTTACGAACCCTTGTATAAAACAGTTTCAGGTAAAGAGAACAGATCCAACCAGATCGATTATTTTTTTGGAGTGAATTCGGCTAAAAATATTTCAGGATTAAGCAATGTCAAAAAAACAATTTCGGCACACAGTTACTGGCAGGCTTGGCCATTAAGCGAAATGGTTTACTCAAGACAAACTGCAGCAACCAGAACACAATCAGTACCGGGACTTAGTCTTTGGTCTTCGGAATATTGTATTTTAGAAAGCCCGGGTACCAGTGAGTTACCTGGAGGAGCAGGACCCGGAAGAGACTTAGGGATGCAGACCGCTCTTTGGGTGGCCCGTATTATTAGTACCGATATTAGTATTGGAGGCGTTACATCGTGGCAGTGGTGGACAGCCATTAGCCGTGGCGATTATAAAGATGGTTTACTCCACGTGGATGATGGATCCAGCAATGGAGCTGGTGATGCAAATTATTGTAAAAATGATGGATTTGTACGTGATGCCAAAACACTTTGGGCTTTAGGAAACTTCTCCTTCTTTGTAAAACCGGGAATGGTAAGAGTTCAGATACCAAGTATCGACAACGCCACTTCTACAACTGATGTGATGTTAACAGCTTACAAAGATATAGCGACTAAAAAACTGGTGATTGTAGCGGTTAATTACAGCAAATCTGCCAGAACTTACCAATTGAATCTTTCAGGAGGAACACTTTCGAACAATCAATTTACGCCTTATACGACTTCTGAAACTTTAAGTCTGAAAAAAGGAGCTGCCGTGAAAGCGGATAATATGGTGATTGCACCACGATCGGTTGTGACTTTTGTTGGAAATTATTAATAGTAATTAAAACAAATTGACACGTTGAGACACATTCATTAAAAAACGATTTAACACATAGAAACATAGCTTATTGAACTCAAAAAAGGCGTTTCACTTGCATTAAAAGATGTGAAGTAATGATTTCCTTTTTTTCAAAACCATAAAATCTATGCTTTCTATGTGTTAAAATCAATTACGCTCAACAATTCAAATGAATCAATACAAATGAATGGTTTCAAATTATTTTAGAAATCAAATACATTATTAGAATGAAAAAAATATACATCTCACTTTTATTGCTTGCAACACCCTTCTTTTACGGACAACGGACTGCCGTAATCAGTACTGATAATGTCGTGCAGACGATGGACGGTTTTGGGGGTTCAGATGCCTGGAGATGTCAGTTTGTTGGTAAAAACTGGCCCGATCAAAAAAAGAACGGAATTGCTGATTTGCTTTTTAGTAAAGAAATAGACAATCAGGGAAATCCAAAAGGTATCGGACTTTCGATATGGAGATTTAATCTTGGAGCAGGAAGTATGGAACAAGGCGAAAATAGTAAGGTTTCGGATGAATGGAGAAGATCTGAATGTTTTTTGAATGCTGACGGAACCTATGATTTTTCGAAACAGGAGGGTCAAAGATGGTTTTTGCAGGCTGCCAAAAAGAGGGGAGTAGAAAAGTTTTTGATTTTCACTAACAGTCCGCCGGTTTTTTTGACTAAAAACGGATTGTCTTTTGCTTCGGAAAAAAACAAACTGAACTTAAAAGAAGGTGCTGTTCCAAAATTTGCTGATTTTTTAGTACAAAGTATTCAGGGATTGGAAAAGAACGAAGGAATTAAGTTTGATTATGTGAGTCCGATAAATGAACCGCAATGGGAATGGATGGCGAACAAAGAAGGTTTTAACAGTCAGGAAGGAACGCCGGCAACCAATCAGGAAATTTACGATTTAACAAAAGCACTTTCGGGTAAACTCAAAGCAAAAAAGATGAGCACCGAAATTGTGATTGCCGAGGCGGGACAAATTAACTATTTGTATGAAAATGTAAATGGTGAAAATCGAGACAATCAGATTGAATATTTCTTTGGCAATGCAAAAACCAATATTTCAAAGTTACCCAATGTAAAAAATACCATTCTGGGGCACAGTTATTTTACAACATGGCCCGTGGACAGACAGGTTTTAAGCCGAAAACTGATTGCAGCAAATGTAAAACAACGTCCGGGACTGACGTATTGGCAATCTGAATATTGCATACTGGAAAACCCCGGTGAAGCTGAAATTCCGGGAGGAGCAGGAGGCGGAAGAGATTTAGGAATGCAAACAGCATTGTATGTAGCGCGCCTGATTCATAACGATATTGCTGTGGCTAATGCAGCTTCGTGGCAATGGTGGACGTCTATTACCCGTGTGGATTATAAAGACGGTTTGATTTATCTCGATGACGGAAAAAGCAATGGAGGAACAACCCCTGATTACGTTAGGAATGATGGTGAATTTAGGGATTCAAAAACACTTTGGGCTTTAGGAAATTATTCGCTGTTCGTAAGACCAGGCATGTTAAGAGTTGATGTTCCCAATCAGGATGATTTGGCTGCAGCCAATGATGTAATGCTGACCGCTTATAAAGATGTTGCCAATAAAAAACTAATTGTGGTAGCAGTAAATTGTGGAAAAGCAGCACAGAAATACAAATTGGAACTCAGCAAAGGAATCGTTAAAAATAATGAAATGACGCCGTACATCACCGCCGAAGCTACCAATCTAAAAAGAGGCAATATTCAGAAAATCGATAACCTTGAAATTCCTGCTCGCTCAGTGGTAACTTTTGTGGGGGAATTACAATACTAAAAACCCTTTTTTAAAAAGAATAAAACATTCAAAATCAAAAGAATATTTAAAATTATATATAGTGGTTACAAAAAAAATCTTATTACCCGTTTTAATTTTCTCCTGCTTTTCTGCTTTAGCTCAGATATCGTTTGGAGATTCCAAAAAAATCAATGACAATTGGAAATTCACACTTCAGGATGCACCAAATGCGCAAAGCGTAACGCTAAATGACAGCGATTGGCAATCTGTAAATGTACCGCATGACTGGAGCGTAAAAGGACAGTTAAGCCCAACTCTGGCAAGCTGTACGGGTTATTTGCCCGGTGGTATTGGCTGGTATCGCAAATCATTAAATATTCCGCAAAGCAAAAGTGGCGAAAAAGTGTATTTGTATTTTGAAGGAGTTTATAACAGAAGTGAAGTATTTATTAACGGGCATTCTTTAGGAAAACGCCCTAATGGATACATTTCTTTTGCTTATGATGCAACGCCTTTTATAAAATACGGAGCCGATAACATTATTGCGGTACGTGTAGATCACAGTCAGAGCGCCGATTCCCGCTGGTACACCGGATCAGGAATTTATCGTAATGTATGGTTGGTCTATTCGAACCCGGTTCATATTGCGCAATGGGGAGTTTATGCGTATCCGGAGGTAAATAAAAATAAAGGAATTCTAAATCTGGAAGTTACCGTTGAAAATGGCGCTGCCGCAAAAGCAAATCTTACGGTGCTAAATGAACTTATTACCAAAGACGGAAAAACAGTAGTCAAAAGTTCTAATAAAGTCGAAGTAGCTGCCAATCAAAATAGTACCATAGCGACAAAACTAAATGTCAGCAATCCTGCTTTATGGGATTTAGAACACCCTAATTTATACCAGCTTAAAACCACTGTTTTGAAAGACGGAAAAGTGATTGATCATTCTAGTATGCAAACTGGTTTTAGGAATTTTACTTTTGATGCTAATAATGGTTTTGCTTTAAATGGCAAATGGATGAAAATGAAAGGTGTTTGTTTGCATCATGACGCTGGTGTTTTGGGATCTGCAGTTCCTCGTGATGTTTGGAGAACACGTCTAAAAACACTGAAGGAAATTGGTGTAAATGCAATCCGTACCAGTCATAATCCGCAAGCTCCTGATTTTTATGAATTATGTGATGAATTAGGTTTGCTGGTATTAAACGAAGCGTATGACGAATGGGAATTCCCAAAACGCAAATGGCTGACAGGTTGGAATGTAGGTACTCCGGGATTTGAAGGTTCTTTTGATATTTTTGCTGATTGGGCTGAGCAAGACCTTTCGGATATTGTACGCCGTGATCGAAATCATCTTTCTGTTTTTGCATGGAGTATCGGGAATGAGGTAGATTATCCTAACGATCCTTACTCGCATCCTGTATTGGATAAAGGAAAAGAAGGTTTTGGACAGGCGGCTTACGGAGGTTATAAAAAAGAGGCACCGGATGCCATGCGTCTGGGAGCTATTGCGAAACGTTTGGTGGCTGCCGTAAAAAAATACGATAAATCACGCCCTACAACTGCTGGTTTAGCGGGTGTAGCAATGTCTAACGAAACAGAATATCCGGGATCTTTGGATATTGCAGGATATAATTATACGGAAAGTAAATACCAGTCAGATCATGAAAAATATCCTAATAGGGTAATTTACGGCAGCGAAAATGTTCATGATATGGAACCTTGGTTAGCTGTAAAAAATAACAAACATATTTTTGGACAATTTCTCTGGACAGGTATTGACTATCTTGGCGAATCAGGAAGCTGGCCTTCAAGAGGATTTTATTCCGGATTAGTTGATCTTGCGGGTATTATTAAACCGAGAGGTTATTTCCGTCAGTCACTATGGTCTGAGAAACCTATGATTTACGCAGGAACTTATCCGGCAAATGATAAAAAAGAATTGTCTAAAGACGCCTGGTCTATCTGGAATTACAATCCGGGACAAATGATTCGTGTGGTGGCTTATACCAATGCGGCTAAAGCTCGTTTAGAATTAGACGGAAAAGTAGTGGGTGAAGCCAAACCGTACGATGAAAAAACAGGTATTATCTATTGGGATATTCCTTTTGCATCCGGAAAATTAGAAGCAGTAGGTCTGAATAACGAGAATCAAATTGTGAGCAAATATGCCATCATTTCATCTCAACAGCCAAGTGCACTTGTTTCGAATGATACCAACATCACCATTGATAAAGAAAAAGGAGTTGCCAAAATTGTTGTTCAGGTAGTCGATGAAAAAGGGTTGCCAGTGATGCTTTCGGATAACGAAGTAGTTTGTACCGTAACCGGACCAGGAGTATTATTAGGTCTTGAAGCAGGTAACAACAGCGACATGACAGATTATACAGACAATGTGCAGCGCGTATTTCACGGCCATATTGTAGCGTATGTTCAGGCTACGGATGTGGCTCAGCCGATAACGGTAAAATTTACAAGCCAATGGCTAAAACCAGTTGAAGTAAAGGTTACTGTGAAATAATTTTTTTCACTTTAAATAAAAATAAGTTTTATATACTTTTAACCTGTCTGTCTTTAGTTTTACAGGCAGGTTAATTGTGTGTAAAAAAGTAAAATAATAGATTTTAATTTATGTTGTAATGAAAATAAAAAGCAAAATCATTCTGGCAATCAGTGCTGTAGTTCTTGTAAGCTGTTCGGCTTCCAAAACGAAAACATTCAAAGAAAACGAATTCAAAGAATGGGCAAAAACACCACCAATGGGCTGGAACTCCTGGGATTGTTATGGTCCAACTGTTGAAGAACATGAGGTAAAAGCCAATGCCGATTATATGGCTAAGGAACTAAAATCATTTGGCTGGGAATATGTAGTTGTAGATATCCGATGGTTTGTAGAAAATGATAAAGCCGGGGGATACAATCAGACAGATCCGCGTTATGTAATAGATCAGTACGGAAGATATCTTCCTGCTGTCAACCGCTTTCCATCAGCAAAAGAAGGTCAGGGTTTTAAGCCTTTAGCAGATTATATACACGATAAAGGATTAAAATTCGGGATTCACATTATGCGTGGAATTCCTAAAAAAGCGGTTGAAGATAAACTTCCCATAAAAGGGACTAACGGAATAACGGCCGATCAGATTTTTTCAACTCAATTACAGTGTGAATGGCTAAAGGATAATTATACGATTGTGGCAGATAAGCCCGGAGCACAGGAATATTACGATTCCTTATTTGAATTGTATGCACAATGGGGAGTCGATTTTATAAAAATTGATGACCTGTCAAGACCGTATCACGAAGGAGAAATTAATCTGATCCGAAAAGCAATAGACAAATGCGGGCGTAAAATTGTACTTAGTACTTCTCCTGGTGAAACACCTGTTGAAGCAGCTGCGCATGTAAGCAATCATGCTAATATGTGGCGTATGGTAGATGATGTTTGGGATACCTGGCCACATATTGCGCATTTGATGGAAGTGAGCCAAAAATGGTATCCGTATATTGCTCCGGGTACCTGGCCGGATTGCGATATGATTCCGTTGGGCCGTATTTCTGTCAGAGGAGAACGTGGCGAAGACCGAATGACACGTCTAACTAAAGACGAGCAATATACACTGATGACTTTCTTCAGCATTTTTAAATCGCCGTTGTTTTTCGGAGGCGATTTGCCTAGCAACGATGCCTTTACATTGTCGTTATTAACCAATAAAGAAGTATTGAAAATGCACAGTGAAAGTACTTCTGTTACCGAACTTTTTCATAAAGATGGAAATATTGCGGTTACTTCTAAAAATCCAAAAGACGGAAGTATCTATCTGGCTGTAATCAACAGTAGTGATGCTGTCTCTGAAAACATATCAGTATCATTGTCTGACCTTGGAATTACTAGCACTAAGTCTGTTTCTAATATGTGGACAAAGGAGAACGTAACTTTAACAGAAAACAAAATAAACATCTCGTTAAAACCGCACAGTTCCGTATTGTATCAATTAAAAGGGAATAAATAATGAAATCAAACTATTTTAGTATTGTATTTTTTCTGCTGTTCTTTTCCGGACTGCAAGCGCAGCAAAATGATACGAAAGGACCGCCGGTTTTGGCTCAAAAAGATTTAACGGCCTATTTATTTGTTTATTTCACAGGTAATTCAGTAGAGGAAGAAGCAGTACGATATGCCGTAAGTACAGATGGTTATCACTATTACAGCCTTAATCAGAATAAAGCTGTAATCGATAGCAAGAAAATCAGTAGTACCGGAGGAGTTCGCGATCCGCACATTTTGCGTGGCATTGATGGTAAAACATTTTACATGACACTTACCGATATGACTTCATCGAAAGGATGGGATAGTAACCGGGCAATGGTATTGCTTAAAAGTACCGATTTGGTTAACTGGGAGAGTAGTGTAGTTAATATTCAGAATACTTTTGCAGGACAGGAAAACCTTAAAAGAGTTTGGGCTCCACAAACTATTTACGACGCCAAAGCGGGTAAGTATATGATTTATTTTAGCTTACAGCATGGTAATGGTCCTGATAAAATTTATTATGCTTACGCCAATAAAGATTTCACGGCTTTAGAAAGTGAACCAAAATTACTCTTCGTACCTCAATCAGGAAAAGCCTGTATTGATGGCGATATTATTGAGAAGAACGGAATCTACCATCTTTTTTATAAAACAGAAACTGAAAAAGCAGGAATAAAAGTAGCGACTACAGCTGATTTAACTTCTGGGAAATGGACAGAAAACGATCATTATTTACAGCAGACTACTGATGGTGTGGAAGGTTCCAGTGTATTCAGACTGAATCAGTCGGATGCTTATATCCTGATGTATGATGTCTATACCAAAGGAAAATATCAGTTTACAAAAAGTGATGATTTGGAACATTTTACCGTAATTGACAATGAAATTTCAATGGATTTTAATCCGCGTCACGGAACTGTTTTACCCATTACACGTTCTGAACTCAAACGGCTTACGGCAAAATGGGGAACCCCTGAAAAATTGCCTAAATTAAATAATAACCCGGTTTTAGAAGGATATTATGCCGATCCGGAAATACTCTATTCAAACAAAACAGGTAAATATTATATCTATCCAACGAGTGATGGATTCGACGGTTGGTCAGGAAACTATTTCAAGACTTTCTCTTCGGATAATTTAACCGACTGGAAAGACGAAGGAATCATTCTGGATCTTAGAAAAGATGTCAGCTGGGCTAATAGAAATGCGTGGGCTCCCTGTATTGTGGAGAAAAAAATAAAAGGTAAATACCAGTATTTTTATTATTTTACTGCTGCCCAAAAAATAGGCGTAGCCACTGCTGATACTCCCGAAGGCCCTTTTACTGACAGCGGTAAAGCTTTGGTGAGCAGTAAACCTGAAGGTGTAAAAGACGGTCAGGAAATTGATCCGGATGTTTTTACAGATCCAAAATCAGGGAAAAGTTATTTGTATTGGGGAAATGGTTATCTGGCTGTTGCCGAATTGAATAAAGACATGATTTCAATTAAAGCTGGAAGTACTAAAGTCATTAAGGTAGATGCTACTTTTAGGGAGGGTACCTACCTGATTTACCGAAATGGGACTTACTATTTTTTATGGAGTGAAGACGATACCCGAAGTCCAAATTATAAAGTAAGGTATGCAATATCAAAATCACCTCTTGGCCCACTTGAAATACCCAAAAATAACATTGTAATCCAGGGAAATACTGAGGAAGGCATTTATGCAACCGGACACAATTCCGTAGTAAAAGTTCCTAATAAAGACGAGTGGTTTATTGTTTATCACAGATTCCCTTTTCCTGAAGGGATAAAAATGGGCGATTCTGCTGGTTTTCATCGCGAAGTTTGTATCGATAAATTAGAATTCAATGCAGACGGAACCATCAAACAAGTCGTTCCTACACACGAGGGAATACGTCTCGAAAAATAATCGGTGTAAAAAAGTTGCTTCTTTATGGAGCAACTTTTTTTTCTTTTAAAAAAAACTAGATAATGTTTTTTTAAACCTCAGTTAAATTATTGCGGGTTTGGTATATGGCTGTATTTCTTTGAAGAATTATTATGAAATCATCTTATCTGTTGTTTTTATTTAGTATTTGGAATAAAATAGGTGTCTTTTTTTGTGTATTTTAAGATATAATCAAGAGGTTTAATAACATATTTTTTTATTTTTGTATCACACACTTTTATTTCATTTTAAACAGAAATAGGAAGATGTTTTTATTAGCAAATACCACAAAAATTACATTATGATTAAAGCCCTGAAATTTTGTTCCTTTTTAGCAATTTATCTATTCGTTTTTACGTCGAATGCTGAAACCAAATTAAGTTATAAAGAAGTAAAAATGAATTATTCCGTATCCATTGTTGATCCTGAATCTCATTATCTCGAAGTAACTTTAAATCTGGAAGATCTCCATTCGAAAACAACAAAGTTATTGCTTCCGGTCTGGACACCAGGATATTATTTAATTTTAGACACTCCTCGTTATATTGTTGATTTTGAAGTTCTGGATCATAATGGAAAAAAAATAATATGGAAAAAGGAAACCAAAAATTGCTGGGTAATCGAAAACGGAGACAAAACTAAATTCACGGTAAAGTATCGTGTATTTGCCAATAAAAAATCTGTTGCAGAGTCTTATGTTGATGCTGAGAAAGCTTTTTTGATGCCGAATACTATTTTTATGCACCTTGAAAATGCAATTGCCAATCCTGTTACCTTAACGGTTAACAAATATGATAAATGGAGCAAAATTTCAACAGGTCTAAAAAGAGCTGGGGAAAAGGAGAATGTTTTTTTTGCCAATAATTTTGATGTTTTTTATGATAGTCCTATCTATATTGGAAACCAAAAAACAATTGATTTTACACATGAAGGAAAATCATATTCATTAGGTATTGCTACCCCAAAAGGACTAAATGAAGAAAGTTTTGTTGGAGATTTAAAAAAAATAATGAGTGCCACTACTGCCATCATGCAAAAAATCCCATACGATAATTACAGTTATATTATGATGGAAGCGGGTGGAGGCGGGCTAGAACATTGGAATTCGCAGGCTATTTTTACCAAAGGCTCTTTTGATTCCAGTTCTACTATTGACTATACAAATTTTTTGAATTTTGTTACGCATGAATATTTTCATCTTTATAATGTAAAAGCAATCCGCCCAATAGAATTAGGACCTTTTGATTATAATAAAGAAAATTACACGACAATGTTATGGGTTTCAGAAGGATTCACCGTTTATTATGAGTATATAATCATGATGAAAGCGGGTTTACTCACAGGTAAGGATGCCCTTAAATACCTCACAAATTCGATTAGGAGTTATGAAAATGCTGAAGGAAGCAAACACATGTCACTGGCTCAGTCAAGTTTTGATATATGGCTGAATTTCTTCAATCATGAAAGCAATGCAAAACAAACTATCATATCCTATTATGATAAAGGACCAACTATTGGCCTTTTATTAGATTTAGAGATTAGAAACAATACCAGCAATCAAAAATCATTAGACGATGTAATGCGTTTTTTATACAACGAATTTTATATGAAAAAACAGAGAGGATTTACTGAAGCTGAGTTTTGGTCAGTTTGTGAACAGTATTCAGGAAAGCCTTTAGATGAAATAAAAAAGTATGTAAATACAGTAGAGGAGATAGATTATCAAAAATATTTAAAATACGGAGGACTTCAGATTGATTTGAGCCCTGTAACTCCTGGTAATATTAAAAACAAGGTGATAGAAAAAGATTTTACTATAACAGCATTACCTGATGCAACAAAACTGCAATTAGAGATAAGGAAGTCAATCTTTGAGTTTTAGAAAATAGAAATAAAAAAAATGCCCATTAAATAATGGGCATTTTTAGTTTCAAACCTGAATTATTTTTTAGATTCTTCGATAGAAAGTTTTCTGAATTCTTTCAAAAGTTTCTCAATTTCCAATGTCGATTTACGAGCTCTTGGTCCAGCCGCTTTAACACCTTTCTCAATTAGTGATTCTGTTTCTGCTTTAAAAGTTTCGATTTCGGCGTTTATTTTTGCTACTAAATCTTTCATGATAAGTTTTATTTAAATTAGGCGACAAAAATAAAATTTTGCAACAATAAATGATTCAAATTTTACTTTTTTTTTATTTGTTTAACATAATAATAACCCGGTATAGCTGGATCAAGGGGTTAATTGTTAGCTTATTGTTTGATATGTAATAAGTTATGGTTTTGTAAGTGCAAAACGGATTTGGTCTCTTAGATAGTAATTAATAACTGTTTTTGTTTCTGAAATTCCAACATCCCACAAAGAGAAATAACAAGTTGAAAATCAATAACGGTAAAAAAGATTTTATCAAGTGTACCTCAGTGGTATCATTGAAAGTTTCGACTTTAAATTTCGACCAGTTTTCGTTACTTACAGCTTCATTGTCAAAGATTTTAGGATAAAAATACAAACGCATTTTTTCGTGAAACTTGTTGGTTTCATCCAGAAACAATAGCTGATTCCCTAAATCTGATTTGGCGATTTCGTTAAGCTGAATTTGAGCATGTAAGGTAGGTATGAATTGCGCAATCGCTTGGCTGGCGTTATTTCTTTGTTTCAGTTTTACTGCCAGTTCCTGCGATTCTTTAGCCGATTCATCATCACCCATTTGCTGCATCGCGTAATACCAAAGCCAGCTAAATTCTTTGTCAGGCAAAGGATATTTTTTGAATTGCGGATAATGATTATAAAATTTGTCCAAAGTGGTTTGTTTGTCCATATCCCATTTTTCATGATAAGCATTTCGCTGTTTCACAGTAAGTTCTAAAGCTTCTGGAACCGGGAATTTGTTTACGATATACGTATTAATGGTTGCTGGTAAAATGATAATAAGAAAAAGCCAAATCGTCAATAAAATAACGGCGTTGAAGTTCGAATTCTTTTGAAGTGAAACAATGAAAAAACAAACGGCAAACCAAAATAAGATGTACAAAATTCCGATGGAATAAAATGCCCAAAATGATTTGTCCAATGGAATTTCTAAAAATAAAACCGCTATAAAAAGTACGATTGTTAAAAGAGTAATCAAACTTAAGATTCGGATATAAAATAATTTCAGAATGTAAAAAAACGTATTAGAGCTTTGTGTGGCTACAATTTTCCAGGTGCCGCTTTCTTTTTCTTCCGAAACTAAATTGTATGAAAAAGCAATGATCAAAAGGGGGAAAAGATAAATCAGAACAAAACTAAAATCTATATTTCCTAATAATAAATTGTTCGGATTGTTAAGTTCTGAATCGTATTTCTGACCTTCTAATCCACGAATCGTAACGCTTTGTATTGACGGATTTACATCCCGCTGACCAATTGCCAGACTGTTTATCGGAAGCGTATTATTCACTAAAGAAAACTTGACATAATACAATAAAAGTCCAATTTCATCAGGATGAAATTTGACATTTTTAGCGATATGCTCTTTCTGATAAACGGCTGCTTCCTGAATATTTTGGGTTTGTTTTTCCTGAAATTGTTGTCCGGTTAAGAGGCTTATAAAACCGATAATCAAAAGGAAAAGCAAGCCGATTTTGGTTCCTTTCGAACGGATGAAATTTTTAAATAATAGTACTAACATATTAGATTGCTTTAAGGTTTTTGGCCGCTATTCTGATTAATAAAAAGAGTAGAAAAATCCAGAGAATAATCGAGAAAATCGAAACAATTTCGTTTTTTAAAACCTCTAAAATTCCTTTTGGCTGATAATGAAATTCGCCTACTTCTGCCCAATGATTTTTATTGATTATCAAAGGTTTGTCGGTGTCTTTTGGCTTTATGTTACTGATATACTTTATCTGCAAAGCATTCATTTTTTGCGCCATCTCATAACGGTATTTTTCCGCCTGATTTTGAAAATCGATGTACGAATCATAATCCGTATTCGATAAAGCCATCGATAGATTTTTCATTGCGATATAGGGATTGACAAATGATGTAGCTCTTGAAAAACTATTTTGCTTTGCATAAACCTGCAACAAAGTTTCGAGATGTTTGTTGTAGATTTTCGAACTGATTTTCTCGCCTTCGGTCATGATAAAACCTGAATAATTGAAAGGTAATTTTTGTACCGAATCGACTTTGTAAACCCTTAACAAAGAATCTTTTATTGCCTTGTAATACACGTCATTTGGATTGTGACTGTCGCCTTGTTTCAGAATATCTTTTTCGATATCGCTATTGAATTGTATTTTGGAAGGCGCTTCATAAATATACGCGCCCAATGCCTGTGTACCTCTTGGAAGAATAATGGTAAAAATCAACCAGATTCCAATTAAAGAAATTAATGCTTTTTTGGAAGTTTTGCTTGAAGCTGAAATCAAAACGGCTATAGTGCAAAAGAATAGTAAATAGATCAAATGAAAACCAATAAAAAGTATCATTTTGATGGTTTCGTCAAGCGAAATAGTGAAATTCTGAAGGAACAGCCATACCAAAATAAGCACGATTATAGTCGGAATATAAAGCAGCATCGTAACGCTCGCAATTCCGAAAAACTTTCCTAGCAAAAGTTCTTTCCAACTGATTCCCTGACTTAAAAGCAGTTTTAAAGTTCCGTTTTCTCTTTCGGCTGCGACCGCATTAAAGCCAAGAAAGAATATTAAAAGAGGTAATAATATTTGCAAAACCATCGCAATGCTAATTTCGCCAAAGCGCAGCATACTGTTCGAAAAACCAGCTTCGGAGAAATTGGCAGAATTTTGTTTGTGGGCTTCAAGAAATATGGCATTCCCGAAAAAAGGTTCCATTCCGAATTCAAAAACACTTAAAGAAGTACTTTTTCTGAAGGCAAAATTCCCGTAATGCGCCATTCGGTGAGGGTTTTTATCTGGATTATTCAGCCAGTCTTCACGTGATTCGTGCTGGTATTTTTCGCTAGTCTGATTTTGGTTGTTATAATTCTCCCAACCCGAAAATGTGGCGTACAATAGTAAAACACCAATAAAAAGGGTGATGATAAAGACAGCGCTATTCTTAAAAACGGAGTTTCTAAAATGTTTGGCTATTAAAATTTCGTTGTATAATGACATGGCTGCAGTTTAAAATTTATAAGTTACAGTTAAGGTTGCGTTTCTTGGTGCTCCGGGAAATAAACGCAGGTAGTTTTGAGCGCCTAACCAATAGGTTTTGTTCAGTAGATTTCCGGCGTTAAGAGCAATTTGCATATTGCTTTTGTTGGGTTTGTAAAACAAAGCCGCATCAAAAACAGTAAAATCCGGAACGGTAAAATCTCGGGTGAACCAGGGCACTTTGCTGCTTTGGTATTGCATCCCGAACCCAATTCCGAAATCGCCTAAAGCAGAAGCCGAATCAAAATTGTAGCGGGTCCATAAATTGGCGCTGTTTTTCGGTGTATTTTGTTTTCTGGTACCAATTAAAGAAACGTCCCGATCATTGGTAATTTCGGCATCAATATAACTGTATGAAGTATTAATTTGCCAGTTTGGTGTGATGTAACCCGCAATGTCAAATTCGAATCCACGACTGCGTTCAGCACCTCTAGTTACCAGTAAATCCGGATTGGCAGGGTCGTTGGCATTCATCAGAATATTACGCTGATTGATTTCGTAAACGGCTGCATTTATACTTATTTTATTGTTGAATAAAGTTGCTTTTGCGCCAAATTCTTTCAAATTACTTTCTAAAGGATCGAACAAACTTCCGCCGGGTAAAGTACCCGTTTGAGGCATCAAAGTAACGGTGTTTGATTGAGGCTGATACCCTTCTAAATAAGTCGTGTAAACATTAAGAGCGTCGTTGATCGCATAGGTAATCCCAATACGGGGAAGTAATGCTGATTTTTTTACTGTTAATTCATTATTCGTTTCATAGTTGGTAATGTCCTCAAACCATTCGTTTCTTAGTCCTAATAAAAAAGTGAATTTTGCCCACTGAATCTGATCCTGTATATAAATAGCGTTTGTCGTAGTAAGTGCCGATGGAAGTGCCGTTCTCACATTCAAAGTATAATCTTCGATGTTTCGAATGGTGTACGTTGGATTATTTAGATTAAAATAATTCACATTGGGTTTTGGTAAAACCACGCCTTCAACGGTAATCGTTTGATAATTGGCCGCATTTGCTGGAACAAAAGTGCTGGCAACCGTTCCGTCATTCAATAAAAAACCTCTTGCTGCATTTTGTCCGCCGCCTTTGGTCTTGTGCCAGCTGCTTAAATCGTAGCCGGTTAATAATTTATGCTGCAGTTTTCCGGTTTTGAAATCAAAATTAAAATAAGCACTCAGATTATCTACATTCCAATATTGCTCTCGCTGCACAAATTGCATCATCGCAAGACTCGCAACAGGCTGATTGTTCATGTCAACAGCAAAAGCATTAGTCGTGCGGTGTTCCTGAAGGTCTTCGGTCCAGGTTTGCTTCATATACGATGCATTGAAACCAATTTTTGAAGAGAATTTATGAGCCAAATTCGTCATCAGAATCATTTCTTTCGACTTAAAAAAATCATTTGGAGCTCCCAGATTTAGGCTTATCGGCGTTTTGTTTAAATTGTTAACTCCGGCAACAGCACCAAAAATAGGCTGACCACGGTCGAGAATTCCCGTCATATCGCTCAAAATCAATTCGGTATTGATAGCTGTTTTTTCATTCGGAATATAACTGAAAGAAGGTGAAATCAAATACGACTTGTTGCTCACCAAATCACGGAATGATTTTGCTTCCTGATAAGCTCCGTTTACTCGGTATAATAAGGTTTTAGATTCGTTTAAAGGCCCTGTAAAATCCAGAGTACCGCGAAAAGTACTAAAACTACCCACACTCAGACTGACTTCTTTTCGCTCAATTGCCAGAGGTTTTTTCGTCACCAGATTGATGCTTCCGCCGGGATCTACCGAAGAAAAAGTAGCACTCGAAGGCCCTTTGATGACTTCAACACGTTCTATATTATTAGTAAGAGGTTGCAAAAAATAATACTGACGCGTACGCATTCCGTTGATGATCTGACCTTCTTCATTTTGACTAATGCCCCGAATAGAATACTGGTTGTAATAACTGGAAGGAATTACGCCACTCGCCATTTTTACGGCATCGGCAAGATAAAAGGCGTTTTTATCGGCTATTAATTCTTTTGTAATAGTCGAAATTGATTGCGGAATATCTTTGTTGAGTGCCGCAATTTTTGTTGCCGAAAACGAATAATCGCTGTTGTACTTTTTAGAGGAACGTCCAATGATTTCAACCGTTTGCAATTCATTTCGATCAGAATTCATTTCGATATTCAGAAATTTTGAACCGGATTTTAGCTGAAATGTTTTGTAACCAATGGCCGTGATTTCTAATATTCCTTCGCCTTCAAGAGTAAAATTTCCTTCGGCAGAAGAAGTCGTTTCTTTGTCAGAATTGAGTATTTTGATGCTTGCACCTGCTATAGGTTCATTGGTGTCTGAATCGGATATTTTTCCTTTAATTTCCTGAGCTTTACCAACGTAAATTCCCAAAAAAAGGAATAAATAAATATATAAATGTTTCATTTTTTTAAGGTGTAATTTCCGTTTAGACAGTTTGTAAATACAAATTTTCAAGTTCGTTTGCCGATATTTTTTCTGCTTCGATGATAGTTACCAGATTTCCCTGTTTCATAATTCCGATATGTGTTGCCACTTCCCGCGCTCTGAAAATATCATGCGTTGCCATTAAAATTGCGGTTCCATCAGTCGAAAGTTCTTTCAGGATTTGCGAAAATTCATTTGATGCTTTTGGGTCTAAACCGCTCGTAGGTTCGTCTAATAATAATACTTTGGCTTGTTTGGCTACCGCAATGGCAATGCCTACTTTTTGTCGCATTCCTTTAGAATAGCCGCCCAGATTTTGATCGTGAGCTGCTACTTGCAAACCCGCTTTGTTTAAAAAATAAGTCAGTTCGCCTTTAGAATATTTAAAACCCGCTAGTGACGAGAAGAATTTTAAGTTTTCAATTCCCGTAAGATTCGGGTATAGCATTACTGTTTCCGGGATATAAGCGATGTGTTTTTTTGTTTCCTGTGGATTTTCTGTAACTGAAATATCATTTATTTTTAAGACTCCAGCTGTAGGTTGTATAAAACCTAAAAAGAGATTAATAGTAGTGGTTTTTCCTGCTCCATTCTGACCCAAAAGAGCAAATATTTCTCCTTTTTTAATCGTTAGATTTAGTGAATTAAGTGCAATTTGATCGCCGTATTTTTTTGTCAGGTTTTCAGCTGTAAGCATAGTTTTTATTATTTGGGATTAATTTTATAAATAGATTAATACTGAAATGCAATAGCTTTAGCTACTGAAAATCAGGTTTTAATGGTAATGATTTAAATAAAGGAATTGTTCGGCAAAGAGTAGATTGTACTCTTGCCAAATGAAGTATTTTCTAAAAATTAAATTGGATGAATGGAAAAACAATGCGAATAGCAATTACTTATGCTTCAAAACAAGGCATAAGTGTTCTTTCAAACATTCAAAAAAAATAAAATTTAGAATTAAACCAGAACAGGAGGTGCCCGAAGTGCAAAAAGGCTTCCTTTAAAAAAAGCTGTTTTTACTTTTGTAAAATAAAATACGCAAGGAGTTGCGTGGATAACTTTAGTAAAAGAATAGGAATAAAAATCGGTTGGGGTAAAAGGGCTAAATGCAAAATGACAAATAGCACAATTACTCTCTGCTGAATGACTGTGCGTAATTTGATTTTTGAGTTTACTATTGCTGTGATCGCAATGGTTCTCAGTAATTTGCTTGTAAATATGCTCGTAAGAATGGACCGTCTGAAACAGCATTGCGAACAATACCATTAGAGACACTGAAAAATTAAGGAAGATAATTTTCTTTTTCATTCTTAACTTAGAGGAATAGTCTTTTTTATAAAAAACTAATGCAACTTAATTGCAAATATAGAAATCTTAATTTAAGGCAGCACACAATGCTCTTATTTTTTTTTATCATTTAAAATTTGTTTAATTTTTTATGTTATTTTGCCACCAAAATTATTTTATAAAATTTTATGCTTCCTGAAATACAAAGCCTTCATGATGTATGGCAGTCTAATAGAACGATTAAAAACACGAATACAAATCAAATAGCATTTGATAATCTTACCAATTCGATAATAAGTACTGGTCCGTTTTATTTTTATATCATTGATTTTTTTGATTTGTCGCTCCATCACATTAGTAAATCCATCACAGATATTCATGGTTTTAATGTGGAGTCAGTTACTTTTAATGATATTCTGGGCGCTATTCATCCTGAAGATGTAGATTTTGTAACTAAAGCAGAAGCCTTTTCAACAGATTTCTTTTATAATAAAATAGGCTTTGAGAAACTATTAAACTATAAAATAAGTTATAGTTTTAGATTTCGAATAGAAAATGGTGATTACGTTTTATTTAATCATCAATCTTTAATGCTTTCGTTGGATGATAATGGAGGATTAGGCAAATCATTGAATATTCATACCCGATTAGATCATTTGAGTAACTCGAATACGTATAAAGTTTCCTTTATCGGACTCAACGGAGAGCCTTCTTTTATGAATTTAAATCTGGATGATCCCAATCTGTATTTAAAAGAATTTTCAAAAAGAGAAATAGACATCATTAAACTGATCGCTAATGGATTTAATAACAATCAAATTTCAGAAAAACTGTTTATTAGTCCCTTGACAGTAAAGAAACACCGAAAAAATATCCTGGCAAAATCCGAATCCAAAAACACCATACAGCTTATAAAAAACTGTATTCTTCAGGGAATTATTTAGGTTTAATTTTAACCAGTTGGGTATAATGAATAAAAATTCACTTAAACACATAGAAAACATAGATTTTTTATGATTTTGAAAAAAGGAAATAAAAAGAAACTCGTTTCTCACACATAGCTATGTGTTTTGATGCAAGTGAAACGCCTTTTTTGAGTTCAATATGCTATGTTTTCTATGTGTTAAAATAATTTTATTCTTTAAATAATATAATAGTGGCTTTATAACCCGTTCCCACATTCCATTGGCTGGACTCGATAACGGCTCCTTTATCATCGTAAACCTGAAATTCGGCAGTATTTGGCGAAGCAGAACCTTCGTTTAAAGCCTCAAAATCGATTTTGTTGATTCCTTTAACCAAATCAATTTTGAATCCCTGAAAACTTTCATTCATAATTACTTCAGGTTCAATAACTTTATCATTCAGATATACTCTAATTTTATCACCATCAACAAAAGCAGCATCACGGTAGCGAACGGTAGAAACAAATGAATTGGTTACAAAACCGCCTAAATACTGATTTCTTCTGTAAAAAATCCCTTCAACATTAGCCTCTGGTTTGTAAAAACTATTGTTTTTATATAATTCCTCAGGATTAATTTTTAAAACCGTTGGTTCTTTTACGGGTGGTGTATCAGCTGGCGGAGCAGTTTCGGTAGGAGGAAGTACTTCTTCTATAGTAGATTTTTTGGATGGAATAGGTTGGTATTTGCCCTGAGATTTATCCTGTGCAAATCCTTGCAAAGACATCCCGATCATGGCAATATTTAGAAACAATAATTTTTTCATACAATTTATAATAAATAAACACTTTTAGTTTAACTATTATAACATTCAATTATACTGTTTATTGCATAAATTGTCAAAAAAAGGCAATGCTGATTATGGGTTTTACAGTAAAAGTAAAATTATTTTTTTTGAAGATAATCAGTTATAAAATAAAATTCATATTTGATTATCTTTATAAAATAAAATTATAATCAAAATGACTATCCAGCAATTAAAATATATTATAGCTTTAGACGAAGAACGACACTTTGCAAGGGCTGCCGAAGTTTGTATGGTTACACAACCCGGACTTACGATTCAGTTGAAGAATCTGGAAGAAGAAATTGGAATCAAGATTTTTGACCGAAATAAAGTGCCGCTAACACCCACTTTGCTCGGAATGGAGATTATCAATAAAGCCAGGAAAATTTTGCGTGAAGCAGATGAAATTCGGGATTTTGTGGTAAACGAAAAAAACCTGCTCGAAGGCGAATTAAAACTCGGCATTATTTCAACCTTATCGCCATATTTGATTCCGCTTTTTATCAACGCAATGAAAGAAGCCACGCCTAAAGTACACTTTATCATCAGAGAAGCCAATACGGGACAATTGATGAAAGATCTGGAAACGGGTGCGCTGGATGTGGTGATTATGGCAACGCCTACGGGAAATCCAAATTTAATTGAACATCCTATTTTCAAAGAACCTTTTGTGGCGTATCTAAATCAGTCGCATCCTTTGGCAGAGGAAGAGTTTTATGAATTACAGCCTGGAGACAAAACCGAATTGTTGTTGCTGCATCATGAATTTTGCTACAATGCGCAGCTTCTGGACATTTGCGGACTAAAATCTTCGGATAAAATAAAAGAACAGTTTACGTATGATATCAGCTCGATCGAGACCTTAAAAAATCTGGTTCGGGCGCAGTTAGGATTTGCCATAATTCCGCAGCTTTCTATTTTGAATGACAGGGAATCTGGACTTTTTAAACCGTTTAAAGAACCCATTCCCGTAAGAGAAATAAGTCTGGTAGTTTCGGATTCTTTTTCGAAGAAATTATTACTCGAAAAAATGAATGAAGCCATCTGGAATTGCCTTCCTGAATCGCTCAAAAAAGATTTTGCTTATCGAAAAATCCGCTGGAACGATTCGCCTTATTTTGCAAAAGAAGTCAGTAAGTTTAAGTAAAATTTTAATAAAAAATTCCAATAAAAAAATTCCAAATTCCAATAATCTTCATGATTTGGAATTTGGAATTTTAAATATTTGGAATTTTGAATTTTACTTTTGCGAAGCAGCAATAATAACTTTAGAAACCGCCTCAGGCTGAGAAATAAAAACCACGTGACTACCTTTTATTTCGGTAATTTTTGTGTTCGAACGTTTGTACATAGCACGTTGGATATCAGGCGTGATGCTTTTGTCTTCGGTAGCTACAATACCGTAGGAAGGTTTGTCTCTCCAGGCTGCTTTTGTAATAGGCGTTAAAAAACCTTTTGCATGAAAAGCACCTTGCGAAGCATACATAAAATCAGCTTGTTCTTTACTCAAATCACCTGCAAAACCAGCGTGAAATTTCGCTTTATCATAATAGGCAATTCCTTTATCATCTGGAGGTAATACGCCATTTTCCGGAGCAGGATGGGCAGTGTGCAGCCATTGAATAGAAGTTTCGCCATTATCAGGCTGTAAGGCTGCTACATAAACCAGCGCTGCCACTTTTGGGTGATTTCCGGCTTCGGTAATTACGGTGCCACCCCAGGAATGTCCTACCAAAATGGTTGGACCATCTTGCTTGTCAAGTGCTAAGTTTGTTGCTGCAACATCATCTTCCAAAGAGCTCAACGGATTCTGAACAATCGTTACATTATATCCTTTTTTGGTCAAAATTTGATACAGCCCTTGCCATCCGGAACCATCTGCAAAAGCACCGTGTACCAAAACTACATTTTTTATTTGAGGCGCTGTAGCTTTTTGCGCATTGGCAGTTGTGGCCACTAAGAAACTAAAAATAAAAGCTGCGAACACGAAAATAGATTTCAATTGTTCTTTTATAGAGAATGTTTTCATATAGATTTTAAATTTTAAAATTGATATTGATTTTTGATATTGATTTTTGAAATTAATTCAGTGTAACAGCTAAAGTAATTTCAGTGTTTAATAATTTTGAAATCGGACAAATTTCTTTTGCTTTTTGAGCCGCTTGCTGAAAATCTTCTGCTGAGATTCCGGGTACTTTTCCGGTAAGTTCTAACTGAATTAAGGTAATCGTTCCGTCTTCAAAAGTAACTTTGGCTACAGTATCTAAATCTTCAGGAACAAATCCTGCTTCTGAAAGCAGAAAGCTCAGTTGCATGGTAAAACAGCCAGAATGTGCCGCCGCGATTAATTCTTCAGGATTGGTTCCTACACCCTGGTCAAAACGGGTTTTGAATGATAATTGCGCTTCGTTTAATGTTGTGCTTTGTGTACTGATGGTTCCTTTTCCTTCCATTCCTGTACCTTTCCAATTTGCGTTTGCTCTTCTTGTAAATTTCATGATTTCTATTTTTTAAGTTGTTTTAAGATTTCTCAAATCATTTATTTGATTTTGATGAGACAAATTTATGGCGGTAGTTGTTATTAATCAAATTAATAATTTTTTACAGTTATTAAAATAAATTATAATGATATATTTTAAAGGGGTAGGCGAGGGAAATTGATATGTATTTTTTTTGTCAAACAAGTAATTGTACCTGTTTTTAACTAAACGCTTCGGTAAACAACCTAAACGTTTCGTCTCAGGGCTTTAAAATAGGAGGTAACTACGGTATTACAATAAAAAGAAAAAGGCAAAACTGTGTAGTTTTGCCTTTAGTATTGTCGTTTTAATCATTCTGTTTAATTCTCGCAGAAAGATCCTATTTGCTGTAAATGTCTTTCGGTTTGGTATTTATTAAAGTTATCCCATTTTGGCGGAGTACTTGTTTTTTGACCATACATTGCGTCCAGACAAATATTATTGTCTTTGTATTTAGCATGTAAAACAGCCAGAATTTTAAAGAAAAATTCATCCAGCATTACAATAGCATCAAATTCAGATTTTAGTGTGCTGTAATTTTCATCAGAAGGATTTAATAGTTGTAATAAATCCAGAACTTCTTTCTTTTCTTCTTCATTAACTTCGGTTAAATAACCCATTTTTAGGGTTTTAAAAACCAAATTATTCCAGGCTTTACTATCATGTCCCCATTGTACATCAGGAAGATTTAGTGAATGCTCGCAAATTAGAATGATGCCAAAAAGAACATCATTTAAGTATTCTGCCGGAAACTCATCAAAACTTCTGAACTCAAAACCGCTTTGGTACATTTTTTCCTGATTAAAATCAAGACCAACTTCCGAAAGCATTTCATATTCCATATCAGCTTCAATCTGATCACGCCACCAAACGTTTTCTTCCTTTTCAAATTTTAGTAATTTTCTAAAATCATCTACTTTATACGTTAGGATTTTACCTTTTGGCATCGCTTTGTTATACGTTCCAACGCCAATGTAGCGGGACATGGCATTACGCATAGAACCCAAAGTAAACTTTTTGTCTAAACTATATTTGTTGCTTATAACACCCATAATATCAGGACTTCCTAGAGTCGCGATAAAAAAAGGCTCAAACCATTGCAGTAAATAAATCGCATTGGCATGTGTTTTTTCAAACTCATTATAATCTACAATTCGGCTGTCTTCGGTCAATGAAGGCAATGTGATGTGAAAATGATACGTTCCGTTATTAAACAAAACCAGATTTTCCTGGTTCGTCATAAACATATTTAGACCATTATTATAATCCGGAAAGTTTAATTTTTCCTTTAAAACAGAGGACTCATTTATTTTATCAAGGAATAATTTTTTGGTCGCTTTCAATTCTTTGCAGGAATCAGCGATGGTACGGTTTTCAAAATATTTGGTAACAAATTCGATAGAATCACCATCAAAATGTACAGAACCCATCGTTTTGTTTCTTTGGGTAATCATACTCTGAATGTTGTAGGGCTGATCTTCAAGAAAAAGTTCCATAATAGATTTTCCTAAATAATCTGGATTTTCGAGTGGCTGTGCGATCACTTCACCATTTTCGGTATCAATCAAAGGTTTTACCGGTGATAATGTTTTATGTTGATAGTTGATATCCAGTTTTTCCAGCGAATGACTGTTGATCATTCGGCTTACTTTGTAGTTTTCATTCACATTAAAAGCTTTACTCAAAATAGGAGCCAGGCTTTCAGGTTTATAGCATTTTCTATAATCAATACTATATTTTTCAAAACCAATCTTTTCTTGTATAAATTCACCAGAAACAATTAGGGATTCCTCAAATTGCATATAGGTTTCGTTTTCTAATCCTATTCCCCAATAATATTTTTTTGTCTGATTGTCTTTCATTTATACGGATTGTGTTTTAGTGGTATATTAAACTTTTAAAATCATTTTTTTATTCGAAAATACAAATCAAAACCTTTAAAATTAAAGACAGGAAACCTCGTAACGGATTGAGCATAATTGATTTGCACCCATTAAAAAAGTTAGGTTGTACTTTTAAAATTGTATGAATTTGTATTTTGTCTCAGAAAATGTGCACTTGTATCGACCGATAGATTGATAAAAAAGTAAAATTTTATAATGGGGTTACAAATTTACTCAGGCAATTAATTGCTTTTATATCAATAAATTAAGCAGATGAATAGCCTAGAAACGATTTTTGCTATTCCTGATTTTTCCGAGTTGCAAAAGTAGTGTATTATTATGTTATTTCCAAGTAGTTAATGTGTTGAAAATCAGTATTTTTTTTGGATATTTAAAGAAGAAGATAAATTGTTTCGTTATTCATGGTAAAAAAAGACGTAAGAAGAATATAATTCGTCTTTCCACCAGTCTTTTCTCACCTCCGAAAAGTAGTTGTAATTGTCTTTTCCTGCCTGTGATTGCAGCGGATACAGGACCTCGCCATTTTCGCGATAGGCTTTGTGCAGGTCGGTTTCAGGAACAACGGGCAAGATATGTCCGGAAAGTCCTTTTTCTCTTCTTTTGGCACAAATAATTCCGACTCCGCCTTCGTTATTTACCTTATTCTGAATTTCCTCTGGCGTAAACAATTGTTTCCATCCAAAATAACTTCCGTATTCAACAAACCAATCGGTTATGGCGCTGGAATAAATACGATCAACCGTATCTTCAAAAACGGCTTCAACTTTGTGACCTTCTGCTATTTTTTCGAGTGATTCTGGTGTCCACCAAACGGTTGGAAGATAAACTTTGGAGAAATAACAATAATCGTAAGCATATACATTACAGTAAGTATCCTCTATAGTTCGTTGGTATCTCAAGCTTTTTTCGACATCCAGTTTTGCAATGAGTTTGTGAAAACTTTCTTTTTTGGAGGCAACATTGGTTACATCTCTAAACGGAATGCTGGAATCTGAAATAGGATTCATCTTCATTTCCATAGAATCCAATTGCGATTCCGGATCGGGTGCTAAATCTGCTTTTATTATAGAATGAGTTGCTGCTGGCGTTTCATCCAGAGATAACGATGCTGTTGCTACGGTATATTTTTCCATCTTGACTGCTTAAAATAATTGGCTTACCGCTAAAGAAATTCATTTGTTCTTTACCGAAATTCGTTAGCCAAAAAAGTAAATATAATGATTTTAACCTTTTTAATGGCTTTTGGGAAAAATATCTCAGAGAAAATGATAGAATCTCTTAATTCAATTGTTTGATTCTATTAATTAGATGGATTGTCTTTTTAAGAAAACTGCTTTAGTTTTTCTTCAATATCTAAATAATGCATTTGTCTCCTGATAATTACTTCATCTAAAGATCGGTCTTCTTTATTTTTAGCGATCAGCCATTGCCTTTGCTGGTTTAGTAAATCGTGATAAATGAGTTTAAGGTCTTTATTGATTGTGGCGTCTTCAATGCCTTTGCAATGCAGTTCCCACTTTTGAATTAGCTGCTGTAGTGAAGCATTGGTTTCAAGCTGATCGCTGTAAGTGGTTTTTAAATAATTTAAAGTAAATACAGCCAGCTCTTTTCGTACGGAATTATGAACTTCTTCGTGAGGCAGCGGTTCATAGATGTCCGTAAGCTTAATTTTCCTGATAAAATAGGGTAATGTCAGTCCCTGAATAACTAAAGTGAGAAGGATAACAATAAAGGTAATAAACAAAATAAGGTTACGTTGCGGGAAACCATTACCATTATCCAGATAAACAGGTATTGACAGGGCAGCAGCCAAGGAAACCACACCTCTCATTCCGGTCCAGCCCAATATAAATGGGGTTTTGTATCCGGGATGTCTCGTATCAGCAACCGTAATAAAATTCCGGGCTATTAGTGTCACTACTACAGCACCATAAGAAGATAATATTCTGCTCACCATCAAAACGAGTGTAATAATGATACCGTAGCCAATGGCAGTACCAAGACTAACACCCGCTTCCAATTCGTTGGTAATTTGAGGTAAGTCTAACCCGATGAGCATAAAAACTAATCCATTCAATATAAAACAAAAACTTTCCCAAACATTAATTCCCTGTAATCTGGATTTACTGCTCAGAAAGTGATGTCTGTTATTTGATAAAAGTAAACCAGCGCTCACTACGGCCAATACACCGGAACTATGCACTTCCTCGGCTGCGAGATAGATAATATAAGGAGTAAGCAAAGACAATACAATGTCAACATTAGCATCGGTAGGTAAATATTTATGCGCTTTCATAAAAAGCCAGCCTATCAATAAACCAATAGCTACACCACCAACAATCATCCAACTGAAACTTACTGCCGCTTTGTAAAATATAAATTGCTCAGTGGCAACGGCAATCATGGCAAACCTGAAAATAATCAGGGAAGAAGCATCATTCAGTAAACTTTCGCCCTCTAATATAGATGAAATTGTTTTGGGTACTTTAACGAATTTCAAGATAGCACCCGCACTTACAGCATCCGGAGGCGATACGATTCCGCCTAATAAAAAACCTAATGCCAGTGAAAAACCCGGAATAATATAATTGGCCACAACTGCTACCGAAAGCGCCGATAGAAAAACGACTATAAAAGCAAAACTGGTAATAATACGTCGCCAACGCCACATTTCTTTCCAGGAAACGGTCCAAGCGGCTTCATACAATAGAGGTGGAAGAAAAATAAAAAATATAAGTTCCGGTTCGATGGTTATAGTGGGAACACCGGGAATAAAACTAATACCCAGTCCTGCCAGAACAAGTACTATAGGATAGGCTACTTTTATTTTATTGGCCAGCATAATCAGCAATAAAATAACGACTAATATACCGAGATAAAAAGGAAAATTTTGAAACATTCTTTTTGGTTGTAAGCGGGTTTAACGATGGTTTTGGTTTAAGCTTTTATAAGATAAAATCATTAATTTTAGCAGGTCGTTGTCTTCTAATAAAAAGAAGTGGAATTATTTACCTCTGATTTAATTTGATATAAAGATAGTATTCTTGAACGTCTTTTTTAAGAGTAAAAAGTCTAATGTTCCAGATTAAATTTAATTAAACCTGTTTCAAGCCAGATTATGACGTTAAAAAAGTTTGCATTTTCGGGTGAGATTTTTTTTTATTCCTTATTTTTTTGAAAAAATTACATCAAAATTTATTGTCAGGCAATAGCAGATACAGGAAAATTTAACCTTTAGGTTTAAAATGTATGTTCATTAATTTGTTGATAAATAATGGTTTATGTGCCAAATTTTTAACAGCTCAGCAAGTAATTAATATTTAAATTTGAGAATATATTTAAAGTTTGTTAATTTAAAATATTTACTATGGAAAAAGCTATACAACTAAAAATCCGAAAGGAGTTAAATGGTCAACAACAGCTGAATATTATTAAATTAAAAGGCTGTTTGATTTCTAAAGGTTATACTGAAATTATTCATATTCTTGATAAAGACGAAGAGTTTCATATCAATTCGTTTGCAACTCCTAAGGAAACAAAAAATGAGGTTCAGGAATTTATTACAACTTTCATCAATCAACAACACCTGGAAGATACCATAAGCCTTTACAGATAAATAATGGCTAATAATGGTTTTTAATTTTATTAAAAAAAAACAATACAGTAAACTTGGTTTTCTTAGTTAAGAAAGACGTTGTTTGCTGTATTTTTTTTTATTTTTATTGTGTTGTTTTACAGTTAGATAGCTTCAGGTTTTAAAGTCTTCTTAATCAGTATCATCAGGTTTGTAATAACGTTTTTTTGGCTTAGTGTTATTTTTAATTTTATACCATAAGTGTTTGTTTGTCTATTTTGCTTATAGCATTTTGCTTAGATACCTGAAATAAACGAATATTGATTATGACTCAAACTTTTGCTTTATTTAAAATAAAATTTCTGTTCTTTGTAATATGAATTTCTTAAAGAATGATTCAGTAAATATTAAGTGAAATTCTTTAGAAAACAATATTAGTCTGAACATTGAGTTAAGACTAGTTAGTATGTTTACGTTATGGACAACAAAAAGTTTATTTTAAGTTTAAAAAAAGGGAAAGAAGCTTCTTTCAGAGAGGCGTATCTCACTTACTACGATAAACTGATAAGCATTGCCAGACGATTCAATTTTACAGTTTTGACCCCACAGGACTTTGTTCAGGAAACTTTTTTAAGACTCTATAATAAAAGGGAATTACTTAATGAAGACGTTTTATTTGATAAACAATTGTTTACCATCTGCAAAAATATCATCATCAATCACCTTAACAGAGAAAATAAAATCATTCAGCTTGATCCTTTGCAGTTTGACGCTCAGGAAGAAGAAACGGATACCGGAATTTTTGAAGAAAGAAGAGAAATACTACATAACTTTATCGATCAGCTTCCGGAACAACAACAAAAAATATTTACTTTACACAAACTGGAAAACCTTAGCTATAAGGAGATTGCAGCAATTACAGATCTTTCTGAAAAGACAATTGCCAATCATATTTATCTCGCCAGTAAATTTATTCGAAAAAAAATCGAAGAGCATTAGGAACTTTTGTGTTCTCGTTTGTTATAGATATAAACGAAGACATAAAGATGAAGATCGAATCGTATAAAACAGATGTTACAACCCAGGAAGAGGCAAGTTTTATTGTAGTACTTCTGCAGTTTGTTATATCTGATTGTATCATGAATTTTGATCTGGAAGATTCGAACCATATTCTAAGAATAGAGACCAACAGAGAGATTAAAGAAATGGTGTATGGTGTTTTTAATAAGCAGGGATTTTATTGTCAGAAACTTTAACACTCCAAAATCATGGATGAAAAAAATATAGAAAAAGAATTAAAAAAAATATGGGAGGAAAAACCCATTTCGCATTCGGATGACGAGAAAGAAGCTTCGTGGGCAGCATTTCAGGCGAAAGCTTTTCCTCCACAAAAGAAATCTTTTAAAATCTGGCGTTATGCAGCTGCGGCATCTGTTTTGGTTTTTATGGGAATTGGCGCTCAGCTGTTTTTTAACAGAGGTCCATTAGAGGATACAATTTACCTTTCTTCAAATGTTATTGAAAATAGAACTATAAAAATAAAAACGGTTATCCTTCCGGATAGCTCAAAAGTAGATTTGAGTCCGAATTCTAAAATAAAGTATGCGAATAATTTCGAAAGCAACCGAAAAATTGAAGTAGAAGGTGAGGCGTATTTTAAAGTAAAAAAAGATAAAAAACATCCTTTTCAGGTTTTTTGTAATGAAACCACCACCACCGTATTAGGAACCTCTTTTACCGTAACCGGACAAGAAAAAAATGGTGTAATGGTGCAGCTTTACGAAGGAAGCGTTCAGATGAATGTGAAAAACCAGAAGCAAACCTGGATTTTGAAACCCGGTGATAAATTTATTTATGGAAATAAAACGGCTCTAGTTACAGAATTCAGCAGATTTGTAGATTTTGAAAATGAAAATTTAAGTGTCCTGAGTGCTTATATCGAGTCGAATTATGGTTATAAAGTTATTATTCCGCAAGAATATAGTAATCAGAGAATTACAGTTCGCATCAATAAAAAAGAAGAGTTAAAAACAATTATCCAATTAATAGCAGAAATGTATAACCTAAATGTCGAAATAAATGAAAAATTAAAACAGATAACTTTTCAATAAAAAAAAGAAAAGGATGTCCTAGCCGCGAAACTAAACATCCTTCCTATAGTAAGGGTAGTATAAAACTATCCATTTAATAATTATCAAAAATACAAAAATTCATGAAGCATATAATTTCAGCATGCTTTTTTTTACTCAGTTGGGGTGTGTTTTCACAAAACATCAACGTAACGGTAGATAAAACGGTAACATTAAAAGAATTCTTTAAGCAAATAGAAAGTCAGACTGATTTTAAATTTGCCTTTACAGATCAGGTTGATACAGGCCAAAAATATTTCACCCAAAAAAACACTTATAAAAATATCGAAATAAAGGCGCTTATCAGCGAACTTAATAAGAACAATTCGATTCAGTTTTCAATCGTAGGCAATAATATTTTTGTTAAGCAAAAAACGATTAAAACAACCAAAAAAAAAAATAAGGTAACCGGGCAGGTTCTGGATGATACCAATCAGATGGTTATTGGTGCCAATGTTTTTGTAAAAGAACTCGGAAAAGGAGCAACGACGGATAAAAACGGAATGTTTTCATTAGAATTGGACAAAGGAACCTATACCATCTTGATTAGTTATGTAGGTTATAAAAATACGGCAAAGCAAATTACAGTTTCTGATGATATCAGAATCGATTTTAACATGGAAGCAGATAGCCAGCAGCTGGAACAGGTAATTATAACCAACACCAAAGCTGTGGACGTAAGAAATACACAAATGAGTGTTAATAAGCTTACTATGGAAGATATCAAGAGAATTCCTGTTGCTATGGGAGAGCCAGATCCTCTAAAATCGTTATTAACATTGCCGGGAGTTACTAATGCTGGGGAACTTTCTTCGGGTTTTAATGTTCGTGGTGGTGCCGCTGATCAGAATTTGATACTTTTAGACGGTGCTCCTGTCTATGGTGATTCTCACATGTTTGGATTTTTCTCTGTTTTTAATGCCGATATGATTAGTGGGCTGGAATTATACAAAGGAGGTATTCCGTCTAAATTCGGAGGCCGTGTGTCCTCTGTTCTGGATGTAAGCCAGCAAACCGGAGACTTTGAAAATTATAAAGTAAATGGTGGTATTGGTTTGATTTCGAGCCGTTTGTTGGTACAAGGGCCTATCAAAAAAGAAAAAGGGTCTTTTATTATTGCGGGACGAACTTCGTATGCACATTTATTTTTAAAACTGGCAGACAACAAAAATTCGGCTATGTTTTATGATATTAATGCTAAACTAAATTATCGTCTGGGCGTGAATAATACGTTGTCTTTTTCCGGATATTTAGGAAATGATATTTTTAAGATTAATGATCGTTTTTCCAGTACCTACGGAAATACAATGGGAATCCTGAGCTGGAAGCATAAATTTTCGGATAATTTAAATACCAATTTAGCAGTTTTTTATAGCGATTATAATTTTAACCTCGGAATTCAGGCAGAAGATTTCGAATGGGATAATACTATTAAAACCTATGGTCTTAAGTACAGCTGGAATCATACGGTATCAGAAAAACTGAAACTCAACTACGGAGTTGACGGTCAATATTATGATTTTAATCCCGGAACTGTACAGCCTACGAGTTCAGATTCGCAGTTTAATTACAAACAACTGGATAAAAAATATGCTTTTGAGTCTTCGGTTTATCTGGATTTCGAGCATCAGCTTTCAGAAAAACTAAACCTTAGATACGGACTTCGTTATAGTATGTTTTATCGTTTAGGTGGCGAGAATATTAACACTTACGAAAACGGACAGGCAGTAGTATATAATCCGTTATATCATATTTATCAAGAAGGTACTCCAACAGGAAGTATATCGTATAAAAGCGGAGAAACCATCAGTAAATTTAATAATCTGGAACCGCGTGCCGCATTATCGTATGCTTTTAATGACAATACCTCTGTAAAAGCAAGTTACAACAGAATGGCGCAATATATTCATATTTTGTCGAACACTCAGTCTCCATTACCTATGAGTATCTGGACGCCAAGCGGACCTTTTACAAAACCACAAATGCTGGATCAATATGCGGCAGGATATTTTCAGAATTTTAAGGATGGTGATTATTCTTTTGAAGGAGAATTATTTTATAAAAAGATTCAGAATCGTATTGATTATATTGATGGAGCAGATATTTTGGCAAACAATAATATTGAACAGGTTATTTTAAATGGTAAAGCCAGATCGTACGGTATGGAATTATTATTTAGAAAAAACTCCGGAAATTTTACAGGATGGGTGGCTTATACTTTATCCAGAGCCGAACAAAAAACACCGGGCAGAACTCCCGAAGAACCAGGAATAGCAAATGGCGACTGGTATTTGTCAGGATACGATAAGTTGCATAATTTGAATATAGTAGGAAGTTATGAATACAATCCTAAATGGTCTTTTAATGCTAATTTTTCATTACAATCAGGTCAGCCGGTAACATACGCCAATCAATATTATGAATTTGGAAATATCAAAGTGCCTAATTTTTCTTTAAGAAATGAAAACAGGCTGCCTCTTTTTCATCACTTGGATCTGGCGGCAACTTATACGCCTAAACCAGATAAAAAGAAAGGCTGGCAAAGCTATTGGGTATTTAGTATTTATAATGTTTACAACAGAAAAAATGCTGCTTCTATGACATTTGCAACAAATGAAGACACAGGAGCAAATGAAACCAGAAGACTGTCTATTTTTGGGATAGTACCTGGTATTTCTTATAATTTTAAATTTTAATGAACATGCAAAGAATGGTAAACAAGAATATAAAAAACAAAGCACTGTTTGTATTTAGTATCCTTTTTGTACTGCTGTTTTCGTCTTGCGAAGATGTAGTGAATCTGGATTTGGAAACAGGAGAAACTAAACTAGTAATAGATGCTGAAATTATTTGGCTAAAAGGAACTTCAGGCAATGAGCAAGTTATTAAAATAAGTAAAACAGCTCCTTATTACGACAATGTTACACCCAAAGTATCTGGAGCACAGGTAAGAATTGAGAACAGTGATGGTGAGGTTTTTACTTTTAATGAAACCGAACCAGGCTCTTATGTATGCACGAATTTTGTTCCTGTAGTAAATACAGATTACACGCTGTATGTAGAGGCAGAGGGGCAAAGTTTTACAGCTTCTGAAAGACTGATATCTTCAACATCAATTGAAAGAGTCGAACAAAATATTGTTCCGGATTTTGGTGGAGAGGACCAAATTGAGCTTACCTTTTATTATAAAGATCCGGCAAATGAGGTCAATTATTATCTTACAGATTATCAAAGTGATTTTCTGCTTTTCCCTGAATATGAGCTTACAGATGATGAATTATTTAATGGGAATGAAATAAGTACGCGATTCTCAGATGATGACGATATGGAATCTGGAGATACGGTTGTGATTACACATCGTGGAATTTCTAAAAACTTTCATAATTATATGAATCTAATTTTAGAAGTGTACGGAGGAAGTCCTTTTTCTATTCCTCCAGGTAACATTAGAGGTAATATCGTAAACACCAGCGATTCCAATAATTATGCCTTCGGTTATTTCAGACTTTGTGAAGCAGATAAAGTTTCGTATTTGGTTAAATAAAAATTAGGTTTTTAGAATTGATTTGTTGGTACATCTGGCATTTAAATTATAAATGTCAGATGTATATTTTAAAAAAAAAATTATAAAATCGTTTTGAGATTCTGTATCAATTCCCCCATACTATTGGGTTTTGTTAGCAGAATTACTTTTCTTGTACTGATAACTAATTCATACAAAGACGCCTGAGAATAAGACGAATAAATAACTACAGTAATATTGGCCAGATTGTGCGTGTTAGCAATTTCATCCAGGAATTGATTCCCGTTCAAATGCGGCATCTGCATGTCTAGAAATATAAAGTCAGGCAATGTTGCGCTGCTTTTTAAATTATCTAATGCTGTTAAAGAATTATTGTAAATTTCAATTTCAATATCCTGATTCAATGATTTTATGGCTTCAGAAAAGATTTCTGCATCATCAGGGTCGTCGTCAATGAGTAAAATTGTCTGCTTTTTCATATTACAAAAATAGCACAGCCAACACGTTTCATTTTATTTAATTTACTTTATACATTATATAATTATCCTGTATTGGTAATAAATATTGGCTATAAATATGTCACTCCGCTGGAGTTTTAATTTAGAAATGCTAGTGTTATATTTATAGAAAAATCAAATGTACGTCCTGCAAAACTCCATCGGGCTGAAATGTAATAACCAAATCACGTTTTTGTTAATACATTAAAAATCTTTAATTTAGTTGTCTTTATTTTTTTTTTGAAAAAGTTAAGGTGTAAAAAAAACAATTATGAGTTGATTTTTATAGATTTGTAAAATCTTAATTATCTCAAAAAAATAGATTGAGAAACAATTATAAAACTAAAAACAATGAAATCTGTTACTTCAATACTTTTATTTTTAATGTTCGTCAGTTCCAACTCGTACTCGCAATTGAGTTCGGACAAAATTTTCGAAAGTTTCAAACAAGGAGAGCGTACAAATTGTTCTTCCATAGCATTTATTAAAGCTTCTTTAAATGTTTACGGATTAGATAATCTATTTGTTACAGAAATATTAAGCGATAGTTTATATAAAATAACTTTAAAAAATAATGCTTCATTTAATCTGAACAAAGAGGAGTTGGATAAAGCAAAATTTTCTGCTGATTTTGTTTTTATTAAAGACAATTGCGAAAGCGAGAGAATAACGGAATATGCAGTCCTGACCTATGCAGTGATGGCAAAATACAAGCAAATTATAGATAAGAAAGCCACTTTTGACAAAGCCTTAGAGGATTTAGAAGATGGCGAAGTATATACGCCAACTATTTATAAGTATTTAGGATTCAAAGAAGGTAAAGAAATACAAAAACTGAAACGTGAATCAGGAAGTGAATTTTGTGGCGTTGTAGCGTGGTCAACAGCACATGCCGTTTTTGTATGCGAAGATTTTATGGACTATTACGGAAATAAAAAAAGTATATGGATAAAATATCCGGGACGTTTTAGAATAATTAAGTCATAAGAAGAAGCTCAAAAGTATTCCTTAATTTTTAATACCTAAAAAAAGGAGTACAAGTAATAGTGCTTTTTAAATATTGATTGTGGTTTTTTGCTTACAATAACGATTCGGTATTATGTTATTGATAATTATATTTAAAAAAAGAAATCAATAAAGTTGCAATTTAAGTTAATTTATATATTTTTGCTTCACTAACAACCAATTACACTAAAAAAATGAAGAGCAACATTATTTTATTAAGTATCCTTTTCTTCTTGACAACTGGTGCTATTTCTGCACAGGCAAAAAATGCACCAAGAAGTATTATCAGCACAACAGCTCTAATTCGCAAATACCATGATCAAAAAGAATTGAGTGGTATGCAAAAAGGAGAACTTTTGGAATTATACATTGAGCGTATCAAAGTTTTAGTTAAGACTTTACCTTACATCGCTTTGGTTACTAAACCAGGTGTTACAATGGCAGATTTGGGTATTCCAGACGACAACGAACACAAAAAAGTATTAGATGCTCAGGCTATTGGAACTTCTACATTTTTAGATACAACAGTTGATTTTCAAAGAAAAATGATGCCTTACTCAGATAAAGGAAATCTGATTGCAGCGATTTTATTTTACGAAGGAACATTAAAATCATTACACGAATTCAATGACTTGAATGAAATGTAATTCGATTACAGAATATTTTAAAACCTCCAAAGTCTTTAGATTTTGGAGGTTTTTTTATGGGTGAAAATCGGTTTTAATAATTGATTAAGTTTTTAATTTAGCTTCCTTTCAGTAAATTAATACTTACCGTGGCGATATCAGCATCTGGAAATCGTTTAAAAAATGTTTTATCAGGAAATAATCCGGCCTGAGCAGCAACAGTATTAAATACATCAATCTCTACAATATACTGATCAGAAAAACCATGTGTGGCATCATAAGCTGTTGCGGGCGTTTTTCCTAAATTACCTGCAGCCAGTTTTGGATTGATAGTGTGTAATTCAATCAGAAGCAAACCGAATTTACGTACATAAGGCGACCATTTTTGTAAATGTTCCAGGAGATTATCTTCTACCAGATTATTACTAATTCTTTTTCCTCTGTAAGCAAATGCGCCGGTAGAATTACTAATTCTGTTTTTGTCGATGTGTTGCGGATCTTCCCAAATTCGGTTATGATCCAGAAAGGTTCTCACGTTAAGTAAATCTTTCAGGTCTATATTGTAATTTTCCTTTAAATCATTCGAAAGCAAATCGGGTCTTCCAATATCTCCCCAAATTACCTTTGCCCAAATATCAGCCTTTATAAGATTTGCTCTGGTTACTTTAAGTGCGGCTTGATTGTAATCGGCACCCACCAGAAATAACGGATATTCATCCAGCATTTTTCCTCTTAAAGTTTGTCTGTCAATGACTTCAAAAATGTGTTGGAGGAAAGCACCGTTACCACAACCCATATCCAGGATTCCTTTTGGCTGTTCTTCAATTGGCAGATTAAAGAGCTTAACGATAATTTCATCAATCACTTTAAAATAGGTATCGTGTGCACCGCCGCTTCCCCATACGTTCATTTCACGATCCACATGAATTTCGTTTTCGCCATCAGCTATCATTCTTAAAACTTCGGGATCACCAAAAATTAATTCTTCAATTCTGGCAAATGTTGGCAAATAAGAAACCGTAACGCCATAGGCACTGGCTCTCTTAGCAAAAAATAAACCTACTTCGGTAAATTGATAATTACCGCTTTTTTCGAGAAACCATTCAAGATGCACAAAAAAGTCTAATATTTTTTTAAAATTTTCCGGTGATTTATGAAACTCTTCAGGCCTGAAAGAAGTCTCCATAAAATATTTATGAAACATTCCGTTCATTGCAAGACGTACTATTGTGGGACCTATCAAATAACCCTCTATATGTTTTAAAATCTGCTCCTGAAGCGTATTTTTCAGTATATCTTCTGAGGGTTTGAGTCCGTATTTATTTTTATATTTTTCAAAAATAAGATTGAGTTTTTCAAAAGGAGCCTCTTCAAATTGTCGTGGATGGAATTGGATGGAAAATTGAAGCAATTCCACAACATCTTCGTAGAGATAGAACATAGAAAAGGCAATTTCAGTTTTTTCATTTACCGAAATTGTAATTTCCTGTGTCTGATTATCGACTTCATACTCCAGAAAACCCTGCGAAGCCAAAATCCTCAAGCCTACATTCAGATAGCCTTCATTTGTTTTAAAAACAGATACAAGTTCAGATAGCTGCAGTTTTTTTTTATTCAGAATAAAATCTAAAACGTCATATTTTTTCAGCGCTATTGCTACAGGAGCAACAGCTAATCCGTCCAGATGTCTGAAAATGGAACTTCGGAGTTGTGATTTATCGGCCATAGTAACAGAATGATTGTCTGTTAAAAATAGTGATTTTTTTAATGGTTAACGCATTCGTTTTGACGTATTTTTCCTAATTTCCATTATTAATAAACTCTGAAGGCGACATCGAAAAGCTTTTCTGAAAGTTTCGGCTGAAGCTGGATTGCGAATTATAACCCACTATTTCAGAAATTTCATAGACTTTGTATTTACCGGAAAGCAATAATTCGGCAGCTTTTTTCAAACGGGCATTGTTTATCAGTTCGTTTGGACTTAAATTAGAAATATCCTTTATTTTTCGGTATAAAGTAGAGCGGCTCATGTGCAGAATATCAGCTAACGATTCGACACTTAAATTGGTATCCGCCATATTCTGATCTATGATAGCCTCTAGTTTTTTTATGAACTCTTCATCTATTTTATTATGAGCAATCGATTTTAGGTGTGACAAAGGCGAATTGGCGTAATATTCCATCACGTGGCGTCTATTGGCTAATAAATTATCGATTTGAGCCAAAATAAAATCCATCGAAAATGGTTTGGAAATATACGCATCAGCACCCGATTCTAATCCCTGAATTCTGGATTGTATCGCACTCAGTGCTGTGAGTAAAATGACCGGAATATGACTCGTTTCAATATTCGATTTAATACGGTCGCACAATTCAATTCCATCCATAACAGGCATCGTAATATCGCTGATTACAATATGTATGGTTTCGTTATGAATTACTTTTAGGGCTTCTTCGCCGTTGGTGGCTTTAAAAATTCTATATTCTTTTCCGAGTTCTTTGCTCATAAAATTAAGCAGCTCCAGATTATCCTCGACAATCAGTATTTGTGTTTTGGTGTTTTTGGCAATGATTTCATTTTCGAATTCTTCATTGCTTTCTTTGACGGCTGTTTCGGAAATATCTTTATACAGATGAAATTCACTTTCCTGACGAAGCGGCAGCTGCAAAACAAACGTATTCATCGTATCGTCTAAAAACTGCAATTTCAAAGTCCCGTTGTGTAATTCCGTCAACGAATGGGCGAGTGACAAACCAATTCCGGTACCCGTTTGCGTTCCCGAACCCAAAATTCTGAAAAAAGGTTCGAAAATTTTACTTTTAAGACCTTTTGGAATTAAATTTCCATCATTCTTTACGATAAATTCCAGAGAAGTTTCATCTCTAAACATGGTAATAATTACTTCCTTTTCGGCGTATTTTATAGCATTACTGATTAGATTACTCAGAATTTTTCTAATGGCTTCTTCATCAACAAAAGCATAAATATTTTTTTCTCCTAATTCCAGTTTCAAATGAATGTTTTTTTCTTCAATCAAAGGAGTAAATTCAGATTGTAATTGTCTGACCAATACCGATATATTGGTTTCAACAAAAGTCAGTCCCAAACCTTCCATTTCTGTCTTTCTGAAATCCAGTAATTCGTTAACCAAATTCAGCAGGCGAGAGGTGTTTTTCTCCATTATTGTTAAATTCGGGATGATTTCCGGAGATTCGTAAGTCCTTTTCAGCAAACTTTCCAGCGGACTTTTGATTAAAGTTAAAGGCGTTCGGATTTCATGCGCGACATTGGTAAAAAACTCAATTTTGGCGTGATAGATTTCTTTTTCTTTCTCGTTATTAAGGTTTGCTATTTTTTGATTGTTTTCCTTAACATTCATGGCATGATACCTGCGTAGAAGCCAGTAAAGACAGCCTGCTATTAATAAAAAGTAAATAAAAAACGCATAATTACTTGCCCAGAACGGAGGCGAAATGGTAATTTTTATAGTCGCTTCTTTGCTCCATATTCCGTTGGCACTTAATGATTTTACTCTAAATTTATAGTCTCCCGATGGAAGTTCTGTAAAAAATACTTTATTGTTTTTATTCAGATAAACCCAGTCATCGCTTATACCGTCTAATTTGTACCAATATTGCGTAAGTTCAGGGGCAGTATAGCTTAACGAAGCAAAATCAATATTAAAATTAGACTGGTGATTTTTTAAAGTGATTTTTTTGATGTACGAAATAGATTCATCCAGCGGTGAATCTTCCTCATTTACAATGACATCCTGATTGTTTATTTGAAGCCCTGTGATAAAAATTGGAGCATTGTATTTATAGGTGCCAAAGTTTTTTGGATTAAAACTAATCATCCCGTTGAGATTTCCAAAATACATATCGCCATTAGAATCCTCAAAAGCCGAGCTGTAATTAAACTGATCACTCAGTAATCCGTTTGAAGTCGTAAAAATTTTAACGGACTTCGTTTTATAATTAAATTTAACCAATCCTTTTGAAGTTGTAATACATAAATTCTGTTTCGAATCCTGTAAAATACTATATATTACGTTGCTTGGAAAACCATCTTTAGTGGTAAATTTTCTGAATTCTTTTTTTCGGTAATCAAAAAGGTTTAAGCCGTTTTCGGTAGCGATCCACAAGTTGTTTTGCTCGTCCTGAAAAATAGAAGTTATAAAATCATTACTGATGCTTTTATCATTATTAAAATCATGTCTGTAAACTACTTTTTCCTTGGTTTTTGTATTGTAGAAAAACAATCCGTCACGATAGGAACCTGCCCATAAATTACCGTTTTTGTCTTTAAACATGCAGGTAAAATGAGTGCTTTCGGAAAAAAAATCGCAAATTTTAAAACTATCATTTATTTCATCATACAAATAGATTCCCACAGAGGTAACGACGTATAATTTCTTGTCGGGAGTTTCATAAAAAGTAACAATGAAATCACTTTTAAAATTACTCGATGTATGGTCATAATGTTTGATTACTTGACCGGAATTGGCATCCATTACATCCAGTCCGTGTTCAAAAGTTCCTATCCAGATTTTATCTTTTCTGGGTAAAACGCCGTGAATATTATAAAAAGAAAGTCCAGATTTTGTTCCGTTTGGCTGAAAATTTACAAATTTCTTCGTTTTTAGATTAAATTTATTTATTCCGGCATCTTCCGTACCAATCCAGAGATTTCCTTTATCATCTTTATGAATTTCACGAACGGCGCTTCCTACGATGGCATTTTCGCTTTTACGGGGAAAATATTTTTTAAACTGATCGTATTGTTTCTGATGGTAATTTACGCCACCAAAATAGGTTCCGATCCAGACCCCATTTTCTTTATCAATCGTAATACAATAAGCAGCATTATCTGAAATGGCGTAGGGATCACTGGCACTTTTGCGTAAATTTTTGGTCGTTTTGTTTTTTAAATCATAAATCGAAACACCGGATTCACTGGCAATCCATAATTCGTTTTCGTTCTTTTTTTTAAATTGTCTGACAAAAATAGGCCTATCAGTTCCGTTAATAAAAGGAGACGTTCTTCCGGTTGAAACATCATATTGGTAAACGCCATGATCTCTGGTGCCAATTAAAACGGAATGAGCATCTAACGAATAAATAACGGATATGGAGAAAGTACTGTTAGGCAACTGCACCTTGATTTTATCAAAACTTTGAGTTGCTTCAGAATAGCGGTACAAATCATCGTAAGAAGAAACCCAAATTACACCATTTTTATCACAAGTAATAGAAGTAGCATAAAAGGAATTTCTGCCATCGAACATCTTGGTTTCTTTGGTATCAACATTATATTTGATTAATGTTCCAATAGAAATGAACCATAAATTATTCTTCTGATCATTTTCAATATCATTGATACGATTATTAATGGCTTCGTTTATAAAAGTAAATTTCTCTAATTTTTTGTCATACGAATACAATCCTTTATCAGTTCCTACCCAAATATAATTTTTGAATTCATGAAGCGACTGGATATAATTTATTCCTAAGGATGTTTTTGGGTTTGCCCCGCTTCGGAATGTTTTGAAATGATAACCATCAAAACGATTCAAACCATCTTTGGTACCAAACCATAAAAATCCGTCTTTGTCCTGAATAGATGCCAAAACAGAATTGTTTGACATTCCGTTTTCTACTTTATAATGCTTAAAATAATATTCCTGACTAGAAAGGGTAGTTGACAAAAACAAGAGACAAAATAATGTCCCTATTTTAAAAAAACTTTGCATGTATATGTTTTGAATTAAATTTTTATAAAAATAACTTCTCCAATTGTGTCATAAGTACACATTTTGATTTGTATTGCCTAATTACACAGAATTTATAGAGGATTTGAACCATTTGAACATAATTGTGAAACAAAATGGGATTAAAATTTTGTCAGCATTACCCTAATTTGGCAAAAAATTAAAATGATATTTTTTTAGTATATAATTTAAAGTATTAATAAAATAATAACCAAAATACTTTAAAAGTCCTAAAAATATATGCCTTTAGTGCGATGCAATATTACTTATATTTTTAAGAATACAAAATGAAAATCTTAAAAGTTATCTTTTTTTAATTGTAAAGACTAATCGAAAAGCGATTTAAAAAACAACAAATAACAAAAATGAAAAAAAATAATTCCATGTTAAAAAAAACACTATTACTGCTTCTGTTTTGTATCGTAAGCAACACTGTATCCGCGCAGGAAACCTTTACCAACCCTCTTCTGGATTATGGAGCAGATCCTTACAGTACCTATCATAATGGTTATTATTACTATACCCATACCATGCAAAGTCATTTGGTTCTTTTGAAAACCAAAAATTTGGCAGATCTAAAAAATGCAGAAAAGAAAATCATTTGGACTGCACCAAAAAATACGGCCTATTCAGCTGAAGTCTGGGCACCTGAGTTTCATTTTATTGATGGAAAATGGTATGTATATTTTGCCGCAGACGATGGTTCTAACCAAACGCACCGAATGTATGTTTTAGAAAATGATGCTGAAAACCCAATGGAGGGCGAATGGGTTTTTAAAGGAAAAATTGCCGCACAAACCGATAAATGGGCTATTGATGGGAATGTTTTTACTTATAAAAAACAATTGTATATGATTTGGTCCGGATGGGAAGGCGATACCAACGGACAGCAAAATATTTATATTGCCAAAATGAAAAGCCCTACGCAGATTGAGGGTGACAGAGTTTTAATTTCAAGTCCAACAAATGCCTGGGAATTGCACGGTGCCCTTCACGATGATGTAAATCCGGCTCAGGTAAACGTAAATGAAGGGCCTCAGTTTCTGACCCATAAAAAGAAAGCATTTATTGTTTTTTCAGCGAGTGGCTGCTGGACAGATAATTACAGTTTAGGTTTACTCACTTTTACAGGAAAAGATAATTTGCTGGATCCTTTAGCATGGGTAAAATCAGACAAACCTATTTTGCAACAATCAGATAAAACGAAAGTTTATGCTCCGGGGCACAACTCCTTCTTTAAATCACCAAATGGCAAAGAAGACTGGATTTTATACCACGCAAATTCAAACCCTGGAGAAGGCTGTGGGGTACAAAGATCGCCGAGAATGCAAAAATTAACATGGGATACTAATGGAAATCCTATCATTGGAGAACCGGTGTCTGAAGGAATTCCGTTAGTTATTCCAGCTATGTAACAGATAGCTATAAGGTTTTTATCAAAAAACACACAAAAAAGTTACTTAATTTTAAAAATATACTAAATCGTTTTAGTAGATTTGTCAATATTGATTTGTAATCGTTTCATAACAGTAAAGTTTTTAACATGAATTTAAAAACCCTATCATTTTCAGTCCTTATTTTTTTACTAGGAATAGTTAAATCTACCGCTCAGGAAGTTCCATTGCATAAAAAAACAGCAGTAGGAGACCGAATAGTAGAATTTATTCCTAAAGGTTTTGATAAAAACAAAACACCGTCCCTGATTTTGGCGGCAGAAGTTTCTTCTAAAGGAAAAATTCCTGCTGACTGGTCCTTAATTCCTGAATTTACAGTAAAAAATAACAAAGCAAGCGCCGTTTTAAAACTTGAAGGTGATGTAAGTCTGTATGGTGGAGGAGAAGTTACCGGACCGCTGTTACGTAACGGACAGTCTATAAAATTATGGAATACCGATACCGGTGCCTACAGCGTAGAGGGCGGAAAAAGACTGTACCAGACGCATCCGTGGGTTATGGGCGTTCGCAAAGACGGTTCAGCTTTCGGGATTTTGTTTGATAGTACCTGGAAAGCGGAGTTGATAACCAATTCGGATCAGATTATGTATAATTCTGAAGGTGCTTTGTTCAGAGTATATATAATTGACCGAAAATCGCCTCAGGAAGTGCTAAAAGGACTTTCTGAATTAACAGGAACGATTAAATTGCCTGCCAGATGGACCTTAGGATATCACCAATGCAGATTTTCTTATGATAGTGAAAAACGTGTCATGGAAATAGCTGATACGTTCAGAGAGAAGAAAATCCCATGCGATGTGATCTGGATGGATATTGATTATATGCAAGGATACAGAGTGTTTACATTCGACAGTATTCGATTTGCAAATCCAAAAGTCTTAAATGATAATTTGCATAAAAAAGGTTTTAAGGCCGTTTATATGATAGACCCCGGAGTAAAAGTGGATAAGGATTACAGCGTTTATCAATCAGGAACCCAAAACGATGTTTGGGTAATGAAAAATGACGGAGAAGAATACCACGGTAAAGTATGGCCGGGTGATTGTGTATTTCCTGACTTTACTGATCCAAAATCAAGAAAATGGTGGTCAGGATTGTATAAAGATTATTTAAGTACCGGTATTGATGGTGTCTGGAATGACATGAATGAGCCTGCCGTAAATGATAATGAACTACCGGAAGATAAACGCTTGGGTACAATGCCTTACGATACACCACATAAGGGAGGCGGAAATTTACCTAAAGGTTCGCACTTGCTTTATCATAATGCCTACGGCCGATTGATGGTGGAGGCATCGTATGAGGGAATCTTAAAAGCGAATCCTACGAAGCGTCCTTTTCTTCTGACAAGATCAAATTTACTGGGTGGTCAGCGATTTGCCGCTACCTGGACAGGAGATAATTATGCTGGTATGGATCACTTAAAACTTTCGGTTCCGATGTCGATTACACTGGGATTGTCGGGGCAGCCTTTCAGTGGTCCGGATATTGGAGGTTTTCTTGGAGATACAAGTGGTGACTTATGGGCCAACTGGTTGGGGTTTGGAGCATTTATGCCTTTTTCGCGCGGTCATGCCTGTGCAGGAACCAATGATAAAGAACCATGGGCTTATGGCCCTGAAATTGAGAAAACGTCCCGTATTGCCTTAGAGCGCCGCTATCGTTTGCTTCCGTATTTATATACACTTTTTTATGAGTCGTCTAAAACCGGAATGCAGGTAATGGCACCTGTCTTTTTTGCAGATAGTAAAGACCTTCGTTTAAGAGCTGAAGAACAGGCTTTTTTATTAGGAGAAAACCTTTTGGTGGTTCCTGCTTTCGCAAAAGACCCAATACTCCCTTCAGGAATATGGGAAGAATTAAATCTGGTCGAAGGGGATAAACAAGATAAATATCAGGCAAAACTAAGTATTAAGGGCGGAAGTATTATTCCAGCCGGTAAAATAATACAAAATGCAGGAGAGAATTCTTTTGATCCTTTAAGTCTTTTTGTATGTCTTGATGCAAAAGGTACAGCCAAAGGAGAATTGTATATAGATGCCGGAGACGGATTTGGGTTTGAAAAAGGTGATTATGCGATGCTTACGTTTACTGCTGAGAAAAAAAATGATACGGTTTTAGTGACCGTTTCGGATATAGAAGGAAAAAGAAACATCAGTAATGAAGTGACTAAAATAAACGTTCATTTACTTTTAGATGGTAAAACGTATGAAGGTACCGGCACACTTAATGGAATTACGATTACTGTTAAATAGTTTATTAAAAAGTATTTTTTAAATAGTTTAGAATAACCAGCGTTTGTTTGCTTTCTGATAATGGCTTTGAGTCATTAATCCTGGAAAATGTTATCCATTCGATAATATCAGGTATTGGAAGAGCATACAGCCGCTGGTTTTTTTGTACATTTTTTTTGAATGATTTTCTATTTGATAGTTCTAAAACGATTCTACTCTTTTTTGAATAAAAATCAGTAAACCTATTAGTGTTTTAAACCAGTACACAACGGAATCATTCATTAGTTACTCTTACATTTTACCGAAGTTTTAAATTCTATTCTCCACTCAAAATGATGCAATAAAATAAAAGAAGAACCAATCTTTTGGATTTTAAGAACAACTGCATGTTATCTTTTTGTAAAAATTTGGTTTTCATTTAAGTTCTATTCAGCATTCATTTTGATTCATATTGCGCATTTACAACATTTTAGTAGGCTGTATGAATCATTTAAACACAATTATGAAACAAAATGAGACTAAAATTAGATACCCAATATCATAATTTGGTCAAATATTAAAATGATTTTTTAGGTTAATAAATTATGGTATTAATAAAAAAAGAGCTTAATAATTTAACAAGCTTTAAAAAATACCAGCTTTTAATAAATTCTTACAAGTTAAGAGAATGCTTGTAATTTTTGAATAATCCTTTGAAAATTATTTTAATTGAAGAACTAACTAATTATAAAACCAAAAAAACAAAACCCAAATGAAAATTAAAACGACTTGGAAAACGTCATCCATTCAACTTAGCTTATTTACCTTGAGTAAAAAGTTAAGTAAGGAGGGATTGATTTGCTTATTGTTTCTAATGCTCTGTGCAGGAAATAGTTTTGCGCAGAACAACAATTTACAGGATCCCGTAAAAATAACCGGAAAAGTAACAGATGCTAAAGGACTTTCATTACCGAGTGCAACAGTACTTGAAAAAGGCACTAAAAATGCCGTAACGACCGACTTTGATGGTAGTTTTACGATTACGGTATCTTCTGCAAAGGCGATACTGGTGTTCAATTACATCGGAATGAAACCAGTTGAGAGACCTTTAAATAATGATAAAAAAATTGCCATAACGATGTTAGAAGAAACCAATGATCTTCAGACTGTTGTCGTGGTTGGTTATGGTACTCAGAAAAAAGCATCGGTAGTAGGAGCAATTAGTACTATAAAACCTTCTCTATTACAGGTAGGAACTTCCCGTACTTTAGGGAACAACCTGGCGGGTCAGATTGCCGGGGTAATGGCTGTTCAACGTTCTGGAGAACCGGGTTATGATCAGTCGGATATCAAAATTCGTGGAATCTCTACATTTAAAGGAGGAACGAACCCATTGGTATTGGTTGATGGAATTGAACGAAACCTAAACGACCTTGATCCATCAGAAATAGAATCTTTTTCGGTATTAAAAGATGCAGCTGCAAGTGCGGTTTATGGTGTTAGAGGGGCAAATGGAGTTATTTTGATCAATACAAAAAGAGGTTTTGTAGGTACTCCAAAGATACAGGTAAGAACTGAATACTCTATTCAGGAACCTACTAAATTGCCTGAATTTATTGGTGCTGCTCCTTACATGAAGTTATTAAATGAATTAGCAGCAGAACAGGGTAGGCCACAGTTGTTTACAGATGACCGTATCTCAAAAACAGCGAGCGGATATGATCCTGATTTATATCCAGATGTAAATTGGATAGATGCCATAACGAAAGATTATGCCTTTACCTCAAGAACCAATTTGAATGTTGCCGGAGGATCTGAAATTTTGAGGTATGCTTTAACTGCTTCTTATTATAGCGAAAAAGGGATGCTTTCTGCAGATCCAAAACAGACTTATGACTCAGAAACAAAACTGAACAGAACTAACATCCGTACAAACGTAGATGTAAACGTATCCAAAACTACTTTGTTACGAATTAATATTGGAGGTTTTTTGCAAAATCTTAATAAAGGAAACAGCAGTACCGATGGATTATTTAATACTGCTTTCGAAACGACACCTTTTGTTCATCCGGCTATTTACTCAGATGGGACTATTCCTAGGGTTTTTGCTAGAGAAAATCCATGGGCAGTGAGTACACAGCAGGGGTATTACAGACAAGGAGGCAGTAAGATTGAAAGTTTGGTTTCATTGGAACAAGACCTTAGAGGCATTACTCCTGGACTAAAATCAAAATTTACCTACTCGTTTGATTCGTATTCAGAAAACAGAATAACACGTGGTAAATCACCGGACTATTATAATGTAGCTACGCAAAGAGATCTTGATGGAAGTTTAATACACGGCACCGTTCAGGCGTATGGTCAGGAATATCTGGGGTATGGTACAAGCGCTCAGTTTGGTAACCGACGCGTTTATCTGGAGGCCAATACAACCTATAACCGCACTTTTGGAAAACATGATCTAAGTGGTCTTTTGTTGTATAACCAGGATAGTTATAATGATGGAACTGCACCTCAGGCTTTTAAACATCAGGGATTGGCAGGAAGAACTTCTTATACATTTGATCGAAAATATATTGGAGAGTTTAACTTTGGATACAACGGTTCAGAAAATTTTGCAAAAGGAAACCGATTCGGGTTTTTCCCATCTGTAGCTTTGGGCTGGATTGTAACCGAAGAGAAATTTATGCAACCTCTTCAAAATGTTTTTAACAAAATTAAATTACGCGGTTCTTATGGATTAGTAGGAAATGATAACATTGGAGCCAATAGAAGATTTGCTTACCTGACAACCATTAGTGATAACAATAATTCAGATTACACTTTTGGAACAGGACAAGGGGTAAAATTTGAAGGAATTGAGGAAGGTCAGATTGGAGTAAACGATTTGACATGGGAAAAAGTTGCGAAAGCTGATATTGGTATTGAATTAGGAATACTGAATATGATCGATTTGACAGTAGATGTTTTTCAGGAAAAAAGAAAAGACATTTTTGTAGAAAGAAATACAGTTCCTACACAGGCCGGTTTTATTAATGCACCCTGGGCTAATTTTGGAAAAATGGAAAACAAAGGAATTGAGGTAGGTTTCAACTTAAACAAACAGGTAACTCCTGATTTCTTTATGAGCTGGCGTGCCAATTTCACTTTTGTTGAAAATAAAGTAACAGAAAGAGATGAGGCAGAAGCTGTAAAAGGTACGTACCGTTCCGGAACAGGCATCCAAAACAATACATTATATGGTTATACCGCCACCGGATTATATACCAGTGATGATTTTAGTGCTCCGGGTGTACTTGCACCGGGTTTACCAGTGCCAACATTTGGTACCGTATTACGTCCGGGAGATATTAAATATGAAGATAGAAATGGTGATGGAATTATAAGTGGTCTTGACGAAGGTTTTATCGGCGGAACAACGGATCCTCAGATTGTGTATGGTTTTGGAAATAATTTAAAATACAAGCAATTTGATTTAAGCTTTTTCTTTCAGGGAGTTGCCAAATCAGAACGAATGATAGGAGGAGCCAATTTTATACCAGGAAGCGGTACAGGTACTTTAGGAAACATTTATTCTAATTATGAAGACCGCTGGACCGAAGAAAATCCAAGACAGGATGTTTTTTGGCCACGATTGAGTTACGGACCTAATGCGAATAACGCTGTAGCCTCTACCTGGTGGAAAAAAGACATGAGTTTTGGCCGTTTAAAAACAATGGAAGTTGGATATACATTTGATAAAGGACTACTGGAGAAATTTTATTTACAAGGATTACGAATTTATATCAGTGGAAACAATTTATGGTATGCTTCCAATTTTAAACTTTGGGACCCAGAGTTGGATACAGGAAATGGGTTGAAATATCCATCAACAAGATCGGTTCTTTTTGGATTATCAATAGGACTATAAATTTAAAAATAAATCAAAATGAAAAATATATACTTTAAATTGATTTTCCTTTTTTTAGGATTATTATTATCGACATCGTGTTCTGATTATTTAGATAAAGAAAGCGATACCGAACTTACTTTAAACGGCGTTTTCGAGAGTAAAACAAAAACAGAGAATTGGCTGGCGGGATGTTATTCCAGAATTCCAGATCCTACCTGGGGATATACCCGCAGCTTGGGGTGGGAAATTTTAGGAGATGATATGACTCCCTCTGAAAGATGGCGCCAATACGACTGGCAGGTAATTCCATTTGTTTTGGGTGACTGGTCAGTAGGTTCACAATGGAGTCCGGGTTACTGGAATAATCTTCCGCAAAGGATTAGAGAATGCAATCTGCTTATAAAAAATATTAAACCCTTGCCGGAACAAAATTTAACAGAAGATGATGTTAGGTTAATGATTGCCGAGTGTCGTTTTTTAAAGGCATATTATTACACTTTATTAATAAATACCTATGGACCGGTTCCTTTTAGTCCAGACGAAATTACACCGGTAGATTATAATCTTTCCGACTTACAAGTTGGTCAGACTCCGTATGATGAAATTGTAAGCTGGATCAATAATGAATTAAAAGAAGTTGAAGAAATTTTACCTGCTTCGTATGCAGATGGTCGTAAATATGGTCGCGCAACATCGATTATGTGCAAAGCTGTCAGAGCCAGAATGTTGCTTTTTGCTGCGAGTCCGCTTGTAAATGGTAATCAGGATTATGCGGGTCATGTTTCGAAAGAAGGTACACCATTATTCAACGCTTCCTATGATGCTAATAAATGGAAAATTGCTGCAGATGCCAGTAAAGATTTGATTGTAAGTGCCGAAGCAGCCGGTCATAAATTGTATGTAGAACTGAATACAGATGGAGGAATTGATCCTTTTTTATCATGTCAGAATTTGCATCTTATAGAAGCCAGTAAAGGAAATAAAGAAGTATTGTTTGCCCGTCCTAGTGTTGAATCCGGAGAATATGACAGACATACCGCACCGGGTGGAGCCGGAGGAGCTGGAGGATATGGTGTAACACAATCTTTGGTAGATGCTTTTTTTACTGCAAATGGGCTGCCAATTACCGACTCACAATCAGGATATGTTGAAACTGGTTTTTCAGGCGAAGATGGCTACTGGACCAACGGAGCAACAAAATGGAATGAAGTAAAAAGTCCAGGTCTGGTAACGTTGTCTGGTACTTATAATATGTACTGCAATCGCGAACCAAGATTTTATCTGGCTGTAAATTTTGATGGTGCATGGTACACAGATGGTGACAACGCAGGTAAAGATAAAGGTAGAAAACTGGAGTTTTTTAATGGTCGAAAAGATAATAATAATACCCATGATGCTCCACAAAATGGGTATTTAGCGAGAAAAAGAACAGATCCTACGAGAAACCCTGTTTTAGGATACTTTGCACCGCGTCATGGAATTTTATATCGATTAGGAGAAGCTTATTTAAACTATGCTGAAGCTCTTAACGAATCTAATCCCGGTAATGCAGATATCTTGATTTATATTAATAAAATTAGAGAAAGAGCAGGTGTAAGAACTTATACAACAGGAGCTTCAGATGCTTTGCATATACATGTTGATAATGATCAGGAAAGCATCCGAAAGATTATCAGAATGGAACGCAGAGTGGAACTTTGTACAGAAGGAATTCGTTATGATGATTTAAGAAGATGGAAATTAGCCGAAACGGTCTTGAATGGTCCTTTTTACGGAATGAATTTTAACGGTAAGAATGCAGCTGAATTTTACAACAGAACTGCCTATCAGACGAGAGTTTATAAAAAGGAATTTTATTGGTTTCCAATATATCTGGCTGAAATCGAAAAGAATCCAAATTTAGTTCAGGCACCTTTCTGGGATAAATAACTAAAAATCAACATCAAAATGAAAAATATAAAAAAATGTATCTCATTTATAATAATGAGTTTAGTTCTTTTCTCTTGTGAAGATAAAGGACTTGAAAATCAGGATTGGCTTCAGGACCCCAATTTTGCGAATCCTATGACACTAAATCTTTCAAGTGAAGAACTTGTACTGACTAAAGATAATGAAGAGGAAAAAGCAATCACTTTTACCTGGACAGAAGGAAATAACAGAGGAGACGGAACAACTTTGACCTATTTTTTCCGTATGGATATCTTAGGTAATAATTTTGGTGAAGGTGTAGATCCAGAAGTCAGTACTACCATTACCGAAGAAATTCCCGCAGGTGTTTTTACTAAATCTTATACCGTAGGAGAGCTAAACTCATTACTGCTGAAAAATTTTAAACGCCCAGGAGATGTGGTTACGAATCTGGAGGTACAAATAATAGCGAGGGTAGATAATACGCCACAGTTTCAAAAACCAGAGGTTTCTACATCTAGTTTTGCTGTTACAAGTTATAGTCCAGGTCCTTTGCCGTTGTTTATGGTAGGAGATGGTATAAGCGGCAATTGGAATTATAGTACAGGTAAAAGTTTACCTGAAATTACCGAAAGAACCATCTATCAGTTTACAGGAGATTTTTCAGTGGGTTCATTCAAGGTTATCGAAAAACCGGGCAGTGAGTTACCTTCTTATGATCCGATAGCTGGAAATAAAATAGTGTATAACGAAACAGATCCTAGAACTGCCGATAATGTTTTTAAAGTAACCCAGGCTGGTCGTCATTCGTTCTATCTGGATATTGATCAGGGAATTTATGTTTTTGGATATGTGCCTTATGAAAATATTTATATGGTTGGAAATGCAATAACGGGCATAGGCTGGGATATTGGAAAAGCCAAACAAATGACATGGGATGTTAAGAATCCTGAGGTTTTTTCGTATAAAGGACAATTTGATGCAGGAGAATTTAAACTTTATACACAACAGGGCGACTGGGGTGGCAGAGCTTTAATGCCAGCGATAAATGGTACTGTACTTATAGTAGATGGCGAACCGATACCGATGTCGTTGATGCCTAATGCCAGTCCGGACAATAAATGGGTTATAGAAACAACTGGTAATTATGAACTTATCGTTAATCCGGCTAAAATGACTATTGCCTTAAAAAAGCTGTAGCATATTTTGCAGGGTCATTGAATTATCAATTAAAAGAAGAAAACAAAACTTTTCAATCTAGTTTGTATTGGAAAGTTTTGGATTCTTTCTAGTTTTTTAGTTACACTTTTTTTACTGATTATCAAATAACAATGGGCATTCAAAACAAAGCTATAAACTCTTTTTTTTTTAAGTTGAAAATAGAAATGTAGTTTTTAAAATGTTCTATAAAAAAAGAAATTATGATACAATTTAAAATAAAAAAGTATAATCTGGGTGGTAAATTAAGAGGACGTCTTGCTGTATTTTTAATGTTTATAGGTTTAGCTGCACAGGCACAGCTAACTGGTAATCCATTATTTACAGGAGCTGATCCGGAGATTCATTACTTCAATAATAAATATTATATCTACACTACAGCTATTTACGGCACGCAATTTCATGCCTATTCCTCAAATGATTTAACCAACTGGCAGGACGAAGGCCTTATTTTCGACCTTTTTCCGGATAGCCCATGGTCACAATATAACGGTTGGGCTCCGGCAGTAGTTTTTCGCAACAATAAATATTATTTCTATTACACTGCCGAAACCAAAATTGGCGTCGCTGTGGGTAATACACCTATTGGTCCTTTTACGGATATTGGTGCTCCGCTTATCGGAACAGATCCTTACACCGATGATATCATTGATGCTAATGTTTTTATTGATGATGACGGACAGGCCTATATCTATTATGGAGGATCTGGCAAAAGCAGGATGGTGGTACGCAAGTTAAACGCAGATATGGTTTCTCTGGCAACAGGTCCTACCGATATCACCCCTCAAAATTATACCGAAGCGCCTTATATGGTAAAGCGTAAAGGAATTTATTACATGACTTATTCTAATGGAGCCTGGTTTAATGATACTTATAATGTACAATATTCAACTTCAACCTCGCCTATGGGACCCTGGACGTATAGAGGCAAAATATTAAGTTCTAATATCGAAGACAAAGGTCCGGGACATCACGGCGTATTAAAAATGGGAAATTGTGATGAATATTACATGGTTTATCATAGATACGAAAATGGGACGTCAGGCGACAGAAAAATTGCGATTGACAGAATGTATTTTAATTCTGCCGATCAGATTGAGCCGGTTAATATGACCAATTATGGAGTTCCAGCACGCGTGCCAAATCAATCCTGTCCTACACAAAGTATTGTTTCGGGAGGTATTTATAAGTTAACACACAAAGGTACCAATCAATGTCTGGATGTTTATAATAACCTGAGCCAGTCGGGAACAAATGTTCAGCAAAGCACAGACAATGGCAACGATGCACAACGCTGGATTGTGACGCTTGAGGCAGATGGTTTTTATAAATTAACGCATAAAGGTACCACTCAGGTGCTGGATGTGGATAACAATAGCAGTCAGGCTGGAGCCAATGTGCAGCAGTGGACCGATCTGGGTACTGATGCACAACGCTGGAAAATCGAAATGATGTCTGATGGTTATTGCAAACTAACGCACAAAGGAACCACTCAGGTTTTGGATGTAGATAATAATAGCAGTCAGGCTGGAGCCAATGTACAGCAATGGGGAGATAATCCGAATACAAATAATGATGCCCAACGCTGGAGAATGGATCTGATTGAAGTTCCAATTGTTTCCGGAGGGGTGTATAGACTGACTCATAAAGGTACGAATCAAAGTCTGGATGTGAGCGGCGGCAGTACCCAGCAAGGCGCAAATGTACAGCAGCATAATCCTAATGAGACTAATGCTCAGCGTTGGGTAATTACCAAAGAAGCGGATGGTTTTTATAAATTAACACACAGAGGGACCAATCAGGTTCTGGATGTTGATAACAATAGCAGTCAGGCTGGAGCCAATGTGCAGCAATGGACAGATCTTGGTACCAATGCACAACGCTGGAAAATTGAACTGATGAGTGATGGTTATTTTAAACTTACTCACAAAGGAACCAATCAATGTCTGGATGTTGTCAATAATCTGGCGGAACCCGGAACCAATGTACATCAATATACAGACAATAATAACGATGCCCAACGCTGGAAACTGGATTTAATAAAACCCACAAATGCAGCCAAATCATCAAAATCTGCTTTAAAATCCGAAATTGATGATACCACAACGGCTATAAATGTATATCCGAATCCAGTTAAAAACACGCTTTTCTTTAGTACCGAAATGAAAGATATTCAGGTTCGTGTTTTTTCTTCAACAGGAAGCTTGGTTTTAGAACAAAAAGTAAAGGATAATGGTTTGGATGTTTCAGGTTTATCAGCCGGAATTTATTTTGCTGTTTTTGAGAAAGAAGGAACAAAAATTACAAAACGTTTCATTAAAAAATAAAAGAAAAAAACCTTGGATGAAATTATTTTTAACACATAGAAACATAGCTTATTGAACTCACAAAGGCGTTTCACTTGCATTAAAACATCCCGATAGTTATCGGGACTATGTGTTAAGAAACGAGTTTCTTTTTGATTTCCTTTTTTTCAAAATCATAAAATCTATGTTTTCTATGTGTTTAATTAAATTTTTATTGATTACATCCAACAACGGGTTAGCAAAAAGTGTTTTTAATTTTCTAAACTAAAATTATGATGCAAACTAAAAAAAGGATTTACAGGCTAATACAGCAATCGGGATTTCGTCTTGCGGTATTTTTACTGTTTTTAAGTTCAGTTACTTCTGTGCAGGCACAACTCAGTAGGAATCCTTTGTTTTCGGGCGCAGATCCTGAAATTCATTATTTCAATAACAAATATTACATCTATCCTACGGCATCGGCGGGTAAACAATTTCATGCGTATTCATCGAATGATTTAACGAACTGGAAAGACGAAGGTGTTATTTTTGATATCGGACCGCAATGCAGTTGGGCGGATAATAACGGTTGGGCTCCCGGGCTTGCCTACAAAAACAATAAGTACTATTTATATTATACTGCCGAAGTCAAAATAGGAGTGGCAGTGGGCGATTCACCAATTGGGCCTTTCACGGATTTGGGTACTCCGCTTATTGCAACAGATCCGTTTACTGATGACATTATTGATGCAATGGTTTTTACAGATGACGATGGTCAGACCTATATTTATTATGGAGGATCAGGCAAAAGTAAATTATCTGTACGTAAATTAAATCCCGATATGATTTCTCTGGCTACTGGTTCTACAGATATAACGCCCCCAAATTATACCGAAGGACCTTACTTGGTAAAGCGTAAAGGGATTTATTATATGATGTATTCTAATGGGTACTGGGGTAATGATTCCTATAATGTTCGATATGCAACATCCAATTCTCCTGTGGGACCGTGGACTTATCAAGGCGTTATTCTGAGTTCAAATAGCGAAGATAAAGGCCCCGGACATCATTCGGTTATAAAAATGGGTGATTGCGATGAGTATTATATCGTCTATCACCGGTATGAAAATGCGTCAAGCGGAGACAGAAAAATTGCCATTGATCACATGTATTTTAATGCAAATGATTTGATTGAACCTATTAACATGACCAATTATGGAGTAAAACCAAGAGTACCGGATAATTCATGCGCATCATTACCGATATCCCCAATTGTATCGGGCGGAATCTATAAATTGACCCACAAAGACACCAATCAATTTTTAGAAGTGGCAGAAAATAGTAGCCAGCCAGGTGCCAATGTGCATCAAAATACAGACAGCGGTAGCGATTCGCAACGTTGGGTTATCACGCTGGAATCTGATGGTTTTTATAAATTGACGCATAAAGGTACTACGCAGTGTTTAGAAGTTGAAAATGGCAGTACACAATCCGCAGCAAATGTACAGCAAGGTACGGATACCGGAAATGATGCACAGCGATGGAGTTTGGAAATCATGACAGACGGCTATTTTAAGCTAACTCACAAAGGAACCAACCAATGTTTGGCAACAGATCAAAACAGTACAGCTTCCCTTGCCAATGTAATACAATTTACTGATAATGGAGATGACGGACAGCGATGGAAACTGGAATTAGTAGAAGCACCCATTGTTTCCGGAGGCTTGTATCGCTTAACACATAAAGGAACGAATCAGGTGATTAGTGTTGACAAAGACAGCACTCAACCAGGTGCCAATGTGCATCAATGGACAGACAGTGGTAATGTCGATGCACAGCGTTGGTATATTACGCTTGAAAATGATGGATTCTATCAGTTGAAACACAAAGGAACCAACCAGGTTCTGGATGTTGATAATAATAGTAGTAACGATGGTGCCAATGTACACCAATGGGATGATACTGATAATGACGCACAACGCTGGAAACTGGATTTAATGCCTGACGGCTATTATAAATTAACGCATAAAAGCACTAATAAATGTCTGGATGTTAACAATAATCTTTCGGAACCCGGGACAAATATTCAGCAATGGACAGACAATAATAATGATGCCCAACGCTGGAAGCTTGATCTAATGCCGGATGTAAATCCAATGATGGGAACGGGAACAGGTATATCTGGCAACTATTTCAACGGAATGAATTTTGAAACATCGGTATTGAACAGGGTAGATGCTGCTATTAATTTTGATTGGGCCTTTACCTCCCCAGGCCCGGGTGTCAATCCGGATCAGTTCACCGTACGATGGAAAGGTGAAATACAACCAAAGTACAGTGGCGAATATACGTTTTATGTAACGAGTAACAACGGAAGAAGATTATGGGTCAACGACCAGCTCATTATTGATGGATGGCTGGATGACGTAGGAGAATACAGGGGGAAAATTGTTTTGGTAGCCGGTCAGAAATACAACATACAATTAGAATATTTCGAAAACAGCAGTGCAGCAACCTGCAAATTAGAATGGTCTAATTTCCTGCAAGGCAGAGAAGTGATTCCGAAAACGCAATTTTACGAAAAAACGTTAGGGATTCCTGAGGTAGAGTTAAGCTCTGATATCATACTGATAAATCCTGTAGGTCAGAATCTGCATATTGTATCAGCTATAGATTTAGCAGCAGCAGATATAAAAATATATGATATGCAAGGCCGACTTATTCATAATCCTAAAAAATACTACAACGATTTGTATGTAGGGAATTTAACGTCAGGGATGTATATCTTGCAGATTCAAGTTGATGGTGCAAAGTATATGAAGAAATTTATTAAAAAATAACCCCCAATAAAAGCATATACTTTAAATTAAGTCGTTCAGATTATAAGGCTGTTTTTGGATGATTTGATTTAAAGTATTTATTTAAGATTAATTTTAAAATAGAATATGAAAACAAAACAATTTTTAATTACCATTTTTTGTCTGGCTTCGGCAACTTTCTTTGCACAGGAAAACAAGCCTGAAGCAAACCCAAAAGCAGTCGTAGTATCAGGCAATGCCAGATTTACGGTACTTTCTCCTCGTGTCATACGTATGGAATGGAGTGCAGATGGCAAATTTACAGACAATGCTTCGTTAACCTTTGTGAATCGCAACCTTCCAGTTCCATCATTTACTAAAAAAGAGAGTAATGGTGTGCTGCAAATTGCTACCGATGTTGTAAAACTTAAATACAAAACGGGTTCAGGTAACTTTAACGACAAAAATTTAAGTGTAGATTTTATTGTAAATGGAAAACCCGTTTCATGGAAACCAGGTTTGGCTAATACCAAAAACTTATTGGGTACAACCCGTACTTTGGATGGAGTAGATGGTCCGGCCAAAGAATTGGAAAAAGGTATAATTTCACGTGATGGCTGGTACCTGATAGACGATAGCGAACGCCCACTTTTTGATAATTCAGAGTGGCCGTGGGTTATGGCGCGTCCGGGAGATAAACCTCAGGATTTATATCTTTTTGCCTATGATACCGATTATAAATTGGCTTTGAAAGATTTCACCGATATTGCTGGTAAAATAGCGATGCCGCCACGATTTGCGTTTGGTGCCTGGTGGTCACGATACAGAGAATACTCTGATACGGAATTCCGTGACCTTGTGAGCGAGTTCAAAATGCATGATGTGCCCCTTGATGTATTTGTAATCGATATGGACTGGCACGTTAAATCATTACCGGAATTTTTCAAAAACGGCCAAAGACAAAGAGATCAGGCCGGAGAAGATTCTGGATGGACAGGTTTTACCTGGAATAAAAATTTATTTCCGGATCCGGAAAAGTTCTTAAAATGGACCAATGAGCAGCATCTTAAAACCTGTCTGAACCTGCATCCGGCTTCGGGAATCCAGCCTTTTGAAGCGGTATATCCTGAAATGGCAAAAGCAATGGGAATTGATCCGGCAACAAAAAAATATGTGCCTTTTGATATTACCGATAAAAAATTTGCAACGAATTATATGAATTTGGTTTTGCATCCAATTGAAAAATCAGGGGTAGATTTTTGGTGGCTGGACTGGCAGCAATGGGGTAGTACCAATATCCCTGGAGTTAATCCGACTATTTATTTGAATTATGTGCATTATAGCGATATGGAGCGCCAAAATAAAGTGCGTCCGCTTATCTTTCACCGTTGGGGCGGATTAGGAAATCACAGATACCAAATTGGTTTTTCTGGTGATACGCATGTTTCCTGGGAATCATTAAATTACCAGCCTTATTTTACGGCCACTGCAGCCAATGTAGGATTTGGTTACTGGAGCCATGATATTGGCGGACATCAGGGAGATGCAGGTACTGCGGAGCTTTACACAAGATGGATTCAATGGGGCGTTTTTAGTCCAATATTCAGAACGCATGCTACGGCTGCTCCACAGCACGAAAGACGTATTTGGGCTTATCCGCTGGATAACTTCCTTATAATGAGAGATGCCTATCAAATGCGATATGCTTTGGTACCGTATTTATATAACGAAGCACGTAATACCTACGAAACAGGAGTTTCTACCGTTCATCCCATGTATTATGATTATCCAAAGGAAGAGAATGCGTATGCTGTACCGAACCAATATATGTTTGGCCGCGATATGATGGTACATCCGATAACAAAACCAATCGGGGAAAAAAATGTCTTTTTATCACACGAAACCTGGCTGCCTGAAGGAAAATGGTACGAATGCAGTACGGGAAGTATAATCAACGGCGGTAAAAAAATTACGATGCCTTTTACCATAGGTGATATTCCGGTTTTTGTAAAAGAAGGCGCTATTGTTCCGATGCAGTCAAAAGTAGAAAGAACCGATGAAAAACCACTAAACCCACTAATTCTAGCTTTTTATCCAGGTAAAAAAGGAGCTCTGAAATTGTATGAAGATGAAGGAAATAACAACAATTTTAAGAAAAATGCTTTTTCTTTTACGCCCATAACATCTGAACAGACAGGAAATAAAACCAGTATTGTGATAGCTCCGGTTGAAGGATCATTTCCTGGTATGCTGACTTCGAGAGGGTATGAACTTCGTTTTCCGTGTTCTTTTCCTCCAACAAAAGTAACTGTCAACGGACAAAACATTCCGTACAGTGAAGAAGCCAAAGCGGGCAGCTGGACCTACGCCGGTAACGATTTTGAAACACGTGTATATTTACCGGAATCTCCAACTAATACTAAAGTTTCAGTTGAGGTACAATTCCCAGAATATGATCAACAGCTTCTTTCAGGTAAAAAAGGACAAATTAAGTACATGAAAAATTTCGAAGCATTTCGTCTTTTGCATGATTGGAATGACGGCTTATACAGTCCTTTCGAAATAATGTCTCTTTCGCAATTTGGACAAAATATAGAATATAATATTGCTGATATTAAGAAAGAAATTGATGGGTTTCCTGTTCGTTGGAACAGTGCGCTCTTAACGATTCAATCCATCAGCGAAAACAATAAAGCGTATAAGCCTTATTACGAATTCCTTAAAATCTACGGAAAAATTGCTGAAAGACCTGAATTTACAAGCAACTCTGGAGAGCTGGAGTCGGATACAAAAGCAAAAGTAGCGTTTGTGCCCAAAGGAACCGATAAAATATATTACACCACAGATGGTTCTGTACCCACAACGGCTTCACAACTTTATACCAAAGCGTTTGAAGTTGCCGTTCCGGTCCGAGTGAATGCTATGGCGTGTCCAGCGGGTGATGGTTCTTGCAGTTCTGTTATTTCAAAAATATTGTATAATAAAAAAACAGGTTTAAACTATAGTTTATACAAAGGGAAATGGAGTAAAATGCCGGATTTTAATACACTTACCCCAATTGATAAAGGCTACGCTCCTGATTTTGATTTGAGTAAAATTAAACATGACGATAATAACTTCGGTTTGTTATATAACGGATTCGTTAACATTCCGGCAGATGCAAAATATACGTTTTATCTGGCTTCTGATGACGGAAGTAAACTTTATATAGACAACCAATTGGTTATTGATAATGATGGATTACATGGTTTTGATGAAAAAAAATCGGAAATACAATTAAAGAAAGGGCTTTTGCCAATTCGTGTAGAATATTTTCAGGAAAGTTACGGACAAGGGCTTTCGGTAGATTTTTCATCAGATAAAATAACCAGAACCAGTCTTTTTCCCTCTATTTAATGCTGTTATCGAAAGTTTCAAATTTTAGATCATAGTGATTCTAAGTTGATACAGGATTACTTCAGGTTCAAAAAAGCTCATTTCATTTGAAATGGGCTTTTTTGTTTTTCTAAGCAGGGATAATTTCTGTTTTTTCTCCAAAGAGTACTATTTCTGTTGATCACTGCAGTATGTATTTAAGTTGTGACAAAATTGTAATCAAATATTTTTGTCACCATTGTTGTGACAAAAAAATAATTTATAAAAAAAATCACAAGAGTTGTGACAAAATAAATTTTTTAAAAATTTGTCACAACTCTTGTGTCAATTTTAAAACAAGAATAAGATTTGCCACACTTTTTGTGGCAATAAGAAAATTATAAAAAAATTGCCACAGTTTTCGTGGTAAAACAAAAATTATAAAAAAAAATTGCCACAACACTAAACGTTAGTGACAAATAAGATGTGAAAGATAAAAACAGATTGGATAACAGAACCTGATGATTAAGATTTTCAATTCACAGCAAGATTTACTGTTTATTAGAAATGGTTGAAACCTCTACCCTGAATTCGCCCCAAAAAGGACTGTCAGCCATTTGCGAATGCCCAATCACTAAAATATAATTTCCTTTTTGCTTAACAGGAATTTTTAAGTCCATTCCAAATGGACCATCTGATGTATTATCTGGAAAAATAATTTGGTTAAAACGGATATTTCCTTTTCCGGTTGTTGGAATAATCTTAGCGTTCAGTTCGCCTAAATCTTCATTTTTAAATTTTACGTATGCCCTCGGATGAATCGAATCTAAAACACCTTCCGCTATAAAAACATCTTTTTCATTAATAGAATTCAGGAAAATGGTATCTCCAATTTGTTTGTTTTCTTCTTTGTTTTTTTCCACTACGATGGGTTGTGATGTTTCAGTAGAATCGGTTTTGTTTTCAACAGCATCCATCTTATTTTCTTTTTGCTGGCAAGAAATAAAGAAAATGGAAAGTAAAAACGGGATGAAATTTTTCATAATCTTATTTTTTAAAAGTAATAGAAATTAGTTCCTCCCAAATTTAATTAATTTAAGAAGTGAAGCTGTTACATAATAGCGTAACGATTTTGCAGAATCTGAACTATGCAGAAGGTTTTCAATGAATTTTGAATAAAAATTTATATCCATTAATAATTAATAAAAATGAAATAAAAAAGACAGTTTTAAGTTACATTTGAATAGATTTATAGTACACACCTTATAAACTTTTTCAGTATGCCAATAATTGAACAATCAGAATATAATTCTCCTTCTATAATGCATCGAAACAGGCACGTTTCGACTATTTATGCTGCGTTGTTCAAAAAGTTTGACGCTCCGGAATACACAAGAGAAAAAATCGAGTTAAACGACGGAGATTTTATCAATATCGATTTTATTTTAAAGGATTCTAAAAAAGCGGTTATCTTATGTCATGGATTAGAAGGAGATTCCCGCAGAACATACAACAATAGTTGCGCGGTTTATTTTGAACATAAAGATTTTTCGGTTTTCGCATGGAACAACCGTACCTGTGGAGGAGAAATGAACCGTCTGCCCAGACTTTATCATCACGGTGCAGTCGATGATCTGGATGAGGTTGTACAGTTTGTTTTTCAAAAAGGTTTCAAAGAAGTTTATCTGATTGGATATTCAATGGGAGGTGTGCAGCTGCTGAATTATTTTGGCTGGACAAAAATAGATGCGCGTATAAAGGGAGGAGTATGTGTTTCGGTTCCCACACATATTGCAACAAGTGCTGCTGTTCTCAAACAAGGTTTTAACAGAGTCTATTTGAAGAATTTTACAATTGATATTAAAAGAAAACTGAAACACAAAGCAGCGCAGTTTCCAGATTTTATAAATCGCGATCAAATTGACAGCATTACCACTTTTGATGAAGTCGATCATTATTTTACGGCTCCGCTGCATGGTTTTGCCAGCCGCGATGATTATTACCAACAAGTTTCTCCGGAATTTTCTCTTAAAGATATTACCACACCAGTCTTAATTATCAATTCTCTGGATGATCCTTTTTTGGGAGAAAGATGCTACCCCAGAGCCATAGCTCAGGACAGTACCTATGTTTATCTTGAAACACCAAAGTATGGAGGACACTGTGCATTTCCGCTCCGTAATTCTATGTATTCCTATGCAGAGAAAAGAGCGTATGAGTTTTTTAAATCCTGTAAATAATTTTAATTCTCTTAAAATAGAGATATTGAAATGATATTTTTATTTAAAACGGCATAGAAATATAAAAGTTGCTGTATTTAGACTTATGAATTAAATGTTTCGCTAACATTTTATCTTCCAATAAAATTAAAAACCTCTAAATCAGATGACTTTAGAGGTTTTATATATATAGTTATTAAAAGTTATTTGTATTTAATATTGATACTAATGATATCAGAGGTCATATTGGTTGTTCTGGTGTAATGACCATAGCGAATTTCCAAAGTATTCCAGTGTTTCAGCCCAAAAATCCCATTAAGAGGAGTAAATTTCATCCCCATCCCAAAGAAACTGCTGTCAAATTTAGACAAGTCATAGTTACTGGTGTAATATTCATCTGCTGCGGTATGTTCACCATAAGGCCTGAAATATTTTGTTCCTGTTTGGGTATAATACCTGTAAAATGGGCTTAATGAAAATGACTGTGTTAATTTTACGGGTATTTCAAGATCTGCGGTATGGGCTTTTAGATTCCAGTCATCTGTATAATACCTATAGTAGGCTCGAATGATTATATTATCTCCTAAAAAGTAGCTGGCCCTGATTCCGAGTGGAATTTTAAGTCTTGTATCTGGCATTTTTTCCTGATGTACTGATCCATCTGCAAAATAGACTCTATGAAAAGGAAGACTCAAGTAACCATTTTGGCTGATAACATCGCCCACAAGCATTACTTGCAGATTTTGGTTCACTACCTGAGAATAGCTTAAAGTTCCTGCAAAAGTATTTCGATTGGCACTTTCGTAACCTTCTCCGGCAGTACGAAGTTCAACTGGCTCTATTAACTTTAATTGATCTATAAAAGTTTGAAATTTGGCTGTAAATTCACCATTCTTATTTTTTGTTTTCTGTGAGAAGCTAATATTTCCTCCAAATGACTGATAATCAAATTCAGTAGATGATGAAACACCAATTCCCAGTGTTCTTCCTTTTTCCTCGTTTTCTCTAAGATAGGTCAGGGAAGGATAAAAGCGATTATCTGCAGATGATGCAGAAGAATTAGCACTCAAATCGATCATGTCTGAAGAAGCAGAGGTGTAATGATCAATACCCGCTTCGATATCAAACGTATGCTTGATTCCGGTTTCTCCGTATTTCACTAATTTTACATCTATAGTATTGGCAATATCAGTAAGATGTTCAGAACCAATTCCTCCAGTTACGGCAGAATTATTTCCATCCTGATTGTAGTAGCTGGATACTAAATTTACTTCCTCAAGTTTTAATTTTTTGCTTTTATAGCTGGTAGAATCAGTTGGGATATTTTGTGCTCTTAATTGAAAAAGTGCCAGTAAGGCAAATCCTGTTATGAATATTCTTTTCATTTTTTATAGTATGAAAATTAATTACAGCCGCAGCCACCGCCGCTTTTCCCTGCATTTGCTCCGGAAGCTCCTTCTCGGTAGGATTGAAAACTGAGTTCTGTCTTTTCGATTTTCCTGTTAGAAAGTACCATTTCAGAATCGTTGATTTTTCCTTTTTGGTATTCCTTAACCGAAGTGCAGGAAGTGAGTAGAATGCCTGTAAAAGCAATGCTACACAATATTACGAGCGCTTTTTGTTTTGGCTTTTTCATTTCAGGTTGATGTTTTTTGAAGTGTAAATTTTATTGTTGTCGTCGATGATAATACAATATAGATCTGGAATCTGGTCAATTAGAAACAGTCCAGCTTTAATTCCCATAACGGCTATTGGAGTTGCCATAGCGTCGGCAAATTCAGCATTTGAAGCGATGATAGTCACGCTTTTAATTCCAGTTATAGGAAGTCCTGTTTTAGGATCGATGGTATGCGAATATTTTTTTCCGTTAATGGTAACAAACTTTTCATAGTTGCCTGAGGTTGCGACTGCTTTATTAGAAATTTCCATATAAGAGAATGCAGCATTTGGTGAATCCGGATCTGCTACACCGATAGTCCATTTCTTTCCATTTGGCTGTAATCCCCATGCCGAAAGATCTCCGCTGGCATTGATAATACCACTTTGCACTTTGTTTTTCAATAGCAATTGTTTGGCCATTTCAGCCGCATATCCTTTTCCGATTCCGCCAAAACCAATACGCATTCCTTTTTCTTTTAGAAATACAGTGGTGTTTTCTTTATCCAGGATTATATTTTTGTAATCAATTAAATGCACCATTTTTAATGCGGTCTGAGCATCCGGAAGCTTGGTCATTGTCTTATCAAAATTCCATAAACTTTTGTCAATACTTCCGTAAGAAATATCAAATGCTCCTTGAGTTATTTTCGAAATACCCATACATCTTTCTATAAGGGAGAAAACTTCGGGATCTACATTTACAGGCTTAATTCCAGCATTTTCGTTAATCAAATTGGTTTGACTGTCTTCTTTATAAGTAGTAAGCAGTTTTTCGATTCGCCTGATTTCTTCGATAGCAAGATTAATACTCTTATTTCCTTCATTCTCATTCTCGGCAACCACCGTAATGGTAAAGTTGTTCCCCATGAGTTTTAAGGACTGTGAGTATTTGTGTTTTTTTGAGGTGTTATTTTCGGCTTTCACAGATTGCTTTTATTTCTGCAGTCCACTGCTCAGGTGATGTTTCTGGTTTTCCATGCCAGCTTTTTATTACTTTCCCATCAGCATCCAAAAGAAAGGTGAGCGGAAAACTTCCTTCTTTGTTATAAATTTCTGCTAAATCTTCGTTTCGTTTGATTTGTTCCGGAGACCCAATATTTTTCTTCTTTCTAGGAAAATCAGCATTTACCAAGACCAAATTTGCATTGGCCATATCAGTAAAAACTGGACTTTCCAGATAATCCCGGCGTAATACTATACATGGGCCGCACCAATCAGACCCTGAGAAGTTGAGAAGTATTAATTCATTTTTTTCTTTTGCTATTTTTTTAGCATTGTTAAAGTCGGGTTCCCAATTTATCGGTTGTACTGATAATAGGAGTAATAAAGCAATGAGTTTCATTTTACAGTGTTGTTATTAAGGTGTTTACGAAATAACGAATTATGGACTGTCTTATTTTTTTTATTTGCTTAAGATTTGCTTAATTTTCGATGTAAAGCAAAGGAAAGATCTAACGCAGAGTCAGATTGTTTTACCGGCCAGAGTTTCTAAAAATGTAAAAAAAAGAAACTCAAAGCCATGTTATGTAAAGGGGATTTTTTTTGAAAAAATAAGGTACTAAATGAGGCTAAAACATTAATGAAATAAGATTGCTAATCTTTAATCTACTGCCATTAAAATGTTTATTTTAGCTGATGTTTTTTTATAAATTTATATATTATAAAAAATTAAGAAAGATTAGAATCGAAAGTTTTAACGCCTCCAAAATTGGTTTTCAGGTATTCTCTAATCTGAAATTGTGTTTTATTTCGCGAAGCATCTTTCCACTGATTGAAATCGTAGATGTGGATTTGCTTTGCATTAGGATTGGTAAGAAAGGAAATTCTCGCAATAGAATATTTGTATTTTTTTATTTCATTCGAGGTATGTCTGTCTGGCACTACAACAAGGATTGTTTCCCAATTTAGATAATCTTTAGCAATATCGTCTCTTTTATGCAATCCTAAAGTTTCAAAAAAAGCAACTATTTTTTGATCATTGAGTCTGTCAATTTTTTTATCGATGTCTTTAAGAATATTTTCTAAAGTTTTTACATCTGTTATAGCATTCATGGGTAGGGTTCTAATTTCAAAATAAAATTACTTCAAAATAACATACATAATCGATTTGAAGCTATTAGAATGATTCTAAATTTTATTAGGCATTTTTTTGTTTAAACGATAATAAAAACGAAACACATTCATTGTTTTACTTTACATGATCGTTTTGAATCCTTAGACATTTGGTTTAAACGAAAAAAAGACAGAATTAAAAAAAAAAACAATTATAAGTGAGGAATTTGGCGGGGAGAGTTAGTTATTCTCCAACTTAACACAAAAAAATTACCTTTGTTAAATGGAAGAGCTACTGCCCGTTATAGATTATATCTCAAGATATGTTGATTTAACAGATGATGAAAAAAAGCATCTGGCTACTTTTTTGAAAATTACCAGGGTAAAAAAAAGGCAGTTTATTGTTCAGCCAGGTTTTGTCTGCAAACATAAAAGTTATGTTGTAAAAGGCGCTTTTAGAGGTTATCTGATAGACAAGCAAGGCAAAGAACATACGCTGTCATTTGCAATCGAAGACTGGTGGATTTCGGATTACAGCAGTCTGATTTATCAGGAACCTGCTACTTTATTTGTTGAAGCTCTTGAAGATTCTGTACTTATTCAGATTGAATATGAAAATATGCAGAGATTTCTGGAGGAAATTCCAAAACTGGAAAAATTCGAACGCATTATTACCCAGCGTGCCCTTGCTTTTCAGCAAAAAAGGCTTTTGGCAAATTTTACTTCAACAGCCGAAGAGCGATACGACGAATTTATGAGCAAATATACTGCTATTGCAAAACGTGTTCCCCAATACGCATTAGCTTCTTATCTGGGTTTTAGCAAAGAGTATTTGAGCAAAATACGCAATGGTAAAACGTCAAAAAGTTAAACTGGTTCAACCCTATTTCCTAAACTAGTTCATTTTTATTTTTATTGTTCTGTGCCAGATTTGCATTGTCAATAAGGACAAATAATTTTAATTAATAAAAATGAAAAATTCTATTTTAATTGCAGCCCTCTCCATTTTTTTTGTGGCCTGTGATAGCGAAAAAAAGCCAGCAACAGTTCCCGTTTCTTTAGCCAGTAAATACACTGTAACAGATACAGGTCTTTATCCTGAAGGAATTGATTATGATTCGAAAAATGAAAAATTCCTCTTTAGCTCCTTACATAAAGGAGCAATTTATACTATGAATAGTAAGGGCGAAAGTACTGTATTTGCAACCAGTCCTAAACTGGTACTGCCTACAGGAGTTTATACGGATGAAAGTAGAAACCGCTTAATTGTGGCTAACGCTGACTTGGGAATTTCGCAAAAAAGTACTGAGGGAAGCGCCGGAACTATTGCTACGGTAAGTATTTTCAATCTTACTTCCGGTGCATTGATTAAGGAAATTGATTTAAAAAATTTCACCCCAAATGCAGGATCCTGTCTTAATGATATTGCGGTAGATGCTAAGGGAAATATTTATATTACCGATTCCTTTTCTCCAAATATTTATAAAATTGACACCAGTTTTGAAGCTTCATTATTTGTAACCCATAAGCTATTTCAGCCTGCTTCAGGACAATTTGGTTTAAATGGAATTGTTTTTCATCCCGATGGATACTTACTGGCTGTAAAAACGGATGATGCCAGCTTGTTTAAAATTTCTATCTCTAATCCTTCAGCTATTACTAAGGTAACAGGAACCACATTCAGTGCTCCGGATGGTATAGAATTAGATAAAAACAATGATTTAGTTATTGTTGAAAACGGATTGGCTTCTGGCAGTACTTATACTTTTTCAAGTAGTAATAACTGGCAAAGTGCCTCAAAAGTAAATCAAACGATTATTGGGAAAGAAGAATTCCCTACCACTGCAGCACTTGCTTCAGATGGGAATGTATATGTAATTTGTTCTAAATTGGGTAGTTTATTGGCAGGAGATAAAACGCAGTCCTCTTATGATATAATCAGAATAAAGTAAATTTTGATTTATTTTAGATATTAAAAAAGCTCATTTCAGTACGAAATGGGCTTTTTAGTTTTATGACCGTTACAGGACAATTCACAAGCCATTTTAGGTAGGATTTGAAAAAATTAGTGTTTTTTTATGTAAAAGGTATTATTAACTCCAAAAGTTTATGGCGATAATAATGTAAAAATAGCTACTATAATATAATTTTGTGCAGCATGAAGTAACTAACTTTTACTATTATACGATGAACAATACATTTTCTGAAGGCAATCAAATAGGTATCGTATCTACATTCTCAGACCTTATGAATACCGATTTCAAAGGAGAAATGAATGCGTTATGCTGGTACAGAAATTTGGATGGCGATTTTAACGAAATTGTGTCTCAGTTAACTTTAAAAGAAAATATTACGGAAGTTTGCCCTGAAGATCTTATCGCGCTCCAACTATCCGAAAAGGGAAATATAGCAAGAGAAATAATCTTAAATGATTTACAACTTTTATCAGATTTTGGAGCTTCGCCATCTCTTAATTTGCTGAAGTGTTACGAACGCGATGATGAATTTGATTTTATATCCACTGATGTGTATTCGTTTCATGTTGATCGTTCGCCCATTGCAACAGATACTTTTTTATGTACTTATCACGGAACGGCAAGTGATATTATTTCTAATACGCAGGCAGAGCAGAAAATTCTAATTCCAGAAATCCGGGCAAAACTAAAAGAACTGCATGATGGTCCCTCGGAAGAATTCGAAAACTTTTTGAAGGAGAATTATTTTGATTTGCATTATCAGGTACATCCGGATGCAGAGCCTGTTAATTTAGGTTTAGGACATCTTTGGCGATTGGCTGTAGATCATCCAAAACAACAAGTACTGCCTTGTATTCATAGGGCTCCAATAGAAAAAGAAGGAGAATATCGGTTGTTGTTGATTTGTTGAAGGAAATTGTAGTAGAATAAGCCTATTGAAGTGTAATGATTTATCGTAATAAGCAGCTAGCTAATGATTTTTAAATTATAGAGAAAAGGTAAAAAAAAGCCCCATTCCACAATGAAATGCTATTTTTTGTGAGCTCGACTACATCAAAAGCTTTTACTATAGGCTTATAACCAACTCTAATTTTATACTTTATTCTAATAGGTGTTACAGCACCTCTTTGCATCACAATATCAATCCTAAAATGATTTCTGTACATTTTTGTACCCATTTCTGTACTTCCAAAATTTATTTTATTTATAAATTTATGAACTTATAAATAATCTCAAAAAAACTTTTAAAAAGTAAAAACTCAGGCGTCTAATAAAAACGTAATGATACCTTTATAGGTAATCATACGTAAAGAATTTAGACTAAAAGTATTAAACTTCTTTAAAAACTAAAACCACCAAATTTTGAAAAAAAAAATCTTACTGCTCACAATTTTTGCTAATTGTATAGCTCTTCACTCCCAAAATAGAATCATTACTGTTACCAATTCACTTCCTGTAAATCGTGAATTTGAAACTATTGAACTCACTAAAAAAAGCCTTCATCTAAATACTACGGCAAAATTAGAAGAAGTTGCAATCAAAGAAGTTGATACTGATGTATTGCTGCCAACACAGTGTATCGATTATGATAACGACGGAACGATGGATGTTTTATTATTTCAGCCAAAAATAAAGGCCTCATCTGCCCAGGATTTTGAAATCATCGCTTCATCAAATGCTTCTTTGCCTAAGAATATTAATTGTTATTCGAGATTTGTTCCGGAAAGAACAGACGATTACGCTTGGGAAAACGATAAAGTAGCCTTTAGAACGTATGGACCAACAGCTCAAAAAATGGTCGAAGAAAAGGTAGCCGGGGGAACTTTAACCAGTGGAATTGATGCCTGGCTAAAAAGAGTTGACTACCCGATCATCAATAAATGGTACGAAAAAACAACCTCAAAAACAGGGACTTATCATGAAGACACTGGTGAAGGTTTGGATAATTTTCATGTAGGAGATAGTCGTGGTGTAGGTGGAATTGCTGTTAAAAGCCATGATAATTATTGTTTTTCTAAAAATTTTATCAGTTGGAAAACCATTTCTACAGGACCAATAAGAACCAGTTTTGTGCTTACTTATGCGAATTGGGATGCAAACGGAAAAAAAATATCCGAATCTAAATTGATTAGTCTTGATTACGGAAGTTATCTTTCGCGCTTTGAAATAAATATTACAGGAACAAAATCAATTGCTGCGGGATTAACGCTTCATGATAAAAAAGGCAGTATCGGAACGAATGTGAAAGAAGGCTGGTTAAGTCATTGGGAAAACCTTGATGATTCTGAAATAGGTACAGGATTAGTTGTACCTGAAAATAATCTGAAGAGTTTTGACCATTTTATAACGGATAAGAAAGATTTGAGCAATTTATACGCTAATATCGCTGTAAAAAAGGAAAAAGCTATTTATTACGTGGGTTTTGGCTGGAAAAAAGGATCTCCATTCAAGACCCAACAAGAATGGGAAACTTACCTAAGTGCATTTGCTAATAAAGTAAATAATCCACTTGTTGTAAAGTTGAAAAAATAAAGAATGACTTCACAGATAAAAAAATATTTCCTCCCCCAAAATACCACCAACCATGAATCGCCAATCCCTTATTATTTTTTGCAGTATTTTTATAAATGGCATTGTGATGGGGCAAAAAATCCCAAAAATACTTACGGATTCGAAGACAGATTACCTTCCTGACTTTAGTTATGCGGGTTATCATTTTGGAGAAAAAACACTTCCTGAATTGGAAGGAAAAATTATCAGTGCAACAGATTTTGGCGTAAAAGCAAATGATGGTTTAGACGATTCAAAAGCATTGCTAAAAGCCATAGATGCAGCAAATTCTATTGATGGCAATGTGGTTTTGCAATTGCCTCCAGGCCGAATTATTCTGAGTGATATTCTATATATCGAAAGAAGTAATTTTGTGCTTCGCGGTGCAGGTTCTTCTGATGCGGGAACTGAAATTTATTGTCCCAGACCCCTCATGTATTGTAAAAATCCTGAATCTTTGTCTGAACTTCGGGAATATTTAACCACTTTTGACAAAAGACAGCGCGAACCGGAAAACAATGTAGATTTACCTTTTTCGCAATATGCCTGGTCGGGCGGTTTTATCTGGACGCAGATTCCTGGCGAAAGGGTAAAATCTTACCTTGATAAATACGAACCAACACCTAATATCCTGGCGAGAGTTAGCTCTGGAAACAGGGGCGGACACATCCTGAATGTTTCGGATATTAAAGGATTAAAAGTGGGCGATATCGTAGAACTTCAATTGTTTAATAAAGACGGAGAAAATGGCTCAATCCTAACCGATCTTTACAAAGGTGCCAATGTAAAACCTGGCTCACATCACTGGAAATTTCCCAAATTGCCTATTGTAAGACAGCAAGTCGAAATTATAAAGATTTCAAAATCAAAAATAACAATAAAAACACCTTTAACGATTAGCATCAAACCTGATTATCAGGCACAATTAGTTGAATGGAAACATTTAAACGAAGTTGGAATCGAACATATTCGTTTTACTTTTCCGGATATTCCAAGAGTAGCACATCACGTTGAGCCTGGAAATAATGCGCTGTTTTTAACACGTCTTTTTAATAGTTGGGTAAAAGATATTAGGATTACAAATTCGGACAGTGGTATTTTAGCCGAAGAAGTGGCGAATATCTCCATACAGGATATTGTTACGGAGGGAACACATCTGGCACATTATACTGTAACTTTGGGTGGTGTTCATAATGTTTTAGTCAAAAATCTTAAAATTTATAATGAGGCAGTTCATCCTTTAAGTTTCAACACCTTTGCTACCAAAAATGTATATCAGCATTGTGAAATTTTTGCAAATCCTTTGTTAGATCAGCATTCTGGAGCGAATCATCAGAATTTATTCGACGATATTAAAGTTCATATAAAGCCAGACGCAGACCATAGTTATGCCTTATTTGGTGGAGGAGGAGCCGAATACTGGAAACCTTCTCATGGACCCTTCAGTACTTTTTGGAATATAATTGTAGAAGTCGAAAACCCAAATGAAATAACCAAACCCGTTTTACTATACGGTATGAAGGATGGACCGTTTGCCAGAATTATTGGCGTTAGCGGAAACCAAAAATTCGAATTAAAATATGAACCCGATGCATATATTGAGTTTTTGAATTCACCGCTGGACGCAATTCCTTCTTTATATGATTATCAATTGCAAAAGCGATTAAAATAATATAATATCGCAAAGTAATTTGAACTTTATGAAATACAAGATACCTTTTTTAGTTTTACTCTTAATTTTTGGGAATGTTTTTTCTCAAACGAAATATCGGTTAAAGAGTTTATCTACTACTGACGGGCTTTCGCAAAGTTCAGTCATAGCCATGCACCAGGACAAATTTGGACAAATGTGGATTGGTACCCGTGATGGCCTTAACAAATATGACGGAAGTAAATTTACTATTTTCAGAAATGATGTTACCAATAAATACTCTATCAGCAATAATGATATTTTATCAATTGAAGAAGACAGGACTGGTAAAATATGGGTAGGGACTTACAATGGTCTAAACTGTTATAATCCGGTAACCAATACTTTCAAAAGATATCTTCATAACAAAACCAATCACACCATAAGCGGTAATGCTACCTGGTCTATCAAAGAAATTGGCAACGAAATGTGGTTTGGAACTTCAAAAGGGCTAACAATATATAATGAAAAAACAAATCGTTTTACGTCTATTTTTCATTCTGATACCGACCCTAAAACCTTGCCAAGCAACAATATACTCGCAATTCTAAAAACTAAAAAAGGAGAAATCTGGATTGGTACAACAAAAGGATTGTGTAAGCTTGTGAGCAGAAAAAATGATAAATTCGTATTTAAAAATTATCCCTTAAATTCGGCTGATTTGCTTACGATTCAGTCACTGGTAGAGGATTCTAAAGGTGATTTGTGGGTGGGGACAAAGAATAAAGGCCTTTTGAAAATTGACCATTCGACAAACCAATTTACAGCTTTCCTGCCCGAACAAAAGTACAAAGAAATCAATACCGATATTCGCTCTCTGGCCATTGACAATCAAGGTTCTTTATGGATTGGAGCGTATGACGGAATGTACATTTTTGGAAAAGATAAAAGCCTTCAAAAAATAAATAATAGTACTAACAGTAACGGAATTGATAAAGTAAAGTCGGTTTTTATTGATAAAAAAGGTTCTGTTTGGATTGGCTGTTATTATAAAGGCATCAATATTTGGGATGTTTCGAATGTTAATTTTTCAAATTACAATCAGAATTCAAAAAAGATTCCGATGAGTTTTGATGTGGTGAGTTCGATTATTAGCGATACCAATCAGAATATTTATTTTGGAACTGAAGGAGGTGGTGTTACTATTTTTAATAAAAAAACCGAAACAACAAGCTACATCAACAGCAAAACGGGGCAAAACAACAAAAATGATATCAAATCGATGTGTCTTTCTGAAGATCATATTTTGTGGATGGGTACTTTTTCTAAAGGATTGTCTGCCTATAATACGCTTTCGAAAAGAATGGAAGAGAGTAGAATTGCGCCTAATTTAAGTGCTTTATTGAAAGAAACGGGTGTTTATTCTATTAAAAATGAAGGCAATGGAATTTTATGGATTGGAACTTTTGGCAAAGGACTGATTCGGTACAATACTGTTACAAAAGACTTTTTGGTTATTAATAATGATAATAAAAGCCAAAATTTAATTACCAATAATATTATTCGTACTATTTTGGTTGATAAAAATAAATTTTTATGGATTGGAACTCAAAACGGATTAAATCGGATTTCGTTAAAAAAGTTTCAGCAAAATAAATATCAGATACAACATTTCTTTTTTGACGCTGCTGCTTTAGCAGGCGACGATATTCTGACGCTTTTTCAGGATAGCCAAAATAAAATTTGGGTTGGAACCAAAGCAAAAGGCCTTCATTATTTTGATGGAAAAAAATTCAATAAAATTAATTTAAAAGTTGGTAATACAGCTATCACGTCTATACATTCTATACTGGAAGATGATGATAAAAACTTTTGGATTAGTACCAATCAGGGCATTATAAAGTACAATACAAGAAGAAAAACGACTATTATTTACGATCAGAAAGATGGTTTAACGAGTAATGAATTTAATGATAATTCGGCTCTAAAACTTGATTCAGATGAGTTTTATTTCGGAAGCCCATCCGGAGTGACCTATTTTGACGCCAAAAAAATCTCGATCAATAAATATGCTCCTCAGGTATTAATAACAGATTTGAAAATTAATAATGAAAGTATTCATGCACACGATAAGAGTGAAATTTTAGACAAAAGCATCGGTTATACCAAAACCATTACATTAGACTACGACAAAGCCAATTTCTCGATAAATTTTGCAATACCCAATTACATTCGGTCAAAAAACAATCAATATTTATACCGTATGACTGGCTTAGAAAACAACTGGACCAAAACCAAAAACACCGAAGCCATTTTTGCGATTCAAAATCCTGGAAGCTACACCTTTGAAGTTAAAGGGGCTAATAATGACGGGGTCTGGAACAAAGTTCCTACCAGTTTAACCGTTATTGTAAAACCTGCACCGTGGAGAAGTATTTGGGCATTTTTATTGTATGGAATTATAATTGGTCTGGGATTATACGGATTAATCTGGATCATAAAATCCAAAGCAAGACTGAAACAGAAATTACAACTGGAATATTTGGAAACTGAGCGAATAGAAGAAAATAATCGCTTGAAATTAGATTTTTTCACCAATATATCGCATGAATTTAGAACGCCATTAACGCTGATATTAGGTCCGTTGCAGCAAATTCTGACCGATTATAATGGTACTCACGAAATGTATAAAAAACTATTGGTTATCGAAGGAAGTGCCAATCATCTTTTGAGTTTAATAAATCGTTTAATGGATTTTAGAAAACTTGAAAACCATCAGGTAATGCTCGAATCTGCTGAAGGAAATATTGTAAAATTTACCCGAGAAATCTTTTTATCTTTTATTGAATATGCCAAAGATGGCGGATATAGTTATACTTTCGAATCATCAGAAGAAGAGATTTTAGTGTATTTTGACCGCTATAAATTAGAGCGCGTTTTTTATAATCTAATTTCAAATGCTTTCAGATATACGCCAAAAGGAGGGTCGATTCATCTTAAAATAACACACGACACAGAGAATCTTTTTATTACGATAGAAGATTCGGGTGTGGGGATAGCTGAAGAACATATTGATAAAATTTTTGATTTATTTTTTGAGGTTCCAATGCACAATAACATTCAGAAAAACTATAATAAAGGAACCGGAATTGGACTTTCAATTGTAAAAAACATAGTAAAACTCCATAAAGGAAGTATTGAGGTATTCAATAAAAAAACAGAAGGAGTTGTATTTAAAGTAACTCTTCCTTTGGGCAGGAAACATCTTTTGGACACTGAAATTATAAGTGATTTTAAAATTAGTGATGATATTGATCAGTATAAAGCACAACTAGAAACCTCCGAAATAACAGATCATGAAGATGTGGATGATTTAGTGGTTAATACCGAAAGAAAAACAATACTTATTGTAGAAGACCACAAGGTTTTACGTTCTTTTATGAAAAATTTACTAAAGAAAGAATATAATATTATTGTGGCAGATAACGGAAAAGTAGCGTTAGAAAAAGCACTGCAATTTGTACCCAATTTAATAATAAGCGACGTTATTATGCCTGAAATGGTGGGCACCGAGCTTTGTTCTAAAATAAAAGAGAATATAAAAACAAGCCACATACCGGTAATTTTATTAACCTCCAGATCGTCATTAGTATATAAATTTGAAGGCTTAGAAAGTGGTGCCGATGATTACATCAGTAAACCTTTTAATTTAATTGAATTTAAACTTCGGGTTAAAAATCTATTGAATTCTGCTGAACGTTTAAAAAACAAATTTTCGAGCGAAGACCATTTTAACCCTTCTGAAATCACGGTTTCTTCTCTGGATGAAGAGCTATTAAAAAAAGCTTTTAAAATTGTAGAGGAAAACATCTCGAATGAACAATTTGATATTCCGTTTTTTTGTTCAGAGTTAGGGGTGAGCCGCACCATGTTATTCTTAAAAATTAAAGCCTGGACGAATTTTACTCCAAACGAATTTATTCATGAAATACGATTAAAACGTGCTGCTCAATTATTGGAACAAAACAAATTGAATATTGCAGAAGTGAGTTATAAAGTAGGTTTTAATAATCCAAAATACTTTAGCAAATGTTTCCAAAAACGATACGGAGAAACCCCGTCGCAATTTGCCGACAAATTTTCTAAATCGGCTTCAACAATCTAAAATCCTTAGTTTATAAGGCTTTAAAAAGGGTATCTGTATTTTTAGATACCCTTTTTTGTATTTCTATATTATTTGTGCCCTATACATTTGCGATATGAAAATCACCAAAACAAAATTCGTGTTGCTGCAAATTCTATTTGTCATGCTTATCATCGGAATGAGCTTGTTGTTTTTCTACTTTATCTAACATTAACCTTAAAACCAAAAAATGAATGTTTACAAACTTCAAAAACAAATCGCTTAAATGGTATTTTCTGGTACTCTTTGTACTGGTAAATATTGTTGTAAATGCACAGGACAAAAAAGTTACAGGAAGAATTACTTCCAGTGATGATTTACTCGGGCTTCCAGGTGCAAATGTTTATATCAAAGGATCTTCTGTAGGATCTTCTGCAGATATGGATGGAAATTATACCGTTATAGTTTCAGAAAAAAATGCTGTTTTAGTATTCAATTTTATTGGATATAAAACGGTCGAAATTCCGCTGGGAAATAAAACAGTAGTCAATGTCAGTTTAAAACCGGATACGAAAGCACTTGATGAAGTGATTGTTGTAGGTTACGGAACCCGCAAAAAGAGCGATATTACAGGATCTGTATCATCAGTAACGGCAAAGGAATTAACAGCTTATCCGTTATTAAGTGCAGAACAGGCACTGCAGGGCAGGGCAGCCGGAGTTTCGGTACAATCAAACAACGGAGGCGAACCAGGTTCTCCTGTAAAAATCAGGGTTCGTGGAGGAACCTCAATCAATGCGAGTGGAGATGCACTTATCGTGGTTGATGGTTTTGCGGGAGTTTCTATGCCACAGCCTCAGGATATTGCTTCAATTGAGATTCTAAAAGATGCTTCAGCAACGGCTATTTACGGATCAAGAGGTTCAAACGGGGTTATTATGGTCACCACTAAAAAAGGAAAACCCGGAAAACCAGTTATCGAGTTTAGTAATTCGACTTCGATACAGTCGGTAAACAATAAACTGGATTTATTAGATGCAGATCAGTTTGTAGCGTATAGAAAAAGTTTTACCACACATACTTCTGCCGGGGCTAACACAGATTGGCAGGACGTAATTTACCGTGAGGGAATGCTTTCGAATACTTCCTTATCATTTTCTGGTGGTTCTGAAGCCATAAAATATTATGTATCGGGAAATTATTTTAATCAAAATGGTGTTGTGATTAATTCTGGAATAGAAAAATACACGATCGTTAGCAATTTAGAAGCCGATTTAACCGATAAACTGAAAGTAGGTTTAAATCTTTTTCAAAGTAAACAAAATAAAGACGGAATTGTTAGTCAGACTGGTGCCGGAGGTACAGGAGCTGCCGGTGTAATTGCTTCGGCCTACAGATTTATGCCAGACAAAGGAATCTACAACGAAGATGGTACTTATACCACTACTGCCCCAATAGGAGATAATATTGATAATCCTTATGCAACGGCTATGGAAAACATTCTGGAAACGGTATCATTTGTCAACAGATCAAATTTCTTTGCTCAATACAAAATCACAAACGATCTTGATTTTAAAACTACTTTAGGATTATCAGACTCTAATTCTGAAACAGGAAGATACATTCCTTCAACGCTGATTGCCGGAAAAAATATTAAAGGAGAGGCTTCTGTCAATAATAGCCGAAATTCATCTTTCCTGACTGAAAATTATTTGACTTATAAAAAAGAAATTATAGAAAAAGGAGTTTTAACCGTACTTGGAGGTTATTCCTATCAAAAAAATAAAAACCAAAGTTCGTATGCTGCTGCGAGAGGATTTTTGACGGATACTAATTCCTATCATAATTTGGGTGCAGGAACTGTATTTATGAAACCAAATTCGTCTTTATCTGAAACCGAATTGATTTCGGCTTTCGGAAGATTAAATTTTGATTATGACGACAGATATTTAGTTACGTTTACGGCACGTCGTGATGGTTCTTCAAGCTTTAGTAAAAATTATAAATACGGAACTTTTCCTTCTGGAGCAATTGGCTGGAATGTAAGCAAAGAAGGTTTTTTAATAGATAATAAAACCATTTCAAACCTTAAATTAAGAGCGAGTTATGGTGCAACCGGAAACCCATCAATTGGTGCGTACTCAACTTTATCAAGATTTTCAGAAATTTATGATGTGAGCGGTGATGTTATTGTAAATGCGGTTCAGTTAACCTCTCTGGATAATCCGAATTTGAAATGGGAAACTTCCTATCAGCAGGATTACGGAATTGATTTAGGTTTATTCGAAAACAGAATCAGTCTGACTGCAGATTATTACATAACCAATACCAAAGATTTATTGTTCAACAGACCTTTGCCAGGTGTTTCAGGAATTGGTTCTCAGCTTCAAAATGTGGGCGAACTAGAAAACAAAGGATGGGAATTAGGAATTAATTCTAAAAACTTTACTGGTGCAGATTTTACGTGGTCAACAAACTTTAATATTTCATCCAATAAAAACAAAGTACTCAAACTGGCAGACAACAAAGATCTTTTGATCAACTCAACTCCAGGGCATTTTCTGGCTACAGATTCTCAAATTTTGCGAGTGGGCGAACCAGTTGGTTCTTTCTTCGGATTTGTTTATGATGGTGTAATTCAGCAAGGCGAAACAGTTCTTCCGGGAAATTTTGAAACGATTGCCGGTGGAGAAAAATTTAAAGATGTTAACGGAGACGGAAAACTGGATTCTCAGGATAAAACGATTATCGGCAATCCAAATCCTGATTTTATCTTTGGTTTAAATAATGATTTTACCTATAAAAATATCGATTTGAATATCTTTTTTCAGGGTTCACAAGGAAACCAAATCTTAAATTATACTTTGATGGAACTGGCTTCCGGGAATAATAATGCGACAACCGAAGTTTTAGACGCCTGGACTCCAACCAATACAGATACCAATGTGCCTGTTAATGCGGCCAGAACAAAAAGAGTTACTTCGAGATTTGTTTATGACGGAAGTTATATTCGTTTAAAAAACATTTCTTTAGGATATAGTTTAGACGAAAATATAGTTTCGAAAATCGGGTTGAGCAAAGTTCGTTTTTACATCAGTGCGCAAAATCTTTGGACAATAACAGATTATCCGGGTTCTGATCCGGAAGGAAATTATCTGAATGATACCAATGCGAGAAGTAACACCAACCTGGGATTAGAATATGGAGGTTACCCAAATGTGAGAACTTTTACTTTCGGTTTTAATTTAAAATTTTAGTCTAAAAAATAATATTATGAAAAAATATATAACTTTCCTTTTATTGGGAGTATTCGCTTTTAGCTGTTCTGACCTCGAAGAAAAACCGGTAGGAATTATTGGTCCCGGCAACTTTTTTAACAATACAAATGACTTACAGGCAGCTGTAAATGGAGCTTTTGCCAATATTGCCCACAATAATTATTGGGGACGCGAATTTACGATTGCCCTTATGCTTCGCGATGATATGGCCGATATTGGTGACAGAACCACACAGGCAGCCCGTATCGATGTTAATGATATGACGATGAATGATACGAATGCTCTTGTTGCCAACTTTTGGCCACAATCCTATATCATTATTACTGCTGCTAATCAGGCCATTGAAGGAGCTAAGAAAACGCCTGGAGATCCTGAAAAAGTAAACGCAATTGTCGCTCAGGCTTATTTCGCAAGAGCGTTTACGTATTATCATTTGGTTCGGATTTTTGGAGATATTCCGTACGTTGATTTTGTTGTTAGCGATGTTTCTCAGGTAAATTCTTTAGGCAAAACTAAAGAAGCAGATGTTTATCTAAAAATTATTGCCGATTTAGAATTTGCAAAACAATGGCTGGAAGACAAACCAAAAGCAAAAGCAGTTCCGGGAAAAGGTACTGCAGCAGGATATTTGGCCTCAGTTTACCTTACTTTAGGAAATTATCAAAAAGCGTACGACGAAGCTAAATACGTAATTACAAACGAAACCAAATTTGGTTTGGGTTTAGATGCTGATTTTCAGGATTTATTCAATGCTACAAAAGCGGCTTCTTTAAAGGAACCTATGTTTACCATCGACTTTAATAACTTAAATTCAGGAAATTACGGTCAGGACTATACAGCCTTTTTTACAGGTTCATTAAAAGATGACAGCTACAATTACGGACAAGGATTTTCGGTTGCAGTTCCTTCGCTAAAAGTATTTAATACTTGGGATCAGAGAGATTACAGAAGAGCGGTTAGTTTTGATACTATTATTAGAAAGAAAACAGGACCAGGAGGATCTTTGCAGGTTTATCCATCAAGTGATAACGAAAAAGCACCCCGACCACATATTGCGAAATATTATCGTTTTCCAGGAAAAGCGGGTGCTAACGGAAGAACTTCTGAACACAATTACATTACGATGCGTTACGCAGAAGTATTGCTGACTGCTGCTGAAGCTTTGAACGAAATTAATCCCGGAACCACTGAAGCAGATGGATATGTAAACAGAGTTCGCGCAAGAGCAAGAAATAAAGCAGGAAAAATGGTTTCGTTTCCGGCGAATGTAGCCCCAGGATTATCCAAAAATGATTTTAAGAAAATGGTTATTGATGAAAGAAGATTAGAATTTGCTTTTGAATACATCAGATGGTATGATATCAAAAGGTTAAAAAATGGTCCTGAAGTATTTGGTCCTGATGGCCTGGAACCACACGCAAATTTCAATCCAGCCAAAGATTACCTATTTCCATTACCAGGGACAGAATTGGCAATCAATCCTAATTTACAACCTAACAATCCTGGTTACTAAACATTAGATTAATGCGTATGAATAAAGTTAGTTATACTTTAATTCTTGGGTTTGCATCGCTGGCAACAGCATGCAAATCCGGAATTATTCCTCAGACCAAAAATGCCTCTCCAGCCACAGCTAATCTTTTGGAAACAAGATATAAAATGTTACTGGATTATCCTGTTGATTCGATGTCAATGCCAAGAAGCATAACCCTTAAAACCAATCTGATTAAAAAAGTTCCGTCAAGAGACTGGACCAGTGGTTTTTTTGCCGGGAATTTATGGCAATTGTACCGCCTTACAGGAAATGAAGCCTATAAAAAACAGGCCGAAAAATGGACTCCTTTCAGTAAAAAGGAAAGTGTTAATGATCATTCGCACGACGTTGGTTTCAAAGTGTTTTGCAGTTTTGGAGAAGCGCTAAAAGTGGAAAACAAGCAAGAATATAAAGACGTTATTATAAAAGGTGCGGAAACGTTATGCACTCGTTTTAACGATAAAGTGGGCTCTATAAGATCTTGGGATTTTAACAACGACATTTGGGAATATCCTGTTATTATTGACAATATGATGAATTTAGAATTGCTTTTTGAAGCTTCAAAATTATCAGGCAATAATAAATATCAGGAACTTGCTGTTAAGCATGCCAATACAACGCTGAAAAATCAATTTAGAGAAGACAACAGCTGTTATCATGTGCTGGACTATGATCCGGTTTCTAGAGCAGTAAGAAAAAAAACAACGCTTCAGGGGTACAATGATGATTCTGTTTGGGCACGCGGACAAGCTTGGGCAGTGTACGGATTTACGATGTCGTACCGCTATACAAAAGATGTAGCTTACTTGCAACAAGCCGAAGCAACAGCTCAGTTTTTTATGAACCATAAAAATTTACCTGAAGATGGAATTCCTTATTGGGATTTTAAAGATCCTGGTATTCCAAATGCAGCCCGGGATGCTTCAGCCGCAGCGGTTATGGCTTCAGCTTTATATGAACTTTATGGTTACACAAAAAACAAAAGTTATTTGGCTTTCGCCGATAAAACAATCCAATCGTTAAGTTCCGCTGCTTACGTTTTGAATGCCACGGTAAAAGCACCATTTATACTCGATCACAGCACAGGAAACTGGCCCAAAAATGATGAAATAGACGAACCCATAATCTATGCCGATTATTATTTTCTGGAGGCATTATTAAGAAAAAAAACTTTGTAATTTATGAAAGGATTCCAGTATTTTAAGCCATCTTATACGATAGTTTTTATTTTTGTTTTGCAATTTTATGCCAATATGGGTTTTGCTCAGACCAAAATAAATATCAATGAAAATTGGCTGTATTTAGAAAATAATACCCAAAATATTGATCAGGCAAAAAAGACAACAGCCTGGACAAAACTAAATTTACCACACACTTGGAACAGCGAAGATGCAACCGACTTAAATCCGGGCTACAGAAGAGATGCAAGCTGGTATCAAAAGGACTTAATTATTCCCAGGATTGATAAAAACCGTAATTATTCTTTATATTTTGAAGGTTCAAATGTTACTACAAAAATCTATGTAAACGGTAAAGAAGCCGGAGGACATGTTGGCGGTTATATTGGATTTACAATTGATATTACTAATTTTATTAAAGAAGGAAGTAATGAAATTTTTGCCCGCGTAGATAACAGTTATGATATTGAGATTATTCCGTCTCAAAAAAGCGATTTTTTTATTTATGGAGGAATCACAAGAGATGTGTGGCTAGTATCCCAATACAAAAATCATATCGATAATGTAAAGATTACAACACCGGTAGTTTCGGCAAAGAAAGCCTCGTTGCAAATTATATCTTCAATAAAAAATCCCGATAACAGCAAAGATTTAGCGTTGACGGTTATTCTTAAAAACCCAAAAGGGAAGAAGGTCGATAGTAAAACAATTCCAGTTTCTGATAAAACAGCAAACATAACTTTCGAAAACATCAAAAATCCAGAACTTTGGGATACGGAAACCCCTAATTTATATTCGGTTACGGCAATTTTATCAGATAAAAATAAAATTACCGATACTATTACAGAAAAAGTAGGTTTCAGATGGTTTGAATTTAAGGATCATGGTCCTTTTTATCTCAACGGAAAACGCCTGTTAATTCGTGGTACACACCGTCATGAAGAGCAGGCTGGTGTAGGTGCGGCGATGACAAACGAACAACATCGCGCTGATATGGAATCGATAAAAAAAATGGGGGCTAATTTTGTTCGTTTAGCGCATTATCCCCAAGATCCTGAAATTTACAAAGCGTGCGATGAACTGGGTTTATTGGTTTGGGATGAACTGCCCTGGTGTCGTGGCGGTATCGGGAATGAGGTCTGGCAAACGAATACAAAAAATATGCTGACCGAAATAATCCATCAGAACTATAATCATCCGAGCATTATTATTTGGTCTTTAGGAAATGAAATGAACTGGCTTCCTGATTTTCCAGATGGCGACAATGCGCAAAAAACTAATGCTTTTTTAACTGAATTGAATGACATTGCGCATCAATTAGATCCAACACGTAAAACGGCTATTAGAAAATATTACGAAGGCTCACAAATTGTCGATGTTTTCTCGCCTTCTATCTGGTCTGGCTGGTATTCCGGAAGTTATAAAAGTTATCAAAAAGCCATTGATGTTTACAAAAAAGAATACAAACACTTTATCCATGCCGAATATGGTGGTGACAGTCACGTGGGCCGTCATAGCGAAAACCCCGTTACTGGCGAAAACATCATAAAAGCAGAAGGCTGGGAAGAAGCAATTGTACAAACAAAAGTGGCCAATATTGCTCAAATTGGAGACTGGAGCGAAAACTACATCGTTGATTTATTTGATTGGCATCTTTATATTTCCGAAAATGACCCAACTTTTGTAGGCAATGTACAATGGGCTTTTAAAGATTTTGCAACACCATTGCGCCCTGAAGATGATATACCTTATATGAATCAAAAAGGACTGGTGGATCGAAGTGGAAATCCAAAAGATGCTTATTATGTTTTTAAAAGTTATTGGAGCAAGGAACCTTTTGCATACATCGAATCTCATACCTGGACAGAACGTCAGGGGCCTGAAAATACTCCGAGAACACTTAGCGTTTTTAGTAATTGCGAAAAAGTTACTTTATTTCATAATGGAAAGTCATTAGGTGAAAAAGAAAGAAATATTGCTGTTTTTCCCGCAAGTGGTTTAACCTGGGAGGTAAATTTTACCAAAGGTAAAAATACTCTAATCGCTGCAGGACAAACGAAAGATGGAAAAAAAGTTTCGGATACTTTAATGGTAAACTATCGTTTTAATAAAAATGATACCGCAACTTCTTTGCAATTATCCTCAGAAAAATTAAAAAACGGTAATTATCTGGTTACTGCAATTGCAATCGATCATAATAATTTACGTTGTCTTGATTATGAAGACAGTGTTTATTTTCAATGTTTGAAAGGTGGTAAAACAATGAGAAATCAAGGAACACCTACCGGAAGCGAATCGATAAAAATGGCCAATGGAAAGGCTTCAATCGAAGTTGTTCCCGATGGCTCGAATATTCCTATTGAGATGACGGTATTAAACCAGAATTTCAAAGGCGAATATTTGAAAATAGCGATTGATTAATGGATTAGCAAACAACTTGTCAAAACGTTGAAATTTGCTTGAAACAAAAGAAATAAAAATGAAAAAAATCCTAATACTAGTATTCTTAGCGACCTTTGCTATTACAGAGGCACAAGGTTTAATTACGAATGTTTCAAACCGAAACACAACCTCTTTAAACGGGGTTTGGAATTATATAGTCGATCCTTATGAAACGGGGTATTACAGTTTTCATCACGATGAATATGATAAACAGAAAAAGCCTTCAAATGCAGCGTTTTTTAATAATTATCATGCCGTAAACAAACAAGAATTGGTAGAATATGATTTTGATAAATCTCCCCAAATAAATATTCCCGGCGATTGGAATTCGCAGGTTCCGGAACTTAAATTTTATGAAGGGAATGTTTGGTTCAGGAAATCTTTTGATTATGATTTAAAAGCCAGCAAACGTCTTTTTATTTATTTAGGAGCAATCAACTATAAAGCTGATGTTTATCTGAATGGAAAGAAATTAGGAACTCATGAGGGAGGATTTACTCCTTTTAATTATGAAATTACAGCGATAGTAAAACCAAAAGACAATTATCTGGTTATTAAAGCTGATAATACCCGTCATAAAGAAGATGTCCCTACAATAAATACCGATTGGTGGAATTATGGCGGAATTACGCGTGACATTCTCTTAATAGAAGAAAATGAATCGTTTGTTGAAGATTACAACATTCAGCTTAAAAAAGGCAATCAAAATCTTATTTCGGGCTTTATTAAAATCAATAATTTCAATTCGTCCCAAGATCAGGCAATAATTTCAATACCTGAATTAAAGATAAATTACAAGTTAAAAATAGGTACAGACGGAATTGGAAACTTTGAAATCCCCGTTAAAAAAATCTCGTATTGGTCACCAGAAAATCCAAAATTATATGAGGTAACAATCGATTTTAAGGAACAAAAACTCAGGGATGCTATAGGTTTTAGAACTATCGAAACTCAGGAAGATAAAATTCTATTAAACGGAAAACCAATATTTTTGCGCGGAATTTCTATTCATGAAGAAAATGCAAAAGGAGGCCGTGCTCATACTGCTGAAGATGCCCTGCGATTGTTAAACTGGGCAAAAGAATTAGGCTGTAATTATGTTCGGCTGGCGCATTATCCTCACAATGAAAATATTATCAGGCTGGCAGATCAATTAGGATTAATGGTTTGGGAAGAAATTCCGGTGTACTGGACAGTTGAATTTGAAAACAACAAGACGTACCAAAATGCAGAAAATCAACTTACTGCCGCTATTACGAGAGATAAAAACAGAGCCAGCATCATCATTTGGTCGATGGCCAACGAAACGCCAGTATCTGACGCCAGAAATACTTTTATAAAAAATTTAGTTGCTCATACAAAATCAATCGATAATTCCCGATTGGTAAGCGCTGCTTTATTAACCCGACACGTTAATGGAGTTGGAATGATTGATGACGAAATCGGAAAATCGCTGGATATAATTGCTTTTAATCAATATTTAGGCTGGTATGGCGGAAATCTGGAAAATGCCGAAAAAGCTTTTTGGGAAACACCGTATAATAAACCCGTAATAGTTTCTGAATTTGGCGGAGGTGCCAAACAAGGATTACACGGAGAAAAAAACGAACGTTGGACAGAAGAATATCAGGAATATCTCTATATTCAGAATCTGAAGATGATAGAAAAAATTCCGCATCTTAGTGGTTTAAGTCCATGGATTTTGGTCGATTTTAGATCACCAAAACGACTTTTGCCAGGAATTCAGGACGGATACAACCGTAAAGGCCTGATCTCGAATGAAGGCTTTAAAAAGAAAGCTTTTTTTGTAATGAAAGAGTGGTACGAAAAAAAAGGAAAAGAATAAAGGATTAAAAAAACGTTTAAATAAAAAAATAAAGGATGAGTACAAATGCTCATCCTTTATTTTTTTATACCAAATCGAAGCTTAAAAATCTGTTTTATTTGGCTTTAAGTTCTTGATTTATAATATTTTATTTTCCTTTAGAAAGAAGTTGTATAAAACATTACAAATCCGTTATTTCAGCATATTTAGGAACCAGTGTTTTCATAACAGCCCAAGCCACTAAATACGCCAAAGCACAAAGCACAAACATGATCGTATAACCTGTCTGAACATGCCCTAATCCTTCGTAATAATCAAACAGCGCACCACCTAATTTGGAGACTACAACACCACCAATTCCTCCGGCCATTCCGCCAATTCCAATAATAGAACCGACTGCTTTTTTCGGAAACATATCGGATACGGTTGTAAAAATATTAGCCGACCACGCCTGATGCGCCGATGCGCCAACACCAATTAATACCACCGGAATCCAGTAGCTGATATAGCCTAAGGGTTGAGCCAATAAAACTACTAAAGGAAACAAAGCAATAATTAACATGGCCTTCATTCTTCCTTCATAAGGATTGTACCCTTTGTTGATAAAATACATCGGAAAATAACCGCCATAAATACTACCCACCATAGTCATAGTATAAAGCACGGAAAGCGGGAAAGCAATATCTGTTTTTACAAGACCAAACTGAACTTCCAGATATTTAGGAAGCCAGAATAAAAAGAACCACCAGATTCCATCAGTCAAAAATTTGCCTAATGCAAAAGCCCAGGTTTGTTTGTATTTTAAAAGTTTAATCCATGAAATTTTTTCTTTCGGAAGAGCCGTTTCAGGTTCTTTTTCCGCAATTTCTCCATCAAGAATATAATGTAATTCAGCAGCTGAAAGTCTTTTTTGTTTTTCTGGTTTTTCATATAAAATGTACCAAAAAAAGATCCATACAAAACCAATGGCACCAATAATAATAAAGGCAGATTCCCAACCCCAATTAACAGCAATCCACGGAACAGTTATGGGGGCTAAGATGGCACCAACATTAGAACCCGAATTAAATATTCCGGTGGCAAAGGAGCGTTCTTTTTTGGGGAAATATTCGGCGACGGCTTTAATCGCAGCGGGAAAATTTCCGGATTCCCCAAAAGCCAGGAAGGATCTGGATATCATAAAACCTAAAATAGAAACCGGAACAGCGGCAATACCTGCCCAGGCTAAAACACTATTCACTGAAGTTCCAATCGGGATGGCGTAAGCGTGCATAATAGCCCCAATGGACCATATTACAATGGCTAATATATAGCCCACTTTGGTGCCAATCTTATCAATAAGTCTTCCTGCAAAAAGCATTGAAATAGCATAAGTAAATTGAAATACAGCCGTAATATTGGCATAGTCGGTATTACTCCAATTGAATTCTTTTGACAGACTTGGTGCCAGTAAACTCAGTACTTGTCTGTCCAGATAGTTTACTGTGGTGGCAAAGAAAAGCAAACCGCAGATGGTCCAGCGGTATTTTCCTATAACTTCGTTTTGATGTTGCATAGTGGTTTTGTAGTTAGTATAGTTTACCTGTTGGATGTAATTAATAAAAATTTAATTAAACACATAGAAAACATAGATTTTAGGATTTTTGAAAAAAAGGAAATTAAAAAGAAACTCGTTTCTTCACACATAGTCCCGATAACTATCGGGATGTTTTAATGTAAGTGAAACGCCTTTTTTGAGTTCAATAAGCTATGTTTCTATGTGTTAAAAATAATTTCATCCAACGGGTTAGTTTAATAATTATTTGAAATTTTATTTTTGATGAAATCCAAAATACTCCACAGCATTCTCACTGCAAATTTTACGGACTAAATTGCCAATTAAATGAAGGTCATCAGGCAATTCAGCCTTTTCCATTTCTTCTCCTAAAACATTACAGAGAATACGGCGAAAATATTCGTGACGCGGAAACGACAGAAAACTTCTGGAATCGGTAAGCATTCCCACAAAACGGCTTAGCAATCCAAAATTAGACAGCACATCGAGCTGTTTTTGCATGCCGTCTTTTTGATCCAGAAACCACCAGGCAGCTCCGTATTGCATTTTTCCGGGAACTGACCCGTCGTTAAAATTGGCTGCCATAGAAGCCATCATCTCATTGTCTCTCGGATTCAGATTATAAACAATGGTTTTAGCCAAAGTGTCATTAGAATTTAATTTATCGAAAAAGCCACTCATATTCTGCGCCATAGTTAGATCGCCAATCGAATCGAATCCCTGATCAGGACAAATCAGCTTCATCATTTTAGTGTTGTTATTTCGAATCGCACCTACGTGAAATTGCTGTACCCATGATTTTTGATGATTCATTACGGCAATTTCATACAACAAAGCCGATTTGTATTTTTCAATTTCCAAAGGAGTCAAAGCTTCAGACTGCATGCCTTTTTCGAAAATCAAGTTGATTTCCAAATCGGTGAAAGCAGCGTTATAAAAAGAAGCATGACCGTGATCTGAAATTCTGCATCCGCTATCATGAAAAAAGTCATGACGGTTTTGTAATGCTTTTACAAGGTCATTAAAATTTTGAATTTGAAACGATACGACACTTTCCAGTTTTTTGATCCAAAGAACAAAAGCGTCTCCTTTTTCAATTTCGGTTGCTTTGTCAGGACGAAAGGAGGGAAGTACAGCAATTTCAAAACCTTGTTCCTGAAGCTGTTTATGAAAGTGCAAATCATCAGTAGGATCATCCGTAGTTCCTACCATTTTCACATTCATTTTATGTAATAAATTCCGAACACTGAATTCCGGTTTTTTTAGTAATTCATTGCAGGTTTCATATATTCGCTGCGCTGAATCGGCATTTAATAATTCCTGTATTCCAAAGTAACGCTGCAACTCCAAATGTGTCCAGTGATACAAAGGATTTCTAAGTGTGTTGGGAAGCGTTTCGGCATATTTTTGAAACTTTTCAAAATCAGAAGCATTGCCGGTTATGTATTTTTCATCTATTCCATTGGCGCGCATGGCCCTCCATTTGTAGTGATCGCCTTCTATCCAAAGTTGGGTTATGGTTTCGAATTGGCGGTCTTCGGCAATATCTTTTGGAGAAAGGTGCGAATGATAATCATAGATAGGCTGGGCTTTTGCAAAGTCATGATAGAGTTTTTTCGCAAAATCATTATGGAGTAAAAAGTCGTCTGTTATAAAGCTTTTTTGCATCATATAATTTTAAAGATTTCTTTTGATTCCCAATTCCAGTCCGCGTAATTCGGCTAAACCTCGCAAACGGCCAATTCCGGAATAGCCAGGATTTGTTTTTTTCTTCAAATCATCCAGCATTTGATGTCCGTGATCCGGGCGCATCGGAATAACTCTATTGGTTTTTCTTTCCATCTTTACAATAGATTTTACCACTTCGTACATATCTACATTTCCTTCTAAATGATTGGCTTCGTAGAAATTACCTTCCTCATCACGCTGCGTACTTCTTAAATGGATAAAATTCATTTTCTCACCATTACGATCAATCATTCCAGACAAATCATTTTCGGCAATCACGCCGTAAGAACCCGTACACATGCAAAATCCATTAGACGGAGAATCGATAGCGTTTAGCAATTGCACCAGATCGGCTTCGGTACTCACGACTCTTGGTAATCCTAAAATAGGGTAAGGAGGATCGTCAGGGTGAATCGCCATTTTTACGCCAACACTCTCTGCTACCGGAACAATTTCGCGTAAGAAATAATATAAATTTTCTTTGAGTTTGTTGGCGTCAATTCCGTCATATCCTTGTAATACTTTCAGGAAATCTTCAACAGAATAAGATTCTTCGGCACCTGGCAAACCTGCAATTATGTTTTGTTGTAATTTTAATTTATCGGCATCAGTCAGTTTTTCAAAAGTCGTTTTTGCTTTTGCTTTTTGTGCTTCTGTATAAGTATTTTCAGCTCCTGGGCGTTTTAGAATAAATAATTCGAAAGCAGCAAATTCATTAACATCAAAACGCAAAGCCTTAGAACCATCTGGCATTTCATACGATAAATCGGTTCTGGACCAGTCTAAAACAGGCATGAAATTGTAACAAACAATATAAACGCCACAGGCCGCTAAGTTTTTGATACTTTGTTTGTAATTTTCGATATATTTTAAATAATCACCCGATTGTTTTTTGATGTCTTCATGTACCGGAATACTTTCGACAACAGAAAAAGTTAATCCTGCAGCTTCTACTTCGGTTTTACGTTTTGTGATTTCATCGACTTCCCACACCTCTCCATTTTTTATATGATGTAAAGCAGTCACGATTCCGGTTGCTCCGGCTTGTCTGGCATCGGCTAATTGAACAGGATCATTAGGCCCGTACCATCTCCATGTTTGTTCCATAATTTTATACTTTTTTTATTTTTAAATTTTAACCCGTTGGGTGTAATTAATAAAAATTTAATTAAACACATTGAACATAGATTTTATGATTTTGAAAAAAAAGGAAATCAAAAAGAAACTCGTTTCTTCACACATACTATGTGTTTTAATGCAAGTGAAACGCCTTTTTTGAGTTCAATAAGCTATATTTCTATGTTTTAAAAATAATTTCACCAAACGGATATTTTAATTAAATGCTTGAAGCTGCAAAACCACCATCAACTTTGATAATTGTTCCCGTAACAAATTTGGACATATCACTGCATAAAAAAAGCAATACGCCATCTAAATCTTCCGGAACACCAAAACGTCCCATTGGAGTATGCTCAATAATTTTGATGCCTCTCGGAGTTAGTTCGCCTTCCGGAGTCAGCAATAAAGCTCTGTTTTGTTCTCCAATAAAAAACCCGGGAGCAATAGCATTGACACGAATTCCTTCTCCATATTTTGAAGCCAATTCAACCGACATCCATTTTGTAAAGTTGTCTATGGCTGCTTTTGAGGCCGAATACCCCACAACTCTTGTCAAAGGACGCTCTGCAGATGCAGAAGAAATATTAATAATTACGCCGTTTTTTTGTTTTGCAAAAAGCTCAGAGAAAACCTGAGTGGGCAAAATAGTTCCAATGATATTTAAGTCTAATACTTTTTGTAAATCATCTTTTTTTAAATCATAAATTGCCTGGTCAGGTCCGATAGTGGCACCCGGCATATTGCCGCCGGCAGCATTTATAAGAATATCCAAACGACCATATTTTTCAACAATGCTATCACGAATGGCCTCCATTTCTTCCTGATTCAGAACATTCCCTTTTACAGCAAAAGCTTTTCCTCCATTGCGCTCAATTCGTTCCACAACTGCTTGTGCTTTTTCAAGTGTATGTCCCATAATTCCTGTGGTAACGCCTTGTTTTGCTAAAACTTCTGCCATATTACTGCCTAAAACACCTCCACCACCAGTTATTAAAGCTATTTTACCTTCTAAATTAAATATTGAATTCATTGATTTTTTATTTATTGATAGTTTTTATGATGTTCAGAACCATTTTGGTTTGGGTTTCTATAGTCCCGTAATCTTTTGCATCCATTAGTGTTTTGCTAATTAATTTGCTTCCCATTCCAACAGCTGAAACTCCTGCATCAAACCAGGCCTGAATGTTTTCTCTGGTGGTATCGACTCCGCCTGTAGGCATAAAAATTAAATCGGGAAAAATATCTTTAATACTCGAAAGAAAATCAGGTTCTATTTTGTTGCCCGGAAATAATTTTATGAATAGAATTCCTCTATTTTCAGCAGTAATTATTTCAGTGGGAGTCATACAACCCGGTATGTACAAAATTTCTTTGCTTATTAACAAATCCGCTACTTCGGGAACAAATCCTGGGCTAATAAAAAAATCAGCGCCCAGTTTGAGATATATTTTGGCTTGTGCCGCATTTTTGATAGTACCAATTCCGATAAGCAAATCCTGCATTTCAGCATCGCGAACAGCAATCATTTTTTTGAAATTTTCTGTCGCTTCGGCTCCACGGTGCGTATATTCGATTGCTTTTATGCCGGCTCTGTAGAGTGCCCGCAGTATTTCGATACTTACTGTTTCATCTTTATTAAAGTATAAAGGCAGTGTACCTTGTTTTGTTATGGTCTTGATAATGTGTTTTATTGTATTCACTTTTCTCCGTTTTTTAAATTATCGAATAACTCTTCCACCCGTTGAACCATTCATTAAAGCGGTAATATCTTCGGCGGAAGCCAAATTAATATCACCTGCAATTGAATGTTTTAGGCAAGAAGCTGCCAGAGCATATTCTACTGTTTTTTGAGGTTCTTCCGGCAATTTTATAAGCCCGTAAATTAGGCCTGCCATAAACGCATCACCAGCTCCAATGCGATCTATGATGTGTGATATTTTATATTCTTTTGCCCGATACAATTTCGAATTATTCCATAAAACGGCACCAATTGTATTCGAAGAGGCGTTGGCATCGTACCGCAATGTAGAAACAATTGTTTTTAGTTTTGGATGCTTGTCCTGCCAATTTTTATAAACAGTTTCAAAAGAATCTTCTTCATTTGTCTGTATTGCCAAACAATTCTCAGAATCATCAATTCCGCCTAAAAGCACATCGCAATACTGAATAAGGTTTGGCATTATTTCATTGGCTTTTTTGCCATAATTCCATAAAGTAGGTCTGTAATTTAAATCGGCAGAAATGGTGAGTCCCATTTCAGAAGCTATTATTAAAGCCTCTTCGCAAACATCTGCTAAATCCTGAGAAAGGGCAGGAGTGATGCCCGACCAATGAAACCATTTTGCCTCTTTGAAAATGCTTTTCCAGTCGATCATTCCTTTTTTTAATAAAGAAAAAGAAGAATTATTACGGTCATAGATTACTCTTCCGGGTCTTTCGGAAGCACCTTGTTCGAAATAATAAATTCCGATTCGTTCTCCTTGTCTGATGATATTGGTTTTCATATTGTACGAAAGCATTTCGCTTTCAGCAGAGGCTCCAAGTTCATTTTGCGGAAGCGCTGTAACGACATTTACATCGCAGCCCATTAAAGCTAAAGACGCGCCGACATTTGCTTCTGCACCGCCATAATGTGCCTCAAATGTTTTTGATTTAAAAACTTTTAGATGATTTGGAGGAGAAAGGCGAAGCAGTATTTCTCCGAATACTATTATTTTTTGCGACATAGCTTATATGTTTTCGTGTGCGCACACGTTTTTGTTTAAATAAAATTTCTTAAAAAGAGAATATCTTATTTATGCTAATCTCGTGTACGCACACGTGTATTGCAAATATATATAAAAACTTAAATAAAAAAAGCGACTATTGGAATAAAAAAATTAATTTTACCACTTTATTTAAAGTATTTAACTTAAATCTCAGGAATATCATAACAATAAAAAAAATAGCAGAATTAGCTAATGTTTCTCCAGGAACTGTAGATCGAATTATTCATAAAAGAGGACAGGTTTCGCAGGAGAATATTGATAAGGTTAATGCCATAATTGAAAAATATGGTTTTAAACGGAATATTTTTGCTAGTAATCTTGCTTCAAATAAAAAATGTAAAATAGCTGTTTTTCTGCCAAAATCTGAAAAACTGGAATACTGGGAAAGTCAGCTGAATGGGATTGAAAAAGCAGCTGAGGATTTTGGCAAATTTGGTGTAGAACTACATTATTTTTTATATGATTTCAATACTGTATCTTTTCAGAAAATGTGTACCAAAGTTCTTGATTTTGAATGTGAGGGACTATTGTTTTCACCTATTTTTCATGAAGAGTCCCTGCTATTTCTGGATGAGTATAAAAAGAAAGACATACCGGTAGTCATGATTGATTCGGATATAAAAGATAAAATTCCTCATTATTATATTGGTCAGGATGCTTTTCAGAGTGGTTATCTGGCAGGGAGATTAATTAGTTTTGCCGTAAAAAATGACCGTAATGTGCTGATTGTGAAAGTGGCTAAAGAAATAGAGAGTACATCTGTTTATTTGCAGCGTATTAAAGGGTTTTATGCTTTTTTTGAAGAACATCCGGAGCTTACTAATTTTACTTTTTCTGAAATTACCATTAAAGATCCTGATGTTAATCAGCTTACTTTAGAAATGTTCCAAGATATCAGCAGTATATTTGTTCCTAATTCAAGAGCTTATATTGTGGCTCAGTTTTTAGAACAGCATCATATAAAAGGCATACGAATAATTGGGTATGATCTTTTAAAAGAAAATATCACTTATCTAAATTCGGGAATAATAGATTTTTTAATAAATCAAAAACCGGAAGAACAAGGATATATGGGAGTAAATTATCTTTATAAGAAGATTATTTTGCATGAAAATTTAGAAGAAACTCATTTTATGCAACTGGATATAATTGTAAAAGAAAATTATACGTTGGCTCTCAAAAAATAAACACAACCTGACAATGAAGCCAAGTTGTGTTATCAATCAAACTCAAAATAAAAACTATTAAAGAATATATTACCATTTAATTAACCAATAGTTTTTGTTTGAATTTTGCAGTCTGATTTTAATGAAACGATATATCTTCCCTTTTTTAGAACCGAAATAAAGCCAATTTGCAAGAATTTTTTGGTATTAACTCGTTAAAATAAGGATATAAGTTTCATTTTAATACTCTTCATAGATAGTAAACAACATCGAAATTGTGATTTTTATCTGTTGCATAAATTGTCTTCAAGAGTTGAGAGATATTACTGAGCATCCCAAGCTGCACTGGCGTAATAAATAGAACTTGTTACCGGTGCTTTCCAGTACTCTTGGCTACCGCCGCGGAAGGTGTGGAGACTTACTGCATTGATATTTCGTTTAGAATTGTTTGTTACCCAACGAATTGACTGATTCAATAACTCTGTACCATTTACATAATATTTGACGTACCCGTTCGTATTTGAACCAGTATTGAGCTTGACAGATATCTGACAGTTATAAGTAACTCCAGCTTGTATGTAGTATTTTTTTCCAAAATCATTACCAAATTGTCCAGGCTGATCTTTATAATAAACATAAGGTTGGAGGTAAGCTCCGCTTCCACTGGCAGCGTTTGATCCGTTCGGACAATACCACATAAATCGTGCACTACCGCCATTGCCATCCCATCCAGGGTCGCCACCGGTGTTTTGATCACCAATTAATATACCATAGCCGCATTTACCACCTCGGCTCCAAAAAAATCCGGAATTAAATCTCATCTGGAACCAAACAGTGTAAATGCCCTCAGACCAGACACCATACGATGTACACAAACCACCAGGACACGATAGCGTATTTGGTTGCAATGTGATTGTTCTTGCTCCGGCACCACCACCTAAAGCAGCAATAGCAGCAGCAACGTCTTTGGTAGCACTTTGTTCCATGTCTTTTCCTGCATTTTGTTGCGCTTCTTTGTTAGCGTCTTCCGGTACATTTACATTTGAATCCTTTTCACAGGAAATAAATACGAATGCTGTAATAAAAAGCAAACTTGTTAATTTTAAGGTTTTTTTCATTTTTTAAAAAATTAGAGGTTAGTAAAAAAATAGATTTTATTTATAGATAGTAATTGTTTTACTAATTGCTAATCAGGTATTTGATGCAATTAATAATTGATTACTGTAAAGTTGATTAATAAAAATTTGTAAGAGGAGTAGTAGAGTACGTTTTTAGGTACAAAAAAATACGGCACCTATTGTGTGTCTAAAACGTGTGCCATTTTTTTTAGTGTCTGGCTATACATGTTGTAAATGTTTTGTCAGGCTGGCTTAGGACAAGTTTAGTAAAACCTGATTTTACTTAAACAATGAAAGAATATTGTCTGTCTGTCCCAATATCATAAAAAAAACAATGAGTATGGACAGGTGTAAGCTTATTTCAGCTTTTAAGATGATTTTTTGCTATATTTGACATAAATATTGGTTTGTTTTTTTTGATGAAAAATGTTGAAATTCAGCATCTTTACCAAAGTATGATCAATTTATTTTACTGCAAATAATTACACCCAACAGATTTACTTTATTTCTTTTAAGGCATTAATCTCAGCAGCAGAAACCTTAATTACGGTTCCGTGTCGGGTTCCTTTTGGAAAACTAACTCGTTCTGAAATATCTTCCCAGCCACTGGATGTTTCTCTTACTGCACCATATTTCTTTTGAGTGTATTTATCAAAATAGACAATCCATTTGTTCTCTATTTTGATTGCTGTTGGACCTTCTGCCCAATAATCTCCTGTAATTGGCTCGCTTGCTTTTGTGTATGGGCCTTCGAGTTTTTTGCTGGTCGCTATTTTTAAATTTTTTTGAACTGGTACTTTTGTTTCGTCTTTCAGGTACATTGTAAATCCATTGTCTGTTTTTACAATTGAAGCATCTATAACATTAAATCCGGGATCATAAAGCAATTTAGTTTTCGAGAATTTTTTAAAATCTTTTGTGGTAGTGTAATAAATCCTGTGATTATACCCTTTTTCTTCATCAGATTTTGTTTCCGTAAATTTATCGTCAATTGTTGATGCCCAATAAATCATGTAAGTTTTTGATTTTTCGTCATACGTGATTTCTGGAGCCCAAGTATTGCGTGCTTTGCTATCTGCCATAACAGGAATAAATTCCTGCTTTGACCAGTGAATTAAGTCTTTTGATGAGGCATAACCAATTCCTTTATCTGTCCAGCTCACCGTCCAAACCATGTGATATAAGCCGTCACCGCCTTTGATTACAGAAGGATCACGCATCAATTTATCTTTTCCTACTTCAGGTTTCAAAAAAGAAGTATCGTTTTTTAATGTATTCCATTTAAAGCCATCTTCGCTGTAGGCTAAATGTAATCCATCTTCGCCATTACCTTTAAAATAGGTAAACACATAACCATCAGGTTTTTGAATATAATCGTTTTCAATCAGCCATTTTTCGCAAGTCTGTGGCCAATATTTATTAGTTCCTTTTGTTCCTAATCCAAAACCATGACCGCCATTTTCATAAATATGAATTTCTGCTGAGATTTTTTCCTTTTTTAAACCGAGATAATAGTTAATACTATTTTCAACCGGGACAGCTTTGTCATCTGTCGCATGAATTAAAAATGCTTTTGGAGTATCGGGAGTGATTTGTTTTTCATTCGAGAATTTATCAATTTCTTCCTGAGAAGGCGTTTTTCCAAGTAAATTAATTCTTGAACCTTCATGCGTAATTCCGTTTTCCATTGAAATTACAGGATAAATTAAAATAGAAAAATCAGGTCTGGCGCTTATTTTATCTTTTGAATCATACACTTTATCATTATAATGTGTTGACAAAGTTGAGGCTAAATGACCTCCAGCCGAGAATCCTATAATACCAATTTTGGTTGGATTTATTTTCCATTTCTCAGCGTTACGTCTTACCATTCGAACAGCTTGCTGAGCATCTTGCAAAGGACCAATTGCTTTGTTTTTCATAATCAAATCACTCGGTAATCTGTATTTTAAAACAAAAGCATTTATTCCTAAACTATTCAGCCATTCAGCAACTTTATGACCTTCTTTATAATTAGATAAATAACTATATCCTCCGCCAGCGCAAATGATAACGGCAGTTCCATTTGACTTTTCAGGAACTGCCAGACAAGGCGTTAGCGTGGGTTGTGTTACTTCTTTTACTCTTTTTATATTTCCATTATCTTCATAATCGATTTTCTCTGAATAGTCTTTTGACAGAATTTCATCAGGTACGTTATCCCACAAAGGAATTTCCTTTTTTTGTGCAAAAGATGGAATAATTACCGAAAGCATTAGAATTAATAATGCTGCTATTGGTTTGTTTTTATTTGATTTTTTCATAAAATTCTATTTCAACAATACGTAATTGACCTGTTGCATCTACCGATGTTTTGTCTTTATATAAATCTAATTCTTTGGTTGGATCGACTTCAACAATTTTAGAGAAACCATCTTTTTCAGTATTTACGCCAATTAGTTCAATTGCGATTTTTTCTGAAAGTACAGGCTCCAAAGGAATTTTAATATAACCTAAACTCTGAGGAGTATTTCCATTATAAACTTCTTTTCCATCTGCTAAAATACGAATAGGATAACTTTTAGATCTCCATCCTGTTAGTTTAATAACACATTCGTTAACCATTGAAGGTTTTGAAAGCGTATAGGTTATTGCAGCAGTTTTGATGCTTCCGTCATTTCTCCATTCTGTTAATTCATTGTCGTCATAACTTTTGTAAGTCTCCGTGTTATTTGATAGTGATGTAGCGTTTAAAATATTTACCGGATTTCTTTTTATCGTATAAGAAGGAGTTTTTGGAGTTGGTCCTCTTTGTAAATTAGAAGGTAAATCAATTCCAGGGACTACTTTCGAAAGTCCATTTTCAGTGGTTATAGATTGGCTTTCAAAAGATAATTGGGCAGATTTTAAACCTTTGGCTTTCGCCGAAATAGTAATTTCTCCGTTTTTTATTAAAGATTGAATCATTACACGATTAACTCCATTTTCAACAGGAATATCTTTTGATAAAATGTAATTTTTTGGCCCTTGAGCAATTCCGCCTAACCATGTCGCTGGTCCTTCAATTGAAAATGAAATCAAATCATTGCTTATTGGACAACGTTTTCCATCTTTATCGACAACTTCAACTTCAATTAAGGCAACATCGGCTCCATCAGCTAAAAGTCCTTTCGGAGCTGTAGTTAATTTCAGTTTGATTTCAGCTGGATCACCAACAGTTGTTTTTACATCTTCACTTAAAACAGTTCCTTTTTCATCATAACCAACTGCTTTAATGGTTCCTGATTTCCAAGTTATAGTATCAAAAGTAAATAAGAATTCATTACTTCTTTTTCCGAAACCTTGTGAAATTCCATTAATAAAAAGTTTTACTTTAGAAGCAGTAGAAACCACATAAATGTTTTTGACCACTTTATCAGCATAGTTCCAATGTCCCATTATGTGCGTGCGGTGTTTTTCGATATCAACCCAGCCGTCCCACATAACCTGATGTGACCAAAATCCATCTTTAGGAATACGCATGGCATCTACTTCGCCACTGGTTCTGTAGTTCGATTCGCCTCTGTGATGGGTATTCGAATCCGAAAAAATAATATTGACACCTCCGGAATTTACTCTTTTACCGGTTCCGGGTCTTTCTCTGTAATAATCATTCCAGCGAATACTATTTTCAATAGCATGGCGATCCTGATTGTGATTGTAATCGTCGGCAGGTTTATCTCGATATAAAGGTCCAAAGCCTTCTTTATGAAAAGGAGGAGAGAATTCGTCCCAATATTTGCGTAAGCCTTCGTCTCTGGAATATTCGGTAGCCCAAAGTGGTTTTTTTGCACTTTTGTTGATATAAAGCATTTCTCCACCGTATTCAGCTTCCTTACTGTCGAGCATTTCACGAGAACCAATAGCACGCCCGCCATTTGGATCAAAAAGATTTCGAATGGCTTTCATTTCTTTCATGTGTTCTTCGCTGATCGACTCATTACCGCTTTCATAGAAAATAATACTCGGATTATTTCGGTTGTAAATGATAGCATCACGCATTAAGTTGACACGCTGAATCCATTGTTCGCCCTTAGCATCTTTTTCGGCATCACCGGCCGGCATTGCCTGAAGCAATCCAACTCTGTCGCAGGATTCTACATCTTGTTTCCAGGGCGTAACGTGCATCCAGCGCACCAGATTTCCGTTTCCTTCCACAATTAGTTTATTACTGAAATCACTCAGCCAGGGCGGAACAGACATTCCGATAGCAGGCCATTCATTGCTGGTTCTTTGTGCGTAGCCTTTTACCTGAATAACCCTGTCATTTAGCCAGATTTCACCATTTTTAAATTCGGTTTTTCGAAAGCCTGTTTTGGTCGCAACTTCATCAATGACTTTTCCATCGACTTTTAAAATGGTTTTTACGGTGTACAAATAACCATAACCCCAACTCCAAAAATGTAAATTATTAACCAGTTTACTGGCTTTTATAATTTTAGTTTCATTGGGTAAAAGGATTATTTTTTCTCCTGAAAAAGAAGTTACTTTCTTTCCATTGATATCTTCAATAACAACATTATATTCTACTTTTTTTGCTGTTTCAAATTCATTGCGAACCTCAGTTTCAGCATGAATAATTGCGCTTTGTTCCTGAATATTAATATCGGTAGGATAAATATAAACTCCAGTAGTTTTTAAATTAGAATAAAGTGGAAGTGTCTGGTATAATTTGTTCGTAATATGAAGGAAAACGTTTTTTGGAATTCCACCATAATTAGCATTGAAATTAGTGTTATTCCACTGATAGGTAGAATTTGTTGCAATTTCTTTGTATTTCCAGTCATTGTCGATTCTTAAAGCAATTGTATTTACTTCAGGAAAAGGTTTTAAAATTGTAGAAATATCAAAACCAAAACCCATTACGCCATTTTCATGAAGCCCTACTTTTTGTCCGTTGACATAAATAACACCGCCCTGACGAATACCTTCAAATTCAATAAAAACCTTTTTGTCTTTAATTCCTTTAGGAAGTTTGAATTTCTTTCGATACCAGACAATTCCTGTGGTATGATGTTCTATATCTTTTTCAAAAGCTTCTTCCTGATTATAGGCATGAGGAAGGGTAACTTTTCTCCATGCAGTATCATCAAAAACAGGAGATTCCGCATTTTGAGAATCTCCTGTTTTTAATTTCCAATCAGAATTGAAATTGTATTTTTCTCTCTTAAATTCCTGAGAAAATAAAGTGGAGCTACCTATTATTAAAACAAAATAAAAGAGCCATTTTTTCATCAATTACTTCATTTTATAAATTTCTGATCCTGCCAATAAAAAACACCCTAATCCATAATCTTCAAAATCAGGAATTTTATCGTAAGATAATGGCTGTCCGTCTTTAGGTTCTTTTCCTGTAGATTGTAAGTAGCCTAAAAATCCTGTATCATGCAAAGCATCTTTGGTCATGGCGTTCCATGCTTTTTCTACTACAGGCAAATAGGTTTCTTTTTTCAAAATCCCGCTGTTGATTCCGTAAGCCATTCCGTAAACGAACAAAGCCGTTCCTGAAGTTTCTTTTTCACCAAAATTCGTAGGATCATGTAAACTAACATTCCAGAATCCATCTGCTCTTTGAATTGGAACTAAAGCAGCAGCCATGGCTTTTAGATCTTTTACATATTGATCTCTGTGAGGTGCATTTTTAGGAATTATGGTCAATACTTTTGCCAAAGCACCCATTACCCAGCCATTTCCGCGACTCCAGTAGCAATCTTCGCCATTTGGTTCTTTGTATGGAGGGTCGAAATCGGCATCACGCCACCACAGACCATCTTTTGGATTAAAAAGACCGTTGTCACCATGTTTGTCTCTGGAATACATATACATTTCGTACATCTTTTCATAATAGCGATTATCATTTTCAAGCACACCTAATTTAGCAAACACAGGCATTCCCATTTGTATAGCATCAATCCACGACCAGTCGTCAAGTTGCGGTGTATTGAGCAACATGTTTATATTGGCTTTTGTATTTTTCAGTTTTTTAGCATCCGGCTCTAAATTATATAAATCAATATAAGTTTGAGCTGCACAATAATTGTCGGCATTACGGGTAACGTTTCCGCCGTTAAATCCCCATTTGTGAAATTCAGACCAGTCATAAGCATATTTGTAATAGGCTTCTTTTGGAAAAATTTCGTGCAAAGCCATTAATCCTTCATAATAAACCCCACGTGTCCAGATATTACTTGGGCGCTCTTTATTGGTTATGATTGTTTTGCCTGTTTCCGGCCATTTTTGCATAAAATAATCATTGGCTAAAATCATTTGTTTCAGCACTAATTTTTTATCAAATGAATTTTGTGCGTTTGTAATGTTCGTATAGGAACATATTACAAACAATAAAAGTAATTTTCTCATTTTTATATCTTTTATTATGTAATTAGTTTTGTTGTTTTAAAGGTGTAATCGTAACAGGTCCTAATAATCCGGATGGCATCGGACTCCATTTTGCTGCATCGAATTTTTTATAATCTTTGTCAACCATATTGATTTCGTAGAAAATCTTCCATTCTTCACCTTTTAATTCTTTATCACGAATTCGGTTGGCTGAAAGGTTGGTTACCTGAATTTTTAAAGTGTTTTTTCCGGGTTTTAATTTTCCGATGTTTAATTTATACGGAACAGACCATGCAGTACCAATAAGTTCATCGTTTAACCAAATTTTTGCGCTTTCCCGAACATCTCCCAAATTTAAACTCCACGATTCTGATTTAGAATTAGGGTTTTCAAATTCTAAAGTGTAGGTTGCAGATCCTGAAAAAGCTTCGGCTTCGGGGCTTAATTTTGTCCAGGATTCTAAATTAGAAACAGTAGCTGTTGGTGGTAATTTCGGACCACCTTTATCAAAGTTTATTTTCCAGTTTCCTTTTAAAGTAATGGCATCAGCGGTTGGTTCATAATAAATCCATTTTTTTTGAGAAGCGGTATTTTCTGTTTTTAAGAAAAATGATTGTCCCGGCTCAATTTTTATTTTTACCAAAGTGTTTTTAGCTGTTTTTTGAACAATTGCATTACCGTAATTTCTGTTTAACGGATCAAAAATCACGACTTCCTTGTTACCAATTTCTAACGGAATAAATCCATCAATTGTTTTGGGAGTATGATTTACCAAATAATATATTTTTTCTCCGTCAACATTTCTTCTAATGAATTTTAAACCTGTATTTACAAGTGTTTCAGGATATATCTGAGCGTTCTCTAAAGTTTCAAAAATATTCAAAACAGGTTTTACAGTTTCTTTATTTTCAGCTAAAACAGATCGAAGTTTTGCTTCTTGATTTTTATAATCATTAAAACCAGGCACGGATTCCGGCAATGCCTGAAAAATAATTTTAGCACCGGCTTTTTGTAATTCAATTAGTTTTTGCAAGGTTGCAAGAGGCATTTTTTTGCATGACGGAATAATTAATGATTTGAAAGTACCGCCCGGAAGACTAATTTTTCCGTCTATTACTTTGGCTTCTGAAATAAAATTATCAGAGATAAAATCAACTCCATAGCCTTTTTTCATCAGCTCTTTTGTTGTGTCATAAAATGAAGTTTCGTACAGCCATTCAGATAAAGAATGTATTTTGTATTCGACAAACAAACTTCCTTTTTTGTATTTATCCCAGTTGTCAAAAATTGGCCAGTAAAGCAATATTTCATTATCAGCTTTTCCTTGCTGCAGCATAGACTGACAGTTTGCGATATAAGAAAACAGAGCAGGAGCATCTTCCCAAATACTATTATTGGCATTAAAATTTACAGAAGCATAAAATTTCCATCCCGGCCAGACAGCCCTTTCCGGTGAGTAAGTAGAACCATGAAGAAAAATATGATTGATTCCGTTTAACATTAAGTCTTCTGCTTCCGGTTTGCATTGTGATAAAGCGGTTTTAAAATGTTCTCTCAGCCAGGTAAAAGTTTCTGATGAAACCAGGTTTTTTCCTGAAATATGTGCTGCAGACGATGAAAATTTTAGCATTACCGGATCGGCATCACCTTCTCTGATATCTTCTTTTTCACGTCTAAAACCCGGAATATCAAATGGCATAGAGCCAAAAGTTTCGCATTCAGGAATATCGGCAGAAGCATAAAGATCGATTAGATTTCCCGGAGAACCATGTGCCTGGAGTTTGGTTTTGAAGTTTTTAGAATGTGCCCATGTTGTCCAAGGCTTATCAAATTTATTTAATAATAAATCCGAAATAGTTTCGCGATAATCACTTCTTACGCGATTTCCATCTTCGTTATCAGTTTCATTCAATAGTAAAGAAAGTTCTTTTTTCAAATCATAACCTCGTCTGGCTTTGAATTCTTCAAAAAAGTTAGAAGTAAAATCCGTTCCATAAACTTCGTAACTATCATTAAAAATGGCTCTGATTTTTCCTTCCCTTCCTTTAAATGCTTTATCAAAAGGAACAACATATTCGTTAAAAGCTTCTTGAGAATAATGGTCTAAAGTGTAACCGCTTCCGCCAGGAGCAGCTCTTTTTACCTGTTGACTTGTTTTGCCAATAAAAACGGCATAAATAGTATAATCTGTTTTTTTAGCTTTCCATTTTAATTTGTTGGTTTCTAATTTGTTTGGCAATTCTTGTGTTGATCCGTCTATTGCTTTATTTTTTGATTTTGTGTTTTTACCATTTATTTGGTTGGTTAAATCAATAGTTGTTCCATCGGCCCCATGTGCAATTACGTATAAAAGTTGTGGAGTTGCTTTTTCTTTAGGATTATCTACAGCGATATTTTTATCGATTGTTTCATTCTTTTTTACTTGATATTTTTCTACAATCAATTTTGTAGCCGCATGAGGTATCGTAACATGAGAACCACCGTAAGGCCAACCAGTTCCCAATACCATATCGACTTGCATATTTAAGCTATCGGCCACATGAATAGTATAATCGAGCATTTCCATCCATTTTGGAGATAAATAATCAATAAAATTATTTTCTTCACCTTTTACACCATATATAGGAGTGATTTCTACACCGCCAATTCCGGCTTTATGAAAATCTACAAGACTTTTCTTTAAATTGGGTTTATCTACAGCACTTCCCATCCACCACCAGCGAGCCCATGGCTGATTTATAGTACTGGATTTTGGCCAGGGTGATGTATCCTGTGAATAAGTATTAACACCTGAGAATAGTATAAAAAGTAAAAAAAACAGTGTTTTAGTAAGTTTCATTATGATGATTATATTCAATGGTTGATAGTAAATTTATTTGAAGTTGGTTTCAAAATCAAATAAAATCATAAAAAAGTAAATGTAAATGTGATTTGCGAATTTGCTATCCTGTTCCGTCCTGCTGTTTGTTATTGTTAATAATTTAGGGAATAAATAACAAAGTATATTTTTTTTGATTTACTGTCTTTTTGTGAAAAAATTTATGAATATATGAAAAATAATTTAGTTAAATTTTGAATATCGTACTGCTGAAAACAGCTTGTGTTTTGTGTTGTTAATCAGTATGTTGTCGTTTTTTTGTTAAATAAAAATTAAACAAAAACCATAATATACTGAAAACTAACAGGATACTACAGGATGCAGTCGGAAGTACTTCTGAATAAATTTGATAAAACTAATTTAAATTAACCAAAAACAATTTTTATGAAAAACAAATTTAGTCTTTTGCTGCTTTTGGCCATGTTTGCATTATTGCTTACATCTGGTTATGCGCAAAACAAAGTGGTTAAAGGAACAATCACTGATGCGTCAGGATTGCCAATACCTGGTGCGAATGTAATCATTAAAGGTACTAAGACAGGTACGAGTACTGATTTTGATGGTAAATACGCTATAAACGCTGCACCGGGACAAGTATTGGTTTTTTCTTCTACTGGTTCAAAAGCAGTAGAGATGACGGTGGGTCAGAATTCAGAACTTAATGTAAAACTTGTTGATGAAATATCCCAACTTAATGAAATTGTGGTTGTTGGTTATGGAACACAAAAGAAATCTGATTTAACAGGAGCAATTAGTAGCGTAAATGCTGAGGAGTTAATGAATCGACCTGTGCCTAATGCTCTTGAAGCGTTGCAGGGAAAGGTTGCAGGGGTTGATATCACGACGACCGAACGTCCAGGAACTGTTGGAGCGATTCGTATTCGTGGTCAGCGATCGCTAAGTGCCAGTAGTGAAGTATTATATGTTGTAGATGGCGTACCTTTGTTGTCTGCATCCGGTATTGAAACACTAAATCCAAGAGATATTGAAACCATGGATATTCTTAAAGACGCTTCTGCAGCGGCTATTTATGGTTCCCGTGGAGCTAACGGAGTTGTTATCATCACAACCAAACAAGGAAAAGCAGGCAGGTTTACTTTGAATTATTCTGGTACAGTAACCACTCAGGATATAGTGGACCGAGCGCCATCAATGAGTGCTTCAGATTTTATAACTTTCAGACGTTGGGCAGCATATAACCTTGATCCAACAAAGTATGCACATCCTGATTCTCCTACTTTTGCAAATGATAATGATATTTTTGATAGTGCATTGGATGGTCAGACCTCAAGGGATAATGTGTTGAAAGGTTGGGTAAACGGAACATGGGATGCTTCTAAAGTAACCAATACAGACTGGACCGATGTAGTTACTCAAACAGGAATTACAACAGAACATGTTTTAAGTGCAAGCGGAGGCTCTGAAAAAGTAAACACCTATGGCTCTATTGGATATCTGGACAATACAGGTACTCAGAAAGGACAATGGTACAAACGTTATACAGCAAAACTTACTTCGAATATCACACCTGTTTCGTGGTTTAAAATGACTGCATCTTTAAATGCTTCATGGAGTGAACAGGATTATGGTATGTCAACTTTAAGTGCAAGAAGCGGTACAGCACCAAATGCAATTTATGGTGCAGCCAAACAAATTTATAATATTGCGGTTCCTTATGATGCTGATGGTAATATTATCATTAATCCGGGAGGAGAGTCTGGTGTTTATACGATAATGGATGAATGGAACAGAAGTACACAGGAATCACAAACATTACGCCTTTTAGGTAATTTTTCTGCGAATTTAGATTTTGGTAAAATATGGAAACCTATTGAAGGTCTTACTTATAAGATAAATTTTGGACCAGATTTTCGTCATTGGAGAGAAGGGGTTTATATTGATGGAAGTTCTGCACTAAAAGTGAACTCAAATGGAGCTTCGGGCGTAAATTTTGCCCGTCTGCAAAATCGTCGTGATTTATCATGGACATTAGATAATATTATTTCTTATGATCGCACTTTCGCGAACAGACATAAAGTGGGAGTAACCTTGCTTCAAACGGCGTCAGCATGGGATATTGAGAATTCTGCAATGAGTGCAAATAATATTCCGAAACCATCTTTTTTATGGGATGCAATGGGATCGGTTGACCCATTAGTTGCCTCAAATAATGCCCGTATGAGCTCTGATATCGAAAAGCGTCAGTTGACATCGTATATGGCTCGTTTTAATTATGGTTACGACAATCGTTATTTACTGACTCTTTCAGGACGTTGGGATGGCGCTTCAATGCTGGCAGAAGGAAACCATTGGGAATTTTTTCCTTCAGCTGCTTTAGCTTGGCGTTTGAATAATGAGAGTTTCTTAAAAGATGTTAGCTGGATTGAAAATCTGAAACTTCGTGTAGGTTTTGGTTCTATAGGAAATTCATCAGTAGGACCTTATAGTACGTTAGGACCTATTAGTCAGGTGTTTCTTCCGTTCAATGGTATGAGTAATCAAATCGCTTTTACGCCAAATGAGCCTTATTATACCAATACTCAATCCGGAATGCCAAATCCAAATTTATCATGGGAAAGAACAAAACAGTATAATTTAGGTATTGATTTTAGTTTCTTAAATAACAGAATCAGTGGTTCTATCGAAACATATCAGTCTTATACTGATAAGCTACTTTTAAATGTTAAAATCCTTCCTATAACGGGGTATCCTTTTATAACATCAAATATCGGTAAAACAGAAAACCAAGGTGTCGAACTTACGCTTAATGTTATTCCGATTCAAACTGCTGGTGGCTTTACATGGGAGTCAAATCTGAATGGGGCCTGGCAGAAAGATGAAATTGCAGAGTTAGCAAATGGTAAACAGGACATGGTATCTAATTCCTGGTTTATAGGAGAATCTATTGCTGTTCGATATGGATATGATAATTTAGGTTTATGGCAGGACACTCCGGAAGATTTAGCTGAAATGGCTATATGGAATGCTAACGGAGAGAAATTTTCACCGGGAAAAGTACGTCCTAAAGATCAAAATGGAGATTACAAAATGACTCCTGATGACCGTGTAGTTTTAGGTAACAGTAATCCTAACTGGACAATGGGTTGGAATAACAATTTTACTTATAAAGGTTTTGAATTAGGAGTAAATATTTACGGTCGTATGGGATATACAGCTTCTTTAGGAGGTGAAGCTTTAACTGCACATGCCAATCAGCGTGAAACGGATTACTGGAGACCTGATAATACAGATGCTGAATTTCAAAAACCAATTTTAGGTCAGGCAACTTCAGGTTCACAAGATGCTTATTCTGGACTTCTTGGATTCACAAAAGCCTCTTTTGTAAAAATTCGTAATATTTCTTTGGGATATAATCTACCTAAAGATTTTACAGGAAAAATTGGATTGGCAAATATGAAAATTTATGCACAGGCAGTAAATCCGGGCAGTATTTATCAGTCATTGGATTGGTATGATTTTGATACGAATGCAACATATTTTAACCGCAGTTTTGTAATGGGAATTGATGTTGGATTCTAATAATAATTTAAGTCTTGATAAGTGATGTATAACACTAAAAATAAAAAAATGAATAATATTAAAAATATAGGGGTTGCTCTTTTAGTAATGGCGGGTCTGACTTTTACCTCGTGTTCAGAAGATTTTCTGGATGAAGAACTGACAAATCAGTATTCTACAGAGTATTTTGATACTCCGGAAGGGCTTCAGGCTCTAACTGTGTCACTTTATGGTAATATTCGCTGGCATTTTGGTTTTGAATGGTCATATGGCCAAACACTTTATGGTACAGATGAGTTTACCAATGCAAATGACCTGACTAATGAAATGTGGAATACGTATGATAATCGTTTTGGACCGGCTGGAGCTACAACAGGTACAGGAGCAGCTAATGGTAATGCTACCAATCCAGCAGCACTTTGGGATGAGATGTACTATGGTATTGCATCTGCAAACACCATAATTGCTAAAGCGGAAACCGTAATACAAGATTTAAAAATCAGAAATCGTTGTTTGGCACATGCTTATTTTTTAAGAGGTTATAATTATTACAGACTTACCGCGCAATATGGTGGTGTAGCACTTCAAACGACTCCTATTGTAGGTGTTAAACGTAATTTTTCACGATCTACAGATGAGGAATGTTGGGAACAGGTAATTTCTGATTTCCGTAAGGCCTATAATCTTTTTGAAGGTGAAGTTTTTACTTATGGTAAAGGAGTAACCTGGACAAAAGCGACTGCGGCTCACTTTTTGGCTAAAGCTTTGTTGTTTCGTGTTTCCGAGCGTAATAATGAGTGGAACGGTTCATATAAAGATGCAGATCTTAAAGAGGCAATAGATGCTTGTACTTACGCCATTAGTGTGCGTGGAGCATTAACGCCTAATTATAGCGATTTGTATGCTAACTGGACAGGAATAGACTGCGCTAATGAGCAGTTGGATGAAATATTAATGGCAGCAGGTCATAATGGTGACGCAACAACAGTGGGACGTTTTGGTAACAGAACATACAATTATTTTACTCCTCAGTTTTCAAGTTTTGCAGGAGGATGGGTTAGAAGAGGAGTTTGGATTGGAGCGATGGATTTTCAGCGCTGTCGCCCTACAGAATATAGTTATGCAGTTTATAATCACGTAAATGATGCCCGTATGTGGAAGACTTTCAAAACGGTTTACGGAGTTAATACAGTAGTAAATGCTGATGCGGGAGTTAAATTAGGAGATCCGGGTATTGTAATGATTTTAAATACGAAGAATGATAATACTTATGATGGATATAAATTTGGAGCGACTATACAGAATCCAGACTGGAAAGATGATGCAGGACGTTTACCAGAATGGAGTGTAGGAAGCAGGCAAACACCAACTTCAGGTGCGTTGACAAGCAAAACAGGACAATTTGTTCCTAACTCATTAGTCTTGTATCAAAACGGAACTTATGTGGCACCAACATTTAAAAATCAGCCAGTTTGTAACTTCTTTGCTGGAATCAATAAAACAGATTGCGGTTCGCGTACGGCTGAAAGAGGAGATTCACACCGTGATGTAATCATGGCACGTCTTGGTGAAACATATTTAACACGTGCAGAATGTTATGCTCGTCAGGGTAATTATGGAAATGCAATGAAAGATATAAACACAGTAAGGGAAAGAGCACAATGGAAAAGCGGTGAGAACAGATCTTTTTATAGTGATGGATCTTTAGCTTTTAAAGTAAATCCTTTAAATACAGGTGCAAGTGCAACAAATTATGTGAATTCAAATTTAGATATGAATACGTATTATTTGTCTAATCCGGGTGTTGCCGTTACAACTGCTGCTTCAAATTTGAGATTAACATCATTCCCGGCTAATCTGCCAGCGGAAGATGAAGAAATTTTGTCTAAAGTAGGTGCTGGAAGTGAATATGAAAGAGCACTGCATTTTATTCTTAATGAACGTACCCGTGAATTATTAGGTGAGTTCCAACGTTGGGAAACACTTTCCAGAACAGGAACATTGATTAAAAGAGCGAAAGCTTTCAATCCGGAAGCGGCTGTTAACATTACTGCAAACAAACATGAATTGCGTCCAATTCCTCAGGACTTTATTGATGGATTGTTAAATGAAGATGGATCAAATTTATCTGCTAGTCAAAAAGCTGCATGGCAGAACCCAGGTTATTAATTAATTATGGTAATTTTTTGAATATTGTTTTTTGAACGAAACCGCCTCTTTATGAGGCGGTTTTTTTTTGATAAAAAGTAGTTTTTGTAATGATCAGGGGTAATAATATTTGCTTTAAATATTTCGGATACAGTTTTCTGTAAGTTGTATTTTACAAAAATTGAATAGGTAGTAATTTTTAATTTTTTATTTAGTTTTAATAATTTTTTTATAAAAAAATAAGATTATTAAAAAAAAAATGCAGTTTTATTTCTGGTATTGTTATTTGTTATTTTTAATTTTTTTGCCTTGTAAATCAAGTAGTTGAAGTATTTTTATTGTTAATAAAATCATAAAATTTTTATAAAATACTGAAAACTAGAAGTGTAGTAGCAGGATACTACAGGATGCTACGAAATCTACTTCTAAATAAATTTGAGTAACTAATTAATTAACCAAAATTTAACTTTTTATGAAAAATAAGTTTAGTCTTCTGCTGGTTATAGCAATGATAGCATTACTCAGTGCATCGGCTTATGCGCAGAACAAAGTGATTAAAGGTACCATAAAAGATGCTGCTGGAATACTAATACCAGGTGTCAATGTACTTATAAAAGGAAGTCAGACAGGAGTTAGTACTGATATGGATGGTAGTTATTCCATAAATGCTTCTTCAGGATCTACGCTAGTGTATAGTTTTATTGGTTTCAAAACGATAGAAGTTGTCGTTAGCGATTCGAGTAGCTATAATGTTACATTAAAAGAAGATGATAATTCTCTTGAGGAGGTGGTTGTTGTAGGTTACGGTGTAAAAAAGAAAAAAGACCTTACCGGATCAATTGTAAGTGTGGGTGCTGAAGAAATTGCCTCACGTCCTGTACAAAATGCAGTGCAAGCAATGCAAGGAAAAGCTGCTGGAGTAGATATTTCATCCAACGAGCGTCCAGGAACTGTGGGTAAAATAAATATTCGTGGTGTTCGTTCTATTTCGGCTTCAAATTCTCCGTTGTATGTAGTAGATGGTATTCCTTTAAATTCAAAAAGTCTTACTGACTCTAATTCTGGTGGTATCGATTTCTTGAATCCCAGCGATATTGAATCAATAGATGTATTAAAAGATGCCTCTGCAACGGCTATTTATGGTTCTCGTGGAGCTAATGGAGTTGTGATAGTAACTACTAAAAAAGGTAAAACAGGTAAGTTTACAATAAACTTCAATACAGCACTTACTACCGAAAAAATAAACGAAAATGCTAGAATGATGAATTCTGCAGAGTATATAGAGTTTCGCCGCTGGGGAAGATATTATTCTAACCCAAGTGCTTTTCCAAAAGGGGATGCTCCAACAATAGAAAATGATAAATTAATTTTCTTGCAATCAGCCGATCCCTCTGCTTGGGCCAATATCGAAAAAGGTTGGGCAACCGGAACCTGGGATGGTTCTAAAGTAGCAACAACAGATTGGACTGATTTTGTAACGCGTACAGGAGTTACGCAACAGCATACTTTAAGTGTAAGTGGAGGTACTGAAAAGATGAAGGCTTATGGATCTTTTGGATACATTGATAATCAGGGAACTCTAAAGGGACAAAGCTTCAAACGTTATTCAGGAATTGCAAATGTAGATATAACTCCAACAAAATGGTTTTCTATGGGAGCCAATCTTAATACAAGTTATGGTATTAATGAATACGGACAGTCAAACGTAGGTAGAACTGCAGTTTCTACTTCAGGCGGAATTTATCAAACGGCGCGTGGCAATCTTCCGTATGCTGTTCCCTATGATAGTAACGGAGTTCGTATTGATAATCCAGGAGGAGATTCTACTATTAGAACTGTTATTGATGAAGATAAATTATCTCAGGATCAGCGTCTTACATTGCGTGCTTTTGGTAGTTTTTATGCACAATTAGATTTTGGAGGAATTTCATCCAAACTTGATGGTTTAAAATATCGAATCAATTTTGGTCCAGATATTACTTCTTATAGAAATGGTGTATTTTTAGATGGAAAATCTTCTATACGTTCAGGTACAAGTTTTGCATCATTAACAAAAAGTCAAACTATTTCATATACTTTAGACAATTTGCTTTTTTATAATAAAACAATCGGAAATCATAATTTTGGTTTAACATTTTTGCAAAGTCAAACGGAATATACGTATGAAGATAGTATGATGTCTGCAAACGATATTAAAAATCCAAAAAATAAATGGAATGCTTTGACTCCTGCAAACGTAACACTTAACAATTATTCTTCTAATATTATAGAAAGTGGTTTGTTATCTTACATGGGAAGGGTAAATTATGGTTATGCCGATAAATATTTAATAACAGCATCAGGTCGTTATGATGCGGCATCTCAATTAGCACCTGGAAACAAATGGGCATTTTTTCCAAGTACTGCTTTGGCTTGGAGTATAAACAAGGAAGATTTCATGAAAGATGTTTCTTGGCTTGACCAACTAAAACTTAGAGTAGGTTTCGGTATTACAGGTAATGCTGCAGTCGATCCTTATGCAACACAACCACCTTTAGCTGGTGTTGTTTACCCAAATGGCTCAGGTGTTATAAACAATGCGACCTTAGGTAATACTGCTTTATCGTGGGAGAAAACGGCTCAGTTTAATTATGGTATTGATTTTTCGATGTTTAATAGTAGAATATCTGGTGCTTTAGAATACTATACTAGTAAAACAACTGACTTATTATTAAAAAGAAGTATACCAACAACTACTGGTTTTAAAGATACTTTTGAAAATGTTGGAGCCACTGAAGGTGAAGGGGTTGAGCTTACTTTGAATACGGTGAATGTCAAAACACAAAATTTTGAGTGGAGTTCAAGTTTAAGCGCTTCGTATCAGCAAAGTAGAATTACTGAATTGCAAAATGGTAAGTTTGACGATATTAATAACAACTTATTTATTGGCGAATCACAAAATGTAATTTACGGTTTTGAATCTAACGGAATTTGGAAACCAGAAGATGCAGAGGAAATGGCAAAATTTAATGCTTTTTCAACAACTCCTGTATTTTCATTTGGTAATGCCAGACCAGTTGATCAAAACGGGGATTATAAAATAGATGCAAACAATGATAGAGTTATTATCGGTAGTGCAGATCCTAAATATATAGTAGGTTTAACAAATACTTTTAGCTATAAAAATTTAGAATTATCCTTCTTCGTTTATGGTAGAATGGGATACACTTATAACACTTTAGGCGAAAATGAGGGAGCCAAAGGTAGTCAAAGAGCAATTAATTATTATACAGATAATAATATAAATGCCGAATATCAGAAGCCAATTTATTCTGCAGGTACTGGAGATGCTTATTTTCCGATTTTGGGTTATAGAGATGGTTCTTTCTTAAAAATACGTAACATCTCGTTAGGATATAATTTTACCCCAGAATTAGCACAACAGGTAGGTGTTTCAAAATTGAGATTATATCTTCAAGCTGCTAATCCGGGGATGATTTTCTCGAAAGTAAAATGGACAGATTTGGACACCCAAACTACGGCTTCAAACAGAGGATTTACAGTAGGACTAAATGTTGAATTCTAAGTTTAAAATTTAATAAAAAAGAATCATGAAAAATTATAAAAAACTATATATCAATTTGATGCTAGTTGCTACACTAGGAATAAGCAGCTCTTGTAACAAAGATTTTCTAGACGAAGAATTGACAACAGCTTACAGCAACGACTACTATAAAACCGAAGCAGGAATTCAAGCTTTGGCAGTAGGAACTTATTATCAGGTATTTGCTTTAGAGTTTGGAGGAGAAGTTCCTCTTACAGCATCAGAATCAGGAACAGATGAATTTCATGCAGGAGGAGATCCTTCAAATCATATTTGGAACTCTTATGCAGCAGGTTTAAACTCATTTGTAACAGTCTCTAACGCTAACACAATTGCGGCCAATACTAATTGGGATAATTTATATGTAGGAATTGGTAATGCTAATCAATTAATAGAATCAGCAACAGCGATCATTTCATCTAATGATGCCATAAAAAAAACGGCTCTGGGAGAAGGTTATTTTTTAAGAGCTTTCAATTACTTAAAATTAGTAAGGCAATATGGCGGCGTGCCTTTAAAATTAAATGTAAGTAATACAGTCGAACTAGAGTTTTCGAGAGCTACTGCTGCCGAAGTTTTAGAACAAGTTATTGCTGATTTTACTCAAGCCTACAATTTATTAGATAATATTGGCGCACCAGCAAAAATTTCTAAAGATGCAGCGGCTCATTATTTAGCAAAAGCGTATTTAACTCGTGCTAGCGAAATAAATGATAGTTGGAATTCGGCAACAAAATCTGCAGATTTGCAAAAAGTAGTTTCTTTATCTGATGAAGTTATTGGCCGTCATCCACTAGCAGGAAATTTTGTTGATTTATGGAATTATACTGTTGCAGATGGCGCTAACGAAAAGTTGCCAGAATTGATTTTATCAGCTCAGTTTAATTCAAGTCAATTAACCACAGGAGGTAATAATCAACATTTGTATTTTCTTTCTACCTATGATCAGTTGCCTCAAATGAAACGTAATTTAGCCGGAGGCAGACCATTTAGCCGTTTAGCACCTACTTATTTTGCTTACGATGTTTTTGATAAGGTTAATGATTCACGCTTTTGGAAAAGTTTTCAAACCAAAAGTATTATTAATAATAAATCTGGATCGTACTATGATAATGGAGATTTGGGTATCATGTATATAATGAACAGCCCATCTGACACCCGTTTTGAAAAAACAAAAAATACCGATTTTATTATCGATTCTAAAACAGGAAAAACAATTCCAAGTGTTTACGTAGCTTATGCAGCAGATAATTTTGGTTTAGAAAAAGATGTAAGATTTCCTTCTTTAAGCAAATATTTAGATGGTGCAAGAATAGATTTGACTAATACAAAAGGTACTCGTGATGTAATATTAGCCCGTTCGGCAGATACGTATTTAATGGCTGCCGAAGCCAAAGTAAGATTGGCCAAAGTAGGAGGAGCTTCTTTTGCAGATGCTTTGCCATACATCAATCAGGTTCGTACGCGCGCGGGTTATAAATCTGGCGAAGATCGTTCTGCATACACCGATGGTTCTGCAGCCTGGACAGCAACAGGTCAGGCAGGGATTCCTATTTCTTTTATAAAAGAGAATTCGTATTACGAATCTAATAATATTCCAACATCAACAGCTCCAACAGATTTGACAATCTCTAGTATCAGCACTTTGCCAGCAGAAGATCAGGCTGTAATATCTAAATTAGGTTACACAAACGATTATGATAGAATGTTATGTTTGATATTAAACGAACGTACTAGAGAGTTATGTGGCGAATTTCATCGTTGGGAAGATTTAAGTAGAACCAAAACATTGGTTGCTAGAGCAAAAGCTTATAATATTGAAGCAGCGCCAAATATTCAGGATTTTCACACTTTACGACCTATACCACAAACTTTCTTAGATGCGGTTTATGCTAGTGGAAGACCTTTAAGTGCTGAAGAAAAAGATCAAATGCAAAATCCAGGTTATTAATTTTAGTTTTATGTTTATTAATGTGCTACAGTTGAAAAACTGTAGCACTTTTTTTATAGCCAATCGTATATCTTTTATTGATTTTTAAAAAATACAAAAGTATAAATCTATAATATTTAGGTGTAAAACAGGTTAGCACAGGATGCCTATACTGTTTTAGTCTTTTATCTTTAAAGTCTTAGTCTAAAAATAAAATTACGATGAATACTATAAGAAGAATGTTACTGTTTTTTGTTTTTTTTATTGTAAGTCAATCTGCTTTAGCACAAGTTAAGTTGCCCGCATTGGTTGGTGACAATATGGTGTTACAGCAAAAGACAAAAGTTAATCTTTGGGGTTGGTCTGCACCTAATGAGAAAATTAAAATTCAAATAGGTTGGCAAAATACAGCAATAGAAATTTTTTCTGATAAAAAGGGCAACTGGAAAACAGCCGTAGATACACCACAAGGAAGTGATAAAAGTTATAGTATTACTATTGAAGCTTCGAATAAAATAATTCTAAAAAATGTTCTTATCGGCGAGGTCTGGATTTGTTCGGGCCAATCTAATATGTATTTTCCTGTGGGAAAAGAAGAAGGAACATGGAAAACGGGTGTTTTGAATTATCAGGAAGAAGTTCAGAAGGCAAATTTTCCAAACATCAGATTGTTTACAGTTTTAACAAAAGCTTCTCAAAAACCGCTAGACGATGTAACGGGTTCCTGGCAAGAATGTTCTCCAAATACTATCCAGTCATTCTCGGCGGTGGCTTACTTTTTTGGTAGAGATTTATTTAATAATCTAAAAATACCAATAGGCTTAATTTCGACTTCTTGGGGAGGAACAAAAGCTGAAGCATGGACCTCTCAAACTGTGTTAGAAGAAAATGCGGATTTTTTACCAATTTTAGAACAAGATGCTAAAAATGAAAAGTTGTATCAGGAAAAACTCGAAAATTATTATTCGAATTTAAAAAATGAAAAACGTGCCAATAGCATAAAAACGGAATTAAAAAAACCTAAAAAAGAAGATAATAAAACGTCTTATGTTCTTTATAATGCGATGTTGCATCCACTGATAAATTATACAATCAAGGGAGCCATTTGGTATCAGGGAGAAAGTAATGCCGAAAAAGCGTTTTTATACCGTAGTTTATTTCCAGCAATGGTAAAAAACTGGAGAAACGATTGGAATCAAGGCGATTTTCCGTTTTATTATGTTCAGATTGCACCACATAAAGGGCAAAATCCTGAAATTAGAGAGGCACAATTACTGTCTTTAAAAACGATTCCAAATTCTGGAATGGCTGTGACTACAGATGTAGGAAACGAAACCAATATTCATCCAGAAGATAAACAAACAGTAGGACATCGACTGGGTTTAATAGCTCGTGCTAAAACATATAACGAAGATAAACTGGAATATTCTGGACCACTTTATAGCAGTATGAAAATCAAAAATCAAAATATCCAATTGTTCTTTGATCATGTAGATACTGGTTTCAGAAAGACTAAAGAAGATTTAAAAGAATTTGAAATTGCTGGTGAAGATCAAATTTTTTATCCTGCAAAAGCTAAGATCAATGGTAAAACGGTTATCGTTTCATCATCAAATGTAAAAAATCCTGTTGCTGTTCGTTTTGCATGGAAAAATGTTCCTGCACCAAATTTATTTAATAGTTATAATTTACCAGCATCACCTTTTAGAACAGATGATTGGTCGGGTCAAACGGAGAAAAAATAATTACTATTTATGTTTAAAATTTTTCAAAAACTGCTGCTCTTTGCTATCGCTGTATTAGTTTATTTGCCGCTTTTGGCACAAAATAATTCGAAAAAAGACGATAATTTTGCAAGTAAACCTTTGTATCGCGATCCTATTTTTGATGGTGCAGCTGATCCAACTATCATTTGGAATAAAAAAGCACAAAAATGGTTTATGTTTTACACTAATCGTCGTGCAAATGATAACAATGCAAAAGGCACAACTTGGGTACACGGAACGCGTATTGGTATTGCAGAATCTTCAGATGGATCAAATTGGACCTATAAGGATACGTGTAATATCAACTATAATATAAAAAATGTGACACATTGGGCACCTGATGTCATTGAATACAAAAACAAGTATCACATGTATTTGACCATTGTTCCAGGGATATTTGAAGACTGGTATCATCCGCGTTCTATCATTCATCTGACAAGTAAAAATTTGATAGATTGGAAGTTCGAATCCGAATTAAAACTGGCTTCTGAACGTTGTATTGATGCTTCTGTTTTTCAATTGCCTAATGGAACATGGAGGATGTATTATAACAATGAAAATGACGGAAAATCTATTTATTATGCGGATAGTAAAGATTTATATCATTGGATAGATAGAGGAAATAAAATCATAAAAGACCGTGGTGAAGGCCCAAAAGTATTTTCTTGGAAAGGTAAAAATTGGCTTATTTCGGATTCCTGGCTAGGTTTGAATGTCTATTCTTCTGATGATTTTATAAATTGGAATCGTCAGGAAAAAAAGATTCTTCAAATTCCTGGTTTAGGCGAAGACGATCAGGTAATTGGGGGACATCCGGATATAGTTGTAAATAATGATAGGGCTTATATTTTTTATTTTACACATCCGGGAAGAACACCAGAAAATAGAGGATTAGATACTTACGATACCAGAAGAAGTTCAATTCAAGTTGCTGAATTAGAATATATCAATGGAGAAATTGTGTGCAATCGGGATAAACCTGTTCAGATTAATCTTAAACATTAAAAAATTTATGGAAAATAATTTTGTTAGAAATGCTTTTAAAATGAAGCTAAAAGAAGGTTTTGAAGTAGAGTATAAAAAACGTCATGATGAGATTTGGCCTGAATTAGCAAGTTTACTTTCAGAAACAGGGATACAGGATTACAGTATTTTTTTGGATGAAGAAACATTAATACTTTTTGCAGTTCAAAAAATAAGCCCAGATTTTGACTTTGATTTACTACCAAATCATCCCGTTGTAAAAAAATGGTGGGCCTATATGGGCGACATTATGGATACGAATCCTGATAATTCGCCTGTAACGGTAGGGTTGAAGGAAGTTTTCCACTTAGATTAAATATGGTTTAGTTTGCCATTCGCTTCAAGAGTAATTTCAAGAGGTATTTGCGAAATTCTGTATCAAAAGTTGCTTACAGATTTTCGCCGTTTTTTTATAAATGATTCTTTCTGTAAACCCTATACTACAGGACAGTATATCTGTTTTTATTAAATATATTTGAATTTGCCCTGGTGAGAATAATTTTACAAGAGAGTCGGCCAAACCAGCAAAATATAAAGTGATTGATAGTATAAATTATAACAGAACAATGTTTTTCAAATCTAAAGGATTATTAGATGAAGCCAAATAAAATAACATTCCTGACTTTGATTTTAATGGTGTTTTTCGGAATACAAACTTGGTCGCAGGATACCAGAACTTTTAAAGTTTTTCAATTTCCGGCAAACAAGATTCCAACAATAGATGGAAATGCTGAAGATTGGAAAATGGTTCCAGAAAGTTATACTGTTGGTATGGATCAGTTGTGGGAAGACAGCGGAAAACATGCCAAAGCAGATTCCAAAAACTTAGACGTAAGTGTAAAAGTTGCATGGGTAAAAGGTTTAAATCGTTTGTATTTTTTATATGAAGCGTATGATAATTACTGGGATTTTTCGCTTCCGGGTTTACACAATGACACTTTTGAAGTTATCGTAGATGCAGATCAATCTGGCGGGCCATTTATAGATCGATTTCATCCCAATGCAGCGTTAACAAATACAATGGATGCCTATTTTTCTTATCATGGAGTTCATGCGCAAAACTATCACATTTTTACTCCAGCCGAAGGAAAAGACTGGACATTGGTTTGGGGAAGCCAACCCTGGATAAAAGAATTGCCTTATGCAAATACGGCAACCAATTATAATTTTAAACCGGGTGAATCTGGAAAAATGACTTTAGAATTCTGGATTACGCCTTTTGATTATGCAGGAAATGATCCAAGTCGTGCGGTTCAGTCAATTTTGGAAGAAAATAAAAACATTGGGCTTTGCTGGGCGATTATCGATTATGATGATGTCAATAATGAAAAAAATAATGGTTTTTGGAATTTGTCAAAAGAGCATACCATGTACGGAAATGCTTCTTATAGTCTTCCTTTTAAGTTAATGCCTTTAGAAGAAAAATTCAAAAAGTCAATTGACGCAAAATGGACTTTTGATGTCGTAGATATGAAACGAAAAATGGTCGCTTTTATCGATCATTCTGAAGGTGAAATTAATTCATGGAAATGGGATTTTGGTGATGGAACTTCTTCATCAGAACAAAATCCGATACATGAATATAAAGAAGCTGGAAAATATATTGTTGTCCTTATTATCGAAGGACCAAAAGGAAAATCCAGAATGTCAAAAATCTGGGACGTAGCAGTAAAATAAATAAATACACAAGAATAATGAACACTAAACTATATCTGTCGGTCGCTTTATCGTCAATACTTTTAACAAGTTGTAAAGTGGGACAAAAAGCAACAGAAAATACGATTGTCTTAAAAAACAAATCCAATTTAGAAGTGCCTCAGAAAGCAATTGCTATAAAAAGAAGCCAACTTTCGTTGAAAGATGTAGCGAATGATTTCCCGATTCTAATTTTCAATAACGATACAATTCCAGCTCAGGTAAACGATTTGGATGGTGATGGAAAATGGGATGAGTTGTTTTTAGTTACTGATTTTTCTCCAAATGAAAGCAAATTAGTAACATTGAAATGGTCTAAAGCAAATCCAAAATTCCCAATCAAAACAAGTGTAAGATTCGGAAAAAGAGAAGCGAAAAATTTGCCCGTGCAGCCTGCAACAGAAGAAGTTTTGATGGCCAGTCAAGTTTATAAAAAACTAGGTTTTCAGAAATACCAAACAGATGGCCCAACCTGGGAAAATGATAAGGTAGGTTTCAGGCATTATTTAGATGGAAGAAATTCGAAAGATGTTTTTGGAAAAAAAATCCCTGCAATTACACCTGAAAACGTTGGTGTAAACAACAAAAGCGAAGTAGAAGACAATTACCACCAGATGTACGATTGGGGAAGAGATATTTTTCCTGTTGGAAATTCTGTGGGGTTAGGAGGTTACGCTTTAATGATTGACAATAAAATTGACAGATTAGGAATTCTAACAAATGATACTTTGAATAATGTTGAAAAAACAACTTTCAAAATTGTTAGCGAAGGTCCTGTAAATTCGGTTTTAGGCTATCAATACCAGAATTGGGAAGCTTCTGGAAATAAATACCAGGTACAGGAAACTACTTCAATCTGGCCGGGAATGTATGGCTATAAAAACACGGTGAACATTGATGGAATTTCAGGAAAAGAAACTTTTTTGATAGCACTTTCGAATATCAATAATCAAAAAGGAGTAAAAGAAATAGAAGCTGGAGATTGGGTTTGTCTTATTCAGCATGATAATCTTGGTTATAACCGCGAATGGATTATGGGAACAGCGATTATTGTTCCTAAAAAAGATTATTTAGGTTATATCGAAGCACCAAAAGCCGGACAATTGACAGATTCTTATTTGGCAAAATTCAAAATAAGGAATAATACCCCAATCAGTTATTATGCAATTGCGACCTGGGAATTAAGTGCGGATAAGAATTTTAGAGATCCGGCTTATTTTACAAATTATGTGACCACTTTGGCCAAACAATTATCTGCTGAAATAGAGGTAAAAATCAATAAATAAGCTATCAATACTAACTATTAAACCAAAATATATAACCATGAAATCTTGTAAAACCAAAATTATTACGCTATTTGCTTTTGGGGTAATGGCTTCGGCGAATGCCCAAAAAACAGATGCTACAGCACCTTTGCACTTGATGCAGCCCGATTATCCAACACCTTATGTGATTCCGCAACAGCAAGATATAAAAATGGTTTTGGATAGAGTTTATAATTTTTTGGATAAAAATACAGCTTCAAAAATTATCAATGCAACTACAAAAGCGGATATAAAAGATTTTAAAAAAAACACTGAAGATATTGTTTTTGAGCCGGGAGCTTTCCGCTTGACGAGTTACGAATGGGGCGTTACGTATGCCGGAATGCTTTTAGCATCTAAGGCTACTGGAGAAAAATATTTTGCAGATTATTCTAATAAAAGAATTCAGTTAATCGCTGATGTGGCAGAAAATATCAAAGAAAAAAACATCAAAGACAAAGACATGCTAAAATCGCTTCACCCAGAAGCATTAGATTTTGCAGGAGCTTTGTGTGCGGCTTTTATCAAAGCTAAAAAAGAGGGCTTAAAGGCAAATATTGATCCTTTAGTTAATAATTATATCAATTTTATCAGCAACGAACAGTTTCGATTAAAAGACGGAACATTAGCGAGAAACAGACCTCAGGACAACACACTTTGGTTAGACGATATGTTTATGAGCGTTCCTGCACTTGCACAAATGGGCGCTTATTCTGGAGAAACAAAATATTTTGATGATGCTGTAAAACAGGTACTTCAGTTTTCTGAAAGAATGTTTAATAAAGAAAGAGGAATTTACATGCACGGTTGGGTAGAATCTATGCAAGTTCATCCACAGTTTCATTGGGCCAGAGCCAATGGTTGGGCGGTAATGACAATGGTAGAATTATTAGAAGTTTTACCTAAAAATCATCCAGGTTATCCTAAAGTTTTGTCACAATTGCAAAAACATATCGCAGGTTTGGTACAATATCAGGACGGAACCGGTTTTTGGCATCAATTACTCGATAGGAACGATTCGTATCTGGAAACTTCGGCAACGGCGATTTATACCTATTCGATTGCAAGAGCTATTAATCGCGGTTACGTAGATAAAATGACCTATGGTCCGGCTGTTTTATTGGGTTGGAATGCTGTTGCGACAAAAGTAAATGACAAAGGTCAGGTAGAAGGAACTTGTGTAGGAACCGGAATGGGTTTTGATCCTGCATTTTACTATTATCGCCCGATAAATGTTTTTGCAGCTCACGGTTATGGACCAGTATTATTGGCTGGAGCCGAAGTGATTCTATTGCTGAAAGATACTCAGTTCCAAATAAATGATAGCGCAATTCAATTAAAAATAGAAGGAAAAAACAATCTGCAAAAATGATAGTAAGAAATATTGTAAGTGTATTCATTTTATGCTTTACTGCAAGTGCTTTTTGTCAGATAGGAACAAGATTTCCATCTGAAAAAAAAACTATAAAAGATCCTGTAACAGGGGTTGATTTAATTTTTTTAACGACCAGATCAGCAGGTGATTCTAAAACCTATCCAACACATCCGCAATGGACATCAGATGGAGAATGGCTGATTTTCAGAACCAAAAGAGCCAATGGCGAAGCAGTAGCGGTTAATGAAAAATCAGGCATAATGGTTCAGGTTACCGAAGGCGGTTATACCGGAACGTTGTGTATGGCTCAAAAATCTATGAAACTGTATTTTATGCGTAAAGCTGATGGCGATAAGATGCAGATCATGGAAGTAAATCTGGAAGCTGTTTTTAAAGACAGCCAGGCCAAAAAAATGAAACCGGTTTCGGCTTACGAAAGAATATGCGGTGTAACAACTCCTGTAATGGGTGCTTCCGGCGATATGGCTTTGGATGCTGATGAAGAAAAGGTTTATTTTAGAATTGGAAAAGAAGAAGCAGCAAGACATTTAGATCCGAATGTTAAAATCGAAAAAAGTTTTGGTGCTCGAAATATGGGAGCAGGACCAGGCGGTATTTCGAGTATGAATGTAAAAACTGGTGAAATAAAGCATGTGGTTTCGGTGCCTTTTCAGGTTGGTCATATCCAGTCGAATATCTGGAATCCGGGTGAGATTGTTTTTTGTTGGGAAACCGGAGGAAAATCTCCTCAGCGTACGTGGACAGTTATGGCTGATGGAAGCGGTCTTAGACCTTTGTATCCCGAATCGGATTTTGAATGGGTAACGCATGAAGCTGTAATTTCTAAAGACGAAGTTGCCATAGCGATTATGGGACATCGAAAAATTGATTTTGATAAAGAAAAGTCAGTTGCTGATAACAAAGAAGTTTCAGATACTAAAAATCCTGGTCAAGAAACCAATTGGGGAAATTCTGGAACGCGCGAGAAACCAACAGGTTTAGCAATTGTAAATCTTAGAACACGCGAAATGATTATTGCCGGACAAACCAAAAGCGGCAGCGGATTATGGCATGTTCATGGTTCTGCTGATGGAAGATGGGCAGTTGGAGATGATTTTTCGAGAAGTTTGTATTTAATTGACAGAAATACTAACGAAATGATGCTGCTGACCACAGGACATAAACAATCTGCAGCAGATCATATTCATCCAACTTTCAACAGAGAAGGAACCAAAATTCAAATTCAGTCAGCTATGCTTTCTGCCGATAATCGTACGATGAATATTTGTATTGTCAATGTGCCGAAAGAATGGCTGAAACGTAAATAAATGGATTTAGAAGAATAGCAGTATAGAGCAGGATAGATTAGGCAAAAGGAAAAATTATATTTGATTTTAATCTTAAGTTTAAATGATAAAAATGTTTTATTTTGATTTTTATCAGATAGGATTTTGTTTAACTTGAGAAAATGGTGTCAATTATTCAGGACATTGTTAAAAAAAATAAAACCGCATAAAATTTAAAAACCAAAAAAGATACAATGAAAAGATTATTGATATTTGCAATCTGCATTTTGGGAATTTCCCAGTCTGCATTTTCTCAAAATTATACAAACGATACATTTCCCGACGGAAGTACCATTACTCCTTGGTTTAAAGATTATACTAAACTTCAACTGAAAGATTTAGGGAAACAATATACTATTACCGATTTTGGAGTGGGAAAAGACAGTACCAAAATTCAGACCGTTGCCATTCAGAAAGTAATTGATAAAGCGGCTGCAAATGGTGGAGGCGTGATTGTTATTCCGAAAGGAGTTTACTTGAGTGGCGCTTTGTTTTTTAAACCCAAAACAAGTTTATACGTTGCTGAAGGAGGAACTTTAAAAGGCTCTGATGATATCGCCAATTATCCAATTATGCCTTCTAGAATGGAAGGTCAGAATCTGGATTATTTTCCAGCTTTGGTAAACGCTTATGGTGTTGATAATTTTTCTATTTCTGGAAAAGGCACCATAAACGGAAATGGTTATAAGTATTATGAAGCATTCTGGGCAAGACGTAAAATAAATCCGAAATGTACTAATCTAGAAGTTTCAAGACCTAGATTGGTTTTTGTTTGGAATTCGAATAACGTACAATTTCAGGATGTAAAATTGATTAATTCCGGGTTTTGGACGAATCATTTTTATAAATGTAATAATGTGAAACTATTGGATTTATACATTTTCTCTCCACATTTAGAAATAAAAGCACCAAGTACAGATGCTATCGATCTTGATATTTGTTCAAATGTTTTGGTTAAGGGCTGTTTTATGTCGGTAAATGATGATGCAATTGCGCTTAAAGGCGGGAAAGGACCATTTGCCGATACCGATAAAAACAACGGACCAAACTCTAATATCATCATCGAAGACTGCCGATTCGGATTCTGTCATTCAGCATTAACCAACGGAAGTGAAGCTATTCATAACCGAAATGTAATCATGCGTAATTGTCAAATCGATGGTGCAACAAGAATGCTTTGGTTAAAAATGCGCCCAGATACGCCACAAAATTATGAGTATATCCGGGTAGAAGATATAAAAGGGCAGGCAAAAAACTGTTTGGTTGTGTTGGCTTGGAAACAGTTTTTTGACTTAAAAGGCCGTCCTGATGTTCCGTTGTCTTATGGGAATCATGTGACTTTAAAAAATATCGAAATGAAATCGGATACGTTTTTTAATGTAGAAAAAGATCCCAATGTACGTTTGTCAAACTTTACTTTTGAAAACCTTAATATCCAGGCTACAAAAGCAGCTGTTGACAAAAGTATTGTAGATGGAATTACTTTTAAAAATGTTTATTTGAATAAAGTTCTTGTTGAGTAAAGGTTTGAAGTTTAAAGGTTCAGAGTTTTTTTGGTCAAGTTATAATCAATTAAGAATCTTAAAATTTTGAATATTAGAAATTTAATACCTTAGAATATCATTAAAAATGAATAAAATAGTACTGTTAATCTTCGCCATTACATCTATAAATTCTTATTCTCAGGATAAAAATCCAGTTGATTTTTCGATTGCCAATTCCAATCAACTGACTTCTTTTTATATTGCTGAAAATACAGACCCCTTAATTTTTTGGGCTGTAAATGAATTGGCTGATGATGTAAAAGGGTTGACAGGAAAACGACCTGAAATTATAAAAACGAATACATTTTCTAAAAAAGGAATTTATATTGGAGAAGTTTCAAATCCTTTATTTCAGTCTAAAAAGATAGAAAAAGGATTAGCCAATCAGTGGGAAAAATTTCAAATTAAAAAAGAAAAAGACAATCTTTTGGTTGTAGGAAGTGATGTTCGCGGAACAGTTTACGCCATTTTTGAAATAGCTGATCGTTTGGGTATTTCTCCCTGGAAATGGTGGGCAGACGTTCATCCGATACAAAGAGAAAATACAACAATTCATTTACCTGAAAACGGAATAATTTCATCGCCATCAGTGGCTTATCGCGGAATTTTTCTAAACGATGAAGATTGGGGATTGCAACCTTGGGCAGCCAAAACTTTTGAAAAAGAAACAGGCGATATTGGTCCAAAGACTTACGAAAAAATATTTCAGTTATTGTTACGATTAAAAGCCAATACGATTTGGCCAGCAATGCATCCTTCGACAAAAGGTTTTTTTACCATTTCTGGAAATAAAGAAATGGCGCAAAAATACCATATCGTTATCGGATCTTCACATGCAGAACCAATGCTTCGTAACAATGTCGATGAATGGAAACCAAAAATTCATGGCGAATACAATTATTTTACCAACAAAACCCAAGTCGATAAATACTGGCAAGATCGTTTGGATGAAGTAAATGCTTTTCAAAATGAAACCATTATGATACTTGGAATGCGAGGCGTTCACGACAGTAAAATGGAAGGTGCAAAAGATTTGAAAGAATCCATTGAAATGGTCGAAAACATCATTGACGTTCAACGAAATATGTTATCCAAAACGTTTCAGAAACCATTGAATGAGATTCCACAAGCCTTTGTTCCGTATAAAGAAGTTTTGGAAATGTACGATAATGACTTAAAAGTTCCAGAAGATGTAACGCTTGTCTGGCCGGATGATAATTATGGCTATATTCGACGTTTGAGTAATGAAGAAGAGCAAAAAAGGGCAGGAGGAAGCGGCGTTTATTACCATATCAGTTATTGGGGAAGACCTCATGATTATCTTTGGCTGAACACTACACAGCCAGGCTTAATTTGGTACGAAATGACAAAAGCCTACGAAAATGGTGCGAAAAAAATGTGGATTGTAAATGTGGGCGATATCAAACCCGCGGAATATGATATCGAATTATTTTTGGATATGGCTTGGGATATCAATAGTGTAAAATCGGATGGGCTTCATCAATATTTACAAAATTGGGCATCAAGAGAGTTTTCTTCAAAAGTAGCTTCTGAGGTTTCGACTGTTTTTGAAGAATATTATCGATTGGCATTTATAAGAAAACCCGAATATATGGGTTGGAGTCAAACCGAACCTACAACGCCAGTAAAACTTTCTGATTTTACCGATGAAGAGGCTTTAGAGCGTATAAAACGATATGATAATCTGATTCAGAAAATAGATCAATTAACTGCTGCTGTTCCTGAAGAAAGAAAAAATGCTTGGTTTCAGTTAGTGGTTTATCCAGTAAAAGGTGCAGCTTATATGAATCATAAATTTTTATATTGGAATTTAGCCGCCAAAACTTCAGATGTTAAACTTAAAGAAAAATATCAAAAGTTATCTTCAGAAGGTTTTGAGAAAATTAAAGAATTAACGGCTTTTTATAATGAAGAAATGAGCAATGGCAAATGGAATCACATGATGTCAATGCATCCGAGAAACTTGCCTGTTTTTGATTCGATAAAAGAAAATCCGATTGTCAAAGAAGAGGATTTAAAATCAACTTCGAAACCTGTTATTGCCATTCAGGGAAAAGATTTTATTGCAAAAAAAGAAAACAAAAACTATAAGTGGAAAAGCATTAACGGTTTGGGTTTCAGTAACAATGCAATTACGTTATTTCCGTTTGAACATAGTTATTTTAAAGCTGAAAAACCAAGTATTTCTTACGAATTTGAAATAAATAAAGCTGGAGATTATAGTATCGAAATTCACTTTCTTCCAACACATTCTAATAATTTTGATAATGAAATTGGAGTTGAAATCGATGGAAAGAAAACACAATCATTTTCTATAAATACCAAAGACAGAGACAAAAACTGGAAAGAAAATGTATTGCGTAATAGCGCCATTGTAAAATTACCAGTAAGCATAAAAGAAGGAAAACATAGTATTAAAATGGAGGTCAATCAAACCGGAATTGTTTTGGATTATCTAACGATAAAATAATTTTTCAGGTGAATACTATTTTAAAAATTAAGGTACAATTTACCATCATTTCTTACTATTAGTACCTATAGTCAAAAAAATATGAAGTAAAGCAACAGAAAACCTAATAGGATATTGATTATTATTGATGCCGCCGTATGGAATGATGTTGTTTATAATGGTTTAGAAAAAACCTCGTTTAGATTTTAAACGAGGTTTTTTAGATTTAGATAAATATAGGTCAAAAATAAGTTAGCAACTCACATCTCACAACTCACAACTCACAACTCAAAACTCAAAACTTTATTTAGGAATTTCAATATAGTCTTTAAGTTTGCAATCTTTGAGTTTTTTAATACTTTCTGCTACAGTGAACGCATTAAGAGTTGCGCCTTCTAAGCCTGTGTGCGTATGATCTTTTGGAAAAAAAGGTTTCACTTTTTCTTTGCCTAATGCTTCATATTTTAAGGCCACAATTTCATTTAAATCAATATAAAAAGCACCTTGATTTTCCGCAGCTGTTTTAGACCATTTTCCGTAGGAATCGCTTCTGCGTTCTACTTTATCATTTGGCCATTCGTTTCTTGGCGTTTGGCTTAAAACAATCGGAACAGCGCCTTTTTCTTTGGTTTCTTTGATGAATTTTTCCATATACCACCCAAAAGTATGAACGGTTTCGGTTAAACTATCACGAACGACCTGCTGTGTTTCATCACCATTTCCTTTTAAGGATCCTCTAAATTTTTCCTTATCAACTGCTCCGGCATCGTTATGACCAAACTGAATGATTACAAAATCGCCTGGTTTCAATTGATTTTTAACTTCATCCCACAAACCTTCTTTGGTATAAGTGCGGGTACTTCTTCCTCCTCTGGCTTTATTAATAATATTTACTCTTGTAGTGTCGCAATATTCTGGAAAAGGAACTCCCCAACCTACAGCCATATCATTTTTGTTGTCTGCCATAGTAGAATCACCAATCAAAAAAACATTTTTCTTGGCAGGAAGAACAATTTTTGGATTTTCTAAAATGTATTTTTTTAAAGAATTGTCACTATTTTTTAATTGATTGATAATCACAGAAGCGGATAAAACGGCTCCTTTTGCTGAAGTGTGAGTGTGATCGCGTTTGTAAAAATAGGTTCCGGTTACTTTTGCTTCACCCAATTTCTCCATTTCAATCGCCATTTTATCATTCAAATTGATGAAAGTTACTTTTTCTTTTTCAGCAATTTGCCTGGCCCATAATCCATAAGAAGTATCATTACGTGGTACTTTTCCATCTTTCCAGTCATTTCTCGGAATCGGTGAGCAAATTATCGGAATGGCTCCTTTTGATTTTGCTTCGCGAACTACTTTCTGAATGTACCAACCGTAAGTATGAACCGTTTCATGTTTTTTGGTAATTAGATTATCAATTTCCTGCGATTCTTTGCCAATTCCTTTAATAGTTCCTCTTGCTCTCAAAGTATCATTTAAAGGACCATTATCGTTATGGCCAAATTGAATCAAAACATAATCTCCTTTTTTAAGTTTATTCAAAACAGCAATCCATAAACCTTTGTCCTGAAAAGTTCTACTGCTCGTTCCGCCCAAAGCATGGTTTTCGATATTCACTTTTGTAGTATCCAAAAACTGTCCAATATAATCTCCCCAGCCCCAAAGTCCACCAGATCCGTCGCCTCTGCCATTTTTCACGGTTGAATCTCCCACGGTGTAAATAGTTGGTTTGGTTTGCGCTTTGGCAGAGAAATTGAAAAGTAATATTGCTAAAAATAATAAAGGAAGTGCTTTAATAGATTTCATATTTTGTATTGTGAAATGTGAAAAGTGAAATGTGAAATGTGAAACTGCTCAATCTTGTCATTTCTGACAAACTGTATGTTATAGACAAAGAACAAACCTGAAACCTGAAACAAAAACCTAGTTTCTAAAATCAAACCAAAGATTCATAGAAATCCCTTCATCACCACTTTTTATTCTAATGTTGGTTGGCTGACTTTCTGGACCTTGATGTTCCAATGGTTTAAAATCTCTCATTGCTGGAATTTCATACATAAACGAAATATCTCCTTCCGGAAAAGCGGGCTGAGGATTACTTCCTGGGAAACCATTTTTAGGCAAATCTGGCGTGAATAATCTCAAAAATAAATTATCATTTTCACTAAAAACTTTAAATGATGATGCGCCTGCTTTTAAGTTTGCTCCCAACAAGTTAGCATGATACCCTTTAAACTCAGGATACACCAGATTTTCAAAACTTTCGCCTGTTATTGTGGTGTTGTATTCTTTTTCCCAAATACCGTATGTCGTTCCTTTTAATCTGTTTTTCCAAACATGGTAAGGACCTTTTCCAAGCCATTTCATTCCGGTAACTCCTTTTTCGGGAAAACTAAACGTAATTCCCCACGAATTTATTTTATCTTCAAAAGCAGCACCATCAAAACCACCATTGTTTTGTGAATTTTTCAGCGCAATCAATTCCATTTTAAATCTTCCATCCGGTTCCATAATCCATTTGATAGAAGATAAACCGCCTGCATACAATACTTTGCAGATGGCTTTATCACCTTCTTGCGAAACCTGAACTTCTTTTAGTTTGGCTTTCATTCCAATCGGTCGGGGACCATTTGTTAACGGAATTGTGGATGTACTATTTTTAACAGAAGAAATTTCTCCTGTCAAAGCATCAAGAGTTACTGTTATATCGCTTCCTTTTAAAGTGATTTCATTACCATTTTTTGTTGCTGAAGCTTTTGTTTTTGTATTTTGAATAGCTAAGAATTTTTCAGCATAATATTTTGCTTTGTGAATTGGCCATGTCCAGGTATAAATTTCTTTATTGAACTGATCATAAGCTGAAATTGATAAAATATCACCTTCTGCAAAATTAGTAGGAACAGCAAATTGAATTTTTCTTGTTTCTCCCGGATCAATACTCGGAATCTCAATTTTTCCTGCACTTATTTCTTTTGAAGTTCCGTTAGAATAAAGTACATTTTTATCAGATTGCAATACTTTAAATTCCATTTTGCAGGAATTCAAATTACTGAACAAATAATCATTAGTTATTAAAAACGACCCGTCAAAAGTTGGATTAACTTGTTTTGGTAAAAACTGAATAGGTGCCCAGACTTCTTTTACGGTATAATAACTTCCTTCTTTTTCACGGTGTGGCCCTAAAATTCCATCGGCTGCCAATGAACCTTTTGAGTCAAATTTAGTATCTCCCGTCCAATCAGAACGGAATACGGCTTCGTCCAGCATCGCCCACATAAATCCTCCTGCAAAAAGCGGACTTTGTTTGTAACGTGTCCAGAAATCTTCCAGAGCGGCTCCGTGTCCGTTATCGTAAGTTCCGTGCATAAATTCGGTTGGAAAAAATACATTTTCACCATTGTTAAAACGATGCATTCCGGTTAAATAAGTCGGGTAATGATGCGTATCCCAGCCATTAAAATCGGACCAGGGATGAATGACAATTCTTTTTTGTGGGTCATTATCTTCAAAAACTTTGTCAACATTATAGTTCCAGCCCCCTTCGTTACCATTATCCCATATAATTACTGAGGGATGATTGACGTCACGAACAACCATTTCGGTTACTAATTTGTTTCCGGTTTCGGTATCATAAGAGTTTTGCCAGCCTGCTAATTCGTTCAGAACAAAAAGCCCTAATGAATCACAAACATCAAGAAAGTGCTCGTCAGGAGGATAATGTCCACGAACGGCATTCATGTTCATGTCTTTCAATAATTTCACATCCAAATCACTAATTCTCTTGCTGGTGCTTCGTCCGCCTTCCGGCCAGAAGGAGTGACGGTTGATTCCTTTCATGATAATTTTAGTACCATTTACATAAATTCCGTCTTGTTTTTTGAATTCTAAAGTTCTGAAACCAATTCGTTTGTCGTATTTATGAATGATGTTTCCGTTTTGCTTTAAAACAAGCTCCAGATCATATAGATTTGGACTTTCCGGATTCCATGGTTTGATGTTTTTCCACTGAGCTGCAATCGATTCTTTTGTGCTTTTTGCTTTAATAGGGAAAGTAAACGTTTGAAGATTTTCGCCGTTTAAAGTTTTAAGCGTAGCTTCTAAAGTGGTGTTTTTAGCAATATTTTTAAGATTCAGATCAACAGTAATCGAACCGTCCATTTTTGGATTTACGGCAATATGCTGGATATTGGTTTTTGGAGAAACTTCCAGCCAAACCGGGCGATAAATGCCGCCAAATAACCACCAGTCGGCTTTTCTTTCGGCTGCATTTACTGATTTATTAGCAGAATGTTTCCAGACATGAACTTCTAAAATATTTTTTGATCCAAATTTTAATAGCGAAGAAATATCGTATTTGAATTCATAAAAACCTCCCTGATGAATCGCTCCGGCCAGTTTTCCGTTGATTTTTACTTCGGTATCGGTCATAGCTCCTCCAAACGCAATCAGAATTTCTTTGTCTTTATAATCAGCAGGAACTTCAAATTCGTATTTGTATAAACCTTCTTCTTTGCTAGGTTCTTTTTGGTTTAATTCTTTATACCATCTTCCATAGGTATATTCTCCAAAACCTTCTAATTCCCATTGGGACGGAACGTTTATTTTAGACCATTTTTGACTGTTATTGCCTCCTGTACAATAAAAATCCCATTGTACAGGATGTTCAAAATCTTTTCCGGAAAGGTAAACTTTATCCGTTTGCTGTGCTTGACTATTTTGAAAGGAGAATAAGGCAATGGCAGCAATAGCTAAGTTTTGGAGGGTGTTTTTTAGTAACATAAAAGCTTGTTTCTATAATGGCTAGTTGCCATCTGGTTTAGTAATTTCAAAACGATCACTCATAGGAAGTGTCCAGCTCGAAAAGTAATTAGGTTTCTTTGGATTATAATTTGGAACTTCTTTTTGAATTTGTTTTTTTAAAGGAATATCCAATTCACGAATTCCCTTAACAACACAAAGCGCAATTTCGTTGGCCCCAAAACTATTAAAATGAGTATTATCTTCCAAAGCTTTTACTTGTCCTGGAAAAGTATTCGCAGGATATTGCACAAAAGCTTTTCTGGAAGGTTCATCGCCCCAGGCTTCATATAATTCGGTTGTCATTTTGGTAACATCAATCAGTGCTACAGCATTTTTTTGTGCCACAGCACGCATTGCAGCCGGAAAATCACCGTGCGTTTCCTTCAAAGTTCCATTTTCATTAAAAAAGCGACGTTGTGTAGGCGTCACCAAAACCGGAATTGCTCCTTTGTCTTTGGCAGCTTGTACAAATTCAGCCAATAAAGTAGAGTAGGAACCCCATGCTCCGTTTCCTTCGCCTTTTATTTTTTCGTCATTGTGTGCAAATTCCACAAACAGGTAATCTCCTTTTTTAATAAGTGAAAGTATCTTTTTTAAACGATTTCCACCTCTAAAAGAACTCAGTGCTGAACCGGAAACCGCATAATTGGCTACAACCACGCTATCATCCAAATAGTTTGTGATAAATTGTCCCCAAGAAGCCCAGGGCTCTACATCCTGATCGGTAACAGTTGAATCTCCCGCTAAATAAACGACTGTCAAATTATCTTTTGGAGTAATTTTTATACTTTGAATATGAACATCGCCTAAAAATTCTAATGTGAGTTTGTCATCCCAGTTAAAAATATCTTTTTCACGGTCTTTAAGTGAAACATTTTGGTTGTCATCAATTTTTGGAGTTCTCACATTGACATTGAAAACTTTCGTAACAGTTTTTCCTTTATGAATGACAAGCTGATCCAGCATTAACCTTCTTGATTCTGCTTTTATAGTAACATTTGATTTTTTTTCAGAATTTCCCATAACAACTTCAATTTGATAATTTCCTTCGGGAAGTTTTACTGAAAAATAGGCGGGTTTTAATGACGAAAAAGTGTTTGAATTAATTTTTACATTGGAAGCCGAATTAATATCAAACCCGTATCCAGTAGCCTCATTGTAAATTAAAGCAGTATTGATAAGAATTCCTTTTTTGTTTTTTGATTGAGTTCCAAAATTAAACAGCTGACTTTTAGTATTCTCAGAAGGAGTTGGCTTGGTTGAAGTATTAGTATTTAGAGCAAATAAATTAATTTGCGTAGTAAAACAAAAAATAATCAATAAGGAAGTTTTAATTTTTATCAAGGTTTTTCTATTTTAATTATTATAAATTCAAAATTAACGGTTACTCTTTTATATAGTATCCTGTACTATGATGTTAAAAAATTAAAAGAATATAAATTATGATATTGTAAAAATCAGGTAGGTGCAGGATGCTATAATGTAAAAAAACAAAGAAATTGCGTTTAAATTATCAACGTAAATAAGTATTGATTCATTATACTTACTTTTTGATTACCTAAATTTATGAAAACCAAAAGCAATTTCTTTCAAACTCTCATCGGCTTATTATTTTTATTTCCTGTACTAATCATGGCACAGGAAAAGCAAACGATACGTAAAATACATTATGCTCCTGAGGGTAATAGTTTTGTTTTAAAAAACGGCACCCGAAAATTCAATAGGGCACTTTACGGCTCTAATACAGGTTTTAGGGTTGAAACGGGGGATTTACCTGAGTTTGCGATGTATATGCCTGGAATGGGCGGGAACTTTAAGTTAGGTTTGTCAAATGGTAAAGACAGCAAATGGATAACCGAGGCTTCAAAAATTGACACAAAATATGTATTGGGAACCATGTATTATGAAATCGAAGATGCTATTTTAGGAAGCGGAAAATTGATTATTGAAGTTGTCGCCCTCAAAGAAAAAGAAGGTTTTATTCTAAAAGTTTCAGGAGATAAAATTCCTAAAAATAGTAATGTTATCTGGGCTTTTGGTGGTGCAACAGGAAAAAAGTTTAGTCGGGACGGAGATATTGGCGCAGACCCGGAATCGGTGTTTTATTTGCAGCCGGAGTATTGTTTAAACAACAAATACACTTTTAAAAAGCAATCTTTTTTATTGGAATATGGCTCAGAAAGCAATAAGCAGAAAACCGGTAATAATAAAAGCCTTGTGGGGTATTTTCCCGCTTCGGATGCAAAATTAGCCGATCCGACGCAGCAAAAAACACCATTAGAATTGTACAGTTCTAATCCGGAAAATTTGACACTCATTACAGGAAAAAATACCGTTTCAAAAAATGAATTGTATTGGCTGTTCGCAACTGAAAATTTAAAAGAAGCTGTTTCGCAAAAAGGAATAGCACAATTATATGATAAATCAGTTCAGGAAACGCATGTTTTAGCCAACAGAGTTAAGGTAACAACTCCTGATCCTTATATTAATACTTTGGGTTCAGCACTTTCCATCGCTGCTGACGGAATTTGGGAAAGTCCAGCTTATCTTCATGGAGCAATCGCCTGGAGAATGCATCTGAATGCTTGGCGCGGCGCATATACAGCAGATCCTTTGGGATGGCATGATCGTGCGAAAACGCATTTTACCAGTTATAGCAATTCGCAGGTTACCACTCCTGAGAACGGTCCTGTTGTTTTGGATACCATTCGAAATTTCGCCCGTCAGAAGGAAGTTTTAGGAACCTCCATGTTTAGCAGTGGTTACATAAGCCGTAAACCAGACAATAATACAATTGCCCATCATTATGATATGAATCTGGTTTTTTTCGATCAGATGTTGCGCCATTTTAAATGGACGGGAGATACTTCGTTTATGAACGAAATGTGGCCGACAATTCAAAGACATTTAGATTGGGAAAAAAGAAATTTCGATCCAGATAACGACGGACTTTATGATGCTTATGCCTCAATCTGGGCGAGTGATGCGTTGCAATACAGTGGAGGCGGCGTGATTCATTCCTCAGCATATAATTATTATGCCAATAAAATAATGGCAGAAACCGCTAAAAAAATCAATAAAGACGAACTTCCTTTTGCTAAAGAAGCAGATAAAATACTAAAGGCTTCAAAAAATCAGCTTTGGATACCGAATAAAGGGATTTTTGCCGAATATAAAGATGCCCTTGGAAACAGATTATTACACGATGTTCCGGGAATCTGGAGTATTTATCACACCATCGATTCTGAATTGTCGAATCCTTTTGAAAGTTATCAGATGCTTTCTTACGTTAACAATCAGATTCCGCATATCCCAATTTCGGCTGAAGGATTAGATAAAAAAGATTTGTACATGATCAGTACGACCAATTGGCAGCCATATACCTGGTCGATTAATAATGTGGCATTGGCAGAACAACTTCATACATCATTGGCTTTCTGGCAAGGCGGACAAACTGAAAAAGCCTACACCATGTGGGAAAGTGCTTTGATAGAAAGTATGTATTTAGGAGCCTCTCCAGGCGGTTTTGAACAGCTAATGTATCAGGATGCTATTCGCGGAGAGTTATATCGTGACTTTGCAGACCCAATCGGAATGGCTTCAAGAACATTGGTAGAAGGCCTTTTTGGAATTAAGCCTGATGCTTTGGCGGGAGTGCTAACGATTCAGCCGGGTTTTCCATCAAAATGGAATAGTGCTTCGTTAGATATTCCGGATGTAGTATTTGATTTTAGAAGAAAAAATAAAACCGATTCTTATCATATTGAAAATCGTTTTGCACCAAAATTTAACCTGAGATTGATTGTAAATGTACCTTTTGAAAGCGTTGAAAGTATCACAGTTAACGGAAAATCTGTTGTATGGAAAAATATTCCGGAAAGTATCGGAACTCCAAATATTGCAATTGAAGTACCTTATGCTGCTGTTTTTGATGTAAAAATTAACTGGCAGGGAGACGTTTTAGAAGAAGTACAGTCAAGTTTGCCTTCCACAGCCGGAGAATCCCTTGCCATCACAACATCGAAGGCAGAAATAGTTTCGATTTATGATCCGCAAGCTATTCTGAGTGAAATTTTAAAAACAAATAAATTATATCAGGCAATTGTTTACGGCAATAATTTCAAAACCTTTTTTGTTCAGTTGAAACAAGGTGATTTATTGTGGTGGAAACCTATCGAATTGGATTTAAAACCTAAAATAGAATCCCAAATTCTGGAGTCAAAAAATAATACTGTAGAAATTTCCCTAAAGAATAATTCGGAAAACAAAATTGAAGGAAATGTAGTTTTTGATGCTTCCGCAAAAGAGGATCAGAAAATTGTTTTAGATGCCAATCAAAAAGAAACTGTTAGCATTCCGTTTCATAAATTAGTTCCGGGAACCAATACTTTTTCTATTCATACAAATTCAAATTCCATAAAAGAAATCAATTTTACGAACTGGGACATTCCGTTTAATAGTTCAACAAAAACAGAAACCGTTTCGCTTTCTTCTTTTTTTAATTCTAAAGTGACTGATGTTTTCAATCAAAAATACTTATCTCCAAGACCCAAAACGGTGACTTTACAGCTTCCGACAAACGGAATAGGAAATTGGTGTTACCCGAATGTATCGGTAAATATTAACGATTCAGGATTACGAGAAAAGGTTAAATCAACCGGAGAGATTATGACTCCGTATGGTTTTTCGTTTAAAACACCTTCTGATGAAAATCAGAAAAACATCATTTTTACATCGCAGTGGGATAATTTTCCAAAAAGCGTTAGTATTCCTTTAAACGGAAAAGCTTCACACATTTATTTTATGGTAGCCGGAACTACAAATCCAATGCAAAGCCGTATCGTAAATGGTGAAATCGAGGTAAATTATACAGACGGAACATCGGAAATTTTACAATTGAAAAACCCTGAAAACTGGTGGCCAATCGAGCAGGATTATTTTGTAGATGGATTGGCTTTCACCACAGATGCACCAAAACCACCAAGAGTATATTTAAAATCGGGAGAAATTTCGAGAGATTTTAAGGATTTTAAAAGTATAAAAGGTTTCTCAAATTTTGGTATTGATGGAGGAGCAGGAACAATCTTGGATCTGCCTTTGGATAAAAATAAAATATTAAAAAGTATGACGCTAAAAACAATTGCCAATGATGTGGTGATTGGTTTGATGAGTGTGACTTTGATACGATAAAAAACAATATCAATTACAATATCAATTACAATTTCAAAAAATAAAAAATATCAATAATTTACAATATGAAAAAAATACTCTCTGTGTCCTTTTTTATGTTATCGCTTTCTCTTTTTTCACAACAAAAAATAGACAGAAAAGCATTGGTTTCAAGACATAATGTTCAAATTACCGCCATAGATACTTTAGCTTCCTTAACAGTCGGAAATGGTGCTTTTGCCTATACAGTTGATGTAACAGGACTGCAGACTTTTCCCGAAGAATATCAAAGAGGAATTCCATTAGGAACTCAGGCAGAATGGGGTTGGGACAGTTATAAAAATACCGAAAAGTATAAGTTTTCTGAGACTTTAAAAGAGGTAGATCAGTATGGTCGTAAGATTTCGTATTCAACCCAAATTAAAGAACCTGCAAGAAAAAAAGAAGCAGTCGAATGGTTTCGTCAGAACCCGCATTTATTGCAGTTGGGAAATATAGGTTTTGAAATCACCAAAAAAGATGGCAGTCTGGTAAAGCCTGAAGATATTAAAGCGATTAATCAAAAGCTGAATTTATGGACAGGAAAAATTGAGAGCTATTTTGAGGTCGAAGGCACTCCTGTGAAAGTGATAACGGCTTGCGATCAGACAAAAGATGTTTTAGGCTTTAAAGTAGAATCGGATTTAATTCAACAAGGACGTTTGAAAATTCGTGTCCGAATCCCTTTTCCAACCGGATTATGGGGTGATATGGGAACAAAATGGGAAGAAAAACAGGATGTAACTATTTCAGAGGTTGCTATTGCAGGGACTGATATGGGGAAAAAATGGGGAGGAAAACAAGATTATAAAAGCAATCTGAAAATCAAAAATAAATCAGAAGCCACCATTACACACATAATGGACAGTATTTCGTATGATATTAATTTGAAATGGAAAGGAACTGCATCGATTATAGAAAAAGCAAAACATTATTTTGTTGTAGAACCTTCAAAAAGCAATACAATCGAATTGAGTTGTGCATTCGTTCAAACAGATAAAAACAAAGCTGTAATTCCTTCTTTTGAAGCGATTGAAAAAAGCAGTATAGCGGGTTGGGAATCGTTTTGGAAAAGCGGCGCAGCAGTTGATTTTTCAGGAAGTACAGACAAACGTGCAAATGAATTGGAACGTCGTGTGATTCTTTCGCAATATTTAACGAAAGTACAATGTACCGGAAAAGTTCCGCCACAGGAAACAGGTTTGACATACAACAGCTGGTTCGGGAAACCGCACTTAGAAATGCATTGGTGGCATGGAGTTCATTTTGCACTTTGGGACAGACCAGAATTACTGGAAAATAGTCTTCCTTGGTATCAGAAAGTTTTTGAAAAAGCAAAAAATATAGCCAAAAGACAAGGTTTTGAAGGTGCAAGATGGCAAAAAATGACAGATCCAGATGGTAACGAAAGTCCGTCATCTGTGGGAGCATTCCTGATTTGGCAACAACCGCATTTTATTACTTACGCCGATTTGATTTATCAGGCCAAACCAACAACAGCTACTTTAAATTTATATAGCGAACGCGTTTTTGAAACGGCTAATTTTATGGCTTCGTTTGCTAATTATGACACCAAAACTGATCGTTATGTTTTAGGTCCGTGGGTAATTCCGGCACAAGAACGATTCAAAGCAATAGAAACTTTTAATCCAACTTATGAATTGGCGTATTGGAATTGGGCTTTGAAGACAGCAATCAGCTGGAAGAAAAAATTAAACCAGGAAGTACCAAAAAAATGGGAAGAGGTATTGGCTAAATTATCGCCGTTGCCAATTGCAAATGGTGTTTACTTGGCAACAGAAAGTGCAACGGATTCGTACACCAATCCAGAATTTAAGACAGATCATCCATCGGTTTTAGGAACTTTCGGAATGCTTCCTGAAACATCACTTTTGGATAAAAAAATCATGAAAAACACTTTTAATCTGGTTTGGGATACCTGGTCATGGGATAAAACATGGGGTTGGGATTTTCCGATGACAGCGATGTCGGCAGCTCGTTTGCAAATGCCAGAAAAAGCCATTGATGCTTTGTTTATGAATGTGACAACCAATACGTACCTAAAAAACGGCCACAATTATCAATCAGGAAGGCTCACGTTGTATCTTCCTGGAAACGGAGGACTGTTAACGGCTGTAGCCATGATGTGTGCTGGTTGGGAAGGTAATACGATTGAAAATCCCGGTTTCCCTAAAGATGGTACCTGGAAGGTGAGAAGCGAAGGTTTTAAAAAGATGTTTTAGTTAAAAGTTGCTAAGGTTCTGAGACTCTAAGATGCTAAGTTTTAGTTTTAGACCCAGTTTGTCATTTCGATTTCTATGACAAAACAAAATCTTTTTTAGGAGCTAATCCCGCTATCCGTTGCAATCTTTTGTTTTTTAAAGAAAAAAACAAAAGGATTTCCACTTCTATCGGGGCTAGGGCATCCGTTTTCAAAAAGGATATTTTCGTTTTTTTTTGTCATTTCGAACGAGAAATCTCCGCAAGTAACTCTACAAAGATTTTCACCAATAAGTACGTAGCTAATTACGGAGATTTCTTCTCGTCGGAATTGAACAAGACTGTGTTAAAAATAAAAATCTACGTTAATCTTTTTTAAATCTGCGTGAAACTTTTAATCCACATAAAAAATCAATTATGAAAAATAGAATTCTATTTCTGCTGTTTTTTTTCTCCTGTTCCATTTTTGCGCAACGACAAATGGAAAATTTAGATCGTGGTGTTGTGGCGATTAAAAATAAGGATCAATTTTTTATCAGTTGGCGTGTTTTAGGCACTGATGCTGATGATATTGCTTTTAATTTATATCGAAAAAGTGGTTCGCAAAAAGCAGTTAAAATCAATGATAAACCAATTACAGGCGCAACTAATTTTTTGGATACAAAAGCAAGTTCAAAACTTGATAACACTTGGTTTGTCAAGACAATTTTAAAAGGAAATGAATCTGAAGCCAAAGGAAGTTTTACTATTCCAGCGGGAAGTTCTGATAAAGATTATTTATCAATTGCGATAAAACCGGTTGAAGGCTATATTCCGAATGATTTATCAACGGGAGATTTAGATGGAGACGGAAGGTATGATTTGATTGTGCACATGACCGGAAAAGCACACGATAATTCGCATACAGGCATTACAGATCCGCCTATATTTCAGGCTTATACTTTAGACGGAAAATTTTTATGGCAGATTAATTTAGGAAAAAATATTCGTGAAGGAGCTCATTACACACAATTTATGGTGTATGATCTGGATGGTGATGGTATTTCTGAATTAGTCTGTAAAACTGCTGATGGTACTACTGACAGTCAGGGGAATGTAGTGGGTGACGCTACAAAAGACTGGGTTGAAAGAGATCCTAAATCAGCTATTTATGGTAAAATTTTAAAAGGCCCGGAGTATCTTTCTGTTTTTAATGGAAAAACCGGAAAGCTGATTACAACAGTAGATTATATAGCAGAAAGAGGTGATCTTGCCGGATGGGGCGGACATGGAGGCAGTGGCGGAAATGATACGAAAGGAAACAGGGTAGATCGATTTACCGCCTGTGTTGCGTATTTAGACGGTATTCATCCAAGTGTGGTGATGTGCCGTGGTTATTACGGAAGAACTGTTTTAGCCGCCTGGGATTTTAAAAATAACAAACTGACTTCGAGATGGGTTTTTGATAGTAAAGATGCAGAAAATCCTTATTCCGGAATGGGAAATCACGGGCTATCTGTAGCTGACGTTGACAATGACGGAAAAGACGAAATTGTTTATGGATCAATGTGCGTTGATGATAACGGAAAAGGCTTATATACCACAGGTTTCAGGCACGGAGATGCGTTGCATGTTACAGATTTAGATCCTGAAATTCCGGGTCTGGAAGCTTTTGGAATCCATGAAATTGAAAATGAAACAACAGGACCTGGAGTAACTTTGTTTTCTGCCTCAGACGGAAAAGTTTTATTTACCGATTCGCCTAATGAAGATGTTGGACGGGGAGTAGCTGATAATATTGATCCAGCCAGAAAAGGGGCACAATGCTGGTGGTCCGGTTCGTCGTTTTTGTATGATATCAAAGGAAATAAAATTGGAGAGGCCCCTAAATCAATTAACTTTTTGATTTATTGGGATGGCGATACTTCAAGAGAACTCCTGAATTCGAATTATATTGACAAATATGGTAAGGGAAGATTGTTTACAGCAACAGGAGCGGTTTCAAACAACGGAACAAAATCAACTCCGGCACTTTCTGCAGATATTTTGGGAGACTGGAGAGAAGAGTTGATTCTAAGAAGTGAAGACAACAAAGAGTTAAGAATTTATTCGACCGCAATTCCAACTGAAATTAAACAATATACTTTGATGCATGACTCACAATATCGCCTGAGTATTGCCTGGCAAAATGTAGGTTATAATCAACCACCACATACTAGTTTTTATATGGGAGCAGGAATGAAACCAGCGCCAAAACCGAATATTGTTTTGGTTCCTGCGAAGAAATAGTTTTTTTGAAGGTTCAAAGGTCCAAAGGTTCAAAGTTGCAAAGGTTCTTAGATAAAAAAAGCTCAAAAAAACCTTTGTTCCTTTGAGCCTCTGCAACTTTGTACCTTAATTTAAATTGAATTTCTATCAATAAAATTAAACGGAACTTTTACTTTACCTTTTTCTTTATTCAAAATCATTCTGGCTGCGGTTTCTCCCATCACGTTAAAATCAGTTGACATAACCGTAATTCCTAATAATTCTTTAAGAGGAGTGTCATTATATGAAATTACGCCAATATCCTTGCCTAGAACATACTCATCGTCTCTAATTTGTTTCATCAAATTAACCAAATCCGATTCTTCAATAGTAATAAATAAATCACCTTTTTTGAGAATCATATCATCATAAACTTCGCTTAAAATCTCAAAATTTATTTCGTGTTCAACACAAAATTTTCTAAAACCGTGCAAAATTCTCCTTGGATAAGGATAGACAGCTTTATCCGGATAAACTAGAATCAGTTTTTTGTATTTAGCTATTTTTGTCAGGCCTTCTTTTAAAGCATCGTATATATCATTTTCAAAATCTTGATATATTTTAATCACTTCGTCACCCATTCCAAGTTTTATATTATCCATAATTACCAACTTTTCGTGAGGTATTTTTTGGATTGCTTTTAGAACGTCATCTGTAAAACTTAAATGTTTTAATTCATCGGTTTTAAAGTGTGTCGTAATAACATAATAATCATATGCTCCTTCAAATTTATCCAACAAATTTAAAAAAAGAGTTTCATCGCAGTGATAAATATGCAAATCGGTGTGTGCATTTGCACCTACAGTATCAATAAAAGAGTTATATGTTTTCATTTTATAAGCACTTAGTTTATTAAATAAAAACAAAATATTGACTTTAGATTCTAGTTTTGTTCGCGTGATATAATATCCTTTTCCTCTTATGGAAGAGATTATTTTTCGCTCTTTTAAGATATTATATGCCTTTTCTACAGTATCGCGAGACATATAAAACTCTTCACTAAAACTATTTATCGAAGGAATTTTTTGGTTGATTTTTAGATTGCCAACAGTAATATTATGCAAAATAGAATCTACAATCTGTTTGTATTTGGGTACTCTGGAATCTTCATCTATTTTAATAAGTTTAATCATGCTCATATCTTATAAATTATGCCCATCATAAACGGGACGTAATTTCCAAATTAGTTGTGTTTTCTGTTTGATGTAATCTTCTTGTTAATATAAAACAGCACTATTTGCATCACGAAAACGATTGCTAAAATAGAGATTTTAATTTTATTTTTTGCTTATAATTCGGTACATCTTTTAATATTTTTTCTTTTTTTTTCCTAAAAAAACCTTACAAGGATAGTACAGGATAGTTTTCTTTGATACATTCATTTATTTTACAAAACAGATTAACTATTGAACCAACCTCAAAAAAACAAATCATTAATGGAATCATTACTCGGAATTATTTTTCACTCTATCGGAGGATTTTCTTCAGGGAGTTTTTATATGCCTTTCAAAAAAGTTAAAGATTGGGCCTGGGAAAGTTATTGGCTGGTAGGGGGATTTTTCTCTTGGCTGATTGTTCCGCCACTCGCAGCTTATTTAACAATTCCAAATTTTACTGAAATAATTGCTAACGCTGCTCCATCAGTAAAAGCATTAGCATACGGAATGGGATTGGTTTGGGGAATTGGAGGATTGACTTATGGATTAGGGGTTCGCTATTTAGGAATGTCATTAGGGAACTCAATTACTCTAGGATTTTGTTCTGCTTTTGGAGCTTTAATTCCGCCAATCTATTACAATTTTAACGCGACAGCAGGTAAAGAATCTATTAGTGATATGTTTGCGAACTCAGGAGGTCAAATGGTTTTGTTTGGTGTTCTTGTTTGTGTCATCGGAATAGCCATTTTAGGAAAAGCAGGAATATTAAAAGAGAAAGATTTTGAAAAAGGGCATGAAGATAAAGACAAAGATTTCAGTTTAGTAAAAGGTTTAATTATTGCGATCATTTCAGGTATTTTAAGCTCTTTTTTCAATTTCGGAATTGAAGCTGCAAAGCCGATGGCTGATGTTGCTAATGAGTCTTGGAAAGCATTGCATCCAAATCAGGGAGAATTTTTGTTTCAGAATAATGTAAGTTACATTATTATACTTTGGGGTGGCTTGACAACCAACTTTATATGGTGTATCTATCTTAATTTCAAAAATAAAACATTTGGTAATTATACAGATAAAACGACACCCATTTCAAAAAACGTGCTTTTTTCTGCTATTGCAGGGACCATGTGGTTTCTTCAGTTTTTCTTCTACGGAATGGGGGAAAGCAAATTAGGAAACGGAGCCAGTTCATGGATTTTGCACATGTCAACGATCATTCTTACCGCTAATTTTTGGGGTTTTTACCTAAAAGAATGGAAAGGAGTTACTAAAAAGACCTTTAATACTTTCCTTTTCGGAATTGCATTGATGTTCTTATCTATTGTTTTGGTAGGAATTGGAAACTCTTTATAAATCAAATAGTAATTACTAAATAAATATTATAACCAAATGTCAAATATAAATATAAAAAATATGAATTTTAAGCATGTGAGCTATCTTTGGGATGATGCAAAAGCTGCAGCATTAGCTGGAGATGAAGTAGCGCTTTTTATTTACCGTTCTAATTTGTTAGGAGCAGATTTAAGACTTACTAACTATGGAGGAGGAAATACTTCTGTAAAAATTACTGACAAAGACCCTTTAACAGGTGATGTCACTGATGTAATGTGGATTAAAGGTTCTGGTGGAGATATCGGAACACTAACAAAATCTGGATGTGCAGCGCTTTATTTGGATAGACTTCACAATCTTGAAAAAGTATATAAAGGTATTGAATTTGAAGACGAAATGGTAGAATTATTCAACCACTGTATTTTCGATTTGGCTTCGAAAGCACCTTCAATCGATACTCCTTTACACGGTTTTTTACCATTTAAACATATTGATCACTTGCATCCAGATGCGGCTATTGCTATCGCTGCAGCAAAAGATGGAGCAAAAATAACAGAAGAATTATTCGACGGAGAAATTGGTTGGGTGGGATGGCAACGTCCTGGTTTTGACTTAGGGCTTCAATTAAGAAGCTGTTTGGAAGAAGCGGCTAAAAAAGGTAAAAAATTACGCGGAATCATGTTAGGTTCTCACGGTTTGTTTACCTGGGGAGATACTGCTTACGAAAGCTATATCAACACATTGGAAGTAATAGAGAAATGTGCTGAATATTTAGAGAATAATTATGGTAAAAAACGTCCTGTTTTTGGAGGTCAAAAACTAGAAAGTTTACCAGAAGCAGATCGTAAATTAAAAGCAGCAAAAGTGGCTCCAATCTTAAGAGGTTTCTGTTCGTCAGAGCGTCAAATGATTGGTCATTATACGGATGATGCAAGGGTTTTAGAATTCATCAATTCTAATGATTTAGAAAAGCTGGCTCCACTAGGAACTTCTTGTCCAGATCACTTTTTAAGAACAAAAATCAGTCCTTTGGTTTTAGAATTATCACCAAACGAAGATTTATCAGATGTTGAGGCTATCAAAGCAAAGTTAACGCCTGCTTTTGAGGCTTACAGAGCGATGTACAAAGACTATTACAATGCTTGTAAAAAGTCGAATTCGCCAGCAATGCGTGATCCAAATCCTGTGGTTATTTTATATCCTGGAGTGGGTATGTTTACGTTTGCTAAAGATAAAACAATGGCGCGTTTGGCATCAGAATATTATGTGAATGCGGTAAACGTGATGAAAGGTGCAGAAGCAGTTTCAGAATATACTTCGTTGCCTCACCAGGAAGCTTTTGATATAGAATATTGGTTGCTGGAAGAAGCAAAATTACAGCGTATGCCAAAACCAAAAGCACTTTCTGGTAGAGTTGCTTTAATTACGGGTTCTGCTGGTGGAATTGGAAAAGCTATTGCGAAGAAATTTGCTCAGGAAGGTGCTTGTGTAATCATCAATGATATTAATGAGGAACGTTTAACAGGTGCTACAGAAGAATTTACTAAAGCTTTTGGTAAAGATGCAGTTTCTAGCACATTATTGAATGTTACGGATGAAAACAGTACTGAAAAAGCTTTAGACGCAGCGTGTCTTGCTTTTGGTGGAGTTGATATTGTAGTAAATAATGCTGGTATCAGTATTTCAAAATCTATTGCAGAACATACTTTAGAAGATTGGGATAGATTGTATGATATTTTGGTTAAAGGACAATTTATTGTTTCAAAAGCTGGAACCGCAATAATGCGCAAACAAGGTTTTGGTGGTGATATCGTAAATATCGTTTCTAAAAATGCAGTTGTTGCGGGTCCAAATAATCCTGGTTACGGTTCTGCAAAAGCAGCTCAGGCGCATTTAACACGTTTGATGGCAGCCGAATTGGGAGCAGATAAAATTCGCGTAAACACAGTAAACCCAGATGCAGTAATCTCAGACTCCAATATTTGGTCTGGTGGTTGGGCAGAAGGCCGTGCAAAAGCATACGGAATTACCGTTGCAGAATTGCCTGCTTACTATGCAAAACGTACTTTACTAAACGAAATCATTTTACCTGATGATATTGCAAACGCTTGTTTTGCTTTTGTTGGTGGTTTACTTGGTAAGTCAACAGGAAATGCCTTAAACGTTGATGGTGGCGTTGCAATGGGCTTTTATAGATAATATAGTTAGTTTTTTTTATAAGTTTGTTTAAGACAAAAGTGGTTTTTTGTGATCTAACGTTTGAAAACATTCGAGCGTTAGATTTTTTTAAATAGAAAGAATATTTTTTAATGTAATTAATTTATATTCAGTTGTTTTTAGCTTTTTATTTAAACAAATAGAATAATATTTAAAATATAATAAAACAAGGGTTCAATTTTTATTTTAAAAGATTTTGAACTCTATTTAAAAAAGGAAAAATATGTTAATTCAATCAAACAATATAGCATCTCACAATGATGGTTTACTAAAAAAACATCAGAATAAATTAATCTTTACTGCTTCAGAAATTGGAGAAACAGAGGCAATTATTCAAAAATTAATTGACTTTCAAATCGCAATTCCATCTTGGGCTTTAGGAACAGGAGGAACTAGATTCGGACGTTTTCCAGGTGGTGGAGAGCCTCGTTCATTAGAAGAAAAAATCGAAGATGTAGGTTTACTTCATGCTTTAAACAATGCTTCTGGAGCAATTTCATTGCACATTCCGTGGGATATTCCAACAGATTATAACGCTATCAAAACGTTGGCAGCGCAACATAATCTTAAGTTTGATGCAGTAAATTCAAATACATTTCAAGATCAAAATAGTCAGGAACATACCTACAAATTTGGTTCGTTGCAAAACGTAAACAAAGCGGTTCGTAAACAAGCTATTAATCACAATATTGAAGTAATCAAACAAGGAATAGCTTTAGGTTCAGAGTCTTTAACAGTTTGGTTAGCTGATGGTTCTTCTTTTCCAGGACAATTAAATTTTAGAAAAGCATATCAAAATACATTAGAAAGTTTAGAGGAAATCTATGAGGCATTACCTTCAAACTGGAAATTATTTTTAGAATACAAATGTGCAGAACCCAATTTTTATTCAACAACAGTGGCAGATTGGGGACAATCCTATTCTTACGTGAAAAAATTAGGAGATAAAGCGCAGACTTTGGTAGATTTAGGACACCATTTGCCAAATGCTAATATCGAGCAAATTGTTTCTTTATTATTAATGGAAAACAAATTAGGTGGTTTCCACTTTAATGATTCAAAATACGGTGATGATGATTTAACGGCTGGAGCTTTAAAACCATACCAATTATTCTTAATTTTTAATGAATTGGTTGAAGGAATGGACGCTCGCGGAATGAATCACGCCAAAGATTTAGGATGGATGATTGATGCTTCTCATAATATCAAAGATCCGTTAGAAGATTTATTGCAATCTGTTGAGGCTATTATGATTGCTTATGCGCAAGCACTTTTGGTTGACAGAAAAGCATTAGAAATTGCACAAGAAGAAAATGACGTTGTAAAAGCGCAGGAAATTCTTCAGAATGCTTTCCGCACAGATGTTCGTGCTTTGGTTGCTGAAGCTCGTTTGCGTTCTGGAGCGGCTTTAAATCCAGTTGAATTGTATCGTTCGCTTGCGGTTAGAAATAATCTAATTTCAGAAAGAGGTTCAAAAACGGTGGCTACAGGCTTGTAAATTATGACTAGAGTAAACGCTGTATTTGATATTGGTAAAACCAACAAAAAGTTTTTTCTTTTTGATGACGAGTATAACGAAGTATATCGTGACTATGTCAATTTGCCTTTAACTGTAGATGAAGATGGGTTTGAAACCGAAAATCTGGAAACATTACGTACCTGGATCAAAGAAACTTTTGACGCCATTTTAGAAGATGAACGTTTTGACATTAAAACATTAAATTTTTCATCGTACGGAGCAAGTTTGGTGCATCTGGATTACAAAGGAAAACCTTTGACACCATTGTACAATTATACCAAAGATCTTCCTCAGGAAATTATTGAGGATTTTTATAAAGAACACGGTGATGCATTGACTATTGGTGCAGAAACAGCTTCTCCGCCATCTGGAATGTTAAACTCCGGAATGCAGTTGTATTGGCTTAAAAAGACCAAGCCAGGTTTGTTTTCGCAGATAAAATACAGCTTGCATTTGCCACAATATCTGTCGTATTTATTTACGGGAATTCCGGTAAGTGAGTACACAAGTATTGGCTGTCACACTAATTTGTGGAACTACGACGAAGAGGATTATCATAAATGGGTTCACGACGAAAATATCGATAAAATATTGCCTCCAATTGTACCCACTTCTGCAAGTATCAATACGACGTACAAAGATAAAAAAATCAAGATTGGAGTAGGAATTCACGATAGTTCATCGGCATTATTGCCTTATATTTTAAGCAAAAAGAAACCTTTTCTTTTACTTTCTACAGGAACTTGGAGCATTGCTTTAAATCCTTTTAATTCAGAAAGTTTGAGCAAAGAAGATATTGCTGAGAATTGTTTGAATTATCTTCGAATTGATGGAAAACGTGTAAAAGCTTCCCGTTTTTTTATGGGAAATGAGTACCGTTTACAAGTCGAAAAACTATGTGAATATTACAAAAAAGAATATGGTTACCACCGAGAAGTAAAATTCGATCAGGATATTTATTTAGGTTTGATTGAAAAGCCAGCGGTATATTTCAAATTTGAAGGGATTTCGTTGCAACGATTGCCTCAAAAAACAGAATTACAGCAATTTGATACTTTCGAAGAAGCCTACCATCAATTGATGATTGAGTTAATGGAATTACAGATTGATACCATCAACAAAGCCATCGGAAACAGTAAAATCAAAAAGATATTTATTGATGGCGGATTCACTGATAATGATGTGTTTATGAAATTAATGTCGCATCATTTTAGTAATTTTAAAGTCTTATCGACGCATTCTCCGTTAGGTTCAGCCTTAGGAGCGGCTATGGTTATTTCAGATAAACAAATTACTTCTCAATTCCTGAAAGAGAATTACAGAATGAAAAAATTAGTTCCGCTATTATTCAATTAATTAGGAGTAATTGTTCTTTATTAAAAACACAAAGTAACCCTCAATCTTGTCATCCGAAAGAATCTCAGAAAAGATGAAGCAAAGTTTAGAGATTCCTATGGAATGACAAACTTTGTGATGAGATATAAATGCGTTTAAAAAGCGCAAAACACAATGATAATCAATGTTAATTCTAGCAAACGTATTATCATTTAAATACGATTTTATATGAAAGTTGGACTTTTTATACCTTGTTATGTTGACCAATTTTACCCAAAAGTAGGAATCGCAACTTATGAATTATTGCAGAAATTAGGTTGCGATGTACACTTTCCGATGGGGCAAACTTGTTGCGGACAGCCTATGGCCAATAGTGGTTATGAGCATTTAACCACAGGTTGTAACACCAATTTTATTGCCAATTTTTCTGAATTTGATTATGTAGTTTGCCCTTCTGGGAGTTGTACTTTGCATGTAAAAGAACATTTGCATGACGAAAAACAAGAAGCTGCTGCAACCGAAATCAGAAAAAAAGTATTCGAATTGACAGAGTTTATTACCGATATTTTGAAAGTAGAAAGTATAGAAGGAAATTTTCCTTTTAAAGTAGGAATGCATCAAAGTTGTCACGGACAGCGTGGTTTAAAGCTTTCGCAAATGACCGAATTGAATGCACCTCATTTTTCGAAACCAGAACAATTATTGCGTAACATAAAAGGAATCGATTTGGTTTCTTTAAGCAGAAAAGATGAATGTTGTGGTTTTGGAGGTACTTTTTGTGTTACCGAAGAAGCCGTTTCTGTAAAAATGGGACAAGACCGTATTAAAGACCACGCAAAACACGAGGTTGAATACATAACTGGAGGAGATATGTCGTGCCTGATGCATTTAGAAGGAATTCTGAAAAGACAAAAAAGCGACATCAAAACCATTCATATTGCCGAAATATTAAATACGTTAGTATAAAAAATTGCCCGTGAATTAAACGGATTTAAACTGGTTGACACAGGTTTTAAACCATATTGTCAATATTAAAAATAATCCATGTCAACCCGTTTAAACCTGTAAAACCAGTGGCCCATTTAAAAATTAATCATGAAAAAAATAACGCTTTGTTTCGCAGTATTGCTTTCGCTTCTTTTTTTATCTTTTAAAAAAGACAAATCTGGCGTGACTTTACAGGAAGTTATTGTAAAAACTCCTTTTGAAATGCCTTCTATAAAAATTCCTGATTTTAGTAATTGTAAAGAATTTTCAATTCTTGATTTTGGTGCTGTAAAAGGAGATAAAGAGAAAACATCAAAAGCGATTGAAAAAGCGATTGCTAAAGCAAATAAAGCTGGTGGAGGGATTGTAGTGATCCCTGAAGGAGAGTGGCTGACTAAGAAAATCCATTTTAAAAGCAATGTAAATTTGCATTTGAAAAAAGGAGCAATTCTTCTGTTTTCAGAAAACCCAAAAGATTATTTACCAGCTGTAAATTCTACATGGGAAGGGTATGAATGTTTGAATTATTCGCCTCTTATTTACGCTTATCAATGTAAAAATATTGCCATAACAGGCGAAGGAGAATTGAAAGCAAAAATGGATGTTTGGAAAGTATGGTTTAAGCGTCCAAAGGCACACATGGAAAGTTTGAAAAGATTGTACTATCTGGCTTCTTACAACAAACCCATGAAAGAGCGTCAGATGGTAAATGATACGGCAAATTTTCGCCCACAATTTATTCAGTTTAATCGTTGCAGTAATATTTTGATGGATGGTTTAACGATCACCAATAGCCCTTTTTGGACGATTCATCCGTTTTTATCCAAAGATGTAGTACTTAGAAATCTTAAAGTTTACGCTCACGGTCATAATAATGATGGCTTTGATCCTGAAATGAGTCAGAATGTATTGATCGAAAACTGTGTTTTTGATCAGGGAGATGATGCAATTGCTATCAAGTCAGGAAGTAATCAAGATGCCTGGAGACTGAATACTCCTTCAAAAAACATCATCATGCGCAATTGTACCGTCAAGAATGGGCATCAATTGGTAGCAATTGGCAGTGAACTTTCGGGCGGAATAGAAAATGTGTTTGTTGATAATTGCACTGTCGTGGAAGGTGCTAAACTAAATCATCTTCTTTTTATAAAAACCAATGAACGCAGAGGTGGATATGTCAAAAATATCTACATGCAAAATATTGTTTCAGGAAAAATTGATCAGGGAGTTTTAGGAATCGAAACCGATGTTTTGTACCAATGGCGTGATTTAGTGCCCACAATTGAGCGAAAACTTACACCAATAAGCAATGTTTATTTAGAGAATATAAGAGCGGGAGATGTACAATTTATTTCGAGAATTTTAGGTCAAAAAGAACTTCCTGTAGAAAATATTTTCCTAAAAAATGTTAAGGCTCAAAAAGTGCAAGGAGAAAATTATATTCATCAAAATGTATTGAATTTTGTGGATAAAAATTGATTAAAAGCGATGTTGAATAGCTTTATTTTAAATTATCAAAGATGTCATCAAAAAAAGTAATAGAACATAGCCAGGCTGCCACCAATTTTAATAAAGATGTAGAGCGTGTCAATTGGCACGATGAAACATTATGGTTTGTTCGTGAGAAAAGAGATAAATCGGCACATCAAATTAAAGATTGGGAATTACTTCGAGAGACGGCTTCTCAAATCAAAAATAATGTACTATCCAATATTCATGATTATTTAGTTGAATTTGAGGAGAATGCACAAAAAAACGGAATCATTGTACATTGGGCTGCTGATGCCAAAGAACATAACGAAATCGTGCATTCGATTATGGCAAAGCATGAAGTTAAGCAAATGGTGAAATCCAAATCAATGCTTACCGAAGAATGTCATTTGAATGATTATTTGGCCGAAAAAGGCATCGAAGTTATCGATTCTGATTTGGGAGAATATATTGTACAGCTCCGTAAAGAACCGCCAAGTCACATCGTTTTGCCTGCCATTCACTTAAAAAAAGAAGATGTCAGCGAAACTTTTCACGAACATTTAGGTACTGAAAAAGGAAATATTGATCCTCAATACCTAACCGAATCGGCTCGTTTGAGTTTAAGAAATACTTTTTTAACTAGAAAAGTTGCCTTAACGGGAGTCAATTTCGCTATAGCGGAAACAGGCGAATTTGTGGTTTGTACCAACGAAGGAAATGCTGATATGGGAGCGCACTTAGCTGATGTTCATATTGCATGTATGGGATTCGAAAAACTGATTCCGCAGCGCAAACATTTGGGTGTTTTTCTTAGATTATTGGCAAGAAGTGCTACTGGACAACCGATTACAACTTTTTCAAGTCATTTCAAAAAACCTCGCGAAGGGCAAGAAATGCACATCGTAATTGTGGATAATGGCAGAAGTACACAATTGGGACGCGAAGATTTTAGAAATTCTCTAAAATGTATTCGTTGTGGTGCTTGTATGAATACGTGTCCAGTTTACAGAAGAAGTGGCGGACATAGTTATCACAATGCTGTTGCAGGACCAATTGGGTCTATTTTGGCCCCAAATCTGGATATGCGCAAAAATGCAGATTTACCTTTTGCGAGTACCCTTTGTGGCTCTTGCACGAATGTTTGTCCTGTAAAAATTGATATTCACGACCAATTATACAAATGGCGTCAGGTTTTGGTAAAAGAAGGTCATACGCCAACTTCTAAAACAATTGCCATGACAACGATGTCAAAGATTTTGGCTAATCCTACGATTTTTAATATTGTAGGTAAATCGGGTAGGTTTGTAATGAAAAACATTCCTGCTATGGTGAACAACAAAATGAATAAATGGTATGATCAAAGAGAAATGCCAGAAGTTCCCGAAGAGTCATTTAGAGAATGGTACAAGAAAAATTCAAGAGAATCTATAGCTAAGAACAATGAGTAGTAAATCTGAAATTTTACAAAAAATAAAACAAAATCAGCCGGAAATCACTGCCGATTTGCCTGATTTGGATCTTTTAAGCTCTGATAATCCTAATGTTTTGGAAACGTATAAAACCGTTTTAAAAAACATTGGAGGAGAACCTGTTGAAGTTGCCGGTTTTCACGAAATTCTGGATTTTATCAGAAATAATTATGCGCTTGACAGAAGAATTATTACGACTATTCCGGAACTTTCTGAAGTTGCATCCCTGGATTGGAAAAATGATGATCCACACACGCTTCAAAATGTTGAATTAGCTATTATAAGGTCACATTTTGGTGTTGCCGAAAATAGCGCACTTTGGGTTACAGATGCTATTTTAGGTCAGCGTGTTGCTCCTTTTATCGCACAATATTTAGCTATTTTTGTAAATAAAAAAGATATACTGGCAACAATGCAGCAGGCTTATAAAAGAATTGGGAATCAGGAATACGGTTTTGGAACTTTTATTGCAGGCCCTTCAAAAACCGCTGATATTGAGCAATCTTTAGTGTTGGGAGCACACGGAGCAAGAGGTTTAATTGTGTTTTTACTGGAATAATTTAATTATAAAATATAAAAAATTGGAAACTGATTTTGCATTAAGGAAAAGTAATGTATAATTAATAGAATTTATGAATATTAAAATGTAAGGTAACAGTTTAGTTCGGAAAAGATTGATTGCAATAACATGAATTTCAAATAAAACATAAGTATAAAACATAAGTCAAATGAGTGTATTTAAAGAGTATGAAAATCTCTCGTTTTAGATAAACTTATTTGACTTTTTGTATTTAATACATTAAAAAACAGGAACATGGAAATTAAAAAATCACATACTGCTATAACATCTTTTCTGATGTTGGCTTTTATTTTTATCACAAGTAGTATCAGTAAAATGAATGCACAGAGTGGTAATATCAAAAATGATATTTTCTGGAATACAAAAGACGGGCAGCCATTAAACAGTCAGGGTGGTGGTATTTTTAAGTTTGCAGATTCTAAGACAGGTGTTCAAAAATATTATTGGTACGGTGTTCAGTATGAAGAAGCTGATATGTATCGAAATGCTCCACATATTACTTTACCTAATGCTACTTTTAAATCGGTTACCTGTTATAGTTCGGTTGATTTAGTAAATTGGACTTTTGAAGGAGATGTAGTTACCAAAGAGGAAGTAAATAAATCAGGTAAAACCTGGGTTGGCCGTTTGGGGGTTGCTTATATGAAAGAGCTGAAAAAATACGCAATGTTTGTTCAGCACGGAAGTGAGGTGTTGATTACGCTTTCTGATTCTCCAACAGGACAATTTACATGGCATCAAAAAATAAATATGGAGAAAATGATCGGAACCAGCAATACTGGCGATCAAACGGTATTTACCGATGAAGATACCGGAAAATCCTATTTAGTTTATTCTTACGGAAAAGGTAGAAATAAAATATATGTTTCTGAAATTGGAATTAAAGATGGAAAAGTAAATCTTCTGGACTGTACGCAGATTTTTAAGGGAGAAAGCCGGGAAGGAAATTGTATGTTCAAGTACCAAAACAAATACTATATGTTTGCATCAAATATATATGGCTGGGATGCGTCGTTTGCCTATTATTTAGTTGCCGATGATATCAGAGGGCCTTATCTTCCTACTAATGAAATGCTGGTTATAAACGGAGCTTCTGAGGATTTTGCACACGTATCGCAGACTGGTTTTTTCTTTTCTGTAAAAGGAAGCAAGCAGGAAACAATTGTATATTGTGGAGACCGATGGGCAGATTTTGCGGGCAACGGCCTGGGATATAACCAATGGTGCCCGATTTCATTTGATGGAAAAACGCCTTATTTCAATTCACTTAACTCCTGGGATATAAATGCCAAAACAGGCGAATGGAAAGTAGCTAAAGACAATGATTATGTTAAAAATGGTAGTTTCGAAGCCGATCGCAGGCATATTCCAAGTCCTGTAAAACCTGTACAAATAGAATTAACGGGATGGACAAATGATGTTATTGAAGGAAACAAAATTAGCCTGGATACCATAACTTCTCCAGTAATAAATTATTTTAATACTGAAAATGACAGAAAGATTGTAGTAGGCGAAAAAAGCTTAAATATTAGTGATAAGGTTAGTTTTAAAAGAAAAACGTTTCAAACTATTACTTCTTCACCTTATGTTAAACTAGAAGATGGATCGTATATCCTTACCGCCAAAATAAAGAATACAAAAGGTTTTACAAACTTAGAAATGTATGCTTTAAGTAATCGCAAAAGACTAACTTACAATATAAAAGATGAAAACACCTCATGGAAAACGATTACTATAAAAAACATACCTGTCAAGGCTGGGAAAGTAGAGATTGGTTTTCTTGCTGATGGTACCGCAAATGTTTCCTGTCAGATTGATGATGTTTCATTGGTTAAGAAATAATATTTATGCTTAATTTTTGCTGCTCCACAGGTTTTCGTGTTGATCCGTTTTCGTGTTGATCCTCCGTTTTCGTGTTGATCCATCCTTTATAGTTTATTTTTTTTTGCAGATTTAAAAAGACATAAAAAAATCCCATTTCGTTAGAAATGGGATTCTTTTGTGACCTCGACGGGACAAATTACAACATCATTTTTAGATGATTTGAAGAAATTGGCTTTCTATATGTAGTGTCTGTCTTCCATTGGCTATGTAAATTTGGTTTAGATGTCCTGTTGGGGATTGATGCTAAAATTATGCAAACTCAATTGATTCATGGCATTAAACTAATATATAAATTTACAAATTTTATGAAGGATTTTAGAAGAATGTTTTAAGTTAAGGGAATATTGTCTTTCTATGGCTCTGTGAATTACTTTATGCGATTTAGGTTTTGTGGCACAAAAGTAATCCCTTTCATTTATGATTGCTTCCTTAGTAGCAGAAAACAGGGATACGTCCCTACTTGATTCCTATACAGTATTGGAACATATTGATAAGGATGCGACGGACAGTATTATTTCAAAACCTGTTTCAGGGCTGATCCAAACCATTTCTAAGGCAGCAGAGGATAAAAATACTAAAGAAATGAATTCAGAATTGGTGGAAAAACTGAAAGAATATGAAGAAAATTAAAATCTTAAAATTACTTGACGCCTGAAGGCTTAGGACTAATCGATATCTGCTTGTAATAGAAAAGAAGACTATAAAGTTCTTCTTTTCTATTTTTAAAATGGTATTTCCCAGTTTTTGACAGCTATTACTTGTCTTAGCTTTTGAATCGGCTAAGTAAAGTTTCGAACTTGGAATTTAGAAATACGGGACGGTGTTGGTTGCCATTGTTTGAAAACTGACGTCTGTAATAATTTATATAGTTTTCAGTCCTTACAGAGCTTTGCAGACACTCCGTTTTGATGCATTCCAGCAGGAATTGCTGCACCTCTTGAATTTTGGGCCTCTGCTCTGGATCAATAGACAACATCTGTTTGACGAAGGCTAGAATTTCGGGTTCAATAGGGTTGTCGACAGGCGTTATTGCACATCCGCCGCTTATCCATCTCTGCCAAGAATCAGACCGTGTCCATTTTCTGGAGTTTCCATTCTGTGGTTCTGGCCAGAACTGGTCCAGCTTTATCCCGACTGGATGCAGTCCGCCGGTCATCATTTCATAAAAAATAACCCCAAGGGCAAATACGTCCGTTGCACTTGAAAGTACTTCCCGTTTCCACTGTTCGGGTGCCATGTAAGGCCTTGTTCCATCAAAAACACCGTAATCCTTTGAAGCATTGGCCAGCCCGAAATCAGCAATAAGGGCAAATTGGTAGATGTCAAAATCACCCAGTCCGGCATACTGCCTGTTTAAGTCTTTTACCAAAATATTAGCCGGTTTTAAGTCCTGGTGAGCAATGAGGCCTTTGCTGTAACAGTGCATCAGACCTTCGCAGGCATAAGCAAGTAGTGAGAGTCTGCTCATGCGGCTGGGCTGTTTTTCTTTTAAAAAGTAAGCTAGATCACCGTCATGGTAGCGATAAGAAGCACTGGGAGTGTTTTCAATGGCATTATAATCAAAAGCGCGGCAGACAAAAACACTCCCGTAAAAAGAGTTCTGGAGCTCCAGTTCACGAATGAAACGGATGATGGCCTTTTTGTAGCCGGGATCATCGTTTAGTGGCTTGGGAACCTTTACACACTGGAATCGCGGCCAAGTTTCTTCCCCTTGGTCATAGACATAAATTTCACCGCACATCCCGCCCAGCAATTGATGGAATTCACCTCTAATTTTGGCCCTGCTTTCGACCAGCATTTTTTTATACTCTAAGGGCTCGATGTAAAAATCAATTTCAGACATATCAGATTCTGTTTTTTTATTATAAGTCATTTCAAAATTGGATGGTAAATATAAGAATAATCCTTTTAAAAAAAAATACAAAACCAGCGCCTTTTTGGGTTTTATAAGCAAGAATATTAAAACGGCGTGTAAAAGGAAATTTTTCAGTACATTTTTTAACATTGCGGGAGGCAGAGGGAAATGCAATAATCTCTATTACTATTATCACTGTGAAAATAGCTGTAAACATAGAACCAACTCAGAAACCGCAAATTCTATTTTTATATATAGCCTGAAAGATTTTATGTTGCTAGAACCTGTAGTTAAATTGTATTCAAAAGTGATACTAGAAATTTATAACGGGCATAAATCTGCAGCTGGATTAGAAAAAACTCAAATTGTAGGGCAGATTTCCAGTTATGAAAAAAGCTTGTCAAAAGCAAGAGAACTTTTGGCAACTAGGCAAATTGATGCTGATGATTATCAAAAAATGAAAAATTTGTGTAAAGTTAAATAGATAGTCTTAAGATTTTTTGGTAAAATAGTTATCCAATCCACTGTGCAAATGCGCTGAAACCTTCTAAAAATACGCTGTTACAGGCTTTTTTTGTTTTTCATGATAATTCATCATAAAATGTTGCTTATTTCACACTGAATGAGGGCCTTATTTGCAAAGGTGTTTTTGGAAATTAAAGTGCTGTTCTGTCTTAACAGGAAATGTTTTATATTAGTAACCTTAAAAAAAACTGCTTTGTATTTTCTACTTAGCATAGTAGTGGCAATAAGTAAGAAAAGGTCGAAAAAAAAATCAATCAAATACAATTTTAAAAGAATGCAAATACATTATATCTGGATAAAGGAATTCAATGCAATTAAAGAAGCAGGGGTGAATTTATCTTCGAAATTCCTTATCCATATGGATGAGAGCTTTTCATTAATTATCAGGGACAATCCCGATTACATTGATCATTTTTTCAAGGAGAAAAACGTAACTGATGTAAGTGCAATCATTGGAAAAAACGGAACAGGGAAATCCAGTGTGCTTAAATATATTAAGGATAATTTTCCTGATGGATTAAACAGTAGGATACAGCATGATATAATTGTCTATTCATCTGATGAAAAATATTTTGTGTCCTGTCCCGAGTCAATGACAATAGAGTTAAAAAATAGTACGGACTGTGATTTTAAAATGAAGAAATATAAAAAAGTACGCTCTTCAGATGGATTGGTTAATGCCGAATATATTTATTACAATTATCTTTTAGATTATAATGAAGACTCTACTAATTGGCACGGACTAAAAAATATTTCCACAACAGCAATGCTTCTCAAAGAGCGAACAAGGATATTGGGTGAAATCAATCAGCCTTTGGAATTCACAAGAAAACAGCTTGCTGAAACAAGTGAACTACAGCGATTACATATGATTGAAGTTTATCAGGCAGTAGTTTTTATTACCAGAACAGAACAGGAACTGCCATTCGAAAAACCTAAGTCTCTGCATATCATGCTTGATGTTAGTGAGCAGGACTATTTTCTCGAAGAGGGAGGGAAAAATCAAAATGTTCCAAGTATGCTCAAAAAACTTAATGGTATAATTCCGAAATATAAAAGTACAAGTGAAGCCTTTATAGGAAACTTATGGTACTCGGTATTTATTAACTATCTGATAGCAGAAAGAAAATATACAGCTAACAATCCATATTTCCACGGAATAGATTTTGAAAAAAGCGACAGTCGTGACAGTTATATAACACGTTTTTTCGGCAGTATGTTGGGAGTAACATTTCCCTATGAAAGTGATGGTAAGATACATCATGTACGTATAGAAAAGTTAGATAATCTTTCCGTACATGTACCTTTGTTCATCACATTGATAACTGAATTAATCGAAGGAAACATTATAACAGTTAAAAATGAAAGAGAGGCCTATTTTAACTTGAATAAAGGAGCTGATGCAGACTTTAAAGAGTTTCAGAACTTATATACTGCCATCAAAGGTATTACCTCATTTATACAATTCAGATGGCACTCGCTGAGCTCGGGAGAACAGTCCTATTTATCTTTAATGTCCCGGTTTTATTCACTAGTACATGAGCAGACAGACCGTATGAGAAATGGTATTGTTATTTTAATTGATGAAGGAGATACAGGCTATCATCCTGAATGGCAGAGAAAGTTTTTTAAAAATACTATAAGGTTTTTAAGTTCTTTGTTTCACGGCCATAAAATCCAGCTTATTTTCACATCTAATGCTCCTTTTTTAACCTCGGACCTTCCTAAGTCAAATATTCTCTTTGTAGAGAAGTCAGCAGATGGAAAACCGTTTTTTCTTGAAAAAGACAATCATAACGCAAACACTTTCGCGGCCAATATTCACACACTTTTTTCAGATTCTTTTTATATGGACGGGATGTTGATTGGAGAATATGCGAAAGATAAAATAAATGAAGTCATAAAATACCTTAATGATGAAACAGTTGTGCAGAGCAATGATAATTATAAGAAAATAATCGACAGTATTGGAGAGCCTGTTCTGCGCAAAAAACTTCAGGATATGTGGTTTGAGAAATTTGGGCTCCAGGAAAAATTGGAAGTATTAAAAAGGCAGGTTGCAGAAGTAGAACAGATAATTAAAGAAAATAATGGTAAAAGTTCCCTATAGTCTATCGGAATTAGATCAGATGGCAATTGCTTTTTATAAAGATATAGTCAAGGAATTTGACATTCTCAAACAGCTTACAAACTGGAAGAAGGATGAGATGAAACCTGTGATGGATCATCTCGCGTCGCGCCTTGGGACAATAATATGCGGGAGGCCTGATCAGTTAGAGGCGGAAATACAGCTTATTCAAAGTATTGCCTATACCGCAAAACAGAATTATAAAATTAAGAATCCGCTCAATTCAAAAGGCAGACCTATTACAGATGCACAGTTAAATGCATGGTTTAAAGGTGAAATATTTAAGGTTTTCGACTATGACTTAACGGTAGATTCTTTTACCAAAAAAGATTCAGGAAGACTGGCTTACAAACTTGCCCGGAAGCTCAATATGAACACCTGTCCGTATTGCAATGCGAATTATACTTTCACGATAAGGAAAAAGAAACTCAAGGCACGTCCACAGTTCGATCATTTTTATAATAAGGGGAGATATCCTTATCTATCGCTGTCCTTTTATAATTTAATCCCAAGCTGTGCCCTTTGCAACTCAGGGGCCCTAAAAGGGCAGAAAGTATTTTCGCTGGCAAAAAACATTCACCCATATTTAGAGTCCATAGAAAATATATACCAGTTCAGGACAAAAATCGATGCTGTAGATTTTCTTGTGTCTTCAAACAGCTTTGAGCTAAAAATGGTCTTATGTGCAAAAATGAAAAAAAGCGATCCGTTATCTATTAAAGCTAAAGGAAACATTGAGGTCTTTGCTTTAGATGACCGCTATAAATATCATAAAGATATAGCAGAAAGTGTTATTAAAAATTCTTATATCTACAGTAATACGGCTGTCGAAGACTTATACAAAACATTTGAGATAAATGGAAAAAGAATTTTTAATTCTGAACTCGAGGTGAAGGAACTTATAGTCGGTAACTACTTGAGCTCGGCAGATTCACACAGACGTATACATACCAAACTGGTAAAGGATATAGCGGAAGAGTTCGGGCTTGTAATTTAGGTCAGTAATTGATGTTTTTGTAGCAAGAGAGTATAAGCTTCATAGCTTAAAAACAGTATAAATACCTGTTAAAGTTTTATTTGTTTATCATATATTACAGGCAAATTTAGATAAAGTAATTTAAAGTTATTTGTAGATAATTTCTCTAAAAGTTATTTAATTATGGACAACGAAAATATTCTTAAGATAATTGAAAGCAGCCATTTCAATTTTTTAATTGGCTCGGGTGCCTCAAGAAATTATTTAGAAACACTTTCAAATATAGAAACTCTATTAACAGAATTAGATAAGGAATCACATGAAGATAAATTAGAGAAGTGGTACAAAGTGTTAAATGTGTCCATTAAGTATTGGTACTACGAAAAATGTATTAGAGGAAATATTAAACTGATTCAAGAAGATTTTGCTCTTTCTCCTGAAAAAGAAATTGAATTTAATGATACCAACAAAAACTATATTGATTTTTTGCAGGCTTTAAATGTGTTGGTATTAAAACGACGAAATAAACTTCTTCCGAAGGAAGTAAATATTTTTACTACCAATATGGATTTATTTTTGGATGTAAATCTAGACAAATTGGGACTGGAGTTTAATGATGGATTCAGTGGTAAATTTAATCAGACATTTGATACTTCTAATTATCAGAAATCTTTTTTCAAAAATAGCTCTCAGTATAGTATTAGTTCTGAACTACCTCTTTTTAATCTATTTAAGCTTCATGGGTCTATAACTTGGGACAAAAGCAGTGAGGACGTAATTCGTTATAATGAGAATGCTGAAGTTTTAATAAATTTAAATAAAATAACATTTTCGGACGATGAATTGATAACCTTAGTTAAGGATGATGGTGGAGGAATTATTCCCAGAGATTATTTTGAGTTAAAAAATGAACTTATTAAAAGAGATTTCACGGATCTCGACATTGCCTCATATGAAAAGTTTATTGAAGAGTATGATAAGTTGGTTATGATAAACCCGACAAAAGAAAAGTTTGAAAATACCACACTAAGATTAGAATATTATGAACAGATGAGGATGTATTCAAATATTTTGGAGAGAGAAAATTCTGTAATGTTTGTAAGTGGGTTTTCTTTTGCAGATGAACATATAAAAGAAATAACCAGAAGAGCCTTAAATTCTAATCCAACCTTGTTAATAATTGTTTTTAATTTTAGTGATTCAGGAAAAACGTATATAGAAACGCTGTTTCCTAAACTGAAGTATAAAAATTTATATACAGATCTTATAGGATATGATTTTAAGAAAGTAGTTTCATCAGTTTTCTTAAAACTAGCTTCTCGATTTGACTTATCAATTAATTCAGAAGATTCTGATGAAGATAAAAGCAAGATTGATACGGGAAAGGATAAAAAGTAGCGGTAATGATAAACGAAGTAACAAATAACAATCTAGTAGCAGAATCAGTTCTAAAAATAGGAGCTGTAAGCGAAGTAAAAGGAAAGAATATCTTAGTAAAAGTTGATAAAAATAAAAATGCGCCACATCTCCTTTATGATGGACGTATTATCAAAAATGTTTCTGTTGGTTCGTACGTCAAAATCGGAAAAGGCTTTAACGAAGTTATTGGAAAAATAGAAGGGGAGTTTATATCTGAAGATATAAATCTCGAAGCTAATAATTATAGTGCCCATAGAAATAAGATTAAAAGATTTCTAAATGTTACCCTTGTAGGATATATTGAAAATAATATATTTCGTCAAGGACTGAAAGAACTTCCGCTAATAGATAATGACTGCTTTCTATTGAATGATTTAGAATTTAATTGCATTCATAGCTTTGCCAGAATTGATGAGGATAAAATCAAAATAGGAACTTTACTTAATGAAACAAACACAAGAATTGAACTTGGAGTTGATAAACTTTTTGCCAGCCATATAGGAATTTTTGGAAATACAGGAAGTGGTAAGTCATATACTTTGTCTAAAATTTATTATGAACTTCTTAATAAATATAAGGATAATCAAGAATTTAGAAATAATGCAAAATTCATACTTATAGATTTTAACGGTGAATATGCTATTGAGAACGAAAATGATAATATAATTATTGATAAGGAATTTAAAAACCGTTTTTTCCTCTCCACATCCAAGTTTGATAAAGATAGATTTCCTATTCCGGAATCTGTAATTAATGATTTAACATTCTGGTCAATACTATTAAAAGCAACAGATCAGACCCAGAAACCTTTTCTTAATAGTTGTCTGGTTAAAAAATATTTAGTAGATAATACAAAAACAGAAGCAGGTATTAAAGGCCTTATTTATAATACTGTTGCTGCTATTTTGACGCAAGGAGGTAAAAATTTGGACAAAGATTTTCATATCTTTTTTCTTGACGAAATTCTGAGACTAAATAACATAACGGGGATGTTTCCAAATATAAAGGAGGTTAAAAACAAATTAAAAAGTGGGCTTCGTATTGAATTTGGTCAATATACTTTATACAATATTAAAAGCAGTGATAATTCACTTGCTTTTTTGCAAAGATTGAATGAAATAATTTACTCCCTTACAATTGACTTATCAAAAAATAATGCTTTTGTTAAAATCAGAATTCAAATAATAATAAATTATTTCGACGTAATAACTAAAGGGTATTATTCAAAAGAGCATATTGGACCTTTATATAATAGATTGGAAAGTAAGTTTTCTGAAATTACAAAAGTATTTGCTGTTATAAATGAAGACAAGATCATAACAAATAAAAAACCGTTAGTAGTTATAAATCTGAATGATGTAAATGTTGAGATGAAAAAAATAATTCCATTAGTTATCTGCAAATATTATTATGAGTTCTTTAAAACAAGCAATCTTGATAGACAAAAATATTTAAATATTATTGTGGACGAGGCGCATAATATTTTGTCGCGTAACTCAATTAGAGAAAGCGAAACATGGAAAGATTACCGATTAGAAACTTTTGAAGAAATAATTAAAGAGGGTAGAAAATTCGGAGTCTTTTTAACTATATCTAGCCAGAGGCCTTATGATATATCCGATACAATAATATCCCAGCTACATAACTATTTTCTGCATAGATTGATCAATAATAAAGATATTGAAGCGATAGGCAGAACAGTTTCTTATTTAGATAAAATATCATTTGACAGCCTATCAATATTACCTCAAGGAGGATGTATTCTTGCAGGACTGTCAGCTGATCTTCCTGTTGTAATGAAGATAGATAAACTGTTAGATCAGTATAAACCTCATAACGAAACTATCGTGTTAACATCAAAATGGAAATAATATATTTTTACTTTAATATATTATGACATATGTAATTGAACAGGCAAGCAACTATTTTAAAATTATTTTAGTTTTGGCCCTATTTTTCTCACCTTTTGGAAAAAAGAACACAAAACTATTATACGTATTATTAAAGAAATGATAGCTTGCTTTTAGGTCTTCTCCTTCTTTTGTGTTTAAAGAAATTACGCCATTTTCATGAAATTTCTTTTTAAACTTAAAGTCTTGAACAAAAGACCATTTAAATCCAAATTCATCTGGAAGTTGTAGTTCACCAAACTCCTCTAGGAATTTTTTTGAGTAAAATAAGTCTCTTGTAGTCAATGTGTTTACAAAACCATTTTTATTTACTGGATGGTTTAAAACAAGTAAAGCACATTTGTTTTTTGATTGTAAGACATAATTTCTAAAAGAGGAATGTACCGATGCGCCAAATTTTTTACTTATTTCCATAACCGCTCCCAGTCCTAAACTTAACTTTTCACACTCTTCTAGAAATCGATCATGTTGAAATAGTGTTAATGATGCGAAATAGTTAGCTTCTGCTTCAAATTGTTCATCATACTCTTCACTTAAAGTTTCATCGTTATCTAAAGCTAAGATGACTTCATTTTGCCATGACAAAACACCATGACCAATTTCATGTAATTTTACAAAATTCTTTTTGCCAAGATTTTTATCAAGCTCTGCATCAATGTATATAGTTTTCTCTTCTCGATAGAAAAAACCTTTTATTTTCGAAAGAGCATGCATTAGGGCTTTTTTGGAAGGATCAACTAGTTTTTCTTTGAATGAGTCAAAAAAAGAATCGTCAATATTCTGTAAGTCTATTTTGTTATCAAGCGCAAAATCGGAATATGATAAAATTTTGTCTACTGGTGTAGGGAAAATATCGAAAGATTTGCTTTCTTTTAAAATATTATGTGATATTTTTTCAATTTCTTTACGAGTAAAATCATCTATCATATATTACTTTTACGTGATTTAATAAATTCTAAATATTTTAAAACATCATTTCTTTCTTCTTCCGTTAGGTCTTCTGCTCGAAAAGCTATTTTTTGAGCAAAGCTTAAATTAATTTCTTCCTGGCGGGCTTCTTTTTTATCTATCATTTTTGCATTTGAAAGAAGTGTTTTTAGGGACACTTTATATAAAGATGATAGTTTTGATAAGATATTAACTGATGGGTTTTTAATCTTATCATTTTCTAGCTGGCTAAGATAAGCATTAGAAATATCTGTCATTTCTTCTACTTGTCTCAATGTAAGCCCTACATTTTTTCTTGCATCTTTTAAAGATGCTCCGAGTGAACTCATCATTGTTTTTTCTGCAAATATACATTATTTGCTTAATATATCAAGCAAGATTCTAAATTAAATCTAAATTTATAAAAAATAATTGCTTGATATATTTAGATTTTTATATATTTGCAGAGTAAACTTTTAAAATCATTACTTAATAATTTTAGCTTTATGCATGGTAATGTGAAAATAAGACAGGAAGTAGAAATGCGAATAAATAATGACAACAATTAAAATAAAAAGAGCTGATAAAAGAAAAAACCCAGAACCGTTTGCACCGGCGCTGGGCTACATTACGAGGAAATAAAGTTTTGACGGACTTCTCATTGACAGGCTTATCACCTAAGTCAACCTCTTATCTCGTGGTTACAAAGTTAAACGTTTATTTAAACTCTACAAGTAATCCCGAAGATTTTGCACTGTAGTAAAATAAAACATACTCCTTTACTACAGAATCTATGGAGATTATTTTTTGTATTTTTTATTAATGTCGAAAGACTAAAACGTAAACACTATGTCACAAGAATATAGATTAAACGATAAAAAGTTTGAATCTCAAGATTCAAAAATCACTGGAATGGAAATCCTTCAAAGAGCCGGATTGGTTCCAGTGGAAGAGTATGAATTACTAATAAAGGTGAATGAAAATGGTTTTGAACCAATTCAGCTTTCAGAAATCATTGATTTAAGAGCGCCTGGTTTGGAAGGCTTTTACTCCAGACCCTATGACAAACTGATCATCCATGTTGATGATGCCGCAGTGCAGGTTTCAGAATCATTTATGACACCGAACAAAATCCTTGCAGCTGCGGGAAAAGTGGTAAAAGACTTTTATCTAGTACAGCGTGAGGGTGAAATTGAAATTGGGTATAAAAATGATCGTGAGCATAAGATAGCGATAAAAAACGGTGCAAGATTTTTATCTTACGAAGTTGAAATCATCGATGTTCACGAGCATTGCCAGAATGGGCAACCTGTTCCTCCAGACTGCAAGTACAGAATAAGCATCGATCGTGAGCCATATGTGGTTGACGATGCTTGTTTAACTGGTAGAGAGATACTGCTACTGACCAATAAAACTCCTCCTGACAGATTTCAGCTGCGCCAGAAATTTAGAGACGGGCGTGTTGTGACCATAGCAAACGACCAGAAGGTTTGTTTTACAGATCCTGGAATTGAAAAGTTTAAAACTATTCCACTGGATCAAACCGAAGGTGAGCCAAGAAAGTTGCGTTTTGAATTTGATCTGCTTGACGAAGATCAGGCATTTCTTTCTGGACTGAAATTACCTTTTGAAACGGCTAAATTAGGACAGGAAAACTGGGTGTTAATCCACAATTATCCAATTCCGGAGGGTTATAATGTCGCAACTGTATCCATGGGAATCAGGATGGTCAGCGGATATCCAACGGCGGGTCTTGATATGGTTTATTTTTTTCCTGCTTTAAGCAGGGTTGATGGCAAGCCAATTGGCGCGCTGACACCGCATGCATTGGACGGAAAGTCTTATCAGCAGTGGTCAAGACATCGTACCCCTGCAAATCCATGGAGACCGCAAGTTGATAATTTGAGCACCCATGTGCCTCTGGCGGATTTTTGGCTGGAAAATGAATTCATAAAAAGACCTGGTCATGCTATATCAGCTTAGAATTGCTGGTGAGCATTATAAAAGCCTACAGCAACATCTTTTTCCCGGAGACGGGAAAGAGGCTGTTGCGGTAGCTTTATGTGGAAGGTATGAAAGAGATGGTGTATCCATTCTGCTCACCCATCAGATAGAACTCATACCTTATGATGAATGTGAACGTGACCCTGAATTTGTGCATTGGAAAACCCAAAGGATTATTCCCTTTTTAGAACGTGCGGAAAAAGAGAATCTGGCTATTTTGAAGATTCACAGCCATCCTGGCGGTTATATGCAGTTTTCTGATACCGATGATCAGTCCGATGGTGAGTTGTTTCAATCCGTTTTTGGCTGGTGCGATCATGATGGTGTGCATGGATCAGCGGTTATGGTGCCTGATGGTCAGGTTTTTGGCAGGGTTTTTACTCCAGCGATGGCAACTTTCGCATTTGATAAGATTTCCGTTGCTGGAGATTCGATCCGCATTTTTGACAATAGTACAGTAGAACAGGATGATTTTTCGATCCGCACAAGACAGGCATTTGGTGAGGCTACTTACAATCAACTGAAAAAAATGAAAGTTGGTATTGTTGGATGTTCTGGAACTGGGAGTCCTACAATTGAACAGTTGGTTCGCTTAGGAGTGGGGACTATTGTTATTGTTGATCCTGATACAGTTGAAAGGAAGAATCTTAACAGGATTTTAAATACCACCAAGCAGGATGCAGACGCTTCTAGGTTTAAAACAGAAGTGCTAGCTGAGACTATTCACAGAATGGATTTGGGTACTAAAGTTGTTACCTATAGTGTTAATCTCTATGAGAGCCGCGAAGCAATGGAAGAGCTCATTACGTGTGATGTTATTTATGGATGTGTAGACAGTGTAGATGGCAGACATTTAATAGCGCAGCTGACCAATTTTTATTTGATACCTTTCTTTGATCTGGGAGTACGTCTTGACGCTGACGGAAAAGGAGGTATAAAAGGAATAACAGCAAGTGTTCATTATATTAAACCTGGATGTTCGACATTATTTAGCCGTAGATTGTATACACAGGAGAGGCTGTATAGCGAAAATTTAAAGCGCCAGAATCCGGCGGATTTTGAAGATCAACTAAAGCAAGGTTATGTCCATAATGCAAATGTTGACCGTCCTGCAGTAATTAGTATCAACATGCAAATAAGTGCCATGGCTGTGAATGAATTACTGAATCGCCTGCATTTATTTAAGGATGATGATCCGGAAAATTATGCTAAAATAACGATGGATTATACTGGTGGTTGTATTATTAATGAAGCTGAAAGTAATTTTGAACAAGATGTTGCTGCTCAAAAGTGGGTCGGTAGAGGAGATTACAAGCCTTTTTTAAGATTAACCGGATTGTGATGAAAAAAATCATAAGGTTTTGGAGATGCATCTTTGCAACATTTAGTTCCTATTGGGTGCATATATGCAATATTACAAATTCTGTAGATGCTGCAAAATTTAAAATCCAATTTGCTGATGATACTCCAGATGAAATTGTAGAAGGTATTATTTTTATAGTTCAAGATGGTAATTTGCCTGAGTCTTTAGCTTTTCAGTGTCCCTGTGGATGTAAAGCTAAAATAATTTTGAATTTGTTGCCAGATGCAAGCCCTAAATGGAGTTATATTATTGATAAAAAAGGTTTAATTGATATTTATCCATCAATTTGGAGAAAAATTGGATGTAAAAGTCATTTTTTTGTCCGGAAAAGTGATGTCAATTGGATATGATTTAAAAAGTCGCTGTTTTATAACAGTGGCTTTTTCTTTTAATTTATTATGAGCAGGTATTGTTTTGTGGAGATTTAATTTTAATCATTTGTCTTTTTCTTATTCGTATTTTTCTCTAAATAATGTTGCATATGCATATTAGCCAGCTTCCTAAGAAAATATAATATTTCTTCTGCGCGCTCAACTGTTACATTCATTCCTTCCTTTTTAAGCATTTTTTGTGCCTTTTTTGGAGAAATTTTTCCTTTGTATTGCTCATCTCTATAATTCATAATTTAGTTTTTTAGTGTTAAATTATTCTTAATGTAAAGATAAATTAAAATTTTTATATCTGTAAATCAGCATGTTAAGTTTGGTTTAAATTCTGAGTAATCACCTCAACAGGATGTCTAAACCGTGCATTTAAGTAGGATAAAGAATATAAAAACTACATAAAAAGCATAAAAAAAAACGTTAAAACTTAAGTTTTAACGTTTTTTTAGTAGTGACCTCGACTGAACTACAATAGTTGCAAAATTACAAAATCAATTATACTAGCATTTTGTACAAAAGTACTGTAAAATATCAATAAAATCAATACTTTACAGAAATGTTTATTTTGATTTACTTTGCAGTAGTTTGATGTAATTTTCATTTTACCGTACAAATACCGTACAAATAAATTATATTTGTATTATTCAAATACTTTATAATATGGCTACGGTTAACTTTTTGTATCGCTCAACTAAAGACAAAGCAAATTTGCATTTACGTTTATTGTATCGTTTCAATGATACTGATTTTGTTATTGGAGCAAATACAAAGTTTGAAATTGGTTACTTCAATTGGTTTGGACATCATGCTGAAATTAAAGCGAACAAAGAAAAGGGTATTAAAGAAATCAAAATCAAAGGCTCAAAAGACCCTGACATTTTAAATAGACGTTTAGAAGTAAATACTGAACTTAACAAGATTGAAAACTACATTTTAAAAATTTTCAATTCTGTTAATCGTGATGAGGTAAATAAAGAATGGTTGCAAACTCAAATTGATTTTTATTACAATCCACCAAAGGAAGCAGAAGAACTACCAACGGAACTTTTAAAGTACTTTGATTATTTTATGGAAGTCAAAAAAAATGAAATAACAATTGGTACTCAAAAAAAATACAATGTTTCAAAACACTTATTAGAGCGTTATCAAAAAACATTAAATCACAAAATTAAAATTTCTGATATAAACGATAAATTCAAAATGGATTTTGAAAATTATTGTTTAAAAAACAATTATGCTTTAAATACTATTTCAAAGGATTTAAGAACTATTAAAACAGTTTGTAATCACGCAAAGCATAACGGTATTACTACTAGCCACCAATTAGATAAAATTAAAACACCTCAGCATAAGACTGAAAAGATTTATTTAACCTTTGAGGAACTTACAAAGATTGAAAACATTGACAAAAGACGTTTAAATGATAATTATGACAATGCTAAAGACTGGTTAATTATTAGTTGCTATACAGGACAAAGAATATCAGATTTTATGCGATTTGATAAATCAATAATTAGATACGAAAAAAACAAACAAGGCGATTTGAAGCCATTTATTGAGTTTACACAAGTCAAAACCAATAAAGTTATGACAGTTGCATTACACCCTAAAGTAATTGAAATTTTAGAAAAAAGAAATAATGATTTTCCTAAACCTATTTCAGACCCAAAGTATAATTTATTTATAAAACAAGTTTGCCGTATTGCTGGATTAACTGATGAAATAAAAGGCAGTAAATTAACAGATTTGAACCAAGAAGATAAAGCCGAAAAGAAAACCAAAAATAAAGATGAGGTTAAGCAGTATCGCAAAGAAATTGGAATGTTTAAAAAATGGGAATTGATAACTTCGCATATTGGCAGACGTTCATTTGCAACAAATTTTTACGGAACTATTCCCACTACTTATTTAATCAATGTTACTGGGCATAGTACCGAAGCGATGTTTTTAAATTACTTAGGAAAAAGCAACAAGGATTTAGCAATGGAAATAACAAATTACTTTTAAAAATAAAATTTATTATAGATCACATCTTTTACATTAATACAGGCAAAATGACAATAAACGAATTTATCGGAAAATATAAAAGTGATAACTTTAGTAGTTACATCAAAGAAAATGCGACAATTGATTATTGGAATGACTTGATAAAGACTTACAAACTCGAAAAATTAAATTTTACATCAATTGAATTACTTGCGTTATCACTTAATTCGGAACTTTTAGAAAATGGTAATCTTTTAGGAGTTAGGTTTGACGGTTTTTGCGAAAGACAGATTAAAAAAATTGAAATTGAAAATCAATATCAACCAAAACAAAATGAAAAAAAAGTAAAATCGTTAGGTATGATTGAAAAACTTCACATTGGTTTTAAAGACATTCATAATGAAAAAATTTACAAACTTGACTTATCAGAGGAGCAGAAAAAGGCATTGGGACTTAATAACAATAAAAGTGATAAGTCTATTTGGGATTATTTTGATGCATATTTGAGTGATAAAAAGTTAAAAGAGCATCTAATTACTGAATTTCAGAAATCTATCGACAAAACTTTGCCAAAGGCAGTAAAAGAAAGTTGTTTGTATTGCACTGGAAATGACAAGACTATTAAACAAGAAGATAAAAAGTGCTACAATTACCTTGTAGAAGGGCAAATGAATGAGTTTTTTGCTGTGTGGTGGTTTGTTAATATCGTGGAAAACAATAAGCAATTACTGTTTGAAAAAGAAGCATTAAAAAAGTTATCAGTTAAACTTTATGAATGTTTTTTATTTAAAGATGGTCGAGTATTTTTTGATTTAAAAAAGTTGACAATGTATTGTTTAGAACAAGGTTTTTTAACATTGAGTAATATTTTTGCAAAAAACGATAAAATTCATAGCTTAGAAATTATTAACAGAGCTATTGATGATTTAGATAGTGAATATTTAAGTATCACAATGTTTGATAAAGGCAAGCCTTATCACATAGAGCCTCAAAAAATGTTTTTAAAGAGTAAAAGGAAATCTATTAAGGAACAACTTAAAATTGATAGATTAAAGAACAAACAAACCCCACCTCAACAAACTGAACCTTTGTTTAATAATGAGGCTAAAAAAGAATTACACAATCATATATTTAAAGATAATGCCTTTGTTGTTTGGGAACGTCTTTTCGAAAACTTTAATATCAATGAAACCAAAAGAACAGATTTAAGATTTATGTATGAAATTATGAAATATAAAGAACAAATACATAAAACAGTTACCGTCAAAAATATTACAGATTGGATAAATGATACTTATCAATTTTCAATAGAAAAATTACAATACACAAATATTAAAAACAAGTCAAACGAAAGCAGAATGAGCATATACAATCTAATTAAATAAAGGGTACAAACCGTACCCAAAAAGGTACAAAACATAGTCTTTAAGGGTACAAACACAGTCAAATATTTGCAATGTTATTAATTTAAACATTGTAAAAATGCAAAATTCAATCTTACTTCAAAATTTAAGTCCTGAAGCATTAACAGAGTTAATCAAAGCGGGTGTAAAAAGTCAATTAGAGGACTTTAAAAACAGTTTCAATACTCACAATCCTGATGAGTTATTAACCAGAGAACAGACGTGCGATTATTTACAAATAGACAGCTCTACTTTGTGGCATTGGACAAATAAAGGCAAAGTTGTTGCTTATGGAATTGGAAACCGCAGATACTACAAAAAAGCGGAATTATTGGAATGTTTAATTCCTTTAAAAAAATAGGACTATGCAAAGTAGATATTTACAAAGTCCTTATTTTGAGGTATTAAAGCAAAGCAAATTTAGTGTTTTTAGTGCTTTTAAGCAAATCATTTACAGTATTGTTTCAAGTGTATTTATTAAAATATAAGCTATGGAAACGGCAACAAAAAAAGCCGTACCCAAAACTTATATTCCTGAATGGATTAAGTTAGATTTTTATAATAATTCTAATTTAAAAACCGATATTCAAAACCGTATTTCAAAGAATATCGAAACTGATTTTTTGGACGCTTTAAACAATATGAAAGGCGACAATAAAAGCGGTTTTGGTGTATCGTTTTCAGAAATTACACTTTTGGCTATGGCTTATTTTTATAGTGAAATTTTCACGTATAAAATAAAAGACAAGTACTATACAATTGAAATGGTTAAAGGGTTTATTGATGCTAATAATTTAACAACCTATACGGCAATTTATGAATTAGATGAAAAGTTCTATTCATTAGTTGATGCGCCATTATTCAAACATTGCTGGCTAATAATACAAAGTGCTTGGTTTTTTAATTCTCAATATTTTGGACATCACCAGCATATAGATTATGTTAATCACTACATAAATACTGGAGAAAAGCTACCTATTGATAAGTATAATTTTGATCGAAATTATTTAGACAAAAAGTATAGTGATGTTGATAATAGAAAGTCAAAATCAATGCCGATTAATGGGTTTACATTGGTTAGTCAATGGTATTACGGTATTTTGTTTTTAATATGCAAAGAATTGAAATTATCAACTTCTCATTTTAATATTTCAGTTAAAGACCATAGAGAATATAATCCATTGCCTAAAACGTCAAGGCAATTAAGACCATTAGCGCCGTTTAAGTTAATCGAATGTGACATAAAAAGTGCGTTCCCTACATTTTTAGACGTTGAAACAGGAGCGAATTTAAAAGATGACATTTATAATAATTTGATGCTTACAAAAGGCATAACAAGGAGTGAAGCAAAGATTTTGTTTAATACTATTTGCAATAGTGGTAAATATAAAAGTAAAGAGTTTACAAAGGCTTTTTTCTTAAATTGTGGTTATACAGATGAACAAAGTACAGGTTTGTTATACTATACGCATAACGAAAAATATAAATTTATTTCGTTTATGACTGACCAAGAAGAAACCGCAATAAATAATGTTGTAAACATTAATAATTTACAGCGTGGCGCACGGCTTCACGATGCACTACTTTTTATAGATGATAAAACAAAACCGCAAATTTTAAGAGTAGACCCAAATTGTGATTTTGGTTTGAAAGAACTTAACAGACCAGTAATAAGAGAAAACTTCTATTTATCAGACAAGCGATTGCCGTATGCTTACATTAATAGTTTGCCAAATGGTTTAAATATGGTAACTAAACACGATTTCAAAAAACCTCAAATCAAAGGCAAAACGGATACTTTTATAATATACATAGATAATTTTGAGTACATAAGTGCTGGCTTTAATCTAAATAACTACAATGATTTTGTTGAAGAAATAAAAGAAGAAGTAATCAATTTAAGCGAAACATTAATCTATTCACGTAAACAATTTGTTGAAAATCCAAATCAAATTTTTATTTCACTTTGTGAAAATATGTTAGATGTTTTGTTTCATTTGAATAAACGTAAAATAAAGCCTTTAGAACTTGAATTAATATTGAAGCACATAAGAAGACAAAGTAATTATGTTTTTAATGTTAGAGCGACTTATTTACGACTGATTAAATACAATAGCAATGGTTTTGATTTAAAGAACTTTAGAAAACGTGATTTTGATATTGTTGGAAAACCTCAATTCAAAAAAAATATTGATTTTTTAAACGAAAAAAATAAAGCAATAAAAGAGATTAATATTTTATTGAATTATAAAAATTTGATTGATTTAATGCGTGAACGAATTCAAAATAATGATTACGGTTTTTTGAGTGAGAATACTATTATAGGGCATAAACGAAATAATTTATTGACGTATGCTATTGTTAAGAAATTTAATTTGTTATGTACTGGAAGTTTTTATAAACCAAGAAAAACAAAAGTTTGTAACGTCTTTATTAATGATACTATAAAGAGCTTACAAACATTTGGAATAAGCCAAGACAATAAACAATCTGTATATCAATTATTTTTGATTTTAAGCAAGATTGCTGGAGCAATTACAGAATTGGAAATTCAAACTGATACAGAAATTCAAAACCAGTTAAAACTTGAATTGATTGAAGAAGTTTTGAAAATTACAATAAACAATATTGATGCTGGAGTAAATTGTTTTGAGTATTTATATCAAGCAATGCCAACAAAAGAAGTTAAGTTTAATACAGATATAGAAAACAGTTTTGATACGGATTTAAGTAAAAGTATTTTTAATTGTATTTCTACTGAAGAAGCATTTTATAAAGGCGAACCGTTTTTTACAGAATATTTAAAGTATCATAAAATTGAGGAAAGTAAACAAGCTATAAAGCCAATAAATAAACCAAATCAAAATTTAATATTACCCGAGTTTGATTTTGATAATTTATAAAGAAAAATATATATATTTGGAAGTAAATAATGTTTAAAAAATCCTATCACACATTTCTACCCAATTTGAACGGCTTTGTGTCACACGTATAAAGTTAACAGCGATACTCAAACCAAAAATATCAAGACATGAAAGTTACTGAAGAAAAAATTATGAAAATCGGCGGTTTCGTCGCTTTAGGAATAATTCTAAGCTTAATATTAACCTACTGGCTCATGAGTGGAAAATCTAAAGAAGAATTAGAAGCTTTTAGCAATATGTTTGGAGGTTTGAATACCTTATTTTCTGGTTTAGCTTTAGCGGGAATAATTCTAACAATACTTTTACAGAAAAATGAGTTAACACTTCAGCGACAAGAGCTAGTTGAAACAAGAGAAGAACTTAGACGAACAGCAGAAGCTCAAGAAAGAGCAGAAAGGGCGCTAAATAGACAAGCAGAAAATTTGAAAATTTCAGCTAAGCTTTCAGCAATGAGTACACTTGTAAATTACTACGGCGAAGAAGTATCGAGCAACAAAGGTGTTTTTGGTCTACAAAACGAGTATTCAGACCCACAAAAAAAAAGAATGGAATATATTCTAAAAATTGAAGAAATTCTCAGGAGAAAAGAACTTAATTAGATATAATGTAAAATCTACTACAATGTATTGGGATGATTTGTCAAATCCGAAAGTAGGAATTGATTTATTGCTAAACCGCTTGTATCTCGGGAACGTTGGCGGTAATTGGAAAATAGACCGATTAAACAAAATAAACATTAATGAAAAAATTCTTAGATAAAATTAAAGATTGTGCAGATTTCAATTACAGTATTGAAAAATGCGAAAAACAGATTACCCCAATTTTGCAAGGATTCATAACGAACTTTCCTGATTATACCGACCATTCTATAAATCATTCAAAGTCTGTTATTGTTTATGCTGAATTAGTAATGGGTGAAGAACTTAACAAGCTTAATCAAGACGAGATATATATATTTATAATGGCTGGTTTTCTGCATGATATTGGAATGTGTCCAACGCCAAAAATGAAAAGCAGAATATTAGAAAGTCATAAATTTATTGAAAGCAATAAATCATTTGAAAATTACTTAAGAGAAATTCATCATGAACTTTCATTTGAATACATCACAACTCATTGGGAGAAATTAGGAATTATAAATGAAACCTATGCGCATGCTATTGGAATGGTTGGCATGGGACATAGAGTTGTAAATCTCCTGAATTTTGAAGAATATAAACCTGAATTTATAGTGAAAAGCGGAACTGATTACGTCTGCCTTCCGTATTTAGCTACAATCATAAGAATTGCAGATGAACTTGATATTACAAATGATAGAACACCTGACTTATTATATAGTGAGTATCTTCCTGAAAATATAATAAGTAAGAAAGAGTGGGATAAACACAAAGCTAACTATTTTGTCAATTTCCGGCACCAAACAATAAAAATTACTGCCAAATGTTCTGATAAAGACATATATTATGCTCTTCTTAAACATTACAAGAAAATAGAAGATGTCATTAAATACGTTCAAAAAGTTATAACAATGTTACCTTCGAATGAAAGGAATTTAAAAATTGATTTTGTAAAACTTGAAAAAGACATTCAAACAATTGGGTTCATTCCAAAAAATATAGGTTTTTCTTTTGATTTACAAAACACTATCAATACATTCATTGGTGCCAATATTTATGACAACAAATTTGTAGCAATCAGAGAGTGTTTGCAAAATTCCATTGATAGTTGTAGATTCAAATTACATCTCAATAAATCTGACTACATACCCGAATTGTGTGTAAAGTTAAAAGATAATATGCTAATAATATCTGACAATGGAATTGGAATGGATGACTTCATTGTAGAAAATTACTTCGCGAAACTTTCAAAAAGTTATTATGCAGAAAGTAAAATTTCAGATGAATTTGAGGCTATAAGCCAATTTGGGGTTGGAGTGTTTTCATACTTTTTACTTTGTGATTATTTTGATGTTGAAACAACACAAGACTCAAAAGAGACATTAAAATTTCGAGTTACAAAGAATGCTGAAAATTACTTTTACTTTTTTGATTCTACAAATAAGTCAAATGTAGGCACAACAATAACAATTCACCTATCCGAAGAATTAGAAATTGATGAATTAGTTAAACAAATAAGACATTATATCAGGTTTTTAGATTTTCCTATTAAAGTTGTTTTTAATGAAAATGAAGAAATAGTTAATTCACAAATATTTGAAGTTGATAAAGTTATTTTACTTGAAAAAAATATTGAACGAGAATACAAAAAAGTTTTAAAAGATTTAATAACAGTTGATGCAGAGTTTTCGGATGAATATTGTGAAGGAGCGCTAGGTTTATTAATGAGCAAAGAGGACAATACATTCATTCCAATTAAAGGATATGATGCTTTAGGGACATATAGAACTTCTGTAATTGAAGTATCTCAAAAAGGAATTTATGTAGGTAGTTTTCAGAGTTTACAAATTAAAAGTATATTAGGTAAAATAAATCTAAAACATAAAAATGAAATAGATTTAGGAAGGTATAAAATTAAAAACGGAAACGTACTTGATGAAATATACATGAACTTCTACAAGATAATTTTAAAGAAAGTGTTCGATAATTGGAAAAACAAAGAAGCTGAAACAAGATATAAATTATGTCGAGATTTTATTGGTTATTACTTTGAATCTTATTTGATTTATGATGAAGAAATCTTGAGTTTAATGCACAGTAATCTATTCGTTAAAGTTTATGATGGTAAGGTAATTAACCATATACCTATAGAAGAAACCTTCAAATTTGAAAATATAGTTGTTTTAAGAAAGGAGAGTCCATTCGATCCTATCGCAACCTATAATGACATTGATTATTCTACAGTCTATAAACAAGTTAATTGTCCGATAATTATTGAAAATTGGTCGCCAACAGCTTCATTTATTCTAAATATTTTTAAAGCTAGAAAAAATTTAATTCGCATATCTTGCACTGAAAAACATTGGTTTTTTAAAATTTCACTACAGAAAGTTGCTACCTCAAATGATTTTGATGAAATATCATCGAATAGTTATAGAGCTTCAGAAACTTATTTATTTGACAATGCACAACACATTTGTGCATCAACAAACATATCTACTGAGACTCCTTTAAATTTAAATAATAATATTGTTAATTTCTATCTTAGAAATAGAAGTAAAAATAAGAATAACAAAGAGCTTTTATTAGTTTACAGAGATTTCTTTTATGAATTAGGCTCTTTCTTTTTTAATTTTCATAATTATTATAATAAAACACAACCAAAAGCTGTCGATGAAATAAATTACTTTAATAGTTTATTAAATAAGATAAATAAATATGAAGGCACAAGTTTTAAATTATCTCAACAAGATTTCCCAAATTGGATGAACGAAAAAATAAAATGGGAAGAAATAGAATAAAACTACAGCCAATAGCTACAACAGATTTAGGATTTGGGTTAATAGAAAAATGGTTTTGCATTTTGGATGATTTAGCAAATACTAGGTTAATATTACTTGTATTTAGGTCATTAGTTTGATTTTTTGTATTTTGCCTATGAAAAAATTAATTATTATTCCTTAATATTTTAGGTTATTCTCTATGGGACGTTACGCAAATTATCCATCAACGATTGAAGACTGTTTGTGTTTATCAATCAAGAAACTAAAAGAATGGGATTACTTAACTTATAATGGTACTAAATCGGGTACAGTAAGCTGGAGCAGAAACGGAGTGCCATATTCTAATATAGGCATTTCCGTAACCAAGAATGATTTTGAAATTTATATAATTTTAGATTATAAAACAGATGGAGAACCGAGAAATTATAAAGTTAAAATTATTAGTACACCATCGAATTTAGGCAAAGGAGAAATTTTATATTTTGTTTGTCCAAACACAAAAAAGCAATGCAGAAAATTATATTTGCATAGTGGCTATTTTTTACATCGAGAAGCGTTTAACGGATTAATGTATTCAAAACAAATAGAAAGTAAAAAGAATAGGGATTTAAGTAAAATATTTGATGCGTGTTACCTTTCAGATGACGTATATGAAGAACGTTTTAAAAAGTATTTTAAAACGCATTACAACGGCAAAGAAACGAAACGTTTCAAAAGGCTAAATAATAAAATACTTAAAGCTGATAGTTTTCCAGTAGGAACAATTGAAAAATTATTTATGATGTAAAAGCATATCCGTTCAGAGATGAGCGGTTTTTTTTATGGTTTAATGCTAACCGTAATCTTACCGTTGTGAATAATCATTAATGGTTTTTTAATGATTTGTTTTGCACTATCTGTTACGCGTAATGAGATAGGGAAATACAATATGCAACTATCTGTTACGCGCGTATAGGTCAAATTAATATCAAAAGTAAAACGATACGCGCGCGCGTAATGGTTCGGAAATAAAGAGTTCATTCCTATCTATTCGCGTGCGTAACGATTTGATTAATCAACTTTTTTCAAATTTAATCCATTAGCGTAATATTAGGGTCAATCCTCATCGTAACTTCACCGTTAAAAATATCATTAATGATTTTAAATGAATATATCCCTATCTCATCACGTGTACAGAGTGCGCAACTAATAATTAAGTTGTAATATCAAACACAATGCAATTAAATCTGTATTGGTATTTTGATTTGGTGCAAAAAGTGTAAAATTGAAGTTAAAAACGACAGATTTATTTTGCCGTGAATCGTACTTTTTATGGGAACTTTAAAACTATAATACAAAAATCGTACAAATATAGAAATAAAAAATCCCTAAACTACCGATAATCAGTATGTTTAAGGATTTTATTTGTGACCTCGACTGGATTCAAACCAGTAACCTTCTGAGCCGTAATCAGATGCGCTATTCAGTTGCGCCACGAGGCCTATTTTTTTACTAAACTATTTTTTGTAGTTTTGGTAAACGCTGTTTGCGGGTGCAAATATAGAGATAAATGTGAGATAAACAAGCAAAAAATTACAGAAAAATTAAAAAAAATGAAGATAGAAAATTATATACGTGATATTCAGGACTTTCCTAAAGAAGGAATTTTGTTCAAAGATATAACTCCACTGCTAAATGACCCAATTGCGAGGACAGCATGCCTGAAAATTTTAGTGAATTCTCTAAAAAATCAAAAAATAGATAAGGTAGTAGGAGCAGAGAGCCGGGGTTTTTTCTTTGGTATGCTTTTAGCGCAAGAACTCAATGCAGGATTTATTCCGGTTCGAAAGCCTAATAAATTGCCTTACGAAACCATTTCGGCTTCGTATGAGTTAGAATATGGTTCTGACAGCCTGGAGATACATACAGACGCAATACAGAAAGGAGATAAGGTTTTGGTTCACGATGATGTTTTGGCCACTGGAGGCACAGCAAAAGCAGTTTGTGAGCTGGTTGAGAAATTGGGAGGCGAAATCGTGCAATGCAATTTCCTGATGGAGCTGACTTTTTTGAATGGTAGAGATAAAATTATGAAGCACCCTATTTTTTCAGTACTCAGTTATTGATTAAACAAGTACAATTTTATGCTTTATGGCGTATAAGACCAATCCAATTCGGGTTTTGATTTCGAGTTTATCAAATAAACTTTCTCTGTATCCATCAATTGTTTTCGGACTCAGACACATTTCAGATGCGATTTCTTTATAGGTTTTTTCGGTACAGGCATATTGTATAAAAAGGATTTCTTTTTCCTTTAGATTGATTTTTTTAGAGTCATTATTGGCTTTTTTTACCAGAATTCCAGATACAGATTCTGTAAAATAAAAGCCTTTATCGATAACTGAGATCATTGCTTCTTTAAAAATTTCAGGAGAAGTATCTTTTAATAAATAGCCTTTAGCGCCATTTGTAATCATTTTGATAATAATTTCTTCATCATCATTTACTGAAAGCGCTATGACTTTAAGATTTGGGTTATTTTCCTTAACCCATTTCATAGTACTTATGCCGTCTAAAACAGGCATATTTACATCTAATAAAATTAAATCAACTTCAAGATCAGGGTTGTCTTGTAAGTGCGATATAAAAACTTTGCCATTTTCAAAGCGATTAATGACTTCAAAATCTTTAAAACTATTGATTAAAAGTTGTAATGATTGCGAAAAAAGCTGATGATCATCAACAATAATAATTTTATGTTTGGTTATAGTTCTCATCATTTGCTAATAAAGGATATTCTAGTGTTACGGTTGTTCCTGATGTATTTGTTTCTATAATTAGTGTGGCACCAATTAGTTTGGCTCTCAATTTCATGTTGTTTAATCCTGATCCAAAACTCACCAGCTGTGCATCATAACCAATTCCGAAATCTTTCATTATTAATTTAAAAAAAGATTCAGAGGTTACAATACTGACTTCGTATTTTTCGCTGTGTGAATGTCTTAGGCTGTTGTGCAAAGTTTCCTGGAAAATTCGATAGATAAACAACTCATGTTCTACGTTTATTTCCGGAATTTCTCCTATGAATTCATAGTGATACTGAATATTTTTTAATTTTTTTATTCGTTCTAAATCCTGTCGGATAGTTTGGATGAAGTTGGTTTGTAATAAATTGTCTTTATTTATAATACGTGATAAAACTCTGATTTCATCTAATGATTTAGCTAAAACTTCTTTCAAATCATTCAGTTCGTTAGGCTGAATTGCTTTTTCGTCCTGGGTGTACATATTGAGCTGCATTATACCTACTGATATGATTTGACCAATGTTATCATGCAATTCTTTACTAATTTCGCTTAGTGTCTGATCTTTAATTTCAATGCGTGTTTTAATGAGTTCTGATTGAAAATAAAGTTCTGATTCCATTTTTTCAACCAGATAATTGTTTTTTTTCTTCAGAAAATAAAAAAATATTACAAGAAGAATTATCAGTAAAGTTAAGAAAACAATACCTAACGATATAACTAATAATTGTATCTCTTTTCGCTCCATATAAATCCTATTATAAAGCAACTATGTGCTAAGAAATTAAGAATAAATAAAACCAGGCTAAATATAGAATCGTCTTGTTTTATTAAAAACCAGTTTATGGCAAGCATAAAAGGTAAAAATGGTACGTGAAATAACAGTATGCCAAGAAGATACCAAAAAAAAACTGATTTTTTAAAATTTAGTATTTTTTTCGAATTGAAAATTTCTACCAAATATAAGCAAGATAAAATCATAAAAAGCAATACACCCGCAGAAAAACTATAGGTAAAGGCTTGATTTACGTCGTCTTTAAAGTATAGGAAATTTAAAAAACACGAAGCTATAAAAAGGATTAAAAATAATATGGCAGTATTTCTATTTTGGATTTTAGTGAGATAGCTTCGAATGAGTAAAATATAGGCTGAAAAGGAGATAAACATATAACAGTTATACACATAATAATTTAAGTAGCCTGTCCATTCGGTAAAATAATATCCTACCACTTCTGTAAGTACAGAAAACCAAATTAAAGCTACTAAAAATTTAGCCTTATTATTAGGAAGTTTAGGCAGGTTAAACAAGCCAATAATTCCTGATAATAAAGCTAAATAAACAATATAAGATCTTAAAAATTCAAACATAATTAAAGTTTAGTAAAACAAACTTGGCGGTCTTCCGATGTTGCCATAGTTCATAGGGTCGAGGCTTTGAATATCTGCAGATGGCGCAGCTGCAGCTACTTTTGCGAATGTGTTAATTTGATTAGTTTCAGTTTCAGTTTCTGCTTCTTTTTCTTTTGCTACTTTTTTCCCTGTCGGAGCTAAGAAAAGAGTCGTTAGACCTGCTTTTTCGCCATGTTCTTTAGTGTCGGGATAAACGCCAAAATAAAATCGGATTCCATCAACTTCGTAGCCATCTTCAGCTCCTTGTGTTTTGATGTAGTGAATATAATTTTCTAAAGCTTCCAAAGAATACCAAATGGCATTTGCATCTTCTTTTTTAGCCGATTTAGCCGTTAGTTTATCTCTTTTTTTGGTGTAATTCAAATTCAATTCTTTAGCGAATTCTTTTGTAATTAGCTGGGTTGGTTTTGCTGGAGGGTTTTTCATGATTTTTTAATTTTAAAATAATTAATTAGTTAAAAATAGTGGTTAGCTACATTTTTAGAATAAAATCTTTCGACAAAAATATTTTAATCCACTTATAAGAACAAGGGGGAAAACACCCTTTTTTGTACAGGTAAAAATACTTAACAAAAAGGGTTAAGTGGCTGTTTTGTAATTGTTTATAAAAAATCAATTTTACACCATCATTTTTTATCAATCAAACGAACCGTCAAATAAATTTTCTAAACTAATTAAAAACTAAATTTTTTGAATCATGTCACACCCAAACCCTTTCGGATATTTCATTTATTGTTTAGCAATCAAAGTATTGGTTATTTCTCTAGTTCTTTTTTTTATAAATATGATCCATTAAACGGTTATTCTGATGCAAAAGATAAGTAAATATATTTCATAAATGAGGTTGGTTTTTCATCTTCTTCAAAAATAATTTTAATTTAAAATTTATGAGCTATGAGAACTATAAAATTCGGAGTAAAATCCAGCGAGGTTTATTATTTGAATGAACTTTTAGCAAAACTCAATTACAATGTTGTTGTTTCGAACCATTTTGGCACAGCAACAGATAAAGCCGTAAAAGATTTTCAATTGAAAAACAAGTTGGTTGTTGATGGAATAGTGGGGCTAAAAACCTGGTCTATACTTTTTGAAAAAACAAATAATGGATTGCTGGCTAATGAAAAACTGCTTTCTGAGCAAAATTTGATTGACTTTTCGAATGCTTACAATCTAGAATTGGCTGTTGTAAAAGCAGTTAATGAAGTAGAAAGCGGCGGAAAAGGTTTTTTAGTTGATGGACGTCCTAAAATTTTATTTGAAGGACATATTTTTTGGAAAGAACTCACAAAGAGAAATGTTAATTGCAGTGCTTATGTCAATGCTAATACTAAAAATATTCTGTTCCCGAATTACACCCGAAGCCATTATGTAGGAGGACAGGCTGAGTATTCAAGATTACAGAAGGCAATAGGGCTAAATACAGATAAAAAATTCAGTGATGCGGCACATTGCTCTGCTTCTTGGGGATTGTTTCAAATTATGGGGTTTAATGCTGTTGCCATAGGGTATCCCAATATTGATGATTTTGTTCAGAAAATGTATTTAAACGAAGGCGAACATCTTAAGGCTTTTGGTTTATTTCTTGAAAAAAATAACTTGATTACATTGTTAAGAAACAAAAAATGGGCAGAATTTGCATTGCGATACAATGGCCCTGCTTATAAAACCAATAAATATGACGAAAAACTTCAGAAGTCATATTTGAAATTTGCCTCGTAAAAAAAATAATTAATCTGTTTAAATTATAAAGTCATGAGTTATCTAGTTAGCCAAATGGTCAATACATTGGCAAATAAAGTTTTACGATTAGAAAAAGCAAATAGCGACAGGGATTATTCTGGCGGAGGCTGGTATGAGGAAATAAAACATGCTATTTTTCTGTATTCTGATTTTAGTGCTGTTTATAAATATGATTCTTTCAGAAGCGTTTCCGGTGGAGGACTTTCCCTTCCTAGTGAAAGCTCTTCAAGGAATTTAGGCAGATGGAATGTTTCTGAAGAATTTGGAAGATTATATTTGGAAATAATTTTTGATGATAATTCCCAACAAAAGCTGGAAACGAAAGATTTAGGTCCTGGTCTTCAAAAATTAGGAGATCAGGTTTGGAACCGATATCTTATAGGTTAAATATAGGAACAAAAAAAACCGACAATTTTTGCGAATTGTCGGTTTTTGTTTTGCTAAAAAAGCAATTTTATCTTAAAGTTGCACCCAACTCTGTTTCGAAAGTTTGTTGCAGTTTTTGCATGATTTTATCAATCTGAACATCCGTTAATGTTTTTGTATTATCCTGAATCGTAAAACTAAGTGCATACGATTTTTTGCCTTCTGGCAAGTTTTTACCTTCGTAAACATCAAAAAGATTTACTTCTTTCAAAAGTCCTTTTTCAGTTTGTTTGGCCAAATTATAAATACTTTCGTAAGTAGTTTTTTGATCAATCAGCAAAGCTAAATCTCTACGAACTTCCGGATATTTAGGAATCTCTGTGTATTTGATTTTTCCGGTAATTATTTTCAGAACCAAATCCCAGTTGAAATCAGCATAATAAACATCCTGCTTGATTCCGAAATGCTTTAGAATTGATTTTTTAACAACACCCATTTCTACCAGAGTATCATTATTATAAATGATGTTTATTCCTTCTGAAAAAATATCAGATTGTGTAGGTGTATTGGCTATTTTAGTAATTCCTAATCGTGCTAAAATTCCATCAACATATCCTTTTAATAAAAAGAAATCAGTCGGTTTTTGAACAGCTGTCCAGCTTTCTTTATTTTTATTTCCTGAAATCGATAAACTAAGATGTTTGTGCTCTTCGTATCCGTTTAGGTATTTATGGTAAGTTTTCCCAAATTCGAATAATTTTAGATCCGAATTTCTACGGTTGATATTATACGAAACGGCTTCAAGAGCTGAGAATAATAAAGACTGACGCATTGTTGCTAAATCATTGCTCAACGGATTCAGCATCGTAACATTGTGTTCCTCTTTTAAAACAGCAGATAATTTCGCGTAAGCAGAAGTAGTCAAAGAGTTGGCCATCATTTCATGAAACCCTTGTGAGTTCAATTGTGAGGCGATACTGTTTTGAACTTTGTAATCTTCCGTTCTTGGTGAATTTGAAACCGTTGCATTGAATTTTTTCGAAAATTCGATATTGTTATAACCGTAAACTCTCAGAATTTCTTCGATAACATCTATTTCACGCTGTACATCAACACGATAAGCCGGAATGGTTAATCCTAAACCGGAATCGGATACACTGTTTACTTTTATATCCAAAGAAACCAATATTTTTTTGATGGTATCTTTTGGAATTTCCTGTCCAATGATTTTAGAAACATGACTAAAGTTTAATAAAACAGAGAAATCTTCTATTTTTTTAGGATATATCTCTACAACATCAGACGTGATGGTTCCGCCAGCTACTTCCTGAATCAAAAGTGCAGCACGTTTTAGAGCATACTCCGTGATGGTAGGATCAATTCCTCTTTCAAATCTAAAAGAAGCATCCGTGTTTAGTTGATGCCTTTTGGCAGTTTTACGAACACTTACCGGATCGAAGTAAGCACTTTCTAAGAAAATAGTAGTTGTTCCTTCAGAAACTCCTGATTTTTTTCCACCAAAAACACCTGCGATACAAAGCGGTCCTTTTTCGTCGCAAATCATTAAATCTTCTTTGTGTAATGTTCTTTCGACATCATCCAGAGTCACAAATTTAGTCCCTTCCGGAAGTGTTTTTACAATCACTTTTCCGTTGATTTTTGCAGCATCAAAGGCGTGCAAAGGTTGTCCTAATTCGTGTAAAACATAATTAGTAACGTCAACAATATTATTTTTTGGAGTTAATCCAATTGCTTTTAAGCGGTCTTGTAACCAGGCTGGCGAATCTCCAACAGAAATCCCCGAAATAGTAACACCACAATATCTTGGTGCTAAAATGGGCTCTTCTACAACAACATCAATTTTTAGCGTACGCATATCCACTCTAAAGTTGCTCACAGATGGTGTGATCAATTCGACGTTTACGCCGCGTTGCAACATTCCTGCTCTTAAATCGCGTGCGGTACCATAATGACTCATAGCATCGGCACGGTTAGGTGTCAAACCAATTTCGAAAACTTCGTCATTTGCAATTTTAAAAACAGTAGCAGCCGGAGTTCCAGGTTCTAAATTTTCATCTAAAACCATGATACCGTCATGACTTGTTCCAAGACCTAGTTCGTCTTCGGCACAAATCATTCCGTGGCTTTCCTGCCCGCGAATTTTTCCTTTTTTTATAGTAAAAGGTTCTCCGTCTTTATCATATAAAATGGTTCCAATGGTTGCAACAGGAACTTTTTGTCCAGCAGCTACATTGGCAGCACCACAAACCACCTGAATTGGTTCTTCTAAACCAATATTTACTGTGGTAATGTTTAGCCTGTCCGCATCCGGGTGTTTTTCACAAGTCAATACATGTCCTACAACTACACCTTCTAAACCTCCTTTTATAGATTCGTATTTTTCAACAACTTCAACTTCCAGGCCTAAATCGGTAAGTAGCTCAGAGGTTTGCTCAGATGTCCAGTCGGTTTTTATGAATTGTTTTAACCAGTTGTAAGATATTTTCATGATAATTTTATTATTCTTGAATAAGGGTGCAAATATAAGGATTGATTGTGTGAGTAAGAAACAATTTTTTGTTTTTTACGTCATAAAAATAAAGGTTTTTTTGATAAAATAAAAGTAAGAAACGAATGTAAAAACAGCTTTTTTAGTACAAAAAAACAGTGTGAATTATAGATTCAATTTTTAAATTAGTTCTTCAACATGTTTTTTGATATTTTCGGCTATTTTTTGTGTGGGCAAATCGTTCGCATCCGTCCCGAAAGGATCTTCAATTTCTTCCGCAATAAGTTCTAAACTTGCCAAAACATAAAAGATAAAAACCACCACAGGAATTACATAATAGCCTAATGAAAAAACATATCCAAAAGGCAAAGTAAGTACATAAATAAAAATGAACTTCTTGATAAAAGCGCTGTAAGAATAGGGGATAGGCGTGTTTTTAATACGTTCGCAGGCTCCACAGATATCGGTAAAAGAAGAAACTTCTCCATTAAGTGTTATCAATTGATCACCGGTAATCTTATTGCTTTTATATAAATCATTAATTTTTGAAACCATGATTTTAGCAATCTGATTGGGCCTGTGTTTGTGATGATCAATAACTAAATCGACATCATCAAAAAGCTGTTTTCCTGTCTCTTCGTCTTTTAAATGTTTGTTTAAAATAGAAGCATAGGCAGGAATTATTTTCCTAAAAAAAGTTCTGTCTTTTTCATCCGCTAAAATAACCGAAAGTTTTATAGCGAAATTACGACTGTTATTAACCAGACTTCCCCACATTCTGCGCCCTTCCCACCAGCGATCATAAGCGGTATTGGTTCTGTAGGCCAAAAGTAACGAAATTACAAATCCCAGCATGCTGTGCATGAGCGAGATGTTTTTTACGTGACTGTCTTCGGGTAAATCCCAATATTCGATTTCGAGATAAGCAATAGCTCCGGAATAAAGACCTATAAAAAACATTACAGGAATCAGCTTTCGAAAAGTATCAGCTTTGCTAAAATGGAAAATAAAACTAAACCAGTCTTTTGGGTTATACGAAGTCATTTAAGTATTTTTTGAAACAAAAATAATTTAAAAATTGATATTTCCAGCTAATTCTTTCAAAGCAATTTCAGATAATTTTGCCTGATATTGTGCATTGCTGTAACGTACTTTTGCATTGACATAATTAAGCTGTGCCGTTCTGAATTCTAAAGTGGTTATGGTTCCAATTCTAAATTTATCCAAAGTAATCGATAAATTTTGTTTTGCAATTTCTTCGTTATCTTCTTCTAAACCAATTAATTCTAAGTTGGTTAAGTAGGTTTGAAAAGCAGTACTCAATTGTGTGTTCAGTATCATGTTTTGCTGTTCAATGGCAATTTGAGTATTCTCGATATCCAGTTTGGCAATTTTTTCATTACGATGCTGATTGAATCCGTCAAAAATATTCAGCGTAGCATTAAAGCCATAATTCAGACCTCTGGATGAAGCTTCGCTGGTAAAACCTAAACTGGATTGACTTTCATTAAAATTGTATCCTGAAGTCAATTGTACAGTTGGGTAGCGGTCCGCTTTTACTTGTTTCAATTGTAATTCGGCAATTCGTTTATTAATAATTTGTGCTTCTAACGCCGGATTTTGTTTTTGTGCCAAATCTAATAAATCGGCAAAAACCAATTTTTCATCAACAGTAACCAAATCAGTGACTGTAAATTGCACTTTTGGATCACGTGCCAAATACTGATTTAGTAAAATCTTCGCATTGGCATAGGATTCTTTTTGTCTTAGCAATGCCACCTGATCGGAATTTAAATCGACCTGAGCATTCAAAACTTCTAATTTTGAAGCTTTTCCAATACTGAAACGGTTTTTAGCCAAATCTAATCTTTGAGTCGAAATAACAATTGTGGTATCCAAAGCAGCCAATTGCTGTTGCTGCTGAACCAAATCATAATAAGCCGAATTTACCTGACCGATTTTGACTAAAATTGTTCGTTTAAGTTCAGCATCACCTAACTTTTGAAGTTCTTTTAGCTGATCTAATCTGGCAAACATTTTCATTCCGTCAAAAATGGTCCAGCCTAAACTTACACCATAAGACAAACTGTTATTTTTGGCATTATCTAAGGATGTCGAAGTACCATCCTGACGTGTTTGAGATGAATTTTGAATACTATTATTATCCACTACCGAAGCAGTAGCCGTAGGCAGCATACCAGCGTTTCCAATGGTTACATTGGTTTCGCTAATTTTGGATGTGTTTTTGGCAATCTTAATTTCGAAATTATTTTCTAAAGCAATTTTGATAGCGTCTTCGATAGTCAGGACTTCCTGCGCGCTACTTTTTGCCATACAAAACAAAAATAAAATCAGGGTTTTTACTATATTTTTAGTTTTCATAAAATGAATTATTGTAAACGAATTATTTTAAAATCTGCCAGGATTTGCACCAATTTCGACTAATTTTTGATGTTGAATTTGTGACAATTGGTGCATTTCGTGGTGATTATATTTATTTAACGGCTTTTTCGTATTCTTCGATATGATCAAATTCCGGATAATGTTTTCTGGCTTTCGACCACATCAAATAAATAGCAGGAATTACGAATAGGGTTAATGCTAAAGAGAAAATAGTTCCTCCCACAATTACAACTCCCATCCCAATTCTACTCGTAGAAGCTGCTCCTAATGACATTGCAATTGGTAAGGCTCCTAGAGCAATCGCCAGACTCGTCATCAAAATAGGGCGTAAACGTGCTTCTGAAGCTTCTAAAATGGCTTCTAATTTTGGTTTTCCCTGTTCGCGTAATTGGTTGGCAAATTCTACAATCAGGATACCATTTTTGGTTACCAGACCAATCAGCATTACGGTTCCAATCTGGCTAAAGATATTCCAGGTCTGATTGAATAACCAAAGTGAAAATAAGGCTCCCGCTACCGCCATTGGTACTGTTAAGATGATAATCAATGGATCTATAAAACTTTCAAATTGTGCAGCTAATATTAAAAATATCAATAAAAGCGCCAATCCAAAAGCGAAAGAAGTATTCGAACTGCTTTCGACGAAATCACGGGATTCTCCACTTAAATCGGTCGTAAAACTTTCGTCTAAAACCTTGGCTTTAATCTGATTCATAGCATCAATTCCGTCACTAATACTTTTTCCGGGTGCCAGACCTGCCGAAACCGTGGCCGACATATACCTGTTATTATGGTACAATTGCGGCGGATTACTTTGTTCTTCAACCGTAACAACATTATCCATCTGAATCAATTGGCCTTTATTATTCTTAACAAACATTGACGTTAAATCAAGTGGTTTCGAACGGTCTTTTTGATCAAATTGCCCAATTACCTGATATTGTTTTCCGTTTTTAATGAAATAACCAAAACGTTGTCCGCTCAACGAAAGTTGTAATGTTTGCGCCACATCAATAATCGAAATACCTAAACTTTCGGCTTTTTCACGGTCGATACTCACATTTATTTCGGGTTTGTTGAATTTTAAATTTACATCAGAAATGGAGAAAACATCACTTTTGCCCACTTCTTCCATAAACAAAGGAATTTTTTCTCTTAGTTTTTCAAAATTCTGCGCCTGAATAATATATTGAATTGGCAAACCTCCACGTCTGTTTACTGCAATTGTGGGCTGCTGAATTACAGATGTTTTGGCATCCGGATATTTCTTAGTCCATTTAGTCAATTGATCGGCGATATCTTTTTGAGATTTTTCTCTTTGGTCTGGTTCTTTTAATGAAAGCCTGACAAAACCAGTATTAGTAGCCGAAGCTCCAAAACCAGGTGCTGTAATGACCAAACTTACTTTTTTCTCCGGAATAGAATCGTCAACCAATCTCGAAATTTCCTGCATAAATCGATCGGTGTATTCATACGAAGATCCTTCAGGTGTAGTCATACGCATTGTTACCGAACTACGGTCATCGTACGGAGCGGTTTCCTTGGGAAGAATCGTAAAAAACAAATAAATTAATCCAAAACAAGCAATTAGAATTGGAAAACTAATCCATTTTTTGTTCATGAATTTTTGCAAAGATTCCGCATAACCGCTATTCAGTTTTTCGAAAAAAGGTTCAGTGAGAACATAAAATTTAGATTTTTTCTGTTCGCCCCCTTTCATTAAATAAGCATTCAACATGGGCGTTAAAGTCAGGGATACAAAGGCCGAAATTAATACGGCAGCTCCAATCACGACCCCAAATTCCCGAAAGAGTCGGCCTACGAAACCTTCTAAGAAAATTACCGGTAAAAATACCGCAGCCAAGGTTACCGAAATCGAAATTACGGCATAGAATATTTCGTTCGAGCCTTTTATCGCAGCTTCAATCGGCGACATTCCTTCTTCTACTTTTTTGAAGATATTTTCGGTAACTACAATTCCATCATCTACCACCAAACCTGTAGCGAGAACAATAGCTAAAAGAGTTAATACATTGATCGAAAACCCGAAAAGCCACATAATAAAGAAGGTAGCAATCAACGAAACCGGAATATCAATCAAAGGTCTGAACGCAATGGCCCAATCTCTAAAGAATAGGTAAATAATGATGATTACAAGTAAAATTGAAATACCTAAAGTTTCTGCCACTTCTAATACTGATTTCTTTACGAAAATGGTATTATCAAGCGCAATATTCAGTTTGATATCTTTTGGTAAATCTTTTTTTAATGCTTCAAATTTTTTATAAAATTCAGCTGAAATGTCCAGATAATTAGCTCCGGGCATCGGAACAATTGCGAGACCAATCATCGGAAGACCCGATTGACTCAGTTTGGTTTCTATATTTTCAGGCCCTAGTTCGGCTCCGCCAACATCGCTAAAACGAACAATTTTATCCCCTTCCGTACGGATAATAATATTGTTGAATTCTTCGGGTTTAGATAGATTTCCGATGGTTTTTACCGTCAGTTCGGTATTGTTTCCAGTTAGCTTTCCGGATGGTAACTCTACGTTTTGGGCGTTCAGGGCATCACGAACTTCGGCAACGGTACAGCCATAAGCAGCCAGTTTTACAGGATCAATCCATAAACGCATGGCATAACGCTTTTGTCCCCAGATTTGCACACCACTTACCCCTGGAATGGTTTCCAGTCGTTGCGAAATAACATTTTCGGCATAATCACTTAATTCTAATGAACTTCTGGAATCACTCTGAACAGTCATCGAAATAATGGCATCACTATCGGCATCAGCCTTAGAAACTACTGGTGGTGCATCGATATCCTGTGGTAAACTTCTGATGGCTTGCGAAACTTTGTCACGAACATCATTTGCCGCTTCTTCTAAGTCTTTGTCAAGATTAAATTCTATGGTAATATTACTGCTTCCCTGATTGCTCGAAGAAGTTATATTTCGGATTCCGTCAATGGCATTTACAGCTTTTTCTAAGGGTTCCGTAATTTGAGATTCTATAATATCCGAATTGGCTCCGGTATAATTGGTTCTGATGGAAACCTGCGCAGGGTCAATCGAGGGGAATTCCCGAACACCCAAAAAAGTATAACCAATAAAACCGAACAGAATAATCAGAAGATTCAGTACGATGGTTAAAACAGGTCTTTTTATACTTGTAGTTGATAAACTCATGAGAGATTTTAGATTTTAGATTGGAGACTTTTGATTGCAGATTTTGAAAACTTATAACCTACAACTCATAACTCACTACTTTACATTAACTTTTATCGGAGCTTCGTTTTTCAAAGACATCACACCACTTGTAACCAAAGTGTCACCCGCTTTCAATCCAGAAAGAATCAGGATCGAAGCATCTGTTCGGGTAGTGGCTTCAACCATCACTTCTTTGGCTTTGCCCATATCCGAAATAAATACTTTTTTTCCGTTTTGTACAGGCACTATTGCTTCAGATGGAATGACAATAGCATCTTTTATAATATCCAATGGTAATTTTACATCAGCAAAAGTCCCTGGAAATAATTTCCCGTCAAGGTTATCAGCAATGGCGCGAACCTGCAAGGTACGTGTCGCTACTTCGACCTCTGGTTCGATGGCATAAATTTTTGCCGAATATACTTTTGTTGAACCCGAAACGGTAAAATCTATTGTAGAACCTGATTTTACCTGAGTGGCATATTTTTCAGGAATAGAAAATGTAATTTTTAATTTTCCGGTGTTGACTAATTTTGCAACCAAAATTGTTGGTGTAATATAAGTTCCCGGCGAAATAGAGCGTAAACCAATTTTTCCTGAAAAAGGTGCTTTTACAGAAGTTTTAGCAATTTGGGCTCTTATTAATTGTGTTTGGGCTTGCGCCGAAGCGTGATCGGCTCTGGCAACATCAAATTCTTCCTGACTGATGGCTTCTTTTTGAAGTAAAAGTTTAGCACGTCTTTCGTTTTCAGCAGTTAAACCTTCTCTGGTTGAAGCTTGTCTTAGTTGTGCTTTCAATTCAAGATCATTTACCTTAAAAAGTACCTGACCTTTATTTACATGACTGCCTTCGGTAAAATAAATTCCTTCGACAATACCAGAAACTTCACTTCTAATTTCGATTTGTTCATTGGCTTCAATAGAACCCGAAAGTGATAAATTATTATCAAAAGTGGCAGTTTTGACTACAATTCCTGTTACAGTTGTTGTAGCGTTTTTGTCTCCAGATTTTTTTTGGTCGTCATTTTTACTTTTATTCGATACAATTCTGTAGGCAATAAATCCTCCAAGACCGATGATAAGTAAGGCATAAACTAGGTGTTTTACTTTCATAAAATTAGGTAAATGTTGTTTTTGGGATGCGTTTTTAGTAAGATTACAAATTTAGTTTTTTGAAACGAATACACTAGATGTTAGCTTTTATTTAACATTTGTATGTACAAATAATAACATTATAAATCTGGCTGTTATATAGGTTTCAGACAAAACTATTCTAGTTTAGATATCTTTTTTGATGAAAGGTTTAATTGGAAAGTGATTTTTTTTGAAGCTACTAAGTTTTTGAGGTTCTAAGTTGCTAAGAATCATTTTTTTTAGGTTTTAAAAAAAACTTAGAACCTTAGAGGCTTTGCGACTCAGAATGTTTACGAAATATAATTCCAAATATTTTTTTTCTTCGTCAATTCAATAAAAACAGCTTTTAATACAGCGTGTTCCGGTTTTTGAAGAGGAGCGTCTTCTTTCAGGATTTTCATGGCATAGTTTCTGGCTAAAGCCAAAATATCACGGTCACGAACAATATCTGCAATTTGAAGGTTTAAAACACCGCTTTGCTGAGTTCCCATCAAATCGCCGGGACCACGAAGTTTCAGGTCAACTTCGGCAATTTCGAAACCATCATTGGTTTGTACCATCGTTTCCATCCGTGTTTTACTGTCGCTTGATAATTTGTGGCTCGTCATCAAAATACAATAACTTTGCTCGGCACCACGACCCACACGACCACGTAACTGATGCAATTGAGATAATCCAAAACGTTCCGCACTTTCGATAATCATAACACTCGCATTCGGAACATTTACACCAACTTCGATTACCGTTGTAGCCACCATAATATTGGTTTTTCCTTCTGAAAAGCGTTTCATTTCAGCATCTTTATCGGCGGGTTTCATTTTTCCGTGCAAAATCGAAATCGAATATTGAGGCAGTGGGAAATCTCTGGAAATACTTTCGTAACCATCCATCAAATCCTTGAAATCCATCTTTTCAGATTCCTGAATCAGCGGATATACAATATAAATTTGTCTTCCTTTGGCAATTTCATCACGCAGGAATTTCCAGACTTTCAAACGATTACTATCAAATCTATGCACGGTTTGAATAGGTTTTCTTCCAGGCGGCAATTCATCAATCACAGAAATATCCAAATCGCCGTATAAACTCATTGCCAGCGTTCTCGGAATAGGAGTGGCGGTCATCACCAAAACGTGTGGCGGAATCTCGTTTTTCTTCCACAATTTAGAACGCTGCTCCACACCAAAACGATGCTGCTCATCAATTACGGCCAAACCTAAATTCTGGAATTTTACTTTGTCTTCTAAGAGAGCGTGTGTACCAATTAAGATTTGCAAAGAACCATTTTCGAGTTCTTCGTGAAGTATTTTTCTGGCTGCAGTTTTGGTTGAGCCAGTCAATATTTTGATGTTGATATTTAGTGTTTTTGCTAATTCTGATAAACCAATAAAATGCTGATTGGCTAAGATTTCAGTAGGTGCCATCAAACACGCCTGAAAGCCATTATCAATTGCCAGAAGCATACTCAAAAAAGCCACAATGGTTTTTCCGGACCCCACATCTCCCTGTAACAGTCGGTTCATTTGGGCATTGCTCCCCATGTCTGAACGAATTTCTTTTACAACACGTTTTTGTGCATTGGTCAAATCAAAAGGAAGATGATTTTGATAAAATTCATTAAAAAATTCCCCCACTTTGGTAAACGGATGGCCTTTTATTTTATGTTTTCGAATTAAGTTTTTTGTGATTAATTGCAGTTGAATAAAGAACAATTCTTCAAATTTTAATAGGAATTGCGCTTTCGCCAAAGCCTCGGTACTTTTTGGAAAATGAATGTTGAATAAAGCTGCTTTTTTCGAAATCAACTTTAATTCCTCAATCAAATAAGGCGGAAAAGTTTCGGTAAACAAAGCTTGTGTTTCGATAAACAATTGTTCCATCAGCTTGTTAATCGTCCGGTTCGAAATGCCTCGATTTGCCAAAGTTTCTGTTGATGGGTAAACAGGCTGCATGGCCGAACGAAGGCTTTTTTCGTGTTCTGATAAAAGTTCAATTTCAGGGTGCGCCATACTAAACTGGCTTCCGTATAAGGAACATTTTCCAAAAATCACACAAACTTCATTCAGTTTCAAACTCTCCCGAATCCATTTATGTCCCTGAAACCAGTTCAGGTCTATTTGCCCTGTATCATCCACGAAAGTGGCGACCAAACGCTTTTTGTTTTTAGCAAATTCAACTGTTTTTATATTGATGATTTTGCCAATAATCTGCACTTCTGCACCTGTATTCTGAAGTTCGTTTATTTTATAATAACGTGTTCTGTCAATATATCTATTCGGAAAAAAATTAACCAAATCGCCGTATTTATGAATTCCCAATTCCTTACGAAGCAGCTGACCACGACTGGGACCAACGCCTTTTAAGTATTCAATGGGAGTTTCAAGGAGATTCATTTAGGTAATTTTAGATTTTAGAGTTTAGATTTTAGAGTTTAGATTTTTTTGATTGACTTTTGTAATTGATATTGCAATTGATTTTTGTAATTGATATTGATATTGCAATTGATTTTTGATATTGCCATTGATATGAAAGGCGAAGATAGATTTTAATTAGGAAATTTGAAAATCAGACGATTTGAAGTTTATAAAATAATATCTTTGGAGAATTAAATTTTTTATAGCAATGACAACTCACTTAGCACTTTTACGCGGCATAAACGTTTCAGGCCACAACATGATAAAAATGGATGCTCTGAAAAACATGTTGGAAAATATTGGTTTTCAAAATGTAAGAACCTATATTCAATCCGGAAATGTGTTTGTGGATACTGAGGAAGAAAGCGCTTCGAAAGTGGGTTTTATGATCAAACAGGAAATTTTTAAAGTCTTTGGTCATGATGTTCCTGCGGTGGTAATTTCGAAAGAAGATTTAGAATTGTGTTTTAAAAACAGTCCTTTTTTGAAAGAAAAAGATGTTGATGCGAAGAGATTATACGTGGCTTTTGTTTCAATTTCATTAAAAAAAGAAAATATAAATGATTTGAAAGTAAGTCAGTTTAAGCCGGATGAAGCGAGTATTGACGGTAACAGAATTTTTATAAAATACGCTGTTGGCGCAGGAAAAACCAGATTCGACCAAAAATATATCGAGAAAAAACTTAATGTTACCGCGACCATCAGAAACTGGAATACGGTTACCAATCTCTTAAATATGTATGCTGAATAATGAAGAAATTTTTATTAATTTTTGTAATGGTTTTTGCCCATTGCATTGTAGCTCAAAACAAATCGGCGGGTTCGGAAGAATTTAACTCCTTTTTTAAAAAATTTAATGCAGATAAGAGTTTTCAGATGAGCAGAATAAAGTTTCCGCTCACCGTAAAATTAAATAATGATGATTATGAACTAGTAGATTATAGTATTGCAAAGAGCGATTATATAATCCTTAACCTTAATAAAAGTAAAGAAGAGCGGGATTATACTCAAAAAACAATTTTAAAAAGCAATTCGGTTATTATTGAACAACGCGGAATAAATAATGGGATTTATGTCGATTATATTTTTGAAAAAAGAAAGGGTTTATGGTTCTTAAAAACCTGGATAGATTCATCTACGTAATCTCTTTTTTTATTAAATCAAATCACAATACCAAAATCCAAAATCAAAAGCATCTGATGCACTCGTATCGCAAGCTGTATCTGATGAATCTTCTTTTTCAGGTTTTTCGTATTTGCGATACACGATTTCACCGATTTCAAAATTTATCGGCTTTGAGAAAATGGGTCCATCATAACAAAATGTATGAAACTCACCATTTTCGCCACAGACATCTACATTTTCTGGTAAATCATTTATAAAATCCTGATCGATAATTCGGCCTACAAAACTTTTGTCCAAATAACGTTCGTTTACACAAACTACAACGGTTTTAAAACCTAAACGGATAAATTCCTGAATCAAATCTTTGGTCGGAATTTTCCAAATCGGAAAAACACCTTCAAAACCCATTTCTGCCAATTTATCTTCACGGTATTTTCGTAAATCTTCCAGGAAAATATCTCCAAAAACGGAATGTGTAATGCCTTCATTTTTCAGTTCGGTCAAAGTTTTGGTCATTACCTCTTCGTAAACTTCCATGGTTGGCATTTCGGGAATTTGCATAATTTTGAGTGGTAAACCAATACTTTTTGCTTGTGCTTCAAGCAATTCAACACGAACACCGTGCATCGAAATACGCTGGTATTTCTCGTTGACACTTGTTAGTAAATATTCGATTTTAAAATCAGGATTTTGTAGAATTTTATACAAAGCAAGAGCAGAATCTTTTCCGCTGCTCCAGTTAAATAAGGCTTTTTTGGGTGCTGACACGATGTTGTAATTTTGTGATGTAAACATACAAATTTCATACGAATTGTTGGGGAAAGGTTTGTAACTTTGGAAAATTGGCACTAATTTTTTTTCCATGAAATACATCTTTCTCTTTTTTACCAGCTTCGTTTTTGCACAACAAACCCAATTTGTCGATTTTAAATCGGTTTCGGGGCAATTGAAAATTAATGCCAAAGAAAAATCAGTTTCAGGAATTTTAGATTATGATTTTGAGGTTCTTAAACCGATTGACACCATCAAAATAGATGCTAAAAACATGGAATTTACCAATGTAAAAATCGATGCTGAAACCGTAAATTTTGTTAATACTGGAAAACAACTACAAATCATTTCTTCTTTCGAAAAGGGGAAAAAAAAATTGACTTTTGAATATTCGGTAAAACCAAAACAAGCTTTGTATTTTGTGGCAATAGAAAATGATGATGTGCAAATCTGGACGCAGGGGCAGGGCAGATACACCAGCAATTGGTTCCCCAGTTTTGATGATGTCAATGAAAAATTGGTTTTTAATCTAGGAATCTCTTTCGATAAAAATTATCAGGTTGTTTCGAACGGAATTTTAAAAGCAAAAACTAAAACTGACAATCAGATTCACTGGCAATACAAGATGGAAAAGCCCATGAGCTCTTATTTACTGATGCTTGCCGTTGGGAAATATGATAAAAAAGAATTCAGATCCAAATCTAAAATTCCTTTAGAATATTATATCGAAAACAAAGATTTAAGTCGTTTTGAACCCACATATCGTTATTCGAAACGCATTTTTGATTTCCTCGAAAAAGAAATTGGTATAAAATATCCTTGGAAAATCAACAGACAAATTCCGGTTCGTGACTTTTTGTACGCTGGAATGGAAAACACAACTTCGACGCTTTTTGCGACACGATATGTGATAGATTCTACTGGTTTTGTCGATCGAAATTACACCAATGTCGATGCTCACGAATTGGCACATCACTGGTTTGGCGATTTGATAACCGCCGAAAGCAGTACGCATCATTGGCTTCAGGAAGGTTTTGCAACGTATTATGCAGCCTTGGCCGAAAGAGAAATTTACGGTGAGGATTATTTTTATTCCAAATTATACGAAACAGCGCAACAGATAAAATTTGCTTCCAGAACCGATACAATTCCCGTATTGAATGCTAAGGCAAGTTCGCTTACTTTTTATGAAAAAGGTGCCTGGGCATTGTTCGTTTTACACGAATCTATTGGCGATAAAGCTTTCAAAAAAGGCATTAAAAATTATCTGAAAAAATATGCTTATCAAAACGTCAATACACCAAATTTCTTTGCTGAAATAAAAAAAGTGTCCGATTTTGATTTGGTTCAATTTCAGCAAACCTGGTTAGAATCTACCGTTTTTGATACGCCAACTGCGAATACTTTATTAAGTAAAAATAAGGCAATTCAGATTCGTCTGGAAGTTGACAAACTGAAAAAAACACCTTTATCCGAAAAAGAAGCGTTTTTAATGAAAACACTAAAATCGGATATTTATCATACAGTTAAAGTTGCTATCGTTGATCAGTTAGAAAACGAAAAATACGAAGCTAAAAAGCAACTTTTATTAGCTGCTTTACAAACGAATAATGTAGAGGTCCGTCAGGCAGTAGCGATTACAATGTCTAAAATTCCTGAGGATTTTAGATTGGATTATGAAACGTTATTAAACGATAAATCATACCAAACGCAAGAAATAGCATTGTTTTTCTTGTGGAAAAATTTCCCCGATCATCAGTTTGAATATTTGGATAAATCTAAAAACTGGATTGGTTTCAACGATTATAATTTAAGGACTTTATGGTTGTCTCTGGCCTTATCAACTCCAAATTATACGAGTAATTCAGAACCTTTGGTTAACGAATTAATTGCTTTTTCTTCTACAAAATTCGAAGCAACAACCCGACAAAATGCTTTGGAAAAACTGATTGGTTTTAAAATTATCAACGATCAGGTTTTGAGCAATTTAGTTAATGCGACAACGCATCATATGTGGCAATTTTCTAAATTCGGAAGAGATACAATCAGAATTTTGTTAAAAAATAATGAAATGCGTGCTTCATTTGAAAGAATTTTGACTAATTTGAACCCCGATGAACAATTTCAGTTGAATCGTTTATTAGCAGAGAAAATTTAGATGTTTTGTCGTCAGTTATGTGTTTTGAGTAATGAGTTGTGGATCTGAAATTAGGTTTTTATAAAAACCGAAAGCATTTAATTTAAGAAAAGTATAATTTTATAGGATGAGTTGAAAACGGAAAACTCATAACTCAAAACGCATAACAAAAAAATATGAGGGCATTGGTTATTTCTGGCGGTGGTAGTAAAGGTGCGTTCGCAGGAGGCGTAGCGCAATATCTTATCGAAGAAAAAAAACACGAATACGACTTATTTATAGGAACTTCGACTGGTAGTTTGCTGATTCCGCATTTGGCATTGGGGCACATCCGAAAAATTCATTCGGTGTACACTAATGTTACTATGGCTAGTATTTTTAATATTTGTCCTTTTGTTGTAAAAAATAAAGATGGAGTTGATATTGTGACTATCAATCACTTTAATGTTTTACGTCAGTTTTTTAAAGGAAAAAGAACTTTTGGCGAAAGCAAAGGTTTGCAGAAATACATCAAAAATAATTTTAGTTTATCGGATTTTAATAAACTAAAAAAACTCAATAATGATGTTGTAATTACCGTTACCAATTTTACCAAAAATGAGTCAGAATACAAATCAGTAAAAGATTGTACTTATGAAGAATTTTGTGATTGGTCCTGGATTTCCAGTAATTATGTTCCGTTTATGAGTTTGGTAACCAAGAATAATTACGAATACGGCGACGGAGGATTCTCAAGTTTAGTTCCCATTCGTGAAGCGATAAACCGTGGTGCCACAGAAATCGACGTTATTATTCTGGAAACTGAGGTGAATATGAATAAAACGGTGATTGGCAAAAACCCTTTTTCGCTGATGATTGATTTGTTTCGAATAGCACTCGATCAGGTTGAGAAACACGATATTGCTATAGGAAAACTGATGGCAAACAATAAGAATGTGAAACTTAACTTATACTACACACCAACTAAACTTACAGATAATGCACTTATTTTTAATAAAGAAGTAATGAAAGAATGGTGGGAACAAGGCTATGAATATGCTCAGAATAAGTCTGAAGTGATGAGTGATAATAGGTGATTTTAGATTTTAGATTGTATATTTTAGATTGTTGTAGTGGAATTTAAAAATTATAGCTTTTCGACAAAGTTTGTCATTCCGTTAGGAATCTCACAATGCTATGAATCTTTGAGTTTAGAGATTCCTTACGGAATGACAAACTTTGAGTACATTATAAATTTGTGTAACAAATTTATAATACTAGAAAATCTAAAATCTAAAATTACATTTCTACCACAATTCCGCAACTTCATTCTTAATATATCCCAAAGCTGCATTGCTAGGCGATTGTTTCTCTAATAAATCATTCAAGATTACTTCACGTAATTTATCACCGCTGTCAACACGATCGCTCATGGCTGCTTTACGAATGATTTGGATCGTCGAGTTTTTAGCCGTTGTTATGATGGTCCAACATTCATCAGACATATAAATTTGCTGTGTTAAGTTGTGCTCAAATTCCTGTTCGATTTGGTCAATTACAAAGTTGGCATAATCATTTTTTTCGTTTGAGATTGGCGCAATGCGAATCAATAATTTGGTCAAGTTAATGCGCTCTAAATATAACGTCATGCGTTCGTAAGCTTGCAAACGTATCGGTAAAGATTGTTTCTGATAGTCTCTATTTAATAAAAAAGCACGTTTTTTATCGTTGTTTTTGATGTGTAATTCAAAGAAGCTATAAGCTACAAATCCCGTAACAATGGCTGGTAACGTATAACTGGCTAATTCTATAATTCTTGTAAAATCCATTTGAGTAATTTTTAGACAAAAATATACTTTTTGATGAGAAAACAATCTTAAATTTTAGACAGAAGTCAAAATGGAATTCTATTTTTGTGACCAAATAACAAAACCTACTGATACCCAATAAAAATGGAAACCTACATTATAATTTTACTTTGTTTGGCTGCTTTTGCTGCAGGATTTATAGATGCGATTGTGGGTGGAGGCGGATTGATTCAGACACCGATGGGATTGATTTTGTTGCCAAATCTTCCTGTTTCTACCGTAATCGGTACTTTGAAAATTCCGGCCTTTACAGGAACTGCTTTTGCGGCTTTTCAGTACCTTAAGAATATAGTTATTCAATGGAAATTGTTGTTGATCATGATGTGCTTGGCCGTTCCTTCGGCATTTTTGGGTTCTACTTTATTGACAATAGTGAGTAATGATTTTATGAAACCGCTTTTGCTTGTGGTTTTGTCGTTGCTTTTTATTTATACCTATGCAAAGAAAAATTTTGGTCAACAGGTAGCCAAAGAGCATTCGGCCGCGACCCAAATAATGTATGCCGTTGTGATTAGTATCATTATTGGTTTTTATGATGGATTTATTGGTCCGGGAACTGGGAGTTTTTTTGTTGTCGCTTTTATTGCATTATTAGGGTTTGATTTTTTGCACGCTTCTGCGAATGCCAAAATGGTCAATCTGGCGACAAATTTTGGTTCGATTTGTTTGTTTGTGATAAAAGGGAAAATCATCTGGACAATTGCAATTCCGATGGCTGTCAGTAATGGACTTGGCGGCTGGCTTGGGGCGAAATTAGCAATCAATAAAGGAAATGGTTTTATTAGAATCTTCTTTTTGGTTGTGGTAATTGGTACTTTGATTCGGTTTGCTTATGATGTATTTTATAAGTAAAGTTGCTAAGTTACTAAGGTACTGAGATTCTAAGTTTTTTTGGATTGTGTTGAATTTGACGCGGATAAAACGGATTTTTCTTGGCTCTGAGTTCGTGTATTTCGATCTTCTAATTTTTGTTTGTTTAGAAAATAAATAAAAAGCATATTTTTTTAATACTTTTAATATCAAAATATTAGATTATATTTGTGTAATTATTGCAATAAAAAGTATCATATTATGATAGAAACAGTTGAGAATTACGAAAATTACGTTAATAGTTTGCCCGAATTGATAAGCAAGTCTTATTATAAAGCCGAGTTTTTTATGCAAAAATTAGGGTTGAAACATGCGACCTATTATAGGAAATTAAGACTAAAAAGCTTCACGACACAAGAAGTAAAGCAAATTACCGTTTTATTATATCCTGAGGAAATATTACTGCAGGAGTTTCAGAAAAGTGAAGAGGATATAAAAGCCGGAAGAACTATTGATTATTCTGATTTTAAAGAAAAACTAAGAACTAAGTATACTATCTAAACTTAACGGATTTTTTTTGTTGTCCCAAAACAAAATGACGTAAATAATTTGAGTTTCAATTTTATAAAATAAATATACTTCCTCTGTTATTAAAAACTTTCTGTAGTTAGTTTGCTTGTATCTGGATCCGATATGATTATTTACTTTAATGATATCAAGAATTGAAATAGTTTTTTTTGAAAACAAAACAGCTTTATTTTCTGAATATTTATTTATGATTTCGAAATATGATTTTTCTGCATTTGCTGTAACAACTATTCTCATTATTAATTTTTCAAAATGCAAATATAGAAATATTTTAAAATTAAAGATTTTTCTTTCAGTTTTTTCAAAAGAAGCCTTTTGTTTGTTTTCTAGCCCCGATTGAGGCGGTATCCTCGAAGTGAAACGGAGAGATAAAGCCGAAAGCGGGAACTTTGCCTGAAAAAATGCCTTTTGTTTGGCTTCAGAAAGATAAAAAACTTAGTCCCTTAGAACCTCAGAAACTTAGTAGCTTTTTAAATGTATAATTCATATTTTTGCATAAAAGGAGAACAATTTCATGCAGAAATATATAGACCAGCTCAACGAAGCGCAACGCGAACCCGTTTTACAAAAAGATGGGCCAATGATTATTATTGCGGGTGCAGGTTCGGGAAAAACACGTGTTTTAACGATTCGAATTGCTTATTTGATGGCGCAAGGCATCGACGCATTCAGTATTTTGTCGCTTACGTTTACCAATAAAGCGGCGCGAGAGATGAAACACCGAATTTCGGATATTGTGGGAGCGACGGAGGCGAAAAACCTTTGGATGGGAACTTTTCACTCGATTTTTGCCCGTATTTTGCGTTCAGAATCGGAATATTTGGGTTATCCATCCAACTTTACTATTTACGATTCGCAAGATTCACAACGACTAATCTCTTCGATTATTAAGGAGATGCAGCTGGATCGTGATATTTACAAACCAAAACAGATTTTAGGACGAATTTCGAGTTATAAAAACAGTCTGATTACCGTAAAAGCTTATTTTAATAATCCCGAATTGGTTGAAGCCGATGCAATGGCAAAAAAGCCTCGTTTGGGCGAAATTTATCAGCAATATGTAGAGCGCTGTTTTAAGGCAGGTGCAATGGATTTTGATGATTTATTATTGAAAACCAACGAATTGCTAACCCGTTTCCCGGAAGTTTTAGCCAAATATCAAAACCGTTTTAGGTATATTCTGGTGGATGAGTACCAGGATACCAATCACTCTCAGTATTTGATTGTAAGGGCTTTGTCTGATAAATTTCAGAATATTTGTGTGGTGGGTGATGATGCGCAGAGTATTTATGCTTTCCGAGGAGCCAATATTAATAATATCCTGAATTTTCAGAAAGATTACGAAGGGGTAAAGATGTTTCGTCTGGAACAAAATTATCGTTCAACACGAAATATTGTAGAAGCTGCCAATACGATCATTGATCATAATAAAACGAAATTAGACAAAATTGTCTGGACAGCAAACGATTTTGGACCAAAGATAAAAGTACACCGCAGTTTAACGGACGCCGAAGAAGGACGTTTTGTAGCGAGTACTATTTTTGAACAAAAAATGCAAAATCAGCTGCATAATGGTTCTTTTGCTATTTTATATCGTACCAACGCACAATCACGTGCCATGGAGGATGCTTTGAGAAAACGTGATATTCCGTATCGAATTTATGGTGGCTTATCTTTTTACCAACGTAAGGAAATCAAAGATGTTTTGTGTTATTTGCGTTTGGTCATTAATCCAAAAGATGAAGAAGCTTTGGTTCGTGTGATCAATTATCCGGCTCGTGGAATTGGTGATACAACGGTTGAGAAATTGACAATTGCTGCCAATCATTACAAGCGTTCGATTTGGGAAGTAATGGTGAACATTGATAAAATCGATTTGAAACTTAACTCGGGAACAAAGAACAAAATAAATGATTTTGTAACGATGATTCAAAGTTTTCAGGTTATCGACCAAAACCAGGATGCTTTTTATATCACGGATTATGTTGCCAAAAAAACCGGTTTGGTTCAGGAATTAAAGAAAGATGCTACTCCGGAAGGAATGGCGAAGATTCAGAATATTGAAGAACTTTTAAACGGTTTAAAAGATTTTACCGAAGGGCAAAAAGAAATTGATGGAGCAAGAGGAGCTTTGTCTGAATTTATGGAAGATGTGGCTTTGGCTACAGATTTGGATAAAGATACAAGTGATGAAGACAGAGTGGCTTTGATGACGATTCATTTAGCCAAAGGATTGGAATTTCCTCATGTTTTTGTTGTCGGAATGGAGGAAGATTTGTTTCCGAGTGCCATGAGTATGAGTACCAGAAGTGAATTGGAAGAAGAACGTCGTTTATTTTACGTAGCTTTAACACGTGCTGAACACCAGGCTTATCTGACGTATGCACAATCGCGTTACCGTTGGGGAAAACTGACAGACAGTGAACCTTCTCGTTTTATTGAAGAAATTGATGGGCAATATCTTGAATATTTAACACCATCTGAAAGTAACTATCGTTATAAATCGCCTATTGATGGGGATATTTTTGGTGATGTTGATAAGTCAAAATTAAGATTAGCAAAACCAGTAGGAGGAACGCCTCCAAAGCATATTACTGACAATGAACCAAAGCCAGATCTGAATATCAGAAAATTAAAGCCTGTAGCTGGTACAAATCCTAATGCAGCAGCTCCTAATTTATTTGATAGTAAACTAACGGCTGGAAATATTGTGATGCATGAACGTTTTGGAAAAGGTGAAGTTGTCAACCTCGAAGGTGTGGGAGCCGATAAAAAAGCAGAAATAAAATTTGAAGTGGGCGGAATTAAAAAGCTTTTGCTAAGATTTGCGAAACTGGATGTAATAGGTTAAAAAAAAGTTTCAGGTTTCAAGTTTAAAATTGCTGAATGGCAGAACTTGAAACCTGAAACAAAATAAACTTTAAACAAAAAATATAAATGGCAGAATTTATTAAAATATATCCTGATAAGCCTAGTGAAGCAGCAATTGCGAAAGTGGTTAAAGTGCTTCAAAATGGAGGTTTGGTAATTTATCCTACCGATACTGTTTATGGTTTAGGCTGTGATATTACCAATTCGCGTGCTTTAGAAAAGATTGCGAAAATAAAAGGTGTGAAACTTGAAAAAGCTAACTTTTCGTTTATCTGTCACGATTTAAGTAATTTATCAGATTATGTCCGTCAGATTGATACAGCAACTTTTAAAATTTTGAAACGAGCTTTGCCAGGACCTTACACTTTTATTTTACCTGGGAATAATAATTTGCCTAAAGAGTTCAAAAAGAAAACTACTGTAGGGATTCGTGTTCCGGATAATGCTATTGTTTTAGAAATTGTTCGTCAGTTAGGAAATCCTATTGTTTCTACCTCAATTCGGGATGAAGATGATGTAATCGAATATACTACAGATCCGGAATTGATTTTTGAGAAATGGCAAAACCTTGTTGATCTGGTTATTGATGGAGGTTATGGAGATAATGTGGGTTCAACAATTATAGATTTATCTGAGCATGAACCAGTGATAGTCAGAGAAGGAAAAGGCGATATTGATATTTTGTAAAAAAATACTGAAATTGTGTAATTATTAAAAATAAATGATTAACTTTAATATCAGTTAAAATTTAGTTAGTTAATTAAAAATAATGCTATTCTTGATTTTTTTAATTAGTTATTTAAAAATTAAGAATGCAAAAAAGCAGGTCATATTGACCTGCTTTTTTTGTATTAGAAATAATTAATGAAAAATTATTTTTGTTGTTTTTTCATTTCTTTTTCAATCATATCATAGAACTGATCGATTTTTGGCATAACAACGATACGGGTTCTTCTGTTACGTGCTTTGTTATCTGGGGTGTCATTCTCTACCAATGGAACATAAGAACTTCTACCAGCTGCAATTAATTTAGCAGGATTAACTCCTAAATCATTTGTAAGTACACGAACGATAGATGTAGAACGTTTTACAGATAAATCCCAGTTGTCAAGTAAAACACCGTTGCTTCTGTAAGGTACGTTATCAGTATGACCTTCAACCATACATTCAAAATCAGGTTTGTCGTTTACTACTTTAGCAACTTTAGCTAAAACACCTTTTGCTTTATCAGTTACGTCATAGCTTCCGCTTTTGAATAATAATTTATCTGCAATAGAGATAAATACAACTCCTTTTTCAACATTGATTTCGATATCTGGATCAGAGATTCCAACTGAACTTTTTAAACTAGTTACCAAAGCCAATGTAACACTGTCTTTTTTAGTTAATGCATCCTGAAGTCTAGATATTTTTAAGTCTTTTTCTTTTAAGCTTTCTAATGATTTTTCAAGATTTGCAGCTCCTTTTGAAGTAAGCATAGTTAAATCTTTTGAACTATTTAAAAGATCCTGATTATGTTGTTTTAAGCCATCAACTGTTGCAGTCAAGCCAGCTTTTTCTTCCAGACAAGAATTTAGTTTTACAGTACAAGAATTTAGTAAATCTTGAGTTTCTTTGTTTTTAGCTTCTAAATCGGCATATTTCTTTTTCGAAACACACGATGTTAAGGCCATTAATACGGATAGAGCAATTACTACTTTTCTCATAGATAAAAAATTTAATTTAACGTTGATTACAAATTTAGTTTTTAATATTTTGATTACTGTTAAAGATTTCTTTAAAAACAGTCAATTTTTTAATATAATACAGGAAAACGATACTTTTTACACTATAGTATTGTCGCATTTGAAAATCTTTTCTCTTTTTCAGGTAAACCAATGATACACAGTAAAATGAAAAATGTGCGTGTAAAATAGCGATAGTATGTTTGAATTTTCCTTGTGTTAAAAATCTGACCCCGGCAATTCCATCCAAAATCATGCGGAAGAAAATTACAAAAAATAATCCTTTTTTAGGAAGATTTTTAACAAGCATTAATAATGAATTTCTAAAATTTAAATACGTTTTTTTAGGGTTTCCTTGTTGTAATGTAGCACCACCAACATGATAAACTACCGATTTTGAATTGTATTTAATAACCTGACCGTCATTTATCGCACGCCAGCATAAATCAATTTCTTCCTGATGTGCAAAAAACGATTCATCAAAACCACCTAATTCATGATAAATTTCACTTCTGATAAAAAAACAAGCTCCTGATGCCCAAAATATTTCACAATTATCATCATATTGACCATTATCTTTTTCTAAGGTATCAAAAATACGTCCACGACAGTAAGGATAGCCAAATTTATCAATAAAACCACCAGCTGCACCAGCGTATTCAAAGTATTCTTTATTTTTGAAATCTAAGATTTTGGGTTGGATTATGGCAGTGTGCTTTTCATTCTCAAAAGTTTCAATAATAGGCTGTAACCAGTTTTCAGTAACTTCAATATCCGAATTAACCAAAGCATAGATTTCAGCATCTACTTCTTTTAAAGCATCATTATATCCTTTTGCAAAGCCATGATTTCCTGAGTTTTGAATGATTTTTATACTTGGGAAATACTCTTTTATAAAGGCTGTCGAGTTGTCTGTTGAAGCATTATCTGCAACATATATAGTGGCTTCTGCCGAATATTGAATAACTGAAGGTAAAAATTGTTCTAACAATTTTACTCCATTCCAGTTTAAAATTACAACTGCTATTTTATCCAAAAGTATTTTTTTAAGGTTATTTTAAATTTTGATAATCGGGCAAGTCTCTTAAAAAATTATATTTTTCATTTTCAAAATCCATCTGACAGAAAAAATGCTGGAGACCGTTTGTGACATTCAAAAACCGTGCCTGCATTGTCATGTTGTAGCGGGCAATCTGATCAAAAGTAGCCTGCGAAATTTTAACTTCCGGTGCTTTACATTCTACCAATATATGTATAGAACCATCAGAATTGAAAACCACAACATCATATCTTTTTCTTAATCCGTTGACTTTTAGAACTTTTTCTACGTTGATAAGCGACTTAGGGTATTTTTTTTCATGGATTAAAAAATGAACCACATGCTGACGAACCCATTCTTCAGGTGTAAGAATGATAAATTTTTTCCTTATTTCATCAAAAATAGACACTTTATTTTCGCTATTTTTGAATCGAAAAGTATAAGAAGGAAAATTGAGTTGCTGCATTAGGCAAAAATATAAAATTAGTTTTAAGATTGTAGTTTTCAAATCTGAAATCTAAAATCTAAAATCTGCATTCAAAAGAAATGGACGAAGTTGTAAAAATTGTTAATGATATAAAAGGAGGAAACATCAAACCTATTTATTTTTTGATGGGAGAAGAACCTTATTATATTGACAAATTATCGGAATATATTGAGCAAAATATTCTTTCGGAGGAAGAAAAAGGATTTAACCAAACGGTTTTGTATGGTAGAGATGTTTCTGTAGAAGATATTGTATCAACGGCTAAGCGCTATCCGATGATGGCTGATCGTCAGGTGGTTATCGTAAAGGAAGCGCAGGATTTAGCGCGGACAATTGATAAAATAGAGTCGTACGTAAATAATCCGATGGAAACTACGGTTTTGGTTTTTTGTTACAAATATAAAACGCTTGATAAACGTAAAAAAGTAACCAAATTATTAGCACAGAACGGAGTGGTTTACGAAAGTAAAAAACTTTATGAAAACCAGGTTGGCGACTGGATTAAGCGTGTTTTGGCTGGAAAAAAATATACAATTGATCCTAAAGCAAATGCCATGTTGGTGGAGTTTTTGGGTACAGATTTAAGTAAAATTAATAATGAACTCGAAAAATTGCAGATTATCCTGCCGCAAGGAACGGTAATTACACCACAACATATCGAGGAAAATATTGGTTTTAGTAAAGATTATAATGTCTTTGAACTTCGAAAAGCAATTGGTGAACGCAATCAATTAAGAGCTTATAAAATAGCCGAAAATTTTGCTCATAATCCTAAAGAATATCCATTAGTAATGACAACTGGATTGGTTTTTGGTTTTTTTGTTCAAATATTAAAGTATCACGGACTTAAAGATAAAAATCCAAAAACAGCTGCTCCAATATTAGGAGTTAACCCCTTTTTTATGAAGGATTACGATGTGGCGCTAAAAAACTTTCCGATGAAAAAGGTCAGTCAAATTGTAGCAACTTTACGTGATATTGATGTAAAAAGTAAAGGAGTTGGCGCAAATGCTTTACCTCAATCAGATTTGTTAAAAGAAATGCTGTATAAAATTTTTAATTAAACCGTGAAAATTCACGATATTTGCACCTCAAATTAAATACCACATTAAATTAGAATTTTACAATTATGGGAATGAATAAAAATACCGTTTTAGGATGGGCAACTTTTATAATGATACTTATGGGATTGTTACTGATAGGTCTGGGAGTCTTTAGATATAGAGAAGTATCAGCCTGGGGATTTGCAGCTACAGGTGTTGGATTTCTTGCTAATGCCTGGGTTTTTAATGCTTTGAAAGGAAGAGTTTAACAAAATTCAATTGCAATATTTGATTCATAAATAAATAATAAAAATTAAAAGAATATATATATGTCAGACGATAAGAAAGTAATTTTCTCAATGCAGAAACTGAGCAAAACCTATCAGGGAGCAGATAAGCCAGTACTTAAAAATATTTATTTGAGTTTCTTTTACGGAGCTAAAATTGGTATTTTAGGTTTGAATGGTTCAGGAAAATCTTCTCTTTTAAAAATTATTGCAGGAGTTGATAAAAACTATCAGGGTGATGTAGTTTTTCAGCCAGGTTATACAGTGGGATATTTAGAACAAGAACCAATTTTGGATGATTCTAAAACAGTTATCGAAATTGTTCGTGAAGGTGCTGCTGAAACAATGGCAGTTTTAGAAGAATACAATCAAATCAATGATTTGTTTGGTCTTGAAGAAAACTATTCTGATCCTGACAAAATGGACAAGTTGATGGATCGCCAGGCGGCTTTGCAGGATAAAATCGATGCATTAGGAGCTTGGGAAATTGATACGAAACTAGAAATAGCAATGGATGCGTTACGTACGCCAGATGGTGATACGCCTATCAAAAACCTTTCTGGAGGTGAGCGTCGTCGTGTTGCATTATGTCGTTTGTTGTTGCAACAACCAGATGTTTTGCTTTTGGATGAGCCTACCAACCACTTAGATGCTGAGTCAGTACTTTGGTTAGAGCAACATTTAGCGCAATATGCAGGAACTGTAATCGCGGTAACGCACGATAGATATTTCCTGGATAATGTTGCGGGTTGGATTCTGGAGTTGGATAGAGGAGAGGGTATTCCTTGGAAAGGAAATTATTCTTCCTGGTTAGACCAAAAATCAAGCAGAATGGCTCTTGAAGAAAAAGTAGCTTCTAAACGTCGTAAAAACTTAGAGCGTGAGCTTGACTGGGTTCGTCAGGGAGCCAAAGGTCGTCAGACTAAACAAAAAGCACGTTTACAGAACTACGATAAATTATTAAACGAAGATCAAAAACAACTGGATGAAAATCTGGAAATCTATATCCCGAACGGTCCACGTTTAGGAACCAATGTTATCGAAGCCAAAAATGTAGCCAAAGCTTTTGGAGACAAATTGTTATATGATAATTTGAATTTTACTTTACCACAAGCCGGAATTGTTGGAATCATTGGGCCAAACGGTGCTGGTAAATCGACTATTTTCAAAATGATTATGGGCGAGCAGGCTACTGATAGTGGAGAATTTTCTGTTGGTGAAACCGTAAAAATCGCTTACGTAGATCAGTCACACTCTAATATTGACCCTAATAAATCTATTTGGGAAAATTTTGCCGATGGTCAGGAATTGATTATGATGGGCGGAAAACAAGTAAACTCAAGAGCTTATTTATCGCGTTTCAATTTTGGTGGAGGCGAGCAAAACAAAAAAGTATCTATGCTTTCTGGTGGTGAGCGTAACCGTTTGCACCTGGCAATGACTTTGAAAGAAGAAGGAAACGTACTTTTATTAGATGAGCCAACGAACGATTTGGATGTAAATACACTTCGTGCACTAGAAGAAGGTTTGGAAAATTTTGCTGGTTGTGCCGTAGTAATTTCGCATGACAGATGGTTCTTAGATAGAATTTGTACGCACATTCTAGCTTTCGAAGGAGATTCTGAAGTATATTATTTTGAAGGTGGTTTCTCTGATTACGAAGAAAACAAAAAGAAACGTTTAGGTGGAGATTTAACTCCAAAACGTCTGAAATACAAAAAGTTAATTAGATAATATCTTAATAAACTTCAATTTTTAAAAATCCCAAATTCCAAATTGTAATAGATTTGAAATTTGGGATTTTTTTGTTTTTGGTCATTTCTGTAAAGGTTACTTATTTCGGTAACAAAATTTACCTTTAATAAATTTTGTTGTGATGAGAAATAATAGTCAAGATTCAACTTTAGAAAGAAATTATTTAGAGAAATATCGTTTTCTAATAAAAGAATATGAACTGGTTAAAAATAAAACACATCCTTTGTACAAGAGAGCGATGGATTTTTACACAGCAAATGATACTTGTAGAAAGAGTTTTTTAAAGTACTATAATCGTTATAAACAAACTGGGAAATCAGTTGATTTACTTCCTCAAAAACGAGGTCCAAAATATAAAACCAGAAGGCCATTGCCTTTTATTGAACAAAAAGTAATTGATTTACGTGAAAAAGGAAATAATAAATATGAAATTGTTAGTATCTTAAAGCCCAAATTAGGAAGACACACGCCTTCATATTCAGGAGTTTATAATATTCTTAAACGTAATAAAATAAATAGGTTAACTCCGAAGATAAAAAAGAACCATCAAAAAATAATCAAAGAAAGAATGGGACAACTGGGTCATATCGATTGCCATCATTTAAGTAAAAGTATTATTCGAGGAGAAAGTAAAAAGCGTTATTTAGTTTGTGTAATTGATGATTATAGTAGAATAGCTTGGGCAGAACTCATATCAGATATTACCAGTTTAACAGTTATGTTTGCGACATTAAAATGCTTAAACATCTTAAGTGATCATTATCAAATAAAGTTTGAAGAAATATTATCTGACAATGGACCTGAATTTGGAATCAAAACTAGTAAAGTAAAAAGTCAGCATCCTTTTGAGAGAATGTTAATCGAACTAGGAATTGTTCATAGATATACTAGAGCTTATAGACCGCAAACAAATGGAAAAGTAGAACGTTTTTGGAGAACTTTGGAAGATGATTTACTCAGAGATACAGATTTTGATTCTCAAGAGGAATTAAAAGAGGAATTATTACAATATTTATATTATTATAATCATGAAAGACCACATCAAGGTATTGATGGAAAAAAACCAATCGAAATGATAAATCCGTTACCGAAATAAGTAACCTTTACAATTTCGAGGGAAAAGAAACCTGAATTTTTAGGAGCTAATCCCGCTATCCGTTTCAATCTTTTGTGGCGAACCCCGCCACAAAAGGATTTCCACTTCTATCGGGGCTAGGGCAATCGTTTTGAAAAGAGTGTTCTCGTTCGAAATCGAAATGACAAAAAGTGATGATAATTGGAATTTAAAGAAATTTAGCCTTTAATTCCGGAGTCGGAATCATACAGCTTTCTTTTTTGCCGTACCATTTATAGCGGTTTTTAGCAATATAATCGTAAATATAATTCCTGAATTTTTCAGGAAGGATTTTTAAAATAGAAATCAAATTAAAAAATCCTCCTAGCTCGTTGCTAATTTCAATCGCTGCTGAAGATTTATAAAAATAGGCAACACCTGGTTGATACAAAATGATGCTATCAATTTTGCTGCTGTCCACGTTAATGTAATCGCAAATTTCTTTTCCCAATTCTGATTGAAAAGCTACAAACCTAAAAACATCTTTTTTATCGTGTTGAATAATAAACTGAACTGAGCTATTACATAAATTGCAAACACCATCAAAAAGAATTATTTTTTTATTTTCGGCTGTCTTTGCGAGGAACGAAGCAATCTCACTATGTATTTCCATTTTCATTATAATTATTGAGTCATTATATTTTCAATTTCATCAAATAAATCTTTCCAAGTGGGATTTAATGATTTAATCAAATTATTTTTTGCTTCTCTCGAACCAGCTTTTATTTGCTTTTCTCTAGTTATTGCATCTTCAATCCATTGAAATTGTTCGTAGTAAACTAAAATATTTACATTATACCTGGCTGAAAATGATTTAGGATATTTTTTATTTTTATGTTGTAATATTCTTTGAGGGAGATTTGAAGTTACACCAGTGTATACAACTGTCTGGTATTTATTGGTAATGATGTAAACAAATCCTGGTTTCATTTTTATTTTTTTTTTTGATTTTTTTTGCCCTTGCGAAAAACGAAGCAATATCGTTTATATTTGACATACTTCATTAACTCGTGCTAGTGAGATTGCTTCGTTCCTCGCAAAGACTTACTATGGCTAAAAAAAAAATTGACAATTTTAGATAATTTATTTTGTCTATTAAAAATTACAATTCAATAAATTTTACAAATCAAAAACAGCTTTCATAAATTGCTTATAACGCAATTTTAAAAAGATTAAATCTTCCAAATTGGTTAGTATGAAATTCTTCGTTTAAATCGCTTTATTTGAAATTTTGATGTTTTTTAAGTTCCGAATAAAGAAAAATCTGGATTGAAAACTGAAATTTATTTTTTGCCAGCCTCTACAAACTCCAATTCATCCAAACTAACTTTCGAAGTAAAAATTCCGTAGTTTACAGTTGCTTTGTTTTTCTCAATAGCATCGATACTTCCAACCGATCTTCCGTCAAGCATTCTTACTCTGTCACCAACTTTCAAAATTGGTTTTGGTTTTTCGATAACTGGTTTTAGTTTTTTCTCTTTTTTCTCTTTTCGAATTTCTTCTACCTGAACTGTTACTTCAGCGATAATTTCTTTTTTCTTTTCGATTATGGCTTTGGCTTCTTTTGGAGTGGCTTTTTTGCGTTTCGAATTTTCAATTTCAATGATTTTCAAAAATTCGCCGATCAGCTCTTTTTTATTTTTGTTATTGAAATATTTCTCGGAGATATCTTCAATCTTCTGGCCAATGTAAATCGTCTTTTGATTACTATCATACAATTCCTGATAGCTTTCCAGTTTCTGTTTAATTTTCACATTGATGTTTTCCATCTTTTTACTTTCCTCACGAGCGCGGGTTTCTTCTTCTTTTAAATTGATAGAAGTTTTCTCTAATTTTGAACGCTCTTTTTGAAGTGTTGCAATGGTTTTGTCAAAACGAACTTTACCCACTTCAATTTTCTTTTTAGCACGATTAATCAATCCAAAAGGGATTCCGTTTTTCAGTGCCACTTCAAAAGTAAACGAACTTCCTGCCTGACCCAAAGCCAGTTTATACATCGGCTCCAGCGATTTTTCATCAAACATCATATTCGCATTGGTTGCAAAAGGCAATTCATTTGCCAAAATCTTCAGGTTAGAATAATGCGTCGTAATAATTCCGAAAGCCTCTCGATGATAAAATTCTTCGAGGAAAATTTCAGCCAAAGCACCACCTAATTCCGGGTCAGAACCTGTACCAAATTCATCAATTAAAAACATAGTTTTCTTGTTGCATTTTTTCAGGAAATAATTCATGTTTTTTAATCGGTAGCTATAAGTACTTAGATGATTTTCAATAGATTGATTATCCCCAATATCCGTTAAGATTCGATCAAATAAAAATGTTTCACTGCGTTCATGAACCGGAATCAACATTCCGGATTGCAGCATCAATTGCAATAAACCAACAGTTTTTAGAGAAATAGTTTTTCCTCCGGCATTAGGTCCGGAAATCACAATAATTCGGTTATCTTGTTTTAGTTCAATAGTTTGTGGATGTGTGATTTCCTGCTTTTGCTTGTTATTCAGATACAAAATCGGGTGATACGCTTCTCTGAAAAACAATCGTCTTTCCTCAGTAATTGTAGGCAGAATTCCGTTGATTCTATTGGCATATTTTGCTTTCCCGGCTACAACATCAATATCACTTAAAAATTCCTGATACTCAATTAGTAAAGGCAAAAACGGGCGAATTGCATTCGATAACTGCTTTAAAATTCTAGTGATTTCTTCCTTTTCTTCGTATTCAAGATTGGCTAATTCCCGAGAATATTTTAGTGTAGTTTCTGGTTCGATATAAGCAATACTTCCAGTTTTAGAACTTCCTAAAATAGAACCTTTTACTTTGCGTCGGTACATGGCCAATACGGCTAAAACACGACGGTTTTGTACAAAACTTTCTTTGATGTCATCCAAATATCCAAGTCCGTTATATTGTGTCAGCGCTACGCCAAAACTCTGATTTACTTTACCTCGAACCACGTTCATATTACGACGGATATCCAGTAAAACTGGCGATGCATTGTCTTTTATTTCGCCATATTTATCTACGATAGCGTCAATCAAAGTCACAATATCTTTGGTGTATTCAACCCGTGAAGCCCTCGCATTCAGATTCGGATAATAGTCATCAAATTTTTTAAGGAAATTCAATAAAAAATTTGAAGTAGAGGAAAGTGTTGCAATTTTTCTAAAGCTTCCCACTTCCAGAAAACTATCTTCGATAGCCAGAAATTTGATTTCGTGTGTGATGGCGTCAAATCCGTGATTCGGAATGGCGTTATTATTTTGAAAAGAGGAAACATACTCTGATGTCTGCATTAAAGCCTGCATCAAAGTTTCTTTGTCTCTAAAAGGGGTTATTTGTAAAGCTTTTTCTTTTCCAATGTCAGTATTACAGCCATCTGAAACGGTTTGAAGCACTGTTGGAAATTGTAAATCCTGTAATGTTTTTTCGGTAATGGATATCATTATATATCGTAAGTTGTAAAGTTTCAAAGTTACAAAGTTTTAAAACTAAAAAGCACTATTTATTGGTACTTTGGAAAAAACTTTGCGTAATTTGTAATAAAAAAATTTTAAAATGAAAATCAATCTTTCTCCTGAGTGGCAAGCAGTTCTGTCTGATGAAATTCAAAAACCTTATTTTAAGGATTTGATGGAAGCATTAGACGAAGAATATAAAACACAAACTTGTTATCCTCCTGCAGAATTGATTTTTTCAGCGTTTAATAATTGCTCTTTTCAGGATTTGAAAGTTGTAATCATTGGTCAGGATCCTTATCATGGAGAAGGAGAAGCGAATGGTTTGAGTTTTTCTGTAAATGATTCCGTTAAAATACCACCTTCGTTGCGTAATATTTTCAGAGAATTAAACGATGATTTCGATTCGATTTTTATGCCAACTTCTGGTAATTTAGAAAAATGGGCCAGGCAGGGAGTCTTACTTTTAAATGCAGCTTTAACCGTTAGAAAAGACAGTCCGAATAGTCATAAACACTTAAAATGGAATCTTTTTACCGATGCTGTAATTCAGGCTATTTCCGATCAGAAAGAAAATATTGTTTTTTTGCTGTGGGGAAGCTTTGCACAAAAAAAAGGACTCAAAATTGATCGTTCAAAACACCATGTTTTAGAATCAGGACATCCATCGCCAATGAGCGCCAATCAAGGAAAGTGGTTCGGAAATAAACATTTCAGTCAGACCAATTCGTTCTTAAAATCGAAAGGAATTCCAGAAATCGAATGGTTGTAATTAGGGTCAATTTCACGTAAGTGATATAAATAATCTTATGACAAACTATGAAAAAGTATCAATTTTAGACTTATTTATCTAAAGGTTTTTTAGTAATTTCCTCTAGAACAGCTTTGTTTTCGTAGTTGATTACTTTTAGAATAATCTCTTGATTTTTTACCGTTTTTCCTTCAATAACATATAATTTTCCATTTTTCATCGGAACATTACTTTGATCAAAATCAACATCACCAAACTGTAGTGTATTTTTAACATCGGCAGTATCAACCCATTTTTCGTTTAAAGTTTGAATAGCCTTATCAGAATATTGAAATGGTTTTGTTCGGAGTGTATTTAGCACTCTGGCATTCGGAAAGTAGTTGCAACGCGTGTCTTTACCACTAAAAACAAGGGCTACAAAAAAGCATCCCATAATCAAACCAATAAGATAATAAGCAAAACGATGTACGAACTTCATGAATTATTTTTTTTGCAAAGGTAAGTTAAAGTTCGATTAAAAAACAAGTAAATTAATATCGTTATCCGGTAAATCAAACCATTCGCCAATAGCTTTGTTGGTCAGAATTCCGTGGTACAAATAAATTCCGTTTTTTAGTCCTTTATTACATCTGATAGCGCTTTCAAGACCACCATCTTCAGCAATTTGCAATAGATAAGGCGTTAGAATATTACTTATAGAAAGTGAAGCTGTTTTTGAATATCGTGACGGAATATTTGGTACGCAATAATGCAAAACATTGCTTTTTATGAAAGTCGGTTTCTCATGAGTCGTAACTTCGGATGTTTCGAAACAACCTCCGGTATCAATACTTACATCTACAATTACGGCGCCTTTTTTCATGTGTTCGACCATAGTTTCGGTAACAATAATCGGGCAGCGTTCTTTACCGCGCATCGCACCAATAGCGACATCACAACGTCTTAAAGCTTTTAAAAGAGCTTTTTGCTGAACGGTAGAAGTAAAGATTCTTTGGTTTAAATTGTTTTGCAGACGACGTAATTTAGTAATCGAATTATCAAAAACTTTTACATTTGCTCCTAAACCAATAGCTGTTTTTGCAGCAAATTCACCCACAGTTCCAGCTCCTAAAATTACCACTTCGGTAGGAGGTACACCGGTAATATTTCCGAACAAAAGACCTTTTCCAAATTCGTCAGTAATCATTAACTCAGCTGCAATAAGGATTGAAGCTGTACCGGCAATTTCGCTTAATGATTTTACTGCAGGATACGAACCGTCTTCGTCTTTTATATATTCAAAGGCAAGTGCGGTAATTTTCTTTTTAGACAAAGCCTCAAAGTAAGCCTTCTTTTTTGTTTTTAACTGAATAGCAGAAATAATAATCGTTTCCGGGTTTATCATCTCAATTTCTGCCAATGTCGGAGGTTCAACCTTTAATAACATTGGACAACCAAAAACCTTTTTAGTGTCTTTGGTCACTTCCGCACCTGCATCTGCATATTCTTTGTCAGAGTAACTCGAACTTTCTCCCGCACCAGATTCAATCATAACGCGATGACCTTCGTAAGTCAAAGAGTTTACAGCGTCTGGAGTTAGGCAAATACGACGTTCCTGATAACTTGTTTCTTTAGGGATTCCTATGAAAAGTTCTCTTTTAAATCGGCCCACTTCAAGTTTTTCTTCTTGTGGCAACAATTGTTGTTTCGTAAATGGCGTTAAGGTTATTGACATGAGTTGTGCGAAAAATTAAGAGTACAAATTACGTAAAAAGTTTTAAAATTAGTGTAAATATTCGGTTAATAGTATTCTAAAGATCAAAGGATTATTTTTTCCATTTTAATGTCGGCTCGGTCGTAAACTCCGTCTTCTAGTGGAATCTCGTAAAAACCAAATTTTTTATACAAATGAATGGCAGGAAGTAATCTTCTGTTCGAATATAAAAGTAGTTTTTTAACCTTACTTTCTTTGGCTACAGCAATGCAATGTACTAATAATTTATTCCCAATACCAAGACCTTGTGCTTTATCTGAAACCGCCATTTTACTCAATTCAAAAGTAGTGTCATCAACTTTCATCAAAGATGCGGTTCCTATAATTTCGTTGTTGTATTTAGCATAAAAAATCATTCCGCCCTTATCAATAATTTCTTGTTGCGGATTCGAAAGTACCAATTCGTCTTTGTCTTCTACTCTAAAATATTTAGTAAGCCATTCTATGTTTAAAGTTTTGATGTGGTCTTTTAAATCTGGTGAAAAGGGGATGATTTCTACAGTGTTTTGGGTATTCATTATATACTTATGTTGTTTCACAGAGATTCACGAAGATTTCGCAGAGTCACACAAAGAATTATTATAAAGCTTTGCGAACCTTTGTGTAAGTTTAGTGATTCTCTGTGGAATATTTATTCTAATTTCAAATTTCTTTTTCCATCTGCCATCAATTCAATAGTAACCACAGAATGTTCCTCAGGAATCAGGCTTGCAATTTTCTCAGGCCATTCGATAAAACACCAATTTCCAGAATACAAATAATCATCAACACCCATGTCCAAAGCTTCGTTTTCGCGATTCAATCGGTAAAAATCAAAGTGATAAACGATTTGGTTATTGGCTGCAAAATATTCGTTTACCAAAGAAAAAGTAGGGCTGCTCGTAGCATCCTGAACACCTAAACTTTTGCACAATTGTTTGATAAGAGTAGTTTTTCCAGCACCCATTTCACCATTAAAAAGAATGATTTTTTTTGGGTTTTGAGCTAAAATTTGCGCTGCTACTTCCTGAATTTGATCTAATGAAAAAACGATGTTCATTTTAATTTTTTTAACCGCAAATTTCGTAAATTTTCACAAATTATTATTTAATGAAACAAAATGAATTTGCGAAAATTTGCGAAATTTGTGGTGATTTCTATAAAACTTTAAACTTATTTCGGATTAAAAACCAAAAAGGGAATAATCATTTCTTCTAATGAAATTCCTCCGTGTTGGTAAGTGTTTTTGTAATAACTCACATAATGATTGTAGTTGTTTACATAGGCCAGAAACAAATCATTTTTGGCAAAAATAAACGAACTACTCATGTTGATGGCAGGCAAACCAATCGTTTTAGGCTCTTTTACCATATACACATCTTTTTGCTCGTAAGTCAAACTACGACCCGTTTTATAGCGTAAATTTAAACTTGTATTTTTATCTCCAACTACTTTAGAAGGGTTTTTTACATTTATAGTTCCGTGGTCTGTAGTCAGAATCAATTTGAAACCTAAAAGTTGTGCCTGCTGAATAATTTCTAGCAACGGAGAATTTTTAAACCAGCTCAAAGTCAGTGAGCGATAGGCTTTATCGTCTGATGCCAGTTCTTTAACTACATCCATTTCGGTTTTGGCGTGCGACAACATATCAACAAAATTATAAACCACCGTAACCAAATCATTGCCTTTTAAAGCTTTAAAGTTTTCGGCTAATTTTTTACCGCCAGCATAATTGGTGATTTTAAAATAATCTTCCTTAATGTCTAATCCTAAACGTTTTATTTGTGCCGAAAGAAATTCGGCTTCATAAAGGTTTTTTCCGCCTTCTTCCGGATCATTTTTCCAATATTGCGGAAATTGCTTTTCCATGTCAGAAGGTAATAATCCTGAGAAGATGGCATTTCTTGCATATTGAGTTGCTGTTGGAAGGATAGAGAAATAGGGAACTTCTTTCTCTAGTTTGTAATAGTTTCCTACCACAGTTTCAAAAGATTTCCATTGGTCATAACGCAGATTATCAATTACCACAAACAAAATAGGTTTGTCTTTTTTCTTGATTTCGGGTAAGACTAATTCTTTGAATAAATTATGGGACTGAATAGGTTTATCTGCCTTAGGCGCGAACCAATCTTCGTAATTTCGTTCGATATATTTTCCAAATTGAGAATTGGCTTCCACTTTTTGAGATTCAAGGATTTCAATCATACCCTGATCGTTAATGTTTTCGAGCTCTAATTCCCAAAAAATCAACTTTTTATATAGTTCAACCCAGTCTTCATAAGAATTGACCATCGCTAATTCCATCGAAATTTTTCGAAACTCTTTTTGGTAATCCAAAGTGGTTTTTTCTGAAATTAATCGGGAATGATCCAGATTTTTCTTCAAACTCAATAAAATCTGATTCGGATTTACCGGTTTTATCAAATAATCAGCAATTTTTGAACCTATTGCTTCTTCCATGATGTATTCTTCCTCACTTTTGGTGATCATAATCATTGGTGTGGCCGATTTTTTCTCTTTCATTTCAGAAAGTGTTTCCAATCCGCTCATTCCAGGCATATTTTCATCCAAAAAAACAATATCAAAATTGTCTTCCTCAAACAAAGTGATTGCATCTAAACCATTGTTACAAGTGGTTACAGCATAGTTTTTTTTCTCCAGAAATAATATATGTGGTTTCAAAAGGTCGATTTCGTCATCAACCCAAAGTATTTTTATTTTATCCATAAACAATTCTAATTTTAATGCAATTTAGCGGTATAGAACTAAAAAAGTATTAAAAATAGTATAAATTTCAGAATTATAAATTGCATTTTATTGAGTTTTCGAATCTAAATAGATTGTTAGTGATATAATGAATTGATTTTAAGCGTTATTTTTTAAGTAAAAAACCCCAAACAGTTTATAGTTATTTACTTATATTTGTTGACCTAAAAAATAACCAAATAGTGACTCAAATAAATAAGTTAAAAATATTCAATGACCCCATTTATGGTTTTATTTCGATTCCTAATGAACTTATCTACGACTTAATTCAGCATCCTTACTTTCAGAGATTGCGCCGTATTTCGCAAATGGGATTGTCTTATTTAGTATATCCTGGAGCCAATCATACCCGTTTTCATCATGCTTTAGGCTGTATGCATCTCATGCAAAAAGCCGTTGAAACACTTCGTTTTAAAGGAGTTGCCATTTCTGAAGAGGAAGAAAACGCTTTATTAATTGCTATTTTATTGCACGATATAGGTCACGGGCCTTTTTCGCATGCAATGGAAAAAAGCATTGTAGAAGATGTAAATCATGAAGCTATTTCGTTATTATTTATGAATCAGCTGAATGATGAATTTGACGGAAGATTGAGTCTGGCTATTCAGGTTTTTAAAGGAGATTATCACAGGAAATTCATGTTGCAATTGATTTCAAGTCAATTAGATATGGATCGAATGGATTATTTAAAACGAGACAGTTTTTATACCGGTGTTGCGGAAGGAAATGTCAACTCAGAACGATTAATTCAGATGATGAATGTGGTTGATGGCGTTTTGGTTATTGAAGAAAAAGGAATTTATTCAGTCGAAAAATTCTTGCTTTCAAGAAGATTGATGTACTGGCAGGCTTATTTGCACAAAACCAGTTTAGTAGCCGAATTGATTTTGATGAAAGTATTAAAAAGAGCCAAGGAATTAACCTTAAAAGGAATGGTTTTGCCTTGTAGCGAACCCCTTTTGTATTTTATGCAAAATAAGGTTTCTTTGGAAGGTTTTGATTCAGAAAAATTAGATTTATTTTCGCAATTAGATGATTTTGATATAATTAGCGCGCTAAAAGCTTGGCAAAAACAAGATGATTTTATACTTTCGACTTTAAGTAAAATGATTATTAACCGAGATTTGCTAAAAATAAAATTAAGTGCCGAAAAAATTCCAATTGAAGAATCACAAGCTTTGAAGGAAGAATTTGCTGAAGAGCATAAAATTTCAGCTTTAGATGCAGGTTATTTTATTTTTAGAGGTAAAATAAAAAATCAGGCGTACAGTAAAGAAGCGGAACCCATACGAATTTTGAAAAAAGACAAAACTATTGAAGATGTTGTAGAAGCTTCTGACCAGCTGAATTTGAAATCGTTATCTAAATTGGTGACAAAATATTACATCTGTTATCCAAAACAACTTATTTAAAATTAACATTTAAAATCTATTTTTTATATTTTTGTCGCAATGAAACGAACTAGTACATTTTTTTCTAACATAAGTAGAACGTTATATAGAGAGTTCCATCTTATTCCTACTAAGAAAATATAATCAGATAAGATGAAATTTACAGCAGAACAAATAGCAGGAATTTTAGAAGGTGAGGTTGTTGGGAATCCCAATGCAGAAGTAACCCGGCTATCTAAAATCGAAGAAGGAGAGGAAGGATCTCTGACTTTCTTGGCAAATCCAAAATATATCAATCATATTTATACTACGAAAGCTTCAGTAACTATTGTTAATGATTCTTTTGTGCCTGAATCTGAAATTACAACTACTTTGATAAAAGTTGAAGATGCTTATGCGTCTTTTTCTAAGCTTTTAGAGTTTTATAATCAGGTAAAATTGAATAAAAACGGGATAGAACCACAAACTTTTATGACGGAAGGAACTAAATATGGTGAAAATTTATATTTGGGAAGCTTTAGTTATATAGGGCAAAACGTGGTTTTAGGAGATAATGTAAAAATTTACCCTAACAGTTTTATTGGCGATAATGTTGTTATTGGCGATAATGTATATATTTTTGCAGGCGCTAAAATTTATTCAGAAACTATAATTGGTAACAATTGTACGATTCATTCAGGAACAATTATAGGAGCAGATGGTTTTGGTTTTGCGCCAAGCGAGGAAGGTAGTTACAGTAAGGTTCCGCAAATAGGGAATGTTATTATAGAGGATAATGTAGATATTGGTGCCAATACTACAATAGACAGAGCAACTCTGGGTTCGACAATTATACGAAAAGGAGTTAAATTAGACAATCAGATTCAGATTGCCCATAATGTAGAAATAGGCGAAAATACCGTTATTGCTGCACAAACAGGAGTTGCAGGTTCTACAAAAATAGGCAAGAATTGTATGATTGGAGGACAAGTTGGTATTGCAGGCCACTTAACTATAGGTAATAATGTGAGGCTTCAGGCTCAGTCTGGAGTAGCAAGAAATATCAAAGATGATGAGATTTTGCAAGGTACACCCTCTATTGGTTATACTGATTTCAATAAATCTTATGTTCATTTTAAGAATTTCCCTAAGATTATTGCCGAAATTGAAGAATTAAAAAAACAAATAATAAACCCAAAAAATGGAAATAATGGTTAAACAGAAGACCATCAAGAATGAAATTTCACTAACAGGAGTTGGATTACATACTGGAAAAGAAGTTACAATGACTTTTAAACCTGCTCCCATAAATAATGGTTTCACTTTTGTTCGAGTTGATTTGCAAGGTCAGCCAGTCATTGAGGCTGATGCTAATTATGTTGTTAATACGCAAAGAGGTACCAATTTAGAAAAATTAGGTGTTAAAATTCAAACTCCTGAACACGTTTTGGCTGCATTAGTGGGCTGTGATCTGGATAATATTATTATAGAATTGAATGCTTCAGAACTTCCTATTATGGATGGTTCTTCAAAATATTTTGTAGAGGCAATCGAAAAAGCCGGAATCGAAGAACAAGATGCTAAACGTAATGTTTATGTGGTAAAAGAAGTAATTTCGTTTACTGATGAAACTACCGGAAGTGAGATTTTGGTAATGCCAAGCGATGATTATCAGGTAACTGCAATGGTTGATTTTGGTACTAAAGTTTTAGGTACACAAAATGCAACCATGAAAAGTATAGCCGACTTTAAAGAAGAAATTTCAAATTCAAGAACTTTTAGTTTTCTACATGAATTAGAATCTTTATTAGAGCACGGACTAATAAAAGGGGGCGACTTAAACAATGCAATTGTATATGTGGACAAAGAAATCTCTGACTCTACAATGGAAAACCTGAAAAAAGCTTTTGGAAAAGAGAAAATTTCGGTAAAACCAAATGGAGTTCTGGACAACCTTACTTTGCATTATCCTAATGAAGCTGCACGCCATAAATTATTGGATGTTGTGGGAGATTTAGCTTTGATTGGTGTTAGAATTCAAGGAAAAATTATTGCCAACAAACCGGGACATTTTGTAAATACTCAGTTTGCTAAAAAAATGGCAAAAATTATCAAAATAGAGCAAAGAAACTATGTTCCGGTTTATGATTTAAATCAGGAGCCTTTGATGGATATTCATAAAATCATGGCCGTTTTACCTCACAGACCTCCATTTTTGTTGATTGACAGAATTATTGAGATGTCTGAAAGTCATGTGGTTGGAATGAAAAATGTTACGATGAACGAAAATTTCTTCGTAGGTCATTTTCCTGATGCTCCGGTGATGCCAGGAGTTCTAATTGTAGAAGCTATGGCACAAACAGGAGGGATTTTGGTTTTAAGTACCGTTCCGGATCCAGAAAACTATTTGACATATTTCATGAAAATTGATAATGTTAAATTCAAACATAAAGTATTGCCAGGTGATACCTTAATTTTCAAGTGTGACTTGATTTCTCCTATCAGAAGAGGAATTTGTCACATGCAGGCAAATGCTTACGCAAACGGAAAATTAGTTGCCGAAGCAGAATTAATGGCTCAAATTGCGAAAAAACAATAATAATTAATCAATTTTATTGTTTACGTTTGTTGCCCAAATTAGATTATTTTAATTTAAAATATAAAATATACAGATGAATCAACCATTAGCATATGTTCATCCTGGCGCTAAAATCGCCAAAAACGTTGTAATAGAACCTTTTACAACAATTCACAATAATGTTGTTATTGGTGATGGTACCTGGATTGGTTCAAATGTGACTATTATGGAAGGGGCTCGTATTGGAAAAAATTGTAATATTTTTCCAGGAGCAGTAATTTCAGCAGTACCACAGGATTTAAAATTTGGAGGAGAAGATTCTCTTGCTATTATTGGAGACAATTGTACAATCAGAGAATGCGTAACTATCAATAGAGGTACAGTTGCATCTGGGCAAACAATTTTGGGTAACAACTGTCTGATTATGGCTTATGCACATATTGCGCATGATTGCGAAATAGGTAATAACGCCATTATCGTAAACGGAGTTGCACTTGCTGGTCACGTTGTAGTGGGTAATCATGCTGTAATTGGTGGTTTGGCTGCTATTCATCAGTTTATTCATATTGGTGACCACGCAATGATTTCGGGAGGATCTTTAGTTCGTAAAGATGTTCCACCATTTACAAAAGCCGCAAAAGAGCCTTTGTCTTATGTAGGAATTAATTCTGTTGGTCTAAGAAGAAGAGGGTTTACTACAGAGAAAATCAGAGAGATTCAGGAAATTTATAGAATTTTGTACCAAAAAAATTATAATACCACACAAGCTTTAAGTATTATTGAAGCAGAAATGGAAGCGACTCCTGAAAGAGATGAAATTTTAGATTTTATCAGAAATTCATCGAGAGGGATCATGAAGGGTTATTCAGGAAACTATTAATTTTAGAGTTTAGATTTCTGATTTTAGATTTCTAAACTGTAGATTAAAATTGAAAATAAAATTATTAAAAATAAAAAGAATGCAGGATTTATTCTGTTTAGAATCTAAAATCTATATTCTTAAATCTAAAATAAAAAAAAATGTAGATTATTACTTCTTAAGAAATCTAAAATCTACATTCTAAAATCTAAAATTAAATAAAATGGCATCTACATCAGATATTAGAAACGGATTGTGTATTAAATTCAATCACGATATTTATAAAATTATTGAATTTCTTCACGTAAAACCAGGAAAAGGACCAGCTTTCGTGAGAACAAAACTGAAAAGTTTAACAACTGGAAAAGTATTAGATAATACATTTTCTGCAGGTCATAAAATCGAGGATGTACGTGTAGAAACACATACTTACCAATTTTTGTATGCTGAAGGAGATGAGTTTCACTTTATGAATGCAGAAACATTTGAACAAATTTCTTTGAATAAAAATATTCTGGATGCTCCGGGATTATTAAAAGAAGGAACAAATGTAATGGTTCAGGTGAATACCGAAACTGATTTGCCTTTATCAGTAGATATGCCAGCTTCTATCATTCTTGAAGTTACTTATGCTGAGCCAGGAGTAAAAGGAAATACGGCTACAAATGCTACAAAATCTGCTACAGTAGAAACAGGTGCAACAGTAAACGTTCCTTTGTTTATCAATGAAGGTGATAAAATTAAAGTGGATACCGCTTCAGGTTCTTATATGGAGCGTGTAAAAGAGTAATTGGCTTAATAAGATAATTTGTCAATGAGTCAATTAGAGAATTAATATGCAATTTAATTTTTGATTATTTATTTTCTAATTGACACATTTTAAATAATTGGCACATTTTCTAATTGACAAATTTTCTAATTATAAAATATGAAATTTCCAAAAGTTCACTCTTTAGAAGAAATTGCAAATTTGCTTAACTGCAAATTTATTGGTAACAAAAACTTTGAGGTTTTAGGTATGAATGAGATTCATGTTGTAGAACCAGGAGATATTGTTTTTGTTGACCATCCAAAATATTATGACAAAGCCTTACAATCGGCTGCTACTATTGTTTTGATTAACAAAGAAGTAGATTGTCCTGAAGGTAAAGCGCTTTTAATTTCTGATGACCCTTTTAGAGATTTTAATACTTTAACCAAACATTTTAAACCCTTTCAGGCTACAAACGTTTCGATATCGATTTCGGCAACAATTGGAGAAGGAACGGTTATTCAGCCAAACTGTTTTATTGGTAATTATGTTACGATAGGAAAAAATTGTATCATTCATCCTAATGTTACGATTTACGATCATACTGTAATTGGTGACAATGTGATTATTCACGCAGGAACTATCTTGGGAGCAGATGCTTTTTATTACAAAAAACGACCAGATGGTTTTGACCAATTAATTTCCGGTGGAAGAGTTGTAATAGAAGACCATGTAGGTATAGGAGCCCTTTGTACGATAGACAAAGGAGTTACAGGTGATACGACTATTGGAGCAGGAACAAAACTGGATAATCAGGTACATGTAGGTCACGATACAGTTATTGGTAAAAAATGTTTAATAGCTTCACAAACGGGTATCGCGGGTTGTGTAATTATTGAAGATGAAGTTACTATTTGGGGACAGGTTGGTACAACCAGTGGCATCACAATAGGAGCAAAGGCTGTTATTATGGGGCAAACAGGCGTTACCAAATCAGTTGAAGGTGGAAAGTCCTATTTTGGAACTCCAATCGAAGAATCAAGAGAGAAGTTGAAACAATTGGCCAATATCAAAAAGATTCCTGAAATTTTAAATAAATTGAAATAATATGTCTATTAAAGAATTTGTTCAAAAGTTTTATAAGTCGGATGCCTTAATTGATAGCGAGATTCTGAAGACTTATCTGCATCCTGATGTATCATTAGAATGGAATAGCAGCAAAGGTTTAATTCAGATGGATTATGATTCGATGTTAGAAATGGCAAACGAACTGAGCCGTGCTTATGTGCGTTCAAAAGTTAGAATTAGCCATATTATTGCTGAAGATGATTTGGTTTCGATACGTTATTCGCATTATGTAAAAACAATCGAAAATCCGAGAGAGGAAATGTTGTTGGCTCATTTTGCTACAATTTGGCAAATAAAAGATGATAAATTGTATAGAGGTTATCAAATGAGTCAATTTTCTTAATATTTTTTGTTGCGAAAAAGGTTAAAAATCGTTACAAAACCTTACTTTTGCATCACAATTTTAAAAACTACATAAAATATATATCATGAGTGTTTTAGTTAATAAAGATTCCAAAATAATTGTTCAAGGATTTACAGGAAGTGAAGGAACTTTCCATGCTTCTCAAATGATTGAGTACGGTACTAATGTTGTTGGTGGTGTTACTCCAGGAAAAGGAGGAACCAGCCATTTAGACCGTCCGGTTTTTAACACAGTAAAAGATGCTGTTAACCAGGCAGGAGCTGATACCTCTATCATTTTTGTTCCACCAGCTTTTGCTGCAGATGCAATTATGGAAGCTGCTGACGCCGGAATTAAAGTAATTATTGCTATTACAGAAGGAATTCCTGTAGCAGATATGATTAAAGCAAATAATTATGTTAAAGAAAGAAATTCTAGATTAATCGGGCCAAACTGTCCAGGTGTTATCACTCCAGGTGAAGCTAAAGTTGGTATCATGCCAGGTTTCGTTTTCAAAAAAGGTACAGTTGGTATCGTTTCTAAGTCTGGAACTTTAACTTACGAAGCTGCAGACCAGGTTGTAAAACAAGGTTTAGGAATCACTACAGCTATTGGTATTGGTGGAGATCCAATTATTGGAACTACAACTAAAGAAGCTGTTGAATTATTAATGAATGACCCTGAAACTGAACTTATCATTATGATTGGTGAAATTGGAGGTCAATTAGAAGCTGATGCTGCTAAATGGGTAAAAGCTGATGGTAACCGTAAGCCAGTTGTTGGTTTTATCGCTGGAGAAACTGCTCCTGCAGGTAGAACAATGGGGCACGCTGGTGCTATTGTTGGTGGTTCTGATGATACTGCTGCTGCTAAAAAACAAATTATGAGAGACAACGGAATTCACGTTGTTGATTCACCAGCAGAAATTGGTAAAAAAGTGAAAGAAATATTGGGATAATCTCCAATTTTAAAAATAAAAATTCCAAAAAAAAGTCTCAATATTGTGTTGAGACTTTTTTACATTTTTAAAATGTTGGAAATATAATTAGAATCTTAGCAACTCAGAACCTTAGTTTCTTAGAAGCTTCAAAACAAAAAATATGTATAAAGAATTAGAAAAGTTTACAGTAAAAGGAAATTTTACGTTTACACAAAATGATAGTTTAGAAGAAGTTTGCAATGCTCCGGAAACCGGAAGCGGTGTGTTTGTGGTTTATGCTATTGAAGGTGATGCAAAAGAATTAGTAATGGTAGCATCAACAGGAACTGTTCAAAACGACGGGACTTTAAAAATCAAAAATGGCGGTTTATATGATAAAATCGTAAACGGTCACCAATTTGCTAAAACGGGAAGAAAATACTCGTGGCCAGCACAAATGAAATTAGAAAACATCGACAGATTAGAAGTTTCATGGTACGAAACATTCAACAATGATGTAAAATTAATTCCTACTGCTATTGAAGGTAAAATTTTGCAGTACTTTTTGGATGAAAATAGTACTTTACCAAGATGGAATGTAGCTTTCTAGGAAAGTTATTTTTAAAATATAAATTGCTCAAAAGCCTTGCTATAGTTTAGTAAGGCTTTTTTTTATAAATGGAAAATTAGTCTTTAGATTTTCAAATTCCGATTTTTTTTTAAGTTTAAACTTATATTAATAATTTTAGCTGGCAATAAAAATAAATCCAAAAAACGACCGTAAAACCTTAGTAGATATAATAAAAAGGACAGTTTTCTATATTAGGAAATCGTCCTTTTTTTGTAAATAAATTGTTTTTAAAGTTTAGCTTTTATATATTTATCGAACAAAAGTAAATGATAATGTTAAAAAATCGTTTTATTTTTGATTTCCAAAAGCAACATTTTAATTCCAGATCAGGAGTGAACAATAGCCTATTTAGTTATGCTGTTGTTTGATTTGAGTTGCTATTATAAGCCTTTTTTTTTAAATCGCACTGACTAATTAAATTATGAAAAGCCAAATTTTACCTCCGTTTACCTTAGAAGATAATACGCTTTGGAAAAATCTTAAAAGTGGTGACGAAAAATCTTTTTCATTACTTTTCGAAAGATATTATACAGACTTAATTAGCTATGGTAATTCCCTTTCACCATTTTCAGAAAAAGTGCAGGATTGTGTGCAGGATGTTTTTACCGATGTTTGGTTGTATCGGGATTCTTTGCAGGATTCTGTTGTGGTAAAAGCATATTTGTTGTCAAGTGTTAGAAAAAGGATTGCCAGATTGTTTCAAAGAGATCACATTTTTCGCAAAACAGCCTCAACTGATGCGATAGAATTTTTATTTGATTTTTCTATCGAGCACACGCTTATCGATGACGAAACTACTGCTGAACGTGTTTTGCATCTTAATAAACTTTTAAATGATTTACCCCCACGCCAAAAAGAGGCTTTGTATCTTCGCTACCATCAAGGGCTGGCAATAGAACAAATTGCTGAAATGTTAGAAGTCAATTATCAATCCGCAAATAATTTATTGCACCGTGGATTGTTAAGCCTTCGAAAAGAATTTCAGGGTAATTTGTTTTCAGCTTTAGCACTGTTTTCAGGGTTTTCTCAACTTTCTTAAAAAAAACTTAAAAAAAATCACAATTTGGTGAGTATATAATTAAAAAGTTGTCCTCTATGTTTTTGTAACCTCATTAATAGATGCAAAAACGTAATCAATATATCGAAATAGAAGATTTTTTAGCCGATGAATCTTTTCAGTTATGGATATTAACTAAAACTGATGAACAAGGCTGGGAAGAATGGACAGTTGAAAATCAACAACGTGCCAAATTAGTTGAAGATGCCCGTCTTTTATTATTAGCGATGAGGGCAGGCAACAAAGAAATATCTCCAATTGAAATTCAATCTGCTTTACAAGCTACCTGGAAAAGAATTGAAGAAAGAGAAATTTCAAAAAAACAAAATTCAAAATTCTCCATAATTTTTCTACAAAAACATTGGTTAAGCAGTGTTGCTGCTACTTTGTTTTTTTGTTTTCTTTCTATTTGGTTTTACAATAATCAAATTTCTCCATCCAATACTGTGGTTACTTACAATGAGCTTATCGAAGAAAATAATGAAGGATTGGTTGAACAAACCAACAATTCGGATAAGCCGCAAATTATTACATTGTCAGATGGCAGCTCTGTATTGTTGCAGCCAAAAAGTAAACTAAGTTATCCTAAAATTTTTACAGGAAACGAAAGAAAAGTGTATTTATCCGGAGAAGGCTTCTTCGAAATTAGCAAAAACCCTAAAAAACCATTTTTTGTTTATGCTAACGAAATTGTAACAAGAGTTGTAGGAACAAGTTTTAGAATCAAAGCGTATTCTGATCAGCAAAATGTTGAAGTCTTGGTGCGCACTGGTAAAGTAAGGGTAAAATCGAATGAGCTTATTTCTAATTCAGACGAAATTGTACTTCTACCCAATCAGGCCTTGCGATTTGTTCGTAAAGAATTGGTATTTAATAAAATAACAGATATTACAGAAGATAAATCATTAATTCAAAATGTAGGTAATATTGAGCAGTTGAGTTTTGAGTTTACAGACATTCCAGTTACACAAATATTCAAAACTATAGAACAGGCTTACTTGGTAAATATTGATTTTCCTAAGGATAAATTAAAAGATTGTCATCTTACGACATCGCTTAGTGATCAGCCTTTGTCTGAAAAACTTAAAATTATCTGTAAAAGCATCGGGAATAATACCAATTATGAAATGAATGGAAATCAAATCATAATTACATCTGAAGGTTGTAATTAAATTTTGAATTTCTATTTAAAGAGCCGTTGTTTTTAGATTTTAAAAAAAAAATAAGTTAAAGCTTGTTATTATGAATTTAATTATAGATAAAAAACTGATTATAAAAGTACAATGCAAAACTAAACCAATAATAAACTAACTAATAAATAAATTTTTTAATGCCTATGTAAATAAATAATACATAAAAAAAGTGCCGAAATGCTGTAACATTTTCGACACTTAGTAAGATTAAATTACCCTCTGTAAAGGATAATTTATGAGTTTCAATATACACCTGTATAGTATTAATCAAAACAAACCAAAATTATGAAAAAACCAGTTGTTAAACAACGATTACTCCATCGAATTATGAAAATAACACTATTTCAGTTCGTCTTAGCACTTGTATTTTCAAGTGTTACCATGGCAAACAGTGTAAATGGGCAAAAAAAATTAGATACAAAAGTCACCATAGACCTTACAAATCTAACTTTAGACAATGCTCTTTCTAAACTTGAAAAATCGGCACATGTGAAATTTTCTTATAATTCAAGGATCAGCCAGTTGAACCAAAAGATAACTATTAAGGCTACTGATGAAACTTTGGCAAGTATATTGTCAAGGATTTTAGTGCCTTTGAATATTTCTTTTGATGAAATTAGCAATCAAATTGTATTACAAAAAATGAGTGCTAAAAACGCTTTTCCAGATGTAAGCAATCAAAATTCAGTATTCGAAAGTTTAGTTCCTGGGCCCATTATTAAAGGGAAAGTAACGGATTCCAGTGGAAGTCCATTGCCAGGAGCAACAGTATTAGCAAAAGGAACAAAAATAGCTGTTTTAACAGACTTTGATGGAAACTTTGTAATCGAGATGCCAGCAAATAGCGATAGATTAGTCATTTCTTATGTAGGGATGGAATCTAAAGAAATTGGTATTGAAAACACATCACCAACTATCGTTTTAACAGAAGAAGGACAAAATCTAAAAGAAGTTGTCGTTACAACAGGTTACGAAAAAACATCAAAAAGAACTTTTACAGGAGCTGTAAGTAAAATTTCCGGAACAGAACTAAAAGTTGACGGAGTTGTTGATATTAGTAGAATGATCGAAGGTAAAGCTGCAGGGGTAACGGTTCAGAATATTACCGGAACTTTTGGAACTGCACCTAAAATTACAGTTCGTGGATCGTCCTCAATTTTTGGTGATACAAAACCTTTGTGGGTTATTGATGGTGTGGTACAGGAAGATATTATTAATGTTTCAGTAGCGGATTTAGCTTCTGGAAATTCTGAAACATTGTTGAGTTCTTCTGTAGCAGGAATTAACTCAAATGACATTCAAAGTATAGAAATTTTAAAAGATGCTTCGGCAACTTCTATCTATGGATCAAGATCTTTAAATGGAGTGGTGGTAGTAACTACAAAACAAGGTCGTAGAGACTCGCCATTAAAGGTGACTTATTCATTAGAAAATACAGTAAGAACAGTGCCAAACTACAACCAATATGATATTTTGAATTCTCAGGAAACCATGAGTATTCTAAAGGAGGTTGAAGCCAAAGGTTTTCTGGAAAGACCATTAACCACACAAGGGCGTTATGGAGGAGTTTATAATATTTTAGAAAGAGCCGTAGGAACTTATGTGCCTGAAACAGATAGCTACTTAGTAAAAAATGATCCGGCAAGCCGTAACGCTTTTTTAAGAAAATACGAATTAGCAAATACAGACTGGTTCAAAGTTTTATTTAGACCATCAATAACTCAAAATCACTCACTTAGTTTTTCTGGCGGAGGAAAAAACAGCACTATGTATGCTTCGTTAGCTTATTATACGGATCCGGGTTGGAGTATAGCAGATAATGTAAAACAACTTTCCTCCAACTTAAAAGGAACTTTTTATGTTAATGACAGATTAAATGTTACACTAACAACTCAGGCTTCTGTTAGAGATCAGCGCGCTCCAGGAAGTTATGATAGCGAAAAAGATGAATATTTTGGTACAACTACCAGAGATTTTGACATCAATCCATTTAATTATGTTTTAAACACAAGCAGAACTTTAAGACCTTATGATGATAATGGGAATTTAGAATATTACAGAAACAATTGGGCTCCTATTAATATTTTGAATGAGTTGGAAAACAACTTTATGGAGATAAAAGTAAAAGATATGCGTTTTCAAATGGATTTAGATTATAAAATTAATCCATATTTAACGTACAATCTTACTGCTGCTGCGCGTTATGCAAATACAAGCAGAGAGCATAAAATTCTTGAAAACTCAAATATCGTTGGAGCTTATAATGCGGCCGAAACTACTGTTGTTAGAGATGCTAATGTTTTCTTGTATCAGGATCCTAATGATCTTACTGCACCAAAAGTATCAGTGCTTCCAAATGGTGGAATGTTAAGAAAATTTACAAATGATTTAACTTCATACAATGTTAGAAATAGTGTGAATTACAGACGTACAGTAAATGAACTGCATGAACTTGAAGGATTATTTGGTACAGAATTAAGATCTTTAGATAGAAACAGTGACAATTTTACCGCTTATGGCGTACAATATGACAGAGGACTTACTGGTTTTACAGACCCTAGATTATTAGAAAAAATCATTAGAGAAGGTGATTCTTATTTTGGATTTAATGAAGAAAGAGAAAGAACGATAGGTTTCTTCGGAAAAGTTGGTTATACCTATGATCGTCGTTATACAGCTTCTGTAACAGGACGTTATGACGGATCGAACAGACAAGGAAACAGTGATTCTTCGAGATGGTTGCCTACTTATACTTTTAGTGGTAAATGGAATGTTACCGAAGAAGATTTTATGAAAGACGCTTCAGTTGTAAACAATTTAGCATTAAGAGCTTCTTACGGACTTACTGCAACAGCTGGTCCTGCAACTAATTCGTTAGCTATTTACAAAAGTTTTATTTCAGATCGTCTAAATCTTAATGATAGAGAGTCAGGTATTGAAATTGATGAACTTCAGAATGGAGATTTGACCTGGGAGAAACAATTTGAAACTAATATAGGTGTTGATCTTGGAATGTTTAATAACAGAGTACAATTGACAACTGATATTTATAGCCGTAAAGCATTTGACTTAGTAGATTATGTGGTTACTTCCGGAATTGGTGGGCAAAAAATTAAACAAGGAAATAATGCTGATATGGAAACCAAAGGTCTTGAAATTAGCTTAACAACTAATAATATTGCAAGCAGAGACTTTAAGTGGTCAACCAATTTTAATTTTTCGGTTTATGACCAGGAAATTACAAAACTGCAAAACCAGCCTAACGCATTCGATTTGATCGAGGGAACAGGAGGAAATACAGTAGGTCATCCAAGAAATTCGCTGTACTCTTATCAGTTTACGGGTCTTAATCCACAAGGTTTACCAACTTTTTTAATGAAAGATGGTGAAACAGATAATATTGCTGGAGCCAATTTTCAGGATACAGAAAATGTTACTGACTATTTGAAATATGAAGGTTCAATCGAGCCAAATAAATCGTTTGGTCTTTCAAATACTTTTACTTATAAAAGCTGGTCACTTTATGTTTTTGTAGTAGCATCTGCCGGAAACAAAGTTCGTTTGAATCCTATTTTTGATAGCGAATACGATGATCTAACCGTATTTACAAAAGATTATACAAACCGATGGATAAATCCAGGAGATGAGAAATTTACAAACATACCTGTAATTGCCGATAAAAGATTAATTGCAAATTATGATGAGCAATCAAGAGATCTTGAAATTGCATATAATACTTATAATTTTTCTGATGCTCGTATAGCAGACGGAGATTTTGTAAGATTAAAGAATGTTTCATTAAGCTGGGAATTTCCTAAAGATTTAAAGAAAAAGTTAGGATTTACAACTTTTACTTTAAAAGGTTCTGCCGTTAACCCTTTATTGATTTATTCTGATAAAAGACTAAATGGGCAAGATCCTGAATTTCGTAATACTGGTGGGGTAGCTTTACCGGTTACGACACAATATACATTTGCTTTAAACATTTCATTATAATTTATACTATTATGAGAAAATTAAAAATAACACTATCACTATTATTACTAATAAGTATTAGTAGTTGTGATGAATTTCTATCTGAAACACCAGATAACAGAACACAAATAGACACACCAGAAAAAATAGCTGAATTACTTGTAAACGCATATCCAAAAGGTTCTTACATGGAATTTGCCGAAACAATGTCGGATAATGTTTTTGATAGTGGAGATCCAAGTTTTTTTGAACCTAATAATACTCAAAATTATAATTGGGAAATGAATGAGGCTGTTGATACAGATAGTCAGGCAAATTATTGGGATGCTTGTTATAATGCGATTGCACACGCAAATAAAGCATTACAGGCTATTGAAGAATTAGGAACACCAACAAATTTACTGCCACTAAAAGGTGAGGCATTAATGGCCAGAGCTTACGCGCATTTTATGTTGGTTACCTTTTGGTCTGAGCGTTACAATCCCGCAACAGCCAAAACTGATTTAGGAATTCCTTATGTATTAAAACCAGAAGAAGTTTTACTTGAAAAATACAAGAGAAATTCAATGGCAGAAGTTTTTGCTTATTTAGAAAGTGATATTGAGGAAGGCCTTTTATATGTAAGAAATGATTACAGTCAGCCTAAGTTTCATTTCAACGAAAATGCGGCTAAAGCTTTTGCTACCCGTTTTTATATTGTAAAAGGAGATTGGGAAAGAGTTATTCAGCTTTCAGAAGAACTGGCAGCTAACCCGGATGGTAAATTAAGAGATTACACTTCGTATTTAGCACTTGATTTTAATACACGTGTTAGAGTATATGGGGATGCTACTCAGGAAACTAATTTATTGATTACTTCGGCGCAATCCTGGTACGAAAGATCTTTTTACCAAAACAGATTTCAGCTTACAGGTGCCAGACAAGATGAAGTGGTAGGGTTTTCTACTAATCTGTTTAATAAAGACTGGAATTTTCAGATTTTATCTTACAATGGACAAATTACCGTTTTTGTGCCAAAATTTGATGAGTATTTCAAATATACCAACCCAAATGCAGGAATTGGAAATGGTTATGTATCACAAGTTTTACTTAGCAATAACGAATTTTATCTGAATAGAATAGAAGCACTTGTAATGGAGAATCGTTTTGCAGAAGCCAATACTGCCATGCAATACATTTTATCAACTCTAACAGATAGTTTTGATCCTGCAACAGATGTGGTTACGGAAGAATTAATTATAGATAAATATCCTGTAATTGAAAATGAATATACTCCGTTTTACGAGCTTACAGATAAACAAAAATCATATATAAAAGCAATTGCTCAAATTCGTCGTGTAGATTTTATTCATGAAGGAATAAGATGGTTTGATATTAAGCGCTTTGGTTTAGAGGTAAAACATGATATTTACAATCAGCCAACTATTGTTTTAGCTAAAAATGATAAGCGTAGAGCGTTACAAATTCCGCTTCACGCATCTTCAAATGGTATCGAAAAAAATCCTAGATAATTTAATTTTGAAATTATGAAAATTACAAAGAAATATAAAGTTGCAATTTTAGCGATGACACTAGTTGCTTTTGCCGGATGCTCTCATGAAGATCAGCCTACAGAAAGTCAATTGGATTTAACAAAACCGGTTCAGTCTGATTTAGATAAATGGATTACAACAAATTATGTAAATCCATACAATATGAAAGTGCAGTATAAATGGAATCAGAATACGGTAGATTTTAATCGTTTTTTATATCCTCCACAAGAGGATAAAGTAAAACCGGTATTAGAAATTATCCAGAAAATCTGGTTGGATAGTTATAAGGTTATTGCTGGAGCAGATTTTGTCAAAAAAATTGCACCAAGAGAGATTGTCATGGTTGGAGGTGTTAATAGAAACACAACTGGAACAATTACTTTAGGTCTAGCAGAAGGAGGACAAAGAGTGACACTTTTTGAAACTGATTATGTAGATAAAACAGATAGAGAAAATGTAAAACAATTTATTCATACTATCCAGCACGAGTATATCCATATTTTAAACCAGACTAAACCTTATGATGAAAACTCATTGGCTAAAATTACACCATCTGGTTATACGGCCAACTGGTACGCATCAGGCGATGCTGTAGCAAACGAAGAAGGATTTATTACGGCTTATGCCAGGTCTAACATAAACGAAGACTTTGCCGAAATGGCCTCTATAATGCTTATTAATTCTAAAGAAGAGTACGAAGCAATTTTAGCAGGTATCGAAAGTGAAGAAGCTGTTGCAGCAATTAAATCAAAAGAAGCTATTGTAGTAAAATATTTTAAAGAAGCTTTTAATATTGATTTCTATGCTTTAAGGGATGAAGCTGATAAAAACACTACAGCAGTGGTTAATGGCAATTAATAAGTCGTTATAAAATTAACTTAACATGAAAACATTATGAAAATAAAAAATATATTTAAGTTTCTGATTTTTGCTTTACTGGCAATGCAATTAGGCTCTTGTAATGATAATACAGATGCTGAGCAAAAATTTGATCAAAATCCTACCGATCGATTAAATGCTCAGAAAAAAGAACTGAGTGATGTATTACTAACTTCTGAACATGGTTGGAAAGCGGTTTATTTTACAGACAATACTCAATTAGGAGGATTTACCCATTTGTTTAAATTTTCGAGTGATGGAAAAGTAGAAATGGCTTCAGATTTTGATGGTGATACAGATGCTTACGAAAGTGCGTATAGTGTAGAACTGGGAAGTGCCGTTAGTTTATTGTTTACTACTAAAAACAGAATTCATCTATTGTCTGATTCGGATAATTCTCCAACGGATGCCTTAGAAGGAAAAGGATACAAAGGTGATTTTCAGTTTTTATATTATGGTCAGGAAAACGGAGAAATCATTTTTAAAACCAACAGAAGTTTTCAGGAATTACGTTTTGTAAAAGCAACTGAAGAAGATTGGGAAAATTTGGCTCAAAATGTGATTATGGGCGAAAATGTTGTGGGAGGAGAAGAACGTCCGCTTTTTAGATTATTAGAAACAAATGATGGAACAACAACACATCAGTTTGATTTTATTTTTTCTGAAGCTCCTCGTTTTGCTAGTGCCAATTCTATAGAAACAGGTTATGCTGTGAGCTATAATATGGGTATTGCTTATACGCCTACAGGAATTTCTGTTAGCCCGGCTGTAGAGGTAAAAGGTCAGAAACTAACCGATTTTGTTTATAACGATACTGATGGAAGTTTTACAGCTACAGGAACAGGTGGAGTAAGTGCAACTATAAAATACACAACAAAACCTCTTATTTTAACTGATGATTATAAAGGTTTACTGGATGGTAATGACTTCAAAGTGTATGGTTATATTTCTCCTTTCTTAACAAATGCCATAACCACTTCTACCTTATGTAAGGAATTGTTGGATGAAATAAACGCTAGTTTACCAGCAACACAACAATTAACAAGAGTTCAGTTGTATTTTAATGATGGAGGATATAATTACATCGAATACAGATTTTCTGGAGGAAGGCCTACACTTTATCATAATGTAACAACAAGTGAGAATGCTGTAGATAAAACAATTGTATTAACTCATGATTCATGGCAAACGGCCACAGCATTAATACCTGCACCAGCACTTTTGAAAAAAATAGACGATGAGTTTACAAATCCTAAAGGTTTGTATGTTAAAAAAGAAAACTTTAAGGTTGTTTACAGCAATGTAGTCTGGACCTTTACCAGTGCCAGTAGTAATTTTAGAATTACGACCTACGCATTGAACTAAAATTTTAGTTTTTAATTTTGATTTTGGAAAGAAAATGCAGCTCTTTTATGGGCTGCATTTTTGATTAAATTAAGTTTAATAAAAAGATAAAAGATGAAAAAATACATAACATCTGTAAATATTGCTTTCTTTTTATGGGGTTTGATACTGGTTGCTATATCAGAAATAAGTAAAGGAGAATACACGAGAAATTTTTTGTATTTCTCCATAATCGTGATTATTCCAATAATGATTTTTAATCTTATAAAAAAAAGAAAAGAAGATAAACGGAATGATACTTCGCTATTTAGAGAATCGATTTATAGAATGTTAATTGTTGTAATAATGCTGGGAATTGCATTTTATATAACAATACAAAATAGGATGTAACTGATGTTTAAGTCTTAAACCTTAAAGAAAATGCAGCTCTTTTATGGGCTGCATTTTTGATTTATAGATTTAGGTAAAATTTAGTAAATTTAATTTATATTGTTTTATTTGATAAAATAATCACTACTTTTGCACCCGTTATCACGAATCTCGCAAAGAGATAGCAACCTGCAACAACGAGCAAGGTGCTAAAACGATAAGCCAAATCCTTTGGAAAAAATGTTGTTTTTCACATTACCATTCTGGATTTACTTGTCGTTATAAACGTTTCATTATATAATTTAGTTTATGACAAAACACAGTAAGAAAAAAGGAAGCGCAGTAGCTTTGATTCCTTTATTTGTATTTATTTTTACCTTTTTAGGTGTTGGAATCGCTTTGAATGATTTTTACGCTTTTCCTTCGCCAGTTGCCGTCTTAATTGGAATTATTGTTGCTTTTTTACTTTTCAAATCTTCGACAGAGGAGAAAGTAGATACATTAATTGCCGGTTGTGGCGAAAGCAAAATCATGACCATGTGTATTATTTATCTGCTTGCAGGTGCTTTTGCAGTGGTAAGTAAAGCCATGGGTGGAGTAGATGCTGTTGTAAATTTAGGTATCAACACTATTGATCCGGCTTATTTTCCGTTGGGAATTTTCCTGATTTCGGCTTTTTTATCAACTGCAACTGGAACTTCAGTAGGAGCGATTGTGGCTTTAGGTCCCATAGCGGTGAGTTTGGCTAATGCGAGCGGGAGTTCTTTACCGCTTATTTGTGGTTCTTTATTAGGCGGCGCGATGTTGGGCGACAATCTTTCGATGATTTCGGATACGACTATTGCAGCTACGCAATCTTTGGGTTGTGAACTGAAAGATAAATTCAAAATTAACTTGTTTATTGCTTTACCGGCAGCGATAATTACGATTTTGGTGTTGTTTTATTTAGGATTTAATTCTGAAATTCAGACGGTTGAAATTCCGAAAAACACTTTCGAATGGATGGCAATTGTACCGTATATATTGGTAATTGTTTTGGCTTTGTTTGGTGTGAATGTGTTTTCGACATTGATAATCGGAACTTTATTGGCGGGAATTGTTGGTTTTTATAATGATCAGTTTACGCTTTTGATTTTTGCACAAAAAATTTACGAAGGTTTTACAAGTATGACAGATATTTTTATGCTGTCGATGCTTTCTGGTGGATTGGCAGCAATGGTGGACAAAGCGGGTGGAATAGATTTTATTTTGTACCAAATAAAAAAACGCATCAAAAACAAGAAATCAGCTCAGGTTGGGATAGGAACTTTGGTTGGTTTGACCAATTTAGCAATAGCAAATAATACTGTTTCGATAGTGATTACTGGCGGAATTGCGAGGGAAATTAATGATGAGTATGATTTAAATCCGAAGAAAACGGCAACTATTATGGATATTTTTTCGTGTCTGGTACAAGGAATTTTACCTTACGGCGCACAAGTTTTATTGCTGTTGAATTTTGCTGGTGGAAAATTAAATTTCTTAGATTTGGTGGGCAATGCGTGGTATATTTTGTTTTTGTTTATATTTACAATGATTGCTATTTATAGTTCATTTTGGGACAAATGGGTGTATAAATATTTTAAGATTTAAAACGTATTGTTTAAAGGTTCTTGCAATTGTTATTTTTTTAAAAAGGGAATTGTTCTATATTTGACGAGTCGTTTTTAGCCCTGTCCCGATAGCTATCGGGAGAAGCGACATCTCCCGATTTAGAAAAACAAGGCTTTTTAGCCGTAGTTTTTGTTAATCGGGAATATAGCGGATAGCAGGAATAGCTACAAATAAATATTAAAATTAATTTTGAATATGAAATTACTAGAAGGAAAAGTGGCCATTATTACAGGCGCTAGTCGTGGAATTGGAAAAGGAATTGCTGAAGTTTTTGCTAAACATGGTGCAAATGTAGCTTTTACATACAGCTCGTCTGTTGAATCTGCTCAGGCTTTGGAAGCTGAATTAAACGGTTTAGGAATTAAAGCAAAAGGATACCAGTCGAATGCGGCGGATTTTAACGAAGCGCAAACTTTTGTTGACGCTGTTTTAGCTGATTTTGGAACAGTTGATATTTTGATTAACAATGCTGGGATTACAAAAGATAATTTATTAATGCGTATGTCTGAGGCTGATTTTGATCAGGTTATCGATGTAAACCTGAAGTCAGTGTTTAATATGACTAAAGCGATTCAGAAAACCTTTTTGAAACAGCGTTCTGGTTCTATTATCAATATTAGTTCTGTAGTTGGAGTTTCTGGAAATGCCGGACAAACGAATTATGCGGCTTCAAAAGCGGGTGCAATTGGTTTTACAAAATCGGTAGCTTTAGAATTAGGTTCACGTAACATTCGTTGTAACGCAATCGCTCCTGGTTTTATTGAAACGGAAATGACTGCAAAATTAAGCGAAGATGTTGTAAAAGGCTGGAGAGAAGGAATTCCGTTGAAACGTGGCGGAAGCGCCGAAGATGTTGCGAATGCCTGTCTTTTCTTAGCATCAGATATGAGTGCTTATGTTACAGGACAAGTGCTTAATGTTTGTGGAGGAATGCTAACCTAAGGTACTGAGGTTCTAAGTTGCAAAGGTTCAAAGGTTTTTCTATCTTTAAATCTTAATTTCTCATCACTAAATAAAATTTATGACTACAAATACGATTCTATTAATATTACTTTCTTTAGTAATAGCGGGTGGTTTGTCGTATTTTCAATATTTTTATAAAGCCAAAAACTATTCGAAAGTGAATATGTTTTTGGCTTTTTTACGTTTTGCAGCCATTTTTGCATTGTTGGTTTTGTTGATTAATCCGATAATTACCAAAAATTCGCTGGAAATTACCAAAACACCTTTGGCCATTGCGGTTGATAATTCGAGTTCGATTGTGGCTTTGAAATCCGACAAAAAAGTGGTCGAATTGTACCAAAAACTGATTTCAAATCCGGCACTTCAGGAGAAATTCGAAATTCAGTCGTATCAGTTTGATACTGATTTAAAATCTTCTGACAAATTTGATTTTAAAGGAAAACAAACCAATCTGGATGCAGTTGCGAAAAACTTAAATAGCATCAACAAAAACCTGATTTTCCCAACGGTAATTATTACCGACGGAAATCAAACTACAGGAAACGATTATGTATATCGTTTTGATCCTGCGAATAAAGTTTATCCTTTGGTTGTGGGAGATACAACTACTTTTTTTGATTTAAAAATAAATCAGCTTAACGTAAATAAATACGCTTTTCATAAAAATAAATTCCCGGTTGAAGTTTTTCTGCAGTATGCCGGAGATAAGAATGTAACGGCAGATTTTACTATTTCGCAAGGAAATTCTGTTTTGGCAAAAGAGAAAGTTTCTTTTTCCTCTTCTAAAAAAACAGCGACGATCAATTTGCTTTTGCCTGCTGATAAAGTAGGATTGCAGGTTTTTAAAGCAACTATTTCATCCAACGTAAAAGAGAAAAACAGCTATAATAATATCAAGAATTTTGCTGTTGAAATCATCAATCAAAAGTCAACTATTGCGATTGTTTCGTCTATAAATCACCCGGATATTGCAGCTTTAAAACGCTCAATAGAAATTAATGCACAGCGTAAAGTAATATTGGTTAAACCAAATGAAATCAATTTATTACAAGATGTTTCTGTTTTAGTTTTATATCAGCCAACGACGGCTTTTAAAGCTATTTTTGACAACACCAAATTAGCAGGAACAAACACTTTTATCATTACCGGAAACAACACCGATTTTAATTTTCTGAACCAGCAGCAAAACAACTTGGTTTTTAAAATGAGCGGTCAGAGAGAAGATTATTTATCAGAATTTCAGTCGCAATTTAATTTGTTTGCGATAGAGAATATTGGTTTTGAAAATTTCCCGCCTTTGCAGAATTTATTCGGAACCATAACGACTAAAGGAAATGTTTCAGTTTTACTTTCTTCGAAAATCAGAAACGTTTCTACTAATGCTCCGTTATTGGCTTTCGCCGAAAATCAAGGTAAAAGAACTGCTTTTTTATTAGGTGAAAACAGCTGGAAATGGCGTTTGCAAAGTCATATAGACAATCAGTCATTTGAGAAATATGATGTTTTTGTAGATAAGATAATTCAATATCTGGCTTCTACAACTTCTAAAAAATCATTGGTGGTTGAACACGAAAGTTTTTATAATTCGGGTGAAGCAATTGCAATTAATGCGCAATATTTCAATAAAAATTACGAGTTCGACGAAAAAGCACGACTCACTATTACCGTTACCAATACCGAAACCAAACAAACTAAAAACTACGATTTACTAAAAGGAAACAATTCGTTCTCAGCAAATCTGGACGGTTTGGTGGCTGGGAAATATAATTTTTCGGTAAAAGAACTCAACACAAACACGGTTTACTCCAATCATTTTGAGATTTTAGATTTTGATATCGAAAAGCAATTTGTAAATCCAGATGTTCAGAAATTACAACAATTGGCATTACAAACCAACGGAAAAGCTTTTTTCGAAAATCAAGCTGATGATTTAATTCAGCAACTTCTGGAAAACAAAGAATACAAATCAATAGAGAAAAACATTTCGACCAAAACTCCATTGATTGATTGGGTTTGGTTGTTGGTTTTGATTGCGATTTTATTGACAACGGAATGGTTTGTGAGGAAGTATAATGGATTGTTGTAATTTTAAAAATGAACTACAATTTAAATAAAAAAAAGAAAGAGTATATTCATTATACAATTATTGCAACATTTATAGGTATAGCTTGTATCTTTTTACAAGATAATATTGATGTCAAGAAATTTAATGTTAGTACTAAAATATTAGCGAAAGAACCTTTTTTTACTAAAAGTGGAGGTCCAAAAAATAAAAAATATTGGGTTGAATTGAGTTTCAAAAATGTGGATACCACTTTTAAAATTAATGAATCGGATTATAAATATTTAAGTATTGAGGATTTTAAAGTAGAGGTAAAAACTAATGATACATTGACAATTTCTTCAATTAATAATGTTATTTATCATTTACGAAAAAACGATAAAGATTATTTAAATTTTAAACGAGCGAGAAAATATGAAAATGGAAAAGCGTCATTGGTAGCTTATATGTATGCAATTTTAGTTTTATTTACACTTTCTATTTTTTTATTAAACAAGAAACCTAGAATTAGAGTCTTTGATAAGATTTATTCTATAAATATTGACTTTTTGTTTCTATCAATTATTTTTATTAACATTATTTTAATTGGTGCTTTATTTGGAGATGAATATTTTAAATAATTTCAAATGGCTTTCAGGCTAAAAGTTTTTCAAACCGTTGCACTCAGGCTCAACTTTTAAAATTAGAAGTAACTTGAAATAAAATGAAAAGATTTTATGTAAATTGAGTGATTATGAAGGAAAAAGAATCAGTACAATTATTTGAAGAAAAAAAAGTAAGAACTGTCTGGAATAAAGATGAAGAGAAATGGTATTTTTCAATTATTGATGTTGTTAGTGTATTAACTGAAAGTATCAATGCGACGGCTTATTGGCGTAAACTTAAACAAAGATTAAAAGCTGAAGGAAATGAAACCGTGACGAATTGTCACGGTTTGAAAAGTAAAATTTGTGATAATTTGTGAAATTTGTGTTTCACTTTCAATAAATATAAAATGGATTTCCGCCTAAAAGTTTTTCAGACCGTTGCACTCAGGCTTAACTTTACCAAAGCAGCTTCGGAATTGTATATCACACAGCCAGCGGTTTCGAAACACATTCAGGAACTCGAAGAAGCCTATAAAACCAAGCTTTTTGAGCGAAACGGTTCTAAAATTGCCTTAACTCCGGCCGGAGAAATTTTACTTAAATACACCAAAAACATCTTCGAAATTTACCGCGAAATCGACTTTGAAATGAGTTCGTTTAGCAACGAACGTCAAGGTTTGTTAAGGCTAGGAGCGAGCACAACCATTTCACAATATATTATTTCGCCGGTTCTGGCACGTTTTCATCAAAAACAGCAAGATATAAAAGTCAATTTACTGAACGGAAATACCGAACAAATAGAAAATGCTCTAATCAACAAAGAAATCGAAATCGGAATTGTAGAAGGACAATCAAAAAATCAATCTATAAAATACATTCCGTTTTTGAAGGACGAATTGGTTTTGGTTTGCAACAGCAAAAATCCTTTGGTACAGCAAAACGAAATTTCGCTTAACGATCTAAAAGCCATGAAATTCATCACTCGTGAACGAGGTTCAGGAACACTTGAAGTTATAGAATTTGCTTTAAAACAAGTTGGTTTAAAATTAAGCGACTTACAAATCGAAATGCAATTAGGAAGTACCGAAAGTATAAAATCCTATTTGCTGAATTCAGATTGTTTTGCATTCATGTCCATACATGCGGTAACTAACGAGCTTAAAAACAGAGAATTGATTGTTTTGGATGTCGAAAATATTACGATCGAAAGATACTTTTATATCATCACTTTACTCGGGAAATCAGATGCTTTGTCTGAATTGTTTATTCAAAATATTGCAAATCATTATAACTTAAAGTTATAGCGAATCTTTTTTTACGATTGGCGATTTGATTATAAAGAACCGACCTTTGTAAGGTAATAATCAAATTACCTTATTTTGAAAACACAACACCATTCATTTTCACATTTAGTTGAAATAAAACATTTTCTTTCGCCAATTATTTTTGGTGCTGTGATTTTGTTGTGTTTGTTTTCGATTATTTCACCACCAATTGCTTTAGTTGCAGGAATAGTTTTGGTGAATTTTTTTGGAAACCCATTTTTAGCATTCCATCATAAAGCAATTACTTTTTTATTGCAATTTTCAGTTGTAGGTTTAGGTTTCGGAATGAATGCTACAAGTGCCATTTCGGCTGGGAAAGAAGGCTTTTTATTGACCATTTTCTCTATTTTCAGCACTTTAATTTTTGGAACACTTTTAGGGAAATGGCTCAAAACCGATAAGAAAACCTCGCATTTAATTTCTTGTGGAACAGCTATTTGCGGTGGTAGCGCCATTGCAGCCATTTCTCCTGTAATTAAATCCAGCGAAAACCAAACTTCGATAGCTTTAGGTGTTATTTTTATACTGAATTCAGTTGCGTTATTTGCTTTTCCGTTTATAGGTCATCAACTCGATTTATCTCAAAAAGACTTCGGTTTGTGGTGTGCGATCGCTATACATGACACCAGCTCGGTAGTTGGTGCTGCCAATAAATACGGTGCCGAAGCATTGCAAGTCGCCACAACTGTAAAATTAGCCAGAGCCTTATGGATTATTCCAATTTCGATTATCACGGCTTTTATTTTCAAAAACAAAAACTCAAAAATCAAGATTCCGTACTTTATTGGATTATTTATTTTGGCAATGCTCCTGAATACGTATGTGCCCGCTACCGCCATTTTTGCGCCACAAATTGTGAGTATTGCCAAAATTGGTTTAACGATTACTTTATTTCTAATAGGAGCAACATTAAACATAAATACTTTAAAATCAGTAGGAGTGAAGCCTTTACTACAAGGTGTTTTCCTGTGGGTTTTTATTGCGGGGCTTTCGTTGGTTGCGATTTTGTTTTTTTAACCATATAAGTGATATAAGATAATTTAAGTAATTGGTGGAGTGAAGATCATATAAAATAATTTCACTCAATGGTTTTTAGTAATTTCAAATAGAATACGTTTTTTAAGTAAAAGCTTTTAATATGAACTTATATCACTTATATGGTAAAAAAGTTTCAGAAAATTAAATTAACATATTCTTAATTACTATTCTTTTGAATTATCTTTAAATACAATAAATTTGCAACTCAAATAAAAACAGCAAATGAAAAATTTTAAAATGAAACCAAAGCTAGTTGTGATTTTCGCTTTAGCGATTGGTTTTTTGACATTATCCTGGGGAATTGTAGGGCATGAGCGAATCAATAAAGCTGCAGTTATGGCTTTGCCACAGCCGCTTCAGGTGTTTTTTTACAACCACATCGATTTTATTACTCAGGAAGCTTCGGTTCCGGATATTCGTAAATATGCTTTAAAATATAAAGACGAAAATCCAAGACATTATTTTGATATGGAAAATTTTGGAGCCGTTGATAGTATTCCTAAAACTTACGAAGAAGCAACAAAAAAATACGATGCAAAGTTTTTGAACTCAAACGGAATTTTGCCTTGGTATATCGAAGACATGATGGTAAAATTAACCAAAGCTTTCAAAGAAAAAAACAGAGCCGAAATCTTGTTTCTGGCTGCAGATTTAGGACATTATATTGGTGATGCACACATGCCTTTGCATACTTCTGCCAATCATGACGGACAATTGAGCGATCAAAAAGGAATTCATTCGCTTTGGGAAAGCAGATTGCCGGAATTATTCGTGAAAAATTACAAATTAAACGTTCCTGAAGCACATTATTACGAAGACGTTCACAAAGCGACCTGGGACATGATTTATGATACCCATAGTCTTGTGGAGCCATTGTTATCAGTCGATAAAAAGTTGCGTACAGCGACTCCGGAAAATCAGGTTTTTGTTGTCGATGCTGATGGAAAAGTGGTGAAAAACAAATACAACAGCGCCAAATTCTCAGATGAATATGCGCAGAAATTGCACACAGAGCTTAACGGAATGGTCGAAAACCAAATGAAAAAAGCCATCACCGCGACAGCCAGTTTCTGGTACACAGCCTGGGTAAACGCCGGAAAACCAGATTTAAGCGATTTAGACGCTAAAGAAATCACCAAACGCAACAGCAAGAATCTGAAAAACGATTTAAAATTATACCAAAAAGGATATTTATTCGGAATGCAAAATCAGAATGATTAATTCTTTTACATTATACCAAAAGCCTTTGAAGTCATTGATTTCAAAGGCTTTTTTATTTAGGAGCTATTTCCCGCTATCCGTTACAATCTTTGTCTGGCTAAAGGAGCCAGACAAAGGATTTCCACTTCTATCGGGGCTAGGGCACTTGTTTTCATCAGAAGGTCGTGTTTTTTTATTTCTGATATTTTTTTTCTTTTAGCAGATGCGAAGCAGTTTGATAGAAAGAAACAGTTTCATTAACCAAATCTGTTCTTTCGGTCCGAAGTGATTTTTCGGTATAAAAAATCTGAAATTCTGGAGCAGTTCCAGCTTTAGGATTCAACTGTAATTGAAATTGCTGTACTTTTTGCTTAGGAGATAAAATAGTTAAAATATTGTCTTTTATCAATCCTAAATCTTCATAAGTTGCAATAAAAGCTCTTGGTTTGTAGTATGATTTTAGCACGTCTTGTCCGTAAAATTTGCTTTGATAATCAAAATGCAACCGTCCAAAAAGAGTAGGCATAATATCAATTTGCGACATCAGTTTATTGCATTTTTTCGACTGAAATTCTGGACTATAAATAAATCCTGGAATTCTGTATTTATCCAGCGGAAGTTGTGTTTTTCCTGCACTCGAAGCACAATGATCAGCAACGATTACAAAAATCGTATTTGTGAACCACGGCTGTTTCCTTGCCATCGCAAAGAATTTTCGTAAGGCGTAATCGGTGTATTTTACGCCGCCATCACGCGATTTGATATCCCCCGGAATATCAATTTTATTGTTAGGATACGTAAAGGGTCTGTGATTACTAACAGTCATGATATGATTGAAAAAAGGTTTATTTTCCTTCGCCTCAATATTCATAATTTTTATTGCCTTATTGTACATATCTTCATCACATACTCCCCACACATTCGAAAAAGTAATTTCTTCGGGAGAAAAACTGGATTTATCTACAATTTCATAACCATTTCCCGAATAGAAATCCTTCATATTGTCAAAAAAAGCATCGCCACCGTACATAAATTTTACATTGTACCCTTTTTGCTTAAAAATTGCACCAGTAGAAAATTTGTTTTTATTGTCTTCGCGTTTTATTATACTTTCACCTGCTGTAGGCGGCAAACATAAGGTAACAGCTTCAAGGCCTCGCACTGTGCGGTTTCCAGCAGCATAAAGATTGGTGAATTGTAAACTTTTTTGAGACAAACTATCCAGAAAAGGAGTGATGTTTTGCTCATTTCCGTAGGCTTTCATAAACTCGGCACTATAACTTTCGATAGTTATTAAAACAATATTTTTATGAATTTCTACAGAATCACTTTCTATTTTTCTAATGGAATTTTCTTCGGAAATTGCAGGGAATTGTTTTTTTAGAATTGCAAAAGCTTCTTCTTTAGGAATCGTTTTATAAAATTTAAAATAATCTAAATCGCTGTTTTTGAAAGCCAAATAAAATTTGTATAAACCATTAGATTGTAATTCATTAACGAAAACATTTTTGGAGTTTTCGGCTTTAGCCAAAGTTGGAATTGCAATTAATGAAAAGAGTAATAAAGAGATATAGATTCCGGTAATTTTAAGTTTTTGATTCAGATTCGGAATATCATTAATATAGTATTTTGCTTTTCGTAAAATAAAATAAGTAACAATTCCGGTTGTCAAAAATAAAACAGAAAATACAGGAACTATCGGATAGGATTGTAAAATATTCCCGATGACTTCATTGGTGTAAATCAGATAGTTTACGGCGATAAAGTTATATTTTACGCCAAATTCACTCCAGAAGAAAAACTCACTAATACCGTTTTGTAAAATCAATAAAACGTATAAAAAAATAACAAAAGCAAATAGCCAATACCTAATTTGCTCTCTCTTTTTAGGGAAAAATAATAACAACGAAAATAAAACGGTTTTAATGGCAACAAAAGCTAGGACGATTTTAGGTAAAGCACCTCCGTACTCGCTTAAAATGCTTTTTCCGGAGGCGATATATAAAAATAGTGCAATATAAACTGCCAAAATAATATATCCTGATGGTTTGCTATATTTTGTATTTGAGATAAAAATCAAATACAGCCATAAAAAAAATGAAGCTGCCACAAAGACAAAAGAGTCTGAGAACAAGCCTAAACTAAAGATTTTTAAGCTTTCCAGAATAGTAAATGAACTTCGTGTTATAGGATGAAATATGAGCAGAATTCGAAGAAAAAAGCTTATTGTAAAGTAAAAAAAACCTAGCGTATAAAAAGGAGAAAGTTTCTTTGAAAGTGGCATTGTTATTTTTTTTGACAAAGCTAAAATCAAACGTATTCAAATACAATTTGTTCAGCTTTTACCTTGCTTAATAGAAACTTAATATTTGCTTAAGTCGAGTTATTATTTTGATTTCTAAAGTTTTTAGGACTCGAATTAAGTATCTTTGAGTTTTAAAACGCCATGCAAAATTTAATTTTTTAGTCACTATAAAATAACTATAATGCATATTTTAATAGTCGAAGACGAACTCGGAATTGTTCAGTTTTTGCAACAGGGATTGCAGGAAGAAGGGTATCAAATAACAACTGCAAGTGACGGTTCAAAAGGTTTTGAATTGATTAAGAATCAAAAATTTGATTTGATTTTACTCGATTGGATGTTGCCCAAAATTAATGGTTTGGATTTATGTAAAGCCATCAGAATCAAAGATCAAAAAACACCTGTCATATTCTTGACTGCAAAAGATACAGTTCATGAAACGATTGAAGGATTACGAGCTGGCGCTAATGATTACATTAAAAAACCGTTTAGTTTTGATGAATTATTGGCACGTATCAAAATACATTTCAGAACATTCGAAAAAGAAGAAATCCTAACTTTAGGAAGTATAAAAATTGACTTGGCTAAACATATCGTTACCAATAATAATATCGAAATTTCGCTAACTCAACGAGAATTTGAACTATTAACGTATTTGGTCAAAAACAAAGGAAAAGTATGTACTAGAAATGATATTTTGAAAGATGTTTGGGATATTCATTTTGAATACGATACAGGTGTAATTGACGTTTTTATGAATGCCATCAGAAAAAAACTCAAATTGAAGATCGAAGAAGATTATATAAAAACAATTCGCGGTATCGGATATATCGCCAACGACTTATAAATGATACAACTTTCTTTTAAAAATCGAATTGCTTTCAACTACATTGTGACCACAGGTTTATTAATGTTTGTGGTTTTTTGCACTATTTTTTCTATTGTAAAGCATTCGGTTTACAGACATATAGATGAAGATATTAAGGTAGAAATTCAAAATCATCTTGACGAAATCAAGATTATTGATGGTGTTGTAGTTTTGGCTGATAAAGAAGAGTGGAAAGAGCGCGAACACAATACGGTAGATGTAAATCCTGTATTTGTTCAGTTTTTAGATAGTAATAAAAAAATAACTGAAAAATCTCCCAATCTAAAAAAGCATTCCCTTGTCTTTGCTGATACAGCAGAGAATTTCGAATTGTTTGACACTCAGTTAGGAGATGATACCATTAGACAAATTCAGGTTCCGCTCATTATAAAGTCTAGAAACATAGGGTATCTTATAATTGCCATGTCGTTGACAAATTCTAGTATGGTTTTAGATAATTTGTTCGAAATTCTGATTGTTGCATTTCCGATAATCTTATTGCTTTTATTTTTTATTGCCCGATTTTTTGCTGGAAGAAGTATAAAACCTATCAATGCTATCATTAGTACTTCTAAAACCATTACCAAAGATAATCTGAAAACACGCATTGGCTTACCAAAAATAAAAGACGAGCTTTATACACTTTCTGATACGATAAATAATTTATTGAACAGGTTAGAAGATGCAATTGAACGAGAAAAGCAGTTTACCTCTGATGCTTCTCATGAATTAAGAACACCGCTAACTGTTATTCGGGGAACACTTGAAGTTTTAATACGTAAACCTCGTGATAACAAAGAATATGAAGAAAAAATTAATTTCTGTATAAACGAAGTTGATCATTTGAATATGTTGGTAGATCAGTTGTTGTTATTGGCTCGTTTTGAGAATCAGAAAAAAAATATAATCTTAGAATCTGTTTATTTGAATGCAGTAATTCTGGATGTAATGACTTTGAATGCTGAGAAAATAAAAAGAAAAAAGATAAATATAAAACTTGACGCACAACAAGATTTTTATATCAATTCAGATAATTATTTAATAGTAACAATTTTTAGGAATATTATTTCGAATGCTCTTAAATATTCAAACAATAACGGAGAGGTTGCGATTTTGCTTTTTAATGAAAATCACAAAATAAGCTGCAAAATCACTGATAACGGGATCGGAATTAACAAAGAAGATTTAGAGGCTATTTGCAATCCTTTTTTTAGATCAAATTCTTCAGTACATCCTGAAATAAAAGGGACAGGATTAGGATTGTCAATTGTAAAAAGACTTTCGGAATTATTGCAAATTTCTTTTCAGATTGAGAGCGAAATTGGAATAGGAACGACTGTTATTTTGAAATTTGACGAAGATTTGAAAACGTTTTCGTAATAGAAAAGTTCTAATTTAAACGTAAGTTGAGTTTTATTTTAACAAGGAAATAGTATTAAGTTAAATAAAAATTTGTTTTTTTATGAAATTAACTATTATATTTGCAACCGAATCAAAGAATAAAAAATCAACCAACAATGTTTTTAAATCAATTACATCATCATCATTTTCATAATTGCTCTCAGGCGATGTGTTAATGGTATGCGTGTAAATCATCATATTTTAAAACCCGTTTGAGTACATCAAACGGGTTTTTTATTACCTATTCTTTGTACTCAAACTATTAATTTAACAAAAAAAGAAAAAATGAGTACGTTAAAAATTGCAATTCAAAAATCAGGTCGTTTAAACGAAGACAGTATCCAGATCCTTAGAGATTGCGGTATTTCGATCAACAATGGTAACGACCAGTTAAAAGCTGAAGCTTCTAATTTTCCTCTTGAAGTTTTGTATTTACGAAATTCAGACATTCCTCAATATTTGATTGACGGAGTAGTAGATTTAGCCATTGTAGGCGATAATTTATTAATCGAAAAGGGAAAACACATTGAAGTTGTTCAGAAATTAGGATTTTCAAAATGTAAGGTTTCTGTGGCTGTTCCTAAAACTTTCGAGTACAATTCGATTCAGGATTTAGCTGGTTTGCGAGTAGCGACTTCCTACCCAAACACGGTTACCGAATATTTTGCATCTTTTGGATTAACGGTTGATATTCACCAAATTTCAGGTTCAGTAGAAATTGCGCCTAATATAGGCCTTGCCGATGCCATTGTAGATATTGTTTCTAGCGGAAGCACTTTATTCAAAAACAACTTAAAAGAGGTTGAAGTGATCCTGAAATCAGAAGCTGTTTTGGCAGTTTCGCCAAAAGTTTCTCCAGAAATTCAAAAACACATTGATACATTAAAATTCAGAATTCAGTCGGTTTTGAGAGCTCGTAATTCAAAATACATTTTGATGAACGTTCCAAACGACAAAATTGATGAAATAGGTAAAATTCTTCCCGTTTTAAGAAGTTTAACTGTTTTGCCATTGGCACAGGAAGGCTGGAGCTCTGTACACTCAGTAATTGACAAAGATACTTTTTGGGATGTAATCGATCAGTTGAAAGAGGCAGGAGCCGAAGGGATTTTGGTTTGTCCAATTGAGAAAATGGTACTGTAGAGTTAAAATCCAAAATAAAGGAAAATTCCAAATTCCAACTTTAAAAAATGAAATTACAAAAGAAAAATTCAAAATTCCAAAAATCGACAACAGCTTTGTAAACTTTATGTTTGTCAAGGAAATATAAACAAAAAAACCTTGTGCCTTTGCGGTAAAAAAAAACACAGTAATTGGAATTTGGAATTTAAAAAATTGGAATTTAATATAAAATATTATGAATAAAATAGACAATCCAAAACCAAATACCTGGTCAGAAATACTAAAAAGACCGACCAAAACAATAGATGATATTGAGGTTACGGTCAAAGAAATTTTTAAAGAAGTTCAGAAAAAAGGTGACGAAGCGGTTGCAAAATACACTTCCATTTTCGACGGAATTACTTTAGATAATTACGAAGTTTCTAATGAAGAAATTCAGGAAGCTGTAAATACTATTTCTTCTGAATTAAAAGATGCTATTCAATTAGCGAAAGCAAATATTTATAAATTTCACGCAGCTCAAAAAACCGGAAAAGTTTCGGTAGAAACAATTGAAGGAGTAAACTGCTGGCAGGAAAAACGTCCAATCCAGAAAATCGGATTGTACATTCCGGGTGGAACCGCGCCTTTATTTTCAACCGTTTTAATGTTAGCTGTTCCTGCTGAAATTGCGGGTTGCAAAGAAATCGTTTTGTGTTCGCCACCAGATAAATCAGGAAAAATTAATCCAGCTATTTTGTACGCGGCCAATTTATGCGGTGTGACTAAAATTTTAAAAGTTGGTGGAATTCAGGCGATTGCAGGAATGACTTTCGGAACACAATCTATCCCGAAAGTATATAAAATTTTCGGTCCAGGAAATCAGTTTGTAACCGTAGCAAAACAATTAGCGACTCAATTTGGTGTTGCAATTGATATGCCGGCCGGTCCATCAGAATTGTTGGTTGTGGCTGATGATACAGCGGTTCCAGCGTTTGTAGCGTCGGATTTATTATCACAGGCAGAACACGGTACCGATAGTCAGGTGATTTTGGTTTCGACTTCAAAGAAATTGATTGATGCTGTAGAAGGTGAAATTCAAATACAAATTGAAGAATTGCCTAGGAAAGTAATCGCTAAAAAAGCCATCGAAAATTCAAAATTAATTTATGTCGAAAACGATCAAATCGCTTTAGATTTAATCAACGAATACGGACCTGAACACTTTATTGTCTGTTCAGAATTTGATGATTTTTATGTAAATGGAATTGTGAACGCAGGTTCGGTTTTCATTGGAAATTATACACCGGAAAGCGCAGGAGATTATGCTTCCGGAACGAATCATACCTTGCCGACAAACGGATACGCTAAGAATTACAGCGGAGTAAATCTGGATAGTTTTACCAAATCGATGACGTTTCAGAAAATTTCGGAAAAAGGAATTCAGAATATTGGCAGAGCAATCGAAGTTATGGCTGAAGCTGAAGGTTTGCAAGCGCATAAGAATGCGGTAACTTTGAGATTACAGTCGTTGAAGTAATCCGGTTTTCCTGCAAGGTTTCCAAAACCTTGTAGGTATAAAATGTGAGACTTATAAAAAAAAACATACCTACAAGATTTTGTAAACCTTGCAGGAACAAAAAATACGATAATGAGTACTTTTGATATAAATACAATTACGCGTGAAAACGTAAAAACATTAAAACCTTATTCGTCTGCAAGAGATGAATTTGAAGATTTTGATACTGCCGAAATGATTTTTTTGGATGCCAATGAAAATCCGTTTCAAAATGGGGTAAATCGTTATCCGGATCCACAGCAAAATTCGGTAAAAGCAATTTTGGCAAAAAGTAATAATGTAAAACAAAGTCAGATATTGTTAGGAAACGGAAGCGACGAAGTTTTAGATTTGATTTTTAGAGCCTTTTGCGAGCCAAAAAAGGATAACATTATTTCGCTGCCACCAACGTACGGAATGTACAGCGTTCTGGCGAATATCAATGCAGTTGAAAACAGAGAAGTTTTGCTTTCCGCAGATTTTCAGCCACAAGTAGAAAAGATTTTAGATAGTGTTGATGATAATACTAAAATTATCTTTTTATGCTCACCAAACAACCCAACCGGAAATTCTTTTTCGGATGAAAGTGTGGTTAAATTATTGCAAAATTTTAAAGGTCTGGTTGTAATTGATGAAGCGTATATCGACTTTTCGGATAAAGAAAGCTGGTTAGTAGAATTGGAAGAATACCCGAATTTAGTGATTACACAAACGCTTTCTAAAGCGTATGGTTTAGCAGGAATTCGTTTAGGAATTTGTTATGCCTCAGAAGCGGTTATTTCAGTTTTGAATAAAATAAAACCGCCCTACAATGTAAACGAATTGACTCAACAAAGAGCGATTTCCCGCTTGAATTATTCGGAAAAAATAAAACAAGAAATAACTTCTATTATTGAGCAAAGAGAGGAGTTACTTAAAGTTTTACTTGATGTTAATTTTGTTGAAAAAGTGTATCCTACAGAAGCTAATTTTGTTTTGATAAAAGTGGATAATGCCAACAAAAGATACGACGAATTAATTGCAAAAGGAATCGTAATCAGAAATAGAACAACACAACCGTTATGCGAAAATTGCCTTCGTTTGACGATAGGAATTCCTGAGGAAAATGCAGTTTTAATTAGAGAATTAAAATTATTAAGCTAAAAGAAATAGCCCACAGATTTTGCGGATTAAACAGATTATTTTTTCACGCAGATTTTGCAGATTAAAGCAGATTTAATTTTGATTTTTAATTATAAAATAATCCGCGTGCATCTGCTTTAATCTTTTTGAAATCTGCGTGAAAAAATTAGTGAAAATTTATGTAATTCGTGGTAAAAGAAAATCATTTTAATCTGTGCAATCTGTGGCAGAAAAAATATTTAGATAACCGATTTGCGTGAGGGATAGAGGCGGTATCCTTTTGTGAAGAGAAACGGAACAAAAGATAAAGCCGAAAGCCCGACCCGGAGGGACACGCCCAAAATATAATTAAAATATGAAAAAAGTACTTTTTATCGATCGTGACGGAACGATTGTTTTAGAACCAGAAAATTACCAATTAGATGCTTTGGAGAAAGTAGAATTTTACCCAAAAGCCTTTCAATATTTGGCAAAAATTGCCAACGAATTAGATTACGAATTGGCAATGGTGACCAATCAAGACGGATTGGGAACCGATAGTTTTCCAGAAGATACGTTTTGGCCAACGCAAAATTTTATTTTAAGAGCTTTTGAGAACGAAGGCGTTTTGTTTGATGATATTTTTATCGACAGATCTTTTCCTGAAGATAATGCACCAACACGCAAGCCAAGAACAGGAATGTTGACAAAATATCTTGATAATCCAGAATATGATTTGGCGAATTCTTTTGTTTTGGGAGATCGCTTGACGGATGTTGAACTGGCGAAAAACTTAGGAGCAAAAGCCATTTTCATTAATGATAATGATGGAATTGGTAGCAACGAAATTTCATCAAAAAGAGAAGAATTAGACGAAACGATTATTCTTCAAACGATGAGTTGGAAAGAAATCTATGAATTTTTGAAATTGGAAGCACGTTCAGCATCAATTACGCGTAAAACCAATGAAACCGATATTTTTATCAACCTAAATCTTGACGGAACGGGGAAAAGTAAAATCGAAACTGGAATTGCTTTTTTCGACCATATGTTAGATCAAATCGCACGTCACGGCCAAATGGACTTGGAAATCCTTGTAAAAGGAGATCTTGAAGTAGATGAGCATCACACAATCGAAGATACGGCAATTGCCTTGGGAGAAGTTTTTGCAAAAGCGTTAGGAAACAAATTAGGTATCGAACGTTACGGTTTTTGCCTGCCAATGGACGACTGTTTATCGCAGGTGGCGATTGATTTTGGCGGTAGAAACTGGTTGGTTTGGGAAACCGAATTCAAACGCGAAATGGTAGGTAAAATGCCAACCGAAATGTTTTATCATTTCTTTAAATCCTTCTCAGACGGTGCCAAAGCCAATATCAACATCAAAGCCGAAGGAACCAACGAGCACCACAAAATTGAAGCGATTTTTAAAGCTTTCGCAAAAGCGATAAAAGTAGCCGTAAAAAGAGATACGGAGAAAATGATTTTGCCTTCGACGAAAGGAATGTTGTAAAATAAAGCTGGAAGTTTGAAGAGGGAAGTTTAAAACTTCTGACTTCTAACTTCTGACTTCTAACTTAAAATAATGAAAATAGTAATTATAAATTACGGAGCAGGAAATATTCAGAGCATCATGTTTGCTATTGAACGACTGGGTTTTAAAGCGGTTTTGAGCAATAATCCGGAGGAAATTCAGGCGGCAGACAAAGTGATTTTTCCTGGCGTTGGAGAAGCAAGTTCGGCGATGAAAAAACTGAAAGAAAGCGGTTTAGATAGTTTGATTCCGAATTTGAAACAGCCTGTTTTAGGGATTTGTTTGGGAATGCAATTGATGTGTAAATCGTCTGAAGAAGGTGATACAAAAGGTTTGGGGATTTTTGATGTGGATGTAATTAAATTTACTTCGAAAGTAAAAGTGCCACAAATGGGCTGGAATCAGATTTATAATCTTAAATCGGATTTGTTCAAAGGAATTCCGGAGAATGAGTTTATGTATTTGGTGCATAGTTTTTATGCTCCAAATTGTGCTGAAGCCATTGCAACAACCAATTACGAGTTAGAATACGCATCAGCTTTGCAAAAAGATAATTTTTACGGAACACAATTTCACCCTGAGAAAAGCGGTGCTGTTGGGGAGAAAATTTTGGAGAACTTTTTAAAATTAAATTCCAATATTTAAATTGCTTCGCCTGTTCGCTAACGCTCGGGTCCAAATTCCAATTGTAAAATTGAATATCAATTGCAATATCAAAAATCAAAAATCAATTTCAATTTTTAGAATCTAAAATCTAAAATCAGAAATCTAAAATATCAAAAAATGAGAATAATACCTGCCATAGATATCATCGACGGAAAATGTGTTCGCTTATCAAAAGGCGATTACGATACCAAAATAATTTATAACGAAAATCCGCTGGAAGTAGCCAAATCATTCGAAGCACACGGAATCGAATATTTGCATTTGGTAGATTTAGACGGAGCAAAATCAAGCAAAATTGTCAATTATAAAATTTTGGAACAAATCGCGAATCAAACGAGTTTAAAAATTGATTTTGGCGGAGGTTTAAAGTCAGATGAGGATTTAAGGATTGCTTTTGAAAGCGGAGCCAATCAAATTACGGGTGGAAGTATAGCGGTAAAAAATAGAGCGATTTTCGAAAAATGGATTTCAGAATATGGCTCAGATAAAATTATCTTAGGTGCCGATGCCAAAGACGAAAAAATTGCCGTTTCAGGCTGGTTAGAAGATTCAGATGAAGACTTGATTCCGTTTATTCAGGATTATCAAACTAAGGGAATTCAGTACGTAATTTGCACCGATATCGCCAAAGACGGAATGCTCGAAGGACCAAGTTTTGATTTGTACGGAAAAATTTTGGCGGAAGCCAAAGGTGTAAAATTAATCGCTTCTGGCGGAATTTCAACCTTTGATGAATTGCCAAAATTAGCCGAATTGGGTTGCGAAGGAACGATTATTGGAAAAGCGATTTACGAAGGTAGAATCACTTTGAAACAGTTAGAAAATTATATTATTGGTAAAATGTAAAAAGTGAATTGTAAGACCAGGATTAGAGGTTTTACAAATAACATTTCACATCTTACATTTAACAATTGACAAAAAAAATATGTTAGCAAAAAGAATCATACCCTGTCTCGATATAAAAAACGGAAGAACCGTAAAAGGCGTAAATTTTGTAGATTTGCGTGATGCTGGTGATCCGGTGGAACTGGCTGAAATTTATTCGGCAGAAGGAGCAGATGAGCTGGTTTTTTTGGATATTTCCGCTACCGAAGAACGTCGTAAAACGTTAGTCAATATGGTACGAAGTGTGGCGGAGAAAATCAATATTCCGTTTACAGTTGGTGGTGGAATTTCTTCTGTTGAAGATGTTGAAATTCTATTGAATAACGGAGCTGATAAAGTTTCGATCAATTCATCGGCAGTAAAAAATCCACAGTTAATCAATGATTTAGCTCAGAAATTCGGAAGCCAATGTGTTGTTGTGGCGATAGATGCCAAGCAAATTGACGGACAATGGATCGTGCATTTGGTGGGTGGAAAAGTGCCAACAGAACTTAATTTATTCGATTGGGCAGTAGAAGTCGCTGAACGTGGTGCGGGTGAAATTTTATTTACCTCAATGGATAATGACGGAACCAAAAATGGTTTTGCAAACGAGGCTTTGGCTAAATTGTCTGAGTTAATCAATATTCCGATTATAGCTTCTGGAGGTGCCGGAAACATTCAGCATTTTGTAGATTCTTTCAAGGTTGGAAAGGCAGATGCGGCGCTTGCTGCGAGTGTTTTTCACTTTAAAGAAATTGAAATAAAAGAGTTGAAAGAAGAACTGAGAAACAATGATATTGAAGTAAGGATTTAGTATTAAATTCCAATTTTTAAAATTCCAAATTCCAATTGCAATTTCAAAAAATCAATCAAAATAGCAATTTAAAAATCTAAAATAAAAAATATCGAGTACAGAAATAATCTAAAATCTGAACTCTAAAATCTAAAATTAATTATGAACATAGATATAAAAAGCGCACACGGATTGATTCCGGCCATCATTCAGGATTCAGAAACCAAAAATGTGCTGATGCTGGGGTATATGAACGAAGAATCGCTTCAAAAAACAATCGAAATCCAAAAAGTAACTTTTTTCAGTCGTTCAAAACAAAGACTTTGGACAAAAGGTGAGGAGAGCGGCAACTTTTTAGAACTTGTTGATATTAAAAATGATTGCGACGGCGATACGCTTTTAATTCAGGCAAAACCAGTAGGGCCAACGTGTCACACTGGAGCAGATACCTGTTGGCAAGAACCAAATACTGCCAATTATGGCTTTATTTCAGACTTAGAAAACACGATTAAAGTTCGTCGTGAAAACGCAGATTCTGAGAAAAGTTATGTGGCTTCTTTATTCGATAAAGGCATCAATAAAATTGCTCAAAAAGTAGGCGAAGAGGCTGTAGAAGTGGTGATTGAGGCCAAAGATAATAATGACGAATTATTTCTTGACGAAAGCGCCGATTTGCTTTTTCATTACCTTATTTTACTGCAGGCCAAAGGTTTTCAGCTGAATGATGTGGTCGATGTTTTAAAGAAACGTCAGAAGTAATTTTTCTATAAAACAAAAAAATCCGTAGTAATTTATGTTAAAATTCATTTTGTTTTTTAATATTTACATAAATTATTAAATTATGGATATAGAAACTTTCAGGAAGCGTTTTGTGAGTCATTCTGACGAAGAATTAATTTTAATGTTGACCAAAAATGCCACTAAATACAATCCAGATGCGTTAGTGGTTGCAAAAGAAATTTTGATAGATCGGAAAGTCGATATCGAAACAATTTTTCAGGAAGAAGAAGTGAGCGAACCAAAATTTGATTTGGATGAAGAAGAAATTGAAAGGAGATATATTCAAAGCCTTTCTCCAATAGATCAAATCGGATATCTTTCTGAAAAAAGAGCCGAATTAGAAGAGAACATTGAAGAAATAGTCGCAACCAATAATAAGGATCTTAGTGACGAAGAGTTAATTCAAAATTTTGATAAAATCTTAGATGCAATTATGAAAGCGGGTGATTTTGGTGACATTACCGACATTCATTCCAGAGAAAACTTCTTTTATACAAGTAATTCTATTGAAAAAAGAAATCTTAAACTTTCGTTTATCATCATGATAAAAGTAGATTTTGTCAATATGATTGCCACGCGCGATCTCAGAAAAAGAGCCAGTAAACAAATCTTCTATGGGCTTTTATTGCTCACATTAGGTTTGATTTTCACCATTGGAACCGGTGGAAATATGATCATGTATGGTGCAATCTTATCCGGTTTTGGTTTATTTGTAACAGGAATCAGAGGAAAAATTTTAGTAAAAAGACATTTAAAAGAACTTTCAGAAGCTTACAGCTAAAATTTCAATAATAAGTTTTAGGAGCTGTTTCCCGCTATCCGTTGCAATCTTTTGTGCCGAACCCCGGCACAAAAGGATTTTCACTTCTATCGGGGCTAGGGCAGTCATTTTCATAAGAGTAATTAAAAATAAGTTTTTCAATTCTCTGGTAGATAAGAAGCTTAAATAGTACACTGTCTGAGAATAATAAAATTTGTGAAAATTTGTGTAATTTGTGGTCAAAAAAATTTAAAGAAAATATAGATTTTAAGTATTAATCTGCTTTAATCTGCGTCATCAGCGTGCCGTTTCAAAGCTACTCCACAAACTCAAAAACAGCAAATTCCTCAGGCTGATGAAAACCAAATTTAGAACTTTTATAAGCCTGTAATGCAGTGTATTCAGTAGTGTTACCATAATCAATTCTAAAAGTATTTCCTTTCCATTTCGTACCAATTTCTGGTTTTATAAAATGGCCATTTTGAATATTTTCTAAACTCGAAAACGGAATTTTTATTTCGGTACAAAAACCTTCGGAAGTTATTTTGCTGACTGCTTCCATTCCTAAAATATCAAAATTTAGGGAAGTATTCCATCCGCCACAATCTGGTGCAATACATTTTATGAGCATATCATAATTTGTTGAAAAAGCATTCACACCAATTTCAATATAATTTTGTCCGTCACCATCCGGATCAATGAATATTTCGACCAAATCATCTGTTTTAAAAATCGGAGCATCTTTCTTTTGGTTAGAACCAATAATCTGAGAATCTTCCGAACGATAAGCAATATAAAGGTTTTTGTCATTCCACGAAAGTGAAACAAAGGTAGTCTGGGCTGTTTTTACTGCAGAATCATGAATCAGAAACGGACCTAGAAAAGGCTTTTTCCAATCAGATAAATCGCCGTCAATAGTGATTTTTTCAGTTGTTTTATAAATCGGAAAAGTTTGGGCATTTCCGGGAATGGAAAACATCAAAAATAAAACAGCAAAAAGCGAACTGAATTTTAGGGGCATATTGTGGATTTTAAATTGCTAAAATAGAGAAGAATAATGAATTTTAACATTAAATATTTCGATTAGAAATAATAAAATGGCTTCGAATGTTTACTTTTATACCCATAAAATTCCAAATTTTAAATTAATGAAAAAATACTTCGGAGGCATTTTTGTTGCCTTTTTGGTTGGTTTCACTTCCAATGCACAAGGACTTCTTAATAAGTCAGAAACGGTTTTTACTCGTCAGGATACGCTTCGCGGCAGCATTACAAAAGAGCGCTCTTGGTGGGATTTGAAATATTATCACTTGGATATAAAAGTTAATCCTTCAGATAAAACAATCTCAGGTTCAAACACTGTAAAATATACTGTTTTATCAGAATATAACAAGATGCAAATCGATTTGCAGGAACCAATGCAGATTTATAAAGTAACACAAGATGGCAAAGAATTAAAGTTTGAAAGAGACGGAAATGCTTTTTTTATTGAGTTGTCAGCTGCTCAAAAAGTAGGGCAAACTAAAGAAATCGTAATTTCTTTTGGAGGAAAACCTAAAGAAGCTGTTCGTCCGCCCTGGGATGGTGGAATTACCTGGAAAAAAGACAAAAACGGAAAGGATTTTATCGCTTCTTCTTGTCAGGGTTTAGGAGCAAGTGTTTGGTGGCCAAACAAAGACCACATGTACGATGAAGTTGAAAACATGGATATTAGCGTAAATGTTCCAGGAGATTTGACTGATGTTTCGAACGGAAGATTAAAAAGTGTTAAGAAAGAAAAAGACGGTACAAAAACCTTTAATTGGTATGTTTCGAACCCAATAAATAATTACGGAGTAAATATTAATATTGGAGACTACGTAAATTTTTCGGAGAAATACAAAGGCGAAAAAGGCAATTTAGACTGTGATTATTATGTCTTGAGAGATAATTTAGCTTTGGCCAAAGAACAATTTAAAGATGCACCAAGAATGTTAAAAGCATTTGAAAACTGGTTTGGGCCTTATCCTTTTTATGAAGATAGTTACAAATTGGTTGAAGCACCTTATTTAGGTATGGAGCATCAAAGTAGTGTAACCTACGGAAACGCTTACAAAAATGGTTATTTAGGACGTGATTTAAGTGGAACAGGCTGGGGATTGAAATTTGATTTTATCATTATTCACGAGTCTGGACATGAGTGGTTTGCAAACAATATTACGTATAAAGACATTGCAGATATGTGGATTCACGAAAGTTTTACTAGTTACTCTGAAAGTCTTTTTGTTGAATATTATTACGGGAAAGATGCTGGAGCCGAATATGTTATCGGATGCAGAAAAGGCATTCAAAATGATGCCTCAATTATTGGGCATTATGATGTAAATAATGAAGGTTCCGGGGATATGTATCCTAAAGGAGCGAATATGCTGCATACCATTCGCCAAACTATAAATGATGATGCCAAATGGAAATCGATTTTGAGAGGTTTAAATAAAACTTTTTATCATCAAACGGTTACGTCTAAGCAAATTCAGGATTATATTAATGAACAATCAGGAATTAATTTCAACAGTGTTTTTGCTCAGTATTTAACAACAACTCAAATTCCGGTTTTAGATTATATTTTTAAGGATGGACAAGTTGGTTATCATTGGTCAAATTGCGTAGCCAAATTTGATATGCCGGTAAAAGTGGTTATAAATGGTGTTGAAACCTGGCTGAAACCTACTACAGAATGGCAATCAGTAAAAGTAACTGGTGATAAACGTACGTTTGAAGTTGACAAGAATTTCTATATAACGAGCTCTAATATTGTGGAATAAAAATATTAAAATTCCAATTTTTTAAAATCCTAAATTCCAATTGTTGGAGTTTAGTAAACCCGACAGGTTTTAGGTTATAAAAATCTGTCGGGTTTATTATTTTGCAATATTCACAAAGTATGTCATTTCGAATGAGAAATCTCCTCAAGAAGCTCCGTACGGAAAATTGTCAATTTCTGTCGAGTTACTTGCAGAGATTTCTCGTTCGAAATGACAAAAAAAAAAGAAAATATCCTTTTTGAAAACGGATGCCCTAGCCCCGATAGAAGTGGAAATCCTTTTGTTTTTTTCTTTAAAAAACAAAAGATTGAAACGGATAGCGGGATTAGCTCCTAAAAAAGATTCTGTTTTGTCATAGAAATCGAAATGACAAAAAGCCACTAAAACGTAGTTTTAAGCGGCTTTTTTTTATTGGAATTTTGGCATTTAAAAAAAATTGGAATTTTAAAATTTTATCGGCTGCTGAGTTTTGCCTTTTCCTTAATGATATCAGCAATTTTTCGATTTTCCATTTTACTTTCCAGCCAAGAAATAATATCTAAATAAAGGAAAGCTCTTTTTTCGTAGGTATTCTTTTCAAGTTCTACAAAACGAGCGTGCATTTTTTTGAATTCCTTTTTAATATCAGCCGGATAAAAGTTGTTTAGGTTTCTTAAAAACTTGATGATTTCTTTTTGAACCTCATGTAAGTCGTTCATTTTCAAAAGAAATTTATAGGTGTTTTTAAGATGATTTTCTAGATAATAATCTTTTCCAAGCTCATAATGTGCGATCAAAGACAAAAGTCGGGCAAAACACATTAAATCCTCACGCATTGTTAAGTTCTTGTTGTTGATGATTTTATCCAAATAAGCAATACATTCGTTATACTTTTCATTCCCAAAATAGATAGAAGCAATTTTATAGAAAAACAACATTTCGTGATGTTCGTCAAGATGTTCACTGTGTACTTTTATTTTGTCTAAAATCTCCGGAATTAGATATTCGCTTTCCGCAAAAGTACCTTCCAGTATGTGTAAATTTAACTTATTGTTATAAATATACAGAAATGATAGTGATGCAATGTTATCGTTTACCGGAAATTTTTCATCCTGGATAGTTTTTTCTAAAAGCGTCAGGTATTTTTTGAAATTCGATGTGTACTTCAGCATATACAGGGATTCCAGAAAATAATGATTTCCTTTTAAGAAAAATACAGGATTTTGGTAAATCATATTGGGGTTGTCATAAAATAAAGTCACCCATTTATAAGCATATTTATAACTCGCCAAAAAATCCTGAACTAAGAAACTGCGCCATAAGTTGGCATTGTAAAACCAATATTTCTCACGGAAACCAAATTTACTTTCGTCTAATTTAGAAATATGTTTATTAAAGTAATCATCAATATATTTATATTCTTCATCGTTTTTTACGTAACCTGTTTTAAGCATGATTCCGTACAGCTGAAGCGATAAATTGGACAATTTACTGGAGATTGTATTGCGATAATTCAGTTCTTTAGCCTGAATCACCAATTCATCTGCGCGGCCCTGAATACTTCGGGTAATATATTGAGATTCGATGAGTTTTTCGAATTCGACAATTTCATACGCCATGTATTTTTCGTCATTTTCGAGCGCAATAATTTTGGTCTTATCCAGAATTTTTAAACTCTGTTTGTACAATCCTTTATTGTACAAGATCCCGGCAAAATCTATTTGCTCACGCAATTGATAACGAATATTTTGGCTCGGAATATTCAATCGGATACTTACCAAAATTTGTTTGTATAAGTATGATTTTAAGTTAGATAGCTGTACTTTTTTGATGATGCCGCTCTTTAAAATGAGTTTTTCATCATAATTTTCAGATTTATCTAAAATATTAAATAATTCAATGAATTTAGTGTTTGAACTGGTTTCCAAACGGCTTGCAAATATTTTAAACTGTCTTTTTTCAGATTTCGAAAGCGATTTTATCAGAACAAATAAGAAATCTTTTTGATGGTTAGCCATTGTAAAATATAATAAGGTAACTTGTTGGTTTTTAGTTATTTAGTGTGGTATAAATTGTTTTATGAACAGTATAATTTCATTAAAATGAATTTCATACTGCGATACTACAATATATATTTGTTATCAAGATGTGAAATTACATTAAATAAATGAATATGAATAGAGAGAAAGTTCAAATTTTTGACACCACTTTGCGTGATGGTGAACAAGTCCCGGGATGTAAGTTAGATACTAAACAAAAATTAGTTATCGCAGAACGACTAGACAAAATGGGAGTTGACATTATCGAGGCAGGCTTTCCTGTATCAAGTCCCGGCGATTTTTTATCCGTCTCTGAGATTTGTAAAATTGTAGAAAATGCAACCGTCTGCGGATTGACAAGAGCCGTAAAAAACGACATTGATGTTGCTGCAGCAGCTTTAAAGCATGCAAAAAGACCTAGAATCCATACTGGAATCGGAACATCTGAATCTCACATCCTCCATAAATTACAAACTACAAGAGAAGATATTATTGCCAGAGCAAAATATGCTGTTTCTCATGCTAAATCTTACGTTGAAGACGTTGAGTTTTATGCAGAAGACGCAGGAAGAACTGATAATGCTTTCTTAGCAAAAGTTTGTGAAGAAGTTATCAAATCTGGAGCTACAGTATTGAATATACCAGATACTACTGGATATTGTTTACCAGAAGAATACGGAGCAAAAATTAAATACCTGAAAGAAAACGTAAAAGGAATCGAAAACGTAATTCTTTCTTGTCACTGTCATAACGATTTAGGAATGGCAACGGCAAACTCAATCGCTGGAGCTATAAATGGTGCAAGACAAATTGAGTGTACTATTAATGGTATTGGAGAAAGAGCAGGAAACACAGCACTTGAAGAAGTGGTGATGATTTTCAAACAGCATCCTTACTTAAATTTAGATACCAATATCAATACAAGAGAATTAAACGAAATGAGTCGTTTGGTTTCTGAAAGTATGGGAATGATTGTGCAGCCAAATAAAGCAATTGTAGGAGCTAATGCTTTTGCACACAGTTCTGGAATTCATCAGGATGGTGTGATCAAAAACAGAGCAACTTACGAAATTATGGATCCGCTTGATGTGGGTGTGAATGAATCATCGATTATCCTTACTGCAAGAAGCGGTAGAGCGGCATTAGCTTATCGCGCTAAAAAAGTGGGTTACGAATTAACGAAAGTACAACTAGACATTGTATATGTGGAGTTTTTAAAATTCGCAGACATCAAAAAAGAAGTTTTAGACGAAGATATTCATCAAATTATAGAAGCTTCAAAAATTCAGGGAGACTTGATTAGAAGCTAATTTTAAATTAAAGAAAATAAATAAAGATTTAAATACATAAAGAACGAGACATTATGAATTTGAAAATAGCAGTTTTACCTGGAGACGGAATCGGACCAGAAGTCATTTTACAAGCCAAAAAAGCATTATATGCAATTGGTGAAGTGTATAATCATGAATTTGTTTTTGAAGAAGCGCTCATGGGTGCTGTTGCCATTGACAAAACAGGAAATCCGCTTCCGGAGCAAACGCTAAATCTTTGTTTAAATACTGATGCCGTTTTATTTGGCGCCATTGGTGATCCAAAATATGATAATAATCCAAATGCAAAAGTTCGTCCGGAGCAGGGATTATTAAAATTACGTAAGGAATTAGGTTTGTTTGCAAACATCAGACCAATCAAACCATACAAATCATTACTTGATGCTTCCCCTTTAAAAAGAGAGATTATCGAAGGAGCAGATTTTACGATTTTTAGAGAATTAACGGGTGGAGCTTATTTTGGAGCAAAAACTTTGAATGAAGAAGGTACACATGCTTCGGATTTATGCGAATATTCAGAAGAAGAAATTACCAGAATAGCACATTTAGCTTTTAAATCGGCACAAAACCGTCGTAAAAAGTTAACCATGGTGGACAAAGCAAATGTTTTGGAAACCTCCAGATTGTGGAGAAAAGTGGTTCAAAAAGTGAGCGAAGGTTATCCGGATGTGGCTTTAGACTTTTTATTTGTTGATAATGCGGCGATGCAGATCATTTTGAATCCAAAACAGTTTGATGTGATTTTGACAGAAAACCTGTTCGGAGATATTTTATCGGATGAAGCAAGTGTTATTACGGGTTCTATCGGTTTATTGGCTTCGGCTTCATTAGGAGAAAAAAATGCTTTGTTTGAACCTATTCACGGTTCTTATCCGCAGGCAAAAGGTAAAAATATTGCCAATCCAATCGCGTCTATTTTATCAGCAGCGATGTTGTTAGAGCATTTTGGTTTGTTTAAAGAAGCAAATGTAATTTATCAGGCGATTGAAAAAGCGATTGAATTTAAGGTAGTTACAACAGATTTAAAATCAGATTCAAAATTTGGTACCAATGAAGTAGGGGAGTTCGTTTCGAATTTCATTTTTAGCAAAGATGACCTGCTTTATTTTAATAATGACAATGTTAGCATCGGACAATCGACAATTGTTTAGTGTTTCTTGTTAAAATAATAGAATAAACAACAAAAGTTGATTAAAATGTTGAGATTTTATTTTTTTAATCATATTAGTTTTTATACTTTTGTGACACTGAAAAATAAAACATGAAAATCTCAATTATTTTTACTCCTGTCATTGTTGTCAATGTGATTCACACATCTGCACTGGGAATATTATAGATATAATTTAAAAATATATATTATAAACCTCCCACTTAGTCGGGAGGTTTTTTTTTAGAATAAAATTAAAAATACAAATTAAATACATAAATGGAATTAAATAAGTACAGCAAAACAATCACGCAAGATGAAACTCAACCAGCTTCTCAAGCTATGTTCTACGGAATTGGCCTGACAGAAGAGGATCTTAAAAAAGCGCAGGTAGGAATTGTAAGTATGGGTTACGACGGAAATCCTTGTAACATGCACTTGAATGACCTGGCAAAAGATATCAAAACTGGCGTCTGGAAAGAAGATTTGGTGGGCTTGATTTTTAATACTATTGGTGTAAGTGATGGTATTTCTAATGGTAATGACGGAATGCGTTTTTCTTTGGTATCTCGTGATGTAATTGCAGATTCTATCGAAACTGTTATGGGTGCACAATGGTACGATGGTTTGATAGCCGTTCCAGGTTGTGATAAAAATATGCCGGGAGCTTTAATGGCTATGGGTAGAGTAAATCGCCCTTCGATTATGGTTTACGGAGGATCTATTCATCCGGGAAAATGGAAAGGTGAGGATTTGAATATTGTTTCTGCTTTTGAAGCTTTAGGTAAAAAAATCAAAAACACGATTACTCCTGAAGATTTTAAAGGAGTAATTCAGAATGCTTGTCCAGGTGCTGGTGCTTGTGGTGGAATGTACACAGCAAATACCATGTCATCAGCGATTGAAGCATTAGGAATGAGTTTACCATACAGTTCTTCTAATCCTGCTTTAAGTCCGGAAAAAAAACAAGAATGTGTTGATGCGGGTAAAGCGATTAGAATATTATTAGAAAAAGATATTAAACCCAGAGACATCATGACGCGTAAAGCATTTGAAAATGCAATTACAATGGTCGCTGTTTTAGGAGGTTCTACAAATGCGGTTATGCACTTAATTGCAATGGCGCATTCAGTAGGTATTGAATTGACTTTAAAAGATTTTCAGGATATCAGTGATAAAACACCATTATTAGCCGACTTGAAACCAAGTGGTAAATACCTAATGGAAGATTTACACAATGTTGGAGGGGTTCCGGGAGTAATGAAATATTTATTAAAAGAGGGATTTTTACACGGAGATTGTTTAACTGTAACAGGAAAAACAATTGCTGAAAATCTAGCTGCAGTTCCTGATCTGGAAGCTGGTCAGCAAGTAGTTTTCGAAATTCAAAAAGCTTTAAAAGCAACTGGAAATATTCAAATTTTATACGGAAATATTGCAACTGAAGGTTGTGTGGCTAAAATTAGCGGTAAAGAAGGAGAATTTTTTGAAGGTACAGCGGTAGTTTTTGAAGGAGAAAAAGATGTAATCAGAGGAATACAAGCGGGTGAAGTAAAGCCAGGAAACGTAGTAATCATTCGTTACTGTGGCCCAAAAGGTGGTCCTGGTATGTCTGAGATGTTAAAACCAACATCTGCTATTATGGGAGCTGGTTTAGGAAATTCTGTGGCTTTGATTACAGATGGACGTTTCTCAGGAGGTTCACACGGTTTTGTCGTCGGGCACGTCACTCCTGAAGCATACGAAGGTGGTGGAATTGCATTGATAGAAAATGGAGATGTAATTACAATTGATGCTGTAAAAAACACAATCGATGTCAAAATTTCTGATGAAGAATTGGCAGAACGTAAAGCAAACTGGAAAAGACCAGAATCACCAATCAAACAAGGTGTTTTATTAAAATATATGCGTTCGGTCTCTAGTGCTTCTGAAGGATGTGTTACCGATAAATAGAAAAATACAATTTCAAAATTCAATTTCAAAAATCAAAAAGATGGAAGAATTATTGGAAAAAAACAATATAGATCTCAACTCTATTTCATTAGAAAATAAGAGTGAAGAAAAAATTACCAACATGGGAAAAATAAAAATATCAGGCGCTGAAGCCGTTATAAGATGTTTATTAGCAGAAGGAGTTGACTTGGTTTATGGTTATCCTGGAGGAGCAATCATGCCTGTTTACGACGAATTGTATAAGTTTCAGGATCAATTACACCATGTTTTAGTACGTCACGAACAAGGTGCAACGCACGCAGCTCAAGGGTATGCAAGAGCAACAGGAAAAGTAGGTGTAGCAATAGCTACTTCTGGACCAGGAGCTACAAATTTAGTGACAGGAATTGCTGATGCACAAATTGATTCTACACCAATGGTTTGTATTACAGGTCAGGTTGGGAAACATTTGTTAGGTTCTGATGCTTTTCAGGAAACAGATATTATCGGAATTTCGACTCCTGTAACCAAATGGAATTACCAGGTTACAGAAGCTTCTGAGATACCGGAAATTATTGCAAAAGCATTTTATATTGCACGTTCTGGTCGTCCAGGACCTGTATTGATTGATATTACAAAAAATGCTCAGTTTGATGAGTTCGAATTTAGTTACGAAAAATGTACTTCGATTAGAAGTTATCATCCAGTTCCAAAATTGAATTTAGACAAAGTTGCAGAAGCTGCTGCTTTGATTAATTCGGCTAAAAAACCATTTATTGTTTTTGGACAAGGTGTTATTTTAAGTCAGGCTGAAGCTGAATTGAAAGCTTTAATCGAAAAATCAGGAGTTCCGGCAGCATGGACAATTCTAGGGCTTTCGGCTTTACCAACAGATCATTCATTAAATGTGGGAATGCTAGGAATGCACGGAAATTACGGGCCTAATTTATTGACTAACGAATGCGATGTTTTAATTGCATTAGGAATGCGTTTTGATGACCGCGTTACTGGAAATTTGAATACTTATGCAAAACAAGCAAAAGTAATTCACTTCGAAATTGATCCAGCAGAAGTTGATAAAAATGTAAAAACGGAAGTAGCTGTTTTAGGAGATTTAAAAGAAGCTTTGACAGCGTTATTGCCTTTGATTGAGAAAAATTCTCATGAGTCCTGGCATAATGAATTCAAAATAAAAGATAAAATTGAATTTGATTCGGTTATAAAAGAAGAATTAAATCCAACGAATGGTAAAGGAATTTCGATGGGTGAAACTATGGAAATGATTAACAAACACTCAAAAGGTGATGCTATAATCGTTTCGGATGTTGGACAACATCAAATGTTTGCTTGCCGTTATGCTAAATTTAATCAAACCAAAAGTAATGTTACTTCTGGAGGTTTAGGAACAATGGGATTTGCGCTTCCAGCAGCAATTGGAGCTAAAATGGGAAGACCGGATCGTGAAGTAGTTGCTATTATTGGAGACGGAGGTTTTCAGATGACGATTCAGGAGTTAGGTACTATTTTTCAAACGAAAGTTCCTGTAAAAATTGTAATCTTAAATAATGAATTCTTAGGAATGGTTCGTCAATGGCAAGAATTGTTTTTTGATAACCGATATGCTTCAACTAATATGATCAATCCAAATTTTGTTGCGATTGCAGAAGGATATTACATCAAAGCTAAAAAAGTAACCAAAAGAGAGGATTTGGATGCAGCTGTTGCCGAAATGATGGCTTCAAAAGATTCTTATTTCCTGGAAGTTATGGTAGAGAAAGAAAACAACGTATTTCCAATGATTCCAACAGGAGCTAGTGTTTCTGATATTAGATTAAGCTAAAAAAGTTTCAAGTTTCAGATTTCAAGTTCTCATCAACATGAAACTTGAAACCTGAAACAAAAAAAACTAAAAAATAACATGGAAGATAAAACATTTACCATATCGGTATATTCAGAAAATAATGTGGGTTTATTGAATAGAATATCAGGAATATTCTTAAAGCGTCACATTAATATATTAAGTCTAAACGTTTCAGAATCAGAAATAGAAAATGTTTCAAGATTTATAATAGTTGTAGAGACAACAGAAAAATGGGTTCAGAATATTGTGGGACAAATAGAAAAACAAATAGAGGTTATAAAAGCATTTTATCACACAGATGAAGAGACAATTTATCTGGAAAATGCGCTTTTTAAAATTGCTTCAAGTTTGTTATTTGATGAAAAACAAATTCAGAATATCATCAAAGAGAGTCAATCAACAATTGTAACCGTTTCTCGTGATTTTTTCGTGGTTTCAAAATCTGGAAGACGTTCTGAAATAGAAGAATTATACGCAAAATTTAAACCTTACGGCATTATGCAGTTTGTGCGTTCCGGAAGAATTTCTGTTTCTAAGGAAAAGATGGAAATTTCTTCATTATTGTTAAACGAATTAAAATAAATAAAATTAAAATTAAAAATGGCAAATTATTTCAACACATTACCACTTAGATTACAATTAGAACAATTAGGAGTTTGCGAATTTATGGAGCAATCTGAATTTGCAAATGGAATTGCAGCATTAGCAGGAAAAAAAGTTGTCATCGTAGGTTGTGGTGCACAAGGTTTGAATCAAGGTTTAAACATGAGAGATTCAGGTTTAGATATTTCTTACGCATTACGCCCTGAAGCTATTGCTCAAAAGAGAGCTTCTTTCATGAATGCTGCAGATAATGGATTTAAAGTTGGTACTTATGAAGAATTGATTCCTACTGCTGATTTAGTTTGTAATCTTACACCAGATAAACAACATACTGCGGTTGTAACTGCAATTATGCCATTAATGAAAAATGGTTCGACTTTAGCATACTCTCATGGTTTTAACATTGTTGAAGAAGGAATGCAAATCCGTAAAGATATTACGGTTATCATGTGTGCGCCTAAATGTCCAGGTTCTGAGGTACGTGAAGAATATAAGAGAGGTTTTGGTGTACCAACACTTATCGCTGTTCACCCTGAAAATGATCCAAATGGCCTAGGTTTAGATCAGGCAAAAGCGTACGCTGTAGCAACTGGAGGTCATAAAGCAGGAGTTTTGAAATCATCTTTTGTTGCTGAAGTAAAATCAGATTTAATGGGTGAGCAAACTATCCTTTGCGGATTATTGCAAACAGGATCTATTTTATGTTTTGATAAAATGGTTGAAAAAGGAATTGATAAAGCTTATGCTTCAAAACTAATTCAATACGGATGGGAAACTATTACTGAAGCTTTGAAACACGGTGGAATCACCAATATGATGGATCGTTTAAACAATCCTTCAAAAATTGAAGCTTACGAATTGGCTGAAGAATTAAAAGATATTATGCGTCCGTTGTTCCAAAAACACCAGGATGATATTATTTCAGGAGAATTCTCAAGAACAATGATGATTGACTGGGCGAATGATGATGTAAATTTATTGAAATGGAGAGCCGCTACAGGAGAAACTAACTTTGAGAAAACAGCACCACAAGAGGCACCAATTTCTGAGCAAGAATATTTTGATAATGGCGTTTTGATGATTGCAATGGTAAAAGCTGGTGTTGAATTGGCTTTTGAAACAATGACTGAAGCTGGAATTATAGAAGAATCAGCTTATTATGAATCATTACACGAATTGCCATTGATTGCAAATACAATAGCAAGAAAAAAATTGTTCGAAATGAACCGTGTAATTTCTGATACTGCTGAATATGGTTGTTATTTATTCGATCACGCTTGTAAACCATTATTGACTGAGTTTATGAAAAAGGTGGAAACAAATATAATTGGTAAGCCATTCTCAACTTCAAATGGAGTAGATAATGCTGTATTAATAGCAGTAAACAAAGAAATTCGTCAGCATCCTATCGAAGAAGTAGGAGCTTGGTTGAGAGAGTCTATGACTGCAATGAAAAAAATTGGATAATATAAATTGGGAATTACCACACATTCGGGTGTGATGGGATTTGCACTGTATCTCTGTTTTATGTAATATTTTGAATTAGTAAGCACTTATTAAGATAATATGGATATAGATGCATATTGCATTCACTTAACTTCTGTGAGGTATAAGTTAAGTGAAGGTAATCCCTAATTATTGGGGTACATTAGTTTGATGTACTTGTATAATTTCTATTTTGATTAATTAAGATGCTGCTATTTTCAAAATGGAAAAAGCCGTGTAATACAGAATTACAAAATTAATTGTTATTGAAATTGTTAAAATTAAAAGGCATGGTATTTATTTATCATGCCTTTTTTGCAATACGACTATTTACTTAAAAAGCAAAATTTTATATTAAATACATAAAAAGACGATATTTTATTTATTATGTGTTTTTTTTTGATAAAATTTATGAATTAAATAATTTTAAGAATACGTTGATATTTAATACATTTATAAAAAAAATTCCACAAACTATGAGTTATTATAAAATTGAAAATTTAGAACAATATTTTAAACATTACAATAAGTCAATAAGAGAGCCAAGAAAATTTTGGGGAAAAATAGCTGAAGAAAATTTTACATGGTACCAACAATGGGATAAAGTTGTTGATTTTAATATGGCTGATGCCGAAGTAAAATGGTTTACAGAAGCAAAAGTAAACATTACCAAAAACTGTATTGATAGACATTTAAGTAAAAGAGGAGAAAAAACAGCGATAATTTTCGAACCAAATGATCCTTCTGAAACTGCTATACATATAACCTACAACGAATTATACGAAAGAGTTTCTAAAATGTCGAATGTTCTTCGTGAACAGGGAGTTAAAAAAGGTGACCGTGTTTGTATTTATTTACCAATGATTCCTGAGCTGGCAGTTTCAGTATTAGCCTGTGCCAGAATTGGTGCTATTCACTCGGTGATTTTTGCAGGATTTTCAGCTTCTGCAGTTTCTGCCAGAATTAATGATTGCGAATGTAAAATGGTTATTACTTCTGATGGAGGTTATAGAGGAAACAAAACGATTGACCTTAAAGGGATTATAGACGAAGCATTAGAAACTTGTCCTTCTGTAACTAAAGTTTTGGTAGCTAAAAGAACCCAAAACGAAGTGAAGATGAAAGAAGGCCGTGATTCCTGGTTGCAGCCTTTATTAGACAATGCTCTTGATAATAGTGTTGCTGAAATTATGGACGCTGAAGATCCCTTATTTATTTTATATACTTCCGGATCTACAGGAAAACCAAAAGGTATGGTACATACTACAGCTGGATATATGGTTTATACCGCTTATACTTTTAAAAATGTTTTCAGTCACGAAGAAAATGATATTTTCTGGTGTACGGCCGATATTGGCTGGATTACAGGACATTCTTATATTTTATACGGACCATTACTAAACGGAGGGACAACTGTAATTTTTGAAGGTGTACCTTCATATCCAGATTTCAGCCGTTTCTGGGATATTATCGAAAAACATAAAATCACACAATTTTATACTGCGCCAACTGCAATTCGTTCGTTAGCCAAAGAAAGCTTAGATTATATTCAGAAATATCCTTTGAAATCACTTAAAGTTATTGGATCTGTTGGAGAACCAATCAATGAAGAAGCCTGGCACTGGTTTAATGACCACGTAGGAGATAAAAGATGTCCAGTGGTTGATACGTGGTGGCAAACCGAAACAGGTGGAATTATGATTTCGCCAATTGCTTTCGTGACACCTACAAAACCAACCTACGCTACTTTGCCATTACCGGGAATTCAGCCCGTTTTAATGGACGAAAAGCGCAATGAAATCGAAGGAAATCAGGTAGTTGGAAGTTTGTGTATTAAATTTCCATGGCCAGGAATTGCCAGAACTATCTGGGGAGATCACGAACGCTATAAAGACACTTATTTTTCTGCCTTTCCAGGGAAATATTTTACAGGTGATGGTGCATTAAGAGATGAAGTAGGATATTATAGAATTACAGGTAGAGTAGATGATGTGGTGATTGTTTCCGGTCACAACTTAGGAACTGCACCTATCGAAGATGCTATCAATGAGCACCAGGCAGTTGCAGAATCTGCCATTGTTGGTTTCCCTCATGAAATAAAAGGAAATGCTCTGTACGGCTATGTGATCCTGAAAGAAACAGGAGAAGTTCGTAATAAAGAGAACCTGACAAAAGAAATCAATCAGTATATTGCGGATCATATTGGACCAATTGCAAAATTGGATAAAATTCAATTCGTTTCTGGTTTACCAAAAACACGTTCCGGAAAAATCATGCGTAGAATTTTACGTAAAATAGCTGAAGGAGATTTTTCTAATTTTGGAGATACTTCCACCTTATTAAATCCTGAAGTTGTTGAAGAAATCATGAAAGATAGAATTGCTTAAATTTTATTTAAACATAAAAAAACCGTTAAGTGATTAACGGTTTTTTTATGCGCAATTTTCTGAGAGAAATTTAGAATTTTCTTGGATCATTTGCAGGATAATCTTCCTCTTGCTCATCTTCTTCAATTTCAATAATTTCTTCAAAATCTTCTTCCTCTTCGTCATCCTGATCGATATCTTCAAGATCTTCTTCGGTTTCATTAAAATCACCATTTGTTACATCTGAAGGATTATCAAATTCATCATTAACTGTGTTTAATTCATCACCGTCCAGATCCAAATCTTCTTCTACAAGATCATCATCTTCTAAATCTTCTTCAATCAGATCATCATCCTCAAGATCTCTGTCGGTATGAAAATCATCGTCCAGATCGTCTAAATCATCCTCATCATTGGTTACCTGATCCTGCTCCGGATTAGGTCTGTTAGGGTCGTATCCGTTTCTAATGGTATAACCACGCTCAGCAATTTCCTTATTATCATTATCTGACATTTTGATTTTGTCGATATCATACAATTCTTCGTTCATAAGCGTGTTTTTATCGGTTTTATCCTGACTTGTGTTTCTAGGATCTCTATTACCTATACTATTTCTGTTTGCTTGTTCTGTAGTATTCATGATTGTGATTTTTAATGTTTATATAGTACAAAGCTAAAGGCTTACTTAGTAAAATTTCTTACAGAATTATTATGTCTAATTGCATAATTAACAGGTGTTTATCATAGAACTTTAGTGGGGAATCATATAACACAACCCTACAGAAACAGATTACTTTTATCTGATGATAATTTAAAATTTTTCACACTATATATGTTGGGTGAAATAGTCAGAGTTAATAAACACTTCAAAAGAATATTAAATTAAAAAGAGATGAAAAACGCAAACAAAAACAAAGAGGATTACGCTGATGAGAAACAAAAAGACTTAGAAATCAATAAGTCTAATGCAGAAAATCAATTTCTGACAACCAATCAGGGAGTTAAAATTAATGACAATAACAATTCCTTAAAAGCGGGTGAAAGAGGTCCTTCATTACTGGAAGATTTTATTCTGAGAGAAAAGATAACCCATTTTGATCATGAGCGTATTCCAGAACGAATAGTACATGCAAGAGGTTCTGCAGCACATGGTTATTTTGAGTTATATAAATCAATGGAAAAATTTACAAAAGCAGAATTTTTAAACGATACTTCTATTAAAACTCCTGTTTTTGTTCGGTTTTCTACGGTTGCAGGCTCACGCGGCTCAACAGATTTGGCCCGTGATGTACGTGGATTCTCTGTTAAGTTTTATACGCAGCAGGGTAATTATGATTTGGTAGGAAACAATATGCCTGTATTCTTTATTCAGGATGCTATGAAATTTCCAGATCTTATTCATGCTGTAAAACCCGAACCTCATCATGAAATGCCACAGGCAGCATCGGCCCATGATACCTTTTGGGATTTTATTTCTCTAATGCCGGAATCGATGCACATGATTATGTGGGTAATGAGTGACAGAGCTATTCCGAGAAGTTTACGAATGATGGAAGGTTTTGGTGTTCATACTTTTAGATTCATCAATAAAAATAATGAATCACATTTTGTAAAATTTCATTGGAAACCAAAACTAGGAACTCATGCTGTTGTATGGGATGAAGCGCAAAAAATATCAGGTAAAAATTCTGATTTTCACAGACAGGATTTGTGGGAAGCGATTGATGGAGGGAATTTTCCAGAATGGGAATTAGGTGTTCAAATTATTCCTGAAGCGGATGAACATAAATATGATTTTGATTTGCTGGATCCAACAAAATTAGTTCCTGAGGAATTAGTTCCGGTAACCCTTATCGGAAAGATGGTTTTGAATAGAAACCCAGATAACTTTTTTGCAGAAACAGAGCAGGTTGCTTTTCATCCAGGACATGTTGTACCCGGAATAGACTTTACAAATGATCCTTTATTGCAAGGAAGATTATTTTCTTATACGGATACACAATTGTCAAGATTAGGAAGTCCTAATTTTCATGAAATCCCTATTAATCGTACGGTGGCGCCTATGCACAACAATCAGCGTGACGGACACATGCGTCAGGAAATTCCTGTTGGACGTGTGAGTTATCATCCTAATTCATTAGGGGGAGGCTGTCCGTTTCAGGCAAAAATCGAAGAAGGTGGTTTTGCCAGTTTTAATGAAAGAATAGATGCTTCGAAAGTGCGTGAGCGCAGCGCTAGTTTTTCGGATCATTTTAGTCAGGCAAAACTTTTTTATGTAAGTCAAACACCAACAGAACAAGAACACATTATGAAAGCATTATCATTTGAATTAGGAAAAGTAGAAACGCCATCTATTAGAGAGCGAATGTTAGGTTTATTGACAAAAGTGGATAAAACACTTACTGCCAAAATAGCGAAATCTTTAGGTATGGAAGTTCCAAAAGATATTGAAAAACCCATTAATCATGGAGTAGGAGCAGACGATTCAGGCAAACAAGAACCTACAATCGTAAAACAATCTATTGAAACATCAGATACATTAAGTATGCTGAAAACGCCTTTAGATCCTAAGACTATAGCCACGAGACAAATCGCTTTTTTATGTGCTGATGGTGTGAGTGCAGCTTCAGTAGATAATATGAAAAATGCACTGAAACAAGCTGGTGCCAAAGCAATAATTATTGCACCTCATTTAGGAACTATTGTGGCTGAAGAAGGTACTGAAATTGTAGTCGATCAAAGTTATTTGATTGCCTCTTCGGTATTGTTTGATGGTGTATTTGTACCAGGAGGAAAAGGTATTCTGTCTTTAAAAAATCTAAAGGAAGTAAAAGAATTCCTAACCGATTCTTATGCCCATTGTAAATTTATTGCTGGCGAAGGCGAAGGGTCAGAAATTATCATGCTAATCGAGCGAAAAGAGGATAAGGTAAATAAAGATTCCGGAATACTTTTGAGTGATAAATTTGCCGATGAAAATCTCGCTGGTGCCTTTATTCATGCTTTAGGCGATCATCGTTATTGGGAAAGAGAAGATAACTTATAGTATTCAACTCATTTTCTAAAAATGATTCTTATCAAAAGAATAGATTATAAAAAAGAACCGTTAGCTAATATGCTAACGGTTCTTTTTTATTGAATTAATTTTAAGGAATTATAAATGCTTAATTATCATTTCTTTCTAAGTCATCTCCATCAAAATCATCTTCGTCTTCGATATGTTCTACTTCGTCCGATTCATCAGGCTGATCAAAATCATCGTCGGCATCCTGTGTGTTGGTAATATGATCATCTTCATTAACAACCTGTTCTTCATTCGGGATATTTTCGTTCCTGAAAATGTTGTCTTTATTAAGAAGATTATCAATCGCTTTATCAATCAAAATGGCCGCATCCGGATCTAAAAATCCTCTTTGGTATTTCTGAAGAAAAAAAAGTTCGGCATCCTTATAAAGTTTGTGTGTATCTGTAGCTTGTATCGTTTTCATGATCTGTTTTTTTAAAGTTTGAATAAAACAAATGTACCATCAGCATCAAAAAAAGGTGTTATTAAATTAAGGACGTTACTTATATAATTTACGGATGTTTAGAATAGAACTTTAAGCTGAAATCTTATAAGTACACTGATAGTCAATAGTCTAATTTTAAAAAATATTAATCACATAAAATTATTGCTATGAAAACGTCTAATAACAAAAAAGAAACAACTCCAAAAGAGACTGCTAAAAAAGGAGTAACAAAACCAAAATCTGATGCCGCATCCGGTCTAACTGAATTATTCGAAGATGGACTGAAAGACATTTACTGGGCTGAGAAAGCTTTAACAAAAGCAATTCCTGCGATGGCTAAAAATGCCACATCGGCAGATTTAATCGAAGCCTTGAATGCACATCTTACCGAAACAGAAGAACATGTAATTCGCCTGGAAAAAGTTTTTGAATTAATAGGTAAAAAAGCTACCGCAAAGAAATGCGATGCCATGGAAGGCTTAATAGAAGAGGGAAAAGGTATTCTGGAAGAAACTGAAATCGGAGTAGTAAGAGATGCGGGCATTATAGCTGCAAGCCAAAAGATAGAGCATTATGAAATTGCTACTTATGGTACCCTAAGACAATTTGCAGAAACTTTAGGTTTAGCCGAAGCTGCAACTCTATTAGAGCAAACCCTTGACGAGGAAAAATCAGCAGATGTAAAACTAACAGAAGTAGCTGTAAATGCTGTAAATCTGGAAGCTGCAGAAGCAGATTAATTCTAAGAATAAGATCCGTAAAAAGGTGCAGTGGTAACATTGCACTTTTTTTAGTTTATATCCTAAATACCTAATGAAGAGCCTTAAAGGTGCAATTATTCAAAATAGATTATAAAAAAAGGACAATCACACTTAAATGATTGTCCTTTTTTTATTTCAAAATAAACCTATAAACTCAGGTTGCCTTCAATGCCATCGTCCATAGTCTGACCGCTTACTAATGCTATGGTCATTTTGGCGATAGCCACCATTTTTCCGTGTTTATTGTTCCAATAGTATCCGTCTTCCGGGATAACTTTTATGACACTCAGGTTCGGATCTTCTTCGCCTTCAGGCATCCATACTTTTATGATAGGATTCCATAATTCTTTTATTGTATGTCTATCAAATAAAATACTTGCGTTACCATGCAGCGTAAGAAATTTATCGTGTGGCTGTGCAAAAAACAATTCCACTTTTGAGTTTTCGGTTATTTCCTGGTTTTTGCTGCTTCGTTTGTCAGACAGGAACCAAAGATGGCCCTGTTCGTCAATCTTCTGTACAGACATCGGACGCGATTGTAATGAATCTCCTTTGTAGGTACAGAACATACAGGATTTGATATCTTCTGCCAGCTCTTTAATTTTCTCTGCAGCAAGATTGTTGCTAAGGTTTTTGTGATCTCCCATGACTATATTTTTTAAATTTAGTAGTAAAACAATTGGTAAAGCACTCCTTTATCATGAAGTAATAATTATAATATTGATAAAGTCTGCTAACGTAAAGTTCTAATTTTAATGCTTTTTGGGGTTATAGAATTCACTTTGGAATTTATGAGATTTCAAGTACTAAAAAAAATGTTTTCAGAATCTGAAATGAATTGCAAAGTATATAATTTTAGTTATCTTTGACAAAGATTAAGGACCTTTTATAAACAATACCACATGGCAGATCTTACTGTTTTTTATACTGATGATGATGAGGATGATTTGAGCATTTTTGCAGATGCTGTAGAGTCATTACCGAAGAAAATTCAGCTTCAGACCTATACTGGTGGAGAAAAATTGCTAAACGCAATATATAATCCCCCACCAACTCCTAATATTGTTTTTTTAGATTTAAATATGCCCGGTAAAAATGGATTTGATGTGCTGCAGGAACTACGAAACTCCGGATATAAAAATGATATACCCATCATTATTTTCTCAACGTCAAACGAACCGACTATCATTGAAAGATGTCGTAATCTGGGAGCAGATTATTTTATTACCAAACCGGTTTTAATGAAAGACATTATTAAATCTATTGAACATGCTTTAGAAATTGACTGGAAAAACTTTAATGCAAATGATAAAAACTTTGTTTACAAATCATAGCGCTATCCATTATAATAGATAAAAAAACAGCATCCAAAAAATAAATTGCTTCGCCTGTTCGCTGGCGCTCGGATCCAAATTCCAAATTGATTATAAAAGATCAAAGTGGAATTTGGAATTTTAGTTTTAGAGCAGTTCCTTTTTAAAGTTCTGGCAGGTAAATATGAAAAGCAGCTCCTTTATCTTTTTCGCCATTGGCTATAATTATTCCTTTATGATTCTCCACAATCTTTTTTACAATAGCCAGACCAATTCCAGTTCCTGCAAATTCACTTTCTGTATTTAATCGCTGAAAAACTTCGAAAACACGTTTGTTGTATTCTTTATCGAAACCAATACCATTATCCGAAACCTGAAGATGATAATACATCTTATCAGGAAAATTATGGTCTTGTTGAATGGCTTTTCCTTCCACCTGGTCTGCTTTTATTTCAATAACAGGAGGAGTGTCTTTTTTAGAAAACTTTAGCGCATTACCTATCAGATTGTGTAATAATTGCCTGAACTGAAAGGGTATGATGGTAACTTCACCTAACGGAGCAAGTTCTATCAGAGCATTTTTCTCTTCTATAAGTTCAGCAAAATCACTAATTACTTCTTCGGCTATTTCATCTAGATTGACTTTTGTAAATACTCTTTCAGCAGAATTGGTTCGTGAATATGTCAAAAGGTCTTGTATTAATGTTTGCATCCTTTTAGCAGAAACATGTATCTTCTCCAGATATCCTTTGGCTTTAGCCGAAATATTCTGTTCGTCTAATTCATCTAAACGGCTTGCAAATAGCTGTATCTTCCGGAGTGGTTCCTGCAAATCATGACTGGAAATATAAGCAAACGACTGCAATTCGATGTTCATATTGATCAGGTCTTTGTTTTTTATTTCAAGTTCAGCCGTACGTTCGTAAACTTCTTTTTCTAATCGGGTCGAAAAGTTTTTATGATCCTGAATATCAGTGCTGGTACCTACCCACATTTGGATGTTTCCTTCAGTATCTTTTTGAGCAATCGCCCTGCTTAATTGCCACCTGTATTCGCCATCATGACGACGGAAACGATGTTCCAGTAAGAAATCATTTCCTGTATTTACAGATTCCATCCAAACCTTTATGTTCTGCTCACGGTCATCCGGATGCACAATCTGAAGCCATCCGTCTCTGTCAATATCTTCCTGCGTAATACCAGAATAGGTAAATACGGATTTATTATAATAATTTAGATTTCCCTCTGCATCACCAGTCCAGATATGTTGTGGCATAGAATCGGCAAGGAGTCTGAATTTCTCCTCACTTTTTATCAAAGTCTGCTGATTGTTCTTTTCGTCCGTAATATCCATTACCGTACCCAGCATTTTAACCGGAAGGTTGTTTTCATCAAAGAATACTTTACCATGCGCCCTGATCCAGGCGATAGAATTATCTGTTTTTATAATTCGCGATTCGTATTTATATATGCTTGTTTCCAGCGCTACCAATTTTGCTTTTTCTAAAATAGGCAAATCATCGGGGTGCATTTGTTTATAAATATCAGCACGGGTGAGTTTTAATGTTTTATCATGGCCAAATATCGTAAGCAGATTTTCAGAATAAATCATATCCTGCGTTGCTACATCAAGATCCCAGGTAGCAATTTCGGCAATTTCGGCAGCAAGTCTGGCTCTTTCTTCAGCATTTTCGACCTTTTTGCGGGCTTCTACTTTTGTGGTTACATCATTTACAGTAACCATTACACCAGAGGCTTTTCCATCATCTTCAAAAAGAGGCGTATATTGATAATCTAAATAAAGTTTCTCCAGTTTTCCTTTGATGTTGATATAAACTACAGATTCATATTCCCGTACAACTTTCCCTTTGGCAACAACCTCGTCCAGCAATTCCGGGTATTTTTGTTCTTTAAGTTCAGGAAAAACTTCTAATATTGGTTTCCCGATGGTTTCTTTTTTCTTTTTTTGCCAGATGGTTTCAAGCATCGTTGTATTAGCCATTTCAATAACATGATCTGTACCTCTAAAAATACACATGGCAATAGGAGATTCCATGACAATTTTCCTAAATGCTTTTTCGCTTTCGGTCAAAAGATGTCTTGCCTTAACAGACTCCGTTACTTCATAAGCCACGATTATCACACCCGAAACAGCGTTATCCTCTTCTTTTAAAGGATGAAAAACCAGATCAAAATAACATTTCTCCTGTTTGCCATAACGATCCAGTACCACCGAAAATTCATCGGTGTGATAGGGGATACCGGTTTTATATACATTGGTAAGCAGCGGATAAACAGATTCATTTGCTTCAGGATCCGAATTGAAAAGCGACTCTCCTAGAATTTCTACTTCTTTTTTATCTACAATTTGCAGGTAAGCAGCATTTGCCATTTCGACTACTAAATCCTCACCTTTAAGAATAGCAATACCCAGCGGTACTTGTTTTATAGTATTTCTAAATTTGATTTCACTATCCTGAACCGCTTGTCTGGCAATCACCTGCAGGGTTACATCATTGGCTATTGCTACAATTCCCGATATGCTTCCGTCTGGTTCTTTAAGTGCTTCATACACCACATTGATAAAGGTATCTACTATTTTTCCTTTCCGTCTTAGTTTTACCGGAAGTTCATAAGCTGTAAACTTTTCACCAGTGGTATATACCGCATCCAGAATCGCTTCAAGACCCTGACCTGTTGCTTCCTGAAGAGCTTCGAAAACAGGCTTATTAATAACCTGCTCTGCTTTTCTATCCCATATCTCCAGCATGAGTTCATTAGCAATTTCTACCACATAATCAGCTCCTCTAAAGATGCACATGGCATTAGGAGTCTGCAAAATATTGTTTAAATAGCGTTGGTTACTTTCTTCTAGCTTGCTTACAAGATTTACTTTCTCGGTTGTTTCATTACAAATAACCAGTACGCCTGTAGTTTTTCCGGATTCATTATTGACAGGACTGTAACTAAAGGTCCAGTAAACATCTTCCATTTTTCCATTGCGGTAAATAGGCAGCAAATGATCTTCATGCCAGGTAGCTTCACCTTCAGTAAGTACCTGGTTTATTAAGGGCTGTATAAAATCCCAGATTTCAGGCCAGGAATCAGCTCCTCTTTTGCCTAATATAAAAGGATGTTTGCCATTATTGCCCAGACTAGGTCTGTAAGCATCATTATAAAAACAAATATGTTCTGGTCCCCAAAAAAGAAACATTGGGAATTTAGAATTTAGAAGAATTCCTAAGGTAGTACATAAACTCTGAGGCCAAAGTTCAACAGGACCTACTGCGGTCAGGTTCCAGTCATGGGTACGTGTCAGCATACCCATTTCGCCGCCCTTTGTCAGGAAATCATAATTATTATTGGTCATGAAATGTATTATTTTTTGGTTTAGAGAGTAGGCTCTTACAGATAATTATAAATAAATTAACTACTAATATACTCTGAAATTATACATTATAATAGCTTTTTTGATCAAAAACATCATTAGAGATAATAAAATTATTTATTGAGTTAATGCCGCTTCTCAACATACATGAATTTTGTTAAACAGGCAGACATTTATAGGCTGCATCATTTAAATTATACTGTTATGAAAAGAGAAATTTCTAAAAACGAAATGGATTATATAGAAGAATATCAAAAGAATGGATATACCTGCAACTTTATGTTTGAAGGCGGATGCTTATTAGATACAGAAACGAAATACGCTTATCAGCCTGACGAAATTTTTATTGTGGCACATCATCGCTATGAAGGGATGAGTGATCCTGATGATATGTCGATTTTATATGTAATTCGAACAGCCGACAACCAGTTAGGAACTTATTTACTGGGTTATGGTCCGATGGCAGCTTTGGAGGAAGCTGAATTCTTTAAAAATATTCCGGAAGAAAATTATTCTAAGAATTCGGATATTCAAAAACTAACGTAGAGAGGATATACTCACAGTTGATTCTATTGTACCGATTTTACTTTTAATTTTATCCCTTGAAGGGTTTTAAACCCTTCAAGGGATAAAACTACAACTCCACGTATGAGGTTCGAAACGTCAAATTTGACGTTCCGAACCTCAAATTTGACGTTGGCAACCTCATTTATGACGTTCCAGACGTATAATTTGACGTTCGAGACCTCAAATTTGACGTTCAAGACCTCAAATTTGACGTTCGGAACGTCAAATTTGAGGTTGGCAACCCCATGTATGACGTCTGGAAC
>NZ_WSTB01000029.1 GCF_009789235.1 Flavobacterium hydrocarbonoxydans | reverse complement strand
CCTTGTATTTTAGGACTTGCTACGGGTTCATCACCAAAAGGTTTGTATGCAGAATTGGTGCGTTTGCACAAAGAAGAAGGTTTGAGTTTTAAGAACGTCATTAGTTTTAATCTGGATGAATATTATCCGATGGAACCTAATTCTATAAATAGTTATGTTCGTTTCATGAAAGAATTATTATTCGATCATGTTGATATTTTACCTGAAAATTATCACGTTCCCGATGGCCTTTTGACCAAAGAACAAATTGCAGATTATTGTCACGATTACGAGGCAAAAATAGAAGCATTGGGCGGAATCGATTTGCAGATTTTAGGAATTGGGGGTAACGGACACATCGGTTTTAATGAATCGGGTTCGCTGCAAAATTCCAAAACAAGATTAGTCGCTTTAGACCATATTACAAGAGTGGCAGCCAGCAAAGATTTCTTCGGATTGAGTAATACGCCAAGAACGGCTATTACACTTGGCGTTAAGAAAATTATGGAGGCCAAACAAGTTATTCTGATGGCCTGGGGCGAAGGAAAATCAAATATTGTAAAAAAATCGGTTGAAGATGAAGTGACGAATCGCGTACCTGCTTCGTTTTTGCAGGAGCACAACAACGCGGTTTTTGTTTTGGATAAAGAAGCGTCATCAAAACTAACCAGAATCAACAAACCGTGGCTGGTAGAACAAGTAGAATGGACGGACAAATTGGTTCGAAAAGCGGTTTTAGGATTGGCTTTACAACTCAAAAAACCAATTTTGATGCTGACCGATGCTGATTATATCGAAAACGGAATGAGCGATTTATTGGCAGATTCGGGTCCGGCGTACGATATCAATATTAAGATTTTCAATAAATTACAAAACACCATTACGGGCTGGCCAGGCGGAAAACCAAATGCTGAAGACGCAAATCGTCCAGAAAGAGCAGAACCTGCCAGAAAACGTGTCCTGATTTTTAGTCCGCATCCGGATGATGATATCATTAGTATGGGAGGAACTTTCATGCGTTTGCAGGAGCAGGGTCACGAGGTACACGTAGCGTATCAAACCTCTGGAAACATTGCTGTTGCTGATGATGAAGCCTTACGTTTTGCAAGATTTGTGATTGATTACAATGAGAAATTCGGAATCAAAAGCGCCGAAGCAGATGATATTTACCAAAAAGCTGCGACTTTTTTAACCAATAAAAAGAACAGCGAAATTGATATTCCTGAAGTGCGTTACATCAAAGGTTTAATCCGAAAAGGAGAAGCCAGAGCCACGAGTCATTTTGTTGGTTTGAATGATGATCAGATTCATTTTATGGAATTGCCTTTTTATGAAACAGGAACCATCGAAAAGAAACCAATCGGACAGGAAGATATTCAGCTGACAATGGATTTAATCGAAAAAATAAAACCGCATCAAATCTACGCAGCAGGAGATTTAGCCGATCCACACGGAACACACAAAGTTTGCCTGGATGCTATTTTTGAAGCTGTAAAAGCTTTAAAACCAAAATCTTTTATGGATGAATGTTGGCTTTGGTTATACCGAGGAGCATGGCAGGAATGGGGAAT
>NZ_WSTB01000028.1 GCF_009789235.1 Flavobacterium hydrocarbonoxydans | reverse complement strand
CATTCAAAACTGTACCTGTCAATGCTAATGTATTGGTATTTACAGCGGGTGCTGTAGCTACTTTTCCGTTTACAGTAGAAGTTATAGTATTAGTACCATCATTTGCCAATGCGTTTACTGTACCTGAAGCAATTGCTGGTGTTAAATCTAATGCAGTTCCTGAAATTCCATTAACCGTTGTGGTTAAAGTTGCATTTGTTATTGCATTCCCAACTGTATTTACAGCGGGTGCTGCCTCTGTAATTCCGTTAACTACTGATGTTAAAGTATTAACACCATCATTATCAAAAGTATGTGTTGTTCCTCCTGTTATTGCCGATTGTAAATCAACTGTTGAAGAAACTCCATTTACTGAACCATTCAAAACTGTACCCGTCAAAGCTAATGTATTGGTATTTACAGCGGGTGCTGTAGCTACTTTTCCGTTTACAGTAGAAGTTATAGTATTAGTACCATCATTTGCTAATGCATTTACTGTACCTGAAGCAATTGCCGGTGTTAAATCTAATGCAGTTCCTGAAACTCCATTAACCGTTGTGGTTAAAGTTGCATTTGTTATTGCATTCCCAACTGTGTTTACAGCGGGTGCTGCCTCTGTAATTCCGTTAACTACTGATGTTAAAGTATTAACTCCATCATTATCAAAAGTATGTGTTGTTCCTCCTGTTATTGCGGATTGTAAATCAACTGTTGAAGAAACTCCATTTACTGAACCATTCAAAACTGTACCTGTCAATGCTAATGTATTGGTATTTACAGCGGGTGCTGTAGCTACTTTTCCGTTTACTGTAGAAGTTATAGTATTAGTACCATCATTTGCCAATGCGTTTACTGTACCTGAAGCAATTGCTGGTGTTAAATCTAATGCAGTTCCTGAAACTCCATTAACCGTTGTGGTTAAAGTTGCATCTGTTATTGCATTCCCAACTGTGTTTACAGCGGGTGCTGCCTCTGTAATTCCGTTAACTACTGATGTTAAAGTATTAACTCCATCATTATCAAAAGTATGTGTTGTAGCTCCTGCTAATAAATCTGATGGTGCAATAGTTTTCAAAACACCTCCTGAGCTATTCACTACAATTCCATCGGTAACAGCTCCTGGCTGTAATCCTGTTATTGCTAATGTATTTGTCGCAGTTGTTGTAATCTCAGTAGCTTTAATTAGACTACCACCTAATTGCACAGCGTTTGAAGACGACACACTTAATCCATTATTTGCATACATCGTTGCTAAATCTCCTTGTTTTATCCAAGTAGTCCCATTATAAGTATAAACATCTCCTGTTGAATTATCTACATAAATATCTCCTGCTTTACCTCCTGGAGCTGGTACACCAGTTCCTGTTCTTGTAACAGTAAATATTATCTCTTTTCCATCTACCGAAGTGTGAGTAAGTGTTCCATCACCATTATTTACTAACTTATCTGTTTTAGACGTTAGGATGTTTATAATTTCGTTATAAACAGGTCCTTCATTTTTGATGTTTGTAACCACATCACCTACAACATCGATTTTTACAGTTTCTCCTTTTTTATTGATAACCGTGTAAGTACCATCACCATTATTAGTTACAGTAGTCGTGTTGGCATCAAAGATGACTTCTTTTCCATCAACAGTAGTATGCGTGAATGTTCCGTTGCCGTTGTCCGCAAACTTATCTGATTTTGAGTTTAATAAATTTACGATTTCGTTATAAACAGGGCCTTCATTTTTGATATTGGTTACCACATCACCTACAACATCGATTTTTACAGTTTCTCCTTTTTTATTGGTAACCGTGTAAGTTCCATCACCATTATTGGTTACAGTAGTCGTGTTGGCATCGAAGATTACTTCTTTTCCATCAACAGTAGTGTGCGTAAATGTTCCGTTGCCGTTGTCCGCAAACTTATCTGATTTACTTGTCAGGATGTTTACAATCTCATTATAAACAGGGCCTTCATTTTTGATGTTTGTTACCACATCACCTACAACATCGATTTTTACAGTTTCTCCTTTTTTATTGGTAACCGTATAAGTTCCATCACCATTATTGGTTACAGTAGTCGTGTTGGCATCAAAGATTACTTCTTTTCCATCAACAGTAGTATGCGTGAATGTTCCGTTTCCGTTGTCCGCAAACTTATCTGATTTTGAGTTTAATAAATTTACAATTTCGTTATAAACAGGGCCTTCATTTTTGATGTTCGTTACCACATCACCTACAACATCGATTTTTACAGTCTCTCCTTTTTTATTGGTAACCGTGTAAGTTCCATCACCATTATTAGTTACAGTAGTCGTGTTGGCATCAAAGATTACTTCTTTTCCATCAACAGTAGTATGCGTGAATGTTCCGTTTCCGTTGTCCGCAAACTTATCTGATTTT
>NZ_WSTB01000027.1 GCF_009789235.1 Flavobacterium hydrocarbonoxydans | reverse complement strand
ACACAAATTCCAACTACTTCGGGTTCTACTGTGGGTATTGCAACAACTTCAACTTTGGCGAGAGCTACAGATAGTTTCAAAAATGGTACTGCAAGTTTAAAAGCCGTTTTAAACGATAATACTTCGGCTACGACAAACTGGTTAGTGCGTTTACTTTCTGGTGGAGGAACTCCTGCAAATAATCAGGCTTTTGTAGGTAATCAGGGATCTTTTGGATTTTGGTTAAAAACAAGTACGGCTAATACTGGAGCAACAGTAACAGCTTGGATTGATGATGCTGATGGTTTAGAAGAATTGCCTCCATTAGCAATTATCAATAACGGAGCCTGGAATTACTACGAATGGTTTTTACCGACTGCTGCAGGAACAACCATTACAACTGGTAACGGTATTGTTGGAGGAGCTTCAGTAACCCTTGATGCTATTGTTATTAAACAAAATAACACTGCAGCTGCAATGACAGTTTGGATTGATGATATTCAGCATAATTATATTTCGGGATGTTCCGGAACTAGAAAAATGGCTGACACTCAGGAATTAGAAAAAGAAAAAATAGTTTCTGAATTGATAGTCTATCCAAATCCAACAAACGGAATTTTGAATCTAACTTTAGAAAACAATTCAAAATCGGATGTCCGCTTGTTTAATATGACGGGACAACAAATCTTAAACACTTCTTTTGAAGGAAATGAACAGCAACTGGATCTAAGCAGTTTTGGACAAGGGATTTATATACTTCAGGTTGTTACTGATGGAAAAGCCACGACCAAAAAAATCATTTTAAACAAATAATATTTGTTTTGGGCTAAAAGGCCGTCTAGTGAGTTGGCGGTCTTTTATGCTTTTTTTTTAAATCCTTAATTATTAACCATAACCAACATAAACTATTTATTAACAAAAACCATGTACATGAAGAAAAACAAACCTATTAATTTACGAAACCAAATCGCTGCTATTTTGGTTTTGTTATGTGTTGCAACTAGTTTTGCGCAAACGACTCCAGAAACAAAGAGAGCAAGTGATAGTCAGTTATATTCTTTGGCTGATAAGTATGTAAAGTCTGCTATTAAAAAAAATGTAAAATCAAATGGAGAGGTATTTCTACAAAGAAATATGGACGAATATTTGGCATTAACAAACAAAAAAAATACAACAACTAAAAAACACAAAAAATCAACCGAAAAACACGATGAATTAGATTGTGATCATAATGGTGAACTTTTAAAAGAATACTTAAACAGACCACATCCTTCTGTAGAAACGATGACTAAATATTTTACTGCTGCTAGTAAAGAATTTGGAGTTCCTGTAGAAATTTTAATGGCTGTTGGCCAGGTACAAAGTAACTGGACACAAGTCTCTTCGTCTTTTTACGGATCCTGGGGAGTTATGGGATTAATTGAAAGCGATTATAATAATCAAATTGCTGTTGCTTCCAAATTGATCAAATCATCTCCAAAAGCTATTAAAACAAATGCAAAAACTAATATTAGAGCTGCTGCTGCTTTATTAAAAAGTTATCAGAAAAATGCTGCCCCAAAAAGCTTAGAAGATTGGTTTGAAGCAACGAAAGAATTAACTGGTTTGAACAATGAAGAAATGAAAACTTCGTTGGCAGAACGTTTTTTTAAAGTAATTAAAGAAGGTTCTAAAACAGTTACTCTCTGGAAAGAGATTATTGATATTAAAGGAAAAGTAGTGAGTATTCCGAGCCAAAAAACTATAAAAAAGAGCACTACTGGAAAAGGAGCAGCAACTGCTGCAACTGCTGCAGTTGATTATCCAGATGCTTTATCCAGATTTACATCCTGTAATTATGGTACTGGACGTAGTGGATATGGTATCGATTATTATTTTGTTCACTATATGGCTACAGGAACTTACGAAGGTGCGATTTCTTGGTTTAGCGATTGCAGCAGAACGACTCCATCATCTGCTCATTATTGTATTCGTAATTCTGATGGTCAAATTTCTCAAGTTGTTAGCGAAGCGGATCGCGCTTATGCACAAGGGGTAACGGGACAAGGACAATGGAACGGGGCTGGAATTAGTACGGAGCATGAAGTATTAGCTACGAATTTAGCCATGTGGGATAGCCAGCCAATGTTGAATGCGGCGGCTGCATTAGCAATTGATGTATGTGATAGAAATGGAATTTCTAAAACAAGGAGAGTTACAAATGGGGACCGTGCAATCTATGGACATAATGATGTTAAATTATCAACAGATTGTCCAAATCTTACCACAGCACGTTGGAATGTTTTATTAGGGAAAATTGCTGCAGGTGGTGTTTCTAATGCTCCGACGACAATAACTCCAGCTGCTGGTCAAATTTATGTAAGTACTCCAGTAAATTTTAGTTGGGATTCTACAATTTCTAATGCAGATTATCGCATACAAGTTTCAAAATCATCAGCTGGCTGGAATAACACAGATGGTTTTACAACTTCAACTTCGCCAAATAGTACAGTTGTAGTAAATGATGTAGTAAATACAGTAAAAACGTATTCTTGGAATGCAACAAATTCTGCTGTTTCTGAATCTCCTGTAGGAGGAACGGTTTATTATTACACGATAAGAAGTTATAGTCCTGCAACAGGAACTTCGACATATTCGGCTCCGGTTAGTTTTACACCAATAAGTGCTGGTTGTACTGTACCAGGAGAAACATCTATTATTGTTGATAATCTCAATGCTACTTTGGTTGGTACCTGGACAGCAACATCTGCAACTGCAGGATATATTGGGTCAAATTATATTCATGATGGCGATACAGCAAAAGGAACTAAAACAGCTACTTTTACGCCAACAATTGCTCAAAGAGGTAAATATGAAGTGTTTATCAATTTTACAGCAGGATCAAATCGCCCGACAAATGTTCCTGTGGATATCATT
>NZ_WSTB01000026.1 GCF_009789235.1 Flavobacterium hydrocarbonoxydans | reverse complement strand
AAAAGAAAGGCGACGACATACTCTCCCACATAACTGCAGTACCATCTGCGCAGGCGGGCTTAACTACTCTGTTCGGGATGGGAAGAGGTGAGCCCCGCCGCAATAACCACCTTAAGGTCGTTTTGCAATGGGTGATCCATGATTTATGGAACAACATTACATAATATCTTAACATACTGAGATAAAGAAAGTTTTTTATTATTAGAAAGTTTCTTCCCGATAGCCTGGGCTATCGGGAAAAGGGTGTACATAAGCTTACGGATTATTAGTACTACTCGACTATGACATTACTGCCTTTACATCTATAGCCTATCAACGTGGTCATCTTCCACGATCCTTAAAAGAAATCTCATCTTGTGGTGGGTTTCGCGCTTATATGCTTTCAGCGCTTATCCCTTCCCAACGTAGCTACTCTGCGGTGCTCCTGGCGGAACAACAGATACACTAGAGGTTAGTCCAATTCGGTCCTCTCGTACTAGAATCAGATCCACTCAAATTTCTTGCGCCCACAGTAGATAGAGACCGAACTGTCTCACGACGTTCTGAACCCAGCTCGCGTGCCACTTTAATGGGCGAACAGCCCAACCCTTGGGACCTTCTCCAGCCCCAGGATGTGACGAGCCGACATCGAGGTGCCAAACCCCCCCGTCGATATGAGCTCTTGGGGGAGATCAGCCTGTTATCCCCGGCGTACCTTTTATCCTTTGAGCGATGGCCCTTCCATGCGGAACCACCGGATCACTATGCTCTACTTTCGTACCTGATCGACCTGTATGTCTCTCAGTCAAGCTCCCTTATGCCATTGCACTCTACGCACGGTTACCAAGCGTACTGAGGGAACCTTTAGAAGCCTCCGTTACTCTTTTGGAGGCGACCACCCCAGTCAAACTACCCACCAAGCAATGTCCCCCACAATATGGGGTTAGGCCTCAGATAAACAAAGGGTTGTATTTCAACAATGACTCCACAACGCCTGGCGACGCCGCTTCAAAGTCTCCAACCTATCCTACACATCATTTATCCAAGGTCAATACTAAGCTATAGTAAAGGTGCACAGGGTCTTTTCGTCCCACTGCGGGTAAACGGCATCTTCACCGTTACTACAATTTCACCGAGCTCATGGCTGAGACAGTGTCCAGATCGTTACACCATTCGTGCAGGTCGGAACTTACCCGACAAGGAATTTCGCTACCTTAGGACCGTTATAGTTACGGCCGCCGTTTACTGGGGCTTCAATTCAATGCTTCTCCGAAGATAACATCTCCTCTTAACCTTCCAGCACCGGGCAGGTGTCAGGCCCTATACTTCATCTTACGATTTTGCAGAGCCCTGTGTTTTTGATAAACAGTCGCCTGGACCTCTTCACTGCGGCCCCGATTACTCGGGGCGACCCTTCTCCCGAAGTTACGGGTCTATTTTGCCTAATTCCTTAGCCATGAATCTCTCGAGCACCTTAGGATTCTCTCCTCAACTACCTGTGTCGGTTTACGGTACTGGTACTAATTACCTGAAGTTTAGAGGTTTTTCTTGGAAGCCCTTAGGCGCACTATCTCTTTGTCCGAAGACTCCGAGTACTATCGTATTTCCCCAAGCCGCGTGGATTTGCCTGCGCAGCTTATAGGTAGGTACTTCAACGAACTATTCCGTCAGTTCGCGGCGCTTTCATCACTCCGTCACCCCATCACAGTAATTAGTAGTACGGGAATATTAACCCGTTAGCCATCGACTGTCCCTTTCGGGTTCGCCTTAGGACCAGACTAACCCACAGCTGATTAGCATAGCTGTGGAAACCTTAGTTTTTCGGTGTGCGGGTTTCTCGCCCGCATTATCGTTACTTATGCCTACATTTTCTTTTCTAACCAGTCCAGCATACCTGACGATACACCTTCAACCCTGTTAGAATGCTCCCCTACCACTTACAGTCAGACTGTAAATCCATAGCTTCGGTAATATGTTTATGCCCGATTATTATCCATGCTCGTCCGCTCGACTAGTGAGCTGTTACGCACTCTTTAAATGAATGGCTGCTTCCAAGCCAACATCCTAGCTGTCTGGGCAGACAAACCTCGTTCTTTCAACTTAACATATATTTGGGGACCTTAGCTGATGGTCTGGGTTCTTTCCCTCTCGGACTTGGACCTTAGCACCCAAGCCCTCACTGCTGGTAAACATTATATAGCATTCGGAGTTTGTCAGGAATTGGTAGGCGGTGAAGCCCCCGCATCCAATCAGTAGCTCTACCTCTATATAACTTATAACCAGCGCTGCACCTAAATGCATTTCGGGGAGTACGAGCTATTTCCGAGTTTGATTGGCCTTTCACCCCTACCCACAGGTCATCCGAAGACTTTTCAACGTCAACCGGTTCGGACCTCCACACTGTGTTACCAGCGCTTCATCCTGCCCATGGGTAGATCACACGGTTTCGCGTCTAACACTACTGACTAAAGCGCCCTATTCAGACTCGCTTTCGCTACGGATCCGTGGCTTAACCACTTAACCTTGCCAGCAACGTTAACTCGTAGGCTCATTATGCAAAAGGCACGCCGTCACCCCACGAAAGGGCTCCGACCGCTTGTAAGCGTATGGTTTCAGGATCTATTTCACTCCGTTATTCACGGTTCTTTTCACCTTTCCCTCACGGTACTGGTTCACTATCGGTCTCTCAGGAGTATTTAGCCTTAGCGGATGGTCCCGCCAAATTCAGACAGGGTTTCACGTGCCCCGCCCTACTCAGGATACCACTATCTATTATACTCGTTACCCATACGGGACTATCACCCTCTATGGTGTCACTTTCCAGTAACTTCCGGTTCCTTGTACATAAAATATCGTGGTCCTACAACCCCAACAATGCCGTAACATCATTGGTTTGGGCTAATCCGCGTTCGCTCGCCACTACTTACGGAATCACTTTTGTTTTCTTCTCCTCCGCCTACTTAGATGTTTCAGTTCAGCGGGTTTGCCCACCTATCGGTGTACTATGTCTTCAACATAGTGGGTTGCCCCATTCGGGTATTTACGGATCAATCAATGTGTGCTTGTCCCCGTAACTTTTCGCAGCTTATCACGCCCTTCATCGCCTCTGAGAGCCAAGGCATCCCCCATACGCCCTTATTTTGCTTATTGTACCAATCATAAATTTAATTATGACCGTTTTTTTTTGTCTTTTACTATAAATAGTAAAAAACGCTTTCTACTTTTTATTATTTCTTATCTCAATATGTCAATGAACTTTTTCTTTAGAATAAAGAGCATAGAGTTTAGAAAATAGACTAAATCTATATTCTTTTCTCTATATTCTATCTTCTTTAGATAGTGGAGAATAACGGAGTCGAACCGTTGACCTCCTGCGTGCAAGGCAGGCGCTCTAGCCAGCTGAGCTAATCCCCCATTTTTCAATCTTAGATTGTAGAATTCAGATTTTAGATTTCTTAATTCTTCTCTAATTTCTTTTGGTGAATTCCAACTTCCAGAATTTCCTTTTTTAAGTTAAATAGTAGTCCCGGGCAGACTCGAACTGCCGACCCCTACATTATCAGTGTAGTACTCTAACCAGCTGAGCTACGAGACTCTGTTTTACTTAAATTTATTATTTGAACTAACAGCAAGAGTAATAAAACGTTATGATTCATATCCGACAAATCCACATCTTTTTTCCTCAACGTGTGTTTCCACTAACATATGAGGCTCTAGAAAGGAGGTGTTCCAGCCGCACCTTCCGGTACGGCTACCTTGTTACGACTTAGCCCTAGTTACCAGTTTTACCCTAGGCAGCTCCTTGCGGTCACCGACTTCAGGCACCCCCAGCTTCCATGGCTTGACGGGCGGTGTGTACAAGGCCCGGGAACGTATTCACCGGATCATGGCTGATATCCGATTACTAGCGATTCCAGCTTCACGGAGTCGAGTTGCAGACTCCGATCCGAACTGTGACCGGTTTTATAGATTCGCTCCTGGTCGCCCAGTGGCTGCTCTCTGTACCGGCCATTGTAGCACGTGTGTAGCCCAAGGCGTAAGGGCCGTGATGATTTGACGTCATCCCCACCTTCCTCACAGTTTGCACTGGCAGTCTTGTTAGAGTTCCCGACTTGACTCGCTGGCAACTAACAACAGGGGTTGCGCTCGTTATAGGACTTAACCTGACACCTCACGGCACGAGCTGACGACAACCATGCAGCACCTTGTAATTTGTCTTGCGAAAGATCTGTTTCCAAATCGGTCAAACTACATTTAAGCCTTGGTAAGGTTCCTCGCGTATCATCGAATTAAACCACATGCTCCACCGCTTGTGCGGGCCCCCGTCAATTCCTTTGAGTTTCATTCTTGCGAACGTACTCCCCAGGTGGGATACTTATCACTTTCGCTTAGCCACTGAGATTGCTCCCAACAGCTAGTATCCATCGTTTACGGCGTGGACTACCAGGGTATCTAATCCTGTTCGCTACCCACGCTTTCGTCCATCAGCGTCAATCCATTAGTAGTAACCTGCCTTCGCAATTGGTATTCCATGTAATCTCTAAGCATTTCACCGCTACACTACATATTCTAGTTACTTCCTAATAATTCAAGTCTAGCAGTATCAATGGCCGTTCCACCGTTGAGCGATGGGCTTTCACCACTGACTTACTAAACCGCCTACGGACCCTTTAAACCCAATGATTCCGGATAACGCTTGGATCCTCCGTATTACCGCGGCTGCTGGCACGGAGTTAGCCGATCCTTATTCTTACAGTACCGTCAAGTCTCTACACGTAGAGGTGTTTCTTCCTGTATAAAAGCAGTTTACAATCCATAGGACCGTCATCCTGCACGCGGCATGGCTGGATCAGGCTTGCGCCCATTGTCCAATATTCCTCACTGCTGCCTCCCGTAGGAGTCTGGTCCGTGTCTCAGTACCAGTGTGGGGGATCTCCCTCTCAGGACCCCTACCCATCGTAGCCTTGGTAAGCCGTTACCTTACCAACTAGCTAATGGGACGCATGCTCATCTTTTACCGTTGTGACTTTAATTACATCCTGATGCCAGGTCGTAATACTATGAGGTATTAATCCAAATTTCTCTGGGCTATCCCTCTGTAAAAGGTAGATTGCATACGCGTTACGCACCCGTGCGCCGGTCTCAAAGTCCGAAGACTTCTACCCCTCGACTTGCATGTGTTAAGCCTGCCGCTAGCGTTCATCCTGAGCCAGGATCAAACTCTTCATCGTATATTGTTTGT
>NZ_WSTB01000025.1 GCF_009789235.1 Flavobacterium hydrocarbonoxydans | reverse complement strand
TTTTTTCGTTTTACAATAGTAAATTAAATAAGATGCTTATGGATTTTACAATTACTTTATTCATCCAGTTTACATTAGGTGGCTATTTCATTTTGAAAATGTTTATTTTGCTTTTTAGTAAAAATAAGCTAAGGCTATCCTCTCTTAATTTTAATTCTCAAGCCGACTTATTTAAAGTTCTTTTTAATAAGTTACATCATAAACCCATTCGTTATAAATTTCTCTCGCAGGGTTGTCATCGGCAATTTTGTTAGTTGAAACGCTTACGCCCTAATCAAGCGTAAATAAGATGTCTATAACCCTGGTTTATAGATTTATATTACCTCCCTTTATCTATCAACTTTAATTTTCTTTGATTAGAAAAAATCTACGACAAATCACTCTTTTTTTGGGAAATTGATTTTTCAGTTTTCTACCGTTTACGCAGTCATGTCTTATTTGATAAAAATAGGGCAGCAGGTATTTTTTGTTTTATTTAAAACCAAAACAGCATGAAGTTATTTACGGATTTTTAATTGAGTTCTAATAAAATTTATTGCGGAACGTATGTTCTATAATAAGTTTTAATTAGTTGATTATTAATATTTTAATTTTTGGAATAGGTGTCGTACTTAATCCAGCAGGTATTTTATTGTCCATTTTCTAATCTTCCAAATTATGAAAAAAAAATTACAAATTTTTGATCTCTTCTGTATGAAGCGATTATTAGGGCTACTGTTCTTATTGCTTTTGTGCAATAATGCTTTGGCGCAAACCTTTTGCAGACCCATTTCTGAAACACATGGAGCTTCTGGTATTTGCGTGTACAGTATCACCGATCCGGGATTAGCCTTTGATAGTGCAGGCTTATCGACTTTTGCTACTTTGAGTACAGATGTCGGAGTATTGTGTACGATTCAGGAAACGTTAACTCTGAATCAAACGGCTAAAGCTGGTGATGAAGTCGCGGTTTATATAGGTAGTGGTAGTGGTTTACTAAATCTATCTTTATTATCGACTGCCAGAATCCAGGCAAGGTTTAACGGTTCTGCCGTTGGGAGTAGTATCGCAGTGAATGATCCATTGCTTAATCTGGCATTGTTACCAGGTAATACTATTGGTTTAATAAAATTTAAGATAACTGCTGATACCAATCAAATTCAGTTTTTATTAGGAGGCGCCGTTACGGTACTTACTGATTTTAGGATTTATGATGTACGACTTGATTTTGCCAAACCTACTGTAAGCGGAGGATTAAACCAAACGCTTTGTTCTGGAAATTCAACTACATTAACCGCTACACCAGCTGCTGGTACAACCATAGCATGGTATGATTCAGCGGTTTCAACAACACCTTTGATTACAGCAAATTCATATACGACTCCGGTTTTAACTTCTAATACAACGTATTATATAGGAGTGACCAGAGTAGGAAGTTGTGAAAGTAACGAACGTGTTCCTGTTGTAATTACGGTTCCTAATCCTATTGCACCTGTAATAAGTAGTGTTGGAACAGCTATATGTTCTAGTGGAGCGACTCAGTCAACTACTTTGTCTGTAATCAATCCGATTTCTGGAACAACATACAATTGGTATTCAGTACCGAGCGGAGGTGCATCATTATCTTCTCTGCCGGCAGCATTGGGTGGTTGTTTAGAAGCGAATAGCCAACAGACAAATTTAAACGGACTTTGCTTATTATGTAATGCAAATAATCCAAATGATTCTGTAGATGGAGATTCTTCAACTGCAGCTGAACTTTCGGTTCCTGTAGGTTTAATTAATGGTTGGATACAACAAACACTTCGATTTAATAATCCTGGAAGAGCAGGAGATATTGTCGAGGTAGAATTAGAAAAGCCAGGTGGATTGTTGGATATAAGTGCTTTAAGTTATATTACTCTGGCTACCTATAACGGAACGACCTATAATAATGATCGGGTTTCGATTGATAATATAGTTGATATTCAGTTGCTTGGAGGAAATCGTTTTAAAGCTAGTATTGTAGCTGGAGCTGCATTTGATCGTGTCGAAGTAAGATTGGGCGGATTAGCAACAGTTTTAACCCGATTAGATATTTATGAAGCCAGTTACAAATTTAAAACACCAACAGTAACAGGAGATATTGCTTTATGTAGTGGTGAAACAACAACTTTGACACCTAATTTAACCGTAGGAGAAACAGTTGAATGGTTTGATGCTTTAACAGCCGGAAATTCATTAGCTACAACAACAAGCTATACAACTCCAGCCTTAACGGCGAATACTACCTATTATTATGAGATTACGCGTAATGGCTGTCTGAACAGTGAACGTTTTCCAATAGTAATTACTGTAGATAATCCTATTGCACCAATTATAGCGGCCACAGGAACTACAATTTGTAGCGGAACCACAACTACTTTAGATGTTCAGGCTCCTGTTGTGGGGACAACTTATAAATGGTACGATTCGGCACTAGCCGGAAATTTATTATTTACTGGCAATTCTTTTACAACTCCTGTTTTGACAACAAATACTAGTTATTACGTGGAAGCAAGTATTGGAAGTTGTACGGATGCAACCCGTACTTTAGTAAATGTTACTGTAAATCCGACTCCTTTAGCACCAATTGTAGCATCACCAACTGTAACTATCCAATCAGGACAAACAGCTTTATTAGAAGTTAGTACTCCTGAAGCTGGAGTAGAATATGATTGGTATGATGCTCCGACTCTTGGAAATCTTTTGACAACTGGAACATCTTACGAGACGGACCCATTATTTGCTGATACAACTTATTATATTGAGGCTCGTAATACTACTTCTGGGTGTATAAATTCAGCCAGAACGGCTGTTACAGTTATTGTAAATAAACCCATAACAAGCTGTCTGCAAGCTGATAATCAACTGGTGACTAATGATGGAGTTTTATGTCTAAGTTGTGGCGCAGTCCCTGGTACAGCAACACTATCTGTTGACGGAGACAATAGTACGGCTACTACGCTTCAGGCGCTTGTTGGTCTAGGTGGATATGTACAACAAAACCTTGATTTTGCAAGTCCGGGTTTAAGTGGCGATATTATAGACGTCGAGTTAGGAATTCCATCAGGATTAGTAAACATTGGATTACTTTCTTATATTACTTTAGAGAGTTATAATGGTGTAACTTATAACGGAGATGTAATTGCTATCGACAATTCACTTTTAAGTGTTCAGGTTTTAGGAGGCGGGCGTTTTAGAGCCAGTTTTGCTGCGGGAGCTGATTTTACGGGTGTTCAGGTTAGGCTGGGCGGAACTTTATCAGTATTGAGAGAATTGGATATTTATGGAGCTTCCTTTAGATATAAAGAAGCTAGTATTTCAGGTAATGCTTCTCCTATTTGTGAAGGTCAAAGTACCATTTTGACAGCCACATCAGATCCGGCTGCAGCTGAAACATTCAAATGGTATGATGCAGCTAGTGGAGGAAACGAAATATCACCTAATGAAACCTATAATACAGGTACTTTATCTGTTACTACAACATATTATTTAGAAGCAACCCGTAATACTGGTACTTGCGAAAATAGTGTTCGTCAGCCAGTTACGGTTACAGTTTCTCCATTGCCAACTGATGCTGATGTGGAAATTGATAGTAATATAACAGCTTTATGTAATGGCCAGGTCAATTTAGAACCTACAACAACATTACTAAATCCAGTATTTAAATATTATACAGATCAGACCAAAGCAACTGAAATACTAAACGGCGGTTCGGGATCTGTAGGAGAAGATTATGCTATCGATCCTGTAACTTTTGCATTAACTGTTACAAATTTAACAGCAGCAGGATCTCCTTATCAATATTATATTTCAGTAACGAATGATGACAATTGTGAAAATGATGCTAATACATTAAAAGAAGTAACAGTAGTTTATCCAACAGTTACTCCTTTAGTGGTAACTCCATTAGAAGCTTGTACCAAAGTAAACCTGAAAGATGCGATTGTAGGTTATGATGACACAATTACTTATACCTTTTTTGATCCTGCAAATACTCCTATAACAGAAGCTGCAGCAGCTAATATAACAGTAAATGGTGTTTACTCAATTCAGGCTCAGGGTAGCGGAAACGCTTGTCCATCAGCTATTCTACCAGTAGCAGTAACGATTAATCCGTTACCGAGTCTGAATGTAACAACAGATTCAGAAGTTGTTAATATTGGCGATTCTGTTTCATTAGAAGCAGATTCAAACAGTACTGTGGTATGGTACGATTCACTAGGAAATGTTTTACCTTCAACTACAGCAGGAACAATTACAACTGCTAATGTAACGCTTACAACTGCTGGTTTTTATACTTATACAGCTGTAGCCAGTAACGCAAATTGTTCAACTAGTGCGACTGTTTCTATAAATGTTGTTGATCCGGCAAATTGTGCCTTATTAACAGAAAGAGTATATGCTAGTATTCAGTCTTCAGACTCCAATATAACAGGTGGTGTTTCTGATGGTGCTAATGCTATCGACGGAGATACACAAACGGCTTCAACTATTACAACTGGTTTAGGAATTTTAGGAATTGGAACAACCTGGCAAAATTTGCAATGGCCAACAACAATTACAAAAGGAACTCCAGTAACAATTAAGCTGGGTTCTGAATATAGCGGAGTAGCGCTAGGCCAAAATTTAACTGTGGTTGGAACAAAACGTGATGGTTCAAATAATCCGATAGATATTGGATCCTTACAATCTGTTTCAGGATCATTAGTGAATTTATTATCCGGAGAAAATACATTCGAATTTACATTTGTACCAGCAGATGGTACAGGTCCAAAAGATTATGATGGAATCCGAATTCAATCTGCATCACTTGTAAGTGTTATTCAAAGCACAAAAGTTTTTGACGCTTATTATAACCAACAAGTTCCTCAGATTGTTTGTCAACCAGGAGATGTTCAGGATGTATTTTATGGTGCCAGAAGAACAGGTCTTGGTGTAATAAATGCCACAGTTGGGGTGAGTGATGCTTTCAATGCAGTTGATAATGATGTTAGTACTTATGCTACTATGTATAGTGGTTTAGGGGTTCTTGCTGCTGCAGATCTGACAGTAGCTTTTAAAACACCATCTATTGCAAGTGATAGTTTAAGAATTGTACTTTCGAAACCAGCGGCTCTTTTAGATCTTAGTCTAATAAAAGGATTTACTATTCAGCCTTTCTTAGGAAACGTTGCTGTAGGAGCTCCAATTGATGATTCAAGTTCATTATTATCTTTAAGAGTTTTACCGGGAAATACTATGTTAAGTGTATCTGTATCTTCTCAACCAGAAATATATGACAGAGTAAGAATCAGTTTTGGAGGAGTAGCAGGAGTATTAGAATTTTTAAGAGTTCATACTATTGAAAGATTTGCCAACACAAAAATCACAGGAAGTGATCCTGATAATAAAATCGTCGTTTGTCCGGGAACAGCTATTACACTTGAGGTCCCATCAGAATCTTGTTCAACATATAATTGGTATGATTCACCGGTAGGAGGAAATCTCTTAGTAAGCGGAGATACCTATACTGTTCCGGCTTCTTTAACAGCAGGTACTTATAAATATTATGTACAACCTGTTCGTTTTGATTGTGAAGTTTTCTCCAGAGGAGAAATAACTGTTGAGGTTAGAGAGTCAAGTCCGGAAAATGCCTTAACAGATATTACTTTAGATGGAGCTACAGACACTACAATTTGTTTGCCAGGCGGAACAGTTACTTTAGAAACGAGTTTAAGTGGAACACCTTCATTAACAAGTCCGGTTTATTACTGGTATAGTTTTGATGGAACAACAAGTCAATTAATTGCTGGTGAAACAACTCCTCAATTAGTTGTTACAGGTTTAACGCCGGGTACTTACACCTATTTTGTTGGTGTGAGCGGAACTGAATTTTGTGAAACCAAGGAAGCTGACAGAAAACAAATTACATTCACCATTTTACGTCCTTCTGATGAAAATGATATTTCAGTGGATGATACAGCAGTTTGTTTGGGAGATACAGCTACCTTAACACCAACGGCACCTGCATTAACGAATGCAAAATTCTTATGGTATTTAGATGCAAATAGAACTCAGCCTATTGTAAACAACGCTGTTATTAGTGGTGTTACATATACAGTAAATTCTTCAGGAGTTTTGACTGCTACAGGTTTAACTATAGCGATGAGTCCTAAATCTTATTATGTTTCTGTTTCCAGTGATACAACTTGCGAAAATAATGCAGGAGCACTTCAAACAGCTGCGATAATAGTCAACGATCCGGGTACACCAACCACAACATCGGCTACACAAGATTTCTGTTTAGAAGATACGCCAACAGTTGCGGATATTGCAGTAACACCAGCTACAGCAGTTTGGTACAGCAGTGCTACAAGCACTACACCATTACTTGCTACAGATGCTTTGGCAGATGGAAACTATTATGCTACCATTATAGACGCTGTTACAGGTT
>NZ_WSTB01000024.1 GCF_009789235.1 Flavobacterium hydrocarbonoxydans | reverse complement strand
ATAAGTATGGTTAAAAAAAATATCTGCGAGACTCTGCTTAAATCTTTTTTAAAATCTGCGTGAAAAAAACTTTCCATTTTGCCGCAAAGTCGCTAAGACGCTAAGAATTATGGGGAACTTCAAATTCGAAATACGAAATTCCAAAATCCAAACGCATCTGTCAGATAAAGCTTGAAGCTTCCAATTTCTAACTTCCAGCTTTTTTTGCCGCAAAGAGACCAGGACACTAAAGTTTAGTATAAGTATGGTTGAAAAAATTATCTGCGAAACTCTGCTTAAATCTTTTTTAAAATCTGCGTGAAAAAAACTTTCCATTTTGCCGCAAAGTCGCTAAGACGCTAAGAATTATGGGGAACTTCAAATTCCAAATTCGAAATTCAAGACGAGTCTATGCTAATTATTTTGCTATAAAGCTTCCAACTTTCAACTTCTAACTTCCAGTTTCTAACTTCCAGCTTCTAACTCAATTGTTAAGATCTTCTTTCTTATGAAAACAGATCTTGGTTTGCGTTAGGGATGGGAGCGGCATCTCGCGATTTAGAAAAACAAGGCTTTTTAGCCGTAGTTTTTGTTAATCGGGAATATAGCGGACGGCCCGGCCCGGAGGGAAACGCCCTAAAAATAATGCTTCTGTTAAATTAAATCATGGATAAAATGGCTACTCTTTTAGCTACTTTATTAAACCTGGGTTATTTTATTGTATTCCTCTAATGATTTATTAGGATCTGAAGTTGCGTATTCATTTTCTGGCTCTGGAATGACATGAAATTTTGAATCGCTTAGTGATACTATAGCCGAACAAACATAGACACCAATACTGCCTTCGCTATATTTAAAATCCAGCAATGTTAATTTTACAACTTCATTTATCGAAAGTTCATAATAATTTCCGTAACGAATAATTTTAAAATAAATTTCTTTGTTTTCAACTATTTCAAATTGATTGGTCTGAATGTTTTCAAAAACAAAATTATTTTTTACATCTTTTTCGTTAAACCCCCATGCTCGAAACTGAACAAATCCGTTTACAAAATCAATTGATATGTAATAGGCTGTTCCTTGTTCATCACACTCAATAACAAAACCTGTTTTTCCCATTCCTTCTACAGCCAATGTACCTTCCCAAACAAAATTTTCGGATGGTTTTTCAAAACAAAAAACTTCGTAACCGCTTCGACATCCAATTCTCCATTTATTTGGATTTTCTATAACAAAATTTGCTGAAGGATTTCCCAAAATAGGTGATGGAATGGGTAAATTTCTTTGATGAACTGTTCTTTGATAGAGGGTTCTCCAATGATGGTATGTTTTTAATAATAGCCTGCCACTGCTGTCAACATCTAATTGTTTTGGCGGAGGTATTACCCGAAGTGTGTTGACATTTCCGCCCACAAAATAAAAATTATATATCAAATAAAATTCGCCTTCTTTGACAATCCTTGCGGCATAATTGCCTTGCGGCATTAATAAATTATTATGAAAGGCATGGTATTCTCCTTTAAAATCTGGGGAAAACCAGTATCGTACTTTTATATCTTCCCGAATTGAGCCAAGTAAATAGTAAGTACCTTTAATTTCTACCACACAAGGGCATTCGATATCATCATATACGTAAGCAACATGCAAAGGTTTTTGGAGCACAAAACCTTTATCGCTTCTTTTTGCAACGCCAATACATCCTCGTCTGTAAGTTGGGCCTACTGCACTACGCGCACAAATCAGTAAATAATCTTCTCCCTCAAATTGATATTTATAAGGATCTCTAAAGCTCAGCCATTCACGTGGATTATTATCTCTGCTTTCATAATATGGAGCGTCGCTTTTTAGTGGCAAACCATATTGATTATCTTTTGTCCAATGAAGTAAATCAGGCGAAACTGCTCTGCCTACTTTTTGAGTAATTCCTTTATCTTTACGTTTTAAACCCGTATAATACATTTCGTAACCTTCTCCATTTGAGTTTTTGCTAACATGCATTGTCCATAACATATCGTCATCCCATTGGCCTGGATCTCCAACAAATAATGCGTTTTTGACTCTTTTCCAGGAAAGTCCGTCCTTTGATACTGCATGTGCAATATAATCGTGATTTGGAATAATCAAATGAAATAAATGATGAACTCCGTTTTCATCTATAAATACATCAACATCACCTATTTCCCAATTACTGAAACCTGAACCTGAATACATACGATACTCTATTTTATTATTTTATAATGTTTTAATCCTTCTAAAATGCCTGAAGAAGCTGATTTTTTTGCTACATAAATATTTTTTGTCGTAACATAATTATCTAATTCAGAGCTACGGTTACCTACGATAATTCCTTTAATAGAACCTCTGAACATATCGATATCATTTCCTGAATCGCCAGCTGCAATTACACTCGATAAAGGAATGGCCCATTTGCGACATAAAAATTTGATGGCATTTCCTTTTGAAGCCCGCTTGGGAATAAAATCAAGAAATTCTCCATGACTCACAATTATATTTACTTTATACCATCCTGGTCCTAAAACGCTTATTAATTGCTCGTGATCGTATTTTTCTTTGTCATAATAATAGGAGATTTTATAGGGATTTTGTGCTTGTTCTTCCTGTAAACGTATCCATGGAATCTCTTTTAGACGATTAGCAATATCTTCTCTTTTCCAGCGTCCTGCTAAAAAAGTAGCCCAGCCTTTGTCTAGAATATAATCTTTTCCATTTGTATAATAAATTTCTGTTCCAACAGAGCAAATAATAAAGTCTGGCAATGGAAGCTTCTCTTCTTCGATCACTTTTTTTACCAGTGTAAGATTTCTTCCTGAGGCTAAGGCAAATGCCATTTTATCGGTGCGATTTATTAAATATTCTTTTAATTCTTTTAGTCCTGGATTGTTTAGCTTAGGTTCGATTAAGGTTCCGTCAATATCGGTAACCAATAAATTTTCGACGTTTCTTTTTAATCGATCAATGTTGATATTTGGGTAATGCTGTTTTTTATTTCCTGAGCCAGATGATAAGGATAAGTTTTCGTTGACATAATCAATATATTGATTGACATGACTCAGCCAACTGTAGTGTTTTTGAATATTAATTGCTCCATTATTGGAATAATATTTCCATTGACTCTCATTGGTTAAAATATTTCGTAATGCTTTTTTTATTTCATTTTCATCCAACGGATTTACTAATTCTCCGTTTTGACAGGTGGGAATAATTTCGGACGGGCCACCATTTTTTGTAACTACAACCGGCAGACCCGAACTTGCTGATTCAATAACAGTTAAGCCAAAATTTTCATGCAAGGCCAAATTTACAAAAACGCCTCTTTTTTCGGCTGCATAACGATAGATCAGCGAAACCTCATTTACAACATCATGTTTTTTTGGGATTGCCATTTTTCCATACAAATCATATTTATCCATCAATAATAACAAATCGGTTAAAACATCTTTTTCTGATTCTGGCATTTGCGTAATATCTTTTCTTATACCTGCAAAAATGACTAAATTAGCGATGCTTTGTAACTCTTTATCTTTGCCGTAAACTTCAATAAGTGTATGAAGATTTTTATGTCGGTCTGGTCTTGAGAGAGCTAAAATAAAGGGTTTGTGCGGATTTATTAAAAATTTAGAGATTGTTTCGGTTACCCAGTATTTTCTTTGTTCTTCTTCCATTTGTTTTACGGAATCCTGCTCTATATGATAATAAGGAACAAATTTACTGGTGTCAATTCCGGGAGAAATCGCATGATATTTACCTAATTCAAAATTTTTATATGGTTTATAAGTTTCGATTTCCTGCTCTGTAGAAGTAACTATAAACTCTGATAATTCCAAAGTTTTTTCTTCTGCAGCAATTCTTTGTTTAAACTTAAACTTTTTTTCTATTTCTTCTTCACTGATACCGCTATCGATTAGTTTTTTCTTTTTATGAAAACCTAATGAATGACCTGTGTGGGCGAAAGGAATATTTAAGATTGTGGATAATTCACTTGCCACATATCCTGCATCACCATAATGTGAATGAATCCAATTTGGAAATATATCATGAGTTTTTATATGCTGAACAATTCCGTTTACAAAAGTGTCCAAACCTTCCCATAATTGTTCTTTAGGTTTGTATTTTTTTCCTAAAAAAGGAATCCGTCTTATGTCTAATTTTTCATTAATGATTTCAATAGGAACAGCATATTCTGATGAAAGTTTTGGATCATCAATCAGTCTTGTAAATAAGTGTACATGAGCTACATTTTCATGTTTTGATAAAAATTCAGCCAGTTCATAAACATATTTTGTTTGTCCGCCATTATCAGCATCTCGACCAATCTCTAGACCAGACCCTTTTAAAAGTCCATGAATATTGATTAATGAAATTCGTAATTTTGCCATCTTAGGATTTATTTGTTAGATTTTTAAGTTACAAAAAAGAAAGCAGTTTCTTCACATTATTTCTGTTATAAGGCGATTATTAACATTTTTTTATTAAAAAGGAACAGTAAAATAAATAATGATGAGAATTTCGAATTTAAAAATTAGGTAGTGCCAAATAGAAATAAACGAATATTATAAAAATGATTCTTTTTGTGTTACTTAAATAGCTGAAATATTTGTATTATTTTACTGATATTTACAGTTACTATTACTTTAAAATTGCATATTTTTGTTTGTGTGATAATTCAATAAAACAAAAAAATGAAAAATATTTTCGAAATAAGCGATTCTCAGACGATGATAGACCGTATCAATTTACTGAAATCTGATTCTAATCCGGGCTGGGGAAAGATGGATGTGTCTCAAATGCTTGCACACTGTAATATAACTTACGAAATGGTTTATAGTGATATTCATCCTAAGCCCAATGGTTTTATGAAATTTATTTTGAAACTTTTGGTTAAAGATAAGGTTGTCAACGAAAAACCTTACCCAAAGAACAACCAGACAGCTCCGCAATTTATTATCAAAGGAAATCGAGATTTTGAAAATGAGAAAAATAGGCTAATAGATTATATTAAAAAAACGCAAGAATTAGGGGAAGAAAATTTTGAAGGCAAAGAATCTCATTCATTTGGTAAACTGACTGCCATTGAATGGAATAATATGTTTGCTAAACATTTGGATCATCATTTGAATCAGTTTGGTGTTTAATTATTATATTTATTCGGGCTATTTAAATCTTTTTTTATGAAAAAATTATTGATTTTAATTTTGTTGAATTTTAGTTTTATCTGTACTGCACAAAAGCAAGATGTTCAGCAGAGTATTGAAACTTTTTTTATTGGTTTTCATCAAAAGGATTCTATTAAGATGAAATCGGTTTGTTCGGATTTAATTATCTTACAATCTATTAGTGAAGGGGTTAAGGGTAATAAACTGACTAGTGAATCTGTAAATAAATTTTATAAATCGATAACTTCTATTCCTGCAGATTTGAAATTTGAAGAGAAAATTTTAAGTTATACAATTCAAATCGATGGGAGTATGGCACATGTATGGGCGCCTTATGAGTTTTATCTGAATGATAAATTAAGCCATTCCGGAGTAAATACTTTTACATTATTTAAAGAAAAAGAGGTTTGGAAAATTATTTATCTGATTGATACCCGAAGAAAATAAATTTAGTTGAATTGCATTTCATAATATCGGCAAATGTTTTTTAATAAACATTCTTCACATTTGGGTTTTGGTCGGCATATTTCTCTTCCTAAAAAAGAAATTGCCATTCCTATTTCTGACCAAATACTTTTAGGTAAAGCTTGCATCAAATCTTTTTCGACTTTATTTCCATCTTTATTTTCAGAAATTATTCCAATTCTGGGAGCAACACGGATTACATGTAAATCTGCTATGATGCCTTCAGCAGGTTGACCCGTTTCGCGCATGATAACGTTGGCAGATTTTCTTCCAATGCCTTTTAAGGATGTTAATTCTTTCATTGTTAAGGGTATAGAATTATCATTTTGCAGCATTTTTGAAATATCTAAAATCCATTTGGCTTTACTGGGATAGTTGCGCACTTTGCTTATGGACTGCATTAAAGTTTCTAAATCTGTTTTTTGAATACTAGTCAGATTAGGATATTTTGTAAAAAAATCTGGCGCAATCTTATTAATATTAGCATCAGAATCCTGAGCAGATAAAATCACCATAATCATTAGTTGATAGGTGCTTTTATACTCTAGAGGATGTTTTCTTCCCTTGTACACTTGTAGAATTGGTTCCAATTTTGTTTCCCAATCTGATGTTTCTTCGAACAAATTCATTTTAATTTTATTTAAACATAAATATAAATTAATAACTCTTATAAAATGAGCAAGTTTAATAATTTTTAAAACTTAAAAAATGTATTAATTTTCCTTAAAAATATAAAACAGGTCAAAGTTATAGAAAAATTTATTAACAATTGTTTAGCTTATGACTTAAAAAAGAAGTCTTGTTTTTGCTGGATTATTTGCGTTTTGTTTGATAAAATTTGAGTTATTGTGCATTATTTGTGTTAAAAATGCTGTTTAGTGATTTAACTTTTGAGTATTTTTTTGTGATATATTTACTTTTATTAACAAAAAACTACCAAATTTATGAAGCAAAAATTACTTAATTTATTGTTTGTTTTAATTGTGAACGGACTTGTTTTTAGCCAGGGAACGAATATTCCTTTGGGGTGCTCGAATAGTGGTCCTGAAATGAATGCAAGTCCAAAAGCAGATTTAAGAGGGACCTATCTAACATCTGTTTATAATTTGGATTGGCCAAGTAACAGAACTGCAACTCCTGCAGTGCAACAAGCAGAGCTGATTACTATTCTGGACAAATTAGTACTTACCGGAATCAATACGGTTTATTTTCAGGTTAGACCAGAATGTGATGCTCTTTATAATTCATCAATAGAACCTTGGTCGTACTGGTTGACAGGAACTCAGGGGGTAGCTCCAAATCCATTATGGGATCCGTTGAATTTTGCAATTGTTGAATGTAAAAAACGAGGTCTGGATTTGCATGCCTGGTTAAACCCTTATCGTGCTAGTGTTGGTGGTTATACTTTGGCAAATAATCACGTTTCAAAACTAAATCCTTCCTGGGTTTTTACAGCTTCGAATAATAGTAATCTTAAAATTTTGAATCCAGGTTTACCTGCTGTAAAAAATTATATTATAAGTGTTGTACAGGATATAGCGTCAAGATATGATGTTGATGGGATTGTTTTTGACGATTATTTTTATCCAGATCAAGGGATGGCAAATAATCAGGATGCTGCAACGTATGCTAATAATAACCCAACAGGAATAAGTAATATTGATGATTGGCGACGTGATAACGTGAATAAAATGATTGCAGGTGTTTACGATGCTTTGCAGGTTATTAATGCTAATCAGAATAAAAATGTAGTTTTTGGAGTAGCTCCGTTTGGTATCTGGAAAAATGGCGTACCAACAGGAATAACAGGCAATCCTTCTTATAGTGCATTGTATTGTGACCCTATTAATTGGCTGCAAAATGGCAAAGTAGATTATATTTCGCCTCAATTATATTGGAAAATAGGAGGTTCACAAGATTATATAAAACTTTCTCAATGGTGGAATGATCAAGCGGCAACGTATGGAAGACATTTATATGTAAGTCAAGGTTATGATCGTCTGCCAAGTACTTCTTCGCAGAACTGGCCAGCTTCTGAAATTCAAAATCAAATTATTCAAAATCGTATAGCAGGCATGACTAATACTTTTGGTCAAACGTCTTATTCGACTCGATATATAATGAGCAATGAAAAAGGAATTGCGACTACTTTACAAAATAATGAATACAGATATAAATCATTTGCCCCTTCGATGCCTTGGAAAGATAATGTTTGTCCTTTAGAACCAACCAATATTAGATTTGAAGGTAATGTTTTGAAATGGGATCCTCCAGTAGCTGCTTCTGATGGAGATCTGGCTGTAAAATATGTGATTTATGCATTTGCAAATCAGGCTGATATTCCTAATTTGAAACAAGATGGCACGAAGGTTTTGGACATTATTAATGCAACTCAACTTGCGTTGACAACTGCTCAATTGGAAGCACCTAACAATTATTTTCTGGTAACAGCTTTGGATAAAAATAATAACGAAAGTGCAAATATTACGGGCGTTATTACAAATAATCAAGCTGCTCCAATAGCTTTGACACCAACATCTGGTGAATTTTATGTTACGACTCCTGTTAATTTTACCTGGGATTCGACAGTTTCTTCAGCAGATTATCGCATACAAGTTTCAAAATCATCAGCTGGCTGGAATGATACTGATGGATTTACAACTTCAACTTCACCTAATAGTAACGTAGTAGTAAATGATGTAGTCAATACCGTTAAAACATATACTTGGAATCAAACGAATGCACAGGTTTTTGAAGCTCCATTAGGAGGAACTACTTATTACTATTCTATAAGAAGTTATAGTCCTGCAACAGGAACTTCGACATATTCGGCTCCGGTGAGTTTTACACCCAAAAGTGCTGGTTGTACTGTACCAGGAACAACATCTATTATTGTTGATAATCTCAATGCGACTTTGGTTGGTACCTGGACAGCAACATCTGCAACTGCAGGATATATTGGTTCTAATTATATTCATGATGACGATACAGCAAAAGGAACTAAAACAGCTACTTTTACGCCAACAATTGCTCAAAGAGGTAAATATGAAGTGTTTATCAATTTTACAGCAGGATCAAATCGCCCGACAAATGTTCCTGTGGATATCATT
>NZ_WSTB01000023.1 GCF_009789235.1 Flavobacterium hydrocarbonoxydans | reverse complement strand
TCCTGAGCCAGGATCAAACTCTTCATCGTATATTGTTTGTACCGATAAATCGGGACTGTTTATAATGATGCTTTCTCTATCGGGTATTCTTAAATCTCGCGATTCTATTACTCTTATTCTTTTGTTCTAACATCTCTGTTAAAACGGCTGTCAATTCAATATGTCTACGAACGTGTATTTCTTTTTAATTTCGCTTGTGTTTCAAAGCGGGTGCAAAAGTAGTTTCTTTATTTAGATTTCCAATACTTTTTTCAAAATTTAAATGTCTTTTTTTTAAACTTTTTCATAACTATCTGATATACTAAATTTTAAAAAATAAAAAAAATACTCTATTTAAAGGAAATTTCTTATTTTTTCATATTATTCCTTAAAAATCTCTGTTCAAATATCAAGACCATTCATGGTTTTATATATAAATATCTCACCCCGCTGGGGTTATTTGGGGCTGGCTATTTGATTTTTTCTATAAATATGTCACCCCGATGGGGTTTTACGAGAACCTCAACGGGGTGGTATATTGATTGGCTAATTATTTTAATGCTGATTCTTTTTAATAATGATTCTTTAAATCAAATTGGGGATTGTGATTAAAATGGAAATTATTTACTTTAATTTTCAGGTCATTTGCTTCAATCTTCAAGTTATGAAATCGAAAACGGAATGATTTGGACCTGACTCTTACTCGGAGTTTGGGTTGCGTGAGGGATAGGAATAAGCTACCGAAGTAGCATGGATAGCCCGACAGCATACCGGTAAGAGGGCGTATAACCGCAAAGTATGTTGGCCCTCTTATCGGGATGGTGTCACGCCCTGATGAATAACAATCGTTATAAAAGTATGGATTGGGTTCTGGTTGTAATGGATTGTTTTTACTTATTTTTCAAAACCTTTATGATTCATTTGAAGTTTCCTGGCATAAAAAAACCTGTAAATTATGCTTTACAGGTTTTTATATACTATCAATCTGGATTTGCGAGTATCTTATACAATTCGGCGTTTGAAAGGTAAAACTGATTCTCGATACTGATTTGCGAAAGTCTTGCACTGACGAGATTGTTTTCTCTGGAATTGATTAAGAATATGGAACTTTCGCCAAAGGAAAATAATTTTTCTTCTGAGCTGAGCATGGTCATATAATCATTTACGAGATTATCAATGACGCTTTTTTGCCTTTTTAGAGAGGCAATTTCTGTTTGTTGTGCTTTTATTTTGTTTTTAAGTTCGAGTCGTTGCTGGTCGATATCAAACTTTAGATCCTGAATTTTAATTTTGGCCATTTTTAGGCTTCCACGCTCTTTTCTTAAGAAAATGGGAATGCTGAAATCGACGTTAAACTTATAATCATCTGCATTGAAAGAATCAAAGTAGGTGGGTTCTGAAATGTAGTTGTAGCCGACATTTAATTTAGGAAGCAGCGAATTTGCTTTTAGCTGTCTGTTGACTTCGAGAATAGACATTTTTGTATCGAGAGCCTGAATTTTTGGGTGAGAATCCAGCGTTTCGACATTGACCATCATATCCGAAGTTCTTAATGTTTCTTCGAGTGTCAGGATTAAGTTTTGCTCTGGTTTTACCATATCATCCAACTCAACCGGAACGTTTTCGATCCATAAATAATTAGACAGGTAGAGTTTTGCTTTGGCCAGTTTAAGATTTCCGTTTTCTACATTTAATTGTCTGTTTCTAACGGTAATTCGGGCTTCGACACTATCAATTGCTGGAGAATCTCCCAGTTCGATAAGTTTTTTTACTCCTGCAAAACGGGCACTTGCAAAACCAAGATAACTCTTGTAGAGTTCGGCTTCGTTGTAACTTTTTCGCCATTCGAAATAGGCTTCGCTGGCTTTATACAAAACTTCGATTGCTTTTAGTTTTCGCTGGGCATCGCTTAATTGCAGCTGAAGTTTTCCTTCCCGTACATCTGCCATACGCTGGTTGATGAACATCCCTTGTCCTAAAGCTACATTTATTCCAAGCGAAGTTAACCCTGCATCGGGTGTTCGATTTTGCGGGTTATAATATTGACCATCTGTTTCGTCAAAACCTGCTTTTATTTCGATGCCGTACCAGGTCGGGATTTTGAAACTGCTATTTAGTAATGAATAATATTCGGTTCCTTTAAACTCTTTTTTATTGTAATCTACTTCGATTTTGGGATCGAATCCACCGCGGGCAACCATTAGCTTTGCCTGAGCATTTGTTATTTCCAGGTTAGCCTGTTTTACCAGCGGATGGTATTTTTTTACATAGCCTAAAAACTCGCTATAACTCAATTCTTCTTTATTAAAATCCTGACTGAATCCTGTTGAAAAGCCAAAGAAAAATAAAAAAGAAAGCATTTTTGCTATATGTCTCATTTTACTTTTTCTCCTTTCCTTTTGTATCCGTTTCATCTGCTTTGTAATAATTTGGAGGAAAACCATTTAAGTTACGCCATATTTCGTACCATACCGAAACTGTTTCCAGTAAAGCAATACTTTGTGCACCGGCACCGATGCTGAGTTCTTTTGGCCATTTGTGATCCTTGCCATCTGGCGAAATAAGGACTCTGTATTTTCCGTTTGGACTAATAAAGTTTTCTATCGCTACTATTTTGCCTCCAAAGGTTCCGTAGGATAATCCTGGCCAGCCTGAAAATACAATTCTTGGCCATCCATCGAACCAAACACGTACTTTTGCTCCACGGTGAACCAGAGGAAGATCTATAGGGTCAACATACGTTTCTACCGCAATATCATAAGTGGAAGGCATAATACTAACAATTGGAGTCCCTTCTTTTATTGTTTCGCCCAAACCTGCCAATAAAGCTCTATTTACATATCCGCTTTGTGGAGCGGTGATGTAATACAACCCATTTCTTAGACTGTAATTTACATATTGATTCTGTAGTTTATTAACCTGAGCCTTTGTGTCATACTGGGTGCTTAAAGCAGTGAATTTATCACTTTTTGACTTCGAAATTTTTTCGGCATATTCGGCAGTGATACGATTGATTTCTACTTTAGCGTTTATCAATTCGTTCTTGCTGCTCAATAATTTATTTTGCTGTGTGATAATATAAGCTTCAGATTCCTGAAGTTTTAATCTTTTTTGTTCTACATCTGTAAGTGGTTTTAAACCTTCTTTATTCAGCGCTGTCGAACGATTAAACTGTGTCTGGGCAATTCTCAACTGCGTTTTTACGGCTTCGAGATCCATACTGTCACTCTTAATTTTCAGATTAGCCTGTTTTATTTTATTCTGAGCCTGTTGCAATTTTAATTCTCTTTCTGTGTTAAGGGATTGCGCCTGGACATCAAGCGAATTAACTTTATCGCCATACGATTCTACGGCCATCTTTTTTGCATCAACCTGATCTTTTGTGTTTCCAACCAGATTAGGATCTAAATAATCTTCTTTTATCTCTGAAATAAAAAGAATAGTATCTCCTTTTTTTACATAATCACCTTCCTGAACAAACCATTTCTCGATTCTTCCGGCAATCGCATTATGAACTGTTTGTGGTCGCTGATCTGGTTTTAAAGTGGTAACCGAACCACTTCCTGAAATATTTTGTGTCCAGGGAAGAAAAAGACAGCCAAATCCGAACAATAAAAAACCGATTATTACCCGATTTAAAATTTTGTAATGCGGTCTGCGGGCAACACTGGTTATAGACTTGTATTTTCCAGGTGTTATAAGTACGTTATTTTCTTTAGTTATATTGAGCATGATTAAAGCTTTGTGTCGTTAATAATTTTTCCGTCATCAATGGTTATCATACGGTCGCATTTGTCTTTCCAAATATCACTTTTAGAAGTCACAATTACCGTCCAGTCATTTTCTTTCGACAATAAAAAATCAATTATTTTAGCCGAAGTTAATTCGTCCATTTTATCTACAGGATCTTCTAAGAATAATATATTGGGTTTGTTGACGATACTTCTTGCTAAAAGTATTTTTTGAACATCAGAAGCCGATAATTCACGACCGCCCGGATGAACTTGATTTTGAAGTCCGTTGGGGAACGTTTTGATGTATGGCGTAAGGCAAACATTATCCAAAGCCCATTTTAAATCATCATTATCAATTGTCTCATTACCAAAAAGAATATTTTCTCTTATGGTACCGGCAAAAAGTGTATCGCCTTGCAAAAAAGTTCCAGACTGTGCTCTATATGAATCTTCGTCAAGGCGATTCATAAAGTTATCCGTGATATACATTGCACCGCTTTCTGGTTCCAGTAATCCAGCCAATAAACGTAACAAAGTACTTTTTCCTGCACCATTTGTACCTCTTAGAAGTATTTTTTCGCCCTGAGAAATTTTAAGATTAATGTTTTTGAGCGATTTTTTGTTATGATCCGGGTAATTGTAAGCGATACTATCTGTTTCTATTGTAATTCCGGTTTCGCTTACCAAAGATGTATTTGGAATACAATCTGTTTCCATATCCATAACCTGACCTATTTTTTCTACCGAAGTCAATACATCATAAAAAGACTCTAATCCCAGAATAATTTTTTCTACGGAGTTAATCAATAATACGATCACAATTTCAGCTGCTACAAACTGCCCAATATTCATTTGATGATGAATTACCAAAAAACCACCAATAGACAATAAGGCAGCCGTAACAATAACCTTAAAAATAGTAAGCTGAATGTATTGTTTTTTCATTACCTGAAAATGTTTCTCACGGTAATTTATATATTCACTTACATACCCATCATTTCGTTCAAGTGCATAGTCGAACCCTCCTTTTCTGCGGAAACTGTCCCGGTTACGCGCGATTTCCTGAATCCAGGCCGCGACTTTATACTTAAACTTAGATTCGTTAAGACTGGTTTCGAGACCATCCTTGTATGAAAATTTGAAAATGATATACAAAATAGCTATAAACAAAAGACCAATAACCGTAAAGAATGAATGGTATAAAACCAATAGAATAATCCCAAGACCTACCTGAAGAAAAGCAGTACAGAAATCTAACAAAAGTTTTGCTGTGCCTTTTTGTAACATTAGCGTATCAAAAAAACGATTTGCTTTTTCAGGTGCGTATTCCGAATACATTTCTTTAAATTTAATTAAAGGCAATCTATAAGCAAATTCGAACGAAGAGCGAACAAAAATTCGCTGTTGAAGATTTTCTACTATTCGCAGCTGCAAAATAACCAGTACACCACCAAAACCAACTCCGATGGTTACTAAAACAACAAGAAGAACCCAGGAAACACTGACTTGTCCGCTCTGGATAAAATTAATAATAGCCTGAATTCCCAAAGGCAAAGAAAGATTTACCAAACCGGCAAAAGCAGCATAAAATATAATTTGATATACGTCGCGTTTGTCGAGTTTAAGTAAATTGATAAATCGTTTAAATGGTGTCATGAATTTATAAGTAAGACAATATTAATAAATAATACGTACGGTAAAAACCATAGAATAGATTATAGAATTCCTTCTAATCTAAGCAAAATTAAGTATTTATGCAATATTTTGGGGAGGCCGCAGATGTATTTTACCATAAAATCCAAACAAAAAGACTGGATTTCTTGTATAATTTTTCTTATTAGATGCGGTTTTGAAGTCTAAACTGCTTATAGAATTATCTACAGGAATTAAATAATCTAAAGACGGAATGCCTTTTGAAAGTTTGTTAGTTTTCGAATCTTTGGTTTCATAATCATCTAATTCTTCAACAATACCGTCACATTTGAATATTTTTTTTAGAAAATTACATGTAATTCCCTTAACCGAATTTACTTCGGTATTATCATTAATGAGTCGCTCGAAACTACTCGAAATGTTGATACTACTCATTAAAAAGTATCCAATGAGTAACACCTGAAGGCATTTACATAAAAGACTATTTTTAATTTTACTCAACATTTGCTAGAAAATATTATGAGGCCGCAAGTTAAAATTAAATTTTAAGGGCAACATTAGAATAATATTAGAATTTTGTTAATTCTAACAGCTAATTTTTTATTAGCTTTTTTTCTACAAATCTGTTTACAGTAATTATTTTTTCTAAAATTTGATTATTTATTAAGTCATCGCCACAGAAGGCTCGATAATTTTATCTAAAGTAATAGGTAAATCGCGTACACGTTTGCCAGTAGCATTAAAAACAGCATTTGCAATTGCGGGTGCCATTCCTACTAAAGCCGTTTCTCCGAGACCTTTGGTACCCATTGGATTACTGATTGGGTCTTTTTTATTGACAAAAAACACTTCCTGCTTTTCGATATCGGCATTTACGGGAACATGATAATCCGCAAAATTATTGTTTATTGGGCGGCCAAATCGATGATCGATTTCTAACGATTCCATTAGTCCCATTCCGATTCCTCCAACAGCGCCTCCGTACATTTGTCCTGCAGAAGTTTTTTGGTTAATAACCGTTCCGATATCGGCACAGGAAACTACATGAGCCAACCTTATTTTTCCTAAATTCGGGTTTACCAATACTTTTACAAAATGAACAGAAAAAGAATAAATAGAATATTTTCTGGCTTCTTCAGAACCTTTTGATTCATTTTCTACTATCAGTTCATCTAATTTATTGTCATTGAGTAATGAAACTAATGTTACTGATTTTGAAGTATCATCTTTAGAAATGACAGTACCATTCGACAAGGTCAGATTAGCAATAGGCGTACTTTTGAAAACATTTGTTTCATGAGCCAGGCCAATAGCCTTGCTTACTAACAAATTACAGGCATCGTGCACCGCTGAACCTACTGATGAAGTGGTCGCAGAACCTCCCTGAGTAGGCCCCTTTGGAAGACCGCTTCTACCCATTTCAATCACAACATTTTCTGCAGGAAGTCCCGTAATTTCTGCCCCGATTGCAGTCATCATGGTTGCCGTTCCGGGTCCCATATCGTTTACACTGCATTGCAAAACCAGAGTTCCATTCGATAAAAATTTTGCTTTTACGGTAGCCGGACTTCTGTAAGACCCAAAAGTTCCGGTCCCCATCCCGTATCCTACAAGCCATTCGCCTTCGCGAACAGAGCCTGGTTTATTTTTACGGTTTTTCCAGCCTATTCTTTCCATTCCGCCTTCGTAACATTCTAAAAGATATTTGCTGCTCCAGGGTTTATTTTGTTCCAAATCTTTTTCGGCATGGTTTCGTTTTCTAAATTCAATAGGATCCATATCCAGTTTATGAGCTAGTTCATCAATAGCACTTTCCAGCGCAAATGATCCTGTAGCTTCTCCGGGGCCACGCATCCAGATGGGGGTACAAGTGTCCATTTCTACAATTTTATATCGGGTAGAAACATTGGCACAATCATACATAAAACGGGACATGTTTACGGTAGCTTCGGTAAAATCCTCATAACTTGAGGTAAGTGCGACCGCTTCATGGGTTAATCCGGTAAGTTTGCCCTCTTTAGTTGCGCCTAAACCCATTTTCTGAATAGTATAAGGACGAAATCCTACATTGGTAAACATTTGTTCGCGATGCAAAACCAACTTAACCGGGCGTCCTATTTTTTTTGATCCGATAAGGGCTGCTATTTCATAAGGCCAGGTATGTAATCCCATTCCGAAAGCGCCTCCTAAATATTCTGAATGTACCTCGACATCTTCTGGCTGTACTCCAAAAACTCCTCCAATACTTCGTCTGGTACCTTCGACACCCTGACTTTTGGTATAGACAATGGGCTTATTGCCTTCCCATTTTGCTATGATATTGGCTAATTCCATCGGATTATGTACCTCGGTTGGAATGGTGTATTCTTCTTCCAGGATAACTTCAGCATTTTTATAGCCATCTTCCACTCCACGATGGTAATCTTTTGAACGTTCAGGAGTTTTTCCTTTATTGATAACTTTCTGAACATCTGTTGAATGTGTCTCTTTTAAATATTCCGCTTTGATGAGACTAGCAGCATATTGCATTCGCTCGAAAGTATCCGCAATAACCAGTGCAATGGGCTGATCATAATACAAAATACTATCATCTTTGAATATTTGAAGTGGCTGACCAAAATTATTTCGGCTTTTAGGCTGCTCGTAACCAACAGGTTTATCTACATTTAAATGTGTAATCACTGCCAGAACTCCAGGAGCCCATTCTGCTTTTTTGGTATCTATAGATTTAATTCTGCCTTTAGCAATAGTACTTCCTACCAAACACGCATAGGTTACACCAGATGTTTTATATTCTGCTGAATAAGTAGCACTTCCGGTTACTTTAGCAAATCCATCTACTCTATTAATATTACTTGTTTTGCTCATAATTCTAATTATTTAGATGCTGCTATCGTTAATGCTTCAAAGATTGCATTAGGTCCAAGTGTCAGTTTAAAATCATTCTCTCCATAACTTCTTGCGCCTTTCATGGCCAAATCTGCAGCTTGCCTGAATGTAGTTTCAGAAACTGTTTTTCCCTTTAAAAATTCTTCCGTTTCGGTAAGTCTCCAGGGTTTATGAGCGACTCCTCCCATGGCAAGTCTGACATCCTTAATAGTATTGTTTTGAATGTCCAGACCAACAGCTACAGAAATCAATGCAAAGGCATAACTGCTTCGGTCACGGACTTTTAGGTAATGACTATTTTTACTAAAATTATTCTCCGGAATTACAATAGAAGTAATGATTTCTTTGTTTTGAAGTGTGTTATCAATTTCCGGTGTATTGCCCGGAAGGCGATGAAAATCAGTAAATTTAATTTCTCTTTTTCCTTTTGGCCCTTCCACAAAAACAGTTGCCTCTAAGGCTGCCAGTGCCACACACATATCACTGGGATGTACTGCTATACAACTATCAGAAGCGCCAAAAATAGCATGCATTCTGTTGGAACCTCCAATTGCACCACAGCCGCTTTTTGGGACACGTTTGTTGCAGGGCATATCTGTATTATAAAAATACGAACAACGCGTGCGCTGTAACATATTTCCGCCAACGGTTGCCATGTGCCTGATTTGCTGCGATGCTCCTGCTGAAAGTGCCAATGCGAGCAACGGATAATTTTCTTTAATAATCTTATCCTCAGCTACCTGACTGTTTTTGGCCAGGGCACCAATAGTTACTTTTCCAGTAAGAAACTCTATTTGTTTAAGATCTATACCTGTTATATCAATCAGCTTGTCGGGAGCCACAACGTTTTTCTTCATCAAATCTACAAGATTCGTTCCGCCGGCTATAAACATCGCATCCTTCTCTTTTCCAACACTTGATACTGCTGACTTTGAAGACAACGCTTTAATTATCTGGAAGTTTTTCATAATGGCATCCCTCCTTCCTTAACTTCTGTAATAGCATCTACAATATTGTGGTAAGCACCACATCTGCAAATATTACCACTCATGTATTCTCTTATTTCCTCTCTGCTGTTTGCATGTCCTTCTTTGATACAGGCAATTCCTGACATAATCTGACCCGGCGTACAATATCCGCATTGAAAACCATCATTTTTTATGAAAGCTTCCTGCATGGGGTGTAGTTTTTTTCCTTTTGAAAGTCCCTCGATAGTAGTCACCTGAGCATTTTGCTGCATGGAAGCCAGTGAAAGGCAGGATAATATTCGGGTACCGTTTACATGAACCGTGCAGGCACCACATTGTCCGTGATCACATCCTTTTTTAGTTCCTGTGAGTAACAATTGTTCTCTTAATAAATCAAGTAAAGTGGTTCTTGGCTCAACATTCAGGTTGTGTTTTACACCATTTACTTCAATCGAAAGTGGAACCGTTTCCAGATATTCTGCAATCTTCTCTTCCCATTTATTGTCTGTAGCCAGAACCAATGATGGCGGAGTGAAAGCAAGAGCAGTAAACAGTCCTGATTTTTTTATAAAGTCACGACGCGATTTATTCGAATCTTCTTCTACTGCTTTATTTCTAATTGGCTTTTTTGCATCCATGCATATTATTTTAAAATTAGAAAAATATCTGTGGTACTCCTAACAAATTTAATAATCCTATCTGACAAAAAGTTATAAAATTCACAGAAACTTATATTTTTTATTCTCTAAAAGTTTTTAAATCGTCATTTGTGCTACAAAATTGTATTTTTACATAAATGAAGGAACACAATATGCCGCACCAAAACAACATTTACCTGGATAATAATGCCACAACCCGTATCGATGATCGGGTACTTGATGTTATGCTGCCTTACTTAAGCGATTCGTATGCAAATGCCAGCAGCAGTCATCTCGCAGGGCTTACCATACAGGAGGCTGTTGAGAATGCCAGATGGGAAACGGCCAATCTGATTGGAGCCAAAGAAGAAGAAATTATCTTTACTTCTGGCGCAACAGAATCTATCAATTTAGTTATTAAAGGTTTGGCAAATGAAAGCCATAAACATATTATTACCGTTACCACCGAACATAAAGCGGTTTTGGAAACCTGCCGTTATATGGAAGAAACCGGGTTTAATCTTACCTATTTGCCTGTTGCTGCTGATGGTATTTTAGACCCTGAAATTTTAGCTGAGGCCATAACAGATAATACACTACTCGTTATTATTATGAATGTTAATAATGAAACTGGGGTTATACAAGACCTTCAAGCAATATCAAAAATAGTACAGGCTAAAAATGCTTTATTGTTATGCGACTCGACACAGGCTGTTGGTAAAATTCCGATTAATGTAAAAGATCTGGGAGTTGATTTTTTACCGCTTTCTGCACATAAATTTCATGGTCCCAAAGGTGTTGGCGCACTTTATCTTTCCGCGAAAGCGAAAATAAAAATAACTCCACAAATACATGGAGGCGGACAGCAGCGTAAATTACGAAGCGGGACACTCAATGTGCCGGGAATCATTGGTTTAGGAAAATCCTGTGAAATTGCAGGAAGAGAAATGGAAGCTAATACCGAAAAAATAAGCGCATTGCGAAATCAATTAGAAGAAGGTCTTTTAAAAATTGAAGGATCTTTTGTTAATGGAAGTCTTTTAAACCGAATTTACAATACAACGAACATTTGCTTTCCGGGAGTAAATTCGGAACGGTTGATTATGGCCTTGCAAAACATTTCAGTTTCTAATGGATCGTCCTGTTCATCGGTTATTTCAGAACCTTCACATGTTTTGAAAGCTTTAGGTTTATCTGATGAAAATGCGTTGAGTTCGATACGTTTTAGTTTAAGTAAATTCACCACTGTCGAAGAAATAGAAGAAACTATTTCCAGAATTCATTCTTTGATAAAAGAGTTGAAGTCTTAATCTTTTAAAGCAAAAATCAAGAAATAAGGTTGTTGTAATCTTCAATAGTATCGATGTCAATTTCTCCTTTTTCAAATAGAATAGACACCACATCCTCTAAAAAGCTATTGATTATTTTTTTGGCTCCCTCCTGTCCTTTCAGTTCTGCTAATTCCTTAAAATATTTTTTATCGAATAAAACAGGCGTTCCCAATGTGCCTGAATAAGCAGAAGCTACAATTCCTTTTTTTGTTTCAATGTAATGGTTTCCTAAATTTTCAAAAACTTCACTTGAAATATAAGGCTGATCACAAACAGTAAAAATACAGCTTTGGGAGTTAGGTTCTAAAGATAATAATTCCGTGAGTCCTTTACTTATTGAAGTTCCCATTCCAGATGGCCAGTCAGGGTTAAAAACTATTTTTACCTGAGTAAGATGTATTTCTTTTTCTATTAATTCATGATTAGACCCTGTTACCACAACAATAGTAGTATCCGGAACTAGAGAAGCCGCTGCAATGGTGTTTTTCAAAAGTGTCGTGTCTTTATACACTAACAATTGTTTGGGCTGTCCCAATCTTGAGGAATTTCCAGCTGCCAGAATAACGATTCCTGTTTTGTTTTTCATTTCTAATAATTACTCTTATGCTATTGATGAACCATTGTGTATTTTTCCTGTTTTGTGTTTTAATGAGCCTCCGTTTTTACGGGTCATTACTGCTTTAATTTCAGCAATTATGGACAGCGCAATTTCTTCAGCAGTTTCTGCTCCAATATCCAATCCAATTGGTCCATAAATTCTTTTCAATTGTTCTTCAGACACATTTATCCCTTCCAGATTCAAATCGTCCAGCATCCGGTTAAGTTTTGACTTTGGTCCTAAAATTCCAATGTAATTATCATTCGTTTCCAAAAGTAACTTGAGTAATGCCAAATCATACTTATAATTATGAGTCATCAGAATAAAATAAGTCTGATTGTCAATATTTATGTTTTCCAGCAACTGTTCCGGTTTTGCAATCCAAACTTGTTTTGCCTCGGGAAATCTTGCTTTTGTAGCGTGAGTAGCACGACCGTCTGCAATGGTAATTTCCCATCCTAAAATATCGGCCATTTTTGCTAGCGGCTGTACATCGTTTCCGGCTCCTGCAATTATGAGAGAAATTGTTGGATTTATATATTCTATCAGAAATTCATTTTCGTTAGCATCAGCATTTTTCTTAAAAACGGTCGTTTTATTTTGCAGCACTTCTTTTACATCCGAAAGAAATTCCAAAGCAATACTGTTATTATGCCTTATATTCGAATCCTCTTTATAACACAATACTGTTCCTAATTGTTCTGCCTGTCTTTTTAAGGAAAAAACAGTTACCATTACAGCACCATTACGATCTGTTTCTAATTGCTGTAGAAGCTGAATAGGATTATTTTTTTGATTATCATTTATGCACTCAAAAACAATATGAACCACACCATTACATCCTAGCTGTAAACCTAACTCGCTATTTTCTTCATTGTTTGTATTATAAGAAACGAGCTTATTTTGCTGTTGATTAATACATAAAAGTGCTTTTCGCAACGCATCGCCTTCCAGACAGCCGCCACTTATAGCACCTGTTAGCAAACCATCTTCCGTAACCAGCATACGTGCTCCCGGCTGACGATAGGAAGAACCTTCGACCTTAACCACAGTAGCAAGTGCCGCTCTTTTACCAGCTATTTTTGCTTCTGAATAAGCTTTGAGAATTTCGTTAATTTCTTTCATATATATAATCTGCCTAACAAAAATAGATAATTATTTTTTTGCCAAAGAGGTAATTCTTTTAAACTTTAAAAAGAAAGAAAACACACATTTTTTTATTTGAATATCGAACCCAAAAGAGTAATTGCATAACAAAATAGGCCACTAAAAAATAAAAACAGGTAAAACTACCTGATTTTGAGGCTTACCCTTTTTTTAATTTTGTTCCGATCTAAAACAGATAATCATAACAAAATCAATTAACTAACCAAAACTATTATCATCATGGACGAATACATGGGAATCATTAAACTATTTGCTGGAAATTTTGTACCGGTAAATTATCTAATGTGCAATGGAGCACTATTATCAATAGCACAAAACTCTGCCCTTTTTAGCCTTTTAGGAACAACTTATGGCGGAGATGGAGTAAATACTTTTGCATTACCTGATTTAAGAGGACAGGTTGCAGTGGGTGCTGGTCAGTCAAGAAGAACTGGAACTCCCTATATAGAAGGACAAGTTGCCGGAACAGAAGCCACAACTCTTACAGTTGCAAATATGCCAGCGCATACACATAAATCAACTCTGAACATTAACACCGCTACACCAACACTTAGTGCTCCGGTTGCTGGTGTTAATCTTGGAGTACCAGGAGTACAATCAGGAAGAGAGTTTGTTCCTGATTTAGCCTATACAACTGCGGCTCCTAATCTTGCTTTAGGAGATGCTACAGTAACGGTAGCAGCCGCAGGCGGAAGTGAAGCGATTTCTAACATGCAGCCGTTTTTGGTATTAAATTATATCATTTGTGTGAATGGGATTTATCCTTCAAGACCGTAATTTTTTTATATACAACTGGCTGTAGATGCAGCCAGTTTATATATTTTTTAATAAAACACAACACAGGCTGTGACATAAAAGCCTGATAAAAATGCCACCAATATCATCAATGATTTTTAGGTTAGATAGTCATAAGACGTAACGATCTGGCTTTAAAAATCCTATAGCTTCTCTGCACTCTTAATATTGTTTGGGTGCAGTGGTTTTATTAGAATAGAAATTATAATCTCTTTTAATAGGAACCAAAACCCATTACAATATCCATTGATTAACCTAATTTCTCATACATGAAAAAACTTTACTTACTACTCTTATTTATTCTGTTTTCTGTCTCCAATGTTTTGGGGCAAACTACAGAATATTTTGAATCTGCTACAGCTGGCTCTGCTAGTTTTACCAGCAATGGTCAGACTTTTAATATAACATCTGCAGCTCAGGGACCTTTTGAGATATATTCTGATGTCGCTGCTTATGGATGGAATGGTACTGCTGCTGATTATCAGTTTATTGATAACAGTGGGTCTTCAGCTTTAAATGTACCTGTAGAATTTACAGTTGCTTCTGCTGGTGGGGTAAACTTTACCTTAAAAAGTATGTATTTGTATCTGGCTAATTCTAACACTACATTACCTCCTACAAATGGCGATTGTACTATTACAGGAAAACTTGGAGGTGCAACAGTCTTTACCGCTACCTCCAATTCCGGGTTCACAACTAGTTTAGCCACGAATAACGGATATACTTTTATAAACATGACCAATTTTGGAGGAGCAAATAATGCTTCTACCAATATTGATAGTTTCACTATAAAAACAACAGGAGCGATAGCCTATGTAGCACTTGATGCTATGACCTGGCAATCGGCTGGAGCAGTAGTTTTACCAACCGTAACAACCACAACGGCAACCAATGTAGGAGCTGTAAAGGCTACTATGGGAGGAAACGTTACTAACGGCGGTGGCGGATCTATTACGGATCGCGGAATCGTTTGGTCATTCGCTGCAAACCCTACAACAACAACTAATAATGGTAGCTTAGCAATGGGTACTGGTACAGGTAGCTTTAGTGGTCTCGTTAGTGGATTACTTCCTAATACTCAAATACATTACAGGGCCTACGCAACTAATTCGGCCGGAACAAGTTATGGAGCAGATATGACGGTGACTCCAAATCCTGAACTAGCTATATCAATATCACAAACCGATGTTACCTGTAATGGGGGTACCAACGGAACTATAACTGCAACTGTTACTGGAGGTAAACCCGGATATACCTATGCATGGTCGCCAGCTGGCGGATCAGCAGCTACTGCCTCAGGGCTTTCTGCTGGAACTTATAGCGTAATTGTACAGGATACCGAAGGAACTTTTAAATCTGCTACCGGCATTATAATTTCACAACCGGCAGCAACCCCTACTGCTATTACTGGAAACCCTCCTAATAGAACTATATGTGAAGGAAATAACACAACCTTTCCCTCTACAGCATCAAATGCAACAGCATATCAATGGCAGGTAAATACCGGATCAGGTTTTACCAATATCACTAATGGTGGTGTGTATTCGGGAGCGACAACTGCAACCTTAACTGTTACAGGAGCAACACCAGCCATGAGTGGCTATTTATTCCGAGTTGTGGCTTCAAATTTATGTTCCTCAAGTGCTACATCCAATCAGGCTACCTTAACAGTCCCTAATATGACTGTTAGTACAACAGCACAAACTAATGTAATCTGTAACGGAGGCAACACTGGCGCTGCCACAATCTCCGTTTCAGGAGGTATTGCACCTTATACTTATTCCTGGTCTCCATCAGGCGGATCAACTGCATCACCATCTGGTCTTACTGCAGGAACTTATACGGTTACAGTTACGGATAACATTGCTTGTCAAAAAACCCATACTGTAACTATAACTGAACCTACAGCTGCAGCATCATTACCACAAATATCTGCCCAGCCAGCTTCTGCATCTGTATGCGAAAATGGTACAACAGCATTTAGTGTTGCAGCCACCAATATTTCAACTTATCAATGGCAGGTAAATTCTGGCTCAGGTTTTACTAATATCACTGATGGAGGAACAGCACCTAATTATTCAGGTGCTACAACCAACACACTTACTGTTAGTGCTGTTACACCCGGAATGAATACTTATTTGTACAGGGCTTTGTTAACCAATTCTTGTGCAACTATTCAAACAAATGGTTTAGCACAACTAACGGTAAACTCTTATCCTGTTGCAACAGCTACTCCATCCTCAACAGCAATCTGTAGTGGAACTTCTCCTAATATTGCGCTAACTTCTAGTCCTACAGGAGCAACTTTTGCATGGACTGCCTCGTTAACTTCGGGTACGGTTACCGGTTTTTCTGCATCATCAGGAACAACTATCAACCAGTCTTTAACCGGAAATGGGGTCGTAACTTATACTGTAACTCCAACTTTAAATGGTTGTCCAGGTACCCCGATAAATGTTGTTGTTACTGTTAATCCAACTCCGGTAGCAACTGCCACACCTTCATCAGAAAGTATTTGTACTGGCAGTAGTACTGCTATTGCACTAACCTCTACCCCAACAGGAGCTTCTTTTGCTTGGACAGCAGCACTTATTAGTGGCGCCGTAAGCGGTTTTTCCGACGGCTCAGGAACATCAATAGCACAAAATTTAACCGGAAACGGAGTTGTTGCATACACTGTAACTCCAACCTTAAATGGTTGCCCGGGTACACCTATTGTAGTAAACGTAACCGTAAAACCTTTACCTACTGCAACAGCAACCCCAGCTTCGGAAACAATTTGTAGTGGCAACGCTACTAATATTGCTTTGACATCTACTCCTACTGGAGCTTCTTTTGACTGGACAGCAGCACTTACAAGTGGTACTGTAACCGGATATTCAGCAAGTTCAGGAACTACAATAGCACAAACTTTAACCGGAAATGGCATTGTCACCTATACCATTACCCCTACTTTAAATGGTTGCCCAGGTGATCCTATAACGGTTGCCATAACAGTAAATGGCGCAACCACAATAACAGGACAACCTTCAAACACTTTAATCTGTGCCGGAGGAAGTACTACTTTTAGCGCCACAGCTTCGCTTGCTACTTCATACCAATGGCAGGAAGATAGCGGAAGTGGCTTTAATAATATAACAAATAATACGACTTACGCTGATGCACAAACCGCTACTCTGACCATTTCGAATGCTACAGCAGCCATGAATGGATATGCGTATCGATTACTAGCAACAGGAATTTGTACTACAGCTACATCTTCTTCCGTAGCATTAACAGTAACAACTGTAACGGCTACTCCTTTCAAAACAGACGTAAGTTGTAATGGAGAAAGTAATGGTTCCGCTAGTGTAACGCCTTCAGGAGGAACCGCACCCTATACCTATTTATGGTCTAATGGAGAAACAGCAGACAATATTTCAGGATTACCAGAGGGCAATTATTCTGTGACAATCACAGACGCTAATTTTTGCGAAAACATACAAAATATCACTATAACTGAACCTTCACTATTAGTCGCATCACAAGGAACAACAATAAATGTAAGCTGTCATAACGGTTCTAATGGATATGCAACTGTTTCTGCAACTGGCGGAACCCCGCCTTACACCTACTCCTGGAGTCCTACTGGAGGAACTGCTGCTACTGCGAGCGGATTAACAGAAGGAATTTACACTGCAACGGTAACCGATGCTAACAGTTGTACTGCAACGCAAAGTTTTACAATCACAGAACCAGATGCACTTACCGCAACAGCATCCAATACAAATGTTTCCTGTAATGGAGGAACTAACGGAACAGCGACAGCAATACCAACAGGAGGAACTGGAACTTATACCTATGCATGGTCACCTTCGGGTGGAACAGCTGCTACAGCTACTGGTTTATCTGCCGGAACTTACACCGTAACGGTAACTGATGCCAATGGTTGTACTGAAACTGCTAGTACTACTATAACAGAACCAGCTTTACTTACTGCCACTATATTAAAAACGGATATTAGCTGTAATGGTGCCAATGACGGAACAGCAACAGTAACTGGAACTGGCGGAACAGGAGCATATACCTATTCATGGGCACCTTCGGGTGGAACTGCTGCTACAGCTACTGGTTTATCTGCAGGAAATTACACCGTAACAATAACTGATGCTAACGGCTGTACTGCAACGGATAGTGTTATTATTACCGAACCAACAGCAATAACTACAACAACATCTCAAACAAATCTTTCTTGTGATGGAGGTTCTAACGGAGTAGCTTCTGTATCAGCAACCGGAGGAACCGGAGGTTATACGTACTCTTGGAGCCCTTCTGGTGGAACTGCGGCTACAGCTACAGGGCTTACTGCCGGAACTTATACTGTAACTATCACTGATGCTAACAGTTGTACCGCAACAGCAAGTATTATACTTACTGAGCCGAGTGCCTTTATTGCAACAACATCTAAAACTGATGTTTCTTGTAATAGTGGATCTAATGGTCTAGCCTCTGTAATCGCAACTGGCGGAACAGGAGCTTATACCTACTCTTGGAGTCCTACTGGAGGAACAGCTGCAACAGCTACTGGACTTACTGCAGGAACTTATACCGTAACGGTAACTGATGCTAATGGATGTACTGCTACACAAACCGCAACTATCAATGAGCCAGCAGTACTTACAGCTACAACTACACAAACAAATGTTCTTTGTAATGGAACATCTAGTGGAACTGCAACTGTAACTGCTATTGGCGGAACAGGAACTTATACATATTCATGGGCACCTTCAGGAGGAACCGCAGCTACCGCTACTGGTTTAGCTGCAGGAACTTATACCGCAACCGTAACAGATAATAACGGCTGTACAGCTACAACAAGCGTTACTATTACAGAACCATCATTTCTTGTAGCTAGTACATCTCTTATCAATAACA
>NZ_WSTB01000022.1 GCF_009789235.1 Flavobacterium hydrocarbonoxydans | reverse complement strand
TAAATTAATCTTTTATTGTTTTCAATTTTTTCTAATATATCAACAATCTTTTTTTGTTCATTTAAATCATCTGGAAAGGCTATTCTCAAATTTCGCTGTGAAGTAATCCCAATATAAGCTCTAGTAGACTGTGAACTTAATTTAAGTATCTGATTCTGAAAATAAACTGAATTAAAAACATAGTACAAAAATTTATTATTAAGGTATTCTTGATTAGTTCTATAATATGTGACTTGAGGAGTAAGCATTAAATATGGATACTCTAATTCATTAGGAACAATAGCAACCTGCCCCACAGTTCCTTTATGACTAAGTAAAACATCTCCCGGTAAAGAAAAACCAATACGCAATTGGTCTGTTAAATTTTTTGGCAATTTTTTTGATTTAAGAAAATCTATTTGCCCTAGATTTATAGTATTTGCCATTATAAATGGTATACCATCTTCAACATAATCACTTGATTTTGGATGAGTTTCACCATGATTTCCATCTTGTATATTTTTTATATAACCTTCATTTAAAAGTGCACCTATAGTAGTTGTCTTCCATCCCTCAGCAATGTTATTTCTTAAAAATTTTGAATATTTTACATTATTTTTTATTCCTTTTAAAATTATACTAGATTTAAAAATCTCATCCTGTAATTCAATCTTATCTTTCACTATATGCTCCATCTCTATTACATCATCCATAGCCAAAAGCAATTCTGCAATTTTGACTTGTTGCTCTTTAGATGGCAAAAGAAATTTATATTCTGATATATCTTTCCAATTAATATATGGGTTAACAGATCCCTTAGAATTTCTAACAGAATGTTCTGTAAAATCATCAGTCATCATGATAAAAGGCAACAATCTCTTATCAATTTTTTTTTCATTTGCTTTGATTACAAATGTTGTATTTGATGTGATACCTTCAAAAGGTGCAATAACAACCTTTCGTAAATAAGTTCTTCTAGAACCATAAAGTATATCATCTTTTTCAAAGTATCTAATAAATGCAGGGCCTAAATATTCGTCTTGTAATTCTCCCCATACACGAAGATGTAAGTCTTCAGACCCCATATGCTCCCCTTTAACATATTTTGTCAATGAGCTATTTTCTCTATTAACTGATTTTTTCTGCTGAACTGCAACTTCACCAAATTTGGTTAATTTCCAATTACTTTTATCAATTAAAAGCTCATTAATTCTTTCTTGCAATATTTCTTTCATAATTAATTAAGCTCTTCAAATAATTTTTCCATAGATTTTTTTGAATCTTTGCCTATTTGAAGCCAATTTTCTAATGATTTAGTAAAATTCAAATTTTCATTATTATTGTCTCGCCTGACGTAAAAATTGACGTTCATATTCCCATTAAAGGACATTATTTCATCAATAGTAGCCACTTTCGAATAACCAGATATATCCTCAAATTTCTTATAAGTACTATATAGTTTTTTTATATGATCATTATTTAAATATGCTAAACCCTTATTATCAACAACATCATCTTTCCCATTTACAAAGAGAACTTTTCCTTTCCTATTTAATGATTTATTATTATTCCCTATTAATATCATCGCTTCCATTGGAGAATTGTAAAATAAATTAGCTCCAAGACCAATTACAGCTTCAATTTGATCTTCGAGTATCATTTTTTTTCTCATTTCCGCTTCCATATCTCTAAATAATATACCGTGAGGCCAGAGAATTGCAAATCTACCATTAGACAAATTCATACTTTTATGTATGTGTTGCTGGAAGGCGTAATCTGCACAACCTTGAGGTGGAGTTCCCCAAAGGTTACGTCCATAAGGGTCACTTTCAAAACTTTTTCGATCCCAAGCCTTTATAGAATAAGGAGGATTGGCAAGTATAACGTTAAACTTTTTAAGTTCGTCATTTTCTAAAAGTCCTGGTTGTGCCAAAGTATCTCCCCGTACTATTTGAAATTCTTCTATACCGTGCATGAACATGTTCATTCGCGCAATCGCAGAAGTAATCAAATTAATCTCTTGTCCGTATAATTTTAAAGTTCTATATTCCTTTCCTTCCTCTTTCAAATGTAAAGCACAGTTCAGTAATAAACCTCCTGAACCACAAGTCGGATCGTAAACACTTTCTCCAGGTTGCGGATCCATGATCATTGTCATCAATTTAACGACTGTACGATTGGTGTAAAACTCTGCTGCAGTATGACCGCTATCATCTGCAAACTCTTTAATTAAATATTCATAAGCGTTACCCAATTTATCATCAGGAACATTTTTAAGATTTAAAGTATGTTGAGAAAAATGTTCTACTAAGTTTGTTAAAGTAGCATCTGAAAGTCGCTCTTTATTAGTCCAACTTGCATCCCCAAATATTCCAAATAAGCTTTCAGGATTTGCCTTTTCAATTTCACGCATGGCTTGCTGAATTGCCATTCCTATATTAACTGTTGTTTCTCGAATTTTTTTCCAATGAGCTTGTTCAGGCAACAAAAAATGATGGTGTTCAGCAAACGATGCGTATTCAAAATCACCGTTACTTTCTTACAAAGCTTTTTCAAATTCTTCATCATAGACATCACAAATACGCTTGAAGAAAAGTAAAGGAAAAATATATTGTTTATAATCTCCAGCATCGATCGTACCACGTAATGCGGTAGCAGCTCCCCAGAGATATTTTTCTAATTGTTGTTGGGTCATTATGATAATTCTTCTTCTATTAATTCAGCCTCATCCTCAACAAGAATTGTTTTAGCTTCAACCTTCAATAATAACATTAATTTTGACTTCAAAATATCTTTTCTTTCCTCATAAAAAGTTAAAAAATCATCCATTAAAAGGTTATTATCTTTAGGAATGAAATGTAAATTTTTATAATTGATTAAATCTTCTTCTTTATAGTTTTTGTTCAACCATTCAAAAAATGGTGTTGCATTTTTCTCCAAGTTTTCTGTTTCTTGAATCAACTGAAGATTAGCAATATAATTAAAAGAATTTTTATAAGAATTTCTTACGCCTTCATCTTTAATCCCTAGCTTAATTAACTCTTTGTCTGTAAAGAATTTTTTGGGATGGATATGATCTTGATGGAACACATAATTATGATTCAATGGATAAATGATACTTAAAACCATAAAAGCAAAAGCGCTTCCATATTGAGTATTCATCAAATTGTCAATAGTTTCTTCATCAAAAGACAAAGATTTGTTAGTTCCTTTATACCTTTGAATAAGTTCATGTAAAGGAAATTTACCTGGATTTTGAGTTATAAGGTCTCTATAGGTTGGATATAAGTTGTCAGGAGTACCACCGAATACTTTTTTCAATAATGCTCGTAATAACCACTCTTTAATAAATTTTCTATTTTCTAATTGTGAAGAGCTGTTCAAAATTTCCTCACCAATTCCATTCTTGTGTAAAAAATAAGAAATTGGAATAATTGCGTTATAGGCAGTTAATGTTTTATCACTAAATCCAAATGATGCAATTAACTTAACAGTATTAGATAATGAAGTTGAAATCTTATCCCATCCTTTTTCTATCAACTCCATATTTTCAGATGAGAAATTATCAACTTTGAACTTAATATCCTTAATATCACTGAGTACCAAGCATGCTTTTAATATTAAGTCTTTATGGACATTAAACCCCGGATTTATTTTATTGATATTATCTACAAATCCATGTATAATTTCCCTTGCGTCTTTATCTTTCCACTGAGCAGTCGCTATTGATAGTAATAAATCTGAATAACTCAACTTTGTTCCACCACTATTAACTCGAATAAAAATATGTAGTACTTTATCTAATTCCTCTGATTTTTCAAGATAATAATTGATTAGTTTATCTTCATTAATGGCTTTAAATAATTTTGAAAGTAAATCCGTGGCAAACTCAACTTGTTTTTCAGAGAACTTTGATGTGTCAGTTAGTGAATTTGCTGTAAGATATTTTATAACTCCCATTAAGTCTTTAAAGTCTAAAACTTCACTTACTTTAAACCAATAATATTTTCCAGGAAATTTTTCAGCTAATATTCTTAGATCTTCAGAAGAAAGAAATCGTAAATCATATAATTTTTCACTACCTTCAGCTTGCTCCAAAAGATTTAAATACAAATGCTTTATTGGAAATGCATGATTACTTTTCCACTCATATCTATTTAATTTATAAGCATAACTCCCTTTAAGCCCTAAATACAACGAAGTCAATCTCTGCTGGCCATCCAAAATGGCAAATCTATCTTTTGAAGCAGATAGCTCTGCTGGATCGTTATGTTTTTTGTCTCTTTGATGATAATATTGTAAAAATCTATAAAATTTGAATTTATTTACATTTTCAGCTTTTACCTTCCAAAAAAGAAATGTACTAATCGGATAGTCACGTAAAATCGAATCGAAAAGAATTTCAATTTGAGATGTATTCCAAACAAATTCTCTTTGTATAGCTGGTAATATATACTCTTGATCTTGAATCGATGTAATCGCTTCTTTTATGGTAATTGGTGTTTCGTATGCCATTATATAAATTGCTTTAATATTGTTTTAAATTTTTCTTCTGCAATCAAACTTTCCTCCCAAGCCGTTTTAAGATCTGCTAAAGCTTCTTCTACAGATGGTAAGTTATCTTCAATTATTTTTTCTACATAAAGAGGAATGTTCAAATTGTAATCATTCTCTTTTATTTCATCATCAGAAACCACTTTTACATAATTTTCTACATCTGAAAATCTAGAATACCATTCGTAAAGTTGTTCTACATTACGTTTCTCAAGAAAATTCTGAGCTCTTCCCACACGTATTTGTTCTGAACCATCTATAAAGAGAACTTTTCCTTTTTTATGCTCTTCTTTTTGTTGTTTAAATACTAGTACACAGGCAGCCAATTGGGTTCCGTAAAATATATTAGGGCCTAAACCTATTACAGCTTCTAAAAGATCTTTTTTTAACAAAGCTTCACGTATTTTTCCTTCAGATGCTTTTCTAAATAGAGCTCCATGTGGCAAAACAACAGTCATACGCCCATTATCATTCATTGATTTAATCATGTGCTGAACCCAAGCCATGTCACCATTTCCTTGTGGGGGTACTCCAGCAATGTTTCTTCCAAATGGATCATTTATCCAAATATCAGCTCCCCAATCTTTCAGTGAAAATGGAGGATTTGCAATAACACAATCAAAAGTTTTTAATCCATCAGCTTCAAAAAAGACAGGGTTTCTTAAAGTATCACCACGAGCAATTTGAAAATCTTCAATTCCATGCAGAAACATATTCATACGCGCAATAGAACTAGAAGTTAAGTTCTTTTCTTGCCCGTATAATTGTAATGTTCTGTAGTCTTCGTTATTATGTTTTAAATGATCGACACATTCTAAAAGCATTCCACCAGTTCCACAAGCTGGATCATAAATAGTTTGTCCTTCATGAGGATCTAATATTAAACCAAGTAAATGAACAACAGAACGAGGCGTATAAAATTCACCCGCTTTCTTATTTGTTAAATCTGCAAAGTGCTTGATTAAATATTCATAAGCTTGACCTAAAATATCTGGATCAACCAAAGAGTTTGATAATGAATATTGTGAAAAATGTTCTACCAAATCCGTTAGTAATCGATCTGATAGCTTGTTTTTATTACTCCATTGAGCATCTCCAAAAATACCGTATAAATATTCCTGATTAGCCTGTTCAATTCCTCGTAAAGCTTTTTCAATAGATAAACCAACATTTGATGTAGTTTCTCTTACGTCATTCCAATGGCATCCATCAGGAATAATAAATCTATGAAATTCAGGTAATAATGCATAATCGACATCACCTTCTGATTCTTCTAACGCAATTTGATATTCTTCATCAAAAACATCAGATAATCGTTTAAAAAATAAAAGTGGGAATATATATATTTTAAAATCAGAAGCATCGACTGGACCTTTTAAGATCCAAGCTGCTTTTGAAAGATATTGTTCTAATTGAGATAAGGTTAATTTATCTTTGGACATATTTATTTTCTTAATTTGTATGTTTTGAAAAGTCAGCTAATATATGGAAATTATTTCTGGAGGCATTATGGAAAACCATACGGATGTGATTTATTTCAAAAGAAAAAGCTTTATAGTATCCCATTTACATTATTAAATTACCTTTACTCATCATTACACAAACAAAATGAACTCCTTAAAAACAATTTTCACAGAAATCTTAGGGCTACAGCCTGAATATTTCGAGGAATTTTATAAAGAACTGCATCAGAAAAAGCTAAAGAAAAAAGAGTTTTTGATTCAGGAAGGAGCTGTTTGTGATTTTATTGCCATTGTAGTTTCGGGCACTTTGCGCTCGTATGTGCAGAACAAGGAGGGGGAATTTAATAATGATTTTTATCTGGAAAATTATTTTGTAAGCGCCTACACGAGTTTTTTAACCCAAATGCCAACCAATTGCAATATCGAGGCACTGACTGACGTGGAGCTTTATTGCATTTCGCACCAACAGTTTCAGAAGTTAATCGACAAAGACGCTAATTTTTTGAAAGTAGCCAAATACATTTCGGATCATTATTTTATCAGGAAATGCAAAAGAGAAACCTCTTTCCTTAAAAATTCGGCAGCCGAAAGATTAGAAATGATCAGGAAACTTTATCCCGGCATCGAACAAAAAGTACCGCAATACCATATTGCCTCGTATTTAGGCATCAAACCGGAATCCTTAAGCCGGATCAAACTCTTAACCTACATCAATAAATAAGAAGCAGGTTATACGGAGCTTTGTACTTCAATAATTTTAAACATTTGAAGTATGCCTATCATCCATTTAAAAGTAAGCGGTGCAGAAGACACCGTTTTAGCGAAAGAGCTGGCTGTAATCATCAGCGGCCTTACCAAAGAAATCTTGCACAAAAAACCGGAAGTTACGGTGGTTACGGTCGATTTTATTCCAACCCATCTTTGGTTTATCAATTCGGAATCGCTGAGCGAATTGAACGCAGCAAGTTTTCATCTCACCATTAAAATTTCAGATTCAACCAACTTAAAAGACGATAAGTCCCGCTATATCGATGCTGTACACAAGGCATTGGCGGAGCGTCTCGGTACGATTCATCCCGTAAGTTATACGGCGATTGAAGAAATGAAAGCAGATGCGTATGGCTATGACGGCCTGACCATTGAGTACAAATTGATTAGTAATAAAATCAAACTTTAATACAGAAAGAAATGAAATACTTACCATTAATGGCTCTGGTGTTTTTGATTGCAACTCAGCACACCTCTGCACAAGATAAGAATGCAGATAAAAAGGAAATAAGCAACATCATAGCCCAATACAGCGAAAGTGTTATTAAAAGAGATTCTATTGCGTTCTACGACTTGTTTAACGAAGGAACGGTTACCTGGTGTGCAGCACTTATGGAAAAATCGCAAAATAAGGAAGTTGAAAAGTACGGGGCAGCAAATGCCAGAAGTGCTTATTTTTCAGGGAGCTATAAAGCTTTTTTCAGAAGTTTATACAAACATGAAGCGACTGAAGATAAATTTGACAACATTGCTATCATTGAAGACGGAACGGTAGCGGCCGTAACCATGGATTATAGTTTTTGGGCCGACAACAAAATGACTAATTGGGGAGGGAAGTATCTGACCTTAATAAAAAGAGACGGAAAATGGAAAATCACCAGTGTAATTTATTCCTTAGAACTCACTTCGTATTATGAACAGCCACCGTTATCAAAAAGACGAAAAGATAAAAAAGCGAATACTGTTCTATAAACGAAACAAAGGAAAAAAAATCCGTTACCATCCGCGTTTTGGTGTAGCCAGTCCGTGTCATCCGTGTTCCATTATTCGGAGAGTCGGGCAGGGGCTTTTTATCCAAAAGTTAATCCAAATAAAAAACCGCAACTCTTAATAAAGAATTGCGGTTCCTAGGTATAAAAAATGGTTGGTTAATAGCGATATTTTTTTTTTACAATGATATGTCTTTAATTTGAAACTAAAAAAAATCCCTGTAACAAAAAGAACTTTTGATGTTAACTATTTAACATCACAGGCATTACCAGCATCGTAACAGATTCCCCTTCTTCTAAACCATCAACTGGTGTAAGAATCCCGGCTCTGTTAGGCAATGACATCTCTAACATAATCATATCCGATTGTAAATTGGTCAGCATTTCAGTTAAAAAACGGGAATTGAAGCCAATTTGTAAATCATCTCCCTGATAATCACAAGTTAATCTTTCTTCGGCTTTGTTCGAGTAATCGATATCTTCTGCAGAAACATTTAGTTCAGCTCCCGCAATTTTAAGACGAATCTGGTGTGTTGTTTTGTTAGAGAAAATCGCAACACGACGTACAGAACTTAAAAATAAAGAACGGTCAATCATTAATTTGTTTGGATTTTCTTTCGGAATTACCGCTTCGTAATTTGGGTATTTTCCATCAATCAAACGACACATTAAAATATAATTGTCAAATGAGAAAGTCGCATTCGAATCGTTGTATTCAATTTTTACTTCAGCATCAGAAGAGCCTAAAATACTTTTTAAGATATTCAGAGGTTTCTTTGGCATAATAAAATCAGCCACCTGAGATGCTTTTACATCTGTACGGGCATATTTTACCAATTTATGGGCATCAGTCGCTACGAAAGTTAATCCTTCTGGTGAAAACTGGAAGAAAACTCCAGACATTACCGGACGTAAATCATCGTTTCCGGCAGCGAATATCGTTTTGCTTACCGCAGTTGCCAAAACATCTGCAGGAACTAAGGTTACGGATGGATCTTCAAGCTGTACTGATTTAGGGAACTCTTCACCCGCTGCGTATGCCAAAGCATATTTTCCTGAGTTAGAGCTGATTTCTACAGTATTATTATCTTCTACGGTAAACGTTAACGGTTGTTCCGGGAAGGTTTTTAAAATTTCAAGCAACAGTTTTGCCGGTACAGCAACGCTTCCTTTGCTTTTAGAATCGATTGATAATGTAGCTGACATGGTCGTTTCAAGATCTGAAGCCGAAACGGTCAATTCATCATTGTTTAGTTCAAATAAAAAGTTGTCTAAAATAGGCAACGTATTGCTGCTATTGATTACACTACCTAAAACTTGTAATTGTTTTAATAAGTACGAACTCGATACTATAAATTTCATCTTTTATGTTTTATTTTTTTGGGTATTTTAAGCATTTTGCTGCAAAAGATACATTTTACAAATATATCGTAAACAATCTTAGTTTTACAAATTTTTTATCAACAACTATTTACTGTATTGTCTTTTTCGGATGTAAGTAAAGGCAAGCCCGAAAACCAATAAAATTAAGATTGGAAGCCCGATAGTTATGAATTGTGTCTGACTGTAGTTTTCATAAACTTTCTCTTTGTCTAATAATGGCAGGTCTAAATCCTTACTTCTAATGTTAATAAGTCCGGTATCATCCAGCAGATAGTTGATGCTGTTCATTATAAAATCTTTGTTATCGTAAAGGTTTCCGGTACGCTGATCGTAACCCAGTTCTACAGGGATTCTGTTTTTATCCAGTTGATTTCTGGCTAGATCTCCATCGGCAACTACAATCATTTTTGTTGGTTTTCCTTTTGGAACAAAAGCGTTTTCTTTGAAAGGCAAAACGCGATTCTCAAAAGCCGAATGAAAGCTTCCTTCTAATAAAACAGAAAGCACCAGATTTCCTTTTCCTTCGTAATCTTTTGGAGAAGTTTCCTCCGAAACAATATTCAGGTTGATTTCGGCCGGAGTTCCTATTTTTTTGGAATATTGCGAAGACTGCAATAAAACCGTTTTTTTGATTCCGTTTTTCAAAGTATCAATCGGACTTACAAAATCAAATTTGATTCCACCTAAGTTTTTTACTATCGGATGCTGGCTGTTTGGATATACCTGAGGAGCAAATTTCCAGACAAAATCCTGGTATTGGGTAGCGCTTCCCTGTTCTCCTGTTGCCAGTTTTATTGGGCTTCCCTGTTCGTCTTTTACCAGGTCAGGATTGATTCTGAAACCGTATTTAAAGAACATATCATTCAGATTCAAATCTCTTGGATACGCCAGCGTTGCACCCGCCTGATTGTACAAACTGTCCATATCTGCCGAAACCTGATCGATTAACCATAATGTTTTTCCGCCATTCATTATAAATTGGTCGATAACCTGTTTTTCTTCATCAGAGAACGTTTCGGTTGGTTTGGTGATGATGGCTAAATCATATTTTTTTAAAGCATCTAAACTTCCTGTTGGATTACTGGAAACCGAATCTAAAGTAAAAGGTCCGATATAATAGCTTTCGCGAATTTGCATCAGCATTTTGGCGATATGAATTTCGTTCAGTTCACCATTACCTTTTAAGATGGCTACTTTCTTTTGTCTGTCTTTTGAAATTTTATTGATAGCATCGGCAATAGAATATTCTAAATGCTGAATGGATCCGATTACTTTTTGTGTAGTCGAAGCACCCATTCTGTTTTTAAGCAAAGGAATGTTTACTTCTTTATTGTTATAAACCGCAATGGCCCAAGGAAAGACCATTGCCTGCGATTGTTTTCCTTTATCGTCAACCGTTATGTTTATAGGGGTAAGCCCTTTTTGGTACAATGATTTTACCAGGCTCATGTTTTCGTCTTCGTTTTCCAGCGGATTTACAAATTCAAAAACAATATTAGGATTGTACGCTTGAAATTCTTCTAATAATTGTTTAGTTTCCTGTTGCAGACGTTTGAAATCAGCCGGCAAATCGCCTTCCATATAAATTTTTATGGATAGCGGATTTCTAACCTGACTCACAATTGCCAGCGAAGTTTGGGATAAGGTGTATCGTTTGTCTTTGGTTAAATCAAATCGGTGGAAAAATAAACTTCCCAGGACATTGAGAACGATTAAAACAAAAACGGTAATTCCTAGTATTTTGATATTATGTTGAGTAGAGGCTTTCATTAGGCTTTAAAAGATTTTAATTTATAAACTGTGAAAGACAAAAACAATACAGTAAGGCTTAAAAAATAAATCACATCGCGTGTATCAATAACGCCGCGGCTCATACTTTTGAAATGATTTTGCATCCCTAAAATGGAGATAAAACCTGAAAATCCCGGAATCAAAGAAGCAATTCCTTCAAAACCAAAATAAAAGAAAAAGCATAAAAACACCGAAATAATAAAAGCGACAATTTGATTCTCAGAAAGGGTAGAAGTAAAAATACCGATGGCAGAATAGGCCGCAATTAAAAATAATAATCCAAAATAGGAACCAATCGTACTGCCCATATCGATGTTTCCTTCCGGTAATCCTAAATTCGAAATCACTTTTACATAAATAAAGGTGGGAACAATTGCGAGAATAATCAATAGGAGCGAACCTAAAAACTTTCCGTTTACGATTTCCCAGATCGATAAGGGTTTGGTTAGAAGCAATTCCAGTGTGCCTTGTTTTTTTTCATCAGAGAAACTTCTCATAGTCACAGCCGGAATCAGGAAAATCAAAATCCAGGGTGCCAATGTAAAAAACGGCGTCAAATCGGCGTAACCGGTGTTCAGGATATTATAATCTCCTTCGAAAACCCATAAAAAAAGTCCGTTGCTGATTAAGAAAATGGCAATAACCAAATAGCCAATGGGAGAACCAAAAAAGGATTTTATTTCTCGTATTATGATTGATTTCATTTATTTGTTTTGTTTTTATTGTTTGCTTCGCCAATTCGGCTAAAGCCTCGTGTCAGGTTTCAAGTTTCAAGTTGCTTTGCTTTGCGAACTTTACGTTTTCTAAAACCTCTTTAATATAATCTTTGCGTCCTTTGCGGTTAAATCGCTCCAATTTTCAGATTCAGCATAACCTGAAACTTGAAACTAATTTAAACTAACAATTTTATCCACACTCCAAGCTTCCGGTTTTGCATTGAAAAGTTTCTTTGTAAAACTCCAAACCGAGTCAAAAAGTGCTGAATTTCTGTAATTTTCCAAATCGGCTTCAGTTTCCCAATAACTATAAGTAAAAAAGATACATTTGTCGTTTTTGTCCTGATACAATTCCAAAAAACGATTTCCTTCGGCATTTCGTATTTTCTCTTTGATGATTTCAAAATTCTCCAGAAAATCAGGAATTTTTTCTTCGTGAAAACTCATTTTTACTATTCGGACAAACATATTGGCAATTTTAGATTGTTGAGTTTAGATTTTAGATTTTTGAAATACTAAATCTGTAACTGGTGCGCAAAAATAGAAAAAATAGATTGTTGTTTATGAAAAAAATGAAATTCCAATTGTGAAATTCCAAATTCCAAGATTTCAGCATTTTTAAATCTAAAATCTAAATTCTAAACTCTAAAATTTTTACAAAAACAGAACCGTAATCACATCACGATAATTCAGTCCTAACAAACTATTGGCAGAGCCCACTTTCGAAGGATTGCTTCTGAAAATGGCAATTTCCAGAAATCCGGCTTCATTAAAAATGGCCAGTTTTTCGCCTTCATAGGTTTTTATAGGATATTTGTCTGAAGTTGCAATAGCAGAGTAATTAGGTAAAATCGTTTTGATGCTTTTGGGCTTCATCTCAATTTCGTACGGACGTCCTTTGGCAACTTCGGTAAATTGTCTTTTCGAAATATTAGTGATCACATTCCCGAAATGGTCAATGTAAATAACGTATCCTTTTATCGAATTTCCGTCGTTGGCCACCACAGGCTGTAACTCGGTGATTTGTTTGATTTCCTGAATTTCTTTTCCAATTACATTCAATAAACCGCCTTTTGCAATATGACAGGCAACTTGTATAAAAATATCCAAATCACTGAATTCACTCGGAAAACGATCATGAATATTAATTTCGACAATTTTCTGCGGGACAATCTTTTGCGTAAGCATGCTTAAAATTCCGTTATCGGCACAAATAAAGTAATGATCGTTCCATTCCATAGCAATGTGCTGATTTTCTTTGTTGCGTTCGATATCGACACCAATTAAGTGTACGGTGCCTTTTGGAAAACTCAAATATGAAGCACCTATAATATAACTTGCTTCAGCAGTGTTGAACGGGTCAATATCATGTGAAATGTCAATAATTTGTGCCTCAGAATATTCAGAAAGTATTTTACCCTTAAGCGAACCAACAAAGTGGTCTTTTAAGCCGTAATCGGTAGTAAGGGTAATTATTGACATAATTTTGTTTATAACTATTGGTAGTATTTGAATCTAATTTTCATTAAATTTGAGAAATGCAAAGCTAATAATTGTAAAACCATAAAAGCAAGAAAGCAAACACAAATTGCATTTAAAGATATAAACATACCCGACAGCCATCGAATTATAAAAAGATTTAATTTTAATTTAAAACTACCTCATTTGAACGAAAGAATAATCGAGCTCATAGACATCGCTCCAAAAGACTTTTGGGGCGCTCAAGACTCTCATCTTGAAATCATTAAAAAGTATTACCCGAAGCTTAAAATAGTAGCGCGAGGGACGACTTTGAAAGCATTTGGCGAAAAAGAAGTTTTAGATGAATTCGAGAAAAGATTTCAAAGGCTGATGCTTCATTTTACCCGATACAACAATATCGACGATAATGTAATAGAACGTGTGATTATGAGTGATGGTCAGGAAGAAAAAAAAGCTTATGATCATGACAAAATATTAGTACACGGTGTTGGCGGTAAAATTATAAAAGCCATGACGCCCAACCAGCAATTACTGGTCGATACCATCAAAAAAAATGATATGGTTTTTGCAATTGGTCCGGCCGGAACAGGTAAAACATATACTGGTGTGGCAATGGCTGTAAAAGCGCTTAAAGAAAAAGAAGTAAAAAGGATTATACTAACGCGTCCAGCAGTGGAAGCAGGAGAAAATCTGGGTTTCTTACCGGGTGATATGAAGGAAAAACTAGATCCTTATATGCAGCCTCTTTACGATGCTTTGCGCGATATGCTTCCGAACGAAAAACTCGAAGATTATATTTTGAAAGGAATTATCCAGATTGCGCCATTGGCATTTATGCGTGGGCGCACACTTGATAACGCTTTTGTAATTCTCGATGAAGCGCAAAATACGACCCATTCGCAAATGAAAATGTTCCTTACCCGTATGGGGAAAAACGCTAAATTTATGATTACGGGTGATCCTGGACAGGTCGATTTGCCGCGCCGAACAATTTCGGGTCTTAAAGAAGCTATTTTGGTACTGAAAGATGTTGACGGAATCGGAATTATTTATCTCGATGATAAAGACATCGTTCGTCACAGATTGGTCAAAAAGGTAATCGACGCTTACAAACAAATCGAAAATCACGATTAATTTTTTTAAGTGAAATGTCAAATGTAAATCGTGAAATGTGTTTTGATGTTTAAAATAGTATTCGTTTTATACATATCAGAAATTGAAATGTGTAAAACGAATATTTTTTTTGGGTAAATCTACACAATCTTGTCATTCCGTAGGAATCTCTAAGGTTTGTTTTTTTTAGCTCATAATTAATCTCAATACAAAGTTTGTCATTCCGTAGGAATCTCAATACTCAGTAAATCAAGTCTTAGAAATTTACTTCGTAGAACCACTTCGTTAGGTTTCCTCCGGAATGACAAGATTGTGTTTTAAAAAAAATGAATATGAAACAACTAGATGATTTCTATCTAAATCAAGAAGAATCCATAAAAGGGACATTTCTGGCATTAAAACAAATTATCCTGAAACAAGATCCAGAAATTACTCATGTCCTGAAATACGGAATGCCTTTTTTCTGTTATAAAAATAAAATGTTTTGTTATTTGTGGATTCATAAAAAACACAAACAGCCTTACATCGGAATTGTGGAAGGGAAACATTTTGAGGAACCGTTTTTACTTCAGGAAGCGCGTTCGAGAATGAAGATTATGTTACTTGATTCTAATGAAGATTTGCCTTTGGAACAAATTGAAACCGTAATTCAGAAAGCCATACATTTATACAAATCCGGAATTATAAAAGTGTAAACTATTTATAATTCAATATTTAATGAAATAGTTAAATAAATAATAAACTTAGTTGAATTCGGGCTTTTAAGCCTTGTAATCTTTGCTCTTTTGGGCATAAAGCCGTAAATTTGTACCTCATAAATACTTGATCTTTAATATGACTAAGCTTAAAAATATAAAAGTTGTAGTAAGTGACCTTGACGGAACTTTACTCAACCCTCAACACAAAATTTCAGATTATACCAAATCAATTTTTCAGGAACTTCACAATCAAAATTACCTTATCGTGGTTGCCACAGGCCGTCATCATCTGGATGCTATGGCAATTATTGAAACACTTGAAGTTCCGGTTTATTTAGTAAGTTCAAACGGAGCCAGAATCCATTCACCCAACAAAGAAGAACTTTTTTCTTTTAATTTAGACAGTGATGTTGTAAAAAATGCTTTAAACGTTGATATTGACCCTGAAATTACAGTGGTTTTATTCAAAGAAAATGTTTGGCAAACCAACAAAATAAACGAAAAACTAAACGCTTTTCAGGCAGAATTGAAATACCGTCCTGAATTGGTCGATTATAAAACGCTGGAAGATTTTGGAGCAATCAAAATTTTCTTTTCTTGTGATAATCATGAAAAATTAGTAAAACTGAAAGATGCTATTTTAGCCAATTCTTCAGAACATTTACATCACGCTTTCAGTTTGCCAACTTGTCTGGAATTTATGGATAAAGCTATTGATAAGGCAGTTGCAATCGAAAGAGTGCTGGAAAAAGAAGGTTTTACTCTGGATCAGGCTGTTTCTTTTGGAGATGGTTTTAATGATGTTCAGATGTTATCTGCTTCAGGAAAAGGCTTAATTATGGGGAATGCTCCTGCATTATTAAAGGAAACTTTGCCCCATAATGAAGTTATTAAAACCAATGCCGAAGATGGTGTAGCACGATATATAGCGTCGAAAATCTTAGACAAGGAATTTGCGTAAGACGATTTTTTTACCTTTTTATGATTTAAAAATAAGGTAAAACGCTAATTTTACAGTCCTTATAAACAACATTTTAAAACTAGAAATTTATGAGGACTTTAGGACTTATCGGGGGAATTAGCTGGGTTTCAACGGCAGAATATTATAGCTTAATCAATCAGGGAATTAACGATAGATTAGGCGGGCTTGAATTCTCCAAGTGCATAATTTACTCCTTCAATTATGCGGACATCAAGAAAAATAACGACGCAAACGATTGGGATAAAACTTTTGAAATGATTTTTGAAGCATCAAAAAATCTTCAGGCATCCGGTGCAGAAGCTATTGTTTTATGCGCGAATACCATGCACCTCATTGCGGACCGATTACAAGAAGCAATCGATATTCCGATTATTCATATCGCAACAGCAACTGCTTTAGAAATCAAGAAAAACGAAATCAAAAAAGTCGCGCTTTTGGGTACCAAATTTACAATGGAATTGGATTTTTTTAAATCTAAACTTTCAGAACATCACATTGAGACAATTATTCCGGACAAACAAGACGATAGAGATTTTATTCAGGATACTATTTACTATGAGTTGGGGAAAGGCGTGATTTTAGAAAAAACAAAACAGCGCTATTTGGATATTATTAATGAATTAGTGCAACAAGGAGCTGAGGGAATCATTTTAGGATGTACTGAAATTCCGTTAATCATTAAACAATCAGATGTTTCGGTTCCGGTTTTTGATACAGGATTAATACATTCTAAGGCAGCTGTAGATTTTTCGCTGGATAATTTTTGACAACAATTCTTAATAAATTATCAGATTTTTACTAAATTTAGTACGTCTAAAATTTATTAATTATGAAAAAATTTTTACTACAGGTTGAAAGAAATTGTATTTCTGGCGCATTGTTACTTTTGCCTCTTTTTGTTTTTGGATTAATTCTTCAGAAAGTTTGGGGATTTTTTCAGAAATATGGAGAAAAGTTTGCTAAGATGCTGCATTTAGATGACGTATTTGGAATCGTTGCTCAGGATATTCTGGGAGGTTTGATTTTGTTATTATTGCTTTATTTTAGTGGTTATCTGATGCGTTTGGCTTTTCTTAAAAAGTTTACCAGCTGGATAGATGATAAACTAATGATTTTTTTGCCAGGTTACGAAAAAAACAAAAAATTAGCCGAAGAAAAACTGAAGAAAAAAGTAAAAACACCCAATACAAATTTACCGGTTTTATTAAAAAATGGGGAGTATTGGCAACCTGCACATTTAATTGAAGAAGATACTGAAGGAAATGTTGTGGTTTTTGTACCTACTGCGCCATCTAAAGACCAGGGACAGATATTTGTGGTAAAAACAGACAGTATAAAAAAACTCCCGGACACTACTTTAGGAAGTTTGGATGCATCCATAAAATCATTAGGAAAAGGAATTTTGAGTTTCAAATAAAGCCTTTTTATTTCAGAAAAAAAAGTATTCCCTGAAGCATTTCTTTAGGGATTTTTTATTTAGTTTTCTTTCAAAAAAAGAATTTATCACATTTATTGCTGTATCTCTTCCTTTTCATTGTGTAACTCTGTGAAATAGTTTTAAATTTGCATTCGTAAAACAAAACACAACTAAAGATAATGAGCAATACAATCACAACAACAAATTTTAATTTTCCGAATCAAAAATCTGTTTACCGCGGAAAAGTGAGAGAAGTTTATAATATTAACGACGAGCTTTTAGTAATGGTAGCAACGGATCGACTTTCGGCTTTTGATGTGGTTTTGCCAAAAGGAATTCCATACAAAGGACAAATACTGAATCAAATTGCTACAAAATTTATGGAGCTGACTCAGGATATTGTACCAAATTGGTTGATTGCAACTCCTGATCCTAATGTTGCCGTGGGACATTTATGTGACCCTTTTAAAGTTGAAATGGTGATTCGTGGTTATGTTTCAGGACATGCTGCCCGTGAATATGCTGCCGGAAAAAGACAAATTTGCGGTGTAACAATGGCTGAAGGTTTAAAGGAAAATGATAAATTTCCGGAGCCAATTATCACGCCAACTACAAAAGCGGATAATGGTTCTCATGATGAAGATATTTCGCGTGAAGATATTTTATCAAAAGGAATTGTTTCAGAAGAAGATTATTTGGTTTTAGAAAAATATACGCGTGCTTTGTTTCAAAGAGGAACTGAAATTGCAGCAAGCCGTGGTTTGATTTTAGTGGATACAAAATACGAATTTGGAAAAACAAAAGAAGGTGTTATTGTTTTAATTGACGAAATTCACACTCCGGATTCTTCCCGTTATTTTTATGCTGATGGTTATGCTGAAAGACAAGAAAAAGGAGAAGAGCAAAAACAGCTTTCGAAAGAATTTGTACGTCGTTGGTTAATTGAAAATGGTTTTCAGGGTCAGGAAGGCCAACAAATTCCAGATATGAATGAGGCTTATATCGAATCGGTGTCTGAAAGATACATCGAGTTGTACGAGAAAATTTTAGGAGAAAAATTCGTAAAAGCAGATATTAATAGTATCGATGAGCGTATTAATAAAAATGTATTAGAATACCTGGCTACCAAAGCGTAACCTCTTAATTATTCAATAAAAAAATCCCAAATTCCAATGTATAGGAGTTTGGGATTTTTATTTTCGTGAAAGTGTTATACTTCTCTTTAAATTTAGATTTAAGAATTTGGAATTTGGAATTTGGAATTTTGGAATTTGAACTTGGAATATTAGTTTTCCAATTTGACTTTTAGATTTTCAAGACCTTTTTGTAAATCTTTCCCAAGCATTTCATCCATTTTCATCATGGGCATCATGATGTTCATCGGGTAGGGGATTATGCCGTTGATTCCCCATTTTACTTTTGTCTGATTGTTTCCAGTAGCATCAGTTGACATAAATCCAACGGCGGTATCTTCAAAAGGTTCTTTAAAACGAAGCTCAAAATCAATACGTTTACCTTCGGTGATTTTAGTAATTTCCTGTTCTCCAACACCAACTTCTTTTACTTTACTTTCCCAGGCAGATGTTGCTCCAACCTGACCATCTGTTCCTGTGTAAGTCGATTTCATTTTAGGATCAATATTTGCCCAAACGCTAAATTCGTTTTGATTTTTTAAATATTTCACACAATTAAAAACAGAATCTGCAGGCTTATTAATTGTAATTTCCCTCGATATCGCATACTCTTTTGGCATAAAATAAGCAGCAATTAGTACAATAGAAAATAGTAAAATAAGAGCGACAAGGATTTTTTTTAGTATTCCCATGTTTTTTTGGTTTTAAGGTTAGTTATTTTTTTATTAATGTAAACTCACAACCCGAGTTATTTTCCAGACATTATTTTCGTTTTTCCAGATAATCATAAACCTTCCGGCGCTAGAATTTGCATTTTCAGGTTCGGTGTTATTATGAAATTTATGTAAGCCAATTTCAATCGCACCAAAATTCCGGATCGGATAAACCTCTATGCTTCCTTTTACGAGTTCACGGGTAACTTTTCTACAAATATTTTTTCGGGTTCCTTCTATAATATCAGTTTTTGATGTCATAATACCACTTTTGTCATGATAGAACTCAATATCATCAGAATAGAAATCACCATACTTTTCTAAGTCGGCATCACAAGTATTATAATATCCGAAGAACGTACTATCCAGTTTTACAATGGTGTTGTATAATTTTTGATCATCCGGTTTGTAATTTTTCGTAATGGGATATTCATATTCTTGTACAGGCTTACAATTCAAAAAAAAGAGAAAAATCAGGATTGTGATAAAAGTTTTTGAAATAGTACTATTTTACATCGATAGTTATTTTTTGTTTTTCCTTTTTCAATTTGTAAAGATTTAGAGCAAATATCGAAATGGTCAAAATATTTCCAATTAGTCTAAATATAAAGTCTTTTGTTTCTCCTTTTTCAAAGATGTATATATAGGTATTTACAATCAGTAAACTTATACTAGCGGTAAGTAAAATAATATTTAATATTTTTTGATTTTTATTCATTTATGTGATTTTTACTTCAGAATATATAAGTAAAGTTAAAATCTAAAATTGAGAATTTCATCTTTAGAAATAACTTTTTTTACTAAATTTTAAAATTAACTGTAACAAAATGGTTTTTGTGCAGTCTTATAGGTATAAAAAATTCTGAACAGCGTTAATATTAAATGAATGTTAAGAATTAGTTAAAACAAAGTACTATGTAATACATAATATTAAAATTAGTAATACATTTACACAGAATTTAAAAATCATCATAATCAATCAATTAACAAATCAATCATCATGAAAAAAAGAATCGTTTATTTAGGAGTAGCTTTATTAGCTTTAGCAAATGTTTCAATGGCTTCAAATTCACAAACATCGGAGAAACATCAAACAGTATTTTCAACTTATGATGCAACGCCTTTAAATGTTGCTATCAGCAAAGGAGATATAGAAGTAGTAAAAAAATTCATCGAATACGGTGCAGATGTTAACGAAGAGTCTAACGGAATGACGCCATTAATGACTGCAGCACGTTACAATAAAGTTGAAATAATAAAAGTATTATTAGCAAATGGAGCACGTGCTAATGCTAAAGATGAAAAAGGAAAAACGGCTTTGAAATATGCTGAAGCATCAAATGCGGTTGAAGCAGTTGCTGTTTTGAAAGACGTTAAATAAAATAAAATAGTTTTAAAGAATTTTGAGTTAGTAAATAAAACGACCTTCCTGAGCAGAAGGTCGTTTTTGTTTTTAACTGTTTCTCGCTAGTATGATTTTTAGCCCCGATGGTACCGGCATCCTTTTATGGCGGGGTTCGCCATAAAAGATACAGGGGACAGCGGGATGAGCTCCTGAAAAATTATTTGAAATAAGAAAACGTTTCGTTATTCTCTATTTTCAATAAAGATTCATAAATCAACTGAATTACATTTTCTACATCTTCTCTGTGAACCATCTCAACAGTAGTGTGCATATAGCGCAAAGGCAACGAAATCAATGCCGAAGCCACGCCACCATTGCTATAAGCAAAAGCATCAGTATCTGTTCCGGTCGCTCTGGAAGTTGCGTGACGCTGAAACGGAATATTCTTTTCCTCAGCCGTATCTACAATCAAGTCGCGCAATTTATTTTGTACCGCTGGTGCGTAAGCAATTACAGGTCCTTTACCCATTTTAAGATCACCTTCAACTTTTTTGTCAATCATAGGAGTAGTCGTGTCATGGCAAACATCGGTTACAATGGCTACGTTTGGTTTAATGGTTTGTGCAATCATTTCGGCACCGCGAAGACCAATTTCCTCCTGAACAGAGTTAACAATATACAACCCAAACGGAAGAGTTTTGTTATTTTCTTTTAATAAACGGGCTACTTCCGCAATCATAAAACCTCCCATTCTGTTGTCAATCGCACGGCAAACAAATTTGTTTTCGTTCAGAATCATAAATTCGTCAGGATACGTAATTACACAACCTACATGAACACCCATTTCAAGAACTTGCTCTTTGGTTTCGCAACCCAAATCGATAAAAATGTTACTTAATTTTGCTGGTTCTTCCTTGTCGCGTAAACGGGTATGAATGGCTGGCCAGCCAAAAACACCTTTTACGATTCCTTTTTTGGTATGAATATGAACTCTTTTCGAAGGTGCAATCTGATGATCAGAACCACCATTACGTATAACATACAACAAACCATCATCAGTAATATAATTGACATACCACGAAATTTCGTCAGCATGACCTTCGATCACCACCTTAAAAGGAGCGTCTGGATTGATAATTCCAACTGCGGTTCCGTAAGTATCGGTTATAAAAGTATCAACGTATGGTTTCAAATAATTCATCCAGAGTTTTTGACCTTCGCTTTCATAACCAGTAGGCGAGGCGTTATTAAGGTAGCTTTCTAAAAAAGCAATTGAGGTATCTTTTAAGATAGATTTTGTGCTCATAAAAATATTTTTTTGCTAATTTATAAATTTGGTATTAGAGTTGTGTATAAATATATAATTTTACACTTAAATTATGACTCTATGAGATTTACTAGATTTCTTTTACTTTTAATATTGTTTTCTTTTACAGGCCAGGCGCAAGTGGTTCCAAATGAAAATTCCGAAATGGGATACACATTGACCGAAAATGATTCTATTTTAAATGATACAATCGATTTACCCGAAATTATCATTTCAAAAGAAAAACTTGATCCAGAAGCTCAGAAACAATTTCTGATTCTTCAAAGCCGTGTTTATAAAACATATCCTTACGCAAAATTAGCAGCCGACAGGCTAACGGCTCTCAATCGCGGAATGGCGCGTTTGAAAACCAATCGCGAAAAGAAAAAGTATTTCAAAATAGTAGAAGACTATCTTAATAATGAGTTTGAAGCCCGATTAAAAAAGCTTTCGCGCAAGCAGGGACAGATTCTGGTAAAATTAATTAATCGTCAAACCGGAATCACAACCTACGAATTAGTAAAAGAATTAAAAAGTGGTTTCAAAGCCTTTGTGTCCAACACAACTGCCAATATGTTTGATATAAGTTTAAAGAGAGAATTCAAACCCTATGAAGTCAATGAAGACTATCTCATAGAAACAATTTTAGTAAGAGCATTCGAGTCGGGGAGATTGGTAAATCAGAGGCCGGCCAATCCGGTAAATTATGACGACCTGACAGCACATTGGGAAAAAATGTCTGAAACCCTCAAAGAAAAAAAATAAACCATAAAAAACCCGACAGTCTTATGAACTATCGGGTTTTTTATGGTTTATATAAGGTGCATTTCACTATATATAATAGTGTAAATAAGTTGTTCGGATTATAATCGTATATATAAGGAGCTATTTCCCGCTATCCGCTTCAATCTTTTGTGCCGAACCCCGGCACAAAAGGATTTCCGCTTCTATCGGGGCTAGGGCATCCGTTTTCAAAAGAACGCTTTATAATTAATGAGATTTCGGAA
>NZ_WSTB01000021.1 GCF_009789235.1 Flavobacterium hydrocarbonoxydans | reverse complement strand
AAGTTCAAAGTTCAAAGTTCAAAGTTCAAAGTTCAAAGTTCAAAGTTCAAAGTTCAAAGTTCAAAGTTCAAAGTTCAAAGTTCAAAGTTCAAAGTTCAAAGTTCAAAGTTCAAAGTTCAAAGTTCAATAAAAAAGTCAGAATCAATGATTCTGACTTTTTTATTTTCAAATTTACAAGTTGGAATTTTAAATTTGGAATTTCCCCATATTTAACTTCTCTTATCCGGTCTGATGATCATTCTCAAAGATTGATCTCTGGCAAAATAAGCTACCATCCAGTTCCAAAAAGTATTCAATCTATTTCTGTAAGTTATCAATGAAATAAGGTGTACAAAAAGCCAAATAAACCAGGCAAAAAATCCTTTGAAATGCCATTTTGGACTTGGTAAATCTACTACAGCTTTATTTTTACCAATAATTGCCATCGAACCTTTATCGTTGTAAACAAATGGTTTTAGCGGCTTGTTCTGAATCATTGCTTTAAAGTTTTTGGCTAAATTCAATCCTTGCTGAATGGCTACCTGCGCCACTTGCGGATGCCCGTCAGGAAAGTTTTTGTCTCCTGCAGTGATAGCCGTATCACCAATTGCATAAATATTCGAAAGTCCGTTTACTTTATTATATTGATCGGTTGCCATACGTCTGCCACGGCCGTAACTTTCTGTCGGAATTCCTTCGAAAATTTTGGCGGATACTCCTGCGGCCCAAATTAAGTTTTTGGTTTTAATGGTTTCTCCGTTTTCAAAATGTACGGTATCATCAATATAATCGACAACACGTGTGTGAAGTTTAACTACAACGCCCAATTTTGTAAGTGCTTCAAGGGTATCTTCCTGAGATGCCTTGCTCATTGGCGATAATAGTGCGTCTCCCCCATCGACCAAATACACATTGCTGGCGCTGGTTTCGAGTTCCGGATATTCTTTTAGCAGGATATTTTTTCGCATTTCGGCAAACATTCCGGAAACCTCTACTCCTGTTGGGCCTCCTCCGGCAACAACAATCGTTAGTAATTTACGGCGTTTGCGAATATCTTTCGTTATAGCGGCTTTTTCGAGGTTTTTAAGCAGCGTATTACGCATTTCGATGGCATCATTTAAGGTTTTCATCGGAATGGCGTTTTTCATTACGTTTTCCATGCCAAAATAACTCGTTTCGGCTCCTGTTGCAAAAACCAAATAATCATAGTTTAACTCGCCATTGTTGAGAATGATTTTGTTTTCGGCTGGAACTACTGCCTGTAATTCGCCCAAACGAAATTGCAGGTTCTTTTTACCAGCAAAAAATTTTCGGAAAGGATAACTAATGCTCGAAGGCTCTAAAAATGCCGTTGCAACCTGATATATAAGTGGTGGAAAAAAATTATAGTTATTTTTATCTACAAGGGTAACCTGTATTTGTGGGTGGTTTACAAGTTCTTTTGCGAGATTAATTCCTGCAAAACCACCTCCAATAATGACTATTTTCATATTTATGTGTCTTAAGTAGGTTTTATAATAAAATACCTCCTAAATGTACAACATAAATTAATAATACCCACTGCCTAAAATATTACTTTTTGAATTTTTTAACACGTTTCTCCGTGATTTCAACTTTGTTTTGCAAAACGTAATTGGCCATTAATTTTTCGATTAATTCGTCTTTGGTAAGATGATGAAAAACAGTTTTTACCTTCGTTTTTAAATCATTCGAAATATCGTGATTTGGTTTTGTTTTGAAGATTTGTTTCGCCCATAAAAGCGTATTGTTTTCTTCTAAACTTACTACAGAAGGTTTCTGAAACTGCGTAAATTTAATTCCTAATTCTTTTTCAAATTCCGGAATTTCAACTGTTTCTTCTTCCTGTAATACGGTCAGTGAAAGCCCCTTTGCACCTGCCCTTGCGGTTCTTCCGCTACGGTGAACGTAGTTTTCGTATGTGTCCGGCAAGTGATAATTGACCACATAGGCGATTTCTTTTACGTCAATTCCTCTGGCAGCCAAATCGGTAGCGACTAGAATATTGATGTGTCCTTCGCGAAATTGTTCCATTATTCTGTCACGAATTCCCTGAGATAAACTTCCGTGAAGCGCTCCTGATGAAAAACGATTGATGGCCAGATTTTTAGCCAATTTATTGACTGCAGCTTTTGTTTTACAAAAAATAATGCCGCGTTCTCCATCTCTTGAGTTCAGGAAATGCATTAAAACGTCCAGTTTTTCTATTGGATCAACAACAATATATTCGTGATCAATTCCTTGGTTACCAACGGTTTCCATATTGGCACTAACCTGAACTACATTTTTATTTAAGTAATTCTGAATCAATTGTTTGATGGTTCCAGGCAAAGTAGCTGAGAACAATAATGTGCGGTGTTTTTTAGGAAGTTCGGCTACGATTTCGTCTAAACTTTCTTTTAAGATCGAAACCATTTCATCGGCTTCGTCCAGAACTAAAAATGAAGTTTGTTTTAAATCGATTGCTTTACGCTGAATCAAATCGATTAAACGCCCCGGAGTTGCTACAACTATGTGAGTGGGTTGTGCTAGACGTTCGACTTGTGGTTTTATTGGGATTCCACCACAGGTTGCTGCAATAGAAATATTTGGAATATGTTTTGAAAAATCTTCTAAATTTCTAAAAATCTGATGCCCTAATTCTCTGGTTGGCACCAAAATAACAGCCTGAACAATTGGAGAATTGGTATCTATTAATTGTAATAATGGTAATCCGAAAGCGGCTGTTTTACCGGTTCCGGTTTTGGCTAAACCAACTAAATCATGGGTTTCAGAAAGTAAAAGCGGAATCGTTTTTTGTTGAATTTCTGTTGGTTCAACAATATTCAATTCGCCTAAGGCTTTTAAAATGGGTGCTGAAATTCCTAATGCTGAGAATGGTTTAGACATGTTTTTTATTTTAGATTTTAGAGTTGTGATTTTAGATTTAACTCCAAAATTTTATTATTTATTGATTATTATTGGCCACGAATTCACGAATTATTTCATTCTAAACGAAGAATTTTTGCATGCTGAATTATTTTATAGCTCTAATTTTTATTAATTGATTATTAGCCACGAATTCACGAATTATTTCATTCTAAATGAAGAATCTTTGCATGCTGAATTATTTATATAGCTCTAATTTTTTTAATTGATTATTAGCCACGAATTCACGAATTATTTCATTCTAAACGAAGAATCTTTGCATGCTGAATTATTTATATAGCTCTAACTTTTTTAATTAATTATTAGCCACGAATTCACGAATTGTTTCTTATGAAACCTAATGCCCTAGCCCCGATAGAAGTGAAAATCCTTTTGTGGCGGGGTTCGCCACAAAAGATTGTAACGGATAGCGGGAAATAGCTCCTAATTAAAATCCAAAATCCAAAATCCAAATTCTAAATTTCAATTGAAAATGCTTCGACTTCTCTTAATGTGACAACTTGAAACCTGAAACAAAAAAACTTAAAACAAAATATTAATCTTCGTCTGGTTCGTTCATGATTTTCTCACGGTATTTTTTACCTATAAGTAAAACCAGTTTTAGTTTATAATCATCAACCAGCCATTCGCGGTAGTTTTTACTACATTGGCTTAAACATTTTGCGTAACGCTTGATTCGGCATTCGATGTCGTCTTCTAATTCTTTTCCTAAAGCTTTTGCTTCCTGCAAGGTTTCGGTATTATCAACACACATTGCTGCGTGTTGCTCTAATGACTTGTCTAACACCACTTTGGAACGTAAATTTTGCTTGATGATTAATTTGTGCTCTTCATCTACATCAAAAGTTACATCAGCAGTTTTAGCGAATTTTGCGCGTAATTCCGGTGGCATACTGTATTTGAAATACAATTCGATCTCGGTATCGTCACGTAGATTTTCCAGATAAAATTCAGGTGATTTGAAGATGTGCTGCCAGTTTACCGGCTCGCTCCAAAGACCAAAACGTGCTGCATTATTACCCAAATCGATAACGGTGAACTCGTCTTTACCAGGTAATTTACGAGAACCACGACCAATCATCTGGTAGTATAAAGTTAATGATTTTGTGGCTCTGTTCAGAATAATAGTTTCTACAGTTGGCTCATCAAAACCTGTAGTTAAGATTCCGACAGAAGTTAAAATAGCATCCGGAGTTTTTTTGAACCAGGCCAAAATATCTTTTCTTTCCTCAGAACTACTCGTGTTATCAAGATGCCTGATATCGTATCCTGCTTCTCTAAAGGTTTCATAAACATATAAGGAAGTATGGATACCGTTGTTGAAAATCAAGGTTTTTTTACCCAAAGAACGCTCTGTGTAAGCATGCAATAATTTTTCCTGCATGATGGTATTGGTGTACAAATCATCTGAGGATTTTACGGTATAATCTCCGTTGATACCTACTTTTAGCGAGGTCAAACCTACATCGTAGCTGTATGTTGTGGCTCTTGCCAGGAAACCTTTGTCAATCAAGGAACTAATCGTGTCTCCCACAATAAGTTCGTCATAACTCTGGTGCATTGGTAATTTTATATTCGAACTCAAAGGTGTTGCAGTTACTCCAAGAATAAAAGCATTTTTGAATGAGTTTAATAATTTTCTGAATGAATTGTAATGCGCCTCATCGATAATAACCAAACCTATATTATCAAGATGTAATTTTTCATCATTGATACGGTTTTTAAGCGTTTCAACCATAGCAACAAAACAAGAATATTCGTTTTGATCCGGCAGTTCTTTTACCTTACTATTGATGATTTTGTTCGTAACACCAAACCCTTTTAGCATTTTAGAAGTTTGCTTACAAAGTTCGATACGGTGTGTTAAGACTACTACTTTTTTATCATTATTAGCTAAATAACGACGAACAATTTCAGAGAAAATTACTGTTTTTCCTCCGCCTGTTGGCAATTGATATAATAAATGATGTTTTGAAGAAGCATTGTCTAAACGTTCAAAAATGGCATCGATGTCGCCTTTTTGGTATGCATAAAGTTCTTTTTTCTCTTCTCTTTCTATTTCTAAAGTGTTTTGAGACATTGTAATTTTTGGATTTTTGCAAAACTACGTTTAAAAAACAGTTATTCATCTTATTTTAACGTAAAATAAATGATTTTTTTAAATAAGATTTTTTATGAGAATATGTGCTAGAGGTCAATTTTGTCAAAAATTACTTCAAAATCGTACTTATTTTTCCATTTTTGTTTAAGCGTTTCTTCATAGATGGAAGCGATTCTGGGTTTGAATTCTGTTAAAATTTCATTTGAAATAACAAAATTTACTGCCTGTTCGAATGAATTAAGCATGCTTTTGTAAAAAAGTTCCTGCTTTATGTAGTTGTCAGCTGAGAAAGTTTGTGCAATTTCGATATTGTATAACATTAAATCTGCAATAACAAAAGATTCAACCCCAAGTGAAACAAAATGTTTGATGTATTTCTGAGCAACTGAGCGACGTAATTTTGCTTTTGGTTTCCATTTTGCACCTGCTTTTTTGATAGGAAAATATTCGTGTGAGATTTTCATTTTAGCTTCCTGCAAAAGTTTATCTTCTTTTGGATTAAAAACAAAATCATAAAATACTTTTACAGGACTGAATTTTTCGTACAACTCTATAATTTGCTCTTCGAGTTGTTCTTTATTCAATTGGGCCAGATATTTTTTTAAATCGCGTTTGCTCATTATCAAAGTTTAAGAATACAAAAGTAAATTACTTTGGTCATTCATAATCAAAAAACCAACGATAATACTTAATTTTGCTGCTATAAACTTAAAAAACATTTCAATGCTCAAGATTTTTAAAGTTACCGCAATTTTAGAAGGAATCTCTTATTTAGTATTAATTGCCAATATGCTGTTTTTAAAAAGCAATAATCCAGAACTTTATCATACCATAGTACGTCCTTTCGGGATGGGACATGGCGTTTTGTTTATTGCCTACATTATTTTGGCTTTTTTATTGAAAAAATCTCAAAATTGGGACCTGAAAACCTTCGGGATTATCTTGATTGCTTCTCTTATTCCTTTTGGAACTTTTTATGTTGAGAGAAAATATTTAGAAACTAATGCTTAAGTCTTTGGATAAAATATTTAATTTTCTATATCCACTTTTTAGAGATTGGGGAATGAGCCGCAACTTTGCGTCTTATATCAGCCTTATCTTTAATATCGCCATTATGGTGGCTTTGGCGTATGCTATTTATTATTTTGCAAAATTCGTTTTGGTTACTTTAACGGCCATTTTTGCCCAAAAAACCAAAACCAAATTTGATGATTATTTAATTCATAATAAAACCACTAAATACACGGCCTATCTTATTCCGTTTTTCTTTATTTACAAAGCAGTTCCTATCATTTTGGATAAATATGAATATTGGGAATTGGTTTTTGGAAAAATTGTTGGTGTTTATATCGTTTTAATCAGTTTATGGATCATCAGAACGATCTTTAATGCGCTGCGTGATTATCTAAAACAAAAAGCCGAATACAGCGATAAACCTATTGATAGCTTCATTCAGGTTATTATGATTGTGCTTTGGATTTTCGGAATCGCCATTATTATTTCGACTTTATTCGGAATTAAAAAGGGCGAATTACTGACTATTTTAGGGACACTTTCGGCGATTATCATCCTGATATTCAGAGATACTATTCTAGGATTTGTTTCGAGCGTTCAGGTTGCCATAAACGATATGGTTCGCATTGGCGACTGGATTACGATGGATAAATTTGGAGCCGATGGAGATGTTATCGAAATTAATTTAACGACTGTAAAAGTTCGAAATTTTGATAATACGATTACCACAATCCCAACGTATGCGTTAAGTTCCGACTCTTTTCAGAACTGGCGCGGTATGCAAAAGTCTGACGGAAGACGTATAAAAAGACATGTTTTGATAAAAAGCAGCAGTATTCGTTTTCTCTATCCGGAAGATTTGGAGCAAATGAAGAAAGTACAGCTTATTAGTGCCTATATTGAATCAAGACAGCAGGAAATAGAAAAATACAATATCAATAACGGAATTGATAAAACTTTAGCGCTAAACGGTCGAAATATGACTAATTTGGGTTTGTTTAGAAAGTACATCATTCAGTATCTGGTAAATTACCCAGGTCTTAACAAAGACATGCACATGATGTGCCGCCAGCTGCAATCGACTGCGCATGGGGTTCCGTTGGAAATTTATGCTTTTTCAAGCGATAAACGCTGGGCAAATTACGAGTATATTATGGCTGATATTTTTGACCATATAATGGCTTCGGTTCAGTATTTTGATTTAGAAATATTTGAATTGCCTTCGAAGATGGGACATGTAGAATAGTTTTTTAAACCATATAAGTTATATAAGTTCATTAAAAACAGAACTTTATTTACTTATATGACTTATATGGTTTAATTTATTTGATTTTCTCAAAAACAAACCCAGAATTATCGTATTCAATTGGTATTTCAGGAACAAAAAGAGGAAGATTCATATAACTCCCGATTACGCCATTTCCCAAAACCAATTTTTTATCTTTTTTTAGTAATGCCAATGGAATGCGCTTCCACCCTCCTCCAAAAGTGATATAATGAAAGTCACCTCGAAGTGTATCGCCTTTAATATTTCCTCTTACATTACCAGAATCTTTACCAATTTTATAATGTGAAATTTCGTAACTGCCGTAAAACTTTTTATCATTTATATGAATAGATAAAATGGCGGTGTCCTTATTATGTATGGCCCGATATGTAACATGATTGTATTTTTCTTTGTCTTCTTTTGAATTACAGGAAAAAAACAGGATAACCATCGAAACAAGAAATAAAGAATTTTTAGTCATTTTGTGATGTTTTTTTTAAACCATGTAAGCAATATAAGAAAATTTAAGACAAACGTGATGTTATGTGCATTTAAAGTCTTTTTTGAGTTCAATAAACTATGCTAAATAAATACATTTAACTGGTTAAGGTCTAATTAATATAAACTTAACCCGTTGGGTGTAATTAATAAAATTTAATTAAACACATAGAAAACATAGATTTTATGATTTTGAAAAAAAGGAAATTAAAAAGAAACTCGTTTCTTCACACATAGCTATGTGTTTTAATGCAAGTGAAACGCCTTTTTTGAGTTCAATAAACTATGTTTTCTATGTGTTAAAATAATTTCACCCAACGAGTTATGAACTTATATAACTTATATGGTAAAATAAAATTTACAAGCGATCTTTTACAAATTCTATTCTTGTTTTTCCATGAGGTTTTGGTTTTCCGTCTTCGCCCAAATTTACCATTGTGGTGTGGTCTATGGTAATGATGATTTCGCGTGTCATCATGTTTCTTACAGCACATTTTAAGACCAGTGAAGTCGTTCCGAATTTTACAACATCAATTCCGATTTCTACAATATCGCCTTGTCGTGCAGAGCTCTTAAAATTGATTTCCGACATGTGTTTCGTGACAACTCTCGCATTTTCGAGTTGGACAATCGAGTACAAAGCTAGTTCCTCATCAATCCAGGCTAATAATTGTCCGCCAAATAAAGTTCCGTTTGGATTTAGGTCTTGTGGTTTGACCCATTTTCTGGTATGAAATCGCATAATTTTCTTTTATTAAGGGTAAAAATAGTTTTTTACACCCATAATCGAATACTGATTTTTTATTAATTTTTGAGATTTCAATAATTCGAAAATTTGCCGCAGAATTATTTCAAAAATCACTTTTTAATGTCCAAATTATTAAAATTTCAACCAGCCAGCTTTTTACTTATGAACTTATTTTTTGTAGAATTTGTCAGTAACTAAATCAGGAAAGGCAATTTTTATAAGAGATATTTTTCTAATTTTAAAGAAAAACCATGGCAAATAGAGACACTTTTTTAAGAGAATTCAGAGGCGAGACTTTAGGAACTGTTAGTGCTCAATCTTCGCCAGATGAGCTGTTTCAAAACCAGACAATTAGACCCATTTTGAAGCTTCAGAATGATTTGTTTGTAGCTGTCTTTCTTAATTACGTCAATAAAAACAAAGCCGATTTTTATTCGTATTCTGTAGAACGAAAACTACAAACGATAGAAAACTCAATTCAGAAGGATATTAAGTTCCGGAATTCTCTAAAAGGAATTGTGATGGCACTTTTTACAACCGAAGAATATGAAACCTACATTCAGAATTCGTCGAGTTTAAACAAAAGAATGATGAATTTATTGATTGAAAGGCTTAAAAGTCAGGTGCAGTTGTTTGAGTTGGAGCCAAATTCGAAGTAAACAATTAGATACAAAAAACGCCTTAGATAAGGTGTTTTTTTTATTTTATTGATTCCTGCGGAATGACAAGATTGAGTATTAGATGATCGTCATTTTTTAAGCGAAAAGTTTGTCATTCCGTAGGAATCTATAAACTCAGTGATTTATAGTTACTGAGATTCCTACGGAATGACAAGGTTGTATTATTATTTAGTTTAGAAATTAGTAAGCCAACAATTCTTTCAGAACTTCCTCAAAACGATTTTTAGGTAAAAACTGATCTTCTAAAGCTTTCGTAAACGGAATTGGAGAATCTAAACTCGCTACTCTTTTTACCGGAGCGTCTAAGTGTTCAAAACATTCTTCCATAATCAAAGCCGAAATGTCGCTGGCAATTCCGCCAAACAAAGTATCTTCCTGATAAATAATCACTTTTCCAGTCTTTTTTACCGATGCAAAAATCGTTTCGGTGTCCAAAGGTTGTAACGTTCTCAAATCAATCAAATCAGCTGAAATGTCAGGATTATTTGCCAAAGTTTCCAAAGCCCAATGCACTGGCGCGCCAAAAGCAATAATGGTAACCGAATTTCCTTCTTTCAATAAAGCTGCTTTTCCTAAAGGAATCGTGTAATAATCTGTTGGAACATCCTGATAAACACTTCTGTAAAGCTGTTTGTGCTCAAAAAACAAAACAGGATTCGGATCGTTTATCGAAGTATTCAATAATCCTTTAGCATCATAAGGAAATGCTGGATAAACTACTTTAAGACCTGGCGTTTTAGTAAACCAGGCTTCGTTAGTTTGTGAATGAAAAGGTCCGGCCTGAGTACCGCCACCGCAAGGCATACGTACGACTACATCGGCTTTTTCGCCCCAGCGATAATGTGATTTTGCCAATAAATTAACGATTGGATTGAAACCTGTAGAAACAAAATCAGCAAATTGCATCTCGACAATCGCCTTGTATCCATTGATAGAAAGTCCCATTGCGGTTGACACAACAGCACTTTCGCAGATTGGCGTATTACGTACTCTGTCTTTTCCAAAAAACTCAACAAATCCATCCGTAATTTTAAAGGCACCACCATATTCAGCAATATCCTGCCCCATAATAATCAGGTTTTTGTGGTGTTGCATGGATTGGTTTAAACTGTTTCGGATAGCATCGATAAATCGTATATTTTCAGAAGATTCATTTGATGTAAACTCTTCATATTGATACGGTTTGTAAACATCATCTAATTCTCCGCTGTAAGTTGGAATTATTTCAGGTTCTGCATTGGCGATTGCCAAATTTTCATCAATTTCCTCTTTGATTTCTTTATGAAGCTGTTCATCATATTCAGCTGTTAAAACACCTGTTTTGGTTAAAAAATCACGGTAATTGCTAACCGGATCTTTAGCCGCCCACTCGTCCATCAGATCTTGCGGAACGTATTTTGTACCACTCGCCTCTTCATGACCACGCATTCTGAAAGTTTTAAATTCTAATAAAACCGGATGCGGATTCTCCTGCATGTGTTCTTTTAGCTGGGACAGCTTATGATACACTTCAAGGATATTATTTCCGTCAATAATATAACTGTCTATGCCGTAACCAACGCCTTTATCAGCTAAATTTTCGCAAGAATATTGCTCATTAGTAGGTGTCGAAAGTCCATAGCCATTATTTTCAATTATAAACATTACTGGTAATTTCCAGACAGCGGCAATATTTAAAGCTTCATGAAAATCACCTTCACTTGTTGCTCCTTCGCCAGTAAAAACTGCTGTAACTTTTTTATTTTTCTGAAGTTTATCTGCTAATGCAATTCCATCTGCAATACCCAACTGTGGACCGAGATGCGAAATCATTCCGATAATATTGTATTCCTGCGTACCAAAGTGAAAGCTACGATCACGACCTTTTGTAAAACCATTAGCTTTTCCCTGCCATTGCGAAAATAATCGGTAAAGCGGAATATTCCTTGAGGTAAAAACACCTAAATTGCGATGCATTGGCAATACATATTCTGAATCATCCAAAACAGCCGTAACTCCTACTGCAATTGCCTCTTGCCCAATTCCTGAAAACCATTTTGAAACCTTCCCCTGACGAATCAGAATTAGCATCTTTTCTTCGATTAAACGAGGTTTTAATATTTTTTTATATAAATCTAATAATTGAGGATCGGTTAAGTTTTGTTTGTAAAAGATCATTTGGTTTTGTTTTTTTAGTGTTTCAAATATAGAAAAATATAACAATTTTATTCGTTTTTGTTACAATATTTTAATTTTATTATAACTTTTAAAATTCAAATCTAAAATATTCTCTACCTTTGTTATTGAAAGGTTTTACTACGCCTTTTATCTTTTAATAAAAAATGTAAAGTATGCAAAACATTCCTAGTGTAGACTTACGTGATTTCCTTTCGGACGACCCGAAACGTAAACAAAAATTTGTAAATGAAATCGGCAGTGCATTTGAGAACATTGGCTTCGTTGCCCTAAAAGGTCATTTTTTGGATGACAAATTGGTGAATGAGCTTTATAGCGAAATTAGAAAATTTTTCGCTTTGCCAATAGAAACTAAGCATAATTATGAAATTCCCGGAATTGGCGGACAACGAGGCTATGTATCTTTTGGAAAAGAACATGCAAAAGGACGCAAAGAAGGTGATTTGAAAGAATTTTGGCATTTTGGCCAATATGTTGATGCTGATTCAAAATACGCATCTGAATATCCTGAAAATGTAGAAGTTAAAGAGTTACCCCGTTTTAATGCTGTAGGCAAAGAAGCCTACCAAATGCTTGAAAAAACAGGTGTTTACGTGCTTAGAGCGCTAGCATTGCATTTAGGTCTGGATGAGTTTTATTTTGATCAATATGCCAAAGAAGGAAACTCTATTTTAAGACCAATTCATTATCCACCTATTACTACTGAGCCAGAAAACGCTATTCGTGCGGCTGCTCACGGTGATATCAATCTGATTACCCTTTTGATGGGCGCTCAGGGAAAAGGATTACAAGTACAAAATCATGATGGCGAGTGGATTGATGCCATCGCAGAAGACGATCAATTGGTAATTAATGTGGGCGATATGTTATCCAGACATACTAATAATAAACTAAAATCTACAATTCATCAGGTGGTAAATCCGCCAAGAGAATTATGGGGAACTTCGCGTTATTCTATTCCGTTTTTTATGCATCCTGTGAGCGATATGCGACTGGATTGTTTAGAAAATTGTATTGATGATGAAAATCCTAAGAAATTTGAAGATATTACAGCGGGAGATTATCTATACGAACGTTTAGTAGATTTAGGTTTAATTAAAAAATAAACACTAAAAAATTTTCAATATTAAAATTCCAAATTCCAATTCAAAACTGGAGTTTGGAATTTAATTTTTATGAACTATATTTATTGTAATTTATTTCTTTAGAATAAAAAATATTATGGACTTACAAGACCAACTTAAAAATCTATTCCCAGATCACGTAGCAACAAACGAACCTGAAGAAATTCAGGAACAGGAACATGTACTTTACGTTCAGAAAGAGCCTATGATTTGTAAATTCGAAAAACGAAAAGGAAAAGCAACTACCATAATTGAAGGCTACGAAGGAAGTGATGAAGATTTTAAAATCCTGGCCAAGGAAATTAAAACCAAACTGAGCGTTGGCGGTACTTTCAAAGACGATTCAATCATAATACAGGGGGATTATCGTGATAAAATAATGGCTATTTTAAAAGAAAAAGGATTTAAAACGAAGAGAGTTGGAGGCTAATTAATTTTAGATTTCTGATTTTAGAATTTAGATTTTCTAAATTGATATTTTGATTGATTTTTGATATTGCAATTTAAAAATCTTAGAAACTTAGCCCCTCAGAACCTTAGCAACTTAAAAAAAAATGATACAAAATTCAGAATTAATACTAAATCCGGACGGGAGTGTTTATCACTTAAACCTTCGTCCTGAACATATTGCACACGATATAATTTTTGTAGGCGACCAAAATAGAGTGGAGAAAATCACACAGTTTTTTGATTCGATTGAATTTTCTACTCAAAAAAGAGAATTTAAAACCCAAACCGGAACTTATAAAGGCAAAAGAATCTCCGTAATGTCAACCGGAATTGGTCCTGACAATATTGATATTGTTTTGAACGAATTGGACGCTTTGGTAAACATTGATTTGAAAACGCGCCAGCCAAAAGAAGCATTAGTTTCTTTGAATATCATTCGTATCGGAACTTCAGGCTCTTTGCAAAAAGATATTCCTGTGGATAGTTTTGTAATGTCAAAATTTGGATTAGGATTAGACAATATGCTCCGCTCCTATTTGATTGATGATGTTTCGAATGATGCTATTGAAGACGCATTTGTTTTGCATACCAATTGGGATATCAAAAAAGGAAAACCTTATGCGATTCCCTGCTCAGAAAAACTGGAAAAAATCATTGAAAGTGATCGAATTTTTAAAGGTATTACAGCCACAGCCGGAGGTTTTTACGGACCACAAGGCCGTGTTTTACGTTTGAATATTCAGGATGAAGCATTGAATTCTAAAATGGATAATTTTAATTTTGATGGAAATAGAATTACTAATCTTGAAATGGAAACCGCTGCCATTTATGGACTTTCAGCGCTTTTAGGACATAATGCATTATCATTGAACGCCATTATTGCCAATCGTGCTTCAGGAACTTTTAGCGAAGATCCTTATAAAGCTGTTGACGAACTGATTACTTATACATTGAATAAATTGGCTGGTAAATAATTAGAGAATTGATTAATTTGAAAATTAGATGATTTTAGTTCATTTAAAACTTAAATATTATGTTTTTAAGAGTTGCCAGACATACTAATAATTTAGATAAAATCGAAGATTTTTATGTCGATATTCTTGGTTTCGAAAGATTGGGCGGTTTTGAAAATCATAATAATTACGATGGTGCTTTTATAGGGAAATCTGGGTTAGACTGGCATTTTGAATTTACACAATCTGAAGCAAAAGCCATTCATTCTTTTGATGAAGATGATATTACTGTTCTTTACCCTAAAAACATTTCAGATTATAACCAATTGATTGAAAGAATTATAAACAATAACATCTCATTTATAACTGCGATTAATCCTTACTGGAATGAAAACGGAAAAATGATTCAGGACCCAGACGGTTATCGCATCGTTATATCACCATTAAAAGCTGTAATCAGCGAAATAAAATGATGCAGGAAACACATAAAAAAATAGTTTTTAAATATTATAGTACTTATCTTGAAGAAATTATTACAGAAACCATGTGGGCTGAAATAATGGATCTCGAAAAAGGCTATTTCAAATTAGATAATATTCCGTTTTTCGGGCCTTTGATTGCTACTGACGATATTTTTAGAGCAGAATATGATGAAAAGGAAAAGTTTTTCATTCACAAGGAAACTATCGAAAATTCCGGAAATTCGATTGTACAGGTTTTAATTCTGGAAGAAGGTTTTGATGCTGAAATTATACGAGAAAAATTAAAATCGATTAATTGTATTTCAGAAGCATTAAATGATACTTTTTTTGCTGTCGAAATTATTAAAAATGTTGATTATTCGATAGTAAAAAATCTTTTGAACGAATACGAATCGCTTTCTGTAATTGAATTTGCCGAGCCATGTCTTTCAGATAAACACAGAACTGATTTATTGAAAAATTAATCCAAACAAACAAACTATAGATTACGCATACCAAACAAACTTAACTTAAACTTAACCATAATGAAAACAGTAAAAATTGTAGGTGTTCCCGAACACTTCAATTTGCCATGGCATCTATGTATTGAAAATGGTGAATTTGAAACTGAAAATATTGATCTGCAATGGAAGAATATTCCTGAAGGAACTGGCAAAATGTGCCAGATGCTTCGTGATGGCGAGGCAGACATGGCAGTTATCCTGACAGAGGGAATTGTAAAAGATATTCTTGCAGGAAATCCTAGTAAAATTGTTCAGATTTATGTACAATCGCCTCTTATTTGGGGTATTCATGTAAGTGCAAAATCTGATTTTCATTCTATTAAAGATTTAAAAAGCAAAAAGGTCGCTATTTCGAGATTGGGCTCCGGTTCGCAATTAATGGCTTACGTAAATGCCAATAATCAAGGCTGGGAAACAGATAATCTTGAGTTTGAAATTGTCAACACTATTGATGGTGCTGTACAAGCTTTGACTAACGAAACGGCTGATTATTTTATGTGGGAACACTTTATGACCAAGCCTCTTGTTGATCAGGGAATTTTTAGACGTGTAGGTGACTGCCCCACTCCCTGGCCTTCGTTTGTAATTGCTGTGCGTGATGAGTTTTTGAAAAAAAAACCAAAAGTGATTGAAAAAATCCTTGAAATCATCAATAAAACGACGCATGATTTTACTCAAATTCCAGATATTGATAAAACTTTGGCTGAACTTTTTAATCAAAAATTAGAAGATATTCAGGAGTGGTTAAAACTAACTCATTGGTCACAAAAAAATTTAACCGAAAAAGCCTTTATTAAAATCCAAAATCAATTATTTGATCTGGGAATTATTGATAAAAAAAGTACATTTGTTGAAACCGTAAAAGCATTATAAAATATTGCTTTTTGTAAGTATGATAAGAATTCCTAAAATTAACTTTCCGCAATTAAAATCCAAACTACAGGTGAAATCGCCTTGGGACCGGATTATTATTATGCTGTTGAGTATTTTGATTACCATTCCGGTTTTTATCATTTTGCATCAAAATTTAATCGATTTAAATTGGGCTTTCAATTTAGACCGAATTTTCATTTTCATATTTGTTCTGGCTGCCATTTTTTTTGTTTTAATGTATTTGCGAACTATCATTATTGTTTGCGTCGCCTTGTATTTGCTGGTTCTGGTTTACGGAAGTGTTTTGGGTAATTATGGTTTTAATGAAATTTCAGAAGATTATAATTCGATGATATACACCATGTCTGACAACCCTTTTCCACAGGATATTATTGTGGCGAAATTGCTTCCGTTTCCGAATAAGTCAAAAATTATAAATGCTATAGAATATCAGGATCCGAAGGTTCGAAACTTTGCCATTATGGCGACTAACGAGCATTTTAAAGGTATCAAAGGGTATTCGGACTACAGAACAACGATACAATGTTTTGCCGTTTTTAAAGAAATAAACAGCCGCTGGAATTATGTTAACGATCCCAAAGAAGGCGATTATATTGCAACTGCCAGCGAATCAATTGAATATTTTTCTGGTGATTGTGATGATCATTCGATTTTAATGGCAGCCGCCATACGCTCAATTGGCGGTACACCGAGACTTATTCATACCAAAGGACATATTTATCCTGAAATTCTCATTGGATCGATGATTGACTTAGAAAAAATAAATTATTTGATTAAAAATGTGCTTTTTGTAAAAGAAAGTTCAGGTAAAAAACTTCATTATCATATAGACGAACGCGGACAAGTGTGGCTCAATCTTGATTATACTGCCAAGTATCCAGGCGGTCCATTTATGTTCGAAGAAATTTTGGGAGCGTTGACTCTTAATTAAGGTTCTAAGGCTCTAAGTTACTAAGGTTCTAAGGTTAAAATTCCAAAACTCAAATTCCAAATTCCAAATTTCAAATTCCAAATTTCAAATTCCAAATTTCAGGTTTACTTAAAAACTGCGATAAAAAACTCATAACCCACAACGCACAACTCATAACTCATAACTTCTTATTCCCCGCATAAAGCTGTCTTCCTAATTCTGCTAAAAATGGCAACCCAATCGTGTCATACTCGTATTTATTATCGTTGAGAATTCCGTCTTCGTTCACGTACAAAGTAGCTGAAACCATAAATTCGACACCATTTTCTTTATCGACTATATATGCGCTATCGGTTAAGTTTCCGTAGGCCTGACCAATTTTATTATAAATTTTGATGTTGTCAGGTATGTTTTCTTTGGTATCACCAAACATAAAAAATTTGCAATACCCATCATAATATTCTACAGGATCATAACCCGCATTTTTAGGAAGGTTTTGCATTGAGAACAGAATAAATTCCCTGTCTTTTTCTGTTAATTTAAAACGTTCGTTTTCTTTAAAAACTTTCGGAAAAACAATGCGTTTCAGGGTATTATGAAGTGTTTCTAACGGATAATAATTCTTTTTAGAAAAATCATAAGGTGTATTCACCAGTTTATCTTCGCTATCCAAATGTCCTACTCCTTTTTTTATTTTATTTAAAGATAAAGGAACAACAGCCTGATTCATTTTGGCAGGAATGACTTCGGTAGTATTATCGTCTTTATATAGTGTAATTGATTTTGTCAACGGATTACCCGAATCCGGAGCTGACAATCTGTGACTCAGTCTAAACGGCTCTAAACCTTTATCGTGCATTTTTTGGTTTACATAATCAAAGCCTGTAAATTCTAATAATTTTGTACTTGCTACGTTATCGCTAACCGCAAATAATTTTGTGATCTCTTCAGAAAATTTTACTTTATCTAATTGTTCTTCAATACTATATTGTGTGTTAATTGAAGTATTTGAAAAAGTATTTAGTTTTTCTAAAGCCAGAACAGCGATAGGAAATTTAACGGTACTTGCAGGACAATAATAATTTTTAGCATCCAGATTATAGGTGTAGTCTTTAAAATGAATCTTGCCTTTTTTGTCTCTTGTAATTTGAGTATAAATTATTTGAAGTTCGTAATAATCCGGCTTTTCCATCACCTTTTTAATCTTTGGATTATCTGATGCCAAACTCTCTTTTAAAAGATTCTTTTGCGCATGACAACTTAAACAGAAAAGGCTAATTAAGAAAAAAATATTTTTTTTAAACTGAATCATATGCTTCGGGGAAATAATAATTTACACTCAAATATATCAATACATCTGTTAATATTTAATCCTATTCTTAAAATTTTATTTTCAAAACTAAAATATTTTTAGAATATGAGATACTTAATTTTTAGTAGTTCAATTAAAATTAAAGCCAATATAAATCTATACTTGATACCTGTTTTAAAAAATGTAGTTTTTATTCTACAATTTCTCCTTAAATGTAAAGTAGCCGACATTTTTATTTTGTAAGAAAAACGTTCTTTGCCTTATTAAAGAATGATCTTAAAAATAAAGTTTTTTATTACTGGTTTTCGTTGCTAGCTCTTTTAAATTAGGGGATTAATTAGAAGCTACAATTTAATTTCAGAAAATAAACTTAAAAAAAGAACAGACTTTAGCCTCAACACTACCACATATTCTAATTATTGTTGTAGTTAATTATTTTAATTGTTAATCTGCAGGGCTACGAAAGAAATCTTGCAGATTTTTTTTGTTTTGAACTTTAAAGTAAATTTAATTCCAAATGAAATAATTTTATTCCTGATTGTTTATAGAAGTAATAAACTCTATAATTCCCTGATTATTCAGCACATAATCCGGATTACAATTAGCAATTGCATTATTGGGCATAAAAGGCATTTCTGCAGATTCAGGATCCTGAACAACAATAGTTCCGCCAAAAGATTTAATCATATTCAATCCCTGTGTTCCATCAGCATTTGAACCGGACAATAAAATACCTACTAATTGCTGTTTATAAACCTCCGATGCCGACTCAAAAGAAACATCTATGCTGGGTCTGCTGTAATTTACTTTTTCTGAAGTATCCAATGAAAGTGTATCGTTTTTCTCAAATAACAAATGATAATTAGATGGTGCAACATAGATAAAACCAGGCAGTAGCGGCACTTTGTCTTCGACCACATTTACATTTACTGTCGATTTTAACCGGATAAGTTCTTCTAATGTTTCTTCATCGGTATTTTTTCGATGAAGGACAAGTACAATGGCAAAAGAGTATATTTGAGGTAATTCTGGTAAAATTTGCATCAAAGCATGCAAACTTCCGGCTGATCCCCCAATTATAACTAATTTACAATCTGCGATTACTTTATTTTCCTCCATATTTTTTCTTTATCCAACTGTTTGTATTTGCCTGGACCTATTGAATATTTTAAAGTTTCTTTTGTTCCGAGAGCCAAAAAGCCCAAAAGAGATAAACTTTGATCGAATAAATTGATCACTCTTTTTTGTAAATCATTATCAAAATAAATCAAAACATTTCGGCACAAAATCAAATCAAATTCATTAAATGAGTTATCAGACACCAGATTGTGCTGAGAAAAAACCATTCTCTGAGCCAGTTCATCATTAAACTTGGCAATACCATAATTGGCAATATAATATTCCGTAAAATCTTCCTGGCCTCCTGAGTCACGATAGTTTTCTGAATATTCTTTCATCATTCGTAACGGAAAAATTCCTTTTTTGGCCGTTTCCAGGACTTTTTCATTTACATCCGTAGCGTACAACAACGATTTATGAAGCAACCCGGCTTCTTTTAATAAAATAGCCATTGAATATACCTCTTCGCCAGTAGAGCATCCTGCGTGCCATATCCGTATAAATGGTTTTGTACCCAATACAGGCAAAATTTCATTGCGTACTACCTGATAAAAAGCAGGATCACGAAACATCTCTGTAACATTTACCGTTATTTCATCTACGATGCGTTTATAATAATCGTGATCGTACCTTACTTTTGATAAAAAATCATGAAAATGCGTAAAGCCATCCAGCTTAAATATTCTGTTTACACGTCTCTTTAAGGAGGCTCTGGAATAACTTCCAAAGTCAAAACCATAATATTCGTAAACATCATTTATAAGGGTTTCTAACTCGATGTCTTCAATCATAATATATTAGATTTTGCTTAAACTTAAGAGCAATTTATCTACATCAACAGGTTTAGAAATATAGTCGTCTGCACCGGCTTCGAGGCATTTTTCTTTATCTCCTGTCATGGCCTGAGCTGTTACTGCTATAATAAAAGTTTCTTTTCTTTCCGGTATTTTTTTGATTAAGGGAATTGCATCATAACCATCCATTTCGGGCATCATCATATCTATTAGAACCGCATCTATTACTTCGTTAGTACTTAGTATTTTTATGGCTTCTTCTGCACTTAAACACGATAAACAATCATAGGATTTGGCACGTAACGTATTGACCAGGGCAAAAATATTCCTTGGATCATCATCAATAATTAAAAGCCTTTTTTTATTCATTTTCAAAACTTTTCATTAAACTTTATCATATAGCCACACTCGTAATAACGATAACAGCTGATCAATATCTACTGGTTTCGTAATATAATCTGAAGCGCCTGCTTTAATACATTTTTCTCTGTCTCCTGTCATTGCTTTTGCAGTAACCGCTATCAAAGGTAAGTTTATTAATTTAGGATTGCTTCTTATTTTTTCGGCTGTTTCGTAACCGTCCATGTTAGGCATCATCATATCCAGAAGAACAATATCCGTATGCGGGTTTTCTTCTAAGGATTTTATGGCTTCATTACCATCAAATGCGGTAATCACGTTCATTTTGAATGTTTCTAAAGCTTTTGTAAGCGAATAGATATTACGAACATCATCGTCAACAATCAATACTGTTTTATCAAATAAAATATTATTTAATAAATGTAGTTTTTTATGGCTCTCTTTTTTGCCTTTTTCGTCTTTGCTTTCTTCTACCAAGTGTAGGAAAAGCGAAACTTCATCCAGCATTCGCTGATACGAATGCGCTGTTTTTACAATAATAGAATCGGCATATTTTTTAATTTTAACTTCTTCTTTAAGCGATAGACTTTTCCCTGTAAATACAATAACCGGAAGATTCTCCAGACCTGGGCTTTTCTTTACACCATCCAGAATTTCATAAGCATGTTTGTCAGGAATACCCATGTCTAGAATCACACAATCTACTTCGCTTTTGCTTAACGATTCTAAACCGTCTTTGACTTCGCTTTTTATTTCAGAATTAATATTATACGTCTCTAAAAAGTAAGCCAAAGCCTTAGCATGCTTTCTATTGTCTTCAATAATTAGTACTTTTTGAGATTCTTTCTTGATAATATGCTCGATACGCATAAATACTTCCGGAATTTTCTCGAATGCAACTGGTTTATCCAGAAAATCAACGGCTCCTTTAAGCAAACTCTCTTGTTTTAATTTGTGAGAAGACATAATATGCACCGGAATATGCTTCGTTTGTGCATTGCTTTTTAATTCGTCTAAAACCTGCCAGCCGCTTTTTATAGGAAGTTCTATATCCAGTAAAATACCTACGGGCTTATACAGTAAAGTAAAGTTTAAAGCATAATCACCTCGCACCGATACGACTCCTTTGTAACCGCTCTTACGGGTAAAAGCCAACAATGATTTAGCAAAACTCATATCGTCTTCTACAATCAGAATAACTTTGTCATCTCGTGTTATCGAATCTCTGTCGTCTTCGATTTCGTCAGGAATAACAGTGCTTATATAATTGTATTTAGAATCATTGTCTTCTTCTTCCGCTTCTACGAATTCAATTGGCGGGGCTTTTTCTACCATTACTTTTTTAAGAACAGATCCAAAAACAGGCAAACATAATGTAAAGCTACTGCCTTCATTTTCTTTACTATGTAAAATAATTTCCCCATTAAGCAATTTTGCTAATTCTCTACTGATAGACAATCCTAATCCTGTTCCTCCGTATTTACGTTTGGTAGAACCATCGGCTTGCTGGAAGGCTTCGAAAATAAGTGGTTGTTTATCTAGCGGAATACCAATTCCGGTATCTTTAACTATAAAACAGATGATTTTATCATCATCATCATTTATTTTTATTTCTAAACTTACAGAACCTTTCTCTGTGAATTTAATAGCATTCGAAATTAAATTTTTAAGTATTTGCTCCAGACGCATTTTATCTGTTTTGATAACGACTGGCGCTTCATCGGCTATGATTTTAAAATCTATGTTTTTTTCTTTGGCAACCTGCGAGAATAGGTTAGACAAACCATCCGTGATTTCCTGGGTCGAAACATCTAAAAATTCAAGCTCCATTTTTCCTGCTTCAATTTTAGACAAATCAAGAATCTCATCTATCAGAGCCAGTAAACTGTTTCCGGAACTCTGAATAACTTTGGCAAACTCAATTTCTTCCTCATTCATGCTTTCGTTATTATTCTCAGATAATAATCGGCTTAAAAGTAAAATAGAATTTAAAGGTGTTCTTAATTCGTGCGACATATTTGCTAAAAACTCTGACTTGTATCGGGTCGTAAGTTCTAAAGCTTCTGATTTTTTCTGAATTTCATTGTTCTTTTCTTCCAGCAGCACACTTCTTTCCGAAAGTTCTTCGTTAGTTTGCTCCAGCTCTTCCTGCTGCACTCTTAATTCTTCTTCAGATGCCTGAAGTTTCTCTGTTTGCGCTTCTAATTCGGCATTGATTGCTTCCAGTTCACTGTGTTGCAGCTTTAATTCTTCTGATTGTGATTGGGTTTCTTCCAGCAATTCAAATACACGTTTTCTGTTTTGAGTAGATTTTAAAGCAATCCCAATATTACCCGAAACAATTTGCAGAAACTCCAGATGAAGTTCTGAAAATCCGTAAATACTTGCCAGTTCGATAGCGCCTTCTATTTTGGTATCCAATAAAGGTACCGCCACGATGTGAGTCGGTTTTATTTCTCCCAAAGCATAGCTAATCTGAATATCATTAGCTGATAAATCTTTTAATTCTAATATTTTTCCGGTTACAATAGATTGCCCGATTAAGCCCTCACCTCTTTTAATACGTTCACGGTTTTTATTAGGAATATAACTGTATCCTGCCGTAGCGTATAGTTCGTCTCCTTCCAAAACATATAAAACACCAGCATTACTATTGGTATAATTGCATAAAAACTCAATAACATCCTGTGCTAGCTCATGTATTTCTTTGTCGCCCAGCATTGCATTATTCAGTTCCGCAATTCCGGTTTGCAGCCATTCTTTTTGCGATAGCAAATCAAAAGAAATTTTTAGCGAGTTACTCATCGCATTAAGCGAGTCTCCTACACTTCCTAAGGCATCAGACTCGGTGACATCTACTTTAACATCATAATTTCCGTTCGAAATATTACCTGCTATGGTGCTGATTACATGAATCCTTTCGGCAGTTTCTTTATCCTTTTTTTCCAGTTCCTCCTGAAGCTTTGTTCGTTCGCTATAATCTTTCAATATTCGCGACAGAAAAACAATCGTAATGATAAACGAAATAATAAAAGCCGTAATAATTAAAACAAAGCTGTAGTTACCATAACGTTCTGATTTTTCATTACGCTCTTTTAGAAGAACCTGCTCTGAAGTTTCGATATCTTTAAAATAAGTACGTATCTTATCCATCATTTTTTTTCCTTCTAGAAGATCAAAATTGACAGCATTTTTATTCAGGCGTTTTTTTACCACCTGATTGTTTAAGTACTTAAAAAATATGCTTCGCAGTTCTTTTAATTCTTTTAAACTTTTTTGCTGCGAAGGATTATCAATCGTAAGTTCCTCTAATTTATTAAAGTATTTATCCGAAAGGGGTTCCGACGCATTATATCGGTCCAGAAACTGTTCATCTCCACTTATGAGATAGCCCCGCATACTGGTTTGGGCTTCTGTGATAACTGCTGAGCCTTCGTTTAGGTTATAAATAACCTCCTGCGTATGATTGACCCAATAATTACTGTCTAATAAATTTTTGATACTAAGATAGGAAGCGGTAGAACTCACCATCAAGATCAGTAAAGAAGCCAAAGAGCTTATAAACAGGTTTCTTTTAAAATTATTTCTCATAGAAATTTATATATCAGTTTATTTTATTTCTTCATATTGTAAAGGCAAAACCATAATAAAGCTGGCTCCTTTTCCTGGCTGACTCTTAGCAGTTATCAAACCATTGTGTTTTTCGATAATTTTCTTCGCAATAGCAAGTCCTATTCCGGTTCCTTCATAACTCTGACGGTCATTTAAACTTTGGAAAATAATAAAAATACGGTCGAGATAAATTTCATCAAAACCAATTCCGTTGTCTGTAACCGTTATTCGGCAGTACTTACCTTCTGCTGAAACTGGAGCATCAAAATCTTTAGCGGCTATCAGTTCCGAATTGATTTCGATATACGGAACTTCGGCACTGCCCGAAAATTTTAGCGCATTTCCTATCAGGTTCTGAAAAACTTGTCGCAATTGACTCGGAATACTGTCTATAGTAGGCAGCTCAGTAGTTTTGATTATGGCATTTTTGCGTTCGATGAGATAATCAAAGTCCGAAAGTACTTCCTGCAAAACAATATTTAGATCTGTTTTCTCCGGCATTACCTTAGAGGATAGTCTGGAATACGCCAGTAAATCTGTAATCAGCGTTTGCATTCTTTCAGCAGACTTGATCGTACGGTCAACATAATCAATCGCTTTTTTATCAGGCACTAAATAAAGCTCTTTTATGATTTTAATAAAGATTTGAATCTTTCGGATAGGTTCATTAAGATCATGCGATACTACCCACGAAAACTGTTGCAGCTCATGATTCCTCATCTCCAGTTCTTCATTTTTCAGAACGAGTTCTTTAGTCCTTTCTTTGATTTTTATTTCCAGATTATTCTGAGCATCTTTCCTGATTTTAATTTCTTTCGAAAGTAAATCTTTCATGGCTTTCAGCTCTGTTTGCTGTTGGTATATCTTTAGATATGTTTTTACTTTTAAGATAAGTAAATCACTGTCAACAGGCTTGGTGATATAATCTATAGCACCTGTTTCATATCCTTTCGAAATGTATTTCTTTTCAATATTAATCGCCGATAAAAAAATAACAGGAATTTCTTTGGTTCGCATATTGCCAGACAAAATCTTAACAACTTCAAAGCCATCTAACCCGGGCATCTGAACATCCATGATAATAAGACAATAGTCTTTTTTCAGAATTTTTTTCAGTGCGTCTTCTCCGGAATCTGCTGTATCAACATCAATATCGTGCAGTTCTAATGTTTTTTTTAAAGCAATTACATTTGCTCGAATATCATCTACAATTAATACCATCTATCTTTGGGGTAAAAGCGTTATTAATTAAATTGCCTTAATTTAAAAATTTGATTCGTCTTTTGGTTTTACAAAACACTGGACAAACTCCCAAATTTATAAAAAAATGCGGGACGTATATTCTATCCGCGACACTATTTGTTACATAATTCCCATGTGAGATTTCTTTTTTTTATTGAAATACTGCTATCGGGTTGCTTTTTAGTCCTTAACAAAACAATTAAACACTACCCATTATAGTTTTTATTAGCCTGAATATTTTATTGAGGCAAAGATAAAATCATAACAGTTCAGCTTACGCAAAAGCTATTCCTACATTAGTCTGTTATAAATCATACTAAAATTGACAAGCTATGGAAAAGAGAAAAACATTTCCGGAACAAAAGCAACGTCTGCCGGGCAATGAGCATCAAATGAATCCGGAGCCTGAAATCATTCGGGAAAACTATGTAGGAAGCGGAAAACTATTAGGCAAAGTAGCCTTTATTACCGGTGGCGACAGTGGTATTGGCCGTAGTATAGCGGTACATTTTGCCAGAGAAGGTGCTAATATTGCTATTGTTTATTTAAAAGAAGACAAAGACGCACTTGATACGAAAGCACTTATAGAAAGGGAAGGTCAGCAATGTCTCCTGATACCGGGAGATTTATCTGAGGAGAAATTTTGCAAAGCTGCCATAAAAAAATGCCTGACAGCGTTTAAAAAACTAAATGTTGTGGTGAATAATGCTGCGATACAATTTCCTAAAACAGAAATAACTAAGATAAGTGCCACACAGCTTCGTACCACATTCGAAACCAATATATTCTCGTATTTCTACATTGCAAAAGCAGCTCTGCCCTACCTCGACAAAGGCGATTCGATAATCAATACCAGTTCGGTAACGGCGTATCGGGGCAGCGAACACCTGTTGGATTATTCGAGTACAAAAGGCGCTATTGTAAGTTTTACAAGATCACTATCAGCAATGCTGGCTCCTAAACAAATCAGGGTCAACGGAGTCGCTCCCGGCCCAATCTGGACACCATTGATTGTCGCTACTTTTGATTCAATTGCTGATTTTGGAAAAGACAACCCTATGAAGAGACCAGGCCAGCCCTCTGAGGTTGCTCCAGCGTATGTATTTCTGGCTTCTGAGGATAGCAGTTATATTACCGGACAATTTATTCATGTAAACGGAGGAGAACTTGTAGGGGCTTAACAATGTAAAACACATACTATGAACTTAATTGATGCTCTCGGACTCTTTGCGGGTACTTGTATTACTCTTTCGGTAATACCACAAATCATAAAAGTATGGAAGACGAAGAAAGTAAAAGAAATTTCGCTTAAAACCTTTAGTATCCTGACGTTTGGTATTGCACTCTGGATAGTGTATGGCATCCTAAAGGAGGACTTCCCTATCATTATAACCAATAGTATCTCATTATTTCTAAATTTAATAATGGTGTACTTTATTATTTACTATGAAAAAGAATGATTATAAAAAATAAAAACAGCCCGTAAAAGCTGTTTTTATAAAGGATCGATATGTATTGCTTTTTAGCTAGCTAATTTTTGATTATAGCCCTTGTGGCCAATAGAGATATGATACTTTTCTTTAAAAACACGAGGCAAATACCCTTTAGCCGAAAACCCTAACGCATGTATGGTTTCGTATATATTGATTTGCGACAGTTTTTTAATCTCATTGATTTGTCTGGTTGCCAGGTTTACAATAGGATCAAATGTTTTTAGATAATTATAACTATGCAATTCTATTTCCTGTGCCAGAATACTTTTCAGAATAGTCTTTTTCAATATACTTCTTACCATTCCTTTTTGAGGTATTGCTTTCAGTTCTTCTAGTTTTTCAGTAATTTTTGCATGCTGTGTTCCTGTATAAAAGTACTGTCCGGTTGTATTCGAGAACATCTTTTTAAGCTGCTTCGTAAAATCAACATCCACTAGCTCGTTTGAAGTATTGGTAGGCACTCCTATTAAGCTAAACTGAATTTTTTTATGACTTTCAAAATGCAGTACACTATTAATAGCTGTCGAATTATTCAATACACCGCTTTGTTGTGCTTTCAGGACTTGTCTTTCTCCATTACTCCCAAAACTATGCTGTAAAACGCCCTTATCACAATATGCGAAATAAATAGGTGCAGCATGATGAGCTTCTATACTTAACGATACATCATCATTAAAAAATAAATCAAACTCCATAGATAGTAATTCTTTCTCGAAGCTTACTCCTTTTATGGTTCCTCTTGCTAATTTTGAATTGACAACAAGATTGTATTCGTTATTTTCGATGGTAAGCTCGCCACTAAGGCTTTCTTTAAGGTTATTAAAGATAGAATTAAATCCTCCTGCGTTTAAGTATAGACTTTTCATTTTGGTATAGTTTTAAAAAACAGGTCCGTATTGGTGTACTACTACAAAACTTTCCTTGGGTTATTATTCCTTATTTTGATTATTCAAATTTACTTCGGCTTGTGCCTCAATTTGTTATACAATTTGTCAGATATATTTCATAATTTATAGTTAACAAAAAAAAAACTGCATTAGATTAAATCCAATGCAGTTGTTCCTAAGTCAACAAATCAGGTAGCTCACACACAATAAGTGCTATTTATTTTGATGTATCACTATGCTAAATACCATTAGAAATAAAATACTTTATGAATAGATTTCTCTATTATATCGAATAAATAAGAAAAGCAACATCAGTATCAAAACCATTTTGTCTTGGGTAGAATCGCATCACTTTGACCTTTTTTCTTTTATTTAAAGTGCCTTATATCCCTTGAAGGGTTCAAAACCCTTCATGGGACGAAACCTAACATGAAGTTATGAGGCTAGAACATCCATATGTGAGGCTAGAACATCCATATATGAGGTTCCAACTTCCATAAATGGGTTCAAAAGGTTCGTGCATGGGGTACAAACTTCCATGTATGGGGTTCTGAGGTTCATGTTTGGGGTTCCAACTTCCATACATGGGGTTAAGAGGTCCAAATTTGGGGTTCCGAACCTCATATATGGGGTTGCCAGCCTCAAACTTGGGGTTCCGAGCCTCAAATTTGGATGTTCGAACCTCATACATGGGGTTGTCAGCCTCAAATTTGGGGTTCCGAACCCCATACATGGAAGTTTGTACCCCATGTATGGAAGTTTGAACCTCATACATGGGGTTGCTAACCTCAAATTTGAGGTTCCAGACGTCATACATGGGGTTGCCAACCTCAAATTTGACGTTCCGAACGTCAAATTTGAGGTCTTGAACGTCAAATTTGAGGTCTCGAACGTCAAATTATACGTCTGGAACGTCATAAATGAGGTTGCCAACGTCAAATTTGAGGTTCGGAACATT
>NZ_WSTB01000020.1 GCF_009789235.1 Flavobacterium hydrocarbonoxydans | reverse complement strand
CTATTATACTTATATATAGTATCGTTTTTTTTAAGGAAACCCGACAGGTTTTAAAAACCTGTCGGGTTGGGGATGGTTTTTAATATTATGAAAATATTCGTTTTAGGGCTTTTAGTTCCGGAATCTCCTTGATTATAAAGCGTTCTTTTGAAAACGGATGCCCTAGCCCCGATAGAAGCGAAAATCCTTTTGTGCCGGGGTTCGGCACAAAAGATTGAAGCGGATAGCGGGAAATAGCTCCTAATCTTTACTATTATAATTTAGATAAAAATACCTACTCATATATAATGTATAAACTTCTACATATATATTGTATGTATTTTTGTAATCCCCTATATTTGCATTCACAAAATTATAAACAATGATTAAGATTACTTTACCCGATGGGTCGATTAGAGAGTTCGCTTCAGGCGTAACTCCGATGGAGGTTGCTAAAAGCATTAGTGAAGGATTTGCAAGAAATGTGATTTCGGCAGCCTTTAATGGTACAACTATAGAAACCGAAACTCCATTGACGACCGACGGTAGTCTTGTTTTATATACCTGGAATGATGATGCAGGAAAGAAAGCTTTCTGGCACTCGACTTCGCACGTGATGGCTCAGGTTATTGAGGAGCTTTATCCTGGAGCTAAGTTAACTCTTGGTCCTGCGATCGCTAATGGATTTTATTATGATGTAGATTTTGAAGGCGATAAAATTACTGAAGCTGACTTTAAGAAAATTGAAGATCGTATTTTAGAGATTTCCAGAGAGAAACATGAGTTTAAGATGCGCCCTGTTACTAAAGCAGAAGCATTGGATATGTATAAAGATAACGTTTACAAGACAGAATTGATTTCGAATCTTGAAGACGGAACGATTACTTTTTGTGATCATGCTACTTTTACTGATTTATGCCGTGGTGGACATATTCCGAATACCGGAATCATCAAGGCTGTAAAAATCATGAGTGTGGCCGGAGCTTACTGGAGAGGTGATGAGAAAAACAAACAGCTGACTCGTGTTTACGGAACTTCTTTCCCTAAACAAAAAGACTTAACTGAATATCTTTTACTTCTTGAAGAAGCAAAACGTCGCGATCACCGTAAATTAGGTAAAGAGCTTGAATTGTTTGCCTTCTCTCAGAAAGTGGGTCAAGGTTTGCCTTTATGGTTGCCAAAAGGCGCTGCACTTAGAGATCGTTTGGAGCAATTCTTGAAAAAAGCACAAAAGAAAGCAGGTTACGAGCAGGTTGTTACACCACATATTGGACAGAAAGAGCTTTATGTAACCTCTGGTCATTATGCAAAATATGGTGCTGATAGTTTTCAGCCGATCAACACTCCAGCTGAAGGTGAAGAGTTTTTATTAAAGCCGATGAACTGTCCTCACCACTGTGAGATATATAATGTAAGACCTTGGTCGTATAAAGATTTACCTAAGCGTTATGCTGAATTTGGTACTGTTTACCGATACGAGCAATCTGGTGAATTGCATGGTTTGACTCGTGTAAGAGGATTTACTCAGGATGACGCACACATTTTCTGTACTCCGGAGCAATTAGATGAGGAATTCAAAAAAGTGATTGACTTAGTATTATATGTATTCGGTTCGTTAGGTTTTGAGAATTTTACAGCTCAGATTTCGTTGAGAGATCAGGAAAACAGAGAAAAATATATTGGTTCTGATGAAAATTGGGAGAAAGCTGAAAATGCTATTATCAACGCTGCGGCTGACAAAGGATTGAATACTGTAGTAGAATATGGCGAGGCTGCTTTTTACGGTCCGAAGCTTGACTTTATGGTAAAAGATGCTTTAGGAAGGCAGTGGCAATTAGGAACTATTCAGGTTGATTACAACTTACCTGAACGTTTTGACTTGACTTACAAAGGTGCCGATAATGAATTACATCGTCCGGTTATGATTCACAGAGCTCCTTTTGGTTCGATGGAACGATTTATCGCAATTTTACTAGAACACACAGCAGGAAATTTCCCACTTTGGCTGATGCCAGAACAGGCTATAATCTTGTCTTTGAGCGAGAAATATGAAATATATGCTAAAAAAGTTTTAGATTTGCTAGAAAATCACGAAATTCGCGCCCTAATTGACAACCGAAACGAGACAATTGGTAAGAAAATTAGAGATGCTGAAATGCAAAAAACACCATTTATGCTAATTGTAGGTGAGGAAGAAGAGAAAAACGGAACCATTTCTATTCGTCGTCACGGTCAAGAAGGAAAAGGGAATATTACAGTTACAATTGAAGAATTTGTCGCGATTGTAAACGAAGAAATAAAAAAGACATTAAAAGTTTTTACAGTTTAACTTAAATTATAAAGTCATAGCAATAAGAAGCAACAGAGGTTATCAACCTCGCGTAGAAAAAAAAGATGCACACAGAATAAATAATCTTATTCGTGGTGTACAAGAAGTGAGACTAGTAGGCGAAAACATCGAACCAGGTGTATTTAAGCTTGCAGAAGCTTTGCGATTAGCAGACCAATTTGAATTGGATTTGGTAGAGATTTCTCCAAATGCTGAACCACCGGTTTGTAAAATCATGGATTACAAGAAATTTGTTTACGAGCAAAAGAAACGTGACAAGGTTTTAAAAGCTAAATCATCGCAGGTTGTTGTAAAGGAGATTCGTTTTGGTCCTCAAACAGATGAGCATGATTACGAATTTAAAAGAAAGAATGCTGAGAAGTTCCTGAAAGAAGGTGCTAAATTAAAAGCATTCGTATTCTTTAAAGGACGTTCTATCATCTACAAAGATCAAGGACAGATTTTATTATTACGTTTGGCTACAGATCTTGAAGAACATGGTAAAGTAGAAGCGATGCCAGTTTTGGAAGGAAAGAGAATGATTATGTTCATTGCTCCGAAGAAAAAGAAATAGTGTTCAGTTTTAAGTATTCAGTATTCAACCCTGAAATATTAAACCTGAAACAAAAATATAAGTAAGTAAGAATAAATTAAAACACTAGGAAAAATGCCTAAAATGAAAACAAAATCTAGCGCCAAGAAACGTTTTAAAGTTACTGGTTCTGGAAAGATTAAAAGAAAGCATGCTTTTAAAAGTCACATCTTGACTAAAAAATCTAAAAAACGTAAATTAGCTTTGACACACTCAGCGCTAGTTCACTCTACAGATATGAAAAGCATCAAACAACAATTAAGAATTATCTAATATTGTAAAATGTAAAATGTATGATGTAAAAATGTCCTGGACAGTAAATACAATATACATCTCTCCATATACAACATAAAGATTTCTTTAGGTTAAAAAATTATTTATATAACCTTGGAGTATGGCTTTTAAGTTCCTTTGATTTAATTCAGGACGCCTGCTACAAAAACACATTAAAATTATGCCAAGATCGGTAAATTCAGTTGCTAAAAGAGCAAGAAGAAAAAAAATAATGAAGCAAGCCAAAGGTTTCTTTGGAAGACGTAAAAACGTTTGGACAGTTGCTAAGAATGCAGTAGAGAAAGCAATGTGCTACGCTTACCGCGATAGAAAACAAAACAAAAGAAATTTCCGTGCATTATGGATTCAACGTATCAACGCTGGAGCTAGATTGGAAGGAATGTCTTATTCTCAATTCATGGGGAAAGTAAAAGCTAACGGAATCGAATTGAACCGTAAAGTTCTTGCAGATTTAGCAATGAATCACCCTGAAGCTTTCAAAGCAATACTTAACAAAGTAAAATAAACGTTTTATAAACTCAATTTAAGATTACTTACTTATCATAGAAAACCCATCGCTTCGGCAGATGGGTTTTTGCTTTTATACTATGTTCAAAAAGATTATTTATTTTTAATATGTTTTCTGATCATATAACTCGTTATGGGACGTAATGTTTTTCTGGTTTCCGGATGCAATCCCGGTGCAGAGAAAAACTCATATTCTCCTTTAAATGACTTTCCGTACCAAATACAAGGCTTGCCTAATTTAAAAAAGTTAGTGGTATCACATACCTTAATTTTCTGGAAATTATTTACTAAATCATCTTCCCTCTTTAGTACAGGTGTGGCAACAAAAGATTGTGTTTCAGTAATTGCATCACAAGAAACAGCTTCATAATGATCGTCTTTCCATACCATGCAATTATCGTTATTGTTAAAAAACATAAAGAATGTAATTGCTCCAATTAAAAAGATTCCTGCTGCAATACCATATTTTTCATTTTTAATTCTTCTAAAAAAAGGATTCTTTGAAGCCTGGTTTTGTATAGTATCTGCTTTAGGTTTAAGATTTTCTGATGGATTATTGTTTTCAGGATTGTAAACTGGGGAATACTGAATATCGTCTTCTGTTATCAATTCTTTTTTAGTTTCTTTCTTTGATACTTCTCCCTTAGCTTCATTAAAAGTCTTATAAGGTCTAGGTTTAAAATCCACTAAAATGGCCGCAATTTCAATTCGATCCGGATCTTCCGTATTTACCTTTCCTTTCAAAAAAAGTATAATTGTTCTAAACTTTGATATATCAAACAATTGAATGGCTTTCTTTAAACTTTCTGTCTTCTTTAATTCAAAAAAGTCTCCAAAAACCTTCTCATCTGAATTAGACAATTCATTATCGCATCTCCTTATACATATTCCACGTGCTAGTGCTGGAGACAATTTTGACTTTTCATTAATCAAGAAATCCTTGAATTTTTCCTGAATTGCAAATTTATAATCTTCAATAGTAATTTTCTCCATACGCCTGCTCTTTTAAAAACACAAATTAGTATTCTATTTATTTTTGGTAAAAACAAATGTACAAAAACTACTTATATCAAATTTAGATGCCCTTTTTAGCAGAAAAAGCTACATTTGTAAAACAATACTTTTATATGAATGCTGTACTTCTGAACCATATCGCTAAATACATTACACTTGAAGCATCAGAAATAGACCTGCTGGAATCGGCTTTAAGTACTCAAAAAATAAAAAAGAAAGAACATGTTTTGCAGGAAGGGCAAATCTGCAATACCATGTATTTTGTAATAAAAGGCTGTTTTAGACAATATATCATTAATACAAAAGGTAACGAGCAAACACTACAATTTGCCATAGAAAGCTGGTGGATTACCGATTATTTAAGTTATCACAATCATGTTCCCTCCCACTTTTATATTCAAGCCATTGAGAATTCAGATATTATTGCAATAGAAAAACCAGTTCTGGAATCTTTGTTAATTGAGATTCCGAAGCTTGAGCGTTATTTTAGAATTGTTTCTCAGCGAACTTTTGGTGCGGCTCAAATGCGAATCAAATTTCTATTTACGATGTCAGCCGAAGAACGTTTCTGTCTTTTCAACAATCTTAATCCCGAATTTGTACAACGTGTTCCTCAATATATGCTTGCCTCTTATCTTGACTTTTCGGCAGAATTTATGAGTAAAATCAGAGCGGGTAAAGTCTGATTGTATTTCTTGAAGTAGTTCAAGTTTTTTAAAGCATCTATACAAGACCTTTGTATCGAACATTAAAAAACATATAAAATGAAACCAAGAATCGTTATCCCTACAGTTGCCCCAGAAGCGTATCAAGCCTTAATGAATTTAGAAAATTATATTGCTACAACTTCATTAACTAAAACCCATAAAGAGCTTATCAAAATTCGCGCTTCACAAATTAATGGTTGTGCCTTTTGTATCAATATGCATACTGCAGATGCCAGAAAACATGGCGAAACAGAGCAACGTATTTATTTAATTAGCGCCTGGCGCGAGGCTGATGTTTATACTGAAGAAGAAAAAGCAATTTTGGCCCTGACCGAAGAAGTAACACTAATCAGCAACCATGTATCTGAAGAAACGTATCAGAATGCAGCAAAATTATTTGACGAAAAATATCTCGCTGAAATAATCTTAGCCATCATTACCATTAATTCATGGAATAGATTTGCCATTACAACAGGTTTAAGAGCGGTATAATTTTTAATAGTAACCTAATTTACTATCTCTTCTGTCAAACTTATTTTGTTTGAACATACACACCCTAATCTCAGTTTGAGAAAAGGGTGTTTTTTTTTGCCTTCACTTTTCTTAAAAAATATCCTTGTGAGAATCCTTTTATAGCATTTTTCGGAATTATCGGAAATACCGGAAATACCGGAATTACAACTCAAACACCCCGAAAAACCACACTTTCTTTGTCTCAGAATTAGTTCACGATATAACTGCAGTTTAAACAATTCGAGAGAACAAGTTCCAACAAAAGTACTGCTGAACAATAGGACAAGTTTATCCGGGAAGTATAAATAACCTCCTATTGTTTTAGCACACTTCACTTCCCAACAGCAGGGATCATACCCTTTTGAAAGCGGTTTGACCTTAGGTCATGATTCGATAAAACATCGAACAGGCAAATCTATGTTTAATTTAAAAATTCAAAAAAATGAAAAGAATTTTAACGATTGCGTATTGTATTATGGTAAGTGTTGCATTTGTATCTTGTACTAATGATGAAGATGAAGTAAAACCGAGTGTAGCAAAGTTTAAAACATCAGCGGATGCTCCGCCAGATCCAACCGGGGGAGATCAAACAGGTCAGCTTCCTGTACCAAGGCCAAAATAGGAAGTCAAAATTGTTTTTAATTAAATAATTATCAACTACTTAATTAATTTGTTTATTTTCGGGAAATGATATCCAAAAGAATTCATTTCCCGATTTTTATAATAGTGCTGATACTGAGTCTGATTATGCACTCGTGTCAGAAAAAACGAATCCTGTCAAAAGATAAATCTACTACTAAAAAATACAATGCTTTTTTAGACGAGGCTGAAAAACAATTTAATAATCAGGTTTATGATAGTGCTTTTTATTATTACAATAAATCAAAACTAATATGTGAGCCATACGAAAATGAAAAAATCATTTATTCGTTATTAAAAATGGCGGCAATTCAACAGATACAAAATGATTATTCAGGCAGCGAAACCAGCGCTACAGAAGCCATATCCTTTTTTAATGATTCTATTAAAGCCTATTATAAATCGGCTATCTACAATACATTAGCCATAAATTATCAAAATCTGACAGACTACACTAATGCGATTTATTATTATAACCAAGCTTATCTTTTAGCAGAAAACGATCTGCAAAAGGCAATTATTAAAAATAATATTGCGGTAAGTTATATGGAGAAAAACGATTACCAACAAGCATTGACCATTCTTTCTTCTTTAATTCAAAATAAAGAAATACTAGACAATCCAGAGAATAAAGCAAGAGTATTAGATAATATTGGATACTGTTATCATAAATTAGCCAAAGATAAAGCCCTGGATTATCTGAGTCAATCATTAGAAATTCGAAAAAAAGAAGATAATAATTTCGGGATGACAACGAGTTACATTCATTTTTCCGAATTTTATTCGGATTCAAATTCAGAATTGGCAAAACAGTATGCCAATCTTGCCTACGAAAAAGCAACTCAGGTAAACAGTATTGATGATCGGTTAGTATCGTTAAGTCTCCTGATTAAAAACACAACAGGCTCAGGACTCCAAAAAACGGCACAACTCTATCTCAAATTAAACGACAGCATTACCAAATCGAGACAAATTGCAAAAAATCAATTTGCTAAAATCAAATATGACTCGAAAAAAGATCGTGAAGAAAACCTACTTCTAAAAGCACAAACAGCTGAAAATGAGTTACAAATAGAAAAAGAGCAAAATAGAAATCTTGTTCTAAGTTTAGTTGTAATACTTGTTCTACTTGCTCTTTTATTTCTTTATTATTACCTAACTACCAAAGGAAAGCGAGAAAAATCGAAGGCTGTTTACGATAGCGAAACCCGAATTTCTAAAAAACTACATGATGAGTTAGCGAATGATGTTTATCATACTATGGCTTTCGCCGAAACAAAAAATCTGGCACTACAGGATAATAAAGAACTTTTATTGAATAGTCTGGAAACGATATATGTCCAAACCCGAAATATTTCCAGAGAGAATAGTAACATTGATACTGGCGAAAATTTCGAAACAAATTTCAAAAACATGATTTCCAGTTATCAAGGAAATAGTACCAATGTGATTATCAAAGACAATCATGAGATTAACTGGATGGAAATTCAAACGGAGAAGAAAATTGCTCTTTACCGCGTAGTACAGGAATTAATGGTTAATATGAAAAAACACAGTCGGTCTTCTATTGTAATCATTGGATTTGAAACTACAGAAAAGCAGATTGCGATTACCTATTCAGACAACGGAATTGGTTTTGATGATGTGAAACTAAAAAATGGATTACAAAATGCGGAAAACCGTATCCTGGCAATAAAAGGAAAACTTACTTTTGAATCAGAACCTAACAAAGGAATGAAGGTCAAAATTTTATTCCCTAAATAATTTTCAAATATGTTTACAAAAGTTTTAATAGCTGAAGATATCGATTTTAATGACCTTGCCGTAGTACAGGTACTAAGAGAATTAGATGTTTTAGAAATAGACTACGCCAAATATTGTGATGACGCATTACTAAAAATTAAAAAATCATATCACGATCAACTACCCTATCAGCTATTAATAACTGATTTGTCTTTTAAGCCCGACAACAGAATTCTTACGCTTCAGTCTGGTGAAGAATTAATTGCAGCCGTAAAAAAAACATATCCTGACACCAAAATAATTGCCTTTTCGATCGAAGACAAATCGTATCGAATAAAATCTCTTTTTGAAAAACTGGGTATCAATGCTTTTGTTATGAAAGGCCGCAACAGCATTCCGGAATTAAAAAAAGCAATTCTACACACCTTTCAGAAAGAAACAAAATACCTGTCGCCTGAACTGAATTATATTTTTCAGGATAAAACGGTTCAGGAAATAGACAATTACGATATTGAACTCATCAAATATTTATCGATTGGAATCTCGCAGGAAAACATGGAAGCTGCTTTTAAGGAAGCCGGCATCACTCCAAACAGTAAAAGTGCTATTGAAAAACGCCTGAGCAAACTCAAAATTTACTTCAAAGCAAACAACCCCACACATCTAGTCGCTATTGCCAAAGATTTGGGTTTGGTATAAACATCATATTCTCATCTTACTTCTGAGCGCTTTCTACAAGCGCTTTTTTTGTTTACCATCTAAATTTTAAAGTTCTTTTAAGCCGTTACGGATTTCCGTAAGGAATTGATTTTTATTGGGTTTAAGTTTGGGTATTATTAATCTTAAAATTTAAAATTATGTCAAAAAAACCAATTGGAACAACTGCAAAAACAGGAGAAACTTGCCCGGAATCAGGAATATGGAAAGTTGTAGGAACTCCATCAACAACAGCTCCTATTGCACAAGGAAACAAAATTCCACCTTATGATAATAAAGCAGTAACCTGGATGCTAATCCAATACGCATAAACAAGATAAATAGCCTGTAAAACAGGCTATTTAAATTATAAAATTTAAAACTGAAAAATAATGGAATATAAAGTAATACCCTTTGTAGCATCTATAGATCCTAAAAAAGGAACTTCAGATCATGTGGCTGAACAATTAGAAAGTCTTATTCAGCATTATACTAATCTCGGCTGGACATACATCCGCCTTGAAAGTGTTTCAACATACATTCATCCAGAAACTGGTTGTTTTGGTACTTCTGCAAAACCAGGATATACAACAAGCAGACAAATGGTTGTTTTTCAAAAATAAAATGAAGTATTTGATTCTTTTTACCATTCGGATATATTGGAATTTAATTTCCGAAAAAAATAGAAAAAAGTGCATCTTCAGAAAATCATGTTCGAATTATGTATTCGAAACAACAAATGAAAAAGGTTTCATAGAAGGGCTAAAAGCCTTTAAATACAGATATTATAATTGCAGAGGGAATTTTGAAATATTTAAAAATCCAATAAACAATGAAACACTAATACTGCTTCCTTCTAAAAAAATAATAACCAGTCAGGAAATAACAGAAAGATTAATTAATTAATTAAAAAAATGACAAAATATTACATCAATAGCAGTTCAAAACCACGTACATCTACTCATTTTAACCTCAGTGGTTGTTATTACTTTTATAAAAAAATATGCTTTTAAAAACTAGAATACTTTTACTTTTTGCCTTTTTATTAAGTATCACGGGTTGTAAAAAAGAACAAACGCTTAATCAACCCCATACTTTTTATAAAGAAGTTATCAATGCTGATGACCGAAAAGCGGTTACAGAAGAAGAGGCCAAAACCTATCATGAAGATACCACTTATCAATATGAGTACCGAACCGGAACATCCGGAAACTATGAGTACAATTATGACGTGACTGGTTATGATGCTGAAGGAAACCTGGTCGAAGGAAACATCAACGTAAAAGGTAAATACGGAGCCGGAATACTTACTAACACAGACAATCAGGAAATTGAAATTGAAACGGAATGGATACGTTACGGCATACTAAAAGCTGTTGATGAGCAAGGAAATGAATACGAGCTGGAAGCTGAATAAAAAATACCAAAATTATACCCATCCAATGTTTAAAAAATCATTTTTATTTTTATTATTACTGGTCTTAACTTCCTTTACTACAGCCGAAACCAAAGTATATATTTGTGGACCAACTGGTGCAAAAAAATATCACTACCTAGAAAACTGCAGAGGATTAGGGGCTTGTAAACATACGGTTTTTGAAACCTCAATATCCAAAGCACGAGGTTACGGACTTACGCTTTGTGGATGGGAAGACTAATAATGCTGTATTATTTTTTATATTTGAGCATTAAATGCTTCTATGAAAAATACCTGCTGCCTTTTCTTTCTATTATTCACCACATTTTTATTTTCACAAACCAAATTAGTTTCCTGGAATCTTCAGGATTTTGGTCAATCAAAATCGGAAACCGAACTGAATTTTATAGCCAATATCATTAAGGATTATGATATTATCTGTGTTCAGGAAGTTGTTGCAGTTTCTGGAGGAGCTCCGGCAGTGGCTCAACTCGCAAACATTTTGAGCCAAAAAGGATCTAAATGGGGTTATACAGTCAGCGACCCTACAAGCAGTAGTGCTTATAAAAAAGAGCGATATGCTTTTATTTGGAAAACAAAAAAAATTAAACTCAAAGGAAATCCCTGGCTGGAGAAAAAATATCATTTGGAAATTGACCGCGAACCTTTCTTTGCAACCTTCGAAATAGATAAAAAAACTATTACGCTGGTTAATTTTCATGCAATCACAAAAAGTAAACAGCCCGAAACAGAAATCAAATATTTTAAATTCTTACCAAAACAATATCCTCATCTGAATCTGGTTTTCGCAGGAGATTTTAACTGTCCGCAATCGCATACGGTATTTTTTCCTTTAAAAAGAATGGGCTATACTCCTGTTTTACAAAATCAAAAAACCTCTTTAAAACAAAAATGCCAAACAAATAATTGCCTGGCATCTGAGTTTGATAATATCTTTTACAAACCTGAATCGGTTGATTATCTAAATTCAGGGGTGATTTCTTTTTATAAAAACTTCAATTCTCTGAAAGAAGCCAGAAAAATATCGGATCATATTCCGGTTTGGTTCGAATTTAAATTGAAATAAATCTTATGTTTTTAGCTTTTTCTTTCTTGCGGCCGGGAATAAAACATTGTTCAGAATCAATCGGTAGCCCGGAGAATTAGGATGCAAATCCAGAACTGTAGGAGGATCGCCTACCTGATGCTGAAAATCTTCAGGATCATGTCCTCCAAAAAAAGTAAACATTCCTTTCCCTTTTTCGCCATGAATATAGCGTGCTTCACCATTTAATTCGCAGGTTCCCATCACTAAAATATTCGATTTTATCAGAGCCGAATCAAAAGAGGTGGTTTGTCCCATAAATCCTTTCACCAATTGGGTATGATTTTGACAGAGCATACTCGGAATTGGGTCCCATTTTGCCGAAAACTCCATTAAAGAAAAATAATCTTTATCTGGTGGCACTCTTCTTTTGATGGTCATATCAATATCTGAAAACTCATATTGTTCCGGTCTGCGTTCTAAAATAAAATTCTTGAAGGCAAATGAATTCGAGTAATTTAGTTTTGACTGATAATTAGGTTCGCTGGCATCTCCGTCAAACATAGCTTCGCAGATATCAACTCCATCAGCGGCTAATGCAATATCGAAACTATCCGTTGCAGAACACATAGCAAACATGAAACCACCGCCAATAACAAAATCCCTTATTTTTTTAGCCACTGCTCCTTTTTCGACAGCCACTTTTGTGTATCCTAATTTTTCAGCTAATGCTTCGGCATCTTTTTTCTGCTCAATGTACCAGGGAGTATTTTTGTAAGCCGCATAAAACTTACCGTATTGCCCGCTAAAATCTTCATGATGCAAATGCAGCCAGTCATAGAGCAATAATTGATCGCTTAATACCTCTTCGTCATAAATTGGGGTGAAAGGAATTTCGGCATAGGTTAAGACCAAGGTCACGGCATCATCCCAGGGTTGTTTTCCTTTAGGCGTATAAACGGCAATTTTGGGTGCTTTTTCCAGAATAACAGCTTCCATGTTTTGGGAAGGGCTTGAAATTTCGTTTAAGATAGAAGCCTCTTCGCTGTCTGAAAGAATCTCGAAGCTAACACCACGAATCTGGCATTCTTTACGAATTTCTTCGGCATCAGGTAATAAAAAAGATCCCCCACGATAATTAAGCAACCAGCTGGCTTTGTAATCTTTACTCAGACACCAATAGGTAATTCCGTAGGCTTTAAGATGGTTTTGCTGTGTTGTTTCGTCCATCGGAAGCAATATAAAAGACGCTTTGGCCGATAGCGAAATAAAAAACACAAAGATATAAACGAAATATTTTTTCATTAAAATACTATTTTGAGTAAAGATATAAAGGAACTTTCAAAAAAAATACAACTATGCCGATTTTAGCATTCTACCGTTAACAGACATTACCCAAGTTTTTTTTTATATCTTCAACTACCATGGTTACTTTCTCAGATACCGAGCTTACTTTCTCAACTACTGCGCTTACTTCCTCAGATACTGCGTTTAATTCCTCAGCGACCATGCTTACTTTCTCAGATACTAAGCTTACTTCCTCAGCTACCGAGCTTACTTCCTCAGATACTAAGCTTACTTTCTCAGCTACAGTACTTACTCACTCAGATACCAAGCTCACTTTCTCAGCTACAGTACTTACTCACTCAGATACCAAGCTCACTTTCTCAGCTGCCGAGCTTACTTCCTTAGCTACCGAGCTTACTTCCTCAGATACCGAGCTTACTCACTAAGTTGCTGATTGAAATTTTAGTCTTAATTTTCATGTTCCTTTTTGGATTGTAGTTTTGGCTTTAGTCTAATTTAATTTTGACTTTATTTTCTCTGAAAATCATCTAAAACCTATTTCGAAAAATCTGAAATGATAAAAGTCATGAATATTGATGCCAAAAAAGGGTGTTTTTCCCCCTATAAAAACAGGTAAATACACCTGCAAGAATAATTTTAATTCTGATTAAATTTGTTCAGCTAAATTAACCAAACTATAAACAAATGAAAAACCAAAGCATGAAACTTAATCAAAGTGATAACGAACCAAAAGGATTAAGTATAATACAAAAAATAGGTATTGGCATGTTAGTACTTATGATTATAGTTTATTATGTACTTTCGATACAATACCTAACCAGTTAATACTTCTAATTGGTAAGAAATGCTATTTCATTTTGAATAGCATAAACGACTAAACCCGCAATATTTCGGGATTCTGTTTTCAGCAAAAGATTATTACGATGTCCTTCTACCGTTCTGGGACTTAAAAAAAGTTGTTCTGCAATTTCGGTTGTTGTTTTTTGATAACAAATTAATTGTAGAATTTCTATTTCACGAGGAGAGAGAAAACCGGTTTGCAATCCTGATTTCGAATTTTTAGAGGAAACGATTGTTTCCTGAATGATTTTTAAAACATTTTCGTTGTAATAAAATCCTTTTTTTTCGACCTCATTAATGGTATGTATCAAATCTTTTGGAGTTGTATTTTTGATTAAATAGGATACTGCTCCTATCTGAATCATATTGGCAATAAATGATTTCGAATCGTAACTGGTCAAAGCAATAATTTTAATTTCAGGAAAAGTTTTCCGGATGATTTTAGTCGCTTCGACACCATTTAGGACCGGCATTTTCAAATCCATTATAATAATATCCGGCTGAGATTCATTATGTTTTAAATACCTTATAAGCTCTTCTCCGTTTGATGCTTCGAAAACAACTTCTATATTTTCTTCGCGTTGGAGTAAAAATGAAATTCCTTTCCGAAATAAAATTTCGTCATCGACTAAAATAATTTTAATAGCGGTATTCATTTTATGTGGTTTATTGTTTTTGGTATTTCGAAATTACAAAATATGTCTCTAAAAAACCGTTAAATCCCCTTATTTAATTAATAATATTAAGCAAAATACTGCTATTAGTCTCAAAATGTAAAAATTATATCTATTCCTTTGTTGATTTCAGAGTCAATTTGAATGGTGCCGTTTAAAAAAGAGATACGGGTATCGATGTTCTTCATTCCAAGCCCTTTTTGATTTTCTATATCCTGACTGTTAAATCCTAGACCGTTATCTTTATAGTAACCAGTAGCCACGCCCCCGTTTATTTTAAAAGTAATCCAGATTTCAGTTGCCTTACCGTGTCGAAGGGAGTTGTTCATTAATTCCTGCAAAATTCTAAAAATGTGCAAATGATTATCCTGATTTTTTTTATCAAATTCGATTTCGTTTACATAATGTGTTTTTACAGCTTTACTGCTTTCAAATTCTTCACATAATTCCTGGACACCTGCATGGAGTCCGAATTTTTCAAAAACAGGCGGCAGCAAATTATGCGCAATTTTTCTGGAATTCTCCAGCGCCTTAGCTGTTAAGTTTATAATATTCTTCGTGATTTCGGCAGTTTCGGTTTCTGTTAAGTTGGGTGTGCTAAGCAAGTGACTATTAAGCGAAACAATATTTAATTTTGAACTGATATCATCATGCAAATCCTGTGCAATTCGTTTACGCTCTTCCTCCTGAACAAAAATCACGGCACGCAACTGGTCTTTTTGATACTGCATGACCAAATTGACTTTTTCGATTTCTTTCTGGATGATTTTCTTTCGGGAAAAATAGAAAAAAACCACTACAGCCGCCGCCACAATCATAAAAAAGCAGGAAATGTATAAGATGATGATGACGATTTCTTTTTCCGGAATTGAATTTACATTCATTGCAATAGTGGTATTTATTTAGATTAATGTACGAATCCTGACCCTCAAATATATCTTATTTTCTTTGATTCTGATAAAAGGATTATAAATAGTCCTAAAAAAAACTCTATCAACATTAAGTATTGATAGAGCTTTAATTGTAATGTGTTTAACTATAATCTATGCCTTAGCTGCTAGCTACAAGATGTAAAAATCCTAGTATGGTGGACTAGGGCGTGTACCATCATACACATCATCAGGGTCTTTGGCTGTTAGAGATGCTTTTTTTATAGCGTTATTTTTATCCAAACCTACCAAAATAGTCGTTACTTTTCCTTTAGTATTTAGACCTAAAAATACCCCAATATTTGCCGTATTAGTCTTTAGCATCGCTGCTACTACTTCTGCCTCTAAATTGAAATGACGAATACGCAACCCATCATAAGATGTTACTTCCTCTAAATCCTTTACAGTACTTAGTTTATTTTGCCAGGCTTCTATCCAGCCAAAAGCCTCTTTTGACACTAATAAATGCTTTTTTAATAAAGCCGATCTTTTTTTGGTTGTATTGTCAGACACCTCTTTTAGGGCCGCCAGTTTTGCATCATAAGCCGATTCTTTTAGTAGGCTCGAATTAACACTTCCTAATTTTTTACCAGCTTTATCAACTCCATCTACTTGTATTTGAAGAGTGTTATCAGCATAGCCCAAAACAAAACGAACTTCTGTAACATTTGGAGTCTGAACTAATTTTGCCAATTCACTGGTTGGAAACAAATAAGCTGTAACCTGTTTTTGTGATGCTGCAAACTTCGCATCTAAATTTGCCGTAAGCCAGGCTTCTTTTTGCGAAGCTTCAGTAGGTGTTCCCTCCTCCTGACTGCTTTCCTTTTGGCATGAAAACATAAAAAAAGCCACTACGAAAGAAGCTAATACAGTTAATTTTTTCATTGATTTTTAATTTATGATTAATTAATAGAAAATACAATTTGTAATTTTTTAATCGTTTATTTTATTAGAAAAACTTACTTTCCATTCGTATAAAATAAAAAACTGAAATACTATAGCTAAAAAAGCATTTAACATCCATGTTAGATATTTTACATCATTATCAAGCTCTGAAGAAAGATTCCCAATTAAAAATAAAACTGTACTTGCCAACAAATAAAAGACTATACCAATAGTAACATAGTAAAATCTTTTAGTTTCGGTAAGCATATTATAAAAATGAAACAGGGCAAAAACAACAACAAGTAAAGAAGTTAAAGTTATTTCAGTCAAATTAAACTTTAAAAATTGTGATGAATCTAAAGTAAATTGAACCCCTAAAAACAATAACGCACAAATTACACTGCTCTTTACAAATAACTTTTGACTTTTTAACTCTAATAATGAATTATAAAACAACCCTAATAAGATCATCTGACCAATAAAAAAAATATTAATAGCAAATAAATTATTAACACCAATTTGATACATTACCTCTAATGAAAATTGCATTATAAACATAAAGAACAGATAAACAACAAAAAAAACATTAGCTTTTCCCTTTCGGAAAAAGCTATAGGAATACAGTATGAGATTTAGTAATAAAATCAAATAAACTGAATAAATTAAAAAATTTATCACTTATAAACTATATTTTAAATTAAAATGGAGGACTCGGACGAACACCATCATAAACTACATCATCAGCAGCTTCAGCGGCTTTATTTTGTGTAGATGACTGTCCATAGACATTGGTATATCTACCAGTTTCTTTATCAAGTTCTGCCCCAACAAAAAATAAGGTCTTTTCGTTTTGGTCGTTAATACCAAGATAGGCAAAAACGGCATCGGTGTCCAGTGCCAATACTTTTTCCAGACTTTCTCTTGGAATCAAAAAAGCTTTTAGTTTGTTTTTAGCATCCTCGACTGTGGTATCGTCTTCGTAACGCTTTTCCCATTCTTTGGCAATGGATAATGGAACCTGAATTGGACCAGGGAATTTTTCTTCTGACATAATTAGATTTGTTTTTGGTTAAAAATTTAATAATGGTATTTAATAGATTTTGCAATCATTTTGCTAATCTACTGAATTTTATTAAGATTTTTTACAACCAAACATAAAAAAAAGCCTAATAAAAAGGCTTTTTTTGTTATTAAAACGGTACGTCACTATCATCATCGTCGTCATTCAGGTTACTTCCGAATGCCTCATTGGGCGAAGGGAGATTTTTAGTGATAAACGGATTATCATCATGATTCATTTTTGATGGCAAATCGTCATAATTACCTGAGAAATCATCCAGGTTATCAAATTTTCCGAGGTGCCCAATAAATTTCAAACGAACGTTTTCGATTCCACCATTACGGTGTTTAGCAATCATGATTTCGGCCTGACCTGTGGTTGGCGAGGCTTCATCATCATCCCACTCGTCAATTTTATAATATTCAGGTCGGTACAAAAACGAAACGATATCAGCATCCTGCTCAATCGCTCCAGATTCACGAAGATCCGAAAGCAATGGTCGCTTACTGGAACCACGGGTTTCTACGGCACGCGATAACTGCGAAAGTGCAATAACCGGAACGTTTAGCTCTTTTGCCAAAGCCTTTAAGTTTCGGGAAATGGTCGAGATTTCCTGCTCACGATTTCCCCCTCCTTTACTGTTTCCTCCAGCGGTCATCAACTGCAAATAATCGACAATGATAATTTTGATTCCGTGTTGCGAAACCAAACGACGGCATTTTGCTCTTAAATCAAAAATAGAAAGTGAGGGTGTATCATCTATAAACAAAGGTGCTTTTTCTAAGTTCTTTACTTTCGTACTCAGCATTTCCCACTCATGCGGTTCTAGTTTACCGGTACGCAATTTCTCCGAAGACAATCCTGTTTCGGATGAAATCAACCTCGTAATTAACTGAACCGATGCCATCTCCAGAGAGAATAACGCCACCGGATGTCCAAAATCTATCGCCATATTTCTTGCCATCGAAAGTACGAACGCGGTTTTACCCATCGCCGGCCTCGCTGCAATAATAATTAAATCGGATGGCTGCCATCCCGAAGTTAGTTTATCCAGATTAGTAAAACCGGTTTCTACACCACTTAAACCTTCCTGTTTGGCAATTTCTTCAATACGCTTTTTTGCCTGAAGTACTAAACTCTGAGCGGTTTCAGAACTACGTTTGATATTTCCCTGCGTTACTTCATATAGTTTTGATTCGGCCTGATCCAGCAAATCAAATACATCGGTCGTTTCATCATAAGACGCTTCGATAATTTCTGAAGAAATCCGAATCAGACTTCTTTGAATGAATTTTTGAAGAATGATACGCGAGTGAAATTCAATATGCGCCGAAGAGGCTATTTTTTGCGTAAGTTGAATTAAGTAAAAATCTCCACCCGCTACATCTAATTTTCCGTTTTTCTTCAATTGCGCCGAAACGGTCAATAAGTCAATTGGCTGTGTATCTGTGAAAAGCTGCACAATAGCTTCAAAAATATATTTATGTGCATCTTTATAAAAAGCATCTGCCTGTAAAATATCAATTACATCATCTACTCCTTTTTTATCAATCATCATCGCCCCAAGCACAGCTTCTTCTAAATCAAGCACTTGTGGTGGAAGCTTTCCTTTTTCTAAGTTTATAATTGCGGTTTTATCTACCTTTATTGGGTTTATATTTTTGAAATTTTCCATACTGCGAAAGTAGCAAATTTTAAAAAAAGAATGCTATCGAGTTGTTAGTAATAATTGTTTATAAATATGTATTTTTTGTTCATAACCAAAAAAAAATCCGAAGCAGTAAGGCTTCGGATTTTAGATCATTTTGTATGATTTTATTCTTTAAACTCACCCATGTTGCTGTATTTGTCCATTCTTTGGGCAATTAACTCAGCTGTTGATAAGTCTTTTAATTCGCTATATCCTTTTGTAATATATTCGATTACTGTTTTGAAGGTGGTATCTCTGTCATAATGTGCTCCTCCTAGTGGTTCCGGAATAATATCATCTACTAAATTATTCTTTTTCATATCAGCCGAAGTCAATTTTAAAGCATCCGCTGCACGCTCTTTGTATTCCCAGCTTTTCCAAAGAATAGAAGAACAGGATTCTGGAGAAATTACAGAATACCAGGTATTCTCAAGCATATAAACTCTATCTCCTACACCTATTCCTAATGCTCCACCAGAAGCACCTTCACCTACAATAATGGTGATAATTGGCACTTTAAGACGCACCATTTCCAGAATATTTCTCGCAATAGCTTCACCCTGCCCTCTTTCTTCAGCTTCTAATCCTGGATAAGCACCCGGAGTATCAACTAAAGTCAAAACCGGAATTCCGAATTTCTCTGCCATTTTCATCAAACGCAGTGCTTTACGGTATCCTTCAGGGTTTGCCATACCAAAATTACGGTACTGACGGGTCTTAGTATTATACCCTTTTTGCTGACCGATAATCATAAACGATTGCCCGTTTACTTTTCCCAGTCCGCCCACCATTGCTTTATCATCTTTAAAATTTCTGTCTCCGTGAAGTTCTAAAAAAGTTTCGCCGCAAATGGCTCTGATATAATCTAACGTATATGGTCTGTTAGGATGTCTGGACAGCTGAACACGCTGCCAGGCCGTTAGATTTTTATATATTTCTTTCTTCGTTTGTTCTAATTTCTTGTTGATTTCCTTGCAGGTTGGTGTTACATCAACGTCAGATTCTTTCCCAATGACAACACACTTTTCTAATTGTTCTTCAAGTTCTTTGATTGGAAGCTCAAAATCTAAATATTCCATGGATTTTTGAATTTTGTTTGTAAATCGAACCGCAAATATAAAAATATTATATCATTGGCGAAGTTAATTGTTATTTAAAGTATAAAAATGCCATTTAAAAATAAGGAAACTATTACACTTCTTTTTTGTTTTGATAGTGTTTGAAAACCCCGTTCAAAATAACGGTTATTACAATAATTATAGCCCCTATATAAAACTCAGTACTCATTTTTTCTTTTCCTCCCAAAATAAAATAGGCCAGAATAATTCCGTAAACCGGCTCAAGATTAGTCGTTAACATTACCGTATAAGGCGTTAGTTTTTGCATCACTTTTACCGAAGCTGTAAACGCATAAGCCGTACAAACCGAAGCCAAAAGCAACAACAAAAGCCAGTTATTTAAGGACATGGTAAAAAATGAAGCATCGAATTTTCCCTGTACCAAAAAATAAAGTGAAATAAAGAAAACACCAGCTCCAAATTCATAAAAAGTAATTACTGATGAATCGTGATTGGCGATTAGTTTTCCATTCATTAAGGTAAAAAGAACTCCTAATATTATAGATGCCAAAGCATAATAAACGCCTGTAAGGTATTTAATTTCGACTTGCAGAATCAATCCTAAACCAGCGATAATAATCAATCCGAAGAAAACCTCATACCATAAAATCTTTCTTCCGTAAAATAATGGCTCCAGTAAAGACGCAAAAAAAGCACCCAGTGAAAATATCGAAAGTGTTATAGAAACATTAGAAACATGAATGGCTTTAAAAAAGAAAATCCAATGAAGTGCTATCAGCAATCCAACGAAAATTAATTTGACAAAAGACTGAATCGAAATTTTAAATGATTGTTTTTTATAAACAATAAAACCTGCCAGAAAAATTCCGGCAAGCAACATTCTGAACCACACCAAATTCTCGGCATCAATGGTTATTAATGCACCTAAAATGGCGGTAAAACCCCAAATAAAAACAATGAAATGTAGATTGAGGTAACTTTTAAGATTATCGTTTTGCATTACGTAAAAGGTAAACAGCCAGTATGCCGAAAGCAATATTAGGAAACCAGACTGCTAATAAAGGTGAAAAGGTAGATTTTTCGGCAAGTGTACCGAATATTTTATCAAAGAAAACAAATGAAAAAGCAATAGCGATACCAATAGCAAGATTAACTCCCATTCCGCCTCGTCGTTTCATAGCCGAAACAGCAACCGCAATAATTGTCAGGATAAAAGCCGAAATAGGCACACTAAACTTTTTGTAAAGCACGACCATATAGGTGTTGATATTACCTGAACCACGCTTTTTTTCTTTTTCGATAAAATCGTATAATTTTCCTAAGGTAAGTGTCTCAGCAATATAAACTACCGGAGTTAAATCTTCCAGTTCAAATTTGAATGCTTTAGTTTTTTCTGGGGCTTTTTCGATCTTATCATTCAGTACTCCTACGGTTCTTTTAGTATAATCGTATAAAGTATATGTTTTTTCTTTTGGATTCCATTTGATGCGATTGGCCGTAATTTTATAAACCAGTTTATCTTTTTCAAAATGTTCCAAGGTAAAATTAAAAGCCGTTTTAGACTCATCATTAAAACTATTTACAAAAATAAAATCATTGTCGTTAATTTGTCTATATACATTGGTGTTATCGCCGCGCATGGCTTCTTTCCCACCTCCTTTTAAGTACGTATATCTAAAATTATTAAAACCTTCACTAGCTGCAGGAACGATAAAAAATCCCATCAATAAAACAAAAACCGAAACTATCGAAGCGCCAATAATATAAGGCCGTAAAAAGCGTGTAAAAGAAATCCCGGAACTCAATACAGCAATGATTTCTGTATTATTAGCCAGTTTTGAAGTAAACCAAATCACCGATAAAAACAAAAATATCGGAAAAAGGGAATTGGCAAAATAAATGGTAAAATTGTAATAATAGATGGCAATTTCAGTAAACGGAATTTTGTTTTCCAACATTTTATTTACCTTTTCAGACACGTCAATTACAATCCCGATGGGTATAAACAACAGTATCATAACCGAAAAAGTGGCTAAATATCGTTTTAAGATGTATTTATCTATTATTGTTAACATAAAACTTTTGTTTCAAGTTTCAAGTTTCAAGTTTCAGGTTTCAGGTTGCTAAAAGAACCTGAAACTTGAAACCTGAAACTAATTTTATAGTCTTTGACTCATATTTTTAACCATCATTTCTTTCCATGGTCTGAAATCGCCTGCTAAGATATGTTTTCTAGCCTCACGAACCAACCACATATAGAAACCAAGATTATGAATCGTAGCAATTTGTTTTCCTAAATATTCGTTGGCAGCAAACAAGTGACGCAAATACGCTTTAGTATATTCAGTATCAACAAAAGTATGCCCCATTTCATCAATTGGAGAAAAATCAGCTTCCCACTTTTTATTTTTGATGTTGATGGTTCCGTTTGCCGTAAACAGCATTCCGTTTCTGGCGTTACGTGTTGGCATCACACAATCGAACATATCAATTCCTAAGGCAATATTCTCCAAAATGTTTATCGGAGTTCCAACGCCCATCAAATAACGAGGTTTGTCTTCTGGCAAAATTTCGCAAACAACCTCAGTCATAGCGTACATTTCTTCAGCCGGTTCTCCTACTGAAAGTCCTCCAATAGCATTTCCCTGCTGACCCGAATTGGCAATATATTCCGCCGACTGACGGCGTAAATCTTTATACGTACTTCCCTGAACAATCGGAAAAAACGTTTGCTCATACCCATATTTATAAGGCACTTTGTCCAAATGATTGATACAACGGTCCAGCCAGCGGTGCGTCATGTGCATCGAGCGTTGTGCGTATCTGTAATCGCAAGGATAAGGCGTACATTCGTCAAAAGCCATGATAATATCAGCCCCAATAGTACGCTGAATTTCCATTACACTTTCAGGTGAAAAAAAGTGGTACGAACCGTCAATATGCGATTTAAACTTTACTCCTTCTTCCTTAATTTTTCTATTATTCGAAAGAGAATATACCTGATATCCGCCAGAATCTGTCAAAATATTACGGTCCCAATTCATAAATTTATGCAAACCACCCGCTTTCTCCAAAATTTCGGTCTGCGGACGCAAATACAAATGATACGTATTCCCAAGAATAATATCTGGATTAATATCTTCCTTCAGTTCGCGTTGGTGCACTCCTTTTACAGAAGCAACGGTTCCAACAGGCATAAAAATAGGGGTTTCAATCACACCATGGTCAGTAGTTATACTTCCTGCTCTGGCTTTCGATTGCGGATCTTTTTGTAATAAATCAAACTTCATCTGTTTCTTTTTTCAGTCGGCAAAGATAGGTTAATTTCAGGGAAATTTAATTAATTAGATAATTTGTCAATTAGAAAATTATCTAATGATTTTTTAGCATCCTGTAAGTTTGGAATTTGGAATTTAAAAGATTGGAATTTCAATTTTTTGGGCGTTCCCTCCGGTCGGGCTTTCGGCTTTATTCCCGATTAACAAAAACTACGGCTGAAAAAGCCTTGTTTTTCTAAATCGGGAGATACCGCCTCTATCCCTAACGCATAAAAAAGAACGCTCCAATTCCATTAGAAATATTAAATTTGGAAGAAAAAATAAAATTTCCCAAAAATGAATTTAGCACAAAAATTAGGCTACGCTGAAGACGCAAAACTCTTAATCATCCACGCCGACGACGCAGGATTATCACACTCCGAAAATCAGGCCACCATACAAGCCCTTCAAAACGGAAGCATGAATTCGTACAGCATCATGATGCCTTGCCCGTGGTCGTACGAAATGTGTCTTTTTGCCAAAAACAATCCACAATTTGATGGAGGCGTTCACCTGACTTTAACCTGCGAATGGGAAACTTATAAATTCGGGCCCGTACTTCCTGTTTCAGAAGTTCCAAGTTTAGTCGACGAAAACGGCCATTTCTATAGAAAAAGACTCGATTTTAAAAACAATGCAAAACCAGACGAGGTAAAAAAAGAACTCATTGCCCAAGTCGAAAAAGCAATTCATCTTGGTGTACAGCCTACACACCTTGATGCACACATGTACAGTATAGGCGTAACTCCAGAGTTTTTTAACATTTACAAAGAGGTTGGAAAAATCTTCAACCTGCCTGTATTTATTACCAAAGAATTCCTGGAAGAAGTTCGCTTATCCGACGAAGAATATGATTTTGAAGACATCGTTGTTGCTGACAAAATCATCATAGGAAATTTTGCCGATTTCGAAAAAGGAGAATTCATCAATCATTATGAAAAAGCATTAGATAATATAAAACCCGGTTTTAATATTTGCCTGCTCCACCCCGCTTTTGACGAATTTGAAATGCAGGGAATCACCATAAATCACCCAAACTTTGGCGCCGAATGGAGACAATTGGATTTTGATTATTTCACCAGTGAAGCCTGTAAACTAAAGCTTCAGGAAAATAATATTCAGCTGATTACCTGGAGAGACATTAAAGAAATTAAATAATTATTCCGTTTATCTTTCAAAAAACATTAAAAATCATAGTGATTGGGATTAAACTACACTTTATAAAGTATTAATAAAGCTTAACTGCATCAAAAAACTTCGAAATCATGACGCAAAAACCGATTCAGGTAGTCTTAAAACCATTAATTTTAATGATTTACACCCATTCTGTTGCTGAATTTTCAAAAAACAGAAGCCAAAACGACAACGACTGAATATAACATATTTCCTTAAAAATGACTTGTCTTACCGCAAAATAAAAATTACTTTTGCTCCAGTTTAAATTTTATACAAAAAATGAAGCCTAACACACAACAATTAAGCGATTTAACTATCCAAGTAAGAAGAGATATTCTTCGAATGGTACATGCTGTCAACTCAGGCCACCCAGGTGGTTCATTAGGTTGTACTGAATTTTTGGTAACACTTTACCAAAGCATTATGGACCGCAAAGAAGGTTTTGATATGGACGGAATTGGAGAAGATCTTTTCTTCCTTTCAAACGGACACATTTCCCCAGTATTTTATAGCGTTTTAGCTCGTAGCGGATATTTTCCTATTTCAGAATTAGCGACTTTTAGATTGCTAAATTCTCGTTTACAAGGACACCCAACCACTCACGAAGGATTACCTGGAGTACGTATTGCTTCTGGTTCTTTGGGTCAGGGTATGTCTGTTGCACTTGGTGCAGCTCAGGCAAAAAAATTAAATGGCGATAATCATTTGGTATATACTTTGCATGGTGATGGCGAATTACAAGAAGGTCAAAACTGGGAAGCAATTATGTATGCTTCTGCTAAAAAAGTAGATAACATTATTGCAACGATTGACCTTAACGGAAAACAAATTGACGGAACAACAGACGAAGTTTTGCCAATGGGAAGCATCCGTGCAAAATTTGAAGCTTTTGACTGGGATGTTATCGACATTAAAGAAGGTAACAGCATTGACGCTATTTTAGCCGGATTTGCAGATGCAAAATCTAAAACAGGAAAAGGAAAACCAGTTTGTGTTTTATTACATACCGAAATGGGTAACGGAGTTGATTTTATGATGCACACGCATGCTTGGCATGGTAAAGCACCAAACAATGATCAATTAGCGAGTGCTTTAGCTCAAAACTATTCTGCAGACCAAATCGATTATTAAAAAAGGCTTTCTATCAGTAAACTTTTTTTTACAAAAAAATAATTACTGTATAACGAAGCATCTCAAAAAGAAAATTAAATGAAAAAATATACAAATACAGGAAGTAAAGATACTCGTTCGGGTTTTGGAGCGGGAATGACTGAATTGGGTCAGAAAAACGAAAATGTGGTAGCACTTTGTGCTGATTTAATTGGATCATTAAAATTTGATGATTTCAAGAAAAATCACCCGGAGCGTTTTTTCCAGATTGGTATTGCAGAAGCCAACATGATTGGTATTGCAGCGGGTTTAACCATTGGAGGAAAAATTCCTTTTACAGGAACTTTCGCCAACTTCTCTACAGGAAGAGTTTACGACCAGATTCGTCAATCTGTAGCTTACTCTGATAAAAACGTAAAAATTTGTGCTTCTCACGCTGGTTTAACACTAGGTGAAGACGGTGCAACACACCAGATCTTAGAAGATATTGGATTAATGAAAATGTTGCCAGGAATGACAGTAATCAACACTTGTGACTACAATCAGACTAAAGCAGCTACTTTAGCATTGGCAGATCACCATGGTCCGGCTTATTTGCGTTTCGGACGTCCGGTCGTACCTAACTTTACTCCTGCTGACGAGCCTTTCGTAATCGGGAAAGCCATTTTATTAAACGAAGGAACTGATGTAACTATCGTTGCAACAGGACACTTGGTTTGGGAAGCGCTTATCGCTGCTGAAGCTCTTGAAGCAAAAGGAATTTCTGCTGAAGTAATCAACATTCACACCATTAAACCATTAGACGCAGAAGCTATTTTGAAATCTGTAGTTAAAACTAAATGTATTGTAACTGCTGAAGAACACAACATTTTGGGTGGTCTTGGCGAAAGTGTTTCAGGTGTATTAGCTTTAAACAATCCTACTCCACAAGAATTTGTAGCAGTACAAGACAGTTTTGGTGAGTCTGGAACTCCTGAGCAATTAATGGAGAAATATAAACTAAACAACCAAGCAATTGTTGCAGCTGTTGAAAGAGTGATCAAAAGAAAATAATTTTTAGTTTTTCTAAAAACACATTAAAGCCGATTTCGTTATGAAATCGGCTTTTTTTATTTCTTATCATTAAATATTTTACTCAATAGTAACCATAAAAAAAACCCCGAAATTACTTTCGAGGCTCAATAATATCTTTAGTTAAACTAAAATTTAATTCTTAATAGGGTAGGTTTTATCCAAATAAATTCTTAACCTCGAATTATCCGTATAATCAGTCTCTATGTATTTTCTCTTATTAGTTGCAGATTCAACCTTAGTAGGGTCTGCAAGAGCCCCTGTAGGTCTTCTAGGAATGCCTCTTGGTTCAGTATTCAAACTTTCATCATCATTAGGTGTAGCAGGATTATCAGCTACAGTAAAAGCATCAAAAGGAAAATATTTACTTGGTCCGTAGTTAATCTCACCAACTTTCCCAATTTCTCCATCTGCCTTAGTCACCTCAAGCAAAGTTGAAAAAGAATCTCCATCATCATCTATATCTAAGAAGTCCGGAATACCATCACCATCAGTATCATCAAGATTTTTTCCACCAGGAGCTCCACTAGGATATCTGGTCGTATTTCGGAAATCATAAACAAAATGATCTTTATTTAAATCTTCATAAAGATCTAAAACTCCATCTCCGTCCGTATCTGAGCGTTGCACATCGTACAATTTGAAACTAAAAACAAGAGGTGCGTAAGCAGGAATAGATGCACTTCCTGAAGCAAAATACCCCAATCCGGAAGGAATAAAAATTACACCTGCGCCAAAATCTGTATAAGTTATTTCACCCGCAGCGTTTGCACTATAATTACCGGATTTAAATAATGGAAAAATTTCACTCCATCCTGTAATAACTCCATACAAGTTCAGGAAACTTTGTGGATACAATACTGTTTCAAAAGTTGTTTGCTTAACATAAAGCGGTTTTGTCTCCGTTTTTTCTACACGAGTTAGATAATCACCATTGTAAGCTGCTAAAACACCATCAGTATTGGTAGGGTTTTCATTTACACCTTCTCTTAAAATTAAATAATAAACTAAAAAATCAACACCGTATAAATTGACATTTTTTGTTTTTAATTGAGGAAAAGTAGTCCCGCTATTTGTCTTATAAGACATAATTGGTAGTTGTGTCGTTGGATCATTAATAGAGTCAATTTTAACATCCATATTTTCAGACACTACAATATAATGTGTATTCAGGTAATTTTCAATAGTTTCAATATCTTGAGTATATTGTACTCCCTGATCTCTTGGTGGTACAATGGTAACATCATTATCATCTTTATTACACGAAACCAAGCTTACCCCTGCCATCAGTAGTAAAATAAAGAAATATTTAAATTTATTCATTATTGTTAATTTTTTAAGTGCGCAAGATACAATATTGATTTATTTTTGTAAAGAATTTAACTCCGATTTTAGAAAAATTATGAGAATTGATAAATACCTATGGTGTGTGCGATATTACAAGACCAGAAATATGGTTACAGAGGCCTGCAAAAAGAATCACGTAACCGTAAACGGGCAAGTAGCCAAACCATCCAAAGAAGTTTTCCCGACTGATAAAATCACGTTTAGGAAAGACCAGATAACCCAGATTATCACCGTTCTCGACATTCCTGAAAGTCGGGTTGGCGCTAAACTGGTTGATATGTACAGAAAAAATGAAACTCCTGCTGAAGCTTACGCCCATCTGGAACTATTGAAGTTATCAAAAGAACATTACCGTAAAAGCGGAACCGGAAGGCCTACAAAAAAAGACCGACGCGATATTGACGAATATGGAAATGAAATATTTGATGAAGAAGAGGAAAATTAAATTCAAAAATCAATTTCAATATCAATTTCAATATCAATTAGAAAAAAAATCTAAACTCTAAAATAAAAAAAATGAGCAAAAATATCATCTTAACCAATCAGGAAATTGAACATAAAATAAAACGTATCGCTTACCAAATCTACGAAACCTTTGTTGACGAAGAAGAAGTGGTTATTGCCGGAATTGCTTCAAACGGATATGTTTTTGCAGAAAAAATAGCATCGGCATTAAGCAAAATCTCTACTTTGAAAGTTTCTTTATGCGAAGTTAGTATAGACAAGCAAAATCCAAAATCAAATATCCAGACTTCATTGACTACAGAAGAGTACGCCAATAAAGGATTAGTTCTGGTTGATGATGTCTTAAATTCAGGAACCACTTTGATTTACGCGGTACGCCACTTCTTAGACGTACCACTTAAAAAATTCAAAACTGCAGTACTCGTTGACAGAAACCACAAAAAGTACCCTGTAAAGGCTGATTTCAAAGGAATATCCCTTTCTACATCTTTATTAGAGCACGTACAGGTTGTTTTTGATGAAAACGGAGATGACTATGCCTTTTTAAGCTAGAATATTCAAAATATCCTGAACCGTTTCATCAACCGTTTTATTATCTACCGAAACTTTATGCTGTGCATGGTTGTAATAATAACTTCTGTCGAATAAATGTTTGGCGATAAACTCTTTCATTTCGTCTTCGTTCATATTAGCAATCAAAGGACGTTTACTCTTATTACGTACCAATCTATTATATAAGGTCTCAATCGAGGCCTTTAAATAAACCGAAACCACATCATCACTTTGCAGTAATTCATGATTATTGGCATAACAAGGAGTTCCTCCTCCTAAACCTATGATGCAATTTTGGGAAGACTGAAGCAATTCTAAGAACATTTCATGTTCTAATTTTCTAAAATATATCTCTCCGTGTTCTTCAAAAATCGAATTTATAGATTTTTTTGCTCTTTCTTCGATGCAATTATCCAAATCCAAAAACGGAATATTGGTGATTTTTGACAAATTTTGGGCAATCGTAGACTTTCCGCAACCCATATATCCTAATAATATGATTTTTTTCATTCTAATAAAACCCTATAAACTAAGGCGTTGTAAACTTTGGTTAAAAAAAGACAAATTTATAATAAAAATGCTTGCAAATAATAAAATAAACTCCTTATATTTGCACCCGCATTCAAGGAACATATGACTCGATAGCTCAGTTGGTAGAGCACATCACTTTTAATGATGGGGTCCTGGGTTCGAGCCCCAGTCGGGTCACAAATAAAGTGATTCACAATATAAAGTTTCTTGAAAGCAATGACTCGATAGCTCAGTTGGTAGAGCACATCACTTTTAATGATGGGGTCCTGGGTTCGAGCCCCAGTCGGGTCACAAAAGGTCGAGTATTCATTTACTTGACCTTTTTTTGTTTAAGGCCACGTGGAGAAACGGTAGACTTGCCATCTTGAGGGGGTGGTGCTCGTAAGGGCGTGTGGGTTCAAATCCCACCGTGGTCACATACAAGCGGAAATCATTATTTTTAATGGTTTCCGCTTTTTTAATTTTAAATTATTCCTACGCCATATTATTTAAATATTTATTCAAAATCGTTTATATTTACAAAACCAGCAATCTAAAATATAATTAATGAAGCCAAAAATAATACTATCTATTTTAACTGTTTTCATTTTATACTCTTGCCAAAGGAATAATGAAGCTCAATTAAATAAAGATATACTTGGCGAGTGGACTTACGTCAAAACAGAAGGTCAAAGAAAACCGAAAAAAAATAACGACATCAAATTTCCTCCGCCTTCTCCTTTTGACAACTATGTACCAGGATATATATTTTTAGAAAATAATATATGTGAAAACAAATCTGGTTATTTTAAAACAATCGATGCAAAGGAAAGAGACGACAGAAAGACATTTTTTTTAGGAACAGAAACTAAATATAAAATTAAAAACGACAGCCTACAAATATTTGATTTAGTGACTAAGACTTGGGAAAATCAAAAAATACATTCCATTATTAGAGATACATTAACAACAAAAATAAGCGACAGCCTGTTTGCAAAATATACTAGAACAAAATATAAGATCAACCCAAATGAGAATTATGACAAAATCATAGTTTCGTCTTCAGGCTGTTACGGCTCTTGTCCAGTATTGAACATAAGCATCGATAATAATGGGAATGTCATTTATTACGGTCAGTACTATAATACTAAAAATGGAATTTTCAAATCCAAGATTACCAAAAACGAATATCAAAAAATTCAAACTAATTTTAAAAAAGCCGACATAAAGAATCTTAAAGATAATTATGAAGGAAGCTGGACCGATGATGAGACTATCACTATAACATTTATCAAAAACAATAAAATAGTAAAGTCTATTAATGATTATGGAAGACAATCTCCAATTGCTCTAATTTGGGCCTATACACCTGTTAGATATTTATATCAACAAATAAAGCTAACACCATTAAAAGTAAAAAACCCTTTATCATCATTATCGAGAATAAGCTTTACAAAAGGAAATCAAATTTGCGACTTAACAAAATCTGAGAGTTTCTATCTTGTAACAGAAATATTTAAAGGCAAAGAAACACCTTATAAATTTGAAAGCAGATATCAGATTGAATTTTGGAATGATCAAGACAAAAAAGAAATAATACATACTGACGGAAGATATTTTAAATGCAAAGACAAAATTATTGATATTGGTTATAATTTTTTGACAATAAATAATCTGACTGATAAATTTAGACACAAGGACAAATACGATTGATAAAATCTCAAAAGTCAATTATATTTCGCTCAAAAACTATAAATCTCTAATATACGGTTCGAATTCTGTACAAATGTGGTCACTAAAAAAAATCATAATCAAATTAATTTTCAAAAAAGGCTAAGAACTCATTTTACCCAATTCAACTTCGAGTTTATCAAAGTTCTCTTCGTTTTTATCTGCTACAAATGGTTTTAATTTATTACACTCTTCTGCCGAATCGAAAATCATCCTAAAAACAATCTTTGTTTGTTTTTCTGCTAATTCCTCAAAAGTAAACAAAACATTAAAGAGCGGCTTCGAGATGCGCTTCCAGCCTATAACCGCAGGCTTTTCTATCTGCACAAACTCACACTCATTTTCATAGTTCCCTTTTTCAGGTCCGTGCATGGTAAATAGCCATCTTCCGCCTGGGCGAAAATCAAATTCGTGAAATGTATTGGTAAATCCCTCTGGTCCCCACCAATTTTTAAGATGTTCGGGTTCTGCCCAGGCCGAGAAAACAATTTCTTTAGGAAATGGTACTATTCTGGTCGTTACAATCTCGCAGTCCGGTGTAGCTGAAAAAAAATCTGATTCCATTTTATTTTTTTTATTACACATTAATATTCAGTTCCATTACAGGTAAATACCTGTCTTTAATCGAGGTTTCCAGCTGTCCTGTTTTCTCAAATCCAAATTTACTGTAAAAACTTTCTGCGTTAGGTTCTGAGTCGAGGATAACTTTTTTGGCATTGGTATTTTTTATCCGAAGAAGAAAATCATCCATCAATAGGCGTCCAAATCCTTTTCCGATATACTCCGGCGAAACAAATAAATTATCCAGTTTTACAATATCACCATCCTCCGTTAAATACGAATAATAACCCGCTATTTGGTTAGCATTTATTAGTTTGTAAACCTGTTGTGTTTCGATATACTCTTTGGTAATCGTTAATACCTCAGCCCAAATCTCCATTTGCACCTCATCGTAGCCCCAAAAAGCTTTTGATTTTTTGGTAATCTCCGTTAAGATTTCGCTATCCTTTATTGAGGCTTTTTCTATGGTCATTATTCATTTTAAATTTAATAGAATTGAACAACTTCAAATACAACCCTTTGGGTGTAATCAATAAAAAGAATAATTAAACACATAGAAAACAAAGATTTTATGATTTAAAAAAAAGGAACTCAAAAGAAACTAGTTTCTCACACATAGCTATGTGTTTTAATGCAAGTGAAACGCCTTTTTTTAGTTCAATAAACTATATTTTCTATGTGTTAAAATAATTTCACCCAATAACCTCAAATATATTAAAAAAGCATCATTCACAAAAAAACTCTTTCAAATTGCTTCGAAAGAGATCTTTATAAAAAATCGTATATTTTATATTAGGTGCTGAATAGCTCTTTTTTATTCTCCTGCAAAGAATTCCAGCATGGTCTTCAACGCCTCTTTCGAGTGCATTTTCTCTCCATTTTCAAGTGATTCTTGTGCGGCTTTGGCGGCTCTTTCACGCATATTTGTTTCGTAAAAAGAAATAGCTTCCTGCAGGGTGCCAAATGTATCAGCTGTCAGGCATTCGCTTAACTCCAAGGCATCAAGCATTGCCATATTAGCGCCTTCTCCTGCAAAAGGAGGCATTACATGAGCAGCATCTCCAATCATGGTTAGATTGGGCAATGCTTCCCAGGTCTGATCCAAGGGAACGCAATAAATAGGACGCGGAATAAAAGGAACCGTTACCTTCTCAAATAATTCATACCATACAGGACTCCATTCCGGATATGCTTTTTTAAACCATTCTGCTATTTGTGTTTTATCCGAAAAATCCAGACCAATCTTAACTGCCCAATCTTCTTCGGTTTTAAAACTCACATAAAATCCCAGATCCCCACCGCCTTTTTGCCCAAGCAATATATTTTTAGCATTTCCAAAAGCCATTATTTTACCGCCATCAATCAAAGAATGTATATACGGCGTTCTGTCTTTTGACTGATAAACGTTGCCTTCGAGCATCGTGATACCTGAATAGAAAGCTTTACTATCTGTAATATAAGGTCGGATTTTAGAATTGGCACCATCCGAAGCTATTACAATATCCGCATAAACGGATGCACTGTCTTTAAAATGCAGCAACCAGCCTTCGTTTTGCTTTTCCATCGAAATAAAATGACGGTTCCAGACCACGGTTTCGGGCTGTAAGGATTCCAGCAGAATTTTTCTTAACGCACCCCGGTCTATTTCAGGCCGAAAATGTTCATTGCCAAAATCTTCTTCCCGATTGGTCTCGTGATCGCTAAAGAATACAGTGGCATTTTCATCAAGGATGAGTGTTTTATCTGCACCGGGCAGGAAATTATTCTTAAACTCGTTCAATAAATCTGCTTTGCGAATGGCTGCCAATCCGGATTCATCATGCAAATCCAGCGTCGAGCCCTGCACCCGTGCTTCTTTATTCAAATCTCTTTCGTAAACTTTTACGTTTGCGCCTTTGAGCTGCAATAGCTTTGCTAAAGTAAGTCCGCCCGGGCCTCCGCCAACAATAGCGACTTGTTTGTTTTGTAACAACATAATTTTCAATTTTACAGGACAAAATTATGGCTTCTTATAGGCTAAGAATTGTAAAAAACGGTCATTATCATTTTTGAATAATTCTTTGGGCGAAACTCCTGAAAGTTTTTTAATTTCTTTGATGAAATGCGACTGGTCTGTATAGTTGAGCTGCGGATATAAACTCCCTTCATTGATGTGAGAAAGCGAGGCCTGAAAACGAAGAATATTGCAATATACTTTTAATGAAAGTCCGAATTGCTGATTAAAATAACGATTGATCTGGCGTTCGCTCCAGGCTACTTTTTCTGAAAGTTCTTTTATTGAAATTTCTCCATTGGCCGCCAGAATGAGATCGAACAGTTTGCGTTTGCGCTCGTCAGTTTCTTTTGGCAAAAGCGACCTGATTTTTTGTGAAGCCTTTTCGCAGAACACATCAAAATCATTCAAATCATCACTATTGAAACCCCAAAAATCATTTGGCAGTTCTCTTGCGCTATTTAAGATATCGGCAATGGGCTGTTGCAAAATATACTCTACTGCAAGGGGATTAAAACTTACTGCAAAGAAACTAAAAACATCAAAATTGGCTGTTTTAGGTTTGGTTTCGATACCTATGAGGTAAACAGAAATTGCATTGTTTTTTGTTTTAGTAAAAATCAAATCAATTTTTCCGTTCGGGATAATTACCGCATCACTAATGCTTCTTAAATTTTGAAAAGCTGAAAAACAAAAAACATAATCAGCAAGTGAGTCGTCTGGTTTTATGAGTTTATAATTCAGTGTATTATCCATTATTCTTTTCTTTATTAGAATATAGTATTAAAAGAACTAGCTAAGATACCAATATGATATGATTTTTTAAATACCTATCGAAGACATTAAACTCTTTCGAGAGGTAAATAATATAAAAAAAACGTCAAATTTGACGTCCGTTACGTCAAATTTGACATCAGCGACGTCAAACTTGACATCAGGAACGTCAAATTTGACGTCCGTTACGTCAAATTTGGCATCAGCGACGCCAAATTTGACATCAGACACGTCAAATTTGACATCAGGAACGTCAAATTTGGCATCAGCGACGTCAAATTTGACATCAGACACGTCAAACTTGACATCAGGAACGTCAAATTTGACGTCGGCGACGTCAAATTTGACGCTAAACTCATTTAATTACAGTTTAAAGCATAAAAAAACCTTCCGAGATTAATCCCGAAAGGTTTGATTTAAATATATAAACACCTAATTGTG
>NZ_WSTB01000002.1 GCF_009789235.1 Flavobacterium hydrocarbonoxydans | reverse complement strand
CCCCGTCGTTGACGTTGTAATCCCCATCGTTGACGTTCCAGACGTCATCGTTGAGGTTCCGAACCCCGTCGTTGACGTTCCAGACGTCAAATTTTACCTTCAGAACGTCAACGATGGATGAAATAACCTCAACAACGGGGTTCGGAACCTCAACGGAGCATGAAAAGACACGACTGCTTTAGTTATATCATCCAACGTTGGGGTAAACATCCCAAAAATGGCATGATAAAACCAAAATGGTTCTTGCCGAAGCCTACATATTTTGTCTAAGAACGTACTTGTTTGCTAAATGCTTTCTGAGCTTATTTAAAAAAAAATAAAATTCCCTAAAACGTCATTTCTCTTTTTATGATATAATATCAAATGGCAGCTTATAAAAGCTACCAAATGATATTACTAATCTTAACTAACTCAAAATAAATCTTAATAACTGTCGTTTTGTATTGTTCCCGGATTGTTATCCATTTCTAATTGTGGAATTGGGAAATATTCTCTTCCCGGTACATACGAATTAAACTCAACATCTCTGGATTTCAACCAGGCTAATTTCGTAGCATCCTGCAACCATCCCCAACGACGAATATCATCAAAGCGGTGTCCTTCAAGCGGGAATTCTAAGAATCTTTCGTGCGCAATCTGGTCTCTCATTGCTGTCTGTGACAATCCCGGTTTTGCTGTTGCTAAGTTTGGCAAACCTACTCTGTTTCTTACCATTTGGATATAAGTGTAAGCTCCTGGAGTATCACCAGTTTCGTTTAAACATTCCGCATACATCAAAAGGATATCAGCATATCTTAGCAAACGCTCGTTGATTCCGGAACGCCAATCGAATTCGTCAGCATAATTACCATCCGAGTTTTGGTATTTTCTACAGAATAAATCATTTAAGTCTCCAGGGTTTGCAGCATACGTAGTCGCAAAATCTTTACCGTACAATTGCATTCCGCCTGGTTTGTTATAGAATACTGTAGCATCTAAACGAGGATCTACTGCTCCTGAAGTTGTTTTTTCTATCTGATAATCATTAAACAAAGCCCATGTTGGCTGAACATCTGTAAATCCAAATCCTCTTGCTCCATAGGTAATAGCTCTTGCTGAAGTTTTTCCCCAACCTGTTGCCGGAGCTCCACCCCAGCCTAAATCGACACCACCTGCATCTCTGCTAAATTGTACTTCGAATAAGGACTCTGAATTATTTTCATTAGTATCTGTAAAATTATCTCTATAGTTTGACACTAAAGAATATATGCCTAAGTCTATAACTTGTTTAAAAGTAGTTCTGGCATTATCAAAATCTTTAGTAAACAAATACGCTTTTCCTAAATATCCTAAAGCAGCACCTTTTGTAGCACGTCCTTTTTCGCCTGCATCAAGTCCCGAAACACTGGTATAAGATGTCGGTAATAAATCAGCCGCTGCTTTAAAGTCAGCAATTACCTGAGCCCAACCTTCAGCCTCTGATTTTTGAGGATAGAAAGTCGCTATTTCTGTTGGCAGCGGTACATTCTTGAACATGTTTACAGCATGAAACAAATACAATCCTCTCAAGAAATAAGCCTGTCCTAAGATTCTGTTTTTAAGGGCTTCGTCCTGCATTCCGATACCTGGCACATTCGTAAGCACCTGATTGGCACGGTAAATTCCCTGATAATAGGTTTCGTAAGCCCAGCCATAAATAGCAGCATCGGTAACATTCGAGTTAAAACGCCCTACATTGGCCATTGACCCCCACGGACTGTTACTACGGGTATCGTCTGCTTTTAAATCTAATAAAAGCGGCGTACTACGCATATAAGTACCATCTGTCAATAAACTGCCATAAGCTGCATTTACGCCTCTTAATGCGTCATCATCTGTTTTCCAGAAGGATTCAGCAGTTTCAACGTTAGGATCTGCCTGTAATAAATCTTCATCACTCACACAGCTTGTCATTACGACAGAAAGTGAGAAGAAGATGGTGATATAAGTATATATATTATATTTCATTTTGATTCTTTTTAATTGTTTGGACTTTGATTAAAACTGTATTTCAACTCCTAAAGAAATTGTTCTCGGATTTGGGAAAGAACCTGCGTCGTATCCTCTTGAAAACAATCCGTCGTTACTATTAAAATCAGGATCATATCCTCTATAGTCACTAAGTATTAACAAGTTTTGCCCGTTAACATACACATTGGCACTATTGATAAATTTATTGTCTTTAAGCGGAATCGTATAGCCTATTTGCATGGTTTGCAGTTTTAGGTAATCCCCTTTTTCGATAAATCTGTTTGAATCTCTTGCATTTCCGTTTGGATCTCCAATAATAGGGCGTGGAACGTTAGTATCTGTATTGGTTGGTGTCCAGTAATCTAACATATCTGTATGATGATTTCCATAATCTCCAATCATTAAGTTACGATACATTCCGTTGAAAACATTATGTCCTCCTGCACCTTGCCAAAACATCGAGAAATCAAAGTTTTTATATTCTGCACTAAAATTAAAACCGTAGCTGTATTTAGGAATCGTTACTCCCTGATACGTTCTGTCGGCATCTGTAATAGCACCATCACCGTTAATATCCTTAAATTTCTGATCTCCAATTCCTGCATTAGTCTGCGTTGGTGAATTTGCTAAATCATCAGCGTTTTGAAAAATACCATTCGTTTCATAAGCAAAAATTTCACCTATTGATCGGCCTACTTCTGTTTTTGAAGCTGCTCCGTATATTGGATTACCATCAATACCTATTTGTAGTACTTCATTTTTTAGTGTACCTAAATTTGCCGAAATATTATATTTGAATGCGTGGTGGCGATTGTTATACGTTGCTGTAAACTCTAAACCTGTATTCTTAACGGCTCCTGCATTTGTAGTAACATTTGCCGGGAATGCTCCAGTTGAAAAAGGTAATGGAACACCAATCAATAAATCAGTAGATTTTTTCTCATAATATTCTCCTGTAAACTGAAGATCATTATTTAGGAAACCTAATTCAAGAGCAACATTGGTTGTACTTGTGTTTTCCCAGGACACATTAGGATCAATTGCGCTAACTACAGTTGTTCCGGGAGCAAGATTATTATTAAAATCATATCCTGCAAACTTGTTTATGGTTGTAGTATAAGCGTATGGTGCAATCGTGTTGTTACCTAATTCACCATAACCTCCTCTAATTTTGATAGTATTAAACCATTCCGGTAAATGAATAAACTTTTCGTTACTTAGTTTCCATGCTCCTGAGAAAGAGTAAAAATTACCCGTATTATTTTCCTCAGCAAAAAGCGATGTTTTATCCTGTCTGAAGTTTGCTGTAACAAAATAACGGTCATCAAAAGAGTAATTTAATCTGCTTAAGTATGAAATACCTGTAATGGTTCTGTTGTATTCTCCCGCACTAATATCTACAGTAGCGTATTCAATCTGACTGATACTACCGTATTTATACCCTGTACCTTTAGACCAATGGTTGTAATTATCTGTTTTTTCCTGAATCCAACCTGCTAAAGCCTCTATTTTATGTTTTCCAAGCGTAGTTTCATAAGTCAGTAAGTTATTCAGGAATGTTCTCGATTCATGACCCGTACTTACATCTAAAGTAGATTCATCTGCTTTAGTAACATAATACCATCCTAAATCGCTTTCCGGAATATATCTTCTGTTTTGCCAGTCCACGCGGTCAAAACTTGCATCTAGTTTGTATTTTAATCCTTTTACAATTTCCAATTCTCCCCAGATATCACCTATGAAACGATTTCTTTTTCCGTTATTGGTAATTAAATTATTAAACCCAATTGCATTCATTGAGATCGCTTTCTGAGTCAAAACATCTGTACCTCCATAACCTCCTAATCGGTTAGGGTCATAAACCGGCATTGTTGGAATTGCGCCTAATAAATCAGCAATTGCAGATTGTCCTGCATTGTATTCGTTGAAATTTTCTTTATCCGATTGTGTGTATCCTAATTTAGCACCGTATTTTAACTTGCCTTTTTTACCGTATAAATTCAGGTTAGTAGAAAGTCTTTCATACTCCTGTGGTGATTTTACATAACTGCTGTTGTTAAAATAATCTACATTCATATTGTAGCCTAAACTTTCAGCTCCACCATTAAAAGTTAAAGAGTGGTTTTGAACAATACCGGTCTCAAAAGCTTCTTTTTGCCAATCGGTATTTACATTATTGATATAATAAGGACTGGTAGGGTCATTTCCAGGAGCTATTGTAAGACCTTTATTTTTTTCCGCTTCGGTTGTAATTTTTTGGTAACCTAGTCTATCAGTCAGAGACCATTCCCTAGCCACACTCTGAAGCCCTACAAGTGATTTGTATTTAATGTCTAACTTACCTGCTTTTCCTTTTTTAGTAGTAATAATTACAACTCCATTAGCTCCACGAACACCATAAATAGCAGCCGAAGATGCATCTTTTAATACCTGCATCGATTCGATATCGCCAGGTGCAAAATCATAAGGAGAGTCAACAATCATCCCATCAATTACAAAAAGAGGGTTGTTGTTACTAAACGAATTGATACCTCTAATTTTAATATTTACAAAGCCTCCCGGCTCTCCTGATGACTGTACCGTTACTCCGGCAACCTGCCCCTGAAGCATTTTAGCAGGGTCATATGTTACTGTTTTTTTGGCATTCTCCATATTAACAACACTTACAGAACCTGTAAGGTCAGATTTCTTTTGAGTACCGTACCCGATAACGACTACTTCGTTTAGTTTATTAGTGTCTTCGCCTAAAGCAACATTTACTTTTGATTGCGTTCCTACCGCTACTTCTTTGTTCTGAAATCCTATAAACGAGAAAACTAAAATATCGTTTGGCGATGCTTTAATCGAATATTCTCCATCAAATCCAGTTGTGGTTACTGTCTTTGTTCCTTTTATCATAATATTAACTCCCGGCAAAGGCAATTGGTCCTGAGCCGAAGTAACAACTCCGCTAATCTGTTTGTCCTGAGCCGACAGCTGATTAACAGAAAATAATAGCATAATGAGTGCTATAAGCCATTCTTTTTTTGGCAATAAAAAATTGCAATAAAAAAATAATCTCTGGTTTGTTATCATATTGGTTTAATTAAGTTGGTTAGTTAATAATTATAAGTGTTGATTTTACATTTGTAAATTTAACTAAAAAAAAACCTCAAAAACAAATTAATATGGCAAAAAAAACGATGAAAAAAAATACATATCATAAATTAAGTGTGAAAACAACATTTAAAAATTGATGGTTTTTTCAATAAAACGGCTTTTTTGTTGTGTAATTTGTGTAAAATCAACACTTTTAGGAAAAAAGCCAACATTTACTCAAAAAAAGAACTTCTTAAAAAAAACCAAAAAAAGAGCAAAAAAGACGAATTGAAAGGTTTACAAAGGGCTGAAATAAACTTGTGTTGTAAAAAAAATCTTGTTTATTACGATAATGTTTTTCACTTTTGCAATATGATTTTATAAAAAAACGTCTTTACGGCTCTCGAAAACGATTGAGAAATGAAAATTTTATTAAAATTTAGTTCAAAAAGACTTCTTTTGCTTTACGTATTATTTAAGTGTAAAAACTACATTAATAAATTATAAAACAACTGAGGAAGTTTATTATATTTACCAAAAAAAACAGCGTATGTTAAACAGTTATAGCTCTGCAGATAAGGTTTTATTAGCAGTAGATTGTATCATTTTCGGTTTTGATAATCAGGGTTTGAAAATACTATTGATTAAAAGAGATTTTGAACCTGAAAAAGGCAAATGGTCATTAATTGGAGGTTTTTTAAAAAGAGATGAAGTACTTGATAATGCCGCTATCCGAATTTTGAATACCTACACAGGGTTAAACGATATTTATATGGAGCAGTTATATGCTTACAGCGAAATTGACCGTGATCCTGTCGAAAGAACCATTTCGGTTTCGTATTATGCTTTAATCAATATCGAAAATCATAACGCCGAAATGATAAAAAATTACCATGCACAATGGTTTAGCATAGCAGAAGCTCCTGATTTGATTTTTGACCACAACGAAATGTTGCAGCATGCCATTAGAAGACTTCGTTACCGCACTTCTATAAAACCAATTGGTTTTGAATTGCTACCGGAGAAGTTTACGATGCGTCAGTTACTGGAACTATACGAAGCCATTTTGAGTAAAGAATTAGACAAGCGTAATTTTATCAGTAAAATTAATTCGCTTGAGATTCTGAATAAACTCGATGAAAAAGATATGCAATCCTCCCGAAAAGGATCTTATTTATATACTTTCAACAAAGAAAAATACGAAGAGAAATTACTGAACGATTTTGTGCTGAATTTATAAATTTGGACCACGGATTTTACAGATAAGACGGATTTACACTGATTTTATTTTTTGAAACATTCTTAAAAAAACAAACCCTGAAAGCCACAAACTTCCAGGGTTTTTTCTTCAATAAAACTACATTAAAAAACTAAACAAAAATTTAGTATGTTGTTTCGTCAGGACTTCAATAAAGCAAAAATTCCGATATTAATTCCGTGACAGAAATTTGTTTTTTTAACTATTTCCTTTTTGATAATCGGCTAGAAATGTTGCCAGTCCGATATCGGTAAGCGGGTGTTTTAATAATCCTTCGATTGCGCTTAAAGGTCCGGTAATAACATCCGATCCTGTTTTGGCACAATTGATAATGTGCATTACATTACGAACCGATGCTGCCAGAATTTGCGTTTCGAAACCATAATTATCATAAATCAAACGAATCTCTTCGATGAGGTTCATTCCATCAGTCGAAATATCATCTAAACGGCCAATAAAAGGCGATACATAAGTAGCTCCGGCTTTGGCTGCCAATAAAGCCTGACCTGAGGAAAAAACTAAGGTACAGTTTGTTTTAATTCCTTTATTCGAGAAATATTTAATGGCTTTTACGCCTTCTTTTATCATCGGGATTTTTACCACAATCTGCGGATGTAAAGCGGCTAATTTTTCGCCTTCGGCAATCATGCCTTCAAAATCTGTCGAAATTACTTCGGCACTAACATCGCCATCAACCAGCTCGCAAATTTTTACATAATGATCCAGAATATTTTGGGCTCCGGTAATTCCTTCTTTCGCCATCAGCGTTGGGTTAGTCGTAACTCCGTCCAGAACGCCTAAATCATTCGCTTCTTTAATATCTTTTAAGTTGGCTGTATCTATAAAAAACTTCATGTATTCTTTATTTTGTTGAATTAAAATTATTTTCCTGTAAATATTTAATGATTTCCAAACAGGCAATTTTACTCGTAAAGCCCAGTTTTTCATCCAAAACCGAAGCCGGAGCTGAATAAGCAAAATGATCCAGTCCGAACACTTTACCGTTGCTTCCTGCCAAACTTTCCAGGTTAACCGGAAGTCCTGCTGTAAGACCAAAAACCAATTTTCCGGCAGGAATTACGCTTTCCTGATATTCCTTTGATTGTGCTCTAAAAAGCCCTTCTGAAATAACAGAAGCCACATTTATTTTGATGGCCAGTGTTTTTTCAAGTTCAGCTGCGGCTTCGACAAGAGTGGCTACTTCAGAGCCATTTGCTATTAAAGTAATATCCGGATTTTGAGTAGCTTTTACCAAATAACCTCCTTTTTGGGCCTCAAGAGCCTCTTGGAATCGGGAGTTTCCGTTAGTTGGAATGTCTTTGATATCCTGTCTGGACAAAATTAAACCTGTTGGTGTTTTTTTGTTTTCTAAAGCCATTTGCCAGGCTACTGAAGTTTCTACAGCATCGGCAGGGCGTAGGGCTACAAAACTCTGATCGCCCGAATGGTTTTTTATTTTTTCTAATAATCGAATTTGTGCTTCCTGTTCGATTGGCTGGTGCGTTGGACCGTCTTCACCTACGCGGAAAGAATCGTGTGTCCAGATATATTTTACCGGTAATTCCTGAATGGCAGATAAACGAATGGCAGGTTTCATATAATCTGAAAACACAAAAAACGTTGCCACCACCGGAATAACGCCACCATGAAGTGCGATTCCGTTTGCGATTGCTGCCATCGTTAACTCGGCAACTCCAGCTTGTAGAAAACCTCCGCTAAAATTATTTTTCTGCAATACCGATGATTTTTTCAAAAACCCATCTGTTTTATCACTGTTCGATAAATCGGCCGATGAAACAATCATGTTTTCTACATTTTCTGCCAAATATCCTAATACTGCTGCCGAAGCATCACGTGTCGCGGCATTTGGTTTTTGTGTAATGCTGCCAAAATCTAATGCTGGCAATTCTCCGGAAAAAAACTGTTTTATCTTTTGAGCCAAATCAGGATGCTGTTTTTCCCAAGCCGAAAATTTCGTTTTTCTCTCTGCTGCTTCTGCTGTTTTTTTAGCAATTGTATTTTTATAATGTGCTGCGACTTCTTCATAAACAGCAAATGAATCTTCTGGATTGGCTCCTAAATTTAAAAGTGTTTTTACGAAATCCGCTTTTGTTGCTCCAATGGGTTTACCATGCAATTCACATTGACCTTCATACATTTTTCCATCAGCCGTAACACAGCCTTTGCCCATAATGGTTCTTCCGATGATTAATGTTGGCTTTTCTTTTTCGTTATGAGCTTCGTTTAAAGCCTGACGAATTTCGGTATGGTTGTGTGCATTTATCGTAATCACTTTCCAGCCCCATGACTCGTATTTCATGGCGGTATTTTCTGTAGTAACTTCATCAGTCATAGACGATAATTGCACGTCATTTGAATCGTAAAACATGATAAAATTGTTCAGTCCCAAATGTCCTGCGATACGTCCTGCTCCTTGCGAGATCTCTTCCTGAACTCCACCATCGGTAATAAAACCATAAATTTTATGATCGAATAAATCTTCGAATCTGGCTCCTAAAAACTTTGCTGCGATTGCCGCTCCAACTCCCATCGCATGACCCTGACCTAATGGTCCCGAGGTATTCTCGATTCCTCTTTTTACATCAATTTCAGGGTGACCCGGCGTTACAGAACCCCATTGTCTGAAATTCTGAAGGTCGTTTTTTTCGTAATTTCCAAGCAAATAATATTGTGCATACATCAATGCAGAAAGGTGTCCTGCATCCATAAAAAAACGATCCCTAAAAATCCAGTTCATGTCTGACGGATCGTATTTTAAAAACTCAGTATATAAAATGTGCATATAATCAGCTCCTCCCATTGCGCCTCCGGGATGTCCTGAATTTGCTTTTTCGACCATCGAAATGGCTAAAGCTCGTATGTTATCTGCTGCTAATTGATCTATTTTGTTATTCATTTTTAAAGTAAATCTATGGGTTGGGTTAATAGTCTTTTTTTGAATTTGTTTCGACTGAATTTAATAAAAGAAAAATGCTACAAATGAGCATTCCAAACAAATAAAAAATAAGTGTAAAATTTACATTTACAAATGTAAGCAAAATAATTTCACAAAAACAAAAAATTGTTTCCTTATTTTTTTTATTAATAAACTATCGAATCAACAAACAAAAAAGCTTTTAATTATAATATTCCAATAAATAAGAGCTAAACACGGTGCTAAATCATTTTAGTATTTTACAAAGAATTGCGCATAATGAGCGAAGATTTATTTTCGATTTGTTCTTTTTTGCCGGACAAAATCATTTTAGCCATAATTTTCCCCATGTCTTCAAAATGGGTCGAAATGGTAGTAATTCCGTTTTCCACTACTTTTTTAAGCGGTGTTTCGTTGTAGGATATAATGCCAAAATCTTTTCCCAGTTCTAAATGCTGTGATTTGGCTTTTTCGATTACACGTACTAAGTCACGGTCATTCGGAATGATATAAACTTCGCCCTCCTGAATTTCGCGATCTCTAAATTCGGTGATTACTTCATGTTCATATTTAAAATCTTTGCAAAAGTTAAGAAAACCTTCTTTCATTCCCAGAGGCTCTCTAAAACCAGGGAAAATCATGATTAGTTTCTGGTATTTATTCAACTTTGATTTTCCTTTTAGTAAAGCATCGTAAATGTCTTTTACAAAATTTTGATATACCGAAGGGTACGAAAGCAAAGCCGGATTGGTTTGGTCCAGAATAAAAACATCATCGACTGGTAGGGTTTTTATATACTCAGCAGCTTCAGCCAAATTAGTAGGCATAATGATGTATTTTGTATAGGCTCCATTATTATCATTTATCAGCTTTTTGAATACCTGAATATTGAAGTAGTAAAAAAAGATGTCCACCTGCACCTCATCGCCTATGTTTCGAAGGAAGGAAATGTAAATATCTTCCTTAAAATTATTGAGCTCGTCAAACAGTAAAAAAAGCCTCTCTTTAATTGTAATCTCTACACTTTTAACGTAATAACCCTTTCCGGGAATGGCATAAATAATGCCTCTTTTTTTGAGTTCATCATAAGCTAACAAAACAGTATCACGCGACAAAGAAAAGGCCAGACATACTTTATTCACAGAGGGTAAACGGTCCCCTTTTTTCAGATTTTTCTCCTTAATTGCCTTTTCTACAGAAGCAATTATCTGCTTGTATTTGGGTACTCCAAGGTTGTTTTGAATCGAAATTATATTCATAAAAATGATGCTTTTTTTCGCAAGATACAAAAAACTGGTAGGTACTGGTATGAGTGGTCTTAAAATATATATATTTTTGAATTTCATATTTCACAATAAAATTATGGAAATAAAACACATTTCTCATTTTGAGGATAACTCTCTCGCTAAATCGTTTGGTTTTACACCAAATAACGAAGCAGTTTATTTATATGAATTAGTAAATAAAAACGGCATGCGAGTTCAGATTATCAATTATGGTGCAACAGTAACCTCGTTACAGGTGCCTCTTGAAAATGGCGAACTAAAAGATGTTGTTTTAGGCTTTGATACTTTAGAATCTTATATAAAATCTTATGATTTGCCAAGTCCTCCTTATTTTGGAACAACTGTAGGAAGATATGCCGGAAGGATAAATAAAGGCATTTTTTCATTAAATAATAAAACCTATCAGCTTGAAGCTAATAATGGAGAGAATGCACTTCATGGCGGATTAACTGGTTTTGGTAAAAAAATCTGGAACGTTACTCATCTAACCAGTGGCGAAAATCCATCCATTACATTATCGCTTTTAAGTCCGGATAATGATCAGAATTATCCTGGCGAACTGCTTGTTGCTTTAACCTACACTTTATCTGAAGACAACGAATTACAATTAGAATATAAAGCAACCTCCACCGAAGATACTGTTATCAATCTAACGCATCATAGTTATTTTAACCTCAATGGTCATGATTCTAAAGTTACGGATCAGGAGATGATTATTAACTCAGAAAAAATGCTGGAAACTAAAACAGATAATATCCCAACCGGGAATTTCGTTTCGCTTTCCGATCATGCTTTTGATTTTAGAACACCTAAAAACTGTCCGTCGAGCATTGATAATTCTTTTGTAATTGAATCTCATGCTGATGTTGCTGCGGCACTTTATAGCCCCACAACCGGACTTAGAATGACGGTTTACACGGATCAGCCAAGTGTGCATATTTATGTGGGAGGAAATTGTTTTGATATTTTAAAAGGAAAAGAAAATCAAAATTACCATCCTTTAAGTGGAATTTGTTTTGAAACACAAAACTTTCCGGATGCTCCAAATCAGGCACATTTTCCGAGTTCGGTTTTGAAAAAAGGAGAAGAATATCATCAGAAAACCGTTTATAAATTTCAATCTATTTAATCAAAAACATACAATTTTAATCTAATGAATGAGCTTTTAATACAAACCACATCTCAATTCTTTCAGGAAAAATTTGGTCAGGCACCTCAAAAAATAGTGCTTTCTCCAGGACGTATTAACATTATTGGAGAACACGTTGACTATAACGACGGCTATGTTTTGCCTGCAGCTATAGACAAGGTAATTTGTTTTGCATTAGAAAAAAACAATACTAAAAAATCAAGAGTTATTGCCATTGATTTGAATGATGAGTTTGAATTTGATTTGACAAAAGAAATTCAGTTGAGCGAGAATGTGTGGACCAATTATGTTTTGGGAGTAGTTAAACAATTGCAGGATAATGGTTTTTCGTTTGAAGGATTCAACTGTGTTTTTAGCAGTAATATTCCGGTAGGTTCTGGATTGTCATCATCAGCAGCTTTAGAGTGCGGAATGATTTTTGGCATCAAAGAACTTTTTGACTTAAAAATAGAAAAGAAAGATATTGCTTTGTTAGGACAAAAAGCAGAACACTGGGTTGGTATTAATTGTGGTATCATGGATCAGTTTTCAAGCGTTCACGGACTTGAAAATAAAGTTATAAAATTAGATTGCAATACATTAGAGTTTAGTTATCACGATGCCAACTTTAAAGATTATTCTTTGATTTTATTTGATAGTAATGTAAAACATTCTCTTTTCACCTCAGAATACAATACCCGAAGAATTGAATGTGAAACAGGTTTATCGATTATAAAACAAAATTTCCCTGAAATAAAAAGTTTTAGAGATTGTTCAGAAGAGCAGCTTTTAAGCATTCAGGACAAAATAGACCCAACTGTTTTTAAGAGAGTTCATTATGTTGTAAAAGAAATCAAACGTGTAACACAGGCGTGTGAGGCTCTTGACAACGGAAATATCGAATTTTTAGGACAATTACTTTTTGAAACTCACGATGGCTTATCAGCTGAATATGAGGTGAGTTGTGCCGAGCTGGATATGCTCGTAAACGCAGCAAAACAAGAGGATGCGATAGTAGGATCACGCTTAATGGGAGGCGGTTTTGGAGGGTGCACCATTAATTTAATAAAAAAAGGTTACGAAAATGAGTTAAAAAATAAGTTTTCGTCCCATTATTTAGATACTTTTGGAATTGAATTAAAATTTTACGACGTAAAAATCGGAAACGGAACATCAATTTATACCACCTAGAATTACATGAAAAATTTTGACATTAACGAAGATCCTCACAGACGTTACAATCCATTAATTAATGAATGGGTTTTGGTTTCACCGCATCGCGCAAAAAGACCTTGGCAAGGGCAAAACGAGCCTCTGATTACAGAAACATTGCCTAAATATGATCCAACTTGTTATTTGTGTCCTGATAATGTACGGGCAAACGGGGTAAATAACCCTAAATATGACGGTTGTTTTGTTTTCGAAAATGATTTTGCTGCTATGAAGCAGGACGAAATCATGTACGAAGACGATATTAGACAAACTTTTTTTAAAGCAAAACCGGAGAGAGGAATTTCCCGCGTAGTTTGCTTCTCGCCAAGACACGATTTGACTTTGCCGGAAATGAGTATCAGCGGAATTGAAAATATTATTCGTACCTGGCAAAAAGAATACACCGATTTGGGTGCTATAAAATACATCAATCACGTTCAGATTTTTGAAAATAAAGGAAGCGTGATGGGATGCAGTAATCCGCATCCGCATGGGCAAATCTGGGCGCAGTCATCATTGCCAACTCAGGTCGAAAAAACCCAAAAAAGCTTAAAAGATTATTATTCCAGAAACCAGAAATCGCTTTTGGGAGATTATCTTAAAGCTGAATTAAATAAAGAAGACCGTATCGTTATCGAAAACGATCATTTCGTAGCATTGGTTCCGTTTTGGGCAATCTGGCCTTACGAAACGATGATTATCAGTAAAAGACATTTTGGAAGAATTACTGATTTTACTGCTGAAGAAACGACTTCTTTTGCTAAAATATTAAAGCAATTAACGATTAAATACGATAATCTTTTTAATACTTCTTTCCCATATTCGTCAGGAATACATCAGGCTCCTACCGACGGGAATGAACACGAAGAATGGCATTTTCACATGCACTTTTATCCACCATTATTGCGATCCGCAACGATCAAAAAGTTTATGGTTGGATACGAAATGATGGGTGAATCACAACGTGATATTACTCCTGAAAAAAGTGCTGCTATTTTAAGAGAATTACCGGATGTACATTATAAATCAGAAACAAAATAAAAATCACATCTATTAACTTTACAAATACTATTCACAATGAACCAAAACCTTGCTTTCGCAGATTATGCGGTATTTATCATTTATTTCATCGTAGTTTCTGCCTACGGTTTTAGCGTTTATCACAAACGTAAAAAAGACGAACAAGATGCCAAAGCTTACTTTTTAGCAGAAGGAAATTTAACCTGGTGGGCTATTGGAGCATCTTTGATTGCCTCTAATATTTCGGCTGAGCAATTCATCGGAATGAGTGGTGAAGGTTTCTTTTTAGGAATCGCTGTTGCTGCTTACGAGTGGTTAGCTGCTGTAGCTCTTATTATTGTTGCTGTATGGTTTATTCCTGTTTATCTTAAGAACAAGATTTACACCATGCCTCAATTCTTAAAAACACGTTACAACGAATCTACCGCTTTGATTATGGCTGTGTTTTGGTTGTTTTTGTATGTTTTTGTAAACTTAACTTCGATTTTATATCTTGGAGCTGTTGCTATTAATGGTCTTGCCGGTGGAGAATACCTGCACGTAATCATGGTAGGATTGGCTTTATTTGCCCTAATTATTTCTTTAGGAGGAATGAAAGTGGTAGCATACACAGATGTTATTCAGGTTGCTGTATTGATTATTGGAGGTTTAGTTACTTCGTACATCGCCTTGACAACTGTTGGACAATATTTTGGTGTAGGCGAAAATGCTATTGCTGGTTTCAAAGTTTTGATGAGAGAAGCTCCTGAGCATTTCAAAATGATTATCCCAAAACCAACGGCAACTTCTTCTCAATTAGAAATTGATAAATATTTGACATTCCCTGGTTTAATGTCTTACCTTGCTGGTATCTGGATCATCAACCTTAACTACTGGGGTTGTAACCAATACATTACTCAAAGAGCACTTGGTGCTGACTTGCAAACTGCGCGTACAGGAATTTTATTTGCCGGTATGTTGAAATTATTAATGCCGCTTATCGTAATGTTACCTGGTATCGCTGCTTACGTTTTATATACAAACGGACATTTACCACAATTAGTGGGAGGAAAAGACGGTGCTTACTCAGCTGTATTGACTTTCTTACCAACCGGTTTAAAAGGACTTTCAGTAGCGGCACTTACTGCTGCGATTGTAGCTTCATTAGCTGGTAAAGTAAACAGTATCTCAACTATTTATACATTAGACATTCATAAAAAATACATCCAAAAAGAAGCGGGTGAAAAACAACAGGTAAATATTGGTCGTATTGCCGTTTTTGCTGCTATGCTTTTGGCTGTTTTATTTACATGGAATGATATTCTTGGAATTGGTGGTGTTGGTGGATTTACCTATATCCAGAAATACACAGGATTTATCAGCCCTGGAGTTTTTGCTATGTTCTTCCTTGGTATGTTCTGGAAAAGAACGACAGGAACTGCAGCCATCGTGGGTGTAATTTTAGGATTTGTTTTATCTGTATTATTCAACGAATATGCTCCAATGTTATTCGGAAACGAAACGTTGTTGTACACAGCTTATCCTAACGGAAAAGGAGCTTATGAAATTCCGTTCCACATTTGTATGGGATTATCATTCTTCTTTACCATGTTGGCTATGATTGGAATCAGTTTCGCTGGACCAAAAGTAAATCCTAAAGCGTTTGAAATTGACTCTGAAATGTTTAAAGTAAAACCACAAACTACGGTTTTAATCGTAATTACGTTATTAATCATTGTTGCGTTATACGTTAAATTCTGGTAAAATAATTGGCCCAAATCTATTCTTATTTATTTTTTATAGCTGTTGATATGAGTTCGATAGCTATAAAGAATAAAATGCTTAACCTCTTTTTTTAAATAAAACTTCCCTAATATGCAATTATCTCTTTCAGAAAAAATCATTGTGGTCACAGGCGGAGCAAAAGGAATTGGTTTAGGAATTTGCAACGTATTGGCCAACGAAGGCGCCATCCCATTTATAGTGGGGCGAAATGAAGCCGACAACTTACAAGCCGTAAACGAAATTTTAGCTTCAGGAAAAAAAGCATTTCAGGTAAAAGCAGATCTCACTTTACCTGAAGATTGCAAAAAAGCAATTGAAGCGGTTATTGCACAATGTGGACGAATTGATGGTTTGGTAAATAACGCCGGAGTTAATGATGGTGTAGGTCTGGAAAACGGAAACTATGAAGACTTTATCGCTTCGTTACACAAAAATCTGGTACATTATTATTTGATGGCACAACATGCGCTTCCTTTTTTAATAAAATCAAAAGGAGCTATCGTAAACATTGGTTCTAAAACTGCCGAAACCGGACAGGGAGGAACTTCCGCTTATGCAGCTTCTAATGGTGGTCGAAATGCCCTAACGCGAGAATGGGCTGTCGAATTGTTAAAATACAGCATTCGTGTAAATGCGGTTGTGGTAGCCGAATGTTTTACACCGCTTTATCAAACCTGGATTGATACTTTTGAAAATAAAGAAGAAAAACTGGCATCGATAACGCAAAAAATTCCATTAGAAAACAGAATGACAACGGTAGATGAAATTGCCAATATGGTTACGTTTCTTTTATCCGAAAGATCAAGCCATACCACGGGTCAGATTATTTATGTTGATGGCGGTTATACTCACTTAGACCGTTCCATTTCATAAAATGATCGCTGAGGATTAATTTTATTACATCAAAAAAATACTTAAAAGTTTACCGGAGTAACATTCGGTAAACTTTTTTTTGTTTAAAATACTCCCTTGAAATTCAGGTATTTTTCCCCTTGTATTCCATTAAAAAACAAATTACTTTTACAGAAATAACCTACCTAATTATAACCTTAAAAATTTGCATCATGGATACCTTAAGAATTTCATTATGGCTGAATATTGGTTTAATCCTTCTTCTTGTCGTAGGTTGTGTTTACATTATAAAACTGATTAAAAGCAAAACGGTTGACGAAAGCGGTATTGATAAAATAATTGATTTGTATAAAGTAGTTCTCATCACAACGGTTTCGGCCATCATTGCTAATATCGTAGCTGATTATTTTAAAGAGCGCGATTACGACAAAAATGAAATGATGACGTTTAATGAATATATTCCGTATGTAATTGACACCACTGGTGCAATAGACAAAAAAATAAACTTCTGTAAATTTTTTGCTTCTGTAACGCCAAAAGGAGATTTAAGAGACGGCTGGGAAAAATATACGCTGTATCTGGAAACCGAAAAAGGTAAACTGCAAAACATCACCAACAGTTCGAAAGCAAAAACCGAATCCCTGATACAAAAAGATGTTCCTCCAACCAACGAAGAACTTGCCAATCTGGAAACCGAAGAAGCGCAGAAACAAAAAATACTCACCAATATTAATGCTGTTGAAAACACATCCTATCTTGTAATTTTGGGAGCCGATAATAATGTTAAAGACACCGAACCTGAAATAAAGTGGGCAAAAGAGCATATCAATCCTAATGCGATTATTTATAAAAAAAGAAATTGGTACAGGACTGTTATTCCTGTAAATACGACTTATGAAGATGCAAAAGCCATTGCAAAACAAGTAAGAAGCATTGCACCTAAAAGAGGCGCCTATGTCGTTTCGCTTAAAACATGGTGCAGCAGTACCACCTTTTCCCCAGAAGAAAATTGTATTATCTGTAATTAAATTTATTCATTTCAATTTCAAAATATGGCAACCAATACTACGTTAGATACTTTATATATAGTAAATTCGAGTAATCGAAAAGTAACTCTTGAATTGCTTGTTGGTGAAGAAGGACAAACTTCCTTAACCAACATCAAACTGAACAATGGATCTGTCATAACCGATCTTGCAGGAAATTTTGAAAAAGCCGAAATAGGAAAAAATGCAGATCTCAACGGTAAAGTTTTAAGGATTACAACAACGATTGCCGATACCTCAAAAACTACTAATCTGACCTCTTTGACTATCAAACTTTCAGGCGGATTCCTGACCAGAACTTATCCTTTGTTTAAATTAGTTGATAGCGAAGGGGAATCTGTAGATTATATCTGTAACATTGAATTCTTTAATCCAACACTTTAAAAATGGAAAAGAAAATTTATTTACTGCTTATTTTTATCGCCTGTTGTTCGACCATAAAGGCTCAGGAAAGTACGGATCTGGATTTGCTCAGGGCGCCTATATCACCAGCTTCTAACTTACTTGGTTTTGCGCAAAGCGAAATTGACAAACCTACCGATGTTTCTGATTTTATGGCTTCGATACAATCAGCTACAAATGCCTATACTACCCTGCCCTCTAATTATGCTATAGATCTGGCTCCTTTCTGGCTTTTGAGAAATAAGGTAAATATGGGCGACATTTCAACTGTTGGACTCGAAAAATCCTCTGGAAAGAATGTTTTAAAACAAACCCTGGTCCTGTCAATCGCTATAAAAAATCCGGATTCAATTGCTGCCGGATTCAATCACAACAGTACTTATGCCGGTCTTGGATTTCGATTTTCTATCTACAGAGGCGACTATGATTTTACTACCAAACAAAAACTGCATCAGATTGCAGAACTTCAAAAATTAAAATTGAGTTTTATTGATAAAAAAGCAGATTCTATTTATGATAATCTTCCAACAGAAATTAATGAGCTAAAGGAAAAAAGAAAAAGAATATTTACTGATTTTGATTCTAATGATGAATCTGCAGATAATATTGCTCTGGGAGAACTACTGTATAAAAAACAAAGTAAACTCGACTCTATTATCAGTATTAAAATTGAAGAATTGTTTAACTCAGGAGAAAAATCAGAAGATTCAAAAACGATAGACGACAAAATAAAAAAACTGGCTTCAGAATTTCAGCTGGCCCGAGTTGGTTTTAGCTGGGAAGTTTCCGGTGGTGTGAGCAATGAGTTTCGCCAGAAGAATTTCAACAATTCAAAGCTTTACAATGCTGGTCTCTGGACAACTTTAGGATACACCTGGGAAAAATCAGGCGCGCTGCTCGGAATTCTGCGCTATCTATATAATCCCGACAAGATTTTTGCATTAGATGATTTGACGAATGAGATAAAAAACATCTCTACTTTTGATACCGGATTGCGTTATATTGTGGGAGGGCCTCAATCAAAATTCAACGGAAGTTTAGAAGCCGTTTACCGAAGTGTCCTGAACAAAGATACCTATGATTCTTCCTGGAGACTGATGCTTAACTTAGATTATGCAGTTTTAAAAAATCAAAAACTAACGTTCTCTTTTGGTAGAAATTATGACGGAACTACGAACGATGACAACAACTTAATCGCCACATTGGGAACGGTATTTGGTTTTGGAAATAAACGCTAAATTTTTCTTTTTTTTTAAAGCCATTTTAAAGTAGTTAGATTTCCATATTCTTTTTATACTCACTAGGCGTCATTCCGGTAAATTTCCTGAACAATTTATTAAAATTAGAAGCTGTTGTAAAACCACATTCGTAAGCAATCTCTGAGATACTCATATCGGTTTCGATCAAAAATTTACAGGCATTCGAAACCCTTATTTCGTTAAGGTATTCTACAAAATTCTTCTTTGTTTTGGTTTTAAACATTCGGCAAAATGAGGTTGGTGTCATATTCGCAACCTCAGCAATTTCATGAAGTAAAATATCCTTTTGATAATGGTCTTTTACATATTGAAAAACCTCTGTAAGCCTGTCTTTTTTAGACTCCTTATGCAAGGCCGAGTAAATTTCATTATTAATGTAAGTCCTGTCTTCATCCTCAGAAAGAATAGAAAGGATTTCGAAAAGCCCAATAATTATTTCAAAGTCTTTTTTGGCAACAAGTTTCTCCAGCTTCTTCGCAATTCGGGTATTTGTTTTTCCTGTAATTGAAATTCCTTTACCGGCCTGATGAAACAATTCATTTATTTTTTGGGTTTCTTTTAATTCATAAAATGCCGGTCCAAAAATATCCTTACTAAAATAAACCACTATTGCTTTGGCTTTCAAGGTCGAAATTCCTCTGTAATACATTTCATCATTCAACCATACATGCGGAATATCAGACCCCAGGAAAACCATATCACCGGCTTCAAAAGGCATGACCGAATTACCAATGATCCGCTTGCCAAAACTTTCTTTTATATACACCAATTCAAGTTCAGGATGTGAATGAAAAGGCGATTGAAAAAAAGGTTCCTCCCGATTCAAAACTGAAACAGTTGTATTTAAATAAGATGTTATTTTCGTTTGTTCAAGTTTCATGTCCTGCAAAGATAATTAATGATTAAACAAGGATAATATCGAATCACTGTTTAACATTCAAAAATTATAATTTTAAATTTTATTAAATGTAAAAATAAACGCTAAAAATTATGGAACCAACTGTTTTGTCAGAAAACAATTCTGATTCATCGATTTCGACTTCAAAAAAATGGCTTTTCCCTTTTATTTTGGTTACCAGTTTATTTTTCTTTTGGGGATTTGTACACAATCTGGATCCGATTTTAATTCCACACCTTCGTAAAGCATTTAATTTAACCGATCTTGAATCCTCTTTAATTGATTCGTCTGTGTTCATTGCTTATTTTGCTATGGCTTTGCCTGCGGGCTACATCATGCGAAAATACGGTTACAAATCAGGTATTCTCATCGGCTTGCTTTTATTTGGTATTGGTTCGGTTTTGTTTGTTCCTGCTGCTAATTTACTTGAATATAATTACTTTTTAGGTGCCTTGTTTATCATCGCCTGCGGCCTGACCTTTTTAGAAACAGCCGCAAATCCGTATGTCACTATCCTGGGACCTTCAGAAACCGCAACACAAAGACTCAATTTTGCACAATCCTTTAATGGACTTGCCGCTTACATTGCGCCTGCCTATATTGGCCCGCTTATTTTATCAGACAAAGTTTTATCAGACCAGCAGGCAAAAGCAATGTCAGCAACCGAAATGCACACTTATTTGGCAACAGAAGCAGCAAGTGTAAAAATGCCTTACCTAACTTTAGGCATCATTATTTTAGTGATTGCACTGATTTTTTATTTTACACCAATGCCTGACATCAAAGAAAAAACAGATACTCAGGCAGCCAGTTTCAAAGACGCTTTAAAATCCATAAAACTAAAATGGGGCATAGTAGCACAATTTTTCTATGTAGGTGCGCAGGTATGTGTAGGGAGTTTTTTCATCAAAATGGCTACTACAACTGCTGGTATTTCAGAATCTTCAGCGGCCAAATATCTGGGTCTTTTTGGATTGTTTTTCATGCTTGGAAGATTCGCCGGAACTTATTTCATGAAATTTATTCATCCTAAAAAATTACTGCTATTATACGCTCTTATCAACATTATACTTTCTGTTGTAGCCATTACCGGATCAGGAATGCTGGTGGTTTACACCCTGATTGCTATTGCATTTTTTATGAGCATTATGTTTCCTACCATTTTCTCTATGGGAATTGATGGTTTGGAACAAAACACTAAAATTGGATCTTCTTTAATTGTAATGTCAATCGTGGGCGGGGCTTTATTGCCTCCGGTACTCGGACTCATTTCAGATGAAACCGGAAGCATTCAGAACGGTTACATTGTTCCTTTGATTTCTTTTGTGGTCATTGCTCTTTTTGCTTACAAAGGACTCCAAAAAGTTAGATTATAAAATAATTATATGTTAGAAAATAAAACAAAAAAACAAGTGGTTAAACTGCATCCGGACGATAATGTCCTGGTTGCCTTAACCGATTTGCAAAAAGGCGAAATAATTACTTTTGAGTCTGAAGATTACACTTTAGCTGAAACCATAAAAGCCAAACATAAATTTTATATGCAGGATATGCTTCAGGGAGCTGAGGTTATTATGTATGGGGTTTTGGTTGGAAAAGTCCAAAACGATGTAGCGAAAGGAAGTTTTATGACTACCGAAAACTTAAAACATGCCGCCGATCCTTATAGCTATAAAGACTCCACTTTTTCATGGCAGGCTCCTGATGTTACGAAATACAAAAATCAGACTTTTAAAGGATATAAACGAAAAGACGGACGTGTAGGAACCGCCAATTACTGGTTGTTTGTTCCAACTGTTTTTTGCGAAAACCGAAATCTGGATGTTATTAAAGAAGCTTTACATAACGAATTGGGCTATGCTGTAAGTGACAAATATACCCGATATACGCATCAATTACTGCAAAGTTATCAGGACGGAGAAGACATTCAATCTGTAGAAATAGCACTCAGTCCTTCTTCAAAAAATGATCGTGTATTTCAGAATGTTGACGGAATCAAATTCCTGAATCATCAGGGAGGCTGCGGTGGTACGCGTCAGGATGCTGCTACTTTAAGTGCTTTACTGGCTTCTTATGCCAATCATCCTAATGTGGGTGGTATTACTTTATTAAGTTTAGGATGCCAGCATTTGCAGGTACAGGATTTTTTAGACGATATCAAAAAGCAAAACCCGGAATTCGACAAACCTTTATTTGTTTTTGAACAACAACAAACCAAAAGTGAAGAATTCCTAATTACATCTGCCATAAAACAAACGTTCGAAGGTCTGATCGAAATCAACAAATATGAAAGAACTCCAGCACCTTTAAGTGACTTATGTATTGGTGTAAAATGTGGCGGAAGTGACGGTTTTAGCGGTGTTTCGGCCAACCCGGCTGTGGGTTACACTTCGGATTTAGTAGTGGCTTTGGGAGGAAAAATTCTTTTAGCAGAATTCCCGGAATTGTGCGGAGCCGAACAGAATTTAATCGATCGCTGCACATCAGAACCAACCGCTAAAAAGTTTATTGATTTAATGGAATCTTATGATGCTTTGGCTCATAAAGTAGGTTCAGGTTTCCACATGAATCCATCACCGGGAAACATCAAAGACGGTCTGATTACTGACGCTATAAAAAGCGCAGGAGCGGCTAAAAAAGGCGGAACTTCGCCGGTGGTAGATGTTTTGGATTATACCGAATTAGTTACCAAACCCGGATTGAATTTAGTTTGTACACCCGGCAATGATGTAGAAGCCACTACCGGAAAAGCAGCTTCCGGAGCAACTTTAATTTTATTTACTACAGGATTAGGAACGCCAACCGGAAACCCGGTTTGTCCTGTTATTAAAGTAGCTACAAATTCTGTTTTAGCGACGAAAATGAAAGACATTATTGATATTGATTGCGGTCCCATTATCAGCGGAGAAAAATCAATTGAAGAAATGGGCGAAGAAATTCTGGACTATTGCATCAAAGCAGCCAGTGGCGAAATCATACCCAAAGCGGTACAACTTAATCAGGACGATTTTATTCCATGGAAACGTGGCGTATCTTTATAAAACATTACATAAAAAAAACCTTAAATCGTAACAGATGTTTTCATTACAAAATAAAAAAGCAGTCATAACAGGCGGAGGAAGCGGAATCGGAAGAGCCATTTCGGTTTTATTTGCCAAACAGGGAGCCGAAGTTCACATTCTCGAACTTACAGCCGAAAGCGCGAAAGAAACTGTAGAAGAAATAAAAACCAACGGAGGAACTGTTTTTGCACACGCCTGTGATGTTTCGAATCATCAGGAAGTAAAAACTACTTTCGAGAAAATGGGCAATATTCATATTCTGGTAAATAATGCCGGAATTGCACACGTTGGAAAAGTAAATACCACTTCAGAAACCGATTTTGACCGCATCATGAATGTCAATGTAAAAGGTGTTTACAATTGTCTGCACGCTTCTATTGCCGGATTAAAAAGCTCCGGAGGAGGTGTTATTCTAAATCTGGCTTCGATTGCATGCTGGGTTGGAATTCCGGATCGTTTTGCTTATTCTACTGCCAAAGGAGCTGTAATGGCGATGACGTTGTCTGTTGCCAAAGATTATCTAAAAGAAAATATCCGATGTAATTCGATTTCGCCAGCAAGAGTACACACTCCTTTTGTTGATGGATTTATAGCCAAAAATTATCCGGGTAAAGAAGAAGAAATATTCGAAAAATTATCACAATCACAACCCATAGGACGAATGGGTAAACCCGATGAGGTTGCTACGCTGGCTTTATTTCTGTGTAGCGATGAATCATCCTTTATCACCGGTTCTGACTATCCTATAGACGGGGGTTTCATTAAATTAAACAATTAAAAAATGACGGTTGCTTTATTCATCCCGTGTTATATCGATCAGTTGTATCCCAAAGTGGGTATTGCTACGCTCGAATTGCTCGAAAAATTAGGCTGCGACGTTGTCTTTCCGTTAGGACAAACCTGTTGTGGACAGCCTATGGCCAATAGCGGTTTTTCAGGTTTAACGAATGGATGCAATAAAAACTTTATAGCTAATTTCTCAGGTTTTGATTATATTGTTGCGCCTTCGGGAAGTTGTGTTTTGCATTTAAAGGAGCATCTTCAGGACGATAAAAACCCTGAAAAGGCCCATCAGATTAAAAATAGCCTTTTTGAACTCACGGAATTTTTAACCGATATCATAAAAGTAGACACCTTAGATGCCCGTTTTCCTTTTAAAGTCGGCATTCACAACAGCTGTCACGGACAAAGAGGTTTAAACCTGGCTTCGATGACTGAAAAAAACACGCCTTCTTTTTCTAAACCGGAACAGCTTTTAAAAATGGTGGGCGGTATCGAATTGAGTTATCCCAAACGAAAAGATGAATGCTGCGGTTTTGGAGGCACCTTTTGTGTCTTCGAAGAAGCCGTAAGCGTAAAGATGGGGAAAGACAGAATAACGGAACACGAGGCTAATGATATTGATTATATCACAGCAGGTGATTCAAGCTGTCTGATGCATCTGGAAGGAATTTTAAACCGAAAAGGAAGCCCCATCAAAACCATTCATATTGCCGAAATATTAAACAGTAGTTTTTAACAAATGAATTCAAAACACGCTGCATTATCCGAGAAATTCATTGCCGACGAGCCAAGAACCAACTGGCACGACGAGACTTTGTGGTTTGTACGCGAAAAAAGAGATAAAGCCACACACGGTTTGCCCGAGTGGGAACAATTAAGAGAATGGGCGTCTCAGATTAAAAATCACACTTTATCCAATCTGAATGCGTATTTGACTGAATTTGAAGAAAAGGCAAAAGCCAATGGTATAAAAGTACATTGGGCAGCAGATGCACAGGAACATAATGAAATTGTACATAGCATCATTAAAAAAAATAACATTCAGAAAATAGTAAAAAGCAAAAGTATGCTTACTGAAGAATGTCATTTAAATGATTATTTACAGGAAAAAGGTCTTGAAGTTGTCGATACCGATTTGGGTGAACGCATTGTTCAGTTCAGGAAAGAACCTCCCAGTCATATTGTACTGCCTGCCATTCACTTAAAAAAACAAGATGTAAGCGATACTTTTCACGAACATTTGAATACCGAAAAAGGCAATAACGATCCACAATACTTAACCGAAGCTGCCCGACAGCATTTACGCAGCAAATTTATTGAAGCCGATTTGGCTATTACAGGAGTTAATTTTGCGATAGCCGAAACAGGCGGATTTGTAGTTTGCACCAATGAAGGTAATGCTGACATGGGAGCGCATACCGCTAAAGTACATATTGCGTGTATGGGTTTCGAAAAAATTATCCCAAAGGCTGAACATCTTTCCGTATTTTTACGAATATTGGCAAGAAGCGCAACAGGTCAGGCCATTACAACCTATTCCAGTCATTTTCATAAGCCAAGGCCTGACCAGGAAATGCATCTGGTAATTGTAGATAATGGCCGTAGCAGGCAATTAGGCCGAGCAGATTTTAAAAATTCTTTAAAATGTATTCGATGTGCTGCCTGTTTTAATACCTGTCCGGTGTATCGCCGCAGCGGAGGTCACAGTTACCACACTACCACTGCGGGCCCCATTGGTTCTATTCTGAATCCGAATTTAGATATGAAAACCAATGCTGATTTACCTTTTGCGTCAACCTTATGCGGAAGCTGTTCGAATGTTTGTCCGGTAAAAATTGACATTCATGAGCAACTCTGGAAATGGAGACAGGAAATTGTAAAGGAAGGATACGTAAGCTCAGATAAAAAAACAGCCATGAAAGGAATGAGTTATATGTTTTCGAATCCGGCTTTATATCGATTCGTCGGGATCATTGGCCGATGGATGATGCGAAACTTTCCCAATCTTTTAAAAAGCAAACACAATCTTTGGTTTAAACAACGGGAAATGCCTGAAGCACCGAAAAAATCATTCAGAGATTGGTATATTGATCATCAAAAATAATTTTACAGACGAACAAAGATGTCTTCAAGAAATAAAATATTAAATGCAATTGCAGCACATCAGCCTGATCAGGTTGCGATGCCTGTTATACATCACGAGCAAGTCATTACTTTTGAAAATCCATTTCTTCAGTTTAAAACAATTGTAGAAAGTATTGGCGGAAAAGTTGTTTTGGTCCCTACCATACAATTCATACAATCGGAAATACAAAATAATAAGTCCGCTTCAAAATACATCATCAATACGGTATCTGAATTAGGTGATGTTCCTGATAACCTGAACAAACTCACAGCAGCTGCTCTTGAAAAATTAGACACTGTTTACATACGAGCCACTTTAGGCGTAGCCGAAAACGGAGCAGTCTGGGTATCCGAAAGCCAGATGAAAAACAGATTACTGCCCTTTATTTGCGAGCATCTGGTTTTAATTATAAATCAAAAAGATATTGTAGCGACTATGCACCAGGCCTACAATAAAATTGATATTTCAACAGAAGGTTTTGGCGCTTTCATTGCTGGCCCTTCCAAAACAGCAGACATTGAACAATCTTTAGTAATTGGTGCGCATGGCGCAAAAAATGCTACAATTTATATTATCGAATAAAATTTAAATACTAATAACATGAAATTAATACGATTTGGAGAATCTGGCAAAGAAAAACCAGGTGTTTTAATAGACAATAAACGCTATGATGTATCGTCTATTGTTACTGATTACAACGAAGCTTTTTTTGAAAACGACGGTCTTACAAAACTAAAAGAAGCTTTACAAAACAGCACTTCTTTTCCTGAGGTTGAGGATACAATCAGGTTAGGATCTCCTGTGGCGAGACCTTCAAAAATAATTTGCATTGGATTAAATTATGTGGATCATTGCGAAGAAACCAACGCACCGATTCCGGCAGAACCAATTGTCTTTTTTAAATCGACTACTTCTTTATGCGGGCCTAATGACAATCTGATCATTCCGAAAAATAGTGAGAAAACAGACTGGGAAGTAGAGCTTGCATTTGTAGTAAGCAAAAAAGCCAGTTACGTTACCGAAGAAGAGGCGCACAACTACATTGCAGGTTATTGTTTATTGAATGATTACAGCGAAAGAGCTTTTCAGTTAGAGCGCGGCGGACAATGGACAAAAGGAAAAGGATCTGATACTTTTGCTCCACTCGGACCTGTTTTAGCAACTCCTGATGAGGTTAAGGATGTCAATAATTTAGGAATGTGGCTTACTGTTAATGGAAAGAAATTCCAAAACAGTAATACATCTAACCTGATTTTCAAGATTCCGTTTCTAATACATTATTTAAGTCAGTTCATGACACTTTTACCCGGCGATGTCATTAGCACCGGAACCCCTCCTGGAGTAGGTTTAGGCATCAAACCAGATCCAATTTACATTAAAGCAGGAGATGTTATCGAGTTAGGAATTGAAGGCTTAGGCACAAGTAAACAAGTAGCTGTAGCTTATCAATAAAACCATAATTTACATAAAAATGGCCACACAAAAATTCTGTTTAGCTTTAGATTTAAAAGACGATCCAGCCTTAATCGCTGCGTATAAATTACAGCACGAAAAAGTATGGCCTGAGATTATCAAAAGCATTAAAGATTCCGGAATTGAAGTCCTGGATATTTATTGTACCGGTAACCGCTTGTTTATGATTATAGAAGCTGCTGCTGATTTTTCGTTTGAAAAAAAATCAGCAGCAGATAGTCATAATACCAAAGTTCAGGAATGGGAAACTTTGATGTGGAAATTTCAGCAGGCTTTGCCGTGGGCAGCTCCTAACGAAAAATGGATTGTAATGGATAAGATATTTGAATTAAAATAATCCTGAAAATGAGAATCGACAGCCATCAGCATTTCTGGAAATACGACCCCATAAAAGAGTACTGGATTACGCCGGAAATGAGCGTTATTCAAAAAGACTTTTTGCCTCAGGATCTGAAACCACTTTTACAAGAAAACAATATCGAGGGCTGTATTGCGGTTCAGGCTGATCAAAGCGAAAATGAAACTCATTTTTTATTGCAATTAGCAAATGAATATGACTTTATAAAAGGTGTTGTAGGCTGGGTTGATTTTAAAAAACCGGATATTGAAGAACGTCTGGACTATTTTTCTTCTTTTGAAAAATTAAAAGGTTTCCGCCATATTTTTCCGGCTGAAGCAGATATTGATTTTATGTTACGAAAAGATTTTTGCAACGGAATTCAAAAATTAGCAACATTTAATTTTACCTATGATATTATCGTTAATCCGAACCAATGGCCTTTTGTAATGGAATTTATAAACCAATTTCCCGAACAGCGTTTTGTAATCGATCATTTGGCGAAACCTGATTTTAAACAACCTGATTTTGAGCTCTGGGAAAAAATGATACGTAGTGTAGCACAAAATCCGAATATATTTTGCAAAGTCTCCGGATTAGTTACCGAAGCACATTGGAACAATTGGAAAATTAATGATTTTAAATATGCTCTGGAAGTGGTAATAGATGCTTTTGGTATAGAAAGATTAATGTTTGGCAGCGACTGGCCGGTCTGTTTAGTGGCCGGATCTTATTCTGAAGTACATGCTGTGGCTACACATTATTTCAGTACTTTCTCAGCAGAAGAACAAAAAAAATTCTGGGGAGAGAATGCTTTACGTTTTTATAATCTTTAAAAATAGAAAACATTTTTTTGTAGAATTTCTGTTATTAAGTTTTTTCTTTATAATAAATATTCCTGTTAGTTTTCTATATATTTGAGGCCTAATCATTAACCTTTTTTATGAAAAAACTAGCAGTTGCATTATTATTTATTTCCGGTGCCGTATTTGCACAGGACATTGAAGTTGTAAAAGGAAATTTTGACTTTTTAAAAGATCAAAAAGAAATCAACGTTGAATTTGATTATAGTAATTTTACTATGATGAAAGAAAAAAAGTCAGAAGCCCAATATATTGAAGAGAGAGCTGCTGAATTAAACGAAAAATCAAAAGGAAACGGGAACATCTGGAAAAAGAAATGGGACTCGGCTAAAGAGTCAATCTGGAATCCTAAGTTTCTGGAATTAGTGAATATTGTTTTAACTAAAGAAAAAAAGGATGTTAGCTTTCAGGAAGGCTTAAGCACACCTTACACTTTGATTGTACAAACCGTTTGGCTTTATCCGGGTTGGGATGCAGGAATCATGAAACAACCGGCAAAAGTTACAACCAATTTAAAGTTTGTAGAAACTGCTAATAAGTCAAATGTTTTATTAGAAATTTCAAGTTCAGAAGCTCCTGGTGATCAATGGGGTAACAACTACAGCAATGAGTCCAGACTTGGAGAAGGATATGCTAAAACAGCAAAATCACTTGCAAAATTACTTTTAAAGAAAGCTTATAAATAAAATTTCATTACACTGACAAAAAAAGGGGAATCACAAATTATGATTCCCCTTTTTTATTCTCTGACGCTTTTTTTTCCATTTCTAACAGATAAGCCATATTTTTAATCACATTATCGTGTTTCTTCACAAAAGGATTTTCTTCGTTCCAAACGTAACCTGCCAAAACAGCACAGATTTTTTCTTTTACATCCGGATTCTCTGGTCGATGAAAAAATAAAGTCTGCAGATTTCCTGTGTACCATTCTTTCACGTAAGTGGTAAAAACCGCAATCCCGCGTTTCATATATCCTGTAAATTCGGTTTCCCAATCTACTGTAATTCCTTGTGATTCTTTCAGGTATAATTTGGCTGCCAGCATTCCGGATTCTGTAGCAAAAGCAACTCCGGATGAAAAAACAGGATCCAGAAATTCAGAACTGTTTCCGGTCAAGGCAAAACCATCTCCGTACATTCTTTTTACGGCTCTGGAATAATTTTCCAGTTTTACAGGTTCGAATAAAAACTCGGTTCCCTGAAATCTTTTGATATAATAGTCTGATAGCTGAATAGCGTTTTTCAAAGCCTCGGCATTATCTTTATTTTCTGAAAGCGAATTAATAAAATGTGTTGGACCTACTACTCCTAAACTGGTATTTCCGTTAGAAAACGGAATCACCCATAACCAGACTTCAGTTTCCAGAATATCAAACGAAATCATGGTTCCCTCAACACCTTCCGGTCTGTTTATATCTTTTACATGCGTAAAAATAGACGAATGCGGGTCTAATTGCGAGGGCGTATCCAAGTCTAAAAGTCTTGGTAAAACACGTCCGTAACCACTGGAATCGATAATAAATTTTGCGTGAATTTCTTTTAGATTTCCGTCTTTATCTTTTACAATTGTCTTTGAATTTTTTCCTTCAAAAGATACTTCCAGCACTTCCGATTCGAATTCTAAATCTATTCCTTTTCTAATAATTTCCTGAGCCATCGTATTGTCAAAATCAGCTCTTGGTACCTGCCAGGTCCAGTCCCAGCCTTCACCAAATTTCTGACTGAAATCAAAAACACAAATTTCTTCTCCTCTTATAAAACGGGCGCCTAACTTTTTTTCGAAGTTCATGGCATCCAGACTTTCAAACAACTGTGCTTCAGCAAAATGATCCATCACACGCGGAATTAAGCTTTCGCCCACCACTAATCTCGGGAACTTTGTTTTTTCGACCACTTTTATCTTAACATTATTCATGTGAAGATAGGACGCAGAGACACATCCTGACGGTCCCGCACCTATGATTAAAACATCTACAAACTCCTTTAACATATACAAATTGTTATTAATTATTGCATTACATTTGCCATCATCAAAATAACCACATTTATTTTAATAAATAAAATTAAATTAGCACAATCAAAACCGATTTAATGAATACAATTAATGAATATTTAAGTTTAGCAGAATTCGAGTCTATTATTTTTGGAAACAATAAGGTTGTCATCAGTGATGTTGTTTTAGACCGGGTAAATGAAAGCTTTAATTTTCTGAAAGAATTTTCAGGAAACAAAGTAATATATGGTGTTAATACGGGTTTTGGTCCAATGGCTCAGTACCGTATCAAAGAATCAGACCAAATTCAATTACAATATAATTTAATCAGAAGTCACTCTTCCGGAACCGGTAAACCGCTAAGTCCGGTTTGTGCCAAAGCGGCAATCTTAGCGCGACTAAATACCCTTTCGTTAGGAAATTCTGGTGTACATCCTTCTGTAATTCACCTTATGGCGGAGCTTATCAACAAAGATATTACACCTTTAATCTTCGAACATGGTGGTGTTGGAGCAAGTGGCGATTTGGTGCAATTATCGCATTTGGCTTTAGTTTTAATTGGCGAAGGCGAAGTATTTTATAAAGGTGACCGCAGACCCACTCAGGAAGTTTTTGAGATTGAGGGTTTAAAACCAATTCAGGTAGAAATCAGAGAAGGTCTTGCCTTAATCAACGGAACCTCGGTCATGACCGGAATTGGGGTGGTAAATGTGCATCATGCCAATAAATTGCTAGACTGGTCTTTAAAATGTTCTTGTGCCATAAACGAATTGGTTCAGGCTTATGACGATCATTTTTCTGAAGAACTAAACCAAACCAAACGTCATAAAGGACAACAGGAAGTAGCTGCAAAAATGCGCCAAAATCTTGCTGACAGTACATTAATCCGCAAGAGAGAAGATCATTTGTACTCTGGTGACAATACCGAAGAAATTTTTAAGGAAAAAGTTCAGGAATATTATTCACTTCGTTGTGTGCCTCAAATTTTGGGACCAGTGTTAGAAACCATCAACAATGTGGCTTCTATTTTAGAAGATGAATTTAACTCCGCAAATGACAACCCGATTATAGACGTGAAAAACAAACATGTGTATCACGGAGGTAATTTTCACGGTGATTACATTTCACTTGAAATGGATAAACTGAAAATTGTAATTACCAAACTGACCATGCTCGCAGAACGTCAACTGAATTATTTACTGAATTCAAAAATCAACGAAATCCTTCCTCCGTTTGTTAACTTGGGAACTTTAGGATTCAATTTCGGAATGCAGGGCGTTCAGTTTACAGCAACCTCAACTACAGCCGAAAGCCAGATGTTGTCTAACCCGATGTACGTTCACAGCATCCCAAACAACAATGACAATCAGGACATTGTGAGTATGGGAACCAATGCTGCAGTAATTACCTCGAAAGTTATTGAGAATGCTTTTGAAGTACTCAGCATCGAAATGATTACGATTGTTCAGGCGATTGATTATTTAGATCAAAAAAATAAAATTTCATCGGTTACCAAAAAATGGTATAATGATGTACGCCAGATTATTCCTGAATTCAAAGAAGATCAGGTTATGTATCCGTTTGTACAGCAGGTAAAAGATTATTTAATAAACAGTTAATATTACAATAAATGAAAAAAATTGTACTCCTATTAGTATTAGCATTACAGTTTGCCTATTCACAAGAATTGGCATTGGTTAGAAAAGATGGAAAATTTGGTTACATAACAAAAGAGGGAAGCTTTGCCATTGCGCCAAAATTTAGTGCAGCAAAAAATTTCTCTGATGGTCTAGCGGCGGCTGAAGAAAAAGGAAAATGGGGTTTTATTGATACCAAAGGTGAATGGGTAATTGCTCCCACTTTTGACAATGCTAAATATTTTGATAGCGGTATTTGCATTGTTCAAATAAAAATGGCCTGGAAATACATTAACAAAAAAGGTGAAATTCTAAGCGGAGCTCCTTCTTCTGACAAATTATTTGATTTTGAAAATGGCGTTGCTTTTTTCAGACAATCCGATAAAGTGGGACTTATAAACAACAAATTTGAAGTAGTGCTTAATCCTACATACGATGTCATAAGATCGTTTGAAGGTCAATATGCAAGATGTGCAAAAAATGGCAAATGGGGAATTATAGACACCTCCGGAAAAGAAGTTGTTGAATCTATTTACGATGAGGTTGGCACTTTTGCTCGAAATACAACCTGGGCAAAAAAAGGAAAAGTGTATGGCATAATTCATGACGGAAAGTTTATTGAAATTCCGGATGCTGATGAATTATTTAATTTTGGTCCACAAGATTTTGTTCCTGCAAAAAAAGATGGCAAAATAGGGTTTGTAGATTTTGAAGGAAAATGGATTATAAGACCACGTTTTGAAAAAGTAAAAGCATTCTCGAAAGACCTGGCTCCTGCCACTATTAATGGAAAATGGGGTTATATTAATACTATAGGTGCCTTTGTAATTGCTCCTTCTTATAGTGATGCTGAAGTTTTTAGCGAAGAAGGATTAGCTCCGGTAAAAACCGACAGTTGGGGATTTATTGATCAAACCGGCAAAATGGTCATTGCTGAAAGATATGACATTTCAGTAGCCCTTTTTGGGATGTTCAGCAACCAGCAAAAAGGATTTATTGACGGACTTGCAAGAGTAAAACTAAGTGGAAAATGGGGTTTCCTGAAACCTGACGGAAGTGTGCTGGGCGAATGGTTTCAAAACGCTGAACCTTTTCAAAAAATATAAAAACAAAAATAAACACGCATAATTTAAAAAGTCGTAAGACAGATAATTGCGTATTAAAATAGCTGCTACAGATGAAATGTGTATTAGTAACGGGTGGTTCAAGAGGAATTGGAAGCGCTATTTGTAAAAAATTAGCCGTAGAATCTGATTATCATATCTTGATCAATTACCATTCGAATAAAACAGCCGCCGAAGAAACCCTTCAGGAAGTAACCCGATTAGGTGCTACCGGAGAAATTTTAGGTTTTGATGTTTCAAATTTTGAACAAGTCAAAAATATTTTAACCCAATGGCAGGAAGCTAATCCGGAAGCCATTGTCGAAGCTATTGTAAACAACGCCGGGATTACAAAAGACGGTCTTTTTATGTGGATGACACCCGAAGACTGGAACGGTGTTGTTAATACCAGTTTGAATGGTTTTTTTAATGTTACACAGTTTTTTATCCAGAAAATGTTACGCAATAAATATGGCAGAATTGTCAATATGGTTTCGGTTTCAGGGGTAAAAGGAACTGCTGGTCAGACTAATTATTCAGCCGCAAAAGGTGCTGTTGTAGCCGCTACAAAAGCTTTGGCGCAGGAAGTTGCCAAACGTAATATTACCGTAAATGCGGTTGCACCCGGTTTTATCAGAACCGATATGACAAGTCAGCTGGACGAAAAAGAATTATTGAAACTAATTCCGGCCAATCGTTTTGGCGAAGCCGAAGAAGTAGCAGATTTGGTAAGCTTTTTGATTTCAAAAAAAGCAAGTTACATTACGGGCGAAATTATCAATATAAACGGAGGAATATATTCTTAAAAAATTACTACAAAAGAAGATGAATAGGAGAGTTGTAATTACTGGAATGGGAATTTATTCCTGCATCGGAACTTCTTTAGACGAAGTTAAGGATTCGTTATACAACGGAAAATCAGGAATTCAGTTTGATGCCGAAAGAAAAGAATTTGGTTTTCAATCTGCCTTAACCGGTATGGTTCCAAAACCAGATCTAAAGAGTCTGCTAACCCGAAGACAACGCATGAGCATTGGTGAAGAAACCGAATACGCCTACATGGCAACCATTGAAGCCTTAAAAAATGCCCAAATAGACGATGCTTTTTTTGATAATCGCGAAGTAGGTATTATGTACGGTAACGATAGTGTTTCTAAAGCTATTATCGAAGCTACCGATATCATTCGTGACAAAAAAGACACCGCTCTTATTGGTTCAGGTGCTATTTTTAAATCGATGAATTCAACGGTAACGATGAATCTTTCGACAATCTTTAAACTTCGTGGTATCAATCTTACCATAAGTGCTGCCTGTGCCAGTGGATCGCATTCTATTGGTCTGGCTTATTTTTTAATCAAAAGCGGTTTTCAGGACATTATTATATGTGGTGGTGCACAGGAAATTAACAAATATGCCATGAGCAGTTTTGATGGTCTGGGTGTTTTTTCGCCAAGAGAAAACGAACCAACCAAAGCCTCAAGACCTTTTGATTCAGGACGTGACGGATTAATTCCGAGTGGCGGTGGCGCTACCTTAATTTTAGAAAGTTACGAATCAGCTATTGCCAGAGGTGCTACCATTCTGGCTGAGGTTGCCGGTTACGGATTTTCATCAAACGGAGGACATATTTCGACTCCAAATGTCGAAGGACCAGCCACAGCGATGCAAAGAGCACTAGATGATGCCCAGCTAAAAGCTGCCGATATCGAATATATTAATGCGCATGCTACCTCTACTCCTGTAGGAGACGAAAACGAAGCCAAAGCGATCTTTGAAGTTTTTGGTGAGAAAAATCCACATGTAAGTTCTACAAAATCAATGACAGGTCATGAATGCTGGATGGCTGGTGCGAGCGAGGTAATCTACTCTATCCTTATGATGCAGCACGATTTTATTGCACCTAACATCAATTTAGAGAATCCAGACGAAGATGCGGCAAAATTAAATTTGGTTAAAACTACGTTAAACAAAAAATTTGATATATTTTTGTCCAATTCCTTCGGGTTTGGAGGAACCAACTCTGCGTTGGTCGTAAAAAAGTTTAAATTGAGTGATGAATAAAGAAGAGATTATAAAAAAAATTAATGGTTTTTTGGTTGATGAATTTGAAGTGGATAATGACGACATTGAACCAGATGCTAATTTAAAAGACACTCTTGGACTTGATAGTCTGGATTATGTAGATTTAGTAGTTTCTATTGAATCTAATTTTGGTGTAAAACTTGTTGAGGCTGACTTTGTTGGTATTGCAACTTTTCAGAATTTCTATGACCTTATCGAAACGAAACTAAAAGCTAAAACTGCTTAATGAGTCAATGGGATGGCAAATCAAAAGGGACAGTTTTAGGCTATAGAATATTCGTTTTTCTAATACAAAAGGCGGGTGTTACATCCGCCTATTTTTTGCTCTGTTTTGTAGCTTCTTATTACTTTCTTTTTCTCAAAAAAAGCAACCGTGCTATCTTCTATTATTTTAAAGAACGGTTAGGATACTCCTATTTCAAATCTAAAAAAATGGTGTTCAGAAGTTATTATACTTTTGGACAGACTATTATTGATAAAGTCGCCATTTCTGCAGGAATGCGGAATAAATTTACGTATGAATTTGACGGAATTGAAGTGCTGAAAAAATTGTTGGCCGAGAAAAAAGGCGGTGTATTGATTAGCGCCCACGTTGGAAATTTTGAAATTGCAGAACATTTTTTAGGCGACATCGATATTGATTTTCAGATCAATCTGGTTACTACAGATTTAGAACATTCAGCCATTAAAAATTATCTGGAAAGCGTTGCCAAAAAACCAAGTGTGAAATTTATTATTATCAAAGATGATTTATCACATATTTTTGAAATTAACGCTGCATTAGCCCGTAACGAATTGGTTTGTTTTACCGGTGACCGTTATTTTGAAGGCACTAAATCCTTAACAGAAAAAATTCTTGGCGAAGAAGCTCATTTCCCAGCGGGTCCTTTTTTAATCGCATCAAGATTAAAAGTCCCTGTGGTTTTTGTTTATGTAATGAAAGAACCAAAACTGCATTACCACTTATATGCCAGAGAAGCTGAGGTAAAACACCGTGACGAAAAAGGCCTGCTCAAAGCCTATGTTGAAAGTGTCGAAAATATTCTTCAAAAGTATCCGCTTCAATGGTTCAATTATTTTGATTTTTGGAATAATGATAAAGAATCATAACTAAAAAAAGAAAGTCAATTTTCTTTTCCTACTTTAGTAAACACAAAAACAAAGTATGGAAGAATTTGATTCGATTATCATAGGTTCCGGGGTTGGCGGTTTAGCGACTGCAATTTGCCTGGCGAGAGCAGGGCAAAAAGTGGTAGTTCTTGAACAGCATTATGTTCCCGGAGGATGGAGTCATAGCTTCACGCTAAATGGACATCGCTTTAGCCCAGGTGTGCATTATGTTGGACTTTTAGATAACGGTCAATCTACAAACGAACTTTATCGTGGTCTCGGAATTGCCAATGATATGGTGTTCTTCCGGATGAATAAAAACGCTTATGAACACTGCCTAATTGGCGATCAGGCTTTTGATTTGCCGGCAGGTTTCGAAAATCTAAAAAATACACTTTCAACTCATTTCCCCAAAGAAGAAAAAAACATACAGGACTATCTTTCGCTAGTGCAAAAGGTAAACGAAGAATTGCAATTAATGCCTAAACTTAAAGGTCTCTGGCAAAAAATCACAGTGCCTTTCAGAACCAAACACTTTGGTAAATTTGCTTTATTTCCGTTAAAAAAGGTCATTGGCTGGCATGTTAAGGATCCTATGCTGAAAGCTGTTTTAAACATCCAGTGTGGTGATCATGGGCTTTCGCCAAAGAGAGCCTGCTTTCCGGTACATTGTTCGGTAATGGGACATTATTTTGAAGGCGGGTTTTATCCCATGGGTGGTGGCGGTGGCATCGTAAAAGCCATGACCAATGGTATCAAAAAGCACGGTGGCGAAGTTCGGGTGAAACAAAATGTCGAAAAAATACTTATCGAAAACAAAAAAGCTATTGGTGTACAGCTACAAGATGGAACTCAGATTTTTGCTAAAAATATCATCTCAAATGCAGATCCTTCGATTACCTACCTCAATTTAATTGGTAAGGAGCATTTGAGTAATTCGCTCCTTAAAAAGCTTCAAAAAACAAAATATTCGGTTACCTCTCTTATTTTATTTCTGACTCTGGATATGGATGTGACCCTTTACGGAATAGATTCTGGAAACATTTGGATGATGAAAGACGAAAATAACGATGCTAACTTTGATGATTTAATGAGCGACACCATTACCGATGGAGAATCATTTCCGGCCCTGTTCATGAGTTGTACCACACTTAAAGATCCGCCAAGTTTTAACGGTCGCCATCATAATTTTGAAATTGTAACCTACGTTAATTACGATCATGTGCCCAGTTGTGCCAATGAAAATGATTATCATGATGAAGCTTATGTTCTTTTTAAGGAAAAAGTCATTGAAAAATTAATGAATAATGTCGAAAAAGTGATTCCAAATGCCAAAAAACATATTATTCAGGCTGAATTGGGAACGCCAAAAACAAATCAGTTTTACATCAATTCGACCAGAGGAAATGTGTATGGAACGGAAAAAACTTTAAATCAGGTTGGTCCTTTTTCGTTTAAAAATAAAACCGAAATAGAAAACCTGCATCTTTGTGGAGCCTGCACACTTTCGCACGGTGTTACGGGAGCCACTTATTCCGGATTGGCAGCAGCAGCTTCAATCTTGAAATGTACTTCTGATGATTTAGTAATCGAAGATCCCGACCAGAAAATACGGATTTACGATGCCGAAGATCAGTCATCATGGCCAGAGTGGGTGCATACCAAACGATCAGACAAAATCAGAAAATTCGTTTGAAAAAAAATACCTATTTTTGTTCATCATCAAAGCCATCAAATCTAATGAAAAATGTTCTCGTAATTTATTATACCCAATCTGGACAGCTGGAATCGATTGCACAAAACATTGCAAAACCATTCCTGAATAGCTCAGAAATAAATGTAGTTTTTCATCAAATAGCATTAGAAAAGCCATTTCCTTTTCCTTGGGATAAGGCTTCTTTTTTTGATGCTTTTCCGGAATCTTTTTTACAGATTCCAACTGCTTTAAAACCCATTCCGGAAGCTGTTTTAAACACCCAATTCGATCTGATTCTTTTTCATTATCAGGTTTGGTATTTATCGCCTTCCATTCCGATTAACTCGTTTTTGAAAAGTGATGAAGGCAAAAAAATACTCAACGGAACACCGGTTGTAACCATTAGCGGATCCCGCAATATGTGGATTATGGCTCAGGAAAAAATTAAAAAATTGCTACAGGAAGCCAACGCACAATTGGTTGGAAATGTCGCGCTCGTGGATCGTGTGGGTAACTTAATAAGTGTCATTACAATCGTAGAATGGATGTTTTCGGGAGTGAAGAAAAAATACCTCGGCATCTTTCCTTTACCTGGAGTTTCTGAGAAAGACATTCAGGAATCTGATAAATTTGGCGAAGTCATTCTGAATCATTTCAATCAAAATAATTTTACCGGATTACAACCTGAATTAGTAGCTCTTGGTGGCGTTCGCATTAGTCCTTATTTGGTAACTGTTGATAAAACTGCTAACAAAATTTTTAATAAATGGTCTAATTTGATTTATAAAAATCAAAAAAACAGAAAACAGCTTCTTAAAGTATTTAATGTTTATTTATTCCTTGCGATATGGTTAATCTCACCAATAGTGTATATCTTGCACCTTATTACCTATCCTTTTAAGTTAAAAACTATAAAAAAAGAAACTCAATATTATCAAGGAGTTTAGATGACGAAAGTAGATTATGTTTGAAGTATATATTACAAAAGCCGCAAAATATTTGCCCAATGAACCCATTTCGAATGATGAAATGGAAAGCTATTTAGGCCTTATCAATGACGCTGCTTCTAAAGCAAGACGTATTATTTTACGTAACAATAAAATTGTGAGCCGTTATTATGCCGTTGACAAAAACGGAAAAACGACGCATAATAATGCCGAGTTAACGCACAATGCTATCATACAATTATTTGATGAGAATTTCACCTCACAAGATCTGGAAGTACTTTCCTGTGGCACCTCAACACCTGATATTTTCCTGCCTTCTCATGCTGCGATGGTTCATGGTTTGCTTAAAAACAAATCGGTTGAACTTAATTCTTCAACTGGGGTTTGCTGTGCGGGAATGAATTCCTTAAAATATGGTTTTCTTTCGATAAAATCAGGAAACTCGAAAAATGCTATTTGCACCGGATCTGAGAAAGTTTCGTCCTGGCTAAACGCCCAAATGTACAATCATGAAGCCAACAATCTAAAAAACCTTGAAGAACAGCCTATTATTGCCTTCAAAAAAGATTTTTTACGTTGGATGTTGTCTGATGGTGCAGGTGCTTTTTTATTAGAAAACAAACCAAGAGGCCCTATTTCTTTAAAAATTGAATGGATGGAAGCCTTTTCATACGCTTTCGAATTAGAAACCTGTATGTATGCTGGAGGTGATAAATTAGAAAATGGCCAGATAAAATCATGGAGCGATTATGCCCCTGAAGAATGGTTAAACGAATCGGTTTTTGCTATCAAACAAGATGTAAAATTACTGGACGAATTTATTTTGGCCAAGGGAGTAGAAAGCATGAATGATGCTATGGCAAAAAATAAAATTACAGCCGATCAGATTGATTATTTTATCCCGCACGTTTCGTCTAACTTTTTTGTCGAAGGATTAAAAAAAGGACTAAACGAAAAAGGAATCGGAATCGCTGACGAAAAATGGTTTATGAATCTTTCAAGAGTAGGAAATGTGGGTTCTGCCTCTATTTATTTAGCCCTTGAAGAATTAATGAATTCAGGCAATTTGAAAAAAGGAGATCGCATTTTATTATCAGTTCCGGAAAGCGGAAGGTTTTCATTTGCGTATGCTTATTTAACGGTTTATTAATGGAAACTGTACTACTTTTAGAAAAAGAAGCCGTGGGCCATTTACTACCGCAAAAATTTCCTTTTGTGATGGTGGATAAAATGTATTCGTTTACCGAAACTTCATTGGTTTCCGGTTTAACCATTGAAAACGATAATCTTTTTTTTGAAAACAATCATTTCCTGGAAGCTGGTTTAATCGAACACATGGCGCAATCGGTAGCCTTACATACCGGCTATCAGTTTTTTTTAAGAAACGAACCGGCTCCAACGGGTTACATTGGTTCTATCAAGGAAATTGAAATTAAAAAATTACCCCAAATCAAAGATACAATTCAGTCAACGGTAACTATTATACAGGAATTTGCCGGAATCACTTTAGTGAATATTGTAACGACTTTAAACAATGAAGAAATTGCAAACGGACAAATGAAAACGGTTTTGGCTAAATAATACAGCGTATGATTCAGACTATTGACATCCAAAATTATTTGCCACACCGGGCACCAATGCTCATGGTGGATTTGATTTTGAGTTTGGATGCCAATTTTGTAGAAACTTCTTTTTTGATAAAAGAAGACAATATTTTTGTTGCAGATACTGTTTTTACAGAAGCGGGATTAATCGAAAATACGGCACAAACCTGCTCTTCTATTGTGGGTCAGAAATATTTTGTTGGTGCTGACGGAACGGTAGATGAAAACGCAAAAGTGATTGGTTTTATCAGTGCTTTAAAAAATGTAAAAATACATTTGCTCCCAAAAGTGGGCGATACGATTTCGACAAAAGCAACACTGGTTTCAAAATTTGTAGGCGACGATTATACGTTGTGTACAATGAGCTGCCAAAGTTTACTGGACGAAAAAATGCTTTTAGAATGCGAAATTAATTTATTCATTCAAAAAACAATTTCGACGGTAAAATAATTTCAACAGAAAATAAAATACGTCATGGAAAAAGAAAAAGTACCACAGGACAAAGGCAATTTAACTCAGAATAATCTAAAAGAACTGGTTTACGCCACTGATGAAAACGGCAATTATACCACGGCTTTAAGTACAGGCTGGGAGCCAAAAACCATTGCACTTTCGAATTCTATTGAGGAAATAAACGAACGAATTGCCGAAGCCAGACAACAAGTTGAAAATGGTGAGGTAAGTCCAATTTGTTATTTTATGGAAGTTAATAAAATGGATCTTACCATTCTTTCCAGTTATGTTGGTCTTTGGAAATGGCGTGTAAAAAGACACTTTAAACCAGCCGTTTTTGCCAAACTAAACGATAAAACGTTACAAAAATATGCCGATGCTTTCGGGATTTCGATAGCCGAATTAAAAAACAGCAAAACAATCTAATGCAAACGACTTTCACCCACCATCAATCTGCTCATTGCGAAAATGGAGTAGCTTCGAATTTGTTAAAAAACAGCGGACTCAACTTGAGTGAACCGATGGTTTTTGGTATTGGTTCCGGTCTTTTTTTCGTGTATTTGCCTTTTATAAAAGTCAATTATGCTCCGGCAATTAGTTACAGAACTTTACCGGGTCAAATTTTTAATAAAGTCGCGAGTCGTTTACATCTAAAAATAAAAAGACAAAAATTTTCTTCAGTTTCCAATGCAAATAAAGCTTTGGACGAAAATTTAAAAAATAATATTCCGACTGGTTTACAAGTTGGTGTTTATCATTTGAGTTATTTTCCGGATGAATATCGCTTTCATTTCAATGCACACAATTTAGTGGTTTACGGTAAAACCGAAACGGATTATTTGATAAGTGACCCGGTGATGGAAAACGTAACAACGCTTACACACGACGAATTAGATAAAGTACGTTTTGCCAAGGGTGCCTTTGCTCCAAGAGGACAAATGTATTACCCCATCAACATTCCTACAACCGTAGATTTGAAAAGCGCTATTATCAAAGGAATCAAAAATACGTGTCGCGATATGCTCGCGCCAATGCCTATTATTGGTGTTCGCGGAATAAAATTTGTATCCAGACAAATCAGGAAATGGCCTGTGAAACATGGTACCAAAAAAGCAAATCATTACCTGGCGCAAATGGTACGTATGCAGGAAGAAATTGGAACTGGCGGCGGAGGTTTCCGTTTTATATATGCAGCATTTTTACAGGAAGCTTCGGTTATTCTGAATAATGAAGAATTGAAAAATCTTTCGAAAGAAATGACGCAAATTGGAGATTCCTGGCGAGATTTTGCTGTAGAAGCTTCCCGTATTTACAAAAACCGCAGCGCCAAAGAAGACGCCTATAATACTATTGCCGATGAACTTCTGAGCATTGCCAATAGAGAAGAAATCTTTTTCAAAAAACTAAAAAAAGCTATTAGCTAAAGATATTTTGCAATCCATCATTAAAATAGAATCACTATCGAAAAAGTACAAAAATGCAGATCTGTATTCTTTGAACGATATTTCGCTGGAGATAAACGAAGGTCAGATTTTTGGATTATTAGGTCCGAATGGCGCTGGAAAAACCACTTTGATTTCCATGCTCTGCGGATTGATAAAACCAACTTCAGGTCAATTTACCATTGATAATTTAAGTTACAAAAACGACGCTGCTAAAATCAAAAAAATCATTGGTGTTGTGCCGCAGGAATACGCTTTGTATCCAACTTTGACCGCCAGAGAAAATCTGCATTATTTTGGAAGTATGTACGGCTTGAAAGGTTCGGACTTAAAAGACAAAGTAATCGAAACTTTGGATCTTTTGGGTTTATTAAAATTTGCCGATAAACGTATCGAAACCTTCTCGGGCGGAATGAAACGCAGAGTCAATCTGATTGCCGGAATCCTTCATAATCCAAAAGTTTTGTTTTTGGATGAACCAACGGTGGGTGTTGATGTACAATCAAAAAATGCGATTATCGATTATCTGAAAGTTCTCAATCAAAACGGAACTACGATTATTTATACCTCCCATCATTTGGCTGAAGCCGAAGATTTCTGCGACACTATTGCCATTTTAGACCGCGGTAAAATTTACGCTCAGGGCAGCCCATCAGACTTAATTGCTTCTACTGAAGAAGCCCGTAATCTCGAAGAAGTTTTTATTTCATTAACCGGTAAAGATTTAAGAGATGTTATATAAAATCTGGATGTCGGTAGTAAAAGAATTTCTTTTATTAAAAAGAGATTTAGGCGGTTTAATCATTTTGTTTATTATGCCTCTAGTCCTTGTAATCACGGTAACGCTGATTCAGGACAGTAGTTTTAAAACCATCAGCGATAATAAGATTCCGATTTTATTGGTCGATAAAGATAAAGGAGCTGTTTCGAAAACGGTTTTTGACAATTTAGAAAAAAGCAAATTATTTAGCGTTGTTACTCAAATCGACAATCAGCCCATTACGGAAGCAATCGCGCAGGAAGCTGTAAACAAAGGAAAATACCAATTAGCGATTGTAATTCCTGAAAAACTAAGTGTTGATTTACAGGCCAAAATCAATCAGAATGTAGAAAAAATTGTGAGCAGTATGGGTTTTACCGATAGCGTTGCTCCTGCTCCTACACCTAAAATCATTAAGCAAAAAGAAGTCAAACTGTATTTTGACCCGGCGGTACAAATGAGTTTCAAAAATGCGGTCATGAGTTCGATTGACAAAATGATTTCGCAAATCGAAACGCAATCTATTTATACTACTTTTCAAAAGCAATTAGGCGAAGAAAGCACGCAATTTGAACAAAAAAGTTTTATTACTTTCAAAGAAATAATTCCGAAAATTAACAATAAAGAAGTCAAACCCAATTCGGTGCAGCACAACGTTCCGGCCTGGACGCTTTTTGCCATATTTTTTATTGTGATTCCGCTTTCTATTAATATTGTAAAAGAAAAATCACAAGGAACTTTTGTCCGATTGCTGACCAATCCGGTTTCGAACCTGATTGTCATAATCGGCAAAACTATTACGTATTCTGCCATTTGTATGATTCAGTTTTATATGATGGTGGCTGTGGCGATTTTTCTATTCCCGCATATTGGTTTGCCTTCTTTGAATATCGAAGGACATTTGATTTTAATGAGTGTCGTGGCTTTATTTTCAGGATTTGCCGCCATCGGATTTGGAATTTTATTAGGCACTATTGCCAATACACAAGAACAATCAGCTCCTTTTGGCGCGACAAGCGTGATTATTTTAGCGGCCATTGGCGGTATTTGGGTACCTGTTTTTGCCATGCCCACCATCATGCAGATTATCGCCAAATCATCGCCTATGAACTGGGGATTAGAAGCTTTTTACGACGTTTTATTACGCAACGTTTCTTTCCTCGAAATCATTCCAAAAATAAGTTTGTTATTTTTGTTCTTTATAATCACCACATCCATCGCATTATTTTATGACAAAAAGAAAAGAACAGTATGACGAGGCAACCGCGCTGACCGTTTCGCATAAAATCAGAATTCGGTTTAACGAAACTGATCCATTAGGAATCGTGTGGCACGGCAATTATATAACTTATTTTGAAGACGGACGGGAAGCGTTTGGCCGCCAACACGGACTTACATATTTGGACATTGGCAATACCGGTTACACCACACCCATTGTAAAATCAAAATGCGAGCATAAATTATCATTGCGTTACGGCGATGTCGTGACAATAGAAACAACCGTTGTTGACACGCCCGCTGCCAAAATGATTTATCGTTTTAAGATTATTGATGCCAAAGGCGAGGTTGCCTGCACAGGTGAAACGGTTCAGGTTTTTTTAGATAAAGAAGGAAATTTAATGTTGACGAATCCGCCTTTTTATGAAGAATGGAAACGAAAAGTGGGATTATTGAAGTAAAACACAGATTGCACAGATTTTCACAAATCTAAATGTTTCTCTCCTGCAAGGTTTCCAAAACCTTGTAGGTATTACAAAGAAGTGGGATTGCTGAAGTAAAACACAGATTGCACAGATTTTCACAAATCTAAATGTTTCTCTCCTGCAAGGTTTCCAAAACCTTGTAGGTATTACAAAGAATAGAAACACGTAATGCAAAAATAGAAATCAGTGTAAATCTGCTTTAATCTGTAGAATCTGCGTGCCATTTTTTATAGATAAAGCATAAAAAACATACCTACAAGGTTTTGGAAACCTTGCAGGAATAAAAAATATAAAATGACAAAAGAAATATACATCACGCAAACCAATTGTATCACGCCTTTAGGTTTTGATGTTCAATCGAACATCGATGCTATTTTGCGTGGTGAGTCTGGTATTCAATTGCATGAAAATACTTCTTTGATGCCCGCTCCTTTTTACGCGGCAATCATTTCTGAAGAAAAAATAGATAATGCTTTCGCGAAAATTAGCACTGCAACAAAATATTCAAGATTAGAAAAAATGATGATTTTGGCTTTAGAGCCGATTATCAAAAAAGCTGAAATTGATTTAGATTCGAAAGTGGCTTTTATACTTTCGACCACCAAAGGAAATGTTACCGCTTTACAAAACGATTCTGAAGAAAGTTTCAAGACCGCACATTTGGATGTTTTGGCAAAAAATGTTGCCGATTTCTTCGGATTTAAAACACAGCCAATCGTAGTTTCGAATGCTTGTGTTTCGGGAATTTTAGCTGTTTCAATAGCCAAAAGAATCATTCAGTCAGAACTGTATGACCATGCTTTTGTGATTGCCGGCGATGAAGTATCCGAATTTGTCCTGTCTGGTTTTAATGCCTTTCAGGCCATGAGCGACTCACCCTGCAAACCGTATTCTAAAAACAGAACGGGTGTAAGTTTGGGCGAAGCAACAGCCGCTGTTTTGGTTTCGGCGAATCCTGCAACTGCTAAAATAAAAGTGATTGGCGACAGTTCTATAAACGATGCCAATCATATTTCGGGACCTTCAAGAACTGGCGAAGGTTTGTTCAGAAGTATTCAGAATGCGTTGAAAGAAGCCCAAATTGACGGACAAAAACTCGATTATATTTCGGCTCACGGAACCGCAACTCCGTTTAACGACGAAATGGAAGCCATTGCTTTGAGTCGTTTAGGTTTGCAAAATATTCCGGTAAATAGTCTGAAAGGTTTTTACGGCCACACATTAGGCGCTTCAGGATTGTTGGAGACCGTAATTGCCATTGAATCAGCGAATAAAAATATACTTTTTGAATCGAAAGGTTTTGATGAAATTGGCGTAAGCGAATCCATCAATGTCATTCAGAAAAATGAAGAAGTTTTTATTGAATATTTTTTGAAGACTGCTTCTGGATTTGGCGGTTGTAATACGGCTGTGGTTTTTGAGAAAGTGAAGTAATATGGAATTATTCTTTTGTAAAAAAAGCAGTTCCTTTTAGTTCTTTTTCCTTTAAAACAGCATCGACAATTTTAATAATCCTTATTTTTGGAACTTGTTGATTTTCTAAAGACATTGTAGAAAATACTGTATTAACAAGAACTTTTGATAAAAAATCTTTTTGTTTTAATTGCGGATATTTTTCATAGAATTTCATACAATAACAAATCTATAAAAATTAAAGAATTGTTTGATTTAAAATTTTATAATCAACTGTTCGGAAATTCCGAACAGTTCAAATTAAAATTCAACTTGTAAATAATCTTTACAAGTTCAAAACATAAGATAAATGAGTTTAGACGAATCTCTTTTTAAAGAAGCATTAAAAATTCAAAAATTTAATAACTCAACTGAAGTAACTAAATTAACCGATAAAACAATTGAGTTTTTAGAAAGTATAAATCTATCTTCTGAAGTAATCGCGTTTTTCAAAACGTTTTCATTTACAGAAGAAATTAAATTTGGAAATATCTACTTTAATTGTATTAATGAAATCGGAGTTGAAAATCTTGAAGAAGAGAATAAAGAAATCTATAAAAAAGATTTAGTAATAATTGGTTCTGGCGCAAATGGCGATCCAATTGTTTTAAATACCAAAACAATGAATGTTGGATATATTTTTCACGACATTCTTTGGGAAGAGGAAAATATTGAAGATTTAAATAAAATTTACATTGATCTAAAAATGAGTATTGGAACTTTTTTTTATAAATCAGTAACTGAGGAAGATTTTCCTATTGATGCATATGATGCAAAAGATTATATAAAATAAAATGACTCAAAAAACATACATACAATCCTATTGCACCATCCAAAACAACGAAATTGTTTTGAACGGAACTTCTGTTTTCAAAACAGAGCCTACCGAATTTGCAGATTTCTCCAAACAAGCGTATCGTAATTTTGAAATGCAATATCCAAAGTTTTTCAAAATGGACGCTTTGAGCAAACTGGCTTTTTTAGGTGCTGAGTTGCTTTTGAGTCCGATTACTTCAACCGAGCTAGAGAATAATATTGCCTTGGTTTTGGCCAATAAATCTTCGAGTTTAGACACCGATGTGAAATATCAGGAATCCATTTCGGACAAAGAAAACTATTATCCGAGTCCGGCGGTTTTTGTTTATACGCTGCCAAATATTTGTCTGGGCGAAATAAGTATCCGCCATCAGCTGAAAAGTGAAAATTCTTTCTTTATATTTGATGTCTTTAACACCGAATTTATGTCGAATTATTCAAACATTCTGCTCCATTCAGGTAAAGCCGAAACTGTGCTTTGTGGCTGGGTCGAATTTTTTAATGACAATTACAAAGCGTTTCTTTGCACGATAAGCGCACAGGAAAACGAAAAATACACAAACGAAACTATCAATACTTTATACAATAAATAACATGGAAGCATTAAAACTAGAATTAAAAAATAAAATCATCACCACTTTAAACCTTGAAGATATTGCTATAGAAGATATTGCAGATAACGATCCGTTATTTGGTGACGGTTTAGGTTTAGATTCCATTGATGCACTGGAATTGATTGTCATTTTGGATAAAGATTACGGAATTAAACTGGTGGACCCAAAAGAAGGAAAAGTGATTTTTCAGTCTATCGAAAGCATGGCGGCTTACATTAGCGCTAACAGAACAAAATAAATTTTAGAGTTTAGATTTTAGATTTCTTTTACAGATATTTTAAAATCTAATTTAAATGTGCTACAAATCTAAATTCATAAATCTAAATTCTAAAATAGAATGAAAGGTGTTGCAATAACAGGAATGGGAATACTGTCTTCGATTGGAAATTCCGTCGAAGAAAATTTCGATTCATTACGTAATGAAAAGCTTGCTATAACACGCATCGAAAATATTACAACCGTTCATGCAGATGTTATTAAGGTAGGCGAAATCAAGAAAACCAATCAGGAACTGATTGACGAATTGCAACTTACTGCTGACAACAATTTTTCGAGAACAGCACTTATAGGGACTTTGGCTGCTAAACAAGCAGTTGAAAATGCCGGAATTTCTTCGATAAACGAATTCAGAACAGGACTTATTTCGGCCACCAGTGTGGGCGGAATGGACATGACCGAAAAACATTATTACGATTATTTTACAAATCCCGAGCTTATCAAATACATTGGTTGTCACGATGGTGGCGATGTTGCTGAAAAAATTGCCAATGAATTAGGCCTGAAAGGAATGGTAACCACTATAAGCACCGCTTGCTCATCAGCAGCAAACGCCATTATGCTGGGTGCGCGACTGATTAAAAACGGAAAACTGGACCGCGTAATTGTAGGCGGAACCGATGCTTTGGCAAAATTTACCATCAACGGATTTAAAACTTTGATGATTTTATCAGACGGTTATAACAAACCTTTTGACAACAATCGTAAAGGTTTGAACTTAGGGGAAGCAGCCGCTTTTTTGGTTTTGGAATCTGATGAAATCGTAAAAAAACAAAACAAAAAAGTGCTGGCAAGAGTTTCAGGTTACGGAAATGCCAATGATGCGTTTCACCAAACGGCTTCTTCAGAAAATGGCGATGGTGCTTTTCTGGCGATGAAAAAAGCTTTTGAAATCTCTGGTTTAAAGCCTTCTGAAATTGACTATATCAATGTACACGGAACCGCAACTCCCAATAATGATTTGTCTGAAGGAAGAGCAATTCTTCGGATTTACCAGGATGAAAAAGTGCCTGATTTCAGTTCTACAAAACCTTTTACAGGACATACTCTGGCTGCTGCTGCAGCAATCGAGGCGGTTTACAGCGTTTTGGCAATTCAGAACGGAATTGTTTACCCCAATTTGAATTTTGAAACTCCAATGGAAGAATTCGATTTGCAGCCGCAAACCACATTAAAAAACAAAAATATTGAACACGTTCTCTCCAACTCATTTGGTTTTGGAGGAAATTGTTCCACTCTTATATTTTCAAAAGACTGATGAAGAAAAAAACATATATAAATGGAGTAGGCTGCATTTCGACTCAAAAAACATTTGATACTGTTTTTTTGGAAGAAGCCGCATACAATCAGAATGACACGGTACTTTCGATCATCAAGCCGGATTACAAGGATTTTATTTCACCTGCTTCCAGCCGAAGAATGGCAAAAGGGGTAAAAAACGGAATCGTAGCTTCGGCATTGGCGATGAAAGATGCGAATACTGAAAATGTTGACATGATTATCTCAGGAACCGGGATGGGCTGCATCGAAGATTCTGAAAAATTCCTGAAAAATATTCTGGATAATAACGAAGAGTTTCTAACGCCTACATCGTTTATACAATCCACTCACAATACAGTGGGTGCACAAATCGCGCTTACGTTGCAATGTAAAGGCTATAATTTCACTTACGTGAATGGAGCAATTTCGTTTGAATCGGCGCTTTTGGATGCTAAAATGCAAATCGAAGAAGACGAAGCCAACACGGTTTTGGTGGGCGGAATCGATGAAAATGCCGATTATACCCTGTCACTTTTTAAATTGGCGGGATTTATTAAAAAAGAACAGGATCAGCCTTTTAACCTTTTAACCGAAACATCGCCTGGCGTTGTTTATGGTGAAGGTGCCAGTTTTTTTATTTTAGAAAATGAAAAAAAAGAAAACACGTATGCCGAAATATTAGATGTTGAAATCATTAATACTTTAGAGGAAAACGAAGTTGAAACTCAAATCGTTAGTTTTCTAAAAGCAAATCAGCTTCAGATTTCAGATGTTGATGCTGTAGTTTTAGGTTTTAATGGTGATGCAACATTTGATGGTTATTATAAAAATTTAGCCGAAAACACTTTTGCCCAAACACCTCAATTGTATTACAAACATTTGAGTGGTGAATACAATACAGCTTCTGCTTTTGCTTTATGGATGGCTTCTAAAATCATCAAAACCCAGGAAATTCCTGAAATCGTAAAAGTAAATCAGGTAGAAAAACCAGTGTACAAAACCATTTTATTGTACAATCAGTACAACGGGAAAAATCATAGTTTTACTTTACTTTCAAAATGATAACGCATAAAAAAATAGCTTTATTTTTTATATTTTTATTGCTTTTACTGCTTCTTCTGAATTTTTATTTAGCAATAAATTTTTGGTGGTTTGCAGTAACTATTTTAATCTGGTTGGGAATAAATGCAATAGGTTCTGCCCGAATTTCATCTAATTATCATGTAAAAGCATACTGCCATAATCCGTTAGAAACCGAAAAAAAAATAGCGCTTACTTTTGATGACGGACCCAGTATTCTTACTTTAGAAATTTTAGAAATCCTGAAAAAATACCATGCAAAAGCTACTTTTTTTTGTATTGGAAAAAACGTTGAAACTCATCCGGAAATCATCAAACAAATCATTGCCGAAGGACATTTGGTGGGAAATCATTCGTATCATCATTCAAAGTTTTTTGATTTTTATAATGCCCGACAAATCGAAAGCGAAATCACTCAAACAGATTTGGTTTTAGAAAAATTTACTTCAAAAAAAATCAACTTCTTCAGACCACCTTATGGCGTAACCACACCGTCAATCAGAAGAGCTTTGAAAATTACAGGTCATAAAGTCATCGGATGGAACATTCGCTCACTGGATGGCGGTACCACCAATCAAAATTTAATTTACAATAGAATTATAAAACGAATTTCTCCCGGCGGAATTGTACTTTTGCACGACACTGCGCCACACTCCGTTTTAGTATTGGAACAGTTTTTGCAATTTCTGCAACAGGAAAATTATCAGGTCGTTTCGATTGAAGAACTATTGAATCTTAAAGCGTATAAAATGGAACGCTGATGAAACAGATTCGCTAAAGTGAAAACGCTGATGAAAACGGATTTTTATTAACGATTAGATTCATTAAAAAATAATCTGTGAGAATCATTTATCCCGATAGCTATCGGGAGTGACCAAAAATTTAAGGTACAAATTTTAACAAAATATGAAAACTAAAATAGCTCTACTCATTCTATTCATTTCGGGAAGTTTATTGGCTCAGGAACAAAAAATGTCGGCAGCCGAAATTGCTGCTTTCAAAGAAGACGTGAATGTGGTTTCTAAAAAAATAAAAACCTTATCGACCGATTTTGTGCAATACAAACATCTGGATTTTTTATCAAAAGATATTGAAACTTCTGGGAAAATGAATTTTAAAGAACCTAATTTGCTGCAATGGCAATACAAAAAACCATACAATTATAGTATCGTTTTCAAGAACGGAAAAATACTGATTAACGACGAAGGAAAAAAAAGTGCGGTTGATATTGGCAACAGCAAAATTTTTGCCCGAATCAATAAACTGATTATTGGCAGTGTGAGCGGCAATATGTTTGATGACAAGGAATTTACGATTTCCTATTTTAAATTAAAAGGGCAAAATCTGGCTAAATTCATCCCGAAAGATGCTACGCTGAAAAAATACATCAAACAAATCGAACTGACTTTTGATAAAGAAGAAGCAACTGTTGTTCAGGTAAAACTCCTGGAATCATCAGAAGATTATACCCGAATTGTACTTAAAAACAAAGTGATCAATGCAAAAATCGACGATTCCGTTTTTTCTAATTAATTGCTTTTTGGCATTGATTTTAGTTTCTTGTGGCTCCGTCTCCAAAAATTATACTCCAAAAAAATTAGACAAAACCACTTACGAAGCACCCTACTTTTCAGATTCTAAAACCGATTATGTTTACAAAGCAAACATCACGGTTTACGGGAATGAATTGTCTGGAATTTTTATTGCCAAAAAAATAAATGACACGACACATCGTGTGGTTTTTACAACCGAATTTGGTAACAAATTATTAGATTTTGAAATTTCTGAAACGAGTTTTAAAATCAATTCTATTGTTTCTGAGTTAGACAGGAAAATCCTAATCAATACATTAAAAGAAGATTTTCGGTTATTGCTAAAAAAAGATTATTTGATTCAGGAACAATTTGAAAATGAATCGAATGACATTTACAAATCCAAAGATGGTAAGCGCGATAATTATCTTTATGTATCAAAAAAAGAAGAAAAATTAGACAAAATAATTCATACTTCGAAAAGAAAAGAAAAAATAACGCTTATTTTTAGTTCAGAAAACAATATTTTTGCGGAGAAAATTCAGATTATTCATCAAAATATAAACTTAAAAATTGAGTTAAATTATTTTAAACCAGAAGAAAATACGTCAAACTAAACTAACCAAAGAATGAAGAAAATTATTATAGCTGCATTTGTATTTGTTACAGGATTTACAAACGCACAAGTAACCGTTAGCCCAGGAATTAAAGGCGGTTTAAATATTTCGGGTTTAACTAATTTTGAGCGAACTAATTCAAAGTATGATTTTTATGCTGGAGGATTTGTTGCTATCAAATTCAACAAATACTTTACTTTGCAACCTGAAATATTATATTCCAGACAAGGCGTTGAACTTAATATTGCTACAGGAAGCTTAAATAATCAAAATGATTTTGTTTATAATTCTAGAAAAGCTAATTACGAATTAAATTATTTATCGCTTGATGCTGTCGCTAAATTTCATTTTAATGGTAAAGGATTTCATGTTTTAGCAGGACCTTCTTTTGATTTTAAAATAGATGATAATAACGATGAATTTTATGCAGACAAGCCGGTTAATTTTGATTTAGGATTAATTGCTGGCGTAGGATATTCTTTGCCAAACGGTTTAACTTTTGAAGCACGATTCAAACAGGGATTAATAGATATTTATGGTTATGATTATGCGGATGATGAGAACGGAAATGGTAATTATGATGAAGTTTTTTTAAATCAGGTTTTTCAATTCGGAATTAGTTACACATTTAAAACAAAATAAAAATGAAAAAAATTATTGTAATTGCTTTTGTCTTGGTAACAGGAGTTATAAATGCCCAGGTAACTTTTAAGCCAGGATTAAGAGCCGGAGCGGCTCTTTCAACTTTTTCGAACACCAATTCCAGTTATAAAACAGATTTTTATGTGGGTGCTTTTGGCGAAATTAACCTGACAAAAGTGTATAGTTTACAGCCCGAAATCACCTATACCCAACAAGGTTCGGATAATATAAAAATTATTCGTGATTATGACGGAGAAAATTATGTTCTTGAATCACGAGATTTAGAAATTGATTATTTGTCCGTTGCGATGATTAATAAATTTACCTTTAATCAGGGATTTCAGCTTCAGGTTGGGCCAACTCTTGATTTTAGAGTACAGGACAATTTAAAATATCTAGACTCAGATGTTGACTTGGCTTTTGTGCTAGGTTTAGCCTACAGAATATCACCCGATTTAACTTTTGAAGCTCGATTTAAAAAAGGTCTTGTAGATGTTCTGGAGAGTGATTATTATAGTAGTGGCGGATATAATGACGATTATTGGTTAGACGATTATAATACTAATATTGGTTTTCAAATAGGTCTTGCTTATTCTTTTGGAGGAAAAAAATAAATTTAAATAAATATGTTCAAAAAAATTACATTCGTTCTTTTTACAGCTTTTTTAAGCTTAACAACAACACAGGCACAAGTAACTTTTACACCAGGAGTTCATGCTGGTATAAATTTATCGAAAATCACCAGCTCAGATCTTGGAAATAAAACCGATTTTTATGTAGGTGCATTTGGTTCTATAAAATTCTCGAAAATATATTCTTTGCAACCTGAATTAACGTATTCAAGACAAGGTGGAAAAGGAACAACTTCAATGGGAAGCACTACTACTTATAATCCTGAAACGGGCAACTATATTACTGTTTATCAAAATGGTACTGTTGATGCCAGCCTACAATATTTCTCAGCAGTTACCATTAATAAATTAAATTTCACTGATGATATTTACGTGTTAGTAGGTCCGTTTTTTGACATCTTACTTGCAGATGACTTTAAAGTAGATCCTAAAAGTCAGGAACGAAATTTTAATAAAGGTGAAGATGTTGATTTGGGAATTGTTGGAGGGCTTGGATATAGTTTGAAAAACGGTATTTCATTTGAAGCCAGAGTAAAAAAAGGAATAGGAAGTGCATTTACAAATTATCATGCAAGCGGTATGAATGATAGTAACAATTTAGTTTTCCAATTTGGGGCTACTTATGCTTTCGGAAAAAAATAACTAAAATCATGGTTTTAAAAGACTTTTACAAAATACTTTCGGAAGAAAAAATCTCCGATTCTAAATACATCTTTACGATTTTGGTCAATGAAAAACATGATGTTTTCAAAGGTCATTTTCCAGGAAACCCTGTAATGCCGGGAGTTTGTATGATTCAGATTATTAAGGAAATTTCTGAGTCGATTATAAAGAGTTCATTGCTAATGCAAACCCTTACCAATGTAAAATTTATGGCGCTGATAAATCCTGAAATGACACCCGAATTGCGTTTAGAATTAGACATTAACACGACTGAAGACGATTTGATAAAAGTAAAAAACACTACTTATTTTAATGACACAGTAGCTTTGAAATTAAGCGCTGTCTATAAAAAACTGTAATTATGAAATTGCTGCTATCCTTGCTTTTATGGGTTAATTTTAATGGGCAGCCAGATCTAGCAGCCATTCGAAAAATGTATCCTTCGGTAACCAAATCAGAAAGTAATGCCAAAGATTTTATGGCAAAACTGGCTGCTATTTCTGAAGATAATAATAAAGTTTTAGTTGCTTATAAAGCGGCTTCTATCCTATTGTCATCAAAATATGAAAAGAGTCTTGCCTCAAAAAAAAGCCGCTTTAAGGAAGGAGCAAAATTACTGGAATCAGCGGTAAAAAATAAACCTGATGAAATTGAAATTCGGTTAATCCGATTGAGCATTCAGGAAAATGTACCCCAAATTACAGGTTATAAAAAAAATATAAAAGAAGACAAAACCTTTATTACAACACATTATAGTGAGCAAAACAATTCACTAAAAGAATATTTAAAAGCCTTTATTCTACAATCTAAAAGTTTTTCTGAAAAAGAAAAGCAATTTGTAAAGTAGGTAAAGAAAACACGTATGGAAGCTACTTTGTTACCACAGGAACCCTTAAATCCGATACATTTTTGTGTCATTGTACCCACGTACAATAATCACAAAACATTAAAAAGAGTACTGGATTCTGTTTTGGATTATACCCAGAATATTATCATTGTCAACGACGGTTCTACGGATGAAACAAGTGAAATTTTAAAACACTATTCGCAATATACCCAAATTCATCACCCTAAGAACATAGGAAAAGGAAGGGCGCTCCGCAATGGTTTTAGAAAAGCAATCGAAATGAATTTTGATTACGCCATAACCATTGATTCTGACGGACAGCATTTCGCCTCAGATATCCCGAATTTTATTGACGAAATCCAAAAAGAACCTAATTCATTGTTGATTGGAAGCAGGAATATGATGCAGGAAAATGTGCCTAAGAAAAGTAGTTTTGGTAATAAATTCTCTAACTTTTGGTTTTGGTTCGAAACCGGAATCAAACTTACCGATACCCAATCCGGATTCAGATTGTATCCTCTTAAACTTATTCCGAAACAATTTTACACCAATAAATTTGAGTTCGAAATAGAAGTTATCGTTCGTTCTGCGTGGAAAGGAATTGTGTTAAAAAACATTCCGATTCAGATTTTGTATGACCCAACTGAAAGGGTTTCGCATTTTCGTCCGTTTAAGGATTTTACCCGAATCAGTATTTTAAATACGGTTTTGGTACTCAACGCTTTGTTGTACATCAAACCGAGAGATTTTTTTCGAAAAGCAAAAAAAAAAGGGTTTAAGAAATTTTTCTTAGAAGATATTTTAGAAAGCAACGATTCCAATTTCAAGAAATCAGCTGCTATTGCGTTGGGTGTCTTCATTGGCATTTCACCTTTTTGGGGATTCCAGACTATCTTGCTTTTGTTTTTTGCAACCCTTTTTAAACTCAACAAGATCATTGCTTATATGGCGTCAAACGTGAGTTTTCCTCCGTTTATTCCGTTTTTGATTTTCGGATCTTTGAAAGTCGGAAGCTATTTTGTTTCCAGTGATACCCCTTTGATTTTAGATAGTTCGCTTTCGCTTGATGATATTCAGCAAAATGCAACGCAATATATCGTTGGAAGTCTTATTTTAGCATCCGTTTCAGGATTATCTTTGGGCCTTTTAAGTTATGCGCTTTTAAGTGTTTTTAGTTCCAAGAAAAAATAAAATTTGGTCTTAACCTAGAAGGTTTTAGTTTTGCCACAAATTACACAAATTAGCACAAATTTTTTTGAAGCAATTTTGAAGCCCTAGATTAAAATGAAAAAATACAGACCTTTAAAATAATCTGTGCAAATCTTTTAATCTCTGGCCGAAAACAATAAACAACAAACATCTAAAAAATGCATCAGTATTTTTACGCCATACATCAATTTGTAAACAAACGAAAATTACTTTCGGTTGTATTGGCTTTTTTGGTGCTTCTGGTGTTTGGTTTTTTTGCTTCGAAAATTAAATTCGAAGAAGATATTACCAAACTTATTCCGACCAACGATAAATCTGATGTGACGGCAAAAGTGCTGAAACAACTCAATTTTTCCGATAAAATTACCGTTATTTTCAAACTCGAAAAAAACGGAACCGATGAAGATTTAAAGGAAATGGCAACCGCTTTTTCTGATAGTGTTACCCAATCCTGCAAACCTTACATTACCGGAATTCAGGGAAAAGTGGATGAAGAAAACATTCAGGAAACTATTGATTTTATTTATCATAACCTGCCGCTTTTTCTGGAAAATAAAGATTACGATGCCATTCAAAACAAATTGCAAAAAGATAGTATAGCGGCCACGGTTCAGGGAAATTACAAATCAATTATTTCTCCATCTGGTTTTGTAACCAAAGATTTTATACTGCAAGACCCTTTGGGAGTTTCGTTTATCGCCTTAAAAAAATTACAGCAGCTTAATATTGGTGACGATTTTACTTTAGACAATGGTTTTGTCATGACCAAAGACAAAAAGAAATTATTACTTTTTATCACCTCGAATATTCCTTCGAGCGAAACCGGAAAAAATACCCTTTTTGCCGCCAGACTAAAATCGATTCAGGATAATTTAAATACCCAATTTAAAACCAAAACTTCGATTAGTTATTTTGGTTCGGCTTTGATTGCGGTTGCGAATGCCAATCAAATCAAGAGCGATATTATCTTAACGACAACCATCGCGATGATTACGCTGATGTTGATTTTGATTTTATTTTATCGAAAAATATTAATTCCGCTCATCATTTTCCTTCCAACGGTTTTTGGAGCACTTTTCGCAATTGCCTTTTTGTATTTTGTAAAAGAACAAATCTCCGCAATTTCACTCGGAATTGGTTCTATTTTATTAGGTATCACCATTGATTATTCGCTTCATATTCTGACGCATTACAAACACAACAGCGATGTTAAAACCTTATACAAAGACATCACAATGCCTTTGATTATGAGCAGTTCTACAACTGCTGTTGCTTTTTTATGTTTGCTTTTTGTAAAATCGGAAGCCTTAAACGACCTCGGAATTTTTGCTGCCGTAATCGTAATGGCGTCTGCCTTTTTCTCTCTTTTGATTGTGCCGCATTTGTATAAACCAAAAGAAACAGAACATAAGAAAAATGTCATTGATAAACTGGCACATTTTTCTTTTCATAACAATAAATTCCTGATCGGATTTTGTGTTTTGATTACCATTATTTGCTTTTTTACATATAATGATGTCGGTTTTAATAATGATTTATCACAGTTGAATTTTGTTCCGAAAGAAATAAAAGCAGCCGAAAAAGATCTGGAAGAAAGCTCCAGTCTGACCTCCAAAACCATTTATCTGGCTTCGTACGGAAACAGTATGGAAGAAGTTTTACAGAAAAACTCGCGGCTTTTTTCGGCTTTAGCCAAAGAAAAAAAGGAACAGAAAATTCTAAATTACAGTTCGGTTGGAGGCATTATGATTTCGCAAAAGGAACAGCAAGAAAAAATTGCAAAATGGAATTCTTTTTGGGATGCCAACAAAAAGCAATTTCTACAATCGCAATTGATTTCCGAAGGTTCGAAATTAGGTTTTAAACCTACTACTTATACTGCTTTTTTTGAACACTTAAATACCGATTTTAAACCAATTTCTGCTGAAGATTACCTCAAAATTCAGGCTTTGCAACTGCACGAATTTGTAACCCAAAAAAATGGTTTTTTCACGATTTCGACTTTGGTAAAAGTAACGCCGCAACAACGTGATGCGTTTGTAAAATCGGCGGAAGCCAAACCAAATTTAATTGCGATTGACCGTCAGCAAATGAACGAAACATTTTTCAGCACTTTAAAAACCGATTTTAATTCGCTGGTTAATTATTCGTTTATTGCCGTAATTCTGATTTTATTTTTCTTCTTCCGAAGAATCGAATTGGTAATCGTAAGCTGTATCCCGATTGCCTTAACCGGAATTGTAACAGCCGGAATTATGGGCATTTTTGGCATTCAGATGAATATTTTCAGTATGATTGTCTGCACGCTTATTTTTGGCCATGGAGTTGATTTTAGTATTTTTATGACCAGCGCTTTACAAAAAGAATATACCAACGGAAAGAACGAAATTGCCATTTACAGAACCTCTATTATTCTCGCGGTAATCACCACTATTTTAGGAATTGGCGCCATGATTTTTGCAGAACATCCTGCACTGACTTCTATTTCTTCGGTTTCGTTGATTGGAGTTTTTGCGGCACTGATTATTACCTTTATTTTCTACCCGATTCTGTTTAAATTATTTTTATCAAACAGGCCGAAGAATGGCAAAGCACCGTTTCAATTACGCTCTTTTCTGCATGGTGTAGTGTCTTTTTTCTATTATGGTTTAGGAGGTGTTTTAATGTCTTTATTCAGCTTGATCATTATGCCGGTTTTACCGCTGAATGAAAAAACTAAAATGAAAGGCTTTCGTTATTTCATCTCAAAATTCATGAAATCGGTATTGTATTCCAATCCTTTTGTAACTAAAAAAGTAATCAATATTCATCAGGAAAAATTTGAAAAACCGGCCGTCATCATTGCCAATCATTCTTCCTTTTTAGATATTTTAGCTGTCGGCATGTTAAGCCCGAAAATCATTTATCTGGTAAGTGACTGGGTTTATAATTCTCCTGTTTTTGGTGCTACGGTTCGTAAAGCGGGATTCTATCCGGTTTCTGAAGGGCTGGAAGGCGGTATTGAACATCTGCGTCAAAAAATTGAGGAAGGCTATTCGTTAATGATTTTCCCGGAAGGAACCCGTTCTGAAAGCAATCAGATCAAGCGTTTTCATAAAGGCGCTTTTTATCTGGCAGAACATTTTAATTTAGATATTATTCCGATCATTATTCACGGTACATCGGAAGCACTGCCAAAAGGAGATTTTATCATTTACGACAGTGCCATCACCGTTTCTATTTTAGAAAGAATTACACCCGAAAATCATTCTTTTGGGAAAAATTATACCGAAAGAACCAAACAATTAAGTGCCTTCTTTAAAGCCGAATATCATACCATACGCCAAAAACTTGAAGGCCCTGAGTATTTCAAAAAAATGCTCATCAACAGTTATGACTATAAAGAAATTGAAATCGTTAAAAACATAAAAAGCAATATTAACTCGAATCTGGAAATTTACCATCGTTTGAACAGGCACCTTTCGGCGAAAGCCAAAATATTGCATTTAGCTAATGATTACGGACAACTGGACTTATTGTTAACTTTGCAGGAACCACAAAGAAAAATAGATTCTTATACTAGTGATGAAGAAAAATTAGCAGTTGCTAAAACCAATTATATTGCTAAAAAAAGAAAGATTACTTATTTTGAAAACCTTGATTCGGTTTTGCAAAATCAATATGAGGTGGTTTTAATTTCTGGTGAAGATTATAAAACCGATTTAGAAAAAATTATTTCGATTACTTCGAATGTTATTTTGATAAACAGCACGGGTTTGAAAGACACATTGGTTAACTTTGGTTTTGAAATTTCTTCGGAAGAAAATCAAATTATGGTACTAAATAAAAAATAAATACTGATTGCAGACCTGACAGGTTTTTGAAACCTCTTAGGTCTTTCTCCAAAAAAGAATAAAATTAAAATGAAAGAGCAATACGATGTAGTCATTGTTGGTAGCGGATTAGGCGGCCTGGTTTCGGCAATTATTTTGGCGAAGGAAGGCTACAGCGTTTGTGTGCTCGAAAAAAACAATCAGTATGGCGGAAATTTGCAAACCTTTGTACGTGATAAAACCATTTTTGATACCGGAATTCATTATATCGGAGGATTAAGCGAAGGACAAAATTTGTACAAATACTTTAAATATTTAGGCATTATTGACCATTTAAAATTAAAAAAAATGGACGAAAATAGCTTTGATATCATTTCGTTTGAAGATCAGAATATAGAATATCCGCATGCGCAGGGTTATGAAAATTTTGTAAATCAATTGGTGCCCTATTTTCCTGAAGAAAAAAAAGCAATCGAAAATTACTGCGAAAAAGTAAAAGCAACCTGCGATTCTTTTCCGTTGTATAATTTACAATGGGAAGGCAAATACGACAGCGAAATTTTGACCTTAAATGCAAAAGAAACCATTGACCAGTTTACCCAAAACGAAAAGCTGAGAGCCGTATTGGCAGGTTCTAATTTTTTATATGCCGGAATCGAAGACAAATCGCCTTTTTATGTTCACGCACTTTCTGTAAACTCTTATATTCAGAGCTCCTGGCGCTGCATCAATGGCGGTAGTCAGATTACAAAACAGCTTTTGAAACAGCTTAAAAAACACGGTGGAGAATTTTATAAGTACAAAGAAGTCATTAATTTTAGTGTAGATAACAATAAGGTCACTACTGCAAAAATGAAAGATGGGACTCAGGTTGATGCCCAATATTTCATTTCGAATATTGAGCCTAAAACTACTTTGAAAATGGTGGGCGAAGAGAACTTCAGAAAATCTTTTTACAGCAGGATTCAAAGTCTCGAAGGCGTCATTTCGGCCTTTAGTCTTTATATTGTTTTTAAGCCCAAAACCTTTAAATACCTCAATCATAATTACTATCATTTTAAAAATAGTACCGATGTTTGGACGGCTCATGAGTACGACGAAAATTCCTGGCCAAAAGCCTATATGGCTTCTATGAATGCTTCGAAAAAAGAAGAAGAATGGGCAGATGGAATGACGTTTATTACCTACATGAAATTTGAGGACCTGAATCCCTGGGCAGAAACATTTAATACCACGGCTGAAAAAAATGACCGTGGCGAAAGTTATGATGAATTTAAATCGCGAAAAGCGGAACGTTTTTTAAACGAAATTGAACATAAATTTCCCGGAATTAAAGACTGCATTCAATCCATACATACTTCAACACCGCTTTCGTATCGGGATTATATTGGCGGTCACAATGGCAATATGTACGGCTATGTAAAAGATTCCAACAACCCGATGAAAACATTTATCGCTCCAAAAACCAAATTAGATAACTTGTACCTAACCGGTCAGGGCATTAACATGCACGGCGTTTTGGGTGTAACAATTGGTGCGGTTGTAACCTGTTCTGAAATTCTTGGAAAAGAATATTTAGTTACTAAAATCAATCAGGCCTCTGAATAAAAGCGTATGAAAAACCGAATTATTTTATTTACTGTTGTCGGTTTTTTACTGATTTTTATTTCCTGCGGAACCTCAAAATCTTTGCAGCATCAGCCTGATATTTCTCTTTATGATGCCACGCAACCCACGATAAAAAAACTTTCGGATACTGTTTTTACTTCTGGAAATAATTCATTTTTGAAAAACAAACAAGGTCTTTGGGAATTGTATGTCGAAGGCGACCCGTTACAAATTGGACTCACAACAGGCGTACTGACTGATTCTCTTTTAAAAAATCAGGAGCAGATATTTTTTTCCAAAATTGAAGATATTGTCCCTTCAAAATTCAAACAAAAACTGCTTCGGAATTTTCTTAAATGGTACAACCGAAAACTATATCTCAATGTTCCTGATGAATATCAAACCGAGATTTATGGTGTTTCGCAATTCAGCTCTCCAAATTTTGATAACATTGCGCCCCGCTATTTAAGAACTTTATATTTGCACGGTGCACACGATATTGGTCATGCCCTGCAGGATTTGGCTTTGGTAGGCTGTTCGTCTTTTGCGGCCTGGGGAGAAAAAGCAGCCGATGGAAATTTAATTCTCGGACGTAATTTTGATTTTTATGTGAATGATGCTTTCGCAGAAAATAAAACGGTTGCCTTTATCAATCCAAAAGAGGGAATTCCGTTTATGATGGTAACCTGGCCAGGTATGATTGGAGCCGTTTCCGGAATGAACAAGGAAGGTCTTACGGTCACCATTAATGCCGGAAAATCAAAAATCCCTTTGATTGCCAAAACCCCAATTTCGATCCTGACACGAGAAATTTTACAACACGCTCAGAATATTGAAGAAGCGGTTTCGATTGTAAAAAAGAGAAACGTTTTTGTTTCCGAATCAATTATGGTCGGAAGCGCTCAGGATAATAAAGCGGTTTTAATTGAAGTTTCGCCTAAAAAAATAGCCGTTTTTGATACTCCAAACAGTAATCAATTGATTTGTTCGAATCATTTTCAGAGTGACGCTTTTAAAAATGATGAACGCAATCAATTGCAAATTACCAATAGCCATTCTAAATATCGTTTCGACCGGATGGAAGAACTTTTTGCCGAAAACCCAAAAATAAATCCTGAAATTGCGGCAGGAATTCTTCGAAATAGAGAAGGTTTACAAAACATCCATTTAGGTTATGGCAATGAAAAAGCCCTGAATCAACTCATGGCACATCACGGTATTATTTTTAAACCTAAGGAAAAACTGGTTTGGGTGTCTGCAAATCCCTATCAGCTAGGAGAATTTGTGTGTTACAATTTAGATTCAATTTTTAAAGAAAAAAAAGCTGCTTCGGATGTTTCATTGGAACAAGAAAATATGAATATCCCGAAAGATCCTTTTTTAGAAACGGCTGCATTTCAAAACTATCAGAAATTTAAAATCGAAGACCGTAAAATAGATGTATTTTTGAAAAACAAATCCGAAATAACAACTGATTTTATTCAAAATTATCAATCTCTAAACCCTGATTATTGGGTTGTGTATTACAAAACAGGATTGTACTTTTATCAACAAAAGCAATTTCAACTGGCGCAAAACCATTTTGAAAAAGCACTCACTAAAGAAATTACAACTGCTCCTGAGAAAAAAGCAATTGAAAAATATTTAGAAAAAATCAAAAGAAAATTACAATGATTCCAGCAATAGAAAAAGATTCTTTAGAAAACATTAAAATTTTTCAAGAGCAAAAATTAGCAGAACTTTTAAGCTATATCAGTCAAAATTCTCCTTTTTATAAAAGGCTTTTTGCCGGAAGAAATATTGATTTATCCCAAATAAAAACACTCGAAGATTTACAGCATTTACCGGTTACCACCAAAGAAGATTTACAGCAATTTAATGATGATTTTTTGTGTGTACCGCAGCATAAAATCATCGATTATGCTTCTACTTCAGGAACTTTGGGCGATCCTGTAACCTTTGGTTTAACCGATTCGGATTTAGACCGACTGGCTTATAACGAAGCGATTTCCTTTGCCTGTGCCGGAATAGCCGAAGGTGACGTCGTACAACTGATGACGACAATCGACAGGAAATTTATGGCCGGTCTGGCTTATTTTCTGGGTCTTCGAAAACTGAAAGTGGGTGTCATTCGCGTAGGAGCAGGAATTCCGGAATTGCAGTGGGATTCTATCCTGAAATACAAACCGTCGTACTTAATTACGGTTCCTTCTTTTTTATTGAAATTAATTGAATACGCCGAAGCACACGGAATCGATTATAACCATTCGAGTATAAAAGGTGCCATTTGTATTGGAGAATCACTCCGAAACCAGGATTTTTCGATGAATACCTTATCCAAAAAAATCACTGAGAAATGGAACATCCAATTATTCTCGACCTATGCTTCTACCGAAATGAGTACCGCTTTTACCGAATGTGAACACGGAATTGGAGGACATCATCATCCGGAATTGATTATTACAGAAGTTTTGGACGAAAACAATAATCCGGTAAAAGAGGGTGAAGCGGGTGAACTAACGTTTACCACTTTAGGCATTGAAGCCATGCCTCTACTACGGTTCAAAACCGGAGATATTGTACAATTGCACACCAGTCCCTGCGCCTGCGGAAGAAATACGCTGCGTGTTGGTCCCGTTATTGGCCGTAAAAAACAAATGATCAAATACAAAGGAACTACACTTTATCCGCCAGCAATGAATGATGTGCTGAGTGATTTTGATGCGATCGAAAATCATATCATCGAAATCTCGACCAACGATTTAGGTACTGATGAAATCCTGATTAAGATTGCAGCAAAAAACCAATCGCCTGAATTGTTAAGCCAAATCAAAGATCACTTTAGAGCCAAATTGCGTGTTACGCCAAAGATAGAATTCGCTTCAAAAGAAACTTTGAATCCTTTGGTTTTTAATCCGATGAGTAGAAAACCAATTCGCTTTTTTGATTACCGAAAAACAAACCTATAACGCTTTTTTCACCATATAAGTAATATAAGTTCATTACAGCTTTGCGCAAAGTTTTTACAGAAACTTAAATGACTTATATGGTGAGAAATTTACCACATAAGTCATTTAAGTTCATATTAAGGTTTGTGTTAATCGTTCGTTTTATTAAATGCACTTATATAAGTCCATATAAAGATTACGAAATCAATACGTTATTAAATGAACTTAAATGACTTATATGGTGAAAAAAGATCTAGCTCTAAATCAAGCCTTTAATGTTTTGCTGTGATTTAAACTAAATGTTGTAATTTTGCACAAAATAGTGAAGATGGTCAAGATTGGCAACATAGAATTACCCGAATTTCCTTTATTACTGGCTCCGATGGAAGATGTGAGCGACCCTCCGTTTCGCCGTTTGTGCAAAACGCATGGCGCTGACATGATGTATTCTGAATTTATTTCTTCGGAAGGATTGATTCGTGATGCTATCAAAAGTCGGATGAAGCTCGATATTTTTGATTACGAACGCCCGGTTGGGATTCAGATATTTGGTGGAGATGAAGAAGCTATGGCTCTTTCGTCTAAAATTGTTTCTACAGTAAAACCGGATTTGGTGGATATTAATTTTGGCTGTCCTGTAAAGAAAGTAGTTTGCAAAGGAGCCGGAGCGGGAGTCCTGAAAGATGTTGATTTGATGGTACGTTTGACGAAAGCCGTAATTAGAAGTACTGATTTGCCGGTAACGGTAAAAACACGTCTGGGCTGGGATGACAATTCCATCAACATTGATGAAGTTGCCGAAAGACTACAGGATATTGGCGTTCAGGCTTTGACTATTCATGCCAGAACCCGTGCGCAAATGTATAAAGGTCACGCCGACTGGTCGCATATTGCCCGTGTAAAAAATAACCCGAGAATTACCATGCCTATTTTTGGAAATGGCGATATCGACAGTCCTGAAAAAGCATTGAAATATAAAAACGAATACGGTATTGACGGTATCATGATTGGCCGTGCTGCGATTGGTTATCCGTGGATTTTTAACGAGATCAAACATTTCTTTACAACCGGAGAACACTTAGCTGCTCCAACGGTTATTGACCGTGTTGAAGCTGCCAGAAATCATTTGATGTGGTCGATGGAATGGAAAGGTGAGCGTTTGGGAATTGTAGAAATGCGTCGTCATTATACGAATTATTTCAAAGGAATCCATTCGTTTAAAGAATACAAACAAAAACTCGTTACGACTGATGAACCTGAAAATCTTTTTGCTATTATGAAAGAAATCGAACAGGTTTATGCAGGATATGAATTTGTATAAAAAATAAAAAGACCTTCAACTTTGAAGGTCTTTTTTTACGCTTACTCTTTTCTGTTTTTATGGGCTGCTCTGTTTGTGATTATCTGTGTAGCTTGCAAATCTTGGCCGTCAATGGACGGCAGATGATGCAGATTGGCTATGCCAAAACACGGATTAGAATGGGTTATTAATTTAATTTTTCAGCTACCAAGGCTATTCTCTAAACTACGAGGCTTACTCTACAAATTACGAAGCTCATTCTCTAAACTACGGAGCTTACTCACTAAACTACCAAGCTTACTCTACAAAGTACGGAGCTCATTCTCTAAACTACCAAGCCTATTCTACAAATTACGAAGCTTACTCACTAAACTACCAAGCTTACTCTACAAACTAAGGAGCTCATTCTCTAAACTACGAAGGCTACTCTACAAACTACTAAGCCTACTCTACAAACTACGGAGCTTATTCTCTAAACTACCAAGCTATTATTTAAGTGATTACTATCACTTTGTGTCTTTGCTTTGCGGGCACGGAAAGAATTTCCGCGCTATCTTTGTGTATATCCGAGCGTTCGGGTTTTTATTACAAATATTTAATCTGGTTCGGTTGGGACTTTAAAACGATTTTTTGAACAATTGTAATAAACCCATTCTGAACTTTTAGGATAAGTATCTACCTCTTGTAATTCACATTTCCAGTTAGGGATATTTGCAAATTGCTTTGCCGATAAAAACAAAGTCATTAAAATAGTATCCCCAGCTCTATCTTTAGTAAAAGCGTAAGTCCTATAATCTTTATTGAACTTATTTGCATATTTCATTTTTAAGTTCCTTTCAAATTCTGTTATTTCCTTTGCTCTATCAATATCTACCACAAAGGGTTTAACAATATAACCAATTGTAGTTTCATTGCTTTGAACCTCATAACTTCCACATTGAGTAGAAGTAACAATAATTTGATTTTCTTCTACACTTTGATTTGTCACTTTAGTTGTATTGCACGATAGAATCAATAACACCACAAATAAAACTGATAAAGTTGCTTTTGTATTTTCCATCCGTTAAAAATACGTTTATAGATTTATTGGTAACTCGCTAAATTAATTTTTGTTAACTAAACCAAAAAAATTGGGAAAAACAATTAAAAGGAATATATAAATAATCAAAATTATTGCACTAAATAAAAAGTAATTAATGCCTAAATTTTTACTGTTTTTACTCTGATATAAATCCAAAAGAAATTCGTGCTTATTATTGAACACTAACAAAAAATAATTAGGTAAAAAGAACAATAAAAAACTAACTAGGATAGTCAAATACCTATTGCCTAAATAAAATTTTTGCAAAAAAATCAAATCAATACCAAACAAAGTGATTGAAACAAAACAAATTAAAAAACAGTTTAAAATATTTATGGTCGATATAACAATGAGAGATAATATTATAGAGCTTCTGTTTTTATTTTGTGCCTCACTTATTTTTAGAAATAAACTTACCCAAATTTTGTAATACATTTTTAACATCGCTTTTATTTAATATTGAATATAGACCTCCTCTACGTAAACTATTCCGATCGCACGTATGTACAAAAGATAGCGCGGATTTGCAATCCGTGCCCGCCATCTGTTTCAAAACAAATCTAACACTAATTCTTCTAAATCAGCATAATTTCGAGCTAGGCTGAAAGAATAATGTTCTTCTCATTTTGGTTTTAAAAATACAAAAAAGCTATAATTTTTCAGGTTGCAGCTTTTTTGGTTTGTGACTTATCGTTGCGGGCACGGATTGCAAATCCGCGCTATCTTTGGCTATCGTTGCGGATATCCGAGCGTTCGGGTTTATTTCATTAATTGCGCAACTTTTCATTTGAAAGACTTCGGAAAATGATATATTACATAACCCAAAACTATACCGATTTATTTTAAAATTTTATAGCTATAATCTATTAAGATATATGATAAAAAAAATAGAATTGTAAATAAAAATATAAACATTAAAAAATTATTTTTTTGTCTTAAATTAATTTTGGAAAAAAAATAAAATAATATTGCAGCAAAGTAGGGAAAAACAAATAATAATATTACTTCAAGATAAAAATTTTCAACTACTTTTTGCTGATATGTATTTATATCCATTAGATTTTTATGAAAATTAATTTGGGTGTTTTTCATACTATCCCAAATAACATATATAGAAATATATCTAGTTACACCTGCTGTTACTATTGAGAAAAACAATAATTTTAAAATTTCTTTATGTTTCATTTTAAGGTGGATTTTGTTGTTTCTCTAATATTTTCTATCTATAAAGTACTTATTACTTTCGTTTAGTTTATAATTTTAATAACCAATCGCTCGAATATAAATAGATAGTCTAGAAATTCTTTCAGTGCCCGCAAAGTAAAAACACAAAGCAAAAACTACCATTCAATATTTACAAATCCGAACGATCGTTAACAAAATTTTACACCAAAGTACGTTTCCACTTCCCTCTTTTATAAAAGAAAATTCCGGCTAGTGTAATGGCGGTTTCCGCAACGGGAATCGCGATGAAAACACCTGTTGGCCCCATGGCAAAATGTTTGGCCAACAAATAAGCCAGCGGAATCTGGAACAGCCAAAACCCGAAGAAATTAATTCCGGTTGGTGTCCAGGTATCTCCTGCTCCATTGAAAGTATTAATTAAAACCATTCCGATTCCGTAGAAAATAAATCCGATACTCATGATTTGTAACGCTTCGACCGCAATGGTTTTTACAGCTTCATCATTCGTGAAAAACGAAATAATGTATTTGCCAAAACATAACGAAATTACTGTAATAGTAGCCATAAAAATCACGTTGTAACGGGCGGTTGTATAAACCGATTTTTCGGCACGGGCAATTTCTTTCGCACCTAAATTTTGTCCTACCAAAGTAGCCGCCGCATTACTGAGTCCCCAGGCGGGAAGAATAAAAAACATCATAATTCGCAGTGCGGTCTGATAGCCTGCTGAACCGTGATCGCCACCGGTAGTTGCGACCAATTGCGCCAGAAAAATCCAGCTGCAGGAGGCAATTACAAACTGTAAAACACCAGGAGCAGCAATTTTTACCAATGCTTTTATTTGTTTAAAATCGGGTACAAAATAAGATGGAATAATCCTTAAAGCACCTTTGCCAAAAAACAAATGATACAACTGATACAACACTCCAATGCTTCTTCCTAAAGTGGTGGCCATTGCCGCACCTGTTAATCCGAAAGCCGGAATGGGTCCGAAACCGTTAATTAAAACGGGACATAAAATAATATTACAAATATTGGCTAACCAAAGACTTTTCATGGCTATGGCAGCATTTCCTGCGCCACGAAAAATTCCGTTTATCAAAAACAACAGCATGATACACAAACTTCCGCCCAGCATGATTTGTGTAAATCGGTAACCGTGTTCGGCAGCATCAACTGATGCGCCCATGATAATCAGAATATCTTTGGCATAAATAAAACCCAAAACACTCATTATGGTATTGATTACAAAAGCAATAATAATGGCCTGCATACCTGCTTTTGCGGCTGCAACAGGGTCTTTTTCGCCAATACGTCGCGCAACAACTGCTGTTGCCGCCATACTGATTCCGATCGCGATGGAGTAAACGATGGTAATAACCGATTCTGTCAATCCAACTGTCTGGATAGCAAAACTGCTGTGTTCTAAATGGCCAACGAAGTATAAATCGACAAGCGCAAAAACAGATTCCATCATCATTTCCAAAACCATCGGAATGGCTAATAAAATGACTGCTTTTTTAATGCTTCCGTTAGTGTAATCAAAGGATTCATCTCCTTTTATGGCTTGTTTAAGAGTAGTAAAAACTTTAGAAAATAAAGACTTTTTTATAATTGTTTCTGTCATAATAAATATAGGATAAATAAAAAATGGTCCAGATTAAGATAGCTGAACTTAAAAGAAGTAAACGTAAGTATCCTAATTTATTCTAAAAATAAAAATAGGATTAGGCAGAAACAATCATATGCTTTGAAATTTTAAGACGATAAATATAAGTAATTTTTTAATCGGGTAATTTTAATTCAGCAGTTTTTTACTTACGCGACTGCTGGCAATTAAAGAAGCTACAAAACCAAGGGATACAATGGTTGCCAGAACAATAAGTACATTTTCGAGAGTGAAAACAACTGGATACGCTAACGTTTCGGTAATCATAATAAGCTCGTACTGCTGTTGCAAAAGTACTAAGATGATGCCCAGAACCAGCCCCACAATTCCTCCAAGAACACTGAGTAAGGTTCCCTGAAGCAAAAATATTTTTCGCAAATCTTTGATTTCGGTTCCGAGATTAAAAAGGGTTTTGAGATTTCCTTTTTTATCTAAAATCATCATAATCAAAGCGCCAATCAGGTTAAAAAGCGCCACGATAATTACTAATGTAAAAATAAGATACACCGCAATATTTTCGGTATTGAGCATTTTATAGAGCGACTCATTGAGTTGTGCTCTGTTTTTTAAAGTGATTTTGTTGCTGAATATTTTTTCGAGTTGTGTTTTAACATCGGCTTCATTGGCATTGGGTTTCAGTTTCAGTTCGATTCCCGAAATCTGATTGGGTTTATACAGCAGTAATTCCTGAGCTAAACCCAAATCGGCAAATACATATTTAGAATCGAGTTCCTCGCTTACAGAGTAAATACCAACAGGCAAAACATCGGTTTTATTAAAAGCTTCTTCCGGGTTTTCGATAGCACCTTTTCCGGGTTTTGGCGCAAAAATCTGCAAGGGGTTTTCAAAGTCTAAGATACCCATCGAGAAATCTCTGGAAATTCCATACCCAATTACCACCTGATAGGTCTCGGGTCTGAGCCATTCGCCATTAAAAAGCTTTTTTTTGATGTCGTTTACCACCGCATAGTTGCTGTCAACTCCTTTAAGGTAAGTAACCTGCTGTTTATTTTTAAATAAAAATAACACCCGTTCTTCGATGATTTTGGTGTACGAAGCTACGCCTTCTGTTTCTTTGATTTGTTTTTCCTGATCGGGTGTGATCAAAAAAGATTTTCCTAAGGTACTGGTGATTTTCAAGTCCGGATCAATCTCGTTTGTAAACGAAAGACTGAACACTTTTAGTCCGCTAAATACAGACAAAACCACAAACAAAGCCATTGTACCAACAATGATTCCCATGCTGGCAATATAGTTGATGATATTGATCGCATTGTTTTTACTTCTGCTAAAAATATATCGTTTGGCTATGTAAAGGGGGAAGTTCAAATTATGATTTTCTTCTTTTCTCTAAAAGATCACGGTTTTCGATTGGGTTTTCTCTGTTTGATAAAGCGTTATCAATTTTTTCGATATAATCTAAAGAGTCATCGATAAAAAATACCAGATTAGGTACACGACGCAATTGCAAACGTACACGCTGAGACAAATCGTGTTTGATCAGGGTAGTATTTGATTTTATTCCTTCCAGTGTTTCTTTGGCTTTCTCTTGCGGAAAAATGCTTAAATACACTGTTGCCACAGATAAGTCTGAAGTAACACTAACTTTGGATACGGAAATTACCAAATTGCTAACTCCGTTTTTTCTCACTTCACCTTGCAAAATATCAACCAGGTCTTTCTGGATGACACCGCCTATTTTTTTCTGTCTATTTGTTTCCATAGTGCAAAAATACTACTTTTAAATTCAATCGGCACAATTTCGCAATCAACAATCGAATGATTTTTATACGATTAAAGTCCTTTTTTCTAAAATTATTCAAGCCTGTTTCCGATTATCTTCCTCTTTTTTTTAAAACAAATCCTTTTTCAGAATACGAAATTTCAAAAAAACAGCGGTCTAAAAAGTACTATTTTCAAAATTGAAACTTCAAAAAAAGAATCTTGCATAAATTATAAAATCATCATCAAAAAAGCGTTTTAAGATTAAATAAAATTGTAATTTAGATTAAAAAATGAATAATTTTCATTAAAAAATCCAAAACAATGATTATTTAATAAAATAGTTATGACAAAATTAGCACCAAGTTTAAATCATAAAGGATGGGACGAAATGTTTTCTAAAGAAGGTGTCCGCGAATCCTATCGTCAGGTTTTTCAAACCTTGCAAAGCCTGTCACATAAAAATTTAACCAACAAACAAAAACAGGCCTCTGATTTATTCATGAATCAGGGAATCACTTTTACCGTTTACAGCGATGATTATAACGGAATCGAACGGATTTTTCCTTTCGATATTATCCCGCGCATCATAACCCAGGAGGATTGGTTAGAAGTGGAAAGCGGTATAAAACAACGTTTGCTGGCACTGAATTTATTTTTAGAAGATGTTTACAACGATCAAAATATCATAAAAGAAGGTATCATTCCGGCAGGATTAATTGCTTCCTGCCCGCATTATATTCAGGAAGTTCAGGGTATAAAAGTACCGCACAATATTCATGTACACATTGCCGGTATCGATTTGATTCGCGGAGCAAAAGGAGAATTTTATGTACTGGAGGATAATCTTCGCTGCCCGAGCGGCGTGAGTTATATGCTTGAAAACCGTGAAATTACCAAACGTATATTTCCTGATATGCTGTCTTCTAATCATGTCAGTATGGTGAGCAATTACCCGATGATTTTTCATAGCATTCTGGTTTCGCTTTCTCCCCGAAATGTGTCGAATCCCAATGTGGTTTTGCTAACGCCGGGTGTTTATAATTCGGCATATTATGAGCATACTTATCTGGCGCGCCAAATGGGAATTCCATTGGTCGAAGGTCGGGATCTGGTGGTAAACAACAGTAAAGTTTACATGAAAACTACTTCCGGACTACAGCAGGTAGATGTCATTTATCGCCGTCTGGATGATGAATATCTGGATCCGTTAGTCTTTAAACCAGACAGTGCGCTGGGTGTTCCGGGTTTAATAAGTGCCTATCGCCAAGGCAATGTAGCCCTGGTAAATGCCGTAGGAAATGGTGTTGCCGATGATAAAGCCATTTACGCCTATGTTCCGGATATGATTAAATATTATCTGAACGAAGAACCCATCCTGAAAAATGTGCCTACTTACCGAATGGAAAATCTGGACGAACGCGAACATGTTTTTTCCAATATGGAAAACATGGTTATTAAAGAAACCAACCAAAGTGGCGGCTACGGAATGATTATGGGTAACAAAGCGACTCAGGAAGAAATGGATGAAGCAAAAATTGCCATTACCAAAACCCCAAGAAACTTTATTGCACAGCCTATTATTCAGCTTAGCACCGTTCCCTGTCTGATAGACGGTGAACTCAAATTACGTCATGTTGATTTGAGACCTTATGCATTATGCGGTCCAAAAGGCATCAAGATTGTTCCCGGCGGCTTAACGCGTGTTGCTTTAACAGAAGGATCGCTGGTCGTAAATTCGTCTCAGGGAGGCGGAAGTAAAGACACCTGGATTATTCAATAAAATTAATCAATCAAAAAAAAGAGAATATGCTTAGTAGAGTTGCTGATGGAATGTTTTGGCTTAGCCGGTATATGGAAAGAACAGACGGAATGTTGCTTACCCTGAATACCTCGTATATATTATCTTTTGATAAGGAAATTAATGATCAGCTGGGATACAAACCCCTTTTAGAATATTATTCCACCTTGTCTCAGGAAGAGATGATTGCCAAACAATATGATACTAATTTTGTTCTGAAATATATTATCTGCGACAGCCAGAATGATAATTCGGTGAAGAATCTGGTCATCAAATCGCGCGAAAATGCCAGAGGTGCTCAGGATAAAATTACCAAAGAATTGTGGGAACACATCAATTCGATGTACCATTATATGAATTCATCGGACTTGCCCAAAAAACTGGAAAGTCCGGATGCCTTAAAAGTTATCACCAAACTCAATAAAGATTTATTGCTCTACAACGGTATTCTTCAGGTTACGATGCCAAGAGGTCTGGGCTGGTGTTTTTCGAGTATCGGCAGACATATCGAACGCTGTTTGCAAACCATTTCGATATTGCAGGCTTATTATGCTCCGTTGCATTACAATCTCGAAGGCGAAGAAGATCTCATGTACTGGAGACGTTTACTGTTTTCGCTTTCGGGTTACGAATTGTATTTGAAAAGTTACAGCAATATTCCGCACAACCGCAAAGTCGTACAACAGGTTATTTTTAATAAAGATTTTGCACACTCGGTGATTTATACTTTGGACCTTATCAATAAATATTTAGACACCTTGTTCAAAGACAATAATCTGAGCGAAACCCGAACCCTGATGAATCAGTTTGGCCGACTCAAAAGTTATGTGGCCTACACCGATTATCAGCATCTTACCAATCAGGAACTCGAAGATGTCTTAAACAACACGAAAAATCAACTGATTCAGTTCTCGACTGATTTTTCAAAATTATTCTTTTCTTATACTTAAAATTATGGCAGTTTTCAAAATCGTTCACCTTACCAAATATCAATACAATTGGCCCATAAAAGAAAGTATAAATGAAATCCGGTTATTTCCTCATCATTTTGATAATCAGGAAGTTTTACAATATCAGCTTTTGATAACTAATAATCCAGACGTAGATATTTCTGTAGATTATTACGGAAATCGTGTGGGGAATTTTAATGTACTGGATGCCCATACCGAAATGACTATTGAATCCCGAATGCTCGTTCGCGTAAATCATTCGCTTAAAATTCCTGAAATAGATGCCACTTCCGTGAATGATATCCAGGCCGAAAAAGAAAAGAGCATTCTATTATTACGTCTTTGTTATAAAGAGGAGATTGAAAAACAGAAGGAAATTGAAGCCATTCTGAAAGAAATCGACATTGAAGGAAAATCGATAATTGAGATTGCTCAAAAATGTAACGCTTATGTTTTTGAAAATTTTACTTACACCAAAGGCATCACTAATATTGAAACTACCATCGATGAAATTTTGACTTTAAAAAAAGGCGTTTGCCAGGATTTCGCTCATCTTTTATTGCAGTTATTACGAACTTCAGGAATTCCTTCACGTTATGTGAGCGGTTATATCTGCCCTAACGAAAGCGGCTTACGCGGTGAAGGTGCTACTCATGCCTGGGTCGAAATTTACACGCCCACTCAAGGCTGGTTAGGTTTAGACCCAACCAATAATATCTGGACAATGGACAATCATGTTCGTTTATCGGTAGGGAGAAATTTTAGCGATTGTACTCCTATTAAAGGAACTTTCAAAGGTCTGGCCAGACAAACACTTTCGGTTTGTGTTTCTATAGGATATGAAGACGGCAGGCAATTTGAAGAAATTAATGATGTTCAGCTTCAGGAAGTATGTTCGCGCGTGCAGGAACAACTAGATCACATGGATCAGCTGCAGCAACAACAGCAATAAAAAGGGCGCTAAATTTAGCGCCCTTACTTTTACTTGTTCAATAACCACCCTTCAGGATTATTATTTGATGTATTTTGAAGAATCAAAAACTTAATAACTGTTTTTCCAGTATCACCGCTTGTTCTTACTTTTCCTAAACTTTGCTTGATACTCACTTTATCACCTTCGCTCACTGCAACCGAACTAAGATTTTGATAAACGGTAAAATAATCACCATGCTGAATCATAACGGCTTTGTTAACAGGAGATAAAACCATCACTTTTGCAACGACCCCTCCAAAAACAGCACGGGCATTTGCACCTTGCTCTGTCGTGATTTCTACTCCAGAGTTGTGTACCGTTACCGAAGGATATAGTGGGTGTGGCTGGTCTCCGTATCCAAGCGAGATAAATCCTTTTTCTACTGGCCAAGGCAATCTTCCTCTATTGGCTTTAAAATCTGCAGCTAAAATTTTGTCTTCAGGTGTCAAAGCAATTCTTGATGACGAAACAGCTCCTTTTGGTGCAGTTGATCCCGGATTTGCTTTTGCTTTTTCTGCTGCCGCTTTTCTATTGGCTTCGGCAATCGCTTCACGAATTAAACGATTAATCTGGGCATCGATATTTCTAGATTCTTTCTGTTTCTGTTTAATATCTGCGGCTATTTTATTCTTGTCTTTTTTAATAGCGTTTACCAGCTTTTGCTGTTCTTTCTTTTCAATTTCTAAGCTTTGTTTTTCTTTTTGATTTTCAGCTATAATTTTTTTCTTAACCTGTCTTTGATTATCCAATTTAGCGTTGTAATCCACTAACTCTGTCGTTTTCGATTGAATTTCTAAACCTTGATTTTTTCTAAAATTGGTGTATTGTTTTAGATATTGTGCTCTTTTGTAAGCTTGCAAAAAACTTTCAGAAGACAAAATAAACATGGCACGGCTTTGTTCTGAACGGCTTTTGTAAGACTTCAAAATCATCTTGGCATAATCCTCTTTCAAAACCGTTAATTCTCTTTTAAGTTTATTAACCTTCAGTTGATTAATATACATATCATTACTCAAAAGTCTTTCTTGCTTAGCAGTAGTATTAATCAGTTTTTCTTTCAGCTTAATTTTATTTTGTTGAATCAAAAATACATTTACTGCCGACTTCTCTTTTTTCTTTACAGATTGTAATATTTTTTCGTTGTCGCGTATTTCCTGTATAATTTGCGCTTTTCGCTGTTCAAGTTTTTCTTGCTGTGATTCCTGCGCCCACGAAAAAGTTGTGGCGCAAATAAAGATTAGGCTTAGGAGAAATTTTGGCATGTGTATAATATCTTTTTGCAAATTTACTTAATTATTACCTGTTTGTAACCACTTGGTATGCTATATGGAAAACTAAGTTCTTCATTAAACGAAATTGTATTGTAATTCAGACTAATATCTGTTTTTCCTTTTGGCTGAATAGCATTTATTTCAATGGATGTTGGAAGCGTTCCCTGATCAAAAACTTTACTATCTGCATACGCTATTTGAAGCATCATATTCTCAGATGGTTTCGAAATTTGTTCTTTCTGAAGCAAATATTTGTCTGCATCTATAAAAAAAGATTTTTTCAGATCCCCATTTTTTTCATCATCCAGTCTAAAAAGATTGTCTACAATAGTTTGCGTATATTTTCCTTTTTTCAAATCGTCTAAAGCTTCCCCTACTAATAAATTTTGAACTTTACCATAATCCAGATCTGTCCCCAGCCATTTGCTTAAACTAGTAAAATCACCTTCATAATAAGTTCCTTTTATTTTTTCGTAATAACTTACCGTTGTTGGGGTTATCAATGCTTTTGCCATTGTAATACCAAGAAAACGAACGCTTACTAAAATTTGTTTATCCTTTTCGATTTTAATTTCAGCGGATACATTCTGACTTTGTTTTTCGTCTTCGTATTTCGCACTCGCTTTTATATACAAGGTAGAAAAATCTAACTTATTGTTATAATGTTTTTCTATAACTTTATTATCTGTTTTAGTCACTTCCTCTTTAGAAGCGTTTTGTACCGCAACTGCTTTTGATTTACAGGAAATCATAAAAACAGAAACCAATGCTATCACTATATATTTTTTCATCTAAAATGTCTCCTTTTTACTTTTTTTGTTTTAATAATTCATTGCCTTTCGAAAAATAAAATTCTTTTTTCTTGGCATCTCCCAACCCATTATACGCTTCTCCTAACTGAATATTAAAGTTTGCTTCAAGCATAATATCTTCAACCACATAATCGAGTCCCATTTCAAGAACGGTTTTTGCGTTCTTAAATTGTTGTAACTGATTGTTTCCTAAACCGGCATAATAATAAAATTGCGGCTGGCTCGGATACACTTCAATCATCATCATAGCTCTTTTGGTCATTGGCTCAAACTGTTTCGCTTTGGCGTAAGCTTCAAGCAATAACATATTCGTTTCTCTATCCGTATCCGAATTGGCTTTTAAATCTTTTTCGTAATACTTAATCGCATTCTCAAACTGATTTTTACTATGATAAAATTTTGCAATTTCTTTGGCAACATCCACATTTGGATCGTTATCAAAATAACCAATTGCTTTTTCTAAATCTGTTGCATACTGCGGATTTTTGTTTACATAAATCAAAAATTCATTCAGGGTGCGGTGTTTTATTTTCGAATCGATTTTGGTACTTGACAAAATAGTATTCATCGATTTTATGGCTTTATCAGCCTGATTGTCGTCTAAATATACTTTGAATAAACTCACTTGTGCCCACTCCGAATTTGGATTTTCCTTCGCCAATTGTTTGGCCACATCCAAAGCTTTTTCAGTTTGATTGTCTTTAGAATATAAAAAAATCAGGTTGACATAATTAGATTCTTCTTTCGGATTTTGTTTAATCTGAGCAATCAAATTATCGATTTCTGCATTTTTATATTGCCCTTGCGATAAGATTTGCGTTTTATAAATTTCGCGTTCTTCCGATTTTCCAAACTTATCATTCATTTCGTTAATCGCCGTAAGTGCTTTGTCGTACTGGTTGGTAATCATGTACAACGAAATCAAATCGTCTTTGTATTCTTCGTCAAAAGGAATAATTTTCTGAATGGTTTCTATCGCCAAAGGATAATTTTTGGTTTCATAACTTACATCGTAAATTCCTAGCCAATACCATTTGTTTTTCGGATCAATTTGAGTTGCTTTTTCAAAAGCGGTTTGAGCACTTTGATAATCCTTCAGCCAAAAATAATTTTTTCCTAATTCGAAATATGCAACTGCATCATTCGGTTTTAGCTTGATACATTTTTCTAAAGAAACAATTGCCTTGTCGTAATTCTCAATTCCTTTTTGTTTAATTGATTCATAAAAAGAGTCCAGATATTCATCGGTAACCATAGCAATATCTTCCGGCTCTGTTTGTGCCAAAACCGAAGCTGAATTGCCCAGCAACACGAAAAATAATAGTATTAAAACTCCTTTTTTCATCATTTTTTTTCTGCAAGGTTTCTAAAACCTTGTGGGTATAATTAAGTTGAAAACTACACGATTTTAGAAACCTTACAGGAATAAATTATTCTAAAACGGAATAATCACCAATACTTACACTTGTGAATTTCCCATCGTAACTCACATGATTTCCAATCATTGCGTTATCTAAATTAGCATTTTTTATATGCGAATTAGTCTGAATCAAACTGTTTTTGATTGTACTATCTTCTACACGGGTTCCATTTCCTAAAGAAACATTTGGTCCGACAGTTGTGTTTTTCAACACTACATTTTCGCCAATATAACAAGGCGGAATAACGGTTGCATTTTCTAAAACTACATTATAATCAACCAAGTGTTCTCCGTCATTATGCAAAAATCCTAACATTCTGGAATTGGTTTCAACGGTAACATCTTTGTTTCCGCAATCCATCCATTCGTCAACGCTTCCGGTTTTAAACACTTTTCCGTTGGCCATCATGGCTTTGATTCCGTCATTGATTTGATATTCTCCACCATTCTGAATATTATTATCCAAAACATTCTGAAGTTCTTTTTTCAAAACTTCAACTTCTTTAAAATAATAAATTCCGATAACGGCTAAGTCGCTTACAAACTCTTTTGGTTTTTCAACCAATTCGATAATCTCGTTATTTGCGTTCAGTTTTACCACACCAAAAGCTTCTGGCTGATCGACTTGTTTTACCCAAATTACAGCATCTGCAGCTGGATCTAATTCAAAATCGGCCCTGATTAAAGTATCTGCGTAAGCGATAACTGCAGGTCCCGAGAGAGAATCTTTGGCACACATAATCGCGTGACCGGTTCCTAATGGTAAATCCTGACGATAAATAGAGGCTTTTGCTCCCAGGCTTCCTGCCAATTCTTCTAAACTTGCTACAACATCTGCGCCAAAAAAAGCTTCGTCACCTAATATAAAGGCAACTTCTTCGATGGGTTCTTTCAAAATTTCAGCAATATCTTCGACTAAACGGTGCACGATAGATTTTCCTGCAACAGGAATTAATGGTTTAGGAACAGTTAAAGTATGTGGTCTAAGTCGGGATCCCCGGCCTGCCATTGGAACGATTATTTTCATTTTTGTTTTATTGTTTTTAACGCAAAGTTCACAAAGATTTTTCGCAAAGTTCGCTATGTTTTATTCGTTTAAATTTAAGTTCGCAAAGTTTGAAAACTGATTTCAGAAAACTACTTCACTCCTGTACTTCCAAATCCGCCTTCGCCTCTTGAAGTTTCAGATAATTCCTGAACTTCAACCCATTCGGCTCTTTCGTGTTTGGCGATAATCAACTGTGCGATTCGTTCTCCATTTTCGATTACGAAATCTTCATTTGATAAATTTACTAAAATTACCCCTATTTCTCCTCTATAATCTGCATCAACAGTTCCAGGAGAATTTAAAACCGTAATTCCTTTTTTGGCAGCCAATCCGCTTCTTGGTCGTACTTGTGCTTCGTAGCCAATTGGTAATTCTATAAAAAGTCCCGTTTTTACTATGGTTCTCCCTAATGGTTTTAGGGTAATCGGTTCTGATAAATTAGCACGCAAATCCATTCCAGCCGAAGCAATGGTTTCGTAGTTTGGTAATTCGTGTTGCGATTTATTGATAATTTGTATTTTCATTTTTTATTTAAAAAAGTAAAAAAGCAAAATTGAATCGTTAAAAATTCAAGGTTACTTTCTATTCATAATTCCTTTGATTGTGTCTTTTTCCTTATGATAAACGAAGTACATGAAGGCTAATAATAACGGAATTCCAACGAAATAATTTTCTCTAAATCCGTAAAAAGAAATAGCCGAAAACACAATCGAAATTCCTAAATAAGCTCCAATTTTGTTCATATCATACGGTATCGGATAGTATTTGTTTCCTAAAATGTACGAGATTAACATCATACTTCCATAGGCTGAAATGGTAGCGATGGCTGAACCGTAATAACTGTATTTTGGAATTAATAAATAATTTAAACCCAACGTTACAATTGCTCCGACGATCGAAATGTAAGCCCCAATTTTTGTTTTGTCTGTCAATTTATACCAAACCGATAAGTTGTTGTAAATTCCTAAAAAGAAATTTGCCAAAATAATAAGCGGTACTACTTTCATAGCCTCCCAATACGATTTATTGTCAAGCAAAAGAAATTTTAGAATATCTGCAAAAACAATTACTCCCAATAAAATCAGAGAACCCAAAATGACAAAATATTTCGTGATTACGGCATAGGTTTGTGGCGCATTTTCATTTTTGGCATGACTAAAAAAGAACGGCTCAATTCCTAATCTAAAAGCAGTGGCAAACAAAACCATAAAAAGTCCGAGTTTGTAACAAGCCGAATAGGCTCCAACTTCTGATTTTGCTAAATTTTCCGGAAGCAAATATCCCAATAAAATTTTATCAAAATGTTCGTTTACGGCAAATGCAATTCCGGCAACCAGAATTGGCAAACCATATTTCATCATTTTCCTCCAGAGTGCCGGATCAAATTTTCTGCCTAACGAAAGATAATTTGGCGAAAGCACCACAAAAGTGGCTAAACTTGCCAGAAGATTGGCGATGAAAATATAAGCAATCTGAAAGTTTTCTACATATAAGTTATCCCAAACTGAGTTTGGATTATCTGCAGCTAATTTTGGTAAATACATTAAGAAAAAGATGTTCAGCAACAGATTGATAATAACATTTCCAATTTTAATGGCCGCATACACCATAGGTCTTTGATTGGCTCTTAGCTTTGAAAACGGTATTAAAACCAAAGCATCCAAAACCAAAATCCAAACCGAATACGTAATATACTGCACATCAACTTCTGCCCAGTGCGCCAGCGTATTTCTAAAAATTAATGCTGCAAATAAGAATATTATTGAAGTCCAAAAAACCGAAATTGTAGCGGTTGCAATTACATTTTTCTTATCGTCTTCAGCACTATAAAAACGGAAAAAAGCGGTTTCCATTCCATACGAAAGTATCACATTGAAGAACACCATCCAGGACAAAACAATCGAAACCTCGCCATATTCTGCAGTTGGTAAAATTCCAGTATATAATCTGACCAATAAAAAACTCAGCATTCTTGGTAATACTGTTGCGAGTCCGTAAATGGCAGTTTGTTTGAATAGGTTTTTATATAATCCCAAAATAGTTCAATAATAAATTTGTAAAACAAAAATAACCAATTCTTTGGTTTATTATTGCATTTGTGGGTTCAATAAGCAAAGAGTTATCTAAAATTTGATGTCTTAGTTTCTTTTTATCCAAAAAAAATCCCGAAAAAGCCTCTCTGTGAAGTATTAATCTTGTGTTATTAAAATTAATTGAATTTTATTTAAAGGTTGACTAACATTAAGAAAAGATAGTTTCATTTTATAAAAGTTAACAAACAACCGTAAAATGTATAACAAAACTTAAAAATTATATAACTTTTCAAAAGCACTTCGGTTGTAGCTTTGTAGTGTAGGGATTGATAACAGCTGATATGTAACCCTCGGCAAAAAAAACAGAGCATTGGGACTAATAAAGCTAGTTTGTTCCCATAAAAGACAAAGCGTGCAGAATTACAAAATCTGCAAATATTTATAAAATGGTACTGGTTCTCGATTTTGAACAAGTCGGGAATCACCATTTTATAAATTTCTTCTTTATTAAAAACTTAGTTTTTTTATTCTTTTGAAGTAAAACTTATACTTTCCTGAGTTTCTTTTGGTTCCGGAATATCTTCTTCAGTAAGTGTTTTTAGTGTTTTCTTACTTATTTTTTTAATCTTTACAATTCTATTCGCTTGATTTTGAACACATTTTTCGAATAAGTTCCGAACAACTCTGGCATTACCAAAGCTTTCGTCTTTCTTTTCATATAGTAATTCAAAAGTATCTTTGAGTTTTTCTTTAGCATCTTCTGAAATTATAAAATCAGATTTGGCACAAAAAGATTCAAAAATTTGAAATAATTCGGCTGGGGAAAAATGATCAAAATGAAAGAATCGATTAAATCTTGATCGCAATCCAGGATTCGATTCTACAAAAATTTTCATTGGTTCTGTATATCCTGCCACCACTACCGCCAGATCATCTCTGTGATCTTCCATCCTTTTCAGCAAGGTATTTACGGCTTCGGCACCATAATCATTACCAAATGAATTTTGAGTTAAACCATACGCTTCGTCTATAAATAAAACTCCGCCAATGCTTTCCTCTACCACTTTGTCCACTTTTGCTGCCGTTTGACCAACAAAACCGGCAATCATTCCTTCGCGGTCGGTTTCATACATTTGCCCTTTCGACAAAAAACCTAAGTGCTTGAAAATTCTGCTCAAAAGCCTTGCTACCGAGGTTTTACCTGTTCCCGGTGGACCTAAAAAAACAGTGTGCAATGTAATTTCGACATTTTTTAAACCTTGTTCAGAACGTTTTTTTTGTATTTCTAATAGGTTTATTAATTCTTCGACATCTTTTTTTACTTTGGCAAGACCTACCAACTCATTTAATTCTTCCAGCACTTTTTCAAGTGTATCTTCTGCAGCTACGTTTTTTACATCATTGTTTTTTTCTAATTCCGTTTTTAAATTTGAATCGAAAAAAGTCGTGAACGCTTTTGAATCAGTAAACTTGGTATCAAAAGCATATTCAATAAACTTTTGATATTGATTTAAAATAGTCTCTTTTTTGATGTTTTTAGTTTCAGATAAAATTTTAAAAAGCAAACACTGATTTTGTATTTCGCTTACGGGTTGGATCAGATTATCTTTTTTTATTTTGATGAGATGATTTTTAAATTCATCCGAAAAAATAAACTGATTTAATCCTGCTATAGAATTCTGATCTGCAAAATGATTATTTCGCAAAACATCATAATAATAGGCCAGAACCAATCTTGATTTTTCGTTTTCCTTAACTGATAATTGATTGTAAAGTATAATGATATCGGAAAGAAAAAAATGTTCTGCCTTGTATAAAAATCCTTTGGCCGAATTTGGATTTACTACTTGGTTTATTTTTTGAATAAATGCAGCATCCTGATTTAGAACACTGCAGATTTCAAGTATGTTTAATGTTTCTTGCTGTAATTCCTGAGCAAAAGAAGCTGTAAAAACCATTTTATCTTTTCTTATATTAGATTCGAAATACTTTTTTAAAGACAATAATGATTCTTCAATCTGGTCTATCGGATTGTTTTTCTTTAACATACACCGTTTAGGAAATCATCATTTGATGAATAATTTCTTTAGATAATTTTATATGATCTTCGCAGTAATCTTTCCATGCTAATCCTTCTTCCCTCAGGTCATATTTTGCCACAATGGTTCCGTAATGCTGTTGTTTCCCATCGATGGTAGGGTAGCCAATTACATAAATTGTTTGTGCAAGTTCGATTGCAAGCTCAATATCATGGGTCGAAAAAATAATAGTATTAAAGTCTGAAGAATTTCCTAAAAGTTCAAATGCTTTTTTTACTTCCTTAATATTTCCAACATCTAATCCTGAAAAAGGTTCATCCAAAACAATAAAATGATCTGACGAAAACAATTGTTCTATAATGGCGGTTCTTTGTCTTTGACCTCCGGAAAGTTCATTTGGGTATTTATCCGCACAATTTTCCAGTCCCCAATCTTTCAGATATTGTTTGATTTTAGTTTCTTTTTCAGATTCAGAAAGCTTAGTTTTTCTTAAAGAAAATTTAAGCGCCTGACTGACTGTTTTATGTCTGAACAAAGTATATTTTTGATCTACAAAACCAATGTTTCCTTCCTTTACAGATTTTGCAGCATTGGGTTCAGGATTTTCAAAATCCCTGATGAGTATTTTTCCAGAATTCATTGGAACCAGTCCTGTGAGTGCTTTAAAAAAAGTAGATTTTCCTCTGCCAGATCTCCCTACAAAAGCAACGACTTGCCCTGTAAAATCAATGCCTTCACGTACAACGTCTTTCTCAACAAGGTTTATATCTTTAATGATAACGGTATCATCGTAGGCTACGCTAAGATTTTCTACATATAAAAGCGTCTCTTTAAATTCGTGTTTCATGATTATATTTTTGAATATCTAAAAATTGCTTTTCGTAAATAATTGATTCCGGCATCCAGACCTAATCCTATTAAGAGGATGATAATTTGAAGTGCGATAATTCGGCCAGTATTCATGAACTTATCCGAGTTTTTTATCAGGAAACCTAATCCTCCTGAAGCTACAACTATCGATTCGACAGTAACAAGCATCATCCAGGTTATAGCAAGATTTTGTCTGATTACGTCAATAACATAATCTATTCTTCCTAAAACAATTACTTGCCAAAGCACTTCCCAACGATTACATTTTAATGTTTTTGCGTGGTCAAATTCTTCTTGTGGAATGTCTTTTATTACGGCAATTAAAGAGGTAGTCAGGAACGTAGTCAGGAAAATCACTAAGATCCATACCTGCATTGTTCTGGCTTCATGAATAACCATTGTGATATAAAACGAAAGTCCTGTAAAAGGCAGAAATCTAAATTTGGTTACAAATTCTGCAACTGATTTTAAGATCGGAATAGACCATGAATAAGCAAAGAGTAACGATATAATAGTTGCTAGAAAAATAGATATAAAACACAATTTTAATGAATTGAATATATGCTCTGCCAAACCTTCATTATACAAATCTGTAAATCCTTTTAAAACTTGGTCCGGAGAAGGAAAAAGATGCTTTTCACCAGAAGTTGTTGCAAACCAAATGACGATTAAAAGAACTAACCAGCCTGATAAAATAAGTGTTTTATGGAGTTTGGATACTTTTTCAAAGGGCGTTAAAAATTTTATCATAGTAGTATAAAAGGCTGCCCGAAAGCAGCCTTGTTTTTTTAAATTATTATTTCAATAAAGTAATAACTACACGTCTGTTTTGTGCTTTTCCAGATGCTGTATTATTGTCGGCAATTGGATCATTTTGTCCTTTACCATCTACCATTTGAAAACGATTAGCAGGAATTCCTTTTTGTTTCAAATAGGTTACAACTGCTTCAGCTCTACTCTTAGATAACGCTAAATTAGATGCCGGATTTCCAACATTGTCAGTGTGTCCTACAATAGTAAGTTTTGTGTTTTCAGCCTGTACCAAAAGGTTGTAGATTTTTTCAACCTCTTTACTGGATGAACTTGAAATTTCAGCACTTGCCGTATTAAAATTAATTTTCCATTCTCCAGACGCAACAACTTCGGTAGCTTCATTGCTATAATCTGCTTTATCAGCTGATGTTGACTCGATATCGTTGATGTTTTTCAGGAAAAATAAATTTACCGCCTGATCATAAGGAACAACTGCTCCAACATTTTCATTAAACCCAAACGGATTCAAATCTGTTAAATATCCTGAAACCTGATTATACACAGATTTGTATCTGTTTACACCATCTGATAATCCAAAATATTGCATTGCATCAGCATAATTAAATACTTTTGAACCACCCATATTATAAGTCAATCCACCTTTTGTTCCTTGTTGTCCTTTGAACATTTTATACCAATACTCCGGAGTCTCCATTTTATAAGTATCTGTAATCGCTTGTGAAGCTCTCACTTTCCAGTCTTCATAATTTTTCATTTGATTAGAAGCTGTCAATGCCGATTTTAAAATATTAGATACAATTTCAGGGTTTTTTTCCGCCCACTCTTTCACTCCAATAAGTGCTGTTGGCATTTGGTTGTTAAACTCTTTTGTAGAAACAATATCTACAAAACCTGTAAGTTTATCAAAAACGGTTTTGTCTCCAGGAGTCCAGGTTGCACAACCGTCAATTTTTCTGTTAACTGATTTTCCTGTTAATTTTCCGTTTGAAACTTCTTTCAGCGTAACCGTCCAGCCTGTAGTTTGTGATTTGATTAATTCCTCAGCCGATTTAATATAATCATCATTTTCTGAAGGATAAATATTTACTGCATCTGCATCATAAGTAGTTGGATCCGGATTTACTTTTAATCCGTTAGCAAAACAATAATTTACAGTCGTAACCCAGTCACCATCACCCAAAACTGCAGATATAACAGCACCTTTCATAGATTTCGGATCCGATTTCCAGCTTGGAGGCCCTATCAGTTTATCTTCTCCATAGCTCATTCCTACCACTCCCATTACCTGTAAATGGTATTTGTCTTTACCGTATTTTTCGTCTAATGATTTTTGAACAGAACTAATATAAAATGGCGCTCCATCACCCATAATCATCACTGCAAAAACACTTTTGTCCGAAGTTGGGAAAGCTTGACCTTTATCAAATTCTTCAATAAATTTCATTTGCATATTACGAAGTTCCGAAAGCCAGTCCTGACGAATAATTTCAAGATTTACTCCATTTTTTTCCATCAAAGAACCTTTAGTTGTTTTAGGTCCTCCGTTCGAAACGATAATTCCAGATTGAGCATTCCAGGCATACCCTCCAATTCTCACTAGTGGTTTATCAGCAACTTCTGTAGAAATATCAGTAGATGGAAGTGCAATTTTTTCAGCATTCGTTACATTATTAACATCGGTCTGGTTAATTTCCATTCCGTTTAATTGTTTAGAAACTGCTGTTTTAATACCTGGAGAAAGATAATATACTCCTGCTAAAATTGCCCCAATTCCAGCAATAACGATTAACAATTCAGAAAACGTTGTTAGTTTCTCTGTTCTTAAAATTTTTCCCATTTTATTGTATTGGTTTTGATTTGTTGTTTATTGGTTATGTTGTTTTTAAAAAATATCTCCAAATCCGCCACTTTCTAATTTCTCTTCTTTAGATAATTTATAGTTTGGACTTGTATATTTGGTCGAATCCGGAATAACGCTATCTCCCGTTTTAATTTTGTCTGCCAATGAATCTAATCGAGAGTACAACTCGTCATTATCAACAGAATACTTAGAGGTCAAAGCATCAATGTCAATCAAGTTTTCAGAGGTTCTGGCAATATCCTGAGCAATGGTAGAAGTTACCACTTCCAGAGCATATTCTAATTCCCAGTCCTGAGTAAACATCATGGCACTTTTTGCGCTTTCAGTTGCTTCCTTCGCATTTTTAGCAAACTCATATTCTTTTTGAAGCATCTTTACTGTAGCATCAAAATCTGCAATCTTAATATCAATTGCTGTTCCTGCCAATGTTAGTTTTCTATCCATTTTACCCAAAACATTGGCACGTACGCCATATTTTTGAATAAATCCTTTGCTTTGCTCGTATTGAGTAGAAATTCTTTGAGAGTCACTTAATTTTCTGGCCAGCTCACTTTGCAGGGCTACATACTCATCTGTATCTTTTGCTGCTACACCGTGTACTTTAACCATTTCGTCCATGGCAGTTTTAAGCTTTTCAGATTGGCGTTGTAAACTTAAAACATCTTCCTGAAAGCTTTTTGCTTCTTTTTCAGACTTGTTCGCTTCAACTTCCATTTCATTTTTTAGCCCTTTCAGTTTTGCTTTTGTATTTTTAAAAACTTCACGGTTCTTAATCATCTTTTGCTTTTGCTCTTCTAATTCATTAAAAGGATTACTTTGAATTAATGCTTTATGAAGATTTTTAGTAGCAAAACGTAATCCTTTCATAATAACAGGATACATCATTACTAAAAAAACTAAAAATACTCCTGTTGCGGATAATGCTATTGCCTGACCCAACATGGTAAATAGTGGTGGTATAATATAAGTCCAGACTAAATAACCTCCAATACCCAATAATCCCAGGGCTAAGGCAAAAAACAATGACTTTTCTCCTTTTTTAAGCGTATCTGATTTTAAAGCAATTTCTCCTTTTGACTCATCAAAATGTTTTAAGATTGGCAGCGCCAAAAGCGTACTCTTTTCTTGTTCGTATTTAGTGTCCATTTATTATAAATATTGGTTAATTCCGGTTATAACTGTGTTTATTGAGTTTAATATTTTTTGCTTAGCCAAATCGTTAGCTTCCATTTTTAATTGAATTTCAGAAAGTTGTTCCATATTTTTAGGATCCATTTTTTGAAGAGCCAGTTTTTTAGCTTCTAATTCTTTTTGAAGTTGAGCAATTTTAGATTCTAAATCGGCTACCTCTTTCGAAAGAGTGTTTTTTTCATGAAGAATCGTATTGTTTAATTCTGTTTTTTTTGTTTTACCAATATTATCATATTTAGCATAAACTTTTTCAATTTCTGTAATATAATATTTAGCTTTTTCCAAAAGAAATTCTTTTGTCAACTCGGGTTTGATAGTCTTACCCATTGTAAAAGCCATTTGATAACTTTGTGGATTAGTAACCCCTACAGCAATCACAGATTTATACAATTCGAAAAAATCAAAACCCGATTCATTCAAAGATTCAAAACCTTTGTCATAAACTTCAAAAATTTCATTCAAAAAAGGATTTGACAACGAATTTGCAGACAAACTTTCCGTCACATGACTTGGAAATTTAGTATCTGATGACGGCATAACCGGATTAGTCGTGTTGGTTACAGGGGTTGATTCAGGGGGGTGTGATGAAGGATTTTCATCATTAATAAAAAGACTTTTCCAATTAAAACTTTCTTTTGCCATATTAATATTTTTTGTTTGTCAGTTATAAAGGTTATACGTACAAAACATAAAAAAGTTACCGATATTTAAAAAATATAAATATATATGGTTTTCTTTTAAGTTAACTTATTTTCGTCTAGTATTTTAACGAAATGAAATCCTTTTGGTCCATAACCCTGATTATAATAAAACCGATGTGCGGCAAAGTTTGCCGTAAAAGCATCCAAAACGATACTGCTACAACCTAAATTTAAGGCTTTTTGCTCAATATAATCCGTTAGTATTTTGCCAATTCCTTTAGAACGAAATTCAGGATTAACAACGAAATTATCAATTTCGAGATATTTTCCTGTCCATAATTTAGTATTGGTCCAGCAACCTGTTATTCCTAAACAAATATCTTTTTCAAAAACAGCTATTTGAATGTAATTGTGAGCAACCATTTCTGAAAGATAGGTTGTGTATTTTTCAATTGACATCGTCGGATAAAGAAATCTCATGGTTGCAAGTTGTTCCACCATTTCTTCAACTGTATTAAGTTCTTTTATATTTAATTCCATTGTAAAAAGTAAATACCAAAAATACTTAAAAAAAGCTATTTATTGTATAATCATTAAAGCATCTCCACTACAACCGAAAGGAAGTAATTAATCTATGTTTAAAAGCTTCTTCATTCCATTTCAAAAATAAACTAATTATCAGTGATTATTTTAAATTGAAAGTCAAAAATCTAGCCCTTTTGTAGATTTTATTCTACAATTAAAAATCACCAAAAGTGGGTATTGTGGAACTCAATAAATAATATGATTTTTGTCTTGTTAAGTCATTAGTAAATATTTGATTTTTAACAACCTAAAACTTCAGCTATAACAATCTGAAGTTAATCAAACCAAAGGGATTGATACAGCTGTTTTGTAACCCTTAAAAAAAAACAGAGCATAGGAATGTTATAGCTAAGTTACAACCTAATAAAAGTAAAGCAACGGGGTTTCATAAAGCTAATTGTGACCTTAAAAAACAAAGCATCGGGATTGTTATAGCTAAATTGCAACCCAACAAAAAAGAAAAGCAAAGGGACTGATATAGCTAATTTGTAACCCACAGAAAAACAGAGCATCGGGATTGTTATAGCTAATTTGCAACCCAAAAAAAGAAAAGCATAGGGATTGATATAGCTAATTTGTAACCCATAAAAAAACAAAGCACCGGGATTAATATAGCTAGTTTGTTCCCATAAAAACAAAGCATAAGCGGAACAACAGAAGCCGCATTAAAAGAATGTATAAAATGGTTGCGTTCTCGGGAATACAATTCCCGAGAACACCATTTAAAACCTTTTGAATTAGTATTAATAACATCCAAAAAAGATTTTTAATCTATATATAGAAGTTGTTTAGGTTTTAACGTCCGTTCATTTCATGAGCGGATTTTTTTTATCCAAAAATTGCGCATTATCGCCTTTACGAGACTCCATTTTTCCATTCCAATTTTACCGTAGAGGCAAATAGCAGTACGTCTTACAATCTGAATAAATTTTGGTTACGGAACGTAAGACACACTGCTGTGCGCCTCTACTTTTCATCTCCTATGGTAAAATTAGGAAGTATAATTTAATCTTTTTCCACAACATTTAGTTGATCCAAAAAAAAAAAGAGCCACTAAATGTGACTCTTTTAATATCTCTAACTATACTAAACTTATCCGTTTAAAGCTTCTGCACCACCAACAATCTCAAGGATTTCGTTAGTAATAGCAGCCTGACGCGCTTTATTGTAAGTTAATTTTAATTGATTTCTTAATTCAGTAGCGTTGTCAGTTGCTTTGTGCATTGCTGTCATACGCGCTCCGTGTTCTGAAGCAAATGAATCACGAATACCTTTGTACAATTGTGTTTTTAATGATTTAGGAATCAAAGTTAATACGATTTCTTCTTTTGAAGGTTCGAAAATATAATCCCCTGTCGAAACCGGTACATCCGATTTGATAGGCGCCAACGGCAAAAATTGTTCTGTCTGAACGATTTGTGTAGCAGCATTTTTAAACTGATTGTAAATCAATTCGATTCTATCGTATTCGCCTGATAAGAATTTCTCAGTCAAAACATCTGCAATTGCAGCAACATTATCAAAAGTTAAATGATCAAAAATTGCATTATGATGACCGTGAGCTTTATGCGTTTTTACTAAAACATCATTTCCTTTTTTCCCAATAGGAAAAACATCAACTTGTTTTCCTGCATAAAAAGCAGAACGGTTTTTAACTTCCTTAATAATGTTTGTATTAAATGCACCACATAAACCTCTGTTCGAAGTTATAGCAACAAGTAATACTTTTTTTACTTCACGTTGTGTTGTGTAATCACCACCTACTTCACCATCAAGTGTAGCAGATAAATTTTGCAACAACTCCGTTAATTTCTCGGCATAAGGGCGCATCGCAGTGATTGCATCTTGTGCTTTCTTAAGCTTTGCAGCAGAAACCATTTTCATTGCCGATGTGATTTGCATCGTAGATGAAACGGAAGTAATTCTATTACGGATTTCCTTTAAATTTGCCATTTGTTAATGAGAAAATGTGACAATTTGAAAATTAGATAATTAAAAAATATCGGGGACATTTTCTAATTATCTAATTAAAGAATTATCTAATTAGTTATATTTTGCTGAAATTTCTTTTGCTGCTTTTTCGATAACATCAGTAATGTTGTCATCTAATTTACCAGCTTTCAAAGCATTAAGTGTATCTTTATGTTTTGTATTTAAGTAAGCTAAGAAATCTGCTTCGAATTCTTTTACTTTATTTACAGGAACGTTTCTTAATAAGTTTTTAGAACCAGCGTAAATAATAGCTACTTGATTTTCTACTGTATAAGGATCATTCAAACCTTGTTTCAAGATTTCAACATTTCTTTTTCCTTTTTCGATTACGTTTAAAGTAACTGAATCCAAATCAGAACCAAATTTAGCGAAAGCTTCCAATTCACGGAATTGAGCCTGGTCTAATTTTAAAGTTCCAGAAACTTTTTTCATTGATTTAATCTGAGCATTACCTCCAACACGAGATACTGAGATACCTACGTTGATAGCAGGACGAACTCCAGAGTTGAACAAATCTCCATCAAGGAAAATCTGACCATCTGTAATCGAAATTACGTTTGTTGGGATATAAGCAGAAACGTCTCCAGCCTGAGTTTCGATAATTGGTAAAGCAGTTAATGAACCACCACCTTTTACGATAGACTTGATAGAATCTGGTAAATCGTTCATGTTTTTAGCAATTCCATTATCAGCAATTACTTTACAAGCACGCTCTAATAAACGAGAGTGTAAGTAGAAAACGTCTCCAGGGTAAGCCTCACGTCCCGGTGGTCTTCTTAATAAAAGAGAAACCTCACGGTAAGCAACAGCTTGCTTAGATAAATCATCATATACAATAAGAGCTGGACGACCAGAATCTCTAAAGTATTCTCCGATTGCAGCACCTGCGAAAGGAGCATAAACTTGCATCGGAGCTGGATCAGAAGCATTAGCAGCAACGATAACTGTATAAGCCATTGCACCTTTTTCTTCTAACATTTTTGCGATTCCTGCTACAGTTGACGCTTTTTGTCCAATTGCAACATATATACAGAATACAGGTTTTCCTGCATCATAAAATTCTTTTTGATTCAAGATAGTATCGATACAAACAGTTGATTTACCTGTTTGACGGTCACCAATAACAAGCTCACGCTGTCCACGACCAACCGGGATCATAGCATCTACTGCTTTGATACCTGTTTGTAATGGCTCAGTAACTGGCTGACGGAAGATAACTCCAGGAGCTTTTCTTTCTAATGGCATTTCGTATAAGTCTCCACCAATTGGTCCTTTTCCATCAATTGGAAAACCAAGTGTGTTTACTACACGTCCTACCATTTGCTCACCTACTTTAAGAGAAGCAATACGTTGTGTTCTTTTTGCAGTTGATCCTTCTTTGATTCCTGTTGATGGTCCTAAAAGTACCACACCAACATTGTCTTCTTCAAGGTTCAATACAATAGCTTCAAGACCGTTGTCAAATTCAACTAACTCACCATATTGTACATTCGATAGCCCGTAAATACGAGCAATACCGTCTCCAACTTGAAGTACTGTTCCTACTTCCTCTAGCGTAGCACCAGATTCAAAACCTTCTACTTGCTTTCTTAATATTGCTGAAATTTCAGCAGGTTTGATTTCCGCCATCTTAATTTATAATTTAGACACTTTTATGTGTAATAAAACTAATTACTTAACTCTCTTTTTAATACCTGCAATCTGTTTGCAACAGATGCATTGTATTGCTTATCACCTATTCTTAAAATAAATCCTCCAATGATTGAAGCATCTACAATATTTTCAATTGTTATTTTTTTGTCTGATAAAGTCGCGATTTTAGCTAAAACTTTAGCTTCTAAAGCGGCATCCATAGGGATTGCTGTAGTAACAGTTGCTACTTCAACACCATTAATTACATCAAATAACATTTTATATTCTGTTGCTATTGCTTCCAGAATTTCAAATCTTTTGTTTTCAAATAATAAATGAAATAACCCTTTCGTTACACCATTTACATTTGCAAAAACCTCTAAAAGAGCACTTTCCTTAACTTCAACTTTTACAGTTGGGCTTTGAATAAAGGTACTCAATTCTAAATTGCTTTCAATAGTTGAAGCAATCACTTTCATATCGTTGTTTACAGCTTCGGCAACACCTTTAGAGTTTGCTAAGTCTAGAATTGCTTTTGCATAACGAATTGCTGCTCTTGTACTTGCCATAATCTTAGTTTAGCTTTACGTCACCTAACATTTTCTCAACTAATTTAGTTTGAGATTCTTTGTTAGATAATTCTTCTTTCAACAATTTTTCAGCGATGCTTAATGATAAAGTTGAAACTTGTAATTTCAATTCGGCCATTGCAGCATTTTTTTCATTTTCGATAGCTGCTTTTGCCTGCTCAATTAATTTTTGACCTTGCTCTTGTGCTTCGTTTTTAGAATCTGCAATAATTTGTTCTCTCATTTCACGAGCTTCTTTTAACATTGCATCACGCTCTACACGAGCCTCTTTCAAGATACGCTCATTGTCTGCAGTTAAATTCTGCATTTCTAAACGAGCAGCTTCTGCAGAAGCTAAAGCATTGTTGATCGATTCTTCACGACTTTTTACAGCGCCTAATATAGGTTTCCAAGCAAATTTTGCTAAAAGAATGAAGAAAACAATAAAGATAATTGTTGTCCAAAAAATTAAACTTTCTGGTGAAGTTAATTGCATAACAGTATATATTTAAAAATTGTTTGTCTTTGTTTTGAAAAAACTTCCTGGAGCCAACCGCTACAGGAAGTTTTAGATTTTAATTACTTTGCGATTAACGCAACAACTACTGCGAAAAGTGCAACACCTTCAATAAGTGCAGCAGCAATAATCATAGCAGTCTGGATTTTTCCAGCAGCTTCTGGTTGACGAGCGATAGCATCCATTGCAGAACCACCAATTTTTCCAATACCAAGACCTGCACCAATTACAGCTAATCCAGCTCCGATTCCAGCTAATACCATAATAATAAATTTATATAGTTAATAATTAATAAAACTCTAATTAATGATGATCGTGCTCTTCAACAGCCTGACCAATAAATAATGCTGAAAGCAATGTAAACACATACGCTTGCAAAGCAGCAACCAACATTTCTAAAACACTCATAAACAAAACAAATGCTCCAGCAACTGGTCCTATAGCAATGCTTTTGAAAATGAAAATTAAAGAAACCAAACTCAAAATAATAATGTGACCCGCAGTAATATTTGCGAATAAACGAATCATTAATGCAAATGGCTTTGTTAACATTCCTATAATTTCTACAGGAATCATAATTGGAGCCAACCAAACTGGAACTCCAGGTGTATTAAAAATATGTCCCCAATAATTTTTGTTCCCACTTAATGTTGTAACTACAAAAGTGATAAATGCCATTACAAATGTAAAGTAAATATTCCCTGTTAAGTTTGAGCTGAATGGAAAGAAAGGAATCAAACCAATAAGATTGTTAACCCAAATAAAGAAAAAGATAGTCAAAAGATAGGGCATATATTTACCATACTTTTTTGTGCCAATATTAGGAATTGCAATTTCGTCTCTAACAAAAGTAACAAGCGGCTCTAAAAAACCAGCCAATCCTTTTGGTGCATTTGGGTTATTCTTGTATGATCTTGCAACAGCAAAAAACAAGAAAAACAAAACAATCGCAGACATTAACATTGAGAAAACATTTTTTGTAATAGAAAAATCTAAAGGTCTTGCATCAAAAGCAAAAGCCCCGTTGTCTCTTTCCTCTTTTGTCATTTCTTCAAACTTATCCGCATAAAAAATTACTTCTTTATAACGAACTACTTTTTGACCATTAATATCAACTACATGATGTCCTTCATTATCATGATGGAATTTTTCAGATGAAAAAATCTCTAAACCGTTATTTGTCCATAAAATTACAGGCAGATTAAAAGAAATTGCATGACCATTCCAATCTGCTATATGAAAATCATGAGCATCTCCAATATGAGAATTGATTAATTCGCTTGCATTGAATTCTTTTTCTACATCGTGCCCGACAGTTTTTCCGTGCTCACTTGTTGTTCCATGACCTTCTGCTGCCAACTCCACATCATCGTGTTTCACTGAAACACTATCAACAGAAGTTGATGCAAAATTTATCGACGAAGTAAGCGCTAATAAAGTAACTAATAAGTACTGGACGGGTTTATTTGAAATTATCATTATTAAAACTGTTTCTAATTTAGGTTCCAAAAAATTTTTGCAAAGGTACATTTAAAATTGAAAATTGAAAATTTATACATGTAATTTTTAATATTTAAGTTTTCAACGAGCAATCTTATTGTTAATAAAGCAATTAACCTTTATTTATTAAGCGAATTGTGAAATATGTTTCAAAAAGTAAAAAACTAAAATACGGGGCAAAGAATGTAGTTAAATCTATAATAGGATTTTTAACCTCTCCTTTTATCAAAGGAATCAAAAAAATAATGGCAGCCATCATTCTAAAAAAACTTGCGCCTAAAAAAGCAAAACCAGTATAATTCTCAAAATTATTATTTACAAAAATTAAAAAAAGATATACCAAAAAAGTTGCAATAATATTAAAAACATAGATACTCAAAGGGCTATAAAAGAAGATTAATTTATCGGAAAGAAATTCCATTATGAAATATTGCACAATAAATAGTACAATAGAAAAAGGGATAAAATACTTTAGAAAATCGATTGTTTTGTTCATTATTTATTTAAATTTTTAACTTGCCTGATAACATTGTAAAGTGCTAGAAAAACAGAAAGCAAAGATAAGATTATAGTCCAAACAGAACCTCCATTTGAATATTTTTCGTCTAACTTAATTCCAACGTAGCAAAATAAAAAAATTATTATTCCCATTTGAAAAGGAATATTAACAAATACGATCCACTTATTCCTGTTGTTTTTGTTCGGCTCCTTTTCCATCTTTTGGTTTTTCCTGATTAACTTCTGTGATCATGGTGCAGGTTGCCGTAAAATTAGCTCCTGGTTCTATAGACAATTTGCCTACCAGAACTTCTCCGTGAATTTGTGCTGAGGATTTTATATTAAGAACTTCCAGAACTTTTATTTTTCCCTGGAATTCTCCTTCAATATCTGCATTGTTACAAATAATTTCTCCTTTTACAACTCCGGCATGACCTATCACTAATTTTCCTTGCGATGTAAAATTACCTATCAATTCGCCATCTAATCTAAAATCAGCTTTAGAAACGATGTCGCCAATTATGGTGGTTCCTTCCACTATTCTGTTGGTCTTTCCTAAGAGTTCTGTTCCGGTTTTTTTGGCTTTATCAAACATATTATAAATTATGGGGTTTTGGGGGCTAAATAAGAGTCAATATTTTTCTTAATCTGAACAATTTTGTAATTGTCACTAGAGATTATGATGGCTGGCTGTTTTACTTTATACTTTTTAGTATCGTTTAAAACACCCGCAACATCCTGCGCATACGATTCAGATTTTAAACCATGAATCACAACAAAACTTTCTTTTTGATTGTAGGTATCAAAAGAGGTTTTTAATTTTTCGAAGTTTTCTACATCTAAAAACTTCTTAATGGCGTCATCAATTTGTTTGGCTGAGTTTTGATCATCAGCTGTTACTCTGTAAACAATTTTCCAGTTTCGGTTGTCAACAGTTGTAAAATCAAGTTTTTCTAAGGTCGGAATATTTTTCTCTAAAATTTCGCGGGCATTTTTTCCTTCTTCACTATTAGGATAATTATCTGCTACATTTTCGAGTGCTTTTTTATAGGCTTCTAATCCGTTGACTTTTCCTTGTGTGCTGGCTTTCAATAATTCGAATTTCGATACGATATCGTCACCTGAATATTGATTGATTAAATTATCAATATTGTCTAATACGGTTTTAAACTGTTGCTCTTCATAAAGTTTATACCACTTTTGGTATTCTTTATCGGGCGAAAGATTATCACTACTATTGGTGTTATTAATAATTTGCGCATATCTCGAATTTGGATATTGGGCTGTAATCTCTGCTTTTATCTGCTCTGCCTTCTGCGGATTGGTAATTTGATATATCTTATACAAATTATACATCGATGGCAAAACCAATTTTTCTTCCGGATTGTTGCGTAATAATTGTTCCAGTTTATTGCTGGCCAAATTATACTCTTTAAATTTTTCTTTATAAATAAGCCCTAACTGATAATAGGCAAAATTGCGTTCTTTACCAATACTATCAATAGCTGCTTTTGTTGTGGGAAGCTGTTTTTCGTAAAAATCAGTAGTGTATTTTTCGATGACAATCGTATCTTTTGCTTTCTCAGCCGCGGCCAAAGCATCAGTTATAGAATCATTTTCTGCACTATTTGTATTGGCTCTTGAAGCTGCCATTCTCCAGTTGCCGCTAAGCGCTCTGTTTCCCCACATTTTTTTGAACTGAATTTTTCCGTAAGCAACTGTGGATGGATTGTAAAAATAAAATGTACTGGCTACATCATTATTAGATCCCGGAGTTGGAACTCCATCATTTGCTTTGGGTAAAGATTGTGGGTTTACAGCTCCATCTTGTAGAACATCAGGCTGCGAATTTCGCTCGATATTTTCCTGTTTTTCTTTTTCTTTTTCTTCTAAAAGACGTTTTGTTTCGTCTTTCTTTTTAAGTTCAGCAATGTAATCTTCAAAATATGATTTTCTTTTCTCTGGCGAAAAACTGTACACTTTCAGAATACTGTCGTTGCGTTTTGAAATCCCTTCATATCTGATGACATCGTCTAAGTTTTTCCGGTTTTTTTCAATCGAGGCAAACTCTCTGGTTTTAGGATCCAGTTTTACCAATGTACTGTCGTAATATTTAGCAGCCATTGTATAATCTGTATTTTTAAAATACATATTACCAATATTTCGATAAGTCGAAGCTACTAAATAAGAATCTGCAGATTTTCTTTTTAATGATTTATTATAAAACTCTAATGCTGATTCCTGATCTTTTCTTTTATCAAAATACACTCCCATTTCGTAAAAAAGCACATCATAATAAGGTCTGTTTTCGCGATCAGCCACTAATTTATTATAGGTTTCAATAAATATAGTGTCGTTATCTTTTTCATAATCAAATAGCTGAGCTTTTTTAGCATAGGCATGCATCATGTATTTTCTGTCGGCTTTTCTATTAAGATCGATTACACCATCATAAAAATAAATCGCACTATCTTTTACGCCGGCTTCCTGATACATTTGCCCCAGAATAAAACGGTATCTTGCTTTTTCTTCGTTGTTTTTTGTAAACTCTTCGGCAATTCTAAGTTTGGCAACAGCACTATCTTTTTGTTCTAAATTCAAAAAAGCTTCTGACAACAAAGCATTTGCATCAGCAAAAGTTTGTTTACCAAGATCTGTGTTTTTTAATAATTTATTGATATTTTTAACCACAATAGCATCATTGCCCAAACGCATATTGGTTTTTTCGCGCCAAATTTTCGCTGTATAAATATTGCTGCTATTTGGGTATTTGTACAATATATAATTGAATGCCTCCAATGCCGGAATAAAACGCTGATCGTAATATCTGGCTTTTCCGAGCAACAAGTAAGATTCGTCTATCTGATAATTTTTTTCTCTTCCGCCAATATTCATCGAGTGTTTCTGAATGGCTTTGGTCGCTTTGGTTTCGGCCAATTCGAAATCAGCATTTTTAGCTTTTGTTTCCTCTCTGTTGGTTTCGTCGATTTGCATTTTTTCGATAGGCAGCATCTTCCAGAAATTGTCCTGATTGTTGCCCTGAATAGATTTCAATCCTTTATCCAGGCCAATTCCGCCATTGTACAAAATGTTGTATTTTGTGCTTAGCGCATGCGAATTTCTAGACAAAAAAGTGTTTTTCTTGGTAGAACAGGCTATCAAAAAGAATAAAAACAAAAGCGTAAAACAATATTTAAGAGTATTCTTTTTCAATAGAAATAGATTTAAATCATTTAACTTCTAAAAAGGATTTTTAGTATAATGACTCGTAAAAATACGCTTCTTTTTGAAATATCAGAAAATTATACTGCAAAAAACGTTTCTAACTCCTGTAGGGTTTCTTTTGATGTCTGAATGTCTTTTACAATTTCACCTTTATTCAATGCTACAATCCTGTCACAAACCTCTACAGTGTGCTGCAAATCGTGGCTCGAAACCAAAACGGTAACATTAGGATTATCGGCTAAATCTTTGATAATTTTTTTTAATCGGCTTACTGTAGTTGGGTCTAAATTAGCAAAAGGCTCGTCCAGAATCACTACTTCAGGATTACCAATTAGCGTCGCAATGATACCAACCTTTTTCTGGTTTCCTTTGGATAAATCACGCAGGTATTTTTTATTTTTTAAAATTTCTCCATTAAAAAATTCTTCGTGTTCCGCCAATAAAGCATCAACATCAGCTTTGTTTTGATTGCGTAAGTCACCAATAAAATAAAAGTATTCCTCAGGAGTAAGATATCCAATCAGGAAACTTTCGTCAAGGAACGAACCGGTAAATGATTTCCAGTTTTCGCTGGTATTTACCTGAATATCATTGTTGTTTATATATCCGGTTGTTGGCTGAATTAAGTCTAATAACAAACTGAAAAAAGTCGTTTTTCCTGCGCCGTTATTTCCTACTAACCCAAAACTTTGCCCTTTTGGAATTTCAAGATTTTCGATATTTAAAACTGTAGTTCCGTTATATTTTTTTGAAAGTTGATTTACTTGTATCATGAATGTAAATTTTAGATTGTTGATTTCAGATTTTAGATTTAAAAAATCTGCTGTTTGTTTATATGTTCCATTTCAATCGGATAAAAATTATCTGATTGACACATTTTTAAATTGACTAATTAATTTTTTTGTTTGTAAGCCTGAATCGTACTGTATTTTTCGACTTTGTATCTTTTTTCGATAAGAGAAAATACTTTATTTCTGAAGATAAAACCCAGTACTCCTGCTCCTGCCACTAAAGTAAGTGCTACTGTTTTGTCTCCAAAATGAAGTCCAATCCAATACAATAATAAGGGCAATAATAATTTGGGTAAAGTCAATAACATCGCATTTACATTGAATGCTTTTTTGTCACCAAAAGCTCCGCTTGCAGCACTCAAATCGATTGGTGTTTTAGTAAAAGCACCTCCTAAAAGTACCAGATGCGAGTTGACTCCTATATTATAAATGGCGCCTACAACAATAGTCAGGTACGTTTCTAAACCATAAAAAAGGTAAAAAGAAGCTAAAACTGTTGAGACCGCAGTTGCAATTACAACTAACCACCATTTTGACGTAATATATCCGCGATACGGAATGTTTTGTGTCATCATTAATTGGTAATACGAACTATCCCAACTTGGTACAAACTGCCCGAAGACAAATAAAAATCCGCCCGAAACAAAAATTCCGGCAAAAATGTGCATCACAGGTGGCTGATGTGAATTTGCAAAAAAGATCAATCCGTAGAACAAAAAGAGAACGCTCATCAAAATTGTCGTTTTCGATCTTTTGTTTCTTTTGATCAATTTTATATCATTTTTCAGGAAGGTTCCTAAAGTCCCAAATTGATTCAGCCACACTAAATTTTCAGTTTTGGCAATATCTTCTTTTTTAGAAAGTCCTGCGTCTAAGAATAAATTGTTTTTGAAATATTTAAAAGTAAAAGCATACAAACCAATCAGGATTAAAAATGGAATAAGAAACAATGCTTTTTTTGCATATAATCCCAGAAAAAAAGGCGTTGTAAAAACAGTAACATCAAATAGTTTATAATATTGAGCGGCTCCTAAACCCAGAATCAAAACAACAAAAACTACAAATAATTTGTCGATATTACTTAGGATAATATTCAGGAAATTATTTATATATATCAAAGAAAAAATCGCCAGGTTCCAGCAAATTACGCTTAAAACATCATATCCTTCCATAATTAAAACAACCGAAAAGGGTATAAAAAACAAGGCGTGAACCCAATTGAAAAATGACAAGGCTGTTTTTCCTAATGAAAAATGCACAATAGTTGGTTTCTTAAACGGCAGCACCAATAAGGGTTTGATATTGAGAACCGGAATTGCCTGCATCAGGAGTCGAACCAGTAAATCGAACAATAAATAATAAATCAAAAATTTATTGATTGTAACAAATGGATCTAAATTCATTTCTTTGAGTCCATAAAAAAGCAAAACTCCAACAGCTATAAAACAAACTGAAAAATAAGCCATCAAAAATCCAATTAAGATTTTCATGGCGAGATTTGTTCCAAAGGAAGCTGAACGGGTAAAGGCTTTCCATTCGAGATAAATAAACTTTTTAATCATGGTTTTGTTTTTTGGTTTTGTAGTAAGATACCAAATGTAAGAAAACGTTACAAAAAAAGTTAAAAAAAATAATTTCGTGCCTGAGATTTAGTCTCTGTTTGCTACTTTTGCATAAAATTATATATCATGCCTTCATTTTTAAAACTCATAATTAAAGAGGTAAAACGTGAGACTGCCAATGCAGTTTCGGTACTTTTTAATGTTCCCGAAGAACTAAAATCAGATTATAAATTTATAGCCGGACAATACGTTAATTTAAAATTAACTCTTGATAATCAAGAAATTAGACGCGCTTACTCTATATGTTCTGCTCCAGAAAACGGCGAATTAAGAATTGCTGTTAAAGCCGTTAAAAACGGTTTGTTCTCGCAATTTGCAAACACAAAACTTAAGGCTGGTGATGTACTTGAAGTAGGTCATCCTGAAGGAAAATTTACCTTTGAACCAGACGCTGAAAGACAACGAAATTACGCCGCCTTTGTTGCCGGAAGCGGAATTACGCCGGCAATCTCAATTTTAAAATCGGTTTTGAAAAGTGAGCCAAAAAGCTCATTTGTATTGGTTTACGGAAACAAAACTCCGGAAGATACTATTTTTCACCAGGAATTACATGATTTGCAATTGCAATATGTAGGTCGCTTTTTTGTGCATTATGTTTATAGTCAGGCTAAAGCCGAAAATGCTTTGTTTGGAAGAATCGACAAATCGGCGGTGAATTTTGTTTTGAACAACAAACACAAAGAGCTGCAATTTGATAAATTCTATTTGTGTGGTCCGGAAGAAATGATTGATACCGTTTCTGGAATTTTGAAAGAGAAAAATGTAAAAGAATCGGCTATTAAGTTTGAACTTTTTACTTCTTCTTCACAAGAACACGAAATCAAAACTTCATTAGAAGGACATACAAAAATTACCGTTTTGGTTGATGATGAAGAAGCTACTTTCGAAATGTCGCAAAAACAAACTATTCTTGATGCAGCCTTAAAACAAGGAATCGATGCTCCTTATTCCTGTCAGGGCGGAATTTGCAGCAGCTGTCTGGCGCGTGTTACGACAGGAAGCGCAGAGATGACCAAAAACTCTATTTTGACTGATAAAGAAATTGCCGAAGGTTTGATTTTGACTTGTCAGGCACATCCAACATCGGAGACGATTTATATCGATTTTGATGATGTGTAAAAGTTAAAATTCCAAAAAAATTGAAATTCCAAATTCCAAACTTACTATTGGAATTTGGAATTTTTTTGTTTTATCATCATTCACAGTCTTTGTCAAATTGGAATTTGGAATTTTTTTATTGGAATTTAATATTTATTATTTATGAAATCAGTTCGGGAAATTTTTAAAAATAAGCAACATCTTTTGGAGGAACCTGAAGTCGAAAAACTTATAGAATATTGTGAAGAATTGCAGGATGAAATCGTGGAGTTTAAATTTCAGAAAACCAACAACAAAGAACTCGCTATGCTTGACATGATCAAAGAAGTCATAAAAGGATGCAATGCGATTGAAAAAGAACAAATGGAGCACGAACGATTTGGTTTTGAAGCACCAAATTATGAAGAGACCATTTCGAACTTAAAAAATTATATTTATGAACGTTGCCGGGATGAGAAGATTTGGTTGTAGTTGAAAATCCAATATATATAAAATTAAATCACAATAAAAAAATTCCAAATTCCAACTTATCATTGGGGTTTGGAACCGAGTGCTAGCGAACAGGCGAAGCAATTTTTTTAACCACTTTATCATTCCGTAGAAATCTAAAAGAACTCTTTGCTAAGATTCCTACGGAATGACAAACTGTATCTTTTAAAAATCAGGAAAAACCAACCCAAACTTGTCATTCCGTAGGAATCTCAGCAAAGTGATTCTACAAACAAAACTCCAACTGATCGTAGAGATTCCTACGGAATGACAAGTTTGGGTTTAATTCTGTTTTAAAATTGAGTTTGAATTTTAGCAACTATATCTTCCGGAAGAATCGTTCTCATCGCATCTTCGTAACCTTCAACCATTTTATTTCCATATACCGAAGTTGGTAATTTTGGAAATTGATTTCGATCTGAAGTCAAAGCATTTTCTAAACTCTGATTAAAAGGTAAAAATCCTGCGTACGGATGTGTTGCGCCCCAAAGCGTGATCACTTTTACACCCAGCATAGCGGCAATATGTGCGTTTCCGGAATCCATAGAAAGCATTACGTCGAGATTGCTAATAAGTTGTAATTCTTGCTGAAATTTAATTTTTCCAGCCATATTAATTACGTTTTCAAATGGTTTTGCAAGCGAATCCAGAATTTCGATTTCCTTCTTTCCCCCTCCAAAAAGCAAAATTTTATAGTTTTTATTTTGTGCCAATGTTGTAATCACTTCTGTCATTAAATCAATCGGATATACTTTTGAATCGTACTGGGCAAATGGCGCAATCCCGATTAATTTGTAATTTTCTTTTCCGATAATTTCCAAAAGATCAGCACTTAAATTTGCCTTTTCAGGAAATTCAGGATTCGATAAATCTAATGGAAAACCCAATTCTTCAAATACTTTTGCGTGTCTTTCGAACATGGTTGGGAGCTGTTCAAAAACTTTATTTTCGTGACGTGTCAGTTCTTTTTTACCTTCACGGCCTTTGTCAACTGTAGCTCTTTTTTTTCCGCTTAAAGCGAAAAGTAAACTCACAATCTTAGAACGCAAAACGTTATGCAAATCTGCAAAAGCATTAATTTTGAGTTTTTTGACGTCTTTAAATAATCTTAAAAGTCCAGGAAAACCTTTATGGCGCTCTTTTTCATCAAAAGCAAAAAAATCAAGATTCGGAATTCCATCAAAAAAAGGCTTAAAAAAAGGGCGGGAAATTACCGTAATTTTTACCGTTGGATACTGTTTTACAAAAGCGCGTAAAACAGGAACCGTCATGGCGACATCTCCCATTGCTGAGAGTCGCATGACGGCTATATGTTGAATTTTGTTTGACAATTTTTTTATTTTAAATTGAAAATGTTTTATACTTTAAATCCCGTTAATAGATTAAATGTCAATATATTATACTTCGCTTTTTTTTTAGCCCAGATTGAAATGAAAATCCCGGAGCAAAAAAAAATAAAGTTTCTTGTTTAAAAAAAGCGACCAACGGAAGCTCTTTTTTGAACAATAGAAACTCTATTTTTTTTGTGAGGAATTGAAATGAAAAGCTGAAAATAGCTTCCCTAATTATTTCTTATTCTGATACAAAACCGGGTTCAGATCATCGTCATTGTACATTTTCATTTGTTTGTACACTTTCATGAATTTTTCGCCACTTTCGATATCAGCAAGTAAATCATCAATTGCAGTTGATAAATCTGTTCTTTGTTCTAAAAGGATATTTAATTTTTCCTGACATTTATCTCTGTGCTCTTGCGAAGCCTCAGTACGAGTAGCTTCTTCCTGCATGTGATAAATTTTTAGCGCTAAAATAGACAATCTGTCAAAAGCCCAGGCAGGACTTTCAGAGTTTATTTTTGCTCCGTCTTTTACCTGAACATGGCTGTATTTTTGCAAAAAATAACTATCGATATATTCTACCATATCGGTACGCTCCTGATTCGATGCGTCGATTTTTCTTTTTAATGTTAAAGCAGCTACAGGATCAATTTGCGGATCGCGAATAATATCCTCAAAATGCCACTGAACGGTGTCAATCCAGTTTTTTAAATATAATAAATGTTCGAATTTATCTTTTGGAAAAGGATTGTTTATAGGCTGATCTACACTATCATATTGATGATAATCTTTGATACTTTGTTCGAAAACCGAATATGCTAATTTTGAAAACATGTCTTTATTTTTTAGAGTTACAAAGATACTTTTTATACTTTTATAGTACGAAAAAAACGAATATTTTTTCGGTTTGGTATTCTTTCCAATTCAACATTTTAAAAATTAAATATGAAAATTCATTATATCTCTGAAAATAATAGTGTTTTAAACCATTTTTTAGGTCAAATCCGAAATATTAATATTCAAAATGACAGTATGCGTTTTCGTAGAAATATAGAACGAATTGGCGAAATCATGGCGTATGAACTGAGTAAAAATTTGTCTTATAAAAATGTCGAAATTCAAACGCCGCTTGGCATTAAAAAAACTACAGAAATAAATGATGATTTAGTTTTATGTTCGATTTTACGCGCTGGATTACCGCTTCATAATGGTTTTCTAAACTATTTTGATCATGCGGAAAACAGCTTTGTATCTGCTTGCAGACATCATCCGAATAATGATGATGAATTTGAAATTCTGGTTGAATATCAAGCCCTTTCCATCATCAACAACAAAACGGTTTTATTGCTGGATCCGATGTTGGCAACAGGTCAGTCTATTGTTGCCGTTCACGAAAAACTGATTCAGAATGCAACTCCTGCTGAAATTCATATTGTGGTAGTTATTGCCGCACCGGAAGGCATTGCGCATCTTGAGGCAAATCTTCCGGAAAACTGTCACTTATGGGTGGCCTCTCTTGACGAAAAACTTAATGAAAAGAATTACATTGTTCCTGGTCTTGGAGATGCGGGTGATTTAGCTTACGGAAGTAAATTATAATTGGGAGAAAAAAGTAAATAAACTACACAGGATCAATACATAGAATACAATTTCGTTATTCAGTTTTTGCTGTACATATTCTATATGACTAGCAGCCATTACTGCTAATGGAGGAATTGTTAACAACAAAATATCATTGCTTTTCTCTGGTGAAATAATATAAATAAAAGCGGCCAAAACAAAATAAGCTACTACTTTTTTGAAAGACGAATGTACAATTTGTGGTCTGTTTGAAAGTGTCGTTAACATTGAGAAAACAAAAAACAACACCACCGCCACATAAATGGAGAGTGCTCCGTTTTCGTAATTATTTTTAAAATAATCGATTCTGAAATCAACAACTGCTCTTTGCTCGATAAACGTTACGGCATCAAAATTAAAAATTAAAGAGGTCATTAAAAACAAAATGGATACCGCCAAAAGTGCAATAAAAGGCAAAACCCAGTTTCTATAATCTCTTGAAGCATGAAAAATTATCGATATAAAAACCAAAATCAGGAAAAGAATACTCCAAAACTGGAACAAAGCGGCCACCAAAATCCAAAAAGAAGCATCAAAAATCTTTTCTTTTGAAGCTTTTAAGGATTGTAACGAAATCAATCTTCGGAATGCCAGCAACACAAAAAAGTTAGCATAAATAACATTCGGATTATTAAATATCGTGGGGAAAAACAGTGAGAATAATAAATAGAAAAGTGTAGCGTAACCATTGTCTTTACTGAGGCCGTTCTTCTTAACAACAAAATTTACCAGAAAAAAAGATGCTAAAATAAAGCACAACAAAACTATTTTTTGAAAGGCCAAAAAATAAGAAGTTGCCCAGGATGGATCCTGAATTTGATAAAGAAAAAAGAAAACCAGTATTAAAATTACGACCAAAGAATAATTTAATGGTGTAGATTTTCTAAAAACACTTGTAATCATAAGGATATTTTATACTTTTGTGATTGTAAATATAATACTTGTTTAAAAAGGAAAACCAACAAGTTGAAAAAAGATTCTTTTATTTGAATTTTGACTTCAATGCGTTACAAAACAATAAATAACATATAATTTTATAAATTATGACAGCTTTTTTCGAAGGAATACAATACTTATTCGTTAACATTTTATTTGCTCCGCTTGACTTTTTACGTTCATTAGAACTTGTAACCTGGTTTGGTGCAAACACAATCAACTGGATTTTCATGATTATCTGTAGTGCTGCAATCGTATATTGGATCAAACAATTACGTATTTTTGATGATGCTGGAACAGAAAACCAAGATACTACAGCTCACTCTTTTTTAAAATAAAAAAAGACTAACCCTTCGAAAAGGGTTAGAAATGTTTCTTTTTTAGATTAAATCGAAACCAATATCTTTTCTAAAATACATCTTATCAAAGCTTAGTTTATCTATGTTTTGATAAGATTTTTTTATGGCTTGTTGAAAATCATCTCCATAAGAAGTAATGGTCAATACACGACCTCCATTACTAACGACATTATTGCCATCCAATTTTGTTCCTGCATGAAACACAATCGAATCGGTAATGCTTTCTAAACCGGTGATTACTTTTCCTTTTTCGAAATCTTCAGGATATCCTCCTGAAACAACCATAATTGTAGTCGCACTTCTTGGATCCACTTTTAATTCGAAAGAACCTAATTCCTGGTTTGCAACCGCTTGAAACAACGCAACCAAATCTGATTCTAATCTTGGTACCACAACTTCTGTTTCCGGATCACCCATTCTCACATTGTATTCGATAACAATTGGTTCGCCTTTTACATTGATCAAACCAATAAATACAAAACCTTTATATTCGATTCCGTCTTTCTGGAAACCTTCGATTGTAGGTTTTACAATACGCGTTTCAATTTTTTCCATCAAAACAGCATCTACGTAAGGTACTGGAGATACTGCTCCCATTCCGCCTGTATTTAAACCTGTATCGCCTTCACCAATTCTTTTGTAATCTTTTGCTGTTGGCAAAATTTTATAGTTTTTACCGTCAGTCAAAACGAAACAGCTCAATTCGATTCCGTCCAAAAATTCTTCGATAACTACTTTTGAACTTGCTGCTCCAAATTTTTCATGAACCAGCATGTTTCTTAATTCAGTTTTCGCTTCTTCAAGATCCTGAATAATCAAAACTCCTTTTCCTGCTGCTAATCCATCCGCTTTTAATACATAAGGAGGTTGCAATGTTTCCAGAAAATCACATCCTTTTTCAACCGTTTCAGCTGTAAAACTGTCGTAAGCTGCAGTTGGAATGTTATGTTTCATCAGGAATTCTTTGGCAAATTCTTTACTTCCTTCTAGTTGAGCTCCTAATTTTGATGGCCCAATTACCGGAATATGCTGTAAACTTTCGTCGTTTTTAAAATAATCGTAAATACCTTTTACCAATGGATCTTCTGGTCCTACGACAACCATTTTTACATTTTCCTGAATTACAAATGCTTTTATGGCATCAAAATCGGTTGGAGACATCGCAACATTTGTTGCAATTCCAGCTGTTCCCGCATTTCCTGGTGCAACAAAAAGTTTTTCGCAAAGCGGACTTTGAATCATTTTCCAAGCAAAAGCATGTTCTCTTCCTCCTGATCCTAATAGTAAAATTGTCATCGTATCGTTGTATTTAGTTGTGGTGCAAAAATAATTGCTTTTGTACGTAAAAAATAATTAAATCTTAAAAAGTTGTTGATTCTTCGCTGTTAGTAACTGGTAAATATTATTTTTGATGAAATTTATCCTCAAAATGCTATCACTTTTCGATATTTCGCTTCAGCTAAATGGTTTTCCGATAAAGAAAGCGAAAGCTGAATTGGATAGAATTGTAAACTTATCAGAAGAAGAATACGCGCTTTTTCTTCAAAATAAAAAAGAAGAAATTGTCGATTTTCATTTGCAAAATAACCTTTTTTATCAGGAATTAGTGGGTAATAAAATCGCTCCAAAATGGGAAGATTTACCGGTTTTGAACAAACAGAATTTGCAAAAACCATTGAACGAAAGGCTTTCAAAAGGCTTTACTTTAAAAAATGTGTACCTCAACAAAACTTCAGGTTCCAGCGGAACTCCCTTTGTTTTTGCAAAAGATAAATATTCTCATGCCTTGACCTGGGCTTCGAATATCATGCGTTTTGGCTGGTTTAGAATTGATTTTAATCATTCGTATCAGGCTCGTTTTTATGGTATTCCGATGGATTTTGTTGGATACCACAAAGAACGTTTAAAAGATTTTTTGAGTCGTCGTTTTCGATTTCCTGTTTTCGATTTATCGGATGAAGTTCTGGAAAAATTTCTGGAAAAATTCAAAACAAAAAAATTCGATTATATTAATGGTTATACAAGTTCGATTGTTTTATTTGCTAAATTTTTAGAACAAAGAAATCTTATTCTGAATGAAATTTGTCCCACTCTGAAAGCTTGTTTTGTCACTTCAGAAATGCTTTTTGAATCGGATAAAAAACTTTTAGAAAAACAATTCAGAATTCCGATTGTCAACGAATATGGGGCTTCTGAGCTTGATTTAATTGCTTTTGAAAACACTTTAGGTGAATGGCAAATCAATGCTGAAACCCTTTTTGTAGAAATTTTAGACGAAAATAATCAGGTTTTGCCATACGGAAAAGAAGGCCGGATTGTGATTACGTCGTTATTCAATAAAGCGCATCCATTTATTAGATACGATATTGGCGATATTGGAATTTTGGACGAAAAAAGCACTTTGCAAAAACCAATTCTAAAAAAACTAATTGGAAGAACAAACGATGTCGCTATTTTACCTAGCGGGAAAAAATCGCCAGGATTGACTTTTTACTATGTAACGAAAAGTATTATCGAAGACGATGGAAATGTAAAAGAATTTATCATCAAACAAACCACATTAGATACTTTCGAAATCGAATATGTTTCTGAAAAAGCATTAACTACAGAACAGATTCAAAAGATTAAAGAAGCGATTTCAATTTATCTTGAACCTAATTTGAATTTTAGTTTTACTCGAAAAAAAGTTTTAGAAAGAACGAATCGTGGAAAACTAAAACAGTTTAAATCTTTTCTTTAATATAGATAAAATCTTACATTTGTTTTTTTTAATTAAAAACTTATGGCCGAACAATCTTTACTTTCTGAAGAAACTATTTCGAACAAAATATATTTTATCCGCAATCAAAAAGTGATGCTTGATCGTGATTTGGCTTTGCTTTATGGGGTTGAAACGAAAAGATTGAATGAGCAAGTAAAAAGAAATTTGTCAAGATTTCCTGAAGATTTTATGTTTCAGCTCACCGAAAATGAATCCAACTCTTTAAGGTCGCAAATTGCGACCTTAAAGAAAACAAGAGGAACTCATCAAAAATATTTACCTTTTGCTTTTACTGAACATGGCATTTTAATGCTTTCGAGCATATTAAAAAGCGATAAAGCAATCCAGACCAATATTCAGATTATGCGCATTTTCACGAAAGTGAGACAAATGCTTTTTGATACGACCGAAATCAAAATTGACATTCTTCAGATTCAAAAGAAATTAGAAAACCACGATAAAAATATAGAGTTGGTTTTTTCTTATCTGGATGAATTAACAGAGAAAAAAGAAAACCAAGTTGAAAGAGTGAAAATTGGGTATAAAAAATAATTTATATCTTTTTAAAAAACTAAATTTTCCTCGTATAAGACGGTTTTACAAACAACTGCGTAAACAAAAACCGAATCATCAATAAAAAAGAAAATATAAAATTATAGCCGTGAAAATCTCTATAAACACTATAATTGTGCTTTATTAATTTGAATTTTGAAGACGAAATAGAATCTCTTCTAATTCGATAAAAAGCCAAACTTTCTGGAACTGGCTGAGCCTGATTAATTTGTTTTAAAATCGTTAGCCATAATCGCCAATCTTGTCTTTTTTGGGTGGTTTCGAGTATAATTTTCCCAAAATATTCCGTATCATAAATAGCAGTTAAATTACCAACATAATTGCAGTAGAACAATTGTTTGTAAGTCAAATTCAACGGCGCTTCGATTCTTTTATTTAAAGGATTTCCTTCCTCATCTATCCAATCATAAAAACTGAAGGTAAAAGATAAATTATGCTTTTTCAAGAAGTTTATCTGTTTCTCTAATTTTATCGGAAACCATAAATCATCTGCATCCAGAAAAGCGATATATTTTCCTGAAGCTTTTTGTACAGCGAAATTTCGAGCGAAACCATTTCCGGAATTTTTTTCTAATTTATGTAGTTTTATCCTATGATCCGTTTGGGCAAATTCTTTTATTATATTGACCGTTTCATCTGTAGAAGCATCATCAACCAAAATCATTTCCCAATCAGAATAAGTTTGGTTTTGAACCGATTGAATAGTTGCCTGTATAAATTTTTCAGTGTTAAAAGTTGGTACAATTATAGAAACTAAATCAGCCATCAGTAAGCCTTTTTATCGCCTTTCAGCGTATTATAAATCGTATTCAAAATGATTTTAATATCTAATAAAATAGACCAGTTTTCCAGATAAAAAATGTCGTATTTCACCCGGTTGATGATATCGTTATCACTTTCAACCTCACCTCTAAAACCTCGCGTTTGAGCCAAACCTGTAATACCTGGTTTTATAAAATGACGCACCATAAACTTATTGATTCGTAACGCATACTTTTGAGTGTGACTGACCATGTGCGGTCTGGGTCCTACAACTGACATTTCTCCGAATAAAACATTAAAAAATTGTGGCAACTCATCAATACTTGTTTTTCTTATAATTTTACCAATTTTAGTTACTCTGGCATCATTTTTTGAAACCTGATGAAGATCTGCCAGCTCGTTGATTTCCATTGAACGAAATTTATAACAATCGAATTCCTTATTGTTCAGACCGTTTCTTTTTTGTTTGAAAAAAATTGGCCCTTTGGTTTCTAATTTGATCAAAATACCGAGTATTGGCACTAACCACGAAAGAATTCCGATAATAATAATACACGAAAAAAGAATGTCGAAAATTCGTTTGATATTTTTATTAAAATTTTCATCTAAACGAATTTCTCTCAGCGAAATTACCGGAATATAATCGTAATATTCGAAAGTAAAATTTCGGAAAAACATCTGTTTCTCGTCCGGAATAAACTTTAGTGTTTTTAAATTATTGTCGGCAAAGTCAATGATATCACTCATTTGATTTTGAGTTAAATCGCTCATAGAGCAATATATTTCATCAATTTTATTATCCATTACAAACGAATACATCTGATTGATTTTTGCCTCTTTCTCTTTTTCTAACTCAAATATTTGAATCAGCTGGTAGCCGTAATCTAAATTTTCAGTAAAAAAATGTTGCAGTGGTGCTACATTCATACTTTTACCAATCAGGATGACTCTTCTGAAATTGCCGCCAAATAAAACACGGTACTTTCGCAGAAAAAAATAAATAGAGAACTTAACGCCCAATATAAGACTGAACGAAATAAAAATGAATAACCCTATCGTCTGAAAACTGGTTTGTTTCGCATAAAAAAATGCCAATGCAAATGTCACCACAGCAAATAAACATCCTTGTTTAAAAGCGCAGTTCAGGATAGCAATCACTTTTGTATATCGATAGACTTCGTAAAAGCCCAATTGAGCGGCGATACTAAACCAGGCAATACTTAAAACTGTTGGAAATACAAGCTGCTCAACAGGAAAATCAGCGATATATGCCGCAAAAACATTGATGATTATAAAATCGATCAAAAAGGAGAATGGGCGAATATAACCTGAATATCTTCCTGTTTTTGTCCGCATTATTTAATGTAATTTGAAAAATCTTTATGCTCTTCTTTTGAAAGTTCTTCTTTTGAAAGTGATCTGAAATAATCGTACGTAATTTTCATTCCTTCGGAACGATTTACCTTGGCTTCCCAACCCAACAATTCTTTGGCTTTTGTAGTATCTGGCTGACGCTGCAACGGATCATTTATAGGTAGCGGATGGTACACCACTTTTTGATTGGTTCCGGTAAGTTTAATGATTTCCTCGGCAAAGTCCTTAATTGTAATTTCATCCGGATTCCCAATGTTTACTGGATACACATAATCAGAATGCAATAATCTGTAAATACCCTCTACCTGATCATCTACATAACAAAACGAACGTGTTTGCATTCCGTCTCCAAAAATCGTTAAATCTTCTCCACGAAGTGCCTGGCCAATAAAAGCCGGAATTACACGTCCGTCGTTAAGTCGCATTCTTGGTCCATAGGTATTAAAAATACGAACGATTCTGGTTTCTACCCCGTGAAAGGTATGGTACGCCATCGTGATGGATTCCTGAAAACGTTTGGCTTCGTCATAAACACCGCGAGGTCCTATTGTATTTACGTTCCCGTAATACTCTTCGGTTTGTGGGTGAACCAAAGGATCTCCGTAAACTTCAGATGTAGAGGCAATCAGGATTCTGGCTTTTTTCACACGTGCTAAACCTAACAAATTATGCGTTCCTAAAGAACCAACCTTTAAAGTCTGGATTGGAATTTTAAGATAATCTATAGGGCTTGCCGGTGATGCAAAATGCAAAATATAATCTAAATCACCAGGAACATGGACAAACTTGGTAATGTCATGATGATAGAATTCAAATTGTTCTAATTTAAATAAATGTTCAATGTTTTTAAGATCTCCGGTAATCAGATTATCCATTCCTATAACAAAATAACCTTCTTTGATAAAACGGTCGCACAAATGCGATCCTAAAAATCCTGCTGCTCCGGTGATAAGTATTCTTTTCATATTATTTAATTCTAAACAACAAATGTAATTGATTTGAAAATTATAAAAATATTTTTGCGTCTATCTTTTTACAAAATTCTCTTTTATATATTATTTGAAAACTGTTTGTATTTATTTTCGATAAACTCTTTTATTTCTTTTTCAAATCGTTGTTTCGAAAATTTCGTAGCATGTTCCCGAATTGTTTTGGGTTCAAATTTTAATTTTTCGAAAGTTAATACAGCCTCTTTAATTTGTTGTGCAGACTGCTCCTCAAAAAAAACACCCGTTTGGTTTTTAATAACTGTTTCAAGAGCTCCTCCTTTTGCAAAAGCAATTACCGGTGTGCCACAGGCTTGTGCTTCGACTGGAATAATTCCGAAGTCTTCTTCGGCGGCAAAAACAAATGCTTTTGCTTTTTGTAAATATTTTCTAAGTTGCTTATTATCAACAAAACCAACGAACTCAATATTATTGTTGGCAATTTTTTGCAATTTATCAAATTCAGGTCCGTCGCCGGCCACAATTAATTTTGAATGGGGCAATTGATTAAAAGCCTCTACAATCAATTGTGTTTTTTTGTACGGAACCAAACGCGAGGCCGTAAAATAATAATCTTCTTTGTTTTCTTCTAAAGTAAAAAAATCAACCTCAACCGGAGGATAAATTACCGTTGATTCTCTGTTATAAATGTTCCTGATTCTTTCGGCGATAAATTTTGAATTGGCAATAAAAAAAGAAACGTTATCTGAATTTGTAACATCCCATTTTCTGATTTTATTCAGAACATATTTCGCATAAATTCCTTTTAGGCCTTTGTCTAAACCGGAATCTTTTAAATATTGATCCTGCAGATCCCAGGCATAACGCATAGGCGAATGACAATAACAAATATGCAATTGGTTTTTTTGGGTACGAACTCCTTTTGCTACTGACGACGATGAACTAATAATCAGATCATAGTCTTTTAAATCAAATTGTTCAATAGCTAATGGAAACAACTGCAAAAATTTACGGTGATTTTGTTTCGCAGTAGGTAATCTTTGAATGAAACTCGTCTTGACCTTTTTCCCATTTAAAATAAAGGCCCGGTCTTCTTCATTCAAAAAATCAATTAACGCATAATGGTCAAAATCATCCCAAACGGAATTTATAGAATGAATGACCTTTTCGGCACCTCCGTTTACGTAATACCAATCGCTAATTAGGGCTTTTTTCATTGTTATTTATTGTGCAAATTTCCGAATAAGATAATAAAAATAATAGGCGTTTTTTCCGAAAATCAGATTTAAATTATACAAGGTTTTTGGTAACCAATGATTGAATAAATTAAGTTTTTTCAATTCTGTTTTAAGTTCATTTAATGTTTTGTTAGGCACACCAACATTCATTTCAAAAACATGAAACGATTGTCTTACCATGAGTTCCTGTCTTAATGATTCTGCAATTTCAATTTTGTAAAGTTGTTCTGTATCTTTCGCAATATCCAAAACGCCTTTCCACATTTTTGCTCTTCCTTTTGCTGAATAAGCTCCTGGAATATGTGCCGCTCCATCTTTTTCAGAATCACCAAATAAAGGAGAATTACCCGCGCGTCCGCCAACTGAAGGCTTTGCCAGATACCCTATTCCGCTTGTACAAAAAGCATTTGCTGCTAAATAAATCTGATAATAAAGTGTGCCATCGTATTTAGTGGTTGCCAAAGGTTGTGCCCACCCTTTATTAATTACCAGTCCGCCAACAAAACCACACATTCTGAAAATTAATTTAGGTGAATCTCCTTTTTTTATAATAGTTTCAGTTGGTAATACACTAGAAATCCCCAGTGGTTTAGTGATGTCTTTTTCAAAACGTACAAAAGGACGGGAAACCATCGCAACATCTGGATTTTTTTGGCAGAACAAATCAATTTCCTGTAAACCGTTTTTTAAAAACAAATCATCATTGCCTATCAAAATAACCCATTTGTGCAATGCCTTATCTATAAGTTTTCGAATATTGGCATCATAGCCCAAATTCGATTCGTTTTCTATATATGTTATCTTAACATTGTTTTCTTCAAACTGGCTTCGATGTCTGGCTGTAATTTCTCCAATGGCTACTCTCTCTTTCGAAAAATCCTCGCAAATAATGATTTCATTTGGCAAAAAATCCATTTCAAAAATAGATGTAAGCAGTTCATCATACTCATTAGGTCTGCCATAAGCCGGAATGGCAATACTATATCCTTCGCTAATTTTATTCATTAAAAAAATACAGTTTTCTGATTTTTCCAAAAATATGATTTTAATTTGTAAAAGCTTAAAATAAAAAATCAACTTTGCCTTAACTTAATAACTTTAGAAACCCAATTCATTTAAAAGTGCTTAAAAATATCTCTCTGAGTTTCGGAATAAATTTTATTAATTTATTATTCCCATTACTGTTAATACCTTTTTACATTAAAACGTTTGGTATTGACACTTATGGATTAATTGCTATATCGCTGTCATTAATAAACATTATTTCAGTACTTTATGATTATTCATGGTATGCGTATGCCCCGTTGGAAATTGGAAAAATAAAAGATAGTACTCCTTTATTAAACCAATATATTTCTAAGGTGATTAATACAAAAGTAGTACTCTTTGTTCCTTCAGTTTTATTTTTACTTTTCTTTATTCTGTTTTTTGATAATCTTATAAATGAATTTGTTTTTTCACTTTCGCTATTTGTTTTTTTATTTTCAAGGTCTCAAAACAATCTTTGCTTTTTTATAGGAATGGATAATGTGACACCTTATTTTATAATTAATACAATTGTAAAAATAAGCTGCATTGTTCTCGTTATGTTCACCCTAACTGAGAAATCTGATTATCAATATGTCTTTTATTACTTAGGATTATCGGATATTTTAATATTTGTTTTCTCAACAATTTTTTTGGTTAAAAAATGTCATTATAAATACTCCCTTTCCGCTTTATCCGAAATTGTAGAGGAACTCCGAACAGGATTTAAACTGTTTTTAACCAATCTGACAATTTGTGCAATGCTGAATTCAAGCACCTTGATTTTAGGCCTCTTTTTAGATACTAAAACGGTTGGGATTTACAACGTTGCCGAAAAAATCATTATGCTTTGCAAACAATCGCTCAGTGTTTTATTTCAGGCAGTTTATCATAAAGCCTGTTCAATAGGAACTTCAAAAACAGAACAACTCAACTCATTCTTAAAATCGGTTTTTGTTTATTATTTCGGAATCTATGGTTTTGGAACCATCCTGCTGATTCTTTTTCCGGCACTTATCATAAGTATCCTAAGTAGTGAATCTACTTTGGAATCCAGTCATTATTTAATTTTATTGGTTCCGATTCCGTTAATAGCGTCATTAAGTCAGTCAGCCTATATGTCCCTGATCTTGCATCATAAAAAAAACACTTATTTTTTGGCTCACTTGTTTGGTTTGTTTTTAAATGTCTTTTTAGGTGTCATTCTTTGTTATTTTCTAAAGGTGTACGGAATCATAATTGCCTTAATTGTAACCGAAATGTTTATCACGCTCTATCTTAATTTTGCAGTAATTTTAGAAAAAAAGCTAAACTTTTTTAAACCTCAACCGAATAAATAAAATGAAAGTTACTGTAAAAACGATACTGATTCCAACGCTTTATTTACTCGCGATATCACCATTTATTTATTATCTGGAAGCGATTCAGTCTTTGCTTATGATTGTAACCGGTTTGCTGTTGCTGTCTCTGGCTAAATTTAAAGATTTAAAAATCAAGTTTAAAAATGCTCCTTTTATTGCTTCGTTTCTGGTTCTCTCTTTTTACTGTTTATTTTATTTTGGTTCCTCAAGTTTCAAACTTATTGGCGAAAGCTTCTTGCTGTTTTTAGGTCCTTTACTTAGTTATTATTTGTATAAAACAGATTCATTTATTCAAAACAGAAAAAAAATTCAGTTTGCTTACTGTATTGCATTGAGTTTATTGTGCTGCTACTTTATTGGGTTTTATATCAATGACATTCCTAATCATCATCTCGACTGGTATTTAGCACGTTATAATCTGGAGTTTTATTGTAAAATTCACGGAACTTACATTTGCCTCTGGATAGGAATTGCTATTTTATTTCTGGCAGATTACCTTTCAGATTATAAAAACCTGCCTGTTTCACTTAAGATTTGTTCTTTTTTAATGTTTCTGGTTTTACTGTCGGGCCTAATAATTTATAACTCCAGAAATATTATTTTAGGGCTTCTTATTGTACTTATTCTTCGTTTTGCAATTCTTAAAAGTCAAAAAATAGTCGTGCATACCAAACTAAAATTAGCGGTTGTATTTGTCGTTTTACTTGTAGTTTTATTATCACGCCGCTATCTTGATGCCATTGATTTTATGATTAACGAGTCTTTTACAAATTCTACCCGATATGCGAGCTGGTCTTGTAGCTTAAAACTAATTTACGAATCCCATTTTTTGGGGATGGATTATAATCTGATTCAGGCTAAGCTTAATGAATGTTATCAGCCTTTTGATAATTTCGAATTAAAGAAGTTCCGGATAAACTCGCACAATCAATATCTGGATTTTTTATTGAAAGGTGGTTTTGTGTTGTTGGTTACTTTTCTTTGGTCTCTTTTTGTTAAAATAAAAGAAACCCTGAAACAAAAACAATATTTATACTTTTCGGTCACTGTTTTATTTATGCTTTCCTTTATTACCGAAAATATATTGGTTCGTCAATACGGAATTTACATTTATTTTTTCTGTGATGTTTTACTCCTGGGTATCATTTTTACGAATAAAAATCATCGTATTGACGAAATAGAAAAAAGCTAAAGTTGGAATATACAACATACAGCCATCACTAAGACAGACAAATAAATAAGTGAGACTTCCAAAAAGATAATAATAATTATTGTTTTTGGTGTTTAGCGCAACATAGATTGGGCAAAAAAATGAAACGCAAAACAATAGCAAACCTACAATTCCGAATTGCTTAAAAACAGATAAGTACACAATTTCCTCGATAAAATCGAATACCTGGCTGCCAAAGAAACTTAATCCTGTAACCTGTCGGATCTGGCTGATTCTTCCTCCTAAATTAGAGTCTAAAATAAATCCCGACAAAGAGCCATATTGGAAATATTTGTTCATTAATAAAGTAGCAAAAACAAATAAAATTAGTCCCAGAAAAGCATAGATTCTGACCAGTTTAAAAATTTGGTCTCTGTAAATAAGAATAAAATAAAACAGCAACCCAAGCCAGACTGTTCTTGAAAGTGTTAATAACAACGCTAAGATTACGATTGATAATTTTATCTTAGATACATTTTGTTTGTGGAATATAGGAAACAATAATAGCATACAAACTCCAAAGATGTTTCCGTTATTATAGGTCGAAATTAACTTAGATAATGAACCTCTCATGTTATATTTCCCTTCCAGGGTTCCTAAATCGGCGGCATTGACAGTCAGGTACGGAATCTCGATATAAGTTCCAGTCAGCTGTTTAAAAATAAATAATAAAACACCGTAAAGGGATACCCAGAAAACAGCTTTGCATATAAGATTCTCTATATATTCAGGATCTATTTTTTTTAAGAAAGAACTCAAAAAGACATAAAAAAGTAAAGGCAAAAAACCAAAACTCACATAAAAAGCAATCAGGTTCCCTAATGAACCATCATAACCTCTAATGAGTAAATTAATCGAAAAATACACTACAAAAGGCAATGTAGCCAGATAAGACCAAAAGTGTTTCGCTGAAATTAGAAATTTCCTTTTATCCAGTATAACTACTATCGTGAGTAAAAAAAGGATTCCTAAATATAAATAGCCCCATGTAATAGGAACTCCTGCCACTTTAAAGCCTCCTTTAGGTAAAAGTACCAGCAATAAAATACCTATAAAAAAAAGATACTCTCTAATTTTTTCATTACTCAGAATAATTTTAAAATTAAAATGCATCTTGAAATTTTTACGCTGCTGATTGGGATTGATAATATACTTTGATTACTCTTTTGTTTGATCTTTTATAAGTTCTAATTTATCAATCAATAAATCGGTACCCATAAAATACGGATCGTATGCCTCATTTATTTTGCTTAGCTTGTAGCCAAAATAAACCGGATCCCAAGTGATAAATTCATTAGGGTAAAAAAGTGTTTTAAAATTATCCGAATCACCGCTTATGGTGTCATTCTTATATACGACCGAAATATTTTTTAAGGTAATATTCAACTGAGATTCATTTTCTCCAACATCTACCCTTATGTTTGTTGGACTGATTTTTTCAGGAAGTTCTATTTTTAATTTTTGCATTTCAGGAGAGGCATATACCGGAACATGAATCGAACTTTCGTCGTTCCAGTCTTTATCAGCTGTAAGGTAAAAAACCTGAAGCCTGTCATTTTTTGCAAATACACCTTCGATAATTACCGAAAAATTATCTTTTGAAGTTGTTTCGTTTTCTGTATTCTGTTTACAGGAAACCATCACGAAAAGTAGCATTAAAATAGAAAGTAATTTTGAATTCATTTTTTGATTTTTAAGATTTTTTAATTTTATCAAGTGCTGCCTGTTTTTTATAAAAACGAACAGATCGTAGTGAAAAAAGATAAATAAGAACAAATAAAACCGGTAAAATGATTTTGAGCCTTCCTTTGATACTTGACGTGCTCTCCATATTGGTTACAACAGAACTGTCTTTTACAATTTTGTCTGATGTAATAAGATCTACCTTGAAGTTTGCATTTTCGCGCAACAGCTCATCCTTTGTTTTGATGATGTCGTTCAATTGCATGTTTTCATTGTTATAAACCAATTTGTCCTGATTTGCATTTCCTGAACTGGAGATTTTCAGCAAAATACCATCAATCTGCGAAACAATTTCTTCGTTTTGTTTTATTTTTTGTCTGATGTTATTTATTGAAATCTTTTGAATATCAGCATAATATTTACTCGAATTAATATAATTTAGTAAGGCTTTTGCCAGATTGCCATCTTTAGACAATCCTTTTGTTGAAAACGTAATGATGTAATAAGGATAATTTTTAGTGGTAGTTGTTTCCTTAATAACCGATTTTAAATCGCCATTTGCTGTTATTAATTTTAATACTTCCAGATTTTGTTCGTTGTTGTTCACAAACTTAAAAACATCTACAATAGGTTCTATTGAAATTTTAGTAAGTTTTGGTACTCCGGAGATTCCAATCGACTTAAAAAATACGGTATCCTGAATTTGAATTTTAGATTGAATCAAATCCACTTTCGAGTACAAATAATCAACACTGCCAAAATTTGGTTTTACAATTACCTGATTATCATAGCTTTTTTGCGTTTTATCTAAAAACATTCCAATCCCAAATCCTGCCACAACCAAAATTAAAACAATGATCCAATTGTGTATAAAAAACTGAATGGTCCTAAAAACTGAAGCACTAATCCTGTCAAAAAAATTACCTATTTTTTTCGAAATCTGAGCCAGATCAATTTCCTGATCTTCATTGTTATGGGGTACTTTTGTACTCATTTATACGTTTATTTTACGTTGAAAATTTGTTCTAAAATTTTAATGGTAATCAGATAGGTTGGTTTTACACCTGTTGTTCCTAATCCGCCTGAAGCCAGTGTACTTCCCGTTTCCAAAGGATTATCCGAAGCATAATAGGCATATCTTACTTTGATATCGTGCGGCACGCTTTTTCTAATTTTGGATGCTGACTGTATGGCTTTCTGGTAATACGAACCTTCCATCTCAAGACCAATTACGCCCCAGGTTGATTCGTGAAAGAATTTCAATAAATCACGATTTTGAAGCGATGTTCCTAAAACTGTAACCATGGCGCCTTCAAAAACAGCAATGTCATTTCCTTCAAACATTTTGCCTGTCAATTCATTTTCGAAGAAATAATTATCCGCTGTTCCTTCGTTGATATGTGCGGTCGGAATCATGATATCGCCTTTTCCGCCTTCCAGAATTCCGGCTTTACCCATTATCGAAACTGATTTTACATTCAGTAAAGTATCTTTCTTATACGGTTTCAAAAGTTCATCAATGGTTTCATAGGCCTGCTCACCAAACGCATAATCCATGACGATGATAACCGGCTTCTCGTCGTCCAGTTTTGCTTTCGCGAAAGCGGTTTTACTCCAGTCAATTTTGGCTGTATCAAAAATCTGAACATCGATGTTCGTTCCTGAACTATCAGGCAATGAAATCATACCGTTTTTAAGTGCCAGTTCTTCTACTATATTTCTGGTTTCTTTAGCGCCGGATTTGCTTAATTCTTCATAAATGAAAAAATCAGACTTGTCTTTGAATTTCGATTTCAACAACGGAGTTGCAAAAATAGAATTCATTACACTGTGCATGTTTGCACTTATCACGTGAATCGGACGCTTTAAAAGATTATTGGCTTTTAAAACTTCCTTGATGTTTGTTGCCCAGATTTCACCGTGAATATGGTGTCCTAAACGTTCTCTCAATACAGGACTGAAAGTAATGGTACGTTTATTATTGTCAACCAGTTCTTCAATGGCCAGTTTTCCTAACCAATAAATAACATGTAAAAAACGATCCGGAGCATTCTCTGAACCAAATGCGTCGTAAATATCCAAAACTTCTTCGAATGTTCTTCCTAAAATATTAGCAACATGCGAAATGGCTTTTTCTTTTTCGACCAAAGGTAATTTTTTGGTTTGCAAAACAGCTTGTTCCAGTTTCAGCCAGTCACGGGAAACTTCGCCTCCATCGTCCAGCAATACTCTGTTTTTTATTTTATGCGATTCGATAAAAATAAAAGTCAGGTGTGTCAGAATATCATAAATGTCTGAACGTCCACGCGTGATTTCAACATTCATTTGTTCCTCATCAATCCGGTAGCAGTTTCGTCTTCTTTTTGGTGGAACAATGGCCTGAAAATGCGATTTTGAATAGCCTTCATCTGAAGTTAGATTGATAAAACGGCATTGCTCAATCCCTATCGGAAGACGCTCAATAACGTATAAAAGCCCGTTGAGTTCTACTTTTTCTTCGGCAATATTTCCGTAAATTTCAGGACGTAATGCCAGTAATGATTCTCTTAAACTATCGCCGGAAACTCCCATTGGTTTATAAAAACCACGGTTGAATAAATGGCGCATTGTAATGTACATTTTTTCGATCGCCGCAGAAGATTCCTGCGCTCTGGATCTTGATATATGTTTGGTTTCTTTCATGCTTTTTTATTTTAAAAATCTTCTTTTTTAAATTTAAAGAAAACTAATAATTATGATTTAACGAAAATAGGAACTTTAAATTATTACAATCAAATCTATAAATTATTCCTGTTTATGATATTTCCATTTATCTGTGATGTTTTTTCGAGTTGCAATATATCCTAAAGGTAAATCAACCAATTCTAGAATTGTTTCATCACGATTTATAATTTGCTTAAGCGTTACAATTAATGCTACTGCTCCAAAACTTTCAAACTCATCATCACTAAAAAATTGCCAGGCACCATCCTCTTAATCATGGCTAACATATGTAATGACTTTATTTTCATTAATAATAAATTTTGTTGTGAAAACTGCTGTATTTAAAGGTTCGCTGAATTTCTTTTTTGTTTGTTTTTTACTTTTTCCAAATCCAAAAAATGATAGCATACTTGTAAATATTAATTAAGTTTTTTCTACTTCAAATTATCTGCAATATCACGATTATTCGACAATCTCGGAATTTTATTTTGCCCGCCCAATTTTCCCTGTGATTTCATGTATTCCTGAAAACCGTTTTTCGAAACTTTGGTAATCACTACTTTTCGCAAAACATTTCCGGTAATCAAATCGTCGTAATAAATGTTTTGCTTGCGCATAGAATTGTCAATCGCCTCTGCAAAAACTTCCATGTCTTCAGGCTCATTTTCAAATTCTACAAACCATTCGTGATACGGCAATCCTTCTGTTGGATTAATTTGTGGCGCAACTGTAAATTCGGTCAAAACAATATTAGTTCCCTGCATGGCTTCTTTCATGGCATTTTCGACTTCATTGGCAATTACGTGTTCACCAAAAGCCGAAATATAATGTTTGATGCGGCCTGAAACGATAATTCGGTGTGGAAACAAAGTCGTAAACTGAACGGTATCCCCAATATTGTATCCCCAAAGTCCTGCATTGGTAGAAACTATCAGTACATAATTTACACCTAATTCTACATCGCCAATGGTAAGTCGCTTCGGGTTTTCTGTAAAAAATTCATCTGCTTTAATAAACTCATAAAAAATACCTGAGTTTAACAACAAAAGCATTCCTTTTGCATTTTGCGAATCCTGATACGCAAAAAATCCTTCAGAAGCCGGAAACAATTCGATACTATCTACCTTACGGCCAATCATGCTATCGAATTTAGCACGATACGGTTCATAATTAACACCGCCATAAATAAACAAACTGAAATTTTTGAACAGATCGCCTATTTTCTTTCCTCCGCTTTTTTCCTGCAGACGCTCAAAATACATTTGTACCCAGGACGGAATGCCGGAAATAATGGTCATGTCCTGATCAATTGTTTCTTCTACAATGGCGTTTACTTTGGTTTCCCAGTCTTCGATACAATTGGTTTCCCAGGACGGCATTCGGTTTTTTTGCAGATATTTTGGTACAAAATGCGCTCCAATTCCTGATAATCTTCCTAATTTTATTCCGTATTTTTCAATCAAAATAGGGCTTCCCTGCAGGAAAATCATTTTTCCATCGACAAAATCAGCATTACCGGTTTCGTAAATATAATGCAAAATAGCATTTCGGGATGCCTCAATATGATAGGGCATAGAATCTTTGGTCAGCGGAATGTATTTTGCTCCGGATGTTGTTCCGGAAGTTTTAGCAAAATATAATGGTTTTCCTTTCCAAAGAATATTTTTCTCTCCTAACCGAACCTTATCAATATACGGTTTTAAGTCTTCATAATCCCTTACCGGCACACGTTTTCTAAAATCGTGTATGGTTTTTATTTTATCAAAATGATGATCAACGCCAAATTCTGTGTCTTTTGCGTTGTTGATCAGACTCTTAAAAACTTCTAATTGAGTCTCAACCGGTTTATTGGCCCAGGCCTTAGTCTGGTAGTATATTTTACTGGCAAATAATTTTGCTGCTACTGATTTGATCGACATTATTTAGTGGTATTTCTTTGATCCTTCTTGTTTTTACTTGATTGCTCCTCCTCTTTTGCTACTTCTTCCCGTAATTGCATTTCTTCTTCAGAAGCTTTCATATCAAGGTCTGAGGGCAAATCTGCTTCAGATAAAATAGAATCTTTATTAAATTTTGCGTATTCTAATTCGCCTTTTAAAACTTTTTGAACCCCTTTTAAATAGGCTTCATTTTTTTTCAATGCAATTGTTAACGAGTCGGATTTTATTGCCAATTCAGTAGCATTACGCTTTAAATCAGAAGAAGAATATCCTGGTATAAATTCGCGTAAAGGAGTAAAAGCGATGATAAATGTGGTGATTAAAATTAAAAATATTCCGCCCAGAGAAAAAAACACAAAAACATTCATTAGGTTAAGTTTAAAAGAAAAAGTCTCCTCAAAAGTCTCTTCGTTCAAAATAACCAGGCGTTTTTTGGTATATAGTTTTTTTCTAATCTTAGATTTTTTCTCCGTCATTTTAGGTTGTTTATACCAAGCAAATATAATAATTAATCGTGTTGTTGATGCTCGGCAAAGAGTCAGGAATACCTTTAAATATAGAATTTATATAATATTTAACGTTAGTTAAAACAAATATTTTACTCTAAAATCATTTCTTGTTCGCTAATTCTATATACCTTTGCATAAAATTTAATACAAACTTGCTTCGGCATTAATTATACAATCATGGGAAGATTAGGTCTTACAGAAATCCTTGTTATAGTAGGTATTGTTTTATTACTTTTTGGAGGTAAAAAAATTCCAGAATTAATGAAAGGACTTGGTAGCGGAATTAAAGAATTTAAAAACGCTGCAAAAGACGATAATCAGGCTGCTGCTAAAAAAGAAAACGAAGAAACTAAATAAGAAAATAATACCTTATTTATAATCCCAAATGACAATGTCGTTTGGGATTTTTTTGTTTATATAAAAAATCTTACTTTTAAGGACCCAAATTTATATAAACGATGAAAAATCTACTTTTACTGGCTTCTCTTTTTTTGAGCCTGCCAATTTTTTCGCAAACAAAACCCTTTCCTGCGAACACAACATTTAGCAATGGTCTGATGGCTTCTTCCAGAAATGGCCAGCATGCCATAGATAATTACGCCATCTGGAAAGCAAATTTTGTAGAGTTATGCTCAAATGGTCGCTACCGAATAAAATTTGATGATCCGTCTAAAACTGTTTCTGAAGGAATTGGTTACGGAATGTTATTGAGTGTATATGCCGCTGACAGAACCCTTTTTGATGGTCTTTGGCAGTATTACAAAGACAATGTGAATCAAAATGGTGTAATGAACTGGAAAATTAACGGCTGTTCCGGAACGGATGGTTTTAATGGTGCCACCGATGCCGAACTTGATGCTGCTTTTGCTCTTATTGTGGCAGATTATCAATGGGGAAGCGCTGACGCAATTCATTATAAAAATGATGCTAAAACTTTGATTTCGACTATTAAAACTCATGAAATTGAAGCCGGGACTTTTGTACTGAAACCCGGAGATCAATTCGGCGGAAGCCAAATTACCAATCCTTCTTATTTTTCACCAGCCTATTACAGAGCCTTTGGAAATTTTACAAATGATACGGCATTCTGGAATTCGGTTGCAGCCAAATCGTATGAGGTTATCAACGGCAATTTAACACAAAACAATGCGGCGGGCGGTTTAGTATCAGACTGGTGTCAGGCTTCCGGTGCGTATTCCTCAGAAGCTGGCGGATATAATAAAGCCGGTAAAACCTATAGTTATGATGCTGCCAGAACCCCTTGGCGTATTGCTGTAGATTATGCCTGGTACGGAAATGCTGATGCTAAAAACTATGCTAAAAAATCATCCGATTTTGTACGCGTTACTTTAAATAGTTCTACAAATATCAAAGACGGTTATAACCAGGACGGAACTTTAAGCGGTCAATGGCATAATGCCACTTTTGTTGGAGCTTTTGCCTGTGCTGCGATGGGTGGTGAAAATCAGGCTCATTTAGATGATTCCTATAATGACCTGAATAGTCTGGGCGAACCTACCAGTTATTTCAATCAAACGCTTAAAACATTGTATTTGTTTTTATTAACAGGTAATTTTTATTTGCCTAATAATGCCACTTTGTCTAACAATGATTTTATAATGGAAGATGCAGTGGTCACTTTATATCCTAATCCAAGTGCTGACATCTTTACGGTTTTTGCTCCTGAAGGCGCTGTAATCTCAGTAATTTCGCCATTAGGGAAACTTGTTCTGGAACAAAAATCAACTTATGAAACGACTAAAATCAATTTAAGTAATCAGGCTTCGGGTTTGTATCTGATAAAAATTACCCACGATAACAAAAGCGTTACTAAAAAAGTAATCAAAAAATAACGTGCTTTTCTTAAAACAAAACGCCCAAATTACAAATTGCAATTTGGGCGTTTTTTATAGTTTTATATCTCTATTTACATTTATTCGTCTCGAAAAGTGTAATTAACTGGTTAAGCGCTGTTTTAGTCTTAAAATCTTCTTTTTCAATGGCTGCAACGAGTTTTGGGCAGCTTGCAAAAGCTTCTTTGGCCATTTTTTTAATGTGTGAACCTGTTTGCGTATGAATAGCTGCACCTGCACCAGATTTGAAAAATCCAAAATACAACTCATCTCCTTTTTTCTTTCCAAAGAAATACGTTGTATCTCCAAATTGTCCTGAACTCGTTCCTTTTATAGGATTATATTGTATTGTTCCAGCAAAATCAACACAGCCTATTTTTATATCTCTGTCATAAATGATATAAAACCATTTTTTCTCTTTTGATTTTGAAAATTTTCCGCTAAAAGCATTGGCAGAGGTTAAGTATAATTTTTCGGCTACATACTCATTTTTATCTTCGTCAGTATATTCAATTTTTTTGATGTCAGCGGTTGGAATTTTTTCTTTTTTCGCTTTTTCATCTTTTTTAAAATTTACTTTAGAATCTGCACTTTCTACCATTTCGGCCAGACCAATTTTTTTGGTTCCGTCTTCCATGTACAAAATGGCTTTATTATAGTTTGCGTAACTAATCGCTGAAAACAAAAATGCAACGAGCATTGTAATAATTCTCTTCATAGGTTTTATTTTAAGTATTTGGGTTACCACAAATATATACTTTTTAAATAAAAACTTACAATTTATATATTACAAAATCATCGTCAGCTGAATCCTCTTTCTGTCTTCATCAACTTCTGTCACTTTTACATCTACGTGTTGGTGCAATTTAACTACTTCGTTTACATCACTTACAAAACCGGCTTTCAGCTGCGAGATATGAACCAGTCCGCTTTCTTTGATTCCGATATCAACAAAACAGCCAAAATTCGTAATGTTGTTCACAATTCCTGGTAAAATCATTCCGGTTCTTAAATCTTTTATTGATTTTACATTCGCATCAAATTCAAATACTTTAGCGGATTTTCTTGGGTCTAATCCTGGCTTTTCAAGCTCTTTAATGATGTCTTTTAGCGTAAGCAAACCAATTTCAGGTGTAATATAGTTTTCGGCCTTGATAAGCGCTGTTTTCTCTTTATTGGCAATTAAATCGTTTACCGAAAGTTTCAAATCTTTTGCCATTTTCTCCACAACCGGATACGCTTCGGGATGTACCGCCGAATTGTCCAACGGATTTTTCGCATTCGAAATTCTAATAAAAGCCGCACCTTGCTGATACGCTTTATCGCCCAAGCGAGGCACTTTTTTCAGCTGTTTTCTATCTTCAAAAGGACCATTTTCTGAACGATATAAAACTATATTTTCAGCCAGCTTCTCTCCTATTCCACTCACATAACTTAGTAAATGTTTACTTGCGGTGTTGATATTAATTCCAACCGAGTTTACACAACGAATCACCGTCGCATCCAGTTCTTCTTTCAGTTTTGTTTGATCCACATCGTGCTGATATTGGCCTACGCCAATGGCTTTCGGGTCGATTTTTACCAATTCTGCCAAAGGATCCGAAAGTCGTCTTCCGATAGAAACCGAGCCACGAACCGTAACATCATAATTAGGAAATTCTTCTCTCGCAATTTTTGATGCCGAATAAACCGAAGCTCCCGCCTCAGAAACAATAAAAACCTGTAATGGCTTATCAAAAGCAATTTTTTTGATGAAGAATTCCGTTTCTCTCGAAGCCGTTCCATTTCCGATAGAAATCGCATCAATCTGATAGGCATTTACCATCGAACGGATTTTTTTTATCGCCATAGCTTCCTCATTTTGTGGGGCATGCGGATAAATGGTTTCGTTGTATAACAAATCGCCTTTTTCGTCCAGACACACTACTTTACAGCCACTTCTAAATCCAGGATCGATGGCCAGAATACGTTTTTCTCCCAATGGCGGCGCTAATAATAACTGCCCTAAATTGTTCGCAAAAACCTGAATAGAATTCGCGTCAGCTTTTGCTTTGGCTTCCTGCAAAGTCTCATTTCCAATTGCCGGATTCAGTAATCTTTTATAACTGTCTTCAATTGCTAATTGCAAATGTGCCGTGGTGCTGTTTTGTTTTTTAATGATGATTTCATCAATTACATCATAAGCTTCATCGATATCAACATCAACTTTCATCTTTACGAAACCTTCATTTTCTGCACGTAACATGGCCAGTAATCTATGCGAAGGCGCTTTGGTCAACGGTTCTTCCCAATCAAAATACTGACTGAATTTTTGCGCACCTTCTTCCTCGCTTTTCTTTTTTACGACTTTGGTCGCAATAGTCGCTTTTCGCTGAAATAATCTTCGTAATTGTTTACGAACATAAATATTTTCGTTAATCCATTCGGCCACAATATCTCTGGCACCTTGCATGGCTGCTTCTTCGTTAATCACATTTTCATTAATATATTGCGTCGAAATAAAATCGACATCCACATCATTTTCAGAAATAATGATTTTCGCCAGAGGTTCTAAACCAAATTCACGCGCCACATCGGCTTTGGTTTTTTTCTTCTTTTTAAAAGGCAAATAAAAATCCTCTATCTCCTGTAAATCAAAACTTTGCTCTATTTTTTGTTTCAATTCCGGCGTAAGCGCTTTTTGTTCTTCAATAGATTTCAGAACGGCTTCTTTACGTTTTACAATCGTTTCGTATTCTTTCTGAAGTTTGGCGATTTGCTCGATTTGTACTTCATCCAAATTTCCTGTAGTGTCTTTTCGGTAACGCGAAATAAACGGAATGGTGCAGTCTTCCTGCAATAACTCTACTGTTTTCTGAATGTTAATCGCTGCTGTCTGAACAGTCCTGGCAATGAATTGAATGTTTGTCATTTTATGAATGAGATAATGTGTCAATTAGAAAATTAGCTAATTCTTTCCATTTTTAGTATTGTTAAAAATGGAATAATTACTTCGCTAAAATAATATCTTTGTTTTAATTTTTAAGCCAATGAAAATTTTATTACTCTATTTTTTAATCGTAAATGTTGCCGCTTTTGCATTTGCTGGATATGATAAAAATCTGGCCATCAGAAACAAACGCAGAATTCCTGAAAAAGCGCTGTTTTTTCTGGCTGCAATTGGTGGTTCTATCGGGTTATTATTGGCAATGTTCGTCTTTAGACATAAAACGAGTAAATCTTCTTTTATTGTGAAGTTTTTCGGAATTTTTCTTATCCAAAGTATAGTGATTTATCTTAAATTAAGTGATAAAATCTAAATTCAGTCAGTTCGTTGACTAAATTAACGTTAAGTCAGTCAATAGAAAACTGTTTATTCATCCTGAAGTATAAAATCTTTACTACAATTTTTACCAAAATCAGGCTGAATCGTACAATGATTTATTTTGAATTCGTGAAATAAAACCTCTTCTATTTCAGCTACAAGGGAGTTAAATTCTGAAATAGAGATGTTTTCTTTGCAATCTAAATGTGCCTCAAAATGAAGCTCATTGTCGTTTAGATGCCAAACATGAATGTGATACAAACGATGATTTCCGGTAACTTCGTGGATTTTTTTGGCGATTTCTTCAATATTTAAATCTTCAGGGGTAAAAAGCATCAGCATTTTAGTAGAAGATTTTAATACATCCAGACTCATAAAAATCAGGTAAATCGCAATCCCGAAAGTAATTATACTATCGACCCAAAACCACTGGAAATATTTCATTAAAATTCCACCCAACAAAACCGCTACCGAAGCCATCATATCGGTAAAAAGATGCAAATAAGCCGAACGCATATTTAGGTTATGATCGGCATCTTTTTTTATAATAATGGCCGAAAATCCGTTGAAAAGAATTCCAAGAACAGACAACCAAATAACCAAATTGGAAGCTATAATTACGGGTTCAGAAAATCGAACTACTGCTTCATAAACCAAAAAAACAGCCACTATAATTAAAGTTGCCGCGTTAATAAACGCGGCAATAATTTCGGCCCGTTTGTAACCAAATGTGCTCGCAGAGCTCGGTTTTTTTTTTGCTAATTGGTGTGCCACATAACTCAAAATCAACGAAATTACATCACTAAAATTATGCAACGCATCTGATAATAAGGATAAACTTCCTGAGATAAATCCGCCGATAATCTGCGCAACAGTAATACCAATGTTCAAAACAATCGAAATTGATAAATTTTTACCTGTTACTTCATGAGAATGCCCGTGATGATGATTATGGTTGTGGCCCATATTTTAGTTATTGACAAGCAATTTTATTGACTCTGTTCTGGTGTCTTCCACCTTCGAATTCGGTAGTCAAAAAAGTCTCAACCATTTCTACCGCTTGAGGAACTGATGTGAAACGCGCCGGAATACTGATAATATTAGCATCATTATGCAAGCGAACTAATGCTGCAATTTCTTTGGTCCAGCACAAACCCGCTCTTACTTTTGGGTGTTTATTAACCGTCATGGCAATTCCGTTTCCTGAACCGCAAATTACGATTCCAAAATCAGCTTTTCCTTCTGATACATCATTGGCTACCGGATGACCAAAATCAGGATAATCAACAGAATCCTCAGAATCTGTACCATAATTAGTTACTTCGTATCCTTTTGCTTTTAGCATCATTACAATTGCTTTTTTATACTCTGGTCCTGCGTGGTCGTTTCCTATCGAAATTTTCATTTTTAATTCTATTAAGTTGTGTCTTGCAAATTTAACCAATTAATAAATGTTTGCCTCGAATTACACTAATTTTCACAAATTTCTTTTCTTCTTCTATATTTATACCGTTTTGAACATTCTTTATTTATTAGAATATTTTCGTAAAATTTGTAGTTTTAAAATTGCTGAATGTAACTATCCTATTATCAGAAAATTATCACTTATCAACAATTTTAATATCTCTATAAGAATCTGGTAATCAATATATAATAAACATCCTTTTTGTTAAAATTTTATAATGTTAATACCAAAACGTAATTCGTTGATATTCAGTTAACTTTAAATTAACATTATTTGTTAATAAGTTGAGATAGAAAATTAGAAGTATTTTTTGGTTGTGTCGAAAAAAAACCTAATCCAAAACCGGAATCAAAAAACCTAATAAAGTTTGAGGAATTTTTAGAAAAGTTATCAATACTTGAAAGTAGATTTTCAACAGAAATTAACAATACAAGTTATCGACAAAATTATTTCATTTTTGGTTGTTAACCGATGTTAATTAAAATTCAAAAAACCTTAAAAACTAATCCTTTATCAAAATATAAGTATGTTGATAACTCACAATAACTAAGAGAAACTTCATTTCAATACATTTAAAAATAAAATTATTGTATCTATTAACACACTATAATAACCATCAAAAATTAATTTAATTTAAAATTTTCTTTTTGTTGTATTTAATATATGTTGACAACTTTGAAAGTTTAAAAAAGAAATTTTTTTTTTATTTGAAAAAAAAGAACTGTTTAAACGATTTTAAGTGGATTGTTGAGATTGTCCAGAATTTCCTGAACCTGTTCGAAATCGTTGGGATGAACTTTGAGTTTGATGCCACCCAGCGCCGAATTGTAAAAAGGAACGACTGATAGCATGATTTCGTTTTCGAAAAAATACGGAATTTCTTCTTGCTCCAGCAAATGTTTCAATACAACGGTTTCGTGTGCAAAATTGAAAGTAGCAATGGTTTTAAAGCTTTCCATAAACGGTCTTTTCGTAAAGATACGAAAGTTATAATTTTAATAATTTATTTGTTAAAATCTATTATCTGATATCTTATTTGTAATTTTAAACTTTTAAGAAAAGAATATGAGTAAGAAAATTAGAAAGCCGATAAAAAGTGAGAAAGATTTCTCCAGTAAAATATTAAAAATTTTATCGCAAAGCGCTAATAAAGCATTCAATTATAAACAAATAGCTGCTAAACTGGAACTTGATGATACCAATAGCAGAAATCAAATTATAAAAGATTTAAAAATATTAGCTGCTTCAAAAAAAATTATTGAATCAGAACCCGGTAAATATTTAATTAAAGCAGTAAGCGAAGATTATTACGAAGGAACAATCGATATGACCAGTAGAAAAACGGCGTATTTTGTTTGTCCAGATTTTACTGAAGACGTTTTTATTCCGACCAATAATTTAAATCGTGCTTTGGATAAAGACAAAGTAAAGGTTTATGTTTACAACAGAAGAAAAGGTAAACGTGCTGAAGGTGAAGTAATTGAAGTTGTAGAAAGAAACAAAACCGATTTTGTAGGTGTGATTGATATTCAGCCCAATTTTGCTTTTGTATCAACAGCAAATCCTAAAATGTACACCGATATTTTTATTCCAAAAGATAAAATTGGAGAGGCAGAAAATGGTGATGTGGTGTTGGTTACGATAGAAGACTGGCCCAAAAGAGCTGACAGTCCGTTTGGATCTGTGATTAGAGTTTTAGGAAAACCAGGTGAACACAATACAGAGATTCACGCTATTCTGGCTGAATACGGTTTACCGGCAGATTTTCCGGTAGAAGTAGAGGTGTATGCACAAAAAATAGATACTTCTATTCAGGAAGAAGAAATTGCAAAACGTCGTGATATGCGTGATACTCTTACGTTTACGATTGACCCAAAAGATGCAAAAGATTTCGATGATGCCTTGTCTTTCAAAAAGTTAGAGAACGGAAATTACGAAATAGGAATTCATATTGCCGATGTTTCGCATTATCTGGAAGAAGGAACAATCCTGGATGATGAGGCTTATCAGCGTGCGACTTCGGTTTATTTAGTAGATAGGGTAGTACCAATGCTTCCGGAAGTTTTATCTAATTTTGCGTGTTCGTTACGTCCGCAGGAAGAAAAATATACGTTTTCGGCCGTATTCGAAGTTTCTGAAGATGCAAAAGTGATCAATCAATGGTTTGGAAGAACCGTAATTTATTCGGATCAGCGATTTGCTTATGAAGAGGCGCAGTATATTATTGAAACAAAAGATAATACGATTCCGGTTGATATTTCTATCACGGGAGATTCTTATGTAGTCTCGGATGAAATTGTAAATGCAACTCTTAAATTAGATGAATTAGCTAAGATTTTAAGGAAGAAAAGAATGGCTAATGGTGCTATTTCTTTTGATAAAGTCGAAGTTAAATTTAACCTGGATGCTGAAGGAGAACCGGAAGGAGTGTATTTCAAAGTTTCAAAAGATGCCAATCATCTGATTGAAGAATTTATGCTTTTGGCCAATAGAAAAGTGGCTGAATACATTGGAAAACAAAAGAAAACATTTGTGTACAGAATTCACGATGAACCAAATGAAGACAAATTAATTGCGATGCAAACCGTAATTGCGAAATTTGGTTATAAAATAGATTTTAGAAACAAAGGAGATATTTCGAAATCACTGAATGCGCTGATGGAAGAAGTTAATGGTAAAAAAGAGCAAAACTTAATTGATACACTGGCGATTAGAAGTATGAGCAAAGCCAAATATTCGACAGAAAATATTGGTCATTATGGTTTAGCTTTCGATTATTACAGTCATTTTACATCGCCAATTCGTCGTTATCCGGATGTTATGGTGCATCGTTTGCTGCAATTTTATCTTGACGGAGGTAAATCTGTTGATGAGGAAAGTTACGAAACAAAATGTCTGCATTGTTCGAATATGGAAAGTTTAGCGACTAATGCTGAACGTGACAGTATCAAATACATGCAGGTTAAATACATGCAGGATCACCAGGACGAAGAGTTTTTGGGTGTTATTTCCGGTGTTACCGAATGGGGAATTTATGTTGAAATTGTTTCGAACAAATGCGAAGGTATGGTAAGAATCAGAGATATAAAAGATGATTATTATACGTTTGATGAAAAACAATATGCCTTGGTTGGCGCTACTTCTGATAAATTATTGCAATTAGGTGATCAGATTTATGTGAAAGTTAAAAATGCAGATTTGGTTAAAAAACAATTAGATTTTAATTTTTTAAGAAGAGAAGAATAAGTACTAATTTAAAATTTTATGAACATGAAAAAGTTAGTTTTAGGAGTTGCAATGTTAGTTGCACAAATGTCTTTTGCTCAGGTTACTAAAGATTTAGGAGAATTTGATTCGGTAAAAGTGTATGATAAATTAAATGTAAAACTTGTTGAATCAGCTGAAAATAAAATTATTATAAAAGGCGCAAGAGAATCAGAAGTAGAAATAGTAAACAAGAAAGGAATTTTAAAAATAAGAATGCCTTTTCCAAAATTGCTTTCAGGAAATGATTTAGATATTACATTATACTATAAAAAACTGGAACTTATTGATGTAAATGAGGGAGCAGCTGTTTCAAGTTCTGAAGCCATAAAAGCAACTTCTTTTAAAGTAAGTGCACAGGAAGGAGCTACCATCAATGTTAAACTGGATGTTGATAAACTAAAAGTAAGTTCTGTTTCAGGAGGTGAAATTACACTAAATGGAGAAGCAGATAATGTAGATGCCAGTTTAGGAGCTGGAGGATTTCTTTATGCAAGTAAATTAAATACGTCTCAAACTACAGTAAGCGTTTCTGCGGGCGGAAAAGCGGATGTGAATGCTTCGACCTTGGTTGATGCAAAAGTGAGCGCAGGAGGCTCTATTTACATTTACGGAAAACCAAAACAAATTAATCAAAAAACAGTTTTCGGAGGAAAAATTGAAGAAGTAAAATAACAAATTGTATTTGAATGATAAATGATATTTTGGCTGGACTGCCATGGGGACTTTTTTTAAGTTTTATGGTAGGTCCAGTATTTTTTATATTACTGGAAACCAGTATTACAAAAGGATTCAGAGCCGCTTTAGTCTTTGATCTTGGTGTAGTTCTAGGTGATGTTTTTTTTATAGCGATTGCTTATTTAGGAAGTTACAGACTGATTCAGAGTTTAAAAGACAAACCGGCACTTTTTATTTTTGGTGGCATAATAATGTTAGCTTACGGAATTATTTCTTTTGTAAAATTAAAAAAAGAAGAAAAAATCAATGACGAAGAAATTGATCGTGATATTATAAAAAGAAACTATGGAAGTTTGTTTATAAAAGGTTTTTTATTGAATGTTATTAATATTGGAGTACTTGGTTTTTGGATTGCAGTTATCATTTCAGTTGGTCCAAAATTAGATATGCAGAACTCAAGAATGTTTACTTTTTTTACTTCAGTAATCATTACTTATTTGCTTATAGACTGTCTTAAAATTCTATTAGCTAAACAATTAAAATCTAAAATGACACCAAACAATATTCTTAAAATCAAAAAAGTAATCAGTATTGTTTTGATGATTTTTGGTTTTGTTTTAATCATTCAGGGATGGTTTCCTAAGGAAAAAGAAATGGTAAAAAATGCTTTTGAGAATATTGAGAATCATTGATATTTAGTATATGAAAAGACTTTTACTTCTTTTAGTTGTGATTTTTATTAGTTGTAAAGACTCTAATAAAACTGTTGAAAAAAAAGAGAAAGCTGTAGATGATGTTCATGAAGTGGTAAGGATAGAAAGAAATGAATTTAAAACTTTTTTTATAGCTGATAAAATTGATCATTACTATCTAAAAATTTCTGATAATTCTCTTTTAAATATTCTTAAAGGCGATACAATTGTTAAGGATCAGAAGAAATTAAGTATGATTTTGTCAGGATATTATCCAGACTCAATTTCAAGACCAAATTTCGAATCCGATTTAATTAAATATACTTTTGTAAAAACAGAATTAAATAAAAAAAAGAAAAGAGAAGTTGAAAAAATATTTACTCAAAAAGATTCAATGCAAATGACATTTTCTGGTTGTATACCAATGTATCGAGATATTTTTATTTTCAAAAAAAATGATTCAATAACCGGAATTGCAAAGATTTGTTTTGGTTGCGGAGTAGCTTATTTTTATGGAACTAAAGTTGACACTGAAGGTTTTGGAATGAAATCAGAACTTAAAAAATTAGAAAAAATAATAAGATAATTATATTTTAAACCTCTCAATTTGAGAGGTTTTTTTATGTTTTAATTTAGTTTAAACACTTAGTTTGTCATTCCGATGAAGGAGGAATCTTCGCGACAATTATTTATAAAGTTTATCAATCTTTGTAGAGTTACTTGCGGGGATTCTTCATTCCTCAGAATGACAAGATTGAGGAAAAATCAGATAAAAAAAAATTATTTTACTTTGAAGTTTTTAGAGACATCGTCCGGATTCGAACACGATATTTATTTAATTTTTTCTAAAAATTAGCCATAAAAAAAAGAGACACATTTCTGTATCTCTTTTAGAGGCATCGTCCGGATTCGAACCGGAGTAGGAGCTTTTGCAGAGCCCAGCCTAGCCGCTCGGCCACGACGCCGTACTTGAACGGACGGCAAAAGTAACTAAAATCTTTAAAATTCAAAAGTTTAATGTAAACTATTTTAAAAATTAAAAAAATATTATCTTCTAACTTCGCTCATTTTTATAGTAACTGATTCAACATCACCACCAATAGGAGGATTTATCTTTGAAACTGAAACTGTAGTTTTTTCGACTGTTTTTATTTCTGCCAATATACGATTGTTGATTCTTTTGGCAACATGCTCTAATAAATGTGATCGAATAGCCATTTCTTCAGTAACAATTCTGTTCAAATGTACATAATCAACCGTATCAACAAGATTATCTGTGTCTGCAGAATGTTGCAAATTGGTTTTAATTTTTAAGTCAACTGTGTAATCAGAACCAATTTTTCCTTCTTCAATCATACAGCCATGGTACGAAAAAGTTCTGATGTTTTTTAATTTTATAACTCCCATTTTTATAGTTTTATTCTTGTAGTATTTGGATCTTGGTAATTGGATGTTACAGCTAATATTGAAACTATTTTTTCAGTTTCATCAACTGTAAAATGTATTGTATAAGGGAATTTTTTTATAGGTAATGTTCTAACAATATTATATTTTTCTTCGAAAAAAGGAATACTTTCTAATGTTTTGCGATAACTTTTAAATTCTAAATAGAAAAGTTTTCCTAATCCTTTACTTTTAGATTCATAATATTGTGCTGCTTCATTGACTTCAAGTTTTGCTCGTGTAAGTATTTCAATTTTAAATTTATTTACAGCCATTTTTTATCCATTTCTTTTTCAAAATCTTCCCAGCTAATATAATCCTCAGGTTTAGCATTTTTCATACGCTCTAAAACCATTTCTTGCTGCCATAACGGAATTTCGTTCGCTGTGTTTTCATCAATAGAAACATCAGGAATATGTTTGAAAAAACTAACAAAAGTTTCGTAAAAGTCGTCTGGAATTGTAACAGTTAATTGTCTCATAACTTTTAATATTTATACAAAAATACTAATAATTTTGTTTCAGGTTTAAAGTTTCAGGTTTAATGCCAGTTAAGTAACTTTAAACCTGAAACCTGAAACCTTTTTTTTATCTTTGCTAAAATTACTATAAAATAATGGCATCAGAAGAGAAATCACTCAATTTTATTGAACAAATCATAGAAGAAGATTTAAAATCAGGTTTACCAAATAACAAACTTCATTTTCGTTTTCCACCAGAACCAAATGGTTATTTACACATTGGTCATGCAAGTTCTATTGCGTTAAATTTTGGTTTAGGTATTGATTATCAGTCTCCTGTAAATTTACGTTTTGATGATACAAATCCTGAAAAAGAAGAGCAGGAATTTGTTGATGCGATTAAAAAAGATGTAGAATGGTTGGGTTATACCTGGTCTGAAGAACGTTATGCCTCTGATTATTTTCAGCAATTATACGATTGGGCTGTTTTATTAATTAAAAAAGATAAAGCTTATGTTGACAGTCAGTCTTCTGAAGATATGGCCATTCAAAAAGGAACTCCGTCAACTGTAGGAACTGATAGTCCGTACAGAAATCGTTCTGTTGAAGAAAATTTAGAGTTATTCGAAAGAATGAAAAACGGTGAATTTGAGGCTGGTACTCATATTTTACGTGCCAAAATAGACATGAAATCAACCAATATGTTGATGCGTGATCCTATCATGTACAGAATTTTACACAGACATCACCACAGAACCGGAGATGATTGGAAGATTTATCCAATGTACGATTGGGCACATGGACAAAGTGATTATTTAGAAGGAATTTCACACTCGTTTTGTACACTGGAATTTTTGCCTCACCGTGAATTATACGATTGGTTTTTAGATCAGATTATAGATGAAAATCAGTTGCGTCCAAAACAAAGAGAATTTGCAAGACGTAACTTATCACATACGGTTGTTAGTAAAAGAAAATTACAGCAACTCGTTAAGGAAAAGCATGTTAACGGTTGGGATGATCCAAGAATGTCAACTATTTCCGGGTTAAGAAGACGTGGTTATACTGCTGCTTCGTTACGTAATTTTGCCAATACTATCGGAATTGCAAAACGTGATAATTTGATCAATGTATCGGTTTTAGAGTTTTGTATTCGCGAAGATTTGAACAAAATTGCACCTCGTGTAATGGCAGTTTTAGATCCGGTAAAATTGGTAATTACGAATTATCCTGAAGGAAAAGAAGAGTGGCTGGAAGCCGAAAATAACCAGGAAGATGAGACTGCAGGTTTCAGAAAAGTACCATTTTCACGTGAATTATACATCGAAAGAGAAGACTTTTTAGAAGAAGCTCCAGCGAAGTTTTTCCGTTTGACTTTAGGAAAAGAAGTACGTCTTAAAAATGCGTATATCATTAAAGGAGAATCTGTTATAAAAGATTCTGAAGGTAATATTACCGAAATTCATGTAACGTATGATACCGATTCTTTAAGCGGAAGCGGTACAGAAGCAAGCCAAAGAAAAGTGTCTGGAACCTTGCATTGGGTTTCTATCGCACATGCTGTAGAAGCAGAAGTTCGTTTATACGATCGTTTGTTTACAGATGAAGCTCCGGACAGTTATAAAGAGAAAAATTTCTTAGATTTTGTAAATCCAAATTCGTTAGAAATTGTAAAAGGATTTGTTGAACCAAGTTTAGCAACGGCTCAAAATGAAGATAAATTTCAGTTTCAGCGTTTGGGTTATTTTACTGTTGATAAAGACTCAACTGCTTCAAAATTAGTGTTTAACAAGACTGTTGGACTAAAAGATGCCTGGGAAGAAAAGGGAAAAAAAGAAGAAAATAGTATCAATAATTCTTTAAAAGATATTAATAAATATTTTAAAGTTGAAACTAAACCGGAACGTCTTGCAATAGAAAACGCAATAGGGGAGAGCATCAAAAATGTTTCAAGTTTTTCTTTATTACAGAATTCATTAAAGAAAAACATCAACAATAATAAAAGTTCATTGTTGTTTGCTCAATTTATTTTGAAATATTCTGGTTTGAAATCTTCGGATTTTGAAGAAGAGGAAATCAAAAAATTATACAATATGTCTTTGAGAAGTGAATCCTCTTTTGTTCGTTCAAAAGCACTTTTGAATTTACGTGATTTAGAAAATCAAACTTTCAGAAATCAGTTTGAAGAAGAAATTTTAAAATTAAATTCAAATCCTCCCAAAAATGCTTCGGAGAGAGAAATCGAAATTTTATCAGAAATGATAAATAAGTAATATCATTATAATCTATTAAAAGCGCTTTTATAAGCGCTTTTTTTTATTATTAATTTTTTCTATTAAAAATTAAATTTTAATAGATATTATATTTTAAAAATGACTTTCATAAATTGATTTTAAAGCTATATTTCACTTCTTCTATATCTTTTATCCTTTTTATAAAAATAATTAAAAATGAAGCTTTATTTTAATTTTAGGCTCCATTTTAGCGAGTATTTACAGTTGTTAACAATGTTTTGTTTATAACCTTGATTGTTTCATTCCAATTTTTTAAAAATACTCAAAATTTTAAAGTATAATTTAAAACTATTGTAATTATAATATTTTTATTTTTTTATTATTATTTAAAAAATCTATTACTATTTAATTTTTAATAGATTTTATATTTTAAAAAAGGCTCTCATAAATTAGTTTTAAAGCATTTTTTTAATTCTTCTACCTCATAAATCATCTTTTTAAAATTCATTTAATAGAAGGCTTTATTTTAAATTTTGCTTTTTTTAACCCTGTTTAACGGCTTGTTAACACTAAAATGTAGTGAAAGTTTCTACTTTTATGTAATTACAATAAGTAAGTTGAAATTTTCTATAAATTGAAATTTTGGCTCCTGATACTAAACGGAGTTTTCTGTAAAATTTTAAACTGAGAAATTTTTGGTTTTAAAGCTAAATTCTAAAAATGTTTTCTAATTTTTGATTGTGATTCATTTTTGATACTACTTATATAAAAGTAGCTTTCAGGTTGACTTCATAATTTTCAAATTTTGATTTTGAAATTTATCAATTATGAAAACTATTATTTTTACACAATCAATTTTATTTACACAGATTGCAATTTCAAACACATCAAATTACAAAATACAATAAAGTAACTCTTGATGGTAATTTTATAAATATGAAAAGTGGTAAACATTAAGCAGCTGCTTATGTATATTAATTTTTTGTAAATATCTTTTAATCAATATTTTATAATTCAAATATTAAGTATCTTTAATAATCATAAAATTTTATAATTATGTCTAGAAATTCAAATACAGTAGCTGCAATTTTAGCAGGTGCGGCAGTAGGAGCAGCAATAGGAATTTTGTTTGCTCCAGATAAAGGGTCAAAAACCAGAGCTAAACTTAAAGAAGGTTTAGACGATGTAGGTGGTAATCTTAAAGACAGTTTAAGTGCTAGTTCTGAAGTTCTTCGTGAAAAATTTACCAGCGCAAAGGAAAATCTGGATGGTACTTATGGGGAGTTACTTTCGAACATGAGTTATAAAACTGAAGAAGTTATTACTTTTCTAGAATCGAAATTGGCTGATTTAAAAGCGCATAACGCTAAACTTCAAAAGTAGATTTCTGCAATTTATTGTAAGCACAAAGTTCACTTTATTTTAGTAGTGGTATTTCTGATTATTTTACTTACTTTTAAGTAATACAAAATACAACTATTTGAAATTGTGCTTTGTGCTTATTTTTTTAATTTAAAATTATATTATGGCTTTTGAAGAATTAAAAGAACATACCGAAAATATTCAGGATCAGGCTAATGTGTATTTCAAAAGCCACATGGCGTATTATAAGCTTTGGGGTTTTAAGGTGGCCATGAAATCGACTACTTTAATTTTGAAGTTTACCTTGATTCTGTTATGTTTTTTAATGGTTTTACTTTTCGGATCAATTGCTTTGGGTTTTGCTTTAAGTAATTTATTTGGAAGTTATACTTTAGGATTCCTGGCAGTAGGAGGGATCTATTTGGTCGCTACTATTTTGATTTCGATGATAAAAGATAAGGTAGTGGAAGGTCCGATTTTAGAGAAATTTTCAGAAATATTTTTTAATGATTAATGATTATGGAACCTAAAAAATATTCATCATACGCCGAAATTGACAGAGAACTTGAAATTCTGAAAGTTCAAAAGGAAATCAATTATCATAAATTAGTACTGAGTTTTGAGAAAACCAAAGAGAGTATTACCCCTCAAAAAATTGTAAATGGTTTTGTTTCATCTTACACAGATTACTTTTCAAATTCTTATACTAAAATTTTAGAAGCTATTTTGCCATACATAATTGGTTGGTTTATAAATAAAAAAAGAGGCGATTAAGCCTCTTTTTCGTTTAGTATTATTTTGTTTCTGGTGGAACAATGTCATCTTCATAACCAGATTGTAAGGGTTCAATTGGTTTTGGTTTTTCTATTTTTTGCTTGTTACTTTTCTTCATCATTTCACCAACCTGGTTCGAAGCAGAGAACGAAGCTACCATATTGTTCAGCATATCGCTTCCGGCTTGTGGAGAATTTGGTAATAAAATTAAGTTTGAATTAGCGTCTGCACCAATCGCTTGCAACGTATCATAATGTTGCGTAACCACAATCAAAGCCGAAGCTTCCTGCGAATTGATACCAACATTGTTCAAAACTTCAACACTTTCTACCAGACCTCTTGCAATTTCACGACGTTGGTCGGCAATACCCTGACCTTGTAAACGTTTACTTTCGGCTTCGGCTTTTGCTTTTGCAACGATTCTGATTCTTGAACTTTCTGCTTCAAATTCGGCAGCCGTTTTTTCTCTATCAGCAGCGTTGATTCTGTTCATGGCATTTTTTACCTGAATATCCGGATCAATATCCGTAACCAAAGTATTGATAATATCATAACCGTAAGTAGTCATGGCTTCATTCAATTCTCTTTTTACCGCAATGGCGATATCATCTTTCCTTTCAAAAACATCATCCAATTTTAGTTTAGGAACTTCAGCACGAACGACATCAAAAACATAAGCCGTAATCTGATCGTGTGGATATTCCAATTTATAAAAAGCATCATATACTTTTTCCTGAATTACTTTAAACTGAACCGAAACTTTCATTTTGATAAAAACATTATCCTTGGTTTTGGTTTCGATGATAACATCAAGTTGTTGAATTTTAAGATTTACACGTCCTGCAATTCTGTCAACAATTGGAATTTTAAGTTGCAAACCTGAATTTCTAACACTCAAAAATTTCCCAAATCTCTCAATCACAACTGAGGATTGTTGCTTCACGGTAAAGAAGGAGGAGAGGAAAATAAAGAAGAGAAATGCAATAATAATAATAAATGGAATGTTCATAATGATATTGATTTAAGTTTTTATGGATGTGTAAATTACGAAAATTCTTCGGTTTTAAACATAAAAAAAACGCTAAGAACATTTTGTTAATGTTGCCTAGCGTTTATATTTTAAAAATTTACTTTTTATAAAGTACTTATAGCTTTCTGAATTCTCGAAATAGTTTCTTCTTTTCCGATGATTTCAACAATGTCAAATAGGTGAGGACCTTTCAAAGCTCCAACCAAACTCAAACGGAAAGGCTGCATTACTTTCCCCATTCCGATTTCGTTTTTCGTCAACCAGTCTTTAACGATTGCTTCGATGTTTGCTGAATCGAAACCGTCAATATATTCAAGAGTCGAAATCAATTCCTGCATTAAAGCCGGTGTTTCTTCTTTCCAGTTTTTAATTGCTTTTTCATCATAAGCTGTTGGCGCCTGGAAAAAGAAATCTGTCAAATCCCAAAATTCAGAAACAAAATGTGCTCTTTCTTTAATCAAAGAAACGATTCTTGTTACGTCATATTTAGAAATATCAACCCCTTTTTCAATCAAAATAGGAGAGAAGGCTTTCGCTAAATCTTCATCATTTTGTTGAATTAAATGTTGGTGATTGAACCATTTGTTTTTCTCTGGATCAAATTTGGCTCCAGATTTATGAACTCTATTCAAATCAAAAGATTCAACTAATTCGTCAAGCGAAAATATTTCTTTGTCAGTTCCGTCATTCCAACCCAATAAAGCCAGGAAGTTTACAACTGCTTCCGGGAAAAATCCTTTTTCTCTATAACCAGATGAAACGCCTTCTTCAGTTTTCCATTCTAATGGAAAAACAGGGAAACCTAATTTGTCTCCGTCTCTTTTTGACAATTTTCCGTTACCAATTGGTTTTAAAATCAAAGGTAAATGTGCAAATTCCGGCGCATCCCAACCAAAAGCTCTGTATAATAAAACGTGAAGCGGCATCGAAGGCAACCATTCTTCACCACGAATCACATGTGAAGTTTCCATCAAATGATCATCAACGATATTGGCCAAATGGTAGGTTGGCATTCCGTCACTTTTAAATAATACTTTATCATCAAGTAAACTGGTTTCAAATTTTACATCTCCACGAATAATGTCTTTCAAATGTAAAGTTTCATCAACTGGAGTTTTAAAACGGATTACGTAATGTTCTCCATTTGCAATTCTTTTCGCAACTTCTTCTGCAGCAATTACCAAAGAAGTATCCAACTTTTCACGGTTGGTATGATTGTAAATAAATGTTTTTCCTTCAGCTTCTTGTTCTTTTCTTAAAGCATCCAAAGTTTCCGGAGTATCAAAAGCATAATACGCCCAACCCGAATTGATCAGTTGATCAGCATATTTTTGATAAATTTCTTTACGGTCACTCTGTCTGTACGGACCAAATTTTTCGTTTTTTCCAACCGTTTCTTCAGGAGCTATTCCTAGCCAGTCTAGTGCTTCCATAATGTAAGCTTCGGCACCAGGAACAAAACGGGTTTGATCGGTATCTTCAATTCGAAGATAGAAAACACCGTTATTTTTTTTGGCAAATAAATAATTAAATAGGGCAGTACGAACGCCGCCAATATGTAAAGGTCCTGTTGGACTTGGTGCAAAACGCACACGAACTTGCTTTGACATTTGTTTAAATTTTGATGCAAAGATACAACTTTAGTTAAACTCCAATTTTTTAAATTCCAAATTCCAATGTTAAGTTGGATTTTGGAATTTCTTTTTTGGAATTTGAATTACTATAATTACTACATTTATAGGTTATAAATAAAACAGATTCATTTTGAAAACAACATCTGCCATATATCTTAAGTTAGAGGCTTTTATTAAAAAATATTATACTAACGAATTGATAAAAGGAATCCTTCTTTTTATTGGTTTTGGATTATTATACTTTTTGTTTACGCTGTTTGTAGAGTACTTTCTTTGGCTAAAACCAACCGGAAGAACAGTATTGTTTTGGATGTTTGTTGGTGTAGAAGTTTTTCTTTTGTTTCGTTTTATTATGTTCCCGATTTTTAAATTGTTCAAACTTAAAAAAGGAATTGATTACAATCAGGCGTCTGAAATTATTGGGAATCATTTCACGGAAGTGAGTGATAAACTGACTAACTTTTTGCAACTTTCTGCTGCCGAAAATTCAACTGATAATTCAGAATTGATGTTGGCTTCTATCGAGCAAAAGGCAAATTCTTTGCAGCCAATTCCTTTTGGAAATGCTATTAATTTTAATTCAAATAAAAAATATTTACCCTTAGCTTTAATTCCAATTTTACTTTTTGCCGTATTTTTTATCTCTGGAAACAGTACTATTATTTCTCAAAGTTTAAATAGAGTAGTACATTTTAATGCTACATTTTTACCTCCGGCTCCTTTCAAATTTGTCGTTCTAAATCAAAATTTGCAAACAGAACAGAACAAAGATTTCGTTATCAAAATGGAATCTGTTGGGAAAGTCGTTCCGGAAAACGTAATGATTCATATTGGTGATGAGAGTTATTTTATGGAATCTGCTGAGCCAGGAAAGTTTGAATTCAAAATTGAAAAACCTGTTGAAAATATTACTTTTTCTTTTGAAGGAAATTCGGTTTCATCTGATGAATATGAATTGAATGTAATCACGGTCCCATCAATTGCCAACTTCGAAATGGTGTTGAATTTTCCATCGTATTTAAAAAAGAAATCTGAAATCATTCAGGGAACAGGAAATGCAATTGTCCCAGAAGGAACTTTGGTAACCTGGAAAATGAATACCCAATCTACCCAACAAATCGCCTGGAAAGACCAAAACGCAACTTTTCAGTTCATTAAATCTGAAAATGAATTTAAATTAGCTAAAAATATCAGTCAAAATACAGAATATCAAATTCTTACATCGAATAATAAGGTCAAAAACTACGAAAAACTTGATTATCAGTTGAGCGTTATTAAAGATCAGCATCCAAGCATTACAGTAACTCCTGCTCCTGATAGTCTGAAGCTGGATAAGAATTATGTTTTAGGAAAATTGGGTGATGATTATGGTTTGTCTAAACTTCAAATTGTGTATTACGAACGCAACAAACCGAACACAGCCAAGCGTGGAACCATACCTGTAAAACAAACTGTTTTTGATCAATTCGTTTTTTCTTTTCCCGGTAATTTAGGAGTAGAAGAGGGCGTTTCGTATGAGTATTATTTTGAAGTTTTTGATAACGATGCGCCTCATCATTTTAAGAGTACAAAATCTTCTGTCTTTTCGGATAGAGTTTCTACAACAGATGAGATTCATGATTTAGTATTGCAGCAGCAAAGCCAAAATATTAACAGTCTTTCGAAGTCTTTAAAAGATCAAAAAAAGCAACTTTCAGAAATGGATAAAATTCAGAATTCTGGAAAAGAGAAAGATAATTTAGAGTTTAAAGACCAACAAAAAATCAATGATTTTGTCAAACGTCAGAAACAACAAGACGAAATGATGAAGAAGTTTGCTGAGAAAATGAATCAGAATCTGGATAAATTTAAAGGTGATAAGAAGGATGAAAAAGCAGAGCAATTGCAAAAACGTTTAGATAATGCTGAAAAAGATTTAGAGAAAAATCAAAAATTATTAGATGAGTTGAAAGACTTAAATGATAAAATTAAGAATGATGAATTGTTTGATAAAATGGAAAAGTTCAAACAAATTAGTAAAAGTCAATCCCGTAATTTAGAACAATTGGTAGAGCTTACGAAACGTTTTTATGTAGAGAAAAAAGCAGAACAGGTTGCAGATAAATTGGATAAACTTTCTGAAAAACAAGAACAGCTTTCGAATAAAGAAAAAGAAAATACTACTGAAAAGCAAAACGAAATTAATAAAGAGTTTGATAAAATTCAGGAGGATTTAAAAGACTTAAAAGAAGAAAACAAATCCTTAAAAGCTCCTTTGGATATTCCTTCTGATGCTTCAAAAGAAAAAGAAGTAGATGAAGATTTGAAAAAAGCTGCTGAAGAATTGAGCAAAAAGAGCCCATCTTCGGCTAAGCCAAAACAAAAAAGTGCAGCGAAAAAAATGAAGAGTATGGCTCAAAAAATGGAGCTCAGTATGGATGCCGGAGAACAAGAACAATTAGAAGAAGATGTTGCTATGTTACGTCAGGTTTTAGATAATCTTTTGGCGTATTCTTTATCTCAGGAAGACGTAATGAAACAATTTAAAACCATGAAATTAGGATCATCGGCATATACAAAGAATATTAAAATTCAACAAAATCTAAAACAGCAATTCAAACATGTTGATGATAGTTTGTTTGCTTTGTCCTTGCGTAATCCAAAAGTTGGAGAAGATGTAACTAAAGAAATTGGAAATGTACAATACAATATAGACAAAGCAATTGAAACTTTGACAGATGTTCAGGTTCCAAAAGCAGTTTCGCATCAGCAATATTCTGTTTCATCTGCGAATAAAATGGCTGATTTTTTAAGTGATCTTTTGAATAATATGCAGAATTCGATGTCCAGTTCTGGTACTGGAAAACCTAAACCAGGAGATGGTCAGGGAATGCAACTGCCGGACATTATAAAAAAACAAAAAGGTTTAGCGGATAAAATGAAGGAAGGGATGAAAGAAGGAAACAAACCGGGCGAAGGTAAAAGCGGGCAGGGTAGTCAGGGAAGTAATGGTAAAGATGGTCAGGGAAACAAAAGTGGCGGTAAAGGCAAAGACGGAAAAGAAGGTGATGACGGGGAGGGAGATGCCGAATCTATTATGGAGATTTATAAAGAACAGGTTAGATTGCGTGAAGCCTTGCAAAAAGAATTAGCAAAAAAAGGTTTAGACGCACAAGGCAGATCTGTTTTAGAACAGATGAAACAATCAGAAAAGCAACTTTTGAATAAAGGTTTTAAGAATGAAAATCTGCAGCGTATTCTAAATATTCAGCAGGAATTATTAAAATTGAATAATGCAGTTCAACAACAAGGACAGGATACAAAGCGTCAAGCTGAAACAAATAAAACTGAATTTACAAATCGTTCTAATGCTTTACCAAGCAATCTTTTAGAATATTTAAACTCGGTAGAGATTTTAAATAGACAATCACTACCTTTGCGCTCAAATTTTAACCAAAAGGTTCAAGAATATTTTAATACAAAATGATTGATTTTAATTACGAAACCGATTTTAATTTAGATAACGAAGAAGTTTACACGACTTGGTTAAGTGCTATTATTGCTTCTGAAAATAAAAATGAAGGAGAGATAAATTACATTTTTTGTGATGATGATTATCTTCATAAGATTAATGTTGAATATTTAAATCACGATACTTTAACTGATATTATCAGTTTTGATTATACGGTAGGAAACGAATTAAACGGAGATATTTTTGTTTCTGTAGAGAGAGTTGCTGATAATGCAAAAGATTTTAATGTTTCTTTTGATGAAGAACTAAAGAGAGTTTTGGCTCACGGAATATTACATTACTGTGGATACAAAGATAAAACAGATAAAGACGCTGAATTAATGCGGTCCAAAGAGGATGAAAAAATCGCTATGTTTCACGTGGAACAATAAAGCAAAACCCAAATTTTAAAATAGCAAACTCCAATTGTTTCACGTGAAACATTTTATTTTGAATTTTAAATTTGATGTTTAGTCCGGATTTTTTTAAACGTTCCACGTGAAACAATATTAATTACGGACGATTTTCTTGATGAAAATTTGCGATGTTTCACGTGGAACAGTTCTGGAATTTGGAATTTTTTGAATTGTAATTTGTGCGTTAGCGCTGTTCCACGTGGAACAAAAAAAGATAAAAGTTAATTCTGAGAACCGACTTAAACGGTATCCCGGAGAATATAAGATAAAATGTTTTTAGAAGAATACGATGTTATTGTAGTTGGTGCAGGTCATGCTGGTTCTGAAGCTGCTGCTGCTGCCGCAAATTTGGGATCCAAAACTTTGTTGGTAACAATGAGTTTGCAAAACATTGCCCAGATGTCTTGTAATCCTGCTATGGGTGGAATTGCAAAAGGGCAAATTGTGCGTGAGATTGATGCGCTTGGAGGTTACTCAGGAATTGTTTCTGACCGAACTGCAATTCAGTTCAAGATGTTGAACAAATCAAAAGGACCTGCTATGTGGTCGCCTAGAGTTCAGAGTGATCGTATGCGTTTTGCTGAAGAATGGAGAATGATGTTGGAGGGAACTCCTAATTTGGATTTCTACCAGGAAATGGTAAAGGGTTTGATTATTGAGGATGGAAAGATAAAAGGAATCAAAACTTCGCTAGGAGTAGAGATTCTATCTAAATCTGTTGTCTTGACAAACGGAACTTTTTTGAATGGATTGATTCATATTGGTGAAAAACAATTCGGTGGAGGAAGAGCAGGCGAGAGTGCAGCAACCGGAATCACCGAAGATTTGATTAAAGTTGGTTTTGAAGCTGGAAGAATGAAAACCGGAACGCCTCCACGTGTTGATGGTCGTTCTTTGGATTATTCGAAAATGAATGAAGAAAAAGGAGATGCGAAGCCAGACAAGTTTTCATATTCGGATATGACAAAACCGCTGACGCATCAAAGATCTTGTCATATGACTTATACGTCATTGGATGTACATGATATTTTGAGAGAAGGTTTTGATCGTTCGCCAATGTTCAACGGAAGAATCAAAAGTCTCGGTCCAAGATATTGTCCTTCGATCGAAGATAAAATAAACCGTTTTGCAGATAAAGAGCGCCACCAATTATTTGTGGAACCAGAAGGATGGAATACTTGTGAGGTTTACGTAAACGGATTTTCAACTTCACTTCCAGAAGATATTCAGTTTAAAGCATTGAGTTCTGTTGCCGGTTTTGAGAAAGTGAAATTTTTCCGTCCTGGTTACGCTATCGAATATGATTATTTTCCGCCAACGCAATTGAAACATACTTTGGAAACAAAGTTAGTTGAAGGGTTGTATTTTGCCGGACAAATAAACGGAACAACTGGATACGAAGAAGCAGCTTCGCAAGGTTTGATGGCCGGAATAAATGCGCATTTAAAAGTGCACGAAAAAGCACCATTAATTCTAAAACGTGATGAAGCGTATATTGGAGTTTTGATTGATGACTTGATTACAAAAGGAACTGAAGAACCTTATAGAATGTTTACCTCACGTGCAGAGTATAGAACTTTGTTGCGTCAGGATAATGCCGATTTTAGATTGACACCAATGTCACACGAAATTGGTTTGGCATCAGAAGCGCGTTTACGCCGAATGGAAAAGAAACTAAACGAATCTGAAAAGATGGTGGCTTTCTTTAGAGAAACTTCGGTTTCGGTTGCAGAAACAAATCCAATTTTAGAAGCGAAAGAAACAGCTCCAATTACACAAGGGGATAAAATGTTTAAAGTTTTTTCTCGTCCTCAAATTGATTTGGAGGATATGATGAAGTTTGAAAAAGTAAAGGAATATATTGAAGCAAATGATGTTGATCAGGAAATTTTGGAACAAGCCGAAATTCAGGTCAAATATTCTGGTTATATCGAAAAGGAAAGAAATAACGCTGACAAACTTACTCGTTTAGAAGAAGTGAAAATTCCGGAGAATTTCGATTATAATAAAATCAAATCGATGTCGATTGAAGCAAAACAAAAATTAGGAAAAATTCGTCCTGTAACTATTTCGCAAGCATCAAGAATCAGCGGAGTTTCTCCAAGTGATATTTCGGTGTTGTTGATTTATATGGGACGTTAGGAATTTTAGAGTTCAGACTTTAGCTTTCAGATTTTGATTATCTGTAGTCGTCAAATTATTGATTTTTTTTAATCTAAAATCATCAATCTAAAATCTAAAATTGATTTTGTTCCACGTGAAACTATTTTATTAATCTTAAAGCTTTTTTTTAATGAAAATTATCGAAAAGAAGATTTTATTCGCAGAAGAAAAACAAGTTTTAAGAGAACTTTGGAACAACGAATATCCGGCACGATTGTATTTGAAAACTATTGAAGATTTTGATTTGTATTTAAATGGTCTTTCAAATACAAAGCATTATTTGCTGATGGATGATTCAAACAAAATTATAGGTTGGACAGTTACTTTTTTGAGAAATGAAGAAAACTGGTTTGCTATCATTTTGAATTCAAAAATTCAAGGAAAAGGAAATGGTTCACTTTTGATAGAGAAATTAAAAGAGAATAATGATTGTTTAAATGGCTGGGTAATCGATCAGGAAAACGAATTAAAACAAAACAAAGAATTTTATAAATCTCCGATGCCATTTTATATCAAACATGGTTTTGCCATTTGTTCTGAAATAAGAATTGAAAATGAAAAAATGTCGGGTCTCAAAATAAATTGGAGTCACGAAATAAATTAAAAATCATAACCCTAAAAGCGAAATAAATCTTTTAGGGTTTACTGTATTATTAAACCAAAATACCTTTAATAAAAAAATGGACGTTTTAAATAAAAAACATTTTCTTACTGTAAAAGACCATTCTGTTTCAAAAGAAATTTTCGAATTGTACCATGACGAAAATTTAGACATGTTGATTACCTCTCCACAACCTGCTTTAGAAAATCTTGGAAAATATTACGAGAGCGAAGATTATATTTCGCATACCGATAACAAACGTTCCTTGTTTGAAAAAGCGTATCATTTTGTAAAAAACATTGCCCTGAAAAACAAACTGAATTTAATTAATGCAGAGCAAAAGCAAAAAGGAAAGATTTTGGATATTGGTGCCGGAACAGGAGATTTTTTATTGACGGCAAAAAATGACGGTTGGGAAACGGTTGGAGTAGAACCAAGCGAACGTGCCAAAAATATTGCGATTCAAAAAGGAATTTCTTTTGTGGATGAAATTAGCAATCTGGAAAATAATTCTTTTGATGTGATAACGATGTGGCATGTTTTAGAACACGTGCCAAATTTAGAATTGCAAATTCAGGAATTGAAGCGTTTGCTAAAACCAACTGGAACATTAATTGTTGCGGTTCCAAATTTTAAATCTTACGACGCAAAATATTATAAAGATTTTTGGGCTGCTTATGATGTGCCAATTCATTTTTGGCATTTCTCAAAAAAATCGATTCAAATGCTTTTTGAAAATGTAGAAATGAAATTGACAAAAGTCCTTCCGATGAAATTTGATTCATTTTACGTGAGCCTTTTATCAGAAAAATACAAAACTGGAAAAATGAATTACATCAGTGCTTTTTTAACAGGATTAAAATCAAATTTAAAAGCCAAGCAGAGTTCAGAGTATTCGTCACACATTTACGTCTTAAAAAACCAATAAAAAGGATTTTAAGCGCATTTAAGCGGTTGTTTTGGCTTAATTGAGGAGAAATATCGGCTTTTTAAAGAAAGGCGCCCTAATAAAAGATATAAAAGCCGCTTTTAATAGCGAGGATTTATGAGGTTTTTTCTTTTCATAAATAAAACTAATATGATAAAATTTGAGCATTTTTTAAACTTTATGTTGATGCTATTTATTTTTTTATATTTTTGTCTTTAATACTTAAAAAAATTAGAAATTCAAAAAATGAAAAAAGCATTAGTAATTATCGCGCTTTCTGTTTTAGTTGTTTCATGTGATAAAACAGCTGAAGTTAAGGAAGTAAAAACAGCTTACGTAGATACTTCAGTTTTAATGAAAGAGTACACTGAAGCAAAAGACCTTGAGGCTAAATACAAAGCTCAGGCGGAAGAAAAAGGAAGACAACTACAAGCTGAAATTACACGTTTTAAACAAGACGCTGCTAATTTTCAAAGTCAGGCACAAGCAAACGGTCAGGCTTGGGCACAACAAAGAGGTGCTGAGTTACAAAAGAGAGAGCAGCAATTGGGTTACGCTCAACAAGCTTTATCACAACAATTGCAACAGGAAAGTGGTGTAGAAATGGATTCTCTTGTAAGCGGAGTTAAAAAATTCATCAAAGATTACGGTAAGAAAAACGGTTATTCTTATATCTACGGAACAGGTGATGCTGCAACTGTTTTATATGCTGAGGAAAAATATGATATCACAAAAGATATTATTAAAGCGTTAAACGATAAATATAAGTCTGAGCCTAAAGCTGATAAACCAGCTGTAAAAGAAGGTGAAGAGGCTAAAAAATAATACCAAACTCAACTAACTTTTTTAAAAACCTAAGTCTATTCCAGATTTAGGTTTTTTTGTTTTATCAAATTTGAATACTTTCGTTTTTTTAATATAAGCCCAATGGAAACCGTTTCAGAAGCAGCTGCTTACACTTTACAATTCATCAACCAAACGCAAAAATCTATTTTCTTAACAGGAAAAGCAGGTACTGGAAAAACGACGCTTTTACGGGAAATTATCAATACTACCCATAAAAATACGGTAGTGGTTGCACCAACTGGAATTGCAGCTTTGAACGCTGGCGGTGTTACGATTCACTCGATGTTTCAGTTGCCTTTTTCAGCATTTTTGCCCACTTACGAGGAAAGTTCGCAATTTACGGAAACCGTAAAATTCGAAAATAAAGAAAGTTTACGCCGACATTTCAAAATGAATAATATCAAGCGAAACGTGATTCGTAACATGGAATTGCTGGTTATTGACGAAGTGAGTATGCTACGTGCTGATTTACTGGATGCTATCGATTTTATGATGCAGACGGTTCGCAAAAACACAAGAGCTTTTGGAGGAGTCCAGGTGCTTTTTATTGGCGATTTATTGCAATTACCACCCGTAATTCGTGATGAAGAATGGAAAACGCTCAGAAATTATTACAAAGGAAAATTCTTTTTTCATTCGCATGTCATCCAGCAAAATCCGCCTATTTACATCGAGTTGTCAAAGATTTACCGTCAGACCGATGATACTTTTATTTCGGTTTTGAATAATCTTCGAAATAACCAGATTACACCTGAGGATATTCAGGTTTTAAACCAATATGTGCAGCCAGATTTTGATTTGAAAAACAACAAAGGTTACATAACACTTACCACTCATAATGCCAAAGCCGATTCGATTAACGATCAGGCTATCAAAGACCTGGCAGGAAATGAATTTGCCTACCAGCCTTTTGTCGTGGGTGATTTTCCTGAAAAAATTTATCCAGTCGAAGAAAACCTGATTCTGAAAGTAGGAGCACAGGTGATGTTTGTAAAAAATGACGCTGGTTTTGAAAAGAAGTTTTTCAACGGAAAAATGGGTGTGATCAAGTCACTTTCGAGCGAAGAAATTTTTGTGCATTTTCCCGAAGAGAATAAGACGATCGAGGTAGAGAAATACGAATGGAAAAACATCAGATACAAAGTAAACGAACTTACCAAAGAGATAGAAGAGGAAGTTTTAGGCACTTTTGCACACTATCCGTTAAAACTAGCCTGGGCGATTACAGTACACAAAAGTCAGGGTCTGACTTTTGACAAAGCTGCGCTCGATGTATCGCAGGTTTTTTTGCCCGGACAAGCCTATGTGGCATTATCGCGTTTGCGTTCGTTAAACGGCCTTATTTTGCTTTCTAAGATGCAAATGAACGGAATTTCGAATGATCAGGATGTGATGGATTACGCTTTGAATAAAGCTTCTGAAGATGTTTTGCAAAAAGCACTGCATTTCGAAACCAAAAATTTTATTCATAACTATTTGATTAACAGTTTTAACTGGGCAGATTTAGCACAGGAATGGCGCAATCATCGTTTTAGTTATAACGAAAATGCCCCAGGTTCTGAAAAAGCGAAACATTCGGTTTGGGCCCATAAACGTTTGGAAACTATCGAATTGCTTTTGGATCCATCCCAAAAATTCATTCAGCAGCTCAATAAAATTTTTAGTAAAGAAACGGTCGATTTATTTTTTGTGAAAGAAAGGGTAGAAGCGGCCTATGAGTATTTTTTCAAACCGATGGACAAACTCGTGACCGATTTGCTTCAGAAAATGGCTGAAATTCAGAAATTTAAAAAAGTAAAAGAGTTTTACGAAGAATTGGCTTTTCTGGATGATTTGCAAACCAAAGCCGTTTTACGTTTGATGAAAACCAAATTGTTGATGGAAACCGTAGTTTCTGGTGAAGCCATTTCGAAAGAAAAACTGTCCTCTCCAGCCATCAAGAATTTTAAAACAGATAAAATTTCTAAGATTCGGGAGGAATTTAATATGACGAATACTGACATGTTTAATGTTGATGAGCCAGTTACGCGTTACAGTGTAAAAAAATTAGATAAAAACGAACCCAAAACCATCAAGAAAACGACTGTTGAAGAAACCTTTGATTTATGGGCTGAAAAAAATTCAATAGAAGATATTGCAAGAATCCGAAAGCTGACGGTACAAACTGTTGAGATGCATTTGGTTAAATTGATACAGGCTAAAAAAATCGAAATTACAGATGTTTTACCGTACGATAAAATTCTGGCGCTTCGTGACGCTTTTCAGTTTTATCAGGAAGAATCTTTGAGTGGCTTGAAAGAAAAACACGGTGACGAATTTACCTGGGATGAACTTAAAATGTTTAAAGCCAGTATTAATTGATTCTGTTTTTGTACTTTGGATACTTTAAATTTTTATAGACCACAAAAACATTATGTAAAATAGAAGACATGAAAAAACTAATTTGTCTGGCGTTTATGTTTTTTTCGATCCATAGCGCAATAGGTCAGGATTTGAAACCTGAGTATCAAAAATTCATTAAAAGTTTTATAGAAAATGTAAAATTAGATAAAAAAGAGGCCATTGCTGAGATGATTTCGTATCCGTTGAAAAGAGAAAACCCGATTCCATCCATCCAAAACAAAGCAGAATTTGTAAAGAGATATAACGAGATTTTTGATGCGAATTTAAAAAATGAAATCATAATCTCGGATCCGGCAAAAGACTGGTCCCAAGTTGGTTGGCGAGGTATAATGCTCAATCAGGGAACACTTTGGATAGACGAAGAGGGCCGTTTGATAGCGATTAATTATATTTCTAAATTTGAATTAGATAAAAAAAATAAAATTATTGCTGCTCATAAAACGAAATTGCATGCGTCTATTTCAACTTTTAAAGAGCCGGTTTGTGTTTTGGAAACTTCTAAATTCAGAATCCGAATTGATGATTTAGGAAATAACAATTACCGATATGCGTCATGGCCGATTAAAAAAGCTATGAGTGAAAAGCCTGATTTGATTATCACTAAAGGCGAATGGATTGCTGATGGGAGTGGTGGTAATCATCATTATGATTTTAAAAAAGGACAATATCTTTACGAATGTTATATAGCTGTCCTACCTGAAACAACTGCTGCACCCGCTACATTGACCATTTATCAAAACGAGAGTGAAATCCTTTCGCAGGATGCTCAGATTGTAACCGAATAAAAAAAATCCGAATCGTTTTTAGATTCGGATTTTTTTGGTTTTATAAAGACTGAATCAAAATCCAGGCATCAGGATTTTCTCCTTTTTGTATTTCTTTTTGGGCTTTTTCAGCTTCAGCCATTGTGGCGTAACTTCCGTATAATACAGGGAATAAACCGTGTTTGTTTTCTCCCAGCACTCTTGCTTTGTAGCCGTCTTTTATCAATTGGTTATACGCTTTCTGAGCATTTGCTTCACTTCTGAAAGCTCCAGCCATAATATGATAAGGCATTTTTGCTGCAACAATTTCTTCGGTTTTAGCTGAATCAACAGAAAGGGTTACCGCTGGCAATGGGCTTTGGATAAAAAAAGTAGCTTCCTGTATTTTGTTTTCTACTTTTTTCTGTACGGCACTTTCAACTATAAGTGTCTGATTTGCAATTTGATTTTGATACAAAGGATAACCAATACTTCCGGTAATTCCAAGACCCAGAACAAAAATGGCAGCATATTTTAAATACGATCTTGAAGATCTTGTTTCTTCTGTTTCATATAAATTGATCGCTGCTTTTTCTTCGATTTCTTCAATGTGTTTTTCAAAAATTTCTCTTTTAACAATTGGAGAAACAAACGGACTCAAACCAAAAGAAGTCGTAAGATAATTATTTTGATCAAAAGGAGTAAAAACTAAGTTGTTATCCGCATTCATGCGAATTTCACCAATGTTTTTTAAATTTAAAACTTCGTTATCTTCCAGGGCTTTTTTCCAGTTTAAAACCTCAAAAGCAATCGCACTAACAGCGAATCCATAAGATGTTTTTTCTATTTGTGCAATATGATTGGCTAATAGTCCGTCATTGTTTTTGATACGGCTATTAAAAGAAACCATTTTTTTAGGCGGAAAAAACGAATTGGTGGCCTGATTAAGTTGTGCCGACTGTATTTCGGTCAAAAATGCGCCGAATCCAGGAACCGTTACACACTGATAACGATACAATAACTGTGCTATGTAAGTTTCGATTTTCATAGTAACAAAGTTATGCAACCATAATAGTTATCAAAATTTTATTCACAATTTTTATTAACAATCGTCTTTTTGTTTTAAACAATTTAATTTCAGTTAATTAGCTATAAATGTTGTTTTCACTTAAAGTATTAGATTTTGTATATTTATTTTTTTTAACACGAAATAACTTTATATTTATTATTTTGCAAAAAAAATATTCTTCTGAATAATTAAAAAATGAATTCGTTTTATGTCTGATCAAGAGTTGTTTTATTTATTGGCTTTGCTTCGTGTGGACGGAGTGGGAGATGTGATGGCCAAAAAGCTGCTGGCAAATTTAGGAAATGCCGAAGCTGTTTTTAAAGCTAAAAATACACAAATTGCCGCTATTGATGGTGTTGGTGCTGTTTTATTAAAAAAATTAAAGGATAAAACCATTTTCGAAAGTGCCCAGACTGAACTTGATTTTATCAAATCGAATGCTATTCAGGCTTCTTTTTTTCAGGATGAAAGTTATCCGGAAAGACTCAGGCATTGTTTTGATGCCCCTGTTTTGATTTTTAAGGCCGGAAATATCGATTTAAATCAAAAAAAGGTAATCAGTATAGTCGGTACCAGACAAATTACGTCATACGGCACAGAATTCTGCAAAAAACTAATTGAAGATTTAGCGCCGCTGGATCCGGTAATCGTAAGTGGCTTTGCTTATGGAGTTGATATCGTCGCCCATCAGCTGGCGATGGAAAACGGTTTACAGACGATTGGCGTTTTAGCTCATGGTTTAAACCAAATTTACCCAAAAACACACAAAAAGTACATGGCCAAAATAGAAGAAAACGGTGGTTTTATTACCGAATTCTGGAGTTCGACCAATCCGGATAAAGAAAATTTTGTGCGTCGAAACCGTATTGTAGCCGGTATGACCGAAGCCACAATTGTGATTGAATCTGCTGATAAAGGCGGTTCGCTGATAACCGCAAATCTGGCCAATGATTACAATCGGGATGTATTTGCCGTTCCTGGAAGAGTGACCGACAAATACAGTCAGGGCTGTAATAATTTGATAAAAACCCAAAAAGCATACGTACTGAGCAGTGCGGCAGATTTGATTTATAACCTCAATTGGGATATAGAATCGAAACCAAAACCGATTCAGAAACAACTTTTTATTGAGCTCGAACCCGATGAACAAAAAATCTATGATTTCCTCCTGAAAAACGGAAAAGAATTGCTGGATATTATCGCTTTAGAATGTGATTTTCCAATTTTTAAAATATCAGGGACTTTATTGAATATGGAGCTTAAAGGTGTAATTCGTCCTTTACCTGGGAAGCTGTTTGAGGCGATTTAGTGTAAAGGTATTGCCACGAATTACACGAATTGATTGATGAAAATTTGTGGTTATTTGGATATAAAAACAAGAATCAAAAAGTACATTGATTAGACGGATTTGCTATCGCAAAAACGCGGAAAAAAACGGATTTTTTGATTGTTTTTGAAATTACTTTAAATGCAGATTTATTTATCTGATTTTAAAATATTTACAAGGAATAAAATTAAAGAAACTACACTTAAAACTATATTAATTTTGAAATTTTCGTAAGATAGTAAAGCGAGGCTTAGAATAATAAGTTCAAAATGAGCAATTGAAATTAAATAATTTGTTTTTCGGCGTAAAAGAAATAATACCAAATACCCGATGATAAAAAGAATTTGAGAGCAGGTAAAAAGGATTGCGGTAAAAATAGTTTCATGCGAAATATCATAAGCCCATCCAACTGTTTTATTTAATCCAAAAGTCTTTATGTCGCCAAACAAAATGGCTAAGATAAAGCCAAATCCAAAAAGGGAAATCAAGAGAAGAAACATGTATTTTGTAAATATTTTTTCTCAAAATTTTTCTTTAAATTGAATTACAATTTTAGGTAATATAACCCGACAGGTTTTTGAAACCTGTCGGGTTTAAATAGTTTTAATTACTTTCCGAATCCTAATTTCTCACGAACTCTGGCCAAAACACCATCTGCAACTGCAGAAGCTTTACCGGCACCTTTTTTCAACAGCGCATCTACTTCGTCGAGATTGTTGATGTAGTAATTGTATTTTTCTCTTTCGGTTTTGAAAGTTTCGGTAATCAGTTCAAACAAAGCTTGTTTGGCGTGACCGTAACCGTAATTTCCACCTAAATAATTCGCTCTCATTTCAGCAAGCTGCGTTTCATTTGCTAAAAGCGAATAAATAGCAAAAGCATTACAGGTATCCGGATTTTTAGGATCTTCCAGAGGTGTGCTATCGGTTTCGATGCTCATTACCTGCTTGCGTAACGCTTTGTCATCCAGAAAAATATTGATAATATTATTGGCAGATTTACTCATTTTTCCACCATTGGTTCCGGGAATCAGCATGCTGTCTTCCTGAATTTTAGCTTCTGGAAGTACAAAGGTTTCGCCCATTTGATGGTTGAAACGGGCAGCGACATCGCGAGTGATTTCCAGATGCTGCAATTGGTCTTTCCCAACCGGAACAAATTCGGCATCATACAACAAAATATCGGCCGCCATCAACATGGGATATGTAAAAAGTCCTGCATTGACATCGTCTAAACGATCCGATTTATCTTTGAAAGAATGCGCTAAAGTCAATCTTTGAAACGGAAAAAAACAGCTTAAATACCAGGTCAGTTCGGCAGTTTGAACCACATCAGATTGTCTGTAAAACGTCACTTTATCAGCATTTAATCCGCAAGCCAGCCAGGCAGCAGCCGTGCTGTAGGTGTTTTCTCTTAATGTTTTTCCGTCTTTTATTTGTGTAATCGAATGTAAATCAGCGATAAACAAAAAAGATTCGTTCGCCGGATTATTTGATAATTCGATTGCCGGAATAATTGCTCCTAATAAATTGCCTAAGTGTGGCGTTCCTGTACTCTGAACACCGGTAAGTATTTTTGCCATTCTAGTTTTTTTCGTCTTAATCGCAAAGTTCGTTATTTTACCGTAAAGTGTGTAATTTTTTTTAAAAGCATTTTTATAACACAATGTTTGCAGAGATTTTTCACAGAGTTTACAGAGATTTTTTTCCGAATACTTCGGAGAGTTCACAGAGCTTTGTGTTTAAAATTTTTAGAGATTATTGATCACTCTTCGTATTCCGTTTTTTAAGAGAACTTCGTTGAAATTTATAAGCAATCCGAGTTTGTAATTTCCTAATCTTAGATAGGTCAAAGTTTGAGCTAAATGATTAGTTGTTAGTAATTCTACACTTTTTATTTCGATTATAAACTTGTTTTCTACTATTAAATCTACGCGGTAACCACAATCTAATTTTACTTCTTCAAAAACCAGAGGCATTGCTTTTTCTTTTTCGACCAAAAGGCCATATTTATTGATTTTGTAAAACAAACATTCTTTATAAGTATTTTCTAATAAACCAGGTCCAAGCGCTTTATGAACATCAATTGCTAAGCCAATTACAATAGTTGAAATTTGATTTTCATTCATTTCATCAAAATTAAAATGCAATTTTAATAAAATTTTACTTATAAAACAATTATTAAAAATTAGGATGATATAAGTTTAGGTGTTTTCTCAGTGAACTTATCGCGAAGCAATTTCACAATAAAGAATCAACTCTTTTCCTCTGCGAAAAAACTCTGCTAACTCTGCGTTAAAAACAAATTTCATTAGCATATAAAATTCTTTTTCAATAATTAACATCTGTTTTATTACATTTGAGACTATGAAAGGATTAAAAATTATTTTTTGGGTTATCTGGCGCATTTGGTTCTATATCGTAATGGCCATTCCGATACTGATTATGCTGCCGTTTTTACTGGCTTCGATTATAACCGAAAGTGGTTATCCGTACTTTTTTAAAATGGCGCGGATTTGGGCGAAATTTATTCTGTACGGAATGGGTTTTTATTATAAAATAGACCGTGATCAGGAGCTGGAACCCGGAAAAAGTTATATGATTGTGGCCAATCATACCTCGATGACCGACATAATGCTGATGTTGGCCGTTGTGAAAAACCCATTTGTTTTTGTAGGAAAAAAAGAGCTTTCTAAGATTCCGTTGTTTGGATTTTTCTACAAAAGAACCTGTATTTTGGTGGATCGAAATTCATCAAAAAGTAAAAATGAAGTTTTCAAAAGAGCACAAAACCGTCTGAATCAGGGTTTGAGTATTTGTATTTTTCCTGAAGGTGGAGTTCCTGATGATGAAACTGTAGAATTAGATGAATTTAAAGATGGTGCTTTCCGTTTGGCAATTGATCATCAAATTCCGATTGTTCCGATTGTTTTTCCAGATAATAAAGACCGGTTCTCTTATACTTTTTTGAGCGGAAGTCCTGGGATAATGCGTGTAAAAGTTTTACCTTTTATTGAAACAAAAGGATTGGCCAGCGAGAACAGAAAAGAGCTTCGTGACCAAACCAGACAATTGATTTACAAACAATTACTGATATTCAAAAAAGAAGATTTAAAATAAAAAAATCCGTTAGCACCAAAAACAAAAGCTAACGGATTTTTAATAACCAACCTAAATTTACTCTAAAAATTGTCGAAAGTATTTATGGCAAATACCGTTCAAAATTTCATGTCTGTCTATAAGATGACAAGGTTTAGAAAAGGTTGCGTGAATTTTAATTTTATTTAAATAAAAAAATCCGACAAGTGTTTCAAACTGTCGGATTTTATATGTAAAGCCTTTATTTTAATGACTTTATAAAGATTTAAGCATTCGCTAATTCTTTAATATGTGCTTTAATTTTAGCTTCTAATTCTTCTGCTAATTCAGGATTATCTTTAATTAAAGATTTAACCGCATCACGGCCTTGTCCTAATTTTGTTTCTCCGTAGCTGAACCATGATCCTGCTTTTTTAACGATTTCAAATTCAACCGCTAAATCTAAAATTTCTCCGGTTTTCGAAACTCCTTCTCCGTACATAATGTCGAATTCGGCTGTTTTAAAAGGCGGAGCTACTTTGTTTTTAACGACTTTCACTTTAGTTCTGTTTCCGATAACGTTCTCACCATCTTTAATTTGAGATGAACGACGAATATCCAAACGTACCGAAGCGTAGAACTTCAAGGCGTTACCACCTGTTGTCGTTTCAGGATTTCCGAACATTACACCAATTTTCTCTCTCAACTGGTTGATGAAGAAAACCGTACAATTTGTTTTACTGATAGTTCCGGTTAGTTTTCTCAAAGCCTGAGACATCAAACGTGCGTGAAGACCCATTTTAGAATCTCCCATTTCACCTTCGATTTCACTTTTTGGAGTTAAGGCTGCAACCGAGTCAATTACCACAATATCAATGGCTCCTGAACGAATTAAGTTCTCAGCAATTTCTAAAGCCTGCTCACCATTATCTGGCTGAGAGATAATCAGGTTTTCGATATCTACGCCTAATTTCTCAGCATAATTTCTATCAAAAGCGTGCTCAGCATCTATAAAAGCAGCAATTCCGCCTGCTTTTTGAGCTTCTGCAATGGCGTGTAAAGTTAATGTCGTTTTACCAGAAGATTCCGGTCCGTATATTTCGATAATTCTTCCTTTTGGGTAACCGTTTACTCCAAGAGCTAAATCGACACCAAGAGAACCTGAAGAAATCGTTTCAACTTCTACGATGGCTTTATCGCCCATTTTCATTACGGTTCCTTTTCCGTACGTTTTATCTAGTTTGTCAAGCGTAAGTTGTAACGCTTTTAATTTGGCATCTTTCTCTGAACTCATCTCTTTTTTTTCTTTTTCTTTCATCTAAAATTTTATAATTTCTTCTTTTTCATAAACCAATCCGTTTAGTAATTAACTTCCTGATTTATATTTGTATGGGCTTGTAATCCTGTAAAAATACTTCTTTTTTTTGAAGTTTCAACGGCTTTTTATTTTCTATAAAAATAATGCTTTCAGCTCGGTAGCATCTGCAGGTTTTATTTTACCGGCCAATAATAAACTCAATTGCTTACGACGCAAAGCGGCATCATAACGCTGGATTTCAAGTTCGGTTTCCGGCACAATTGCTGGAACTTCAACAGGTCTTCCGCTATCATCTACAGCCACAAAAGTATAAATGGCTTCGTTAGCTTTGGTTCTGCTTCCAGATTCACGGTCTTCGACCCATACATCAATAAAAACTTCCATAGAACTTTTAAAAGATCTCGAAACCTTTGCTTCTATTGTCACTACGGCTCCAAGGGGAATCGCTCTATTAAAAGCCACGTGGTTTACAGATGCCGTCACTACAATTCGGCGTGAATGTCTTCTGGCTGCGATACTTGCAGCACGATCCATACGAGCCAATAATTCGCCACCAAAAAGGTTATTCAATGGATTAGTTTCGCTCGGTAAAACTAAATCGGTTAAAATAGTAAGGGATTCTGAAGGATGTTTTGGATTCATTTTTTATTTATTTTTCGCCACAGATTAAAAGGATTAAAAAGATTTTTTTGAAGGGTAAAAATTATAAATCTTTAAAATCTGGGGCCTAATTTTTTTTAAGTTCAGGCCTAAAATTAATTCAGCCAATACACCGCCATAACTGCGGGTATAAAATAGATAACAATGGTTCTCGCACCATCATAATCTTTGGCTAGTCGTTGTCCGAAAAGCATCATTAACAAACAGATACAGGAAAAAATAGCGCCGTAAAAACCAAATTCGCGACCGCTTTTTGTAAGCAGCTGTATGGCGCCAACTACACATAAAATTCCAGAAATTAATTCTAAAATTAATAAATGTAAAAGGGCTAATGGCACCTGATCTTTCAGGATTGTTTTGGAAAAATGTTCTTTTAGCCATGACACATTATCTTTCCAGTAAAAAACTTTTTCATAACCTGATTGTAAAAAGGTCAGGGCTAAGAAAATTAATATTAAAATTGAAGCAACATTATTCATTTGAAATTCTATTTTTTATGAATTAAGCGGGTTAGTTTTATAGATAAATCGGTTAGGATAATTTTGGCATTTCCGTTTCTTTCGATGTGATACATCGCATCCGAAAGTTCCTTGAAAATATCCTGAATATTATTGCCGTTTACGAAAGGCGCAAAATTTTCGAGTTTAAATTTATCGACTTTTGGTTCTATGTAAACCAAATTTGGCGCTTCATAATTCAGCAAAAGTGCCTGACGAAACATTTCGATACAAAACTGAATAAATTTCTTCTGGCTTTCACGGCCAAGACCAGCAATTTCTTCACTCCAGGAAATCAAATCCTGAATGGCAGCGGCATTTCCTTTGGCACGAAAAGCGGCACGAACCCAATTGACAAACCATTGTTCAAAAGGATATTCGGAATCATCTTCTTTAAGTAAATGCAATGCTTTGCTGAAATTTCCCTGCGCCTGATGTGCAATTTTAAAAGCAGCTTTTTCATCAACATTTTCTTTAGCAATCAGCGCCTGAGCAATTACTTTTTCAGGCAAACCATTGAAGTGAATGACCTGACAGCGAGAGCGTATGGTCTGGATGATATCTTCTTCGTTTTCAGAAATCAGAATAAAAATAGTTTTTTCTGAAGGTTCTTCTAAAAGTTTCAAAAGCTTGTTGGACGCGGCAATATTCATTTTATCGGCCATCCAGATAATCATGATTTTATAACCGCCTTCATAAGATTTTAGCGCAAGCGATTTAAGAACTTCCTGAGCATCTTCGACACGAATTTCGCCCTGTTTGTTTTGTACACCCAGCATTTTGTACCAATCGAATAATCCGCCGTAAGGCATTTCCTGAACGAAGGTTCTCCAATCCTGAATAAAGTCTAAACTTTTGGGTTTGGTTTTGACATCTTCTGTAGTTACAGTTGGATAAATAAAATGTAAATCCGGATGCGACAGGTTTTGAAATTTTAAATTACAGGAATCGTTTCCGTTCTCGTTTTCGTTCCCGGTATTGTTGCACAAAATGTACTGCGCATAGGCAATAGCGGTTGATAAGGTGCCACTTCCTTCAGGCCCAATAAACAATTGAGCATGCGGAATTCTTCCGGAGGACGCACTTTTTATCAAGTGACTTTTGATGTAATCTTGGCCTAAAATTTCAGAAAATTGCATGAAGCAAAGATAACAGAAAATGATATAGTCAAAAATTTTCGGGATAAACTTTAAATCAATAAGAATTTTTTTTCACATCAATTAAAATTTTAACGCCGAAAATTTTTTTTCCTATCAGGTTTTGTTAATACTGAGGAGTTTTTCAACAGATTTTAAGGTTTTTTTGTTAATAGTTTTTGTTTTTTTTTTTAAAAGATGCCTTTTTTTTGACTACAATTAAGCGTTTAATCTTACTTAAATTAAAACATTTCCTACAAGAAAAAATTTTAACAAAATTAACAAAAAACTCGCTAAAACGCATATTTTCTCGACATACAACCTGATTTTAAGTATTTTTTTAATCTTTTATTTCAAAAAAAAAAGCTTTAAAGTTGCGATTTAACATAATTTATATATTTTTGTTTTCATCAAAAACAAATTTATTCTAAGAATTTATGAAAGGGAAAATTATCTTATTAAGTGTCTTTTTTTTATTGACAACTGGGGCAATTTGTGCTCAAGCCAAAAATGCTCCTAGAAGTATTATTAGTACTACAGCTTTAATTCGTAAATACCACGATCAGAAAGAGCTTAGTGGAATGCAAAAAGGAGAACTTTTAGAATTATACATTGAACGTATAAAAGTACTAGTGAAAACCCTTCCTTACATCGCTTTGGTTACTAAACCAGGTGTTACTATGGCTGATTTAGGTATTCCAGACGACAACGAACACAAAAAAGTGTTAGACAACCAGGCAATTGGAACTACAACATTTTTAGATACAACTGTAGATTTTCAGAGAAAAATGATGCCTTACTCAGACAAAGGTAATTTGATCGCTGCTATTTTATTTTACGAAGGAACATTGAAATCTTTACATGAGTTCAACGATTTGAACGAAATGTAATTTGTAACTATATTTTTATTTACTGCTTAAAGAATTTAGATTCATGCTCAAATTCTTTAAGCGGTTTAAAAATCTGCTCGTTTTCGGTGGTTCTGTTAACAGGAAAATCGAGATGAGTTTTTTTAATTTTTGCATACCCAAATTTATTATTAATACTAAATACCCCCTTTATCATGAAAAAAATTACTCAAGTTATCTGCATCATGCTTTTAGTAGTAGTGAGTGCAAATGCTCAGCAAGAGAAAGGAATTATGGGCTACAACAACTGGTTGAATAACTGGACTGAATTTAAGCCTAACAAAGTTGATTATGGAGAAGCTAATCAGATTTTAGCGGGTAACATATCATCAAACACTAAACTACTGAAGAGGAATGTTTATGTTTTACAAGGGAATGTATATGTGACTAATAATGCAGTGTTAACTATTGAACCTGGAACCTTAATCATTGGTGATTTTGAAACAAAAGGAACATTGGTAGTTACAAAAGGTGCACAAATTATTGCTGATGGTTTAGAGACTGACCCAATTGTATTTACTACAAACCGTAGCTTAAAAAAAGCAGGTGACTGGGGAGGAATTGTAATACTTGGTGAAGCACCAATTAATAGATTTGGAAATGCAGGTTCTTATAACTTAGATCTTGATCCTGCTTTAACAACTTACGGTGGAGATAATGTTGCTTCTAATTCAGGAATATTAAGATTCGTAAGAGTTGAATTTGCTGGAAAAAAAGTAAAAGGTTCTACAAGCGGTGGTTTCAACGGAATAACTTTTGCAGGTGTAGGGAACCAAACGATTGTTGAAAACGTAATGGTTAGTTTTTCTGCAGGAGATTCATTTGCCTTTTTTGGAGGTGATTTAAATGCCACTAAATTGGTTTCTTATAAATCAATCAATGATGATTTCAAATTTACTCAGGGAGTTCAATGTCGTTTACACAACTCTTTAGCAATTAGATCATCTTACTTATCAAGTAACAAAGATGGTTCTCGTTGTATGGAAGTTGCTTCTTATGAAAAAAAGAACGAAACTGACTTTACTAAAAAAGGAACTTTAGTTGTTGCTTCAAACATTACAATGCTTAACGATAGCGAAAATATCAAAGCTGATATTCAGGCTGGATTAGTAAAAGAAGCGGTTTACATCGCTGAAAATGCTTCTCTTGAAATGAAACGTAGTGTAATCTCAGGATTTAACCCAGCGGTTTTATTAGACAGCAAAACTGAAATCAACGATGCAAACCTTAAGAAAATCAAAATTGAAGAAATGTATTTGAACTTATGTAATGGTAACATCTTTACTGAGTACAATGCTAACAATGAAGATTTAGAAAGCTGGTACGGAAACCCTGTGTTTTTCAATGTGATGTCACAAAGTGATAACAACGAAACGTTTATTGACTTTTTGAACCCTAAAAAACCTGATTTCAGACTTAAATTAGGAAAAATTACTGCATCAAGCGGAAACAAATAATATAGATTTCGATTTTTATTTACACGTAAATTTTATTAATTAAGTCCCCAAGACAAACAATTTGTGTATCAGTCACGTAAGGACCAAATAAAGATCAAAATAATATGGCCCCGACTTTTAAAAAGTATATTATTTATATAATATTTTTGGTTTCGCCTATTACGTTTAATGCTCTTGCCCAATCTACTGCTAAAGAACCTATCGTTCTGGAAAGTACTTTTGGTGCAGTCATTCAACCTTCTGCGACTAATCAAACCGACATAGCAACTGTTTCAGTTGCGAATTTAGATATTATTTCTAATCAGAATATAGTAGAGCTATCCATCCCCAAGGATGGCTTTACTATAACATCTGGTAAAGATAACAGTGACCCTACTGTTGAGAATTGTGATGGATCGACCGAAAAAACAGCCTACTCTGAATTAGCGAGAACTATTATAGAGAATTATAAGTATGATTTTTCAGAGTCGTTTATATACATCCTATTTTTTGAGGATATAGACTTAGCCAGAAAACGTACTACATGATTCAAAAAACTACTCTATTCTTAACGAAATGTTTCCTTTTTATCGGTATTTTTTTATTTACTAAAGGAAATTGCTATGCCCAAACACCAGCCATAGCTCCGCAGCAATTACCTTTTACAAGTATTTGTGCCGGAGATTTTGTTGATGGTAGTGTTTTTAATGAATACTTTGCTACGTTTACCTATTTAAATTTTCCGACTGGGACTACTTTTGAGGTGCAGCTTTCAGACCAATTAGGAAGTTTTAATACCCCAACTGCTACTACTACGCTTGAAGTTATTGATATTACAGCGACTCAAAAAACAATTAAGTTTGCCGTACCTGAAGACCTGATAGGTTCTGATAATTACAGTTTACGTATTATCAGCAGTACGGGCGTAACGAGTCCAAGAGCGGCTAATTTCTCCGGAAGTCTAAGTTTTGGTGCTTACTTCAAAAAATATGTTGCTCCTTTTTTTATTAATAATAAAGAAGAAACAGCCGTAATTTGTTCAGGAGGAAATACCTCTTTAACAGTGTATAATCCAACTCCGGCAGATCCGGATTCATCACCAGCAAATTTTTCGAATTTAAAATACAAATGGTACAGGGATGATGTGGTTATTGCTGGTCAAAGCACGAATACACTTATTGTTACTACTCCTGGTGAATATTATGCAGAGCTTGATTACGGGTCATGTTCTGATGAAAATTTCAGCTCAAACCGTGTTGCTGTTTCTACCTCAGGTTCTGGTTCTGCCGTTACCATAGATTCAAGTTTAGGCAATCCTTTTTGCCCAAATGGCGAAGGAACCGTTTTACTGGCAACTTCTGGAAACAGTTATGTCTGGAAGAAAGACGGAACGGTTATTACAGGTGCAACTGCCCGTACTTATTCTGCAACAGAGTCTGGTATTTATACCGTAGATGTTGACTTTGGAGGTTGTACTGGAACAGGAACTATAGATCTTCAGAGCAATGGTTTTGATGCCAGTATTGATGTTGCTGATACAACGGTTATAGATCCGGGTGAAACATTAAGCGTTTCTGTAACAACAGATGCTGCAAGTCCTACGTATGAATGGTTTTTAAACGGAAATACTATTGCAGGAGCCAATTCAAATACATATCTGGTAGCTATAAAAGGTAATTATAGAGTGGTGGTGTCACAGGCTTCGGGTTGTGTTTCTTCAAGAGAATTTTTATTCAAAGTAAATTCATCTGCAGATCCTACAGCTACCGTTATTCCAAATATTATAAAGTTGAGTAGTAATCCTTATTGGGAGCTACCTGATATATATAAATCTCCAGATACGAATGTTACCATTATCAGTTCACAAGGCGAAATCGTATTTGAAGGAACAAATTATGATTCATCCAAATGGATAATCCAAGATTTTAAAAATGTAAATCCGGTATATTACTATGTCATTGAGTCAGACACAGGTGAAAAAAAAGGATCAATAACGGTGATAAAATAATATGAAGAAAATTTTACTATTCATAACTTTATTTTACGGTACATCACAAATACTCTATTCTCAGGACAAAATTGAGGATGGAGTTGTTTCGTTTTCGCTACCTATCCGAAATTCCTTAAAGTTTAATAGATACTTAATAAACCCTGCATTTAGTTTTGTTCGCGAGCAAAACCCAACGATAAGTTTTTACAATAAAAGACAATACGTGCAATTTGACGATGCTCCTAACACGTATTTATTCAATTATTCAGGACGATTAAAAGAAAATGATGCCTATGCCATTGGTTTGTTTCAACAAAATTATGGTTTGTTTACCGTATTTGGAGGAGTGGCTAACTTTGCGCATAACATTGTTTTACAAGAAGACAGTAATTTGACTTTTGGTTTAAACGCAGGAGTTTACCAAAGCGGATTAGATAAAGGAAAAATCATTAGTGATGATGCAAGTCTTGGAAACACTGACTTTCCTTCGAATACCTTGCTTACCGTTAACCCGGGAGTAAATTACGGAACAGCTTTTCTTGATTTTGGAGTTTCTGTAAACAACTTGATATTGTACAGTTTTGGTTCAGGAGTGGTAAAAGACGATCCGGAAAGAGCGATTGTTTTGCACGCGATGTACACCGGTTACATTGATACTTATGGTTTTTTTGACAGAAGTAAATTTTCCGGAATAGTAAAAACCGAACTTAAAAAAGATAAAACCGTATTGTCAGGTTTGGGTATGCTTACCCTTCAGCAAGGGGTTTGGGCACAAGCAGGTTACAACACGTTATACGGTATTTCTGCAGGTTTGGGTGTAAACATTTCTCAAAACATTGCTATCGAATACAACTACGAAAGAGGAACAGGAAACTTTACTGATTTAGGTGCTTCACATGAATTCGTTATTGCTTATAAATTTAAAAACAGAAACTACTATTACGGTGACGAAGACGAAGGATCGCTTATTGCTCCTCAGGCTGCGAAACCGGTTAAAGCTAAAACCACAACAACACCTATTACGCGCGTAAGTGGTGCTGAAAAAGCAAAATTAGCTGCAGATGCTAAAGCGAAAGCCGATGCAGAAGCACTACAAGCGAGGTTAGCGGCTGCTGAAAAAGTGAAGGCAGATGCCGAAGCTGCTGCAAAAGCTAAACTAGAAGCCGACAATAAAGCCAAAGCCGATGCTGAGGCCATCAGAATAAAACTAGCGGCAGATGCTAAAGCGAAAGCCGATGCCGAAGCTGCTGCAAAATTAGCCTTGTCACCAGAAGCGAAAGCGAAAGCCGATGCCGAAGCTGCAAGACAAAAATTACTAGCTGATAACAAAGCCAAAGCCGATGCTGCCGAAGCGAAGCGTAAAGCGGAAGCTAAAGCCAAAGCAGAAGCTGCCGATTTAGAATCTATTTTAGCTGCCGATGCTAAAGCCAAAGCTGATTCGGATGCTCTACAGGCACGTTTAGCTGCTGAAGCTAAAGCGAAAGCCGCTGCAACTGCCAAAACTAAAGTGGCTATTGATGCTGCAAATAAAGCCAAAGCGGCTGCCGATGCTAAAGCCAAAGCTGCTGCTGCTGCTGCTGAAAAAGAAAGATTAGCTGCAGAAGCCAAAGTGAAAGCGGATGCTGAAGCCCGTCAGGCTAGATTAGCTGCTGAAGCCAAAGCGAAAGCAGATGCAGAAGCCTTAAAAATCAAACTAGCTGCCGATGCTAAAGCAAAAGCTGATGCGGAAGCCTTAAAAATAAAATTAGCTGCAGATGCTAAAGCGAAAGCGGATGCCGAAGCACAACAAGCCAAATTAGCTGCTGATGCCAAAGCGAAAGCAGATGCAGAAGCTTTACAAGCGAAATTAGCTGCTGACGCTAAAGCAAAAGCGGATGCCGAAGCGCAACAAGCCAAATTAGCTGCTGACGCTAAAGCGAAAGCCGATGCCGAAGCACTTCAAGCGAAACTAGCTGCCGATGCCAAAGCGAAAGCCGATGCAGAAGCACTTCAAGCGAAACTAGCTGCTGATGCCAAAGCGAAAGCAGATGCCGAAGCGCAACAAGCCAAACTAGCTGCTGATGCAAAAGCGAAAGCGGATGCCGAAGCACTTCAAGCGAAATTAGCTGCTGATGCCAAAGCGAAAGCAGATGCCGAAGCACTTCAAGCGAAACTTGCTGCTGATGCTAAAGCGAAAGCGGATGCAGAAGCACTTCAAGCCAAACTAGCTGCCGATGCCAAAGCGAAAGCGGATGCGGAAGCGTTGCAAGCCAAACTAGCTGCTGATGCCAATGCGAAAGCAGATGCCGAAGCACTTCAAGCGAAACTAGCTGCCGATGCCAAAGCGAAAGCAGATGCCGAAGCGTTGCAAGCCAAACTAGCTGCTGATGCAAAAGCGAAAGCAGATGCCGAAGCACTTCAAGCCAAACTAGCTGCCGATGCCAAAGCGAAAGCAGATGCTGAAGCACTTCAAGCGAAACTAGCTGCTGATGCCAAAGCGAAAGCGGATATGGAAGCTTTACAAGCACAATTATTGGCGGATGCTAAAGTTAAAGCCGATGCAGAAGCAACAGCTAAATTAAAAGCAGAAAAAGAAGCAGAACAATTAAGAAAAGTAGAAGAAGCCCGTTTAGCGAAACTTGCAGCAGATGCTAAAGCGAAAGCGGATGCAGAAGCTTTACAAGCAAAATTAGCTGCAGATGCTAAAGCTAAAGCGGATGCCGAAGCACTTCAAGCAAAATTAGCTGCTGATGCTAAAGCCAAAGCGGATGCTGAAGCTTTACAAGCGAAACTTGCAGCAGATGCCAAAGTCAAAGCAGATGCAGAAGCATTACAAGCGAAATTAGCTGCTGATGCTAAAGCGAAAGCGGATGCCGAAGCACTTCAAGCAAAATTAGCTGCAGATGCTAAAGCCAAAGCTGATGCCGAAGCACTTCAAGCGAAATTAGCTGCTGATGCTAAAGCGAAAGCTGATGCAGATGCTCTTCAAGCGAAACTTGAAGCAGATGCCAAAGCAAAAGCGGATGCAGAGGAATTACAAGCAAGACTGGCTGCCGATGCTAAAGCCAAAGCCGATGCAGAAGCTTTATTGAAAGCGAAATTAGCTGCTGATGCTCTTGCCCTTGCAGCAAATGCGCCAAAAGATGAAGCAGCAAAAGCTATTGAAAATTTAACACAGTCGCTGGATAATTCAGGTAAAGCCCAAAGTGATTTACTAGCTCAGTTGAACGAAAGTGTGGCTAAAAAACAAAAAGACTTAACTGATTTAAGAGAAGAAAACGATTTGAGCGAAAAAGGTATTTATAGAGATCCTAAACCGTTTAAGAGTGTAGCGGCTGAAAACAGTCAGCTGGAAGCTTTGAAAGTTCAGATTGCGGAAGCAAACAGATTACAAAAAGACGAAATCGCGAAGTTGACGAATTTATATAATGAAAGACTTAAAAAAGTACCAAATAAAAACGATGCTTTAAACAAAGCTTATTTAGAAAAAATCAATCAACTAAAAGCGGCTCAATTAAAAGCAGAGCAGGATAATGCTGCCTTACTTGCCAATTTAGAGCGTATTAAAGTAGAAACTGAAATTGAGAAAAAACGTAGAATTAAACGTGCTGCCTACGAAAATGACCAGGGTCGTTATGCTCAGGATGTAGCTGCTCTTAAACGTATCAAAGACAACACCAAACCAAGTTCGGCGACTTTAACAGAAAGTGATTTTGATTTTGGAGAAGATCAGTCGAATATGCAGATCATTAAAAATATCAAAAACTCTGAGAGTGGCTATTACATGATAATTGGTGTTCATAATAGTGTTGAAAAAAGAGATGAATTCCTGACGAAGCTTGTTGCTTCAGGTCGTAGTGATGTGAATTTCTTTTACAACGTAACAACTAGTAAATATTACATTTATTACCAAAAATTTGAAAGTCTGGCAGAAGCTACAAAAGCACTGGAAGGCAAAGATAAAAAGCCATATAATGCAAAAATGGCGATTGTAAAAGTTGAAAACGAGTAAAAGAAATATGGCTGGCAACTCTTTTAAGAGTACATATAAAAAGATAAAAAATTAAATAGGATTACAGATTGTTTTTTGAATGCCCCTTCAAAAAAGGATTAGTTAACTGAAACTATAATACCATGAAAAAACCTACTAACTTAAGATTGATTTTATTGACTTTGATGCTTTTTCAAAGTTATCTTATGCTCTCGCAAAATCTTAAACCGTTTACACCGGCTCGATATGATACGCGAATAAAAGGAGACATGTTACTGATTGGTAATAATATTCTGAATAGGAATGCAGGTAGAGGAGAGCGACCGAGAAATGCTTACAATGATGGTGGTTATAATTCAGATTTCAGTATGGAATATATTGATATCGATAGTGATAACGATACCTTCAGTTCAAGTAGCGCGGTTCTAACAATTCCAAATCCGGCCTGTTATAAAATCGTCTATGCAGGATTGTATTGGGGAGCTATTTTACAGCAAAATAGCCGTACCGATATTGAGAAAGTAAAACTAAAACTGCCTACAGGAGGTTATAATGATATTACGGGTCAGATTATACATGACGCTAATGCAGCACCAATTGGTGGTGATAATAATAAGGCCTATGCCTGTTATGCCGATATTACTTCTTTAGTTTCAGGATTAGCCAATGCACAAGGTACTTATACGGTTGCTAATGTTAGGTCGAGTGAAGGTACAAATGGAGGAACTGGTTTATCTGCCGGATGGTCTATTTTTGTCGTTTATGAAGATCCAACTTTGCCAGCGAAGTATATTACCTCTTTTGATGGTTTTAGTGGTATTGGTGGTGCAACTACATTAGATATTCCGGTAACAGGTTTTAGAACCATTCCTACCGGACCCGTTAGAGTAAAGTTTGCTTTTGCAGCTTTAGAAGGTGACCAGCCAATTAGTGGTGATTATTTGCAAATCAACGGTACTGCAGTTAGTGCTTCCAATTCAGCGGGTAATACTATCAGAGGTTCAAATAACTTTTTTAATAGTAGTGTTACCTATGTAAATCCTGCAACGGGAATAACAGAAAATTTTACGAATCGAACACCTAACAGTAGTAATACCCTGGGTTACGATGCGGGTATTCTTAATATCAATAACCCCTCGAATGTGGTTATTGCGAATAATGCCACTTCCGCCAGTATTCGGTTAGGAAGTACGCAAGACGTTTATTTTTATTATTTTAATGCTTTTGCGGTTGATATTATTGAACCGAATATTGTACTGACCAAAGAAGTTTTTGATAATGCTTCACCTCCAAATAATATAGGCGGTCAAAATGTAACTCTAGGACAGCAGCTAAATTATGTAGTTGGTTTTAGAAACACAGGAAATGATAATGCTACAGGATTAACGATTAGAGATAGATTGCCTATCAATACGATTTTTAATTATCCTGCAGACATGAATGTTTTACCTGCTGGAGTTACGGTTCAGAGTTACAACCCTACAACACGTGATATTATTTTTAATATTGCCAACAACATTGTTGAAGTAAACGATCCAAGAGTCGAAATTAGTTTCAAGGTTCAGGTTGTACCTGATTGTAACTCTTTGAGCGAAGCTTGTTCGAACAGTATTGATAACTCGGCTTACGCGACTTATAGAGGAACATTAAATCCTACGTTTACGATTTCGGATGATCCTAGTGTGAACACCAATACCGGCTGTTTATTAATACCAAAAGCGACCAACTTCTTAGTTGGTGTTGACGGTTGTAGATATACTGCCAATGTTACTTTGTGTACCGATAACGTAGATCTTGTAGCCGCAAATGGATACTCTACTTATACCTGGTATAGCGATGAAGCACGTACGAATCAAATTGGTACGGGTCAGACCTTAAACGTAACAGAACCGGGTATATATTATGTTTACAATCTAGCAATCGCTCCATGTAGATCTATTTATCAGGCTTTTACGGTTACCAGACATGGTAATACGCTGGTAAACCCTATATTAGCTTACGCAGATGAGGTGGTAGTTTGTCCGAACAACGGAAAACAATTACCAAATATTTATCTGTGTGGTGCCAATGCAACAAAAGAGCTTCATTCGAATGTTACCGATGGAGCAACCGTTGTCTGGGAGAAATTCAGAGAGGGGAGTTGTACCGTAGCGATCACTAAAAATTGTGCGATCGAAGCGGCTTCCAGCACTGGTAATCCTGCTGAGCTTTGTGTTTGGGATCCCATTCATACAGGTCCTGATTATACCGCAAATACAGCTGGAAGATTTAGACTGACATTAAATTATGCGGGAGGATGTTTCAACCGTTTTTATTTTGATGTCTATCAAAACATACTAAATCCTACCGCTACTTCAAGAGATATTATTTGTACCACCAACGGAAATATTACCGTTGGAGGCGTACCAAGCGGATATGAATATAGTCTTGACGGAACAAACTATCAGCCAGGTAATAGTTTTTCTATTACAACTCCTGGAATATATACTGCTTACATCAGACAGATTGGTGTAGATACAAATCCATGTATTTTCACCGTTCCAAATATTCAAATCAGAAGAAGAGATTTTACTGTAACGACAACGGTTTTACAACCTTTGTGTAACGGTGATAAAGGAAGCATACTTTTAGCTGCAAATAATGTTGAGCCACAATACTCTTTTAGTATTTACAGAGGTACTACTCTTGTAAATAGTGTTGGGCCAATTGCTTCTAATACGTATAATTTTGAAGATTTATCACCAGGAGTTTATAACGTAAATGTAAATACTGAGGACGGTTGTACGTTTACCTCTAATATTACTATAACAGAACCGGCGCCATTAACTGCTACTTCTGCCTTGACAAGACCATTAACTTCTTGTTCTGATGGAGAAATTACAGTTTACCCGGTAGGAGGAACACCTCCATACAACTTCTTTATAAATAGTACGACTGTTTTTCAAACTGAAGCAGTATATACAGTTACTACACCAGGAACGTATAATATTGATGTAGTCGATAATAATAACTGTAGAGTTAGAACTTCAATAACCGTTGCGGCGAATCCTAAACCAGTTTATACCGTTAGCAGTACACCTATTAATTGTTACGGAGAAACATCTCAGATAACAGTAAATGTTACTAACCCTAACGGATATACTTTAGAATACAGTATCAATAACGGTGGTTCATTTAGTTCGAACCCAACGTTTTCTAACGTAGCCGCTGGTACTTATAATGTAGTAGTACGCTATACCTTATCAGGAACAACCTGTACAGATCCGGCAATACCCGTTACAATTGCAGCTCCTGCAGACGCATTGACAGCATCTGGTGGTGTAGCTGAATTGTCTGGTTGTGGACCAGCTGGAAGCGAAATTCAGGGAAAAGTCAGAGTTACGAATGTTCAGGGAGGAACACTTCCGTATAGCTATAGTTTCGACGGTGGTAATACCTGGATAGCTTCAAATGAAGCGTATGTTAATCCGGGAACTTATACTTTATATGTTCGAGATGCTTTAGGATGTATTTTTTCTGTACCTGGAATTGTTTTAGAGACTAAACCGGAAGATCCTACTATTGCAGTTGGAGCACCTGTTTTTAATTGTAATGGAACAGCAACCAGTACCGTAACCGTTACTAATAATGGAGGCGCTAATTATACGTATGAATATTATATTGACAATGTTGCCAATACCCCAATAACAAATAACGTTTTTACAAATGTTACAGCAGGACCTCATACTGTAAGTGTAAAATATAATTTAGTTACAGTACCAACTTATAGTGTTTTATTAAGAGAAGATTTTGGAAGAGGTGATGATACAACTTCTCCTGGAATTAATGCGGCGTATTGTTGGGAAAGACAAGATGCGGTTGCAGATTGTAATCGTACACCAGCAGATTGGCATCCTTGGTTGATGAATGATGGAGACTATGTGGTTACCAAAGCATTACATCCTGATCATTTTAATGATTTTCAATGGTGGTTACCAAGAGATCATACTTCAGTATTAAATAGCACACCAGCAATTACTGACGGAAGATTCTTTGCAGTGAATATCGGAGATAAAATACCGGTTGGAGCAGTTTTGTACAAAAAAGCAATTAATGATGTAATTCCAAATCAGCCTATTAATGTTACATTATATATGTTGAATTTGTTAAAAACAACAAATAACCTTCCATCTCCACAGTTAACCATACAATTAGTAAAAGGTGCTACTGTAATTGCAACGCAGGTTATGCCAAGTATTCCAAGAGACGAAAGCTGGCATTCTACTACTGCATTGGCTGGTGGATCTATTTTTACATTAAACCCAGGAAATAATACCGATTTAGATTTTCAAATTATATCAAATAGTACCGTAATTGACGGAAATGATTTAGCTTTTGATGATATTTTGGTATATCAAACACCAAAATCTTGTCTTTCACAAGTTGATTTCCCAATTACAATTGATCCAAACCAAGCTTTTACCGCTTCAGTAACGGGTCATAAAAATGTTTCTTGTAACGGAGGAAATGATGGAGAAGTTACATTAGCCGCTCAAAACTTTAATTTACCTTATGGATTTGATTATTCTATGGATAATGGTAATACTTGGGTAAACTCTAAAGTTTCTCCGGTAACTGTTACAGGATTAACAAGCCAAACGTATGCTATACAAGTTCGTTTCGATAACACGGCAGGTACTTGTACTTTCCCTTTATCTCAGGTAATTGCTGCGCCAACTGCTTTAACGATTACAGCTTCAGTTACGGCACAGCCTACTTGTACAACAGGTGCAACTATTACAGGTGTGGCTTCTGGAGGAACCCCGGCTTATCAATATGAATTAAGAAATGCAGCAGGTGTTACACCAATTGTACCTTTTCAAAATTCAGGTGTTTTCACCGGTGTTGCTACAGGAACTTATACGGTTGTAACCAGAGATTTAAACCTTTGTACTTCTTCGGCTTCAGCTGTAGTAAATGTAGTGGCACCAACAATGCCAACAGCAACATTAGCTGCAAGCTCTGATCTTTGTTATGATTCGGCTAATAGAGCTACTTTAGTGGTTACAGCAACGGGTACAGGAACTTTAACGTATAGTTTAAACGGAGCAGCAGCTCAAAATTCAAATACTTTTACAGGTGTAGGTGCCGGAACACATTCTATAGTAGTGACGGATAGTAATAACTGTCAGGTAACGATAAGCGGAATTGTTATTGCGCCAGAACTTACAGCAGTAGCCGCTACCACTAAAACATTAGATTGTACCGCTACTCCACAAGCAGAAATTACAGTGACTCCTACAGGAGGAACTAGTCCATATACGTATGCAGTTTCAAGCAATGGGGGTTCAAGTTATACCGCAATGGCTTCGAATATTTATACGACTACCACAGCAGGTACTTACCAATTCAGAGTAACAGATGCCAGTGGTTGTATTGCTTTTACAACAGGTGCAGTAGTAAGTGCTATTTCAAATCCTGCTGTAACAGCTAACCCTGTAACAAACCCAACGTGTAATGGATCAGCAAATGGTTCAGTACAATTAGTAGGTTCAGGTGGTTCAGGAGGTTATACTTATAGTTTTAACGGAAGTGCTTTTACCACAACAACTACTTATTCAGGGTTAAGCGCAGGAATTGCTTATCCTTTCCAGGTAAGAGATAACAAAGGTTGTTCAGGTTCAGGAACCGTTACATTAACACAGCCTTCAACATTAGCTGCGACAACAGCTGTAGTTCCATTTGCTTGTAATGCAACAAATGGAAAAGTAGCAGGAACTGTTACAGTAAATGTTACTACTGGAACTGGAACAGGTCCTTATCAATATAGCTTTAACGGATCTACGACTTACACATCAAATAATGTATTGACCTTAAATGATAATGGTTCAGATCAGCCTTATACGTATTCTGTTAGAGATGCGGGAGGTTGTACTGTTGGAGGAAGTGGTACTTTATTAAGATTAAATACTCCAACAGATTTAGCTTTTGCTTTTGCACCAATTACCTGTACAGCTACCACTACAACTGTTACTTTAACAGCAACAAATGGAGTTGGTACTTTACGTTACGAAACAATTGCTCCATCACCAATTATCAGAGCAAAACAAACTTCTACGTCATTCGCAGGATTAACACCGGGAAGTTATACTTTCAGAGTTACAGATGCTAATGGATGTTATTATGATGAAATTCTTCCTATTAATTCTGTTAGCCCAATAGCTATTGTTGGTAATAAAACCAGCGATGTATTGTGTAGAGGAGGAAATACGGGAGCAATTACGTTTACCGTTTCAGGAAATGCAGTTGTGGGTGCTTACACACACAGCTTAACAGTAGGAACAGGAACATTAGTAAAATCTGGAAACACATTAACTTTGGCTAATGTTGTTGCAGGATCTTACACGGTTTCGGTTACGGATACGGCTACTGGCTGTACCAATACCGCTACAGTTGTAGTGAATCAGCCAGCAGCAGCTTTAACTTTTACAGCAGCTGCTTCTAATGTTAACTGTGGTAATGATAATTCACAAATTACGGTAACCGCAACTGGCGGAACACCAAATTATACGTATGCTGCAGTAGTAGGAGCAACTGCTCCAATTGCATCAGCATATCAGGCTAGTAATATAATTACAGTTGATACCAATTCAGCAGCAAACTTAACATGGAATGTTTATGTAAAAGACGCTAACGGTTGTATCACGATTAATCCGGTAACGATTATTGGTGATGCTTTACCATCAGTTACATCAGTTACGGTAAACAATCAATGTGGTCCTGCATCAGGATTTACTATTACAGCATTGGGTTCAGGATTGGGTCCGTTGACCTATAGTATTGATGGAACCAATTTCCAATCAAGCGGCACTTTCCCTGTTGCAGCCGGAACTTATACGGTAACAGTTAAAGACAGAAATGGCTGTACAGCTACGGCTCCAGCTTCTACTATTGTGTATCCACAATTTAGTGCTTTAGCTTCAGTTACCAAAGAATTGGATTGTTCTGCTTCGCCAAATGCTCAAATTACAGTTACGATTTCAGGAGGAAGAACAGCTTATACGTATAGAGTTCGTAAAGGAGCAGGAGCTTTTGGTGCAGTAACAGCAGTTACGGGTTCATCATTTTCTATACCTGTAACTTTAGCCAATGCAGACGAATATACTTTTGAAGTTACAGATGCTAATGGTTGTATCTCAACTACGTCAGCAACGGTAATCACTATTGTTAGCCCAACGGTAACAGCGGCTCAGGTTAATGCATCTTGTAACGCAACACCAAATGGTTCGGTTACACTTACCGGAGCAGGTGGTTCAGGAGGATATACATACAGTAATAATGCTACAACAGGATTTACTACTACTGCTACCTTTACAGGATTGGCAGCAGGAGCTTATACTTTTTATGTAAGAGACAGCAAAGGATGTCAGGGATCTGTAAATGTTACGATCACACAACCGGCTACATTAGCAGCAACAACAGCTGTAGTTCCTTTTGCTTGTAATGCAGCAAACGGAAAAGTAGCAGGAAGCGTTACAATTAATGTTACTACTGGAACCGGAACAACTCCTTATGAATATAGCTTTAACGGATCTACGACTTACACATCAAATAATGTATTAAACTTAAATGATAATGGATCTGATCAGCCTTATACGTATTCAGTAAGAGATGCAGGAGGTTGTATTATAAATGGTAGCGGAACATTATTAAGACTAAACCCTCCAACAGATTTAACGTTTGCTTTTGCACCAATTACCTGTACAGCTACATCTACAACGGTTACGTTAACAGCAGTAAACGGAGTGGGTACTTTACGTTACGAAACGATTGCTCCATCACCAATTATCAGAGCAAAACAAACTTCAAATTCATTTGCAGGATTAACTCCGGGGACTTATACTTTCAGAGTTACGGATGCTAACGGATGTTATTATGATGAGTCACTTCCTATTAATGCCGTTACACCAATTGCTATTGTGGGTAATAAAACCAGCGATGTATTGTGTAGAGGAGGTAATACCGGAGCGATTACATTTACCGTTTCCGGAAATGCGGTTGTAGGTGCTTACACACACAGCTTAACAGCAGGAACAGGAACATTAGTGAAATCTGGAAATACATTAACATTAGCTAATGTAGTGGCAGGATCTTACACGGTTTCGGTTACAGATACAGCTACAGGCTGTACCAATACCGCTACAGTTGTAGTAAATCAACCAGCAGCAGCATTGACATTTACAGCAGCTGCTACCAATGTTTTCTGTACTAATGATAATTCACAAATTACGGTAACCGCAACTGGCGGAACACCAAATTATACGTATGCTGCAGTAGTAGGAGCAACCGCTCCAATTGCATCAGCATATCAGGCTAGTAATATAATTACAGTTGATACCAATTCAGCAGCAAACCTTACATGGAATGTGTATGTTAAAGATGCTAATGGTTGTATCACGATTAATCCGGTAACGATTATTGGTGATGCTTTACCATCAGTAACTTCGGTTACGGTAAACAATCAATGTGGTCCTGCATCAGGATTTACTATTACAGCAGTGGGCTCAGGATTGGGTCCGTTGACCTATAGTATTGATGGAACTAATTTCCAATCAAGCGGTACTTTCCCGGTTGCAGCCGGAACTTATACGGTAACGGTTAAAGACAGAAATGGCTGTACAGCTACGGCTCCAGCTTCTACTATTGTGTATCCACAATTTAGTGCTTTAGCTTCGGTTACCAAAGAATTAGATTGTTCGGCTTCGCCAAATGCTCAAATTACGGTTACAATTTCAGGAGGAAGAACAAATTATACTTATAGAGTACGTAAAGGAGCAGCAGCTTTTGGTGCGGTAACAGCAGTTACGGGTTCATCATTTTCTATACCTGTAACTTTAGCTAATGCGGATGAATATACTTTTGAAGTTACAGATGCCAATGGTTGTATCTCAACTACGTCAGCAACGGTAATTACTATTGTTAGCCCAACGGTAACAGCGGCTCAGGTTAATGCAACTTGTAACGGTGCTTCAACGGGTTCGGTTACGCTTACAGGAGCAGGTGGTTCAGGAGGATATACATACAGTAATAATGCTACTACAGGATTTACTACTACTGCTACCTTTACAGGATTGGCTGCAGGAAGTTATACGTATTATGTAAGAGACAGCAAAGGATGTCAGGGATCTGTAAATGTTACGATCACACAGCCAGCGGTATTAGTAGCAACGCCAGTAGTAGTTCCATTTGCTTGTAATGCAACAAACGGAAAAGTTGCCGGAACAGTTACGATTAATGTTACAGCCGGAACAGGAACAACTCCTTATGGATACAGCTTTAACGGATCTGCTACTTATACAACAAATAATGTATTGACTTTGAACGATAATGGTTCTAATCAGAATTATACATATTCTGTAAGAGATGCTAACGGATGTACTGTTGGAGGAAGTGGAACATTATTAAGACTAAACCCTCCAACGGATTTAGGTTTTGCTTTTGCACCAATTACTTGTACTGCTACATCTACAACAGTTACCTTAACTGCAACAAATGGAGTGGGTACTTTACAATACGAAACAATTGCGCCATCGCCTACGATTATTCCTAAACAAACTTCAAATTCATTTGCAGGATTAACTCCTGGTACTTATACTTTTAGAGTAACAGATGCTAACGGTTGTTATTATACAGAATCACTTCCTATTAATGCCGTTACACCAATTGCTATTGTTGGTAATAAAACCAGCGATGTATTGTGTAGAGGTGGAAATACAGGAGCGATTACGTTTACAGTTTCTGGAAATGCAGTAGTGGGTGCTTACACGCACAGCTTAACAGCAGGAACAGGAACATTAGTAAAATCAGGAAATACGTTAACATTAGCTAATGTTGTAGCTGGAACTTATACGGTTTCGGTTACAGATACAGCTACAGGTTGTACCAATACCGCTACAGTTGTAGTAAATCAACCAGCAGCTGCTTTAACGTTTACAGCAGTTGCTACCAATGTTCACTGTAATAATGATAATTCACAAATTACGGTAACCGCAACAGGCGGAACACCAACTTATACGTACGCTGCAGTTTTAGGTGCAACACCTCCAATTGCAACAGCTTACCAGGCTAGTAATGTACTTACGGTTGATACGAATTCAGCAGCAAGCTTAACATGGAATGTTTATGTAAAAGACGCTAACGGTTGTATCACTACCAATCCAGTGACTATTGTTAATGATCCATTGCCATCTGTAACTTCGGTTAATGTAACCAATCAGTGTGGTGGTTCAGGATCTGGATTTACTTTCACAGCAGTAGGTTCAGGATTGACGCCATTGACATATAGTATAGACGGAACTAATTTCCAATCAAGCGGTACTTTTACCGTTGCAGCCGGAACTTATACAGTAAGTGTAAGAGATAAAAACGGTTGTATCGTTGCAGCTACTGCTACCACAACGGTTTACCCACAACTTGCCGCTACTGCTGCTGTAACGAAACAATTGGATTGTTCGGCTACGCCAAATGCTGAAATTACGGTTACGATCTCAGGAGGAAGAACGGCTTATGCGTACAGAGTACGTAAAGGCGCAGCAGGGACTTATGGTGCATCAATCCCAGTTACGGGTACATCATTTTCAATACCTGTAACTTTAGCAAATGCTGATACTTACACTTTTGAAATTACTGATGCTAATGGTTGTCAGGTAATCAGAACGGCTACGGTGGTTCCGATTACTAACCCAACGGTAACTGCAGCTCAGGTTAATGTTACTTGTAATGGTTTAGCAACAGGTTCGGTAACCCTTACCGGAGCAGGTGGTTCAGGCGGATATACGTACAGTAGCGATAATGTTACATTTGTAACTAGTCCTTTATTTACAGGATTGGCAGCAGGATCTTATACTTTTTATGTAAGAGACAGCAAAGGTTGTCCAGGATCAATTGCAGTAACAATCACTGAGCCAGCTGTATTAGCTGCTACAACAGCAGTAGTTGGTTTTGCTTGTAATGCAACAAACGGAAAAGTAGCAGGAACCGTTACGGTAAATGCTACAGTAGGAACTGGAACAGCACCTTATTTATACAGCTTCAACGGATCTACAACTTATACATCAAATAATGTTTTGACCTTGAACGACAATGGTTCAGATCAGCCTTATACGTTTTCTGTAAGAGATGCTAACGGTTGTCTTGTTGGAGGAGCAGGAACATTATTAAGATTAAACTCTCCTACAGATTTAGCTTTTGCTTTTGATCCAATTACTTGTGATGATGTAACTACAGAGGTTACTCTAACAGCAACTAATGGAGTAGGAACGTTACAATACGAAACTATTGCTCCATCGCCTACGACTATTCCTAAACAAACTTCTAATGTGTTTTCTGGATTAGCTCCAGGTACTTACACTTTTAGAGTAACAGATGCTAACGGATGTTATTATACAGAATCACTTCCTATTGCTCCAGTTACACCAATTACGGTTGTTGGAAGCAAATTGAGTGATGTTTTATGTAATGGTGGGAACACAGGTTCTATTAGATTTACAGTTGGTGCTTTTGCAGGATTGTACACTTATACTATCAACGCAGGTGCAGCAGTTACAGGACAATCCGCTACGGTTATTAATTTACCAGGTCAGCTTGCAGGTGTTTACACAATTGTGGTAACTGATGAAGCTACTGGTTGTACAGCGAGTACTGCGGTAACGATCAATCAGCCTGTTGCTGCTTTAGGTGCTACTTATGTGGCTACAAATGCCAATTGTGGTGTTAGTACGTCTAGAGTTACAGTTACAACTACTGGAGGAACGCCAATCTACAAATATTCATTTGTACAGGACGGATTGCCTGCGGGAACTTATACAACATCTAATATTGCGAACCTTAACCCTTTAACCAATACAAACTGGGATGTTCATATTATTGATGCTAATGGATGTACTTTTAAATTAGATATTAGTATTGTCAAAGATGCGCTTCCAACCATTACTTTGGATGCAACCGGTGAATGTTTAGGTACTGGTTCTTATACAATTACTGCTACTGCAACAGGAGTAGGAACTTTAATGTATAGTATTGATAATGGTCTTAATTATCAGGCAGGAAATACATTTAATGTAACTGCTGCCGGTACATATAGAGTTATTGTTAGAGACGGTAATGGTTGTACGGCGACAAGTACAGCTCTTATTGTTCAGCCAGCACTTACGCTAACAGGAGTTTTAGACAAGGACAATACGTGTGTGGCGCCTCAAATGGCCAAAATTATATTGACGGCTGCAAATGGAGATGGACCTTACACGTATGAATCTTCAGATGATGGAGGTGGAACGTATGCACCAATGGCAAGCAACGAGTTCGAAACCAGTGCTGCAGGAAGTTACACGTTTAAAGTTACGGATGCACGTGGTTGTGAGGCTTTCATAACAGTTCCTTTTATTACAACATTAGCGATTGCTCCGGATATCCTGACGGTAACATCTAGTGCTATTAGATGTAACGGTGATGCTACATCAGCACTTACCATTACGCTTGATCCTGCATTAGGTACTGCACCTTTTGTATATAGTGTTAGAAGAGTACTTCCAACAGTATTTAATTATGGTACTCAGACAACAGGTTTACCTGCAGGTACTTACGAAGTGACGGTAACAGACGCCAGAGGATGTACTGATATTGAAACAGGTATTGTTATTGGCGAACCAGATCCTATTACTTTTACTTTATTTGATGTGCCTATTCAATGTTCTGGAACACCAGGAGGAGGAAACACTTTGGGTTCTATCACCGTACAAAATGTGAATGGTGGTACAGCTCCGTTTAGATATTTCATTTCAAATAACTTTGGAACAGTAGTAACGCCTAATCCGTATGTTGCTACTTTAGATGAAGATTATACTTTTACTATCATTGATTATGGTATCTATACTATAAATGTAGTAGATGCTAACGGATGTAGTGCGACTCAACAAATTACGATGTCGTCTCCTCCGGGAGCCTTGACAATCGATGTGACGACTACTCCTGCTGATTGTACTATTGGTGGAACAGCTATTGTAACGGTTTCTGCTCCGGTTTTAGGAACTAGTTATGAGTTTGGTATCGCAGATCAAACTAGCATACCTTATGCTTCTACATTCTATCCGGCAGACTCAGGATTATACACTAAAATATTCCAAAATTTAGTTCCGGGTGTTACGTATACTTTTGTGGTGCACGATTTAACAACAGATTGTTATTATTTTGAACAATCGACACCTATAGCACAAGTTGGTAATATTACTTCTACAGTTACACCTAACAATGTTACATGTAAAGGTTTAGGTAACGGAAGTGTAACTTTTACGGCTGGTGGATTTACAACGGCTAATTTTAGTTATCAAATTTTTGATGCTAAAGATAATTCAGCGGTAAGTGGTCTTATTACTGAAAGTCCGTTCCCAATAACGTATCCTGCAGGTGCAGATCTTGATCCTACTTTGGGTACATTAGATCCAGGGCAGTATTATATTGTATTTACAGATGATGCAACAGGATGTAAAATGGCTTCCGCGCCTTTCGATATTTTGGAATCGGCACTTACTTTAGACTTATCAGCAGCAGTTGCTAAAAATGCAAATTGTAATCCGCTTTCAGGTATTATTACAGCATTTGCTTTTGATGGTACAGGACCTTATAGTTATCAATTATTACTACAGACGGATACAGCACCTACAGCTAGTTCGGCAGGATGGGAACTTAATAAGACTACATTTACAGCAGATGCTGATAGTTATACCGTATATGCAATGGATGCTTACGGATGTATCAAAGATTTTGATATTACATTAGATAGAGATGATGATCCAACGATTACAGCTCCGGCTGACGTTTGTTATGATTCGGCTCCTTTCAATATTGATTTAAGTGCGACTTCAACAGTTTCTGTTGGACCGGCTAAATACAGTATTGGAACAAGCAGCTTCCAAACAGGTTCTGTCTTTGCAATTAATGGGCCAGGTACTTATACGTTGAGAGTTCAGGATGGTAACGGTTGTATTGCAACGGTTCCTTTTGTAGTAAATCCTCAACTGCAGCTTACTGCGGCTATCACGAATGAACTAGATTGTACAGCTACTCCAGAAGCCGAAATTACTTTGACAGCTACTGGTGGATTTGATTCAGCTTATACGTATGAAGTTTCTACAGATGCAGGAGTTACATGGACAACAATCCCAAGCAATGTATATACAACAAGCGCAATTGGAGATTACATCTTTAAAGTAAAAGATGCGAGATTACCATCGGCTTGTGAGGCTACAACTCCATTCACTTTAGATCCAATTCCAACTATTGTATTTGATCAGATTGTTACTAACGTAAGTTGTAACACAGGAACAGATGGTACAGTAACTGTAAATGTTACGGCTGGAGTAGGTCCTTTCCAATACCAGTTATTTGATGGTGTTACGACAACTGCTTTACAGCCATCAAATGTATTTGAAAATTTACCAGCTGGTAATTTATACCAAATTATCGTAACAGATGCTAAAGATTGTCCATTAACAGGCCCAGCATTTAGTATTGATGAACCAGATCCTTTAACGGCTAGTTCAACGATTACAGCACCTTTAATTTGTAACGCAGGGAATACGCCTTCTAAAGCTATAGTTACCGTTACAGGTATTGATGGTACAGCACCTTATACGTATAGTTTTGATAATGGAGTAACTTATACTTCAACCAATACGTATGAAACGTTTGCAGGAACTACTTTTAATGTTTTAGTAAAAGATGCCAATGGTTGTATCTATACTTTTATTGATGGTGTAGATGTTCCGGCATTGAACGGTCCAACAAATATGGATTTTGTTGCAACACCAATTTATTGTGTTCAGCAAGGTCTTGGAGATGTTACAAGTACGGTAACCATTACCACTACAAATGGAGTGGGCACACCTGCTTATGCTATTTTAGCACCAGCTTCAGCTACAACAAATATTTCTGGAGCTTCTAATGGAATATTCACAGGATTAGATCCAGATACTTATACTTTTGAAGTTACAGATGATAACGGATGTAAATATCAGGAAACGTTTACTATAGACGATGTAACAAATATTACGGTTGCAGGTCAGTTAATACAAAATGTTTCTTGTAATGGTTTATCTGATGGCGAGGTTGAATTTACAGTAAATAATTTTACAGGATCATACAGCTATTCAATTAACGGAGCACCAGCAGTTACTGGTCAAACAGCAGCTACGATTAATGTACCATCATTGGGCATTGGTCTTCAAACCATTGTGGTTACAGACGATACTACAGGATGTACGGCTACTATTGGCGTAACTGTAAGTGAGCCAGATGAATTAGAATTAGCAGAAACTGGAAATATCCCTGCCAATTGTACAGATGGAGCCGTAGTTACGGTTGCTGCTACAGGAGGAACTCCTACTTACGAATATGCGTTTGTTGAGGATACTGTAACACCGTTGCTTACGGATTATACCAGTAGCCCAACCGCTATTTTAGATGCTACAGTAAATACACAATGGGATGTTTATGTAAAAGATGCCAACGGTTGTATCGATCAGATTGATGTTACCATTACAATTGATGCCTTACCAACTATCGCGATGCCAGCTGCACAATGTTACGTAGGATCTCCATTTACAATTGATTTGGCTACAGGACAAACAGTTCCGGTAGGACCTGCTACTTACACAGTAGACGGTGTTACATTACCTGGTTCAACGTATTCAATTACAGCTCCAGGTACTTACCAGTTAGCAATTATTGATGGTAATGGTTGTCCATCGAATGTAGTGAGTTATGTAGTAAATCCTCAGCTTCTTTTAGATGCTGAATTAACTCAGGATTTAACTTGTTTAGTTAGTGGAAATATTGTTTTAACACCATCAGGTGGTACAGGAACTTATACTCTTGAAGTTGAAATTGATGGAAGTGGAATTTTTAACACCATAACTTCTCCATACACAGCATTAGTTGATGGAAGCTATGTTTTCAGAGTTACAGACAGCCAAGGTTGTCCTGCATTGTCTCAACCGGTAGTGGTTACTCCAATTACAACTCCAACTGCAACAGAAACACATTTAAATGTTACTTGTGTTGGAGGAAATAATGGTAGTATTACCATTACGGCTGCAGACGGTATTGAACCATACAGATACAGTATAGACAACGGAGGAACTTTCCACGCATCAAATATTTTTAATGACTTAATTGCTGCAACGTATGATGTTGTGGTGATTGATGCTAAGAATTGTCAATCAGTTGCCTTCCCGGTAACTATTACAGAGCCTACAGCTATTACTGCCACCGCTGCCATAACACAAGGTTTAACTTGTGGAACTGGAAACGCAACAGTTGCAGCCTTAATTACGGTTACTGCATCAGGCGGAACAGGTACTTTACAATATAGTTTTAATGGAGGTGTTTACACTACAAGCAATACTTTCACTACTTCTGCTGCAGGACTAGTAAGTGTTTCTGTAAAAGATGCTAACGGATGTACAATTGCAGTACCAGCTACTGTTACAGTACCAGCATTGGATGCACCAACAGATATGACTATTGCAAGTACTCCAATTTATTGTGTTCAGCAAGGTCTTGGAGATGTTACTAGTACAGTAACGATTACCACTACAGATGGAGTTGGTCCATTGACTTATGCAATTCTAGCACCAGCTGGAGCTGTAGTTTCTGGAAATACTACAGGTATCTTCACAGGATTAGTACCAGACACTTATACTTTTGAAGTTACAGATGATAACGGATGTACGTATCAGGAAACTTATACTATTGATCCGGTAACCAATATTACGGTTGCAGGTCAATTGGTAAGTGATGTTTCTTGTAACGGTTTAACTGATGGCGCAGTTAGATTCACAGTAAATAATTTTGCTGGAACCTACAGTTATTCAGTTAATGGCGCACCAGCGGTTACAGCTCAAACAGCTGCGACTATTAATGTAACAGGATTGGGTATCGGATTACAAACTATTGTGGTAACAGATGATATCACAGGATGTACAGCTACTATTGCTGTTACTGTGGCACAGCCTACAGTATTAGATGTAGCGGTTGCCACAAATGTAAATGCTAATTGTAATTTTGGAGCAAGAGTTGCGGTAACCGCAACTGGAGGAACTCTAAACTACTTATATGCTTTTGTTCCAACAGGAGTTGCACCAATCGCAACAGACTACACTAATATTGCAAGTGCTGTATTAGATCCAACAGTAAGCACCTCATGGGATGCTTATGTTATGGATGCGAGAGGTTGTACAGACTTTACAACATTTAGTATTGCTACAGATGGTTTACCAACAATCACCCCGGCAGTATTACCATATTGCTACACAGGTGGCCCAATGCCAATTACGATTACAGGAACAGGAGGCGTTCTTCCTTATACCTATAGTATTGGTAACGGATATTTTGCAAGCCCTAACTTTGTGTTGAATGCACCAGGAAACTATACATTCTACATCAAAGATGCTAACGGATGTATCGTATCAACTCCTTATGTATTAAGACAGGAATTGTTATTACAAGCCAGTTTAACACAAGATTTAACTTGTGCTGCTGATGCTATCATAACAGTTACAGCTACACAAGGATTGGCACCATATCCTACTCTTGAAGTTGATTTTGAAGGAGGAGGATTTAACCCAACAGCTTCGCCTTACACGGCTACAGCTGCGGGAACTTACACGTTCAGAGTTACTGACAGTCAGGGTTGTCAGACGGTTTCGCTTCCGGTAGAAGTGACTCCAAGAACAACACCAACGGCTACATTCACACAAAACAATGTAACGTGTAATGGAGGAAATGACGGAAGTATCATCATTACTGCTGCTGATGGAATTACACCATACAGATATAGCATAAATGGCGGAACATTCCAACCATCCAATATTTTCACAGATTTAGCGGCAGGAATTTATGATATTGTCGTTGAAGATGCTAAAGCGTGTACTTCAGTAGCGTTACAGGTAACTATTACAGAGCCTGCACCTATTGCTGCAACAGCTGCTTTAACACAACGTTTAACTTGTGGAGCAGGAAATTCAACGCAAGCGGCTACAGTTACTATTACAGCAACTGGTGGAACAGGTACAGCATACCAATACAGTTTCAATGGAGGTGTAAATTATTCTACGAATAATACTTTCACTACCTATACTGCAGGAACAGTGACGGCTTATGTAAAAGACGTTAACGGTTGTACCATTGCAGTACCGGTTACTATTACAGTACCAGCATTGAATAGTCCTACTGATATGACTATTGTAAGTACGCCAATTTATTGTGCACCAGCAGCTAATACTACAAGTACGGTAACCATCACCACTACAAACGGAGTTGGCGCATTGACGTATGCAATTTTAGCACCGGCTTCAGCTATAACAAATGTTACTGGAGCTTCTACTGGAATATTCACAGGATTAGCATCAGGCACTTATACTTTTGAAGTTACAGACGCTAACGATTGTACCTATCAGGAAACTTATACTATTGATCCGGTAACCAATATTACGGTTGCAGGTCAATTGGTAAGTGATGTTTCTTGTAACGGTTTAACTGATGGCGCAGTTAGATTCACAGTAAATAATTTTGCTGGAACCTACAGTTATTCAGTTAATGGAGCACCAGCGGTTACAGCTCAAACAGCTGCGACTATTAATGTAACAGGATTGGGTATCGGATTACAAACTATTGTGGTAACAGATGATATCACAGGATGTACAGCTACTATTGCTGTTACTGTGGCACAGCCTACAGTATTAGATGTAGCGGTTGCTTCTAATGTAAATGCTAATTGTAATTTTGGAGCAAGAGTTGCGGTAACCGCAACTGGAGGAACTCTAAACTACTTATATGCTTTTGTTCCAACAGGAGTTGCACCAATCGCAACAGACTACACTAATATTGCAAGTGCTGTATTAGATCCAACAGTAAGCACCTCATGGGATGCTTATGTTATGGATGCGAGAGGTTGTACAGACTTTACAACATTTAGTATTGCTACAGACGGTTTACCAACAATCACACCGGCAGTATTACCATATTGCTACACAGGCGGACCAATGCCAATTACCATTACAGGAACAGGAGGAGTTCTTCCTTATACCTTCAGTATTGGTAACGGATATTTCGCAAGCCCTAACTTTGTGTTGAATGCACCAGGAAACTATACATTCTACATCAAAGATGCTAACGGATGTATTGTATCAACTCCTTATGTATTAAGACAGGAATTGTTATTACAAGCCAGTTTAACACAAGATTTAGCTTGTGATGCTGATGCTATCATAACAGTTACGGCTACACAAGGATTAGCACCATATCCTACTCTTGAAGTTGATTTTGAAGGAGGAGGATTTAACCCAACAACTTCGCCTTACACGGCTACAGCTGCTGGAACTTACACATTCAGAGTTACAGACAGTCAGGGTTGTCAGACGGTTTCGCTTCCGGTAGAAGTGACTCCAAGAACAACTCCAACGGCTACATTCACACAAAACAATGTAACATGTAACGGAGGAAATGACGGAAGTATCATCATTACTGCTGCTGATGGAATTACACCATACAGATATAGCATAAATGGCGGAACATTCCAACCATCCAATATTTTCACAGATTTAGCGGCAGGAATTTATGATATTGTCGTTGAAGATGCTAAAGCGTGTACTTCAGTAGCGTTACAGGTAACTATTACAGAGCCTGCACCTATTGCTGCAACAGCTACATTAACACAATCATTAACTTGTGGAACAGGAAATGCAACGCAGGCAGCTATCGTTACGATTACGGCTACTGGCGGAACAGGTACTTACCAATACAGTTTTAATGGAGGTGTAAATTATTCAGCAACGAATACAATTTCAACATTTACCGCAGGAACAATTACGGCTTATGTAAAAGACACTAACGGTTGTACCATTGCAGTACCGGTTAGCGTTACGATACCAGCTTTAAATGCGCCTAAGGATATGGATATTACTGGAACACCAATTTGGTGTACTCCAGCAGCTAATACGACTAGTACGGTTACAATTAGTAATGTGATCGACGGAGTAGGTGCTCTACAATATGAGATTCTTTCTCCTGTTGTAGTGGTTAAACAACCATCGGCTGTTTTCACTGGATTAGCGCCTAATACCTATTTATTCCAGGTAACAGATGCGAACGGATGTACGTATCAGGAAGAATATACTGTTGCGCCTTTAACTAATATTGCAGTGGCAGGTCAATTAGTAAGTGATGTTACTTGTAACGGTTTAACTGATGGAGCAGTTAGATTCACAGTAAATAATTTTGCAGGAACCTATAGTTATTCAATCAACGGTGCGCCAGCAGTTACAGCTCAATCTGCTGCAACTATCGATGTAACTGGATTGGGTATTGGAGCACAAACAATCGTGGTAACAGATGATATCACAGGATGTACGGCTACCATTGCTGTTACTGTGGGACAACCAACGGCATTAGATATAACAGTTGATTCTAATATTGATGCAAATTGTAATTCTGGCGCTTTAGTTACTGTAGTTGCTACAGGCGGAACACCAAATTATCTATATGCTTTTGTTGAAGATGGTGTTATTCCATCGGCTGCAGATTACACGATTAGTGCTACGGCTGAATTAGATATTACAGCCAACACATTGTGGGATGTTTATGTAAAAGATATCAACGGTTGTACAGACATGGTTGACGTTACCATTACAACAGCTATTTTACCGAGCGGTATTACAGCTAATGTGGTAAGTCAGTGTGCTTCTCCTACTGGCGAATATACTTTCACAGTAAACGTTACCTCTGGTGTTGGACCATTTGAATATAGTATTGGAAATGCTTTCCAAACTAGCAATACATTTGTTGTAAATGCTGCTGGAAGCTATGATATCATTGTGAGAGATGCTAACGGTTGTACAACAACGGTTACAGCTGGAGTAACGATTATTCCAACTCTGGATTTACAATTAGATATTCAGGCATTGCCAAGCTGTAATTTCTTAGATGGCCGAATTGTTGCTGCTGCAACAGGAGGTTCTGGAAACTACAGATATTCATTAGACGGAAATGTACCGGTTAATGCGCCTACAGCAACTTTCAACGGTGTTTCTTCTGGTACTCACACAGTAGTGGTAACAGATATTACTACAGGTTGTACAGATGTTGTTACAGTTGACTTAAAAGAGGCAACTCGTATTACTGGTTTAGTAATCGATCGTACGAATGTTTCTTGTAGAGGTAATGCTGATGGATTAATTGTAGTAACTATCGATGCACCGGCAGATGGCGTTAACGATAATCCAATTTATACTTATACTTTAACAGGTACAACTATTGGTGGAACTCCAGTTAGCATTGGACCAAACCAACAAAACATATTTAACAACCTTCAGGCGGGAGATTATACGGTTACCGTAACTTCAGGAAGAGGTTGTATCGAACAGGAAGATATCAGAATTACAGAACCGGCTCCAATTGCGGTTACTGCTCCAGTGGTAGTTGAATTCAATTGTACTGCTGGTGGTAATACTACAAACTTTGCAACTATAACAGTAAATAATGTTACAGGTGGTTCAGGTACTTATGTTGAATACGAATTCAGCAAAGGTGGAGTAGTAGTTCAGACAGGTACTTCTAATGTTTATACGGAAGCAAATGTGGCTGGTGGAACTTATTCTGTTAAAGTAACAGATGACAGAGGTTGCGAAGGAACTTCAGTTGCGCCTATCACTATTGCACCATTTATTACAATGGATGATATTTTAGTAGCGGTTAATACAGCTGTTACTTGTACTTCTAACGAAGATATTACAGTAACTGTTGCAACAACAGGTGGTGTTCCGGCATTGTTAAATTACAATGTTACTGGTTTAGGTACTACAGTTTATAATGTATCAAACACTACAGGAGTATTCACAGGATTAGTTATTGGTAACTACATGATTTCGGTTACGAATCCGGCAACAGGATGTATCATTCAGGAAGCTTATTATGTATTCAACCCGAATACTTTCGATATTGTAGCAACTCCGGTTACAGCTAAAATCTGTTACGGAACTGCAACAGGAAGTGTTGATTTGATGTTTGTTGACAATCAATTAATTCCTGGTGATGAAGCGGGTGAATTTAATTATGTAATTACTGGACCAGTTCCAAGCAACGGAACGCATCCAAACGCAGGACCTTTAAATATTGCTAACTTAACGGCTGGTCTTTACACGGTTACAGCTACTTTAGTGAACAATCCTTTCTGTGAAGTAACCACTACTTTCATGATCGAACAGCCTGCTGCCGAATTGCAAATTTCTGAGACTCATACTGCTATCACTTGTATCACAGGTAATAATGACGGTAGTATTTCAGTAACAGCTTCTGGCGGATGGGATAATGCTTATGAATTCGAATTAGCCGGACCAGTAAATGTGGCTTATTCTGCTCAAACAGAATTCACAGGATTAACTGCTGGTACTTACACGGTAAGTGTTAGAGACGGTCAGGGATGTATTGATGTGGTTACAGTAGTATTGTCTGTTCCAACTCCAATAATCGTTAATGCTAATCCTAGCGTAACCATGTTATCATGTTTTGGAGCTAAAGATGCTACTATAACGGTAGATCCTCCAACAGGTGGTTCAGGAAGTAATTATTTATATACCTTGAATCTGGTATCGGTTACTCCGGTTATTGTTTCAGGACCTCAAACTTCTCCGGTTTTTGCTGGCTTAGGCGCGGGTACTTACACTATAACAGTAACAGACGACTTTAGTTGTACGGCAACTTCTGCGGATGTTACCATCAACGAGCCAACTCAGGTTATAGCACGTTTGGATAAATCTAGAAACATAACTTGTTTAACTCAGGCTGAGCTTACTATTAGCGCAACTGGCGGAACGGCTCCTTACGAATATAGTACTGCTGCTAACTTTGCAACAATACTAGGTTCATTCACCACTTCAGATACTTTCCCTGTAGCTGCTGGTGTTTACCAATATTTTGTAAGAGATGCGAACGGTTGTGTGGGTGTTATTTCAGATGAGATTACAATTGATCCTTTAGAGCCATTGGCTATTGATTTAGATTTAACGAATGCTATTGTAAAATGTACTGACGAAGCAACTGGAGTTATTGTAGCAACTGCTACAGGTGGTTTAGGAAACTATACTTACACTTTACTTGATGCGGCAGGAAACGTATTAGCGGGTCCTCAGGCCGAAGGTAGATTCGAAGCTTTACTTCAGGGTACTTATAGCGTAAGAGTAATTAGTGACGATTGTCAGACTACTTCTGCTCCAATTGTTATTATACAGCCTGCGACTCCATTTACAGCTACAATTGCACAAACAAATGTAAATTGTTTTGGAGGTAATGATGGTACAATTGTCGTAACAGGTGCTGGTGGAACTGGAGCTTATGTATATTCTATTTCTCCAAGATCAGATCAGTATTTTGATGAAGGTATTTTCGAGCAATTAGCTGCTGGTACTTATCTTATTTTAGCAAACGACGCAAACGGATGTATATTCAGTCAAGAAGTTACCATTACGCAGCCACTTGCGCCGCTTTCTGTAACATTAACACCTGATTCTAAATTACCGGAAGAATGTGTGGGTGACTTAAATGGTGCCTTTACAATTGATATTGCTGGTGGAACGTTACCATATTTCGTAAGTTTAAATGATATCAACGGTACTTATGTTGAAATTACAGGTACACAACATACATTTGATAATCTTGCAGGTGGCGCTTATACGGTATTCATAAAAGATTTTGGTGGTTGTCCACAAGAAATCAGTGTTGATATCGATATGCCAGTTGACATGAATCCAATTGCTGTGGTTGAGTATGGTTGTGAAACCAATACAGTTACAGTAGATATTGAAGACGATATAGATACTAACGAAGTTGATTATGCTCTTGATAATATTGCAGGACCATACCAATTAAGTAATGTATTTACAGATGTTGTTCCAGGTGATCACGTAATTTATGCGAGATATACTAATGGTTGTATTCAGCCTACAGCAAGCTTCACCATTCAGGCATTTGATGAATTGTTATTAGCTGAAACTGCAGGACCTGGTGAAATGAATATTATTTCGGTTACCGCTACTGGTGGTGCACCGGCTTACGAATACAGTTTCAACGGAGAACCATTTACTTCTTCTAACACATACAAAATCTACAAAACGGGTGATTATGTAGTGATTGTTAGAGATCAGAATGGTTGTGAGGTTACAATCACAGTACCGGCAATTTATGTAGATGTTTGTATTCCGGATATCTTTACACCAAACGGTGACGGTCAGTTCGACGAATGGGGTCCTGGTTGTACTAATATTTACAACAACCTGGAATTCGATATCTTCGACAGATACGGTCGTGTGGTTGCCAAATATCACTACGGTCAAAAATGGGATGGAAAATACAACGGTGAAGAATTACCAACAGGTGATTACTGGTATGTTCTAAAACTAAATGACGAGAAAGATGCAAGAGAGTTTGTTGGACATTTCACATTATACAGATAACAAAGTAATAGCCCCTATGATGTTGTCTAAAAAAATTATTACAATGAAAAAATTATTTTTATCCCTAGTACTCATGGCTGTAACAACAAGTTACAGCCAAGAGTTAAACCTACCAGTATTTACACAGTATTTAGCTGACAACCCTTTTATCCTGTCACCTGCCTATGCGGGTATCGGGGATAACCTCCGTATCAGGGCCAATGGTCTTACACAATGGGTGGGTATTAAGGATGCTCCCGAAAACCAGTCTATTTATGCTGATTTTCGTGTTCTGGATCGTTCCGGAGTAGGGCTTTCGCTTTATAATGATAGTAATGGAGATACCAGACAAACCGGAGCCAAAGTTTCGTTTGCACATCACCTGATTTTAGATTATTACACGGAGCAATATCTGTCTTTTGGTCTTTCGTATAACTTCAATAGTTTCAGAATTGATTTGGATAAAAAAACAGATCTTGGTGATATTGGTATTACAGATGATCGTTATACATCAAATAACAACTTTGATATTAGTGCCTTGTATCGTAACCGAAGATTTTATGCGAGTTTTAATGCGAACAACGTTTTAAAGAAAAATACGAATAGATACCGTGGGGTAGAACCTAATTTGCTTTCAAACTATCAGGTTTATACAGGATATGTTTTCAAAGCACCTGAAAATAATCGTGTCGAATACGAACCATCTGTGTTTTATCAGTACTTTGCCAGTGATAAACGTTCTACTACCGATTTCAACTTCAAATACAGACAATACAACCGTTATGAAGATTATTATTGGGTTGGGGTTTCGTACCGTTTCTTAAACGACCAGTTTCCAAAACCTTTGGCACTAGGACCAATGGCGGGTTTCATGAAATCTAAATTTTATTTCGCTTACTCTTATCAGGCTATGTTCAATGGTTTAGGAACGTATAATTCGGGAACACACGTTGTCACGATTGGTTTCGATTTCTTAGCCTCTATCAGTAACTGTCCTTGTACGCAAAGTCCGGTTCACGATTAAGTAAGCATTTTTCCCTTTTTTAAAACTTAATTTGTTTTTTTTCATAATTTACAACGTTTTCGTTGTTATAGATAGGTTATTTTTAGATTTTTCAAATTTAATACTACTCTAAAAGTTCTATATTTGTTTTTCTTTGAAAAAAACTAAAAATTTATCATAATGAAAACTTTAAACGATTTCGATTTTAAAAATAAAAAAGCGATCATCCGTGTTGACTTTAATGTGCCTCTGGATGAAAATTTTAATGTAACTGATGCTACCCGTATCGAGGCTGCAAAACCAACTATTGATGCTATTTTGGCTCAGGGTGGAAGTGTTATTTTAATGTCGCATTTAGGAAGACCAAAAGGTGCTGAAGAAAAATATTCATTAAAACATATCCTAAAAACGGCTTCAGAAATTTTAGGAGTTGAGGTTCAGTTTGCTGCGGATTGTGTTGGAGAACCAGCTCAAACGGCTGCTAAAAACCTAAAACCAGGAGAAGTTTTATTATTAGAAAATTTACGTTTCCATGCTGAAGAAGAAGCTGGAGATGTTGCTTTCGCTAAAGAATTGGCTTCTTTAGGAGATATTTATGTAAATGATGCTTTCGGAACAGCGCACAGAGCACACGCTTCGACAACTATTATCGCTCAGTTTTTTCCAGTTGAAAAATGTTTCGGAACATTATTGGCTAAAGAAATTGAGAGTTTAAATAAAGTACTTAAAAACAGCGAAAAACCAGTGGTTGCTATTTTAGGTGGTTCTAAAGTTTCTTCGAAAATTACGGTTATCGAGAACATTTTAGACAAGGTGGACCACATGATTATTGGTGGTGGAATGACTTTTACATTCATTAAAGCGCAAGGTGGTAAAATTGGTGAGTCTATCTGCGAAGATGACAAACAGGAATTAGCACTTGAAATTTTAAAACTGGCTAAAGAAAAAGGCGTTCAGATTCATATTCCAGTTGATGTTATTGCTGCAGATGATTTCTCAAATACAGCAAATACTCAGGTGGTAGATGTTACTGCAATTCCAGACGGATGGCAGGGTCTTGACGCTGGTCCTAAATCTTTAGAGAATTTTAAAAAGGTAATTTTAGAATCGAAAACTATTTTATGGAATGGTCCTCTTGGTGTTTTTGAGATGGAAACGTTCTCAAAAGGAACAATCGCTTTAGGTGATTTTATTGCCGAAGCTACTGCAAATGGAGCATTTTCATTAGTTGGAGGTGGTGACTCTGTTGCTGCTGTAAAACAATTTGGTTTCGAGGATAAAATGAGTTACGTATCTACAGGTGGAGGCGCAATGCTAGAAATGTTAGAAGGTAGAATTTTACCTGGAATCGCTGCGATTTTAGACTAAAAAATCACAATTAACATTTTTTTAGACATTTTACCTCTATAAACTGCCTAAGTTTGCAAAACTAAGGTTTCTGTAATGGATTGAATTATAGAATTTTAAAAAAATGTTATATGATTGTAAAAAAAATACCATTAGCGATTTCGATTTTATTTTCAATGTCGATGTTTGCGCAGGAAGTTACTACTACAAGCGTTGAACTCAAACCGGAAATAAAACTTTCGTATCTGGATTCTATCAAAAGCACATTTGTAAAAGACGATCTGGCCTCGCGCGTTGACAGTCTTTGGATGAATGAATTAACAAGCTTAGATATCTACGATGATCTGACCAAAGACATTCAAACCATTAATACGGATTTGACTGTTAACGAAGAACTGCCAACAGAACTGCTTAAAGAGCGTCTGATAGCAATGAACGAAAAATCGCCTTTTGATATAGAATACAATCAGGGTTTAGAAAACATCATAAAGTCGTTCCTTAAAAATCGAAGAAAATCTTTTTCACGATTAATGGCTTTATCAGAATATTATTTCCCCATTTTCGAGGAAGCTTTTGCCAGGCAAAATGTTCCTTTAGAAATTAAATATTTAGCCGTTGTAGAATCTGCTTTAAACCCTAAAGCAGTTTCTAGAATGGGCGCCACAGGAATCTGGCAGTTTATGTACGGTACCGGAAAACAATACGACCTTAAAATAGATTCGTATATTGACGAACGTAGCGATCCTCTTAAAGCTACTGCTGCCGCTACAGAATACATGAAAAAAATGTACAATATTTTTGGCGATTGGGAGCTGGTTTTAGCATCTTACAACTCAGGACCGGGAAATGTTACCAAAGCAATTCGTCGTTCCGGAGGAAAAACCAAGTATTGGGACATTCGTAATCATCTTCCAAAAGAAACTCAGGGCTATGTGCCGGCTTTTCTGGCCACAATGTATCTTTTTGAATATCATAAAGAACACGGAATCAGCCCGGAAAGAGCGGTTGTCAAAAACTTCGAAACAGATACTATCCGCATAAAAGATAAAATGTCTTTCAAACAAATTGCTGATTTACTGGATATGCCACAATCGCAATTAGAACTTTTAAATCCTTCTTATAAATTAAAAGTGGTTCCTTTTTATCAAAACGAGCAGCATTTTATTCGCTTACCAAAGGATAAAGTAGCTACATTTCTTTCAAACGAAGATAAAATTTATACGTATTTAAGACATGAAGAAGGTTTCGAAGCTTACCCAAGCCAATTAGCTTCTAAAATAACTCCAAAAAACAAATTTGTTGTAGCAAAAACAAGTCTTGCAACAAATACTAAACTGTATAAAGTCAAAAAAGGAGATAATTTATCTTCTATTGCTGACAAATACGATGTTTCTGTTTTACAATTAAAGAAATGGAATAATATTAAAAGTAATACCGTTGCTTCTGGAAAAATATTAAAAATCAGAGAAATCGATACTACTTCGAAAGTGATAAACGATATCAAAACAACTCCTGTGCTTAATAAAGCAGATAAAGAAGAGGCAGTTGCAGTTGTTGCTGAAGATAAAGAAAAAACAGATGATAACTCTCAGGAATATGTGGTTCAGGCCGGAGATAATCTTGGAAATATTGCTAAAAAATTCGGAATTACGCTGGCAGAACTAAAAGACTGGAATAATTTAACTTCTAATAATTTAGCTCTTGGCAAATCTTTGATTGTTACCAGAGAAATTGTGGTTGAAAATGCTGCTACATCGGCTATTGCTTCAAATTCCGTAGAGGCTTTCAAGAAAAAAGCGGCTGCTCCTAAAGCAGTTGGTGATGATTACTATGTAAAAAAGGGTGATTCTCTTTATAGTATTTCAAAAAAATATCCTGGCGTTACGATTTCGGATCTAAAAAAATGGAACGGCATTAAAGATGGTGACATCAAACCGGGAATGAAGTTAAAAATAAACGGATAATTAAAAATCTTACTTAAATTTGGGTTTTATTTTATATATTAATAAAATGAATAAAACCCATTTTTTATTGCTGCTACTTTCCTTTTTGTTTTTATCCTGTGATAAAAACAAGGATAAAAATATTCCGGAGAAACCCAGTAAACCCAATACTATTTCGATTATCATTGACGATCAGTTGTGGTATGGCGAAGTGGGCGATAGCATCCGAAATAAATTTGCCTCTCCCGTTTTAGGCATTACGCAGGAAGAACCTCTTTTTACCATTAACCAATATCCCGCCCGACTGCTAGAAGGTTTTGTTACCGATAGCCGAAGCATTATTGTAGTCAAAAAAGCTACAGCAGATAAATTTGAAATTATAACGAATTCCAAAACGTTACCGCATAATACTTTCAGGATTTACGGTAAATCTGTTGATGATATTATTTGCAGTATCGAAATGAATGCTGCCCAGATCATCAAGGTGATTCGCGATTCTGAAATTCAGAAGATCCAGAAAGACAACAGCGCATCGCTTTTGAACCCTACCATCATAAGGAATAAGTTTCACATGGATTTACAAATTCCTGTCGGCTATGAGTACATGCTGCACAAGCGTAATTTTATTTGGTTAAAAAAAGAAATCATTGGCGGTAATACGAGTTTGCTTTTGTACCAGATTCCGATAAACAGATTAGAAAAAAACACGAATATTGTAGGCAATATTGTCCGAATGCGTGATTCGATTGGCAAGTACATCAAAGGTCGTGAACCCCGTACCAGAATGATTACCAGCGAAGCTTACGCCCCTTATTTCTCAATTACTACGCTAGATAACAAGAAAACCTACGAATCGAAAGGCACCTGGGAACTCAAAAACGATTTCATGTCTGGCCCTTTTATTAATTACGCCATTGTAGATAAAGCCTTTAACAGAATTCTGGTTCTGGAAGGTTTCTGTTACGCTCCCTCTAATAAAGAACGCGATTTAATGCTTGAGGTGGAAGCCATTTTAAAGTCAGTTAAAATAGATGAAAGATAATTAGTATATTTTTATACTTTTGTAATAATCTTTAAATCAATAAATTATGAAAAAGTATAGTTTGATATTTCCGATTTTAGTTTGCTGTTTTATTTCCTGTAAAAAAGAAGTGAAAACAGACATGGATACTACAAATGCTGCCGACAGCATTCAGAAAGAAGAACCAATAGCTGAAAAACCTCTAGATTCTGCCGCTGAAATGAAAGCATGGATAGATTACGCTACCCCAACAACTCCTCATAAAATGATGGCCGAAGAGACCGGAACATGGAATTGCGACATGACTTTCTGGATGGAAGCAAATGCAAAACCTGAAAAAGCAACTTCGGTTGCCGAGATCAAAATGATTTTAGGAGGCCGCTATCAGGAAAGCAATTATTCCGGTACTATGATGGGACAGCCTTTTGAAGGAAAAAGCCTCTTGGCCTATAATAATTCCAGTAAAGAATATACGACAACATTTGTAGATAATATGGGTACCGGAATGGTGGTCGCCACAGGAAAATATGACGAAAAAACTAAAAGTATTGAGTTCAAAGGCGAAATGGTGAATCCCGTAAATGGCAAAAACATCCCGTATAGAGAAATTTATACTATTGTTGACGCGAAAACCCGTAAAATGGAAATGTTCGATACTAAAAACGGACAGGAGTTTAAGAGTATGGAAATTATAATGAATAAGAAATAAGATCCAGCTACTATCAAAGATTTAATTTCCCGATTGCAAGTTGTAATCGGGATTTTTTATTGTAGCAGAGGGCATGGAACCTGAAATATTTAAATTAATTTTGCCTTTTTAAATGGAAATAAAAAATAGTGAATACTGAAATGAAATTAGAATGGAAAATAAAGCCTTTTAAGGCCTTAACTGCAGATGAGTTATATGATTTACTTAAAGTGCGCAGCGAAATCTTTGTAGTAGAGCAAAATTGCGTTTATCTGGACCTTGACGGTAAAGACAAGAAAGCTTTACACCTAATTGGCGAGTACGATGGCAAAATCGTAGCTTATTCCCGTTTATTCGATGCCGGAATCAGTTTTGATAATGCTTCTATTGGTCGCGTTGTGGTTCATGCTGATTATCGGGATAAAAAATGGGGTCATGATTTAATGCGTGAAGCCATTGCAGGAATCAAATCACACTTCGGAAAAGATAAAATTACCATAGGAGCACAGCTTTATTTGAAGAAATTCTATGAAAGCCACGGTTTTGTACAATCAAGCGAAATGTACTTAGAGGATGATATTGAGCATATTGAGATGATACGGGGATAAATATTCTTTTCAAATAAATCAAAAGCTGCATTTTTAGATGTGGCTTTTTTGTGCGAAAGTATCAAATGCCACAAAAGGAATAATCGAGTTAATTTTTCCCTGAATAAATCTAAACCTTCGTAATCAAAAACTCCACCCTGCGATCTACATTGTCGCCTTTTCCAAGAGGATATTTATTGCCACAACCCAGATAAGTCATTCGGCTTTTTGAGATTTTTTGCGAAATGAGATACATAAAAACCGTTTTGGCACGATTCCAGGAAAGCCTTCTTTCTTTAGTGATTTTGTCAATTGCATCGGTATAATCTTTTGGAGTACAGCATACATGACCTCGTATTTCAAACTGTAGTGTTTTTTTTTCTTGCAAAAGAAGCGCTATTTTGTTCAGTTCTTTTTTAGAATTTTCGGTCAGTTTAGAGCTGCCCATTTCGAATAGTATATTTTCGAGATAAATTTTGTCACCTACTTTTAAATTGTTTTTAAAAGAGTTTTTAATTCCTTTCCCATAGCTGTTCCGCTTGACAACAATCAAATCGACCCGCCGGTTTTTTGACCGGGTTTCATGCAAATTTTCAACCGTATCCTGCCGGACTACAATGCGCCCTTTACCTTCCAGAATAATTATCTTACTCTCATTGAATCCCGCCGAAACCAATATTTGCTGAACCGTATTAACGCGGTTGTTGGATAAGCGATAATTATATTCATCATTTCCGCGATCATCGCAATACCCGTATATCTGAATCGATTCTACCTTTGATGTATCTATTGTTTTAATAAAATCAACAATGACATTCGTTTGTTTTTCCGAAAGGTCATATTTGTCAAAATCAAAATATATCGTTTCAACAGGTTTTTGTTGAGCAGATAGGTTACAAATAAATAAAAGAGTTAGGGCCCGGTAGAATTTCATTTTTACATTTTTAAAATCGATTTGTACTCAGCTTGATTATTCAAAACACCAACGGCTTTCTTAATTTCTGAATTGTTTTTAATATAATATTGATATAATCCTTCCTGATACTGATACCTTTTGATAAGCTCTTCCTGAATCAGGTTTTTGATTTCCTTTTGGTTTTTATCCAGCATAGTGGTTTCGCTTTTTTCAAGAGAAGCCAGCAATTGCTGATATTCCGTCTGAATTGCTTCGTCGATATTTTCTTTTTTGGCTGTAGCCAAAGTGTTCTTCAAAGCCACTTCGGTTTCGGTATCAAAAGTGATTTTGTTGGTTTTTAAATATTGTTTGAAGCTCGCATAATCGGCATCCGTAATCTGAGGGATTTTATCGCCCATGTTTGGATTTTTGTAGTAATACGAAGTCGCATAATCAAATATCCCATCGTTTTTCTGCAAAGCCACCGTAATCGGACTTGTTTTTGCTTCTTCCAATTCGATATCAGGTAAAACCCCTCCGCCATCATAAACCGTTCTTCCTTTACGGGTTTTAAAAGCATTAAAGTTTTTAGAATCGGTTTTTTGCGCCAGACCATTTTTGTCTTTATGCGCATAATCCAACGCCTGAATACAGCGTCCGGAAGGGGTATAATAACGGGAAATGGTTACTTTTAACTGGGTTCCGTAAGTAAGTTCTACGGTGCGTTGTACCAAACCTTTTCCAAAACTTCTGCTTCCTAAAACTACAGCGCGGTCCAAATCCTGCAATGCGCCCGACACAATCTCAGAAGCCGAAGCACTTTTTCCATTCACTAAAATAGCCAGCGGAATTTCTGTATCAACGGGTTCTTTGCTGGTTTTATAGGTGTTGTTGTGTTTCTCGATTCTGGATTTGGTGGTTACGATTACTTCGTTTTTCGGAACAAATAAATTACAAATATCAACGGCTTCGTTAAGCAATCCGCCCGGATTGCCTCTTAAATCCAAAACGATTTGTTTGGCTCCGTCGGCTTTTAGTTTTTCCAAAGCTTCTTTTACCTCGTTGGATGCTTTTCGGCTAAAATGTGCCAAAACAATATAACCCGTTTTCTCATCAATTTTTCCGTAAAACGGCACAGATTTAATATCGACTTCATCCAAAACTATTTCGGTAGCATACGTTTTGCCCTGACGCAGGTATTTTATGGCTATTTTGGTGTTTTTTGTACCTTTTAGCAATTGCGAAGCATCGTCTTTAAAATCAGCAATCAAAACATCCCCAATCTGAATAATTTCGTCGCCGGCTTTCAGACCCGCTTTATCGGCAGGAAAGTTTTTATATTGTTCCCTTACAATTAAACGGTCTTTTTTTCTGGAAATTAAAGCGCCAATACCTGTATATTCACCTGTATTGTTGATTTTGAAATTAACCACATCCTGTTCGTTAAAGTAAACAGTATAAGGATCCAGACTGGCCAGCATGCTTTTGATGGACTTATCCATCAACTCACCCGGATTGGTTTCGTCAACATAATTGGTGTTGACAGCTTTAAACATCGTCGTAAAAATTTCTATTTGCTTGGCAATCTCAAAAAAATCTTCTTTGAAACTGGTTCCAATAAATAAAAAACCTGCCGCGACAGTGGGTATAATGAATTTCTTTTTGAAATAAGGATGCATGATTTATGTTTTTTTTCTTTTAAATCGTTTTCTAATAAAATAAGCAATCACCAAAAATAAGAGGATAAACGGCCAAATGCTAATTAAGGAGATGAAAAAACTCGAAATTTCGAAAAATCCGGTTTTAATGGCGTTTAAAATTTTAGAGCCGTAAGATGTCTGAACACCTTGTTTCTCAGCAATAGTTTTATAAAATTCTATGGTTATGGTGCTTTCGGAAACGCGGCTTTCTAAATATTTCAATTGACCTTCTTTCGCTTCAATTTCTTCGCGAATAGCCGAAAGCTGTTTTTCTATTTCTAATATTTCACTTATTTTGTTTGCCTTCTGCAAAATTTCCAAATAGCGTTTTTCCAGTTTTCGCTTAGTGTTTAATCTGGAGGTAAGATCAATATATTCTTCGGTTACATCCTGTGCAGAAATATTTTTTTCATCAAAATATGAAATTCCTTTGGAAACGGAATCTACAAAAGCTTCAAAGTTTTGACTCGGAATGCGAACCTTAATTTTTCTGCTAATATATTGATCATTTTTTTCCTGAATATCATTTTGTATGCTTCCTCTATTCGTTGTAATTGAAGTTTGAATCTGCTTGAAAGTGTTTTCTAAATTGCTGGTTTCAAATTTGATAAATGCTTCTTTGATGATTTTTTGCTGAACAGATATTCCGTCTCCTGATAGCGGTTTCTCTGGAGCAGAAAGATTTACGGCTAGAATTTTATCCTCAGCATAATTAGCACTTCCTATTTTTTCTTCACAACTAGAAAAAGTAAAAATAAACAGAAACAAAACGATAATATTTCGCATAAAAGTTCAATTTAGAGCTAAAACTACAATTTTTTTATAATTTTTCGTCTAATTTGATAAATAAAGTTGCTGTTTATGTATTATTCTTCCTGCTTAATTTCAGATTCAGGGCTTTTATTTACCTGAAGTAAAAATTTTTCGAATAACTGAATGGTTTTGGTATTGATTTCTTCGTAAGATAATCGGTCTTTGGTCTGGTAAAAAAACATCAGATTATAGGGTTGTTCAATACTATCCAAAAGCAAATGTTTGTTTAAGCGATAGGTTTCGCGCAAGACACGTTTGAAGTAATTACGGTCAACGGCTTTCTTGAAGTATTTCTTCGAAACCGAAACCCCAATTTTAATTTTTTCTTCTGAATTTTCTTCCGCTTGACGGTAAACCAAACGCAAAGGATATTTAGAAACCGATTTTCCTTCAGAAAACAGTAATCCAATAGTAGTTTTGCTTTTTAGCTTTTCGTTTTTAGGGTATTTGAAGTTCATTTAATTCAGAAAAAAATTGCAATTGCGTGGGCAAAGGTACAATTAAACCACAAAAACCGTTATTGTTTTCAATTTTTATACCGCTAATAATTTATTTATTACTTTTGGGCATTAATTTTTTAAGCATGCAAAAAATAATTTCGTACCCAATTTCCGTTATCTACTATTTGTGTTTTGGATTGTGTTTGGTTGTTTTTCACCCAATTCAATGGATTTGCCTAAATGTTTTTGGTTATCAGGCCCATAAAAAAAGTGTTGACTATCTGAATTTCTTTCTTTTAAGATGCACAAATTTGGTGGGAACAACTTATAAAGTAAGCAATAGAGAACTTATTCCAACAGGAGTTCCCTTGATTTTTGTGTCCAATCATCAAAGTATGTATGATATTGTAGCAATGATTTGGTATTTTAGACGATTTCATTGTAAATTTGTAAGCAAGAAAGAGTTAGGAAGCGGAATCCCGAGTGTTTCGTATAATTTACGCCACGGAGGATCTGTACTTATTGACCGAAAAGACCCAAAACAAGCTATTCCTGTAATCAAAGGCTTGTCTGAATATATCGAAAAAAACAATAGATCAGCCGTAATTTTCCCTGAAGGAACCCGAAGCAAAACGGGTGTACCAAAAGAATTTGCCCAAAGCGGGTTGAAAATCTTATGCAAATATGCACCATCAGCGTATGTAGTACCGGTGAGTATCAACAATTCATGGAAAATGGTAAAATATGGTTTTTTTCCTGTTGGTTTAGGAAATCGCCTTACCTTTACCGTTCATAAGCCCTTAGCTGTAAAAGATTATGATTTTGCAGCATTAATGGAGATTACTGAAAAAGCAGTTGTAGAAGGAGTAAACGAGTATAAATAGATTTTTGTTTTTAGAATTTTAGCTAAAACTTAAATCCCAAATCTAAAATAAGTAATGTCTATAAAAAACATTAGATTAGAAGTAATGCAGTTTTTGGAAAAAAACGTGGATAGCTTCGTTGAACAGTATTTAATTCCAGTGGAGAAAATTTGGCAGCCGTCGGATTTCTTGCCTAATTCTGAAGGAGAGAATTTCTTTGAAGAGGTTAAAGAATTACGCGAGATTGCTAAAGAATTGCCTTATGATTTCTGGGTAACGCTTGTAGGTGATACCATTACCGAAGAAGCTTTGCCAACTTATGAGTCATGGCTAATGGATGTAGAAGGTGTAAATCAGGTGGAAAATGGTGGAAATGGCTGGTCGAAATGGATTCGTCAATGGACCGGAGAAGAAAACCGCCACGGTGATTTGCTAAATAAGTACCTGTATTTATCCGGTCGTGTAAACATGCGTGAAATCGAAATGACAACACAGCATTTAATCAACGACGGTTTTGATATCGGAACTGGAAGTGACCCATACAAAAACTTTGTATATACCAGTTTTCAGGAATTAGCAACCTATGTATCACACAACAGAGTAGCACAAATCGCTAAGAAATTTGGTGATAATAAGTTGTCTAAAATGTGTAAAATGATTGCTGGAGACGAAATGCGTCATCACCATGCATATAGCGAGTTTGTGACGCGTATTTTTGCAGTTGATCCAAGCGAAATGATGTTGGCGTTTCAATACATGATGAAACAAAAAATCGTGATGCCGGCTCATTTTCTAAGAGAATCTGGTCAAAAGATCAGTACAGCTTTCGAACAATTTTCGGATTCTGCACAACGTATCGGGGTTTATACAGCGAATGATTATGTAGAAATCATGCAAAAATTAATGGATAAATGGGAGATTGATAAAATCTCTAATTTAACCGATGAAGCTGAAAAAGCACGTGATTACCTAATGAAACTTCCAGCTCGTATGGCAAGAATCTCGGAGAGAATTGTAATTCCACAAGAATCACATATTTTTAAATGGGTAGAACCAGCTAGACTTTAAATCCATTTTAGATTTCTGAGTTTAGAGTTTAGATTTAAAATTGATATTGTAATTGATTTTAGATATTGCAATTGAATAGTATATTTGTTGATTGTTGAGGTTTTTGCTTCGACAATCAACATTTTTTATTTAAAAACAGACATTAATAAAAACCTACGGAGAGTAAAAAATTTACCGCAAAAAACGCTAAGTTTTTATCTAAGAATACCTTTGAAGGCGGAGAGTTCGTAAAGCTAAATCAATACAAAGCTTTGCGAACTTTGCCTTTTAAAAAAGCTAAGAGTAAAAAAACTTTGCGTTCTTTGTGGTAAAATTAGTTGGGGAGTATATTTTCTCCATAAAATCTGCGTTAATCCGCTTAAATCCGCGTCATCTGCGTGCCATTTCTCAATACTTAAATATAATTTATGAATAACACAAACCTAATTGACAAAACTATTGCTTTCGTAAAAGAAAAACTCAACGATGCTGAAGGCGGACACGATTGGTTTCATATCGAAAGAGTATATAAGAACGCATTATTAATTGCAAAAAAAACCGAATGCGATTTAACTGTGGTCCAACTCGGAGCTTTGCTTCATGATATTGCCGACAGTAAATTTCATGGTGGTGATGAAACCATTGGACCCAAAACTGCCCGTTTGTTTTTAGAATCTGAAAATGTTTCGGAAGAAATTATTCAGCATGTGGTAAACATCATCGAAAACATATCATACAAAGGCGGAAATTTCGAAAAGAAGTTTACTTCCATCGAATTAGATATTGTTCAGGATGCTGATCGTTTAGATGCGATAGGAGCGATAGGAGTGGCAAGAGCTTTCAATTATGGTGGGTTTAAAAACAGAGCGTTATACAATCCTGAAATTGCTCCAAACACTTCTATGACCAAAGAAGAATACAAAAAAAATAATGCACCCACAATCAATCATTTTTATGAAAAACTTTTATTGCTAAAAGATAAAATGAATACTGAAACCGGAAAACAAATTGCAGCCGAAAGACATCAATTCATGGAACTATTTCTAGCTCAGTTTTATGCAGAGTGGGATGGAGTAAAGTAATACTAATTACGCGTAATTTAAGCGCAACAATGTTGCATTATATTGAAAAACGCCTGTAATCATTGATAAAATAAAAATTGCTTTTAAGGCTAAATTTTAATCTTGATTGGAATTTTACCAGAAATATTCACAAATATTTATCGCAAAGCTTCACAAAATTTAGAATAAAATCTTTGTGAAGCTTTGTGTTTTTTTGGTGAAACTATGTGGATTTTTTAAGAAAAAACTTAGCAACTTAGAACCTCAGTACCTTAGAACCTTTCTCTAAGAACACCCACAATCACCACCACCACAATCCTTCTTTTTCTTAGATTTCCAAAAGAACTTTTTCACTAAAAAAGCAACGGCTAGTCCTAAAATGGTAAAGGCTATAATTTCTTGTACCATAATTTTTTATTTTAAAAGTTGATAAGCGAGTAAGGCTACAAAATAGGCCAGGGCACTCATAAAAACCAATTGCATCGCAGGCCATTTCCAGGAGTTGGTTTCTTTTTTGGTAATGGCTAATGTACTCGCGCATTGCATCGCAAAAGCATAAAAAAGTAAAAGTGAAATCCCCGTAGCAAAATTAAATATCTTCTCACCCGTTACCGGATTGACTTCTTCCTGCATTTTGCTTTTTATAGTCGCTTCGTTATCACTGTTTCCAACGCTGTAAATTGTGGCTAATGTGCCTACAAAAACTTCACGTGCTGCAAACGAACTGATAATGGCAATCCCGATTTTCCAGTCGTAACCTAATGGGGAAATTGCAGGTTCAATAGCTTTACCCATAATGCCGATATAAGAGCTCTCTAATTTTTGAGAAGCGACAGCGTTTTCAAATTCAACCTCGTTTAGCGGTTTCTGGATGGTTCTTTCCTTAACGATGGCTTCCGCTTCGTTAAAATCCTTTCCGGGTCCGTAAGAAGCTAAAAACCATAAAATAATCGATATTGCCAGGATGATCTTTCCGGCACCTACAATAAATGCCTTGGTTTTTTCAACTACGTTGATTCCGACGTTTTTGAAAAGTGGTAATTTATAACTTGGCATTTCAACAACAAAATAGGTCTTTGAATCTAATTTTAATATTTTATTCAAAATGTAAGCCGATAAAATAGCTGTTCCAAAACCTAGCAAATACAGCAACATCAAAGATAATCCCTGCATATTCAGAACTCCGAAAACACGTTCATTCGGAATTACCAATGAAATAATTATCGCATATACGGGTAATCTCGCAGAACAGGTTGTAAAAGGAGTAACCAAAATAGTAATCAGACGTTCTTTCCAGTTTTCGATATTTCTGGTAGCCATAATTGCCGGAATGGCACATGCAGTTCCTGAAATCAAAGGCACTACACTTTTGCCCGAAAGTCCAAATTTACGCATGATTTTATCCATCAAAAATACCACCCGGCTCATATAACCGCTTTCTTCCAGAATCGAAATAAAGAGGAACAAAAAGGCAATTTGCGGAATAAAAATGATAACACCGCCAATTCCCGGAATGATTCCCTGCGAAAGTAAATCGGTCAAAATACCGCTTGGTAATTCTTCGGCAACCCAGCTGCTTAAGGAAGCAAAAGTGCTGTCGATAAAATCCATCGGAATGGTTGACCAGCTAAAAATCGACTGAAAAATGATGAATAAAATCGCAAAAAAGATAAAGTAACCCCAAATTTTATGCGTTAAAACACGGTCTAATTTGGCTCTGATGTCTTTTGCCATCGAGGCATCGACTTTTAAACCTTCTTTTAAAACATCATTTATAAACTGATATCTTTTGATGGTTTCTTTTTGCTGTAAGCGTTTTAATTCTGAATGCGATTTGGTAAAAGTGCTTCTGATTTCATTTCGATCCAAATTCGAAAAGTTCACATCCTGCGTTATTACCAACCATAATTTATATAAAAGCTGGTTCGGGAAAGCATGTTGCAGTTTTTCAAAATAGTCTTTATCAATAACTGTTGAATTCAGACAAGGTTCATTCGGAATGGTTTTGTACGAGACAATCAGGTTTTTCAATTCTTCGATTCCACGACTTTTTCGGGAACTTACCAGCGCTATTTTGGTTTTTAGTTTTTCTTCAAGATACGGAATATTCAATGTAATTCCTTTAGTTTCCATCCGATCAGCCATGTTGATGACTAAGATGGTTGGAATTTCAAGATCTTTTATCTGGGTGTAAATCAGTAAATTTCGTTTCAGGTTTTCAACATCGGTAACGACTACTGCAACATCCGGATATAATTTGTCGTTTTTGTTCAGCAAAAGTTCAATCACCACGCTTTCGTCCATCGAGCTGGCGTTCAGACTGTACGTTCCGGGCAAATCCAGAATATTGGCTTTGATGTTGTGCGGTAATTTGCAAAAACCTATTTTTTTCTCCACCGTAATTCCCGGATAATTCCCCACTTGTTGGTTTAAACCGGTAAGCATATTAAATACGGAAGTTTTTCCAACGTTCGGATTCCCAATAAGGGCAACATTTATGTTTTGAATGCTCATTAGAAATTGGTTTTTATCAATTCAACTTCAATTTCGCGCGCTGTTTCTACACGTATGGCAACGTGCGAACCGTTTATATCCAAAAACAAAGGATCTCCAAAAGGAGCAATTTGCAGTAATTCGACTAAGTTGCCCGGCAAACAACCCATCTCTAATAATTTTAGCGGAATCAAATCGATATCAAAATCTTTGATAATGGCTTTTTCGCCTTTTTTCAGGGTGTGGATTGTATTTTGCAAGCTTATTTAGATTGAATTTAGATTGCAAAAATAGACAATTATTCTTTATATCAAGGTATTTAACGCAGTTGTATATGCTAAATGTTTCTAAAAATAAGGCTTTTTACTCTTTAGACAGAAAATCGATATCTTCAAGAAGTCGTTTTATTTTTTTTCCCAACAATAGCAGTGTATTATAAGAAAAGTCACAAGTATTTATTCCGTTGAATATTAGTACAATATGTTAATTTTAGATGATTTATTTTAAAATTTAACCAAATATCTTAAAATTTATAAGTAAAAACTTTAAAATGTATTTAAATGAAAGTGTATTTTCGTTAATTGAAACTATGCTTAGATTGTTGATTTATTTAACAAATTATACTATAGATTCCAAATATCACATGTACTAACGGGTAAGGTTAAAGGAGTAAAAACTTGAAAATTAATTTTTTCTTGGATTATTAATTTTTTAATTTTTGCTTAAAGTAGATTATAAAGGGGGAAAATTAGCCGAACAGATACCCAAAAATGATAGTAGGCACCAAAAACAATAAATAAAATGAAGAAAATTTTAATGTTATGCTTTAGTGTATTATGCACTAATTTTTTAATGGCGCAAGGAGGAACGGTAGAAATATCTGGTCCATCAAATGTAGAAGTTGGAAAACCAAATACTTTTAATTTAAAATTTATCCCAACATCACCTACTACTTCAACTACTAAATACTCTATTGATTTCTGGAATATTGTTGCTCCTGTAGATGGATCTCCAATTGATGGTAATATTAATAATCAGCCAAATTCAAACTACTTTTATAATCAAACGGCAGGAACAGAGGTTTCAATTTTAAACCCATCAACAATAGGTATTCCCATTACTTTTGGAGATCAATCTTTTGCGAACAGCGAAATTAGTGTCTATTGCTCAGGGGTTTATAGGGACAGCAATAATGTAATTACTGGTCATTTTACCACAAATGTAATCGTATTTAAAGTTGGAGTTTACAAAATCAAGCCTCCAACAATTAGTAATCCAGCAATTTTAACTTGTTGCACAAATAATGTGCAAATTTGCGCGACAGATTATGGAGATGCAAATCGATTTACATGGACAATATCAGGAGCGACAATAGTTTCAGGACAGGGTTCAAGTTGTGTAACTATTACACCAAATCCGACGGGTGATATTTCTGCTACTTGTGTTGTTAAAAGGGATTTAGGCTTGCCTAATTATACAGCAACGAACACTAGAATTATTTCTAGAACAGCAAGAACAGCTTCATTTTCCCCTAATTATGCCACAACACCACCTTACAATTATATGTGTAAAGGAAGTGGCCTGCAAATGAACATGTCTAATCAATGTGGAATTTCAAGTATTAATTGGATAGCACCTAATTGTACTATAACAGGTCAAAATACATTGACACCAACAATAACACCTACAAGCTCAATTCCAACCGGAAGTTTGATAAATGTTTCTGCAGTTGTCTCGTTTGGTGATTGTACAGCCACCTCTATTAACTCATTTAAAATTTTAGACAATGCAGTTGCCCCTACTCCTCAAGGTACTTTTAGTGTAACTCTTCCTGAAAATAGTGGCTCAATTTGTACTACTGAAACCTTTGATTTGGCATTTATTAGTTCAGATGGTTTTAATAACGGAATCACAACAGTGTCTCCTGGTTTTTTATGGGGACCTGGTGATGAATTGCACTATAAAGGAGGTAAACCTACATCAGTTACGGTGTCTAATATCAATTTGTGTACAGGATTATCAACAAAGAAAATATTTACAGTTTATCCTCCTGCTCCATGTGCTTCTTTTGCTAAAGTGGCTTCGGTTTCTGAACTAGTCATTGCACCAAATCCAACAAAAGGTACTGTTACAGTAACGTTACCCGAAATTCTTTCAGGAAACTATGAAATTTATGACCAAACGAGTAGTGTTTTAGTTCAACAAGCAAAATTTGATAACCAATTGGAATTACAAATCGAAATGTCTCATAAACTAAAATCAGGAATTTATATTCTAAAAGTAAATACTAAGGGCAATACCTTAACAGAAAAAATAATCTTAAACAGATAAATATATTTTAACAGCATTATCTAATTGGGTAATGCTGTTTTATATAAAAATGACAAAACATTGCTTTAATAGGCAATGTTTTTTTGTCATTTCAAAAGCTTTATTACCAAATTGAATTGAAAAGTGAGCAGATTTTTATCTTAAAATTATAATTGAATAAATTTAGTTTTAACAGAAAATCATTTTTACTCTTTAGACAGAAAATCGATATCTTCAAGAAGTCGTTTTATTTCCTCTTTATTAGTTCCGTCATAAAATCCGCGAACGCGACGTTTTTGATCGACCAAAACAAAATTTTCAGTATGAACCATATCATACAACTGGTCAGGTCTTCCTAGTTTTACAGCCAGATACGATTTTCTGGCCATTTTGTAAATCTCTTTTTTATCGCCGGTAACCAAATTCCATTTGCTGTCAACAACGCCGTGTTTAATAGCGTACGCTTTTAGAACCGGAATGCTGTCGGTTTCTGGAAAAACAGTATGAGAAAGCAGCATTATTTTCGGATTATTCAAAACGGCTTTTTGAACATCGGCTAAATTGGTGGTCATTTTGGGACAAATTGACCCGCAGGTTGTAAAGAAAAAATCGGCTACGTAAATCTTTCCTTCGTAATTTTTTTGCGTAATCGTATCTCCGTTTTGGTTTACAAAAGAAAAATCAGCAATCGTGTGGTATTTGCTTTTATACTGAACGGTACTATCTACCATTTCAGGATTTACATCGGCCGGATTGTAAATCGGAAGCGTTTTTTGTGGTTTTAAAGCAAAATAGAATAAGGTTATAGTAATGGCCGAAAATACAATTAAAACAATAAAAAACTTTCGGTATTTGTAAAGTAGCGATTTCATAAATAAAATTTGGTGCAAAAATACAAAAAGCACTTTTTAAAACCCTTCATAATAAAGCTTTTTAACAAGATGTTGGAATTTTGGAACGGTGCCCATTCGCAATTTGGTTCCGAATTATTTCAGTTTAGGTTTTTTGATGGATTTATTCACCAGATACAAACCTAATAAAGTAACCAAAGCACCAATGGCAATGGCCTGTGTAAGGGTTTCTCCAAAAATAAAAAAGCCTAAAATTATCGCAACAATCGGGTTGATATAGGCATAAATACTGCTGATTTCTTTAGGAAGATGCTGTAAAGAATAAATAAAAGCAATAAAAGTTAAAACCGAACCGATAATCACCAAATAACCAATTGCCCACCACGAAGCCAGCGGAATGTCACTTAATGGGATATTGCTACCTGTAGATTCAGTAACGCCAAAAAGTATAAAACTCGAAATTAGCATTTGCAGACCCAGACTAAAGTAAGGGTTAAAACTGGCCGCTTTTTTCATGATATACAAAATTCCAAACGCCCAGGTTATCGTAGAAGCAACAGATAAAAAAATACCAAACTGAAAATCAGGCCTTAAAAAATCGGCTAAGTGGTCCATGAAAATAATACAGATTCCACCAAAACAAACTAATAATCCTGTAACGGCCAAACGCGCAATTTTTTCACCTTTAAAAAAACAAATAATCACAATCCATATAGGAAAAATGGCGCCGATGATAGCTCCCAAGCCGCTGCTGATGTATTTTACACCCCAAGTGCTTAATCCGTTACTGCAGACAAAATTTAAAATGCTTAAAATCAATATCGTAATCCATTGTTTGCCTTTTGGCCAGGGTTCTTTTTTGAGAAGAAAATAACCCACGTATAAGATGCCGCCTAAAAATTGCCTGATGGTGGCCAATTGCAAAGCGGGCATGTGTTTCACGCCTTCTTTTGAAGCCAGCCAGGTGGTACCCCAAAAAAAACTTACCCAGCACAAAGCCAAAATCGGTAATCCGATGGCATCCACTTTTCCTGATAAGGCACTTTGTATTTTTGCTTTCACTTTAAAATTTTCTTTTGACAAATATTCCAAAAACAATTTCAATTAATGCAAAAAAACAGACAGATTTATTCATGAAAATATTTTGTAGCTGACATGCGGATTTTTAATTTTTAATTCATTTCAAACTAAAATTAAACTTACAAATCAAATAATTCAAATTTTAACATTCGTTTTGAAATAATAGCAATATGTTTGTGTAAGACCTAAAACTATACATAAAAATGATAAAACAACTAAACAAATCTGTTTTTTGTGCTTTTTCTGCAATCCTAACTTGCGGTACAATTCAGGCACAGGATGCAAAACCCAAAGAACCAGGTGTTAATGTTTCGTACATGAATACTAAAATTAGTCCTGCCGAAGATTTCTTTCGTTATGTGAATGGAACGTGGCTGGATAAAACTGAAATTCCAAGTGATCGAAATTCCTGGGGAAGTTTTAATGAATTGCGCCAGAAAACGGATAATGATGCTTTGGCAATTTTAAAAGAAGCCTCTAAAGATCCTAAATACAAATCAAACACAGATCAGGGAAAAGCGATTGCCTTATTCAATACTATTCTGGATACAGTTGGAAGAAACAAAAAAGGAGTTACACCGCTTCAGCCTTATTTGAAGAAAATTGACGCTATCAAAAATGTAGCAGATTTACAAAATTTACTTATCGAAATGCAGCCTCAGGGAGGTCTTGGTTTCTTTGGAGTATATGTAGGATCAGATGCTAAAAACAGTAATAAAAATTCGGTTACTTTAAGCCCGGGAGGTTTAGGATTATCGGATAAAGATTATTACAATTCTGATGATAAAGATTCTAAAGAAAAACGGGAGAAATATGAAGTTCACGTAGCAAGAATGTTGCAATACATTGGAGAATCTCCAGCTAAAGCGAAGGAAAGTGCAAAACAAATTTTGGCTTTAGAGGTCGAAATGTCTGCTCCAAGATTAGACCGTGTGGAAAGAAGAGACCGTAGAAAACAATACAATCCGACTGCTGTTGCTGATTTAAAAAAGAATACACCTTCTATTCAGTGGGAAAAATATTTTGCGGGAATCGGGATGACAAAATTAGATACTGTAAACGTTGCGCAGCCACGCTACATGATCGCTCTTGAGAAAACTTTTACTGAAAAGAAAGTTGAATCTTGGAAGGAATACCTAAAATGGTCTTTATTGAATAAAGCTGCTTCAACTCTTTCTACAGATATTGAAAACGCCAATTTTGATTTCTACGGAAAAACATTAACAGGAGCTTTAAAGCAACGTCCTCGTGAAGAAATGGCTTTGCAGGTTATCAACGGTGCAACCGGAGAAGCTTTAGGAAAATTGTATGTAGCGAAATTATTCCCTGCTGAAGCAAAAGAGAAAGCGAAGAAAATGATCGCAAATGTGATGTTGGCTTACGAAAACAGAATCAATGCTTTGCCTTGGATGTCTAAAGAAACAAAGCTTAAAGCGATTGAAAAATTAAACAAACTAACGATTAAAATAGGATACCCAGATAAATGGAAAGACTATTCTAAATTAGAACTTAAAAATGTTTCTGAAGGCGGAACTTATTTTGACAATATGAAAAATATATCAAAATGGTCGTATGCAGAAAATTTAGCAAAATTAGGTAAGCCAGTTGATAAAACAGAGTGGGGAATGTCTCCTCAAACGGTAAATGCTTATTTTAACCCGTCTTATAACGAGATTGTGTTTCCGGCAGCTATTTTACAGCCGCCTTTCTACAATTATCAGGCTGATGAAGCTGTAAATTATGGTGGAATTGGAGCTGTAATTGGTCACGAAATCTCTCACGGTTTTGATGATTCAGGAGCCCGTTACAACGCAGAAGGAAACTTAGTAGATTGGTGGACACCTGAAGATCTGAAACAATTTACAGCTTTGGGTAATGATTTGGCAGCACAGTACAGTGCTTTAGAGCCGTTGCCGGGAATTCACGTTGATGGTAAATTTACTTTGGGTGAAAATATTGGTGATTTAGGCGGAATAAATGCTGCTTATGATGGTTTACAGTTGTATTTGAAGGCTAATGGTAATCCGGGTCTTATTGACGGATTTACGCCGGAACAGCGTTTCTTTATTTCCTGGGCAACTGTTTGGAGAACAAAATCCAGAGATGAGGCTATTAAAAGTCAGGTAAAAACTGATCCGCACTCTCCGGGAATGTACAGAGCGTATGTACCAATTCAGAATGTAGATGCTTTTTATGATGCGTTCGGAATCAAGAAAGGGGATAAAATGTATGTTGAACCAGAGAAAAGAGTTAAAATCTGGTAAGATATTAAATCATAAAAAAACGGCGCTAATTGAGCGCCGTTTTTGTTCTTTATATATTTTGAATTTACTTCAAATTACTATAAATGTAAGTTTCAATAGCTTTCAATTCTTCGTCAGACATAGCTTGTGTTACAGGGAAATTGGTTTTCATAACTGCAAACTGACTTGGATCGACAATGGGTTCGCCGTTTCCTTTTAAGAATGTAATCATATCGCCTTTTTTGTCTTTATAAATTTTTGCAATTTCCTGAATGCTTGGCCCAATCACTTTTTGATCGACCTGATGACAAGAAGTGCAATTTCCTTTTCCTTCAAAAATCTCTTTCCCGAGAGCTTCCGGAGTTTTCACTTCAGCAGTTTGTCCTTCAGAATAGGCTTCTGTATTGTTTTCGTTAGTTGTATCAGTCGTTGCTGTTTCTTTTTTACAGGAAACCATTAGTAAAACTGAAAATATAAAAAGTGCTTTCTTCATTATTTTATTTTTTTAAAAGTATCGCAGCTTCCTTCGCAAAATAAGTCGAAATCAGACTTGCACCCGCTCTTTTGATACACATTAATTGCTCCATCATAATCTTGTCATTGTCCAGCCAGCCTCTTTCGGCAGCAGCTTTAATCATGGCATATTCTCCCGAAACATGATAAACCGTTACGGGAACATTTACCGCATTTTTTACTTCACGAACAATATCCAGATATGCAATTCCTGGTTTAACCATGACCATATCTGCGCCTTCTTCAACATCCCAAAGAGCTTCTTTAATGGCTTCGATGCGGTTGGCATAATCCATTTGGTAGGTTTTTTTGTCTTTAGGAACCACAACATCAGCTTCTCTTGGTGCGCTGTCTAATGCATCACGGAAAGGACCATAAAACGCCGAAGCATATTTAGCCGAGTAGCTCATGATTCCCACATTATGAAAACCTGCAGCATCCAACCCTTGGCGTAAGCGTAAAACACGTCCGTCCATCATGTCGCTTGGCGCTACAAAATCGGCTCCGGCTTGTGCGTGCGAAACGGCCATTTTTACTAATGCTTCGTTAGTCGCATCATTGGCAACATCACCGTTTTCGATAATGCCGTCATGACCATAAATAGAGTAGGGATCAAGTGCCACATCTGGCATTACAATGATTTCTGGACAAGCGGCTTTGATGGCTTTGATTGCCTTTTGCATTAATCCATCAGGATTCCAGGCTTCTTTTCCGGTATTGTCTTTTAAGGATTCATCTACTTTTACGTATAGGTTTACGGCGCGAATTCCTAAATCAAACAATTCTTTTACTTCTTCAACTGTCAAATCAATCGAACGACGGAAAATCCCCGGCATTGATGGTATTTCTACTTTATAATTGTCGCCTTCTGCAATAAACATCGGGAACATAAAATCCGAAGGACTTAAAGTCGTTTCACGTACTAAAGAACGAATGGATTCGTTGGTTCTTAATCTTCTACCTCTTTGTAATGGGAACATAATTATTATATTTGTTTTATGAAAAAAAAGCTAATTTTTAGTGTTATTACACTTATCTACATTTGTATTTTTAAAATTACAAATTTTGAAACAGGAGATGTGGGATCCGCTACAATATTAATTTATATTGGTGTACCTTTCTTCGTTTTGATTTCAATTATTTTATTTATAGTAAGTTTTTATAATTTTTATAAAGAAAAGTTTAATGTCAAATCTTTAAATTTTGTTTTATTAGCCGTAAATTTTATTTCGCTAGTTATAGCCTTTGATGTTTTGAAGTTTTTTCTAGATCCAATCAATTGGTGATTCTAATGCTTTTACTAATTTTTCTTCTTCACTTCCTGCTTCTGGATGATGATCGTAAACCCATTGTACGTGCGGAGGCAAGCTCATCAGGATACTTTCGATTCTTCCGTTGGTTTTTAAGCCAAATAAAGTGCCTTTGTCGTGAACTAAATTAAATTCGACATACCGGCCACGACGAATTTCCTGCCAGTTTTTATTTTCTGGAGTATAAGCTAAATTTTTTCTTCTTTCCACAATCGGAACATAGGCTTCCAGGAAACTATTTCCAACTTCGGTTACAAAGTTGTACCAGTTTTGCATTGACATTTGCTCATTTGCTTTGCAATAATCAAAGAACAAACCGCCAAGACCGCGCGCTTCGTTTCTATGAGCATTCCAGAAATAAGCGTCACATTGTTTTTTATATTTTGAATAAAACTCTGAATTGTGTTTGTCGCAAGCCGTTTTACACGTTTTATGAAAGTGAATGGCATCTTCTTCAAACAAATAATAAGGCGTTAAATCCTGTCCACCGCCAAACCAGCTATTGATAACATTTCCGTTTTCATCGTACATTTCGAAGTATCTCCAATTTGCATGAACGGTTGGTGTCATTGGATTTTTAGGATGTAAAACCAAACTTAGTCCGCAGGCAAAAAAATCGGCTTCGCCAACGCCAAACATCTTTTGCATCGTTTCGGGTAATGTTCCGTGAACCGCCGAAATGTTAACTCCGCCTTTTTCAAAAACAGCTCCGTTTTCGATCACACGAGTTCTTCCGCCACCGCCTTCCGGACGTTTCCAAAGATCTTCACGGAATTTGGCAGTTCCGTCAACAGCTTCTAATCCAGCGCAGATTTGGTCCTGTAATTGTTGTATGTATGCGTAAAATTTATCTTTCATCGTGATTTTTATTTTCAGGGATAGTATCATAATACTTGAATTCAACATTCATATCAAAAACTATTACTGTGTCTTTCTTAAAAATTTTTACAAATCTGGATTTTGCATTTTTTGAAATTGAATCTCCAATTTCAACCTTTTCCCAAAAAATAAGATAACCATTCAATCTACTCGAATCTTTGAATTTGAAAGTAGGACTTTTTCTATTGTCATAATCTATATATTTCTTAACGATTAGACCTGAAAAATTGTCTTCAAACATATCTTTATATTGTCCTTTACTTATTGTTACTTCACTAGAAGAATACAAAACAATACAAATGATACCAATAGAAAAAAGCATGATAAAAAATGCTTTATAAGCTGGTTTCAAATCGTTAAATTCAAATTCTAGTATTTTTTCTAAAGAAGGCATATTAAAATTTATCTTTCATGAGTATTATATTCTGATTTAAGCAATCCGAAATAAACAGTGTTTTGCAGTTCGCCATCACCGTTTCTAAATTCGTCTCGCAAAATTCCTTCTTGTTTGAAATTGTGTTTTAATGCAACTTGCTGACTGGCGAAATTAATTTCTGAAGTGCAAATGAAAACTTTGTTCATCATCAATTCATTAAAACAAAAATTAAGAGCATCAGAAACCATTTTAGAAATAATTCCTTTTCCCTGAAAATCTTCATCAACAAAATAACCTAATTCACATTTAGAAATGCGATAATCAATGGTTTTTACACATAAATAACCAATTAGATTATTGGTTTTGATTTCTCTGGCAAAAAAATAAAATCCTTCTTTGTTTTTCTCTTTTTCAAGATTGACAGCTAAAAATATCTTAGCTTTTTCTAATGTATCAGAATTGGCAAGTGTAACGGGAAAGGTTTTTTCGATATGTGTTGCATTCTTGTCGATGAGGTTGAAAAACTCCTCAGGAAGAATATCATGTATGGTTTCTATTTTCCAATCCGTCAAGCTCATCTTTATTTGTTTTTAGCCGAAGCTATTTTAGTGTTGATTCCGAATGAAAAAATGACATTTTCCTTTTGAATGTATTGATAGATTGCCAAAGCGTTATCTTCAAAATCATAATTTTCAACTTTAGAAAAAGCCATTAGAAAATCGGCAAATTGCTCTAAATGATTGAAATCTAAATGACAACGAACCAGTAAGTTGATCAATTCTTCATTGTTATAATCAACCAAACTCTCGATGTTTAAAGCGAATTCTTTAAGTAAATTTTCAATTTCGAATTTCTCGCCATCTGTCAAAGGTTGAGTTACAAAATCAAGAGCGCGCAATGTTTTAAGAACATTGTCAATCCGGATGCTTTCGTTGTCTCTTAGGCCTTTGTTGAGCATTTTTTTACGTTTCCTGCAAGGTTTCCAAAACCTTGTAGGTATTAATTGTCGGTTTATCTAAATCTTTAAAATAGACCTACAAGGTTTTTGAAACCTTGCAGGAGGAAAACTATTCAAAAGTATATGTTTCATTTAAAAATTCATTCTTCTGATTATGACAAAAAACAAAATCATCAAAGTTCCCAAATAAATTTATAATTTCTTCTCTCTCAATTTTTGTTTCTTTATTCGAAAGATAGGTTTGATAAGACGAATATTTAAAGTTTTGAAAATCTTGATTTAAATGATGTTTAGGATTCAAATGAACATAAATTATCAATTGCTTTAAATAATTTTCATCTTTCAATTTTATTCTTCGAAAATGTTTTTCAAATAAACTTCCTGTTCGGTTTGATTGCTTATTAAATGCTTTTGCATAAGAATTAAATAAGTTGGAGAACATTTGCGTAACTTCTTTTTCCTCAGTATTTAATCGAATTACTAAATGAAAATGATTATTCATCAAACAATAAGCAAATATGGAAATTTTATCTTCAGAATATTTGGCGAGTTGTTTTAGAAAATAAGTTTTATTAGCATCATTTTCAAAAATTGCAGAACCATTAATTCCACGATTATAAATATGATAATAACAATCTTTTTCTAATACCTCCAACTTCATTTTTCTTTTCTTTTATCTCCTGCAAGGTTTCCAAAACCTTGTAGGTCTTTATCTGATAGTAAGTCTCAAATTTAATACCTACAAGGTTTTTGAAACCTTGCAGGAAAGTAAACAATTAACTATTTCGCTTGGTATTCCTTAACCGCTTCCACAAAAGCTTTCGCATGATCAACAGGAATATTGGGTAAAATTCCGTGACCTAAGTTTACGATATATTTGTCTTTTCCGAATTCATCGATCATTTCGTGTACCATTTTTTTGATAGTTGGAATTGGAGAAAGTAATCTCGATGGATCGAAATTCCCTTGCAAAGTAATGTTTCCACCAGACAAATAACGCGCATTTCTAGCCGAACAAGTCCAATCTACACCCAAAGCCGAAGCTTTACTTTTACCCATATCGCCAAGAGCGAACCAACATCCTTTTCCGAAAACAATTACCGGAGTAACTTCAGCTAATGCTTCAACAATCTGGTTGATGTATTTCCATGAAAATTCCTGATAATCAACCGGAGAAAGCATTCCGCCCCAAGAATCAAAAATCTGAACGGCATTTACACCCGCTTTTACTTTTTCTTTTAAATATAAAATCGTTGTATCTGTGATTTTTTGCAATAAAGTATGCGCAGCTATTGGGTTTGAAAAACAAAATCCTTTTGCAGTATCAAAACTTTTTGAACCTTTTCCTTCAACAGCATAACAAAAAATTGTCCATGGAGAACCAGCAAAACCAATAAGCGGAACCTCATTATCAAGCATTTCTTTTGTCAATTTGATGGCATCAAAAACATAACCTAAAGTTTCGTTTACATCTGGAACAAAAACCTGGTTTACTTGCTCCATCGTACGAATAGGATCTGGAATAATCGGACCTAAATTGTCTTTTAATTCCACGTGAATCCCCATCGCTCTTGGAACTACTAAAATATCCGAAAATAAAATAGCAGCATCCGGTTTTACAATTCTAATAGGTTGCACCGTGATTTCTGCAGCCAATTCTGGAGTTTCGCAACGCGTAAAGAAATCATATTTATCACGCAAAGCTCTAAATTCTGGTAAATATCTTCCGGCTTGACGCATCATCCAAACTGGTGGACGTTCTACAGTTTCTCCTTTTAATGCTTTTAAAAATAGGTCGTTTTTTAACATTTCTTATTTGTTTATCCTGCAAGGTTTCCAAAACCTTGTAGGTATTGTTGTTGATTTATTTAAACCTACAAGGTTTTGGAAACCTTGCAGGAAGCGTACTTGTTATTTATATTCTTCGATTACATCCTCAATTACATCTTCAACCGTTGGCTGATCAGCAATGATGATGTTTTTTGTAATTTTATCTAAAGCCTGAGCAGTGGTTTCGCCAATACAAAAGCATTTTTCTTTTTTTATTGAATTATCTTTCAAATAGCTTTCAACGCCAGACGGACTGAAAAACAATATTGCATCAGCAGCTGTTTTTATTTTTTGTGGTGTTAAAGACGTTTCGTAAACCTGAATTTCGTTTAGTTTCACATCAGCATCTTTTAAGGCTTTTGGTAACGTTTCTCTTCGCAAGTTTCCACTAAAAAAAGTATAGCTTTCATTACGGTAAATCAAAGTGATGATTTCGGCTAAATCTGAAGCGTAACCGGTGTAAGCAACGACATTAAATCCGTTTTCGGATAGTAAAATTTTAGTTTTAAGGCCAACGCAAAAGACGTTTTTAGTTTTCAACGCTTCCCAATTGGGTTGCGATAAAACACTGTGAACGGCATTCTGACTGGTGAAAATCAAATTATCGTTGAGGTCTTTTATTTCGAAAGATTTGTTTTTTGTTTGAATAAAATCTGCGTCAATAACCTCAAAGTTGGCTTCTAGTAAAGCTTGCTTTTGTTCGGCTGATAGCTTTTTGGTAGATAGTATCTGAATTGATTTGCTCATTATTTCTTCAAAGTTGCTTTAATGTTTTGCATCAATTCGGCACCGCCATTGTTCAAAATTTCCTGAGCAGAGTGAAAACCTAGTTTTTTCCATTCTGAAATATCAACCGTTTTGTTGATTTCCAGTTTTTGTTTCCCATCGATAGAAAGTAAAACGCCTTGAAAATGTAGCGTATCTTCGTCTTCATTATAACTTACCAAAGCTCCAATTGGTGCGGTACAACCTCCTTCAAGCGTTCTTAAAAACTGACGTTCGATATATGTACAGATTTCAGTTTCGATATGATTTAGTTGCGAAAGCGCATCCAAAGTATAATTGTCATTTTCCATTGCTACAACAAGCATTGCTCCTTGTGCAGGTGCCGGAATCATCCAATCCAAATTGATATAATTCTCAGGTTTTAGGTTAATGCGTTCCAGTCCTGCAGCGGCAAAAACGGCTCCGTTCCAGGTATTATCTTCTAGTTTTTGCATGCGTGTGTTTACGTTTCCACGCAAATCAACTACGGTATGATTCGGGTATTTATTCAGCCACATTGCCTGGCGGCGTAAACTTCCGGTTGCAATGGTACTTGGTTGATCGAAATCTGAATTTCCTTTATGAACCAAAATATCCAAAACATTGGCTCTTTCCAAAACAGCTGCCTGAACAATTCCTTTTGGCAAAGCCGTAGGAACATCTTTCATCGAATGCACGGCAATATCAATATCGCCATTGATCATCGCAATGTCTAAGGTTTTGGTGAAAATTCCAGTAATTCCAAGCTCGTACAACGGTTTGTCAAGAATAATATCACCTTGAGATTTTACGGCGACAATTTGGGTTTTATAACCTAAATCGTTTAGTTTTTTCTCGACAGTATGCGCTTGCCAAAGTGCTAATTCGCTATCACGTGTTCCAATTCTGATTGTTTTTTCGGCCATTTTGTTGAATTTCACCATATAAGTTATATAAGATAATTTAAGCAGTTTGGGTAAAACAGCAGTTTTTATTAAATGAACTTATATAACTTATATGGTTTAAAATTTATTTAAGATGCTTTTATTTTGAAGACTTTTTCGATCCATTCGATGCTTTCATCGACCATGGTATCGTCGTCTTTTAAGTGATTGGCAAAATGAGTAGTGATTTTCTGAATGATTCTGTTGCTGATGATTTCGGCTTGTGCTTCATTAAAATCACTGATTTTTTTACTTTGAAAATTCAATTCCGAAGTTTTAATCGCATTCAGTTTTTCTTTCAAAGCATTAATCGTTGGGGCAAATTTTCTGCCTTTCATCCAAACGACAAATTCTTCTTTGATTTCTTCGATAATAGCTTCAGCAGCCGGAATATGTAATTTTCTGTTTTCTAAAGTTTCATCTGTCAATTGCGACAAATAATCCATGTGAATCAGCGTTACACCTTCTAATTCCTCAACATTTTCATTCACGTTTTTCGGAATCGATAAATCTAAGATTAATAAAGGTTTCTTTAGATTCAGAATTGCTTTGTCAACCGTTGGGTTTTGTGCCCCGGTTGCGACAACCACAACATCTGCTTTTTGAAGTTCCAAATGCAATTCGGAATAATCCTTCACAATCAGATTCAGTTTTCCAGCCAATTTCTCCGCTTTGTCTTTTGTTCTGTTGATTAAGGTAATATGTTCGTTTTTGGTATGTTTTACAAGGTTTTCACAAGTATTTCTACCAATTTTTCCAGTTCCGAAAAGTAAGATATTCTTGTTGCCAACATCTTCTACATTTTTAAGAATATATTGTACCGATGCAAAAGAAACCGAAGTGGCTCCTGAACTAATTTCTGTTTCTGTTTTAATTTTTTTGCTCGCCTGAATCACCGCATTTACCAGTCTTTCCAGAAAAGTATTGGCTAATCCCATTGATTTTGAGTGAATGAAACTCGTTTTAATTTGAGATATAATCTCAAAATCGCCCAGGATCTGACTGTCTAAACCAGTTCCTACACGAAACATATGATTAATTGCTTCCTGATTTTTATAAACAAAACCAACTTTTTGAAACGCGTCAACAGATCCCTGACTGTTGTCGCAAATAAGTTTGATAAGTTGAAATGGGTGTTCTGCAAAACCATAGATTTCGGTTCTGTTGCAGGTCGAAGTAACTATTAAGCTTTCAATTCCTTCGGTTTTAGCTTGTTCCAGCAAACGCGTTTTTGCAATGGCATCCAGACTAAATTTACCTCTTACCTCGGCATCTGCCTTTTTATAGCTCAATCCTACAGCGTAAAAATAGAGATGTTTCGGTACGTTATTGTTTTCCATAAATTCACTTTCATAAAAGTGCAACAAAATTATCATTATAGTGTTTACAAAAGTAACGCTCAAAGTACTATTTGTATCGCTACGTGTTTTTTTGTTTCTAAAAAGCTATTTTTATTCAAAAAGAAGTATTTTTGTAGCAAAATCAGCACATAGTAATTAATTTGTTTAGAGCCATTCTAAATAATATTTTGTTTTTATTCTGATTTTTATCTAAAAAAAATATCGCTATGAGTTCTCAGGAAATTATAAAAATTGAAGACGACTTTACGCTTATCCGTTTTCAGAACGACAGCCCAGAACCTTTTTTTGCGCAGCGCGAAGTAGGTAGTGGCCTGATACAGTTTCACTTCGGGATAAAAGGCAATGCCAAATTCTTGTTCAATCAGGGTACGTATGCTTTAGATTTGAAAGAAGAAAAATCACTGCTTTTGTACAATCCGCAGAAAGAATTACCGCTTAATTTAGAACTCGCTCCAAATTCCTGGGTGATTTCGGTAATTGTTTCCATCAAGAAATTTCACGCGTTATTTTCTGCCGAAGCTGATTATATTACTTTTTTAAGTCCTGATAATAAAGACAAAAAGTATTATAACGAAGGAAATATCAGTCCGTCGATGGCCATTGTATTGAGTCAATTGTTTCATTATAACCTTCATCCATCCATAAAAAACCTGTATTATAAAGGAAAAGGATACGAATTGCTGAGTCTGTATTTCAACAGAACCGAAGACCCTAATGCAGAACAATGTCCGTTTTTGATTGATGAAGACAATGTTTTGAAAATCAGAAAAGCCAAAGAAATCATCATTGCCAATATGGCCGAACCACCAGGTTTACAGGAATTGGCAGATGAAATTGGTCTGAATCTGAAGAAACTAAAAATGGGTTTCAAACAAATTTACGGCGACACGGTTTATGGTTTTCTATTTGATTATAAAATGGATTTCGCTCGAAAATTACTCGACAGCGGATCCTACAACGTAAACGAAGTAGGATTGAAAATCGGTTACAGCACTGGAAGTCATTTTATTGCAGCATTCAAGAAGAAATTTGCGACAACTCCCAAGAAATATTTAATGTCCATTAATACGAATGTTTAAGTTTTTTCGCCACAAATTCACGAATTAAAAAATCTGCTGAATCTGCGAGAAACTATTCCACAAATCGATTTTTAATATTCAACAATAAATAAAAAATAACATTTATCATATTTCTAAAAAGTAGCAAGTTTTACTTTTGATGAAAATTTAAACAAACAATAATGAAAGGCGTATTATTAGTAAACTTAGGATCACCCGATAGTCCGGAACCAAAAGATGTAAAACCGTATTTAGATGAATTTTTAATGGATAAATACGTGATTGATGTTCCGTATTTATTGAGAGCTTTGCTAGTTCGCGGTATTATTTTAAGAAAAAGACCGGAAGAATCAGCACACGCGTACAAAAAAATTTGGTGGGAAGAGGGTTCTCCTTTGGTAGTTTTGTCTGAAAGAATGCAGAAAAAAGTACAGCCTTTGGTCAATGTTCCAGTCGCTTTAGCAATGCGTTACGGAAGTATGACTATCGAAAAAGGACTTCAGGAATTGCACGATAAAGGCGTAACCGAAGTAATGCTTTTTCCGTTGTACCCGCAATACGCGATGGCCTCGACTTTGACAATTTTAGTAAAAGCGGAAGAAATTCGTAAGAAGAAATTCCCAAACATGACTTTTACAGATGTACCTGCGTTTTACAACAAACTGGATTACATAAAAAATCTGGCCGATTCTATCAAAAAACATTTATCCGGATTCGATTATGATCACTTATTGTTTTCGTATCACGGAATTCCAGAGCGTCATATTCGTAAAACAGATGTAACGAAATCGCATTGCAAAATTGATGGTTCTTGTTGCAACACGCCTTCACCAGCGCACGATTTTTGTTACCGTCACCAATGTTACGAAACCACAAGACAAGTTGTGAAATTATTAGACATTCCGGCTGATAAATACAGCTTAACGTTTCAGTCGCGTTTGGCGGGAGACAAATGGTTAGAGCCTTACACCGACATTGAAATCAATAAAATGCCTGGAAAAGGAATCAAGAATTTAGCAGTGGTAACGCCAGCTTTTGTTTCGGATTGTTTAGAAACGCTGGAGGAAATTGCCATGCGCGCCAAAGAAGATTTTGAAGAAAACGGCGGTGGAAATTTCTTAGCCGTTCCATGTCTGAATGATGATGACGAGTGGTGTCAGACGGTAGGTAACTGGATTAATGAATGGGCAGAAAGAAAATAGAAAACAGAAGAAAGAGCAAAGATTGTTGTCTATATTTTAAATTGGACACAAGCTGTGGCCGAAACAATATTGAATAATGGAATATTACAATTACTTAAAATCATTGCATCTTATTTTTGTAATCACCTGGTTTGCAGGATTGTTTTACATTGTGCGTTTGTTTGTGTATCAAATTGAAGCCAACGAGAAACCATCACCTGAAAAAGAGATTTTGCAGGCGCAGTACAAAATAATGACTTACCGTTTGTGGTACATTATCACCTGGCCATCAGCAGTTTTGGCAAGTATTTTTGCTTTTTGGATGTTGTTCTTTACAGACGCAGGTCATTTATGGTTAAAAATGCCCTGGATGCATGTAAAATTATGCTTCGTTTTCCTTTTATATTTATATCACGGAAAATGCCATCAGATTTTCAAACAATTGCAGAATGATGAGGTGAAATATTCCAACAATTTTATGCGTTTATGGAATGAAGGTGCCACAATTATCCTTTTTGCAGTAGTTTTTTTAGTAGTTTTAAAAAGTGCCATCAACTGGATTTTTGGCGTAATCGGAATTGTTTTATTCTCGGTTTTAATAATGCTTGGATTCCGTTTTTACAAACGAATTAGAGAGAGGAAATAAGTTATGAGTTGTGGGTTATGAGTTTTTAAAAATGCTGAAACCTTAACGAATAATTTTAAGCTATAAAAGAATAAATATGAATAGTTATGAGTTTTGGGTCATGAGTTCTTAAAGGAAAACTCACAATTCACAACTCACAACTCACAACTAAAAAATATGTTGAACAACTTCAAAATGTCAATGCTTTCGCTGCGCATCAGGATTTTCCTGTCTATGATTGTATTGATTGTTGTGGCGTCTTTTTTGATGGCTTCTATTTCGATTATTCAGTTTAAAAACGAAGCCAAAGAATACCATAAGGAGCGTCTCGAACGTAAAGAAAACGCAGTAAAAGAACATATTAATTACGTTCTAGCCACAACCACTTATCCGCTGAAAACCGGAAATTTAGATTTAATTTTCAAAGATAAAATCCACGAATTAGCACAGATTCACAACATCGAAATCAATATTTACAGCCTTAACGGGAAACTACTGAAATCGTCAAAAGAATCATTTGCGGTTGACAAAGTGTCGCCACCAATTCCAGAATATATTATCAAATTGGTTCGTTCGTCTATCGAAAAACGTTTTGTAGATATTAAAATCATTGACGGAGTTAAAAATCGTTCATCTTATAGTTTAATAAAAGACGAAAAATTTAAACCTCTTGGCGTTTTAAATCTTCCTTATCTCGAAGACGATGGTTATTACGATAATGAGCTGAATACATTTTTGATTCGGTTAAGCCAGGTATATTCGTTTATGCTGGTCGTGGCTTTTGCATTGGCGTATTTCTTATCGACTTACATTACCAAATCGCTAAAAACCATTTCGGATAAATTAGAAGAAACCAATTTAGATCAGAAAAACGAAAAAATCGTGTTGGAAGCCAATAGCAAAGAGGTCAACTTTTTGATAAAAGCCTACAACGGAATGGTCGATAAACTAGAAACCAGTGCTATAAAATTAGCACAAAGTGAGCGCGAGGAAGCGTGGCGCGAAATGGCAAAACAAGTCGCACACGAAATCAAAAATCCATTGACGCCAATGCGTTTGACAGTGCAAAGTTTTCAACGAAAGTTTGATCCAACGGCTCCAGACGTAAAGCAGAAATTAAACGATTATTCTGAAACGCTGATTCAGCAAATCGATACGATGACAGCGGTAGCCTCGGCATTTTCGAATTTTGCTTCGATGCCGGCTCAGCAAAACGAAACTCTGAATGTCGTTGAGGTTGTAGAACTGGCTCTGGATATTTTCAACGAAGATTATATTGTTTTTGAAAGTCAGGAGGAAGAAATTATTTCCAAAATGGACAGAACACAGCTGATTCGTGTGATTACCAATTTGGTTAAAAATGCGACACAGGCCATTCCGGAAAATCAAAATCAGAAATCAATTTTGGTTACTGTAAAACGTAGAAATAACAATGTTGAAATCGCGGTAAAAGACAACGGAATCGGAATTCAGAAGCAGGATAACGGGAGAATTTTCGAACCAAAATTCACCACAAAAACCAGTGGAATGGGTCTTGGACTCGGAATTATCAAAAACATCATTGAAAATTATAAAGGAACAATTACCTTTGAGTCAACTTACGGAAAAGGAACGACTTTTAGAGTTTCTTTGCCGATTACAAACTCCTAAAAAAAGCGTCATGAACTACGAAAATCTTTTAATTTCTATCGAAGAAAAAATTGCAACCGTAACCATTAACAGACCAACAAAACTGAACGCGCTAAACAAAGCAACGATTAGTGATTTGAGCAAAGCCATCAAATTATTGGCCAAAAACGATGATGTTCGAGTAATTGTTCTAACAGGAAGTGGCGAAAAAGCGTTTGTTGCCGGAGCTGATATTTCAGAATTTGCCAATTATACGATTGTCGAAGGCGCTCAATTAGCAGCTGAAGGTCAGGAATCACTTTTTGATTTTATCGAAAACTTAAAGAAACCCGTAATTGCTGCCGTAAATGGTTTTGCATTGGGTGGCGGATTAGAATTGGCCATGGCGTGTCATTTTAGAATTGCTTCGGATAATGCAAAAATGGGATTACCAGAAGTAACTTTAGGACTAATTCCGGGGTATGGAGGAACGCAGCGCTTACCACAATTAGTTGGCAAAGGCCGCGCAATGGAAATGATCATGACAGCTGCAATGGTAACCGCCGAAGAAGCAAAACAATTCGGATTAGTAAATCACGTTGTCTCGCAAGCAGAATTGTTATCGTTTACGAATATAATTGCTAAAAAAATCATCAAAAATGCGCCTTACGCCATCAGTAAAGCAATAAAAGCTATCAACGCCAACTATAAAGACGGAAAAGACGGTTTTGAAACCGAAATAAAATCATTCGGAAAATGTTTCGGAACACAAGATTTTAAAGAAGGAACCACAGCGTTTTTAGAAAAAAGAAAAGCTGAATTTACAGGGAAATAAGTTATTCCACAAAGTAACACCAAGATTTCGCAGAGACTCACAAAGAAATTTTTTAAATAGCTTTGCGAAACTTTGCGTTAAAACAGAAATTAAAAACTTAGTGACTTAGTGTCTCAGAACCTTAGCAACTAAAAAAATAAAAAAATGTACGAACCAATATTTGCTCTTTTTTGCGAGCGCGTCAAAGAAAGCATCCAGAGCGGCACTTTTGCCAAGTTAACTCTGGCAAAAACCATCGGCGATACCGAAATCAAAAACATCTATTTCAGATTACTTCTGAATGAAGATGACACGTTTTCAATCTCGTTAACAACACGTTACAAAACCGAAGAAATCGAAAGCACCCATACTTTAGACGAAGCTTTATTGGTGTTGGGAACCTATATCAAAAATCCTTTTTTAACGGCACTTTTGTTCACGACCGACAACGATTTGACATTCAAAGTCAACAAAAAAAATGCAGGAAGCATCATAGAGCAGCCACCAACGTTCAAAAACGCTTCGCCAGTAATGTTAGAAATGGTAGAGAAGGGGATTGTTTAGTTTTTTAGGAGCTATTCCCGCTATCCGTTACAATCTTTTGTGGCGAACCCCGCCACAAAAGGATTTCCACTTCTATCGGGGCTAGGAGTCCCGTTTTCAAGAAGAATATTTTCGTTTATTTTATCATTTCGAACGAGGACAGGAGCGATAGCGAACTGGCGAAGCAATCTCTGCTAGTAACTCCATAAGGTTAAGGCTATTGATTAAGTAAAAAAACGCCACGAATTCACGAATTAATTGTTTTTATTAATTCGTGAATTCGTGGCGAAAAATCTGCGCTAATCTGCTTAAATCTGCTTAAATCTACGTGAAATACTTTTGTGAATCTCTGCAAGGATCTATTTTTGTCGAGCTTCTCGTGAAGATTTCTCGTTCGAAATGACAAACTTTGTATTTTTTGGACGGATTAATCTTTACAAATAAAATAAATTCTCCGTGTCTCTCTGTGAAACCTTAGCGAATCTCTGTGAAACAACCCTCTAAACCAACTTCACAAACAAATTCGAAGCAATTTTATTTGAAATAGACAACTCTTTACCATCAACTTTAATTTTTACCGATAAATCGAAAGATTCTTTAGATAAAAATTCGATTCTGGAACCCAAAGCAATTTCCTGCTTGTCCAGGTATTTCAAAAACTCAGAAGAAGTATCTTTTACACCCACACAAACGCCAATTTGATTTTCGTGAAGTTCAGAAAGCAGTTGTTTTTCGACTTTTACAATTCGGCCATTCGCATCCGGAATAGGGTCTCCATGCGGATCTTCGGTAGGATTTCCCAGAAAATCATCCAAACGATTAATCAATTGTTCCGATTTGATGTGTTCTAATTGTTCCGCAATATCGTGTACTTCATCCCAGGTAAAATTCAATTTTTCGACCAAAAAAACTTCCCATAGGCGGTGTTTTCTAACAATCATTTTGGCAGCCAGTTTTCCGTTTTCCGTCAAAGAAACGCCTTGGTACTTTTTATAATGAACCAAATCCTTTTCTGAAAGCTTTTTAAGCATATCCGTCACCGATGAAGCTTTTGTCTCCATCATTTCCGCAATGGCGTTCGTGCTCACTTCAGCATCATTTGAAGCTGTAAGGTGGTAAATCGCTTTAAGGTAGTTTTCTTCTGAAAAAGTCATTTTTTTGAGGTTCTAAGGTTCTGAGTGGCTAAGGTTCTAAGTTAAAGTCTCAAAGGAAAAACCTCAGTAACTTAGCCACTCAGAACCTTAGTAACTTTATTTAACAATCAACAAAGGTATCGAAATTTTATGTCTCAATTTATCTACTGTGGTACCAAAAAGAATATCTTTTAATCCAGTGTGGCCGTGGGTTCCCATTACCAAAATATCAAAATTCCCCTGGTTTATTATTTTCGGAATCACAGTGTTAGGTTTTCCAAAACCAAGTTCTGTTTCGATTCTGAATCCCTTTTGCGAAAGCATTTCTTTATATTCTAATAATAATTTTTCGTCGATAGTCGTTTCGTGGTCGTCAACATTGCCGCCGTACATCAAAGCTCCCACGGTTTCTACAATGTGAATTAAGGTGTATTGCGCGTCGATTCCGCCCAATTCGAAGGCATTGTTAAGTGCAGCTTCATCCGCATTCGAAAAATCCACTGAAATTGCTATGTTTTTCTTGGTGTACGTTTCTTTTGGTGTAAAATGCAATTGCAAATGGTGAGGGGAGTGGTTCTCGATATTCGATTTGGCCCTTGCGATAAAAGGTTTAAAAACAATATAAAGCAACAATCCTAAAAAACCAAAAGCTAATGGAACTACTGTAAACCAAAGAATCATTGGGTTTTGAGAAGACTCTAACCAGGAAGTAATTTCGTTGTAAACCAATTTAGCATTTAGCGATACAATAATCAAAGCGATAATCCAGGCAGCAACCTGAGTGGTTTTGGATATATGAAAACCTTTCATTTTGGTTTTATCACTCACAAAATGAATCAGCGGAATAATCGCAAAACCCAATTGCAAACTCAGAATTACCTGGCTCATAATCAATAATTTTCCGGTTACACTTTCGCCATAAATCATAATCACCACTACAGCTGGCACAATTGCAATCAAACGTGTGATAATACGGCGAACCCAGGGTTGAATACGTAAATTCAGATAGCCTTCCATCACGATTTGACCTGCTAATGTTCCCGTTATGGTTGAACTTTGTCCCGCTGCGATTAAGGCAACGGCAAAAAGAATCGGCGCCCATTTTGTACCTAATAATGGTTCTAAAAACTGATGTGCGTCCTGAATTTCGGCAACTTCAAACATTCCGTTTCTGTAAAATGTGGCTGCAGCCAAAATGAGAATGGCAGCATTTACAAAAAAGGCTAAGTTTAAGGCAATGGTCGAATCGATAAAATTGTATTTCAAAGCTTGTTTGATTCCCGCCGGATTTCTTTCGAATTTACGGGTTTGTACCAATGAAGAATGTAAATATAAATTGTGTGGCATTACGGTGGCACCAATAATTCCGATAGCGATATACAAAGCAGCAGAACTTGGTACAGAAGGAATCAATCCGTAAAGAACTTTGTCGAGTTCCGGTTCAGCGAAAATCATTTCAAAAATGAAAGAAAATCCAATAATCGCAACCAGAACAATAATAAAAGCTTCCATTTTTCGGATGCCTTTATTAATCAAAAACAATAATAGAAAAGTATCTAAAACGGTAATCAAAACGCCCTGAATAAGCGGAATGTCGAATAATAAGTTGATTCCGATTGCCATTCCGAGAACTTCGGCCAGATCACAGGCTGCGATGGCAATCTCCGCCAAAAAGTATAAAATATAATTGATAAATTTTGAATAGGTTTCTCTGGAAGCCTGTGCTAAATCACGTTGTGTCACGATTCCAAGTCGCGCACTCAAACTTTGCAATAAAAGCGCCATTAAGTTGCTCATTAATAAAACCCAAAGCAAGGAATACCCAAACTGACTTCCGCCAGCAATATCTGTTGCCCAGTTTCCGGGATCCATATAGCCTACACTTACTAAATAGGCGGGACCTAAAAAGGCTAATATTTTTCTGAATCCTGTTTTTTTATGCTCTGTAGCAACCGATTGGTTAACTTCTTCTAAAGATCTGGTCATTGTAAAAGTGTTGTTTCAACAAATATATATAAAAATTATATTCGTTTAACAATATTTTTAGGCACGTCTAAATATCAATTGTTAGAATTCAAACAATTTGGACATAAACCGGATAAGGTAAAATTAATGTCATTTACTTTGTAATTGTGCGGAATAATATAACTCGGTTTTACGTTTTCGAGACACGTAATTTCATGGCAGTTTTCGCAGCTAAAATGAGCATGATTATGAATGTGTACACGATGAGCGTGATTGCATTTTGCATACTTTACTGTCCCGTCAAGATTTACTATTTTATGAATAATATCATCATTTACTAATCGGTCCAGTATTCTGTAAATGGTTACCCGATCACAAACATTGTTCATTTGACTTTGAATTTCTGTATGAGACAGCGCCGTTTTAGATTTGCCAAAAATCTCTAAAACGGCTGATTTTGCTACGGTTTTTCTCGTTATTTTCATTTATTTAAAATTAAAAATAGTAACGCAACATAGTTGCGTTACAAATTATAGTGTATATTTGCAACATAATTGCATTAAATAAAAGTAAAAGAAATGAAGAAAACTGCAACACCTTTTTACGATATTTTAGGAATTTCAAGTGCCACAATTTGTTTGGTTCATTGCCTTCTTTTTCCGCTCTTGACTATTCTGCCATTAGGCATAAGTCATAACCCTTATGTCGATTTATTCTTTGCCTTAATGGGGCTTTTTGCGGTTCTCAAAATTATTAAAAAATCCACACGTTTGGTTTCAGGTATTTTAATTATTTCAATGGCCTTGATCTGGATAAGCATTTGGAGTGAAATCTTGTTTGATATTCACCTCGATTTTATCTTTATAGGCGGCATTGGAATGATTATCGGTCATTTTTTAAATTACAAATCACATAAAAAAACGCATTCTTAAAACTTTCATTAAATTAAAAAATTATGATACAACAAACTAATTTTGAGGTAATTATTGTTGGTGGCAGTTACAGCGGACTTTCTGCAGCCATGAGTTTAGGTCGTTCTCTAAGACAAGTTTTGGTTATCGATAGTGGTTTACCCTGCAACAGACAAACACCACATTCGCATAATTTTATTACGCAAGATGGTGAAAAACCCGCAGTTATTTCGGCGAAAGCCAAATTACAGACGGAATTTTATGATACGGTTCAATTTTATAACGGGCTTGCTGTGAGTGCTAACAAAACTGATAGCGGATTTGAAATCAGGACAGAGTCCGGAAAAGTATTCACTTCCAGAAAAGTATTATTTGCTACCGGTGTTAAAGATGTATTGCCAGAACTTGATGGTTTTACCGAATGTTGGGGTATTTCGATTATACATTGTCCGTATTGCCATGGTTATGAAGTAAAAAATGAAACCACTGCTATTATTGCAAACGGCGAAATGGGTTTTGAATATGCTAAAATGATTTCGAACTGGACGAAAGACCTTAGACTGCTCACCAACGGAAAGTCAACTTTGTCTTTGGAGCAAACCAAAATGCTACTCAAAAATAATGTTACAATTATAGAAGAAGAAATTGCTGCTGCGGAACATCAAAACGGAAATATTCAGCATATTATCTTTAAAAATCAATCCAAAATTGCCGTAAAAGCCGTTTATTTCAGACCTCCTTTTGTACAGCATTGTCCTTTGCCTGAAATTTTAGGCTGCGAATTAACCGAGCAGGGTTTGATCAAAACAGACATATTTCAAAAAACAAATATCCCTGGAGTTTATGCTAGTGGAGACAGTTTTACACAAGGACGATCTGTTGCAATGGCCGTTTCTTCTGGATCTTTTGCTGGAGTTGCCATCAATAAAGAACTCATAGACGAAGATTTTAATTAATATTTATAAAGGCACTAATGACAAGATTTTAAAGTTTTTAGCTTCAGAATAATTGTTTATCAAATTTAATTTTTAGTTTTGTCTAAAATTAATTTTATAATAATGAAAAATTCTATTTGGATATTGATTTTATTTGGCCTGCAATTTTCCTATGCCCAAGAAAAAACCACTATTTCAGGCTATGTTTCTTCTGAAGGAACAAAAATTAAATCGGCAACTATTCAACTACAAGGCATACAACAAGAAACGTTTACGGATAGTTTAGGGTATTTTTTAATAGAAAATGTTCCTGTTGGCAATCAAACCATTCAAATTTCGCGAGAAGGTTTTCAAACTTTAAAAAAGAAAATAGAAGTTTTAAACGATAACAATTCTTTTGATTTTGAATTAGAAGACAATCAAAATCAGCTGAACGAAGTCGTGGTTTCCGGAACTTTAAAAGCCGTGAAACGTCTGGAAAGTGCTGTTCCTGTTGAGGTGTATTCGCCGGTTTTCTTCAAAAAAAATCCAACCGCGAGTATTTACGAAGCCCTTCAGAATATAAATGGTGTTCGGCCTCAATTGAATTGCGGCGTTTGCAACACGGGTGATATTCATATCAATGGTTTGGAAGGCCCTTACACATTGGTTTTGATTGATGGAATGCCTATTGTGAGCAGTCTTTCGACCGTTTATGGTTTGTCTGGAATTCCGAATTCTTTAGTCGAACGAATCGAAATTGTAAAAGGTCCGGCTTCTTCGTTGTACGGAAGTGAGGCAGTTGGCGGTCTGATCAATATTATTACCAAAAACCCAATTAATGCGCCTTTGTTTTCTGCGGATGTTTTTACGACTTCGTATTTAGAGACGAATCTTGATTTGGGAATGAAATTCAATCCCACCAAAAAAGCAACGACACTTTTGGGTCTGAATTATTTCAATTATAATCAGGTAATCGATAAAGACAACGATAATTTTACAGATGTTACACTTTCTGAAAGAATTTCAATTTTTAATAAATGGAGTTTTTCCAGAGAAAATAATCGTTTGTTTACCATTGCAGCCCGCGGAATGTATGAAGACCGTTGGGGTGGCGATGTGCGCTGGGAAAAAAAATACAGAGGAGGTGACGAGATTTACGGCGAAAGTATTTACACCAAAAGAGGCGAATTGATAGGAAGTTATCAATTGCCTTTTGAAGAAAAACTAATGCTGTCATTCTCCGGAAACGTACATTATCAGGACAGTCGTTACGGAACCACATCGTATATCGCCAATCAAAAAATAGGTTTTCTGCAACTGACCTGGGATAAGAAATTGGGAAGAAATGATTTCCTTGCCGGAATTGCCAATCGTTATTCGTACTATGATGATAATACTACTGCAACAAAAGAAGCCGAAAGCACCTGGTTGCCGGGAATTTTTGTTCAGGACGAAATTACGCTTTCGCCAAAAAGCCAGGTTTTATTGGGTGCCCGTTACGATTACAATTCTGTTCATGGTTCCATTTTTACTCCAAGATTCGCTTATCGTTTCAAAGCAAATGAAAACACCATATTCAGATTGAATGCCGGAACCGGATTTCGAGTGGTGAATTTGTTTACCGAAGATCACGCAGCACTTACGGGTTCTCGGGATGTTGTGATTGCGAGGAATCTTAATCCGGAAAAATCCATCAACGCCAATCTGAATTACATTCAAAAAATAAATTTTACAAACGGCACTTTTATCGGAATCGAAACTACGGCTTTTTATACCCGTTTCAGCAATAAGATAATTACGGATTATGAAACTGATCCAAACCAAATAATTTACGACAATATCAACGGCTACGCAATAAGTCAGGGAATCAGCACGAATGTGGATGTGAATTTTCCAACAGGCTTAAAGATGATTGTTGGTGCTACTATTTTGGATAATAAAAATGTAGAAAACGGAGTTTCAGAAAGACCTTTTTTGACGGAGAATTTTACAGGAACCTGGAGTGTTTCGTATAAAATAGAATCGCTAAATTTGTTATTAGATTATACTGGAAATCTTTACAGCCCAATGAAACTGCCTTTGCTGAACGAATACGACCCAAGAAATCCAAAATCGCCGTGGTACAGTATTCAGAACATTCAGTTTACGTATTTTGGCTGGAAAAATTTTGAATTGTATGGCGGAATTAAGAATTTATTAAATTTTACACCCAAGCAAAGTAATCCGTTTTTGATTTCGAGAGCCAATGATCCTTTTGATAAAAATGTGCAATATGATACCGCTGGAAAAGTATTAGTAACTCCCGATAATCCCTATGGTTTGACTTTCGATACGACTTATGTTTACGGACAAAACCAGACGATTCGTGGGTTTTTAGGGTTGCGTTATACGTTAAGATAAGTTTTGGCCACAGATTTAAAGGATTAAAAAGATTTTTCCACATTTTGGTCATTCCGCAGGAATCCCAAAACTGATTTGATAAGAGCCCGCAGATTAAACAGATTAAGCAGAATTTTTAATAATCATTATAATCCTTTAAATCTGTGGCAAAAAAAAACACATGAAAAAATTAATGTTAATTATTGTTTTCTTCGGAATTTCTTCAACAGGATTTTGCCAGTTAAAGCACTATTCTTTTGAGGAAATAGATCGTTTGCAGCAAATTCAGAAACGAAAAATCATCGTTTTTATCCATACCGATTGGTGTCAGTTTTGCCAAAGGATGAAAAATACGACTTTCAAAAATCATGAAATCATAGACAAACTGAACGCTGACTTTTATTTTATTGATTTTAATGCTGAAGAAAAACGGGATGTTTTCTTTAATAATCAAACGTTTCGATATCAGCCTTCGGGAAATAATGTTGGCATTCATGAACTCGCCGTTGCATTGGGAACCGTAAATAACCAAATTCTATATCCGGTTTTATGCGTTTTGAATGAGCAAAACGAAATAATTTTGCAGTACAGCAATTACATTAGCCCAAGCGATTTTAAACTGATTTTGGAAAAACTGAACCAATAAATTTCCTTATTTTTGAAAATGGATTCTTCTCAAATCAAACATTTCGATTACATTTTTACAGGAACAGGCTTGGCGGCTTTGATGACCGTTTATAAAATGGTACAATCAGGTGATTTTGAACACAAATCGATTTTGTTATTAGATGAAAATCTAAAAAAAACCAACGACAGGACCTGGTGTTTTTGGGAAAAGAATGAAACTATTTGGAATTCGATTATTTCAAAAAAATGGGATTGGGCTTTGTTTGCCAATGAAAATTTCAAGCGGGATTTAGATTTAAAACCCTATCAATACAATCAGATTCGTGGATTGGATTTTTACAATTTTGTTTTTGAAAGTCTTTCGAAACATCAAAATATTACTTTCCTTAACGAAAAAGTAACCGATATCAACGAACTCGAAACACACGTTTTTGTCGGAACTGAAGAAAATCGCTATACGGCAGATTATGTATTCAATAGTATTTATACAAAGGCTTTCGCCGAAAGTCAATCGAAATATCCGGTTTTGCAACAGCATTTTGTAGGTTGGTTTGTGAAAACGGATGTTGAAATTTTCAATCCAAAACAAGCGACTTTCATGGATTTTTCGGTAGAACAAAAAGGCAATACGCGTTTCATGTACGTTTTGCCTACTTCAAAAACCGAAGCTTTGGTAGAATATACGTTGTTTTCTGAAAAATTACTTCCGAAAGAAGAATACGAAACAGAGATTGATAATTACCTAAAAAATTTAGGAATTGAATCTTATGAAATTCTCGAAAAGGAGCAAGGCAGTATTCCGATGACCTGTTTTCCTTTCTGGGAAAAAAACACCAAAAGAGTTTTGAATATAGGTACTGCAGGCGGATGGACCAAAGCGAGTACAGGTTATACTTTTAGAAATTCGGATAAAAAATCTTCAGAATTAGTAGAATTTCTTCAGGATTCAATTTTACTCAATTTGAAAGATTTTCATCAAAAAAACAGATTTTGGTTCTACGATTTATTGCTTTTGGATATTTTATACCGTCATAACGAATTGGGAAGCAGTATTTTTTCTTCTTTATTCAAAAAAGGAAATCCAGCTTTGATTTTTAAGTTTCTGGATGAAGAAACAACTTTGTTAGAAGACTTTCAGGTGATTTTAAAATGCCCAAAAGTGCCGTTTATAAAGGCTTTGTTTAGAGTAGTATTTCGGTAGTGAAATTTTGTTTCACGCATATTTTTCGCCACGAATTCACGAATTAATTGTTTTTATAAATTCGTGAATTCGTGGCGTTTTTTTTACTTAATCAATAACCTTATGGAGTTACTAGCGGAGATTGCTCGTTCCTCGAAATTGACAAAATAAACGAAAATATTCTTCTTGAAAACGAGTCTCCTAGCCCCGATAGAAGTGAAAATCCTTTTGTGGCGGGGTTCGCCACAAAAGATTGCAACGGATAGCGGGATTAGCTCCTGAAAAAAAGATTTGGTTTTATTATAGAAAACGGTGTCTATTTGTGTGCAATTTCTCAACAACTCAATTATCAATCGAACTATAACAAAACTTTATACCACAAATTAAGTAGTTGCGAGTAAACTTTGTAACTTTGCAGTTCAAAAGTTAAATTTAAAAAATAAAAAATATGTATCCACAAGAAATGGTAAAACCAATGGAGGCTGAATTAACGTCTGCTGGTTTTCAAGATTTACATAGTGCAGAAGCTGTAGATAACGCTATCAAAGCTGAAGGTACCACGCTAGTTGTTGTGAATTCTGTTTGTGGTTGTGCTGCAAGAAACGCACGTCCGGGAGCAAAAATGAGTTTAGACGGAGCAAAAAAACCAGATCACTTAATCACGGTTTTTGCAGGTGTTGACAAAGAAGCTGTTGATGCAGCGAGACAACACATGTTTCCTTTTCCTCCATCATCGCCAAGTATGGCTTTGTTCAAAAACGGAGAATTGGTTCACATGTTAGAGCGTCACCACATCGAAGGTCGCCCAGCTGAATTAATCGCTGAGAATTTGCAAGATGCTTTTAACGAGCATTGTTAATTTTTAAGTTGCTGAGGTACTAAGGTTCTAAGATTTAGGTCCAAAGAGGCAAAGGCACACAGGGACAAAGATTTTAAAAGCACTATTAATTTAGTGCTTTTTTGTTTTTTACTAAGTAGGTTAAAAGATTAGAACCTTAGCAATTCAGTATCTCAGAACCTTTGTTCCTTTGAATCTTTGCAACTCTGAACCTTTTTCCTACCTTTGCACCTCAAAAAATAATTTTTCACACTTAAAACTGTTTATAGCATGCAACTGTATAACACTTTGAGCGCAGAAGAAAGAGCCATCATGATCGATGATGCCGGTAAACAACGACTCACGTTGTCTTTCTATGCGTATGCCAAAATTCAAGATCCCAAAAAATTTCGCGACGATTTATTTATTGCCTGGAATAGCCTCGATGCTTTAGGCCGAATTTACGTTGCCACGGAAGGAATAAATGCTCAGATGAGTATTCCTGAAGAAAATTTAGAAGCTTTTAGAGCCACTCTGGAAGTTTATGATTTTATGAAAGGCATTCGCCTGAATGAAGCCGTAGAACATGATGACCATTCGTTTTTAAAACTTACCATTAAAGTTCGGGACAAAATTGTCGCAGACGGTTTAAACGACGAAACTTTTGATGTAACCAATAAAGGCGTTCACCTGAAAGCGAAGGAATTCAACGAAATTCTGGATGATCCCAACACAATAGTGGTCGATTTTAGAAATCATTACGAAAGTGAAGTGGGGCATTTCAAAAACGCCATTACTCCAGATGTTGAGACATTTAGGGAGAGTTTACCCATTATCAACGAGCAGCTTCAAAATCATAAAGAAGACAAAAATCTGGTAATGTACTGCACAGGTGGAATCCGTTGCGAGAAGGCAAGTGCTTATTTTAAACATCAGGGTTTTAAAAATGTTTATCAGTTAGAAGGCGGAATCATCAATTACGCCAAACAAATTGAAGCAGAAGGTTTGGAAAGCAAATTCATCGGGAAAAACTTTGTATTTGATAATCGTCTGGGCGAAAGAATTACAGACGATATTATCTCTCAATGTCACCAATGCGGAAAACCTTGCGACAATCACACCAATTGCGAGAATGATGGTTGTCACTTATTGTTTATTCAATGTGATGAATGTAAATCGGCAATGGAAAACTGCTGTTCTACAGAATGTCTTGAAATCATTCACATGCCATTAGTCGATCAAGTGAGATTGAGAACTGGAAAGCAAGTTGGAAATAAGGTTTTTAGAAAAGGAAAATCAGATAGTTTAAAATTCAAACATTCTGGTGAACTGTCTAATGATGCTTTGGCTACAGCCCAAACCCGAGGCGGAGCCGAACGGAGCGGAGCTAAACCACTTGATATTCGTCAAAAAGTAAAAGTGAAAAAAGCACTTCTTGGGAAAGCAGAACATTATTATGTAAAAGCGCAAGTGGGACTCTTTACTGTAGAAAACCAAGAATTGAATGTTGGCGACAAAATCTTAATTTCTGGCCCAACAACAGGAGAGCAAGAATTGGTTTTAAACAAAATGATTGTTAATGGAGCTGAAACTACAACAGCAAAAATTGGCGATAAAGTTACTTTTGAAGTTCCTTTTAGGATTAGATTGTCAGATAAATTGTATAAAATTGTAAATTAGCGAAAAATTAAAGCTAATTTATATGCCGCATTCTTTTAATAAATTATGGATTCATGCTATTTGGGCAACTAAAAATCGTCAAGAATTAATTGATTTTTCAATAGAAAATCAAGTGTATAATTATATCCGTGAGGAATTAATTGAACTTGGATGTCCCGTTAGAATCATCAACGGAATGCCAGATCACATCCACGCTTTGTTTTTATTAAATCCACAAAAATCAATTGCAGATGTAATAAAGCAAATAAAAGGAAGTTCGTCTCATTCTATAAATGGAGAAAATCTAATTCTTGAAAAATTTGCCTGGCAAACAGGGTATGCTGCTTATTCAGTAAGTGAATCCCAGTTAGAAATTGTTTATAATTATATAAAAAATCAAAAACAACATCACCTGAAGAAAACGGGGCAAAATGAATTTGATGAATTTAAAAAACTGCATGGATTGAATAATTCAAATGATTGACAAATGATATGTGGCCCATGTTTGAAACCGCGGGCTATTATAAACACAATTCGTAACCAACGGTTTCAACCGTTGGAATTTTGAAAACTAACACGATGTCTCCCACGGTTGAAACCGCGGGCTATTATAAACACAATCCATAACCAACGGTTTCAACCGTTGGAATTTTGAAAACTAGCACGATGTCTCCCACGGTTGAAACCGCTAGCTATTACAAACACAATCCGTAACCAAGGGTTTCAACCGTTGGAATTTTGAAAACTAACACGATGTTTCCCACGGTTGAAACCGCGGGCTACTATAAACACAATGCATAACCAACGGTTTCAACCGTTGGAATTTTGAAAACTAGCACGATGTCTCCCATGGTTGAAACCGCGGGCTATTATAAACACAATGCATAACCAACGGTTTCAACCGTTGGAATTTTGAAAACTAACACGATGTCTCCCACGGTTGAAACCGCGGGCTATTATAAACACAATCCATAACCAACGGTTTCAACCGTTGGAGATAATAATAATCAGTTAATATTTATAAATAAAAAAAAGCCTATTTTGTCTCAAACAGAATGGGTTTTTTTATTTAACAAGTCTTTAGTTTTAATCCATAAAAAGGAAACTAAAAAAAATACTATCTTTACCGATTAAACGTTTATGAACTTAAGTTGCACTTTTGCAACACTACATATAGAATTATGGCATGTACAAGTTGTTCAACCTCAGATGGTGGCGCACCAAAAGGTTGTAAAAATAATGGGACTTGCGGCACCGATAGCTGCAATAAATTGACGGTTTTTGACTGGCTTTCGAACATGAGTCCGTCTAATGGAGAGGCGATTTTTGATTGTGTTGAGGTGCGTTTTAAAAACGGCCGCAAAGAATTTTTTAGAAATTCAGAAAAATTAACTTTAAGTATTGGCGATATTGTAGCAACTGTTGCTTCGCCAGGACACGATATCGGAATTGTAACTTTGACAGGAGAATTGGTGAAAATTCAAATGAAGAAAAAAGGGGTCAATCACGAAAGTAATGAAGTTCCTAAAATTTACCGAAAAGCATCTCAAAAAGATATCGATATCTGGTCCGTTGCCCGTGATCGCGAAGAGCCAATGAAGGTTCGTGCACGTGAATTGGCGATTCAGCATAAGCTGGAAATGAAAATTTCGGATATCGAATTTCAGGGAGACGGATCAAAAGCTACGTTTTATTACACGGCAAATGACAGAGTCGATTTTAGAATGCTGATTAAGGATTTTGCTAAAGAATTCAGTACGAGAGTAGAGATGAAACAAGTTGGTTTCCGTCAGGAAGCGGCTCGTTTGGGCGGAATTGGTTCTTGCGGAAGAGAACTTTGCTGTTCGACCTGGTTGACTGATTTTAGAAGTGTCAATACATCAGCAGCGCGTTATCAGCAGCTTTCGCTGAATCCTCAGAAATTAGCAGGACAATGCGGAAAATTAAAATGTTGTCTGAATTACGAATTGGATACGTACATGGATGCTTTGAAAGATTTTCCGGATTACGATACCAAATTGGTAACGGAGAAAGGCGATGCCATTTGTCAAAAACAAGATATCTTCAAAGGATTGATGTGGTTTGCTTACACGAATAATTTTGCCAACTGGCACGTGCTGAAAATTGAGCAGGTTAAAGAAATTATGGCCGAAAATAAAGCCAAAAATAAAGTTTCTTCATTGGAAGATTTTGCTATTGAAGTAACTTCTGAACCAGAAAAAGATTTTAACAACGCAATGGGTCAGGAAAGTTTAACCCGTTTTGATCAGCCAAAAAGAAAGAAAAAACCAAACCGCAAACGCAAACCAGGGGCTGAGAATGCCATTGTAGCAAATGCAAACCCAAACAAGCCTCAGGTTCAGGCAAATGCAAATCCAAATAAACCTGCAGGAGGAAACCCAAATAAACAGAAGCCTAATAGGCCGAACAATAACAAGCCGAATAATTCGAATAAACCCAACAACAATTCGAATGATAAAAAGCCGGGCGAACCTAGAAAACCTATAATTATTACTAAAAATGAGAATAAAAAATAGCGGAATTCTTCTTTTGGCAGGAATACTTCTTTTTTCTTGTGATAAAAAAAGAGTATTTGACGAGTACAAATCTGTTGGAAGTGCCTGGCACAAAGACAGTATTGTAACTTTTGATTTGCCAGTTTTAGATTCTACAAAACGATATGATTTATTTGTAAATTTGAGAGATAACAACAATTATCCATTTAATAATCTGTTTTTGATCGTGGCTCTTGAAATGCCAAACGGATTTACGAAAGTGGATACTTTAGAATACCAGATGGCAAATCCAGACGGGACACTTTTAGGTGAAGGTTTCTTTGATATCAAAGAAAGTAAATTGTACTTTAAAGAGGGCGTAAAGTTTAGAGGAAAATATAAAGTACACATCAAACAAGCCGTACGTGAATCAGGGAAAATCCCCGGAGTACAGGCTTTAGAAGGAATTACAGACGTAGGTTTTAGAATAGAACAAAAAGATTTGAAATAAGTTATGGCTACTAAAAAAAACAATCAACCAAACAGCGTAAAAGATATTAAATACTACCAAAAGAAATTTTGGAGAATTTTTGTTTATGGATTATTAGGCATTTTAGCATTCTTCTTATTTGCTTCATGGGGACTTTTTGGTTCAATGCCTTCTTTTGAAGATTTAGAAAATCCGGATTCTAATCTGGCTACCGAAATCATTTCGTCTGATGGGGTAGTAATCGGTAAATATTTTAAAACAAACAGGTCGCAGCTTAAATATTCGGATTTGCCAAAAAATCTGGTAGATGCTTTGGTTGCAACGGAAGATGCCCGTTTTTATGAGCATTCAGGAATTGATGGACGCGGAACTTTACGTGCAGCTTTTTCTTTGGGAACCAATGGAGGTGCCAGTACCATAACACAGCAGTTGGCAAAACAGTTATTTCATCGTGGAGGATCTACCTTTTTACCTTTTAGGATAGTACAAAAAATAAAAGAATGGATTATTGCTATTCGTTTGGAAAGACAATATACTAAAAATGAGATTTTAGCGATGTACTGCAACGTTTATGATTTCGGAAATTATGCTGTTGGGGTAAGTTCTGCAGCTCAAACTTATTTTTCCAAAGAACCTAAAGACTTAACTGTAGATGAATCGGCAATTTTAGTAGGGATGTTTAACAATTCCTCTCTTTATAATCCGATGCGTAACCCAGTTGGAGTAAAAAACCGTCGTGATGTTGTATTGGGTCAAATGGTAAAAGCCAAGATGATTACAGAGGCAGAAAAAGAGAAATACAAGGCATTACCAATTTCTTTAAAATTTAAACTGGAAAGTCACCGTGAAGGAACGGCCACTTATTTTAGAGAATATTTGCGTGATTACATGAAAAAATGGACTGCTGAGAATAAAAAACCAGACGGGTCAGATTATGATATTTACAAAGACGGTCTAAAAATTTATACTACTATCGATTCGAGAATGCAGGCTCATGCCGAAGAAGCCGTTTTGGAACACATGAAAAACCTTCAACAACAGTTTTTTATTGAATCTAAAACCAATAAAAATGCTCCTTTCCTAAATATTACAAAAGCAGAAACGGATAGGATTATGATGCAGGCCATGAAAAATTCTACGCGTTGGGCCATCATGAAGGACTTGGATAAAAGTGAAGATGAAATTATCGCATCATTCAATGTTAAAACGCAAATGCGTGTATTTACCTGGAAAGGCGAACGCGATACGATAATGACCCCAATGGATTCTATTCGTTATTACAAACACTTTTTGCAATCTGGTCTAATGGCAATGGAGCCACAGACAGGAAGTATCAAAGCTTGGGTGGGCGGAATCAATTATAAATATTTCCAGTACGACCACGTTGGTCAGGGAGCGAGACAAGTTGGTTCTACTTTCAAACCAATTGTTTATGCCACTGCAATCGAACAGCTTAATATGTCTCCTTGCGATTCTATTTTGGATGGTCCATTTATGATTCACAAAGGAAAACATAATGTTACCGAAGATTGGGAGCCAAGAAACTCAGATCGTAAATACAGAGGGATGGTTACTCTTAAGCAAGGTTTGGCGTATTCAATCAATACGGTTTCGGCTAAGTTAATTGACAGAACAGGACCGGATGCCGTGGTAGAATTAGCCCATAAATTAGGAATTAAGTCGGATATTCCTTCGCAGCCTTCTATTGCATTAGGTGCGGTAGATGCTACGGTTGAAGATATGGTGGCTGCTTTTAGTACTTTTGCCAATCAGGGTGTATATGTTAAACCACAATTTTTAAGCCGTATTGAAAATAAAAGTGGAGAGGTTATTTTTGAACCAATTCCGGAATCTCATGACGTATTAAATAAAGATATTGCTTTTGCCGTAATCAAATTGATGGAAGGTGTAACCGAAACTGGTTCTGGTGCACGTTTACGCACGCAGGGCGGAGGAAACGGTGATAATCGTTGGACAGGTTATCCGTATATGTTCAAAAACCCGATAGCGGGTAAAACCGGAACTACTCAAAACCAGTCTGATGGTTGGTTTATGGGAATGGTTCCTAATTTAGTCACAGGTGTCTGGGTAGGTTGCGAAGACCGTTCAGCACGTTTCAAAAGTTTAACGTACGGTCAGGGAGCAACGGCTGCATTGCCAGTTTGGGCTTATTTTATGAAATTATGCTACGCCGATGCTGGACTTCAGGTTTCTAAAGAACAGTTTGATCGTCCACCGGGTTTAAATATTAAAGTAGATTGTTACTCCAGACCTGCTGCTGTGGTAAAAGACACTACACAAACGGAACAAAATACAGACGAATTCGAGTTATAAAATTCATTCGATAATTCATAAAAAAATATCCTTTTTTGATCTTCTACATGTTGAAGACTTAAAAGGATATTTTTTTTGATGAACGATTTTAGCGGGCTAAGGAATAGCAAATTAATTTGTGTAAATTAGTGTAATTTGTGGTTAATAAAAAAGACTATACCATTACAGGCTTTCAGTCTGCTAAATCTAAGCTATGGACTTTTAGTTTCTAGTGGTTTATTTTTTTACGAAATCGTTATAAATTAATCTAAAAATCTTATTTTTATCAAAAATATACGACAATAAAGACAGTTTGTTATGATAACAAAAAAAGTAAATAATGTTCAGGATGCTATTCAGGGAATTGAAAGCAATATGACTATCATGTTTGGAGGTTTCGGATTGTGCGGAATTCCCGAAAATACTATTGCCGCTTTGGTACAAAAACCAATTTCAAATCTAACTTGTATTTCGAATAATGCAGGAGTTGATGATTTTGGTTTGGGATTGCTTTTGCAAAAGAAACAAATCAAAAAAATGATTTCTTCGTATGTGGGCGAAAATGCAGAGTTCGAACGCCAGATGCTTTCGGGTGAATTGGATGTAGAATTGACACCACAAGGCACTTTGGCAGAACGTTGCCGCGCTGCTCAGGCAGGAATTCCAGCTTTCTTCACGCCAGCAGGTTATGGTACCGAAGTAGCAGAAGGAAAAGAAGTGCGCGAATTCAACGGAAAAATGCACATTATGGAAGAAGCTTTCAAAGCCGATTTTGCCATTGTAAAAGCATGGAAAGGCGACGAAGCCGGAAATCTTATTTTTAAAGGAACTGCCAGAAACTTTAACGCCTGTATGGCTGGTGCCGGAAAAATCACAATTGCAGAAGTCGAAGAATTGGTTCCGGTTGGAACTTTAGATCCAAATCAAATTCATATTCCGGGCATTATGGTGCAGCGTATTTTTCAGGGAGAAAAATTTGAAAAAAGAATTGAGCAACGAACTGTTAGACAAAGGAATTAGATAATGAGATAATTTGTCAATTAGATAATTAATATTGAGCGTAAAGCGTAGCATTTTCTAATTATCAAATTGACACATTAAAAAAAGCACATTAAAAAATTACACATTAAAATTATGACCAGATTTTCTGTAATGCTGTTTTCGTTTTTGTCTTTTCAGACTTTTGCTCAAACAACAAATGAACTGAGAGAACAACTAAACCAGATTATTGCAACGAAGCATGCAACCGTTGGGATTTCGATAAAAAGCATCGAAGACAAAGATACATTGAGCATCAATGGAAATCTTAAAATGCCTATGATGAGCGTTTTTAAGTTTCATATTGCTTTGGCAGTTTTAAACAAAGTCGATGAGGGCAAACTTTCATTAACTCAAAAAATATTTATTAAAAAAGAAGCGCTTGATCCGGAGACCTGGAGTCCGATGGCGGAAGAATTCCCAAATGGAAATATAGATCTTACATTAGACCAATTGTTAAGATATACGGTGTCGCACAGTGATAATAATGGTTGTGATATATTGATCAATTTGATTGGAGGTACAAAAGTGGTACAGAAATTTATCAATAAACAAGGCATAAAAGACTTTGTAATTAAAGTGAATGAGGAACAGATGAAATCCTGGGAAAAACTTTATATAAATACAACAACACCTTTGGCAACAACGGAATTGCTGGAAAAATTCTATAAAGGAAAAGTACTGAATGAAGCTACAACAAAGTATTTGTATCAAATAATGGTCGAAACTTCAAGAGGACTTACCTGGATGAAAGCGGGACTTCCTGAAAACACAGAATTGGCTCATAGAACAGGGCTTTCGGGGACCAATGACAATAATTTGAGAGTTGCGATGAATGACGTTGGTATTGTGAAACTTCCAAATGGGAAACATTTTATTCTTTCGGTTTACTTAAAAGAGATTACTGAAACCAAAGATGATACAGAAAAAATTATAGCGGACATAACCAGAGCAACCTGGGATTATTTTATTAAAAAATTAGATAATTAGAAAATTTGTCAATTAGATAATGAATTAGATTACGCAAAGTGAGGCATTTTCTAATTATCAAATTGACTCATTAAAAATTAAGACATTAAAAGATATGTTAACAAAAGAAGATATAGCAAAACGAATTGCGAAAGAAGTAAAAGACAGGTATTTTGTTAATCTTGGTATCGGGATTCCGACTTTGGTGGCAAATTATGTGAGAGAAGATATTGCCGTGGAATTCCAGAGTGAAAATGGCGTTCTCGGAATGGGACCGTTTCCTTTTGCGGGCGAAGAAGATGCCGATATTATCAACGCAGGAAAACAAACGATTACAACGCTTCCGGGAGCGAGTTTTTTTGATTCAGCTTTTAGTTTCGGAATGATTCGCAGCCAAAAAGTAGATTTGACAATTTTAGGCGCGATGGAAGTTTCGGAAAACGGAGACATTGCCAACTGGAAAATCCCAGGTAAAATGGTAAAAGGAATGGGAGGTGCAATGGATTTGGTGGCTTCCGCCGAAAATATCATCGTGGCTATGATGCACGTCAACAAAGCAGGAGAATCTAAAATCCTAAAAAAATGCACTTTGCCATTAACAGGCGTAGGCTGCGTTAAAAAAGTCGTAACCGAGTTGGCAGTTCTCGAAGTAACTCAAAATGGTTTTAAGCTCTTAGAGCGCGCGCCAGGTGTTTCTGTTGAGCACATCATTGCTTCAACCGAAGCTGATTTGATTATTGACGGAGAAATTACGGAGATGGATTTAAATTAAATTTTAAAATATACATCACCTTAGTTTAGGTTATTTTAATTAGAAATATAAGAAAGGTCAGCTTTTTAGTATAGCTGACCTTTTTTTGTGCGATAAATTGGTTGATTTAAAAATAATTTTCTTTTAAAAGGGTAAAAAATCAATATTTACGTGGTATTTTAAAAGGTTGCAAATCAATGATTTAATAATTTTCAAGGCTAATCTTTAAATATTTTGAACTTTTTGTTAAATAATATTGATTTTAAGACAAAAAATGTTGCATTTTATCGATTATTGAAATTTATAAGAGTTTATTTAACAAAAATAAAATACTTTTATTCTCTAATAAAGTAAATACTTACATTATTTATTTTGTTTGTAATCTATTATACCAACCAATTTAATCCTAATTTATTATGAAATGTACTTTACCTAAAATGATGGTAACCACCGTCGTGTTTGTTTTTTCATTTTCCGCTTTTGCTCAGGTTACAACCGACAAACGGATTAGTCAGAAAAATTTATCCGAAAACGGACAACCTGATTTAATCACTTTTAGTGATAAATCGACTTACAAAGGCTCTGATGCCAAAACAGTTTTTAAAGAACAACTTGGCTTACAAGAAAATCAATCCTTCTCAAAAATCAAAACCGAATCTGATAAAGAAGGTTTTATCCATGAAAAATTCCAATTATACGAACAAGGAATTAAAGTAGAATTTGCGAATTATACCCTGCATTCCAAAAACGGAAAATTAGTTTCTATGAATGGAGAATTCTATGCTATTAAAAATGCAAAAACGACTCCAAAAATTTCACGTCAGACCGCTTTAGAAAAGGCTATTGCGCATATAGGTGCGCAGCAATATCTTTGGGAAAAACCCGAGGATGCTCTTGAAATGGGTTATGAAAAACCCAAAGGCGAATTGGTTTTTCTACCGGCAATGGAAGAGCAAGGCTTAAAGAGAACAACTGATAAAGTGCGTTTGGCCTATAAATTTGATATTTATGCTACATATCCGTTAAGCCGCGGCGATCTTTACATCGATGCTGAAACAGGAAAAGCGCTTTTTTATAATGCCACAATAAAACACCTGGGAGAAAACAGCCATGGTGCTCGTAAATCAGCTAATGTGCGGCATAATGAGACAGAAGCTATTGCTAAAAAAGCGATCGTTGCTGCGAATGCCGCCACACGTTATAGTGGGACCCAAACAATTCAGACTACACTAAGCGGATCTTCTTATATTTTATCAGATGGAACTCGTGGTAACGGAATCCAAACCTATAATTCAGCCAGAACGGCAACCTATCCAACAACCAATTTTACGGATGCGGATAATAACTGGACGGCTGCTGAATATAATAACACTAATAAAGACAATGGAGCTCTTGATGCACATTGGGGAGCCGAAATGACTTATGATTACTTTTCAGTAGTTCATGGCAGAAACAGTTACAATAATGCTGGTGCAAAAATCAGGAGTTATGTACATTATAATTTAGTCGCAGCAGGTTATCCAAATAATAACAACGCGTTCTGGAATGGAAGTGTTATGACCTACGGCGATGGTACAGGAACAGGTGGATTTGATATTTTGACATCGATGGATGTGGCAGGTCATGAAATTGGTCATGCAGTTTGTACTTATACAGCAAATTTAGCTTACCAAAAAGAATCCGGAGCAATGAACGAAGCTTTCTCTGATATTTGGGGGGCGTGTATCGAGTATCGTGCAGCTCCTAACAAATCAACTTGGTTAGTGGGTGAAGATATCGAAAGAAGATCTGGTCATAGTGCTTTGCGTTCTATGAGTGATCCAAATTCAGAAGGACAGCCTGATACTTATGGGGGAACTTATTGGATAAATGTAAATTGTACTCCAACCAATAATAATGACCAATGTGGAGTTCATACTAATTCAGGAGTTTTAAATCACTGGTTTTATATCTTATCGGTTGGAAAGTCAGGTACAAATGATATCGGAAATGCTTATAATGTTACCGGAATCACTATTGATAAAGCGGCAAAAATCGCTTATCGTTTAGAAAGTGTTTATCTAGGTGCCAATTCTACTTATGCAAATGCCAGAACCTCCGGGATACAATCGGCGATAGATTTGTACGGAGCAGGATCTGCTGAGGTTATTGCCACAACAAATGCTTTTTACGCAGTTGGAGTAGGAGCGGCTTATGCAGGATCAGGAGATACAACTGCACCAAGTGCGCCTACCAATTTAGCAGCAAGCGGAACAACAGGTGCTACTACCAATTTATCATGGACCGCTTCTACAGATAATGTTGCAGTTACCGGATATGAAGTATATCAGGGAACTACTTTAAAAGGCACAGCTACCGGAACAACTTATGCGGTAACAGGATTGTCTCCTCTAACAGCGTATAGTTTTTATGTAAAAGCAAAAGATGCAGCAGGAAATGCGTCGGCAGCAAGCAACACAGTAAATATTACAACACTGGCTACCACTATAACGTATTGTGCCTCGAAAGGAAACAGTGCTGCTGATGAAAGAATTGGAAAAGTAGTATTGGGAACGATAAACAATACTTCAACAGGAACTACAGGTTATGAAAATCTAACGGCAATTAGCACTAATTTAACAAAAGGTGTTTCGAATACGATTACCATTACACCATTATGGACTTCTTCTGTTTATAAAGAAGGCTATGCTGTATTTATAGATTACAACCAGGATGGAGATTTTAGCGATTCAGGCGAAACAGTCTGGACAAAAGCAGCCGCTACAGCTACTCCGGCTTCGGGAAGTTTTACAATACCAGCGACGGCTCTGACTGGACCAACCAGAATCAGAATTTCGATGAAATACAATGCCGTTCCTACTGCTTGTGAGACTTTCTCATACGGTCAGGTAGAAGATTATACTGTGAATATTGTCGCAGGATCTCCTATTGCTGAAGAATTAATTGCTGGAATAAGCAAAGCTGAGGAAATTTCGGCAGTTACTTTGTATCCAAATCCAGTTGAAAGTAATTTAAATGTTGCTTTGGCAAAAGCCGAAGGATCAGCATTTAAAATAACTAATGCCTTAGGCCAGTTGGTAAATTCAGGAAAATTAACTGAAAATCCAGTAGATGTCAGCAAATTAACAGCAGGTGTTTATTTTATCGAATTGAATAGCGGAGGAAAAAAAGTCGTTAAAAAATTCATTAAAAAATAAGAATGTAAATGGTGATCTGTAAAAAGTGAAATGTTTAAAAAGAAAAACCGCCATTGGCGGTTTTCTGTTTTTTTATAAAGTTCTAAAAACCTTTGTACCTATGAACCTTTGCAACTTAAAAATTAAAGATTCTCAAAAAAAGTGATTTCCTTTAGTTGCTTAGTAAGATTCTTTTTTTTAGTCTGAAGCTATATTGGTTTTTTATTTTAAAACTTGGTTAAACCAAAGAATAAATCTTACTTTAGTCTTCAATTTTAAAACAAGTAAAAACCATAATACCACTAAAATAAACTAATGGATAAGATTAATTTACTACTTATTGTGACTATCATTTCCTTGTTCATTTCCTTATTTTTGGCGTTTTTTCTGCTTACTGTAAAAACCAAACACAAGACAAGTAATTCTCTTTTTGCTTTTTTTCTAATTATAACCGCAATAGATTTTAGCACACCTTTAGTTGAATTAATCACTAATGGTCCTTCAACTTTGGGAATGCTCAGAAACACATCGGCTTTTTTGCAAATCCCTGCTTTTTATCTGTATGTTCTATCGGTTTGTTATTCTGATTTTAGGCTTAAGCCAAAATACATTCTGCATCTACTTCCGTTTTTACTGGTAAATATCATTTTATTACCTCGTTTTTATTTGGTAGATGCTGCGGCTAAATTGAACTTTATTGTACATCGTCAGAGTATGATAGAAATACCGACCTTTCATATTTTATTTCATATTCAGATATTGGTATATTTTGTTGCTGTTTTTATGTTGTTAAAAAGAGCGAAAAAGCTATATCTCGAAAACTATGCCGGCACCAATATTAATTCTTATAATTGGTTATTTCAGTTTACGGTTGTACTGTGTATTTTATATTCGATTACACTTTTTAAAAACATCTTTAAATTTTCTGAATATTCCGATCTCTTCGAATGGATGAAAATAGGAATCATCGCATTTCAACTTTTTATTGCCTGTTGGTATTTATTTAAAGCATTGAATCACCCGGGTTTATTTAGAAATATCGATTCAAACTTAAAGTTGGTTTCTGATATTATTTTAGAAGAAAAAAACAATTCCGCCTTAGCCGCAAACGAAAAAGAGTACAATGAAGAATTAATCAAATTGAAGCAGTTTATGGCCGAAGAAAAGCCTTTTCTTAATCCTTCTTTGACGATTCAGGATGTTTCAGCGGCTATTAAAGTTCCTGTTCGAGATGTATCACTTTTAATAAATCATAAATTAGAACAGCATTTTTACGATTTTGTAAATACGTATCGTATCGAACATGCAATGGCAATCCTGAATGATCCTTCAAAAAGTAAAGTAACCATTCTTGAAATTTTGTATGAAGTTGGTTTTAATTCAAAATCTTCTTTTAATACTGCTTTTAAAAAGCACACAGGAAATACGCCAACTTCTTATCGCAAGTTATTGTAAATAAACGTTTTGTAATTACTCGTACTTTTGGCTTAAACTACCCGTACTTATTTTTTAAACAAATGCGTTCGAATACTTGCATTCGGTCGTATAGGACTTGCTACTTTCTCAAATTTGTATCGAAATAAAATTCTAACCTAAAAAATCGATACCATGAAAAATTCTATTTATTTACTAATTCTATTTATAGTTGCGAGCTTTCAAACAAGTAATAAAGCACTGGCACAAAAAAAAGATTATAACTTTTTGACCGACAGTTTAAAAATTGATCAGCAATTAGAAAAATTCAAATTACCGGGATTTAGTCTTGTTGTTTTCGAAAATTATAAGATTGTTTATTCTAAGCAATTTGGCGTAAAATCAGCAAATTCTAAAGAAAAAATAAACGAAAACACGGCATTTTCTACCGCTTCAATTTCAAAACCTATCACAGCACTTCTTTGTTTTATGCTTGAAGAAAAAGGATTGATTAATTTGGATGAGCCAATAGACAAGTATTTAAAACGTTGGCATTTGCCAAAAAGTAGGTTTACGGAGCATAATAGTCCAACTTGGAAACAATTTCTGAATCACACCGCCGGAACCACTCAGGATGGGTTTGCAGATCATTATGAAGGTGAGGCGATTCCAACATTACAACAAAGTCTTTTAGGTCAAATCCCTCGATACGATAAAGAAATTGAGTTTTTGTTCACACCAGGAACCGATTGGAGATATAGTGGTGGCGGCTATACAATTGTCCAAATGGCTTTAGAAGATACTTTTAATACATCAATTGCAGCGCTTGCAGCAGAATATATTTTCGTACCGCTTGGCTTGAAAAACACCACAATGATTCAGCCTAATGAAAAGGGATTCCTAACCAATGTTGCACTTGTTCACGATGAAGAAGGAAAAGTGATAAAAACAGGTTTGCCAATTACACCGCAAGTAGCACCATCAGGAATGTGGTCAACACCAACTGATTTAGCTAAAATTGCCCTTGAGATGCAAAATGCTTTGCGTAATAAAAACAACAAAGTGATTTCTCATAACGTTGCAAAAAAAGTAACAGAAGTCTCCGTTTTAAAAAATGCAGTTGGCGGCTGGAGTTACGGATGGCAAAAGTCTTTTGGTTACAATAATTATGATTGGTTTGCTTGTAATGGTTCTAATACGGGAGTAGGTGGCAATATTTTGGCTACGATGACAGATGGCAATGGCATGGTATATCTTGCCAATGGCGAAAAACCGAATCGTTTTCCTGTGATGAATACTACTAGAAATACAATTCTAAAAGTGATGAACTGGGACAAAAAAACTAATGAAGAAGTTCAGGAAATACCTTCAGATTTAAAAGAAAAACTAGTCGGAACGTATGATGATTTCCTTTATGCTCAAGGAATGGAAACTAAGATCGTAGAAAGAAATAACCGCTTGTATGTAGAATCTCCTATTTTGGAACATTTTAAAGGAAAAAATGATAATGAATTAGTGTACTTAAAAAATGGATTTTTTAAAATTACAGATTATCCCAACTTACTAAAATTCGATTTCAGCGATGTAAAGCCAAAATCAGTGATCTTAACAAGAGACAATCTGAAAACAGAAGTACAAATGACTAAAAAGGCAAAATAACTTTTGTTAAGGCAATGAAATACATTCTAAACAATAAAACCGCCCAATAAAGGCGGTTTTAATATTTTAAAAAACTTAGAATCTTAGTCTCTTAGAAACTTAGCAACTCTAAATTACAAATTCTCAAAGAAATCATTCCCTTTATCATCTGTAATAATAAATGCAGGAAAATCTTTCACTGTAATTTTACGAACGGCTTCCATTCCTAATTCTTCAAAATCAATCACTTCAACTTTCAGAATGTTGTCTTGTGCCAAAATTGCCGCTGGTCCTCCGATTGAGCCAAGGTAGAATCCACCGTATTTGTTACACGCATCGGTAACTTGTTTAGTACGGTTTCCTTTTGCCAGCATAATCATACTTCCGCCATGTTTCTGGAATTCATCTACATAAACGTCCATACGACCTGCAGTTGTTGGTCCAAAACTTCCAGAAGCCATTCCTTCCGGTGTTTTTGCTGGTCCAGCATAATAAATTGGGTGATTTTTGAAATATTCTGGCATTGGTTTACCTGCGTCTAACATTTCCATAATTTTAGCGTGCGCAATATCGCGTGCTACAATTACAGTTCCGTTTAGTTTCAAACGTGTTTTGATCGGGTATTGAGACAATTTCGCCAACATATCAGCCATTGGCATATTCAAATCAATCTCAACTGGTGCTTCCAAATGTGGTGCTGTTTCCGGTAAAAATTGTTTTGGATTTACTTCTAATTGCTCAACGAAAATTCCGTCTTTAGTGATTTTTCCTTTGATGTTTCTATCTGCAGAACAGGAAACGCCTAATCCAACTGGACAAGAAGCAGCATGACGAGGCAAACGAATGACACGTACATCGTGTGTGAAATATTTTCCACCAAATTGAGCGCCAATAGCACTTTCCTGGCAAATTTGCTGTACTTTTTGTTCCCATTCGATATCACGGAAAGCCTGACCCGACATATTTCCTGTCGTTGGCAAATGATCGTAATATCCAGCCGAAGCTTTTTTAACAGCACTTAGATTCGCTTCCGCCGAAGTTCCACCGATTACCAAAGCCAAATGGTAAGGAGGGCAAGCTGAAGTTCCTAGATCTTTTATTTTTGCACGAACAAAAGCATCCATTGATTTTTCGTTCAATAACGATTTTGTTTGTTGGTATAAGTAGGTTTTGTTGGCAGAACCGCCTCCTTTTGCCATGAAAAGGAATTCGTATGAAGCTCCTTTTTTAGCATAAATATCAATTTGCGCCGGAAGATTCGAGCCTGAGTTTTTCTCTTCAAACATCGAAATCGGAACAATTTGCGAGTAACGTAAATTACGTTTTTGATAGGTATTAAAAATACCTCTGCTCAGCCATTCGGCATCATCAACTCCTGTGAAAATGCTTTCTCCTTTTTTCGCCATTACAATTGCCGTTCCAGTATCCTGGCAGCTTGGCAACTGACCTTCGGCAGCAACAGAAGCGTTTTGTAATAGATTATAAGCCACGAAACGATCGTTATCTGTCGCTTCTGGGTCATCCAAAATTTTTCGCAGTTTTTGCAAATGTGTTGTTCTTAGCATAAACGAAACATCAGTAAGTGCTTCTTCGGCTAATAATTCTAAACCTTTTGGGTCCACAGTCAAAATTTCACGTTCTCCGAATTGTTCCACTTTTACAAAATCAGAAGTAATTTTGCGGTATTGTGTATCATCCTTTAAAATAGGATAGGGGTCTTGGTATATAAAATCAATCATTGCTTTGTTTTTGACAAAGTTAAAAATTATTTACCGAAGAAAGAATTTGAATTGACGGTGTTTTTGTTGTTTATTTTTGGTTATGAAAATTATTGTGATGGTTATATGATCCGTTCCTATGGAACTCATGAAATGCTGGCAATAATTTTCAACGGATTAAAATCCGTCGCTACAAAATGAATCATTCCTACGGAATTTTTAAAACGATAAAGTAAGAGCCTTAGGCTCGATTAAATATTGTAGGGCTGGAATTTATTCCAGTTCAAATAATGGTTTGTGTTATTTCCAAGAGCCGTAGGCTCGGCTCATATCAAATCCCCAAAAGTGTATTTTTCATCAAACGGAATTTCAAATTTATCTAAAAATTCTAAATATTCCTCTTTGAAAGATTTTTTTTTGTGATGTTCTTCTTGATTGGCAATGTATTTATAAACCACATCGATTTGTGATTGACTGTATGAAAACACACCATAACCTTCTTGCCATTCGAATCTTGAATTTGTCAAATGATGATCATTAATATATTTGGAAGATTTTGCTTTTACGATTTTCATTAATTCTGAAATAGAAATAGCAGGTTTTAGTCCAATTAAGCAATGAATATGATCTTCGACACCATTTACGATTATTGTTTTGCAACCAGTTTCATTTATCAAATTTCCAATAACACCTAATAATTTTGATTTCCAAAGTTTGTCAATGGCGGCTTCACGATTTTTTACAGCGAAAACAACTTGAATGTAAATTTGATGATAAGTATTTGGCATTTTGTATATAAATAATTTGAAATTAATTATAAACATACAAAATATTCTTACATAAAAAACATTGAAAACGTTTAAAATACAGCAAATATTTATATGGTAAGTTCCTACGGAACTCATTGGAATATTCGAATTTATTTTCAACGGATTAAAATCCGTCGCTACAAAATGAATCATTCCTACGGAATTTTAAAAAGACAAAGTAAGAGCTATCGGCTCGAAACATATTGTAGGGCTGGAATTTACTCCAGTTTAAAAATAGTGTTTTTCGACAAAGTAAGAGCCATCGGCTCGAAACATATTGTAGGGCTGGAATTTATTCCAGTTTAAAAATAGTGTTTTTCGACAAAGTAAGAGCCATCGGCTCGACTAAATATTGTAGGGCCGGATTTTAATCCGGTTAACATATCGTGAATTTTATTTTTTATATTAAAAAAACCAGCTAGCCACAAAAATCGCCGTGATCACACAGATTAAATCAACAAGCAGCATTGTAGTTAAGGCATAACGGGTATTTTTGATGTTGATAGAACCAAAATAAACGGCTATTACATAAAAAGTACTTTCAGCACTACATTGAAAAATACTGCTCAATCTTCCTGTCATCGAATCGGCACCAAATGTATTCATAGAATCAATTAAAAATCCTCTCGATCCAGCAGAACTAAACGGACGTAAAAGTGCAACAGGCAAAGCATCTGTAATTTCTTTACTTACTCCCAGATTCGAAAAAACAAAAGCCAGACCATTACTGATAATATCAAATAAACCACTATTTCTAAACAAAGAAATAGCCGCCAACATTCCTAGAACATAAGGAAAAATAGTAACTCCAGTTTTTACACCATTATTTGCGCCTACTACAAACGAATCAAAAGGAGTCGTATTGGCCTCTGTGAATTTTTTTTCATGACGGAAAGAAAAAATCAAAGTAAAAGCAATAATGGCTAGCAGAATTAGTCCAGATAAATTAGAAGTAAAATAATTTTTACCAATTAAATCTAAATGATTAATATACATCAGTAAACCAACAATAGCTCCAATTAAAGCCATCAATCCGGCTACCAAAGAAGCGCTTTTAAAATTGATTTTTTGTTTAATTCCCACAATTAAAAAGGCAGCAATGGTACCAATAAACGAGGTGATGATACACGGCAACATTACATCGGCTGGATTGCTGGAGCCAGCTGCAGCACGATAACCAATAATTGAGGTTGCAATTAGCGTTAACCCCGAAGCGTGTAAACACATAAACATAATTTGCGCATCACTTGCCCTGTCTTTGTCAGGATTAAGTTCTTGCAAACTTTCCATCGCTTTTAATCCAAATGGAGTTGCAGCCGAATCCAGTCCCAAAAAGTTGGCAGCAAAATTCAGCGTCATATATGAAATCGATGGGTGATTTTTAGGAATACTTGGAAAAACTTTTACAAAAACAGGACTCAAGACCTTGGCTAATTTTGCAGAAACACCAGAAATAATTAACAATTCCATAAGTCCGCAAAAGAAGGCCAAATAAGCAATAAGCGGAATAATAATATCAATCAAACTGCTTTTGCAGGTTGCCAATAATCCATCAGATTTTTGTACACCGCTATAAATTTGAACGGCTTTATTCTTGTAAACGTATGTAGTATCGGCGTTGGATAAATCACGATTAACAATGATTGTTTTATCTTCTTTCAGTTGAATACTATCGCGAACAAAAGCAGGAACCTGATCTATATATTTTTCAGAAATTAAAATTGGATCGCCTTTGGTGCCATTCAAAACATAATCAACAGTGTAATTCGTTCCAGAAAATAAACTTACCACTACGAACAAAATGGATGACACAAAAATTACTAGCCAAAATCTACTCAATACCATACTTATATTTTTTTGTAAATGTAATTATTTCAAGATATAATGCACAAAAAAATATTGATTTTGGATTGGTTTTGTTAGAAAAAAGCAAATTACTTGTGAAAAAGATAGCTATTCGATAATGATTTTGATTTCTAAGTGCTTTTCTAACAGTGAAATTGCTTTGAAAAAAGTTTTTTTCTTCGTTTCATCAAAATTGGCAAAAAAATGCGTTTTTATTTGCGCAATGTCTTTCTTTAGAGTTCTTTGCCAGGTACCAATGACTTTTCCGTTTTCTAAAATTACAGGTTTAAAGATGCCATTATTGGTAAACGCTTTCGGTTGATGTTCTAATAAAATGGAAACTTCACGAGTTTTATACCCAATCAGGATTTCATCAAAGGCGGCTAGAAAATGTACGCTTTCGCAAAAGTTACGCTGAAGATTTAAATTTTGACTAAAAAAGTACTTTTGGTTGTCAATTTCTACCGAATTCAATTCAGATTCAATTGAATTTAAAACCGTTTTGCAAGTTGTTGGAGGAAAACCCGACCACCACGAAAAGTCAAGAACCGTTGCAGGGCCGTGACTTTCAAAATAGCGTTGGGCCAATTTGGCTAGGCCTTCTTCCTTGGTTAATTTGGGTTGTGGCTTGGCAACCCGTTCTTCAAGCAAAGCATACGTCATTTGTTTACCTTTCATTTTTCCGTTGCAGACCAAACCATCCAATTCGGCGTTCATCATAATGGCTGCGCCCAGAAAATCTTGTCCAGAAGTCTTTTTTATGTTGAGTTCAAGCATGATTTCTTCACGCGTGAGATGATTATTTCCAGCTAATAATTTCTCGATTTGAGAATTGATTTGGTTCAGTTTTTTTTCATCAAAATCACATTTTTTTGCTGCCGAAGCTGTAAATCGTTTCACTTGTGGTGCTGAAAGATCCAACATCCAATAAATATCATCTGCAGCAACAAAATGCCAGGTGGGGCGTAGAATATGGGTTCGGATGATTTGTGCCGAATTTATAGCTTCTTCAATCACTTTTTCGGAAGAATCGCAACGGGAACCAATTGCCCATTTTGCCATTGCATAATCCTGAGCCTGGATGGCACCCATGTGATGTACAATTTCCTGAGGGCTTGATGAATTGACCTCTAAAAGTTTCTGAGAAGCAAGTCTGTATTGAGCAATTTCCTGGAATGTCATTTTTTTAAATATTTAGATTCTAAAAATTTAACCTTTGAACCTCTGCGACTTTGCACCTTTGTACCTAAAATTTAAACATGAATAATTTCCTCATCAATCAATAAATCTTCACGTCGTAAACGAAGGAAAATCTGAGCTACGGCAATCGTATCTTTTTCGCAATAGGTTACAATTCGGTCAATGTCCTTTTCTACATAAAAAACATACGCCACTTGGCTGCCGTCGATATCGCCTTTTGGAGACGGAACTCCAAGTATTTTGGTCAGTAATTTTAATGAAGTAAAATGTTTATAATCACCAAATTTCCATAATTCCAAAGTATCCAGATGCGGAATTTCCCAAGGTTTTTTTCCGAAAAGATTCAATTTATCCGGAATCGCAATTTGATTGATAATCATACGTCTCGCCAAAAACGGAATATCGAATTCCTTTGCATTATGCCCACACAATAAATGTTGCGGCTGATTGTAGTGATTGTTGAGTAAGTTGTTAAAGTCACGCAAAATCTTCTTTTCCTCTCCAAAGAATGAAGTCACTCTAAAATTTCGAATATCTCCTTTTATGACAAAATACCCAACAGAAATACAGACGATTTTTCCAAATTCGGCCCAAATTCCGGCACGGTCATAAAATTCTTCAGCCGAAAACTCGTCTTTTCTTTGATATTGTGTTTTATGATCCCAAAGAGCTTGCATTTCCGCGTCAAGCGAATTAAAATTCTCTTCTTCCGGAACGGTTTCTATATCGAGGAAAAGTATATTATTGAGGTTTATTTTTTCAATCATTGTTTAGACGTCTTAGAATTTTTAGACCTATTTAGATTTTCAGATTTATAAATATATATAAATTCTATTTTTAAAAATAAGAAATAGCTTATAATTTGTGTAAATCTGTGCAATTTGTGTTTTAAAATAAACGCTGCTGTGTAGTAGGATTTTCGTGTTCCAATAACCATTTCTTGCGCGATAATCCACCGGCATAACCCGTGAGCGACCCATTGGTACCAATAACGCGATGACAGGGAACTACAATCCATAAAGGATTTTTACCGTTTGCCGATGCCACAGCACGAATGGCTTTTACATCAACCAGTTTTTTAGTCTGATCCATATAGCTAATGGTTTTACCGTACGGAATTTCTAAGAGCGATTTCCAGACTTTTTGCTGAAAATCTGTACCTTTTGGATTTAGTTTTAGATCGAAATTGATTCTTTGGCCTTGAAAGTATTCTTCAAGCTGCGAAACAGCTTCTTTTAAAACTTCCGGAATTACCGGCGAAACGTCATTATCACCAACATCTGAAACGGAAATCACAGCAATGCCGTTTTCATCTCCAATAATTTTGGTAATTCCTAAAGGCGAATTGATGTAAGCTGTTTCCATAATTTTGGTTAAATCACAAAGTTCGCAAAGTTTTTGTTTAAACCATATAAGTGATTTAAGAAAATTTAAGTTTGGTGAGGTTTTGCCACGAAGCCACGAGGGCACAAAGAAATTAAATTATTAAAGCTTGGTGTCTTTGTGTTTGCCTAGCAAATCTTTTCTCTTGCCACGAAGACACAAAGACACAAAGAAATTAAATTATAAACCTTAGTGTCTTCGTGGCAAAAAAAACGAACCACAAAGTTTTTAAATCAGTTATATGGTTTAATAATTCTCCAGCCTAAATTGATAGTTCAAAAGACGCTCTGTTTTTTCACTAGAAATCACTTTCCTGATAGTTGTTTTTTCAGAACTGAATTTAGGCAAAGCCAAATTTTTATCAATAGCTTTTTGCGTGTAATATTTTTCTCTGGTGGGATGAAAAGGCGCCACAGCATTGAAAACTTCATTCCAGGATTTCTGATTGATAATTTCCTGAATGATGCTGATACAATCTTTCTGATGAATTAAATTAACGGGAGCATCAGGATTTTCGAGGTTTTCTTTTCCTGCTAAAAATTTCACCGGATGACGATCGTCACCAATCAGTCCCCCAAAACGTACAATGGTAGTTTTGAAGTTTTGATTTTCTTGTAAAAGAGCTTCTGATAAAAGCAATTGTTTGCCGCTTTCGGTATCGGGATTCGGAAGAGTCTCTTCGGTAATTAATTCGTTTTCATCCCCATAAACGGAAGTTGAACTCACAAAAAGCACTTTTTTTATTGTTGATTTTTCGATAAACGGAATTAAATTTTTGATTTTTTCTACAAATATCTTCCTTTCAGAATTTGATGAATCAACATTGTTACCGCGCAATTTAGGTGGAATGTCAATTATTAAAATTTTGCTTTGCGCTAAAAAATCATTAATCGAGTCAGAAATACTTTCGCTTTCAAGCGTAACCAAAAAAGGATTTATTCCGGCATCTTCCAAAATAGGAAGTTTATTTTCTGAGGTAGTAGAACCATTAACCAAAAAGCCTTTTCCGATAAACCTTTTTGCAAGAGGTAAACCCAGCCAGCCGCAACCTAAGATACTTATTTGTGTCATTTTTTTTAAGGTTCAAAGTTTTAGAGGATCAAAGGTACAAAGTTAAGCTCAGGAAATATTTTTTGTTTGCTATTGAAGTTTTCGGAATTGTAAGTTACTATTTAATCTCCCATCTGTACCAAATGGTGTCTTACAACATTATTTCTTTAAAATTACCCCGAAAAAAGACATAAAAAAACGGAAACAACAAAATGTTGTTCCCGTTTACCCCCCGTCCTGACACAATCAGAACGAAGTACCACCAAGCCTAATAAAAGTACCACCAAGCATAATATTAGAACTAGTCTCTTTCATAAACTGATATGACACCATTTTCATCTCTCAGTTTTAATTCGTCAAGCGTAAGATTTACAATATCCTGGGTAGTTGTTATACCTTCGATAGAAACCGTTAAGTTATTATGTGATCTCGAATAAATTCCTGAAGTTGTTGTTAAGGCACATTCGCTAATAGTAGAATCATAATTTCCTATTGTAGCGGTATTGTCAATTTTCAGGTTTAAGTAATCTTTAGAACAGCCGCTTTCGTTTTGCGGTGGATCTACATAGGTTTCTACACCATCAATAGTGGTACCTATTTTAGTAATTTCCCATTTTCCTTCTAAAGGAATTAATGTTTCTCCTTCATTATCATCATTGCTGCAAGAAGTAGCAAATAATCCGATGCTAAATAATATCGCAAGTGCTATACGTTTCGTTTTCATGTTTGATTTGTTTAATAATTATATTGCTAAATTACCCGTATTGTAGGACGTAGCCCTTACAGAACTTTTGTAATCTTTTACATAATTTTATTTGGTTGCAATAAGATGTTTTTATAAGAGAATAACTATATAACTGTTTGTTTGTTCTTTACAGTAAAATAGAACCAATGTAAATTAGCTTTCTGCCTGCTAAAAAGCACTTGACCATACAAATCCTTCAGAATAAATTTTGCAACCTTTGTGCTCATAAAAAACAAAAGAGCACTATGAGCAAGACAAAACTTATCATTAATAAAAACGGATCGATAAAAATTGAAGGTGATTTTGAAATCATGGACCAGGAAGGAACGGTTTACGGACTACAAGGAAGAGCAGCCTTAGGGCTTTGCCGTTGTGGATTATCCTCAAACAAGCCTTTTTGCGATGGTGCACACCGCAATAATTTTGAGCACGAACCGGTAGCATTTGATTTGCCACCTATGAAAACGAACTAATAAGTCGTTTTATATTATATTTTAAATGTTCACTGAGCCTTAAACGCTCAGTGAACCTCTAAATCCTCTTGCGGCATAATACGATTCTGCTCCATTGTGGTACACAAAAACAGTATTATAGCGAAAATCAGCAAATAAAGCGCCGCCAAGGTTTCTAATTTCAGATGGGGTTTCTATCCAGCTGGATGATTTGGTATCAAAATTACCAAGCTCTTGTAAAACTCTATATTCTTCTTCGGATAAAATAGTAATACCCATATTTGCCGCCATATTGATAGCGCTGTCTTTAGGTTTATGTTCTTTTCTTGACTCCAGCGCCTCACGATCATAACATGTACTTCTTCGGCCTTTAGGGCTTTCGGGAGCGCAGTCATAAAAAACATATTCGTCTTTCTCTTTATTATATAACACCACATCAGGTTCTCCACCTGTGCTTTCCATTTCGTTTAGCGACCATAGTTTTTCCGGCTGGGCTTCAAGTTTGGTCTGCACACTCTTCCATTCAATTTCTTTATGGTAGTTTTTGTTTTTCTCAAAACGTTTTTGAAGAACGTCCAGTATTTCCTGAGACTGCTGAGGTGTTAATACTTTTTTCATACTGTTGCATTGTTTGGGCAACCTTTTCGGTTGCCCCTGTTATTCAATTATTATTTTTTGATTATGAACTTTTGCACCGTCCTGCACTTTTATAATATAAACACCTTTTGATAAAAACGAAAGATTAATTTGCATTTGTTCTTTACTGGCTGATCCTTTATAAACGGTGTTCCCAAGAATACTAAACACAGCAATGTCTAATTTATCCGATTCTACATGATCTGTTATAATAGTAACGATACCTGTTGAAGGATTTGGCAACAGGCTAAAAGTAATTCGTTTGTTTTCATTTTCCAAACCAAGTGTTGACAAGTTTAATCGTCTTAGTTCTTCTCCATATTCATTATCCCAGGCTCTGCAATAGAGATTGTCATTCATAATTGTTATGTTTTTAGGGTCAGTGGGCGCTTCGGTATCTATAATGGTAGTGCCTTCTGTCGTACCATCACTTTTCCATAACTTATGTCCTCCGTTAATACCATCATAGGCAGAGAAGTAAAGGGTATTATTATAACTAACAAATCCTTCCGGCTCAGACCAGCTGCTTCCGGCTCTAATATCTTTTACCATGAGCGTTCCTTCAGGAGTTCCGTCGCTTTTCCAAAGTTCTCTTCCTGAAACGCCATTATCACCCATAAAATATAAGGTACCGTTTATGGCTATAAAATTTCTAATATTATTTAAGTCTAAACCTCCTGCTGCTCCGGGTTTAACATCCTTCACTAAAACAGTTCCTTCTTCGGTTCCGTCACTTTTCCATAACTCAATACCGTTTACTCCATCGGTAGCGGTAAAATACAAAATCCCGTTGTTGTTTGCAAAGTTGTTTACATTGGTATATTGTATAGAATTATCTATTCCGGGTCTAATGTCTTTTACCAATACTGTTCCTTCGGCAGTTCCGTCACTTTTCCAGAGTTCTTTTCCGTGTTCTGTTGTATAAGCAGCAAAAAATAAGGTTCCGTTTACATTATTTAAAAACTGTGGACTCGATCCTCCGGATGCTTGTATGTTCTTAACCATTACGGTTCCTGAAGTTGTACCATCTGTCTTCCATAATTCGGCTCCACCACTTTCGCTGTTGGCACTAAAAAACAAAATATCATTTACAACTGTAAGTTCTTCGATATAAGACTGCCAGACAGGAGCGATATTTTTTATTAGATAAGTACCCTCAGCTGTACCATCACTTCTCCATAACTCATTTTGGGTTACTCCATCATCTGCAATAAAGTACAGAATTCCGTTCATAGGCACTAACTCGCAACGGGTAACATCGATTCCGCTTCCGGTTCCAGGATCTATATCTTTCACCATTACTGTGCCATCTGCTGTTCCGTCTGTTTTCCATAACTCTACACCAGAGGTAGGCGTATAGGCAACAAAATATAACGTATCATCTATATTGGCGAAAACATTGGGAAATGTATAGTTTAATCCATCACCGTCCGGATTGATGTCTTTTACCAGCATAGTTCCCGAATCTGTACCATCACTTTTCCAGAGTTCATTTCCTGTCACTCCTTCATCTGCTGCAAAATACAATGTATTGTTGACTGCTTTTGATAAAGTAATGTAAGAACTATTTCCACCGGGATTGATGTCTTTTACTAGTTGCTGTGCTCTAAGATTTAGATTCAAAAGCAATAAAACCGTAAGCATTAAGTAATTTTTCTTCATAGTATTTTAGTTTTAAATTTTCCCCCTTCAAATGGCTTTTAGGAGTAAGCCTTTTTTTGTAGTTGTTTCTTCTTTTCAACTTTATAATATTGCTTGTCGTCATGTTGTTGATTAAAAGCAATTTACATCTTACTAAAGTACAAATTAAATTTTAAATATATATAATCCATCGTCGGGGCAGGGCTTGCCCCTGCCCAACATCATACAGAACATCCTGCCCAACATTATACAGAACATCGTGCTCAACATCACGTTGGACATCCTTCTAAATGTCTTGCTGAAACATTCTTCTCAATTATAGTTCTCAACATACTTTGGAATCATCCTTTTGAATCATTCTTTTGGAATTATCTTTTTGAATCATACTTTTGAATCTTCCTACTGAATCATTCTTTGGGGTTACTTTGGGCGGCAACCGCTAGGGTTGCGGGCTACTTTTGTTTATGAAATTTATCCTCTTGCCATTTCTTTGGATTGTTTATAATGTAATTGGAAATGTTATGATAGGCACGTTCATCCCTGATAATGTGTTCGTAATAATTGCGCTGCCATAATCTGCCCATTATTTTGTTTCGGGATTTATAAATTTCAAGACATCTATTCGCAACGATTGATTTATAGGCTCCTACGATGTCTGATATTGTCGGACGTTTATTTTCTGTTTGTTCAGTCGGGGCAGGGCTTGCCCCTGCCCTTATTGGTGTTTCTTTAATTATCGGGGGATTATCTTTTCGTGGGGCATCCGCGAGGGATGCCCGTACGTTTGTTTGATTTGTTGGGGCATGGCTTGCCCCTGCCCATGATTCAATTGTTGCTTTTTCTGTAATTGGGTTATCCTCTTGGGGTGGGGCAACCGCGAGGGTTGCTTCTACGGTATTCGAAATATTCGTTGCGATTGGTTCGACGGATAAAACGATGATGCCGTGTATGTGATTGGGCATGATTTGAAAAACATCCAAATCAAAATTAGGGAAACGATCTGCTAATTTTGACCATTCTTCATAGGCAATTTTTCCAAACTCATTCAGAATCATTTCGCCGTCTTCAATATCTCCGAAACGATAAATTCTGGCATCGCAACAGATGGTAATAAAGTACAAGCCTGCTTGCGAATAATCATAGCCTTTCAAGCGTATTGATCTGCGTTTGTGTATTGTGGGATTATATTTCATATTGATTTTTTTATTAATTATTAGTATTCTTCTTTTTGATGATACCTTAGCTGAACCATTCACTTTTTCTAATTCAGCTATTTATTAAAAACATTCTTCTTTTTTATTTTCAATACAATCGTTGACGTTATCCGACGTAAAATTTGACGTTCCGAGCCCCGACGTTGACGTTAAATCATTCATCGTTGGGGTTCTGAACGTCAACGTTGACGTTCAGAACCCCAACGATGACGTTCCGAACGTAAAATTTGACGTTGTGAACCCCGTCGTTGACGTTCCGAACGTCAAAAGTCCGGTTCTAGACGTCAACGACGGGGTTCGGAACGTCAACGCTGTTTGAATTAACCCCAACGATGGATGATGTAAGCCCAACGATGAGTTTTTTAACCTAAAAAAAGTATGATTTTAATAGCATACATAAAAAAACCTCCTGAAAGCTTATGTTCAGGAGGTCTTAATAGCGCCTTATAGTGTATTTGCTATTCGGTTTCCTCAGTTCTTGCTGATGCCGTAATGCTTTTGGATCTGGTAAAAAACTGTGCTAACTCGTTTACCTTTACTTCAAACCCTGTAGATTTTGTACCAAGTCTATATTTAGAGTACTCGTATTCAGTTAGTGCAACTTGGTAACAGTCGTAATCATGAAGAATTTTATTGTTTTTAATACTTTGCAATAAACTTTCTAAACGGGCAATAGCATTTTGCAGAAAATCTCTCGAATCCATATCATTCTGAAATTCTGCCCAGTCAATATCTGGGCTGCACAAAGAAGGCGAAGTTGCTCTGTAATCTTTTACTTTGTTTACAAATAGCTTATTTTGCTCATTGATACTTCCGTATCGGCTACGCTCATCGGGCGTAAGATTTTTTAACTTCGAGGCTACTTGCTTCTCCATAGCGTCTAGACTAGTTAGAAATCCTTGTTTTTCAGCCAGAGTGAAATGCTGGGCACTTAAATTGTCGATTGGCATACATTTTTGTTTTTAATTGTTTAACATATCTATTAATAAGATAAATTTACAACATTTTATTGTAAGAATAAACTTCTTTAACACAAAATATTCTTACAAATGTATTTTCAAATCAAATAAGCAGCTTAAAAAGGTATGCCAGCTTTAAAATACTGTATTTACAATATATAAATAGAATATTTAGAGATACCAAATCATTAAGTTTGTCAAGAAGTTAAAATTGTATTCTTACAAATGAGAACAAAGTATTATTTCAGGCGATTAAGGGTAGAAGCATAGATTTTTGTTTATGTAAAGAATACCCCTAAAATTCATACAATTAATCAACTGTTTTTCAATTAATTAATTTAATTTTAGTACTTTGAAAGTAGCGGTCGTATTTATGGAAGAGTTTACTCATATCAAATCGATTATCGGTATTATTTTGGGGCTAAGCCTAACGCATCTTATTAAAGGATCGGTTGTTTTTATTCAGCATCCGGGTCGGAAAAAAAGCTATTTTGTTCATAGCCTTTGGGTGTTTTATGTTTTTTTGCTCATCATCCATTTTTGGTGGTGGGAGTTTAACCTGAGACTTATTCAGGAATGGTATTTTGCAGATTACTTTTTTATTATCTGCTATATTTTGATTTTCTACCTCTTATGTGCTATTCTTTATCCTGATGATTTGAACGATTATACAGGCTACGAAGACTATTTTTATTCCCGGAAGAACTGGTTTTTTGCTATACTCGCCCTTAGCTTTGCAGCCGATTTAATCGATACTGCTATTAAGGGAGAGCAGTACTTTTTATACAATCAGAGCGAATATTACGTTAGGATTATCAGTCATATCCTGTTGTGCTTTGTGGGAATAAAAGTGCACAACAAAACATTTCATATTGGCTTAGTAGTATTGTTTACAGTATATGAACTCTCGTATATTTTGCGTTTGTTTAATATTGAATAAAAAATAAAAACGAATTTTAATCTTTACTAAAATGATAAAAAACAGGAAAGACAAAAGGTATTTGCCGGCGATACTGTTTCTGATTTATGTTGCATCGGGATTCTCTCAAAATAAAATCTCTTTATTCTCAGAGATCAATTACAGTTCGATTACCCCTGTGGCATTAGACGAATACAAGTCGGTACAGGATCGTAATCACCAACATCAGAACCCTAATATTGCTTTGGGAGTAGGCATTTCAGGTGGTGGTTCGAGAGCGCAGTTTTTTAGTATGGGAGTGTTATTAGGCCTTGAAGAAATCAAAGGCAACCATTTGCAGCGCAACTTTTTGACCGAAATAGATTATTTCTCTACCGTTTCAGGCGGCTGTTATTCTGCGGGTTATTATCTAACGATGATGAAGAACAAACTGTATAAAGAGCACCAGCCGTTTAATCAGTTTTATTTTTCTAAAGCCGATCTGTATAAAGACTATGTCGATAAAGCCGCCAGTATCCTGACGCTGCTGAACAACAGCCAGAACGAAAAAGGCGAAAAGATATCGATGACGCAGCGTCTCGATTTAGAAATTCTGCAATACGATGTTACGAACCCGTCGAATCCGGAGAAATTTGACAAACAAATGCTCCTGTCGGATTTCTTTATTCCTAAAGGTAGTCCTCAGGTTCCTACTTTGCCTATGTTTGTTACCAATGGTACAGCGTATAACAATGGCGACCGCATACCGTTTATGCCGCATATTATCCGGGCTTTCAAAATAAATTCTTCACTGGCTCCTAACAAAGCAAAGTTAGTATTAGACAAAGACAGCATCAACAATGGCTACGATTTTCCGCTTACGTATGGTATTACGGCGAGTTCTGCTTTTCCGGGTGTGCTTCCTAAAACTAAATTCGGTATAAAAGATCATGATAAAATACTCTGCATTGTCGATGGAGGTGCCTCTGATAATATGGGGTATAAAACTTTAATCGAATTGCTTAGCAATGATACCCGGGTAAGTTCTAAAAACAAGAAAGCCCTTTTTATCGATTGTTTTGGGCAAGGCAAAAAAGAGCCGTACATCACCGATGAGAAAATCAAACTGATTTCGTTGCTGGAAACGGCGTCATTATATACGGTTCTGACCCGCTATATTACTTTTGAAAGAGATCTTGAAAATACCTTTGAACGCTACAAAATACCCACAACCAATTATCAGATTATTGGTTTTAGTACCATCAGGGATTATCTGATTAAACAGCCCAAAGATGAGGATTATGAAGCCAGGGTGGCGGAGTTTAAAAACACTACCGATGATTCGAGCAACTGGGTAAAAATCTATAATAATTTTAAACAATCGCTGATTAATAAATTTGGTGTAGAGGCATTCAGAAAAGATAAAGACGGAGACATTATGGTGCCTACTCTTGATAGTGCTGAGTTTCATAAATTAAGTTTAGGTCAGGTTTTAATTTTATACGAAGCGGCATCGCATGTAGAAACCAAGTTGCGCATTACTCCCGAAGAAAGAGATATGCTCCTGCTCTCCGGCCGTTTTGCAGCTTATCTGAAAACCAATGAACTGAAGGCTTTATTGACTGAAAACAAATAATTGTGTTATGAGGTATGCCACGAAGACACTAAGGCACTAAGGTTTATATTTTAATTTCTATGTCTTTTGCCGCAAAGGCACAAAGACGCTAAGTTTTATAATTTAATTTCTATATCCTTTGCCACGAAGACACAAAGACACTAAATTTTATATTTTAATTTCTTTGTGTCTTAGTGCCTTTGCGGCAAATGACAAAGCAAATGAAAAGATATGCCAGGAAGCCACTAAGGCACGAAGTTTTATATTTTAATTTCTTTGTGTCTTAGTGTCTTTGCGGCAAAAGACAAAGCAAACGAAAAGATATGCCAGGAAGACACTCACGAAGTTTTATATTTTAATTTCTTTGTGTCTTAGTGCCTTTGCGGCAAATGACAAAGCAAACGAAAAGATATGCCACGAAGACACAAAGACGCTAAATTTTATATTTTAATTTCTTTGCGTCTTTGTGCCTTTGCGGCAAAAGACAAATCAAACCTGTATCTTTGCAGGACAATATTTAAACAGCATACAAATGGAATTTGGTAAAATAATAGTTTCTGATACGGCAATGAACAGTGAAAATCCTCAGGATGTCATTCACTCTAATATTTCGGTAATCAACCTAATGCGTGAGGAAGGTGTCGATGACGAACTGATACACGAAGATGCCCTGATGAGTTATTATTTAGATTATTACTGGTCACAATATACCGAAGGAAATTTTGCGCAGTTTGTCTATAATTCCAGCTGGAATAAAGAACTCAACGAACTTATCGAAGAAGGTCTTGCCTTGATTGGTGCCGAAAAACATTTAGAATTGTTTCAGCAGCAAAGCAAAAAAGTAAAACTAATGAGCAGCGTTAAGCTCAATAAATTCCTGAAAGGAAAGCTAGAAGGTGTAAACCCGATACGGGATGTACTGAACAACGATACTTTTTATGAAATAGAAGAAAACCTGATTACCCTAAACGCAAACTTCCTGAAAAACCATCCTGATTTCGAAGTGCTTTCTGTAGATGATATGTTTGCTGCTCTGGAGGAATTTGTAGGTCACGAAATAAAGAGGGCCTAATAAAGAGGAGATAGCGAAGAATTCATTTAAAAACATTCCTGATGAAAGACAGAATAGCATTAGAATACTATGTTTTAGATGTATTCTCGAATATAAGTTACAAAGGAAATCCCCTGGCTGTTGTTTTTACAGATGGGGTTCTGCCGATAGAAGTCTATAAGGATATAGCCAAGGAATTTGGTTATTCTGAAACTTCGTTTGTGTATTATGCCAAAGAACACAAAGCATTACGCGTTCGGTCGTTTACGCCTATCGGTTTTGAGATTGATGGTGCAGGACATAATTTGTTGGGTGCAGTTTGTGCGGCGGTTCTTAAAAAGCTTCCCCTCTTCGACGAACAGGATGATGACAATCATTTTGTCATCATGAAGAATGCCCCGATACCCATAACCGTTCGTTTTGATCCATCTACCCAATATCCGGTGGTACAAATGCATCAAAAAACAGCTGTAATTGGTCAGCAGATCCCTACTTATAAAATAGCCGTGGCACTGGGACTAAAAATTGAAGATATCGAAATTAAGGAATTGGTACCCACCATCGTTCAGACCGAAGTGGCGCATACTATGGTTCCCGTAAGAAACTCACAATTGCTCAACGACTGCTTTCCGGACAGCAAACTCTTAATCGAAATTGCGAAAGAATATAAATCGGAAGGTTTCTATTGTTTTACCATAGCCGGTCCTGATGAGGATTATGTGGCTGAGGCACGATTTTTTAATCCGATTATTGGTATAGAAGAAGATGCGGCTACCGGAACAGCTGCCGGACCTTTAATTGGGTTTCTTACCAAAAGTAAATACACACAGCCTAATAAAGAATACAAGATTTTGCAAGGTGTAAAACTGAATCAGTCGTCGCTCATTGAGGTAATGAACAGAGAAAATGATATTCTGGTGGGAGGATCTTCTATTATTACGATGCGTGGAGAGCTTTATATTTAAATAACTTCTGAAGAATTTATAGCAAATCTCAATTTGAAGGGATCTGTTTCAACTTAGGTTTTTCAATTTAAGACAGTATCAGCTTTACTGGTTGTCTGATTGTTCATCCATTTTTTGCTGATTCATTTTTGTAACCAAGGCTTTCAATCGTAAGGCTCTTTGCTTTTTTTCCTCCTGAATCTTAGCCTTTTTGCGGTTGAGCAATTTGGTATGCAAAGCCTTATTTTTAGTGTTTTTTTCGGGTCCTTTTGCCATGATCTAAACTCTTATTTTATTTGTTTGGCAAATTTCGGGTAAATAATCATAAAATCAACGCGTTAAATTTAAAATAAACAAAAAACGAAGCAACCTTTTATAAAGAACCCAATCTATTAATAATCATAAAATCATAAAATTACCTATAACTAACCAACAAAAAACCATGAAAAAAATTGTATTATTTTTTATAATTCTTTTTTCCTTAAACAGTTGTTGTAATGACGATTCAGAAACAATAATCGTTGATACAATAGGCAAGAACAATCTTTACGGAGGAGGAGAAGAGGGTATATCCAAATCAAATTTGGTTATAAATGATTCTGAAAACTGGAATAATTTAATAACGAAAATGAATAGTCGAAGCAATGTCAGTAATAGCTTTACGGAAACTGATATTGACTTTACCAAATATCAAATAATCGCTGTTTTTGATGAGGTTAAATATAGTGGAGGATATTCGATAGATATTATTGATATTACTGAAAATAATGGTACTGTCGTAATTAAAATTGAAAACCTGAAGAAAGGCGATGCAACTTCGGTGATAACGCAACCCTTTCATATTGTCAAGATAAAGAAAACGAACAAAGAGATTGTTTTCGAATAATTAGGGTAAATATTCTTTTGAAAACGATTGCCCTAGCCCCGATAGAAGTGAAAATCCTTTTGTTTTTTTCTTTAAAAAACAAAAGATTGTAACGGATAGCGGGAAATAGCTCCTGAAAAATTACTTCATATTTCTTTTAAAAAAACTTAGTGAATCTCTGTGAAATCTTAGCGAATCTCTGTGAAACTTAGAAATCTCAATTCTATTGCTTATTTTTGCACTCAATAAAATTGAAAAATGATACAGAATCCTAAAAGATATACTATTACGGCAGCCTTGCCTTACACCAACGGACCTATTCATATTGGCCATTTGGCGGGGGTTTACGTGCCTGCAGATATTTATTCGAGATACTTGCGTTTGCAGGGAAAAGATGTTGCGTTTATTTGCGGAAGCGATGAACACGGCGTTGCGATTTCGATGAAAGCTAAAAAAGAAGGAGTTACGCCACAGGAAGTTATTGATAAATACGACGGAATTATCAGAAAATCGTTCTCTGATTTCGGGATTTCGTTTGATAATTATTCGAGAACTTCGGCTAAGATTCATCATGATACGGCTCAGGAATTCTTTAGAAAATTATATGAAAACGGCGATTTTATCGAAGAAGTTACGGAGCAATTATACGATGCAAAAGCTGATCAGTTTTTAGCAGATCGTTTTGTGGTAGGGACCTGCCCTAAATGTGACAATCCGGAAGCGTATGGTGATCAGTGCGAAAAGTGCGGATCGACTTTGAATGCGACGGATTTGATTAATCCAAAATCTACGATTACGGGTGAAACACCAATCTTAAAATCGACTAAACACTGGTTTTTACCATTAGACAGATATACCGATTTCCTAAACGAATGGATTATAAAAGGTCATAAAAACGACTGGAAACCGAATGTTTACGGACAAGTAAAATCGTGGGTTGATGGCGGATTAGAGCCTCGTGCTGTAACACGTGACCTGGATTGGGGAATTGATGTTCCGGTTGAAGGCGCCGAAGGAAAAAAATTATACGTTTGGTTTGATGCACCAATTGGGTACATCTCATCAACAAAAGAATGGGCTGCCCGCGAAGGAAAAGACTGGGAACCGTACTGGAAAGATGAAGATACAAAACTGGTTCACTTTATTGGGAAAGACAATATCGTGTTTCACTGTATTATTTTCCCTGCGATGCTGAAAGCCGAAGGAAGCTATATTTTACCAGACAATGTTCCTGCCAATGAGTTTTTGAATCTGGAAGGAAATAAACTTTCGACTTCTAAAAACTGGGCGGTTTGGCTGCACGAATATTTAGAAGAGTTCCCGGACAAACAAGACGTTTTGCGTTACGCCTTAACATCTAACGCTCCGGAAACTAAGGATAATGATTTTACCTGGAAAGATTTTCAGGCGAGAAATAATAACGAATTAGTAGCTATTTTTGGAAATTTCATTAATCGTGTGGTGGTTTTGACCAATAAATATTACGACGGATTTGTTCCAACTCCAAATGAACTTTCTGAAGTTGACGAAAATACTTTAGCAGAATTAAAAGCGTATCCTGCCGTGATTTCAAGTTCGGTAGAGCGTTATAGATTCCGTGAAGCATTGGGCGAATTAATGAATGTTGCCCGTTTAGGAAATAAATACCTTGCAGATGAAGAGCCTTGGAAAGTGATGAAAGACAATCCAGAGCGCGTAAAAACGCAAATGTATGTGGCGTTGCAAATTGCTGCTGCTTTGAGTGTTTTGGCTGAACCATTTTTGCCTTTTACAGCATATAAATTATCTAATATCCTGAAAAATCAAGGGAAACTGAAATGGAATGATGTTGCTGAGAATTCAGAATTGATTCCTGACGGACACCAAATTGGCGAAGCAGAATTGCTTTTTGCTAAAATAGAAGATGAAGAAATACAAAAACAAATAGATAAATTGGAAGCTACAAAAACAGCCAACATCGCCGAAAACAAAAAAGCAGAACCACAGAAGGATTTAATTCATTTTGAGGATTTTGCCAAAATGGATTTACGTGTTGGAACCATTCTTGAAGCCGAAAAAATGCCAAAAGCAAACAAACTTCTGGTTCTAAAAGTAGATACTGGAATTGATGTTCGCACCATAGTTTCAGGAATTGCCGAAAGCTTTTCGCCTGAAGAAATCATAGGAAAACGTGTGACCGTTTTAGTAAACTTAGCACCAAGAGCGTTACGTGGTGTTGAAAGCCAGGGAATGATCCTGATGACCACAAATGCTGAAGGAAAACTGGTTTTTGTAAACCCGGATGCTGATGCAGCGAATGGGGAGACGATAAACTAGCGGTTTGTAAATATAAAAAGTGCTTGGCGTTATTATATCATAATAATGTCAAGTACTTTTTCATTGAATACGAATCATAAAAAAGAATTTGTCACTGTATTGATAATTGAAAAAAAGTAGGATATTTGCCTTCAAAAAATAAATCCTAATTATAAATGTTAAGAAACTTCTTCTTTAGTACACTGCTCTTAAGTGCTTTTACTTCATTTTCTCAAGATGTTGTAAATTCTACCTCAATCGAATTAAAAAGAAATCGTGATATCTTTCAAGCTGTAAATGATGCCAAAAAAGAAGTTACTTTATTTATCAGTGACAAAATAAAAGTTAAGGCCGTCCGTCTTGACGAAAAAATGCAAATTATCGATAGTATTTCATCCGAAAGACCAAATACTAAGATTTATGATAAAATGGCAGGTTATAACATTAGCCATAACAACACTCAGCTATTTTGGTCGTCAAATGATTATGAAGATATTTTTTCGCAATTATATGATTTTTCCAACCGCAAAGTAGTTACAAAGCAATATACGCTAATGTTAAAAAACGAAAAAGTATTAGAGAAATTTAGTGGTAATAACGATTTTTACATTTTAACAGTTATCAAAAACAGTAATAATTTAAGGTTGCACATTTTTGACAATGCCGGAACTTATACAACCAAGATAATTGACTTAAAGGGATTTCACTTTTTTGACAGTTATTACAAAAGAACAGATTTATACGGGGTTTTAGGAGAAAACTTGTTGCCTTATGAAGCGCCTTTTTCATTAAAGAGTATCAATGTAGAAAATCCCACTTCTTTAACAGATGGTGCCAAGAAAAGAAAATGTTATTTCAATAATAAGCAAATTGTATTAACGTTCGATGCAAATATTGAATATACGCAACTTATTATAATCGATTTAGAAAATTTTTCTGCTACTGAAAAAATGATAAAGAAGCCTTACATTACAGGCGATCCAATGTTTTTAAAATCAAATTCGTTTTATTTTGACAATAAGCTTTATCAAATAAAAACTTCATCTGACCTTTTGTATTTCACAATCAAAGATTTAGAGGATAATATTATAAAAGAATATTTTGCCAATGCAGCTAAACCAATTGATTTTAAAAATTCTGAAATTTATCAGGAAGGTGGAGACTTTGGAGGTAAAAGAACTTTAGAAAAAACTTCGCAATTTATCAGAAAGGTCAATAATTTAAATTCAGGTCTTTCTTGTTATCACATTGGGCAAAATACCTTAATTACATTTGGAGGTGTTTCTGCAGCACAACAGTCTACGGGACAAATAGCCATGAGTCAATTTGGATTAATTGGTGCCATAGTAAGTGCTGCATTTCTTAACCCTACAATGGAAAGTTTTAACTCTTATTCTAATAAAAAAGTGGTTAAAATTGAAGGTTTATTTGATAGTGAAGGTAATAATATAAAGGGGGATTTACAGCCTTTAGCTTTTGATAAAATAAGAACTTTCTTTGATAATAATTCGGATGTGTCTTCGCAAACATTATTCAAAATGGGGGATTATTACTATCTTGGTTATTACGATAACAATAATAAAAAATACATTATTAGAAAATTTGCAGATTAGATACTATAAACCTTTAAATCTTATATCCATAAATTTCAATATCTTACACATTTTATACTAACATCAGCCATAATCAATAAAAGACAGATCATGAAATACACTTATCTAGAAGGTCTAAGAGGTTATATGTCTCTTTGGGTGCTTTTATATCATGCTTCGTGTTTTCTTCCTTCAGTCAATACAAAAAATGTTTTTTTAGATTTTTTTACTAATGCTTCTTTACCAGTAATTGTATTTATGATTTTGAGTGGATTTGTGACCCACATACTGCTTCAAAAAAACGAGAACTATTTTTTTTATTTAAAAAGAAGAGCTTTTAGGATATTCCCAATTTATTTAATTTGTTTTGTTGCCTCATTGCTCCTGTTAAAATTCTATTTAAATACATTAGAAGAGATCCCATTTGACAGCCCTAAAATTTATGGAAGAATTAAACAAATAGAAACGTATTACAATAGCTCTGACAAAATATTAAACATTATTAGTCACCTAACATTGTCTCACGGCATATTCCCTGAAAGCAGATTCCCTTTTACCTATAGTATTATGGGACAATCATGGAGTTTAACATTAGAATGGCAGTTTTATATTTTCATACCTTTTTTATATTATTTTTTAAATAAAAAAAACAGGATTCAAAATGCTTTTCTTTTATTGTTTTTTCTTGTAGTAATGTATATTTCGAAAACGCATCATATAAATCAGCCTTCTTTTTTACCAAATATGATCATTTACTTTTTAATAGGTTATTTTTCACTGCCACTTTATAAAAAATTCGAAACTTCTAATAACTATTGTGTTTTTGTTTTTTTGAGTGTAATCTGTTTGGTTTATTTGTTTTTTAATTGGGAAATAAGTTGTCTAATTTTACTTTGGGGTGTTGTTTTGTTCTTTCAAAACAACAACAACTTCTTATCAGATATACTTTTGGGGAGTAAAATTCCTCAGTTTTTAGGAAAAATATCTTATTCGATATATTGTACTCACATGATTGTTTTAGCATGTTTGCTTGCCCTTTTACAATGTATTGAAATAAATTATGGGTTGTATTTTTCTATTTCTATGTTATTTGGAGGTATGTTTCTTACTATACTTATATCTCACTATAGTTATCATTACATTGAGTTATATTTTATAAATTTAGCTAAAACTAAAAACTCTTCCAAGGAAGGCCAAACCCACTGAAATATGTTTGATTTTAGTTTAAATTTGTACTTTAGCTTCCCACGAAAGACTTAGATCAAATTTTTTTAAAACATTCTAAGTAATAAATAAATTTTTTGACTCTAATGAAACTCACCAAACCAAGATTAGCCTTAATCTGCGGGATACTTTGTATTTCAATATTTCCAATTTTGATTAAATTGAAGTTGGCTCCAGGATTAATTTCGGCTTTTTACCGAATGGCGATTGCGGTGACTTTGCTATTACCTTATGTGCTTTTGAGTAAAAACTTTAAAATCCCGAGTTTAAAACTGACCTTTTTAGCGGCTCTTTGCGGCATTTTATTTGGCTCAGATGTTTCGGTTTGGAATCTTGCCATTCAGGAATCAAGTGCAACACAGGCTTCATTGTTGACTAATTTAGCTCCGGTTTGGGTTGGGATTGGGTCTTTTTTCTTTTTGAATGTAAGACCAGCAACCAATTTCTGGATTGGAACAGCCGTTTCACTTTTCGGAATGGTGACTTTGGTAGGTTTTAGCTTTTTTATGGATTTGAATTTTGATAACGCTTTTCTGTTTGCGGTTTTATCAGGTATTTTATATTCGATTTATCTTTTGATCAGCAAAAATGTACTTTCAGAAATTGATGTTTTATCGTTTATGACCATTAGTTTACTGGCATCGAGCATTTACCTCGGAATCGTTTGTTATTTATTGAATGAGCCTTTTACAGGATTTTCAAATACGGGTTGGTTCGTATTGGTTTTGCAAGCTGTAATTTGCCAGTTGTGCGCCTGGATTTGTGTAAGTTATGCAACGCAACATATGCGTGCTACGAGAGTTTCGTTGAGTTTATTGAGTCAGGCGGTAATTACCTCTATTTTGGCTTGGCTGTTTCTCGAAGAACAAATAACTTTACAGATGATTATTGGCGGTATCATTTTGCTGTTAGGAATTCGAATTACATTTTACGAAAAGACTATTTCACTGAAATAGGATTGAGAAATGGCACGCTGATGACACAGATTAAATGGATATTCGCGGATTACTTATTTTTAATCTCTGGCAGAAAAATTTGTGAAATTTGCGATTAAATTAATTCGTGCAAATTCGTGAATTGATTTACCTGTTCGCTATCGTTCGGCTAGCGACAAAAAAAATGGCACGCAGATTCTGCAGATTGAGCAGATTTTTTTTTGAATCTTTGAAATCATTCTAATCTGTGGCAAAAAAAATCGAGAAAATTAATGCAATTCGTGACGAAGAAAACCTGAAACTTGAAACAAAAACCTTATGTTACATAGATCTAAAATCCCAAACCTTAAAGTAATCGCATTTGATGCTGATGATACTTTGTTTGTTAACGAACCTTATTTTGAAGAAACCGAGCACAAATTTTGTGCTTTGATGGAAGATTATCTTTCGCATCAGGGGATTTCGCAGGAGTTGTTTAAAATCGAAATTGACAATTTGCCTTTGTACGGTTACGGAATCAAAGGATATATTTTATCGATGATCGAAGCAGCTATGAATATTTCGAACAATACAATTCCGCTGGAAGTGATTGAAAAAATTATCCAATACGGAAAAGAATTGTTGGAGAAACCTATCGAGCTTTTGGATGGAGTTGAAGAAACTCTGCAGGCATTACACGGCAAATACAAATTGGTTGTCGCTACAAAAGGCGATTTGAAAGATCAGCACAGCAAATTGCATCGTTCAGGTTTAGGACATTATTTTCATCATATCGAGGTAATGTCGGACAAGCAGGAAATTGATTACACGAAATTATTAGGACGTTTGGATATTCAGTCACATGAATTTTTGATGATTGGAAATTCTTTAAAATCAGATGTTTTACCAGTTTTAGGAATTGGCGGATATGCCGTTCATATTCCGTTTCATACTACCTGGGAACACGAGAAAATCAGTCATAAAGTAGAACACGAACATTTTAGTTCGTTCGAAAAAATTACTGAAGTCGTTACTAATCTGGTTTAAACGGGAGCTGAAAAATGGCCCGCAGAGGAAACGTATTAAAACAGATATTCACAGATTGTTTTAAAAATTTTTAAAATCATTTTAATCTGTGGCAAAAAAAAATTTGTGTCAATTTGCGTAATTTGTGGTTAAAAATGGCCCGCAGAGGAAACGGATTAAAACGGATATTCACAGATTGTTTTAAAAAAAATCTTTAGAATCATTTTAATCTGTGGCTAAAAAAATTTGTGTCAATTTGCGTAATTTGTAGTTAAAAATGGCCCGCAGAGGAAACGGATTAAAACGGATATTCACAGATTGTTTTAAAAGAATCTTTAAAATCATTTTAATCTTTGGCTAAAAAAAATTTGTGTCAATTTGCGTAATTTGTGGTTAAAAATGGCCCGTAGAGGAAACGGATTTAAACGGATATTCACAGATTGTTTTAAAAAAATCTTTAGAATCATTTTAATCTGTGGTTAAAAAAAATTGTGTCAATTTGTGTAATTTGTGGTTAAAAAATGGTCCGCAGGTGACGCGGATTAAAACAGATATTCACAGATTGTTTTTTAAAAAATCTTTAGAATCATTTTAATCTGTGGCTAAAAACAGCAACGTTGCAATAATATATCATAATGAAAACACTTTTAGACTTAGAAAACTGGAATAGAAAAGAACATTTTCAGCATTTTAGAAAAATGGAGGAACCTTTCTTTGGTGCAACCGTTGAAATTGATTGCACCAGAGCGTATCAAACAGCAAAAAGTCTTAATACTTCATTTTTTATTTACTATTTGCACAAAACATTAGTAGCGGTTAATTCGATAGAGAATTTTAAATACCGTATTGCTGATGATAAAATATATAGTAATGATCGTGTAGATGTTTCGGCAACAATTGGACGTGAAGATGGAACGTTTGGATTTTCATTAATCGAATATCATCCTGATTTTAGAGTTTTTGAGCAAAACGCTAAAACCGAAATCGAGCGGATTCAAAATACGACAGGGCTTTTTACCCGTGAATTTAACGATGATAATGTGATTCATTTCTCGGCAATTCCGTGGCTGAATTTTACTTCGCTTTCGCATGCAAGAAGTTTTACTTATCCGGACAGTTGTCCAAAAATTTCTTTTGGAAAAATGATGATTACTGAGAATGACAAAAGAACCATTGCGATGTCTGTACATGTGCATCATGGTTTAATGGATGGATTGCACATGGGGCAATTTGTGGATTGCTTTCAGGAATTGATGAATGCTAACTAACTTGAAACCAATGTTTTTTCAGCAAATAATAAAAACGGACTTGTATTTAGTCTGAATCTGAATTGTTTTTTAATCCTAAGGAACAATTTCTTAATTGCTTAAAATTATTTAACTTTACAAAAAAGACGAAATTATGTTATCAAAAAATATTGAAGCAGCTTTAAATAAGCAAATCCGTATCGAGGCGGAATCTTCGCAGACTTATCTTTCTATGGCTTGTTGGTCAGAAGTACACGGACTAGAAGGCATCGCTCAATTTATGTACACACAATCTGATGAAGAGCGTGCACACATGCTAAAACTGGTTAAATATGTAAACGAACGTGGAGGGCATGCTCAAATTACTGATTTGAAAGCACCAAAAACAAGTTACACAACTTTCAAAGAAATGTTCGAAGCTCTTTATAATCATGAAATTTTTGTTTCAGAATCGATCAACGAACTGGTTCATATTACTTTTGAAGAGAAAGATTATGCCACTCACAATTTCTTGCAATGGTACGTTTCGGAACAAATAGAAGAAGAAGCAACGGCTAAATCGATCCTGGATAAAATAAACTTAATTGGAGATGATAAAGGAGGATTATACTTGTTTGATCGTGATATTCAACAACTAACAGTTACGAGTTCAATTGCAATTAATCCAAAATAAAAAAGTTAAAGTTTATTTAGAATACATAAAAATAACATTTTTCTTTTATATTTGTCTCGGTTTAATAATTGAGACAGAAAGTGAGCAAGAAAGATAAAGAGAAGGACAAGAAAAAGGATAAAAAGAAAAAGAAGAATAAAGATATCCTTGAAAACATCAAGAAGATTGAAAATTGTAAATCTACTTGTTGTGAGAAATTCAAAAAAAGCGAAAAGAAACGTTGTTCGCGTTGTCCTATGTATGACTTACTAAAAAATATAGCATAAAAACCTTCATCATTTGAAGGTTTTTTTATGTCCAAACGTTACCTTTCCTCTTTCTAAAAAAGACAACACTTTACTTATGAATAACACGGCTTTAATACCAGAATCTAGTCTTGATTTTTTGATTCAGCTAAAAGAGAATAACAATAAACAATGGTTTGAGGCACATAAGCCTGAGTACTTAAACGAATTAAAACATATTGAAGCATTTGCAGACGCTTTACTTGAGGAGCTTGCCAAAACCGATGTTCTGGAAACTCCGTCCGGCAAAAAAAGTGTCTATAGAATTTATCGTGATATTCGTTTTTCGAAAGATAAAACACCTTTTAAAACTTTTTGGGGAGGCAGTTTTACCAGGGCTACAAAAGCAAGACGAGGTGGTTATTATTTTCATCTGGAACAGGGAAATAGTTTTCTGGCCGGTGGTTTTTGGGGACCGAATGCAGCAGACTTAAAGCGTATCAGAAGTGAATTTGCTCATGATGCCGAACCAATGCGTAAAATATTAAATTCTAAAACATTTATCAGCACTTTTGGAACTTTGCAAGGAGAACAGCTTAAAACAGCGCCCAAAGGTTATGATGTACATCATGAGGCCATCGATTTGCTTCGCTACAAACAATTTTTGGTAATTAAACGTTTTGAAGATAATGAAGTTCTAAATCCTGATTTTCTAGAACAAGCAACAGAAACATTAAAAAATATGAGGCCCTTTTTTGATTATATGAGCGAAGTGCTTACTACTGATATAAATGGCGCTTCTGTTTTATAATTTTTTTTAATTGAAAACAGTCCAGTTTGTGCCATCACTTATTATAATAACAGAACGAAGTCCTTCGTACAAGTAAAAAGAGTGAGTTGCTGGATTGATTTCATTCGAAGAATTTTTATAATAAAATATGCCACTTGATGTTGAAACTGCTGCAGTGAAATTAGCATTTACGTTTCTTAAAAAATACATTCTGCCCGGGTACTCAGCTGCGCTGGGTAAATTAAACACCTGATCTTGTGCCTGAGGGTTTAGAGAGATATAAACTCCGTCACTAATGGGCGTTGGTGAACTACTTCCGTTTAAATTAACGACTTTCAATGAAATATTGCCATTAATATCTAATGTGCTTTTAGGGAAAAGGGTATTAACCCCTGTCTGTGAATAGGTTGGAGTAAAAAAAATTAAAAAAAGAATAATCAGAATTTTTTTTGCGACATCATCCATGGCATTTAGATTAAAATTTATGATAAAAAACAACACTCCGATCTTATTCTTATTAAACACATCAGATATAATGGCTGGCCTAAGTATGCTAAATTACACTATTTAATTTGTAGGTAAAATACCCTGATTTAGTGATTTTATAAACTCGATTAAATTCTACAAACAAAGACCCGAAAAACTACAAAATTTTTCGGATTCTTTTTTATATTATCAATTCATATAATTCTAGAGTAATAATATTTCATTTACAACCACCTCAGTTATATAGCGTTTTTCACCGTTTTTGTCGTCATAACTTCTGTGAGTTAATTTGCCTTCAATGGCAATTTCTTTTCCTTTTGCAACAAACTTCTCAATTATTTCGGCTGTTTTCCCCCAAGCCGTTATACGATGCCATTCGGTTTGCTCGACTTTTTCACCTTTATCATTGGTGTACCTGTCATGGGTTGCAATAGTCAACTGAGCTAATTTTTTTCCGTTTTCTAATGTTTTGATTTCCGGATCGTTTCCTACGTTTCCAATTAATTGGACTTTGTTTCTTAATGTGTTCATGGCGTATAAATTTTTAAGTTGTTATAAATGAATTCGTTCGTCAAATTCAACAAGGCAAAATTGCAAACGTTTTCAAAAATTATTCGGTAGCAAACTATTTACTTTCGGTTGTAACTATTTGTAAGCGTTTGCAAATGGAAATATTTTTTGTATATTTGAGAGAAATCGTACAATATGCAAACCAAGATTAATAAAGTTGAATTACGAAATTTAGAGTTAGACGACTACAAGCAGCTCAAAAACTCCATGGTAGAATCATATCCTGTGATGGCAGATTCTTATTGGAAGGAAGATGATATCAAGAAATTACTTTCTATTTTTCCGGAAGGACAGTTGGTTATTTTAGTCGATGGAAAAGTGGTTGGTTCGGCTTTATCGTTGATTGTTCCTGAAAAATTAGTTGATAAAAAACACAATTACAGACAGATTATTGGGGATTATACTTTTTCTACACATGATACAAACGGAGATATTTTATACGGAATAGATGTTTTTATCCATCCTAATTATCGTGGATTGCGTTTAGGCCGCCGTTTATACGATGCCCGAAAAGAGTTGTGCGAACAATTGAATCTGAAAGCCATTGTTTTTGCAGGAAGAATTCCGAATTACGCACAGCATTCTAAAAAACTGACTCCGAAAAATTATATTGATAAAGTCAAACACAAAGAATTGCACGATCCTGTGCTTTCGTTTCAGCTGAGCAATGATTTTCACGTTTTAAGAATTATCAAAAATTATCTGGAAGGCGATGAAGAGTCCAAAGAATTTGCGGTGCTGCTGGAATGGAACAACGTATATTATGACGAAAGTCCAAAACTGATTAACCTCGAAAAAAGTGTCATTCGGTTAGGATTGATTCAGTGGCAAATGCGTCAACTGAATAATGTGGAGTCGCTTTTTGAACAATCTGAATTCTTTATTGATGTGGTTTCTGGTTATGGAGCAGATTTTGCGCTTTTCCCGGAATTGTTTATTGCTCCTTTGATGGCCGATTACAATCATCTTTCTGAGGCCGAAGCCATTCGGGAACTGGCCCGCTATTCAGATCCTATCAGAAAGCGTTTTCAGGAATTTGCTATTTCGTACAACATCAATATCATTACCGGAAGTATGCCGTATCTTGAAAATGGTAATTTGTATAATGTTGGTTTTTTATGTAAAAGAGACGGAACCTCTGAAATGTACACTAAAATACATGTGACTCCCAACGAAGTACAACATTGGGGAATGAAAGGCGGCTCCGAATTTAAAACCTTTGATACCGATTGCGGTAAAATAGGAATTCTGATTTGTTATGATGTCGAGTTCCCGGAACTTTCCAGAATTATGGCCAATGAAGGAATGAATATTTTATTTGTTCCGTTTTTGACGGACACACAAAATGCTTATACAAGAGTGAAACATTGCTCTCAGGCGCGTGCGATAGAAAACGAATGTTATGTAGCTATTGCCGGTTGTGTAGGGAATTTGCCGAAAGTAAATAATATGGATATTCAGTATGCGCAAGCATCGGTGTTTACGCCTTCGGATTTTGCTTTTCCGAGTAATGGAATTAAGGCCGAAGCAACTCCAAACACTGAAATGACGCTGATTGTAGATGTCGATTTGAATCTTTTGAAGCAATTGCACGAGCACGGAAGTGTCAGGATTTTGAAAGACAGACGGAATGATTTGTATGAGATTAGGAAGATAAATCCATAATTATCAAAATGACTTATGACAAGAGTTAGAAAGAATCCATTATTTGAAATCTACACTGAAAATAATTTTTTAATAATCAACAATACAAATTACGTCAAAGACAATGGAAAATATGAATTAGAAAGTATCTCCAGCTTGGAGTTAATAAGGAATCTATCGTTTTTTAATAAAATAATTGAAGTGATTTTTGGATTTAGTGTTCCTGCAAAATCAAACGTATTGCGAATTAATTTAGAAAATGGATTTAAAGATATTGTTTTGACAAATTGTGATATTAAGAAAGTAGAAATTTTAATTTATGAGAAAAATCAAATGACAATCAATAAAGAATAAACATAAACTTGTCATTCCGGAGGAATCTCTACGTGCAGAGATTTAGCAAAGATGAGATTCCTACGGAATGACAAACGGGACGGGGAAGTTCTTTTTTTAGAATATTTAATTTATGAGACAAATCAATTGATAATTAATAAAGAATAAACATAAACTTGTCATTCCGCAGGAATCTCTATACGCAAAGATTCAGCGATGATGAGATTCCTACGGAATGACAAACTTTGGGTGTAATGGGATGTTTTTTGAATGAAACCAAGAAAAAAACCATGTCTCCTAACTAGCCCTGATGGAGCCGATATCCTCGAAGTCCCGATAGCTATCGGGATGGAGAGATAAAGGCGAGAGCAGGAACCATGAAACCAAATACAAAACCATAATTCGCTTGAAATAAATATTATTTTGAGCTTAAAAAAAGGAATTATATGAAAACCTGCCTTGAATGTAGCGATAAAATTGTCGGCCGGGAAGACAAGAAATTTTGTTCGGACAGTTGCCGAAATGCGTACAACAATAAAATAAACAAAGACAGCAATAATTTTATGCGAAATGTGAATAACAAACTGCGTAAAAATTACCGAATTTTGACGGAATTGAACACGGAAGGAAAATCTAAGGCAACAAGAGATAAAATGTTGCACAAAGGTTTCGATTTTGATTTTTTTACTAATATATTGCAGACCAAAACAGGGAATACCTACTATTTCTTGTATGACCAGGGATATCGCTCTTTGGACAATGATTATTATATGCTTGTTAAAAAAGAAATTTAGCCTCAAACCTAAAAATGAAAAAAAATTACAATTCCATAGTAGCCGTAATAGGCATTCTTTTTATCATTGGCTTTATCTACGCCACCATGATGCCGCAATGGATTTCTAAAGAAGAGGAGGCGTTGGCCGAATTTTCTACCGAAAGAGCTTTTGATCAGGTGCGTATTATTGCTCAAAAACCCCATTATGTAGGTTCTACCAATCATGAATTGGTAGCCAATTATCTTAAACTTGAGCTAAACCGAATTGGTCTTGAAACGAGTATTCAGGAAGGTTTTACCTTAAACGACAAAGGTTTATTGGTAAAATCGAAAAACATTTTGGCCCGAATAAAAGGAACAAATAACTCTAAGGCTTTGTTATTGCTTTCGCATTATGACAGCGCACCACATTCTTTTTCGAAAGGCGCGAGTGACGATGCATCAGGTGTAGCTACGATTTTAGAAGGTGTTCGCGCGTTTTTATATGCGAAGCAGCCTCATAAAAACGATATAATTATTCTTTTCTCGGATGCTGAGGAATTGGGTTTAAATGGTGCTGCCTTATTTGTCAATCAACATCCTTGGGCAAAAGACGTTGGATTGGTTTTAAATTTTGAGGCAAGAGGCTCATCGGGCCCAAGTTATATGCTGATGGAAACCAATGGTGGTAATCAGGCGCTGATAAAAGAGTTTAAAAATGCAAAAGCTGCTTATCCGGTTTCGAACTCGTTGATGTACAGCATTTACAAAATGCTGCCTAATGATACCGATCTGACCGTTTTTAGAGAGCAGGGCAATATTCAGGGATTTAATTTTGCATTTATAGACGGGCATTACAACTATCACACCCAACAGGATGATATTCAGCATTTAAGTAAAAGAACATTAAAACATCAGGGGACTTACTTAATGCCTTTATTAAAGTATTTTTCTAATATAGATTTAAACCAAACGGTAACGACAGAAGATAACGTCTATTTTAATATTCCGTTTTCGTTTATCAGCTATCCTTTTGCCTGGGTTTTCCCGATGACTGTGATTGCTTTTGGGTTGTTGGTTCTTTTTATTTTTATAGGAAAAGCCAAACGTGTCATCAGTTTTAGAGAAATGTTTAAAGGATTCGTTCCGTTATTGGGTTCTGTTATCATTTCAGGTTTAGTTACGTTTTTGGGCTGGAAAATCTTTTTGGAGGTTTATCCGCAATACAATGATTTGTTAAACGGATTTACTTATAACGGACATGCTTACATTGCCGGATTTGTATTATTAAGTATTGCAATCTGTTTTGCTTTTTACCATCATTTTTCTGAAACCAAAACTACGATGCAGCATTATGTTGCGCCATTGCTGCTTTGGATTGTCGTCAACGGATTTTTAGCGAACAGCTTAACGGGCGCTGGATTCCTGATTATTCCGGTTTATTTCGGAATTATTTTATTTGGAATTTATGTCCTCACGCAAGGTTCGAGTTTGGGTTTGAATTTAATTTTCAGCATTCCGGCTTTAATCATTATCGCACCGTTTATTCAAATGTTTCCTGTAGGTCTTGGTTTGAAAATTCTTTTCGGAAGTGCTATTCTTACCGTGCTTGCTTTCGGGTTATTATTGCCTGTTTTTGGTTCATTTGCTAAAAAAGGAGCCTGGACACTATTCTTCTTCGCCGCTTCTATAGTTTGTTTTGTATATGCCGGTTATCATTCCGGTTATGAAAAAGGAAAAGCAAAATCAAACAGTTTATTATATGTTTACAATGCCGATACTGATTCTGCTGTCTGGACGACTTACGATGTAAATTTGGACGACTGGACGAAAACGTATTTAGGACAGACTTCGCAAAAGGCAGTTGGTTTAAACAAATTGCCTATTTACAGCAAATACAATTCTGGTTTTACCTATAGCGCCATTGCACCCAAATTAGACGTTCCAAAACCTACTATTAGTTTCCTAAAAGACAGCGTTATTGGAAATCGCCGTTATATGAAAATTCAGATTTCTCCCAACAGAAAGGTCAATCGTTATGATGTTTTTGCCAATCCAAAAATGGTTTTTTACGACTTTAAAGCAAACGGAATGACAACTTCCGGAGCTAAAGGAAGAATTCTGGAACGTGACGGAATGAAGATTTTATGTTATTATGTGGTTCGAAATGAGCCTTTGACGTTAGAATTTAACATTCACAAATCGACAGCATTTGATATGGATTTGATAGAGAGTTCTTTTGATTTAATGACTAATCCGTTATTCAAAATTAAACCAAGAAGCGACTGGATGATGCCAACGCCTTTTGTGTTAAATGATGCTGTTTTGATTCAGCAGAAAATAAAAAGATTTACAGCGCCTGTAAAACCAATTGTAACAGCTCCTGTAAAAGACAGTACTTTGGTCGTAAAAGACAGTCTGAAACCTGTCATAAAACCTATTATCAAGCCAGTTGTTAAACCCACTGTTACTCCGGAATAAAAAAAAGGGCAAACTTAAATTTAAGTTTGCCCTTTTTCTTTAGCATGCACATTCTATTTTCAGGACTTTAAATAGTAAAAATTTCACTTCTCCCTCTGAAAACCTCATTACAACTTCATAAAACAATCATCTGATTGTATTTTACCCCTAAACTTTGTCGTAATCTTAGCAAACATTTCCTTAAATTTGCTTCCGTTATAAAAATACAATAGTATAAAAAAGAAACTATGTTACAAATCGCATTTATTAGAGAGAACCAGGAAAAGGTTATCAAGGCTTTAGCAAAACGAAATATCGATGCTAAAAGTGTTGTGGAAGAAGTGGTGCAACTAGACGAAAACCGTCGTGCAACTCAGGTAGAATTAGACAATACTTTATCTGAATCTAATAAATTATCCAAAGATATTGGCGAATTAATGAAAGCGGGCGAGAAATCGAAAGCCGCAATTCTTAAAGAAAAAACAGTTTCATTAAAAGAAAAAAGTAAAGATTTAGGTGCTAAAGCAGAAGCTTTGGCTGAAGAATTATTGCATAAATTATATACTTTACCAAATTTACCAGCAGACATTGTCCCTGAAGGAAAAACTCCAGAAGAGAACGTAAATGTTTTTCAGGAAGGTGCTATTCCGGTTTTGCACGAAGGAGCGGAGCCTCACTGGGAATTGGTAAAAAAATACGACATCATCGATTTTGAATTAGGTGTAAAAATTACAGGAGCTGGTTTCCCGGTTTACAAAGGGAAAGGGGCTCGTTTGCAACGTGCGTTAATCAATTATTTTTTAGATAAAAATACCGCTGCAGGCTACAATGAAGTTCAGGTACCGCATTTGGTAAACGAAGCTTCAGGATACGGAACAGGGCAATTGCCGGACAAAGAAGGGCAAATGTATCACTCAACCATTGATGATTTATATTTGATTCCGACTGCTGAGGTTCCGGTTACGAATTTGTTCCGTGATGTTCTTTTAGCCGAAACTGAATTACCGGTTTTATACACCGCTTACACACCATGTTTCCGTCGTGAAGCAGGTTCTTACGGAGCACACGTTCGTGGATTAAACCGTTTGCACCAATTTGATAAAGTTGAAATTGTACGCGTTGAACATCCAGATAATTCTTATGCAGCTCTTGACGGAATGGTCGAGCATGTAAAAGAAATTTTGAATGAACTGAAATTGCCATACCGTGTTTTACGTCTTTGTGGCGGCGATATGGGTTTCACATCGGCTTTGACGTATGACTTCGAGGTTTTCTCAACAGCGCAGGATCGTTGGTTAGAAATTAGTTCGGTTTCTAACTTTGAGACTTTCCAGGCAAACCGTCTGAAATTACGTTTTAAAGATAAAGACGGTAAAAACCAATTGGCACACACGCTTAACGGAAGTTCATTGGCTTTGCCAAGAGTTTTAGCTGGAATTATAGAGAATTACCAAACGCCGGAAGGAATCGTAATTCCTGAAGTTTTACGTCCTTACTGCGGATTTGATATTATAAATTAAAGGAAAAATCCTAACAGGGTTTTAAACTCTGTTAGGATTTCTTTTTAAAATAAAAAAGATGAACGGAATTTTAAACTGGAATGTAGATCCGGATATTATAATGATTACGGACAGTTTTCCACTAAAATATTACGGAGCTCTTTTTGCAATTGGGCTTTTACTTGGTTTTGCAATTGTTAGAAACATTTACAAAAAAGAGCATCTTTCTTTAGATAAACTCGATAGTTTGCTGATTTATGTCATAGTAGGAACTATTTTGGGAGCCAGATTGGGACATTGTTTGTTTTATGAACCAGGGTATTTTTTTCAGCATCCGATAGAAATACTTTTACCGATTCAGAAAATAGAAGGTGTTTATAAATTTGTTGGTTTTCAGGGTCTGGCAAGTCACGGCGGAACAATTGGGGTTTTAATCGCCATCATTTTATATTGCCGAAAATATAAGGTTGAATTCTTTGGATTACTGGATCGAATGGCTGTCGCAGTTCCTGTCACGGGTGCTTTCATTAGATTCGGAAATTTTATGAATTCTGAAATCTACGGAAAACCGACCAACGGAAATTGGGGAGTTGTTTTTGAAAGAGACGATTTAATTCCGAGACATCCAACACAATTATACGAAGCATTTGCGTATCTTTTGATTTTTGGAATTTTATTCTTTATGTATAAAGTCGAAAGATTTAAAAATGCACATGGATTAATCTTCGGATGTTTCCTGACATTGTTGTTTTTGGCTCGTTTTATAATTGAATTTTTCAAGGAAAATCAGGAAAGTTTCGAGGATAATATGATGATTAATATGGGACAAATTCTAAGCATTCCTTTTATATTAATTGGATTAGCATTGATAATTTGGAAAACAAAAACCAGTAAGGAATATGTTTAAAAGAGAAGTTTTCGCGCATAGTTTTTTAACTTAAAAGCGGCAGAAAGCTAAAATAAACCACAACTAATAAAAAACTGAAATATGAAAAACGCCTTTATTTATATCGTTTTGTTGTGGTCGGCATTTGCTTTTTCTCAAAATGAGCAATTGGCGCAATATTACTACGAAAAAGGTGATTTCGATAAAGCCAAAATCAGTTACGAAGAGCTTTTAAACAGCGCTCCTTCCAATACACAATATTTTCTCAGAACTGTAGAGTGTTACCAGCAATTGCAACAATTCGTTGCAGCCGAAAAGATGCTTCAGGTGCGTTATAACAAATACAAACAAGGTGTTTTTTTGGTAGAACTGGGATATAATTTTCAATTGCAAAAAAACGATGCTAAGGCTAAAAACTTTTACGAACAAGCTATTGAAAAGATAAAAACGAGTCCGAATGATGTTTACGGAATTGGAAATTCTTTCGAGAAAAAAGTATTGTTAGATTATGCTTTAAAAGCCTATCAGACCGCCATGGAGGTACAGCCCAATTACAACTTCAATTTTCAGATCGGAATGTTATACGGTCAATTGGGCAAAACAGATTTGATGATTGATATTCTGCTTACAGAATCCTTCAAGAACCAGCAAAATTCAAATCTAATCCAGACGCAACTGTCCCGTTTTATGAACGGAGAAACAGATGCTACTGCTTTTAAGGATGCGATGCGCAAAGCCTTAATCCTGAAAACACAAAAAGATCAGGATGTTTTCTGGAATCATTATTTGAGCTGGTTTTACGTGCAGCAAAAAGAGTTTGGAAAAGCGTTTATCCAGGAAAAAGCGATTTATAAAAGAGAACCGGAGTCGTTGATGAGCATTGTAAACTTAAGCCAGTTTGCATTGAATGAAAATGATACCGATACAGCAGAAGAAATTCTGAATTTTATTCTCCTGAATACCAAAGATTTGGATTTGTTAGTGGATAGCAATGCCAATTTGATGAAAATCAAAATTGATAAAGCACAGGAAAAAGACTATCCTGTAATTAATGCTGAATTAGAACAATTGCTTAAAACCTACGAAATAACTCCTTTTACCTTATCTTTGCAGCTTATTCAGGCACACTTTCTGGCTTTTGATTTAAAAAAGACAGAAGAAGGTAAGGCAATTGTAAAAAAAGCTTTAGAACTCAATTTGAACGAGTATCAAAAAGCAGATGCTAAAATGGAACTGGCGGATATTTTACTTTTGGAAGAAAAGTTCAATCAGGCACTGATTTATTATTCGCAAATTCAATTGGATTTAAAGAACGATGTCATGTCGCATGAAGCGAGTTTGAAAGCGGCCAAAACAAGTTATTTTAAAACCGATTTCGAATGGGCTTTAAAGCAATTTAAAGAACTTAAATCGGCCAATACACAGTTGATTGCTAATGATGCGCTTGAATATTTTTTATTGATAAATGATAACACAGTAGCAGATTCGACACAAACTGCCTTGAAGCAATTTGCAAAAGCTGATTTTTTAATTTATCAGAATAAAAAACAAGAAGCCATTACGCAGTTTCAAAGTATTTTAAAAACCTTTAAAGGGCAGGAAATAGAAAGTGTTACAATGTTGCGTTTAGGAAAAGTGTACGAAAGTCTGGCAGATTACAATTTAGCCTTATCCCAGTACCAGCAAGTAATTGACAGTCATTCGGACGGGATTTATATCGATGAAGCTTTGTTCTTTTCGGCAGAAATTTATAACGAAAAGTTGCAGGATATAGAAAAAGCCAAACCTTTGTATGAGAAGATAATTTTTAATCATCAGGACAGTATTTACTTTGTTGATGCCAGAAAAAAATACCGCCAATTACGCGGAGATACGAATTTATAATTCAGATTTTAGACTTTAGATTTCAGATTTCTACAAGAATCTAAAATCTAAAGTCTAAAATCTAAAATCAAGAAACATGATAATTTACAACGTTACCACCAATATACACGAAAGCGTTCACGACCAATGGTTGCAATGGATGCAGGAAAAACACATACCGGAAATTCTGGCAACCCAGAAGTTTTCTTCAGCAAGAATTGTCAAGGTTTTAATTGAAGAAGAAATGGGAGGCGTTACCTATTCGGTTCAGTATTTTACGGATAGCAAAGCAACTTTAGAAAAATATTATCTGGAAGATGCACCAAAATTTCGTCAGGAAGCTTTAGAATTATTTGCTGATAAAATGCTTTCTTTCAGAACGGAATTAGAAGTTATTTCGGAACATTAATTTTGAGTTTCAATAACAGAAATTTACCCACAGATTAATAGATTTTAAGATTTGTGAAAATTTGTGAAATTTGTGGTAAAAAAAACAATAAAGACTTTGTGTCTTAGAGTCTTCGTGGCAAGGCAAACAAAAAGAAAAAATGGAAAAAGTAAAAGCCAAAAAACATTTAGGACAACATTTCCTGAAAGACGAAAGTATCGCCAAAGCAATTGCAGATACTTTGAGCTTACAAGGATACGATGAGGTGCTGGAAATAGGACCAGGAATGGGTGTGTTGACTAAATATTTGCTTGACAAACCAATTAATACACACGTAATCGAAATTGACGGTGAATCGGTGGTGTATTTGGGTGAAAATTATCCAAAATTAAAAGATAAAATTATCTCTCAGGATTTCCTGAAATACAATATAAACGAGGTTTACGAGAACAAACAGTTTGCGATTATTGGAAACTTTCCATACAACATATCGACGCAGATTGTTTTTAGAACATTAGAATTTAAGCACCAGATTCCGGAGTTTTCCGGAATGTTTCAGAAAGAAGTTGCCGAAAGAATCTGCGAGAAAAAAGGTTCTAAGGCATACGGAATTCTATCAGTTTTGGCTCAGGCCTTCTATCATACAGAGTATCTGTTTACGGTTGACGAAAATGTGTTTATTCCTCCGCCCAAGGTAAAATCGGGTGTGATGAAAATGACCCGAAAGGAAGATTATAGCCTTCCTTGTGGTGAAAGATTGTTTTTTACAGTAGTAAAAACAGCTTTTCAGCAAAGACGAAAAACATTACGTAACAGTTTGAAAACATTAAATTTAACTGATAAGTTACGAGAAGACACTATCTTTGATAAACGTCCTGAGCAACTTAGTGTAGAAGAATTTATTGAACTGACTCAAAAAATAGAAGCCGATGGAGTTCAAAGTTAGCAAAGATTTAATAAGAGAATTAGAAGAGCATATTGTAAAGAAAAACGACAAAGAACTTGAAGTTTTACTGAATGATCTGCACCACGCCGATATAGCTGAAATTCTGGATGAACTGGATTTCGACGAAGCAACCTACATTTTTAAGGTTTTAGATAGTGATAAAACTGCCGAAATTCTTCTGGAACTGGAAGATGATTTGCGTGAAAATATCTTAAGCCGACTCTCACCAAAAGAAATTGCAGAAGAGCTTGATGAGCTTGAAACCAATGATGCGGCTGATATTATCGCCGAACTTTCGCAGGAAATTAAGGCCGAAGTAATCTCGGAACTGATTGACGTTGAACACGCCAAAGACATTGTCGATTTGTTGCGTTACGACGAAAATTCTGCCGGTGGTTTGATGGGTAAAGAGCTTGTAAAAGTAAACGAGAACTGGAATGTGCTCACTTGCGTGAAAGAAATGCGCATCCAGGCCGAAAACGTTTCAAGAGTACATTCGATTTATGTGGTGGATGATGAAAACCGTCTGCAGGGAAGATTATCACTGAAAGATTTATTAACGACTTCTACCAAAACTCAGATTAGCGATATTTATATTCGAAAATTAAATTTCGTAAATGTAGATACCGAAGATGTTGAGGTAGCCCGTATCATGCAGAAATACGATTTGGAAGCCATTCCTGTTGTAGACGAATTGGGCCGCTTGGTGGGCAGAATTACCATTGATGATATCGTAGATGTAATCAAGGACGAAGCGGATAAAGATTACCAAATGGCGGCGGGTATTACACAGGACGTCGAATCGAATGATAGTGTTCTGGAATTAACAAAAGCACGTTTACCATGGCTTTTAATCGGAATGGTGATCGAAATTATCGCTTCGTTTGTGTTAAAAGGAAATGAAGGTCTTTTCCAGAAATATTCGACACTCTTTATTTTTGTTCCTTTGTTATCTGCAACAGCTGGAAATATTGGGGTTCAGGCCTCTGCCATTGTGGTACAGGGTTTGGCAAACGGAACGTTGAAAGAATTTAGCCGTGCTTATTTTACTAAAGAAATAACGGTTTCGATGATTTCCGGAAGTATTATTTCGTTGCTTTTATTGGGGTTCCATTCCGTAATGTACGGACAATATTTAGTGGGAATTGCGATTTCGATTTCGATGATTGTAGTGATTTTATTCGCTGCGACTTTAGGAACTTTAGTGCCGCTATTTTTACATAAAAACAAAATTGACCCAGCAATTGCAACGGGGCCGTTTATTACGACGACTAATGATGTTTTCGGAATCATGCTCTATTTTGGAGTAGCCAGAATCATTTTAGGATTTTAGATTTTTGCCACAAATTAATTCATTATCGTGATTATAGATCTATAAAATCGGCGTAATTTGTAGCCGAAAATATGCTATTAACAAGCCAACCAATCAGCAATGAAAGTACATATCATAGGAGGAGGAAACCTTGGCGTTTCTATCGCCCTGGGAATTGCTAAATTCTCAAAGAATAATTCGGTAACAGTAACCAGAAGAAATACAGCCAGTATTCAATATTTATCAGAACACGGAATCACCGTTTCATCTGATAATAAACACAATATTCAGGAAGCCGATGTGGTGATTTTAACTATAAAACCCTATCAGGTAGATATTGTTTTAGCAGAAATTTTACCTGTTATCAAAGGAAAAACAATTGCTTCGGCAGTAAGCGGATTGTCACTCGACATGCTTCAGCAGAAAACAAATAACGAATTTTCGGTAGTACGAATTATGCCGAATATCGCAGCACAATTTGGAGAATCAGCTACTTGTATTTCTTTCCCTGAAAAGGACAGAGAAAAAGCCTTGCCAATCGTAGATTTGTTTCAGGATTTAGGAACAGCTCCCGTTATCGACGAAAAATTAATGGATGCCGCAACCGTTCTTGGTGCATGCGGAACCGCTTATGCGTTACGTTATATCCGTGCTTCTATGCAAGCCGGAATCGAAATTGGTTTCGACTCTCAAACTGCTTTAGCCATTGCGGCGCAAACGGTAAAAGGAGCGGCCAAAATGTTATTAGAGGAAAAAGTGCATCCGGAACAATTAATCGACCGCGTAACAACACCTCAGGGCTGTACAATCGTGGGTCTGAACGAAATGGAACACAATGGTTTCAGTTCGTCTTTAATCAAAGGAATCAAAACTTCTTTGAAACAGATTAAAGGGTAGTTTTTAAAGAAATTCCAAAATAAATAAAAATCCCAAATTCCAAGTTGTAAATTGGCGTTTGGGATTTTTTTTACGCATTTTGTTTGATTTCGATAATAAAACCAAATCTTTTTTTCAGGAGCTAATCCCGCTATCCGTTACAATCTTTTGTGGCGAACCCCGCCACAAAAGGATTTCCACTTCTATCGGGGCTAGGGCATCCGTTTTCATAAGAAAGTTATCGACTAACCAATGTAATTTCTCCTTCATCGAAAGGAATAACAAGTTTGGATAATTGGAATTTGAGATTTGGAATTTGGAATTTTACTTAGAAATTCTCTTCTTCAAAACATATTTCAAAAAGATAAACCCAAAAAGCCCAGCCAGCATTGAAGCAATCAAAATAGCGATTTTCGAAAAAGTAATAACTTCAGGATCATGAAATGCTAGAATGGTAATAAATATCGACATGGTAAAACCTATTCCGCCCAGCATTCCGGCACCCAAAATATGCGACCATTTTAAATCGTCGGGTAGGCTGCAAAGTCCGACAAGAACTCCGAGGAAAGAAAAAAGTATAATTCCGAGTGGTTTTCCAACAACTAATCCTAATATAATTCCAATAGTATTGGCGTGACCCAAGCCTTCATGCCAGTTCGATTCGATCGCGATACAGGTATTGGCAATAGCAAACAAAGGCAATATAAAAAACGCAACAGGCTTGTGTAAAAAATGTTGTAAAATATACGAGGAGCTTTTTTCGCCACCATCTCCAAACGGAATTACAAAGGCTAAAATCACACCCGTAATTGTAGCGTGAACACCAGAATTAAGCATAAAATACCACATCACAACTCCACCAATCAGATACGGAATCAGGTTGTGAATTTTCATTCGATTCAAAATAAATAATAATCCCCAAATACCTCCAGCGATGGCAAGATTTATAAAGGAAATCGAGGTGGTGTAGAATACCGCAATCACTATGATAGCGCCCAAATCGTCAATAACGGCAAGAGCGGTCAGGAATATTTTAAGCGAAGTGGGTACTTTCTTTCCTAAAAGCGATAATATCCCTATGGCAAAAGCAATATCGGTCGCCATCGGGATTCCGGCTCCGTTTTGTGTTGCTGTTCCAAAATTTAAAGCCAGAAAAATCCCCGCAGGAACCAGCATTCCGCCAAAAGCAGCGATTATGGGCAATGCAGCATTTTTTACACTGGACAATTCTCCATGATAAATTTCACGTTCCAATTCTAATCCAATCAACAAGAAAAATATGGTCATCAATCCATCATTAATCCAATGTGTTATAGAATGCCCGTTGAAATCGGTTTCCCAAAAGGAAATATATTCGAATTGAAAAGCTGAATTTGCAAACCAAAGGGAAAGAATGGTAACAAAAAGCAGTAACAGTCCTCCTGATTTTTCGTTTTCAAAAAAGACTTTAAATGTTTTGGTTAATTTCATGTAATGTGTTTCGGGTGATTTTTATTATTGTTTGAAGGTGTTATCTGAAAACCTTAATTTTTCAAAGTTAAAAAAAATACGTCCAATAAAAAACCGTATTGCTTTTGTTTTGGTACACAAGCCAATTAATAGTGTTCTAAAAATGGAGAATAAGCTGTATTTTTGTATTCTTAAAATAGTAAAAATGAGCATTAAAATTCTACATATCGACAGTAATAATCCAGTTTTGTGGAACGGACTAGAAGAAGCTGGTTTCGAAAATCACGCCGATTTTAAATCTTCAAAAGAGGAAATAGAATCGAAAATTCAGGAGTACAACGGAATCGTAATTCGCAGCCGTTTTAAAATAGATAAGACTTTTTTAGATAAAGCAACTAAGTTGCAATTTGTTGCAAGAGTGGGAGCTGGCCTGGAAAGTATCGATTGTGACTATGCCGAAACTAAAGGGATTCACCTGATTGCGGCTCCGGAAGGAAATCGAAATGCTGTGGCTGAACATTCGCTCGGGGTTATTTTATCGCTGTTTAATAATTTGAATCAGGCTGACGCTGAAGTAAGAGCGGGGCATTGGAATCGCGAAAGTAATCGTGGTCACGAACTCGACGGAAAGACCGTTGGAATTATTGGTTACGGAAACATGGGGAAAGCTTTTGCTAAAAAATTAAGAGGTTTTGATGTGGAAGTTTTGTGTTATGATATTTTGGAAAATGTGGGCGACGAAAATGCGAAACAAGTTTCATTGAAAGAGTTACAGCAAAAGACAGATGTTTTGAGTTTGCATCTTCCCTGGACGCCCGAAACCGACAAAATGGTTGATGCTAATTTTATAAACGCATTTGCGAAGCCATTTTGGATTATAAATACGTCTCGCGGTAAAAATATCGTTACAGCAGATTTAGTGGAAGCTATGAAGGCTAAAAAGGTTTTGGGAGCTGGTTTGGATGTTTTGGAGTATGAGAAACTTTCTTTTGAAACACTTTTTCAGGATAAAAACACTCCGGAAGCTTTTCAATATTTACTGGAAGCCAAGAATGTTTTGCTCACACCACACATCGCAGGCTGGACTTTCGAGAGCCACGAACGCTTGGCACAGGTGATTGTAGATAAAATCAGGGTGGTTTATGGTAAGTAAAGTCAATGATTTTGATATTTAATTAGTTAGTTGTTTTTTGCGATTTAATTTTAGGTTTTAATAACAAGTTTTTTCGGAAAGAAGTCTTATTTAGAATTAGTTTTTACAGTTATTTTTTTTTAATATTGTTTCGATTTTAACAAAAATTTAAAAAAAGGAGTAACCGAAAATCCAAAAAGAGTAGGGATTAACTAACTAATTTTATTAATTATGATTGAATGGTACAAAAAAGTGGTTTTTGAAAACTATGCAAATTTTAAAGGGCGCGCGAGAAGAAGCGAGTACTGGTTCTTTACCCTTGCCAACGTTATTATTAATTTTCTATTTATTATTCTTGGATTAATTGTAGGCGCAATAATGGATAATATCTTAGGAGGTCTTATCATAAGTTATGTTCTTTTGGCAATTTACGGATTGGCAGTTTTGGTTCCTTCATTGGCAGTTATCGTTCGAAGATTACATGATGTGGGGAAAAGTGGCTGGTTTTATTTCATTGCGTTAATTCCTATTGTGGGTGGAATTTGGTTGTTAGTTTTATTCTTTACTGAAGGAGATTCAGGTGAAAACATGTATGGTCAAGACCCGAAAAACGTAATTGAAGAAATTAGCGAAATTGGTAAAGTTGAATTACAATAATTAAAAAAGATATAAAAATGGAAACTACAAGACCAACTGAAGACTGGAATAATCCTCCAGTTCAAAGAGAAGAAAATAAAAAAGTTGTTGCGGGTATTTTAGGAATTTTAGTAGGTGCTTTAGGGGTACATAAATTTTATTTAGGTTATACCAAAGAAGGTATCATTCAGATATTGCTAAATCTTGCATGTGGACTGGGAAGTTTAATAGGACTTATTGAAGGAATTATTTATCTGGTAAAAACAGACGAAGAATTCTATCAAACGTATCAGGTAGGTAGAAAACCTTGGTTCTAAAACATAAAAAAAGCCTTTTCATTTATTTTGAAAAGGCTTTTTACTTTTTATATCAATCTCTTAGTTGATGTCTTCTTTCTCGGCTAATTTTCGTTCGAGTTCTAATTGAAACTCTTCGATAACTGGTTTCATTGTGCTTTCTGGAATATCTGCAATCCTGATGTACATTAAACCGTCTATGGCATTATTAAACAAAGGATCGACGTTAAAAGCTACTACACGGGCATTTTGTTTGATGTACTTCTTGATTAAAACGGGCAAACGTAAATTTCCTGGTTCTAATTCGTCGATAATTTTATCAAATTTATTCAAATCAGATTCGGCTTCATCAAAAATAAAGTCTTTATCAGCATCTTTTAGTTTTACTTTATACGCTTTTTTCGGGTGAATGTATTGCGCAATATACGGATCGTAATAATTAGATTTCATAAACTCAATCATCAAAGATTTCGAGAAATCCGAAAATTGATTACTAATACTCACACCACCTAGCAAGTATTTATGCTCTGGATAACGTAAGGTTGTGTGAATAATCCCTTTCCATAACAAAAACAAAGGCATTGGTTTTTGTTGGTATTCTTTTACGATAAAAGCACGTCCCATTTCGATAGACTTGTGCATCATATCGTGTAATTCCGGCTCAAACCTGAAAAGATCATTCAGATAAAAACCTTCAATACCGTATTTTGGATATATTTCAGAACCTAGTCCCATTCTATAAGCTCCGGCAATTTTTTTGGTTTCATCATCCCACAAAAACATATGGTGATAATATTGGTCAAACTTGTCCAGGTCAATCGATTCATTTGTTCCTTCGCCCACTTCACGGAAAGTGATTTCGCGTAAACGGCCAATTTCGTGTAAAATATTCGGAACTGCTTTTGCTCTTGCAAAAAACACTTCGTAATTTTTACTTTGCAGCAAACGGCAATCGCTATTTCTTAAGGCGATAACCTCGTCAATCATTTTTGATTCGTTTGCTGGTGTTACAATTTTTTTGGGCGCTTTTGGAATTTTCAAACTAGCGGTATCCAATAATTTGCTGTCCTTTTCAAATGGATTGGCCAGCATATAGGTTTTCTTTCGTAGAAATTCTGAATATTCTTCGAAAGATTCAATTTCGTTTTGTTCGTTTACCGAAATGGGTTTTCCGATGCGTACTTTAATCACGCGATCCTTTTGCGTAAGCAGTTCCGATGGCAATTTTGCAGTACGAAGCGTATCATCTATTTTAGAAAGCCAATAGAACAATTTGCTGTTTTTGGCATGAAAATAAATCGGAACAACAGGAACTTTAGCTTTTCTAATCAATTTTAGAGCGCCTTCTTCCCAAGGTTTGTCCACCACTAATTTTCCGTCTTTGTAAGTCGAAACTTCTCCGGCAGGGAAAATCCCTAATGGTTTTCCGTCGCTTAAGTGGCGTAATGTTTCTTTAATTCCGACCACACTCGATTTAGCATCCTTATGATTTTCAAAAGGATTTACCGGCATAATGTATTTTTTAAGCGGAACAATGCGGTGTAATAAAAAGTTGGCGATTATTTTGAAATTGGGTTCTCTTTCGAGCATCAGTTTCAATAATAAAATTCCGTCAACTCCTCCAAGTGGATGATTTGAAATTGTGATATAAGCCCCATCTTTAGGCAAACGTTTTAAATCTTCTTCAGGAATTTCAAATTTAATTTGCAATTCATCCAAAACTCCATTCAAAAAAGCAAGATCCTCAAGATGTTTGTTATGATCGTATATTTTATTCAGGGTCGATATCTTAAGAACCTTCATAAGAATCCAGCCTGAAAAAGTACCAAAAACTCCGTACTTCTCAGCATTTATTGCTTTTGCAACTTCTTTCGCGGTAACTAAACCCATGTACTATTGTTAATTTATTAGAGCAGCGAACAAAGATAACAAAAAACTCTACTTTTCGCTGATACAAACACAAACTTTCCACTTTTTTATTACATTTGAAATCCTAAAAAAAAATAGTAATGAAAATCATTTCTTATAATGTAAACGGTATTAGAGCCGCTATTGCCAAAGGATTCATAGAATGGCTGCAACATGCCAACCCTGATGTTATCTGTCTTCAGGAAATAAAAGCAACTCAGGAGCAAATTCCTGTAGAGCAAATCACAGCAGCTGGTTATCCGTATCAATATTATTATCCGGCAACTAAAAAAGGATATAGCGGAGTGGCTATTTTATCAAAAACAGAACCTAATAATGTGGTTTTTGGAACCGGAATTCATCACATGGATTTTGAAGGACGTAACCTTCGTGCTGATTTTGATGACGTTTCGGTAATGAGTTTGTATTTACCTTCCGGGACTAACATCGAGCGTTTGGATCATAAATTTATGTTTATGGATGATTTTCAAACTTATATTAATGAGTTAAAAATCACCATCCCAAATCTGATTATTTGCGGCGATTACAACATTTGCCATGAAGCCATCGATATTCATGATCCTGTACGTAACAAAACCGTTTCTGGATTTTTACCAGAAGAACGTGCCTGGTTAGACGGTTTTATGAAAACGGGTTTTATCGATAGTTTCCGTCATTTCAACAAAGATCCGCATCATTATTCGTGGTGGAGTTATCGCGCAGGAGCCCGCGGAAACAACAAAGGCTGGCGTATCGATTATAATTTGGTTAGCCAAAGTTTAGAGCACCGACTTAAAAGAGCGGTGATTCTTCCGGATGCTGTACACTCTGATCATTGTCCTGTTTTAGTCGAAATAGAGTAATTTTGGTATTGTTCTTGTTGAGAATAAGAAAGTTTTAAACTTAAAAATTGATATTCAATTTTGATATTTTCTAGAATTATTAATTAAGCCCCAAATAAAAAACCTTTCAAATGATTAAAAAAGCTTCCATCGGATTGCTAGTAATAGCTTTATCCACGACTTCATGTGTATCCAAAAAAATATACAACGATCTTGAATCTAAATATTCAGATCTAAAAAAAGAAAACCGCTCCATAGCTGATGAAAATGCCGAATTGCAAAAAGCAAAAAGCCAGTTAGAACTCGAACGCGATAATCTTACCAAAAACCTAAACAGCACAAAAGCTGATCTAGACAAACAAAAAGCTGATCTGGCTGCTGCACAAAAAAAATTCAACGTTTTGCAGGATTCCTATAATGCGCTTGAAAAGAACAGCAACGATGCTCTTGAAAAAAACATGAGTAAAAATCGTGAATTGTTAGCGCAATTAGAAGCAAAATCAAAAGCGCTGGCCGAAGAACAAGCGCGTTTAGATAAAACCGCAAAACGATTAGATGAACTAGAGGCGATGATTGCGGCAAAAGAAGCAGCAATGAAAACCCTTAAAGAAACTTTATCGAAAGCCTTAAATGGTTTTGAAGGAAAAGGTCTGACAGTAGAACAGAAAAATGGAAAAGTATATGTTTCTATGGAGAACAAATTGCTTTTCAACTCTGGAAGCTGGGCAGTAGGTACTGAAGGTAGAAAGGCTGTTGTAGAATTGGGTAAAGTTTTGGGCGATAATCCGGATCTTTCGGTTCTGATAGAAGGGCATACTGATGATGATCCTTATGCAGGGTCTGGTCCAATCGCCAACAACTGGGATTTGTCAACTAAAAGAGCAACGGCAATTGTTGGAATTTTAAGCGAAAACACAAAAATCAACAAACAAAAACTTACCGCAGCAGGACGTAGCGAATTTTCACCTCTGGCGAGCAATGCTACTCCAGAAGGAAAAGCGAAAAACCGTAGAATCGAAATTATCCTGACGCCAAATTTAGATGAAATCGAGAAAATGTTGAATGATATTAACTAAGGGACTAAGTTGCTAAGAAACGAGGTTCTGAGGTTTTAAATTCCAATGTTTAAATCCCAAATTCCAAAACAAAACTTGGAATTTGGGATTTCTTTTTTTGAGATTTATTATTCTTATCCTTTTTTTAACTTTTGTCCTTTTTCCTTTTGAAAAAACCCTTTGTACCTTTGAGCCTTTGCAACTTTGAACCTTTAAAGAAAAATGAAATACACAACATTACCCAACACCGATATAAAAGTTAGTAAAATTTGCCTTGGAACTATGACTTTTGGTCAACAGAACTCTGAAGCCGATGGACATGAACAAATGGATTATGCACTTGCAAACGGAGTGAACTTTTTTGATACAGCCGAAATGTACTCGGTTCCGGCAAGCGAAGCAACTTACGGCAGCACCGAAAAAATCATCGGAACCTGGTTTAAGAAATCTGGAAATCGGGATAAAGTAGTTTTGGCATCGAAAATTGCAGGTCCCAATGCTAATTTTGGTTACATGCGTGAAAAACTTGATTTCTCTCCGGCAAGTATAAAATTTGCATTGGAAAACAGTTTAAAAAGATTACAGACCGATTATATTGATTTGTATCAAATGCACTGGCCGGAACGCAAAACCAATACTTTTGGTCAACGTGCTTTTAAGGTACAGGATGATGCCTGGGAAGACAACTTTAGAGAAGTCCTGGAAACATTTGACGGATTAATCAAGGAAGGAAAAATTAAGCATCTGGGAGTTTCAAACGAAAACCCTTGGGGAATGATGCGTTTTCTGGAAGAAAGTAAATATCAAAATCTGCCAAGAATCAAAACCATTCAAAATCCATATTCGTTATTGAATCGCCTTTTCGAAGTTGGTTCTGCCGAAGTTGCCATGCACGAAAATGTAGGTTTGCTTGCTTATTCGCCTCTAGGATTTGGTGTTTTGACCGGGAAATTTTTAACCGGAGAGCATCACCCAAAAGCAAGACTGAATTTGTTTCAGCAGTATTCGAGATACAGCAGCGAGCAATCAACACAAGCAACACGTTTATATCAGGAAATTGCGAAAAAACACGGACTGACATTAACAGAATTAGCTTTAGGTTTCGTGCTTCAGCAGCCATTTGTGACTAGTGCAATCATTGGTGCAACCACTTTAGAACAGTTAAAAGAAAATATTGCCACGATAGATATTGTACTTTCTAAAGAAATTTTAGCAGAAATTGATGCTGTTCAGGCCATTATTCCGAATCCGGCACCTTAATAAATATAAAGCATAAAAAAAACCTCTTCGATTGAAGAGGTTTTTTTGTACCCGGAGCCGGAGTCGAACCGGCACGGTTTCCCACAGGTGTTTGAGACCAGCGCGTCTACCAATTCCGCCATCCGGGCTTAGCAGACGAAAAAACAATCAATAAATCGATTATTTTAACGCAATAGAATAGGTAATTATGAGGTCATAACTGTGCCTATTCCTTTAACACGGTGCAAATGTAAAAAATAAAATTAAATGTGCTACTAAAAATACTTAAATTTTTCCTTTCAGTGTCCAATAAATTTTCTAAATTTGCACCTCGTTAAAACGAAACACACACAACTAACTACACCCGAGGCAATTATACCTTTCAGGCTGGAAAGAAATTTCTAAGCAAAATTGTATAGCGTGCAGCGGAGCAAAAACAAAACATTATAATGTCGCACCTAGAACCTGAAGCTAAAATTTTTGCTTGTTCACAAAGTGTCTATCTTGCAGAAAAAATTGCGGAACAATACGGAATTCCGCTTGGTAAAGTAACGATGTCAACGTATAGTGATGGAGAATTTCAGCCATCTTACGAAGAGTCAATAAGAGGATTACGCGTTTTTATCGTGTGCTCAACTTTTCCAACTGCTGATAATTTGATGGAATTGTTATTGATGATTGATGCTGCAAAACGCGCATCGGCAAGACATATTACAGCGGTTATGCCTTATTTTGGTTGGGCAAGACAGGATAGAAAAGACAAACCAAGAGTTCCGATTGGAGCTAAGTTAGTAGCTAATTTATTAGATGCTGCCGGAGCAACAAGAGTAATGACAATGGATTTGCATGCAGATCAAATACAAGGTTTTTTCGAGAAACCAGTAGATCATTTATTTGCATCTACCATCTTTTTACCATACGTAGAAAGTTTAGGATTAGAAAATTTAACTATTGCATCTCCGGATATGGGAGGTTCAAAAAGAGCCTATGCTTACTCTAAGTTTTTAGAATCAGATGTAGTAATCTGTTACAAACAAAGAAAAGCAGCCAACGTTATCGACACCATGGAATTGATTGGTGAAGTAAAAGGTCGAAACGTAATATTAGTAGATGACATGATCGATACGGGCGGAACATTGGCAAAAGCTGCCGATTTAATGATCGAAAAAGGAGCATTAAGCGTTAGAGCAATTTGTACACACGCCATTTTATCAGGTGGAGCCTACGAAAAAATTGAAAACTCAAAATTAAGCGAATTAATCGTTACCGATTCTATTCCTTTAAAGAGACATTCAGACAAAATAAGAGTAGTGAGTTGTGCACCTCTTTTTGCCGAAGTTATGCACATGGTGCACCACAACAATTCCATCAGTGGAAAGTTTATAATGTAGTCATTGCGAGGAACGAAGCAATCTCACTACAATAAAGATTAGAATATTATTTAATAACTATATTTTTTTACAATGAAATCGATTACAATTAAAGGATCAGAAAGAGAAAGCGTGGGCAAAGTGTCAACTAAAGCCTTACGTAATGCTGGAGCGGTTCCTTGCGTGTTATACGGAGGAAATCAGGCAGTACATTTCTCAGCGGACGCTGCGGCATTCAAAAACTTGGTTTACACTCCAAACGCTCACACAGTTGTGATCGAACTTGGAAAAGGAAAATCATTCAATGCAATTTTGCAGGACATTCAGGTGCACCCGGTATCTGACAAAATTTTACACATTGACTTCTTTCAATTATTTGATGATAAAGAAATCACTATGGAAGTTCCTGTAAAAATCGTTGGTACATCAAAAGGTGTTCTTGCTGGAGGTGTTTTACGTTTGAACACTCGTAAATTAAAAGTGAAAGCTTTACCTAAAAATCTTCCTGATTTTGTTGAGGCTGACATCACTCCACTTGAAATGGGTAACAAATTATACGTTACTAAAGTTGGTGCTCCAGAATACAAAGTTATGCACCCGGACAACACAGTTGTTGCTCAGGTAAGAATCTCTCGTGCTGCTATGAAAGCTGCTCAAGAGGCTGCAAAAGCTGCAAAAGCTCCTGCAAAAGGAAAGAAAAAATAATTTTTTTCAATCGCAATACAAAAGCATCAATCGCAAGATTGGTGCTTTTTTTTTTGGCTTGAAGTTGGGGGTTTGAAGCTGGGAGCTGGGAGCAGGAAGTTTGAAGCTTTAAGCTTGAAGTTTTTGGAATTTGGAATTTTAGATTTGGAATTTTGAGGTTTTTGGAATTTGGAATTTGAATAATTGGAATTTTAAAATTTAAAATCAGGAGCAGAACCAAAGTTTTTCAGTAGCAACACTCGTCCTGCCGCCATTCGCTAAATCTTTTCCTGGCTAAAGAAGCCAGAAAAAGGATACCGCTGCTGTCAGGGCTATAAAGAAACCCCTGTAATCCTAATTGCTTTTAGCTTAGGAGTACAGGTTTTATTTATGTAAAATGAAAACCTGAGGACAATTATTAAAGAGTAGATAAAAGGAGTATTTTGGCTCCTGCAAGGTTTTCGAAACCTTGTAGGTGTTGTTATATGTATGCCCAAAAGACCTACAAGGTTTCGAAAACCTTGCAGGAAAATATAAAACATTGATAAGCAAACTTTAGGTTTACAAATCAAATTCGTCTTCAATAGTTAAAGAGTCCACCGGTACTGCTAAGGTATCCTGTATTTTAATACGTAATAAAGAACGCGCATTTCCCGAAACATAAACCGGCGATTGAAAAACTGTATCTTCAGAAATTAAAACACCACGACGCAACATTAGATTACTTAAGAATTTTTGATTCTTTATGGCGTAGTCTTTCAAGTTGCCCTGATCGTTAAACTGGTACATGAATTTTCGTGGTTTCGGAATAATCGTTGCCAGGAACAAACATTCATTCAAACTCAAATCAGCAGGACTTTTCTGGAAATAAAACTGACTCGCTTCGCCAATTCCATACACATTTGGTCCCCATTCGATAATATTAAAATAAACTTCCAGCATTCTTTCTTTACTTACCACCCGATTGTTTTCCAGAATATAAACCAGTAAAATTTCTTCCAGCTTACGCGAAAGTGTTTTGTCGCGGGTCAAAAAAACGTTCTTAATCAATTGCATACTAATCGTACTCGCACCACGTGAGAATTTTTTGGTTCGAATGTTTTTCAGAATCGATTGTTTAAACGCTTCATTGATAAAACCACGATGCGAGAAGAACGAAGGGTCTTCAGTCGTTAAAACACATTTGCGTAAATAAGGCGAAATTTGGTCTAAAGGAGTGTAATTTGGATTCGCATTTCCAACCAAAACGGGTCTTTGCAGCACATTTTGAATAATGGCGCGATAAACAAATTCACCATTTAGTTTATTTAGATTTGCCTCGCCATACTTCGTGATTTTCAGGTTTTCTTTATTGAGTTTGCTGTCGAAAACCAAAGTGTTGGGTTTGTTTTTATTGAATTTGAAATCTAATTTATAATTAAAATTCCCTGTCGCTTCCATTCCCTGAAAATGTGTAAACAAACCGTCAGGCAGCGAAACAATAAAATCCTGCGCCTTCATTTTCGGAATGTCAACTTTCATCGTATAAACCGTATCAGACTCTGTGTTGTATGACAGATACGGACGTACTTTTATTTTGTTCAGCTGCATGGTCGAACTGCTGTCAATCGAGATAAAATCGTCGCCTAATAAAAAGCGGTAATCAAAACGCGCATTTTTAATCACTACGTCTTTGGTTGCAATTTTAGGATGATTGATTTTTAAATTAGCAATAGAAGTAAAGCCGTCTATGTGCAATTCGCTTCCGTCTTTGTCTATGTTTTCCACATTCAGCCGGATCGAATCGAAGCTGGCTTTCAAATTATATCTCTGGTCAAGATACGGAACCCGAATGGCGCCGGTATCCAGATTAAAAAAACGAATATCAGCTTTTTTGTTTCTCGGATCGGCAAAACCTTTTATGTTCCAGCGCTGATCAAAATTTTTGCTCTGAACATGAAGACTGGTTTCAAGCTGTTTGTTGTTTAAAACGAGTTTATTTATCGCAATGGAGGCTTTTTTACCATTATCGTCAATCTTAAAAGTTAGATTTTCCAGTTTCATATCGGTCGGAACCAGATTCAGTAACTTCGAAATGATACGATAAGCAAAAGTGGCGTATTTTCTTTTTTCATTGCTTTCGGTTTCTACATCGTCTTTTTTAAGAAAAGCATCAAAGTTGCGAACTTTTCCTTTTTTGACCAATTGTACAAAACCATTGTCGATTTTTAACGTCCCAATTTGCACATCGCCAATCAACAAATTACTTAAACTGATGCTGGTTTCTATCTTCTTGATATTAAAAAGCGTGTCTGCGTTTTTAGGAACTAACACTACGTCGGTCAATTTTATGCCTGATAAACCATCAAACGAAGCCGATTTTATAGAGAAAGTACTATTATAATCCGTATTCATTTTATAAGTGACTTTCGCGATAGCCTGTTTTAAAAGCGAATCACGGAAAAAGTAAAATCCTAAAAAAAGCACAACTAATACCAGGGCAAGTATTTTGAGTGCTTTGATTATTTTTTGTTTTGGAAAATTCATAAAGCAGGTTTTATAAATAATGTGGTATTACAATTAAGTTGTTTGTAAAGTTTGCCATAATAAAATCCAGTTTATCAAGCTTAATGATTCTAAATTTTTTAATGGTAAAAAAAAATCATCCAAAAAGAATACTCGCCACATCTTCGATTTTAGCAACTAATTCTATTTTGATTCCGGTATTTTTTAATGCAATTTTGTTGTATTTAGACACAAAGATAGTACTGAATCCCAGTTTTTCGGCTTCCTGAATACGCTGGTCAACACGGTTTACAGGACGAATTTCGCCTGACAAACCTACTTCGCCTGCAAAACAAAAGCCTTTGGTTACAGGGATATCCTCATTCGATGATAAAATGGCAGCAACAACTGCTAAGTCAATTGCGGGATCATCAACTGAAATTCCTCCGGTAACATTCAGAAAAACATCTTTTGCACCCAATCGAAATCCGGCGCGTTTTTCTAAAACAGCCAGAATCATATTCAATCGTTTGGCGTTATATCCAGTTGTGCTTCGTTGTGGCGTTCCGTAAACTGCCGTACTTACCAGCGATTGTATTTCGATCATCAACGGACGCATACCTTCCATAGTGGTAGCAATAGCAGTTCCGGACATTTCTTCGTCTTTGTGCGAAATCAATATTTCTGACGGATTCGAAACTTCTCGCAGGCCACTTCCTAACATTTCGTAAATTCCAAGTTCAGCAGTAGAGCCAAAACGGTTTTTTAGCGAACGTAAAATTCGATACACATGATTTCTGTCGCCTTCAAACTGTAGAACGGTGTCGACCATGTGTTCCAGTATTTTTGGCCCGGCAATGTTTCCGTCTTTGGTAATATGACCAATCAAAATAACCGGAATATTGGTTTCTTTTGCAAATTTGATCAACTCCGCAGTGGTTTCCCGAATCTGAGAAATACTTCCGGCTGTCGATTCGATATAATCGGTATGCAAAGTCTGAATCGAGTCGATAATGACAATTTCAGGCTGGATAGCTTCAATTTGTTTAAAGATATTTTGCGTTTTGGTTTCGGTCAAAATATAACAATTGTCGCTGTTGGGCGTGATTCTTTCAGCACGCATTTTTATTTGTTTCTGACTTTCCTCGCCCGAAACATAAAGTGTTTTATAAGGTAATTTTAAAGAAATCTGGAGCAAAAGTGTACTTTTCCCAATTCCGGGTTCTCCGCCCAAAAGCGTCAAGGATCCGGGAACGATTCCGCCACCCAGAACACGATTCAGTTCGCCATCAGTGGTATCCATTCGGATCTCCTGTGTCGAATCGATTTCATTAATTTTTAAAGGTCTGGGTGCTTTTCCCGAAGGAGTTGGTTCGCTTTTCCAGGCCACTTTTTCCTGCTTCTGAATGATTTCTTCGGCAATAGTATTCCATTCTTTGCAGGCATTACATTGTCCTTGCCATTTGGCGTATTGGGTGCCGCAATTCTGGCAAAAAAAGGAAGTTTTAACTTTAGACATTATTTAGTTTGTTTGGCAAGGGTATTCATTTCATCTATTTTATCATACATCATATCCTTGTTCAAATCGCCAATAGGCTCCATTTGAGAGGCATTTTGATATTTTTTCGAAGCTCTTTTAGGGTCTCCCATTTTTTCATACATCAAACCAATTTCATATTCGCCTAACATTGCTTTGGGATAAGTTACATTTGCTATCTCGGCCATTTTGCCCAATTCGTCGTAGGCTTTGTTTTTTAAAATTAAATTTTCGATAACTTTAAAATCACTCATTCGGAACGGAACATCAAACCCAAGATTTTTAGACATAGTAGCATATTTATTTTCCAGATAATCAGCATAACCAGACTGAAGAACGACAATTTTATTGTTGTATTCTTCTGAGTTTATCGGTCTGTAGGATTCGAAAATTTGATACAAAGCACTCGGAATAGCATGCAATACCTGTGTGTAATGTGTAGTGTTTTTAAACAAGTCATATTTGTAGCTTACTAACGGATTGTTTGCGATTTTAATATTACTGTCTAATTTTTCTATGGGTTCTTTAATTTTCTTGATATCACCGTCAGCAACAGAAAGATAATAAAAAAAAGGCTCTTTTACTGCGGCTAGTTTTTCAGGAATTCTAACTTCCATTTTAGTGGGAAGTACAGGGCTAAAAGCAATGTAGGCGTTAAATAGCGGATTGTCTTTACAAAGGAAAAAATTAATAAATCCTGCTGTCACATCATGTCCTGCAATGATTCTAAAAGGAGCTGTTCTATATTTTTTTTCGATATGCGGAACTAATTCTGCGCCTATAAATTCAAAAAACTTGGCGCCTTTTTCGAATGGCACTCCATCTATGGCGTCATAAGTAGAGTCGTCTTCGCGTTCGTCGTTTTTGTTCTGATGAATCCCGATGATGATCATTTCCGGTAAATCATCCCAGTAAGTCCCGTAATTTACAGCACCTAAAAACGGATCGAACAAATAATCGCCATCCAGTAAATACAAAACAGGATATTTTTTATTAGGATTTGCTTCGTAAGATGCCGGAAGTCCAATGGTTATTCTTCTTTCTTCTCCAAGTTTTTCAGATTGAATATTGTCGAATTTTTTCTGCGCAAATACCGAAACCGATAGTAAGGCAAGGAGTAGGTAAACTTTTTTCATGATTTGTGGCATTTCAGAGAATTATATTTATTAAAATAATGTAGCAATATAATACTTTATTTGCTTTTTTTAAAAGATTGAAATTTTAAAAAACAATGAAATTTTTGACAAAAAAAATCTGGTTTGTTCAAACATAAATTTGACAAATCAGATTTTTTTATAAATGTAATGAAGATTTTATGTTAACGAATTATCATTTTCATTAGGGAAGACAATCCAGGGTTTGAAGGTTTTTGCTTCTTCAAAATCCAGGGTTGCATAGGAGATAATGATAATAATATCGTCTTTCTGAACTTTTCTGGCTGCAGGCCCGTTCAGGGTAATTTCTCCTGAATCTTTTTGACCTTTAATAGCGTAGGTTTCAAAACGTTCCCCATTATTAATGTTTACAATAGATACTTTTTCGCCTTCAATAATGTTTGAAGCCTCCAGTAGAGTTTCGTCAATAGTAATACTGCCAATATAATTCAAATCGGCTCCAGTTACTTTTACACGATGTATTTTTGATTTTATAACTTGAATTTGCATGGTGCAAAGGTAAATTAATTTAATGAAATGGTGTCAATCAACCTTATAGAATTAACAAATACGGCTATAAATGCACGGTATTTTTTGTCTTTACTTTTATCTTCTATAGGTAATAATGTCGATTCGTCAGCGATGACAAAATATTCAAGTTCGAACATTTCGTTGTCTTTGAAAGAATTTTCTACAAAAAAAATGGTTTCCTCCGGAGTTCCTTTTTTGAAAATTTCTCTGGCTTCAGTAAGGGTTTTGTATATAATAGATGCTTTTTTTCTTTCCTCAGTAGTCAGGCGTTCGTTTCTGGAACTCATCGCCAGTTCGTTATCTTCTCTAAAAATAGGACAGCCTACCACATTTACGGGCAAGTTGTTTTTTTCGACCATTTTTTTAACAATTTGCAGCTGCTGAAAATCCTTTTCACCAAAATAAGCATTCGTAGGTGTTACAATTTCGAAGAGTCTTTTTACAATAGTACCCACTCCGTTAAAATGTCCGGGTCTGAATTTTCCTTCCATTTGGTTTTCCAAACCGTCAAAATCAAAATCCTGTGAAACGGTATGTCCTTCGTAAATATCATCTACAGAAGGTGCATACAAGATGATTTTGTCGCTTAAAGTGCGCATCTTTTTTACATCTTCGTCAAGGGTTCGAGGGTATTTTTCTAAATCCTCGGGGTTGTTAAACTGTGTTGGATTTACAAAAATACTCACGACAGTATCGTCATTTTCTTTAATTGAGCGTTGCATTAAAGCCAGATGACCTTGGTGTAAAGCACCCATTGTTGGCACAAACCCAACAGTTGAATTTGCGGTTTTGATAGTTTTCAAATAAGCTATCAGGGCTACTTTACCGTAGAAAATATGCATGAGGGTATTATTAAAATTTAGTGCAAACATAATATATTAGTTAATAACTGCATAAATTTTTGTAATTTTGCAACGTTTTTATTACCAAAAATTAAGTAAATTACTATTATGAAAGATAAGAGGATATTATACGTATCATCTGAAGTCGTGCCTTATTTGGCTGAAAATGAAGTTTCTTTGATGTCTTATGACGTTCCTAAAATGATCAATGATCAGGGTGGACAAATAAGAATTTTCATGCCAAGATACGGAAATATTAACGAAAGAAGACATCAATTACACGAAGTAATCAGACTTTCAGGGATGAATTTGGTAGTGAATGACTTAGATATGCCATTGATTATCAAAGTAGCTTCGATTCCCAAAGAAAGAATTCAGGTTTATTTTATTGATAATGATGAATATTTTAAGAGAAAAGCAACTTTTGCAGACGAAGAGGGGGTTTTATATCCTGACAATGATGAAAGAGCAATATTTTTTGCAAAAGGTGTGGTTGAAACAGTAAAAAAACTGAACTGGGTTCCAGATATTATTCATGTTCACGGATGGTTAGCTGCTATGTTGCCAATTTATATGAAGCATTACTATAAAAACGAAGCTTTATTTTCAGAAACTAAGATTGTAACCTCTGTTTACGGGCAATCTTTTGATGAGAATTTAGATTTAGAAATGATCAATAAAGTAAAATTTGATGGTGTTCCTCATGAGTCAATAGCAGATTTAGAGACGCCTAATTACGAAAATGTTTTAAAAGCCAGCATATTACATTCTGATGCCGTGATCATTGCTTCAGAAAATGTGTCTTCAAGTTTAACAAAATTTATAGAATCTTCAGGAAAACCTTTTTTACCTTTCGCCACGAAAGATGCATTCGCCGAGGCGTATACAAATTTCTACAAAAGTATGGGTCTTTAAATTTTAACATTATTATTAAACATGTATAATACTTCTTTTTTTAAGAAAATTCTATTACTAGCAGCGGTTGTTTTTTTGTATTCTTGTGACAAAGACTTTAATGCCATTGGCGACGATATAATTGGCGATAATCATTTTGATCTGGATTCGATAAGTTATAAAGTAAATGTATACAACCAAGAGGTTACTCCTGTTGCAACCAACAATTTAGCGGTAAATCAATTAGGGATTTTTAGAAGTCCGGTTTTCGGAACTACAACGGCTAATTTTGCCACTCAGGTTACACTTGCAGATTATAATGTTGTTTTTGGTAAAAATATTGTGATTGATAGTGTTAAGCTTGCAGTTCCTTATTTCGTTAAAGGTAAAACACTTAATTCAAATGGAAGCTCAACTTATGTACTCGATTCTATTTCAGGTTCAAAGTTAGGTAAATTAAATTTGGGTCTATATGAGTCAGGGGTTCTGATGGATAATCTAACAGTTGATAATGGTACCGGAGCAATTGGTTCAAGATTATTTTATTCTGATCAGAATGATTTTTTTGACAGTTCAAAAAAAGAACAACTAAATGATACAACTCGTGTTTTGGAAAGTAAAGAATTCTTTTTTGATGCTAAAGAAGTAATCGAAACAACTGAAGATGCAACTACTAAAGTAAAAACGAATAAACTGATCGCGCCACAAATGGTGATGCGATTGAAGCCTGGTTTTTTCATGACTAAAATTTTTAATGCTCCAGCTGGAAAATTAGCCAATGCAAATGTTTTTCAGGATTATTTCAGAGGATTATACTTTAAGGTAGGTAACTCCGGAAGTTCTCGTACAAATATGAATACGATTGATTTTTCAAAAGGAACAATCACCATACATTATAAAGAAGATCTGGTAACAACAGTTGATGGTGTTTCGACTACAACAAAAACTCCAAAAACGTTTGTAATCAACCTAAAAGGAAATACAGTTAACCTGCTAAAAGACGAAAAAGCTGCCTCTTATAATACTGCAGTCTCAAATCCTAATACTACTACTGGAGACGAACGATTGTTTCTAAAAGGTGGACAAGGTGCTGTAGCAGTTGTAGAACTTAAGGATTTTGAATCTAAATTACAGGAGATTAGAGATAATAAATGGTTGATTAACGAAGCCAATTTGGTTTTTTATATTGATTCGGGAGAGATGAACAAGCCAGAATCACCAGAAGATAATGAGACTAAATTATCTGAACCTTATAGGGTTTATGTATATGATTTTACAAACAACAAAGCAATATTAGATTATAATGATTCATCTCCAAGTGCAAATACTGATCCTAAAGGAGCAAGAGTAGTATATGATGGATTACTAAAGAAAGAAAATGGAAGAGGAGCTTACTATAAAGTAAGGATTACCAACCATATTATTAACATTATCAAAGGAACTAATGTTGCTAATGTTAAATTAGGTGTATCGGTAACAGAGAACATCAACCTTTCAACATCAAATATGCTGAATAAGGAAAAAATGATACCTAATACACTTATAAAACAAGTACCTACAGCATCTGTAATGAGTCCATTAGGGACTGTTATTTATGGAGTAGGAGCTGAAGTTGAAGAAGCTAAAAAATTAAAACTTCAGATTTATTACACGAAACCAAATTAATAAATATATGTGTGGAATTGTTGGATATATCGGACATCGAGAGGCGTATCCTATTGTAATAAAAGGATTAAAACGACTCGAATATAGAGGTTATGACAGCGCTGGTGTCATGTTATATGATAACGCAGAAGCAGTTATTAAAGTTTGTAAAACCAAAGGTAAAGTTTTAGACCTTGAAGCAAAAGCAAAGGAAAACTTTGCCACAAACGGAACCATAGGAATAGGACATACACGTTGGGCAACTCATGGTGTGCCAAATGATGTAAATTCACATCCACATCTTTCTAATTCTGGTGAATTAGCGATTATTCACAACGGAATTATCGAAAACTACGCACCGCTTAAAGAAGAATTAATAAAAAGAGGATACACTTTTAAATCAGATACCGATACTGAAGTATTAGTAAATCTGATTGAAGAGGTTCAGAAAAAAGAAAACATAAAACTGGGCAAAGCTGTTCAGATAGCCTTAAATCAGGTTGTCGGAGCCTATGCAATCGCAGTTTTTGACAAAAAAAACCCAAACGAAATTGTAGCGGCACGATTAGGTAGCCCGTTAGCAATAGGGGTAGGGGAAGGCGAATATTTCATCGCTTCTGATGCATCACCTTTTATCGAATATACTTCGAATGCAATTTATCTGGAAGATGGCGAAATGGCAAACATAAGATTGCACAAGCCACTTAAAGTTCGTAAAATAAAAGATGACTCTTTAGTCGATCCTTATATTCAGGAACTTCAAATGAATTTGGAGCAAATCGAAAAAGGCGGTTACGATCACTTCATGCTAAAAGAAATCTACGAGCAGCCTAGCGTAATCAAAGATACTTACAGAGGAAGATTGAATGCGAACCTGGGCATCGTTCAAATGGCTGGTGTTGAGGATAACATCGAGAAATTCTTAAACGCAAAACGTATTCTAATCGTTGCCTGCGGAACTTCATGGCATGCAGGATTGGTAGCAGAATATATTTTTGAAGAGTTTACCCGTATTCCGGTTGAAGTAGAATATGCTTCAGAGTTCAGATACAGAAACCCAATTATCAATAAAGACGATGTGGTAATTGCTATTTCCCAATCAGGAGAAACGGCAGATACTATGGCGGCTATCAAATTAGCTAAAGAAAACGGAGCCTTTGTTTTTGGAGTTTGTAACGTAGTAGGTTCTTCTATTTCAAGAGAAAGTCATGCAGGTGCTTACACACACGCAGGACCTGAAATTGGGGTAGCTTCAACAAAAGCGTTCACTACTCAGATTACAGTTTTAACCATGATTGCATTGCGATTAGGGAAAGCCAAAGGAACCTTGTCAAATACCGATTTTCATACCTACTTACAAGAGCTTGAAATCATTCCTGAAAAAGTAAAAGAAGCTTTAGAAACGAATGATAGAGCCAAAGAAATTGCTGCTGCTTTCAAAGATGCACCAAACTGTTTGTACTTAGGTCGTGGTTATAACTTCCCGGTTGCCTTAGAAGGAGCTTTAAAGCTAAAAGAGATCTCGTACATTCATGCCGAAGGATATCCTGCAGCAGAAATGAAACACGGTCCTATTGCGCTTATCGATGAGCACATGCCGGTAATTGTTATTGCGCCTAAACAAGGTCATTACGACAAAATCGTAAGTAACATTCAGGAGATCAAATCACGTAGCGGAAAAATTATTGCCGTGGTAACAAAAGGAGATACACAGGTTCGCGAATTAGCCGATTATGTAATCGAAATTCCGGAAACATCAGATGCGTTATCACCGCTAATTACTACAATACCATTGCAATTGCTGTCGTATCATATCGCAGTAATGCGTGGTTGCAACGTAGATCAGCCTCGTAACTTAGCAAAATCAGTTACAGTAGAATAAGGTTAAAAATTTAAAATTTATATAAAAAGCGAGACGAAAGTCTCGCTTTTTTTTGTTTCCGCGGTTCAGCAAAATGATTGTTTAATCCCCATAATACCGTAGGCCCAACCCTTGCGGTTGCGCCACGCTGATAATAGTCTCCCGAAGTTTTACGTTAAGTTTATATTGATTTACATTCACAAAATAAGTTTCTATGAAAATAACTTTTTGAAGTCAGAGACTTTATGAGGTTTATGTATTTCAATTATATTTGTTTAAAAATGACGCAAAAGTCAGAGATAATTGCAGTGTGATAATGCATCAACAGTAATGTTAATGTAAAACTTATAAAGATTACCATTTCAATGAAAGTATCTATAAAAAAAATCAGAATAATAGCGTACGCATCACTAGTAATAATATGGATTTTTATTCTTAGTAATGTTTTTTTTGATATAAATTTTTTACCAGAACCAATCGGAGCATTTTGTTTGGTTGTGTGTTTTATCACTCTTTTAATCTCAATAGTTTTTAGATTTAAGAGTAAATAAAACAAACACGCCCACGAGTCTTATGAAAAACCGATCTATCGGATATACGATAAATTTTTCGCGTACGATACTGTGGAATTTGCAATCTGTGCCCGCAACGCTAAGCGACAATACAAAAGTTACAACCTAAAAAATTGTAGCTTTTTTGTATATTTAAAACCGAGTGATAGATTTACATATTAATTGTGGAAATTAAATGCTCTAACTTTTTAATGAGTTTTTACTATGAAAATCAGCTGTATTGTATTATTGCTTTTCTTTTGTTTAAGTTGCAAAAAGGATGTAAGGCCAAACGCCATGAGTTTAATTCCCGATGAAATGAATTTCATTCCAGGCAAGAGCATGAAAATAAAAAACGTATCGACTTTTAAAGACGATAATGTTTGTATTGGTAGTTATGCAATCAAGAATGACACTGTTGTTTCACAATATGAAATGCAATTAAAGTATTCGTTAATAGTAATAAAGCTTAAAAATGTTTCTAAAAATTGTTCATTCAATCATCATCAATCAGCTAATTATTCCACACCAGGTTATTTTTCAATTGTTAACGAGGGACTATACGAAGTTAATTTAAGCCCGGAAGTATTTAACGATGACTATAAAATTAATAGTATTGATTTCTTTTCGGATAGTAAGATAAACTATCAGGTAAATAATGACACTATTAAAAGCTTTGATCTGAATTTTAATAAATATACAATCAAAATTAATAATCAGGATACCAAGCTAATCTACAGTAAAGTAGAATATTATGGCTTAAAAAACTTAAATGCAAATGTTTTGTTTTATAAAATCGAAGATGAAACATATGTTTATATTATGACGCCTTTGAAAAAAAATATTCTTTTAGATAAAAATATATTGTATGACCAAATTTTTGGATAAAATGTCCTAAGTGATCGTGGTATTGTTACAAACAAATTCTAATAATTGATTATGAATAAAGAAAAATTATTAATTTGGTTTTATATCTTAACATATGTGTCATTGTTTTTATTGTATGTTTTTGAAAGAGATGCTTTTTTTGGAAATCAGAATGATAAAATTACTGAGTTATTGCAGACGAAACGATTGTGGGTGTTCTATGTTTATTTACAGCCAGTTTGGTTGTATATAATGCGGAAAATTTTAAGAAATTATGGAGTTTTTTTACTGGCATTGATTAATGTTTTTTTATCATTTATACTTTTAATGTAATAGAAAAAAAACAATCACTCGGATATGCAGTATTGATCCCCGATCTCTCGGATATGCGCAAAGATATCCGTCACCCAAAAAACAATCTCCCTCAATAAGTTACCCTAAAACACCATTGCAAAAACCACGACCCAAAAGCAGTTTTAATAAAAAGCTAAATCATTAAAAATCAATTACAACCATTCAGGATGCCTTGTTATGCACGACATTGCTACTTCATAATTAAAACACAAATACCCTAACGGTATGTTAAAAAAACAAGATTTAGGTCTTGCTTTTTTTTATTATCATATTTTTTTTCTAAACCCTCTATTTTTAAGAAATTGTCAGTTTTTTGGCAAAAAATTATATGTACGCATACTATTATACTATGCGTGCCGATATTCTTTGTTATTAATTTAATAAAATGATATGCTGAATACTTAAAATACTAACGAAAAAGATAGTAATAATGAATTTTTTTTAACGTTTTTTTATTAATATTAAAAATATTTGTTATTTTGGTATCCTAAACTAACAAAAACAACCCTAATGAAAGTGTATTTACTCATTCTGTCATTGTTTTTCTGTGGCATTTCTTTCGCTCAGAATACAATTACTGGTTCGGTTACTGACAGTAAAAACGAATCTATTCCTGGTGCCAATATTATCGTAGTAGGCGATCAAAGCGGAGCCTCTGCTGATTTTGACGGATCTTTCACCCTTAAAACAGACGTTAAACCGCCTTTTACAATAAAAGTTTCGGCTGTAGGGTATCAATCTAAAACCATCAATGTTACTTCGGCTTCTCAAAAAATCAGTGTCGTATTATCTGATGAAGAAAATAAATTAGATGAAATCGTTGTCTCGGCATCCAGAACACCGGAAAGGGTTATTGAGTCTCCGGTTACCATCGAAAGAATGGGGATTCAGGAAATTAGAAACACTACGGCTCCCACTTTTTATGACGGATTAGAAAACTTAAAAGAGGTGCACTTTAATACGAGTAGTATCTCCTTTAAATCAATCAATACACGTGGTTTCGCCTCTGTAGCCAATACCCGTTTTATGCAATTGGTTGACGGAATGGACAATTCATCTCCGGCTTTAAACTTTGTATTGGGTAATTTAATTGGGGTTTCGGATATTGATGTGGCCAATGTAGAGCTTTTACCTGGTGCTTCATCTGCATTATACGGAGCTAATGCCTTCAACGGAATCTTGTTTATGAACAGTAAAAGTCCTTTTACTAATGAAGGAATCAGTACTTATTTTAAATACGGTCAGACCAATCAGGATGCTGCAGGGACAAATGATTATGTAGATTTTGGTTTGAGAGCAGCAAAAGCTTTCACGAAACATTTTGCCATGAAAGCCAACTTTACTTTTACCCGTGCTACCGAATGGATTGCGGCTGATCAGAGAAGTATGACTGGAGGGTCAGTAGGACATGCTAACAATCAAAACTACGACGGACTTAACTTATATGGTGATGAGGTTACGACCTTTATATCAAATGTAGGTCAGGTAAGCAGAACCGGATATCGTGAACAAGACTTAACAGATAATAAAGTAAAAAACATAAAAGGAGATTTCTCTTTTCATTTCAAACCATGGGCAAATGATACTGAAATTATCGCACAATATAAAGTAGGTTTGGGAAGCACAATCTATCAGGGAGCAAACAGATATGCTTTGAAAGATTTTATCATGCAACAAGGAAAAATCGAAGTAAAAGGTAAAAACTTTTTCGCAAGAGTGTATGCTACCACTGAAGATGCAGGAAATTCATACGATATGCGTTTCGCGGCCTGGAACGTAAACAGAGCAGCAAAATCAGATACAGAATGGTTTACAAATTATGCAACGGCTTACCAGCTTTCAGGAGCGGTTATGGGTACCAATGCTACAGAGTCTGCTGCTATTGCAAGAAATTATGCAGACTACAACAAACTACCGGCTGCTTTAGTACCGCTGCCTCAATTTGCAACTGCACCAACAGGAAAGCCAAGATTTGAACCAGGTTCGGCACAATTCAACCAGGCTCTTGCAAAGGTAGTTGCGAATCCTGACCTAACTCAGGGAGCTAAATTTATAGATCAGTCTAAGTTATATCATTCAGATGTAAATTATAACTTTAAGGACATGGTTGACTTTGCAGAAATTCAGGTGGGTGGTTCATGGAGAAAATACATCATGAACTCTGACGGAACAATCTTTACAGATTACGACGGACCTATAGATTATAAAGAATATGGTGCTTATACACAATTGACGAAAAAATTGCTGGATGACAGACTTAAATTTACAGGTTCTGTACGTTATGATAAGAGTCAAAACTTCGACGGAAATCTTTCTCCAAGACTTTCGTTAGTATATTCAGCAGGAGAATCTAAAAGACATAATTTTAGAGTATCGTATCAAACAGGTTTCCGTAACCCAACCACACAAGATCAATACATCGGTCTGGATTTAGGGCCTTTTGCTTTAATTGGTTCAGCTGAAGAAAACTTAGATCGTTTTCAGGAAACACAACCAGTAAGCCCTGCGGGTCAGGCTTTACCTGGAAATGGTGCTACAGTTAATTTATCAGGACGTAATGCTTATGAAAACGCATATACTGTTGCTTCAGTTCAGGCATTTGGAGCTTCAGGAAATACAGCTGATCTTCAGGTAGCAAACATAGGACTGGTAAAACCAGAAGAAGTACAGGCTTTTGAGGTTGGATACCGTTCGGTTGTGCAAAATGATTTATCAATAGATATCAATGCGTATTATAATATCTACAATGATTTCATGAATACGGCAAGAGTAATATCTCCTTATTACGGAACAGCAGGTACAGATTCTACAGATCCTGCAGTACAGTTAAGTTATGCTGCTTTAGCTTTGGGAGACAGAAGAGTGTATCAGGTTTATACCAATACGACAGCCGAAATTTCGTCATTAGGATTTGGAGTAGGACTGTCTAAAAAAGTATATAAAGATTTCGAACTAGGGGTTAACTATAATTACGCTCAATTCGATTTTGATCAATCAGAAGATCCTAGCTTTATTGCAGGTTTTAATACACCAAAACACAGAATTAAAGGGTCTATCGGAAATTCTAATGTTACTAAAAATTTAGGATTTAATCTGAATGTTAGATGGAATACCGAATACTTATGGCAATCTTCTTTTGGAGATGGTATGATTCCGGAGAATACAGTTTTAGATGCACAGGTAAACTATGCTTTTCCAAAATTAAAATCGGTTCTTAAAGTAGGAGCAACAAATCTTTTCGGAAAAGATTATTTACAAGTAATTGGAGCGGGAGCTATTGGTCAGCAATGGTTTGCTTCTTGGACAATTAATCCTTAATAAAAAAGAAAAATCAAAAAGGTTCTTCTATTAAGATGAATGAAAAAGAAGTATTAAAATATTAAATTAAAAAATCATGATAAAAAATATAAAATGGCTATTATTGGTCTCTTTAACCTTTATAGCGTGCAACAATGATGATGACAGCTCAACAGAAGCTGAAGTTCCAGTAGTTCCCGGATCGGCTGTGTTTACAAAATATGTAGCACTTGGAGATTCGTTTGCAGCAGGATATAGTGATGGAGCACTTTTCAAAAGAGGACAGGAAGGAGCATATCCTAACATCCTTGCACAGCAATTTGTTGCTGCAGGAGGAGGAACTTTTACGACTCCATTTGCAAATGACAATATTGGAGGTTTGTTGTTAGGGGGAAATGTAATTGCAGGAACACGTTTGTATTTTAACGGTACAGGTCCGGTTGCTGTTGCAGAAGCTCCAACAACAGAGGTAGGTGTTCATCTTACAGGAGCATTTAATAATTTAGGTATTCCAGGGGCAAAAAGTTATCATTTGGTTGCTCCGGGTTACGGAAACATTGCAGGTGTAGCAACAGGAGCAGCAAATCCTTATTTTGCCAGATTTTCCAGCGCACCTTCAACAACGGTTATAGCCGATGCGGTAACGCAGGCTCCAACTTTCTTCTCTTTGTTTATAGGAGGAAATGATGTTTTAGGATACGCTACTTCTGGAGGTATCGGGAAAGATCAGACCGGAAATATGAACCCAGCAACTTACGGAACCAATGATATTACAGATCCTACTGTTTTTGCAAGTGTTTACTCGGCATTAGTTACGAATCTAACAGCTAATGGAGCAAAAGGAGTAGTGGCTAATTTACCTTATATTACCGCGTTGCCTTACTTTACAACAGTGCCTTTTAATCCGGTTCCTTTAACTGAAGCAGCTGCTACACAGCTGAATGCTGGATACGCAGCTTATAATGGTGGCTTGCAGGCAATGGTAGCCAATCAATTGCTTAGTGTAGAAGAAGCTGCCAAAAGAAAAGTAACATTCAAAGCAGGAGCTAATGCTGTAGTAATTGTAGATAGCTATCTGACTAATCTTGGAGATTATGGAGTTCCTTCTTACAGACAGGCAACAAAAGAGGATTTGTTAGTTTTGACTTCAAGAACCTTTATCGGTACTCCTGTTGGAGGAGATCCTACAAAAGTAAATGGAGTTTCGGTACCATTAGCAGATAATTGGGTTTTGACTAAAGAGGAAGTTGCCGAAGTAAAAAAAGCAACAGACGCATACAATGTAACAATCGAGTCAATTGCTAAAGACAAAGGACTTGCATTTGTTGATACAAGAAAAGTATTAACACAATTAGCAAGCGGAGGAATTAAGTTTGGAAATTATACAATGTCTTCGACTTATGTTACAGGAGGCGCTTTTTCGTTAGATGGTGTTCATCCAAGCGCAAGAGGATATGCTTTGATTGCTAATATTTTTATAGATGCCATAAATGTAAAATACGAATCGACTTTGAGACCTGTTGATTTGGGTGCCTATCCAATTCAATATCCAAAGACATTACCATAATGCCAATTTTTTTTAGTAAAAAGCCACTCGTTTTTTGAATGTAGTGGCTTTTTTTTATTCGTGTAAAAATTACCATTTTAACTATTTGAAGCCTGACTTTTAGGAATCAAACAAATTGGTAGTATTTTTTATAAAAAAAATATTGATTTTATATTTTAAAAAATTATCTTTGCGCTCTGAAAAAAGAGGTATTTTCGATAAACCTAAATAGCTATTTAATAAATACATAAGTAATGTCAAAAGTAATAGGAAAAGTTGCTCAAATCATTGGACCAGTAGTTGACGTAGTTTTCAACGGAAAAGATGTTGAACTTCCAAAAATTTATGATTCATTAGAAATCACAAAAAAAGACGGAACACTATTAGTTCTAGAAGTACAATCTCACATTGGTGAAAACACTGTTCGTACCATTTCTATGGACTCTACAGATGGTTTGTCAAGAGGATATGAAGTAGTTGGAACTGGTAATCCAATCCAAATGCCAATCGGTCCAGATGTATATGGTCGTTTATTTAATGTTGTTGGAGATGCAATTGATGGTTTAGGAGAATTACCTAAAACAGGAGAAAACGGTTTGCCTATTCACAGACAAGCGCCTAAATTTGAAGATTTATCAACTTCATCAGAAGTTTTATTCACAGGTATTAAAGTAATCGATTTGATTGAGCCTTACGCAAAAGGTGGTAAAATTGGATTGTTCGGTGGTGCTGGTGTTGGTAAAACAGTATTGATTCAGGAGTTGATCAACAATATCGCAAAAGGTCACGGTGGACTTTCTGTATTCGCAGGAGTAGGAGAAAGAACACGTGAAGGAAATGACTTGCTTCGTGAGATGTTAGAGTCAGGAATTATTAAATACGGTGATGATTTCATGCACTCTATGGAAAATGGAGGATGGGATTTATCTAAAGTAGATATGCCAGGAATGAGAGAGTCTAAAGCTACTTTCGTTTTCGGACAAATGAATGAGCCACCTGGAGCTCGTGCACGTGTGGCACTTTCAGGATTATCTATCGCTGAGTATTTCCGTGATGGAGCTGGAACTGACCAAGGAAAAGATGTATTATTCTTCGTAGATAACATCTTCCGTTTTACACAAGCGGGTTCTGAGGTATCAGCACTTTTAGGACGTATGCCTTCTGCAGTAGGATATCAACCAACTTTGGCAACAGAGATGGGAGCTATGCAAGAGCGTATTACCTCTACAAACAAAGGATCTATTACATCTGTACAGGCGGTTTACGTTCCTGCGGATGACTTAACGGATCCGGCGCCAGCAACAACGTTTGCTCACTTAGATGCAACAACTGTATTGTCTCGTAAAATTGCTGAGCTAGGTATTTATCCAGCGGTTGACCCGTTAGATTCTACTTCAAGAATTTTGACTCCTCAAATCTTAGGAAATGAGCACTACGACTGCGCACAAAGAGTAAAAGAGATTCTTCAGAAATACAAACAATTGCAGGATATTATCGCAATCTTAGGTATGGAAGAATTATCTGAAGAAGATAAACTTTCTGTATCAAGAGCACGTCGTGTACAACGTTTCTTATCTCAGCCTTTCCACGTAGCGGAGCAATTTACAGGTATTCCTGGAGTTTTGGTTGATATTAAAGATACTATCAAAGGATTCAACATGATTATTGATGGTGAGTTAGATCACCTTCCAGAATCAGCTTTCAACTTAAAAGGATCTATTCAGGATGCTATCGAAGCTGGAGAGAAAATGTTGGCTGAAGCATAATCAAGCGTAGCTTGATAAACAACAAAAAATAAAAATTCCAAATTCCAAGATTGGGATTTGGAATTTTATAATTTGGAATTTAAAAAAAAGTTATGATTTTAGAAATAGTATCACCAGAAGCAAAATTATTTTCAGGAGAAATAACATCAGTTACCTTACCTGGAGTTGACGGAAGCTTCCAAATATTGAATAATCACGCTCCTATAGTTTCTATTTTAGAAAAAGGAACTATTAAAATTGTAGCTTCAAGTTTCAGTTTTTCTAAAGAAGTAGCGGGTAAATTCACGAAAGTAAATGACCAGACTTATACATTAGAAATTGCGTCAGGTACTATCGAAATGAAAGACAATAAAGTAATTGTTTTAGCAGACTAAGATAATTTCGAAATAAAGTTTAAAGCCAAACAGCAATGTTTGGCTTTTTTTTTATTTTTGGAATATGGAAGAAAAAATACAATACGAAGTATCAATACATGAGAAAAAAAGAAGTTGGTACGAGTTACTACTAGCTTCTGTTTTCTATTCGGCTTTTATTTTCATGGTAATTCTAGTCATTTATTATGGTTGGATAGAAGAATCTTCAATGATTTTTATTAGAGCTTCGGTTACATTACTTTTATTAGGAACCTATTGTATTGTCTATGGTTTAAAATTTTCCGCTACTAAAAATGTACTCATTGACAAAGAAACAAATACCATAGTAACAAGATATGTTGTTGGGCCATTTTCTTATGATTTAAAATCGAAAGTAACAGAGTTTGAATATGTTTCTTTTTTTCAGGATAAGTGGGGCGAATATGGCACCAATCTTTGGTACGTTAAAAATAGACATTACAAAATGTACAGTTTTGAAAGCAAAGAAGCGGCCTATAAGTTTTCGTTAGATGTTTCGAATAGGTTAAATATAGATCTTCTCGACGCAACTGAAAAGGGAAACTTTAAATGGATAGAAAAGAAGATTTAAATTAAATCAAAAAGCCAAACAGCAATGTTTGGTTTTTTTGTTTTTCTATTTAAAAAAAAGTAAGATTTAAAGTATGTTGAAGTGATTAATTTGCTTACTTTGTGTAGGTTGATCAATGCAAAGGCTTCATTTGAAGTTGTTTTTTAAAAGCTAATTCAAATATCTTATAAAATCCAGTCCTATGAATTTACATAAAACATTGTTTTTAGGCTTAACTTTTTTAAGTATCAATACGTTCGCACAAGTTTACTCTGATAAAATTGTAGGGAAGAAAAACGAAGCCTTAAAAGACAGTCTGAAAACTGAAGAATATCCTTATTCCTTACCAATCTGGGGAAAGAAAGTGACCAAACTCGGTTATGACCTGCCTTATTCTGCCGGAGTTTCGGTCAATTATTTTTGGCAAAAATCAGATTTGACTATTAATAATCTAAATGTCGGGTTCAATAACGGAAACCAATTTAATTTAGACCAGGTAGTACGTTTTACAGATGCTTATTCTAATGTAAGTACTGTAAACATCCGCCCTGATATTTGGTTATTGCCATTCCTGAATGTGTATGGAATTTTTGCCCAGGGAAAATCATCAACAGCGATTAATGCCGGGATTTGGGTTCCGGACGGTCAAAACAATTGGACAGAGGTTTTTAACTTTGGTACAAAAGCCAATTTTGATGTTACTTCCGCCGGAATCGGAATTACTCCTACAATTGGTATTGGTGGCGGATGGCTGGCATTAGATATGAATATGGCCTGGACAGATGTAAGTGCGCTTGATAAACCTGCATTTACATTTATTTTTGGACCAAGATTTGGAAAATCCTTCAAATTTGTCAAGCCAGAACGTAATATTGCTGTTTGGGTTGGAGCTTTCAGAGTGCAGCTGAAAAGCGAAACGCAAGGCAATTTGCTTCTATCCGATTTATTTTCCCTCGATGGTTTGCAGACAAAAGTAGATAACGGAATTGCCAAAGTAGATGAAAAGCAAACCAGTGTAAACAATTGGTGGGATGGTTTGACACCTGTTCAAAAAGCAAATCCTGTAAATGCGGCCAAGTACGCAGCGGCCAATAAAGCACTGGATACGGCAGGTGGCTTTTTAGCTAACATAGATGGTGCTTTGAGTACTTCAGGAAATTCAACAGTACAATACTCTCTTGAAAAAGCACCAACCGACAAGTGGAATTTCATTATAGGATCGCAATTTCAATATAATAAACATATTATGTTTAGAGCCGAGTACGGATTTTTAGGATCTCGCGAACAGTTTCTTGCAGGTATCCAATATCGTTTCGGACTTTAGGTAAATTCTATATAGTTCAAATTATAATAAACCAGGCAGCAATGTTTGGTTTTTGTTTTTATAAGGAGCTATTTACTTCGTCAGTTCGCTTTCGCTCGTGTCCTGCTATCCGTTACAATATTTTGTGCCGAACCCCGGCACAAAATGATTTCCACTTCAAACGAAGTTCACTGAACTCCACTTAAAATAAAAGCGAAGTGAAGTAATCAGGGCTAAAAATCAGAAATACAAAGAACTTTAGTTTCAATTTTATAACTTTGTTACTATGAAACTACCCGAAAATCTCAATCAGAAATTAGAAATTCGCAAGCAAAATAATGCTTTACGACAACTGCCTATCGAAAATAATTTAATCGATTTTACTTCTAATGATTATATCGGGTTTTCAAAATCTGAAACGATTTTCAAACAAGCGCATCATTATCTATTCGAAAACGGAATCACGCAAAACGGCGCAACAGGTTCCAGATTAATTTCAGGAAATCATTATTTATATCAAATTACAGAGAATTTTATAGCCCGATTTCACGATGCAGAATCGGCTTTAATTTTCAATTCGGGTTACGATGCCAATGTTGGGTTTTTTAGCGCTGTACCGCAACGAAATGACGTTATATTGTATGATGAATTGAGTCACGCTTCTATTCGGGACGGAATTTCGATGTCAAATGCCAAATCGTACAAATTCATCCACAATGATTTTGAAGATCTGGAAAGATTAATTCTTAAATTCCAATCTCCTAAACCCCAAATTCCAAAAACTTCAGAAGCAGGTCAACGTCCAACTGCTGACTCCCAACTCCCAACTATTTACATCGTTACTGAAACCGTTTTCTCGATGGATGGCGATTGCCCCAATCTGGAAGAACTGGTTACGCTTTCAGAAAAATACGCGTGTTATCTTGTTATTGATGAAGCGCATACTTTGGGTGTTTTTGGAGAAAAAGGGGAAGGTTTTGCTCAATATTTAGATTTACATAATAGAATCTTTGCCAGAATCATGACTTTCGGAAAAGGATTGGGCTGTCATGGTGCAGCTGTTTTAGGAAGTGCAGATTTAAAAGAATATTTAGTAAACTTCGCCCGAAGTTTTATTTATACTACAGGATTATCTCCACATTCAGTGGCAACGATTTTAACGGCTTATCATCAATTAGAAATTGAAAAAGAAACTATCGAAAAGTTGCGGCAAAATATTGTTTATTTTAATCAGCAGAAAAACTTATTAGGACTTAAACCTATGTTTGTCCGAAGTAAATCAGCTATTCAGTCGGCCATAATTCCTGGCAATGAAAAAGTAAAACAAATCGCCATACAGCTTCAGGAAAAAGGTTTTGATGTAAAACCAATTCTCTCGCCAACCGTTCCGGAAGGTCAGGAACGACTTCGTTTTTGTATTCACAGTTATAATTCCGAAGAAGAAATTAATACGGTTTTAGAGCTATTGAGAGATTTTGTATTTTAGACAAAATTATTCCACAAAGATTCACAAAGTCAGCGCAGAGATTCACAAAGAGAATAAAAATACTTTGTGAATCTTTGTGTTTTTTCTTTGTGTAACTCCGTGTAATGCCTTATAAACATTGGTATTTAAAAAATAATTAAAATTTTCTGTAACGTTTTGATTGTTTGATTACTTACGAGTCGTAATCAAATAAATCAAAATAATTATGAAAACCATGACAACTTTAGAAAAAAAAACCATTTGTAGTTTAGTCCTTTTTTTAATGGGAGTAAAAGTAACGTATTTGTTGATAGACCATTTTATATTTGGTCTGCCTTATCCTTCACTTTTTATTATTATCTTTTGTTTGGCCGGAGCAACTTATGCTTCGCTAAAAAGAGAGCAATACAAAAAACTGCAGGAATAGTTTTTTCAATCATCAATCAATTTAATCAATCATAAATCAACTTAATCCATTAGAAAAATGAAAAATACAATCAAATTATTAGGAGCAGTACTTGCAATATTTTTTAGTGTAACAACTTACGCACAATCACAATCATCAAAACTTGAAAACTCTCTTTTGTGGGAAGTTTCAGGAAACGGATTATCAAAGCCATCGTACTTGTACGGAACGATTCACATGATTTGTTCAGCCGATTATTTTCTTTCGGAAAAAGCCAAAAAAGCATTTGATGCCACAAATAAGGTCGTTTTAGAAATCAATATATCCGATCCTAAAGAAATGACCGATTTGCAACAAATGGCAATGGGCAAAGAGCCTCTTAGCAAAACTTTAAGTCCGTCAGATTTAGCAAAACTAACAGGTATTCTTCAAAATGCAGGAGGTTTAACCGTTCAGCAAGTGGATAGTTTTAGTTTGTTTACCGTAATGAGTTTAATCACTATGAAAACATTTGGTTGTACTGACTTGAAATTTTACGAAATGGGTTTTATAGAAAAAGCCAAAGAACGCAGTCTTCCAGTAGCAGGATTAGAAACGGTAAAAGAACAAATGGGTGTTTTCGCTAAAGCCTATACAGATACTGAAATGATTGCTATGCTTGAAAAATCAGACCCTGCTGAAACTGCCAAAATGGTGGCCCTTTACAAAGAAGAAAATATAGAAGGTTTGTATGAAGTGACAACAGATGTAAATATTACAAGCGAAAAAACCAAAAAAGCAATTTTGGATGACAGAAATCTAAACTGGATTAAAACTATGCCAGGTATTATGCAAAACGAAAGTACTTTTTTTGCAGTTGGTGCAGCCCATTTAGGTGGAGAATTGGGAGTAATTAATTTATTGCGAAAAGCAGGATATCAAGTAAAACCAGTAACGAAATAACATCGTTTTGAAAGAAAAAGAACAGGAATTTTTATCCCGGATTGAAAAGCATAAAGGAATCTTGTATAAGGTTTCGAAGATGTATATGGACAATCATGACGATCAGCAGGATTTGTTTCAGGAGATTGTTTGTCAGCTTTGGAAATCGTATGATTCCTTCCGGAACGAAAGTCAGTTCTCGACCTGGATGTACCGGGTGGCCGTAAATACTGCGATCGTTTTCCTTAAAAAAGAAAAACGAAAGGTGGATAAATACGAAATCGCATCGGAAAACATTAAAGAGGAAGAAGGCGATTCGGCTATAAAGGAAAGTCAGTTAGAGCATTTTTATAAAGCGGTTCAGAAACTGGAAAAAATTGATAAAGCCATTATATTTTATCAACTAGAAGGTTTTTCACATAAAGAAATTGGCGACAACTTAGGAATTTCAGAAGGAAATGCAAGAGTAAAATTAAACAGGGCAAAAGAAAAATTAAAAGAAATTATAAAAAATCAGGGTTATGGATTTTAACGATATACAAAACGCATGGAATAATGAGAAAAACGAAAATGTCATTCTTCCAAATAATTTAGAAAAAATCCAATCGGTTCATACGCCTTTGGATATCATTAAGAAAAATTTGAAAAATGAGTTTATTTATCAAATTATTTCTATTGTTTTTATTGGACTTGTTCCTTTATTTTTTGATTTTCCGCCTAAGATGGATATCTTGTTTTATCTGTTATTCAGCTTGTTCGTAGCGGTTTGTTGTTATTATTTGGTAAAATTGTATTTCTTTTATCAGCGATTAAATAAAATAACATTAAAAACAAAAGACAGCCTGTATGAAACCTATTTTGATATTAGGCTGAACATGGAATTATACAAGACGTTTGGCTTTGCTTTAACACCTTTTTTAATTTTATATTTAATAGGATTCTTTTATTTTCAGCTTTCAAAAATTCCAGGTTTTATAGCTGAAGAATTTACTAATTTCCAATTACTAGCGTTGTTTTCAATCGTGGTTTCCAGTATGCTTTTTATGGGTATTGCTCTCGAATGGTGGGTGCGTAAGTTTTACGGAAAATATGCTGAAGAAATCAGGAAAGTTATAGACGAATTAAAAGAAGAATAAAACTCAACCCATCGTAATTGATGGGTTTCTTTTTTTTATTGGTATTTTTGCAGGGAATATTACACAGAGATTCACAGAGCAAACTCAGAGATTCACAAAGAAATAATTATTTTTTGTGAATCTTAGTGTTTTTTTCTTTGTGAATCTCTGTGAAACAAAATAAAAGATGAAAATATTTGTTACAGGAATTTCTACCGATGTAGGCAAAACTGTTGCTTCGACGATTATTGTTGAGGCTTTGGAAGCAGATTACTGGAAACCCATTCAGGCTGGAGATTTGGATAATTCGGATAGTCATAAAGTAAAAGCCCAAATCTCAAATTCCAAATCCCAATTTTATCCCAATTCTTATCAATTAAATACGCCGGCAAGTCCGCATTTGGCTGCTGAAATTGACGGAATTACAATTGATTTAAAAGCAATAAAAGAACCGGAAACTGATAATCATTTGGTTATTGAAGGAGCCGGGGGGATTTTTGTTCCGCTTAACGAAAAGGATTCTATTATCGATTTAATTCTGCCAGTTTACAAAATAATTGTAGTTTCTAGGCATTATTTAGGAAGCATCAATCATACTTTGTTGACGATTGAAGCCATTCAGAATCGGGGATTGAAAGTCGCTGGGATTATCTTTAGCGGAAGCGAAAACAAATCGACAGAAAGTTTGATTTTGAATAAAACCGGAATTAAATGTATCGGAAGAATTGACGAAGAGCCGTATTTTGATCAAAACGTAATTCGGGAATACGCCGATTTGTTTCGGGACAATCTTTTAGAATTGTAAAATGCATTTTGTAAAAAGTAAAATGCATTCATCTCACATCTCACAAAAACCATTTCACCAGACATGACTTTAACAGAAAAAGACAGCCAGTATCTTTGGCATCCTTATACACAACATAAAACCGCAGCAACGCCAATTGCCATTTCAAGAGGGGAAGGCGCTTTGCTTTGGGACGAAAACGACAAAGAATATATAGATGCGATCGCTTCGTGGTGGGTAAATCCGTTTGGGCACAGCAACAAATTTATTGCCGATGCGATTTACAAGCAATTGACAACTTTAGAACATGTTTTGTTCGGAGGTTTTACACACGAACCAGCCATTAAAGTTGCCGAAAAATTGATTGAAATTTTGCCAAAAAACCAGCAAAAAATATTCTTTTCAGACAATGGTTCAACAGCTGTAGAAGTAGCGATAAAAGTCGCTTTGCAATATTTTTTCAATAAAAACGAAAAAAGAACAACAATAATTGCTTTCGAAAATGCTTTTCACGGCGATACTTTTGCGGCTATGGCGGCAAGCGGAATCTCCTTTTACACCCAGGCTTTTCAGGGAATGTTTATCGATGTGGTTCGCATTCCGGTTCCGGTAAAAGGAAAAGAAGAAGAAAGTTTTGAAACTTTACAAAATGTTATTCAGAACCATCATTGCGCTGGATTTATTTTTGAACCTTTGGTACAGGGAGCTGCCGGAATGGTCATGTATGAGCCGGAAGCTTTGGCAAAACTGATCAGGATTTGTCAGGAAAATAATGTTTTGACAATTGCTGACGAAGTGATGACGGGTTTCGGTAAAACCGGAAAAACCTTTGCAATGGATTATGTTTCGGAACAACCAGATATGATTTGTTTGTCGAAAGCCTTAACTGGCGGAACAATTCCGATGGCGATTACGACTTTTACACAGGAAGTTTTTGATGCTTTTTATGATGATGACATCAATAAAGCGTTATTTCACGGACATACTTTTACGGCAAACCCAACCGGATGTGCGGCAGCTTTGGCGAGTATTAATTTGTTGCAAACTCAGGAAATGCAAGCTAATATTCAAAGAATAAATGCGAGTCATTTAACCTTTCAGAAGAAAATAGAAAACCATCCAAAAGTAATTACCGCCAGAACGCTGGGAGTAATTTTTGCAGTCGAAATCAAATCAGATTCCGAAGAAAGTTATTACGGTTCGATGCGAACGAAACTTTATAATTTCTTTATTGAAAAAGGAGTTGTTTTAAGACCAGTTGGCAACATTGTATATATTTTGCCTCCTTATATCATGACCGATGAGCAGCTTCAGAAAGTTTATAAAACGATCGAAGAAGCTATTGAAATGGTCTGATTTTTTTGAACCATATAAGTGATATAAGTTCATTAAAAAGAATTTATATCACAAAACTTAAATTTTCTTATATTACTTATATGGTTTAATTTAGCTAAACTTTTGCGACCTTTGCGTAAACCTTAGCGATCATTGCGGTTAAAAATACAACACGCATAAACACAATATTTTGAATACACAAAAAATCTCCATAACGGCTTTTTCATCAATTTCTCCTTTAGGGAATACTACCGATGAAGTCTGGCAAAAATACCTTAATAATCAGCATTGTTTTTCAAAGCAATTTTTAGATCAACAGGAAACTTCTGTTGCAGCTTTAAGTGCTGAATCAGAACAGATTGTTGCTGAGATTAGGGAATCCGATCCTAAATATAAATTTCTGGACGATTCGGTTTTGTTTGCTTTAGCGGCTTCGCGAAAAGCGGTTCAGGATGCCGGATGGAAAGAAAATGATGTTTTCGGTATCAACATTGGTTCTTCGAGAGGAGCAACGGATTTATTTGAAAAGCATTATAAAGAATACATAGATACTGGAAAAGCACAAACGTTAGCTTCTCCAACCACAACTTTAGGGAATATCTCGTCATGGATTGCACACGATTTGCAGAGTGTTGGTCCGGAAATTTCGCACTCTATAACCTGTTCTACAGCACTTCATGCGCTGTTAAACGGCGTTGCGTGGTTAAAATCCGGAATGGCCGATAAGTTTTTGGTAGGTGGCAGCGAAGCGCCTTTGACTGATTTTACGATTGCGCAAATGCGGGCTTTAAAAATATATTCGCGAATCAATCAAGCGGAAGAACCCTGGCCTAATTTAGCTTTTGACTTTGAGAAAACCCAAAACACCATGATTCTAGGCGAAGGCGCTTCGGTGTGTTGTCTGGAAGCAGGTGAAAAAGAAAATGCTATCGCTTATGTTACAGGTGTTGGGTATGCAACTGAAATTTTAGAACATAATATTTCGATTTCGGCTGAAGCGACTTGTTTTCAGAAATCGATGAAAATGGCTTTGAAAGACGAAAAATTAGAAGATATCGATGTCATCGTCATGCACGCTCCCGGAACGATAAAAGGCGATTTGACTGAACTGCGGGCTATCAAAAAAGTATTTGGAACTAATTTACCTCTTTTAACTACTAATAAATGGAAAATTGGCCACACTTTTGGCGCTTCCGGTTTGTTGAGTTTAGAATTAGCCCTTTTGATGATGCAGCATAATGTATTTGTCGATGTCCCTTTTGCGAAAGCGCAGAAACAAACTAAGGATATCAAAAAAGTATTAATAAACGCGGTAGGTTTTGGAGGAAATGCCGTGAGTGTTTTAATTGAAAAAGCATAAAAAAAGAGACGTACCACTCAATAGGTACGTCTCTCGTTTTTATCGTTTTGGAACTAAAATTACAAAAGAATCTTTTTTGTAATTTCTGAATTGTTTTCCGTTTGAATTTTTACAATAACAACCTGATTTCTAGTTCTTAAATCCCCAGTACTGAAAGTATTGTTATTGATTGCTGTTTTGGTGTAGATTGTTTTACCCAACAAGTCATAAACCTGAATAGATTGTATATAATCGTCAGTTGAAGTTACCTCAATCTGATTTTGTTTTTTATAAACCGAAATTCCTTTTTCGATTTCAGTTTCTGGCAATGGGCTATCTACTCCTAGTGTTTTTCCGGCAAAGGACAATTCGAAACGCTCATTAAAAGTTCCCTTATCAGTGGTAAAAGTATAACGTCCTTCTTTTAAGTTAGTGGTCGTATTGGTTACTTTGTCTTTCAAAAGTACTTTTACTGCGCTAAAGAAACCATCAAAACTTTCAATTCCTATCGTATATTCTGAAGCTTCACCAGAAATAAATCCTAACGGAATAATTTCGTTTTCAAGAGGTGTTGCAAGATCACGGCCCTGAATAACCATTTTTTTGTTATCTAATAAAGAATATAAGCTGGTTCCGGTGGCATAACTGGTTCCGTCATAGGCTTCGTCTAAATCGTTTGTAGCTCCGGTAATGTAGCCTAAAAGAATTTCGCTATAGATTCCGGTCTCATTTTTCATGTTCAGCCAAACCCTGTTTCTTTCCATCGCAACATCTTCTTTTTTAGTGTTGGACGGTTTTGAGAATTTGTTGTTATTGGCCGTTTTAAGTCTCAAAGCGTTTGTAAATTTTAGATCACCGGACGTTTTAGCTTCAACAATAAAGCCCTGACCTGAAGGAATAAATCCTTCTGATTTTTGTCCACCGCAGCTTTTGCAGGTAGCAGGGTCAACAGCACCTGTTCCTCCTGTAATGTTGTACGAAATGTAATTTGAATTACTGTATTTGTACCTGCCATTAGCATCTGGTATTGTGCTCAACGGAATAGCATGTGTCCAAAAGTAAAAAGTCCCTTTGATAAGATCTTTATTGGCCAAATAAAACGCACCAGCATCAATAGCAGACGGGTAAGGATTTCCTATCAGGTTTGATGTAGTTCCGCCCGTACCTGTTTTTTTTACCGGAACAGTCACCACTCCATTATTAGGAATCCCTATAAATTTAGCATTATAAATTTGAGGCTTATCTGTTGCATTCTCTTGCGGTCCTCTAACATTGTACCCTATTCCCGGATCCATTACTTTGGCTCCATTCATGTGTGTTTTCCAGCCTACTCCTGGTTCATAGTACTGGTATTTATCTGCTAAAGTCGTTGGCGATAACTTGTAAAGCGTAAATCCAGCCACAGGAGAAGACCAAAATGTAAAGTCGAATTTGCTTATTGGTGTTGTGGTCCTGTTGAATTCGAAGGAATCAGCTATACCAGCACCAGTATAAGTCCCGTTGTCATTTGTTTGCAAAAAAGCACCGTTGTTTTCTATAATTATTTTTCCACCTGTATTAACGATGGTATTTTCTTTAACTGTTAAAAGGATGTTTTCAGGAACCGTAATCGTTTTTCCTGCTGCTACAGTACAAGAGCAAACTTCAAGATTTGAAGTTAATCTTAAATCACTGTTTACTATGATAGAAGAACCACTTGGGGGAGCGATCGATCCATCATAATTAACAGGATTGTCTTTAAAACTAAGAGTTAAGCGGGCATCACCCTGATATTCTTTAAAAATAATTTCAACTTTTGAGGATTCATTTAAAGCAAAATAATTACCAATATTGGTCGCGCTTTCCGGTGTATTATCGTTTACGTTGTGTCCAGCTGTGTAAACCGGCGTATCATTTATTAAAACACGTACATTATCGTCGCAATTTGCAATTTCGATACTGTAGCGCCCGCATGGAAATCCAATTCTTCTATAAGAAAGGGTGTAATCATCTTTTGGGATGGGAGCTCCTTTGTATCCGGTATTGGTTACGTTTGAAGGAGAGGTCGCTTTATTCCAGTTATCTTCGGTCTTGATGTTAAGATTTTTTTCTACATAAGAACCGGCATAACTGTTTGTTGGAATAGGGAATAAATTGTTATCTACCAGTACAGAAGTAAAAGCATATACATTCCACTCATTGATTCCAAAAGGCAAACTAGTATCTCCTTTGATTAGTCCATAAGAAAAAGACACACGGGAATCTGAAATGTTTTCAAAATATTCTAATACCAAAAGGTGATTTCCTGCTGTAAGTTGTTTGTTAGTACCGCTTGAAATGTAATTATGGGTATTCCAGTTATTAATATCGGTTACCAATGTTCCATCAACATACAAACGATAACCGTCGTCAGCACCTACGGTTAGGTTGTAAATTCCGGCCTCGGTAATATTGAGCTGCATTTTGTAGCGTACAAAAAATTTATCATTTGGTGCCGTACCACAAATATTAGCCGTTTTACCTGTAACGTTTCCTGCGACTACGTTTCTGTCAAAAATAGCATCTTCGGTTACATACCCAACATAAGTTGTGGTGTTTGGGTCTGGTGTTGCAGCAATTGTTGGCGGTGGGTTCCCGGTCCATTTATAGACATATCCTCTCCATTCGTTGATACCATAGGAGGTCTGGTCGCCTTGTTCGCACAAAAAGATTTCGTCAGCACCTATGTCTGGTGTTGCGGTGTCTCTGTCTTCGTTGTCAATGTCTGTTGTGATGTTTGCAATTGGGTTTCCTTTAGCGTGAAAAGGGGTGTTGGTAGCATCTTTAACTAAGTGAAAATCACTGGTAAACTTAGGCTCAGTGTCAATCGATTTTGTTTCTTTTCCTGAAGGGCTCAACGCAGTTTGCCAATTAGTAAATGTGGCGTAATCGGTACCTACTAATTTACCTATTTTAGTGGCTGTGGTTTTTGCAAAATAAGCATTATAGTTTAGTAAAGTTATTACAGAATGATTAACTGAGGAGTAAATTAAATAAGGTTTTCCTGTTGTTTGTGTACTGTAAAAAATATTGTTTTTAATACTCAAATTACTAACAGAACTAATAAATAATCCTGCTGATAAATTAACCTGACTAGTATTTAATACTACGGTGTTGTAATAAAGATTTATTTTATTGCCTTTTGTAATATAGATATTATGTCCTGCATTTGTAGAGTCATCAGCATTTGAACTGCCTGTAAATATACCGCTAACAATATTGTTTGTAATATCTAAATTAGAGGCGCTTGTATTGTCAATATTGACTTCTATTCCTATTGCTGCTCCTGATGAAGAGGTTCTTTTTATATTTTTAATAGTATTCTGCGTTATTTTTGTACCAATACTTTTGTTGTAAAGATATATTCCTGAAGCAGCTACTTCATTTGAAATGGCGAAAGTAATACCTGAAATTTCGTTTTTAGTAATAGAAGCATTTTGTGCATTGGATATTCTCATGGCACTTACTACTACAACATCATTGGCTGCCGTTGCTGATCCAAATATGTTTTTATTAATGTTCAAATTCTGGTTTAAAGTATTGGTCATACCAAGTACAGAAATACCAACTTTCATTCGGGTAAAAACATTGTTCGAGATTTCTGTGTCAGAATTCGAAACTGTTTCTGCAGTTGCCATGTTTGTATTATTACTGATAACTATACCGGCTGAGGTAGATGAAGTTGCATCAACATTTGATCCTGTAAAAGCAATGTTTCTAATGATGTTGTTTGTTGCAGCATCGGTACCATTACTTGCAATCCAGAATATAGCCGAATGGATTTCGCCTAAATTATTATAGTTTGCTGTTGAAGTATTGGTAATAGTCATGTTGCGGGAAGAAGTATTATTATTACTTCCGTCAAAAATGACATAATCAGTCCCGTTAAGTTTGATTAAACTGGCAGTGTTAGAATTTCCAATATTTCCTGTAATAGCAATAGTTCTGCCGGTATCAGGTTTAATGGTTAAAGTTTTCGCGGCTGTGGTTCCCAGTGAGTTTACGACAAGAGTCGAACTAATGTTCTGATCGTCATAGAGTGAAAAAGTTACAGCTCCAGCAAGCCCCACATTTTTTATATGCGTTAAAGCACTTGCTAATGTTTTGAAATTGCTGTCTGTATTGGTCGATCTGATAACATAATTGCCAGACAAACCTTGGGCGGTTCCCAAAATTGGGAACGCCAACAATAATAGTAAAATTTTTTTCATAGTGGTGGTAGGCTATAAAAATGCAATACGGCGGTTTAAATTTTGCCAATGCAAATATACCTACACATACGTGTTATTGAGAGTCAGGGTTTTAGAAATAGTTAATTACTCGTTGAAATGCACGTATTTCCGATGAAATACATCATCAGTTTTAAGGATGTGTTTTATTTCTTATAATTAATTTTTATTAACATAAGAAAAAACATAAATTTTACTGACGAAAATACTTAATTATGAATTGTTTAGGTTCAAAAATGTATAAAAAACGTCAGGTTCGTGACGTTTTTTAATAATTTGATAAAATGCTATTTATTTAAATAACATTTAAATTGCTTATAATCTGAAGTCTAAAGCAGCTGCTTTTACTTTCAGTCATTTTAAACGCTAATACTTTGTGAACATTTAGGACTATCAATTATTAGAGAGCTAGAAATACAGCAAACTTTGTTTTAGAATTGATAATTATGCGATAGTTGTAAGGAGTTGTGAAGTTGTAAAGTATGAAATTATTCAGCTTTTTCCAGTTCCCTGATTTTATCATAAACCAGATTACTTTCGTAACCCCGACGCAAGAGGTAGTCGGAACATTTTTTTCTTTTCTTTAAAATGTTGGTTTCCTGAGTGTTATTCCAGCATTTAATGGCTAAATTATCAAAAGTAGTATAGTATTCTTCAGCTGAAATTTCTTTCAAAGCCAAAGAAATATTGGTTGAAGAGATGTGTCTGAATTTTAATTCGTTGGTAATTCTTACTTTTCCCCAATGTTTTATCCGATGTTTTCCTCTGGCAAAACTACAGGCAAAACGAGTTTCGTTCAAAAAATTATTTTCAATAAGCTGAACAACAATATTTTGAATTTCATCTTCCGTCATTTTCAAGCTGTATAATTTCGAAATTACTTCGTCATGACAACGCTCCTGATACGCACAAAAGCGTTCGAGTTTTTGTAAGGCTTGTTTAGGAGTCGTGATTTCATTCATGTGTTTTTTCTGTCTTTTTATTCTTAAAAATCATAATTTATTGATTATAAACCAATGAAAACGCCTGTAGTTACGTAATGTTTAAAAAAATCGTAACCTAAAGTATTGTATATGTGAGGAATTATAATAATTTTGTTCGCAAAATTAAGGAGTTTTTTTCATTTTAAAAGAATAAAGATTGCCCCCAAATTTATCAGAATGCCTGCATACAAAAAACATGACTTTTTGTAAGCTCGCATAATTAAAACTTTATACCACCACCAATATGGCTAAAAAACTACTCATCGTTTTTTTTGTGTTCTTTCTTTGTTATAATAATTCATTCTCACAAGCTACTACAACTACACAGGTACTTACTACTGGTACAAGTTTCACTATTCCCTGCGGTGTAACCTCGGTTACTGTTGAAGCATGGGGAGGCGGTGGTGCCGGTGGGGGTTCTCAAAATGATAATAGGGCCGGCGGCGGCGGCGGCGGCGGCGGGTATGTTATGAAAACTTTTGCAGTTATTGCAGGAGAAACTATAACTTATGCAATTGGTACCGGAGGAACAGGAGGTACTGGAAATGGTGGTGTTGGAGGAAATACTACAGTAACACATACTTCTTCATCTACTAGTTTAACGGCTAATGGAGGTCTAGGTGGAATAATGGCGAATGCTAGACCAAATGCCGGTGGTGCCGGTGGATCTTCTTCTGGAGGATCTGTAATGAAATCTGGAATTACTGGAAGCAGTAGTCCTACCAATGGAAGTGTTGGTGGTAACGGAGGAGCTGGAGCTAATGGTGGTGGAACTGGAGGTGACGGACAAACTGATAGTAATGGAAGTGTTGGAAATAGTCCAGGCGGTGGTGGTGGTGGTGCCGAACGTAGTGGGTCCAATAGATCTGGAGGTGCAGGAGGTGCAGGACAAATAAGAATCACCTATTTCACTCCGACAACAACTACACTAACTACAACAAATGCAACAGTTTGTCAGGGTGGTACAGCTAATTTACAAGCTTTAAATCCGAATACTACGATTACTACTTTTACAGGAAGCTGGACAGCTGCTACCGATCTTATAGCTGTAAGACAGCCTTCAGAAACTACTGCTGCTAATATAACTACATGTGGATTTACGGGAAACATCCGTAATTACAGTGTTGTTTATTTTACAGTAAATGTTACAGGGAGTTATACTTTCAAAATGACGGAGAATGGTGATTATGACGGTATGGCCTATATTACTACAGCTGATTTTGAACCTGGAAATTGTTCAGGTGGCGGTTCTTATGTAATGGGTGATGATGATGAGAATAATTCTGGTACCAACGAGCCAAGAATAACTACAAATTTAACTGCTGGAACAGTTTATAAATTAATATCGACTACTTTTGGTAATACAGGAACCTTCACAGGAACTTACATCTGGACAGTAACTCCGCCTACAGGTGGAGGAGTAAACTTACCCGCTGCTACAGTAAGATGGTACACAGCCTCTTCAGGAGGAACATCAATAGGAACAGGAGCTTCGTTTAATCCTGTTGGGGTTCCAGGTTCTGGTTTAGCCAATTCGAATACACCTGGAACTACTACTTTTTATGCTGCCTATGGCGATGCTTGTGGTACAAGAATGCCGGCGACTTATACCGTTACGGCTGTTACACCAAATGGCGAGGTAGGTACAGTGAATACTTTTTGTATGAATTCGGATCCTCCGGTTATCATAACCGCTCCGGTTAACTCGGGACAATATGTTTCGGTAAATGTGGTAAGTGGTTTTACGTATAGTTTTGCTGTTGGAGATGTTTTTCCAGGAGCAAGCGAAACACTTACAATCTTAAATAATAGCAATGCTAACTTTTCACCAGTAGCTTCAGTAACCGGTCCTACTGGAACTGCTATCAACACTTGGGTTGCACCTAGTTCAGGAGTTATTAGATTAGTTTTAACTTCCAGTACCTGTGCAAATGGTACTACGGGTGGAGCTTTAACCTTAACCCAAAACCTATTAGGAAATAATTTTGATTCACAAACCGCTTCCGGTACCAATAACTGGAGAGGTCATATATACAATGCTGGTGGAATAGAACCAGAACCCTTTACTAGTGCCAACTATATGGGGTATTATTTAGAACCCGCTGAAACAATCAATCAGGGTTTTGGAGGTGATACGGCTTGTTTTGCTGTTTTATCTAATGGCGTTCAGCGTGCCTCTGTTTATACCGAAGGTTATGCTGTTCGTTATCGTATGAATACGACTAAAACAGGTTGCTACCTAGCAACCATTACAGGTGATGATGGAGTACGTTTGTTTTTAAATCCTACAGGACCAACTCCAACCCCAATTTTGAGTAGATGGCAAGAACAAGGATCGACAACTTATAGCAATATTTTAGTTAACTTAGATGGAAATGATGATCTCGTTTTTGATTACTACGAAAACGGAACCAACAACGTAGTTGGGTTTAGTATGATTGCGTTTGATGCGGCAACCAATACGATTACACCAGCGACATCTACAGTATGTAGCGGAACAGCTGTAAATTTAAACGGTTCAAGTTATTTAATTAATGGCGTAACGAATCCTTTTTTAACTTTTCAATGGCAAGCATCTCCAACAGGTACAGGATCATGGACTAATGTAGCTACAACAGAAGATTATGAACCTTCGCCAACTACAACAACTTATTATAGAAGACAAGTAATACCTAATGCCTCTAGTGGATGTGGTACACTAACTAGTGGTAATGTAGTGATTAATGTAGCAACACCAACGCTAAATACCGTTGCACAAGCAGCAACTGTATGTCAGGGTGCTGCTGCAACGATTAACCTAACGGGCTTATTGCCAAGTAGTACTTCAACCATTGCCTATTCGATCAATGGTACTGCACAAACAGCGGTTGCAAATGTTGTTGCCAATGCCAGTGGTAATGCTAGTTTTAGTACGGTTGCCTTAACCGCTACAAATAATGGTCAGACTTTGAGTGTTACAGGCGTAACGACAACCAGTTCAACACCTAATTGCTCGACAGCATTTACAACTAAAACTTTAACACTAAGTGTTACCCCAACAGTTGGTACGCCAACAGCTATTACAATTTCGGCTGGAACACAGCCTACATGTCAATTAACAAATGGTACTACGACTACTACTTATGCAACTACTGCAACGAATAGTACTGGTTTCAACTGGAGTTTAAGTAATGGCTCAGCAGGATCAATAAATGCTACAACAGGAGTTGTTTCCTGGGCCAATGGTTTTTCAGGTTCAGTAAATATTCAGGTTCAGGCAAGTGGTTGTAACGGAGCTTCTGCTATGGTTACCAGAACCGTAAACATAAGCCCGGCAAGCGTTGCCGGAACAGTATCTGCTGACCAGTCACTTTGTACTGCTACAACTCCAGCTCCTATTACTTTAACAGGAAATACAGGAACCATTCAATGGGAGGTATCTTCAGATAATATTACTTTTAATCCTATAGCGGGTGCAACAGCAAGTCCTTTGACAGCTGCCCAAATGGGAACTTTAACGTCAACACGTTATTACCGCGCGGTAGTAACAAGTGGTACTTGTACTGCTGCAACATCAGCAGTAGTAAGAGTAGCGACAGGTCCCGTAACAGCATCAGCAGAAACAGCTGTAACCTGTACTGGTTTTACAGCTAATTGGACATTAGTGCCAGGGGCTAGTGGTTATTTATTAGATGTTGCTACAGATAATTTCACTACTTTTATACACAACGGTTTAGCCGCAGGAAATAATGCTTCCCATGCAGTAACTGGTTTAACAGCTAATACATCATACCGATATAGAGTTTGGCCTATGTATGCTTGTGGAACCTATGGTACACCTTCTAATGTAGAATTTGTAACAACCTCTACTTTAACAACTGTACCCGCTATTGGCGGAGGAGCTTCAGCAGTATGTGTGGGTTTAACAACACCTGCTTTTACCAATGCAACAGCTGGTGGAACCTGGTCTATAACAAACGGAACAGGACAAGCAACTATTAGTACAGGAGGTGTCGTAACAGGTGTTACAGCTGGAACCGTAACGGTTAGATACAGCATTACAAGTTCTGGAGGCTGTTCGAATACAGCAACAAGAGCTTTAACGGTAAACGCATTACCGGTCATTACAACCCAACCTGTTGCTTTAGCAGTATGTCAGGGAGCAAGTGGTAGTTTTAGTGTTGTAACATCAGCATCTAGTCCTACTTATCAATGGCAATACTTAGCTCCATCTGGATCAAGCTATGCTAATATACCTAATACTCCACCATTAGTAACCGGAACTACTTCGGCTACGATATCTTTTACCAATACGGATATTGCCTATAACGGTTATTATGTACGTTGTATCGTTACAAGCAATGGATGTCAGACAATCTCTAATGGAGTACTCTTAACAGTTAACACATTACCAACTCCTACTTTTACAGCCCAGCCAGGAGTTCAGGCTTGTATCAATACAAATGTTACCTATACCACACAAACAGGTAGTGGTATCAACAACTATGTTTGGGGATTCACCGGTACTGCTGGTACCGATTACCAAATTATGTCAGGAGGAGGATTAAATGATAACACTGTTACTGTACGTTACCTAACATTAGGAAACAAAACAGCAACCGTAAATTATAGAAATTCAAATAACTGTTATGCAGCTGCAGCCGCTACCTCTACGGCTACTAATATTACCCCTACATCAGCAGGAGGTACAGTTTCAGGGTCACATATTTTGTGTTCAGGAAATGCTCCTTTAAGTAGTCTTATTTCAGGGGGAGGACGTATCGGAAATGTGGTAAGATGGGAAAGATCGACTAACACTAGTTTCTCTCCTCTAACTACAATAGCTAATAATACCGACACATTAACATCGGCAGAAATAGGAGCACTAACAGTTACTACTTATTTTAGAGCAATTGCGGTAAGCGGTTCGTGTTCAGAAGCTGCTTCTACGTATGCTACTATTACAGTACCAGTTGCACCAGCCGTACCTACAGCGCAGGCGGTTAGCAATGTTACCTGTTCGCAGGTTCAGGCAAACTGGACAGCTGCGACCAATGCAGCATCCTATGTTCTGGAAGTAGCTTCAGATAATGCTTTTGCAACATTAGTGTATAATCAAAATGTGGGGAACAACCTATCTCAAACCGTTACAGGTCTTGCGGCAGGAACCTATTACTATCGTGTATATGCAGAAAATACCTGCTCAAACAGAGGAGGAAATTCAGGTACTATCACTTTCAATACTACAGCAACACTGGCGCCATTGGCAACGGCTGCTACACCTAACTGTACAGGGTTTGTTGCTTTTTGGAATTCGGTTTCGGGAGCAACAGATTATAGATTAGATGTTTCGACAAGCAATACTTTCAGCAGTTTTGTAACCAATGGTAACGGAACGGTCTTAAACGGGGCTACTGTGTCGGGTCTTACCTATGCAGTAACCGGCTTAGTACCTGGAACAACTTATTATTATAGAGTAAGAGCTAATAATGTAACTTGTGGCGATAGTGCCAATTCGAATACGATAACCATAACAGCAGGTTCACCTACTACGGCTACCTGGGATGGTTTAGCATGGTCACCAGCACCACCTACATTTGCAGACAACATACTTTTTACAGGTGATTACATTTCTACAGTAGATCTTAACGGATGTTCTTGTATTGTAAATAATGATGCTGATATCGTAATTTCGTCTGACAATACCCTAACACTGACGCATACGGTAAATGTGGCTACAGGATCTACCATGACTTTCGAGAATAATGCAAGTCTATTGCAAAATACAGATGCACAAAACACCGGGTTAATTAAATACAAGCGTATTACCACCCCAATATATAAGTTCGACTTTACGTTCTGGTCTAGTCCGGTACAAGGATTTACACTGGAAAAACTTTCACCATCTACGTTAAGTGATAAATACCAGGGATATGATGGTGCAAATTCTAAATGGACTACGCTAAGTAGAACTTTAACTATGAGCCCGGGAACAGCTTATAATATTCGTGGACCTCAAGGTCATGCTACTCCGGCTCCTTATCTGGCTACTTTTGAAGGAACACCTAATAACGGACCTTATGAGTTAACAGGTCTTGTGGCAGGCAAATTTTATCTTGCCGGTAACCCGTATCCATCTCCTATAAACGTGTTGGACTTTTTAGACCTAAACGAAGATATTATCGAAGGAACTATTTATTTCTGGACTCATGCTACCCCTATAGCGCCTAACGGAAGTGTATATTCGTATGGTTCTGATGATTACGCTTCCCGTAATTATTTAGGAGGTACAGCGGCTCAGCCAGACGGAAGAATACCTTCTGATTATATTAGTGCTGCTCAGGGATTCTTTATGAAAACCATCACTACTGATCCGGTTCGATTTACTAACGACATGAGGGTTTCGACTGCCGAAGGAGAGAATGCACAATTCTTTAAACCGGGTAAAACAGCTAAGACTGCAGCTACCAGCAAAAGAAGCCGTGTATGGTTAAGCATCAGTAATGGTTTAGGGGCTTACAAACAAACTTTATTAGGGTATGCCGAAGGAGCTTCTAATAGTTTTGATAGTAAATACGACGGTGTTTCTTTTAGTGCCAATAAAAACCTTAATTTATATACCCTAAACGAAGATAAGAAGTTTGCTATTCAGGGTAGAGCTTATCCAGTTCAGGAAACAGATGTTGTACCTCTGGGATATGTGGCGAATCTGGAAGGCGAGTTTAGTATCGCTATTGATAAAACAGACGGTACACTGGCTTCGCAGGCTATTTATTTAGAAGATAAACTTACAGGTACTATCTATGATTTAAAAGCGTCTAAATATACTTTTACAACGGCAAAAGGAACTTTTAATGACCGATTTGTTCTACGTTATACGAAGAAAACTTTAGGAAACGATGACTTTGAAAATGTTGAGGGCGGCTTAGTAGTTACGGTGAAGGATAAAGTAATCAAAGTAACCAGTGCTTCAGAAAGTATTCAGTCCGTTACGATCTTTGATCTTACAGGTAAATTACTTTTCAATAAACAAAAAATCGAAGCTACAGAGTTTGCTATCCCTAATTTACATTCAAGCGAACAAACCCTGTTAGTTAAAGTAGGTCTGGAAAACGGAACAACTGCAACCAGAAAGATTATTTTTAATTAAAAACAAAATGGAGTACCACAGGGTAAAGGATTAAAAGATTTTGCCCAGTCTGTGTGCGATTTGTGTTTGTAAAACAACACAGTCATCCATCCTAATACCAATCCACTTGTGAGAGCAAGTGGATTTTTTTTGGGTTAAAAGAGAGGTTTTGTGTTTTAAAAATACGCCACAAAGTTACTAATACCTTGTAGCCTGACCTGGATTTGTATTGAATAGCCTCCAACTTTAGTTGGAAGGTTATAATTTATGCGATAGTAAGGCTTTAGCCCAATAAGTAGTTTGCTTTTTCTTCGGCTAAAGCCAATTCTCTTTCCATCTTGTTCATCTCCAACTAAAGTTGGAGGCTATTCAAATATATTTGATTCTATCTTTTTGTTGTTGAGGTACTATTTAAGTTCAGCCTTGTAGGTGTTATACTCAGCTTTACCAATAGTGGCACTTTTACGGCAGGTAGTTCTGCAATTACTATTGATGGCGCGGCTGCTACTCAGAGTATTGCCGGTTTTACCACTACAGGAGCGGTAACCGTAAATAAAACAGCAGGAACAGCAACACTAAGTGGCGCTATGAACGCCGGATCTTTTTCAGATAGCAGTACTTCAGCTACCTTCAATTTCGGAAGCGGTTTTACACACACTATTACCGGAGCTTTTGATATGAGCAGTACCTCTACAACAAATGCTAATTCGGGACTTATAAGAATAGGAGGCAATATGACAAAATCCGGAACAGCTGCGTTTGTACCGGGCACAGGAACCGTGGAGTTTTATAATACTAACAATCAATCGCTTCCTGCTACGGCAACCTCATTTAATAATGTAGTACTTTCTGGCAGTGGTTCTAAGGCCTTTTTAGCCGCAATGACTATCGGAGGAAATCTTTCGATAGCATCAGGAGTCAAGGCCGATTTAAGAAGTTTTGTTCATCCGGCCGGTACGTTAACATTAGGAGGAACAGGTACTGCTTCCGGAAGATGGGGTAGTACTACCGCAACTAATAGCGTTAACTTTAAAAACAATACTTATTTTTTGGCAGGTTCCGGATTGACGGGAGTTGTCAATGTGGGAGCCGTTACTTGTACAAGTTTAACACTGACAGGAGTTAATTCTTGTAAGGGAGGTGCTTCTCAAGCCTTAAGTGCCGGATCTGTTGTAGCTTCGGCTCCGGTAACGACCAGAATTACAGGTTTTTTTGATGTCACGGCAAATGCCACAGCCGATAGACCTCCAGGCGAAGCGGTAGGGATAGGATATAATAATACAACCACCTGTCAGTTTGTAGCGGGACAGCCTACTGGTTATGTTATGACCGGTTTTCAGGTAACGGCATCAGGAAACTATACTTTTGCTATGGATGCTAATGGTGCTATAAACGGTATTGGATATATTTATACAGGCAATCTTTCTCCCGGAACTTGTGGTGGAGGGACATTTGTAATAGGAGATGATGATCTCTTAATATTGGTTAATGATGAACCAGTTATGAATAATGTTCCTTTACTTGCGGGCGTAAATTATACACTGATCACAACTGCATTTTCTCCTATCACTGATGGAACTGAGTTTGCCTGGACAATAACACCTCCAGCAGGACAGGGTATTAAAATAATGCCCAATTGGTACACTACTCCAACAGGAGGGTCTCCAATAAGCACAGGTAGTTCCTTTAGTCCGGTTGGGCTTACAGGATCTGGTTTGCCTAATACAAATACCGCCGGAACTTATACCTTTTATGCAGGATATGAAAATTCTGGCTGTAGATCTTCTGTTACTTACGTAATAAATGAATTGCCAACCATTACATTAGCACCAGCTGCCACTCCAGTTTGTTTCAGTGCGAGCGCACAAACTACTCCTTTAGCCTATACAGCCACAACATTATCACCTACAACGTATAGTATCACCTGGAATGCTTCGCCTACTAACAGTTTTGCAGCTGTTACAGATGCTGCTTTACCAGCAAGTCCCATTACGATTAATATACCAGCCGGTACTACCGTTAATACTTATACGGGAACATTAACAGTTAAAAACGGGACTTGTACAAGTGTAGCAAGCAATTTTACCGTTACCGTAAATGCTTTGCCTATTATATCGGGAACTCTAAGTGTTTGTGCAGGTCTTACTACACAATTAACAGGTTCAGCGACACCCAACGCATCGAATCCCTGGGTATCCGGTACACCCTCTGTTGCCACGGTAAATAGTACTGGTTTGGTTACCGGAGTTTCAGCCGGTACTAGTATTATTACTTATACCAATAGTAACGGCTGTATCATAACGGCTACCGTTACGGTAAATGCGTTACCTACGATATCAGGCACTTTAGGTGTTTGTATTGGCGCAACTACACAATTAACAGGCTCCGCCACACCCAACGCATCGAATCCCTGGGTATCCGGTACACCCTCTGTTGCCACGGTAAATAGTACTGGTTTGGTTACCGGAGTTTCAGCCGGTACCAGTATCATTACTTATACCAATAGTAACGGCTGTATAAGAACAGCTACCGTTACGGTAAATGCTTTGCCTATTATAACGGGAACTCTAAGTGTTTGTATTGCCGCTACTACACAATTAACAGGTTCAGCCACACCCAACGCATCGAATCCGTGGGTTTCAGGTACACCATCTGTCGCCACGGTAAATAGTACTGGTTTGGTTACCGGAGTTTCAGCCGGTACCAGTATCATTACCTATACCAATAGTAACGGTTGTATAAGAACAGCTACCGTTACGGTAAATGCTTTGCCTATTATAACGGGAACTCTAAGTGTTTGTGCAGGTCTTACGACACAATTAACAGGATCCGCCACACCTAATGCATCGAATCCCTGGGTATCCGGTACACCCTCTGTTGCCACGGTAAATAGTACTGGTTTGGTTACCGGAGTTTCAGCCGGTACCAGTATCATTACCTATACCAATAGTAACGGCTGTATCATAACGGCTACCGTTACGGTAAATGCGTTACCTACGATATCGGGCACTTTAGGTGTTTGTATTGGCGCAACTACACAATTAACAGGATCGGCCACACCTAATGCATCGAATCCCTGGGTATCCGGTACACCCTCTGTTGCCACGGTAAATAGTACTGGTTTGGTTACCGGAGTTTCAGCCGGTACTAGTATTATTACTTATACCAATAGTAACGGCTGTATAAGAACTGCTACCGTTACCGTAAATGCTTTGCCTATTATAACGGGAACTCTAAGTGTTTGTATTGCCGCTACTACACAGTTAACAGGATCTGCCACACCAAATGCATCAAATCCTTGGGTTTCAGGTACACCAGCTGTCGCCACGGTAAATAGTACAGGTTTGGTTACCGGAGTTTCAGCCGGTACCAGTATCATTACCTATACCAATAGTAACGGCTGTATCATAACGGCTACCGTTACGGTAAATGCTCTGCCTACGATATCAGGCACTTTAGGTGTTTGTATTGGCGCAACTACACAGTTAACAGGTTCTGCCACACCCAACGCATCGAATCCTTGGGTATCCGGTACACCCTCTGTTGCCACGGTAAATAGTACTGGTTTGGTTACCGGAGTTTCAGCCGGTACCAGTATCATTACTTATACCAATAGTAACGGCTGTATAAGAACGGCTACCGTTACCGTAAATGCTTTGCCTATTATAACGGGAACTCTAAGTGTTTGTATTTCCGCTACTACACAGTTAACAGGATCTGCCACACCAAATGCATCAAATCCTTGGGTATCCGGTACACCATCTGTCGCCACGGTAAATAGTACTGGTTTGGTTACCGGAGTTTCAGCCGGTACCAGTATCATTACTTATACCAATAGTAACGGCTGTATTATAACAGCTACTGTTACCGTAAATGCTTTGCCTATAATAACGGGAACTCTAAGTGTTTGTTCGGGTCTTACGACGCAATTAACAGGATCCGCCACACCTAATGCATCGAATCCTTGGGTATCAGGTACACCCTCTGTTGCCACGGTAAATAGTACAGGTTTGGTTACCGGAGTTTCAGCCGGTACCAGTATCATTACTTATACCAATAGTAACGGTTGTATCATAACCGCTACTGTTACGGTAGTAGCCTCATCTGTAGGTGGTACGGTTTCGCCGGCGCAAAATGTTTGTAGTGGTTCTACACCTATACAATCTTTGGTTTTAAGTGGTCACACGGGAACTGTTGTAAGATGGCAAAGAGCTAGTGATGCCGCTTTTACCTCTCCAGTAGATATTGTAGCAAACACAGCTACGTTGCCCACCAGTACAATAGGGAATCTTACTGCTGATACTTATTTTAGAGCGGTTGTGCAAAGCGGTAGTTGTGCTATTGCAAATTCTGCACCTGTGCTTATTAGCATTTATCCTTTAGCAGCTGCACCAATTGCAACAGGTGAGACAAATGTTACCTGTACTGCAATGCGTGTCAATTGGAATGCTGCAGCAAACGCAACAGGGTATTATATTGATGTAGCTACAGATAGTGGATTCACGTCGATTGTTCCTGCGTATAATAACTTAAATGTAAATAATGTTCTGTTTTATGATCTAACAGGTCTGACAGGAACTCAGTATTATTATCGGGTGAGAGCCTATAATACCTGTAGCCAGTTAAGTGCAAATTCTACAGGAGTTTTAGTACAAACAACTGCTTTACCAGCACCGATTGCTATGACAGGAACACGTAATTGCGAAGGATTCATCGCAGAGTGGACAGCTGTATCGGGAGCTACCTCTTATAATTTATCTGTAGCTACAGATATTAATTTTACCGGACCTTCGCATGTTGCAGGTCTTAATGGAACTGATGTTGGTAATCTAACTTCGTACGCTGTTACAGGCTTAGTGGCAGGAACTACCTATTATTTTAAAGTTTGGGCAACAAACGGAACTTGTGGCATAAGTGCATTAAGCTCAAATGTGGTAGCTATAGTAGCGGGTTCGCCTACTACCATAACCTGGGCGGGATCATGGTCTGGAGGTATTGCGCCAACTTTAACTGATAATATTGTATTTGATACTCCTTATTCTTCTACAGGTAACTTAGAAGGTTGTTCCTGTGAAGTTAAACCCGGTGTAACTGTTGAAATCAATGATGGACACACCTTAACTATTGTCAATACAATCAATGTTGATGGTTCTTTGGTGTTTAGAAATAATGCAACCTTATTGCAGACAACTGATATTCAGAATACAGACAATATACGTTATGAACGTCTGACATCTGTCCGTAAATTCGATTTTACGTTTTGGTCGTCTCCGGTTCAGGATCAAAAGCTGATTGATTTGTCTCCAAATACCTTATCCGATAAATATCAATCCTATACAGGAACAGCCTGGACTACCGAAAACCCACAAAATGTGATGAAAATAGGCAAAGGATATAATGTCAGAGGCCCTCAGAGTCACTCTAGTACGATTAAGTCTGACTTTTTGGGAGTGTTTGAGGGGATTCCGAATAATGGAAACTTAACAAGCGATCAAACTATTCTGGCTGGCAGATTTTATTTGATAGGCAATCCATACCCATCAGCCATAGATGCCGATGAATTATTGGCAGACAATAGTACAATTCTGGACGGTACCGTTTATTTCTGGACAAATAATACAGGACTCACGCAAAACGGAAACGTTTACTCTTATGCTACTAATGATTATGCTTCTTACAATGGTGTAGGAGGTGTGGCAGGTTCAGGAGGAGAAACCCCTTCAGGTTATATCTCAGCCGGACAGGCGGTTTTTGCCAAAACCATAGCCGCTGGATCTGTTGTTTTTAATAACGGTATGCGTGTAGATGGAGGTTCTAATAAAAACGGTCAGTTCTTTAAACCTAAGAGAGCTAAAAAATCAAACACAGAGCGTAGTCGTATCTGGCTGAACATGACCAATGATGGAGGAGCTTTCAAACAAATCCTAATCGGTTATATTACGGGTGCTACAAATGGTTATGAAACAAAATACGATGGAGTAAGTACCAATGCCCACGCTTATGTAGATTTTTACAGCATTTGCGATGATAAAAATCTGGTTATTCAGGGAAGAGCTATTCCGTTTGAAGAGTCGGATTGGGTACCACTTGGTTATCGTTCCTCAATTGAAGGTTCCAGCAGTTTTGATATTACCATTGCCAACTCAGATGGCGTATTGGCCAATCAAGGCGTTTTTCTTGAAGACAAAGTAAGTGGCACTTTCCATGATTTAAGAGCCTCTAAATATACGTTCACCACAATGAACGGAAGTTTTAAAGACCGTTTCATATTACACTTTACCAATAAATCTTTGGGTGTGGATGATTTTGATACGAAGGATGAAGGTGTTGTAGTTACGGTGAATAAAAAAGTAATTAAAATATTCAGTGAAAAAGACCCTATAAGTTCCATTCGACTATTTGATTTGACAGGTAAATTAATTTATACCAAGGAAAAAATAGACGCGAATGAGTTTTCCATTCTGAATTTGCACTCCAGCGAACAGACATTATTAGTCAAAGTTGGTTTAGAGAATGGTCATACAATTACTAAGAAAATCATTTATAGATAAAAAAAACAAATACTGTTTATTATGATTTATACATGTTCAGTACCATCCAGAATATGATGGTGTTTTTGTAAGAATTAATAGATTTCAATATCACTAAATTATGGATTTTTTTACAACTTAGGTATTGTTGACCCCTTCTAAATAAAGAAGCGAGAGCTACAATTATCCAAAGCGGGTTATAAATTATGGAGCATATTGTTTTTAGAATAAACTACTATTAAAATTTACAAGTCATGAATACAAAATTACTTCTGATTGTCTATCGAACATTTCAATTTCAAGCCAATAAACAAAGCATAGCGAAGCTGCTATTGCTGTTGGTATTAATAATGAGTGGTTATACTGCTAAAGCAGCTGATTTTACTTCTTCTGCAGTCTTGCTTGGTAACTGGAATAACAATTTGATCTGGACGCTTAACAGTGGTACCGATGCCGATGGAATTCCGGATGCAGATGATACAGTGACCATATCGGCGGGTAATAATATTTCGTTGACTGCTAATGCAGAATGTGCTTCTCTAACGATAAATGGAAATGCGCTTTTACTGGGAATTGTCACGATTAACGGTTTTACCCTTACGGTAGGAGGCAACATTACTATTGCAGGAGGAGCTAATTCTCAGATAGTAATGACTTCCGGTACTCTGAATGTAGCAGGTAATTTTGGTAGTGGGGCTTCTTTTACACGCGGAACAGGTACTGTAAATTATAATGGTGCAGGAAATCAGTCAGTAGGGACTTATAATTATGCCAACCTAACCCTTTCCGGTTCAGGAACAAAAACATTTACAGGGGCGATAGCAGTAGGGACAAATATAACTATCGATTCCGGGGTTGTTGCAAATCTAGGAACATTTGCTTCTTCTACACCAGTATTAACATTGGGTGGACTTCCCACCACTACTTATACTTGGGGAAATAATGCCAATGTAAGAAATCAAAATACCACCTTTTTTGCCGCTAACTCTGGATATATTAATGTTACTAATAACACTCTGAGTTGTAATACTTCATTAATTATTAGTGCAAACAATTTGATTTGTACAGGTGGAAATGCCACTTTTAATGCTACGGCTACTAATCCAGGGGCATCTCCTGTTTATCAATGGTTGTTAAATGGCGGTGTTGTGGGAACCAATAGTACTACTTTTAGCTCTACTACACTGGTGAATGGCGATGTCGTAAGCTGTAAAATGACAACCTGTAGATCAAGAACAGACTTTGTTACCTCTAATAGTATTGTAATGGGGGTTTCTACTGTTGCAGGAGGCGGAACACCTACATCTGTGATAAGCGGAGGCAATGTGGCGCTAACAGCAACCGCTTCGCCTACCTCTTATGTTGCTACACTGCTTAATGAAAATTTTAATGCAGCCACCAATTCGTGGTTACCTGGAAATTCTTCAACCGGAGGAACTCCTGCTAATGCCGCCTGGACTTTGCGTCCGAATGGTTACCAATATTTGCATAATGGTAGTGCAACTTATACTTTTTATTCAGACGATTACAGCCAGTTTTATATTAGTAATTCATCCGCACAAGGCGGTACTGCTTCAACCACATTAAAATCACCCGTTATGAACTCTACCGGTTATAGCAGTTTGTTATTAGAGTTTTATGAACACACACTAGATTGGGATGCTAGCGATTTCGAAATAGTGGAAGTATCTACTAATAATTCAACATGGACAGTAGTATCTACCAACACGACTACACAGGGAATTTCTACGAATTTTGTAAAAAGAACCGTTAATCTGGATGCCTACATCAATCAGCCTACATTGTATATCCGTTTTAGATATGAAGCCAATTTTGATCATTGGTGGGCACTCGATAATGTAAAAATATCGGGTAATTATAGTATTCCTTATACCTATAGCTGGGCAGCAAGCCCAGCAGGTACTGCAGGATTGCCTGCAGGTGCAGATACGCTGGCTTCAGGGAACACCAGTATTACCGCAAATCCTACTCAAAATACTGTTTATACCGCTACGGCACGAAATACTGTTTCGCCTTGTTCTGTTTTGGCTACGCCGGTAAACGTTACTATTTTGGCTCCTACTATTACTAATTTTACACCAGCCTCCACCTGTGCAGGAACTGGCGTTTCTGTGGTGATTACCGGTACTAATTTTACCGCTGCCTCCGCAGTACAATTTAATGGTGTTGCAGCAGCTTCGTTTACGGTAAATTCGAATACACAAATTACAGCAACGTCTCCAGTCTCGGCTACAACGGGAACCATTACGGTTACTACAGCAGGCGGTACGGCTACCAGTGCAGGAACTTTTACAGTAAATCCTTTGCCTACCATAACCATTCCTGATTTAGATCTTGTAATATGCTCTAACGAAAAGGCAGCTGGAGCCACATTTGTTTATACCAATACCACACAGGCTCCTAACACCTATTCTGTCATTTGGGATACGGGTTTGCCTCCAAATGAATTTGTAGATGTTACCGATGCTGCATTGTCAGGAGGAACAATCCTTATACCGATACCGGCAAGTACGGCCAGTAATTTTTATTCCGGAATATTTACGGTAAAAAATGCCAATGGATGTGTAAGTGATGAATATAGTTTTACGATTCAGGTTGCTGAGGCACCTTCGGTAAGTTTAACCTCCTCTGTACTGACTACTTGTTATAGTGCCAGTTCGCAAGTACTGCCTTTGGCCTATCAGCTGTTAGCCGGTTTACCAAACCAGTATTCTATTACCTGGGATTCGACACCTGCCAATAGCTTTGCAGCTGTTACCAATGCAAATTTACCTGCTAATACCATCAATATAAATGTTCCGGCTGGAACAGCAGCAGGCTCCTATACAGGAACGTTGGTAATAAGAGATTCTTTTTACAATTGTACAGAATCGCATGCTATACAAATAAACGTTAATGCCGCATCGGTGGGAGGTTCAGTATCGCCCGCACAAAGTGTCTGTACTAGTGCTACTCCGCTTCAGTCTTTGGTGTTAAGTGGTCATACAGGAACTATACTACGATGGGAAAGTGCTACTGATGCCGCTTTTACCTCTCCAGTAAATATTGCAGTAACCAGCAATACCCTGCCAACAGGTACAATAGGAAATCTGGCAGTGAGTACTTATTTTAGGGCTGTTGTACAAAATGCTAATTGTGCTGTAGTCAATTCTGCATCAGTACTTATTAGTGTTTATCCTTTGGCTGATGCACCCATTGCAACTGGCGAAACAAATGTTACCTGCAATTCGATGCGTGTCAACTGGAATGCTGCAGCAAATGCAACAGGGTATTATATTGATGTTGCCACTGATAGCGGATTTACCGATATCCTTCCGGCTTACAATAATCTAAATGTAAATAATGTTTTATTCTATGATCTTACAGGGTTAACAGGTACCAATTATTATTATAGAGTAAGAGCCTATAATACCTGTAGTGAACTAAATGCAAATACGGGTACTTCTGTACAAACTACAGCATTGGCAGCACCAATTGCAATGACAGGCGTGCGTAATTGCGAAGGATTTATTGCACAATGGAATGCTGTATCGGGAGCTACTTCTTATATTTTATCTGTTGCCACAGATAGTAATTTTTCAGGGCCATCCCACGTAATCAATCTGAACGCTGCTGATATAGGGAATTTAACCTCCTATGATGTTAAGGGATTGATAGCAGGAACTACCTATTATTTTAAAATTTGGTCTATTAATGCTACTTGTGGTATAAGTGCATTAAGTTCTAATGTTATATCCATAGTAGCAGGTTCTCCATCTACCATAACCTGGGAGGGATCATGGCCAGGAGGTATTGCGCCAACTTCAGCCGATAATGTTGTGTTTAATGCTCCTTATTCTTCTACTGGAGATATGACAGCTTGTTCCTGTGTCGTAAATTCAGGTGTGGATGTTGAGATTAATGGCGGGCATACTTTAACGGTTGTGAATGCCATTACAACCACTGGTAATCTAAGGTTTAAGAATAATGCAACCTTATTGCAGACAACCAATGTACAGAATACGGCCAATATTATTTACGAAAGGGAAACTTCTGTCCGTAAATTCGATTTTACGTTTTGGTCGTCTCCGGTTCAGGATCAAAAGCTGATTGATTTGTCTCCAAATACCTTATCCGATAAATATCAATCCTATACAGGAACAGCCTGGACTACCGAAAACCCTCAAAATGTGATGAAAATAGGCAAAGGATATAATGTCAGAGGGCCTCAGAGTCACTCCAGTACTGTAAAATCAGATTTTTTAGGAGGCTTTGACGGTATTCCGAATAATGGAGACTTAACAAGCGATCAAACTATTCTGGCTGGCAGATTTTATTTGATAGGCAATCCATATCCATCAGCCATAGATGCCGATGAATTATTGGCAGACAATAGTACAATTCTGGACGGTACCGTTTATTTCTGGACAAATAATACAGGACTCACGCAAAACGGAAACGTTTACTCTTATGCTACTAATGATTATGCTTCTTACAATGGTGTAGGAGGGGTAGCAGGATCCGGTGGAGAAACCCCTTCAGGTTATATCTCAGCCGGACAGGCGGTTTTTGCCAAAACCATAGCCGCTGGATCTGTTGTTTTTAATAACGGTATGCGTGTAGATGGAGGTTCTAATAAAAACGGTCAGTTCTTTAAACCTAAGAGAGCTAAAAAATCAAATACAGAGCGTAGTCGTATCTGGCTGAACATGACCAATGATGGAGGAGCTTTCAAACAAATCCTAATAGGTTATATTACGGGTGCTACAAATGGTTATGAAACAAAATACGATGGAGTAAGTACCAATGCCCACGCTTATGTAGATTTTTACAGCATTTGCGATGATAAAAATCTGGTTATTCAGGGAAGAGCTATTCCGTTTGAAGAGTCGGATTGGGTACCATTGGGTTATCGTTCCTCAATTGAAGGTTCCAGCAGTTTTGATATTACTATTGCCAACTCAGATGGCGTATTGGCCAATCAAGGCGTTTTCCTTGAAGACAAAGTAAGTGGTACTTTCCATGATTTGAGAGCTTCTAAATATACCTTCACCACAATGAACGGAAGTTTTAAAGACCGTTTCATATTACACTTTACCAATAAATCTTTGGGTGTGGATGATTTTGATACTGGTGAAGAACTTGTAGTTACGGTGAATAAAAAAGTGATTAAAATATTCAGTGAAAAAGATCCTATAAGTTCCATTCGACTATTTGATTTGACAGGTAAATTAATTTATACCAAGGAAAAAATAGACGCGAATGAGTTTTCTATTCTGAATTTGCACTCCAGCGAACAGACATTATTAGTCAAAGTTGGTTTAGAGAATCACGCTACTGTTACTAAAAAGATTATTTTTAGATAAATATATCTAATTCAGTTATTACAAAAGCCAATTGGCTCTCACAATTGGCTTTTGTAATTATAAAACTTGTGGTATTATTCTTAAATAAAAACAACAATACAATTGCATAGTTCAATTTAATAGCATAAATTGCTGTATATTCTTACTTTGTGTTGTTTATGTTGAAGAAGCCTGCAGTAAAATTGATCTTTTTAATTGTTTTAATAGTCATCTTTAAAACTCCGAATGTTCTTGCCCAGCAAGGAAAATTAGATACCACATTTAATATTCAGGATGATGGTGAAAATGGAGATGGTTTTGATAATACCGTTCGTACACTTGCGGTACAAGATAATGGCGATGTAATTGCAGGAGGTGATTATTTGAATTTTAATGGTGTTTCAAACCCTTATTTGAATCGATTAAAGCCAGACGGAACTATTGACCCCACCTTTGTTTTAGGCGAAGGTTTTAACGGAAAAGTATATACCACTTTTATTCAGCCTGACGGAAAAATTATAGTGGGCGGATCTTTTACCTCTTTTGCCGGAATTACCGCCAATCGATTGGTCCGATTGCAAGCCAATGGTACTTATGATGCTTCTTTTAATACAACATTAGAAACCAATAATATTATATATGATAGCACTCAGGATTCCAGCGGAAGAACCATAATCGTGGGAAGTTTTACCATTTGTAATGGGGTTTCGGTTTCCAGAATAGCCAGAATTTTATCTGATGGAAGTTTAGATACTTCTTTTGCTACTGGATCTGCAGCTAATTCTTTAATAGAAAAAGTAATTATTCAGGCAGATGGCAAAATCATTTTAGGAGGTACTTTTACTTCTTTTAACGGACAACCGCAAAATCATATTGTACGACTAAATCCTGATGGAAGTATAGATAACACTTTTAATACAGGATCAGGATTTGATGATAAAGTAACTTCAATGGCTCTGCAATCCGATGGTAAAATTTTGATTGTAGGCACCTTCTTAAATTATAACGGCATTTCAGCAAATAGAATTATTCGATTAAATCCAGACGGGTCAAAAGATTCTGAATTTTCATCTGGTCTTGGTTTATCAAATAATACTGTTTATACTGTCGCAGTTGATGAAACTGGCAACATTATGATTGGAGGTTCTTTTACCGGAAATTATAATGGAAATCCATTGAACCGTTTACTCTTTTTAAAACCTGACGGAACCTTAATACCTGATTTTGATATTGGAGATGGGCCAGCTTCGGGATCAGTGCTGGCGATTGCCAAAGGATTGGATGGTTCCTGGTTTTTAGAAGGCTCATTTACCGTTTTTGATAATCAAAATCAAGGACGATTAGCCAAAATTAATACTGATGGAAGTCTCGATATTGGATTTCTTTCATCAGATGTAGGTTTTAATAATTCAGTTTTTAAGGTGCTTTCTTTGGCAGATAATGGTAAAATGGTTTTTGGGAGTTTTACTAAATTTAATGGAAGCCCGGTTTATAGAATAGCCCGACTTACGAATGATGGAAAGTTAGACACTTCTTATAATTTAAATAAATCGGGTGCAAACAATTTTATTAAAACAGCAGTTCAGCAGCTTGACGGGCAGCTTGTTTTGGGCGGGAATTTTACCATTTACAATGACGTGATTTGTAATAGAATTGCCCGAATTGACTCTAACGGCAATCCTGATGTTTCTTTTAATGTGGGTTCGGGATTTAATAATCAGGTTTACGCTTTAGAACTTCAATCTGATCAAAAGATAATAGTTGGCGGAAATTTCACAAAATTTAACGAAGTGAATGTGGGCAGAATTGCCAGGTTAATGCCTGATGGAAGTATGGATGAAACCTTTAACGCTGGAATAGGAGCAGATGCTATTGTAGAATCGATATTGGTTCAGCCGGATGGTAAAATTTTAATTGGTGGAAAATTCGAAACCTTTAACGGAGTACTTTCACCACGTTTGATTCGGTTAAATCAGGACGGAACGATTGATTCTTCTTTTAGTGTTGGTGCAGGGTTTGATAAAAATGTGTATAGCATAGCTTTGCAATCTGATGGAAAAATCATTGTAGGAGGCTCATTTTTAAATTACAACAACATCGCTCAAAAAAGAATTGTGAGATTGCTGCCGGACGGAAGTCTGGATATCACTTTTAATACAGGAACAGGTTTTAGTAAAGGCGATGTTCGTACTATATTAATACAACCAGATGATCGCGCCTTACTAGGAGGAACTTTTTCAGGTAATTACAATGGAGTTCCAGCCTTACGAATGATTCGGTTATTATCCTCCGGAGAAAAAGACACTACTTTTGATGCCGGTTTAAACGGGACTTTGTTTACTATGGCACTTTCATCAGACCATCGGCTTATTATTGGCGGTAATTTTAATTCGGTTTCAGGAATTGCGAAACATAGGATTGCCAGATTGAGTTTGTGTACCAATAGTTCTGTCTGGGATGGAGTAAGTTGGTCAAACGGCTCTCCATCGGCGGGAAAAGAATTGATTTTCAATGCAGATTATCTACGTCTTGAAACAGCCTTCGCCTGTAATTGTTTTATTGCATCTGATAAAATAGTCACGCTTGCCAGTAATCATTCACTATCCCTAACCTTTGATTATTCTGGTTTAGGAACTTTGGTTTTAGAAGATTCGGCGTCTTTGTATCAATTTGATGATGAGATAACCAATACAGGAATTATTCACCTAAAAAGAAATACGACTATACGCAAATTCGATTTTACCTTTTGGTCTTCACCAGTAGATAATCAAAAATTAATAGAATTTTCGCCCCTGACTCTATCCGATAAATACCAGTCTTATAATGGTGTAAAATGGGTTACCGAAGATCCTGCTGGCGCAATGAAAAAGGGCAAAGGCTACAATATTAGAGGGCCCCAGACTTTTTCTAAAGACGTTCCAGCACTGTATGAAGCGACTTTTAAGGGAGTTCCCAATAACGGAAAAATTACAGGAGAAACGGTCGAGTCTGGTAAATATTACTTGGTTGGAAATCCGTATCCAACGGCTCTCGATGCAGTGGCTTTTTTGTCCAAAAATAAATTTTTAGACGGAACCATTTATTTTTGGACACATCAAACGCCTCTGAAACCTAATGGTACCAAATATTCGTATTCGACAAATGACTATGCCTCTTACAATGCTGTAGGCGGGATCAAAACGCAACGTTCCGGTAAAATACCAACGGGTTTTGTGGCTTCAGGTCAAAGTTTTTTTGCTCGTGCTGTTGGTAATGGAGAAATTCATTTTTCGAACCAAATGAGAAGCAGAGGTGAAGACAATAAAAACACACAATTTTTTAAACCTTCGGGAATCAAAAATAAGGAAGCAGAAGAAGCGAGAATCTGGATTAATTTATCCAATGAAAATGGAATTTTCAAACAACTTCTGATTGGTTATGTTACAGAGGCGACTAATGATTTTGAAAGTAAATACGACGGGGTTTCATTAAGCGCAAATTCGTATGTCAATTTTTACAGTATTTGCGATACTAAAAACCTGGCGATTCAAGGCCGTCGTTTTCCTTTTGATTCAAATGATACGGTTACGCTGGGATATAGTGCCAAAATCGAAGAAAAAGTAGCAATCGAAATCGATTCGGTTGACGGCGTTTTGAAAAATAAAGATGTTTTTTTGGAAGACAAAATAACTCATTTGATTCACAACTTAAAAGACAAACCCTATTGGTTTACTACAAATACAGGAACTTTTAATGATCGCTTTGTGTTGAGGTTTACCAATAGCACATTACAAACAAATGAGCCTGAAAAAATTCAAAACAATTTGATTATTTATCAAAACCAAAACCAACTTGTTCTGGATTCTCCAAAAGAAAAAATCTTAAAAATTCAGGTTTTTGATGTTGCAGGGCAATTGATTTTGGAACAGGATGCAAATCAAAAGAAGATCACGGTTTTGGATTTGAAACCTAAAAACCGCGTCTTAATTGTAAAAGTCGAAACCGACAGCAATACAGTTTTGACACAAAAAGTGTTATTTTGAAATATACAAATGCTGATGAGTGTTTTGGATTGCCTTTTCGTTTTTATAATCAATCCATTTTTGTCCCTGCATTTTTCGCATCATAATATCAAAATGGCGCATGATAAATACATTGTAAACCGCTTTTGATAAATGGCTAATACTTCTTGGAAAAGCACGTAAACTCATCGAGAACCCAGGCGTGAGATATTTCATGTAATGCCAGTAGCCTTCTGGCATATAGAGCATTTCGCCATGTTTGAGATTCGTGATATAACCTTCGGCATTTTTAAGTGCAGGCCATTTTTCGTAGTCAGGATTATCAAAATCGATATCTTCTCTTGAAATCAAAGCATGAGGAACTTTGTACATGTATTTAGACTGGTCAGGCGGGAAAATCATACATTGTTTTTCACCATGAAAATGAAAATGCAAAATATTCGAATAGTCAATATCAAAGTGCATAAACACTTTGGCATTTTCTCCTCCAAAGAAAAGCATAGGCATCTGTTTGACTAATTTTAAGCCAATATCTGGCCAACGGAAGTCGTTGTTTAATTGAGGTACTTCTTTCATTAAATTATAAAGAAAGATGCGGTAGTTGGTAGGTTTTTGTTCTAAAAGATCAATGTAATCGCTCATTTTCATTTTGGTATGTGCCTCGTTGAAGCCATCCTCATGATTGACGGGTCTGTTGTCGTACAGGGGAACGGTTTTATCTCCTGCGATTTCTTTGATATAACTTAATTTCCATTTTTCATAAGCAGGCCAATCTTCGGTGAGCTGTTCTATGACTACGGGGATTTGTTTTTTTACATATTGGGAAATAAAATCAGTTTTTGAGATTTTCTTTACCCTTTCTATTTGCTTTAAATTCATCTCTTATAAATAAAAAAATTGCTTATAGTATTAGCTATAAGCAATTTAAAAATATTTGCTGAGATTTTTTAACTCTTTTAATTAATTTTTTGACTTGATAGAAGCTTCAAGATTTCTTTCGATAGCGTGTCCGGGACGAGACCATTTTGGTTTTTCACCAAGCGGAGCGAATTGCGAATCGGCAGCTTCAACTGTTTGTGGCTGAGAAACTTTTACGAAAGGTTTTTGCGGAATCAAGCCTAACATTTCAAACATTTTCATGTCTTCGTGTACATCCGGATTTGGAGTAGTAAGTAATTTATCACCGGCAAAAATAGAATTTGCCCCAGCGAAGAAACACATTGCCTGACCTTCTCTGCTCATATTGGTTCTTCCTGCAGATAAACGTACCTGTGTGTCTGGCATCACGATTCTGGTTGTGGCAACCATACGAATCATTTCCCAGATTTCAACTGGTTTTTCTTCTTCCATCGGAGTTCCTTCAACTGCTACCAAAGCATTAATTGGCACAGATTCTGGTTGTGGATTCAAGGTAGAAAGCGCTACCAGCATTCCGGCTCTGTCTTCGATGCTTTCTCCCATTCCGATAATTCCTCCGCTACAAACGGTAACATTCGTTTTACGAACATTTTCGATAGTTTGCAAACGATCTTCGAAACCACGAGTCGAAATCACATCTTTATAATATTCTTCAGAAGTATCTAAATTATGATTGTATGCGTATAAACCAGCTTCTGCCAAACGCTGTGCCTGATTTTCGGTAATCATACCTAATGTACAACAAACCTCCATATCCAGTTTATTGATGGTACGAACCATTTCCAGCACCTGGTCAAATTCTTCACCATCTTTTACGTTTCTCCAGGCAGCTCCCATACAAACACGGGATGATCCGCTGGATTTGGCACGCAAAGCCTGTGCTTTTACCTGACTTACACTCATCAGATCGTTTCCTTCAACTCCGGTGTTGTAACGTGCTGCTTGCGGACAATAACCACAATCTTCAGGGCAGCCTCCTGTTTTAATAGATAACAAAGTAGAAACCTGAACTACGTTTGGATCGTGTTTTTCTCTATGAATCGTTGCTGCTTCATACAGCAGGTCCATCATAGGTTTATTATATATGGCGATTATTTCGTCTTTTGTCCAATTGTGTTTTGTAATGCTCATCGATACATTTTTTTTGATGCTTCAAAAGTAGTCAAATTGTTCTAATCAACCAATCCTGATTTTCGTAAATGAATATTTGTCAGTTAATTTCAAAAAAGAAACACTCTAAAATCATAAAAAAGTATAATTCTATGATTTTAGAGTGTTGAAATGTTGTTTTTATTTTGAAAAATTAATCAGGTTCTTAATCAGCAGCGTACTTGTTATTCCAGTACAGCATCAGCATCATCGTTACGATTACGGAGGAAGCAATTCCTTCAAAAAGCAAACAAATGCAATAGGTTGGTACTGATGGATTTCCGCCAAACATAAACGTTTCCGAAAGGGTTTTTACATAAGCGTCACCGCCTCTTGCATAACTATATACTAATAATCCGAAGACACTCAGCGAAACACCAACGACAGAGGTTGCCATTGCGGACACGGCATTGGATACAAAATTAGTTTCCCCTTCCAGAAGATTCATCTGTAATGTTCTATTGACACCCCAAAATATAAAAAATACATTTAAGGTACGCAGGTAAAACAAATCAGCTAAGCCTAGTACATTCATCAGTAAAAAATAAAGGCCAATTCCGAGGAAAATCAAAAAACCATTGAATATTTCTTTAGGTAGTTTCATAGTGGTTATTTTTAAAGAAGTTAATAGTAAAGATTTGACAAACAGCTGTCTATATCAAATTTACTAAAAAAAATACTACGATGAATTAAAAACCTGAAAAAGTATGTTTTAGAAGTTTATTTAAGTTGATTCACAAAAGCCAAAGCAGCTTTCTTGTCCTGATTTAATTGCGCTGTAAGCAATTCCAGCGAACCAAATTTTTGCTCTTCACGAAGGTATTGCAACAAGGAAACTTCGATTTTTTCGCCATAAATATCAGCATCAAAATCAAAAATATTGACTTCGATGGTTTGTTTCTGACCTTCAACTGTAGGGTTAAAACCGATATTCATCATTCCGAAAACTTCTTTTTGATCTACAACAACTTTTACTATATACACACCATTTTTCGGAATCAGTTTGTAGTCTTCTTCAATTTTGATGTTGGCTGTCGGGAAACCAATCGTTCTTCCTAATTGTTTTCCTTTTACAACTTCGCCGGTAAAAAAATAAGAATATCCTAAGTATTCATTGGCTAAATCCATATTGCCTTCTTGCAAAGCTTTACGGATTTTGGTTGAACTCACCGAAACATCCTGAATTTCCTGAGCAGAAATTTGCTCGACTTCAAAACCATATTCGGCACCAAAAGCAATTAAATCGTTTATATCGGCAGTTCTGTTTCGGCCAAAACGATGGTCGTAACCGATAATTATTTTCTGAATATGAAACTGATCCACCAAAATAGAATGCACAAATTCTTCAGCAGTGAGTCTGGAGAAACTTTCGTCAAAAGGATGAATAACAAGGTTTTCGATGCCTGTTTGTTCCAGAAGTTTGGTTTTTTCGGTAATGGTATTCAGAAGTCTAATCTCTGATTTTTCCTGTAAAACCATTCGCGGATGCGGAAAAAAAGTAAGCACCAGACTTTCGTACTTGCCATTCTCAGTGTTTTGAGTAATTCGTTCTAAAATTTTTTTGTGACCAATATGAACGCCATCAAAGGTGCCAAGAGTCAGAATGGTTTTCTTGGTTGACCGGAAATCGTTTATAGAATGAAAGAGCTTCAAAGCAAATTGTTTAAGATGCTGCAAATTTATACTATCTATTTTAAATCTAATAATAACCGGAATTGATTTTTGATGTTATTAAAGCAGTTTTTGTGAAAAAGCTGAAAATGTAAGTAAATCACTTGAAAGAGTTACTTTTAAAAGAAGTCTTCATTACATTTTATAACCCTAAATTTCAAATTAAGGAAAATAAAACAAAAGCACCAATCAGGCTGGTAGAAAAAAATCGCCCCACTCGTCGATGAAAAACGATTAAATATCGTATAAAGGTTTGAAATTAATTTAATTGACTTATTTTTGATTCACTAAAAGATACCACTTATGAAAAAACAATTACTCTTGGTTCTGATTCTATGTTGCAGTTTTCAATTACAAGCCCAGAATGATGAATTATGGCAAAAAGTAAGTCAAAGCTCCGCTACAAACAAAAGTGTTGTCGCTTCACCTGGTACAGACAAGCTTTTTTATAGTTTGAATGTGGGTTTGCTGAAAGAAAAGCTTTCAGGAGCAGGTCTTCAGACTTCTAAAAAAAGCAATACAGTCATTACATTTCCAAATGCTGAAGGAGTTTTAGAAAAATATACCGTTTGGGAATCTTCTAATTTTGATCCTGAACTACAGGCAAAATATCCTGAAATCAGAGCGTATGAAGGCGTAGGAACCAAAGGTGCTAAAATCCATTTTAGTTTGTCTTCAATTGGCGTACAAACCATGGTACTCCGAGCAAATGCAAATCCTGAATTTATCGAGAAAAACCCGGATAATAAATCACAATATGTGCTTTTTACGTCGAAGAACAGCAGTAAAATGGATGCTTTAAATTGTAAAACAACTGCAAGTCTTGTTGATAAAAGTGGTAAAAGCAAAACGGCGAAAACAGCTTCTAATACTAAAGTTTTTAAAACCTTGCGACTGGCTTTGTCCTGTACGGGCGAATATACAGCGTATTTTGGAGGGACTAAAGCAGGCGCTTTGGCAGGGATGAATGCGACGATGACCCGTGTAAACGGAATTTTTAATAGAGATTTGGCTTTAAAATTAATTTTAATTGCCAATAATGACGCTGTTATTTATACTGATGCTGCAACCGATCCTTATTCGGATGCTGATGACGGTGCTGATGGTGCCTGGAATCAGGAAGTACAAAATGCTTTGACGTCAAAAATTGGCAATAGCGGTTATGATATCGGGCACTTATTTGGCGCTTCCGGAGGTGGCGGAAATGCAGGCTGTATTGGTTGTATTTGCGAAAACCCAACAAGCGGAAACCCATTGGCAAAAGGAAGTGCTTATACCTCACCCTCTAATGAAGCACCCGAAGGAGATACTTTTGATATTGATTTTGTAATACATGAATTTGGCCATCAGTTAGGTGCAAATCATACTTTTTCTTATGATATAGAAGGAACAGATGTCAATGTTGAACCCGGAAGCGGCACTACCATCATGGGATATGCCGGAGTATCAGATGGATATGATATTCAAAACAATTCAGATGATTATTTTGCCTATGCCAGTATTCTTCAGATTCAGGATAATTTTACAAACAAAACCTGTCCGGTAAACACAACACTTACGAATAATCCGCCAACTATTAGTGCTGGTGCCGATTATACGATTCCAATTAGCACTGCTTTTGTTTTAAAAGGGACAGGATCTGATGCTGATGGTGATACCGTTACGTATTCCTGGGAGCAATATGACACAGCCGTGACGACTTCAGGAAGTAATAGTTTGGCTTTGTCGGATAAAAAAGACGGTCCGTTGTTTAGATCTTTTCCGCCTGTTGCATCGGCTACCCGTTATATGCCGGATTTTAATTCGGTTTTGCAAAATAAATTAACTTCAAGCTGGGAATCTGTTCCGTCTATTGGCAGAACGTTGCATTTTACCTTAACGGGTCGTGATAACGCTGCTCAGGGTACTGCTCAGACCAATACCGATAGTATGATTGTAACGGTTAATGCAGCTGCTGGACCATTTGCTGTTACTTCTCAAAACACAGACGATTTGGGCTGGATAAACAACACCCAGCAAACGATTACCTGGAGTGTAAATAATACCAATACCATTTCAGGAGCAACAAATGTGAATATAAAATTATCAACAGATGGAGGACTTACTTTTCCAACAGTTTTAGCTTCGAATACGCCCAATGATGGTTCGCAGGTGATTACTGTTCCTGCAGATATCAAAGCTAAAAATTGCAGATTATTAATCGAGCCTACGAATAATATTTTCTATGCTGTAAATAGTAAGCAGTTTGCGGTTGGGTATAATGTGACTACAAAAAATGAGACTTATACTTTTACAGCTCCTTTCGAAATTCCTGAGAGATTTGCTTATACAACCAGAATAATCACTGTGCCAACTTCAAGTGATGCGGTATTTATTACAGATGTAAATTTGAATCTGAAACTTACACATGCTTATTTGTCTGATGTTCAGATCGATATTGTTAGCCCAAAGGGAACGGTTGTAAAATTATTTGAAAGAAGTTGTGGAAGTACAGAAAACACACTGGTATTGAATTATGATGATGCAGGAGATGCTATTGACTGTGAGGAAACTGCTTTGCAAGTGGTAATTCCAGAAGAATTATTAAGTGCTTTTAATGACGAAAGTCCTTACGGAAACTGGACATTAAGAGTAAGAGATAATTTTGATGGAGACACAGGAACTATCGATGCTGCTTCTATCACCATTCAAACCCAGCAATATACTTTGGGAGTTTCTGACTTTGATTTGGCTAATTTTGCTCTATTTCCTAATCCAAATAAAGGAAATTTCACCGTACAATTTGATAGTAATACAAGCAGTGGTGTGACGATTCTGGTGCATGATTTCTTAGGCCGAAAAATATATGAAAATGAATTTCAGAGTACAGCCCGTTTCAACCAGAATATTCAGTTGCCTGCGGTACAGTCTGGAACTTATATCGTAAAAATTCTTGACGGTGATCGTGAAATTACCAGAAAAATAATTGTGAATTAAACTTTACGAATGGGCAATCGCCATACATACAATGCTGATTTTTGTTCCTGGGATTTTTAATAAAGCCCGGGAACAGGCTTCAAGTGTAGCGCCTGTTGTAATCACATCATCAATCAATAAAAAATGTTTGTTTTGATGTTCTTCGGATACATACACATCAAAAATGGTTTCAATATCTTCAGTCCTTCCCAAAAGATTCTTCTTAGATTGGGTTTTCGAATATTTTTTTCGGAACAAAACCGAATCTTCATAAGCAATATTCAGACCTTCTGACAACGCTTTTCCAAAAGTAGCAACTTGGTTGTATCCTCTTTCTTTTAATTTTTTTTGATGTAACGGAACCGGAATTATGGCATCAAAAGAATGATGCCGTTGTATTTTTTTTAAATCTTCCACATACCAGTTGCCCAAAACGCTGCCTATTTCTTCCTGACCTTTGTATTTTAAATTGTGAATGAGCTCCTGAACGATTCCTTTTTTATTAAAATTTAAAAAAGCAGCTGCGTACTGAATATCAATTTTGCCATAAAATTTATGAAAAGCTTCATTTTTAGGATCTAAATGATGTTGCGTTAACGGCATTTCGTGACGGCAACCGGTGCAAACTACGACTTCATTACTCATTAAAAGCGTGTGACAGCCTACACAAACTTGAGGAAAAAAGAGATTTGTAAGATATTTAAACATATATAAAGTGTATTGTTTTATAAAAATATGAAAATCAATACTTCAATCTTTACTTTTTTTCTTTTTTTTAAATTCACTTTTTATATTTTTGCATCACTATGGCAAAACAAGAAGATATATTTAAGAATGTGGTTTCGCACGCAAAAGAGTACGGATTTATTTTTCCGTCAAGCGAAGTATATGATGGATTAAGCGCAGTGTATGATTATGCACAAAATGGCGTAGAGTTAAAAAAGAATATTCGGGAATATTGGTGGAAATCAATGGTTCAGATGAATGAAAATATTGTAGGCCTTGATGCTGCAATATTGATGCACCCTACTACCTGGAAAGCTTCCGGTCACGTAGATGCTTTTAATGATCCGTTGATTGATAATAAAGATTCGAAAAAAAGATACAGAGCCGATGTTTTGATTGAAGATTATGCTGAAAAGCTAAATCAGAAAGCGGTTAAAGAAATCGAAAAAGCAAGAGCTCGTTTTGGTGAAGCTTTCAACGAACAGGAGTTTGTTACGACAAATGCCCGTGTGATGGAGTATAAAGCCAAAGAAAGAGAGATTCTGGAAAGAATGGCCCGTTCTTTAGGAAACGAAGATTTGGCTGATGTAAAAGCTTTGATCGAAGAGCTGGAAATTGCAGATCCGGAAACAGGTTCCAGAAACTGGACAGAGGTGAAGCAATTCAACTTAATGTTCGGAACAAAACTAGGTGCTTCTGCAGATTCTGCTATGGATTTGTATTTACGTCCGGAAACAGCTCAGGGTATTTTTGTAAACTTCCTGAACGTACAAAAATCTGGCCGTATGAAAGTTCCTTTTGGTATTGCTCAAACTGGTAAAGCCTTTAGAAACGAGATTGTGGCAAGACAATTTATCTTCCGTATGCGTGAGTTTGAACAAATGGAAATGCAATTTTTTGTACGTCCGGGCGAAGAAATGAAATCATACGAATACTGGAAAGAAACACGTTTGAAATGGCACCTTTCATTAGGTTTAGGAAAACAAAATTACCGTTTTCATGATCACGAAAAATTAGCGCATTATGCAAATGCGGCTGCAGATATCGAGTTTAACTTCCCATTCGGATTTAAAGAATTAGAAGGAATTCATTCAAGAACCGATTTTGACTTAAAAGCACACGAACAATTCTCTGGTAGAAAATTACAATATTTTGATCCTGAATTGAATGAAAACTATGTTCCGTATGTAGTGGAAACCTCTGTAGGTCTTGATAGAATGTTTCTGGCTGTTTTTGCAACATCATTGCAGGAAGAACTTTTAGAAGATGGTTCTACCAGAACAGTTTTGAAATTACCATCTGTTTTAGCGCCAACAAAAGCAGCGGTTTTACCATTAGTAAAAAAAGATGGTTTGCCTGATATTGCTAAAAAAATCATCGATGATTTAAAATGGGATTTCAATGTAGCGTATGATGAAAAAGATGCGGTTGGTCGTCGTTACAGAAGACAGGATGCTCTTGGAACGCCATTTTGTATTACAGTAGATCACCAAACGATCGAAGACGAAACGGTAACCATTCGTCATAGAGATACGATGAAACAGGATCGTGTGAAAATCTCTGAATTAAAAAACATCATCGAAAACGAAGTTTCTATGAAAAACTGGTTGATGAAAATGTAAGTTTTTAAAACTTTAAATATAGAAATCACAAATTCCTAAATTGGAGTTTGTGATTTTTTTTGCCTAAAAATAGACCACAGATGACACTGATTGAACAGATAATAACGGGTCTTTCATAACTCTTTGTAAGTCATTAGCAGCGTTAATCCGTTAAAATCCGTTTCATCTGTGTGCCATTCTCGATGGTTGGTATAAGAAACGGATTAGTAGGCTAGGAGTCTATAAAAGAAGTGAAATGCCTTTTTAAGCGTTTAAAACCGATGTCTCTATGTTTTAATTAATTGCACTCAATAGATGTTTTTGATGTAATTATTAGAGATTAAATCTTTTGAATTAAGAATTATTTTGATGAATTAATTGCGTAATTTTATGAATTAATTATGTTCCAAAACAAATTATATCCAAAAATCACGACAAATGATTGTTTTTCTTGTCGGAAAAATAATCAAAAGTTGCTAAATATTTAACCTTGAAAAAGTATTCGTACATTATAATCGATGATGATCTGTTAAGCAACCAGAATACCAGAACTGTAATTGATGGTTTTTTGGAATTTGCCCACATGGCTTCGGCGACGAATTATCACGAAGGGCTCAATCTGGTTTTAGAATATCATCCTGATGTTGTTTTTCTGGAAATCGATCCGCAAAATCCTGAAAGCGAGTTGTCATTATTGTTTATCAATGCGCTGCACCGTTATTTAACGTATATTCCTAAAATAATCATTACTACAAGAAACAGAGAACTTGCTTTTGAGGCAATACAATATCAGGTTTTCGATTATATACTTAAGCCTTTAGACAGACTGGATATCTTAAAAGTGGTTTTTAAACTGAATAAAATCGAATCTGATTTTGATTTGATTAATGTGGACAGCAATAACGTTTCGGTACGGTTAACCGATAATTCATTCGAAAAGCCATTAGTAATCTGTATTAAATCCTATGGCGATTACCGTTATTTAAGAGCAGTTGATATTTGCTATTTTCAGGCCGATAATAATTCGACCGATATTTACCTGAATTCAGGCGAAATGATTACGGCTTTCAAAACCCTGAAGCATTTTGAAACCATTTTATCGCATCCGTTTATCCGAATTCATAATAGTTACATCATCAATAAAAAGTATATTTCGAGAATTCATAACGGAAACTCAGCCTGTTATATTCGGAACTTACATAAAAAAATTCCTTTTTCGAAAACCTATAAATCAAACATTGATCTGATTATTGCCGAATTTGCCTCCGAAAATTATCTAGAGGTTTAATAATTAGCATTTTACACGTTTTTAACATCCGTTTACTCATATTTGGTATTGTTTCACCATAAATATTAAATTTTATGCAAAAAAACAATAGATATGGTTTTAGTTTTACACTATAAGATTTGCAAATGCAATCAGAAAAAACTTTAAAAACAATCATATTAAATCCCCCAGATTATGAAAAAAACAATTACAACAATCGGCTTATTTTCTTTAGTAATGGCTTTAACTTCTTTTACTACTTCTGAAATAGTTGCAGCAACAAATAATGCAAGTGTTGATGGTGCTGCCATCGGAGTTTCAAAAAAAGTAGATTTTGTTAAGTCAAATACCCAATCAGTTACTAGTTATAGTATGTTGGATATTGCAGGTCCAGGAGGGCAATCTACAGGAGGAAATAGAAAAGTTGACTAATATAAGGCATTTTGTCTCAGATAAATAAACCGTTCTTACAGACGGTTTTTTTTATGTCTCAGATTTACTACTTTTGGAAAAATTCCAACCACGCTATTGAAGAACAAGTTTTTCATATTAATGTTTTTACTGGCCGTTTTTTATGGGTGTACCCGTAAGGAGCAGCACGGTCAAAACACAAAAACTGCCGAAGACAGTCTTTCGATTTATTTATCATTGGCCAATGATGTTAATATGCCTTTGACTTTTAAACAAAAATACAATCAGCGGGCTTTTAAGATTGTCATCAATCAGGAAAATGATTCTTTAAGCAAAGCCAATTTGTTTAAAATTGCCAACCGTTATTATAATATGAACGACTGGCCAGCGTATTTTTCTACTTCTAAACTTATTTTAGAAAAATCGGAAGAGACTAAAGATTCGATAAATATAGCAAGGGCTTTAACGTATTTGGGAGATTATTACAGCGTTCAGTTGATCTCGGATAGTGCCTTTGTATTTTATTTTAAATCTGAAAAAATTTACAGCAGAATCAATGATCCCTATAATTTAGCCAAGACTTTTTTGAATAAAGCCAATCTGCAGTACAACGAGAGTGATCTTTTTGGCAGCGAAATGTCTGTTTTTAAAGCGCTGCAAATTATAAAAGGAAACGACTCGGCCAGTGATTTGCTTTATGAATCCTATAACCTTTTAGGTGTTTTATACAACGAAAGAGATGAATATGATAAAGCACTGGAATTTCACGGTAAAGCCTTAAAATGTCTCGAAAATAAAGCAATTCCGGTACCCAGCGAATTTCAGTCTAAGGCGACTTCTCTAAATAATATTGGGTATGTTTATCTCGGAATGAAGAAGTTTGATGAAGCCAAAAAATATTTTGAGGAGGGTTTGAAACAGGAAAATTTAAAAGCCGAAAAACCTTCGCTTTACGCTATGCTGCTTGATAATCTGGCGTATTCTAAATATAAAATGGGAGATTTTAAGGGATTGCCGGATCAGTTTTTTCAGGCGTTACAGGTTAGGGATAGCCTAAAACTTACTTCGGGGATTATTCTAAATAAAATTCACTTATCCGAATATTATGCTTTCAGAAAAGATACTTTCAAAGCCGTGCAATATTCGAAACAGGCACTACTTTTATCACGCAATCACAAAAGGCTCACTAATACTCTGGAAGCTTTGAAACAAATTGCGGCTGTAGAGCCTGAAAATGCTTCGATTTATTCGGAAGAATATATTCATATTAACGAACGTTTGCAAAAAGCAGAAAGAAAAATGGGAGAAAAGTTTTCCCGAATCGAATATGAAACCAATGAAATAAAAAGTGAAAACACTAGTTTAGCCTTGCAAATCAGAAACTTGGTGTATGTTTTTGGCTTTTTTACGCTGTTAGGCCTTTTTTTATATGTATATAAAACGCAGCAAGCCCGAAACAGAGAGTTACTTTTTAAACAACAACAGCAAATTGCGAATGAGGATATTTATAATTTAATGATTTCTCAGCAAAATGAAATTGAAGCCATACGAATCAAGGAAAAGAAAAAAGTAGCTCAGGAACTGCATGATGGCGTTTTGGGCAGAATGTTTGGTATCAGGATAAGTCTGGACAGTCTGGATAAGATTGATGAAACACTGGCCGCGCCTAAACGAAAAAAATACCTCACAGAACTTAAAAATATAGAACAGGATATACGCGAAATATCACATGATCTGAGTAAAGAAAAAGCAGATTTGATTAACAATTTTGTAGCCATTTTAGAAAAATTAATGGACGATCAGGTCAATACTTTTAGTGTAAAACTGATTTCTAATATTGATCCTCATATCAAATGGGAGCTTGTGAGCAATGCTGTAAAGATTAATTTGTACAGAATTGTTCAGGAAGCCCTTCAAAATTGTAATAAATACGCAAACGCTAATACGGTTAAAGTAGAATTTAAAAGCGAAATCAATCATCTTGTCCTCACCATAGCGGATGATGGAATCGGGTTTAATACCAAAACAACCAAAAGAGGAATTGGTTTGCAAAATATAGCCTATAGAACTGCCGAATGCAAAGGCACTTTTACTTTAAAATCAGTAAAAGGAGAAGGCACCATTCTTACGATTAAAGTCCCAATAGATCAAAAAATAAACCTACAAAATCATGACACTTGATGCCCCAGCTCTGGTTTCTGAAATTAAGAAACAAAAAATCCTTATAGTAGATGACCATCCTTTTATAATAGAAGGATATAAAAATGCTATTACCAGATACAATCCCAGGGAATATGATTTTCATATTACTCAGGCAAACGATTGTCAGTCGGCTTATGATATCATTATGCAACCCGATATGCCAAATTTTGATGTTGCTTTTTTAGATATTAGTATGCCTGCCTATGAAGAAGAAAATATTTTTTCAGGTGAGGATGTTGCAAAACTTATTTTAAAACGTATGCCGCATTGCAAGATTATATTGCTTACGATGTACACAGAGCTGCTTAAAATAAAAACAATTACCAGAGTAATTAATCCAAATGGTTTGATTATTAAAAATGATTTGACTTTTGATGAATTGCTTTTTGCTTTTGATAAAGTAATGAAAAATCAAAAATACTACAGTCAGTCTGTGGTAAAAATGCTTAATCAGGCGCCACACCATTCGATAGAAATTGATCAGTTTGATAAACAGATTTTGTTTCATTTATCTAAAGGAACTCCAACAATCGAACTCCCACAGTACATTCCGATTTCTTTAAATGCAATTGAAAGAAGAAAAACAAACCTGAAAGAATTACTCAAAATAAAATCCGGATTAGATGATGATTTGGTAAAAGAAGCCAAAAGTAAAGCCCTTTTTTAAAATAAAAAACGACATCGGTTAAGATGTCGTTTTTTGGTTAAAATCTACTTATTAATTCTGCAACTAATTCAAAATTACTTTTTAATTACTTTAATCGTTTTTGATCCTTCTGCTGAATTTACAATGAGGTAATAAACACCTTCTGCAAGACGGGACATATCGATTTTTCCAGAAGTACTGTTTAGGTTTCGGGAAATTACCTGTTGTCCATTTGCATTAAATACAATCACACTGGTTAATTCATGAGCATAAGATAAATTTAAATAATCCACTACTGGATTTGGAAAGTAACTGAACGATTTAGAATCGAAATCACCCGTACCAAGAGTCACCGATGTTGTTACTGCCAAAGAAGCAATACTAGTACAACCGTCTATAGTTTGGGTTGCATAATAGGTTTTAGCATTTTCCAAAAGAGCAGTTTCATCTAACGGATTTGTAGCGGCAGCAGCATCTTCAGCTGAACCATACCATACTACATCAGTTCCGGTTACTACAATATCAGCGATGGTTTTGTCATCTCCTAACGTTTGGCTTGCTTCTCCAGCTGGAGCAGGAGTAACATTTACAGTTGCTAATACTGGTAAACGTGTAGCACCTTCACAAGAGTTTAAAGTTTGACTTGCATAGTACAAAGTATTGTTTACTAAAGCTGTTGTGTTGTCCAGAGCTATTCCGCCTGTAGGTCCGGCATACCATTTTATATCCGTTCCGCTAACGATTAAATCTTCGATTGTAGCGGCATTACAAAATACTTGTGTAGCAGCTCCTGTTGGCTCAGGCGTAACATTGATAGTAACGAATACGGCCAAACGCGAAGTACTTTCGCAAGAATTTAAAGTCTGACTTGCATAATACCAGGTGTTCGCTACTAAATCTGCGGTGTCTTCTAGTGCTGTTCCTCCAGAAGGTCCAGTGTACCATTTTATTCCTTCGCCAGTAAGTACTAATTCAGTTACTTTAGCAGCATTACAAAATACTTGCGAAGTATTTCCTGTAGGCTCTGGCGTTGTACTGATGCTTACTGTAATTTTAGAAGCTGGCCCAGTTCCGCAAGGTCCTGTTCCGTTTACTGCGATAACCGTATATTCTCCGGTTTGGTATTGTGCCAAATTTGGAATGCTGATACTTTGTGTCGTAGCCGTAAAACCGTTTGGTCCAGTCCATAAATATGAAGTGGCTCCAGTTACAGTTTCGGCATTCAGGCTAAGCCCTTGCCCGGAACATACCACAGCATCTCCTGTTATTACCGGAGCTGTTAAGATTACTGAACAAATCGTAAAGGTTCTTTTCTCCGTTAAACTCCAGGTGTTTCCATTGTCTTTTACTCTGATGTAAATGTTGTGATCACCAGCGGTAAGAGGTGCAGTAGCTACATCTGAAAGTGTAACTGTAATAGATTCTGCCGGAGTTTCAATGTCAATTGCAGTTCCGTTTCCTAATCCCGGATCGGTATTAAAATAATATTCTGCAGTAACAATAGGTTCGATTACGGTTGCTGCAACAGTAGGCTGGATATAAACCACTCTGCCTTCGTACATACTCCATTTTCCTTTAGAATCTTTGGTTCTAAGGAATAAATTATGAAATCCTTCTGATAATCCTGTTGTTGGTATCTGAGTGGTCATGCTAAGCGGATTGGCACTGCTAAAAGAAGCTACAGCCGTTCCGTTACCCACACCTGGCTCAGTATCAAAAAAGTATTCAGCGGCAACAATAGGGCTGCTGGTTAATACTAAAGGCTCTGGCTGAACATAAAAAACTCTTCCTTCGTACATTCCCCAGGTTCCGTCAATATCTTTTGCTCTGATAAAAAGATTGTGAAATCCTGCTGTTAATGTCGGTAAGGTAATTTGGAAATTCTCGCTTACTGTAAGTCCACCAGTTGTTGGCAATGGAGTTCCGTTTCCGGCTCCCGGATCAGTATCAATAAAATATTCAATAGCAGCGATTGGTTTTACATCCAGTTTAACGATGTTGTTTACACAATCGGTTTGGTTGATTTCAATATCAATGCCATTATCATTTCCAACCAATGCAGGATTGCTGCTTATCACACGAATACGGTATCCTGTACCCGCCGGAGTTGCTAATGGAATGATAGTATAAATACTGGTGTTTAAAGGAGACTCTAACGTTCCAATATTTACAGGACTGCTAAAAGATCCCGAAGCATCTGATAATTGTGCTGTAAAAATATTGTCGTCATCATATTTACCTGTAATGGCAAAGTCAACAGTTACTACTGCGCCTCCGCAAAAGTTTTCTCCTTTTACCACAGCTGTTCCTAAAGTAGTAGCTGCAGTTACGCCAATTTTAGCTAAAAACGGAGTACGGGTACCACCACTTAAAGTAGTAGATCCAAAATTAGTACTGGTTGTGTAATAACCATTAATATAACAGTTTCCATCAGCATCAACACCTATTTTGCTACCTGCATCCTGACCACTTTCTCCAGCTTGCTGCAACCAGGCAATATTACCCTGATCGTCATATTTGGCAACAAAAACATCACTAATACCACTGCTGGTATTGCTAACATTCAGAGTAGAAAAATCGGTATTGTGCTGGAATCTTCCCGTAACAAAACAATTTCCGTTAGCGTCAAGAGCAACTCCGTCTCCGTAGTCGTTATCTAAACCAATTCCGTTTTGATTCCAGACTACAACACCTGCTGCGTTGTATTTTGTGGTGAAGATGTCGTATAAACCTGAGGAATAATTAGCTCCAGTTACATAACTGTTTCCAACTGCATCAGTAACTATGTCGTTTCCGACAGAATAATCTATTGTTGATTTTTTATGCCATACTGTATTTCCTGAAGGATCACATTTTCTTATAAAAAAACCTCTGTTGAAATTATAATCACGATTTGAACCTGTTATATAAGTATTCCCATAACTATCAACGGATATGCCATTCACAACATTTTCTAATATTGATGTGTTATAATATCCGCTATCAAGTTTAGTCCATTGAGCAACTCCAGCTGAATTGTATTTTGCATAAAAAAGTTGAGGATAACCAAAACTTCCTCCGAAGGAATATCCTCCCACATAACAATTTCCAGAAGCATCTATTGCTATACTATTTCCTTGATCTTTGTAAGGCTGTCCATATTTTTGAGTCCAAACCACATTTCCGTCAGTATCATATTTTACAATAAAAATATCTGATTCTCCTGAACTGGCTAATGTTGTGGCTCCAAAAGAAGCAGAGCCGCTGTAAGATCCTGTAACATAATAATTACCTGCAGCATCTACAGTAATATCAGTTGGGAGTTCTATTCCTGCACCGCTGCTTCCAGCGCGATCCCAAACCAAAGCTCCTGTTGCATCGTATTTTTTGATGTTTATGTGCGAACTTATTTGGTTTACAATATAACTGTTTCCTGCAGTATCGGTAAAAATAGCCCCATCATCTGTAGCGGCTACATCGCTTGCTCCATCTATATTGGTTGCCCAAGACCAGTCAGGTGTTGTCAGCTGACTGTTGCCGTTTATCGTGATAGCACTTCCGTTATCTGTACCTATAACTGCTGGTGTTGCAGAAATCACACGAATACGGTATTCTGCTGCCGGAATGGTCAAAGCTGGAATCACACAAGTTATAGGACTGGTGGTACCAACCCCAATATATTTAGGATAAAAGAAAGAACCTGAAGGATCCGATAGTTCTACGGTAAAAGTAGTACCTGCCGGAAAGGTTCCTTTGGTCGAAAAAGGTACGCTTATAGAACCACCTGCATTGTAGTTATGAGAAGCAAGAGGAAGAGTCGTAATGCTTTCGGTTCCTTCTACAAGGTCTCCAATTTTAGCGATAAAAGGTTGTCTGACAATACCATTTAATGTAGTTGTTCCAAATGTAGTACTGGTAGTATAATACCCACTAATGTATGGGTTTCCAGCACCATCTACGCCTATTTTATTGGCTCCATCTTCTCCATTTTCACCTGCTTGCTGTACCCAGACTTCATCGCCTAATTTATCATATTTAGCTACAAAAACATCGCTGATACCGCTGTTGAGGTTACTTATAGCAATAGGGCCAAAAGTGGCGTTTTGTTGAAATCTTCCTGATACATAACAGTTTCCATCGGCATCAATAGCAATTCCGTCTCCATAATCCTGGTCTATACCTCCTGCAGTTTTTGTCCACAGAATTTGACCTCCTGCATCATATTTTGTTGTGAAGATGTCGTATAGACCTGATGAATAATTAGCTCCAGTTACATAACTGTTTCCAACTGCATCAGTAACAATGTCATTTCCAACAGAGTAATCTATTGTTGATTTTTTATGCCATACTGTATTTCCTGAAGGATCACATTTTCTTATAAAAAAGCCTCTATTGTAATTATAATCACGATTTGAACCTGTTATATAAGTATTCCCATAACTATCAACGGAAATACCATTTACAACATTTTCTAATATTGATGTGTTATAATACCCGCTATCAAGCTTCGTCCATTGAGGAACTCCAGCTGAATTGTATTTTGCATAAAAAAGTTGAGGATAACCAAAACTTCCTCCGAAGGAATATCCGCCCACATAACAATTTCCAGAAGCATCTATTGCTATGCTATTTCCCTGGTCTTTGTTTGTGCCTCCATATTTCTGAGCCCAAACCACATTTCCGTCAGTATCATATTTTACAATAAAAATATCTGATTCTCCTGAATTGGCTAATGTTGCGGCTCCAAAAGTCGCCGTACCTGTATAAGATCCTGTAACATAATAATTACCTGCAGCATCTACAGTAATATCAGTTGGGAGTTCTATTCCTGCACCGCTGCTTCCAGCGCGATCCCAAACCAAAGCTCCTGTTGCATCGTATTTTTTGATGTTTATGTGCGAACTTATTTGGTTTACAATATAACTGTTTCCTGCAGTATCGGTAAAAATAGCCCCATCATCTGTAGCGGCTACTGCGCTTGCCCCATCTATGTTGGTTGCCCAGGTCCAGTTGGGGGTGGGTTCTGTTTGAGCATATATTTGTGATCCATACCCTGTAGAGAGTATCACAAATAATATAAATATTATTTTTTTCATCGTGAATCGGGTTTTAGATTAGAATTTTAAATTCAAGAAATGATTTTAAATCATTCTTATTGTTGGCCTTTAGCCTTAAATTCTATATTTAAAGTCCCGTTTTGTGGCAGTACAGAATTTTGAAGATCCATACTCGTAATTTGAGGTATGTTTGTTGCTCCTGAAGTATTTGGAGATGGGTAACTACCACCATGAATACCTACGTCTGTTCCGTCTGTTCCGTATTTAAAACCTATTGAAGTAGCTAATAAAGTCCAATCGTGTTTTGTAGCATCTTCAAGAGTAATATTCAATGGTATTGTGCTAGTAAACTGTGCATCAACCGTGTTTAAGTTTCCTACGCCGGTGTTATTTGCTGGAGGGAAAGTTTTGTAATTAGCAGGGTCAGCATAAATCATAATGTTTTTATTCCAGGTGTTTTGAGAATTGTATATTTCATAATCTAAACTAGGTTCGATGAAAATGTTATTAGTAATTGTAGCGTATTTTACAGTATAAAAGTGGGCACCGTTTAAGAAAATGTTATTTGTAATGATAACACTTGGTTTGTCGGAATAATATACGCTTGAATTTGAAATTATATTATTACTAATAATTGTATTTTTATAATTATCGACATTAAAATAATTGACAAAATTATTACGACAGATCCATCCAGATCCTAAAATAGTTGCAGCAGAATAGATGTAATTTCTTTCAAGTGTTACATTATTGACCGATAATGATCCGCCAGAGCCACCTATAAATGGAAAATGAATTCCTTTTATGGTACTTCCAGTCGGTAAAGTAGTAGAATTTCCCTGACTAAGATAAATATTTCCTAAAAGTGTCGGGAAATTAAATTGCGTACCTGTAACATGATGTCCGGCACCTATAAGCACTAAACGTTTGTTTAAAGTAACATCACCATAATTGGTTTGAGATCCATGAATGTAAATTGTATCACCTGCGGTAGAAGCATCAACAGCATTTTGCACAGAAGTGTATTGTCCGGCACCTACAGATCCGTTGTTTACGGTTCTAATAGTGGCATTGGCAGTAATGGTTGTAACTGCAAGTACAAATAAAAAGTAGATTTTTTTCATTTTTTGGAAATTTTAATTTTGCCTACTCTGTAATTAGGATTTTCGGCTTTCTCCTTTTTTTAAACATTGGAAATTTTATTTCCGGTTATTGTGGTATTTATTGGGTATGCTTTATTTTTATTTTGTTTAATATTGCGTTTTAGTATTTATGAATTTTAGAATAAAATAAAATGTGTTTTTTATCTTTTTGTTTTTTAAATGTTGTATTTTACTAATCCTTTGATATGCTGTAAAGTATTGGTTTTTAGTATTAAAATAAATTTAATCAACAAATCTAATTTTAAAACTAAAGTGAAACAATACCTCTTTTGGAGTATTTTTTAGTTTAAAACCCATTTGAAGAGCTTTTTTTTGTCGTTAAACAGTAGTTAGAAAATAAAAAAAGGTTCAGCCTTTGTTAAAAAAGCTGAACCTTTAAGATTCTTAGTTGGATCACTCTCTTTATAAGAGTGTATGTATGGGTGTTTATTCGCTCAAAGCGTCCCAGCCACGGGCTTTCAAAGGAATTTGAGTATTGGCTCTTGTTACTAAATTGATTCCTTCGCTTTCATCTGCCATGTGACCAATAATAGAGAAATTTGGATTTCCTTTTATTTTGTCAAAATCGTTGATGTCAATCGTAAAAAGCAATTCGTAATCTTCACCGCCATTGATCGCAACCGTAGTGCTGTCAATATTAAATTCTTCGCAAGTCGAAATAAATTGTGGGTCTAATGGCAGTTTGTCTTCGTATAAATTACAACCTACTTTTGACTGCTTGCACAAATGAATAATCTCTGATGATAATCCGTCTGAAATATCAATCATCGAAGTCGGTTTTATTTCAAGCGCGTGCAACAAAGTACGAACGTCTTTTCGGGCTTCTGGTTTTAATTGGCGTTCAATCAGATACGTATAAGCATCCAAATCAGGCTGGTTGTTAGGATTCACCTGAAAAACTTGTTTCTCGCGCTCTAAAACCTGCAATCCCATATAGGCAGCTCCAATGTCGCCGGTTACAACAAGCAAATCGGTTTGTTTGGCGCCATTGCGATATACAATTTCCTCTTCATTGGCTTCACCAATTGCCGTAATGCTAATGATTAGTCCTTTTTGCGATGAGGTAGTATCACCACCAATAACATCAACTTTGTATTCTGTAGCGGCATGTGTAATTCCTTCAAAAAGCTCTTCTAAAGCTTCTAGCGGAAAACGATTCGAAACCGCAACCGATACTGTGATTTGTGTTGCTTTGGCATTCATGGCGCAAATGTCAGAGATGTTTACGACAACAGCTTTGTATCCCAAATGTTTTAAAGGCATATAAGCCAAATCAAAATGAACGCCTTCAATCAGTAAATCAGTAGAAATAACGACTTTTTTGTCTTTAAAATCAAGAACAGCGGCATCGTCACCAATACTTTTTAGTGTTGATTCGTGTTTCACGTCAAAGTTTTTAGTCAAATGTTCAATCAGGCCAAATTCACCTAATTGTGCTATACTGGTACGTTGTGGATTTTTATCTTCGATCATTTTTTTTAAGTTCCAAAGTTTTTAAGGTGCAAAGGTACAAAGGTTTTATCGAATTTAACCGAATGTTGTCCTGGAACACCTGATCTACTGTAGAGACGCACTGCAGTGCGTCTTTATCAATTCTAATAATAAACAATTTCAATAAATAATAAAAATTAATTTTTCCTACTGACAAACTGTTGTCACCAGCCCGTTTTACTTTTGAAGTATTAAAATATAAAAACTTAATATTATGAAAACATTAGCAGCTCAGGTAATTACTTCGGAAGATTTACTAAAACATTGGCAGGGTCATCGTGCGCTAACCCGTCGTTTGATTGAATTATTCCCTGAAAAAGATTTTTTCGAGTTTTCGATAGGAGGAATGCGCCCTTTTTCAAAATTGGTTGATGAACTTTTGGCAATTGCCGCTCCGGGATTAAGAGGAATTGTAAATCGTGATGTTCAGCCTTTTGATGAAGGTTCTGAAAAATTGATTTTTAAAGCACAATATCTACAAAAATGGGATGAATCAACTGCTGAAATTAATCAGCTTTGGGAAAAATTAGCTATCGAAGATTTTAATGAAACGTTTAATCTTTTTGGACAATACGAATTTCCGGTGATTCATAATATATTATATTTTATTGATAATGAAGTGCATCATCGTGGTCAGGCTTACGTTTATCTACGCGCCTTAAATATTGAACCGCCTTTTTTCTGGGAAAGATAGATTTTTGATTAAAAATTAAAGGCCCAATCTTGTCATTCCGGAGGAATCTCTGAATATGTGATTTAGCGTATTCAGTAAACCCGACAGGTTTTTAAACCTGTCGGGTTTGTTCGTTTAGTTGTTTACGAAAGTTTCTTCTTTATTTTCTCAAGCAATTCCAGCGTATTTATTTTTAGTTGTTCCGGCTCTAAAATCTCCGCATAATCACCAAACATTAAAAGCCAACGCGGAAAAGCATTCTCAATATCTCGCGACATAAAGGTCATTTCCAGTTGCCCATCAATTTCTTTTTCGGATACAAAACCATGGTATTTTCGCTCATAAGCCAAATATCTTGCGATTTTTTTATCGACTATTACTCTAACTTTTATGGTGGGAATGGTTTCGTTTTTATTCAGATAGGTTTCTAATGAATCGTGTTCTAATGTAAAATCAATTTCTGTTTTCTGAATCCCCTGAATTCTGTCGGTTCTAAATTGGCGATAATCCTTTCGTAAATGACAAAATCCCAAAACATACCAGTTGTTGTGGTCGTGAAAAACACCAACAGGTTCAATGTTTCTTGAGGTTGTTTCTCCAGATTCGAAGGTTTTGTATAATAAAATGACTTGCTTTTTTTCGGCAATACTTTCAAATAAAAAAGCCAGTGTGTTGGGAGAATTATCATGAAATAAAGGTTCTGCGTTTTGCATGACCACTTTGTTTTCTATGTTAGAAAGCCAGTCTTTATCAGTACTTCTCAAAACCGATTTTAATTTATACATCGCCGATGCGTAATGCGTTCCAAGCGAAGTATCGGTGAATTTCTGCATCAGTTTTTCGGCGGCAATAAAACTGCTTACTTCTTCGCGCGTAAACATAACGGGAGGTAAGCGGTAGCCATCCATCAGAGCATAACCTACACCGGCTTCACTGTAAATAGGAACTCCGGAAGCTTCCAGTGTTCGAATGTCTCTGTAAATTGTTCTTAAACTCACCTCAAAACGATCGGCTAATTCCTGTGCCTTTACAATTTTCTTCGATTGTAACTGAATCAGAATAGCAATAATTCTATCAAAGCGTTTTGGGGTTTCGTCTAGCATTGGTTGAGGTTTTGTCTTTCAAAGATACTTTTTTGAGAACTTCTGATAAAGCAAAAAGGCAACTTTATTAGAGTTGCCTTTTTTAATTTTGAATATTTAATTCTTAGAATTTGTATAACAAACCAAATTGTGGCTGGTCAAAAATATTCTCAAATAAGTTAATGTTTAATTGAAAAACATCTGATGAGGGTCCATCGGCTGGAGAAACGCTATTGTAAGATAAAATATTAGCCAAAGTAAACGTTACAGCAATATTTTTGGTAATGAAATAATTCAATCCAATATTGATGTCCGCTGTTATACTATTGTCTGAATCACCATCTTGTTTGTTTCTACCAAAACCTAAGCCAGCTTCTCCATAAGCTTTAAAACGTTTTTTATCTAATTCAAGAACGTAGTATCTTGCAAAACCGCCAATACCAAATTGATTTGTTTTTTCATCTGTAGCTTCAATTTTACTAGAACCAACACTTAATTTTGCTCCAACTGCGAATTTTTCACTTAAAAAATAACCAAATTTTGGATTGAACCCAAAATAATCAACTGGGCCACCGGTTGAAAGTTGCAGAGAACCTTCAATAAACATGTCCCCTTTTTGAAAAGTTATTCCTTTTGCCGAATTTACTTCATCTTGAATTTCTTGTTGTTGTGCATTTGCAAAACCAATTGCAAATAACAGAGCCATAATAGTAATTTTCGTTTTCATAATCTTAGAATTTAAAGTTGTAAGATTAAAATTATGTTTTTTATCTTAATATTTAAGAAAAGTTCGATGAAAGACTGAAAAAATAGATGAATTGATATTAATTTTTATTTTGTAAGAAATAATCTATATAATTATGGCTCTATGATTAGTATTAACGGTTGTTAATCTTTGTTTTATGTGTTTTAAAGAATAAAAACAACTTGATTAAACCTGTAAAGCAATATTTTTATGAATGTTTTATATTAAACAAAAAGAAAACCCGATAACTTTTCGTCATCGGGTTCAATCTATATTTTATTTTCTAAATAAAAATCTTAATCATTCAATTTCAAAACAGCCATAAAAGCTTCTTGCGGAATCTCAACGTTTTCAACTTGTCTCATACGTTTTTTACCTTTTTTCTGTTTTTCAAGCAATTTACGCTTACGCGAAATATTTTACTATCAATCTTAAAGTTCGATTAGAAACAACTAAAAGAAGTTCAATCCTAGCTGTTTTTACTTATTCTTTTAATAATCTTATTAAATGTTCTATCCAATTTCTAAAGCGTGGACATTTTTCTAAGATTTTTTGTATTCCTGTTAAGTCAGCGATATCAATCCCGTCAATGATTTTTTCATATTTTTTTCCATCTGCTTTATAAATGGCTTCTAGTCTTTTTGATGGTGCGCCTTGCAAAGAGCCATTTATGTCTTCAACGTTTTGATACTGCTTACAAATCTCTAAAACTGAATTTTTAATTTTATCACTTTCTAGATAAAACCCCTCTTCTGGATTAGAAAAAAGCAATGTTTCCATTTCATGTTTTTGAATATATGGAACGAAATACCTGTATGGGCTAATAGATTGGACAACATCATTTAATTTCGACTCTAAGTAATTGACTCGGTCGTTGGTTAAAGCATAATTTAGTGATGTAGAATAGCCAGGTAGTTTTTTTTCACTATTTAATTGGAAGTAATCAATCAGAGTAGTGATTATTGGCTCATTCTGATAGTTTAATACAGGTGTTATTGTGTTTATAAAATGTTGAATATTATTAAAACCATGCCCACCACCACTCATAGTTATAGGATATCCTTGTATATGGCATGAGATACCTTGAGAATAAAAATAAGGGATCAAGATTTTATTGACAAATTCTAATTCTGTTTCGCCTTCAACAATAAAATATAAATCTTTCATGGTCTGCCTCCAATTACGTTTTTTGACCATAAATCACCTAAACTATATTTGGTCATCCAATTTGTTAAGTTTTCATTATCGTCGATTCTATTAAAAACTGATTGGTTGTCTAATCTGTCAACAGTTACAATGTCTTCTGGTTTGAAATTATCAACTAGATTCACAGATTGAGTTGAGATTATAATTTGACTTGAAGCAGAAGCTTTTTTAATTAAACCTGCTAATTTATTAATTGCAAAAGGATGTAGTCCTAATTCTGGCTCATCGATTATAATTGTTTTAGGTAAATTAGGTTGAAGCAATAATGTTGCTAAGGCAATAAATCTAATTGTTCCATCTGAAAAATTCCCTGCATTAAAGTAACTCTCGGGTTGGCTTTTTTCAATCCACTCTAAAGAGATTCTTTCTGGTTTTAGTCGGTTTGGTTTTAAGTCAAACCTTTCGAAAAATGGTGCAATAGATTGGGTTATTCTTTGTATTTTTTCGAAATCATTTGGTTTTTTTTCCTTGAGATAATATAAGAAAGCGGGTAGATTACTTCCATTTTCTTTAAGCTGTTGATTGTCATTTATATTACATGAAGAACGTAGAGGAGCATTTTGGCTAGTATCATGAAAATGATAAATTTTAAAGCTTCTTAGATAAATATTAACGTAGCTTGGAATCCCATTTGAAAAATTTCTAACAACACTTTCTTTTACATTTCCAGCAATCCAATCCCAACTCCAACCTGGGCCAAATTCTGCAGACCTTCCTCCTTTTGATTTATTGAAACCAGTATGTTCTGTTTCAATAAAAAGTTTGTCATCATTTGTTGGTTTAAGTGAGAAACTATAAGCATTTTTTTCATCAAATTCTAAATATGCTTTTATTTCTGCAGTATTTCTTTTTCCAAAATGCATTAAGCTATCTGCACCTTCTGTCAGTGAATATAATTCTAACCTTTGCTCGTAAATAACGTTTATTAATTTGAAAAAAGAAATAAAATTTGATTTACCAACTCCATTTGAACCAATAAGTACGTTTATAGGTTTCAATTCAAGATCTAAATCTTTAATTGATTTATAACCTTTTATTTGAATTCTGTTTATCATTTTTATGGATAATAGTAGCCAAACATACAAAAAAACCTGATAACTTTAGCTATCAGGTTTCAATTATATCTTTAAAGTTCTTTAATCATTCAATTTCAAAACAGCCATAAAAGCTTCTTGAGGAATCTCAACGTTTCCTACCTGACGCATACGTTTTTTACCTTTTTTCTGTTTTTCAAGCAATTTACGCTTACGCGAAATATCTCCTCCATAACATTTTGCGGTAACGTCTTTACGAAGTGCTTTGATGGTTTCACGAGCAATGATTTTGGCTCCAATTGCTGCCTGAATCGGAATATCAAATTGTTGTCTTGGGATCAATTCGCGTAATTTCTCGGTCATTTTTTTACCGATATTATAAGCATTGTCTTCGTGAATCAAAGCCGAAAGGGCATCAACCGTTTGTGCATTCAAAAGAACATCTAGTTTTACCAGTTTCGAAGTTCTCATCCCAATAGGAGAGTAATCAAAAGAAGCGTAACCTTTAGAAACGGTTTTTAATCTATCATAAAAATCGAATACAATCTCTGCCAATGGCATATCAAAATTCAATTCGACTCTTTCTGTCGTCAAATACGTTTGATTGGTAATCTGACCACGTTTTTCGATACAAAGACTCATTACGTTTCCTACGAAGTCAGCTTTTGTAATGATGGTTGCTTTAATAAAAGGTTCTTCAACACGGTCTAAACGAGATGGTTCAGGTAAGTCTGAAGGATTGTTAACTACAAATGCAGTTTCAGGATCTTTTTTGGTGTAAGCCAAATACGAAACGTTAGGAACCGTAGTAATTACTGTCATATCAAACTCACGCTCTAAACGTTCCTGGATAATTTCCATGTGCAGCATTCCTAAGAATCCGCAACGGAAACCAAATCCTAAAGCGGCTGAACTTTCAGGGGTAAAAACCAACGAAGCATCATTCAGTTGCAATTTCTCCATAGAAGAACGCAAATCTTCATAATCTTCGGTGTCAACAGGATAAATTCCGGCGAAAACCATTGGTTTTACATCCTCAAAACCTGTAATCATATTCGTGGTTGGCGTTTTGGCATCCGTTAAGGTATCACCCACTTTTACTTCTTTTGCTTCTTTAATTCCGGAAATCAAATACCCAACATCTCCCGTCGAAATCACACTTTTAGGAACCTGATTCAATTTTAGAGTTCCAACTTCATCAGCAAAATATTCATTGCCAGTAGCCATGAATTTAATTTTTTGCCCTTTTTTGATTTCACCATTCATAACACGGAAAATAACTTCAATTCCACGAAATGGATTATAATGAGAGTCAAAAATCAAAGCTTGTAATGGTTCGTCAACATTTCCTTTTGGAGCTGGAATTTTTTCGATAATAGCCGCCAAAATATTTTCGACACCAAAACCTGTTTTTCCCGAAGCATGAATAATATCTTCTAGTTTACATCCTAAAAGATCAATAATATCATCGCTAACTTCTTCTGGATTAGCACTTGGTAAATCAACTTTATTCAAAACCGGAATAATTTCCAGATCATTCTCTAGAGCCAAATATAAGTTAGAAATCGTTTGTGCCTGAATACTTTGCGCCGCATCCACAATCAAAAGCGCACCTTCGCAGGCCGCAATCGAACGGGAAACTTCGTATGAAAAGTCAACGTGACCCGGAGTGTCAATAAGATTTAAAATATATTCTTCACCTTTATAAGTGTATTCCATTTGTATGGCGTGACTTTTTATGGTAATTCCACGCTCGCGCTCCAGGTCCATGTTGTCAAGCAATTGTGCTTTTTCTTCACGGGCAGTAACGGTTTGTGTGGCCCCAAGTAATCGGTCAGCAAGTGTACTTTTACCGTGGTCAATGTGTGCAATAATGCAAAAGTTACGTATCTTCTTCATTTTAATATGTCAATTCTCTTATTGAGATTTAGTAATTTCCGGGTATGAATATGCTCTGTAGCAATTGCTTTAGAGCGTGTTATTAAGGCGCAAAGATAACGCAAAGTTTTGGATTCTGGAATGAAGATGAATCTTTGTTAGAATTTGAGTTTTAAAACTATTTTTAAAATTCAAAATTGAATCCTTTTTCAGTCAGTTTGGTATAGATTTCAGGGTCGAATTTGAATAATTTTGCCGCCCGGTGCGAAACATCCTGCTGTTTTTCGTCAAGTGCAACCAGTAGTTTCATGTGTAGAATTTTTCGTCTAAAATTGGATTTATCCATTTCGATTCCTAAAACTTCTTCATATAAATGCATTAATTGTAATAAAGTAAATTTTTCAGGCAAAAGATTAAACCCAATAGGAGCCTGTCGGACTCTGTTTTGTAGCTGTTTTATGCTGTAGGCTAAAATTTCGTTGTGGTCGTAAATTAAATCCGGGATGCTGTTTATTTTATACCATTTGGCGTCAGAAGCTGTAAAACCGGCTTTAATGTTATAATCTTCTCTTTTTACCAGCGCATAATATCCTATTGTTATAACACGTCTTAGCGGAAAACGATCGGGATCTCCAAAAGCTTTTAGTTGCTCCAGGTAAATATTATCCAGACCGGTAAGTTCATTCAATAATCGATGCGCTGCGTCATCGGTGCTTTCTTTTTTTAAGATCCAACCTCCGGGAAGTCCCCATTTTCCTTTACTGATACCTTCTCCGTGTTGTACTAAAAGTACTTCCAGACTTCCTTTGTCGAAACCAAATATAACACAGTCAATTGTAATGGCATTCATTGCCGAATGCTCATTTTTTAAGACAGAATCTTCATCCTCAATTTTAACCATATTATATAAAATTTAAGACAAATTAAATAAATAAAATGAATACTTGAAATTATTAAGGCTTTATATTTTTTTTAAACAGCAATTTTTTGATAATCAAAAGATTGGTCAATCGATAATTTTTCGGTTGTAAACTATTTATTCTTAAATAACTGACTGTCAAAATTCTAAAATGATATTTTTTCAATAAAAAAATTAAAGGTTTTGCCCGATATTTTATGATATTAATAAAAAGAAATCCCTATTGGCTGTAAATGCAAAAATTTAACCCTAATATTTTGTTAATACAGAAAAAATGTTTTACACTTGTAGTCAAATTAACCATAAGATAAATTCATTTTGACTATAAGTTAAAATGCTACTAAAGAATAGTTTAATTAATACAATACCACAAATGCTTTTTTTAGGAATAGATTTAGGAAGCTCATCCATTAAATTATCGGTATTCGATCCGGAAAAAGGAGCGACTATTGGTGCTGTTAGCGTTCCTGATTTTGAAATGCCAATCAATGCGCCAAAATTTGGCTGGGCTGAACAAGACCCGGAATCATGGTGGCAATATGTTAAGGACGGAATCAAACAATTGGGAACTAAATCTGACATTGATTTAAAAAAAATTGCCGGAATTGGAATTGCGTATCAAATGCACGGTTTGGTTTTAACCGATGAAAATTTGAATCCTGTTCGTTCTTCGATTATTTGGTGTGACAGCCGTGCTGCTATTATTGGGGATGAAATTTATAATAAAATGGGTGCTGAAAATTCTCAGCGACAAATTTTAGGAAGTCCGGGAAATTTTACGGCTTCAAAACTAAAATGGGTAAAAGATAATCAGCCGGAAATTTTTGCAAAAGCTAAATATATGATGCTTCCGGGCGATTTTATAGCAGCAAAATTATCAGGCGTAGCACAAATAAGTACTTCAGGATTATCAGAAGCGGCTTTATGGAACTTCTCAGAAGGAAAATTGGCAACTGAAATTCTATCTCAAATGGGACTTTCCTCAGAAATTGTTCCTGAAATCGTTTCCAATTTTGGAATTCAGGCTACTATTCACTCGGCAATTGCGCAGGAATTAGGCGTAAATCCCGATGCAAAAATAACGTATCGCGGAGGTGATCAACCCAACAACGCTTTGTCATTAAATGTTTTGAAACCTGGTGAAATTGCTACAACAGCCGGAACTTCGGCAGTGGTTTATGCCGTAAGCGATCAGGATGCTTACGACAAACAAAACAGAATCAATACTTTTTTGCATGTTAACAGTACCGAAATCGAAAAGCGCAACGGTGTTATGGTTTGCATTAACGGTTCGGGAATTTTATACCAGTGGTTACGCAAAATCATGTCGGTTGACCGCTCTGAATTAATTGCGTACGAAAAACTAAATGCCGAAGCTGCAAAAGTAGCAGCAGGAAGCGAAGGCCTTCGTTTTTACCCTTTCGGGAATGGTGTTGAGCGTATTTTTAATAACAAAAATGCAACATCAGGAATTCAAAATTTAAACTTCAACATTCATCAGTCCTCACATTTGGTTCGTGCGGCTTGCGAAGGAATCGTGTTTGCCATGAACTATGGTTTTGATGTAATGAAAGAAGTCGGAGTTTCAGGAAAAGTGGTGAGAGCAGGGAATTCGAATCTTTTTTTAAGTCCTGTTTTTAGAGAAATCTTTACCAATACTACACAAACTACTTTAGAATTATACAATACTTCAGGAGCCGAAGGAGCGGCAAGAGGCGCTGCTTACGGTTTAGGATACTACAATTCGCTTAAAGAAGCTTTCTCAGGATTGCAATGTTTAGACCGAATTGAACCGAACAAAATCCTGACGTCTCAATATCAGGATTTATATCAGGAATGGAAAAATCATATTAAAATAGAACAATAAGAATGAGCACAACGAATCAATATTTTAAAAACATCGATACAATTAAGTTCGAAGGAAGAGAAAGTGATAACCCACTAGCATTTAAATGGTATGATGAAAATCGTGTCGTGGCAGGAAAAACATTAAAAGAACATTTGCGTTTTTCAATGGCTTACTGGCATACGCTATGTAATACAGGTGGTGATCCTTTTGGAGCTTCGACAGAAACATTTGCATGGGATAAAAATGAAAATGTCATTTTAAGAGCTAAAGACAAAATGGACGCGGCTTTTGAATTTATGACAAAATTAGGTTTGCCTTATTATTGTTTTCATGATGTAGATGTTGTGGATGATGCACCAACTTTGGCTGAATTTGAGACCCGTATTCAGACTATGGTTGAATATGCAAAACAAAAACAGCAAGAGTCTGGAATTAAATTGTTGTGGGGAACTTCAAACCTGTTCAGTAATCCACGTTATATGAACGGTGCTGCAACCAACCCAAATTTTGATGTGGTTGCGTATGCAGGAGCTCAGGCAAAAATCGCTATTGATGCTACTATTGCACTTGGCGGAGAAAATTATGTTTTCTGGGGAGGACGTGAAGGCTACATGAGTTTACTAAACACAGACATGAAAAGAGAATTGGACCACTTAGGAAGATTCTTAAATACTTGTAAAGATTATGCCCGTAAAGAAGGTTTTAAAGGAAACTTCCTTATCGAGCCAAAACCAATGGAACCTACCAAACATCAATATGATTTTGATGCGGCTACTTCATTAGGATTCATCAATAAATACGGACTTCAGAATGATTTTAAATTAAATCTTGAAGTGAACCATGCAACACTTGCAGGTCACTCTTTCGAACATGAATTACAGGTTGCTGTTGATGCCGGAATGTTAGGAAGTATTGATGCCAACCGTGGTGATTACCAAAATGGCTGGGATACTGACCAATTCCCGATCAATCTTCAGGAAGTTACTCAGGCGATGTTAGTGATTCTGGAAGGCGGCGGAATTCAGGGTGGTGGAGTAAACTTTGATGCGAAAGTAAGAAGAAACTCAATCGATCTTGAAGACAAATTTATTGCACACATTTCAGGAATGGATGTTTTTGCAAGAGGATTAATCTGCGCAGATCACATTTTACAAAATACGAATTACAGAAAATTACGCACAGAGCGTTACGGATCATTTGACGGCGGCAACGGAGCTAAGTTCGAAAACGGAGAACTTTCTCTGGAAGATCTTAGCAAAATAGCACGTGCAAGTGGAGAACCTAAACCAACCAGTGGTAGACAAGAATTATTTGAACAAATTATTTCGAATGCTTATTAATTAGATTAACAATCACAACTTAAACTTAACCAAATTTTTTAATTATTATGAAAAGTAACTATTGTATTAAAATAACGTTGCTTCAGTTCTGTATGGCGCTGTTGCTAAGCGTTTTTGCGATACAGTCCGGTTTTGCCCAGGGGCAGACGAATACTGTAAGCGGAAATGTAACATCAGTAGAAGATGGTATGGGCGTTCCCGGTGCCACAGTTATGGTGCAAGGATCAAAGGCAAGTGCAGCCACTGATTTTGACGGATATTACAAATTAGAAGCAAAAGCAGGGGATGTATTAGTATTTAGTTTTATGGGTTTTAAAACTCAAAAAATTACTGTTGGTACTCAAAAAACAATCAATGTTGTATTACAAACCGAATCTAATGAACTTAAAGAAATTGTCGTTATCGGATACGGAACACAAAAGAAGAAAGTGAACACGGCTGCAGCATCATTAGTATCCGGAAAAGATATTCAGAATGTTGCCAGTATTGATGCTGTAAACGCATTACAGGGACAGGCTTCAGGGGTTTCGGTTACTTCATCTTCAGGACAACCGGGAGCAGGAATGGTCGTAAACATTCGTGGTGCAGGTACAGCTGGAAACAGTGATCCGCTTTATGTAGTGGATGGTGTTGTAGTAGATAACGGAATTGGCTACCTGGATCCTTCGGCTATCGAAAGAGTCGATATCCTAAAAGATGCTTCGGCTTCCTCTATTTATGGGGCAAGAGCTGCAAATGGAGTTATTTTGGTTACAACCAAAAAAGGAAAAGACGGAAAAATAAATGTGTCACTTAACAGTTATACGGGTTTTCAGCAGGTTGCGAAAAAACTAGATTTATTAAACACGCAGGAGTACACGACCATCATGAACGAAGCGCGTGTAAACTCAGGATATACACCTTTATATTCTGCTCAGCAAATTGCTTCATTGCCTAATCACGATTGGCAGGAAGATTTATTTAATGAAGGAGCTATAAAACAAAATCACTCTCTTTTGATTACCGGAGGTGATAAAAAATCGACTATTGCTACTGGTTTGTCTTACTACGGACAAGAAGGTATGATTGGCGGTCAAAGCAATCAATCGCAATACGATCGTATTACTTTTAATGTAAACTCAACTTCGGAAGTTATTGAAGGACGCTTAAAAGTGGGGGAAAATTTTTCGTTTGCCAATGTTAAAAACTCAGGTATTGCTGATGACGGAATTTACAGCAATGGTATCAGAAGTTTCCTGAATGCCGCACCTATTGATGCTGCTTATGATGCGAATGGCGATTTTGCACATTCTATTATCTCTGCAGATATCAGTAACCCTTTGGCTTCATTGTATTATAATAATTTTAATCAAAGCAAAACAAACCGTTATGTAGGGAATATTTTTGCAGAATTAAAATTTCTTAAAAATTTCACCTTCAGAACCAGTTATGGTGTAGATATGACAGATAGTAATTACCGTTCGTTTAGACCAGTTTACTCTCTTTCTACAACAGATAACAATACGGTTTCCAGTGTTACACAAAGTTCTACTAAATCTTTGGGTTGGATTTTTGAAAACACGATTCAATACAAAGGAGCTCTTGATGGTATTCACCATTTTGATGTATTGGTTGGAACTTCTGCCAAAAAGAATACTTCTGATTATATGGAAGGTACAGGTAGAAATTTAATCTTTGATGATTTTGAACACGCTTACTTAACAAATGCAAAAGATCAGACATCAAATGTGGTAAGAGGTGATCGTAGAGATTATGCTATTCAGTCTTATTTCGGACGTTTGTTATACGATTATGATGATAAATATTTATTTTCAGCAACAGTTCGTAGAGACGGATCTTCTGAGTTTGGACCAAACAACAGATACGCTATTTTTCCTTCGTTTTCTGCAGGTTGGAACGTTGACCGCGATTTCTTCCCAGAGAGCAACGTGGTAAATAACTTTAAACTTAGAGCAAGTTGGGGACAAAATGGTAATGATCAGTTTGCCAGAAGATTTGCTTATATGTCAACAGTAAGTTCTGTAGATAAAAACTACCATTTCGGAACAGGTGACGAAACTTTATTAGTAGGTTCTAGCCCTGATCAATTATCAGATCGTAACTTAAAATGGGAAACTTCAGAGCAGTTAGATTTTGGTTTTGATGCTACTATTTTCAATAATTTTACTTTAACATTTGACTATTACGATAAAAAAACCAAAGACTGGTTAGTACTGGCTTCGATCCCTACTTATGCAGGAGCATTGCCTCCTTATATTAATGGTGGAGATGTAAGCAATAAAGGTTTTGAATTTGCTTTAGGATACCGTACAAAAATTGGAGAGGACTGGAATTTATCTTTAAATGCAAATCTTTCGCATAACGAAAACAAAGTGCTTAGAATCGCGAACAACGAAGGAATTATTCACGGAGAATCGAATATGTTATTTCAAGGTTTAGACGAGATGAACCGTGTGGAAGTAGGACAGCCAATGGGGTATTTCTACGGATTAAAAACAGACGGTATTTTTCAGAATTCAACTGAAGTTGCAGCAGGTGTTCAGCCAAATGCACAGCCAGGTGATGTACGTTTTGTTGACTTAAATGGTGACGGAAAAATTGATGCTAATGACAAGACTAAAATCGGAAACCCAAACCCAGACGTTATGTATGGTTTTAACTTCGACTTGTCTTACAAAGCTTTCGATTTCTCTATCTATACGTATGGTGTAGCGGGTAACCAAAATGCTTTTGGCGTTCACGATCCAACACGTGCTTACACAAACAACACAACGGATGTTTTAAACAGATGGACTTCTGAAGGAACTTCAAACACAGTACCAAGAGTAACTTACGGGACTGATCCTAACGGAAATTACACTAAGTTTTCAGACTTATACATTCAAAATGCAGATTTCTTCAGAATCAAGAGTCTTACCATTGGATGTGATTTAGTAAAATTGACAGGCAACTTAAATTACTTCAGTAAATTCAGATTGTATGTAGCGGCTAATAACCTTTACACTTTTACCAAATACCAGGGAATGGATCCGGAAATTGGATTCGGGAATGTTAATCAATCATGGGCAAAAGGTGTTGATGTTGGATTTTATCCACAGCCAAGAACCTACATGATGGGTCTGAATGTTAACTTTTAATTTATGAAAACGATGAAAAAATATATAAAATTAGTAGCACTGTCGAGCTTATTAGTCTTAGGAGCTTGTTCGGATGACTTTTTAGATAATGAGCCTTACACAGATAAGGTGACTGAAAATTTTTATAAAACGCCAAAAGATGCTTTTGAAGGTTTAGTAGCGGTTTATGATGTGTTGCAGCGTGAAGCTTACGGAGGACCTTTGTTGGTTAGTGAGCAGGCATCTGATGATTGTTTTGGAGGATTTGGTATTGCGGATCCGGCCGGAGATTTAGAATGGGATCGTTTTTTATACACGATCGATAAGGATATGAATGCCAGCATCTGGACCAATTCGTATTTAGGAATTTACAGAGCCAATATCTTATTAGAAAATTTAGATAAAGTAAACTGGGGTTCAGAAACAGCTTTGAAAACAAAATACGAAGCAGAAGCTCGTTTCCTGAGAGCACACTTTCATTTTCAGGCAGCCAAAATGTTTGGAGATATTGTTCCGTTAGATCATACGATTACAGCTAGCGAATTCGAATTACCAAGACTGGCACCTGAAGTTACATACGCTTTAATTGCAAGTGATTTAAAATTTGCTGCGGATAATTTAGGAAACGAAAATTACTCACAAGTAGGAAATGCTAATTACGGACGTATTACAAAATGGGCTGCAGAAGCTTATTTGGCCAGAACATTTTTGTTCTATACAGATTATTACAAAAAAGCTGATTTGGCTGGTGTGGTGACAAAAGCGCAGGCTGTTACCTACATCAACGATGCTGTAAGCAACAGTGGACACGGATTAATTGCAGATTATGCAAATCTTTGGGTAGCTGCTTCTTTCGAAAATTTTGCTCAGGAAGGTAATACGGAGATGGTTTGGGCTATTCGTTTTAATGGTTCAGGAAAAGGAAACTGGGATTTACACGAAGGAAACCGTTTTCAGGTAAATATCGCACCTCGTGGCGGAAGTATCGGAAGATATGCTACAGGATGGGGTGGAGCTACTGTGAATCCTGAATTGTATGAAGCGTATGAAGCAGGTGATACCCGTAGAGATGCTACTATTATTAATTATGCAGCCGAAGGTTTGAATTTTGATCCTCAGGCAAGAGAGCAACGTCAATATACCGGATATTCCTGGAAAAAATATTGCCCTATTACCAACGAAGCCGGAACAGCAATTGTTGAAATTAACGGAGGAAACTTCCAGATTGATAACTATCAGGATTTAGCAGTAATCCGTTATGCGGATGTATTATTGATGGCTGCTGAGTTAAATTTAGGCGGAAACACTGCTTTTGCACAAACTTGTTTTGATAAAGTTCGTGACCGTGCTTTCAAAAATACTTCACACAGAATTCCGGTTACTAAATCGGTAATTATGGAAGAGCGTCGTTTAGAATTGGCGCTTGAAGGATTGCGTTATTTTGACTTAACCAGACAAGGTTTAGATGTAGCTAAAGCTGCTATTGATAACAATACGGGTGATGCTCAGTTTAATGTGACTTTTAGACCAGAAACTTTAGGCTGGTTCCCATTACCACAATCTCAGGTTGTGATTTCGAATGGTACTATCTCACAAAATCCAGGTTGGAATTAACTATTAAATAAAAAATTATGAAACGTATTCTATATATAGTAATAGCTGCAGTAACCATTGGCTCATTATTATTTTCATGCGAAGCTACTGAAGATCGCGAAAGCCTGCCTGCAGTAACGCTTACCCCGGAAAATATTAAGTTTTCGGTAACGCAAAATACTGCCAACAATAATGAAGTAATTTTAAAGAACGAAGATCCAACCATCATTCCGTATTGGAGATATGTTGATGCTAATGGAAGTGAATTAGGACATTCAAATAAAAGTGAGGACAAAATCATTTTTCCTTTCGCAGGAAAATATACGGTTTATTACACCGCTTATACAAGAGGAGGTTCTGTAGAAGCTGCTCCGGTAACTGTAAATGTTCTAAAAACAGATTTATCTTCGATTACAACAGATCCAAGATGGGGAATGCTGACTAATGGAGCTGCTGGTAAAACTTGGGTTTTATACATGACGGCACCTCTTGAATTCATCGGAAAACCTACCAATTATCAAAACATTGCCGTAAGCGGTCATGGATGGTGGCCAAATCTGTCTGATATTGGATGGGCTGGTTTGGAAAACAAAGATTGGGGCGAAGTTACTTTTGACCTTAACGAAGGATATAATGTTTCTGTAACGCAAACTTCTCCTATCGAAGGAAGCACTACTAAAACCACTAAGTCAGGAACTTTCAATTTTAGCCTTACAGATGGTTCTAAAAATGACAGAATCATTTTTAATGGTGGTGTAGAAATGTTACATCCAAGTGGTCCTGCTTATTTTAGTTCTGCCTTTAGTTTTTCTAACATTCAGATTGTTGAATTAACGGAAACAACTCTTGCTTTCATTGCTATTAGAGCCGATGATGATTATTTGATTTATCATTTGGTTGCAAAACCATAACTAATTTATAGTCTCAGTTTTAAAGAAAGTTCTGAACTTTTCTTTGGAGCTGAGACTTATTTTATATAAAAGACTGAAAATCATAATTTTATTTCTATCTTTTATTCCCCAAAAACAATAAAAAAACTATCTATTATCATGACCAAAAAACATTTAAGTAAAGGACTGGCATTATGTATGCTAATCGGAATGCTGGTTTTAGAATCCTGCAGCAAAAAAGAAGATGCTTTTGCAAACCGAAAAGTTTCATTTAATTCTGATTGGAGTTTTCATCTTAATGATAGTATAATTGATAAAGATACCATTGGCACTTCGACAAAATGGAGCACTTTAAACGTTCCTCATGATTGGAGTATCGAAGGAAAATTTGATGAAAAAAGTCCTGCCGGTTATGGCGGAGGATCGCTTAACGGAGGGTTAGGCTGGTACAAAAAAACATTTAAAGTAGCTGCTGAAGACAGCACAAAAGTAACTTCAATCACTTTTGATGGCGTTTACAAAAACAGCGAAGTCTGGGTAAACGGACATTTTTTAGGTAAACGACCAAACGGTTACATAGGTTTTCAATATGATATGTCAAAGTATTTAAATTACGGAGACAAAAACAACGAAATAATTGTTAAGGTTGACAATTCAAAACAACCCAATTCACGCTGGTATTCTGGTTCTGGGATTTTTAGAAATGTCTGGATCGAAACCACGGATAAACTACATGTTACACAATACGGAACGTATGTAACAACACCAAAAGTTACCACTGAAAAAGCTTCGGTAAATATTGAAACTACCATTCAGAATCAATATGCCGCTTCAAAAAAAGCAACAGTAATTACTACTATTTTTAAAGAAGATACTAAAGTAACATCGGTTACTCAAAATATAACGATTGCTGCAAACGGTAATCAAATAATCAAACAACAGACAGAAGTTGAAACACCTATTTTATGGTCTGTTGAAAAACCGGAACAATATACAGCTGTTACCGAAATTTCTATTGATGATAAAATTGTTGATCAATACAAAACCAATTTCGGAATAAGAGATTTTAAATTTGATTTGAATAAAGGTTTTATTCTGAACGGGAAACAGGTAAAAATCAAAGGCGTTTGTCTGCATCATGATTTGGGGCCGTTGGGTGCTGCAATCAATACGCGCGCCATCGCACGTCAGTTGGAAATCATGAAAGAAATGGGCGTAAACGGAATCAGAACTTCGCACAATCCGCCTGCTCCGGAACTTTTAGATCTTTGTGATAAAATGGGTTTCATTGTCATGGATGAAGCTTTTGATATGTGGAAACAAAACAAAACCAAATACGATTACGCAAACGATTGGGACAAATGGCACAAAACAGATTTAATCGATCAGTTGCTTCGTGACCGAAATCATCCAAGTATTTTTGTTTGGAGTATCGGAAATGAAATCCCGGAACAATGGAACGAAAAAGGGGTTGAGATTGCTAAAGAATTAGCCGCCATCACACGTCAGTATGACAAAACGCGTCCTCTTACCGCAGCGATGAATCCGCCGGTGAATATGAATATTGATGCAGTGACTTTACAATTCGAGAAAAACAATGTTTCGATTAATCCGCTTGCGGGATCTGGAGTTTTAGATTTAATCGGATACAATTATGCACATCAAACGTATGAGCATCACCAAAAAAACTTCCCCAATACGCCTTTCATTGCAACCGAAACGACTTCTGGTTTACAAACCCGTGGTTATTATGATGCTGTTTCGGATACTATAAAAAAATGGCCTGTACGATGGGATCTTAAATTTACAGAAGGAAATCCGGATAACACCGTTTCGGCTTACGATCAGGTACAAACGCCTTGGGGTTCTACGCACGAAGCAACCTGGAAAGTCATTAAAAAACATGATTTTCTTTCCGGAATGTACATCTGGACAGGTTTCGATTATATCGGAGAACCAACGCCTTACGAATGGCCATCGGTTAGTTCTTATTTTGGAGTTGTAGATTTAGCGGGTTTCCCGAAAGACGTTTATTATATGTACCAAAGCGAATGGACAGACAAAACCGTTTTGCACCTTTTCCCGCATTGGAACTGGAAAGCGGGACAAAATGTAGATGTTTGGGCCTATTATAATAATGCTGATGAAGTTGAATTATTCCTTAACGGAAAATCAGTTGGAAAGCGCAGCAAAAAAGGAGATGACCTGCACGTTATGTGGAGAATTCCGTTTCAGCCGGGAACCTTAAAAGCAATTTCCCGTAAAAACGGAAAAACAGTTTTGGAAAAAGAAATCAAAACTGCCGGAAATCCAGCCAGTTTAAAATTGACTGCCGACAGAAGCACCATCCAAGCAGATGGAAATGATCTGTCTTTTGTAACGGTTGATATTTTGGATAAAGACGGAACTTTGGCACCAAAAGCAAATAACGAAATTAATTTTTCATTAAAAGGAAAAGGAAAAATCGTAGGTGTTTGCAGTGGAGATCCTGTAAGTCATGAGTCCTTTAAAGGATCAAAACATACTGCCCTTAACGGGAAATGTTTAGTGGTTATTCAGTCTGGCGAAACATCAGGAAGACTGGAATTAACAGCTAAAGCCAACGGATTAAAACCATCAACGATTGTAATTACAGCAGAATAATAAGTTACATTCCTGCAAGGTTTTCAAAACCTTGTAGGTATAAATAGTATTTGGGAGAACTAAACAAAGCAAAACCTACAAGGTTTCTAAAACCTTGCAGGAGAATAAAATTTTGAATTAAAGTAAAAAACAATAAACCTACATGGTTTCGAAAACCTTGCAGGAGAACTAACATCTATAATTATTAACCAATGAAACACTCACAATTAACCACATTGTTTTCAATCTGTATGTTTGGATTGTTGCTTTCGCCAAAAGTATCAGCACAGATTCAAAATGCAGAGGTATTAAATGCTCCAATAGACATCAGCAAAGATTTTCAGAATTATCTGAACACCTTTTATTTTGCTGATGAACTTACGGGTTTTGATCCTGCAACCGGAAAAGGAACTATAAAATATTTGCGTTATAATTACAAAACGCGTCAGGCTTTCAACAACATGATGATGAAACCGGATGTGGAGAAAGCAAACGAATTTCCAACTACAGAATACGAAGATTCGCCACTTTTGCCTTTCCAGATTCAGTTTGTATCGGATAGAACCATCAGAATCAAAACGACTTCAGGACCACAATTTCACCCTGAAAAAGAATCTTTGATGCTGATTGATGGTGTAGCACCCAATCATCCGGAATTATGGAAATATTCTAAAATCGAAGGAGGTCATAAATACACAAGCAAACATGGTGTTGTAGAAATTTTATCAAAACCATGGCATGTAAAAATTTATGATGAAAAAGGAAAGTTACTAACCAGTACCCTTCATGATTCGGATTTTAAAAACACCTATACACCAACGCTTCCGTTTTCGTATGTGCGCAGAAACAGCGATTATTCAAGAAGTATGGGAGCGGCTTTTAGCTTAGAGCCGGACGAAAAAATATTTGGTTGTGGAGAATCATTTACACAATTCAACAAACGCGGTCAAAAAGTAGTTTTATGGACCGATGATGCGAACGGAATTCAAAACGAAACCATGTACAAACCGGTTCCGTTTTATATGAGTAGCCGTGGTTACGGAGTTTTCATGCACCATTCCACTCCAATTACGGTAGATTTTGGAAGATATTATGCAAGTGCAAACGAAATGTACATTGGCGATGATGAAGCCGATTTGTTTTTCTTCATCGGAGAACCAAAAGATATCTTAGATCAATATACAGATTTGACTGGAAAAGCTGCTATGCCGCCGCTTTGGTCATTTGGTTTCTGGATGAGCCGAATCACTTATTTCTCTGAAAAAGAAGGAAGAGATGTGGCAAGAGACTTACGTAAATACAAAATCCCAACAGATGTTATTCACTTTGATACAGGCTGGTTTGATGTAGATTGGAGAAACAACTACGAGTTTGCAAAATCCCGTTTCCCGGATGCTCAAAAAATGATGTCAGATTTAAAAGAAGATGGTTTTCAGGTTTGTTTATGGCAGTTGCCTTATTTTACTCCTAAAAATACGTTGTTCAACGAAATCATGGACAAAAATCTGGCTGTAAGAGACCGTAAAGGAAATCTTCCGTACGAAGATGCTGTATTGGATTTCTCCAACCCGGAAACGGTAACCTGGTATCAGGGAAAACTGAAGAAATTATTTGATCAGGGTGTTTCGGTTTTCAAAGTTGATTTTGGAGAAGCCGCTCCGCCGGAGGGAATTTACCATTCAGGGCGTACTGGTTTCTACGAGCACAATTTATACCCGCTTCGTTATAATAAGGCTGTAGCCGAAATTACTCAAAAAGAAAAAGGATATACTTTAATCTGGGCAAGAAGCACCTGGGCAGGATCTCAGCGTTACCCATTGCATTGGGGTGGTGATGCCGAAACGACTAATGGCGCCATGTCGGCTGAATTACGTGGCGGACTTTCATTAGGATTAAGCGGATTTAGTTTCTGGAGTCATGACGTAGGAGGTTTTGCAACAAAATCGCCTGAAAATTTATACAGAAGATGGACACCTTTCGGAATGTTTACCTCACACGTAAGAAGTCACGGTGAGCCTCCAAGAGAGCCTTGGTTATACAGTAAAGATTTTCTGGAAGGATTTAGAAAAGCAGATAATATGCGTTACGAATTGATGCCCTATATCTACGCTCAGGCTAAAGAAAGTTCTCAAAAAGGATTGCCAATGATGCGTGCTTTGTTTGTAGAATATCCAAATGATCCGGGAGCCTGGTTAGTTGACAATGAATATTTATTTGGTTCCAGTATATTAGTTGCTCCATTATTTGAAGAAGTAACCGAGAGAGATGTATATCTTCCGGCCGGAACCTGGATTGACTATCAAACGAAGAAAGTTTACGAAGGCGGATGGCATAAAATCAAAGCTGGCGAAGTACCCATCGTAGTTTTGGTAAAAGACGGAACTGCTTTGCCTCACATTGGATTAGCACAATCGACTAAAGATATGGATTGGAGCAAATTAACGCTGAAAGTCTATGCAAGCGACAAAACAACTTCGGCGACAGCCAAAGTATTTTTGCCAAACGGCGATGCTGTTCAGGAAATTACGGTTACTAAAAAAGGGAATAACGTAGAAGTTGCTCCAAATGCTTTAAGTACAAAAACCACTTTTAAAACGGAGTGGATTAAATAAAAAATGAGCCACAGATTATAAGAATTATTTCTCTCGCAGATTTAGCAAATCATGCAGATTTTTTAATCTTTTGCAATCAGAAAAATACACTGAAAAAAGAAGTAAAAAAATAAAATCTGCTCAATCTGCGAGAGAAGAAATGAAAATCCTTTAATCAGTGGCAAAAAAATATAATTCTAAATACCATGAAAAAACACCTGATTCTTCCCGCTGTACTACTTTCAATTACCATTGGATACAGTCAAAAAAACAACAAGAATGCTTATGAGTTAGCTTCACCAAACGGGCAAAACAAAATAAAATTCGAGTTGGTTAACAACGCACCTAAATATGCTGTTTCACACGGAAAAACCGAAGTGATTACACCATCTGATATGGGTTTTTTACTGAAAGGAAATGAAAATTTAAGTTCTGATTTTGAAATTAAAAATGTAAAAAACACTTCTTTTGATGAAACTTGGGAGCAGGTTTGGGGAGAGAAGAAAAAGATTAGAAATCACTACAATCAGTTGGTAGTAGATTTACAGCAAAAAGGAAAAAACAAACGCAAACTTCAAATTCAGTTTCGTGCTTTCGATGACGGAGTGGCTTTTAGATATGTGTATCCAAAACAAAATGTAAAAGACAGTATTTTCATCATGGATGAAAAAACGACTTTTAACCTGAAAGAAGATGGAAAAGCCTGGTGGATTCCGGCTTACCGTGAAAACCGCTACGAATATTTATACGAGAATTCGCCAGTAAGTACTCTGGATACGGTTCACACGCCAATGACTTTGGAAAGTAAAAGCGGATTAAAATTAAGTTTTCACGAAGCAAACCTGATTGATTTTGCCAGTATGACTTTGGTGAATACTACTGGAACGCAACTAAAAACGGATTTAGTGCCGTGGGCTGATGGTGTAAAAGTTCGTGTAAAAGATACCTTTACCTCTTCCTGGAGGACGATTCAAATTGGAGAAACGGCAGGAGATTTGATCGATTCGTATTTAATTTTAAATCTGAATGAACCAAACAAATTAGGAAATCCATCTTATGTAAAGCCATATAAATATTTCGGAATCTGGTGGGGAATGCACATCGGAAAATATACTTTTTGGGAAAGTGACAAACAAGGAGCTACAACCAAAAATGCGGAAGAATATATTGATTTTACAGCCAAAGAAGGTTTTCATCATTTATTGATTGAAGGCTGGAACAAAGGCTGGACTCCGGCTTGGTACGAAAACCACATGCACATGTTTAGTTTTACCAAAAGTGCCGATAATTTCGATTTGGAAAAAGTGGTCGAATACGGAAAGAAAAAAGATGTTGAACTTATCGGTTACCACGAAACAGGATCTAATTTGATTAATTATTTAAAACAAATTGATGAAGGTTTTGCTTTGTACAAAAAACTAGGAATTCATACGGTAAAAATTGGTCACGTAGGTTCTAAATTAAATATGAAAGAATGGCATCACGGTCAGTTTGGTGTAAACTATTTCAGGTATGTTTTAGAAAAAGCGGCTCAATATGATTTGGCTGTTTTCTATCACGAACCAATAAAAGATACAGGAGAACGCAGAACATACCCAAATATGTTAGCCAGAGAAGCAGCTCGTGGACAGGAATATAATGCGTGGAGCGAAGGTAATCCGCCAAATCACGTAGTTATTTTGCCATTTACCAGAATGTTGTCTGGTCCTATGGAATATACGCCTGGAGTTCTAGATGTAGAAATCAAACAAGGATATCCTGGAAAAAGAGTACACGGAACAACGGCGCAGCAATTGGCTATGTACGTAGTGTTTTATTCGCCTATTCAAATGTTAGCCGATTTGCCTGAAAATTACAAAGGAGTTCCTTCTTTTCAATTCTTAAAAGAGGTTCCTACAGACTGGGCTGATACTAAAGTATTGAATGCTGAAATTGGAGAATACCTTACTACAGTTCGTAAAGATCAAAATAGTGCAGATTGGTATTTAGGTTCGATGACCAATGAAAAAGCGCGTGATTTAGAAGTTTCCCTTTCTTTCTTAGATGCTAATGCTACTTACGAAGCTCAGATTTATGCAGATGCTGAAGGTACTGATGAAACACATAATCCAACAGGAGTTACGATTTCTAAGAAAACAGTTAAAGCTTCGGATTCACTAAAATTACATTTAGGTGGAGCAGGCGGAACTGCGATTAGATTTAAAAAATTATAAATTATAGAATTTCAAACCCGACAGGTTTCAAAAACCTGTCGGGTTTATTCAACATCACGATTAGATTTTATAAAAATTTCTAATCCGACAGATTTTCAGAAAAATGCCGGATTTAAATAACCACAATTTTTTTAAATGAAAAACCTCATATTACATACCATTTTTCTACTGACGCTTACTTTAGGTATGGCTCAGCAAAAAGAGCAATATCCTTTTCAGGATGCTACATTAGATTCTGAAAAACGTATTGATAATTTGCTGGCGCTCATGACCCTTGATGAAAAAATCCAGGCATTGAGCACGAAGCCATCAATACCAAGATTAGGAGTTGTAGGAACAGGTCATGTTGAGGGTTTACACGGATTGGCTTTAGGCGGTCCGGGTGAGTGGGGCGGAAAAAACAAACCGCCATTGCCTACCACCACTTTTCCTCAGGCTTACGGTTTGGGAGAAACATGGGATACCGAATTGCTTCAGAAAGTGGCTCAGGTGGAAGGTTATGAAACACGTTATGCTTTTCAAAAATACAACAGAGGAGGCTTGGTAGTTCGTGCTCCAAACGCCGATATTGCCCGTGATCCCCGTTGGGGACGCACCGAAGAAAGTTATGGTGAAGATGCTTTTTTTAACGGAACCATGACAGTGGCTTTTGTAAAAGGTCTTCAGGGAAATGATTCAAAATACTGGCAAACGGCTTCGCTGATGAAACACTTTTTAGCCAACAGCAACGAAGACGGGCGAACCTATACATCATCTGATTTTGATGAAAGATTGTGGAGAGAATATTATGCTCTGCCTTTTCAGATGGGCGTTGTCGAAGGAGGATCCCGCGCTTATATGGCAGCTTATAATAAAGTAAACGGAATTCCGGCGATGGTACATCCGATGCTAAAAGACATCACACAAAAAGAGTGGGGACAAAACGGAATTATTTGTACCGATGGAGGCGCATTCAAATTACTGCTTTCGGATCATAAATATTATGCCGATAAATATTTGGGCGCTGCAGCAGCGGTAAAAGCAGGAATCAATCAGTTTTTAGATGAATATACCGAAGGGGTTTACGGAGCAGTTGCGCTGGGTCATTTAAAAGAAAAAGAAATAGATGCCGCAATCCGTGGCGATTACAGAGTGATGATAAAACTCGGAATGCTGGATGCTCCAGATGAAAATCCGTATGCTAAAATTGGAACCGGAAAAGACACCATCGATCCCTGGAAAACCGAAGCACATAAAAAAATCGCTTTAGAGGCCACTCAAAAATCAATCGTTTTACTTAAAAATGATTCGGAATTACTGCCTTTACAAAAAGAAAAATTAAAAAAAATAGCCATCATCGGTCTTCGTGCAGATGAAGTACTGCTGGATTGGTACAGCGGAACGCCGCCTTATATCATTACTCCTTTGCAGGGAATAAAAAACAAACTGGGTGATAAAGTAGAAATTTTGTACGCTAAAAATAATACTGACGGTAAAGCGGCTGAAATTGCCAAAAAAGCGGATGCTGTAATTGTAATTGTTGGTAATCATCCGGTATGTAATGCTGGCTGGGCAAATTGCCCTCTGCCAAGCGAAGGTAAAGAAGCCGTTGATCGCCAGTCTTTAACATTGGAACAGGAAGATTTAATAAAAGTAGTGTATCAGGCCAATCCTAAAACAGTTGTGGCGCTGATTAGCAGTTTTCCGTATGCGATTAACTGGACACAGGAACACGTGCCGGCAATTGTGCACATGGCCCAAAACAGTCAGGAAACAGGAACTGCTTTGGCGGATGTTTTATTTGGAGATTATAATCCTGCAGGACGATTAACGCAAACCTGGGTGAAGGATATTACCGATTTACCAGATTTTTTAGATTATAACATTCGTAACGGAAGAACGTACCAATATTTTAAAGGGAAACCTTTGTATGCTTTTGGCCACGGACTGAGTTATACGACTTTCAAATACAATTCGGTTGAAACAAATTCGGGTTTTATTACTAAAAAAGGGGAAATAAAAGTGACCATTTCAATTACAAATTCAGGCAATAAAGACGGTGACGAAGTGGTTCAGTTGTATGTAAAACAATTGCAGTCAAAAGTAGAACGCCCGGAAAAAGAGTTGAAATCGTTTCAAAGAGTATTTTTTAAAGCAGGAGAAACCAAAAATGTTTCTTTGGTTTTAAAAGCAAAAGATTTAGAATACTGGAATACGTCTAAACAACAATTTGAATTAGAAAATAACACGATTGAAATCCAGATTGGAAGTGCTTCAGATCAAATTCTTTTAAATAAAAAAATCACAGTAAAATAATTATAATGAAAAAAAAGATACTGCTATTAATCGTTTTATTTAGTCTGACCTATGTTACAGTATGGGCTCAAAATACTAATGCTGAAAGTACATCAGAAAGAATTATAAAAGTTGATTATCATAAAACGGCTGGCGAAATGAATACCATGTTCAAAGAGTGTATTGGAGCCGGAAGAGCCAATGAAGGATTGCGTGCCGACTGGCAGCAGCAACTGGCTATGGTAAAAAAAGAATGTGATTTTAAATACATCAGAATGCACGGTTTATTATCTGATGATATGGCGGTTTACAGAGAAGAAAGCAAAGGAAATCCGGAATACAATTATCAGTATATTGATGTTTTGTATGATTTTCTGATTAGTATAAAAATGAAACCTTTTGTAGAATTAGGTTTTATGCCTTCAGCTTTGGCAAGTGGTCCACAAACTATTTTTTGGTGGAAAGGAAATGTAACGCCTCCAAAAGATTATAAAAAATGGGAAGATTTAATTCGAAATTTAACCCAGCATTTTACAGAACGTTATGGGGAAGAAGAAGTAAAAACCTGGTATTTCGAAGTTTGGAATGAGCCTAATTTAACACCGGGTTTCTGGACGGGAACTCAGGAAGAATATTTTAAATTATACGAATATGCAGCCCGCGGCGTAAAAAGCGTAAATCCTGCTTACAAAGTGGGAGGACCCGCAACAGCAGGTGCGGCATGGGTTCCTGAAACTATTGAATTTGCAACAAAAAACAATGTGCCGCTTGATTTTATTACGACACATACGTACGGAGTTAAACAAGGTTTTCTGGACGAATTTGGAACTTCGGGAACGGTTTTAAATAAAGATGATTCTAGTGTAAGCGGTGATGTAATCAATTCGCGTAAGCAGATTTCTTCTTCGGCAAAGCCAAATTTAGAATTGCATTACACAGAATGGAGCAGCTCGTACACTCCGGCAGATCCTATTCATGATAGTTATCACTCGGCAGCGTATATTTTGCAAAAATTAAAACAAGTTGGAAATGCTGCCAATTCGATGTCGTATTGGGTTTTTACCGATATTTTCGAAGAACCGGGACCAAGATTCACCCCTTTTCACGGAGGATTCGGATTGTTGAATACACAGGGAATTAAAAAACCGGCTTATTTTTCGTATTCACTTTTGAATAAATTAGGAGAAACCGAGCTTCAAAATACAGATACTTCATCCTGGACAACCAAAAATGATAAGGGCGATGTACAAATATTATTATGGGATTTTACCAATACACATCCGGGTGATTCTGTTAATAATCAGGTGTATTACATAAAAGATCTGCCTTCTAAATCAAAAGGAAGTATAAAAATTCAGGTGGATGGTTTACAAAAAGGAAAGTATAAACTGGAGATTTACAAAGTGGGTTATAAAACCAATGATGTTTTCTCGGATTATCTGGCCATGAACAAACCAAGCCAGTTAACACTGCAGCAGGTTAAAACGCTGAAAGAAAAAAACAATACCGCCCTTATTACCACCGAAAAGGTAAGTATTGATTCTAAAGGAGTATTTAGCAAAGATTTTAAGATTAACGAGAATGATGTTTTCTTGTTTAATCTTGTCAAACAATAGATTTTTAAAAAACAACAATTCTAAATAAAATTATTCACACATGAAAAACAAGATGTTATACCTATCAGTAGCAGTAGCATTTTTTGCATTTACTTCTTGCAAAAATGATTCGGCTAGCGGTTCTGGAAACGGAGACGGAACAGAAAAAACGTATCAAGGGAAAGAAATTGGTTCTGAGTTTGATGCAGAAATAGACAAATTAGTTGCTCAAATGACACTTGAGGAAAAAATAGGAATGCTGCACGGTAACAGTATGTTTACTAGTGGTGGCGTAAAACGTTTAGGTATTCCGGAACTAAAAATGGCTGATGGTCCGTTAGGAGTTCGTGAAGAAATTTCACGCGACAACTGGGCTCCGGCGGGTTTAACAAATGATTTTGCAACCTATTATCCGGCTGCAGGTGCTTTGGCTGCAACCTGGAATGATGAAATGTCCTATACTTTTGGTAATAGCGTAGGTCAGGAAATGCGTGCCAGAGACAAAGATATGTTGCTTTCGCCAGCAATCAATATTGTCAGAACACCACTTGGAGGAAGAACGTATGAATACATGACCGAAGATCCATTTTTGAATAAAAAAATGGCAGTTCCGATGATTGTTGGTTTGCAGGACAACGATATTATGGCTTGTGTAAAACACTTTGCAGCAAACAATCAGGAAACAAATCGTGATTTTGTCGATGTACAAATTGATGAGCGTACACTTCGTGAAATTTACTTACCAGCCTTTGAAGCAGCTGTAAAAGAGGCTCACGCGTATAGTATCATGGGAGCGTATAACAAGTTTAGAGGCGAATATTTATGCGAGAATGATTACATGTTGAATAAAATCCTTCGTGACGAATGGGGTTTTAAAGGTGTTGTAGTTTCAGATTGGGCAGCGGTACATTCAACAGAAAAATCATTAAAAAGCGGACTGGATATCGAAATGGGTACGCCAAAACCTTTCAATGAATTTTTCCTTGCCGATAAATTAATCGCAGCAGCAAAAGCAGGAACAGTTTCAGAAGCTGAAATTGATATTCATGTAAAAAGAATTTTACGCGTTTTATTCCAGGTGAAAGCTATGGGAGGCAAAGAACGTGTAAAAGGAAGTCTGGCTACAGAAGCACACTATCAGGATGCTTACAAAATCGCAGCAGAAGCAGTGGTGTTGTTGAAAAATGATAACAACGCATTGCCTTTACAATTAGAGGGCGTAAAATCTATTGCGGTTATTGGAAACAATGCTACCAAGAAAAATGCTTTAGGCGGATTTGGTGCAGGTGTAAAAACAAAAAGAGAAGTAACGCCTTTAGAAGGATTAAAAAACAGATTGCCTAAATCCATCCAGATTAATTATGCTGAAGGATATTTAGAGCGTTACGATGAAAAAAATAAAGGAAATTTAGGAAACATTACTTCTAATGGTCCTGTAACGATAGACCAATTAGATCCTGCAAAAGTACAGGAAGCAGTCGAAGCGGCTAAAAAATCAGATATTGCTATTGTTTTTGCGGGTTCTAACCGTGATTACGAAACAGAAGCTTCGGATCGTAGAAACTTAAAATTACCTTTTGGACAAGAAGAATTAATTAAAAAAATAGTAGCGGTAAACCCAAGAACAATTGTAGTAGTAATTGCTGGTGCTCCTTTTGAAATTGAAGATTTAAGCAAAAAAACTTCTGCTTTGGTTTGGAGTTGGTTTAATGGTTCTGAAGGTGGAAATGCGTTGGCAGATGTGTTGTTAGGAAAAGTAAATCCTTCAGGAAAATTACCTTGGACAATGCCTAAAAAATTGATGGATTCTCCAGCACATGCAACCAACAGTTTCCCAGGAGAAAAAGCAGTAAATTATGCTGAAGGAATTTTAGTAGGATACCGTTGGTTTGATACTAAAAATATTGCGCCGTTATATCCTTTTGGATACGGATTGTCTTATACTTCTTTTACGTTTGATAATGCCAAAGCGGATAAAACTTCGTATGCTCAAAACGAAACAATTTCTGTTACTGTAGAAGTAAAAAATACGGGAAAAGTTGACGGAAAAGAAGTAGTGCAATTGTATGCCGCTAAGTCTGATTCTAAAATTACACGTGCTGCAAAAGAATTAAAAGGATTCAAAAAAGTATTGGTAAAATCAGGAAGTTCAAATACAGTAACGATTCAGGTTCCGGTTAAAGAATTGGCCTATTATGACGTAGCTGCTAAAAAATGGACAGTTGAGCCAGGAAAATACATTCTGAAAATTGGAAATTCTTCAAGAGACATCAAAAAAGAAATTCCGGTTACCATTAAATAAAAAACTTTTTAGCACTAATTATGTAGCCTTATTTTATTATAAAAGGTTATGAATAAGGATGAAAAGGATTGTTATGTTTTAACGTGTTGGCTGTAATTCAATTAATTACAGCCAATGGGTTATGTTTTATATTACGTTGAATAAATAGCTTACTTACTAACCAAATATTATAAAATGAAAAAAACAATTAACCAATACATAATTAGTGCTATATTATGTATCGCCTTTTTTGGTGTTTTTGCCTGCAGTGCAGACAAAGAAACGCCGCAAAATTTATCAGTAGGATCACTTACTGTAGATAAAAATAAAGTTGAATTTCCAAGCACGGAAAGCAATGCTGATATTAAGATTGAAACCGATGTTACCGCATGGTTATTGAGCAGTTCTGATGCAAGCTGGCTAAAAATCAGTCAGGCAGGTGGAACGGCAGGTACAATAAATGTTAAGATTACTGCATTGGTAAACACCGGTAATTCTCAAAGAACCGCAATTATTACATTAAGTTCCAATCAGGCCAAATCCATACAAATTACCGTAACTCAGGCTGCTAATACTGCAGTACCAGGTTTGTTTCCGGACTACAATACCAATCCTCTTGCAGCTGATGCGTCAGGAATGGGAAGCAATGCAACCCAGCTTGCCGCTAAAATGAATTTAGGCTGGAATATCGGAAATACTCTGGAAGCTACAGGAAGCGAAACTGCCTGGGGAAATCCTAAGGTTACTAAAGCCCTGATTGATTTGGTTAAAGCAAATGGTTTTAATGCCATCAGAATTCCTTGTTCCTGGAATCAGTATCTTGAAAATGCTTCAACGGCAAAAATCAATACACAATGGTTAGACCGTGTAAAAGAAGTGGTACAATATTGTGTTGACAATGATATGTATGTAATTGTAAACATCCACTGGGATGGCGGATGGCTGGAAAACAATGTTACCGATGCCAAAAAAGAAGAAAATAATGCCAAGCAAAAAGCATTTTGGCAGCAAATCGCAACGCACTTACGTGGGTTTGATGAGCATTTACTTTTTGCAAGCGCTAATGAACCAAATGTTGAAAACGCTGCTCAAATGGCCGTCTTAACATCCTACCACCAAACATTTATTGATGCGGTACGTTCTACCGGAGGAAAAAACGCCTATCGAAATTTAATTGTACAGGGACCATCGACAGATATTGAAAAAACAAACCTATTGATGACTTCCTTACCAACTGATTCAGCAACAAACAGAATGATGGCTGAGGTTCACTTTTATCCGTATCAGTTTACTTTGATGACCGAAGATGCAGACTGGGGCAAAATGTTTTACTATTGGGGAGCAGGAAATCATTCCACTACAGATACGGAACGTAATGCAACCTGGGGTGAAGAAGCCGATATCGATAGATTTTTTCTAATGATGAAAACACAATTTGTTGATAAAGGAATTCCTGTAATTTTAGGAGAATTCGGAGCAATAAAACGTGATTTAACCGGTGATGCCTTAACACTGCATTTAAAATCCAGAGCTGCATTTCTAAAATACGTCGTAAAACAGTCAAGAGCAAACGGTATGGTTCCGTTTTATTGGGATGCAGGAAATTTAGGAGCCAATACGATGTCTTTATTTGACAGATCCAACAACACAGTCTATGATAGTCAGGCTTTAGAAGCTTTGCTGGAAGGATTGGAATAATAAAAAAATAGAATTCACCATATAAGTGATATAAGTAAAAATTAAGTAATGTATCGTATAAACTTAAATTTACTTATATCACTTATATGGTTTTAAACATTTTTAGGTTAACTTTTTAATTTAAAATAATACTAATGAAAAAATATATCGCCTTTCTTCTTTTAATGTTCAGCAGTATCATAAATGCAAATGTTCGAATGCCTTTGTTATTTTCTGACGGAATGGTTTTACAACGCAATAAGCAAATTCCGGTTTGGGGCTGGGCAGATGCCAATGAAAAAGTAACCGTTCATTTTAACAAACAAAGCAAAACAATCCAGGCCGATAAAAACGGAAAATGGATGGTAAAATTAAACGCTGAAAAAGCAGGAGGTCCTTTCGAATTAATCATCACAGGAAATAATAAAATTAGCATCAAAGATGTTTTGGTGGGCGAAGTATGGATTTGCAGCGGACAATCGAACATGGAATTTCAGATGTACAAAACTATGAATGCTGAAAAAGAAATGCAGGACTCTGATTATCCAATGATTCGTCATTTTGGTGTGGCTCAGGATTTAAGCGGAACTCCAAAAGAAGATTTAAAACAAGGAAAATGGGCCGTTGCTAACAAAGAAAACATAAAAGACTTTACAGCAGCAGGTTTCTTTTTTGCCAAAAAAATATACGCTGAGCTAAAAATCCCAATCGGAATTATCAATACTTCCTGGGGCGGAACCTGTGTAGAAACCTGGACAAGCCGTGAAGCTTTCGAAAAAAGTCCTGACTTCAAAACCATGATTGCCGAAGTTCCACAAGTTGATATGGACGCGGTTTTTGAAACCTACAAAAAATCACTTTTAGAGAATATCAAAAAAATACAAGGTTTTGATGTAACGATGAATAATGAAAATCAGTTCTCAGCAGCTGATTATAACGATGCCAGCTGGCCGGAAATCAAAACACCTTCCTTGTGGGAAAACCTACAAATTGGCAATATCGATGGTGTAGTCTGGATGCGAAAAACCATTACTTTAACAGCGGAACAAGCTAAAAAAGAAGCCGTTTTGCATTTGGCCAAAGTAGATGACGAAGATGTTACCTACGTAAACGGAGTTCAGGTTGGAACAAACAATATTTGGGAAGCCAAAAGAATTTACAAAATCCCTGCCGGAGTTCTTAAAGAAGGCAAAAACGTAATCGCAGTCCGAATTTCAGATTATTCAGGCGGTGGCGGAATTTACGGCGAAGCTTCAGATTTCAAAATCGATTTCAAAGATTCCAATTTGCCGCTTGAAGGACTTTGGAAATTCAATGTCGTACAGGTAAAAATGTCGGTTTCTCCCAACAGTTATCCTTCACTTTTGTACAATGCAATGGTAAATCCGTTGATTCCGTACGCTTTTCAGGGCGTTTTATGGTATCAGGGCGAGGCCAATGTCACCAGAGCCGAACAATACAAAAAAGCATTTCCTTTAATGATTACAGATTGGAGAACCAAATGGAATCAGGGCGATTTCCCTTTCTATTTTGTGCAATTATCCACTTTCGACGAATTCAAAGGAAACAGCAAAGTCGGCAGCCGTTGGGCAGAACTCCGCGAAGCACAAACCGAAACACTAAAATTACCAAACACCGGAATGGCCGTAACCACAGATATTGGTAACGCAAAAGACATTCACCCCACAAACAAACAAGACGTCGGACTTCGTTTGGCAGCAATTGCACTCAACAATGTTTACGGCAAAAAAAGAGTTTTTAGCGGCCCAATGTATCAATCTCAGGAAATAAAAGGAAACCAAATTATACTGACTTTCAATCACACAGGTTCGGGATTGACCGCTTCAGACAATTCTGAAAACGTAAAAGGTTTCGAAATCGCGGGTGCCGACAAAGTTTTTTATTCCGCGAAAGCGATAATCAAAAACAACAAAATAATCGTTTCCAGCGAAAAAGTCCCAAATCCGGTAGCCGTTCATTACGGTTGGGCAGACGATGACACGGAGATTAATCTTTTCAACAAAGAAAAATTGCCCGCATCTCCTTTCAGAACCGATAATTGGGAAATGATTACGGCAAACGAAAAATATCAGGTTAGTAAATAACTTCAATCATGAAAAAATCAATTTTATTATTTATATCTTTTTTCTCTCTAGTCGTAAATGCGCAGCATCAAAGCAACCAGGGAAATGATGTAACCTATCAAAATCCAATATTTGCAGGCGATTATCCAGATCCATCTATAATTAGAGACGGTGAAGATTATTACATTGTACATTCTTCTTTTAATTATTATCCCGGATTATTAATTTGGACTTCCAAAGATTTGGTAAACTGGAAACCCGTTACACATGCACTTAAAAAAAGTGTAGGTTCAGTCTGGGCTCCGGATTTGGTAAAACTCAACAATAAATTTTATATTTACTTTCCGGCAAACGAAACCAATTATGTCGTTTGGGCAGATAATATCAATGGTCCGTGGAGCGATCCTGTCGATTTAAAAATTGGAAATATTGATCCCGGTCATTTTACAGATGAAAAAGGAAACAGATACTTGTATTTCAGCAATGGTAGTTATGTCCCGCTTTCGAAAGACGGACTGACAGTTGCAGGCGAAAGCAAACAGGTGTACGAAGGATGGAAAATTCCTTTAGAATGGTCAATTGAATGCTTTTGCATGGAAGGACCTAAAGTTCTAAAAAAAGGAGATTATTATTACCTGACCACAGCTGAGGGAGGAACCGCTGGACCTCCTACAAGTCACATGGTTATTTCGGCAAGATCAAAGTCACCATTCGGACCTTGGGAAAATTCACCTCATAATCCAATTTTAAGAACCAATAACGCCTCCGAAAAATGGTGGTCAAAAGGGCACGCCACATTAATTGATGATGTGAAAGGAAATTGGTGGATGGTTTTTCACGGTTATGAAAACGGCTATTACAACATGGGACGACAAACATTGCTACAGCCTGTAGAATGGACAAAGGACGGATGGTTTGTAATGAAGTCTGATATTAAAACCGAAGATAAAATAAAAAAACCGGCAGGTGAATCCATAAAAAGTGATTTCATACTTTCGGATACTTTTGCAGGTATGAAACTCAATCCGCAATGGCAATTTTTTGATGAATATGATACTCAAAGAGTCACATTTTCTTCAAAAGGCATAAATATCAAAGGAAAAGGAACAGGTATTGGTCAAAGTTCACCATTGTTATGTACGCCTTCGGATCATTCGTACACTGCTGATGTTGAAATTGAAATAGAAGGTAATGCGTCCGCAGGATTAGTTCTTTTCTATGATACTAAATTATTTACGGGAATCGCTTTCGATAAAGAAAATATTATGGCGATCCTTAGAGTATGGCAATTTCCTACTGTAAAAGGAGTAAATAAAACACATTTGTTTTTGCGACTGGAAAAAAAGGAACAGGTAGTAAATATGTTTTACAGTATCGAAGGTAAGAATTGGTTAAAAATCGAAAACTCCGCTGAGGTAAGCTCGTTCAATCATAATGTACTAAGTGGTTTTATGAGCCTTAAGTTAGGGCTTTCTGCAGTTGGAGAAGGTTCAGTTACGTTCAGGAATTTTACGTATAAACCTATTTATTAATTTTAATGGCATAAGTTGGGCGTGACCCCATCCCGATAAAAGGGCAAATCAACTTTGCGCGTATTCGCCCTTTTATCGGCATGAGGTCGGGCTATCCATGCTACTTCGGTAGCTTATTCCTATCCCTCACGCGCGCAAAATGTCATTAAGTTAAAGAATTTAAAATAAAATAGATCTCTGATTACAATGATTTAAAAGATTAAAATGAAATCTGCAGAATCTGCGAAATCTGCGAGGAAATAAAACGTCATTTTTCTTATCTTAACTTGTTGGGTGAGATTATTTTAACACATAGAAACATAGTTTATTGAACTCAAAAAAGGCGTTTCACTTGCATTAAAACATCCCTATAGTTATCGGGACTATGTGTGAAGAAACGAGTTTCTTTTTGATTTCCTTTTTTTCAAAATCATAAAATCTATGTTTTCTATGTGTTTAATTAAATTTTTATTAATTACACACAACTGGTTAACTTAGTAATCTATAGATAAAACAAATTAAAATAAAGTTCCGTACGAACGAAACATATTAAACGACGCAAAATGAAATCAAACAGTATAAAAATATTTTTCATTTTTCTTTTTACCATAAAAATGTCGGCGCAATCCAGTCATGTTTTATGGTACAGCCAACCCGCCGAATTCTTTGAAGAAAGTCTGGTTTTAGGAAACGGAAAAATGGGTGCAACGGTTTTTGGAGGCGCCAATTCAGATAAAATTTACCTGAACGACATCACACTTTGGTCGGGAGAACCCGTAAATGCCAACATGAATCCGGAAGCCTACAAAAACATTCCTGCGATTCGCGAAGCACTCCAAAACGAAAACTACAAACTGGCCGAAGAACTCAATAAAAAAGTGCAGGGCAAAAACTCCGAATCTTTTTCGCCTTTAGGAACTTTAGAAATCAATAATGAAGAAAAAGGAAAAGCGGTAAATTATCGTCGGGAACTGGATCTTTCGAACGCCATATCAAAAGTGAGTTACGAAATGGCGGGTATAAAATATACACGCGAATATTTCGTCTCGGCTCCGGATCAAATAATGATAATCAAATTAACAAGCGATCAAAAAGGAGCTTTAAACTTTAATATCAATTTAAAGAGTTTATTAAAATCAAATGTTGAAGTCAGAAATAACATGTTGGTAATGACTGGTAGTGCGCCAATTCATGAAAATGCCGGATATGCTGTTTTGCCAAAATATCTCGATATAAAAGACAGGGGAACCAGATTTACGACTTTAATCCAAATAAAAAAAACAGACGGGAAAATTACCAATTCGAGAGAATCTCTAATTTTAAAAGACGCAACAGAAGCTATTATTTATGTTTCGGTTGCCACAAGCTTTAATGGTTTCGACAAAAATCCGGCAACAGAAGGTGTTGAAGATGTAGCAATTGCACTACAAAATTTGAACAAAGCATTTTCGAAACCTTTCGATAAAGTAAAGGAATTTCATATTGCCGATTATCAAAAATTCTACAATCGTGTCACTTTAGATTTAGGCAAAACAACCGCTCCCGATTTGCCAACAGATGAACGTTTGTTAAGATATTCTGAAGGTAAGGAAGATAAAAATCTTGAAATTTTGTATTTCAATTACGGTCGTTATTTATTGATAAGCAGTTCAAGAACCCTTGGTGTTCCGGCGAATTTGCAAGGTATTTGGAATCCGCATTTAAATCCGCCGTGGAGCAGTAATTATACGATGAACATCAATCTGGAAGAGAATTATTGGCTTGCCGAAAACACGAATCTTTCAGAAATGCATCTGCCTCTGTTGTCTTTCATAAAAAACCTTTCGGTAACCGGAAAAACAAGCGCTAAAACATTTTACGGCGTAAACAAAGGATGGTCGGCATCACACAATTCAGATATCTGGGCGATGACCAATCCGGTTGGTCAATTCGGAAAAGAAGATCCAATGTGGGCGTGCTGGAATACCGCAGGAGCCTGGTTAAGCACGCATATCTGGGAACATTATGTTTTTTCGCAAGACAAAAAATATCTAAAAAACGAAGGGTATCCTATTATGAAAGGTGCTTCTCAATTCTTTTTAGAGTGGATGGTTACCGATAAAAACGGAAATCTGATTACATCACCATCCACTTCACCTGAAAATCAATACCTAACACCAGATGGTTTTGTTGGCGCCACAATGTATGGAGGAACTGCTGATTTAGCGATGATTCGTGAATGTTTCGATAAAACAATCAAAGCTTCAGAAGTCTTAAATAGCGATGCCGAATTCAGAACCAAATTAGAAACTGCCCTTTCTAAAATGTACCCTTATCAAATTGGCAAAAAAGGAAACCTGCAGGAATGGTATTTCGATTGGGAAGATAAAGATCCAAGACATCGTCATCAATCACAGCTGTTTGGACTTTTTCCTGGGGACCACATTACACCATTAAAAACGCCGGATTTGGCCGAAGCTTCCAGAAAAACATTAGAAATAAAAGGCGATGAAACCACAGGCTGGTCAAAAGGCTGGAGAATTAATCTATGGGCAAGACTCTGGGACGGAAATCGCGCCTACAAAATGTACCGTGAACTGCTTCGCTACGTAGATCCTGACGGAAAGAAAACCGAAAAACCAAGAAGAGGAGGAGGAACGTACCCGAATTTAATGGACGCACATCCGCCATTTCAAATTGATGGTAATTTTGGAGGAGCCGCAGCCGTTGCCGAAATGCTGGTACAATCAGATGAAAACGAAATCAGATTATTACCTGCTTTACCAGATGCCTGGGAAACGGGTTCCGTAAAAGGAATCTGCGCCAGAGGTGGATTCGAAATCGCAATGGAATGGCAAAACAAAACACTAAAAAAAGTAATTATTTTTTCTAAAACAGGAGGAACAACAATTTTGATTAGTGGTGATAAAAAACAAACAATCACGTTGAAAAAAGGAGAGCAATCAGAAATAAACTGGTAAAAGCGATCAAACAAATTGTATCAAACCCGACAGGTTTTTGAAACCTGTCGGGTTTCATTTTATAAATATTATTTTGCTTCCGTAGGTTTTTCTTCAACAGTGTTTTCTTCTTCAGTATTCTTAGTATGATTTTCTTTAAAAGTTTCATACCATTTTTCTATCGAAGGATACACAAAAGCAGCCACTTTTTTAATCGGATTATAAAAAAAAGAATGATCCAGAGTTTCTTTTTTAGCAAACGTTTGATTGAAATTTACTTTTTCGAAGAGGGCTATGAAAATACTCAAGATCAAGATTGTTTTTAGAACTCTAAAAAATCCGCCACCCAGTTTATTGGTCCAGCCAAGCATGGCAAAATCAGCGATTCCTGTTAAAAACTTAGCCAGCAAATTTACAGAGATTACGACAAGTATAAAAGTCAGTATAAAAGCAGTAACCTGAATAGTATTAGGGTTCCAGGAAACATGTTTCATCAGAATTTCTTTCATTAAAGACGAAAATTTAATAGCCAGATAAATTCCCAACAACAAAGAAACAAAAGATGCTATTTCTACGAAAAGCCCGTTTTGGATACCTTTGTAAAAACTAAAAGCCAAGAGAGCACCCAAAAAAATATCTAAAAAACTCATAAATAGGTTTGTTTTATAAAGGAGCAAATATATATCTTTTTTTAGGTACAGAGGTTTAGAGATACAAAGGTTCAGAGGTTTTTCGATTTCCTTTATTTAAATATCAGAAACGATGTTGATCATTTTTTGAGGTCTTTGGATTTGAAGTGTGTATCTTTGCCACAATAATTTTAGAGTTCAGATTGTAGCGTTCAGATTAAAAAAATCTCAAGAACAGCAATCTAAAATCTAAAATCTAAAATCTAAAATCTAAAATCTAAAATCATAAATTAAGAATGTCAAGAGATATACAACTAAAAGAGCGCTGGGAAAAGCTCGTCGATATACTATCCAATCAGTTTTCGCAAGGCGAAGATTTAGATTTAGATGCCATCATTTACTTAATAGGAGTTCAGGAACTCGGAAAAGTACATCGCGAATTCAAAAAAGACGAAAAATTAAACCTGATGCACATCGCGATTTGCCGATTATTAGAGCCTTATGGTTATTACGAATTCGAATATTTTGACGAAGACGGATGGCCACATTATAAGGTAAAAGAAGAATTGCCACCACTAAAAGCAGGTGAACAATCGGTTTTAATGAAAGAAGCGATTGTGAATTATTTTTTGGAAAGAGAACTTATTGATTAAATTTTAGGTTTTAGAGTGTAGATTTTAGATTTAGGAATGAAGTTTTAAGAAATACTTCTTACTTCTCACTTCTAACGTTTCACTTTTTTCGCTAAATTTGCACCTTCAAAGAAAGACCGATGATAGACAAGATCAAACAACATATAGAGGAAGCTAAAGCATTCAATGATAAAAACAAAGAATCCTTAGAGCAATTCCGTGTAAAATATTTAGGAAGTAAAGGTTTGCTGAAAGAACTTTTTTCAGAGTTTAAAAACATTCCGAATGATCAGAAAAAAGATTTTGGACAAGTAATCAATACCTTGAAAGCCGTTGCTGAAGAAAAAGTACGTGCTATTCAGGAAGAGTTAGAAAGCAAAGAAGAAGTAAAAGGTATTTTTGGCGATTTAACACGTACCTCTGAGCCGGTAATTATTGGTTCACGTCATCCTATTTCGATTGTTAAAAATCAAATTATAGATATTTTTGCGAACATTGGTTTCAATGTTTCCGAAGGTCCTGAAATCGAAGACGACTGGCATAACTTTACAGCGTTGAACTTACCGGAATACCATCCGGCTCGTGATATGCAGGATACTTTTTTCATTCAGACGAATCCTGACGTGTTGTTGCGTACGCATACATCATCTGTTCAGGTGCGTTATATGGAAAACAATAAACCGCCAATTCGTACGATTTCCCCAGGACGTGTTTTTCGTAACGAAGCTATTTCGTCACGTTCGCACTGTATTTTCCACCAGGTCGAAGGATTGTACATTGACAAAGATGTTTCCTTTGCCGATTTGAAGCAGACTTTGCTTTATTTCACCAAAGAAATGTTCGGAAAATCGAAGATTCGTTTGCGTCCGTCCTACTTTCCGTTTACAGAACCAAGTGCCGAAATTGATATTTATTGGGGTTTAAAAACCGAAACCGATTACCGCATCACCAAAGGAACTGGTTGGTTAGAAATTGGAGGCTGCGGAATGGTTGATCCAAACGTTCTTAAAAATTGCGACATCAATCCTGACGAATATAACGGTTTTGCTTTCGGAATGGGAGTAGAGCGTATCGCAATGTTGCTGTATCAAATTGGCGATATTCGTATGTTTTACGAAAACGACGTTCGTTTCTTAGAGCAATTCAAAGCAAATATTTAATTTTTTATAAGTCCTTAGTCCCTAGTCTTTAGTACTTAGTATTTTTTGCTAAGAACTAGGGACTAAGGACTAAGCACTAGGAACTAAAAACTAAGCACTAAGAACTGTTTACTTAAAAAATGAAAAAAGACATAACAATCCCAGAAGTAGAAAACGTATTTCTTGCCGCTGTTCAGGAATGGAGCGACGATTTTTTGGAAAAAGTCTGGTACGCTTACCTGGTAAACGACAGCGATTTCAATCTTGATAGTGTAATGGTGGTTTCAAAAGCATTTGGAACAATTGATGGCGAAATGAAAAAAACGTCTGTTTTACGCCATGCTTTTGTTGAGGTTCCTGCCGTTTCAGTCGTAAAAATCGAAATGATCGAAAAAAGCCTTTTGGTATTAAACAACGAATTCATGGTGACATTCTTCATCGGAAACACTTTATACGACAAGAAATTCATCTTCAAATCAAACCTAATCAACGAAAACAATACGGAAGAAGTGCCGATTCTTTTTGTTGAAGGAGTAATGGTTAAGTAATATTCGCCATCCTGCAAGGTTTTCGAAACCTTGTAGGATTGAAAATAGTTGTAATTAAAAAAGACATACCTACAAGGTTTTTGAAACCTTGCAGGAAAGCAAAAAGAGCCAAAAACTAATTAAAATAGTTTTTGGCTCTTTTTTCTATTCTCTATATTCTTAAATCTTAAATCTACACTCTAAAATCTAAAATTAATCCAAAGACTCCGTCAGTTTCTTAAATACAGATTTTGCATCTTTACCTTCGTACAAAATACTGTAAACGGCATCAATTATAGGCGTTTTGGCACCGTAACCCTGATTTAGTTTATAAGCACTTTTAGTAGCGTAATATCCTTCCGCAACCATGCTCATTTCCATCATGGCGCTTTTTACCGTATAACCTTTTCCAATCATATTTCCGAACATTCTGTTTCTGGAAAATACAGAATATCCGGTAACTAATAAATCGCCCAAATAAGCCGAATCATTGATGTTACGTTTCATTTTATGTACTTTTCTAATGAATTTTTTCATCTCACGAATTCCGTTACTCATCATCACCGACTGAAAATTATCGCCATAACCTAAACCATGTGCGATTCCAGCCGCAATTGCATAGATGTTTTTTAGCATCGCCGCATATTCAGTACCAATAATGTCGTCTGAGATTTTGGCTTTGATGTAATTTCCGGAAAGATTTTTAGCAACATTTTCTGCTTTTTCAGGATCTCCACAAGCGATTGTCAAGTATGAAAGCCTTTCAAGCGCTACTTCTTCTGCGTGGCAAGGACCCGTTATAACCCCAATATTGTAATACGGAATGTCATACTGAATATGAAAATGTTCTCCAACGATTAAACTCGTTTCAGGAACAATTCCTTTAATAGCCGAAAAAATAATCTTGTTTTCCAGAGAAACGGTTAGATTTTGTAATTCAGCATTTAAAAAAGCCGAAGGAATTGCAAAAATGATATAATCTGCATATTCAACTGCTTCGTTGATATTATTGGTCAGTTTAAGTTTGTTCGTGTCAAATTCTACAGAACTTAAATAGTTTGGGTTGTGTTTGTATTTCTGAATGTGCTCTATAGCAGCGTCATTACGCATGTACCATGAAATCTCAGGAAGATTCACACATAGCATTTTTGCAATTGCCGTTGCCCAACTTCCTCCTCCAATTACTGCAAATTTTAAATTTTCGCTCATTATTTTAATAATTTAATGCAAAAGTACTTAATAATGTATTAATAATACAAAATGTGGTTTAAGAATTTTAAAAAGTGCCTTTAAATTCAATACTTTACAGCAAATGAATATAATGAAAAATATTTTTGCATTTCTACAATAATAAAAGAATTGTTGCGTTCTAAGTAATTATAAATTAGAATTCTAAATGAGTTTAGCAAAAATTGAGTTAGTTAGTTTTGTTTTAGTATTTTAAAAAGGCGTTCCTAAACTTGTTAAGAACGCCTTTTTTGTTTTTTAAAAGTCAATGTAAATTTCAAGAAAATAAAAATTCCAAAGTCCAATAATCAAGTGTGCTATTGGAATTTGGAATTTAAAAATTGAAATTTTAATTTAATAGCTTAGCTCCACAATCGATTTGACTTTGTCTAAAGTTACCAATTGATTTTCGCCCAAACCTTTCCAGCCTCTTTCTGTAAATCTGTTTACAATAAAATCAGCAGTGTCTTTGTATTCAGCTGTATATTCCGAAAGTTTAGTATCCATTCCCATAGTGTGGAAAAATTCAACCGTTTTATTTATTGCACTTTTCGCTACTTCGTCATCAGAACCTTTTAAATCAAAAATCCTGCGGCCGTATTGCGCTAATTTTCCTTTTTTAGTATCAAACATTACCTCGTATAAACTTGGGCCAATAATCGCCAAAGTTCTCGCATGGTCGATACCATACAAAGCGGTAAGTTCGTGACCAATCATGTGTGTCGCCCAGTCTGAAGGTACACCTTTCTGGATTAAGCCATTCAAAGCCATCGTACAGCTCCACATAAAGTTGGATGCCAAAGCATAATCTGTTGGGTTTTCTACCACTTTTGGACCTACTTCAATTAAGGTTTGCAAAATTCCTTCGGCAATACGATCTTGTAAATACCCTTCGTGCGGATACGTTAAATATTGTTCCATTACGTGTGTGTAAGCATCTACAACACCGTTTTGTAATTGTCTTTTTGGTAAAGAAGCAATTACAGTTGGATCGCAAATTGAGAATTTAGGGAACATGGCACTTCCGCCAAAAGCTAGTTTTTCCTGTGTAGCTTCAATAGTTACCACGGCACCGGAGTTCATTTCGCTTCCTGTTGCCGGTAATGTCAACACAGTTCCGAATGGTACAGCATTATCTTTAATCAGAATTCTTTTTTGTAAAATATCAATCGGATTTCCATCAAAATTTACGGCTGCCGAAATAAATTTCACTCCATCAATAACAGATCCGCCACCAACAGCCAAGATAAAATCGATTTTTTCTGTTTTGATAACTTCAACTGCTTTCATCAAAGTTTCAAAATGTGGATTGGGTTCAATTCCACCAAATTCCACAATATCAAAACCTTTTAAGTTATCGATCACTTGTTGGTGAATTCCGTTTTTAAAAATACTTCCTCCGCCATAAGCCAGAAGTATTTTTGCTCCTTGCGGAACCAAAGTCGATAACTTGTCTATTTGTCCTTTTCCGAAAATTAAATTCGTAGGATTGTATAATTCGAAGTTTAGCATTTTTTTTCTTTTTAAGTTTTGAGCCGCTAAGGCACTAAGTCGCTAAGTTTTTTTTTTTCTTAAGATTTTAAAATCTTAGAACCTTAGTAACTGAGGGTCTTAGCATCTTTTTTATTTCAATTTTTCCAGTAATTTTCCAGCCACTAATTTTGATGAAGCTGGATTTTGACCTGTGATTAATAGTCCGTCTTCAACAGCATACGGTGCCCAGTTTGCACCTTTAGAGAAATTCGCTCCGTTTTGAGTTAAAGCATCTTCCAGTAAAAACGGAACTACTTTAGTCAAACCTACAGCTTCTTCCTCTTCATTGGTAAATCCGGTTACTTTTTTGCCTTTTACTAAGAAATCACCTTTTACTTTCACGTTTTTTAGTACCGCTGGGGCGTGACAAACAAAAGCTACCGGTTTGTTATGGGTATAAAAAGATTCAATTAGTGCGATTGAACTTTTGTCTTCAACTAAATCCCAAAGCGGACCGTGACCTCCAGGGTAAAAAACTGCATCATAATCTTTCTGATTAATTGTAGAAAGTTTGTGCGTGTTTTTTAATTTTTCCTGTAATACTTTGTCAGCATCAAATCGTTTAGTGTCTTCAGTTGCTGATGCGGGATCGGCACTTTTAGGATCGATTGGCGGCTGACCTCCAAGTGGAGATGCAATGGTAATTTCGATTCCTTTATCTAATAACTCGTAATAAGGTGCAGCAAATTCTTCTGACCAAAATCCTGTTTTTTCTCCTGTATTGCCCAGCTTATCGTTACTGGTAACAACGAATAATACTTTTTTCATCTTTTTTTTATTTGTTTTTTGAGCTTCAGCTGATAAATTAAAAGCAGCGAATGCTATAATCGAGAATAATGCAATTTTTTTCATAGGTAAATAATTTTTTAACAAATTTACGACTAAAGTGATATCAGTAAAAATAAAATAAACTATGTTTGTTATAAATATATCTATATCATGGTGAATCTGGAATGGTACAGAACTTTCAAGTCTGTGTATAAAAATGGAAATTTTTCTGTCGCTTCTAAAGAGTTGTTTATGAGCCAGCCTGCTGTTAGTCAGCAAATAGCAATGTTAGAAGCACATGTGGGTTATAAATTGTTCAACCGAAAATCTAAAGGTGTCGAACCAACAGAATACGCTAAGTTACTAAATAACTTAATTATTGATGCACTGGATCGATTAGAAAGTGTCGAAAGTGGTTTTCGGGCGAAAGCGGAAGATTCTGTGCGATTAATTTCTGTTGGCGTTTCAAAAGATTTTTTCAATAGTTGTGGTAGTGTGCTGCTTTCTAAATTCGATTTTATCGATTTTACCTTTGCAGAGAATGATGTTCTTTTTTCTCTTGTTGATGATAAAAAGATCGACTTTGCTATCGTAACCAAACAATATGATACGTTTGATACTATTTATGAAATTGTCGGAAAGATTAAACTGGTATTGGTGGGCCCGACGAATTTGGATATCACAGAATTCCGTCAGAGATTAAAAGCAGATAATTATGCAGAAACAGAACAGTGGCTCAATGAGCAAAAATGGTACAGCCATGATGCAAGAATTCCGCATATCAAAATGTTCTGGCTGCACGCCTTTCATAAAAAAAGACCTTCGATGACACCAAATTATATTATTCCATCCGAATCTGAAATGCTCGAAATGCTGTCCCGAAATAACGGCGTTGCCATAACCTGGAATTGTAATGCGAGGAAATATATCAAGGAAAATAAACTGCAATTAGTCTGGAACAGTTTTCACGTTCCTGAAGAATACGTGTATTTATTGACGGCTAAAAATAACAATCTAAATTCTTTTTTTGATACTATTGCTAAAGAGTTGAAATTGTTTTTGGGTAACAGAATGTAGTTACTTCTTATAAAAATTATTATGATCGATATATTCCCAGACTTTTGAAGGTAAAAGCGGCTGAATATTTTTTCCTTTTTTAATATTGTTCCGAATAAAAGTCGATGAGATTTCGACAATCGGGGCATCAATAATATGTACTTTCGGATGCGATTTCAATTCCAGGTTTTCTGCTTCTGTAGAAATCCTTGGATACACATAAATATCATGATTGTCCAGAATCACTTCAAAATTCTTCCATTTATGAAGTGTTTTCAAGTTGTCTTCGCCCATAATCAACGAAAACTCATGCTGCGGATATTTTTCATGCAAATGAATCAAAGTATGTACCGTATAATTCGGTTGCGGTAATTTAAATTCTATGTCCGAGGGTTTTATTTTCGGAAAATCTTCAGTTGCCAGAAAAACCATTTGCAAACGATGATGGTCATCCAGTAAAGTAGCTTTCTTTTTTAACGGATTATGCGGTGTAACCACCATCCAGATTTGGTCTAAATCGGCAAATTCAGCCATGTGATTGGCAATAATCAAATGCCCAACATGTATTGGATTATATGTTCCGAAATAAAGACCTATTTTCATTTATTTTAGTACTTAGTTTTTTAGTTCTTAGTCCTTAGTCCTAAGTGTTGCATTTTATATTAATCTTTTAAGTTTTTTGAAAAAGCATTTATCATTTTGCTTTCTTCTTCAATCAAAAACATAATTTCATTAAATAAATTTTCATCAGAAATAAATTCTAATTCTTTTGCTATAATCAACTGTGTTTCTATTTCGTTTAGAGAACCTCTGGAAATATTCAAAAAATGATTAAATGATTTATCTGTTTGGCGACCAAAACCTTCTGCAATATTTGAAGGAACAGATATACTAGCTCTTTTTAATTGGCTTGTTAGTGCGTATATTTCTTCTTTCGGGAAGCTTCGGGTAAGTTTATAAACTAAAACAACAATTTTTATCCCTTTTTGCCAAATAAGTAATTCTTTATATGATTTAATCCCGCCCATGTTATTTGTAAGTTAATTCTATTGCTAATATAACAACTAATAACTAAAAACAAGAAAACATGTATTAAAAAAACTAAGGACTAATCACTAAGGACTAAAAAACTACTTATTTACAAAATCCTTTACCAATTGATATGCTTCTTCCTTAGCGGTATCCAAATCATAATTTTTGATGATCGTATCAAATTGAGGAGCCGTTGCCAGTTCAACCGAAGCTTTTGCAATTCGCATGTTTATTTTATCATCACTTTCGGTAGAACGTTCTTTTAAGCGGCGTTTCAGTTCGTCAACACTTGGCGGTTTTACAAAAACGGCAAGGGTTTGTTCAGGAAATTTATGTTTGATACGCAATCCGCCGGAAACATCAATATCAAAAATTACGTTTTTGCCTAAAGCCCAGATTCTTTCGATTTCAGATTTTAAAGTACCGTAAAAATTATCACGATAAACTTCTTCCCATTCCAGGAAATCTTCTGCCTTGATGTGTTTTTTGAATTGTTCCAACGAAATAAAGTAATAATCTGTTCCGTTGATTTCTTCTCCGCGAGGTTCGCGCGAAGCTGCCGAGATCGAAAATTCTAAATTCAAATCTTCTTTCCCTAATAAATGTCTTACGATAGTTGTTTTTCCTGATCCTGAAGGTGCCGAAAAAACAATTAATTTTCCTGTGCTCATTGTTGTATTGTATAGTTCTGAAAATAAATTGATTTACAATCTATAAAACATTCAAAACCTGTTCTTTAATTTTCTCTAATTCATCTTTCATCATCACAACCAACTTCTGCATTTGTGCATGATTTGATTTAGATCCCATTGTATTGATTTCACGACCCATTTCCTGTGTGATAAAACCTAATTTGCGGCCATTGGCTTCTGTTCCCTGAATTGTTTCTAAAAAGTAATCCAAATGATTCGTCAAACGAACTTTCTCCTCGGTAATATCCAGTTTCTCTAAATAATAGATTAATTCCTGCTCGAAACGATTTTCATCAACATTCACTTTCAATTCAGAAATAGCAGTCTGCAAACGATCTTTTATCGCCTGAACTCTTTCCGGATCCAATGCCAAAGCATCAGTCATGTATTGACGAATATTTCCAATTCTAAGGTTGAATTCTTTTTCAAGAGATTCTCCTTCGTCTTTTCTGAAATTTAAGATATTCTGAAGCGCTTCCTCGATAATCACCTGAATCTGATCCCAGTCATTTTCGTCGATTTCCTCACGTTCCGTTTTCAGTGTATCCGGCATACGAATCGCCATCTTCATTAACTCCGTTTCATCTGCGTCAGGATATACTTCTCTCAATTGCGCGATGTAGTTTTTTACAACAGGTACATTTACTTTTGTCGAAGTCTGTTCAGCGGTACTTTCGATGTAAATCGCAAAATCAACTTTTCCTCTTTCTAGTTTTGTAGAGATTTGCGTTCTTAAACCAAGTTCCATTTCGCGGTAAAGCGAAGGCATTCTTACGTTTAAATCTAAACCTTTACTGTTTAAGGATTTTACTTCGACTGTGATTTTTTTTGTAGGCAATTGCAAAGAAGCTTTGCCAAACCCTGTCATAGACTGTATCATATAATTGAGTATAAAGGCGCAAAGATACTAAAAAATTCACTGTGAGAGGTTCTAATTTTTTGGGCGTTCCCTTCGGTCGGGCTATCCGCTCTCAATCTTTTTTTTGAGCAGAAAAAGCTCAAAAAAAAGGATTTCCGCTTCTATCCCTAACGCGAACCAGCTTTCATTAGAACTTTTTCGGATGTTATTTTGTCAAAGCTTTCATAACCTGCAATGTCACCGGCTGCGTATTACCAATATAAATTTTCTCATCAATAATAAAAACCGGACGACTTATAAAAGTATAATGTTCCAGAATGTATTTTTTATAATCGGCTTCAGTTAAGTTTTTGTTTTTTAGATCCATCGACTTGTACAACTGTGCTTTTTTACTGAATAATGCTTCGTAACTGCCGGCAAGTTTATACATTTCTTCCAGTTCAGCTTCTGTAATGGGGTTTTGTTTGATATCGTGAAAAACCAGATTGTTGTCTTTTGGTAAACTTTTGATGATTTTTCGACACGTATCGCACGAGGCTAAGTAGTATATTTTGTTCATGATTGCAAATGTATTAGAGTACAAAGAAAATTCTTTTCAAACTTAAAATTGATTATTTTTATAAAAAAATAGCAATTATGAACTCAGCTTTAGAAGTATGTCAAACCTCAAGAAATCTTTTGTTGAAGGTTTTAGAAAATCATTCATTAGAACAATTAAATAAAATCCCACCTGGATTTAGTAATAATTTGATTTGGAATGTAGCCCATTGTGTTGCTGCGCATCAGAGTTTAGTATATAAATTATCAGGTTTACCTACTCAGGTTTCTGAAGAATTTATTACCAAATACAAAAAAGGTTCCAAACCAGAAGGCGATGTTTCGCAGGCAGAAGTAGCTGAAGTTAAAGAATTGTTATTCAAAACACTACAGCAAACAAAAGAAGATGTTGCAAATGGGGTGTTTGTAAATTATAGCGAATACACAACCAGTATGGGATTTACACTTCGCAATATCGAAGATGCACTAAACTTCAATAATTTTCATGAAGGAACTCACCTCGGCATTATAATGAGTATCCGAAAGCTGGTTTAAAGCTTTCGGATTATTTTTACTCAATTATGGTTTCTATTGTAACGGTCATTATACCAGTTCCTTTTCTCCTTACAATTTCCATAAAAGCTCGTTTTGATAAATCAATTTCTCTTGTTTTTACAAAAGGGCCTCTATCGGTAATCTTTACAATAACAAACTTACCATTGGATTCGTTGGTTACTTTAACTTTGGTGCCAAAAGGGAGTTTTTTATGTGCAGCAGTATATTCGTTGTTGCTAAATCGACTGCCACTAGCTGTTTTTCTACCGTTAAACATGTCATGATAGTAGGAGGCATGCGCTGATTTTTTGTAGAGTTTTAACTTTAAATCTTTATCCATAAAAATCGAGTCATTCTCAGTAGGTAAAGAAGTAACTGTTTTTAAAGTATCTTGTATTATTTTAGGCTCAACAGCCTTTGCCTGGCTCATTACATACGTAAAACTGCAACTCAAAAAGAGAATCGTAAGTATCGAGTGTATTATGGTTTTTTTATTAGTCATATATATTTTCGTTTTTCATAGTTTGGGGACTTATGCAAATAACGTGCCTTTATAGAAAAAACCTACAAATGGGTTGATTTTTTTTATTTTATAACCATAGACTCCATGGTAATCTGCTCAAGATTAGGATTAAGCCTAATCCGTAAAAAATCGCAAATTTTTTAAATTTTGCTTCACTATTAATCAGTTTTTTATGCGAAGACCATCCAATTGTAATTAGGGCTATCGCAATAAGATTGATTAAAGGATGCTCTAATGAAGTAAGTCTTAGTGCTGCATTCGACATCTGTCCGAAAGCAGCTTTGCCCAGCGGAGATACAAAATAGAGGAATAAAGCAACTAAAAATTGGATGTGGGTTACGATTAAAGTAAACAATCCAATCTTGCGGTCTTTGGCTGTAAATTCTTTTTTAGAAGTGATGCCAATGATAGCATTTACAACGGCTACCAGTAAAAGAACTAATACTAAGTAAGCCCAGCCTGAGTGAAATTTTTGTAAAATTTGGTACATAAAAAGGGGTTTTTAAACAAATATAATAAAAAAGGGTATAAAAAAAACGGCATTAAACTAAAAGTCAATGCCGTTTTTTATTATTTATTTTGTTTCTTATTAGAAGTTGTAGCGTATGCTAAAGTTCCAGGTTCTACCTAAACCAAAGAAACCATTGTTTACAGTATTAACGCCTTTGTAATTTACTGAAGTAGGAGTTACAGCTGTAGCTGAAGTTAACTCAGATAAATACACTTCGTCAAAAACGTTATTCACGTTTACTCTGAATCCAATTGAATCATGATTTCCTTTACCAATGAATAATTTATATGAAATACCAGCATCAACTAAATCATAGCTTGGTAATTCAATATTATCTTTAGTAACAACTGTTGAATATAATTTGTCGTAGTATCTCCAGTCAGCATCTAATGATAAGTTTCTAACAAATTCGTATTTGAAACCTAAACCATAAGTAACTTGTGCAGCATCACCTACTTTTCCTCCATCAACATCTTTAATTGTTTCGTCTAAAGTGTTTAAGCTTTCGTCTCTTCTTGTTGTTAAAGCTTCACCTTTGTATTCATAGTTTCCGATCGAAAGGAATCCAGTTACATCAAGTTTATCCATAGGTTTTGCAACTACGTCTAATTCAACACCAGTGTGGATTTGTTCAACGCCTTGGTTGGTAATCAAGATTAAATCTCCTGCATTAAGAGTAGTGCCGCCAATAACCTGTCCAGCTGTGGCAACGTTAGTAGTAGATGTAACTCTGTCTTTCCAAGATGTTCTATACCCGTTTAGACTTGCCGTTATTAATTTAGATGTAAAAGTATATCCAGCTTCTAAACCAAGAATTTTTTCGTTTTCAGTAAAAGGATTCACCTGATTTGTAAAGTTTAGGTAAATGTTATCGTGATATGGTTGACGATTGTAGTAACCAGCATTTACATATACATTGTGGTTTTCAGCAAATTTATAGCTTGTACCTGCTTTTACATTGTAACCAACATTATTTACTTTTTCTGAATCTTGGAACTCAGGTAAATAATCATATCTGTCTGTTCTTTTGTGAGATTGATTTGAAACCGATCCTTGGAAAAATGCTGAGAAATTATCATTAGAATATTCTAATTGACCAAAAACACCTCCGTAAGAAATAGTTTCTCCATAATCATAATCAATTCTTTGATTTTCATCAAGAGTATTGAAAGTAGCTGGCCAAGGTCTGGCTTTTTCAAATTCTGTAACTCTAGTGCTTAAAAGAGTACCGCTTGGTTTGTCATCGTCTCCTTTAAGGTTTCTTGTGTCTGTCCAGCTTGATAATCCCATGAAGTCAGAAACTTGTCTAAAGTGAGTTCCTTTGTAGGTTCTTAAATCAAGACCAACATTTAAGGCTAAATTGTCAGTAAGTTGATTTTTTAAGTTAGAAACAACACCATACCAAGCGTGATTGTTTACACTCGATCTGATTACGTAAGCTCCGTTGGTACTTCTACCATCACCATTTCCTGTACCATTTCCGCCAGCTATTGCTTGATTACTAGCAAATATACCATCAAAATTTATCTGACCTCCTGCTGGAGTAGCTGGTTTAGTACCGTAGTTTCCAGTTCCTCCACCACGTCCCCATGATCCGTAAAGAACTGTAGATAATTGGGTTTTATCGCTAATATCGTAATCCCAGTTTAAGTTTACAACTGGTTTGTGGTAGTAGTTTGTTCTCTCAGATTTGTATTCTCCGTTTTGAGTACCCCAGTTATTGTTGTATTTTCTACCGTATTTTAAATAACTATCGATAGATTTTGTAAAGTTTTGATCGTGCCATTGTGGAGCACCAGTCAAAAGGAAGTTGAAACTATGTTTGTCATTTGCTTTGTATCCAACTGAAATGAAATAAGTTTGACCTTCACCTCTTGTTCCGTCGTTATAACCATCACCTTGCCAGTGAGAAAGCATTACACTAGTTCCCCATCCGTTGCTGCTCATACCCGTATTGTAAGTAGCAGTAGTTTTGAAATAATTATCATTAGCAACGCCTAAAGATACAAAACCACCTTCTTTTTTGTCAGTAGCTTTAGTGATGAAGTTTACAGTACCTCCAACAGAAGAAATAGCTAATTTTGAAGAACCTAAACCTCTTTGAATTTGCACTGCATTTGCAATATCAGACATTCCAGACCAGTTAGACCAGTACATTTTACCATCTTCCATTCCGTTAATTGGTTGTCCGTTTAACAAGAAAGCGGTATTGTCCTGAGCAAAACCACGAACAGTAATTCTGGAATCTCCGTAACCTCCAGCTTGTCCAGCAACATATACAGATGGTGTGTTAACCATTGTTTGTGTAATATCTGCTGTACCAATTTTTGCCTGAATTTCAGAGGCTTTTATAGTTGAAACAGCAATAGGCGTTTTTCGGTCTTTTGCTAAATCGATAATTCCTTTACCTACTACAACAATCTCTTCTAATTGATTCGAATCTGATTCTAAAATAATAAAGCCTAAATCTTTATTTTCACCATTTGATACTGAAAATGGAATGGTTTGGCTTATGTATCCTAAATAAGTAATAACCAATTCTCCAGAGTTTGTTGTCGTACTAAGAGAAAATTTTCCATCAAAGTCTGTAGAAGTTGCAGTTGTAGAACCTTTGATAGCAACATTTGCTCCCGGCAATGAACTCGTACCGTCCGTAATTGTACCTGAAATTTTACCTTGAGAAAATGCGGTTGAAACTATTAGGAACAATAGTCCAGTGAGTAACCAATTTTTCATTGTCTTCATTTGTTATTTAGTTTATTGTTTTTGGCAAAATTATAACAATTAAATCAGATAATGTTATCGAAATGTTAAGAAAAAGCTGATTTGTGTATTCTGTTGAACATTAAAACGATTTTTATAATTACTCATAAATAAAATAATGTTTTTTTGAATTTACACTATTACTTTTTGTTAATTTCCTAATTATTGCGATGTTGTTGTCAGGCTAAACGCTCAAAAATCAGTCTTTTAGAGTGTTTTGGTGATTTTTTTATACGAAAAAACGCCTTATTTCGATCGAATTAAGGCGTTTTTATATAATTATGAGAAAGGTCTTCTAAATACTATTTATTTTTCAAAAAATGATTTAACAAAAATGAAGTTGAACTATCGTGCGTGTTTATAGTTTTAGTATTTATTTCATCCAAAATCGAATTGGCTAATTGTTTTCCTAATTCAACTCCCCATTGGTCAAAACTAAAAATATTCCAGATTACACCCTGAACAAAAATCTTGTGTTCGTATAAAGCAATCAACGAACCCAATGTTTTTGGAGTCAGTTTCTGGATCAAAATAGTATTCGTTGGTTTGTTTCCTGTAAAAACTTTAAATGGTCGTAAATAAGAAGCTTTTTCTGCAGCAAGTCCTTGTTTGTCAAATTCTGCCTGAACCTGAGCTTCGGTTTTTCCTGTCATTAAAGCTTCGGTTTGTGCAAAAAAGTTCGACATCAATTTGTCGTGATGATCATCATTACCGTACAATGGTTTTACAAATCCAATGAAATCTGTCGGAATCACTTTTGTTCCCTGATGAATCAACTGGAAAAAAGCGTGTTGCGAGTTCGTTCCAGGTTCTCCCCAAATGATAGTTCCCGTTTGGTAATTTACAGGTTTTCCGTCACGGCCAACACTTTTGCCATTACTTTCCATGGTAGCCTGTTGCAAATACGGCGCTAATTTTGATAAATATTGGGTGTACGGAATCAAAGCTTCGCTTTCGGCTCCGTAAAAATTATTGTACCAAACACTTAATAATGCTAAGATTACGGGAATATTTTGATCAAATTCTGCCGATTTAAAATGCTCATCGGTTTCATTAGCCCCTTTCAATAATTCACTATAATTATCAAAACCAATGGCCAAACTAATGCTTAAACCAACGGCACTCCATAAAGAAAATCTTCCGCCAACCCAATCCCACATCGGGAATACGTTTGCCGGATTGATTCCAAATTGGGTAACTTTCTGGATGTTAGTAGAAACTGCTACGAAATGTTTAGCAATGTCTCCCTGACTGGCTGATTTCAAAAACCATTCTTTAATTGTTTCAGAATTGGTAAGGGTTTCTTGTGTCGTAAAAGTTTTAGAAACAATGACAAAAAGTGTCGTTTCTGGATTTAATTTTTTGATGATTTCGTTTACATGATCACCATCAACATTCGAAACAAAATGTACATTTAAATGGTTTTTGTAAAACTGCAATGCTTCAACCGCCATAACAGGCCCAAGGTCAGAACCTCCAATACCAATATTGACAACATCTGTAAATGCTTTTCCGGTAAAACCTTTTCTTTCGCCAGAAACAACTTCGTGCGTAAAGTTTTTGATTTTGTTTTGTACTTCGTAAACTTCTGGCATTACATTTTCGCCATCTACTTTTATCACAGCTGATTCTGGCGCGCGTAATGCGGTGTGCAAAACAGCTCTGTTTTCAGTTTGGTTAATGATTTCCCCACCAAAATACTGTGAGATAGCATCTTTCAGTCCAATAGAATTGGCTAATTCCAATAAAAGCGAAAGTGTCTCCTGAGTAATATTATTTTTAGAATAATCAACTAAAAAGTCATTCCATTGCAAATTGAATTTTTCAACACGCGCTGCGTCTTGTTCGAATAATTCCTGTATAGTAGTAGTGTGAGTAGCGTTATAGTGGTTTTGTAGATTTTTCCACGCTTCAGTCCCGGTTGGGTTTGTTGTGTTTAAAGCCATTTTTTTGTTTAATTGAAAATTTGGTTATTAAAACGCAAAAATACTGAAATTACTTTTAATAGCTTAGTGCTTCACATTTATATAACAATTAGTTACGAAAACGTTTTATGGGAATTAGTACTTAGAATTATTCTATTTTTATTTTCTCCCATGAAGTAACTAATTTTCCGTTTTCTGTAATGTCACTGATCACAAAATACTTAAGATTATTTTTTGAGATTTTCTTAAAAAGTTTTTTAAAATCATTCTCAATAGTATATTGATCATTTAGAACAAAAGAAAATGATTTTATTTCTTTCCACTTATTGTTTTTTAAGCTATATATAGTAATTGCTTTGTAGCGGCTGGCACAAGAAGAATAATATTCGGCTATTTCGCTTTTTCCATCTTCGTCAATATCTCCAATATTTATTATACTTGTTGGATGACAGCAATTAGAGTCAGTTATAATTCGGGGAATGTTGTTATCTGTGAAATAATAAGAATCTCCTTCTTCACAATAATTCAATGCATGTAAAACAAATACAGAATCTGCTTTTTTATCTCCATTTAAGTCTCCTAAATTATTAAATCCTTCATTATAAAACTCATCGAACATTTTTCTGTGAAGTCTAATAGGGTAACATTCTTTTTTTATGCTTTCAATTTCATAATTTGAAATATCTAATTTGAACTTTCCTTTGAGAATGGAATCATTAATAAATTGAATATCGTTTGATAATATTGAATCTTTCGATGTGCCTTTCTTAATTGCTTGTAATTGTTCTTTATAAGAAAGAGTAGTAGTGATTTTAGGTTTTGAAATAACTTTTTTAGGTTTCTCATTATTTCTCTTACATCCAATGCAAAGAATTATTAGTATTATGAAAAGCTTTTTCATTATTTAAAATTTAAGTGTAAGAGTAGCGTTTTGCGAATTTTGACTAAAAAAAATTACCAAATCTTCCACCAAGGCTTTTTATTCACCGATATAGTTTTCTTCTCGGTATCGATTTCTATTCTCTTGGGTAATTCTATTTTAATTTTAGAATCATCAAAATATATTTTGCCGTTTTCATCAATTCCAATAGGAGATTTTGTTCTTGCTTTCCAATCTTCGGTTTGTAATTGTGGTATTAAATCTGAATCGATTTTGTCAATGAATTTCTTTCTGGCTTTTTCGGTGATTTCTTCTTCTAAGTTTGAAGTTGAATTCTTGAAAAGCGAAAGTGAATTATCTGGGATGTTTAAAAGAAAAATTTGGGTTTTATTTCCTGTTTTTTGAATATCCAATACTTTAAAATAAGCAATACTATCCAAAAGAAAGTGACCCATTTTTGCCGAATCAGGATTGAATTTTGATAGGTCTTTGACATGAGCACTTGCAATCAGGTACCTTACGTTTCCAGAAAGTCCTCCACCAAGAGAAGTCATGTCGGTAAACCCCTTTTCCTGAATTATTTTACCAATTTTATAATTCGAAATTAAATCTTCAGAAAGAGTAGTGTCTCTGTAAAATAGCTTTAAACCTGAAAATGTTTCATTATAAATTGCTTTAAGACGAGTGTTTTTCATGGTTTATTATTTTTTTAGAAATGGATTTTCAATAAAAAATTACAAATTCCCAATACTATCCAATTCTCTTTTCAAAGGTTCGATTTGTTTAAAGAAACGTTCTTTGTATTGTCCGGCAAGAGATTCCCCAGTTGGCAAATTCAGGCGAAGTGCATCCACTTGTACTCCGTTTTTCCAGAAACGATAACAAACATGAGGACCGGAAGCCAGTCCTGTACTTCCTACCAAACCAATTTTTTGTCCTTGCGTAACATGTTGCCCGCGACGAACCAAAATTCGGGACATGTGCAGGTATTGCGTAGAGTAAGTTTTGTTGTGTTTTACTTTTACAAAGTTTCCGTTTCCTGCCGTGTAGCCAGTTTGCTCTACAACTCCAGAGGCGGTTGTAGAAATTGGCGTTCCGGTTGGAGCCGCATAATCAGTTCCTTTGTGGGCTTTCCATCGGTGCTGTACAGGGTGAAAACGATTCATAGTAAATCTCGAAGTGATTCTGCTGAATTTAATTGGTGTTTTCAAAAAGAAATTTTTCAGAGTTTTTCCCTGATCATCATAATATTCTACTTTACCGGAAAGTGAATCTTTTTCAAACGGAAAAGCATAAATTATTTTTCCTTTGTATTCAAAAAATGCAGCTTGTAGCTCTTCAACACCGTCATACGTTTTGCCATTTATAAAGCGTTCGGTAAAAATTAATCCGTAGCGGTCGCCTTTTTTAAGTTTAAAAAAGTCAATAGACCAGGAGAAAACTTTGGTAATTCTATTGGCAAGTGCGGCTTCAACGCTATTGTTTCCTAAAGTTTCAGAAAGTGAACTTTTTAAAACGCCACCAATTATTTTCCGTCTAAGTGTAACGGGTTTTACTTTTTTGTAGGCTTTCGCCAAAGTGTCTCTAACATCAACCACGTAATAGGTGAGCGCATCAGGCTGATAAATAAAATATTCTAATTTGTTGGTTTTATTTTTCGACCGAAGCAGGGTGTAGGGTTTGTTGTACCGAATGCTTCTTACATTAAAAGAATCTTTTACCTGAGCGACTATGGTATAGACTTGTTTGTCGCCAATGTTCTGACTTTCGATAATGGTTCCAAATGTGTCGCCCTTTTTTATGGTATCCTGAACAATATTAAAGTCAGCGTAATTAAAGCCAAATTCTATTTTTTTAGGTTTTGGTTTACTAATTTTAGTTTCAACTTTTTCGGCAGTTTTGTTACATGAAAATATTGAAAATAATACTATTATAATTACGAATGCTTTTTTCAAACTTTTATTTTTTTTTAGAAATTAAACGGTTGGTTCATTTCCCCAATTAGACAATTCTTCTTCGCTCCACAATTTAGGAAAAAAGATGCGTCTTTGAAATTTTGGATGCATATATTTTTGCCAGTCGCTTCCGCCAGTCGCTTCGCCGTTGCCTTTTCCGCTTTCCAGGATGTATTTTATCGCTGTATTAAGGTGTTGCATGACCCAGGTAATGTTCACGGTATGGTCATAATGGCGCATTGCTTTTATCAGCTCCGGATTTTCCTGTGCTTCGGTAGGTAATTGTGTAAATTTTTGCCAGATATTTTTGGTTTTAAAACTCTTCATCTGACGTAAAAATTGCTCTTTATATTTATTTTCAAATTCCTGAAGTAAATAGGATTTTTGACCTGTTTTATAATCTTTTCCAGCTGCCTGCCAATACAAATGTTCAAAACTGGTTTCGAAATCGGTATTTTCATCAAAATTTGCTTTGTATCTGCGATCTGTCAGGTTGATAACATCGGTTGAGGCAAACTCAATCATTCTGTATTGTGCACTCTGAAAACCACTTGCGGGTGTCAGAGTGTTTCTGAATTTCATATATTGCTCGACTTCCATTCCGTTTTCCATAATACTGAATGAATTGGTCAGCATATCAAAATAGCGTGTGATTCTGGATAGTCTTTCGCTGAAAAAAGCAACCTGAATATTTTCAGTATCAGCTATCTGATCAATTTCCCACAAAATCATCTTAAAAATCAACTCGTTTACCTGATGATACATGATAAAAACCATTTCGTCAGGCAGTGTGGTACGTTGGGTTTGAAGACTTAAGAGTGCATCAGTTTGAATGTAATCCCAATAGGTAATAGGTTTTGACCAAAGTAAACCTTCTAATTGTACATCAGTTTTTTGATTTATTGCCTGGTATTTGAGATCAATTTCTTTTAATATTGATGCTGAACTGTCCTCTGTGGTATTCATTATTTTTTTACTTTAAATGGATGTTTTAATCCTTTGTATGCGTCCAGATCTGCTTTGAGCGATCCAACGGCTAAATCTGCTTTTATTCTTACAGGAACTTTGTTGTCATCGTCTGAAATCCAAAGCGTTAAGCTTTCTTTTTCTTTAAAGACACGCCCGGTTTGTACCAATGGTTTGAAAACCATGCAAGAAACGGTGCCAAATTTAGTCGTAATATCTTGACGACCTACATATTTTAACTTAAATTTTGTGATTTCGTCATCAAAAAACATATCAATTCCGATGGATTCACCTGATTTAAGCTTGTCAATGTTGGGGTGATTTCTTAAATAATAAAAAGAAGAAACAATGTCTTGTACGTCGTCATTATTAATTACAAGTGTTTTTTCAGACTTGTGTTTGTAGTCTTTAACCAAAATTCTGTTTTCTTTTTGATTAAAAATGCCTTCCTGATTTTTAGTGTAGCCGCCTTCGTCTATTTTTCGAATGTAACGATAAGGGTTTCCGGTTTCTTTGTCGAAATAACTTTCGTATAAATCTTCTACTTTAAAGAAAAATTTTGACATTCCGGTTGTGTAACCTTTACCCACAGCATGAAAAACTTTTTTATTATTAATTGTTGCGTCTTTTACTTCAAGTGTTGCGTAACCGGCATTTACAATTCCGTAATGAATCCTGAATTTGAAGTATTCGCCAGTATCAAAGGCGTCCTCTTGTTGTGTATCAAAGCTAAGTGAAGTGAGTATTAATATGGTGAGAATCAATTTTTTCATAGTACTATTTGTCTGTTTATTTGTATTAAACGCAAATTCTATTCCAAATTTAACAAAACAAAAAAACTCAGTCAAGTAATGACTGAGTTTTTATGCTATTAACTAACCAAAAAACTATAAATTATGAAATTTATATCAATTAGGAAGGAAACCACCCCTTCCTGATTTGCGAGTGCAAAGATAGATACAAAGTTTATAAAATAAATAGCAAAAAGTGAGTTTAACAAAACATTTGCATAAAAATCAACGTTTTACGGTGTATTTTTTTGCATAATGTAAAAAAAAAGCAGTTTTACAAAGTTCCTCTCAATTCCTGTTCTCTCTCAATCGACTCAAAAAGGGCTTTAAAGTTACCTGCACCGAATCCTTTTGCTCCCATTCTTTGAATAATTTCGAAGAAAAGTGTTGGTCTGTCCTGAACAGGCTTAGTAAATATCTGTAATAAGTAACCGTCTTCATCGGCATCGACCATGATGGCTAATTTTTCGATTTCGTTCAAATCTTCTTTCATCATATCCATGTGAACGCCTAAACGTTCAGGAATTGCCTGGTAATACGTATGGGGCGGAGCCGACAAAAATTCTACTCCACGTGCTCTTAGTTGCGAAACCGTTTTGATAATATCATCGGTTGCGATGGCAATATGCTGAATGCCAGGTCCGCCATAAAAATCTAAATATTCTTCAATTTGTGATTTTTTCTTTCCTTCTGCTGGCTCGTTGATCGGGAATTTGATTCTTCCGTTTCCGTTAGACATTACTTTACTCATCAATGCCGAATATTCTGTAGTAATTTGTTTGTCATCAAAGGATAGGAAATTCACAAAGCCCATAACGTCTTCGTAGAATTTTACCCAGATATTCATTTCGTTCCAGCCTACATTTCCAACCATGTGGTCAATATATTTCAGACCAGTAGGCTCCGGATTGTAATCGGATTTCCATTCTTTGTAACCTGGTAAGAAAACACCGTTGTAGTTTTTTCTTTCTACGAAAATGTGAACGGTTTCTCCATACGTATAAATTCCAGAACGTACGACTTCTCCAAATTCATCTTTTTCAACCGTTGGTTCCATAAAGGAACGAGCGCCTCGTTTCATGGTTTCCTCGTATGATTTTGTAGCATCTTCAACCCAAAGAGCAGCTACTTTTACACCATCCCCGTGTTTTTGAAGATGTGCATGTATTGGAGAATCCTGTGTTAAAGGTGTGGTCAGAACAATTCTGATTTTGTCTTGTTTCAACACATAAGAAGCTCTGTCTTTTACTCCGGTTTCTAATCCGGCATAAGCCAAAGATTGATATCCGAAAGCAGTCTTGTAATAATGTGCCGATTGTTTGGCGTTTCCAACATAGAATTCTACATAATCGGTTCCTAATAAAGGAAGGAAATCCTGAGCTCCTTCGAAAATTTTCTCTAATCCGTATTCTACTGATTTTACTTGTTTCATAATTAGATAATTTGACAATGAGAAAATGAGATAATTTTGAAATGTTTTAAGTTGATCAATTTTCCAATTGACACATTTTCTAATTTTCTAATTCCTCATCTTAGATGTTGATATTATTTTATTTAAAATTTTTAAAATCTCTGATAATTCATTCAGTAATTCTTCGCAATCTGGATAACTTTTGTGAGCATCACATAAGAATAACCAGTATTCAGTCTCGTCGGCTTCCTTGATCGCAATTTTTAATTTATGAATAAAGTCTGCTTTGCTCTCTGCGTTTTGCGATTCTTTTGAATTGGCTCCTATTGATGTTCCGCTTTTTAATAATTGATTTGCAATTACAAATTTCTTTTGTTCTTGTAGCTCACTTGTATAGTCAATTATATTAAGAGCAAAGTTGAAAGTTTTTATTAAAAGAGCGTTGTCTTTGTATTTTTCGTTGAAAGTCATTTTGAATTAGTTAATTAGAAAATTTGATAATGAGATAAATTATTATCAAAGATAATAATTTGTAATTTAAATACTACAAATAAGTATTGTTTTAATTATCTTTTTTTAATTGGCACATTTTCTAATTTTTATGTGCTTTCAAAAACATTATCTAATTATCAAATTGACACATTATCTAATTCGCTACTCCGTCCAGGATTTATAATATTGTCCATCATCAAGTCCCATAGCTTCTTCGGTAACCATCAATGGCCTGAAAGTATCCACCATAACGGCTAATTCCTGGGTTTCTTTATGACCAATACTGCGTTCCATTGCACCAGGAGCTGGTCCGTGCGGAATGCCTTTTGGATGCAACGTGATATGACCCTGCTCAATATTATTACGGCTCATAAAATCGCCATCGACATAATACAGTACTTCGTCTGAATCTATATTGCTGTGATTGTAAGGTGCCGGAATTGCCTTCGGGTGATAATCGTATAATCTTGGACAGAATGAGCAAACGACAAAAGTGGCCGTTTCGAAAGTTTGATGCACTGGTGGCGGTTGATGAACGCGCCCAGTTATAGGTTCGAAATTATGAATCGAAAATCCGTACGGAAAATTGTAGCCGTCCCAACCCACAACGTCAAAAGGATGTGTAGCATAAACCACTTCGTGAATCATACCTTCTTTTTTGATTTTAATTAAAAAATCACCTTTTTCATCGTGTGTTTCCAATTCGTTTGGCAAAATAAAATCGCGTTCACAAAAAGGCGAATGTTCCAAATGCTGACCTGATGCGTTTTTATAACGTTTTGGTGTATAAAAAGGAGCGTAAGATTCAACGTAGAAAAGTCGGTTCTCCTGGGTTTCAAATTCTATTTGGTAAATGATTCCGCGTGGAATAATAAGGTAATCGCCGTATTCAAAAGGAATATTGCCTAACATGGTACGCAGTTTCCCTTTTCCTTTATGGATGAAAATCATTTCATCGGCATCGGCATTTTTGTAGAAATATTTTGTGAGCGATTCTTTTGGAGCTGCCAAACCTATGATACAGTCTTTGTTGACCAGCATGGCTTTGCGACTATCCAAAAAGTCGTTTTCAGGTTTTAATTCAAAACCTTTAAATAATAATGATTTTATGTTTTTTCCGATTGCAATTTTAGGTTCAACCGAATATGAATTCAGAATTTCCTTAACCTGTGTAGGTCGGTGAACATGGTATGACAAGGATGAATGTCCGTGAAAACCTTCGGTACCAAACAATTGTTCGTAGTAGAAACCACCGTTTGGTTTTTCGAATTGGGTGTGTCTTTTTTGAGGAAAGTTTCCAAGTTTATGATATAATGGCATGGCTTTTCAATTAGATAATTTGTAAATTAGATAATTCGAAAAATTTGAATTGTATGAACAGATAATCAGTTCATTTTACTCAATGACTAATTACCTCAATTCGATAGCCTTTACTCAGGATTTCTCTTAATAAGGAATTGAAGATACTCTAATAAACCTGTCCATTTTGTTTTCATTACAACAAATATCGTAATTTTTATTGATTTAAATTACAAATTAAAACAAAAATCCGATACTAAACCAGGTAAAGCCCTTTGGGTTTTCCGGTGACCAGGAATACTTAACTTCGATCGGCCCAATAATGGTTTCTAAACCATAACCAACTGCATAACCTGTGTATTTGGGCATCGAAACCCAATCGACACTGCTAAAAATATCGTCGCCGAGATTGGCAAAATTGGCTGAAAAATTGATATGGTTTTTCTTTACAATTTCATAATCTGCCGTGATTGCCGACTTGATAAAACTATTTCCTGCAATACTCAGGAAATCATAACCATAAAAATAATTGAAATTATTCGTTTTATTATAACCATATCCACCAAGGATATAATCAAAAAAGGGAACACTTTCATTGCCAAATGTCAGACCTGCTTCGGCCTGAAATTTTATAGTCGCTTTTCTGAAAAGTGTTCTCGCAAAACCGGCTTCAGCTTTGGCAGTTGTAAAAGGATTGAATAATCCTGTATAATTTGAAGAGGCTAAATACGTCTGAATATCTCCCGATCCATACCAGCCTCTGCTCGGGAAACTCTTATCATCAAAAGAATCATATTTTAGATATCCAAAAAGGCTCCAATACGTACTTTCATCTATTTTTTGGTCAATATTGGCAAGGGTAGGCGATTTTATTTTTAGAAATTTATGTTCGACACCTCCGCCCATTAAAAATTTTTGTACAAAAATGGTCTGGAAATAAGCCTGATTCGAAACATCCAGAAACTCTACATTAATCAAATTAATGTTTGGGTTCTGCGTTGAAGCATTACTGATGCTTGTGGTAACATTACGGTTGAACTGATTTAATCTGGAACGAAAACCAAAGCTGATATTAAATCCATTTTCGACATAATAATTTAAATCGTATCTGAAATTATCTCCTAAAATAATATCCAATGAGGTTACATCATTCTTTAAAAAAGTTTTCTTGTGCGTAAGATTTAGTAAAACGGCACTTTTATAAAGTCCGTCATAATGCAAGCCCAGTTTTAGGTAGGTTTGTGTTGGGTTTTCCTGTAATTCTAAGTTTAAATCGTCTTTTTGGCCATTTGGGTCAAGACGATAAGACAATGCACTAAAGTTTTGTGTCGCATTGATATTATTGATTCCAACTCGTAAATCCTGATACGTAATTGTGCTTCCTGGTTTAAAACGAAGTTTACTGTTGATATATTCTTTGGTAAAATTATCTAGTTTATTACTATTTATTTTTGCAATTTTTAATGTATCTGTTGCTATTTCTAGCTTAGGCTTTTTGTAATAATGCTCTTCATCTACTAACGATTTGATTTTTTCGTAAACGCTAAAGGCAGCATCTTCTCCTTTTCGAATGATTTCAGAACCTTTGTCAAAAGAAATCACACCGTAATCGCTTATATCAGGTTTGATATAAACATCGGTGTTTTTTATTTTTCGTTTCATTTTGTCGATAGACTGGAGATTGGTAATCTGTACTAGTATTCTCGTAGCATTTTTCAGGCTTTTACGATCTAATAAATCGTCTTGTACATCAACACCGATAATAATATCAGCACCTAAATTACGAACTTCTTTGATTGGATAATTGTTGACTACACCACCATCGACTAATAATTTTCCGTCGATTTCAATTGGAGAAAATAAAGAGGGGAATGCAGCACTTGCCATCATAGCCTGAACTAAATTGCCTTTGTCTAATACGACTTCTTCGCCGGTTTCGATGTTTGTTGCAATACATAAAAAAGGGGTTGGCAGTTCATTAAAATCACGAACATGTCGCACATTTCGGGTAAGGCTGCTCAATAAATTATAATTGTACATTCCTTTTGAGAGCGCTTCCGGGATTCCTACTTTTAAATTACTGAAAGGCAAGGCCAATGCGTACAATTCGTCATTTTTTTTGCCATAGAAATTTTTTGAAGAACGCGGGATATAATCGTTTATCAGTTCATCAAAATTCGTTTGTTTGAATATAGAATCGATTTGAGCTGCATTGTAACCTGATGCGTAAAGTCCGCCAACAATAGCACCCATACTGGTTCCGCCAATATAATCGATTTTGACTCCTGCTTCTTCCAGAACTTTTAAAACGCCAATATGTGCAAAACCTTTGGCACCACCGCCGCTTAAAACCAAACCTATTTTGGGTCTTTTTGTACTATTGGTGCTATCCGGAGTCTTTTCTTGTGAAAATGACTCCTGCGAATTAAACAGAAAGATTGTTATAAAAACGAGTGCCACGCCACTGATGGAAATGGAAAACTGCGAGAGGCAAAAAGCTATTTTTTCTTGCCAAAAAAGAGCGACCCAAGAAGCTCCTTTTTCTGGCGTAGAAAAAAAGATTTTTGACCGAGTATTTGTAATGGACAGCAGTTTTTGGCGCATAAAAGAAAACTAATTGGTTTTGTAAAAGTCGGTAATTTTTTTGGCTTTTGCTACTCCAACAACAGCTGAAATTTCTTTTTCTGTAGCCAATTTCAATCTTTTAACACTTTTGAAATGTTGTATTAACGTAAGCATGGTTTTTTCGCCAATGCCCGGAATGCTTTCTACCGAAGAGTTAAGGGCGGCTTTGCTTCGTTTGTCACGATGAAAAGTGATGCCGAATCGGTGGGCTTCGTTACGTAATTGCTGGATGACTTTTAACGTTTCGGATTTTTTATCGAGGTACAACGGAATCGAATCGCCGGGATAAAAAAGCTCTTCGAGACGTTTGGCAATTCCGATAATGGCAATTTTTCCGCGTAAACCTAATTCGTCGATACTTTTTAAGGCTGATGAAAGCTGTCCTTTTCCACCGTCTATAATGATCAATTGCGGAAGCGGTTCGTTTTCGTCTAATAATCTTTTGTAACGGCGATACACAATTTCGGTCATCGAGGCAAAATCGTCTGGGCCTTCGACCGTTTTTACGTTAAAATGGCGATACTCTTTTTTGCTTGGTTTTCCGTCTTTAAAAACGACGCAGGCCGCAACCGGATTGGTTCCCTGAATATTCGAGTTGTCAAAACATTCGATATGGCGAGGCTCTACAGGCAAACGCAAATCTTTTTGCATCTGCGCCATGATGCGATTCGTATGACGATCAGGATCTACTATTTGCAATTGTTTAAGCTGTTCGATTCGGTAAAATTTGGCATTTCGGATTGATAAATCCAGAATTTGTTTTTTATCACCCAGTTGCGGAACGGTTATTTTGATGTTTTCGCCCAAATCAACTTCGAACGGAACAATGATTTCTTTTGATAATAAATGAAAACGCTCCCGAAGTTCTATGATGGCCAGTTCGAGTAGTTCTTCATCTGATTCGTCCAGTTTTTTCTTTATTTCTAAAGTATGCGAACGAATGATCGAACCATGCGAAATTTGTAAAAAGTTGACATACGCCGCACTTTCGTCTGATACAATCGAGAAAACGTCTATGTTGGTAATTTTTGGATTTACAATCGTGGATCGCGATTGGTAATTTTCAAGGACTTCTATTTTTTCTTTGATTTTCTGGGCTTCTTCAAAACGTAATTCCTGGGCATGCAGCATCATTAAGCGCTTGAAGTCTTTCATGCTTTCTTTGAAATTTCCTTTCAGGATTTCACGAATCGCATCCACTTGTCTTTGATAATCTTCTATTGATTCCAATCCTTCACAGGGACCTTTGCAATTGCCAATATGATATTCGAGACAAACTTTGAATTTTCCCGAATTGATGTTTGATTCGCTCAAATCATAATTGCAGGTTCGCAAGGGATATAATTCTTTGATTAAATCCAAAATAGTATGTACCGTTTTGAAACTGGTGTACGGGCCAAAATATTCAGAACCGTCCTTGACCATTCTACGGGTCGAAAATATTCTCGAAAAAGGTTCTTTTTTAATACAAATCCAAGGATAACTTTTGTCATCACGAAGCAGTACGTTGTAACGGGGCTGCAGGGTTTTGATCAAGTTGTTTTCTAACAAAAGCGCATCGGTTTCGGTAGGAACCACAATGTGTTTTATGGTTACAATTTTCCTTACCAGCACATTAGTTTTGGCGGTATCGTGAATTTTATTGAAATAGGAAGAGACTCTTTTTTTTAAATTTTTGGCTTTGCCAACATATAAAATTTTGCCGTCTTTGTCATAATATTGATACACGCCAGGATTGTCTGGCAGGGTTAGAATTTGGAGATCTAAAGACGGTTTTTGCATGCTGTTTTATTTCTGGAAATAGAGTAAAAAGTGGTTTCAAAAATCATTCCGATTTTGCCACAAAATGTAACGTTATGTTACTACAGCGGCCTTGGCGCTAAATTAAGCCCATTATTCGGATTTGCCAAATCATCCTAAATACAAAACAACTTTCTATTTAATGAATTGTCCGAATTTGTTGTAGAAAATTATTTTTTGAGTTCAACAAATGTGTAAAATAAAAAAGTCGATTTAGTTTTCTCTAAATCGACTTTTTTATTTGGGCTATTGTATTTAAATAGGTAAAGATTTTAAGTCACTTAAACTTTTCTTTGCCAGTTCTATCTTATCCGTAAACAATTCTTTTCCTTTAAGATTATTAGCAACAGTTGCAATTCTCTCTTTAATTATTGTTGATTCAACAATAACTTTAGAAGCTTTTAAAGTTGGTTTAATTGTTTTCATACTATTAAATTACATTAGAAATAATGCTTAATTATACACAAATTTATATTATTTTTTCTTGTAAACCAAAATGTCATTGTAATCTTGGTTTGGAATATATTGGACAAATGTGTTTTCTTTTGTTTTATTGCGTCCAAAAAAAATAAATTCTTTACATAGTTCATCGAAGTTTTTATCTACATAATATCTATATGCTTTTATTCTTCTTTGGTAGTTCTTGCATTTATCTACGCATTTCTTTCTACAATCTGGAAGACAATTATTTATAAAATCTTCATGACTATCACTACCACTAACAATAATTACTGCGTCTGGGTTTGTTTCAAAAAAGACAGGAACAGTACTTAATACGGTATTAAATACTATATAAATATCACCATTGTTACTGTTAATATCGTCAATAATTGTGCCGTTGGCTTCATCATAATCTCCAAAACCTAAATTATAGACGGTTCTTGCTCCCAAAGTAGTTACAGGTGAGTATTCAATTGCTTTAATGATTGTTTTTTCACCAATGCTGGCAAACAAATATTGGATTTTTATTTCGTCTTCAATTTGTTCGATATGATATATTGGTAGAGTTTTCAAAGTGTAGTTTTTTTTAGAATAAGTTTGATGAATTAATTTAAAAAACTAATAAGCTCATGTTTAAAGATTTAGTTTTTTTGCAAACTTAACGATAATTTCCTACAAATCGAATTAATTTCAAATTTACGAAATCAAAAGAATAATTTCTATATTTAGATTTTATAATTCGATATGAAAAACAGCAAAACTTTGGTGATTTTTGGCGAGACGATTTTGCCCGGTGAAAGCAGAACTATAAATGTCGAAATTGCCCGCTTACACACTACTACAAAATTAAATATTCCGATTATCGTACGCCGTTCAAAAATTGATGGGCCGGTGGTTTTATTTTCGGCTGGAATTCATGGTGATGAAATAAACGGGGTAGAAATTGTGCGGCAGATTATCAGTAAAAAAATAAATCGCCCTTCAAGAGGCACTATTATTTGTATTCCGGTTATTAATATGTATGGCTTTGTCAATAAATCGCGTGAATTTCCGGATGGACGGGATTTGAACCGGGTTTTTCCTGGAAGAAAAAAAGGTTCTTTGGCCAGCCGGTTTGCGTTTCATATAACAACTCAGATTTTACCAATTTTAGATTATGCGGTAGATTTTCATGCAGGTGGAGCAAGCAGGTTTAATGCGCCACAAATTCGAATTACCGAGAATAATCCGGAGCTGAAGATTCTAGCAGATGTTTTTAATGCACCGTTTACCTTGTTCTCTAAAAATATTGCAGGTTCTTTCAGAAATACATCTGAAAAAGCCAATGTGAAAATGCTGCTTTTTGAAGGCGGAAAATCTATTGATATTAATAACATTGTGGCCAATGAAGGCGTAAAGGGTGCTAAACGCTTACTGGCACATTTGAATATGCTCAATAGCAACCAAATTGTGGAGCCTTTTGAAGCACCAACGATTTATATCAAAAATTCGGTTTGGCTGCGGGCTAAATGTTCCGGTTTGCTGCATGATTTTAATTTGGTTGGGAAATATGTGCAAAAAGGGACTATTTTAGCCACGATTACCGATCCATTTGGTAAGTTTGAGCGAAAAGTAAAAGCGCCTCATGACGGTTTTATTATCAATGCCAATCATTCACCAATTGTTTATGAAGGCGACGCGATTTATCACATGTCTAATACCAATCCTGACTATGACGAAGAATAAGAAAGATTTACGTTTACAGTATAAAAATCTTCGAAAGGAACTGACTCTTGATGATCTTGAAGAAAAGAGTCTGGCTATAGCCAATACAATTCTGAACTTACCCATTTGGGAGAAAACCTATTTTCATGTTTTTCTGCCTATCGAAGAGCAGAAAGAAGTGAATACGGAGTATATTTTGCATTTACTTTCGGGTAAAGACAAAGAAATTGTGATTTCTAAAAGTGATTTTGAGTCAAGAGGAATGACTCATTTTTTATTGACGGATAACACTAAAATCAAGAAAAATGAATACAATATTCCGGAACCTGTAAATGGTTTGCCCGTTCCATCGCAAACTATCGATGTAGTTTTTGTACCGCTTTTGGCATTTGATATTTTAGGAAATCGCGTGGGCTACGGAAAAGGGTTTTATGATAAATTTTTAGCCGAATGTAAGCCGGAAACCATCAAAATTGGACTTTCTTTTTTTGAAGCTGAATCAGAAATCGAAGATGTTTTTGAATTGGATATAAAACTGGATTATTGTGTGACGCCTGAGAGGATTTATGCGTTTTAGGTTTTTGAACCATATAAGTTATATAAGCTAATGGAAGTTTTTTAAAATTACCCGTTGTGTTTGATTAATAAAAATTAATTAAACACATAGAAAACATAGATTTTATGATTTTTAAAAAAAAAAGGAAATCAAAAAGAAACTCGTTTTTTCACACATAGTTATGTGTTAAAAATAATTTCACCCAACGGGTTAAAATTAAACTCAACAGCATTTACCTTGAATCTCTTATATACCTTATATGGTTTAAATTTACTTCACCTCGCGAATTGCCAAAGCTTCAATCCAGCCTTCGGTTCCGTCTGTCAGTTCTACTTTTTTCCAGTTTTCTAAACTTTCTTTTACATAAACAACTGCGCCTTCGTGTAACAATATTATTTTAGAACCAGATTTTTGTGGCTCGTTTCGTAATTCGGTCATTTCTGCAAAAACTACTGCTGGTCTGTCATTATCAAAATGATTTTTTTCAGACATTCCTGCTGAAACCGTTAACAATAAAGCAAAAAGAAGCACAAACATCCCAATGAAATACAATCTTTTTGAAAGTGTTAACTGTGAAAAATAATAACCAATAAAACTCAACAAGAAAGCAAAAGAAATTTCGACTGAAATTATAGCCCAGGTATTATAATCGAAGATAGAAGTGAAGTTCTGAATTAGTTTTGCAAAACCTACTTTTGGCACTTCTTTAATTTCGTCAATAGTTAGTTTTTTGGCAAATTTCAGATTATTTAAAGTTTCAGTATCATTTGGTTTCAGGACCAAAGCTTTTTGGTAATTGTAAATCGCAGGAGCAACTTTATTCAGTTTATAATAACAGTTTCCTAAGTTAAAATACAGCTCCGCCGATTGTTCTTTATTATCCGTTACGACAGTCTCATAAGCCTGCGCCGCTTCCTGGTAAAAACCTTTTTGGTACAGGGCATTCCCTTTCTCAAAGCTAGCCTGAGCAAAGAAAGCTTGTGAAATTAATAAAAAGAGATAGAGTATATTTTTCATTTTAATTTTTATTTAAGACCTAACAGGTTTTATAAACTGTTAGATCTTGTCTTAAATTTTAAACAATTTGCTTTTCTAATTCCGAAATAATTAAAACCGCTTTGTCGTAATCCTGCTGAATAGATGCAGTTGAAGCCGGTGCATAACGTGCAAACTCGCAATTTTCTGTCAGAACAATAAAACTTTGAACGGTTTCAGGATTTGCATTTCGGGATAATAATAATTCACGAATATTGTCTTTGCTCATTTCTGAAGTTTCGATATGTAGTTTCGCTTTCAGGAAATTGTGCATTGCTTTTTCCAGTGCAATATAAAATGGCTCTTTGTTGTTAAGCTGTTTCTTAGCTTCAGACAAATACTTTTTAGCCAATTTATTATTCATTTTAATTCGGTTACCCGTTACATCACTGTCAATTGCATCTTTTTTCTTCTTCGCCAGGATTATAATCGGGATGATGATAAATGGTAAAAGCAATAAACCGTAATACAATTTCGAACCATAAAAATCTTTTTTAGCAGTACTTACTAAAACGGTTCTGGTTTTAATATGTTTAAATTGTTCCGCTTTTGCAACAACATTTTTAGAACTGGTGTTGGCTTCTGCCGGCGTTGGACCATCTAATACATCCACCATAATTTCTGAAGAAGTAATGGTTTTATAGGTTTTTGAATTCAAATCAAAATAAGAAAACTCCATCGGTTTAATGGCATATTTTCCTTTGTATTGCGGAATAATGGTGTATTTATCCGAAATTTTTCCGGACATTCCAGCTAGTGAAGTTGTCACTTTTTCGTCATGAACGGGATCGTACATTTCTAAAGCGTTTGGAACAACTGGTTTTGGCAATGTAAACAATTTCATGTTTCCGTCTCCAGTTGCAGTGACCATTAAATCCAGACTTTCGCCGTTTTTCAAGGTTGTTTTCGAAGGTGTAACAGTAAAATTAAATTTACCTACAGCGCCTGTAAATCCAATTGGTTTTCCAGCTTCCGGAAGTGCTTTTACATTAATAGTTTTGGCTCCTGCCGATACTACTTTATTTCCTTGAGTAAGAATCATTTGTCCAAACATATCTCTACGATTGCTAGGATATTCTACACCAATATCAAGAGACAATGGCTCAATGGTTAGTAATCCTGCTTTTTGAGGATATAAAATAGTTTTTTTAAGAACTACGAAATAAGATCTTTCTCCTTTATAATTTCCTTCTTCTATTTGTAATTGTTTGATTTCGATATTTTGATTCCAGAAATCATTGTATTTGGGTTTTCCGAGTTCTTTAAAACCGTTTACATTGATATTATTAAAATACAATTTGTAAACCACCGTGATGGGTTCGTTCAGGTACGGATTTGTCTTCGAAATTTCAGCGATTAAGTTTAATGACGAATCATTTGAACCACCTTGTTGCTGCGGATTGTTAGGGTCATTTTCCTGCGGTACAGCATTGGTAACTTTTATTTTTATGGGTGCTGTTTTGTAGGCTTGGCCATTATATTCAATAGAGGCTTGTTTTATAACAAAATTTCCTTTTTGAATAGGCTGAAGGATATAAGAGTATATTTTCTGAAAAGAACTTCTGCCATTCACCCAGGATTGGCTTATTTGCTGACTTGGACCTGCGACTACTCTGAATCCTTCAAATGCAGGCTCCTCAAAGTTATCGCCATCAACATTCATCATAAAGTCAATGCGAAATCTTTCGTTTTGCCCCAGAGTGTTTTTGCTCACTCTGGCTTCAAACTGAACCTGGGCCATAAGCCCTTGAAAACTTAATAGTAATAGAACTAAGTGTTTTTTCATTACTCGTTTATTCTTTTTTATCTTTTTTTAAATTAAATCTTACCAGTCTTTTTCGGCTTTTCTTGGTGCTCCTTTTACTTTTTGAGCGTTTACCTTATCCTGAATTTTCTTTTCTTCATTGTTTACGGCATCTAATAAATTCTGAACACGGTCTTTAGAAATTCCGCCTGGCATTTCTTTTGGTTCGCCATTATTATCTGATTGGTCGTCTTTTTTAGGATCGTTTTTACCGTCTTTTTTATCCTTGTCCTGATCGCCTTTGTCGTTTTTCTTCTGATCGTCTTTGCCGTCCTTTTTGTCTTTATTGTCGCCGTCTTTCTTCTGATCGTCTTTTTTGTCGTTTTTTTTGTCCTTATCCTTATCCTTGTTTTTATCGTTTTTCGGAGGATTTTCTTTTAGCTTTTGTTTTGCCAATGCGTAATTGTAGCGTGTTTCTTCATCGGTAGGATCATTACGCAAGGCATTTTTATAAGCTTCTACGGCTTGCGTATAATCTTTCTCTTTCATAAAAACGTTTCCAAGATTATGAAAGGCTTTGTGTTTCTCCGGTTTTGTTTTGGCTTTTTTTATCGCTTTAGCGTAAGCAAACTTGGCTTCGGAAATTTGATTTTGTTTGTAAATGGTATTACCTAAATTATAGGAAGGAGCGCTTGTTCTCGAAAATTTTGATTGCGAAATTCTGTAATTTGCCTCTGCATCAACAAATTTATTCTGCTTATATTCTTCATTGGCAACAGGCAATGTTTTGTCTTTCTCCTGAGCCGAAACTGCAAAAGAAGACGTTATTAAAATATAAAGAAGTAAATTTTTCATTCTATTTTTTTATTTTTTATTAGCCACAGATTTCACTAATTAGTTTTCTTGTGTTTGAATTTCACGAATAGTTATTAAAAACGTTATTCATGTAAATTCGAGTAATTTGTGGCGAACTTTATTATTTCTTTTCATTAAATAAATTCAACTCTTTCACCCAGTTTGTTTTTCTTTCTAACAGGAAAATATCCAAAAACAAAAGGAAGAAAGCGAAACCTAAAAACCACTGAAATTGCGATTCAAATTCGGCCATTTGTATCGCTTCAAATTCTGTTTTCTGAATATTATTTAAGGCATTTTTGATGTAATCCAAAACCTCTTTGGTATTTCCGCCATAAACATAACCACCTTTAGTCGCTTTTGCAATAGCTTTTAATCCGTCCTGATTTAGTTTTGTGATAACGGTTTCACCATTATTATCTTTTTGATAGCCTTTGATGACACCGTTTTCTTTTAATGGAATTGTTCCTCCCTTTTCAGTTCCTATACCAATGGTAATGATTTTTATTCCCAGTTTGTTAGCTTCTTCGGCTACACCCGAGGCTCCTTCAGAATGGTCTTCACCATCCGAAATCATAATCAGCAATTTGCTTGTTTTGCTTTTTTCATCAAAATAAGTCGATGATAATTTGATGGCTTCATCCAATGATGTTCCCTGCGAGGAAACCATTCCAGGACTCATACTTTGCAGGAACATTTTGGCAACACTATAATCTGTAGTGATAGGGAGTACGGGAAAAGCACTTCCGGCGTATGCCACAATCCCAATTCGGTCATTTCCTAAATTGTTAATAATCTGCGAAACGACTTGTTTGCTTTTCTCTAAACGACTTGGCGCAACATCTTCGGCCAGCATACTTTTGGAAACATCGACTGCAAAAACGATGTCGATTCCTTCGCGTTTTACGGTCTCCATTTTGGTCCCCATTTTAGGGTTTACCAATCCGATAATCAAACAAGCCAAAGCCAAAAGAACAACGACCAACTTTAAAACAGGTTTAAAAGTGGAGCTTTCCGGACTCAGTTTTTTTACCATGTCTAAGTCCCCAAATTCGCGTTGCTTTTTTCTTTTCCAATACAAATTAAAAAAGAAAATACACACCACTATTGGTAGTAAAATGAGTAAGTATAAATATTTTTTTTCGTCTAATTCCATAAATATTTTTAAAATTCCAATCTCAAATCGTTGAGATAAATTCCAAATTCCAATTTTTTGTTCTTAAAAGTTTAATTTTTAAATTTCTAATTCCAATTTTATTTTTTTTTAAATTTTACTAATCCATTTTCGAATTTGGAATTTAAATTTTGGAATTTTTTGATTTGAAAAATCAAATAAAACTTCTGTAAACAGTGTTTCGTAATCCAACCTCAAGTAACAATAAAAAGGCAGCTAATAAAACAAAAGGCCTGTATTTTTCGTCGTAATCGTAGAATTTTAGTTCTTCGATTTCTGTTGTTTCTAGTTTATTGATCGAATTGTATATTTCGGCTAATTTGTCATTGCTGGTTGCTCTAAAATACTTTCCATCGGTTTTTCTGGCAATGCTTTTCATCAATTGTTCGTCGATTTCTACTTTTTGCATTTTAAATAAAAATCCACCGTTTGGTGCATAGGCATAAGGAAATTCGGCCATTCCGTTGGTTCCAATTCCTACTGTATATACTTTTATACCGTATTGTTTCGCAATATCTGCAGCGGTTTCAGGTTCTATAAAACCAGCGTTGTTTACACCATCAGTCAATAAAATGATTACTCTGCTTTTAGCTTTACTGTCTTTTAAACGGTTTACCGCAGTAGCCAATCCCATCCCAATTCCTGTTCCGTCTTGTAAAACCTGATCGTATTTGATGCTTTTTATAGCTTCTAAAATAATGGCTTTGTCACTCGTTACAGGCGTTTTAGTATAAGCTTCTGAAGCGTATAAAACCAATCCGATTCTGTCATTTGGGCGTTCTTCAACAAAATCTGCTGCTACTCTTTTTAAAGCTTCCATACGGTTTGGCTTTAAATCTTTGGCCAGCATACTTCCCGAAACGTCAATTGCCATTACGATATCAACTCCTTTGGTTGTTTTGGTCTGATTGCTGATGTCAACCGTTCTTGGTCTTGCCAATGCAATAATTAGCGAACAGAGTGCTATTATTCTAAAAACGTGTAAAAAAGGTTTGAACTTCGTTAAAAAAGACTCAGAACCTTTAAAACCTTGTGTTGAACTTATTTTTAATGTTGCCGACTGCTCATTGCGTTTCCAGAAAAACCAGGCAATTGCTATCGGAATGATTAAAAATAACCAAAAAAATTCCGGATTTAAAAAAGTTATCTTTCCCATTAGTTACTTGCTTTTTTAAGTTCAACAGAATTTAAAATTCGGGCCGAAATTTCGTTTGCATAGGTATCACCTTCTTCGTGTAAAATCACGATTTGTTGTAATCCCTGCTCTTGTTTAAAAAGCAAAATTTCATAATATGCTTTTGTACTGCTTTTGTCAATTGGATTTAAAACAGTCATTGTACCATATCCTTTTACTCCTTCAATACCTTCATTTGTCTGGAAATCCTCTTGTTTTACAATAATATTTTTACCGCCCTGCGCTTCCATTACTTTTAGTGAACCTTCAAGTGCCTTTGCTAAATCAATATCAGTTGGGTTTTTGAATTTAGTTGTAGAAACGGTCACGTAAAAGTTGTCAATCATGCTTCCGTACACAAACAGCTGCATTTCCTTAATCAAAGCCATCGCTTCTTTAGGCAATACTTTTTGGGTGTCCATACGTTTTAAAACCTTTGGAGTTTCGATAACAACTCCTGGATTTCCGTACTCGCTTTTTACCCATTCGCCTTCTAATAATTCTTTGGAAGGGTGACCAATCAGATTGTCTTTTACAAAACTGAAACCTTTAGTAACGATAAAATAAGTTGTTGTAGCTGTAAGCAGGAAAACAACGGTTGCTATTGAAGTTACAATTCGTTTATTTCTTTTCTTTTGTAATTGAATTTTGATTTGCTTTTGTCTTTGCGCTTCATTCAGCAATTGATCTTCTTCTTCCGCAGGAACTTCAGTTGGTATTGCATTATCAAGTGTCAGAATAACTCTTTGGATTTTATTTCGGTCTTCAGTAATTTCAAAATCCAAAGGTTTAGATTTTGCAAATTTCACCAAATCGGCCTGACGTAAAACACGTTCCAAATTCTCAACGGTTTCAGGAGTTAGCGTCATCTTCTTTTTTGTAGAAGCTAATCGTATGGCCTGAATCAGTTCAGATGTGGTGCTTTCCATTGCCGGAATATGAATCGCTTCTTCGATATAGTTACGGGCAATATCGGTCAGTTCACTATAATATTCCTTGATTTCTCCTTTTTGCACCAATTCTTTTTGCTCCAGATTGTTTAACAAACTTGTCGCTTTTTCGATTGGCGTTTTATAAACTTCTTCTTCAATCTTTTTCTTCTGATGCTTTTTCATGTACCAATACACAAATGCACCAATAGCAAGAATTACAATCAATATCAAAAGATAAATCCACCAGGAACCAATGCCACTTTCTGCAGTGGAAATGTCCTTGATGTCATACATTTTTTGTTGTAAGGTATCTACTTTTACATTAGCGACTTCTACCGAAAGGGAATCGCTTAAAAAAGGTTTTTTGTCAATTAAAATTTTAATGGCCGGAATGGTATATTTTCCGGAATCAAATTGCGTTAAACCATATTTTTTGATGAGTTCGTAGGTATCGTTCTTTTTTACAGTATCAATCGGATAGGATTCGATAACTTCTAAAGCGCCGATATTTTTTAACTTCGGAAAAACAACTTTCGATTTGGAGCTCACGACCGTTTTAAGCGTTAACTTAAACTCGGCACCAATTTTATTCTTTGTAGTATCAATGCTGGTTTCGACTTGTTTTTGTTGAGCAAAAACAGTGGTTGAAAGCAGAAATAAAAATATGTACAGTTTTAATTTCATTTGATTTTTAATTTCAGATTTTAGTCTAAAATGAATGCTTAAACATAGAATGCTGATCTAAGCGGATTTTTTATTGTTATAATTCTTCAGCAGAAATCAATTATCAATTTTTTAAAAATCTATCCCGATAGCTATCGGGACTGCAATCTAAAATTAATTTTATCTTGATTTAAAATAACCTAATAACTTCGTTACATAACTTTCGTCAACTCTTGTGTTTACTATTCCTGCGCCAGATTTTCTAAAAACATCTTTAAAATAGTCCAGGCGTTCCTGATAATGTTTTTCGTAATTCAATCTTACCGTTTTTGAACCTGTATTTACCAGTTGTATTTTTCCGCTTTCGGCATCCAGCATGGTGACCATTCCTAAATTTGGAATTTTTTCTTCGCGAATATCGTAAACTCTGATTCCGGTAATATCGTGTTTTTTAGAAGCAATCTTTAATGTATGCTCATAATTTTCAGACATAAAATCTGAAATCATAAAAATGATGGCTTTCTTTTTTTGAGTTCCCGATAAGAATTTCAAAGCTTGGGCAATGTCGGTTTTGTTGCTTTTGGGTTCAAATTCGATTAATTCACGAATGATTCTCAAAACGTGTGAACGCCCTTTTTTAGGCGGAATATACAATTCGATAGTATCAGAAAATAAAATCAAACCAATTTTATCATTATTTTGTGTAGCCGAAAAAGCCATCGTTGCCGCAATTTCGGTGACGATGTCTTTCTTAAACTGATTTTTTGAACCAAAACCTTCCGAACCTGAAATATCGACCATCAAAACCATGGTTAGTTCACGTTCTTCTTCGAAAACTTTTACGTGAGCTTCATTGTAGCGTGCCGTAACATTCCAGTCGATGTTACGAATATCATCGCCATATTGGTATTGGCGTACTTCGCTAAAAGTCATCCCACGCCCTTTAAAAGACGAGTGATATTCTCCCGAAAAGATGTGATTGCTCAGTCTCTTGGTTTTGATTTCTATTTTTCGTACTTTTTTTAAAAGCTCTTTTGTATCCATTTTTTCGGATTGCAGATTTTAGATTTTAGATTTTAGATTCCAAATTAGAGCGTAGTTTTTTTAAATCTAAAATCTACACTCTAAAATCTAAAATTTCTTAAGGTACTTCAATCTCGTTTACGATTTTGTTGATGATATCTACGGAAGTAATGTTTTCGGCTTCAGCCTCATAAGTGATACCAACTCTATGGCGTAAAACATCGTGTACAACAGCACGAACATCTTCCGGTATTACATAACCACGACGTTTGATGAAAGCGTAACATTTAGCCGCATTGGCCAAATTGATACTTCCACGTGGAGAGGCTCCAAAGCTGATAAGTGGCTTTAAATCGGCCAATTTGTACTTCTCAGGATAACGAGTAGCAAAGATGATATCCAGGATATATTTTTCTATTTTTTCGTCCATGTACACTTCACGAACAGCTTCTTGCGCACGCAAAATTTGTTCTACAGAAACTACCGGATTTACTTTTTCGTAACTTCCTTTTAAGTTCTGACGAATTACAAAACGCTCTTCATCAATTTTTGGGTAGTCAATTACGGTTTTCAACATAAAACGATCGACCTGTGCTTCAGGAAGCTGGTACGTTCCTTCCTGCTCAACAGGGTTTTGTGTTGCCAATACTAAAAACGGACGGTCTAGTTTGAAAGTCGTATCGCCAATAGTAACTTGTTTTTCCTGCATCGCCTCTAAAAGTGCAGACTGAACTTTGGCAGGAGCACGGTTTATCTCATCGGCAAGTACGAAATTAGCAAAAATTGGCCCTTTTTTAATCGAGAATTCATTTGCTTTGATGTTGTAAATCATCGTCCCCACAACATCGGCAGGTAATAAATCAGGAGTAAACTGAATACGGCTGAAAGAACCCTGAACCGCTTGCGACAAGGTATTTATCGCTAACGTCTTGGCTAATCCCGGAACTCCTTCAAGCAAAATATGCCCTTGTCCTAAAAGTCCAATCAATAAACGCTCGACCATATGTTTCTGGCCCACAATAACTTTGTTCATTTCCATTGTAAGAAGGTCTATAAAAGCACTTTCTCTTTCAATTTTTTCATTAATCGCTCTAATGTCTAAAGTCGTTGTATTTTCTTCCATATAAATATTTTTAAAACCTTTTTTAAACGGTGTATTTTAAGCCTTACTTTTGAGAGTGCAAATTGAATATTTTTTGAGAAGTAAGATGTTAAAGAATGGTTAAAACTTCGACCAACTGACTAATTTTAAGGACGAATTGTGATTCTATTTTTATATTTTTAAGAACTTTGATGATTATGCTTCACGAAAGTATATTTAATACCACAAAAAACACAATAAAACCATGAGTAAAACTGCCTTGTCGCCTATAATTTCAGGCACTATGAATTGGGGTGTCTGGGATAAAAACCTAACGCCAAAAGAAATGGAAAACATGATACAAATTTGTATCGAAAATAAAATCACGACTTTTGATCACGCCGATATTTATGGTTCTTATACTACCGAAGCTGATTTTGGAAAAGCCTTTAAAGCGAGTAAAATAGCAAGGGAAAAACTACAATTGATTACCAAATGCGGGATTCAGATGATTGCTGAAAGTCGTCCAAACAAAATCAAACATTACGATTATTCTAAAGAATACATAATCTGGTCAGTCGAAGAATCTTTAAAAAAGCTGAAAACTGATTTTGTGGATGTTTTTTTATTGCACAGACCAAGTCCGTTGATGCAGGCAGATGAAATTGCCGAAGCAGTCGAAAAGTTAAAATCAGAAGGAAAAATCATCGATTTTGGATTATCGAATTTTACGAGTTCTCAAACCGAATTGATTCGCCAGAAAACCGAAGTGAGTTATAATCAGGTACAATTTTCGGCAACAAATTATGAGCCAATGCTGGACGGAAGTTTCGATTATATGCAAACACATAAAATTCGTCCACTTTCTTGGAATCCACTCGGAACGGTTTTTAGAGAAGATACCAAGAAAACAAGACGTTTGAAAAAACTGCTTGCTGATTTGGTTCAAAAATACAGCTTTGGCTCTGATACACTTTTATTGGCCTGGATATTGAAACACCCAGCCGGAGTCATCCCGATTGCAGGAACTGTGAATGTCGCCAGAATTCAATCGTTGATGAAAGCCGTAGAATTAGAAATGGACAAAGAAGACTGGTTCGCCATTTGGACAGAAAGTATGGGCGATGATGTTCCTTAAATAAAAACATTATGAAAATGATACGCCTCGAAAAATTTGATAAAATTTTTTATTCCGAATTAATCAATTCCATCAAAAATGCAAAAGATTTAATGCAATTTGGAGGACCAGAATTTACTTTTCCGTTAACGGAAGAACAAATAAACAAAACACTTTCGGATAAAAAGCGAATTGCTTTTAGAGTTGTAAATGCTTTTGATGAAAGTACGGTTGGGCATTGTGAAATTTATTTCAAAGACGATTCTGCAAAACTCGGAAGGATTCTGATTATCGATGAAAAGCAACGAGGTAAAGGAATTGGAGAACAAATTGTGGTTCTCTTACTGCAATTTATTCTTGAAAACAGAAAAGAAAGAAATGTTGAATTGAATGTTTTCGATTTTAATATAGGCGCCATTAAGTGTTATGAAAAAGTTGGTTTCAATATTAATCCGGATAAAAAATTGACAAGAAAAGTTGATGATGAAATCTGGACCGCGATTAATATGACAATAGATTTAAATTGGAACAATATAGGAGAGAAAATAAAATTTAAAAACAGATAAAAATCATTAAAATCCTTTTAATCTGTGGCTAAAAAACATAAAAAAAGAGAATGAAAAAAACAATTTTAATTACTGGCGCCACTAGTGGAATCGGAAAAGCAACGGCGCAATTATTTGCAAAATACCATTACAAAATTGTCATTTGCGGCAGAAGAAAAGACCGATTGGAAGAACTTGAAAAAGAACTTTCTGAATATACAGAAGTACATTCTTTGGCGTTTGATGTTCGGGATAAAAATGCGGTTTTAGAGAGTATCAATTCTTTGCCAGAATATTTTTCAAACATTGATATTTTAATTAATAATGCTGGAAATGCGCATGGGTTAGATCCTATTCAGACGGGAGATTTAGAAGATTGGGATGCTATGATAGACATCAATGTAAAAGGTTTATTATATGTTTCGAAAGCGATAATTCCGCAAATGGTCGAAAGAAAATCAGGTCATATTATCAACATTGGTTCAACCGCCGCGAAAGAAGTGTACCCGAACGGAAATGTATATTGCGGTTCAAAACACGCTGTTGACGCCATTACTGCGGGAATGCGAATTGATTTGAATCCGTTTTCTATAAAAGTTGGCGGGATACATCCAGGAATGGTTGAAACGGAGTTTAGTGAAGTGCGTTTTAAAGGCGATACCAACAAAGCTTCGAATGTTTACAAAGGTTTTGATCCGCTGCAGGCTCAGGATATTGCCGATATTATTCATTTTGTTGTGTCAAGGCCCTATCATGTAAATATTGCAGATTTGGTCGTAATGAGTACAGCGCAAGCCTCATCGACGATCGTTAAAAAAGATATTTAATTGAAATTTAATGTAGAGACGCACAGTAGTGCGTCTTTCTTTTTAAATTAGTAGAAATTTGTAATCGCCTGATTTATTCGTTGTTGCTGAAACTAAAATAAAAAATATTTAAACATGATCAACAAACGCCTTTTAATAAAAAATCTACTCGCCCATAATGATGAGAGCAGTTTTTATGACAAAAAAAGGCAGCTGAATTTACACTCCCGTGAAGGAAAAGGAAAATTCCTGAAACACATTTGTGCCCTTTCAAATTCAAACCCAACCAATAATTCCTATATCGTAGTTGGGGTAGAAGATCAGGATAACGAAATTGTTGGCGATGATTTTTTCGATGATAGCCGAATTCAGAATCTGGTGAATGCTTTTCTCGAAAACCCGCCAAAAATTCAATACGAAAATGTGCCTTTTCCTAATCTTCCAAAAGATAAAGTGGTGGGTTTGGTGACTATTAAACCCAAAAGCAAAATTTCGTATTTCAAAAAAGGAATTCATACCACGCCCGCAAATAGTGTTTTTATACGTCGTGGCAGCAATTCGGTTCCGGTTGAGGGCGAAGTTGAAAAAAATTATCAAAATACAGAAACCGTCATCGGGATTGAGAACAGTTCCCGGAATAGTATTCAATATACGCTGGATGGAGTGATAGATTTTATGAATTTCAGGCACAAAGATATGTCGCCAAAATATCATGTTTTCAAAGAATTGTTTGTGATTTGCTGGGCTGGAGTTCCTAAAAAATCTCGTGACAAAACTTTCTTATCGCGTGTAGATATTGAGCTGATTAACGAGCAAATTAAGCTTTTTTATTCGGCTCAGGATGTGGTTACCATTGTTTTTGACGACAATAGTTTTACAATTACGGAATATGTTCCGTTGGGGTTAAACGACAAAACGAGTTATTATCCTTTAGAAGAACAAACCATCCGTTTTTTTGACAATGGCTATTACAAAATTGATAGTAAAATGCTTTTTCAACCGCCTGAATTCAATAGGAGAATGTTGTTTCATATTTACAATTCGAATATAGCTTTACTTCAGAAATTGCAAAAAAATCAGATTTTATCAGAACGTGAGCTGAAAGATTTGGAAAACCTGCCTTCGACTTTTATGATTTGTTATCTGAATGGTTTTGACGATGCCAAGCAAAAATTAATTGATGCAAAATTACTTTTAAAACCTTTTTCGCAAGTGTATTTGTCCTTTAAAGAAGCGTTGCGAATTTTAAGAAAAATGAAATATGGAGAGCAGTGAAAAAAAAGGTTCTAAGTCTCTAAGGTTCTAAGTTTTTGAGTTGCAAAGGTTCAAAGCGACAAAGGTTTTCTGTAGAGACGCACCGCAGTGCGTCTTATTTAGGATTCGTTAAACGCAATTTTGTCATTCCGTAGGAATCTCTAAAACTGGTAATTCTTTGCATATAGAGATTCCTTCGGAATGACAAACTTTATGAAATTTGGTTTCTTTAAACAATCATTTATCACTCAAAAACCAAATATTTTTTTACTTTTTCAAAAGGGAAAATTATTTCCTGCGGACCTTCAGCATAAGAAGCGGCTTCATAGGAGTTGTAATATAAAAGCAAACCTTCATTGGTATAAAAAATATTTTGCGGAAGCTGAAATTTATCATTTTCAAACATAAAACCGGTCGAATTGATATTGGCTGCTGCCGGAATTTTAAATTTTGTTCTAAATTCTTTTTCGGCGAAAGCCTGAAACTCTTTTTTGTTTCTGAATAGTTTATCCATAGAAATTGACTTTCCCGTTTTAGGGTTAAACAATAAGGAACGGAAGCCCTGATAACCATGTGCGCCCCCAGTATAAGTATAATGGTCTAATTTTATATTTAAAATTTGATCCGATTGATATTCTACATTTCCAGTGATTTTGCCTTCCCAACCAAATGTTTCACTCGGGAATTTTTTGTGCATTTCTTCATAAGAAGCAATAAACGAACTTGCCAGTGTATTATAATCTCTGGCTTCCGAAGGTTTTTCCCCAAAATAAACAATGTCTTTTAAAACATTCAAAATTTTCTTGTTGATGCTATCCGCCGTCACAGGAACATTTTTTGCAACTGGAATATCAATCGTGATTTCTGGACAATCTTTTTCGCAGGGAACGGTTGACTTTTTTGTAATTACTTCGTTTTCAAAAGAAAGTTCTTTACTGCAACTGGCGAATACAAAAAATAATAGCGGAAGGAAAACGTGGTATTTCATCTCAAAAATTGTTAATTATATACAAAGGTAGGAAGTGTTTCAGGATTAGAATAAATTAAACGGTAAATTTGTAGAATATTTAAGTTTTTAAAAACGGTAACTACATGAAATTCAATACAAAAGTAATACATGGCGGTCAGCATCATGACCCAAGTACAGGAGCTGTTATGCCTCCGGTGTATCAAACTTCAACTTATATTCAGACAAGTCCGGGGCAGCCTTTGGGTGACTATGAGTACAGCAGAGCTTCAAACCCAACCCGTACGGCTTTAGAAAATGCTTTGGCCAGTATCGAAAACGGAACGCGCGGATTGGCTTTTTCGTCTGGTTTGGCAGCTACAGATTGTATTTTAAGAGCATTCAAAGCAGGTGACGAAGTTATTGCAATGGATGATTTGTACGGAGGAACCTATAGAATGTTTTCTAGAATTTATAAAGATTCAGGTATAAAATTTCATTTTGTTGATATGACCGATATTACCAAATTGAAGTCTTTAATTAATGAAAATACTAAACTGATTTGGGTAGAAACACCAACCAATCCGTTGATGAAATTGGCCGATATTCAGGAAATTGCAAAAATCACTAAAGAACATAAAATCTGGCTGGCGGTAGATAATACTTTTGCAACACCTTATTTGCAAAAACCGCTTGATTTGGGTGCTGATATCGTGATGCACTCGGCTACAAAATATTTAGGAGGACACTCCGATGTTATAGCCGGAGCTTTGATTGTAAAAGACGAAGCACTAGGCGAGCAATTGCATTTTCAGCAATTTGCAACGGGAGCAACTCTAGGACCAATGGATAGTTTTTTGGTTTTAAGAGGAATTAAAACGCTTTCGCTAAGAGTACAAAGACACTGCGAAAACGGAGAGAAAGTAGTGGAGTATTTAAGTAAGCATCCAAAAATAAATACAGTTTATTATCCAGGTTTAAAAAGTCATCCGTTTCATGAAATTGCTAAAAAGCAAATGAAAGCTTTTGGCGGAATGGTTTCGTTTACTTTTAAATCGGGTAAAAAAGAAGATTCGATTGCTTTTTTAGAGAAATTGAAAGTCTTTACGCTGGCAGAATCATTAGGCGGTGTAGAATCGCTGGCGAATCATCCGGCTTTGATGACACATGCGTCAATTCCGGCTGATAAACGTGCTGAGGTAGGTATTACCGATGACCTGGTAAGATTGAGTGTTGGTATCGAAGACGCCGAAGATTTAATTGCCGATTTAGAACAGGCATTAGCTTAAAAATAAGAAACCCCAACTCGTAAGAATTGGGGTTTTGTATTTTAATATTCTAAATAATATACATAACCAACATTAAACCAGACTTGCCAGTCATTGGCTTTGTTTTCGGTATAAATGTCTTTATTTGGGTTTAATCCGTCAATCCAGTCTGAACTGAAAACCTGGAATCGCGTTTCGAATAAGATGTCATTCATTTCATCCAGTTTGTAGTGTACTCCAAGACCTCCAACTGCTGATACGGCGAATCCTCTTTCGCTGGAAAAACCATATGCGTGACCGTCAGATGGTACTAAATATTTACCAGGTGTTGTTTCCGGAGTTCCTAACGGACCAAGAGATGAGGTGAGTTTTGATTTATATAAAGTAGCCAGAAAACCTAAACTTACATAAGGACTAAATCGTCCATTAAGTCTTTCGTAGTTTTTTATTTCTACAAATGGAGAGTACTCTAACTGTGAGCCAATATTTACTAAAGTCGAGGATCCGGTCATGGCTTTAAGCTTTGCAACTCCTGCAGAATTACTGTTTCTGTTAACCCATTGTCCGAAGTGTTCCAAATTAGCTTTGTTAAAGGATAACTCTGATCTGACTTTAAAATGCTCCGCAAAATAAGTATTACGGCTACTATTTGAAGAAAAGTTGATAAAGTGAACAATTCCAATGCCAAATCCTGTATTACCAATGTTAGTATCGAAATCATGACGTTCTCCAAAGTCTGATTGTAAGGTAACTGGTCCAAAAATAACACCAACTTCATGAGCCAGGTCTAATTGGGCATTTGTCGTCGATGAAAAGCCAAAAATGGTTATTAATGTAATTACAATTTTTTTAAACATGTGAGTGGTGGTGTCTGAATCTGAGGCAAATATATAAAAAACCTATTCGATTAGAAATTAAAAATACCTCTATTAAAAAATAAGTTGCAAAATACTTAATTTACTAACTATTGTTATGGTTTTTTTCTACAAATCGCAATAACTTAAATGGCGTTTTTCTGATTGTTTGAAAAATACATAATTCCGACAAAAATGTTATAAAAATCGTTATTTGAAATATGATTTTCCTATACCTTTGTCTGTAATAACGAAAACGTTTTCTTAAATGTTAATAATCTAATAATCATGTCACAAAGTATTACAGCTTTTATAGATTCGGTTAGTGAGAAAAACCCGAACGAGTCTGAGTTTTTACAAGCAGTATTAGAAGTTGCCGAAACGGTGATTCCTTTTATTGAAGAAAATAAAAAATATCAAAACAAAATGCTTTTAGAGCGCATGGTTGAACCTGAACGTGTGATTTTGTTCAGAGTTACGTGGCTAAACGACAAAGGCGAAATACAAGTTAATAAAGGATATCGTATCCAGATGAATTCTGCAATCGGGCCTTACAAAGGAGGTTTGCGTTTTCATCCATCTGTAAATTTAAGTATTTTGAAATTTTTGGCTTTCGAGCAAACTTTCAAAAACAGCTTGACAACATTGCCAATGGGCGGTGGAAAAGGTGGTTCTGATTTTGATCCAAAAGGAAAATCAGATAACGAAATCATGAAATTCTGTCAAAGTTTTATGACGGAACTTTCTAAACATATCGGTGCAGATACGGATGTTCCTGCCGGAGATATAGGTGTAGGAGGAAGAGAAGTTGGTTATATGTTTGGTCAATACAAAAGATTAAGAAACGAATTTACCGGAGTTCTTACCGGAAAAGGAATTTCTTTCGGAGGTTCATTAATTCGTCCGGAAGCAACAGGTTACGGAGCAGTTTATTTTGCTCAGAGTATGTTGCAGACTAAAGGAGATTCATTCAAAGGTAAAACAGTTGCAGTTTCCGGTTCTGGAAACGTAGCGCAATATGCTGCTGAAAAAGCAACTCAATTAGGTGCAAAAGTAGTTACATTGTCTGATTCTGCAGGTTATATTTATGATGCTGACGGAATCGATGCTGAGAAATTGGCTTTTGTAATGGAATTGAAAAATGAATTAAGAGGAAGAATCAGCGAGTATGTTGCGAAATATCCAAACGCAAAATATGTTGAAGGAAAACGTCCTTGGGAAGTAAAGTGTGATGTAGCTTTGCCATGCGCTACCCAAAACGAATTAGACGGAGACGAAGCAAAAACTTTGATTGCAAATGGAGTTTTGGCTGTAGCCGAAGGTGCCAATATGCCATCAACTCCAAGTGCTGTTACTGCTTTTCAGGAAGCTAAAATTTTATTTGCTCCAGGAAAAGCTTCAAATGCCGGAGGTGTTGCAACTTCTGGTCTTGAAATGTCTCAAAATTCATTGCGTTTAAGCTGGACTGCTGAAGAGGTTGATGAAAGATTAAAAGGAATCATGTTAGCAATTCATGCTTCATGTGTACAATACGGTTCTGATAAATCAGGTTATGTTGACTACGTAAAAGGAGCTAACATTGCTGGATTTGTTAAGGTTGCAGATGCTATGCTTGCTCAGGGTATAGTGTAATTTTTTAATTATAGTTTTTTGAATGCCTTCAGTTGTCTTGAAAGAGATAAACTGAAGGCATTTTTTTTAGCCATTGCGAATTTAAAAAGAATTAAAATTTTGATTTTTCATTTAACTTAATTTCTTAATGGTTCAAAAAAGAACTTTATTTAAAGTAGAACAAAATTCAAATACTTTCGTTTGTAGTATATTTGTCAATCTGAATCATCCAAATAATGAAAAGAAGGTTTCTGAATATTTTGTTTTTATTGTTGCTGCAAATTGCTTTGGCACAAAATAAATTGTCATGGCAGCCTTATTTTTCGTTTAACGAAATAAAAGACTTGTCAGAAGCACCAGCTACTGTTTTTGCAGCTTCAGAGAATGCTATGTTTTCTAAAAACACAGCTTCTAACCTTGTCAAAACCACCACAACTGTTGATGGGCTTTCCGGACAGACAATATCAGCCATTTATTATAGTGAGGTTTCTAAAAAAACATTGGTAGGCTATGAAAATGGTTTGCTGATAATCATTAATGAAGCCGATGGGAGCATGCTTAAAAAAGTAGATATTATCAATAAACAATTACCGGCCAATCTTAAAAAAATAAATCATTTCATGGAGCATAACGGTTTGGTGTATGTTTCTTGTGATTTTGGAATTGTACAGTTTAATGTAACAACTTCACAATTTGGTGATACATATTTTATTGGAGATGTCGGTGCCGAAATTAGTGTGAAACAAGCTGCTTTTTTTAATGGATTTATTTATGCCGCAACTTCAAGCGGAATCAGAAGGGCCGATATTCTGAATTCGGATTTAATTGATTACAATCAATGGTCAGTGGTTAATTCTGGTGAATGGTCAAGTGTAGAAACTTTAGATACAGAATTAATTGCGATTAACAGTTCAGGATATATTCATCGTTTTGTTTCAAATGCTTTTGTGGGTTTTTTACAACTTCCGCAGGCTTCTACAGACATGCGTGCTGAAAATAATATTCTGATGATTACCACTCCTAATACCATTTTTGTATATAATAATCAGATGATTTTAATGCGTCAAATTTCAAACACTGAAGTTCTTAGTGATAAAATAATTTTTACATGCGCAACATTTGTTAGCGATTTTATTTATATCGGAACAAAAGAAAACGGCCTGTTTTCGGCAGTTTTGGCTTCTGGAGCTACTTTTGACAACAATACACCTATTGGACCTTCCCGTAACAATATTTTTTCTTTAGATGTGACTTCAAATTCAGTTTGGGCAGTTTACGGCGATTACGATTTGTTTTATAATCCGTACAATTTAGACAGTTACGGAATTAGTAAATACAGTAATTCGGATTGGCTGAATATTCCGTATGAAGAAGTTCTGGGTGCTAAATCTATTACCCGGATTTTAGTAAATCCAAACAATGAAAATCAGGTTTATGCCAGTTCGTTTTTTTCGGGATTATTAAAAATTGAAGATGATGTTCCGAATTTTTTATACGATTATAGTAATAGTGGTTTAGAAACCATAACAACTGAAGGACCTAATTATTTTGACGTTCGTATCAACGGAAATGCTTTTGATAAATCTGGAAATCTTTGGGTAACCAATAGCCGAATCAAGAATGGTCTGAAAGTTTTAAGAACCAACGGACAATGGCAAACCTATCCGATAAGTACGGTTTTGGTAGATCCTGAAGAAACCAATTTTTCGAATATTGCCATTGATAAAAACGGTACCAAATGGATTAGTACCAGTAATGAGGGTGTAGTAGGTTTTAATGAAAGTTCTAATACGTTTAAAAAAATGACATTTGGACCTGATGTTGGGAATTTACCCAGCAACAATGCAAGAACAGTGGCCGTGGATACTAAAAACCAACTCTGGATAGGAACTACAAAAGGATTACGTGTTTTATCAAATGTAGCCAGTTTTCAAACTGAAAGTCAGTTAAAAGCAAATCCAATAATTATTAATGATGATAATCTGGCGCAGGAATTATTATATGAGCAGTTTATTACTTCGATTGCGGTTGATGGTGCCAATAATAAATGGATAGGGACGGTAGATTCTGGTATTTTTATGGTTTCGCCAAACGGTCAGGAAACCAAATATCATTTTACGATAAACAATTCGCCTTTGCCTAGTAATGTGATCAATGATATTAAGATTAATAGTGTAACCGGCGAAGTTTTTATAGCCACCAATAAAGGAATGATTTCTTTTAAAGGAATTGCAACTGAAGCCAACGAAGATTTGAATAATGTATATGTATATCCAAATCCCGTTCGTCCTGAATTTTCGGGAACGGTAAAAATCGCGGGTTTGATTGATAAGGCCAATATTAAAATTGCCGATATCGAAGGTAATTTAGTATATGAAACCACTTCTGAAGGAGGTACTATCGAATGGGATACAACCGCTTTCGGGAAATACAAAGTAGCTTCGGGCGTGTACATGATTTTTATTTCGGCACAGGATGGCGGGGAGACGAAGGTTAAAAAGGTTATGATTATTAGGTAGTCCCAAGTCCCAAGTCCCAAGTCCAGTAGTCTTAAAATCTAAAATCTACACTCTAAAATCTACACTCTAAAATCTAAAATCAAAAAGTGCAAGTAAAAACCAAAGCAATCGTAATTTCGGCTTTAAAATTTCAGGAAAAAAGTTTGATCGTAAAATGTTTTACACTTTCAAATGGGCTGAAATCTTATTTCGTGCGCGATGCTTTTTCGAGCCGGAAAGCGAGTCAGAAGATTGCTTATTTTCAGCCATTATCGATACTCGAAATCGAAGCGGTTCATAAAAATAAAGGCACTTTGGAGAATTTCAAAGAAATAAAAACTTCGGTTCCTTTTCAGAGTATTCATACTGATTTGGTCAAAAGTACGATGGTGATGTTTTTGTCTGAAATGCTCCATTATTCCATTCAGGAAGAAGAAAAAAACGAATCACTTTTTGTGTTTTTAGAAACCGCATTAACCTGGCTGGACCATCATGATGAGGTTTCTAATTTTCATTTGATTTTACTCTTAGAGACCACTAAATATCTTGGTTTTTATCCGGATGTTTCCGAAATTGATTTGCCTTTTTTTGAAATGTATGAAGGGGTTTTTACACTTTTTCACGGAATTGGTTCTTTGTCAGAGCACGAAACTTCTTTGTTTAAAAAACTGATTGATTTAAAATTTGACAATGATCAGAAAATCTTTCATGTTATCGAAAGACAAATTCTGCTTAAAATTCTGATTGATTACTACAGCTTCCATTTGGATGGATTCAAAAAACCTAAATCTTTGGATGTTTTAAAAGAAGTCTTCTCCTGATTTTCCTAAGAATTTTTCATACTTCATAAATAAAAATTTATAATCTTTTCTCTTTTTTCTAATCTCTTTCATCTTTCCTCAAAATTCCTTACTTTCGCACCTCGATTAAGAAAAGGATAAAATGAGCACAAAATTTACTGAATACAAAGGACTTGACTTGCCAACAGTAGCGTCAGAAGTACTTGATTTTTGGAAGAAAGAAAATATATTTGAAAAGAGTGTAAGTACCCGCGAAGGTGCTGAGCCTTACGTGTTTTTTGAAGGCCCGCCTTCAGCAAACGGTTTACCTGGAATTCACCACGTGATGGCACGTGCGATTAAAGATATTTTTTGCAGATATAAAACTCAAAAAGGTTTTCAGGTAAAAAGAAAAGCCGGTTGGGATACGCACGGATTGCCTGTAGAATTAGGTACCGAGAAAGAGCTTGGAATTACAAAAGAAGATATTGGTAAAACCATTTCGATAGAAGAATATAACGAAGCGTGTAAAAAAACCGTAATGCGTTATACCGACGTATGGAATGATTTGACCGAAAAAATGGGGTATTGGGTAGATATGGAAGATCCGTATGTGACGTATAAACCAAAATATATGGAGTCTGTCTGGTGGCTTTTGAAACAAATCTACGATAAAGGTTTGTTGTACAAAGGGTACACGATTCAGCCATATTCTCCAAAAGCAGGAACTGGGTTGTCTTCTCACGAAGTAAATCAGCCGGGTGCTTATAGAGATGTTACGGATACAACGATTGTAGCACAGTTTAAAACTTTACCTGAAACTTTGCCTTCATTTTTACAAGGTTTTGGAGATATTCACATCTTGGCCTGGACGACAACGCCTTGGACATTACCTTCGAATACGGCTTTAACAGTTGGACCAAAAATCGATTATGTTTTAGTAAAAACATTTAATCAATATACTTTTGAACCTGTAAATGTTGTTTTGGCTAAAAATTTAGTTGGAAAACAATTCGGAAAAGGATTTTTTGCAAGTGAAGACGATGCTGATTTTGATAATGTTAAAGAAGGAGATAAAAAACTTCCGTATAAAATTTTAGCGGAAGCGAAAGGAGCTGATTTAGTAGAAATCCGTTACGAGCAATTATTACCTTATGTGCTGCCATATCAAAATGCAGAAAATGCTTTTAGAGTAATTGCCGGAGATTTCGTAACTACAGAAGACGGAACTGGAGTTGTGCATACTGCTCCAACTTTTGGTGCAGATGATGCTAAAGTAGCAAAAGAAGCTAAGCCAGAAGTGCCGCCAATGTTGGTTTTAGACGAAAATGGTACTGCTGTTCCTTTGGTAGATTTACAAGGAAAATTCACTTCGCATTTAGGAGATTTGGCTGGTAAATATGTCAAAAATGAATATTATGATGCAGGTCAGGCGCCAGAGCGTTCTGTAGATGTTGAAATTGCTATTCGATTAAAAGAAGAAAATAAAGCCTTTAAGGTCGAAAAATACGTACACAGTTATCCGCACAGTTGGAGAACAGATGAGCCGCTTTTGTATTATCCATTAGATTCATGGTTCATTAAAGTAACCGATGTAAAAGACAGAATGTTCGACCTGAACGAAACGATCAACTGGAAACCTAAATCTACTGGCGAAGGACGTTTTGGAAACTGGCTGAAAAATGCCAACGACTGGAACTTGTCCCGTTCCAGATATTGGGGAATTCCGTTGCCAATCTGGAGAACGGAAGATAAAAAAGAAGAAGTTCTGATTGGTTCTGTTGAAGAATTATACAACGCGATCGAAAAAGCTATCGAGGCTGGTTTTCAAAAAGAAAATCCGTTTAAAGGTTTTGAAATCGGAAACATGTCTGAATCAAATTATGATTTAATCGATCTGCATAAAAATGTAGTCGATCAAATTACGTTGGTTTCGGCATCAGGACAGCCAATGAAACGCGAAAGCGATTTAATTGACGTTTGGTTTGATTCTGGTGCAATGCCGTATGCGCAATGGCATTATCCTTTTGAAAACAAAGATAAAATTGACGAGAATAAAGATTTCCCTGCGAATTTTATTGCGGAAGGAGTTGACCAAACTCGTGGATGGTTTTATACCTTACATGCTATCGGAACTTTGGTTTTTGATAAAGTAGCGTATAAAAATGTGGTTTCGAATGGTTTGGTTTTGGATAAAAACGGACAAAAAATGTCGAAACGTTTAGGAAATGCGACTGATCCTTTTGAAACAATTGCGGAATATGGTCCTGATGCTACACGTTGGTACATGATTTCAAATGCAAATCCCTGGGATAATTTAAAGTTTGATATTGAAGGAATTGCTGAGGTACGCCGTAAATTCTTTGGAACTTTATACAACACTTATTCTTTCTTTTCGTTATATGCCAATATTGATGGTTTTAAATACGCTGAAGCGGAAATTCCGTTAAACGAAAGACCAGAAATCGATCAGTGGATTATATCTGAATTGCATACATTAATAAAATTTGTGGATGAATGTTACGAGGATTATGAGCCTACAAAAGCAACAAGAGCGATTTCTGACTTTGTTCAGGAAAATTTGAGTAATTGGTACGTTCGTTTGTGCCGTCGTCGTTTCTGGAAAGGTGAATACGCTCACGATAAAATTGCGGCTTACCAAACACTTTATACCTGTTTGCTAACAATAAGCAAGTTGAGTGCTCCTGTGGCTCCTTTTTTCATGGATAAATTGTACCGAGATTTAACGATTTCAACAGGGACTGAGGATTTTGCCAGTGTTCACTTGGCTGAGTTCCCAAAATTTGTCGAAAACTTTGTTAATAAAACGTTAGAAAGCAAAATGCAGAAAGCGCAAACCATCTCATCATTGGTTTTGTCACTTCGTAAAAAGGAGATGATCAAGGTGCGTCAGCCGTTGCAAAAGGTAATGATTCCAGTACTTGACGAGAATCAGAGAGCTGAAATTGAGGCTATTTCTGAGCTTGTAAAAGCGGAGGTAAACGTTAAAGAAATTGTGCTTTTAGATGATGATTCCGGTATTTTGGTAAAACAGATTAAGCCTAATTTTAAAGCTTTAGGACCACGTTTCGGTAAAGATATGGGTCTGATTTCCAAAGAAATACAAAATTTTTCAGCGGAGCAGATTAACCAATTAGACAAGCAGGGAACGCTGGATATTGTTATTGCTGGAAATAATGTAACTTTATCACTAGAAGATGTCGAAATAACATCGCAGGATATCGAAGGATGGCTGGTTGCAAATTCAAATGGAATTACAGTTGCGTTGGATATCACCATTTCAGAAGAACTGAAAAGTGAAGGTATTGCAAGAGAGTTGGTAAACAGAATTCAAAATATCCGTAAAGATTCCGGATTTGAAGTTACCGATAAAATCAAAGTGCAATTGAAGAGAAATAGCCTTTTAGAAGAGGCAATTCTAAAAAATGAAGACTATATTAAGTCTGAAACGTTAACAAATGATTTAGTTTTTGTGGATGTTCTGGAAAACGGCACAGAAATTGAGTTTGATGATATTAAAACAGTGATATTAATTTCCAAATAATATATAACAATGGTAGATGAAATTACAAGATACTCAGATGCTGATTTAGCAGAGTTCAAAGAGATAATTCAAAATAAAATACAAAAAGCACAAGCCGATCTGGATTTAATAAAAAGTGCTTACATGAATGATTTGAATAACGGGACAGATGATACTTCTCCTACCTTTAAAGCATTTGAAGAAGGAAGCGAAACAATGTCGAAAGAAGCAAATTCGCAGTTGGCTATCAGACAGGAAAAGTTTATCCGCGACCTTAAAAACGCATTATTCCGTGTAGAAAATAAAACCTACGGTATTTGTAAAGTAACAGGTAAATTGATCAGTAAAGAAAGACTGAAAATTGTTCCTCACGCTACAATGAGTATCGAGGCGAAAAACTTGCAACGATAAGAATTAAGATAAATAAGCGCTCCTTTTTAGGGGCGTTTTTTATTTTAAAATTAAATTGAAATCTTTTTTCTTAGAAGAAAGAATACTGTTGTTATGGAAGTAATTAAACAACGGGCGATTTGGGGCAACGAGGAATATAAAAATTCAATTAGAACCGTTTTGATTAGGAACGGTTCTAATTAATTTAAAAAAGATTAAGCTAGATTTTTTTCCAGATCTAATTTGTGTTTTCTAAGGACTGCTCTTGTCATTCCTAAATTTGCTTTAGTGGAATCTGCAGCAAGATAAATCATGAATTTTTTGTTAGGAGAAATGTCGATAATATGAATTTGATTCGAAAGTGTAATCAAAATATCCTCGATTTCCTGATTCAGACCTAATGCTTTTACAGCACTCAGTTTTGCTTTTACAACCTCCAGGTTATAAGCTGCTGCCAACTCAGGGTCAAAACCTGGATCTACGGTTAAGTTTCCAAAACTCAATCCTGTTTCAATTTCAGTTACAGCGATGGCGATAAAGCCATTTACATTTGTTTTCATCTCTGATAAAAACACGTTTAAAAAGTCATTACTCATGGTTAATTGGTATTTGTTGTTAATGGATATTTTTGTTTAATTATTGTAATAGTGGTTTTTTGCTCAGCTCGTTTGCCAATTCTTCGGTAGTACGCATAAATAATCCCAAATTGCTTCCATCATTCGAAAAAATGATTAAAAAGTTTGATTTGCTTATTTTATTTCCAATTATGACACCATCTGTAGTTTTTAAGAACAACTGTTTCAGAATTCCTTTATCTAAATCATCCAGAAGCTTTTCACTCATTGATAATATGGCGGCTGTCATTGCTGCAACACTATCTCCATATTCTAAGTCTAATGAGGTGATTAATTTTCCTTTTCCATCTAAAATTAAGGCCGATGCAGCTTTGGTATTGATTAAAAAATCGCTTAGAGTATTTTTGATTTCATTCATTTTGATTGGATTTGGAGTTTGTTAAAATGTTTATAGGATAGACAGGTTATTTGATTAATTACAGTTTTTTCGGCTAAACAATTGTTAAATTTTACTTACAAATATAAATTATTTTGTGTATTATTGTATAGTTCAAATGTTAATAATTTTATTTTTTAACCCATAAAACCTACAAAATGGCTAAAGTATTGAAATTCAAAGATGTGAATTCGAATGTTGAATCCAGAATGAAAGAATTTGAAAAATTACGCTCTAAATTGAAAGCAGAAAAGGCTAAAAAATTAAATGGCGGGAAAGATAATAAAGGAATTTTTAAATCAATATCCGAGTTTTTTTCAGATACACCAGCCCAACCCAAGAAGCCAGCTGCTAAATAATACGCTGTAATTCGCTTCTGATAAGTTTGTGATTTTTTTTGAATTATTAATTATAAAAGAATTAACGCTCCTTAGGGAGCGATTTTTTTGATTTAATTGTTATTTTTGCCCATCAAAAAATTATAAAATGTCATTACGAAAAGCGTATCTCCTTATATTTCTAGTTTTACTCATTGATCAAATTTCTAAAATTTACGTAAAAACAAACTTTGTTCTGGGTCAGGAACATGAAGTTTTTAGTTGGTTTAAAATTCATTTCATCGAAAATGAAGGAATGGCATGGGGAACTAAGATTCCTGGAGAATACGGAAAATTAATTCTGACTGTGTTTAGGATTTTTGCTGTATTCGGTATTGGATACTGGTTAAACGATGCGGTAAAAAAACATCATTCAACCTATTTAATCGTGGCTGTTGCCTTAATTCTTGCCGGTGCAGCCGGAAATATTTTCGATTCAGTTTTTTACGGAGTTATTTTTGATGACAGTTATAACAATCTGGCAACCATTTTTTCGCCGGAACCATACGGAACCTGGTTTCACGGTTTGGTGGTCGATATGTTTTATTTTCCTATTTGGGAAGGAAATTTACCAACCTGGTTTCCAATTTGGGGAGGCAATCATTTTACATTCTTTAATGCTATTTTCAATATTGCCGATGTGGCGATTTCTACAGGAGTAGGTATTCTGCTTGTTTTTAATAAAAGAGCATTTCCTAAAACAACATAATATTTAAAAATTCCAATCCCGAAGTGACGGGATAAATTCCAAATTCCAATTTCTTTTAGATAAAAATCTAAAGAGTTGGAATTTGGAATTTTTTATTTGGATCTATCCTTCATTGGGATTTAATATTTAATGTTCTATTTTTACCATACAAAAAACCAACCTTATGCAAAGTCCGTCTTTTTCCATTTATGATGCGTCCGCAGGTTCAGGGAAGACCTATACTTTGGTTAAAGAATACCTAAAAATCATTCTTTCTTCTCCTAAAAATGATGCCTATCGAAATATTTTGGCGATAACTTTTACCAACAAGGCGGTTCATGAAATGAAAAGCCGTATTGTAGGGAGTTTGTCTGAGTTTGCTAAAGACGAACCTTCCGCAAAAGCATTCGATTTAATGGAAGATTTGTCTCGTGATACGGGGCTCTCAATCATTAAAATTAAAACAAAATCGCAAAGTATCATCAAGCATCTGATTCATAATTACGCTGCGTTTGATATTTCTACTATTGATAAGTTTACACACAAAGTGATTCGTGCTTTTGCGCATGATTTAAATTTACCAATGACTTTTGAAGTTACGCTGGATACCGAAAATCTTTTGGTAGAAGCCGTAGATGCTATTATTGCACAGGCAGGTCAGGATGAAACGCTGACGAAACTGTTGGTGGATTTTACGATGGAAAAAACCGACGATGATAAAAGTTGGGACATTTCACGCGAAATTCTGGAAACCGGAAGATTGGTTCTGAATGAAAATAACCGAAACGAAATTTCGCATTTTCAGGACACAACGATCGAAGAATTCGTTGTAATCAAAAAGAAAATGCTGGCTTTATGTCTTGATTTGGAAAAAGAGAATGCTGGATTCGCAACAGATTTACTCTCTTTAATTGATAAAAACGGAATTGATTTGAAATCATTTTCAAGAGGTACTTTTCCCAATCATTTAGAAAGTATTCGTGACGGGAAATTCAATCCAAGAAATAAAACTTTTCACGAGTTTGATGATATTGCGATTAATAAAACGGCAAAAGACAGGGCTTTAATCGAAAATATCATTCCTGAATTGCTTCAGACTTTAGAAAAAATTTATAAAAACTTCGAGAAAAGAGATTTTTACAAAGCCTTCCTGAAAAACATAACACCGCTTTCGCTTTTGAATACTGTAAGTAATGAGCTGGCAAAAATTCAATCCGAACAAAATGTTTTATCGATTTCAGAATTCAATGCGATTATTCATCGTGAAATCCAGAATCAGCCGGCACCTTTTATTTATGAACGCTTGGGCGAAAGATACCGTCATTTTTTTATTGATGAATTTCAGGATACCTCAGAAATGCAATGGCAAAACCTGATTCCGTTGATTGATAACGCACTTGCAGGTCAGGATGATTTTGGAAACAAAGGAACGCTGATGATTGTAGGTGATCCTAAGCAATCTATTTATCGCTGGCGTGGTGGAAAGGCTGAGCAGTTTATCGAATTGAGCAAAGAGGTCAATCCCTTTAGTAATAAAGATAAAAAAATTGAACACTTAGATACCAATTACCGCAGTTATAGTCAGGTGATCGATTTTAATAATGCTTTTTTTAAACTGATTTCGACTGAATTTTCAAACGAAGATTATAAGGATTTGTATGAAAACCATAGTTTTCAGAATTCAAATTCAAAAAAAGGAGGTTATGTCAATATTTCTTTTCTTCCAGTGATAGAAAAAAATGACGTTGCTGATGAAGAAGAAGTCGAAAAAGACGATTTGTATGTTTTGGCGACATTAAATACAATTCAGAAAGTACTTCGGGAAGGATTCGAATACAAAGATATTGTGATTCTGACACGAAAACGAGATCAGGGAATCGCTATCGCAAATTATTTAACCGAGCAAAACATTCCACTTTTATCATCAGAAACTTTGATGATTCAAAACGCAACAGAAGTTCGTTTGATTGTTCATTTACTTAAATATTTGAATAATAATGCCGATTTAGAGGCAAAAGCGAATTTCCTGCATTTTTTGGCTTCAAACAAAGAGCTTACAATGCCTGTTCATGATTTTATTGCTCAGGGAATGGCTTGCAGACAGGAAAGTGAATTCGAAAATTGGCTTTTATCATTTGATGTTTCGCTGTCTTTTGAAAACATTCGGAAGAAATCATTGTACGAAGCTGTGGAGATTATCATTTCTAAATTTATTCTTCCACAGGAAGGGAATGCTTATGTGCAGTATTTTCTGGATATTGTTTTGGAAAGAGATATTCGTAATCAAGCCGGAATTGCAGACTTTTTGAGTTATTGGGATAAGAACGGGGAGAAATTTAGCATACCTTCTCCTGAAGGAAAAAACGCCGTTCGTATTATGACGATTCATAAATCGAAGGGGTTAGAATTTCCGGTAGTTATTTTTCCTTTCGCAGAAGAAGATTATAATCGAAAGCCAAAAGATAAATTGTGGCTCGATACAGAAGATGATTTAGGAGTCCCGAAAGCCTTAATCGACAATAGTACCGCTGTTGAGGGTTTTGGCGAAAATGCTTCGGCTGTTTTTAATCTAAAGAAACAAGAAGAATTACTGGATAATATTAATGTGTTATATGTAGCACTGACGCGAGCCGAAGAGCAGCTGTTTGTAATTTCTCAAACAATCAAAGAAAGAAAAGATGGAGAGTTTCCGAGTAATATGGCTTCTTTTTTTATTAAATTTTTAATAAATCAGGGTGTTTATGAAGAAGAAAAACTGGAATACGAATTCGGAAATAAACAAAAACTTTCCCGATCAAACCCATCCGAAGATTTTGTAAAAACGATTCCAATGGTTGCCGAAGTTTTAAATCCTAAAAACATTAAAATTGCCCAAAGAGAGGCTTTGATGTGGGGTACGCATCAGCAGGAAGCAATTTCGTACGGTAATGTGATTCATGAAATCCTGGCTTTCGTAAAAGATAGATCAGATGTTGATTTGGCCATTACCAAAGCTTTAGAGAATGGGTTGATTACTTATGATCAAAAAGAAGTTGTTTTTAAAACCCTTCAGGAAATTGTAAATCATGTTGAATTAAGTATTTGTTTTAATGGAGAAAACAAAGTGCTGAATGAGCAGACTATCGTTCAGAAAGAAGGGAAAATTCTAAAACCAGACCGAATTGTATTGACTCCAAACAAAGAAGCTTATCTTTTAGATTATAAAACCGGAGCCATTAATCCTAAATACAAACAACAAATTCAAGAATATCAGGATGCTATTGAGGATTTGGGATACAAAGTGTTAAAAAGGGCTTTGGTGTATATAGGAACCGAAATCGATGTAGTAAATTTGTGAAAAAATTAATCAGATGTTAAAGGATTAACGGGGTTTTTAAAGTGTAAACTGTTAATATTTAACGTTTTAAAAAGAATAAAAAATGTACGGTAAAATAAAAGAGCATTTGCAAAACGAATTGCAAACTATTGAAGAAAACGGAATTTTTAAAAAAGAACGTATTATAACCTCTGCGCAGGATGCGGAAATCACTATTTCTACAGGAGAAAAAGTTTTGAATTTTTGTGCTAATAATTATTTAGGACTTTCATCACACCCGGAGGTCGTTCAGGCAGCAAAGGATGCAATGGATACTCATGGTTTCGGAATGTCATCAGTGCGTTTTATTTGCGGTACTCAGGATATTCATAAAACATTAGAAAAAAAGATAGCTGATTTTTACGGTACAGAAGATACGATTCTTTATGCAGCTGCTTTTGATGCAAATGGTGGGGTTTTCGAACCATTATTAGGTGAAAATGACGCTATCATTTCGGATAGTTTAAACCATGCTTCTATTATAGACGGAGTTCGTTTGTGCAAAGCGGCCCGTTATCGTTATGAAAATAACAATATGGAAGATTTAGAACAACAACTAATTAAAGCGAATGAGGCAGGTACACGTTTTAAATTAATTGTTACTGATGGTGTTTTTTCTATGGATGGGCTTGTGGCACCATTAGATAAAATATGTGATTTGGCTGATAAATATGACGCAATGGTTATGGTTGATGAATGTCATGCTGCAGGATTTATAGGTGCGACAGGTAAAGGTACGCTGGAAGCAAAAGGAGTGATGGGCCGTGTTGATATTATAACAGGTACACTTGGAAAAGCTTTAGGTGGAGCGATGGGAGGCTACACAACGGCTAAAAAAGAAATTATAGAATTATTGCGTCAGCGCTCAAGACCTTATTTGTTTTCAAATTCTTTGGCACCAGCCATTGTTGGGGCTTCTATTAAAGTTTTTGAACTTTTAGAAAAAGATACTTCGTTAAGAGATAAATTAGAATGGAATACCAATTATTTCAAAAAAGGAATGAAAGAAGCAGGTTTTGACATCATCGATGGCGACTCTGCAATCGTTCCGGTAATGCTTTATGATGCAAAATTATCGCAAATCATGGCAGATGAGCTTCTGAAAAAAGGAATTTATGTAATAGGATTCTTCTTTCCGGTTGTTCCTAAAGAAAAAGCCAGAATTAGGGTTCAGCTTTCGGCAGCCCATACTAAACAGCATTTAGACAGTGCTATAAACGCCTTTATATCAGTCGGAAAAATGTTAAAAGTTATATAATTACCACTTTAATTAATTTTTTGTAGGTTTTTTTTAACATTTCATTTTGTATTTAAAAAATTTGGTGTTACTTTTGCTTGTAATTAACTAAATTGTAATTAAAAAAATTAAGTATGAAACATCTTAACAAACTTTTAGTTGCTGTGATGATGGTGATGGGTTTAACTTCTCACGCGCAAGACAGTAACAATCCGTGGGCTATCTCTTTTGGAGTTAATGCTGTGGATACAAGGACTAGTGCAAGTCCAGAACATGTTGACTTTTTTCCAGCACACTTTTCTCAGCCATTCGCTGCTAAAGACAACTGGAATGTACTTCCATCGCTATCTTACATTGGTGTGTCTAGATACGTTGGTAGCGGATTCTCTGTAGGTTTACAAGGTTCTGTAAACAAAATTGACAAATATGTTATTTTTGATCCAAGTGCTCCAGATCACGATGGTCGTGGTATGGTTGTGACTAATCCAGGTGATTTGATGTATTACGGAATTGATGCTACTTTAAAGTACAGCTTCCAAGAATTAATCAAATCTAAAATAATCGATCCTTCGTTATCTGTTGGAGCTGGTTATACTTTCTTTGGAGACAGTAGCTACGGAACAGTTAACCCAGGTGCTGGTGTTACTTTCTGGTTTACTGATGCTATTGGTCTTGAATTAGGTACAAGATACAAATGGTCATTTGGTGATAGAGAAGATGCTTCTGGAACTCCAGATGCTCCATCTCACTTCCAACACACTGCTGGTATCGTTTTCAAATTTGGAGGTAAAGATACTGACGGTGACGGAATCTATGACAAAGATGATGCTTGTCCAGATGTTGCTGGTCTAAAACAATTCAACGGATGTCCTGATACTGACGGAGACGGAATCGTTGACGGAAGTGATGCTTGTCCAGATGTATTTGGTTTAGCTGCTTTAAACGGTTGTCCTGATACTGACGGAGACGGAATTGCTGATGCAAAAGATGCTTGTCCAGATGTTGCTGGTTTAGCTGCATTAAACGGATGTCCAGATGCTGACGGTGACGGTGTTGCTGATAAAGATGACAAATGTCCTACAGTTGCTGGTCCTAAAGAAAATGGTGGTTGTCCTTTCTTAGATGCTGATAAAGATGGTATCGCTGATAAAGATGACGATTGTCCTACTGTAGCTGGTCCAGCTAGTAACAGAGGATGTCCTGAAGTAACTTCTGAAGCTTTAGAAGAACTTAAAGTTCAAGCTAGAGCGGTTTACTTTAACTCAGGTAAAGCTACTTTCAAAAGCGGAGACAAAGAAACTCCAGCTAGATTAGATGCAATTAAAGAAATCCTTAAAAACTATCCAACTGCAAAATTCAGTATTGAAGGGCACACAGATAGCGATGGTTCTGATAAATTGAATCAAAAACTTTCTGAAGATAGAGCAGCTGCTGTTAAAGATGCTTTAATCGCAAGAGGAGTTAGCGCTGATAACTTAGAGTCTAAAGGTTTTGGTGAGTCTATGCCAGTTGCAAGTAACAAAACTGCTGCAGGTAAAGCTCAAAACAGAAGAACTGAAATTAAACACATTGGTTCTAAATACCAAGGTAAACTATAATTTAGTTTTCAAATAATTTTAAAAAGCCATTCTTAATTGAATGGCTTTTTTTATTTTTATCAAATGATAAATACTTCTTTTCTCGAAAAAATTGCAGCTGTTATAATTCAGGATTATGCAGACAGACTTGCTGAGATAACCATAATACTACCTAATAAAAGAGCAAAGGTTTTTTTGATTGAAGCGTTGAAAAATCAAACGGAACAAACTATTCTCTGTCCAGAAATAATCAGCATCGAAGATTTTGTACAAGATGTTGCTTCTGTTCGTTCTATTGATGCTATTGAACTTTTATTTGAGTTTTATGAAGTTTATCTTTCGGTTACAGAAAAACAACATCAACAATCTTTTGAATTATTTGCCAATTGGGCAAAAACACTTTTACAGGATTTTAATGAAATTGATCGCTATTTATTAGACTCTAATCATGTTTTGTCTTATCTAAAAGATATTGAAGACATCAAAAAATGGGGAATTGAAGTTGAAAACAAAACCAAATTACTAGAGAATTATATTGATTTCTGGAAATTACTTCCGCTGTACTATGATTCATTGTATCATCATTTGTTGAATAAAGGATTTGGTTATCAGGGATTGATTTATAGAGAAGCGGTTAATAATTTAAATCACTTTTCAAATACAATTTCAAATAAAACTTTTGTTTTTGCAGGATTTAATGCTTTAAATGCTGCTGAAGAAAAAATTGTACAACACCTTCTGGCTCTTGATCAGGCTAAAATATATTGGGATGTTGATCAGACTTTTTTAAACGATCCGTATCACGATGCCGGACTTTTTGTTCGTCGGTTTAAAGAAAGCTGGAAACATTATAAATCAAATTCTTTTGATTGGATTGTAGATGATTTTTCGCAGCCTAAAAACATTCAGGTTATTGGAACTCCAAAAACTATCGGGCAAGCTAAACTTGCAGGTAGTATTGTTGAAAATATAATTAACGAAAATCCTATTTCTTCACTGGATAAAGTTGCTATTGTGCTTGGTGAAGAAAATTTGCTAATGCCGGTTTTGTATTCTTTGCCAGCTTCGGTTGGGGCATTGAATATCACCATGGGTTATTCGGGGAAAAATAATCCGTCCCAAATATTAGTGGCAAAATTATTTAAAATGCACACTAATGCACTTTCCAGAAAAGGGGAGAGTTATGTTTTTTATTATAAAGATGTGCTGGATATTCTAACGCATCCACTTGTAGAGCCGTATGCAAAAACCAGTAAGCTGGTTGCCATTATAAATGAGAATAATTACACTTTTATTACTCATAAACGTTTGCTCGAACTTAATCCTTCTCCAACTAATTTATTCGGATTGTTGTTTCAGAAATGGGAAAATGGATCTGTAGCGGTTCTTGAAAATATATCGGCGCTTTTACTTTTGATTAAAGAAAATTTTAATAATGATAATGAGGAAGAAAAAATAGCCAAGACATTTGTTTTTGCTGTTTTCAAAGTCATAAATAAATTGATTAATTATTATTCTCAGCATCATCATATCGATAATATTCAGACGTTGTATGCGATTTATAAACAGGTTATTGATGTTGCCGAAGTTTCATTTGAAGGAGAACCCCTAAATGGTTTGCAGATTATGGGTGTGCTGGAAAGCCGTGTACTGGATTTCGAAACAGTCATTGTGACATCAATGAATGAGGGTAAGTTTCCTGCCGGGAAATCTCAAAATTCTTTTATTCCTTATGATGTGAAACGTGAACTGGGTTTGCCAACGTTTAAAGAAAAAGACGCCATTTATACCTATCATTTTTATCATTTACTGCAAAGAGCAAAGAATATATACCTGATTTATAATACTGAAAATGATGGTCTTGATGCCGGTGAACGCAGCCGATTTATAACACAGCTTGAAGTGGAAAAACAGCTGAAGCATAATTTGACTTTTGATATTTATAATCCGGTTTTGCCCGCGAGTGCTTACCAGCCCATGGTGGTGCAGAAATCAGCTGCGGTTATGGAGCGTTTGAAGGAAATTGCAGCCAAAGGTTTTTCGCCATCAGCATTGACTAGTTATATCCGGAATCCGATTGATTTTTATTTCCAGAAAATTTTACGAATTCGGGAAGTCGAAGAAGTGGAGGAAAATATTGCCCTGAATACTTTAGGCACCATTATTCACGAAACTTTAGAAGCCTTATATCAACCGTTTATTGGTAAATTTATTTCGGAAGCAGATCTTTCTAATTGCTTTAAACTTTTGGATGAGGAAGTTTTAAAACAATTCAAATTGGTTTATAAAGAAGGCGAAATTAAAAAAGGAAGAAACCTGCTGGCTTTTGAAGTGGCAAAACGAAATGTTTTTAATTTTCTGAAACTCGAACTGGAATCGATTAAAAATGGCGATGCCGTACAGATTATTGCTTTGGAACAAACATTTGAAAGAGAACTTATTCATCCGGCTCTGCCTTTTCCGGTTTTAATAAAAGGAAATGTTGACCGAATTGAACTTCGCAACGGAAAAATACGAATTATTGATTATAAGACCGGAAAAGTCGATAAAGCCAATGTTGTCCTGAAATCATGGAATGGATTGACACAGGAGCTTAAAAACGACAAAATCATTCAGGTTCTGGCCTATGCCTTTATGTATGAAGGTCATGCTAATGGTGTTGCTATGGAAGCCGGAATTATTTCGTTTAAAAATTTAAAATCAGGGTTTTTGCCTTTTGGCTTTAAAGAAGAAAAAGAATTAGAGCAAGTGGTTTCTCATGAAATACTCCATAATTATGTAGAAGAAATTGTTTTGCTGCTCAAAGAAATTTTTGACACCAATATTCCTTTCGAAGAAACAATCCTTTAAAAATAATCTCTATCAGAAAGCTGCATAATATATTCGAATTCTTTAAAACTACTTTAAGTATTAACTTGCTGGTTTGCGCAGTTGCCCTCGTATTTGGCGGTTTTGATAGTTTTTTTATAGTATTTCTTAGTTTTGGTTTTTTGATGAGTATTGGATACAAAGAAATCTACCATAAGAACGACTATTTGTTTTATTCGAATAACGGAATTTCTAAAATTCAGCTTTTAGTATTGAGCTATATTTTGACTTTTATTGTGGCTTTATGTGCTGCTTTTGTTCTTTTTTTAATAAAGAAAATATTTTGAAAAAACATATTTTAGAAGTAGATGGCATTCAAAAGAAATATAATGAAAGGAGTATTCTTTCGGATATTTACCTGAAATGCGAAACGGGAGAAATTGTGGGTTTGTTGGGAAGAAATGGTTCTGGTAAATCGACTTTGTTGAAAGTGATTTTCGGAATAGTTCCTGCGCCTAATAAATGTATCCGTATTGATGGAGTTTCGAAAAATAATACAAATGCGTTGTTTAAAGAAGTTAATTATTTACATCAGGATCATTTTACTCCGAATCATCTGTCTGTTCAGAGAGCAATTTCATTATCGATCGATAAACAAAAAAGGGATGTTTTTAGTAAAGATGAATTTATTTCGCCGCTTTTGAAAAAAAAGATACGACACTTGTCCACTGGAGAATTGCGCTATCTCGAAATTAAAACAATACTTTTTAATTCTTCCAAATTTGTTTTATTGGATGAGCCCTATAATGGTTTGTCGCCTCTAATGATCGAAATGGTAAACGAAATGATCAGGTCTAATGCTGAAAATAAAGGAATAATCATAACCGATCATAATTATGAAAATGTAATGCGTATTTCGACACGGTTGCTTTTGATAAAAGAAGGTAAAGTGCACAATATCAATAAAAAAGCAGAGCTTGTTGAGAAAGGTTATCTCACAAGCTCTGCTTTTATGACTATTAATTCTTAGCTAAATATCTTTTTGAAAAAACCTTTTTTTTCGGTTTCCTGTACAGGGCTATTGTTTATGCTTCCGTTTTCAAAACGAAATCTTCTAAACTTCATTAACTTAACATTCAGATCAAAACGTAATTCTTCGACGGTTTTCATAGGGCTTAATTTTTTACAAATTTACTAAAAACTCCCCTAAATCTGAGTTTTACAAAAGCGTTTTTCGCACAAATGAATTTAATAGAATAAAAGACTGTTTTTTCAAAAGCATTCCTTTTTTCTGTTAATTTTTTTTGCGTTATTATTTTCTAAAACACTTAAATATTATACTATAAATAAAAGTGATTCAGTGTGTTAGGCTGTGTTTTTTTTTAACAAGTGTTTATCGGGCAATTGTCATTATTAAAATAACTTTGACCTTTCTTATAAAACAAAAACAGCAATATGATTGATTTAAATACACTTGTTGAAGAGACTGGAGCTGAATCGGGATTGGTTTTTAATATCGACGGAATTCTTCTCGAATCTGTTAATTTAGAATATGACGGAAATGTTGCGGCAATGATTGGAATGATATTGAAAATGAGTTTGGAGATGTCTGAAGATCTTAATAATGGCGACCTTAAACAATTGATGATTAAGAATAATGACGGGATTGTGGTGGCAAATAAAGATCAGGATGATAACTGCGTTGCATTGCTTTCTAAAGATTTAAGTAAAATGGGTCTTTTGCTTCGCAAATTAGATTCAGTTTTTAATAATTAATTTAAATACAATTAAAACATGTCAGATTTTTTACAAAACTTTCAAAACGATTTGAGAGAAAACGTTAATGGATTTATAGCTGTTTCGGTAACAGAGATTCAAACAGGAATGTCTTATTGTTCACTTTCTTTGGATCCAAATTTTGATCCGGAATTGGCTTCTGCTTATAATTTAGAAGTTGTTAAAGCGAAACAAAATGCAATTAAAGCATTAGGTTTAGAGCAAAAAATTAATGACATTTTGATTACGCTTACAGATCAATTGCACATTATAGATGTTTCTGAAGACGGAAACTATTTTATTTACCTGGCGGTTGATGCTAAAAAAGCAAACTTGGGATTGACAAGAGCAACTTTGTCAAAATTCAAAAAAGACATTATAACAAAATTATAATTTTTTTACCACCACCAATGAAAACGGCTGTCTCAATTACCTGAGCAGCTTTTTTTATTTTTATTATTTACCGAAAAAGTCAGTCAGGACAAGTTTAAGTTCTTCTTTATTTTCGATGTGGCTCATGTGTCCGTCTTCAAAGGAAACTAATTCGGCAGTAGTATCATCAACCTGAGAGAGACTTTCTTCGTAGCTTAAAACAGGGTCTTTTTTGCCCAAAATCAATAAAACAGGAAAAAGATTGGCTTGCAAAAGCGCCATTCTGTCTTTTCTAATTTTCATTCCTTCCAGCGAAGCTATAATTCCCTGTAACGGTGTTTTTAAGGCTTGTTCTTTAACTTTTTCAATTTCGGCAGCCAGAAGTGTTCGATTGTTTTCGCTGAATAAATTGGCAATAGCCAAACTTACAAAAGCAATATAATTTTGTTTTACTGCTTTTATCGCGCGGCTTCTGTTTGTCTTTTTTTCGGCAGAATCTTCTCTGGAAGTTGAGTTCAGCAAAACTATTTTTTTGATGTTCTTCGGGAATAATTCGGCGAAAGCCAAAGCCACATAACCACCCATGGAATGCCCAACGAGCATTGCTTTTCGGACGTGTACTGTTTTTAAAACCTCGTGAACCACATTGGCATTGTCTTCCATTTCATGTACATAACCCAAACAATCCGATTCGCCATGGCCTAATAAATCAATCGTAATAACCCGATATTTATCAGAAAAAAAAGAAATATAATCGTTCCACATGGTTTGGTTTTCCAGAAAACCATGAAGGAAGACAATTGCAGTTCCTTCGCCGGAATCTGTGTAGGCTATTTTGGTATTTTTGTATAGAAGCGTTTTCAAAGTAATGTTTTAAAAAGGCAAAGATAGGGAAGGTTAAACCATATAAGAAATATAAGTTTATTTTGTGAAAAGGATTTTTATGGAAATTTTTTAAATCATTTATGGCGATAAAAAACAAAAACGGCTAACATTTCTGCTAGCCGTTATTATTTATAATTTCAAAAAAGAATTAATCTCTGAAAAATATTTCTCTCTGGCATCGAGCCAACCGTAATGTTTGGAATGGTCGAGCAAAACAATTTTTGAGTTTGAAAAAGCTTTATGGGCAATATCAGCGATTTCTTTGCCTACAATGTCTTGTTTTCCCTGAATGATTAAAACCGGATTTTTGAAATCTTTTAGTTTAGGAGCACAGTCAAAAGGCATTTGCTGCATATCGCTCCATAACAAACTGTTGATAGCTGAATTTCCTTGTGTTAATCTCTCGGCAATTATCGGAATATATTTTTTATCATATACATACGCAGGCGCCATTGCTCTTCCGCGGGCCAGTCTTGCAGCATGCGAGGTGTCGCCTTTCTCGATTTTGTCATTCCAGTAATTCATCGAATCTTTCTCGGTTTTGGTTAAACCGGCTTCAATCAGATTTCTGCCTTTTAACAAACTTAAATCGATTCCGCCAGACGATGATAAAACCAGTTTATGGATGCTGTTTGGGTAAAGGGTCGCGTAATACGAAGCCAGCATTCCGCCGAAGGAATGCCCAAGGATATTCCATTTTTCAATTTTAAGATGTTTTCTCAACGATTCGATATCATCTGCCATCAATTTCATCGAAACTGTTTTAGCATCAATTTTGACAAGTTTCGACTTTCCGGTTCCTCTTTGGTCGTAAATAATCGTTTGCTGATTTTCGGCCAAAGTTTTCGCCATCTCTTCAAAACCATTACTATTCATTCCGGGACCGCCATTAATGATTAATAGCGGTTCGCCTTTTCCGAATGTTTTGTAATAGGTTTCGCTGGCATCGTTGTTTTTAGAAAAACCTTCGGTTTGAGCGACGGTCTTTCCTAAAGCAAGCAGGAAAACAACTAAAAGAATCTTTTTCATGCTGCGATTACGAGTTCATCAAAGTTTCAATTTCATCAATTTCAACCGGAATGTTGCGCATTAAGTTAAAAGGTTCTCCTTTTTCCTGAACCACCACATTATCCTCCAGACGAATTCCGAAACCTTCAGCCGGAATATAAATCCCTGGTTCAACCGTAAAAACCATATTGGCTTTCATTGGCTCGTGAAGCAAACCGTAATCGTGCGTATCAAGTCCCATGTGATGAGAAGTTCCGTGCATGAAATATTTTTTGTAAGCAGGCCATTCCGGATTTTCGTTCTGAACATCGGCTTTGTCAATCAATCCTAAACCAAGTAATTCCGAAGTCATGATTTTACCTACTTCAATATGATATTGTTTCCAAAGTGTTCCCGGAGCAAGCATTTTTGTCGCTTCGTTTTTTACTCGTAAAACGGCATTGTAAACGGCTTTTTGTCTGTCTGAATATTTTCCTGAAACCGGAATGGTTCGGGTCATATCACTGGAATAATTAGCATATTCTGCCGCAACGTCTAATAAAATTAAATCGCCTGCTTTACATTGCTGATTGTTTTCGATATAATGTAAAACGTTCGCGTTATTACCGGAAGCGATAATAGGAGTGTAAGCAAAACCTTTTGATCGGTTACGGATGAATTCGTGAACCAGTTCGGCTTCGATTTCGTACTCGGTAACATTTGGCTTTACAAACGATAATAATCTACGGAAACCTTTCTCTGTAATATCACAGGCTTGCTGAATCAAATCGATTTCTTCGCTTTCTTTTATCGAGCGAATGCGTTGTAGGATTGGGTTACTTTTTGCCACATTGTGTGCTGGGTAACGCTCTTTCCACCATTTTACAAAACGCGCTTCACGGGTTTCCGTTTCTACTGTCGCACGGTAATGCTCGTTTGTATTAATGTACATCGTGTCAGCATACGTCATCATTTCGTTCAGAATTTTATGAAAATCCTGCAGCCAGTAAACCGTTCTGATTCCAGATACCTGAAAAGCACGTTCTTTACTTAGTTTTTCGCCTTCCCAAACCGCAATATGATCGTTGGTTTCTTTCAGGAAAAGCATTTCTTTTTGGTTTTCGTAAGGAGCATCCGGAAACAAAAGCAAAATACTCTCTTCCTGGTCAACACCACTCAGGTAAAAAATGTCACGGTGTTGTGCAAACGGCATCGTACTGTCGGCACTAATTGGGTAAATGTCATTAGAATTAAAAACGGCAACACTGTTAGGTTTCATTTCTGCCGTGAATTTTTTGCGGTTTTTTACAAAAAGAGCGCTGTTTATTTGATGATATTTCATAATTATTTCATTTTTGAACTTGGAATTTCAAAATTACTACTTTTTGAAGAAGTAGCACAAAATTGATTTATTAAAGTTTTCTTATTGTTGCAAATTAATTTTGAATGTTTTTTCTATCTAAAATAGGATGCAGATTATTTTTATTAAAAGAAAAATCACTTTAACAAAAAGATTTATTTTAAAAGATAAAAAAATAAAGAAGCAGTTGTACTTATTTGAGTAAGTACGAAGCACGGATGGAACCGTAAAAGTAACCCGTCATAGCATCGTTTTTTTGCTCTTTTCCTCTGTAGATAAAAGTGTAAGATAAGTTAAGATTGTTGTGTCGGTACTTGAAACCCGCTTCTAAATTGAAACGAAAGGGTTTTAAATGATACGTTATTGGGCTGGTATTACTAAACAAACTTCCCTGAATCGTAGCGTCATACAATTGGTAATTTAATGAAGGAGCCGCATAAAAATAGAATTCACGAACATTAAATTGAGGTGCTGCACTTACCGAAGCATCATGCAAATTAGAATCGTAAACCGAAAGTAATTTTTTAAAACCAATTCGGGTTAGAAATCCTGTAGAAACGCCTGTAAAAATGGTTCCAATATTTCCTTCGGACTGAAAATGAACATCAACAAAATCATGGTGTTTTTTTGGGAATATTTTTTTTGAAAAAAGAACATGGCCCTGTACAGCAAACGCATTATGAATTTGGTTTTCCCAGCCATACACTTTTTTATAGCCAATAAGATTATGAAAACCTTTTTGTACTTCTTCTCCATACGAATTGGGACCCAGATAACCCAACTGGAAATCAGTTTTTAAGACCGATTCATTTTGATAAAAAAAACCTCGTCCGGCTTCGGCAAAAAGATACCCTGCAAAAGGACGGTTGTTGATCGAAACGGCGTCTTTATTAATGTATCTTGGATTGTATAAATATTGTCCGATTCTGAATTCGGTGATTTTTTTATTTATTTTTTCGTTACTGTTTTTAGATAAAAAACGATAAAAAAGTTCTAATCCGTTGGTGTAATACATATCGTTTTTTGACGAGGTGTACAAATCGTTATCGCTGATAAAACCAATTTCGGAAGTTCTTTCCTGACCAAAAGACAAGGCTGTTGCGAAGAATAAAAGCGCTAAAAAAGCTTTTTTATTTCGCATTATAATCGATTTTGCCTAAAGTACGCATGATACGAACTATTTTTTCTTTTCGACGATTGATGTAGCTCGAAGATCCTGTTGCTTTAAATTTTCTTGGGTTAGGCAAAATAGCAGCAATTCCCGCTGCCTGCATTGGCGTTAAACTAGAAGCGTCACGATGGTACCAATGTTCTGTTGCGGCATAGGCTCCGTAAACTCCGTCACCCATTTCGATACTGTTCAGATACACTTCCATGATGCGTTCTTTGCCCCAGATAAGTTCTATCAGTACGGTAAAATAAGCTTCGAGCCCTTTACGGAAATAACTTTTGCCCTGCCAGAGAAAAACATTTTTGGCAGTTTGCTGCGATATGGTGCTTCCGCCACGAATTCGGCGTCCGCGTTCGTTGCTTTTATATGCTTTTTGAAGAGCTTTAAAATCAAAACCGTTGTGCGTTAAAAAAGTTCCGTCTTCACTAGAGATTACGGCTTTTTGTAAATTCATCGAAATTTTTTCAATCGGTTCCCAGTCATGATCAAAATAAACTTCCTTGCCATCCATTTTGTTTTCGATAGCTCTAATAAGCATCAAGGGTGTAAAAGGCACAGGTACAAATTTAAAAACGATTACCGAGCCTATTGAGAGACCAAAAAACCACAACAATGATTTAATCACAAACCATTTTACTTTTTCTCCAAAGGTTCTGTTGGACTTCTTTGGAGAAGATTTAGTTTTACTTGCGGGTGTTTTTTTTGCTACTGGTTTTTTGGCTGCCATTATTGTAAGTCTGCTAATTTTATTCAACAAAAATAGGTATGTTTTTCAAAATTAAAATCAGCAATACATTTATTTCTTGATGATTTTAAAGGTTTCCACTCTTTCCTCTGACGTCATATTAATTAAATAAACGCCTGCCGGATATTTTTTAAAGTCCAAATTTACTTTTGAATCTAAATGTTTTGTTGATGAAAGCAATTGTCCATTTATGTTATATACTTTGATATTCGAAATTATTGAATTACTTTCTATATTTAAAATATTTTCTACAGGATTTGGATAAAATTTAAAAGCAGTGTAGTTATTTTCTGTAACTGCCAAAGTTGCCTCGTTATTAAAGGTCAGATTATCCAAAAAGGCATTGTCTCCCGTTTGAGATTTTCCAAGGTGCTGTAATGAGATTCTAATATCAGATCCAACATAAGGAGTCAGGTCAAAAACATAATTCTGATACGCATCTCCATTGTTGGAAGAAGGCTGAATTACATCACCTAAAACATTTCCGTTTACCACAACTCTAAACATTGATTCATTAGCTGAGGCTACAAAAGTTTGTTTCAAATCGAAACGCATGAATAAAGCAGTGGCATTTTTAGCATCAACTTTCATGTTAATTTTGGTAATGCTGTTTTGATTTTTCTCCCAAATAAGCTCTGATGCTGAGCTCGAATTAGTTTTCTTGTCGGTATTCGAAGTTATTTTCCATTCATCGTTATACGCATTTCCTTGCATTCTGACTACTTTGTTGTTTGCATCTTCAGGATCTTCAGCAACCGAACTACTATTATAAGTAGAACCTTCAAAAACTATTTCACCGGTAAGAGGCGTCTGGAAATCATATTTTAATGTTGATCCATCTCCTTTTAAAGAACTGGCGTAACCTTCTTTAAATTCAAAATTATCAGCAATCATACGGGCTCCTCCATAATTGTAGAAATCCATAAAAAGACTGTAATCACCAGTAGTAACAGGAGTTATATAATAGGTAAGCTCCGTATAATTGTATTCTGAAAGAGTACCTGAACCACTTAATCTGTATTGCATGTTGTAATCGTTTTGTCCCATACCTGCTGTTATGGCAACAGACTGCGTAACGTATTCGTATGCTTTTCTTCCTTTTAAGCTAAATTTATAGGTTGTTCCGGCATTCAAATGAAACATTGGAGAGAATATCTCTGTTGAGAATTCGTCTTTAAACTGCATAAAAGTATTATCGTCATACCCTTTTACAGTGTCGTAATTGTAATTACTAGTAGGCTCTAATGGCTTGTCCTGCATTATAAAACTACCCGATAACAACTTGAAACAATCTGGAAGCGCATTTTTTCCGTAAGCGCTAAGACTGTTAAAGTTTTCTGACCATGGCAATGCGTATAAATCGCAGGTCGTATCTATTTTTTTAGGTCCGGCTTCAATTGAATTTCCAGCATCACAAGTGGTTTTAAAATAAAATTCATACGCACTTCCTGTTTGTAGACCGGTAACAGCGATTTCATTTTTATCTGTGTTTAAAATAGTTCCGGAACCTCTGGTAAATCCTGAAAGACCATATTCTATCTGAACATTTTGTGGAGACGAATTGTTCGAAGTCCATTTTATAGTGGCCGAATTATTATTAACATTAGAAAAAACAATATCTAATGGTTCGTAACAAGGCAGAGTCTGATCATAATGGATATTATCTATTAAAACGAAATGAGTACCGCCAATAGAAACTTTAGGATCTGACTCATAGATAAAAGCAATTTGTTTGTTGTCGCCTGTGTAATTAGCAAAATCAACATTAATTTCTTTTCCATATTTAGGATACTCTCTAAGTTCGTCAAGCGAAATAGACTGATAAGGCTCAAAAGTACTGATGTCTGATGGGTTTTTGATTGTTCCGATGATAAGCGTACTGTTTTTGGCAAACAAATCAATTCCGCCAACATTAAGCCAGAATTTCACTTTTTTGTTGCTGTCAAAATCGGCCAGGTAAGGCGAGATTAAAATTCCTTTTGTTTTATCATCAGATTGTAATGAAAAAACATTTGGAGCACTGGTAACATTAATCAGATTATGTTCATAGACTCTTGAATACTGATAAATATTGGTCGTCCAGCAAAAATAAGGTATGACCATGACATTGGTTGGATACTGATCAAAATCTTCTGCAAAAGGTGCTGTTTTTGTACACGTTGTTTTAAAGGTATAAGGGTCACTCCATTGACTTGGCATATTCACCTCGCAATACGTTCTCACTCTGTACTCGAACGTATTTGAATCTATTCCTTCCAGAGTATAAGGGTTTGTTTTTACATTGATTATTGTTCCGGTACCTTCAGTAAAACCTTTTGGTCCGTATTCAATATCCCAGCTGTCTGATTGTTTTTTGCTGTTATTGTCTTTCCAGTCTAAAGTTACACTGTTAGTACCAGATTGTCTTGCTCCCAAATTACTTGGTTTTGGACAGTCATTTTCTAAATAACTAAAATCATCTATTACAAATCGTCTTAGATTATAATTCTTTACAGCATGTTTGAAACCGATAAACTTATCTGTTCCGTAATAATTAGAAAAATCAACTTCATAATTCAGCCATGTCGCTAAATTCTCAACCGGAATTTTAATAGTGGTATAAGGCGTAAAAGTGCTGTAATCTTCAGGATCAGAAAGCGTTCCTATTATAAGTTCGACATCCTGATTGTAGGTTTCTTTAGGGCTCACCATCCAGAAATTGATTTTTTTGTAATGATCAAAATCTTTCAGTCTTGGCGATACCAGAACCACTCTGTCTGCTTTTTGTCCGGTACCTGCAGGAAAAGGAGCATCTAATGTATTGGATAATATCATCGAACGTAAACCGCTTTTTGCTCCGGTTCCGCCTGCTTTCTGAATATTAACTTTTATAAAACGATCTTTTGTCCAGTATCTTTGGTACACATAAGGTGTAACTCTGGTCCAGCAGCCTTGTTTTTCAAATTCGGCAGTTTCAAAATCTTCGTTATAACCTGCAGTTAAACCTAAACATTTGGTTCTGAAATAACCTTTGTCAGACCAGTTACTATAATCGCTGCCGCATTTGGCACGTACATAAAAATCATATTCGGTATCGTCAGAGACTGATTCGGTTATTTTAAAAGGCGATGCTGTAGCATTTACGATAGTTCCCGAACCGTGAGCAAATCCTTTTGGACCGTATTCGATCTGCCATTCAGAAGCTGGTTTGTAATTTTCCCAGGTAACCGTAGCCGAATCGTATTCGAAATCTATGGTTTTTGGATTTAAAGGTTCTAAACAGGCCGGTGCTGTATCATAGCTAAAATCGTCTATACAGAAAGTACCGGTGCCTTCGCTATTTTGTTTAATAGCAATATATTGATGGTTATTGCTTTTTTGATAATTGTCTAAATAAACAGTATGTTCTTTCCAAAGATTTGATTTGTATGGATTGTCAATTTCATTCATTTCAGTAGGTGAAATGGTTTTTAGCGCAATGAAAGTTGACGCGTCCGCCGGGTCAGACATAGTACCAATAGTCAAAGAGTTGGTATTGTAACCATCATAAGTATCATACGCAAGGAGGCTGAATTTAATTCTTTTATCCGCATCCAGATCTGTAACATAAGGTGTTATAAGAAAGGCTTTTTGAGTTGAAGATGCACTATGCGTTCGCATCACGATTTTCTTGGTTCCGGTTTTAGGCAAAGGTTCATTAAACCACGGCAAATCTTCAGAATCTTTACTTACAACGGCACCAGTTGCAATTGTATTCCAGCAAAGGTCGAAATAATCAGCGCCTTCAAAAGAATTTGAATATCCGTCAGTAACGGTAATACAAGGAGTTTTGAATTGAATAGGAGTAGTCCAGTTCGAAAACAAATCATCGATACAGTTGGCTCTTACTTTTACTTCGTAATCAGTATTTCCGGATAAATTAGTTAAATCAAAAGGACTGCTTGTTGTATTAAAAACCTGTGTAGTACGTTTGGTAACATTCGTTAAGCTTACCTGAAAATTATCCTGATTAAGTCCCACAAAACTTATCTGAGCTGAGTTTTCCTTAATATCACTAATTTTAAAATCAGTCAGATTAAAGCAGTTCGAAGCCGTTTCATAGCTAAAATCATCAATATTGATGTAACTATTAACTCCGGAATATTTTGGTTTATAAAGAAACACGACATACTCATCTGTTCCGTTATAATTATTAAAATAAACCGTTTCTAGGTTCCAGTCTGCGCCGCTTTTATAAGTAACTTCTGAAAGCAAATGAAAAGTATTCAAATCACTTGGATCACTCATCGTACCTACCAACAATTCTTCATCGGTATAAAAGTTGGTAAGCCAGAATTTTATCTTACGGTCTGTGGCTAAATCATTAAATTTAGGGGAGATAAAAGCAACATGGCCATTATCGTCATAATTAGTATTGGACATTTCTCCCGAAGAACCTTTCTCGTCCGAATCGCTATGATTTTCTCCTGTTGAAATGCCTACAAAAGCATATCTATTGTTATATACATATCCTCTCCATTCTAATTCACTTTCTTTTTGATTATTAAAATCGGTTGTATAACCCACAGAATACACTTTGTCGCTGGTGGCAAATACAGTCTTGGTTTGCGACCAGGCACCCCATACCAGGTTGACACCGTCTAAATGTCTTTCTCTTACCCTGAACTCGTATTTTTTTAAGGGGTCGATGTTGAATCTGTAAAAGTCGATTCCTGAAATTGTTTGAGAGGTTCCTGTTCCCGGCAGAAAGCCTACAGGACCATATTCAAATTGCCAGTCGTACGTTACTAACGGATTGTAATCATGGTATTCGACCATAACTTCCCCGATTAAAGAAACGGTAACATCAAAATTAATGTCAAAAGATTTGAATGTAGGTTTGGGATTGGCTTGTGAAAAAAATAAACTAAATAAAGAAAAAAGAATTACTAAAGTAGTTTTTTGCATGTTTGGGGGGCTTGTTATGGTTCGTTGGTTTTGTTTTTTTATATTAAATCGGCTAATTCGGTTCCTATTAAACTGCCTATGGCGACTCCCATTCCGCCTAAACGTACTCCGCAGCATACATTTTCAGAAAGTTGTGTAACTACAGGATTCTTGCTGTTTCCTACACCCATTATACCGCTCCAGCGGTGGGCAATTTGGAAATTATGGTTGGGTAAAATGACTTCTCTAAGTAAACTTTCCAGTTTGTTTTGTACAATTTCGGTCTGACCAAATTCGGTGGTGGTTTCGGTCTCAAAATCTAAATTTCGTCCGCCTCCCAATAGAATTCTATCGCCAATATTCCTGAAATAATAATACCCTTTATCCAGATGAAAAGTGCCTTTGATGTCTAAGTTCGGGATGGGTTCTGTAATTAAAACCTGTGCTCTGGCTGGTTTTACAGCGCCATTGGTTAAGCTGTTGGCAAAACCATTGGTGGCAAAAAGTATTTTTTTTGAAGTGAAGCTAAAATCATTCAGTACAATTTCTACATGATTTCCCGCATCGGTATAAGAAGTTACGGTTTGCTGATTCAGAATTAAAATATTAGCGGCAACAGCTTGCCTGAGCAATTCCTGCATCATATTTCCGGTATCAATCTGAGCTTCAAACGGATTGAAAATTAAGTATTCGTTGGTATTTTCGAAACCAAAACGATCAACTTCTTTAGAGAAAACATCGGCTTTAAAAAGAGGTTTTAGAATTTCATTGACAAAAGGTAATTTCGAAATACATTCGCTAAAACTGCTTTCATCTTCTTTAAGAAAAAGTTCATAACCACCATAAGGTTTGAAATCTATTGCGGTATCACCCAGTCTTTTTCGAAGTAATTGCAAACCCTGCCAGCGTTTCTCAATCAGCCTGACCACATCATCTTCAGTGTGTGTTATTAAATCATCAATAATTTCTGAAAGACTTCCGAAACAGGCAAAACCGGCATTTTTAGTACTGGCACCCTGCGGCAACATGCCTTTTTCTAACACGAGAATTTTTGCGGTTGGGAATCTTTCGCGTAAGCGTAAAGCTGTGTGCAAACCAACTATACCACTTCCTACGATGGTATAATCGATATTTGTGAACCAGTTTTTTAGTTCCCAATAACTTAACTCCATGTTTGAAAATTTTGTTAAAAGTACATTTTTTTTTGAATTCTGTAGGAATATAAATTACAAAAAAAAGGAAATCCCAATTTTTTAAATTCCGAATTCCAACTCAGAAAATTCAAATGCCAATAAAGAAATTCCAAATTCCAAAAATGAACTAAATAATAATCTTTTCTAATGGAATTTGGAATTTCAAATTAAATTTTGGGATTTGGAATTTCTAAATTGGAATTTAAAAGTTGTACTTTTAGCACTGAGAAAATTAGAATTTTTATTATGAAAAAAGTATTATTTACAACCTTAATAATGATGAGTTTAAGCGCTGTAGGGCAGAATGTAATGTCGCCGGAATTGTTGTGGAAATTAGGAAGAGTAACACCACTTGGACTTTCGAAAGATGGAAAAAATGTTGTTTTTAAGGTTTCAACGCCTTCGGTTGAAGAAAATAAATCGAGTTCGAAAGTGTATGTTTTGCCTGTTAATGGCGGAACTGCAACTGAAATCAAAGACACAAAAGAAGTTTTGGCCGATAAAAACATTTCGCCTGACGGAAAATTTTTAGTTTATAATGAAGAGGTAAAACTGGAAAAAGTTTTAGGAAAAGATTTTTATCCGAATCTTGACAAATCAGACGTTCAGATTTATGACGGTTTGGATTATCGTCATTGGGATACCTGGAATGAAGGGAAATTTAACCACGTTTTTTATAAAGAGAATAAAGAAGGTGCAGCTGGAATTGATATTTTAAAGGGAGAAAATTTCGATTCGCCACAAAAACCTTTTGGCGGAGACGAAGATTATATCTGGTCTCCGGACGGAAAAAACATCTTGTATGTGTGCAAGAAAAAAGCGGGAACAGCTTATGCAATTTCGACCAACACCAATATTTACGAGTATAATTTAGAAACTCAAAAAACCATCAACAGAACCGAAGATAATTTAGGATACGATACGGCTCCGCAATTTTCTCCTACTGGAAATCTGAGCTGGCTGCAAATGAAACGTGACGGTTATGAATCGGATAAAAATGATATTATTGTTGATTTTAAAGGGATCAAAACCAACTTAACAGCGAATTGGGATGGAACTGTAGAAAGTTTTATCTGGAGTAAAGACGGTAAAAATGTATTTTTTGTAGCGCCAATCGACGGAACAAAACAACTTTTTACAGTTAATTTTCCTGGACTGACCCGAATTGCCATTCAGGTGCGTCAATTGACCAATGGTGATTTTGATGTGAATGATTTAATTGGTTTTGCAGGTGATGAAATTCTTGTAACCCGTTCTGATATGAATCATGCTTCGGAGATTTTTTCTTTTAATCTGAAGAAAAACAGCTGGAAACAATTATCAAACATCAATACGGAAACCTACAAAACAATAGCGTTAAGCAAAACCGAAAAACGTTATGTTACCACAACAGACGGTAAAAAAATGCTGGTTTGGGTAATTTTGCCTCCAAATTTTGATGCGTCTAAAAAATATCCAACTTTATTATTTTGTCAGGGAGGGCCTCAAGCGCCATTGACACAATCGTATTCTTTCCGTTGGAATTTTCAGTTAATGGCTGCAAAAGGCTATGTAGTTGTAGCGCCAAATCGTCGCGGGATGCCAGGACACGGAGTAGAGTGGAACGAGCAAATTAGTAAAGACTGGGGCGGACAGGTTATGGACGATTATCTTTCTGCCATTGATGCTGTTGCCAAAGAAAACTATGTTGATAACGCCCGTTTGGGTTGTGTGGGAGCAAGTTACGGAGGATATTCGGTGTTTTATTTAGCCGGAATTCATAAAAACCGTTTCAAGACTTTTATTGCACATGATGGCGTATTCAATACACAAAGTATGTTTGGAACAACCGAAGAAGTTTTCTTTAACAACTGGGATTTTGGTGGTGCTTATTGGGAAAAAGACAATGCCGTAGCGCAAAAAGCCTATACGACTTTTAACCCGGCAAGTCTGGTTGGAAACTGGAATAAACCAATTTTGATTATTCAGGGAGGAAAAGATTTTCGTGTGCCAATTGGACAAAGTCAGGAAGCTTTTCAGGCGGCGCAATTAAGAGGAATCAAAAGCCGATTGTTGTATTTTCCGGATGAAAATCACTGGGTTTTGCATCCGCAGAACGCTCAGGTGTGGCAAAGTGAATTTTTCAAATGGTTAGGAGAAACACTTTAACAGACAGGTAATTATATTGTAAGAATAGCCGCTGACTTTGTTCAGCGGCTTTTTTTTATAATATATTTAGCTTTTGTAACCAGAAAAATTTTGGTAATTTGTAGTACATTCACTTTCTAAAAATTTAAGCCTAAATACCAACTTTCTATGCAAAGCAAAAACAGCTATACTCCGATAAAAGTACTTTTTAGTTACGTGGCTTTGGCTGCTTTAGTGGTAAGTGTTGGCTGGTTTTTGTATTCAGAAAATGTGGTTTATTCTCAGCTTGAAAGTAAAATTGCCTTTGAAAAAACAAAGATTTTAAAAATAAGCAAATTGTTTTCGAATGTTTATAAAACGGAAAGTTTAGCCCGAAAAACAATACAGACCAATTCTGAAACAGATTTTAAGAGTTATATAGTAGAGCAGGATTCTTTAAAATCAAGAATTGATACACTGAAACAGTTAGTAACTACCCAATATCAAAAAACATTGTTGGACAGTGTTACCTATTTTCTTTCTGAAAAAACGGAGAACATCAGAAAACTAAAAACGATAAAAAATAAGGCGAATGATGAGGTTTCTGTCAATAACGCTATTGATGAAATTACCAAATTAGAATTCAAATTACGTAAACTGGAACTGAGTGACTTCACTAAAAAACCAAATGATTTGGGAGGATATCAGCGTTCTGTACTCCAGAGATATGTAGATTATCTAAACCAAAATATTCCCGATGACAGTACCAATACACTGAGTAAAAAAGCTTCGGATTCGATTTTATCCACTTCAAAAAAACTGTTAAGTACGGTAAAAAGAGAAACCGAAAAGAAAAAGGAATCTTTAAATTTTGAAGAAAATAAATTGCTTAAAAACGAAATAGCAATTTCTGAACAACTTCGAAAAGTGCTTCGTATCATCGAAAGAGAAATCATTATCAACACCATTAAAAACAATGCCTTAAAAGATAAATCGCTTAAAAGGGTAAATGAAATTGTGACGGCATCGGCTATTATTGGTTTATTGCTAACGGTTTTTTTCTCGATATTAATTGTTAGTGATTATTCGAAAACGCAGCTCTATAAAAAACAGTTGGAGATTGCCAATTATAAAACGCAAAACTTACTCAAAAGCAGGGAGCAGCTTATCTCAACCGTCAGCCATGATTTGAAAACGCCATTGAGTACCATAGTAGGATACACGGAACTTTTGGGTAATTCTGCAATCAATACCAAACAATCGTATTTTGTTAAAAATATTAAAAACTCCTCCGAATATATTTCGCAGCTGGTGCAGGATTTATTAGACTTTTCTAAAATTGAAGCAGGTAAAATAGCTATCGAAAAAGTACCTTTTTCATTAACAGAAACTATTTATGAAGTAGCACATAATATTCAGTCAGTTTACAAACAGAAAAATATTGAACTGATTATTTCAGTTGATGAAAGTTTCAATAGAAGAATCATCGGAGATCCTTTCAGACTGAAACAAATATTAAGTAACATCATTGGTAATGCTTTTAAATTTACAGAAGAAGGTTTTATTAAAATCAATGGATATGCTTTGTCCGATGAGCCCTTTTTTGTTATTAAAATTGAAGATTCCGGCATTGGGATAAAAGAAGAAAATCAACAATTGGTTTTTGAAGAATTTGCACAGGCTAATGAAAGTATCGAAAAGAAATATGGTGGCACCGGTTTAGGATTGGCTATCTGCAAAAAGATAATTGCCATATTGGGCGGACAATTAAATTTGGAAAGCACATTTGGAAAGGGGAGTACCTTTGAAGTTAAACTGCCATTACAGTTTGATAGCAGTGAAAATTCAGTTGTGGAAACAAAGAAAACAGGACCGTTAAATACTAAAAAACAGACTTTTGTAATCGTCGATGATGACCCCAATTTGCTGGGATTGACCAGTAGTGTTTTGAAACAGGAAAAGCATCATGTTTTATCCTTTAACAAAGCCAAGGACGCTTTAAAAGTAATGAAAACCGCTCAATTTGATTTTGTTATAACCGATATTCAAATGCCGGAAATGGATGGCTTTATGTTTGCAGATAGCCTGCGTAATGATGCCAATACCACTTATACCAACCAGCCTATTATTGCCTTGACAGGTCGTGCAGATTTAGATTTTTCAGTTTATACCCAGGCAGGATTTACTACTATTATAAAAAAACCTTATTCGCCTAAAGTTTTGCTGGAAACCATTCAGCATATTTTAGACAATACCAGTATTCCGGATCATGGTCAGGATGAGTCGGTTGCTGATTTGCCGGTTCAGCTGTATTCACTGGAAACTTTGAAAGATTTTTTAGGCAATGATGAAGAGGCTTTGCGTGAAGTTTTAAAATCTTTTATTGAAAATACCCGTGAAATTTTCCCGCTTTTAGAAAAGGCTGTCACCGAGAAGAATAATAAAGAGATAAATTCGATTGCACATCGCATAACGCCAATGTTCAAACAAATCCAGGCTAACGAAATTGCTAAAATATTAAATAGACTTGAAGAAAATAATTTGGTAAATATTGATCTACAAATGGCTTTTGAAGATTTTAAGGCCAAAACAGAAGACCTTTTGCTGGCTTTACAACACGAACTGAATTAGTCTATATTGTATTGTTTGAGTTTGTTGTAAAGTGTTTTTCGGGTTATCTTGAGCAATTTGGCAGCTTCTGATTTATTGTTTTGTGTTTTGGACAAAGCGTGAATAATCGCTTCTTTTTCGTTATCGGATAAGGAAAAAGAACCGCTTACGTTTTGTTTCTGAATTTGAAAAAACTCTGCAGGCAAAACATCGCTTTCAATAAAATTTCCCCGTGTTAAGAGTGTAGAACGTTTTACACAATTTTGAAGTTCCCGCAGGTTTCCCGGCCAGTTGTAATTTTGAAAGAGAGCCACGACTTCTGGCGAAAAACCAATGACTTCTTTGTTCAGTTGCTGATTGGCTTTTTCCAGAAAATAATCTGCAAAAATCATTAAATCTTCTTCTCTGTCGGTTAAGGATGGTGACTGGATAGAGAATTCATTGATTCTATGGTATAAATCTTCGCGAAAATCTCCATTTTTTACAGCTTCACGTAAATCTTCGTTGGTAGCCGTTATAATTCGGATATCGACATTAATTTCTTTATTGCTGCCTACAGGTTTAATCTTGCGTTCCTGAAGCGCTCTTAATAGCTGAATTTGATTTTCATAAGAAAGATTACCAATTTCATCCAAAAAAAGAGTTCCGCCATTTGCAGCTTCGAAATAACCTATTTTGTCGCTTATGGCTCCTGTGAAAGATCCTTTTAAGTGACCAAAAAATTCGCTTGCGGCTAATTCTTTTGGAATAGCTCCGCAGTCAACTGCAATGAAAGTATTTTTTTTGCGGTTGCTTTGCTGATGAATACTTTTGGCAATGATTTCTTTTCCTGTTCCGCTTTCGCCAATAATCAACACCGACATATCGGTTGGACTGACTAGCTGAATGTGTTCTGAGAGTTTTTTTGAAGCGACCGAAATTCCTTTTACAAATTCATTTTCAGATTCGGCTTGTTTTGATTTTGCCTTTTTTTCTTTGACGGGAATCTCTACTTCAGTTTCGGAAGATTGTAAGGCGTTGGTAATCACCAATAAAACTTCGTCAGGATTGAAAGGTTTGGAGATATAATCTGCTGCTCCGTTCTTAATTGCTTTTACCGCCGTATTGACGTCAGAATAACCGGTCATTAGTATGATGGGAATGTCTGGATAAGAGTCTTTAATTTCAGACATGAGTTTAATGCCGTCAGAATCTGGTAATCGAAGATCGGTCAGAATCAGGTCGAATGATTCTTTTTGGATGGCAACGCGGGCTTCGGCAGCTGAGAAAGCAATCGATACATCGTATGCTTTTTTTATTAGAAATTTTTCTAATAATTTGCAAAACGAAATATCATCTTCTATCAGTAATATCTTAGGCATTTGAATTTTTTGGACTTTGATGCTAAAATAATACTATTAAAATTGTATTCTCATAAAATTATGCAAAAAAAAAGAGATTACCGGAAGTAATCTCTTTTTTACCAAAAACATAAATCTAATTTCACCTAATTATATTTTCAACCAGTTGCCATTAACATCTGAGTAAACAGTAGCCTTTTGGTCACCAACTGATATGTTGAGTTTGTATTCTTTTTTCTCGTTTACAAAAGCTTTGTCCAGCTTTGCACCAGGATAAGCATTTTGTAATGCCGTTGTAACAACCTGAGGAACACTTTCGATACTAACTTCTGTGTAAGTATCCTGAACCATTACTGTTTTTTTTACAGTTTCGGTTGTGGCAACATTTGTAGCGTAAATAGAAATGCTTCCAAATACAATTACTGCTGATAAGATTAGCTTTTTCATAACTTTTGTTTATTAATATTTCTTGGCGATGTTTCCTTTTTCATCTGTAAAAACATAATGATTAGATTCGCCTGTAAGAAGTTCTAATTTGTATTGTTTCTTAGGGTTTACGTAAGCTTTTACAAGTTTAGAACCCGGAAATGAATTTTTGATTGTTGCCTGAACTTCTGCAGGAAGTGCATCAAGAGCAATTTCTTTATAATCATCCTGAACATTTATAATGTTTACATCAGATGTTTTAGTTCTTGCTGTGTCTGCATTCATTGATAAAGTTCCTAAAAGGATTACAGCTGTTACGATTAAATTTTTCATACTATTGTTTTTTTAATTAATGTTAGCTGATAAAATTAGGCAATTATTTTTTAATCCATGTTCCATCTGCGTTAGCAAATAGAGAACCTACTTTGTCTCCTACAGTTACATCCAGTTTGTATTCTGATTTTGCATTTTTGTATGCTTTGCTCAATACGGCATCTGGATAGGCTTTTTTCAAAGCATCGCTAACTGCTGTTGGCACTTCTTCTAGTTTGATTTCAGTATATTCGTCCTGAATCGAGATTGTTTTTACGATTGTATTTGTAATTGGCGAGGTTGAAGCAAATGATGTTAAACCTCCCAAAACGATTGCGGCTGATAGAAATAAATTTTTCATGATAGTGATATTTTAATATTGTTAATTTAATCTTAGTATTCTTGATTTGAATTTTCACGGGACTACTAATTATTATTTTTTAATCCAGGTTCCGTCTGCATTAGCAAAAATAGAACCCACTTTGTCTCCTACTGTAACGTCTAGTTTGTATTCTGATTTTTCGTTTTTATAAGCTTTAGTAAGAACTGCATCAGGATAGGCTTTTTTCAAAGCATCTGTAACTGCAGCTGGCAGCTCTTCTACTTTAATTTCTGTATATTCATCCTGAATAGAAATTGTTTTTACAATGTTGTTTGAAATATTAGATGTTGAAGCAAAAGATGTTAAACTTCCTAATAAGATTGCGGCTGATAGAAATAAATTTTTCATAATGTGTATATTTAAATTATTTAATAGTTGTTTACACTTTAGATAATGAAATAACTGTGCCGTTACTACAACGTTACCTTTTGATTGTTGTAAATCCTTATTTTTAAAGGAATTATGAAAAAAAAGGCATTCGTGCCAAAGTAAAAAAAGTGTGTAATGCCAGTAGCAAGTGTGTAAAAAATACACAACAATAGTGTGTAACTAGTGTTTTTTTATAGAAAATAAAAAACCCGATAGATTAAAAACTATCGGGTTGATTTGTATAGGATATAAAAAAGCCGTCAAATTTGACGGCTTTAAAGATTATTCCGGACTATTCATTTTAAAGGTGTCCATAAAAGCAGTAGTATAATCTCCTGCAATGTATCTTGGATCATCCATTAATTGTCTGTGGAAAGGTATTGTCGTTTTTACACCTTCAATAACAAATTCATCCAATGCTCTGCGCATTTTGCTGATTGCCTCTTCACGGGTTTGCGCCGTAGTAATAAGTTTTGCAATCATCGAATCGTAATTTGGTGGAATACTATAACCAGAATATACGTGAGTATCTAAACGTACTCCGTGACCTCCTGGCATATGAAGGGTTGTGATTTTTCCTGGTGAAGGGCGGAAATCATTATAAGGATCTTCAGCATTAATACGGCACTCGATAGCGTGTAATTGTGGTAAGTAGTTTTTTCCTGAAATTGGAATTCCTGCTGCTACCATAATTTGCTCACGAATCAAGTCGTAGTCAATTACTTGTTCAGTAATTGGATGTTCTACCTGAATACGGGTATTCATTTCCATGAAATAGAAGTTTCTGTGTTTGTCCACCAAAAATTCTACAGTTCCTGCTCCTTCGTATTTAATGAATTCAGCAGCTTTTACAGCAGCTTCTCCCATTGCAGTACGCAATTCATCAGTCATGAAAGGGGAAGGGGTTTCTTCAGTTAGTTTTTGGTGACGACGTTGTACAGAACAGTCTCTTTCAGAAAGGTGACAGGCTTTTCCATAAGAATCTCCTACTACCTGAATTTCGATATGACGTGGTTCTTCGATAAGTTTTTCCATGTACATCCCGTCATTTCCAAAAGCTGCAGCAGCTTCCTGACGTGCGCTTTCCCAGGCTTTTAAAAGCTCTTCTTCTTTCCAGACAGCGCGCATTCCTTTTCCACCACCACCAGCAGTTGCTTTTAGCATTACCGGGTAGCCAAATTCTTTAGCCAGTTTTTGCGTTTGTTCGAAAGATTCTAACAATCCGTCAGATCCTGGTACACACGGAACTCCTGCAGCTTTCATTGTAGCTTTTGCAGAAGCTTTATCTCCCATTCTGTCAATCATTTCAGGAGCGGCACCAATAAATTTGATTCCGTGTTCCTGACATATTTTAGAGAATTTAGCATTCTCAGAAAGAAATCCGTAACCCGGGTGTATCGCGTCTGCGTTTGTAATTTCGGCAGCAGCAATGATATTTGACATTTTCAAATACGATAAGTTACTTGGAGGAGGACCAATACAAACCGCTTCGTCAGCGAACTTAACATGTAAACTTTCTGCATCGGCTGTAGAGTAAACTGCTACAGTTTTGATTCCCATTTCCTTACATGTACGAATTACACGAAGTGCAATTTCTCCTCTATTCGCAATTAATATTTTTTTAAACATCTTATTTTAATTAGATAATTAGACAATTTGATCATTAGATAATTTCAGATGATTAACAAAGTGGCTAATCAATCTAAAATCTAAAATCTAAAATCTAAATTTATTTATGATGGATCAACTAAAAATAAAGGTTGGTCAAATTCTACAGGAGACATATCGTCAACAAGAATTTTTACAATTTTACCTGACACTTCTGATTCGATTTCGTTGAATAATTTCATTGCTTCGATTACACAAAGAACATCACCTTTAGCAATTGTGTTTCCAACTTCTGTGAAAACAGGTTTGTCAGGAGATGGTTTTCTATAAAAAGTACCAATGATTGGCGATTTTATAGTGATGAATTTAGAATCTTCAGCAGCAGCTGGAGCTTCTGTGTTAACATTTACAACTACCGGAGCTGCTTGTTGAGGCACAGCTGCCTGTGGTAATGCTGCCTGAGCAGGTAATTGTTGTACATAAGTAGTTTCAGTAACGTTTCCTTCTAAAGTTGTTCTGATGGTGATTTTTACATCATCCATTTCCAACTTAACTTCTGCAACACCCGAATTTGCTACAAATTTGATTAGGTTTTGAATTTCTTTTAAATCCATAATGATTCGTTTTTAGTTTTAATTTATTTTTTATCGTAAGCCCATTTTAGGTAAATAGATCCCCATGTGAATCCACCACCAAAAGCGGCAAAAATAATATTATCTCCTTTTTTGAATAGGTGTTCAAAGTCGTTAAGTACTAATGGTAAAGTTGCTGAAGTTGTATTACCATATTTTTCAATATTCATTAATACTTTAGAGTCCTCAAGATTCATTCTGCTTGCAGTAGCATCAATAATACGTTTGTTTGCCTGATGAGGTACTAACCAATTTACATCTTCGTTAGTCAGATTGTTTCTTTTTACGATCAATTCGCTGGCATCAGCCATATTGGTAACGGCATATTTAAAAACGGTTTTTCCGTCTTGTATGATATTGTGTTGTCTGTTTTGAACGGTCTCTATTGTAGTGGGAACCAGAGAACCTCCGGCAGTAATTTTAAGAAAATCACGTCCGACGCCATCACTGCGTAAATATTCGTCCTGTAATCCAAGGCCTTCATAATTAGGTTCGAATAAAACGGCACCCGCTCCATCACCAAAAATAATACAGGTTGCACGGTCTGTATAATCTACAATAGAGGACATTTTATCGGCACCAATTAAAAGTACTTTTTTATATCTTCCTGATTGTATGTAAGCTGCAGCTGTTGACATTCCGTATAAAAAACTGGAACAGGCTGCCTGCAAATCATAAGCAAATGCATTGGTAGCGCCAATTTCTGTTGCAACATAAACTCCTGTTGAGGCTACTGGCATATCTGCTGTAGCTGTTGCCATTATAATCATATCAATCTCTAAAGGATCAATATTGGCTTTTTGAATTAAATCCTGTGCTGCTTTTATAGCAAGAAACGAGGTTCCTTTGTCAGCATCTTTAAGAATTCTTCTTTCCTTAATTCCGGTACGAGTAGTAATCCATTCGTCATTGGTTTCGACCATTGTTTCCAGTACTTTGTTCGAAAGTACAAAGTCAGGAACGTAAGCTCCAACAGCGGTAATTGCGGCTGTGATTGTATTCATTATATTTTATTATTTCGTTCCAAATATAACTATTTGGAAAATTTTTAAAAGACTTGAAAATTACAAAAAAAAACGAAATGAATTTGTATATAATTTCTTAAAAAAAGAAAATTATAACCAACAAAAAAAACTCTCACTATGTGAGAGTTCCAGTATCATTTACGAAAACAAATTAAGCAACCGCTACAGATTTATCGATAACAACTTGCCCTCTGTAGTACATTTTACCTTCATGCCAGTAAGCTCTGTGGTATAAATGTGCTTCTCCAGTAATAGGACATGTAGCGATTTGAGCTACAGTAGCTTTATAATGTGTTCTTCTCTTATCTCTTCTTGTTTTCGAGATTTTTCTCTTAGGATGTGCCATTTTACTATATTATTTATCCGTTAATAGTTGCTTTAATTTGTCCCAACGCGGGTCAATATCTTCTTCTTTTTTACTCTCTTCTTTTGTTGGTTCTTTTACTTTTAATTCATTCAGTTTTGTTAGAGCTGGAGTTTGCAAACTTCCGTCTTTTACGCCTGGATGAACTCGTTTTAGTGGTACCGAAAGTGCAATCATTTCATAAATGTATTGTGCTACATCTAATTCGAATTCGCCATGCGGTAAAATCAGCAATTCTTCATTGTCATTATTGAATTCATCTCCAAAACGAACGATTAGTTTCATTTTTCCTTTAATAGGTAAATCAAAATCTTCGCCGGTTAGGTCACAAGGCACGTTTACGGTTCCTTTGTGTTTGAAATTCAATTCTAATAGATTGCTTCCTTTTTCTAAAACTAAATTTACTTTGATATCCGAACTCTGAAATTCGTCATAATCAAAGTTCTCAAAGAACTTGTTATTTATTTGATACTCAAAATGGTGTTTTCCTAGCTTTAACCCTACGAAAGGAATTAAAAATTCTTTTGTTTTGCTCATTTCAACATCAATTTGTCCAATGGGTATCAAAAAACAGATACCTGAATTGGGGTGCAAAGATATAAAATTATTATAAAACTAATAATCTTATTCACCTTTTTTTGTTTATAACTGTTTTTCTTTTATTTTGAGTGGTTTTTCGCTAATCTCCTCATACTGATTACGAGAGCGAAAAATATCCAATGCAAGGTAAACGGCTTCTTTAAACGAATTAAAATCAGCCAGATCTTTTCCAGCAATATCGTACGCTGTGCCGTGATCGGGTGAGGTTCTTACTTTGTTTAAACCTGCTGTATAATTTACTCCTTTTCCAAAAGACAAGGTCTTAAAAGGAATCAATCCCTGATCGTGATATGTTGCTACAATAGCATCATATTTTTCGTATTGGCCGCTTCCAAAAAAGCCATCTGCCGGAAATGGACCAAAAACCATCGTTCCTTTTTCGAAAATTTTCTTCAAAGCTGGTTTTAAAACCAAATCATCTTCTTTGCCAATTACGCCTCCATCACCCGCATGCGGATTTAGACTTAAAACCGCAATCTTTGGTTTTACAATACTAAAATCCTGAATTAGAGATTTTCTTATTGTTTCTATTTTTCTTGTAATTAGTTCTTCGGTCAAATGTGATGAAACTTCATTAAGAGGTACGTGGTCTGTTAATAAACCTACTCTTAAATTATCCTGCACCATCATCATAAGTGAATTTCCTTCCAATTCCTGATCTAAATAATCAGTATGCCCGGGAAATTTAAAATCTTCCGACTGGATGTTGTATTTGTTGATAGGAGCGGTAACCAAAACATCAATTAAGCCGTCTTTCAGGGCTTGGGTGGCTGCTGTAAAAGATTTGATGGCATATTCGCCGATTTTTTCATCGGTTTTACCTAAATTAATGTCAACACCTTCTTTCCAGAGATTGTAAACATTAACTTTTCCTATCACAACCTGATCCAGCTTATCGACACCATGAAATTGTATAGTTGATGTGAAACTCTTTTTTACAAACGAAAGAACTTTGGCGTTAGCAAAAATAACCGGCGTACACAGTTCTAACATTCGGGAATCCTCGAATGTTTTCAATATAACTTCGCTTCCAATACCGTTTAAATCTCCTATTGAAATTCCAACAATAATATTTTCTGCTTTTTTATTCATGAGCTCAGTTTATTTATTACTAATTTTGATGTGCAAATTTAGTAAAATAAAACAACAATGTTTACAGGAATTATAGAAACCCTTGGAAGGATTCATGAAATACAAAAAGAGCAAAACAATCTTCACATAACGGTTGATTCAGTTTTTACAAATGAATTAAAGGTAGATCAAAGTGTTTCGCACAATGGCATCTGTTTAACAGTCGTTGCGATAAAAGAGTCTTTTTATACCGTAACAGCTATTGAGGAAACAATTTTAAAAACTAATATTGCTGACTGGAAGGTTGGTGATATTGTGAATCTCGAAAGAGGAATGAAGCTGGGAGACCGACTTGACGGACACATCGTGCAGGGGCATGTTGATCAAACAGGAACTTGTATTAAAATTGAAGAAGCTAACGGTAGCTGGAATTATACGTTTGAATACGATCAAACGTTGAATAATATTACCATCGAAAAAGGTTCAATTACGGTAAATGGCGTGAGTCTTACGGTTGTAAACTCTAAAACAAACGAGTTTAGTGTGTCTATTATACCTTATACGTTTGAAAATACTAACTTCAAAAACTTTAAAGTAGGAACAATAATCAATCTTGAATTTGATGTCGTAGGGAAATACATATCGAGACTATATTCGATAAATAAATAGGCTTCGAATTTTCTGAATAAAAAAAAGCTCTGGTTTTTACTTAGGGCTTTTTTTTATGGATATACTTTTATATACAATATATACACCTAAAAGTAGTCCTGCTGCTGTCAAAATAAATATATTTTGATCTATAGGTACGTCGCCCTGACATGGAAGGCCGTCGCAGTCGCCAGGTTCTGGTGGCATGGCAAAGCTCAAAAACACATTGAAAAAAATCAATGTAAGTGCTAGTATTTTTTTTGAAATAATTCTCATAATTTAACTCAATTTAGGGGCGAGTAGGTTGCTTTTTTATGTTCGAAAATGCTCTAATTCACACAAATAGCACAATTTTGAATTGCAATATCCTACAAATTTACGCATTCTAATTTAAAACAAAAAAAAGCTTCATAATAAATATGAAGCTTTATGTGGTCCCACCTGGGCTCGAACCAGGGACCACCTGATTATGAGTCAGGTGCTCTAACCAACTGAGCTATAGGACCGGTTTTTGAAGTTGCAATATTACCACTATTTTTAATTCGCTCCAAATATTTATGCACCTGTTTTGTGCTTTATTCAAATTTTAACGAGTTGTTCTTAAAAATATTGTTGAATGTCAATATCTTAACGCACTGTTCCTATAAATGTTTTACTTCCTGGCAGAGTTCAACTAAAACGCCATTTGTGTTTTTTGGATGTAAAAAAGCTACTATTTTATTGTCGGCGCCCTTTTTTGGCACTTCATTAATTAAAATAAAACCTTCTTTTTTCAATCGTTCGCATTCAGCAACAATATCATCAACGTCAAAAGCAATATGATGAATTCCGGGTCCTTTTTTCTGTAAAAACTTCGCAATTGGACTTTCGGGGTTTGTGGCCATTAAAAGTTCAATTTTATTTGGTCCGTTTTGAAAAAAGGAAGTAACGACTCCTTCACTTTCTACGCTCTCGGATTTATAAGGCGGAACTCCCAATAGTTTTTCAAATAAAATATTTGATTCTTCCAGGTTTTCAACTGCAATCCCGATATGTTCAATTTTGTTTAACATCTTAATTATTGGTTTAATATACGAAAAAAAAGTATTTGTGGTTTATTTATTTACATAGGTATTAAAATAACCACACTCAGCAAGTACTTCTTTGTAGTATTTAGTGTCTGAATATTCATTTTTTAAGGTTTTGAAGCCACTCCAGGCTAAAAAGTTAATTTTGTTATCTTCGACTTCCCACCAATTATTCAGGCTGTTGTATTTTTTATTGTAATATTCGTTTCGTTCGCATTTGGCTAACAGGTAAATACATTTGGCTTTTTGCTCTTTGGTTGTAGCTGCCTCTAATGCTTTTTGATAGTACATTTTAGGAAGGCTGCAATTGGTAATCATTTTTTTCATTGAATCTCTGAACGAATAAGGGCTTGATCCGTAACCTACAATATTGATTTCGTAAAAGGTTCTGCCGTTTCCAAAATGCGTGATGTTGTAAAAAGCATTTCCTAAAAGCAAACTGTTGGTATAAGTGTCTTCGTTTTTGGCTATTTTGTCCTGCATGAGTTGTATGGTTTGCAGGAAATCCAATTGTGAATATTTCTTTTTTTGATAAGCAGTATGATCGCAATCATGGCAATCTTTGATGTTTCCGTTGAAAGGATTCCCAAGGAAATTCATGTATTGTACCGAATCTGCTTCTTTTATAAAAGTTATCGCATCTGAGATTTTATTCTGATACGTCGCTTTTACAGCCTGAAAATTATTGATGTCTTTTAATTTTAGGCCGTAAATTCCAAAACCAGTTTGTTCGATTTCGGTTTTATTTGGCTTTGCCAAAAATGTTTTCATAGCCAATAAATTCTTTTCGTTATCATAAAAAGAATTGCCATTACCCCAATAATACGAATTGGTTTCGCCAAATAATTCTGCCATTACAGGATTTGATTGCTCTTTATACAAACGGGATAAATATGTTTTGCTCCATTGCGAAGCGTTTTGGTAGCGAAACTCGGTTCCTCTATATTCTTTAGGAAGTTCCTGATAAAGCCAATTAAGATCTTTTAATATTGAGTTTACATTTTTGTCTGTCAGCTTGGTTATTTTGCTCATGTTGTTTACAAAACGAAGCAGTCGCAGCTGATTGTTGGCCAGTTCGGTTTTGGGCATGCTTTTTTCTGCTTTTTCGAAACTGTTTTCTGCCTTAGAGAAATCGCCATTTAAAGTTTGCAGGTATCCTAAAGCGGTATCCCATAAATAAGGTTTGTTGGTGTTGCCTGAAGCAGTAATTTTAGTCACTAAATCAAAGGCGATTTTGTCAACTTTACTTTTATTATAGGCTTTGTTTTCAGCAACGGTCTGGCTTTTTGCTTTAGCATCCGGTTCGGTGTCTTTTTGAAAAGAGTTGTTAATTTTGTCTTCCTGTTTGTTTACCAGGCGGGTTAGTAAATAATTCAGATGCTCGCTTTTTGGGTCTAATCCAAATATTTTTTCAATAGCTTCTGTTTCATTTTTATAATAACCCTGAACGGCCCAAAGTGCTGCTTTTTCCTGATTATTTTTGGCTAATTGTAAGGACTCGTTCCAGTCTTTTTCTTCTTGCGGATGAAAATTATAAGCCGCAACCACACGCATTTGAGGACATTTGTCAAAAACCTGTGCGTATAAATAATTCGATTGGGCATAATTTTTTACTTTATACTGTACGCCTGCCACATAAGCAAGGGCGCGATAATACAAAGTGTTTTTAGGAACTGAAGCTTCTGTTTTGTTAAAGAAGTCTATTGCTTTTTTATTGTTGTCGCTATAAAAATAAGCTTTCATGGTTTGGAACCAGTACCTGTTTTTTAAAAAACTATCTTTTGTATCGGTATAGTTTTTTTCGATTTCACCAATCCATTTCCAGTCTGAAAACAAGTTAGCTTCTGCGGGTTCGTAGCTCCAGTATTCGTAATTTCCAACCGAAGACGATTCGATTCTTTTGGCCAGATACATAAATTCCAGAAAGTTTTTGATTTCTTTATCTTTCAAATTGATTTTTTTCGACCACTTTTCAGAGGTTTCATTTTTCTTTTTCGAAGTATAAAAAAGATGCAATTGGTCTAAGTCAAATTCGCTTTTCGAAACAAAACTTTCATCCTGCACAATTTCTTTTTTACTCTTGTCCAGTAAAAAAAAGTTAATGGTGGCAGTATCTGCTTTTTGTTTAAGGTATTCTTTCCAGTCTTTGGCAATATTATCATTAAAACGGGAATTGTAATTGGAGACGAAACCAATTTCATAAAAAACGTCGCCCGATAAAAACAAAGGCGTATAGGATTCTTCGGTAAAAGTTTCAGGAGTAAAATTCGAATTGTATCCTATAAAATCATAGTCATAGCCACCTCCGCAGGCATAAATCACACCATAAATAAATAGTAATGCGCTACTAAAAACAAGAAACAACTTGTTCAAAAATATTCTTTTCATAGTTATTTAAATTGAATTCGTCTAAATCGTAAAATATAATTTCCTTAGGAGCCTGAGCTGAATTTTCGTTCAGGTCTTCTGCCATTTCTGTTAAATCAGCAGCAGTAATGGCTTCTGTTTTCAGGAGGTCGTCTTTTTCATAAAACGTTCCGCCCTTATAATTAGCGTGTTTTACCCTGAAATAATTTGTTTTTATTTTTACAAAGTTAGTGTCCTTTTGTAAATCGGAAACATTTAATTTGCTTTTTAATCCTATAACTTTTTGGTTCTTAATATGTACAGCCCAGGAATAAATTGGTAATGCAAAATTAAGTTGGAGAGGGTATTTTTTTAAACTCTTGAGATAACGGTCGGCAATTTTTTTCTCATAAATAGAATTGGATGAATCAGCCGATATGGTTCCGATGTTGTAATACATCAAAACGCCCGAATCGACATTGGGTATTTTGGTTTTCTTAAAATATTTTACCTGATGCAGCCTGATGGTGGCAGATAGTTTTTTATGAGAAAGCTTTTTTATTTTTTCTATAAATTCTAAATAAATAGTCTTGGTTGCTAATGTCCAGTCGCAGTCTATTTGAATTTCCTGACCATTAAGGTTGTTTTTTTGATTGATCGTATTGATAAAATTAACCGTTTTCTGAGCCAAATCGTCAATATTGAGGTTGGGTTGCAGCAAGACCTGATTTTTAAGATATACTACAGGAACGATGTTATATGCTGTTGGTTTTTCTTTAAAATGAATGGGACTTACCGGAAAAGGAACTTTGGTTTTAGGATGCAAATCAATGTCGAAATAGCGAATATAGATTTTAGAAACGTTGTTTTCTTCTAAGGTAACTTTTTCTTTTTCTGAAAGTTTAAATGTTGTTTTCCAGTAATAAAAGGCTATAATGGGTTTGTCGTTTCTATTACAAGCTGTCAATAGGAAGAAGAATACACTAAGAAGAAAACCTTTTTTCAAAACCAATTGTGAATTAAATTGAATTTCAAATGTAAGAAATTATAAGGGGTTCAAAGTTTGTATTGCTTTTTTCTTTTTTTAATTTTAAAAGAAAGAAATCTTCATAGCACGGGCAAATCCTAATAATTCGATAAAAAATTTCGATAGAAGTAAATATAATTGTTATTTTGTGGAATCAAATTTGAAACCATCATGTTGAAAAACAACTTAAAATATATCTCTTTTTTATTAGTACTGTTAATGATGAGCTGTGCCAAGCGAGGCAGTATAACCGGTGGGCTAAAAGATACTCTGGCACCAATTTTAAGATCGAGTTACCCTAAAAATTTCAGTACAGAATTTAAAGGCGACAAAATCATCCTGACATTTGATGAATATGTAAAGCTTAAAAATACCAATAAACAGCTGATTATTTCTCCTCCAATGAAGACTCAGCCTATTATTACACCTTCAAACGCAAGTAAAGAGATTACAATCCAAATCAAAGATACGTTGTTGCCTAACACGACTTACAGTTTGAATTTTGGTCAAAGTATCACCGATAATAACGAAGGAAACCCTTATAATCAGTTCAAATATGTATTTTCAACAGGAACTTATATTGACTCACTGACGCTTGGCGGAAGAATTAAAGATGCTTATGATAAAACAGTCGATAATTTTGTTTCGGTAATGTTATATGAAGTCGATGACAAGTTCAATGATTCTATTATTTACAAAGAAACGCCACGCTATATCACGAATACGCTGGACAGTCTGCAGACTTTTAAATTAGAAAATTTAAAGGCTGGAAAATATTTTTTGCTGGCTCTGAAAGATAAAAGCAATAATAATAAATTTAGTCCTAAAGATGATAAAATTGGTTTTATCAAACATTATATCACGGTTCCGAATGACACCCTTTTTGAGATAGAATTATTTAAAGAAGCGCTTCCGCTAAAGGCATTAAAACCGACTCAGGCTTCCGGAAACCGATTGTTGCTTCCGTATGATGGAAAACAAAACTTTAAAATTTCGAAGCCAAAAATTGTTTTGAAAAACCAAAATGAAATCTTAGAAACCATCGTAACTGAATTTCCTAAAAAAGATTCGCTGCAGGTTTGGTACAAGCCTATAAAAGTCGATTCATTATCAATGGAAGTAAGTCATGACAATTATAAAAAAGATTTTACTTTTAAAATCAAAGACCAGAAAAAGGATACGTTAAATATTAGTCCGGTACAAAACGGAGCGATTAATTTTAGAGATAGGTTTACTTTAAATTCTGCTACACCATTGGTGAAATTTGATAAAACTTTAATGAAGTTAGTCGATAAAGATTCTGTTGCTGTTGATTTTACTACAGAATATGATGAATTTGAGCAAAAATTATATTTCGACTTTAAGAGAGAACCTTCTCAGAAATACAATTTTACTTTTTTTCCGGGGGCTCTGACTGATTTTTACGAAAAATCAAATGATACTTTATCTTATAAATTAAATACGAAAGAACTGGAGGATTACGGAAATGTAGTTTTGAATTTAAAGAATGTAAAACGCTTTCCGATTATCATCGAACTGATTAATAAAAAAGGGGATAAGGTACTGGCTACCGAATATTCGACAGGCGAAACCAAATTTGAATTCAATCTTTTAGAGCCTGAATTGTTCTCAATTCGTGTGATTTATGATGACAATAAAAATAAAATATACGATGCCGGGAATTATCTGAACAAACAATATTCAGAAGAAGTTAATTATCTACAGGGAAGTTTTGATGTTCGGGCCAATTGGGATGTCGATCAGACTTTTGATTTGAGTATTCCATATAATTCTGAACTGGAGCGAAAAGAAGATGAAAAGAAGAAAAAAGACGATGCGAAAAGAAAGAAAACGGCTTTCTAGTTTATCGTAAAAGTGTCTTTATCACTCAGGAAATCAAGTTTTTTTCTGGTTTCTAATAGTGGGTTTTTATCCAATTCAATTATAAAAACACCTTCTGTTTCCTGGGGTTCCAAAATATAGTTTCCTAAAAAATCTACTGCTTGCGAGTGACCAATATGTTCGTAAGCATTGGCGTCAAAACCTATTCTGTTTACACCAATTACGTAAGACATGTTTTCGATCGCACGTGCTTTTAGTAATGCATCCCAGGCATTCGTACGTACTTTTGGCCAATTGGCAACATACAAAAGAAAGTCGTAGTTTTCTGTATTTCTGGAAAAAACAGGGAAGCGTAAATCGTAACATATTTGTGGGCAAATTCTCCAGCCCATATATTCGATAATGTTTTTTTGTGTTCCTTTTGTGTAAAATTGGTCTTCGCTAGCCAGTGTAAACAAATGGCGTTTATCATAGTGTTCTATTTCTCCATTTGGAAAAACAAAAATCGAGCGGTTGTAATACTGATTGTTTTCTTCGATAATCAAACTTCCTGTGAGGGCACAATTTTTCTTTTTAGCCAAAGTCTGCATCCAAAGAATACTTTCGCCCTGCATGGTTTCAGCCATTTTTGAAGCATTCATCGTAAATCCGGTCGTAAACATTTCAGGAAGCACAATCAAATTAACTTCCTGATCAATCGAATCGATTTTCTCTTCAAAGTTATTTCTGTTTTTCTGAGGTTCTTCCCAATGCAGGTCAGACTGGATTAGCGCTATTTTCATTTGATTTAAATTTCTATAAAGATAAAAAAGTCGCTGGAGTTTTATTTCAAAATTAATTTTAAATAGCTAAAAGGTTTTGCAAAAAAATCGCATTATTTGCAAAAAAATCGCATTGTATTAAAATAATTTATATATTTGAATTTCATTAACAAACCCAAGTCATTATTAATCAGTGAAATTAACCTGCTATGAGCGTATTAATCCTAACAGCCTGTATTGCATTTTTAATCATACAAATAGCATGGTTCAAGATTAATCCGTTTGTTGCTTTTATTATTACGTCTTTGTTGGCGGGTTTGTTTTTAGGATTGCCAATTAATAGTTTGTCACAAACGATTCAAAAAGGTTTGGGCGAAATGTTAGGTTCTATCACACTGATTATTGTTTTCGGAACCTGTATTGGCAAACTAACGGTTTCCTCCGGAGCGGCGAATGTGATTGCCAAAACCGTTATGGGCTGGACTGGCGAAAAATACGTTCGTTTGGGTTTAATGATTACGGGATTCATCGTTGGAATTCCGCTTTTTTATAGTGTTGGATTTGTATTATTAGTGCCCATAATATTTTCAGTGGCACATCAATTTAAGTTGTCAAAGGTTTATTTAGGTATTCCGATGCTGGCTTCCCTTTCTGTTGCACATGGATTCTTACCACCACATCCATCTCCAATGGCTTTAAGCAGCATGTTAAGTGCTGATATAGGACTTGTTTTAATTTATGGCGTCATAATCGCCATTCCGACTATTTTTATTGCCGGATTGTTGTTTTCTAATTTGCTTAGAAATATCAAAACAGAATCAAAACAGGAAATCTTAAACGTAGAGGAAGTCAGCAGCAACAACAAAATTCCGGGTTTTGGCATCAGTTTGTTTTCGGCATTGTTTCCGGTTTTCGGATTAACTCTTACCTCATTGCTTCCTTTAGTTTCCAATAACGAAAGTTTAGGAAATATTTGCAAAACTATTGGCGATCCCAGTATCATTATGCTGATTTCATTACTTATTTGCACCTATACTTTAGGATTACGATTGAATAAAAGCATGGTTTCGATAATGGATGAATATGGCATCGCGATAAAAGATGTCGCTTTAATTATATTAATTATTGGGGGCGCAGGAAGTCTCAAAGAAGTGATGGTCGTAAGCGGCGTAAACGAAACTATTGTACAGGCACTTACCCAAACCAATATTCATCCGTATTTGCTGGCCTGGTTAATGGCTGCGATTATCAGGATTTGTGTAGGATCAGCAACGGCTGCGGGATTGATGACTGCCAGTGTTTTGCTACCTTTGTTACAAGCGAGTGGGTTAGATCCTAATTTACTGGTGCTGGCAGTAGGAGCAGGAAGTCTGATGTGCTCTCACGTAAACGATCCGGGTTTTTGGATGTTCAAAGAATATTTTAACATCAGCCTGAAAGATACCTTTAAATCCTGGACAGTTATGGAATCTTTAGTGTCTGTTTTAGGAATTATTTTCGTTTTTATTTTAAACTCAATTATACATTAATATCATGAATCTATTACCACAAGAAAAATTTGAAACTCTTGGCTTGTCATTACCGCCAGCGCCTCAACCTCTTGGAATTTATAAACCTTTTTTAGTCGATGGCAAATATTTATACCTTTCAGGGCATGGTCCCGTGAGAGATGATAAATCCTTAATTATCGGAAGAATTGGCGATGATATGGATATTGAAGAAGGAAAATTAGCTGCCCGACAAGTGGGTTTGACGATGTTATCTACGATAGTAACCAATTTTGGAAGTCTGAATAAGGTAAAAAGAGTCATTAAAGTACTCGGAATGGTGAATTGTAACGGAGACTTTTTGAGACATCCTTATGTAATAAATGGCTGTAGTGAATTGTTCGCAGAAGTCTGGGGACAGGAAAACGGAATAGGAGTAAGAAGCGCCGTTGGTATGGGGTCTCTTCCGGATAATATTCCGGTCGAAGTTGAAGCGGTATTTGAATTATATTAAAAAAGTATGCCAAGGATTAAATGTTTTCAAAGTTTTTCCGCCACGAATTCACGAATTTTTTTAATCAAATATGCAGAATTAATTAGTGAATTCGTGGCGAAAAAAAAATCTATATAATCTGTGGCAAAAAAGAATAACTATGAATACAGACACACCACAAACTAAAGTTGCAACTTTCGGAGAATTATTACTCCGGATGAGCGTTGCTAATGGATACAGGTTTACACAGGCCAATGAATTAAAAGTTCATATTGGCGGAGCCGAAGCCAATGTTTGTGTATTGCTTTCTCTATTGGGTATAAAAACCGATTATATTACGCGTTTGCCGCAAAATGATCTGGCTCAATTAGCTTTAAATGAACTTCACAAGTATAATGTAAATACGTCTAATAGTATTTATGGTGGTGATCGAATTGGGATGTATTTCGTAGAAGCGGGCAATCAGATTAGGCAGTCGCAGGTTATTTATGATCGTAATAATTCATCATTTGCTACAATCGACAAAAATAAAATTGACTGGGATGTCGTTCTGAATGATGTTACTCATTTTCATTGGTCGGGAATAAGTCCGGGCGTTTCTTACGAAGCCGGTTTGGTTTGTAAAGAAGCCATTTTAGCAGCGCATCAAAAAGGAATTTCTATTTCTTCTGATTTTAATTTTAGATCTAAATTATGGCAATATGGTAAACATCCGTCAGAGATTATGCCTGAACTGCTTTATTATAGCACGATTACGGTCGCAGATTTAGATGCAATAGAGATTTACTTCGGAATAAAAACTGACCAAGAGGATTCAGATGCTGATCGCTTTCAAAAAGCCTATTTTTTATTAAAGGAAAAAATGCCTTTTCTTAAAACTTTAGCGATGAGTTTTAGGAAATCCGAAGGGCAAACGCATCTTTATAACGGAATGTTGTTTCATGATGGCTCGTTTTATCAATCTGAAATACATAAAATACATTTAGTAACCGATCAAATAGGTTCTGGTGACGCCTTTACGGCAGGTTTATTATACGCATTGGCTCATAATAAAGCGGGTCAGGAATGTATAGAGTGGGCAACGGCTTGTGGTGTTATTAAACAAAGTATTCCTGGAGATTTTGCACTTAGCACAGCAGCCGAAATTAGTCATTTTATTAAAAATGGCTCAAGCAACAGAATTAACAGATAAAATAGATTGAACTATATGTACCGTATTTTAAAAAAGCAGGGCGTACTCCCTTTAGTAACTCAAATAAATATTCAAACTGCCGAAATCATTCTGCAGTCAGCTGCTGATGCAGGTATAAAAATAATCGAATTTGCTGCCCGCGCAGAAGATGCTCAAGAGGTTTTTAAACAAATGATTGCTTTTAGAAAGGCAAAAAATCTTGACTTAAAATTAGCGGTTGGCTCTGTATTAAATATCAAAGATGCCCAAGTTTACCACCAATTGGGGGCAGACTGTATTGTTTGCCCTCATATTGACTTGGAAATTGGGAACTACTGTATTAAAAATAATATTTATTGGATTCCAGGAGCCGCAACTTTAAACGAAATATTAAATGCCAATGCATTAGGAGCCGAAATTGTAAAGCTTTTTCCAGCTGATAAAATTGGAGGACCCGGCTATGTAAAGGCAATAACAGCACCTTTTCCTAATTTAAAATTAATGCCTACCGGTGGTGTAACTTTAGAAGAAAACAACTTGAAATCCTGGTTTAAGGCAGGTGTTGTTTGTGTTGGAATTGGGTCTAATTTGTTTTCAAAAGAATTATTAGCGCAATTAAATTATGAAAAATCCTTTGAAGCCTTTCAGGATTTAATTGAAGTAGTCAAAAAAACAAAAAATGAAGATGCATAAAAATTGGTGGGAGATTAATCCTGAAACTCTTGTTGATACGCCTTTTTTAGCTGTTTACGAAGATCGTATCCGGTTGAATATTGAGCGTCTGATTAAGTCGGTAGATGGTGATGTTCAGAAATTGCGTCCTCATGTTAAAACACATAAATCAGGAGAGATTCTGGAGTTATTTAAAAAATATAATATCAATAAAGTAAAATGTGCCACCATTGCCGAAGCTGAACTTTGTGCGATGCATCAGATTCCTGATGTTCTTTTGGCGTACCAGCCTGTAGGTTTAAAAAAAGAGAGATGGATTTCTTTAATTCAAAAATATCCAAGTATTTATTTTTCAACCCTTGTAGATAATATTGATTCAGCGCGGGAACTTAATGATGCTGCCTGGAAAAGTAATTGTGTACTAAATGTGTACGTTGACCTGAATGTGGGGATGAATAGAACCGGTTTTCGATTTTCCGACGACTGGACTTCTTTAATGCATCATATCGGGTTACTTCATAATCTTCATCTTTTGGGTGTCCATATTTATGATGGTCACCTAAAAGGAAGTATTGAAGAAAGAATGGATACCGCATCAAAATCATTTACGGTTATTAACGAAAAAGTACAAGAGTTTCAGAGACATTTAAACTACGAATTAAAAATGGTAGCTGGTGGGTCTAATACATTTCCTTTTTACAGCAATCAAAAAAAGGTGGAGTGTAGTCCCGGGACCTTTGTTTTCTGGGATGCTAATTATCAAACTAATTTACCTGAACAGGAATTTGAACCTGCTGCGGTATTGGTTGGCAGTGTAATTTCTAAACCGACCGAAAATACTTTTTGTATTGATATTGGATACAAAGCGGTAGCTTCTGAAAACCCAATCAATAAAAGAATAGTTATTTTAAATGATGACAACCTGTTTGCCTTATCTCATTCCGAAGAACATTTGATTGTCGAAAACCGGGGAGAAAATCATTATAGTATTGGTGATCTTATTTATGCTTTGCCGTATCATGTTTGTCCTACCTGTGCGCTGTATGATTCGGTTCAGGTGGTTAATTCGAAACATCAGATTTATGATGAATGGCGTGTTGCTGCGCGCAGCCGAAAAATTAATATATAAATTTAGGTTTAACGATTATGTTTATACTAGATGCCCATTTAGACCTGAGCATGAATGCGATGGAATGGAACAGAGATTTACGAAATGACGTAGCGACTTTACGTCATTTAGAAAAAGGAATGAATGATAAGCCAGACCGCGCAAAAGCTACGGTTTCACTGCCTGATTTACGTAAAGGCAATGTTGGGATTGTCGTGGCGACACAAATAGCCCGATTTGTAAAACCTGACAGCATCATTCCGGGCTGGAATTCTCCTGAACAGGCGTGGGCGCAGACACAAGGACAGTTATCCTGGTACAAATGCATGGAAGCCGCTGGTGAAATGGCATCTATTACGGATAAAAATTCGCTGCAAAAACATATTGATTTATGGAATGATGGTTCCTCAAACGAAAAAAAGCCAATAGGTTATATTCTGAGTTTAGAAGGTGCTGACTCCATCGTAGATATATCTTATTTAGAAAAAGCATATAATTACGGTTTAAGAGCAGTTGGCCCAGCACATTATGGCCCGGGGCGTTACGCAAACGGAACTGATGCTACCGGAAAGATGAACGCAAATGGGATCGAATTATTAAAAGAAATGGAGCGTTTGAATATCATTTTAGATGCTACTCATTTATGCGATGATGCTTTCTGGCAGGCACTTGATCATTACAATGGTCCTGTTTGGGCTAGTCACAACAATTGCAGAAGTCTGGTAAATCACAACCGACAGTTTAGCGATGAGCAAATTAAAGCGCTGATTTCAAGAGGAGCTGTTATAGGCGGTGCTTTAGATGCCTGGATGCTGGTCCCAGATTGGGAGCGTGGGGTTTCAACGCCTTTAGGCATGAATTGCAATCTGGAAACTGTTTTTAAACACATGGACCACATTTGCCAATTGGCCGGAAATGCGAATCATATTGGTGTAGGTTCTGATTTAGACGGAGCCTTCGGAACAGAGCAGTCACCTTATGATTTGGATACGATTGCTGATTTGCAAAAATTAGTATTGATTTTTAAGAAAAACGGTTATGCTGATGAGGATTTGAAAAAGATCTTTCATCAGAACTGGATTAATTTTTTAATGAAAAACTGGGATTAAATAAATATTAAACCCGGAACTGCTTTTTTGTAAGATTGTATTTTTTCGTGATCGGGGTTTACTTCGGTTACTACATAATTTACTTCGGATAAATTGGCAATTTTCATTTTCAAAACCGTGTCCAGTTTTTCAGAGATGGTTAAAATTGCTGTTTTTTCAGCAGCCTGAATCATTGCTTTTTTTACCTGAACGGTTTCCCAGTCTGAGTCTGAGAAACCACCCTCAATATCAAGAGCATTGGTTCCCAGTATTAATAAATCAACTTTAATATTGGCTAACTGATTGTAAACATCACCGCTTACACACATTTGGCTGTAAGATGAAATGCTGCCGCCAATCATTATAATTTTGACATTTGGTTTGTCTAAAAGTTCTACGGCAGATAAAACAGTCACCGTAAAAATAGTTAAATTCATGTCGTTGGGAATCAGCCGGATGAACTCTCTGATAGTAGTTCCCCCGCCAATTAATAAAACCATTCCGCTATGAAGCAAACCGATGGTTTTTTGTGCAATTATTTGTTTGGATTCTCCGGCATAAGTTTGAGTTAAGGAGGAATGATGGTACGCTTTGGTCATGGCACCACCTTTCACTTTTATCAACAACGATTCTGATTCAAGTTCATTAATATCGCGTCTGATGGTATCTTCTGAAACAAATAACTGACCAGAAAGGGTGTCGAAACTTACACGGGTATGTAAGTTAATCTCTTTTAGAATGTGATTTTTTCGTTCTTCCTTAGTATAATTTATTGATTCATTCTCGCTCATAAAACTTATTTTTATTAGCACAAATGTAATCAAATATTGCAATTATATTGCTAAACAATTTTATGTAAAAATTAAAAAATGGATATAAAACTCTTGTATTTAATGCCTTAAGTGGAGTTTTCTGTTTTGCGATTTTTTTGCAAAAAAGGCTTTATGAAGCTGCTAATTTTAAGTTTATTACAACTCATCAAATCAAAACATGAAAAAACACCTCTTATTATTGTTTGTTTTTTGTTATTCAATCGGAAATGCACAGTCTTTCTCTGATAATCCTACTATAATTCCTTCCCCGAATTTTTATCAGGCTTCTCCTGATAGTATCCAAATTGATGGCCAGGTAAAAATAACTTTCCAAAATAAAAAATTCAGCGCAAAAGAACTCAAAACTGCTAAAATTTTCGAATCTGCCATCAACAGGAATCTTCCAAAACAAAAAAGCAATGTTCAGATTGAATTTATAACCAATGTTGCCTTGGCCTCAAAAGAAGGATATGAAATAAGTATTACTCCTAAAAAAATAATCGTAAAAGGACAGGAAGAAGGGCTGTTTTATGCCGTACAAAGTTTGCTGCAGCTTTTGCCTAATAAAGTTTTGACTTCAAAAATCAAACTGCCTTGTGCCGAAATCAAAGATCAACCCCGATATGCTTACCGAGGCTTGCATTTAGACGTCTGCCGTCATTTTTTCTCTGTTGATGTTATAAAAGATTTTATCGCTCAAATGGCCAGTTATAAATTAAATAATTTCCATTGGCATCTAACAGACGATCAGGGCTGGAGAATCGAAATAAAAAAGTATCCTAAGCTAACAGAAATTGGTTCGAAAAGAGCACAGACTTTAGTAGGCAATAAGTTCGAAAGATTTCCTTATTTTTTTGATGGAAATCCATACGGAGGTTTTTATACGCAGGAAGAAATTAAAGAGGTTGTAAAATTTGCCGAAGACCATTATGTAAATATTATTCCCGAAATCGAAATGCCGGGACATGCAACTGCGGCTGTCACGGCTTACCCAAATTTGTCTTGTTTTCCGGATCGTCCTTATAAAGTAGTAGAATCCTGGGGCGTATTCGAAGATATTTTTTGTGCCGGAAAAGAAGAAACTTTTACTTTTTTAGAAGATGTTCTGGCTGAGGTTTTGACTTTGTTTCCTAGTAAATACATCCATATTGGTGGAGATGAATGCCCAAAAGCAAGATGGAAAATTTGCTCTAACTGTCAAAAGCGAATCCAGGATTTAGGATTGAAAGATGAGCATGAATTACAAAGTTATCTCACAACCCGAATAGAGAAATTCCTAAATGCAAGAGGAAGACAGATTTTAGGATGGGACGAAATGCTGGAAGGTGGTCTTGCGCCAAATGCGGCTGTAATGTCCTGGCGGGGTGAAGCTGGCGGAATTAGCGCAGCCAGACAAAAACATTTTGTAATCATGAATCCGGAACAGGTGGTTTATCTGGATTATAATCAGGGCTATTCGCCACAAGAACCATTAACAATAGGAAGATTAACAACAGTTGAAAAAATATACAATTACAATCCAACTCCTGCTGATAGCCTCACGGTTGATGAACAAAAATATATTTTGGGTGTGCAGTCTAATCTTTGGTCGGAATACCTGACCAGTCCTGCAAAATTGAATTATATGTTGTACCCAAGAGTGTTTGCTTTGGCAGAAATTGCCTGGACGGAAATTCAGAACAAAAATTACGACAATTTTATTCTGAATAAAATGCCTTATCATCTGGAGAAATTAGAAGCACAAAAAAGATTGTATAAAGTTCCATCTCCTTTTGGTGCAGAAGAGACTGCTTTAATAGCTTCAAAATATGTTTTAGATTTAAAACCAACCGTTAAAAACGGAAAAATTTTCTACACTATTGATGGGTATAACCCGGATGAAACAGCTGTGCTTTACACAAAACCTGTAACGATTAATATTCCGAAAGGAGAATATAGAATTATAAAAACTATTCAAATAAGCGAAAGCGGAAGAAAAAGTTCCATCAGCAAAATAGTAGTTCGAAACCCGGATTTAAAATCGGCCTTAACCATTCAGCCAACAAAAAAAGGGTTGAAATACGATTATTTTACAGGAACATTATTTCAACAGGTTCAGGATTTAGAATTAGCAAAACCTGTTGCTTCTGGTATTTTCGAAGGCGCCATCAGCAGTGAAAAATGGAAAACAAAAACAGAGCGTTACATCGGCTTAAAATTCAGCGGATACATCTATGTTTCAGAAACGGCAAATTATACCATTTCGACCCTTTCAGACGATGGATCGAAGCTTTTTATAGATGATGAATTAGTAGTGAATAACGATGGTATTCATTGGCTCAATGAGGCGTATGGAGCTGTAAAACTGGAGAAAGGCTTTCACAAAATGAATATCAGTTATTTTGATCAGGTTGGCGGAACAACGTTGAGTTGTTTTATACAACAGGAAGGAAAAGAAAAACAGGAGATTAGTGCTTCACAATTGTATTACGAGTAAAAAAGAAAAGACGCATTCACTTGGCGAATGCGTCTTTATTAGAATTTATTTAGATATTGCTTTGCTGATGTTTTTAAAATCGTCATCTTTTAAATTATAGGCAAAACCAGCACCATAAAAATAATAGGCTGGATTTCCTGTCTTGGCATTCACTACATCTAAATATTTATTTCCGTTCATACTTACATATCGTAAATAGAATATGTCTTCATTATTGAGAATCTTTTTTTCAAGATCTTCATCTCTAATAAACTGATACTTGTATTTGTAATCCTCTACTAGTTTTTTAAGATCTTTTTCATCTCTAAGTTTTTCTGTTCCTTTCCATGCATTGTATTCCATCATATAAGCTTCTGGAATATAAAGTGTATTCTCTTTTAGGCTTTTAATTTCCGGGGTGACATAATCATCGTAAAGTCCGCAATGTTCACCTTTGCTGATAATTTGGTTTATCTGTTGAAAGTAGTTTTTAAGGATTCCTAAATTTGTATTTGTAAAACTTTGTTCCGTGTACATTCGGTCATAAAGATTGCTAATTTTCTCATCTGATCTGGCTACCATTGCATCTACTAAAAATTTATTATTAACAGAAAGCGGAGCTCTTGCTATATAAGTTAAATTCTCATTGAAAAGCCCACTCAATTTTTTATTATACTTTTTGTCGTCTGGTTTCAGTTTCGCAAATCCTTTATCGAATTTTTCTTTATCCAAAATTCGTATTGTGAAATTGGTGTGAATATAAACAGTACCTTTTCCACTTATAGATATATCCCCGATGAATTTTGCTATTGAATATGTACCATTCGCATAATCACTCATTTTAAAATCTTTAAATTCAACAACCTTATAAGGAGTGACTGTCCAGACTTCTTTTAGAATCTTTTCGTAATCTTCTGTCTTATTTAATTGTGGTAAAACAAAAATGGTAGTGGTGCTTTTAAATTTTTCAAGTTCCCCTTTTTCGAATTCCTCATTTGCTCCCCTGTCGGATGGGGTTATGGCAACTTGAGCGTAATTTTTTATACTCAGAAAGAGCATTACAATAAGTAAAATTTTTTTCATTTAATTGTTTTTGATTTGATTTCGGGACTAAAGATAGTATTATTAATATGGAAATTTCTACAAAAAAAAACGCATTCAATTTAATGAATGCGTTCTTTTTTATTTGAAACTAAAAGTATTTTAGATTATCCTTTCAAGCTTGCCACTAAATACTCACGGTTCATACGTGCGATATTTTCAAGAGAAATACCTTTAGGGCATTCTACCTCACAAGCTCCGGTGTTGGTACAGTTTCCAAAACCTTCTAAATCCATTTGGTGTACCATATTTAATACACGATCAGCAGCTTCAACTTTACCTTGAGGTAATAAAGCATATTGCGAAACTTTTGCAGAAACAAACAACATTGCTGATGAGTTTTTACAAGTTGCTACACAAGCTCCACAACCAATACAGGCAGCCGCATCAAATGATTTGTCTGCATCGTCTTTGTTTATCGGAATAGTATTGGCATCGATGGTATTTCCTGAAGTATTTACCGAGATAAATCCTCCTGCGTGCTGAATTCTGTCAAAAGAACTTCTGTCCACCACTAAATCTTTGATTACCGGGAACGCTTTTGCTCTAAATGGCTCGATAAAAATCGTATCACCATCTTTAAACATACGCATGTGTAACTGGCAAGTAGTAACGCCTCTGTCTGGCCCGTGCGCTTCTCCGTTGATGAATAAAGAGCACATTCCGCAAATTCCTTCGCGACAATCGTGGTCAAAAGCTACTGGTTCGTCTCCTTTGTTGATTAATTGCTCGTTAAGAACATCAAGCATTTCAAGGAAAGACATATCTGGTTCAATTCCGTCAATTGGGTAATCAACGATTGCTCCTTTATCCTGGGCGTTTTTCTGACGCCATATTTTTAATGTAAGTTTCATACTTTTTTAGTTTGAAAGTCATAAAGTCGAATGTCTAAAGCCTGTAACTTTGGACTAGGGACTTTGGACTAATTACTATTTATAACTTCTTTGAACTAATTTGATGTTTTCGTAAATCAATGGCTCTTTGTGTAATACGGCATCACTTGGTTTTCCTTTGTATTCCCATGCTGCTACGTATGCAAAGTTTTCGTCATCACGAAGTGCTTCACCTTCTTCAGTCTGGTATTCTTCACGGAAGTGACCTCCACAAGACTCATTACGGTGTAAAGCATCTTTTGCGAACAATTCTCCAAGTTCTAAGAAATCGGCAACACGAGTCGCTTTTTCTAACTCTTGGTTAAATCCATCTGCAGTTCCAGGTACTTTTACATCTTTGTAGAACTCTTCGCGTAAAGCAGCAATTTCTTCGATAGCTTCAGTCAAACCTTTAGCGTTACGTGCCATACCAACTTTATCCCACATGATTTTTCCTAATTTCTTGTGGAAATAATCTACAGAATGTGTTCCGTTATTATTGATAAATTTCTCAATTTGATCTTTCACGCCTTTTTCAGCCTCTACGAATTCTGGTAAATCGGTAGAAATAGGTCCCATTTTAATATCTGGAGCCAAATAATCTCCGATAGTATAAGGCAATACGAAATATCCGTCAGCCAAACCTTGCATCAAAGCAGAAGCTCCTAATCTGTTTGCTCCGTGATCAGAGAAGTTAGACTCTCCGATTGAGAAACATCCTGGAATAGTTGTCATTAAGTTATAATCAACCCATGTTCCACCCATAGTGTAGTGAACCGCAGGGTAAATCATCATTGGCGTAGTATAAGGGTCTTCGTCAACGATTTTGTAATACATCTGGAATAAGTTTCCGTATTTACTTTTTACGATTTCAGCTCCTAATTTAGTTACCAAAGCAGTGTCATTAGCATCTAAACCTTTTACAAAAGCCGCTTCAGTTCCGTAACGTTTGATTGCTGCTGCGAAATCTAAGTAAACTGCTTCTCCGGTTTTGTTAACTCCAAAACCAGCATCACATCTTTCTTTTGCAGCACGAGACGCAACATCACGAGGTACTAAGTTACCAAAAGCCGGATATCTTCTTTCTAAGAAATAATCTCTCTCAGCTTCAGATAAGTCAGTTGCTTTTTTCTTTCCTTCACGGATAGCTTTTGCATCTTCTAAAGATTTTGGTACCCAAATACGACCGTCATTACGTAACGACTCAGACATCAAAGTCAATTTTGACTGATGATCTCCAGAAACCGGAATACAGGTTGGGTGAATTTGTGTATAGCAAGGATTTGCGAAAAACGCTCCTTTTTTATGAATTTTCCAGGCAGCAGTTGCGTTGCTTCCCATTGCGTTTGTAGATAAGAAAAATACGTTTCCGTATCCTCCGGAACCAATCACTACAGCGTGAGCAGAATGTCTTTCGATTTCTCCTGTAACCAGGTTACGCGCGATAATTCCTCTTGCTTTTCCATCAACGATTACTAAATCCAGCATTTCGTGACGGTTGTACATTTTTACTTTTCCACGACCAATCTGACGGTTCATTGCAGAATAAGCTCCTAACAATAATTGCTGTCCAGTTTGTCCTTGTGCATAAAAAGTACGGGAAACCAAAGTTCCTCCAAAAGAACGGTTGTCCAAAAGTCCGCCATATTCTCTAGCCAAAGGCACACCTTGAGCCACACATTGGTCAATAATATTAGATGAAACTTCGGCCAAACGGTGTACGTTTGCTTCACGTGCGCGGTAATCTCCACCTTTTACAGTATCGTAAAACAATCTGTAAACAGAGTCACCGTCACCTTTATAATTTTTTGCTGCATTGATACCTCCTTGCGCTGCAATCGAGTGCGCACGACGTGGAGAATCCTGAAAACAAAATGCTTTTACGTTATATCCTAACTCAGCCAAAGTAGCTGCGGCAGAACCTCCAGCCAAACCAGTACCTACTACAATAATATCTAAATTACGTTTGTTGGCCGGGTTAACTAAGTTGATGTGATTTTTATAATTGGTCCACTTGTCTGCTATAGGACCTTGTGGAATTTTAGAATCTAAGCTCATATAGTTATGCTTTTAAAAAGAAATGAATATAAATAGGTATAATGGCAAAAAGTAAAGGAACAATTAGCGCAAATCCTTTTCCAAATCCTTTAATTATTGGAGAATAGGTAGGATTGTTTACTCCCATAGTCTGAAACGCACTTGCGAAACCATGCCATAAGTGAAAAGCCAAAACTGCCATTGCTAATACATATAATAAAGTAGCAATCAAACCTGTTTTTGCATCCTGAAAAAATGCAACCGTTATTTTATGTAAATCTTTATACCCTTCTTTTACTTTTACTTTTGCAGCAGTATCGTAAAACTCTGTACGGTTTTTAATTTCCAGACCTCCAGTCTCTACCTGGTTTACCGGAATATAACCAGCATCTGTAGTAAGGTAGAAATCTTGTTTTTGTCCTTGATTTTCGATGCTAATGGTTTGCAAAGGGAAATTTTCATCAAAGTGCATTTTTGCCCAGAAATTAACCATGTGTGTCACAATAAAAACTAAGATTATTGTTCCTAAAACAGCCATGTTTCTTGAAGCCCAAGGACTGTTTGCTGCTGCATTGTTTTTTGCATAAGCAATAGGACGTGCTGCACGGTTTTGAAACGTAAGCATTATTCCGTCAATTGCGTGAAATAAAATAGAAATGTAGGTTAAGTAAGAAAGTAATTTTACTGCCGGATTGGTAGTCATAAACAACGCATATTGATTGAAGTGTAATGCGTCGCTAAAAATTAACTGTAAATTTCCAGCTAAGTGACCCGCCAAAAACAAGCATAAAAATAACCCAGTTAGAGCCATCCAGTATTTTTTTGCTAATGATGACTTTAATAGTGCCGATTTTGCCATAAGTATTAGTTTGTTTTGTTTTTAAAATAATCCCACAAAAATAAGGCAATTGCTCTACAACTACAACCATTTCGCTGTTATTTATAATGATTTTAAAAAAAGATTTTTTCTACGTATTTTTACGTATAAAATCCAACATTTCCATTTTATTTTATTATAAAAATTTTCAAAAACACACTTCTGAATTTTTATTTAACAAATTACAGCCGCTTTAATTAGGAAGAAAAATTTATGATATTGTTATTTTAATCAAACTTTTGATTTGTTTTCTTCAAAAGTGTCTTTGAAAAGGAATTTTATGAGTTTAAAAAATTGTCATTTCACAACATAATTTTACCTTTATCTGCTTAAAATTTCAAGAATGAAAACAGGAATTGACGCTATATCTTTTGATGTAGCCAACATACATCTACCTATAAAAACATTGGCAGTTGCCAGAAATATTGAACCCGAAAAATTAGAAAAAGGTCTCGGATTAATCAAAATGACTTTGCCAGACGTACATCAGGACGCTGTAGTTTTTGGAGCAAACGCTTTGACAAAACTGATTATAGACAACCATTTAAACCTTAGTGAAATTAGCCGAATCTACATTGGAACCGAAAGCGGAATCGACAGTTCGAAACCAATAAGTTCTTTCTTAATTAGTTTAATGGAACAAAAATTTGGCGAAGACTCTCTAGCCGAATGCGATGTTGTCGATTTTACTTTTGCCTGTATTGGCGGTGTTGATGCGTTGCAAAACTGTATTGATTTTGTAAAATTAAATCCAAACAAAAAAGCGATTGTTGTTACTACAGATTTTGCCAAATACGATTTAAACTCTACTGGAGAATACACGCAAGGAGCAGGAGCTTTGGCGATGTTGGTCACTTCGAACCCAAGAATTATTGCTTTTAATGACCATTGGGCAACCAGTACAAAAGGAGTTTTTGACTTTTTTAAACCGTACAGAAGTCTTTCGAAAGAAGCGATTACGCAAAACGAAAACAACGATCCCTGGTTTGATAATTTAGAAGCCGAAATCGAAATTCATAAAGACCAACCGGTTTTCGACGGTCAATATTCGAATCAGTGTTATATGGATCGTACCAGAAATGCTTACTTTTCGTTCAAGAAATTAAAAAATACTTCGGAGACGATTTACAATACCTGGAACAGTATCATCATGCACTTGCCGTATTCTTTTCAGGGACGCCGTATGTTGTCTGAAATTTATGCTTTGGACAGCGCTGATAAAATTATTTCTGAAAATATAGAGCCAGCGGATTATGCTAACAAAATAAAAGAAGTTGGAAAATCAGAGGAGTACAGAAAGTTTGTAACCGAGAAATTACAGCCTGCAGAATTGGCTTCTTCGCTGATTGGAAATCTTTATACAGGTTCCATTTTCATGGGATTATTATCTACTTTGGCGCATTATTACGATACTAAAAAAGAAGTTGCAGGAACTAAATTTGGATTCCTGGCGTACGGAAGCGGTTCTAAATCAAAAGTTTTCGAAGGAACGATTCAGCCTGAGTGGCAATCGGCTTTAGCGAAAGCAAAACTTTTTGAAAATCTTGCCGAAAGTACAGAAATAGGTTTTGAAACGTATGAAAGTCTTCATAAAAAAGAACAAAAACAAAGCATCAGAACGCCTAAAAACGAATGGGTTTTAGACCGAATCGAAAAGGAAATTCCTAATTTGATTGGGGCGAGATATTATAAATGGATTGAATAAGTTAAATCCCAAATTCCAATAGAAAACCGAGGCAATTCTGCTTCGGTTTTTTATATAAATAAAAAAATTATACCCAATCTTGTCATTGCGATTTCTATGATAAAAGCAATTTTTTTTTAGGAGCTAATCCCGCTATCCGTTACAATCTTTTGTGGCGAACCCCGCCACAAAAGGATTTTCACTTCTATCGGGGCTAGGGCATCAGTTTTCCATAAGAATGTTTTTGTTAGTTTTGTCAGAAATAACAACGTTCTGTTAAACAACCCTTTAAGAGTTTTAAACTCTGAAAGGGTTTACTTTTTGAAAATTACAAAATCAATCCTTTTTATCCTGTTGTTCTGTCTTAATATAATTTCCTGAGAGCGTTCTGTCTTCGGCGTTCATTCCGTTTGACATTCCGAGCATGAAAGCGGTTATAATGAGCATTATTTTTCTTTTTAACCAATGTGTAAGTGGTTTAGATTGCTCTAAACGTGTTTTATGTTTATACATGTTGAAAATGATAAGTGATTAAATATTTATGATATCATCCTTATGCGTAGAATTGCATAAATGCTAAGAAAAATCTCTTAAGCTTTGTATAAACTTTTATAAGTGTTGTTTGAAGTAATTATTTCATTCATAAAAACAAATTGATTTATGAAAGAACTTAGGTTTTGATGCAATTGTTTTTGTGATTTCTGAAGAATCCTGATTTGAAAACTACAAACAGTTTCAAAATTTAGAAAACTAAAAAATGTTGAAAAAGAAATTTTTGCAATAACTTTTATCTGATTGAATACAAATAAAGGAGCAGTTCTAAATTTTAATTCTTTCTTAGCAATTACAAATGAAGATTGGTAATACGCTGCAGCATTCGAGTGAGAATGTACTGAGGTATCATTTGCCATCACGACAAAAGCCAAAAATAGAGCAATTAGATATCTTGAAAAGTTTTTCAATCTGTTATACTTGAATTGTTTTCCGAATTTACTCAATTATTACTTATAAATCGTAAACTTATTATGCGATAAGGTAAAACCAAGATTTTCGTAAATCAAAACATTTTCTACTCTTTTGCGATTGGTCGTGACTTCGATACTTTTTAGATTGTTTTGGTCTGCAAAAAGTATTATTTTTTCGATTAGTTTTTTTCCAATTCCTTTGCCACGATGGTTTTTATGAATGAAAAACTCCTGAATTTCTCCAACTAATCCGCAGTGATGCAAAAGCTTTTGGGTGTGAAAACTAATAAAACCTAAACCTTCTTTGTCGTTTTCGGCTAATAAATAAAGGTTCCTTGGGTTAGAAATGTTTTCATCGAATATTTCCTTAAAAATGCCAAAGTCTAAGATTTCATCTTCAAGTTCGCAAATGAGGTTATAAACGATATCTAAGTCTCGTTTTTCTACTTTTCTGATTTCAATTTTTGAGTCCATACTTTGAATTTACAAAATTAAGGCTTCTCTGTTTTCTTTTCTGTTAAGAAGCAAAAGCAAACCTAAAGCAAAAACCAGACAACTCACCAACATTAAAATTCCGTTTTTTAATATAAAAAATGAGAAACCTACCATTGGCGCACCAACGATTACCATTAGAGCACTTATGGTATGTGTTTTTATAAAGTTGAAAGCATGTGCTGCCAAACCAACAAAAAGGAAAGACGGACCCACTACTACAAACGGAAACAAAATGGAAGGCGTATTGCTTATATGTTCGCTCAACGCAGCTTTGGCAACTTCGTCATTTCCGTAACTCCACATTATGAAATCGATGGTACAAAGGCCTATGTGAGCCACAACTCCTAAAGCTGTTATGACCGAAGCAACGGTATTTAGTTTGTTTTTTGGAAAAACACTATTGAAAGATAACAGCAAACAAGCCCCAATAAGATTGAACCAATGCGCAAAATCGATTGGTTTTTTGAAATACTCAAAAGCAGCACTATTAGAAAACATAATATAACTCAGAACAAAAAAGAACAATCCGATTAAGCAAATGGTTTTTGGTTTCATATTTTTAGTTTCTTGTATAGACTTTGGTTTTTGGAGTTTGTTACGGTTTAAATTTTTTGCTAGTGCGAGCAAAGGACTTATATCCCACATCTTTTAATATTTTAAATCTGATTATTTAATTTCAAAAAACAATATCTGAAATTTCAATTTCTTCAATCTTTTCATTCTGGCAAATAATACTTAAAAAAACCTCACATTCTATATACTTAATCTCAGTACGTGCATTTCTATATCGATCAAACCCATAAATATAATTATCATGGTTATGCGGATAATCATAAAATTCAAATTCAACTTCAAGCTCTGCTCTAACTTTACATTTAATTATAATTTTTCCATTAGCCATTTCATAGAAAAACAAATCATATAACTCATATATAAACGAGTTTATTACTTTAAAAAACTCCGTGCTTTCATTTGAAGTTTTATTTTTATACCATGAAGTTATTCTGTGTTTTTTCAAGTTTTCAACCTCATTACAGATTCTTTCTGATAAATTGTCTTCAAAAAGTTTCTTATCTAGCCAATCATCATTAATATAATCCATTTTACTTGAATGCCTTTCAATAAAGTCTTTTAATGATTTAAAATAATTAACTTTTATTCCTAATTCATCACATTCTTTCTTTAAACTTTTATGAAGTTCAGACGAGTTCTTATCATCTCCAAAATCTTTAGGATTGTTACTTATAAAAATTACTTGCTTTTCATGATTCCCTTTACAATGATCCAGAATTGTTAACCAAATTACTGCATCTCTAAAGCCTACATCTCCGTCCTTAAAAGGCTTTTCCCTGTTTATGGCTCTTTTTATTATTTCTGGAAGATAATCATTCCTGTAAGAAATTATATTTGATTCATCAATATCCAATTCTTTATTAATAAAATCAATAAAATCAGAAATCTCGTTTTCAACATCTAAATCTGGTCTAATAATATACTCTCTATTTAGATTTTTATTTAATTCAGACCTATGCTTTTCAATATTCATCAAGTTTTCATTTATTGTCCTTCTGTAGACTCCTTTTAGCTCTTCAAATATTATTTGAGGAAAAACAAACTTCGAATCAGTCCTTTTTAAATAATCTTTCAGAACTTTAAAATCCTGTGACCTCAAAAACAAATCATTTCTAAAAATATTAGTATCTAAAACTATATTCATATTCAATTCTATTTATCAACTAGCAATATACAAATTCCCTCAATTGAAAAATTAATTTCCTGTATAAACAATTTACTTTCTATGGAACTTAATAGCCGTCGTGAGGGATAGTAGCAACTACCGAAGTAGTGCGGATAGCCCGACAGCATCCCGACAAGAGGGCGTATAAGCGTAAAGTGAGTTTGCCCTCTTGTCGGGATGGTGGCACGCCCAAATAGCATTATTTATTGGTTGAATCTTTATGTTTTGAATAAATTTTTGGTACGCATCGATTTTGTATTTCTAAGTTTTGTATTTTTATAAAAAGCGATTATTAATATTATATCTTAAAAAACCAGAACAGTATGGGGAAATTTGTTATTACTAAAAGAGCAAACGGTGAGTTTCAATTTAATTTAAAGGCTGGAAATGGCCAAACAATTTTAACCAGTGAGGGGTATGCTTCTAAGGCGGCTTGTTTGAACGGAATTGAATCTGTGAAAACGAATTCGCAGGATGATTCTAAATTTGATAAAAGAGAATCGTCAAGCGGTAAACCTTATTTTAATCTAAAAGCGACTAACGGACAAATCATTGGCGCAAGCGAAATGTACGAAAGTACCTCGGCCAGAGACGCTGGAATTGCATCGGTAAAAACAAATGCTCCTGAGGCCACTACGGATGATCAGGCTTAAAATTTGATTGTAAAATATATGGAAAGCACTCTTTTTTGGGAGTGCTTTTTTTTTGGATGATTTTTTTTTGCCACGAAGTTGCGAAGTCGCAAGGTTTTGATTTGTTTTGTGTTTTTAAGATTAGCGGTATTTAACTATTTGATAACGTGGAGTTGTTTTATAATTCGTAACTTTAAAATAAAATGAACGTCATGGAAATCAATTGGTTAGTATTAGGAGCTTTGGCTGTGGTGTTGGTGGTTTTGGTGCTGTTTTTGATTAAAAAAAATCAGAAAGAGAAAAAGAAACTAGTCGATTTTTTGAATAATGATTACAAAAAACGCGAAGAAAATGAACCTGATTTTGAAGGTACGACAGAACGATAAGTTACTTTTTGGAAATGGTGTAAAAATAAATAACCCTTGTAAAAATAGTATTTACAAGGGTTTTTTTGTGGAGAATATCGGATTCGAACCGATCACCTCTACGCTGCCAGCGTAGCGCTCTAGCCAAATGAGCTAATCCCCCGTGATGTAATGTAGAGAATTCTTATTCTAACTATCACCTTCCCGATTTTCATCGGGACGCTCTAGCCAAATGAGCTAATCCCCCAATCTGAAGGCAAATTAAATCAATTAATTGACAAAATGCAAGTTTTAAAACGCATCAATTGAAAATAGTTGTCAAAACCGTAACTTTACCATCAAATCTATATGTATGAGTGTTGAAAATCAAAGCGGAAGTTTACAAACTACTATTGCTGGAGCCGTGGCTACGGTGCAATTTGGTCATCCCGCAAGCAATTCTTTTCCGCGTTTGTTGTTGGATAAACTTACTGCCGAAATTACTTATTTAAGTACGCATCAGGAAGTTTCAGTTGTTGTTTTGCAAAGCGAAGGCGACAAAGTTTTTTGTGCGGGCGCATCGTTTGATGAACTTTTGGCAGTAGAAAATGAGGAGCAGGGCATTCATTTTTTTTCAGGATTTGCTCTTTTGCTTCATGCGATGCGCAGTTGTTCTAAACTTATTGTGGGTCGTGTTCAGGGCAAAGCTGTTGGTGGTGGTGTTGGCATTATTGCGGCTTGCGATTATGTTTTGGCAACTCCTGAAAGTGCTGTGAAATTGTCTGAACTGGCAATCGGAATTGGTCCGTTTGTAATCGAACCTGCTGTTTCCCGAAAAATTGGTAAAACGGCAATGACGGAAATGACGCTGGCAGCACATGAATGGAAACCGGCAGAATGGGCTTTTCAGAAAGGGCTTTTTTCGGCTATTTATTCTAAAGAAAATCTGGATGCCGAGGTGGAAAATTTTGTTCAGAAATTGAGCAGTTACAATCCGGAAGCATTATTTGAAATGAAAAAAATAATTTGGGATGGAACAGAAAACTGGGATTCTTTGCTATTGGAAAGAGCTAAAATTACTGGAAAATTGGTTTTGTCGGATTTTACTAAAACAGCTTTATTACAGTTTAAAAAGTAAAGAATTTGTGGTTTAAGGGGTAAGTGCTATAAGTTTATTTAATTTCATAATAACTTTGTTTGTATTTTTAGTTATATCAATATTTAGCTAAGTTATTTGTTTACAGTATGATAAATATTTTTTTGTCTTTTAGATCTTAAAATCTTTTTTTATCTGTTCAATCAGTATCATTTTTGGACTATTTTTTTATTTAGTTGGTGTAGCAGATCGTAATCTTATGTAATGAATTCAAAATCTCATATCTTAACGTTTTTGTAATTAAAGCCCATTTCTCGCATCTATTCCTTAAATTTGCAAAAAAAATTCCCGATGAGTAATATCAGAATTACAAAACAATTTAGTTTCGAAACCGGTCACGCTTTGTACGGTTACGACGGAAAATGCAAAAACGTTCACGGTCATAGTTACAAATTGTCGGTAACGGTTATTGGTTCGCCAATTACGGATCGTTCGAATGTAAAATTCGGAATGGTAATCGATTTTTCGGATCTAAAGAAAATTGTAAAAGAAGAAATCGTCGATCAGTTTGATCATGCCACTGTTTTCAATCAGACAACACCGCACATTGAACTGGCAAATGAATTGAAAGATCGTGGACATCACGTGATTTTGGTAGATTATCAGCCAACGAGTGAAAACATGGTGGTTGACTTTGCCGAGAGAATCATCGGACGACTTCCAAGTGGAATTTCGCTTTTCTCATTAAAACTTCAGGAAACAGAATCTTCGTTTGCCGAATGGTACGCGAGTGATAATATCTAAAAATCCCAAAAAATAAATTCCAAATTCCAAGTTACAAGAATAACGTTTTAACCCAAAACCCACAACTCAAAACCCACAACTCTTTCAATGAAAAAAGTATATTTTGCTTCAGACCAACATTTTGGCGCTCCAACTGCTGAGTTGAGTTTGCCTCGCGAAAAAAAATTCGTCGCTTGGCTGGATGAAGTGAAACAAGATGCAGAAGCGATTTTTTTATTGGGCGATTTGTTCGATTTTTGGTTCGAATATAAAACGGTTGTGCCAAAGGGATTTGTACGTGTTTTGGGGAAGTTAGCCGAAATTCGAGACAGCGGTATCCCGATTTACTTTTTCGTAGGAAACCATGATTTGTGGATGGAAGATTATTTTGAAACCGAATTGAATATTCCGGTGTATCATGATAATAAGGAATTTACTTTTAACGGAAAAACGTTCCTAATTGGTCACGGCGATGGAAAAGGACCTGGTGATTTGGGTTATAAAAGAATGAAAAAGGTCTTTACAAATCCGTTTTCAAAGTGGTTGTTTCGTTGGCTGCATCCTGATATTGGTGTTCGTTTGGCACAATATTTATCAGTAAAAAATAAGCTAATTTCTGGCGACGAAGATGTAAAATTTTTAGGCGAAGAAAACGAATGGCTGGTTTTGTACGCCAAACGTAAATTAGAAACCAAACACTACAATTATTTTATTTTCGGACACCGTCATTTACCCATGATTATTCCGGTGGGAGAAAACTCAAACTACGTCAATCTGGGTGACTGGATTGGGTATTTTACTTACGGCGTTTTTGATGGTGAAAATTTTGAATTACAAAAATTCGAAAAATAATTATTTCTTAGCAGCTGGATAAATTCCAATTCGGTGTGTTCTCAGTATGTATTTAGACAGGGCCTTGCTGTTCGAAAGCTGAAATGTAATGGCATTTGAGGATTTTTTCGGCATGTGACATTCCACACAATTATCGGCTAATAATTTTGCAGGCATCATTTTTAGCGTAGTTGCTTTGTGCTCAATTCCCTGATGACACGTCATACAGATTTTGGAATAAGAAGCTAAATTTGGCGAAGCATTTTGGTGCGGATTATGGCATGTTATACAATCCATTTTATCGCTATTTACAAAACATTTGCTTTGCGCCATCAAACGAAATTGATTTCCGTGTACATCAAAATTTGCTGTGTCCGTAATGCTTTTCGTATCCCGATAATAATCCGAAAGGTTATCTCCAGGTTTAAAATCAAAGCGGGATTTCAATTTCATACCATCATTTCCAGCATGACAAAGTGCGCAGGCATCTAGTTTTTGTTGCCTGTTTAGCGATTTATAACTTACGATACTGTTGGCTGCTTTTACGTTTGGGTTTTTCAAATGAAATTCAGCATGTTTTTTTGCAGGTCCGTGACAACGTTCGCAATCAATACCATAAACAATTGTTTTTTTATTGATGACATCTTCCACATCCATCGACATGAAATTTTTTTCTTCCGAACTCTGATTGACGCTTTTGCTACTGATGTTTGAACTATGACAAGCATAACAATCTTTGATGACCTGCCTGTCAAAATAAGGTTTGTCAGCTGGAAAACCGGGACTTGTTGCCCAATTGTGTATAGAATTGTAGTAAGAGAGTGGCAGTTCGTAGGTGTTGTTGCTGCGCCAATATACAGAGGTTTGAGCATGTTTTGTTCCAAATACAATTTCAAAACGATGTGCTTCGACTTCTTTTCCGTTTTTATACAAAACCTGATAAAGGCTGTCGTTGCGTTTTTCCATGACCAGTTTTGTGTTTTTGTCGTAGATGAAAACGTGATTTTTTGAGTCAAAATCACCCAGAACATTTTCCGGAATTGCTGGTGCGGTCGCTTTAAAATGCGAACTATGAGAAGCCATTTCGTATTGTGGCTGATGACATTCTATACAGCTTTCAGAACCTGCATAATCGGTTCCGCGAGGGTCTGTATATTCGTCAGATTTATTGGTACAGTTCACAAAAAGAACTGTTAAAACAACAACAGCAAAAAGTATTTTTGTTTTTTTCATTATTGTAAATATACTTTTTTTAGTGTAATTCTAAAATATATTTTAATAATGAAAATGGATTCTTAAATGATTGTGAATTTGTTTAATTTAGCCCGACTCCATACACATATTCTTCCAGTTCAATCTTGAATAAAGAGCCTTCTACCAAATCTTTGATTGATTTTAATTCTTTTATAGAAACCGCCAAATCTATTTGAGAACAAGGTGTTTTTAATAAAAATTTATGGCAGGAATTTTTCAATTCACAAGCTTCGCAACAAGCATTTTCAGTCAAACTATCTTCGATCAAATCGCAAAACTGGTTCATTTCGTCAAGAGTAAGATAAAAACCAGTTTCCTTAAAAACCAATTGTACTTTATCTGAAATCACTTCTGTCCCTTCTTTCCAGTAAAAAGCGATGCCAAAATTGTTATGATATATTTGTTCTATTTCTCTCATTGTGAATCTTTATTTCAACAAATATAAATATTATTTATATTAATTCTAAATAAAAAATTCATAAAAATGTGATAAAAAAATGAACCATATAAGTGATATAAGTTCATTTTAAAAAAACGAATATTTTTTTACTGGCACATTGTATTGAGGTAAAAAGTTAAACTTTGACCACTTTTGTACCAGGTACTCCTATTTCGTTCCCTGTAAAAGCTGGTTTCTGTTGGAGAAGCAGCAGTTGAAATGGCAAAGAATCTACTGTTTTCATCCTTTTTTACGCTTTGAATCCATTGAATAGTTACCGCAATTTCTCCCATTTCTTTATCCAGATAAATATCAAATGGGTTTAAATCTAAATTATACATACCCAAGAAGCCGTCCTTTACTTCAAAAACAATATCTTTTTCAATTAGAATTTCGGTGGGTAAGTCATTTTCAATTTTATAAAAATTCAATCTGAATTTTACCGACTTAAATTCATTTGATGTAATATTGAAATTAAAATCATTGACTTTGCAATCTTTTTTTATTTTGAATTGCATTCCCTTTTCACGACTTAATCGGTCATCAATGGTTTTGTCCATAGCGTAGAAAAAATTAGAATGCATAAGGCCTAATCCTTTTGAACTTCGCCCAAATTGTTTTGGTTTTGGTTTTTTGAATTTGACTACAACTTCTTTTAAAGTGTTTTCCGAAGGGTCTAAAATTATTTTATTATGAGCAGATTTTAGCTGACTAACCAATATTTTTTTCGTCTCAAAACCAATATGCGAAAATACAATAGTATCATTTGGAGTAACTTTTTTGTCAAGAACTAAATTAAAAATTCCTTTTGTATTAGAAACGGTACCCGAATTTTTATCGGTTATGCCAATATTAACATATTCTAAAAATTGATTGTTTTTAGAATCTCTTATTTCGCCCGAAATGGAAGTTTCCTGAGCTGTTATTCCAAAAGTTAGAAAGAAGAAAGCAAGAGTAATGTTGTATTTCATTTGAAGAAATTTCTTCTAAAGAAATGAAATAGGATTTGAAATCAGAATTACTTTATCCAATTTTTAACATTTTCCAGAAATCTATTCTGTTGATCGACAAAGAGATAATGTGAACAATTTTCTAGTAATGCAAAATGATTTTCGCCCACTAATTTTTTAATTGAATTAATTTGAGTTGATGAAAAAATGCCATCTTCCTTACCATAAATAGCGAAAACAGGAGTGTTTGCTGATTTAATTTTTTGAAGATACGGTGTGCTGTCTATATTTTTGAGCTTTTCATTTTTATAAAAAAGCAACGGTGCATTTTGATTTCTAATATTGGTTTTATAAAAATTGCTTGCTTCGTAATTAGCTCTTAGTTTTTGAGAATCTCCAGTTGGATTTGGCATTTTAAAGTAGTCGTTTTCACCGGCTAAATCAAAGCATTTTTTTCTGTACTCGGCTGAATTTTTATCTAGTTTTTTAATTTCACTAATTCTTTCTGCATATTTTTCTCCAACAGAATTCAAAATGTGATCGTAAGTTTCTTGTTGCGAAATCAAAGCTCCAGCCAAAACAAGTGCATTCACTTTTTTAGGATATTTTTCTGTGAAAAGTGTTGCTACGAGACCGCCAAAACTATGAGCAAGGAGTGTAGCTTTCTTTAAATGGTATTTTTTGTAGATAAAATTTAAGTCCTGAAAAGCTTCATTATAAGTAAATTTTGCATTAGAATCTGTAGATCTTCCTTCGCCTCTGCGGTCGTAAACAATTACGTAAAAGCCTTTATCGGCAAGACTTTGAGCCGTAGTACTTTCAAATAACGTCGAATTTCCGCTTGGGCCGCCATGAATAAAAACAATGGCTTTCTCCTTTTTGTTTCCGTAGGTTTTAATGTAGAGATTTTGCCCGTTTACCAAAAAGGACAACATTAAGAAGAAAGCCAATTGTAATTGTTTCATCTATCCTAAAGTTTTATTTTTTTAAAGCCACATAAATAATAGTGTCTTTGGCGATGTAATGATCTTCTGTTAAATTATAATCTTTTAAGATGAGATTCATTTCCAAAATATCATTTTTAATCTTAACATCATTTTTTTTCAGATATAGGTTTTTTTCAAATTGAAATTCAGCTATATTTTTTTCGAACAATAAATACTTTTTCTCAATTATTTCATATGTACAACAGGCACCTAAAAAACCTCCAAATTTTTTATTAATTTGGATTTGATCATTTTTGAATCTAATGTCATCAGGAGCAAATAAGAAAAGAAAAATAGAGGATAATATAGCTCCGAGAATGCCATCCATTAACCAGCTTATAAAAATTAAACATGGAGAAAATATATAGATTGAAAAATATAATGATACTTTTTTAAAAGGTTTTCGATAGTAAAAAAATAAAACTGAAGCCGAAAAATAAAAGATAACCTTTAGGGAAAAGCGCAAATTCGAAATTAAACTAATTTCGAAGATTGCTTTAAAAATTAAATTCATTATCAATATTGCGAGTATTCCAAAATGAATAATTAGAAGTATCTTTTTAAATTTTATCATTTACTCTGCGTTATGATGATCTTCCATATCCTTGCGAAGATCTAAATTTCTAAATGTAGGTGATTTTATTCCGAAGCCTAAAACGGTCAAAAGCGTCATACTCCCACCAAAAACGACCGATGTTACCGTTCCCATCAATTTAGCTGTTAAACCACTTTCGAAAGCGCCTAATTCGTTTGATGAACCTACAAACATAGAGTTTACGGCAGCAACGCGTCCGCGCATGTGATCGGGAGTTTTCAATTGTAAAATCGTCTGGCGAATTACCACTGAGATTCCATCAGCAACTCCGCTTAAAAATAGCGCCACGACTGAAAGCCAGAAAATAGTCGAAACTCCAAAAAGTATAATACACAATCCGAAGATAAAAATGGCGACTAAAAGTTTCATTCCAGCCTTTTTATACAACGGAACGTATGCCGAAATTAACATCGTGATAAAAGCACCAATTGCCGGAGCAGCTCTCAAAACACCAAATCCTTCCGGGCCTACTTTTAGAATATCCTGAGCAAAAACAGGTAATAAAGCCACAGCGCCTCCAAAAAGAACGGCTACCATATCTAACGAAAGTACTCCTAAAATGGTTTTATTATTGAACACAAATTTGATTCCTTCTTTCAGGCTTTCCATAACCGGTTCGCCAATTTTTGGATTCAGAATTGGTTTTTTACTGATTTGTGATAAGGCAATTAAAGAGAAAACAGAGAATCCGAAAACCAGACACATTGACCAGTGAACACCTATCCAATTTATTGAAAACCCCGCCACCGCTGGCCCTAAAACCGAACCAATTTGCCAAACCGAACTACTCCAGGTAGCTGCATTTGGATAGGCTTTTTTAGGTACAATCAATGACAATAGTGAGAAAATTGTTGGTCCAAGAAAAGCACGAACCAATCCGCCTAGAAATACTAAAAAGTAAATAGAATATAAAATGACGTTAGGGGAGTAGCCACCCACAACTTTTAGCCAGGTCAGTAAAAATAGCCCAAAACTAATTACCGAGAAGCCTAAAATACATTTTACTAATAAACCTTTTTTCTCTCTTTGATCTACAATATGACCGGCAAATAATGCCATTGAAACAGCAGGAATTACCTCCATTAAGCCAATAATTCCTAACGAAAGTGGGTTTTTGGTTAAACTATAAACTTCCCATTCGATTACAATAAATTGCATCGACCAGGCAAAAACCATCGCGAAACGCAACAATAAAAACACGTTAAATTCTCTAAAGCGCAACGCCTGATAAGGATCTTGTTTGTGGGGCTTAGTTTCCATCTGTTCTAATATCTTTTAACATCAATTGAGTCGAAACTTTGTCGTTCCACTCGTTTTCAGCAAGGGTGTAGGCTAACTGAAAAGGTTGTTGGTTTTTTGCGATTTCTATTTTTTTTCCGAGTCCAAAACCAATGGCAGCAATGCCTTCGGAGTTATTCTGTTTGACAAATAATCTCAAATGTTCATCATCTGCACCTAATGTTTTGGCGTAGCCTGTATCTTTTACATTTTGGGTCATAAAAACAGGTGTCATATTCTGAGGTCCAAAAGGTTCGAATTGTTTTAGAATCCGGACTAGTTTAGGCGTAATATCGGTAAAGTCGATTTCAGCATCAATTTCGATTTCTGGCGTTCGCATTTCTGGAAGAATCGTTTCCTCAACTTGTTTTTCGAAAGCGTTTTTAAAATTGATATAATTTTCGGCTTTCAAAGTCATTCCGGCTGCGTACATGTGACCTCCAAATTGCTCCAAATGTTCAGCGCAGGCATCCAACGCATTGTAAACATCAAATCCTTTTACAGATCGTGCCGAAGCCGCATATTTATCACCGCTTTTCGTAAAAACCAAAGTCGGACGGTAATAGGTCTCAATTAATCTTGAAGCTACAATTCCGATCACGCCTTTGTGCCAGTCTTCCTGAAAAACTACCGTCGAAAATCGATCTTGTTCGTTGTTTGCTACAATTTGCTGAAAAGCTTCTTTGGTAATTTTTTTATCTAAATCTTTCCGGTCAGCATTATATTGTTCTATTTCTGATGCAAATTGCTGTGCCTGTTCGAAGTTAAATTCGGTCAATAATTCGACTGCATGATTGCCGTGTTTGATTCTTCCTGCCGCATTAATTCTGGGCGAAATAATAAAAACGACATCAGAAATATCTAAAACTTTCTTTTTTATCTGATGAATTAAAGCCTTGATTCCGGGTCTTGGCGCAGCATTGATGACCTGCAGGCCAAAATATGCCAGCACACGATTTTCTCCCGTAATCGGAACAATGTCGGCGGCAATAGCTGTGGCAACTAGATCTAAATATTCGACTAAATCGTCAATGGTTTCATTTCGATTTTGGCCTAAAGCCTGAATCAGTTTAAAACCAACGCCGCAACCGCACAATTCATCATAAGGATAAGTGCAATCTTCTCTTTTTGGGTCTAAGATTGCAACCGCATCGGGAAGAAATTCCCCTGGACGGTGGTGATCGCAAATGATAAAATCGATATTTTTTTCTTTCGCGTAGGCGATATGATCAATAGATTTTATACCGCAATCGAGCGCAATAATTAGCGAAAATCCGTTGTCGTCGGCAAAGTCAATTCCTTTAAAGGAGATTCCGTAACCTTCGTCATAACGATCCGGGATGTAAGTCGCAATATTTGGATAATGTGATTTTAAATAAGAAGAAACCAGCGAAACGGCTGTTGTTCCATCAACATCGTAATCGCCAAAAACCAATATGTTTTCGTGATTTTCGATAGCCAGTTCAATTCGTGCTACAGCCTTGTCCATATCCTTCATCAGATACGGATCATGCAAATGTTCTAACGAAGGGCGAAAGAAATTCTTGGCGTCTTCGTAAGTTTCAATGCCACGCTGAATCAAAAGCGTTGCTACAAAATCTTCTACATTCAGGGCTTGCGCCAAATGTTTGATTTTATCTTCAGAAGGTTTTGGTTTTATTGTCCAACGCATTGCTAATTTTAGATTTTAGAGTGTTGATTTTAGATTGGAGAAATCGAAAATCGTTTAGTCAGAAATGTAATTTTTATTGCCACAGATTAAAGGATTTAAAAGGATTTTTTAATCTGTGTTAATCTTTTAATCTGTGGCTAAATTATTTAGTGTCAGTTTAGCAAGATGCCTATTTTGCTTCTAAAGCACTTCCTTCAAACTGAATTCCGTCCCAGCCTGTATTGATGAAGTTTCGAATATTCTGATGATTGGTTCCGTTTGGATCACCTAAAACTTCTTCGAAATAAATAGCACCAAAACACGCTAATGTTTCTTCTTGACTTAAGTTTTGCAATTTTGCGAAAGAAAATAATTTGCAAGAACCAGAGTTTTCTCCGGCAGCGTTATGTTGCGTTCCGTTTTGGAAAGCTGTTGGTGTAAAGTTGTAGTTTTCTTCAATCGTAGCAATCGTTTCTGCGAAAGCTATTTCGGTTGGAGTTTGTTTTAGTTTTTCTAAAAAGGCTTGAATGCACATAATGTTGATGTTTTTTTTACCACAAATTGCACAAATTTCCGCTAATTAAATTTGTGATAATTTGTGTAATTTGTGGTGACCATTTTTTTTAATTTTGCTAATTGGTGAGTTCGTGGAGAAATTATTCTTCGTCATCATCCTTCGAAAATTTACTTTTCTTAGGTTCTTTAATTATTGTTTTTCCAGCAACCACAACGACAATTTCGCCTCGTGGAGCTGTTTTTTCAAAATGGGTTAGAACTTCTCTTGCTGTTCCGCGTACATTTTCTTCGTGTAGTTTTGATAATTCTCTCGAAACACAAACTTGTCTGTCTTCGCCAAAATATTGTATAAATTCGGCTAATGTTTTGACTAATTTATGTGGAGAAACATACAAAATCATCGTTCTTGTTTCTTCGGCTAAAGCCAAAAATCGAGTTTGACGTCCTTTTTTGTCAGGTAAAAAACCTTCGAAAATAAATTTGTCATTTGGCAATCCGCTGTTGACCAAAGCAGGTACAAAAGCAGTTGCGCCCGGCAAACATTCCACCTCAATTTTATTTTCGACACAAGCACGAGTCAATAAAAAACCAGGATCAGAAATCGCCGGTGTTCCCGCATCCGAAATTAAAGCAATGGTTTCTCCAGCTTTCAAACGCGCAATCAAATTCTCGGTTGTTTTGTGCTCGTTGTGCATGTGATGGCTGTGCATGTGCGTGCCAATTTCAAAATGCTTCAGCAATTTTCCGCTGGTTCGGGTGTCTTCGGCCAAAATCAAATCGACTTCTTTCAGAATCCTGATGGCACGAAAAGTCATGTCTTCGAGATTGCCAATTGGCGTTGGAACGATATATAATTTAGACATATTTTGTTGTAATATTTAACACAGATTACACCAATTAGCACAAATGATTAAAAGGCTAAAAATTTCACGAATAGAAATTTGTGTAAATCTGTGAAATTTGTGTTTATGAGAATTTTTTCTCAATAATTCCTAAAAAACGCTCTGCATAATCGTCTTTTCCTTCCCAATTATTGTAGTCTGGTTTTACCATATTTTCGATAAATCCCTGCGCTTCATTATAGGTATCAAAAGTCAATAACTGATTTAATACACGGCTGTAATCTTCAGAGCTGTTTCCGAAAAGATTTTTGGTGAATGCAATTCGGTCATTCAAATCAATGTGGAAACCTTTGGCTAATTTTTCGTTTAATGTGGCAATTTTTGGTTCTGCTTTTTCTAAAACTTCCGTTTCTATAACTGTTTTTTCTTTAAATTCATTGATGGATGGAGCAGGCGGAATAGCTTCAAAATTATCCACTTTTACAAAATGCGCATCGGCATAATTGATACCAAAATCCTCAAACAAAATCTGAACAGGTTTTGATGGTGTTGAAATTTCTTCTTCGATTGCTTTTTCTTCTTCAATTGCCTCAAGTTCAAAAGCAGGTTTGAAATCGGGAATTGGATTGAAATCGCTTTTTGTTGAAAACGAAAGTTCTTCCACTTTTTCTGTTTCTTTTTTCTCTTCAAGAACAGGTTCTTCAATGGTTTCCTCGATTGGCTCTTCAATAGTTTTTAGAACAGGTTCTGGTATTTCTTCTTCTTCAATTTCTTGTTCTTCCACTGTTTCTTCAATTTGTTCTTCAGCTTGAGCTACAATTTCTTCAATAATTTCAGGTTCGAAATTTTCTTCGGTTACGATTTCTTCAGTAATAACAGGATCTTCAAGTTTAGTTTCAACTGGAGTATCTTCTTCTTTTTCAAAAATAGTTTCGATTTGAGATTCTATTTCGCCTCGGCCAATTGTTGGTTTTGGAGAGTCAAAATTTTCATCAATAAATTTTAAAACAGCTAATTTTTCATATAATTTCTGCGTTTCAAGATACAATTGATTGATATCGGATTTGTTTTTAAGTTTTAAAATTCGATGAGCAATGCTGATTAAATCGGCTTCCAATTTTTTTTTCATAACTGTTGAAATTATAGTGAATAGGTATTTCTAATATATTTTGTATTCGATTGTGTTGATTATTGAAGAAAACTCGCAGAACATTTTTTTATTTCTGTTAATAAGCGTTTGCGAATCTCTGTTTTGATAAAAATTTTCTACTTTTGAAAAAATGTAAAAAGAGTAATTTTTTACATCAATTTATTACCAGTACAAAGTAATAAAAACTATTCATTTTTAAAGGTAGAAAAATACAAAATGTTTCTCGAAAATACAGTAAATCACAAAGAACAATTTGGTTGGATTGAAGTTATTTGTGGATCAATGTTTTCGGGTAAAACCGAGGAGTTAATCCGTAGATTAAAACGCGCTCAATTTGCCAAACAAAGAGTCGAAATTTTTAAACCTGCTATTGATACCCGCTATCATGACGAAATGGTGGTATCGCACGATGCCAACGAAATTCGTTCTACACCTGTACCAGCTGCTGCCAATATTGCGATTTTGGCACAAGGTTGCGACGTAATTGGTATTGATGAAGCGCAATTTTTTGATGACGAAATTGTTACCGTTTGTAACGATCTCGCCAATCAGGGAATTCGAGTAATCGTTGCAGGACTGGACATGGATTTTAAAGGAAATCCTTTCGGACCTATGCCAGCGCTTATGGCAACAGCTGAATATGTAACAAAAGTGCATGCCGTTTGTACAAGAACTGGAAACCTTGCCAATTATAGTTTTAGAAAAACAGACAGTGATAAACTGGTTATGTTAGGCGAAACCGAAGAATATGAGCCACTTAGCCGTGCAGCGTATTTTAATGCAATGAAGAAAAATCAGGAATAAATAGTATATTTTTTCATTAGAATAAACCCGACAGGTTATAAAATCTGTCGGGTTTGTTATTTTTAAATGAACTTATATCTCTTATATGGTTTAAAGAAAAACTAAATCTTCTTTCTCATTCTTGCCACCGGAATATCCAATTGTTCACGGTATTTCGCAATGGTTCTACGCGCAATCGGATAACCTTTTTCTTTTAAGATTTCGGCCAATTGATCGTCTGGAAGCGGTTTGTGTTTGTCTTCTTCTTCAATGGTATTTTTAAGAATCTTTTTAATTTCTAAAGTCGAAACATCTTCGCCTTGATCGTTTTTCATCGCTTCAGAGAAAAACTCTTTGATTAGTTTTGTTCCGTATGGTGTTTCTACATATTTACTATTCGCAACGCGCGAAATCGTCGAAATATCCAAACCAACCATATCTGCAATGTCTTTTAAGATCATTGGTTTTAGCTTAGTTTCGTCACCATCCAAAAAGAATTCTTCCTGATAATGCATAATCGCATTCATCGTTACAAAAAGTGTTTCCTGACGTTGTCTGATCGCATCGATAAACCATTTAGCCGAATCGAGTTTCTGCTTGATAAACTGAACCGCATCTTTTTGTGCCGACGATTTGTCGCGGGAATCTTTATACGTCTGCATCATTTCCTGATAATCTTTAGAAACGTGCAAAGACGGAGCATTTCTTCCGTTTAAAGTCAGTTCCAGTTCTCCATCCACAATTCTGATAGCAAAATCCGGAACTACATTTTCGGTAACTTTATTGTTTCCGGTATAAGAACCGCCCGGTTTTGGGTTCAGTCTTTCAATTTCGTGAATCGCTTTTTTTAGCTGTTCATTCGAAACCGAATATTTCTGTAAAAGCTTATCGTAATGTTTTTTGGTAAAAGCATCAAACTGATTTTCGATAATATCAATTGCCAAGTCAACGTATTCCGTTGGCGTTTTATGTTTCAGTTGCAGCAATAAACACTCTTGCAAATCACGCGCACCAACTCCAGAAGGTTCCAGTTCGTGAATAACGTGCAGCATTCTTTCAACCATTTTCTCATCGGTATAAATACCCTGAGTAAAGGCCATATCATCGACCATATCAGGAACGCTTCTGCGAATGTAACCCATGTCATCGATACTTCCAACCAGGAATTCGGCGATTTCGCGCTCTTCGTCATTCAGAATAAAAGTATTCAACTGATTGATTAAATCCTGATGAAAACTAATAGGAGAAGCAAAAGGTGTTTCGCGCTCTTCATCTTCACCATAATTATTCACCTGAGTTTTATAATCCGGCGTATCATCGTCGCTTAAATATTCGTCGATATTAATGTCGTCTGCTTCGATTCTGTCCGATTCTGCATCATCATAATCGTCGTATTCTTCATTAGCAAATTCATCCGCTTCGTATTCGTCTTCTTTACCAGCTTCCAGGGCTGGATTTTCGTTCATTTCTTCCAATAAACGTTGCTCAAAAGCTTGCGTAGGCAATTGAATTAACTTCATCAGCTGAATTTGCTGTGGAGATAATTTCTGTGATAATTTTAAATTTAAAAATTGCTTTAGCATAATAAGACACTAATTTTTTAGCCACTAAGACGCGAAGGCGCAAAGTTTTTTTGCCATGAAATCACAAAGATACAATGGCATATTTGTTTAATTTAATATCTTCTTTTTGTATTTATAAATCTTCTAATACCACTCTTAATTAGTGGAACATTAAAATTAATTAAAAAGCCTAAATCTTTATCCAGCAATTTTAATTGACTTATAATTTGTGCTTCCCAAACAGGATTCATTTGCTCAACTGCTTTTATTTCGATAATTATCGAATCTTCAATCAGTAAATCTAATCTTAATCCTTCACTAAATTCAATTCCGTCATAAACTATCGGAATATCAACCTGGCGTTTTACTTCAAGACCAGCTTTTGTGATTTCATGAGCCAAACAAACTTCATAAACTCTTTCTAATAGTCCAGGTCCAAGTTGTTTATGAACCTTGAATGCCGAGTTTACAATAATTCTTCCAATTTCTTCCGTTCTTTCAGAGAGCATAATATTTTGAGTTTGCCACGAAGGCACAAAGGCGCGAATTTATTTTTCTTTAAAGATTAAGCTTTAAAAATAAAAATACATGTTGACTTTCTTTGTGTCTTCGTGGTATTTTTATTTTTTTAGAATCTTTAATAAGCAAAATTTAAAAACTTTGCGCCTTTGTGTCTTTGTGGCAAACTTTTACCAACAGGGTACAAAAAACTTTGTGTCTTAGTGCCTTCGTGGCAAATTCCGTTTCCTAGAATTCCGCACTTCCAGGAGTTCTCGGGAAAGGAATTACGTCTCTAATGTTTGTCATTCCAGTTACAAACAATACCAAACGCTCAAATCCAAGTCCGAAACCTGCATGAGTTGCAGAACCAAATCTTCTTGTGTCCAGGTACCAGTATAATTCTTCTTCGTCGATTCCCAGGGTTTTCATTTTTTCAACCAGAACATCGTAACGCTCTTCTCTTTCAGAACCACCAACGATTTCTCCAATTCCTGGGAAAAGGATGTCCATCGCACGAACTGTTTCTCTTCCAGGTTCAGTGTTGTCGTTCAAACGCATGTAAAACGCTTTAATATTTGCTGGATAATCGTATAAAATTACCGGACATTTAAAGTGTTTTTCAACCAAATAACGCTCGTGTTCCGACTGTAAATCAGCTCCCCATTCGTTGATAAGGTATTGAAATTTCTTCTTTTTGTTCGGAGTAGAATCTCTCAAAATATCAATAGCTTCTGTATAAGAAACACGTTTGAAGTTGTTCTCCAAAACAAAGTTTAATTTCTCCAACAAAGCCATTTCGCTTCTTTCTGCCTGAGGTTTAGATTTTTCTTCTTCCAGAAGTCTTCCTTCCAAAAATTTCAAATCATCACCACAATTATCCAAAGCATATTTGATTACGTACTGAATAAAATCTTCAGCCAAATCCATATTGTCATCCAAATCGTTGAAAGCAACTTCAGGCTCAATCATCCAAAATTCTGCAAGGTGACGGGAAGTGTTAGAGTTTTCTGCTCTAAAAGTTGGTCCAAAAGTATAAATCTGACCCAAAGCCATCGCAAAAGTTTCACCTTCTAATTGTCCAGAAACCGTTAAGTTGGTATGTTTTCCAAAGAAATCTTTCTTGAAATCAATATTTCCTTCTTCCGTTTTTGGTAAATTGTCTAATGGTAACGAAGTTACCTGAAACATTTCTCCAGCACCTTCAGCATCAGCTCCAGTAATAATTGGTGTGTTTACATATACAAAACCTTTTTGTTGAAAATAGTTGTGAACTGCAAACGAAAGCACAGAACGAACTCGCATAATTGCACCAAAAGCATTCGTACGTACACGCAAATGCGCATTCTCACGCAAGAATTCCAAAGAGTGTTTCTTTGGCTGCATTGGGAATTTCTCAGCATCAGAATCTCCTAAGATTTCAATTTTCGAAACCTGAATTTCGTATTTCTGACCCGCACCTTTACTTTCCACCAAAGTTCCAATTACCGAAACCGCAGCTCCAGTCGTGATTCTCTTAAGCGTCTCTTCTGGTGTATTTTCAAAATCAACAACACATTGTATATTATTAATGGTAGAACCGTCATTAAGCGCGATGAACTGATTATTTCTAAAAGTTCTCACCCATCCTTTTGCATTCACTTCCTGTAGCGTCGTCGTACTGTTTAATAAGTCTTTAACTTTTGTGTGTTTCATTTTAATATTAGATTTTAGATTGCTGATTTTAGATTAAAATAAAATCAGTGTTTTTATATCGAGTTGCAAATATAAACGATAATTATTAAAATTAGAAGCTGTTTCCCGCTATCCGCTATATCTTTTTAGGCAGAACGTTTACGGTGAACGAGATATTTCCAATTGCCTAAAAAGGATACCGCTCCTATCGGGGCTAGGGCACTCGTTTTCAAAAGGAGTTTTTTGTCATTGTAAAACCGCCACGAATTCACGAATTAAAATCAATTCAATAAATTCGTGAATTGCTTCGCCTGTTCGCTATCGCTTGGGTCGTGGCGAAAAAAAAATATTTACTCAAATTCTCTTTCTTAACCTCGTTCCTTGGAATGACAAGATTGTGTCTAAATCTTTGTCAGTTCAAAATCTTTGACAAAGATTTAAACTCTTAATTCGTGAATTCGTGGCGAAAAAAAATTATTTACCCGACTCTTCCAAATCCTCCTTCTTAGCTTTTTTCTTCTCAAAAGTCAAAACCAAAGCTGGTAAAACCAATAAATTCGCAAACATCGCAAAAGCCAATGTACAAGAAATTAATCCTCCAAGTGCAATTGTTCCGCTAAAACTGGATAATGTAAACGTTGCAAATCCTAAAATTAAAACCACCGAAGTATAAAACGTACTGATTCCGGTTTCTCTCAACGAACTGAAAACAGACTTTTTCACCTTTCCGTTACTCTGAATCAAATCATGTTTGTACTTCGCCATAAACTGAATCGCATTATCTACCGAAATTCCAAACGCAATACTAAACACCAAAATCGTAGAAGGTTTCAGCGGAATCCCGAAATAACCCATCAATCCTGACGTAATACAAAGCGGCAAAATATTGGTAATCACCGATGCAAAAACCATTTTGAACGAACGGAATAAATACAGCATCAGCGCAGCAATAACCAGAATCGCAAAAATCAACGACTCGATTAAGTTGTCTACCAAATACGAAGTTCCTTTCTGGAAAACCAATGCTTTTCCGGTAACGGTAACTTTATAACGATCGCTCGGGAAAATCTCATCAATCTTAGAATGTAGTTTTTTCTCGACTTTCGCCATTTCATCGGTACCAATATCTCGCATAAAAGTCGTGATTCTGGCGTATTGTCCTGTCGAATCAACATAACTTTTCATTAAGTTTTCTTTGCTGTTTTTGGTTGCGTTTTTGGCGTAACTCAAAATAAAAGCTTGTTCCTGCGAAGTTGGCAATTGATAATATTCTGGTTTACCATTATAATACGCTTGTTTCGAATATTTAACCAAATTCACAATTGAAACTGGTTTCGACAACTCAGGCATTTCCGAAATTGTGTTTTGCAACTCGTCCATTTTACGCATGGTCGATAATTTCATTACGCCTTTTTTGCGTTGCGTATCGATCATGATTTCGAGCGGCATTACACCGTTAAACTCTTTTTCGTAGAACAAAATATCTTTAAAGAAAGAAGCACTTTTTGGCATTTCGCCAATCAAACTTCCTGAAACTTTCATTTGCGAAACACCGATAACGCTAAAAACCAAAAGCAATCCGTAAATAGTATAAATTACTTTTCGTTTGTTTCGCACCACATTTTCTACAAAATCCAACAAAGTTGAAATATAGGTTTTGCTTAAATGATACAAATGTTTTTCTCCTGGAACTGGCAAGAAACTATACACAATTGGCACAATAACCAGAGTCAGTAAATAAACCGAAATCACATTAATCGAAGTCACTAATCCAAACTCAAAAAGCAACTCATTACCCGTAATCATGAACGTTGCAAAACCAATAGCAGTCGTCAAATTCGTCATCAGGGTCGAAACTCCAATTTTTGAAATAATACGCTGCAATGCCTTTGCCTGATTGTTGTGCAGTTTTATTTCCTGCTGGTATTTGTTAATCAGAAAAATACAATTCGTGATTCCGATTACGATAATCAGTGGTGGAATTACTGCTGTTAGAATCGTGATTTTATAATGGAATAATCCTAATGTCCCGAAAGACCACATTACACCCACAATCAAAATACAAATCGAAATAAAGGTAGCTCTGAACGAACGGAAAAAGAAAAAGAAAACCAACGAAACAATCAGTAATGCACTACCAATAAAAAGACCTATTTCGCCTTTCATATCTTCTGCATTAATCGTTCTGATGTACGGCATTCCTGAAACCTTAAGGTCAACACCAGTCGTTTTTTCGAATTTTTCTATTTTCGGAACAAGATTTTCAATGATAAAAGTCTTTCTCGCCGCAGTGTTTACCAAATCTTTATTCATGTAAACCGCAGAACGAACGCTTCCGCTTTCTTTGTTAAACAATAAGCCTTCATAAAAAGGTAAATTGTGAAACAGATCATACTGAACGGTTTTCAGGTAAGCAGGGTCGATCGTTTTGCTCTGATCGATAAAAGGAGCCAGAACAAACTTCTCGTTTACAGTGTCCTTCTCCAGTTTTTTAAGGTCATTCAGAGAAACGACAAGATCCACTTCTTTCGATTTTTTCAAACCGGTCATCAGTTCATTCCAGGCAGCGTAGTTTTTAGGGGTAAAAAAGTTAGAATCTTTAAAACCTATTACAATAAGATTTCCTTCTTCGCCAAATTTGTCCAGAAACTGTTGGTATTCTTTGTTGGCAATATGATCTTTAGGCAGCAGATTGGCCTCCGTATAAGTCATTGCAAGGTTTTTCCATTGAGAACCAAGGAAGATGGTTAAGGCTGCAACTATAATTAGTATGGTAATTCTATTTTTAAGAATGATTCGGGCAACTTTTTCCCAAAATCCAACTTGTATCGCTTTTTTCATAAAATCTTTAAAATGGATGCAAATGTAGTGAAAACTGCTAGAAATCATTAACTATCGGGTCTGTTTTTGCGATATGTTAACATAAATTAACACGCATAATGTTTAGATAATTTGATAATCTGTTGCAGTTTTATTTCTCGCAAAAACGGAAAGTCGCAAAGCGACAAAGTCAAAAAAAAGTCAATATAAAAACTGAATAGCTTCCAGCTTTAGCTGGATGGATTAATAAAGGTATGAAAAGGGCTTTAGCCAAACCATATTCAGTTTGGCTAAAGCCCTTTTCCCTGTTAAATCGTATTCCCATGGGCTATTCAAAAAAAACTTTATGTCTTTGCGAAATTCTTTTGAAATAATTGAAAAAAGAAGCGGCTTAATTTTTAAAAACAAATTTTAGTACGGGTGTTTTGGTAATTATAAAGTAGCTTTTCTCATCTTTGTATTCAAATTAAAAGGAACAATAATGAACTGGATTTTATTAATCATCGCAGGACTTTTCGAAGTCGGTTTTGCATCTTGTTTAGGCAAAGCCAAAGAAACTAACGGAATCATTTCGACTTACTGGATGGGTGGTTTTTTTGTCTGTCTTACCATAAGTATGATTTTATTGTATAAAGCGACCCAAACATTACCAATTGGTACAGCCTATGCTGTATGGACAGGAATTGGTGCGGTAGGAACAGTATTGGTCGGCATCTTTATCTTCAAAGAACCCGCAACTTTCTGGAGAATATTTTTCCTTTCGACTTTAATTGCTTCGATTATCGGATTGAAGTATGTTTCCAGTCATTAAAAATATTGGCATGCAGATGAATTGGACCACAGATGACACAGATGAAACGGATCAACACAGATTAAAAATCCTTTTGAATCCTTTAATCTGTGGCAAAAAAAAAGGCTCGCAGATTTTGCAGATCAGGCAGATTTTTGAAATTAGATTTAAAATATAATTTGTGTAATTCGCGTAATTTGTGGTTAAAAAGTAACACGCAAGTACCACAGATTATAAAATCCTTTTGAATCCTTTAATCTGTGGCAAAAAAAAGCTCGCAGATTTTGCAGATCAGGCAGATTTTTGAAATTAGATTTAAAATATAATTTGTGTAATTTGCGTAATTTGTGGTTAAAAATAGCACTCCGATAACGCAGATAAAACGGATCAACACAGATTATAAAATCCTTTTGAATCCTTTAATCTGTGGCAAAAAAAAGCTCGCAGATTTTGCAGATCAGACAGATTTTTGAAATTAGATTTAAAATATAATTTGTGTAATTCGCGTAATTTGTGGTTAAAAAGTAACACGCAGATACCACAGATTATAAAATCCTTTTGAATCCTTTAATCTGTGGCAAAAAAAAGGCTCGCAGATTTTGCAGATCAGGCAGATTTTTGAAATTAGATTTAAAATATAATTTGTGTAATTCGCGTAATTTGTGGTTAAAAAGTAACACGCAAATACCACAGATTATAAAATCCTTTTGAATCCTTTAATCTGTGGCAAAAAAAAGCTCGCAGATTTTGCAGATCGAGCAGATATCTAATTTTAGGTTTAAATTTGTGTAATTCGTGTAATTCGTGGCAAAAAAAATAGCACGCAGATAAAATTCTTTTAAATCCTAAAAATCTGTGGCGAAAAAAACTTTTACAACATGCAGGAAAACAACACCATACTCTTCATATTTCTTTCCATAATTCTCTTACTGGTCATCATCATCTGTTTTATGGTGTATCAATTAATGCAATCCAAAAAAGCAAAAGACGATGCTGAGAAAAGCTTTTATGCACTCGAAATGAAAGTTAATGATCTGCAGCTAGAAACCTTAGAATCCAAACTGAATCCGCATTTATTCAAGAACATACTCAATTCTATCCAGTCTCATGCGTATCAAACCTATTTTGCTTTGGATAAACTGGCCAATGTGCTGGATTATATCCTGTACGAAAGCAAAAAGAAATTTGTTACCGCCAAAGAAGAAATTGACTTCGCGCTGAATTTAATCGAAATCAATAAAATAAAAATCAGTCCGCTTTTCGAATTAAAGATAAAAACCAATATCAACGAGCAGGACAAGCTGTATGAGCAGCCCTTACTGGCGCCGCTGATTTCAATAGATTTAATAGAGAATGCCTTTAAGCATGCTGACCTGCAAAGTGCCGATGCTTTTATTTCGGTAATCTTTGAGTTCAGGGACAATGCGTTTTTTATGACGGTGTCGAATAAGATCTCTGAGAAAAAAGCACTGAAGAAGGAACGAAGCGGCTTCGGGCACACGACTTTAGAGCACCGACTCCGAATCATTTATAAAAATAACTTCAAATTAGACAGGTTTGTAGAAAACGATATTTATATTGCACACCTAAAAATTGATTTACTTGAATACAAAACTGAAATGCTTGCTGCTGGACGATGAGTTGCCGGGATTAACCTATCTCAAAATGCTTTGCGAACAAATTCCCGAACTGGAAATCGTAAAAACATTCAATAATCCGGAGAAACTTTTAGCCGAAATTCCGCAACTCGACTTTGATTTATTAATCTCAGATATCGAAATGCCCGGAATGGACGGACTGCATCTTGCGGACTTGCTTCAAAACAAACTAATCATCTTTTGCACGGCTTATAAAAACTATGCTGCCGATGCTTTTAATATCGATGCCGTAGATTACATCACCAAACCGGTAAAAATAGAGCGTTTGCAAAAAGCAATCTCCAAAGCTCTCGAACGATTCGAAAAACCAGATACTTCCAAAAAGTTCATTCAGCTGAATACAGATAAAGGAAAAACATTATTGTATTTTAATCAAATTCAATATATCAAAACGGCAGAAAGCGACAGCCGTGATAAAGCCGTTCTTTTGACTGATGGCAGTTCCCTGAATCTGAAAAATATTAAATTTGATACCCTTTTAAAAGAATTACCCGAAACTGATTTTTGCCGCGTCAACAAAAAAGAAATCGTAGCGGTAAAAGCCATAAAATTCTTTAATCATAACGAAATTGTATTGCACAATCTCGACAAAAATGGCAAAAACACCACCATGATCCTGAGCGAAACCTATCGCTCCGACTTTCTCTCAAAGGTAAAACTGTAAATTGAATTGGATTATGGGGTCAAAAAATACCCTAACAAGAACCACCATCCTGTCATCCTGATGAAGTAAGAATCTCTGTAAGGAACTCACCAGTCTTAATAAAGACTTCTATTCTTTTTTTGCCATTATGCCGCACTCTTCAAAGCCAGACATTGGGTAAAAACTTCAAAAGTTTAGTAGTATTATGGTCATTTATAACGTTGATTTGTGTCGCACCGCACAACTTATTACAAACTTTTCCTCACTTGTTACATACATCAAAAATTAGCTTTAAATTTACTTTTCCGCTTAAAAATCACTTCTGATATTTGCCCCAATAAATTAAAAAATGAGTTATGAATAATATAAAGAACTCCTTGTTTTATGTTACCATTATTGGTGGTTTTACAGCCCTGATATATTGGGTTATTTCAAAGGGTGCTGCTCTTGAAGTAGGGCGTCAGATTGTTAAGAAAAAGATAGAAAGCAATCATTGGAACGATTTTACACATTCAATGATCGAAAACTTGCAGCATCCCTTAGCTATTTTATTAGCGCAGATTGTTACCATTATATTAGTAGCGCGTTTGTTTGGATGGGGATTTCGAAAAATAGGACAGCCATCCGTAATAGGAGAGATGATTGCCGGTATTGTATTAGGGCCATCCCTGGTCGGAATGTATTTTCCGGAGTTTTCAGCGGCGTTATTCCCTGCAGCATCTTTAGGAAACCTGCAGTTTTTAAGTCAGATTGGTTTAATCCTTTTCATGTTCGTTATCGGTATGGAGCTGGACTTAAAAGTACTAAAGAATAAAGCACACGAAGCGGTCGTAATCAGTCACGCCAGTATTGTAATTCCTTTTGCTTTAGGTTTAAGTTTAGCCTATTTTATCTATCATAGATTTGCTCCCGTTGGAGTAGAATTTTCGTCTTTCGGATTGTTCATGGGAATCGCGATGAGTATTACCGCCTTTCCAGTTCTGGCCAGAATCGTGCAGGAACGCGGTATGCAAAAAACAAAACTAGGCACGATTGTCATTACTTGTGCCGCTGCCGATGATATTACGGCATGGTGTATTCTGGCAGTCGTAATTGCTATCGTAAAAGCGGGTTCGTTTACCAGTGCTTTGTATGTAATAGGATTGGCAATTTTATATGTAATGGTAATGCTTAAAGTCGTTCGTCCGTTCCTGAAACGTGTAGGAGATTTAAACAGTACCAGAGAAAGTCTGAACAAACCTGTAGTGGCCATTTTCTTTATTACCTTATTGTTCTCTGCTTATGTATCTGAGCTAATCGGGATTCACGCTTTGTTTGGTGCTTTTTTAGCAGGAGCAATCATGCCTGAAAACAATAAATTCCGAAATATTTTTATCGAAAAAGTCGAAGATGTAGCCATTATCGTGCTCTTGCCTTTGTTCTTTGTATTTACAGGATTGCGTACCCAGATAGGTTTGCTGAATGATCCGGAATTATGGAAAATTACAGGGCTTATCATCGCAGTTGCCGTGGTAGGTAAGTTTTTTGGAAGTGCACTTGCAGCGAAATTTGTTGGGCAAAACTGGAAAGACAGTCTCGCCATTGGTGCCCTGATGAACACACGTGGTTTAATGGAACTTGTGGTGCTGAACATCGGGTATGATCTAGGGGTTCTTTCTACCGAAATTTTTACTATGATGGTCATTATGGCGTTAGTCACGACTTTTATGACGGGTCCGGCTCTCGATTTTATAGGTTTTATTTTTAAAGATAAAATCACCGCCATCCCGCAGGAAATTGGAAATAAGAGCAAGTACAAAATTCTGCTTTCGTTTGCTACTCCTGAAAAAGGAAAGCAATTATTGAAAATAGCCAACAGTTTAGTTAAAAAACAACCGGATAATTCGATTGTTACCGCAATGCATTTATCCTTAAGTACAGAGATTCATTCTTTTGATGTAAAAGATCACGAACGCAAAATGCTGGTTCCGGTTATTGAAGAGTCAGAAAGACTGAAACAAAACATGGTAAGTCTTTTTAAAGTATCCAATGATATTGATACCGATATTATTGACTCGGCAAATCAGGGAGAATACGATTTGTTGCTGGTAGGTTTAGGACAATCTATTTTTGATGGAACATTGTTGGGGAAAATACTGGGTTTTACCACCCGAATTGTAAACCCGGATCGTCTGATTGATAAGTTTACAGGTAAGGAAGGCTTGTTCGAAAACTCTCCTTTTGATGAAAGAACACGTCATATTATTGCCAAAACCAAGATGCCGGTTGGAATTTTTATAGATAAAGAACTTCAGGAGGTAAATCAGGTTTTAATACCGGTATTTAGTAAAGAAGATGGATTTCTTATTGAATATGCAAAGAAATTAATCAATAATAATGGTTCGCAGATCACGGTTTTAGATGCGGGCGGCGAGGTAAAAAATACACGTGAGATTCAGGAAACGATTCGGTCTATCGAACAAATTGCACCTAATCATATCATGATTATGCATGACAGGATTATTAAAAAGGAATTTTTAGAAACACAAAATTTAATGATTATTAGTTTAGACAGTTGGAAAAAATTAATCGAGTCACAAAGTACCTGGTTAAATAATACGCCTTCCGTTTTAATATTGAAGCCATAAAGAAAGAAAATCTTAAAATCTCAAATTCCAAATTCCAATTTTTAATGATTGGGATTTGGGATTTGTCTTTTTAAACCCAAAAGTTTTTCAGGGGAAGTCTTTACTCCTGACAAAATTCATATTCATTATTTGTGATATCCAATGGGATAAAAGCAATATTGAATCAAATACATAAAGCCAGAGCTGCTGCTGCGAATGATTATGGCAGACTAATTTCAGAAACAGTTAAGAAACCTGAGAAAACAAGAAAGGTTTTTGAGGGAACTTGTAATGTCTTTGCAGAAATAAGCGATGTGTTTTGTAAAACAGATCATTTATTTTGTAAAGTAGGCGATGTGTTTTATAAACCTAGCGATATACTTTATAAAGTAAGCTGCATGATTTGTAAACTTAGCGATGTGTTTCGTAAACTTAGCGACATACTTTATAAAGTAAGCGACATGATTTATAAACCTGTCGATGTTTTTTGTAAAGTAAGCGATATCATTTATAAACCTAGCGATGTGTTTCGTAAAAGAGGCGATGGGTTTCGTAAATCTGGCGATGTATTTTATAAAGGAAGCGAAATGATTTATAAATGAGGTAATGTGTTTCGTAAAACTGCCGTGTGGTTTTATAAAAGAGAGGTTTGCATTGCATTACCTGATGAGATGTTTTTCAAAAGAATAGCTGTTATAGGTAAAAGGAGTAGAGTAAAAACAAAATGAAGCGTCATTTTGTCAAAATAAAAAATAAAAAATTCCAAATTTTCATGATTCGAATTTGGAATTTAAAATATTGAAATTTTTATTTAGAGCCCTAAATCAAGAACATACGACAGCTTAACCGCAATATTGTCATCAAATCGGGATAGCTGATTCGGTCCATATCTATAGAATCCCCCCAATCCAAAACCTTTGTAGATTTTGTTCAGTTCAATACCGGACTCAAAGTAACCTTTGTCCAGTGTTTTGTATTCTGGGCCTACATGGTGTTCAGGATTCTTCATGTTTCCCCAGGCTGCTCTGGAAACCAGTACAATCAAAGGATTTACCTTCTTAAAGAGCTGAACTCTTTTGAAACCATGCTTTATCTGAAAGAGAACATATTCGCTGGAGAAAAATTCATTAAAATACATCGTCTCAAAACTGTTCCTTCCGGCAAAAGTAATACGCTGTATAATGGTTTCCTTAGTTAAGTTATTCGGAGCCGTATTGTACAAATGGGTAATGGGTACCTCGCCTATGGCAAGTCCGCCCTGCAAAAGCAGACTGGTTTTCTGCCCGTTCAGATAATTCTTTTCATATTCTGTTTTAAAGTCAATTTTACCAAAGGCAAAGTCGTTATCCAGAACATTAGGCAAAGATTGTGTGTATTGAAAAGTAAAGCGCGGAAAACGTTTCTCCGATTCATTTCGACCTGTAGGTGTCTGCATGAAATTACTAAACGGTGCCCACATAATCGACATCATCGCCGTAGTCATCACATAACTCGAATATAATTTTCCGTCCAGATTAAAGAGATAATCAAATTTGGGTTCGACAGCAGTGCGAGAAAGCTCCAGAATAGCTTCCGTCTTCGGAATAATTCGGGTTTGTACATTCGCTTTCCAGCTCGTATATTGATAAAAAGTACTAATGTTTATCGGACGCGGGTCATACAATTTAAAAACACGCTTGTCAACAGCAAAAGTAGTACTCGCAATCTCCCGAACATCATCCGTATAGGAAGCATTCAGCCAGGTATTGGTCGTTTTTCCAAGCTGTACACCAGCGCCCAGGTTGTACTTAAAAGCACCATCCTTGGTCCCGTAAGCGGAATACCCCTCAATTCTGAAATTTTTAGAGAAACGATCGTTGGTAATTCCTCCAAGTCCTAGACGAAAGCCTTCATAGTTGTTATAACTTACCAGTTTTTTCAAATCAAAATCAATAGGGCCTACAGGAATGTAACCGTTTATGATTTTTCTTCCAAAACGAAGCCGGCTTTCTATTCTTTTATTAATAGAAAGGCTGTCCAGTAACAAATACGTCTTCTGGCTTTTCAGGTCCAGATCTTCCTTTCGGTATTCTTTCCAGAAACTTTCAGGCTGCTTGCTGGCTTCTTCTTCAATTTCAATATAAAGAGAAGGATTTTTAATGCTGGAATTTGTATTATAATGAATGTCGAAGTTATTACTCTGAGAGACTAAGTAAGAGAAGTCTGTGGCGCTCTTTTTTCGCGTCTCAAAAAAGTCTTCGGCATCCCCGTCAAACTGAATGGTTCCCCCTAAAATCTTAATATCATCATCATTCTTTCCTTTTACAATTTTAAATGTAGTAATGTCCGGAAACCAGATTTTTTCCTCAGGAATGTATTTAAATTCATGTATCCCGCTAATGTCTAATACGCCTTTAATACGCATAACCGCTTTAGCAATAGCAAAATTCTCCTGATCGATATACAAAACTCCTTCCAGTCCGCTGGCTCTGATTTTCTTTTTGTTTTTAAAATAGATCATGTAGGTTTCACGACCATCAATAGCTACCGTATCGAGTAATTTATAGTTGTAATCTTTAGCAGCATCATTCGCAATCGGACTGTTGTATTTGGTTTCGAACAGTTCGTATTTCGAATCATAAACCGAAATAGACTGCAGGTTAAAAGCAATAATCTCATATACAGGCTGTTTAAATCCAGCCATCTTGCTGCCTAAAATAGTTTCCTTCAGTCGGTTTTCTCCAAACTGGTACTGCGACACTTTTTCGGTCTGGAAAAGATGTTGTTTACTGATGATTTCTTTAAACTTATAATTCGAAGAGTCTATTTTAATGAGTAGTTTATCAAAGTTCTTGTCGTATTCAAAAATAGAGTCAATTCCTCTGCCTATAGAGTCGGCATTTGCGGTAACAATCAGTTTGTTGTACGTTTTATAATCAAACGAACGCAGTTTTTTTTGCGGATCGTTATTGTTTTTATTGGTAATTACTCTTTTTAAAATGTTCAGAGCAGGATTTTCATTCGATACAATAACTTCTTTTAAGTCATCTGTTTTACCATCAAGAGCGATACTGTAGAATTTTCTGTTGTCGGTTATACTAATGACTTTTGGGGTAAAACCAATATAAGAAACAATAAAAAAACGAAACTCCTTTTTAGATTCCAGGACAAATTTACCATCAACATCCGTAATGGTTTGATGTTCGTCAGAGGTTGTAATCGTGGCAAAAGGGAGTGGTTTGTTATTTGAGTCATTTACAATTCCGTTTATCTGAAATTGCGCTTGTAAGGAAAGCGTAAAAAACAAAGTCAGTAAACAGAATAGCTTCATAGAGAGTTATATAGTTTGGAAAACGCAAAGGTTCTAATTTTCGTACGCAAAAATAAGAATAAAAAAATCCGTCTAGTATATTTTAACTAAACGGATTATTTTTTTATGATATAAGATTTTAAACTTTCATGATTTCGGCTTCTTTTGCAGCCAGTAATTCATCAATTTTTTTGATAAAAGTATTTGTTAAGTTCTGAACTTCTTCTTCTGCAGATTTACAAATATCTTCTGAAGTTCCTTCTTTTTCTAATTTTTTGATATCAGTATTAGCATCTTTACGTACGTTACGAACACCAATTTTAGCATCTTCAGCTTCTACTTTTGCCTGTTTTGCTAATTCTCTACGACGGTCTTCAGTAAGTGGCGGAACACTAATAATGATCATGTCACCATTGTTCATCGGGTTAAAACCAATGTTGGCAATCATAATTGCTTTCTCAATGGTTTGCAGCATGTTTTTTTCAAAAGGCTGCAAAGTGATAGTTCGGGCATCAGGAACACTAATTTTCGATACTTGCGAAAGTGGTGTTGCTGAACCGTAATAATCTACAAAAACGCTTCCAAGCATGGCTGGTGAAGCTTTTCCTGCACGAATGTTAAGAAATTCTTTTTCTAAATGCGCAATAGAACCATTCATTGATTCTTCCGTACTATCTAATATAAATTCTATTTCTTCAGTCATTTTTTTTAGTTTTCAGTTTTTTAGTCTCAGTTTTAAGTTCAGTCCAATAGTTGACTGTAAATTTAACTGAGATTATATATTAACTACAGTTCCTATGTTTTCGCCTTCACAGATTTTCAATAAATTTCCAATTTTGTTCATATCAAAAACAACGATTGGCAATTTGTTTTCCTGACTTAAAGTGAAAGCAGTTGTATCCATTACGTTTAGTCCTTTTTTAAGGACATCATCAAACGAAATAAAATCGAATTTCACAGCCGAAGCATTTTTTTCCGGATCAGAATCATAAACACCATCAACGCGGGTTCCTTTCAGGATAACATCAGCATTAATTTCGATTCCTCTTAGTACAGCAGCAGTATCGGTTGTAAAATAAGGGTTTCCGGTTCCAGCACCAAAGATTACGATTCTTCCTTTTTCAAGATGACGATCGGCTCTTCTCTTGATATACGGTTCCGCAATAGATTCCATTTTAAGAGCAGTCTGCAAACGTGTCTTCATTCCTTTGTCTTCAAGAGCACCCTGCAAAGCCATACCGTTAATTACTGTAGCAAGCATTCCCATGTAATCGCCTTGTACTCTATCCATACCGGCACTTGCTCCCGCAACGCCTCTAAAAATATTTCCTCCACCAATAACAATCGCAATTTCTACTCCTTTACTGTGAATTTGCTTAATTTCTTCAGCATATTCGGCCAGTCTGTTCGGGTCAATTCCGTATTGTAAATCACCCATTAAGGCTTCGCCGCTCAATTTCAGAAGAATTCTTTTATATTTCATGTGTGTGTTGCGTTAATTTGTGCAAATATAGACATATTCTGTTTTTTAAAAATAATGTTTTCAAAAAATTATCTGCTCTTTTTCGCTATAAATTTATAAAGATTAAGAGGAATATTTTCTGAAACAAATAAAAGTTTTACTTCTGTCGTTTTATATTTTGTATTTTTATAGTATCCAAAACTCAACCACATGAAAAGTATCGTAGCCAAAGCATTATTCAACAGTCATTCGTATTCGGAATATCGAAAATTAGTTTCCGATTTATTATCCGATGGAAAATCAACCGGAAATGACCAATCCGAAGACCTCACACATTACACAAGTCTGAATGAAAAACGAATGAACCGTCTGGAGAAAACCATTACGGTTTCTGAAGATGTAATTGCGAAATTGCAAAATTTGAAGAATCATTATATCTGGCTGGTAATCTCCGAAGGCTGGTGTGGTGATGCGGCGCAAATTTTACCCATACTTAATAAAATGGCAGCGCAGTCCAATAAAAAAATTGATTTGCGAATTGTATTGCGTGATGAAAATGAAGAATTTATGAATCAGTATTTGACAAACGGCGGAAAGGCAATACCAAAAGTGATTGTTATCTGTAAAGAAGCCGGAATTGTTCGCACGCATTGGGGACCAAGACCAAAAGGAGCAACGGATCTAATGACCAATTATAAAAAAGAGTTTGGTGTTATCGATGAGAAAATCAAAACCGATTTGCAGTTGTGGTATCTGGCTGATAAAGGAATTTCGGTTCAGGAAGAACTGGTTGAAATTATGGAAAACATTAAATACAATAGATTGTGATTTATGTTTTTTACAAGAAACCGATGAAATACATAATTATCAGTTAAAATGCTGGTTTTGAATGATTTATTGTTAAAAAATAGATAAAAAAGATATTTTTTATTCAAAATTTTGTAGCTTAGTAATGTTATCCCACTTCTATCTGTTTCATTTTTGATTTACTATTCTTATAGGTATTTATTTAATGTTTAATGATTAAAAAATGCACTATTATGAAAAAGTTATTCGAAAGATTTTATGATTTTTTCTCAAGATTTTTATTCGGAGGAAAAAGCGTTTCTCATTATTAATTTAAAAAGGTTAAATATGAGATAAAAATACTTTTATTTAGAAGTAGGCACATTACTATTGTCTTTAAGTGATGTGCTTTTTTTATGTATTGAATCTAAAAAAAAACTCTTTTTAATTTATCGATTTAATGTATTCGGTATTAAAATCACGAAAATAATTATTTATAATCGATAATGATTTTCTTTGTTTTAATGATTTTTTTGGGAGAACGGCTTCCGTGAAAAGCACGTAAAACTTCAATTCTGGTTTCGGTTATTCGATAAATTATCAGATAAGATCCTAGAATGATATTTCGATATTTTTTAGTCTTGGTTTCAAGATGACGACATTCAGGATGGAGTAAGTATTGTAATGTGAGCTTTTCTACATCAGAAAGTATCTCTTCAAAAAAGCCTAAAGCGGCGCTTTCGCCAAATGTAGATTCTCCGTATTCAAAAATGGCTTGGATATCTTTATAGTAATAAGTGGATTTAACTACTTCTTTCTTTGTAACCTCCATGCTTCAAATCGAGTTTTGAATTCTTCGATTGATAAAAATTCACCTTCTTCAGCTTCTTTAATCATAGAAGCGAATTTTTTCTGAGACATTGGTTTTCCCGGTGTCGCAAGATTGTCGGAGTTATTTTTTTTTGTCTTCATAATAGTAAAGTTAACAAAAAGTATTGAAAACGAATGTATTTGTAAGGAATTATTGCAACGATTCTTCAAACAAAGTAACATCTATTGCGTCTTTTACATCGTAATCGCCAATTTTAGTACGGCGTAAAACCGTTAAGTGTGAACCTGAATTCATTGCTTTTCCAAAATCAAAAGCTAATGAACGAATATAGGTTCCTTTACTGCAAACGACTCTAAAATCAATTTCAGGTAATGCTATTCGGGTGATTTCAAACTCATGAATCGTAGTTTTTCTACTCGCAATTTCGATAGTTTCTCCCGCACGGGCGTGCTCATACAAACGAACACCATCTTTTTTTATCGCCGAAAAAATAGGTGGCTTTTGGTCAATTTCGCCTAAAAACTGTTTTACGGTTTCGTTGATCAAAGCGTCATCGATATGTTCTGTTGGGAAAGTAGCGTCGATTTCGGTTTCTAAATCATACGATGGAGTAGTGGCTCCAATATAAAAAGTCCCGGTATATTCTTTAGCCTGACCCTGTAACTCAGTAATTCTTTTGGTGAATTTTCCTGTGCAGATCAGTAACAATCCAGTTGCCAAAGGATCTAAAGTGCCGGCATGACCAATTTTGAATTTTTTTGGAAGTCCGACTTTGTTAATCAGTAAATATTTTAATTTATTGACAGCTTGAAACGAACTCCATTTTAGGGGCTTGTCAATCAGTAAAACTTGTCCGTTCAGGTATTCTTCGAGCGTTTTCAAATCTTATTTATTTAAAGAAAAATAAGCTAATAAAAGTATTCCCGCTACAATTCTGTAATAGCCCCAAGGCTTAAAACCGAATTTTTTGATAATTTCGATGAAGAATTTTATCGCAATAACCGCTACTATAAAAGCGACTACATTTCCAATCAAAAACATCTTTAGATTGTTGCTGGATTGTGTTAATAGTTCGTATCCTTTAAGTTGCGAAACTTCATAGGTTTTTAAAAACAAAGAATAAGTGGTTACCGCTAACATCGTTGGAACTGCCAGAAAAAACGAGAATTCAGCAGCCGTTTTTCTATCTAATCCTTGTTGCATTCCTCCAATAATTGAGGCTGCAGAACGGCTTGTTCCCGGCATCATCGCCAGACATTGCCAAAAACCAATTGTAATGGCTTTTTTTATAGTAATATCTTCTTCGTGAATAATCGTGGGATTTTTGAACTGATTGTCGATAAAAAGCAGAACAATTCCACCTAAAATCAAAACAATAGCAATCGGAATTGGGTTTCCTAAAATAGCATCAATTTTATCATCGAATATTTTTCCTAAAACTAAAGCCGGAATCACAGCACAAGCCAGTTTGATGTAAAAGTTGATTTTACTGAAGTCAAAAAACTTCTTCCAATACAAAACCACAACGGCCAGAATTGCTCCAAACTGAATAGAAACCTGAAATAATTTTACAAAATCATCTTCCTGAATACCAAAAAAAGAACTTGTAAATATCATGTGAGCTGTCGAAGAAACAGGTAAATATTCTGTTAATCCTTCAACAATGGCAATAAGAATTGCTTGTAAGTAATTCATGTAAATGTTAGATTGTAGATTATAGTCCCGATAGCTATCGGAATCAGATTGTTATTCTTTCGACTTTGCTCAGAATGACAATTGAAGATTAAAATCTATTTATTTTGATTTTTTAAAAATAGAATATATCGTGATTCCAAAACCAATTAATACTGTAGTTGGAGCCAATCGGATACGTCTAAAATTGAAAATTTCTTCGTTAAAAACATTAGGGTCTTCACTTGCTCCCCCAGACATTAAGATAAAGCCTATTGCAATTACGGCAATTCCAACCAAAAGAATTTTATAATTGATAGTATCAAAAAGAAATTCTTGTTTTGGTGTTTCTGTATTATTTTTCATTTATGATAAAGTTTTTTTAAATCTAAAATCTAAAGTCAAAAATCTAAAATTAGTAAAGATCGTCTGTTCTTAAATTCAAGAAACGTTGTGTTGCAAAGTGTGTGCTTAACCAGGTAATTAAAACGCCAAGTCCGAAAACAGCCAATAAAACTAAACCAATCAGAACTTTGTCTTCTAAAATTCCTAAACCAGGGAAATTAGTTTCTACATAAAGTAAAAGACCAATCAATGCAATAATCGCTAATCCTGCGCCTAACATTCCTAATTTTACACTACGCATTACAAATGGTTTACGAATAAATGCTTTTGTGGCACCCACCATCTGCATGGTTTTAATAATGAAACGATTAGAGTGTATAGATAAACGTAACGAACTGTTGATTAATAAAACTGCAATCACCGCAAGGAAACCACTGATAATCAAAATCCACATACTTACTTTTTTGATATTGTCATTCACTAAGTTTACCAATTGTTTGTCATACACAATATCTTCGATCATGGTATTTTGGCGCAAACGGCTTTCAATTTTTACAATACTATCTCTTTCTACATAATCGGCTTTTAAGTGAATATCATACGAATTCAACAATGGATTTTCTCCTAAAAACGTTAAAAAATCCTCGCCAATAATGTCTGTGTGTTCTTTCGCAGCCTTCTCTTTGGTAACATAAACATACGATTTTGCAAACGGAACTCTTTTCAATTCAGTGTTGAATGCTTTTATCACACTATCATTAGCTTCATTTTTAAAGAAAACCGTCATGGCGATTTTTTCTTTAAAATCATTTGCTAATTTTTTAGAATTAATAATGAATAATCCCAGTACGCCCAAAAGGAATAATACCAGAAAAACACTTAATACAACTGAAAAATAAGAGGAAATTAACCTGCGTTTTTGAAATTTATCAAAGTTAGAACTCATAGTTTGCTTAAATTATGTGGTAAAAATAATAAAGAATTTCTTTATATGAAGTTAATAACGGCCAAAGTTTCAAATTTCGTACAATAAATGTAAATTTGCCACTCAAAATGTAACCCTTCTAGGGTTTGGAACCCTGGAAGGGTTACAATTTAAATTAAAATAAAAAAACAGGAATGAAATACAATCCGAACGAAATCGAAGCGAAATGGCAAAAATATTGGGCTGAAAACCAAACTTTTGCTGCGAAAAATAATTCTGAAAAGCCAAAACATTATGTTTTAGATATGTTTCCTTATCCATCCGGAGCGGGATTACATGTTGGGCATCCGCTAGGCTATATTGCTTCAGATGTATATTCTCGTTTCAAAAGACATCAGGGGTTCAATGTTTTGCATCCAATGGGTTACGACAGTTTCGGTTTACCGGCAGAGCAATATGCCATTCAGACAGGGCAGCGTCCGGAAGATACAACGCGCGTAAATATTGATGGTGGAGTTGATAAAGAAGGAAAACAAATCGCGGGTTATAGAAAACAATTGGATAAAATTGGTTTCTCTTTTGACTGGAGCCGTGAAGTACGTACTTCAAATCCGGATTATTACAAACATACACAATGGATTTTTATTCAGTTATTCAATTCCTGGTACAATAAAGATTCAGATAAAGCCGAAGACATTTCGACTCTGACTGCAATTTTCGAAAAAGAAGGAAATGCGAATGTAAATGCAGTTTCTGATGATGCTATTGTTTCTTTTTCGTCAAGCGAATGGAACGCATTTTCAAAAGACGAGCAGGAAAAAATCCTTTTACAATACCGATTAACGTATTTGGCAGAAACCGAAGTAAACTGGTGTCCCGGTTTAGGAACAGTTTTGGCAAATGACGAAATTGTTAACGGCGTTTCGGAGCGTGGAGGCTATCCTGTTATAAGAAAAAAAATGACACAATGGAGTATGCGAATTTCTGCTTATGCCGAACGTTTGCTTCAAGGTTTGAATGATATCGACTGGAGTGAGTCTATAAAAGAATCTCAACGGAACTGGATCGGAAAATCGGTTGGTGCGATGGTTAAGTTTAAAGTTCTTAGTCCTGAGTCCAAAGTACAAAGTGAAGCTGACTTAGGACTAGGAACTAAGGACTCCTTCATAGAAGTATTTACTACAAGACCCGACACCATCTTCGGAGTAACATTCATGACTTTGGCACCAGAACATGATTTGGTAGCTAAAATTACAACTCCGGAACAAAAAGCAACGGTTGAAGCGTATATCGAAAAAACCGCAAAACGTTCGGAGCGTGAGCGTATGGCCGATGTAAAAACCATTTCTGGCGTATTTACTGGTGCTTATGCGGAACATCCCTTTACCAAAGAACCAATTCCGGTTTGGATTGGTGATTATGTTTTGGCAGGTTACGGAACGGGCGCTGTAATGGCGGTTCCTTGTGGAGACGAGAGAGATTATGCTTTTGCTAATTTCTTCAAAGGTCAAAACGGAATGCCAGAAATCAAGAATATTTTTGATAAAGATATTTCTGAGGCTGCTTTTGGAGCCAAAGAAGGTTTTCAGTTAGTAGATTCTGATTTCTTAAACGGATTAAATTACAAAACGGGAACGCAGAAAGTGATTGCCGAATTAGAAAATATAAACCAAGGAAAAGGAAAAACAAATTACCGTTTGCGTGATGCTGTTTTTTCTCGTCAGCGTTATTGGGGAGAACCTTTCCCGGTGTATTATGTAAATGGTTTGCCAAAAATGATCAGCGTAGAACATTTGCCAATTATTTTACCAGAAGTAGAGAAATATTTGCCAACCGAAGATGGTTTGCCTCCGTTAGGAAACGCAACAATCTGGGCTTGGGATACTAAAAACAATGAAGTTGTCAATACTGATTTGGTTGATAATAACGAAATTTTTCCTCTTGAATTGAACACCATGCCAGGTTGGGCGGGAAGTTCCTGGTATTGGATGCGTTATATGGATGCGCACAACGAAGACAAATTTGCCAGTAAAGAAGCTTTGGCATATTGGGAAAGTGTAGATTTATACATTGGAGGTAGCGAACACGCAACCGGACACTTATTGTATTCTCGTTTCTGGAATAAATTCTTAAAAGACAAAGGTTTTGCGCCAACCGAAGAACCATTCAAAAAACTGATTAATCAGGGAATGATTTTAGGAACTAGTGCTTTTGTTTATAGAAATTATTTTACATTAAACTTTAATACATCAGATTTTGATGAAATTTTAAAAAATGAGGTTGCTAAGTCTCCAGTATTCATTTCTAAAAATTTAATTAAGGATCTTAATGAAGAAACAGCGACTGAATCAGTTTATTCTGCTATTGATCAGCTTAAAACTAGTTTTGAAAAAAGAATAAAAGAAATTGTTGGTAAGGACAATTATATAGATGTGAGTATTGATTATAATTTTCAACCAATACACACTGATGTTTCAATGGTAAATTCATCTGATGAATTAGATATTGAAAAATTCAAAGCTTGGAGAGAAGATTACGCGAATGCAGAATTTATCACCGAAGATAACGGAAAATACATTGTAGGTCGCGAAGTCGAAAAAATGTCAAAATCAAAATACAATGTGGTAACTCCGGATGATATTTGTAACGAATATGGTGCTGATACCTTACGTTTGTACGAAATGTTTTTAGGACCATTAGAGCAGGCAAAACCTTGGAATACTGCCGGAATTTCGGGAGTATTTGGTTTCCTGAAAAAATTATGGCGTTTGTATTTTGATGAAAATAACGGTTTAATCGTAAACAACGACGAACCAACAAAAGACAACTTAAAATCATTACATAAAACCATCAAAAAAGCGGCTGATGATATAGAGAATTTCTCTTTCAATACATCGGTTTCTCAGTTTATGATTTGTGTGAATGAATTGTCAACGCAAAACTGTCATTCAAGAGCAATTCTTGAACCGTTAGCGATTTTGGTTTCGCCTTACGCACCGCACATTGCTGAGGAACTATGGTCGCAATTAGGAAACAAAGAGTCAATTGCTACAGTAGCTTTTCCGGTTTTTGATGCAAAACATTTAGTGGAGACTAATAAAGAATATCCGGTTTCTTTCAATGGAAAAATGCGTTTCACGATTGAATTGCCTTTGGATTTAACCAAAGAACAAATCGAGGAAATCATCATGAAAGACGAAAGAACTCAAAAACAATTGGATGGTAAAACACCAAATAAAGTGATTATCGTTCCAGGGAAGATTATTAATTTGGTTGGATAACCAAATAAATTTCAAACTTTTTAAATTCCAAATTCCAATTTTACGATTGGGGTTTGGGATTTTTTTTTCGCCACGAATTCACGAATTTTTAAATTAATTCGTGAATTCGTGGCGGTTCTTAACAATTCGTTTTCGTTGTGATTTTTTGTTTTTGCTTTGGGATTTTATAAATGATTCATAATTAAAATCTAAAGTTCTGTGTCATTTTGGCATTTTAGAAAAATGGTTCGTAAATTGTAGATTATTCTTAAAATAAAACAATTTAAAAAACATAAATATGGGAAGTGGATATTTAATTCTGGCAGGACTTATTATGCTTTTCAGCTGGTTAGTAAGTTCAAAATTAAAAAGTAAATTCGAATTGTATTCGAAACTGCATTTGCAAAATGGAATGAGCGGTGCTGAAATTGCTGAGAAAATGCTTGCTGATAACGGAATTCGTGATGTAAGAGTGATTTCGACACCGGGACAATTGACGGACCATTACAATCCTACGGATAAAACCGTGAATTTAAGCGAAGCCGTTTATAATAACCGAAGTGTAGCGGCAGCAGCTGTTGCAGCTCACGAATGCGGTCATGCCGTGCAGCACTCGATTGGATATGAATGGCTCACAATGCGTTCTAAATTGGTGCCAGTTGTAAGCGTTGCCTCCAGTTATATGCAATGGATTTTATTAGCAGGAATTTTAATGATTCGTACTTTTCCACCTTTGTTATTGATTGGAATTATCATTTTTGCCGCAACAACATTGTTTTCGATTGTAACATTACCTGTAGAATATGATGCTAGTAATCGTGCATTGGCCTGGTTAGAAAACAAACGAATGTTGAATCAGCAAGAGCAGGCAGGGGCAAAAGATGCTTTAAAATGGGCGGCAAGAACGTATGTTGTAGCGGCTATTGGTTCCATTGCAACGTTGTTGTACTATGTTTCAATTTATATGGGAGGAAGAAGAAATTAAATTCCAAATAAAATTAAATTCCAAATTCCAATTTTGTTGGGATTTGGATTTTTTTTTATTTTTTTCTTGGGATTTGGAATTTAAATATTGGAATTTATTTTACAATTGAATCTGCCTGTCAATCTGCTGATCCAATGAAATAAAGGTTTCGGTTCTTGAAACACCTTCAATAGCCTGAATTTTAGTGTTTAGAAGCTGCATTAGGTGTTCGTTATCGCGACAGATGATTTTTATCAAAACAGACCAGTTTCCGGTAGTATAGTGGCATTCCAGAACTTCGGGAATCTTTTTTAAATCTTTTACGGCTTCAGAATTTCGGGAAGCTTTGTCCAGATAAACGCCAATAAATGCCATAGTGTTATAGCCTAATACTTTTGGGTTAACGGTGAATTTTGATCCTGAAATTACTCCAGAAGTTTCCAGTTTTTTTAAACGCTGATGAATCGCTGCTCCAGAAATACCTATTTTATTGGCAATTTGCAAGATTGGTTTTCGGGCATCATCCATTAGATAGCGAAGAATTTCTTTGTCGATACCGTCAATTTCGATTAAGAGAGAATTGATTTTCATAACTTTCGATTTGAAACTATTTTGGGTTTATTTGGTTTAAAATAGAAATCAAATATAGGTATAATGGCTTAAAAATAAAAATTCCAAATCCCAATCGTAAAATTGGAATTTGGAATTTTAATCCCGATAGCTATCGGGATGTATTTTAAAGGATTATTTTCCTTTGTTTGCTTCGATAATATATTTTTCTAAAGCCATTGTCATTGAAGGAGTTTCAGGAGTGGGAGCAAGAATATCAATTCTTAAGCCGTGGTCCAAAGCTTCTTTTTGAGTTGTGCTTCCAAAAACAGCAATTCGGGTGTCGTTTTGCTTAAAATCCGGGAAGTTTTTGTATAAAGATTTTATCCCGGTTGGACTGAAAAAGGCTAAGACATCATAATAAACATCTGCCAAATCAGACAAGTCGCTCATTACTGTTTTGTAAAAAATCGCCTGAGTCCAATCTACTTTTAAGTTATTAAGCGTGATAGGAGCATCTGCATTTAATTGATCAGATGCCGGAAGCAGGAATTTTTCGTCTTTATATTTTTTGATTAGTGGAGACAAATCAGCAAAATCTTTTGCACCCACGTAAATTTTACGTTTTCTGTACACTACATATTTTTGCAGATAAAAGGCAACCGCTTCAGATTGACAAAAATATTTCAAGCCTTCAGGGACTTTGTAGCGCATTTCTTCTGCTACTCTAAAAAAATGATCCACCGCATTACGACTCGTCAAAATGATTGCACTGTAATGATTAAGATCGATTTTTTGTAATCGAATCTCTTTTGCGCTAACACCTTCCACATGAATAAAAGATCTGAAATCAATTTTTATTTTGTGTTTTTGTTGGAGCTCAAAGTAAGGGGAATTTTCCACTTTAGGTTCAGGCTGTGACACCAAAATTGTTTTCACTTTCATATTATAAACATTTACCAAGCCCCCCCTTTTGTAATCCAATAATATATAAAATAATAAGGGGCTATTTCAAGTGCGCAAAGATATAAAATAAAATAAAATAACTTGCCGAATATTACATTTTGATAGGTTTTTATTGAAATAAAATAGGAGTAAAGGCTAATGCACAGCGAAACCCCTATAATTACTAGCGGTATGTTTTTCGAGATTGTGTCAGAATAGAACAAAAAAGCATTGACAGGAAGTATCAATAAGCCAATATAAGATCGATAAGTTACTTTTTGTAAGTTAAAAAGCTCCACAAATTCGTCTATATTGAAAGAAGTTGCTACGATTTTCTCAATCAGATATTTTCCAAGGATAAAGTACAGTAAAATGGTCGAGATTTGAATAAATAACAGCCAGTCTGTTTTTTCGGCATAGCCAAAAGTGTGCATCGTAAGCTGAATAAAAAAAGCATACGAAACAATTTGCACTAAAAACAATCCTACAATAAAACTCCCTTTTAAATGACTTGTGTCACGATAAATTTTGGCATATTTGTCTGAGAAGATAAGTTTGCTAAATTCACCAAATCTCGTTTCGTACGTAGATTTAGTAATAGCAACAATAGCAAAGGATAACACAAATAAGAGTGTTGCCCAATCTTTGTTTTCGAGTATTCGGGGATGAAGTTGTTCAATCATAGCGTTACAAAATTAGTAATTTTTTGTTTCAATACTTTTATTATACATTTATTATGAATGAAATGGCATAAAAAGTTTACTTTTGCGTTGAAATTACTCAGAAAAATGAATGATTGTATTGTCATAATTCCCACTTACAACGAGATTGAAAATATTGAAAGCATTGTACGTGCAGTGCTTTCGCAACATAAACCTTTTCATCTTTTAATTATAGATGATAATTCGCCGGATCATACTGCGAATAAAGTGGTTGCCCTACAGGAAGAATTTCCTGAACGGTTATTTTTAGAAAAAAGAGCTAAAAAATCAGGTCTTGGTACAGCGTATGTTCATGGTTTTAAATGGGCACTGGAACGTAAATATGATTTTATTTTCGAAATGGACGCTGACTTCTCGCACAATCCAAATGATCTCGAAAAATTATTTGATGCTTGTCATTTTGGCGGGGCAGATTTAGCTATTGGTTCTCGTTATGTTACGGGTGTAAATGTGGTAAACTGGCCTTTGAGCAGAGTTTTGATGTCGTATTTTGCTTCGGTATATGTAAAATTTATTACCGGAATGAAAATTCACGATGCTACAGCAGGTTTTGTTTGTTATAAAAGAGAGGTCCTGGAAAAAATCAATCTGAACAAAATTAAATTTGTTGGATATGCTTTCCAGATTGAAATGAAATACAGAACGTATTGCGCTAAATTTGAAATTACCGAAGTTCCAATTATTTTTACGGATAGAACTAAAGGTGTTTCGAAAATGAGCAATGCCATTATTAAAGAAGCGATTTTAGGAGTAATTTCACTTCGATTAAAAAAATTATTCAATACATTATAATACCAAAACATGAATAGGATTTTAATAAAAAATGCTAAAATTGTAAACGAAGGATCAATTTTCGAAGGCGATGTGTTGATTGAAAACAACTTAATTGTAGAAGTTGCGGATAGTATCAGCCTGAAATCTTCTGATATTAAAGTAATTGATGCCGAAGGAAATTATTTGATTCCGGGTGCTATTGATGATCAGGTGCATTTTAGAGAGCCAGGCCTAACACATAAAGGAGATATTGAGTCTGAATCCAGAGCAGCTGTTGCAGGAGGAATTACCTCTTTTATCGAGCAGCCCAACACAGTTCCTAATGCTGTTACTCAGGAAATACTTGAAGATAAATATCAGATCGCAGCGGTAAAATCATTTGCGAATTATTCGTTTATGATGGGAGCGACCAATGATAATCTGGAGGAAGTTTTAAAAACGAATCCAAGAAATGTTGCGGGAATCAAGATATTTTTAGGTTCTTCAACCGGAAATATGCTGGTAGATAACGAAGCTACTCTAGAAAAAATATTTTCTAGTACGCCTATGTTAATCGCTGTGCATTGCGAAGATGAAACTACGATTCAGAACAATTTAAAAGAGTTCAAAGAACAATATGGTGACGATGTTCCAGTAACGGCTCATCATTTGATCAGAAGTGCTGAGGCTTGTTACATTTCGTCATCAAAAGCGGTGGCTTTGGCGAAAAAAACGGGAGCACGTTTGCATATATTTCATCTTTCGACAGCGAAAGAAATGGAGTTGTTTACGAATAAAATTCCATTAGAAGATAAAAAAATCACGGCTGAGGTTTGTGTGCATCATCTTTGGTTTACCGATGAAGATTACAAAACAAAAGGTAATTTAATAAAATGGAACCCAGCTGTAAAAACGGCTGCTGACAGAAAAGAACTTTGGAAAGCGTTGAACGATGGCCGTATTGATGTTATTGCAACGGATCATGCGCCACACACAAAAGAAGAAAAAAGTCAGCCTTATCTAAATGCTCCTTCAGGCGGGCCATTAGTACAGCATGCTGTTGTAGCAATGTTTGAGGCGCATCATCAGGGTAAAATTACTATTGAGAAAATCGTGGAGAAAATGTGTCATAATCCGGCCAAACTTTTCAAAATAGAAAAAAGAGGTTTTATCAAAGAAGGTTACTTCGCTGATTTGGTTATTGTGAATCCAAGTTTGCCATGGAGTGTGAATTCGGATAATATTTTGTCTAAATGTGGATGGTCTCCATTTGAAGGTTTTGTTTTTAAATCCAGAATCACGCATACTTTTGTAAACGGAGAATTGGTTTATAATAATTTCAAAGTAAAAGATGTTCGTGCAGGTGAACGATTATTGTTTGACAGATAAGAGGCTGATATGAAAAACTTGGTGCTAATAATATTGGTTTTGTTTCTTTCGGTAAGCTGCAAAAAAGAGTTGGTAAAAGAGCCGGCAAATCTTATTGAGAAACAAAAAATGCTCGATATCATGTATGATTTGTCTTTGTTAGAAGCTATAAAATATCAAAATCCACTGGTGTTGGATTCTAATGAAACCAGTTCAACCAAATTCATTTTCAGAAAATATAAAGTAGATAGTCTGCAGTTTACACAAAGTAATATGTATTATGCTGCTGATTATAACTCGTACAAAGATATGTTTGATACGATAAATGCCAGACTCGAAAAAGAGAAAAAAAGCTTAGAGAAAAAAGTCAAAATTGACGATAAAAAAGAAAAAATCGCCAATAAAGGCAAATCGAAAGAACAAATAAATGACTCTCTAAAAAAGCAGGCCTTAAAAAGAGTAAATGTCGATTCGATAAGAAGAAAAATGCAGCTGCGTAAGTAGTTATAACTTCGAAACTTCTCTTATGTATTCGTGTACATCTAAAAAAACCGTTCCCAGAGCGGTTTTTATTTTTTCATTCGAATACAGATTTTTAGAATAAGAAGCTTTTGCAGTTGCTTTGGTAATGCTTCTTTTCTGGAAAAATAAAGTCGAAAATATACCGTCAGCTATCCAGAGAAAATTCATAAATAACGGTTTTGCATGGAGGTGTGGTTTTTTTACTTTTAAAGTATCTGCTATAGTATTCAGAATATCCTTAAAAATAATATTATCTGCAATTAATGTAAATCGTTCGTTTTTGATGTCGCTTTTCATCAATTCGAAAATAATTTTCACCACATCTGTTACAGCAATAAAACCAGTACTTCCGAGGGTGTAGAACGAAAGACCATTGGCGACTTTTTGATACAATTCACCACTTCCTTTTTCCCAGTTACCAGATTTCGGAATTGGACCTAAAATAACGCCCGGATTTACAATAATAATATCCAAACCTTCCTGAACAGCACGCCAGACTTCCATTTCGGCACCGTATTTTGAGATGGCGTAATCACTATGCGGTTTTTCAGGATTCCAGTCGGTTTCTTCGGTAATGTAGCTTTCATGTGGTGCTAAATCTCCTAAAGCAGCGATCGAACTTACGTAGCAGAATTTCTTTATTTGCTTTGCAATAGCAAAATTAACCATATTGGCAGTTCCTTCAATATTCGTTTTTCGAAGTAATTCTTCGTCTTTTGGATCAAAAGAAATAAGTGCAGCACAGTGATAAACATATTCAATACCAACAAAAGCAATTTCAAGAGAAGGAATGTCTAAAATATCGGCTTCGAGCCATTCTATTTTGTCAAACAAATCAGCTTTTTTATACAATTCAAAAACCGATTTTGTTTTCAGGATCAGTTTTTCATTTCGATAAATAGCCCGTAAAGTTGACCCATTTTCAATTAAATGAAGCAGTAAATGCGCGCCAACTAAACCGGTTCCTCCTGTTACTAATACCATTTTGTAAAGATACCGATTTTGCCACAAAGGCGCAAAGGCGCTAAGTTTTTTTTACCAGAAAGGATTTCTTTTAATTTTCTTTGTGACTTAGTGTCTTTGTGGCAAATCACATTGTAATTGTTTTTTGCCATTGCCATTGCCATTGATTATATTTGCACAAATTATTTGAAAAAAAATGAAGAATTTAGTTGAAGAATTAAAGTGGCGCGGGTTATACCATGATAGCATGCCAGGAACAGAAGAACAATTGCTTAAGGAAGTTACTACGGCATATATAGGTTTTGATCCAACGGCAGATTCGCTACATATTGGTAGTATGGTTCAGATTATTTTGTTGGTTCACCTGAACAGAACGGGTCATAAAGCAATTGCTTTGGTGGGTGGTGCAACGGGTATGATTGGTGATCCTTCCGGAAAATCTGACGAAAGAAACTTGCTTAACGAAGAAACTTTGGCTAAAAACGTAGCGGGTATCAAAAGTGTTTTGTCTCGTTTCCTGGATTTTAATTCAACTGCAGAAAATGCTCCGGTGATGGTGAACAACTACGACTGGATGAAAGAATTTTCATTTATTGATTTTGCGCGTGAAGTTGGAAAACGTATCACTGTAAATTATATGATGGCTAAGGATTCTGTTAAGAAAAGAATTAATGGAGAAGGAGAAGGAATGTCTTTTACTGAGTTTACATACCAATTGATTCAAGGTTACGATTTTTATCATTTATACAAAAATAACAATTGTATTCTGCAAATGGGAGGTTCTGACCAATGGGGAAATATCACCACCGGAACAGAATTAGTACGTAGAATGGGTGGCGAAAATGCTAAAGCTTTTGCTTTGACAACGCCATTAATTACAAAAGCAGACGGTTCTAAATTCGGAAAATCTGAAGGCGGAAATGTTTGGCTGGACGCCGATAAAACTTCGGTTTATAAATTTTACCAATTTTGGGTAAACACTACTGATGTTGACGCTGAGAAATACATCAAAATCTTTACTTTTTTAGATAAAGAAACAATTGATGTTTTGATCGAAGAGCATAAAACAGCTCCGCATTTGAGAGTTTTGCAGAAGAAATTAGCAGAAGAAATTACGATTTTTGTTCACTCGGAAGAAGAACTGGAAAAAGCAATTCAGGCTTCGAATATTTTGTTTGGAAATTCAACTGCTGAAGATTTGAAGAAACTGGATGAAACCACTTTCTTAGAAGTTTTTGACGGAGTTCCGCAGGCTGAAATAGCAAAAGCAGATTTAGAAAACGGCTTGGATATTATTTCGGTTTTAAATGAAAAAACAGGTTTTTTTAAATCAAACGGAGAAGCAAGAAGAGCTTTAACAGCGAATTCAATTTCGGTTAACAGAGAAAAAATCAAAGAAGATTTTGTATTGACTTCAAATGATTTGATTAATAATCAGTTTGTGTTATTGCAAAGTGGAAAGAAAAATTATTTTGTGATTAGAGCAAAATAAATTCTTAACTTTACTAGAATACAATTTTAGATCATGAAAACACAATTTATAACAGATGATAAAGGAAATAGAACTGCGGTTTTGTTGCCAATAAAACAATACAATAAACTTCTGGAAAAATTAGAGGATTTGGAGGATGTAAAATTGTATGATGAAGCTAAGAGGAATGATGATGGTTTTAGAATTTCGATTGAAGAGGCTTTTAAAATTATTGAAGAAAAGCGAAAAATGGCTAAGTAATGGCTTATAATATTGAATTTAGGAATAAAGTTCTAAAAGCTTTAATTAATGATTAATGAACCGTATTACTCCGCTATTAAAAAGCATATTTATGATTTAGCTGAAAACCCAAGACCTAAAGGTTATAAAAAATTAAAAGGAAGACCGGTTATAGAATTAGAGTAGGTGATTATAGAGTTATCTATGAAATATTTGATGAAGTACTATTGATTGATGTTATCGATTTAGGGCATCGAAAAGATATTTACGAGTGAAAGTTTTAAGATATTTATCCCACAACTCACAACTTTTTCAAATCACCATCAGATTACAACCACGAATATCAGAATTATCAAAACGTCCCAATACCTCAAAAGAGTTGTTGGGATTTTTTTTGCCTAAATCCTGCGTAGCGATAAAAGAACATGAATTGATGTTGGCCAAATCAATGACGTTGATGCCGCCGGTTTTTCCGTCTTTCACGTAAGTGAGCGCATCTTCGGGATCACGTACTAGAATATGCATCCAGGACGGACATTCAAAAACACCTTCGCCCAGAGAATAAGCCTGCCCTAAAAGTTCGGTCATTCCGTATTCTGAATGGATTGCCGAAACGCCAAAACCTTTGCAAAGCTGCGCGTGTAATTCTTCGCGAATCATTTCTTTTCTTTTGCCTTTCATTCCGCCTGTTTCCATAATAATGGTATTTTGGAGTTGAAATTGATGTTTTTCAATCAAATCTAATAAAGCGTAGGTTACACCAATCAAAATGGTGTTTTGACCCGATTCATCCAAAGCAGTAAGTTTTTTGATTAGGTCGTCGTGATTGTGCAAATAAAACCCGCTTTCAGGCTGATTGGATAGTTTTATTAAATCTTCGACCATGTAAATAAGCGATGAGCCATCACGTTCGAGATAAGACGGCAAAAGCGCTAAAACAACATAATCTTCGATATTGCCATAAAATTGTGAGAAGCCATTTCGGTAACTTTCTTCGTAAAGCGAAACATCTGTAACCAAATGTCTGCTGGTCACCATTCCGGTTGTTCCAGAACTGGTAAAAGTAACTTCGGGAAGATTTTCGTTTGAAACCACTTGATGACTTTTGAAAAACTGAATAGGTAAAAAAGGAATTTGTTCTAATGATTTTACTTGTTGCGGATTGATTTTCAAAAAATCACAAAAGTCACGATATACTTTATTGTTTTCGTGCTGGAAACGAAACACTTTTAGTGCTATTTTTTCAAATTGTTTCTGACTCGAAATCGTAAATATATCGCTGGCTGTAATCAAAACTTTTTTTTGCAAAGGTAAATAATTGAGAGAATGTAAAGGCAATAAAAAAGCTCCAATGTTATTTTGGAGCTTTAGATATATTTTAAATCTTTACCTGACAATTAATTTTCGGGTTGCTGATGCGTTTTCTTCACTAATTTTAATAATATAAACACCAGGAGTTAAATCAGAAACATTAAGTTCTTTTGAGCTTATATGCGTTTGCAATACTTTTTTTCCTAAAACATCAAAAATCACGATTTCTTTTTCTAAGTCATTTTTTGAGGTGATGTACACTTTTCCGCTGGTAACGGGATTAGGATACATACTTAGACCCTCAATACCTGTAGCGTCCTGAGGTTTTGCTAATTGTTTACCATCTTGAGCCGAAACACTCAGGGTAAAGAAAAAAGCCAGTAAGAATGTAATATAAAAGTAGTTTTTTGCCATCGCGTAATTTTAGTTTAGTAAATATACAAAAAAGTTTTCAAAAATTACGCCAAAAAAAAACATCCTAAAATTTTAGGATGTTTTTAACAATTTATAAGTGAGTGTCTTATAGTTTTTCTAATAAGTTTACACCGTCAACAATTGCCCAAGCTCCAGGAGTTAATGCAGCTCCAGTTGCAGCACCAGTTGTAAAATTTCCGTCAGGGAAAGCAACAGTAAAACCAGTTGCACCTACTCCCCATGAAGCAGTAGCTGCATCAGCAATTTTTACATTCAACATTTTGATTTTACCACCTGCTACCTGATTTGTATTTGTAGCAGCTTCCTGAATTCTAACAGCAACTGCAGTTGTTGTACCAGCTGTATTTGTATATCCTGAAATTACAACATTTGAGTATTCTCCGTTTCCTTCTTTTTTGAATTGGATTGCATCAATTTCTGTTGGGTTTCCAGCTTCAGTTGGAGTGTTTGGAGCTCTTCTTAAAGTAATGTTAGAAACTTTAGGGAAGAATGCGTTGTTAACACTTTTTGCTTCAATTTCCATTCCGAAGTTTCCAGCACCTGTTTGGTAAGCAAACCAGTTTGTGTTTGCCTGACCTTGCCATCCGTCTTGCCAGTCAAAAGAATCATCTGTATTTCCGTAAGAAATTAAGTTTTTAGCACTTACAGTTCCACCGTAAAATTCGAAACCGTCATCAGCACCTTTGTATGATACAAGGTTTTCTAAAACTGTTCCAGAACCTACAGCGTAGAATGAGAATCCATTCATTTCTGAGTTTCCGTCAAGGATTTTTTTACCAGCATATTCTACGCGAGCATATTTTAAAGATCCACTGCTGTGAGTAGCATTTGAACCTCCGTAAACAATATTTGTTCCGTCTTCTGAAGTTGCAGTAGTAATAGGAGTTCCGTCAGCAGTTTTTCCTGAAACGATTGGAGCATCACCAAATAAGATAATTCCACCCCAAGATCCTGCAGTTTTAGATTTTTCAGTAAAAACAACTGGTTCTGCAGCAGTACCAGCAATATTTAAAAGACCACCTTTTTCAACTAATAATACGTCTGTACCATTTGTTACGTCAGCAGTAATTGTAGATCCTGCTTCAAAAGTTAAAGTAGCACCATTTTTTACTCTTACTGTACCACTAAGTGTGTAAGTTCCTTTGATATATGTTTTTGAAGCAGTAATGTCTCCGGTGATTTCACCTGAACCTGCTGTTGGAGGCGTTACAACATCGTCATCGCTAGAAGAACAACTTGCGAAAATTAAGCTTAATAATGAAAGACTGAATACTAATTTTTTCATTTTTTAATGATTTTAAATTATAGTTTTTTTTTGTGTTATTATTTAAGTCAAAAGTACTGTCGCAGTTCTGAAATTTAGTTAGCTAATTGTTATCAAAGTATTATATAACAATCAACTGAACGTAAATTTTATGTTATGTGTTTGAATTGATTTTAGATTTTAGATTTGGTTTTGATGGATATTTGTTCTTTCGACTTATACTATCTAAAATCAAAAATCGTTAATCAAAAATCTGCGATTAGATTTAAGATTAACGATTTTAGACTTTTTGTTTTTTAGACTTTTGTCTTAAAAAGTATATCCAAGATTTACTGAGAAACCAACTCCTCTTTTGTATTCACGAAGTACTAATGAATCTTCAGTAATGTTGATGGTGCTGTTTTTTCCTAATTCTTTTCTGTAATACGGATTAAGTAAATTCTCTGCTGCAAATTTTACTTCGATGTTTTTTGAAAGGGTACTTGTCCAGATAAAATCTAATTTGCTAAATGATTTTTCGTAGATATGATCAATTCCTGACGAACCTACTGCAAATATTCTGTCTCCGTAAACATTGTAAGCTAATGTCATGGTGTTTTTCCAATCGTTGTTTAATGTAAAGTCATATTTTAAATCTGAATTTATCATCCAGTTTGAAGCTCCCTGAAGTTTTCGACTTTTGCTATTTTCTAATTCGTTACCTTGTTTTGTTAAATCAATTGTAACATCAGTATCCATTAATGAAGTATTGAAACCAAGGCTAAAGTTTGATAACGACTCGCTGATTCTGTTTCCTGATAAAATCATTTCGATTTCAACACCATAAATAAGTGCTTCCTCAGAATTTTTGAAAGTAATAATTTGACCTCCACTGTTAGCTGTTGGTTTGAAAACTCTTTCAATAGGATTTTCAATCATTTTTCCAAAAGCTCCAATAGCGAATAACTCTTTGTTGTTTGGGAACAATTCGTATTTAAAATCTACGTTGTAATTATTACTGTTCAATAAATTTGCATTACCACTTACTGAAGTTCCGTCTGGATTAATGTAATTGATAGGTAATAATTCCATGGCAACAGGTCTTGTAATAGTTTTGGTTACTGAGGCACGAAGATTGCTTTTTTCGTTCAAAGCATATTTTGCATTTAACGAAGGAAGAAAATCTAAATTTTCATCTGTTTTTTTGCGGTAAGCACTTCCAAACGGATCACCTTGTTCTCTGTATTTAATTTCACGAGTAGAATTTTCTGCTCTAAGACCTGCGTTTACATCCCATTTTTCTCCAAAAGTCCAAAATAAATTGAAATACCCAGCATTCACAAATTGGTTCAGTTTTACTTTGTAATCACCATTAGATTCTTCCTGAACATACAAAATTCCATTGTTGATATCGTCATTAATTTGAGAACTAATAGTATTTAAGTCTGCTGTATAGTTTTTGTCGATGTTTCTCCTTCCTGAAAAGAAACGGTAGCTGGATTCCATGTCGTTTAGGTAATTATTGTAACCGATAGACAAGTTGTTTTGTTTTTCTTTATCTCCAAATTTTAAATTATATTCGGCAAGTGCAGAGAAATAAAAGTTTCCGTTTACATCAAGATACTGACGGTTTAAGTTGTTTCCGCCGTATGACATATTGATTTCGGTATCATTCAATTTCTGACCTGTGATAAATTTTCTATCTGGTTGTTGAAAACCAGTTTTCACATAAGATCCGCCAGCTTTTAAAGTATGTTTGCCATCTTCTGTCAATTTATAATCTCCAAACAATTGTGTATTCCAATATCTTGATTCTTCAAATTGATTTCCTCGAATAAGGTTATTAGTTACGTTTGTTAAACTATTAGTGTATCCTAACTGATCCTGAATAATACTTTCGGTAGCCTGAATAAACAAACTTGTAAAGTTTAAGTTCAATCGGTTTGTTTTATATTTCAAACCTGCTAAACCAGAAAAAGTGGTTTGATAAGAATATTGGGTAGTTAATAAATTATTGTCGTAATTACCCTGACCTAAGTTGAAAGTTCTTTCAACACCTTCTCTAAAAAGGTATTTGTTGTCAAAATTAATAGACATAATGTAACTGATGTTTCTTTCTTTCTCAAGATTGAATTTTTGTGAATGTAAAAAACCAATACTTGAGTTCAAAGGACTTGCTGTTTGATCAACATCCCAGTTTTTATCGCCATACGCATTATTATATTCGTCTGGAGATAGTTTTTTTCCATTAGGAACAGAACCAAATACACCAGGTAATTCTCTATCGTCACCATTTAATCCAAAAGTTCCTTTAGTAGAATTTGCATCATCTGAAAGAAGGAATTTTTTAAGATTATTGTTTGTTGTGTAACCAAAACCTACATTCAGTTTGGTAATGTTTTTAGGCTGAGAAGTTTCGATATTTACAGTTCCTCCTGCAAAATCTCCAGAGATATTAGGATTGAAAGTTTTGTAGATATTCAAAACCCCAACGATATCAGTAGGAAATAAATCTAATGGAATAATTTTTTTGAACGGACTGTTTGAAGGAGTCTGTAAATCGTTTACTAACAAATTGTTATAACGGTCTTCCAAACCTCTAATAAATAAACCTCTTCCGTCAACTTTAGTAATTCCGGTTACTTTTGTCAAACCATCCTCTACATCGCTAACGCCTTTTCTTGACATTTCCTGTGCTCCAATACTTTGTTTGATGACAACAGCATTTTTCTGGTCTAATAAAAGAGCGGTTTCTTTTTCTTTGCTGGCAGTCGATTTTACCACTACATCTTTTAGGGTAAAACTTCCTGAAGTAAGAACTTGATTTACAGTTAGAGTTTCTCCGGCAGCAACAGTTACCGGTTTTTCTACAGATTCATACCCTATAAAGCTAAAAATAAGGATGTAGCTTCCTGGGTTAACAGTCAACGAATATTTTCCGTCAATATCAGTATTAGTGCTAATGTTTGTTCCTTTAATCAATACATTGGCAAAAGGCAACGCTTCATTGTTTGTTTCTTTGTCGGTTAAAACCCCAGAAATCGTACCTTTGTTTTGAGCCATCGAAATAGCGCAAATAAATAATGTAATAAATAGAAATTTTAAATTGAATTTCATTCTGTGTGTGTGTTTGATTTATTTTGGTGCAAAGAAAGAAACGCAGTGTAAAGTTCGTGTTAGGCACTTGTTATCTTTTTGTGTTGTGTAGATTATCAAATTGTTACCAGATTAAATTACCGTTAACACGAATTTTTGAGGCTATTTTTATTACTATATTTACCATCTCAAATAAATACCATCGAATATATAATAAAGAAAATTTGATGTAAATACTTCAATTTTTGCTATTTATGAAAAAAACACAAACGAAGATTTTATTAGTTGATGATGAACCGGATATCCTGGAAATTGTTGGCTATAACCTTGCTCAGGAAGGCTATCAGATTATTACAGCTTCAAACGGAAAAGAAGCAATAGCAAAGGCTCAGAAAGAATTACCGGAATTGATTATCATGGATGTCATGATGGCTGAAATGGACGGAATGGAAGCTTGCGAACACATCAGAAAAATCCCGGAATTAAATAACGTTATCATAACATTTTTGACAGCCAGAAGCGAGGATTATTCACAAGTGGCTGGTTTTGACGCCGGTGCTGATGATTATATCACGAAACCTATCAAACCAAAAGTTTTAGTAAGTAAAGTAAAGGCTTTGTTAAGAAGGTTAAAAGAACAGGAAGTGGTTACGGACACTTTAAACGTAGGCGGAATCGAAATTAACAGAGAAGAATATAAAATCATCAAAGGAAACGTCGAAATTGCTTTGCCAAGAAAAGAATTCGAATTGTTTTATTTGTTGGCTTCAAAACCAGGAAAAGTTTTTAAAAGAGATGAAATTCTTGATAAAGTCTGGGGTAACGAGGTGGTAGTTGGCGGTAGAACAATCGATGTTCACATCCGAAAATTACGCGAAAAAATTGGTGAAGACCTTTTTAAGACTATAAAAGGGGTTGGCTATAAATTTGAGGTATAGCATTTAATATAAATTTGAACCATATAAGTGATACAAGTTCATTTAATAGTTTCGTGCAAATTTTAAAAATTATTTATTTAGCACATAAAAACATAGTTTTTATGTGCTAAATCATTTACAGTAAAGTGAAATGAACTTGTATCACTTATATGGTGAAAAGAAAATTTCTTAATGGTTAATAAATTTCAATGAAAATTAATTTTAAAAAAACATACAAATTTGCTGTAAAATCAGCATTGTACATCAGCCTTTTTGCAACAGGATTTGTACTTATTTTGATGAATATTTTCTATAAAAATCAATTAAAACATCAAATTGGGTTTGGAATTGTTTTTTTAATATCTATTTATATTTTCTCCTTTCTGGTTTTACAATACAGGGTAGAACGTTTTATTTACCGAAGAGTAAAAAAAATCTACGATGAGGTTTCGTTATTAGAATCGACAACCCTTATCAATCAGCCTATCACGACTGATATGGAAACGCTTTCACGTGAAGTGAAAAAATTTGCTACCGATAAAAAACTCGAAATCGAAATGCTCGAAATCAGGGAACAATACCGAAGAGAGTTTTTAGGAAATGTTTCGCATGAGCTTAAAACACCTTTGTTTACTGTACAGGGTTACGTTTCGACCTTGTTGGATGGTGCCATGGAAGACAAGAATATTCGAAAAAAATATCTAAAACGTGCCGAAAAAGGCGTTGAACGTCTGATCTATATTGTAGAAGATTTGGACATGATTACCAAACTTGAATCTGGGGATCTGGATTTGATGATTACCGATTTTGATATTCTGGAACTGATAGCCAATGTTTTTGAATTACTGGAAATGAAAGCCGATAAGAAGAAAATCAAACTGGCTTTTGAAACTAAAAATGTAAAATCAGTAATTGTACGAGGAGACAAAGACAGAATTCAGCAAGTGCTGGAAAACTTAATTGTAAACTCGATTAAATACGGAAAAGACGGCGGTTTAACCGAAGTTGGAATCGTAAACCTAACCAAGAAAAAAGTCCTGATTCGTATTAGTGATAATGGTGAAGGAGTAGAGAAACAAAATATTCCGAGACTTTTTGAACGCTTTTACAGAGTTGATAAAAGCGGAACCCGATCAGAAGGAGGTTCTGGTTTAGGATTGGCGATCGTAAAACACATTATCGAAGCGCATAAAGAAAAAGTATATGTAGAAAGTGAGTTCGGAATTGGTTCTGAATTTTCATTTACGCTTGAAAAAGCACATAAAATAATAAAACCGGAGGTTAAAAAATTGTAAGCTGATTTTGTTTTAACCTCAATTAAATAAGTGTGTTAACAATAAATCAACTTTGAGATTAACTCCGTAACAATAAATTTTTATTATAATAACATCTGGTTAATGATTTCTTAACATAGGTGATACATCTTTGCACCTTGAAATTAAGGGCATTAGAAAAAATGATAAAAAGGAAAATAATTGCGGTTTTATTACTGCTTACCTGTGCTGCACAAGCACAAGATTTAAACAAACAAGAGGTAAAAAATGAAGTAATGCGCATTTTAGACTCCATAAACAAAACAAAACTTGTTGAAACTAATGCCGGAGTTATAAATACAGAACACTGGTACGACAAAATTTCTTTAAGAGGATATGTTCAGGTACGATACAATGGTTTGTTTTCTACCAATGATAAAGTTTCCTGTGACCAATGTGATAAATCCTGGGGAACCACTTCTACAGAACCCGATGCAAAAGCGAATAATGGTTTTTTTATCAGACGTGCCCGATTAGTGTTTTCCGGTCAGATTCATTCCAATGTATATTTTTATTTCCAACCTGACTTTGCTAGTTCTCCTGTAACCGGGCTTCAGAATTTTGCACAAATCAGGGATGCTTATTTTGATGTTTCTTTTGACAAAAAGAGGGAATATCGTCTTCGTATTGGTCAAAGTAAAGTTCCTTTTGGTTTTGAAAATTTACAATCCAGTCAAAATCGTTTAGTATTAGATCGTAATGATGGATTAAATAGTGCAGTTGCTAACGAACGAGATTTAGGAGTATTTTTTTACTGGGCACCAGAAGAAATCAGAGAGCGTTTTGCCATGTTGGTAAGAGATGGATATAAAGGTTCCGGAGATTACGGTGTTTTTGCTTTTGGAGCCTATAACGGACAAACAGCAAATAAAACGGAGGCGAATAGAAATTTGCACGTAGTTACCAGATTGACCTATCCGTTTGTAATAGGAAACCAAATTATAGAGCCAGGAATTCAGGCCTATACCGGAAAATGGGCTTTTACTAATGAAATTTCATCAGGAGTTACAGTAGAAAATAAGCAAAATACCACTGATCAAAGAATTGGGGCGACATTTGTTTTGTATCCAAAACCTTTTGGTATTCAGGCTGAATATAATGTTGGAAAAGGCCCTCGTTATGACAAAGTCACAAATTCTATTGAAGTTTCAGACCTTGAAGGAGGTTATGTAACCTTAAATTACAAATGGGATTTGCCAAAAAAGCAGTTATTGTATCCTTTTGCTAAATTTCAATATTATGACGGTGGAAAAAAATTCGAAAAAGACGCCAGAAGTTATGTAGTAAGGGATTATGAAATTGGTTTTGAATGGCAGCCAATAAAAGCTTTAGAATTTGTTGCTGAATATGTAATTGCCGACAGAACTTTTGAGGACAGCGCACTGCCAATAAACAGACAAAAAGGTAATTTATTACGATTACAAGCGCAGTTTAATTTCTAAGAAAAAGATATAACAAACATCAAGAAAGCCACTTCGTTATGAAGTGGTTTTTTTTCTTTATAGTTGTACACAAAGTTTGTCATTCCGTAAGAATCTCTAAACCCAGTAATCAACAGTTGCTGAGATTCATGCGGAATGACAAACTTTGTGATTTTTAAATAATAATTAAGGAGGACAAAATCACTTCTCAAATATAGCAAACAACTTATCCCAATTAATAGATTTTTTAAATTGAGACAATCCTTTAAAAGAATCAACTTTCGAAAGGTCTTCAATCTTAAAATCATCTTGCGTTGCATACGGAACTAATTTCTCTTCCTGATATTTTTTGGCTAAATATTCTTGTTCATATTGTCCTGGAGTGGGTATAAAAAAAGCTTTTTTCTCCAGCATCGCTAAGTCCATAACAGTCGTGTAACCCGAACGGCATAATACCAAATCACTTTCGTTGAAAGTTTGTTCGAGTTGCTTGGTATTCATGAAATTGTAATGCGTCACATGACCAATTTGCTGCTTGGTTTGTGTTTTATCGACAACACCTTTTACAAAAACAACATTGCCTTTATAGCGTAAAACTTCCTCTTGTAATTTTTCTTCCAATAACGTACGTTGAGGTTCCGGACCAGATAATATAATCATCAGATCATAGACTTTTGGTGTTTCTTTTTTACGCATTCTGCTCAAAGGTCCAATGTATTTTACGTTTAAATCATTGGTTTTAAGATGTCCCAATTCGCCGGTTAAATTAGTTTTTGTATTGGTGTCGGGAACCCAGCATTGGTTGTATTTTTTTATGATTTTCTGATGAAATTTACTCGTAAACCAAGTCGTATTACCCGTCATTACATTCAATTGATGGGTAATAAAAACGGATGGAATTCTAATGCTAAAAACACCCAATCGATTGTCTGAAATGATGCCGTCAATACCATGTTTTTTAATCCAGGAGTTCACCATTTTTTTTTCGTCCAGGATGGCGGTAATCATTTTAGGCAAACTTTTAATGAGTTTCCATTTGAAATTTTTACCATTTTTAGCATATTCAATATGATAAGAGGGTAATTCTAATGTTTGAATATAGGGAAATTCTTTTCGCAACAAAGCCAAAGCAATGCCATCTGAAGCAATTATCGGAATAAAATTATTGTCTTGAAGCGCTTTTATAATCGGGATACATCTTGTCGCGTGTCCTAATCCCCAGTTTAATGGAGCTATCAAAATAGTTTTGTTTGCAGAATAATCAATACTCATAAATGGCGCTTTTTCAAACGAAGATAAAGAAACGGTTAACTTTTATTATTTCGAAGATATTACTAAATTATTAAGTCTGATGTTTTTTTAGAGGAAGAGTTGTTTTGTAACCGTAATACACGCAAGGAATTTTAATCTGATTTCTTTGTAAAAACGCAAAGTTCGCAAAGCTTTGCGTAAAAAACTTTGCGTGCTTTTCGGTTAAAATTTTTAATTTCTAAAACTAAAAAGCCCAAACTTCTATTTAGAAATTTGGACTTTAGATTATTCACAAAGTTTGTCATTCTGAAAGAATCCCGACGCTAATTAACAATCGTAGAGATTCCTACGGAATGACAAAAATGCGCTGTTTTTATTGAAAAAAATTACTCCTGAATGTACGTTTTATTTCCGTTTTTATTAATGTAGTATTTCCCGCCTCTTGGACCGGTATATACTTTTTTACCATTGTATTCACCAGTTACCTTATCAGCAACTTTTGGTGCTTTTTCGTTGGTTTCTTTTAACGTTTTTGTGGTAGTTTTAGAGGCCGTTTTTTTGGCTGTAGTTGTTTCTTTTTTTGCGCTTTTTGCCGATGCATCTGCTGTTTTGGTTTTTGCTTTGGTAGCTTTTGCTGTTTCTTTTTTGGCTTTTGTAGATGCGTCGGTTGCATCGCTGGCTGCCTTTTTAGCTTTTGTAGATTCTTTTTTTGCGTCCGCAGCAGCTTTGTCGGTTGTTGCTTTTTTGGCTTTGGCAGTTTCCTTTTTCGCTTTCGTTGATGCTTCCGTAGCATCGCTGGCTGCTTTTTTAGCTTTTGTAGATTCTTTTTTAGCATCTGCTGCGGCTTTGTCAGCAGTTGCTTTTTTCTTTTTAGCAGCAGTAGTTTCTGTTTTAGACTTAGTCGTTTTGGCTGTTTCCTGAGCGTAGAAATTACCGGATAAAAGAACTATTAAACAAAGTAATACTAGTTTTTTCATAAGATTGTAGCGTTAGAATTTCAATCTAAATTAATCAAATTATTGTTATCTGATTCTCAAAGGATTAAAAATATGCACGAAGTTGAACGTTCCCTGTGTGAATCGTAGCACCAGTCTCGCTTTTTCGTCCCTGATAGTTGAGGTTTACGTCTAAAAACTGCGTTAAGTTTTTCTGTAACAACAATTTCCAAACTAAATTCTGCCCTGCCTGAAGTCCTTCTAACATCTGAAAACCTACTGACGAAAACTCATTTCCATCGAATTTATTTTCATAAAAAGAAAATTCTCCATTAACCGTGACTTTCTTTTCTCCGGCATACGAAAACGAAGTTCCGAGGCGGTTTTGGGTTAAAGTTTCAAAATTTCCAATCTGATTTTTTTTGCTTTGTAATTCATAAAAGAAATCCAAACTGGTGTTTTTAGAGAATAAATAACTCACTTTTGGCGCCACCTGATAACCTTCTAATTGAAAATTTTTCTCTATAAAATCTTCCGAAATTAATTCGTTCTGAATCGTTTTGGTAAACAAATTAAACAACCAGCTTTTCTGATACAAATGCGTGTATTGCAACTGATGCGAATAGTTTTTTACTTCCTGCGAACCAATAGAAAGCAGGTTTTTTCCTTTGTTAATAAGGTAAGAATAGGTTACTGAATGTTTCTGTTTACCACGATTGTAAAACAAACTATTTCTAAAACTTGAATTCAGTCCCAAAATATTTTCATCAGAAGAACTAAAAGGATTTAATTCGAAATTATCACCGTCGCTTTTTACTTTTCGATCTAAAATAAAAGAAGTTTGGTTGTAAAAATACGACGCAATTTTCTTAAAACCTTTTTCGTTTTGCCATTGCAAAGGATTCAAAGTCACCGACTGCGAAAATTTATTCTGATTGGTTTTGATGTAAATCTGATTTGGTAAAAAGATGCGGATAAATTTTGCCTGATCCGGAAAAGGAGCGATTTCGAACTCATCAACTTCCTGAATTCCGTTGCCGTTATAATCGTTCCAGGCATAAACACCTTGTCCTGCCGGAACTTCTACATACGTATATTCTTGCTGTGCAATGGTTCCGGAATTGGTTTCGTAGGCAATTCCGGTTTGCACAAATTGATTAAAAAAACGATCATTGTACAAAATTCTGGAATTTAAAGAAGGCTCTCTTTTGCGTGAAGCATCGGTAAAATCTAAATTTCGATAACTGGCATAAACTGCCAAATCAGTTTTTTTATTCTGAATCAATTTTGATCTCAAAACAAAAGTTTGCGAATTGCTCACGTGTTGCAATAAACCGTTTTGCAAACTGTCGTTTTTGCGTCTGAGGTAACCCAATTCTACAAAAACTTTGGTGCTGTCGCCGCGGCCAACAAAGGCACCAAACTCTGAAAATTTTTGGCTCAAGGCCGAAAACTGATTCGTACTTTTATTTTTTTCCTGATTGTCCTCGATTTGAATACTTCCGCCAACCCAGTTTTTGCCAAAATGATATTTGGCTTTGGTGAGATTCCGAATGAATTTTGAAGTCGAAACCGTTGCATCACTATTCAGGAAACTGCCTTGGTTTTCAACCGTCCAGTTTTTTAATTTAAAGAAAGCATTCGCAGTGTGTCGTGAGCCGGAATAACTTTCGGTAAAATCTAATTTCTCAAATTGATAGGTAAACAAACCCATGTACGGAGTTTCTTTTTTCGAAAATAAATCAAAATTTAATCCTGTAACCAAAAGACTCTGATTGCCTAAAAGCGTTGTGTTTAAATTCCAGTCCCGGTTAAATTCGATATTGTACAAACGTTCTACCGATTTAAAATCTTCCTGTACAAATTGATAATTTGCAAAAGCATCTAACGTCCAATCACGTGTAAAAAGACGTTTTTTGATATTGGTTTTTAAAGCAATTCCTTCATTATTAGCATCATCAATATCCGAGAATAAATTTTGGTCATTATTACTGATGCCAACTTCAAAATCTACCAGTGTTTTTTCGTCGGGATTGTATTTTCCTAAAAAGGTAGCCACCTGAATTTTTGTTGGCGCAACCAATTGCGAGATAGGTTCATAATTTCCTTGTGGAATACCACTTACAGGCGCAACATATTCGTAAATACGCTCTACTGAATTGTTGTTCTGAATGATATAATTCCCAACATTTGCACCTACTAAACTGAATTTTACATTGTATAAAACGTCGGCAGGATTGTTTGAATATTCATAAACTTCGATGCTGTTGACAATTGTTTTTTTGTACAAAATTTTATTCTCAGAATAGGTGTCTTCAAAAGCTGACGGAGCCGTCATTAAAGTTGGATCGTCGCCAGCCTGACTTAAAATCTGAACTTGTTCTGTCGAAAGATTTTGTTGTAAAGGCTGGTTTTTCAAATCATTTTCAGAATATAAATAACCGCCAAAACTCCAGCTTTTATTCTCATGCGTTGCGCCTGCATACGTGACAAATCGGTTGTAATTCCTGTCTGAATATTGGTATTCGACATTGATTCGCATCTCAGATGTAATCGTAAAAAGCGAGGTAAAAACGATTTCTCCCGCATTATAATCGATCACATAATCGTTGTTTTCGCCTCGTTTGAGCAAAACACCATTGACATAAACACGTTCAGAACCCGAAATAACCAAAACGTACAATTCGCCGTTTTGCCCTTTTAGTTTGTACGGCCCCTGATTGCCTTCCTGCCCCGTAAAAGTACTTTTAGCATATTGTCCTTTCACCAAAGCCACTGAGGCAAAAACATTAGTTTTACTGTTTTCGGTGTCAAAGTCAAAACTGGCGGCGATTCCCTGTACTTTTTTATTAAAACTTAAAAATTGTGTTTTTCTATTTTCTAAAAAAACATCACCTGCGCGAATACTCCAGTCGTCGCTGAATAATTCCATAAAAATATTATCGAATTGATCGAGCTTTTGCGAATAACCACCATTTTGCAACGGAATATTATTGTCCTGAAGCGAAGCCCGTAAACTAACTTTATCAGACAATTTTCCGGTGATTTGTAAATCTAAATTGGAGTTTAGAACCGTATTCTGATTGTTTCCGATAGTGACACCACGCGTGATGCTTCCCGAAGTATTCAAGCCGTCAAACGGAATTACTTTCTTCGCATTACCGCTTTCGATTTTATATAATTTGTCGGTAGTTACGTCATTGCTTACGACTTGGCTATCCTTATATAAGCTGTATTCTTTGGTTAAAAAATCTGGGTATTTTAGATAATTTACAATTAAAGTATCAGCTGTAGTAAGGTTGTTTTGGTTTAAAAGTAAAATTCCTTTTGCGAAATCTATTTTGTAAAATGTAGAGTCAATAGCTTCGTTTCTGGAATTCAAAAGCTGAAAAAAGCTGGAATTGATACTGAATTTTTCAAGGTGAATAGTGTCTTGGGTAACGACTACTTTTTTGGTTTTGTACAGCGAGTTAGTTTCCTGAGCGTGAAGCACAGAACAGAAAACAAACACCATCAAAAAAAGTAATTTTTTCAACATAAAGACTTTAACTGCAAAAAGTCAAAAGTAGTATTTATAATTGGGAAAATAGGACGGATTTATGAGTAGGCAATCTGAACGAATTTTAATAATTAGTTCGGGTTTTTACACAAGGTAACTAAGTATAAGTCAATCTTTTTTTTAGCTTTGTCAGTAAATAACGAACTTTAATTATGGATACTGGTAAAGAGCTTTTATTCTTTTTTAGTGCTTTAGGAGCTTTCAACGGAATTATTCTGGGCGTATATTTTTTCTTCTTTACAAAGAAAAAATACCTGACCAATTATTTTCTGGGAGCACTCTTGTTTGCCTTAAGTATACGAATTGGAAAATCTGTATTTGTATATTTCGACCCGGAATTGCCCAAAATGTATTTGCAGTTTGGACTTACAGCCTGCTTTTTTATCGGTCCTTGTTTGTATTATTTTATTAAATCGGCAGTTGATGAAATTAACGTTATGCCAAAAATGTGGAAGTTTACCTTACTGTTTTGGGCTGTTGTGATTATTACTGCAGGTTTTTTATATCCGTATGCAGCATATCCGGAATTGTGGGGAGGTTATTTTATAAGAATTATTTATTTGCAATGGTTTGTTTACATTGTTTTTTCAGGTTTTGTAATTAGAGAAATCCTAAAGAAAATTATAAGTAAAAAATACACTACAACTCCCGCCGAAATGTGGTTCGGAATGCTTTTTCTGGGTAATGTGCTATTGTTTCTTTTTTATTTTCTTTCGATAATAGGTGCTCCGGGAGCGACCTATATAAGCGGAGGAGTTGTTTTTTCTTTTATTCTTTATTTAATTATTTCAATTCTTTTATACAGAAAAAAAACAGAAGACTTGTTTTTACTGAATGTTCAGAAGAATTCAGGAAAGAAAATGGATTCGGCCGAAGCAAAAAAATTATCGGATAAACTGGGAGCAATAATGAATGAAAAGAGTTTGTATAAAAATCCAAATCTGACTTTGCAGGATTTATCAAAGGAAATAAATATTTCTTCACATCAATTATCTCAGTTTTTAAATAATGATCTGGGTAAAAACTTTACCAGTTTCGTCAATGAATTCAGGATAAATGAAGCTTGTAAAATCATCACATCGAATGATAGATTTACGTTAGAATCTGTTGGTTATGATGTAGGTTTTAATTCTAAATCCACCTTTTTTGCTGCCTTTAAAAAACACACCGGAACCACTCCTTTAAATTATCAAAATCAGGCCTTGCAAGCTTAATAGCAAGTGTGAATTGATAAATCCGTACTCCTGATTTCTTTTTTGATGACCTCATTTTACGATTTTGATCTGATTTTTGCTGAAAATTAAATCTTAATTGTTGCCATTTACGAGATCCTTACTTGCAGTTTTCATTTTTATTTATTGCTTTATTTCTACTGCTTTAAATGAAAAACCGCAGTTTAAAAAGTCGTTTCTGGCAAAGTCATTATTTAATTTTTAAAGTCATTTAACACAATTAAAAAATTAAATTATGAAGGTAAATTTTTGCATGCTGGTTTTATTGTTCTGTTCCTTGTTCAGCTATGGTCAATCCGATGAGGAGCAAATTCGGGTAACCATAAATCATTATATCGAAGGGACATCTTATAATGATGTTCCTCAAATTAATAGTGCATTTTATGAAGATGCAGATTTGTTTTTGGATAGAAATGGAGGTGAATTATGGACTGTAACTGCTAAGGATTATGCACAGGGGTTTGAAAAGGGAGAAAAAGGAAAATTTAACGGACGAATCGGTAATATAATTGCGATTGATATTTACGGATACACGGAAATTGCAAAAGCTGAAATTTTAGTGGCAGGCAAAAAATTGCTTTTTATGGATATGTTCATCTTAAAAAAAATAAACGGACAATGGAAAATTGTTAGTAAAGCCGCAAGTAGCAAGAGCAGCAACAGAACTGGTGATCGCGTACTTTTTGTAATGTCTAATGCAACACATTATGGAACGTCTGATTTGCCTACAGGAAATAGTTTTTCAGAAATTGTGAATGCTTATGATGTTTTCAGTAAAGCAGGTTATGAAATCAATTTTGTTAGTCCGCAAGGTGGTGCAATTCCGTTGGCTTATATTCAGACTTCAGAAAAACTGGAAAAAGAATATCTGTATAATAGCGATTTTATGTTTTCATTAAAAACTACTTTGGAACCACAAAAAGTTAATCCTTCTTTATATAAGGTAATATATTATGTTGGAGGAGGAGGTGCTATGTTTGGAGTTCCTGAAAATGTAGAAATTCAGAAGATTGCTATGACGATTTATGAAGAAAATGAGGGAATCATTTCTTCGGTTTGTCACGGAACAGCTGGTATTGTGAATTTGAAAACTAAAAATGGAGATTATTTAGTCAAAGGGAAACGAGTGAATGGTTATCCGGATTCTTATGAGAATCGGGAAGCAAAATATTTTAAATATTTTCCATTTTTAATTCAAAAGACAATAGAAGAAAGAGGCGGAAACTTTTTATTCTCTCCAAGAAATACTGAACATGTCGAGGCAGACGGAAGATTAATTACAGGACAGAATTTTCAATCGGCTAAAGGAGTAGCTGAAAAAATAATAGAAACGTTGAAGTTGAAAAACAATTAAGGTTCTATTGTAATGGAGTTTAGAATTTCAAGGTTACAATGTAGGGATTAATTCTAAACCTATTTTTTTATAGTCTTTGAAAAAAATACAAGAACAATCCCTTTAAATTACCAAAATCAGGAGTACGAATTGATAAATCCGTACTCCTGATTTCTTTTTTGATGACCTCATTTTACGATTTACGGCTGACTTTTGCCCAAGTAATAAGTCACAATCTAATCGTTAAAATTTATGAGAGTATTAATTCCATTTTTTATTTACGGACTGTTTTTTTCTTCCATAGAAATAAAAGCACAAACCATAAAAACAATTCCGGAGAAAGTTGTTAGTGAAAATAATGAGCTAAATGAAATTGTCATTAAAAGACAGGCTTCATTGGTCAAATATTCGGCAAACGGAACAATCGAAGTTAATGTTGCCAATACGGTACTTTCGACAAGCAGTTCTGTCAACGAATTATTAGGCCGGGTTCCAAATGTTGTTGTAGCAGAAGGACAAATAAGCGTTCTCGGAAAAGGCGAAGCGATTATTTATCTGAACGGAATTTTGATTAATTATGAACGTTTTGCTGCTATTCCTGTTTCGCAAATTGCAAAAATAGAGGTCATTTCTAATCCTTCTTCAAAATATGATGCAGAGGGAAAAGCGGTTATTAATATTATCACTAAAAAGAATATTGAGCAAGGTATGACAGGAACGGCAAGCCAGCAAATTACGGTTTCTGAATTCGCAGGAACAAGCACCAATACATTGCTCGATTTTAATTACACAAAAGGAAAATTTTCTTTTATAACCAATTATGGATTGCAATTGGGCAAAGGCAGAGAATTATTATTCACAACAAGAACGCGCCCAAATCCAGATGAATATATGCGTTCAGAACTCACCACCGACTGGAAACGGCAATTTAATAATTACTCTAATTTTGGATTTGGTTTGCAATATACTTTTTCTGAAAAAGAGTATATTTCATTAGCTTACAGCGCTAATATCGAAGATTTGGGTGGGGTCGTAGAAAGCAGAAATTCAATAGAAAACAATACAGGAAATAGTTTTTACGCTACTGATATTGCTAAGAACGATGTACTGCTGAATCAGTTTGTGAATTTTAATTATAATAGGATTACAGATAGTAAAGGTTCTTCGTTATTTATTGGAACACAATATTCGAATTACAACGGAAAAGTAAAAGATTTTATTGATGAAAATAGTTTAGTTGATGAAATGAATGCCGAAAGATATATAAAGAATAATGTTGGGAATACGATTAACATAATAGCGACACAGGCTGATTATTCTAAAAAAATAAAAGATAATACAAAAATCGATACAGGGGTTAAACTTAGTTATGCCGGCATAAATTCAGGTACAGATTTCCTGATTTCGAATTCAGCAGATTCAGGTTTTGAGTTTGATGATACGCTTTCGAGTGATTTTGAATATGTAGAAAAAATCAGTGCGGCCTATTTTACTTATGGAAGTTCTTTGGGCAAAAAAGTTGATTTTTCAGTAGGTGTTCGCGGGGAATGGACGAATTATGATTTGTACACCAATGCAAATGGTATTCAGAAATTTAATAAAAGTTACGGGAATCTTTTTCCAAACCTGCTTCTGAATATCGATTTATCAGATGATTTTAAAGGTCATATTTCTTACGTGTCCAGAATTACCAGACCAAGGTATCAGGGTCTTAATCCGTTTGTTATTTATCAGGATCCTTTTACGACCATAGAAGGAAATCCTAATTTACTGCCTGAAAAAGTACATGCCTTTGAAATAGGTACCAGGTATAAAAAGTTTGATTTTAAAATGGGTTACACGTATAAAACTGACCCTATTTCGGCTGCGGTATTAAGAGGAGATACACCCAATAGCTACATTCTGAGATCTTTGAATTTAGAAAAAGAACATACTTTTTTTACGTCACTTTCAAAATCATTTTCAAACAAATGGTGGAATTCTACGAATACCGTAAGCATGAATGTAACCAAAGCAATCGATAATGCCTATGAATACACTTTAGGCCCTGTGAAGCCTCAGATTTATTTGTATTCTAATAATACGTTTACGATTCCAAATGTGCTTAAAATTCAGCTATTGGCTTGGTATTTAGGAGATAAAAGCTACGGATTACGACATGACAACAGCCGCTCGACAGTTACGTTAGGAGTCGAAAGAAATTTTTTTAAAGAGGCTCTCAAATTAAATCTGACTGCAAATGATATCTTTCATGATTTTATGGTTTCCGGCGACTACAATGTTGGCCAAACTGAAATTTATTATCATAGAACCTATACTACAAATTATTTTAAATTGATTGCAACGTATAGTTTTGGGAATTCTAAAAAGGCAACTTATAAGAAAACAGAAATTGAACAAACGGAGAATAATAGGGCGAGGTAAAATTATTTTTAGAATAATTTTAGAAGTGAATTTATTTGGTGCGTTTTATTTTTGTTGGATTTTGCCTTGAGTCGAAAACATCAGCAATCTGAATCAAACCTTTCTGTTCGTCTATGGAATAGATAATTTTGTAGTGGTTGCAGATTAAGTATCTATAGTCGTTTTCTCGATTAAGTAATAATTCTTCAATTTGAGAAGTGAAGGTGTTTTGTATGAGTTTATTGGGCTCTAAAATTATCTCTTCGATTATTTTTTTCGCATCTTTATAGCTGGCTTTTTCGCAATAATATTCAAAAATTTTATCAAGTTCTGCTTCAGCAAAGTTAGACCAAACTACTTTTAATTGCATTATTTGTATTTTGCTAGAAGTTGTTCAGATGTTTTAAATTTTCCGTTCTTAAAATCTTGTTCTGACTTGTCAATTCGAGTATTGAATTCCTCGATTGACATTGGTTCGAAAGAAATTTCTTCAGCAATTATTCTGCTGTTTTTTTTATGAAGTAAGTTCTCCAATTGAGTGATTACTTCTTCACTTTGAAGTTTTAAGAATTCTTGTACAAACGCTATTTTTCTAGTTTGTAAATCCATGATTAGTAGAGTTTTTTCAAATTTACGACTTATCTCGAAAAAAACTTCTTTAGATGCTGTTTTTTGATTTCGAAATCTAATTTATAAAAACAAAAAAGGTCCCACATTTTATAGTGAAACCTTTTGAGAGTAATTTTTTTTAACCTAAAAAAACTAATTTACTTCCTTTGTAACTACTTGCATAGTTTCGCGGCTCACTTGTTTTAGTAAAACCTGCTTGTTTTCTTCGACAGTTTGAGCGGCTTGTTCGTTGAAATGACGAATCGTATATAATGTCACATTCTCGCTAAAATCTACTTTGAATTTTTTAGATAGAATTGCATTCAATTCATTAAAGTTTCCAAATTTATCTTCCACACAAACAGAAAAACTAATTGCAGAATTCTGAATTAGGTTTACTTTTAGTTTGAATTGGTGGAATAATCCAAAAATCTCGCTGATGTTTTCTTCCATAATGAATGAAAAATCAATAGAAGAAAGCGAAATCAAAAGTTGTTCTCTTTTTACGATAAAACACGGCAAAGACGGTTCCAGATCTACTCCTTTAGAAACACAAGTTCCTTTTAGTAATGGATTGATAAATGATTTTACGTATAACGGAATTTCTTTTTTCTGCAAAGGCTGTAGCGTTTTTGGGTGAATAACGGTTGCGCCGTAAAATGCCAATTCGATTGCTTCACGATACGAAATCTGGTTTAACAAACTCGCGTTTTCAAAATAGCGCGGATCCGCATTCATAACGCCAGGAACGTCTTTCCAGATGGTTACACTTTCGGCATTTAGGCAATAGGCAAAAATTCCGGCTGTGTAATCAGAACCTTCACGGCCTAAAGTGGTAGTGAAATTATTCTCGTCAGCACCTAAAAATCCTTGTGTGATGTTTAATATTTTACGAGGTACATTTTTACTAATCAATTTTTGAGTTGCATCCCAATCTACTTCCGCATCACGATAGTTAGAATCTGTTTTTATAAATTCACGAACATCCAGCCACTGAGTCTGTATTCCCATGAAATTCATAAAATGGCTTAAAATGGTAGTCGAAATCAACTCACCAAAACTCACAATCTGATCGTAAACAAAATTGTAATTTGGCGATTTGTTATGCGCTAAAAAATATTCTAATTCGGAGAATTGTGCTGTAACCGCAGCAAATACGGCATGTTTTTCGTCCTCGAATAAATCTAATAATATTTGATTGTGATATTTTTTTATTTCCTGAACCGATGAATTTAGCTCTGCTGATTTATCAAAATAATTCTTGATAACGACTTCAAGAGCATTGGTGGTTTTTCCCATTGCTGAAACTACCAAAATTACATCTTCGTAACCTACTTTTTGTAAAACGTCATATACGTTTTTTATTCCTGCGGCATCTTTTACCGATGCACCACCAAATTTAAATACTCTCATTATTAAATTTTAGATTTTAGATTTCAGATTTTTTAATTGATATAGAAATCTACTGTTTTATTTATAATTTTTCTAAGAATGAATTTACTCCTGCTTCATCCATTTGTACCACACGCCATTCATCGAGAACTTTTGCGCCTGAGTTCTCATAGAATTTTACGGCAGGTGTATTCCAGTCCAAAACATTCCATTCGATTCTTCGAACATTGTCTTTTTTTCCTTGTTTCATTATTTCAGAATAAAGAGCAGATCCTAAGCCGGTTCCGCGCATTTTTTCTTTCACAATCAAATCTTCAAGATGTATTGTTTTTCCTTTCCAGGTAGAATAACGGTAATAGTATAGTGCGATTCCAACAATTTCTTTTTCAATTTCTGCCACAAATACGTGAAATAGAGGTTGGTCACCAAAGCCATCACGTATTAAATCATCTTCAGTTATTACGACAGCATCAGGTTCTTTTTCGAATATGGCCAACTCCTGAATCAGTTCCAAAACCGCTTTCATGTCTTCAGGATTTCCTTTTCTAATATTCATATATTCTTATTATTAGTTGATTATTAGCTAAAAAAGTATCTTTTTAATGCTTGCTTTTTGCTTTTAATTAGCAAATATACAATAGTAGCAAACTAACAAAATAATTTTTAAATCATTCTCACAAAATAAACGATATTTGTGACTTAAAAATAAAACTACAACGATATAGTAATGGAAGAACGCAATAAAACACTAGGAGAGTTTATTATTGAGAACCAAAAAGCATTTCAGTATTCGTCGGGAGAGCTTTCCCGAATTATCAATTCTATTCGGTTAGCGGCTAAAGTCGTTAACTATAAAGTAAACAAAGCCGGATTGGTGGATATCATTGGCGCAGCAGGCGAGCAAAATATCCAGGGAGAAGACCAGCAAAAATTAGATGTGTATGCCAACGAAGTATTTATCCAGACGTTAATAAACCGTGAGATTGTCTGTGGAATTGCTTCGGAAGAAAACGACGATTTTATTACTGTCAAGGGGAGCGACAACAGTAATAATAATAAGTACGTGATCCTGATGGATCCTTTGGATGGTTCTTCAAACATTGATGTGAATGTTTCTTTAGGAACTATTTTTTCAGTGTTTAGGAGAGTGACACCTATTGGAACTCCAGTAACAAGCGAAGATTTTTTGCAGCCAGGAACTGCTCAGGTCGCAGCGGGTTATGTAATTTATGGCACTTCGACGATGTTGGTTTACACTACCGGGCATGGCGTGAATGGATTTACACTCAATCCAGCCATCGGAACTTTTTACTTGTCACATCCTAATATGAAATTTCCGCTTGACGGGAATATCTATTCGGTAAACGAAGGGAATTATGTTCATTTTCCGCAAGGAGTAAAAAATTACATCAAATATTGCCAGCGGGAAGAAGAGGACAGACCTTATACGTCAAGATATATAGGAAGTCTGGTTTCTGATTTTCATCGAAATATGATTAAAGGCGGCATTTATTTGTATCCCACAAGTTCCAAAGCACCAAAAGGAAAGCTGCGTTTGTTGTACGAATGTAATCCAATGGCGTTCATCGCTGAACAGGCCGGAGGAAAAGCAACGGACGGTTTTGGAAGAATTATGGAAATCCAGCCAACCGAACTGCATCAGCGGGTTCCTTTTTTCTGCGGAAGTTATAACATGGTAGAAAAAGCCGAGGAATTTATGGCGGAAGCGCTTTAGCTAGTTAAAAGTTTTAGTTGCTGTGTAAAGTCGCATCTGAAATGTAAATAACAAACCCGACAGGTTATAAAACCTGTCGGGTTTAATTTTTTAAGCAATCAGTAACCACAAAGTTTTAAAATCTAAAGTCTGAAATCTAAAGTCTGAAATCTAAAGTCTGAAATCTATTTGTGCATATGTTGCATTTCGTAAACGAAAGTGTCTCCATCTACTTTTTTGTCAACCAAAGACAGGGCTTTTGCAATAATGTGGTTTACGTTACTTGGCGTAAATCCTAAAGCAATACCTAATTTTCTTAACATTATTTCTTGTTTGTCTTCCAGATGGTGGTCAACGTGTACCATTCTGGTCAAATCGTATAAACGTTCTAAACGCTGTACGTGTAAATAAGGCGGGTTGATAGGATATTTTAAAGGCTCGCTAAGAATTTCTTCGTACTCAGCTTCCGAAATTTCTAAACGTGCAGCCAATTTATCTAAGAAATCCTGCTCTTCAGGATGAATTGTTCCGTCTGCTAATGCAACACGCACAATCGCTGAAAAGTGTCCTTTGTTTCTTTGTTTAAATTCGCTATCAAATAAATCTGAAAATGACATAATTATAGAGTTTTTGTCCCACAAAGATAAATCTTATTTTAAATTATTAATTTTAATTTTCTCATAAAATTTAACTTATTTTTATTCGTTGTAATAATGGGAAGCTTCCTTAATTTTCAAAATTAATCGTAAGTTTACAACCCCTTAATCAATTTAATAGTATTACCAGATGTCAGAGTTTTGGATTTATTTTCAGATAGGATTAAAGCATGTTTTGGATATTCATGCCTATGATCATGTTTTATTTTTAATCGCTTTAACGGTTCCGTATTCCTTTAAGGACTGGAAACGTATTTTATTATTAGTGTCTGTTTTTACAATCGGACACACATTGGCTTTGATGCTTTCGGTTTTCGGAATCATTGCTGTAAAAGTAAGTTTAGTAGAGTTTTTAATTCCGATTACGATTTTAATTACCGCATTTTTTCATCTGTTTACGGCTGGAAAAACATCTAAAAATGAAAGTATTAACCTGATATTTTTTGTGACATTATTCTTTGGGATTATCCACGGACTTGGTTTTTCTAATTATTTTAAAGGAATTTTAGGAGGCACCGCAACTTCAAAATTAGTACCTTTATGCGAATTTGCTTTGGGGATCGAAGCAGCACAGTTGGTAGTTGTCTTTATTGTTTTGGTACTATCTTATATTGTACAGACTGTATTTCGTTTTTCAAAGCGCGACTGGACATTAGTAATGTCTGCTTTTGTGATTGGAGTAGTCATTCCGATGATTATTTCAAGTCCAATTTGGAACAGATAAATTAAATGGAAGAAAAAAAATTAAATAAATACGATAAAGCGTATTTGCGAATTGCAAAAGAATGGAGTTTACTCTCGTATTGCAAACGAAAGCAGGTAGGAGCGATTATCGTAAGAGACAGAATGATAATTTCGGATGGTTATAACGGAACGCCATCAGGATTTGAAAATTGCTGCGAAGACGAAGAAGGATTGACACGCTGGGATGTTTTGCATGCCGAAGCAAATGCGATTCTAAAAGTTGCCCGATCAACACAATCCTGTGAAGGTGCCACATTATATATTACACTGTCGCCTTGTAAGGAATGCAGCAAGTTAATACACCAATCCGGAATAAAAAGAGTGGTGTATCATAACGGATATCGCGATGATTCCGGAATTGCTTTTTTGATAAAAGCAGGCATAGAAGTTGAGCATATTCCTGATTTAGAAGAATAAATGAAAATCAATTCAAAATATTTACCTATTATAATAGGAGCTGCTTTAGCTCTTGGAGTCGTTCTCGGAAGCATGATGAGTGCTCCTGTGGAAGATAGTTTATTGGCTAAAAATTATTCTAAAACCAAACTCAATAAATTGATTGATTTTATCAATAACGAATATGTTGATAGTGTCAATACCGACTCGATTGTAAACTTAACAGTCGATAATATCTTATCTAAATTAGACCCACATTCAGTTTATATTCCGCCAGCAGAACAAGCAGAAGTTGCCGAAAGTATGAAAGGCGATTTTGTAGGTATCGGAATCAATTTCTATATGTATAAAGACTCTGTTGCGGTTATCAAAACGGTTGAAAATGGTCCTTCGGCAAAAGCAGGATTGCGATCAGGTGACCGAATTTTATTTGCTGGAAAAACAAAATTATTTGGCAGAAGTTTGCCTTCGGATAGTTTGTTTTCGAAATTAAAAGGGAAAAAAGGTTCAGAAATCGAGATCACTGTTTTTAGAAAATCTGAAGAGAAAAAACTTAAATTTAAAATCAAAAGAGATGTAATTCCGATAAAAAGTGTCGATGCGTCGATGCTTTTGGCTAATAAAACAGGTTATATCAAAATCAATCGTTTTGCCGAAACTACTTATGATGAATTTAAAGCGGGTTTAACCAAATTGAAAAAAAACGGAATCCAGTCTTTGATTATTGATGTTCGTGATAATGGCGGAGGTTATATGGAAGAAGCAGTGGCTATTGCTGATGAATTTTTGAAAGAAGATAAACTGATTCTTTTTACTAAAAATAAAAATGGCGAAACCGAAAAGACGTACGCTACAGACAAAGGAAGTTTCGAAACTGGAAAAGTGTATGTTCTAATTAATGAAAACAGCGCTTCGGCCAGTGAAATTTTAGCGGGTGCACTTCAGGATAATGACCGCGGAACTATTGTAGGCCGTCGCTCTTTTGGAAAAGGTCTGGTGCAGCGCGAAATGGATTTTAATGATGGATCGGCAGTTCGTTTAACGGTTGCACGTTATTACACCCCAACAGGCCGTTCGATCCAGAAACCGTATAAAAAAGGGAATGACGAATATTATAAAGAGTCAGAAAAACGTATTAAAACAGGAGAACTTTATGCTAAAGATAGTATAAAAGTAGCCGATTCTTTGAAGTTCAAAACACCAAAAGGTAAAATTGTATATGGCGGCGGCGGAATCGTTCCGGATGTTTTTGTGCCTATTCAGGTAGAACACGGTAATGAAAATGTTGCGTATTTACTGCAGACAGGAGTTGTGGGGCATTTTGTTTTTGAAGAATTGGATAAAAACCGAAATACTTTTGCAGGTCTTCATTTTAATGAGTTCCTGACTAAAATGAAAACCAATGACAAGTATTTTAAAGATTTTAAAACCTATATTTTCTTAGCGGGTTTAGATCTAAAATTAGATAAGACTAAAGATCTGGTTAATCGTTATATTACAGCCGAATTTGCCCGACAGTTGTATGGTGAATTGTATTATTATGATGTAATTCTGAAAGAAGATGCCATGATCAAAAAGATTTTGAATCAGAAAAAATAACCTTTATTTTTTTTTCAAATGAGAATAGAAGATGTCGTTAATGCCGAAATAGAACTACTGACAGCTATTAAAATGTCAGACGTTGCTACTTTAGAGAAAATCCTTCATACGGACTTACTGTTCAATTTGCCAGATGGAAATACTATTACCAAAGAATTGGATTTAGATTCCTATCGCTCAGGTAAAATAAAGATTCATTTAATAGAAGCTTCCAATCAACTCATCAGGATTATTGAAGATTGTGCGGTTGTGAGTGTGACAATTTTATTAAAAGGCACTTATGATAATCATCCGATAGATGGCGTATTTAGATACATTCGCACCTGGAAACAATTTGATGATGGCTTAAAAGTAATTGCCGGAAGCTGCGTGGCTTTGCAATAAAATTATAATAATTATTTAAAGTATTATGTAAGCACGTTCGATAAAATAGGTCGAAATTCGTGGTTAAAATATAAAACATGAAAAATCTAAAGAGAATAAGCTTTCTGGTTGTTTTAATGGCATTTGTAATTTCCTGTGCTTGTATGAAAGATAAAAATACGGTTTCAGGCAAAGTACAATCGATAGAATTTGGAAAAGATGGTTATACTGCCAAAATCAACACCGATAAAAATGAAGTTTATTTTGCTGTAATCAGTATTGTAAACGTTGGTGGACCGGAAAATTATAAGCAATTAAAAGAAGGAGAAGAAGTAACCTTAAAAGGAGAAATCTGGAAAACGGATACCGAGAAACATATTAAGGTAAAAGAAATAGTTTCTGTTAAGTAGGTTGTTTAAAATGTTGATTTCCAATATTAAATTCTATTTATTAAAAATATAATTTTAAATTTGAGTGTAAATAAAAAGCAATGAATAAAGCTGAACAAATAAAGCGAAATTTAATTTCACGAATAGAAGATTCTGAGGATCTAAATTTTTTAAATGCGCTTCAGACCATCTTTGATTCTTCGGAGCAAGCTCTCTATAAATTGTCTGCAGATGATGAATCTTCAATCAAAATTAGTCATAGCGAAATTCAAAATGGAAGGTTTCATAAAAATGATGATGTAATTTCGGAAATGAAAGAATGGTTAAAAAAGAAATAATTTGGTCTGAATTGGCTAAAATTCAGTTTTCTAATGTTCTTGAATTTTATTTTTATCGAAATGAAAATTCAAATTACAGTTTAAAAATTCTTGAAGAGGTTGAGGAATTGTTGGAAACTTTATCCGAAAACGAATTTATAGGAAGGTTAACTTCAAATAAAGTCACAAGAGTTATTCCGATGAAAATATATTTGATCTTTTATGAAATCAATGAAGAAAGAATAGAAATTGTTTCTTTTTGGGATAACCGACAAGATTTTGAAAAAAGAAAAATTAAGTAATTTTTAATTTTTTATCGAATACTATCATGCGCATGAGTTTGTGTACCGTTATTCCATAAAGTCAGAATATCAGTTGCAACGGCCGCACCACTTCCGGCTGCAATCGCCAATTGACTTCTCCAGCCTGCTAAAGTTCCAATTACATAAATGCCATCTGCAACTTTATGATCGATATTTTTTAGCTGAATGCGTTGCTTTTCAGGAAGTGCTTTTTGGTGAGGTTCTACATAGTGCATCAAGCCTTCGATAGCAAATGTATTGGCAGAACCAATCCCGACAACAATATTTTTTGTGCGGTAAGAGTTTTTGTTGGTAGTAACAATAAATTCAGGATAAGTACCTTCAATTTTTATTACTTTTTCGTTTTCAATTTGTGTAATATGTGGGTAACATTCTGCGAGATGTGCAGTGCTTTCGGTCAGTAGCTCCGAGCCTAATTTTCCTGGTGTTACACCATAAGCATTGTAGAAAACTGCTTCCTGTAGAGAAGAATTTTTTTGGTGGGTAAAAATTCCGATTTTTTTATCGGTAACAAAAGCTTTGTTTTTTGCTGAACCTAAAACGAGTGCACAAGACATGCCTGAAACGCCTCCGCCAATAAGTAAAACATCAAACATATTATCGGTCATTCGTTTTTTCTTCAATTCTTTTTGAGATTCTAAAAATCAAAAGAATTAAAACGGCGCAAAACGAAGCAACGATTCCAATACAAGCTACTCCGCTATCTCCCTGAAAAGGACTGTTGAAGTCAAGTTGTGTAATATTGAAAATAATTAAAGCGATTGCTAAAAAGACTAAGATTGAGGTAAAAATTTTCATGTGGTCGTTTGTTTGTCTAAAATAATAAAGTAAAGTTCTCCAATGTTTAAAACATGCGTAAACTGTATTTTAGAAATTTTATGGAGCAAATTTATAAAAATATCCTTTAGACGAACAAACCTTTAACATTAGCAGCGAATAATTTAACAGCAATTGCTAAAAGTATTACTCCAAAGGTCTTGCGAACGACGCCTAATCCGTTTTCTCCTAATAAATTTTCTATTTTTTTGGATGATTTTAGGACAATATAGACCAAAATGATATTCAAAAGGATGGCAATGATGATATTGATGGTGTGAAATTGTGAACGCAAAGACAATAAGGTAGTCATAGTTCCTGCTCCGGCAATCAGCGGAAAAGCCAATGGAACGATAGAGGCAGAACCTGGTTCTTCGTCACGATAAATACGAATCCCGAGAATCATTTCGAGTGCCAGGAAAAACAACACAAAAGAACCTGCTACGGCAAACGAATGAACATCAATTCCGATAAGGCTAAGTAATCCCTCACCAACAAAAAGAAAGACAATCATAATTAGGCCCGCCACTATAGATGCTTTTTCAGATTCGATGTGTCCCACTTTTGCCCGTAAATTCACAATAATCGGAATAGAACCTACAATATCAATTACGGCAAAAAGTACCATTCCAACAGTTAGGATTTCTTTAAAGTCTATTTCTAGCATAGTACGTTGATTTTAAGGATTTAAAATTTTTGCAAAGGTAGATAATAAAGATAGGCGTTTTTTTAACACGATGCACTTTTGTTGTAAAAACATGGTTTAATAGTTAAAAAAGTGATATTTGTAACAATTGATAGCTTTGCCACAGAGATTCACAAAGATTTTCACAGATTTTCACAAAGTCTTTAATAAGCTTCACAAAAGTGAAATCTCAAAGCTTTGTGAACTTAAAAAAAACATCCAATGAAATTAAACTTTGCGAAACTCTGTGGAAAATCTTTGCGTTTCTCTGCGTTAAAATTCCTTCTGTTTTTTATCCGCTTTCTTTGACTACCTTTGCACTTTATAAATTACAGTATTTAAGTATCATGTTTCAATTAGGTAAAACCATTATTTCAGAAGATATTCTTGAAAAAGAATTTGTGTGCAACTTGTCAGCTTGTAAAGGAGCTTGCTGTGTTGACGGAGATGCCGGTGCACCTTTGAGCGAGGCGGAAACTAAAATTCTGGAAGAGATTTATCCAAAAGTAAAACCTTTTTTAAGAAAAGAAGGAATTGCGGCTATTGAAGCGCAGGGAACCTGGGTGAAAGGAACTGATGGTGATCTGGAAACACCACTAATAGACAATAAAGATTGTGCTTACGTAATTTTTGACGGTAAAACGGCACTTTGCGGAATCGAGCAAGCCTACAATCAGGGGATCGTGGACTGGAAAAAACCGGTTTCCTGTCATTTGTATCCAATTCGTGTAAAAGATTTTACGGAGTTTGCTGCTGTTAATTATGATAAATGGGATATTTGTGACGACGCCTGTTCTTTAGGCAAGGAATTAGAAGTTCCGGTTTACAAATTTGTCAAAGAAGCCCTGATTCGCCGTTTTGGAGAAGATTGGTATTTAGAGCTCGAAAAAGTAGCAGAAGAGCTAAAAAAATCTTAAAAAAATACATATTCTTTAATAAAGCAAAATGGCCTTAAAAAATCTAAGAATGATTCTAGATAAGGCTATGTTAAGATTTTAAAAAGTATTAAAAATTTCTTGCTTATTATTTTAAAAATCCTATATTTTACAGCCCTTTAAGAGGTAAATGGTAATTTTAATTATCTCATTTACAGATATTTAATAATTGTCTGAAAAATATCCCATTTTTTCAGCTTTGTTAAAAACTACCCCCGATTGTGAATAAGTTTGGCTTTTATTTTTGGCTGTAAATGACAATCTTTGTAGTCTACTGAATGAGCAAAAATTCAATACAAAAATTAAACAAAACAGCAATGTCACAAGTTGAACCAATTTTACAAGAAAATAAGAATCGTTTCGTCATTTTTCCTATCAAACATCATGATATTTGGGAGTGGTATAAAAAGATGGAAGCAAGTTTTTGGACTGCCGAAGAAATCGATTTGCATCAGGACTTGACAGATTGGAACAATAAATTAAGTGACGACGAAAGATATTTTATCAAACACATTTTGGCATTCTTTGCTGCTTCTGACGGAATCGTAAATGAAAACCTTGCTGAGAACTTTGTAAACGAAGTACAATATGCAGAGGCGAAGTTTTTCTATGGTTTTCAAATCATGATGGAAAATATTCACAGCGAAACCTACTCTTTATTAATTGACACTTACGTGAAAGATGAAGCAGAGAAAGCAGAGCTTTTTAATGCATTGGAAGTTTTTCCTGCTATTAAGAAAAAAGCAGAATGGGCTCTAAAGTGGATTGAGTCTGATTCTTTTGCTGAAAGACTGATCGCTTTTGCTGCAGTTGAAGGTATTTTCTTCTCAGGTGCTTTCTGTTCTATTTACTGGTTGAAAAAACGTGGTTTAATGCCAGGTTTGACATTCTCTAATGAATTGATTTCGCGCGACGAAGGTGTACACTGTGACTTTGCAGTGCATTTGCATAACCACCACCTGGTGAACAAAGTTCCAAAAGAAAGAATTAAAGAAATCATCGTTGATGCCTTAGATATCGAAAGAGAATTTGTTACAGAATCGCTTCCGGTAAGTTTAATTGGTATGAATGCTGGTCTGATGACGCAATATTTAGAATTTGTTGCTGATAGATTATTGGTAGAATTAGAATGTGACCGTGTTTATGGATCAGCGAATCCGTTTGATTTCATGGATATGATTTCGCTTCAGGGAAAAACTAATTTCTTTGAGAAGCGCGTTGCCGAGTATCAAAAATCAGGTGTGATGAACACAGATAGTGATGCTCAGAAAATTTCATTTGATGCAGATTTTTAGACAACACGAATAATTTTAGTGGTTACCACGGAACACTAAAAAAGAATAATTTTTTTTAATAAAACATTTTAAGGTTGAATCTCTTTCCCAAATCGTAGATTCAATAGCAATTTTTAATGCCTTTTCTTTCTGAATTCAGGATTGGGGAGTACAACTATTGAGAATTTGATAATTCTCAAAAAATAATATAAAAACACGCAATGTTTAAGCACTGGAATTCGTTTTCCAGTTGTCTTTCATTTTTTCAATAACAATAAAATAGTAAGCTTATGTATGTAGTAAAAAGAGATGGTCACAAAGAGCCGGTAATGTTTGATAAGATTACAGAAAGAATCAAAAAGTTGTGTTATGGGCTTAATGAGCTTGTAGATCCTGTTAAGGTAGCCATGAGAGTTATCGAAGGATTGTATGATGGGGTTTCTACTTCTGAATTGGATAATCTTGCGGCAGAAACAGCGGCTTCTATGACAATTGCACATCCGGATTATGCGCAATTGGCAGCACGTGTGGCAATTTCGAACCTACATTCAAATACAAAAAAGTCTTTCTCAGAAACGATGAAAGATATGTATCACTACGTAAATCCAAGAAATGGTCAGGATGCACCATTACTTTCGGATGAAGTATTCAAAGTGATTCAGGAAAATGCAGCGTTTTTAGATTCGCACATTATCTATACAAGAGATTTCAATTACGATTACTTTGGTTTCAAAACCTTAGAGCGTTCGTATTTGCTTAAAATCAACGGAAAAATTGTCGAAAGACCACAACATATGTTGATGCGTGTTTCAGTTGGTATTCACTTAGATGATTTAAAATCGGTAATTGAAACTTACGATTTAATGTCTAAAAAGTTCTTCACGCACGCAACGCCAACGTTGTTTAATGCCGGAACTCCAAAACCACAAATGTCTTCTTGTTTCCTTTTGGCCATGCAGGATGATAGTATTGATGGTATTTATGATACGTTGAAACAAACGGCGAAAATCTCGCAATCAGCGGGAGGAATTGGTCTTTCTATTCATAACGTTCGTGCAACAGGATCTTATATCCGTGGTACAAACGGAACTTCAAACGGAATTGTGCCAATGTTGAGAGTTTTCAACGATACAGCTCGTTACGTAGATCAGGGTGGTGGAAAACGTAAAGGTAGTTTTGCGATTTATATCGAAACCTGGCATGCGGATATTTTCGAATTCTTAGATTTAAAGAAAAATACAGGAAAAGAAGAAATGCGTGCGAGAGATTTATTCTTCGCCATGTGGACATCTGATTTATTCATGAAACGTGTACAGGAAGACGCATCATGGACATTAATGTGTCCTAACGAATGCCCTGGATTGTATGATGTTTACGGAGATGAGTTCGAAGCCATGTACCTGGATTATGAATTTAGAGGAAAAGGTAGAAAAACCATTCGTGCACGTGAATTATGGGAGAAAATCTTAGAATCACAAATCGAAACGGGAACGCCTTATATGTTGTATAAAGATGCAGCGAACCGTAAATCGAACCACAAGAATTTAGGAACAATTCGTTCGTCTAACTTGTGTACGGAGATTATGGAATATACTTCTAAAGATGAAATTGCAGTTTGTAACCTGGCTTCTATTTCGTTGCCAATGTTCATCGAAAACGGAAAATTCGATCACCAGGCACTTTATAATGTTACGAAACGTGTAACGCGTAATTTGAACAAAGTAATCGACAGAAACTATTATCCGGTAAAAGAAGCTGAAAACTCTAATATGCGTCACCGTCCGGTAGGATTAGGAGTGCAGGGTCTGGCTGATGCTTTCATTATGTTGCGTATGCCGTTTACAAGTGATGAAGCTAAAACTTTAAATCAGGAAATTTTCGAAACGTTATACTTCGCAGCCGTTACCGCTTCTATGGAAATGGCAAAAGAAGAAGGACCGTATTCTACATTTGAAGGTTCTCCAATGTCTAAAGGAGAATTCCAATACAATATGTGGGGAATGAAAGATGAAGAATTATCTGGACGTTGGGACTGGGCTTCATTAAGAAAAGAAGTAATGGAACACGGAGTTCGTAACTCATTATTGGTGGCGCCAATGCCAACAGCTTCAACTTCTCAAATTTTAGGAAACAACGAAGCTTTCGAGCCTTATACTTCAAACATCTATACGCGTCGTGTATTGTCTGGAGAGTTCATTGTGGTAAACAAACATTTACTGGAAGACTTAGTAAAACTAGGTTTGTGGAATGAGACTTTGAAACAGGAAATCATGCGTCACAACGGATCAGTTCAGAATATTGATGTGATTCCGCAAGACCTGAAAGATTTGTACAAAACAGTTTGGGAAATGTCTATGAAAGACATCATCGATATGTCACGCCAAAGAGGTTATTTTATTGACCAGTCGCAATCATTGAACTTGTTTATGCAGGATGCCAACTATTCTAAACTAACGTCAATGCACTTCTATGCTTGGCAATCAGGTTTAAAAACAGGAATGTATTACCTAAGAACTAAATCAGCGGTTGATGCCATTAAATTTACCTTGAACAACGATAAAAAAGACGAAGATACACCAGCAGCTTTAGTTGCCGAAACAGAAGAAATCAATATTGAGGAATATAAAGCTATGTTGCTAAAAGCACAAGCTGCAGGTCCTGAGGATTGTGAGATGTGTGGATCTTAATTATTTTAGATTTTAGATCTGAGATTTTAGATTTTTAGAATATATATAAAAGCAGTTATTGTCATGATAGCTGCTTTTTGTTTAAGGGTATTTAGCAATATTGATGACGAATCTTCGTTTTAATTATTATACACGATTATCTCAAACAATAAAAACAGAAGATTTTTGAGATTAATATATCTCCTTGGTTTTTTTAGAAAATAAACCTTTTGAAGAATTTATATTCTTAATTGTATAAAAAACAAGTGCATTATGGATAAAAGTAATCTTTGGTCATTAAGATTAGGGTTTTCAGGAAAGGAAGCTACTAAAATCGAGAAATTAGGATTAGAAAAATTTCTAATGTATTCTTTTGAATCAAAATTTGATACACAACCCCCTGATTTTTTAAAGGATTCTCCTAAAACAATAGTTGAACTTATTGCTTTAAAAAAATCTATTAAAGAACTTGATCCTGCGGCTCAAAAAAGTATTGTTCAGAAGAAGGTTATTTCAGTAGTTGATATGAAAAAATGGTGGATTGGTAAAATGCAAAATGACGAATTTCCATTGCTGGAAAATATGGTTTGTTTTTGGCACAATCATTTTGTTGTGAGTTCGCATAAAGTAAGTTTTAATTATTGGATTTACAGGCACAATATGATTTTACGTGAAAATGCTTTTGGAAACTTTAAGGAGTTGACTAAACAAATGGTCAAATCAAATGCAATGGTAAAATATCTGGATAATGTTAATAATAAAAAAGTCAAAATAAATGAAAATTTAAGCCGGGAACTACTTGAGTTATTTACACTTGGTATTGGAAATTATACGGAAAGTGATATCAAAAACGGCGCTAAAGCTTTAGCAGGATTGAGTACTGGTGATGAAGGAGCAAAATATATACCTTCTTTAGAAGATAATACGGATAAAATTTATTTTGGTAAAAAAGGAAATTGGAAAGCCGATGATTTAGTTGATATTATTTTTGAACAAAAAAGCATGCCATATTTAATTACAAGAAAAATTTTAAAATGGTTTGTTTATGACAACCCTCCGGAAGAGTTAGTGGTTTATTATGGAGATTATTTTAGAAAAGAGAAATTTGAAATAAAGCCGTTGCTGATTAAAATTTTTAAAGAGGAGTATGCAAAGGAGATTTCAGGAACTAAAATTAAAAATCCGCTGGTTTATATCTTGCAATTGTTTAATGAATTGAAAGTAGAAGATGCTGATCGTTCAATGGCCTTGTATTTTTTGAAACAGCAAGGAATGGATCTTTATGAGCAGAATAATGTAAAAGGATGGGATGGAGGAACTGCATGGTTAACTTCACAAATTTATTTATCCCGAATTGCTTCTTCAGATTTGCTTTGCAATGGACAGTCTATTATGAAAAAAGTACCTGCTGTAATGAAAGGTGAAAATAAAAAACCAAGAGCAGTATTTGAAAAAATAGATGTTAAAATAGATTTTAATACGGAAGGAAATAACAAAACAATTATTGCGGAATTATCTAAAAGATTACTGTTTACTTTTAACGAATTCATGCAAAAAGACATGGAAAATCTACTGAAATACGATTTCAATCCTAAAGAGACCCATGCCAATTTTGCCGTAATTAGATTGTTTAATTATATCACCAAATTGCCAGAATATCAATTGATTTAAATTCCATCACTATGAACAGGAGAAATTTTCTAACGCTTACAGGTACATTAACTGGCGGAATGCTGGTGCTTCCTAGTTTTTTGCACGCATTTGGTTCGCAGAATAATCTGATTGTTGGAGAGCAGTGTTTAGTGTTTATTCAGCTAAATGGAGGAAATGATGGGTTGAATACTTACATTCCTTATGAAAATCCACTCTATTATGATTTAAGACCAAAAATAGCGTTAAATAAAGATGCTGTGATTGGTAAAAACAATAAGATGGGATTTCATCCGGCTCTAAAAGATTTTGCTCAAATACAGCAGAATGGAGATTTGACGGTGATTCAAAATGTAGGTTACCCAGAGCCTGTTCGTTCGCATTTTCGAAGTCAGGAAATTTGGCAAACTGCAACTGATTCTGATAAATATATAAATGAAGGTTGGTTAGGGCGCTATTTAGATTTTCAGTATCACGATCATAAAACAACTGCTGGAATTAATATAGATACTATTGATAATTTAGCATTAAAAGGTCTGGAACCTAATTCTATAACCGTAAAAGATCCGAATCTTTTTAAAGTAAAACCTGCTAAAGAAGAAAATGTAAAGTTGTCAGATAATCCGCAATTGGATTTTGTACGTAAGATAGCCAACTCGGTTATTGAAGGTTCAGATGATATTCAAAAAGCATTAAAACAATCTAAAACAGAAATTAGTTACCCAAAAACAGGGCTTTCAAAAAATCTTGAGTGGATAGCCCGATTAGTAAAAGGTAATTTAAACTCGAAAGTATATTATACCTCTTTAAACGGATTCGATACGCACGATAATCAATTGTCTGTCCACGAACGGAAATTAACAGATTTAAATGATGCTATTTCTAGTTTTTATAAAGATTTAAAAGAAGCGAACTTACTTCAAAATGTAACTATTGTTGTCTTTTCTGAATTTGGCCGCCGTGTAAAAGACAATGGTAATGGTACTGATCATGGTACTGCAGCACCGATGTTTATAATAGGAGGAAATAATAAAGGAACAATTTTAGGTAATAACCCGAATTTATCAGATTTGGATAACGGAGATTTAAAACACCAAATAGATTTTAGAAGTGTCTATGCGTCGCTTTTGAAACAAAAAATGAGTTTCGATTATTCTAAAATAGGAATTAAAAATAAGCCTGTTGCGGGGTTGTTTTGATGTTTGTAATTTCTAATTGAAGTTGAAATCGCTTGAAACGCAATTAAATAAATCTCATTTTAAGCCCTATTTTTTAAAATATCTTACAAAACTAAGGTATTTTGTTAAGAAATCCTTTTTTGTTTCATAAAATGCAACATTTTTTTTGGTGCAGTAAAAATAATTTATACATTCGCAGAGAATTTATTGAAAAACACAAACAATGGCATCTAACCGTTTTTATTTTAGCAACTCTTTTTATTTCTTCTTTAGTAGAAGTGAGGATTGTGCTATGGTTATTTGAAAAATATAAAAGACAAATAAAACTAATATACAATCCTGATGCAAATCAGGATTTTTTTTTGAATATATGACAACTAAAATTGCAATACAAGGTATAAAGGGTTCTTTTCATCATCAGGTAGTGAAAGAGTATTTCTCTGAAAATGTGGAAATTGATGAGTGTTTGTCTTTTGATGAATTGATTGACAGCCTGCTTTCGGGAAAATCAGATCAGGCGGTTATGGCGATAGAAAATTCGATTGCAGGACCAATTATTCCGAATTATGCTTTGATCGACAAGAATAATCTGCACATTATTGGAGAGCATTATTTAAGTATTCATCAAAATATGATGGCGCTGAAAGGTCAGAAATTAGAGGATATCAAAGAGGTTCATTCACATCCAATGGCCTTATTGCAATGTATGGATTTCTTAAAAAAATATCCAAACATCAAATTGGTTGAGGATAAAGATACGGCTGAAACTGCCAGAAGAATTCAGGAAAAACAATTAACCGGTATTGCAGCAATTGCAAGTAAAACGGCTTCTGAAATGTATGATCTGGAAATTCTGGCACCGGAAATTCAAACCATCAAAAACAATATGACCCGTTTTGTGATTATCAAAAAGCAAAATTCATTTTTGCCAGAAAACGAAATCAACAGAGCTTCTATCAAATTTGAGCTGGATCATAAAAGAGGAAGTTTAGCCGCGGTTTTGAATGTAATGAGCGACTGCAAATTAAACTTAACAAAAATCCAGTCGTTGCCAAAAATTGAAACACCATGGAAATATTCGTTTTTTCTGGATGTTACTTTCGAAAAATATGAGGATTACGCAAAAGCAAAATCGTTATTGAATATAATGGCAGAATATTTTAAAGTTTTGGGTGAATACAAAAATACCAGACCTTAAAAGAAAAATAGCAACAAAATAAAAGACCAAATTCCAATTTGATTGGAAGTGAAAATATAAAATTGAACATGATTACAACAGCAAAACGATTAGATACAGTTGAAGAATACTACTTCTCCTCAAAATTAAGAGAAGTGAGACAACTAATGTCTGAAGGAAAACCGATTATCAATATGGGAATTGGAAGCCCTGATTTGAGTCCGTCAAAAGCAGTAATTGAAGCAGTTGCTGCTGCAATTCAGGACGAAAACGGACATGGCTATCAGAGTTATCAGGGATTGCCGGAATTGAGAAAAGGTATGGCTGATTTCTATCAGGATCAGTTTGGTGTTGTGTTGAATCCGAATAATGAGATTTTGCCTTTGATGGGTTCGAAAGAAGGAATTATGCACATTTCGTTAGCATTTTTGAATGAAGGCGATCATGTTTTGATTCCGAATCCAGGTTATCCGACTTATACTTCAGTAACTAATTTGGTTGGAGCAGTTCCGGTTTATTATGACCTGAAAGAAGCAAATGCCTGGGAGCCGGATTTTGAAGCTTTGGAAAAATTAGATTTATCGAAAGTAAAAATCATGTGGTTGGGGTATCCTCACATGCCAACTGGAGCAAGAGGAAGTTTAGCGTTATTTGAAAAATTGGTTGCTTTTGCTAAAAAACACAACATATTATTGGTCAACGATAATCCGTATAGTTTTGTTTTGAATGATAATCCTATGAGTTTATTGCAGGTTGCAGGTGCTAAAGATGTGGCTTTGGAATTGAATTCATTAAGTAAAACATTCAACATGGCGGGCTGGAGAGTAGGAATGGTTTTAGGAAATCCTGAAATTATCAATGCAGTCCTAAAAGTAAAAAGCAACATGGACAGCGGCATGTTCTACGGAATTCAGAAAGGTGCAGTTGCAGCTTTGAATTGTGATAAATCCTGGTTTGAAGACCAAAACAAAATTTATACAAAACGAAGAGCTTTGACAGAGCAACTTGCTGAAAAGTTAGGCTGTAAAGTATATAAAGAAGGAGTTGGCCTTTTTGTCTGGGCAAAATTGCCGGATGGAATCGAATCATCAGAAAAGTTTATTGATGAGATTTTATATGATAAATCTATTTTTATCACGCCGGGAACTATTTTCGGGAGCAATGGTGAGGGATATATTAGATTTTCGTTGTGTGTTAAGGAAGAAAAAGTACAAGAAGCGATTGACCGATTTTAGTATTGAAATTTCCTGCAAGGTTTCCAAAACCTTGTAGGTATGAGTTTGAAGGTCTTAATTATATAGACCTACAAGGTTTTGGAAACCTTGCAGGAGGAGTAAAGCTCTTATGAAAACGAGAAGCCCTAGCCCTGATAGTAGTGGAAATCCTTTTTTGCCGGGGTTCGGCAGAAAAGATTGCAACGGATAGCAGGATTAGCTTCTAATAAAAATTAATATGAAAGTATATGTAATAGGAATAGGGTTAATAGGAGGTTCGATGGTGCTGGACATCAAATCGCAACATCCGAACGCAACTATTTTTGGGATTGATAACAACGAAAAACACTTGCAGGAAGCGATTGATTTGGGGGTTATTGATCAGGCTGGAAAGTTTGAAGATTTGGGTGATGCCGATTTTGTAATTGTTTCGGTTCCCGTGGATGTGGCACTTTTGGTTTTGCCTAAAGTTTTGGACTTGGTTGGAGATAAAACGATTGTTTTTGAAGTAGGTTCGACTAAAAAACCTATTTGTGATGCAGTAGCTAATCATCCGAAAAGAAGAAATTTTATAGCGACGCATCCGATTGCAGGAACAGAATTTTCGGGACCTTCGGCAGCGATAAAAGGATTGTTTCAGGGGAAAACGAATATTATTTGCGAGGTGGAAAAAACCACTTTTAAACTGCAGGAAAAAGCATTGAAGCTTTTTAGCGAAATCGGCATGAGGATTCGGTATATGGATCCGACTTCGCATGATAAACACATTGCTTATGTTTCGCATTTGTCGCACATTAGTTCGTTTATGCTTGGAAAAACGGTGATGAATAAAGAAAAGGATGAACAGGATATTTTTGATATGGCGGGTAGTGGTTTTGAAAGTACGGTACGTCTAGCGAAAAGTTCGCCAGCCATGTGGACACCGATTTTTAAACAAAACAAAGAGCACGTTATCGAGACTTTAGAAGAATATATTTCGAATCTGAGTCGGTTTAGGGATTTATTAAAGGATGAAAATTACAATGCCATTTTTGAAGAAATGGAAAGCACAAATAAAATTAGAGAAATATTAAACGGATTAACTATTAAAAAATAAACTAAAAAAAAAGATGGAAAATAAGAAAGAAATGAGAAAGTGGTTAGAAGAGTTCAATTTGGATCACCCACTTGTGATAGCTGGACCTTGTAGTGCAGAAACGGAAGAACAAGTATTGAAAATTGCGCATGAGCTTAAAAATTCGGATGTAAGTGTTTTTAGAGCTGGTATCTGGAAACCAAGAACGCGTCCGGGAGGATTTGAAGGTGTTGGGGAAATTGGTTTGAAATGGTTGCAAAAAGCAAAAGCTGAAACTGGTTTATTGATGGGAACAGAAGTTGCGACTGCTGCTCACTGTAAATTGGCTTTGGAACATGATATCGACGTTTTATGGGTTGGAGCCCGTACAACAGCAAACCCATTTGCAGTTCAGGAAATTGCAGATACTTTGAAAGGAACTGACAAAATCGTTTTGGTTAAAAACCCTGTAAACCCGGATTTAGCTTTATGGTTAGGTGGTGTTGAGCGTTTACACATGGCTGGAATCGAGAAATTAGGAGTTATTCACAGAGGATTTTCGACTTACGAAAAAACAAAATACAGAAACATTCCAGAATGGCAGATTGCTATCGAATTGCAAAATAAATTCCCTGATTTACCATTAATCATCGATCCATCTCACATTACCGGAGATCGTAAAATGATTTTGGAAGTAACGCAAGAAGCTCTTGATTTGAACTACGATGGTATGATTATCGAAACGCATATTGATCCGGACAACGCCTGGTCTGATGCTGCTCAACAAGTTACTCCGGATGCTTTGAAACAAATTTTCAAAGATTTGAAAGTAAGAAATGTTGATAATACTACAGATGAGTACGGACAAAAAATGTCGAAATTAAGAGCTAATATCGATGTTTTGGATGCTAACTTATTAGAATTATTAGGAAAACGTATGAAAGTTGCGGACGAAATTGGTCAGGTGAAAAAAGACGCTAACGTTGCTATTCTTCAAAATAACCGTTGGAACGAAATCTTAGGGAAAATGATTTTGGAAGGTGAGAAAAAAGGTCTTACTGAAGAGTTTGTTTTGAAATTATTCAAAGCGATTCACCAGGAAAGTATCGGTCACCAGGAAAAAGTATTGAATGCTTAATTTTTTAAAACCATATAAGTGATATAAGTTAATTTAAGTTTTTGCGATTTCAGAGCTTAAGTTTTCTTATATCATCGTGTAATATTTTTTAGAAAATCTCCAATGTTTCGATGAAACTTGGAGATTTTCTCATTTATAACCAATCTGAAATTTAAGTGGGTTTATATTCGCTTATATAACTTATATGGTTCAAATTATTCATTTATCTTTGCGAAGTATTAGATTTCAAATCAGAAATCTAAAATCAGAAATCTAAAATCTAAAATCGTCTATGACAGGACTCGTATATAAATCTACAGGAAGTTGGTACACTGTAAAATCGGAACAAGGAGATTTTATAGAATGCCGCATGAAAGGGAAATTTAGGATGAAAGGAATCAAAAGTACCAATCCTATTGCTGTGGGCGATATTGTAGATTATGAGCTTGAAGAAACTTCGGATGCTGTAACGGGTACGATTCATCATATTCACGAGCGAAAAAATTATATCGTTCGTAAATCGGTTAATCTGTCGCATCAGATGCATATTATTGCTTCGAATATCGATCGTGTTTTTCTTTTGATTACAATCAATAATCCTCCAACGACTTTTAATTTTATTGACCGTTTTTTGGTAACTGCAGAAGCGTATAATATTGAAACGATTTTAGTTTTTAATAAAATTGATACTTTTGATGAGACTACTCTTGATGATCAATTATACATGCAGTATGTGTATGAACAAATTGGTTACAAATGTCTTCGCGTGTCATCAACAGAAATGAAAGGTGTTGAAGAATTGAAAGAAATGATGATTGGTAAAGTAAGTATGTTCTCAGGACATTCTGGTGTTGGAAAATCGACTCTGGTAAATGCTATGGAACCTTCTTTACATCTTAAAACCAAAACTATTTCTGAAGCTAGTAAACAAGGACAGCACACCACTACTTTTGCCGAAATGTATGATTTGTCTTTTAATGCAAAAATTATTGACACACCCGGAATCAAAGGTTTCGGAATTGTGGATATGGAAAAAGAAGAAATCAGTGGTTACTTTCCTGAATTTTTCAAGTTGAAAGACGGTTGTAAATTCAATAATTGTCTGCATAAAGAAGAACCACATTGTGCTGTAAAAGCGGCTTTGGAAAAAGACGAAATTGCCTGGTCGCGTTATAATAGTTATCTGAAAATCCTGGAAGGCGATGAAGAAAATTACCGCACCGATTCGTATGATGAAGATCGTAAGATTAGCGATGAAACTAGAAATCAGAAATAAATTCCAATTTAGAAATTCCAAATCAGAAATTGCTAAAAAGTCTTATTGTAGAGATGCACTGCAGTGCATCTAAGGTTAGGAATTTAAATCTTTTTAATCCGTGTAATCTGTGGCAAAAACCACATCATTAGATAATAAATGAAAGTTGTCCTCCAAAGAGTTTCTCAGGCCTCAGTAACTGTCGATTCTAAAATTGTAGCCGATATTCAAAAAGGATTATTGGTTCTTGTCGGAATTGAGGATATCGATACCCAGGAAGATATCGACTGGTTAGTGGGTAAAATTGTCAAAATACGCATTTTTGGCGACGAAAATGACGTTATGAACTGCTCGGTTCAGGATGTTGATGGCGATATTATTGTAGTAAGTCAATTTACACTTCATGCTTCTACAAAAAAAGGAAATCGTCCTTCGTACATAAAAGCTTCAAAACCAGAATTCGCAATTCCGATGTATGAGAATTTTGTAAAATCTTTAGAAAAAGACTTTAATAAAAAAATACAAACCGGAATTTTTGGTGCCGATATGAAAGTCAGCCTGTTAAATGACGGCCCGGTAACTATTTTGATAGACAGCAAAAATAGAGAATAAAAACATTTGAACATTTGTTAAAGATTTCTAAAAATAATATATATTTGGAGAAATTACCTACTAAATGAAATCTAGTTTTTACGTCTTATTTTTATGCTTCTTTTCCCTTATTTCTTATGGTCAAAAGAGTGATTATTCCGTTTTGTCTATTGCTGATAGCCTTAAAGAAAATGCAAATGCTGTGGTGCGTTTGAATCAGGTGGATATAACAATTTCTTCTCAACGAAGTATGAACACCAAAAATCATCGCGTTGTAACCGTCCTGAATGAAAGAGGTTTTGATGCAACTGAAGCTTTTGAATTCTATGATAAATCAACTTCGGTAAAAAGTATCGAAGCCATAATTTATGATGCTTTTGGTAGAGAAATCAAAAAAATTAAACGAAAAGATTTTAAAGACCAAAGTGTTGTGGGAGGAGGTACGCTTTTTTCGGATAGCAGGTATATGTTTTTAGATTATACTGCTGTTTCTTACCCGTTTACTGTAGAATTTATCAGCGAGGTACAAACTTCGTCAACCGCATTTATTCCTAAATGGATGCCCATAAGAAGTTTTAATACAAGTATTGAACAAGCATCGCTGAATGTTACATATCTAAACGAATTAGGTTTTAAAAAGAAGGAATTTCAGTTTACTAATTTTAATGTAAAAAAAGTAACAGATTCTGAGGGTCAGCTTTCGTATGTGGCCAGTTTTATCCCTGCTCAAAAACAAGAAGATTACAGTCCTTCGTATAAAGACCTTTTTCCGAAAGTGATGATGGGCTTAGAGCGTTTTCATTTAGAAGGGGTTGACGGTACTGCTACGAACTGGGTGGATTTTGGTAAATGGTACTCAGAGAAAATTTTATCAGGAACAACTGATTTGCCGGAAGAAACCAAAACCAAAATAAAAGCACTTGTAGGAGATGAAAAAGATCCAGTAAAAAAAGCAAAAATAATATACGACTTTGTTCAGAAAAAATCGAGATATGTAAGTATTCAGGTCGGTATTGGAGGCTGGAAACCTATGCTGGCGACAGATGTAGATCGATTAGGGTACGGAGACTGTAAAGCATTGACCAATTATACCAAAGCGCTTTTACAGGCTGTAGATGTTCCGTCTTATAATACAGTTTTGTATGGGGACTCATATAAAACCAATATAGAATCTGATTTTGTTTCTATGCAGGGAAATCACATGATTTTGTCTATCCCTAACGGGAACAATTATACCTGGTTAGAATGTACAAGTCAGGATGATCCTTTTGGGTATCAGGGAACTTTTACGGACGATCGTGATGTTCTGGTTATTAAACCGGATGGAGGCGAAATTGTCCGCACTAAAATTTATGAAGACAAAACAAATACTCAAATAGACAAAGGAGCTTATTCTATTGACGAAAATGGTAACCTTTCCGGAAACATTTCTATAGTATCAGAAGGCACACAATACAGTTCAAAAGCAAGGGTTGAAACGATGCAGCCTACAGAAAAAGAAAAACACTACAAAGAATATTGGGACAATGTTAATAATTTGAAATTAGGCAAAATAGGCTTCAATAACGATAAAGAAAATGTTCGCTTTACTGAAGATATTCAAATTAGTGCTGCTAACTACGCCAATATTTCGGCCAATAAAATGATTTTTGCTGTAGATGTTTTTAATAAAAATGCTACAAATGTAAAACGCATTCGAAATAGAAAAAGCCCATTTCAAATTCAGAGAGGCTATCTGGATACAGATGAAATTGAAATTAATTTACCAGCAGGTTTTTCAATCGAATTTATTCCATCAACTTTAGAAATAAAAGGAAAGTTTGGTGAGTACAAAGCTGATTTTATCAAAAAAGAAAATAATAAATTGTTATATAAACGTTCAATGTCTTTAAATAAAGGAAAATATTCGAATAAAGAATATGACGAATTTAGATTGTTTATGGAACAGGTTTCAAAAAACGATAACGCCAAAATTATATTAACCAAGAACTAGATCACAATGAAATTTATTAAATTATTCAGCCTATTAAGTTTGTTGCTTATTTTCTCAAATGCAAAAGCACAGGAATTTAAACTTGGAAAAGTATCGGTAGCAGAATTGCAGGAGAAAGCACACCCAAAAGATACTGCAGCTGTGGCGGCCATATTATTTAAAAATGGAACATCAAAAATAGAATATGACTTAACGAATGGTTTTGTTCTTATAACGGAAGTTGAAACACGCATTAAAATCTATAAAAAAGAAGGGTATGACTGGGCTAATCAAAGTGTGGGGTATTATCTGGGAAATAATAGTAAAGAAGCGGTAAGTTTCTCGGATGCCAATACATTTAATTTAGTAAACGGTAAAGTTGAAAAGACTAAATTAAAAAGTGATGGTATTTTTGACGAAAATATTAACAAGTACAGAGGCCGAAAAAAAATCACAATGCCTAATGTTAAGGAAGGTTCTGTGATAGAATACAAATATGTGGTAAGAACCGAAAATATTGGCTGGATGAGAGATTGGAAATTTCAAACCAGTATTCCGGTAAATTATTCGGAATATATTACTTATGTTCCTGAGTATTATATTTTTAATGTAAGGCAAAAAGGTTTTTTTGCTACTGACGTTTCATCCGAAAAAAAGACGAAAACAATATCTTTTACCAATAAAGAAAGATCAGGTGATCGTGTGGTTCAAACTTCTTATACTACTAGTAATGTTGATTATATTGAAACAAAAACCACTTATAAGGCAGAGGGTTTACCTGCCATGAAAGAGGAATCGTATGTAAATAATATTGATAATTATACACTTAGTTTAGAGCATGAATTATCTATTGTAAAATACCCTAATAGCCCTGTTAAATCCTATTCTTCTGATTGGAATTCTGTTGTGAAAACGATTTATAATTATGATGATTTTGGACCTGAATTAAATAAAACAGGCTATTACGAAGATAACTTAAAGCCACTATTAGCGACAGCCACTACTCCTGAAGAAAAAATCATGGTGATTTTAAACCATGTGAAATCAAGTGTAAAATGGAATGAATTTTATGGTTACAGCTGCGAGAATGGAGTAAAAAAAGCCTATAAAGAAAAAGTAGGAAATGTAGCCGATATCAATTTAATGCTAACATCGATGCTGCGTTATGCTGGACTAAATGCAGATCCGGTTTTAGTAAGTACCCGTGATAACGGAATTTCTTTGTTTCCTAACAGAACAGCTTATAATTATGTAATTGCGTCTGTAGAAACACCAAGCGGACATGTATTGCTTGATGCTACGGATAAATTTGCAACACCCAATATTTTGCCAATAAGAGATTTGAACTGGCATGGGAGACTGATTAGAAAAGACGGTTCTTCTGAAGATATTGACCTGATGCCAAAAAAATCTTCAAATGATGTTGTTTTTTTAAGTTATGGCATCGATGCTGAAGGGAAAGTTACAGGAAAAACCAAAAGACAATGTACAGATTACAATGCTTTGATTACGAGACACAATATTGATAATGTAAAAGAAGATGCGTATTTGGAAAACCTTGAAAATCAAAATGATAAAATTGAAATTAGCGAATATAAACGAACCAACGAAAATGAAATTTTATTGCCAACAATAGAGACCTATTCCTTTTCCGGGAACAACTTATGTGAGGTAATAGGAGGAAAAATTTATGTTAGTCCAATGTTGTTTTTTGCCAATAGTGAAAATCCTTTTAAACAAGAAGTAAGGGAATATCCGGTAGATTTTGGATTTCCGTATGTAGATAAATACAATATTACGATTCAAATACCGGAAGGTTTTACCGTAGAAACTTTGCCGGAAGCAGTTATAATAAACATGGAAGAGGGAGTTGGAAGTTTTAAATTCAATATTTCAAGGACTGAAAATAATTTGCAATTGATGGTTTCTCATCAAATCAACCAGCCTATTGTAGGTGCAGAAATGTATCCAATGCTTAAAGATTATTATCAGGCAATGATTGCAAAACAAACGGAGAAAATTGTTTTAAAAAGAATCTAATTTTATGAGATCAACGTTGGTTGTAGTTGCTTTTTTATGCTTTTTTGCAAATGTTAAAGCGCAAAATTATGAGTTGGGAAAAGTAACTATAGCGGAGTTACAGGAAAAAACACATCCAAAAGATTCTGCCGCTCCTGCCGCAATATTATTTAAAAAAGCAAGAACATACTTTACTTATAACAAAAGTAGTGGGTTTGTAGCCAATCATGTTTATGAGTTTAAAATAAAAATTTATAAAAAAGATGGACTAAGCTGGGCCAATCAAAAAGTAAGGTTTTATGTAGGTTACGAAAACATGAATAGAGATGTGTTGGAGTTCTCAAATAGTATAACTTATAATCTCGAAAACGCAAGCATCGTAAAAACAAAACTGGATGGTCAGGGCACTTTTAAGAACAATATAAACAAATATTGGAGCGAGAAAACTATCACAATGCCTAATGTAAAAGTAGGGTCGGTAATAGAATTTAAATATGTTCTGAAGTCTGAAAATATTGTTCATTTTCCTGATTTTAAAATACAATATGAAATTCCTGTAAATTATTTTGAATATAAAACAGAGTTACCCGAGTTCTATATTTACAAGCCAATATTGATTGGTTTCCTGCAAATTAAAACGAACTCGGAACTTGTTAACGGGACTCAGACTTTCGAAAATCAATACAGTCAGACGACTCGTTTATCTTATAAACAAATAAACGGATTATATTCCGGCAATGATATTCCTGCTCTTTTAGAGGAACCTTATGTAGATAATCCGGATAATTATACAGCTACAATTCAGCATGAACTCGAAAGAGTCAGAATGCCGGAAATGCCCGTGAAAGATTATGCAATGACCTGGGAAGGTGTCGCTAAAACTATTTATAAAGATGAAAAGTTTGGTAAAGAACTAGACCAAAAAACATTTTTTATTGAAGATGTAAAAAGTGTAATAGGGGATATTGAATCGAAAAGCGAAAGGTTAGATCTTATTTTTAAATTCGTTCAGAATAAAATGAACTGGGACGAAAAAAACGATTATTATACAGACAAAGGTGTTGTAAAAGCCTATAAAGACCAGACAGGAAATGTTGCCGAAATTAATTTTATTTTGATAAATATGCTCAGGGTAGCAGGAATAGAAGTCAATCCTGTTTTGGTGAGTACTATTCAGAACGGAATGCCGGTTTACCCAACAAGAACAGGTTTCAATTATGTAATTGCCGCTGCTCAAATTGATGGAAAACAAATCTTACTTGATGCCACCCATAAATTTACAACGCCTAATATTCTTCCTTTAAATGTTTTAAACTGGACCGGAAGACTTGTTAAGCAGGACGGAACTTCTCAGGAAATAAACTTAGTACCAACAAACCTTTCTAAGGAAAACATTACATTACTTGCTACAATTGATAATTTAGGAAAACTAAACGGAAAAGTCAGAATTCAAAAAACAGATTATGACGCCTACCGTTTTAGGGTAGATTATGCCAATACGAATGAGGAAAATTATCTCGAAAAACTGGAAGCAAGATGGGGCAATTTGAAAATCTCCAATTATGTTGGAGAAAATAAAAAGAGTAATTACGATAAGAATATTTTGGAGAATTTTGATTTTGCATCAGCGAATTTATCAGATGTTATAGGCGATAAAATATATATAAATCCGATGTTGTTTTTTACCAATACTAAAAATCCATTTACTCAGGAAAACAGACAAATGCCAATTTGTTTTGGATATCCCACACAGGAAAAATACAATATAAATCTTGAAATTCCTGAAGGATATGTAGTAGAAACAATTCCTAAACCTATTCATATTGCAGTTGAAGATAATGGGATAATTTATAAATTTAATATTGTAAATCAGGCAAATAAAATTCAGATTAGTTGTTTAAAAGAAATTAATACCAGCGTTTTTGCGGCCGGGCAATATAGCGTCTTAAAAGAAATTTTTCAGAAAATGATTGTGAGTCAGACTGAAAAAATTGTACTGAAAAAAATATAATATTTTAGATTTAACCCTTGAAGGGTTTCAAACCCTTCAAGGGTTTTTTTGAATAAAAGATTTAACAATGCAAATTAAAGAGCCCATACTTTACGGGAGTTATTATCATATTTATAATCGAGGTAATAACGGAATTGATGTTTTTCTGGACAGCGAGAATTACTACTATTTCCTGAGGTTGTATGCTAAATATATTGAACCTATTGCTGAAACATTTGCTTGGTGTTTATTGAAAAATCATTTCCATATTTTAGTCCGAATAAAAGAAAAGGCTGAGATTGAACAGAAAAACCTAACATATTCTACAACTGAGAATCCAAAAGTCATTGACCCATCAAAGCAGTTTTCGCACTTCTTTAATGCCTACACACAAGGAATAAACAAGCGCCACAATAGAACTGGAAAATTGTTTGAGGCAACCTTCAAAAGAAAAACGGTAACTTCTGAAAAATATTTTCAAAAATTAATTTTTTACATACACAACAACCCAGTACACCACGGTTTTGTTAAACAAATGAGTTTGTATCCATGGTCATCATATGGAACAATAATTTCGAACAGACCAACAAAATTAAAAAGAGATGATGTCATTAAATTGTTTGATGATGTAGAAAACTTTATTTTTTATCATCATCAGCAACAAAGTCTAAACACTATAAGTGATTTAATTATCGAATAGTTTTATTTAACCCTTGAAGGGTTTCAAACCCTTCAAGGGTTAAATAAACCATACCCTATTATTTTATAAAAAAATAAAACTTTATTTTAGCAGGATTAAAAAATAATTAAAAATGGATTTGAAAAACGCACAACTCGATGTCGATACCTGGATAAAAGAACACGGAGTTCGCTATTTTAATGAATTGACCAATATGGCACAACTTACTGAAGAAGTAGGCGAGGTAGCCAGAATTATTGCCCGCCGTTACGGAGAACAATCAGAGAAAGAAAGTGATAAAAACAAAGATCTGGGCGAAGAACTGGCCGATGTGGTGTTTGTGGTTTTATGTTTGGCAAACCAAACCGGAATCGATTTGCAGGCCGCTTTTGATAAAAAAATGGATTTAAAATCGGTTAGGGATAAAGACCGTCATAAAAACAACGATAAATTGAAATAATTGTGATATATCAATTATAAAATTTGAATTGTGGGTTTTGAATTTTGAATTTTGGATGTGGAGTGGTAAATTGCGCAGCTGAATTATGTTTGGAATCCATCATAACGCGCAACTCACAACTTACAATCAAATAAAATGAATTTACTTCTTCAATCTAAAGACTTCAATCTTCAATCTGAAATAAAAATCACAGGCTCAAAAAGCGAAACCAATCGTTTGTTATTGCTAAAAGCCTTGTTCCCCAATATTACTTTGGCAAACACTTCCAACTCAGACGACAGCGAAGTCATGCAAAAAGCTTTGGTAGGCAATGACGAAATTGTAGATATTCACCATGCCGGAACTGCAATGCGTTTCTTAACGGCTTATTTTGCTGTAAACGAAGGCCGCGAAGTAGTGATGACAGGTTCCAGCAGAATGCAGGAGCGTCCGATAAAAATTTTGGTAGAAGCGTTGGCACAATTAGGAGTCGAGATTTCATACGAAAAAGAAGCAGGCTATCCGCCAATTAGAATAAAAGGAAAAAAAGTTACGGCGTCGAAAGTAAGTCTTGCAGCCAATGTGAGCAGCCAGTATATTTCGGCACTTTTATTAGTGGCTTCCAAACTTGAAAATGGTTTAGAACTGACTTTAGAAGGCGAGATTACGTCTATTCCGTACATCAAAATGACTTTGGCTTTGCTAAATGATTTAGATATTCAAACCAGTTTTGAAGGAAATGTAATTAAAGTTTTCCCGAAAGAAAATGTAGCTTCAAAAGAAATGGTCGTGGAGTCTGACTGGAGTTCGGCTTCATACTGGTTCAGTATCGCCGCTTTGGCAGATACAGCTTCGATCACATTAAGCAGTTACAAAGAAAATAGTTTACAGGGAGATTCAGATTTGATTTCGATTTACGAAAAAATGGGAATCAAAACTTCTTTCGACGGAAATAAAATGACGCTGAAAAAAGAACCAAATTTCAAATTCGAAGACGTTACTTTCGATCTAAACAATACACCGGACATCGCACAAACTATTGTGGTAACTTGTCTTGGCTTAGGAATTGGTTGTCATCTTACAGGTCTTCATACTTTAAAAATTAAAGAAACGGACAGACTGGAAGCACTTAAAGTTGAATTGACAAAATTAGGAGCTAATATTTCGGTGACTAATGACAGCCTGACTTTAGGACTTTCGGACAACATCAATCATAATGTAAAAATTGCAACATACAACGATCACCGTATGGCAATGGCATTTGCACCTTTGGCGTTGAAAGTTCCGATTATTATCGAAAATGCCGAAGTAGTTTCAAAATCATATCCTGATTTCTGGGAAGATTTAAAACAAGTAAACTTCGAAGTTTCAGAATTGTAATTTTTTACCATATAAGTTATATAAGTTCATTTAAATAGAATATCTAAATGTTGAACTTTAAAATGAATTGCCTCCAATTTCAACTGGAGGTTTTTTTATGGTTTGTTTTTCGGCTTTAGCCAAAACAATACTGAAGAATCCTTTAATAACCAATCTTATTAAATGAACTTATATCACTTATATGGTGAAAACCCTTTTTTTAACCAAGCCAAAACCCCACTAAATCAGCTACTTTTGAAAATAAACGTCAAAACACTTGACAACGCCTATCTCACAATCGTATATTTGCACACGATTTAAAATTTTAGATAAAAAAATCTAAAATTGATATTTTAAAATCTACACTTTAATATGAAATTATCACACTTCAGTTTCAATTTACCAAAAGAACTTTTGGCCGAATTTCCAGCAGAAAATAGAGATGAGTCTCGTTTAATGGTAATTGACCGCAAAAAACAAACTATAGAACACAAAATGTTCAAAGATGTTATCAATTATTTTGATGACGGAGACGTTTTGATTCTTAATAATACTAAAGTTTTCCCTGCGCGTTTGTACGGAAACAAAGAAAAAACAGGAGCCAGAATCGAGGTTTTCTTATTGAGAGAACTAAATGCTGAACAACGCCTTTGGGATGTTTTGGTAGATCCTGCCCGTAAAATCAGAATTGGTAACAAACTTTATTTTGGCGACGACGATTCGTTAGTGGCTGAGGTTATCGACAATACGACTTCTCGTGGAAGAACGTTACGTTTCTTATACGATGGTTCTTATGAAGAATTCAGAAACAAACTGACAGAATTGGGAGAAACTCCAATTCCTAAATACATCAACAGAGAAGTAACTGAAGAAGATGCTGAAAGATACCAAACCATCTATGCAAAAGAAGAAGGAGCTGTAGCGGCACCAACTGCTGGTTTGCACTTCTCGAAACACCTTTTGAAAAAACTGGAAATCAAAGGAATCAACTTTGCTGAAGTTACCCTTCACGTAGGTTTAGGAACTTTCAACCCAGTTGAGGTTGAAGATTTGTCTAAACACAAAATGGATTCTGAAGAATTGATTATCAAGCAGGAAGCCTGCGATATCGTAAACAATGCGAAAGTAAACAAAAAACGTATTTGTGCCGTTGGAACTACTTCGATGCGTGCTATCGAAAGTTCGGTTTCATCACAAAATACTTTAAATCCTTACGAAGGCTGGACAAATAAATTTATTTTCCCTCCTCACGATTTTAGTATTGCAAACTGTATGATTACCAATTTCCACACGCCAAAATCAACATTGTTAATGATGATTTCTGCGTTCTGTGGTCACGATTTAATGAAACGCGCTTACGACGAAGCCATCAAAGAAGAGTACAAATTCTACTCTTATGGAGATGCAATGTTAATTATCTAATTCAAACAGATACATCAAAAATATAAACCTGTCAGCAATGGCAGGTTTTTTTGTTTATAATTTGGGCGTATTACGGGCTATCCATTACAAGTTTTGCAATAAAAACCAAGTAATACAGCACTGCGGGAGCTTCCGCTGGTCGCTTCCTCGTTGCAGTATTACTAAGGTTTTCATCGCAAAAGCTTTCCATTACTATCCCTAACGCAGCTTCAAATTCCAAATTCCAAATTCCAAATTCCAAGTTCAAGTTCAAATTCCAAGTTTCAGGTTTCAAGTTCAAAATACAAGTTTCAAAGAAAAAAGAAAAATCCGTTTTAATCCGCGTTTTCGCGAAAGCGAATCCTTTCCATCCGCGTCTTATTACTCACAACCCAGAAAACTCACAACCCACAACTCACAACTTGAAACCTGAAACCTGAAACAAAACAAACTTTTTTCTTATTTTTACCATTCAAAACAAAAACAATGACGTTCCAAAATACACGCGAATTCGCACAACAGCAAGATGTCGAAGACAAATTTAATCACTATAAATACGAATTCATTTTCCCTAAAGTAAACAACAAACGTGTTATTTATTTCACAGGAAACTCACTCGGCTTACAACCAAAACGCACCAAAGCCTACGTAGATGAAATCATGGACGACTGGGGAAACCTTGCAGTTGAAGGTCATTTTTATGCCGAAAAACCCTGGTGGGATTATCAGGAAAGATTTGCAGAACCATTAAGCAAAATTGTAGGCGCTTTACCATCAGAAGTAACGGTGATGAATACCCTGACGGTGAATCTTCATTTGCTGATGGTGTCATTTTATCAGCCAAAAGGCAAACGTTATAAAATCATCTGCGAAGAAAAAGCGTTTCCATCCGACCAATATATGTTTCAGAGTCAGGTGCATTTTCACGGTTATAAACCCGAAGATGCAATCGTAGAAATCAAACGCAGAGAAGGCGAACACAACATCCGTCTCGAAGATATTTTAGCCAAAATTGAAGAAGTGGGCGATGAACTGGCTTTGGTTCTAATAGGAGGCGTAAATTATTATACCGGACAAGTTTTCGATATCAAAACCATTACAGCAGCCGGACAAAAAGCGGGCGCAAAAGTAGGTTGGGATCTGGCACACGCCGCTGGAAATATCAAACTGGAACTGCACGATTGGAATGTAGATTTTGCTGCCTGGTGCAGTTATAAATACATGAATTCAGGGCCTGGAAATGCTTCCGGCTGTTTCGTACACGAGAGACATCATAATAATCCGGATTTGCCACGATTTGCTGGCTGGTGGGGACATAATAAAGAACGTCGTTTCAAGATGGAACCTACTTTCGATCCGGTTCAGGGAGCAGGCGGATGGCAAATTAGTAATTTACCGGTACTTTCTTTAGCGCCGTATTTGGCTTCAGTTGAAATGTTTGCTGAGGTTGGAATGGATGCTTTGATCGAAAAAAGAGATAAAATCACGGCTTATTTAGAATTTATTCTGCACGAAATAGACAAAGAAGTCGATAGTACTTTCGAGATTATCACACCTTCAAGTCAGGAAGAAAGAGCTTCGCAATTATCTGTTTTTCTGCACGGCGAAGGCAGAAGTTTGTTTGATTATTTAATGAAAAATGGTGTGATTACAGACTGGCGTGAACCAAATGTAATTCGTTTAGCACCAGTTCCATTGTATTGTTCTTATGAAGACATGTATGATTTTGGGCAGATTTTGAAAAAAGGAATTCAAGGGAAGTAAATGAGTAAATGAAAGCCTGACTGTTTAATTGTGTAAACATTTTCTAAAATCATATAACTTTTATAAAAGGTCTAGTCTGTTTCTTTGTAGTGTATAATTTAAAAAAGCTACAATCATGAAAGCAATATATTTTTTAATCGTCGCTTTAAGTATCGTTTCTTGTCAAAATCAGGGAAAAATGGATGTTAAGCAAGCCAAGCAGGCCAGCATCGATTCGATGAAAGTTGAAATGGATAAACAAAGAATAATCGATTCTGTAAAAACAGAGATGGCGAACCAGGAGCAGGAAAAAGCCGCAGCGGCTCAAAAAGTCGTAGTAGTACATCAAAATGATGGAACTACAACAACTACTACTACAGCTAAAAAGAAAGGCTGGAGTTCAACTGCAAAAGGAGCGGTGATTGGAGCAGGTGTTGGAGCAGCAACTGGAGCTATTATCAGTAAGAAAAAAGGCGAAGGTGCCATTATTGGTGGTCTTGCCGGAGCCGGAGTAGGTGCTGGAACCGGAGCTATTATTGATAGTAAAAAGAAATAAGTATAAAAGATTTTATAGATAAAAGAACCCCGGCTTAAATTTAGGCCGGGTTTCTCCGTTTTAGCAATGTCATTGGGGGATTTCCATTGCTGTTAATTTTGTTTTAAGGCCTTCAAATTCACTGTTGATTTTCTTCAAATCATTTTTAAAATAGGATGTTGTAGAAAATAATTTTTCATAATAGTCAATTCCGCTAAGGAGATTATTTTTAAATGTATTCCACTTTTTAATTTGTAAAGCGGTTTTTTCTCCAGCAATGTTTTCGATTTCATTCTTCAAATAAGCAATATACATCTTCAGTTCTTTCACGAACAAATGAGGGCGATTTGTTGTACTGAGAATAGATTTCTGTCCATAAATGTGTTGTACCATTTCTTTCAGAGAAACTTCCTGATCGAAATAAGCTATATTAGGCCCGGGACAGATTACAACTCCCTGATCCTGCCCTTTTATTTTAATATTATTTTCCAAATAAGACGCATTGGCAAGACCAACGCACAAACAGGATTTTTCGGTAATTCGGTTTTTACTTTTTTCAAACTCTGAAAGCGGAATGGTGTTTTTTATAGTTTCCAATTCTGCGAGTTTGATGTCCTGAAATTTTTTCGAAGCTGAACAAATGCCTTTATAATCGTATTCTTTGCTCAATGCCAAAAAACGTTTCGGGCACGAACTGCCTGCTTTGTTTTTGCGAATTCTTTCCTGTTTTAAAAACTCATTTGTCGTTCCTTTCAAAGTATTAAAAGGTACTCCCAAAGGCGAGATCTGACTTAAATACAAATCATCTTCTTTGGCCTCAATTAATAAATTCCGGGTGGCTTTATCTACAGAAGTAGCCTCAGGAACTAGTAAAAACGGAGAACCCCAGCCCACAGAATCTATGTTGTAATTGTTTAATAAAAATTCATGTTCTTCGGCTGTACCTACACCACCTTGTACCGTGATTTTTACAGGCAAAGGTTTTGATGGATGATACAGGTTTTTTTGCTCTAATGCTTTAATCATCAATTCATGTGAAGACTGAAGGAGTTGTTCTTTCTTTTGTTTAAATTCTTCTAAAATAGGTCCCAATAATAATCCATCTGTTGCAAAAGCATGTCCACCACAATTCAATCCTGATTCTATGCGATATTCCGAAACCCAAAGACCTTTCTTTGCAAAAAAGTTTCCCTGAATCACGGCCGATCGATAATCGCTGACTTTTAAAATGATTTTCTTTTTAAGATGATGGTTTTTATCTGGAAAAAAATCCAAAAAGTTTTCGAAATAACTATAAAGCCTCGGATTCATTCCTGCCGAAAGCACGACCGCCGATTCCAGATTGCTGTTCGCAAAACCTCTCAAAGCGGCATGAGCATCATTAAATTCGATGGGTAACTGTTCTTCTTTTTCAAAATTATCCTTATCGAGCTTGGTCATGATATTCACATCAATCGCTCCCATTGAAAGTTGCGATTCGATATAGTTTTGAATATTTTCTTTGAATGAAATTCCGTCTTCCAGCAGATTTTGAAACCCTTTTTTGATGACAGAAGTATTAGGAAGCATCGCCATGTAATTTTCCAGAGAAGTTTTGCTTTCGGCTAGTTCTGTTTTAAAACTTTCAAATTTTTGCTTTACAATCCGGTCAACCAGATTAAGATAAGAAGTAATTCTCTGAGCCCGGTAATCCTGAAATTTTTGATTGATTTCTTCGTACGGAAAATTAAATTTCGAGCTATAAAAGTTGCGCATTTTTTCAATCAAATCATCATCTGCAATCGAAATTACAGACGAAATACCATATTGTCCTACCCGAATAGGGCTGTCGATAGTATAGGCGAGTCCCATAACCGGGATATGAAAAGTGTGAATTGGGTTTTTTATCATTTGTCTTTCATTTAAAAAACAAATGTTGAAAAAAATAGGTATTTAAAACGTGATAAATATCAGGTTTGTAAAGAGTTGTTGGTTTTTGAATGTGATTTAAATCAAAATTTTCTTCAGCGACTCGGCGATGCTTCTCCACAAGAAGTTATAAAATGATTTCTCCTGAATTCTGTCTAGTTCTACAGCTGCTTTTTTGGCGTTATCATCAGAATCATTTTTTAATACCAAATTAGCAATAGCAGATTTGATTTTTGCTTCTTTTTCAGGGTTTTTCTTTTGGTATAATTTTACTTTCAAATCGTCATATTCCAGCGAAGCATTACCTGTGGCTGTAGCATCATTTCCATAAAAATTAAAATGATAATTACCAAAAGTTCCTGTAAACGAGGTATTCATATACGGCTTAGTGAATCTTGCCAGTGCTGCGACATCAAAGTTGGCAATGGTTCCCTGAATATGAAAACTATCTTTTTTATCTAAAATATTAAATCTCCAGTCAACATCTAATGGCGAATTTTTCATGAATCGACAATTGACTTTTATTTTTAAATCATCCGCTTTTTTTAAGCCAAAACCACTCTGGATATTGGTAGCCTGAAGATTAAAATGATCAAAGGTTAAAACGCCGGGTCCTTTTGTAAAATCAATTTCTTCCTCATAAACGAGTTTTGATTTCAGGACTTGCAGCGTATCAATTTTCAGCGGAAATTTAATTTTTCGTAGCAAAGCATTATAAAGGTATTTTTTGCTTAAATCATCTTTTGGCATTTTATTTCGATAGATATTAGCATCTAAGTGATTCGCCACAATAGAATTTGCCTTAAAGAAAAAACGATCATTTTTAAAACCCCAATCTATTTTCTCGACGCTGGCCGAATCGAGTTTTAAAGTATAAATATCTTTCTCCTTCTCTAATTTCTGAACAAATTCACGACGATTATATTCTGGTAAAAGAGCAAAATTTTTAACTTTTAAGAAATTCTTTTCGGTACTGATTTTTCCAATAGTAAGATGGTAAAATGCACTTGGCTTGTAGTACAAACTATCGCAAACCAAAGCATATTTTTGATACTCAACCGGGATTTTTTTCTTTAAAGTAGCATCGGTAATCAAAATACCTTCGAGTTTCAGGATGATGTTTTTGACACTCAAAATGGGTTTGTCATTTTTTAAAGCCACAACATCAATACTTCCTTCATTCAGATAAATATTCGAAACGGCTATAATTTTTCGAAACGGTTCAATAATCTGAGTCTTTATACTCTTACTGTTATTCAGAAGTTTGTTATTCTTTTTATATAAAATCACTTCGGGCTTATTGATAATGATACTTTCGGCCTGAATAATGTCCCGAAAAGCCAAATCCCAAATATTGAAATGTTTGATGGTAATCGATTCTATTTTAGTATAAATTCCGGTTTTGGCGGTAGTGTTTTTCAATTGATTTTTTGGATGAACCAATAAGGTTTCGGCATAGATGTTTCTTGACCAAAGTGAAACTTCTATCTTTTCATAATTGATATTATAAGCCGTTTTGTTTTTCTCGTGAATAAGTTTCGGTAATTGCTTTTTTATCCAAAAATTGAGACCAAAATTGACTAAAATCACAAAAAAGAAGACAGAAATTATTCCGATTGCTATTTTTTTATAGTTTGACATTTAGGGTATTGGTTTTAATTACATAAATTTAGGCTTTTATAAACAATTCTTTTTATAGGATTCTGTTTTTAAGTTATATCATTTCCAAAACGTTTATTTGCTTAGATTATCAAATATGAAAAAATTAAAAAAAGTAGTACTGGTGCTGGTGGTTATTATTGTGATGGCTGCCATAGGTTTATGTGCCTATATTTTTCATCTGAAACCCCAATACGAAGGTGAATTAAAACTCAAAAACCTCCAAAAAGAAACCACTGTTTACTTTGATGATTTTGGAGTGCCTCATATTTATGCTGCATCTGAAAAAGATGCTATGACAACTTTGGGTTACGTTCATGCACAGGAAAGATTATGGCAGATGGAATTGCTGCGCCGAATTGCACCAGGACGCTTGTCTGAAATTTTTGGCTCTGTAGCGCTTAAAAATGATAAATTTTTCTCCGGAATTGGTATCGAAGAAGCTTCGGCGAAAGCCATAGCAAAACTGGATAAAAATAGTCAGAGCTATCAAATGACGATGGCGTATCTGGACGGAATTAATCAATATCTTGACGAAGGCGTTACACCGGTTGAGTTTACTTTGGTAGGCGTAAAAAAAGAAAAATTTACGATAAAAGACGTTTATAATATTTTTGGCTATATGTCTTTTAGTTTTGCGATGGCTCAAAAAACAGATCCATTATTGACGGATATAAAAGCGAAATATGGGGCTGAATATTTAAAAGATTTAGGAATCGAGGGCGAGTTTAATACTACGCAAATAAAAAGTTCAAAAGAGCATCTTGAGGAATACACAGCCATTTCAAAGTCGGTTGCTTCGTTGTTGGATGCTTCTCCAATTCCGCCTTTTGTAGGGAGTAACAGCTGGGTTGTAGGCGGTACAAAAACAAAATCCGGGAAAGTTATTTTTGCCAATGATCCCCATATTGGGTTTTCACAGCCTGCCACCTGGTACGAAGCACATTTGGTTACACCAAAATTCGAATTATATGGCTGTTATCTGGCAGGAACGCCGTTTCCTTTATTGGCACACAATCGTGAATATAGTTACGGATTGACGATGTTCGAAAATGACGATATCGACTTTTATCAGGAAACCAATAAAGCAGATGATGCAAATCAATACCAAACACCAACTGGTTTCAGTACCTACGAAACCAGAAAAAAAACCATAAAAGTAAAAGATACTTCGGATGTGGTGCTTACGGTTAAGTCTAGCCGCCACGGACCGATTATGAATGATGTTTTGGCCAATTTAAAAAGCAAAAGACCAATTGCGATGTCATGGATTTATACCCAGCAGCCTATTCAGATTCTGGATGCCGTTTACGGATTATCTCATGCCAAAAGCAAAGAAGATTTTAAAAAAGGAGTACAATTAGTAGCTGCTCCTGGTTTGAATGTCATGTACGGGGATGCCAAAGGAAATGTGGGTTGGTGGGCAACAGGAAAACTATACAAACACAATAAAGGAGTTAATTCGTTCTTGATTTTGGATGGCGCCAGTGGTAAAGATGATATTGCAGAATATTTAGATTTTACTAAAAATCCATCGGCAGAAAACCCTAAATGGGGTTATGTATATTCAGCCAATAACCAACCGGAAGCGGTTGACGGGTATTTGTATCCGGGTTATTATCTGCCCGAAGACCGAGCCAAAAGAATTTCGGGATTATTAGATACCAAATCAGATTGGGATAAAGAAGCGATTAGCCAAATGATTTATGATAATACTTCGAGCGTGGCGACAACAACAGTAAAAAGTTTAATTTCGAATGTTAATCTGAAAAATTTAGATGCAGAGGGAAAAAAAATAATTGAAGTTTTGAAATCCTGGAAAGGAACCAATAATCTGGAAGATGTTGCTCCAACCATTTACAATAAATGGATTTATTTATATCTAAAAAATACTTTTGAAGACGAAATGGGTTCTGATGAATTTGATGTTTTTCTAGGCACTCATATCGGAAAACAAGTTATCGCCAGACAAATTGCTCTTGAAAATTCGGTTTGGTGGGATGACATTAAAACCAAAAATAAAAAAGAAACCAGAATCGAAATTGTTTCTAAGTCGTTTAACGAAGCGGTTTCTCAACTTAAAAAACAATTAGGAAACGATATTGCTGCCTGGAATTGGGGTAAAGTTCATACCGTAGAGCATGAGCATCCTCTAGGAAAAGTGGCTGCTTTACGCAAATTATTCAATGTTGGGCCATTCGATAGCCCAGGCTCAAATGAGGTAATCAATAATTTGTTTTTCGGATTTAATGATGAAGGAAAATATTATGTAAAAGGTGGTCCTTCGACCCGAAGAATTGTCGATTTCTCTGATATCGAAAACAGCTGGAGTATTTTACCAACAGGACAATCCGGAAATCCGTTCAGCAAACATTACGACGATCAGGCCGAAATGTACAATGCAGGAAAGTTTAGAAAAATGAAACTCAATAAAGAAGAGATCATTAAAACTTCGACAAAATTGGTTTTTAAACCCAAACCATAATTTGTTTTAAAAGCATAAAAAATCCCTTTGTTAAAATTGAATTTGACAAAGGGATTTTTTATGAAATCTATTTTACATATCGGCCTTCAACCAGTGATTTTGCAAATATTTCAAGGTTACTGGTAACTATTTTATTGGCAGTAATTACGTTTTGCGTCTGATAGCTGCTGTCTTTTTTGTATTTTGATAAGAGCTCTTCTAATTCTACTTCGTTATAAAAAGCAAACATATTATAAACGGCATCCCTGAAATTTCTAAAATTGATACTTCCAGTGATTTCGTTAGTTTTCTGGTCGTTCCATTTTTCTTTCTCGGCTGTTGCGTTTATTTTGGCTAAACAATAATCAGTAAAGTAAGTTTTGTAGTTTGCAGCTTCAATAATTTTATCGACTATAATTTTATTTTGCTGGGTTGGCATAGCAACCGGAGGAGGATTTGTTTGCGAAACACAAACAGCGGGAACAAATACGGATAATAATAAAACTAAAACGGAATACTTTTTTAAATAGCTCATAGGTTAATTTTAATAATTGTCAACAACTTTTGAGGTGTCAACAAACTTGATTTGGGACTGTAATACTGTTTTTTTGGGCAGGGCTAAAATAGTATTTTTTATGGTAAAAAAGATATTCTGAAATTACTTTTGGATAAAAAAATCACTTAATTATAAAAAGAAAAAAGCATCCACTTGCGTAAACAAGTGGATGCTTAGATTCTAAATCCGGACTGTCAGAGTCTGTAAAACTTACTTTTTATCTGTTATTTAAAATATTATTTCTTAGAGATTTCAGCCAGTATTTTTTTACCGTTTTCATTTGATGGATCCAGCTCAATAGATTTTGTATAGTTTACAATAGCCAGCTTTTTATTGCCATCTGCCAGATAAGCTTCACCCAGACTATCATAAGTATTTCCGGATTTTGGAAAAGCCTCGGTATTGATTTTAAAAATTTCGATGGCTTCTTTCTTTTTGTTGAGCTCCAGTAGTCGGTAGCCTACTCTGTTCATGTCGCTTTCTTTGATGCCATAAGTTGGATCGTTTTTTATTTTAGCATAAGCAGTATTACCAGCAGCAAGACCATCATTTGTAAAAATTTCAAGCAACTCAAAGGCCACTGATTTTTTAGGCAGATGATAAGGCTGATCGTATAAAATATTTCTAATCGCCTGATTCATTTCTTCTAAAACGGTTCCTCCGGTATTGTTCAGGATGACTACTAAATTTTTATCCGCCGGAATACGGGATATAATCGTGTTGAATCCATTTATTCCTCCGCCATGACTTATGGTTTTTACTTTAGAATTTTTCCCGTTAGCAACATCATTAATAAACCAGCCATATCCATAATGACCTCCGTCTGCCGGAATGTATTCTTTAAACAATAAATTCATAGAGGCTTCTGAAAGTAATTGTGTGGTATAAAGTGACTGATCCCATAAGTATAAATCTTCTACCGTTGAGTATAAAGAACCAGCAGAGTAGGGAACACTCATATCCAGATAGTCAGCATTAACGATTACTTTGCCTCTTTTTTCATAACCGGCGGCTCTGTTTTTTAGTATAATGTCGCTGTGGTCGTATCCTGTATTTGCCATTTTTAAAGGCGTTAAAATGGTTTCCTGCAAATAGTTCTCGTATGTTTTACCCGAAACTTTTTCGATAATATACCCTAATAAAATATACCCGGAATTACAATAATTAAATTTTTCTCCAGGAGTAAACTCAAGCGGCAGATCGCAAAATAATTTTGTCAGACCTTCAGGTGTATAAGGGTTTCTGCTTTTATCTCTAAAGAAATCCGGAAAAGAAGTGTAGCTCGGTATTCCGGAAGTATGCGTCATTAAGTGATGAATAGTGATTTTGTCTCCCGTAGCTTTTGGGTAATCCGGTAAATAAGTGGTAATAGGCACATCCAGTTTTAGTTTACCTTCTTCGGCTAACTTAATAATCAGGAAAGTGGTGAATTGTTTGCTGATAGATCCTAAGCGGAATTTAGTGTCAGGCTGATTCGGGATGTTCCATTCGATATTGGCATTTCCGAATCCTTTTTCAAAAATTACCTTTCCGTGTTCTGCGACCAGTACGGATCCGTTAAATTGGCCATATTCATTGTATTTGCTCATTAACTGTTCTATTTCTTTTGCCTTGTTCTGCGCAAACGAAAGCGGTAGTGTAAGAAGTGAAACAAAGAGGCTGAGTGCGATAAACTGAATTGATTTTGTTTTCATGATTGATGATTATTGATTGATTAATTGATTTTAGTTTTTTGATGTGATGATTGAAACTCTGTAGCGTTACTACTTTTGATTACTATTAAACCGATGTTCTAATTTTATTAGACGACAGTTTTTTTATTTGGTTTCAAAATCAATCCTTTATTTTTCATTTTATCAAAAAATCAAAAAAAGAGCAAACACTTAACAGCTTATGTATTGATTTTATGATCTTTCGAAATTTCATCATCAAAAAATCTTTTCTTTATTTAAGCACTATTTTCAATTCCACCCGGAAACGGACGGTAAGCATAATAATGCAAAACGTCTTCAATAGCCATTTTAAGGGCTTCATTTATGGGCAGCAAAGTCATGCCCATTTTATAATCAATTTGTTTCAGCTGCATATAATAATCGGTAAAAATGGGAACATATTTGCCTTTATTTATGACTTCTTCTGCAGCAGTAAAATTTTCGAGCTGTTCTTCCTTAATGATTTTACAGGTAACCAATCGTAGTTTTCCAAACTTATCCGTATTGGCAGCATAGCCAAAAAGCCGGCAAATCAAACCGCGATACGTGTAGTTACTACAGTTTCCTTTATGATTTTCTAAAACAGAAAGCGGACGATACAAAAAACAGGTTTTGGTCGAAGTCATGCTTAGTTCATTCAACATTTTTTCGGCTTCGCCATTCAAAAATAAATGAAAGGCCCACGGTAAAAATTCTAAAGGAGAAGCATCTATATTAGGAGTAGAGCAGCATTTACCACAACCTGAATTGCAAAACAAATGTGTTTCAAATTGAAAAGCAGTAATTTCAATTTCTAGTTTGTCAAATAATTCTTCAACCAACCGAACCTTTTGTTCTATTGCCATTTTTTTGGTAAGGTAGGCTAATAGAAATGGTTCGTGCTATAATCTGGATTTATTCTGAAAATAACTGCTTTTCAGAGATATTTATTTAAATTCTCCAAAATATTCCTGTTTTGTAGCTTGCCATTCATCCGAAATAATACTGTAATAAACATCATCTTTGCTTTTGCCTTCTGAATCAACATAATTATTTCTGAAAACACCTTCTTTTACAGCACCCAGTTTTTCAATAGCCCTTTGTGATTTTTTATTTTCAAAATCGGCACTGAATTGAATTCTCTTAAACTGAATATTCTCGAAACCAAAATTCAGTAGTTCATACTTGCAGGCTTTGTTTAAACCAGTTCCCTGAAATTCCTTTCCGTACCAGGTCCAGCCAATTTCGCATTTTTGGCTTGCGTGATTCAGATACCCATAGCGTGTACTTCCGGCAACTTTATTGGTTTTTTTGTCGATGATTAAAAAAGGATAACAAATCCCGGCTGCTTTTTGCTGCAGGGTATTTTGAATATAATTTTCGAAATCAGCTTCAGTACGGACATACATCCCCATATATTTCCAGATTTCATCGTCAAAAATAATTTCCTTAAGTGCAGCGTTTCTTTCGTTCTCAAAAGGAAGCAACAAAACGCGTTCGTTTTCTAAGATAATGTCTGTTTGTAGTAATTCGCTTTTCATAAATTCAGGTTGATGTTTTCTTAAGCGAAAATACTTTTTTTGGCGTTTTTAATAAATCCTTAAACGAAAGATTTTGTTATGAAACTTAAGATTACGGATGCCAGTACGAAGCAGGGTGGTTTATTTAAAAGCTAAAACAGGACTATTTCGAAAGGCATTGCCAATAGTCGAAATAGATTATTCTGTTTTCTTTGTAAATCCAATAATTGACATTAAGATGAAAAAAAAGCCAAAAAGAGCAAATACAAAACAGCTTATATATTTGTTTTCGGATCTTTCGAAATTATTTGCGGATAATTCTAAGTAATGAAACTCTTTCGATTCAACGCTTTCTACACTTATATATTCATTCGGAAAATATTTTTCAGATGTTGACAAAGAGTCCACCCGTATTATTTCTTTTCGGTATGTGGCTTTATCGATTCCGATAAAAATCGAATCGCCTTTCTTGATGTCCTCAATCAATGCCGTACGGCTGGTCGCCTTTAATGCATCACCGCTTATATAGAAAATGAACTCCGGATATTGTTCTAATTTAATTTCAACCGAACTGTGTTTCTTTTGAATGTATTTTATTTTTTTGGATGTTTTGTCCCCAAAAACTACGATGTCTTCAGACTTGATATCCTCTACTTGCAAAGCATTATAGGCGCCATAAAAAAACAGAAAGCATATTATTAAAAACAAAATAGCCAGTTTTTTTTCAAATTTTTTTGTGTTCAGTTCTTCTCGCTCTGTATTACGTGTTATATCTTTTGTTAGGACGTTTTTTAGTTCGGCATAATTTTCAAAATAGTCACTTAAGATTTTTGTTTTTTCGCCATTTTTAAAATACAGAACCATTTGTTCCCAATTCCCAAATTTTCCTTTGAGTTGTTTTTCAGTCCAGCTTTCCATTTCATTAAGAGCAAAAACCTTTTTTTCTTTCCTTAAAAAAGACCACTCGATCAGTTCTTTTTCTGTAATGCTGTAGTTTTTTATCGAAAGCAAATTCAGTATGATAAATACACAAATGATTAAAGATAAAATCATGAAAATCAAACAAAGGTATTTCGCATTGTTATCAGGTGTGTATTTTATAAAAGTGTAAATCGCAATAGAGAAGAAAAATAATAAACCAAAAAAATGGTCCTTCCAATAGTATTCTTTTTTCTTTAAGTGGAGCTGGTTTTGTGTCAATTTTTAGGTTTAAAATTTAATTTGGAAATACATTTTGATGAAGTAAATATAAAAAAGATACGTCTTTGGTTATATTTTATTTGTAAAACTCACCACTGGAAATTATTTGAAAGTGAGGCATATTCAAGGTGAGTATAATAATAGTTGCTGTAAAAATTATAAATGTAATGATGTCAAACTGAATAGGATATAATTTATTTTTATACCGATAATAGGGTCTTTTTTTGAAAAACTGAACGAAAATACAAATCGGAATGATTGGTATAAACAAGTATCCTATAAAATAAATGACCAGTCCACGATTAGTTTCGGCTTTAGTATAGTTTAAATAGTTGAATCCATTTTTGGATAAGGAATGGATTTTGTTTGAAGTTCTGGCAATTTCAAGCGTGTCACCAGAATCAATTTGAATGAAGTCGTCATATCGAAGAAAATTATAGTCAATTCCGGTAATTCGATATTCTCGTTTATCTCCTGTGAAATTTAATTTTACAAAATGTTCAGTGCCGCTTTTGCCATGACTTTCCTCATCAAAAAAAGGTTTTGACTGGAGGATAACAGTCTCTCTTATGAAGTTTTCCTGCGAAGTATCTATCTTATTCCCAGGCCATATTAATAAAGCAAATACCATAATCGATGAAAGAATGAGACCACCTCTGAATTCCTTTTTAGTTTCTAACCATTCATTATACATTCTTGTAAGGTATTTGTTTTTAAAGTTGGCTGTTCAATTCAAATAAGAGTTAAAAATCAGGTTTTCTTGTCTATTAACGTTTTCTCAAATGTATCTATTTTTAGCATTAATTAGTAATCCACCTAAAAAATTATCTTCTGAAGCTTGTTTGTTTAGGAGAGCTAGAACAGAAAACCCCGAAAAACGTCAAATTTGACGTCAAGGACGCCAAATTTGACATCAGGAACGTCAAATTTGGCATCAGGGACGTCAAGTTTGACATCAGGAACGTCAAATTTGGCATCAGGGACGTCAAGTTTGACATCAGGGACGCCAAATTTGACATCGAGAACGTCAAATTTGGCATCAGAGACGTCAAATTTGACATCAGCGACGTCAAATTTGGGGTTTTTGGTCTGGTTATAGGAGATTACAAGAAATCGTAAAACGCATCAAAGTGCGTTAGAGTAATATGGGGAGTTAATTTTCTACCAATGAAGCAATATACCTGCAAAAAATAATGCAATGCCCAAGGCCAGAATCGTAGCAATTAAACTGGCAATAAATACAACGATATTATTTCGGGATTTTTTGGTAATGAATTTTATGGTGTGATACGAAATTACGTAAACACCTATTAGTAAAATAAATAGAATTTTTTTAAAGATTGCTGTACAAATAATCAGAAACAGTGCGCCCAGAACGGCTCCAATCAAAGTGCCTGTAATGCTTCCGACAATGGTATTCGAATTGATTTCCTTGTCTGCAAGTAGAGCAGAATGTTCGATAAACTTTCTTTCGATTAAAGAATCAAGTTCTTCTTTGGATAAAATTTCGGAGGTAATAGCTTGTTTAATGAATTCTACATCAGCGCCTACAAAGTTTTTGCAGCCATCATGTACTTCCTTGCTTATCCGGCCAATTTCTTTTTTGTTCTTTTCGTTGCTTTCTTTTCGTTTCAGAAAAGTTTCCATGCCGCCTCTGTTTTCTATTTCGACTAAAATGTCTGGATTGGCTTTTCCGGAATAATCGATCATGGTTGAATAAGAATCCAGTAATTCATCATCAGAATATTTGGTGTAATTCATGGATAGGTTGAGGTTTATTTGGAGTGGGTACTAAGTTGCTAGACTTCGTGTGCTTTGGGATTTGGATCTGCTTAAAATACTGCTAGTTATTGCCTTGTTTTTTCAAAAGCGTTTTGAAAATATAAAGAATATAAATAACCTGTAAAACGACAAAAATTATAAAAATATACTTAAATGTTTCTAATATACCCAAGATTTCTGTAACAGTATGTTGAGTATAAATTCCCTGAAAGTAAATTTCAGGACATTTGATTAACAAAGCAAGTATTGTTGTAATTATAAAATGGATGATGACAATTTTTTTAGAATGCTTATTATTCCTTTTTTTGAGCTTCCAGTAAATGAACGAATCTATGAGGAACAGCAAAATTATCGTAGGTATAATTACATAATGTGTTGGAAATATAGTTGTGTTCCAACCCGGAACAACCGATGATGCGAAGTCTAATGAATATGAATTAGATACAAATAGAATTATAAGTAAAAGTAAAAATATAATGAAGAAAAATTGTTTCTTGTTTTGCATAGTGTTTATCAAGGTTACAGTTAACATTCTGTACTACATTGGGTTTGGGACTATGTTAAGCTCTATTTTCGGATTTGCCAAATCATTCCAAATACAAAACTAATTTTCCATTAAGCCAAATGCCCAAATCCGTTGGAGTAGCTGTTGGTGGTAGTTTTTATTTAATTTTTAGAATTTTGTCTAGCCAATCTTCTCTTTCAGTTACCACGCCAAGTGTTTTATGGTATCTCAGTCCTGAAATTTCAGCGTTTGCATTTTGTTCTGCTAGTTCTGCATAATGCTTTGCTTTATCTTGTCTATTGTTATGTTTATTTACTATTGACAAAATAGAATTCACTTTATATTTCGCTATCGGAAACAAAAGCCCTGAATATCGTTCAAGTAATATGTTTTCAACATCATCAAATTTTTCTACTTTGTTGGTTTTGATAATCAGCTCTGAATAATCTAAGTATGCTTGTGTTTTAACGTTGGGATGAATTTGTTCAAAATCAAGTGCTTGTTTATAGTAGTCAATTGCAATTTTATAGTCATCGAGCTGTTGGTAAATATTGCCAAGAGTGTGCAAAGCCGAACCTTTATTAAAATTGTCGTTTGGATATTCCGCCAGCATTTTATTTAGCAAAGTTTCAGCAACGACCAATAGTTTTTTGTCGTTGGTATAAACTAATTCAATGGCTTGTATTTTTAAATATTGAGCTCGTCCATCTTTTCTTGCTCGTCCAAGTTTTGCAAAGAATTCTTCTTCATCTATTTTCGTCCAAGTTTTTCGTCTATACCAATCTATCATTTCTATTAATTGTTAAGTTTCTTTCGTGGCAAAATTACCGCCAACTTGTTTATACCAGCAATAAAATGTCTCCAATCTAGCCAATTTTTGATAGTTTGGATAATGTTCATTGCGTATTATTGTTCCCTTCAAATATATTTATTTTTCCTATTAAACCGTAAATAAAATAAGTTTTCTTATGAAAATAACTGCCGCATGAGGGATAGGAGCGGCATCTCCCGATTTAGAAAAACAAGGCTTTTTTGCCGTAGTTTTTGTTAATCGGGAATACAGCGGATAGCCCGACCCCGCTTTTTTTGGCGGGGACATGCCCATACCATTATAAATATTTCCTTTATTTTTAAGCTTTTGTGTATTTATTACTTATTTTTACGAACTTATATTTAGATTTTCCTTGATGCAAACTCCACTTAAAATTGCTATTGTAGGTTCTGGATTGGTTGGATCCCTATTAGCAATTTATCTTAAAAAAGAAGGTCACACGGTTCATGTTTATGATCGTAGTCCTGATATTCGTAAAATAAATTTTTCGGGTCGTTCGATCAATCTGGCAATGTCTAACCGAGGCTGGAAAGCACTTGATGGCGTTGGCGTAGGCGATCCGGTGCGCGAAATCGCAATTCCGATGGACAAACGGGCAATACATTTGGTCGATAAACTCAATTTTCAGAATTACGGACAAGACGGAGAAGCGATTTATTCGATTTCAAGAGGAACGCTGAATCGTAAAATGATTGATCTGGCGGAGAATGCCGGTGCCGAATTTTATTTCGACCAAAAAATCTGGGATGTAACACTGAGTGATGCTACTTTGCACATTGGCGAAACCGAAAGAGGCGAGTGGGAGGAACGAAAATACGATATGGTTTTTGGTGCTGATGGGGCGTTTTCGAGAATCCGTCACAGAATGCAGCGCCAGAGCATGTTCAATTATTCGCAGGAATTCCTGAATATGGGGTATAAAGAATTAAACATTCCGGCCAATGCCGATGCGACTCATAAACTGGATAAAAATTCGTTTCATATTTGGCCACGCGGCGAATACATGCTGATTGCGCTTCCTAATCTTGACGGAAGTTTTACCTGTACGTTATTTATGCCTTTTGAAGGCGAGAATTCATTTGCGTCACTTACAGATCGCAAAATGGTCGAAGATTTCTTTGAGAAAAACTTTCCGGATTCGATAGAAGTGATTCCGAAACTGGCCGAAGATTTCTTTAAGAATCCAACCAGTACATTGGTTACCATGAAATGTTTCCCCTGGACATACGAAGATAAAATTGCGCTGATTGGTGATGCCTGCCATGCGATTGTTCCGTTTTACGGACAGGGTATGAATGCCGGTTTTGAAGATATTACCGTTTTGAACGAAATGATCGAAAAATACGGAAACGACTGGAAGACCATTTTCTCTGAATATCAGATTTCCAGAAAACCCAATGCCGATGCAATTGCAGAACTTTCATACCGAAATTTCATGGAAATGAGCACTAAAACTGCCGATGAGAAATTTCTGCTTCAAAAGAAAATCGAAAAGCTATTCTCTGAAAAACATCCTGACAAATGGATACCTTTATATAGTAGGGTAACTTTTAGTGATCGCCCCTATGCCGAAGCTTTGGCAATTGGGGATTTTCAGGACAATATTATGAAGCAAATTCTACGAATCGATAATATCGAAAATATCTGGAACACACCCGAAATCGAAAATAAGATTTTGGAGTTGTTGAACGCATAATTTTTTAAACCATATAAGTGATATAAGTAAATTAAAACTTTGCGCTTAGGTTGTCTTTGCTGAATTCTATTTGTATGAATAAGTGATATAAGTAAATATAATGTTTTTCGCACAGAGAAAAATGAACTTATTTCACTTATATGGTTAAATATTTTTTTTAAACTATATAAGTGATATAAGTAAATTAAAGCTTTGCGCTTAGGTTGTCTTTGCTGAATTCAATTTGTATGAATAAGTGATATAAGTAAATATAATGCTTTGCGACAGAGAAAAATGAACTTATATCACTTATATGGTTAAATATTTTTTTTAAACTATATAAGTGATATAAGTAAATTAAAGCTTTGCGCTTAGGTTGTCTTTGCTGAATTCTATTTGTATGAATAAGTGATATAAGTAAATATAATGCTTTGCGCACAGAGTAAAATGAACTTATATCACTTATATGGTTAAATATTTTTTTTACTTTTTGAATATTTTAGAAAGTACTCCAAAAACACCTCTTATAAAGGTAGCGCTCGTAACGACTTTCAATACCGATTTCCCTACCACACTTGCTGTGCTCGGCTCAGATTTTGATGATTTCGTTTCGGCTTGTTCTTCTTCGGCTGCTGCGCTGGCCTGATTGGCTTCTTCTATCTTTTTGTTTAGTATTTCGTAAGCACTTTCACGATCCATTTCTTCACTGTATTTTTTTACCAGTTTCGATTTTGAGTTGATATCTTCGATTTCATCATCGCTCAAAATGTCCATTCGGCTTTGTGGAGCACGCATCATGGTAGCAACCAGCGGAGTAGGGACACCTTTTTCGTTTAGCGCAGTAACCAAAGCTTCTCCAATTCCTAAACTCGTCAGTAATTCATCGGTTTTATAATAATCAGACGTTGGGTAATTGTCAGCTGTTTTTTTAATCGCTTGTCTGTCATTGGCTGTAAAAGCTCTCAGGGCATGCTGGATTTTTAAACCTAACTGTGCCAGAACACCACTCGGAACGTCCATAGGGTTTTGCGTTACAAAATAAACGCCAACACCTTTAGAACGGATCAGTTTTACGATAGTCTCTATTTGTTCCAATAAAGCTTTGCTCGCTTCGTTGAATATCAGGTGTGCTTCATCAATAAAAATCACTAATTCGGGTTGGTCAGCATCTCCTTTTTCAGGCATTTGCTGGTAAATCTCTGCCAATAAACTCAGCATAAAAGTCGAAAACAGTTTTGGTTTGTCCTGAATATCCGTCAGGCGGATGATGTTTACGTATCCTTTTCCGTTTTCGTCGATCCGCATCAAATCGTCAATTTCAAAAGACAATTCGCCAAAAAACAGATCACCGCCCTGTTGTTCGAGTTCAATTATTTTACGAAGAATAGTTCCGGTCGTTGAGGTCGAAATCTTACCATAGTTTTCAGCAATCTCCTCTTTGCCTTCTTCGGTAATATAATTAATGACTTTTTTAATGTCTTTTAAATCCAATAAAGGCATTTTGTTATCATCGCAATATTTAAAGATTACAGCAACAACTCCAGCCTGGGTATCATTCAAATCCAGAATTCGCGAAAACAGCACAGGCCCAAACTCAGAAACAGTCGCACGCAATCGAACACCGTTTTGTTTAGACAGTGACATTAGCTCAACAGGAAATGAGGCTATAGTATAAGGTAGGTTTATTTTGGTATGACGATCTGTAATAAAACCTTCTTCTTTTCCTTCTTTGGCAATCCCACTAAAATCACCTTTAATATCCATCATCAAAACCGGAATTCCTGCATTTGATAATTGTTCAGAGAAAACCTGAATCGTTTTGGTTTTACCGGTTCCGGTTGCGCCGGCAATAAGACCGTGTCTGTTTAAGGTTTTCAACGGGATTTTTACGTGAGCCCCGGCTATTGCTTCACCGTCTAAAATTGCACCTCCCAAAGTGATGCTTCCCCCTTTAGATTGGTAGCCATTGGTTATATCTTTAATGAAATTATCTTTTTTATTCATGTTTTTATTTGTAATTTAGAGGGTTATAAGTATTTCGCTGGTTTTTTTAACATTAATGATTCATTTTTTTTAGTAGGAAAAAGCTTTTTTAGTGGTAAAACGCAACAAAAAACAATTTCGCAACTTTTTAAGAAGATATCAATGGATTGTTTGAATATTTACTAAAACGTTGTAATTTTTATATTATTTGCCCTTTTTTTTGTTTTATCAAAAATAGGAGTTAAACAAATTAATGAGATATTTTTTAATTTCAAGTTAAATTTGCTTCAATAAAATTAAAAAAAGTTTTTTTATTTAAACTAAACGTATAAATTTGCTCCTCTACAAGTTAAATATAACTAAAAAATAAAATTATTTAAAACTATTAAAATTTAAAAAAAAATGGCAAACGTTAAAGTTAAAAAAGAGAGTACTTCAAATGGAGGAGGAATGATTTCAGGAATCATTATTTTAGCATGTGTTTTTGTTGGATGGTTAATTTGGCAATTCGTTATGGGAGCTCCATCTAACTTTGAAGGTGGAACAGTTGAAGGACGTCCATTAAACACACTAGGAATGGTTTATCACGGAGGATTTATCGTGCCAATTTTATTAGGTATGTTGTTAATGGTTATCGTATTCTCTTTTGAGAGATTCTTTGTTATTTCTAAAGCTGCTGGAAAAGCTAACTTAGATACATTTATGAAAAATGTACAAGGTAACATTAAAGAAGGAAACATCGAGGCTGCTATCGCTGCTTGTGACAAACAACAAGGTTCTGTTGCAAACGCAATTAAATCTGCTTTGATTAAATACCAAGACGTTAAAAAAGAAGGTTTCAACAGTGAAGAGGCTTCAGAAGTAATCCACAAAGAAATCGAAGAGGCTACTTCATTAGAAATGCCAATGTTAGAGAAAAACATGACTATTATCTCTGCTTTAGTATCTTTAGGAACTTTAGGAGGATTATTAGGAACTGTATCAGGGATGATTAAAGCGTTTGGTGCGTTAGCTTCTGCTGGAACTCCAGACCAGGCTGCACTTGCAAACGGTATTTCTGAGGCACTTATCAACACTGCAACAGGTATCTCTACATCTATTTTTGCAATTATTGCTTACAATTTCTTTACATCTAAAATTGATGATTTAACTTACTCTATCGATGAGGCTGGTGTTACTATCGTAAACACTTACAGAAAATTCAGAGGAAGTTTGAAACAATAATCATTTTTGATATTTAATTATAAATTATCAAAATAAAATAATAAAAGAGAATGGCTAAAATAAAAATGAAAAAAAAGTCGGCATCGACAGATATGACTGCGATGTGTGATGTTGCATTCCTTTTGCTTACGTTCTTTATTTTGACTGCTACAGCTAAAGTGCCTGAAGCACTTCCAGTTGACACGCCTTCTTCTACTGTACTAACTAAAATGCCAGATACAGATTTAGCAATTATTACAATTGGTAAAGGAAAAGATGGAGTTAGTAAAGTGTTTTTTGACATGAAAGGAAGAGAGTTGCGTAAAGAAACTCTTGCTGGAATGGGAACAAAATTAGGTGTTGAGTTTTCAGAAGAAGATAAAGCGAAATTTGCATTAATGGACGACTTCGGTGTGCCTCTTGCAAATTTGAAACAGATCATTGATATGAAAGCTGCTGACAGAAGTAAAGCGCCTCAGCCGGGAATTCCAATGGATTCTTTAGATAATCAATTAAAAGATTGGTTGTTGGTTTCTAGAAGAGCAGCAATTGATCTTAGTGGAGGAACTAAAGAATTGCAAATTGCTATAAAAGGTGATGCAAAAGAAGATTATCCAAAAATCAAAAAAATTATGGATATCTTACAAGATCAAAAAATTAATTCCTTTAGCTTGGTTACAGGTATGAGAGGGAAAGACTTTTAATTAATAAACATACACTAAAATGGCTGAATTAAATACTAACGACAGTGGCGGCGGAAAAGGTGGTAAGGTAAGAAGTAAAAAGCAAAACTCTAAAGTAGATTTAACTGCGATGGTAGACTTGGCATTCTTATTGATCACATTCTTTATGTTGACTACGACGTTGTCAAAGCCTCAGGCGATGCCTCTAGGTTTGCCAGATAAAGATCCAAAAGCAGATGAGAAACCTATGAAAGTAGATGAGAAGAGAACGATGACTATTATGATGGGTGAGAATAATAAACTTATCTATTATATGGGATTGTTAGAAGCTCCTATTGCTGGTCCTAAGGATATTGCTTACGGAAAAGAAGGGATTCGTAAAGAATTATTGTCTCGTAAAAAATCAGTAATTGAATATACTGGAAATAAAGACAAAGGAATTATTGTTATCATCAAGCCAGGTAAGAAATCAAAGTATAAAAACCTAGTTGACATTTTAGATGAAATGGCAATCAGTGGAGTTGGTACTTATGCAATTGTAAATGATTTTCTTCCTAAAGAAACAGAATTGTTAGAGAAAAAATAATTTTTTTATTTTTTTTATAACCTAATAATCAAGAAAAATGAAATTAGATATTATAAAAAATCAGTGGCTTGATATCGTATTCGAAGGACGTAATAAGATTTATGGCGCTTATGAGTTAAGAAAATCAAATACCAAAACTACGGTAAGAGCACTTATCATTGGTTCTGTTATTTTTAGCTTAGCTGTTGCTGCACCTCTTATTATTAGTCTAATACCGAAATCTGAAGAAGCGGTAGTAGCGAACGAGATTAAGCTTACTAAGATAAAGTTACCTCCTAAAAAACAGGAAGTAAAACCGAATCTTCCACCACCTCCACCGCCGCCACCTAAAGTGGATCAGGTGAAGTTTGTTAAACCTGTTGTTGCAAAAACCGAGGAAATTACTGAAGAGCCACCAAAAATTGTGGAACTTGAAAAAAAGAAAATCGGTTCTGAAACTATCAAAGGAGATCCAGATGCAGTTTTAACTGTTGATGAACCAGTAGGAAAAGGTCCTGTTGCTGAGATAGTACAAGAAGATAACAACGTGTATAACACAGCTGGTATCGAAGTAAAACCAGATTTCCCTGGAGGAATGGAAAAATTCTACAAATTCGTAGGAAATAACTATAGAACTCCTGAAGAAGAAGGTTTAAAAGGTAAAGTATATGTTACTTTTGTAGTTGAAAAAGACGGTTCTTTAACCGACATTAAAGTTCTAAGAGACATTGGTTATGGCACAGGAGCAGAAGCAATTCGCGTTCTTAAAAAATGTCCAAGATGGAGTCCGGGAGAACAAAATGGTAAAAAAGTGAGAGTACTTTACTCTTTGCCTATTACGATTCAATCTGCAGAGTAATGTTTAAAGAATTGCTTAATAACATTCAGAAGAAATCGCTCTTTGGGCGATTTCTTCTTGTTTTAGGAATATTGTTTTTTTTGATTTATCTTGTGCTGGGATTAATGATTATGTTTTGGGATAAGCTTCCTATAAACATGGATCCTATCTACAGATATGCTTTTGGTAGTTTACTAATAGTATATTCAGGAATACGGTTTTTAAGATTGATAAATTCTAATAAAGAATAATTATGTTGAAATACGGTAAAGTTTTTGGATTAATCATTTTCGTTTTTTTGTTTGCTATGTGTAACCAAAAAAGCAAAAATGATTCGAATAAAGATACGATACTGAAAGGGGCTATAGATATTGTCGTTGATGAAACAGTTAAACCAATTGTGGATGACCAGATAGCTGTTTTTGAAGGAACGTATTACGATGCTAAAATTTCAATTCAGCCAAAATCTGAAGCTGAAGTAATTAATGATTTATTGAATCAAAGAATTAATGTTGGTATTACCTCACGAAAACTAACTCAAGAGGAACTGAATATATTTGCTAATAAGAAAATAAATCCTAGAATTACTCCTTTTGCAATAGATGCTATTGCATTTATTTCGAATAAGAGCAATAATGACACTTTAATTGCGTTGAAATCTGTAATCGATTTTATGCAAGGGAAAAAAGATTCGAAAATTAAAGGCTTAGTCTTTGATAATCCTAATTCAAGCACAGTTCGTTATATGAAAGAATTGGCGAAAGTAAAAGATATTCCTACTAGCGGTGTTTTTTCTTTTAAAACCAATGAGGAAGTAATGAAATTTGTTGCAGACAATGACGGTATGATTGGGGTTGTGGGTGTAAATTGGCTTTCGCAACCTTCACCTAATATGCTGGAAATTGTAAAAAAAATACATGTTTTAAGTGTAAAAGGATTGAAGGATGATCAATATTATAGTCCTTCGCAAAATGACATTGCCGAACAAAAATATCCTTTGGCACGTGAATTGTATATCATAAATTGTCAGGCATATTCTGGATTAGGAATGGGGTTTGCTTCATTTATTTCCGGGGATATCGGACAAAGGATAGTTTTGAAATCTGGTTTAATGCCTGTAAGAACTCCAGGCAGAAAACTTCTAATTAGAAATCAAATTATAAACGATAAAGAATAAATTAATTACAATTAATATGAATAAATTTAAAATTTTTAGTATTGCCTTATTAGCGACTACTGTTGCAAATGCGCAAGATCTAGACCAAGCCAAAAAAGCAATCGATGCAGAGCAATTCGATAAAGCTAAATCATTATTAAAGTCAATTATAAAAGCGAAACCATCTGACGGAGAAGCAAATTTTGTTTTAGGGAATGTGTACCTCAATCAATCTGTTGTTGATTCAGCTAAAATTTATTATCTAAATGGATTAGAAGCAGCAGATGAAAAACACTTAAACTATATTGGTTTAGGTCAATTGGATCTTGACAATAAAAACACAGCTTCAGCTCAGGCTAATTTCGCTTTGGCTACAAAAGAAATGAAACGTAAAGATGTAAATGAATTCATTTACATTGGTAGAGCTTATATGAACTCTGCAAATCCTGATTATAAAAGTGCTATTACTGTTTTGCAGCGTGCTTTAGCGATTGAACCGCAAAATGCAACAGCTCTTTTAGCAATAGGAGATGCTTATTACGGAGCAAGCAATCAAAATGACGCGTACAAAGCATATCGTGATGCTTTTACTGCTGACAATAAGTTATTAAGAGCAAAAATGCAATTAGGAGTTTTGTTAAAAGGAGCTAAATCTTATGATGAAGCTATTAAATCTTTTAATGAGGTGATTGCTTTAGACGCTAACTATGGCCCTGTTTACAGAGAGTTGGCTGAAACCTATTACAAATGGGCTAGAAATAAGCCTTCTACTTCAAAAGTTAATTTAGAGAAAGCAATTACAAACTACGAGAAATATTTAAGTCTTACGGATTATTCTTTAGATTCTAAAATGCGTCACGCAGATTTCTTAATCCTGGTTAAAGACTATAAAAGTTTAGAGGTAGTTGCTAATAAAATGATTGCTGAGGATAAAGTAAATCCTAGAATTTTCAGATATTTAGGTTATGCGGCTTACGAAAATGGTAACGTTGATGTAGCTATTAAATCTATCGAAGATTTTATTAAAGTACCAACAAACAAAGTAATTGGTAGAGATTATTTGTATTTAGGTCTTGCAAAAATTAAAAAAGGAACTAATGCTGAAGGTGTAGTAGATCAGGCGGCTTTTGATGCTGGTTTAGTTGATATTAAAAAAGCAATTGAGTTAGAACCTCTAGTTGTAGAAGAATTGGCTGATTTTGGAAAAGAATTGTTTGGTAAAAAACAATACGAACAAGCGGCTGCTATTTTTGAACTAGGAGCAGCTAATGCTGAATCTAAAAACTATTTAGATGATGCAGTATATTACGGAATCTCTGTTTATTATGGTAATGCTGGTAAACCTGCAGAAACTCGTAATGTAACTGAATTACAAAAAGCGGATGCGATGTTTGATAAGATCCTTACAGCTTCACCAACTTATGACGAAGCTTACATTTATAAAGGAAGAATTAATAGTGTGTTGGATAAAGACGACATGATTATTAAAAATTATGAAGAGTATGCTAATAGAATGACTGCGAAAGGTGCTGAAGAGATGGCAAAACCTGCAACTGTGAAAAAGGTTGTAGAGTCTTATAACGCTATTGGTGCTGCTTATGCTAACACTGACAAAGCTAAAGCGGTTGAGTATTTCAACAAAACTTTAGTTTTAGATCCAACTAATAAATATGCTAGTGAGTCTGTAAAAGCTTTAAAATAATATAGTTTTTCTATAAATATAAAACCGATAGTTCTTTGAGCTATCGGTTTTTTTATGTTCCGTATTTAATTGACTATCTTTGCACTTTAAAATAAAATAATGTTATCAAAAGAAATACAATTAGAAGTAAATAAAGGAGCAATGTTGCCTTTGATGGAAGAGTTTTACACCATTCAGGGAGAAGGTTTTCATACTGGAACCGCTGCTTACTTTATACGTATTGGAGGTTGCGATGTAGGTTGTCATTGGTGCGATGTGAAGGAAAGTTGGAATGCAGAATTACATCCGCCAACAAGTATCGATTTAATTGTAAAAAACGCTTCAACTTATGCAGATACCGTTGTAGTCACTGGAGGAGAACCATTAAGTTGGGATATGACTTTGTTGACACAGCAATTAAAAGATAAAAATCTAAAAGTGCATATCGAAACTTCAGGAGCCTATCCGTTATCAGGTTCCTGGGACTGGATTTGTCTTTCGCCAAAGAAAAACAAATTGCCAACGCAGACGGTTTATGATAATGCACACGAATTGAAAGTGATTATTCACAACAAGCACGATTTTATTTTTGCCGAAGAGCAAGCAGAATTGGTAAATAACAATGCAATTTTATTTCTTCAGCCGGAATGGAGCAAAAAAGAAGAAATGACTCCACTAATTGTAGATTATGTAATGAATAATCCAAAGTGGAGAGTATCATTGCAAACACATAAATATTTGAATATTCCTTAATTCAGGATTTAGATATAAACAAAAAGCTCTTCAACTGAAGAGCTTTTTTTTGTGCTTAACACGCTTTAGAATAAAATTAAAAACTCTTATTTCCAATTTTTATATTTTTTCAAAGTAGTAATGTGTGCCAAATGATGGTTTCCATGCCAGGCGTAGGTTGCAATAATCTGCTTTAATTTATATTTCGAATTGTTTTCTGGGTGAATGAATGATTTTTCTAGATCATTTTCAGATAAATTTCGCATAATATAACCTAATCTAAAATGCAATCCTTCCAATAAAGTTAGTGTTGGTTGAATAGGCATTTTTAATCCATCAGGCAAATCAGACCATAAAACTTCGTCATAAGCTTTTATTACTGGATTGTTTTCGGTCAAAGTCCATTTAATTCTGATATAACAATTCATGTGACTCTCTGCACAATGATGAATCACCTGCCGAACGGTCCATCCGCCTGGACGGTAAGGTGTGTCAAGTTGTTCGTTTGTCAAATGAATAGTTTCTGCTTTTAATCGTTCTGGAAAAGTTTCAATTTCTTGAATTTTACCCAGAATATATTCAGAAGAATAATTTTCCGGAGCTACAAATTTTCCTATTGGGTATTTTAATTTTTCTAAATCAACATTTTCCATCAATTGAATATTTTTAAATTTAAATCGAAAGTTTAGCTAAATAATCATAATGTTCGCCTTCTAAAACCAGTTCACATTTCAATCCGTTGGCAATGGCGGCATTTTGAAGGGTGTTATAATCTAAATACAACCAATCGAAAGGTTCTTCTTTTTCGCCTTTGTATGAAATACTAAAAACCAATTCGCCGTAATATTCCTTTTCTGAAGGAATCCATTTTCCGCCATCTTCATCTTCGTCAAACATATAAATAATATCAGAACTGTCAATCAGGATTTGTCCGCCGGGATTCAATAGCGATTTTAGTTTAGATAAATAGTTGTTGCAGTTTTTCAGCTTTCCAAAAATTCCAGTTCCATTCATTAATAAAAGAATAGTATCGAATTTTTCTCCTTCAAAATCTAAAATATTCTTTACATAAGTATTTTTTAAACCTCGAAGCTGACAGGTTTCAATTGCTTTTTCAGAAATATCAATTGCGGTTACCTCTAAATTTCTGTCATTTTGTAAAGTCAAACCATGACTTCCGGCTCCGCAGCCAACATCCAGAACTTTTCCGCTAGCCATTTGCAAGGCTTTTTGTTCAATTTTTGGCATTTCATCGTAGGAGCGAAATAAATATTCAACACTCATTTCGTCTTCTTCAGAAATTGAAGTTTCAGTAATCAGGTTTTCTGGCGAATTATGGGTCTGGAAATCATACATCGCTTTCCCAAAAAGGTCTTTCATCGTATTTTAGTTCAAAGTTTAAGGTTTCAAGTTCAAAGTTGTTTAATTTTGCAGTTCAACTTCAAAATCTAAACTTGAAACAAATTTTAAATAACTTACAAAAGTTAGCCAAAGATAAGCATATCGAAAACAAAAAGTATTTTGATAAGCTGAAAAAGAAACAACCTAAGAATTTAGATTACGTGATGCAGGATTTGCATGATGCCGAATTTAAACGAACAGATTGCCTGCAATGTGCTAATTGCTGTAAAACAACAGGGCCGCTTTTTACATTGGCCGATATCGAGAGAATTTCAAAATCTTTCAGGCAAAAGCCACAGCAATTCATCGAGCAATATCTCAGAATTGATGAAGACAAAGATTATGTTTTAAAAAGTGTTCCTTGTACTTTTCTGGATAGCGAGAATTATTGCATGATTTATGATGTACGTCCAAAAGCTTGTAGAGAATTTCCTCATACAGACCGGAAGAAATTCAATCAAATTACAGATTTGACCTTAAAAAATGTCGCCATTTGCCCTGCAGCTTATAATATTGTCGAAGAAATGAAAAAGAAATTGCCTTTATAATCGTATTTTTGAAAGCTAACATTAGACAACTCAACAATTGAATTTAGAATATTTTATCGCCAAAAGACTCATCACTGCCAAAGATTATAAAAGCAGTATTTCAGCACCCATTATCAAAATTGCCATTTCGGCAATTGCGATTGGTATTATAATGATGTTGGTTTCAGTAGCAACCGGAATTGGTTTGCAACAAAAAATTCGTGAAAAAGTTTCGGCTTTCAATGGTCAGGTGATTATTTCGAATTACGATAACAATAATTCTGAAGTAACGCTGGCTCCAATTTCTAAAAAACAAGATTTCTATCCCCATTTCAAATCGGTTCCAGAAGTAAAACACATTCAGGCAATCGCAAGCAAAGCCGGAATCATCAGAACCGAAAATGCTTTCGAAGGAATAATTTTCAAAGGAGTAGGGGCAGATTATGATTGGAACAATATAAAAGAGTATTTGGTCGAAGGTAAATTACCTGATTTTTCAAAAGACCTAAACGAAGATGTGATCATTTCACGATTTCTTGCCAACAGACTTAGTTTAAAAGTTGGAGATAGTTTTAATACATTTTTCATAAAAGAAGAGCAAGGAAAATTGCCTAATAGCCGCCGATTCAAAATTTCAGGTATTTTCAATTCAGGATTTCAGGATTTCGACGCTACTTATATATTGGGAGACATTCGTCACATTCAAAGAATCAACAAATGGAGTCCTGATCAGGTTGGCGCATTCGAAGTTTTTGTAAAAGATTTTGACCAAATCAAAACAACAGGAGATAAGATCTACGAACAAACATCGTCTAATTTAGATACCAAAACCATTATCGAAAAATACAGTTACATTTTCGATTGGTTGCAATTGTTCGATTTTAACATCATCGTAATTTTAGGCGTTATGATATTGGTAGCGACTATAAATATGGTAGTTGCCTTGTTGGTCCTTATTCTGGAGCGCACACAAATGATCGGTATCCTAAAAGCATTGGGCGCTAATAACTGGACTGTCCGCAAAATATTTCTTTATAACGCCTTTTACCTAATTATAAGAGGACTCTTTTGGGGTAACCTAATCGGGATTTCAATTTTACTTATCCAGCAATATTTTGGAATAGTATCGCTAAATCCAGAAAATTACTATGTCAACCAGGCGCCGGTTTATATAAATTGGCTGTATGTAGTATTGTTAAACCTACTTACTATTACAGTTTGTTTTATCGTGTTGTTGATTCCTTCTTATATAATAACAAAAATCTCCCCCGTTAAAGCCATTCGTTTCGATTAATAAAGATTGTCAGCCTTAATCACCAGCAGTTTCTAAAATTCTGGTTGCGTAAATTTAGAATTTCGTTCTATTTTTAAAATTTTGTTTTCAGGAGCTATTTCCCGCTATCCGCTTCAATCTTTTGTGCCGAACCCCGGCACAAAAGGATTTCCGCTTCTATCGGGGCTAGGGCATCCGTTTTCAAAAGAACGCTTTATAATTAATGAGATTTCGGAA
>NZ_WSTB01000019.1 GCF_009789235.1 Flavobacterium hydrocarbonoxydans | reverse complement strand
CTTGACATCAGGAACGTCAAATTTGACGTCGGCGACGTCAAATTTGACGCTAAACTCATTTAATTACAGTTTAAAGCATAAAAAAACCTTCCGAGATTAATCCCGAAAGGTTTGATTTAAATATATAAACACCTAATTGTGTTTCGTTATTATTTTTTAGAAAAAAGATTCTCTACCACCCAGGCTGGTCCAATCATCAGGAATTGTAAATCTTTTAAAAACGAAGGCTTCTTCCCTTCAATATTATGTCCGTAGAATTGACCTATCCAGGCTATTACAAAAACACCTATAGAGAAGAGCCACAAAGGGACCAACTGACCAATATAATAATTCGCCACCAGACAAATCGCTGATAATATGGCGATTTTAAATGCCATAGCAACAGACAATCTGATATAAAATACCAATACAAAAAGCAGTACAACAAAAGCCCAGTTCTCGATTATGGGTGCCTGCAACTGTAAAGTATCTGCAATAATTGCGCTCGGAATACTCATTAGTAATCCTACAACCGAAAAATAAATAGCCGGAACACATATATAATGTATCACCTTATTCTTTGGGTTTTGATGGCTAACCGCATATTCTTCAAACCATTGTTCTAATGTTTTCATGCTATTTTTATTTTGTTTTTAAAAAATAATATCCTTATTTACTAAATTATTTATCATCATATCTCCAATGCTGATTTCTAAAGTCTGCCCCTACCTTAATTTCGATATTTGACATATTTTCATCCTTATCTACATCACAATATAACGTATAAAGCGTCTTTACACCATATTCATTCTTTGCTCTATAGATGGTCTCGGTAGCAAACGTACCCTTTTTATCTACATCCAATAGAAAGCTCTCTTCCATTATTAAGCTCGAAGGATCTCCTAAATTTTGCTTCAGATATCTCTCTACAAAATAAAAACCGAGGCTGCTATAAGGATACTTCTCTAAAAACAGTGCTCTCTTTCGGTCTAATTCACGGGTTGCAGCAAGAGTTGGTTTTAGATAATCCTCCGGTAATTTACCTTTTTTAAAGTCATAAAAATTAAGCGTATTAATTTCTTTAAAATCATAAACCTTATAATTATCACTAAAATAAGCATTCAAATTAAAGCTGCTGTTGTCTAAATCGTCCTTATCGCCAACCACAATGTTAAGTGAATTATCATTAGATCTATAAAAAATTTCTTTTACCTTATAATTAGGGTCTTTTTTTATTTGGCTAATAAGCGTATCTACTGAAATTTTATTTTCTACTACCGTCTTTTTCTCATCATCTGTAGGTGTCGATGATTTAGGACTAAAAAATACGATCAAAGCAATAACAATTATTATTGGAAGGCATCCAAATTTTATGACTTTAAGATTTATTCTTTTTCTTCTTTCTAATTCTGATGGTGTTAGCACTTTATATAGTTTTTGATTATTAGTATTCCAAATATAACAAAATAGCTTTTCTATAAATACTTCTTAAAAAATAAATTCAACGAATATATTTTCTTTCGTATTACATAACAAAGCCCATAGTTACCTATGAGCCTGTTTTCTTTTTAAATAAAAATAAATAATGTTGTTATGCTTTACTATTTTCTTCTGTAAGCTTATTATACAAAAAGAAAGGATTGCTATTGAATGCACTCATCATCGATTTTAGTTGCTCCAGTAAAGACTCGATACGATCTTGCGAAGCTTGGCTAAGTCCCGAAAAATTTCGGCTATGGCGCAACGATAAGGTATATTGAAGCAGGCTGTAGCAAGTGCTAAACTGCCCACAAACTATAATGGCTTTCCTTACATTTTTATCGCATTCGGTTTCTTCCTTTGCTGTAAACCATAATGTTGTATCGGCATTAAAAGCAATATCGGCCAGATTACTCATAGTAGCAGAATGTTTGCAGTACTCTTTTACTTCCTTTTGAAATTCTTTCTTTCGTAAATCATACAGCGTTTTATCTTCGCCTTCCTGATTATCAAACTGAGGCATTCTTCTGTTTTTATCATTAATCTTAGAAAGTCTGTAAATCGTATTATCAAGACGGCGGTATTTATAAGCCGTATTCGAAAACAGCCTGTCATAAATCAGTCTTCGTACTTGTTTTAAAAATACGTCGCTCACCATTTTTTCGGTCGATTTTACTCTTGTATAAACCATCTGCATTAAATCCTGCAGCTTGATGATTTCTAGATACGGAATGAGTTTATCGGCAATTCTGTCGTATATCGTATCTTCCTTAAAATAATTTTTATAAATATCATCCAGGGATTCCATTTTTAAAACCTGTCCGAGTTCAGGCTCTACAATATCTTTGTATTTTTTATTGATGAGCAAAGCCAAACCAAAGAGCAGCAACGACACTATCGCCAGAAGTACAGAAGAAAACGTAAGCTCTTCGATAAACAATAAATACAAAGAAACAGCTGTAAGAACAGCTCCCACAACCACTGCAATTGTGACCCCTTTTGTAACTTTTGCTGCAAAAGATTTTATCTGACTCCAATATACTTTAGGCGTTTTCTGATTCCATTTGTTTTCCTCTGCCACCGGTTCTTTAAAGGCGTCCATAAAAAAACTGGTAACATCACTTACCATCATTAAATCAAATCGATTATGAAGCCCTTTATATCCTTTAGGTCTATTTCTATCATTAGCGTGCAACATACTCAGCAATCCCTGATTGTCGCAAATTCCTCCATCCATAAGGCCAAACTCGCTTATATCTTCCAGATTCTGTTTTGTGGTTACTTTCTTCGCCTGACTACTATTTTCTACTACATCTTCCTCTCCTTTAATTAGCTTAAATTGCATTGCTTTTTTAAGTTCCTCAATTGTTGGTCCCTGCTTATACGAAAAATCCCTTGGATACATTATAGGCTCAAACCCCAACGGAAAACAGGAAGATGAGGCTATTATATCCCCCAGGCGCAGCCTTTTTAAGGTTTTCATAGATTCCAGCTTGTCATCCCAGTTCATTATTATATTACTACTCCCAAACTGACCGCCTTTTTTATCTGCCCAATCTTTATTAGCTCCCTGAAAACGAAAGGAAAGTCCCGAATAAAACTCTGAAGCATTGAAACAGAATTCGTCCAGATGGGTAGGCTGAGAAGCCGCATCAAATCCCATAATAAAACCAAGATTTTTTTGCTCCGGTTCTAAAAAATCCAGTAGTGAATGATGATAAACTTTAGAAAAAGCATTTATAGGATTACGCGCTTTTGATTTATCTTCCCAATAAGTATTGTCTGCCAGTAGGTTCAAGGCATCCTGCAGTAATTTTTCTCCGGTAAGTTTCGTATTTAAATGTTTGAAAAATTCATTAAAGGAAAGTCCTTTTCGAATGGCAGCTGCATAAACCAATAAGGTTATTGAGCCACCGGATGCTGAGGAAATGAATTTTACTTTATGTAAAAGACTTGTCTCTTGGTTATGCTGATCTTTTACTTTTAAAGCATCAAAAACACTTAGAGTACCCAGGCCATAAGATGCAGCGCGGAATCCTCCTCCTGAAAGCGCAAACCCAATAGATTCGAATGGGTTTTCAGGATACACATATTTAGCACCATAGCCAAATACAATTTCTTTAGTAGTAGGTTGTTCCATTATAAAAAGTGGGGCTTTAAATTATAGATTTGAAATACAAATTTGCAAAACAGCCTCAGAAACAATCCGTTATTGTATCTTCTTTATCCAAAGAAACTGCAGCACCTACAAAATTAATTATTTGTTGATTGTAATTAACGGGTAAAAACACCCTTTTTTGAAAAGATTATTCGGAAGAAAATAAAGCTCAATCTATTGGAAATTCTCAAAAATGTTTTCCATAAAAAAACCTTCCGGAATGGCTCCCGAAAGGTTTTAATCTACAATCTAAACCAACATAGTAAAGAAGCACCGGAGTGCGTCTCTATTATTTCCAGCCACCGCCTAAGTCTTTATAAACACTGACAGAGGCATTCAATTGTTCTTTTTTGGTTTCGATCAGCTCCAGTTTCGATTCTAAAGCATCACGCTGTGTCATCAGCACCTCGAAATAATCTACTCTGGCCGACTTAAACAAGTCATTCGACACATCAATCGACCGGCTTAGTGCAGCCACTTGCTGTGATTTTAAATCATAACTTTTTTCTAAATTATTAATTTTAGAAAGATGATTCGAAACTTCTAAATAAGCATTTAGAATCGTACGGTCATAATTATACAAAGCCTGAAGCTGTCTTGCATTGGCACTACTGAACTCGGCTTTAATCGCGTTTCTGTTAATTAAAGGTGCTGCTAAATCACCTGCCACCGAATAAAGCAAGGAGTAGGGAAGCGTAAACAAATACGACGGATTAAAAGCATTTACTCCTACTGAAGCGGTAATATCCAATGAAGGATAAAACTCGGCACGGGCTACTTTTACATCCAGTTTGGAAGCCGAAAGTTCGAACTCAGCCTGTTTTATATCAGGGCGATTGGCCAATAACTGAGATGGAATCCCGGAATTAACCGCCGATGGTAATAAACTTAGGAAGTTGCTTTTATCTCTCTTAATTTCCTGTGGATATTGCCCAACCAGAAAGTTGATTTTGTTCTCTGTCTCTTTTATTTGCTGCAGAATATCAAACTCTTTTCCTTTTGAAGCCAATACTTCGGCCTGAAATTTCTGAACGGCTAACTCGGTGGCACGAGCAGCTTCTTTCTGGACTTTTACAATTTCTAGTGCATTAGACTGTAATTCGATATTTTGTTTTACAATTTCCAACTGGCTATCTAAAGCCAATAGTTCATAATACGAATTGGCAATCTCGGCAATCAGGCTTGTTACAACGAAGTTTTTTCCTTCAACCGTTGCCAAATAGCGGTTTACAACAGCTTTTTTAGAATTGCGTAATTTTTTCCAGATATCCACTTCCCAATTGGCGTAAGCACCAATTACAAAATCACCCAGCGGATCCGGCGTTTCTATACCCGGTTTGATTTCCGTAGTAGCATCACCGGCACCCTGACTGGTATATCTTCCTACCTTTTCTACACCTGAACCGGCTCTTAAACCAATTGATGGCAGTAAAGCTCCTTTTCTTACGCGGATATCATTTTTGGCTATTTCAATTTCCTGCAGCGTAATCATCAGCTCCTGATTGTTTTGTAAAGCGGTATCGATCAGGCTGACCAAATTTGGATCTTTGAAAAAACTCTTCCAGGGAACGATTGCCGTATTGGTCGTGTCTTTACTATTTGCAAAAGATTCAGGAAGAGGTTTTGCCACAACTGCTGTATCTGCTGCGGGAGCTTTGCAACTCGCTACTGCTATACAGACACTCGCCGCAATTACATATCGGTATGATTTTATTTTATACATGATTATTATCAATTTCTTCAGTTAACGGATTTTCTTCTTCTTTTTTTACCAATTTGTATTTCTCAGCTATTCTACCGAAGATGTAATACAATCCCGGAATTATAAATACCCCACAGATAGTTCCGATAAGCATTCCTCCTGCCGCAGCTGTACCAATAGTTCTATTACCAATTTTTCCTGGTCCGGTAGCAAATGCAAGCGGAAGCAATCCTGCAATAAAAGCAAATGATGTCATCAGGATTGGTCGGAATCTGGCTTTAGAACCTTCCATCGCAGCTTCTAATACTGATTTTCCAGCAGCATGTCTTTGGATGGCAAACTCTACAATCAGTACGGCATTTTTACCCAGTAAACCGATTAGCATTACCATAGCAACCTGCGCATAAATGTTATTTTCTAATCCTGTTAATTTCAATAAAAGGAAAGCTCCAAAAATACCTGCCGGCAACGAAAGAATTACAGACAATGGCAGAATAAAACTCTCGTATTGAGCTGCTAAAACCAAGTAAACAAATCCTAAACAAATCAGGAATACCCAAATGGCCTGATTACCCTGTGCTACCTCATCAGCAGAAATACCTGCCCAGTCAATATCATATCCTCTTGGTAGTTTTTTGGCCGCTACTTCCTGAATTACTTTAATCGCTGTACCAGAACTATAGCCCGGAGCAGCTCCACCACTAATTTCTGTAGAAGTGTACATGTTGTGTCTTGTAATTTCCGAAAGCCCATATACTTTTTCTAATTTCATAAAAGCAGAAAAAGGCACCATTTCATCACGATTATTTTTCACATACAGCTTCAGAATATCATCTGGCTGTGCGCGATATTCCGGCGAGGCCTGAACAATTACTTTATAATTGATTCCGTATTTAATGAAACTGATTTCGTAATTACTCCCCACAAGAGTTGATAACGTATTCATGGCATTTTCGATAGAAACTCCTTTTTGTTGTGCCAAATCATTATCGACCTTCATCATATATTGAGGAAAACTGGCACTGAAGAAACTAAATACATTCGATAATTCCGGGCGTTTGTTGAGCTCTTCTACAAAATCTTTATTGGCGGCTTCTAATTTTTTGAAATCACCTGAACCCGTTTTATCCAGCAAACGAAGTTCGAATCCTCCTGCTGCTCCATATCCCGGTACTGCAGGCGGCTGGAAAAACTCGATATTAGCACCTGGAATATCTTTCGATTTTTCTTCTAGTTCTGTCATAATTTCCTGAACAGATTGCTTACGATCGTTCCAGTCTTCCAGGTTAATTAAACAAGTTCCTGAATTTGCTCCGGTCCCTTCAGTCAAAATTTCATAACCTGCTAATGAAGAAACAGATTTTACTCCTTCAACAGTTTCGGCAATTTTCTGTAATTTCTCAGCAATATTATTCGTTCTTTCTAATGAAGATCCCGGAGGCGTCTGAATAATGGCATAAAACATTCCCTGATCCTCATTCGGGATAAATCCGGAAGGAACTGTACTGCTAACCAACCAAGTCCCGGCACAAAATCCAACAAGCGCCACAATCGTAACCGCTCTTCTGTTGATTATTTTTCCTAATACATTTTGATATTTGCCCTGAGCAAGATTAAACTTTTCATTAAATCCATCTACAAATCTATTTATAGGGGTTTTCTTTTTAGGAGCACTATGATTGTTTTTCAGCATCATCGCACAAAGTGCCGGTGTCAGTGTCAAGGCCACAACCCCCGAAAGAATAATAGCCGTTGCCATAGTAATCGAAAACTGTCTGTAAAAAACACCTACTGGACCGGACATAAAGGCAACCGGAATAAATACAGCAGCCATCAGGAAGGTAATCGCGATAATGGCTCCAGCAATTTCGTGCATGGCTTTTTTAGTTGCCTTAAGGGGTGAAAGGTGTTCTTCCTCCATCTTGGCGTGAACCGCTTCGATCACTACAATCGCATCATCGACGACGACACCAATCGCCAAAACCAAGGCAAATAAAGTAATTAAGTTCAATGAGATATCAAAGAAGGTCATGAAGGCAAAAGTTCCAACTAATGAAACGGGAACCGCAATTGCCGGAATAACCGTAGAACGCCAGTCTCCTAAGAAAAGAAATACGACCAATCCTACCAGAATAAAAGCTTCGATCAAGGTGTGAATTACTTTTTCGATAGAGGCATCTAAAAATTTAGAAACGTCATACGAAATTTCATAATCCATTCCTTTTGGGAATTTAGTTTTAATTTTTTCCAACTTGGCTTTTACGTCTTCAATAACCTGATTGGCATTACTCCCAAAAGATTGTTTCAATACGATTGCTGCCGATGGTCTGCCATTCAGATTCGAATAAATATCATACATCGAACTGCCAAATTCTACTTTGGCAATATCTTTCAAACGCAGCAATTCTCCGTTACTATTCGATCTTACTACAATATTTCCATACTGTTCTTTGGTTGTAAAACGTCCGGAATATTTTAGTACATATTCAAATGCCTGCGAGCGTTTACCGGAACTTTCACCTGTTTTACCGGGCGATGCTTCCAGACTCTGACTTGATAAGGCTTCCATAACCTCATCTGCTGATATTTTATACGCCAGCATACGATCTGGTTTTAACCAAATACGCATCGCATATTCACGTGTGCCGAGAATATCTCCGGAACCCACACCGTTTACCCTTTTTAATTCGGATAAAACATTAATATCGGCATAGTTGTACAAGAACTTCATGTCGGTATCTTTATCCGTACTGTAAAGATTCACATACATCAACATACTCGGAACCTCGCGGGTAATCTTTACTCCCTCCCTTACTACCAAAGGCGGTAATTTATTGGTAACCGAAGCCACACGGTTCTGAACATTAATGGCTGCCTGATTAGGATCTGTGCCCAGATTAAAAACGACCTGAATACTTGCTTCCCCATCATTTCCTGCATCCGAAGTCATATATTTCATTCCCGGAACTCCATTTAAAGCTCTTTCTAAAGGAATAATAACCGATTTGATCATCAACTCACCATTCGATCCAGGATAATCTACCGTAATATTTACCATGGGTGGAGAAATGGATGGAAACTGGGTAATAGGTAAATTTAGTACCGACAATACCCCTAAAAAGACAATTACCAGCGATATTACTATCGACAGTACGGGTCTTTGTATAAATTTATTAAACATTTGTATCTTTTTTTTAAATGATTAAACCAAAGCTAGAAGTTGTAATTGTTTCAGGTTTCAAGTTTCAGGTTCAGTGCAAAACTTGAAACCTGAAACTTGAAACAACAAAAAACAAAACCTTTATTCCGCTTTTAATCGTAAATTGTTGATTACCTTTTGAGGAGCGATGTAAGCGAAGTGAATCTTGTCGTCTTCTTTTACTTTTTGAACTCCTTCCAATAAAATTTTATCATTCTCAGCAAGTCCGCTGCTTACTACATACAAATCAGGAATTTCGCCAGTAATATGAATCTCTTTCGAATTTACTTTATTGTTTTTATCTACTACAAAAACATATTTCTTATCCTGAATTTCATACGTGGCTTTTTGCGGAATCACAATAGCATTTTTCAACGGAACCAACATTTGTACCTGACCAGTCTCGCCGTTTCTTAACAATTTACCTGTATTAGGAAATCTTGCTCTAAAAGCGATATTACCGGTTTCGTTATTAAATTCACTTTCGATAACCTCTACGTTTCCTTTGTATTTAAAGGTGTCACCATTGGCTAAAACCAGGTTTACTTTACTTTCAGCACGGTCTTTTACATCCGTTTGATATTGTAGATACTCCGGCTCCGAAACATTGAAGTAAGCAAACATCTGACTGTTATCTGAAAGACTTGTCAATAACTCACCTTCGTCAATAAGACTTCCTAGTTTCAAAGGAATTCTATCTATCGTTCCGTCAAACGGTGCTCTGATTTCGGTAAAGGATAAATGTAGTTTTGCCAGTGCTACTTCGGCTTTAGCTGCCTGAAGTTTAGCCTGGGCTACAGCCTGCTCGTTTTTAGAAACAATATTTTTATCTGCTAATGTTTTGGCATTTAATAACTCTATTTCTGCCGATTTTTGTTCTGCCTGAGCTTTCAGTAATTCAGCTTCATACATTTTCGGCATGATTCTGAACAATATCTGACCTGCTTTTACAAACTGGCCTTCATCAACATAAATGTTTTGCAGAAATCCTTTTTCCTGAGCGCGGATTTCGATGTTTCGTACAGACTTAATCTGCGAAACATATTCTTTGGTAAACGAAGTATCAATCTTTACAGGATTGGTTACTGTAAATTTTTCTTCTTCTTCTTTTTCTTCTTTCTTAGTTGTACAACTGGTTAGGTACAATAAGGCACAAAGGCCTGTTAACACGACGATTCTTTTCATGGTATAAATATGGAAATTAAGCGATTGAATGCTTGGAATGAATATTCCTTTAGACAGTAAAAATCATCAGTTGCCAGGCGGAAACCTTACAGAATTATAGCATAATAAAAACCTACTATACATCACAACAAGGCATGAAAAATCATACCTCAGACAACTGATGTCAGGTTTTTATCAAATTCTTAAAACGCGTTGCGTAATATAAATAGTAGAAGAGTTGCTGCAAAAGCGCGGTAAAAACGTAAAGCGCCTGCAATTAGAATTTACAATAGCAAATGAATTCAGTGGTGAGTACCAACTGTTTTGCAGGTTGTATGTACGGGCAGGGTATTTGCCTGATCCGCCTTCTTTTAAGTTATCACCACTATGAAATTCTTCGTCAATATCAATATCAGCCTCCTCTATTAAGCTGCTGCCCTGATCCTGATTCGTAAATTTTATTCGGTGGTGTTTTTCGAGATGATGAGAAGTAGGTTTGTTTTTAAAATGTGTATCGGCACTAATGTATTGGCCTCCGCCAAACAGAAGCATACTCAGGTACACGAAAAACACAATTACTTTTCTCATTTGGAAGCCAAAAGTAATGAAAGATTGAAATAAAAAAAACTTTTTTTACAGGCTTAAACCAATAAAAACCCACGAAAACGTTTTCATTTGATTTCCAATTCTTTATTAAAACAAATTATACTTTTATTAGTACAAATAAGACGACTTTTACTTTTCTAACACACTTCTTTATGATAGTTATGAAGCTGTTTTATTGCTTTTGAAATCAGAAAAAACCGCTAAAGAAAACCTTTATTCTTCAAAAACTTTCTCTCCGTTATTAGCTGAACTAGTTTCTCTGTATATTTCCTCTTTCAGAATCTCTCCTAAGGCGCGTCCTTTAATCAGCCACGCTATTCCAAAAACAAAAAGTGACAAAGCTTCGAATACCAAAGTAGAATAGGTAAATAATTGGAATGGAATGATAATCATGAATACTAATATAGCAGAGCCACAAAACACATAAATATTGTTCTCATCGATGACACTCTTCGGAATATGGGTTTCGTTCTTTTGTCCTATCGTAAAAACATTAATGGCCAATAAAGCCAATATCAAAAACAATACTCCTGCAAAGCCATAATGTAACCAGCCAAGCCACTTCAAATCATAAGGAATTAAAGTGTAGATTTTATCGAATGAACAATGGGGATCTGTAGGTACAAAAGCAACACCAAGCGCCATAACACCTGCTATATTGGTGAGCAGCTTATCGTTTTTCCAGAAAGAAACATTAATATGTCCTTTATAACTAATTAAAAACAAACCCACTGCACTTAGTGTTCCTGTAAAAATATCTCTCAAATTACTGTAATAGTAATGACTTATTGATATTTGAAGGGGCGTATCAAAAAACTTTATATAAGAGAAACCCACCAGTATAAGAGGCAGACTTATAGCCAGATAACCAATAGCGCGCCTAATAGTCCTGAAAGTAGAAACATCATAGTTTTCGGGTTCCGGTGTTTGGTTGTTTTTTTTCATAGTAGGTTGTCGTTTTGGTTTTGAAAACTTCTTACTTTAAACTTATCTGTAAAGTAAATATGATTTTCGCACCATAAATATACAACCAAAAAGGGAAGTTTAATCTTAGTTTTCGGCTAACTTTTTTCTTTCACTCCAATAATCAGCAACCACAAACAGATTCCGATTTCGCCTAAAGCTGAAGGCAGACTAATGAAAGAGGATATTCCAAGTGCTGAATAATTTTCGATTAGAATATTTCCTGCAAAATCGATTAGATACCCCATACAACCCAGCATCAATAATATTCCAAAAACCTTAGGCAGAAACCCTGATTTATAAACCAGATATCCAAACGGGAATAACCATAGTCCCCAAAATACCGAAGCAAGCAGAAGACCGCTGCTATACTGATCCAGGTAAAATAAAACCTGTGCTTCCAGCTGTTCCGGCGAAAAACCACTAAGATATGCAGGCGTATTGACCAGCGAAAGAACCGTAAACTGGTTCTGCATATTCAGAAACGAAACCGGAACACTTACTACTGCCAAAAGAACCATCAGCCGGGCATAATTTTCGTTTACAGACTGCAGCAATTTGTATAAAACAACCGGCAGAAAAACAAATGTAATGTAGCAGAGTAAGCTAGTAAATATTCCAAGGCGAAAAAGCCATTCAGAAGAAGCAATATTATGAAATGTTGCAGCTGCACTTTTATCATCAATAAGTTTTGACGGAACAAACAATAAGCTGAACATTCCTGTTAGTACCACTATCAGGTAAAGGAATCCTGCTATTCTTGCGGTTTTGTTTTTGGAGTAATTTTGTATCATGGTCTTTTAATGTCTTTGGTTTTCAGTAAGACGTAACTCAGTCTATTTTGTTACAGCATCCAGCAATGTTTCTAACTAACATTCAGCAACTTGCTGGCAAATCATAAAATCATATTGCTTTTCATTACCATATTGCCTTTAATAAAAAGCATAAAAAAAGCACAAGGTTAGAGACACTTGCGCTTTGTTTTTTTATAGATTATCCGGTAGTTTATTCTATGTCCATTTTTCGTAATAAATCATCTTCGAGGGTATAAATATGTTTTACTACTCCGTCAAAAACAATATTGCCTTCTAAGTCTTTTACTTTTTGATGTACTTCTATTTCTACTGTACCATTGGCTCTGTTATCAAAACCAACCGGCTCTACATTAGGATTAATCTCTCCCCATTGTCTGGTCCAGTATTCCCTTATAGCATCATGGCCTTTTACATAGCCGCCTTCAAAAGCCTTTGGCCATTCTACATCAGGATGCATCGTCGAGAGGGCTTTATCAATATCTCTATCATTAAAACCGGAGTATGCTTTTTTAATTAAATCTTTTAATGTTGCTGTCATGAGTTTATTTTTTCTAATTTTTATCGCTACTTTGAACTCTATGTAAACAAGTACGCCTATAATTACTATTTCTATTATAAAGTAGGCTATACCTGCAAAAGTAAGTTCCGGGTAATACATTGCTATAAGTCCAAGGGTTAAAACAGCATATAGTATGTTGGCCATACTAATTGTTATGATAAAAGGTGCCCAGTTTCCTTTTAAGAAAAGAAAACAAGTCATTGAATAAATACAAAAGCAAACCGCCAGTACCGAAAGAGCATTTAGTACTACCACCGGCATACCGAAGTACTCACTGAAATTCCGTAATAGTACATAAAGGAAAAACGCAGTAGTCATTGCACCTAAAGCGTCTATCAGGAAAAGCTTTTTAGGCTTTTCTGTTAAATAACGTATGTTATGTTCTACTTTTCTAATCATTTCTATATGGTAAAGATAATCGATTTGTAATTCTTTATTATTCTTTAATTATTTTTAATTTATCGAGTACAGCTGTGTCGGGGCAGGGCTTGCCCCTGCCCTTATTCAATCCTACATAAAAAATAAATAATTGATTGAAAAATATTTTCATATAGATGGAGACAACAGTCGGGGCAGGGCTTGCCCCTGCCCTCACACAATCCTACATAAAAAACATATGATTGATTAAGGAATATTTTTATCGTGATGTGACGAACTGGATGTAAACAACTGTCGGGGCAGGGCTTGCCCCTGCCCTCACATAATCCTACATAAAAAATATATGATTGATTAAGGAATATTTTTATCGTGATGTGACGAACTGGATGTAAACAACTGTCGGGGCAGGGCTTACCCCTGCCCTCACAAAATCCTACATAAAAAACATATGATTGATTAAGGAATATTTTTATCGTGATATGACGAACTGGATGGAGACAACAGTCGGGGCAGGGCTTGCCCATGCCCTCACACAATCCTACATAAAAAATATATGATTGATTAAGGAATATTTTTATCGTGATGTGACGAACTGGATGGAGACAACTGTCGGGGCAGGGCTTGCCCCTGCCCTCACATAATCCTACATAAAAAATATATGATTGATTAAGGAATATTTTTATCGTGATGTGACGAACTGGATGGAGACAACTGTCGGGGCAGGGCTTGCCCCTGCCCTATATTCAATCCTACTTATATACTGGGTGGAGACAACCGCAAGGGTTGTCTCTACGTGGGGATGTTTGAATTTCAATATTACATTTTTTAATTTATTTTTTAATCTTTACGAAAACGGATTTGAAATGCGTCTTGTTGGTTTGCCAAATTTGGAACGTTGAACCCCAATGATGAGGTTGCGAACCCTGTCAGTGAGGTTCTAAACCCCATCGGTGAGGTTCGAAGGTCCATCGTTGACGTCTCGAACCCCGTCGTTGACGTCTCGAACCCCGTCGTTGACGTCTGGAACCCCGTCGTTGAGGTTCGGAACGTCACCAGTGGGGTTCAGAACGTCAGTTTTGACGTCTGGAACGTCGTCATCGGGGTTCGGAACCTCAACGACGGGGTCTGGAACGTCATCAGTGGGGTTCGGAACGTCATCAGTGGGGTTTGGAACCTATCCAATGGGGTTCGGAACGTCAAAAATGACGTCTCGAACCTCAACTTTGACGTTCCGAACCTCATTTCTGACGTCTCGAACCTCATTTCTGACGTCTCCAACCTCATCTTTGACGTCTCCAACCTCATCTTTGACGTTCTGAACCTCATCTTTGACGTTCTGAACCTCATTTTTGACGTCTCCAACCTCATCTTTGACGTTCCGAACCTCATTTTTGACGTTCCGAACCTCAAACAAGGTGTTTAAATTAATCCCTGACCATTATAGGCACAGACCATTTTATTTTTTAATTTTGTAGCCTATGAAAAAAGCTTTCCCACTCTTCGACTTTACACAAAAAATTAATTATAAAAACGAAATACTGGCAGGCCTTACTGTTGCCATGACCATGATACCAGAATCATTGTCTTTTGCTATTTTGGCAGGACTGCCTCCGCTGGCAGGGTTGTATGCTGCGTTTATTGCCGGTTTGTTTACAGCTGTTTTTGGTGGAAGACCTGGTATGATTTCGGGCGGAGCAGGCGCAACCGTTATTGTTTTGATAGCCCTGATGCGGTCAAACGGAATTGAATATGTTTTTGCTGCGGTAGCATTGGCTGGCGTAGTGCAAATCCTGATAGGTCTTTTTAAACTGGGTAAATTCATCAGGCTGGTACCGCAGCCTGTAATGTTTGGTTTTGTCAACGGGCTTGCAGTGGTGATTTTTATGTCGCAGCTGGAGCAGTTCAAAACCATAATCAATGGTCAGGTGAGTTGGCTGCAGGGAACCTCTTTATATATTATGCTGGGGCTGACTGCCCTTACTGTAGCTATTGTATTGCTTTTTCCAAAAGTTACCAAAACAGTTCCCGCTTCGCTGGTTGCCATTATGGTGGTGTTTGCTCTGGTGCTTGTTTTTAATATAGACACGAAAACGGTCGAAGATATCGCTTCTGTTCAGGGAGGATTCCCTCCGTTTCATATTCCGTCGATTCCTCTTTCTTTCGAAACCTTAAAAATTATATTACCCTACTCCGTAATTGTTGCAGCAGTTGGTCTTACCGAAGGTTTATTAACCCTAAACTTAGTCGATGAAATCACGGGAACACGTGGTAACAGCAATCGCGAATGTATTGCACAGGGTGGTTCGAATATTCTGAATGGTTTCTTCTTCGGAATGGGTGGCTGTCCTATGATTGCCCAGACGCTGGTTAATCTTTCGGCAGGTTCCAGAGCACGTCTTTCGGGTATTATTGCTGCACTTACAATACTGATTATTGTTCTTTTTGGTGCGCCTGTTATTGGCAAACTGCCTATGGCGGCATTGGTGGGTGTCATGATGATGGTGGCGATTACTACGTTTGAATGGTCGAGTTTCAGAATCATCAACAAGATGCCTAAACATGATATTTTTGTGGGTATATTGGTGGCAGTTATTACTATTTTACTGCACAATCTCGCTTTGGCTGTATTAATTGGCGTAATAATATCGGCCTTGGTTTTTGCCTGGGAAAGCGCCAAAAGAATTCGTGCACGCCATTATATCGATGAACAAGGCATTAAACATTATGAAATTTACGGTCCTTTATTCTTTGGTTCAGTAGCCGTTTTTACAGAAAAGTTTGATATCCAGAACGACCCCAATCATGTGATTATTGATTTTAAAGAAAGTAGAGTAGCTGATATGTCGGCTATAGAAGCATTAAATAATCTGACCAAAAAATACAGTCAGCTTGGTAAAGTAATCGAATTGCAGCACCTAAGTCCGGATTGCAGGGAGCTCCTTAAAAATGCTGAGGCGGTTATTGCTGTGAATGTTATCGAAGATCCTACTTATAAAGTGGTCGCATCTTAGAGTGGTTTATTTTATATAAAGAAGTATTCACAATTTAATTTGGTTTTCTTTACAATTCATTTCCCCTTTTAATGGTGTAGCAGGATAAAAAAAATTAAATTTGAAAACCCTAAACACGCTTTATATTATGATTGCTAAAAGAAATTTAATTTACCTGTTTCCTTTACTTGCCTTGTTCTTTCTTGGCCCCCTTACCTACTCACAGACCACTAAGATTAAGAAGAAAGAAACCCGTACAAGATTATTCAACGACACTACCGCAACCGACAGTGAGTACCTGATGGCGATTGAAAAAGCGGGTGAAATATTAGAATCGGCCTATAACGATGCCACTTTTGACAGCAACAGCCACCACTTGTTTGGCGAAATAAAAAGAACCCAAAGCAAACTCGACCTTATTTTAACGAGCCTGAAAGGAGCCAATCCTAATGTGCGCAACCAGCAAATGTACAGCATCGTACTCGATGAAATCCAGCAGAAACTCGATGAGCAGAACACCGCTATTAATGAGCGTAATCTTACGCTTGAAAAAATAAAGAACAGGGTGATTGATTTACGCAAAGACAAAACCCTGATGACTTTGCTGAAAGATACGATACGCCGCAAACAATTTAAAAAAGAGTTTGCCGACCTTAAAAAGAGATACCTGAGCACGGATAGCCTGATGACGAAAAACCAGGGCATCCTTAACACTAAAAAAAGACTGACCGTACAACGTAAAATAGCCGTATCGAATGCCATGCTTATGGTAGAGAACAAGCTGGAGAAATCCGGAATCAGTATGCTCAAAAAAGAGTACCCTTCTTTATGGAGCACAGGAGACTCGGTAAGTAAAAAAGCAGTTACGCAAAACCTTAAGGCCAAAATTATTATCGAAGAAAGTGTTGCCGCCTACTACTTAAGTTACCGTGCCGGCGGATTAATAACACTTGTCTTTTTTATGGGATTGCTAGGCTGGTATGTTTCGAGGAATCTTAAATACCTGAGGACTAATGGCCATGATGAAAACCTGATGCAGTTCGATTTTAAATACCTTAACAAAGGCGTAATCCTTCCGGTAACGATAATTGGTCTTACGATAGCCGTAGTTAGTAATTTGTATGCGCCGGCACTATTTATCGAATTGCTGCAGCTTATTTTACTGAGCGTGCTTACGATTATTTTTAAAAGCCGATGGTCTAAAACCGCTCTCCAAAACTGGATGATCCTTATAGGATTGTTTTTTATCCTTTGCTTTCTGGACCTTTTTATAGAGATCGGATTTGTGCAGCGTTGTGCTTTTATTATCATCAATATTATGGGGATACGTTATGGTCTGGTACAGATTAAGACCATCAAAAATCAACTGTATATTCAGGGCTTTTTTAAGTGGGCCAGTATTATTTTTATAGGGCTGAATGTCTTAGCCATATTCGATAATGCTTTTGGCAGAGTTTCGCTTGCCAATATGCTTGCTCTTACTGCTTTTGTATCCCTTACCCAAATTATTGCGCTTAGTGTATTACTGAAGATTATTCTGGAAATCATTCTGCTGCAAATTTATACTACCCGAATCAAACGCGGTATCGAAAAGATATTTGATCACGAGAGTCTTTCGAACACTTTAAAAAGACCTTTTATACTGGTGATTATTTATATGTGGATCGTGGTTATTGCCTCTAACCTAAACATCTGGGAATCGCTGCGTACCTCATTTACATCACTGCTTACCCATCCGAATACGATAGGCAGTATCACGTTTACGCTAGGCAACATTGTACTGTTCTTTATTATTATCTGGATTGCTCATTTACTACAAAAATATGTGGCATACTTTTTTGGTGAAATTGATGATGAAAACGAAGAAAACATCAACAAACGCCAGCACTCGAAGTTGCTCATAACGCGTTTGATTGTCCTTATCGGAGGTTATCTTCTGGCTGTTGCAGCTTCAGGGATGCCACTCGATAAACTGAGTATTCTATTAGGAGCTTTAGGTGTGGGTGTTGGGCTTGGATTACAGAATGTCGTTAATAATTTTGTATCCGGTGTGATTCTGATATTTGATAAACCCATACAAATAGGTGATGTTATTGATATTAGCTCGGAGTCCGGTCGTGTAAAATCGATGGGACTGCGTACGACAAAAATCAATGCAGCCAACGGAGCCGAAATTATTATTCCGAATGGTAATTTATTATCACAAAACATTACCAACTGGACGTACACTGACAATTATAAACTGGTGGAGATTTCGATAGAAGTTGCCGGTGAAGCGACTCCAGACGACATTAACAGCATTATAATGAATGCTTTGGAAAGTCTTCCATCAGTACATAATGCTAAAACTCCGCAAATCTATTACACTGCCATCTCTGACGAAAAATACCAACTGTTAATCAAGTTCTGGTGCAGTATTTACAAAACCGAAGAAGCGATCAGTAGTGCCCGTCAGGTTCTTTTCAGTAATTTTAAAGCGAAAGGTTTAAGCTTTTCAGCCTAAAGAATAACCTAAAAACAGGCCCGGAATTTTCGATAAGTCCGGGCTTTTTTTGATTAACTGAAATAAGTTTATCTTAAAATATAGAGCCATACTATTCAATTATATTGTTTCTTTTTTATTTTTTAACAAAAGAACTTCCCTTACAAAACAAAAGTTTATTAAATTCGTTTGAAATATCAATTAACCTACTAACCCCAAATTAGTTATGAAACGAGTATTACTTATCCTGTTTTTACAGGTGACGATGTTCAGTTGGTCACAATCTGCCATCTCCTATTTTGACAAAGCAATGAAAAAAGCCGAGGCCGGAAACAACAAAGGCGCCATTGCAGATTACACAAAAGCCCTTAAATACAATTCGAAATTTGTAGAAGCCTATCAAAACCGGGGCATTGCCAAAATGAAACTCAATGACCTAAAAGGTGCGTTGGCTGATTTTAGCAAAGCCATCGAACTGGACTCGATGAACGCAGAATCCTATACGGGCAGAGCCAATGTGTATTATAAATTAATGGATTATCAGGCTACCATTGACGATTGTTCCTACTGCCTGATGATGAATCCCAGAGATTATATTGCTCTGAATTTAAGAGGACTGAGTTATAATAAGATTGGAGACAAAAAGAATTGCTGTAAAGATTTCTCTAAAGCTATTGAATTAGGAAGTCAGAGCGCCATCAAAAACAGAGCGACTTTTTGTAAATAATCAATCAAAAACATTAAAACCAAAAACAATCTGTAAAACGGTTACTTTATAGATTGTTTTTGGTTTGTTATTCGTAAAAAAACAACTCCCGTTTTTCTTACTAGAGTAATGATTACATTTGTTAAAATATAGATTTAATACTCTTAAAACAAATAATACCAGCAATAACAAAGTTAGCTTACTAGGTTTACCAAGTACTATACCCAAATCCAGTAAATAACACTTTGAATATTCAGTCTGAAGAACCAATATTAACTTATAAAATATATGACGTTTTAGGCCGTTTATTGTACGAATCAAAACCAAATTCAAATAGTATAAAAACAGACTGGAGTTCGCGTGCTAACGGAATCTATTATATTTCTGTTTCAAATGAAAACGGAAAAACCACTAAAAAAATCATCAAGCAATAATTCAATTTAAAGTTATATGTCCCTTTTAAGGAAAATAAATATTAAAGCACAAGACGATAAGAATTCCGGTTTTGGAACCAATGCCAATAATTACGGCGGAAGATTTGTAAACAAAAACGGCACCCCAAATATCGAAAAAAGAGGTATGAACTTACTGCGCAGAATCAGTTGGTATCATACCATGATTGATATGCCTAACTGGAAGTTCATGCTCATTTTGTTTAGCTTTTATATTACGATTAATTTTGTTTTTGCTGTTTTGTATTATGGCATTGGTATCGAACATTTAGACGGCATTTCGGCTTCCGGCAATGCTGTAACACAATTTGGTCAGGCTTATTTTTTTAGTGCGCAGACATTTACAACTGTAGGATATGGTCATATAAGTCCAACTGGTTTTTTAACCAGTGCGCTGTCTGCAGCCGAAGCCCTGATTGGATTATTGAGTTTTGCTATTGCAACAGGTCTTTTCTTTGGAAGATTCAGTAAGCCAACAGCTTTTTTAAAGTTTTCACATAATGCTTTAATCGCTCCTTACCGAGATGGGAAAGCCTTAATGATTCGGCTTGTACCTTTTAAAAACACTAATTTTACTGATGCTAAAGCAAAAGTTACTTTAGGAATGAGCATTGAGGAAAATGGTGTTATGACAAATAAATTTTACACTTTAGACCTGGAACTTGATCGGATAAATGCCCTTTCGTTAAGCTGGACATTGGTTCATCCTATAACCGAAAGCAGTCCGCTATACAATTTCACCGAAGATGATTATAAGAAGACTCATGGTGAGATTTTAGTTTTCATCACCACTTTTGATGATATGTTTAGTAATACGGTTGCCGCAAGAACCTCTTATATTTTTGATGAAATTGTTTATGGAGCCAAATTTGAAACCATGTACAACCGCAGCAAAGATGGTTCTAAAACCATCTTACACTTAGACAAACTAAATCGTTTTACACCTGTAAACCTTCAATAATATATCTTTTGTTGCAGTTTTATTAATAATGTCACTTTTTATTCTATTTTTGTTCACCAAATAATAAATAATGATAAACAACATTAAAACTGTTTTCAGCATCAAAGACCTGGAAAACCTATCAGGAATTAAAGCGCATACCATCCGGATATGGGAAAAGAGATATAATATCCTGGAGCCGATGCGTACCGATACCAATATTAGACTTTATGACCTACAAAGTTTACAAAAACTACTAAATATCACTTTATTACACGATTACGGTTATAAAATATCTAAAATATCTACTTTTTCCGAAGAAAAAATACCACAATTAGTACGCGAAATTATTTCGAAGAAAAACTCATACAATTATGCTATCAATTCGTTTAAGATAGCAATGATGAATTTTGATCAGGAATTGTTTTTCCAGACTTTTGACTGGTTAATATCAGAGCGAACATTCAAAGAAGTATTCAAAGAAAACTTTCTTCCTTTACTTAAGGAATTAGGCTTATTATGGCAATCCGAAACCATAACACCTGCCAATGAACATTTCATGAGTCATTTGATCAAGCAAAAAATATTAATCTACACCGAAACGCTGCAAATTCTAAAACCTACCAGAACTGATCGCGTATTTGTATTGTCGTTACCTTTGAATGAAATACATCAAATTGGTTTATTGTATCTGCAATACGAAATTTTATCAGAAGGCTACAAAACAATTTATTTAGGCGAAAGTATGCCTGTTGAAAATCTTCAGGATCTAACGAAACACTTTGAAAACATTACGTTTGTATCCTTCATGACCATTCAGCCTGATCGCAGCGTGATTAATCAGTATGTAAAAAACATGGGGCAAAAACTTCTGATCAATAACAATCAAATATGGATTATGGGTAAGATGGCCGAATACATTGAAAGAGAAAATCTTCCGGAACAAATACATATTTTTGACTCGATAGACGAAACAATTAGCAGAATATAATATTATTTGTTTAAAGTTTTTGTACATTTGTTAAACAAATGAAAAAAACTATTGCAATCATAGGGTCGGGCTTCTCTGCTTTAGCCGCTTCGTGTTACTTGGCAAAACAAGGGCACAGCGTAACTATATACGAAAAAAACGAAACAATAGGAGGACGCGCACGCCAGTTTAAAAAAGGCGGTTTTACCTTTGACATGGGACCAAGCTGGTACTGGATGCCTGACGTTTTCGAGCGTTTTTTTAATGATTTCAATAAAAAAACAGCCGATTATTACGAGCTAATTAAGCTAAATCCTGCCTATAGGGTTTACTTTGGAGTTGATGATTTTATAAGTATTTACGATAATCTGGAAGAGATAAAAACCACTTTTGAAAAAATCGAAAAAGGAAGTGGTCAAAAACTCGACGATTTTATCAGGCAGGCCAAAAGCAATTACGACATTGCCATAAAAGATTTGGTTTATCGTCCGGGTGTTTCGCCTTTAGAATTAATAACTCCTCAAACTACTTTAAAACTGAATCAGTTTTTTAGCACCGTGAGCAATGATATCCGAAAAAAATTCAATAATGAACGTCTCATTCAGATTCTTGAGTTTCCGGTTTTGTTTTTAGGCGCAAAGCCCTCCAAAACACCATCTTTCTACAATTTCATGAATTATGCGGACTTTGGTTTGGGCACCTGGCATCCTAAAACCGGAATGTTTGATGTTGTACGCGGAATCGAAAAACTAGCACTTGAACTCGGCGTAGTGATCAAAACCAATTCGGTAATCCAAAAAATCATAGTCGAAAGCAAAACTGCAACCGGAATTATAATAAACGGAAAACCAATCTATTCTGATATTGTTTTAAGCGGAGCCGATTATCATCATACCGAAACCCTACTGGACAAAGTCAATCGAAATTATTCAGAAAAATATTGGGAGAGTCGTGTTTTTGCTCCATCTTCGCTTTTATTTTTTGTTGGTTTTGATAAAAAAATAGAAAACATTACGCATCACGCCTTATTTTTTGATGTCGATTTTAATCAGCATGCAGCCGATATTTACGACGAACCTAAATGGCCGGAAGCACCATTATTTTACGCAAATTTCCCATCAAAAACAGATGAGACTGCCGCTCCGGACGGAATGGAAAGTGCTTTCTTCCTGATTCCTCTAGCACCCGGAATTGAAGATTCAGAAAATCTACGGGAAGAATATTTTGAGAAGATACTCACTCGTTTTGAACAACTTACACAACAAAAAGTCAAAAATCACATTATATTTAAAAGATCATTTTGCAAAAACGATTTTGTAAATGATTACAACGCCTACAAAGGTAATGCTTACGGAATGGCCAATACCCTTTTACAAACCGCATTTTTAAGGCCAAAACTAAAAAGCAAAAAAGTACATAATTTATATTTTACAGGACAATTAACCGTTCCTGGCCCTGGTGTTCCTCCTGCTTTAATTTCAGGAAAATTAGTCGCAGAATTAATTCAAAAATCTATCAGCTCCTAAACACATGAAATCACTATTTGACACTGTTTCGTTTAAATGTAGCAAATTGGTCACCAAAAACTACAGCACTTCTTTCTCCCTTGCGGTAAAAATGTTATCGCCAAGTATTCGGGATGCCATTTACAGCATTTACGGTTTTGTACGATTTGCTGATGAAATTGTAGATTCTTTTCATGATTATGACAAGGAAAACCTCATCAATGATTTTGAAAAAGAATATTACAAAGCAATCCAAATGGGTATAAGTTTAAACCCAATTCTCAACTCATTTCAGCATACAGTAAAGCAATATAATATTACCGACGACTTGATTCAGGCCTTTTTAAAAAGCATGAAACTCGACCTCATCAAATCTACCTACAACACACAAACAGAATACGAAGACTATATTTATGGCTCAGCCGACGTTGTAGGCCTAATGTGTCTAAAGGTTTTCGTAAACGGCAAACAAGAAAAATACGAAGAACTTAAAAGTGAAGCCATGAGTTTGGGATCAGCTTTCCAGAAAGTAAATTTTCTTCGTGATCTAAAAGATGACAACCTGGTTTTGAACCGAAATTATTTTCCCGGTGTAGATCTAAATTCTTTTGATGATGAGGCAAAAACACAAATCATCAACGAAATTGAAGAAGATTTCAGACTCGCTTACCAAGGAATTGTAAAACTCCCTCTGGAAGCTAAATTTGGCGTTTACACAGCTTATATTTATTACCGAAAACTACTCAAAAAACTCAAAAACACTCCCTATCACGAAATAGGAAATTCAAGAATCAGAGTTTCAAACTACACAAAAGCAGGGCTTTTAGCGCAATCTTTTGTAACTTACAAACTAAAATTGGTCTAAGAATTTCAATCTAAACAAAATAAAAAATGATTTCCTTTTTAATCTTTTTAAGCGTTTTTCTCTTCATGGAATGTGTCACCTGGCTCACCCACAAGTACATTATGCACGGGCTCATGTGGTATTTTCACGCCGATCATCACCAGCCAAAATACGAGAATACCTTTGAGCGCAACGATATATTCTTTGTCATTTTTGCCATTCCAAGTATCATCCTTTTTTATTTTGGTGTCGAAGGCGGACTTAATTATTTGTTTTTTGTGGCCTGCGGCATCACCTTTTATGGCATCTGCTATTTTTTAATTCACGATGTTCTCATACACCAGCGTTTCAAATGGTTCAAAAACACCAAAAATAAATACCTGATCGGACTTAGAAAAGCACATAAAATTCACCATAAACATCTCGGCAAAGAACACGGAGAATGTTTCGGAATGTTATTCGTGCCTTTCAAATATTATAAAATGTAAAATCATTTGGGCGTTACCCCGCAGAAAAAGCGGGGTCGGGTTTTCCGTTCCCGCTTTTTTATGTCTGGCAAAAAGAGCCAGCCACAAAAAGAGCTCCACTTCAACCCCTAACGCAGACCCGTTTTCATAACAACGATCGATTATAAAATAACTTTCAGAAACAATGAAATTATACAAAATAGAAACGGTACAACATGTAAATGCCAGCCTTGAAGAATGTTGGGATTTTTTTTCAAGCCCCAAAAACCTTCAAACCATAACGCTTGACAATATGAGTTTCGAAATTCAGGATTTCGACGACAAACGAATGTATCCGGGACAAATTATTACCTACACACTAAAACCACTTTTAGGAATCAAAATCAATTGGGTTACTATTATTACAGTCTCAAAAGAAAACGACTATTTTATAGACGAACAACGCTTTGGACCGTATGCACTTTGGCATCACAAACACTTTTTTGAAGCAACAGAAAACGGAACCAAAATGACCGATATTGTACATTATGCACTTCCCTTAGGTTATCTCGGACGCATTATGAACACTTTAGTAGTAAAAAACAAACTGAAAACCATTTTTGACTATCGTCGTAATAAAATTGAGGAATTGTTTAATAAAAAATAATACCAAACTTGTCATTCCGGAGGAATCTCAGCGTAGTAAATTCGGTAACTAGAGATTCCTACGGAATGACAAACTTAAGTGTTTAAAAAAGAGCAAAAAAAATACACAAACTTGTCATTCCGGAGGAAACCCAGCAAATGTGAATCACTGAATTTAGAGATTCCTACGGAATGACAAACTAGGTGTTTAAAAAATAGCAAAAAAAAACTGCGCAAACTTGTCATTCCGGAGGAAACCTAACGAAGTGGTTCTACGAAGTAAATCCCAGCAAATGTGAATCACTGAATTTAGAGATTCCTACGGAATGACAAAATTGAGCATAAATACAAGGTAATAAAGAATATTTATCCACAGATTAAAAGGATCAACACAGATTAAAAATCCTTTATAAATCTTATAATCTGTGGCTAAAAAATCTACATAACAGACTTTCATACAATGACAAAACAAAAAGTTGCTTTTTTCTGGTTCAGACGTGATTTACGATTAGAAGACAACGTTGGGTTATTCCAAGCTTTACAGTCTGAAAATCCTGTGATTCCTTTGTTTATTTTTGACGAAGATATTCTAGACAATCTTCCACAAGATGACGCAAGAGTAAGTTTTATCTATGATTCGCTCGAAAAAATAAACTTTCAACTATCAGAAAATCAATCATCACTTTTAATCAAAAAAGGAAAAACTACAGCAGTCTGGCAATCACTTCTTGAAGAATTTGATATTCAGCAAGTTTTCTTCAACAAAGATTACGAGCCTTATGCTATCAAACGTGATGTAGTTATTAGTACTTTATTAAAAGTAAACAACATTGAAGCCTTTTCATTTAAAGACCACGTTATTTTCGAAGAAAAGGAAATCACCAAAGCTGATGGACTTCCTTATACCGTTTATACACCTTATAAAAACAAATGGCTGGAAAAATACCATCTTTCTGGTTCGGCTCCTGAATACGACACCAAACCTTTGTTTTCTAATTTTAGTAAAATCCCATTTGAATTTCCGGAATTAGTACAAATAGGTTTCGAAAGAAGCAATATAAAAGTACAGCCACACAATTTAACCCAAATTGCGAATTACAAAGAAACACGCGATTTTCCGGCTCTTGACAGTACTTCGTATTTATCGCCACATTTACGTTTTGGAACCGTGAGTATCCGAAAATTAGTCAATTGGGCGAATCGTAAAAATCAAACCTTCTTGAGTGAATTAATTTGGAGAGAATTTTTTATTCAGATTCTGTTTAGCTTTCCAAATTGTGTCAATCATAATTTTAAGTCGGCTTATGATGGGATACAATGGCGCAATAACGAAGAAGATTTTAAGCGTTGGTGTTCGGGAACGACAGGCTACCCAATGGTCGATGCCGGAATGCGTCAACTGAATGAAACGGGATATATGCACAATCGTGTTCGCATGGTGGTGGCGAGTTTTTTATGCAAACATTTATTGATCAACTGGCAATGGGGCGAAGCTTATTTTGCCGAGAAATTACTGGATTTCGAATTGGCTTCTAACGTAGGCAACTGGCAATGGGCAGCAGGAACGGGTTGCGATGCAGCGCCTTATTTTAGAGTTTTTAATCCCGAAATTCAACAAAAGAAATTTGACGAAAAAGGCATTTACATCCGCAAATGGATTCCTGAGTTTGATTTAGGTTATAACGAACCTATGGTCGATCATGCTTTTGCCAGAGATCGTGCAATTGCGACTTATAAGGCGGGGATTTTGAAATAGTTTTTTTAGATTTTAGATTTTAATAATTTTATTATCCCTCGTGCCTCGGGATAAGTACTAAACATTGCTAAAGCTTAATTTTACAATAAGCCGCTTTTGGTCTAATTTCTTCTTACGGCAGATGAAATTAATTTAGAAAAATCGCTTCTTATGAAAACGGAACCCCTAGCCCCGATAGAAGTGAAAATCCTTTTGTGGCGGGGTTCGCCACAAAAGATTGTAACGGATAGCGGGAAATAGCTCCTTAAATTACTTAATTAATTTATGCAGCATTCCGTTGAAGATAAAGCCGTGAAAAGGTAAAACGGAATACCAGTACAACTTTCCCCAAATGCCTTTTGGCCTAAAAGTAGCCGCCTGATATAAGGTGTTGTTTATAATTTTGAATTCGAGCCAGGCTTCGCCAGGCAGTTTCATCTCGGCATATAAAATGAGTTTTCCCTCCTTTTTATTGGCATACAATACGCGCCAAAAATCTAATGCGTCGCCAGAATGAATTGTATGTTTGTTAGTTCTACCGCGGCGAGAGCCTACTCCGCCAAATAATTTATCTATAAAACCGCGAATACTCCAAAGCCAATCTCCACAATACCAGCCCGTTTCGCCGCCAATTGACCAAATTCTTTCGATAGTAAAATCGCGGTTTTCTATTTTCATTTTTCGGCGATCGATATAGCAATCTTTTTTAGGAACTTTTAAATGTGCTGATATCGTACTGCTAAAACGACCACTAATGAGGGAATCTTTCCAGCTTGAAGCGACATTATCTTCTTCGACTTTTATAAGCGCACGAGACAATGCTTCTTTGTAAGTCATGGGTTTTACCGCTAACAATTGGTTGATGCGCTGATCGTTGCAAATGACTTCGACTTTCATACTGCTCACTAAAGCTGCTGCTAGTTTATACGAAGTAGAAGTTACGAAATAGAGCCAATACGACGATAATTTGGGTGTCATAACCGGAATCGTAAAAATATATCTTTTGAGTTTTTTTGCTTCAGCAAAACCTAACAACATTTCTTTGTATGTCAAAATATCCGGCCCTCCGATATCGAAACTCGCATTAAAAGTTACTGGATTTAAGAGTGATTTTGACAAAAACTCTAAAACATCGTTTATTGCAATAGGCTGGCATTTAGTATTGAGCCATTTGGGTGTAATCATTACCGGAAGTTTGTTGACCAGATCCCGAATAATTTCGAAAGAAGCACTTCCTGAACCTACAATAATACCGGCTCTTAAAGTGGTAAGCGGCACATTGGCTTTGCCTAAAATAGTTTCCACATTTTTTCTGGAAGACAAATGTTTGGACAGCGTTTTGTCATTTACGATTCCGCTTAAATAGACTATTTGCTGCGCTTGAGTTTGATTGATTCGCTGAACAAAATTAGAAGCCGAAATACCTTCTAATTCATCATAATTGGTTTCAGGACCCGACATCGAATGTATTAAATAGAAAGCTGCATCGATCGTTTCCGGAATTGCTGAAAGCGTCTCTTGATCTAAAAAGTCAACTTCGATAACGGTTACTTTTTGCTGCAAATCTTCAGTAATGTAAAATCTGTTTTTATCTCTTACACAACAAACCACTTCATGTCCCTGAGCTACCAAAATGGGTAACAGACGTTTGCCTATATAGCCTGTTGCTCCGGTTAAGAGAATTTTCATGACCTTTTACATTTTAAATGTTACGAGTCCATAATCTAATTCGAAAATCTGTCCTGAAATAGCATTGGCTTTATCAGAAATTAAAAAAGCGGCCATATTGGCAACCTCTTCAGGTTTTAAATAACTTTTCATAGGATGGCGTTCGATCATGTTTTCTTTCATACGATCGTTGCGCAAAATAGAAGCCGACAGCGATGTGTCGGTAATTGTGGGTGCAATCGCATTTACACGTATTACTGACGCCAGCTCAGCTCCGAGCGATTTTACCAAACCTTCGACTCCAGCTTTAGCGGTTGCAATACTGGCATGAAAAGGCATTCCGAGTTTGGCCGCCACAGTACTAAATAACAAAATAGAGGGATCGTCTCCTTTTTTAAGCACAGGCAAATATTTTTGTATGACTTTTACGGCTCCAATGACATTAATCTCGAAATCGTTTCTAAAATCATCAATACTTAAACTACTAATTGGTTTTAGATTTATGGAGCCCGGACAATAAATCAGAGTATCTATATTTTCGATTTCAGGAAGCTGATCCTGTAAAACATCCAAACCAAAATGAATAAGATTTGGATGGGTCAAATCGGGTGGGTTTCTGCTGATATTAAAAATTTTATTCGACTCTAATTGCTGCAACAAAATGGCGCTACCAATTCCTTTACTTCCTCCAACTATTAGAATATTTCTCATCTCTTCGAAATTTTATTGTTACTAATTTGCCTTTGTCGGGAACATTTAAATCTTCCTTCTTTAAAATCTCTTCGCTTTTCGTGTTTGGTTTTTCGGCCCTGAACACGTTCTCTCCAGATTTTAAAACTTGTGCTTTTCAATTCGATTCGCATCAAATCAATAACTTGTTGCTCTTTTAATCCAAATTGCAAAAAGATAGCTTCAAAAGTAGTTCGGTCTTCCCAGGCCATTTCTATGATTCTGTCTTTGTCTAAGTCAGTCATCGCTGTTCTGTTTCTATAAATAAATTCCAAATTTTATAAATTCCAAACTCCAATTATAATCAAACACCAATTGGAATTTGGAATTTTTATATTGGAATTTCCCAAACTAATATTTCTTAAAATTCTCTACTACAATTTTTGCCTTCAAATCAAACATCAAATTATACAAGCCGAAGAAGGTTCTGTTCATGTAAATAAAATGTTTGGAACCACGATTTCCGTTCATCTTTTTTAGATTGGTATCATTTGAAAAACGTTCTCCTAATTTGGCGATGTTTTCGAAGAAAGTTTCATCGGCAAAATCGAAAGTTTCTTCCTGGAAAGGTTTTGTGAAAAGTGATAGTAAATCATGAAACATTTCGGTAAAATATTCAACTTCTGAAGCTGAATCATCCGGACGAAGAATCTCTAATTCGAATAATTTTTGGTTAAACAGTTTTTCGTCGGTAATGACATTCTTGTTGATTAACTCGAAATAAGGTACATAGAATTCTTCTGGAATTTGTTTCATACAGCCAAAATCGAGTGCTATCAATTGGTTTGACTCATCTACCAAAAAATTTCCTGGATGCGGATCGGCGTGTACTTTTCGTAAAACGTGAATTTGGTACATATAAAAATCCCAAAGTGCTTGCCCCAATTTATCACCTACTTCTTTATCTGTGTTTTTTGCTGTAAATTCCGAAAGATGAATTCCGGTCATCCAATCCATCGTGATGATTTTCTCTGAAGAAAATTCAGGATAATAATTAGGGAAAATTATGTTTTCGATTTTGCTGCAAGCTGCTACAACTTCCTGACTTTGCTTTAATTCGAGCAAATAATTGGTCTCTTCGATAAGCTTATCTTCGACTTCTTTAAAATATTTGTCCGAATCTTTTCCTTGCAGATTAAACATTCTGATGGCAATAGGTTTCACTAAAGCCAAATCGGAAGAAATGCTGTTCGCAACACCAGGATACTGAATTTTTACGGCTAACTTTTTACCATTTTTGATAGACAAATGTACCTGACCAATACTGGCTGCATTAACAGAATTAGCATTGAATTCATCAAAAATTTCGTAAGGTGTTTTGCCAAAATTTGTTTTGAAGGTTTTCAAAACCAAAGGTGCAGACAACGGCGGAACAGAAAATTGCGACAAAGAGAATTTCTCTACGTAAGCCTGTGGCAAAAAATTCTTGTCCATACTCAGCATTTGCGCTACTTTGAGCGCGCTTCCTTTCATGCTTTTTAGTCCGTCGTAAATATCTTCTGCATTGTTTTCATTAAGTTTGTCACGGGTTAGATCGGGGTTCACTATTTTTTCGGCATAATGCTTTACATAGTTTACGCCAACTTTGGCTCCGGTTTGCACTAATTTTGAAGCTCTTTCAATCTTTGAGGTGGGTATATAATCGATTGTTTTCATTATCTGCTGTGTATTTTTTCTTTAAAAAGAAATTTTCCAAAATCTATAAGATGATTCATTGGCGCGACATTCATTAATTCGAACGAAGCATTAACTGATTTTTCGATAAAAATATCTGTTTTCTCAAACGCTGGCGATGAATCGTCAACCCAGAATTTAAGTGTCAGCATCAGTTGCAGCCAAGCCGATTCCTGAATAGCTTTTTCCTGAAACTTCTGGAATCGTTCTTGCTCTAATCGATAATCATCTGTTAGGATTTCGGCAACATATTCTCTAAAACCATCTCTCAGAGAGGTAAGCTGCGTTAGGTTTCTGATGGGGTTTGCATCGTTTTTCAAGGCCTGCAACACATAACTTCTGTTAGCAGTCAGTATTTCAAAGAAAGTGAAATAAAAGCTTAACATTTTATTTTTCATGTCGTACTCTTGATAATCACTGTTTTTGTGCAATAAATCAATCGTATTAACCAGGAATAATTTGAAAATTTCTTTTTCTAAACCTTCAAGCGTTCCAAAAAAAGCATAAAATTCTGCCTCAGAAAAATCTTTTTCTTTAGCAAAATGAAACACTGATTTTGGCTTATGTCCTTTCTCCAGAACCTCATTCATATATATCGAAATAATATCATCTTTGGTAAGAATCTTTTTTTTAGTTGCCATCTTCATTTAAGTTTAAAATTTGCATTAAAGATACGGAATGTTTAACTATCTTTACTTATCATTAAACAAAACAATTTGTTAAATCTTTTCAGAAATGGCTCAGAACGTTTTACTTACCGGAGGAACAGGTTTTATAGGCAGGCATCTAACAGCTGTGTTGATTGCAAGTGGCTACACCGTTTCTATTCTAAGCCGTTCAGACCGAAAAAACACGGCAAACATTTCGTATTACAAATGGGATTTAGAAAGTAATTATATTGAAGAAGAAGCCATTCTAAAAGCAGATTATATTGTGCATCTTGCTGGCGAAGGAATTGTAGAAAAAAGATGGACTGAGCAACGCAAGAAAGCCATTTTGGAAAGCCGCACACAACCCATCGAACTCATTTTTTCTGTTCTAAAAAACAATAACAAAACCTTAAAAGCCTTTATTTCAGCTTCTGGAATAGGCTATTACGGAGCCATAACCAGCGAAGAAATCTGTACCGAAGAAACTCCTGCCGCTACTGATTTTTTAGGGAAAACTTGTGTAGAATGGGAAAAAGCAGTTGATACCATTGGCGCATTACACATTCGCACTGCAAAAATAAGAACCGGGATTGTATTGGGTAGAAACGAAGGTTTTTTGAGGAAAATGACCCCAAGTTTCAAAAGAGGTTTTGGCGCTATTTTAGGCACTGGAAATCAATATTTACCCTGGATTCATGTTGAAGATTTATGCAAAATATATCTAAAAATGATTCAGGACAACCAGACAAATGGTACTTACAACGCAGCCGTTCAGGACAAAACCACCAATGCAAGTTTCTCTAATACCCTGGCAAAACTGTATGGCTATTATATTTGGTTACCCAAAGTTCCTGCATTTTTACTAAAAATTGTCTTAGGCGAAATGAGCGATGCTATTCTAAAAGGACAGCCTGCTTCTTCTGAAAAAATAGAAAAAACAGGATTTGAATTTCAATTTACCGATTTAGAAATTGCTTTATCTAGTTGCGTATCGTAGCCACAAAATTCAATTAGTATCCACAACTACAATTTGTTTGGTATCGCAACCATCACATTCTACTACTGCGGTCAATTCTGTATTAACCGTTTTGGCAATTTTACCCGCAATGGTATAAGGTACCTCAATATCAAAATCTGAAATGATAATCGGAAAATCTGAAGTGATTTGAATACCTTCAGACACTTTTTTCATGAAAGCTTTCACTTCTATGTTTTTAGATTTTCCGTGCAGATACAATTTTCCTTTTATTTGATATTCTTTTTCAAGATCTGTAATTTCATTTACATCAAATTTGGTAATTCTTCCTTTAAAAACGGCCTTTGGATAGCGGTCACTCTCTAAATAATTTTCATTAAAATGTTGTTTCATCAAATCCAATTTAAAAGTAAAATCTTTGATAAAAAGCACACACACGAACTCACTTGTTTTAGTTTCAATAACAATAGTTCCAAGCTTATTTACTGCTTTAATTTCTTCAAATAAAGGAACAGAAGCTTCAAAATTAACTATTGCCGTAGAGGTTCTAAATTTATCCTGAGCCAATATGGAAAAAGCAGTAAAAAGTAAAATTAATAAAGTAAATCTTTTCATAATCGTCAGCATTTAAACAATTATGTCAGGCGATTTTTTTGTTATAAGAAGATTAAAAAAAACCGGATGGCAGTATATTCCGTTAAAACATTTAGTAACCAATTGATTACACTTAAAGTTACGAAATAATAAGGAGTATGGTTGCAGGATAAATGCTAAAAATTTGTGAAATGTTTTTAGGATGTAAAATAATACTAAAAATTTATAGAAACTATGGGTAAAGATGCACTGCAGTGCATCTCTACGGTCTGTTATGTTCTTCCCTTTATTAAAGCGTAAATTATGTTTATAAAAAATAAAAATTGAGCACCTATAAGAATCAGAAAACTCAATGAAAGAATTATATTTATTTGAGTGTTAAAATCACTATTTGACAACAAAGCTTCTACATTATCAGATCCTGAATTTATATACAATTGTGAACATATCAAAATTAGAAGAGCAGATCCTACCGTTAATGCAATATGAATAAAGGTCAACCCACTAACCAAACGAAAATTAAACTTTAAAAAAGCAAAATAAACAACTGCTAAAATGCTAAATAGAATGGCGAACAATTTCGCAAGATCAATGTATGCTATTACAAAATAGGTGTCATGATAATTAACGTCTATTGTTTCGTTTGACATAAAACATCCTAATATTAAAAATATTAAAATAAACGCCAACAACAGAAAATAGGGCTTAGTAGAAATAAATCTCATCATAAACTAATTAATTTCCAACAACACATTATACTTATCCAAACTCGCCAAATCTTCTATAGAATTTACGTTTGTCAATTTTGCGTGTTCTTCGATTTCTTTTTTGGCTTCAATTTGTTTGATACATTTTCTAAAACGGCGTACTTCGTCCAGATTCGATAAAATAAGCCCTGGAACTGGAACGCTTTTGCCTTCCTTATCTTTTGCGACCATTGTAAAATAAGATGAATTACAATGTTTTACAGCTCCGGTTTGAATGTTTTCTGCTTCAACGCGAATACCCACAATCATAGAACTTCTCCCGACATAATTTACCGAAGCTTTCATGGTTACCAGTTCCCCAACTTCAATAGGCTTCAAAAAATTCACCGTATCTACCGAAGCCGTTACGCAGTAATTGCCACAAAATTTTGATGCCGAAGCAAAAGCAATCTGATCTAACAATTGCAAAATATAGCCTCCATGAATTTTACCGCTAAAATTTGTGTGCGACGGTAACATTAATTCTGAAATACTAATTTTTGATGAAGAAACGGGTTTGAAATCTGAGGCCATATTATATTATTTGTATTTAAAGGGTGATGATTCTTTTTGCACAGCTTTGACAAAAAACCGGGATTCTCCCCACCAGCTGAATGTTTTGTAGCGCTCTTCGTAAGTGAGTTTTACGTACTGACCTTGTAGTTCGTTTAAATCATCAATTACTTTTTGATCACTGTCTAAAACTGAAAATCTAAAAATCTGAGAACCTGAAACTCCCTGACTCAACTCGCCTTCCCACGTTTTCATCATCACGCCTTTATGACTCATCCGGATTAATTCGCCAGAACGATAACCCTCGCTAAAAGGAACATAATAAATAAAGGCAAAATAGGCAGACACTACCAAAAAACAGGCTGCGACTATAAGGAACAAAATTCTTTTCATAGTATTCTAATTTAAAGATTGATTTTCTTCAGTATTGGTGGCTCTGGCAATAATATTTTCTGGAAGCGATTTCTTAGCCTTTGCCCCCATTTTTTTTAATTTTTCGACACTAGAAATTAGATTTCCTCTTCCGTCAACGAGTTTGCTCATGGCGCTTTCGTATTCGGTTTTGGTGTCTTTTATTTTATTTCCAATTCTAACCAAATCGGTTACAAAACCTTCAAATTTATCATATAATGCACCTGCTTGCCTTGCGATTTCAAAAGCATTCTCCTGTTGTTTTTGATTCGCCCACATACTATCAATCGTTCGTAATGTAGCCAATAAAGTAGTAGGTGTCACGATTACAATATTTCGGTCAAAAGCTTTATTATAAAGTGTAGCATCTTCATTTAATGCTATCGCAAAAGCTGGCTCTATCGGTACAAAAAGCAACACAAAATCAGGACTTTCTATTTGGTACAAATCATGATAATTTTTACTTCCGAGTTGTTCTACATGACGTTTAATTGAATTTACGTGCTCTCTCAGGAAATCAATCTTCAAAACATCGTCTTCTTCATTTACCCATTTTTCGTAAGCTGTTAAGGAAACTTTCGAATCTACAATCATCTTTTTTCCGTCAGGCAGATTAATCACAACATCCGGAAAAACACGATTCCCTTCGGTATTGGTAAAACTTTGCTGTACTTCGTATTCGCGGCCTTTTTCTAAACCTGATTTTTCTAAAACACGTTCCAAAACCAGCTCTCCCCAATTTCCCTGCATTTTACTATCACCTTTTAAGGCTTTGGTTAAATTTAAGGTTTCTTTGCTCATTTGAATGTTCATTTCGCTCAAACCCAAAATCTGCTGACGAAGTGCCGCATGATAATCGATGCTTTCTTTGTGTGTTTGCTCCACTTTTTGCTCAAAACCCTGAATTTTATCCTGCAAAGGCAACAAGATATTTTTCATGTTTACACTATTTTGCTCTGTAAATTTTGCAGACTTTTCTTCGAGTATTTTATTGGCTAAATTTTCGAATTCTTTGGTAAATTTTTCCTGAAGTTCGCTTATCTCGTTTTTTTGTTCTTTATGACGTTCCCATAAATTTTCAAAATCAACTTCTTTTTTTGAAAGCTGAATCGCTAAACTATCTTTTTCTGTTCTGATATTTTCTTTTTCTAAATTTAACTGATGAAGATTTTTATCGAAATTGTTTTTTTCGTTCTCCAATTGCTCTTTTTGATTTTGCAGCTGAAAATTTACAGCATTCAGTCTTTCATCCAAACTCACTTTCTCAGATTGAAAACGAGCAGAAGAGAGCAATTTACCTATGTAAATTCCCAAAAACAAAGCAACTATAAAAGCTCCTAAAAGCGGAATGAAATCCAACATACTACGTTAATTTTAAGTAAAAGTACGCAATAATACGTAGTTCTTGTTTTAAAAATAAAAATTTCACGAATTATTTATCCTTGCGAATTAAACACACAAATTCAAAAATCAAATTCAAAAAAAAAAAAAATACAACACTGCGCAACCTTTTCTATACAGCGGCATCTATTAATTACAAACTATTAAAAAAAGCTACGATGAAAAAAATTATGCTGTGCCTATTTATGGCTCTTGGATTAAGTGCATGCTCTCTTGGAACTGATGAAATTGAAAACAACTGTGGATCAGAAGCTATTGTTGCCTTTTCAGGCTTTCCTTTATCCTGTAATTATAGTGTAAAAGAAAACCCTACTAATCCGACACCACTTTTGGTGAGTACTCAGGAAAAAATGGATTCTTTCTTTACAAAACACGCTAATAGCTGTCCAACTGCAAGTGATCCCAATATTGATTTTACAAAAAACTATCTCGTAGGACTTTTTGCAGGAGCAAAACCTACAAGCGGATATGCAATTAAAATGACGGCTGTAATCGAAAATAACTGTCAGATTGTTATCAATTATTTCGAAAAATCACCTTTACCTGGAGAAACTACTAACAATGGAACAACTTATCCTTCTGACTTTATACTGATTCCAAAAAGTTCAAAACCAATTTATTTTAATAAAGTACCCGAAACTACAGATGCAATCATTATTGGTAATTTTAAAGAAGAATGTACTGGCTCTGATTGTCTAAAATTTTATCAGTTAAACAATTACAATGTACTTAACTTTTTGAATGTAGGTTACAACAATTATAATTTCAGTCAATACAGACACAATGTTATTGCCAAATATGGTGAACTTCCTTTGTTTCTAAAAAGTGTCCCTACAGAAATAATAAATTTAAAAGGTCAGTCTAAAACATACGGAACTCCGGATTCTGATGGTCAGGGAGGGGTTTATTTCGAACTACGCCAAGGTTTCAGTACTACCACAATTAAAATTGATAATAATGATACTGAAGACCAAAGTACCGAGATTAAGGCTTTCAAAAATGCGATTAAAGCTAAAATAACAGCCTTAAAAACCAATTAATCATGAAAAAATCATTCTTTTTTCGATTGCTAATTTCAGGCTTATTTTTAGCATCCTGTTCGAGTGAATCCAATGCAACACATTTTGACTCTAAAGATCTTACAGGAAGCTGGAATTTAGAAAGTTCATCAGGCGGAATCGCAGGAAAAACGGAAACACCAAAAACGACCGGTATCACTAAAAAAATTGTTTTTACAAAAGAAAAAAGAATGATTACTTATGTAAACAACATCGAAGTATCTAACTATAAATACGTTACAAAAACAGGAAAAAGTATTTACGATAATGAAGAACATTTGTTAATTTATAAAGAAAATAGTTTACTTCTTGTGGTTTTAGAATTAAATTCTAATAAACTAGAACTGGGAGACAACAATTATGATGGTTTTGTCGCAATATATAAAAAATAAAAAGACTTAATTTTACCGCAAAATCAATACCTACTTTTTTTTGAAAGACGATTTAGAAATATACATCAAACAATGCATCCAAAATGACAGAGGAGGGCAACTGAAAATTTATCAGTTGTTCTCTCCTGTATTATATGGAATTTGTTTAAAGTATATGAAAAATGAAGATGATGCTAAGGATGTTTTTCAGGAAGCTTTTATAATCGTATTTCAAAAAATACACCAATACAAATTTAAGGGAAGTTTTGAAGGATGGCTGAAACGCATTTTCATTAATAAACTTATTGAAACATTAAACAAAAAAAGAAAGGAAAGTTTTTTTCTGGATGTTTTTGATCCTGATACCGAATTAATCGCAGAAGAAGAGCTTGAAATTATTCCTATCTCACAAGAAAAATTACTCGAATACATTCAGGATTTGCCAGACCAATACAGAATGGTATTTAATTTATATGTTTTTGAAAAGATGAAACATAAAGAAATAGGAGATTTACTAAAAATCTCAGAAGGAACATCAAAATCAAACCTGAACCGGGCAAAAAAAATATTGCAAAAAAGAATTTCAAGCATATTAAATTTTAAAACAGCATGAAAAAGCAAAATATAGAAGATGTTTTTTCTTCAATGGAAAACTTTTCAAGTGTACCACCACCTGAATTATGGAACCAAATTGAGGAAAAACTGAATAAACCAAAAAAGAAAAAAAGGGCTGCCATCTGGTGGTCTGCTGCAGCTATTTTGGTTATAGGCCTTTCTGTACCTACTGTTTTTTATTTTAGTTCTGGGTCTCAAAATACTATTTCAAATCAAAATAATGTTGTTTTACAAGAAAACGAAAACAATAATTCAAACAAAAAAGAAACGAATCAAAATCAAAATACAAAAAAGAATTCCAGTTTAGAAAATCCAACTATTCTTTCACCTGAAAAATCAAACACAGCCATTGTTCTTTCAGAGGAAAACCTAGCTGCATCTTCTGAAAAAAACAGTATCCCAACTGAAAAAACATTACATAATAAAAAAGCAACTGGAGCCACTCTAAAAAAACAAAATGCAAATATCCTTTTTGAAGAAAAAATGTCTTCTGCAAAAAATATTGCTTCAAATGACGACACAATCACTAGTCATTCAAAAAAGAAAAACAGTGAAGCTATTGCCTCAAAAACTCAGTTTGGGAACACTCAGGAGTCAACTTTTAAAACCTCAAAAAACCTTCTTTTTGAAGATCAAATTACTATTCCAAACAATAAAAATTTAGCCGATTTGGGCATTACTAAATCAGATTTACAAAACAACAGCATTACAAAATCAGATAAAAACCAATACAATAGCACCAAATTACTTTTAACAGAACCAAAACTTACTGCTGCTAAAACAAATTCTGAAAAGAACAAATCAACGCTCATTGATTCCATTCAGTTATTAGAACTTCAAAATTTAGAAAAAGGAATAGTTAATTCTGAGAAAAAAGAAACTAAAGACGAAAAACCAAAATCAAATTTAACAACTGATAAATGGTCATTAGAAGTATTTGCCGGAGTTATGAATTCTCAAAACCTGAAAAACGAAAAAGCACTTGGCAACAATATCGATTCTAAGCAGAGCAATGCCTATGGTGTAAAAACGAATTATAAACTTAATAAGAAGTGGGAAATCAGTTCCGGACTTTCAATTAACGAATTAGGTCAAAGTATTGCAGATGTCTCTTATTTAAGTGGCATGAGCAATACGCTAGTGGTTGGTGAGGCTTTTACCCAAAATAGATCTTCCCAAAAAATAGTTGACAATGCGAATTATGTATTCATTACAAATGACACACGTAATATGTTAGTTAGCGAAAATTTTGAAAACGGCAATATTGATCAGCGTTTAAAATATCTTGAAATGCCGATAGAAATATCCTATTCACTTTTTAATCGAAACAAAACAAATATCAGCTTAAATACAGGTGGTTTTGTTGGAAAACTAATTTCAAATGATGTTTTTCTAGACGGAAATTCAATAGGCAACAACCTCGATGCCAATGAATTTGTTTATGGTTCTGTACTGAGTAGTACCTTACAGTATCGTTTATATAAAAAGACGAATGTTTTTATAGAGCCGGGCATGAATTATTATTTTAATCCTTTGGAAAACCAACCCTTTAATCAATTTCAATGGTCATTTAATTTTGGTTTAAATGTTTCTTTTTAAATTGTAATTTAGCTGAAAATCTCTTTTACTAATGACAATTCAAAACAATTGGCCTACTACTACTCATCCTGATCTGCTTATAATAAAAACAAGTGTTTTTGATGTTTGCAATTTTAATTGTTCCGTGCCGCAACCCGAGTCAGAAAGCAATGAGTATGGAGCCTATACATTTGATATCAATTCAAAATCAATTATATTCAGAGTTGCTAAAATTACGCCTACAAAAAACGGACAGTTTGTTACTATATGGAAACGAAATGATAGCGGTGTCATTGCTCCTTTTGATTTTTCTGACCCATTTGATTTTGTTATAATTACTGTTAGATTTGAAAATCGTTTGGGCTTTTTTATGTTTCCAAAAACAATTTTACTTCAAAAAGGAGTTTTTTCAACAGCTGTAAAAGAAGGCAAAAGAGCGATACGGGTTTATCCTGCATGGGACAAAACAACAAGTAAACAGGCAGAAAAAACCCAACTATGGCAATTGGATTATTTTTTTGAAATAAACTCTGGCATTAAACCAGAAGAAATCAAAGAAATAGTATTTAAAGGTATTTGATTATTTATTTTCTCCATATAATTGAAAAAAATCTATTAATGAAGCGATATTATCAATCTCTAACTTTTCAAACAATCTATTCTTAAATGTACTTACCGTATTTTTTTTAAGATCTAACATCTCAGATATTTCTAAATTACCATAACCTTTGATTAGTAATTTAGCTACTTCAATTTCTCTTTTAGATAGTTGATCCAAAGGGTTAACAGGTTTATTAGAGATATACGAATCTAATATTTTATCTTTTATAATCTGAGACACATATTTTCCTGCTAAAATCATACTATTAAAAGCTTGTTTCATTTCTTCCATAGTACTTCCTTTGCTTAAATAACCTGAAGCACCTGCATTTAAGTATCGCAATGCATATATCTTTTCATCATAAGCTGAAAACATCAAAATTTTGATAGCAGGCTGAATTTTTTTAATTTCATCCATAATATTTAAGCTATTACCCTCAGGAAAATTAATATCTAAAACTAATATATCGATTTTATTCTCTTTTAATATATTGAAAATGTCGCTAAAAGTTCCAGCTTGAAGTACTCTAGCACTAAAAAACAGTTCTTTAATCATAAGTGAAGTTCCTTGCCTAACAACACTATGGTCATCAGCAACTAAGAAACTATATATATTTGATGATTTCATTTTGTTTTTTTTTGAAACATTCATAATTACTAATAAAAAAACATATAAGTATTTAATTTTTAAATCATTAAACACTTTATAAAAATCCCCTTGAGGATTCATAAAGTTTAACGATACAGAATTTAGATATACATTAATGTTGTATTAAATTTAACTTTTTATTAAATCAAGAACAAATAATATTAATCTTTTTATTTTTAAATTTAAAATAAATAAAAAAACAGATAGCCTTTAAAAAGAAAGATTATCTGTTTCCTGAAAATAAAAATATAATATTCTACATAAAGTTATTAAATTTCAGTAACAATAAATTCACTACGTCTATTTTCTTTATGCTCTTCTTCAGTACATTCAATACCGTCTGCACATCTATTAATTAATTGATTTTCACCATAACCTTTACCTGTTAATCTGTTTCTATCGATTCCGTTTTTAACTAACCAATTGATAGTAGCCGTAGCTCTCTTATCTGATAAAATTTGATTATATTGAGAAGTTTGTCTGCTATCCGTATGCGAACGAATATCTAGTTTCATTGTTGGATTTTGCTGCAACACATCTAATATTTTTTCTAAATCATAAGCAGCTGCTTCAGTAATATAAGATTTGTCCAAGTCAAAATAAATCACTTTTATACCAAAACATTTTCCTAAATCATTACCTATTGCTACTTTACAACTGGCTTTTTCTAAAGCAAAAGACAAAACCGTTTTACCATTTTCATACAAAATTTGAATATTTTGCTCTTTTGGACTATACTCTGGCATTTCAACTCTTACGTTATAGGTCTGACCACAATTAACCATCAAAGTGTAGTTTCCTGTAGCATCTGCAAGAGTACTATTTAATAATGACAAATTCTTATCGTATAAACTCACCTTCGCACCAGGCAAAACAGCTCCAGTTTCGGCATCTGTAATAAGTCCATACAATAGTTGTTCACAGCTTAATTTTCTTGTTTCTAAAAAGGTATAAATATCATCTGACCCTTTTCCTCCGTCTTTATTAGAACTAAAATAACCTCTTCTGGAAATTGGATCAAAAAAATATGCAAAATCATCCTTAGGTGAATTAATATCAGCTCCAAGATTCTGAATATTGCTTACACCTCCTTCAGGATTTAAATTTCCAGCAAACACATCAAATCCTCCAATGCCAGGATGCCCATCAGAAGCAAAATATATAATATTTTCATCGGTTACATAAGGAAAACTTTCTTTTCCTTCCGTGTTAATTCCTGGACCAAGGTTAACAACCGGGCCAAAAGACCCATTGTCATCTATGTTAACTTTAAAAATATCTGATTGACCAATAGTTCCGGGCATATCGGATGCAAAAAACAATGTCTTACCATCTGGACTAATTGCCGGGTGAGCTGTACTATAACTATCACTGTCAAAAGGAAGTTCACTTACATTCGTCCATTTACCATCTTCTAAAGTTGCACTATAAATTTTAAGTAAAGTTGTTTTTTTTGAATTTGCCCCCTTTTTTCCATCTAAATAGTTATTTCGGGTAAAATAAACCGTTTTTCCATCTCTGGTAAAAGCAGGAGAAGACTCATGGAATTTTGAGTTAATATTATTGTCAAATTTCTCTATATTTCCTTTTGCAACTCCTACACTATCAAGTTCAGCCACATAAAAATTTGTAAAATATTCACCAGTCCATTTATGTCTTCGCTGATTTAAACTTCCGGTATCTCTGGCCGAAGTAAAATACAATTTATCCCTATACTTAAACGAACCATAATCTGAATAGGGAGAATTTACCCCTGCATCTTCAATTTTGTATCTGCCAGAATTGTTTTTTATTTGGCTAATATAGTTTTCATCCATCTTGAATAATTTTCCTCTGGAATCTTTTTTATCCTTAGCATAAAACTCTTCCAATATCTTATTGGCTTTGTCGGTTTCTCCAATAGATTTTAAAGACTGCGCATATCTGTAATAATATTCAGCTTCAAGATTATTACTCATAGCATAAAGTTCCGAATACCATTTTGCAGCATTTTCAAATTTTGAATTAAAGTAATATGAATTACCCAGTTTCTTAAACATTTCTTCAGATTTGTAGCCTTTATTGGCTACTCTTTCGTAGGTTTTTATAGCATCAATAAAAGCATATTTATCATACTTTTTGTCACCTGAATTTATTGTAGCCTGTTGACTATAGCTTCTGTAAGAAAAAAGACTAACATAAATTAAATATAGAAATATCAATTTTTTCATAATTACTATTTTTTTTAGAAGAAACGCGGAGTTGTGATTCGTCCATTATTTCTAAAGAGTTCAAAACGCAGGAAAATTTCATGAGAACCTGAGTTATATTTTCTTAGGTTAGTTGTTTCATTATCATATCCGTATCCAATGTACAATCCATCGTTTATTTGAAATCCTGCAGTAGCACTAAAAGCAGCACTCCATCGATACGCAACCCCAAGATTAAATTTTTCAGAAAATAAAAAATTTCCAGAAAGATCTACTTGCAAAGGAGCTCCCTCTACAATTTTGGTTAAAAAAGCTGGTTTAAACTGCAAATTTGGAGAAAGATCAAAAACATAACCTCCTATAAAATAATAATTTATTTTCTCTGTATAAATGGCTACATCACTATCTTTTGTTTTATCAGTATAGCGATCACTCTCGATAAAATTAGGAACAGACAAACCCAGATACAATTTGTCAGAATGCCAATAGATGCCGGCACCAACATTTGGCCGAAATTTATTATCGAAATTTTGAAATTTTGGATCATCCTGGTATTCAATATCCAATTTAGTAGGATCTAAATTAAAAAGATCTGCAGTACCTTTAATTCCAAATGATAGTTTATAATCATCAGAAGTTTTAATACTGTATGATAAATCTACTGAAAAAGCATTTTCGTTTGTTGGGCCAATTTTATCGTTAACCAAAGACAAACCAAGTCCAACATTACTATTATTGATTGGAGTATGAATAGAAACTGTATTTGTTTCTGGTGCGCCATCTAACCCAAGCCATTGCGAACGATGCAAGGCAAAAATACTCATCACCCCTCGTGAACCCGCATAGGCAGGATTAATGTTTATCGTATTATACATGTATTGCGTAAATTGCGCATCTTGTTGTGCATAAACATTAATCGAAATAAGCATCAGGATTAATCCTATTATCTTGTTTTTCATTTTATCTGTAAGTTATTTAGGCATTAAAATCCTAAAAAATAAATTATGTTTTTAAACCATTCCACGACATTAATTACTTAAGTATAAATAACCTGCGTCTTTATAAGTTTGATTTTCGTTTTTTTCGTTTTTGTAGTTAACATTCAAAATATAGAAATAAGTTCCCGGAGGCAACAGTTGTCCTTTATTAATGGTTACTCTTCCCGATGAATATCCATTAAAAACATTACCATTAGCTCCATAGTTGTGAGTTTCAAAAACTTTAACTCCCCAACGATTATAAATTTCAACAGTATTATCAGATGAACATTCTGCAAGTCCGACAACCTTGAATTCAGCATTTACAGTATCTGAACCAGGGGATATGGCATTATAAATTTTAAATTCTTTTCCGCATGGTAAAGGCTGTTCTTTACTTTCTACTCTGGCCAATGTGAATACTCCGTAACCAGTAACATTAATTGCTGTAGTTACAGTTCTGTTTGCAACATCAACAATTCCGCCCTCGTTAACCCACATTTGGGTAGCTTCATCCCAACGTACAATTACAATCTTATCCACTTTAGGATCTGCAACTATATTGGCTGGAGTAGTAGTCGTTTCATCCCAACTTAAGGTAAGCATTATATCGCCTTTGTTACCGGTGTTTTCTAAAGTCCAATATTCTTGATTATTGATTATTTCAATGTTCGAAGGTTTTTTAGTATGATCGTAAAGAGGTGCCGAATTATCGAAAAAGTATTTCCCTCTAAAGGTAGAAGCAACATCTGCTGGTGCTGAAATACCTGCAAAACGATACACATTTTTATCTCCTATAGGATATATAAAAGCTTTGTTTCCGTTTTTTATAACATGACCATCAACGTGGCTATCATTTGATGTTTCAGAATGTGTTGCATCTTGTTCATAAGCAATATTTCCTCCAAAATCATCATTGTTAACGATACCTTTTTTAAACTCTGAATTTCCTGCAATACTGATATCTCCTTCTAGATGAAAAGCGGGTTGTACAGAAGAATTTTCAAACAAAACATCGTTTAGCTCTGCTGGTAAAGTTCCTGTTATTCTTTGATTATCAACCCCTACAAATCGTGTATAACCATTTCCTGCAGGCGTAAATGTAACTATACCATCATTGTTGAAATTTTTGAAAACATAAAAATCCCCATCATTTCTAAACTCGCCGTTTCTATTATTACTAAAATCAAAATACGTGCTTACAACAGTATCAGGTTCGATAACCATAATACCATTATTGACCGTTTGAGCATTTATAGTACTCACACAAAAGAGCAATGCTATAAAAGTTAATCTCTTCAATATTGGTTTCATACCTCTATTTTTATTAAAATGAATGTATCATTTTGTTTTATATTTTTTTAAAGGAAGAGACTATCTAAAAAAATAGTCTCTTTTCTTTTAAAAATTTTATTTGTTATCTCTTAATAACAATTCTTCTAATCTCGCTACTCTTGCTTTCATATCTTCAGCATCTTTTTTCAAAGTATCAATAGTAGCATCCTTAGCTTCAATTTGCTTTTGTTGCTCAATTACATGCAGGTACAATTCTTCTATTTTTTCTAAGCTTTGCATTGTCAAAGTTGTCATATCTACTTTATATCCAATACCATCTTTAGAAACTTCATTGATAGGTGTTACTCCTGGTAAATGCTTGTTTGCTTTTACAAAAGCTGCTACTTCGTTTAGTGGCGTAAATTTATAATCGGCTTTGATGTTTGAATATCCATCAAAATATTTATCAAAAACATAATCCGCATAAACACTTGAAGTAGTATAAAGTTTACCTGTAGTAGTCATATTACCTTCAACGTGAAATTTAACTGGAACCGTAGCACCCGAAACTGTTAACGTTGGAATTGTCGTTGCGCCAATAGCAACATTACCTATTTGGTAAATATTTTGATTATTAGCAGTTGCTTGCGTACCCCCTGTTTGATTCAACCAAGGCTCTATACTTAAAGTACTTGTTGGTACTGTTTTTAAAACACCACCTGTACTACTTACTACGACCGCATCTGTAGTCCCTCCCGTTTGTAAACCTGTAATTGCTAATGTATTGGTAGCAGTTGTACCTATAGCTTCTGCCTCTAGTAATGCTCCTCCTAATTGTACATTTCCGTTGGTAGCTGTAAGACCGCTATTTGCCGTTGATAAAACATTTACTGGTGTAAGATCTGCAACTCCATTTACTGTAGAAGTTAAAACTCCGTTTGCAAGTGTAGCATCCACTGCATTTACTGCTTGTGCTGTCCTTGATATTCCATTTACATTAGATGTTAATATATTTCCTGAACTACTAAATAAATTTGTACTTCCTCCTGAAACTAAAGCTGATGAAGTTATTGTTTTTAAAACACCACCTGTACTACTAACAACTATAGCATCTGTTGCTACACCTGCTGCTAAACCAGCAATTGCTAATTGATTTGTTGCAGCATTTGTTGTGATAGTTGTTGTAGATGCAGTTAAAGTACCACCCAATACAACATTACCATTTGTAGTGGTAAGACCATTGTTTGCTGTAGATAATACATTTACTGGTGTAAGATCTGCAACTCCATTTACTGTAGAAGTTAAAACTCCGTTTGCAAGTGTAGCATCCACTGCATTTACTGCTGGTGCTGTTCTTGATATTCCATTTACATTAGATGTTAATATATTTCCTGAACTACTAAATAAATTTGTACTTCCTCCTGAAACTAAAGCTGATGAAGTTATTGTTTTTAAAACTCCTCCAGTACTACTTACTACAATTGCATCTGTGGTTGCTCCTGTTGCTAAACCAGCAATTGCTAATTGGTTTGTTGCAGCATTTGTTGTGATAGTTGTTGTAGATGCAGTTAAAGTACCACCCAATACAACATTACCGTTTGTAGTGGTAAGACCATTGTTTGCTGTAGATAATACATTTACTGGTGTAAGATCTGCAACTCCATTTACTGTAGAAGTTAATACTCCGTTTACAAGTGTAGCATCCACTGTAGTAGCTCCATTCAAGAAAGCTGCTGGTGTGATAGTTTTTAAAATTCCTGTAGTACTAGCTACAACAAGTCTATCTGTAGTTACATCGCCAATATATGGTGCTGCATTTATATCACGTATTTTTACTCCTCCAGAACCAATATCTAAGCGTTCAGTAGGTTTTGCTGCAGCTTCTGTACCATTTACCCCAATTGCTGCATTACCATTTTGAAGAATTGTTAACCCATTATTAGTACCAATACCTATTTGAAATATCGGATCTGTAACATCTCCTACAGACGTTTTTATAGCATTATCTATTCCAAAAACTACTTCATTATTATTAGCTGCTTCAACTTGAAATCCAAAAGCTAGTGAATTTAATCCTCTTGCAATGCTACTAGAACCGCCTGCAAAAGAACCTGAACCTATAGACTCACTACTTGTACCAAATGCTGTAGAATAATCACCTGAAGCTATAGTTACTAAACCTGTACTTAAAGAATAAGCTCCTGAGGCAGTACTACTTTGACCAAAAGCTTTAGCCCCTTCATTTGATGCAATATTAGTAAAACCTCCTGGAGTTGCTGTTGCGATTGAATATGAACCATTAGCAACTCCTCCTGTTAAGGCAAAAGAACCGGTTCCTGTAGCTGATGCTCCTGCACCAAATGCCACAGAATGTTGTCCTGAAGCTACATTATTAGCTCCAACAGCAATCGAATTTAGCCCAACAGTTGTTGTTGCGTTATTTAAACCTCCTCGTATAGCCCCATTGACATCTAATGCTGCAGGAGCAAAACCACTGTTTTTTCCTATTGCTACATTATTATTTTGGTAAATCTTATCATTATTTGAAGTAGCCTGTAGTAAACCTCCCTGTACTCGCCAAGGCTCTGTAGCTAACGCTGTAGTAGGGATGGTTTTTAAAACTCCTCCAGTACTACTTACTACAATTGCATCTGTGGTTGCTCCTGTAGCTAAACCAGTAATTGCTAATGTATTTGCAGCAGTTGTACCTATAGCTTCTGCCTCTAGCAATGCTCCTCCTAATTGTACATTTCCGTTTGTAGCGGTAAGTCCACTATTTGCAGTGGCTAAAACATTTACTGGTGTAGCATCAGAAACTCCATTTACTTTAGAAGTTAAAACTCCGTTTACAAGTGTAGCGTCAACTATGTTTACAGCTGGTGCTGTAGCTACTTTTCCGTTTACAGTAGAGGTTATGGTATTAGTACCATCATTTGCCAATGAGTTTACTGTACCTGAAGCAATTGCCGGTGTTAAATCTAATGCAGTTCCTGAAACTCCATTAACCGTTGTGGTTAAAGTTGCATTTGTTATTGTATTCCCAACTGTATTTACAGCGGGTGCTGTAGCTACTTTTCCGTTTACAGTAGAAGTTATAGTATTAGTACCATCATTTGCCAATACGTTTACTGTACCTGAAGCAATTGCTGGTGTTAAATCTAATGCAGTTCCTGAAACTCCATTAACCGTTGTGGTTAAAGTTGCATCTGTTATTGCATTCCCAACTGTGTTTACAGCGGGTGCTGCCTCTGTAATTCCGTTAACTACTGATGTTAAAGTATTAACACCATCATTATCAAAAGTATGTGTTGTTCCTCCTGTTATTGCCGATTGTAAATCAACTGTTGAAGAAACTC
>NZ_WSTB01000018.1 GCF_009789235.1 Flavobacterium hydrocarbonoxydans | reverse complement strand
TTGACGTTCTGAAGGTAAAATTTGACGTCTGGAACGTCAACGACGGGGTTCGGAACCTCAACGATGACGTCTGGAACGTCAACGATGGGGTTTACAACGTCAACGACGGGGTTCAGAACGTCAACGATGGATGATTTAACGTCAACGTTGACGTTCCGGACGTCAAATTTTAGGTTAGGAGACGTCAAATTATACGTCTCCTAACCTAAAACACAGTTTAAAACTTCAGCATTGGATGAAAGAGATTATGGTACGGACTGATTTTTTTTACAGGTTAACCAAGGTGCCCTATTCTTTGAAAGAATAACACCAAAAAAGGGAACATTAACTTAAATTATTAAAACAATGAAAACAATTATAAGCTTGATTTTGGTTGCAATTTTAGTAGTGGGTTGTCAGACTGAAGACGTAACATCTTCAGATAATGAGGTTAATGCGGCGGCTCAAAATTCCGCAGTAAAAAATATAACAGCAAAGACGGTTGCAGGCAATGTCCCGTCACACGATCCGAGTACGATAGTAAAAAGCGGGGTTAATTATTATGTTTTTACAACAGGAGATAATATCCCTATGACGTATTCTACCAATTTAACAAGCTGGACATGGGGAACATCAGTATTTACAGCAACACCAGGCTGGATTACAGGTTATGTACCCGGTTTTACCAAAACGTATTGGGCTCCGGATGTGGCGTGGTTTAATAATAGATGGAATATGTATTACTCCTGCTCTACTTTTGGCTCAGCAAGATCGGCCATTGGGTTGGTAACTGCCCCGTCTATTTCGCAAAGTGCGGGAACCAAATGGACAGACAGAGGCGTTGTGGTTGCCTCGTCATCGGCTTCAGATGTAAATGCAATCGATGCTTCGATACTGGTTGACGGAAGTAATGTGTATATGGCGTATGGTTCCTGGCATGCCGGAATTGGCGTAGTACAGATCAATCCTTCGACAGGAAAACCAACTGGAACAAGAACGGTAGTAGCTGGCGGAAATGGCGCTTCGTGGGAAGCTCCTTGTTTAGTAAAAGAAGGCAGTTATTATTATATGTTTGTCAATAGAGGTACTTGTTGTAATGGTATAAACAGTACTTATTATATTGTGGTAGGACGCTCTACTAGTCCGTTTGGACCTTTTACAGATAAAAATGGAGTATCTTTAAAAAGCGGAGGAGGAACAACCGTTTTAGCAGCACAGGGAAATTATATAGGACCGGGTCATTTGTCAAGAATTACCGGAACTCAAAAGGGAGCGGTTCATTATTATGATAAAGCAGACAACGGAAATCCAAAACTCGAAATAGTTTATTTTACATGGTCAGGAGGTTGGCCAACATTATCTTATTAAATAATTAATATCCGGAGAGAAGCTTTAGTTTCTCTCTCTTTAAAGCATTCAAAACATGAAAAAATCATTTTTAATTCTATTTGTCTTTACATTTTGTAATCAATTTGTTTTCTCACAAAAAGAGACTACAACAGTACTTTCGATTAAGAATACTGCAGACGCTCCTACTATTGATAAAAACATCTACGGCCATTTTGCAGAGCATTTGGGCAGATCAATTTACGGAGGGTTTTTTGTTGGTGACACTTCAAAAATACCAAATACAAAAGGAGTGCGAAATGATATTGTTGCGGCTTTAAAAGATTTAAAAATTCCTAACCTTAGATGGCCCGGCGGTTGTTTTGCTGATACATACCACTGGAAAGATGGTATTGGACCTCAGGAACAGAGACCAACTATTGTAAACAAATGGTGGGGAGGTGTTACAGAAGATAACAGCTTTGGAACACATGATTTCCTAAACATGTGTGAGCTGCTTGGAACGGAACCTTATTTATCAGGAAATGTGGGTAGCGGTACTGTACAGGAATTAGCTGACTGGGTACAATATGCCAACTTTAGCGGAAAGAGCCCGATGAGTGACTTGCGTAAAAAGAATGGAAGAACTGAACCTTGGAAAGTGAAGTTCTGGGGAATAGGAAACGAAGCCTGGGGATGTGGCGGAAACATGACAGCTGAATATTATGCTGGCGAATACCGCAAATTTGCAACCTTCATGTCTGATTGGGAAAACACAGGCGGTATTACCCGTATTGCTTCCGGATCAAACAGCGCTGATTATAACTGGACAGAAGTATTGATGAAAAACATTCCGCTCAATATGTTAGGCGGAGTGGGTGTACATCATTATGCAGTTATCGACTGGGGCAAAAAAGGAGAAGATGTTAATTATACCGAGACTGAATATTTCAAAACCATGCAATCAGCATTAAAAATGGAAGAATTGGTTACCAAACATTCAGCCATTATGGATAAATACGATCCGGAGAAGAAAGTAGCCATGATTGTTGACGAATGGGGAGGCTGGTATGAAGTACAAAAAGGAACAAATCCTGGATTTTTATACCAACAAAACACCATGAGAGATGCAGTTTTAGCCGGATCAACACTTAATATTTTCAACAACCATGCTGACAGGGTTCGTATGGCAAACTTAGCACAGTGTGTGAATGTATTGCAGGCGGTTATCCTTACGGATAATGCCAAAATGATCCTGACACCTACTTATCATGTTATGAAATTATACAGTGTGCATCAGGATGCGAAGTTATTGCCAATTAGTTTTACCTCTCCGGATTATACCGTAAACGGAGAAAAACTTCCGGCGGTTTCGGCTTCAGCATCAAAGGATAAAAACGGACTGGTACATATTTCATTAGTAAATGTAGATGCTAAAAACAAAAACAAAGTTGTAATTGATATCAATGATTTAGGAGTGAAAAATGTTACGGCGCAAATTATTACCGCATCAAAATTACAGGATTACAATTCATTCGATACCCCAAACAAAATTGTACCTACAGTGTATAAAGGTTTCGAAAACAAAAAAGGAAAACTTGAAATTACCATTCCTCCTTTCTCAGTAATTGTTTTAGAGGGGAAATAAAAAACATAAAATATGAAGAAGTCAAATTATATAATAAAAGCAGTCTCGTATATCGGACTGTTTTTATTTACTCTGGCGGTAGTGAGTTGTTCCAGTGACGATCCGGGATCTGATCCAAATCCAACGCCTACACCTACACCCGATCCTAAGCCAAACCCAACGGCTTTTCCGGGACCGACGTATGCGGATAATTATACTTCTATTTCCTCTTGGGGAAGCAGGGCACAATGGAATTTAGCCAACGTTCATGATCCATCTGTAGAAAAATCAGGGGAATACTATTATATGTATCAAACAGATGCTTCTTATGGAAATGCCCATGATGGTCACGGACATTTTCCGTACAGACGTTCGAAAGATCTGGTTACCTGGGAGTATATGGGATCGGCAATGGCTACAATTCCGGCTTGGGTAAAAGATTCTCTGAACAATAAAAGAGCCCGAATGGTTCCTGCCTTGCCACCAATTGAAAACCCGAGATATGGTTACTGGGCGCCTTATGTAAAAAAAGTAGGCAGTAAATTCCGTTTGTATTACAGCATAGTAGTTGACGAACCTATTGTGGGAGCTGATTTTTCGACTTCATGGTCAGAAAGAGCTTTTATAGGATTAGCAGAATCGGATGATTTAGCGACAAATGTTTGGGAAGATAAAGGAATGGTAGTATGCTCTGAACCTGATGGCGTAAAACCTTATTCTTTTTCAGGAGCCAGAAATTGGGAAAACGCTTATTTTAAATTCAATGCCATCGATCCTACTTTTGTAGAAACTCCTGAGGGAGAACAATACCTGATTTATGGCTCATGGCATTCTGGTATTGCATCATTAAAATTAAATCCGGCAACAGGAAAACCAAATCAGTTAAAAACCCTAGCCGATTACGGAACCCGCATAGCTTCCAGAAGTGCTACCAGTCGTTGGCAGGCTTCGGAAGGACCGGAAATGATATACAATCCCGAAACGCAATATTATTATCTTTTCCTGGCTTATGACGGTCTGGATGTTCCTTACAATACAAGAGTTTGCCGTTCTAAAAGTATTACAGGGCCTTTCTTAGGAATCAACGGAGCCAATGTAACCAATGGAGCAGATTGCTGGCCAATGCTTACACATCCTTATGGGTTTAATAATCATACGGGATGGGTAGGATTTGCGCACTGTTCTGTTTTTCAAAATCCGGATACCAAGCAATGGTATTATGCATCGCAGGCTCGTTTGCCAAAAGATGTACCTGGAATCAATGCTTCAAATGCTGTTATGATGGGACACGTTCGCGCCATAAAATGGACAGAAGACGGCTGGCCGGTTGTAGATGCTGAAAGATATGCCGCGGTACCTGCCACGACTATTACAGAAGCTTCTTTTATTGGAACCTGGGAACAAATTACCATGAACTACCAATATGCAGTTATTCAAAAATCGGTTACGATTTACTTAACGGCTGATAAAAAAGTAAGCGGTGCCGTGACCGGAACCTGGTCGTATGACAGTACTGCCAAAACATTGACCGTAAATGGTATAAAATGCAAAGTAAGTGATGCCTGGGATTGGGAAGCCGCTACCAGAAAAGTAACGATAAGTTATTCCGGACTTACTGCAGCAGGACTGCCGGTTTGGGGTAAAAAAGTGAATTAGGAAGTACCAGGTTTTTAAATTCCAAATTCCAAAAATAAAGTATAGTTACAGATTTAAATAATTAGAAAAGATAAAAAATCTGCTAAATCTGCAAGATCTGCGAGAAAAAAATATATAATGAAAAACCTAATTACAAACTTGTCGTTTTTAGTTTTGCTTGTGTCCTGCACAACAGCTGTTGCACAAACAGATTCGGCAAAATTAAATAACCCAATTATTACCGATAATTATACCGGTGATCCAGCCGCCCTTGTGTATAAGGACAAAGTGTATTTGTACGCAGGACATGATGTCGCGCCAAATGATTTTAATTTTTATAAGATGGAAGAATGGCTGGTTTATTCTTCGTCGGATATGAAGAATTGGCAATCGCATCCGGTACCCTTAAAAGTAACCGATTTTAAATGGGCTTCAAATGATGCATGGGCTTCGCAGGTCATCGAACGTAACGGAAAATTTTATTGGTATGTAACGGTTTCACATGCAACAATTCCAGGAAAGTCAATTGGTATTGCGGTTTCAGATAGTCCAACAGGGCCTTTCAAAGATGCTTTAGGGAAAGCCTTAATTACCAATGACATGACCAAACACACCAATATAAGCTGGGACGATATCGACCCAACAGTTTATATTGATGAGGATGGTCAGGCGTATTTGTTTTGGGGAAATACCGTTTGCCATTATGCCAAACTAAAAGAAAATATGCTTGAATTAGACGGCCCAATTCAGACGATAAGCTTACCTAATTTTACTGAGGCTCCCTGGATTCATAAACATAAAAACTGGTATTATTTATCGTATGCGTATCAGTTTCCTGAAAAAATTGCCTACGCTATGAGCAAGTCAATAAACGGTCCGTGGGAATACAAAGGCATCCTGAATGAACTGGCCGGAAACAGCAATACCAATCATCAATCGATAATTGATTTTAAAGGACAATCGTATTTTATTTATCACAATGGGGCAACACAGCCCAATGGAGGAAGCTTCAGACGATCTGTTTGTGTCGATAAATTATTTTATAACAAAGACGGAACCATGAAACGTGTGGTAATGACTTCTGAAGGAATTCAGTAGTTTTTCAAAACAGCAAGAATAAAATTTTCACCATATAAGTGATATAAGTTCATTTAAAACTAGACTTGAAAAAAAGCAGGACTAAAATTTTCACCATATAAGTAATATAAGTTCATTTAAAGCTAGACTTGAAAAACTTAACTGTTCTTATATTGTTTAAAAAACCGTTCCAAACAAGAACCAAACTTAAATTTTCTTATATCACTTATATGGTTTAAAAAAGCGTTCCAATTTACAACCAAACTTAAATTAACTTATATCACTTATATGGTGAAAAAAACATAAACTATGAAGTTGTACAAGAACATAAAATATATACTTTTTGTTTTAATGATGCTGATAGCTTCAGTTTCATTTGCGCAGGAAATAGTCGTTCACGATCCGGTGGTTATTAAACAAAAAGACACCTATTATTTGTATTGCACTGGTAACGGTATCAGTGCTTTTAGTTCAAAAGATTTGAAAACCTGGCAAAAGGAACCGCAAATTTTCAAAGAAAAACCCGTTTGGGCAGATGGTGTTGCAGCCGATTTTAAAAACCATATCTGGGCTCCGGATATTACCTTTCATAATAAGGTCTATTATTTGTATTATTCGGTTTCGGCTTTCGCCAAAAATACTTCGGCGATTGGTTTGGTGACCAATACAACATTAGATCCAAAAGATAAAAACTACAAATGGGTCGATCAGGGAATCGTCATTCAGTCTGAACCCAACCGCGATATGTGGAATGCCATTGATCCGAATTTGGTTTTTGACGAAAACAATACACCGTGGCTGTCATTTGGTTCTTTTTGGGAAGGGCTGAAATTGGTAAAATTAAACCCCGATTTAAAATCAATTGCACAACCGCAGGAATGGCATACGATTGCCAAACGCAAAAGAACTTTCGAATTACCGGACTCAGATCCTGGAGATGGTGCGCTTGAAGCTCCTTTTATCTTTAAGAAAAATGGTTACTATTATCAGTTTCTTTCCTGGGATTTATGCTGCAGAGGCGAAAAAAGTACCTATAAAGTAGTGGTTGGAAGATCAAAAAGTGTAACAGGTCCTTATGTCGATAAAGACGGAAAATCATTGGCAGAAGGTGGTGGCAGTTTAGTGGTTCAGGGCGATGAGAATTACTTTGGCGTAGGCCATAACAGTACTTATACGTTTGATGGAAAAGATTATATTTTTTATCACGCCTACGAAAAGAAAACCAACGGAACACCAAGATTAGTGGTTAAAGAAATACAATGGGACGCTGATTTGTGGCCTGTTTTAAAATAGAAATTTAGCATAATGAATAAATATACTTTCCCTGTTATTACGATTTTCATGTCGTTTATGGTTTTTCTTTCCTGTAAAGAAACCCAAAACGATGTGTTGCAATCCAATAAAACGTCAGTAACAAAAGCCGGTTATCCAATAGAACCGGTAAACATTCAAAATGTAAAATTGTCTGATTCTTTTTGGCTGCCCATTATCAAAAGAGTACAGGAAATTACGATAGAATATGCCATTCAGAAATGTAATGAAGAAGGTCGTTTTGAGAATTTTTTAATTGCCGGAAAACAAAAAACCGGGACAGTAAGAGGAGAAATGCCTTTTGATGATACGGATGTTTACAAAATTATCGAAGGCGCTTCGAATACCTTAATCAGTGCGCCAAATCCAAAGTTAGAAAGCGTACTGGATTCGCTGATTGCTATTGTAAAAATAGGTCAGGAAAAAGACGGTTACTTAACCACTTGGCGAACCATAAATCCTGCAAAACCGCCTTGTACCTGGGTTCCGGTTATTGAAGGAAAACGTTGGGAATCGCTGCAGATTAGTCACGAATGTTATAACGCAGGGCACTTAATTGAAGCTGCGGTAGTGCATTATGAAGCTACTGGAAAAAGAAACTTTTTAGACATTGCCATCAAAAATGCTGATTTGTTAGTGAAAACTTTTGGCGATGGTCCAGGTCAGGTAAAAGGAGTTCCGGGACATCAGATTGTAGAAACGGGTCTCATCAAATTATACCAAATTACCGGAAAAGAAGCGTATCTAAAACTGGCAAAATACTATTTAGACAATCGCGGTAATCCGGACAATCATAAATTATATGGCGAGTATGCACAGGATCATATGCCGGTTGTGCAGCAAAATGAAGTAGTTGGCCACGCTGTGAGAGCGGTTTATATGTATGCGGGAATGACGGATATTGCCGCGATGACCAAAGACAAAGCCTATACGGATGCCATTAATAATTTATGGGAAAATATGGTCAACAAAAAGATGTATATCACGGGCGGAATAGGTTCGAGACATGAGGGAGAAGCTTTTGGAAGCAATTACGAACTGCCCAATTTAACCGCTTATAACGAAACCTGTGCGGCAATTGGAGATGTTTATTGGAATCACAGATTGCATAACTTATCTGGTAAATCACAGTATTTTGATGTAATCGAACGCACGATGTACAACGGTTTGATTTCTGGAATTTCATTAGATGGAAAACAATTTTTCTATCCAAATGCTCTGGAAGCGGATGGTGTCTATAAATCAAACAGAGGTTCCTGCACCCGTCAGGCCTGGTTTGACTGTTCTTGTTGTCCAACCAATTTAATTCGTTTTGTACCTTCGATTCCGGGACTGATTTACTCCAAATCAAAAGACGCTTTGTATGTCAATTTATTTGCTTCAAACACGGCTTCCATCACTTTAGGAAAAACCGATTTGCAGATTTCGCAGCAGACAGGATATCCGTGGAATGGCAAAGTTGCTATTGCAGTTAACCCGAAAAAAGAAAGTAAGTTCACAATAAAACTTCGTGTTCCGGGCTGGGCCAGAAACGAAGTTTTGCCGGGAGATTTGTACAGTTATAAAAAAGCTTCGACTCAAAAAGCAACAATTTCCATTAATGGAGAATCAATCGCAATGCAGCCGGAAGAAGGTTATTTTACCATTACCAGAAACTGGAAAAAAGGCGATAAAATCAATCTTAATTTCCCGATGGAAGTGCAGGAAGTTGTTACGAATGCGAAAGTAGAAACCAATAAAAATAAAGTTTCTCTAGAATATGGTCCGATCGTTTACGCAGTAGAAGAAATTGACAATAAAACCAATTTTGATAAAATAGATGTCGCTGCCGGCGATACTTTCAAAGTAAAAAAAGAACCTAATTTATTGCAGGGCGTAAACGTAATCGAAAACTCAAAATTCAAAGCCATTCCGTATTACAGCTGGTCAAATCGTGGTGTAGGGAAGATGAAAGTCTGGCTGGATTATAAATAGAAAATAGAATTTAGAGTAAAGAAAAAAGATCTGTGTGCAAAAAAATAAACACATAGAAAACATAGAATTAAATTAATAAAAAAGAGTACAAAACAAATCTAGATTTGAACACATAGCTATGTTTCTTGAAGCAAATGAAATGCCTTTTTTTGGCTATCAAATTCTATGTATCTATGTGTTTAAAAAAGAAAATAAAGTCAAAGTTTATAAAAATAAAAATCCGTTTTTATCCGCGGTTTCACTTTAGTGAATCAGTATCATCCGCGGTCGATAAAAACACATTTAACTATAAAAAAATGAAGCCTAATTTAATTACCAAAATGACCCTTTGTGGTTTAATGCTTAGCGGCCTTTTTGCTTCGGCACAAAAAAACAATCTTGAAGTTGATTTCTCAAAATCGGTAACCAAAATTCAGCCCACGATGTACGGCGTATTTTTTGAAGACATCAATTTTGCTGCCGATGGAGGTTTGTATGCTGAAATGATCAAAAACAGATCGTTCGAATTTGAGCTCCCTTTTATGGGCTGGAACGAACCAAACAGCGACAGGCATAAATTGAATGAGAAATCCGGAATCGCAAAAATCATCCAATATTCTCAAAAAGGAACCAATCATAATTATTGCCGCATAACGGTAAATGATGCCAATGGTTACGAATTGCTTAACGAAGGTTTTAGAGGAATGGGAATCAAGAAAGATTTGCATTATAATTTTTCACTAAAAGCATCTAAGGAATCTGGAAATATTTCGAAAATAAAAATTCAGTTTATTGATAAAAATAAAAAGGTTTTAGGCGAGACCTCTATTGTGCCAACTTCCAATAACTGGACGAATTATACGGCACAATTAGTTGCCACTGCGACCGAAGCGAAAGCACAAATCAAAATCACTTTTGAAGGAACAGGAGTAATTGCTCTGGACATGATTTCGTTGTTTCCGGAAGATACCTGGAAAGGAAGAAAGAACGGTCTGCGTAGTGATTTAGTGCAATTGTTATACGATTTAAAACCAGGATTTTTACGTTTTCCGGGAGGGTGTATTGTTGAAGGAAAAACACTGGCTGAACGTTACCAATGGAAAAAATCAGTTGGAAACATTGAAGACAGAGAGTTTTTAATCAACCGTTGGAATATCGAATTTGCACACAAACCAACACCGGATTATTTTCAGAGTTTTGGATTGGGATTTTTCGAATATTTTCAGCTTTCTGAAGATATCGGAGCATCGCCATTACCAATTTTAAGCTGCGGAATGGCGTGTCAGTTTAATACAGGAGAATTAGTTCCGATGGATCAGTTGGATCCTTATGTTCAGGATGCTTTAGATTTAATTGAATTTGCCAATGGTGATGTTACTACTGCCTGGGGGAAACTAAGAGCCGATATGGGACATCCAAAATCCTTTAATTTAAAATTCATCGGAGTTGGAAATGAGCAATGGGGACCAGATTATATCGAACGTTTCAAAGTATTTCAAAAAGCCATTAAAGCCAAATATCCGAACATTACCATAGTTTCCGGAACAGGACCTTTCCCGGAAGGAGATTATTTTGATTATGGTATGAAAGAACTTAAAAAACTAAATACTGAAATTGTGGATGAACATTATTACAAAAGCCCGGAATGGTTTCGTAAAAATGCCACCCGATATGATAATTACGATCGTAAAGGACCAAAGATTTTTGCTGGGGAATATGCCGCTCAAAGTGTAGAAATTGCTAGTCCATTAAATAAAAATAATTGGGAATGTGCTTTTTCTGAAGCTGCTTTTATGACCGGAATGGAGCGTAATGCTGAGGTAGTTCACCTAACATCGTATGCGCCGTTATTGGCTCATGTGGAAGGCTGGCAGTGGACTCCGGATATGATCTGGTTCAATAATTTAGAATCTTATGGAACACCCAATTATTATGTTCAGAAATTATTTGCCAATAACAGAGGAACCGATTTAATCAATATTACCAAAGACGGAAAAGCAGTTACAGGTCAGAACGATTTGTTTGCGTCGGCTGTAAAAGATACCAATTCGAAAGAGGTCATACTGAAAATTGTAAACACTTCTTCGGCTTCTCAAAATGTTGCCATCGACTTAAAAGGAGGAAAATTAGACTCGAAAGGAACAGCTTTAATTTTGAAAGGAGAAGGTTTAAACGATGAGAATTCATTTGAATCTCCAAAGAAAATCAGTCCGAAAGAAAGTGAATTTAAAGTAAAAGGAAGCAAAGTGCAATACGATTTTCCAGCATACTCGGTAACGGTTTTGAAAATTAAGATGAAATAATCACAACAGAATAAATGTAAAACTAACGTTTATTTTTTGTTTTGCCCCTAAATGCCTGTTTTAATGAATTATTTGTAAAAATTACAGTGCTTATTTTTATTAAGTGTTTTTTACACACTTATAAATTAATTATATTTATATTTGTCATTATTAAAAAATGAATTTCGAATGAAAAATTACGTTATAGGATTGGACTACGGAACAGATTCTGTTCGGGCGGTGCTAATAGATACTGAAAATGGGCAAGAGTTAGCATCAAATGTTTCTCATTATAAAAGATGGAAGAACAAGCAATATTGTGACGCATCCATCAATCAGTTTCGCCAGCATCCTTTAGATCATATCGAAGGGCTAGAAATTACGATTCAGACCGTTATAAAAGAAAGTAAAGTTGATCCTTCATTAGTAAAAGGAATTTGTATAGACACCACAGGATCTTCACCAGTTCCTGTAACCAAAGATGGAATTCCACTAGCTCTTACAAAAGGTTTCGAGGAAAATCCTAATGCGATGATGGTGTTGTGGAAAGATCATACTTCGATAAATGAAGCCAACGAAATCAACGAACTGGCCGTAAGCTGGGGCGGAGAAAACGTGACCAAATATGTAGGCGGAATCTATTCATCAGAATGGTTTTGGGCAAAAATCCTACACATTGCCAGAGAAGATGAAGCGGTTCGAAATGCAGCGCATACCTGGATGGAACACTGCGATTTAATGACGTATTTATTGATTGAGGACAAAGATTTAAAATCATTCAAAAGAAGCCGTTGCGCAGCAGGACATAAAGCGATGTGGCACGAAGACTGGAATGGACTTCCTCCAGTAGAATTTTTAGAAAAATTACATCCGTATTTAGCAACACTTCGTGGCAATTTATACGATGAGACTTATACATCTGATTTAGTTGCCGGAAATTTAAGCCAAGAATGGGCCGATCGTTTAGGACTTTCTACAGAAACTGTAGTGGCTGTTGGAACTTTTGATGCGCATTCCGGTGCTGTTGGAGCAAAAATTGGCGAGAATACTTTGGTTCGCGTTATGGGAACTTCAACCTGCGATATTTTGGTGGGTTCTTATGACGAAGTTGGAACAAAAACCGTTCGCGGTATCTGCGGACAAGTGGATGGATCTGTAATTCCAGGTTTTATTGGTTTGGAAGCTGGACAATCAGCTTTTGGAGATTTACTGGCCTGGTACAAAGAATTATTGATGTGGCCAACGGAACATTTACTGACATCCTCTTCTGTTTTGAATGATACGCAGAAAGAGCAATTAAGAGAAGAATTCAGCGATAAATTAATCGTTGAATTAACAAAAGAAGCAGAGAAAATTCCAGTTTCAGAAAGTCTTCCAATTGCTTTGGACTGGATCAACGGAAGAAGAACTCCAGATGCGAATCAGGAATTAAAAAGTGCCATTTCAAACTTATCTTTAGGAACAAAAGCACCTCATATTTTCAAAGCTTTGGTAAACGCAATCTGCTTTGGAGCGAAAAAAATAGTGGATCGTTTTGAGGAAGAAGGCGTAAAAATCGACAGCGTAATCGGAATTGGGGGTGTTGCCAGAAAATCACCTTTTATCATGCAGACTTTGGCGAATGTTTTGAATAAACCAATCAAAATTGCAGCTTCAGACCAGACTCCAGCTTTGGGAGCAGCGATTTACGCAGCCGTTGCCGCCGGAATTTATTCAAACGTAATCGAAGCAAGCCAAAAAATAGGAAGCGATTTTGACGGAGAATATTTCCCTCAATTAGACAAAGTAGCGGCATACAACAAATTGCTGGTTGCTTATGATCAATTAAGTGCTTTTGAAGATCCATCCATTAAAATTACAGAAAATGAGTTCTCTTTATAAAGATTTAAAACAGGAATGTTACGAAGCCAACATGCAATTGAATGCACTGAATTTGGTCGTATATACATTTGGGAACGTAAGTGCTGTTGACAGAGAAAAGGGTGTTTTTGCTATCAAACCAAGCGGCGTTCCTTACGAAGATTTAAAACCAGAAGACATCGTTATTGTAGATTTTGATAATACTATTATCGAAGGAACAATGCGTCCTTCTTCTGATACCAAAACACATGCTTATTTATATAAAAACTGGCCAAACATTGGTGGTGTAGCGCATACACATGCAACTTACTCAGTAGCCTGGGCGCAATCGCAACGTGATATTCCGATTTTCGGGACAACACATGCCGATCATTTAACGTCAGACATTCCGTGTGCTCCGCCAATGGCAGACGCGCTTATCGAAGGGAATTACGAACACAATACCGGAATTCAGATTTTGGATTGTTTCAAAGAAAAAAAACTTTCGTATGAAGAAGTAGAAATGATTCTGATCGGTAATCACGGTCCGTTTGCCTGGGGAAAAAACGCAGCAAAGGCGGTTTATAACAGTAAAGTTCTGGAAGTAGTAGCCGAAATGGCGTATCTGACTTTACAAATAAACCCCAACGCACCAAGACTGAAAGATTCCTTAATAAAAAAACATTACGAACGTAAACACGGAAAAGATTCGTATTACGGACAATAAATAATTTTAGATTTTAGAATGTAGATTTTAGATTGAAGGATTCAAAAAAACTTTAAATCTGAAACTTGAAATAAAAACAATAAATAACGAAGGTTTTCTATTTTTTCGAACTTGACTCGAGAGCTCTGCTCGAACAGGCGAAGCAAACTTGAAACAAAGAAAACCTGAAACAAAAGATAAAAATGATTGATATATCTCAAAAAGAAGTTTGGTTTGTAGTAGGCAGCCAGGAATTATACGGTGAAGAAACACTAAGAAAAGTAGCAGAACATTCGCAAATTATTGCAAAAGGACTAGATGCTTCATCGAGCATTCCGGTAAAAGTGGTTTATAAAGATGTGGTAAAATCGCCTTCTCAAATTCTGGATGTATGCTTGGCAGCGAACACGAACAAAAACTGTATCGGAATCATTGCCTGGATGCATACTTTTTCGCCAGCTAAAATGTGGATTGGAGGATTGAGTATTTTGAAGAAACCATTATGTCATTTGCATACACAATACAATGCTGAAATTCCGTGGGGAACTATTGATATGGATTTCATGAACCTGAATCAATCGGCACACGGAGATCGTGAGTTTGGTTTTATCATGTCCAGAATGCGTAAAAAACGCAAAGTGGTTGTGGGTCACTGGGAAGACGAAAGAGTTCAAAATAAACTCGGAGTCTGGACAAGAGTTGTATTGGGTTGGGATGAACTTCAAAACTTAAAAGTAGCCCGTATTGGAGACAATATGCGTGAAGTTGCGGTTACCGAAGGTGATAAAGTTGAAGCTCAGATACGTTTTGGCGTTTCAGTAAACGGATACGATTCATCAGATGTTACCAAACATATCGAGAAAGTTACCGATACACAATTAAATGATTTATTAGCAGTTTACGAATCGTCATATAATTTGACGGATTCTTTAAAAGAAGGCGGAGCGCAAAGAAGTTCTTTGGTAGAAGCCGCAAAAATAGAATTAGGTTTAAGAGCTTTTCTTGAAGAAGGAGGTTTTGGAGCTTTTACAGATACATTCGAAAACCTGGGTGTCTGGAAACAATTACCAGGAATCGCAACACAAAGATTAATGGCTGATGGTTATGGTTTTGGTGGCGAAGGCGACTGGAAAACGGCTGCAATGGTTCGTGCTTTAAAAGTAATGAACATTGGTCTTGAAGGAGGAACGTCTTTCATGGAAGATTACACTTATCACTTTACACCTCAAAAATCATACGTTTTGGGATCGCACATGTTAGAAATTTGTCCGTCTATTGCTGATGGAAAACCTTCTTGCGAAGTACATCCATTAGGAATTGGAGGAAAAGAAGATCCAGCACGTTTGGTATTTAATTCACCAGCTGGAGATGCTATCAATGTATCGTTGGTAGATATGGGCAATCGTTTCCGTTTGATTGTAAACGAAGTAGTAGCCGTAAAACCAATGGCAGATTTACCAAAATTACCAGTTGCAAGAGTTTTATGGGATTGTAAACCAAACCTTGATATTGCAGCAACAGCCTGGATTTTGGCAGGAGGAGCACATCACACGGTTTATAGCCAGTCTGTTACAACTGAGTTTATGGAAGATTTCGCTGATATTGCTGGAATTGAATTATTGGTAATTGATGAAAAAACAACCGTGAGAGATTTCAAAGATAAACTGAATGCTAATGAAGCATATTATCATTTGTTTCAACACGGGCTTTAAGGCAGTAAAATGTAATTTGTGAAATGTAAAATGTAAAAAACCTAAATAGATGATTTTTTACATTTTTAAAATGACTAAATTTCACATCTAACATTTTACTTTTAACATTTCACAAAAAAACTAAAAAAAATCATTTATGAATGTATTAAAACGTTGCGTTTTCGGAATAAGCTTACTGAGTTTGGCTGCAATTTCGGTTCAATGTAAAAACGATAAAAAAATGGAAACAAATGCTACTCAAGAAGTAAAAGATTCTGTAACCATCGTAAAATCGGCTTACGGAACAACTCTAAAAGGAGAAAAAATAGACAGTTATAAGCTGAAAAACCAAAATGGGATGGAAGTCGATATCATCACTTTTGGTGGAATTATTACTGATTTGAAAGTACCTAATAAAGAAGGTGTTTCAGAAAATGTGGTAACAGGTTTTACTTCTTTGGAACAATATCAAAAAGAGAATCCGTTCTTCGGTGCTTTGATTGGGAGATTTGGAAACCGAATTGCAAAAGGAAAATTTTCGCTTGACGGAAAAAATTATCAGTTAGCAATAAACAATGCGCCAAATGCTTTACACGGTGGACCGGAAGGTTTTCATAGAGTAGTTTGGACAGCAACAGAAACAAAATCAGGAGAAAAAGCTTCTTTAAAATTATCCTATTTAGCGAAAGATGGTGAAGAAGGATATCCTGGAAACCTGCAGGTTTTTGTAACATACACCTTAACAAATGACAATCAGTTAGAAGTGCTTTACGAGGCCACGACCGATAAGAAAACCATTGTAAACTTAACGCAGCATACGTACTTCAATTTATCAGGTGATTTTTCTAAAACGATTTTAGATCACGAAATCACATTAAATGCTGATAAATTGGTTCCTGTGGATGCGACTTTAATTCCGACCGGAAAATTAGAAGATGTCACCAATACACCTTTTGATTTTAGAAAACCAAAATTAGTCGGAAAAGATATTGGAGTTAAAAACGAGCAGTTAGAAAGAGGAAAAGGATACGATCACTGCTGGGTACTGAACAATACTGAAAAAGGAAAAACGATTGTGGCTTCGGCTTACGAACCAGCAAGCGGACGACTTTTAGAAATAACAACCGATGAGCCGGGAATTCAGTTTTACTCAGGAAATTTTCTTGACGGAACTTTACCAATGCGCAACGGCGGAACATACGCACACAGAACCGGTTTTTGCCTAGAAACACAACATTATCCGGATTCTCCAAACCAGAAAGATTTTCCAACAACCGTTTTAAATCCTGGTGAAAATTATAAAACCAAAACTACTTTCAAATTTTCTGTAAAAAAATAGTTTTAGGCTTTATTTATTAGTTTAGTAATTCTCTAAGAAACCTCGAAAGTGTTGGCTTTCGAGGTTTTTTTATGAGGATAGAGAAAGTTATCGCGATTTTTTTATATTCAATCGAATTTTCTGAGTAGATAAATTAAGATGTTAAAAGGCTTTATTTGTTTTAATTCTTAATTATCTTGTGTTATGAGTTATTGAGATTTTTTCTTCACCACTGAAATAGTACTTTTCAAAATTTATGAGTAAGTAATTTTCAGCTCTTTCTAACTCAAATGAGGTTTCTTTAATAAATACATTATCAAATTTTCCTTGTATTAAAATTGGAGAAACATAGTGTGTTGTATTTAGTTTAATTATAGTCTGTTTTAAAATTCTTCTTCAAAATATATCAGAAGTGATGGTGTCCTCCATACTCCTGTCGATACATTATTATTGTTAAACGTAATCATTATCGAACCTCCGGCATCTATAATTTTTGTACTGTCTATATCTGTGCCATAAGAAAAAACATAAGGTGTAGAACCGTTTGAATATGGCCCAACAGTTTTAGAAGCTATTGTTTCAAAACCGGAAGAACCTAACCTTTTATTTATCTTCAAACTTACTGGCGTACCCAAAGCATTACCGCCATGAACAACTGCTTTAATTTTACATTTAAAAGGCATGTATAAAAGATTACCATAATTCACGCTAGTATCAAATACAGGATTATTAAAATGTCCACCTTCTCTATTAGGAGCGTAATCTGTAATAGAGCCTACATAAGTTCCTGTCCACGAAAAAACAACAGAAAATGTTCTTTTAGGAATATTAAATCCTTCGACAGTCCATTCATCTGTACCTATCTTAGTAATGGTTCGGGTTTCGCCTTTTACCATTACTAATTGTAGATTAGTCGTAAAATTAATTCCTGCACCTCCCAAAGTCACAACACCATTACCTTTTTGTGTAAATTCGAATTTAGAACCAATAGGAATTGCAAGACTCGCATTTGTAGGTATAGTAAAAGCCACAGGATTAGAGTTTGTAAAAACAATTCTTTTATTATAGTCATTAAGACCAAGCGTATAAGTTATTCCTGATTGTATATTAATACCTAAAATCCAAGATTTATATAAGGTATCAAACCAAGCTTTTAAATTAGCTTTTATCGATACCCATTTAACCGATTTCTTCGAAAAAGAATCTGCACTATCATCAATAACAATTCTATCAGCATCTACCATCGTAGTTTTCTCAATAGAGGGAGTACTTCCAGAACCTGCAATAGCAGTTCCAAAAACAGAAATAAAACCTAATTTAATGGTTCCACTGGGGACAGCCGGTTCAGCAGCAGCTTCGCCGTTTGCAGCTTCAATACCTTCTATAATAGAGTATTGTCCAAATTGATTTCCGATTAAAATATCATTACGATACATTCCTGCTGTTGCAGCAGGAATGGTCTCAGTAAAAGCGTCAGGAGTTAAGTAAGCAGCTTTATTTAAAACCCAAGCAAAAGCATTGGCCTCAATAGTTATAGCTAAACCAGCGATATTGATTGTACCGAATTTCAAAACCCGGTCAGGATTTTCAATTGCAGCAATTCTTTCATCTATATCTTTCGCAGTTCCTGCATAACCGCCCTTGTCTAGTTTTTCACCAATAGATTCTGAGTGAGCCTCAGGATCATGATTGTGTCCTTCCAGCTGTGATTTCTCAGCTTTAGCATTTAGAGTTGATATTAAATCAGCAATATTACTTTGCGGAATTAGTTCATCCTTATGCCAAAATGATTGCCACGAAGCCCAAAATTGTGCTTGTGTAGGTTTAAGTCCGGTTTTAAACCAACTTAGGATTGTGTTTAGGTTTGTTGCCATGTTTTTTGTTTGGAATTTTGTGTTTCAAAAGATTATAATTCTATAACCTTACTAATTATTTTGTGAAGAAAAAAGGGTAATGATTTTTATAAAAGATACAACGATTTAGTACTCTTTAATCAAAATAATCAATACACTATTTTTCGGTCTCCAGTAGCTGTTTTATATTCGCATCCAACAGGAAGTCCACCTGCAAGTGCAGCTGAATTATCTGAAAAGGTTGGCATATTAGTCCATATCATATGTCCGTTTTCATCGATAAAACCTCTAAGTGTCTCAATCTGCATATCTGTTCCAGATGAAAGTTTTTGACCTGTTATGAATTCTATTTTACTTTGAGCATTTCCTTTTCCTGTACCAGATTTTAATTTTAATGTGCCACCGTCTAAATTAGGAATTCCAGTATCGCTGTTTTGTTGTACATAAATATTATTGGAATAATCTCCAGCGTAAATATTTCCATTGACGAATGAGGCCATACCCCATATGGGCGCAAGAACAGAATCAGTTAGATTAAATGCACCATCACTATTAGTCTGCATATAAATATTAATTCCGATAGCTGCGTAAAGATTATTATTAGGAGCTATGACTATTCCGCCATATGCGCCTGTTTTATAAAAGATGAAATCACCAACTCCTCCTAATTGCTTATAAATGCTAGAGCTGTCTAAAGCAAATATATCTCCGTTTGGTGCAGCAGCCATTCTTCCCCAAGTTCTAATCGTTTGATCTAACGGAAGAAAATCACCATTTCCTCCTGTCTGTTTATATATGTCTCCATTTGAAACAGAAGCGTAAACATCGCCATTTGGAGATGAGCACATCCCCGTATAATTCCTAGGAGTTTGTCCTAAAGCCACAAATGACCCACTTTCATTTATTTGTTTATATATATCACCATCCTTAACAGATACATAAATATCATTTGTTATTGTTGAAGTTATAGCTCTGTAATTCCTCGTTACAATTCCTATATCTAAAAAAGGTCCAGTTCCTCCTGATTGTTTAAAAATTTTAGAGGCATTACATGCATAAACATTATTTGATGAAGCTGTCATGTCATAAGATGGAAAACCTACAGATGGAGAAATTTTGACAAAAGATGAGTCGATTATGAAATTTATAGTTTTACCTGCTGAAATAATTAGATCCCTTCCTTTAGTTGTGTTCTCGGAATTTTCCACTCCAATTTCTCTATTGGTTTGATTTCCTAACGTAAAATCTTTAACTGGAGTTCGATAAGTTCCAATGCCAAAGAAGGTTCCATTATCAAATAAGCGACTAGATATAAGGGTTGATGAATCCAAAGATTTTACAATATAATTAGCTATTCCTGTAAACGTAGATTGCTTAGTCGCTAAATCAGTATTATCAGCAATGATACCGTTTCTGTTTTGAAGTGTATATGTTCTTGCAGCCGTATTCGAATTTGCAAAAAAGGAAGTAAAAGTGTTGGCCGCATTTCTTAAACCTAATTTTCCCGCTAAAAAAGTCTTAACTCCAGATACTTCTTGATTTGAATTTTGAGTCAAGTAAATAGTATCGAACCAAGTTTTCAAAGACGTTTTAATTGATACCCATTTAACAGATTTCTTCGAAAAAGAATCTGCACTGTCATCAATAACAATTCTATCAGCATCTACCATCGTAGTTTTCTCAATAGAGGGAGTACTTCCAAAGCTTGCAATAGCGGTTCCAAAAACAGAAATAAAACCTAATTTAATAGTTCCGGTAGGTACAGCCGGTTCAGCGGCAGCTTCGCCGTTTGCAGCTTCAATACCTTCTATAATGGAGTATTGTCCGAACTGATTTCCGACTAAAATATCGTTGCGATACATTCCTGCTGTTGCAGCAGGAATGGTCTCAGTAAAAGCGTCAGGAATCAAATAAGTTACTTTATTTAAAACCCATGCAAAAGCATTTGCCTCAATAGTTATAGCTAAACCTGCGATGTTGATTGTACCGAATTTCAAAACCCGGTCAGGATTTTCAATTGCGGCAATTCTTTCATCAATATCTTTTGCAGTTCCTGTATAACCGCCTTTGTCTAGTTTTTCACCAATAGCTTCTTCGTGGGCATTTGGATCATGATTGTGTCCTTCGAGTTGTGATTTTTCAGCTTTGGCATTTAGAGTTGATGTTAAATCGGTAATGTTACTTTGCGGAATCTGTTCGTCTTTGTGCCAAAATGATTGCCACGAGGCCCAAAATTGTGCCTGTGTTGGTTTAAGTCCGGTTTTAAACCAACTTAGGATTGTGTTTATATTTGTTGCCATTGTATTATTTTTAAAATTATTCTTTGGCGTAGGTAAAATTTAGGGCTTAACTATAGTTAATTATATTTGTTGAGATTTATTGAAAATCAAGTTTTGGGCTCCTGTACTCGTGGAATATTTAATCAATTACTGATTTTTTTTCGGTAAGTTTGAAGATGATACATTCCAATTTTCAATGTTTTGATTAAAGCTGGAGCAGTTTTTAAACATATTATACATTGCAACTACAGCTGTAGTTTTTAATTTCCAATTATTAATATCAGGACTTCCTCCGTTATTAAAGTGTTTACAGCCGGAAAACATTGTTGAAAAATCGGTTACAGTTGCTACGTTCCAATTTCCTAGATTTTGATCGAAATTTACAGCACCGTAAAACATACCATTCATATTGGTGACCAAAGTGGTATTCCAATTTTCGATATTCTGGTTAAAATCTGTGCATTCCCAAAACATGCCACCCATGTTGGTTACAGCAGCGGTATTCCAATTTCCAATATTTTGATTAAAGCTGCTGCAATTTAAAAACATGCCGTACATAGTTGTAACAGCAGCGGTATTCCATTTTTCAATATTTTGATTAAAACGACTACAGTTTCTAAACATGGCAAACATATTGGTAACAGCAGTAGTATTCCAATTTTCAATATTTTGATTAAAAGCAGTACAACCAGAAAACATCTTATTCATAGTTGTTACGGCAATTGTATTCCAATTTCCAATATTTTGATTGAAAGCGTTACACTCTGAAAACATATCCGACATATCAATGTTTCCAGAAGATCTAATTTTCCAGTTATTAATATTACAACTTCCACCATTATTAAATACAGTGCAATCATAAAACATATTTGAAAAATCGAAAACAGCAGAAACATTCCAATTTCCAAGATTTTGATTGAAAGAACTACAGCTGCGAAACATTGAACTCATGTTAGTAACTGCAGTAGTATTCCATAAATCTAAATTTTGGTTGAAAAAGGTACAACCTGAGAACATACCACACATATCTCCAACTCCGGAAGTATTCCAGTTATTTATTTTTCTAATTTCAGTTAATGCTGTACAATTGCTAAATGCAAAATTTAAATGAGTAGTACCGGATAAATTCAAAACATCTTTTACTGTTGCTAAATTCAAATTGTCACATCCAAAAAAATAGTTCCCTTGATTAGTGCCCAATCTAAAAGCGCTTCCCCAGGTTCTGATCGATAAGATTTTTAATCGGTCACCCGAATTATCAAATTGCCAGCCTGTACAAGTTCCTTCGATTTTAATTGTATAGGTTCCTGATATGGCATAGGTATGTGTAGTATTGGGGTGATTGTATGAGGTGATCTTGTTGGAACTCCCATCTCCCCAATCAACTACAAAATCGTATGTACCAGTTGCTATAAGCGGTAGTTTTATTTGTGTTGATGCACTGGATCCTGAGGAGATATTATTGGTTTTCCATACGGATTCGAAAATGTTTTTTTTCGATTTTCTTAAAAAGTTGTTTTGTGCTAAATCCGTAAAATTACGTTTTAGAATCCGTTTTACAGGTTTAAATTTAGTTTTTGACCTAGAGAAAAGAGTATTTATATATGTATCCATTTGTGTTCTTTAACAAAAGAGTTGTTGTTTATAAACAACAACTCTTTTAAAAAATTTAGGTTATAAAATCAAAATCTATTCTGGTAAACTGCGTATATTTAGGTGTTACCTCTGGTTCTAAAAAACGGGGCTAAACCAGGAAGTACAACGGCCAAAATCAATCCTGAAAGTTTAATTTGATTAATTGTTTGAAGGCTCAGGCCAACGCTTTGTAACAAATCAAAAGAAGTGTCTATAAAGCCGGTTAGCGCTATTAAAGCACTAATGATAGCGGCTATTTTTTGTTTGTTCATAATTTTAAGGATTTACGACTGAAAAAGAGTACTGAATCCAGCCTTCGGTTGTTTTTTCGTAAATGGTTTTGTTTGGAAAAATTTCATAACAATAGACCTTGAATCCAGGAGTGGCCTGAGGATACGAACTATTCAAGGCACTATTGCTCAAAGCTGTTGTTGTGGTGTTAGTAGCTAACGTTACGATGTTGCCATTTTCAGCTGCAACAGCGCCATTAACAGCAACAATTAAGTTGTGATTGTTAACTTTAATGCTTGGGCCCTGCATATTAATACCGCCACTGCAATAAATCCCTAGTGGACCTAAGCCGGATTTTGTAATTACACCGGTATTTCCAGTTCCGGGGAATGTTAAATAGTAACTATCTCCTACGATAAAATTATTTTTTATTCTGGTTTCCTGAAGAAATTCAGTTGGTGAATTAAATTCAATTATGGGTGTATTACCAAGATGAATTCCTCCTGCATGACCATCTATGTACACGCCAAGACTTTGGCCCTCTATATTTATTCCTCTATTACTGTTATAAATAGATCCTCTACTATTATTTGTAGAAAAATTGAAGTTTGGAGCTGTTATCAAAAGATCTGTAGTAATAGAGGCATTACTACCTGTTTTTAATGTAGTATCTAAATCAGCAGCTCCTGAGCCTGATCCTAATTCATTTCTGGAAATCATTTTTACAATTCTGTCAGGGCTTCGGACTAAGATACTGTCTTCAGGATCTCCTCTATACACCGTATTAAGTTGCAACTGTTTTTCGATTGTATATTTGCTTTGTGCGATTGTGGTAATCGAAAAGGTCAATATCAATAATAATAGTATTTTTTTCATCTTTATTTTTTATGGATTTACAACTATGCTGGCATACTTAATCCAGGCATCGCTTGTTTTTTCGTAAACTAAACTTCCTCCTGAAACTGAACTACAATGCACTCGAAATCCAATTTGAGCATTGGGATATTGAGTATTCAGATTTGTAGTAGTTAATTCAGTTGTGGTAGCATTAACTACAGCTGTAACAGTGGCTAGATATTCTTTATTTATAATTGCTTTGCCCGTTGTGTCAGAATTAATTAAAGCAATGGTTTGCTGAGGGAATAGAACCAAATTATTTGATTTGCTAATAAATTTATTTCCTATATTGATAATATTACTTGTTGCCATATCAGCAGGATCACCTTCGGCACCAATATAAATATTACTGTTTCCAGTAGTAATGTAGCGTCCGGCAAATTTCCCCATTCCAATATTGGCAGCACCTTCCGTAATATTCCATAAAGAATAATTACCAAAAGCATTATTTGAATTACCTGAGGTACTTGCAGTAAGGGAACTATGTCCCAATGCAGTATTTGAAAAACCGGATGTGTTGTTGCGTAACGAATAGGTTCCGACAGCAACATTTTTATCAGTAGAGGTAGCGTCAGACATAGAAAATGCACCAATTGCTACTGATTGGCCTAGTCCTGAAACCATTTTTGATAAAGCTGCAGCACCTATTGCGACAGTATAACCTGCGCTGGCATTGGCGTTCATTGAAGAATTACCAATAGCTGTGTTGGCATAGCCTGTTGTATTAAATTCTAAGGCGTATGATCCCATTCCAGTGTTATAATCTCCAGTTGTATTAGTAGTTAATATATGATCTCCCAATACGACATTGTTAGGCGAATTTCCTTCTCCTCTTCCAATTCTTACTCCGTTAATTAATTTATCAACACCTCCCAATTCCTGAAGTGCGATTGTATCAACAATTCCCGGAAGGGAATCTGAAACAGGTCTGATATTTTCATTGGAACCTAATTCCTTTCGTGAAATCATTTTTACGATTCGATCAGCGCTTCTAACCAGAATACTGTCTTCAATATCTCCTCTTAACACAGTGTTGAGCTGTAGCTGCTTTTCGATTGTGTATTTGCTTTGTGCCACACCGGCCCAGGAAAGGCCCAGTAAAAGCAATAATAGTATTTTTTTCATAAGTGTTTATTCAGAAAAATCTAGTCTGTTAATAATATCAAAGTTGTAAAGAATATCACTGTCGCCGCCTAAATAACGACCCGTTATCCACTGACCTTCAACAATTCCCATTACCAAATCTTCAACTTCTAAAACATTCAGGTTTTCTGCACCTCGCTTAAAAATGACGAATTGTCCAGGAAAAACCATTTTTGCTGTAAGTTGTAGTTCAGGATGTGCATTAGGGTCTGTCACGTGTGATTCAAAATTTGAAACATGTGTATGAAAATCCAGTTCATCGGTTTTTTGATCAAATAAGGCAGCATGCGCCTGATCATCAGACATGTGTCCTTCAAGTTGTGATTTTTCGGCTTTAGCGTTTAAGGTCAGGGCTAAATCAGCAATATTATTTTGCGGAATGAGTTCATCCTTGTGCCAAAAAGATTGCCATGATGCCCAAAATTGGGCTTGCGTTGGTTTTAAGCCTGTTTTAAACCAGCTTAGAATGGTATTTAGATTTGTAGCCATATTTTTTTAGTATTTAATCCAGACACCCATGTAGGTTATAGAAGAATTATCTCTGTTTTCAGAGTTATTACAGATGATTGTTATTTTGCTTGCATCAGTTGTATACTTACACCATAGTATATCATCCGAATTAACATCTCCACTAAAATTAATTTGACTTATCGAAGGGAGAAAACCAGCCAAATGACTCATTGTATATCCCGCAGGAGGATAAACATATGCGTAGTTTTTACTATAATCATTATGATAATAACCCACAGCTCTTACTAGAGTTGATGTTGAGCCTGATACTACTCTAATTTTAGGTATTTGTAATGTTAATAATGCTGCTTCAAGCGTTTGTATTCTGGTTTGTAAAGCCAAAACATTTGTTTTGTCTTCTTTTATATCTAAAGCAGCTTTGAAATCTCTTGTAGGGATTGGTCTTATAAAACTTGCCCAGGGCCATGATTCTGAAGCTGTACCAAAACCAGCTTCTTTTATGGTATGTACAGGTTTAGCACCGCCTTCTTCAAATTCTTTAGTGCTGGTAGTACTTGTAATTACAACATTTGAAGAAATGTAACCTCCTTTAAAAGGATATATTTCTCCGTCAATCACCACTACACCATCCGAGACATTAGAACCTGTTACATTACAGCCGGAAAGAATAACTAAATTTCCTGCTATATTTCCTAAGTTATTAAAGATTTCGTAACTTTTTTGAAGTTCATCGAGTCTTTCTGTTTTTAGCGGAAAACCGCCTGTCTGATTAAAATTTGTTCTATTCATTAGAAATAAGATATTTTATAGCGTTTTCCGCCAGCTTTGTAAAAATTAATGTGTGTTATGATGTTTTCTTCCTGATATTTTTTGAATTCAATAGGAATAAGCACCCTAAAATCAACACCCGTATCTCCGGTTTCTGCCTCGTTTCTGAGCCAGATGGTTTCTGTTTTATCCTGTTCAGGATTACTGTTTTGAGGATGTATGTAGTCGATAGGGCTTTCGTTTTCAGTATAAATGTAGGTGGTGTCATAAAGTTGACCCTCAACTACCTTAATACGTTTTAAAGATTGATCAAACTTATAGTTGAGTGACTTTCTCAGGTAACAAACCTGCCCGTTATGATTTAGTTTAAAAATATTTTCCTCCCGAAAAGAAGACCAGGTTTTATCATATAATGCAACTATCGGACTTATAAGGGCCTGAATAAAAACAATCAGGTTGGGTTTTCGCAAAAATGTGGGCAATAACTGTATGGCCAGCACATTGAGATTTATTTTATACCACATAACTGATATTATCAAAGGTTGCAATTTCAAAATAACCGCTTTTAGGTATTGTTGAAATATATATGTCTTGAGGAGGAGTACTGTAGCCATCAGCATCAACTGGTCCGGCAGCATCTACCCAAGCGCTTTGTGCGCCTACAATTGTTGCGTCTAAAACACCTTCTACTTTTTGTAATTTATCAACTAAAGCTGATAGACGAAGATCTCCATCAAAAGGAAGTTCTTTCATAAATTCCTGAATGGCTTCTTTTACAGGGTATTTAGCAGTGTCCTTATCCATACCGCTACTATCGAGTATCATGGCATTTCTTTTAATTAGGATGTTCAGATATAGGCGATCCGGTTTGTAATTTAAAACAGTAACTTTTACGCCTGCTACTTTTATTTCGTCGATATAGGCTTCAAAACCTTCTCTTTGGTCATCATTAATTGGAGCCAATATGCCAGCACTTTCGCCTGCTATTTTTATAATAACACGGCTGCTTTCTTCTGCCTCGTTTACTGCAGCATATTTAACAATTTTTGAAGCTTCGATTTGGGCAGTTGTATGATCCTGATTGTCAAAATAATCTTCGTCAGCAACTAAATCATAACCGTATTGAAAACGTAATGCCATGGTACGATACCAGGGCAGAGTACCGGATTTTTGATTTGCGAGTTTGTCATCAACTTCTTTTTTATGTTGATCAAACAAAGCTTCCAGTACTCCAATTGCTGTAGCTACCACAAAAGTGATTAATCGCGATATTGAGGTTTTACTGGTTGAGGTTATTTCTGTTAAACTGTTTTTAAGAGTATCATCGGCTCTCAAAGCTTCTATAATATCTGTTTGTATGTTTGCTATACTTCTTGCCATGGTTTTTTATCTTACTATAAATGTTTCTTCTATGATCATTTCGCCAATACCTTCGTCGATGGCGTAGCTTGGTCCTGAATAATTAAATGCGGGAACATATTTTCCATCGGTGTAAAAGCCAACAATATCTTCGTCTTTGCGAATGGCTTCCGGAACTTCTAAGATTGTTTTAACTGTCAGCGGATCAGTAATGCTTAAATTGTTGGCCACAGTCATTGCTACAAGACTTTCGATGGTACCACAATGATGCAGTGTAAAATCAATTAACGATTGGTTATGTAATACTGTTTCTTGCATGATTTCGTAATGTTCTGTTTTCTTTTTTCAATTCGGTAATCTCTTGTTGTTGTAGTTTGATTTTGCGGTCTTTTAGTTTGAGTTCTTCTTCGAGCAGCAAAATTTTTCGGGTCATCATTTCTTCAAACTCCTTGTATCTTGTTTCGTACCTTGCCTTTAGGTCGTCTAAAATTTCTTTATAGTGACCGGATAACTTAATGTCATTTTCGATAGCAGTGGTTTCTACATATTCTTTTGCATGCGTTACCTCAACCTTTAACTTTTCGACTTCTTGCTTGTACTTACTTTTGGTAAAAGAATAGGTAATATAACTCGTGCCGCCAGCGGTTAGTAATCCGGTTACTACTATCATCATTTCGTTCATGTCAGCTAATGGTGTGGGTTATAGTTCCCGTAACAGGTCCACCGCTTGTTGGCGATATTAATCCTGAAACGTATTGAATTTTAGCCTGTTTGACTTCATCGATAACAGCTTGCGCTATTTTTTCAGAAATGTTGTCCAGGCTTTTGTTGTAATCGCTTTGTTCGTTTTGCTCATCTGCAAATGCGGAGCGAATTTTTCCTTTTAATCTCTCTTTGTCTAACATTTAATTTTCTTTTAAAAATTGATTAAACCTATTTTCAAGATCAATAAAGTCATTAAGATTTATCAGGTTGATAGTGGGGCCGTTATTGGTCGTAAACTTCATTGCTTTAATGGCTTTTAATAAATCGGCCATTAGTTTTTTTAAGTTTTCGTTTTCTTTTTTTAATAAAAAACCGTCTTTATCAATTTGAAATTCGACTTTTTCAATAGCGATTTTTGCACTTTCTATTTCTGAATAAGTTTCAATGTAAAGCCGATGTAAATCTTCATTAATCGGACTTACAATTACGGAGCTGTCTTTCTTCGGAAACAAATAAAATCCCTGATTGTCCTCGTTAATAACAGCTGCTAATTGCACATCTGTGTATTCCAGTATCCCATCAGAAACCGTACAGGTTCCGTTTTCTTTATTTACAGAAAGAACCGTAACAGGAAAAGAGTCAACGTCTCTTTTTTTTAATTTTCTAAAGGCATCTTGCAGGTCTTTTTCCATGGAATTTTTTTTCTAATACTTATTTTTCTTCTTTGATTTCTCCCAATCTGTTTCGGATGCTTACTTTTCTCCTGGCGCCTCCGGAACCAAAAGTGGTCACGACTTTGTTTATAAAATAACTTCCTTTTCTGTTTGGATGATCCTGATCGAGTATATTGGCTTTCATGCCGCGGGTAGCATGCGGAATTAGAAATCCGGTCAGATCTCCGCTAAAACCATTGTATTTCAGTTTTTCAATCTCGGTTTTAGCAAGCTCTTTTAATTTGGCTTCTTCAGAAACTACTGAGGTATGATATTCTCGAACTTCACCGTCAGAATCACCTTCTTCAACAATTGTTCTTTCGTTGGTTTTTGGATTGATATAGGTAAATTTTACTTTTATCTTTCGCTCTTCGGTTGTTTTGTATTCTAAGTTATTCTGGACGATATTTTTGCCCAGATCATACGTTGCAATTTGCCCAATATTGGTTAGTTGTTCTAAACCGCAATGCAATTTTCCGTCATCGGTGATAAAGGAAGTAAAGCCAAATTCTTTTTTTAGACGTTCTAAAGCCTGAGCACCATTTTCCTTAATAGACCATTTCTCGAAATTAAAACCGGTAACAGGGTAACTGAGCTGTATATCAGTGTCTTTTACAATTTCCTGCAATACAGTTTCAAGAGTTACTTTTTTCTGCCAATTTTGAGAAATGCTTTTTCGACGAAGCAGCCACATGGCATCTTCGCAATGAATCTCCAATGGTATTTTGGGACTGATTTTTTTGATGTAACCAACAAATTCAACACCGGAATATTTTCCTTCGTAACTTAGGGTAATGATTACTTTGTCGCCAACTTGTAAAGCATTTTCGGTGTATTCTTTGTTGTTACTGTCTGTTTTTTTTATGGCATTTTCGTTAAACTCTACGGCGTTTTCTTTATCACCATTTTTGACAACTTTAAACCGATTAGGCAATTTTATAATGGCAGTATCGCTCAGTTCATCTACTGATTTCGTGATTTCGATTTCATGAACAGCATTAAAAACATACTTAAACTGTTCGACTTTGTCTTTGAGCCTGATAAACTCAACTTTGCTTTCAAGTGTAAACATTTTATGTAGTTTTAAGATTTGTTAACTGTTCATTTTTTTCTGTCAGATCGGCAAAGAAATCCTGATCGCTCACTGCGGTAATGGTGTATTTTTGCATTCCCGCCTGACCTTGCATTTCCTCGAATTTAACATCTTTAAAAACAAGTTTTCTGATACCAAATAATTCAAAAAAAGGATCATTTACGATTGTCAGTGCATCATTTACTTCAAATAATTTGTTGATAGTTTTTACCTGTTCAGTAGGATAATCGTTAGGGTTTTCAGGGTCAATACAAATTCCTCGAATAGTGATCGCATAATCCTCTGTACATATATATTCCTTTACAGTTCCCTTTCGATGTTTTCCAACAGTAGCCGTTTCAACAATAGTTTTGGTAAGACCCAATGAAATTAAAGGTTCATTAGGTAATTCTATAGGTTCACTGCCAAGTGAGCTATGTTTTAAACTTACTTTTAAAAAATAGACGCCTCCTAAATATTTAGATTTTTCAATTGTATTTAAGGTAATTTTTTTTTTGCCTTTAAATTTTTTGCCAAATGAAAAATCTGGCTTTTTAATTTTTGTAGATTGTGAACTCAAATTCAGGATAAGTCCTGGATAAGGAGGCCCTACATAGTCATAAAAAGCGTTTGCTGTGATTTCTTTTATATTAAATTTTGCCATTATCCTTCTGTTTGCATTTGGTTAACACTATTCACGGCTCTTAGCAGCATTTCCTGTACTTTTTCGCCCAGATTGCTGATTCCTTTCTCGCTTGAATCCACGTAGATTTTGGTGTCATCCTGCAGTTTCTGAATGTTGATCATGATATTGGTAGCTTTTGCACCTCCAGAGACTATTGAGTCTGATTTACCGTTAGTTGGTTTTTCTGATTTTTCAATTTTTGGTTTTATAACTTCAGGTGTAGCTCCCATTATGCTATCTTTGATTTTAGATAGTTTGGAGAAATCTCCTTTTATTTCAAACTGGCTAAATTCCTTTGCGGCTTGTGCTAAAGCTTTTTTTGATTTATCACCACTATGGGCTATTGCTTTTGTTCGGGCAACAATATCATTGTTAAGCTGATTAATCATTTTTTTGTTTTCACTGCTATCGCCTAATCCCAGTGCTTCTTTAACCTTATACCAAGCTATTTTTAATCGGTCCATATTTATCATAAAACCATCGACCAGATTATTAAATTTGGATTTTGCCAGTTCCGTAAAACCTTCCCACAAAAGTTTTGCACCAGTAACAACGTGTTTCCAACTTTCGCCCCAACCACTTGTACAGCTCATTAAAACCCCAATTACGGTGATAAGTGCTACGACACCAATAACAATCCAGGTTATAGGCGAGAGTGCCATAACAGCATTAAAAGCAGCCATTATTCCTGTATGAATAGCTGTTGCATTTGCCCATAATAACCAGGCTCCGGCTAAAACCATAACCTCAGTAGCAAAAGGGCTAAGAACATCTAGCAACGTTTGTAATCCAATTGAAAACCAATCTACAACAAGTAAAACACCTGCTATCGCAAAGGCTAGTCCTTCCATAACAACCTTTACATCAAGAAAACTAAACGCAAGGTTTATAAAATCTTTTATGGATTTTAGGGCAGGTTCAATACTTGACCACAAATTTTTGAAAATAGCAATAACTTTAGGAAGAACTGCCATTAAAATCGCAAGTCCTTGGCTCAAAATATTTAGAACGGAGTTCAGAATTCCACTACCGCCGAGTGAAATTAAAAATTTTTCCCAGTTGTCATTTAAGTCTTTAAATTGATCTTTTAAGCCTCCTTCTATTCCACGTGACTCTTCGTATGTTGTTCGGGCTTCCAAAACTTTTTTTCCAAATTCTAAAATGGAATCAATGGAAAATGCGTCCGTAATTTTTTCTTTTATTTTGGAAAAACCAGAAGATAAAAAACCAATTTTTGCATGTGCTTTTTCGGCAACCTGATTGATGATATTTCCGGTATGAACAAAAGTGTTATTCAGAACTTGAACCTGATTGTTTGTAATGCCAATTGATTTAGCGACCATTTGTATAGGTGCACTGGCATTATCCTGCATGTTTAATATATAGTTTATAGGATTCATGATGTTGATTGAGAGTTTTCTTTTTCTTTGGTTCTAATAAAATGGAGATTCTGAACTTCTTCTGCCCAATCAGCATCACTTAACTTATGCGGTTTTGGAATGTGCATGTAGAATTTAAGGTAGGCATCAAACAATCGAATATCGAATTGTTCGGCGAGAGTAAAGGAAGAGGCGTCATCGGTATCGATGACCGCCTCTTTTAAAGCTTTTTTAGCGTTGCCACTTTTTTGTTCTGCAGTTTTTCGATGGCCTGATACAGCGGGAATCTTATGGCAGCATTTTCTTTGTCTGCAAAGGCTGCTGTTTTTTCAAGGCAAATCATTTCAAATAATTTTTCCTGCGTTACAAAAGGTTTTGATGAAGGGTTTTTCTTCTCTGCGATTTTAATGTCCTGGCGCGAAATTAATCTTACCGTACATTTTTCTTCGCCAATAATGATTACAGAATTCTTTCCTTCCGAAACAATTTCGGCATCATCAAAAATGAAAAAGTTGGCCAACTCTTTTCGGGCTGCAAAAAAATATTCATCATTGGTTTTGATTTCTTCGTCACCACCAATAAATAAATCGTTTAACATCACCTCGCCAAAAGCCATTTCACCATCTTTTTGCATGGCATTAAAAGCATGTCTGAAAGCGGTCATTTTAGGTTCTCGCAAATACGCTACCTTATCTTCTACGGGAAGTTCATAAATTTGTCCGTATTTTTCTTTCCACTCGTTAATTTGTTGTTGTTTCATTGTTTGTTATTTTTTTAACCAACCCAACTAACTAAGATTAGTTGGGTTGGCGGGGTTATTATTGTTGGAATTTAATGTCTAAGAAAGCAAGCGGCATTTCGACCACCATATTCTTATCTCCTTGTTTTATTGTTTTTTTAACTTCGGTAAATTCGCAACCTGTTAAAACATCCGTTACGGTATTTCCACCTTCAGAAGGAACGTAAGAAATGATGACGTCAAAAGTTACATCCAGAAGATCAGCGCTTGTAGCCATAGCTTCAAGTTCGCTTTGCCAGATCGAAATTTTTCCGTCAAAAGTTTTGTTTCCGCGTGTAATTTGGTGCGGTTTATTGCCACGTCCTCTTAAGGCTTCTTTTTCTTGTTTAACGGAATATTCTACTGCTGTTACTCCTTCAATAATTCTTCCTCCAATTGAGATTGATACGTCTGACCAAGAGTATTGTTTGCTGCTAAATGTGCTCATATTATTCTAAATTTGTTGTAAATCCGATATTTACTGTTATATAATCGCTGTATCCTACTGGTAATAATTGTAGGGTAATGTCAAGATTATTGGTTGATAAAACATTTTGATTTTCGTCGATAAAAGCTTTGGCTCCGGAAAGTTTTCCTTGTTGAACCATTAAGCCGTTAATTTGTTGTTCGACAGCATTTTGCCATGATTTAATGGTTGCAGGATGAATGGTTCCTTGTACAGATACCGGAATTTCATCTGATAATTCATCAACTAAAACATCATACGCAATCAGCACTGCCTCATCCATTACCAAACCTCTTGCTAAAGTGTTGAAGTCATCAGTAGCTGATGTTAAAGTAACATCGCTTGTAAAGAAATAACCGGAACGATTAGCAAAACTGCGTAAGAAGATGTAGCCTTTGTTATGAATAGCATCCCAGGCAGTATCTAATGATTCTGCTTTTAATCCGTTTGTAAAATAGGCGTTGAAGTTTTCGACAGGACCATCTTTTACACGAGAAATTTTACGTTGTGTAGGAATGCTTGCAATTCTTCCTAAAGCAAGACCAATAGCAGCTTCTTTTGAACCATCGGTGTTGGCTAATAAAATAGATACTTTATTGAAAGCAGCTGTAGAATAGTCTTTTAAGTCGGCAACAGTTCCTGAGAATTTATTTCCTGAAACAATAACACGTACAGGAAAGTATCTGCTTGCATAATCTTCGCTCAAAGCTTGTGAGTTAGCAACAGCAAGCGCTACATCAGCGTCTAATCCGTCAGTAATGGTTTCAGTTGTTCCTGATTTTTTAAGAATTCCTAAAATTCTGATTTTTCCAGACGCATCAGCTAAAAGCTTTTTTGCAAATGGTTTTGTAATATCTGCCATTTCTTCCATTTTCACGGTCGATAAAACAAGCATGAACCATAGTTCAGCTCCTTTTTTGGCTTCATCATAAAATGCTTTGATGTGCTGATAAGCAAAAGCATTGGTTCCGGTCTCTTCGATACCTAAATTAACCGCTTCATCAAGCGAAAAAATTTGATACGACTGACCTACAGTAACTTTACTTGTTCCTGTAACAGTAGCTCCAGTTAATACCACTCCGGGTACTTTTTGAATGTCTGATTGTAACAATCCTAGTCCTTTACTAGAGATGTTAAACTTTATATTTGGTAAACTCATACTATTTTAAAAAATTTAATTACATAACAAGTGGCAAATCCGAGTAAAAAAGCAAGCACGATATGAAATAAAGAATATCCTGTTTTTTCTTTGCTTTGAGTACTGCTGTTTTGAGTTTGCTTAGAACTCTCTTTTCGAAACTCTCTTTTTATTTTAGCGACGATGGCGAGACTGTCGCACGAAGCTGTAATAGAAATTGTATCGTGTACAATTTTAAATTTCACTTTTGCCTGACCGTTTTTTTGTTCATAGACAATAGGCGTAGAGTTGGTTTCGGGTTGATTTTTAATCGACTCTAAAGGGATTTTGATTTCTGTTTCTGCTCTTGGAGCGTACAGGGTGGTATCCTTAAAGACCACTACTTTTTCAGAGGTTATTTGTGTCTGATTATCTGTTTTGTGAGTTTCCTGCCGTGTTGTACGGCAGGAAATCAACAAACAACTAAACATAAACACTAATAACAAAAGTGTTTTTTTATACATTTTGATATTCTTTTTTAGCATCAAAACTCGGGCATGCTTTTTTGACGTTCGGAAAATCCCGGTGGCCCTGAATAATGGCTTTTGGAAATTTTTGCTTGAGTGCGGTAAGCAATTGCAACAAAGAAGCCTTTTGAGGAAGTGTTCGATTGTCTTGCGGAATGTTTTTTGGATCGACGCCACCAATGTAAGAGATATTGATGCTTTCGTGATTGAATCCTTTGACACCATTTGAAACCTGTTCTATAGGTAATAACGAAACGACTTCCCCGTCTGGCTTTACAATAAAGTGATAGCCTGGCATTTTCCAACCCAATTGTTTTTTCCAGTAGGTCTGTATGCTACTTATTGCTGTTTTTTGAGAGGTTGCTGTGCAATGCACGACTAAATACTTTATTGTTCTCATGTGTTTTTGTTGTTTTTGCGATTACGCTACTACTTGTTTTTTACTTTTTAATTTTCCGATACAAAAGCCGTTTTTGATTGTTTTGTTTGGCAAAGGTGCGGGCTTTTCAAAGCTTAAAAAAATAGTCCTCCAGCCTTTGTATGAGGTAAATACAAACATTGGTTAAACGGAATACAACACTTGAAAGCTAAATTTCATGCTAACTATCTAAAGGCGAAATTTGCCTTATGAATGATATACTATTAGACACAAACGGCGACCTAGGTTTCTCAAACGGAGATCTATTGATAGGGTTTTCAGAAAACCTGCATCAAGAACACATTTTGATAGCGAACAAAGGAGAGTATCGCGAATTTCCCGAATTGGGGGTCGGAATTCTTCAAATGTTAAACGACGACAATTACATGAGCGTTTTAATTGAAGCCAAAAAAAATCTGGAATACGATGGTATGAGGATTAATAATATTGAGCTCGATGAAGACGGCGAATTATTTGTCGATGGGAAATACATGTAAAGCTTCAAAATGAAACTGATTAATTATCCGAATCCTGTAAAGTAATAAGTTTTGGCTGATGCTTTACAGGATTCACAAAACTCTTAAAAACAAAAGAAATGACACCACACAACGAATTATTTGTAAAAATAAAACAGGCCCTGATTACCATTCCATCATTAGAACTGATAGATTTACAACGCAGGCAATTTTTGAATCCGGAAGTAGGAGATCCGGTTTTTTGGACCGCTGCCTTAATTGATGTAAAAAGTATTGCCTGGCAAAATTTATCCGAAGGAAATCAGGAAGGCGATTGCAAAGTTGAGGTTATATTGTATTGCAAAAAGGGTTGGGCAGAACAATTAAATGTAACCGTAGAAAGTGAAGATGAATTGGCTGAGTACGATTTGGTTCAGAAGATTTCTGAAAAAATACAACGTTTAAAAGGCGATTTATTTACTTCTTTATTATTAATAGATGAAAAAGCTATTACACAAAAAAGAGACAATGCAATCGAAGGCTATAAAGGGTACAGATTAACGTTTGATACCACAATTTGCAGATTACTGAGTCCTAATCCAGTTTATACCAAAAGACATTTGGATTTAACTATAGACATAAAAAAAACCTCCTAATCAGGAGGTTTTTCTGTTATTTTGAACTAGACAATTTTGTTTTGACCAGCGTTTCGTTTTGAGTCGGCTGGATTGTCTTTGTAAATCCCTTCGTAATTAATGATGGCATCGATTGTCCTGCTGGATAAAAATGATTTTTTAGCCACTTCATCAACAATAGCATCAATACGCCATTTCGGGTTTTTTGCCAGCAGTTCATAAAATTGTTTACGAACTAAGGCATTTCTTTCCTGCATTCTTTCTTTACGTGTCATAGGTTATGATTTATTGTGGGTATTTAATGATTTTTTTAAAGCCGTTTTTGGCATTTTAATGAGAGTCTTTTTAGGTTAATTTTTGATCAAGTCTGGTCTGAATGTACCGTAAGATGTTACGGTCATAATCAGATTGTGGCTGTTGGATAACTATAGAAATAAATTCTTCTAAATAATGCGCTTCGTGAAACTCCAGCGTAAAAGATATTTTTTTCCTCCCCGGAAAAACTTTATAATTTTCCTGGAATTCCAGATGTTTTTTGTTGCATTTTAACCTGACTTTGTCTAAGATGCTTTGGCTTACTTTTAAGGCTCTTGAATCATTGCTGAAAAGGCTTGCAAGCACCTGAAACGAATATACAAGAGTACTGAGTTGTTGGGGAGATAGCTTGAGTGTGATTTTCATTTAGACGTTTTTGGATTTGAGAATTTGGAGTTACATTTTTAATTATTTACAGATTTCAATTTCCTGAATCTGATTTTTTGCTCCCGATACAGGGTTCGAACCTGTATCTGCAACAAACAAGGCTGCATTCTGCCATTGAACTAATCGGGAGAACTTAGGTTAGGGTTTGAAGAGATCTTTGCAGATTGTTTTTATAAAAAAAAGAACCACCAGAATTACAAATACAACCAAAGGAAGTTCTACGGGTAGTAAAACCAATATCCAGCTTATATGGATTGTTTGCGTGATTTTTAAAAGAGATAAAACTAAGGTTGAAAAATGATAAAGGCTGTGGTTGCAGATTGAAGGGAATTATTTTTCATGTTTTCGAAATTAAATTAATCCTTATAAGTGGCTTTAGTGTGTTTTCTGAATTTGAAATTGTTGATAATGAGCTTTTCATAATTCCGAAAAGCTCTTATCTCTTTGGGCGATAAAGGGTGCTGGCAGGTCCAGTTGTTTGCGGCATCTTTTTGAATTATATGACCGTTAACTTCGTATTGTTGGTGATCGATTACAGGTTTTATTTCTACGTTCATTCTGTCGTTGTTTATAGTTGATTTTTACTTTAAATTGTATCCACGCCCAATAGGTTATTATGGGCTTTCGGTTTGTAGCAATTAATAATGCTGTTAAGAGAAAAATGGTGCTGGCGTAAGGATTCATAGACTTGAAAAGTTTAAGCTGATACTTTGCCAGCGGCCATTTTCATCTTTTTGTTTGAACTCATATCCATAGCCTTTCAGGTGGTTCGAAAACGATTCTTTTATCAGCCGTAATCCTTCTTTCCATTGCGTATCATCAAACTTGTCTTCATGTTTGTAAAGGTCCATTACGCGGCTGTATTCGAGGTCTCCTTTGGCATTTCTTTCTAAAAAGCTCAATAAAATTTCATGGAGTTTTACATCTCTTTTTTTGATGGTATCTGTCAGGAAGTCCTTAATTAAGGCGATAGCTTTGGCACTGCGTTCGTCCCAGACAGGTTCTGTATCACGACGACGTTTGATTTTCATACTGTCATCAGAATCACAAATGGAGAAACCTCCTTTCGAATTGCTTCGGATTCGCCCATATTCTGACAATTTCAGTGCCTGTTCATCCATTTGATTGTGACACAATTGCTTGAAGTTTTCGAGTTCTACAGATAGTTTCGTCGCTTTTGCGATTATGGTTGCTATTTTTTTGTTTCGGCTATTTTCATAAGCTTGTTTTTCGATTTCGAGTTGCTTCATTTCAGCAGCTTTTCTTGATTTTAAAAGATTTTCCAGTTCAATTGTTGAAAGTTGGTTTACGGTTGCGTTTATTGTTTGGATCATAATTTTTTTTTTAGATATTTCAGGTTTCAGGTTTTAATTTATGCTTCGAAGCTTTTTAATTCCGGTTTCCAGTTGGTATCTGCTATTTTCTGAATATTAAATCTGATTTTTGCATTGAGTTCAGGCGGACAAGTGTAGTTACGAACCAAGGCAGGCGGCGTTTCGTAATTGAGTTGCGAAAGCAATGAGCCACGTTCCTGATTGATTAAAATGCGTTCTGAAAGGCTAAAAGCAGGTAATTGATCTTTGCTTTTGCGGTGTGAGCAATAGGCTAAAACACTGCACAGATCTTCAAGTCGGGTAATAATGTTTTCTGTTGTCATAATTAGTTTAGGTTTTTAAGATTTTTAAATTTTAAGGTTTTTATTATTTGGACTTTTGGGAATTGCTATTAAAGACCGTTAAGTGTTTTTGAAATTTCTTTTTCCATTAGTTTATAATCGGTCTTAATTTTGGCAGAAGTCTCACTCTCACGATCACCAGAGAGGCTCATTGTGATGTATCTTTTAGAGACTCCATATTTTTGTAATAATCGTTTCAGGATTTCTGTGTTGTAATTATTTTTCTTTTTTGTAGGTTTGTTCATTGCTTATGTAGTTCTTGATTCGAGAACAAATATAGATAAAATTATATCTAATATCCAAATTTCAAGATAGAAAAATGACTAAAATTAAAGAAAGAGTACTTCAAGTGTCTGATTATTATAAAGTTAAGAAAGAAAAATTCTTTGAGGAATTGAAGCTTTCCTATGCGAATTTCAAAGGAATTCAGAAAAATTCAGCTTTAAGTTCAGATGCTATAGATATAATTTTATCCAAATACCCGAATATTTCAGCAGAGTGGTTAGTCACTGGAAGAGGATCAATGTTAAAAGAGAATTTACTATATCACCCTTCCAGTTCGACAGAAAACAGGGTAGCTGACCCAGCGATGAATGTTTTCAAATTAAAAACAGATCAGATAATGATGAAGCAGGCAGTGCCTCTTTATGATATTCAGGCATCAGCATCAATTGTTTCTTTGTTTCGGGATTCAAATTCTGAGAAACCGGTTGATCATATCTCTATTCCGAATTTGCCAAAATGTGATGGCGCTATTTATGTTAGCGGTGATAGTATGTATCCGCTTTTGAAGTCGGGAGATATTATTATGTATAAAAAATTAAGCAGCAGTATTGATAATATTTTCTGGGGAGAAATGTATCTTGTTTCTTTAGTGAATGATGATGGAGACGAGTTTGTAATGGTAAAATGGGTTCAGAAATCTGAAAAAGGAGAAAATTATATTAAATTGGTATCAGAAAACAGACATCACCAGCCAAAAGATTTTCATTTAAAGAATATTAAGGGTTTGGCGTTGATTAAAGCGAGTGTTAGAGTCAATTCAATGTATTAGTTTTAATCTCTCTTTCAATAAAATAATTAAAGAATTATTAGACTTCTGTAATTTTAAGAAAAATGATTAATCGCTAAACTAAAGCTAAGAATGGCATTCAAACATTTCTTTAAAGCAAAAGCAAAATGGACTTCAAACCAAAATCCAATTGCTTCAACAGAAAGATTCTACAGCAAAAGCCATCAAATTCAAATAGAAGGGAAACCTGTTTTGGATGTTTCGGCAGCAAAAGCTTTTAAGGGAAATCCTGAATTATACAATCCCGAAGATTTACTGTTGAGCAGTGTGGTTTCGTGTCACATGATGTCTTATTTATATGTCTGTGCTCAGCACAATATAGAAGTTCTGGAATATTCAGACGAGGCAGTGGCAACTCTGGAAGTTTTTGCAGACGGGAGCGGTCGTTTTACAGAAGTACAGCTGAATCCGAGAGTGGTAATTTCAAATCCGGATAAAATTCAGCAAGCTTTAGATCTACATAAAAATGCAAATCAATTGTGCTTCATAGCTAACTCCTGCAATTTCCCCGTTTTGCATCATGCCACCTGTGAAATTGCTAAATCATAAATTAAAATCCAAAATATAAAAATCCAAATTCCAATAGAAGTATAATCCTGAAATTTGGAATTTTTAAATATTTGGAATTTAAATTTTAATTGTAAAAGACATTTTTTTTCAGGCAATAGGTCAATTATCGAATTAACCTTATTTTTGTAACATGATAAAATGGATAGAAAAGCTGTTTTCATCAACAAAAAAAGAAGAGAACACAGACAATATGAAACCGGAGGTTCACGAACACCAAAAAAACCATATAATAAGCGTGAGTAAAAAATATTTAATCGTAGGACTAGGTAACATCGGAGCCGAATACGTAAATACAAGACATAACATCGGATTTAAGGTGCTGGATTTTTTAGCCAGAAAAGAAGGTATAACTTTCGAAACAGCAAAATTAGGAGCTGTGGCCGAATATAAATTCAAAGGAAGAACTTTTTTCTTGCTAAAGCCAAACACTTATATGAACTTGAGTGGTAAAGCCGTAAAATATTGGATGGACAAAGAAAATATTCCGTTAGAGAATATTTTAGTTATTACGGATGACTTAAATCTGTCTTTCGGAACTATTAGAATCAAACCAAAAGGAAGCGACGGTGGCCATAACGGACTGAAAAATATTAATTTGGTTTTGAATACCCAACAGTATACCCGTTTCAGATTTGGAATCAGTGATCAGTTCAAAAAAGGCCAGCAAGTAGATTATGTTTTAGGCGATTGGGATGCCGAAGAAAATGCAAAATTACCGGAGCGTTTAGAAGTTGCTTCAGAAATTATCAAATCATTTGGAACAGCCGGATTAGAAAATACAATGACTACTTTTAACGGAAAATAAAGATTTACAGATAATTAAGTCGTAAATTAGCAAATTATCAATTAATTAAATTCAATTATAACTAAATAGTATTTTCTATTCCAAAGTTAAATGTATAAATTTGGATAAATTATTATAAATCATAAAATCATAAATATCATGGCTTTTGAATTACCACAATTACCTTATGCATATGATGCATTAGAACCACATATTGATGCACGTACAATGGAAATTCACCATTCAAAACATCATAATGCTTACACTACAAATCTTAATGCAGCTATTGCAGGAACAGATTTAGAAGGAAAAACTATCGAGAACATCTTAATCAACTTAGATAAAGGAAATGCTGCAGTTCGTAACAATGGTGGAGGTTTTTACAACCACAATCTGTTCTGGACAGTAATGACTCCAAACGGAGGCGGATTACCAACAGGAGATTTATTGGCTGCAATCGAAGCTTCTTTTGGAACTTTCGAAGAGTTTAAAGCAAAATTTGCTAAAGCCGGAGCAACACAATTTGGTTCAGGATGGGCTTGGTTATGTGTTCACAAAGGTGGAAAATTAGATGTTTGCGGAACTCCAAATCAAGACAACCCATTAATGCCAGAAGTTGGTTGCGGTGGAACTCCAATCTTAGGAATGGATGTTTGGGAGCATGCTTACTACTTAAACTACCAAAACAGAAGACCTGATTATATCGAAGCTTTCTTCAGTGTAATCAACTGGACAGAAGTTGCAAGAAGATTTGCTTTAGACAAATAATCTTCTTTTCTATAAAACAAAACCCGATTAGTTCGTAATGAATTAATCGGGTTTTTTTATTTAATCTTGTAATATTTCAAACAAGCCAAATAGTTTTTCAAAGTAATATTATCGGTATCAGTTGGGCTAAAATCATAATCCTTTTCGAGGGTAAAAAGTTTTATTTTATTGATTTTATTAGCGTTTATTTTTTTAATGTCTTTTTTAGAAAGTTGCAAAGCGGCAGTTCCATCACAATTCACTTTAAATTTATTTTTTAAAACATATAGATCGCCATTTTCGAAATAGAGTTCCAATGGCTGCTTTTGTTTGACACAAACATTATCGGTGAAAATTTTAAAATAGAGGAAAATTTTACGTTTTCTTTTTCCGAGCTGTAGTGCGGCATATTCATAATCTTCATTAAAAACACGCAATAAAATAGGGCGCGTACTGGCAAAATGTTTTCCTTTTAAAAGAAAATCATTTTGAAAAAGATTACAATTTATAGTATCTAAAGGCGTTTTCTTTTGTGCATTTAGAGTACTGGAAAAAGTGATAAAAAGGATTAAAAGTAAAATTTTAAATAGCCTCATGAGTTTGAATTATTTGGTTTGACCATTCAACAGATCAATATTATTTTTATAAAAAAAGGAAACAGATTTGGAGCTGATGTTTCCTTTTTTGTTTTTTTGAACAGTTTATTTTTGTTCGTAATCAGTATCCCATTCTGTGCCGTCATCCCCTTTTTGACCGTCCATTTTGATAAGGAAGTTTTTTGCAGGGAAATAAGGTTTCATGTGAATATCAACATAAATTCTATCCTTTTGGATAGGATCTTGCTCAAAACGACGAATTTCGAAATTCTCGATTAATTTGTCCGGACCAGTAATTCCGTCAAGGAAACTTACAATCTGACCCATGATTTCTTTACGTGTTTTAGCAGTAAAGTTTTCGAAAGCACGACGGTTCAAGAAATCCATCAAAACTTTAGTCACATAATCAAATACACGAACTACAGAATACGTTTGTAAACCTAGGTTATCACCGCTAAAAAGTGTTTTAGCCGAGAACGCCATCACTTTTCCGTACTCGTTTACCATTGGCACAAGCCCCATGTTTTCAAGATTGGCGATTTCACTTTTCTTAAGGTCAAATTTCACTCCGTCAACTTCGTTGATTCCACCAAATTTTTTACCCGCAGTAACTTGCGACATCAATGTTTTGTAGATTTTTCCAGCAAGAGCCGCAGAAGGCGCAACGTATAAATCGTCCGTTTCTTCGATTTGCTCAAATCTTCCACGACCTACCAACCAGTTACAAGTCATCAATACGTTAGAACGATAAACTTCTCCACCAGTTAAGTAAGCTGCATCAAACATTTCCATTACATCATCCGGTTCATCTAAATGTTCGAAATCTGTCACCAACATTACTTTGTTTTCGTGTGCAATTTTCGCCCATTTCTCAACAACTTTATTAGAACCTAAATAACCTGGAATAACCAAAATTCCGTAGTTGTTTTTTAGGTCTAAACGATCGTAGTTGTCAACCAATTCGGCATGAATAGCATCGATAAAACGAGTATTGTCAAGATCTTTTAACTGCTCTAAATCAGCATTTACAATCGTAAGATTTTTTACTTTATCCGTTTCAGTATTTTTAAAGAACAAAGCAATAGTTCTGTAAGCCGCTTCTATTTCTCTTGTTTCTTCAACCGCTTTTGCTAAGTTTTTCTTCAATAATGCTTCAGATTCTTTGCTTTTATCTTCGCATTGCGCCACCATATCGGTAATCGCTTCGTTGTTGTTTAAAACAGAAACCCATAATTCCAGCGTTTTCATCAATATTTCTCTTTCTTTGGCTTTGTTTGCTTCGCCTAAAAAGATTTTTCTTCTCGCTTTTCTGTCAGGATTCAAGTTTTGAGTTCCTTCGAGGAATTCCTGCAGGAAAATTAAAAGAAGAAGAAAAACAAAAATTGAATACTATTGAAGATGTTTTGAGCCGAAGGGTTATTGGTCAGGATCATTGTATTGCCACTATTGCGGGTTCTATTTTAGAATCGCGTTCTGGATTGAGCAAAGCGGGTCAGCCAATTGCATCGTTCTTTTTTCTTGGGCCAACAGGAACAGGAAAAACAGAATTGGCCAAAAGTCTGGCAGAATTTCTTTTTCAGGACGAAAATGCAATTATTCGTTTTGATATGTCAGAGTTTAAAGAAGAGCATTCGGCAGCTTTACTTTACGGAGCGCCTCCTGGATATGTGGGTTATGAAGAAGGTGGTTTGTTGGTAAATAAAATTCGTCAAAAACCCTATTCGATTGTTTTGTTTGACGAAATCGAAAAAGCGCATACCTCTGTTTATGATGTCTTTTTGCAAATTATGGACGAAGGAAAATTGCATGACAGGCTAGGGAAGGAAGGTGATTTTTCTAACGCAATTATTTTATTTACTTCGAATATTGGAGCCGACCATATTGTAGAAACCTTCAACAGCGGATTGATACCAACGTCAACTTCTTTGATGGAAATTATGGCGCGTTTCTTCAGACCAGAATTTTTAGGAAGGTTAACCGAAATTATTCCGTTTGCGCCAATTAGCAAGCAGAATGCCCTGAAAATTTTTGAAGTTCACCTGAAAAAAGAATTCATGGACTTGCTGAAAAACATCAATATAAAAGTCGAAATTCCGATGGAAGCCAAGTTATACTTAGCCGAAAACGGATACAATGCCAAATACGGAGCAAGACCAATAAAAAGTATTATCAGAAGTCACCTGAGGAGACCTTTGGCTAAAAAAATTATTTCTGGCGAAGTAAAAGACGGTGACACCATGACTGTTTTTATTGAAGACGGAGAAGTAAAATGGGTACACGCTGAGGTTGAATCTGAGAAAGTTTAATTTTTATTTAAAAAGTTTGTCATTTCATAGAAATCCTAGTAAAGTAATGCTACAAAGCAAATTTCAGTAGCGGCTTGAGATTCCTACGGAATGACAAACTTTGCGTTTAAAGAATCACAAAAACTTTGCGTTGAATCTTCACTCCATAATCAAACGATACGGAAAAACATTTGAGGAGCGTTGTTGTAAGTTTTTCATAAAACTATCGCATAAATATTCCCATTCGCTATCCGATAAATGTTTTCTTTCTTCGGGATTTGTTTTTAAAAAGATATCAACCGTTCTGCTAAATCCTGCTTTGGTAGAGATTTCTTTACGGGTTCCTTTTTCGATTTTAATTTCAGCAATACTACTTTTAAAATGATTAAAACCAAAAGCTTTAATGTCGGCAAAAGTTACAATTCTGCCCCTTGTAAGCAAGGCATTTCGATAAGCAAGAATTCGGTCTTTGTTGCTTTGTTTGTTTACACCACCAACGGTATTGGTAACCAAAACTGCATTTGTAGAGACAAAAGCCAAATCAGCCCCAGCATCTAAATAAGTTCCGGCTTTGATATCATTTCCCTGTTCGGCACAAGTTGACCAATAAGTAATAGTGAAATTTTTACCAAAAGCCTCGTCTAATCTTGGACGAATCATGATGTAGGGTGCGCTACTTTTGGTAAAATTACTTTCTTTAGCCTGCTGTTCTACCGATGCTAAAAGCTGATTGATTTCGACCAGAGCGCTATTCATAAAATCTTTTCCTAAACCAGCGAATGAAGAACTTTCGTCTTTTAATAAATCGAGTACATTTTGCAACAACTCGGAGGCCGTTCTGGAGTCGAATCTTGACACACCGCCTGATCTTAAAGCAGCATTTCCTTCTTCGATAACACTACCATCCTGGAATTCTTTTATTTCGTAATGACGATTGATAGGGTCAACAACAGCATCGAGATCCAGAAAAACATCATTACCTGTTTCTAACGGAACGTAGGATAAGAAGTTTCCAAAAGTGCGAGAAAGTGTATGAAGTGCTTTATTGATTACGGGAAAGCAGTTTGTGGTAAAACTTACATTATCAAGTATTTCAGGGACTAGCGATTCTGGAAAAATAAATTTAAGCCAGATAATTTTGTTCTGATTGTCTTTTGTTATTTCTTCAAAAGCGCTGTATTTCGCACTATAATCGGTAATTTTTTTATGCTGAATTGTTCCTTTTAAAGTATAAAAGTTATTAAAATAAAATTCGTTTACTTCTTGAGAAATTTCGCTTAGGTGCGTATAATTTCGATTGATAATATTCTCGATATCCAAGGAATTTACGGGAACATTGTAGCCTTCCTGTACCTGAATTTCTACATCATCATGAAAACATTTCATTTGTTTTAAATAATAATGAAAAATTTCTTTTTGATGCGTATTTTTAATATCAATGTAGATTTGTAAATCTTCAACTTCGGTTACATTTTGGTTCAATAATTCGACACAAAGAATAACTTCGCCGGAAGGCAATGTCTGATTGTAATTTCGAACGGTATCTTTATAAAAAACATTGTTTATTTCGAATAAATTTCGTTCGAAAGCTACATATTTTATAGAGCTTGAAGATAATTTAACTTCAAGTGTTGGCGATAAAATTACGTTTTTGAAAATAGGCTGCAAAGGATTGTAGATATTATGTATTCTACGGCTTACGCTTAATTGATTTTTGAGCGAAACATGTGCGTTATTCTCTATCGGAATAGCATGTACAATCGCTCTTGTAGGTTTTGCCCCAGAGTTTACCTCAGGAAACATGATTTCGAGCACTCGTTCTACCACACGGGTTTTAGAATCTTCGAGTTCGTGGGCTACTTTTTCTAACTCATACGATACCGCATTCAGTAACATTCCGACTATTGGGTCAAAAGAGGTTTCCATTTCAACATCTGTAAAACCCCATGCTCTGGCGGCTCTTTTTAGCACTCTGTCTTTTATTCTTTCTTGTCTCATAAATCGTTCTCTCTTGTTAATTTTTTTATTTAGATTAAAGGATTATGTCATCCTAAAAATCAATTTTTATTATCGGTAAGACAATGGTCCTACAAAAAAGTAACCGCTAAAATCAAAAGGTCTGTTGGTGCTTTTTACGGTTGCTTCAATCCTAATATCAACTCTTTTTTTGGCTCTTTTTACATTCTGAATGCTAAATTTTATTTCAGACAATTCTACTTTTATTTCGTTGACCTTAATTCGGTTTTCGTGCAACAAAAGCGATTGTTTCATGGTTTTCGAAATGATTTCTTTGAGTGTATTTTCGTTCATCAATAAATCAAAATCTATTTCCCAGATTTTCGAACCAAAGTTCTCATCAAACTTACATTCGCCAAAAGTGGTGGTCGCCAGCAAAATAATTTGTTGCGCAATAGAATGCTCCAAAGAAGTTTTTTCGAGTTCTTTCTTTTGAAGAATTTCATTAAAATTTATAGGAAGTTTATAAAAAGCACCTTTCATGTTTCTGAATTTACAAGTAAATTAATTTGTCTATTTTTCCGTCTTTGTTTGTCTCTATGGCTTTCGAAACTTTTTTACGTTTCACAACTTGGAGTTTCACTTTTGGAGTTAGTTTCAGCATTTTTTCGCGATACAAAATATCACCAATAAAGCGTTGTCCTTTTTTTTCATCTACAATTACAAAATAGCTCACATCTTTCTGAATTTCGAGTGTATTAATGTCACCCGCAAAAAGCTGAATCGTTTGTCTGTCTTTCTGAAAGGTATAAGTCAGTTCTTCTACATTTAGTTTTCGGTATTTCGAAATATCAAAAGTTTCTAATTCCTGATGTAAAGGTTCGAACGGAATATTCTCGAAAAGGAAGTTTTTAGGCGAAAGAAACGTTAATCCCAAAAAGCTCCAAAGGCCTTTTTTGGTTTTCTGTTCTTTAAAAACAAAGGTATCACGCGTTACTTTATACACTTCGGTTTCGTTTGTTTTGTCATCTGTCACCAGCATTTGATAAGTTGGAATACTTATAACTGATGGTGCTTCATCACTTTTATTGTGGGTATTGAGGTTTACCGTTCCTACTTCCTGCTCAGAAATAGTGATGGTTATCGTATGATGACGTAAAGCCGAGTCGGTACGAACAATGACTTTTCCTTCTCCGTGTCCTGAATAAAATACGGAACCATCATTGTCGGTAAGTCCTAAAGAAAGATTTAATTCTGGTAATGGCATTGGTTATGGTATGTTTTTAATTATTTATAAATATAAGAAAAAACATATATAAAAGTAGTAAAATACTTAAAAAAATTAAAAGAAGGCTTTTGTTTTTCGGATTGTTTAATGTTTTAAAAGTTAAGTTTATTTTTAAATTGGATTGTTGTCGCAGTTTGAATATTCAAAGCTTTGTTGCCTGTTTTTAATGGACTTATAGAATAAATAATAAGGGGAATATCAATATTGAAAATTTTATTACTTTTTTTCGATTTCCTCCCTGTATAGTCTATTCACCACATAAAAAGAGAAACATAATTCAAGTATAAAATAGGATAAGATGATTATTATTGAAGAAATATCAAATCGGTCAGGTCTATTAAACATATTATATTGTATAATTGAATTTAAATAAAATTGCTGTAAACAATTACCAAAAACGAGAAACATTATGATGTACTTAAAATCAAGTTTTATTCGTTTTTCAATAGACACTAAAATAAGAATCAAAAGGTAAATTATAAATGTTATAAAATAAGCCACAAAGAAGATAATTCCATTTCCAGGTGTACTACTCTTTTCTGTTTCTAAAACGTTTGATTTTGCTACAACAATAAACAAAACCAATGAATGAATGATGAACATTAATAAACCTATGTATACTGATTTTTTCATTAATACTTTAGTCTAATCATCATCTGATTTATACAATCTATTGACCACATAAAAAGTCAAAATCAATTCAAATATAAAATACAATAAGATAATTATTTTTGATGAAGTATTAAACCATTCTGGTTTTGTAAAAAAACGATATTGATAAACCAAATTAATATAAAATTCTAAAAGGCAATTTCCAAAAACTAAGAACAACATTACTTTTTTATAAGATGTTTTCATTTGATACTCCAGAATAATCAGTATTATCGAAACAATATATATTATAATCGATATAGAAAATGCAATTGCTGAATATAATCCACGATCTAGTCCTTGATAATATTCTGGAATATTAGTATTTCTAGTAAAGAAGCCCATCAAAATAAAAGAATGTATAATGAACATTAAAAACCCGATGTATATTATTTTTTTCATTAGAATTTAATCGTCTTCTGATTTATACAATCTATTGACCACATAAAAAGTCAAACCTAATTCAAATACAAAATATAGTAGTATGGTTGTTATTGACGAGGTAGTGAATGATTTTGAATCATTAAACAATTTGTATTCAAAAAAAGATATCCAATAAGAAAGAAATAAACAATGTAAAAACAATAAAATTAGAATTAAGATTTTAAAAGAACCATGTTTATATCTCTCAATTAATATCAGTATCAAAATAATAAAATAATAAAATACTGTAAAAAAAAAAATTCTATAACTATTCCCATAGTACTTCCAGATGTATTATCTGACATATAATAGTCTAATCTTGAAAAAGAGCCTCCAAAAAATAAAAATTAAATGAAGAGCT
>NZ_WSTB01000017.1 GCF_009789235.1 Flavobacterium hydrocarbonoxydans | reverse complement strand
CCATGTTTGAGGTTCCAGACCCCATCTTTGTGGTTCGAGACGTCAAATTCGGGGTTCCAGACGTCAACATTGGGGTTCCAGACGTCATCATCGGGGTTCCAGACGTCAGATTTGGGGTTCACAACCTCAAACATGGACCTCGGAACCCCATACATGGAGCTTCGAACCTCATACATGGGGTTCGAAGCCTCAAATTTGACGTTCCAGACGTCACTTTTGACGTTCCGAACCTCACTTTTGACGTTGCAGACCTCATCTTTGACGTTGCAGACCTCATCTTTGACGTTCCAGACGTCAAATTTGACGTTCCTAACCTCAAATTTGGGGTTCCAAGCCTCAAATTTGAGGTTCGGAACCTCAAAATTAGGGTTTTGAACAATTGTAAAGCCGTTAGATATACTTATTTTTCTATTGATACTAGCATAAGTACACCTAACGGCTTCGGCATTGCTGTTTTTTAAAAGAATTAATTTTGTAATGCTAAACCTGGAACAGCAGAGAAATCAATTTCTGTATTGGCCGTATGATTAAAATAGTTGGTCAAAACATTTAAAGCAACAGGTGCAACGGTTTCAGCAATTTCAGCCAACGGATTCTAATGCTTATTTACTAAAATAGTTATTGTCTTCGAACCAATCTGCTAGTCGCTGCGGCCAGGTTCTAAGGGCATTTGTTTTGGCTCTTTTACCAGTATTAAAAGCGTGCCCTCCTTTAGAATACAAATGTACCTCAACCGGAACATTAGTTTTTCGATAACCGTTTAAGAGCTCTACTATTGGGGCTGCACAACACATATCATCATTTGCCGCTAATAAAAATGCCGGTGGAGCATCATTTTTTATCTCTTTAGGAATAAACAAAGGTCCCGGATAAATTAATATTTGAAAATTAGGCTGTGCATCATGTTTGTCTATAGCATCTGATGGATTTTGAGATACATTTTTAGCCTGATACGCAATTAAAGCCACAACTTCTCCACCTGCTGAGAATCCCATTGCTCCCAATCTGTTGGGGTCTATGTTAAAATCAGCGGCTTTGCTACGGATTAACCGCATGGCTCTTTCGGCATCTTGTTTGACGTGGGTTTCCAGCTTGTATAAAGAATCTTTTCCTCTGGCCAGACGGTATTTGAGAACAAAAGCCGTTATGCCAATACTGTTTAAATAAACGGCAGCATCTTTTCCTTCAGAATTAAAGACCAAATTTTCATGCCCTCCTCCGGGACAGATTAGGACAGCCATTCCGTTAGGTTTTTCAGGAAAGAAAGCCGTTATCGAAGGATTATGTACATTTCGTACCCACCAGTCCTGAGCCTGTTCGGGTTCGTCTTTTAGGTGTTCGAAACCTGGTGCACCCTTCTCCCAAAGAGGGATTTTAGTACCTGACTGCTGTGCAAAAAGAGTCGTAGAAAAAAGTACGATATAGAAATAGATATACGGGTTTAGCTTTATGATCATTGCGGTTTTGATTTTAATAGGAACATCAAATATAGAACAATTACCATAAAAGAATAAAGGATATGAAGCTGACAATCAAATTATCACAAAAGAAAAACCTTTTGAAAGATTATTTCAAAAGGTTTTTTAAATTGTCACAAATACCCAATACAGCACTTACTGTCTGGTTTTTATTTTAGAAAGTTTTGAATACTAATAAACTTCCGAAAAAACAGCTTTCATTTCTTCGATAACTATTCTTATATCATTTTCAGACGTACGCCAATTGACAAAAGATGCCCGAATTCCTTTTCGTCCTCTATAAACTGTTGGTGTCATAAATACTTTTCCACTATCATTCAAAGAAGTTAAAAACGCCATTACTTTTTCCTGATTATGATCTCCTTTTAAAGTAAAACAAACATTATTGAGACGAATGCGAGCCATTAATTCGAAATTGCCATCTTCTACAAGAGCGTTTCCAAAATGCAAAGCCATTAGTGCACTATTCTCTACAATATCCTGAATTCCTTTTTTACCGTAGGCCAATAACGAAAACCAAACCGGTAATGCTTTTAAACGTCTTGAATTTTCAGGAAGAACATTTAAATAATTAAAATTCTCTAACGGATTTCCTAAATACGGCGCATTCGTATTCTGGAAAGTTTCTACCTGAAGATTTACGTGTTCTTTTTTAATTAAATAAAAAGCACTTTCATAAGGAACATTCAGCCATTTATGACAATCAATTGTAATACTGTCTGCTCCTTCCCAGCCTCTTACATACGGTTTAAATTTCTCAGAAACGGCAGCAAATCCACCAAATGCAGCATCAATGTGCCACCAGAAATTGTGTTTTTCTTTTAGTTTTGAAATGGCTTCAAAATCATCGAAATCAGCGGTATTTACAGTTCCTGCACTCGAAATCAGGATGAAAGGTTTTCCGTTTAAAGTTTCGATATTTCTTTCTAAATCTTCAATGTCAATAGCTTCACGATTGCCTTCAATAGTTTTAATGGTTGTATAATTATTGCTTCCGATTCCTAACATCGATAGCGTTTTGATGGAAGAAGAATGTGGCGTAGCCGATAAAATATGGATTGTTTCTGAGATTCCTTCTTTAGCAAAATCTTTCCCAAACTGCTTTCCATACCATTGTCTGGCCACTCCCAAACAAGTAAAATTAGACATGGTAGCTCCCGTAACAAATCCGCCTAAAAAAGATTTTGGCAGGTCTAATAATTGCAATAATAGATTGATCGTTTCAAATTCTATTAAAGCCGTGGCACCACCCTGCGCTTTTACCGCCTGCGTATTTTGGTCATATACAGAGGCCAACCAGTCTCCTACAATCGAAGCTGGTGTTGAACCACCGGTTACAAATCCCCAATATCTTGGCCCTGGCGAGGCTACCATAAGCGGCGCTAATCTAGTATTAAATTCTTCTAAAGCAGCCAGAGAGCCCAAACCCAATTCGTTTAAATCACGGTTGATATCAATTGTTTCTTTATTGGATGTTGGGATTGTATCAAGATTGTTCAAAAAACCTAGTCCTTGTTGTTTTGCTTTTTCAAGTATGTTTTCAAAATCATTTAAATCGTGTTGTAATACTGCATTCATTTCTATTATTTTTATATGATTATCCGTTTCTTAAACCAATCACTGAGAATGGCACACAGATGAAACGGATTATCACAGATTGTGAATTACAATGAGCTATTAAAAATCCGCTTTTATCTGTTGAATCGGTGCCGCCTGTGGGCTATGTTTTTTTTTAATTAAAATTTTACCATTTTGTCTTTTCGGAAAACCGGGAAACCACCATCGAACATATTAAGTCGCCATTTACATTTAAGAGCGTAGCAATTGGGTCAACAAGCGTTCCTAAAATCATGGCTACCGGCAGCGCCTGTTCCATGGGTAAACCATATACCGTTATGGCTAAAACTTCTCCGATGTATCCTCCGTTAGGAATTCCTCCTTCGACAATCGAAACGATTACCGTTACGCCTAACGCCAAAAGTATGGTAGAAGGTTCTGTAAAATCTTTTCCAAACATGGCAAACAACACGGTGATTTTTAAGATCGAAGACATACTCGAACCATCTTTATGCAAAGGTGCACCAAGCGGAATAACCAAATTCCTGACATGCGACGGAATATTCATTTTCTCAGCCGCTTCCAGGTTGGCCGGAATTGTAGCAATGCTGCTGCAAGTACCAACAGCCGTTAAAGCGGGTGTGATGTTGTTGCTCCAAAATACTTTAAAAGCTCTTTTTCCTCCTGCTATAAGCGCATAAATACTAAAGAAAACAAAGAAATAAAAAGTACAGGCTCCGTAATAAATCCCTAATGGCTTAGCGTAAACTCCAAATAACTGTGGACCAAAAACACCCACCTGATACGCAAAATAAGCGCCCAAACCTATTGGTGCCATTTTCATGATAATGTTCAGCAGTTGTTTCATAACCTCATTTCCTGAATCCAGAAAAATTCTGAAACTGCTTCCTTTTTCTCCAGATTGCAGACTTGCAAATCCAATCATGAAGGAAAAAATAATCAGAGCCAGCATGCTTTTTCGGGATAATAATTCGAAGAAATCATTTACGGTGAGCAACTGTGCTATTTGTTGGCCAATGCTTCCTGATTGAATATTTTCTATCGGAACTTTAGCCACTATAATATTTTGATGAATCGGAAATAGATAAACGGCGGTAATCATGACTATTGCTGAAATCAGGATTGTTGCTAAAAAAACAACTACCATTATAACGAACAATTTTCCTAACCGTTCTGTCTTTTCAAGATTGGCAATAGAAGAAGCGATCGTAAAAAATATCAATGGAATAATAGCTGTAAAAAGTAAATTCAGAAAGATATCTCCGAGTGGTTTGATAACTTCAACCTCTTTTCCAAAAACTAATCCTAAAATACTTCCGAGTGTGATTCCTCCAAGAAGCAAGAGAATGCTGCTGTAACTTTGTAAAAAATTGATTTTTTTAACCTCCATAATTTAAATTAGTATAAAATTGAGAAAGAGAATCCCTAATAAAATCAATTAAATTACTCAAAAAAAGAGTTCAAAAATTATTATTTTAACTTTTTGCTATTTTTCTAAAACCAGGGTAGTAAAAGCTCTATCGACTAACTCTCCTGTTTTAGTTTTTACTTTCTCTGTTTGAGTTTCTGTATCAACAATCTTAAAAGATGTTTTCTTAATTAATTGCTGTGCTTTTTCGGTGCTGTAAAGCTCGAATTCAAATTGGGTAAAGGGAAGCTGTTTCATGAAACTTTCTTCGGCAAAAGTGATACAGAAAACACCATTTTGGCTTAAAACCCTGTATATTTCTGAAAGTAGTTTTTCAGGCTCCTGCCAAAAATAGATCGTGTTTACCGTAACTATTTTATCGAAAGATTCGTCTTCAAATGGAATTTTATTACCGTCATAAAGTGAGAAGAAAGCTTGTTTTTGAGAAACAAAATTTCTGTTAATCTGGCGCGCTTCCTGAAACATTAATTCAGACATTTCGAGTCCGTAATATTTTAAGTTTTCAGCTTGCTCGAATATAAATGCTACATGCCCCGCATTTCCGTGCCCTAATTCTAAAATAGTATTTCCGCCTTTTATATTCAGATTTAGAAAAGAATGACGCGTCATGTTGATGTTGGTTTCATGCATCATGTTGGCCATTTCTATCCCTTTTTCTCCCGTTGGATGTTTTAACTGTGAGGCGATTGCCTGTAATTCTTCTTTTTCCATAGTACAAAAATTAAATTCCAATTAAAAAATTCCAAATCCCAAGACCTTTGTCATTCTGGGGAACGAAGCAACTAAACTACTATTGTTTTGTTTTTTTGTCATTCCGATTTCTATGATAAAACCAAATCTTTTTTTCAGGAGCTAATCCCGCTATCCGTTGCAATCTTTTGTTTTTTAAAGAAAAAAACAAAAGGATTTCCACTTCTATCGGGGCTAGGGCAGTAGTTTTCATAAGAAAGTTATCAGCTAGTTTGTCATTTCGAAGGAGGACACGAGCGATAGCGAACTGGCGAAGCAATCCCCACAAGTAGCTCTACAAAGATTGTCCGCTTTTCTGTGCGGAGTTACTTGCGGGGATTCCTCGTCCCTCGGAATAACATACTGTGAGTTATTACAGTATCTTTAAGGATAACTCTTAAAAAACCTGGCTTGCAATCTGACGAATATTTTCAGATTTTCCCATTGAATAATAATGTAAAACCGGAACTCCGGCCGCTTTTAATTCGAGAGACTGCTGAATTGCCCACTCGATACCAACTTGTTTGATTTCTGCATTATTTTTGCATTTATCAACTGCATCAATTAAATCTTCTGGCAAATCGATTCTGAAAATTTGCGGTAAAATTTGTAAATGTCTTTGAACAGCAATTGGCTTAATTCCCGGGATAATCGGAATTGTAATACCCATTTCTCTTGCTTTTTCTACAAACGCAAAGTATTTAGCATTGTCAAAAAACATTTGGGTAACTACATAATCAGCACCTGCATCTACTTTTTCTTTTAGTCTCTTTAAATCTGACTGTAACGATGGTGATTCTAAATGTTTCTCCGGATAACCCGCAACGCCAATACAAAAATCAGCTTTGTTATCGACATCCATAACTTCATGGAGGTATTTCCCGCAATTCAGGTTGTTGATTTGTTTTACCAAATCGATCGCAAAATGATTACCACCTACTTTTGGCACAAAAGATTGTTCGTCTTTCATGGCATCACCACGAAGTGCCATCACGTTGTTGATTCCTAAATATTGGCAATCTACCAGCATGTATTCGGTTTCTTCCTGCGTAAATCCTCCGCAAAGCAAATGCGGAACGGTATCAACATTGTATTTATGTTTTATAGAAGCGCAAATTCCAAGTGTTCCCGGACGCATACGGGTTAATTTTTTATCTAAAAGTCCATTGCCTTTATCAATATAAATATACTCTTCGCGAGAAGTCGTTACATCAATAAATGGCGGTTGAAACTCCATTAGCGGATCGATATTATCGTATAATTCCTGAATACTTTTCCCTTTTTGAGGCGGGATAAGTTCAAATGAGAATAATGTTTTTCCTTTGGCGTTTTCTATATGTTCTGTTACTTTCATTCTAAAGTTATGAGTTATGGGTTATGAGTTATGAGTGGAAAAATCTAAAATCTACACTCTAAAATCATAAAATCAATTAATCTGCTATATTAGGGTTTAACCATTTGCTTGCGTAATCTGTTGACACGCTGCGGCGTTTGGCGTAATCGACAACCTGATCTTCTTTTATTTTTCCGAGTCCGAAATATTTACTTTCCGGATTTCCGAAATAATACCCTGAAACGGATGAAGCTGGCCACATCGCCATACTTTCCGTTAAGGTTACACCAATTTCTTTTTCGACATTTAATAATTTCCAAATGGTTGGTTTTTCTAAATGATCTGGACAAGCCGGATAACCTGGTGCGGGACGAATTCCTTTGTAGTCTTCAGAAATCATTTCTTCGGTACTCAGGTTTTCATCTGATGAATAGCCCCAAATTTCTTTACGGATTTTCTCGTGCAAATATTCGGCGAAAGCCTCAGCAAAACGATCGGCTAATGCTTTTACCATAATCGAATTGTAGTCGTCAAGATCTTTCTCAAATTCTGCAGCCCATTCGTCAACACCAAAACCGGTTGTCACACAAAATGCGCCCATATAATCGATTTTTCCGCTTTCTTTTGGCGCTATAAAATCAGCTAATGCAATATTTGGCGCTCCTTTGGTTTTTTGAGATTGCTGACGCAAAGTCAAAAAGGTCTGTAATGGTTTTCCGTTTTCATCCGTCAATTCAATATCATCATCGTTGATTTGATTCGCAGGGAAGATTCCGTAAATACCTTTGGCTTGCAATTTTTTCTCTGCCAAAATCACTTTCAGCATCTCCTGAGCATCTGCAAAAACCGAAGTTGCCTGTTCTCCCACAACCTCATCAGTTAAAATTGCCGGATATTTTCCGAACAATTCCCAGGTTCTAAAAAACGGTGTCCAGTCGATGTAAGGAACTAAAACATCCAAATCGACTTCTATAACCTGTTCGCCAATTACATTAGGTTTCACCGGAGTGAAATTCTCCCAATCCAATTGTAATTTGTTTTTACGAGCCTGCTCAATCGTCAGGAAATTTTTATCTCTCGAACGGTTCAAAAACGTTTCTCTAAACGAATCGTATTCTGCACGAATATCGCTTGCATATATTTTACGGTTATGATCTAATAAATTTCCTGCTACCGTAACGGCGCGCGAAGCATCGTTTACGTGAATTACAGTTTCTCTATATTGCGGAGCGATTTTAACGGCAGTATGCGCACGCGAAGTCGTTGCTCCACCAATCATAATCGGAATCTTAATATTTTGTTTGTCTAATTCTTTGGCCAGATACACCATTTCGTCAAGCGAAGGCGTAATCAACCCGCTTAAACCAATAATGTCCACATTATGTTCAATCGCAGCTGCGATAATTTTTTCCGGAGGCACCATTACACCCAAATCTACAATCTCGTAATTATTACAGGCCAAAACCACCGAAACGATGTTTTTACCAATATCATGAACGTCACCTTTTACAGTAGCCATCAATATTTTTCCGTTTCCTTGTTTGTCTCCGGCCTGTTTGCTTGCTTCAATATAAGGCAACAAGTACGCTACCGCTTTTTTCATTACACGTGCTGATTTTACAACCTGAGGCAAGAACATTTTTCCGCTTCCGAATAAATCTCCTACTACATTCATTCCTGTCATCAAATTGATTTCGATAACTTCGATTGGTTTGGTTGCTGCCAAACGCGCTTCTTCAACATCCTCTTCAATAAAAGCATCAACACCTTTTACTAACGAATGCGTAATACGCTCTTGAACTGTTCCTAAACGCCATTCCTGAATCGCTTTTTCGTCTGATTTTACTTCGCCTTTTACGTTCTCAGCAAAGTCCAAAAGTCTTTCGGTTGCATCGTCGCGTCTATCCAGAATCACGTCTTCAACGTGTTCTAATAAATCTTTTGGAATATCATCGTAAATCGAAAGCATCTCCGGATTCACAATTCCCATCGTCATTCCGTTTTGGATCGCGTGGTATAAAAACACCGAGTGCATCGCTTCACGAACCGTATCATTTCCTCTAAAAGAAAACGAAACATTACTCACACCACCGCTAATATGCGCATGAGGCAAGTTTTCGCGAACCCATTTTGTCCCTCTAAAAAAGTCCAAAGCATTCAGGCGATGTTCTTCCATTCCGGTTGCAACTGGAAAAATATTCAAATCGAAAATAATATCCTGTGGAGGAAAACCAACTTTATTAACCAAGATATCATACGACCGCTGGCAAATTTCTACTCTACGCTCATAATTATCAGCCTGACCAACTTCGTCAAAAGCCATAATAATGGCTGCCGCTCCGTATCGTTTGATTAATTTGGCGTGGTGAATAAAGGCTTCTTCGCCTTCTTTCAACGAAATCGAGTTGACAACACTTTTTCCTTGTACTACTTTCAGACCCGCTTCGATGATTTCCCATTTCGAACTATCGATCATAATCGGCACTCTCGAAATATCCGGTTCTGATGCAATTAAATTCAGGAATTTTGTCATTGCCTGAACACCATCAAGCATTCCCTCATCCATATTAATATCGATGATTTGTGCTCCACCTTCTACTTGCTGTCTTGCAATATCAAGCGCCTCGTCATATTTCTCTTCCTTGATCAGGCGAAGGAATTTTCTGGAACCTGTTACATTCGTACGTTCCCCAACGTTTACAAAAACACTTTCGGGCGTAATAATCAACGGTTCTAATCCTGCTAATACAAGGTCTCTTCTTTTTTCTGCCATTTCTTTTTTAAGTTACTAAGATTCTAAGTTGCTTAGATTCTGAGTTTTTTTATTCTTTGTTTTTTCTGCAAGGTTTTCAAAAACCTTGTCGGTATATTTCGTTTTTAATAATCTTATTTTGGGCGTGTCCCAAGGGCCGGGCTATCCGTTTCTATCCCTCACGCGGCACTCGGTTTTATAATAATGTTTATGTTTTTCCGAGATTTTAATTGTATTTTTCTCTAATAGATTTACAATTACTATTTAAACCTGGATAAACACTTTCTTCCGAAATACCCAACCATTTTAATTCATTTTTAATATCACTTTTTTTACTTCCATCTATCATTATACTTTTTAAGAAATGCTGTTTGTTCGGATGATTAAATAACCCATTTACTTCATTTCCAAAAATAGTAAAACAAGCTTTTTGCGCTTTCATTCTTTCATCAAACAAGTAAGGATAAATTGCTAATGGAAAAGCTTTTTTATCGGAATCAAAATCCATTTTTAAATACATTCTACAAAATTCATCTAAATCAAGTTTTTTATCCTCATCAAACAAACTTTTCTTTTTTGAACTTTGAGGAAAATAAATTATAGGTGAATCAATTTTTGAATACTTTTGATATGTTAATCTATTCAACATATAAGGATTTAAAATCCAAATTTTTGCATCTCCTTTTTTAACATCTTCTCTTATAGCAAAATATATTGCAACTAAAGCACTTTCTGTCCAATCTAACAATCGAGTATTTAGTCCATAATGTTGCATTAAAAAATAATTATTCCATTCATTATTTTCAATTCTATTCTGATTTAAAAACATCATTGAATTTCTTGAAAATTCGGCTTTTAAATTATCCTCAATTGCTTTTACATTCTCATATACTGAAGTATAATCATCTTCCGTGACTTTACCAGAAACCCTATACGCATTAGGAAGTAATGGAGTAAATGGTACCGCTTTAATTTTATCTTCTAAAGAAGCGTTTTCTTCTAAAGGAATAAAATCTTTTTCTGCTCTAAACCATAAGTTTCGTATATCACCTTCACGACTAAGTGATTTGAATTCACTTTTAATTAATTCTATTATTTCAGAAAGACTTTCAGCTTTTTTATCCATTTTACTTTAACAAAATAATTATTTATACTTCAAATATTATTTATTTCACACCAATTCCGGAGCCAAACGTGGCTTATAATCCTTCGCGATATCAGCAATCAATCGGATATGATCCGGAGTTGTTCCGCAACAACCACCGATGATATTGACTAAATTATCATCCAGATATTCTTTTATCAAAGCTTGCATTTCTTCTGGTGTTTCGTCGTATTGCCCGAACGCATTTGGTAAACCTGCATTTGGGTGTGCTGAAATATTAAATTGTGTATGTTGCGATAATGTTTTTAAGTATGGTTTCAACAAATCGGCTCCAAGAGCACAATTGAAACCAACACTCAACAACGGAATATGTGATACTGATATCAAAAACGCTTCAACCGTTTGTCCGGAAAGTGTTCTTCCTGATGCATCGGTAATCGTTCCTGAAACCATGATCGGAATATCGATATTGCGTTCGTCTTTTACTTCTTCGATGGCAAAAAGTGCTGCTTTTGCGTTTAATGTGTCGAAAATCGTTTCTACCAAAAGCAAGTCAGAACCTCCGTCCATTAAGGCTTCTACTTGTTGTTTGTAGGCAATGCGTAAATCATCAAACGTTACGGCTCTGTAACCCGGATCGTTTACGTCTGGAGACATACTTGCTGTTCTGTTTGTTGGCCCTATTGAACCCGCTACAAAACGGGGTTTGTCTGGATTTTTAGCTGTAAATTCATCGGCTACTTGACGGGCAATTTTTGCCGATTCGTAGTTGAGTTCGTAAACCAAATCTTCCAGAAAATAATCGGCCATACCGATTGTGGTTCCAGAGAAAGTATTGGTTTCTACAATGTCTGCACCGGCTTCGAAATAAGCGGCGTGAACATCACGAATTGCCTGAGGTTGTGTGATGGATAGTAAATCGTTGTTTCCTTTTAAAGGATGTGGAAAATCCTTGAAACGCTCTCCACGAAAATCTTCTTCGGAGAAGTTATAGCGTTGCAGCATTGTTCCCATTGCTCCGTCAAGGATTAGGATATTTTTTTTGATTGCTTCCTGAATTGTTATTGCCATGTTGCTTGCCTTTTGCCGCGAAGACGCTAAGACACTAAGCTTTTTTATTTAATTATAATTTCGAAGGGTCTAAACTTCGATGATTTTATTTTTTTAATTCACATTGATTCCAAGAAATCAGTATTGATGGCTCTTTAGCCCCGATGGAAGCAAATATCCTTTTATTCTGGGGTTCAGAATAAAAGATATTGTGTACAGCGGGAACCCATGACCACATAAATGCGTCAATGATTCGCTCATGATACTGAATTCAGTAAAATAATATTGTGTTATCGGGAAAAGTTGGAGAAATACGTTGTGTATTTGTGTTATCTATCTTAGACACTGAAAAATTTCAGCGTAAAGTAGAATGTAGCACCTTCTTTATGGTAAAGGGTTGCTAAGGTTTCATTGGGTCTTTCCCTCCGCCTTTCGTGATAACTTTCAATAATTTTAAGAACAGTGCAAAGGTATGAAATCACCTTTCGATTTGCAAGTGTTTTTTTTAAGTTTCTAAGCTGCTAAGGTTCTGAGGTTCTAAGTTTAAAATTTACTCAGTATTTAGGCTTTTGTTTTGTTCCTCTAAAATTGATGATTTCGATAGTTTTTGAAGAAATGTTAATTCTGTAAACCAAATAATTGTTTTTATCTACAATGGCTTTGTACAACAAATTATCTTTTTCTGTTTGAGGGAATTGTTCTGGATTGTGACCTATTTGGTTGATTACTTGCTTAATTTTTTTCTCTAATTGCAGGATTTCTCTAAAAGTCCATTCTGCTTCCAAATAATCAAGAACGCTGTTTAATCCTTTTACAGCTTGTGGTGTCCACTTAAATCTTACTGCCATTTAGAAAATACATTCATCACTTCCTCATGACTTAAAAACTCATTGTTATCTGCTTGTGTAATTCCGATTTGAATTTCATCTTTTTCTACATCAGATAATTCATCATACCAATCTTTTCGATTTGCTTTTAAAACCAATTCCAGTTTTTCTAAAACACTTTCGTCAACTTTGGTCAATTCCTGTATGAAATTATATTTTCTAGCTTCTAAATTCATGATAATTAAATTTATGAAATACAAAGATACGTTTTTTTAAGTTTCTAAGATTCTGAGGTTCTAACTTTAAAATTTGGATCAAAAAATAAGCCCAAACCTTAAGAAGTTTGGGCTTTACAATTTAAAAATCTTAGTCACTTAGAAACTTAGCGACTTAGTATCTTAAAAATTAAACAATTGCTTTCACAACTGCTTTTGGTGCTTCTTTACGAGTTCCGTCGAAACCATCTACTCCTGAAACTGTTGTATATTTTAATACGTATTTTTTACCTGGATTGATGATTTGGTAAGCCGCCTGACACATTAAAGTGGCTTCGTGGAAACCACAAAGAATCAATTTTAGTTTTCCTGGGTACGTGTTTACGTCTCCGATCGCGAAGATTCCAGGAATATTGGTTTGGTAATCTAAAGCGTTGTTTACTTTGATGGCGTTTTTCTCGATTTCTAATCCCCAATCTGCAATTGGTCCTAATTTTGGCGTTAATCCGAAAAGTGGAATAAAGAAATCTGTTTCGATTTTACGGTGTGCGCCGTTTTCTTCAATGTCTAATGATTCAACGTGCTCAGCACCATTGATTCCGATAACTTCTGCCGGAGTAATTAATTTAATTTTTCCTGCAGATTTTAGTTCCTGTACTTTTTCTACCGAGTCAAGAGCTCCTCTAAATTCGTTTCTACGGTGAATTAAAGTTACTTCTGAAGCTACATTGGCCAGGAAAATACTCCAGTCTAAAGCTGAATCTCCTCCTCCGGCAATAACAACTCTTTTATCTCTGAATTTCTCTGGATTTTTGATAAAGTATTTTACTCCTTTATCTTCATAAAACTCGATATCTTCAATAAGTGGCTTACGTGGTTCAAAACTTCCTAAACCACCTGCGATAGCAATAACCGGTGCGTGGAATTTTTTTCCTTTATTTGAGGTTACAATAAAACTTCCGTCTTCTTGTTTTTCGATGGTTTCAGCACGCTCACCTAACGTATAACCTGGCTCAAATTGTTTGATCTGCTCCTGTAAGTTATCAATTAAATCTCCTGCCAATACTTCTGGGAATCCTGGAATATCGTAAATAGGTTTTTTAGGATACAATTCTGAAAGTTGTCCTCCCGCTTGTGGTAAAGCGTCTAGGATGTGGCATTTTAATTTTAGCAATCCTGCCTCGAAAACGGCAAATAAACCTGTTGGGCCTGCTCCAATTATAAGTATATCTGTTTTAATCATTAGGTTGTTGTTTATAATCATTCTTAATAATACAAAGAAACGAATAATTTATTCTAATTTCAATGATTTTTATCATTCATTTCTGTGCTGTTTTCTACTCTTTATTTTTTAATGAAGCGGTTATTTCGTTCATTTTCTTAACCTTGTCTTCAAAATCACCTTTTAGGGTTTTCCTGTATTCATTGAGATTTTCGACCATTTTATTGATATCCTCAGGTATTACTTCTTCGAAAAATTCTCTTAGCCTTTTGGCTGTTGTTGGTGATTTTCCGTTGGTCGAAATGGCAATTTTTACATTTCCTTTCGTTACGATTCCGCCTAAATAATAGTCACACAAATCGGGTGTATCGGCGATATTGCAAATCAAATAACGCTTTCGGGACAAATCGTACACTCTTTTATTGACTTTTAAATCATCGGTACACGCGATCACCATATGGCGCTTTTTGAGCATTTTCTTTTTGAACTTCGCTTCCGTCAATTTTATCGAAGGATGCTTTTCGGCTAAAACTCTAATTTCTAAATGAAAGTCTGGCGCTACTACCTCAACATTGGCATTCGGACTTGACTTTAATAAAAAAGAAAGTTTTTCTAACCCAACATTTCCTCCGCCTACAATCAACACGTTTAGATTGTGGAGCTTTAAGAATATCGGATATAATTCGTTTTGTTCCATTTTAATTTTTTTTCATCTAAATCAAAATTAGATGATTTTTATCTTTATCGAATTATTTCATTTGACAAAAACTCTTCGTAAATCATCGGGTTGAAACCCGACGCTACAATATATTTCACTCCTACGGAGTTTTATCGAATTATTTCATTCGACAAAAACTCTTCGTAAAATCCTTTTAGTTTATTGCTTTCGCTAACCACTTCTCCGAGAACAATAATCGCAGGTGAACTTAGTTTTTCCTCTTTTACAATTTCTAAAATTGAATCTACTGTTCCAACTCCAACCTTTTCTTCGGCTGTAGTTCCGTTTTGAATAATCGCTACGGGAAGATTTCCTTTGTTTTCATTTTGAAATAAACTTACAATCTGAGGCAGTTTGTGCATTCCCATCAAAATCACAACGGTTGCTGATGATTGTGCTGCCAAAGCCACATCTGAAGATAATTTTCTATCAGAAGTAGTTCCTGTAATCGCCCAAAAACTTTCTGAAACGCCTCTTTTTGTAATCGAAATTCCCTGACTCGCTGGTACTGCAACTACTGATGAAATTCCGGGAACTACGACAGTTTCAATTCCGAAACTCTCTGCAAATTCTATTTCTTCGCTTCCACGCCCGAAAATAAAAGGATCGCCTCCTTTTAATCGCACCACGTTTCCGTATGTCAACGCATTATCAACAATCAATTGATTGATTTGGTCCTGCGTGTAAGCGTGATTGTTTATTTTTTTTCCCACAAAAATCCTAATCGCATTTTTGGGAGCATAATTTAGTATTTCTTCGTTTGCCAACGCATCGTACAAAACCACATTTGCTTCAGCCAATGCTTTTACGCCTTTGAGCGTAATCAGATCCGGATCACCTGGACCAGCTCCGACTAAAGTTATTTTGGGTTTTATTGTATTATGCATTTGCTAATTCTTGTGCTCTGTATTTTTCTATGATATCAAAAAAGGCAATTCCTTCCTGAATGTATTGTTTTGCAAATGCTTCTGAAGGCTCTACCTGATTGATTTGATAAACCAATTCTCTGAAAGTTGATGCCAATTGAATTTTTCTGCTTTCAATAAAAACTTTGTCAAATAAATCTACAATACCTGCATGGTTATTTGTTTTTTCGTTTTCAGAAAGTAACAATGCTTTTGCACCATTTACAAATCCTGCGTAAGCGTGGTAAATTGCATCTGACCATTTATTTTCATCAAATGATTCTTGTGCGAAAGTCAATTTATCTTTTGCTTCTAATAATAAAGTCGCTACTAAATCGATCACAACACCAGCACATTCCCCAACTCCAACTGCTTTTACATAATTATCGGCATTACCCCAATCGATAAAATCAGCTTCTGTTAGGTTGGTTACATCTGCGAAAGGTTTTAAAATTTCGTAAAAATATTTCTCTCCTTTTTGGTCGTAATAATTCAGGAATTTTTGTCCGTTTGCATTCGAATCAAAATCATTTAAGATGGTACGTAATGCATCTGGTCCTCTACGGCTTGGAATTTTGATTACTTTATCTGCAAAACGACCTTCGCCGTTTCCTAATCTTCCGCCACCCAATAAAACCTGCAACGCTGGCGCTACTAATTTTCCTGAGTTGATAGACATTCCCTGAAAACCAATAGCCGACATATTGTGCTGCCCACAAGCATTCATACAACCCGAAATTTTAATTTCGATCTCAGTATTGTTGCTATACTGCGGGTATTCTGCTTTGATTACTCTTTCTAATTCTTCAGCAATTCCGGTACTGCTTGCAATCCCCAAATTACAAGTATCAGTACCTGGACAAGCTGTAATATCTCCAATAGTATTGTACCCTAAAGCTACCATTTCTAATTTGGCTAATTCCTGATAAAAGAAAGGAAGATTCTCTTCTTTTACGTGACGAATTACAATATTCTGACGCAATGAAAAACGCAATTCATTTGCTGCATAATTCTTAATTAAATCAGCTAATAATCTGGCTTTATCAGTATAAAAATCGCCTAATAAAACTTTGATTCCGATTGCGTAATAACCTGTTTGTTTTTGAGCAATTACATTCGATTTTTTCCATGCTTCATACGCTGCTGTATCTTCAATCGTAACCGAAGGAGCTGTTTTTAAAGGTTCTGGAATTGGTGCATCAAAAGCAGTTGTGTCAATTTCGTAAGTTTCAAAAGCGATGGCTTTTTTCTCTTTTTCAACTAAATCAAGGAAAACATCTCTTCCCATTTCTTTGATTAAGAATTTCATACGCGCTTTCATTCTTTTCGCACGCTCACCATATCGGTCAAAAATACGGATGATTCCTTCTGCTGTTGGAATGATTTGATTAACCGGAACAAACTCTGAAAGTAATTCGGCATGAGCTGGCTGTGAGCCTAAACCTCCACCAAAAACTATTTTGAATCCACGTTGACCATCTACAATTTTCGGAATAAATCCTAAATCGTGTAAATAACTCAAAGCAGTATCTTCATCAGATGATGAGAACGAAATTTTGAATTTACGTCCCATTTCCTGACAAATAGGATTTCTTAATAAATATTGAAACAAAGCGTGTGCGTAAGGCGAAACATCAAATGGCTCGTTTACATCTACACCAGCTAATTCGCTTCCTGTAATATTTCTTACGGTATTACCACACGCTTCACGCAAGGTAACATCGTCTTTTGCTAATTCTGCCCAAAGCTCTGGTGTTCTGTCTAAACTCACATAGTGAATCTGAATATCCTGACGCGTTGTAATGTGCAGACGTCCCGTAGAATATTCATCAGAAACTTTAGTGATACGCACTAATTGTTCGCTAGTCACTTTACCGTAAGGCAATTTGATACGAATCATCTGAACGCCTTCCTGACGCTGTCCGTAAATTCCACGCGCTAAACGAAGACTACGAAAACGCTCATCATCAATTTTTCCTCCACGGAATAAATGAATCTTTTTTTCTAAATCGATAATCTCTTTCTGAACTACCGGATTTTCTATTTCTGTTCTAAAACTTTCCATTTTCTTTTAGTTTATAGTTTATGGTTGGTTGTTTATGGTTGGTTGTTGGCAGCATAACTATCAACTAAAAACCATAAACTATCAACTATCTAATGAAACCTACTCCTGCTGTTGTATTGGTTGCTGTATCAATTAAGATGAATGCTCCGTTTGATTTATTGTCATTGTACGCATCAAAATATAACGGTTTGCTTAATTTGATGGTTACTTCTCCAATTTCGTTGATCGCTAATTGCGACGCTTCTTTTGTTCCTGAATAGTCCGTTGAGATTGTATTTTTGATACTTTCTACTTTCGCTAAAACCGAATTTGTATTGTGCTGAACGATATATTTTGTTCCTGCAACCAACTTTTTGCTGTCCATCCAACAAACTGTAGTTGTGATTTCTTTTTCAATTTTTGGAAGCTCCGATGATTTTACAATCATATCACCTCTGGTAACATTGATATCATTTTCTAATTCGATGGTAATCGAAGAACCTGCAACGGCTTCATCAAATTGTTTGTCAAAAAAGTGAATCTTCGTTACTTTTGATTCTGTTAAAGAAGGTAAAACTGTTACCGCATCTCCAACTTTAATAGAGTTTCCGTATAATTTTCCGGCGTAACCTCTAAAATCATGGTATTCTTCTGTTTTTGGACGAATAACCGTTTGAACCGGGAAACGAGCTTTTCCTGCTTCAAATACATCCGAAGAATGTAATCCTTCTAAATGTTCTAATATTGTTTCTCCTTCATACCAAGGCATTTTTCCTAATTTATCCACAACATTATCTCCAGTTAAAGCACTTAACGGAATATAACTTACGTTTTGCTCCTTAAAAGTACTTTTTGCATTTAATGCCTGAAAATCAGCTTTGATTTTATTGAAAACTTCTTCAGAATAATCAACCAAATCCATTTTGTTAATCGCTACAATTACCTCTTTTACTCTCAATAAATTATTGATAAAAAAGTGACGGTACGTTTGCTCGATAACCCCTTTTCTAGCATCAATTAAAATAATCGAAACCTGAGAAGTCGAAGCTCCTGTAACCATGTTTCTGGTATATTCTACGTGACCTGGAGTATCGGCAATAATGTAACTTTTCTTTGCAGTCGAAAAATAAATATGCGCCACATCAATCGTGATTCCTTGCTCTCTCTCTGCTACCAATCCGTCAGTTGCCAAAGAAAAATCAAGATAATCATATCCTTTTTGCTTGCTGCTTTTCTCGATTGCTTCTATTTTATCAGTTGTCAATGATTTTGTATCATACAATAATCTTCCGATCAAAGTACTTTTTCCGTCATCTACACTTCCTGCTGTTGCTATTTTTAAAACTTCCATTATTATGAAATTGTATATTGTAATTATTGTAAAATGTATATTGTATTGTTGTAAAATGCTCACTGTAAAATCACTTTTTACAGTGTACATTTATACATTATACAATTCTAAAAGTATCCTTGTTGCTTTCTTTTCTCCATGGCAGCTTCAGAACGTTTGTCATCAATTCTGGCTCCTCTTTCAGAAATTGTTGATTCTCTGATTTCTCCCACTACTTCCTGAATAGTTGCAGCATAAGAATCAACAGCAGCTGTACAAGTCATGTCTCCAACGGTTCTGAAGCGAACAATTCTTTCTTCGATTTGTTCGTCTTCTTCCTGGTACACAAAAGGAGAATGTGACCAAATTAAACCGTCTCTCAAAAAAACCTTTCTTTTATGCGAGAAATAAATCGAAGGAATTTCGATATGCTCTTTCTCGATATAACTCCAAACATCTAATTCTGTCCAGTTTGAAATTGGGAAAACACGAACGTTTTGACCATTTTCAATTTTACCATTCAAAATATCAAATAACTCTGGACGCTGATTTTTCTCATCCCATTGACCAAAATCATCACGAACAGAGAAAATACGTTCTTTAGCTCTTGCTTTTTCTTCATCACGACGCGCACCACCAATACAAGCATCAAATTTAAATTCTTCGATTGCATCTAAAAGTGTGATGGTTTGCAAGCTGTTTCTACTAGAATATTTTCCGGTTTCTTCAACCACTTTTCCCTCATCAATAGCATCCTGAACATTACGAACGATTAATTCTAATCCTAATTCTTCAACCAATTTATCTCTGAAAGCAATGGTTTCAGGAAAATTATGTCCTGTATCAACGTGCAAAAGAGGAAATGGAATTTTTGCCGGAAAAAATGCTTTTTGCGCCAAACGTACCAATGTTATAGAATCTTTTCCTCCAGAAAAAAGTAAAACAGGTTTGTCAAACTGCGAAATTACTTCTCTGAAAATGTATATTGCTTCACTCTCTAAAGCGTTTGTTTTTAATACTGAACTCATTGTGTTTTTTTGTTTCAAGTTTCAAGTTTCAGGTTGCAAGTTTTGTGGTGTACTCTGAAATTTTCAACTATTGTTTTATTCTATTCTCTTGTCTCTTGCTTCTATATTCTTTGTTCTATTCTCTTTATTCTTTCTTAGCGCTGTGCAAACCACATTCTTTATGACTTGATTCCCACCACCATCTTCCGGCTCTTATATCTTCGCCTGGAAAAATTGCTCTTGTACAAGGTGCGCATCCTATACTTACGAAACCTTTTTTGTGCAGGGCATTTTGAGGAACATTATTTTCTTGCAAATAGGTTTCAACTTCTTCTAAAGACCATTTTAATAATGGATTGAATTTGATAATTTCGAAGTTGGCATCGTATTCAAATAAATTCAAATCTTGTCTGTTTTCTGATTGTTCGGCTCTTAAACCGGTAATCCAAACTGCATTTCCTGATAACGCTTTTCGTAACGGAACTACTTTTCGAATAAAACAACATTCTTTTCTATTTTCAACCGAATCATAAAAGCTATTTGGTCCTTTTTCTTTCAGTAAATTTTCTACCGCTGCTGCTTCTGGAAAATAGACTTCGATGGGCCTTTTGTATTTCTTTAAAGTCTTATGAAAAACATCATAAGTCTCCTGAAACAATCTTCCTGTGTCTAAAGTAAAAATGGTGATATCCGTATTACTTTTTGCGATAAAATCAGTAATCACCTGATCTTCCTGCCCAAAAGAAGTCGAAAAAACTACTTTCTCAGGATATTCATTCGCTAAAAAAACCAATGTCTCTTCTAATGAAAAATCTTTTGTTTTTTCTAATAATGATGTTATTACGGATTGACTCATTTTTTATTTTATTTAAAAATCCATTACCCTATCGGCTTAGTAGATTACAATGCAAAATTAATACTTATTTCTAAATAACAAAACAATATTTCGTTTTTTTACATATCAAATTGAATTTGTTAAATCGAAAAAAACAATACAATCAAAAAAACACTTAAAAACACTGTAATTCAGACTTATAAACCCAACTTCATCAATAAACAATTATAAAACTTTTTTAATCTCTACATAATCCATAGGATTATTATAAAATAGTTGTTATTTTTGCCCAAAATATTTTTTTATGGATTTTCAAATTGGTTTAGTCATTGCTGGTCTGGTAGTTGGTTTTGTTGTTGGTCTAACAGGTGTTGGCGGCGGTTCTTTAATGACACCCATTTTATTATGGTTTGGTATTCCACCTACAACAGCAGTTGGTACAGACTTATTGTACGCAGCTTTTACCAAAATGGGAGGTGTATTTGTTCACCACCGCAAAAAAAATATCAACTGGTCCATCACTGGATGGCTAACATTAGGAAGTGTTCCTGCAGCAATGCTTACCTTATATATTCTGCACAGCATCAAAACCGATATAACTACCATAAATTCCGTTATAAAGTACAGTTTAGGATGGGCTTTACTTTTTACTTCTGTAGCGATTTTATTTAAAAAGAAATTATTGAATTTTTCTCAAAAACATGCTGGAGATAAATTTCATAGTGAAAGCAACACACAAAACGCATTAACAGTAGCAATAGGCGTAATGCTTGGAGCTACTGTAACCCTAACTTCTATTGGTGCAGGAGCGTTAGGTACGGTTACCTTATTTTTTCTCTACCCCTTATTACCAACACCACGTTTAGTTGGAACCGAAATTGCACATGCAGTTCCGCTAACTCTGGTTGCTGGTTTAGGACATGCTTCTATGGGAAATTTAGATTTAATCCTTTTAGGTCAATTATTAATGGGATCCCTACCAGGAATCTACTTAGGAAGTATGTTAAGCGGAAAAGTTCCTGATTTAATTTTAAGAAACGCTATTGCTGTAATGTTATTCTTTGTAGGCTATAAATTGATATTTTAATTTATTAAAAAGCAATATCTGCCAAGGAATTACTCTCAAGAATTTTAAGCGTATTATCCCTAACCTCAGTCATTAAGCGACGAGCTGCGCAATTAGCTTCGTCATCACAGTCGTCACATTTTTCATAAAAATTATGGCTTGCACATGGCAACAACGCAATTGGGCCTTCGAGAATGCGGTACACATGAGCCATACTAATCTCTTTTGGGTCTTTGATCAAGTAGTAGCCTCCGCCTTTTCCTTTTTTGGCACCCAGAAATCCAGAATTTCTAAGTAATAATAAAATACTCTCTAAAAATTTTATCGAAATATGTTCGCTCTTAGCAATTTCGGCAATTTGCACAGGTTCATTATTCTCGCGTCTTGCCAAAAATGTTAAAGCTTTTATTCCGTATTTTGTTTTCTTTGAAAGCATTAGCTAATTTTAGATTTTAGATTTTAGATTTTAGAAACCCAAATCACATTATAATGAATCATTATTTTATAGTACGAAACTACTAAAATTAATTTAAACTAATTCATTTATTGAATATTCTGACTGAACGAAGCTTAATTCAAATAATTATTTAAGCTTCATTCAGATGAACAATTAATGTTTAAACTTCTGCTTCCTGAACTCCAATTAATTGAAAATCTTTAAACAATTTTAAACTTTCATCCAAAGATTTTTTCTCAACTACATAAGTCTCAGTTATGGAATCATGCCATCCTCTACTCCCTAAAAAAGACAATCCATCAAAAGGAATCAGACGACATAAACTTCTTTTAAAAGCTGATCCGAAATTTATTTTTTCCCCATTTTCATCAACAACAATAGTTCCTGTTATTAACTTACCTACCGATCTTCCCAAAAAACCTTCTGTCAAAGTATAATAGCTAACTAACATCACAATTCCAACCAAATTCCATCCTAAATCCCCCAGACCAGACATCCATTCTCGTATGCTTTCCATTCCTAAAGCAATCAAGATGCCTAATACAATTCCGAATGAATACATTGCAATTAAAAAAACAATAATATCGATAATATAATTTAGAAATCTTTTTCCTGTTGAAGCTAATAACGTATCATCAAGAATGTAAGTAGAATTACTCATGTTGTAATAGGTTTTAAGTTTATAATTAATAGTTTATAGTTTTGGTTATTAGACAAAAATATACTTTTTACTTAAACAAATCCTAAAAAAATAACGATTTTTAACAGTATAAAAATTACAGTTAAAAATCGTTATTAAATTATAATCTAATAGCTAAAATCAGAAATATAAAATTCTAAAATGTCTAAGAAAGTGCCTGATTCAAATCGGCTATTACGTCTTTTACATCTTCCAGACCTACAGAAACCCTTACTAAACCTTCGGTAATTCCTACTGCTAGTTTTTCTTCAACAGATAATTTACTGTGAGTTGTAGATGCCGGATGAGTTACAATAGATTTTACATCGCCAATATTTGCCGAAAGTGAACATAATTTTATTTTATCCAAAAATGCTCTTCCTGCTTCGATTCCGCCTTTGATTTCAAATGCAATAATATTACCGCCTGAACGCATTTGTTTTTTGGCAATTTCATATTTTGGATGCGATTTCAGGAAAGGATATTTCACACTATTTACATTAGGATGACTTTCTAAAAACTCGGCTACTTTCAAAGCATTTTCGCAATGTCTGTCAACACGAACGGCCAAAGTTTCTAAACTTTTAGATAAAACCCAAGCATTAAAAGGCGACATTGCTGGGCCCGTATTTCTTGAAAAAAGATATATTTTTCGGATCAATTCTGCTTCTCCAACAGCAACTCCACCTAAAACACGTCCTTGTCCATCCATTAATTTGGTAGCCGAATGCACGACCAAATGCGCGCCGTATTTAATAGGCTGCTGCAAATATGGTGTTGCAAAACAGTTATCGATTATCAAAATCAGATTGTGTTTTTTTGCAATAGCTCCCAAAAGCTCCAAATCAACTACATCTACACCAGGATTTGTTGGTGTTTCGGCGTATAAAATTTTGGTGTTTGGCTTGATGAAACTTTCGATTGTTTCTGGTTTGTTAATATCAAAATAAGTCGTTTCGATATTCCATTTAGGAAAATAAGTCATAAACAACGCGTGCGTCGAACCAAAAACACTTCCTGCAGAAACGATATGATCTCCCGAATTTAGCAAAGCTGCAAAAGTCGAATAAATGGCTGCCATTCCGGTTGCAAAAGCATAACCTGCTTCGGCACCTTCCATTGCACAAACTTTATCTACAAATTCAGTAGTATTCGGGTTGCTAAAACGGCTGTAAATATTGCGTTCTTTTTCTTCTGTAAAAGAAGCTCTCATATCCTCGGCATCTTCAAATACAAAGCTCGATGACAAATATAATGGCGTCGAATGTTCCTGAAATTGCGTTCTGTCTAAATGGGTTCTGATGGCTTGTGTTTCAAAACCAAAATCTTGTTCGTTCATTTTATTTTTTGTTTTAAAGAGCTATTTCACAAAGATTCACAAAGTGAACACAGAGTCTCACCAAAGAAATTTAAAGCGTTACTTATTAAAAAGCTCTTCATTATTTATTAGTTAACCAAGAATTATCTAATTCTCTAATTGACTCATTTTCTAATTTTCTAATTCCACTCCGTTTACTACAACTTTGTATTTTATGGTCGCCGTTGGTTCAACCGTTTTGGCAACTGAGCAATATTTCTCGAAAGAAAGCTGCGCGGCGCGAACTGCTTTTTCTTCGTTGATTGTTCCTTCTAAATAAAAAACCACAAAGATTTCTTTAAAAGGTTTTGCTTCACCTATCTGAACGCGTTCGCCTTCTACCTCAGCATTAAAAGAGGTAATTTCCTGACGTTGTTTCTTCAAAATCGAAATCATATCAATTGCGCTGCATCCTGCAACTCCCATTAATACTAACTCCATTGGGCTTGCGCCTAAATCGCTTCCACCAAATTCTGCTCTGCTATCAACATCTACTACATGTCCACGCTCATTTTTTATTTTAAAATGAAAAGCGTCGTTTACTCTGTTTAATGTTACTTTCATGTTTTTTTTCTTTTTTTTAATTTTTATCCGCAATCTTGTCATTTCGATTTCTATGATAAAACCAAATCTTTTTTCAGGAGCTAATCCCGCTATCCGTTTCAATCTTTTGTGGCGAACCCCGCCACAAAAGGATTTCCACTTCTATCGGGGCTAGGAAATTCGTTTTCAAAAGAAAGTTATCGGCTAGTTTGTCATTTCGAGGGACGAGAAATCTCCGTGAGAAACTCGACAAAGATTGTCTTCCCATTGCGGAGCTGCTTACGGAGATTTCTCGTCCCTCGAAATGACAAACTGCAATTGATTTAGAAATCTGAACTCTAAATTCTAAAATCCTTTTTAACCTTTATCCGATAATCTCAAAATATCTCCAAAAACTCCTCTCGCTGTTACCGCAGAACCTGCTCCGGCACCCTGAATTACTATTGGACGATCTCCGTAAGATTCTGTGTAAATTTCGAAGAAAGAATCAGAACCTTTCAATCCGCCTAAGGCAGTGTCTGATGGCACTGAAACTAATTTTACTTCCAGATTTCCTTTGTCATTTTGTAAATCTCCAGATAATTCACCGATGTATCTCAATACGTGATTTGGTTTTTGATCTGCTTTTATTTTATCGTAAATTGGGTCGAATTCTTTTAGTTTGGTTAGGAAATCAGCAACATTTCCTTCGCGTAAATGCTCTGGAATCAAGTTCTGAATCGAGATTTCTTCAAACTCATTCTGCAAATCTAATTCTCTAGCCAGAATCAATAATTTTCTTCCCACATCATTTCCGCATAAATCCTCACGCGGATCTGGTTCTGTGTATCCGTTATCAATTGCTTCTTTCAAAATTTCGCTAAACGGAACGTCTTTCGCAGAGAAATTATTAAATAAATAACTCAAAGTTCCGGAGAAAACTCCTTTAATTTTAGTGATATTTTCACCCGAAAGGTGTAATAATTTTATGGTATCAATCAATGGTAATCCAGCTCCAACATTCGTTTCGTAAAGATAATTCTTTTGATTATCCGTTAATGCTTTTCTTAGTTCTTTATAAAAACCATAACTCAATGTATTGGCTACTTTATTCGAAGAAATCAAGTCGAAACTGCTTTCGACAAGCGGAATATAATTTTCTACAAATGTTGCACTTGCTGTGTTATCGATCGCAATTAAATTTTCTAAATGATACTTGTCTGCGTACTCAATAATATCTTTTATCGTGTACTCTGCACCATCTTTTTGAATGCTATTTTTCCAGTCAGCCGTTACGCCATTTTTATTTAAAAGTAGTTTTTTAGAATTCGCTATGGCAAAAACATTCAGCTTAATGCCTTTACGTTTTTCAATCGCTGCTGCCGATTCTAAAATCTGATTGATTAAGGTTCCACCAACCAATCCATGCCCAAAAATCGCAATATTGATTTTTTTAGAAACACCAAAAATCTCTCCGTGAATTACGTTTAGTGCTTTATTCAATTCTGATTTCTTCACTACCAAACTCACGTTTTTACCGGTAACCGTGTTATTGAACAAAATCGGAACAATTTTGTTTTTAATTAATGCGGTGTAAGGCTTATGAAAAGTGCTCAAATCCTGACCAATAATCGAAATAACCGAAACATTATCCGTTACCGTAATTTGATTTACATCTTTTGAATAAAAGTCATTTTCGAATTCTTTCTCCAATTCAACCATCGCCAATGTGGCTTTCTCAGTCGCTACCACAAGTCCAATTCCTCTTTCTGAAGATCCTTGCGAAATGATACTAACACTAATATTATGATCGCCCATAACCTTAAAAATTCTGGCATCAATACCTGCTTTTCCAAGTAATCCGCGACCTTCAAGATTTACAAGGGAAACATTCTCCAGAACCGAAAGTGTTTTGATTCCTTCTTTTGCAGCATCTGAAGTGATTAAAGTGCCACGATTTTCATGATTGAATGTGTTCAAAATTCGAAGCGGAATATTTTTTTCCAACAACGGAATAATCGTTTTGGCATGCAAAATTGTCGCTCCAAAATTGGCCAACTCGTTTGCTTCATTAAACGATAAATATTCAATTTTTTTAGCATCTGCCACTAAATCCGGGTTTGCTGTATAAATTCCGTCAACGTGCGTAAAGTTCTGAAGTTCTTCTGCGTTTAAGTAATTCGCAATTAGCGAAGCCGTATAATTACTCCCGTTTCTACCTAAAGTAGTGGTGTCGTTATTGTTGTTTGAACCTATGAAACCTGTTATAATATTAACTGTTGATCCGTTATGTTCTTTAAAATAATTGACAACATTTTTCTTTGAAAGTTGTTCCAAAGGCTGAGCATCTCCAAATTTAGAGTCGGTTTTCAGTAATTCTCTTGAATCTGCGAAATTGGCCGGAATGCCTTTTTCAACCAAAATAGCGGTCAATAATTTAGCCGAAAGCAATTCTCCTTTCGATAAAATCTGATCTTTTATTTTATTGCTGTAATCACCAATCAGGCTTACTCCTTCAAAAAGTTTGTCTAAAATGGTAAACTCTTCAGACAAATCAACTTGTGGATAATCTGAAACCTGGTAAACTTTAAAATTTTCTAATAATCTTTTATAATCACCGTTTTTGGCCGCAATTTTCAGAATATATTCTAATTCATCTGTAGCATTTCCACGTGCCGAAACTACTACAGCAATTTTTTCTCCCTGTTGTACTTTATCTGTAATTATCTGGACAACTTTGTTTAATCCTTCTCCGTTTGATAATGATTTACCTCCAAATTTTAATATTTTCATTTTAATTTTTTATTGTTTCTGCCTTAAAAATATCGGCAAGTAAATGATCTAATTGTTTGTACTCGATTAAAAAAGCGTCATGTCCGTGTACCGAATCTATTTCGCTGTAAAAAACATTTTCTTTGAACTTTTTTAATTCTTCGAAAGTTTCCCGATTCTCTTTTGCTGTAAAAAACAAGTCCGAATTGATTCCGATAATGTGAATCGCTGCTTTTGTTTTTGTTATTAAAGTTTCGAAATCCTCTTTATTTCTGGTAATATCTATGGTTTTGAGCAATTGGTTCATGAGTTTATAAGAAGCCAATTGATATCTTTTTTGTAATTTATCTCCGTGATGCGCCAGCCAGCTTTCGATATTGAAAATATTCAGATTTTCGTTTACAGTACGTTGAAATTTCTCTTTGAATGATTCGGGAGAACGGTAACACAACATCGCGTGAATACGGGCATCTTCAATAGGTTTTGATGAATTATTCAGAATTTGTTCCTGTAGAAAACAATTGGCAATCATCCAGTCAGTCGATTTCCAGTCGGTCGCAATCGGGATTAAATGTTGGGTAATGTTAGGTTCTAAAGCCAGCATTTCCCAGGCAATTCCTCCACCAACAGAACCTCCAATGATGGCGTAAACCTGCTCCACATTCAAAGCTTTAATTCCCTGAAGAAAAATTTTAGCTACATCCCGAGTGGTAAAATCCTGATAATTTTCGATTACGAAAGTATCATTTCCATTACCTGGAACGTTGAATGATAAAATGGTGTATTGTGTAGTGTCTATTGTTTTTCCTTCGCCAATTAAGTCATTCCACCAGCCATTTTCACCGGTTACCTGAGCATTTCCGGTTAGGGCATGATTGACCAAAACAACTGGAGCTGTATGCAACGGCAAGCCAAAAAGTGCAAAACTTAAAGGCAAAGTAGGATATGATGCACCACTTTCGGTGATGAAATTTTGTATAATTATAGGGTTTGGTATATTTTCCAATTTCAAATCTGTTGTATTATTTGATTTGTATCTGGAAATATTAGAAAGAAAAAACTAGCAGGAAACTAGAAAAATTCTTGTTGTTATCTTTCCACGTTTGGGCGTGGTAGAATGCAGCACCTTCTTCGCTTTACCGAAGGGTTGCTAAGGATTCATCGGGTCTAATCCCTCGTCCTTTCTTTATAACATTTCAATACGTTTCTGAACTTAATGGTGCAAATTAACTACTATTTTCTTAAACAAACAAATTTATCTCAACAGTTTGTTTTGTTTCTTATTTATTTATGAATCCAAAAACCAGTGTACGCAGAAATTTACCGAACAATTTGCCCAGTAAATTTAAGTAGGTTTGCCCCTATTGTATGATGTCTTTTGATTTAAATAAAAAGATTTTCATTTTCTTTTGAATACATCAAAAAAAGTAATGAGTTGGGCGCTTTTGTTTGCGCATTTTTATCTCCTGTAGCTGTTAACCCAAATCTAGGGTGAACCAATTCATTTACTGGCGGCGGCAAGTTATTTACTTTTGTCCTAAAATTTCTGATTGCAGAAAATGTTCTTGAGAAGTAGTTTAATGTTTTCATAAGTACGTTAGTTTAGTGGTATTTATAAATGTGTTATTGTGTTAAGTTTATTATTAATTTATCTTTTTGTTAAATCAAACCAATGAAATAAAAAAACCCTTTTGATTCTGATATCAAAAGGGTTTAAGTTATAAACTCATTATTCTTTTGGATATCAACAGACGCATACGCAAATAAGCGCGACGTTAAACATCTGGTTCATCTGTAATTTCTTCATCTGTGATTTATCTTTTATTTTAAAAAATTCCTGCATTTCTGTAAATTTAAAAAGCCTCCCATTTGTTTTTGGGAGGCTTTGCTATATTAAATATTGTCTGACAATTTTTAAGCAATAAACGACCCAACGGTTTTATCCGAAATGGCATAACACATCTTGTTGACATTTAATTGTATCTGCATCATTATAGTAGCTTTTGGGTTTAACAAATATGCAAATAATTTTTTTCTTACACAAATGAATTTCAATAAATTAATCCTAAAAATCGACAAAAAATACATTTTAACGTTAAAAAACATCTTACAAAAACTTCTGCTTCTATAAATAAGGCAAAACTTACGAGTTTTTTATACTGATTATCTTTAAAATTATCTCCACAAATCAATTTATCAAAGAACTTTTTAAGAAAAAAAATTACCCTTAGCAAAACTCACGTCACTAAAGGCAATTTTTCAAACAAAAAACAAAAAAAACTAATTTTTAAGACTGTATTGCGACTGTGTAACACTTTCGAAAACCTTTTTCAAATCATCAATTAAATCGTCTATATCTTCGATCCCTACAGAAAGTCGGACCAAATCCTTTGAAACTCCCGTTTCCAGCTGTTCCTCGTCAGACAATTGCTGATGCGTGGTGCTTGCCGGATGAATAATCAATGATTTTGTATCGCCAATATTCGCTAAAAGCGAAAACAATTTGGTTTCATCAACCACTTTTTTGGCCGCTTCAAAACCGCCTTTTAATCCAAAAGTGATGATTCCGCTTTGTCCTTCTGGTAAATATTCCTGAGCCAGATCGTAATATTTATTCGATTTTAATCCTGGATAATTCACCCAAACCACCTCATCTTGTTTCTCTAACCATTCGGCAAGAGCCAAAGCATTTTCGCTGTGTTTCTTAATTCGGATTGGCAGAGTTTCTAATCCCTGAATAATTTGAAAAGCATTAAACGGACTCAAAGCCGCTCCAAAATCACGCAATCCTTCGATTCTCACTTTAGCAATAAAAGCCGCATTTCCTAATGCTTCATGATAAACTAATCCGTGATATCCGGCTGAAGGTTCTGTAAATTCAGGGAATTTTCCGTTTGACCAGTCAAATGTTCCGGCATCGATAATAACGCCGCCTAATGAGGTTCCGTTTCCGGAAATATATTTGGTAAGCGAATGAATTACAATGTTTGCCCCATGCTCAATTGGGTTTAATAAATAAGGTGTTGCTACCGTATTATCTACAATAAAAGGCACTTTGAAGTTTTTGGCCTGCTCACCAATTGCTTTCAAATCCAGAACATCCAATTTTGGGTTTCCTAAAGATTCTACAAAAAAAGCTCTTGTGTTTTCTTTGGCCGCTTTGGTAAAATTCTCAGGTTTCGAAGGATCAACAAAAGTTGTCGTAATTCCTAAACGCGGTAAGGTCACTTTTAATAAATTATAAGTTCCGCCATACAAACTGTTCGAAGCTACAATATGGTCACCTGCTTTTAGCAAAGTCAGGAAAGTGGTCGAAATAGCCGAAGCTCCTGATGCCGTCACTACAGCTCCAATTCCGCCTTCGAGCGAAGCCAGTCGTTGCTCCAGCACATCGTTTGTCGGGTTATTTAATCGGGTGTAGATAAAACCCGCTTCGGCTAGACCAAATAAATTAGCAGCGTGGTCTGAGTTGTTAAATACATACGATGATGTTTGATAAATTGGCACTGCTCTTGTTCCTGCGTTTTTAGTAACATCGTGTCCTGCGTGTAATGCGTTTGTTGCAAATTTTTGTGTACTCATGATTTCTTAGTTTTTAGATATTGTTAATATTTTAAAATTGAGATTAAAATTGACTTTTGATATTGATATTGACTTTTGATATTGACATTGATATTGATTTTTGATATTGCTTTAAATAAAAAGATCTTCTTCTTCGTGGGCATACATCTGAAACAACAAGGAATTTGATCCTCCAGAATGTATTTCACCTTTTAAATGTTTTAGTTTTATAGTTTGGTTTTGAATAAGATTAGCAATTTGTTTTGACGGGTTCGTTCTTAGAATGGACTGAACTATTTTTGAGATTTTATATATGATTTTCATGATTTTAAATTTTTAATTAAGGAAATAAAAAAAGCCCTTTCGGATGGCTACCAAAAGGGCTTATAGTTAGGAAACTATAACAAAGATTTCATCTTTCACTTTCGGCAACAGCAAATTGGGACGCACATACACATCTTACAACACATCATCATTTTATTTACTACTGATTTATTCATTTTTTTTCTTCTCACCATATAAGTCATATAAGTTTATTTAGCTTTTCTTTAAACATAAAACTGATATTATCTTATAGACTTCTTTTGTTTATTTTTTTCTTTTACCATATAAGTCTTATAAGTTCTTTTAGCTTTTCTTTAAACATAAAACTTATATTCTCTTATATGACTTATATGGTTTATTTTTTTCTTTTACCATATAAGTCTTATAAGTTCTTTTAGCTTTTCTTTAAACATAAAACTTATATTCTCTTATATGACTTATATGGTTTATTTTTTTTCGATTTGATTCAAAAAAAAACCTCCGCGAATTGCAGAGGTTTTATTGTTATTTTTAGATTTAAGTACTAAACAATAGCGCGCTCTGCGGAAGTTTCCGACATCATGCAGCACATATTTTTAGCAGTTAAATTCATTTTCTTATTCTTTTGTTTGGCAAATTTGAGAACTTTTTTTGAAACCACCAAACAAAAAGCAAAATAATTTCCATTACCCTATCAGATTAGTATATTATGTTAAATTTATGTTTATAAAATTAAAAAAAACTGAACTTTAATTTGCAAATCAAAATGGTTTCATACCTTTGCACGCGAATACAGAGGAAAAATTTGAACTGATTGCAACCTCTTCATAATGAAATGATTCGTTATGAATACTGAAGATTTTAACTTCAGTAGTAAAAAATGCTAAAGCAGAAATTCTCCTTTAGCCTTTACCAGCAATTGTTTTTCCTCGAATTAATTTTAATTTAATAAATTATTATGGCTTATTTATTTACGTCAGAATCTGTTAGTGAAGGGCATCCAGACAAAGTTGCAGATCAAATTTCGGATGCATTAATTGATAACTTTTTGGCATTTGATGCTGACTCAAAAGTAGCTTGTGAAACGTTGGTTACAACTGGTCAGGTAATTTTGGCTGGTGAAGTAAAATCGAATACGTATCTTGATGTGCAGCAAATTGCCCGCGAGGTAATCCGTAAAATCGGATATACTAAAAGTGAGTATATGTTTGAGGCAAATTCTTGTGGAATTTTATCAGCAATTCACGAACAATCTGCAGATATTAACCAAGGGGTTGACAGAGCTAAGCCAGAAGAGCAAGGTGCCGGAGACCAGGGAATGATGTTTGGTTACGCTACAAACGAAACCGAAAACTTCATGCCATTAGCACTTGATTTATCGCATAAATTATTGCAGGAATTAGCTATTTTAAGACGTGAAAACAAAGAAATTACCTATTTGCGTCCTGATGCAAAATCACAGGTAACTTTAGAATATAGCGATGATAACAAACCAACCCGTATTGATGCGATTGTTATCTCGACACAACACGATGATTTTGATGAAGAGGCTACAATGCTGGCTAAAATCAAAAAAGACATTATCGATATTTTGATTCCAAGAATCATTGCAAAAAATCCGGCTCACGCTCATTTATTCAATGATAAAATCAACTACCATATTAACCCAACAGGAAAATTCGTAATTGGAGGTCCTCACGGAGATACTGGTCTTACAGGAAGAAAAATCATTGTTGACACTTACGGTGGAAAAGGAGCTCACGGTGGTGGTGCATTCTCTGGAAAAGACCCAAGTAAAGTAGATAGAAGTGCTGCTTATGCAACGCGTCATATCGCTAAAAACTTAGTTGCTGCAGGTGTTGCTGACGAAATCTTAGTACAGGTATCGTATGCAATTGGAGTGGCTGAGCCAATGGGAATCTTCATTGATACTTACGGAACTTCAAAAGTAAACTTAACAAACGGTGAAATCGCTAAAAAAGTAGAAGCGATCTTTGATATGCGTCCTTACTTTATCGAACAACGTCTTAAATTAAGAAACCCAATTTATAGCGAAACTGCTGCTTACGGACACATGGGACGTAAACCAGAAACGGTTACTAAAACGTTCTCTGCACCAGGTGGAAACGAAAAAACAGTTACTGTAGAATTGTTTACATGGGAAAAACTTGATTTTGTTGACCAGGTAAAAACTGCTTTCGGATTGTAATTCAATCTAAAACATTTATATACAAAAAGGGCTTTCTAAAATTTTAGAAAGCCCTTTTTATTGGATAAAAGAAAACCTTAATACGTTCCGTTTTGCATTTTTTCCAGAACCTCTTTCATATCAGCTAAGGATAATTCATCTACAGCTTCTACATATTTTAAGGCTTGCTCCTGTGTTTTGATGGCTTTTTCTTTTTGGCCATCTAAATAATACAACTGCGCCAGCGTGTCTAAATAGTAAGGGTTATTTTTATTAATCACCAAACTATATTCCGACCAATTAATGGCATTTTTAAGGAAATTTGCATGCTCGGGTTTTACCACTACCGACCAGGCACTTTCGTTGCACATATACGAACAAGTCTCCTTAAAAGAAATCCAGCTGTCGTGATACCCTTCACTGCCTGCATCCATACTTTCCAGCAGTTTGTCTAACTGTTCAAAGGCGTTACCATTTTCTAAAGATAAAAATTGCGTAAAAAAAGGATCAAACTCCTTCAAATAATCAGAGTCGATTTCGCTTGTGGCTGACACTGATTTCAAATAGTTTAAATAGCTTTTATACGAATTAAAAGTACCATTTCCATTTGCGATTAATTTCTTGTAAACACTGGCTACCTTTTTCTGATCTTGTTTCCCGATTTTCTCACCCGTAAATTCACTATAATAATTCTCACTATAAAAAGCTTTCGAAATTTCAGAACTTATATTTCCAACAGCATGAATTTCATCTGTATTCGTGTTAAACGCCTGTCTTTCTGTTTCTATTACAGCTGCGTGTTTTATCACATAATCAATGGCTAAAAAATCAGCATCGTTCAGCACCTTTTCTTCTTTAAAGAGCTGCTTTGTAAATCCGATGTTTTTTATTTCTTTTAAAATAGTTTCTACCAGATACATATTGGGTTTTACATCCTTTTGATGTGCTGCAACCAAATTATACCATCTTTGCGAAACTTCCTTTTTATCCAGTTTTGGAAAATCAATTTTAAAATCGCCCGAATTTTCATTTTCTGCAACTGTATATTGTGTATCATAACTATAGGGCAATTCCAGCGCAGACACTTTATTAAAAGCAGTAATCAAACTGGCATCTGTACTTTTCTTATCTGATATAACTTTATAAAAAGCATAGACAGCAACATTCCGGTCTAAATCTTTGCATACCTGATCTACGTAACTAAACTGATAGCCTTTGCTTTCTAGAGTTGCTTTGGCTTTCGCCAAAATACGCCCTTCTCCATCCAAAATAACAATCGTGGGATCATCTTCTATCGTATTGTTTTTCAACCATTTTTTATCGTCTTTAGAGGCTAAATAAAAATTATAACGATCTAATTCTGGTCTGTAGCCATCATAAAAATTATACCCAACCTGTATTTCCTGATCTTTTATAAAAGTCTCAAACTCCTCTTTAACAGCAATGTTTTTAGCATTCGAATACACCACAAGATATTTACCCGGCACTTTTTTAGTCATCGCAATTGCTTCTTTTAAATTGTTTTCGATTTTCAATTTAAAATCAACTTTTGCAGGCACATCCTCCTGTGAGAGCGGAGGGTAAACAGTCGTATCAACAACAACCTCTGAACCAAAATCATCCTGAATCAAAGGCTCTTTCCCCGGATAGGTCCAATTTGGGATAACCAAAGATTCTAAGGGCATAATTTTAGAATTCGAAACCGAAGTAGAAGCCTCTTTTTCAGATCGAAAAACCAAAGGATTTTTTCCCGCTTTTTCGCCCAAAGTCAACTCGTTCGTTTTAGAATCAAAATACCCACTAATCTTCAAATCTCCCATAAGGTCAGGAGTATATTTTACAGCAACATCATTGATATCCTTTGGCAACGCATATTTTGCAACACTGCCTGCGCCATCATACCCTTCATAAACCAGATATATAAAATCTGATCTTTCAATTTCTACCGTCACATCAGTTTGGTCTGGATTAATATTATAATCAATTTTAATTTTTTGATATTCCACATCCTGCGTTCCGGTTTGTGTTCCTAAGTAAAAAGAATAATACGCATCTATAAACTTAATTTTTACCTTCTTGGATTTTATGCTTTTATCTTTCGAATAAGTCAACTCAAAAACATCAGCCGTTTTTTGCTGATTTTTAAACAACAGCGAGTCGCCTTTTATTTCGTACTCTCCAGAATAGAATACTAATTCGTATTTATTATCATCCAATAAGTTAAGCTTAATTTTTTGGCCCTTACTTGCAGAAATATAAGTTCCTTTTTCAATAGATTTTGTTTGAGAAAAAGAGGTAAAACCTATACAAAATACACTCATTAATCCAAATACCAGTTTTTGCATGTTCAAAATGTTCAACGTTAATAGCAAACAAAGATATTTTAATCCTTTTTAAAAACAAGCCTTCAAAAATTTTATTTCATACAGAAAATACTATAAATTAACTATTAGAGATACTACCGATTTAGTGTCGAAATCAAATTAGGAGAGGCAGCTTACAAGTTCTTTTTCAGCATTTCGACAGCTTCCCTTTTTTTGAGTTTACACAATCTAATGACTACTCCCCTATTTTTAAAAAATTATAATTTTATGGTCAGGCCTAATACAACAAACAGCCACTATGTTAACAAAGTATAGGTTTCGCCATCAGGGCGTGCCACCATCCCGGTAAGAGGGCAAATCCAGCTTGCGGTTATTCGCCCTCTTACCGGGATGCTGTCGGGCTTTCACTGCTACTTCGGTAGCTTAGCTCAATCCCTCACGCGGCACTCGGTTTCATAAGAAGTTTTAGCGTTTACACAAAATTTTGTCCCATCCCGAAATTTCACATCCGGAACGTGAAATTTCACGTCCGTGATGTGAAGTTTCACGTCGGCGATGTGAAATTTTACGTCAGCAACCTAAACGTTCACGTCCGGAACGTGAAATTTCACGTCCGTGATGTGAAGTTTCACGTCAGCGATGTGAAATTTCACGTCAGCAACCTAAACGTTCACGTCCGGAACGTGAAATTTCACGTCCGGGATGTAAAGTTTCACGTCAGCGATGTGAAATTTCACATCCCGGACGTAAAAGTTTGCGTTCAGACCAGTATTTTTATAGTACTGAACGGCTTACAAATTATATTTCATTGAAAAGATGATGTAACGAGGCTGCACCGTGTATTGAGAAACACGCGTAGAAAACTGTGAAAAGCTGTCATCATTAAGATAAGTCGTATTGAGTAAGTTCGTAGCGGAGACTTTATATTCCCACTTACTGTCTTTTTTCTGGTAAATCAAACTCGCACTCAGAAAATCATATTCGTTATCAACAGTTTTGTTTGTACTGTAATAATGATAAAATTCATACTCTGAAACAAAAGAAAAACTATCCCAAAAATAATAATCCAATCGGGCAAAAGGTTTATCCGTGATATACGTCGAGCCACTGTATTTATTGATTAAAGCATTATAACCCAATTCGATATTGGGCATGTTTTTATAATTTGTAGAAGCTTTTACGGTATAACTCTGACTAAAACTTTCTGTGGTCGATCCTATATTGTTTTGAATATTATTGAATTTTGACCAATTTAAACTCGCATTTACAGAAGCTTTATAATTTTTAAGAAACGAACGGCCATAACTTCCCATTCCGGACAAGGTTTCATCAGCCAAATTAGAATTATAAGGAACCGATGATTGGTTAATCCCTGTAAATTCAGCTTCCGTTTTTATGGCATCGACCTTTTTAGTATAAGTCGCATTCGCAAAAATATTCTCGAAGTTGAACATATTGTATTTAAAATACCGCAGCGTATGCACTTGCGAAGTGGCATTTTCCAAGGTACGATTTCCTCTGAACAAGCTACTGTAGTCCGACAAAACATAACCTGCCGCTAACTGATTGATATCGGTAAAATCATTGGACAATGAAAAATTGTACGTCAAAGTTTCTGCTTTTTTGATTTGATACAAAGCGAAGAAATCTGGTAAAATTTTAGTGAATTTTTGCGAATAATCTGTTCCTGACTGCGTGTTGGTCATGGTATAAGAATGCAGACTAACACCCGGTGTCAAGGTAAATTTTCCTGTTAGAATTTTATAATGAAATCCTAAAAAAGCATCATTGAATTTATAGTTGACATCATTGTTATTTTTGGAATCATTTAAATCATTTCTATTTCCATTATCCAACATTTGAAAAATATGTGAATCGAAATTTTGGTACGAATAGGTATTGCCTACTGTAATATTGATATTGCTTTTTGGCGTAACCATATAATAGTAATCCAGTTTTGCATCTGTTTTATTCGTCTTCACAAAGCGATTCTGATTCAGGTCGTTTCTTTCCTGTCCTGGCGTATAGCCGGACAAATCAAAAGGCTGTGATTGCAGATTGGCGTTGTAAAAAGGGTTTTCGTCCTGATACAAATGCTGCATTTCAAAAGCAAAAATATTTTTATCGCTTTGGGTATAATACAAACTCAAATCCTGATTGACTGAGATCGGATCTTGTTTTTTATTGGTAAAAATACTTTCTGTTGCGGTTACATTTTGCACCACAGATTCTCTTAACAAATCCGTGATCTCATCCTGTTTGGTAATCTTAGACAAAATATCATAATCAAACTGCAATTTCGAATTGGGTTTGTAACTCGAACTTAATTTAAAAAGCCCCAGATTATTTTTCTGATGGGTCAATTCGTCTCTTTTTTGCTGATCTCCTGAGTCCAGAATCGTAGTTTGAGATTTGGTTTCTAAATCGGTTTTGGAGGAAGAAAGAATCCCAAAACCACTAAGATTCCAATTTTTGGTAGGCGAATAGGCAAAATTGGTCGCGCCAAACTGCGTCTCAATTTCCTTGGCGCGGTTGTTTCTCAAAAGCGAAATTCCGATATCGTTCGAAGAAATATTAAAATTGCTTCCGCCCTTTTTCATCATATTTCGAAATCCTCCGGTGAACTTAAAATAATCCTGTGCGGTGAGCGGTAATTCGCCAATATTATTAAAATTCGTAATCAGATTGATACTGTATTTAGGGCTGTAATAAAACAATTTCGGATTGATGACATACCGGCTATCCAGCTGACCCACACCAATTCCGGCCGTCATATCGCCAAACCAGAAGTTCTTCTTTCCTTCTTTCAGTTTGATATTCATCGCCACATTATCCTGATCGTTCTCTAAACCTTTTAAGGCTCCTATTTCATTATAATTTCGTAAAACCTGTATTTTATCAATCGCATCTGCAGGAATATTTTTGACACCTAATTTGGTATCTCCATCAAAAAAATCTTTGCCTTCCACCATTAATTTACTGACTTTTTTGCCTTCAACCTCTATTTCGCCATCAGCATTAACCTCAACTCCCGGCAATTTTTTAAGAACATCTTCCAGTTTTCTCTCAGTTCCGGATTTAAAAGAATCTGCATTATAAACAATCGTATCTCCCTTTATCGAAACAGGCATTTCGCGTACAATTTCTACGCCTTCCAGTTCAATTCCGGCATCATCCATCAAGATGGTTTGCGAGATGTTCTCCGATTGTGTTGTAATGGCGATTTCTTTCGATTTCATTCCGAGGTAGCTAATCTTAATCGTATAAGCTGTATTGGGTTTCAACGTTAGCTGAAACTTCCCTTTATCATTCGTAATCCCATAAGAATCCATTGCTTTTGAAGCATTGTTTACCGCCATAATATTGGCCATCTCTAACGGATTTTTTTCTCCGTCCTGAATAAAACCATCAAAACGGATACTTTGGGAAAACGAGGCAGAACTGATCCAAAAAATCAGTAACAGAAGTATTTTTTTCATCGAAAAAAGTCTAAAATTAAAGCACTAATAATTATCGTCTAATCATTGTTGGCCCCATATTACCGCCACGCCCACGGTTCATCTCTCTAAACTCTTCCATTTTTTTTATTACTATTTCTTCATATTCCTTCTGCGTAACTTCCTTGCCATTTGTAGGTGCTTTGATGGCAACTTTTTCCTTCGCATTCAAAACAATTTTCGAACATAAAATAACGGTTTTACCATCATTTACTTCCAAAATCAAACCTGGCAATCCCCAATAATTTTCTGGTCCCTGATTAACCGGAATTTCCGGTGAGTACCATGCTGTTACTGTAATTTCCTTTGGCATTTCGAAGTTATCCTCAAAATTGGTTGTCTTTTCCGAGGTTTCTTTTTTAGCATCTTCCTTCTTATCTTCTTCTTTTTTAGGTCTAAAGTTCCTGAAATCTGCTTTGCTTGCTTCTCTGACGGCAGTCGCTTTATAACAGGTATAACCGCCAATTTGTTTGGTTTCCTGTTCTAACTTCCAGTTTAATTTTGGCAAAGAATCCACTACTAAAAACTCTTTCCCCATAAATTCCTTATCAACAATATATTTTTTCGCTTTTACATCTTTATAAAAAGTGCCACCGCCACCCATCATGGAGTTCATCATGATGCGCATACCGCCACCCTGCTGTCCTGGATTTTCTAATTTCTCTTCTTCTTTATAAATCGAAGCCGACTTATCAAAATTTAGAATAAACGTTTTTTCCAGTATTTGTTTCATTCGTTCCTCTATGCTTTTCTGCATTTCCGGCGTAATATCACGATTGCCGCCTCGCATTCCTTCCAGTTTTGGTGCCTGGGTTTTAGACTCGTAAACAGCCATTCCCTGAAAATCTTTTTGAGCCTGAACCTGACCAAAAGCAACTATTGAAAGCAAATAAAATAATGTCTTTTTCATTTTTATGATTTATTTTTTTGAAATAGGATAAAACGCACAGTCAAATGTATTATTAATTTTAAGATACTGAAAGTGAAATAGATTAATCCCCACATGTACTATACAAAATCGGTTCTTTGTAAGACCAAAACAATTTGAAAAGGTTTAAGATATACTAACCCGTTGGGTGAAATTATTTTTAACACATAGAAAACATAGTCTATTGAACTCAAAAGAGGCGTTTCACTTGCATTAAAACACATAGCTATGTGTGAGAAACGAGTTTCTTTTTGATTTCCTTTTTTCAAAATCATAAAATCTATGTTTTTCTATGTGTTTAATTAATTTTTTATTCATTACACCCAACGGGTTAAACTATTATTTGAATAGTTTTTGTAATTTGGCTCATTATCAATCTCAACCCAAATGAACAGAGCAGTTTACAAAATCGTATTGTTTCTTTTTTTAAGTAACTGTTCTTTTTCGGTTGTTTCTGCTCAAACCCAAAAAACAGCTCCTGCATTACTTTCAAAATTAAATTTTGAGGCCGATGAATTTTTAGGTTATGATGCTTTTGGATACTATTATCAGATAAAAAACAATGTTTTCAGTAAAATAAAAGGAACTGAAATTTTTGAATACAAAAACGTTTCCTTAGGAAAAATCACGAAAGTCGATTTGCAAAACCCTTTAAAAATAGTGTTGTTTTATGAAGATTTCAATACGGTTATCTTACTCGACAATCAGCTGAATGAAGTCAGTAAAATCAATTTTTCTCAAAACACCACACCTATTGTAGCCAGTGCCGTTGGGATGTCAACTCAAAATCAGCTTTGGGTTTTTAATACCCTGAATCAGCAAATTGGTCTTTTTGATTATCTAAAAAATGAATACAAAACAACCTCAACACCCTTAACGGAAAACATACTGTATTACCAGACCGATTTCAATACTTTCTATTGGATTGATGCAAAAAACAATTGGTATTCCTGTGATATTTTTGGCAAGACCACAACATTAGGAAAAGTTCCACGTTTTGATGCTATTGTTCTTTTAAACTCAAATCAATTTATTTTCAGCAAAGCTAATGTATTACATTTGAAAGATATTCGCGACGTAAATTCTGACACCCTTTCAGAAATTGAAATTTCAGAAAAAACGTTTACAAATTTCTGCTACAAAGACCAAATTTTATCTATTTTTACACCTAAAGAAATTACCAATTATAAAATCGTAACACCGTAATGCACATAGCAATAGCAGGAAATATAGGCGCTGGAAAAACTACTTTAACTAAATTACTAGCCAAACATTTTAAGTGGGAACCTCATTACGAAGATGTAGTTGACAATCCTTACCTGGATGATTTCTATCACCAGATGGAACGCTGGTCGTTTAATTTGCAAATTTATTTCCTGAACAGCCGTTTTCGTCAGGTATTGCAAATTCGTGAAAGCGGAAAAAAAATTATTCAGGACAGAACTATTTACGAAGACGCTTATATTTTTGCTCCCAATTTATACTCGATGGGATTGATGACAAGCCGTGATTTCGAAAATTATACCTCTCTTTTTGAATTGATGGAATCCTTGGTAAAAGCACCAGATTTATTGATTTATTTAAGAAGTTCTATTCCTAACTTAGTAGGACAAATTCATAAACGCGGCCGCGAATACGAAAACTCTATTTCTATTGAGTATTTAAGCCGTCTAAACGAAAGATACGAAGCCTGGATTCAGACCTACACCAAAGGAAAACTATTGATTATTGATGTTGACAACATTAATTTTGTTGATAATCCGGAAGATCTAGGAAACATCATCAATAGAATTGACGCTGAACTGAACGGGTTGTTTTAAAACACAAATTTCACAAATTATCACAAATAAAAAATGCCTCTAAAATTTAGAGGCATTTTTATTTTTAAACTATAAATAATTTTATTTCGCAGCTTCAATTTTAGCTTTAACATCCGCTTCCGTTCCTTCATACACTTCGGTAGTTGTTTTTCCGTTTTCGGTTTTTGTAACGGTTCCTACTGTTACTCCATTTGCAGTAGATAGGTTAACCTCAACACGTTTTTTATCGTACTTGCTGGTATCAAAACAAGATGTTTTCTGGTGAATGTATTTTCCGTTAGCATCAAAATTAGCCATGCATTTAGCTGTTTCTTCCGCAGAACATCCTTTTTCTTTACACATTTGAGCACATTCTTCTTTGGTCATTTTAGACATGTCACCACATTTAGAATGTACACTGGCGTGCATTTCTGTCTTTACACAACATGCCCCCTTTTCTGTCATACCAGAAGCCGAATGACTTCCGCCTAAGATTGGCGCAATTACCAATCCGATCAAACATGTTAATTTAATTAAAATATTCATTGATGGTCCAGAAGTGTCTTTAAACGGATCTCCAACTGTATCTCCAGTAACGGCTGCTTTGTGTGCATCAGAGCCTTTGTAGGTCATTTCGCCATTGATCATAACTCCTGCTTCAAATGATTTTTTGGCGTTATCCCAGGCTCCTCCGGCGTTGTTTTGAAAAACAGCCCAAAGTACTCCAGAAACCGTAACTCCGGCCATATAACCTCCTAACATTTCAGCAATCAATTGATTGTTGTCTGCATAAACTAATTTACCTAAAAGCACAATCGCAATTGGGAAACCAATGGTCAAAATTCCCGGAAGCATCATTTCGCGCAAAGCGGCTTTTGTAGAAATCTCAACACATTTTCCGTATTCCGGTTTTCCGGTTCCTTCCATAATACCTGGAATTTCCTTAAACTGACGACGTACTTCATAAACCATATCCATTGCCGCTTTTCCAACAGAATTCATGGCTAAAGCCGAGAAAACTACCGGAATCATTCCGCCCACAAATAACATCGCTAAAACGGGTGCTTTAAAAATATTGATTCCGTCAATTCCTGTAAACGTTACATAAGCCGCAAACAAAGCCAAAGACGTTAACGCTGCCGAGGCAATCGCAAAACCTTTTCCTGTTGCCGCTGTTGTATTTCCTACTGAATCTAAAATATCGGTTCTGGTACGAACTTCTTTTGGTAATTCGCTCATTTCGGCAATTCCTCCAGCGTTGTCAGAGATTGGTCCAAAAGCGTCAATCGCCAATTGCATTGCCGTAGTTGCCATCATCGCTGAAGCCGCCAAAGCAACACCGTAAAATCCTGCTAAAGCGTACGAAATCCAGATTGCTGCAGCAAATAAAATTACGGTTGGAAATGTAGAAATCATTCCTGTTGCCAAACCAGCAATTACGTTGGTTCCGGCTCCTGTAGATGATTTTTGCACAATCGCCATAACGGGTTTTGTACCTAATCCTGTATAATATTCCGTTACAGATGAAATTGCTCCACCCACAACTAGCCCAACCAAAGTCGCATAAAAAACACGCATGGATGAAATGTCTTTAGCACCTTCTCCAAAGAAGCTCATCTGCATGGTTTCAGGCAACATATATTGTACTAAAAAGAAACAAGCAACTGCAGTTAAGACAATCGAAACCCAGTTTCCTATATTTAATGCTTTTTGTACTTGCGCTTCTTTAGCATCATCACTTGAAATTTTCACCAACATTGTCCCGATAATCGAAAATAAAATTCCGAAACCAGCAATTGCCATTGGTAACAATATTGGTCCGATTCCGCCAAAAGCATCATTGATACTTCCGCCCATATCTTTAATAACATAGTTTCCAAGTACCATTGCCGCTAAAACTGTTGCAACATACGAACCGAATAAATCGGCTCCCATACCTGCTACGTCACCTACATTATCCCCTACGTTGTCCGCAATTGTAGCCGGATTACGAGGATCATCTTCCGGAATTCCGGCTTCGACTTTACCTACTAAATCTGCACCTACGTCAGCGGCTTTTGTATAGATTCCGCCACCAACTCTCGCAAACAAAGCGATAGATTCCGCTCCTAACGAAAATCCTGCTAAAGTTTCTAAAACAACGGTCATCGTTTCGGTATCTTTCCAAACACCTCCAGAAAATAAATGAAAGAAAATGATAAAAAATCCTGTTAGTCCTAAAACCGCCAAACCTGCAACACCTAATCCCATTACGGTTCCACCGCCAAAAGAAACTTTTAAAGCCTGTGGCAAACTTGTACGGGCGGCCTGTGTGGTTCTAACATTGGTTTTGGTCGCGATTTTCATTCCCATATTTCCCGCAAGGGCCGAGAAGAAAGCGCCAAAAATGAATGCAATAACTATAAATAAATGTGTTTTAACTCCCGGAATAAAAGTAATTCCTGCTAATGCGATACTGGCAATAATTACAAAAATCGTCAACAACTTATATTCGGCTTTTAAGAAAGCAAGTGCTCCTTCATAAATGTAATCCGAAATTTCTTTCATCTTACCATCGCCTGCGTCTTGTTTTAACACCCAACTTCTTTTTATGGTCATAAAAAGTAATCCAATAATTGCCATAACAATTGGCAAATAAATCATAAATGCATTCATAATAATGTAATGGTTTTTGGTTAATAGTCAATAATGTAACAAAACGAATTTAAACAAAAAAGCAATACTCCTAACGGAATATTGCTTTTTTTATAAAATATGTGAGCAAAAATTATTTAATACTAAATAATCCTTCTGGTTTGTTTTCTATATCATCAAAACGTTTCGTACACTCAGCAATAATTGCAAAAGCTTCGTTTACGTCTCCCCAACCTTCTACATCTACTTGTTTGTTTTCAAGATCTTTGTAAACCTGGAAGAAATGCTCGATTTCTTTCAATAAGTGTCCGTTGATATCAGAAAGATCGTTTAATGAATTCCAGATTGGGTCAGAAACTGGTACACAAATAATTTTCTCGTCTGGTCCTTTATCATCTGCCATGTGGAAAACTCCAATTGGCTTTACTTCCATCACACATCCAGGAAAAGTTGGCTCGTTTACTAAAACCAATACATCTAGTGGGTCACCGTCTAGCGCTAAAGTTTCAGGGATAAATCCGTAATCTGCCGGGTACATCATCGAAGAGAACAACATTCTGTCGAAACGCATTCTTTTAATTTCAAAATCGTACTCGTATTTATTTCTACTTCCTCTTGGTATTTCGATTAATACATCGAAAGTTTTTAGTTTGTCTGCAGTCATTTTAGTTTTTTATTATTGCTATAATTTCGACTGCAAAAGTAACCAAAGAATCCCTTTTTACAATAAAAAACTGCATTATTCTACACACTTTTCTTTTAAAAAACAGCGAGTTAATATCCCAAACACCATAAAATTCTTAAATTTTAAAAAACAGAGGATAAAACTACCTTACAATTTATGAAATGGAAGTTATTTTTTCAGGAGCTAATCCCGCTATCCGTTACAATCTTTTGTGCCGAACCCCGGCACAAAAGGATTTTCACTTCTATCGGGGCTAGGGCATTCGGGTTTGTTAGAAACTTTGGCTTCCAGAACTTCTCATTCCCTAAAACTAATTATTCACCACACAACATCAACACAATCTTGTCATTGCGGAGGAATCCCTGTACTGGTAATTCTTTGTGAATAGAGATTCCTACGGAATGACAAACTATAGGCGTAAATACTATTTTTTAATACGTAACCTTACGATTTCGTTTGTTTAAGTAGTAATGCCAAAGCAAATAAGTCGCATACGATCGATACGGAGCCCATTGTTGTGCATGAACTTCCATCTCTTGTTTGTCATGAATATCTAATAATTCTTTGATGGTATTGACAACCGCAATATCTCCCAGCGGAATCAAATCTGGTTCTTGCAGACAAAACATTAAATAAATGTCAATTGTCCAGTTTCCTATTCCTTTTAGTTGTATTAATTCTTCACGAACTTCTTGCGCTGATTTTGAAGCGAGACCTTCGATATCAAGTTCTTTATTTAAAACTGCTTCCGCTAAAATTTTGATATATTTTGTTTTCTGACGACTGACTCCTAAAGTTCTAAATTCTTCATCTGATAAAACCGATAAACTTTCAGGATTGCAAATTGTGTGTGCTTTTATTTTAAAAAAAGTGGCTTTCGCCGAATCTATAGAAACTTGTTGTTCGAGTATCAGCAACACCAAAGTCTCGAAACCCGGAGGACGTTTCGGAATGGTTGGTAATCCGTATTTCGAAATAATTTCCTGAAATATCGGATTCTTAGTTGATAAAAAATCGATGGCTTCTTGCATACCGGTTGTTTTTTAGCCCCGATAGAAGCGGTATCCTTTTTCTGTCCGCCGCGGCGGACAGGAAAAGATACAAGCGGATAGCGGGAATAGCTTCTAAAATTAAATAAAAACTTTATTATATGAAAAAATCTCAACATTGTCTGAGGAACAGTGTTGAGATTTCTCCTTCGTCAGAAATGACAAATAGTGATTGGTCTAAAAATAAAATCCAAATGAGCCTTTTACGGCAAATTTATTCGCGTCCGGAGCATTCAGATAACTACCTCTCCAGGAGAAATCGATTCTGAAAACCTTGAAAATATTTCCAATTCCGGCGTTATATTCCCAATACACATTTTCAGGCGCATTGTACGGCTGGTTTGAAGCATTGATTGCACGATTAGCATCTGAAATGGTTCCGTAAACTCCTCTTACACCAATAAATTCACGCCAATTCAGCTTTCGCATAACCGGAATTCTGGCAAATAATCTTCCTCCAAAATCGTGATTCCATTGGAAAGTGGTGTATTGATCCGTAATAAATTCGTAGAAATTTAAGTTACTAAAGGTATTTTCTATAGTAAAATAGGTCTGGTTACCCGGAATCACACTCATTAATCCTAACGGAATAGTACCGAAAGTTTTTCCGGTTTCTATAATAACATTTGATCTTCCTAATGGCCCAATAATGATAGGCTGTTTGTATAATAACTGGATTTTTTCGTAAGCGAAATCACTATTAAAAACACCTTTTAAACCATAACTAAAATTAACAAAGAAACGACTGAACGGACTATCAACCTCTGTTCGTTCTACACCGTAACCAATTGTTTTACGATTTGGTGTAAACTCAAACTGAATATTGGCTTCAGACTGTCTTACATCGCTCTTTACAACTCCTTCAGGATTTGTAGCAGATGGCAGAGTCGTATAATAATCCAGACTAAAAGTAGGCGAAGCCGATTCTAATGTTCTATACGAAAGTCCGACCAAAACATTGAAGTTTTTGGCTGGCTCCATTTCGATGGCAATATTACTTAAATTGATATTAGTTAATTTTCCGTTGCTTCCCGTTGTAAAAAATGCTGACGATGCAAAACTTCGCCCGAGAATATCATTTGTGGTGGTCAGACTCGCTCCGATTTGCTCGACATCACGCCTGTTTCCTCCAGAAATAATTAATCTGTTTTTCTTATTAAGCAGCCATTTTCCTGAAATTCCGTATTTGAATTTATTATCACTAAATCCGTAAGCAGTGTATCCCTGCAAACGCCAAGGGTCGTTTCGTCCGAAATATGTTCTTCCTCCGGCTCTTATCCTTAAGCCTTCGACGTCATTGTATCCAAAAGTTGAGAATATGGGACCAAAATCAAAATTTCCCATTTCCCAGTAACCACTTCCTAAAATGGAAGCCAGACTGTACAATTGTTTGAAACGCTTGACATTCTGCAGCGTATCCAGCATTTTATAAATGCCTTTTTCGTCCTTATTAAGGTTTTCAAAACGGTTTTCTTCCCAAAATTCATCTGTTTTAGCATAAATTTCGGTGTCTTCAATATAATTTACTTCGGGCTTGTAAAAGCTTTCCGGCTTCGGAATATTGAACTTATGATCTTTATAAAGCGACGTACGTTTTCCGTAAACTCCTTTTGATTTTTCTTTTTTATTTAAAGCAAAATCAGACATCATATAATCACGGGTCAATAAGAAAACCGAATCATTCTGAACATCAAATTCCTGTTCGATATAAATATCTTTTACCCAGTTAATATTAGCACTTTTAGTAACGGCCATATTAATTTTTTTGATGGCAAAAGTGCTGTCATTAACCCAAAAATCTCCTTTAAAAGTCAGTTCGTTTTTACGTCTTGGATAAAAAACAATATTGTAACACCATTTTTTATCGATAAAAGCACTGTCTTTTAACACATAATTGTAAACGTCGATTCCGGTCTTGGACAGTGGACTTGTAAAGCTTTTATCAAAAAACTTCAAATGATTGTCGTAAATATTATAATCTGAATATAAATCTTTTACAAAAGCCTGAATTTGCTGATTTCCGTTAAAACCAGAAGTTTTATTGGCCTCGATTTTTTCTTTGGTTTTCTTTAAAATATTGTCACCATAAACATCATACAAAGATTCACTGATGAAAATTGGCAAATAAGTTTTCCCGGTAACATCCGAAGTATCCACATGATTAAAGATAAACTCCATTCCCTTGAAAAGCTTATTTTTCATAAAAGCACTGTCAATCGTGTTCATATCAAACTCGACTTTCTCGTACTTTTTCATTTGATATTGATTGAAAAGATACAAACCATTTTTACGTTTGCGCTCCCAAATTTTCCTGAGAATATCAAGTGCCGGATTGTTTTTTTTAGATGTTTTTCCGGTAAAAATAACGACTTCGTTCAAAGCTTGGGGTTCGCTTAAAACAATTTTAAAATCATAATTTACTGCTTTTTCTAATGTAACTTCCTTATCTGAAAATCCAGCCGAACTTACCAATAAAGCGGTATAATTATTTGGTGATTCCAAATAAAAACGACCATCTTCGTTAGAAACTATACCTGTATTCGAGCCTTTAAAAACTACATTGGCAAACGGAATGGGCTGATTGTCTTTATCCAGGACAATTCCGCTTACTTTGGTTTGTGCTACAAGATTGTTCGCTAAAGCAAATACGAAAAATAAGAGCAATAAAGTTATTTTTTTCATCATCTTGTAAAAAAAAACTTCATCAATAAATATGAGTGATGAAGTTTTTAAGTATAGTGTTATTTGATTATTTGTACATAACTTTCTTTACTGCTTTTACTACATCAGCTGCATTTGGCAACCAGTCTTTTAGTAAAACAGGAGAGTAAGGCGCTGGTGTATCAGCAGTTGTAATACGTTGGATAGGCGCATCAAGAAAATCAAAAGCCTGTTCCTGAACGATATACGTAATTTCTGAAGAAATACTGGCAAATGGCCAGGCTTCTTCTAAAATTACTAAACGATTTGTTTTTTTAACCGATTTTAAGATCGCTTCGTTATCCATAGGACGAACGGTTCTTAAATCGATCACTTCGCATGAAATTCCTTCTTTAGCTAATTCATCAGCAGCAATAAAAGCTTCTTTGATAATTTTTCCGAAAGAAACGATAGTTACATCTGTACCTTCACGTTTAACATCTGCAACTCCAAGCGGAATTGTATATTCTCCGTCCGGCACTTCACCCTTGTCACCATACATTTGCTCAGACTCCATAAAAATTACAGGGTCATTATCACGAATGGCAGCTTTTAAAAGTCCTTTTGCATCATAAGGAGTCGATGGAACCACCACTTTAAGACCCGGAGTATTGGCAAACCAGTTTTCTAAAGCTTGTGAGTGAGTTGCTCCTAATTGCCCTGCAGAAGCAGTTGGTCCACGAAAAACGATAGGCACATTAAATTGTCCTCCGGTCATCTGACGCATTTTAGCAGCGTTATTTATAATTTGATCAATACCTACTAAACAGAAGTTGAACGTCATATACTCTACAATAGGACGACAACCATTCATAGCTGATCCTACTGCAATTCCTGTAAAACCAAGTTCAGCAATAGGAGTATCGATTACTCTTTTTTCGCCAAATTCAGCAAGCATTCCTTTTGAAGCTTTGTATGCTCCGTTATATTCTGCAACTTCTTCGCCCATTAAATATATGGATTCATCGTGACGCATTTCTTCGCTCATCGCTTCGCAAATGGCCTCTCTAAATTGTATTGTTCTCATATTTATATTGTATGTTGAATTTTCTGAAGAGCAAAAATAATTATTTTAAATAACTTAAAAGCATAAATTGAATTTAAAATCACTCAATGTTGACCCTATAGTTAGGTTTTAACTTTTAAAATTTTATTGTGATTATTACGAAATCGATGTAATCTGTTTTTTTTACTATAATACCTTTCCTTTTTATATAAGATTTTTAAAATTACAAATCAGCCTTTTCTCTATTTCTGAAATTCATTCTATATGTAATATTCAAAAAAATAATATTTTGTAATACTTTATTTATAATTATTTATATTTTTGTAATATTATTAATATTTATATACCTTGAGATGAAAAAATTTTACTACTTAAGTCTTATTTTATTAGGACTATCTTCATGTTCTGACGAAATTGCTAATGAGACCAATGAAACCAACCAACAAAATACAACAAAAACTGCAGCTGCAGGAACCGCTTTAAGCAGACTAACTTTTGACTGGACAACTGTTCCTTCAGGGGCTGATATTGGAGATACCAGAAGACTTTTTAGCCCTTCTGAAATTAATTTTTTAGCTAAAAAATACAGCGTTTTATCAATCGAAAAAGTCATGGGCGGATACAAACAGGCTGATGGACGTCCTGATACTGAAAAAGGATTTTTAGAAACTGCCAAAGCATTAAAAGCAGCCAACCCAAAAGTAGCTGTATTATACTATTGGAATTCATTAGTTTATTATAACTATTATAAAGGGATGGATGCCAATTTTAAAGAGGCCGACTGGACCAGAACTGTTTATCAAGCAAACGGCGAACCCTATCCTATTAATAGAAAGCATTACAACTTAGACAATGCCGAGTTTAGAAAATGGTGGGTAGCCCAAGCTGTAGCTATGGCAAAAAATCCTGAAGTGGATGGCATTTTTGTGGACGCATTAGGCGCTGCGTATAACATTTACAGCAATAAAAAATATGCTCTTAATTACGCACTCACTCTCATTAGACAATTACGAGCAGGTTTGAATACAATTCCAGGTACACCTAAATTAATATTTTTTAATGTAAATATTAACAAAGTTTGTCCAGATGGTTTTACTGAAGCTAACGGAACCTTGTCGCTGATGTTACGTGTTGCTGATGGTGCTTTCATGGAAGAGTTTAACGTTCCAGGCAGAGCTTACAATAAAGAAACTGCCATTAAAATACTAAAAGGAATGCAGTTTGCCGCCAGAAACAATAAAGCTGTCATTTTTTCAACATTTCCCTCTTTTGCTGTCACTCCATCATTTGACACTCCAACTTATCTTTCATTAATTGAAAAATCCCGTAAAGAAATTGATTATCCTCTTGCCGCATTTTTAGTTTCTGCCGGGAAATACAGTTATTTTCAATACTCTTATGGATATAACCGTTTATCACCAGGAAGCGGTATAGATCATGGTTTGTTTGTGAGAACTGAAGCACATGGCTCCACAGTCAATCCGGAATGGTACAACCAATTAAGGAGAGCTCTTGGCGCACCGAAAGAAGATGCCGTAATAACAGGTCAAGTATGGAGAAGAAAATTTGCAAATGCTACCGTTACTCTTGACCTTCGTACTACAACTCCAAAAGGTACAATTGTTTGGAATACAGCTGCAACATTTTATCCAAAAGGATAATTTTTATACTCAAAAAAATATTAAAAAGGTTTATTGAAGTTGTTTCAATAAACCTTTTGTCATTTATGAATAGGCATTAAACCTGATGTTCAGCGAAATCGTAATAGTTTTTAAAAATATTATGCACGCATAGTATAATTATTCCAAATAATATTCTAAATTTGTAAAAAGAATATTTAGAAATATAAAATATATATACTTATGAAAATATTAGTTTGCATCAGTCATGTACCTGATACCACTTCAAAAATTAACTTTACCAATGGTGATTCAGAGTTTGATACTAATGGTGTACAATATGTTATCAACCCAAATGACGAGTTTGGTTTAACACGCGCAATCTGGTTTCAGGAACAACAAGGAGCTACAGTAACGGTTGTAAACGTTGGAGGTCCTGACACTGAACCTACTTTACGTAAAGCTCTGGCAATTGGAGCAAACGAAGCAATTCGTGTAAATGCTAATCCAACTGATGGTTTTTTTGTTGCTAAACAATTGGCAGAAGTAATTAAAAATGGTGGTTACGATTTAGTAATTGCCGGAAAAGAATCTTTGGATTATAATGGTGGAATGGTGCCTGGAATGATTGCAGGAATTCTAGGGTCTAACTTCCTTAATTCTTGTACAAGCTTAACAGTTGACGGAAACAATGTAAAAGCAGTTCGTGAAATCGACGGTGGAAAAGAAACTGTTTCGACCACTTTACCTTTAATTATTGGAGGTCAAAAAGGTCTTGTTGAAGAAAAAGATTTACGCATCCCGAACATGAGAGGAATTATGACGGCAAGAACAAAGGCACTTACAATTCTTGAGCCAGTGGATGCTGCTGTAAATACTAAAGCCGTAAAATTTGAAAAACCAGCTCCAAAATCAGCAGTAAAATTAGTTTCGGCTGATAATTTAGATGAGTTAATCAATTTATTACACAACGAGGCTAAAGTTATTTAAGATTGCTGAGTTTAGATTTTAGATTGCTGAAATGCAATGCGAAATCTAAAAAACAACTTAAATCGTTAATTTAAAATAACAACCATTTTAGATTCAGTTTTTCAAAATCTGAAATCTGAAATCTAAAATCTAAAATCTAAAATTATCATGTCAATATTAATATATGCAGAATCTGCAGAAGGAAAATTTAAAAAAGTAGCTTTCGAATTAGCTTCATACGCTAAAAAAGTAGCTGAATCATTAGGAACAACTGTTACCGCTTTGACTGTAAACATTAGCGATGTAAGCGAATTGTCAAAATACGGAGTTGATAAAGTATTAAAAGTAAACAACGATAAATTAGCTGGTTTTACAGCTAAGGCTTATGCCGATGTAATCAAACAAGCGGCTCAAAAAGAAGGTTCAAAATTGGTTTTACTTTCTTCTACAACAGACAGTATTTACCTTTCATCATTAGTAGCGGTTTCTTTAGAAGCTGGTTTTGCTTCGAATGTGGTAGGATTGCCAGTGAGCACTTCTCCTTTTCAGGTAAAAAGAAATGCTTTCTCAAACAAAGCTTTCAATATTACTGAAATCAGTACAGATGTAAAAGTACTTGGATTAGCTAAAAACTCTTACGGAATTTTCGAAAGTGCAGGTTCTGCATCAGAAGAAGATTTTAATCCGACCATTGGTGACAATGACTTTGGTGTAAAAGTAGAATCTGTAGAAAAAGTAACCGGAAAAGTATCTATTGCTGATGCTGACATCGTAGTTTCAGGCGGACGCGGATTAAAAGGACCAGAAAATTGGGGTTTGATTGAAGATCTAGCTGCTGTCCTTGGAGCTGCAACTGCTTGCTCTAAACCAGTTTCTGACTTAGGATGGAGACCTCATAGCGAACACGTGGGACAAACAGGAAAACCAGTTGCTACCAATCTTTATATTGCAGTAGGAATTTCTGGAGCCATCCAGCATATTGCAGGTATCAACTCATCAAAAGTAAAAGTAGTAATCAACAGTGACCCGGAAGCTCCTTTCTTTAAAGTTGCGGATTACGGAGTGGTTGGTGATGCTTTTGAAATTATGCCAAAATTAATCGAGAAAATGAAAGCTTTCAAAGCACAGCATTCATAATTTAAAATTCTCTACCCAAATATAGCTACCTAAAAATAAGATAATCGTATCTTTGCTTTAGGTAGCTTTTTTGTTCCATAAATTTTGATTAAAATTGCACCTTTATTTTTCAATCAAAAAAAGTATTAAAATGCGGCCATAATAGCCCTTTTTTACCCACATATATGAGTCTAGTAAAACTATCCATAAAAGGAATATCATACAGCCAAACTCAAAATGGCGCTTATGCCTTAATTTTGAACGAAGTTGATGGCGAAAGAAAATTACCTATCGTAATAGGCGCTTTTGAGGCCCAATCGATTGCTATTGCCTTAGAAAAAGAAATTAAACCGCCTCGCCCATTAACGCACGATTTATTCAAAAACTTCGCTGAACGTTTTGATATAGTTGTAAAACAAGTCATTATTCACAAGCTGGTTGATGGTGTTTTTTATTCAAGTTTAATTTGTGAAAGAGACAAAATCGAAGAAATAATTGACGCGAGAACTTCCGATGCGATTGCATTGGCACTGCGCTTTAGCGCTCCCATTTTTACTTATAAAAACATTCTGGACAAAGCGGGTATTTATCTAAAATCCAATACCGCCGAAACCGATCAGGGTGCTCAGGAAATTGATGATGTCCTTTCGAATCCCGAAACTTTTGGGCATGAAGAAGAAACTAATCAGTCTGGGGATGTGTATGCAAAACATTCTTTGCAAGAGCTTACCGATCTTTTAGATCAGGCTGTTTCGCAGGAAGATTATGAGAAAGCAGCCAAAATAAGAGACGAAATTTCAAAAAGATAATTCTTCAATTGTAGATTTTAGAGCTTAGATTTCAGATTATTTATTTTAGATTTTATACAAAATGAAGCAATATTTAGATTTAGTGCAACACGTCCTTGAAAACGGTTGTCAAAAAGGAGACAGAACAGGAACGGGAACAAAAAGTGTTTTTGGTTACCAAATGCGTTTTGATCTGAATGAAGGTTTTCCGATGGTTACAACCAAAAAACTGCATTTGAAATCTATTATTTATGAATTGCTTTGGTTCTTAAAAGGTGACACCAATATTCAGTATCTTCAGGAAAATGGAGTGAAAATTTGGGATGCCTGGGCAGATTCAGATGGAAATCTGGGACCTGTTTACGGTCATCAATGGCGTAATTGGAATAGTGAGGAAATCGATCAAATTTCTGAATTAATTACCGAATTAAAAACAAATCCAAATAGCCGAAGAATGTTGGTTTCAGCATGGAATCCTTCGGTTTTGCCAGACACTAAAAAATCATTTGAAGAAAATGTAGCCAACAATAAAGCAGCTTTACCTCCTTGCCATGCATTTTTTCAGTTTTATGTAAGCAGTCCTGACCCTGAAAAAGGAGAAGCAAAAGGAAGACTATCCTGTCAATTGTACCAGCGTAGTGCTGATATTTTTTTAGGAGTTCCTTTTAATATTGCTTCTTATGCACTGTTGACTATGATGATTGCACAGGTATGTGATTTAGAATACGGCGAATTCATACATACTTTTGGAGATGCGCACATTTACAACAATCACTTTGAACAATTAGAATTACAATTGACACGCGAGCCAAAACCTTTACCAAAAATGATTTTGAATCCGGAGATTAAAAATATTTTTGACTTTGATTATAACGATTTTACGCTCCTTGATTATGAGCCACACGCTGGTATAAAAGGCAGTGTTGCAGTATAAAAAAACAAAAAATCCGCTTTAAAGCGGATTTTTTGTTTTCTATATATTGAAGAAACATTACTCTCCCCAAAAAGTCCATTCACTTCCGTTAAAAACACAAAATAAATTTTTGTCAGTATCATAACAAATAGTACCTGCTTCTGGCGCAACTATTTTTAAATGTGGACTTGCCATTTTTGGTAAAATTAATGCTTTATCATTAGACTCCAGAATCAGGACTCCTACTGCATTACTTGTCTGAGTACCTATCACAGAAACTTTATCACTAGCTGTTATTAAAGTATTATAATTTGCAACAGGTGTATAAGTCCCTGTGTTAATTGATAAATCTCTAATTTGAGTATTATCTCTATACATAACTTTTTTCAAAACGGTGTCGTAAAAAAGCGTACCAGGAGTTATCACGTTTCCTGTATTAAGCAATTGAGGCAGCACAATGCCCTTAGTTGTAGTTTCAGAAAAATCGACAATTCCCCCTCCATCAGGAATGACTTTAGAGGTAGCTCCACCAATAACGGCATAACTTTGCTGGCCAAAAGCAGTTATATTAAAAATTAACAATACCGTTGTTATAGCTATCTTTTTCATTTTTGTTAAGCTTTTCATTAATCTACACATTTTTGAGTCAAACAGAACCATGATGTCCCATCATACATTTTTAAACAATTTGCAGTGGTATCAAAAACAAGCATTCCTTTTATAGGTTGTGTTATCGCAGTTTCTGGAGTCGAAACTCTGGTTATTACAAAACCTTTAGTATGCGATCCTAATACTAAGTCACCATTTTTAGGCATATTAGAAATCCAATAATTCGGATCGGTCGCTGTTCCTAAAAAATCAGATATTCCAGTAAGAGACGGAGACGCTGCCCCAGAAGTCACAGCAGGCTTATAACAAACTAATGATTGAGAAACTGTGAAAATAACGGTAGCAACAGCACAATTAATATTTACAACCGCATCTGGATCATTATCACAAATTTTGTAGGTGTATTGATAAGTTCCCGCTGGCGTAGTTGCAGGAATCGTTATTATTCCTGTGCCTGGATCTACAGATCCATTTGACTGATCCCACATTTCATAATCAAAATTAACCGAGCCTGAGGGCAAAGTCGAAATATCAATTCCATTATAAGTATCGTTTTTGTAAATGGAAGGCAGTGTTCCTCCAACTCCCTCAACAATAGTGGTTGATGTATAATTGTCATCAAACGCACAAATAGGTGCATAAATAATAATTTCTTTTGTCGGCGAATAACATCCTGCCACAGCGTCGTAAAATGATGCGTAAAACTTTTTAGTAGCTCCTGTAACTGCTGTAACAGGATCTACTCTATTAGCACTTGTAGCAAAAGCAGAACTATGCCACGATATAACTGTTTCTGCTGGAGTATTAGAAGCTGTCAAGCTACTCAAATCTGCAGTTGTTGAACCACAAGGAATTTTATAAGAACTATTTACTGCCTGATAATTAGCTGCATTATTAATTGTAGGAGCTGTTGAACCTGCTACACAAGAAACAGTATAGGTATAAGAATCAATAACCGTATCATTAAAAAGAATAAATGTGTCGTTAAACGGAATACTCGGATCTCCATTAGTATCAGGATATGGTATTGCTTTAAACCCATTTTCAGGCGCTATGCTAGTTGAAGTTCCTATTGCGGTAATAGGCACGTTAATCCTTCCACCTATTCCATTTCCATTTGCAATTCCTCCAGGAATGTCTTTTTTCTGACTGAATAATAAATTACCATTAGGCAATATTGTTACTTTATAATATTCTAACAAATCATCCTGTAAAGTACCTGTTAAGTCTGCTGTAATCAGGGAAACATCATCATTTTTCAACTTCACTTTACTAAACTCCAAAACAAATTGAGTCGCGGGTAATGAGCTGCCACTTCCTGTATCATCTCCTGAATAATCATAGGGAAGGAGATCATTTTCTAAATAAAAAACGACTTCAAAGGAAGCTATCGCATCACCTCCAACAGCCATTGGTCTGGGAGCTAAGGCCGGCGAATTAAAAGCGAAACGATTAATTTGCCCTATCATTCCCAATGGGAGAAATAATACTAAAAACAATATTATTTGTTTTATTGATTTCATTTTTTAATATTTTGTAATTACTAGTTTCAGTTCTTATTTACTTTCAATCAATGTTCTACATCATTTTTTTAATATTTTTTTTATTTCTGTTGAACCATCAGACTTAGTAATTTCAACGATATAAATTCCTGTGGATAAATTCGAAACATTAATCAACTGACTTGATGCTGATAAACCACCAAGATTCAACAAAACAACACCTGAAGCATTCATAACTCTTACTGATTTTAATCCTGAAGAAGACTCCACTGTAAACTCTGAAACTACTGGATTTGGAAATAAAGTTATACTTGAAACTGATGACACTCCTGTAGTTTTTTGATTAACAACAGCTGAGGTTAAATTGACCTTTTTCAAACCCTCGGTTCTTACAATCATAGGAAGACTTTCTCTATCTGTATTGTTTACTGTACTAGTTTCTCTTACTCCTGTTGCAACAACTGCTGCCTGAAGAAATGTTTCATCTAAAATATTGATTCTATCAATTGAAAAACCTAAAACATTTGTAGCACCCCCTAAAAACACTCCTGAATTACCTCTATAAGTAAAACTGATACGATTAGTCAAACTATTATCTATAATCCACTCAGGGTTGTTAATTGCTAAATTATCCAAAATAGTAAGCGACTCATTGAAACCTACATTGTAAAGATTTGATTTATCCAATTCTACTTTTACTGGCACAGTAACATCTACTCCATTCAACTCTTTTACTTCTACTCTAAAATTAAAAGTCATTTTTGTCTTTTCAACTGGATCAACTACAATATCAATTTTTAAATCTGGTTTTAAACATCCATTTACATTTTCATTATAGGCGCTCAAACTAGTTTGCCCATTAACTCCTGATGCAATTGGTGTTCCGTTTGCTCTAATAGAACCTTTTATTGTACCATCGGCGTTAAGCTGTGTTACTGAAAATGGTAATGATCCTTCTAAAGCATCAAAACATCCGTCATTATCGCTATCTAAGTCACAAGTATTAGGTATCCCGTCTTCATCTGTATCTATTCCTATACCTTCATTAATATCCTGAATACCATCATTATCATCATCTAAGTCAATACTATTTAAAACCTTATCATTATCACAATCTCCTTCACAAAAAACAATTGTAACGGTAACAGCTACAGAAGCCGCTGAGTACAATCCTGTTGTTCCATTAAAATATCTTGCATAATAACTTCCTGCTCCAACAGTAGTCGTTCCTGATAATGGAGTTGCAGTATTTGTGGATGAAGTAAACCATCTTAACTGGGTTCCTGCCGGTAAAGTTTCGGTTATGGCATCTGCTAAATTTACCGTAACTAAAGGGCAAACATTTGTCAATGTCGTTTTGCTAAGTACAGGTGTGCC
>NZ_WSTB01000016.1 GCF_009789235.1 Flavobacterium hydrocarbonoxydans | reverse complement strand
ATCCACACGGAACACACAAAGTTTGCCTGGATGCTATTTTTGAAGCTGTAAAAGCTTTAAAACCAAAATCTTTTATGGATGAATGTTGGCTTTGGTTATACCGAGGAGCATGGCAGGAATGGGGAATCGACGAAGTAGAAATGGCGGTACCCATGAGTCCGGATCAGGTTTTGGCAAAACGTCACGGAATTTTCAAACACCAGTCTCAAAAAGACGGAGTTGTATTTCAGGGAACTGATGCCAGAGAATTTTGGCAAAGAGCCGAAGACAGAAATGCAGAAACTGCCGCTTTGTATCAGGAACTTGGTTTGGCAACGTATGCCGCGATGGAGGCTTTTGTGAGATGGCATTACTAAGTTGCTAAGGTTCTAAGATGCTAAGTTTTATATTCGCCACGAATTTACGAATTAGTTTTAAATATAATTCGGGAATTCGTGGCGAAAAAACACCCACAGGTTATTAAATCATTTTAATCCTTTTAATCTGTGGCAAAAAAAATATAGCTTTGTACCAACTAGAAGCAAGAAGAAAGAATCCAGTCTATATTCTTTCTCTTGCTTCTTTTTTCTTTAAAAAAAATGGAACAAGACAAAAAACAACTTATAAAATTAGCGCATACGAAGATGCCTTTTGGTAAATATGAAGGATGGTTTCTTATTGATATTCCTGAGTATTACATTGTTTGGTATCATAATAAAGGTTTTCCAAAAGGAGAATTAGGACAGCAATTAGCGCTTATCTACGAATTGAAACTAAACGGCCTGGAAGAATTAATCCGAAACATCAAAAAGCAATATCCAAAACCTTAAAAGAATTTGATAATGGGAAAATTAGAAAATTAGATAATGTTTAGAAAGATAATTTTAAATATTTGGTTTAAAATGAATTTAATTCATTGTTTCTAATTACCACTTGTCTATTTCTTAAAATTTTAAATTGACACATTTTCTAATTTTCTAATTAGCAAAATGTCCAATTAAATTTGTACTTTTGCCAAGTTTTTTACACAACTACAATACAAACAACAACAGAATGAATCAAACAAAATATATTTTTGTTACAGGCGGTGTGACTTCTTCTTTAGGAAAAGGAATTATCGCAGCATCTTTAGCAAAATTGTTACAAGGAAGAGGCTATCGTACAACTATTCAAAAATTTGATCCGTATATCAATGTGGATCCTGGAACTTTAAATCCTTATGAGCACGGAGAGTGTTATGTAACCGATGACGGAGCAGAAACAGATTTGGATTTAGGTCACTACGAGCGTTTCCTGAATGTTCCAACTTCTCAGGCCAATAACGTTACTACAGGAAGAGTCTATCTTTCGGTTATTGAAAAAGAGAGAAGAGGAGAATTCCTTGGAAAAACGGTTCAGGTTGTTCCTCATATCACAAACGAAATCAAAGACAGAATGCAATTGCTGGGAAAATCTGGCGATTATGATATTGTAATTACGGAAATTGGTGGAACTGTTGGTGATATTGAGTCTTTACCTTATATTGAGTCAGTTCGTCAGTTGGTTTGGGAATTGGGTGAAAACAACGGAATCGTGATTCACCTGACTTTGGTTCCTTATTTGGCTGCTGCAGGTGAGCTAAAAACAAAACCAACACAACACTCGGTAAAAACTTTGATGGAAAGCGGTATCAAAGCGGATATCTTAGTTTGTAGAACAGAGCACGAATTGTCACAGGAATTACGTAGCAAATTAGCTTTGTTTTGTAATGTAAAAAAAGAAGCAGTGATTCAGTCTATCGATGCTTCAACCATATATGAAGTTCCAAATTTAATGCTTGAAGAAGGATTAGATGTTGTGGCTTTAAAGAAATTAGATTTACCTAAAAAAGCAGCTCCGGATTTGAAAAACTGGAACACTTTTTTACGCAGATTAAAAAATCCAAAACAAACGGTAAACATCGGTTTGATTGGTAAATATGTAGAAATGCAGGATTGTTACAAATCTATTTTAGAGGCGTTCATCCATGCAGGTGCAGCTAACGAAACAAAAGTTAACGTGATTTCTATTCACTCGGAACACATCAATATTGATAATGTTGCTGAGAAATTAGGAGTTCTGGATGGAGTTTTGGTAGCACCAGGTTTTGGAGAAAGAGGTATCGAAGGAAAAATCGAAGCCGTTCGTTATGCACGTGAAAATAACATTCCGTTTTTCGGAATTTGTTTAGGAATGCAAATGTCGGTTATCGAATATTCCAGAAATATTTTAGGTTACGCAGAAGCGAATTCTACTGAGATGAATGAAAACACCAAACATCCGGTTGTGAATTTGATGGAAGAACAAAAAACAATTACAGATAAAGGTGGAACAATGCGTCTTGGAGCATGGAAATGTGATATCAAAGAAGGTACTTTAGCGCATAAAATTTACGGGCAAACGACTATTTCTGAGCGTCACCGTCACCGTTATGAGTACAACAATAAATACAAAGACGAATTACAAAAAGCAGGTTTAATCGCTTCTGGAGTAAATCCTGATACAGGCTTGGTAGAAATTATTGAGCTTGATAATCACCCGTTTTTCATTGGTGTACAATACCATCCGGAATACAAAAGTACCGTTGCAAATCCACACCCAATTTTTGTGAATTTTGTTGCTGCTGCTGTAAATGCAATTAAAAAATAATATTAATATTCTAGTAGGATGTAACATTTGAGTTCAACTCATAACTAATATCCTGAAACGAATAACTTTTTTAAAATTATAATGGAAGAAAAAAAATTTGACCTTAATTCAATCATTGGTTTTGTATTGATATTCGGAATTTTGATGTGGATTATGTACCAAAATCAACCTTCTGATAAGGAAATTGCTGCTGAAAAAGCTAAGAAAGAATTGGTTGCAAAACAAGAAGCACAAGCTAAGACTAGCGCAACAAAAACGACTGTTTTGCCAGTTACTGCTGCAGTTCCCGGTGATACGCTTCAGTTGGCTAAATTGCAAAAAACTTTAGGAGGTTTTGCTTATTCGGCTACGCTTCCTTCTGCAAAAGAGGCTTTTACTACAATAGAAAACGAAAAGATAAAATTGGTTATTGCCAATAAAGGAGGATACATTGCTGAAGCTACATTAAAAGGCTTTAAAAAATTCTCTGCTAATTCGGGTCAATTGGTACAATTAATCAAAGACAATAATTCACACCTGAATATTCAGTTGCAAACAACTGATAACAGAACGTTGAATTCTAAAGATTTATTCTTTGAACCAACACTGACTAAAAACGGAGCAGACCAAATTTTAACAATGCGTTTAAAAGCGGGTGCTAACGAATTCCTTGAATACAAATATGTTTTAAAAGCAAACGATTATTTAGTTGGTTTTGACATTCGTTCTCAAGGATTGAATAAAGTTTTAAATTCGGCTAAACCATTAGATTTAGTTTGGGATTTAAGAACTTACAGAAGCGAGAAAAGTGTTTCTATCGAAAAACGTTTTGCTGAAATTCAATATGAGTACGAAGATGAAAAATACAGCTATGTAAATCACGGTGAAGGAAAAGAAGAAACTCCTGAAAAAGTAACGTATGTTGCTTTCAAACAGCACTTTTTCACGACTATTTTATCTACAGAAAAACCATTCGAAACATCAAAATTACAATCAGATGACCTGGTAAAAGACGAAGAAATCGATACTACTTTTATCAAGCAATTCAAAGCAACAGTTCCTTTGGCTTTTTCAAACGGAGAAGTAGATTATAAAATGAGCTTGTATTTTGGGCCTTCTGATTATAAAGTATTAAAATCATACGATAAAAATTTCGAAAAAATCATTCCATTAGGTTGGGGAATTTTCGGTTGGATCAACAAATGGATTTTCATTCCGTTATTCGGATTTTTGAGTTCCACAATTGGATTGTCATTAGGAATTGCGATTATCATCTTTACGATCATCATCAAAATAGCGATGTCGCCTATTACCTATAAATCGTTTTTATCTCAGGCCAAAATGAAAGTTTTACGTCCGGAGATAACAGAATTGGGTGAAAAATACAAAAAAGACCCAATGAAGAAACAACAGGAAACAATGAAACTGTACAACAAAGCAGGAGTAAACCCAATGGCAGGATGTATTCCGGCCCTGATTCAGCTTCCGTTTATGTACGCATCGTTCCAGTTTTTTCCATCGGCTTTTGAGTTAAGACAAAAAAGCTTCCTTTGGGCAGACGATTTATCATCATTTGATGCCGTTGTCAATCTACCGTTTAATATCCCGGTTTACGGAAATCACATCAGTTTGTTCCCAATCCTGGCAGCAATTGCGATTTTCTTCTATATGAAAATGACATCTGGAGACCAGCAAATGGCAGCTCCACAGCAAGAAGGAATGCCGGATATGGCAAAAATGATGAAAATCATGATTTACATCTCGCCATTAATGATGTTGTTGTTCTTCAATAACTACGGTGCCGGATTGAGTTTGTATAACTTTATTTCGAACTTAATCACCATCGGAATTATGTTTGCCATCAAGAATTACATCGTTGATAATGATAAAATTCACGCTCAGATTCAGGAAAACAAATTAAGAGAGCCTAAAAAACAAAGCAAATTTCAGCAACGTCTTCAGGAAGTAATGGAGCAACAGGAAGCTGCAAAAAAGCAAGACAAAAAGAAATAATAAAATAAAAAAATCTCGATTTATCGGGATTTTTTTTATTTCAAAAACATACTTTCTAAAAGTTATTTTCGTTTAAATAAATATTTAGGAGCAAAACAAAAGGCAATTTTACAATCATGGTTTCCCGCTCTCGGCTTTATTCCCGATTTAGAAAAACTACGGCAAAAAAGCCTTGTTTTTCTAAATCGGGAGATACCGCCTCCATCGGGGCTAAACTCAGACATTAGGCTTCTTTTAAACATTAAAATATGATGTACAAAAAAATAATTATTGGATTTGTATTACTTAATGCGTTCTTGATTCACGCACAAACCGACATCAATAAGCTAGATGCAAACGGAAAAAAACATGGTTTATGGAAAGGTATCTACGAACTTTCGAAGCGTCCGCGTTACGAAGGAACATTTAGCCACGGAAAAGAAACGGGAATTTTCAAATATTTTGACGATACTAAAAAAGGAGATGTAGTGGCTACCCGCGATTTTACAGCGAATGACGGAAGTTGTTACACTATTTTTTATGATCAGAATAAAAATAAAGTAAGTGAAGGAAAATCATTTGGAAAAAATAACGAAGGCGAATGGAAGTATTACCACAAAGCTTCCAAAGTAGTAATGACACTCGAAAACTATAAAAAAGGCAAATTAGAAGGATTAAGAACGGTGTATTATCCAGATGCTAAAATTGCCGAAGAACTGACCTATAAAAATGGTTTAAAAGAAGGAATTTATAAAAAAACAGGACAAAACGGAATACTTCTGGAACAGAGTACTTATAAGAATAATGAGTACAATGGAGATGCTACTTTTTATGATTCTGATGGGGTTGTAGCCTCAAAGGGAAAATTTAAAAACGGGAAAAAAGTAGGTATGTGGCAGTTTTATGAAAAAGGAAAACTCCAAAAAGAGGTGAATATGAGTGATCCAAAAAGTGCTTTTCGTGCTGAGTCCAAACCTAAAATGGAATAAAAAAGCGACTAAGTTACTAAGATTTTAAGTCTCTAAGTTTTGAAACAGATTTTTTGAAATTGAAAATTTCAAAAAATCTAAAATCTAAAATCTAAAATCTAAAATCTAAAATCTAAAATCTAAAATCTAAAATCTAAAATCTAAAATCTAAAATCTAAAATCTAAAATTTGTTCGTACATTTGCACCCTTATAAAAATATAAAGGAGTTAAAATGAAACGTGTAGTTGTTGGACTTTCTGGTGGAGTAGATTCGAGTGTTGCGGCTTATTTGTTGCAACAACAAGGGTACGAAGTTATTGGGCTTTTTATGAAAAACTGGCACGATGATTCGGTTACTATTTCTAATGAATGTCCGTGGTTAGAAGACAGTAATGATGCATTATTGGTAGCTGAAAAACTCGGAATTCCGTTTCAAACCGTAGATTTAAGCGAAGAATACAAAGAAAAAATCGTTGATTATATGTTCAACGAATACGAAAAAGGGAGAACTCCAAATCCGGATGTACTTTGTAATCGCGAAATCAAATTTGATGTTTTTATGAAGATTGCTTTAAGTCTTGGTGCTGATTATGTAGCAACAGGACATTATTGTCAAAAAAGCGAAATAGAAGTTGACGGCAAACCTGTTTACCAATTAATCGCTGGAGCGGATACTAATAAAGATCAATCCTATTTCTTGTGTCAGTTATCACAAGAACAATTATCTAAATCATTATTCCCAATTGGCGCTTTAACAAAACCAGAAGTGCGTGAAATCGCTGCTGAAATGGATTTGGTAACTGCCGAAAAGAAAGATTCACAAGGATTATGTTTTATCGGAAAAGTACGTTTGCCGGAATTTTTACAACAAAAATTGCAACCAAAAGAAGGTAAAATTGTTCAAATCGACAAAAACGACTCCATCTATACTATCGAAAGACCAACTGGTTTATCTTTAGAAGAAGAACTGAAATTAGAAGCTCAAAAGCGAAATTATCTACCTACAATGGGCAAAGTAGTTGGGAAACATCAGGGTGCCCATTATTTTACTGTTGGGCAACGAAAAGGTTTGAATGTAGGTGGAACAACTGATCCGTTATTCATTATTGCAACCGACGTTGAAACTAATACTATTTACACAGGTTTATCAAGTCAGCATCCAGGATTGTTCAAGAAAGCATTATTTATCGAAAAATCTGAAGTACACTGGATTCGTGAAGATTTAGCTTTAAAAGTAGGTGAAACGATGGAAGTCATGGCAAGAATTCGTTACCGTCAGCCTTTACAAAAAGCAACTTTACACCAATTTGAGGATGGAATGTACGTGAGTTTTGAGGAACCGCAATCTGCCATTACCGAAGGTCAGTTTGTAGCTTGGTATTTCGACACTGAATTAGTTGGTTCGGGAGTAATTTCTTAGCTTTATACTTTTTTACAGAGGTTTAACCTTTTAAGAAAGTAAATTATGAAGCATTTTTACGTTTTTTTTCTACTGTTAGGTACTTCTGTGATGTTTTCGCAAGAAGATGCCTGGGTGTATTTTAATGCCAAACCCAACGCACAATCCGAATTGGCAACGCCATCTGAATTGCTTTCGCCACGAGCGCTTACACGAAGAACCAATCAAAATATAGCTTTAGATTTTAATGATGCGCAGGTAGAGAAAACCTATGTTGCACAGGTAAAAGCCAGTTCTGGAATTACAGTTTTGTCACAATCAAAATGGTTGAATGCGCTTCATATACAAGGAAGTGAGGCTTCAGTCCTGGCATTAAAAAATCTAAGTTTTGTAGATAAAGTAGTTTTTGCGAATAAAGAATTAAATTCAACTTCAAAAAAAACAAAAACTAATATTTCGGCGAAAGTCAAAAACAAACTGGAAACCAAGATTGATTATGCTTACGGAAACTCTGCAAATCAAATCCAAATGCTTAATGGGCACGTTTTACATCAACAAAATTATACCGGAGTTGGGAAAGTAATTGCCGTTTTAGACGCTGGTTTTCCAGGAGTGAATACGGCACAGCCTTTTCAGAGATTACGAGATAATAACCAGATTCTGGGCGGTTATGATTATGTAGATAGAAATACCAATTTTTATACAGGTGGAAGTCATGGAACTCTTGTGCTTTCTACCATGGGAGGTTACGAAGAAAATGCTCTGGTGGGTACTGCTCCTGACGCTTCTTATTATTTATTCAGAACTGAAATTGATGTTACAGAAGAGCCATTAGAAGAGTCTCTATGGGTTGAAGCAGCTGAAAAGGCAGATAGTTTAGGTGTAGATATTATTACGACTTCGTTGGGCTATTTTCAGCAAAGAGATAATGCCGATTACAATTATAGCTATAGCGATATGAACGGAACTACGACTTTTGTTTCGCGAGGTGCAGAAATTGCTTTTAGCAAAGGAATTATTGTCGTGGCTTCGGCAGGAAATGAAGGAAGACAAACAGAGCCTCATATTGGCGCCCCTGCTGATGCTGTTTCTGTTATTGCGGTAGGATCTGTGATGGCAAACAAATCGAGATCGGCTTTTAGCTCTATAGGGCCTAGTTTTGACAATCGAATAAAGCCTGATGTGATGGCGCAGGGAACTGCTGCTGTAGTTTCGGATATTGCTGGAAATATAACAACTGCAAACGGCACTTCTTTTTCTTGTCCCATTATGGCCGGAATGATTGCCTGTTTGTGGCAGGCTTTCCCAACGAAAACCAATCAGGAAATTCGCCAGATGATTTTGCAGTCATCGGACAATTATGCTACGCCAAATAACGAATTTGGATATGGAATCCCCAATTTTGGCGCCACTTTAGGAATAGATAGTTTTTCGGATTTAGAAAATGAAGCTTTAACGGTTTATCCAAATCCTGTAAAATCGGAGGTTTCATTTTTGTTTTCGAATAAAAATAATACAGCTTCGATTGTGATTTACTCTGTTTTAGGACAAAAAGTAATCGAAAAACAAATTACCAGTCAAAATGCATTACTTTCTTTAGAATCTCTAAAAAGCGGACTCTATTTTTATACTTTTGATGCCGATGGTTTACATCAAACTGGTAAGATAATTAAGCAATAATAGTTTTTTTGAATGAATAAAATCACCCAACTTTTCAATATAAAATACCCAATTATTCAAGGTGGAATGATCTGGAACAGCGGTTACAAATTAGCTTCGGCAGTGAGTAATGCCGGCGGTTTAGGGCTCATTGGCGCTGGTTCGATGTATCCGGAAGTATTGCGAGAACACATTCAGAAATGTAAAAAAGCAACTGATAAGCCTTTTGGTGTCAACATTCCGATGTTGTATCCCAATATCGAAGAAATCATGAACATTGTAGTTGAAGAAGGCGTTAAAATCGTTTTTACTTCAGCAGGAAATCCCAAAACCTGGACTTCTTTTTTAAAAGAAAAAGGAATTACGGTGGTACATGTCGTGAGCAGTAGTGTTTTTGCCTTAAAAGCGCAAGAAGCAGGTGTTGATGCAGTAGTTGCTGAAGGTTTTGAAGCCGGCGGACACAACGGTCGGGAAGAAACCACCACCTTGACACTAATTCCGATGGTGAAAGAGAAAATACATATACCTTTAATAGCAGCGGGCGGAATCGCTACAGGACGTGGCATGCTGGCAACAATGATTTTAGGTGCTGATGGTGTTCAGATCGGGAGTCGTTTTGCGGCATCGGTAGAATCTTCGGCACATGATAATTTCAAAGAAACTATTATTGGTGTAAAAGAGGGAGGAACACAATTGACATTGAAAGAATTAGCTCCTGTGCGATTGATAAAAAATAAATTTTATCAAGATGTTCAAAGTTTGTACGAAACTTGTCCTTCAAAAGAAGATTTGGTACAGCTTTTAGGAAGAGCCAGAGCCAAAAAAGGAATGTTTGAAGGTGATTTGGAAGAAGGTGAACTCGAAATTGGCCAAATTGCCGGATTGATTCACGAAATTTTGCCAGTCGAAAAAATAATTCAGGAAATCATGACTGATTTTGAAGCTGCGTGCCAGGAAAAAAGTAAATTTGATTTTTAATTGCCTATTAACTACTATATGAATATTTTTCGCACCGCAGTAATTTTTCTTTTTTTTCTTTTGAGTATCCAGAAATCGCAAAGTCAGTCGTATCAATTTAGAACTTCTGGTTTTAGTGTTTTAGAGAAAAACGAAAGAGGTAAATGGGGCGAATGGTCGAATCTGGATCTGACCAATCTTTCGGTTATTTTAGATACTAACAAGCATCGAATTGTAGTCTATTCGCAGGAAATTCAATTGTATAATATTGTAGAATATATCGAGCGTGAAGAAAATGATACTGATGTTATTTATTCTTTTCTATGTAAAGATAACGATGGAGTAGAATGCAAGCTCTCCATCATAACCCGTAAAAAGCAGGATTATCGTAAGCAATTGTATATCAATTATGATCAGCGGATTATTGTTTATAATATGACGAATGTTTGATTTGAAATATTGTTTTTAGTTATTTAGATTTTAAATAAGTTAGTTTTATGCTACAATTAAAAAGCTTCTTCAATTTTTCATCAGCGTATCAAAATAATGAAAAAATTATTTTGAGGGATTATTTGTCTTTGGAGAGAACAAAATTGGCAAACGAAAGAACTTTAATGTCTTATATTCGATCAGCTTTTTACTTACTTTTAACCGGAATAGCATTGATTCAGCTTGATGATTTTAAGAATATCAAATTTCTAGGTTACATTTCGTTTGGATTGGCTTTTATAGCTTTAATTATTGGTATTTATCGCTTTAGAAAACTAAACAAACAATTGATGATATTTTATGATCAGATAAAAGATTTAGAAAAGAATTAAAATTAGTCCTAAGACAAAATAGAAAACTTAGAAGCTTAGCAACTTAGAACCTCATAACCTTCTAAGAAACATCCTTAATAAACTCATCATACTCTAAATAGAACATTTCAAGAGCATTCATTTTTTCGAAAAAGAAATCAAATATGGCATCCCAATTGTTTCGATTACTGAAGCCAACGCCTTGTTTTTCGACCCAAATCCTGCTGATGGTTTTACCACTTTCTAAAATATAGTTTTGTTCGAAAACCAAATCTTTAATGAATTCTTCTTCCAGAATATTTTTTAGAGCTTCGAGTTTTTCGTAATAAGCTAGACGTTTTTCATCACTTCGGGGTTCGATGTCTATAAAAACCTGCGCTTTTTTATTATCTACAAAAAACTTAAAAGAAAAGTCTTTGATTTTGGTATCATAAAGCACCCATTTACGTGGATATTTTTCGGCGAAAGCCACCCAAAATTCTCTTTTTAACTTTTGTGATTCTTCTTTACTGTACATTTTTATGGCTTTGGTTTTAGAAAACTTGTAAGACCGCGTTTTCTAAACTATATTTATACTTTAGTTTACTTTAATTGAAAGTACAAAAATAAACTTTGATTATGGATTTTCAAGATTTTTTGCAATATGTTCCTAATTTAATTCCGGTTGAACTGCCAGCTGAAAGATCACATATAAAAATGGCACCTCCCGAAAGAGTTGAAGCCTTAAAGAGCCTTGATTTAAAAACACAAAATCCAAGAATTGCTGCTGTAATGATGCTGCTTTATCCTAAAAATGATAAAACACACTTGGTTTTGATTGTCAGGAATGCTTATAATGGTGTACATTCATCTCAAATTGCATTTCCAGGAGGTAAATACGAAACTTTTGACGGAAATTACGAAGAAACAGCGCTTAGAGAAACCCATGAGGAAGTAGGTATCGCTCCAGAAAAAATCGAGGTAATCAAGCATTTTACACCTATGTATATTCCGCCAAGTAATTTTTTAGTGTATCCTTTTTTAGGCTTTTCAAAAGAAGAATTATTGTTTTATCCGGACATCAGAGAAGTCGCTGAAATTATAGAATTGCCTCTTTCGGTTTTTTTGAATGACGAAATTATCATCGATGCCACATTGTCAACTTCTTATGCTGATAATATTGTTGTTCCAGCCTTTAACATTCAAAACCATGTGGTTTGGGGGGCGACAGCAATGATGTTAAGTGAGTTGAGAGAGGTGCTAAAAGTTGTTTTTGAAGAAAATTCGTAAAAACAATAATTTAACAATTTGATATTCATTAAAATAACAAAATTAATTCGAAATTACATTAAACAATTGCTAAAAGAATAATTTTTGTATGTTTGCGTCTTAACAAAAAAACACAATACACGGCTATGGGATTGTTTAAACGAAATCCTTTCGGACATATATTATTCATCAAAAAATGGTTAATCCGTATTTTGGGTGCCATGACGCATAAACGATATAGAGGTTTTAACGAATTACAGATTGAAGGATCTGAAATTATTAAAAATCTGCCTGATACAAATGTGTTATTTATATCCAATCACCAGACCTATTTTGCCGATGTGGTGGCAATGTTTCATGTTTTTAATGCGAGTTTAAGCGGACGCGAAGACAATATAAAAAACATTGGTTATTTGTGGCAGCCCAAAATGAACTTGTATTATGTGGCTGCCAAAGAAACGATGCAAGCCGGTTTATTGCCAAGAATTTTAGCTTATGTTGGAGCGATTACCGTAGAAAGAACCTGGCGTGCCAAAGGGGTAGATGTTACTGAAAAACGTGATGTAAACCCGAATGACACCGAAAATATTAGAATTGCACTCGAAGACGGTTGGGTAATTACGTTTCCGCAAGGGACCACCAAATCGTTTAAACCTGTTCGAAAAGGAACGGCACATATTATCAAACAGCATAAACCCATTGTAATTCCGATTGTGATTGATGGTTTCCGTCGTTCATTTGATAAAAAAGGATTACGAATGAAAAAGAAAGGTATTTTACAATCATTTATCATCAAAGAACCTCTTGATATTGATTATGAGAATGATACCATCGAAGAAATCGTAGAAAAAGTAGAATACGCCATCGAGCAGCATCCTTCGTTCTTAAAGGTTATTCCAGCTGAAGAAATCAAAGCCGAAGAAGAACTGAACGAAATGAGAAGATGGAGTTATAAAGGACCAGAAAACGAAGCTTAGAGTTTTTTTTAGTTTCAGGATTCAAGTTTCAGGTTTCAAGCTTTTTTAGAAACCTCTGAACCTCTGTCTCTTTGCAGCTTTGAACCTTTTTGTTAAAAATCAATCTTCTTCAGTTCTTTATAATTAGCGTATAATCTTCGTAAAAGCGTTCCGTAAAGTAATCTGTAAAAACACCAGAATATCCCTAAAAAAGCAAGTGTCACCAGAATCAAAATGCCGATGGTTATAATCAAAGCTTTTCCGTTTGTAGCCAGTTTATCTCTTAAAAAAGCCATATCCGGATTATAGACAAAAGCAATAAAAAAGCTAATAATAGAGCTTACAACAGCCATTGCCAGATTGTACCAAACGTAGTACTGAACTGTTTTTCTGGTTTTCAGGATACTGCTCATTAATAATTTAGTCGATTCTATTGTAGAAATGGTTCTATAGCTTTTATAGAAAAAATAAACAAAAATCAGAACCACAACATAATTAAAATAAGTTAGTATTTCCAGATATAAAATCATTTCCGGATGCTTGATTTTGATTAACATTTCGTCGGTACTGAAAAATAAGTTTGAAGATGTCCAAAATAAAATCTCCAAAATGCTGATAATCAAAATCCATTTCACTGTTGATGAGGATTTTTTATGTATCATTTTGTAAATCTCTGTTTCAGAAATTTGTTCAAAAGAGTTTTCGTTCTTTTTCCAGTCTTTTTTTAATAAATCCAGTTCTTTCATAATAATTTTAAGGATTTAATATTTTTTTAAGTTTCCCTTTAATTCTGTTCATTTTCACACGTGCATTCACTTCGCTGATTCCTAAGGTTTCTGCTATTTCTTGATAATCTTTGTCTTCTAAGTACATATAAACCAGTGCTTTTTCGATGTCGTTAAGCTGATAAACCGCTTTATACATCAATTTTATTTGTTCTTCTTCTTCATAATTGTAATCAACATCTTTTACAAAATGCTGATGACTTTCATATTCTACGGTCGATACGGTTCGTTTGGTTTTTCGGTATAAGGTAATGGCAGTATTTAGAGCGACACGGTACGTCCAGGTCGAAAATTTGCTGTCGCCTCTAAATTTTGGATACGCTTTCCAGAGCTGAATGGTAATTTCCTGAAACAAATCTTTGTGAGCATCTTCGCCGGCAGTATATAATCTACAAATCTTGTGGATTATATTCTGATTTGCCTGCAATTGTGCTACAAATGACTGTTCTAGATTTTCGCTCATAGTGTATTAGTAGTATTTACGTTTGTTTTGTTACAACGAATTGTTTTTTTTAGCCACAGATTTTTAGGATTTGAATGATTTCTCCTTTTGCATCTGAAATCATATTTTTTTTAATTGTTATATTTCAATTAAAAAACTCAAAAATAAAATCCTTTTAATTCTAAAAATCTGTGGCTAAAAAATTATAGCTGTCGATTTTTATAATAATTCACCATCAAATCTACAAATTTACTGTAACTATACATTCCGTCTTTTTGATTGTTTGTTTTGAGAAAACTATCATAAAAAGCATGAAATCCCTCATCGATAAAAGTGTCATATCTTTTCCAGAAATCCTGGCTTTCCTGATAGTTTTTCAAAATTCCAATATGGGTTTGTCTCTTTAATATTTTAAAAATCTTTTCGTTTTTGAATTGCCAAATACTCAAACAATAGCGCAAGGCAAAACTGTAACCTGAATATTGGTAATAAAGATCATCGTTTTTTACCGAAGCTAAAACACCAATAAAATTGCATTCACTTTCGCTGGCATACCCCATTTGATGCGCCATTTCGTGACAGCTTGTGAGAGGAAAATTATACATTGGCAGCAAATCATTTACCTGAGCTTCATTCGTAAACGGATTCAGATAACCGCCAAAACCCATATAAGTAAGCGGTAAGCTAAAAAGTGATTTTTTAGTACTTAGATATTGATATTCAAAATAAGGATGCTCTTTCGCCAGATTTTCGTAACCGTTCAAATTCATCTGAAAAGCCTGTTCCTGCGAATACGGAAAAACAACTTTTAGACTGTCATTTTGGGTAATTTTATATTGAATTTTGTTGGTTTTCGCGATTAGTTTTTTAGTGAAAACGAGCAAATCCATATCCGAATATTCTCTTTGAATTTTCATTTTTTCGAAAAGAGGTTCCCGATAATAATTGAACGCCCAAAGCAAATGAAAGAAAAAGTAAAATACCGAGAGACCGCTTAGAACTTTCAGTAGATTATCTTTCCATTGTCGTTTCCATGTTTTTCTAATTTTCCAAAACCATCTTATCAAAAGTATAATTAGAATAAAATAAATACAATCGCCTACCGAAAACGGAATTCTTCCCAAAATAATTCTTGAAAAATGAGAGATTTTCAAATATAATCCGTTGCTGTAAAAGCGTTCTGTAAATTCTGGAAAGAAAGGCAGAATCTTTAGAATGATAATCTGAAACAGAAGAAATAAGGGCAGGATGTATTTTGATTTCAAAGTGTAAAGTTTGGATAGGTAAATATAAATACAATATTGATGGATTAAAAAAGTTTGCCACGAATTCCACAAATTTTCACTAATTATTTCTTTTGAAATTGTAAAAACAGATAAGTATTCTTGAATTTTATTTTTAATTCCAATTACATTGGTGCTAATTCATGAAATTCGTGGCGAAAAAAAAACAAAGACATCGCTTTAAACTTTGTAACTTTGTATTTCAATTTAAAAGTTATGACGCAAATCACTTTAAATATTCCAGATGATGAATTGTCATTTTTTATGCAGTTAATTGAAAAGTTTAATTATGAAACTGTAATTAATGAATTTTCTGTAACCGAAGAAATGAAAAGTTTGTTAGATGATAGAAGAGCAACTTCAAAATCAGAAGATTTTCTTCCTTGGAATGAAGCAAAAAAACAATTACGTTTTAAGTCTGAGAAATGATTTTTGAAGTTGTAGTTGAGCCAAGGACAATTCTTGATATACAGGATGCAATTGATTATTATGATTCTAAACAAACAGGATTGGGCAAATATTTTAATCAAGTGATTGAGGAACATATAGAAGTATTAACGCATAATCCATTTTTTCAAATTAGATATAAAGATTATCATGGTTTCCCTACTAAGAAATTCCCCTTTATTATCTTTTATTTTATTGATGAAAAATTAAAAACAATTTATATTTTATCCGTTTTTAATACTTCATTGAATCCATCAAAATATCCTAAATAAATATATATAAAATGAGTCAGGAAATAAGAAACCTAGAACCCAAAGCGCTATGGAATAAATTTGCAGATTTGAATGCCGTTCCGCGTCCATCGAAGAAAGAAGAACGTGTGATTGAATTCATGAAAAACTTTGGAAACAGCTTAGGTTTAGAAACTTTTGAAGATGAAATCCGAAATGTAATTATCCGTAAACCTGCAACTCCAGGAATGGAAAACCGCAAGGCAATTGTGATGCAGGGACACCTTGATATGGTACACCAAAAAAATGCCGATACTGTTTTTGATTTTGACACGCAAGGAATCGATATGTATGTTGACGGTGACTGGGTTCGTGCGCGTGGTACGACTTTAGGAGCTGATAATGGGCTAGGAGTAGCGACCATTATGGCTATTTTAGAGAGCGCAGCTATTCCGCATCCGGCAATCGAAGCGTTGTTTACAATCGATGAAGAAACCGGGATGACAGGAGCTTTGAACCTAAAAGGAGGTGTTTTGCAAGGTCAGATTTTATTGAATTTGGATACGGAAGAAGACGATGAAATTGATATTGGCTGTGCTGGTGGAATTGATGTAACAGCTACAAGAACCTATCACGAAGAAGAAACTCCAGAAGGTTCTGTTGGACATATTATTACCGTAAAAGGCTTAAAAGGAGGTCATTCAGGAATGGATATTCATAAAGGTTTGGGTAATGCCAATAAAATTATGAATCGCTTGTTGTTTGATGGTTTTGAAAACTTTGGTTTGCAGGTAGCTGAAATAAACGGAGGAAGTTTGCGTAATGCGATTCCGAGAGAAAGTGTTGCCAAAGTGATTATTTCGGAAATGTTTGACGAAGCCTATATTTTTGATATGCAGGAAATCATCAACGATATAAAAGCCGAATACAAAACGACTGAACCGAATCTTTCTATCGAAATTGTAAAATGTGATACTCCTGCAAAAGTGATGGATTTAGGAGTTCAGGAAGGAATTATCAGAGCGATTTACGCAGCACAAAATGGTGTTTACAGAATGAGCGCCGATATGGAAAACCTGGTTGAAACTTCCAATAATATCGCTCGCGTTATCGTAAAAGAGGGCGAAATTCTGGTTGGATGTTTAACACGTTCATCAGTTGAGACTTCAAAATTTGATTTAGCAAATTCATTGCGTTCTGCTTTTGAATTGGTAGGTTGCGAAGTAGAACTTTCAGGATCTTATCCAGGCTGGACACCAAATGTAAACTCTGAAATATTAGACGTTCTGACAGGGATTTACGAGAAACAAAACGGAGAAAAAGCAAAAGTAGTAGCTTGTCACGCTGGTTTGGAATGTGGAATTTTAGGAACAAATTATCCAGATATGGATATGATTTCTTTTGGACCAACTATCCATGGAGCGCATTCTCCAGACGAAAGAGCCAGTATATCTTCTGCTCAAAAATATTGGAAATTTGTTTTAGAAATTTTATCAAATATTCCGGTTAAGTAATAAATTACAGTCGCAGTTTACAGTTTAACAAAACCGAAAACTGCGACTGATTTTTTTATAAAATTAGTCTCTTTTTGGACTATTTTTTTTCTCTCTTTTTTCTTCTTTCTTTTCCTTTGCTGTTTTTAAAGGTTCTTTTTTAACGGTTTTCTTGGCATCTTGACTTTTTGACATTATTTTAAATTTTAGTTAGTAACTTAATTTACAAGTAAATGTAGTTACAATTTTTGGCTAATCGAATACGAATCAAACTTATTTTTTTAAAATTACATTCTGACGGTACACTTCAATAGTATCTTTTTCAAGCCTGGTTTTTAGCCATTTTTTAAGTTTTTCTTCACTGTCATTGTCGATATTATTTTTACTTTGAAATAATACAACAGGGATAATATTGGACGTATTTGTTTTACTATCATAAGAATAATTTCCGATAGTAAGGGAGTGAATAAACGGAAATAAAATTTTAGCTTCCTTGTTTATTTGGCTTTTATTAAATTGATATTGAGATAGTTTGTTTCTTAATTCATTAATTAAAACATCTTTTTGATCTACCAGATTTTTACTGTCATTTATTCTGTTCATAATATCTTTCCCAAGATTAAAAGTGTCCTGTTTGATAATTAATCTGGTGTTTTGTATGTCATAATAGATTAGTTTTTTATTTAAATCAGCGATTTCATTTTCACTAAATTTCTTTCCTAAAAACGCTAATTCTATTCTTTTGGGCGATTTGTTGTATTCGATATTCTTGTAAATAATGGGATAATCATAGTTTAAAAATTCGTTTTGAATAAAATTTTGCGTTTTTGCCGTATAATTTTTTTGAATGAACAATTGATAAGCGAAAAAAGTACTGGGTACAATCAGGGTTAAAATTAAAATTGTAATTCCATATTTTACTCGTTTTTCATGTTTCAGGTCTAACTGTTTGGTTATAGGGTAATTTAAATATTTAACAATGATAAAAGTCGCAATACAGATAAACACACAATTGATAGTATATAAATACATGGCACCAAGAAAGAATTTAATGTTCCCTAAAGCCAAGCCGTAACCCGCTGTACACAACGGCGGCATCAAAGCAGTTGCAATAGCAACACCAGGAATAGGATTTCCTTTTTCGACCCGGGTAACAGCTATGACCCCTACTAAACCTCCAAAAAAAGCAATTAATATATCATAAATGTTAGGCGAAGTTCTGGCTAACAACTCTGATTGTGCGTCTTTAAAAGGGCTAATGTAAAAATATATCGTAGAAGTAGTCAGACTTACCGCAGTTGCAATGAGTAAATTTTTTATTGATTTTTTTAAAAGCTGAAAATTATACATGCCTAACCCGAAACCAGCGCCCACAATTGGTCCCATTAAAGGCGAAATTAACATCGCACCAATGATTACAGCTGTCGAGTTTACATTCAGTCCCACAGAAGCAATGATAATCGCACAAGCCAAAATCCAGATGTTAGAACCTCTAAACGATACAGCACTTGTAATATTTTCGATTACCTTCTTCTTGTTTTCCTCACCGTTCTGAAGATTGATAAAACTTAAAATTTTTTGTGTAGTATTGATCATGATATGCTGTATTTATTTCGAAAATATGATTTTTCGCCAAAAAGTAAGAATATCTAATTTAGGAAATTATTTGCTGTATTGCCAAGTAATGACGAAGTATTTTTAAAAATAAAAAAAGAAATAGATTCTAATTCTAATTCAAAATATAAACCCTCAAAAGAAATTTTGAAGGTTTATATAAAATGAAAGTTATTTTTAGAAAGAATATTTGTAATTTAATCCCACTACGTATTTTCTGGTCAATCCATCAGGACGTACATCCCGAACAACAAAAGGAGTAGCTAGCGAAAGTTCTACCGAATTTCGAGTATTTATGCTATAAGAACTTATCAGGTTGCCATTTATAGTCAAACCATCAGAACCTGTAATGTTCTCTCTAACGCCATAAATATTCTCGAAACTATCTTCTCCAAGATGATATATAAATAAAACATTTGGTTTAAAAACGAACTTTTTGTTAGGAGTTGTCAAGGTGTAAGTGGCTCTTAATAAAACATCAGATTTACGTTCGAATAAATTGGTTGATGGAAAATCATCGGTTCCTGAATATTCTTTAAAAAAGGAATTTTTATTAATATTAAAAACAGGAATCTGAACTGTTGCAGTAAAGTCCCATTTTTGGTATTTTAAATTAGTTCCCAGGAATAAGTCAAAAGTTCCTAAACTGGATTGATAATCTTCAGGTAGTGAATATCCATTTATTTTTCGGTTTGAGGTTGTAAAAGGTAGTTTCCATCCTAATAAAGCACTCCATTGTCTGGCTTTTTTTTCTTCAAAAGTGTAATTCCCAACCAAATACGCATCTCCAAAATCAGCCCTTGTACCAAAACTTCCGTTAGCGCTAGAAAAAGTAACTTTGCTACTCAATGAAAGTTTCTCGTTTATTTTGCGGGTATAGGAAACATAAGGCGAGAAATAAGTTACATCAGATTCTCCAGCTCCAAAAATAGTAGCTACTTCAACTTGATTTTTATAATCTTCATGATTTTTTTCAAAACCATTCCCAATAGAGCAAATTCCGGCATCACTACATCCTTGAGAATAACTTATGCAGGAGATTGTGAAAGCAGTAAATAGAAATATTTTTTTCATTTTTTAGATTTTAATTTGTTGTTAATTCTGTAAAAGCAAACAAATGACTGTATTGCTGACAATAAATCAAGACATATTTGTACTCGGATAAATTAGCCTGATTTGGAATGGTGTAAATAGCATTAGCTCTTAGATTGCCTAAATTTATAAAAGCAGTTGGAGTGCTAGTTTTAGAAAGATAAACCTTTAAATCTGGTCCATTTGAAACACTAAAATTGGAGAATTTTAATTTCTGAAGGTTATCTTCTGAGAAAATTAAGGCATCGCCAGTCACCGAAATCCCCGAAGTTGGTTGAAATTTCCCTCTGAGTTGAAAATTAGTATCGTCTGAAGGATTTTCGTCATCAGGAATTGTGGTTTCTGGAATCACATCTTTAGTGAGTTCGCCTTCGGATTCGCAGGACAGAATGAAAAATAAAATCGGGAGAATTAAAAATAGCTTTTTCATATATCAAATTTTAATTATTGCTATACTAAATTAGGATAACGGCAATCAGTTAAATGTCAGGTAGATTACATTTGAGGGGAGATTTCCAGAGGCGATTTTTTTTTTATTTGTAATCAATCATTTAAAAACAAAAAAAATCCCCAATTCGAAAATTGAGGATTTAATATGATATTCTAAAGAAGCTTAATTTCTTTTTAAAATTTTGTATTGTTCGTAACAGCCGCTAATTGCGTCCATAATTTGAAGGTCGTTTGCTGTCTGAATAAACGAATCAGAGTAATTGCAACGCTGCATGATTTCTGGAATTTCTTCTTTGGTAATACCTAGAAGTACAGCAACAGTTTCACGATCGTATTTTGTTTCTAAAAGATTTCTTACCGTGTCGTCTTTCCTCATTTCTTTGAGTTTCTTGAGTTCTTTTGCATTTTTTCCAAAGAAATTATACAACATGTCAGCAGGATTAAAAATAGATCCTAATACTTTTCCAAAAGCGTTTGGAGCGTATTCGCCTGCCTCGTAACCTTGTGTAAGTCCTGAAATACTATAACGATAGTTTTCTTTGGTCGGAATTAATTTTGAATCAACTTCAAGGTATCCGGTTAGGTTAAACGGCGCAATAATTACTTCTTCTAGTGCAATGGCTTTTTCAGTTAACTGAATACGCGTTACTTTATTTTTGATCCAGTCGTTTGTTACTCTAACACGTAACGATTGAAATCCTATAATAGAAAAATGCAACGTATCGTTGGGTTGTACGTCAATTTCAAAATAACCTTTGTTGTCAGTGGTTGCACCGCGAACTTTATTCGTGTTAATAACATTTACACTTGAAAGTGGCTCTTTGGTATTATCATTTATAACATAACCAGAAACTCTATGCGGTATAGCCGGGTCAGTTTCTTGCGAAAAACCGATAGTGGAGAATAGTATAAAAAAGAAAACTGCAAAATATTTCATATCCTGATTTAAAGCTCTAAAAGTAGTAAATCGTGATTAAATATTTTGCAGTATTCGAATATAATTATCAGAAAATTAACAAAGGAAAGGAATCTCACTTTTGGGATTTAAGTAAAAAAGAAGCAATAGGGTTTAAATTAAATTGATTTGAATTAAAAAAATATTCATTCAAAAGAATATTTTTAGTTTTAAAAAAAATCCCAAACTCCAATTATGTCTGGAATTTGGGATTTTATATGTAAAGATAATCAAATGATTAGTCTCTTCTTGGTCTTCTTGGTCTTGGTGAATCACCAAAGCTTTCAGAACGTCTTGGTGCTCTGTCAGAACCACCTTCTCTTGGGGCAGAACTTCTAAAACCACCTTCTCTTTTTGGAGCTGATGAATTTCTGTCGCTTCTAAAACCACCTTCTCTTGGAGCTGAATTTCTGTCGCTTCTAAATCCTCCTCCAGAACCTTCTCTTCTTGGAGCAAAACTTCCTTCTCTTCTTGGTCCTCCAGAACTGCGTCCGCCACCAGAGCGTCCGTTGTGGTCACGTCTTCCGCCACCATCATTTTTAGAAATTTCAACATTAATACGACGTCCTTCAAGTTGTACGTTGTTTAATACTTCCATTACTTTATCAGTATGCTCAGGATCAGTGTTAAAGAAAGAGAAACCTTCTTTTACATCTACCTTGAAAACGTCATCACGACCTAAGTCTAATGTTTCTTTCAGGTAATCTTTAAGTGACATCCAATCGAAATTATCTCTTGAACCGATGTTTACAAAATAACGAACTGCTCCGTTGTTATTGAATTCTCTTGGTTCAGCATCACTTCTTTCACGTCTTTCTCCAGACTGAGTAGAGATATCTCTATTCTTTTTGTAGTAAGCAATGAAACGATTAAATTCTACAGATACCATTTTCTTAATCAACTCTTCTTTAGATAAATCTTCCAAAACATTGTTGATAGCTGGTAAGTAGTTGTCAATTTCGTGATCAACTTCAGTATCTTTAATTTTAGTTGCTAAGTGCAATAATTGAATTTCGCAGATTTCGATTCCAGATGGAATTGTTTTTTCTTCGAATTTTTGTTTGATGATTCTTTCGATAGAAGAAATTTTACGCAACTCACTTTTTGTAACAATTACAATAGAAGTTCCTAATTTTCCAGCTCTACCAGTACGTCCAGAACGGTGATTGTATGTTTCAATTTCGTCAGGAAGTTGGTAATTTACTACGTGAGTAATATTATCAACGTCAATACCACGTGCAGCAACGTCAGTAGCAACAAGCATCTGAATTTGTCTTCCACGGAAAGATTTCATTACACCATCACGTTGCGCCTGAGATAAATCTCCGTGCAATGCAGCAGCGCTGTATCCATCTTCGATTAATTTTTCGGCAACAGCCTGAGTATCTCTTTTGGTACGACAGAAAACCACAGAAAAAATATCTGGATTAGCATCGGCCAAACGTTTAAGTGCTTCGTAACGGTCACGTGCATTTACTAGGTAAAATTCGTGAGAAACGGTTGCAGAACCTGAATTTTTAGCTCCTACAGTAATTTCTACCGGTTCGCTCATAAATTGTTTTGCAATTCTGGCAACCTCTTGTGGCATAGTTGCAGAGAACAACCATGTACTTTTTTGATCTGGAGTATCAGATAAAATCGATACGATGTCTTCATAGAATCCCATGTTCAACATTTCGTCAGCCTCATCCAAAATACAGTAATCTATATTTTTAATGTTTACCAGACCTCTGTTGATCATGTCTTGCATTCTTCCCGGAGTAGCCACAATAATTTGTGCTCCTCTCTTAATGTCTCTAGCTTGCTCTGTAATACTAGCCCCGCCGTAAACTGCTACCACATTAATACCTTTTTCGTATTTTGAGTAGTTTTTAAGTTCGTTGGTAATCTGTAAACAAAGTTCTCGTGTTGGCGATAAAACTAATGCTTGTGTATTTCTGTTGTCAGCATCAATTTTTTGGATTAGCGGAAAACCGAAAGCTGCCGTTTTCCCTGTCCCTGTCTGAGCCAACGCAACCATATCTGTGTCTTTTTCCAATAATAGGGGAATCGCTTTCTCCTGTACTTCTGACGGATTCTCAAATCCTAGATCTAAAATCGCCTTCAGTAACGATTCATTCAATCCTAATTGTTCAAATTTATTCATATGTATTTTTAAAATAGGGTGCAAAATTACTGTTAATTATTCAGATAAACTAATGCAATTTCAATAATTATACATTTGTTATGATTTGATTATCAAAAAGTTATGTTTTATTTAAATGAATTTGAGAATCTATTGATAAAAAAAATCGTCTTGAAATATAAATTTTGTCCCGTAAAATGTTGTATTTTAAACAATTATTGGATGGAATGCAGATAATCAATTAGTTGCTGAGTTGCTTTTGCCCGATGACTGATTTTATTTTTTACATCCGAAGATAATTCCGCAAAAGTTTCGCTGTAATTTTCCGGCTGAAATATCGGATCATACCCAAAACCATAATCCCCGGCTTTTTCAAAAACAATTGTTCCTTTGGCAATTCCGGTAAAAAGTTGTTGTTCTCCTTTTAGGTTTAATGCAATAACGGTCTTAAACTTTGCGCTTCGGTCCTGATGGTTTGTTAATGCCTCCAGAAGTTTATTCATATTATCATCAGCATTGCGCTGCTCGCCTGCATATCTTGCCGAATAGACGCCTGGTTCGTCGTTTAAAGCTGTAACTTCCAGTCCTGTATCATCAGCAAAACAATCGTAGCCGTATTTTTCGGTTACATAATTGGCTTTCAGAATGGCATTTCCTTCGATGGTGTCTGCCGTTTCAGGAATTTCTTCGTGACAGCCAATTTCTTCTAAACTCAGGATTTTAATAGTTTCCGGAAGAATACTTTGTATTTCTTTGATTTTGTTTTTATTGTTTGAAGCGAAAACAAGTTGCATAATAATATATTTTAAGTGATGCGGAATTTAAAACACAAATTTAGAATTCTTATATTTGATAACTTGCCTAAAGACAAAATAAATGCAGATATCAGTTCTCTTTAAAAAAATCACTCCTTTCGTTAAGCCCTACCGCAAAATGGTCATTGCTACTTTATTGCTTACGTTTTTAGGATCGTTTGCAGCTCAGGTAAATGCTTTAATCATAAAATATACCGTAGATTCTATTAGTAATCTAATGGTGGCGCACGAACCTTTGTCTAAAGGATTTCATTTATTAGGCATCATAAGTATTGTTTTGTTATCCAAAGAATTGATTTATTCGGTAGTGCAGTTTGGACAAAAATTTTACGGAGAAAAGTTGCGGATTTTTATAACACGTGATATTTCTCAAACCATAGTCGAAAAAATTCTGAGTTATAGAATGGAGTTTTATACCTCAGACGAAAACGAAAGTGGTAAACTTCAAACCAGAATTGATATGGGAATTAGCAGTTTGACACGATTGGTTCAGAATTTTTTTATTGATATTCTGCCATTGTTTACAAATGCTTTCGTGGCTTTAATTTTGATGTTTTATGCTAATATGTACGTAGGATTGGTGAGTTTGTGTATTATTCCTATTTATTTTTATATCAGTCAGTTACAGGCAACTAAGCTAAGCGGATTTCGGAGAAGAATGCGCAATTATCGCGAAACAAAAAACAACGGAATTATAAGTCTGATAGAATCGATAACTGTTATTAAATCTTTTGTTCGTGAACCTATGGAAGCCGATCGTCATCAGAAAATTCAATTCGAAATGACTGAAAATCAATTGGCAACCAGAAAAACAAGTTTCATTTTTGAAAGTGTCAAAAGTTTTATCGAACAAATAGGAGTGGTTATCATTATTATTCTGACTGCTTATTTTGTACTAAATAATACCATGACAATTGGTGCGATCATGTTTCATATTATGTTGTTTAATAATGTTTCGGCACCAATTCGTCAGTTGCACCGTATTTATGATGAAGTAAATGATGCCTTAATTTATTCGGAAGGTTTTTTTGATATTTTAGAATCTGAAAAAGAAAAAGAAACCAGCGGAGATTATGTTCCGGAAAAAATTGTAGGATTGATAGAAGTCAAAAATGTTGATTTTGCCTATCCTAACGGAACCAAAGCACTTTTTGAAATTAATTTTACAATCAAACCAAACGAAACCACCGCTTTGGTCGGATTGAGCGGTGCCGGAAAAAGCACGGTTATCAATTTACTGGATAAGTTTTATTTGCCTTCATCGGGAAAAATTTATTTGGATGGAGTCGATTTAAATGATTATGACACCGATTTTTTACGAAGAAATATTGGATTGGTTTTACAAAAAAATCATATTTTCAAAGGAACTATAGCCGAAAATATTTTATACGGAAAGCCAGCTGCTTCAAAAGCCGAAATTATGGAGGCCGCCAGGAAAGCTTATATTCATGAGCAGGTCATGCAGTTGCCAAAAGGATATGAATCCGAAGCACATTTACTTTCAGGAGGTCAGCAGCAGCGAATTGCAATTGCCAGGTTGTTTCTTAAAAATCCGCCTATCATTTTTCTGGATGAGCCCACCGCAAGTTTGGATGCGATAGCTACAGAACAAATAAAAAAATCGCTCGACGCCATAAAAAAAGACAGAACCGTAATCATAATTTCGCACAGTATTTCGCAGATTATTGATGCTTCGAATATTATCGTTTTAGAGCAGGGAAGATGTATTGAAAAAGGAACTCATGAGCAACTGTATGATAATAAATCGACTTATTATCAGATATTTACAACAATGGCTAATAGTCTGAATATTGATAAAATTACCCAGACATTTGATTAGTATTTCTTGTTTTTTTCAATCAAAAAGGCAATCAGAACGCCAAAACTATAAGCCACAAGATCACTCCATAAAAATCCCTGACCGAGCACATATCGTCCAAAAAGTGTTTTGCGGAGTTCGATAATCCAGTCAGCCTGATAAAGCTGCAAGCACTCGATAGTATAACAAGTTACTAAAGCTAGAACAGCAATTTGAAAGCTTTTATATTCTATTAAAAATATTCTAATAAAAATAAAAATCATTACAGCGTACAGTAAATCTCCAATAAATAAAGGTACAACGCTTATTTTTCTAGAAAGAATTCCAAGAATAATCACCAATAGCAGCAGAAAGAAATAAGTAACTCTTGGATTTTTCAAATGTATAACGGTTTACTTTTTAGAAACAAAAAAAGAATGAATCTTTGATTTTTTTTTCGAAGTTAAAAACTTTACAGGCAAAAGTTTTACTTTATTTTATAAATTTAAACTTTCTATCTTTCATCATCCAAAAACCAAATTACCATGAATACAAGATTATCTTCTTTTTATATTTTAATTTTTACTTTATTATTTTCTGCAAATGCAGCATATTCGCAGAAAAGTAATTCATTCAATATAAAAAAACAATTCGACTATTGTGCGGTACAGGCTTCTAAAACTCTGGCTGTAATTCCAGATAATCAAACTTTTCCCAGAAGTATTCCAACTGGAAGTTCCGAATGGAAATTTGTAGATTATAAAGATTGGACAAGTGGTTTTTGGCCGGGACAATTATGGTATTTATACGAAGCAACAGGAGAGAAAAAGTGGGAAAAAGAAGCGGATAAATTTAGTAGATTTTTGACGCCTTTGTCTGTAAATAAAGCCAGTGATCATGATTTGGGTTTTCAGATTCTGAACAGTTTTGGTAACGGATATCGTTTGACTAAAAATAAAGCCTACAAAGAAATTATCCTGAAAACCGCCGATACTCTTGCTACGCTTTTCAATCCAAAAGTAGGAACTATTCAGTCGTGGCCGCATAATAAATACGGCGGACACAATACGATTATCGATAATATGATGAATCTTGAATTGCTTTTTTGGGCTTCTAAAAACGGAGGGAATAAAAAGCTGTACGACATTGCTGTAAAACATGCTGAAACTACGATGAACAATCATTTCAGACCGGATTTTACGTCTTATCATGTTCTTATTTACGATTATGAAACAGGTAAAAAAATAAAAGGAATTACCGCGCAGGGATTTAGCGATGATAGTATGTGGGCACGTGGGCAGGCATGGGCAATTTACGGTTTTACAATGGTGTACAGAGAAACAAAAGATCCTAAGTTTTTAGCATTTGCAAATCAATTGGCGAGAGTGTATCTGGATAAATTAACCACAGAAGATTTGATTCCGTACTGGGATTTTAATGCTCCGGATATTCCTAATGCACCCAGAGATGCTTCTGCAGCGGCAATCGTTTCATCTGCATTGATCGAATTGAGTTCTTTTACAAAAGATAAAAAGTTGAAATCGGAGTATGTTTCCAAAGCTGAAAAAATGCTTATTTCACTTTCTGAGAACTATCAGAGTCATGATATAAATCCGGCATTTTTGCTTCATTCAACAGGTCATAAGCCAGCCGGAAGCGAAATAGATTGTTCTATAAATTATGCCGATTACTATTATTTAGAAGGGCTTTTGAGACTTCAGAAATTGAAATAATTTTTTATAATTTTAAAAAACACCAATTCAAATACAATAAAATTATGATTATAGATTCATTAGAAAATGCCGCAAAATATGAAGCTTTACATCCTTCGTTTAAGAAAGCATTTGATTTTTTGCGAGCTAATAAATTTGGAAATGTTGCCGAAGGAACTTTATTTGAAACCGACGGCATAAAGGCTTTTGGTTACTACGGAAAAGGAAAAACCAAAGTAGAGAGTTTAGAAACATTTGAATGTCACGATAAAAAATATTGATATTCAGTTTTGTATTAGTGAATTTGAAATTTTTGGATGGAAACCAAGAGCAGATTGTGCAGTGCCAAAAGGAGACTACAATGATGAAAAAGATGTTCGTTTTTTTAATGATTATCCGGATATGTTTTTTAGACTGAGTGCCAATCAATTTGTGATACTCTTTCCCGAAGATGTACACGCGCCCATGATAACGGACGGCATATTGAATAAAATTGTAATCAAAGTTGAAATTTAAAAACTAAAAAAGAGGATGAAGAAAATAACCCAAATTTCGCTTATAATTGGTATTGCACTATTGGTAATAAGCTGTAAAAACACCAAACAAAAACTTCAGGAATATGTAACAACGTATAATAGTCAGGCAGCTACTTTTAAAGCTGCTAATGTTACACTTACTACTGCCAGAGGTTATATGGATGATAATAAAATTGAATTAAGGTTCGAAACCAATCTGGAACAAAACGAATCGAATAAAGCAGCCGCAGATACAAATTTCTCTGAGTTACTGACTAATAGAATCGAAAAAGATATTGTTTTTCAGGAATTAGTAGAGGAAGGTGTGCAGTTTGATGTTTATTATCTGGCTGATGATAATACTGTTTTGGATAAAAAAATAATTAACAAGGAGGAAATAGCCGCTTTTTTGAAAAAATAATTCTATAATATATTAAAAAATAAAATAAGTATAATCTTCTTATAACAAAAAAAGCCTCTTTGATATCGCGCAAAGAGGCTTTTTTTGTGCTAAAGACAGTTTGTTTATTCTTACATTATCTTGTAAATAATTCTTACATATAACACTTGTAATCAAATAGTTACAGCTCTTTTATTTTGCCAAATCTATTGTTTTTGTGTTAAAAAATTAGTATGTTTGAGTTTAAAATCTAACAAAAGAACCTAAAAAACCAAAAAATTATGATTAGAAAAATTACCCAAATCGCATTTGCTATTGCAATTGTATCTTTACTGGTTAGCTGTAAAAATACAAAACAAAAAATCCAGGAGCATGTAAGTAATTACAATACTTCGAGTTCTATAAAAGGGCCTAGTATTACAAGTACCGATGCTAAGGCGTTTTTAGAAGACAATAGAATTGAAATCAGAATTGAAACAAATTTAGAGGAAACAGACGAAAACAAACAAGCTTATAGCCAGTCGTTTCCTGAATTGTTAAGAGGTATGATCGAGAAGAACCAAATTTCTCAAGAGTTAATCGAAGAAGGTGTAACTTTTGATGTTTATTTTATCTCGTATAACAATTCTATTATTGCTAAAAGATTAATTGGAAAACAAGAATTAGCTGAGTTACTAAATGACGAATCTTCGGCGAATAAGGTAACTGCAAAACTTTAATAAAGTTTTAGAAAATGATAATAAAAAGCCTCTTTGAAATAATACAAAGAGGCTTTTTATTTTTTAATGCTGTCTGGTGACATTGGTTAAATTATCAGGAAAATACGATTCGGATAAATTGGTAAACTCATCACCACGCATAAAAATATTGATATCCACATCGGCAAAACTTTTCTTTCCGGCTGCTGCCAAAAGCTCGTTTGCAGCATGTAGAGTGTTTTTATGAAAATGATACACACGATCAGATTTATCGGTTACCACCAAACCTTTCATCAACATCTTGTTTTGTGTTGCTACTCCGGTTGGGCATTCGTTATTATGACATCTTAAAGCCTGAATACAACCAAGCGAAAACATGAAGCCACGGGCACTATTACACATATCTGCGCCCAACGCAATAGCATGTAAAATAGAATAGCCAGAAATGATTTTTCCGCTTCCGATAATGCGAATTTTATCACGAATATTTAATCCTACTAAAGTTTTATTGACAAAAATTAAAGCAGGTTCAAAAGGCATTCCCACACCATCGGCAAATTCCAGTGGAGCAGCTCCGGTTCCGCCTTCGGCACCATCAACGGTAATGAAATCGGGATAACAATCCTCGGCAATCATTTCGTGACAAATCGCCTCAAATTCGGCTGTGTTTCCAATACATAATTTAAATCCGATTGGTTTTCCGTTAGATAATTCACGTAAGTGTTTAACAAAATGAACTAAACCTTTCGCATCTGAAAATGCACTATGACTTGGAGGTGAAAGTATCGTCGTATGGGGAACAACGCCTCGGATTCTGGCAATTTGCTCCGTGTTTTTAGCTGCTGGAAGCACACCGCCATGACCTGGTTTTGCGCCTTGCGAAAGCTTAATTTCGATCATTTTTACATTCGGAAGATTGGCTTTTTCTGAAAATTTTTCGGCGTCAAAATTTCCTTCTGCGTTACGGCAGCCAAAATAACCTGTACCGATTTGCCACGTAATATCGCCGCCGCCTTCCAGATGATAATCGGTCAATCCGCCTTCGCCTGTATTTTGATAAAATTGTCCTTTTTTTGCTCCAATATTAATTGCACGAACCGCATTTTCGCTCAGCGAACCAAAACTCATTGCCGAAACATTCAATAAAGAAGCTAAATAGGGCTGTTTGCAATCTTTTCCGCCCACTAAAACACGTGGCAATTCTTCGTTTACTTTTGCTGGAAAAATAGAGTGTTTGATGCCTTCGTAACTATCATGATTTAGGTTTAATTGTGTTCCAAAAGGTGAATTCGAATCGATATTTTTGGCTCTTTGGTACACCAATGAACGCTGGTTTCTGGAAAAAGGTTTTCCGTCAGTAGATCTTTCGATAAAATATTGCTGGATTTCCGGCGCAATCATTTCGAACAAATACCTGAAATATCCCAAAACAGGAAAGTTTCTTAAAATAGCATGTTTTTTTTGAATCGTATTATAAAACCCAACAATCAATAGTATAGGTATAATAATGACTAATAAATAGCCACGACCTGTTTTATAATAAATAGCAGCAACAATTAGAAACAATAAGAATCCGTAGATAAAGAATTTTTTTCTCATGTTTATAAAAAAATTAAAAATGATAATTTAGTTGAAACGTAATCGCACATAAACGTGTTTGATACCTTTTTTGTCAGACTCTCTTTCATCAATTTCCAGAATGTCCGTAAGTGATTTTAGCATGGGCGTAAGCTTCGAAAAACCATAATTTCTTGGGTCAAATTCAGGTTTTTTCTTCACAATCATATTTCCAACATCGCCCAGAAATGCCCATCCATCATCATCTTCTATATCTTCAATCGTGGCTTCGATAAGTTCGATAGTGGCTTTGTCTATTTTGGCTAATGCTTTTTCGGCTGGTTTTTCAACAGCTTTTTTGGCGTCAGAAGTAGTTGTAGCGGTTGGTTTTGGGGATTTTTTCTTCTGTATGGCGCCATCCAGAACTTCGATATAAATAAAACGGTCGCAGGCAACGATAAATGAATTGGGTGTTTTCTTTTCGCCAATTCCAATCACTTTCATTCCGGATTCACGTAAACGAATGGCCAGACGCGTAAAATCGCTATCACTGGAAACAATGCAAAATCCATCTAATTTACCAGAATAAAGCAAATCCATTGCATCAATGATCAACGCAGAATCGGATGAGTTTTTGCCCACGGTGTAGCTGTATTGCTGGATAGGCGTAATAGCGTGTTCCAGTAAAACGCCTTTCCATCCGTTAGAATTTGGCTTGGTCCAATCGGCGTAAATACGTTTGGTAGTAGGAGTTCCGAATTTTGTAATTTCTTCCATCATGCCTTTTACATTGCTGTACGGAACGTTATCGGCATCAATAAGAACAGCTAATTTGAGGTCTTTAGAATTGCTTAAAGCCATTAGGTTTTATGATTTAATTTCTTTAAAATTAATAAAAAATAAATAAATTCAGCCTGTTTTGTTGTATTTATAAAAGGTATAAATTGTTAATCTTTCGAAGGATGATTTTAGTTTTGCTAATAAATATTAAGGTTTCGCGAATGTTTTTGTGATAAAAGTGTATTAAAGAGCTACTTTGAATTCGAATCATTTTCAAATTATTATGATACCATCGAATAAATATTTATTTTTGCCCGCAGTTTATATTAAAATTATTACTTCAATATATTATGGTAAAAGATTTATTCGAGAGAATTCAAAACAATAAAGGTCCTCTAGGAAAATGGGCGTCACAAGCAGAAGGTTATTTTGTATTTCCTAAATTAGAAGGAGAGTTAGGTCCAAGAATGCAGTTTGGTGGAAAAACTATTTTGAACTGGAGTATAAACGATTATTTAGGTCTTGCGAATCACCCAGAGGTACGTCAGGCTGATACAGATGCCGCAATTCAGTTTGGAGCAGCTTACCCAATGGGAGCCCGTATGATGTCTGGTCACACTAAATATCACGAGCAATTAGAGAACGAACTGGCTGAGTTTGTAATGAAACCAGCGGCATATTTATTGAATTTTGGTTATCAGGGAATGGTGTCTATCATTGATGCTTTAGTAACTAAAAATGATATTATTGTATATGATGTTGATTCTCATGCTTGTATCATTGATGGGGTACGTTTGCACATGGGGAAACGTTTTACCTACAAACACAATGATCTTGAAAGTATGGAGAAAAACCTGCAGCGTGCTACCAAAATGGCTACAGAAACAGGTGGAGGAATCCTTTTTATTACCGAAGGTGTTTTTGGAATGCGCGGTCAGCAAGGAAAACTGAAAGAAATTGTTGCTCTTAAAGAAAAATATAACTTCCGTTTATTAGTTGATGATGCACATGGTTTTGGTACGCTTGGTAAAACAGGAGCCGGAGCAGGTGAGGAGCAGGGTTGTCAGGATGGTATCGACGTTTACTTTTCGACTTTTGCAAAATCTATGGCTAATATCGGAGCTTTCGTAGCAGCAGATCAGGATATTATCGATTATCTAAAATACAATTTACGTTCTCAGATGTTTGCAAAAGCATTGCCAATGATTCAGACAATTGGTTCTTTGAAACGTTTAGAATTATTGCGTAACAATCCAGGTTTGAAAGATAAACTTTGGGAAAATGTAAACGCTTTGCAAAACGGTTTACGTACCAGAAATTTCAATATTGGCGATACTAATACTTGTGTTACACCAGTTTATCTTGAAGGAAGTGTACCGGAAGCAATGGTGATGGTAAACGATTTAAGAGAAAACTACGGTATCTTTTTATCAATTGTAATTTATCCTGTAATTCCAAAAGGTATTATTTTACTAAGAATGATTCCTACTGCAGCGCACACTTTAGCTGACATTGATGAAACTTTAATCGCTTTTGAAGCTATCCGTGAGAAATTAGTAAACGGTACTTATAAAGAAATAGCAAGCAAAACAACCGTTGATTTAGACGCTTAATTTCTTCAAAAATAAATTCCTAATATGGGAATTATATAAAAAATCCATTCAATTATACGAATGGATTTTTTTATTTCAGAGTACTTTTATACTTGTAAATTTATTAAAAGAAAAAGTCATGAAAAAAGTTTTACTATTAGCCGCAATTATATGTTCTTTTGCCTCTTGCAAAAAGAATACAACTGCTCCTGAAATTATACCAAGTGCTCCTAAAGAAGCAGAAATAGTAGAGCCAGCAGGAAATCAGTGTTACGCTTCTACAAGAGATAGCAGTATTGTATCGCTGAGTTTTAATGTGAATTCGCATCAGGAAGTAAACGGTAAATTAGATTATAATTTGTACGGAAAAGATAAAAACGAAGGAACAATAATTGGTAATATGAAAGGTGATACGCTTATCGCAGATTATACTTTTATGTCTGAAGGAGTTTCATCGGTTAGAGAAGTTGCTTTTCTGCAAAAAGATGGTGCTTTTATAATGGGTTATGGAGATGTTGTCGAAAGCAATAAAAAGGTTGTTTTTAAAGATAAAACAAAACTTAAATTTGATGCTGATAACACTTTGGTAAAAGTAGATTGTAAAGAATAATAACTACATATATTTTTTTAACTGAAAAATCCATTCGTTGGGGGGCGAATGGATTTTTTTTATCTTTTTTTGAAACTACAAAAAACAAAATTTTGTGAGGTTTCAAAAGGAGTAATATGATTTTCGGTAATACATTTTATTTTGTTAAAACTTTTTATAAATTGCTGTTCTAAAGTATTTTCAGAATATTGTTTAATGGTGAGACCGCTACATTTTGTGGGACCATTTTCAGAAAAAGTTCCAATTATCAAATGACTGTTCACTGCCTTACCCGTAATTTCCAGGTATTTTTCTATTTGAAAAGCATCCGTTAGAAAATGAAAAGTAGCTCTGTCATGCCAAACATCATAGGTTTCCTCTGGAGCAAATTCTGTAATATCGCTCACAATCCATTTGATTTTTTTTGCTTTTTCTCCTAAACGAATTTTTGCTTTTTCTAATGCTTTTTCAGAAATGTCTAGAACAGTGATATTTTCAAAGCCTTCATTCAGTAAAAAATCTACTAAATTACTGTCACCTCCGCCAATATCAATAATTGTAGCATTTTTATTCAATTCTAATGAATGTATAAAATCCAATGAAGTTTTGGGTACTTCCTGCGTCCAGCTTACTTCATTAGGAGATTTAGTTTCGTAAACCTTTTCCCAGTGATTTTTTCTTTCGATATCCATTGTTATTTTTTATAGATATTTAAGGTACGTTTTTCTCTGACAATGTATTTTTGGATCAAAATTTTTCCATAATAAATGAATTGCTGTATTTTCAGCTAGCTCAGGTGTTCTGATGCAATTTTGAATTCCTTTCTCAGAAAATGTCTTGTAATATTCATCAAAAATGATCGCAGTAACCCCTTTATTTTGGTAATCAGGATGAACTCCGATAAGGTAAAAAACAACATCTTTACTTTGTTTTCTTGCTTTCAATAAATGAAGAAACCCAAACGGAAATAATTTACCTTTTGCTTTTTGCAAAGCTTCAGAAAAGCTAGGCATTACAATACTAAAAGCAACTAAATTATCCTCTTTGTCCACCACAAATTTGATGTATTCCGGATTGATGAAACTAATGTATTTTTTCTTGAAATATTCTTTTTGAACATCAGAAATAGCGACAAAAGAAGCAAGTTTGGCATACGACTCATTAAACAAATCAAACATTTTATCCACGTGCGGCATTATGTCTTTTGTTTTGGTAAAGGTAAGCGCTCTTAGACCATATCTCTTTTTGATAAGTTCCTGAGCTTTCAGGAAAAATTCAGGTTTTACATTCGAGAACGGAAAAACACTTTCGATGTATTCTTTCTCTACCTGAAATCCTAATTCTTCAAAATGTCTTACATAATAAGCGTGATTGTACCAGGTAATCATAGTTCCCATTTGATCAAAACCTTCGGTAAGAACACCAACTTTATCCAGATTCGAAAATCCCATTGGTCCTTCAGCGTGTTCCAGATTATGCTGACGGCCTAGTTCATATACTTTTTCAAGCAGTGCTTTGGTAACTTCGATATCATCAATAACGTCAAACCATCCAAAACGAACTTTTCTTTTTTGCTGATTATTAACTTCTGCCCAATTGATGATGGCAGTGATTCTGCCTACAATTTCATTGTTTCGATAGGCCAGATAAAAGTAAGCTTCGGCATTGTCAAAAGCAGGGTTTTTGGTTTTATCAAATGATTCTAATTCATCTGCAATAATAGGTGGTACCCAATATGGATTGTCCTTGTATAGCGAAAAAGGAAATTTAACGTAATCCGTTAATTCCTTTTTAGTTTTGGCTTCTTTAATTGTAATCATTACGATTGTTTTGTTTAAATGCTCTGGTTTTGGAACTGAAATACTAAGCTACGAATATAGTTATCTTTAGTAAAACTAAAAAGAGCTGAAAAGAAAAAAGCCCAAATTAAAGGGCTTTCTTAGTAATATCGTTATTCGTATTTGGCTTTTCGTTTGCTTTCTTCTTTTTGATAATCTTTTTCTTTTTGATCTTTTATGCTTTTCAGCTGTACTTCTTTGTATTTCGCGTCATAACGCCACGAAAATCCAAGTCCGCCATAAAAAATAGAAGGAGTATCTTTAAAATTAGTTGTTACAGAAGCGTCTATCTGCATGTTTTTTCCAATTAAGTACGCTGCTCCTCCACGTACAAGAGCATCGCTGTAAAAATCACTTTTGTAACCCTGGTTTTCAATAAATCCGGACCAATTAGAATTAAATCCACGGGTCAAGGTTAATACATAGCCATAACTTGGATAATCAGTCGAAATATAATCAGCAATAAAATTCCCTACCAAAACCCATCTGCCGTCACCAAAATGATTTTGAGTAATCAGCATGATTTTTGGCGAAATACTGCCATCTGGAGAAAACGAATACGGATTGTCTTTAAAAGTAAAATTTGCTCCGGCAAACACCGCTACAGCAGGTACCAATTGGCGCCAGTTGAAGGCGTGGTTGGCTTTGTAACTGTAAATATTTGCTGTTTTTTCATACCCTTTGAAAGGATCGTAAATCAGGTATTTGGCTCCCAGAATAGTTTGTCTGAAATCATTTTTTTTGTAATCGGTGTAAGGTGTGGTAAAGTTTTCAAGCTGGTACTGAATATCAGCAATAAACTCCAGTTTTTCCAGAAAAGCACCGTATCTAAAGGTTAAATCAGTTCCAAAACCAGAACCTTTATAATCTAATAATTCGTGTTTTTCATTGATGCCGTAAATACCCATTTCGGCCTGAATGACTGTTTTTCCTACTGAAAATGCCGACATCGTTTCGCCGGGACGATTCGAGTTGATGACATCTGTATATTGCGCAAAAAATAGTTGTGGCAGTAATAATGTGCCTGCAAAGACCAATTTTTTAATTTTTAACATAATTTAATTTTTGATTAAAATGTAATAACGCATTTCAAATGTACATATTTTATTATTTATTTAAGATTGATATTTTAATTTTGAAGAATGGATTTATTAATTTTGGAAAAAAAATTACGATTATGCAAGAAGCATCTTTTTCAGGTTTAATGAAAGCTATACTTTATATGGTAGCTTTTTATTATATTTTTAAGTTTTTAGCTAGAATCTTTTTACCGGTATTAGTAAAAAAGGCTGTCGAAAAAGCAGGAGAGAATTTTCAGAGACAACAGCAGCAACAATATTATAATCAGAATAATACAGGACAAAATACCTATCGCAATAACGATGAGATAATCATGGATACTGCAAAGGAGAAAAATCCCCGTGAAACCAAAAAAGTTGGGGAGTACGTTGATTACGAAGAAATAGATTAAATTTGTGCCTAGATAATAGGCATTTTTCATTTAACCCAAACCAGCCAAAATTGAAAATAATAAATAAGTTCTATCCGCATGCCCTCGTAATACTTGGGTTTATCCTTGTTTCATTAGTTTATTTTTATCCTGTTTTACAAGGAAAACAAATTTTCCAATCCGATATCGCTCAATATACCGGAATGGCAAAAGAGCAAAACGATTTTAGAGCAACAGAGCATTCAGAGCCTTATTGGACCAATTCTGCGTTTGGCGGAATGCCAACCTATCAGTTAGGAGCAAATTATCCCAATGATTTTGTGGGTAAAATAGATGATGTATTGCGTTTTTTACCTCGTCCTGCTGATTATTTATTTCTTTACTTTTTAGGTTTTTATGGCTTGTTGCTGGTTTTAAAAACCGATCCTTTAAAAGCTTTTATCGGAGCCATTGCCTTTGGTTTTTCGACTTATTTAATCATTATTTTAGGGGTTGGACACAATGCAAAAGCTCACGCCATTGCGTATATGCCGCTCGTTATCGCCGGATTTATACTGGTTTTTCAGAAAAAATATATTTGGGGAGGATTGCTCACCATGTTTGCGGTAGCATTAGAAATTAATGCCAACCACTTCCAGATGACCTATTATTTATTGATTTTCTTATTGATTCTTTCAGGTTATTATGCTTTTAATTTCATTAAAGAAAAAGAATATAAACCTCTTTTAATTGCGATAGGAACTTTGGCTGTAGCCGGAATTTTTGCCATTGGAGCCAATGCTACCAATTTATTAGCCACAAGCGAATATGCCAAATTTAGTATTCGTGACAAAAGCGAGTTAACTTTTAATCCTGATGGGACTAAAAACGAAACTACTGCTTCTATGACAACCGAATATATTACCGAATACAGTTACGGAATAGCGGAGAGTTTTAACTTAATAGCACCAAGGCTTTTTGGAGGTTCAAGCCACGAGAATTTAGGAACCGACAGCCGAATGTATTCTTTCATGCTTGAACAAGGAGTTCCAGCACTGCAGGCTCAGGATTATGTGTCGGGAATGCTGCCTACTTATTGGGGAGACCAGCCCATTGTTTCAGCTCCGGCTTACATAGGAGTGGTGGTTTTCTTTCTGGCGGTTTTAGCTTTATTTATTGATGAAAGAAAAATAAAATACGTTTTCCTTTCGGGAGCATTATTTACACTGATGCTTTCCTGGGGGAAGAATTTTCCAGTTCTGACTGATTTTTTTATCGAATATGTTCCGATGTATGATAAGTTCAGAGCGGTTTCATCCATTCAGGTAATTCTGGAGTTGTGTTTCCCGGTACTCGCGGTTATGGGTTTGCAGTCATTTTTCAACCAAAAAGAGAATCCACAATTGCAGCAAAAAGCATTGATGCAAACGGGTGTTTTTGGAATTGGAGTTATAATAATATTGGTTTTTGCAAAAGGATTTTTTCATTTTTCATCAGCTAGCGACAGTTATTTATTAGAAAACTACGGTCCTGGTTTTGTTGATGCCTTAAAAGAAGACCGAAGAAGTTTGTATTCTGCTGATTTATTGCGTTCGGGATTCTTTATAGTAGTAACTTTTGGAATTTTATGGCTATTTATCAAAAATAAATTAGCTCAGAATACCGCTTTAATACTTGTAGGTATTTTAATGATTTTTGATTTGTTTTTTGTGGATAAAAAATACGTTTCGGCCAAAGATTTTGTGAGTCCGGTACAAATTGCTGCACCATTTCAGGAAACGCCTACAGATACTAAAATTCTAGAAGATAAATCAATTTACAGAGTTTTTGATGCACAGGGGCAATTGCAGGGAAGATCTTCTTATTTCCATAAAACTATTGGAGGATACAGTGCTGTAAGACCTAGAAGGATGCAGCAATTATATGATTATCAAATAGCTAAAAATAATATTGAAGTATTCAACATGCTGAATGTTAAGTATGTAATTCAGGTAGATAAAGAAGGGAAAGAGTTTCCGGTTGTTAATCCTGATGCCAATGGAAATGCTTGGTTTGTAAAGTCTGTAAAACTGGTAAACAAACCAGATGATGTCATGAAAGCTTTGAATAATCTTGATACCAAAACGACTGCAGTTTTTAATGTTCATGATTACGAATCAAAATTCAATAGTGCCCGTTTGAAAAAGCAATGGGACACTACAGGAACTATAAAAGTGGTTGAATACAAACCCAATTATATCAAATACGAATCGGAAAACACCAAAGATGGTTTGGCTGTTTTTTCCGAAATGTATTATAAAAACGGTTGGAATGCTTATGTTGATGGTAAATTGACAGACCATTTCCCTGTTGACTATGTTTTAAGAGCGATGGAAGTTCCAGGTGGTAAACACGCCATCGAATTCAAATTTGAGCCAAAAGTGATTAAAACTGGAGGGATGATTGCTTTGGTAAGTTCAATCGGAATGTTATTGCTTTTGATTGGAGGGATTTATTTTGAAAGAAAGAAAAAGACGAATATTGAGTAGTCAGTTTTAAATATAATATAAATGAAATTAATACCAATAATTTTAAAAATAGGACTTTTTCTCTTTTTAGATTTATTGGTATTTATATTTTGTGGAGTTTTCATGATGGGATACGATGACTTTTATAACGAAAGTCAAGGTGAATATTTCAGTTTTTCAAGTATGGAAATTCAATACAAAGTAGTCTGGATTTTTTATAATTTTTGGATAGTCTTAAATTGCTTTCTATTATTATATTTTTTGTTTAGAGTTTTTAATAAATCAATTTTAAAACTAAAATGATGTCATATAAAATAGCAAAAAAATAATCAAGAGCTTGCTGAAGAAAAAAGAATAGCTGAGATGAAATCGCTTACTTATTTAGAAAGATTAGAGCGATTGATGATAATCATTGAAGTTTCTTCTACTTTGCGTGAAGTAAATAGAATTTCAATCGAAAAAACTCGAATACTATTTAATAACTTCTAAATTTGCGCTTTTAAATAATAAACGATTTTTCTTTTGGAACAAAAAAAACTCTTAATCATTACCTATTATTTCCCACCGGCGGGAGGGCCTGGTGTACAGCGTTGGCTAAAATTTGTAAAATATTTACCTGAATTTAATGTTCAGCCAATCGTTTACATTCCGGATAACCCAACATACCCAATTGTAGATGAAGGTTTGGTGAGTGAGATTTCAGACAAAGCGATTATTCTTAAAAATAAAATTTGGGAGCCGTATCAGCTGGCATCCATTTTTTCAAAAAATAAAACTAAAAAAATAAGTTCTGGAATTTTTCCGCACAAGAAGAAACAGACTTTTTTAGACAAAACCTTTCTTTGGGTCCGAGGCAACCTTTTTATTCCGGATGCCCGCGTTTTTTGGGTAAAACCATCTGTTTCTTATCTTGAAAAATACATCAGAGAAAATAATATTGATACGATTGTAACTTCGGGACCGCCCCACAGTTTGCATTTAATTGGTTTAGAATTAAAGGAAAAACTAAACGTAAAATGGTTTGCCGATTTCCGTGATCCTTGGACTACAATTGGATATCACAAAGCACTGCGTTTGTCAGGTTATGCCGCTAAAAAACATAAAAAGTTAGAACATAAAGTTTTAAATACTGCCGATACGATTATCGTAACAAGCAAAACCACAAAAACTGAATTTCAGGCCATTACCAATAAACCGATTTCGGTGATTACGAATGGTTATGATGTTGAGAATGTCGAAAAACAAACTCTGGATACTAAGTTTACTTTGGCACATATTGGTTCGTTTTTGTCTGATAGAAATCCTCCTTTTTTATGGGAATGTCTGGTTGAATTGCTTCAGGAGATTCCAGATTTCAAAAAACATTTAGAAATAAAATTAATTGGTGCTGTAAGTCAGGAAGTGTTGGATGCTATTGAAAATATCAAACTAAATGATTATTTGAATTTGGTTGGTTATGTTTCGCACACTGAAGCAATTGCGCATCAAAAAAAATCTCAGGTTTTACTTTTAATCGAAATAAACTCAGAAGACACTAAAAGCATCATTCCTGGAAAATTATTCGAATATATGGTCTCCAATCGCCCGATAATTGCCATTGGACCTCAGGGTTCTGACTTTGCAGATATCATCACTGAAACCAATACAGGAGTATTTTTTGATTATTCGGAGAAAACGAAATTAAAAAGTGTAATTTTGGACTTTTATAATCAGTTTCTGGAAGGGAAATTACAGGCGAATGGTGTTGGTTTACAGCAATATTCGAGAAAAAATCTAACCAGACAATTAGTAGAATTGATTAGTTAAAAAGAACAATTTCAAAAAGCCATAACAATTTCAAAAAAGAGAGCAGAAAATCAAAAATCTAAACTCTACAATCTAAATTCTACAATCAAAAAATGGGTATTGTTTTAAATCAGTCTTTTAAGAACACCATCATTACTTACATAGGTTTCGGAATCGGGGCTATCAATACACTTTATTTGTATCCTATTTTTTTAGGAGCAACCTATTATGCTTTAACTAATTATATTCTTTCGGCTGCGAACGTTATCATGCCTTTGTTTGCTATCGGAATGCAAAATACATTAGTCAAGTTTTATTCACAATATAAAACCGAAGAAGAACGGGAAGAGTTTTTATCGTTCACCACTTTGTTTCCCATATTAATGTGTATTCCTTTGGGAATCATTGGTTTGTTTTTCTTTGATGATATAACCGATTTTGTTTCAAAAGAAAATCCTGTTGTAAAAGAGTTTATGCTTCTAATTCCGTTTATTGGGATTTGTATGGCGTATTTCGAAATATTTTATGCCTGGGCAAGAGTTCACATGCACTCTGTTTTTGGAAATTTTATCAAAGAAGTAGGTTTGCGTTTGTTTTCTTCGGTAGCATTGGTAGGTTTGTATTTTAATTGGATTACGTTAGTACAATTTGTTTATCTAACGGCCGGTATCTACTTTGTAGCCTTTATCATTACTATGTTTTATGCTTTTTATGTAAAAAAACCAAAGTTCCAGATTAACATTCCGGCAAATGTAAAAAGCGTAATGGAATATACTTTTTACATTATCCTGTCAGGAAGTGTAGCAAATTTACTTTTGGATGGTGATAAATTGATGCTGAATCAATACATGAAAATCGAGAATATCGCTTATTATTCGGTAGCTACTTATATTGCATTGGTAATTTCGGTTCCGAGCCGTGCGATGCATCAAATTGTGTATCCCATTACAGCCAAATTAATGCACGAGAATAAACACGATGAATTGAATGATTTGTACAAGAAAACATCCATAAATCTTCAAATTGTGGGCGGTTTTGTAATGTTGTGTATTTTTGTGAATATTAATCAGTTGTATGAGATTGTTCCTGAGGAATATAGGGGCGGAATCCCGGTAGTTTTTATGATTGGGCTGTCTAAGTACTTCGATTTGATTTTAGGGAATAACAATGCTATTATTTTCAATACAAAATACTATCGAATGGTTTTGTTTCTGGGATTGGCATTAGTAGGTTTAACGTTTATTTTAAACGTAATTTTTATCCCGCTCTACGGCATTACAGGTTCGGCATTTGCTACTTTGATATCGATAACGTGTTATAGTCTGGCAAAATTACTTTTTGTGGTAAAACGACTTGATTTATATCCTTTTACGAAGCAAAATTTATATTCATTAGGGGTAACTACAGCTTTGTTTTTGGCGTTTTATTTTTGGGAAATACCTGTTTATCCGTTAATCGGGATTGCAATAAAATCGGCTATTGTGACGGTTTTGTATGTATATCTTAATTATAAGTTTGAAATTTCTCCGGATATTAACAAGGTCATTAAAATGCTTTTTGGTAAAATCGGAATCAAATTATCTTAGTATTTTGTTGAGAAATAGTATTTTAAACTAATCAAGTAATCTTTTTTGTTTTTATATTTGTTAGAAGCATACTTAATTTCTGACATATTATGAAAAAGAATTACACTTGGGTTTTACTTTTTTTATTTCTTTCTGTTTTTCAAAATGGATACACTCAAAAAGCTGCAGAAAAAGAAAAAAATATTAATTCTATTGATACTACAACAATAAAATTAAAAGGAATACCAGTTATTCCTTTTAGAGACACACTATTTTATGTTTATAAAAAAGTAGGTTCTTTTACTGCAGAGACCAGGGCAAAAGCGATAAGTGAGAAAATAAAAAGCCTTTACGAAGATTCCTTTTTCGAGCCAGATTCTCTTAAAATTGTGAAATCTGAAATTACACACGATATTATGTACAAAGATGATTTTGTGATAATGTCTATTTTGGATATTGATGCTAAAGCAGAAAATCAAACGGCAAATTTTATAGCAGAGCGCAACTTAGGCTTAATAAAAAAGGCTGTTATTTCAGAAAATGAAAACCATTCTCAATTGCCAAAACGTCTTGGATTTACTGCTCTTCTTATTTTTATTATTGGAATTATTCTGTATCTGGCAGGGAAAGTATTCAATAAAATTAAAAACTACTTTATAATTCATAAAAGTAAATATTTTAAAGGTTTTAAATATAACAATATCAGTATTTTATCACCACAAAAGCAATTGTTTCTTACGACCAGAGTTATAGGTTTTATTAAAATCATTACGCTGATTCTAATCGTTTATTTAGCGTTGCCTATCCTGTTTAGCATTTTTCCAGCAACGGAAGCCTATACAACAACTTTATTACATTGGATTTTGAATCCCATTAGACATGCTTTTTTAAGTTTTGTTGGATTCTTACCAAGTTTATTTACGATTATTGTCATCATTGTTCTATTTAAGTACGCCCTGAAAATTATAAAATTCTTTTTTGATGAAATTAAAAAAGGAAACATCAAAATTGATGGATTTTACAGTGATTGGGCGATGCCAACTTTCAATATTATCAGATTTCTGCTGTTTGCATTTATGCTTGTGATTATTTTTCCGTACTTGCCAGGTTCAGATTCTCCGATTTTCAAAGGAGTTTCAGTGTTTGTTGGGATTTTATTTTCATTAGGTTCATCAAATGCAATCGCCAATATGGTGGCAGGATTAGTCATTACCTATATGCGGCCTTTTAAGATTGGAGATTTTATAAAAATTGGTGATGTAAGTGGGGAAGTTATCGAAAAAACGGCTTTGGTTACCCGAATAAGAACTCCTAAGTTTGAAGATATTACGATTCCCAATGCAACCGTTTTGTCAAGTGTTTCTACGAATTATTCTGCGAATACAAGTCATGCTGCTAATAATGGTCTCCTAATTCACACTACCGTTACTATTGGATATGATGTACCCTGGAAAGACATTTACAAAGCTTTGATTGATGCAGTTCTAAAAACGGAGATGATCGAGCCCAATCCTGCACCTTTTGTATTGCAAACCAGTCTGGATGATTTTTATGTATCGTACCAAATTAATGTATATACCAAAGAACCGAATAAACAACCCAGAATTTATTCGTCTTTGCATCAAAATATTCAGGATTCTTTTAATGCAGCCGGAATCGAAATTATGTCTCCACATTATAAAGCATTCCGAGATGGTAACAAAACTACAATTCCAGAAGAATATTTAAACAAGGAATAAGGTTTTGGGAATAAAATAGTAAGATTATCGACCAAAAGTGTTTAAAATCTGTTAAACTACACAAAATTAAAAGCTTGTTTATTTTGTAAATATTTGAAATAAAAGTAAATTTATATTCTTGATTTAATAACACTTTTTCAATTGTTTTGAATATTAAATAACAAAATCATTAAAAGTGGGTATTGTACCGATAGTTTGGATTGTTTATTTTTGTATAAAAATTAACAAGAAGGAATTACACAAGAAATGGATTAATTTTAAACCAAAAGCTTATGAAAAGTAACCAACCCGCAAGAGAAGAAAGTTTAAGGGTTTTTTCAAACCTGATTTCGAAAAAAATTCACAACGGATTTATTTTAGAAGAAAGAAATGATGAATTTCAATTTGCAGTATTATACAAAGGCGGTAAAGCTGTAAATCACAGCTTTAATTTTATAATTTTTTGTTTTACATTAGGTTTATGGTCAGTAGCATGGATATACCTTACTATCGAAGCTTCAAAACAAAAAAAGATTTTAGTAGCCATAGACGAAGACGGTATTCCTTTTACCGAAAGATGCTTAGTAGCTTAAGAAAAATTAAAGTTTTTCTTTTAAATAAACTCCTGTCACGGAGTTTTTTGCTTTTATGAGCTCTTCCGGAGTTCCTACCGCTAATAAATTTCCTCCGTTTTCTCCGCCTTCAGGGCCCAGGTCAATAATCCAGTCGGCACATTTTATCAAATCCAGATTGTGCTCAATTACTATAATTGAATGTCCTTTTTCGATTAAGGCGTCGAAGGATTTCAGTAGTTTTTTTATATCATGAAAATGCAATCCCGTTGTAGGTTCATCAAAAACAAATAAGGCTTTATCTTTTGTGGCTCCTTTAACTAAAAATGAAGCCAGTTTAATACGCTGAGCTTCACCACCAGATAGAGTAGAAGAAGATTGACCTAATTGTACATATCCCAAACCAACATCCTGCAACGGCTGTAATTTCTGAGTGATTTTGGTTTGTTTGTTTTTTTCGAAAAAAGCAATAGCATCATCAATAGTCATGGTTAGAATATCATTGATGTTTTGGTTATCAAAAGTAATTTCTAAAACTTCTTTTTTGAAACGCTTTCCTCCGCAGGTTTCGCAAGGCAGGGAAACATCGGCCATAAAGACCATTTCGACGTTTATGGAGCCTTCCCCTTTACAGGTTTCGCAGCGGCCTCCATCGACATTAAAAGAAAAATGTTTGGCCTGATAGCCTCTTATTTTGGATAGTTTTTCTTTGGCATACAAATCACGAATATCATCATAAGCCTTAATGTACGTTACGGGATTTGAACGTGAACTTCTTCCAATAGGGTTTTGATCAACGTATTCGATGTGTTTTATCTGAGAAAAAGAACCTTTTATTTCGCTAAACTGACCTGCTTTTTCGGCAGCATTGTCTAGCTTTTTTTGCATCGCTGGAAACAAAATTTTCTTAATCAAAGTACTTTTTCCACTTCCGGAAACGCCCGTAATAACGGTTAAAACATCCAAAGGAAAAGTAACATCAATATTTTTTAAATTGTTTTCTCTGGCACCGATAATATCAATGTGGTTTTTGAATTTACGTCTGGTTTTTGGAACTGCAATTTCCAGATCTCCATTCAGGTATTTTGCTGTTAAAGAATCTGATTTTAAAATTTCATTATAGGTTCCCTGAGCTACTAAATTTCCACCAAAGGTTCCAGCTTCCGGACCAATATCAATAATCATATCGGCAGCTTTCATAATGTCTTCGTCGTGTTCAACAACAATTACGGTATTGCCTAAATCGCGAAGCGAAAGTAAAACTTTTATCAATCGTTCAGAATCTTTTGGGTGTAAACCAATACTTGGCTCATCCAGAATATACATTGAACCTACTAAACTGCTTCCTAATGAGGTCGCCAGATTGATACGTTGTGATTCACCTCCGGAAAGTGTGGCAGAATTTCTGTTTAAAGTAAGATAATCCAAACCCACTTCGGTTAAAAATGATAAACGATTATTGATTTCGATCATTAAACGTTTGGCAATTTGCTGCTCGTAAACATCTAACTCAATGTTTTTGAAAAAAGTAACCAGATGTCTAATTGGTAAATCAACCAATTCTGAAACCGTTTTTCCGTTTATTTTTACATAAGAAGCTTCTTCGCGTAAACGTTTTCCGCGACAGGCGTGACATTTTGTTTTTCCGCGGTAACGGGATAACATCACACGATTTTGTATTTTATAATTTTTTTCTTCTAATTCTTTGAAGAAATCATTTAGTCCCTGAAAATATTGATTTCCTTTCCAAATTACATCTTTTTGTTCTTCAGTAAGTTCAAAAAAGGGTTTGTGAACAGGAAAATCAAATTTATAAGAATGTTTTACAAATTCGTCTTTGTACCAGCTCATGCTTTCGCCTCTCCAGGGAAAAATAGCACTTTCAAAAACAGATAAAGAGGTATTTGGAACCACTAAATCAGCATCTATACCAATGATATTTCCGTAGCCTTCGCAAACCGGGCAGGCACCGTATGGATTATTAAAACTGAATAAATGTACATTTGGTTCCAGAAAAGCAATACCATCTAGTTCAAAATTATTCGAATAGGTAAATCTTTTATCCGAATTTAATTCCTGCAAATAGCAAATTCCTTTTCCTTCAAAAAAAGCGGTTTGTACGGCATCAGCCAGACGATTATAGAATTCTTCTTCTTCCTTGACCACAATTCTGTCAATGATTAATAAGATATCTTTATTATCTAATTTATGAATGTCTGTAGGGGTAAAATCATCTAAACGAACCATTTCGTTGTCAACCAAAATACGTGCGAAACCTTGTTGCAGCAGGACTTTAAGTTTGTCTTCGAGCTGTCTTCCTTCTTCAAGATGAATAGGAGCTAACAAAAGCCATTTGCTATCCAAATCGAAGCCTTTTACTTCTGAAACAACATCAGTAACGGTATTTTTTTTGACTTCCTGACCTGAAATTGGCGAATAAGTACGTCCTATTCTGGCAAATAAAAGTTTGATATAATCGTAAATTTCGGTAGAAGTTCCAACTGTTGATCGGGCGTTGGTTGTATTCACTTTTTGTTCAATGGCAATAGCAGGTGCAATACCTTTGATGTATTCTACTTTTGGTTTGTCTAAACGTCCCAAAAACTGACGTGCGTAGGATGATAAACTTTCTACATAACGGCGCTGCCCTTCGGCATACAAAGTATCGAAAGCCAGACTCGATTTTCCTGATCCTGAAAGACCTGTGATTACTACAAGTTTATTTCGGGGAATTGCCACATCTACATTTTTTAAATTATGTACTTGTGCACCTTTGATGATAATGTTTTTCTTTGGGTCGAGTGTAGAAAGATCAATTTGCATAAAAAAAGTCAATTTCTACAAAAGTAATCATTTTTGAATTGAGTTTAGTTAACGATAGTTGTCCATTTGTTCTAAATTCACGTTAAATTTTCACCATCTTTTAAGTCATTAAATTCAGTTGAAATTCCATTTTTCTGAATTGTAGCTTTTTTATTAAAAGATAATGACATCAATAAAAAATAACTTATTTTAGAGCGTTTTTTATAATAAATCACACAATTGTTCGCAAAGCGGACTAAATAAAAATTGACCAGAGATGACACAGATTGAACAGATAAAACCGGCTGTTTTCATAGCTCTTTGTAAATCACAAGCTGCGTTAATCTGTTAAAATCAGTTTCATCTGTGCGCCATTCTCAATGATTGGTGTAAGAAACGAATAGTAATAAATAAATTAATACATAATTCAAATTGAAATCAAAACTATACCTGCTGCTTTTTTTGATGAGTTTCAAACTTTTTTCTCAGGAACTTCCGCCCATTATAAAATACCCCTCTACAATTTATGGTGCTGGAAATCAAAGCTGGATGATTTCGCAGGACGATCAGAATTATCTTTATTTTGCTAATAATGAAGGGCTTTTGGAATTCAATGGAACCAATTGGGAGTTGTATCCTACGCCCAATGAAACCATTATGCGTTCTGTAAAAGTGATTGATAACACTATTTATACGGGCTGTTATATGAATTTTGGCTATTGGACCCGACAAGCCAATGGAAAACTGAAATACACTTCGCTTAGCGATAAAATTAAATCTAAAATTCTGGATGACGAACAGTTCTGGAATATTCTGAAATACGATCAGTGGATCTTGTTTCAGTCTTTGAGCCGGATTTATATTTATGATACTAAAACCAAAACTTTTAAAATTATTTCGCCAAAAAATGGTGTCATAAAATCTTTTGCTACTAAAAATGCGATTTATTTTCAAACCATAAAAGAAGGTCTTTTTGAAATAGAAAGCGGTAAAGGAAAACTCATTTCGAATAATCCTGTCCTGAAAAATTTTACTATTGTAAATGTTTTTGCAACTGAGGAAGGATTGCTTATTCAGACACAATTGGATGGGTTTTACAAATTGATAGGCAGTAATTTAACACGTTTTTCTACAGCTGCAGACAGGGAGTTGAAATCCGGTTTTGTTTACAGCAGTCAAAGGCTTCAGGACGGCAGTTATGCACTTGGAACGGTTTCTAATGGTGTTTTTATTTTAACCAAAGAAGGGGAGTTGCGTTATCATATTTCGCAAAGCAAAGGATTGAGTAATAATACAGCCTTGTCGTTATTTGAAGATAGAGATCAAAATGTTTGGGTAGGGCTTGACAACGGAATTAATTGTATCAATTTAAAAACTCCGGTACATAGTTTTACAGACGATACAGGGGTTTTAGGAACGGTGTATGCTTCGATTACGCATAACGGTTTGTTGTATGTAGGAACTAATCAGGGATTGTTTTGTAAAAAATACCAAACCAATGCTGATTTTCAGTTTGTAAGTGGTACCAAAGGACAGGTTTGGTCGTTATTTGAGTATGATAATACGCTTTTTTGCGGTCATGATTCCGGGACTTTTATAATCGAAAATACAACGGCAAATACTATATTTTCAGCATCTGGTACCTGGAAATTTGAGCCTGTTCCGAATGCGAAAAATAAATTGCTTCAGGGGAATTATTACGGAATTTCGGTTCTGGAGAAAGTCAATAACCGATGGGTTTTTAAGAATAAGATTAAAGGTTTTGATTCATCTTCGCGCTATTTCGAAATTATGCCCAATCTGGATCTTTATGTAAGTCATGAATATAAAGGTGTTTTTAGATTAAAGCCGGACAATGCTTTTTTGAGTACAAAAGAGGTTTATACGTATTCGACGCCAAAAAAAGGAAAAAATGCAAGTTTGGTCAAATTTAACGGAGCCATTTATTATGCTTATAAAGAAGGAATTTTTAAACTCAATCTGATTACAAAAAAATTTGAAAAAGATAAATTATTAAGTTCGATTTTTGAAAAAGACGAATATACATCCGGTAAGCTGGTCGTAGATAACGCAAACAAAATTTGGCTTTTTTCTAAAAATTATATTCATTATTTCTCAGCCAGTAAATTGAGTAATCAGCTGAAGCAAAATGTGATTCCGATTCCATCAACCCTGACTAATTCGATGTCCGGTTTTGAGAATATTACACAAATTTCAAAATCGACTTATTTGATAGGAACCACTGATGGCTATTATACGCTTAATATTGATGATTTGAGTTTTAATAACTATACCGTTTCGATTTCGGAAATATTCATTAATAAGCAAAATGAAATACTTAAAAATGTAGTTTTAAAAGAAGAAGGAAGATTTAGTTCCAGTGATAACAACATTACTTTAAACTATACGGTTCCGGAATACAATAAGTACATCAACTCAGAATATCAGTATTTGCTGGAAGGTTTTCAGAATGACTGGAGCGAATGGAGTACAAAATCATCTGTAAATTTTAAAAACTTATCGCCAGGTACATATACTTTTAAAGTCAGATCAAAATACGCCAATACACTTTTGCCTACCATGGCTACTTATACTTTTGTAGTGTTGAAGCCTTGGTATTTGACGAATTTGGCTTGTTTTGTTTATTTATTATTATTAATTGTTTTGGGGTATTTTATCAATAAATCGTATCGAAATTATTATAACAAACAAAAAGAAAAATTAATTGAAGAAAACAATCTTTTGCTGGAAATTAAAGAACTAGAAAACGAACAACAGCTGATGAAACTTCGAAATGAACAATTATCATTAGATGTTGACAATAAAAACAGAGAACTGGCCGTTTCTACGATGAGTCTGAATAGTAAAAATGAACTTTTGGCTTTTATAAAAGATGACTTGAATAAAACAGCACAGGACGATAATAAAAACATCAAATCAGTAATTAGTACTATTAATAAAAACATTACTGAAGAAGATTCCTGGAAAATCTTTAAAGAAGCATTTGATAGTGCTGATAAAGACTTTTTAAAGCGAATCAAACAACTTCATCCTTTGCTTACTCCTAATGATTTACGCTTATGTGCGTACCTGCGATTAAATCTTTCCTCAAAAGAAATCGCTCCATTGTTTAATATATCGGTTCGAAGTGTCGAAATAAAAAGATACCGTTTGCGCAAGAAAATGGATTTGCAGCACGAAATCGGTTTAGTTGAATATATTCTGGCTGTATAGTACAGCGTAAAAAATCTTAAAACACCTATACATTACCACAACATTGACCTTTTGTTGTGGTTTTTTGTTGGATATGTTAAAAAAATTAACATTCTCTTTTTATTGGTAAATCAGGATATTTTTATGATTTATTAAATTATAATGTCTTTTTTTTATGATGTATGTTTTTTGTTGAGGTTAATTTTATCGCATTCTTAATTCGTTATGATATTTTTATCATTCAATAAAAACTAACTAATTATGAAATCGAAATTATTACTATTAGTATTGATGCTGTTTACATCCTTTGCGTTTTCGCAGACAATTGATGTAAACGGAACAGTACTCGATGGCGCTGGTTTATCACTACCTGGCGTAAATGTAAAGGTCAAAAATTCGTCACAAAGTACAACCACCGATTTTGACGGATCCTTTAAACTAAAAGGTCTCTCTACGGGAGCTACAATTGTGGTGAGTTACATTGGTTACAGAACACAGGAAGTTGTGGTTTCCGGTAACAAAGTCACAGTTAAAATGAGTGATGATGCCAAGTCACTTGATGAGGTGGTCGTTATTGGTTACGGTAGTCAGAAAAAGAGAGAGGTTACAGGTTCAGTATCTGTAATAGACAGTAAAACACTGGATGTTTTGAAACCTATTAAAGTAGAACAGGCTTTACAGGGAACTATTTCAGGGGTTAATGTTACTTCTCAATCCGGAGCTCCGGGAGCACCATTGGATATTCGTATTCGTGGTATTGCTACAAATGGAGAAAACAGACCATTGACCATAATTGATGGGTATCAGGGAGATTTAGGTTTGTTAAATCCAAATGATATCGAAACGATTACAGTTCTTAAAGACTCGCAAGCAGCTATTTACGGGAGTATAGGAGCAAATGGTGTTATTTTGATTACCACCAAAATGGGTAAAAAGAATACGGCAGCAAGAGTTTCATACAATACCTATACAGGATTTCAGGAAACATCAAGAAAATTACCAACTCTGGATGCAACTGAATATGCTTTGTTGTTGAATGAAAGCTATTCTAATGGTGGAAGAGCACTTCCTTACCCTAACGTTACAGGATTAGGAAAAGGAACGAACTGGCAGGATGAAGTTTTTAGAAAAGGAGTTCCCATTATTAATCATGATTTGAGTATTTCCGGAGGTTCAGAAAAAATTACTTATTCAGTAAGTGGTTCGCATCTGGATCAGGAAGGAATCGTTGGGGGAGATAAATCTGGTTTTTTAAGAAATACAGCCAGAATAGGTTTAGGAGCTGATATAACAGACAAACTTAAGTTGAAAACAAATGTTATTTATACTTATTTTAATAGAAAAACATTAAATGAAAACGGTTTAGGATCAGTATTGTTTAATGCCCTGAACGTACCAGCAACGTTAAGTGCTTATGATGCTAATGGTGAATTAACTTTAGTACCAAATACAACTGGTTTAGGAAATGAAATCATTAACCCATTAGCTCAAATTGAGAACACTTATAACGATTATAACTATAAAAAATTAAACGGAAATTTTGCTTTAGATTATAAACTTACTCCAGAATTTGTAATTACAAGTTCAATAGGATTTAATTCTTCTAATAGCGAATCCAGAAGTTTTGCCAAGAAAATTAGCTACGGAGGAAAAGTATTTGATGTGGTACAGAGTAGTGTAAATCAAGGAACCGTAAACGATAATAATTATTCATTTGACCTTTATGGAACATATACCAAAACAATAGCTGACAACCATAATTTTGTGGGTACTATTGGTACAACCATCTATAAGGAATGGGGTAATGGACTTTCTGCAACTGGTTTTGATGTACCAAACAATTCTTGGGATTTTGCTGATATTTCGTTAACAAAAACTGTTGCGAAAGTTTTAAATAATGGCTCCTATACTTATGATCAAAGAAGGCTTTCTTATTTTGGAAGATTGCAATATAATTACAAACAAAAATACCTGTTGTCAGCGATATTAAGACGTGATGCTTCTACCAAATTTGGACCAGGAAATCAAGTGGGGTATTTTCCTTCTTTCACTGGAGGTTGGGTAGTGTCTGACGAAGGTTTTTTTGGAGATCAAAAATTAATTAACTTTTTTAAGATTAGAGCCAGTTATGGTACATTAGGAAATGATCAGATTCCTAATTACGGATATGTTGGACTTTTAGGAGGAGAGGGAACTTATGTTTTTGATGGTGCATTGGTAAACGGAACTGCAATGGGACAAGTACCTAATCCGGATATTAAATGGGAAGAATCAAGAAAGTTTGATGTTGGTTTTGATTTGAAATTATGGGATAACAAATTGTTTTTTGTAGCTGATTATTTTAGCGATACCAGAGCAGATTTATTGATACCAGGTATTCCAGTTTCTGCCATCACGGGTAATGGAGCTCCAGGAGCAAGTTCACCTACAGTAAATGCTGGTACAGCCAGAAATTCAGGTTTTGAATTTGCTATTGATTATAAAGAAACTTTTTCAGATAAATTCAGTTTAAGCTTAGGTTATAATGTAACTTTTATTAAAAATGAAGTTTTAAAAGTAAATAACGGAACAGGATTTGTTCCAGGTGGCGCATTTGGAGTAGGGCAGCCTTTTCCTTCAAGAATGGAAGAAGGTTTTCCGATGGGGTACTTCTATGGCTACCAAACCGATGGAATTTTTCAGAATCAGGCAGAAGTTGATGCTCATCCATCTCAGACTGCTCTTGGAGCAGCTGCAGCTCCTGGAGATATTCGTTTTGCGGATATCAATGGTGATGGTGTTATTACTACTGATGATAAAACGAATATTGGTGACCCAATTCCAAATGCTACAATGGGTTTCAATTTACAGTTAAATTATAAAAACCTTGATTTTGCTGCCTATACATTTGCTTCTATAGGAAATGATATGGTACGCAACTATGAAAGAAACCTTTCTGATGCTAATCGTTTAGATTACGTTTTAGACAGATGGACTGGTGAAGGTACTTCAAATTCTACTCCAAGAGTAACTACAGGTGCAACTTCAAATAGTAACTTTTCGGATTATTTTGTAGAAGATGCTTCTTATTTCAGAATTCAGAACATTCAATTAGGATATACACTTGATCCTAAAGTGTCCCAAAAAGCTGGAATGACAAAGTTAAGACTTTACACAGGAGTAAATAACCTATACACGTTTACCAAGTATAAAGGTTATGACCCGGGTGCTTCAAATGGAGCTCCTATTGGAGGAGGAATCGATTATGGATTTTATCCAATTCCAAGAACCTATATATTAGGGCTTAACATTAATTTTTAATTTCAATTAAAATGAAAAAATATTTATTTTCAACCATAGTAACGATAGTATTACTTTCAACCGTAACGATTTCCTGTTCGGATGAATTTGTAAATCCTAAGATAGAATATTCAATTGATTCTGAGAACTATTTTAATTCTAAAGAAGAATACGATCAGGCATTGATAGCTGCTTATGACATCCTTCAATCTACTTATGTAAATGTTTTATTAGGAGAAATTGCTTCTGATAATACTTTGGCAGGAGGAGAAAGTCCAACCGATGTGGTAGGTTTTCAACAAATAGACGACATGATTCATACACCGGTAAATAGTAATTTGAAAGACATTTGGTCCTGGATGTTCGCTGGTGTTCAAAGAACAAATTACATACTGGAATTTCAGGACAAAACTGACTTTGAAGGCAAAGCACAACTTATAGCCGAAACACGTTTTTTAAGAGCATACTATCATTTTGAATTAGTAAAATGGTTTGGTGGTATTCCGATGAAAGGCGATGCGAGGTTTAAAATTGGAGATGAAACTACAATTCCGCGTTCATCAGTTGAGGAAGTGTATGCTTCTATCGAGGCTGATTTAAATTTCGCAGTTGCTAATTTATCTCCAATTGCTTCTCAAAAAGGAAGAGTGACTAAGGGTGCAGCACAAGCTTTATTAGGAAAAGCCTATTTGTATCAGGATAAATTTTCGCAAGCTGCTACCACGCTTCAGGGTTTAATCTCGACTTCTCCTTATTCTTTGGTTACAGATTATGATTCAATATTTGAAATGGCTGGAGAGAACGGTGCTGAATCTGTTTTCGAAGTACAATATACAGATGTTGAAGGTGCTGGTTTTGGATGTTTGCAATGTAGTGAAGGTAACATAGCCGTTGGTTTTAGCGGAATTAGAAATTATTCAGGACCTCTTTTCTCATCAGGATTTAGTTTTAATATTCCAACTCAGGAAAGTGCTGATGCTTTTGAAGTAGGTGACAAGCGTAAAAATGTTGCGATTTTAGATATTAATGCCTGGGCCGAAGCGAATACAGATTTTGATAGTGGTAACGGAATTACATTTGGAAAAGGAAATGAAGATACGGGTTTCTTTAACAGAAAATATTTACCAAGAAAAAGAAGCGCAGAAGCGGCAGGAGATTTAAACTTAACCAACCCAAACAATTACAGAGCTATTCGTTATGCTGATGTTCTTTTGATGGCTGCTGAAGCTTACAACCGTGGAGGAATTGATGATGCTAAAGCAAGAGGATACTTAAATGAAGTAAGAAAACGTGCTTTTGGAGATTCAAATCACAATATATCAGCTTCAGGAGCTGCTCTTACCGATTTTATTTTGGCAGAAAGAAGATTAGAACTTTTTGGTGAAGGACATCGTTTCTTTGACTTGGTGAGAACTGGAAAAGCAGTAGGAACAATACCAGGTTTTAAAGCAAATAAAAACGAATTATTTCCAATTCCAATCGAAGAAATTCAATTTGCAAACGGAAACTGGGCACAAAATCCTGGATATTAAAAAAAACATTCATTATGAAAAAATTACATTTAATTATAAGTCTTTTCGTTTTAGCAATGCTTATCGCTTGCTCTAATGACGATAGTAACGGTATAGATTTAGAGGGCATTAGTGCACCAGCTAACGTTTCGGCTTTAGTAACCGTAACACAGGACAACACCGGTAAAGTAACTTTTTTGCCTAAAGGCGAAGGCGCTACGCAATACAAAATTAATTTTGGACATGGTGGCGCAGTATCTACTGCTATAGCACCTGGAGAAACTATATCGCATGTTTATCCTGAAGGAGTTTACAAAGCAAAGATTATTGCAATGGGACTGAACGGAAAAACGACAGAAGCTGAGCAGGATGTTGTGGTTTCGTTTAAAGCTCCGGAAAATTTGGTAGTAACCATTACAAATGATGTGGCTGTATCTAAAAAAGTAACTGTTAAGGCAACGGCAGATTTTGCTTTGTTTTATGATGTTTATTTTGGAGAAGCAGGGAAACCAGATCCGGTTTCGGCGAATATTGGTGATGAAGTTTCTTACACCTATCAGGAGGCAGGAGTTTACACGATTCGTGTAGTAGCAAAAAGTGCTGCGATCCAAACGACAGAATTCAGTCAGGAATTTACAGCTATATTGATTTTAAATCCAACTTCGGCTGCTCCAACACCACCTAACCGATCAGCCGGAAATGTGATTTCTATCTACGGTTCAAAATACACCAATGTAGCAGGAACTAACTTTTTCCCAGATTGGGGACAGGCAGGACAAGGAAGTAGTTGGGGTGAATTTGATTTGAATGGAGATAAAATGCTGAATTATATCAACCTGAGTTATCAGGGAATTGCATTGGCTGATGGAACTTCAATTGATGTTTCCGGAATGGATTATTTGCACATGGATGTATGGACAGCAGATTTACAAAAAATCGAAACATCTTTGATTAGTTTAACTAATGGAGAAAAACCAGTTACAAAAGATTTGACGGCCAATGAATGGACCAGTATTGATATTCCAATTTCGGCCTTTACAAGTCAGGGATTAACAGTGGCAGATATCTTTCAGTTGAAATTAGTTGGAACTCCTTGGGCAGGAGGAAGTGTATTTGTAGATAATATTTATTTCTACAAAACGCCTGCACAAGTTATAGAATTACCTCTTGATTTTGAATCGAGTACCTTAACATACGCTTGGTCAGGTTTTGGAAGTGATAGCTTTGGCGCAATTCCGGCTGCTGTTGTAGCAAATCCTGATAAAACTGGAGCGAATGTATCGAATAATGTTGTAAAGATTGAAAAATTAGCTGGTGCGCAGGTATGGGCTGGAGCAAGTCTGAACCTTGAAACACCAATTGATTATGCTAAAGGGACAATTGTAAAAGTAAACGTTTGGTCTCCTAAAGTAGGTGCTGATATTTTATATAAAATGGAACTTTCGACCTCACCAAAAGATGGAAACGGAAATCCAACTGTTTTTATCGAAGTGCATGCAGCAAGTACTGTAGCAAATGCGTGGGAGGTATTGACTTTCGATTTGACAACGGCACCAGGTTTTAGTACCTCAAATAAGTACGACCGCGTAATTTTGTTCCCTGATTTTGGACAAATGGGTACCGGTGCAACTTATTATTTTGATGACATTAAACAATCCAACTAAAAAAAGAAATCATGAGTAAAAAAATAATTATAAGTATAGTTTCTCTGTTTGCGATTCTTTTGGCGGTAAGCTGTCAGAAAGATGATTACGCTTTTGGAGATATAACGGCACCCTCGAATCTTGAGGTAACTTTTGAGATTGTTGGAAAAACGGCCGAAGCTCCTTTTGGAGACGGATCAGGGATTGTTAAGTTTAAGGCAACTGCTGATAATGCAATTTCCTATAAATATGTATTTAGCGATGGCACCTCTAAAAATGCGCCTAGCGGAGAATTTCCAGACAAAAGATTTACTAAAACCGGTATCAATAAATACACTGCAACCGTAATTGCTTATGGCAAAGGTGGAGTAGCGACTAATACTACTGTCGAAGTAGAAGTTTTAAGCAACTTTAGCGATCCGGAAGCAGTTGAATTTTTAACTGGCGGTACTTCTAAAAAATGGTATTGGTCAGCATCTGAGCCAGGACACTTAGGAGTAGGACAAAATGACGGTGATGCAACTAAAAACTACTATGCAAACTACTATCAGGCTGGTCCTTTCGAAAAAGCGGGTTCACCGGCAAGCAGCTGTTTATACGAAAACGTACTAACGTTCTCTCTTGATGGCGAGCAACTGAAATTTGAATTAGACAATGGAGGAGCAACTTTCTTTAATGCTGCTTTTGCAAGTGTAGCTGGCGGAAGCTCTCCGGATGATGCGTGTTTAGCGTATGATGTAAGTGGAGCTAAAAATGTATCATTAAGTCCTTCAGAATCTGTTGTAATGGCAAATCCAGATCACTTAACACAAACCAGAGGGACTATGTTAAATTTTGCTGATGGTGGTTTTATGGGGTATTATATTGGTCAGAGTTCTTACGAAATTTTATCGATTACCGCTAACCGAATGGTTGTAAGAGCCGTAATGGGAGGAAATCCTGCATTGGCTTGGTATCATATCTTTACAACAACACCGCCTAACCAGAATCCGGATCCTATTACAGATTATACAAATTTAGTTTGGTCTGATGAGTTCAATACTGATGGAGCTCCGGATGCGACTAAATGGGGGTATGATTTAGGAAGCAGTGGTTTTGGTAATAATGAAAAACAAAATTATACCACTTCTGCATCAAACGTAATTGTACAAGGCGGAAACCTTATAATTACGGCTAAAAAAGAAGCTTCTGGTGGAGCAGAATATTCATCAGCACGTATAAAATCAGATAATAAGTTTAAATTTACCTACGGAAAAGTTGAGGTTCGCGCTAAGCTACCAACAGGAGGAGGAACATGGCCTGCTATCTGGATGTTAGGGCAAAATTATGCAACTCAGGAATGGCCTGCCTGTGGCGAAATTGATATCATGGAGCATGTGGGTAACAGCCAGAATTTAATTCATGGTACGCTTCATTATCCGGGACGTTTTGGAGGAAGTGCAGATTCTGGAAGCAAAACGATACCAAATGTATCGACAGAGTTTCATGTCTATAAAACAATCTGGACACCAGGTTCTATAAAAATTTATGCTGATGATGTATTAATTCATTCGGTTACAAATACTGCCTCTTTGCCGTTTAACAAAGACTTCTTCTTAATCCTTAATGTTGCTATGGGAGGTAATTTTGGAGGAAATATTGATCCTGCTTTTACACAATCATCAATGGAAATTGATTATGTCAGAGTATATCAATAGTTTAGAGAATAATTAAAAAAAAAATAAGAAGGTCAGTCTAGGCTGGCCTTCTTAATTTTAATAACAGCATAATTTTAGCAAATGAAAAAAATAATATTACTATTGATGATCAGTAGCTTTTGCCACGCACAAGAGGTAAAAAGAAAATTGGTCTGGGAAGAAAATTTTGATGAAAAAAAAATAAACGAATCAGTTTGGAATTACGAATTGGGTGATGGCTGCCCAAATCTTTGTGGTTGGGGAAACAATGAAAGACAGCTTTATACCAAAGACAATCACGAAATAAAAGACGGAAATTTTATTATCGAAGCCAAAAAAGACGGGAATAAATATACTTCGACCAAAATCACTACAAAAGGAAAAAAAGAATTTCTGTACGGACGTATCGAAGCCAGGGCAAAACTTCCTGTTGGGCACGGTTTATGGCCGGCATTCTGGATGTTAGGGGCAAATATCGATGAGGTAAAATGGCCAAAAACCGGCGAAATTGATATCTTAGAATATATAGGAAGAGATCCGCACATGGTTTATACTACCCTGCACACACAAGATAGCCATGGTAATACCATCAATACCAAAAAAACAAAATTCGAAAATATCGAAGAGGGCTACCATGTTTATGCTATCGAATGGGATAAGGATAAAATAGACTTTTTTGTAGATACTGAGTTGGTTTATACGTTTAATCCTCCGGTAAAAAACGAAGACACCTGGCCATTTGATAAACCTTTTTATATCATTGTTAATTTAGCAATAGGAGGCAATTTTGGAGGACCTGATGTAGATGATAGTGTACTGCCGCAAAAATTTTATGTTGATTATGTACGCGTGTATCAGTAAAAACCATAATAAATCAAATAAGGATTAATTCGCTTGAATAAAGTGAGTTATAGCTGTTTAAAAAGCAGATTGAGCGTGAGATTATCTGTTTTTTTGAGTGTAATTTGCAAAAACAATATGTTTCGTATCGTTTTTTTTATGATTTTATTGTTATTTATTATGTGTTTTATTTGCTTTTTAAAATAATTATTTGTTAAATTTGAACAAAATATTAACATAACCCAAAAACTGATTAGCCTATACAATAAAACTACTTTTTAGAAAAATTCTTAAAATTTAAACAAAACTAAAAAGGTAGTACTATGGCTGATCTGCACATTCCAGACGCTCTATTAGTTAAAAATTATATCGATGGCAACGAAAATTCCCTTGCGATATTGATAAAAAGGCATGAGTCTAAAATATATGGTTTTATATATTCTAAGATTGCCGATAGAGACATTTCAAATGATATTTTCCAGGATACTTTTATCAAAGTAATCAAAACTTTAAAATCCAATTCCTATAACGAAGAAGGTAAATTTTTGCCTTGGGTAATGCGTATTTCTCACAATCTCATTGTAGATCACTTCCGCAAGACTAAAAAAATGCCGATGTACAGAGAAACCGAAGAGTTTTCGATTTTCTCTATCATGTCGGATGATTCTTTGACTATCGAAAATAAAATGATAGCGGATCAGGTCGAAGTTGATCTTAAAAAACTGATAGAAGAGCTTCCGGATGATCAAAAAGAAGTTTTGGTTATGCGTATGTATCAGGACATGAGTTTTAAAGAAATCTCAGAACTTACGGGAGTTAGCATCAATACAGCGCTGGGCAGAATGCGTTATGCTTTGATGAATTTGAGAAAAATTATAGACAAACATCAAATTATTTTAACCAATTAATACTATTTTGAGTATTAGCTCGTTATACTACAATAAAACAATTTGTAGTATGGCAAAAATTTACTCTAAAAAGACATTAGTTACTAAAAACTTAAAACCTAAAAAAGAAGTCGTTTCATTTTTATTAAATTATTCAAAAGCACTTACAGTGGTAAAAGTAAACGATAAAAGTTTTGAGATTATAGCTAATTAAACAGCCCACTACTTTTGTCGGATGTTTATTTCGAAAGAAAAAACCAACTGGTCGTTTGGTTTAAAACTCACTATTTATACGCAAATATAAATAGTGAGTTTTTTTATGCCTTAAATTCAGATTTATTTTTATAAAGAACTAATATATAGTGTGGTACTGTTTTTATTTTTAAAATAAATTATAAGAATTTTGGATTTGTTTCTGTTTAGATTTGTTAAAATTTCACCTTTTGAATAAATTTTGTTTAGATATTCGATTTTTAATTATATTTTAGTTAAATAGTAATTTTTTATATAAATAAATTACATAATCAATAAGTTTTTTGTAATAAAAAACTTTAAAACATTTAAGAATATTCATTTAATATAAAACCAAAAATACAAGTTTAACCAAATAACCAAATCGATTATGAAAAAAAATTACCTCGTTTTATTTTATTTTGTTTGTTGTGCGTCTTAGTGTTTTACGATAAAAGCAGTAAGACCAAATAAATGGTTTTACTAAAATTTGCAGGAATCAAAAGATCAGTTTTGTATTCAACTGTAAGCATTATTTGTAACACATTAGGGTAGAGTAAAAAAAACAGATACCATGTTTTGTAAAACTCAGAGTTCCCCGTAAAATCTATTTAACAACTAAACCTGACCAAAATGAAAAAGAACCTAATGATATTATCATTATTGTTAATGATAAATATTGGAGCATTTGCTCAAAAAGACGAAATAAAAGAAGCAGAATCTTTGTATGATAAAGGAAAATCTCAGGAAGCTGCTGCAATTTTAAAGAAAGTAGAGTATCTGGTAATCAATGCTCCAGACGAAGTCAAATCCGACTTCTTTTATCTAAAAGGAAACGTTTACAAAGATCTGGCAACCAAAAATATTGATGCAGCAGCTAATTTTACGTTAGCATCAGGTGCTTATCAGGACGTACTTTTGTACGAAAATGAATCTCGAAATTATAAATATGCTTTCAAAGCCAACTCAGCATTAAAAGAAATGAAATCTAAGCTGGTAGATGGAGCTTACGCCGATTTTCAAGCCGGAAAATTCAAAGAAAGTGCCGATAAAAGTTACGAAGTTTATTTATTCGATAAAAAAGATACTTTAAACCTAATGAATGCCGCTTCTTCTTCCTTAACGGGTAAAGATTATATGGCTTCAATTAAATATTACGAGGAATTACGAAGATTAAATTATTCCGGAAAGGCAGTTATTTTTTATGCCACCAACAAAAAAACAAACAAGGAGGAGGCTTTTGTTTCTATGAGTGCCAGAGAGTCTAACATAAAAGAAGGTCTTTACGATAAGCCCAGAAATGTTTCTCCACCTTCAAAAAAAGCAGAAATTTTAAATGCTTTGGCGTATTCTTATCTGGAAAGAAACGATTTTACAAATGCTGATAAATATTATACAGAGGGCTTGCAAATAAATCCGAAATGTATAGATTGTTATGTAAACTTAGCATATATCAAAATACAATTAAAAAAAGTATTAATTGATCAAATGGATTTATTAGGAAATACTCCAAAAGATTTAAAAGAGTATGAAAAACTTGATGCTCAGAAGGATGAAATTGTAAAAAGTGCCATTCCGTATCTTAAACAAGCATTGGTAATCGAACCCAAAAATGAAGATGCACTCAAATCGCTTTTGGGAATCTATCGCTCACTGGACATGACAAATGAATACAATGCCCTAAAAAGCGGCATGTAAAAATTAAAAAAAAACATAAGAAGCTACCACATTTATTTGCTGGTAGCTTCTTCAATTACAGACTTTCGGCCAATAGTTCTCGTAATAATATCTTTCTCTAAACTCCAGCCTCTCGCAGGCGAATATTCTCTTCCGTACCAAATGATCTGCAGGTGCAAATCGTTCCATATTTCTCTCGGAAACAATCTTTTAGCATCTTTTTCAGTCTGAACCACGTTTTTACCATTGGTTAAATTCCAGCGATACATTAGTCTATGAATGTGTGTGTCAACCGGAAAAGCCGGAACACCAAATGCTTGCGACATCACCACACTCGCTGTTTTATGCCCAACAGCAGGTAATGCTTCAAGAGCCTCAAAACTCTGTGGCACTTTTCCGTCGTGTTTATCAATCAAAATATGTGACAAACCGTGAATTCCTTTCGATTTCATTGGCGACAAACCACAAGGGCGAATAATTTCCTTAATTTCTTCCACCGACATTTTAATCATATCATACGGATTATCAGCCTTCGCAAAAAGTAAGGGTGTAATCTGATTCACACGCACATCGGTACATTGTGCCGAAAGTAAAACCGCAATCAACAACGTATAAGGATCCTTATGATCAAGCGGAACAGGTATGGTAGGGTAGAGTTCTTTTAGCGTATCGATAACAAATTGTACGCGGGCTTCTTTATTCATTTAAGTATTTTTAATCACGTAAAAATAGTATAATTTTACTCATGTGCCTAATCCAGCTTTCCGTTGCAACTCCTCGTTCTGGCAGTTGCATTTTTAAGCCCTGGCAAGAGCTTCCTCCGGTCGCTTTGCCAATGCAAAAAATGCAAACTCCCACAACTGCGGGGTTTTCACTACAATCTGGGGCATTTAGCGTTGTGAGTTGTGAGATGTGAGATGTGAGATGTGAGTTGTGGGTTGTGGGTTATGGGTTATTAGATGTTAGATGTTAGATGTTAGATGTTAGATGTTAGATGTTAGATGTGAGTTTCAGCGTACAGCTTTGCGAACCTCACATTGAAAATGAGCAAAAACTTAGCGTATCTTTGTGTAAACCTTTGCGGCCTTTGCGGTAAAATAGAGGTTTAGCTTTCAGCGTACAGCTTTGCGAATCTCACATTGAAAATGACTTAAAACTTACCGTATCTTTGCGTAAACCTTTGTGCCCTTTGCGGTAAAATAGAGGTTTAGCTTTCAGCGTAAAGCTTTGCGAATCTCACATTGAAAATGACTTAAAACTTAGCTTATCTTTGCGTAAAAACTTTGCGTCCCGATAGCTATCGGGATTGCGGTTAAATAGATGTAGTATGGAAATCTAAAATCAACAATCTAAAATATAAAAATGACAACATTAAAAGCAGGCGATAAAGCCCCAAATTTCTCAGGAGTAGATCAGGACGGAAAAACACATCAATTAGCAGATTATAAAGGAAAAAAATTAGTCGTTTTCTTTTATCCAAAAGCAAGTACGCCAGGTTGTACCGCTGAAGCCTGCGATTTAAGAGATAATTTCGAGCGTTTTAAAGCTAATAATTACGAACTTTTAGGTGTAAGTGCCGATAGTCAGAAAGCGCAAGGAAAATTTAAAGACAAATACGAATTTCCTTTTCCGTTATTGGCTGATGAAGACAAATCGGTAATTAATGCGTTTGGCGTTTGGGGACCTAAAAAATTCATGGGAAGAGAATACGACGGAATTCACAGAACGACCTTTGTAATCGACGAAAACGGAATCATCGATGAGGTTATCGAAAATGTAAAAACCAAAGAACACGCAGCTCAGATTTTGAAGTAGTTGTGTGTTATGGGTTATGGGTTGTGTGTTATGAGTTTTGAATTTCCATTTTTATTGTAGAGACGCACTGCAGTGCGTCTAATTGTTAGTATAAAAACCATCTTGTTATCCTCACGAAGGAAGGATCCCCACAAGAAACTAACACAAAGCTTTACCTGGATTATCGAGCTCCTAGTTGAGATTCTTCCTTTGTCAAGGATGACAAACTATGGTTTTATAAAAAAACTTTCTTATGAAAACCTAATGCCCTAGCCCAGATAGAAGTGGAAATCCTTTTGTGCCGGGGTTCGGCACAAAAGATTGCAACGGATAGCTGGAAATAGCTCCTAAAAAAAGTCCAAAAAAGATAATTTCTCTTTTGGACTTTTTTTTATACTGAAAACCGAAATTAGTTTTGTTCTAATTCCTTTTGCGGATGATAACCAAAAAGGTGGTGTTCTTTTATAATTTCGGCGATACCTGTAGGTAACATGCGTTCCCAGCCTGGTTTGCCCTGACCAATCATTTTTAGGACTTCGCGAGAGAAAACCTCTAAATTGTTTGGGTCAAAATCAGCGATGTCCACTACTTTTCCGTTGAATTTAAAGAATTTGTACAATTCTTTCATTCTAGGATGCACTTTTAAGTTGGTCGAATTCATCAGGACACCATTCTCATCAAGCATTGGGTACAAGAAAACTTTCATATCTCGGTAGAATAATTTACCAAAAGCTTCCAGAATTCCACCGCTTAAATGACGGTAGTATTTCTCGTCAAAAATATCGACTAAGTTGTTGACACCCATTGCTAATCCCATTCGGGCTTTGGTGTAGTTAGCAAAATATTCGACTACTTTATAATATTCCTGGAAGTTCGAAATCATTACGGTTTGACCAAGAGAACAAAGCAATTCGGCTCTGTCCATAAAGTCGCGTTCATCAATTTCACCATCTGAACGTAAGTTCGAAAGTGTGATTTCGAAAACCACTAATGTGTTTTCTTTTTCGACCTTATTTTCTTCGAGAAACATTTTAAGCGATTTCTCGTACATGTCCATATTTACTTTCGTAACCGGACGGAAACTTCCTCTAAGGGCAAGAAGGTTTTTTTTGTATAAAATGGCAGCTGGCAGAATATTTTTCCCTTCAGGGTTAAACATTACGGCATCTGTCATTCCGTTTTTGACCAGTTGCAAACTCATCAAACGATTATCAACATCCGCAAAACGTGGTCCAGAGAAGTTAATAGTATCAATTTCGAGTTGGTCTTTGTCTAAGTGATCGTATAAATAACGCAGTAAACGTTTAGGATCATTGTATTTGTAGAAAGCGCCGTAAATCAGGTTAACTCCCAGAATTCCTAGTGTTTCTTGTTGTAAACGGGCATCAGTTTCTTTGAAACGAATGTGTAGAATAATTTCGTTGTAGGCTTCGTCAGGTTCTATTTGGTATCGAATTCCAACCCAGCCGTGGCCTTTAAATTGTTTGGCAAAATCGATAGTAGCAACCGTGTTGGCATAACTAAAGAAAAGCTTGTTTGGGTGTTTTTCGCGGCTTAAACGTTCCTCAATTAGTTCTCCTTCAAAGGTCAACATTTTTTTGAGTCGGTTTTCGGTCACGTAGCGGCCGTCGCCTTCGATTCCGTAAACGGCATCACTAAAATCTTTGTCGTAGGCAGACATCGCTTTTGCAATTGTTCCCGATGAACCTCCGGATCTGAAAAAGTGCCTCACTGTTTCTTGTCCAGCGCCAATTTCGGCAAAAGTTCCGTAGATATTTTCGTTTAAATTAATGCGTAACGCTTTGTCTTTTATAGAAGGAATCTGTTCGATGACCTTGTCACCTTTGAGTTTTATTTCTGTACCCATTTTATTTTAAATAGATTTGTTACAAAGTTAGCAAATTAGGCTTCTAATGAAAGAGAAATAATCCTATTTTTGTAAAAAAATCAAGTTCAATTGAAAGTCTATTTTTTAGGTACTGGTACTTCTCAAGGCATCCCGATTATTGGGGTCGATCATCCTGTTTGTAAAAGCACTGATGCTAAGGATAAAAGGCTTCGTGTGGCGATCTGGATTACATGGAACGAGCACTCTTACGTGATCGATTGCGGACCCGATTTCAGGCAGCAAATGCTTTCCTGTGGCTGCAGGCATCTCGATGCGATTTTGTTTACACACGAACATGCCGATCACACAGCAGGTTTGGATGACATTCGTCCGTTTAATTTTCGTCAGGGAGAGATTCCGGTTTATGCGCATCAACGGGTAATCGACAATCTGAAACGCCGTTTTGATTATGTTTTCGAAACCGTCAATAAATATCCGGGCGCACCAAGCGTAAAAACTATTGAGGTTATCAATAATAAACCTTTTGCAATAGGTGATAAAATGGCAATTCCGGTAAATGTCATGCACGGAGACTTACAGGTTTTTGGGTATCGCATAGACGATTTTGCTTATTTGACGGATGTAAAAACCATCGCAGCAGCTGAAACGGAGAAACTTAAAAACTTAAAAGTTTTGGTTGTGAATGCGTTGCGTGTAGAACCGCATGACACGCATTTTAATTTGCAGGAAGCACTTGATTTTATAAATTTGGTCAAACCTGAAAAGGCATATCTAACGCATATTAGCCATGTTTTAGGCTTTCATGAAGAAGTACAGAAACAATTGCCTGAAAATGTATTCCTGGCCTACGACAACTTAGAAATTACAATTTAAATTATACCACAAAATGAAAAAATCCTTACTGCTTTACCTTTTTTTATTAGCTATTTTAATGAATGTTTTTACGTATATGTTTTATAGTAGAGAGGTAAAATTTGGAGAAGAACGTTACGAAAAAACAACTAAAAAACTAAGAGATAGTATCAGTTTGGTTACAACACAATTAACTGAAGCGGATTATTTTTCTTTGGCACACAATGAAAATGCGCAAAATTATTTTGATAATAGTGCTACGGGTGGAAAGTTTATAGCTTACGAAAAATTGATTCCGGTTGTAACCGAAAAGTTAATGGATTTAAACTCAAGCCCGACCGGAAATCCTTATACAGGTCAGGATATGATTGATGGCAAGAAATTTATCATCAATAAGGTAAAAGTTTTAAATCACCGCTGGATTATTGCGGATTACAGCAATGGCGAAATTTGGGGTGAAGTTTTATTGAAATATTTTGTAAACGATGACGAAAGTATTGCTTTTGAAGTGAATCAGTCGTTGTTGTATCAGAAGTAGATATTTAATAGCAGTTTTAAAATTTCAATTTCTAAAAAAATAATTTTTCTGGAAAATAATAAGTTGATATTGATTGTTTTTTTACAGAATCTAATGATAGATTATTAGAGTACTTCATTAAATTAGGATTATAAAAATACTCTTTATAATAATCTAAATGGTAGACTATTAAATAATTAATTAATATATTTTCTATTTCTTCGTGAATGAAAATATAATTGCTATTTATTTTTATACAATCATTATCAAAATATTCTTTTTTTACGGTACTTACATGATAAAATGTGTTTAATTTAAAATCTTCAAGTTTTTCCAAAATTTCCATTTTTGATTTTGGAATATCTTCTATTTTATATTTTTTATAGTTTCCTTGGTAAGGATAAGAAGTGTTTTTTGATAAAAATTCAATGGTTTTTAAGATTTTAATCATTTTTTTTTGTTTTAAATTAGTTTATTTAAGTAAAATTAAACCTTATATTTCATTTAAAAAAAATCATTAAATCTATTTTAATGAAACGAAAAAAGCATAAAATATCTCTGTATATTTTATGCTTTTTGATTTCTCTTTTCTTGAATAAATGATTAGTTTAACTTAAATAATCAATTCC
>NZ_WSTB01000015.1 GCF_009789235.1 Flavobacterium hydrocarbonoxydans | reverse complement strand
TTTTCCATTCGGAGGTATGATTAAATAATATCAAAAAAACAATTAAAAAGTTTGTAACTATAGAAATGGTTTTATCATTAAAAGTAAATATATAGTGCAAAAATATGTAGCCAATAATAGTAACTAAAAATAATATGCTAAAAAAATTTACTATACCTATAAATTCAATAATATCAGCATTGTTACCTATTTTTAATGGACTTATAGAATAGATAATCGTTGATAATAGTGAGCTAATTAGGAATAACAATATTGAAAATTTTAATAATTTCTTCACTCGATTTCCTCCCTGTATAGTCTATTTACCACATAAAAAGAGAAACATAATTCAAGTATAAAATAATAACACATACTAATATATATTTTTTCATCATTTAAATTCTAAAACCTCGATTTGTAATTTTGTATTGTCTTTCCCATTCTAAATCTTCTTGTGCCTTTTTTTGTGCTTTTTCTTTCTCAATTTCAGCCTTTCCTCTTTGCAGATTTCCTGAGAATTTTTTTTCGAAACTCAATTTGGTCAAAAAGGGTTTATAACCTCGTAGATGTTGCAGTATAAACCAACAAATAAAAACCTCTTTTACTAAAGGAATAATATTAAAAACCTTTTGTAAATCAAAATGATCTTAGAAAATGACTTCGTGTTTTGCTGTATAATTTCATACAAAATTCTAATTGCATTTATAAATTATAGTGTCCAATTCAGACTTATTACCTTTATTTCCATAAAAATGGAACCTACCAACCAATTTTGTTGTATCATCTTTACATTTTGAAACAATAAAACAAGCAATTTTATCATTTATATAAAAACTTAATTGCTCCTCTCCTAAGCTTAAACCACTTGAACCATCTTCCTTATGATTTAAAAAATATTTTGTATCAGATGTGTATCTATAAAAATCAATTTGTGGAAGCTGTTTTTTTGTCTTACTAAGAAGATTCTTTAGTAAAAAATATTTTATAAGACTTTTTACTAAAGAATCTTCTTTTGGAGGATTCTTTAGTAAAAATAAATCACCTACTGCTTTAGACTGTACAAATTCTGTCTTCCTATTACATGAAATTATTGATAAAACAATAACAGATATTAATATATATATTTTCATAATTTAAATTCTAAAACCTCGATTTGTTATTTTGTACTGTCTCTCCCATTCTAAATCTTCTTGTGCCTTTTTTTGTGCTTTTTCTTGCTCTATTTCAGCCTTTCCTCTTTGCAGATTTCCAGAAAACTTTTTTTCGAATCTCAATTTGGTTAAAAATGGTTTGTAACCACGTAAGTGTTGTAGGACATACCAGAAGGCAACAACCTCATTGATACTAGGTATTGTATTAAACTTTTTTTGCATATCTGGTAAATCTAGCCCAAAATGATCCCATAAATGATTTCGTATTTTGCGGTATAGTTATCACTTTCAAAAGTTAATAGCATTTAAAAATTATTGTATCTGGTCGGTAAAAATTGCCATATTCATTATAGAATCGTAATTCTCCAATTAAATTTGCATTGTCATTTTCACATTTACTAATACTAAAAACAGCAATTTTTTCTTCTTCATAAAAACTTAATTGTTCTTCTCCTAAACTCAAACCGCTTGGATCATCTTCCTTATGATTTAAAAAATATTTAGTATCTGAAGTATATCTATAAAAATCAATATCCGGCATTCTTTTTAGATTCTTTTTAGAATTATTTAGTAAAAATTTTTTTACAAGATTTTTTACTAAAGAATCTTCTTTTGGAGGATTCTTTAGTAAAAACAAACCCCCAATTGCTTTTGACTTAATAAATTCTGGCTTATCTTCTTCACAAGAAGAATAAAAAAAATATATTAATAGAATAATAATTATATTTTTCATTTTTTTTAAAATTTAGGTTCTCTCAACATATCATCTCTCATCTTTTGATTTAACTCTTTTGCTTTTTGCTCTCTCTCGCCTTCTCTCATTTTTTCTCGTTCTGCTACTCCTTCTTGCAGATTTCCAGAAAACTTTTTTTCGAACTTTAATTTAGTTAAAAATGGCTTGAAACCACGGAGATGTTGTAGTATAAACCAACAAACAAAAACATCTTTTACTAGAGGGATAATATTAAAAATCTTTTGTAAATCAGGTAAATCAAGCCCAAAATGATCCCACAAAATGACTTCGTATTTTGCGGTATAATTATCCCCGTCAAAAATTAGCTCTTGCAATAAAACTTCGGTTGCCCAAATATCGTTTAGCGCAATTGTTAAACCATCAGTTCCTTTTACAGGTGCTTCATACAAAGCTCCATACGAATAAGTCGGTTTTGTAAATTCTTTTTTTCTTTTTCCTTTAACATTAGAAACGATTCTTTTTTCTTTTTCGATTTTCTCAAAATAAGACTCAACATCTTCAATTTTTTCTAAATTAGAAAAATTTATTTTGAGTTGTTCGGCAATATAATCTTCCACCTTTTGGCAATAATCATCAGTTTCTTTGCGGCTCAAGGCTTGGTTGGTCATGATTTGGCTCTCAAAAACACCGCCTTCGTTACGCTTAAACTTGTCTATGAGTTGGTGTAGGTTATCCTGCATTTCTCCTCTGGCAAAAAATGATTCGGCTCTATCCTTAAAAATGCGAAACAAATAATCATCATCTCTTTTTATTAATCCCAAAAAATCATGTTCGCTAAATTCTTCAACGTCTCTACCTGTGGTTTCTTCTCCAGAAATTATTTCGATATCTGTATAAGGCACTTTTACAAACCATTTAAGCTTTGTATTATAAATTTCATCTTTACTATACTTGGCTTTTCGGTTTTTATTTTGCCATTTTTTCCGGTTATTAATTTCGGTTGCAATATCTACTTTATGTGTGGCTACACGAGTATTGTCTATCTCAATTTTATAAAGCTCGTCTCGCTCAGAAGTTTGCTTTATCTCTATAGGGTTTAAGGATTCTAGCAAACTAGAATTATCCTCGTTTGAGAACAATCTATGTGTAAAATAATGAAAACCAAAAGTTTGATATTGGTTTTTAAATTTTTGTAAAACTTCTTGCGGATAAATTTGAGGGCCATTATACTTATATCCTGTTCCAAAAGTCATATCATCTGCAATATCAGTTCCTTGTGGGTTTAAACCAGGCATTTTGAAACGGTCTATTACTAAAGCGCCTAGCCTAAGATAATTTACTGGGCGAGCTGGTAAATCTACATTTTCTGTGCCTGTTTCTCCTTTATAAGTACATCTAAAGTATAGTTCGTATATTTTATCATTATCGATACTTTCTAATTTTCCAAAAAGATCGGGTACTGAAAATTTAAGAATATTTTTACCATCCTTACCTACTTTTTCAATTTTATAAGATTCATTTGTTTTTGGATGTACCAACTTCATAAAATCGTCTACATTTTTTACAGTGTCTTCGTAATAATCATTTCGATCATCATCATAAAGTGCAAATTCAAATTCGTGCCCTTCTTTGGCGTACTCTAAATCAAATTCTATATAGAATTGCAATTTTTGCCCGTAAACGGCTCTGGTTATGGGTTCGCCTTTATGATTTCTCCATTCTCCTTTTACAAAATAATTACCCATTCTTAACTCCGGAGCCTCATCAGGATCTCCATGATAAACGTGTCCATCACAAGAGTTACGTATAAAATCAGCAGCATTTTCAGAAATATCAACTCCAGAATAAATATTATGATCTCCTTTGGTTGTTTTTATAATTTCTTCTTCAGAATATCTTAGTCTCATAGTCTGTTCTCCTTAATTATAGGTTGTTCTTTCTCCGCTATTGTTTCTCAAATCTTTTTGAGCATGTTTACTTATCGTACCGTGGCTACTGGTGTCAACTCCTTTTGCGCCAAATTCTTTTCGTTCTTTTTCTGTATGCGATTCAATTTTGCCCTTTACAAATTCTTTGAGACTACCCATAACCCGAACAAAAAAATCAATGCCTACGCTTATATTTTTGGTTCCTTTTATATCTTCAGAATGGTCTCTTCCTATAGTATCGATTTTGTCTAAACCTACTGTAGTTCTTATGTTTTTTCCTGCATTAATAAGAATATCATCCCCAGCAGTAAACGATATGTTTTTAGGCGCATCTATATCAATATTTCCTTTTCCGTCCTGAAAAACTTTGCTTCCGGCGGCATCTTCTGTCAAAAGAGAACCTTCGGCATCATTAATGATAACTTTACAACCACTTTTAGTTTGTATCACTTTATTATCATTATTCGGAGTGTAATATCCAGAACTTTCTATTCCGTTATAATGGGCGCCCATGACTATTGGCCGGTCGATATCGCCTCCATCAAAACCTACCATAACTTCTTCTCCAATTTCTGGGATATAATAAAATCCTTTGCCAGCACCTCCGTGTGGCTGAATCAATCGTATCCAGTCGCTTTCGTTTTTATCATCGCCAGACCAGTTAAAACGCACTTTTACACGTCCTAAACCAGCTTCGTCTTTATTGTCTGTAACTTTTGCAGGTTGCATCTCGGCTCTGGAAAAAATCTCGACATCGGTATATGGAGGAGCGTAAACATCGGAAGGAATCGCAACAAATTCGCAACAATAATTGCCTCTTCCGGTTGACAAATGGGTCACTTCGATTACGACTAAATCTCTTGGAACTTCTTGCTCTTTGATGTTAAAAACCTGCCCCAAACCTAATGGCAAATGCGACATTCCGGTATAAAAAACACTGCCGGCATCTTTAGCAGCGGCCTGCATTTTGACCATTTCTTCTATTTCTGCGCTATTATGGGCTTGGGAGGTATAACTTCCGTAAATTCGCAGATAATCATGCGAATAAACTATCTGAGCCTGATCACGAGTGATGACCCTGGACAGCGAATCCTGACTACCTGTTGGGGTTTTGGGTACATGACTTTTTAGTGTATTGGCGGTATTAAAGTCATACCCCGACAACGAAGTTTTGTGTGATTCCAGAACGGTTTCGATACCAAAATTATGCAGCGAAGAACCGTTTATGAGTTTTATTTTACTTTGTTTGAGTTGCCCAAACTGCATGCGCATCCCATCAAAATAAAACCATTGTCCGTAGCGGATTGCCATTCTTTTGAGGAATTCAAAATTGGTTTCGTTGTTTTGCGCAATGGCATCAAAACGTTTGGTATAGGTGGGTTTTATGGCTTCCTGCTGGTAAAATTCTCCTGGACCCTCTTTTGAAAAAATATCCAAAGCAATTTCTTCCAGGGTCTGATTCTTAAAGATTCGGGTTTTTCTTAAATCATTTAGCACTGCGGTATGACTAACACCTGTTACATGAAGTCCAACAGGGCTTCCATTTCGATATTGTGTCATGGTTTTGGTGATGATGCCTTTGGACATCAATTTGGTTCCGCCTTCAGTTTTAAAAGTAAAAATAACTTCACCACCATTAAACATCTGAATTTGCTTAAACTGTTCTTCTGGTTTGATGACTATCGAACCGGTATAATGCCACATAAACGAAAAATGATGGTGTTCATTCATTTTTTGTTCTAATCGCAATTTAGAATGGATTACTTGTTTTTGAAATCCTGTGACGGAAATGTGAACTTGGTCCGCAAATTTTCCCATGGCTTGTATGTTTTAAGTCGATTATTCTAATGAAATCCAGTTATTATCAAAGGTTGCATCGCCAAAAACAATGTTTTGGGAAATTAATTCCATAGTAATTTTCATAGGAACTTCGGTTGTACTTGTAAACTGCTCATGATAGTTGATGCAATATGCTTTTGTAAAAGTCAGTTCTTTCATCTTGCTCATGGCATCTCTTCTGTAAAAAATAATTTTTCCGTCTTTGGTTAAGTCGCTGTTAATCATCCAGGATAAGAAATGCGTATTTTTCGAAGCTTCAATAGTGATATTGATGTTTCCTCCTTTTGATATACCGTTAGGCTTGCCAGTTGTGTCTCTTTCTTGTGTAAAATTGATGTGAAATTCTAACACGTTAAATTCCTCACCATCTACTTGTAATCTTGATAAAAAGCTCATATTGAATTTGGTTTAGTAAAATCGTTAATGTTGTTTTGAAAAATATTTCAGGAATAAATAAGGGGAGCCTATACAATAGACTCCCCTAAAAGGTTCAAGCTTTAAAAAGTTGATGAAGTCTTTTTGGGTTATACCCAGGCATTATCAAACTCTCCACCACCCATAGCGATTTTACGTGCTGAAATCATGAAGGTTTCAGTTAACGGATTTTCGCCTGTGTGGTCAAAGTTTTCTTTGTACTTCACCATGTAAGCTTCAGTAAATTTCAATTCTTTCAAAGTTGCGTTTGAATCACGTTTAATAAACTTCACCGAACCATCCTTTCTCTCGAAATTGTTCGTCATCCATTCGAATAATTCAGTTCCTCCGGTAGATTCTACCTCTACCATGATTCTTCCGCCACGAGTAACTGTCGAAGGACGCCCTGAAGCATCTGTTTCTTGCGCTAAATCGTAGCTTACGCTTAATACTTTGTAATCTTTTCCACCTACTGTTAATGTTGTTGAGAACGACATAATGATAAATTTTAGTTATTTAATAATTCATTTACACTTCAAAAATATAAATAAATTCTTTCAAACAATAAAAATTACACGAAAAAGACTACTTTTTAGATTAAATACAAAAAAAAACGATGAAAAGCCTTTATTGGCAATAGTTGTTGCTAGTAGAAATGTTTATAAGATTCAATTGGTCTGTTTTAAGGAGTAAAGAGCCAAATTAAAATCAAAGTAAAAAGATTATAGACGTTTGATTTAATAATGAATCAGGAAAATTAATCACTAAAAAATGATCAAACTTAAAAAGGTAATAATGAAAAAAAACACTAAAAATGAAGATTTATGTAACCAAGGAGGGAAAGGAAATGAATAAAGAAATCAGTTAACTTTATTCCAATAAAAAAGGCGAATCTCTTCGCCTTTTTTGCCCCAAATCTACCATAAACTTAACCTACTAATGTTATGGTTTAGTAAAAGTACTTTTGTGGTTTTGATTTGCAAAATTTTTTAGACGAAAGGTAAATATAATCGTTAATAGGTAGTTTAGTGTTAAAAACAAATAAGATTGATGATTTAAATCTTAATAAAACAGGAAATTTAAATCCCGGAAAAACCTGAAATCCCAAATTCTAACATCAAAACAATTATAATTATGTTCTTCAAATGTTACTATTAAAAAAGAAGTTATTTAAAAAAGGGAATATTAGAAAATTAATGTTTAACTGTTAACCGAAGGGAGAAAATAGTATGAAAGTAATAAACAGCTAATTTTAAGATTTGATTTGTCTTTATTGCAATAAAAAAGGCGAATCTCTTCGCCTTTTTTGCCCCAAATCTACCATAAACTTAACCTACTAATGTTATGGTTCAGTAAAAGTATAGTAGCTATTTTGTTAAACCAAATATTTTAGATGAATTACCAATAAAACCGACAAAAGACGTAATTTCTTACTTTGATGGTTTTTGGAACTTTATAAAAATAAAAAAGGTGGAATTGCTTCCACCCTTTTTGCCCCAAATCTACCATAAACTTAACCTACTAATGTTATGGTAGTTCAAAAGTATTACAGCACAACGGATTCGCCAAACATATAGGATGAACGGCATAAAAAACCGATGAAATGCACAAATTAACCTTTTATTAATATTTTTCTAATATGCTCTTGCGTCTTTTCCTTCATAGAAATTCATAAATGCACGATTTACAACTCTATTTCCTCCAGGTGTAGGATAATCTCCGGTAAAGTACCAGTCTCCTAAATTTTTAGGACAAGCAATGTGTAAATCTTCTACTTTTTGGAAAATAATTTTCACCTCGGCGTTGATTTCTGGTGAACTCAACATTTCGGCAATTTTATCTGAAACTTCTTCTGGTGTAAACTGATCGTAGATTGCCGTAACGTAATTTACAACATCTGCGTCAACGTAGTTTTCCTGAGCTTTACATTTGGCATAAACTTCATCTACGATATGGTATAAGTTTCTTTCTTTTAGCAAAGCTAATGCTGCTCTAAAAGCAACCAAACCTTCCAGTTTTGCCATATCAATTCCGTAACAATCCGGGTAACGAATTTGTGGTGCCGATGAAACAATTACAATACGTTTTGGTTTCAAACGATCCATCATCTTGATGATACTCATTTTAAGAGTCGTACCGCGAACGATACTATCATCAATAATTACAAGGTTGTCTGTTGGTTTGATAACGCCGTAGGTTACATCATAAACGTGTGCTACCAAATCATCACGACTACTATCCTCAGTAATAAAGGTTCTTAGTTTTGCATCTTTAATCGCAACTTTCTCGGTACGAATTTTTACTTCCAGTAATTCTTGTAAAGTTTCAGCCGTCAATGTATTTCTATTGGCTAAAATATAATTGTTTTTTCTTTGATTTAAAAAGTCCTGAGCCGCTTCGACTAAACCATAAAATGAAGTTTCGGCAGTGTTCGGGATATAAGAGAAAACCGTATTGTCAGTATCACTATCAATTGATTCTAAAACAGCTGGCAAAATTAATTTTCCTAAGTTTTTACGTTCTTGATAAATTTCAGCATCACTTCCTCTTGAGAAATAAATTCTTTCGAAAGAACAGGCTTTTTTTACGGTTGGTTCCAGAATTTGATTCATAGAAACTTTTCCGTTTTTCTTGATAATTAAAGCATTTCCTGGCTCGATTTCCTGAACTTTTTCAAAAGGAACATTAAATACCGTTTGAATAACAGGTCTTTCTGAAGCGACTACCACAACTTCATCATCCTGATAAAAATAAGCTGGACGAATACCGGCCGGATCTCTAAATACGAAAGCATCACCATGACCTAATAATCCAGCCATTGCGTAACCTCCATCTAAATTTTTAGCAGAACGGGTTAATATTTTGGCAAGATCCAATCGTTCAGCAATTACTGGCGAAGCTTCTCTTTTTGAGTAACCTTCTGCTTTACAGTCCTGATACAATTGCATTACTTCTTTATCCAAAAAGTGTCCAATTTTCTCCATAACCGTTACAGTGTCGGCCATTTCTTTCGGATGCTGTCCTAGTTCAACTAAGTTTTCGAAAAGCTCTTTAACATTGGTCATATTAAAGTTTCCGGCTAAAATCAAATTACGGTGCATCCAGTTACTCTGACGTAAAAATGGGTGAACACTTTCGATGCTATTTTTTCCGAAAGTTCCGTAACGAACGTGACCTAAAAATAATTCTCCTATATAAGGAATATTTGCTTTTTGAGCGGCAACATCATCAGCATATTCAGGATTTGAAGTCAGCTCTTCGTTGATGCGCTCATTGATTTGTTTAAAAACATCCTGTATCGGTTGTGCATGATTCGAACGAACTCGGCTAATGTAACGTTCTCCTGGCTCAACATCTAGTTTGATGCTGGCAAAACCTGCTCCGTCTTGCCCACGGTTGTGCTGCTTTTCCATCATAAGGTACATTTTTTGTATCCCGTAAAAAGCAGTTCCGTATTTTTCTTTGTAATATTCAAGCGGTTTAAGAAGTCTAACTAAGGCTATACCACATTCGTGTTTTAAAGCGTCGCTCATTGTAATTTTGTGTTTGTGTTGTTGTAAGTTGTGCGTAATAACGTAATAAAAAAGCCCCGAGTTTCCCGAGGCTTTAAGGCATTATATTTCTATGTCAAACTGAGTTAACGACTTAAATTGCTGTAATCGAATCGCTACTTCTGCTTTGCTTAATGTTTCCATCCTTTCTGTTCCAAATTTCTCCACACAAAATGAAGCTAAATTTGATCCGTAAATAATAGCGTTTTTCATGTTCCCGAACGAGATGTTTTCGCTTTGCGCAATGTATCCGGAAAAACCACCTGCAAAAGTATCTCCAGCTCCAGTTGGGTCATAAACTTCTTCTAATGGTAAAGCTGGTGCAAAAAACACTTCTCTGTTATGGAATAAAAGCGCTCCGTGTTCTCCTTTTTTGATCACCACATAGTTTGGTCCCATGTCCTGGATTTTAGCTGCTGCTTTTACTAACGAATATTCTCCTGAAAGTTGTCTTGCTTCTTCGTCATTAATAGTAATCACGTCAACACGTTTGATTACTTCTAATAATTCAGGTAAAGCACAATCCATCCAGAAATTCATAGTGTCTAAAACTACTAATTTTGGTTTTTTCTCCATTTGATCCAAAACACTGCTTTGCACTAATGGGTGTAAGTTTCCTAACATTACCACATCTGAATCTTTGAAGTTTTGAGGAACTTTTGGTTGAAAGTCAGCCAAAACATTAAGTTCTGTAACCAAAGTATCTCTGGAATTCAAATCGTTGTGGTATAGACCGCTCCAAAAAAAGGTTTTACCGCCTTTTACAATTTCGATACCAGAAATATCAATATTTTTTGAAGTTAAAAGATCTAAATGTTCTTGAGGAAAATCGTCACCAACTACAGAAACAATGGCCGATTGTAAGTTAAAAAATGACGCTGATAAACCAATGTACGTTGCAGCACCACCTAATATTTTATCTGTTTTTCCGAAAGGAGTTTCAATCGCGTCGAAAGCAACCGTTCCAACAATCAATAATTTATTCATTTTATGAATTTCGAATTAGGGTGCAAAGATAGTCCATAAGTTACAATATTGCAACGGTTTGGGTTCTCAAAATTTTCTTAAAAAAACAATATCGTTTTCGGGGGTAAAAGTATTGTTAATGAGAGAATTATATTTAAATGTTTTGAAAGATTAAAATAAGTTTTTAAGATTTAAAAAGCAATAATGGTTTTGAAAATATTTAATAAATTATCGAAGTTTTTTAAAAGATGAGGTCTTTCTTTTTCCACTTAAAACACCTAAAATTGTAATTTGGTATCCTTTAATCTTGAATATAATTAGCCAAGTTTTATAATTTGCTTCTCTGTAAATTTTAGTTTTGGTTGGAATATTTTCGCATTCAGAATAAATCAAAGGATTATGAATAATTTTATTCATTGTTCTGTTTATTCCGTTACCAATTTTAATGGCATTTAAAGGTTGATGTTTTTCAAATGCTATATAATCTACAATTTCTTCTAAGTTTAAACAATAATTTTCAGAGACAATTATCTTATATTGTTCTGAATTTTCAGCTTTTTCTCTTCCCATTTTTCATTAAACGTTTCTAAAGACATTGTTGGGGATTTTTCTGCATTTTTCACCCATTTTAGGAAATCTTCTTTAGATAATTTTATTTCATTTTGGATGCTTTCATCTTCAAAATCAATTGATACTTTCAATGCTTTTCCAACATAATTTTTAGGAATCTCAAAAGTAAGATTGACAATTTTATCTTTGGGAGTGATTGTTTTTTGTATCATTTTTTTTAAAATTAGAAACCTATGCAAAATTACAATAAATGAATTCAAAATCAGTACTATAATTTTCTTTTTATTAATCTACAACTCATACTTCCTATCAAAATAATTCTTCAATAAAGTAATCTGAATCAAAACCATAACAGGAACAATCAAAATGGCGTACACCGTTTTTTTAGAAAAATGAATACCAGAAAAAACACTAGAAATTTTATCCGAATACGATTTGCCAATTTCTAAATTGTATCCAGTCCCTGAAAAGAAATTCGCGTAAACTCCCAAAGCAATCATAAGTACAATTACAAAAAACCAAACCGATTTTGAGATTAAAGGCTGGTAAACTTTAGGCTGAACTTTCTCTGCAACCAAAATCTGAGACATTATATTCGAAGTAAAGTCCATAGATGGCGATTGCAAAGTGTCTTCGCTCATCATTTTTTCAATAAGATTTTCTATATTTTTATCGCTCTCTTTCATAATAATCTATCGTTTCTGGTTCTAATTGCTTTTTCAAAATTACGGCTAATTTTTGTCGGCTTCTAAATAATTTTACTTTGGCATTATTGGCCGTAATATTCATAATCTTGCCAATTTCGTCTAAACTCTGATCTTCAAAATAAAATAAAGTTAGCAAGAAATTTTCATCATTTGGCAATACATTCAAACAATTCTGAATCGTTTGCTTTCGTTCTTTTTCTTCCAAAGCACTCAAGGCGTTATCCATCGTTTTGATCAGATGTGCCGAAAATTCATCTATCGAAATATTATTTTCTTCCTTTTTGCTTTTCTTCAATCTATCCAAACAGGTGTTGTAAGCAATTTTATAAATCCAGGTTGAAAATTTCGAATCTCCTTTAAACTTATTCAAAGAATTATAAATTTTGATAAAAGTATCTTGCGCAACTTCCTCGGCTTCCTCACGATTTTTGACCATTTTGAGTGCCAATGTAAAAATCATATCCTTATAACGATCTACCAACACGGCAAAAACATTGGTTTCACCCTGTAAAATTTTATCGATATAATGTTGATCGCTCAAAGTACTCATATTGTATAGGACGAAAGTTATACAGTTTAGGTTACAAGAATTTATAAAAATTCCAAAAAATAAATTCCAAAAAATAAATTCCAAATTCCAATTCTTGAATTTTTAAAAAATTAAATATTTAAAAAATCATCATTCAGAGTATTGTGTGCATTATTCATTACGTAAGAATCTCAAGTATTGACTTATAATTTGTTTGTCGAATAACTTTACTGGGATTCCTACGGAATGACAAGTTTGAGGATTTCTTTGTGTACAAATTTTCAACACACAGTTTGTCATTCCGTAGGAATCTCAGCATCGACCGAAATTCGCTTCATTTATTGTTAAATATTTTAAAGAATTGAGAGGATTTGAATTTTAAATAATAAAAATAAAACTCAAAATTAACTGATAATCAGTGATTTTTGGAATTTGGAATTTAAAAATTTTGGAATTTATTTTTAAAAAGGTGTAACCTAAAATAAAAACCCCTCGTCCTATGGAGTATCAATCAATTATAAAACATAAAAATTATGGGACCACAAATTTTAATTCCAATTAGTCTTTTCTTAATGATCTTCGGGATTGTTTATCTAATTTATTCAACAAGAAACAGAGAGCGTTTGGCTCTTATAGAAAAAGGTGTTGATGCCAGTATATTTTTAAAAGGAAAAATAAACGGAGGCTCAGCCTGGAAAATTTTTGTTGTAAATCTGGCCTTCTTATTAATCGGAAGCGGTGCTGGAATTTTTCTTGCGTTGCTTATCACAACCTACACTTCTCTAAATGATGGTGCAGTTTATCCTTCGATTATTTTTATAATGGCAGGTATCGGACTTTTGGTTGGATTTAAAACTGCAAAAGATTTAGATAAAGAGTAAAAATCGTTTAAGTTAGTACCTTTAAGAACGGTTATAACGCGTGGGAAACAATTGTTTTTGGCGCGTTATTTTTTTATGATTTAGAACCAATGGTTTCGTAATAAACATCAACCGAAAGTTTAGGCTGCATCGACGCCATTACGGCCAATTCGTCGCAGCGTTCGTTTTGCGGATGGTTGTTGTGTCCTTTTATCCATTTAAAATCGACCTGATGTTTGCGATAAACAATCAGAAAGCGTTTCCATAAATCAGGATTTTTTTTACCGGTATAACCTTTTTTCTCCCAGCCAAAAACCCATTTTTTTAGAACAGAATCGACAACATATTTAGAATCCGAAATAACTAAAACCTTCATGTTTGGGTTTTTTAGTTTTTCCAGACCCACAATTACGGCCAGCAATTCCATTCGGTTATTGGTCGTGAGGCGAAAACCTTCGTAGAATTCTTTTTTATGTGGCGTTCCTACCAGTTCCATCACAACGCCATATCCGCCATTTCCGGGATTTCCTTTGGCAGCGCCATCTGTATATATGTGTACTTCGTGTGACATTTAATTATTTGTAAGCGATATGCCTTCTATTAATGCTTCAAAAAGCTCGCTATTATTTTCTTTTCCATATTCTTCAATAAAATTGATAGAAATATAATAGCCGTCTTTAGGAATATAATAACTTGTACTGTTAATAATATGAGGTTTATTGTTGTTTTTTAAAACAAACTGAACCGAGAATTTAACCACTTTTTGTTTAGAAAGTTCTACTATTCGAGGGTTTTCGATAAATCGAAAATCGTCTAAAGATTTTTGGGCTTCGATATTGGAGTTTTGTACCTGTTTTAAAAAATCTTCTAAACTGGTCGTTTTGTTCTCCCTTGTACGGATTTTAATTGTTGGAATGATTCCCGGATAAGTTTTAGGGTCATATTTAACGTATGTCGCTAAACTAACAGAAGAACCATCAGAAATAAGCAAATTGTTAATCTGTTTGTCTGTAAAATCGTAGTTGTTTAAGTTGTTCAGGACTTCGGTATTGTTTTGCGAAAGCCATTTTTTTGGAATACCAATCGAGAAACCAATTCTTTTTATTTCTAATCTTTCCTGACAATATATAGTATTCGATAATAAAACGAATAGTAAGGTTAAGGCTGCCTTTTTCATAAAATTAGTTTTCTAATAAACGTGAAATGATCTCCGGAAAGTATTTTTGTTCTAACTCGTGAATCTTTTCAGCAACAGTTTCTGCAGTATCAGTCTCGTTTAAGGCTACGCTTTTCTGAAAAATGATGGCACCTTCGTCATAATTTTCGTTTACAAAATGAATGGTGATTCCGGTTTCTTTCTCTTTATTTTCGACTATCGCCCTGTGTATGTGCATTCCGTACATTCCTTTGCCTCCATAATTAGGCAAAAGCGCAGGATGTATGTTGATTATTTTATCTGGATATAGGGCAATTATGTCTTCAGGAAACTTTAATAAGAATCCGGCCAAAACGATCAGATCTGGGTCGATTTCCTGTATTTTTTGTAATACGTTTCGGCTTAAAAGTTCGTTTTTTGAGAAGATTTCGGTCGAAATGTGATGATTTTTTGCTCTTTCGATCACTTTTGCATTTACATTATTGGTAAAGACCGAAACTACATTTGCAACTTTTGATTTTTTAAAATGTTTAATGATATTTTCGGCATTACTTCCTGAACCTGAGGCAAAAACAACAATTTTTTTCATAATCAACTTTATTTTGAGAATGCAAAAAACGGAATAAAAATCGAAAATAAATAGTATTAAAAGGGCTTTCTTGAAATTAATTTTATAAATTAGTATCACATTTATTAACTAAATAGTTGTTTTAAAATAAAGTTTTTTATTTTTGCCAACAAATTAAATTCTAAAATTAAAGATTATGTCAGACATTGCATCAAGAGTAAAAGCGATTATCGTAGACAAATTAGGTGTTGACGAAAACGAAGTTGTAACAGAAGCAAGCTTCACTAATGATTTAGGAGCTGACTCATTAGACACTGTTGAGCTTATTATGGAATTCGAGAAAGAATTTGATATTCAAATTCCAGACGATCAAGCAGAGAACATTGCTACTGTTGGTCAAGCTATTTCTTATATCGAGGAAGCTAAAAAATAATAATACCACACCCGAATTTTAGAAATTCCAAAATTGAATACCCAAATCCCAAAACTGGAGTTTGTTGTTTAAAAAGTTTGGAATTTCTAAAAGTCGGGTGTTATTATTTTTTAAAATTGAAATTTCGATTGGTTATCAATCAAAAAGATATATTTATATTGTAATGCCCATGGCTCTTATGTAACAATACAGTTAAGAAAGCGTGGGTTTTATTTGTTTAAAGATACAAAACATATATTATGGCATTAAGGCGAGTTGTTGTAACAGGATTAGGTGCTCTTACTCCTATCGGGAATAATATCCAGGAGTATTGGGATGCACTCGTGAATGGTGTTAGCGGAGCTGCTCCTATCACATATTATGATACAGAAAAGCATAAGACAAAGTTTGCCTGTGAAGTAAAGAACTTCAATATTGAAGACTATATGGATCGTAAAGAGTCTCGTAGGTTAGATAAATTTGCTCAATATGCTGTTGCTGCAAGTGACGAAGCTATTAAAGATGCTGGACTTACAGATGATAATATTGATAAACAAAGAGTAGGTGTTATTTGGGGTGCAGGAATTGGCGGATTAGAGACTTTTCAGGAAGAAGTTTTATACTATGCCAAAGGCGATGGAACTCCAAAATTTAATCCTTTCTTTATCCCTAAAATGATTGCCGACATTGCGCCAGCACACATTTCGATGCGTAACGGTTATATGGGGCCAAATTATACTACAGTTTCAGCATGTGCCTCTTCGGCAAATGCTTTAATTGATGCTTTCAACTACATTCGTTTAGGAATGTGTGATGTTATTATCTCAGGCGGATCAGAAGCTGCCGTAACTATTGCTGGTATGGGAGGTTTTAGTTCCATGCACGCTTTATCAACTAGAAATGAAACTCCGGAAACAGCTTCAAGACCTTTTGATGCTACCCGCGACGGTTTTGTCTTAGGTGAAGGAGCAGGAGCTTTGGTTCTGGAAGATTACGAACATGCTAAAGCCAGAGGTGCAAAAATTTATTGCGAAGTTGGCGGAGGCGGAATGTCATCTGATGCTTACCACTTAACAGCACCACATCCAGAAGGAATTGGCGTTATTGCAGTAATGAAAAATACATTAAGAGACGCTGGACTGAATCCTGAAGATGTGGATCATATCAACACTCACGGTACTTCTACTCCATTAGGAGATGTTGCCGAATTAAAAGCAATCAGTGCTGTTTTTGGCGCTCATGCAAAAAACATCAACATCAACTCTACAAAATCTATGACAGGTCACTTACTTGGTGCTGCAGGAGCTATCGAGGCAATTGCTTCTATTCTGGCGATGCAACACGGTATTGTTCCGCCAACGATTAATCATAGTGTTGTGGATGAAAATATCGACCCTTCATTGAATCTTACCTTAAACAAACCTCAAAAAAGAGAAGTAAATGTTGCGATGAGTAACACTTTTGGTTTTGGTGGACACAATGCTTGTGTATTGTTTAAAAAATTGGCTGAGTAATTCTTTTATGAATATTATCAAAAAAATATTTTCAAAATCCCGTTCTCAAGAAGACGGGATTTTTTTTGACACTATTCAGAAAATACTTGGTTTTGAACCTGTTTCGATAGGTTTTTATAAGAAAGCATTTACTCATAGATCTTCAAATAAATTAGACGAATCCGGGCATCCTATCAACTATGAACGGTTAGAATTCCTGGGAGATGCCATGTTGAGTGCTGTTATTGCTGCACATTTGTACAATAAAGCGCCAAACGGAGACGAAGGCTATCTGACTAAAATGCGTTCAAAAATCGTGAGTCGTGAGCATTTGAATGAGTTAGGAAAAGATTTGAATTTGGTGCGTTTTGTAGAAAGCAAAGTGCCCATTCAACATTTTGGGGAAAACATTCATGGTAATATTTTCGAATCACTTATTGGGGCTATTTATTTGGATCGTGGTTATTCTTTTTGTGAAAAATTCATTCAGAATAGAGTTATTACGCCTTATGTAGATATTGTTCGTTTAGAAGGAAAAGTTATCAGTTATAAAAGTCTGGTTATCGAATGGTGTCAGAAAGAAAAAAGAATCTTTCATTATGATATTTTTGAAGATAATGGTATCGACGGACAACGCCTTTTTGGTGTGAAACTGAGTATAGATGATAAAGTAATTGCAAGAGCAAGAGCGACATCAAAAAAGAAGGCGGAAGAGAAAGCATCACAACGTGCTTATTTTGCATTTCAGGAAAAAATAGATAAGAAATAACGACAAAAATGCCGTAAGATTCTTAAAGCTATAACGTTTTCGTTCAAAAATTAACAAAAACAAGCAGAACTTAGCTGTTTATGCTCCGTTAGAAATAGTATATTTACAACTTGATTTTTCATGATATGGCAATTCATAGATTGGATTTAGACGAATTTGACGAGATTGATTATTATTTACTGGCCATTCATACTTCATTAGAAGATTATCGACTGGCTTATTTTATCAATCAAAAACTTCCGATAAACTTAAGTAAGAGCAAAAATGAGATCCATGCTCAAACGAAGGAAGGCGAAGCAAGTTTTTCGAGATTCTATTACTATGACACTGAGAAAGCCCTTTCATGGAATTTGATTCAGAATAAAAATGAAATCATTTCAGTGAGTACAAATGATTTTCAGAATTTGTTTTCAAATGAAACAAGTGAGGTTTCAACAACAATTCGTTTACTTCCTGAATTCAAAAAAGTCGATTTTTTTCTGAAAATAGACAATAGCGATGAGGCTATGAATTTTTCGGAAATCCAGCAAAAGCTAAATACAATTGAGAGTATTGCGGCTATTTATGCGGTGGATACAAACAAAATAAAATCAAAAAACAATTTAATTTTTTAAAAAAAATGCTAACAAACAAAAAAACTAAAATTGTAGCTACACTAGGGCCTGCATGTAGTACCAGAGAGATTATCAAGGATATGATTGATGCAGGGGTTAATGTGTTCAGAATCAATTTTTCGCATGCTGATTACGAAGGAGTAAAAGAAAAAATCGATATTATTAGAGGTTTAAATGAAGAGTTTGGATATACTACTGCCATCTTAGGAGATTTACAGGGACCTAAACTTAGAGTAGGTGTAATGGAAGAAGGAACTGTTGTAAACGATGGTGATATTATCACTTTTACAACTGCCGAAGATATTTTAGGTACTGCTCAGAAAGTATTCATGAAATATCAAAACTTCCCGAATGATGTAAATGCAGGAGAGCGTATTTTGCTTGATGACGGTAAATTGATTTTCGAAATTATTTCGACAGATAAGAAAACAGAAGTTGTTGCTAAAGTTATTCAGGGTGGAGAATTAAAATCTAAAAAAGGAGTTAACCTTCCTAATACTAAGATTTCTTTACCAGCTTTAACAGAAAAAGATATTGCTGATGCGATTTTTGCTATTGAGCAAAAAGTAGATTGGATTGCACTTTCGTTTGTAAAAACGCCTCGTGACTTACAGGATTTACAAGAATTGATCGCAAAACATTCAGATGTTAAAATTCCAATTATTGCTAAAATCGAAATGCCGGAAGCTCTTGAGAACATGGATAAGATTGTAGCGTATTGTGATGGTTTGATGGTAGCGCGTGGAGATTTAGGAGTTGAACTTCCTGCTCACGAAGTGCCATTGGTACAAAAAGATTTGATCAGAAGAGCTAAAACAGCTAGAATTCCGGTTATTGTGGCAACACAAATGATGGAAACCATGATTACAAGTTTAACACCAACACGTGCAGAAGTAAATGACGTTGCCAACTCGGTAATGGACGGAGCAGATGCGGTAATGTTGTCTGGAGAAACGGCTACAGGAAATTATCCGGTACAGGTTATTCAAAAAATGACTCAGATTTGTGAGGCAGTTGAGGATTCTCCGCTTATCCAGGTTCCACAAAACACACCACAAATTAAAACGAAACGTTTTGTAACTAAAACAGTTTGTCATCAGGCAGCTTTACTGGCAAATGAAATCAAAGCAAAAGCAATTTGTACTTTGACAAATAGCGGTTATACTGCTTTCCAGATTTCGGCTTGGAGACCATCTGCACACATTTTAGTTTTTACTTCAAACAAAAGAATCTTAACGCAATTGAATTTATTATGGGGAGTAAAATCATACTTCTATGATAAAGACGAAAGTACAGATGATACGGTAACGGATGTTAACGAAATCGCAAGACAAAAAGGATATGCTGTAAAAGGAGATTACTTAATCAACCTTGCTGCAATGCCGATTAAAGATAAAGGAATGGTAAATACCATGAGAGTTACTGAGGTAGAGTAAACTTCTCAGAAATAAAATTGAAGAAACCGTCAAATGTATTTTTGACGGTTTTTTTATGCGTTATGTTTTTTGGATTACAGAAATTGGAATGATTATTCAAGAGATAGTTTCGTACATTTGAGTACAACAGATTTTTTTGAGTAAAATCGTTTACCTGGAATGCCTTTTCAAAACAGTTAAAATTTTAAATCGAATGAAAGATATAGCCAAACGCTTCGAAAGAAATCCATTGTTATCTCCCCAGGATTTAACTCCAAGTGCAAAAGGTTTAGAGATTACCAGTTTGCTTAATCCAGGTGTTTTTAGATTTAAAGAAAAAATTTGGCTCATTGTTCGTGTTGCCGAACGACCAAAACAGGTAGCTGGAGTAATTTCATTTCCAGTTCTTACGCAAACAGGAGCCACGGAAATTATTGAAATCAATACGAGTGATCCTGATCTGGATGCCCGTGATCCCAGAGTAATTACGTATAAAGGTGTAGATTATCTTACTACACTTTCCCATTTAAGGTTATTGTGCAGTGATGATGGTTATTCGTTTTACGAACCGGAAAATTATCCTTTGTTAGTGGGTGAAGGAATTTTGGAAACTTTTGGCATTGAAGATTGTCGTGTTTCAAAGATTGAGCAAATATATTATCTCACGTTTACTGCCGTTTCTGATAATGGAGTTGGCGTTGGGCTGAGAACCACTACGGATTGGATAAATTTTCAGTCTCACGGCATGATATTGCCACCCCATAATAAAGATTGCGCTATTTTTGAAGAGAAAATTGAAGGTTTGTATTACGCTTTGCATCGTCCCAGTTCAGTCGAAATTGGAGGAAATTTTATTTGGATTGCATCATCACCGGATGGGATTCATTGGGGAAATCACAAATGTATCATCAAAACCAGAAAAGGATTTTGGGATAGTAAGCGGGTGGGAGCAGGAGCAGCTCCAATAAAAACAAAAGAAGGCTGGCTTGAAATCTATCATGGTGCCAATGCAGAAAACCAATATTGTTTAGGCGCTTTTTTGATGGATTTAAAAGACCCCACAAAAGTGATTGCCCGAACAGAAGCCCCAATTATGGTACCCACTGCGACTTATGAATTAACTGGTTTTTTCGGGAATGTTGTTTTTACCAATGGACATATACTGGAGCCGGATGGTGATACCATAACCATTTATTATGGAGCTTCGGATGAGGTTGTCTGTGGAGCACAGTTTTCGATTAAAGCGATTTTTTTACTTTTAAAATAGAACTTTTATGGAAAGCTATTTAGTTTCTAATAGGGTTGAATTATTTTATTTTGCTGAATATTTTTAAGATTTCCTAAATGCTATTTCTGAAAGTAGGCGAAACTTATTTAGTTTATAAAAAAAAGTAATTCGATTTGATTGTATGTAGAATTACTGTTTTGCATAATTTGTAAGGATTGGATGCTTAACGAAAATATTGTATAATAATTAACGATAAAAGAATAGTTTTTTTAGTTAAAATTTAATTGATTTGTAACGAAAATAAAATAATGGCTACTAATAAGTAACTATTTAAATCATTGATTATGTATAAAATTACGATGAAATCATTTATCGTTGCATCGGCATTTTTTGTTGGAGCAACGACTTGTTTTGCACAAGACGTTTTGGTAAACTCATTGAAACTAAATGCGAGTGACAAAAGCAAAGAAAACTTCAAATTTACTGAAGAAATCAATTTAGGAACCACTTCTGTAAAAACTCAGGGTTCGTCAGGAACGTGTTGGAGTTATGCTTCAAATTCATTTTTAGAATCAGAAATGATTCGTTTAGGAAAACAGCCTGTTGAATTGTCTCAGATTTATTCGGCTAGAAATGTGTATGTAGAAAAAGGTAAAAGTTATGTGCGTATGCACGGTGCTGTTACTTTAGGTGATGGAGGTTCTTTGCACGATGTAATTAATATGTATAAAAAATACGGTACCGTTCCGAGAGAAGTTTATACCGGTTTAAACTACGGAACCGATAAAAATAAATTTGGAGAAATGGCCGCTCTTATCGAAGGGGTTTTGGCTGCTGTAGTAAAAAATCCAAACGGAGAATTAACGCCTAACTGGGAAAAAGCTTATGCTGCCGTTATTGATTCTTATTTAGGAAAAACACCAGACAATTTTACTTATAAAGGAAAAAATTATACACCTCAGTCTTTTGCAAAAGAAGTGGTAGGAATTAATCCTGACGAGTATATCGAAATGTCTTCTTTTACAAGCGCTCCGTACTACCAAAAAACATTATTACAGGTGCCGGACAACTGGTCATTTGATCAGGTTTATAACGTAAAAGTAAATGATATGACAGATGTTATTGACAATGCTTTGAAAAAAGGCTATACTGTTGCCTGGGCCACAGATGTAAGCGAAAAAAGCTTTAGCTGGAAAAATGGTGTTGCATATGTTCCGTCTAAAAAATATGATGAAATGACAGCTGAGGAAAAAGCAGACATGTTTAACGGACCCAAAGCTGAACCAGAAATCACTCCTGAAATGCGTCAGGCTGCTTTTGATAATTATACCACAACAGATGATCACGGAATGCATATCATTGGCTTAGCCAAAGATCAGACAGGTAAAGAATATTATATCGTGAAAAATTCCTGGGGAGAAACAAACGATTATAAAGGATTCTTATTTGTAACCAAAAATTTCGTAAAATATAAAACTACGGCTCTTATGGTAAACAAAGGAGGACTTCCGACAGATATTGCTAAGAAGTTAGGAGTATAAGTTTTTAAATCAAAAGAAAAGCCTTTTTGAAATTTCAAAAAGGCTTTTTTATGCCACTTTTTCAAAAGCGATAAAGTGAGTTATTTCTTTGTTTAGATTAAATACAGGGAAACAAGTTATTTTGCAGTTATAAAGTTCCCCATTTTTTTTATAGTTAACAATAGTTTTTTCAAATGGCTTTTGTTTTTTGATAGCCGTTCTTATTTCTTTCAAATCGGTTAGAGAAGTTTGCGGACCCTGAAAAGTTTTGGGCTTTTTGCCTAAAATTTCTGCCTCTTTATAGCCAGTCATTTTTAAAATTCCATTTGAAGCAAAAACAATTTTTTGTTCTAAATTGGTTATCACAATTACTTCTTCCTGTAAACGGGTTTTGATTTTTAAATCGGTTGTATCCCATTTAAAATGATGAGCAATCTGTTGGATTCTTTTTAGATCAAATGAATATTTTTTTAATTCGTTAAGCAGCTCATAATGAAAATCCCATGAAAGAATGGGTATGATGTTAGCTTTTGGGCTAGTATCATACTGAGCAAAAGTCTCTCCATAATCATCATCGTAATTCATAAGACAGTTTTTATTCAAAGATAAACCGAAAGCTTTTTATAAGAAGAATAAAAGTAGCATTTAACGCTTGTTTAAGCAAATCAAAATGCAAATTTTAATTGTACCACGACCGCTTTTTTTTGTTCGGTATTCAAATTACTTAATGAAATACCGAGTAATCTAACAGAATCTTTCATTCTTTCCTGATACAATAATTCTTCAACCGTTTCGAGAATCAGACTTTTATCGGCTATAAAATAAGGCAGTGTTTTGCTTCGGGTTTGCTGGCTAAAATCGCTGTATTTTATTTTAAGGGTAACAGTTTTTCCGGAAACATTATGCTTTTTTAAACGTCGTTCCAGCGAAGTTGCAATTCTTTCCAGTTGTTCCAGCATAAATATTTCAGACGAAAGATTGACATCAAAAGTATGTTCTGCTGCAACTGACTTGGCATTTCGGGAAGGTTTTACTTCGCTATTATGGATTCCACGCACAACATGAAAATAAAATCTCCCGGATTTACCAAAATGTTTTTCCAGAAACTCTTCCGATTTTGTTTTTAAATCAGCTCCGGTAAAAATCCCTAACTGATACATTTTTTCAGTCGTTACTTTTCCAACACCATAAAATTTCCGAATGGGTAATTCTTCTAAAAAAGCTTCAATCTCGTCTGGATTTACTGTTTTTTGACCATTAGGTTTGTTGTAATCACTAGCAATTTTGGCAACAAATTTATTTACCGAAATTCCGGCTGAGGCAGATATTCCTACTTCATTCAGGATCCGTAATCGAATTTCCTGTGCGAGTAATGTGGCACTGGGATTTCCTTTTTTATTAATCGTAACATCCAGATAAGCTTCATCCAGCGAAAGAGGTTCTACCAGATCGGTATAGTCATGAAAAATTTTATGAATTTTATTCGAAATCTCTTTGTAGCGATCAAAACGGGGACGCACAAATATAATTTCAGGACAATATTTTTTAGCCAAAACCCCACTGATAGCACTCCGAACACCAAACTTTCTGGCTTCATAACTCGCTGCCGAAACAACACCTCTGTTTTCTGAACCGCCCACAGCAACAGGTTTTCCCCGCAAAGCAGGATTGTCCATCTGCTCTACCGAGGCATAAAAAGCATCCATATCAATATGAATAATTTTGCGATATGTTGGCGTGTCAGACATGCTACAAATTTAGGACTTGAAATGACAAAATTCATAAAAATAGCATGTTAAAGATTAACAACTTATTTCACTCAAACAAATCATTTTCTTTATTTTTGTAATTCTACACCCAAATAAAATAAAATGCGAACATTTGTTATAGGCGACATACATGGCGGTTTACTGGCACTGGAACAAGTGATGAAAAAAGCCAATGTTACCGAAAAAGATACTTTATTATTTCTAGGCGATTATGTTGATGGCTGGAGCCACTCACCACAAGTAATTGATTATTTAATGTATTTGCAAAGCAGGCAAAACTGTATCTGCATCAGAGGAAATCATGATCAGCTGGCATTAGACTGGCTTGAAAAAAGATTCGAAAACATAGACGAAGAAATGTGGTTTAAGCATGGAGGACAGGCTACCGTTGATGCCTACGCCAAAGTTTCGGCCGAAAAAATAGAAAAACATATTGCCTTTTTGAAATCGCTGAAAGACTATCATCTGGATGAGCAGAATAGGCTTTTTGTGCATGCAGGCTTTACCAATATGAATGGGGTAAATTATGAATATTTCCCAAAATTATTTTATTGGGACAGAACACTTTGGGAAACCGCTCTTTCTTTGGATGAAAATATTAAGATAGATGACGCATTCTATCCTAAGCGCTTAACCTTGTATAAAGAAATTTTTATAGGACATACACCTGTGACCCGAATTGGGCAAACAATCCCGATACAAAAAGCCTGTGTGTGGAACGTAGATACCGGAGCCGCTTTTAAAGGACCGCTAACCATTATGAACGTGGATACCAAAGAGTTCTGGCAGAGTGAACCACTAAATGAATTGTATTTTGAAGAAAGAGGTAGGAATTAATCAGTAAAAGACTAATTTTACATCCCAAATAATTAATATTTTAAATTTATGAAAAAAGTTATTACGCTATTGTTTTTAGTAGTATTCGGAACTACTCAGGCGCAACAGGCATTTACAGGAAAAGGAGATATCAGAGTGAATGTTGGTGCTAATCTTCAGGACGGTGGTTCTGGAATTCAGGGATCAGTTGATTTTGGTTTAGGCGAAAACTTCTCTTTCGGATTTGTTTCGACTTATTTATTAGGAGTAGATAATTATAATGGATTTTACCATGAAGTTGCTTATACAGATGAAAAACCTGAATTTAAGGATCGTTTTGATGCTAAAGCCAGAATTAATGCAAACTTAAGCAGTGTAATAGGAGTGGATCAACTGGATATTTACCCGGGTTTAAGTTTAGGACTGCACAATTTTGGAGGTCATGTAGGAGGTCGTTACTTTTTTACTGACGGATTTGGAGTTTTTACAGAACTTGGTTTTCCTATTGCAAAATACAGTGATGATAACGATTTATTCGATCATTTAAACAATCAGGTTACGTTTAGCTTAGGAGCTTCTTTTAACTTGAATTAATAAAGAAGTTTTTCTTATATAAAAAAGCCGTCTAAAATTTTAGACGGCTTTTTGGTTTTTATATTTTTCGAAGATTACAAATCAAATTTAATTCCTTGTGCCAAAGGTAAACTTGTCGTATAATTGATGGTATTCGTTTGACGGCGCATATAGATTTTCCAGGCATCAGAACCTGATTCACGACCACCGCCAGTTTCTTTTTCTCCTCCAAAAGCACCACCAATTTCAGCACCAGAAGTTCCGATATTTACATTTGCAATTCCACAATCTGAACCAGTAACTGATAAAAATCTTTCAGCTTCACGTAAATTATTGGTCATAATTGCTGATGATAATCCCTGAGCCACTCCGTTCTGAAGTTCGATGGCATTATCTACATCTCCAGAATATTTGATTAAGTATAAAACTGGCGCAAAAGTCTCGTGTTGCACAATTGCAAAAGAATTTTGAGCTTCGGCAATAGCTGGTTTTACATAACAGCCGCTTTCGTAACCTTCGCCTGAAAGAACGCCGCCTTCTACCAGAATATTTCCGCCTTCAGCCACTACTTTATTTAGAGCGCTGGCATACATTTCAACAGCATGCGTATCGATTAGGGGCCCAACATGATTGTTTTCGTCCAATGGATTTCCGATACGTAATTGTTTGTAAGCTGCTACCAAAGCGTCTTTTACTTTATCATAAATACTTTCGTGAATAATCAAACGACGTGTTGAGGTACAACGTTGTCCTGCGGTTCCCACAGCTCCAAAAACAGCTCCGATTACGGTCATTTTTATATCGGCATCAGGTGTTACAATAATCGAATTGTTACCTCCCAATTCTAATAATGATTTCCCTAAACGACCTGCAACAGCCTGCGCTACAATTTTACCCATGCGGGTAGAACCTGTAGCCGAAATTAACGGAATACGGGTGTCAGCAGTCATTAATTCCCCTATTTTGTAATCGCCGTTTATCAAACAAGAAATACCTTCTGGTAAATTATTTTCTTTGATTACTTCAGCCATAATGTTTTGACAGGCAACGCCACATAAAGGGGTTTTTTCAGATGGTTTCCACACGCAAACGTCACCAGAAATCCATGCCAAAGCGGTGTTCCATGCCCAAACTGCCACCGGAAAGTTAAACGCCGAGATGATTCCGACAACACCTAATGAATGATATTGTTCGTACATTCTATGTCCTGGACGCTCAGAGTGCATGGTTAAACCGTGTAATTGGCGTGATAATCCTACAGCAAAATCACAAATATCGATCATTTCCTGAACTTCTCCATAACCTTCCTGTAAAGATTTACCCATTTCATACGAAACTAATTTTCCAAGAGCTTCTTTATTCTCACGTAACTTTTGTCCAAACTGACGTACAATTTCTCCACGCTGTGGAGCAGGAATTAACCTGAAAGTCTTGAATGCTGCGGTTGCCGACTGCATTACTTTCTCGTAATCAGCAGGTGTTGACATTTTTACCGAAGCAATTAATTTACCGTCAACAGGTGAATAACTTGCTAATGTTTCTCCTGATGAAAAGTTTTCCGCACCAGTCGAAGTCCCTTCATTTATCGTTTTGATGCCCAATTTTTCCAGAGCTTCATTCATTCCAAATTGCGATGCTATTGTTGTCATTGTAACTTTTTTAGTTAAAATTGTTATATTTTTTCGTAAAGATATTATTTCGAGTTGAATTTTAATCAAATTTTGGTGTTAAAATCAGAGTAAATTTAGATGAATTTAATCGATTGAAGAAGTATGTTTTTAGAAAAAGCATTTCCGCTTCTCAGAAGAATGCTTCTTTTTTGCCACGAATTTCACTAATTCACACTAATTTATTCGGGTTAATTGGTGAAATTTGTGGCATTAATATTTTTGCTATGACTAATTTTAATCGTTTTTTGATTGTTTTACTGCTGGTTTCATTTTTGACAATTGCTCAAAAATCACCAAAATCAGCTTTTCAGGTCGTGCCTTTAGGTGTAAAAGGCGGTATTGATGAGAAGAATCTTTCGGCTTATTTACTGGCTCCAACCAACACAATCGATTTTATTTGTTTGGATGCGGGAACGGTAAATTCCGGAATCGAAAAAGCAATTGAGAAAAAAACATTCAGGATTTCGGCGAGTGAAGTTTTAAGAAAATACATCAAAGGCTATTTGATTTCGCACGCGCATTTAGATCACGTTTCGGGTTTGATTATCAACTCGCCTGCGGATTCTTCAAAAACAGTTTACGCCACGGATAAATGTATGGAAATGATGGAAAAACATTATTTTAATGATGAAACCTGGGCGAATTTTGGCGATGCAGGACCTGGAAATCATTTAAAAAAATACCATTTTCAGACTTTAAATTTAGAAGAAGAAACTCCAATTACCAATACAACGATGACGGTAAAAGCGTTTCCGTTAAGTCATGTAAACCCTTTTGAAAGCACGGCTTTTTTAGTTGAAAACGGAGAGAATTACGCTTTGTATTTAGGAGATACTGGCCCCGATGAAGTAGAGAAAAGTGATAATTTACGAAAATTATGGACCGCAATTGCACCCTTAGTTCAAAGCAAACAACTGAAAGGAATTTTTATTGAAGTTTCGTTCCCGAATGAGCAGCCGGACAAATTTTTGTTTGGGCATTTGACACCAAATTATTTGATGAAAGAATTACATGTTCTGGAAGAATTGGCTGGAAAGGATTCTCTAAAAGGTTTTAAAATTATCGTGACGCACTTGAAACCGCCAACAAAAAACATCACAAAAGTTAAGGAAGAACTGAAACAGCAAAATGATTTGGGAGTTAAGATTATTTATCCTGAGCAGGGGAAAAGGTTTGAGTTGTAGTTTTTTTGGATCACAGGTTTTACGGATTAAGCTGTTTTTTTTTATTTTTCAACTCCAAAAGCATTTCTTCGTGAGAAATAAAATTCCCTTCTTTATAATCTAATTTTCCTTGTGCAATTTCACCTTTTAACTCTTTGAAATAATCTTCTTCATAACTATTCGTTACAGAGTTAGTAGTTTTTATTTTGTTAGTTTGTTTCACTTCTTATTTTTTTATTAAACCTTCTTCTGAAAACAACTGCCCCTAGCCCTGATAGAAGCGACATCCTTTTGTGGCGGGGTTCGCCACAAAAGATATAGCGGATAGCAGGAAATAGCTCCTTATTAAACTACTTCTTGGCTACAAATCTTGGGTCCGATTCCATTATGGTTCCGCATTTATCGCAGGTTCTTAGGGCTTCTGAATTGTAGAAATGCTCGAAATGTGGAAGGAAATCTTTTTCGATATCTTTTAGTTCAAAACGTACTTCGTAGAGTTTATGATTGCAGTTGTCGCAATGCCAAAGCAATCCATCGGTAAATCCTTTTCCGACACGTTTCCGCTCAATTACGAGTCCGATTGAACCTTCGGAACGTACAGGTGAGTGCGGTACATTGGCAGGATGAAGGTACATGTCGCCAGCGTTTAAAACCATTTCTTTGCGCTCGCCATCTTCCTGGATTACGACTTTTATACTGCCTTCGAGTTGGTAAAAAAGCTCTTCGGTTTCGTTGTAATGATAGTCTTTTCGGGCATTTGGACCGGCAACAATCATAACAATATAATCGCCCGAATCTATATAAAGATTTTTGTTTCCAACGGGTGGTTTTAGTAAATGACGGTTATCATCGATCCATTTGGTAAGGTTGAAAGGTTTTGCTATGGCCATTTTTTAAGGTGCTGAGTTACTAAGGTTCTGAGATGCTAAGTTAAGGAAAATTTGGGTAGAGACACACAGCAGTGTGTCTTAGGTTAGGTAAACACAATTTATTCAGATTGTGTAAGACGCACTGCTGTGCGCCTCTACGATAAAAATTGGAATGGAAATCTATTAAGCAACAGCTTTTCAAAATAGAACCTTAACTTAATACATTGGTAAAGTTGTGCGATTCTACGGTGTTAACGTTTTTCTTTTATGAGATAAATATAAACGGGGAAATGGTCGCTGAAACCTATTTCGGTCTGGCTGTGGCGCAAGGGATACCCTTTGTATTGTCCCGAGGTTTGTATGAGATAGGGTTTGTTGAAAATGCCGGCTTTCCAGAATTTATAGGTTGAGAAATCAGGTTTTATGAGCGATTCGGTCATCATGATTTGGTCGAAAATATCCCAGGCATCACGATGTGCAATGGTGCCCTGACCTCTTTTTTGCATTTCTTCGAAAGGGTTAAAAATTCCGAATTCCGGAACTTCGGTTTTTTTAGCTTTTGCGCCCAAAGCTTCTTTGATACTCTTATTATAAGGTCCGTCGTTGAGATCGCCCATCGTTATGACTTTGGCTTCGGGATTTATTTGTTGTAGCGAATCGATGATTTTTCGGTTGAGTTTTCCTGCAGCTTCGCGATAGGGGCTCGAAGCTTTCTCTCCGCCGGAGCGAGACGGCCAGTGATTGACAATAATATGGATTTCTTCGTTTTCGAGAAAACCAGTAATCAATAGCTGATCTCGTGTAAAAATTCGCTTGTTATCAGGTTTTGTTTCTATTTCCAGATCTTCAGTTTCTTCTATTTTTTCGTCTTTTTCGTCTTTTTCGTCTTTTTCAACGATTTGATTTTTATACACATATAAAGGTATGTTCGAAAAAGAGGTTGGTTTGAAATATTTCTTCTGATACAAAAGCGCCACATCGATACCGCGTTTGTCAGGCGAATCGAAATGAATGATGCCATAATCAAAATCTAAAATCATGGGTTCTTTGATTAAATCTTCGAGAACGCCTCTATTTTCGATTTCGCAACCCCCAATAAAAAGCGGTGCATTACGGTTTTCTGGCGTTCCAATTTCGGATAAAACTTTGGCGAGGTTTTTTAGTTTCTGACTGTATTTATCAAATGTCCAGTGCTGCGCTCCTTTGGGCGTCCACTCATCATCATTTGTTGTAGCATCATTTATAGTATCAAAAAGATTTTCGAAATTGTAAAATGCAACCGTATGGATGACATATTTTTTTGATTGCGCCTGTAGTAAAGCTGTTATTAAAATAAAAAAGAAACCGAATCGAAATTTTAGCATTGGTATAAGTTTTCCTGAATTGAATTGATTAAATTTATAAAAATATTCTATTTGTAAGAAATTTCAAATACGTTTAATTACCAAAAATTTTATCTTTGTTTTTAATAAAATTTTTAGCAAAAGAAAACATGTACTTAAAAAGCTCCGTATTCAGTAAGAAACACTTGATTTTTTATAAATTAGCATTTGTTATTTTTGCTCTAAATTCATTCACCTGTCAATCACAACAACACATGATAACACCACCTTATTTACAAAAAGGAGATACAGTCGCTATTTTAGCCACAGCCAGAAAAAACATCGATGATAACTTAAAACCTACCCTGGATTTATTGCACAGCTGGGGTTTAGAGGCTGTAATAGGAACAACCATTGGACTTGATACCCATCAGCTTGCAGGAACTGATGAGCAGCGTGCAGCGGATTTTCAGAAACAGATGGATAATCCAAATATTAAAGCAATCTGGTGTGTACGAGGCGGATACGGAACTGTAAGAATGCTTGATTTACTTGACTTCACCAAGTTTAAGCAACAGCCAAAATGGATTATTGGTTTTAGTGATGTTACGGTTTTGCATAATCATTTGAATACAATGGGATATAAGTCCATTCACGGTGCAATGCCGGTGAGTATTCCACGTGCCACGCCCGAAGCCATAAGTACATTAAAAGCAAGTTTATTTGGTGAACCCTTATCCTATACAGTAGGTCCGGATCCAATGAATCGTTTTGGAAAAGCAACAGGTGAACTGGTGGGTGGGAATTTATCTATTCTATACAGTTTATTAGGATCGCAATCGGCAATAGATTGTAGAGACAAAATTTTATTTATGGAAGATTTAGATGAATACCTATATCATATCGATCGTATGATGATGAATTTAAGGCGAAATGGCTGTATCGAAAATCTGAAAGGAATTGTTATTGGAGCCATGACGAGCATGAAAGACAATGATATTCCGTGGGGGAAAAATGCACTGGAAATTATTGATGACGTAACGAAAAAATATAACATTCCTGTTATTTTTAATTTTCCTGCAGGACACATCAGAGACAACAGAGCACTTATCATGGGTAGCACCGTTTCTATTGATGTAAATGCTTCTGGAAGTACTGTTGTTTTTCAAAAATAAAAGTCACTACAACTTCTTTTGATTAAGAAGAAACTTTAAATACCACATATAAAATCTTAAAAAGACGCAAAGGAAGTGTATTCGGCCTTTACGTCTTTTTGTATTTGCATCAATTTTGAACTGATATTTAAAAAACAAAAAATGGCTGAACACAACGAACTTGGAAAAAAAGGAGAACAGCTAGCTGCGGATTTTCTGATTGAAAACGGTTATGAAATTCTGGACCGAAACTGGATTTTTCAAAAGGCCGAAATAGATATTATTGCACTCAAAGAGGATGTTTTAGCGATAATAGAAGTCAAGACCAGATCGAGTTTAGATTTTGGTTCTCCGGAAGAATTTGTGAAGCCAAAAAAAATTCAGCTGCTTTTAAAAGCAGTAAATGCCTACATAAACGATAGGGGAATAGATTTTGAGGTTCGATTTGACATCATTGCCATCCATAAAAATGGAGAATCATTTGCTATTGAACACCTTACAGATGCTTTTTATCACTTTTAACATAATTTTTTATTGTTATAATTGTAACAAATTGTTTTTTTATTTATATTTGCAAAGATTTATAACATCACTATTAACTAAACCAACCCAATTAAGTTACAAAAAAAAAAAAAAAATTATGAAAACCGTTTCTTCAATTGTAGAAAATTACATCAAGACCAAGCCTTTTTTATTAAATGCGTTATCACTCGGAATTATCAATCTGACTTCTCTTTCCCGGAACATTATGAATGAACTCGAAAGTGAATTTGGTAAAGAAGTGAAACAAGGCGCTGTTGTAATGTCGTTGAAAAGACTTACGGAAGAACTTGACTTTAAACTGAATCATAAAATCAATAAAGTCATCAAAAATATTGGCGAAATTACGGTTCGATCAGAGTTGACGGATTATACTTTTGCAGCTTCTGAAACAGTTTTAAACAAACAAGCCGATCTTATTTCGGATATTAATGCTTTATCTGATATTTTTTATACATCCTCACGTGGTGTAAACGAAACGAATATTGTGGTGAGCAGCAGTGTTAATCATTTGGTTGAAAAACACTTTATGCGCGAAAAATTAATTCAGAAATTAGATAATTTAGCTTCAATTACAGTAAAATTGCCTAAAGAAAATATTGTTGTACCGGGTATTTATTACTTCATTTTTCAGCGTTTGGCCTGGGAAGGAATTATCATCAATGAGGTAATTTCTACTTCGAATGAGTTTACTATTTTGGTAGGAGAAGATCAGGTAGATGTAGCTTTTAAAGTAATAAAAGACCTGAAAAACTAGTTCGCAAAAATCCAATCAGAATCTATTAAAGATTCTTTATTATACCATCCTTTTGTCTTTTTTTAAGAAAGATAAAAGGATTTTTTTTGTTTGAAAGTTGAATATCAAATTATCATGAAATAAAACTTAAATAAGAATATTCACAATAAAAGATAATTAGCGTGTTTTAAATGTAAAATATACGTTAAAAACCTGCTAAGTTGATAAATCCTGTAAATTAAGAACTTCAGCACTTCTTCATTAAAAAAACAACAAAAAAATTAAATTAAGTTTTTTAGAGAATATTCGATGAGAATAATATTTTTATATATTTGCTAACCCATCAGCAAATTAGACCACTCATTTTGATAGTATCATAATATAATTAGAATTAAATAAAGACTAATTAAATTAATGTTAGAAGCGAACCTCCATAGCGAAAAATTATTGGTAAGTGAACTCAAAAATGGCAACGAAAAAGCCTTTCGTACCCTTTTTGATTTTTATTACCAGGATATCTATGGGTATAGTGTTAGTATTCTAAAATCAAAAGAAGCGGCCGAAGAAAATGTTCAGGATGTTTTTATGAAAGTTTGGCTCAATCGCGAAAACTTAAATCTGGAACAATCATTTAAAGCTTATATTTTTACTATTGCCCGAAATCAGGCTTTTAATTTTCTGAATAAAGCGGCAAATGAGGTTTTGCTTAAACAGGAGATTTTTTATGAAAGCCAGCAATCGCACGAATATGGCGATTATTCTATTCGGGAAGCCGATTGTAAAAAACTTAGGAAAGAGGCCATGAAACAATTACCGCCGAAACGGAAACAAATCTTTAAAATGTCCCGGAAAAAAGGGATGAGTTATGAAGAAATAAGCCAGGAACTCGGCATCTCGATAAATACAGTCAGGAACCAGATGAGTAAAGCACTCGAAACGATGCGGGTTTTTTTTCAGGTTCACGACGAAATGATTTAAATAAAAACTAGCTAACCATTAAAATCACTCCTTGTGGGTGATTTTTTTTGCTTTTTTCTGAAAATATTTTCAAGTCAATAAAGTCTTTAAAATCAATGCTTCACAAAGTTTTTAGCGAATATTTTATTCATTTTAAATGTTAAAATTAAAAAATTTATAACGTTTGAGTAGTACTCAAATTCCTTTCAGCTGTATTATATCAGAACTAGTCCTAAAAATCAATTCGTAATGAATTCAAATTCAGAAATAAAACAGTTACTTCAAAAGTTTATTTTAAACCAATGCACGCCCGAAGAAACGAACGAGGTAATCGCTTATTATAAAAAAAATAAACTTACGGATGATTTTCCTTCCGTAGAAGAGGTTCAAACTCTTTTAGGCGAAATGCCGAAAATGAATCAGCAAACCGCAGATGATATTTTCATGAACATTCTGGCTTCATCAAAAGAAAATGAAACTACGATTGCTATTGCTCCGAAAAAATCAAATTTCAGAAAACACATTTCGATTGCTGCATCGGTAATAATTTTGTTGGGAGTTGGATTTTTCTACAAACAAAATCTTCAGAATAAAACTGCGGAACCAAAATTCGATTTTAAGAGTACAGATATCGTCCTGCAGTTAGAAAATGGTAATGTTCAGATTATTTCTGAAGATAATTCTGTTGAGGTAAGAGATTCTAAAGGAAATGTTGTGGGGAATCAAAACGGAAACAAACTGGTTTATGAAACAGGTTCAGATGTAGAGAAAGTTTCTTATAACACGATTAAAATTCCATACGGGAAAAAATTCCAGTTGCAATTGTCAGACGGGACTTTGGTACACTTAAACTCCGGAACGACTTTAAAATATCCGGTGAAGTTTATTGCAGGTGAAAACCGACAAGTATTTCTGGATGGTGAAGCTTTTTTTGATGTTGCCAAAGATAAAAAACACCCTTTTATCGTAAATGCGGATAAGCTGAATGTACGTGTTTTAGGAACCCATTTTAATGTTTCGAATTACCCTGAAGATGCGATGACAGATGTAGTTCTGGTTGAAGGTTCAGTAGGAATGTATCATACCAGTGAGGAATTTGATGCAGCTAAAAACACGATTTTAAAGCCAGGTTTTAAAGGAAGTTTTAATAGAGGAAATGCTCAAATTTCGACGAAACCAGTTTTGACAGACATCTACACTTCGTGGATAAACGGAGGGCTGACTTTTAGAAACATGACCTTCAAAAATATTATTACAAAACTCGAAAGACGTTATAACGTAACCATTGTAAACCAAAACGAAAAACTAGCTAACGAGAAATTTAATGCCAGCTTTAGTGATGAATCTATAGAAAAAGTGATGAGTTACTTTGATGATATTCACGGAATTAATTACACCATAAAAAACAATCAGATACTAATTAAATAACCACTAAAACCAATGAAAAAAGATGAAGAAGTAAAAATACTAGAATAAAAAAAATCGGAAAGAGCTGCGAACAATTTCCGATTAACTAAGTGATTGAATATAACGAATTAACTACAATCAATTAACAAAATTATGAAAAAAAAATCAAAGGATATGGGATTTTTGTTCCCAATATTCAAAATTGACCTAAAATTGAAACTAACAGCCTTACTTATTTTGGTCGCCGTGTTTAATATTCGAGGGAATACTTATGCCCAAAAAACAAAAGTAACTTTAGAATTAAACAATTCAACAATCGAGAAGGTTATTGAGACCATAGAACAAAAAACAGATTTTAGATTTATTTACAAACTGAATGATATCGACTTAGACCGGGTGATTTCGATTTCAGTTAAAAATCAATCGATCGATATTGTTTTGGATAAACTTTTTAAAGGAACTCCTACTGAATTCAGGGTGCGAGATACGCAGATTATCCTAAAAAAGCCGGAACTCAGAACGGAAACTATACAACCAGAGAAGATAACGGTATCCGGGATTATTACCGATGAAAATGGTATGCCTTTACCTGGAGCTTCCGTTTTTGAAGAAGGATCAAAAAACGGTATGGTGACCGATTTTGACGGGAAATATAAACTTACAGTTGAAAGCAGCAACTCAGTAATTGTAGTAACTTTTATTGGATACAAACCCAAAAGAGTGGTTGCTAACCAGAAAAACATCAATATTCAGCTTTTTCCGGATACTACAGATTTACAGGAAATTGTAGTGGTAGGATATGGTTCTACAGCTAAAAGAGATGTTACGGGAGCTGTTTCTTCTATCAATGCAAAAGAGATGAATCAGGGGGCTATTGTAAATCCGTTACAGTTGATTTCAGGAAAAGCGGCGGGTGTAAATATTACACAAATTGGTAGTGAACCAGGATCAGGGCCAAGTGTTCGTATTCGCGGAATTGGTTCTTTGATTGGAGGAAACGATCCATTGGTAGTGGTAGATGGAATCCAGGGAAATATGGATTTGCTAAATCAGGTTCCGCCTAGCGAAATTGAAAGCATGGATATTTTGAAAGATGCTTCGGCTACTGCGGTTTACGGTTCAAGAGGAGCGCCAGGTGTAATCATTGTAACAACAAAAAAGAACAAAGCAGGAAGAACTACCTTGGAGTATATTGGTTCTACATCTTTAGATTTCATTCCAAAAAAACTGGATATGCTAGATGCGAATCAATGGTGGAAAACGGCTCAAACATTAGGAGTGCCAGCTTCATCCAATCATGGTTCAGATACGGATTGGTATGGTCTTTTGACACAAACCGGAATCACACAAACGCATACTTTGTCTTTTGGTGGAGGAACGGATAAATTTAACTACAGAGCTTCTATAACAGCTATTTTACAGGATGGAGTTGTTATAAACACAAATAATAAAAAATACATTGGACGTGTTCAGGCAACACAAACAGCCCTTGATGATAAATTAAAACTGACTTTTAATTTGACTAACGGGATTATCAATGGCAATAACTCTATTGGCGATATCGGGACAGCGGCCTATATGTCAAATTTGATTACAAATGCCTATTTGATGCGACCAACAGATCCTGTGTATAATACGGATGGAAGTTATTTTACAGATCCTAATGTGTTTCAATATTTAAACCCTTATGCAGCGGCACAAACGGTTACCAATGAAAGACAGGAAGATAATTTATTTGGAAGTCTGAAAGCAGATCTGGATGTAGCCAAAGGTTTGGTTGCAAGCTGGTTTGGAAGCTGGAGAAAAACAAATGTAATGTCTGGTTATTATCTGCCTGCCGCATCGACAAATGCCTATGCAATTGATCAAAAGGGATATGCAGACATTACAGACCAAAAGCAAAACGAAAAACTGATGAATGCCAGTCTTACCTATAAAAGAACTTTTGGTGTTCACAGTATAAATGCATTGGCGCTATACGAATGGCAAAATCAGACCTATCAGGGAAATTATGCACGTGTAAAAGGGTTTATCAGTGATAAGACTACTTACAATGCGCTTCAGTTAGGGGATCTTTCTAAAGTTTCTCCTGGTGATATGACATCATACAAAAACGACAGAACATTGGTCTCTTTTTTAGGACGTGTAAACTATTCTTTGCTTAATCGTTATTTGTTTACAGGGAGTTTCAGACGTGATGGTGCATCTGTATTTGGGGTAAACAATAAATGGGGAGATTTTCCATCTGCATCTGTAGCCTGGCAAATCAACAAGGAGTCTTTTATGGAGAATCAAAGTTTGTTCACTGAATTGAAATTGCGTGCAGGATATGGTGTAACAGGAAACCAACAGGGGCTTATGCCTCAAAACTCTATCGCCTTAATCGGTAACCGTGGATTAACTTATTTTGGAGGATCACAAATCACAAATTATGGTGCAAAACAAAATGCAAATCCTGACTTGAAGTGGGAAACGAAAAAACAAACCAATATAGGTCTTGACTTTGCCCTTTTAGACAATCGATTAAGAGGAACGGTTGATGTTTACGATGCCACAACCGATGATTTATTACTGGATTATACCTTAACTCAGCAAGGAAACGACTACAATTACATAAAAGCGAATGTAGGAAGTATTTCAAATAAAGGATTGGAGGCTTCATTGGCGTATGATGTCATCAAAACAGACAACAGCACCCTTACAGTAGGAGGTAACGTTTCATTTATGAAAAATGAAGTACTTAACCTAAACGGAAATTATAATGGTCAGGATCTAACGACGGCTTACGTAGGTTGGGGAACTGCAAATTCTTATTTGGTAAAAGGAAAGCCAGTGGGAGCCTTTTATATTCTGGAATCTACGGGGGTAGATGGTAATAATGCAGAAACAGTATTGGATCGTGACGGAAGCGGAGGTGTTATCAATCAAAATGCCGATAGCCCGGATCGTTATTACGCAGGTTCCGCTTTACCAACTTATACTTTTGCTTTCAACCCATCTTATCGATATAAAGATTTTGATGTTTCGATGTTATGGAGAGGTTCAGGAGGAAATAAAATTTACAATGCACTTAATCAAAGGTTAAGCATGCTGGAGAATGTTGGTAAATCGAATGTTTTAGAAAGCGCTGTTGACAAAGGAATTGTTACTTCTACCTACAGCTCAGATTTATGGTTAGAAGATGGTTCTTTTATTCGATTAGATAATATTACAGCGGGTTATAGTTTCCGTTTTACAGATAAATATGTTGATTCGGTTCGACTTTCTCTTACAGGAAATAATTTATTACTCTTTACTGATTATACAGGTATGGATCCGGAATTAAATATAAGTGGAAGTGGGAATCCTGCAGACAACTTTGGTGGAGACAGAGGGATTTATCCTCGTACCAGAAGTATTGCATTTGGTTTAAGTGTAAAATTTAAATAGTAAAAGAAATGAAAATTAAAAATATATTGTGGGCTGGAAGCTTATGTTTCCTTGCCTTGTTTAGTTGTACCGATGTTAGTGAAACGGTATATGACCAATATCCTGCAGATGAGTTTTACGCAACTCCCGAAGGAACCAATAGTTTACTTGCAAGCATTTACGCCCAAATTCCGGGAGAATTTAATAGAGACGGATATAATGGTGTAGGCTATGCTGGAGCAGATAATGGCTGGTATGACATGAATTGCATGGCATCTGATGAACAGGTTATTCCGCATAGAAATGATGGTAACTGGCAACAGGATTTTGCACGTTTCCATAAACATGGCTGGTTGCCAACTGAAGGTATCATCGACAATACCTGGAACTGGCTGTACAGATGTATTTTCAAAGCCAATTTAGCAATAGAATTATTAGAAAAATCAAATGCAGATGCTTCAAAAATTGCCGAAGCGAAAACATTGCGTGCTTTTTTCTATTATTTATTGATTGATGATTTTGGAGATGTTCCTTTTTTTACAGAAAACAAAATTGATGGAGATAAAATTCCACAAGTGAGCCGTAAAGAAATTTATAATTTTATTGTAAAGGAACTAAAAGACAATGTAGAATTACTTTCGGGTACCAAAGGAGCAGACTATTACGGAAGATTCAACAAATGGGCAGCTTATACCGTATTGGCAAAAGTATATCTGAATGCTGAGGTTTATACTGGCGAAGCAAAATGGAATGAATGTCTTGCGGCTTGTAATAAAGTAAGCGAAGGCGGATTTACACTTCACTCAGGTGCTGCTGACGCATCTAATCCTTTAGGAAATAAATATTATGAATTGTTTGGGGATGTTTCACCTCAGGATGAAACTATTTTATCCATTTATGCTACTGTTGATGTTTTGTCGCGTAATGTTTACGGCGTTAGAAGCCTTTATGGTCCTCATGCACAAGCTGTATTTGGATTTAGTGGCTGGAATGGTACTATTGTCCCAACACAATATTACCTGAAATATGCAGATAACGATATTCGTAAAAAGCAGTTTTTAGTAGGCGAACAGCCTGGAGGAGTTAATTATTCATTAACTGTTCAGTCTATAGATCTTCCGGGAGCAGATCCGCAGGCAGGTGTTCGTAATGTAAAATTTTATCCTGCTGGAGTAAGTACCGGAGGAGGAGCTTCTAATGATTTTCCGATTTACAGATACGCTGATGTGCTTTTGATGATAGCGGAGTGTAATGTTCGTTTAGGAAATCCTGGAGCAGCAAAACCTTTTGTAGATCAAATCAGACAACGTGCTGGATTAAATGCACTGGATGCAAACCCAACACTGGATGATGTTTATAACGAAAGAGGTTTTGAGTTAAACTGGGAAGGCCACAGAAGACAGGATATGATTCGTTTTAATAAATTTTTATTAGCAAACGAATTCAGAGGTGTATCGCCTGATTTCCGAAAGTTATTCCCTATTCCAACATCTGCTTTAAATGCAAATAAAGCGCTGAAACAAAATCCGGGCTACCCGCAATAAAAACAAACTATCATGAAAAAATATATAAATAAATTATTCATATTAGGCAGCTTGCTTTTTTTGGGTGCCTCCTGTGAAAATGAATCCGCCCAAACAACGACTTTGAAAAAAGTTACTTTTCCGGCAGACATTGAGGCTTCTGCAACCACATTGGTACTTACAGAAGATAATTCAGATGAATCTGTTGTGCTGTTTTCATGGCCGTCAGTCCAATTTCCTGTTGGTACAGCAGTTACGTATGCTTTACAAATTGATGTAATCTCAGGTATTACAGGTCCAACTGCCTGGCAAAAAGCCAAAAGGGTTGAAGTGGGCGAAGATGTTTTAAGCAAAGCTCTAATAGGAAGAGATTTAAACAAAATAGCTACAGATTTAGGACTTGCTATTGATATTCCAGGAAAATTAGTTGTTCGTGTAGAAGCCAGTTTAGACCATAAAGTGTATTCGAATGAGATTACCTTAACGGTTACGCCTTATGAAAAAAAGGTTGTTTTTGGCGAAATTTATATGCCGGGAAGTTATCAGGGATGGGCTGTAGAAACAGCTGCTGCTTTAAGTGCCATACAAACCGGTGTTTATCAGGGTTATGTTGAAATTCCGGAAGGAGCTGGTTTAGGCTTTAAATTAAACACAGCAAGAAACTGGGCACAATTTTATGGAGATGACGGAGCTGGAAACCTTAAAAACATGAGCGATACTGATTTGGTAATGCCAGGCGCAGGAACGTATCAGGTAAAAGCCAATCTAAACACCTTAAAATGGTCAGCAACTCCTTATTCGTGGGGAATTGTAGGAGACGGAACCGCTGGAAGCTGGGACAACAGTACACCAATGTCATACGATCATCAGCTTAAAATCTGGAAAATTACCACGACGCTGGTTGCCGGAAACGTAAAATTCAGACTAAATAACAACTGGACGATCAATTACGGACCAAAAAACACAACAGACGGAATGGTACATCTTGATGATCCGGGTGCGCACTATGTTGGTGAAGCCGGTACTTACGAAATTACCCTGTCAATAAATGATGTCGATCCTGCTAACCTTGGATATCCTCCAACAGCGACGTACACCATTACAAAAAAATAATAAAAAATTCTAAGTTAGTTTGGTTACAGAATGCTTGTCTTTCATTCGTGAAAGGCAGGCTATTCTTAATGACCTGAAAACAGTAGAAGTTCTGGAATAAACCCGGAACTTATTAAAAACTAAAATTCAAAAAATTATGAAATTTAATATAAAAATCGTTTTGGGACTACTGCTTGCGTTAGCGTTTGTTTCCTGTAGTTCATCTGATGACGATTCAGCTCCGATTTCTCCATATACTCAATATGGGTCGGTTTTCGAAAAAATGCCAAGCAAAGCAGATGCTGTAATTTATCAGGTAAATATTCGCGCTTTTAGTCAGGCCGGAACCTTAAAAGGAGTTCAGGAAAGACTGACTCAAATTAAGGATTTAGGTGTAAATGTAATTTACTTAATGCCTGTTTTTCCTGTGGGAGAAGAAAGAGCTACAGGGGAATTAGGTTCGCCTTACGCAGTTAAAGATTACAAAGCGGTGAATCCTGATTTTGGAACTCTGGAAGATCTTCGCACATTAGTCGAAGAAGCACATAAAAAAGATATGGCTGTAATTCTGGACTGGGTTGCTAATCATACCGCCTGGGATAATGCCTGGATTACGCAGCATCCTGACTGGTACCAGAAAGATGCAAGCGGAAATATTATTATTCCTCCGGGAACCAATTATAATGATGTGGCGCAATTGGATTTTAATAATAGTGAAATGAAAGCGGCTATGATCGACGCCATGGAATATTGGGTTTATACTGCCAATATTGATGGGTTCCGATGCGATTATGCAGATTTTGTTCCGCAAAATTTTTGGTCCGAAGCGATTACAAAAATCAGAGGAATTAAAAAACAAAATATGCTAATGCTGGCTGAGGGAACAAAAGTCAATCATTTTACGGCTGGTTTCGATTATACTTTTGGATTTAATTTTTTCAGCACTTTAGAAAAAGTATTCAAAGAAGGAAAACCTGCAACCACCATTCAGGATTCTAATGCTACAGAATATGCCAGCAATTATAACGAAGAAAACAGAATTGTAAGATACACCAGCAACCACGATGTAAATTGGGTTGAAGGAACACCTATCCAACTTTTTGGAGGTAAAAAAGGATCTGTGGCAACCTTTGTAGTAGCGGCTTATATGAAATCGGTTCCGATGATTTATAACGCTCAGGAAATTGGATACGATCAAAAAATCGATTATTTCTCCCGCACGCCAATTGACTGGTCCACTGCTGACGCTGACTTACTTGCTGAGTACAAAAAAATTATTGCTTTCAGAAACACCAGTAATGCGGTCAAAAAAGGAACTTTCAAAGGATATAGTAACGATGCCGTAAGTGCTTTTACTATGGAAAAAGACGCTGAAAAGGTTTTGGTTTTGTCTAATTTGACAAGCGGATCCGTAAAATATCTTGTAGCTCCAAGTTTAAAAGGAACCTGGAAAGACGCTCTTTCAGGAGCAACAATAAATTTGGGTGCTGAGGTATCTTTGTCAGGATATGAATATCTTATATTAACAAAATAAAAGAGAAGCAACTTTAAAAATAAATTAGATTTGCAAAAAACTAAATAACATGAATTTTCAATCTCAAAAAATGTTGCTTCAAATTCGTTTTGGCAAAAAAATAGCGGTGTTGCTTTTTGTATTCGGTAGCTCTTTATGGGCCCAGGCCCAGGAAATTTCTTCGCCAGATAAAAATCTTTCTTTAAAATTTGAATTAAAAGAAGGCGGTATTCCGAGTTACCAATTATCATACAAACAAAAAGCAGTCGTAAAACCAAGTTCTTTAGGGCTTGAACTGAAAGATTTGCCTTCTTTTATGGATGGTTTTACCGTTACAAATTCGGCTCAATCTTCTGTTGATGAATCCTGGAATCCGGTTTTGGGTGAAGAAAAAACAATTCGCAACAACTACAACGAATTGGTTGTCACTTTAGCGCAAGCGAAAAACAACAACCGATTTATCCGAATTCGTTTCCGTTTATTCAACGATGGATTAGGTTTTAGATATGAGTTTCCGAAGCAAAATGATTTGAGTTATTTTGTAATAAAAGAAGAGCGTTCCGAATTTAATTTGGCTGGAAATCATAAAATTTTCTGGATTCCGGGAGATTATGATACCAACGAATATGCTTATACGACTTCTAAGATTTCTGAACTTCCTTCGTTGATGAAAAAAGCCACTATCGAAATCAATTCGCAATGGCCTATCAAAGAATTATCGGTGCAAACGCCAGCAATGATGAAGTCTGATGACGGTTTGTACATCAACATTCACGAAGCGGGTCTGATCAATTATCCTGCGATGTATCTGGAAGTGGATGCAGCAACTAACAAAATGAAAAGTCATTTGGCACCAGATGCTGTTGGCGCAAAAGGATATATGCAGACAGATGCACAATCGCCATGGAGAACGATTGTGGTAAGTGATAAAGCAACTGATATTTTAGCATCAAAATTAATTCTGAATCTAAACGAACCAACCAGTTATAAAGATGTTTCCTGGATAAAACCGGTAAAATACATCGGAATTTGGTGGGAATATTTCGTAGCCGGAAAAAGCACCTGGGCTTTCGGAAAAGAAAACAATGTAAAACTGACGGATGATTTTTCCAAATTAACGCCAAACGGAAAACACGGTGCTACGACTGAACGAGCTAAAGAATACATAGATTTTGCTTCAAAAAATGGTTTTGATGCCATCCTTATCGAAGGATGGAATATCGGTTGGGAAGACTGGATCAACAACTGGAAAGAGGAAGTTTTTGATTATGTAACCGCCTACCCTGATTTTGATGTAAAAGCAGTTCACGCGTATGCCGCTTCAAAAGGAGTAAAAATTATCATGCACCACGAAACCTCAGGATCAGCAACCAATTATGAGCGTCGTTTAGACCGTGCTTTTGAGTTTATGAATGACAATGGTTATGATGCTGTAAAAACAGGTTATGTAGGTAAAATTATTCCACGTGGAGAACACCATGACGGACAATGGATGGTGAATCATTACATTCATGTAGCCAAACGTGCAGCCGATTATAAAATTATGATTAACAGCCACGAAGCGGTTCGCCCAACAGGTTTAAATAGAACTTTCCCAAACTGGATTGCACAGGAATCTGCCCGTGGAACGGAGTTTGAATCAATGGGAGGATTAGCACCGGATCATACCACGATTTTACCTTTTACCCGCTTAATGGGTGGCCCAATGGATTACACACCAGGGATTTTCCAGACCGATCTTTCGTATTACGGAACAGGAAGCACGCAGCGTGTCAACACCACTTTGGTGAAACAACTGGCATATTACGTAACGATGTACAGTCCGTTGCAAATGGCAGCTGATATTCCGGGAAATTATGAGCGTTTTCCAGATGCTTTTCAGTTTATCAAAGATGTTGCTGTGGACTGGGACAACAGTTATATTCTGGAAGCAGAACCTGGAGATTACATTACAATTGCCCGTAAAGCTAAAGGAAAAGACGAATGGTTTATTGGTGGAATCACCGATGAAAACGCCAGAACTGCCAACATCACTTTTGATTATTTACCAGCCGGAAAAAAATTCATCGCCACTATTTATGCCGATGCAAAAGAGGCCAATTGGGATAAAAATCCTCAGGAATATACCGTTTCTAAAGTTGTTGTAACCTCCAAAACAATTTTAAAACAATATCTGGCTTCGGGCGGTGGTGTTGCCATCAGCATCAAAGAAGGAACTGCTTCAGAATTAAAGGGATTGAAGAAGTTGTAAGATTACAGAATCGCATTTATTAAAAAGTTTTTTTGCCACGAATTCACGAATTAAGTTTTTCTCCATAAAAATAAACTGGAAAAAAAATTCGTGCATTCGTGGCAGGGAAAACGATTGTCTAATTTTTGGGCAAAAATTAAAAATTTACTACTTGAAGACTATTAACCAACCAATGTTTGTCAAATTTAAAAAACAATGCAAGTGAGAATGAATTTTAGTTAAAGATGCTGACAAGCATGCAAAAACCAAAATTATGAAAATTAAAAAAATCACAAGATTATTGGAGATCAGCAAAGCATTAATTTGTTTTCTGATGTTATTTGCAAGTTCCGTTTATGCACAAGATCCACCTCAGTACGGCACCCCCTTCGCAGGAGTTCCCGATACCAGAGATATAAACATGTATCAGGTACATATTCGTCCGTTTAGTGCTAACGGAGATTTAGCCGGAGTAACCGCCCGATTAGATAATATTAAAGCACTTGGGACCAATGTTATTTATTTAATGCCCATTTACCCTCATGGTACTGATTCGAGAAGCTCGCCTTCGCCTTATTGTATTAAAGATTTTAAAGCCGTAGCTTCTGAATATGGCTCGTTGTCTGACCTTCGTACTTTAGTTGATGGAGCACACAGCCGTGGAATGGCTGTTATTTTAGATATTGCTATCAACGGGACTTCCTGGGATAATCCCTGGACAATCCAGCATCCTGAGTATTATTTGCGTAGCGGAACAACCATTCAGCAATTAGGTAATTTTTCAGATATTGCTGCTCTTGACCTTAATAGTTCGGCGACACGAAACGCCATAAAAGATGCTATGCGTTATTGGATTTTGGCGGCAAATATCGACGGTTACCGTTGTGATTATGCTAATAATCCGCCGCTTGATTTTTGGTCGGAAGTAATTGGAAATATCCGTGGAATCAATACGCATAAATTACTGATGCTTGCTGAAGGAGACAGACAGGCTAATTTTACTGCCGGATTCGATATGAATTTTGGTGACAGATGGTTTTGGAACGCTCTAAAAGATGTTGCTGCCGGAGGACCTGTTTCGCAACGATTTCAAACCATCAATGATTATGAATATGTAAATGCAACCGGATCCAATCAGGCTGTTCGATACACCGGGAATCATGATACTTACACCAATGAAAATGGGGTACAGAGACCTTTTGTAATCTTCAATAATCATAATGGTATTGTTGCTAATTTCCTGGTTTCGGCTTATATGAAAGGGGTTCCTTTTTTAATGAGTGGACAGGAAATCGATTACGAACCCAAAACAGATTGGCCCTGGAACAATTTTAAATTCAATTGGTCTCAAAATCCAACCGCTGCGGCTGATTTTGCTAAAATATTGAACTTCAGAACCAGCAGTGCAGCCATTCGTCGAGGCGATTTAACGATGTATGCGAATGATGATATTAGTATTTTTACCAAAACATTAGGTGCTGAAAAAGTAGTCGTAATGTCGAATTTAAGAAATGCTTCTAAATCGTATGTTATTCCGGCAGCATTAGCGGGAACCTATGTAAATCCGTATAACGGAAATGCTTCTGTAACGCTAACAGCAGGCGCTACACGATCATTTGCAGCTTATGAATATTTGGTTTTAACCAATGCCAATGTTCCGGTGGTAGCTGTTACGGGAGTATCGGTTAATCCGGCAACAGCTACAGTTGGTTTAGGTTCAACACAGCAGCTTAATGCTACAATTGCTCCGGCAAATGCCACCAACCAAAACCTGACCTGGACATCGGGAAATACCGCTGTAGCAACGGTAAACGCTTATGGTTTAGTAACGGCAGTTTCAGCGGGTACCACAACAATTACAGTTAAAACCGTTGACGGAAATAAAACGGCTACATCAGCCATAACCGTGGCGGCAATTCCTGTTGCATCTGTGAGTGTTTCACCTGCTACAGCAAGTTTATATGCCGGCAATACGCAACAGCTTAGCGCAACAGTGGCTCCTGCCAATGCGACCAACAAAACGGTAAGCTGGTCTTCGAGTAATAATGCCATTGCCACTGTAAATTCAAGCGGACTTGTAACAGCAGTTTCTGCCGGAACAGCAACTATTACAGCGACTACACAAGACGGAAATAAAATAGCTTCGGCAACCATTACGGTAAATGCCAATACTAATTTTACCGTTTATTTTTATAAACCATCTACTTGGGGAACGGGTATCAAAATTTACTATTGGAGTGCATTACCGGCTGGGGTTTTGGCAAATGCTAGCTGGCCTGGTGTAAACATGACAGATACAGGTAATGGTTGGTACAGTTATACTTTTACCAATGTAACTTCTACGAATGTAATATTTAACGATGGTACCAATCAAACGGCCGACTTAAGCCGAAACAAAACCGGTTGGTACATGAATAATACGTGGTACGACAGCAATCCTGGTACTGTAGTAGCAGTTACGGGAGTTACACTTGCTCCAACTACGGCCACTTTATTAGTGGGTGCTACGCAACAGTTAACACCTACAGTTGCTCCTGCAACGGCAACCAATAAAGCAGTTGCTTACAGTTCCTCTAATACAGGCGTTGCAACAGTAAATGCTGCAGGATTAATAACTGCCGTAACAGCGGGTTCTGCTACGATAACGGTAACAACTCAGGACGGTGCCAAAACAGCAACTTGTGTGGTAACAGTAAATGCTGTAAATGTAGCAGTAACAAGCGTTAGTCTTAGCCCAACATCAGCTTCATTGTCTGTTGGCGGAACACAACAGCTTACACCTACAATTCTGCCTGCCAATGCGACGAATAAAGCCGTAACGTACAGCTCAAGTAATACAGCTGTGGCAACGGTAAATGCTTCTGGAGTAGTAACGGCTGTGGCAAACGGAACAGCAACGATTACGGTAACAACAGTTAGCGGAAGCAAAACCGCCACTTGTGCCATTACGGTTTCAACGGCTACAGGAACGTATTATACCATCAAAAACAGATGGACAAATGCTTATTTGTCGGATAATGGAGCGAATGTAGGTTATGGGGCAACAGCTTCCAATAACAATTACAAATGGCAGAAAATTGCTATTGACGCGACTTATTTTGTCTTGAAAAATGTGGCGACTGGTGAACTGATGAATATCGAAAGTCAAACCGGAAATGTTCAGTCGAATGTAACAGATACTACTTTCTGGAGCGCACAATGGTCAGCGGATTATATAGACGGAACATGGATCAGAATCAGAAACAGATGGCAGACCGGAAACATTGTTCACGTAGAAAACCAAACAGGTTCTGCACAATACGGAAATTCTCAGGATGGCTGGTACAGTGCACAATGGCAATTGGAGACGACCACAATGTCAAAAACTGCGGTTAGTGTTAAGGAAGAAATCATAAAAGAAGATACTTCAGCTTTGGTAGGGATCTATCCAAATCCGGCATCAGAAAACTTTTTTAATGTAACGTTACCGGAATTAAAGGGAGAAGCCCCAGCAACAATTACGGTTACAGATATGAATGGAAGAAAGGTTGTAGCGGAAAGACTTTCGGCATCAGGAACTGTAAATCATCATTTAGCTGCTGGTTTATATTTAGTACATATTCAGGCAGATGATGTGAATGTGACGAAGAAACTGATTGTTAAATAATTGTTTTTTCGCCACGAATTCACGAATTATTATTGTTAAAAAAGTAAGCCCAGATGAAAATTTCATCCGGGCTTTTTTTATAATTCTGGATAAATATCATCTTTTGTATTTAATATCAAATCTGGTCCAAATGATTTTAAAACATAATTTTGTTCTGTTTTTTTGTAATAAAATCTGGCAGGTTTTGACTTCTTAAAATTAAATTCATCACTAAAAAACTCATCATCCAAAAAGAATTTATTTTGAGGTTTTAATTGTGCTAAACTATCCGGATATTGACCTTTTTTGTTTTTATAAAACTCTAAATCTTTCACTACTTCATTCAATCGATGATTTGTAAATTGAGTTAAATGTCCTTTATGAAAATCGCTATTGAGATAAATGAACCAAAATAAAGGAGTGAAAAGAATTCCAGACAATCCGATTATTTTCATTTTATTGTCTTTTCTAATAAAACCCTGAACAATTAAAACCATTCCGGCTATTAATCCGAAATTTGGAACCAATCCTACAAAACCTAATTTATAAAGGCTCTTTGAGGTTATTTTCATGTTTTTTTATAGATTAGATAATTTTAAAAATGGCAAATAAGCACTTATAAATACTAAACCTCATACCTAGCCCCGATAGGACTGGAAATCCTTTTGTGCCGGGGTTAGGCACAAAAGATTACTTCACTTAATTTTTATTTTTATTGGAGTTCAGTGAACTTCGTTTGAAAGGGATAGCGGGACAAGTGTTCTTATGAAAAAAAGTTTTCTGCTCTTGAAAAAACTACTCACCACCCAACATCTCCATCAATTCCAAAGCTCTTTTGGTCGATTTTACATTATCGAAAGTCAGTAAAAGACGCAAGCCGTTTGGTGTTTGCTTTTCTTTCATGGTGCAAAGACTGCTTTGTTTTTGTACAAATTGCAACACTTTTCTAAACTTCGATGATTGGTAATAATCAGACTGCTGATCGGAGACAAAATAACCTATCATTTTGCCTTTTTTCATGACCAGTTTTTCGATTCCGATGTTGGTGGCAATCCATTTGATGCGGATGCTATTCATCAAAGCATTGGCGCGCGGCGGCATTGGCCCGAAACGGTCGATTAATTTATTTTGGAAAATAATTAATTCTGCTTCATTTTTTACCGAACCCAATTCGTTGTACAAACTCAAACGCTCGGTGACATTATTGATATATTCGTCAGAAAACAACAACTCAAAATCGGTATCGATTTGTAAATCTTTGACGTATTCTTTGGTTTCAATATCGTTTTCTTCAGGATATAAATCTTTGAATTCGTTTTCTTTTAATTCCTCGATGGCTTCGTTCATGATTTTCTGGTAGGTATCAAAACCAATTTCGTTGATGAAACCACTTTGTTCGCCACCCAATAAATCACCTGCACCACGAATCTCTAAATCTTTCATGGCAATATTGAAACCGCTTCCTAATTCGCTAAATTGTTCCAAAGCCTGAATACGTTTTCTGGCATCTTCGGTCATGGATGAATACGGTGGGCAAATAAAATAACAGAACGCTTTTTTGTTGCTTCGACCCACGCGACCACGCATTTGATGCAAATCTGACAATCCGAAATTATTGGCATTGTTGATAAAAATCGTGTTGGCATTGGGTACATCCAATCCACTTTCGATGATGGTTGTGGCTACCAAAACATCAAAATCGCCGTTCATGAAACCTAACATCAATTCTTCAAGTTTTGCGCCTTCCATTTGTCCGTGACCAATTCCGACTCTGGCATTGGGCACCAAACGCTGAATCATTCCAGCGACTTCTTTTATATTTTCTATTCTATTATTGATAAAGAAAACCTGTCCGTTACGCTGAATTTCATACGAAATCGCGTCCCGAATAATTTCTTCATTAAATCCAACGACATTCGTTTCTATCGGATAACGATTGGGCGGAGGTGTTGTAATTACCGATAAATCTCGTGCCGCCATTAATGAAAATTGTAAAGTTCTCGGAATTGGCGTTGCGGTTAAAGTCAAGGTATCAACATTTGCGGCAATCGTTTTGAGTTTGTCTTTTACGTTTACACCAAATTTTTGTTCCTCATCGACAATCAATAAACCAAGGTCTTTAAAAACGACATTTTTATTAACCAATTGATGTGTTCCAATGACGATATCTAGTTTTCCTTCGGCTAAATCTTTTAGGGTTTGCGCTTTTTGTTTGGCGGTTCTAAACCTATTTAAATACCCAACCGAAACCGGCATGTCTTTTAATCTTTCGGTAAAAGTTCTGTAATGTTGGTAAGCCAAAATGGTTGTTGGAACCAAAACGGCAACTTGTTTACTATTATCAACTGCTTTAAAAGCTGCACGAATGGCCACCTCGGTTTTACCAAAACCTACGTCGCCACAAACCAAACGATCCATTGGGCGATCGCTCTCCATATCGGCTTTTACTTCCTGCGTTGATTTGGTTTGGTCAGGCGTGTCTTCGTAGATAAACGAACTTTCTAATTCGTTTTGCAAATAACTATCTGGCGCAAACTGGAAACCTTTTTCTAATCTTCGTTTGGCATACAACTGAATCAAGTTGAAGGCAATATGTTTGACTCTGGCTTTGGTTTTTTGTTTTAAAACTTTCCAGGCATTTGAGCCTAATTTATATATTTTAGGCGGCGTTCCGTCTTTTCCGTTGTATTTTGAGATTTTATGAAGCGAGTGAATACTCACATACACAATATCATTATCGGCATACACCAATTTTATGGCTTCCTGCGTTTTGCCTTCAACCTGAATTTTCTGCAAACCACCAAACTTCCCGATTCCGTGATCGATGTGCGTTACATAATCGCCAACAGAAAGGGCCGTCAATTCTTTCAGCGTAATATTATGCTTTTTCGAATAGCCGTTTTTGATGTTGAATTTATGGTAACGTTCAAAAATCTGATGATCGGTATAGGCCGTAATCTGATTTTCTTCGTCAATAAATCCCTGGTACAAAGGCAACACCACAGTATGATATTGCTTTCGGATATTCTCGGAATTGGCTTCGTCTAAGGTTTCGAAAATGTCATGAAAACGTTTTGCCTGAGCATCATTCGAACAAAAAAGATAATTTTTGAGTCCGTTGAAATGATTTTCGCTCAGATTATTCAATAACAAATCAAATTGTTTGTTGAAAGAAGGTTGTGGCTGAATATGAAATTCGAATGATTTTGTGATTCTAAAAATCGGCTTTGAAGTCAATTCGACTATCGAAAAATCTAATGCTCGTTTGATGAAAGACTTTTGATTTAAGAATAATTGTTCCGGAGTGGCGTGTTTTATTTCTCCCGAAAGTTTCTCAAAAGCTTCTTCGGCTCTGGCGAATTGTTTGTCTAACTGACTGAATAATCCATCAGTATTCTGAATGAAAATCACCGTTTTCTCCGAAATATAATCTAAGAAGCTTTCGCGATTTTCCTGAAAAACTTTGTTTTCGACATTCGGGATAATCGTGATTTTTTTGTGTGTTTCCACCGATAATTGGGTTTCGACATCAAAGCTTCTGATACTGTCAACTTCATTTCCGAAGAATTCAATTCGGTACGGATGATCGTTCGAAAAAGAAAATACATCAACAATACCTCCACGAACCGAAAATTCGCCAGGTTCTGTGATGAAATCGACTCTTTTAAATTCGTATTCAAACAACACTTCATTGATAAAATCAATTGAAATTTTGTCGTTCAGAGCAACTTTCAAAGTGTTTTTGTCCAATTGCTGACGCGTTACCACTTTCTCAAAAAGAGCTTCTGGATACGTAACAATGATGGCCGGCTTTTTGCGGGAATTGATTCGGTTTAGAACCTCGGCACGCAACAAAACATTGGCGTTATCAGTCTCATCAATTTGGTATGGGCGACGAAATGATGCTGGATAGAACAGAACATCCTGTTCGCCAATCATTTGCTCCAAATCGTTCAAATAATAAGCAGCTTCTTCTTTATTGTCTAAAACGACTAAAAAAGGCAATTCAGCTTTTTTGAAAACAGCACGAATCACAAAGGAAACTGCGGATCCCAACAAGCCGTTAAGATGCATTTTTACCTGATTGTCTTCCAGTAATTGTGTGGCAATCTGCTGTGTTTTAGGCAAATTGTCATACATCGTATATAAAGCGTTTTTACTCAATTTTTTTTAAATTTGGATCCGTAATTGCGTTCGGAATGGCACGGGTTGTGTCTAACATTCGCAGAAAATCTTCTTCTCCCTGTTCTTTCGGAATTTTACTTTTTACCACAATGTTATCCATTTGTCTTTCTAATGAAACCAATTCTTTGTTGATTTCACCAATTAAAAAAGTCACTTTTTCATCCGGAATTTTATCCAGGTGAATGAACAGATCCATCATTTTTACTTTGGTAATCAAAACAGAAATCCTGCTTTTAATTTGAGGTAAATTAAATTCGGCTGGAATATTTTCGTTCAAAGCCATTGCTTTTTTGGCAATCGCTGCTGATTTTTTCTGAAAAGCACCAATTGTTTTTCGCGGCTTTTGATCGATTTCTTTTAGAAAGTCACGCCATTGAGGCCATGAACTTATTTTTTGTTCCGATATTTCATTGATGGGTTCATCGATAAAGACCCATCCTTTATTGATGTTGTTAAAGATAACTTCTTTCTTTTTGGCTTCTTTTTCGTTTTCTGCACGGCGTTTTTCGTTTTCATCCTGACACGAGTTCAATACAAAAACAAAAAGTAGAAAAAGAGATATTTTATATTTCATATATGTAAAATTTATTTTTTAATGGTCATATATGTTATCGCCTTCTATTTTTATGGGTGTTTGTCTGCGCAAACTTTTTGTTAATGGCGATTTCATTTGGTAAAACATTAAGCTACAAAGTTACAAAGTAAATTTACAATTACGAATTCTGATTTAAGGTATAGAAGTTGGAGATTAACATATATTTTTTAGCCACAGATTCCGTCATGTTTGTCATTCCGTAGGAATCTAAAACTTTTGTTATTTGCTTACTGAGATTCCTACGGAATGACAAACTTAATGGTAAATCAGTACGCTTAAAAATTTAAAATAATTGGTGACAATTAGTGAAATTCGAGGCAAAAATAATCTTTTGATACATTCTTTCAATTCAGGAATAATCCAAAAAACAATCTTTATCGTTGTTGATTTTATAATTTTAACTTCTAAAAACATTAGATATTTGCGAAAACGTTATATTTGCAGTATTAAAATCACTCAAATGAATCCAAAGATATTGATTATTGGCGCTTGCGGTCAGATTGGGACCGAACTGACTCAAAAACTGCGTAAGTTATACGGAACAGAAAATGTAATCGCTTCTGACATCCGAAAATTAAATACAGATGTCGTTAATTCAGGACCATTTGAAGTTGTAAATGCTTTAGATTTTAATCAGATCGAACATTTGGTTGAGGTACATCAAATTACTGATGTGTATCTGATGGCCGCTCTTTTATCTGCTACAGCTGAAAAGAATCCTGCATTTGCCTGGGATTTGAATATGAATTCACTTTTCCATGTTTTAAATTTGGCTAAAGCCAAAAAAATAAAAAAGATATTCTGGCCATCCAGTATTGCGGTTTTTGGACCCACAACTCCCAAAGAAAATACACCTCAATATACCATTATGGAACCTTCAACGGTTTACGGAATCAGTAAACAAGCCGGCGAAAGATGGTGCGAATACTATCATAATATTTATGGTGTTGATGTGCGCAGTATTCGTTATCCGGGTTTAATTAGCTGGTCAACGCCTCCTGGTGGCGGAACGACAGATTATGCGGTTGATATTTTTTACAAAGCTATTGCCGATAAAAAATACGAATGTTTCTTGTCATCAGAAACCAAAATGCCCATGATGTACATGGATGATGCGATTAATGCGACTATTAATATAATGCAGGCACCAGTTGAAGAAATCAAAATACATTCGTCTTATAATTTAGCAGCGATGAGTTTTACTCCCACCGAAATTGCTGCCGAAATCAAGAAACACATACCTGAATTTGAGATTACCTACAATCCGGATTTCCGTCAGAAAATTGCGGACAGCTGGCCGGCAAGTATCGATGATAACGAAGCAAGAAAAGACTGGGGCTGGAAACATACTTTTGATTTGGAGTCGATGACTAAAGATATGCTGGAGCATTTAAGTTAGTAAGGACAAATTAAGCTAAGATCATTACTGCCTTGATTTAAAAGAAATACTTTTAAATCAAGGCAGTTTTTTTATGTAAAAAAAGGAGGTAAAAAAAGCAGGAATATATAATTTTCTTACTTTTGACTCACTATTAATAAATTTAAAAAAAACGTATAACCCCAAAATTTCCCCAAAATATATGACGACTTCCTACCAGCCTATTGAAAAAAGTAAAAGAACTGCTATTGTTGATATTCTTCGTGGATGGGCATTATTAGGAGTTGTAATTGGGAATTATATAGATTTTATCTACATTGGATTGCCTGTTAAGACTGAAAATAATATCCTTTCAACTGTTTTGCAGCTGATCAATCGCCATTTTTTTGCTGCGAAATCCTGGACACTATTGACACTTTTATTTGGTTATGGTTTTGCGATTTTAATAAATAATATATCCAGTAAAGGAAAAAACCCAGTTCTTTTTTTTAGCTGGCGAATGATTTTGCTTTTTGTGCTGGCCTTTATTAATTCGTCTTTTTGGTTGGGCGATATTTTAAAAGATTATGCTTTTTTGGGACTTGTGTTGTTGCTTTTTTATAAAAGTTCTGCTAAAGTTCTAGGGTTACTTTGTACCGTTCTTATTGTTTTAACTCCGGTTATTACGGCTTACATCGCAGGCATAAAAATGCAATATACAGAAATCACCACCAATGCTGAATATCTGAAGTTGTATTATTCTGGGAATTGGCTGGACTTTTTTAATTTTAATTTGCTGGCTTCCTATTACGAGCAAATCGTCAGGCTGGGATATGCTGTTTCAGCACATATCGTGATGTTTGCTTGTATGCTTTTTGGGTTTCTGCTGCAAAAAATTGATTTTTTTAATCGTTTAAATGAATTGAAAAAAACATTAAAATATACCCTTTTTATAAGTCTTTTTTGTGCTGTAACTTTTGGAATCATTTTTAATGTTGCGCTTTCTTATAAAGCAGCTTTTCTTACTTATTTTTTTCCGGTTTATTGGGTCATTCTAAGTACCATGGTTTTTATTGCTACAGGAATTTGTTTGTTGTATAATAGTGGTAAGCTCAAAACGGTATTTAGTTATTTTAGTGCCTGCGGAAAAATGACACTAACAAATTACATTGTACAAAATATCCTGGCAGCCTTTATTTTCTCAGGGATTGGTCTAAAAATAGGCAATACAATGCCGTACTGGTTTTATTTTACAGTAGCAGTTATTGTATATGTTATCCAGTTGTTTATAAGCAAATGGTGGCTTTCGAAGTTCAATTACGGTCCAATCGAATGGGCTTGGAGAGCGGCTAGTTACCGACAATTATTTCCTTTCCGAAAAACAAATGATGAAGCAATTGCCGAAATAAAAGCAGTATAGTTTTTATCGGGAAGATAAATTTTAAAACACTTTTTCTACAGATAATCAAGGTGTTATGAAAAAGAATTAAGCAGCTATTACAATAAGCAAAGTCTTTATAATTAATTATAAGGACTTTTTTTTATCTTATTCTTTTTCCGTTGATTAGGCGCTTTTCCGAACTAAAAACCTACAAAAAATAAAAAAATGGCGTAACTTGGCTATAGTTTTTTTGAACAACAATTTAAAAAATAGCATTTTGAAAAGATATATTTACATCATTTGTTTTTCTTTTTTTTGTTTGAATGGTTTTTCTCAGCCTGCCTTCATAAAAAAGTTTATGGAAAAAAGAGCTGTTATAAAACAAAACAAAATTGACTCCGGAAAAGTTTTTATAAGTCCGATAGTGGGTCCGGGATACACGCCCGAAAATGGTTTGTTGTTAGGAGGAGGAGCTTTGATAACCTTTAAAACAAATCGGAAGGACAGTCTGATTCAGCGTTCTTCATTGCCTGTTACCGCTTTTATTAGTACCAAAGGCAATATTGGTTTAAATGTAAAAATGGCTTCTTTCTGGAACGAAGATAAAATCAGGTTTAATTTTGTGAGTAGAGTGGTAAAAGCAACCGATGATTATTTTGGTGTAGGTTTTGAAACGGCAGATAATATAGAAAAAGGTGAATCGACCTCCAGTTATAAAAGAGTTGGTTTCTTTTTTACGCCAGAGTTTCAATACAGAATTGTCAAAAGTTTATACGCAGGGGTTTTGGTAGATTTGAATCAGACAGATGTCAAAGAGGTTAATGAGATAATGCTCAATGATTCAAATTACATAAAATATGGGCCAAATAATTTCAACACAGGAGTTGGCGTAACACTTACTTATGATAGTCGTGATATCTCGGTAAATGCTTATAAAGGAATGCTTGCAAAGATATTTTTTACACGATATACGGATGCTTTAGGAGGTGATAATACGTATAGTGTTTACGAAGTAGATTTGAGAAAATACTATCAGATAAACAGACCGGGAAACACTTTTGCAGTGCGGCTTGACGGTCGTTTTGCAACTGGCGATGTTCCGTATTCGGAATTATCTGTAATTGGTGGGAATGATGCTCTTCGGGGCTATTTGACGGGTAAATATCGGGATAAAACCGCTATTTTTTTAATTCCGGAATGGCGTTATATGTTTCTGAAAAGTGATGGCAAGATGAGTAAACACGGAGTTGTCGCCTGGGCTGGCTTAGGAACCATGGCGGATTCGGTTAAGGAAATCAATAAATTTGTTCCTAACGGAGGAATAGGATACCGTTTTGAAGTGCAGCCCAGAATGAATGTCCGAATCGATTTTGGAGTAGGAAAAGAAGCGCACGGTTTGTATTTTAATTTTACAGAAGCGTTTTAGAGGATCAATACTAATTTTTTTTACCGTTGAGAATACAAGGATTTTTATCTTAGAATGTCTTTTATATAAAATAAGAGCAAAAAAACTTAGCGTTCTCTGCGTTAAATTTTTACTCTATCCACAGCTTTTCGTCTTGATGGTTTTTCGTGTTGATCCGTATTAAATTCACTTGACTTTAGAGCAAAAAAAAGACTACCAAGTAAATGATAGTCTTTTAATAAGCTCCCCCTCTTGGGCTCGAACCAAGGACCCTCTGATTAACAGTCAGATGCTCTAACCAACTGAGCTAAGGAGGAATCACCTTAAAGGTAAATATGTTTGCTAAAAAAAGTTGCTCCCCCTCTTGGGCTCGAACCAAGGACCCTCTGATTAACAGTCAGATGCTCTAACCAACTGAGCTAAGGAGGAAGTTGTTGCTCTTTTTAGCGAGTGCAAATATAGTCGAATTTTTAATTTCCCAAAAATATTTTAACTCTTTTTTGCAACTATTTTTATTTGCCTACAATTGCCTTGTAAATATCGTTTCCGTTGGCAAATAAAAGCAGTGATATAAGTAGTACGAAACCAACCATTTGGGCGTTTTCAAGGAACTTGTCACTTGGTTTTCTGCCACTAATTATTTCGTATAATAAAAACATCACATGACCACCATCAAGGGCAGGAATTGGCAATAAATTCATTACACCCAACATAATTGACAATAAAGCAGTGATTGACCAGAATGCTTCCCAGCTCCATGAATTTGGAAAAATATTGAAAATTGCGGCAAAACCACCTACTTCTTTATAAGCTTCTGTTTTAGGATTGAATATTGTTTTAAGCTGGTTTCCGTAGTCAACTAATCCGTCAACACCAGTAGTAATTCCGATTGGAATAGATTCTCCAAAACTATATTGATCGCGATTAACCTTATAAAGATTCAATTTTTCAATATTAGAATAGGGTAATCTTGAAGCGTAAGCTATTTGTAACTTAGATTTGTTGTTGAATTTTACAGTAGTCTGAACAACTTTACCATCTCTTTTTAAAGTGACAGGAACAGTTTTGCCACTAAAGTTTTTAAATTGAGCTATTGCTTCATCTGCATATTTTACTGGAACACCATTAAAATGAGTGATGATATCTGCTGATTTCAAATTTGCAGCATTAAGAGAGTTTTTTTCTACTTCACTAACTATAAACGGAATCCTCATTTCGACCAAAGTACGTTTGGCTCCGGAATTACTTATCTGATTGATAATATTGATAGGGAATTTTATAGTTTTAGTTTCATTGTTTCGTTGTACGGTAACTTCTGAAGCCATGTACAGATTTTTGGAGATATCATCATAACGCTCCATTTTCTTTCCGTTTATAGAAATAATTTTATCCCCAGTTTTTATTCCAGCTTTTTCAATAGCCGGATTGGTTACCCAAATTCCGTCTTTCAAATCTGCATTGGCAACATACGTATCACCATAAACAAACGCCATTCCGATATAGATAATAAACGCCAGGATAAAGTTTACTGTAACCCCACCTAACATAATAATCAAACGTTGCCAGGCCGGTTTAGAACGAAATTCCCACGGCTGTGGAGGCAAAGCCATTTGTTCTTTGTCCATGCTTTCGTCGATCATTCCGGAGATTTTTACATAACCACCAAGAGGCAGCCACCCAATTCCGTACACCGTTTCTCCAATTTGCTTTTTGAAAAGGGAATATTTCACATCAAAAAATAAATAAAATTTTTCGACTCTGGTTTTAAATAATTTGGCAGGAATAAAATGTCCTAATTCGTGAAGAATAATCAGTAATGATAAACTCAATAGAAATTGAGAAAGCTTGATAACTATATCCATTTTGTATTTTTAGTTCGTAATTTTAACGCACAAAAGTAACGTTTTCTATTTTAATTTGATAGTGCAATATAGTGTATAAGGTTTTAAAAGTTTGTTAATTCGTAAAATTTAGATTTCTACTTTAACAAGATGCTGTAACTTTACTTTTTTTAATTGCTATCGCTACTCAGTTGGTAGCAAAATTTCCTTAAAAGTTACATCCTATGGCTTCATTATTATTTACACCTCTTTCGATAAAAAAAATCACTTTAAAAAATAGAATCGTTATTTCACCCATGTGTCAATATTCTGCAATCGATGGATTTGCAAACGACTGGCATTTGGTTCATTTAGGCAGTCGTGCCAGCGGTGGAGCGGGTTTAATCATTCAGGAAGCAACAGCAGTTTCTCCTGAAGGCCGAATTTCACCTGCCGATTTAGGACTTTGGAACGACGAGCAAATCGTGAAGTTGAAACAAATCAATGAGTTTATTGTTTCGCAAGATTCGGTTCCGGGAATTCAGTTGGCACACGCTGGTCGAAAAGCGAGTGTTTCTGCTCCCTGGCTAGGGAATAAAAAATTAGATATTTCTAATATTGGATGGCAAACGGTATCCGCAAGTGCTGTACCATATCATGAGAATGAGCCTTATTTGCCGGTAGCTTTAGATAAAACCGGAATTGAAAAAGTAATTTCAGATTTTAAATCGGCTACGAAAAGAGCAGTGGAGGCAGGCTTTCAGGTATTGGAAATTCATGCCGCTCATGGGTATTTGTTACACCAATTTTTATCGCCCTTAACGAATGTCAGAACCGATGAATATGGTGGAAGTTTCGAAAATCGAATTCGTTTAACGGTTGAAATTACCGATGCAGTGCAATCAGTGTGGCCTTCGGATTTGCCTTTGTTTGTCCGAATTTCGGCTACAGATTGGGCAGAAGGCGGATGGAATCCGGAAGAATCAGTGCAACTTTCAAAAATATTAAAAGAAAAAGGAGTTGATTTGATTGATGTTTCGTCAGGTGGATTGGTTTCGCATCAGCAAATTCAGCTTGGGCCAAATTATCAGGTTCCTTTTGCCGAAAAAGTAAAAAAAGAAGCCAATATTTTAACGGGAGCAGTTGGTTTGATTACCGAAGCACAGCAAGCCGAAGAGATTTTAGAAAATGGTCAGGCCGATTTAGTTTTATTCGCCAGAGAATCACTTCGAAATCCTAATTTGCCTCTCGATTTTGCTTCCGCTTTAAGCGAAGATATTCAGTGGCCTAAACAATACGAACGCGCTAAAAATTAAAAAATAGCCACGAATTCACGAATTATTTTTTCAGAATATATAATTCGTGAATTCGTGGCGGAAAAAACTTTATAAAATGCAAAAAATAAAAACTGCACTATTATCATACGGAATGTCGGGGAAAGTTTTTCACGCGCCTTTTTTAGAACTTCACCCGGGATTTGAATTATTAGGTTCCTGGGAGAGAAGCAAAAAACTGATTCAGGAAGATTATCCTAATGTAAAAAGTTATCCTTCTATCGAAGAATTATTAGCCGATGATGTCGATTTGGTTATCGTAAACACGCCAGTCGGAACCCATTTTGAATATGCTAAAAAAGTGCTTTTGGCCGGGAAACATGCCGTGGTCGAAAAAGCATTTACAACCACTGTTGCCGAAGCCGAAGAATTAGCCAAAATAGCTAAAGAACAAGGAGTAAAATTAGCCGTTTTTCAAAACCGTAGATGGGATAGTGATTTTAAAACCATTCAAAAAATAATACAAGAAGGTGTTTTAGGCGATTTAGTTGAAGCCGAATTTCATTTTGACAGATATAATCCGTTATTGAGCCCGAAAGCACATAAAGAAACCGCTAATGACGGTGCCGGAATTCTCAAAGATTTAGGGCCGCATTTAATCGATCAGGCTGTTTGTTTGTTTGGTTCACCAAAAGGTATTTTTGCTGATATTCGCATTACCAGAGAAAATTCTTTGGTAGATGATTATATCGATTTGTTGTTGCTTTATGAAGATTTCAGAGTGCGGTTAAAAGCAGGTTTCTTTGTTAGAGAAGCACATCCGGCCTATACAATTCATGGTAAAAAAGGATCATTTTTAAAACCTCGCGGAGATGTTCAGGAAGATGATTTGAAAGTCGGAAAGAAACCAAATTTAGATAGTTGGGGAACTGAATCCGAAGATTTAAAAGGGCTTTTGCATACCGAAATCGACGGAAAAATTATTCGTGAAAAAATCCCAACACTTCAGGGTAATTATTACGAGTATTTTGATGGCGTTTACCATTCGATAGTAAATAATACAATAGAGCCAGTAACAGCACAGGATGGAGTGCGTGTTATGCAAATCATCGAAGCAGCAATTGCAAGTAACGCACAGCAAAAAGTGATTAGTTTATAGCGCATAATTTATTTATTTGCCACAGATTAAAGGATTAAAAAGATTAAAATAAATCTGCTCCATCTGCCAAATCTGCGTGAAAAATCTTTTCCCGGCTGTATTTAAAAGAGTTATTTAAGCTACAATTTATAAACAATAACGTTATATATAAAGGAACAATTTAGGTTTGGTAGTCTGCAAAGTAGGATTTTCGTACTTTTACAGCACCAAACCTAAATTGTATTCCTGTGATAAACTTCAATCCATTAACATTATTCCAGACCAAAGGAAAAATCAAAAAAGTTTATAGAGAAGCCAAAGCATCTTATCTGAACAGGATTCGTATTGCTGTTGGAATGTTTTATTTCGGAATGGGTTTAAGTTTTGCCACCTGGGCCAGTAGAATTCCGGACATTAAAACGGCTTTGCATTTATCCGAGGGCGATTTAGGCTCTATACTTTTTGCCATTCCATTTGGACAATTAGTAATTATGCCTTTTTCGGGCAAAATGGTCACTAAATTTGGCAGCCATCGTATTTTGGTAGTAACCTTAATCATGTATGTTTTGAGTTTGATAAGTGTAGGTTTGGCTACTTCAGTATTGCAGCTTTCTACGGCTCTTTTTGTTTTTGGTCTGTTCGGAAATTTAGCAAACATCGCCGTTAATACCCAAGGTGTTTATGCCGAAGTACTTTATAAAAAAACGATTATGTCATCCTTTCACGGCATGTGGAGTTTTGCAGGATTTACGGGTGCATTGGTAGGTTTAGGGATGATGACATTGCATTTAACTCCGTTTTATCATTTTCTGATTGTAGCTGGGATTGTGGTATTGATGATTGCTTTTAATTTTCAGTTTTTGGTAAGAGCCAAAGAAAAAATAAAACCCAAACCGGAAGGCAAAAAACTATTTTCTAAACCCGATACGACATTAATTTGGCTGGGTGTAATAGGCTTTTGCAGTATGGCCAGCGAAGGTGTTATGTTTGACTGGAGTGGTGTTTATTTTAAAGAAATTGTAAAAGCACCTGGACCATTGGTAATTTTAGGATACACTTCGTTTATGATTATGATGGCCGGAGGACGTTTTTTAGGTGATGGTTTGATCAATAAATTTGGTAGAGAACGCGTGATGCAAATTAGTGGAGCCATGATTTCGTTAGGGCTTTTTACAGCAGTTTTTTTACCTTATATTATTCCGTGTACGCTCGCTTTTATGTTGGTCGGATTGGGCGTTTCTACCATTGTTCCGACGGTTTATAGTTTGGCTGGTAAAAATCCAACAGTACCGCCGGGAGAAGCTCTTACAATAGTTTCGAGTATAAGTTTCCTTGGTTTTTTACTTGGCCCGCCAGTAATTGGGCATATTGCAGAAACGTTTGGACTTCAGTTTTCTTTTGCATTTATAGGTGTTTTTGGCGTTATGATTGCCTTTATGGTTTCTAAAATCAGAACTTCAGAGACAAAATAAATCAGAAAAATAGTACTATTGAATATTTTTTTCTATATTTGAAATAATGTATCAAGAATCATTATAGTGAAATGATGCTCTGAAATCTATATTTTTTTTCCAAAAACCAATTTTCTCTTTTGAATAAAGATTGTAATGTTTAAAATCCATTTCAATCCAAAACTATTTTCAAAGTTAATTGGTGTTTTTCATGGGAAAAAAGTACTTGGTCTTTTTTATTTTATTGTGTTTTAAAAGTGCTTTTGCGCAACAGGAAACTATTTTTTCAGGAATGGTTATCGATGGCAAAACACAAAATCCTTTAGCGCATGTTGTAGTAAGCATTCAAAATTCTTCGATTACACAACTTACCAAAAATGATGGGAAATTCGAACTTCATTCGTCACTTCAGGGCGAACAACTTCTTTTGATTCACAGTCAGGATTATAAAGATTTGCTTTTAAAAATAAAGGCTAAACCCGGAGAAACCGTAAATCTGGGTATAATTACCTTAGAAAATGATTTTTCAGATGATGTTCCCGCAACCTTAATTACAATTTTAGAAAGCGATTTGTCCGATGATAGCAGCTCGTCTGAGATTACTTCCGGACTTTTACAATCTTCCAAAGATGCTTTTTTGCAAGCCTCGGCGTTCAACTGGGGACAAGCCCGATTTAGAGTTCGTGGTCTGGATAGCGAAAATGCTACGATGATGCTCAACGGGATGTCAATGAACAAAATTTACGACGGGCGTCCACAATGGAACAATTGGGGAGGTTTGAATGATGTGCTTAGAAATCAGGAATTTTCGATAGGAGCAGCAGCTTCAGATTATACTTTTGGCGGTATTTTAGGAACGCAGCAAATCAGTACAAAAGCTTCTGCTTACAGAAAAGGTGGCAGAATCTCTTTTTCTGGAAGCAATACGAATTATAATTGGAGAACCATTGGAACTTATGCTTCAGGGATGAATGCCTCGGGTTGGGCTTTTGCCATTTCGGCGGGAAAACGCTGGGCAAAAGAAGGTTATTTTGAAGGGACAAACTTTAAAGCGGAATCCTTTTTTTTAAGTGTCGAAAAAAAATTAAACGAAAAACATTCACTCAATTTCACGGGTTTTTATACGCCTAATTCCCGCGGAAAAAATTCGGCAAATACAGCCGAAGTAACGCAACTAACCTCCGAGAAATACAATTCGTATTGGGGATTTCAGAATGGAGAAAAACGAAATTCAAGAGTAAAAAATGTCGAAGAACCACTGTTTATGCTCAATCATTATTTTAAAATTAATGAAAAAGTACATCTCAATTCGGGCGTAATGTATCAGTTTGGAAAAGTCGGTAACAGCAACATTGATTATCAAAAAGCCCAAAGTCCGGATCCAACGTATTATCGAAAATTGCCGAGTTATTACACTTCGATATATGCGGCTGATAATGGCGAATATTCAGGTGAACCAGCTCCAGATTATGAAAATGCCGAAAAAAGCAGAACGCTTTTTTTAGAAAATTCACAAATTAATTGGGAAGCCATGTACCGTGCCAATCAAAAACCTATTACAAATTCTGAAGGCATAATTACAGGATATGAACCGGTACAAAGCCGTTATGTTTTGTACGAAGACAGAACCGATGATACATCATTAGCCGCGAATACGAACCTAAATGTTCGGTTTACAGAAAATAGTACCTTTAATGGTGGTGCCACTTTTAGAAAACTAAAATCACATAATTTTCAATATCTTTTAGACTTGCTTGGAGGAGAATATTTCCAGGATATTGATGCTTTCTACAAAGGAGACAGATCACAGTCGGATTTGCAAAACCCAAATCGTCAGGTAAAAACGGGGGATATTTATGGGTATAATTATAATTTTCTAGCCACGACAATCGATGCCTTTACGCAGTTCAAATTCTCTTATAATAAAATAGATTTTTATTTAGCGAACTCTTTTTCGACTACCAATTATCAGCGTGAAGGGTTGTATCAAAACGGAATTTATCCATCTAATTCTCTCGGAAAAAGCGAAAAAGTAAGTTTTGAGAACTTTGGTTTCAAAGGTGGACTGACGTATAAAATTTCGGGTAAACAATGGTTGTTTTTGAACGGAATGTATTTGACAAAAGCACCTTCAATCAGGAATTCATTTTCAAATTCTCGTCTTAATAATTCCATTGTTGATGGTTTAGAAAGCGAAACTATTAGTTCTGCCGAAGCCAATTATGTTTTTCGTTCACCTAAAATCAAATTCCGTTTGACGGGTTATTATTCTTTAATGAAAAATACCACAGAAACTTCCTTTTTTTATGCAGAAGGTATTTTTGATGACGGTGCAGGTTATAACAGTACAGATGCTTTTGTGAGTCAAACTTTAACTGGGCTGACGAAGAAAAATGTAGGAGCCGAATTGAGTTTTGAATATCAGATTTCGACAACAATCAAAACGACTTTGGCTGCTGCGTTTGGCAATTATACTTACGATAGTAATCCTAATGTCTCCATTGCCAATGACGCAAATGTAGCTCAAAACACATTTGATTTAGGTCAGTCGTATCTTAAAAATTACAAACAACAAGGTGTTCCAGAACAGGCGTATTCGTTAGGAATTGATTATCGAGACCCTAAATTTTGGTGGATTGGCGTAAATATGAATTATATAGCGAATACTTATATAGATGTTTCGCCAATTTCCAGAACGGCAAGATTTTACATCAATCCGGCAAGTGGTTCTGTTTTTCCGGAAGCTACGCAAGAACGTGCCGCAGTATTATTGGAACAAGAAAAATTCGACCCCATTTCGTTGTTCAATATTACAGGAGGAAAGTCCTGGAGAATTCGGGGTAAAAATGTGGGACTTTTTGCAAGTATCAATAATGTTTTGGATACAAAATATAAAACAGGAGGTTTTGAGCAAACACGAAATGCTAATTTCAGAGAATTAAATCAGGATGTATCCAGCGGAACGCCCTCTTTTGGGCCTAAATATTTTTATGGGTACGGAAGAACGTATTTCGTAAACCTTTCTATCAATTTATAAATTTTAAAAAATTAGTAACCATGAAAAATAAATACGCTAAATTGTTTCCTGTATTCATTATTTTGTTTTTTTACAGTTGTAATGAAGAAGTCGAAATGCCAAAATTAGAATGCTCAGCTGCCAATTTCAGACCCAATCAAACGGTTGAAAAAATTAAAGAAACAGCCAGCACAACCGCTACCAAATATTTGTACGATGATATTATCGAAGCCTATGTGGTTTCAAGCGACGAAGGTGGGAATTTTTTTAAAACCATTTCGATGCAGACAATTCCAACAGAAACAATGCCTGCAGTTGGCTTTAGCATTTCTGTAGATGCTTCGAATACCTATATCGACTATCGCGTTGGGAACAAAGTTTATATCAAACTAAAAAATCAATTTACGGATTTGTCTTTTGGCGGAATGAGAGTGGGGAGTTTATACGAAAGCGGGACAGGAAGTGCTTCTATAGGAAGAATTCCTCAAAACGATTATAAAAATGTGCTGAATGCTTCTTGTACAATGGTCGATGAAAAGCAATTGTTGAAACAAATTTCGATAGAAGAAGCTTTAGATGACAGCAAATTAAATACTTTGGTAGAACTAAAAGATGTTCAGTTTACAGAAGCCGCTATGGGCCGACATTATTTTGAAGAAACAAACAATGTTGGAGGCGCGACCAACTGGAATTTACGGGATAAAACTGGAAATCAAATCATTTTCAGAACCAGCAGTTTTGCTGACTTTGCAACTAGTTTTGTACCTGAAGGAAACGGAAATATTCGAGGAGTTTTGACCAAGTTTGGTTCAGATTATCAGTTGGTGGCAAGATACGAAAGAGATGTTGATATGAAAGGAAGTAGATCGATTCCGTTCTTTTCAGAAGATTTTCAAACGGCCACTAATAATTCAATTTTAAGTTTACCGGGTTGGGCAAATATTGTGGAAAAAGGAAAATTGTTTTGGAAAGGCGTTGTTGCTTCAGGAAACGGATATGCTGAATATGCTATTTCCGGCACAAAAGTGGTATCCAATGTAGGCTGGCTGATTTCTCCGGAAATCAATATGGATGAATATAAAAATGAAATTCTGACTTTTAGATCATCTCAGCATCATTTGGATGTTGACTCACCATTAAACTCTTTAGAAGTTTTGGTTTCAGCCGATTTTGACGGATTGAATATTGATAAAGCTACCTGGGAAACACTAAAAGCTAATTTCCCTAATCAGTCAACAGCCTGGAACGTGTTTGTTGGCAGTGGCGCGATTGATTTGTCAAAATATACAGGAAACATTAGAATTGCTTTTAAATATACCGGTTCCGGAAAGAATCTGGCATTAGACGGGGCTTTTCAGCTAGATGATGTTCAGGTTTATGGGGAGAAGTAAAGGTAGGCAAGCCATTTTTTTTGTATTTTTTGCATACGATATTTTTAAAATTTCTTTTAAAGTTGTATTTTGGTCTTCCCAAATCAATACAAGTACTTTATGAAAACCTACGTTATCACCATTTTATTAATGGTACTTCCCTTTTTAGCCAATAGTCAGGATCAGGACAAACCTATTCGATTAAAACAAATCAATGTTATTAAAACCAATTATCAAAATTTAAAAGATGGCGAAATTGTAAACAAAACAGTATTATTTAAAGAAGGAAGGATCGAATCGATTCAGACTTCAGATATCATTCAGAAATTCTTTTATAATCCAAAAGGACTTTTAGACATGACTGTAAAAGAAAAAACTGGAAGTGACTGGAAAGAAGTGGTAAACTATGTGTATGACGCAGATAATAATATTACCAAGTTTATAAAAAAATACCAGGAAGGAACGGAGTATGTAACTAAAACCGTAACCTTTAGTTACGAAGGTGCGAGAATTAAAGCCCTGACTAAAAAAAGTAATAATCATCAAAATCCTTTAGAAAATGTTGAATATATTGTCGAAAACGGAGTGATTTCGAGACGTACTTTGCGTGATAGAAACAAACAGATTATTGGCAAAATCGAATATGTTTACGTAAATGATAACGTTATAAAACATAAAGGTTTAGTAGGAGATAAAATAAGTAAAACCTACACTTTTGATGATAAAAAATCAGTTGAAAGTCTGATTGTGCAAAGCTTATTTGGTGATAATTATAAAATTATTGTTCCAATGATTTCTTATCATGAAGACGAATTTAGTTTTGAAGCGATTTCGTACAACAACGAAATGAATTATGTACCGTCATCGACTACCTTAATTGGAGAGATGAGAAAATACAAATACAATAAATTAAATTTTCCAATATCCTGCTCACAGATTGAAGCAAACGGAATTGTAAAAACCGAAAAAACGTTTATTTACGAATAGCGATTTTTCTATTTGATAATCCCGTCCTGAGAAAATACGTTTCAGTATTAGTTTCAGGACGGGATTTTTTTTTAATAAACTTTCGATTATTATTGAATAGCCTCAATTAGAATTAGCGAACCAGCTTAAATCGAAGTTTTTATCGAAATATTCAACCTCTTTTGCAACAGGAATCGGGGCAATTTCTTTTATCGGACCAAGATCATCAATCCAGTTTTCAAGGATTAATGAAAACTCTTCTTTGGTTTGTGCTTTTTCTATTTGTGGTAATTTCTCTAAAAGCTGATTATCCCAATTAAACTCTCCATTGGCTACTTTTGGGTGATAATATTTTAAGAAACCCCAAACTTTGCAGGTTGCCGCTAGTTTTTGAGTTTCGGTAAGATTGTTTTTTGCGGATGTATTTTGCGAAAGCAGGACAAGAAGCAACAATAAAGTAATTTTCCTCATGTATTAAGGTTAATTTATAAAAGGTTTTGGGACTAGTTTCATTTAAAAACGAATCCGAATTTAGGACTTAATTCTTAAAAAAGTTAATTTTTTGAGAAAAAAGCGACAATGTTTATACATTACCTTTCACGATTTTGACTTTCAATACTTTAAAATAACTAATCTAATTCGCTGAGAAGTTTCTGAACCTGTTCGGTATTTTCATAATCAGCAGGAATTGTCAGCAAGATTTCTTTGGTGGCTTTGTAGTCTTTCTGTTTTAATTTGGATAAAGCCAGTTGCCAGATGGCTTTGTTTTTGTAAACAGAAGTTCCGGATTTTAACTCATTAAAAACCGTTTCTGATTTCTGAAACTGATTTTCCTGAAGTAATGAAATGCCATAAAAATATTGAATTTCAGCCGTTTTGTTTTCTTTTAAAATAGTTTCAAAAAGCGAAATTGCCTGCTTGTATTGCTTGTCGTTAAAGGCAATTTCAGCCTGTTTTAAAGCTGCTTCAGTAGTACCTCTTTCTGTAAAATAAGCTTGCTCGGGCTGATTGAAATCTTCAAAACGTGGATTAGAATTTTGATTCACAAAGAAAACTCCAATCAAAACTGCAACCGAAGCGGCAACAGCATAATACCAGGGTTTCAATTGGATTACTTTTGGTTTTGAAGATTTAAAATGGGCTTCCGAAATAGTTTTAAGATTGGCTTTAAAAGCTTCGCGTTCTTCCGTAATTCCAAATTTATTGGTTAGCTGAAGCTGCATTTCTTTGAATGTTTCAAAGGCAGAAGCCAATGAATCATCCTGAGCCAATTGGCTTTCAAAAGCATTTTTTTCTTCAACAGACATTTCATTCTGAAGGTATAAATCAAATAAGATGTAATTTTCTTCGTTCATGGCGGGTTACTTTTTTAACGATTTATAGATTTGGGCTTCCTGAATCCACTGTGTTAACTGCCCTACGCACAACGATTTCTTTTTACGGACATAACCATAGGTTACCTGCAGTTTTTCAGCCACTTCTTCCATTGTTTTCAGGGTAAAACTCCATTGCAATACTTCTTTGCATTTGTCGCCTAACTTTTGAAACATGGTATCAAAAAGCTGTTGTTTTTCGTCGAAAGCTTCGGTTTGTAAAATCATTTCCTGAGTAGATTCACTCATAGATGCTAAATCTTCGTTGATTGTTACCCCTTTGTTCGAAGTTTTTTTCAATTCGTTGAGCCATTTTCGTTTACACAATAAAAAGAAATAAGCATCAAAAGGACAAGTCAGATTCAAAGTCCCCGCCTTGGCCTGATTAAAAAGTAAAATCATAATTTCCTGAACAACATCCTGCGCCTGATCTTCATCGCCTGAGTTGTTCCTTATATAAGCAACCACCTTCGGAACAAACTTCTTATAAATAGACTGAATGATTGCCGAATTATTATTCGCCAGTCCTTCAATATACATTTGATCGGGATGAGATGTTCTTTTTTCCATATTGAAAATTATCAGCTAATGTAAAAAAAAGAATTCGAAAAAAAATTACTGCAAATGGGGTAACAATCCAAACAACAAATTGATATGAGTAAACAAAGGGTTTAAAAATCAAAAAACAGCCAAAATGGAAACATACCAATTTACAACCGAAAAAGAGTTTGCCAAATTCCAGAAAACACTTTCTACTAAAATCAACAACGGATTTGTTATCATCGAACGCAATGACAAATTACCGTATGTGGTTTTGAGAAAAGAAAAAAAACAGATCGATCATGCATTTCATTTGTTTTTGACTTTTATCACAATCGGACTTTGGTCAGTAGTGTGGATTTATTGGATCATTACATTAAATAAGAAGAAAAATATTCTGGTCGCGGTAGATGAAGACGGAAATATTTTTGAAGAAAAATGCCTTTCAGAATAAATTCAAAAAAAAAATAAAAAGAGGGGTAACAATTACAAAAGGAAAAACATCTATTACTATATAACTATTTAAAACTAGAAATCATGAACACAAATTTTAAAAAAATCGGACTATTATTCTTAGCTATAACCTCATTTGTAAGTTGCGACATTTCAGACGGAGATGATCCTGTAATTATGCCGCCATCAAAAGCTGCCTTTACGAACATCAGAGAAGCTGCTCTGGAAAACAAAACACAAAAATTTACACTTACTGCCGGAACTGGAGTTATCACGCTAACTTCTGCTAAAGGAGTAAAAATCAACATCAACGGCGATTGCCTTACTAAAGCCGGAAATGCGGTTACAGGAACGGTAGATATCGAATACGTAGAGCTTTTTGACAAAGGCGATATGCTGGTAACCAATAAACCAACAATGGGTTTAATGGCTGACGGAAAGAAAAATTTATTAATTTCAGGAGGAGAGTTTTTTATCAGAGCGACTCAAAACGGACAAGACTTAGTCACTTCCTGCAACATTAATCTTTTAGTACCTGCAAATCTTACTGGAGGAGTTGACAACGACATGACTTTATGGTTTGGAAATATCGACGAAAAAGACGATCTGGTTTGGAGAGAGGTTAAAGATGGAGGCGATGGCGGAAAAGGTGGTGTACAAGGCGAAGGAACCAATTATTATGTAACCTTTGGAAACTTTGGATGGACAAATGTAGATAAATTCTATAGCGATCCAAGACCTAAAACAACCATTTTAGTTGACGCTCCTGAGGGTTATGACAACGACAATTGCGCCATTTATTTGTCTTACGATGGCGAAGGTCAAAACGCATTGGCAAAATTAGACACTTATACAGCCGAAGGTCTTTTTAGCGAACATTACGGTCAAATTCCGGTTGGTTTAGCATGTCACATCATTTTTGCGACCGAAGAAAGTGGTCAGTGGCGTTATGCAATCAAAGCCGTTACCATTGCTGCCAATCAAACCTATACGTTTACTTTGGCCGAAACTACGATAGGCACAGAGGCGCAGTTAGTAGCCGCAATCAATGCTATTCAGTAACTTACAAAATACTTTTCAGGAAAAAGTGGTGATTTGCTCATCACTTTTTTTTACATTTAAAAACAATTTGAGATTCGGTTTTATGAATTTCAGAAGCTAATCCTGCTGTCCGCTATATCTTTTCCTGGCTAAAGAAGCCAGAAAAAGGATGCCGCTTCCATCAGGGCTAAAAAACTCCTCGACTATGAAAAAACTATTGTACTGCTTTATTTGCCTTTCATCAGCAATGGTGTTTTCGCAAGCCAAAGTAAAAGATACCATAACCCGAAGAGCCAATATTACGTACAGTCAAAAAGGAAATGCGGTAACTTTCAAACCAGAAACGCCGCCATTAATACCTATTGCAGGTGCACCCAAACCAAGCTATTCGTATCTCTGGGAATTAGGAGATGGTCATTACAGCAAACAGGCAGAACCCAAACATGTGTACAAAAAAAAGGGAACCTATACAGCCCGCCTTGCTGTAACCAATAATTATGATAACGGAAAACCTCCGGCAACACGGCCCAAAAAAGTGGCGGTAAACGAAATAGAAAATGATCCGTCTCAGGATATTGCCTCGATTGCAGATCAAAACGGATTTGCAATTCTGAAAAACTGTGACCCCATTCCGGATCAGGAAATGGTAGTCGTGCTGAGTTATCAAAATCTGGAAAATTATGTAGCCAACGGAAAAATATATCTCTTCTATAATGAGAAAGAATTCAAAAACAATAATTTTGAATTACTCGATTTCAGGACCTATGCCGGCGAAAGAGAAGTTCAGGAAAACACGATCGCAGCCGTAAACGATCTGGACGATTCGAAGACCTATTTGGCTACAGCCGAAAACACTTTTAAAACCAAAAAATATAAAAACACCACTACCGAAGAAGATTTAGAAGCGTCACTTGCCGAAGCCCATAAAATCTATAATAATGTTTCGATTGTGGAATTTGACGAAGCGAATCCTTCCGAAACACGCAATATTTTTTATACTTTCAAAACTACCCCTGAAATGATAAAAGATACCAGCGCAACAGTTACGATGCGTGGGATTTTTGTGCCCAACAGAAGTTTTAAAAATCATAAAATTAAAAACCTTGAGATGGAAATCGTGACCTCTCACGACCCAAATAAAATGAGTTCTACCGGAAGTTTAATCAACTACAGACTGGTTCGGTTTAAAAGAGTGAAATTTAAAACCCGTTTCCAAAACGATGGCGAAGGACCGGCAAGAACGATTCGTCTGGAAACTGATATTCCCGATATGTTTGACAAGAAAACATTTCAGATAGAAGGAATGTATCCGGAATGTCCTATTTGTCCAAAAGATGAGGTGCCTACAACAAGCTGTCTGGACACGATTATCAAGCAAAAACAAATTTTCTTTACTTTCAAAAATATTTATCTGCCGGGAAGTAATCAGAAAAATGTAAAAGAAAAAGACAGCACACAAGGTTTTGTTCGTTATTCTATGAAATTCAGTGAAGACTTTCATAAAGTAAAAACCAAAAGCAGAACGGCAATCATCTTCGATAAAAATGAACCGATTATCACCAATTATGCGACAACCCGATTTTTACCCGGTATTTCTATTGGTGCCAAAGCAGGTTATAATTTCTATCCCGATTTAGAAAAATCGACCAGTTATTTTGTGGGCGCAACGCTTTCTCCGTTTAAATCCTATCGGTTTTACTGGCAGGTAGAGTGGGTCAATGGACTCAATACATACGAAAGCGACATAGCCGTAACCGATAATACAGGTGGAAATCAGGACGGAGTAAAACAATTACAACGAACGACAACTACTACAGAATTTAAAAATATCAATTGGGAAATTCCAATTCTGATCCGTTATAACATTAATAATTATATCGGAATCGGAGCGGGTATTCAGGCCAATGTAAATGTTTCTGAAGAGAAAATTCAAAGCCTGAAAATTGAAACTTTTGAAGGTCCCGATGACCGGTTTTTGATTAATACCAGAAGTGCTTCCACCTCAGTTAAAAACTCTTTTACGGGTTATAAAGCAGGACTGTTGTTTGATTTAACCGCTGGTTTTGCCCGAATTGGACCAAGTCTTGGTGCGCGATATGTGATGAACTTCGAGCAAAATTTCAATTATATTCAGGTGTATGGAATCTGGAAATTTTAAGAGTTATTACACAGAGCTGCACAAAGATTTATCACAGAGATACACAAAATTAATTTTTAATTCTCTGTGAAACTTTGCGAAAACTTTGTGAACCTCTGTGAAATAAATAGACTTTTATGACAAAACTATATTGCTATATTTTAATCTTCTCTACACTGATTTTATTCGGACAAAAACCTATTGCTCAGGAAGATAAAATATACAATGCAATTGATGTTTTTGTTGCCAATCCTTCTGCGAAAGCATTGCAAAATTTAAGGAATACTGAAGCTGCTTTTTGGAAAAATCCCAAACCAAAAACTAACGGGGAGTTATTGGCAATTGTTGTTTTAAACTGCAACAAAGCCTATTATGAAAACCAGTTCGGGCAAACCAATCAGGCGGTAAAAAGCTATGAAAAGGCCTGGCAATTGTATCAAAAAAAGAAATTATCCGATTATGATATTATCGAATACTGCCTGAAGCCTTTGGGCAATTTATATACGATTCTGGGCGATTATAACAATGCCGAAAACACGATAAAGCAATATTTTTTTATCGTAAATACAACTAAAAATTATCCGGATTCGGGTAAACAGAAATTTGCTGCTATTCTGAATTTATCCAATGTGTATCAGAGTTCAGGGAAAAATGATTTGGCTATCGAGCTGCTCGAAAGCACTTTGAAAAGCGAGAAATTATCCGAAGTACAAAAAGGTATTTTATGGAATAATTTAGGGAATAGTTATTTGCTTAGTTCTAAAAATATAATATTGATTAGAAACGCCGACAGTAAGGCAGAACAATCATTTTATTCTTCCATAAAATATTTAAAAAATGAAAAAAATCAATCCGAGACGCTTTCTAATTCCTATCGAAATTTAGCTGCACTAAACCGACAATGGCAGAATTTTGAAATCGCCAATACTTATTTTGAAAAGGCTGAAAATTTGTTTTTGCAAATCCCAAATCCACCAGTTCGAAAAAAAGCAAAATTATTTTACGACAAAGCCTTATTACTTTTTGATCAAAAAAAATATAACGAAAGTTCGGTTCAGATTGCAAAAGTATTTTCTGTCCTGATTCCGAATTATGCTGTTAATCAAAACAATCTGCCTGATAAAAACCAACTCTATTCTGAAACTGTTTTAATGGATGCTATTGACTTAAAAGCTGAAATTTTATTAGAACAAAATCAACCTAAAAAGGCGCTTGAAGCATTCGGACTTTCCTTTAGAATAGAGGATTTAATAATGAATACGTTAGTTTTCGAAAATTCTAAAATCATTACACAATTACGGGCAAGAAACCGTACCGAAAAATGTATTTCGATTTATGAACTTTTATATCAAAAAGAGCAAAAAGTTGCTTATTTAGAAAAAGCTTTTCAATTGGCCGAAAACACAAAATCGGGTATTTTAAAGGATTATCGTTCGAATGTAAAAACGGCTTCAACTGAAGAAAAAAAGCTTTTAGAGCAACTTCAAAACCTGAATAATGACATTGTAAAAGAACAGCAAAAGGGTAATTCAGCCAATATTTTAGTTATTAACAGCGCAATCAGGAAGCAAAATGAAGCAATGCTTTCTTTAAAAAAAATACAATCTGAGAAACCCGATTTTATTCCTGAAAGTTGTGATTTGGAAAGTCTGTTTACCAAATTAGAAAAAGAAAAAGCTTTTATGATTTATTATTTTATGGGCTATGAAAAAATGTATTATTTTACTTTTCAGGATAAAAAAATACAACTCAATAATATCAATATCTCGCATGTGGCAATTCCGAAAATCGTTCAGTTTATTGATTATTTTAATGATGCAAATACCATAAACAAAAATGTTTCAGGCTACAACAAATACGGAAAAGTAGCCTATGATGTTCTCAAATTGCCTAAAAGCAGTACACAGAAAAATCTCATCATAATCCCAGACGGCATCTTAAATTTTCTTCCTTTTGAAGCTTTAATCACAAAAGAATCCAGCACGACTAATTTTGCTAAAATGCATTATTTTATGAATGACTTTAAGATTGCCTATAATAATTCGGCTTCCTTTTATCTGAATTCGGGTTCTCTTTCCTCCAATAAAAAAAGTGTTTTAGGTGTTTTTCCAATTTTCGAAAAGACCAATTATGAGCTGGCATATTCCAAAAAAGAATTACAATCGATACGTAATAATTTTCAGGGAAAATATTTAGAAAATTCAGAAGCCAGTTTTTCAAATTTCAAACATAATGCTCCTGAATATTCTATTTTGCATTTAAGTACACACGCTTCTTCAGGAGATATTGAAACGCCGGCCAGTATTAGGTTTTATGATCGGGAAATTCTTTATTCTGAATTGTATAATTTTCGGATAAACCCAGATTTGGTCGTTTTAAGTGCTTGTGAAACCGGAATAGGTAAACTCTACAAAGCTGAAGGAGCAATGAGTGTCGCCAGAGGTTTTCAGTTTGCGGGCGCTCAGAATTTATTATTTTCTTTATGGAAAGTAAACGATTATACCACGGCAATCTTCATGGATGATTTTTACAAAAATAGTAAAAACGGACAATCGTATTTTGAAGCCAATGCCAATGCTAAAATCGATTTTTTGAATAATCCTGATATTTCAAATGATAAAAAATCGCCTTATTACTGGAGTGCTTTTGTGTATTACGGAAGCATTTCGGCTCCGGAAGAACAATCCAATTATATTGTTTACATCATTAGTTTATTGGTTGTAATTGGTTTATTTTTGATATTCAATCGCTATCGAAAATGAAAGACCTCCACGAGATTCTGAAAAAAGAAAAATATAAAAAGATAAAATTCAAAATCATTAAAACACAGCATTTATTAATTAAAATAAAAATTAATGGTGTTTTTGGAAATTTTATTCTGGACACGGGAGCCTCCAATTCCTGTGTGGGTTACGAAAGTATCGAACGCTTTGCATTGACTACAAAAAACTCCAAAACCAAAGCCGCAGGAGCTGGCGGTACCGGAATGGATACGCAAATCTCGAAGCACAATGTATTACAGCTGGGTTCCTGGAAAAACACTGATTTCAGTTTGGTGATTTTTGATCTTTCGCATGTCAATGAGGCTTTACAGCAATACAAAGCAAAACCGGTTCATGGCATAATTGGTGCCGATGTTTTACTGGAAGGAAAAGGAATTATTGATTATTATAATCATTATTTGTATTTGAAATAAAAAAGTTATCAACAACTTCAAGCAAAACAAGAATCTTATTTGATGGTTATTTGACAAATAGATGTATTTTTATATATAAACCCAGTAAACACAAGACATTCTTATTTGATGGTTATTTGATTATGGAAGAAAAGAAGTTAATAAATATAGTAAACGACTTAATTAAACAGCCTAACGAAAGCGAGTGGGTTGAATTTAAATTGAATTTTCATTCAGCTGAAGAAATTGGGGAACGTATTTCTGCATTATCAAATGGAGCTTGCCTACATAATCATCCTTTTGGATATCTAGTTTTTGGTATTGAAGATAAAACTCATAAAGTTGTTGGAACCACTTTCAAAATAAAATCACATAAAAAAGGTGGGGAAGAATTAGAAAGTTGGTTGATGAATCGATTATCACCAAAGATTGATTTTAGGTTTCACGAATTTAAATATGAAGATGGAATACACATATCGATGATTATAATTCCATGTGCAGAGAACCGCCCTATCGATTTTTTACATACATCCTATATAAGAATAGGAAGTTATACCAGAAAATTAAGTGATTTTCCTGAAAAAGAAGGCAAAATTTGGAGAAAGGCACCAGACAAACCATTAGAAAACCGTATTGCGAAGGCAAATGTCACATCATCGGAAATAATAAATTTACTAAATTCTCAAACCTACTTTGAACTATTAAAACTTCCATACCCCAATACACAGGAAGGTGTGATTGAAAAATTTATCTCTGAAAAATTCATAAAAAAGAATAAAGAACATTATGACATAACAAAATTAGGAGCTATTCTTCTAGCTAAAAACCTCGAAGAATTTGATGAGATAGGGAGAAAAGCAGTTCGAGTAATTGTTTATAAAGGAAAAAATAAAGTAGAAACGATAAGAGAGCAAATAGGTAAAAGAGGATATGCAGTTGGTTTTGATGGACTAATTGACTGGATTAATGGACAATTACCAGCTAATGAAGAAATTGGAAAAGCTTTTAGAAAAGAGACAAAAATGTATCCTGAGATTGCAATTCGAGAATTAGTTGCAAATGCCCTTATTCATCAGGATTTTAATGAAAAAGGATTTCCTATGATTGAAATATTTTCAGACCGTATTGAAATTTCAAATCCAGGTCTTCCATTAATAACTCCACAACGTTTTATTGATGAATATATTTCTCGGAATGAAAAATTAGCTGATATTTTAAGGAGGTTTGGAATATGCGAAGAAAAGGGAAGTGGCATTGATAAAGTAATTTTTTACAATGAAATGTTTCAGTTACCAGCTGTTGACTTTATTGTTTCAGAAAAAAGAACAAGAATTACAATGTTCAGCTATAAAGAACTTAATCATTTAGATAAAAAAGATAAAGTTAGAGCCTGTTATCAACATGCTTGTTTGCGTTATGTTTCCAATGATATAATGACAAATCAAAGTTTAAGAGAACGATTTCAAATTGAAGAACAAAATTCAGCAATAGCATCTAGAATTATAAAGGAAACTATAACCGAAGGATTAATAAAAGATGATGACCCGTCTAGTAATTCAAGAAAATATAAAAAATATATTCCTTTTTGGGCGTAAAATATATTTCTTAAATAGTAATTAAATTTTGAACTAAATACTAACAAAAAATCCCAAACTCCTTATAATTGGAATTTGGGATTTTTATATTGAAAATTATTTTAAAACTTATAGTTCCAATGCTCTTTTAGCATCACCATTCATCAATAATTCTAATGGGTTTTCTAAAGCTTCTTTTACAGCAACTAAGAAACCAACTGACTCACGACCGTCGATAATTCTGTGGTCATAAGAAAGTGCTACGTACATCATTGGGTGAATTTCAACTTTACCGTTTACAGCAATCGGACGCTCAATAATATTGTGCATTCCTAAGATTCCTGATTGAGGAGGGTTGATAATTGGTGTAGATAACATACTTCCGAAAACACCACCATTTGTAATAGTAAATGTTCCACCAGTCATATCGTCAACCGTAATTTGACCATCACGAGCTCTTAAAGCCAATCTTTTGATTTCAGCTTCGATTCCACGGAAAGTTAATAATTCAGCATTACGAACAACAGGAACCATCAAACCTTTTGGTCCTGAAACTGCGATAGAAATATCAGCAAAATCGTAAGCTACTTTATAATCGCCATCCATCATAGAGTTAACGTCTGGGAATAATTGTAACGCTCTTGTAACTGCTTTGGTAAAGAAAGACATGTATCCTAAACCAAGACCACCGTGTTTCGCTTTGAAAGCATCTTTGTACTCATTACGAATTTGGTTGATTGGGGTCATGTTAACTTCGTTGAAAGTCGTTAACATTGCTGTTTCGTTTTTAGCAGCTACTAATCTCTCAGCAACTTTACGACGCAACATAGATAATTTTGTACGCTCCGTTCCACGGCTTCCTCCAGTTGGAGTTCCCATAGAAGGTACTGCGTTTACAGCATCATCTTTAGTGATTCTTCCACCTTTACCAGTTCCTGAAACTGTTGCTGGTGCTATATTTTTTTCGTCTAATATTTTTCTAGCTGCCGGAGATGGTGTTCCTGCTGCATAACTTGTTGGTGCTGGCGCTGCTGCTGGCGCTGCTGCTGGCGCTGCTGCTGGCGCTGCTGCTGGCGCAGGTGCTGCTTTTGGTGCTTCAGCTTTTACTTCAGCTTTAGGAGCTTCTGCAACTGGTGCTGCCGCTGCCGGAGCATCTCCTGCAGGTTTTGCTGCACCTGTATCGATTAAACAAACAACAGCTCCTACTGCTACTGCATCACCTTCTTCAGCTTTTAGCGTAATGATTCCGCTTGCTTCTGCTGGCAATTCAAGAGTTGCTTTGTCTGAATCAACCTCTGCAATAGCCTGGTCTTTTTCTACATAATCTCCGTCTTTTACTAACCAAGTTGCAATTTCAACTTCTTTTATTGATTCCCCTGGTGATGGGACTTTCATTTCTAAAATCATGTCTTTTTAATTTAAATTATGAATTTTATATTTTTAATGTTCTAAAAAGAACTTAATCATTCTGTTTTTTTAGCCCCGATAGAAGTGGAAATCCTTTTTATTTTTTCTTTAAAAATAAAAAGATTGCAACGAATAGCGGGAATAGCTCCTAAAAATATTTATTTTAGTGAGATTGCTTCGTTCCTCGCAATGACTATCTAAATAAATCTTTATCAAAAACCATTCTGATCGCATCGGCGTGACGACGTTTTGCACGTGTGTAACTTCCTGATGCTGGTGCAGCGTAAGCCTTTAATGAAGCCAATCTCCATTTTATAAAATCAAAGTTCATCAACATAAAGCTATAAGCTCCCATGTTTTTAGGCTCTTCCTGTGCCCAAACATAGTCGTCTGCATTTGGATATTGTGCGATGATTGCTTTGATTTGCTCTGCTGGGAAAGGGAATAATTGTTCGATACGAACAACTGCAACGTCTTTTCTTCCGTTGTTTTCTCTTTCGGCAACGATGTCATAGTAGAATTTACCAGTACAGAAAACCAAAGTTTTCACTGCTTTTTTATCTACTGTATTATCGTCAATAGTTTCCTGGAAAGTTCCTGTTGCTAATTCTTCTACAGTAGAAACACATCTTGGATCACGCAATAAACTTTTTGGAGAGAATACTACCAAAGGTTTACGGAAATTTGTTTTCATTTGTCTTCTCAACAAGTGGAAGAAGTTGGCTGGCGTTGTACAATCGGCAACATACATATTATGTCTTGCGCAAAGTTGTAAGTAACGCTCCATTCTTGCAGAAGAGTGTTCAGCACCCTGACCTTCGTATCCGTGTGGTAACAATAAAACAATCCCGTTTTGGTTGTTCCATTTATCTTCTCCACAAGAAATATACTGGTCAATCATAATTTGAGCTCCGTTAGAGAAATCTCCAAATTGTGCTTCCCAAATCGTTAAAGCTTTTGGATTTGCCAATGCATATCCGTAATCAAAACCTAGAACTCCGTACTCTGATAAAAGAGAGTTGAATACGCCAAATTTTCCTTTTTTGTTTTCGATTGCATCTAAAAGAATTACTTCTTCTTCAGAATCTTCTACTTTTACTACCGCATGACGGTGAGAGAATGTACCACGCTCTACGTCTTGTCCAGAAATACGAATATCAAATCCTTCTGTTAAAAGCGAACCGTAAGCTAATGCTTCTGCAGTTCCCCAGTCAATAGTGTTGTTATCGTATCCTGCTTTTCTGTCGGTAACAATTTTAGTTATTTTATTGATGAACTTTTTGTCTGATGGTAAAGTCGAAATGGTGTTGATAATAGAATCCAATCCTTTTTTATCAAAAGAGGTATCTACTTTTTGCAACATTACATTATCAGAAACTTGTTCAAAACCATTCCATTCATTTTGCATGAAAGGTGTAATGATTGTCAAATCTTTTTTGCGGGAAGCCTGTAAATTTTCTTCCATCAAAGATTTGTATTCTTTTTCTAAATTATTTACATAAGTAGCATCAATTACACCGTCTGACAATAATTTCTCAGCATAAATATCTCTTGGATTTTTATGTTTTGCGATGATTTTGTATAAAACAGGTTGTGTAAAACGAGGTTCGTCACCTTCGTTATGACCGTATTTTCTATATCCTAATAAATCGATAAATACGTCACGCCCAAATTGCATTCTGTAATCTAATGCAAAAGATACTGCGTGTACCACAGCTTCAGCATCATCAGCATTTACGTGTAATACTGGCGAAAGTGTAACTTTAGCAACATCTGTACAATACGTTGAGGAACGGGCATCAAGATAGTTAGTTGTAAAACCAACCTGGTTGTTGATTACGATGTGAATCGTACCGCCTGTTTTGTATCCGTCCAGCAAAGACATCTGAATGATTTCGTATAAGATACCCTGACCAGCAATGGCAGCATCACCGTGAACGGCGATAGGCAATACTTTAGAGAAGTCGTCAGCGTAATATTTGTCTTGTTTTGCACGAGTGATTCCTTCAATTACAGCTCCAACCGTTTCTAAGTGAGAAGGGTTTGGTGCTAAATTGATATTGATATTTTTTCCTGTTCTTGTTTTTTTGTCGGCAGTAAGTCCTAAGTGGTATTTTACGTCACCATCAAAATATTCCTGATCGTAATCTTTACCATCAAATTCTCCGAAGATATCCTGAGTCGATTTGCCAAAGATATTTGCCAAAACGTTCAAACGTCCACGGTGTGCCATTCCCATTACAAATTGCTCTACTCCTTTTTCAGCAGCTTGTTCGATTAAAGCGTCTAAAGCCGGAATGATTGATTCTCCACCTTCTAATGAAAAACGTTTTTGTCCCACATATTTAGTGTGCAAAAAGTTCTCGAAAGAAACCGCCTGATTTAATTTGTTAAGGATGATTTTCTTTTCATCAGTAGAAAAATTAGGCTGATTAACATTTACAGCCAGTTTATCCTGAATCCATTTTACAACGCCAGGATTTCTGATGTACATGTATTCGATACCAATATGCTGGCAGTAAATAGATTTTAAGCGATTTACGATGTCCTGTAAAGTACATGGAGCAACACCAATCACTTGTGCAGCATCAAAAACTGTTGATAAATCCGCTGTTGTTAAACCGAAATTTTCGATATCCAATGAAGGAGTCGTAACTCTACGGTCACGTACTGGATTTGTTTTGGTAAACAAGTGACCACGAGAGCGGTAGCCATCAATTAATTTTAATACATTGAATTCTTTTTGTAGTTTGTCAGAAACTAAACTGCAATCTGCGTTGTCGCTAGTCACATATTCAACAATCTGTTGAACTGGATTTTCGTCATTATAAACCGTTTGTCCAAAGTCGAAACCCTGAAAGAAACTTCTCCAGCTTGGCTCAACGCTATCTGGATTTACTAAATACTGATCATATAATTGTGCGAAAAACTCTGTATGCGCTGCATTTAAAAATGAAAACCTATCCATAATATTAGTGAATATACTTTTTGTTAAATAGAATGGCAAAAGTACAACAATCGATATTATTTAAATCTTTTTTTTACGTACTTTTACGTAAAAATTTGTTAAAAATAGACTCAACTATGAAGAAAAATCAAATTTCAATCGTTTTCAAATCATTTTTTGTGATTTTGATAGCTTTATTTTCGAATTTTAGCTTCGCTCAACAGGAAAATTATGTAATCGATAACAGTAATCATTTTTGGGATAAAGTACAATTTGGAGGAGGACTTGGTTTGGGATTTGGTTCCGGATACACCGATATTTCGGTTATGCCAAGTGCAATTTATAATGTAAACGAGATTGTGGCAGTGGGTGTTGGATTGCAATTTGGGTATTTGTCTTCGAAAAACAATTATAGCTCTTTTATATATGGAGGAAGTTTGGTAGGACTAGTAAATCCGATTCCGCAAATTCAATTATCTGCCGAGCTTGAGCAAGTCCGTGTTAACACTGATTATAACTTTGAAGGAGGTGATTTTTCAGATAATTACTGGAATACGGCTTTGTATCTCGGAGCTGGTTACAGAACCGGCAATGTAACTATAGGCGGGCGCTACGATGTTTTGTTTAATGATGACAGAAGTTTGTATGGGTCAGCTTTTATGCCTTTTGTGAGAGTGTATTTTTAAGAGGATTAAATACTCAAGGTTTAAAGAGCTTTGCCTTTAAAACTTATATAAATAAAAAGAGCGACTCCATTGAGCCGCTCTTTTTGTTTTTATGGTTTAGCTTAACTAAGCAGGGCAAAACATGGAATACATACTTCGTGGATTTGTATGGTTTGCTACTGCAGCTACTGTATCATTTATTGCTCCTGAAACTTCGTCTCCTCCACCTACAATTTGTCTTGCTTGATCTGAATTAAGTTCTACGATATTAGTTTTTTTTAACACTAATTTTTTTATTGTAATTTTTTTCATAATCTTTGGGTTTTAAAAGGGTTTTGAATTGTTTTAAATGAGTTTTGATTTGCGTTGAATTGCTTTGTAAAACTATCTCAAAATAACCTTAAAAAAAAGCCCATAATCCCCAGATTTATAAAAATAGCCTACCTAAATACAAATCTAACGCATTGATTGTTAATGCTTTACTTAAAAATAAACAAGTATGAATGGATTAACTAAGGCCTGCAGTCTGATTTTATTATTTTTGATGAATTTTGCCTTTTCTCAGAATAAAATAGAGACTTATAAAGATTCTGTTAAAACGTTGCTATATACCAATCCCACAAAAGCAAAATATTACAGCCATAAATTACTAAAGTACTCTAAATCAAATGATTTAGAGGAAGATGAAGCAAGAGCTTATTGTTTTTTAGCCGATTTGAGTGGTGCCTTAACTCAAAAGGACAGTGCTTTTTATTATTTTGATAAAGCAATATATAAAGCCAATGATATAGATAATGAAAAGCTGGAAATGGTTTTCAAAATCAATAAAGCGAATTATCTCTTTAATGAATTTGACTTCCAGGAAGCACTTAATTTATATGAAGAATGCTCCACTTTATCAAAGAAATTAAAGGATAACAACGCTTACAATTATATTTCGATTAAAAAAGGAAGTATTGCTTATGAATTAGAAAGATATCAGGACGCTTTAAAAATCTACAAAGAAAACCTTAACAAAAAAGGATTTGATGATGTTAGTAAACTGGATATAAAATTAGGTCTTGTAAAAACCTATATTAATTTGAATAAACAGGATTCAGCCCATATTTTTATAAAAAGCGGTATTGAAGAATCACAAAAAAGTAACCTAAAAGAGCATGAAATCCATTTTTTGTCTCAACAAGGCTTAATTTACATTGATAATAAGGACTATTCGAACGCTAAAATAACCTTTGATAAAGCCTTACTTATTGCTCAAAAAATTCAAAGTAATACTTTAATTACGGAGATAAACATTAAAATTTCTAAATTATATTCAATCCAAAAAGAGTATAATAAAGCTATTTCCCTTTTAAAGTCCATAGTAGCTGACGAAAAAGCATCTAATATACCTATCGAAAATTTATCAGAGATCTATTATCTATTAGCTGAAAACTATAAATCTATTGAAAATTTTTCGGAATCAAATTATTACTACAGTCAGTTTATTGACAAATCAAAAAAAATTGGTGAAAAACGAATTGAAGCAATAGATCATTTACACAAAATAGATATCAACGAAAGTAAAGAGCGTGAAACAGAGCAAAAAAATCAGAAATGGATTTTATTGGGTTTAACGAGTCTATTAATTCTTCTTTTTATTGGATTCTTTATTAGAAGGAGAAGAGAAAGTATTCAAAATCAGGTAAAATTTGAGGAGTTATTGCTCAAAATTAAAGATTTCGAAAATCAACCCGTTAAAAATAGCGAGGAAAACCTCCAGAATAATGTTCTAATCAGTAAAAATGAAAGTATTGAAGAGGACATCGATAATCACCAGGCAGAAGAATTTGAGACAGAACTTGTTGCTAATTCTATTATAACGATTGATCAGGATGTAAATGAGGAAGTATTTCAGGATAATAGTAATGAAGGAGAAGAAACGACTAATCCTCATTTTATTATAAAAGATGAAACAAGAACAGAGATTTTAGACAAACTTATCAAGCTTGAAGAGAAGAAATTGTTCCTGAGACAAGACTTTACGCTGCATAATGTCGCTAAAAGGCTTAAAACCAATACAGCTTATTTGTCTAAAATTGTAAATAGTGAATTGGATAAAAACTTTAGTTCGTACGTAAATGAGTTAAGAATCAACTATATTATTATAGAATTGAAGAACAATTCGAAGCTAAGATCGTATTCAATTAATGCAATTGGAGAAGAAATTGGGTATAAAAGTCCAGAGTCATTTACCAAATATTTTAAGATTGCAACCGGTATTAGCCCCTCTATTTACATAAAAAAGATAAATCAAATGAAAGAAAGTTAAAACATGTTATTTTAGCATAACTACCTGAAAAACAAGTATTTAATTTCGTATAGAAACCCCCTTATTTTATAAATATGGGGGTTTTTCGTTTTTTTTACAGGAAAAAAAGATTTTACTTTGTCTCAGAAATAAATCGAATATCAGATTGTTTCAATTGGGTTTTGAAAAGGTGGTGAAAATGAAAATGAGTAGCCACTTTCAAATCCGAAAAAATAAAACAGAGTGTGGAGACTCTGTTTTATAAGGTAATTTAACAAAACGTAATACCTAACAAGATTGCCAGAAATTACTTCTGCAAAAGTAAAAAAAAATGTGTTTCATAAAACTTTTTTTTTACAATTTCTAAAGTACTTCTACAAAGCATTACTTGTTAGCTTTTAAAAACAAAGTTTATGACAACGGGTAATCAATCCAGTCCAAAAAGACTAAGTAAAAATTCAATTTTTAAAATTGATGACAATCAGGATGTAAAACAATCTAAATCGTTGTTTTATAAGCTAAAAAAGAGCATTAAAAGATTTTTTAAATAAACCGGCCTGGAAATATTCCAGAACTCGTTAGCGCTCATTTGCGTATTATTTGAAAGATAAGTTTGATCCATTTAGAAAATCTTGATTTTCACGGAACCTGGCTGAAATTTATTTTAGTCACAGTATGATTATTTGAATCTCTGATTCGGAAAAAAAGCACTATTAATTAAAATTTAACTAAAAATGAAAAAACAAAACCCAAACAACAAGCTGGCTTTCAATAAAGTAGCTGTTACAGAATTGAACACACAACAATTAAAAAATGTTAACGGAGGCGTTAAAGGAGAAGAACTTACGGATCCAATTTCAGGATGTTTTTGTGTCCCTGTTTCGTTTCAATTAACCATTATCAAACAATTAAATTAAAAACACATGAAAAAGATAATCATATCGAACAAACTGGCTTTTAAAAAAGCAGATGTTACAGAATTAAATGATAATTCATTGAATGAAATCAATGGTGGATCTACCATTATTGGAGGAGATAACTGCACAGGATGCTGTTGTTTAAAAATAAGCCTGGTATTGGAACAAATGTAATTTTGATATTCAGATGAAAAAACAAAACCCAGACAACAAGCTTGCTTTTAATAAAGTAGCTGTTACAGAATTGAATTCACATCAATTAAAAAATGTGAATGGAGGCGTTAAAGGAGACGAACTTACGGATCCAATTTCAGGATGTTTTTGCGTTCCTGTTTCTTTAAAATTAACCATTATCAAACAAGTAAACTAAATATAAAATGAAAAAAACTACCATGGATAACAAGCTTGCTTTTAATAAAGTAGCTGTTGCAGAATTAAATGACAATTTGCTGAATGAAATCAACGGAGGTTTATCTACAATTGTAGGTGGAGACAACTGTACTGGATGCTGCTGCTTACAAATAAGCCTTGTATTACAACAAATGTAATTTACAGCTGAAGATGAAAAAACAATCCTCAAACAACAAGCTCGCTTTTAATAAAGCAGCTGTTGCAGAATTGAATGAAAATCAATTGAACAATATCAACGGTGGTATTGAAGAATCAAGAAATTTGATAAGAACGATCATTATCACTACTGGATACGGTAGCTGGTTAACGGTGGTGTAAAAACAGATCGAACATTCGGTATTGTCGATGGTTTGACAACAATGTTTACATAAAATAAAACAGAGTGTGGAGACTCTTTTTTATAAGGAATAATAACAAAACGTAATGCTATAAGTTAGCCGGAGATTGCTTCTGCAAAAGTAAAAAACATTTTCATTATGGTTTTTACAACTTCAAGAGTACTTCTTCTATACAGCACTTATTAGCTCAAAATGAAATCTTTGGCTAAGGACGTATTTGCCTATATGGTTAATACTGTCCGGCGGCCAAAACAGATGACATCTTTATTAAAAGATTATAAACGAATGTTTATCGAATAAACTGTAGCTAATCATTTTAGTAAATAGCAGTATACCTAAATCCCGCTAAAAGTTGACTGATTTTTCAGTTCAGGTTTATAGCATGAGGATTGGTATGCTCAAAATTAAATGGAAAGACTAGATTTTTTTTAGTGATTGTTCCTGTTAAGAACATTCATTCAAAATAAATGTAAATAATTTAAAACACATCAACATGAAAAAACAAAACCCAGGCAACAAACTTGCTTTTAACAAAGCTGCAGTTACAGAACTGAATGATAGTCAGATACAAGAGATAAATGGAGGTATTGATTCTATAAGAAGCATTCCGATTACCATCTATATTCTGACTTTACTTTAAAATTAATAACTAATTAATCATTATAAAATGAAAAAACAAAACCCAAACAACAAGCTTGCTTTTAATAAAGTAGCTGTTATCGAACTAAATGATAATCAAATGTACGAGATAGATGGTGGTACTGGTCCAGCCTGCAGTGTAGCAGTAGTGGTAAGTATTACATATTTAATCTACCAGGCACTTTAATAATTATCTAAAAACCCACAACTACAAAACCCATGAAAAAACAAAACCCAAACAACAAGCTTGCTTTTAATAAAGTAGCGGTTACAGAACTGAACGAAAATCAATTACAAAATATAAATGGCGGTACATCGATAGATGGCGGAGGAGATACCTGCACCGGCTGCTGTTGTGTTCAAACTTTGTTATTACTGGTTTAATAGAATTTCTATTTACATGAAAAAACAAAACGCAAACAACAAGTTAGCTTTCAATAAAGTAGCTGTTGCAGAATTGAATGACAACCAATTACAGGCTGTAGAAGGTGGAATCACTCCTGGAATCGTAATAGGTTTTGCAATAGGCTTACTTCTTAGTCAATTAGAACATAACTAAACCTAACTATGAAAAAACAAAACCCAAACAACAAACTGGCTTTTAGAAAAGCAGTTGTTGCAGAATTGAATGATAATCAGTTACAAGACGTAAACGGAGGAAGTATAATCTCAGTTGCAGTTACCATTGCACTAAGTATTCTTGTTGACCAATTACTTGACTAATTATTAACTAATTAAATAATTAAAACCATGAAAAAACAAACCATGAATAACAAGTTAGCTTTTAACAAAGTAGCTGTTGCAGAATTAAACGACAGCCAATTACAAGCAGTAGAAGGTGGAATTGATTCAGTATTACTTCCATTGAGTATCGCCACACTATCCATATTAATTCAGTTTTAATACTAAACCAATGAAAAAACAAAACGCAAATAACAAGCTTGCTTTCAATAAAGCAGCAGTTGCAGAATTGAATGAGAATCAATTACGAGATGTAAATGGAGGAACATCGGGTTTATATGTAGGAACAACGAGTCTTCTATTAATAACAATAGCAGTTGATTTATAACCAACTAATATATAACTATGAAAAAACAAAACCCAAACAACAAACTGGCTTTTAGAAAGTCAGTTGTTACAGAATTGAATGACAATCAGTTACAAGACGTAAACGGAGGAAGCTTACTCTCGGTTTTAGTTACTATTGCAGTAAGCATTATCGTTGATCAATTACTTGAATAATTAACCCATTAACTAAAAATAATTATGAAAAAACAAAACCCAAACAACAAACTGGCTTTTAGAAAAGCAGTTGTTGCAGAATTGAATGACAATCAGTTGCAAGACGTAAACGGAGGAAGTATAATCTCAGTTGCAGTTACCATTGCACTAAGTATTCTTGTTGACCAATTGCTAGATTAATTAACCATTAACTAAAAATAATTATGAAAAAACAAAACGTAAACAACAAGTTGGCTTTCAACAAAGTAGCTGTTGCAGAATTAAATGACAACCAATTACAAGCTGTAGAAGGTGGAATCACTCCGGGAATCGTAATCGGACTTACGATCTACATCGTAATCGACAAAATGTTAGACTAATCCCTTAACCCATTAATTAAAAATAATTATGAAAAAACAAAACGTAAACAACAAGTTAGCTTTCAACAAAGTAGCTGTTGCAGAATTAAATGACAACCAATTACAAGCTGTAGAAGGTGGAATCACTCCGGGAATCATCATCGGATTGACAATCAGTATTGTAATCGACAAAATGTTAGACTAATTCAATTAACCATTAATTAAATAAATTATGAAAA
>NZ_WSTB01000014.1 GCF_009789235.1 Flavobacterium hydrocarbonoxydans | reverse complement strand
GTGGGAGAGTATGTCGTCGCCTTTCTTTTAAGAATCCTCATCATGAATTTGATGGGGATTTTTTGTTTTATAACATGAACGGGGTTTTGCCACGAAGGCACTAAGACACTAAGAATTATGGGGAACTTTAAATTCGAAATTCGAAATTCCAAAATCCAAACGCATCTGTCAGATAAAGCTTGAAGCTTCCAACTTCTAACTTCCAGCTTTTTTTGCCGCAAAGAGACCAGGACACTAAAGTTTAGTATAAGTATGGTTAAAAAAAATATCTGCGAGACTCTGCTTAAATCTTTTTTAAAATCTGCGTGAAAAAAACTTTCCATTTTGCCGCAAAGTCGCTAAGACGCTAAGAATTATGGGGAACTTCAAATTCCAAATTCGAAATTTAAGACGAGTCTATGCTAATTATTTTGCTATAAAGCTTCCAACTTCCAACTTCGAACTTCCAACTTCCAACTTCCAGCTTCTAACTCAATTGTTAAGATCTTCTTTCTTATGAAAACAGATCTTGGTATGCGTTAGGGATGGGAGCGGCATCTCGCGATTTAGAAAAACAAGGCTTTTTAGCCGTAGTTTTTGTTAATCGGGAATATAGCGGACAGCCCGGCCCGGAGGGAAACACCCTAAAAATAATGCTTCTGTTGAAAATGGATTTTACTTTTTTTTAAAATATAGCTTGATCTGAAATCTAAAAAAAAATAATGAATTGGGAAGTACTTAGATATTAATTGTTATCACATCTTTTAATGCAGTGGAAAATTTTGGAGATAAACGTTCTTGTTTCATTTTCCATTGTCTTCCTAAGGATTGAGTTCCAAACTTTATTTTGTTATTACCATAACCCTGATTCATTTTGTCAATGACACTCATCAGTGGCTGATGTTTTGGATTGGAGGTTTCGAATAAGTTTAACTGCGTTTCATTATTTGGCGTTAATCCCATTAGAATTACACCTGCTTTTTGATAACGAAAACCTTTTTTAAAAATGGCTTTAAACGCTGTTTGAGCAGCCAGATTAAGCTCTATAGTTGAATTGGTGGGAAAATCTGTGTGAACCGTTATACTTCGTGAGTATTGTGATTCTTTGTTGGCTAAAAAATTGGTTTGGATAAAGACAGTTACCATGTTGCAATGGCAATTCTGGCGGCGTAATTTCTCGGCACAAGAAGCTGTAAACGTACTGATGCGTTCGGATATTTCCTCGAATGTTGTATATTTTCTTTCAAATGATCGCGTAGTAGCAATCATTTTTCGATCTTTCTTTTCTTCCAGATCTAGTGTAGGTTTTCCTTCTAATTCATGTTTTAAGCGCAATCCAACCACGGCCATTTCTTTGCGTACCCAGGCATCCGGCAGTTGTGTAAACTGGTAGGCTGTGGTAATTTTTTTTAGTTTGAGTCGTTTGGCATGTTTTCTTCCAATACCCCAAACGTCTTCTATTTTAGTCCACTTTAAAGCCTTTATTCTTTTTTCTTCTGAGTCAATGCAATAAACATTTTGTGTGCGGGTGGAAAATTTTCGCGCTATTTTATTGGCTACTTTTGCTAAAGCTTTTGTAGGTGCAAAACCAATACTAACGGGAATTCCTGTTCCTTGAGTTACGTGTTTGCGCATTTGTAAGCCTAATTGATGCAAGTCAAACAATTCGTAACCCGTAAATTTTAAAAATGCTTCGTCGATGCTGTAAATTTCAATGTCGGGAGTATAAGTGCGAAGCATATTCATTACCCTATTGCTCATGTCTCCATAAAGAGCATAATTTGAAGAGAATACAAAAATGTTTTTTTCTTTAAAAATAGCTTCGTATTGATAAGCCGGAACTCCCATAGGTACTCCTAACGCTTTAGCTTCGTCTGAACGCGAAATAACACAACCATCATTATTAGAGAGGATCACAATGGGTTTCTCTCTTAAATGTGGTTCAAATACTCTCTGGCAAGAGGCATAAAAATTGTTACAATCGACTAAAGCAAACACTTTTTTATATATTAATTATTTTTTGAAAGTTATATGCTACACTTTAAAATCCTCGTTGTCTTTTGGCTTCAAAAATTAAAATCGCCGCTGCAACCGAAACGTTCATACTGTCGATTTCGCCTTGCATTGGAATAATAATGTTTTGCGTTGCAGCATCACGCCAATCTTGTGTTAAGCCAGTTGCTTCAGTTCCTACAACCAAAGCAGTTGGAGTCGTGAAATCCTGGGTGTGATACGAAGTTGAATTTTGTAAAGTGGCACAATAAAAATCAATTTTTTTTTCTTTTAGAAAAGTAATGATTTCTGCAGTTGTTCCAGTGGCAATTTGGTTCGTAAACAAACAGCCAACACTAGAACGGACAATATTTGGATTGTATAAATCACTTTTAGGATTCGCAATCAAAACGGCATCTAAATTGGCAGCATCAGCGGTTCTTAAAAGAGCTCCGATGTTTCCCGGTTTTTCTGGAGCTTCGGCGACTAAAATCAACGGATTATCAGATAATTTTAAATCAGATAGTTGTAGTGATTTTGTTTTGGCTATAGCCAAAATGCCTTCGGTAGTATCGCGATAAGCCAATTTTTGATAGACTTCTTTGTTGATTTCTATTAATTGAACTGCCGAAGTGATTAATTTCGAAATCTGATTTTCGGTAACCAATTCAGGTAAAAACAAAACGGTTTCTATTTCGTAACCCCCTTTAAGTGCTAATGAAATTTCACGTAAACCTTCAATCAAAAATGTTCCCGTTTGTTTACGGGCTTTTGCTTTTTCCTGTAATAAAACCAACGATTTTATAAACGGATTTTGTATTGAAGTAATTTGTTTCATTTTTAAAAAGGTACTTAGATTTTAAGGTGCTAAGGTACTGAGAATTTTTTAAAAAAGGGTCAAAGGTTCAAAGTTGCAAAGGTTCAGAGACTTGTTCTGGAAAGTTTTTAAAATGGTGTAAACTAAGAATTAAATTGCTTTAGCATAATTGAAAAAAATCTATTTTTCAAATACTTCCTTAATTTCGCTTGCTACAGGATGTTCTGCAGTAAAAGTGTACCCCATGATTTTGGCTATGGTTTGTGCAAATTGCTTTTGATACAATTGTGTTGCCGTTTTGATTTCGCCTTTGGGTGCAATTTGAGGTCCTATTACGGCAAACCAAATTTCGGAGGCATCATCAATTTTGCGTCCATGACTGGTCCATTCTTCCTTTTTCTTGTCGCCACGACCATGGTCAACGGTTATCAATAAGGTCGTTTTATTTTTATACTGAGGGTCATTTTGAACAAAATCCCAGATTTGTTTTAACCAGTCATCAACCTGATTTGCTGCGTCAAGATACGATCTGTATTGGCCTGCATGAGCCCATTCATCTGTTTCTCCGTAAGCGATATAAAGGACTTTTGGTTTATTAGTTTTGAGCTCGTTCAACGCCTGATAATGTGTAAAAACGTCCAGACATTCATCTTCATGAAAAGGCTTAAACGAATCGTCCCGCATCTCATTTAATAATTTTTCAGTGGCCGTTGGTTTGGTTCCTCCCACCTGATCAAAGGCTGAAATTACAGGAATACCACTTCTTTTTTCGTTTAAAATTCGGTCAAAAGCATTCCAGGCTCCAAAGGCAGCTACTTTTCCTTTCAATTCTGATTGTTTGTTCAGAAATTCCAGCACGTTGACATTTGGATTGTCTTTATAATCGTTTGAATTCACTTTAGAATCAGCGTTTCCAATCATAATTTCGCTATAACCAGGATAACTAAACCAGTACGTATTAGAAACATCAACATTATTATTAAAGACACGATTGCCGTAAATTTGTCCTTTTGAAGCAATTTCTGTCCATAAAAAAGGCATTATTTTTTGGCGGGATTCTTTAAAATCAGAGTCTCCGTATTTTTTAAAAATGTAATCACGGTTATCCTGATTAAATTTTTTATCATTGGCAATTTCAGTATCTAATCCTTTGAAAACTTCCTGCCATCTAAAACCGTCAGTGGTGATGATAATGATGTTTTCTGTTTTTTGTGCAGTGGACCAAAAGGACACTAAAAGAGAGGTAAGTAATATTATTCTTTTCATTATTATTGTTTTTAGAAGAAAGTTTAGATTTTAAAACTATAATTGTTTTACTATAATAAGTTGTAATCTAAACTACTGAATAAAATTGATAACAATAAAGATAATCTATTTGATGATTTTAAGTTAACTCAAAATTTACATAATTCCCACTTTACAAAATCCCTCTCGCCTTAATTTCCAAATACTTATTAATTGCATCCAAAGTCAGATTTTCAGGCTGTGTTAATACCGAATGAATTCCGTATTTCTTGAGTTCATTGGCAATTAATCGTTTTTCGAACATGAATTTTTCAGCAATTACTTTGTCGTACACTTCCTGAATCGTATCGGTTTTTTTGTTGATGATGGCGTTGAGTTCTGTATTTTGAAAAAAGACTACCACCAATAAATGATTTTTTGCAATTCCTTTTAAATACGGCATTTGACGATTTAAACCGTCCATCGTTTCGAAATTGGTGTACAGAATAATCAAACTTCGCTGGTTAATGTTTTTCTTGATATCAACATACAAACGGCTGTAATCACTTTCGAAAAAGTCGGTTTTGATGTTGTATAAAGTCTCCAGAATTTTTTGCATTTGCGAACCTCTTTTTTCAGCAAAAACTCGGTTTTCTACTTTTTTAGAAAAAGCAAAAATTCCAGCTTTGTCCTGCTTTTTCAGGATAACATTGGCCAAAACCAAGGTAGAATTGATAGCGTAATCTAACAAACTCAAACCGTTAAAAGGCATTTGCATCACACGGCCTTTATCAATCGCCATATAAACTGATTGCGATTTTTCGTCCTGAAACTGGTTGACCATCAACGCATTTTTCTTGGCGGTCGCTTTCCAGTTGATGGTTCTTAAATCATCACCTTGTACATATTCTTTGATTTGTTCGAATTCCATCGTGTGGCCAATTCGTCGAATTTTTTTTATTCCGTATTGAAATAAATTATTCGAAAAAGCCAATAGATCATATTTTCGCAACTGAATATATGACGGATAAGTGGGAACCATTTTATCTTTATCGAATGTAAATCTTCTCGAAATTAACATTAAAGGCGAAGAAACATAAATATTCAAATTCCCAAAATAATATTCGCCACGTTCGGTCGGACGCAAATCATAGCCAATTTCGTCTTGTGCCGAAGCTTTGATTTTCCTGATAATTTTAAAATTACGCACTTGAAACTGAAACGGGATTTCATCAATTATCATTGCCGAAATGGTAAACGTATATCGGTTTTTGATACGTACTTTTACGGGATTCAAATCTCCGTTTGATAATTTTTCAGGTGTTTCGCGAGTCGCTTCGATTCCGTTTTTGGATACATATAAAATCAAAATATCGAGTGCCAAAAAAGTACTCAAAATTAAAACGACCAACCAAACCGCATTGTATAAATTCGGAAAAATAAAAGCACAAACAAACAGTCCGATAATGCCCAAAAGCACATAGAAAAAGAAGTTATTGAGGTATAGACTTTTTATGAATTTCACAATTTTTTGTTTTTTTTGTTTCAGGTTTCAGGTTTCAGGTTTCAGGTTTTTTTCAAATGTCACCCTGAGCGAAGTCGAAGGGCATTTTATGTTGAAAGGGTTTCGACTTCGCTCAGCCTGACAATTTAGTTTTTTAACTCACAACCCAAAACACCAACCCATAATTATCTCGGAATCTCTACTGTTTCAATAATTTGTTTGATGATTTCAGCACTTGTAATACCTTCCATTTCGCGTTCCGGAGCAACAATAACTCTGTGTTGCAAAACTGGAATTGCTGATTCTTTAATGTCTTCCGGAGTCACAAAATCACGTCCTTTAATGGCTGCAAAACCTTTGGCTGCATTCAGAATGGCGATTGAAGCACGAGGCGAAGCACCTAAATACAAAAAGGCATTTTCGCGCGTGTTTACTACAATTCTGGCAATGTATTCCAGTAAATTTTGTTCGACTCTGATTTCTTTAATTAAAGCCTGATAGCCTTTTATTTCTGCAGCAGAAAGAATGGTTTTAATTGCTTCTAATTTGCCATGATTTTGTAATAAATGCTCTCTTTGAATGATTAGAATTTCCTCGTCTAATTTTGGATAATCAATCGTGATTTTGAACAAAAAACGGTCTAATTGCGCTTCTGGCAAACGATAGGTTCCTTCCTGCTCGATTGGATTTTGCGTAGCAATAACCAAAAACGGTGTTTCGAGTTGATTTCTCGTTCCGTCAATCGTGATTTGGCGTTCTTCCATTACCTCAAAAAGTGCGGCTTGCGTTTTGGCAGGAGCACGGTTTATCTCATCAATCAAAATTAAATTGGAGAAAATAGGTCCTTTTTTAAACTCAAATTCGGAACTTTTTAAGTTAAAAATTGAAGTTCCTAAAATATCCGAAGGCATCAAATCGGGTGTAAACTGAATTCGGCTAAAACCAATATTCAAAGTTTTAGATAATAATTTTGCTGTAATTGTTTTGGCAACACCAGGAACACCTTCGAGTAAAACGTGTCCGTTTGACAGAATTGCAACAAGCAATTGGTCTATCATTTTTTCCTGTCCCACAATCACTGTTTCAAGCTCCTTTTTGATTAAATTGATGTGGTCTAAAAGTGGTGCCAGATTAAGTCTGGTTTCAAAATTTACGTTTTCGTTTGTGATTTCGGTTTCTGTGTTATTGTTATCGTCCATGTTTTGGTATGTTTTCTTTTTAATAAATTTGTTTTTTTGCCACTCCCGATAGCTATCGGGATAGAATCATTCTCACAGATTTAAAATCTTTTTAATCCTTTTAATCTGTGGCTTATATTTTAAAATTAATGTAAAATTTTCTCGATGGCATTATTGATTCTGATTAAATCTTCTTCGAGACTTCCGTGATAACTCTTTCGGTGTTCGTTGATTAAGGTAACAAGATTTCGAATATCATCTTCATCTTTACCTGATTTATGATGTAATTTTTTGATGAAATCTTCATCGAGTTTTGTGGTTTCCATCAAATACTCGTTTCGGATTCTTTCCAGAAAATAAATGATTTTTTTATCAATTATATTCGTGTGATCTCCTTCCTGATAATACAAATTCCCGATGGTTTTGGTAAAATCAACCGTTAAATTTGGTAATGGTTTTAGAATAGGAACCACTCGTTGTTTACGTTTGGCATTAAAAATCATAAAAATCAACATTCCGATTAAAGCTAGCCACCAAGCCCATTTCAGCGCAGGCTGACTTAAAATATAACGCATTGGCGATTCTGAAATCGTTTCGCTGTTTTGTCCTTTGGTGTACCAAAAAACATCGTCTTCGGGTATGTATGAAAGAACATTTTCGGCATATTGGTAATGATTGCTTTTTAATAAATGAAAATTGGTAAACGCTGCAGGCTGAGTGTGCAAATAGAAATAACCATTTTTATAAGGAACTTTTATAAAATTGATATGTTTTTCTTTTACGTTGTTTCCCTGATAGCCCAAAACAGTAGTGTTTAAAGTATCAATTTTCGAGAAATAATAATCAGACATTCCTTCTGTCAAATGATATTTTTTGTTGTTTAAATTTTTATTTCCCAGCCAAAAAGATGTACTATCCGAAATTTGAAAATCGGCTCTGTAATCCAGTTTCAAACTATCTAGCAAAGATTGCGGAAATGTTTTCATGCTCAAAAAAGCATTATTTCCGTGGGATACAAAGTAAAAAATTTCAGTAATCGAAGCTTCATCCATATTGCCAAATTCGGCAATGTTCAGGAAGGTTCCTTTAATTTTATAAGTCTGAACTGTTGTATCGGCATCATATTTTGCATCTAGAAATTCGTATGGCGTAACAGCCGAAACGCGTTCTATTTTTTGTTTTTTTAATAATCCGCCAATTTCCTTATCAAAAACATACATTCCGAAAGGAATTTTGTCATTGACAGAATAAGTTGGCCGCCAGTCAATAGGTTTTGGGCGGTTGCGGTCTGCCATTAAAATCAAAGCAAAAACTACGATGAGAATAGCAATGTATATTTTTAGAGTTTTATTCATTGCTAAACTTTTTTATTGAATTTTTGAAGCTGATTTGTGCTTTTTCGAACATTTTATCATCAATTTCGAATTCGCCATACCAGATATAATTGTACAGATACGACAAATAGGTAAACTCTTCTTTAAGGACTGGACTTTGAATTTCGTATAAATAGTCAGAATTAGTTTTTTCGATATCCCATTCGATATAATGATTTTGTGCCATTATTTTTAAAAGCCACAAATAATAGTAGCGAATGCAAAGTCTTTTTTCGCCTCTTTCCAGACATTCTTCAATGAGTTTTTTGAAATCCAGAAGATGAATATTTTTTTCAATATCAGTATAATAGATTGTTTTTTTGTTGGCGTCTTTTGCGAAAATCCATTGCCCTTCTTTATTAATTAAGGCTTTTGCAATAAGGTAAATCACAGAAACGACAACCAAAACAGCTAATACTTTTAATAAAATTGAAACAAAATTCATCGAAGTTTCATTGGTACTAAAATTGAATAAATCTCTAAAAATATTTGCCAGCCATTCTTTAAAACGATCCCAGGCATTTTTTTCGGGCGTTTTATATTCATATACAAAATCGGAATCTGTATATTTTTTTTTGAAATTTTTATCGAAAGTTTTGGCTTCTATAGTATCAGAATCGACATAAATATCAGCTTCGGTATATTTTACAGAAGCAACTTTTGGAGGTTCGGCTGTAGCCAAAGTGTCCTGGGCGTTCGAGACACCAAAGAGAAAGAGGAAATAAAATACGAAGAAAACTTTATTCATTATCAAGTCCTATTAAATCAATTTCGCTGATAGTGGTTAGGTTTTCGTTTTCTTCTCTCAAACTATAATAGATAATTCCCTGATTTAAAATAACCAAATTATTGAAAAAGTAGCTTAGTAGTATAGCAAAAATGAAAAATAAAGAAATAAAAATACTCATTGATGAGCCCGTTTCAGTATTCCATCCAGGAGCAGTACTAGAAGTTAAAAAAGCAGCAATTCCGATAAAATACGGAATCATAGTCAGGAAACTTTGTACGACTTGTATCAGCATATAAATGACAAAAGTAGCCCCTACATTGGCCCAAAATTTTTGTTTAAGCAAATAATAACCTTCCTGCAGCGCCTGAATAAAACCAGTTTCCTCCGTAAGATAGGTGTATAAACTTAAATGTAGCCAGGAAATACAGGCCGGAGCAACAATAAAAAGCAAAGGAAAACCGATTAGGATAAGGCATAATGCTAAAACGATTCCGAAAACAATGGCTAATATGGGCAGAACGACAAATATTGAACCCAAAAAGAATTTTAAAAGTTTCCCTATGTTCTGTTTTAGAAGCGAAATAATATCGGCAGTGGTAAAATCGTTGTTATTTTTTTGGCTGACCAATTCGAGATAAACTATCGGATAAGCCACATTTAAAAGGGAAAGTACAATAATCAAAATTCCGAAAATAGAAATCGAACCTATAAATAATCCTAAATTATCATCGAAATATTGTTGAAAGTAACTTCCTTGAGGTGCTCCCGAAGCCGAAAACAATACTTCGAAATAAACTTTAATCATGAAATAAAGTAAAACACTTAAAATCAATAGGAAACCTCCATTGATAATAAAATAGTTTTTGAAAAAGTGTTTTCCAAATAGTTTTAAAAAGGAAAAAGTATCGGATATGTAACTGCTGAAATCTCGTTTTTTGAAAAGTACAAACATTATAGGTTTTTGGTTTTTTGGTGAACAATAAAAGGATAAACTAAATAGTAGAATGAAATTAGGGCAAGCGTAAATAATATGATAAAACTACTTAGCCAATTAGGCATTTCGATGGAATAACGTGTGATATAACCTTCTAAAAACCCTGCGGAAATAGTAAAAGGAAAAGTACTCAGAAAAATTTTGAAACTATTTTTGAAACCTATTTTAAAAGAATTAATTCTCGAAAAAGTCTTCGGAAAAAGAATCGAAGCGCCTAAAATAAATCCGGCAGCCGTTTCGATCACAATCGCAAAAATTTCCATAGCACCGTGAATCCAGATGCCACGAACGCTTTTCCAGAAAACATTTTGTTCGTAAAAAAAGTACTGAAAAGAACCCAGCATTATACCATTACCCAAGGCAATATAAAAAGTTCCAATTCCGCAAAAAATGCCATAAATATAACATCTTGCACCTACATACAAGTTATTCATCGTAATGCCAATAAAACTTCCCCAGTTGCTTCCGGAGCCGTAAACCGCCATCGGGTTTCCTTTTTTGATATTCTCTAAAGTCATATTGACATAACCATCGCCCAAAATCAACCGGACGAAATTCTGATCGTAAATCGCCGAAACAACGCCAATTCCTACCGTTAGAAAAAACAGTATAAAAGCATACAATAAATACCTTCTGTAGTTGTAAACCAGCAGCGGTACTTCGGTTTTAAAGAATTCTACAAGCCTGTTTTTCTCCGTTCGTTTGGTTTTGTAAATCTTCTGATAAATTTGCGATGCCAGGTAATTTAAGTAAACTACCGTCTTACTTTTTGGGTAATACGTTTGGGCATACGACAAATCATTCATCATTTGAATGTACAAATTAGCTAACTCATCAGGATTTTTTTTAGCTTTACCAAAAATAGCTAGCTCAAATTCCAGCCATTTTTCTTTATTTTGTTTTATGAAGGCAACTTCTCTCATCGTAGGCTAAAATATAAAATATGTCAGAATTATCTATAAATACAACACAAAATGTTAAAATAAATTTCATATCAGCTTCGGTAGGCGAGCGAATACTGGCGTACTTCGTTGATTTGCTGATAAAAATTGCTTACGGAATCGTGATTTGGCTGGTGTTTTTTTATTTGTTTAGAATAGATAGATTGTTTGCAGAACTCGATCGATGGTCGGTGATGTCGATATTTTTTCTTTTTTACTTGCCTATAATGATTTACTCTATTACGCTGGAAAGTATTTTTGAAGGACAGACTATCGGAAAAAAAATCAGTAAAATAAAAGTGGTTAAAATCGACGGTTACCAGGCAGGTTTTGGTGATTATTTGATGCGATGGTTTTTTAGATTGGTCGATATTACTATTTTTTACGGAATTATAGCGCTGATAAGTGTTATTTCGAGCAAAAAAAGTCAGCGATTGGGCGATATGGTGGCGGGAACGGCAGTGATAACTTTAAAAAATAAAATTAATATAAGCAATACCATTCTCGAAGAAATTGGTGAGGCTTATGTGCCAACCTATCCTTTGGTGATTAAATTATCAGACAATGATATGCGAATTATTAAGGAAACTTACCTGAAAGCGGATGCCAAACAAGATTTAGAAACTATTCAAAAACTGGTTTCAAAGATCGAAAATGTTACCGGAATCAAAAATCAATCCGGAAATTCACATGATTTTATTAGGGTAGTACTGAAGGATTATAATTTTTACACACAGAATATGTAGGGGATTTTTTAAATTTTAATTAAAACACAAGAATATTTTTTTTAAATTAGTTATAAATTTAATCCGCTGAATATTAACCTCTTATTTATTATAAGCATAGTTGTAAATGCTGCATAATAAGTTAGTAAAAATTAAATACCATGACACTAAAACAGAAATTTGCTACAATTTTGATGTTATTACTTTCAATAACAACTTTTTCTCAAAAAAAACTGGATAAGATTATCAAAAGAGATTATCAGATTATTGAATGCACGATTGCTAAAATGTCTGATAAAACAGTAGAATATTCTTTGTCGGGCGAGACATTACAAATTTCACTTGATGTTTCCCAAATTGCCAGAATCGATTTTGCAAGCGGACGTTCACAAACGTTTGATGTTTCAGCAACGAGTACTCCTGTAAGTGCTGCTAATCCAGCTGTAGCAAGTGCAGAAATGAAGATCAATACCATTGCGGTATTGCCAGTACCTTATGTGAATTCAGATAATTTGGAGAGCTCTGAAGAAATGGCAAAATTTGCTCAAAACGATATGTATAATAAGCTACTTGATAAGTCTGCCAATATTTTTCCTTTGACGGTGCAGGATTTAAGAACCACAAATAGTCTATTGCACAAAGCAGGCATTAATTATAAAAATATTGATGAAACTCCTATCGAAGATTTAGAAAAAATCTTAGGCGTCGATAATATTGTAGCAGCCAAAGTTTCGTACACCATTTCGCAAAGTTCGACGGCAACAACTTATGATAGCGGAAATGTTAAGGTTAGCGATAATAATAAAAAAGTAAAAACCAACGATATATCGACCACAACGGCTAACACACAAATGTATTACTACTATACGGTGTATTTTGATATGTATAGAAATACGACTAAAATTTATTCTCAAACCAGAAAACCTTTACTTGCTGTAAAAGACAGCTGGATGGACTCTATTTCATATTTATTGAAGAGAAGTCCAATATATACCAAGAAATAACTTTTTAATGGAAAAATTCAAATCTAAAACAGATATTTGGCTGATTATTTTTTTAGGAATAGCGCTTGGAGTGCCGTTTTTTAGAGCGTTGTATAGTCAGGCTTGGGGTTTGGCAATTTTTATGCTGATAATTAATGCTTTTGTAGCGCATATTTTTTTAAGCACATTTTATATAATCGAAAACGAAAGTCTAATTATAAAATCGGGTTTTTTGGTGAATATAAAAATTGATATTCAGAGTATTAAAAAGATCTCAGATTCAAATAATATTATGAGTTCGCCAGCACTTTCTTTTGATAGAATCGAAATTTCGTTTAACAAATTTGATGCAATTTTGATTTCACCAAAAGACAAATCAAGGTTTATAGAGGCAATTCTAAAAATTAATTCAGACGTCGAAATAAAATATAAAAGTAATAAGATTTAAAAACTTATTGCCTTTGTAACTTAGAACCTAAAAAAAGAATGTTCCATTTATTAGATATTATCGGTACGATGGCCTTTGCCATGTCCGGCGCACTTACAGCAATGCACAAAAAACTCGATCCTTTTGGAGTTTTTATTATTGCATTTGTCACGGCAGTCGGTGGCGGAACGCTTCGTGATGTTTTAATAGGCCGGACACCAGTGGGTTGGATGAAAGATTTGCAATATGTTTATGTAATTATTTTAGGTTTTTTACTGGCAATTTTGTTTCGTAAAAAGTTTGATAAACTACGCACTTCATTGTTTTTGTTTGATACAATTGGCTTAGGAGTTTTTACCTTAATTGGTCTCGAAAAAGGAATTTCGATAGGTTTACATCCTGTAATTTGCATTGCTTTAGGAACCATGACGGCTTGTTTTGGTGGTGTAATCAGAGATATTTTGTGTACCGAAATACCCACTATTTTTAGAAGAGAAATTTATGCGACGATTTGTATTTTTGGAGGAATTGTTTTTTTTGCTCTAAGAGAATTAAATCTGGAAAAGGATATTTTGTACTTAGTAACATCGGTGGTTATTATCACGGTTCGTTTGATGGCAGTAAAATTCAAATGGTATTTGCCGGCATTCGAGCATAAATAAAATTAAAATATCTTAGCCACAGATTAGAAGAATTTAAATGATTTGTCTAGTTGATGGAAATTGTTGAAATTCTTAAATCAATGGCAAAAAAACAATGAAATACACCGTAAAAAAATACATCAAAAACGATTATAAAACATGGAATGACTTTATTGCTCAGGCCAAAAATGCTACGTTTTTATTCCACCGTGATTTTATGGAATATCATGAGAATCGTTTTAAGGATTTTTCGCTTCTTGTTTTTGAAAATCAAAAGTTAGTTGCCGTTTTACCGGCTAATATTGTAGCTAATTCGGTCCATTCACATCAGGGACTTACTTATGGAGGTTTGGTTTATAAGGAAGAAATTAAATTAGCAGCTGTGATTGAAATTTTTCAATGTGTTTTGTTTTTTTTGAATCAAAATAAAATCGGGAAGCTTTATTTTAAAACACTTCCTTCGATTTATCATCGTAAACCGGCAGAAGAAATTTTGTATGCTTTATTTTTGGCTGAAGCCAAATTGACCCGACGAGATTCGCTTTCGGTTGTAGATTTATCGCAAGAAAAAAATATTTCTCAAATTAGAAAAAGAGGATTTCAGAAAGCAGTTTCAAATCAATTAATAATAAAAGAAGAAGATACTTTTGAATTGTTTTGGAATGAAATTCTGATTCCTAATTTAGATAAAAAACATAATGCAAAACCAGTTCATTCTGTTGAAGAAATGAATGTTTTGAAATCATTTTTCCCTAAAAAGATCCGTCAGTTTAATGTTTATTTTAAGGATGAAATTGTCGCCGGAACTACTGTTTTTGAAACCGAAACTGTAGCACATTGTCAGTATATTTCGAAGAATGAAAACCAGGATAATTTAGGAAGCCTGGATTTTTTATTTCATCATTTAATTCATGAAGTTTTTGCAGAAAAGTGTTTTTTTGATTTTGGAATATCCAATGAAAATCAAGGCAAAAAACTTAATCAGGGCTTGTCATACTGGAAAGAGAGCTTCGGAGCGAGTACCATAGTTCATGATTTTTATGAAGTCGAAACAGCAAATTATAGCTTGCTAAACAACATTTTGATATGATTTCTTTTTTGGATTTAAAAAAAATAAACGAACCTTATGAAACTGCTTTTCAGGATAAATTGAAAGCGGTTTTAGACAACGGCTGGTATATTTTAGGAAAAGAAGTCGAAGCGTTTGAAAAGGCTTTCGCCGAATATTGCCAGGCAAAATATTGCATCGGAGTAGGCAATGGTTTAGATGCGTTGGTATTGATTTTTAAAGGTTATATTCGCTTAGGAAAACTCCAAAAAGGAGATGAAGTTATAGTGCCCGCAAACACTTTTATAGCGAGTATTTTAGCAATTCTAGAAGCTGATTTGATTCCGGTTTTGGTCGAACCAAGATTAGAAACCTACAACATCAATCCCGATTTGATTGAGGAAAATATTACCTCAAAAACAAAAGCTATTCTGGCAGTACATTTATACGGACAATTGGCAGAAATGGATCAAATAAATCAAATTGCAGCACAAAATAATCTTTTAGTGATAGAAGATGCAGCTCAGTCTCATGGAGCGGTTTTAAATTCCAAAATGGGTAAATTCCAAATTTCAAATTCCAAATTCCAGATTGCCGATAATCTAAAATCAACTAAAGCTTTTAGTTTTTATCCCGGGAAAAATTTAGGTTGCCTTGGCGATGGTGGAGCTATTACCACAAACGATTCAGCATTAGCTAAAGTTATTTTTTCGCTTCGAAATTATGGTTCAGAGAAAAAATATCATAACGAATTTGTTGGTGTCAATTCAAGATTAGATGAGTTGCAGGCTGCTTTTCTAAATCTGAAATTATCCAACTTAGATTCAGATAATGACAAACGCCGAGCAATTGCAAAACGTTATTTATCCGAAATTAAAAACGACAAAATAATTCTTCCTTTTTGGGATTTATCTGAGAATCATGTTTTTCATTTGTTTGTTATCCGGACAGAAAATCGTGATAATTTACAAGACTATTTAACTCAGAATAATATTCAAACGGTCATTCATTATCCAATTCCGCCACATAAACAAAAAGCTTTTTTAGAATGGAATAATTTAAGTTTTCCAATTACGGAGAAAATTCATAATGAAGTATTGAGTTTGCCAATCAGCCCAGTTTTGACTGATGATGAAGTGAGTTTTGTTATTGAAATTTTAAATAAATATTAATTTTAGTTTGATGATAAAATGACAGAATTAAAATTAACTATTAAAAAATTCGTACCCGAAAAAATCTGGATTTCGTTAATTAAAATATATAATTTTTTAAAACTTAGAGATCTTCATAATGCCTATTTAATTAAAAAAGCGCCTCAAAGACATCAAAAAGCCCTTGAAAAAATTCGAGGAAAGAAAATAGTGAAAGTAGCTTTCTTTCTGAATCATGAATCGGTATGGAAATATGATTTTCTTTATGATTTAATTTTACAGCATCCTAAATTTGAACCTGCCATATTTGTTTGTCCCGTTGTAAATTTTGGCAATGAAAATATGCTTTTTGAAATGAATAAAGCATTTGAAGCATTTAAAAACAAAGGTTATAATGTAAGTAAAACTTATGATAATGAAACTGGTGAATACCTGGATGTTAAAAGCTATTTTTCGCCAGATATCATTTTTTATACGAATCCTTATGAAACCTTACATGATTACAGGTTTTATATTAAACAGTTTCCAAACACCTTAACCTGTTATGTGCCTTATAGTGTCCCGACTGTTAATTATGATTTTACCTATGATTTAGATTTTCACAACCTGGTTTGGAAAATTTTTTCAGAAACGGAGATTCATCAAAAAATGGCATCCGAAAAACAAAGAAACAAAGGAATAAATAGAATTGTAACTGGCTATCCAGGATTCGACCTGCTTTTAATGAATAAAAGCCCAAAAGAGGTTTGGAAAAATAAAAATCCAGACTTAAAAAAAATGATATGGTCACCACATCATTTAATGAATGAGTTGAGTAAAGTATCTAATTTTTTAGAGTATTGTGATTTCTTTTTAGAATTAGCTATTAATTATAAAGATAAATTGCAAATTGCATTCAATCCGCATCCTTTATTAAGGATAAAATTAGAAAATGACCCGAATTGGGGTAAAGAAAAAACCGATAATTACTTCAATAAATGGGAAAATCTTGAGAATGGCCAGTATGGAGACGGCTATTATATCGATCTTTTTTTAACATCAGATGCACTCATTCACGATAGCGGTTCCTTTATGGCAGAATATCTTATTACAGGAAAACCAGCACTTTTTATGGTTAGAAACGAATCGGTTATGGAGTATTGGAATGTTTTTGGAGAAAAAGCTTTAGCAGCACACTATCAGTCCAGAAATAAGCAACAAGTAATTGATTTTATTGAAAATGTGGTGCTGAAAGAAAACGACTCAATGAAAGAAGAGCGTAATACTTTTGTAAAAAATATGCTGATTCCACAAAAGAATCGAACAGCATCCGAAAATATTTTAGAATATTTAGAGAGTCAAATTTTTCAATAATTTTGGGGCTTGAATCCTAATAAATTTAATTTTGATTAAATGCAAAACATCTCCCTGAAATCAGTTGCAACAAAAGGCATTATTTGGTCTGCAGTTGATAAATTTGCTGTTCAGTTTGGGCAATTTGTTGTGGGGATACTACTTGCCCGTATTCTGCTTCCGGAAGATTTTGGTTTAATAGGAATGCTAACCATTTTTATAGCCGTTTCACAAACTTTTATAGAAAGCGGTTTAGGAACAGGTTTGATTCAGCGTCAGGATCGGTCAAATGTTGATTTTTCAACTTTATTCGTTTTTAATTTAGCGGTGAGTAGTTTTTTTTATTTGCTGTTGTTTATTTCTGCACCTTTTATTTCAACTTTTTTTGAGCAGCCTCAATTGACCAATCTAACTAGAATTTTGGGTCTGATTTTGTTTTTGAATGCTTTTGGAATAGTACAGCGCACTAAACTTACTATTGCAATTGATTTTAAATCCATAGCAAAAAGCAATGTAATCGGGATGGTTGCGGGTGGCTTATCTGGAATAATTGCTGCTATAAATGGATATGGAGTTTGGTCACTGGTCATTCAAATGCTTGTCGGGGCCCTTGCTTCGTCTCTGTATTTGTGGTTTTTAAGTAATTGGACTCCTTCGCTTGCTTTTTCAAAAACATCATTCAAAATATTATTTGGTTATGGTTCAAAATTACTAATCGCTGGTTTGTACGCACAAATTCTGAATAATGTTTACAATATTTGTTTAGGAAAATTTTATACCACGGCATCACTAGGTTATTACACGAGAGCCAAGAGTTTTGCAGATGTGTCTGCAGGAACAATTGTGAGTATTTTGCAGCAATCAACTTTTCCAATTCTCACATCTGTACAGCATGATAAAGAAAAATTAGTTTCGATTTTTAGAAGAACAATTCGGATGTCGGCTTTTTTGATTATACCGACTATGGTTCTGATTGCTTTGTTGGCAAAACCAATTGTGATATTGTTACTTACAGAAAAGTGGGCTTCTTTAATTCCGCTTTTGCAATGGATTGTTTTTTCGAGAATTTTTCTTCCTATGAGCGCCATCAATATGAATTTATTGAATGCGATCGGGCGCTCCGATTTATTTTTAAAAGTAGATTTGTCTAAACTGCCCCTGACTTTGTTAGCAATGATTATAACGATTCCGCTTGGCGTAAAAGCAATCATAATAGGGCATGTTGTTACATCGGCAATATCTTTTGTAATAAATGCTTATCTACCAGGAAAGTTTTATGGTTATGGCCCGATTAATCAATTAAGAGATGTGTTTCCTTTTGTTGTAGCAACAATCGGAATGGCAATCGGGGTATTGGTATTGTCCTGCTTTATTGATAATCTGATAGTACAATTGATTTTAGGCGGAATTGCAGGTGTGGTAATTTATTTGTTTATCTGTTGGCTATTAAAATTAGAAGAACAAACAGAAGTCTGGAAATTGTTTTTAAAACTTAGAAAAAGATAGCAATTTGTTTTCAATTTTAATATTTTTTAAAATTAATTCGCCAAAATAACCAAAGCCGTAATCCAATATTTTTAAATAACAATCCATAATCTTTGATTTGAAAAGTATGCACAATTTCATGATGTACTCTTTTCTGAACTGCTAAATCCTCTGTTTTGGATAGATTTAAATGAATCGCTTTTTTTAGAATTAAATACGTAGTTGTATTGATTTTTTTAAATCTTGAATTGTTTTTATCATAAAAAGAAGAAGTTAGAGAAGTATCTGAAATTCTTTTTTGGATTAAAATACAATCAATAAAATCAAATTGATAAAGTCGGGAAGCTCTAATCCAGAAATCTAAATCTTCATACGCAAGATTTTCGTCATAGCCTTTTAACTCATCAAAAACAGTTTTTTTCATCATTGCTGAAACAGAGCAGATGCTGTTTCCTCCTTCAAGAACACTTAAATAAATATCGCCCGTTTGTCTTTTTTCGATTGTTTTTTTTGATAAATCAACAGGAAAAAAATAAGATTCAAATGTTCCGTTTTCTGAAATCAATTCAGCGTTTCCGTAAACTATGCCTAAGTTTTTTAAAGTACTTACTTCGAAGGTTTTTACTTGCTGCGAAATACAATTGGGCAATAAAACATCATCAGCAGCCAAGTCGATAATGTAATCTCCTTTGGCAAATTTTAGTGCTTTATTAAATGATTTTGTGTTTCCTAGATTCGTTTCGTTTGCAATAAATTGAACATTAGGATAAGTAGTAAGCCAGTTTTTAATTGCACTTTTCGAATTATCAGAACTGCAGTCATCGACAACAATCAATTCTATCAAAGGATAATCCTGTTTAATGACCGACAACAAACTCTCGATCACGAATTTTTCCTGATTATAACACAAACAAATGATAGTGACTAATGAATTATCTTGCATATTGTTTTTAAAGTGTTATATATTTGATACGAAAATAAGAAATCAATAACGATAGTGCCTAACAAAAAACATAAAATTGAAATAAGATTATGAATATAGATATAATTGATTTTCCAAAAATTGAAAGTATTTTAGGTAACATAGCAGTCATTGAAAACGACACGATTCCGTTTGAAATTAAGAGAGTTTATTATTTATACGATATTCCGAGTTCTTCTGTGAGAGGTGGGCATTCGCACAAAAAATTGCAGCAGATTTTAATCGCAATTTCAGGAAGTTTTGATGTCGTTTTGAAAGATGGAAAAAAAGAGAAAACCATTACTTTAAATAAACCAGACAGAGGATTGCTCATTAAGAATAATATTTGGCGTGAACTCGAAAATTTCTCTTCAGGAGCGGTTTGTCTGGTTTTAGCTTCGGAAGTTTTTGATGAAGAAGAATATATCCGTGATTATAATGAATTTTTGGAATCAATAAAATGAAATTACTCTATATCACCCAAAGAGCAAATGAAGAAGGAGGAGTGCAAAGGGTTCTATCAATAAAAACCAATTATCTGATAGAAAAATTTGGTTACGAAATTGCTATTGTGACCCAAAATAAAGGAAATGTGAATCTTTTTTTTGAATTTAATGAAAAGATAAATTTTTATGATATTGAATTAAAAGGTAATAAAGTTTTTAACTTACTTCGATACAAAAAAGAACTCCAAAAGCACATAAAACAATTCCAGCCAGATTGTATAGTTGTGTGTGATTTTGCCTTAAAATCGTTTTCGATTCCTTTATTGCTGGATACCAAAATTTCAATAATTTTTGAAGCTCACGGTTCTAAATTCAATGAATATAAAGTGTCTCATTATTTCGAATTTATTAACGAATTAAAGTATCAATATCGAAATTATTGTGCTTCCAAATTTTCGACTTTTGTAGCATTATCAAAAGAAAGTTTAAGCGAATGGAATGTAAATAACGCCGTCATAATTCCTAATCCACTTTGGTTTCAAACGGATGTTTTATCAGATTTAAAATCAAAAAGAGTAATTGCCGTAGCAAGACATTCTTATGAAAAAGGAATTGACAGATTGTTGAAAATTTGGGCCTTCGTATCACAAAAACATTCAGATTGGATATTAGAAATCTATGGCAAAACAGATAAAAATTTAGAACTTCAAAATTTGGCCAAAAAACTGAATATCGAAGAGAAAATTGTTTTTTTGGAGCCAATAAAAAATATTCAAAATAAATATACAGAAGCATCTATTTTAGCGATGACTTCCAGGAATGAAGCTTTACCAATGGTTTTGATAGAAGCAATGGCCTGTGGTTTGCCTTGCATTGCTTATGATTGTCCGGTTGGACCAAAAGCAATTATTAAGGATAATGAAAATGGATTTCTAATTGAAGACGGAAATCAGAATTCTTTTGCCGAAAAACTAAATCTTTTGATTGAAGATGAAAATTTACGAATCAAAATGAGTCAAAATGCTAAAAGTAGTGTTGCAAAATATGATTTAGATGCCATTATGAAACAATGGAAAAATTTGTTCGAATCTATTGTCAAAAATTAATTCTGGCTCGAATAATACCCCAGTCGATACAAGTCAAAAAGTAAAAGCGAAGGTTTTTTACTCAAAATTTGTTTCTGAAATAGCGGTTTTGAAATTTTGAAACAAAAACGGACAATTGGTAGTAAACGATATTTTTTTAGAATAAAATAATAATGAGAAAGCTTCACATAATCTTTCGAAATTAAACCAGAATCTACTAAGTTTTTTAGACCTACAACTGCTTCTTCTGATTTTGTCAAAAACGTTTCGCTGCTTTCAATTCCTAAATGATAAACAGGGTTTTCGATATGAATAATTTTTACTTTTTGAAGCATCAATTCATACGAAAACAAAGTGTCTTCATGTCTAAAATTTGGAATATTTTCATTAAAAACAACTTTAGAAAAAATATTTTTAGATATCAAAAAATTCAATGTCAGAAACGATATATAAGGGTTCTTATTCCTGATATAGACATTCAAAGCTTCTCTTTCTTTCCCATATACCCAACGTAAAAGTTGTTCTTTTGAAGGTTTTTCGGTTTGATATAAAATCCCTCCGTAAACAATTTTTTCATCGTTATTTATTTGTGAAATATAATTCGAAATAAAATTATTATGAACAGGAATTGTATCGGCATCCAGAAAAAGTAAGTTTTCAAAATTTGCTTTTTGTGCTAATAAATTCCGGATAGCACTTCGTCCAATATTGTTTTCTAATACAATAAAAGTACTTTTGGACAATTCGTTTATTCTTTGATTTTCAGACGCAAAAAGAGTAGATGCATCGTCTAAAACAATAATTTCGAATACAATTTTAGATTGTGTGCATTGATAATGTAGCGTTTCTACTAAAGCTAAAACATCATAATCATAAACCGGAATAAGTATCGAAAGCATTACACAGTTCGTTGCACCACCTCGAAGATTCTTTCATCCTCACACTTTAGTGTTTTCGATGGGAATTTCATCAGTAAAGCATAATCGTGCGTCGCCATAATGATGGTTTTTCCGTTAGCGTTGATTTTCTTTAAAACCTCCAAAACTTCAGAACTTGTTTGTGGATCAAGATTTCCGGTAGGTTCATCAGCAAGAATAAATTCAGGGTCGTTTAGCAAAGCTCTTGCAATTGCCACACGTTGTTGCTCACCTCCCGAAAGTTGGTGAGGCATTTTATTAACAAATTCTCTCATGCCTACTTTGTCCAGCACTTCGTCAATTTTGTGCTCCATAGAACCTTTTTCAACCCAGCCTGTTGCTTTTAGAACAAAAAGCATATTGTCTTTTACAGAGCGGTCCGGAAGCAATTTAAAATCCTGGAAAACGATTCCGATTTTACGACGCAAATACGGAATATCATTTTCTTTCAAAGAAGCTAAATCAAATTCTACAATATGTGCTTCACCTTCTGTTAAAGGCAAATCAGCGTACAATGTTTTCATGAAACTACTTTTTCCAGAACCAGTTTTTCCAATGATATAGATAAATTCTCCGTGTTGCACTTCCAAATTAATCTGTGATAAAATTTTTCTTCCTTCCTGATATATAGTGACATCTTTAAGAGATAGTACGGTTTGTGACATAATAAAATTGATTTGAATGGTAAAAGTAATAAGATAACGGGTGGATTCAAAATAAATTTCAATCATTTCATAAGAAAATGTACAACAAAACCACAATTCTGTTTTTGTTCGAATGATTTTTTGGGCATTCCCCGTTTGCCCTGAAAAAAAATCAAGGCAAACGGGTCAGGCTGTCCGCTATATTCCCGATTAACAAAAACTACGGCAAAAAAGCCTTGTTTTTCTAAATCGGGAGATGCCGCTTCCATCCTTAATGCAGACTCCGTTGCTTTAGAAAGATTACATTATATAAACTTTGAAAACCAATATTTTGAGCATTAACAAGCCATGAAATAACAAGTGTTTGAAAATTTGTTCATAATAAATGCCTGAAACGTTTCGTTATAGACAGTATAAAATGATACATTTGAATACTAAATAAAATCAAAATGCGTAAACTTTCCTGGTTCTTTTTATTCCAGATTCTCTTAATATCTACCACGGTTTTAGCACAAAAATCAGCTATTTACACCTACGATTTAAAAGATTTTGATAAAGCACTGGCTTTATATAATGACAAACAATATGCTTCGGCACAACTTATTTTCGAACGCATAAAAAACAAGGCAACTACCGAAGAAGTACAGTCTGATTGTGCGTATTACATTGCCAATTGTGCCATCAGGACCAATCAGGCAAATGCCGATGCTCTGATGGAAAAATTCGTAAATGATTATCCCACAAGCACCAAACAAAATCAGGCCTACGTCGAGGTGGCTCACTTTTATTTCGAACAGGCAAATTACCCAAAAGCATTGCAGTGGTTTGATAAGGTGGACGAAAGTTACATGAGCAAATCCGATTTGGATAAATTTAATTTTCAAAAAGGATACAGTTATTTCAACGCCAAGAAAAAGAAAGAAGCCACTACCTATTTCAATAAAGTTATAAATTCTACAGAATATGGTTCACAAGCCAAATATTACTTGGGTTTTATGGCTTATGAAGGCGACGATTATAAAGAAGCGACCAAATATTTTGATGAAGTTTCAGGCGAAGAAAAATACAAAGAAAAACTTTCGTACTATCAGGCTGATATGAATTTTAAATTAGGAAATTTCCAGAAAGCCATTGATTTAGGACAAAAAGCAATGTCAAAATCAAATGCTCTGGAGAAATCGGAACTGAATAAAATTATTGGCGAAAGCTATTTCAATCTAAAACAATACGACAAAGCGATTCCGTTTTTAGAGCAATATGCAGGTAAAAAAGGCAAGTGGAGCAATACTGATTTTTACCAGCTAGGATACGCGTATTACGAACAAAATGAGCACGAAAAAGCAATTTCTCAATTCAATAAAATCATCGAAGGAAAAGACTTCGTGGCGCAAAATGCCTATTATCATTTAGGTTTAAGTTATTTGAATACAGGCAAAAAACAAGAAGCTTTAAACGCTTTTAAAAATGCTTCTGAAATGGAATTTAATGCTCAAATCCAGGAAGATGCAGCCTTAAATTATGCCAAATTGAGTTATGAAATCGGAAACCAATACCAAACCGTTCCGGCAATCTTACTTGATTTTTTAAAAAAATATCCAAACAATTCCAGCAAAGCCGAAGTAGAGAAATTGTTGGTTGATTCGTATATTTCATCCAAAAACTACAAAGAGGCTTTAGTTTTATTAGAAAAAAACAAATCACCGGAAAATAAATTAGCGTACCAAAAAGTAATTTTTTACAGAGGTTTAGAATTGTATAATGAGTCCAATTATGCCGAAGCCGGAAAAATGTTCAAAAGCGCTATTAACGAACAAAAAAATCCTGAGTTTACAGCTCGTGCTACTTTCTGGAAAGCAGAAACGGAATACCTGGCCGAAGATTTTCAGAATGCTTTATTGACCTACAAACAGTTTGCTGGTTTGACTGGAGCAAAAACTACTAACGAATACCAAAATATCAATTATAATATTGGTTACACTTATTTTAAACGGAAAGAATACGATCAGGCAGCCAATTCTTTTCAGGCACAAATTGATTCAAACAAAGAAGACAAAGTACGTTTGAATGATTCGTATTTACGTTTAGGAGATTGTAGATTCGTAAGCGCAAAATACGGTCCGGCGATGGAAGCATATTCAAAAGCAATAGATGCAAAAGGCGTTGATGCAGATTATGCGCAGTTCCAGAAAGCGTTATCGTACGGATTCATTTCAAAAAATGATAAGAAAATAGAGGAGCTGAATAATTTCCTTCAGATGTATAAAAAATCATCATATCGTGACGATGCTTTGTATGAATTAGCAAATACGTATTCGACCGAAAAGAAAAACGATCAGGCAATTAAGACTTTCGATCAGTTAATTGCGGAATATAAAAACGGTTCGTTTACTTCAAAATCAATTTTAAAACAAGGATTGATTTATTATAATTCTGACAAAGATGAGCAGGCGTTAGTGAAATTCAAAAAAGTAGCGGCAGAATTCCCAAAAACACCAGAAGCTTTAGAAGCCGTTTCAACAGCGAGACTAATTTATGTTGATTCCGGAAAAGTAGATGAATACGCAACCTGGGTACGTACTTTAGACTTCGTTGCGGTTACCGATGCGGATTTGGACAACGATACTTACGAAGGCGCTTTCAAGCAATACAGTCAAAATAATAGTAAGCAGGCAATTGTTGGGTTTAGCGGTTATGTAAGTAATTTTCCAAAAGGAATTCACGCTCTGGAAGCTAATTTTTACTTAGCACAATTGCTTTTTGCAGAAGGTTCAGAAACCAGATCGGTTGCCAATTATCAGTATGTAATTGATCAGCCAAGAAACGAATTTACAGAACAATCTTTAACGAGATTAGCTCAGATTTTCCTGAAAGAAAAAGATTGCGATAAGTCGATTCCGGTGTTGATTCGATTAGAAGACGAAGCTGATTTTCCTCAGAATAAAACTTTTGCTCAGGCGAATTTGATGAAATGTTATTACGATAATAAGGATTATAGCAACGCCGTAATCTATGCCGAAAAAGTACAGCAAAACCCTAAAACAGACTCGAATGTCAAAAGTGATGCACAAATTATAGTAGCGCGTTCAGCAATGCAGGCAGGTGACGAAGAAAAAGCAAAAGCCGCTTACGCAAAATTATCAACGACTTCCAAAGGCGAATTAGCAGCGGAGGCCTTGTATTATGACGCATATTTTAAAACCAAAGAAGGCAAATTTGACGCTTCAAACGTGGCAGTACAGAAACTGGCCAAAAACTATTCGGCTTATAAATATTATGGTGCGAAGAGTTTGGTTTTGATGGCGAAAAACTTCTACGGATTGAAAGACAGCTACCAGGCAACTTATATTCTGGATAACGTAATCAACAATTTTACTGATTTTCCAGATGTGGTCGAAGAAGCGAAAAAGGAGTTAGATGCCATTAAAATAGAAGAATCAAAAACGAATTCGTCAATTACCAAATAGTTTAATGTGAAATGTTATTTGTGAGAAGTAAGATGTGAAAAGTAAAAATTCAATATTGCATTTTACATTTCACAAAAAACATTTCACAAAAAAAAAGCATTTTACATTTTACAATATACATTTTACAAGAAAAACATGGGTTTACCTTTTTATATAGTTGATGTTTTTACCGATAAAAAATATGCTGGCAATCAGTTGGCGGTTTTTTTAGACGCAGAAAATCTGAGTTCTGATGAAATGCAAAAGATTGCACGCGAAATTAATTTTGCCGAAAGCACTTTTGTAACCAAATTGGATAAAGAAAATAATAGGGCAGAGATTAAAATATTTACACCATCTCAGGAAATGCAGTTTGCGGGTCATCCGATAATTGGAACTTCGTGGGTATTGATGAATAAAATATTTGATAATTCGCCAGAAAATATAAAATTAAATGTTCCGATTGGACCAATTTCAATTGAGCAATCTAATGATTTGATTTGGTTAAAAGCAGCACAGCCGAAATTTTGGGATATTTTTTCGAAAGAAGATTTTACCTTGTTCAGTAACCTGAAAAACAGCGATTTCGAAAATCAATTTCCTATTCAGGAAGTTACAACCGGAAGCGCCTTTGTAATGGTCGGGTTAAGCAGTAAAAGGGCTTTGGAAAATTTGGTTTTGGATAAAGATAAAACGGATAAATGGCTGAAAAACAATTGCAAGACAGCGCACAGAGGTTTGTACTTCTATTATTTAGAAGGTTCAAAATTGTTTAGCAGAATGTTGTGCATTGAACACAATCAATTGGTTGAAGATGCGGCGACAGGAAGTGCGAGTACCTGTTTGCAGGCCTATCTTTTAAAAAATCACAAACCTGAATTTGAATTAATCAATTATCAGGGAGATTATATTGACCGTCCTTCACAAATTCATTTTAAAGGAAAATTAACCGAAAATGAATTTGATATTAGAATTGGAGGAAAAGCTCAGTTTGTTGCTAAAGGCGAATGGGAGGTTTAGTTTTAGAATTAAGATAATAGAATATAGATTTTAGAATAAAGAATATAGATTTTAGAATAAAGAATATAGAGAGGAGAAAATGAAGGAATTTTTAGAAAACTGGAGAAGTCTATTCTCTATATTCTATGCTCTTTTCTCTAAAAAAAATAAAAATATATGAAAATGAATTTCCAGAATAAAACCATCATTTTACTGCTGTTAGTAGCTTTTCAGTTTTCGTTTGCACAAAAGAAAAACGAAAGTATTGGTACAGAAACGGTAAACGTGGTAAAATCTTATTCGCCAACCATATCGGATGCTTTTAAAGTAAAAGAAACCCCTTCGCTTGACGATAAAGGAAACGAGGCAAAAGAAACCATAAAATACAGTATTTTATCAGTTCCGGTGGCCTCGACTTTTACGCCTTCAAAAGGAAAAGCAGAAGGCGTTGAAAAATCAAAAAGAGAGCGTTTGTTTAATAATTATGCGACTTTAGGAGTTGGGAATTACGGAACTTTAAATGCCGAATTATTCGTAACGCAGGATTTAGGAAACAACGATTATGTGGCAGGAATGTTTCGCCATCATTCGTCTCAGGGCGGAATAAAAGATGCAGAGCTGAATGACGATTTTTACGATACAGCACTAAATGTTGGTTACGGCCAAAACAACCGCGATATGTCCTGGAATGTTGATTTAGGATATCAAAACCAAATATACAATTACTATGGTTTGCCAATAGATTTTGGAGCAACTTTGCTTCCGGAAGACAGATACAATTTGGTAAACAGCATTAATCCAAATCATTCTTATAATACGATTTCATTGGGCGGAAATGTTGACTTTACCGAGGGAATCTTCAGTAAGGTTTCGGCGAATTTCAAGCATTTTTCAGATAATTTTTCTTCTTCTGAAAACCGTTTTTATGTAAAACCAACTTTCGAAGTAGAAGTGATGGAACAATCGATAAATACAAATGTTATTATCGATCATGTGAGTGGTTCTTTCGAAAATAATTATTTAAAAACCAATACAGAAGCGGTAAAATATGGTTTTACCAATTTCGGAATCGAACCTAGTTTTGTAGTGCATGAAAACGAATGGACATTAGAATTAGGTGCTGGAATTTTCTATAGTTTAGATTCGGAAGGGAATAATAATAAATTATTTGTGTATCCTAAAGTAAATGCCTCGTACAAATTAGTAGGCGATTTGATGATTTTTTACACAGGAGCAAACGGAAGCTTAAACCAAAATTCGTATGCTGATTTCGTGACCGAAAATCCGTTTTTATCACCCACTTTAGATATAAGACCAAGCAGTAATCAATATACGGTTGTAGCAGGTTTAAAAGGAAAATTAGCCAATAATGTAAGTTACAATGTTTCGGGTTCGTATCTCAACGAAACTAACAGAGCCTTATTTAAAAGCAATAATTATACAGAGGATGCAACCAACGAAAATTACGCCTACGGAAACTCGTTTGGAGTGGTGTATGACGATATGAGAACGTTTCGTTTTTATGGGGAATTAAAAGCTGATTTTTCAGATAATGTTACTTTTGGTATCAACGGAACTTTTAATAGTTATACCAATGATTTTCAGCTGGAAGCGTGGAATTTGCCTTCGATGAAATTAAGCACAAACCTGGATGTTAATATTACCAAACAATGGTATGCCGGAGTGAATGTTTTTTATGTAGGCGAACGTAAAGACATGCAGCAAAACATTGATTTTGCAACCGATCCAGTGATTGTTACTTTAAAAAGTTATTTTGATGCCAATGCGCACTTGGGTTACAAATACAACGAACGTTTGACTTGTTTCTTAAAACTGAATAATATAGCTAATCAGAACTACGAAAAGTGGCTGAACTACCCGGTACAAGGATTTCAGGTATTGGTAGGAGCAAATTATAAATTTGATTTTTAATTTTTTTTTTAAACCCTCCAAGGGTTTCAAACCCTTGGAGGGTTTAAAAATGAACCGCCACGAATTCACGAATTAGATTAAATAATTCGTGAATTCGTGGCGATTTTTTTTAGAGAACTAAAAGAGTTTTATTCAGTAAAAGGAACAGCAACTCTCACTTTATCCCAACCAATATTAAGAACAACTCCTTTGTCAGCTTTGGTAAAAACCATCGAAAAAGCTTCAAGAGAATCAGCAGCTTCAGTAGGAGTAATGCTTAATCTTGCCACATCATTCGCTTCTTTATAAGTATAAGAACCCCAAACATTCAAATCTTTACTTAAAATTACTGTGCATGTATTTTTTTCTGGTAAAAGAAATAAAGTGTAAGATCCAGCTTTTATTTTTTTGTCACCTAATTTCACATCTTTATAAAATGTAATTTCGGCAGCTTCGTTAGCGCCAGTTCTCCAAACTTTTCCATCAGGGATTAAAGTGCTCAAATCTCTGCCTTTCAATTGTGGGCGGCTGTAGATAATTCGAACAAGTTTAGCCGGATCTTTATAGTCATTAGGATAAGAAGCCATATCCATTGGACTTTTGTCTAAATCTGGAAATTTTTGTGCATTAACATTTGAGGATAACAACATCGTAACCCCAAAAACAATTGTAGTAATAATGGTAGATTTTTTCATAGTAATAGTTAAATTATTGGATGTTAAAATTAAAGATTGTTTGCTAAAAAAAGATTAACATCTTGTTAATTTTTTGAAGCAAAGAAAAGGTAGTACCTTAGAACCTTATTTTCTTAGCATCTCAAAAAAAATGACTTTCAAACAAAAAATACACTCCTATTATTTGCAAATGGTTCAGGACCGGATAGATGTTTTCAGAGACATGATTTCGGCTTTGACCGAAGATTCTAAAAACGACGCCAAAGGTTCGGCAGGAGATAAGCACGAAACGGCTTTGTCTATGATGCATATTGAGCAGGAAAAATTGACCAATAAACTAAAAGAAGCGATTGCTCAAAAAGCGATTTTAGATAAAATTGATGCTTCAAAAACGACCGAAAATATCATTTCGGGCAGTTTGGTAAAAGCTAACGGAATTTTCTTATATTTGAGTGTGGCACTTCCTAAAATTGCTATTGACGGGATCAATGTTATTGCTCTTTCGCCACAATCCCCTCTCGGAACTCATTTAATGGGGAATAAAGTTGGGTTTGGGTTTGAGATTAATGGAACAAAATATCAGATACAAAGTGTTGAATAATTAATTTAAAGAATTCTATGAAAAAGCTTTTTGTTTTAATGATTTTGATTGGCTTCAATATGAATGCTCAAAACACTGAATTTAAGGTTTATGATAATGGTTTAATTTATTCTGAAAACTCAGTAACTAAATTAAAGCATATTGTAGATTCTTTAAATCTTAAATTTAAAGTTTGTGAGTTCAATAAAACGTTTCTTTCTTATCCTCAATCGAAAGCAAATTTTATAAGATTAGACAAAAAGGATGTCCTGAAAGCTAAAAAAGATTTAGAAAACAACATTTCTTACTCAGAATTTAAAGCTAAATATCCCAAAGCTACTTTTGAAGAAAACCTGATGATCTTGAAGTCTAATTATACCAATTATGATAATATTGAAAATGTTAAGTTTTCAAGTTTAGAATTAGGAGGCAATTCTAATGAAAGTATTACTACTACCAAGCAGGATGCAGATTCCTATAAAAACATTTTTAAAGGTAAATGGTTATTTCAGTATGATGAAAAGACAAGTTATTCAAACGAATCATTGACAGCTTTTTATTTTATAGAAGAATTTAAAACAAAACCAATTGCAGATAAATATGCGAGATTAATTCAATATTCGGATTGTTTGGTAGATACAACAGCACAAATTTTTTATGATAACGCAAAGGATACTGGTGTTCGATATTTAGATACAGTGCCTACTAAAGCTCTGAAATTTCAAGAATATGTTGATAAAGTTTTAAAGAAACCAAGTTTTAGTGATGAAAAACTAAATATTATTTGGGGTTATGATGAAATGGCTTTTGATAAAAAATCTAAAAAAAAGAACAAAAAAAATATTATTGATAAAGAGCTGGCAGAAAGAGAATTTGAACTATTTAGAAAGAATTTAGAAAATTGGGAATCATTGAAGTTTACCCGATGTGATTCTTTAAGAAGAGCAGATTCAAATTTTAGTTTGATGCTGGATGAAGCATTAGCAGAAGCTAAAGTAAATAAATCTTCGGATGATGAATTTGAAGAATATGTTGGGCGTTATATAAGCAAAGATGCAGAACTGGAATTAAAAAGAAATAGAAGGGTAATAGGCGGTTGTAGTATGGATAATAGCCCAAGAGTACACGCTTTGAATATTGCAATGCTCTCTGCTGAAACAATAAAGTGGGAGATTTTTCTGCGTTCTCATCTTAATATAATGAATGACCGTTTTGATAGAGCAAGTGATGGCAGCTATGCTCAAAAAGAAAGAAATACCTATATCAAAGAAATTGAAGTTCTCGATATAAATGTTTTGGATTTGATTTTAGGAATCTCTTTAAGAATTGAAAATCCATCCAAAAACCATTATTTTTCAAGTATAAATAGGGTAGGCCGTGCTCTTGCTGAGAGCTCAAATCCAAAATTGGTCGAAACGACTATCCTGGATATGATTGCTGATAATGATTTAGATGATTATAATAGAGTTTTGATGTATTATTTGTTTGATAATTACAATTATAATTTAACTGATGTGAATGCGAAAAATCTAAATCAAACGAAATTACAGTTAGCGGTTTCTAAGATGCCAGATTATATATCTTCTAGAATTATTACAAGAAAATGATTTTTATGCCACATATTTGATATAATTTCAAATAAGGTACTGTTTCGTAAATCTTAAAATAAACTTATTATTACTTATAGATAAATCCGACAGGTTTCAAAAACCTGTTGGATTTGAATATGTAAAAGAAAATTCACAATCTTGTCGAAGGAAGGATGATTAAAAAAAGCATAAAAATAATTTTTGAATAATTTCGATTCTTCTTTTTATGAATCTTTCATCGATTTAAAAATATCACAAAATATAATTCAAACTTCTTCTTCAAAAGATACATTTAGCCCTTTTTTTTCCTTCAAAATTAAAATTTTCAAGTTTAGGGCTTTTATTTATGTTAAAATTTTACATTTAGTATGTAAATTGATTATTTTGATTAAAATTTGTAACTAATATTGCTATTTGTGTTTTTCAATTATAACCAATACTGCATCTTTGCCCTATCAAAATAAAATTATCAAAATAAAAATATAAGATTATGTGTGGAATTGTATGTGCCTTTGATTTAAAACAAAAAGCCGAAACATTAAGACCTCAGGTGTTAGAGATGTCTAAAATTATCCGTCACCGCGGACCAGACTGGAGCGGAATTTACAGCAACGAAAAAGCGATTCTTTCGCACGAGCGTTTGGCAATTGTGGATCCGGCTTCAGGAAAACAACCTTTGTTTACAGAAGATAAAAAATTGGTCTTGGCTGCTAATGGCGAAATTTACAACCACAGAGAATTACGTAAACAATTTGAAGGGAAATACAACTTCCAGACCGAAAGTGACTGCGAAGTAATCCTGGCACTTTACAAAGAAAAAGGACCTCATTTTGTAGATGAAATGAACGGAATCTTCGGATTTGCGATTTACGATGTTGAAAAAGACGAGTACTTTATTGCTCGTGACCACATGGGAATTATTCCTTTATATATAGGTTGGGATCAGGACGGAACTTTTTACGTTGCTTCTGAGTTGAAAGCTTTAGAAGGATATTGTACCAAAATTCAATTGTTTCCTCCGGGACATTACATGACAAGCAAAGATGGTGAATTTGTACAATGGTACAAAAGAGACTGGACAGACTATGAGGCGGTAAAAGATAACGAAACTAGTATCGATGATATTAAAGTTGCTCTTGAAGCAGCGGTTCACAGACAATTAATGAGTGATGTTCCTTACGGAGTTTTACTTTCCGGAGGTTTAGATTCGTCTATTACTTCGGCTGTAGCCAAAAAATATGCGCAAAAACGTATCGAATCTGATGATACTACAGATGCGTGGTATCCGCAATTGCACTCTTTCTCTGTAGGACTTGATGGTTCTCCGGATTTAGCAGCAGCTCAAATTGTAGCCAAACATATTGGAACAATTCACCACGAAATTAAATTCACAATTCAGGAAGGTTTAGATGCCGTTCGTGATGTGATTTACAACTTAGAGACGTATGACGTAACAACTGTTAGAGCATCAACCCCAATGTGGTTAATGGCGAGAGTTATTAAGTCGATGGGAATCAAGATGGTACTTTCTGGAGAAGGAGCAGATGAGTTGTTCGGAGGATATTTATATTTCCACAAAGCGCCAAACGCAAGAGAATTCCACGAAGAAAACGTTCGTAAACTAGGTAAATTACACATGTACGATTGTTTAAGAGCAAACAAAAGTTTAGCTGCCTGGGGAATCGAAGGTCGTGTACCTTTCTTAGACAAAGAATTTATGGATGTGGCGATGCGAATTAACCCACAGGACAAAATGATCAACAAAGAACACCCAATGGAAAAATGGGTAGTTCGTAAAGCTTTTGAAGATATGTTACCGGAAAGTGTAGCATGGAGACAAAAAGAACAATTCTCTGATGGCGTAGGATACAGCTGGATTGACACTTTGAAAGAAGTGGTAGCCAAAGAAGTTTCAGACGAGCAATTGGCAAATGCAAAATATAAATTCCCTTTGCAGACCCCAACATCTAAAGAAGAATATTACTACCGTTCTATTTTTGCAGAACATTTCCCTAGTGATGCAGCAGCATTATGTGTGCCTCAGGAAGCAAGTGTGGCATGCAGTACAAAAATCGCTTTAGAGTGGGACGAAGCGTTCAAAAACATGAACGACCCATCTGGTAGAGCAGTTGCCAGTGTGCACGACGATGCTTACCAAAAAGCATAAGTAAAAAATATTTTAAATTAGTTATATTGAAAAACGTTCTCAATTTTTGAGGACGTTTTTCTTGATATAAAAATTTCTTTAATTAGTAAGAAGTTTTGTTTTAATTGATTTTTCTTATATTTGAATTTTATTGAATGAAAATCTGTTTTTATGCAATTTTTATTTGATAATTTGTAAAATCGATAAATTTAAAAGTAATTTAAAAGCAGTTGATTGAAAAATCTTCACGAATTTTGAAGTGAATTAGTTAAGAATAAATAATAAAAATAGAATAGTATGTCTGGAATATTGGCCGTTATTGGTAAAGGAAAAGACCCGCAGCTTGTAAAAGAACTTTCTGAAAGAATGTCGCATCGTGGTCCGGATGAAAGTGATTTGCATATTATGGAAAATGGCAGCATTATGTGTCATGAAAGTTTATCAATTATCGATTTGCAAACCGGTAAACAGCCTATTCAGGGAACTCAAAAAGCCTGGATGGTGCATGATGGCGAAATTTATAACTACCAGGAATTAAAGGATACGGTTTTAAAAAATCATACTTTCAGAACAAAATCAGATTCGGAAGTCATTGTGCATTTGTACGAAGAATTTGGATATGATTTTTGTAATAAATTAGATGGAGATTTCGCTTTCGTAATCATTGATGGCGATCATTATATTGCAGGCAGAGACCCGTTTGGAGTGAAACCTTTTTATTATGGACTGGATGAAAGAGGCAGAATTTATTTTGCATCAGAAATGAAATCAATTGCAGATCAATGCAGATCTTTTTCAACTTTTCCTCCCGGGCATTATTATACGGCCAAAACTGGTTTTGTAAAATACTATGACCCCGAATATGAAGATTATGAAAAAGCAGATCAGGACCTGGATTTGGCTTTGATAAGAGAAACTTTTACAGAAGCGACCCGTAAGCGTTTGATGAGTGAAGTGCCTGTTGGTGTTTTGCTTTCAGGTGGTTTAGATTCTTCTTTGATAACGGCAGTTGCTTCTAGGCTTTTAGCTGAAAACGGAAAAAAAATACATTCTTTCTCTATTGGTTTAGATACTGATTCTCCAGATAATAAAGCGGCCAGAATAGCAGCTGAATTTTTAGGAACAGAACACCATGAAATCAATTTTACTGTTGAAGAAGGTGTTGCAGTTTTAGAAAAAATAATTGAACATATAGAGACTTACGATGTAATCTCAGTGCGTGCTGGTGTACCGATGTATTTATTATCAAAAGCTATTGTAGATAAAGGAATAAAAGTAATTCTTTCCGGTGAAGGAGCTGATGAGATTTTTGGAGGCCATTTGTATTTTAGAAATGCTCCTTCAAATGAAGAATTTCAAAAGGAAACCATCGAAAGAGTTCAGAAGTTGTTTACAGCCGATTTATTACGTGCTGATAAATCAACAATGGCAAACGGATTAGAGACTAGGGTTCCGTTTTTGGATAAACAATTTTTGGATGTTGCAGTTCGTATCAAACCAGAAGAAAAACAGCCAAAAACATACGACGGAGTTGAAAAGTATATTTTAAGAAAAGCTTTTGATACTCCCGAAGATCCTTATTTGCCTGCTGAGATTTTATGGAGACAAAAAGAACAATTTTCAGACGGGGTAGGATACGGCTGGATTGATGAACTAATCGAGTATTGTTCTTCTCAGGTTACCGAGGAACAGTTAGAAAGAGCAGCGGTCGAATTTCCGTATAATTCGCCAACGACCAAAGAAGCCTATTTTTACCGATCAATATTTCATAAATATTATCCGCAGATTAGTGCAGCACAAACCGTTCGTAAATGGATACCGAAATGGCAGGAAAATCTTGATCCAAGCGGAAGAGCAAACGCCGCTCACGTAAAAGCCGATGTAGAAATTGCAAAATCGAGTGTAGCGGTTTAAAAGTAAAGACTCTTTTAGGGGTATAAAATTTAAATTCTGTTAACAATATTATAATTATCCGAAATGACATTTTAAATGCTCGTTTCGGATTTTGTTTTTATAATCGATGTCTATTGGAATTTTGTATTCCGGAGAATTTTCAATTTCAAAATTAAAAGTTAAATTTCTTCTAATAAGATTTTACTCACTTGTGTGGTTTAAGAAAAATACTATATTTGATTAACTCAAAAAACAGATTATTCATTGTTTTAATAATTAAAATTAATTTATGAAGAAAGTATTACTAAGTGGGATTTTGTACTGCTCATTGGGATTAATGAGTACAGTTTATGCGCAAAAAGCGGAAGCGCCAAAATACATTACCAATGTCGAAGGTACCAAAGAGTACACGCTGAGCAATGGTTTGAAAATTCTTTTGATTCCGGATGCTTCTCAGAGCAATATGGTTGTCAATATTGTGTACAACGTAGGTTCGAGACATGAGGGCTATGGCGAAAAAGGTATGGCGCATTTGCTGGAACACATGCTTTTTAAAAGCACAAAAAACCTTGGTGATATAAAAAAGATGCTTTCTGATAAAGGAGGTAATGCAAATGGAACCACTTGGTTAGACCGAACCAATTATTATGAGATTTTCCCATCTAGTGATGAAAATTTAAAATGGAGTCTGGAGATGGAAGCCGACAGGATGTTGAATGCAACTATTTTGCAAACCGATCTTGATAAAGAATTTTCAGTTGTAAGAAACGAGTTTGAAATTGGAGAGAACAATCCGGACAGAGTTTTAACAGAGCGAATTCTTTCAACAGCTTATTTATGGCATAATTACGGAAACAGCACTATTGGTAGTAAAGAAGATATTGAGCGTGTAAAAGCTTCTACACTTAGAGTTTTTTACGAAAAGTATTACCAGCCGGACAATGCAACTTTAATTATTGCAGGTAAGTTTGATGAACAAAAAGCTTTACAATACATCGGACAATATTTTGGAGCATTGGCAAAACCTAAAAGAGTTCTGGCAAAAACCTATACTATTGAACCGGCTCAGGACGGAGAAAAATTTGTAGAATTGAATAGAGCAGGTGATAGTAAGAATGTTGGGGCTTTATATCATACTGTTCCTTATGCTGATAAAGATTATGCTGCTCTTGATGCTTTGATCGAAATTTTAACATCGGATCCTTCGGGATATTTATATAAGGCTTTGGTAGAAACTCAAAAAGTATCCAGTATTTATGCCTGGCAGCCTACTTTGAGAGATGCAAGTTTTATGTATTTTGGTGTGGCTTTGTCAAATGATAAAGATGTAAAAGTGACCAAAGATTTGGTAAGAACAGAACTTGATAAAGTTGGAGCAATAAAATATACTGACGAGGATGTTAATAGAGCTAAAGCTAAAATTATCAAGCAAATCGAAAGTGTAAAAAACAATACAATTAATTATGCCATCAATTTAACCGAAATTATTGGTGCTGGTGATTATAGATTGGGTAATATATATAGAGATGCAGTTGAGAAATTAACAAAAGAAGATATCCAAAGAGTTGCGGAAAAATATTTTAGAAGTAATAACAGAACGGTAGGTATTTTTATTCCTTCAAAAGATGAGCAAAGGGTAAAATCAATCGAATATACAGATGAGCAATTAGTAGCTCTTACTAAAGATTATAAAGGAAAAGCTTTAGAAAAAGAAACCGCTGCATTTGAAGCTTCTATTTCAAATTTGAAGAAAAACCTAACAGAAGGAACTTTGAGCAACGGTGCAAAATACGGTTTGATTAAAAAAGAAATCAAAGGAGGGAAAGTTCAGGCTAGTTTTGTTTTTCCGGTTAGTAACGAAAAAGATTTGGCTGGCAAAAGTGATGTAGGAACTATTCTGGCTCAATTGCTGAAAACGGGAACTAAAACGAAAACCAAAGAACAGATTCAGGATAGATTAGACCAATTAAAATCAAGTGTGAATTTTAATTTTTCAGGCCAAAATTTATCTTTAAACGTTAATACTTATAAAGAAAGTTTTAAAGAAGTAATGGAAATCGTGGGTGATTTGTTAGTAAATTCGACCTTCCCGGAAAATGAATTAACGAAAACCATCACGGACTATAATACTTATTTAGAATCAAGTTTGAATGATCCTCAGGCAATTGCATTTACTGAAATTTCAAGACAAACAGCTAAGTATCCTAAAGAGAGTATTTTTTATACAGCAACCGTTCAGGAGCAAATTGATGCTTACAAAAAAATAAAACAATCGGAGTTGGTAGATTTTTACGCAACTATTTTAGGAGGAAACAACGGAGTAGGAAGTGTTATTGGAGAATTGGAAGCAAAATCTACTGCTGAAATTCTGGAAAATGCTTTTGGAAAATGGACTTCCAAATCCAAATATGAATTGGCAAAACCAACTTACTTCGATTCTCAAAAACTGGATAAAGATTACATAACTCCTGATAAAGAGAATGCAGTAGCAACAGGAAAAATCAGCTTTAAAATGACTAGAAATAGCGCTGATTATCCAGCTTTGGTAATAGCAAACGAAATTTTAGGAAGCGGAGGATTTTTAACAGCCAGAATTCCGATGCGTTTAAGAGAAAAAGAGGGAATTAGTTACGGAGCAGGTTCTTTTATGGAAGTGCCGATTACCAATGATGTTGCTTTTTGGGAATATTACGCGTTCCTGAATCCAACTAAAAAAGGAGCAGTAGAAACAGCCACTAAAGAAGAAATTGCAAAAGCCTTAAAAGACGGATTTACGGAAGAAGAGCTGAATACAAATCTTAAAAGCTGGCAAAACGAAAGAAAAACAAGACTTGGAAATGATTACACTTTGATGAGCCTGGTAAATACTTATTTGCAATTCGGAGTACCATTGGAAGATTATGACACTTTGGAGAGTAAAGTAAAAGCGTTGAAAGTTCAGGAAGTAAATAGTGTTCTGAAAAAATATATTTCTTTGGATAAAATGACTTCTGTTTACGTGGGAGATTTTAATAAAAAGTAGCAAAAATCAATATCAATTTCAAAAATCAATTTCAATTTAAAAATGATTTTGATTGAGAAAATTCATTTTCCGAAACGACATTTTAGATGTTCGTTTCGGATTTGTTTTTTTTTACAAATTTGGATTCTTGTTTTCTAATATTGAAATTGATTTTTGAAATTGATATTGCTATTGTAATTTGTTTTTTTAATTGACTTTTTTTGATAATATGTTAATAACTTACCTGCTTTAAATCGTATATTAGCGGATATATAATTTGCGTTTTTATATATTTGCGTGTTAGACAATAATTACATTTTTTAGAATAAATTATATGAGCGAAGAAATCAAGAAGAACAATTATTCAGCAGATAGTATTCAGGCATTAGAAGGAATGGAGCACGTAAGAATGCGTCCATCGATGTATATTGGAGATGTGGGGGTTCGAGGCTTACATCATTTGGTTTATGAGGTTGTTGATAACTCGATTGATGAGGCGATGGGCGGACATTGTGATACCATTGGTGTTGCAATAAACGAAGACGGTTCAGTAACTGTTGAAGATAATGGTCGTGGTATCCCGGTTGATTTGCATAAAAAAGAAGGTGTTTCTGCACTTGAGGTAGTAATGACCAAGATTGGTGCCGGAGGTAAATTTGATAAAGATTCATATAAAGTTTCCGGAGGTTTACACGGTGTAGGGGTTTCGGTTGTAAATGCGCTTTCTGTTCACATGAAGTCTACTGTTTTTAGAGACGGTAAAATCTACGAACAAGAGTACGAAAGAGGAAAATCATTATATCCGGTTAAACAAATTGGAGAAACAGATAAAAGAGGTACACGTCAGACTTTTTACCCGGATGACACTATCTTTACTCAGACTACGGAGTTTTCTTATGATACTTTATCTGCGCGTATGCGTGAGCTTTCTTTCCTGAATAAAGGAATTACCATCACTTTTACAGATAAAAGAGAAGTTGATGATAAAGGCGAATTCAAAGTGGAAGTTTTTCATTCTGATGAAGGTTTAAAGGAATACATTCGTTATTTAGATGGTAACCGTGAGCCAATCATTTCTCACGTAATCAGCATGGATAACGAAAAAGGAGAAATTCCGGTTGAGGTTGCCTTGATTTATAATACAAGCTACACAGAGAATATTTTCTCTTATGTAAATAATATTAATACGCACGAAGGTGGTACGCATTTACAAGGTTTTAGAAGTGGTTTGACAAGAACCCTTAAAAAATACGCAGATGCATCCGGAATGCTGGATAAATTGAAATTCGAAATTGCAGGAGATGATTTCCGTGAAGGATTAACAGCTATTATTTCGGTAAAAGTTGCAGAACCACAATTCGAAGGACAGACAAAAACAAAGTTAGGAAACAGAGAAGTAGTTTCGCCGGTTTCTCAGGCGGTTGGAGAAATGTTAGAAAATTATTTGGAAGAAAATCCAAATGATGCCCGTATCATTATCCAGAAAGTAATTTTGGCAGCTCAGGCACGTCACGCTGCTAAAAAAGCACGTGAAATGGTGCAGCGTAAAACCGTTATGGGTGGCGGTGGATTGCCAGGAAAATTATCAGACTGTTCTGAGCAGGATCCTGCAAGATGTGAGGTGTATCTTGTCGAGGGAGATTCGGCTGGTGGAACAGCAAAACAAGGTCGTGACCGTGCATTTCAGGCGATTTTGCCATTGCGTGGTAAGATTTTGAATGTTGAAAAAGCAATGCACCATAAAGTATTCGAAAACGAAGAGATTCGTAATATTTTTACGGCTCTTGGTGTAACGGTTGGTACTGAGGAAGATAGCAAAGCTTTGAATCTTTCAAAATTACGTTACCATAAAGTAATCATCATGTGTGATGCCGATGTCGATGGTAGTCACATTTCTACCTTAATATTAACGTTCTTCTTCCGTTTCATGAAAGAATTGATTGAAGAAGGTCACGTTTACATTGCAGCACCGCCTTTATATTTAGTTAAAAAAGGAAATAAAAAAGAATATGCGTGGAATGACGTTCAACGCGATCAGGCCAACGAACGAATGGGAGGAAGTGCAGCTATCCAGCGCTATAAAGGTCTTGGAGAGATGAACGCTGAGCAATTGTGGGAAACTACAATGGATCCAAACTTCAGAACATTGCGTCAGGTAACTATTGATAGTCTGGCAGAAGCAGATAGGGTTTTCTCAATGTTAATGGGTGACGAAGTACCGCCACGTAGAGAATTTATCGAGAAAAACGCTGTTTATGCAAATATCGATGCGTAATAAAATTTAACCGTCAATTCGTTTAATTGTTTAAATTTACTTAAACGATTAAACGAATTTTCGATTTACCAAATAAACAAATTAACTAATAACCGATAAACTATAAAATATGAAAGTTACCATTGTAGGAGCAGGAAACGTTGGAGCTACCTGTGCTGATGTTATTTCTTATAGAGGAATTGCAAGCGAAGTAGTGTTGTTGGATATTAAAGAAGGTTTTGCCGAAGGGAAAGCGTTGGATATTATGCAATGTGCTACCAATACAGGTTTTAATACCAAAGTATCGGGAGTAACCAATGATTATTCTAAAACCGCAGGAAGTGATGTAGTAGTAATTACATCTGGAATTCCTAGAAAACCAGGGATGACCCGTGAAGAATTAATAGGTATAAATGCAGGAATTGTAAAAACAGTTGCCGAAAATGTACTGAAATTTTCTCCGGATACTATAATTGTTGTGGTTTCGAATCCAATGGATACGATGACTTATTTAGCATTAAAATCTACAGGATTGCCAAAAAACAGAATTATAGGTATGGGTGGAGCATTGGATAGTTCACGTTTCAGAACGTATCTTTCTTTGGCTTTGGACAAACCAGCAAATGATATTTCGGCGATGGTTATTGGAGGTCACGGTGATACTACTATGATACCATTAACACGTTTGGCGTCTTATAATGGAATTCCGGTAACACAATTTCTTTCAGAAGAAGTTTTGCAAAAAGTAGCTGCAGATACAATGGTAGGTGGAGCAACACTTACAGGTCTTTTAGGAACTTCAGCGTGGTATGCGCCAGGAGCTTCTGTAGCCTTTTTGGTGGATAGTATTTTAAACGATCAAAAGAAAATGATAGCTTGTTCTGTTTTTGTAGAAGGAGAATACGGACAAAATGATATATGTATTGGTGTACCTTGTATAATTGGTAAAAACGGAGTAGAAGAAATTCTTCATATTGAGTTAAATGACCAGGAAAAAGCGTTATTTGCTAAAAGCGCAGATGCGGTTAGAGGGATGAATGATGCTCTGAAATCGATTTTAGTATAAGATTTACGTTAAAATTGAAGAAGACTGCGTTTTTTGCAGTCTTTTTTTTGAGATTAATTAATAAATAAATTGGTTAATCTTTTCGAGAATTATATATTTGCTCGGTTTAAAAAATATGCGGTAATTCGTGATCGAAGATTTTTAGTTTTAAAAATTCATGTCAGGGCTTATTTTATGGGAATTTAAAACAAAAACAAACAATAAAACATAATTAATTTTTAGTAATAATGCAGAATAAAGGACTTATTAAATTTTTCGCAATTCTATTTGCATTGGTAAGTATTTACCAACTTTCTTTCACTTTTGTGGCAAATAATGTCAAGGGTGAGGCCAAGGCTTTTGCAGGAGATAATCCTGATAAAGAGCTAAAATATTTAGATTCTATTGGAAAGGTAGATGTATTAAATCTTGGATTTACAAGTTTTACTTATAATGAAGTAAAAAACAAACAGATTAATAAAGGTCTTGACTTAGAAGGAGGAATCAACGTGATTCTTCAAATTTCTATTAAAGATGTATTGAAAGGATTGTCAAGCAATTCTAAAAACCCTGTTTTTAATAAGTCATTAGCTGATGCAACGGCCAATTTAGAAGGAAATAAAACGTACCTGAATAAATTTTTCGAAGCGTTTGATGCAAATTCAAATGGAACTGTAAGATTAGCAGATTCTGATATTTTTGCGAACAGAAGTTTGCAGGGTGAAGGAGGAATCGATATCAAAATGAGTGATTCTGAAGCTCAAAAAGTAATCAAAAGAAAAGTTGAAGAGTCTATCGAAAGTGCTTACAAAGTATTAAGAGAGCGTATCGATAAATTTGGTGTTACACAACCAAACATCCAAAAATTAGGAGAAACAGGAAGAATCTTAGTTGAGCTTCCAGGTGCTAAAGATGTTGATAGAATCAAGAAATTATTAGGTGGAAAAGCGCAATTAGAGTTCTGGGAAACTTATAAAATAGAAGAAGTTGGTAATTTCTTAGTTGCTGCTAACGAAGCATTAAAGAAAACTGAAGTTAAGAAGACCGAAACTAAAGCAGTTGTTAAAGATTCATTGAATGCTTTACTAACAGATGCTAAAGATTCTTTAGATACTAAAAAAGGAAACAATCCTTTATTCGACAAAATTTTAGGTCAGGGTGGTGGACCAGTTTTAGGATACTTTGCTCCTAAAGATACTGCGACTATCAACAATTACTTTAAAAGACCAGAGATTAGAGTTTTATTGGCTGGTGACCAACACAATGCAAAATTTGTATGGAGTAAGCCAACTACAATAAAAGACGCTAAACAAAAAGATATTGAAGTTGTAGAATTATACGCTTTAAAAGGAAACAGAGACAATGCTCCAGCAATGAGCGGTGGTGTTGTAACGGACGCAAAAGATACTTTTGACCAATTAGGAAAACCGGCTGTTTCTATGCAAATGAACAGTCAGGGTGCTAAAACCTGGGAAGAATTAACAGGTAGAGCTTTTTCTCAAAAAGGATATATTGCTATTGTATTAGATAACATCGTGTATTCTGCACCAGGTGTTACTAGCGGACCAATCGCAGGAGGAAGATCTGAAATTACAGGTTCTTTTGATGTAGCTGAAACAAAAGATTTAGCTAACGTATTAAATGCAGGTAAATTACCAGCTTCAGCCGATATCGTTCAGTCAACTGTAGTTGGGCCATCTTTAGGTCAGGCTGCTATTGATGCAGGTATGATTTCTTCAATCGTTGGATTCTTACTAGTATGTGTATGGATGGTATTCTATTATGGTAAAGCGGGTTGGTATGCTAACCTTGCCTTATTATTAAACTTACTTTTCTTGTTCGGAATTATGGCAAGTTTTGGTTTTGTACTGACATTGCCAGGTATTGCAGGTATCGTATTAACATTGGGTACTGCAGTAGATGCGAACATTATTATTTACGAAAGAGCTAAAGAGGAATTACGTGAAGGTAAATCACTTTCTGAAGCTGTTGCAGCTTCTTACGGATGGCACGGTGCAATGCGTTCTATTATTGATGCAAACGTTACTCATATTCTTACCGGAGCAATTTTGTTTATCTTTGGTACAGGACCAATTAAAGGTTTCGCTTTAACATTACTTATTGGTATTGCAACGTCGTTATTTACTTCAATCTTTATCGCCAGAATTTTTATCGATAAAAATATTGCAGGAAAAGGAGATTTGACTTTCTCTACGAATATTACTAAAAACTGGTTTACTAATTTCCACTATGACTTTATTAAAGTTAAGAAATTTACTTATATCTTCTCTTCAATCGTAGTTATTGTAAGTTTGGTTTCTATCTTCTTCGTTAACGGATTAGATCAGGGTGTAGATTTTGTTGGAGGAAGAACATTCCAGGTAAAATTTGAAAAACCAGTTGATGCGACTGTAGTATCAGATGAATTATCAGCTGCTTTTGGAACTCCAGTTGAGGCTAAAATTTTTGGAAGTGACGAACAATTAAAAATTACTACAAAATATAAAATCCAGGAAGATGGTCTTGCAGTAGATAAAGAAGTTAACGAAAAATTATATGCAGCTTTAGCTAAATATTATCCAAATACTTCTTATGACAAATTTATCAACTCGTATGAAGGTAAAACTGTTGGAGTTTTGCAACAAGCAAAAGTTAGTGCTTCTATTTCTGAGGATATCAAAACGAACTCATATTGGGCAGTTTTGGGAGCAATGGCAGCTATTTTCTTGTACTTAATTGTATCTTTCCGTAAATGGCAATATTCATTAGGTGCGATTGCAGCGGTAGCGCATGACGTTATCTTTGTATTAGGAATTTACTCTTTATGTTATAAATTCATGCCTTTCCACATGGAAATGGATCAGCACTTTATTGCTGCAATTCTAACCGTAATTGGTTATTCTATGAACGATACTGTAATTGTATTCGATAGAATTAGAGAGTTTATTATTGGTAAGCGTAAAGGAAGTTTCGAAGATATCGTAAATGCTTCTATTAACACTACTTTATCAAGAACGTTGAATACGTCATTAATGATGATTATTGTATTGTTGACGATGTTCCTTTTTGGAGGAGAATCAATTCGTGGATTTATCTTTGCCATGTTGGTAGGTATTATCGTAGGAACTTATTCTTCATTATTTATCGCGACACCAGTATTGGTTGATACGATTTCTAAAGATGATAAACATACAATCGAAGAAGAGCACAAAAAAGCATAATAAGCAAATTTGTCTATATAGAAAGAGCCAGCGAAAGTTGGCTCTTTTTTTTTTATCTTTAAAATGTAAATACTACTCATGGATAGAAAAATACTTTTAGGTTTGTTGTTTTTTTTTAGTATTCTAAAACTCGCTGCGCAGGAAAAGAAAAGCAATTTTGCTATTGGTTTTAATTATGGGTTTGGAAGCGAATTCAATAATAGGAACTATACTTTTACTAATAATTTTTATAAGGCTCAATTGTATTATCAGGTGAAGAAAACAAGCTATTTTGAGTTTGAAATTTTAGTTCAGCCCGAAGTTAATTTTGGAACACATCAATTACTCAATTTCTATTTTGTACAGCCATCTGAGCCTGATTATCTCGAAAAGAGAGAACGTTTTACAAAGTTGAAAGACGTTCACGAATATGTTTTAAATCTTGGTTTTTTGGTTCGGAAACCAATAGGGGGCAGTTGTTCTTTTTATGTTTTAGGCAGTGTTGGCCCGATGATAAACGACACCGAAACAGAACGAATGTCTGAAGGTTTTGCTTTCGCTGATGTTTTTGCGGTTGGCTTTTCTGTAAAAGTCGAAAGTTTTCAGTTTGATGTTCGACCAAGTATAAGACATGTTTCTAATGCAGGATTTAACGATAAAAATTCAGGGTATAACACCAGAAATATTGAGTTTGGTGTTTCGTATGGTTTGTGATTTTTTTGTTTAAACCATATAAGTTATATAAGGAATTGAAAGTTGCCTATTTGTATGGTGTTTTATAATTATCAGAAATTAGCTGGATTATTATTAAAAAGCCTCCAACTTTAGTTGGATGGTTGTTGTTTAAGATGAATAAGGGCTTTAGTCAAATAAATGATTTGCTTTGTCTTTGGCTAAAGCCATTTTTTTTTAAATTCTGCTATTCTCCAACTAAAGTTGGAGGCTATTCAAATCTATTTTTCCCGGTCTCTTAATTAAGTTGATGAAATTTTTACATAGATTTAGCCACGGTGTTGGATGTATTAAAATACAAAAAAAGAATTAATCGTAAAACTTTAAAATTTATTACTGAAAATTAAAAAGTGGAGTTTCGGATATGGATTTTTTAAGCTGTGAAAATCTTATGAAAATAAGAGATTCTAACTTAGCCCCGATGGAAGCGATATCGCCCGATTTAGAAAAACAAGGCTTTTTAGCCGTAGTTTTTGTTAATCGGGAATTTAGCGGACAGCGGGACTAAACGTTATTATGAAACGTATTTTTTCTGCTCCTAAAAAAAAATAATCAAATTATGTATTTATTTTCTAATGCAAGAAGTAAGCATTGTAAATACAAAAAACAGCAAGTTGCTTTGTATAAAAGTGTAATGGTTTTCAAGGGTCTGAACAATTAATTTTTTATTACTAAATCGTTTTACTAAATAGAATTAGTATATTGCATATTCTAACTTTCTAATCAAACCAAATGAAAAAAATCATTCACGTCCTTTGTGTTTTATCCATTTCGGTGCTCCAGGCACAAGTACCAGTTAATTTATCGTCTTTTAAAAATAATGGTGCCAAAGTTTCTGTAAAAGAGAAAATCCTTACCGCTACCTGGCCTACCGGTAAAGCGAGTACAGGAAAATTAATTTTAGATTTAGATAATCAGAAACCATTATTCAGCAGTATTCAATTGAGCAATGCAGATGGTTTTAAAGAAATTGCCAATAATTTAGATCCGGCATTTATCCTTAGGGTCGGTAAGCGAACTTTAAGCCCAGATAGTGGCGGTTGGGATGTGTTTTTTGACAGAGTACCCAATAAGCCATACCAAACTTATAAAGTAGTATTTGATAAGCGTAAAACAAGCGTAAGTACCTCGGGCGCCCAAACCATTATTCGAATCTCAGATATGAAGGCAGCGGATTTTAGCGGAGTTTTAGAAATCACGCTTTATAATGGCAGCCCTTTATTTAATGTGGCATCGGTGCTTAGTACAAAAGCTGATTCTACAGCTATTTTATACGATGCAGGTTTACTAAACAAAAAGGAACTTTGGCAAAACATTGCATTTTCTGATGTGCAGAAAAATATGCAGCACATACAACCTGCTAAAACGGATTTGGCTAAAAATTTAGAAGTGAAATATCGTAGTGTAATTGGCGAGAATAAATCGAGCAGTTTGGCTCTTTTTCCTGCGCCGCATCAATATTTTTATCCTTTAGACGAGGCTTTTAACTTGAAATTTACCTGGTGTGGAAGTAATTATTTGGATGTGTTTCCAGAATATGGAATAGGTATTCGTCAGGATCCGAAAGGAGATAACCGATTTGTGCCATGGTTTAATTCGCCACCAAATACAGAACAGCGACTTAATTTTTTCTGTTTATTGAGTACCGATAATGCAGCAGTAGCCTTAGATGAAGTAAAAAAGTTCACTCATAATGATTCTTACCTGCCTTTACCTGGGTATAAAACAATGGCTACTCATTTTCATAACGAGTTTATTTCTGATGTGGTTCTGAGCGGTAAACCCGTGCCAGAAAAACCAGAATTTGTAGATGTTTTAAAAACTGCGGGACTTGACATCGTAAAACTTGCAGAGTTTCATGGTCCAGGTCACCCAAAAGGTCCGGATGCCACCAGACTAAAAGAACTTAATTCTTTATTCGAGCAAACAAAACGCCTGTCTGATTCTGATTTTTTATTGCTTCCAGGTGAAGAAGCCAATAACTTTTATGGCGGCCATTGGCTGGCCTTTTTTCCAAAACCAGTGTATTGGGTAATGGATAGAAAAGCCGAAACGCCGTTTATGGTCAATGACCCCGAATATGGTAAAGTTTACCATGTAGGCGATAAAAACGAGATGCTTAAACTCCTTGAAAGGGAGAAGGGTTTAGCCTGGGTGGCGCATGCCCGTACAAAAGCATCAACAGGTTATCCTGATAAATATAAAGACGAAGAATTTTTTAAATCGGATACCTATATGGGTGCGGCATGGAAAGCTATTCCCGGCGATTTGGCATTGCCAACTCTTAGTAAACGTGTGCTTAATTTAATGGATGATATGGCCAATTGGGGTTATAAAAAACATGTAATTGCCGAGGCTGATATTTTTACCATCACCCACCAAAACGAAATGTATGCCCATTTAAATGTAAACTATCTCCAGTTAGATAAATTGCCTAATTACGAAGAGGGCTGGGAGCCTGTTTTAGATGCTATAAGCAACGGAAAATTTTTTGTAAGCACCGGCGAAGTTCTAATTCCGGCATTTACTATCAATGGGAAAGGAGCTGGCGAAACATTAAAACTTACAGAAAAAGGCGATGCCAAAATTAAGGTATCTCTTAACTGGACTTTCCCGTTGAGTTTTGCTGAAATTATTTCTGGCGATGGCAAAAAAGTGTATCGCGAACGTATAAATCTAAATAATACATTAGCCTTTGGTAAACAAAATTTTAACTGGTCTGCGAATTTGAAAGGTAAAAAATGGGTAAGGGTAGAAGCTTGGGATATTGCTACCAATGGTGCTTTTACGCAAATGATTTGGTTGGAGTAAAAAAGGAAGATTGAATTTAGCGGGCAGCAAGACTAAATGATATTATGAAACGTATGGTTTCTGCTCCTGAAAACATTTATTAAGGGTTAAAATAAAACGCCCAAAGCTTTTCGTGCTTTGGGCGTTTTTATATTTTGAATAAAATCTTTTATGAAGTTGCCAAAGGGTTTCTTTGTGCTCTTATGATAAAGAAAAGACCGATAATGATAAAAGGAATGCTTAGCCATTGTCCTGTTGAGAATACGCCTAATGCGCTTTCAAAACCACCCTGGCTTTCTTTTACAATCTCTACAATAAAACGAACTACAAATAAAAGCACTAAAAACATTCCGAATAAAAAACCTGTTTTAAGTCTCGCATTTGTTTTCCAATACAAGAAATATAAAGCAGCAAATACAAAAACATAAGAAATTGCTTCGTACAGTTGTGTAGGGTGTTTTGCAGGAACCTGCGCTAATATATCAGCAAATTTTGGGTCGGTTGCAATGGCAGTATAAGCATCTTTCGGGTTGGCAATTCCGGTCGCATTTACCACATCATTTTTGCTAAACTGATCGTGTAAGAAACGAATTCCGAATGCAGAAGTAGTTTTGTCTCCAATGATTTCTGAGTTCATAAAGTTACCAATACGTACAAAAACGGCACCACTGGCAACAGGAATGACAATTCGGTCTAAAATCCATAAAACAGAGCGGTGAAGTATTTTTTTATTATAAAGATACATCGCAATAATAATTGCAATTGCAGCACCATGGCTTGCTAAGCCTTGAAAACCTGTGAATTCCCAACCGTTTATAAAGCCAAAAAGTGTTGAGCCTTCATTTTCTCTAATGGGTAAAAATATTTCTAATGGATGGCTTCTGAAATATTTATCAGAGTCATAAAACAAAACCTGACCTAAACGGGCACCAATTAAAGTTGCTAAAACCGTCCAGACAAACAGCGAATCTAATTTGTCTATCGATTCGTTTTCACGTTCGAAAATCTTTTTCATTAAGTACCATCCTAACGCGAATGCAACTACGAACATTAAACTATAGTAACGAATCATAAAAAATCCTAAATCGATTCCTTCAGAAGGATTCCAAACAATATTTGAGGCTAGTGTCATGTAGTATTTTGTTTTATTTGTTGTAAAAATAAATATTTATAGTAAAGTAAGTCTTTATAATAAGTTAATGTTTGTGTGAACATTTCTTCTCCGGAACAGGGTCGTAGCCGGTTCTTCCCCACGGATGACAACTCAAAATGCGTTTAACTCCTAAATAGCCTCCGTAAAACAAGCCGTGTGTTTGCAAAGCCTGAATCATGTAAGTAGAACAGGTAGGTTCAAAACGGCATGACGCAGGGGTAAAAGGCGAAATGGCTGTTTGATAAAACCGAACCAATAATACAAAAGGATAGATAAGGAATTTCATGATTTTTAAATATTGTAGATTGTAGAGTTCAGATTGTAGATTTTTTTAGATAATTCTACAATCTGAACTCTACAATCTAAAATTAATTTACGCTAAAGGATGTTCCTTCTTTTCCGTCTTTCAGTTGTATTCCCAAAGCAATCAACTGATCGCGAATCTGATCTGAAAGGGCAAAGTTTTTATCTGCTCTGGCCTGATTTCTCATTCCGATAAGCATGTTTACTACACCTTCTAATTTATCGTTATTGCTGTCAGCTGCTTTCTCATCATTCAAACCTAAAACATCAAAAACAAAAGCGTTGATAGCAGTTGCAAATGTTTTAAGATCTTCGGCAGAAATGGTTTCTTTTCCTTCTTTCAATAAATTGATATAACGAACTCCTTCAAATAACTGCGCAATCAAAATTGGCGTGTTAAAATCGTCATTCATGGCATCGTAGCACAACTGTTTCCAGGATTCGAAATTTATAGAACTGCTGTCGCTTGGTGTAATATTAGGTAAAGCTTCAACAGCTTCCATTAATCTTTTGTATCCTTTTTCGGCAGCAACAATAGCATCATCAGAAAAATCTAAGATACTTCTGTAATGTGCCTGCAACATAAAAAATCTCGTTACAGAAGCCGAAAAAGCTTTGCTTAGAATTGTATTATCACCGCTCAAAATTTCTCCGGGTAAAATATTATTTCCGGTTGATTTGGCCATTTTTTTACCATTAAGAGTCAGCATGTTGGCGTGCATCCAGTAATTTACCGGCGACTGACCTGTACACGCTTCGTTTTGAGCGATTTCGCACTCATGATGTGGGAATTTCAAATCCATTCCACCACCGTGAATGTCAAAATGATTCCCCAAATATTTGGTACTCATAGCAGTACATTCAAGATGCCAGCCCGGAAAACCATCACTCCAGGGCGAAGGCCATCTCATGATGTGCTCTGGTTCTGCTTTTTTCCAAAGTGCAAAATCCTGCGGATTTCTTTTGTCTGACTGACCATCCAAATCGCGGGTATTGGCTAACATATCTTCGATATTTCGGCCGCTTAAAACCCCGTAATTGTTGGTTTCGTTATATTTTACAACATCAAAATAAACCGATCCATTGGCTTCATAACCAATTCCGGTATCGATAATCTTTTTGATAATTTCTATTTGTTCAATAATATGTCCTGTAGCGGTTGGCTCAATACTTGGCGGTAAAAAGTTGAAAGACTTTAAAATGTCATGAAAATCTACCGTGTAGCGTTGCACCACTTCCATTGGCTCCAATTGCTCCAAACGTGCTTTTTTGGCAATTTTGTCTTCGCCTTCATCCACATCATCGACAATATGACCTACATCGGTAATGTTTCGCACATAACGTACTTTGTAGTCAAGATGCAAAAAGTACCTGAAAATCACGTCAAAAGACATAAAAGTTCTCACATTTCCTAAGTGTACATTGCTATAAACCGTAGGTCCGCAAACATACATTCCAACATTTCCTTCATGAATTGGGTTGAAATTTTCTTTTTCGCCAGAAAGCGAATTGTATATTTTTAGCGATTGACTTTTATATAAAGGCATATTTTTATTATTGATTTTTTTAGGAGCTATTTCCAGCTGTTCACTTGTATCTTTTTATTTTTAAAGAAAAAATAAAAAGGATACCGCTTCCATCTGGGCTAGGTCATAAATATAGTATGAAAACTTGTAAAAAACTAGAACTGTGTATCTAACTTGATGTAATCTAAAAACTCTCTGCGTGTTTGAGGATCTTTAAATTTTCCGCCAAATTCAGATGTTACTGTGCTGCTTTCGATATCTTTAATTCCTCTTGAATTTACGCAAAGGTGTTTGGCATCGATAACGCAAGCTACATCTTCCGTTCCTAATGCTTCCTGAAGTTCTTGTACAATTTGCATGGTCAGACGCTCTTGTACTTGAGGTCTTTTGGCGTAATGTTCTACAATTCGGTTCATTTTTGATAGACCAATTACTCTTCCGCTCGAAATGTAAGCCACATGTGCTCTTCCGATGATAGGTAATAAATGGTGTTCGCAAGTAGAGTAAAGCGTAATGTTTTTTTCAACCAACATTTCGCCATATTTATAATTATTGTCAAAAGTAGAAGCTTTTGGTTTTTTCGAAGGGTTCAGTCCGCCAAAAATCTCCTTTACAAACATTTTTGCTACTCTGTTTGGAGTACCTTTTATGCTGTCATCTGTCAAATCCATTCCAAGAGTCTGCAGAATGTTTTCGACATCTTTTTTAATTTTTTCTATTTTTTCATCATCACTTAATTCAAAAGCGTCCTGTCTTACAGGGTTTTTGGCATTACTGCTAAAATGATTGTCTCCTATTTCGTCTAAAAAATCTTCGTTATTTATCATTAAAAACTACTATTAGTATGGGTATATCTTTTTAAGGCGGTAAAGATAATTAATAAAAAGCAAACCTTTTCTATCGTTTTTACTATTTAATAGGTCTTTTTTGGGTATAATTTAAATTAAAACCAAAAGACCATTTTTCTAAAATAGAAAAGACAATAACTTAGGTGGTTATTGTCTTTTAAAATTTTTAATTAAGATGTAAATTATCTTTTATTATAAACCAAAAGCGCCTCTTTCAGAACATTTACAGCTTTAACTAAATCAGTTTTGTTTAAAACATAAGCAATTCGTACCTGATTCAATCCCATTCCTGGAGTCGAGTAGAATCCGGCAGCAGGAGCAACCATGACAGTTTCACCATTTAAATCATAACTTTCTAAAAGCCATTGTGCAAAATCATCCGCATTTTCTATAGGTAATTCGGCAATGCAATAAAATGCTCCTTTCGGTTTGGTTACGACAACACCTTCAATTTTATTTAATTCCGTAATTAAAGTATTGCGGCGTTCTTTGTATTCTGCAATCACTTCATCAAAATAACTTTGAGGGGTATCAATAGCAGCTTCACAGGCAATTTGCTCAATAGTTGGCGGACTCAAACGTGCCTGGGCAAATTTCATTACGGTTGCCAGAACAGTTTTATTTTTAGTAACCAAACAACCAATTCTTGCGCCACACATGCTGTAACGTTTCGAAACCGAATCGACCATGATTACGTTTTGCTGCAGATCTTCAAGATTCATTACAGAAAAGTGTACGTCGTCGCCATCGTACAAAAATTCACGATAGACTTCATCAGCAATCAAATACAAATCATGTTTTTTGATCAAACCTGCTAATTGCTTGATTTCAGCTTCTGTATATAAATAACCAGTAGGATTTCCAGGATTACAAATCAAAATGGCTTTGGTTTTTGGTGTGATTAATTTCTCAACCGTATCAATACTTGGCAAAGCAAATCCGCTTTCGATAGTCGAAATTACCGGAATTACCGTTGCACTCGTTGAGGATGCAAAGGCGTGATAATTGGCATAAAATGGTTCAGGAATAATGATTTCATCTCCTGGATCTGTAATTGTGGCCAGTGCAAACAATAAGGCTTCAGAGCCACCAGTCGTAATAATGATGTCTTCTGAGTTTACATTTACGTTTTGACGCTGGTAAAATTTGGCTAATTTTTTTCTGTAACTTTCATATCCGGCAGACGGACTGTATTCTATCAGTGTTAAATCAATATTTTTTACCGCCTCGATGGCCACCTCAGGAGTTTTGATATCCGGTTGACCAATGTTTAGATGATACACTTTGTGTCCTTTTTGTTTTGCAATATCTGCGTAAGGAGCCAATTTACGTATCGGTGATTCGGGCATGTTTCTGCCTTTGCTTGAAATTGTTGGCATGAGTTTAATTATTGAGTTGCAAATTTGCATTTTTTTTTCGAATTTAACGAGAACAATACGATTACTTAGAAAAATGTAACAATTATTAATATTTTTATTAATTTTATATAAAAAAATGTTAATGAAAAAAATATTTGTCTTATTTTTTGGACTTTTCTTAATTTTTCCAACATTCTCTCAGACGGATTTCGTGATAGAAAACCAACGAAAGAAGGTGATAATCCCCTTTAAGTTTATTAATAATCTGATTTTCATTCCAATTAAAGTGAATGGAGTAGAACTTAATTTTCTAGTAGATTCAGGAGTAGAGGAAACGATATTATTTAGCATGGATGAAAAAAAGGAAGTCAAGTTTAATAATATTGAAAAAATATCATTGCGGGGTCTGGGAGCTGAAGATGAAATAGAAGGATTAAAATCGGCTAATAATATTCTGGAAACACATGGTTTAAAATCTACCAATCATTTAGTATATATTATTCTGGATCAGGAGTTTAATTTGTCCTCTCATATTGGGATTCCGGTCAATGGTATTATTGGTCACAAATTTTTCAAAAATAATTTAGTTGAAATTAATTATCAAAAAAAGAAAATCATCGTGTATGGCAAGAAGGAGGAGGCCAGAATAAAACTGAATAAAAAATTTGAAACCATTCCTATTACCATCGAAAGATCTAAGCCCTATTTGATTACAAAAGCAATTGTTGACAATGTAGAAATTCCTGCTAAATTGCTTATTGATATTGGTAATAGTGACGCTTTTTGGATTTTTGAAAATGATATTATAAAATTGCCAAAAAAGAATTTTCCTGATTTCTTAGGCAAAGGATTTAGCGGTGATATTGAAGGTCATCGGGCTAAAATTGATCAATTTTCAATAGCCGGTTTCAATTTTAAAAGGCCTGTTGTTTCTTTTCCTGATTCAACTTCTATACGTAATGTAAAGATGGTTTCGGGCAGAATTGGTTCAGTTGGTGGAGAAATTTTAAAGCGATTTACATTGGTTTTGGATTATCAGGATCGTAAGCTGTATTTAAAAAAGAATAGTAAGTTTTCAGAACCATTTCATTATAATAAAAGTGGTATCACTATTCAGCACAACGGTTTGCAATGGGTTCAGGAAACGGTTCATATGCAGACTGTAAAATTGGTTTCTACCATAGGAGATTCAGAGATGGAATCAAAAAAAGAGGATGATTTTAGATACAAATTTCAATTAAAACCCGTTTATGAAATTGTAAATATTCGTAAAAATTCAACAGCTGATAAATGCGGGTTGCTTAAGGGTGATATTATTGTCAGTATCAATGGCACGCAACCTTATAAATATACCTTGCAGCAAATCAACAACTTGCTAAAGTCTAATGAAGATATTTTTATTATTATGGAAATTGAACGAAATAGTATGATTTTGAAATTTCGTTTTAAGTTGGAAGATGAATTATAAAAATTGAGATTACTTCTTTTTTTTATAATTAATGGTAAAACGTTAAAAATTAACAAGAAAATTAAATAATTGTACTAGTTAGCGGTATTATTTTATTAAGTTTATCGAAAAATAATACCACATGGTTAAAAACTACTTTAATTTCTTACAAATAATAGTGTTTTTCCTTTTACTGCCCCTAAACTCGATTGCACAATGTGCAGGAGAGGATAGTGATGTAGTAACAGTTTGCGACATACCCAATCTTTCAAGCCAGACTATTTCTCTTTTTTCGGCATTAAAAGGCACACCGGTAGCCGGAGGTGTATGGACAGATGATGATCGTTCAGGCGGATTGGATCCCGTAACAGGAGTTTTAAATGCACATCAAATTTTTGAAAGCAAGATTTATCATTATACCTATACCGTTGAAGGATGTGTTGATAACTCGGCAACGGTGACGGTTATTATCGGGGGATATTCTGGAGTAACATCACCTAATGTATCCGTATGTACTTCTATCATTAATTTCAATCTTTTTCAGGCATTTGATGGCGTTTTTTTAAGTCCACAAACCAATGGATACTGGCACAATGATACCACAGGCGAATTTGTGGGTTCTTCCGTTAGAGTAAAAGAACTTAGGGGTACCTATCAATTTACGTACACAATGCCGGCAATTGGTAGTTGTGCGCAGGTGACATCGACTGCAAAAGTTACGGTTTTCAGAGCGCCGGAACCCGGTACTCCGGCAATATTGCTTTTGTGCGGCAGTGATGGTTTGTCTTCTTATACCAATTTCGATTTATATAGTCTGCTTTCAGGACAAGATCCTGGCGGAACGTGGAGTGATCCTCTGAATTCAGGAGAAATATCTTCTGAGACGGATCATAATGTAAATTTGGAAAAGCTTTTTGAAACCTATGGCGAAAGCGATTTTACCTTTACTTATCTGGTTCGATCTACCAATCCGTCTATTTGCCCGGATGATAGTGCTACAGTGTTAATTAGAATTGAGAAAAAACTCGATTTTACCGGTGCAACACTTGTTGTAGATCAGGATATTTGTGAGCCAGATATTCCTACGGCAACTTATACCGCAACCCTTACACGCGGGCCTGAAGTTATTCCGAATGGCATATACGAGGTTACTTATGCTGTTTCAGGAGCAAATAGCGGAAGCGAAACGATAACAGCCAACTTTATCAATGGCGTAATCACTTTTCCTATTGATTCAAAATATTTTGACAGAGTAGGAGATTATAGCATTACTATTTTAAATATTGAAGCCGAAACCAGTCAGACTTGCCAAAATATTATCGATAACTTAACAGATGATTTACATATTTATCCAACGCCGGTTTTGGATGATGCCCTTGTAACTCCTACAACAACCTGCCAAAACGAAAGTTCATTGGTTACTATTTCTAATGCCATACATTTAGCTGATGGAACTTATGAAATTATTTATAGGATCAGAGGAGATAATACGGCAAACAATCAGACAGCAATTGTTGTTTTTACTGGAGGGACTGCCAGTTTCACGATTCCTGGAACTTTGAATGCAAATGACGGATCTTCAATTATAACCATCACCAGAATCACTCATACGGTTACAAAATGTACCAATACAGTTCCTGCTGACGTTAACGGAGATATACTCATAAATTCGCTGCCTGATGTTACCAATTTAGTTGTCAATGTGGAGAGTGTTTGTTTAGGCGAAGCTGTTACAGTAGCGCTTTCAGGACTCGGAACACTTAAAGATATTACTATTTCGTATATCCTTTCAGGAAGTTTGCCCGCAACAAATCTAACCACGACTTTAGAAGTTGAAGGTGGCAAAGCAAGTTTTACAATTCCATCAGGGATATTTCCGTCAGACGGTTCTTATACCTTTACAATGAGTAATATTATAAATAATGTAACCACCTGTGCTATTGATCTGACGAATGTAACCGACACTTTTTTATTACACCCAATTCCATTAGCTCCAATAGCAGGGAATCTGGATTTTTGTAAAGTTGATGGTGCAACAGTTGCTAATTTGGTACCAAACGGAACTCAATATAAATGGTACAATAGTTCTGCATTAACTACACCACTTGAAGATACGTATGTTTTAAAATCAGAGAATTATTATCTAACTCAAACTTCTGCAGAAGGCTGTACGTCTCCTGCTAGTATGATTACTGTCGTGATAAATGATTCGCCTGCACCTGTTTTGGATCCGGATGGACCAAACTTTTGTGCACTCGAAAATCCGACTATTTTAGATTTATCAAATAAAACCAATGTTGCTTCGACAGTTGTTTGGTATGATGCGCAGACCAACGGAAATTTATTGCCGGCATCAACAAAATTGATTGACAACATGACGTATTATGGTTTCGATTTTCCATCAACAACAGCGTGTATTTCAGAGGATAATATCGAGGTAACGGTCGCGCTAACGGATTGTGATGAAGAGCAATATGATTTTTTTATTCCTGACGGATTTTCGCCAAACGGAGATAATGTAAACGATACTTTCAGAATTCCGGATATCGAATTTTTATTTCCGGATTATACCATCGAAATTTTCAATAGATATGGAAATATAATGTTTAAAGGAAATAAAAATATACCCAACTGGGATGGAAGAAGTTCTGAAGGAGGCAGTTTTGGCGACGGAATTGCACCAAACGGAGTTTATTTTTATGTGGTTTATTTTAATAAAGATAACAAGCCTGCCAGACAAGGGCGTCTTTACTTAAACAGATAATTCCGGTTGACATTATTTAATAAAATTCAAATGAAAAAAATAATACTTTTTATAAGTTTTCTCTTTTATATAACATCTGCTTCAGCGCAGCAGGATCCTGAATTTACGCATTATATGTACAATATGAGTGCCGTAAATCCAGCCTATGCTACCGGAACAGCTGCCATGCTGAATGTAGGAGGTTTATACAGAACGCAATGGGTAGGAGCTGTTGGTTCACCTAAAACATTTACCTTTTTTGGTCACACGGCTTTGAGTGAAAAGATTGAGGTGGGACTCTCCTTAATTTCCGATGATATTGGCGACGGAGCTAAAAAAGAAAATAATTTCTATGCCGATTTTGCTTATGTTTTGCAATTGAGCGGCAGAAACAAACTTTCATTAGGATTAAAAGCTGGATTTACATCATTGCAAACCAATTTCAACGGATTTCGATTTGCTGACCCTGAAACAGATTTGGCTTTCGCCGAAAATATAAACGTTACCAAACCCAATATTGGAGCAGGAGCTTATTATTTTACCGATACTTATTATGTAGGATTATCGATTCCGAATCTATTGAATACAAAACATATCGAAGAAAAAGAAGGTATAAGTGCTTACGGTTCTGAAGAAATTCATACTTTTTTGACCGCAGGATATGTTTTTCAAATCAACGATCAGTTTAAGGTGAAACCTGCTTTTATGTCAAAATTTGTTGCAGGAACTCCTGTATCTGTTGATTTGACTGCGAATGTTTTGTACAACGAAAAGTTTGAACTTGGCGCTGCATACAGGATTAATGATGCCGTAAGTGCTTTGATGAATATCAATATCACACCTTCTTTCAGAGTGGGTTATGCGTATGATCATACACTAACCAACTTAGGACAGTTTAATTCTGGAACTCACGAAATTATGTTGCTGTTTAATTTAGATTTATTAGGAAAAGGATATGATAAATCACCAAGATTCTTTTAAAATGAAAAATATGAAAAAACTACTCGTTATTATATTCGTATTTTCAATACAGTTTATACAGGCTCAGGATTATGATTTGGCCCGAGCCAAAAGATTTTTTGACAGAACCTATTATACCGAAGCGATTCTTTTATACCAAAAACTAGCCGACGAAAAACCATCGCAGGAAGTCATCAAAAACCTGGCAGATTCGTATTATTATACCAATGATTTAATAAAAGCACAACGCTATTACCGACTTCTGATGACGAGATACAGTCAGGATTTAGACCGGAATTATTATTTCAGGTACGCACAGACACTCAATGCGAGCAATAGTAATGAAGATGCAAATGAAGCCTTAAAAACATATTATTCAAAATCAACAAATCCTGAGGATCTTGCCGGTTTTGAAAAGGATAGTAAAGTTTTAGAAAATGTTTCCGCAATTGGCAATCGATTCGAAATAAAAAATCTCGCAATCAATACGCCAAATTCTGAATTTGGAGCCATAAAACATCATGAAAATTTGATTTACGCAGGAGTAAAACTAAAACCGGGTTTATTTGATAAAAAATTTAAGTGGGATAATCAAACCTATTTGAATTTGGTTATAATGCCAATAAAAAACATAAATTCAGCAGAGGCTGTTCCGGAATATTTTGCTCCGGAACTAAAAACCGGCATGCACGAATCGAATATTATTTTTACTAAAGACGGAAAAACCATTTATTTTACAAGAAATAACTCTAAGAACGGACATAAGTCAAAAAATGACCAGAAAATTTCCAACCTTCAGATTTTTAAAGCAGAATTTATTGAAGGCAAATGGACAAATGTAGCATCGCTTCCTTTTAATAGTGCCGATTATTCGGTAGAACATCCAGCTTTGAGTACGGATGAAACTGTTTTGTATTTTGCTTCGGATATGCCGGGAAGCTTAGGTTCTTTCGATATTTATTCGGTAAATATTAATAAAGGAGCTTTCGATACGCCAAAAAACTTAGGACCTACAATTAATACGGACAAAAGAGAACAATTTCCTTTTGTTTCAAAAGACAGCAAACTTTATTTTTCTTCGGAAGGACATTTAGGATACGGTTCGCTTGATGTTTTTGTTTCTGATATTAAAGGAAATGAATACAGTAAACCGGTGAATATTGGCCTGCCTTTAAATTCGAATTTGGATGATTTTTCGTTTAATATCGATTCTGATACCAAAGAAGGATATTTTGCTTCCAACAGAGAAGGCGGAAAAGGAAGCGATGATATTTATCAGTTTAAAGAAATTAAAGATTTAATTGTTGAAGATTGCAAGCAGTTCGTAACAGGAATCATTACAGATATTGATACCGGATTGCCTTTAGGTGATGCCTTTGTTATGTTGCAGGATTCTGATAAAAAAGAGCTTGACAGAGTTAGTACAGCAGCTGACGGTAAATTTAGTTTTACTGTTGCCTGCGAAACTTCTTATACCGTTGAGGCTTTCAAAGAAAAATACACAACTAAGTCAAAGTCTGTCGTAACAGGTAAAACCAGAGAAGGTATTGTGGATGCCTCATTAGCATTGAAATCATTTGAAGCGATAAAGCTAGAAGAGCAACGTGATGCTGAAGTGAAAAAAGAAAAAGAAGCTTTGGCTCTTATCGCTTTAAAAGAAGCCGAAAAGAAAGCAAAAGCAGATGAAATTGTTGCAGGGGAAATCAGGAAAAAGGAAAAAGTAGAAGAAATTCTGGCTAAGGAAAAAGATGTGGTAAAAGACAAAGACCGTCTGATTATTAAAACAGATCCGATTTATTTTGATTATAATTTATGGTATATCCGAAAAGAATCTAAAGTAATTTTGGGCAGGGTTGTGGCTTTGATGAACAAATATCCGGAAATGGTCATTGAGATTGGTTCGCACACGGATTCTCGTGGAAATGATAAGTTTAACGAAGATTTATCTCAAAAAAGAGCTTCTTCGACCAGAGATTTCATTATTGAATCCGGAATAGATCCGAAAAGAGTGGTCGCAAAAGGGTATGGCGAATATGTGCCCATTATAAAATGTAAAACAGATGATTCCTGTAGCGAAGAAGAACACGAATTGAACAGAAGAAGCGAATTTGTCATTAAGAATTTGTAGCTTTATACATTACTATGAATTTTTAAACTTCAAAAATCAAATTATGAAAAATCTATTTCTCCCTTGTTTGTTTCTGGCTTGCATTAGCTTTCAAAGCTGTAAAAAAAATGAAAATCCTGATGGAGCAGCAGCCACCAAAACCGAAGCTGATAAATATGTAAAAACCGAATGTTACAAAGCTATTTACGAAAATGACACTGTCGAATTGAAATTGAATACTTTAAAAGACGGTAAAATAATGGGTGATATGGTCATGAAAATTGAGTTTCAGTCGCCAAAAATTGGAGAAGTAAAAGGAGAATTTCACGGAGATACCTTGGTTGCCGATTATACTTTTAGACAAGGAACAAATAAAGACAGAATTTACAAAAATCCAATTGCACTTTTAAAAAGAGATAATCAGTTAATTTTTGGTAACGGGTCAATTGTAACCTCTCTTGGCGTTTCTTATTTCGAAAAAGGAAAACCAATCGATTATGATAAAGTAAGATTTAAGTTTGATGCAACAGACTGTAAATAAAACATAAAAAAACCGCTTCATAAATTTACGAAGCGGTTTTTTAGTTTTTAGATTGTTTTATAAAACTTCACCTTTGATTTTAAGAGCAACTCTACCATCGGGATAGTTAGAAGCGTTAGTTTCAACAGTGATTGTTTTGCGTATTGGCCCTGTAGCCATATTGTATTTTACATCAATTTTTCCTTTTTTACCAGGCATAATGGCAGCAGCTGGTTTGGTAACAACGATGGAACTAATAGTAGATTCAGCAGCAATAATTTGCAGTGGAGAATCACCAGTATTGGTAAATTCGAATGATCGGACTCCGCTATCACTTTTAGAAATTTTTCCATAATCTACCGTGTTGTCCTTAGCCGAAAATTCAATTTTTGGACCTTTTTGAGCGTAACCCAATGCACTAAACATAATGATTACAATAAAAGTGGCAACATTTTTCATTTGAAATTGTTTTTAAGTTGTAAGTAAATATACTTTCTTTTAATTAATACACAAATTATTATTTCGCTTTTTATAGTGTACTTAATTATTTACTTTTGCGGTAGATACAAATACAAAAATTAAACCAAAGTATAATTTGGTACTATTATTAGTATAGTAACAATTTTAAAATATACATTTAACGAAATAACGAACTCATAATAAAATGGCAATTCCAGCACAATTTGACGCTAAAACAATCGAGAATAAATGGTATGACTACTGGATGAAAAATAATTATTTTCATTCGGAACCAGATCACAGAACACCTTATACTATTGTAATCCCGCCACCAAACGTGACAGGAGTACTGCACATGGGACACATGTTAAACAATACTATTCAGGATGTTCTGATTCGTCGTGCGCGTCTAAAAGGTTTCAACGCCTGCTGGGTTCCGGGAACCGATCACGCCTCTATTGCAACTGAAGCAAAAGTGGTGGCCAAATTAAAAGCCGAAGGAATCAACAAAAATGATTTGACCCGCGAAGAATTCTTGGCACACGCCTGGGAATGGACAGACAAATACGGTGGGGTAATCTTAGACCAGCTTAAAAAATTAGGGGCTTCCTGCGATTGGGAAAGAACCAAATTTACAATGGATCCTGACATGTCGGCATCTGTAATTCGTTCGTTTGTAGATTTGTATAATAAAGGATTAATTTATAGAGGTTACCGAATGGTAAACTGGGATCCTGAAGCAAAAACAACACTTTCTGACGAAGAAGTTATTTATGAAGAACAACAAGGAAAATTATTTTTCTTAAAATATAAAATCGAAGGTTCAGAAGATTTCCTGACGATTGCAACTACGCGTCCAGAAACTATTTTTGGAGATACTGCAATCTGTATCAACCCGAATGATGAGCGTTTTACGCATTTGAAAGGGAAGAAAGCTATTGTTCCAATTTGCGGAAGAATTATTCCGATTATCGAAGATGAATATGTAGATGTAGAATTCGGTACGGGATGTCTAAAAGTGACTCCTGCGCACGATATGAATGACAAAACGCTAGGAGAGAAGCACAATCTTGAAATCGTTGATATTTTTAATGAAGATGCGACGCTAAATAGTTTCGGATTACATTATCAAGGAAAAGACCGTTTTGTGGTTCGTACCGAAATTGCAAAAGAACTGGACGAAATTGGAGCTTTGGCAAAAACTGAAATCCACTTAAATAAAGTTGGAACATCAGAAAGAACCAAAGCCGTAATCGAACCAAGATTATCAGACCAATGGTTTTTGAAAATGGAAGAATTGGTAAAACCAGCCATTAAATCGGTTTTAGAAACTGGAGATATTAAATTGCACCCAAAACGTTTCGAAAATACCTATGCACACTGGTTAAACAATATACGCGATTGGAATATCTCACGCCAATTGTGGTGGGGACAACAAATTCCAGCGTATTATTATGGAGACGGAAAAGAAGATTTTGTAGTGGCTGAAACTATCGAAGAAGCTTTAGCTTTAGCGAAAGAAAAAACTTCCAACTCCCAACTTCAAGCTTCAGACTTAAAACAAGATGTTGATGCCTTAGACACCTGGTTTTCATCATGGCTTTGGCCAATGTCCGTTTTTGGCGGAATAATGGATCCGGAAAGTGCAGATTACAAATATTATTATCCAACAAACGATCTGGTAACAGGTCCGGATATTTTGTTTTTCTGGGTGGCCAGAATGATTATTGCAGGTTATGAATATGCGGGCGAAAAACCATTTACAAATGTGTATTTAACGGGTTTGGTTCGTGATAAACAACGTCGTAAAATGTCTAAATCATTAGGAAATTCTCCTGATCCTTTAGATTTAATCGATAAATTCGGAGCCGATGGTGTACGTGTAGGATTGCTTTTGAGTGCTTCTGCAGGAAACGATATTATGTTTGATGAAGAATTATGTAATCAGGGAAAAGCATTTTCGAACAAAATTTGGAATGCCTTCAAACTGATTAAAGGCTGGGAAGTTTCAGAAACAATTCCACAGCCAGAATCATCAAAAGTAGCGATCGAATGGTATGAAGCAAAATTGCAGCAAACTTTGGTGGATATCGAAGATAATTTTGAAAAATACAGAATTTCAGATTCTTTAATGGCGATTTACAAATTGGTTTGGGACGATTTCTGCTCTTGGTTTTTAGAGATGATCAAACCGGCGTACCAGCAGCCAATTGATAGCGTAACTTTCGCGAAAGCGATAGAAATGTTAGAGAGCAACTTGAAATTATTACATCCGTTTATGCCTTTCTTGACTGAAGAAATTTGGCATTTAATCGCTGATAGAACGGCAGAAGAAGCTTTGATTGTCTCAACCTGGCCAGATTTAAAACCATTCAATGCAAGTTTAATCGCTGATTTTGATAATACAATTGAAGTGATTTCTGGAATCAGAACGATTCGTAAAGAAAAGAATATTGCTATGAAAGACAGTATTGAATTAAAAGCAATCAACAGCGAAAAATTCTCTACTTATTTTGATGCTGTAATAACGAAATTAGGAAATATTTCAGCTTTTGAATATGTTTCATCTAAGGTTGACGGAGCGTTATCTTTCCGTGTAAAATCAAATGAATATTTCATTCCGATTTCAGGAGGAAATATTGATGTTGAAGCTGAAATCGCCAAACTAACAGCTGAGTTGGTTTATACGCAAGGTTTCTTAAAATCGGTTCAGGCAAAATTATCAAACGAGAAATTTGTTGGTGGAGCGCCAGAAAAAGTTTTGGCTAACGAAAGACAAAAAGAAGCAGATGCTTTAGCAAAAATTGCAACAATCGAGCAAAGTTTGGCTGGATTGAAGTAAGAGTCCATTCTTTTTAATGTAGAGAATCCCAATGCTGAAATCAATCAGGATTGGGATTTTTCAGTTAGTTGCAGTTTTATAATTGTAAATGTGTTTGACATTTCGAGGAGTTGATTTTTTTCTTGGACTGATTTCTTTTTAGGTAAATTACAAATCCAGTGATACATAAAATTCCAGACGATAGACCAAAAATAGAATATATAATTTTTGACCAAAGTCCTCCAAAAGTTCCATAATGCAAGGGGTCTTGGCTATAGAATAATTTGGTGCTTAAGCTAGCTACTCTCGGGTCAAAATGACTGATGATTTGCTTTTTGTCTTTGTCAATATATAATTTTGCAGCATCGTCTTTAATTAAAGGGCTGCCATAATCAAGTTTTACTTCAATAAACGGATTATCTTTATAAGCCTCGCGTATTGTTTTTATTTTTGCATTTCGAAAATTCAAGGCAACTGTATTAGCAATTTGGTCATAGGAAAAAGGATTTATTGCTATAGGATTTTCAAGGATTTTAGGTTTAGCAAAAGTTTCATTGGGTTTTCCAATACTAGCTTCGATGATACTTGGCAAAAAGGCAAGAGTAATTCCGGTAATTGCCCAAACAAGATTAAAAGGAACTGTTGTAAGTCCTAGAAGTTTGTGCCAGTCTGCAGATACTTTTCTTGTTCCTTCACCCCAGCGTATTTGAGTTACACGCTTTTTTTTCATGAAGTTTGAATAAATTAGTAATCCACCCACTAACATTAGTAATAATGCTATTCCGAATACTCCAACAACATATCTTCCTATTTTTCCACCTAACAGATTGGTGTGTAATTTAGCAACCCAATAAAGCAATCCTGTTTCTGGTTTTCTAAAGCCGTTTATATCGCCATTATTAGGGTCAATGAAAAAATCTAAATCTTTTTTTTTATTTTTTGAAGATTTTGTTTCGGGTTTAATTTTTACTTCGAATGCTTTGTCTTCTTCATTAAATTTAAAATGATGCAAATAATATCCAGGATATTTTGAAAGCACTTTTTTTGAAATCTCATCCAGTGAAACTATTTCTTTTTTGGATTGTGATACTTTGTATAATTCTGGATTGAGTATGGCGTCAAGTTCTTTTCTAAAAACAATGCAGGAGCCAGTGATACTGAATAGTAGTATCATAGCTCCTGTATAAAGACCAATCCAAGCATGTATTTTCCAAAGGGTTTTCTTGTTCACGGCTTAGATAAGTGTTTTTAATGCATCTTCTAATAAAGCTTTTCCTTCTTCTTTTTTATCTAGCTCAGTAAGTTCAGCGGCAGTTTTTGCTAGTATAGTTGCTTTTTTGCTTTCAGAAGAAATAGATGCTGTTTTGCTTACAACTTCTTTTAATAGAGCATAGGCTTCGTTAGTTTGTTTTGTTTTTGCATAGTTTTTTGCAAGTACAATCAATGATTCTGAACTGAAATAAGCATCTGAGATTCCTTTGGCAATTTCAATTCCTTTTTCAAATTTTTTCGATTGACCATAGTTTCTAGCGATTTCACTAGTTACATCTATTCTTTTTTGTTCGTCTTTTATTAATAAGCTTACTTTTAATGCTTCATCCAGCATTTGAATTGCTTTTTCAGGTTGGCCTTTTTCGGCTAATTCACCACCAAGCATAGTAAGTATAGCAGCTCTTTCAAATGGATCTTTTAATTGAGAAGATAATGTATAGGCTTTATCAAAAAGTTTAAAAGCTTCTTCTTTTTGACCAGCAGCTACCATATTTGCAGCTATTTCTGCATACAAACTTAGTTTGTCATCTAAATGGATGTCTTTAATTTTTTCTACAGCTATATTTGCTTCTTTAAGCAATTCTTTTGCAACATCTGTTTTATTTAGACGAATGTATTTCCCTGATAATTCAGCTAATAAAGCTGGTAAATCATCTTCGGCTGCTTCTTTACGTGCTTTGTTTACAGCTTCATTTAATAACTCATTTGCCAAAGTAGGATTCGATTTTACTAATTTATTAGCAATTTTACCCATATTTGTAGCAAACAAATGGACATCAGTTATGCTTCGGGTTATATTAATTGCTTTTTTGGTTTCATCTAAACCTGCATATTCGTTTGCAATAGCAGCAAGTACAGTCTCTCTGTATTCTTTTTTGTCTATTGTATAGATTTCTGAAAGTGCTCTCGAAAGAATTTCTAAGCCTTTTTGTTTGTCAAAAAAGCGTCCCATTTCTCCACCTACTTTTGCCAAAGCTGCTATTTTCCCAGCTTCGGTATCAAGAATGTTTACTTCTGTGCGGTGTGCATTAGCTGTTGCACAGATTAATAGAATAATACTTAAAATTAAATTTTTCATTTGTTTGTGTTTTAGTTGTTCATTTTTTAAAAATTCCATTTTACTCCGGCACTTACAATCTGCCCTTGTGTGTTTTCGGTTTCGTAAGTGACAGAATTGGTTGCAATTTTAGTTTTTTGTTTTGTAACAGTATCAAAAAGATCTGATACACGAAGCATAAAAGTTCCATTTTTAAGGAAATTTTTAGTAATCCCTAAATCAACAAAGTAAAGCTCTTTTTCAGATTCCTGAGGTGATGGTTTTGGACCAATAAGATTTCCAATTAACTGTACTTTAAATTCTTGGGGCAAACTGAAGTCCATTATCAATTTTGCCGTATATTTTACCTGATCTTTAAGCGCGTCACCATTAAACATATCGTCATTAATTTCTGATTCAAAATACGAATAACTAGCATTTACTGTCCACCATTTTGTGAGCTTTGCAGACGATATTAATTCAATACCTTTTAGAAATGCTCCTGCAAAATTATCTGGTTTTTCATATAAAATATTATTGTCGTCTTCGGTAGTAACTTTTTGAATAAGATCGTGAATATCACGATAAAAGATGTTGACTCCAGCATTAAATCTCTCAAAGCTTTTCAAATAACCTATTTCGTAATTATAGGAGTATTCAGGTTTTAAGTCCGGATTTCCTTGTTTTATGACTAAAGGATCTCTATTATCAATAAAAGGATTTAAATCTTGAAAAGCAGGACGTCTAACACGTTTGCCAAAGCCTAATGCGATGTATTGCGTTTCGTCTAAATTAAATTGAGCAGTAAGATTTGGAAGCCACATTGTGTAGTCTCTTGACTCATAAATGGCATCTATTGGAGATTCTAATTCCAAATGGGTTTGCTCCATTCTAAGACCTCCATTGATTTTAAAAAACTTCCATTTGAACTCATCAGTGATGTAAAGTGCGTGTGTGTTTTCAGTAAATGAATAATTTTTATCATCGGTTTGTGCAGTATCCCAATTACCAGTAGTGTGGTTAAAAGTGGCTATAGAGTTATCTAAATCTCTATTTAATGATGCCAATCGATATCCTGCTTTAAGATTATTGTTTTTACCAATTGGCATACTATAATCAATGTTACCAAAGTAATTGTTGTCTTTTAGCATTTCTGTTTCTTCCTGTAAAGTAGGATTTCCGCTAAAAGTACCATTTGCATTCAGTTTTTGAATGTTAATGTTTTTGGTCTTAGGTTGTTCGAAATCTAAATAGTTGAATGCGAATTTTAAAACCCCATTATTTTTGAATGTTTGTTTGATGTCAAAAATGTATTCAAAGTATTTATTGTCTTTGGTTTCAGGTTCCGTACGAATAGAACTATCTTTAAAAGATTCGTCAGCTTTGGTCGTATTAATGTCTATGTTTTTATCTTTGACTTCTAATTGTCTTCCGTAGTTTAAACCAGCATTTGCAACTGCATTTTTCCAAAGTCCAAAATTGGTGTTCAATCTAAAGTTTTCGTTTAAGAATGTTTTTTCTTCCAATTGATTGGTTAACTGAGTTCCATCATATATGCCATTTTTGGAATTGATTTTTTCAACAAATTTGTCATTGTTTATGGTTCTTTGAAGTCGGTCATAGGAAATGATATAACCAAATTTATCTTTTTGTTGTGACAATGATAGACTTCCATTGTAACCGTCAGCATTGTCTGCCATAAAAGTAATGTTGCCCTTTAACGTGCTATTTGTGTATCCTTTTTTAAGGACAATATTAACAATTCCGTTAATTCCATCTCCTTGATATTCTGCACTAGGATTGGTTATAATTTCGATGTATTCAATGGCACTTGCTGGAATTTGATCCAGCACAGTTTCTCTATTGTTACCACTTATACCAGAATTTTTTCCGTTAATCAAAACTTGTGTGTAACCATTGGATAATCCTCTCAAACGAATGTCACGATTGTGATTGGGACTTCCTCCCATAGCTACAGATGGCATACTTTTTAAAATATCTCCCGCTGTGCCTCCATTTTGGGAAGCAAGGTCACTTGTATTGAATCGAATTTTTTGAGGTTCTATTTGTGTAACTCCAATTTTTGAAGAAACAATTACTTCTTGAAGTGCTGAGATAGAATCTTTCTTCTGATTTTGAATCTCATTTTGTGAAAAAAGGAGAGAAGTATATAGAAAACTTATTACAAGTAAAATATTTTTCATTAGGCTTATTTGGTTTAAATAAAAATAAAGCGCAAATGTAATAACTGAACTTGAACGAACAAAGTTTATTTAGAACAAATATATATAATTATATTAATAAATTTAACAGTTCTGCTTTTGAAAAAAAAATTGATTTTCCGTGTAAAATCAAATGAATATTTTATTCCGATTTCTGGAAATATCGATGTTGAAGCGGAGATTAAGAAATTAGAAGAAGAATTAAAATATACACAAGGTTTTTAAAATTAGTTCAGGCAAAATTATCAAATGAAAAATTTGTTGGTGGAGCGCCAGAAAAAGTTTTAGCAAACGAAAGACAAAAAGAAGCAGATGCTTTAGCAAAAATTGCTACAATCGAGCAAAGTTTGGCTGGATTGAAGTAAGGATTTGATTTACTTTAAATCTATAAATTTTTAGACCCGACAGGTTTTTGAAACCTGCCGGGTTTTGTTGTTTTTATTGGGTATTTTTTTATGAAAATAGTTGTCTTTTTTTAAACTTTATATCTCAAAATAGTATAATTTTAATACGATTTTACGTTAAAACAAAAATCAGTCTGCAATGAAAAGAATCGTGTTATTTGTGTTTGTTTCCTGTTTTTTTTGGGGATGCTCTAATAAAATAGAAAACGTTGAAAAATCTTTTTATTACTGGAAAAGTAATAGTTGGAGTTTTTCCGAAAAAGAAAAATCAATTGTTAAGGACTTAAAAATTAAAAAGCTTTATGTAAAGTTTTTTGAAATCGACCATAACGAATCTTTTGGAGATTTTCCGATATCAAAAACAACTTTACATATTTATGAACAAGATAGCCTTACAATCATTCCCACCGTTTATATAAAGAATGAAGTTTTTAAAAATGCTGATAGAAAAGAACTGGACACTTTAGCAGATAACGTTAATTTTCTAATTAACAAATACACTAAAGATAAATTTGAAAGAGCTAATCCTGTTTCAGAATTTCAAATGGACTGCGATTGGACATTAAAAACAAAGGATAATTATTTTTATTTTTTAAAGAAACTGAAAGAAATTTCAAAAAAGCAAATCAGTTGTACCTTACGATTGTATCCGTATAAATATCCAGAAAAAATGGGAATTCCTCCTGTTGATAAAGCTACTTTAATGTGTTATAATTTGATTAACCCGCTGGAGAATCAGTCGAAAAATTCAATTTTAGATCTTGATGAATTAGGGCTTTATCTCAATAAAAAACGGAAATACCCTTTGCATTTAGATATTGCATTGCCCACTTATTCATGGATGCAGGTGTATCAGAATAATAAGTTTTCAAAAGTGATTTATAATAATCATGAAGTAATTTTAAAATTAGTAAAAGAAATAAAACCGATGTGGTATGAGGTAAAAAAGGATCGGGTGGTGGATGATTTTTATTTGAGAGTTGGAGATAAAATTAAATATGAAAAGATCACTCCCGAAAAGATTAATAAAGCCATTGAAATTATAAAGAAAAATGTATTTTTTGATGCTAATACAACTGTAACACTATTTCATTTAGACGAAGAACAATTAAGCAATTATAGCAATGAAACACTTTCTGATTTTTATAGTAACTTTAGTAAGTAACGCAATTTTTTCCTGCGGATTTTATCCTTCTGGAGAAGACCTTCGGTATTCGTTTTTAGATCCCCTCCATTTTAAATATTATTCTTATTCAGATTTTAATTATTCTTCGAACTCTTTTAGTCCAAGTGAAGATAGTATTGGAAAAGAACTGACTATCGACGGCAACGAAAAGCTGTGGATTGCATATTGCCAAAATAAGGTTTCAGTTGATGCCATTAGAAAAGTTTTACTTGAAATAGATTCAAAAGAAATTAATCCGCAAAGTTCAAATGAAATGATTCGGTATTTATATCAATCTAAAGATTTTGAAGCTGTTGATTATTTGAAGTTTGCCAAAAGCTGTGAGTTTTTTAATGGGATATATGATGATCCTTGGGAAAGAAAACAAATGTTGGTTACTCCAAAAAGAACCAAACTTATTGATAAAGCGATTGCAGTTTCAAATAAAATCACAAATAAGGAACTGAAGCTTCGATACACTTTTTTAGCGATTAGACTGGCCTATTATAATAACGATTATGCAACGATAAGAACTTTGTATGATGGTGTTTTTAAACTTGAAAAGAATGTACAAATACTTAATTACTGGAGTTTGTATTTTAGAACATTTGCAGAAACGGATCTCGCATTGGCGAATTATTACGCTGCGCAGGTTTTTGCAAATGCTCCAGACAAGCGCTTTATGATTTCCGGCGAATATAATAGAAACGTTTCTATCAATGAAGTTTTAAAATATGCTAATACAAATCAGGAAAAAGCCAATGTTTATTTATTGGCAGGAATCAAAAAAACAGATCAATCACTAGAGTACTTAAAGCAGATTTATAAATATAATCCGGAATTTGAGGGATTATCATTTTTGTTATTAAGAGAAATAAATAAAATTGAAGATTGGGTTTTTACACCTTATTATTCACTTTTTAGCCCATCTTTGTCGTCTTATGATGATATACAGAAGAATTCAATACACGATATAATGAATCGTGTTGAAAGAGACCGAAATTATGCCGATCAATTGTTGAAGTTCGTCAATAGTGTAAATTTTAAAAAAGTTGACAATATACTTTTGTGGAAAATATGCCAGGCATATCTTCATTTTATGACTAAAGACAATCAGGGATGTTTAAGCCAAATCTCTTTATTAGAGAAACAAATATCGAAATCTGACCCTCTTTACAATCAATTAGAAATTATAAAAGCGTTAGCGTTAACGGCAAATCAACCTAAAAACGAAGCTGTTATTTTAGAAGAAGTAAAGCCAATTCTTCTTAAAAACAAAAATTACAAGAAATTTGTATTTGCCATTGGGAGAGAGCTTGAATATAAAGGAAACACCACAGATGCAGCTTTTCTATATTCAAAATTAAATGATAAAGAAGCTGATGATGACAGTTATTATAATGCGGCCTATTGGAAAAACTCTAAGATTAAAGCAACATACTATACAGATTATTGTTCTGATTATTTTGATTATATTAATATGTTTTATTCCCCGCTTCAAGTCGAAAAAATGGTGGAAGAAATTACAAATAATAAAAAAGATTCGGATGAATTTTATGTCTGGAAAAACACTTTTATCAAAAATGAATTGCCAAGACTGTATGATTTGATTGGTACAAAATACATTCGCCAGAATAATCTACAGCGGGCTTTGTTTTATTTTGCTAAAAATGAAGATAAAAAGGAATATAAAATTGATTATTCAGAATGCCTATGGGAGAAAGAGGATTGCGACGGCGTTTATAAAAATCCTTTTTTTGTTTTAAAATATACGCCAGGCTTTGTTTCTCAAAATAATTTATTCAAACTTAATAAATATGCCGTTACACAGCAATTGATCTCTTGTTTAGAAAAAGCATCAAATCCAAAAGAAAAAGATAGAGATTACTTTTATTTTTTGGCAGCGAATTGTTATTATAATATGACTTTCTATGGTAGTTTACCAGAAATGAGACGTTATGGATGGCAAGTTCAAATAATTGAAAACCCCGTTGAAGATAACGATGAATTTTATGAGTGCAATTTGGCGCAGAAATATTATTTGGTGGCACTAAAAAATGCAAAAACAAACAAGTTTAAAGCTTTGTGTTTAAGGATGATAGGCAAGTGTGAAAAGAATAAATTAGTACATCAATTTCCTAATGATTATGATAATCGTATTGAAAATTATGATAATTTTATTTTGAAAAAAAATAAATATTATCAAGATTTAAAATCAAAATATTCTGATGATTACGAAGATTTAATTTCAGATTGTAATGCTTTTGAAGAATATTTTAAATCCAGAAGATAACTAAGACAATTGATTAGCAAACCTGTCGGGTTTTGTTTTTGTAATTTCCGCCACGAATTCACTAATTATTTTTCTACTATATGAATAAAATTAATTAGTGAATTGCTTTGCCAGTTCCCTTCGGTCGGGTCGTGGCGAAAAAAAAGTTATTTTATTTCCTTCTCCTCAAAACCCAAAACAAAGGATACGAAACAATCGTAATTCCAACAATAATCCCAAAGCTTTTGGGGTCGCTGTAGATAAATCCAGTTAGTAAGGCAATTGAAGCAATAATAGCAATAATGGTCGTCCAGGGATACCAAAGTGAGCGATAAGGTCTTGGTAAATTGGGTTCAGTAGTTCTTAGTTTAAGGAGTGAGCAATACGCTAATCCCCAAACGATAATAGAGGTGAAGGCGGCAAACGAAAACAATACTTCGAAGGAACCAATACAAATCAAAAACAAACTGAATAAGGAGGAAACCAAAAGCGCTACAATAGGAGTTCCGCCTTTGTTGACAGTTGTTCCTCTTTCGATAAAAAAACCATCTCGGCTTAAGCCATATAAAATTCTTGGCGGAATCATCATAAAAGCATTCAGAATACTAATCAGGGAGAAAATAGAAATTACGGTAACGATAATGGCTCCGTTTTTTCCAAAAATAATGTTGGCTACATCTGCGGCTGCCAGATTGGATTTGGCTAAAGTTTCGATTGGTAAAACATGAAAAAAAGCAATATTCAATAAAACATAAATCGCAACCACAAGTAGGACACCACTGTACAGTGATTTCGGAATGTTTTTGCCGGGATCGTTGTTTTCTTCGGCAAAAAAGCAGGCACTGTTCCAGCCGTTATACGTTCCGATAATGAGTTGAAGCGATTTAAAAAATCCAAATAATAATCCGATTTGAAAGAAAGAATTGTCCGTTTTGATAGCTGGAATTGCAACACCGGAATACATAAAACAAGCGATTACCAAAGCCACAAAACAAAACACTTTTAATAAACTGGTTATTTGCTGAATGGCGCTTCCGTTTTTGACACCTGTTAAATGTAGTAAGACAAAAGCAAGCAATAAAGAAATTGCCATTACGGTTGAATAATTGGCCAAATCCGGAAACAAAATAATAAGATATTCGCTGATGACTATACAGTAAAAAGCAGGCGGAATGGCATTGGTAATATAATCAAACCAACCCGAAAGAAAACCCGCATAATCGCCAAAAGCTCTTTTAATATAATTATAAGAACCTCCTGCTTTCGGGAGCATCGTGGCAAGTTCTGCATAAGAATTGGCACCAATCAAAACAAATAATCCGCCAAAAAGCCAGGAAGCAATAATGAGCCAGTAATTATTTAACATTCCGGCAATGGTTCCAGGGGTTCTCAAAATTCCGACTCCAATTGTCCCGCCAATTAATACGGCAATATTAAAACTTAATCCTAGGCTCTTTTTTAATTGGTTTTGTCTGGAATCTGTCATTGTAGATTTTTAGTTTTTATTAAAATTCAGGATGTTTTTAGCAAAAGTAAATACAAATAAAGGACTTTCTTTTTTCAAAACAAAAAACCTCGTCTATTGCTAAACGAGGTTTTGTAAAAGTATGTTTTTATTAAAAACCAAAACTTCTTCTGTTTGAAAATGAGCAGAAAAAGTTTTGGAAAAAAAAACTAATTCAATATTTTAGAATTTATATCGCAAGCTCGCTAAAACCTGACGAGGTGCAATTGGGTTTACACTATAATTTTCGTGTACGGTATAATTCAATTCGTTTGTAATGTTTGATAATTTGCATAAGAAAGAGAATTTTTTCCAGTCGTAACCTAAAGATGCATCAACTGTTGCATAGCCTTCTAATGGGATATCACGGTCTCTGATAGTTATAGTATAAGCTGGGTCTGGTTTAGGATTAGCAGGTGTAGGTGCAACAGCTGTCCATAAATAATCATCGTTCCAGCCTCCTGTGCGGTCACCAATATAATTTCCGATTGCTCCAAAAGTTAAACCTTTTAATGTTCCAGATGGCAATTTGTAGAAAAAGCTCAAGTTGGCAGTGTGTTTAGGAGTTCTGGCTAAAATATCTCCAACGACTAAACTTCCATTTGTTCCGGATGATTTAGAGACTTTGGTTTCATTAAAGCTGTATCCAGCCATAATATTTAAACCTATTAGAGGATGGGCAGTAATATCAATTTCAAGCCCTTTTCCTTTTGTAGCTCCCACTAATTCTTTTAGATTATTGTTTGCATTTTGTGTAACACCATCTGCTAAAAACTGAGCCGTTTGAGCCAAATTATTATTTGATATTTGATAAACTGTAACGTTTGTGCTCAAAAGACCTTTCCAAAAATCTTTTTTGATACCTGCTTCATATTGATCAATAATAGAAGGATCTAGAACGTCTCCATTAACGGTTGTTCCTGTGTTAGGCGTAAAAGAGTTCGAATAGCTAGCAAAAATAGAAAAATCTGTAGTCGGCTGGATTACTAATCCTGCTTTTGGAGAAAAAGCTCTGTTTAATACTTTGGTTGCCGTTACAGGCACTGCGTTTTCGTAAGTTGTTGTAATAACATTTTTATTATTTACATCTTTCCCAATTACTTCTTTTGTTGTTGTAGCTTCGCTTTCCTGCCAAGACCAACGTAATCCTGCTAATACTTTTATGTATTGATTAATCGAAACTAAATCCTGAAAGTAAGCCCCAAAACGTTGTGTTTCTGTACTTGTTAATTGCGTTGTTCTTGTTTGAAAAGGTATAACTGTACTTTGGGTGCCATAATCATAATTGTATAAGTTGATAGCGGTAGCTTCTGTTGTTATAAGGTCAGCAGGTGCTGCAGGATTATAAAATCCAAAAGTATAACTTGGAGTAAGAGCGTTTTCGTAATCTACACCAGTAAATATTTGATGTTTTACATTTCCGGTATTAAAGGTGCCTTGTAAACTCAATTGATCACCAAAAATATTTTCACCTGCATCGGCTTTTGTTAGACCACGTTTCCAGTCTCCGTTAGCCTGAATAGTACTTAATTGTGCTGTAGAAGTTTGAGTTCTTCTATAAGTTTGATACGAAGAGTTAAAACTTAATTTCCAATTTTCATTAAAATCATGATTGAATAATAAGGAAGCACTCGATGATTTTGTGTTTCCAGTTGACCATAAGGCTCCAAAGAATTCGTTACGTGGCAAGTCTAAAATATCTTTACCATAAATACCAGTTCCAAAATCTGGAGTCCAGTCTGCGCTTAAGTAATCTCCTTGTAAAGTAATATGGGTTTTATCTGAAAGGTTAAATAATAATGAAGGATTAACATAGATTCGCTCATTTTTTACATAATCTCTAAAGCTTTCTGAGTTCTCATACGAAGCCGTAATTCTATAAGCAATAGAATTGTTTAATGGACCGTAAAAATCAATTGTTGGCTTATAAAAAGAATAACTCCCTGCCTGCATCGATACTTCGCCACCTCGGATAAATTTTGGCGTTTTTGTAACCAGATTTAAGATTCCGCCCGGTGCAACGTTACCGTATAATAAAGCAGAACCTCCCTTAAGGAATTCAACTTTTTCTAATGAAGAAACTTCAGGAATTGATCCGGCATTGTATCTAAAACCGTTTTTGAACATATTATTACCAGACATATCGTAACCTCTTGAGAAAAACGATTCCTGAGCACCCCCACGGGCAGATCCTACGTAAACACCATTAGCATTTTTAATTACTTCGCTTAATCGGATAGCTTGTTGCTGTTCGATAACCTCGCTGCCAATGATTTGAACACTCTGAGGTAAATCCATAACTTTTATTCCAGAACGTGCAGCAGATATGGGCTTTTTGGGTTTATTAGCGGTAACTGTTACCTCGTTTAAAACTTCTCCTTTTTTATTTTTTACAGTATCGTTAATTACTGATGCAGTCTCATTGCTTGAATACTCCTGACTATATGTGGCTAAACTTAAAAACGATAATACGAAAAGTAAAAGATGTTTCATGCTATTTATTTAGAATAATTAAAAATTAGTATTTTTGTGCAAATATAAATACCAACATTGGGTTATGCAAAGTTTATTTAGAATAATTAAGCTTAATATTATAACTATTTGCTTGTTAATTGTTTATAAAATTAGTTGGTAAGAAAATGCTTTGTATTATTAGTTTTATTTGATTTTTTTTTAAGAGTTTTAAATTTTATTTTTCATAGCTCTTTATAACTCACAATCGGCGCTATTAGTTGAAATCAATTTCATATTTGTGCTATTCTTAATGATTGGTATAAGAAACGGATAGTCATATTGTTTTGTAATGAGAATGGTTTATTGAGCTTATTTTAATAAATTAAAAAGCCTTACAGTGTAAGGCTTTAATAAAGTTTTTTTAATTTGTATGAAAAAGAAAGAGAGGTTATTTAACCGAAATCAAATAAGTGGCCATTTTCCAAACTTCATCGTATTTTTTTCCGTTGTGTTCTCCAGAAGCTTTTTCAGTATAAGCAAATTCTACCATGTAGTTTCCTGACCAGATTGGTGTAAAAGCAATTTCACCGTTTTCGTTGCTCCATAATTCTTTTTCCCAACCATTTGGTGCGATAACTTTCATTTTTTGCTCTTTTGCAATTTTACCTTCGTACAAAGCATTTACATTTATTTTTACATCTTTCTTAGCTGCAATTACATCTTTAGAAAATAAACTAATAACATTTCTGTTTGCTGTAGCTTCGTTTCCTGTTGCAGCATTTCCAACCGTTACAGTTGCACTTGAGTTATAATCCAAAACCATAGTTCCGTAAACATCTTTTACTTTATGGTGCATCGCAATGGTATAAACGCCATCTTCATCCGGAGTAAAAAAAGCCTGATATTTATTTTCTAAAGCATTAGCAGTCAATTTAATTTCTTTTTTTGAAGGAGAAATGACTACTAGCGAAAAGTCTTTTAAATCCGAGAACCATTTTGCAGCAGGAGTAATGTCTTTATCTGAAAATTCTCCAAAGAAAACAGATATTTCCTGAGCTTTACCTTTTGTTCCTGTAGCTTTAGTTTCGATCCATAAAGCATGAGCAAATAAGGCAGGACTAGTAACGAACATTAAAAGTACAAAAGCTAATTTTTTTAAATTATTTGATTTCATAATAAGTAAGATTTTAAGTTTTATTTTTAAATAAAATCCCTTAAACAAATTGCTGTGTAAGGGATTTTTATGTTTTTTTATTTAGAATTTGTAGCTAACAGAGAAACGAACATTTGTTCCAGGTTCTGTTTGCCAGTAATACGTTTGATTGTAGTCATAATATCCTCCTGAGTATAAATATTCGTCTAAGATGTTGTTTACAAGAAGATTATAGGTCATTTTGTTTTTAGTGTATGTTATCCCACCATCCAAACGGAAATAATCCGGTAATTGTGTTTCGTCGTTAGAGGCAAACCATGGTTTTCTGTCTGCCTGATATTGGTATCCTAAAGAAAGCCCAATACCATTCAAAGCACCATTATCTATTTTATAATTTAACCAGGTATTCTGAACATGTTTTGAAGTTCCTGATAGTTGACTACCTACCATTGCAGGATTAGTATCTTTTGTAGTTTTTCCTTCGGTAAATGCGTAATTGATTACTACGTCAAGGTTTTTAAAAATTTCTCCTCTAATATCTGCTTCAAAACCTTCCACTTTTGTTTGTCCGTTTTGTTTGTTAAATGGGTTTGCAGGTATAATACCATCCTCATAGTGAGTTGGATCCAAGTCAGCAGTAAGTACGTTATTGTTTTTAATTTGATATACTGCAAATGTTGAATTCCATTTTCCGTCCATCCAATCTTTTTTGAAACCTAATTCATAATTGGTTCCAGTTAATGGATCAAAAGATTTTTTTTGCCAGTCTAATCCGTAATTTTCATTAAATGATTCGTCTCTTAAAGCATAAACAGAAGTATTTTGGTTGATTGACCAGCTCAATCCTAAACGAGGTGTAAATTTACTATCTTCGAAATCACCACTATAAACATTCGCTGTTTTTAAAGTTGTATATCTACCGGCTACTGTTAAACGAAGAGCATTATCAAGAAAACCAAGTTCGTCCTGTACATAAAACGCATTGTAAGCATTTTTATATTGAAGTCCTCTTACTTTAATGTCAACACTTCTGTCAAACACAGGCATATTGCTAGAATTCATACTTCCGTAAACAGGATTGTAGATATCAAGATCAGTAAGCAAAGCACTTTGAACCCAGTCATAATAATTAATTTTATCACTCAAATCGATTCCTGCCAATATTTTGTGATTCACAATCCCTGTTTTTTCTTCTCCATTTACAAAAAATTGTCCTGTTTTAGCGATGGCATAATCTTCTGAGATATAAACACGTCTTGCCATAATGTTCTGATCTGCACCCGAAATACCATCAGGCCACATAGACATACCTACCTGAGTATAATTAAAGTAAGCAGCTTGTCCTGTAAATTTCCAGTTATTGCTTATTTTGTGATCTAAAATAAGAAGAAGACTTTTATCATTCATGTTTGTTGGGTCAAAATTACCTTCACCAGTAGTAAAGTTTCTTGGCAAATCAGCATAGCCTTTTTTAGAAAAAGCATAATTTGTTCCAATCATGTTTACTTGCGAAAACTGATGTGTATATTCTAGTGTAATAGCTGTATTGTCATCCACCAGATATTTTAATACGGGTGCGATAGAGTAGCGATTATTGTAATCAAATTGACGGTGACTGCCTTTGGCTTGTCCCATTACGTTTACACGATATAATAATTTACCATCTTTTGATAATTTACCATCCAAATCAATAGCAGCTCTGTACAAATCATAACTTCCTAATGTAAGAGTAGCTTCACCTTTGTTGCGTCCGCTTGGTTTTTTTGTTACCACATTATACAATCCGCTTGCGTTTCCGTTTGACAACATAAATCCAGCAGGTCCTTTTACGAACTCAATACGCTCTACCATACTCATGTCTTCGGTCAAGGGGCCCCAGGTTGTACTTACATTCATACCATTTCTAAAAGGATTTACACGGCTACCTCTCATAAAAATGTTAGCGTAATTGTCCCAATGTTCTACTCTTGTAACACCACTTACGTTTCTGGTAGCACCTTCAAGCATATCAAAAATTTGCTGATCCTGCATCAGTTTTGCAGTAACAACCTGAATGTTTTGCGGGATTTCGATAATCGCAGATTGTAAACGAAGCGATGATGAAATTCGGTTGGTTTTAGAAGCGCTTTTATTACTTAAAACTACAACTTGGTTCAGCTCAGTATTTGACAAAGTAAGTTTCAAATCTACATTTGTAACTTCTCCGGGATTAACTGCAATTTCTTCAAGAAGATCTTCATAGCCTACCAATGTAACCACTAAAGTTTGCGATCCAGCAGGTACATTTGTAAGTTCAAATACTCCATTGTTGTCCGCAATTGTAGTTTTGTTTGTTCCTTTTACAGAAACAGAAACTCCTTCAGCAGCTTTATCATCGCTGGTTTGTATATTTCCTTTAATAGTTCCGCCTTGTTGAGCAAAACCAACAACCGAAAGCATAAAGAAGCTTACCGTTAGGATGAATTTTTTGTAGTAATTCAGACAATTCATAATATAAAATGAATGGGTTATTATTTAGACTTGATAAAAATAGGTACAAATGTAAAATTTAATATTTGTTTAACAAACCTTATTTAGATTAAATATTGATAAAATATTTTAAATCTTTGTTTTAAAGTGATTTAGATAAAATAAAAAGGCTCCACGTACTGGTGAAGCCTCTTACAAATCAATATTTTGATGATTTTTTTTCTAAATAGAATTAAAACAAGTGTTATTTCAATTTAAAATTTCCTGATTTAATGATTTTGCCACTATCTGTAATCATAATACAGCTATAATCCGGATAATTTTGTAATAATTTTAAACCTTCCTTTTTCCCTAAAACCATTAATGAAGTACTGAAACCGTTTGCCATTTCGGCACTGGGACCAAAAACAGTTACACTGCATAAACCCGTAGAAGGATAACCAGTCGCTGGATTTATAATGTGTGAATACCGTTTTCCATCAAAAACCACGAATTTTTCATAATTACCTGAAGTCGTTACCGCACCATTGTTTACCGGAACGATTTCTACCATTTTATCGGTATCAAACGGATTTGTAATACCAATGTTCCAATCTTTTCCGTTAGGCTGTTTTCCCCAGGTACTCATATCGCCGGACGCATTTACAATTCCGGATTGTACTCCTTTTTCAAGCATCATTTTGCGGCATTTATCGGTTGCGTAACCTTCGCCTAAAGCGCCAAATCCAATTTTCATTCCTTTTAACTTCAGGAAAATAGTCGATTGAGTACTATCCAGAATAATGTTTTTATAACCCACTTTTGCTACCGATTTTTTTATGGCTTCCGCCGAAGGCATCTCGGTCATCGAGCCGTCAAATTTCCAGATTCGGTCCATAGCTGCAAAGCTAATATCAAAAGCACCGTTGGTTATTTCAGAAAAACGAATGGCTTTCTGCGTCAGTTCAAAAACTTCACGATCTACTTTTACAGGACGAATTCCCGCATTTTGATTGACTTCTGAAACTTGAGAATCCGGCTTCCAGTCTGAAATTAGATTTTCTATTCGGCTGATTTCGGCAATTACTTCATTAATGTCCTGTTCAGCCGAAAGTGAGTCTTTATCCACAATACTAATGTCAAAACGACCACCCATAAGCAAAGTAGCTCTTTTTCGTAAGACTTGACTTTGACTTGAAAAGCTACACATCAGTACAAGAAGAAAAAGAAAATATTTTGGAAGAAATATATTTTTAGTTTTCATAAATAATTAAAATTAAACGCAATAGAATAACCATAAACTGACCACAAACTTGTCATCCCGTAGGAATCTCACGCGCTAATATTCGCTAAGTATAGAGATTCCTAAGGGAATGACAAGTTTGTGCTGACTTTTTTGTTTCTTTAATTTAGGAACTTGATCACTAATAACAATCCGTCAATAGTTGCGCATTTTCTTTATAAACCGCCAGACTTTTATTCATTTTTTCAAGACAAATTATATCAAGAGCTTTTTCTACATCTTGTTGCATGGCCAATGAACCACAAATCATAATTACGCCATTATTTTGTAATAAAGCTGCAAAAAAGGCCGCATCACGTTGTATCAAATCCATTACATAACAATGATTGGCTTCTTTCGAAAAAGCGATATGAAAACTATTCAGATAATTTTTTTGTGACATTTCATCAGCAAATTTTTCATAACCCAAAATAGTTTCGGTATGCTGCCTAAAACCGCAATATAAATGGGTTTCGGTTTTCTTCTTGTTTTGCTCGATCATTCCCAGAAAAGGAGCAATGCCCGTTCCGTTTGAAATCAGGGCAACTTTTGACGCTTTTTTAGGAAAATGAAAAGCCTCATTTTTGATGATTCTTGCTTTTATAATATCTCCAGGAGCGAGATGGTATAAATAACCGGAGCCTAATCCAGAAGGATGCAGTTTTACAACTAATTGAATGTTTCCGCTATGTTTTCCTATCGAATAAAGCCGCTCCAGATTATCATTGGCAGGATAAATAGCCAATAAATCGCCTGAAGTATATTGGGTTCTCATATTGGCTCTCAGCGTCAGTAAAAATGTCTGGTCAGTATCAGACAGGATTGTTTTGTCAAGTACCATCAGTTTTTGTAAACCTTTAGGAACATCGTTATACAAAGATGGAGTAGTGGCAAGCGGAATTTCGGTTTTGTCACTCCATAGTTTTACCCAGTTTACAAATTCCGCAGCCGATTTGTCATTTACGGTTTGTAGTTCTAAAAATCGCTCCGACCAGTTTTTGGTTTGAATGAATTTATCAATTTCATAAGCAAAACCACAAAAATCAGGATAAGCTTTTGATCCAAATCCTACGACACTAACCTTGATTTTTTGCTGCTGTTCGATTTTTTCTAGCAACGAAATAAATTTGGTAGCATTCGATGGCGGATCTCCCAAACCGTGTGTCGATGCCAATACGATAAAATGTTCGGCTTTAGGATAAACGGTATAATTGTTTAGCTCGGCAAGAAATGCTTTTTTACCATTGGTAATTAATTGTTTGTAAATCGAATTTGCAAATCGTAATGAACTGCCATTTTCAGAACCAACAAGTAAAATATAATTACTCTCTTCAGCCTTGTATTTGTTTTTGATGCGACTTGATCGGCGTTTCAGAGTCATTGCAAAACCAGAATAGATAAAAAATAAAATACAAAGAGAGGCAATTCCTAAAACGGAAGCCCAAACCATATTGGTTCTTCCGGTATGCAGATCCAGACTCAAATCGGCCAGTAAAACCGCCATCGGATAATGTTTTTCGCTCACAACAGCACCTGTTATCTGATTGACTTCAATTTCTTTGTCTTTTAGTTTAATGATATAAAATTCTTCAGGGTCATCTGAAAAAGGAAATTCAATTTTTTGAACATCAGCCAGAAGCGTAGTTTTAAAAATATTCAGATTCGCACCTTTTTGCGATGCTGCAATTTCAGTTTTGATTTCAGTTTCCGCTTTTTTTTCAAGGAAAAAATTAAACTTTTCCAGGGTAAGATACATTCCGGTAAGGGCAATAATCAAAATCGGAATCAAAGCCAGTCTTCCTAACACAACATGATAATATTGTGCGAGATATTCTTTTACGATTTTAGAAAAGAAATTACGCAGACTCCTTTGTCTGTTGATAATCAAAGCAAAACCCGAAATCGAAATTAAGACTAATAGAAAAGAGATAAAACCAACCGTAAAACGCCCGGCATCTTTAAGAAAAAGAGAGCGATGAAAAGCCGTTATCCATTGAATAAATGCACTTTTTTTGATTGGAGTTCCTAAAATTTCTCCTGTTTTTGGATTTATATAATGATGAACATCATTGTCTTTTTGATCAATACCCTGAAGTGTTACAAACTGATTGTAATCGACAGTAACTTCGGTAATTTCAGGGTAAGTCTTACGGAGTTCAGGCAGGCTCTCTCCTAAAGTTATGCTGTCAAAGTTGTCAATTCGGTAAGAAGGTATTTTTTCCTGAATAGCATCAACGGCCAGAATTACACCAGTTACAGACGCTAGTAGTAAAAATACAGATGAAAACAATGCTAAAACTAAGTGTGTATATCGCCAAAAGGAAAGAGTCATTGCTATAATTATATTTTGGAAATTATTTTCCAGGCAAATTAAAGTTTTCTTGCCTGGAATTTATAAAAATAAATCTGCGAAAATCTTTTAAATCCGCATAAAAATCAGGCAGATTAAAAGATTTTCGCAGATAGTAAAGTTTGATGTTTAAATTTTGCTCAACCGAACGTAGCGAATATATCCTTTGCCTTCTGCTTTTTCAGCCATTCCTTCTTTGGTTAAAGCCATTTCAGCATCAGCATTAAAATATTTTTGATCTTCAACAGCCGTTTCAAAACGTAATTTGTACCCTTTATTGATTTTAGAATCTTCAATTTCGATAGTCGTAATACTGCGGTCTCCACCAGTTACCGAAGCGCCGGTTTTAGCACTAATATTTTCTTTTTTTGCAGCGTTAAATTTATTCCATTCTTTAAGCGAACTGTACCATTTTTTATCATCACCCATTACATAAAGGGTTTTTTCGTATTCACCTTTAGCGTTTACAAGAGAAACCACAATATAAGCACCTTCGCCAATGTAGTTAGACATTTGCAGCATACATTTGTATTTACTCGTTTGAGCTGTAGCCTGAAAAGATAAAAGAAACATTAGCGCGCCAAGAGCTGCTATTTTAATAATTGACTTCATATTTTTATTTTAAAAATTCTATCGAAACTTGATTTTTGGTTAGGGATTCATTTTCTTTTGCAAGTGCATAAGCGCTTTCGTCAAACTCAGTAGCAATTTCTTTTTTTGCTCCGATGGACAGGAGGTATTTCAGTAGCGAATCATCTTTAGAAATCATGGCAGCTTTATGCAAAGCAGTTAAACCATCTTTGTTTTGAGCGTTGATATCGATGTTGAAATCGGCTAATTTTTTTAGTAAGGTTAAATCATTTTTAACAACAGCTAAGTGGTATAAAGTGCTTCCGTCTTTTTGAGGAGCAGCCAGATTCAAACCTTTATCCTGAAGTAATTTTGCTTTTGCAGCAAAAGGATCCTGTTTAGGAGCTTCGCCGCCACGACCCATTTGTGGTCTGTAAGATTGTATTAAATAGTAGCCTAAATTATTTCCGTCTTTATCTAAAACGTTTACATCAGCTCCTTTATTCAAAAGTAGTTCAGCACCTTCAGGCGTACCAGAAGTAATAGCAAAAGTCAGGGCAGATTCGCCTTTGTTGTTTTTAGCATTATTGTTTTTTACAAGAGGCAATATCAGTTCTAGAACCTCTTTTTCTCTTGAACCAGCAGCATTCATCAAAGCGGTATTGCCTTCTTTATCTGCTGTATTGATATCAACACCTTTGGCTAAAAAATAATTGATAATTTCGATTTGCTTAGGCTTGCGTACCAGAAAATGAAGTACTGTTTCTCCTTCTGCGCTGGTAGCTGTAGGCTTTATTTTTAGATCTTCAACTAAATATTTATAGACTTCGATAGGGTTAGAATCACGGCGTGAACCCTGTGCAGCAAAAATTAGCGAACTGCCGGTATATTTTACGCCTTTTTGAACAAGTGTTTTCAAAAGAGCAATGTTACCTGTTCTGGCAGCATAGTCAAAAGCAGTATTTCCGTTACTGTCAACATCTTTCAGGGATAATCCTTTGGATACAAAATAGTCCGAAAGAGTTAAGTTTTTATCAGCCGGAATGGCCAGTAATAAAAGGTTAACACCGTTTTTGTATTTCTTTTTCGGATCAGTTCCTGCTTTAAAAAAAGCATCATAAAGAGCCGTGTTAGTTTGACCGCTGCTTGCTGCAAAAGTTATAGGAATGGCTCCGTGGCTATCTTCATGATTGATATCTGAACCTTTTGCTAAAAGATATTCTACAATTTCTACATTTCCCTTATAAGCTGCCCAGTGCAAATAAATACGGTTATCATGTGTGTTTTTATTGACTGCATTTCCCGGTTGTTCCAATAAAAATTTTATGGTAGCATTGGGAGCTTCATTATTAATAGCCAAAACGACAGGGTCAAAAGAGTTTTGGTTGTATTCTGAAGGGCTGTTTCCTTTTTCTATTTCAGCTTTTACCGAAATTTCATTTGGAGCTGTTTTCCAAAAAGAGGCTTCTAAAAGAGTGTTTTTTTGTTGGGCATTAACGCTAAAAATAGCAGCGAATGCAAAGGAAATAAAAAGGCTGTTTTTCATAAAGTATATATAAAAAGGTTCTTTGTTAATGGATTTTTGGTTGGTTTTCTAAAGATTATAAAAATATAATTATTTAGAATTGATAAAAATAAATACAAATGTAAAACATAATATTTGTTTGAGCACTCTTATTTAGATTAAATATTAATAATAAGGTTTAATCAGAGATTGATTTTTTTTTAAAATTTATAAAAAAAGGAGTTCTAGCTAGCTTATAAGTGTGTTTTAGACAAATAATTTCTGAATTAGTAATTTTAAGTTTGTTGAATGACTAAGAAACAGGATCAAAACCTTAATTTTGCATCAAAATAAATTCAAAGCCATTCCATGATTCTTTCCTACATAAAAAAAATACAGCATTCACCAAAAGGATATCGGATAGCCAATACAGTATTTTTCTTTATTTCAGGATTTGGCTATTCATCATGGGCGTCCCGAATTCCGGATATCAAGACACAATTGCATTTAAGCGAAGCCCAGTTTGGAGCCGTTTTATTTGCCTTCCCGATTGGTTTGATGTTTACCATGCCCTTTACAGGAAAATTATTAAACAAATACAGCAGTCGCTATATCATGCTTTTAGGAGCTGTAATGTTTAATATCATGCTGGCTTTCCCCGGCTTTTCAAGTTATGTCTGGCAGTTGATTATCATACTTTTGATGTTTGGAGCTTCACGAAATATCTTCAATTTATCCATTAATGCGCAGGCGCTGGAAGTACAGAAACTCTATCCAAAATCGATTATGACGCGTTTTCACGCTGTTTGGAGTCTGGCTGGTTTTGCCGGAGCAGGTTTGGGGTACGTGATGGTTACACAGCATATTGCACCATCGTATCATTTACTCGGAATAAGTATGGCAATGCTAGCTGTTACGGCTTGTTTTTACCCGCTTTCCATTCATACAGAACCTTTGCCGGAAGAGAAAAAGAAGTTCTTTTCCTTACCCGATAAAAACCTGATTAAGTTTGCCCTGATTTGTTTTGTGTCTATGGCTTGCGAAAACACGATGTACGACTGGAGCGGAATCTATTTCCAGAATATATTGCACGCGTCACCAAAACTGACTACCGCAGCTTTTGTGTTTTTTATGACAGCGGTTACATTAGGACGTTTTTTAGGAGATTATGCGGTAATGAAATTCGGAATCAAGAATATCCTGTTTTACAGTGCGTTGTTAATCACTTTCGGATTTTTAATTTGCTTTTTGTTTCCTTTTGTTTACCCAACAATTTTTGGTTATGTACTCATTGGAGTAGGGGTTTCCTGTGTAGTTCCGTTAGTCTTTAGCATTGCCGGAAGATCTTCAAAATTAAGCAGTGGCTCGGCTTTGACTTCGATTTCAACTATCGGTTATTTAGGATTTTTGCTTGTTCCGCCCATGGTGGGTTTCATCTCTGAATATTTAAGCATGAAATGGGCATTTCTGGTAATGGCATTCCTGGGCGGATTGATGATTCTGATGGTCAATAAAATAGGGGAGAACGAGTAGTTTTTTTAAGTCACTAAGATTCTAAGCTACTTAGGTTCTAAGTTTTTACAGCTTTTATTTTTGTTTCTCGCAACTTGGCGAAAAACAAAAACAAAAACAAAATAATATATTTAAAAAAAACTTTGCGCCTCTGCGACTTCGCGAGATTTCTACTTCTTCGTCATAATAAACCTCTCCGTAGTCAGTTTTCCATCTAACTTCCCTGTAATCTCTGCAGTCAAAGTATTATTAGCTCCTTTGGTATAAGTAATTTTCTGTGGATAATCGTGTTTTGGGTTTTCAAAAACCAATTGTTTATCGGTTGAAAGTGTTGCTGGAAATGAAACCGCCTTATCATTATTTTGTCCTTTTACAGTAGCGATATACGTTAGTTCTTCTCCTTTTTGCGCAAGCGAGATAGTTTCCTGGTGAATGGTGTCTTCTGCTTTAATAAAATAGGAAGTTGCACTAAAAGTACTGTCGTTTACTTTCTCCCAATTTTCGGTAAGCACCCCATCAGGATTTTTATTTTCCCAGTTTCCAATTAGCCAATCAGCGGCTTTTATTTTGTCTTTTTCGGTGTTTTCGGCTTTTTTGCAAGAAACGATTGCTAGTAAAAGTAATATAAAAGTAGTTTTTTGAAACATCATTTTTGAGTTTTAGAAGTTAGATTGAATAGCTAAGTTAGGAAAAAATTGTTTACCACTCCCGATAGCTATCGGGATAAGAGGATTAATATGATTTTTGTTTCACGCAGATTTAAAAAAGATTTAAGCAGATGTGCGCAGATTTTTTTTGTAAATCAAAATTTAATCTGCTTAAATCTGCGAAATCTGCGTGAAACAAATTATTCGCAAAAAAAACTAAACGCTCTCCTCCAAAATAGCATAAACCAATTCCTTAGTAGGTTTTTGATCAGCTAGTTTGGCTCTCACTTCATCAAAAGTTACTTTAAAATCACAACCCAATTTATAATCGCCACAACCATAAGCTGTTTTGCCTTTTAGAACAGTTCCTTTTTTGCATTTCGGGCATGTTAAAGCATCCGAAGCTGCTTCAGATTTTGCCTTTGGAGCTGTTTTTTTTGTTTCTAATTTTAATTTGTAACCTTCTTCAAAACGAAGCAAACCTTCCACAGTTCCTTCCTCCGTTTTAAAACCCTTTATGTTTACCGTTGAACCTTTTTGAACCAATCTTAAATATTGATTTTCGGATATTTTTTTCTCTGCAAAAGTATAAGGCAGCAGAAAATTACAACCCGACTTATATTCGCTGCAGCCGTAAGCCGATTTTCCTTTTATCAGATTTCCTTTTTTACATTTCGGACAGGCTTCTGCCAGAATTCCGGCAACTTTCTTTTGCTCGACTTTAGCCACTTCTTTCTGAACACTTTGTGCATGCGAAATATTGGCATGTCGGGTTTCGCTTCGAACTTCCGTAACCAAAGCTTCAACCATACGTTTCATGTTTTTAATGAAAGCACCAGCGGTAAAAGTTCCTTTTTCGATATCCTTCAGCTGCTTCTCCCAGGAACCCGTCAATTCTGCCGATTTTATCAATTCATTCTGAATCGTATCAATCAACTGAATCCCGGTTGGGGTAGGCAAAACCTGCTTTTTATTTCGAACAATATACTGACGCTTAAACAAGGTTTCAATAATATTCGCCCGTGTAGAAGGTCGGCCAATCCCGTTTTCTTTCATCAGTTCGCGCAAATCTTCATCGTCAACCTGTTTTCCAGCGGTTTCCATGGCACGTAATAAGGTTGCCTCTGTAAACTGATTCGGTGGTTTGGTTTCTTTTTCTAAAAACGAAGGTTCGTGCGGTCCTTTTTCGCCCACGACAAAACTCGGCAATATATCCGCTTCTTTTTCTTTGGCATTTGGGTCTTCAAAAACTACCCGAAAACCTTTTTTCAGAATCTCTTTTCCAGTGGTTTTAAATAGCACATCGGCTGCTTTTCCGATTACTGTTGTATTGGCCACCAGACAATCATCATAAAAAACAGCAATAAAACGCTTTACAATAATATCATACACCTGCTGCTGATTGTATTGCAGATTACTTTCAATTCCGGTTGGAATAATCGCGTGGTGATCGGTTACTTTTTTATCGTTGAAAACCTTAGGCGATTTTTTAATTTTTTTCCCTAAAAGAGGCTGCGTCAACTCAGAATATTGAGTTAGTTTCTCCAGAATCCCGGGAACTTTCGGATAAATATCGTTGGGTAAAAAAGTCGTATCCACTCTCGGATAGGTAACTACCTTTTGTTCGTATAAAGTCTGAACAATTTTAAGCGTTTCATCTGCCGAAAATCCAAATTTGGTATTGCAATACACCTGCAAACCTGTCAAATCAAACAGTTTTGGCGCAAACTCGTTTCCGTTCTTTTTTTCAACCGAAACAATTTCGAACTCACTTTCTTTTACTTTATGGGCCAGAAGTTCACCATCTTCTTTATTCAGAAAACGGCCTTCTTCATAACTAAAAAGTGTTTCTCTGTACAAAGTCTGCAATTCCCAGTAGGGTTGAGGTTTAAAGTTTTCAATTTCTTTAAAACGATCCACCACCATGGCCAGTGTTGGCGTTTGCACGCGCCCGATAGACAAAACCTGCTTGTAACCGCCATGTTTTACAGTGTACAAACGCGTGGCATTCATACCCAATAACCAGTCGCCAATGGCTCTTGAAAATCCTGCGTAGAATAAATTATCGTAGTTGGCAGATGGTTTTAAGTTGTCAAAACCTTCTTTTATAGCTTCAGTGGTTAGCGACGAAATCCACAAACGCTGCACTTCGCCTTTGTAATGGGCTTCGTTCATCACCCAACGCTGAATCAGTTCTCCTTCTTGTCCGGCATCCCCGCAGTTGATCACGACTGTGGCTTTGTCGAATAAGCTTTTTACAATTTTAAATTGCTTTTGGATACCCGAATTTTCCACCACTTTGGTTTCAAATTTTTCCGGAAGCATGGGCAGATTATTCAGGTCCCAGCTTTTCCAGTGCGGTTTATAATCGTTAGGTTCTTTTAAGGTACATAAATGCCCAAAAGTATAAGTTACCGCATACCCATTGCCTTCGTAATAGCCATCGTGCTTGGTATTAGCACCTAAAACAGATGCAATTTCTCGTGCGACACTTGGTTTTTCGGCAATACAGACCTTCATTTTCTCTTTCTTATTAGAAAAGCGAAATTAAGGATTTAGAAATTGGTATGGAAGATTTTTTGTCACGAAGCCACGAAGCCACTAATTTTTGTAATCCGAAAAGTAGTGCTATCGAATATCACCCCGCGGGGATTTTTTTGTATTTAATTATAGCTAAGACCTTAACATCCATTTTGAGATTAGACAAAATTTGGTCCTCTATCCTTTTTGGTACCCCCACAAGCCCTTCCTGAAAACATCGTTTTTATCATTCATCAGGGGGTGCCAGCATCCCGATAAGAGGGCAAATCCAGCATGCGCTTATACGCCCTCTTACCGGGATGCTGTCGGGCTTTCGCTGCTACTTCGGTAGCTTAGCTCTATCCCTCACCCGAGCTACACTTGGTGGTTACGGAGGTCCTCAATCTTGTCATTCCGGAGGAATCTCTATCGATGATTTAACATAATGCTGAATATCACCCCGCTGGGATTCCTACGGAATGACAAGATTGCGAAGCTTCTGTGATTTTTTAAACACACAGTTTGTCATTCCGTAGAAAACCTAACGAAAGGCAAAAAAAACAAAAAGTCAACGCAAAGTCACCACAATCTTGTCATTCCGTAGGAATCTCTATCCATGATTTCACGTATGCTGAATGTCACCCCGCTGGAGTTTTTATTGCGAACCCAAAAGTCGCCACAATCTTATCATTCCGTAGGAAACCTATCGAAATGGTTCTACGAAGTAAATCTCTCTATCCATGATTTAACGCATGCAGAATGTCACCCCGCCGGAGTTTCTATTGCGAACCCAAAAGTCACCACAATCTTGTCATTCCGTAGGAAACCTAACGAAGTGGTTCTACGAAGTAAATCTCTATCGATGATTTGACGCATGCAGAATGTCACCCCGCTTGAGTTTCTATTGCGAACCCAAAAAGTCACCACAATCTTGTCATTCCGTAGGAATCTCTACTCATGATTTAACGTATGCTGAATGCCACCCCGCTAGGACTTTTTTGTATTGGATTATAGCTAAGAACTTAACACCCATTTCGAGTTTACACAAAATCTTGTCCCATCTCAGAAAAACGTGAAGTTTCACGTCCGGAACGTGAAATTTCACGTCAGCGATGTGAAACTTCACGTCCGTGATGTGAAATTTCACATCAATAACGTAAACGTTTACGTCCGGAACGTAAAATTTCACGTCGGCGATGTGAAACTTCACGTCCGTGATGTGAAATTTCACACCAAGAACGTAAACGTTTACGTCCGGAACGTGAAATTTCACGTCGGCGATGTGAAATTTCACGTCCGTGACGTGAAATTCGGCATAATTCACTCCAGTTTTGCGAAGCCTCATGACTTTGTACACGTTCCAATATTCTTGAATCACCCCAAATTTGACGTCCGCCATGTCAAATTTGGCGTCCGTCACGTCAAATTTGGCGTCCGTCACGTCAAATTTGGCGTCCGTCACGTCAAATTTGGCGTCCACCATGTCAAATTTGACGTCCGTGATGTCAAATTTGGCGTCCGCCACGTCAAACTTGACGTCCGTGATGTCAAATTTGACGTCCGTGATGTCAAATT
>NZ_WSTB01000013.1 GCF_009789235.1 Flavobacterium hydrocarbonoxydans | reverse complement strand
GATAATATTCATCCAGATTAAAACTAATGACGTTCTTAAAACTCAAACCTTCTTCTTTGTGCAAACGCACCAATTCTGCATACAAACCTTTTGGTGATGAACCCGTAGCAAGTCCTAAAATACAAGGCTTGTTTTCTTTTTGTTTTAATTGAATTAAAGCGGCAATTTCCTTCGCAACTGCTTTTGATGCTTCGCCCGAATTTTCAAAAACAACCGTATTGATGTTCTCGAATCGCTTCTCGAATCCTGTTGCTTTGTCGATTTTACTTTTTAACATTGTGACTGTATTTTTTATATTTTTTTCTTTATTTATAATCCTGCCTATCTGATTAAAAAAGGCATAAGTTGTGTATTAGCTCCATCAAATTGTATTTGAGTGCTTTAAAATTTTATTGAATCTGTTAATCTTAAAAATTAGTTCTGAAAAGAACCTTTTTATGTTCAGGCTTTACTCCAGCTTCTGTATTTATGACCTTTATAAGCAAAAAAGATAATCATAAAATAAGCCGGCAATAGTATTAAATACGCCCATTGATTGCCGCTTTTTGCTGTTTCTAAAGTTCCGGCAGCTTCATTTGCAGTGTTGATAGTATCCGCCAACAAACCATACAATAACGGAAAAACGGCACCGCCAATAATTCCCATAATTAATATTGCACCCCCAATTTTGGTATAACCTCCTAAATCCTGAAGAGCCATAGGCCAAATCGCCGGCCAGCAAAGTGCATTAGCCAATCCGAGTAAGGCTACCAAAATAATAATCAAAGGCAATTCTGGAAGTCCAGGCAGCTGCAGCATAATTTTTGGCGAAAGCAAAACAATTAATACTACCAAAATTGCGCCTAAAAAACCGGATACTTTTAAAGCTAAAACCTGAGAAACATATTTTGGAATAAGTGTAATTCCTAAAATATAGCCCACAACCATTGCCGTCATGGTAAACGAAGTCAGTTTAAGATAAAAAGAACCGCTGGCTCCGTACACCCCTAATTGTTTCCCAAAACCTCCAATAGAATCTCCGGCAAGAACCTCAGCAGCAATATAAACCATCAAAGTAATAACCCCAAAAACCAATTGTGGATGTTTGAATGCCGCTTTGATTTGTTTGAAAATACTTAGATGTGTCACTTGTCCTTCATCATCTAAATTGATTTCCGGAAGCGGGGAAAATTTTACCATAATGGCCAAAACCAGCATAATTGCAGCCATGTACATATAAGGTGTCTGCAATTGCAAAGCCAGTAAATCCAAAGCAGTTTCTTTCTGCCCCAAAGTCATCACCGCAATTTTGTCTGAAGAATAATCGCCAATGTTTGATAATACCAAAGAAGTCAATAATAACGGCGCCAGAAAACCGGCCAGTTTATTGGCTATCCCCAATACACTAATTCGGGCAGCGGCACTTTCGCGTGGACCAATTACCACAACATACGGATTTGCAGCCGTTTGCAAAACCGCCAAACCAGTTCCCATGACAAACAAAGCAATTAAAAAAAGACCAAAAGTGCGGGCTTCGGCAGCTGGATAAAACAGTAATGCTCCAACAGCTATCACCAATAACCCTAACGAAATTCCGTTTTTGTACCCTACTTTTTCTATTAAAAAAGAAGACGGAATTGCCATTACAAAATAAGCAATGTAAAAAGCAAAAGTCACGAAATACGATTGTGATTCGGTAAGTTCACAAGCTAATTTAAAAAATGGAATCAGCGGCCCGTTGAGCCAGGTTACGAATCCAAAAATAAAAAATAATGAAGTTAAAATAATCATTGGAATCAAAGTACTGCTCTGCTCCTTTTTTAAAGTAATATCGATTTGTGACATATTCTGGAATTGATTAAGATTAATATTCTGAAAATTATTTACTGACTAATTGCTGATGATAGAAAAGAATGGTTTCCTCCAGAGCCTGATCTATTGAATACTGGGGCTGAAAACCCAACTGATTAAATTTTTCAGGATTTGCCCTGGAATGTTTAATATCACCCGGCCGCTCGTCTAAAAATTTTATCTGCGATTTTGAATTGGTGATTTTTATGATTTTTTCGGCCAATTCCAAAACGGAAGTACTGTGACCTAAAGCAACATTGTACGTTTCGTTTCCTGCCTGAGAAGCCAGGATATTCGCTCTCACTACATCTTTTACATAAATAAAATCTCTGGTTTGCGATCCGTCTCCATAAATGGTTATCGGCTCGTTCTGAAGTGCCTTGCTGATAAAAATAGGCACTGCCGCCGCATACGCTGATTCCGGATTTTGGCGTGGACCAAAAACATTAAAATAACGTAAAGAGGCAGTTGGAACATCATATTGATCCAGATACATTTTTAAATAATATTCTCCATCGAGTTTGGTAACCGCATAAGGCGTCATAGGTTCCGGGGACATGGTTTCTACCTTTGGCAACACCGGATTATTACCGTAATTAGCCGCCGAAGTAGAAAGTACAACCTTGCAGCCTGCATTATTTTTTGCCGCTTCTAAAATATTGATGGTTCCGATCGTATTGATTTCGATGCATTCTCTGATTTTCAATAACGATTCTGGTACACTCACCAAAGCAGCCAGATGAAAAATAGCCTCTGCGCCACTTATGACTTCGTTGACCAAATTTTCATCACGAATATCTCCGTGTACAAAATCAACATTCAATCCAGTCAGATTTTCTTCGAATCCCGTTCTTAGACTATCCAGTACCGTAACCAGATGTCCTTCTTTCGATAAATATTCGGCGATGTGACTTCCTATAAAACCAGCTCCGCCCGTAATTACATATTTACTCATTGTATTTATTTTAATGATCCAATAAAGTTCAGATTGTATTCTTCCATTTCATTAAATTGTTCCGAGAGACTTTCAATCAATTTAAATTGATTTTTAGAACGATCCAGATTGTGTTCCGGATATTCTGTTTTATAATAGACATCATTATTTAAAAAATCGGTCAAAAATCGCAAAGCCATTATAAAAACCATTGTTTTTGCGCCCAGCGGAAGGTATTTTATTTCAAGTATCGAAAGCGATTTATTAGTTTTTTCTAAAAAGCCTTTTACATACGCTTTATAAAACTGCAAATTGAATTTTACCTGCTCCAGATTTTTCTCGTCTTCTGCCGCTGTATTGCAAATAGTTCGTATCGCATCACCAAAATCATAATGAATAATTCCCGGCATAACCGTATCTGTATCAATTACACAAAGTCCTTTTTGGTTGGTATCAAAAAGAGCATTTGAGATTTTGGTATCATTGTGCGTCACTCTGAGTTTTATTTTTCCGGTATCCTTTAGATTTTGCAGTACATGCATTTCCTCTTTTAAGTCCTGAACCAGCTGTATCAAATTTCTGGCTTGTTGAATTCTTTGTTCCGATGCTTCTTTTAGAGCACAGTCAAACTGGAAATAACGAAAAGCCATATTGTGAAAATCCGGAATTACTTCTGTCAGTTTTCGGGCATCAAAATCACTGGTCAGATTTAGAAATTCTCCAAACAGTTTTCCGCCTTCATAAGCAATTTCTTCATTGTTTACGGTTTCAAAAGTGATGCTTCCTTCAATATAAACCATTACATTCCAGAAATTTCCGTCAGTATCCTTATAATAAAAAACGCCTTTTTTGGTACCAATAAAAGTCAATACACGACGCTTGATATCGTCTTCGGATAAATGTTTTAATTTCTTAAGCAAATGTTTGCTTACGCTTACTTTATTTGCAATAAGTCCCGGGACATCTTTAAAAACGCCTTCATTAATTCGTTGCAAAATAAATTGTTTGCCACTTTCAGCTGTCACTAAGTATGTGTCATTGATATGACCTGATGACAGTTCCTCAAAAGTTTTAAAAACCTCGATGTGGTCAAACTGTTCGAATATAAATTTTAATTGTTCAGCTGCCATATTACCAGAGATTTGTTGGATAAACTTTTTGGGCTCTTAACTTTTCGATTTCTTTTTTTACAATTTCCTTATCCTCTTTATAGGTAACTCCAAACCATTTCGCATTTGACTGAAGCACTTCGACAGATGCATTATCTGATTTCAATATTTCATTTACAACAGATGTGATGAAAAATTCCGCTTTCAGGTCGTGTTCATTTTCTTTTAGGAATTCCTCAAAAAGAGCTCCTCCAAATTCAAAACACTTTGGCGTAAAGCCCCAAAAATTCATCGAAACAATTGTATTTTCATCAATCGGAATAAATTCGCCGTTATCATCCTTGCGTTTCAGTTCACCGTTTATTTTTTCGATATGGGTACGTTCCGTTACATCGGTCAGAAAATTATTTTCATCTACCTGACATTCACCTCTTGAAACAAAACCATGATCCGAAACCGTATTTTTAAGCAGATACGCCATCATATTAAAATTATAGGACTCCTTATCCATTTCGGTTAAAGCTTTAGCCATAATTTCGAAAGCTTCTTTGCCATAAAAATCATCTGCATTGATGATAGCAAAATTTTCGGTTACTTCATCTTTCGCCATTAATAAAGCGTGTCCTGTTCCCCATGGTTTTTTTCTTTCCGGGTTCTGATATTGTGGCGGTACCTTATCCAGTTCCTGAAAAACGTATCCTACTTCGGCTTTTCCTTCTAATTTTTTATTAAAAATCTCTTTGCATTCCTCTTCAATATTTTTACTTATAATAAAAACGAATTTTCCAAAACCCGCCTGCAACGCATCATATATCGAAAAATCCATTATTGTATCTCCTTCAGGAGTAAAGGTATCTAACTGCTTTAATCCTCCATATCGACTTCCAATACCTGCCGCCAAAATCACGAGAGTAGGTTTACTTTTGCTCATTTAAATAGTATTATTAATTGGTTATTGTATTTAATGTTTTTGTAATCTTTACGTATTATTTTCAATAAATTAATAGTAAGCTGAATTTGCAAAAGTTGATTTTTGAAAACTTATTTAATAAATTGAAAATAACTATCAATATGACATATTTTATGTTAATATCATGAACTATGTAATTAATATTCGGCTAAAATATATATTAATAATTTATAAAAAAAGGAATTTATGTTAAAATGTGCTCGAACACAATAAAAATGTTTTCGAACACATGTAATTTAATATTTTCTGATATTTGATTTTTATATATATTTGTTTTTATATGGAAAAAATTTATACAATTAAGGATATTGCAGAACTCGCAGGCGTTTCAAAAGGAACAGTTGATCGTGTTTTGCATAAAAGAGGAAAAGTGTCTGAAGATGCTCTAAAAAGAGTAAATGAAGTTTTGGCCAGTATTGATTATCAGCCCAATCTGATGGCACGAAGCTTAAAGAAAACACAAATTTATTCTATCTGTGTCCTTATTCCTGATTCGGCAAACGATCCTTATTGGCAGCCTTGTATTGATGGTATAAACGAGGCTAAAAAAGAATTTAAATCCTTTAATGTTAAAGTAGAAATTTTCCTTTTTGACCCAACAAGCACTTCCTCTTTTGTAGAAACAAACAAAAAAGTATTAGCTGCTTCCCCTGATGCCGTGTTATTAGTTCCTTTATTTCATAAAGAAGCCATTAATGCCATAGAAATCTACAACTCAAAAGGTATTATTTCGAGTATTTTTAATAATCAGCTCCAATCGAATGCGATAAAAAGTTTTGTTGGGCAGGATTTATTTCAAAGCGGCAGAATTGCAGCAAGACTTTTGGATTTACTGCTCAAAAAAGGCACCATTGCAATCGTTCATATTGATGAAGATTACGAAAATGCCATTCACATGCAGGAAAAAGAGAAGGGTTTTAGAGATTATTTTGATACGCTGGAAAACGGAAAATTTGAAATCAAAACTTTCAAAGTGAAACATCCGCAATTCAAGAGTACGCTGAAAGAATTCTTAGAATCGAATCCTGCTATCGAAGGTCTTTTTGTAACTACTTCAAAAGCGTATCAGGTGGCCAAAATTATATCCAAAAATCCGGAAAAGAAAATTGCACTTGTTGGCTATGACTTACTAGAAAACAATCTTGAATACCTGAACAATAAAACCATTGACTTTTTGATTCATCAAAATCCAAAAAGACAGGCTTATTTAGGAACAACCAGTCTGATTGAACATTTTATTTTTGAAAAAGAAATAGTAGCAGAAAAATTGCTGCCAATTGATATTGTGAATACCGAAAACGCAAAAGATTACTTTTCGTAATTAAAGAAGTAATGTTAGCGTTCCAAAAGAGCTTGCAATATGAAAATTGGGTGTCTCAGTAGTAGGATTCACCCATGAAATCCAGGTGGGTTTAAAGAGTTTATTTTCCTGAATGGTATATTTGGCTCTGTAAAATCCGGCTTCAATAGTATTATTTTTAATTAAATTAAAGTTTTTCAACGACTGAATACTGATTGCAATTTCAACCACAAAAAAATCTTTCTCAATCTTAGATTTTACCATCAAATCATTCTTAGGCCAATTCCAGTCAAAATCAAATTGCTTTTGCGGATAGGCTATAAAATCCATAATTCTGGACGTGGGATCTATTTCTAAACAATAATAAGGATTGAGTGCCGTATCGGTTCTGAAAAAAATTTCTACTCTGTCAGACTCCCCTATGCTATCAACAGAATCATCTTTACTGACAATATGAACATTGGTATCATATACTTTATAGTAAAAATAGATATTCTCTACATCCCATAAAGCACGTAATTCTATTTTTCCAGGTTCAACAGCATCCCAAGGCGAAACAAAATCGGTTAGTATTTCAGCCGTATCCCAAAGTGGGTTATTACCTAAACCATTTATTTTCAAAGTGTTTTCTTTGATAAAATTAACATTATAGTTTTTCATTCAAAAAAGATAAGGAAATTATAAACTAAAAATAAGGAACAAAAGAGAGGTTTCCCTTTTGTTCCTTCAATTCATTATTTTAAATATATTTTATGCTGAGTCGTCTCACCATCAGCGTTAATCTGAAGAATCACCAATTGCGATTTTACATTTAAATCTGAAACGACAATTCTAATGTTATTCACATCTTTATAATCTCCATTTAAAAGTGTTCTTCCGTTTAAATCCAATACTGTAAAACTAGCCGATTTTATACTGCTGGCAAAACTAACATTGATTTCTTCGGATGCCGGATTAGGAAATATAGAAAATACTGGTGCCATTTCTTCTGTTTTTTTAGTAGCAACAGCTGTTTTACCAGATGATCCAGTCTGCAATTCAGAACACCCTATATCGATGCGGCCGTTTCTTCTGCGCGTATCATCATCAAAATCCAATGTTCCAGAATACGTTGTATTGTAAGTAGGATCTCCTTTATCCCTGGCAAAAGCACCTGAAACTAATGTGAAATTAAAAGTAGAAGCATTTGTAAAACCAGGTAATCCAACTACCGAATTTACATCCTGTCCTGTCAATGTAGCAAACTGAGCCGGATTATAAGAACCGGTTGTAGAACTTCCGTTAAAGCTTACTCCGGTTAAATCGATGATAAAATCGGTTGTGCCTTCTCTGTAAAAAAGATTATAATTAGAAACAAAACTGGAAACAGTATAGCCATACGAAGCTAAAAGCGCTTTTTTATTGTTTGTCGCATACAATATATTGTTTTTGAAAGTAATGCCGGAACTATTCTGAAGGTGAACTTCGCCTCCGTAAATATCAGCAATAGTTCCTACTGCAACACCCGCAATGGTGGTCACGCCATTGATAACTGCTCCAGTTCTGTTTTTATAAAAAGTATTATTAAATATTTTTGTATTGCCCACACTGGTCGTATAACCGCTCCCGATAACACCTCCAAAAATAGCTCCGGTCACCACATTATTATACACCGAATTATTATTCACAATATGTCCTGTAGATGGGCCACCGTTTCCAGTAGCTGTATTTTGTTCGGCACCAACTGCCAGTCCAACACCGCATCTGTACACTTCATTTCTTTGTACGGTACAATTTAAAGCACCGTCTATATAAATTCCGGCACTATTGGCTACTGCGCTCATACAATTAAAAACCTCATTCGAAACAATAGTACCATTTCTGGCCTGATTATTACTCGTTGCTCCAGTCGAAGTATAATTTCCTGCAGCAACAATCCCGATATTGGCAATATCATATACCGTATTTCCCGAAACCGTAAAACCATTTACGTTACCGGTTATTGTTACAGCTTCACCCCAGCCTGTAGCACAATTGGCTACTTCATTATTTTCCAGTTTCACATTGGTAATTGCATAAGTTCCGTTTCCTCCATCGACTTTAATAGCATTGGCTACAATACCGCTATTCGCCGGAATCGAAGAAAGATTATTACTGATCCAGCCGATGTTTTTAACAATACAATTTTTTATGGTAATGTTATTCAGGTTAGCCGTAGCTCCGGAATTAGCCAAAACCCAAATTCCTTTACTGCCATTTGCAATTTTATTAGAAATCGTCAAACCATCAATAGTAACATTACTGGTATTTACAATCCCTAAAACATACGGATCTGTACTCGTCCAGCCAGAAGCATTGACAACTACAGCGCCTGAACCGCTTTTCTGAATCGTTAGTGGTTTTCCAACATAAATAGGCCCTGTAACCGGATAAGTTCCGGAGAGTACGATAACTGTCCCGCCAGAAGGTGCAACCTGAACTCCCTTAACAATGGTTTTAAATGGTAAGGCCGATGTACCTGTACCGGTAACGTCATTTCCGGTTGTGGAGACGTACGTCTGGGCGAAACCCTGTATAAAACACAATAAAAAAATAAATGTAATTTTCTTGATTTTCATAATTTGATATTTTAAAGATTAACAATTAAAAGAAAACTATAGTTAAATATTGCAATATTTCTAAGAAAGAAAACAAGCTTCATTTACTCCTTTCGCTTTAAAACCAAATTATTACATCCTAAAAAATAGTCTTAAATAGTTGATTTTAAATTTCATTTTTAACGTAAATACAAACTATAAAACAGCTTATTTCATTCGAATGTAAATAATGTAATTTGAATGACAATATAAAAATCAAAAAATATGTGTTCGAACACAAAAATAATAATATTTTTTAAATTTTGTAGTTATTTTCGTATAGTAAAATTGATGAAAAAGAATAAAAAACAAAATGTGTCTGAGCACATCTATTAAAAATACCACATACGCTTTTTATAAAACTCAAAAAATACTAATAAAAATTAGTGATTTTAATTTATTTAAAAAAACTTTAATCAATGAAAAGCAAAGTGTTTAATGCAACTAAACAAAATGATTAAAAAATATAATTCTCACTTGCGTTACCGTTGAAATTAGCCTCAAAAAAGATAACCAAAAGGTTTTTTTTTCTTTCCTTCAAAAAACTATCTTTGCAAAGTCAAAATTTATTCCTAATTAAAATTAGAGACCTAATAGTGACCTCTTAATTTTAATAATACCTAAAAGCTTTTTTTCAAGCTACTTAAGACTATGAATTACTTATCTGTAGAAAATATATCGAAATCATTTGGCGAGAGAACGCTTTTTGACAACATCTCCTTCGGAATCAACAAAGACCAGAAAATTGCTTTTATTGCCAAAAATGGTTCAGGAAAAACAACCATTATGAGCATTATCAATGGTCTGGATGAGCCTGACACAGGACAAGTTGTGTTGAGAAAAGGAATCCGTATGGCGTTTCTTTCGCAGGATAATAATCTACAGGAAGAGTTAACTATCGAAGAAAGCATTTTTGCTTCGGATAACGAAACTTTAAAAGTAATCGAAGCTTACGAAAAAGCATTAGAAAATCCGGACGACGAAGAAGCCTATCAAAAAGCTTTTGACGGAATGGACCAGCACAATGCCTGGGATTTCGAAACACAATACAAGCAAATCCTTTTCAAATTAAAGCTGGAAGATTTTAAATTGAAAGTTAAAAATCTTTCAGGAGGACAAAAAAAACGTCTTTCTCTTGCTATTATTCTAATCAATCGTCCTGATTTATTGATTTTGGATGAGCCAACCAATCACTTAGATTTAGAGATGATTGAATGGCTTGAAAGCTATTTTGCCAAAGAAAACATTACATTGTTTATGGTAACGCACGACCGTTTCTTTCTGGAGCGTGTCTGTAACGAAATCATTGAGTTAGACAACGGAAAATTATACCAATACAAAGGAAATTATTCCTATTATTTAGAGAAAAAAGAAGAAAGAATTACCTCTGAAAACGCCAGTGTTGACAAAGCCAAAAACTTATTTATAAAAGAATTAGAATGGATGCGCCGTCAGCCAAAAGCGAGGACAACAAAATCGAAATCGCGTCAGGATGATTTTTATGTAATTAAAGAAAAAGCGCAAAGCCGCCGCCGTGAGAATAAAGTAGAACTTGAAATCAATATGGAACGCATGGGGAGCAAGATTATCGAGCTTCACAAAATTTCGAAAAAATTCAAGGATCACGTTATTCTGGATAATTTTAGTTTTGATTTTCAGCGTGGAGAACGTATCGGAATTATTGGTAAAAACGGAACCGGAAAATCGACTTTCCTAAACCTTCTTACAGGAACACTGCCGCTTGATAGTGGACGCGTGGTAAAAGGTGACACCATCAAAATTGGATATTACACCCAATCCGGAATCAACCCGAAACCTAATCAGCGAGTTATCGATATCATCAAAGAATACGGCGAATTTATTCCGCTTGCAAAAGGCAGAATGATTTCGGCTTCGCAATTGTTGGAGCGTTTTCTTTTTGATGCCAAAAAACAATACGATTTTGTCGAAAAATTAAGCGGTGGCGAGTTAAAACGCTTGTATTTATGTACCGTTTTAATTCAGAATCCAAACTTCCTGATTCTCGATGAGCCCACAAACGATTTGGATATCGTGACTTTGAATGTTTTGGAAAGTTTCCTTTTGGATTATCCTGGATGTTTATTGGTAGTGTCGCACGACCGTTATTTCATGGATAAAATTGTCGATCATTTATTCATTTTTAGAGGAAAAGGCGAAATCGAAAATTTCCCAGGAAACTACTCTGATTTCCGTGCTTACGAAGACAGTGCCGATGTCGCTCAAAAAGAAGAAAACAAGGCCGAAAAGAAAGATTGGAAACAAAATAACCCAACTGGTAATCTGACTTTCAACGAGCAAAAAGAATATCAGAAACTCGAAAGAGAAATTAAAGACCTTGAAATTGACAAAACCAAAATCGAGCAATTATTCTCAGACGGAAAAGTAGCCGATGCCGATATCGAGAAAAAAGCAAACGAACTGCAAAATATCATCAACAAAATAGATCAGAAAGAAGAACGCTGGTTCGAGCTTTCGGCTAAAATAGAAGGATAACCTTCAGAAAATCTTAAAAGAAAAATCCCTTAACATCAAACGTTAAGGGATTTTTTATGTTTAATTTTAAACTAAAAAGATCTTTTTAGAAAACAGTACTAATCTTTCAAAATTCTAAAAGAACCCTCAGAAACAGTGTAATTCACATCATCAGTAGTGCCGCTAAAAGTAAAAGTTCCTTCCATTTTAGTATCGTTATTAACTGTAATATTGATCGTTCCTGATGTCCCGTGAAGATAAAATTCTGACGCATCATTTATGTAAAAAGAAGCTCCATAAGCATCCTCATTAGAGGGTTCATTCACAATCGCATGAGTTCCGGTTGTCACACTTAAAGGCAGCCAAAGCTGAATTCTGCGGTTACCATCCCCCATACCATCAATCATCATATTCAATGAAGTCGCAACGGCAGGATCATCATACGTATAACTTACATTATTAAATTTGTAGCTAATAAAAGCTTTTGTTTCATCCGCTACTTCATCATCATTATCACTGCTGCAAGAAGTAAAACTAAGCGCTGAAACGAATAAAACGGCTAATAGTAAAAAATGTTTTTTCATAATAAATTTTGATAGGTTACTTAAGATTTGATTTAAAATTTGTTTTTAATTCTCCCAATTTAATATATTTCGTAGCATATATCCAAAGCTTTTTTTACAAAAAACACTACAAAAATCATAATTACCAGTAGTATCTAATATTGACTTTCCATCAGCAGGGTGTGCCACCATCCCGACAAGAGGGCAATCTCACTTTGCGGTTATTCGCCCTCTTATCGGGATGGTGTCGGGCTATCCATGCTACTTCGGTAGCTTATTCCTATCCCTCACACGAGCTACACTTTGAGTCAAATTCAGGTCTGAAAATCTGATTAAATCATCTGCAAATTAAAATAACCATTCCGCAAAACCCCAGCGGCTGACATATTTATAACCTTATACATCAAACAAAACCTTTTTGAATTTTACTATATTTACGCCTTTTAAAACTTTAATACAATGAAACACCTACTAACAGCTTTTATCGCACTGACACTTTTTATTTCCTGCAACCCAGACAATCCTGAACCACAAATAGCAAAAGATTACACTGCTGAAAACGACAAAGAAATCACCGATTATATTGCTAAAAACAATTTAACCGCAGAAAAAACCGAAACTGGTTTATATTATATAATCGACGAACCCGGAGAAGGAACTCAACCTACGGCAACCTCTAATGTAACCGTTGCCTACAAAGGATATTACACAAACGGAACAGTATTCGATCAAAGCACTGATGCAGGAGTATCTTTCGGATTAAACGGGGTTATAAAAGGCTGGACAGAAGGCATCCCTTATTTTAAAACCGGAGGAAGCGGAAAATTATTAATCCCTTCGCATTTAGGATACGGAAGTTTTGATTACAGAGGAATACCCGGAGGTTCTGTACTTATTTTTGATGTAAAACTGATTGCTGTTAATTAAATAAAACACACCAAAATTCACAGAAATAATATAGCACTCTACCTTTATTTCTGTGAATCTTCGTGATTTCTTTGTGAATCTTTGCGAAACAAAACATGCTATTTCAAATACAATCATACTTAAAATTCCTTTGGCATTCCAAAAACGAACATGCTGTGCACTCGCCTTTTGTTTTTAATTTGCTGACAAAATGTTTTTACGACAGAAAACCAAAACCAGAATATAGTATTCTAAAAAAATACCGAAAATCACTTTTAGAAAATAAAAATTTCATCGAAGTAACCGATTTTGGCGCAGGTTCGAAAGTATTTAAATCGAATAAAAGGCAAATTGCCAAAGTTGCCAAAACAGCCGGAATTTCCAGAAAACGAGCCGAATTATTATTTCGGGTTACACATTACTTTCAGCCAAAAAACATTTTAGAAATAGGAACTTCTTTAGGACTGGCTACCTCTGCCCTGGCTTTAGGAAATCCGAAAGCAAAAGTAATTACATTAGAAGGCTGTCCCCAAACAGCCAATCAATGTCAATTACAATTTCAAAAATTCAATTTCAAAAACATTGAAAGTGAAATAACTGAATTTTCAAACTATTTACAACTCACAACTCACATCTCACATCTCACCACTTTCAATCTAATATACTTTGACGGCAATCATTCCAAAAAAGCAACTTTAGACTATTTCGAACTTTTGCTGCCTACCATTGATAATGATTCAGTCTGGATTTTTGACGACATACATTGGTCTGCAGATATGGAAGAAGCCTGGGAAACCATTAAAAAGCATCCCAAAGTAAAAGTTACCATTGATACTTTTCAATGGGGATTTGTGTTCTTTAGATACGAACAGCCTAAAGAACATTTTATAATTCGGGCATAAAAAAAATGACAACCATTGCTGATTGTCATTTTTTTACTAATTCAATTTAAAAATTGATATTATTTTTTAGCATCTGCATTTTCATCAGATTTAGCTCCCATTCTGTTCAAAGTGTACATTGGAGCAAATTTCAATTTCAAACCAGAGATTTTTCTATTGTCTTCAGATGAAAGTCCTTCTTTTTCAACCGTATTTTTACGACTATCCAAGGCTTCATACATTAATTTAATTTCGTCCCAGTCTTCACGAGAATAACTGTCTTTGTTATTTTCTACCGTATGAACAAATTGTTGGTAAACACTATGTATGTTTTGTGCATTTACCCATGAAAAACTCATGTCTTCACCAATTTTTCCTTCACCAAACAAAGCGTTACGCAATTGTTGTTTCGAAGATGGAGCTGGTGTAAAAAGAGCTGTCATTTCGTCTTTAAACTCCTCATACTTCACTTTACTAGTGTTGATTTTTTCAGTAGCAACCGAATTATCTTTGATATCCGCCAATGCTAATTGAGCTTCCTCTGCTCTTCTGTCGTATTCAGCTTCAACTGCAGCCCAATCCGCTTTCAAATCATCTGTTTTAACATTTTTTACTGAATCAACATACGCAACGTACGAATCGATTTTCTTTTCAGCCTGTTCTTGTTTTTCATCTTTACATGATGTAAAACCCAATACAATTAATGCAATTCCTGATACAATTTTAATATTTTTCATAATCTTGATTATTTAAAGTTATAGAGCAAATATAGTTAAATATTTGATATATTTTAAATAATTATTAAAAATTTAATCTTTTTTATAAATTAAATTCAGTAAAATTATTAAAAAATGATAATTATATAATAATAATTTAAAATCATGTAACATTCTTTTTGGTTTTCGAATTATAGTATTTTAAAAGAGTTTCATAAAATCAAAAAGCAAGTTTTCATGACAATGAATCAATTGTAACAAAAATCAATTTTAAGCTACTTACCAATTATTGAAAAGTGTTTTGTACTTTTAAATCCAAAATTGTAAACCGAAATGGCAAATCCATTAATTAAAATAACTGACATCAAGCGAAATTTTGTTCTGGGAAATGAAATCGTATATGTCTTAAAAGGAATAGATTTAGAAATCAACAAAGGCGAATACGTTGCGCTGATGGGACCTTCCGGTTCCGGAAAATCGACTTTAATGAATTTATTAGGTTGTTTGGACACCCCAACTTCCGGACATTATGTTTTAAACGGAAAAGATGTCAGCCAAATGAAAGATGATGAATTGGCCGGAATTAGAAACAAGGAAATTGGATTCGTATTTCAAACATTCAATCTTTTACCAAGAACAACAGCGCTTGACAACGTAGCGTTACCTATGATATATGCCGGACATTCTAAAACCGAAAGAAATACGCGTGCGGTAGAAGTTTTAAAACAGGTGAATCTTGCCGACAGAATGGATCACCAGCCCAATCAGCTTTCAGGAGGACAACGTCAGCGTGTGGCTATTGCCCGTGCTTTGGTTAATAAACCTTCGATTATTTTAGCCGATGAGCCTACAGGAAACTTAGACAGTAAAACTTCGGTAGAAATCATGAAGCTTTTTGGCGATATTCATGCTCAGGGAAACACGGTAATTCTGGTAACACACGAAGAAGATATTGCAGCTTACGCTCATCGCGTAATTCGTTTAAGAGACGGAGTGATTGAGAGCGACACGACGAAATAATTTTAGATTTCTGATTTTAGATTTTAGATTGTTTATTTTGCCCCAAAATATTTTATTTTAAAAATGAAAAAAATCACCTACTTATTTATTTTATTTTTTACTATTTCTATTCATGCTCAAAATCAGACTTTCTATAGACTAATCGAACATGTAGAGAAAACGCCTGAATCTGAGGCTAAAGACATTGGTACTTTAAGCAAATATTTAGCAAAAGGAGCCAAAACCAAAAAAGAACTCGTACAATTAATCTATTACTGGATCGCATTAAATATCGAGTACGACACTGAGGCATTTCAAAACAATACAACAGGCGATGTCTCTGCAGCAACTACTTTTCTCAATAAAAAAACAGTCTGTTCGGGTTATGCGAATTTGTTTAAAGAAATCTGCAATCATTCAAAAATAAAATGTGACGTAATAAACGGCTACGCTAAAGGAAATGGCTACAAAGGAGGTTTTTTAGAACAAACAAATCACACCTGGAATGTTGTTAAAATGGATGACAAATGGGAATTTATAGATGTAACCTGGGGTGCGGGAGAGTGTTATGAGGATATGAACGGAAAATTAACATTCAAGAAAAAACTATGTCCCCGTTATTTATTAGAAAGCCCGGAAGATTTTATTTTAGAACATTTACCAGAAAATCCGGAATGGCAACTTTTAGAAGAACAAATTACAATGGACTATTTTTTTAGTAAAGAAATGGAACTAAAGAGGCTAGATAAAAACGGAATACTAATTAATTAAAATCTAAGAATTAAAACTCCAGCTTTTCAATCTAAAATCATAAATCTACAATCTAAAATAAAAATGAAAGTATATACCAAAACAGGAGACAAAGGAACTACGGCTCTTTTTGGAGGCACACGAGTTCCTAAAGATCACATTCGGATTGACAGTTACGGAACTGTTGACGAACTGAACTCTTATATAGGTCTTATTCGCGATCAGGAAATCGACTTACATTATAAAACTATTTTAATCGAAATTCAGGACAGATTATTTACCGTTGGTGCAATTCTGGCAACTCCACAAGAAAAAGAGGTTTTGAAAAACGGTGAACTCCGATTGAAAAATCTGGGCATCATTGATACTGATATTGAATTATTAGAAAACGAAATTGACAAAATGGAAGAATCGCTTCCGCAGATGACGCATTTTGTTTTACCCGGAGGCCATCAAACTGTGTCATATTGTCATATTGCCCGCTGCGTTTGCCGTCGTGCAGAGCGTCTGGCAGTACATTTAAGCCATAATGAGCACGTTCCGGAAATAGCCATTAGGTACTTAAACCGACTTTCTGACTACCTTTTTGTCTTGGCACGGAAGTTGTCTTCTGACTTAAAAGCGGAGGAAGTGAAATGGATTCCGAGGAAATAAAATTTTCTTAAAATTCCAATTTCTTAAACCCCAAATTCCAAGGAAAAATTAAAAATTCTGGGAATTTAAATAATATAGAAATCCCCAAATAGTAGCAATTTTCAAGTTCCTTTTTTGGAATTTGGAATTTAATTTTTGGAATTTCAAGAGGACGTTCTTAAATTTTATTAAAATAAATCGATTTTTACTTGTTTTTTTCAGTAAAAAATTTATTTTTGCACAAACTAAACGAGATAACAAATGTATTGGACATTAGAATTAGCATCTTATTTAAGTGATGCGCCATGGCCTGCTAACAAAGATGAACTTATTGACTACGCTATTAGAGCTGGTGCTCCGTTAGAAGTAGTAGAAAACCTTCAGTCTATCGAAGATGAAGGCGAGATATATGAATCAATGGAAGAAATTTGGCCTGATTATCCAACAGACGAAGATTATCTTTGGAATGAGGATGAATATTAAAAAATAAACCAAAGGAAAAAGTCTCATCACAGAGGCTTTTTTTTTGGTTCAAATACACATTTACATAAAATAGAAATATAACAAATCATGAGTTTCATAAACAGTATCATAAAAGTCTTTGTAGGTGATAAATCACAGAAAGATGTCAAAGCTTTACAACCTTACTTAAACAAAATTAAAACTTTCGAAACTAGCTTAATGAGTTTGTCTCATGACGAACTGAGAGCCAGAACCGCATTTTTTAAAGAAAAAATAAAAGAAGCCAGAGCAGATAAAGATGCTAAAATTGCTTCGCTTAAAGCAGAAGTAGAAAACATCGAGGACATCGACAAAAGAGAAGACCTTTATGAAGCGATTGATGCTCTTGAGAAAGAAGCGTATGAAATTTCAGAAAAAACGTTGATGGAAATCCTTCCGGAAGCATTTTCTGTGGTTAAAGAAACGGCTCGTCGTTTTAAAGACAATGAGTTTATCGAAGTTACAGCTACTCCAAAAGACAGGGAATTATCTGCTACAAAAACGTATATTACTATTGAAGGTGACAAAGCTACCTGGGCAAACAAATGGAATGCTGCTGGTAAAGAAATCACCTGGGACATGATTCACTACGACGTACAGTTGATTGGTGGAATGGTGTTGCACGAAGGTAAAGTTGCCGAAATGCAAACGGGTGAAGGTAAAACGTTGGTAGCAACCTTACCACTTTACTTAAATGCCTTGACAGGAAACGGTGTTCACTTGGTAACGGTGAATGACTACTTAGCAAAACGTGATAGTACCTGGAAAGCGCCATTATTCGAATTCCACGGTTTGACTGTTGATTGTATCGATAATCACCAGCCAAGTACGGCAGAAAGAAAAAAAGCCTACGATGCTGATATTACTTATGGTACCAACAACGAATTTGGTTTTGACTACCTAAGAGATAACATGGCGCACTCGCCAAATGATTTGGTTCAGAGAAAACACAATTATGCGATTGTCGATGAGGTCGATTCGGTATTGATTGATGATGCCAGAACACCATTGATTATTTCAGGACCGGTACCGCAAGGAGATCGCCATGAGTTTAATGAACTGAAACCAAAAATCGAAAACTTAGTTTCGCAACAACGTCAGTTAGCGAATGGTTTCTTAGCTGAAGCTAAAAAATTAATCAAAGAAGGAAACACTAAAGAAGGTGGTTTCTTATTATTGAGAGCGTACAGAAGTTTACCTAAAAATAAAGCATTAATTAAATTTTTGAGTGAAGAAGGAATCAAACAATTGCTTCAAAAAACCGAAAATCAATACATGCAGGACAACAATCGCGAAATGCACAAGGTTGATGAAGCTTTGTATTTTGTAATTGAAGAAAAAAACAATCAGGTAGAATTGACTGATAATGGGATCCAATACCTTTCAGGCGATACCGATTCAGACTTTTTCGTACTTCCGGATATCGGAACTGAAATTGCTGCTATCGAAAAACAAAAATTAGATAAAGACGCAGAAGCTGAAGCGAAAGAAAGATTATTCCAGGATTTTGGAGTAAAAAGCGAGCGTATCCACACATTAACTCAACTTTTGAAAGCTTATGCTTTGTTCGAAAAAGATGTAGAATATGTAATCATGGACAACAAAATTATGATTGTCGATGAGCAAACAGGTCGTATCATGGACGGCCGTCGTTATTCTGACGGATTGCACCAGGCGATTGAAGCGAAAGAAAATGTAAAAATCGAAGCTGCAACTCAAACTTTTGCAACAGTTACTTTGCAGAATTATTTCAGAATGTACAGCAAACTAGGTGGAATGACCGGTACTGCTGTTACAGAAGCGGGAGAGTTATGGCAAATCTATAAATTAGATGTGGTTGAAATTCCAACTAACCGTGGAATTGCAAGACAAGACAAAGAAGATTATATCTACAAAACAACCCGTGAGAAATTCAACGCCGTTATCGAAGATGTAACCGAATTATCAAAAGCAGGAAGACCAGTATTGATTGGAACAACTTCTGTTGAGATTTCAGAATTATTAAGCAGAATGTTGAAGATGAGAGGTGTAACTCACAACGTTTTGAATGCAAAAATGCACAAACAAGAAGCACAAATTGTTGAAGAAGCTGGTAAAGCCGGAGTAGTAACAATTGCAACCAATATGGCTGGTCGTGGTACCGATATTAAATTGACTCCAGAAGTAAAAGCTGCAGGAGGTTTAGCAATTGTGGGTACAGAGCGTCATGATTCCCGTCGTGTTGACAGACAGTTACGTGGTCGTGCAGGACGTCAGGGAGATCCGGGAAGTTCTCAATTCTATGTTTCTCTTGAAGATAACTTAATGCGTTTATTTGGTTCTGAAAGAGTGGCAAAAGTAATGGATAGAATGGGATTACAGGAAGGTGAAGTGATTCAGCATTCTATGATGACCAAATCTATCGAGCGTGCTCAGAAAAAAGTAGAAGAAAATAACTTTGGTGTTCGTAAACGTTTATTAGAATATGATGACGTTATGAACTCGCAACGTGAAGTAGTGTACAAACGTCGTCGTCACGCTTTATTTGGTGAGCGTTTGAAACTGGATATCGCGAATATGTTGTACGATACCTGCGAGTTGATCGTAAGCCAGACAAAACCAATCAATGATTTCAAAAATTTCGAATTTGATTTGATTCGTTATTTCTCCATCACTTCTCCAATTTCAGAAGCTGATTTCGCGAAATTATCTGATATGGAAATCACAGGAAAAATTTACAAAGAAACTTTAGCTTTCTATACGGAGAAAACAGAAAGAAGTGCGAGAGAAGCTTTCCCAATTATCAAAGGAGTTTACGAAGAGCCAAACAATCATTTTGAGCGTATTGTAGTGCCGTTTACAGACGGAATCAAAACATTGAATGTGGTTACGGATCTGAAAGCTGCTTACGATTCTCAAGGAGCGCAATTGATTGCTGATTTCGAAAAAAACATCACACTTTCTATTGTTGATGAAGCCTGGAAAAAACATTTACGCAAAATGGACGAATTGAAACAATCTGTTCAATTAGCCGTTCACGAACAAAAAGATCCATTGCTTATCTACAAATTAGAAGCTTTCAACTTGTTTAGAGGAATGTTGGATAACGTAAACAAAGAAGTAATTTCATTCTTGTTCAAAGGTGATTTGCCCGCTCAAAACGTTCCGGAAATTCATGAAGCAAGAGAAGTTCGTCAGCAGGAAAATTTACAATTAAGCAAAGACGAAATCGTTAATAGCGAAGAAATCAACCGCGAAGCTGGACAAACGCAACAACGTCAGGTTACGGAAACTATCGTAAGAGATATGCCAAAAATCAACCGTAATGACACTGTAACCGTTCAGGAAGTTGCGACAGGTAAAACCGAAACAATGAAATTTAAAAAAGCAGAAACTTTAATCGCTAATGGCGAATGGGTTCTGGTTAAATAATGAATTTCTAAACAAATACATTTCAAATCCCCAATTACAAAAGTAGTTGGGGATTTTTTTTTGCAAAAAAACTAATATTTATTCTTTCTAAAACGAATAAAATGTATTTTTGCGCTTGAAACAACGAAACAACTTTTGAAAAAGTTACTCATCATATTTCTTTCCTGTATGCTTTTAATGCCAACCTTTGGCAGTTTCTTTGTTTATACGGCATTCAAATTAAATCAGGAAGAAATCGCAAAGACTATTTGTGTACAGCGAAAAATGGTTTTTAATAGTTGTAATGGTCGATGTGATCTTCAAAAAAGCTTAAAAAAATATTCGGATAACGAAAAAAAGATGGAAAACAATCTAAAAGAAAAGGTAGAGATTGTTTACATCCAGAATATAGCTGCACCCCACTTTAAAGTTATAGAAATCATTGAATCTCAGGATAGAATTTTTCCTGCTGCAGCTAAAAAGCCAATCTCGGTTTCGATTGCTACTTTTCACCCTCCATCCTATTTTATATAATTTTTAATCACGCATTTCAATACGTTTTGAAATGATTTTTTTATTGGCTTAAAGCCAATGAAAAACACGTACTTTTTAAAATTTATATAATTTAAAATGAAAAAAATATACTTTACCCTATTGCTGATAGGGCAAATTACTTTGGCACAAAACAAACCCGAGCAGGATTCTACAAAAACACAAGAATTAGAAAACGTTTTTATCACAGCCAATCGTACGGCAACTTTACGCAAAGAAACACCTGTTGCTATTAGTAAACTGACTGCCAAAACCATCAACGAAGCTAAAGCTACTGCGGTTTACGAAATCATAAACAAAACACCTGGAGTTTTGATGGTTAATCTGGGAAACGAGCAGCACATGATGTCGATTCGTCAGCCGATGACCACCAATGCTTATTATTTGTATTTAGAAGATGGCTTGCCAATTCGCCCAATGGGAATCTTCAATCACAATGCTTTACTCGAAATCAATCAGTTTAATTTGCAAAGTATCGAGGTTGTAAAAGGACCCGTTTCTTCGCTTTACGGACCTGAAGCTGTGGGTGGAACGATCAATTTAATTTCGCTAAAACCACCTGTTGATCCAGAATTTAAATTTGGCGTTCAGGCAGATAATTATGGTTATAGAAGAATTCAGGCTGCTGGCGGAGCGACCATCGGAAAAGTTGGTTTTCATATTGCCGGAATTTCAAGTTTGCAGGAAAACGGCTGGATGACCTATTCAGACTACAACAAAGACAATCTGAATGCAAGAATCGATTACAACATTTCTCACTCTACCCGCCTGATTAGCAATACGATGTACGGAAAATATTATTCGGATATGAGCGGAAGTGTCAACGAAGACGCTTTTAACAACAGAACCTACAAAAGCACAACCGATTTTACCTATAGAAAATCAGATGCTTTGAGAACTCGATTGACTCTGGAACATGACTGGAATGACAACGCAAGCAGTTACATTACAGGATATTTACGTGATAACAAATTAGGACAAAATCCTTCTTACGGAATCAGATGGAGCCCAACTGTAAATCCAACCAAAGCAACTGGAGAAGTCAATTCGAATAACTTCAAGAGTTACGGAGCAATTGGTCAGCACACTCAAAAATTTGATTTTTTAAACGCAAAATTGGTCGCTGGAGCACTTTACGATTACTCTCCTGTAACCTATTGGTCTTATGTAATTGACTTAAAAGCCAATTTAAATCCGGGCGAACCAGGCAAACAAACCGTAGATTCATACGAAATCGTAGCCGAACGTCCTGACTCCAAATTGGCTGATTATTCTGCAGACATTTATAATGCTGCTGGTTATGCGCAATTGAGTATCAATCCAATCGAAAAATTGGTAATTACCGTTGGCGGTCGTTATGACAATATGAAAGTAGATTACGACAATGCGCTGGACAAATCCACAGGAAGCAAAGTGTATGACAAAGTAACTTTTAAGGCTGGTGCCAATTACAATCCGTTTGATTTTGCGGGTTTTTACGAAAATCATTCGCAAGGGTTTGCGCCTCCCGGCATTACATCAATCTTCAGAACAAAACCTGGAACTGGCGGTACAACTGGAGTTCCTGCTGATTTTTATTACAATCTAAAACCTGCCACTTTCAACAATTACGAAGTGGGCGGATGGTTTTCTTTCCTTCAAAATAAATTAAATTTTGACTACGCATTCTATTATATGGAAGGCGAAAACGAATTATTAAGCATCAAATTACCAGACAATTCAACTGATTACCGTTCGGCTGGAGAAACACGTCACAAAGGAATTGAGTTTGGAACGACTTACCGACCTTCAAAACAGTTTAACTTTCGCTTAGGCGGAACTTACGCACAACACACGTACATCGATTTTAAACTTTCGGACAAACCATCGGATCCGGTTCAGAATTTAGACGGAAAAGAAATGCCACAAGCGCCAAGATGGTCTGGAAATTCAGAAATCAGTTATTACCCAAACTGGCTTCCAAACCTTAGAACTTCAATCGAATGGCAATTGGTTGGAAGTTATTACCAGGACCAGATTAATACCGTAAAATATGGTGGATATAACTTATTCAACGCAAGAGTTGGCTACCAGTGGAAAGCCTTCGAAATCTACGGAAACGTAATGAACCTAACCGATAAATTATACGCCTATAATGTTTCGAGAAGCAACTTAGCCAATGCGCAACCAACCTATACAGCAGCGGCTCCAAGAACATTTGTATTCGGAATACAATATAATTTTTCATTAAAAAAATAAATAAATTTTAGCCACAGATTAAAAAGATGAACACAAATTATTTAAAAAAAATCATTCTAATCCTTATAATCTGTGGCGAAAAATAATTATTAGAAGCTAATCCCGCTCTCCGCTGTATCTTTTGTGGTGAACCCCACCACAAAAGGATGCCACTTCGATCGGGGCTAAAAAAGAATAAACCATTAAGATATTAAGTTTCATTAGGCAAAACTTAATTTTTCTTAATCTCTTAATGGTTAAAAAAATGGCACTTAATTTTAAGATCTCAAAAATGAGCAAAGAAATCAAAGAGAAAAAGTCTAAAAAGAAAGACTCTAAAATCGTCAAGAAAATCAAACAGCACATGTACAAATGGCACCGTACCATTGGGCTTATTACGATTGTTCCCGTTATATTCTGGACATTATCAGGATTGATGCATCCGTTTATGGCGCATTTTTTCAAACCCGAAATCGCACACGAAAAACTGGATTTCCAACCAATTGACAAAAACCAACTGCAGTTTTCTATTCAGGAAGTTTTGCAGAAAAACGGTATTTCAGAATTCAAAAACTTCCGAATTGTATCTTTTAACGATGCTGCTTTTTATCAGGTAAAAAATACCAAAGGCGATTTATTGTATTTTGATACTTCAACAGCTAAAAAATTAGAAAACGGAGATCAAAAATATGCCGAATGGCTTTCCCGTTATTTCTTAGACGATCAGAAAAGCGCCGTAAAAAAGAGCGAAATCGTAACCGAATTTACATCACAATACAAATATGTAAATCGCTATTTACCAGTTTACAAAGTTACTTTGGATCGTGATGACGCGATGGAAGTTTACGTAGAAACCTCTTCAAGCAAATTAGCAACTTACAATCCAACTTCCAGACAATGGTTTATCTGGTTTTTTGATACTTTTCATAACTGGTCCTTTATTGATGCCATTACCAACAACAGCATCCGAATCATCACGATGATTTTCTTGTTGTCCATCATTGGTTTCTCTGCCTTGAGCGGCATCTTAATTTATGGCTTACTTTGGAAACAATTCAAAAAAACAGATAGTTTAGCCCCTAAAAAAGGACTTCGAAAATACCATCGCCAAATCGGGATCTGGGTTTCACTTTTTACTTTGACATTTGCTTTTAGCGGTGGGTATCACGCAACTACCAAATGGGCACCGTACACTTTATCGCAAATGGTTTACGAACCAACATTTACTACCAAAGAAATTCCGCTAGCCAATAATAGCCTGAATTTAGACTGGAGCCGTTTTCAAAACGCCAGTATTATCACATTAAACGATACGACCTATTATCGCTGTCAATTGGTTCAAAAAGAAAAATATAAAACGGCAAAAGTTGATTCTAATTCAAAATGGAATAAAAAAGAAAGCCTGAAATCTGAGGTAGTTTACATCAACGCCACAACCAATAAAATTGCACCCAATATCGACTTAGAATATGCGCAATTTCTAGCCTATTATTTTACAGATGGCGCTCCAAAAGCCGCGTGCTGCGAAATGGTTGAAACTACGGATGAGCCACAACCATCTTTAGAAAATGCGAAATTATTAGAATCAAAAGTCCTAACCGATTTCGAAAGCAGAGAATATGGTTTTGTAAACAAAAGATTGCCAGTCGTAAAATTGGCATACGACACACCCGAAAAAACTACTTATTTCATAGAAACAGCGACTTCAAGACTGGCAGCTGTGATTAAAACTTCAGACAAAGTGGAAGGTTATTCTTTTGCTTTTCTGCATAAATTTTTATTTATGGATTGGGCAGGAAAAAACATTCGTGACCTATCAATGGTTTTGGCAGCATTGACAATTTTGATTGTGAGTGTGCTTGGGTTTATTTTGTTTTTGAAAAAGTAAAAAAAGTTACTGAGGTTCTAAATTTTATTTCTTTCACGCAGGTTTAAAAAAGATTTAAGCAGATTGACACAGATAATTATATAAAAAATCTGTGTTAATCTGCAGAATCTTAATAAAATAATCCTTTTAATCTTTATAATCTGTGGCTTTAAAAAATAACTCGCCTTTATACTATCTCGGATTCTCTTCGTAATATCTGGCTTCGATTCGTTTGATATCTTTTATGGAGCTTCTTGCCCAAGCCAGACGTTTCTCTAAAATTTCTTCTGGAGATAATTGCCAGTCGATATCAGAATTTCGTAATCGGTTGGTTATATTTTGGATGATAATCGCAGCCGAAACCGAAATATTCAAACTCTCGGTAAAACCAACCATCGGAATCTTCAAAAAACCATCTGCTTTTTCTAAAATTTCTGGAGAAAGTCCGTCTCTTTCTGTTCCGAAAAATAAGGCACTTGGTTTTGAAATATCAAAATCTTCCAGCAAACAATCATTTTCATGAGGCGTTGTTGCAATAATTTGGTATCCCTGATTTCTTAGATTATCAATACAACTTGTAACCGATTCAAACTGATGGATATCTACCCATTTTTGAGCGCCCATCGCAATTTCCTTGTCAATTCTCTTTCCAAAACGTTGCTCGATAACATTCAGTTCCTGAATTCCAAAAACTTCACAACTGCGCATCACAGCACTGGTATTGTGCATCTGAAAAACATCTTCTACCACAATTGTAAAATGTTTGGTACGAGTTTCGAGAACATTTAGAAATCGTTCTTTACGGTTATCTGTCAATATATTTTCAAGAAAAGCGAGGTAATCTAAATCAATCATTTTGGTTTTTATTTATCGCAAAAATACATTTTTTAAATTTCTTTTTTATTCGATAAAAAAATCAGGGCATTCATATTTAAAAATTTTTGCCACGACCCGAGCAATAGCGAACAGGCGAAGCAATTAAACAAATAAACACGAATTACAACTAGTTTTTAATTACACTAATTCCTAAAAAAACAAGTAGGATTCGAGTAATTAAATTTCAAATTTGATAAAAATTAGCGAAAATTGGTGTAATTCGTGGCTAACTTTTTTTTCTTTTTTTTTAAAACAAATGCCTTCTAAAAAGAATGCTTTCTCTTCGTGATCAGAAAAACTTTGATTAAATTCGTAAAAAAACATTCTAAGCATGAAAACTCCCTCAATTAAAAAAATCGAACTTTCAGAAATTCAGCAATTACAAAAGATAGGAAGAGAAACGTTTTATGAAACTTTCTCTGGTGACAATTCTGAGGAAAACATGAAAGACTACTTAGATGAAAAATTCGCAATTGACAAACTTACCGCCGAATTATCAAATACTGATTCTGAATTCTATTTTGCACATATCGAAGATAAAATTCTAGGTTATCTAAAAGTAAATTTTGGGGAAGCACAAACCGAATTGAAAGATAAAAACGGTTTAGAAATAGAACGTATTTATGTTTTGAAAGAATTCCACGGACTTAAAGTCGGGCAAATTTTATATCAAAAAGCGTTGGAAATAGCTCAAGATGCCGACTTGAATTATATCTGGTTAGGAGTTTGGGAAGAAAATCACAGAGCTTTGAACTTTTATAAAAAGAATGGTTTTGTGGAATTTGACAAACATATTTTTAGATTAGGCGATGATGAACAAACTGATTTGCTAATGAAACTAACTTTGAAATAATTAAATGAAAAAGAAATTAGTGGTCCTGACCGGTGCAGGAATTAGTGCCGAAAGCGGTATCAAAACTTTTCGTGACAGCGACGGTTTGTGGGAAGGTCATGACGTGATGGAAGTCGCTACCCCAGAAGGTTGGCGAAAAAATCAGGAATTGGTTCTCGATTTTTACAACAAACGTCGCGCACAACTCAAAGACGTTCAACCTAATTTAGGGCATCAAATTTTAGCCGAATTAGAGCACGATTTTGATGTATATATTATTACACAGAATGTGGATGATTTGCACGAACGCGCCGGAAGTACAAAAGTTTTGCACTTACATGGAGAATTATTAAAAGTAAGAAGCACTCAAAATAGAAATCATATTCTGGATTGGACTGACGATTTATTTACTGGTGATTTAGACGAAAACGGGCATCAGCTTCGTCCTCATATTGTTTGGTTTGGCGAAGATGTTCCTGCACTGGAAGAAGCAATCGCCATTACCGAAACGGCAGATTATTTTGCCGTAATTGGTACTTCGTTGCAAGTTTATCCAGCGGCGGGTTTAATTTCGTACACGTACAGCATCACTCCGGTTTTTTATATTGATCCAAAACCCATTACAATTCCGAATATTCGAAATAAAGTGGAAGTTATTGCTAAAGTTGCTTCTGAAGGTGTGGCTGAATTACGTGAGCGATTAAAATCAATTTAAAATACAATTACGTCAAATAAAAAACTACAGAAAATGAAAATCGATTTGACAACTGACGAAAATATAATTGACGAATGCGGATTACTAATGAGTGAATCAGAACCTTGGCTAACACTTAAAAGGGATTTAAAAAGTTGCAAAGATGCAATGCGTGGCGAAAATAAAGAAGTTTATATCGTAACAGAAAATTTAGAATTAGTTGGCTTTGCAGTTTTACAAATGACAGGAACTTTTAGAGGATATATTCAATCCATAATAATAAAACCAAGCCACCGAGACAGAGGAATTGGTTCAGAACTTCTAGCATTTTTCGAAGAGAGAATCTTTCAAATATCACCAAATGTTTTTATGTGTGTTTCTTCGTTCAATACAAACGCTGCAAGATTATATTATAAAATGGGTTATGAAAAAGTGGGGGAATTGAAAGATTTTATAGTTAAAGGGAAATCGGAAATTTTGCTTCGTAAAACAATCGGGGCAATATCTGAATTCAATCAAAAATAATATTTGTAGTTTGTTAACAAATATTATTTTGGTTAATGCGAATGATTTAAATAAAAAAAAATACAACTCACAACTCACAACTCACAACTTATAACTATTTTTGCACCTTTCGAACAAACAACATAACAATGACTACTTTAAACGAATTGAATGCTATATCGCCAATCGACGGAAGATATAGAAGCAAAACCCTTTCATTAGCACCTTTTTTCTCTGAAGAAGCTTTAATCAAATACCGTGTATTGGTTGAAATCGAGTATTTTATTGCTTTATGCGAAGTGCCTTTACCACAACTTTCAGGCGTAAATCCAAGTCTATTTGACAGTTTACGTAACATTTATAAAAACTTCTCTACCGAAGATGCGCTTTGGATTAAAGAAACGGAAAAAGTAACCAACCACGACGTAAAAGCGGTGGAATACTTTATCAAAGATGCTTTCGAAAAATTAGGCTTATCTCAATACAAAGAGTTCATTCACTTCGGATTAACTTCTCAGGATATTAATAATACTGCCATTCCGCTTTCGACAAAAGAAGCTTTTGAGCAGGTTTATATGCCATCTTTAATTACTTTAATTTCAAAATTAAAAGAATTAAGCGTTGAATGGAAAGACATTCCAATGTTGGCGCGTACGCACGGACAACCGGCTTCTCCTACTCGTTTAGGAAAAGAACTTTTGGTTTTTGTAGAGCGTCTTGAAGAGCAAATGCGTTTGTTATTTAATATTCCGTTTGCCGCTAAATTTGGTGGAGCAACCGGGAATTACAACGCACATCACGTAGCGTATCCACAAATCGAATGGAAACAATTTGGTAGCAAATTTGTAGAAACCCAATTGGGCTTACACCACTCTTTCCCAACTACTCAAATTGAGCATTACGATCATTTTGCAGCATTTTTTGATGCTTTAAAAAGAATCAACAATATTATCATCGATCTTGACAGAGATATCTGGACGTATGTTTCGATGGATTATTTTAAACAAAAAATCAAAGCAGGAGAAATTGGTTCGTCTGCAATGCCACATAAAGTAAACCCAATTGATTTTGAAAATTCTGAAGGAAACTTAGGAATTGCAAATGCTATTTTTGAGCATCTTTCTGCTAAATTGCCAATCTCAAGATTACAACGCGATTTAACTGACAGTACGGTTTTGCGTAACATTGGTGTTCCTATGGGACACACCATTATTGCTTTTGAGGCTTCTTTGAAAGGTCTAAACAAATTGCTTTTGAACGAAGGTAAATTTGCCGAAGATTTAGAAAAAAACTGGGCAGTTGTGGCCGAAGCTATTCAAACGATTTTACGTCGTGAGGCGTATCCAAATCCTTATGAAGCATTGAAAGGTCTGACCAGAACTAACGAAGCGATTGATAAAAAAGCAATTCATAATTTTATTGCGACATTGGAGGTTTCTGATGCAATTAAGGAGGAATTATTGCAGATAACTCCAAGTAATTTCACAGGAATTTAATCGGGTTTATGAAATTTAGTTGTTTAGTACTTATACTGTTTTTTGTAAATGCATCTGTGTATTCACAAAAAAATACTATCGATGAAATTGAAATCGAAATTCTTAAAACCAAAGAACCTTCGTCTTTTTCGACTCAGCTTTTAAGAGGAATAAAATTCGATCCCGCGAAGTATAAATACGTAATGGTAAAATGCAAAGTAAAATCATTAGGTACAAATCGTGCCCTGATTAGTGCTTTTTCATTATTAGATACTGTTACCAAGATTAGATATCGTGTAGGTGATTATTTAGGATATGGTGCTATCATTGGTAATCCTGAACGTAATTATTTTAGGAAAACAAAACCTGACAGAAAAAACTATCCGTATAGTTTACCTTCTTATAATGAAAATGAAACAGATCAATTTGACAAGTTTACTTTTGAAGGATATAGTAATTTTGAAATTCCGGTTGAATTAGGCACTAAAAAAAATCCTGACCCAACTATTGTTTATTTTGGACAAACAGCTTACGAAAATTTCAAAGCGGAATTATTTTTTATCATTCCGTTACAATTAAATATTTCTGTTTTTGATCTTTATTATAAGGATTCAAAAATTGGAATTGCTAAATTGGAATAAGTAAATCCTACTAATTACATAGGTTTTAACATAAAAAACCAAAAATATTTTCTCAAAAAAAGCTATCTTTATCGATAGCTTTTTTTATTGAATCCAGTGAGGAACTAGCCCAGACTGAAAAGGAAAGCCTTTTGCTCAAAAAACCATATTTTTTTGCTGGAACAGAGCGACCAGCGGAAGCTCCTGTGCCAGCTTAAAAAATAGGTTTTTTGAGTAAAAGCTTGAAATGAAAGGCTGGAAATAGCTCCTAAAAAAAAACAGAATTATATGATTGCATTAAACGCCGTTGCCGAAACTACTCACCACTTAAAACCCTTAATTAGCGACTTAGGACTGATCCTGATTACGGCTGGAATTGCCGTTTTGATATTTAAAAAAATGAAACAGCCCTTGGTTTTAGGGTATTTGATCGCTGGTTTTTTAGCGGGTAATCATTTTGATTTTTTTCCGTCTATCACCGACATGAAAAGTGTCGAGGTCTGGGCCGAAATTGGTGTTATCATTTTACTATTTAGCCTGGGGCTCGAATTTAGTTTTAAGAAACTGATGAAGGTGGGCGGAACCGCCTCGATTACTGCCATTACGCAAATTATAACCATGGTTGCCATGGGTTATCTGGTCGGGACATGGATGGGTTGGTCGAAGATGGATAGTATTTTTCTGGGTGTAATTTTATCTATTTCTTCGACTACTATTATCCTTAAAACCTTTGATGAACTGGGGGTTAAAGCTCAAAAATTTGCCGGAATTGTAATTGGCTCTCTGATTGTACAGGATTTGGTTGCGATTTTGATGATGGTTTTATTATCGACAATTGCGGTAAGTCAGCAATTTTCCGGAAGCGAATTGATGATGTCGGTTCTTAAATTAGTGTTTTTCCTGACTGCCTGGTTTGTGGGCGGTATCTTTTTTATTCCGACACTTCTTAAAAAAGCCAAACATTTACTGACAGACGAAATGTTGCTTATTATTTCGCTGGCTTTATGTCTGATGATGGTAACGTTTGCTTCGAATGTTGGGTTTTCTCCTGCTCTTGGTGCTTTTATCATGGGCTCTATTATTGCCGAAACCACGCAAGCTGAACATATCGAACATTTAATAAAACCTGTAAAAGACTTATTTGGGGCGGTATTTTTCGTATCTGTCGGGATGTTAATTGACCCAAATACCCTTTACGAATACGCTTTACCTGTCGCAATTCTAACATTTGTAACCATTATTGGGCAATCTGTAAGTTCTACTATTGGAGCACTTTTGGCAGGACAGCCGCTGAAGCAATCGGTTCAGACCGGAATGAGTTTGTCGCAAATTGGGGAATTCTCGTTTATTATTGCCACTTTAGGAATGACGCTAAATGTTACCAGTTCGTTTTTGTATCCGGTTGTGGTAGCCGTTTCTGCGGTAACGACTTTTACGACGCCATTTATGGTAAAATATGCTGTTCCGTTTTCAGACTTACTGGAACGAAAATTACCTAAAAAATGGCTTAAAAACATTAATCGTTATAGTGTGAATGCGCAAGCGATAAAATCGGTCAGTACGTGGCAAAAAGTTCTCAATACTTATATTATTCAAATTGTAGTCAACTCCATTATTGTGGCTGCTGTCATTTTACTATCGGCTAAATTTGTAGCGCCTTTGGTTGCTGAAACGCGTTTTGGGAACACTTTGGCCGCCTTAATTACTTTGGTCATTAGTGCTCCGTTTTTATGGGCGCTTTCTTTACGAAGATTTGCAGTTGACGATGTCGAAGCACTCTGGGAGGAACGTAAATATCGAGGTGCAATATTGATGTTGATCTTATTGAGAATGAGTCTTGCCGTGTTTTTTATAGGTTTCCTTTTGAATATTTTCTTTTCACCATTAGTAGCCTTTGTTGCTTTGATAATTGCTATTGTGGCGTATCAGATATTCCCGAAAAAACTAAACGATCAATATCATAAAATTGAAAATCACTTTTTGAAGAATTTAAACGATAGAGAAAATAAAAAGATCGACCGTCGTTATGCTAATTTAATGCCCTGGGATGGTCACATGTCTATTTTTGATATTGGAAAAGAATCTAATTTAGCCGGGAAAACACTTGAGGAATTACAGATTCGTGAGCAATTGGGGATTAATATTGCTTACATTAAAAGAGGCGATGTTATGATTCCGATTCCGACCAAAAATGAGCGTTTATTTCCTGGAGATGAGATTTCCGTTATTGGTACAGATCAACAGGTTACCGCTTTTGGTGAATATTTGAATCAAAATGAAATTGAAGCACCCAAAAGTGTTGCCGAAACCGAAGTCGTATTACGCCAATTAGAAGTTTCTGATGAAGATTTTATTCAGAAAAGCATTGGTCAGTTTAGAAATAAAACAAACGGAATGGTCGTTGGAATCGAGCGCAACGGAAAACGAATCCTGAATCCTGAATCTAATCTAATTTTAGAGAAAAACGATATTATCTGGGTGGTAGGCGACCGAAAAAAAATGACCGAATTAAGTAAAAAAGTTTAACAAAAGGTACTGAGGTTCTGAGGTGCTAAGTCTCTAAGGAAATAAATCTTAGCACCTCAGAAACTTAACATATTAGTACCTTTTTTATTTATTAGGTTGCGGTGTCATACGCAAATAAGGTTTTATTGGCGTGTGCCCTTTTGGGAATTTTGCCGGAATATCACTATCCGGAACCGCTGGTGTAATAACCACATCTTCGCCGTCTTTCCAGTTGGCTGGCGTTGCTACACTATAATTGGCAGTTAGTTGCAGACTATCAATAACACGAAGCAACTCGTCAAAATTTCTTCCTGTTGAAGCCGGATAAGTCAAGGTTAGTTTGATTTTTTTATCGGCACCAATCACAAAAACCGAACGAACTGTAAACTTATCGCTCGCATTTGGGTGCAGCATATCGTATAAAGTCGCTATTTTTTTATCCTCGTCAGCAATTATCGGAAAATTTACTGTCGTGTTTTGCGTTTCGTTAATGTCTTTTATCCACTCTAAATGTGATGCCAATCCATCAACACTCAAAGCAATGACTTTTGTATTTCTCTTGGTAAATTCAGGAAGGTAATTGGCAACTGTTCCTAACTCTGTAGTGCAAACAGGAGTAAAATCTGAAGGGTGCGAAAATAAAACGCCCCATGAATCGCCTAACCATTCATGAAATTTAATTGTACCCTCAGTAGTTTCGGCCTGAAAATCCGGAGCTATATCGCCTAATCGTAATGTTGACATAATATAAAGTTTTTAGTTCCTCTAAAATTACTTAAAAAAAATAATTAAAAAAAACTAAACTCTACTTTTTCTATCAATTTTAGGATTATTAAATTATTTTTTCTGTTTAATATTCGGTAAAAAGTAAGCCAAAACACCAATTAACGGTAAAAAAGAACTCAATTTATAGACATATTCGATACTGGTCTGATCGGCAATATATCCTAAAATAGCAGAACCTAAACCGCCCATTCCGAAAGCAAAACCGAAAAACAGACCCGAAATCATTCCGACTTTTCCAGGTTTTAATTCCTGTGCAAAAACCAAAATGGCCGAAAATGCCGACGCAATTATCACTCCAATAATTACTGCCAAAACTGCAGTCCAAAATAAATTAGCGTAAGGCAAAAGCAACGTAAAAGGTGCTGCTCCTAAAATAGAAAACCAAATAATATATTTTCTCCCGAAGTGATCTCCTAAAGGCCCGCCAATTAAGGTTCCTGCGGCTACAGAAGCCATAAAGAGAAACAAATAGAACTGTGAATCCTGAACCGTCAATCCGAATTTACTAATGAGATAAAAAGTAAAATAACTGGACATACTCGCCATGTAGAAGAATTTCGAAAAAATCAACAATAATAAAACTACGATGGCAATGGTAACTTTTCTATCTGATAATTGAATAGTTTCTTCTAAATTTGATTTTTTAGAAGCTCTTAAAGCCATATGATTTCCGTACCAAACAGCAATTCTAGATAAAATCATGATTCCTAAAACTCCCGCAATGACAAACCAAATGACATACGATTGCCCGCGAGGTGCCACTATCAAAGCTACTAATAAAGGTCCAACCGCACTTCCTGCATTTCCTCCTAACTGAAATATAGATTGCGCCAAACCCCGCTTTCCTCCAGAACCTAGAAAAGCAACACGCGAAGCTTCCGGATGAAAAATAGAAGAGCCAACTCCTACTATACTTACTGAAACTAATAACATCCAAAAAGAAGTAGAAACGGATAATAAGGCAAGTCCCGAAATAGAGAAAATCATGGCCACGACCAAAGAATAAGGTTTTGGTTTTCTATCTGTATAAAACCCAACAAATGGCTGTAATAATGAAGATGTAAGTTGAAAAACAAACGTTATGATTCCGATTTGAGTAAATGTCAGATTGAAATTTTCTTTTAAAATCGGATATGTTGAAGGAATTACAGATTGCATTAAATCATTCAATAAATGGGCAAATGCTATTGAAAATAATACCGAATAAACTGTTTTTTGAGCCAAAGCACCGCCATCAATCGAGGCGGTTTGTGTAGATGAATTCATATTTTGGGAAACTATATTATCCTACAAAACTAACGATAAAATACCAAATGGCGAGGGTTATGAAAGAAATTGGTATCCCAAAACCAATCATCATGCTGCTTAATTTGGGTTTTAATCCGTGTGTCGAAGCCAAAATTGCGCCCGTAATCATCGGAGCCATGGCCATTTGCATAATGGTAATTTTAATTTCTTCGGAACGATGATTTAAAACAAAAACATACAAAACCAAAATAAATAATGGAGCGAAAATTAATTTATAAAAAAGACCCAACCTTAAAAATTTCCAGTGCTGGCTTTTTCTATCAAAATGCAATTGCAAACCCACAGAAGTAAGCGCCAACGGAGTCACAAAACTGCCTACTTTAAGCAAACCAGATTGAATATTGGTATCGAATTCGATTTGGAAAACATTCATAACACATGCCGCCAGGAAAGCTAGAAATGGTGGAAAAAAAAGTACTTTTTTTATAATACCAAAAGCATTTGGATTTCCTTTTGAATAAAAAGCAGCTACAAAAACACCCAAAGTCGAGACTACTACAAATGTACCGGGCTGATCGACCAAAATTGCCGTTTTGAGACCTTCTTTTCCGTACAAGGCTTCAATTATAGGATAGCCTAAAAAAGAAGAATTGCTCAAACCAGCTGTTAGAATCAGACATCCAATGAGTTTATTCGACCATCCTAACTTCTTTCCCAAAAAATGAAAAAACACAAAAGCCAGAATAAAAACAATCCAACCTGAAGCAATGGGATATAATAAAGTATTGTCCCATTTTATTCTCGGAATATGATATAAGGACAAAGCTGGTAAACAAACATAGATTACAATTTTATTCAAAATCTTATAGGCATGTGTTGGAAACTGCCGGATATGCTGCAGTAAAAGACCTAATGCAAGAAAGAAAAATATGAGAATAAAGTTGTTCATAGGGCGAAAAAAGCAAAAATACTATTTTATCAATTGCCGTTTTGAATTAATTTTTAGTTAAAATTATTTTTTATCCGAAAAAACAAACTACATTTGTAACATATTTTATTACAGTATGATTTCAGGTAAATTTGCCATAACGATTCACATTCTCACTTTGCTGACTAAATTCCCTAATGATTTTTTGTCGTCGGAATTTATTGCGGGGAGCATTAATTTGAATCCTGTTTTGGTTCGGAAAGAAATTGCGAATTTAAAGGCTCATCATATTGTAGAAAGTAAAGAAGGAAAAAACGGTGGAACGAAACTGGCTGTTAATCCTTCAAATATCACTTTAAAAGAAATTTTTGGAATGACTTTCGACACTATTAATTTAGGTTATGCGAAAAATACGCCTAATCCTGATTGTCCTGTTGGAAAAAAAATCAATCAAAATCTTGGTCTTTTATATGCTGATATTAATCAAAAAATTAGCTTACAACTCGACGACATCACCTTAGAAGATTTTTCGATTCAGTTCTAAAACTATTTTTTTACCCAAAACTGTAACATTTTTTATTACTAATTAAATTATATATTATGAAAATCGCCATTATTGGAGCTACAGGATTTGTAGGCTCAGCCATTTTAAATGAATTAGCAGACAGAAATCATGATCTGACCGCTATTGCAAGAACACCAAAAGATACACCCAATACAAATTGGATAGCTGCTGATATTTTTAATATTGATGCCTTAGCTGAAATCTTAAAAGGAAATGATATAATTATTAATGCTTATAATCCGGGATGGGCAAATCCAAATATTTACGAGGACTTTTTATCCGGTTCTAAAGCCATTCAGGAAGCTGTAAAAAAATCGGGGGTAAAACGTTTCATTACCATTGGAGGCGGAGGAAGTTTGTTTGTAGCTCCGGGCTTACAGGCTGTAGATACACCCGATTTTCCGAAAGATTTTTATGCTGGAGCAACTGCAGCAAGAGATTATCTAAATTATATTAAAGAAGAAAAAGAACTGGATTGGGCCTTTTTTAGTCCAGCTTTTGAGATGCACGCCGGTACAACAACCGGAAGAACTGGGAAATACCGTTTAGGTCTGGAAAATCCAGTTTTTAACGACGAACAAAGAAGTATTTTATCTGTTGAGGATTTAGCAGTTGTTATTGCTGATGAAGCAGAAACTCCAAAACACCACCAGGTTCGTTTCACAGCGGGTTACTAAAACACTATTTAAGGTTCAAAGGTACAAAGAGGCAAAGTCGCAAAGGTTTTTTTCTACTTTGTACCTCTGTCCCTTTGTTACTTTGCACCTAAAAAATCCTTTTTTGAAACTGTTTTTGTTTTCTGTACTTTTACATTACTAAAAAGTACACTTTGTCAACTTCAAAAAAGCAACCAAGCCATTTACAAGAGAAAGCTGGAATTTCACCTCCTGAAATTATCAATACTGCTGCTATTCATCACATTCAGAAAAACAGAAGGATGCAACCCACTGCTGAGGAATTAATTGACGGCATTTTAAATGAAAACCGAACAGCACTTAGTCGTGCCATTACTTTGGTGGAAAGTACCAATACTGAACATTTAGCTAAAGCTAATGAAGTCATCAAAGGTTGCTTGTCACATGCTAATAAATCGGTTCGAATTGGTATTACAGGTGTTCCGGGTGTTGGAAAAAGTACTTTTATAGAAGCTTTTGGAAAACACTTAACAGCTTTAGGAAAGAAAGTAGCCGTTCTGGCTGTTGACCCCAGCAGTACGCTTTCGCATGGCAGTATTTTGGGCGACAAAACCCGAATGGAAGAATTGGTAAAAGATGAGAATGCTTTTATCAGACCAAGCGCATCAGGAGAAACTTTGGGTGGTGTGGCAAGAAAAACCCGCGAAACCATTATTCTTTGTGAAGCCGCAGGATTTGATACCATCATTATCGAAACGGTAGGTGTTGGACAAAGCGAGACTGCCGTTCACAGTATGGTAGACTTTTTTTTACTACTAAAAATTTCCGGCGCCGGCGATGAACTACAAGGCATTAAACGCGGTATTATGGAAATGGCCGATGCCATTGTCATCAACAAAGCCGATGGTGATAACATCAAAAAAGCCAATCAGGCCAAACTGGAATTCAACCGGGCTCTACATTTATTTCCTGCCAAAAAATCGGGATGGGAACCAAAAGTAACGACCTGCAGCGCTATAACCAAAGATGGAATTGCTGAAGTTTGGGAAACGATTTCGAGTTATTTTGAACAAACTAAAGAAAGTGGTTACTTCCTAGAAAACCGAAAAGACCAAAATCATTTCTGGATGCTGGAAACGATCAACGAACAACTGAAAACGCAATTTTACAGTCAACCCGACATTATATCACAATTGGAACAAAACAAAAAAGCAGTGCAAAACGATGAAATTTCACCATTTGCAGCTGCTCAGAGTTTGTTAAAATTATATTTTAACAAGGGCTCAAAGTAGCAAAGGTTCAAAGGAACAAAGTTTTTATCTTCTTTCTCCTTTGAACCTTTGTATCTCTGAACCTTTGAACCTGAAAAAATATTATTTCCTTCTCAACTTATATTTCCCTTCCAAATACAAATTACCCGCTGTCACCACGTGTGCTAAAGCATCTTTGGCTAATTCTTCGTTTAATTTTACAGGAACTAAGGTTGTATCGTTTTTGATTTCGAATTGCAGGGGTTTCAAATTGGGCTGCATGATGACAACCTGATTTTCGACTCTGAAAGCATTGATGTCATTAAACTGCATGATTGATCTTCCCTGTGTTTTTGGATCTAACTGATTTAAATTTCTACCCACCATTGGGGTTTCAAAAGGAATCCCTAAATAGCTTAATAATGTTGGCGGAATATCGATCTGGCTGGCTAATTTACTATACACCGCACCTTTAGGAACATTTGGTCCCATGATGAAAGCCGGAATATGAAACTTGTTTATTGGCACTAAATTCTTTCCGTAGGTTCTGGTGTTGTGATCTGCGATAACAATAAAAATGGTGTTCTTGAAATACGCTTCTTTTTTAGCCATTTCGAAGAATTTACCAATAGAAAAATCCGCATATTTCATGGCATTGTTTACCGTTGCCGCTTTTTTATCGTAAGGTTTAATTCTTCCAGCCGGATATTCAAAAGGTTCGTGATTAGAAGTTGAGAACATTAAAGAAAAGAAAGGCTTATCACCTTTTGATTTAAAATATTCATTGGCTTTCGTTACCAAATCTTCATCCGAGTAACCCCAGGTTCCTTTAAAGGCATATTTTTTTCCATCTGAATCAAAATCATCCTGATCAACAATATCCTGAAAACCGTTCCCGTTGAAAAACGAGGCCATATTATCAAAATTTGCCATTCCGCCATAAATAAAACTGGTGTCAAATCCTTTTTCTTTCAGGGCAGCTGCCAGAGTAAAAAAGCCTTGCTGGGAGTTTGGTAATTTTACCACGCTTTCTGAGGGCGATGGTAAAAATCCGGTTACTACAGCTTCTATACCTCTTACACTTCGGGTTCCGGTGCAATATAAATTGGTAAATAACAATCCTTCTTTTGATAGTTTATCAAATTCAGGCGTTAATTTTTTTCCACCTAAAATACCCACATATTCGGCGCCTAAACTTTCCTGTAGAAAAATAACCAGATTATATGGCTTTTTCATCACTGAATCGGGCTGCTGTACATGAAGAAACGGAATATCAGCAGCTGTAAAACCGCCTGGTCCGGCAACCATGTATTTTTTTACACGGGCAATAGCCTCGGCTTCGTCCATTTTGCCGTACATCTTGGTGTTTCCTTCGTTTTTGATTGAATATGCTGCATACGCAACGGTATAAAACGAATTCAGTCCCAAGGTATTGGTTAGCTGATCTGTGGAGAAAACCGCATTACTGGCATTAATAGGGCGTTTTGAAGTCAGACTCGAACGTGCTCCAAAAAACAATAAAAAAGCAACTAATGGAAAAACCATCAATTTGAATTTATAATCTGCACTTGTGGTGTAAAAGAATTTCTTTCCTTTTTTAAAAGCCAGGTAAAGCACCCCAATAATAATTAAAAAAGTAATTATTATAGATACCAAATATCCTTTTAGAAGCATCCCTACTACTTCTTTCGGGTAAATTAAATAATCTAAAAAGATTCTGTTGGGGCGTGTATCGTATTGTTTTACAAAATCAGGCGATGCCAGTTCTACAAAAAGTATCAGAAACAAGAATAAAAAACTATAGATTACCAGAAAACTATTGGTAAATTTCAGCCATTTATTCGGCAGAAACGTAATTAAAGCGGCTGGCAGAAATGATAAATAACACAGTAAAATCAGATCCATACGGAGACCGATTGGAAAGATGTACCAGAAATCAGGTGTCTCTACTACCCTGTCTTTAAAAATAAAGAAAAGAAAGATCCGACTTAAAGTCGTAATCAGCAAACCGATTGTTATGAAATTAAAAATAGGTTTTAAAAAACTTAATTTTTTCATTGGGGGGATTTAAAAAATTATTTCATCTGTAGCGACGTACAATTGTAGAGATGCACTGCAGTGCGTCTCTACGGTGCGTCTTTATATTTTGTATTACAGGAGACGCACTGCAGTGCGTCTCTACGGTGCGTCTCTACGGTGCGTCTCTCTATTTTGTATTACAGGAGACGCACTGCAGTGCGTCTCTACAGTGCGTCTCTACTCTTCGTAACGGCCTATTTCTCTGTCGTAAAACTCATTTGCTTTCACAATCAGACCTTCCATTTCGGCATTTAATTCTGCTTCGTCCAGGTCTTCCGCTTCTTCCATAAACTCTACCTCATCGTCTTTTAGATTGATGATAAATCTTGGGTAATCCAGGTGAATGATGAAGATGTCATCCGGGAAATCAGTGTTGTCGCCAAGTAAAAATTTAGGTAATTCCATGTTATTGTATTTTATTAATTTTTAATTTAAAATGATGTGTCTTAAAATGTATATTTTCTTTCTAGCTCTAAAATTTTACCACAAATTGCACAAATTTCCACAAATTAATTTGCGCTAATTTGTGGAATTTGCGGTGACTATTAAATTTTGCAATTTTAAAATTTAATTATTCGCTGAATCAGTAATTAATTTCTTTGTTAGATAATGAAAGCGAATATACAAAAATACTGCAGCCGAAGTTAATCCTGCCAAAAGTCCGATCCAGACTCCCTCTGCTTTCCAGGGTGTGTGTTCTGAAAGGTAATAAGAAATCGGGAAACCAATTACCCAATAGGCTACAAAGGTAATGTACATTGGGATTTTTACATCCTGCAATCCGCGTAAAGCGCCTAATACTACTACCTGAATACCGTCAGAAATTTGAAAAACAGCCGCTATCAATAGTAACTTAGATGCAATACTGATTACTTCGTTGTTATCCAAAAGCTGCCCTCCGTTTTCCATATTCAGAAAGATATGAGGCAAAAACTGGTGGAATGCTACAAACAGAATCGCAAAAAAAGTTTCGATTATAATCGCCAGTAAAAAGATGGAGCGTGCCACTACTACCAGCTTTTTATAATCCATCAAACCTCTTTGATTGCTAACGCGAATCATCGATGTTACACTAAGTCCCATCGCAAACATAAAGGTCATCGAAGCCAGGCTCAATGCAATTTGATTGGCAGCCTGACTGGTTTTGCCAATGTTTCCGCAAAGCCAGATAGAGGCTGTAAACAGCACCACTTCGAAAAGCATTTGCATGGCTGATGGAAAACCAATATTTATTATTTTTTTCAGAGTTTCTTTTTTTATTTCATCGAAGCTGAAGTTGCTGAAAAAACGTTTCAGATCGTCTCTTCTGGACAGCATGATGTGCATGAACATGACCAAAAATATTCTTGAAATCACGGTTCCTAAAGCTGCCCCTATAATGCCCATTTTAGGAAAAAACCAGATGCCGTAAATCAATACATAATTGATTCCAACGTGCAGCACATTGGCCATAATCATGGCGTACATAGAGTATTTGGTTAGCGAAAGTCCGTCGGCAAATTGTTTGTATCCCTGATATACTATTAAAGGTATTAAGGAGAAAGCCACCCAATCGAGATAGGGTTTTGCCAATGCAATAACATCTTCTGGCTGTTGCAGCAGCTCCATTAAAGGTTTTGCCAAAACAATAACGCCAAAAAGCACTAGCCCTAAAATGCAGCATAAAAATAATCCGTGATGAAATGCCGAACGAATCTTACCATCATTTTTTTCGGCATCGCCTTCGGCCACTATGGGTGTGATGGCGGTAGAGAAACCAATCCCTAACGACATGGCGATAAAAATCATACTATTACCCAGCGAAACGGCGGCAAGTTCTGTACTGCCTAATTTGCCTACCATGATATTATCGACTATACCTATTAAGGTGTGCCCTACCATACCTAATATAATAGGATATGCTAATCTCATATTGTACCCGAACTCCTTTGTATACTGAGCTAAATTCACTTTTAATCTTTTTAGTCGGCAAATATACTCAGATGGTTTTAATTCTTGTGGATTATTAAAATTATAAGCCAACTTTAAGCTAAAAACACAATATTATGTTTGGGGAATGCCAAATTTGACGTTTTCTAATTATCATCTCCCTTAATTACAGAGCTTACCAACAAACTTACCGAGCTCGCCAACAACTTACGGAGCCCACTAACAAACTTACGAAGCTTACCAACTAACTTACGGAGCTCGCCAACAACTTTACGGAGCTCATTCTCTAAATTACGAAGCTTACTCTACAAACTACGGGGCTCATTCTCTAAATTACGAAGCGCATTCTCAAACTTACGAAGCTTACTCTACAAATTACGGAGCTCATTCTCTAAACTACCAAGCTTACTCTACAAACTACGAAGCTCATTCTCTAAACTACGGAGCTTACTCTACAAACTACGAAGCTCATTCTCTAAACTACGGAGCTTACTCTCTAAATTACGGAGTTTAATAATGGAAACGTTAATTGAATGATTGAATGTGACTTATGAAAACGGATAGCCCTAGCCCAGATAGGAGCGGCATCCTATTGTTGCGGGGTTCGCAACAATAGATATAGCGGATAGCTGGAAATAGCTCCTGAAAATGATTCTATTAAATTCCTACAATTCCCCTATTTACGGGGCTTAACAACCCTAGCTGCGATATTATGTAACAAATCCGGAAAATTATATAACATCTCACGAATACCTTGAGAGTACTTTTACAGTATAGAAATTCAAAAATATATACGCACATGAAAAATTTAAAAAACATCAGAACAGTTCTTTTCGCAGCCTTAACATTAGGTATTACTTCAATGGCTTCTGCACAAACTAGTGGAGATATTCAAAATTATGATCAAAAATTCAAATTAGGTTTCGGTATAAACGGAGGGTTGCCAACAGATAATGCCTATGATTGGGCACTGGGTGGTGATGTTAGACTACAATATGATTTATCTAAAAGAACATCTGTAACCTTAACAACAGGTTTTACGAACTTGTTTATGGGAGATGATGTTGATGATTTAGGATTTATTCCGGCAAAAGCAGGTTTTAAAGCCTTTATCTGGGAAGATCAGTTTTATGTATTAGGAGAAGTTGGTGCTGGTTTTGCAGTTACTAACGGGTATAATGATACGACACTTTTATGGGCGCCAGGTATTGGTTACGCAGGTAAAAACATCGATATTAGTGTACGTTACGAAGATTATCACAAATTCGAAACCAACCAGGTAGCACTTCGTGTGGCGTATGGTTTTGAACTATAAAAATAGGTTATTTTATTGGTTTTTTTGTTTTTGGTACAACCCGACAGTTATGGAATCTGTCGGGTTTGTTTTTTTTACGAAATAGTAAACCCGACAGGTTTTTAAAACCTGTCGGGTTTAATCGTAAGTGTAGAGAAAATTATCTCATTATCAAATTGACACATTATCTAATTCTCTCTATTTCTACTCCAATTGTTTTTTATACATTTCAAAATTGGCTTTTACTTTATCGTCTAGTTCTGGTTCTTTTATATCGGTGTGTTTTTGCATTTCTTCCCAGATAATTTTGGCTACAATATAGCGTGCCATTTCCTTATCATCGGCCGGAACAATGTACCAGGGAGCGTGTTCTGTAGCGGTTTTATTGATGGCTTCTTCGTAATATTGCTGGTATTCGTCCCAGTGTTCGCGCTCTTTGAGGTCGCCGGGCGAAAATTTCCAATGGTGTTTTTCTTCCTCCAAACGTCGCAGCAGGCGTTCTCTTTGCTCCTCTTTGCTCAGGTGCATATAAAACTTCATGACAATAGTTCCGTTTTGGGCAATGTGTTTTTCGAAATTATTAATTTGCTCGATTCTGTTTTCCCAGAAAGTCGGCGTAATATCATCAACCGATTCAATCCCCGGCAAATTCTCGCCCAAAATATATTCCGGATGCACGCGTGTAACCAAAACATTCTCGTAATGTGTCCGGTTAAAAATCGCAAACTTTCCTTTTTCCGGCAAAGCCAAATAATGTCGCCATAAATAATCGTGTTCCAACTCGGTAGAATTCGGCGTTTTGAAACTGTGCACCACCACCCCACGCGGATTAAATTCTTTAAAAACTTCCCGAATCAAACTATCCTTCCCCGAAGTATCCATGCCCTGCAGGCAAATCAAAACGCCGTATTTGTTGTGCGCATACATGACATCCTGCAAGTCGCTCAGTTTATTACGCACCTTATTCAGTTTTTCTTCCTTGTCTTCTTCGTCAGCATCTACTTGTAGTAAAGTCGGGATCTTGGCTAAGCTTATTTTATCTACAACTTTAAAATCATTCGGGTCTATCGATTTCATATATCTGAATTTTATAATTTGTAATATAAATATACTAATTTTACGAAGCAAATTCCTGCTATCCGTTACAAACATGTTCACTGAACACAAATTAAAATAAATATTAAGTGAAGTAATCTTTTGTGCCGAACCCCGGCACAAAAGGATTTTCACTTCTATCAGGGCTAGGCATTGGTTTTCATAATAACCTTTTATTATACTTTAATGAAAAAAACAATTCTGATACTTTTTCTTTTGGTTATGAATCAAGCCTTTTGTCAAAAAGATAATTCTGAAGAACAACTACCATATCAATATAAAATTTACAATAAATGTTTTGAGGACTTAAAACCAATTCAAGAAATTGAAAACAATCCTATTCTAAAAGTATTGACTTTTTGTAGTTTAGCACAATGTGAAATGGGCATTGAATATACAAAAGACCAAAAAGATATTCAGGAAGTAATTTTAAAAAGAGCCATTGAAATTTGTACCATTCTTTATAAAGAAGGAACTCCAGTATATTTGACAAATGGATTGGATAGTTTTTATGACGTTGAGCAAAAAAACCAAAATATAACTGATGACAATAATTTAATATACATTTCAGTTGCAGCATGTACATCAACAAGTGCTTTGCAAAAATTTAAAAAAAATGTTAATGAACAAACAATGAAATTAATCAATAAAAAATAAGTCAAAACCAGTTTAATATCTGCAAACCTATAAACACAATCTTGTCATTCCGGAGGAATCTCTATGTGTAAAAATTTAGCAAGCATGAGATTCCTCCGGAATGACAAACTTTGCGACACAAAACATTCACTTAAAAATAAAAACTAGAATTTCATAAAACAACCATGGAAAAATTCACATTAGAAATACTCTTTCAAATCATCGGAATCGGTTCTGCATCAGGGCTTTTTCTTACTAACAATTCTCTTTATATTATTGGCGACAATAGTGGTTATCTGTACGAATACAATATGGAAAACCAGCAATTAAGTCATCATCCTTTAATAGATAATCCGTCGCAAAATATTCCGAAAAACATAAAACCTGATTTCGAATCGATCACACATTACAACGATACTTTGTATGTTTTTGGTTCCGGTTCTACCGAACACAGAAACCGAATGATCGAGTTTGATTTGAAAACCAAAACCATTTCCCAGAAAAACGATCTGATAGATTTATATGCGCTAATGCAAAATTTCGGTTCCATAAAACCCGAAGATTTTAATCTGGAAGGTGCCATCTTTGATGGCGAAAACTGGTATTTATTCAATCGCGGTAACGGAATTTCGAACAAAAACACGATTTTTACCATTCACGCCAAAAAACTAAGCGAAGAATTTGCAATGGTCGCAACCAATTATAAATTGCCAAAAATAAAAGGCGTTCGTTCTAGTTTTACCGATGCTATTTTGGTCGAAGACAAAATCTATTTCCTCTCTACTGCCGAGGACACCCAATCTACTTACGACGATGGTGAAGTATTAGGAAGTTTCATTGGCCGCATCGACCTTGCCACCATGAAGATCGACTACACTCAAAAAATCACCTCAACCAATAAATTCGAAGGTCTGACTTTCTACAAAAAATCAAATGACAAAATCGAGTTTTTGCTTTGTGAGGACAATGATACGGAATTGTTGGAGACTAAGGTTTTTAAGTTGAGCTTGCCGGTTAGGTAGGTTGTTTCACGGAGATGCGCAAAGTTTACACAGAGAGTCACGAAGAAATAAATAAACTTTGTGTCTCTCTGTGATTTTTTTGTGAATCTCTGTGAAACAAATATTAAATAAAATAAAACGTAACCCAAACCCACTATTATCCAAATGCAAGAACCCAAATATTCATCCAAAAAACCATTATTAATTACTGGTATCCTGCTTTCTGTACTTCTTCCTTTAGTGGCAATTGGTTCTAATTTATTATTCAAAAAATTAGGTTTTAGTTTTGAAACTCAATTTTACATTTCGAGATTTACAATTTGGTTTTCATTGCTTCTATTATTGTTATATTCGCTGAAAATAGAAAAACAACCTTTACTTATCTGGAAAGAAACGGAATATCCTTTTTCTTTTTTTACCATAGCGCTATTCAAAACTTTCTTAAAATTATTTCTGGCAGTTCTAGCAACTGGTCTTTTAATGCTTTTGTTTAAAAATCCGGCAGAAAGTGCTATTCTAAAAAAAACTTTGGCACTTTTTAAAAGTAATTTTTTATTGCTTTTTTTCACTTGCGTAACAGCCGGCATTACCGAAGAATTAATTTTTAGAGGTTATTTATTACCCCGCTTAGAACTACTGTTCAAAAACCGAACGTTGGCCATAATTCTCTCCAGTATTCTTTTTGGACTTTTGCATTTTGGATATGGAACTTTATTTAATATCGTGGGCCCAATCGTCATCGGGTTGGTATTTGCATTGCAATACGAAAAATACAGAAACATTAAGATTGTAATCCTTTGTCATTTTCTTTGGGATCTTTTTCTTTTACTCGCTAAAGCGCGTTAAAAATAAAAAACGCATATTAAACTATAATTGTATCGTAAAGACGCACTGCAGTGCGTCTCTACAGTACATCAATAAATATCCTGTAATCAGTCATTTACAAAATAATTTAAATTATTTTTACATTTATTTCAACCCCGTCCCAACCTTTTTTACTTTTCAGCTCTCTTTAGTATAAAGACAACCATTGTGATAAACGAAACGCTAATTTCTAACTGCAAAAAAATGAACCGTGATGCTCAGCGTCAGGTTTATGAGCACATGGCTCCCAAATTGTATCGTCTTTGCAAACGATACCTTAAGAAAGAAGAAGAAATTGAAGAAGCTTTGGCTGACGCTTTCTATACTGTTTTTACCAAATTGGATCAACTGAAGGAAGAAAAAGCTTTTGAGGCCTGGGCCAGAAAAATAACAGTCAACCATTGTCTGGCAACGATTAAAAAGCACACTAATTTCAATATGTATCTTGATGATGTCAAGGAGCTTTCTCAGCCTTTTATAGATGAAATTAATGCTTTAGAAGAAGAAGATTTACTCAATTTACTCAATCATATTCCGGAAGGCTGCAAAACTGTTTTTAACCTTTTTGTCATCGAGGGTTTCGGTCATAAAGACATTGCGAGCATGCTCAATATTTCTGAAGGCACATCAAAATCACAACTGAATGCTGCCAAAACCAAGCTCAAGGATTTAGTAAATAAATTGTATTATCAAAAAGCAAAATAGTCATGGACAATCAAGATAAATTATTCGATAAATTTAAGGAGGCTTCACATAACGCCGAAGCCAAAGACTTTCCAGCAATGGAAAAAGTCTGGTCGCGTGTTGAAGACAAACTCGACAAAAAAGAAGATAAAAAAACCATTTCGTTATGGAAGAAAATTGCTGTAGCAGCTTCTCTTTTATTAGTGATTTCGTTAGGTTCTCAGTTTTTGAAATCAGACAAAACCACTAACATTGAGAATCCAACTGTTGTTACAAATGAAAAATCAAAAGACCGGGTGGCAAAACCTGCTTTAGAGCAAAATGATGCAATTGTTTCCTCATCAGAAATAATTCCGAAGGCAGAAGCCACTCAGATTTTAGAAAAACAACTCAATCGAGAACCAGTTGCCGTAAACGAAATTAGAAGTGACAATAGCCCAGTTATGAGTTATGAAGCATCACCAGTAGTAGATCAAATTGCTGTGCCAGTTCAAGCTGCGCCTGAATATGAAGCTGAAGAAAATAATAGTTCTCTAAAAGAAAAAACGGCCTCCGAAAGTCATTACTTTCAGGCAAAAAAATCGGCTTCGTATGAATTAGCAAAAAGCGAAAGCCAGGCACAGATGTCCAGAAAAAGTAAACCTTTGGTTGTCCTTAACGGAAATGCAATTGCACATAGTGATGATACCAAAAGAGACAAAATGATGCAGGATGAATTGCCTAATTTAAAACCTGAGAATGTAGAATCATTAGTCATATTAGAGGATCCTTTGTATATCATCGATGGTGTTTATTATTCTGAAAATGACTTATTTGGCAACAACCCAACAAGTCCTTATGCACCTTTAGACAAACAAGACATTAAAACAATGACCATCCTTCAGGACCTGGAAGCTACTTCAAAATATGGCGAAAAAGGAAAAAAAGGAGTTGTCATTATCACTACTAAAAACGGAAAACCAGCTTTAAAGAAATAGCTAAATCCTAAACATTAATCTTAAAAATTTACCATCATGAAAAACGTAAAACTTATTTCATTAGCCCTTACTATGCTTATATGTTTCGTAACAATGGCACAGGAAAAAACCATTACCGGAATCGTTTCTGATGAAACCAGAATGCCAATTCCCGGTGCGAACATCACCAATCAAAACACTAAAAAAACAGCAGTAACTGATTTTAATGGAGCGTACAGTATTCAGGCACAAAAAGGAGATCTTTTGGTTTTTGATTATATTGGGTATAAATCGCAAAGACAAAAAGTACAAAATTCAAATACCATAAACATAAAACTGCTTCCTGCTTTTCAAACACTTAATGAAGTGGTAGTTGTGGGTTACGGAACTTCTTCTGATGAATATGAAGATACGAGTTACCGTTCATCCAAAAGGAAAGATAAAAAATCTGGTTCTGAAATGCTTCAGGGTCGAGTTGCAGGTCTTGCAATTTCACCAGGATATGTTCAAACTTCGCCAAGTCAAAATGTTGTTATTCGTGGTGTAGCCTCAATTTCATCCAAAAATGAACCTTTGTACGTTATAGATGGTGTTCCGGCAAAAGCAGATCAGATTGCTCAAATCAACCCTAGTGATATTGAGGAAGTAAAGGTTTTAAAAGAGGCTAACGCAACTGCTATTTACGGCAGCAAAGCTACTAATGGTGTTATTGTAATTGATACTAAAAACGGAATCTACAAAAACCTTTCGGAAAAAGAACTTCGTGAAAAATTAATCAAAATAAATCCCGTTCAGCCAGTAGAACCAACTCAGGAAGATTATAATGCTTTTGTAGAAAATGCTTTCGAAAGCCCAAAAACAGCACCACTTTCTACTTTTTCTATTGATGTTGACAATGCTTCTTATACCAATGTGAGACGTTTTATCAATAACGGGCAATCGGTTCCGAAAGACGCCGTTCGTGTCGAAGAAATGGTGAATTTCTTCAAATACAATTATCCACAGCCAAAAGACGAAAATCCGTTTTCTATCAATACCGAACTGAGTGAAAGTCCGTGGAATACCAAAAATCAAATCTTTAAAATTGGTTTACAAGGAAAAAACATTCCGACCGATGATTTACCGGCTTCTAATTTGGTGTTTTTAATTGATGTTTCGGGTTCGATGAGCGATATGAACAAATTGCCTTTACTAAAACAATCGATGAAAATTTTGGTAAACGAATTGCGTTCAAAAGACAAAGTTGCGATTGTCGTTTATGCCGGAGCTGCAGGACTGGTCTTGCCTCCGACTTCGGGTGATGAGAAGAAAACAATTATAGCCGCATTAGACAATTTAAACGCTGGCGGAAGCACTGCTGGTGGAGCTGGAATAAATTTGGCTTATAAAATTGCTACTGAAAACTTTATAAAAAGCGGCAACAATAGAGTGATCTTGGCTACTGATGGCGATTTTAATGTGGGCGATTCTTCGAATACCGACATGGAAAAACTAATTGAAGAAAAAAGAAAATCAGGGGTTTTCCTGACTGTTTTAGGCTACGGAATGGGAAATTACAAAGACAGCAAAATGGAAACCCTAGCCGACAAAGGAAACGGAAATTATGCGTATATCGACAATATTCAGGAGGCAAATCGTTTTTTAGGTAAAGAATTTAAAGGTTCGATGTTTGCCATTGCCAAAGATGTAAAAATCCAGATTGAATTCAACCCAAAACAAGTTCAGGCGTACCGATTGATTGGTTACGAAAACAGAAAATTACGTGCCGAAGATTTTAAAAACGATGCAATCGATGCAGGCGAATTAGGAAGTAATCATACTGTTACGGCTTTGTACGAAATCATTCCTGCCGGAGTAAAAAGTGATTATTTGGCCACTCAGCCTGATGATTTGAAATACACTCAGGTTGAAGCAACAAAAAACAATTATACGAATGAATTGGCTACGATAAAATTCCGTTATAAAAAACCTGATGGTGAGAAAAGCATTGAAATGGTTAACGTAATTGAAAACAAAGCGGTTACCTTGCAAAATTCCAGTGATGATTTAAAATTTAGTGCTGCCGTGGCCTGGTTTGGATTGAAATTGAGAGATTCTAAACTCATTACAAACAAATCTTCTGAAGATATTGTAAAATTGGCCAGACAAGGATTATCAAACGACACCGAAGGTTACAAGGCGGAATTTATTCGATTGGTTGAAACTTTGAAAGAGGTTTATTAGTAGAAATTTATTTACATTTGACTCATCAATACCTAATTCCCTATTTTATGAAAACATTCTTTTATTTTATATTTATTATTTTTCCAGTTTTAACATTTTCACAAGATAAAAAAACAATTGACAAACCTTTTATTGAAGTTTCTGGTCAAGCTGATACTTTGGTAATGCCAAATAGAATTTGGATTAGTGTTATACTTACTGAAAAAGATTCAAAAGGAAAAAAATCTGTAGAAGATTTAGAAAAAGCAATGATTCAAAAATTGCAAGAAATAGGAATTGATGTGGAAAACAATCTAAGTATGACTGATATGTCAAGTAATTTTCAAAATTATTTTTTAAAGCAAACTGATATTTTAAAAGCGAAATCATATTCAATTTTAACAACCGATGCAAAAACCACTTCAAAGGTATTTATTGAATTAGAAAAAATTGACATCTCTAATGTTCGTATTGAAAAAATAGAAAATTCAGAAGAAAAAAAGATTCAACTTTTAATTAACGGTAAAGCTATGGAAAGTGCCAAAAAAATTGCGGAAAGTTTTGTAAAACCTTTGAATCAGAAAATTGGAAACGCTTTGCAAATCAGTAATTTTGAAGATATTTCAAATCAACTTGCAGGACGAGTTAATGGAATACAAATTAGAGGAGCAAAATCAATTAGGTATTATGACCAAAGCGAAAGCAAACAACCTAGCGTTGAATTTAAAAAAATAAAAATTTCAAGTACCGTTCAAGTTCGATTTCTATTAGAATAATTTTAAAGAATATATTACAAAATCATTTATAACTAAAATTTAATGAACCCTATTTTAAACCAGAATTTATTTCTTGTAAAAGAACATGTTGGCATGTTTAAGGCTGCTAACAATTATGATATTTACAATCCCGAAAGCAACCAAATTATCATGAATTGCCGTGAGAACAATCTTGGCTTTTTCACCAAAGTATTGCGATTTACCGATTATAAAAGAATGACACCTTTTAATGTTGAAATTACAACAGCCTCTGGCGAAAGATTGATTTCTGTAAAACGTGGTGTTGCTATTTTTCGTTCTACTGTTGAAGTTTTTGACGAGAAAGAGCGTTTGGTTGGTACTTTCAAACAAAAATTCTTTTCGTTTGGAGGAAGATTTGAAATTCTGGACAAAAACGAAAAACCTGTTTGTACGCTTCAGGGAAAATGGACAGGTTGGGATTTTAAATTCAGTCATGAAAATAAAGAATTGGCTCAAGTATCTAAAAAATGGGCTGGAATGGGCAAAGAATTATTTACAAGTGCTGATAATTATGTACTTCATATTGAAGAAAATGTAGCAGCAGATTCTCCGTTAAGACAATTGATTTTAGCAGCAGTGATGTGTATTGATATGGTTTTGAAGGAATAAAGAAGTTGTTAAACTTAGATTAAGAAACCTTACAAAAGCATCATTTTAGGAAGCAAAAACCGTATTTTTGTGTAACTAAAATGATGCTTTTTGCATTTCTAAAAATAAAATCATGACGGACTTAAAAAATAAAAATGCCCTTATCACGGGAGCTGGAAAAGGAATCGGAAAAGCTATTGCGCTGGCTCTGGCTAAAGAAGGTGTAAACGTAATTTTGATTTCGCGAACACAATTTGACGTAGATCAATTAGCTATTGAAATTGAAAATTTTGGTGTTAAATCATTAGCGCTTTCTGCTGATGTATCAGATATAAATTCGGTAAATGCTGCGGTTGAAAAAGCATTATTACAATTTAAAAACATTGATATTTTAATCAATAATGCAGGAATTGCTTCTTTTGGTAAATTTATGGAACTGGAACCGGCAGATTGGGAAAAAATTATTCAGGTTAATTTAATGGGAACTTATTACACTACCCGAGCCGTATTGCCCAATATGATTGAAAGACAATCTGGTGATATTATCAATATTTCTTCGACAGCCGGATTAAACGGAAATGCTTTGACGAGTGCCTACAGCGCTTCGAAATTTGCCGTGATGGGATTGACAGATTCTTTGATGCAGGAAATGAGAAAACACAACATTCGTGTGACCGCCTTGACGCCAAGTACAGTTGCAACGGATCTGGCAATTGACTTAAAACTGACTGATGGAAATCCAGAAAAAGTGATGCAGGCTGAAGATGTTGCCGAATTGATTATCGCTCAACTGAAATTAAACCGTAGAGTTTTTATAAAAAACAGCAGTATTTGGTCGACGAATCCTTAAAACATTAAATCTCAAAAATTAATCCCGATAGCTATCGGGACCAAATTCCAAGTGATGCAAAAATTGGAATTTGGAATTTTAATATTGGAATTTTAAAAAATTAATATGATGGAACAATATTTAAGGCAATTAATTTCGATTGCATTTACAGATAAAAAAGAAATCTTCACTGGTTTTTTGATTGATTATTCAGATGATTGGATTTTGTTGAAAAACAATCCGATTGATTTTGTATTGGATGGTTTTGTGATTTTGAAAAACAAAAACATCGAAGCGATCGAAAGAGACGAAGAACTTGAATTTAACGAAAAGGTGATTCGCCTGAAAGGTTTAAAGACAAATGCGGAGGATATTATCCCTATTCGGGATTTGAGTACGATTTTGAATTACGTTCAGAATAAATACGGTCTTTTTCAGATTGTGAAAAAATCACCAAAATCGGTTTATTTAGGAAAATTGATTGAAGTAAACGAAGAAATACTTACTATTGATTTCCTGGACATTCGAGGTCAGTTTGGTGGTGAATTAAGTTTTAATCCTGAAAAAATCAGAGTCATAGAATTTGATACTGATTACATCAATTCACTGAAATTGTTTGTTGATGAGAATGAGAAGTAAAAAAAAGCCCTTTAAGAAATTTTAAAGGGCTTTGATTTTTTAGGCTTCCACCAATTTATGAATAAACTCCAAACGAACGCTTCCGTCTTCGTCTATTTTTGTGAGCTTAATATCTTGTAAAGTATTCACTAATTCAGGATTCCAGGGTGTTTTTACTTTTACGTAATTTTCGGTAAAACCGTGAATGTACCCTTCTTTATTTTCACTTTCGAACAAAACTGTTCTGTTGCTTCCTAATTGGCTTTCGTAAAAAGCACGACGTTTTTTAACGGATAAACCACGTAACATTTTACTACGTTTTGCTCTCACATTTGCAGGAACAACTCCTGGCATATCTGCGGCTTCTGTATTATCTCTTTCAGAATAGGTAAAAACGTGCAGGTACGAAATATCCATTTCGTTTAGGAAATGATAGGTTTCTAAAAAATGCTCATCGGTTTCACCAGGAAAACCAACAATCACATCGACACCTATACAAGCGTGCGGCATCACTTCGCGAATTTTATTCACGCGTTCGGTATATACTTCACGTAAGTAACGACGTTTCATGGCTTTCAGAATGTCATTACTTCCTGATTGTAACGGAATATGAAAATGCGGAACGAAAGTGCGGCTTTGAGATACAAATTCGATCGTTTCGTTTTTAAGCAAATTTGGTTCGATTGAGGAAATTCGCAAACGCTCGATTCCTTCTACTTTATCCAGAGCTTGCACTAAGTCTAAAAAAGTATGTTCGTGTTTTTTGTTTCCGAATTCGCCTTTTCCGTAATCACCAATGTTTACTCCGGTCAGTACAATTTCTCTAATATTTTGAGCCGAAATTTCTTTGGCATTTTGCAACACGTTTTCTAGCGCATCACTTCTGGAAATTCCTCTAGCTAATGGAATGGTACAATACGTACATTTGTAATCGCAGCCATCCTGAACTTTTAAGAAAGCTCGGGTACGATCGCCTATTGAATAACTTCCTACATAAAAATCGGCTTCGGCAATTTCGCATGAATGTACTTCACCCATGTCATTTTTGCTTAGATCGTTGATATAATCGGTAATTTTAAATTTTTCGGTAGCACCCAAAACCAAATCAACACCATCTACAGCCGCTAATTCTTCTGGTTTTAACTGAGCGTAACAACCTATTGCTGCGACAAAAGCTTTGTCGTTGAGTTTCATTGCTTTTTTGACAACCTGCTTAAATTGTTTATCCGCATTTTCGGTTACTGAGCAGGTATTGATGACATAGATGTCGGCTACTTCTTCGAAATCGACGCGGTCAAAACCTTCGTCATTAAAGTTTCTGGCGATTGTAGAGGTTTCTGAAAAATTCAGTTTACAACCCAGTGTATAAAAGGCAACTTTCTTTTTATTTTCCATAATGTGTCTTAAACTAATGAAATCGTTGTCAAAAAATTTAAGGTTGCAAATTTACGAACAATATTTTTGAAAATAAAATCAATAATTATTTAAAAATCAATTGATTGCAATATTTTATTTTTTAATTTATTGAAATGAAAGCTTTTAAAAAGAATATCATCCTTTTTTAGTTTTAAAAAATGTTTAAAAGAAGCCAATTGTTTGAGCCTAGCCCCGGTTGAGGCGATATCTCCCGATTTAGAAAAACAAGGCTTTTTCAGCCGTAGTTTTTGTTAATCGGGAATAAAGCCGAAGACGGGAACCCTGATTAAAAGAAGCCGGTTGTGATGCTCCTAATTAGATTCAAACCTGTTAACCAATTCGGGATTAAGCAAATTTTCAATTATTTTTTAATAAGATTAAGTAGGGTAAAGAAAAATAGTAAACTAAATATTTCAAAAATTGAGGATAAAACATATTTTTTAAGTTGATGAAAATTAACCAAATAGATTATTTTGAAAATTTGATTCTAAAAAAAGAAAAAAAATCTCGATAAGTTCTTTGTTTACGCCAATTTTAAACTTAAATTCACATTTCCAAAACAGATTTTAATTTTTGAATGTGTTTATACCAAAACGCAGGAGGATTTTATTGAAAAAAAATAAAAAAATATTAATTTAGAAAACAACTCATTATTAGTCGTTTAATTTTTAGTCTTACCCTATTTTATTAAAACTTAAAAATTAATTGCTTTATAAATGAAATTTGAAATAACATTTCTCCTTTTATAGCGTTTACTGATTTGTTTTGTATTTGAAGATTTAATAAAATGGGTAAGCCGAAAACCATACAGAGTAGGCAAATTTAAAATTTTAACTATATGAAAGCATTTTTCCCCACGATTTGCTTAATGCTATTAACGATTTTCTCTGCAGAAGCTCAAACTCCTGCTCCGGTTACAAATACTTTTCCATCCATCAGTACACTTACTACATGGGCGAGTTATAACAATCAAACTCAGTTTGATATTGCTATTCGTTCAGTTGGTTTTAAATTTGAGGTTAAAGAGCCGGGAGAGGCTTCAACTGCTTACACCTACATTAGAAAAGTAACGGTTAATGAAGTAAATTACACGGACAGAATTGTGTACAGAATCACGAACAACAACTCTGCAAGTATTATTTCGCTTGTAACAGCATCTACAGATTTAGTAAGTTTGTACACGCCGCAGTTGTCAACTTTTAAAAACAACAATTGCAAAACAGAGATGTCTAAAGACAAAAACACGACTTGTACTTGCTACGAAAGTGCTAATTTTGCTATTGATCTTTGTGATGAACGCGTAAAACTGACAATGGGTGACGGAAATAAATATTTTGTTTCTGTAGCTAAAAAATAAGCCCAATCTACTTATAAGAAAAGCTCAAGTGTGAGCAGTGTTTCCCAAATCTTTACACCCAAAATCCTGAACAATTACTACCTACTAAATTTGTTATAGGTGATTAAAAAAGGCTGTAAAGGTCTGGGACACTTTCTTATTTATCCAAAAAAAAATCCAATTATTACAATTGGATTATATATTTTTCGGATTTTTTATTTCGTACCAGACTTCGGTTTCGTCTTCGTACTCAAAGGTATTGATAAACTGCAATCCCAGTTTTTCTAAAATTTTTCTTGAATTTGCATTTCCTTCATCTGCATAAGCATATACTGCATCTACTTTCATTTCGTTGAAAGCGTGATTTATAAAAGCTTTTCCTGCTTCGGTAGCGTATCCTTTTCCCCAGTGTTTTTCATTGAAACGATACCCAATTTCATAAAAATCCTGATGGTTATTTATTTCTTTTGTAATAAACTTTATTCCGGACCAGCCAATAAATTCACCTGTTTCTTTTAAGACTACCGCCCAACGGCCTGTTCCAAAAGCTGCGTATTGCTCTTGAATAAGTCTGATATATTCATAGACTTCGTCAATATGTTTTAAAGGCTTTTTACCAACAAAAATATGAACGTTTGGATTGGATTCCATTTCGAACATTAGTTCGGCATCAGAATCAACTAATTCTCTTAAAATCAAACGGTCTGTTTCGATTGTTTTTTTCATCGTTAATTTAAAATATAACGCTGCACTACCTCAGCTACGCCATCATTATTATTTGATGCCACAATTATATTAGCTCTGTCACGCAATTCAGGCGTTACATTGTCAACCCAAACTCCTAAACCAGCGTATTCAATCATGGTCAGGTCATTTCCAGCATTTCCTACTGCGATGATTTCGCTTTGCTGAATGTTTAATCTTTCGGCTAGAAATTTTAAACTGGCTGCTTTGTCAATTCCGTTTTGGGCAACTTCTAAGAAAAAAGGCTTAGACATCGAAACACTCAGATGTGGCATTGCTGCTTTTAAATCATTTTCTAATTCTTTTAGATAAGATGGTTCCTGCAGTAAAATACATTTTACTGCAGGCCTGTTAACAGTCTCTTTAAAACTAGCCACTTTATTGTGAGGCATTTTGGTAATTTCTTTCTCGATTTCTATAAACTCCGAGTCGGTTTCGCTTATGATGGCACCGTCAAGATACGTGATAATATCAGTGTTTCTACTAAGGCTATAATCGTACAATTCGTGAATCTGCTTTTCTGTTAGCTTTTGCTCAAACAAAATTTCGTCATCTTTTACGCTGCTGACGATAGCACCATTAAACGAAAGCATGTATGAATTATTTAAGTCTAATTCCAGTTCTTTTGCATAAGCAGTCATTGCCGAAGTTGGCCTACCTGAAGCCAGAACTACATAAACGCCTTTTGCCTGAGCTTCAAGAAGTACTTTTTTATTTAAATCTGAAATTTTATGATCGTCTGTCAACAAGGTGTCATCCATGTCGAGTACCAGCATTTTGTATTGCATTGTTTTTCTAAATTAATTCCACCTTGAGCTTCCCTGAAATTCTGTGTAATGAGTATATTTAAAAGTATTTTTCTCCAATAAGTAAAGTTCTCCAAAATATAAACCTAAAACATAAAATGAATTTGAATTTTCATTCTTACTAATTTGAATCTCAAAATTATTTTTAATTATAATATTTTGCGATGCAGAAATTGGATCACCAACATAAACTCCTGTTTCATATTCAAATAAATTATTTGCAAGTCGCTTTTCCATGAATAGAATTCTATCCAAAATCAGTGTCAGCAAAATAATTATTATCAAAATGAAGCTTTTTCTCATTTTTCTTTTAAATACTCATTCTGAAATCTTCAATAACCGGATTTGCTTTTGCAAAATCTGTTTCCTGAATAAAGATTTCAACAGCCAAGTCCGAACCGCCATAACCAGCCGCTCTGGCCGATTGAATATTGTCTTTTTTTACTGTTTCTACTCCTGCCTGTTCTAGTCTTTCTTGTAAACCAAGCGCTAAAACTTCACTTCCTGAAAACACTTTCATCAATCCCATGACATTATAATTTTATTGTTTAAATTCATTTCAAAACCGATTATTCTTCCTCTTCGATCAAACCTTCTTCTTCGTCAAGTTCATCTTCTCCTTCTTCATCCAAATCAAATATGTAAGGTTCTAATAGCATTTTATCCGCCAAAATCTCGATACGTTCTGTATAATCTTCAGCAAAAATAATGCGCTGTGTTTTGGCAATACTGTTCGAAATGCGCATGATTTTAGTCTCGTGACGCAATTTCAAAATTGGATCGGCATCATCCAAAATAAACATTTTCAATCGGTTTACATTATACCCTGCGGTGGTAAACATATCACTCAATTTATTTGGCGTTCCGATTAGAACATCAATTCCTGTCGAAATGTAGTTTTTATCATAGTCCATATCACCTTTATCATGTACGCCATACACTTCAAGGTTGGTGTATTTTCCGTATTTCTCAAAAAGCTCTGCCATCTCCAAAACCTTCGTTTTGTCTTCTACAATAATCAAAGCGCGTGGCGATTCTTCAGTTTGACCTGCCAGTTGCTGAATCACATTCAATACAATTGTAGTTGATTTTCCGCTTCCTTTTGGCGAAAGCACAATACAATCGACACCACTTTTTATAGTCGAAAAAGTCTCTTTTTGCAATAAATTAGGCTCCGTTAAGCCGTTCTCAATTAAGGCGTCCTGTAGTTTTTCGTTTATTTTTTTTAGTTTCATATACTAATTTTAGATTTATGATTTTAGAATTCAGATTCTAAAATTATTATTTGCTTGCAAACATTTTCACATCGTTTTCAGAAATCTCACTTCCTCCCAAAATAATCAATCTTTCGACTACATTTCGGAGTTCACGAATATTTCCTGTCCAATCGTATTCCTGCAATAATTTTATGGCTTGGGCCGAAAATACTTTGATTGCATTCCCTTGTTCCGAAGCAATTTTCTCAGTAAAGTGATTGATCAGGGCCGGAATATCATCACGTCTTTCATTCAATGGCGGCACTTTTATCAAAATCACAGCCAATCGATGGTACAAATCTTCACGAAAACGCCCTTCGGCAATTTCGGTTTTTAAATCTTTGTTGGTCGCTGCCACTACGCGAACATCCACTTTTATATCTTTTTCAGCTCCTACTCTAGTAATCATACTTTCCTGCAAGGCTCTTAATACTTTGGCTTGCGCCGAAAGACTCATATCCCCAATTTCATCCAGAAAAATAGTTCCTTTATCAGCTGCTTCAAACTTTCCGGCACGATCTTTCACTGCCGATGTAAAAGCACCTTTTACATGACCGAACAATTCGCTTTCGATCAATTCACTCGGAATTGCAGCACAGTTTACTTCAATCAAAGGAAAATTAGCACGCTCGCTTTTTTCATGTAATTGATGCGCTACCAATTCTTTTCCGGTTCCGTTGGGTCCCGTAATCAAAACCCTGGCTTCGGTTTGCGCAACTTTATCAATCATTAATTTAATATGACTGATAGCTTCGCTTTCGCCTACCATTTCGTAGTTTTTGCTTACTTTTTTCTTTAAAATTTTATTCTCAACTACCAGTTGTTTTTTATCTAAAGCATTTCGAACCGTATTCAGTAAACGATTCAAATCCGGTGGTTTCGAGATATAATCAAAAGCACCCAAACGCATGGTTTGAATCGCTGTTTCCATATCGCCGTGACCGGAAATCATGACCATCGGAATCTCAGGTTTGATTTTTTTTACTTCTTCTAAAACCTCAACACCGTCTAATTTTGGCATTTTGATGTCGCACAAAACCAAATCGTAATCGTTGTTTTTTATTTTCTCAAGACCAATCGCGCCATCTTCAGCTTCATCAACCTGATACGTATCATTTTCTTCTGATAAGATTTTTACCAAAACTCTTCTGATAGCTGCTTCGTCTTCTATAATTAGTATTTTACTCATTCTTTTTTAAAGGTACTAAGGTTCTGAGTTGCTAAGGCTCTAAGGTTTTTTATTTATTTACCAAGAAACTAAAAACTTAGCGTCTCAGAACCTTAGTGACTTAGCAGCTTTAAAATTAATATTTAAGCCATTTATACAATTCTTTCCAGGTTGGTTTTTTGCCGTACATTAAAATACCTACGCGGTAAATTTTTGCAGCAAACCAAACCACAAGGAAAAAAGTAGCAAACAATAATGATACCGAAATTGCGATTTGCCACCAAGGCACTCCAAAAGGTAAACGCATCAGCATTACGATTGGCGACGTAAGTGGAATCATCGAAAATACTACAGCTACAGTTCCGTGAGGATCGTTTACAACAGTAAAAAAACCAATATAAACGCTCAAAATCAAGGGCATAATAATCGGTAATAAAAATTGCTGTGAATCGGTTTGATTGTCAACAGCAGCACCAATTGCGGCATAAAACGAACTGTATAAAAAATAGCCTCCGATGAAATAAACTATAAAACCAACCAGAATACTAGCGATTGGCAGATTCCATAATTCGGCAATATACATTTGCGCCGTTCCCGAAAATTCTTGTTGTGCAGCCTGCATTAATTCTGGTGAAATTCTGGCTGTTGGTCCAACATTCACTCCAAAAAATGCTGAAGCGGCGAACATCAAACTCAATCCAATAACCGCCCAAATGGTAAATTGTAATAATCCCGCAAGCGAAGTTCCAATGATTTTACCAATCATTAGCTGAAAAGGTTTTACCGATGAAATAATGATTTCGATAATTCTATTGGTTTTTTCTTCGATTACACTTCGCATTACCATGTTTCCGTAAATGATGATGAACATCATAATCAAATAACCAAAAGCACCGCCAATACCAATTTTAATTTCGTTCAACCCTTTTAAACTCTCTTCTCCAGATGATTTTGCCAAATGAATATTAACATTTGCCTGGGCTTTTTGAATGGCTGTTGTATCTAATTTTGCTTTTTCAAGATTGATTTTTGTAATTTTTGAAGCAATAACATCCTGCGTATTTTCGATAAAAACAATACTCGGACTATTGTTCGAAATAAACTCGACTTTGCTTTCTAACTCTTTTAAATTAGTAGTTTTTGGAATAATAATTAAACCGCTAAAATTTTCTTTAGTAATACTATCTTTCAGTGATTTGGTGTCAATTTCTGATAAATTCAGGTATTTGAACTCGCCCTCTTTTTTATTCTGTTTTACAAAATCATTCGCAAAAAAACCAGTTTCATCGTGAATTGCAATTCGCTTGGTATCTGCTTTCATCGAACTCAAATATCCAATAAATCCAGCAATTGCAACAAACAATAACGGGCTCAGAAAAGTCATGACAACAAAAGATTTATTGCGGACTTTGGCAATAAATTCTCTTTTTATAATCAACGAAATGATGCTCATAAATATATTAATTTTCAAATTCCAAATTCCAATTGTATCGCTCTAAAATTGGAATTTGGAATTTAATTTTTGGAATTTTAATTTTTATTTTCAGTAACCGTTTGGATAAAGATATCGTTTACACTTGGTATTTTCTCTACAAAATGAGTCACTTGTCCTCGTTGTGTCAAAAGATGTAATAATTCATTTGGTGTAGCATCGCCTATCTGAATATTTAATTTCAAATCATCATTTAACGATTTAAAATTAGCCGGCGAAACAGTAAATTTCTGCGTAATATCATACATCAAGCCTTCCACATTATTGGTAAGAATTCCAACTTCGAAACTATTGGTTTTAAACTGACGCTTTACATCACTCAGTTTCCCTTCAATCAGTTTATTCGATTTATGGATTAAAGTAATATGATCACAAAGTTCTTCCACACTTTCCATACGGTGTGTCGAAAAGATAATAGTTGCACCTTGCTCTTTCAATGCCAGAATTTCATCTTTAATCACATTCGCATTCACAGGATCAAAGCCAGAAAAAGGTTCATCAAAAATTAGTAATTTAGGCTTGTGCAATACACAAACCACAAACTGTATTTTCTGCGCCATTCCTTTCGAAAGCTCCTGAATCTTCTTATTCCACCAACCCTGAATTCCTAAACGCTCAAACCAATATTCCAGTTGTATCTTCGCTTCAGCTTTCGACAATCCTTTCATTTGCGCCAAATACAAACATTGCTCACCCACTTTCATCGAAGTATATAAACCTCTTTCTTCCGGAAGATACCCAATAGTTTGCACGTGTTTGGGCTGTAATTTTTCTCCATCCAAAATTATTTCGCCGCTATCTGGCAAAGTAATCTGATTGATGATTCGAATTAGGGAAGTTTTACCAGCTCCATTAGGCCCTAAAAGACCGTAAATACTGCCTTTTGGCACATTTAATGAAACTTCGTTAAGCGCGACATAATCACCGTATTGTTTTACGACTTTATGTACTTCGAGTAAGTTGCTCATGCTATTTTTAGGATTTTCTGCGTCAAATTGACCATTTTGGTCTACGACTGTAAAAGTAAATAATTCGTATCGAAACTAGGCACTATTACACAAAAAACCCATCCAAAATTTACTTTATGGATGGGTTTTAAAATTTATTTTGACATTTTAGAAAAAGTTTTCCTTACGAAAACATATCTTTTACTTTTTCAAAAAATGATTTTTCTGATTTTTCAGGACTCGGAATAAAATGTTCGTCGGTTAAAGCATTTTCAAAAAATTGTTTCTGCTCTTTATTCAGCGTTTTTGGTGTCCAGACATTTACATGAACTAGTAAATCTCCGCTTCCGTAACCGTTGATACTTGGAATACCTTTTCCTTTTAATCTCAGGATTTTTCCTGATTGAATTCCTTCTTCCAGTTTTATACGAACTTTTCCATTGATGGCTTCGATATCTTTCGAAACTCCCAAAACGGCTTCCGGGAAACTGATGTATAAATCATAGTGAATGTTCTCACCTTCACGTTTCAGGAATTCATGCTCTAATTCTTCAATCGCTACAATTAAATCACCTGGAACACTGTTTCCTGGCGCATCGTTTCCTTTGTTAGAAACTTTCAATTGCATACCATCCACTACTCCGGCAGGAATTTTGATTGATACCGTTTCATCTTCCAAAACCATTCCCTGCGCATCAGCTTCAGAAGGTCTTTTATCTAAAATTTGTCCAGAACCACCACAAGTTGGGCAAGTAGATGCCGATTGCATTCTTCCTAAAATGGTATTGGTTACGCGCATTACCTGTCCCTGACCGTTACAAGTCGAACACGTTTTGTACGTTACACCTTTGGCCTGAACTTTACGTTTTACTTTTACTTTTTTCTCAACACCATTTGCAATTTCTTCTAAAGTCAGTTTTACTTTAATACGAAGATTACTTCCTTTAGAACGACGAGGGCCTCCGCCACCGCCTCCACCGAAACCACCAAATCCGCCACCAAAGATGTCACCAAACTGGCTGAAAATGTCATCCATATTCATACCACCGTGACCACCGCCACCAAAACCACCTGAACCATCAAATGCCTGATGTCCGTATTGATCGTATTTAGCTTTTTTCTGTGGATCACTCAAAACCTCATAAGCTTCTGCCGCTAATTTGAAGTTTTCTTCTGCCTCTTTGTCGCCTGGATTTTTATCAGGGTGATACTTTAACGCACTTTTTCGGTACGCTTTTTTAATTTCGGCAGCATCAGCACTTTTTGAAATGCCTAGTATTTCGTAAAAATCTTTTTTCATGTTTATATTGTATTGTAGATTTAGGCCTTAAAAGCGACTAAATTACTGACCTGTAACAACTTTAGGGAAACGAATAATTTTATCTCCTAATTTGTATCCTTTTTCGATAACATCAACTATTTTACCTTTCAAATCTTCTGACGGTGCAGGGATTTGAGTAATTGCTTCAGCAAAATCTGCATTAAAAGCATCACCTGCTCTTACCTCAACTTGCTCTAAACCTTTAGAAACCAAAGCATTTTTCAGTTTTTCATGAATCAACTCTACTCCTTTTGTCAAAACTTCATCTTCAGATTTACTGATTTCTACCATTGCTCTGTCAAAATCATCTAAAACAGGAAGCATCGCAACTAAAACATCCTGACCTGCAGTTTTAAACAATTCGATACGTTCTTTTGAAGTTCTTCTTTTATAATTTTCAAATTCAGCAAACAATCTCAAGAATTTATCTTTTTCATGTGCCAAGTCTTTTGCTAATTGCTCTTCAACACTTAATTCCTCAACAATTAATTGTTCTCCATTGGCGTTATTTTCTAACGTTACATCATCTAATTCCTGATCGATTTCTGTATTTTCCGTAGTCATATTACTTTTATTTTTAAAAATATTCTTAAACTTCATTTTTATTCTTTCTTTTGGAAAGCAAAAGTACTGCCAAATCTTTTAAAATGTCAAATTGTCACTTTCTTAATTTTCATTCATTTAAAAAAATATCTTTTGAGGCTGAAAATTTAGTATAATTTTAAGACTATTACGTTTTCGTTTATCTTAAATTTGATATCAATTAAAATAATTACCACACAAAATTGAATTTAAGGGTTAGCCTCGGCTGTATAAATAATTATTAATTCAAGTTTACCTTATATTAAAAAAAGCTTCGCCGTCAGACGAAGCTTTTTTTTGCTTTTTTTGAAAATTTTACCGCAAAGCGCGCTAAGTTTTTTTATCAAACTTTATCTTTAAAAAACGCAAAATTCGCAAAGCTTTGTATTGATTTAGCTTTGCGAACTTTGTTCATTTTTTTATATTTAGATAACAATCTTTGTGTTCTCTGCGATAAAAATATTGCACGGGCGGAGGGATTCGAACCCCCATCAACGGTTTTGGAGACCGCTATTCTACCCTTGAACTACGCCCGTAACTTAAGGTCGGCAAATTAAAAGCTTTTTTTCTTTCTAACCAATTATTTCAAACAGAGATTTTAAAGAAAAACCCTTTAAAACCGCACAATCTACAGCAAAAACCTTGTCTCCAAACAGTTAACCAACAAAGTATTTTTCAATCCTGAAACTAATTTTTTCTTTCACGCAGATTATAAAAGATTTTCTTTGGATAAAAATCAAATTAAATCTGCTTTAATCTGTAAAATCTCCGTGAAAAACATTTTAGAATCAAATTATAACAAAGCATTTTTCAAACCTTCAAAATCAACTGAAACCTGCTCTCCTGTCACTAAATTTTTAAGCGAATACGAATTAGCTGCAATCTCCTGCTCCCCTGCAATCACTGCAAACGGAATCAAACGTTTATCAGCATACTGAAACTGTTTTCCAACCTTTACATTATCAGGATACAATTCTACTTTTATATTTTCTTGACGCAATTTCTGAATCGCTTTCGAAGCGTATAAAGCTTCCGCATCGCCATAATTAATAAATAATGCTTTTGATGTCGCCGCTACTGTTTCTGGAAACAATTGCAATTCTTCCACAACCAAATAAATTCGGTCTAAACCAAAAGAAATTCCAACGCCGCTCATATTTTTCAAACCAAAAATACCCGTCAAATCGTCGTATCTTCCGCCACCGCCAATAGATCCCATCGAAACGGTTTTTGGTGCCGCCACTTCAAAAATGGCTCCTGTATAATAATTTAATCCACGGGCCAAAGTCACATCCAAATCCAAAGTTGCGGTTGACAGACCTAAAGTCGCCACATTGTCACATATAAATTTCAATTCTTCTACTCCTTTCATTCCTTCTTCAGAAGAAGCTAACAAAGTCGAAAGCTGATTAATTTTATCTGCAAAAGTTCCGCTAAAGCTAAAAAGCGGCTGCACTTTCACCAACGCTTCTTCAGAAATTCCTTTTTCGATCATTTCTTTTTTTACACCGTCTTCTCCAATTTTATCCAACTTATCCAAAGCCACTGTAAAATCAATTAATTTATCCGAAGCACCAATTACTTCTGCAATTCCAGATAATATTTTTCTGTTATTGATTTTAATCGTAACACCTTCTAATCCTAAAGAAGTAAAAACAGCATCGTATAACTGAACCAATTCTACTTCCTGCCACAATGATTTGGATCCCACCACATCGGCATCACATTGAAAAAATTCTCTGTAACGTCCTCTCTGCGGGCGATCAGCTCTCCAAACAGGCTGAATTTGATATCTTTTAAAAGGAAACTCAATTTCGTTTTGGTGCTGTACCACATATCTCGCAAACGGCACCGTTAAATCGTAACGCAATGCTTTTTCGGAAATTTTTCCTGTAAATTTATTCAACTCAATTCTTTGATTCAAATCAATTGTTTCGGCAGAATTTACTTGTAGCGATTCTATAGATTCTGGTAATTCAATTTTATTTTTATTGAAGAAAAAATTACCCGAATTCAATATTTTAAAAATCAAACGATCTCCTTCTTCTCCATATTTTCCCATCAAAGTATCTGAATTTTCAAATGAAGGCGTTTCGATTGGCTGAAATCCAAATTTCTCGAAATTGCTTTTTATCGTTTGAATAATATATTGACGTTTTGACACCTCTGCTGGCGAAAAATCTCTTGTTCCTTGTGGTATGCTTGGTTTTGAAGCCATCTTTTATATTTTAGATTGTTGATTTTAGTCCCGATAGCTATCGGGATAGATTCTCTTTCATTATAATCGAGTGCAAATATCTTATATTTTAAAATAAATATCACCCCTTCGAAAACAAACTTGTAACAAAAAACGTATTTTCGTGACAAATTGTTCATGATGCTAAAATTATTTAAAGAAAATATCCGAATTGCTTTTGGTTCTATCAAAACACAATTATTACGCACCATCCTTACCGTAGTTATTATCGCTATCGGAATTACCGCCCTGGTTGCCATGCTAACCGCTGTTGCGGCAATCGAAAATCAGGTTTCTACCAATTTTGCTTCCATGGGTGCCAATACCTTCAACATTGCGCAATACGAAAATAACGTTCGAAACCGTGGCGGAAACGAGCGTGAAGTCATCAATCCTATCGTTTCCTATCCTGAAGCTGTTGCTTTCAAAAACAAATACAAATACCCTTTTACCGAAACTTCTCTGTCGTTTACAGCTACTTCTTCAGCAGAAGTAAAATATCAGGACCAAAAAACCGATCCGGAAATCTCTATTTTAGGAGTTGACGAACATTTTGTAGCCAATTCCGGTTTAGAAACCAGTTTAGGACGTTCTTTTAACCAGTTTGATGTGGACAACAATACCTATTCCTGCGTTGTAGGTTCCGATTTCGAAAAAGGCTTACTAAAAGACATTAATCCCATTGACAAAATAATTTCCATTCGTGGCGCACGTTTCAGAGTTATCGGAGTCCTAAAAGAAAAAGGTTCTACATTTGGGAACAGCCAGGATTTACGAGTTCTGATCCCGATTCAGGTGGCGCGTTCGTTGTTTACAGCACCTAATATCAATTACACCGTAAGTGTCATGGTTTCCAAAAAAGAACTTCTCGACCAGGCCATCGACAACGCTACAAGTACCATGCGAAGAGTACGCAAACTAAGTCCCGTTCGTGACAATAATTTTGGCGTTATCCGAAGCGATGATTTAATCAACCGAATCCTTAGTATTACCCAATATTTAGGCTGGGCATCCTGGGTTATCAGCATCATTACCATCCTTGGTTCTTCGATTGCTTTAATGAATATCATGATTGTTTCGGTTACAGAACGTACCCGCGAAATTGGTGTCCGTAAAGCTTTGGGGGCTAAAAAAACAACGATTGCCGTTCAGTTTTTTATCGAAACGTTACTCATTGGTCAAATTGGCGGATTTGTTGGAACAATATTAGGGCTTATTGTTGGCTTTTTAGTTTCAAGCCTAATGGATTTTGCATTTGTAATTCCGTGGGCAGCCATCTTTGCAGCCTTTGCCACAAGTTTCACAGTCGCCATTGTTTCGGGTTTATACCCAGCCATAAAAGCTTCAAAATTAGACCCTATCGAAGCGCTGCGTTACGAGTAAAATGAGGAGCAGCACATTCGTTTTTCAGTTCACGACTCGTCCCGCTATCCGTTGCAATCTTTTTTGCTGAACACCAGCAAAAAAGGATTTCCACTGCTATCGGGGCTAAATTAGAAATTTTTGTTTTTCAAAAGCCTTGCCTCCTGCAAGGTTTCCAAAACCTTGTAGGTGTAAAAATTTTCAGATTAATTCAAAAGTCTTATACACAAAGTTTTGCGTTTATTTTTTTTCTACACAAAGTTTGTCATTCCGGAGGAATCTCTACGCAAAGTTTTTAACTTTAACTAATACTATTTTATACCTACAAGGTTTTGGAAACCTTGCAGGAAAGCATGCGGTCATTCCCATAAATATCTTTTTTCAATTCGATATTTTTAAAATTCATATTCTGGAGCAAATCTTTCATTTCTTCTCCTAAATACTGATTGATTTCAAAATACAACTGCCCCTTTTTCTGGAGATTTTTTTGAGCCAGTTCGGCAATTTTTCGATAAAAAACCAAAGCATCATGATCTTCTACAAACAAAGCCAGATGCGGCTCGTAATCTAAAACATTCTTTTTGATTTCTTCTTTTTCTAAATTTCGAACATAAGGCGGATTCGAAACTATAATATCAAACTGCTCTTTTAAATCTTCTGTTTCTAAAATATTCTGAAGTAAAAAAAACACTTCAACCTCATTGCTTTCGGCATTTCTTTTCGCGGTTTCCAATGCTTTTTTAGAAACATCAATAGCATAAACCTGCGCATTCGGAAGATTTTTAGCCAGTGAAACAGCAATGCAGCCACTTCCTGTACCAATATCCAGAATTTTTATTTTTTTAGAACTCGTGTTTTCATTTATAATCCATTCCACCAATTCTTCGGTTTCCGGACGCGGAATCAAAACATTTTCATTCACTTCAAAATCCAAACCATAAAAATTGGTTTTCCCCAGTAAATACTGAATCGGAACTTCCTTTTTCAATTCGACCAAAAGCGATTCCCAAACCTTAATATCCGATTCGGTAAAAATCAATTCGTGATTCAACGCCACATCAATTTGTCTCAGTTTATGTTTGTCTTCCAAAATCAAATAGAAAAAACTCTCTGCCTCATACGGATCATAAAAAGAAGTCAGTTCCTGAATAAATTGAGTGCGGTATTGTTTAATTTTCATCTTTGTGATTAAAATATATTTTAGAGTAAAGCCTACGCAAGAGTAAGTATTCGGAAAATGAAATTTGTTACAATACTTTTTACAAATCCTTTAGCATCCAAACAGGACACGAACAATGCCCAGTACAGCCCATTGGCTCATCAAGATATTGAAAACCTGATTTTACATATAATTTCTGAGCGGCGTGCATAAACGGCATTGTTTCGATATAACATTTTTCGAAACCAAAATCCTTAGCTGCCTGCAAACATTGCTCCATCATTTTTGAGCCAATTCCCAAACCACGGGTTTTGGGCAAAAAGTACATCTTTTGCAATTCGCAAATCGCCGGATCGCCATTTTCTAAAGGTGCAATTCCGGCACAACCTACAATTTCACCCTCATTCTCCACCACAAAATAAACCGATTTTGGTTTATTGTACTCTTCAAACATCAAATCCAGATAGGGATCTTCGTAGGCCGTACCCACTTTCGGAATTTCCATTTCATCAAAAACAGCACGTATTAATTTTGCAACAGACTGATTGTCTTCTTTTTTAATTGTTCTGATTACCCAATTTTCCATAAAATGTAATTCATATAGTATAAGTACAAAAGTAAAATAAGTTTTTCGATAGTTAGTAAACGAAATCATAAACTCAAAAATAACTACTTTTGTACTGTGAATATACATGAAAAATATATCAGACGCTGCATCGAACTTGCCAAAAATGGTTTTGGAACAACGTATCCAAACCCAATGGTGGGAAGCGTAATTGTTTATAATGACGAAATCATTGGCGAAGGCTGGCACAAGAAAGCCGGCGGCCCTCATGCCGAAGTAAACGCTGTAGCTTCTGTAAAAGATAAATCACTACTTAAAAAAGCGACTATATATGTAAGTCTGGAACCTTGCAGTCATTTTGGAAAAACGCCTCCGTGTTGCGATTTGATTATTTCGAATGAAATTCCGAATGTAGTCGTGGGAACCGTTGACCCAAACGAAAAAGTCGCCGGAAACGGAATCAGGAAACTTATTGCTGCAGGAGTGAATGTCGTCGTAGGTGTTTTAGAAGAGGAATGTAACGAACTTAATAAACGCTTTTTTACTTTTCATCAAAAAAAGCGTCCTTATATTATATTGAAGTGGGCCGAAACACAAAATGGTTTTATTGCTCCTGAAAAAGCAGCAAACCAGGAACGAAAACCAGTTTGGATTACCAATCAATATTCAAGACAATTGGTTCATAAATGGCGCAGCGAAGAGCAGGCAATTTTGGTTGGCACACAAACAGTGATTGACGATAATCCAAAATTGAATACGCGCGATTGGTCTGGAAACAATCCTGTGCGAGTAGTTTTGGATCAAAATAATCGTATCGAAAAAGATAGTTTTATATTGGATGACAGTGTCAAAACGATAGTCTTTACAAAATCGAAAACTGCTGTTGACAAAGAAAATACTACCTTTGAAGTACTTGATTTTGAGAAAAATATAATTCCGCAAATTCTTGAAGTTTTGCATCAAAATCAAATACAATCTATTATTATCGAAGGCGGTTCTAAAACATTACAATCTTTTATTGACCAAAATATTTGGGATGAAGCACGTATTTTTATCGGAAAAACAACTTTCGAAAAAGGAACAAAAGCACCCCAATTATCTAGAAAGAATTTAGAAAAAACATTCATCGGAAACGACGAACTTATACTAATTAGAAATCATGATTGATACTATCATTTTTGACTTTGGAGATATTTTTATCAATTTGGATAAACAAGCGACTATTTCGGGATTGCAAAAATTAGGCTTAACCGAATGGAACGCAGAATTAGACAAACTGAATCTTTTATATGAAACAGGCGATGTTACCAAAGAAGAATTTCTAGCCGGTTTTCAGAAACAATTACCAAACGCTACTATCGAAGAAATTCTGGAAGCCTGGAATGCAATTTTGGCTGACTTCCCCTTATATAGATTAGAATTTCTTCAAATGCTTTCTAAAAAATACCGTTTGTTTTTATTAAGTAATACGGATGCCATTCATATAGAAACTTTCGAAAACAAATCTGGAATTTCTTTTTACAGCGATTTTTATCAATGTTTCGAAAAAGTGTATTTTTCTTTCGAAATCGGAATGCGCAAACCGAACGCCGAAGTTTTTCAGTATTTAATTAACAAACATGAGCTTTCGCCAAAACGCACTTTATTTGTAGATGATAAAAAAGAAAACACAGATTCTGCCGCTGCGTTGGGTTTCCATGTTTGGAATTTACAAGTCGGTCAGGAAGATGTTGTCGATTTATTTGAAAAACAAATATTGTAAATAGAGATTTGATTAAAATTAACCGCAAAGTGCGCTAAGGTTTTTTATCAAACTTTATGATCAGAAAACGCAAAGTTCGCAAAGCTTTGAGTTGGCAGTAACTTTATAGGAAACTTAAAATGAAAAAAATATTTACTACAATTTTTATCCTTTCATTATTTTGCAGTTGTTCAAATTTAAAACAGAATAACAAACCTTGTATTGATAAAATTTCATATTTAGAAGAGAAATTAATTCATCCAACTATCCTTCCACCTGCAATTCAATTTGTAATCAGAGATTTTAAAAAAATAATTGCCAATAAAATCAAAACCGAAAAGCTTAAATCAATTATTATTTCTTCAAACACAAACGAAATCAAAATTGTAATTCCATTTAATCAAGAAATTGGATTTACTGCTCAATTTTTAAAAAACGACGAGATCCAACTTACCGCAATTACATATAGATTTAAAGATACAATTCATAATCCTAAAAAGCATGAAATTGAAGATAAATTAAATATAAGTAATATAGATTTTGTATTCGGAAATGAACCTTTAAGAATGCAAAAGTGTAAATAAACAAAAAAAAGCTACTACTATCAGCCGTTAATTCTAGCTTTGCGAACTCTTTACGTTTCTAAAGACATTTAAAGAAAAAAAATCTTAGCGCACTTTGCGTTAAAATCAACGCAGCAATAAAAAACATAACTAAGAAATTTACTTTTGGAACATAACGATACCTATCAAACCATCGCATTTGCATCAGAAGAAATTTTGATGAAAGAAAAAGGAAGTAAGTTCTTTGGCTATGCTTTTCCTATAGAAAGCGAAGACGAAGTAAAACCCATTATCGAAAACCTAAAAAAACAACATCCGCATGCGGTACATTTTTGTTATGCGTATCAATTGGGCGTTGCACCAAAAGTGTCTTATCGCGCCAATGATGACGGAGAACCCAATAATACAGCCGGGGCTCCAATTTACGGACAGATACAATCTTTTGGACTTACGAACGTTATTGTTGTAGTGGTTCGGATTTTTGGTGGTGTAAAATTAGGAGTTGGCGGATTGATTTCGGCTTACAAAACAACTGCACAAATGACTTTAGAAGTTTGCGAAGTGATTGAAAAAACCATCGACGAGCAATTTTTAGTTTCCTTTGATTATAAAAACATGAACAAAGTTATGCGTGTTATCAAAGAGAAAAAGCTCGAAATTGTCGCTCAGGAAATGGAAATCGATGAAGATTCCGGATTGCCAATTGGCAAAATCATCATCAAAACACGAAAAAAAAATGCCGAAATGGTATTCGACATTTTTGATTTAATGTTTGAAATCGACATTAAAATTATGTAATTTAACAGAAATTCACGCCTCATTTTAACAATTATTCAAGCGTTTTAAATAATTCTAAAATATAATCCGGAGGAGCTGTTGGACGACCTGTTTTTAACGAAATAAATACCAATATAAATGCAGCCGTTGTTAATAACTCATTTGATTCGTTAAAGATGGCACAGTCAAATTCAATCTTAACAGACGAATGACTTTTGAAGGTAGTATGAATAGTAAGAAGTTCATCATAACGCGCAGATTTTTTATAATTTATGGTCATAGAAACAATTGGCAAACCAATACCGCTTTCTTCCATGCTTTTATAAGAAATCCCTTTGTTTCTAAGCCATTCAACGCGGCCAATTTCAAAATAAGGAATATAATTTCCGTGATAAACGACTCCCATTTGATCCGTTTCGGAGTAGCGAACGCGAACTTGCGTCTGATGATTTTTCATTATATATAGATTAAAAAAAATTATACTTTTAAAGCTCCCTTACAACAATATTTTATAAAATTACACACCAAAATATTTTTTTTTAAAGAAATTTGTTCACATATTTGTTATCCCGAAATTCGGAATAAAATTGCTCCACTTTTATTAGGAGAATCTTTATCAATAATAAAAAAATTTATTTGAATCTATGACTAAAACTGCTCAATCGGTATGGGAAAACTGTTTGTCCTTCATAAAAGACAATATTCAAGATCAAGCATACAAAACTTGGTTTGAACCAATCAAGTCAGTTGAGCTAACCGACAACGCGTTATACATTCAGGTACCAAGTAAATTTTTCTACGAATGGCTAGAAGAACACTACGTTAAATTATTGAAAGTTGCGCTTACCAAAGAACTGGGAAAAAACGCAAAGTTACTCTATAAAATTAAAATGGAAAACACTTATGGCAATAAACAACCGTTTACGGAACAATTGCCAAGTGCCAACCGAGTGCCAATGAAACCGCAAGAGGTTGACGCTCCGTTTAAAAACTTAAATCCTGAACTTAAAAATCCGTTTGTAATTCCTGGAATTCGAAATCTTAAAATTGAGTCGCAATTAAACGCGAACTACAGTTTTGATAATTTCCTTGAAGGAGATTCTAACCGTCTGGCCCGTTCTGCAGGTATGGCTGTTGCCAATAAACCTGGAGGAACATCCTTTAATCCATTATTGATTTTTGGTGGCGTTGGTTTAGGAAAAACCCACTTGGCACATGCTATTGGTGTTGAAGTAAAAGACAAATATCCTGAAAAAACGGTTTTATATATTTCTGCCGAAATTTTCACACAACAATATATTGACTCTGTAAAAAAGAACAATCGTAATGATTTCATTCATTTTTATCAGTTAATCGACGTTTTGATTATTGATGACGTTCAGTTTTTATCTGGAAAATCAGGAACTCAGGACGTGTTTTTCCACATTTTCAACTATTTGCACCAAAACGGAAAACAGGTTATCCTAACCTCTGACAAAGCTCCTGTTGATATGCAGGATATTGAACAGCGTTTGTTGTCCCGTTTTAAATGGGGATTATCTGCTGAGTTACATCAGCCGGATTATGAAACCAGAATTTCGATCTTAAAAAACATTTTATATCGTGATGGTGTTGAAATGCCAGAAGACATTATCGAATATGTTGCCCGCAATATCAAAACGAATGTTAGAGAATTAGAAGGCGCCATTATTTCGTTGATTGCGCAGTCTTCTTTCAATAAAAAAGAAGTTACGATTGAATTGGCGAAAAGCGTTGTAGAAAAATTTGTTAAAAATGTAAAAAGAGAAATCTCAATCGATTATATTCAAAAAATCGTTTCAGATTATTTTCAATTGGATATTGAAACACTGCAGTCTAAAACTAGAAAAAGGCATGTGGTTCAGGCAAGACAATTGGCTATGTTTTTTGCGAAGAAGTTCACTAAAGCTTCTTTGGCAAATATTGGTTCTCAAATTGGAGATCGCGACCACGCCACCGTATTACACGCATGTAAAACAGTCGATAATTTAGTTTCAACAGACAAACAATTCAAGAAATTTGTCGAAGACATCAACAAAAAACTAACGCTATAAACGCGCATCATGCCAGTAAAAATTTTAATGGTTTGTTTGGGAAATATTTGTAGATCACCTTTAGCCGAAGGCATTTTAGCATCAAAATTACCCAAAGACAAATTCATCGTTGACTCCGCCGGAACTGGTTCCTGGCATGTAGGTCACTCCCCGGACAAACGCTCTATTGCTATTGCCAAAAAAAACGGTCTGAATCTGGAAAATCAAAGAGGCAGACAATTTAGCAAAGCCGATTTTGAAGATTTTGACTATATTTACGTAATGGATAATTCGAATTACAATGATGTAATAGAACTGGCTAATACGGACGAACATAAAACTAAAGTCTCTCTTATTTTAAACGAATTATTTCCCGGAGAAAATGTTGATGTACCAGATCCGTTCTACGGTTCTACTAATGGTTTTGCTAATGTTTACCAAATGTTAGATGAAGTTTCGGAAATCATCGCACAGCGGCTTTTAGAAAAGCATCCCTAATTTTCAATTTCTTAAATTCAAAAATTGAAATCTACATAAAATCCGTTTTTACAAACTCTAAAAAACGCTCATGAAACTTTTAGGAAAACTATATTTAATTCCAACTACAATGGGCGAAAGCGATCCGATGGATGTTTTGCCGCAAACTGTAAAAAGAAGTATCGATTTTATAGATTACTACATTGTTGAAAACGAAAAAACAGCCCGAAAATCAATAAAAGCAGTTTCTCCAGAGAAAAAACAATCCGAACTTATACTTTTTACCCTGAATAAACGCACAGAACCAAGCGAACATTTAGACTTCATCAAACCTTTATTAGAAGGAAAGAATGTGGGCTTAATGAGCGAAGCAGGTTGTCCTGGCGTTGCTGATCCTGGTGCTGTTATTGTAAAATTGGCTCACGAAAAAGGAATTCAAGTTGTACCTTTAGTTGGTCCTTCTTCAATTCTTTTAGCGATGATGGCTTCCGGAATGAACGGCCAGAGTTTTACTTTTAATGGCTATTTGCCAATAGATAAAGACGAAAAAAAATCGGCATTGAAATTTTTCGAAAAATTATCTCAGGACAAAAATCAATCGCAGCTTTTTATTGAAACTCCATACCGAAACAATAAGTTGGTGGAAGATATTTTACAAATTCTAAATCCTTCAACGCATCTTTGTATTGCGACTGATATTACGTTGCCAACAGAATTCATCAAAACGATGAGAGTTTCGGACTGGAAGAAATTGAAAGTTGATTTGCACAATAGACCAACGATTTTTATTATTCATAAAATGTAAGCTAACATTTAAATCTCGTTGTCATGAAAAAGTTTTTGATTCTGATTTTTATCTGTACTGCACAGATTATATTTTCTCAACAAAAAAAAGTCAGGGAAAAAAGTGATGATTTACGAGACAACCTAAAAAATCACAAAGAAGAAGAAATAATTTTTGATGAAAATCATATCTATAATACTGCTGGGCTAGAAATTCTTCCTGCTTTTCCAGGAGGAATAGTTAAGTTTCATCAATTTATAAGTAAAAACTACAAAAAACCACACAAGCAACCAGCACTACAAGGAAAGATATTTGCCAGTTTTGTTATTGAAAAAGATGGAACATTAACTAACATGAAAAATCTCTACGACATTGGTTTTGGAACAGGAGATGAACTTTTACGTGTTTTAAAATTGTCTCCTAAATGGAAACCTGGAAAACAAAACAACAAAGAAATTAGAACTTTATATTCAATTGTATTTTATTTACCAAAATGAGAATATAATTATCTTCTTTTTCATTAATCTAATTATGAGTAAACTTCCGCACATAACTACTAGTATTTTTTCAGTCATGTCTAAAATGGCTGCGGAATACAATGCAATTAATCTTTCGCAGGGATTCCCGAATTTTCCTGTAGATGAAAGGTTGACTGAAATTGTATCAAAGTTAGCTTTCGAAAATGTGCATCAATACACACCAATGACAGGTTATCCGCCGTTGATGAATCAGATTGCAAAATTAGTTCAAACTTCTTATAACCGAATTATAGAACCCGAAACAGAAGTTTTGGTAACAGCGGGTGCGACTCAGGGAATTTTTGCATCCATTCAGGCTTTGGTAAAATCGGGAGACGAAGTCATTATCCTCGATCCAAGTTATGATTGTTACGAAGCACCGGTTTTATTATCAAATGCAAAGCCAGTTCGTGTCGCTTTAAACGATGATTATACACCAAATTGGGAAACAATCGAAAAAGCCTGCTCTTCAAAAAGCAAGATGATTATCATCAATAATCCGCATAATCCAACGGGGAAAATATTAACTGAAAATGATTTTTTACAATTAGAAAAAATTCTTTCAAAATTTCCAAATTTATTGGTTTTATCTGATGAAGTATATGAATTTATTACTTTCGAAGAAAAACATATATCGGCACATACCAAAGAATTCCTCTTGAATCGTTGTATTATGATTTCTTCATTCGGAAAATCTTTTCACATTACAGGCTGGAAAATTGGTTACGTGGTAGCACCGGAATATTTAATGAAAGAAATCAAGAAAGTACATCAGTTTTTGGTTTTCAGTGTCAACAGCATTTCACAAGTCGCTATTAGTCAATATTTGGATGTTGTTGATGTAAACCTGCTTGGAAAATTCTATCAGGGAAAACGTGATTATTTTCAAAAATTGATTCAAAATAGTCGTTTTGAATTGAAACCCTGCGAAGGAACTTATTTTCAGGTGGTTTCTTATGCAAATATCTCAAAAAACGACGATGTTACTTTTTGCAAAAAATTAATAACCGATCATAGTGTCGCGGCCATTCCAATTTCAACCTTTTATTCCGATCATAAAGACCAGAAATTAATACGTTTTTGCTTTGCCAAAGACAATCATACACTAGAATCTGCAGCTGAAAAATTGCGTAAAATTTAAAGTTTATCAAAATTTTATAACATTATTATGCGTGCATCCTATTTTATTTATTTAATATTGTAAAAAAAAGAAAAGTATGAGCTATACAGATAAAATGTTGCGTGATGACGCCTTAAAAGGTAAAGTCATTGTAGTTACAGGTGGCGGAAGTGGTTTAGGAAAAGCAATGACTAAATATTTCTTAGAATTAGGAGCTCAGGTAGCCATTACTTCTAGGGATTTAGAAAAGCTAAAAACGACTGCAACAGAACTTGAAACTGAAACTGGTGGAAAATGTTTGCCGCTTCAATGTGATGTACGTCATTATGAAGAAGTCGAAAACATGCTTCAGGAAGTTTTAAAAGCTTTCGGAAAAGTGGATGTTCTTTTGAACAACGCTGCCGGAAACTTTATTTCTCCAACAGAACGTTTATCTGCTAACGCATTTGATACTGTTATAGACATTGTACTTAAAGGATCTAAAAACTGTACACTTGCCTTTGGAAAACACTGGATTGATACGAAACAAAAATCTTCAACAATCTTGAATATTGTAACTACTTATGCCTGGACCGGTTCGGCTTACGTAGTGCCAAGTGCTACTGCAAAAGCGGGAGTTTTGGCCATGACAAGAAGTTTGGCTGTTGAATGGGCAAAATACGGAATCCGTTCTAATGCTATCGCTCCGGGACCGTTCCCTACAAAAGGTGCCTGGGACAGATTATTGCCAGGCGATCTTGCCGAAAAGTTTGATATGGCTAAAAAAGTGCCTTTGAAACGTGTAGGCGATCATCAGGAATTAGCCAATTTAGCAGCTTATTTAGTATCTGATTTTTCAGCATACATAAATGGTGATGTGATTACGATTGATGGTGGCGAATGGTTAAAAGGTGCAGGACAATTCAATTTATTAGAAGCAATCCCGGAAGAACTTTGGGATCAGCTGGAAATGATGATAAAAGCAAAAAAGAATAAATAATTTTACGTGCTTACTAAATTCAGAATATTCAATTATACTGATTGCACTAAATCCCGACGGTTCGCTGTCGGGATTTTTTTTAAATATTTCACCATATAAACAATAATCATTTTAACCATATAAGCAATATAAGTTCAGTGAAGTACTGTTTTATTTAAACATATTGCTGCTTAAATTTACTTACATTACTTATATGGTTAAATACACTAATATGCTTATTCAATCCGCAGAAATTATTATTTTTGCCTAACAAATATCAAACATAAAATTATGCTCATCATCGGACTTGCAGGAGGAACAGGAAGTGGAAAAACAACAGTAGTACATCAAATCATGAACGAATTACCAGATACAGAAGTTGGGGTAATCTCCCAGGATTCGTACTATAAAGAAAACCACGGTTTGTCGTTTGACGAAAGAGCATTAATCAATTTTGATCATCCCCGTGCCATCGATTTCGATTTATTGGTAAAACATCTCAAAGCCTTAAAAGCAGGTGAAACCATCGATCAACCGGTTTATTCGTTTGTACAGCACAACAGAATAGATGATACCGTTTCTACACACCCAAGAAAAGTAATGATTGTCGAAGGAATCCTAATCCTCACAAATCCGGAACTTCGTGAGTTATGCGACATCAAAATTTTTGTTCATGCCGACTCAGACGAAAGATTAATTCGCCGTTTAAAACGTGATATTTCAGAACGTGGCCGCGATATCGACGAAGTTTTAACACGTTATCAAAACACCTTAAAACCTATGCACGAGCAATTTATCGAGCCAACAAAAGCTTTTGCGGACATCATTATCCCGAATGACAAATACAACACTGTAGCAATAGATGTAGTTCGCGCCGTAATAAATCAGCGAATTTCATAAATTTTATTGTAAATTTATTCCAGAATATTTAGGAGCTATTCCCGCTATCCGTTTCAATCTTTTGTGCCGAACCCCGGCACAAAAGGATTTACACTACTATCGGGGCTAAAAGACGTTTAGAAATTATAAGAGCCACTCGTAAAATGAAATTAAAAAATCCATATAAAGATAAAAAATGGTTTAAATACCTGGGAAACAAATACGTTTGGGTTTTATTATTTTTTGTTGTTTGGATGTTATTTTTAGACAATTACTCCTATTTTGACCATCGTTTCCTGGACAATCAAATCAACGAACTCGAAGATAATAAAACCTATTATCAGGAAGAAATCAAGAAAGATCAGGAACAAATCAAGCAACTCAAAAATCCCGAACAAATAGAAAAATATGCTCGCGAAAAATACTATATGAAAAAAGACAGCGAAGATATTTACATCATCAAATTTCAGGATGATACTGTTCAGGAAAAAGAATAACCAAGAAATACAACCCAATGGCTACTACCCTATTCGAAGATTTTAATCCGATTTCATCCAAACAATGGAAACAAAAAATTCAGTTTGAGTTGGATGGCGCCGAATACAATCAAACCGTAATCTGGAACTCTCCCGAAGATATTCAGGTAAAACCCTTTTACCACAGAGACGAATTCACAAAAGCGGCTCCTGTACAAACTCAGGCAACCCACTTTTCTATTTGCCAAAATATATTTGTTTTTGATATCGAAAAATCTATCAAAAGAGCTTTAGACACCCTTAATCGTGGTGCAGAAAGTTTGCGTTTCACTATTCAGAACGAAGAAATCGATATTCAAAAATTATTAGAAAATCTTCCTTTAGAAAATAGATCTGTTTACTTTAATTTGAGTTTTATTTCAATCGATTTCGTAAAAATATTAGACACTATATCTATTCAGAAAAAAGCTAATTTTTATTGTAATTTAGACCCTATTGGTCATTTTGCCCGTCAGGGAAACTGGATTACAACATCGGATAAAAATAACTTTGAAACAATAGATTTAATTTCAAAAGCAACCACAAACCTTTCGCTAATAAGCGTTGATTTAGGATTGTACCAAAATGCCGGAGCCAACATGACACAGCAAATCGCGTATAGTTTGGCTCACGCTAACGAATACTTAAATCGTGTACCAAATATTCCAAAAAAGGTTGTTTTTCAGGTTTCGGTTGGAACCAATTATTTCTTCGAAATTGCAAAACTTCGTGCCTTGCGAATGCTTTTCAACCTGATTGCAGCAGAATACAACTCTGATTTAGAGTGTCATTTATTGGTGACACCAACCAAACGTAACAAAACAATTTACGACTACAATGTAAATATGTTGCGCACCACAACCGAATGTATGTCGGCGATTTTAGGCGGAGCCGATGCGGTTGCTAATTTGGCTTATGATGCTTTATACCACAAAGACAATGAGTTTGGAGATAGAATTGCGAGAAATCAATTGTTGGTTTTAAAACACGAAAGTTATTTTGACAAAGTCAATAATCCAGCCGATGGAAGTTATTATATCGAAAGTCTAACGATGCAATTGGCCGAAAAAAGTTTGACTTTATTCAAAAACATCGAAGCCGAAGGAGGTTTTCTAAAACTTTTAAACGCAGGAACCATCAAAAGTAAAATTCAGGAAAGTGCCAACAAAGAGCAGGAATTATTCGATTCTAAAAAAGAAGTTTTATTAGGAACCAATAAATATCCCAACAAAGATGACAAAATGAAACACGATTTAGAATTGTTTCCTTTTGTAAAAATAAAACCAAGAAAAACATTAATTACACCTATTATAGAAAAAAGATTAGCCGAAAAACTGGAACAGGAACGGTTAGAATTAGAGTAATCTTTTAGTAATTAATCAAATAAAAAAACAATGGTACGGAAGAACCTTAAACATATTAGCCTAGAAAGTCTAAAGTCAAAAGTTGTGACACAAAACTCAGAACCCATCCCGATAGCTATCGGGACTCAAAACTTCACCACTGCTGAAGGCATCGAACTTAAAGCAACATATTCTGAAAAGGATATTGAAGATTTAGAGTATTTGGATTTTGGAGCTGGTTTTGCGCCTAATTTACGTGGTCCTTACGCGACTATGTATGTGCGAAGACCCTGGACAATTCGTCAATATGCAGGATTTTCTACAGCTGAAGAAAGTAATGCTTTTTACAGACGAAATTTAGCCGCCGGACAAAAAGGACTTTCCATTGCTTTTGATTTACCAACCCATCGCGGTTACGATTCCGATCACGAACGCGTAGTTGGCGATGTCGGAAAAGCAGGCGTTGCCATCGATTCTGTTGAAGATATGAAAGTATTATTCGACCAGATTCCTTTGGATGAAATGTCGGTTTCGATGACGATGAATGGTGCGGTTTTACCTATTATGGCTTTTTATATTGTTGCCGCCGAAGAACAAGGCGTTGCGATTGAAAAATTGTCTGGAACAATTCAGAATGATATTCTAAAAGAGTTCATGGTGCGAAATACTTATATCTATCCACCAACTCCTTCGATGAAAATCATTGCTGATATTTTTGAATTTACGAGCAAAAAAATGCCAAAATTCAATTCGATATCCATATCGGGTTATCACATGCAGGAAGCCGGAGCCACTGCCGATATTGAATTGGCATACACTCTGGCTGATGGTTTAGAATATATTAGAACCGGACTTTCTACCGGAATGACTATTGATGAATTTGGACCAAGATTGTCTTTTTTCTGGGCAATTGGTATGAATCATTTTATGGAAATCGCCAAGATGCGAGCCGGAAGAATGATTTGGGCAAAATTGGTACAACAATTCAACCCAAAAAGTGATAAATCATTGGCTTTAAGAACACATTGCCAAACGAGTGGCTGGAGTTTAACAGAGCAGGATCCTTTTAATAATGTTGCCAGAACGTGCATCGAAGCTACGGCTGCCGCATTTGGCGGAACACAATCTTTACACACCAATGCTTTGGACGAAGCCATAGCGTTACCAACCGATTTTTCGGCTAGAATTGCGCGTAACACGCAAATATTTTTACAGGAAGAAACCAAAATCACCAAAACGGTTGACCCTTGGGGAGGCAGTTATTATGTCGAAAGTCTGACCAATGAGATTTTAGAAAGCACCTGGAAACTCATTGAAGAAGTAGAAGAATTGGGCGGAATGACAAAAGCCATCGAAGCCGGAATTCCGAAACTTCGAATAGAGGAAGCCGCCGCCAGAAAGCAGGCTCGTATTGACAGTTCGCAAGATATTATTGTGGGGGTAAATCAATTTAGACTAGAAAAAGAAGATCCGTTGCATATTTTGGATGTTGACAACCAAATGGTTCGTAAACAACAACTGGAACAATTAGAAAAAATAAAAGCAACAAGAGCTACTGAAAAAGTAAATCAATCACTCGAAAAATTAATTCATTGTGCCAAAACAGGACAAGGAAACTTACTAGAAATCGCTATCGAAGCTGCCCGAAACCGAGCAACTTTAGGAGAAATAAGCGATGCCCTGGAAAGTGTCTTTGGAAGATATAAAGCACAAATTAAATCCTTTAGCGGTGTGTATAGTGCAGCAATAAAAAACGATGAGAGTTTTGAAAAGGCAAAACAATTAGCAGATGCCTTTGCTAAACAAGAAGGCCGTCGCCCAAGAATTATGATTGCCAAAATGGGACAGGATGGCCACGACCGAGGTGCAAAAGTAGTAGCAACAGGTTATGCCGATGTAGGTTTTGATGTAGATATCGGTCCGCTTTTTCAAACTCCTGCCGAAGCAGCAAAACAGGCAGTCGAAAATGATGTGCATATTTTAGGTGTTTCTTCACTCGCAGCTGGTCATAAAACCCTGGTTCCTCAGGTCATTGAAGAATTAAAAAAACACGGTCGGGAAGATATTATGGTCATTGTAGGAGGGGTAATTCCGGCACAGGATTATCAATATCTTTTTGATGCTGGTGCTGTAGCTGTTTTTGGTCCAGGCACTAAGATTAGTGAAGCTGCCATTAAAATTTTAGAAATTCTAATAGATTAGACTTTTTAATTTAACATAATCAAAGCTAACTCTTATAAAATTTAACCTACATAAATTCTTAAATTATAGTTCATTTCTTTAATTTTGTTTTAATTGAATACTAACCAAACTTTAATTATTTATGAAAAAAGCAATCAGATTAATAGTAACTGTATTTATGTTATCGTGTACAGCTTCTTACGCACAAAATAATTTTAGACTTAACCTTTATGGAGCTTATACTTTTGAGGACAATTTTGATTCTTATTATGATTTAGGAAATTATTATCAAGGGCAATTACAGGATGGCTTTCAGTATGGTTTAGGAATTGAACTTGAAGTTCACCCTAATTCGTTTGTAGAGCTATCTTATTTAAGAGAAGATACCCATGCACCAACGCAATATTATAACGGTGGAGCTTTTAATAAATATGCCAATTTTGATGTAAATATGAATTACATCTTATTAGGCGGAACCAGAAGTTTTAGAAGTCCAGATTCTGATTTTGAAGGATTTGCCGGAATTATGGCCGGAATTGGAATAATCGGAATTGACGGAAGCACAAGCAATATGTCTGGTACTGTAACAGGAAATCACTCAGATTCTGCAACAAAATTTGCCTGGGGATTAAAAGCGGGAGTTACCTATTGGGCTTCTAAAAATGTCGGAATCAAATTTCAGGGACAAATGTTGTCGATAACACAATCTGTTGGAGGCGGTGTTTATTTTGGAACTGGAGGTGTTTCTACTGGAGTTAGCAGTTATTCTTCTTTGTATCAGTTTAGTTTAGGCGGCGGACTTGTGTTTGATCTAACGAATTAAAAAAATACTTTATAAAATAAAAAAATCCCGAAAGCTAAACTCTCGGGACTTTTTTTGCTTATCCATTTTCGAAATTAATCGTTTATTGTAGCATTACTATCCGCTTCAATAGAAGACAAATCATAACCTCCAAAATCTCTCATATAACTTCTTAACGAAGTTCCATAAGCATCTCTAAAACGTCTGTTTCCTTTGTTTTTGAAAAAGTTTTTTACCGATCCGGCACCACCAAGGTGAGCCGCAGCTAAAATTCCTGATTCTGTGATTTCGACACCACTAATGATTTTTCCCTCGTACCTTTCGATTTCTTTGCGCAAAACCCATTTATTTTTGGATAACAGTGCAATAAAAGCTTTTTCTTGTAACGCGGGATTTTTCAAAAAGGCTCTGTCATTGTGTACACCAACAGTTCTTAAAGTTTCAGAACCAAACTGGTATTTTCCCATATACCCTAAAGTATTTACTTTTCGGTATTTTCCCTGAGATTCTTTAAAAGCAACCGCTTCTTTAAAACCTATTAAACGATTTCCGGTGTAAGGGAAGTTGTTAAGTTTAGGATAATCATCCTTTTCTTGTGATGGAAATACGTATTCAGATCCATCTGTTTTTTCTATTAAAAACCAAGGTTTGGTTTCCAGATTAAAGGGTTTGAAACCCAAAGTTAAAAATGTAATAATAACGATTAAACTCGCGTAAAAATACCATTTCTTTATCATAAATTGTTTTTCTTCAAACACTGTCACCATTTGAAATTTCTGCGGTGCAAAGATAATAAATCTAAAACAATGCTGAAAACCAACAAGTTAATGTTTTCTAAAAATAAAACACATGTGCTTTGAGCCCTTTATTGGCGGAGTATTCGAGAGTTGGGGCCGGAATTTTTATCGTGTTAAAAACAGAAAAAATAGTTTTCAAAAAATGCGATTTTGTTTCAATTTTCGTCAAATTTACATCAAAAGAGAGAAAATACTGACGATAAATTTCCTGGTTTTGATTAAAATCTACATTTTCATTTTTAAAATTTCCACTTAACATTCCATCTGCTCCATATCCAAAAGCAAGATTTATCCATTTTGGAATTTTGGATTCTTTTGCAAAAGAATGAAGGTTAAAAGAAAGCCAATAAGTCTGTCCGTTATAATCTTTTAAAATTTGTTCGCTAAACGATTTTCCGAGAACATCAGGTCTTTGTTCAGCATATTTTGTAGTGTGAAAAGAGAATTTTGGAGTGATTCTTTGTTCTTTCCAAAGTAATTCCTGCGAAACATACAAAGCTGTTCCTGCGGCATTTGCAATTAAATCTCCTGAAGAAGCTCCCCATTCTGAAGAATATCCATCAAAAACTTCTACAGCAGTAAGAAAAGCAAAACCGATACCGGCTCCATAAATAAGTTGTGTTTTTTTACTGGATCCGCTCCAATTGAGCGCTTCGGCACCAAATCTGCCCAAATGATAAGCAGAATACATGTGCCCAATTTTATCCATCTGGAGCCACTCAGTATTATCATTTATAAAGTGAAACTTTGATTTTGGATAATCAGCGTACCAAAGTTGGTTTAAACCAATTAAAGTAACCGAAGCCAGAGCGGCTTCGGTTATGATGACTGTATGTTGTCTTTTTAGATTTAAAGAATCCGAAGGTGTTAAAAAACTTTCGAACTTGCTTTGAGCATTAAATTGAAAACTCAAAAAAAATAAAAAATAAAAAAGATAAGCTGTTTTTAATTTCAAAACTATCTTGTTACGCCCTGACTTGCAATCCAGTCAGAATATTTTTTTGCATTGATGTTATGTTCCGGCAAAGTAGTCGCAAATTCATGGTAACCAAAGCGTTCTACGCTGGCACAAAAATAAATAAAATCGTTTTTCTCTGGATTTAAAACGGCTTCAAGTGCTGTAATATCCGGCATTGCAATCGGTCCTGGAGGAAGTCCTGTATTCATGTAAGTATTATAAGGAGATCTCATTACCAGATCATTATAAAAAACTCTTTTGATGACCTGATCAAAATTATTATCTCTTAATTTTAAAGCATAAATCACAGTTGGATCGGCTTGCAAAGGCATTTCTAAACGTAAACGATTCAGATAAACTCCGGCGATTCTCGGTCTTTCGTCTTTTTTAACCGATTCTTTATGAACAATAGATGCCAAAATTGTAGCCTGAACGGGAGTTAATCCTTGTTTTTTAGCTTTTTCGATTCTTTCTTCTGTCCAGAAATTATGATATTCTTTGATCATTTTATCACGAAACTTCTCTGCCGAAGTATTCCAATATACTTCATACGTATTCGGGATAAACATGGCAAAAACATTGTCTTCGTTAAAGCCGTTTGCTGCCATAAAGGTAGAATCTTTAATTACTTTCATCAAAGACAAACTATCAGCTTCGATTTGCGAGCCTACTCTTCCTGCAAAATTCTCTAAACGCTCCTGATTATTAAAAGCTAATTTTACCGGAACGTTCGAACGCATTGCTCTTACCAAATCCATGCTGTTCATGTCTTTTTTAAGTAAAAAACGACCTGATTTTACGTTTTCAGGATAACTTCTTTTGTCCGCTACCATCTCGAAGTTTTCGAAATTCTTAACGTAAGGTGCTAATATTTTTTTGACATCGCTATAGTTTGCATCAGTTGGAACATAAACATAAAGTTCTTTTTCTTCAAATTTAGTATTGGCACTAAATATTTTACTAATTAAAACAAATCCGTAAATCATTAATATTGAAATTACGGCTACAGCAGTTAGCGTGATGATTCTTTTTATGTTCAAAGCTTAAAATTTAAATTTGTTTATTGATTAATTGGTACATTGCTTCGTCTTGATAGTGGCCATTAAGCAATATCCAATCTTTTTTGATTCCTATTCTTTCAAAACCAAATTTAGTAAAAAGAGCTATACTTGCTACATTTTCTACACTAATATTTGCGTACAATTGATGTAAATTTAAGTTAAAAAATGAATACTTAATCAGAAGCTCTAATGCCTCAGAACCAATATTTTGTCTTTTATTATCGTTACTCTGAATCACAATTCCGACTCCTGCCCTGTTATTTTTAGGATCAAATTCGAATAAATCAATCAATCCAATGGCCGGAAAATCATCGTCCTGACAGATTGCAAGACGCAATTGTTTGGCCTCATAAATATCCTGCTGGGCATTTTCGAGATACTGACGAACCAAAAAACGACTGTAAGGTGTGTAAGTATTACTGACTTCCCAAATGCTCTGGTCATTCTCCATCGCATACACAAATTCCAAATCATTGGGTTCGAGCGCACGTAAATAGATGTTTTTGCCTTTGAGAGTTATCATTGTCTATTTTAAAATTAAATAATTATTTACGACTATATTTTGTCTCGAAATTATATTTATTAACTCCTCTTTCAATAATTTTAAAAGCTGCGTAACTACAAAATAAAAAAATTAACAAAGGTATAAAAAGCTCTTTTTTTAAAAAATCAACAAAACTTTCATTATAATATAAATCAACTATTCTATTATTTTTTGGGCTCTCAGCAAGATATTCTACTTTTACCTTGTATGGAATTTCAGAAATCAATTTATTATTTGGCAGTTGACCATATGAATAATTTTTCGTGATTATTTTTTCTCCTTTTTTAGAAATAAAAACGTAATCATATTCATATCCCGAAACTTCAGTTGTTTTCGTATGCTCATTTGATTCTATAAAATCTTCAAAATATTTGGCTTTAATTATTATTCCAGATGCTATGATTCTTTCTCCTGTAAGTAATCTACATTTATCTAAAATTGGATTTAAATTAGTTTTTTCAAGAAAAAAGAACAGAAAGATAATTGGAAATATTAGACCCAATAAAACTGATTTACCTAAATTAAAATTAGTTAACTGCTTTTCTGTCATTTTTAAGATTTATATTATATACTCTTGAAATTTACTAAACAAATAATTAAATCTCCACGGTCCCTTTAAAAACAAACTTAGCAGGACCAATCAGGAAAACATTCGTAAAATGTTCACCCAATTTATCAAAAGAAACGGCTAATTTACCGCCTTCAACATTAATATTGATCGAAGTTTTATCCGTTTGCCCTGTAGCATTCATGGCAATCGCAACAGCGGTTGCACCCGTTCCGCAAGCCAGGGTTTCGTCTTCTACACCTCTTTCGTAGGTACGAAGCGAAAATTCTGTATCATTCACTTTACTAACAAAATTTACGTTGCTCCCCTTTTGTCCGTATAATTCTCCGTAGCGAATGGCTGCTCCGTTATCTTTTACATTATAGTTTTTTAAATCCTCTACAATTTGAACGTGATGAGGCGAACCGGTATTCAAAAAAGTATAAGTATCTTTTTTCTGAATTTCATCCACATCAATCATTTGCAACGAAACAATTCCGTCTTCAACCACAGTCGCATGATGCAGACCATCAGTAGCAATAAAGGTTGTTTTATCTTCGATGACATTCAGTTCTTTAGCGAAAGCTACTAAACAACGACCACCGTTTCCGCACATCGAACTCTGATTTCCATCTGAGTTATAATACACCATTCTAAAGTCGGTTTCAGAGTCATTTTCAAGCAAAATAAGTCCGTCAGCACCTATACCGAAACGTCTGTCACACAGGCGTTCAATTAATTTAATGTCTTCTTTCGGGAAAAAATCAGAACGATTATCAATCATGACAAAATCGTTTCCTGTACCTTGATATTTATAAAATTCTATTTGCATTGCTATTCGGTTATAAAGTACAAAAGTACAAACTATTAATTAACCCATAGATTGTTATTTGTGAAATACTCATTTACTATATCCTTCTGAATTTTATTATGCAAAGACATAGTTGCAACTTATAAAACCACAACAATAAAGATTTGAAGTTTAATATATATCCAGAAACGGGAACATCTACGTTCCTGATGTGAAACTTTACATCGCTGACGTGAAATTTCAAGTGCCGGACGTGAAATTTGGCGTTATGGGTATGAAATTTTTAAATCTTGTTGAAATTTTAATGAATGAAAATAGCATAAGAGATATTCAAACAAAATAGAATGTTAAAATTTTATAATTACTATTCCTAAAATCACAATTTTCAGATTATAGCCACTTAATTATTATTCAAACCTTTTAAATTGTGATTCAATATGTTAAATACCACTGATTTTAACAGACTATTAATTAATAAAATGTTAATGATTGTTAAAGAGCGTTAAACCATTTTTACAGATACTTTTTTCAAGTAATTTTACGTTAAATAACTTAAACATAAATTGTACTTATGAAAAGATTTTCAACCTTATTTTTAGTGTCCTTATTAAGCGGCGCTACTACACTTGGAGCTTACAAGTTATTATTTGACGGTAATAGTTCTTATTTTGGAAAAGGAAATCCTATTACTACACTTGCCCCTGAATCTTACGGAAGAAATGTTGGTTTAGCCGGTGAGGCTGTCGATTTTACTGAAGCTGCCGATAAAACTATTCACTCTGTTGTACACGTAAAAAATGTATCCAGAAGAACCGTTAGCAACCCAATGCTTGAATTTTTCTATGGTTATGGAGGCGGTCAGCAACAAGAACAAATTGGTACTGGTTCTGGTGTTATCATTTCTGAAGATGGTTACATTGTAACCAATAATCACGTGATTAAAGACGCATCGGAAATCGAAATAACCCTAAATAACAAAAAATCATACAAGGCAAAACTGATTGGTACCGATTCTAAAATGGATATCGCCTTATTAAAGATTGATTCCAGTGAAAAATTTCCATACACTGCTTTTGCTAACTCAGATAATGTGAAAGTAGGCGAATGGGTTTTGGCAGTGGGTAATCCTTATAATTTAACTTCGACTGTAACGGCTGGAATTGTTTCGGCGAAAGCCAGAGATTTAGGCAGCGGAATTCAATCCTTTATCCAGACAGATGCAGCGGTAAACCCTGGAAACAGTGGTGGTGCATTGGTAAATACCCGAGGAGAATTAATTGGTATCAATACGATGATTTCATCACAAACAGGTTCGTATGTAGGATACTCATTTGCAGTTCCATCTAATAATGCCCGAAAAATCATCGAGGATATTATGGAATTTGGAAATGTTCAGAGAGGAATTCTGGGTGTTGAAGGCGGCGAATTGAACAGCAATGCTTCTAAAGAATTAGGTATTTCTGAAACGGAAGGTTTTTACATCAACAAAGTTTCTAAAAATTCCGGTGCTGAGAAAGCCGGACTTACAAAAGGTGATGTTATTGTAAAACTAGACAACCAAAAAATCGCTACTTACGCCGATCTTTCAGGTTATATTAATACCAAACGCCCGAATGATGTGGTAAACGTAACTTATATTAGAGACGCAAAAACGAAAACCGTTCCGGTAACTTTAAGCAAAAACGAATTTTATAGTGCCGAATTTAAAGGAATCGAGTTAGAGAATATAGACGCTTCTGATAAAAAGAAATTCCACATTGATTATGGTGTAAAAATAAAAAACATCACCAATGAGAATTTGATGCAGTATCAGGACGAATTGCAAGGCAATATTATTTTAAAAATTGATAATGTAAAAGCGATCAATGTTGAAACCGTTTCGAAACTTTTGAAACAAAAAGACGAAGGACAAAGTATGCGTCTTGAAATGATAAACAAACAAGGAGAAATTCTTAGAATCATCATTTAAAAACAAATAATTTAAATTTTGAAAGTCATCTTAGAAATAAGGTGGCTTTTTTTTTATTCAAAAATAAATGCTAAAATAGTTTACGAAATCGATTGAAATGGATACTTTTGCGCAAAATTGTAAAATATTACTTTAAATTATTTTTTCAAATTTTCAATTATGAGCAAAAAATCTTTGTACCAAAAAGAGGTATCAATTCAAGTCGACCGAAGGAGAGCTGGTGTCGAATTAATTAAAGTCATAAGCGATTTATGGTATGACAAATCCATCGAAATGGTTTTATTCAAAAACCAATTGCTGGATAAAAATGTCAGCGATATTATCAATTTGCATCAATATGCGGGAGAATTTGTCGGGAAACCAATTACCGTTTTTGATTCGGTTGAAATTGCAAAAGTTATTTTGTCGTTAGATCTTCCACCTGCCAAATTAGACATCGGGAAACTAGCGTACGAATATCGCTTAGAAGAAGACAAATATCCGGATGCGCGATATTTTGTTATCGAAAAATTGAAAGAAGCAAAATTTTCAGAAGAAATTCAGCCAAAAGATGTCGTTTTATACGGCTTTGGAAGAATTGGTCGTTTATTGGCCAGAGAATTAATGTCGAAAACCGGAAAAGGAAACCAATTGCGTCTGAGAGCGATTGTAACCCGCGATAAAAATGATGCAACAACTTTAGAGAAACGAGCTTCTCTATTGCGCTATGATTCGATTCACGGAGATTTTCAGGGTTCCGTTACGGCAGACCCAAAAAACAATGCTCTGATTATTAACGGAACTACCGTTCATATTATCACAGCAAATGCACCAGAAGAAATAGATTATACCCAATTCGGAATTAACGATGCCTTAGTGATCGACAATACCGGAGCTTTCACCACAGAAGAAGCTTTAAAAAGGCACTTAACTTCAAAAGGAGCTCACAAAGTATTATTGACAGCACCCGGAAAAGGAGTTCCCAATATCGTTCACGGAGTAAATCATAACGAATACAACCCTGACGAAATAGATATTTTCTCGGCAGCTTCCTGTACTACAAACGCCATCACTCCAATTTTAAAAGTAATTGAAGATACTTTTGGAGTGGTTAAAGGACACTTAGAAACCATTCACGCCTACACCAACGACCAGAATTTGGTTGACAATATGCACAAAAAATACCGTCGTGGCAGAGCCGCAGCACTAAATATGGTTATTACCGAAACGGGTGCAGGAAGTGCTGTTGCGAAAGCATTACCATCATTAGAAGGAAAATTAACTTCGAACGCGATCCGGGTTCCGGTTCCGAATGGTTCTTTGGTGGTTCTGAATTTAGAAGTTAAAAAAGCAACTTCGATTCCGGCTATCAATAAAATCATGAAAAAGTATGCTCTTGAAGGAGAACTGGTAGAGCAAATAAAATATTCTTTGAATAATGAATTGGTTTCATCTGATATTGTAGGGACTTCGGCACCATCAATTTATGACAGCAATGCCACTATCGTTTCAAAAGACGGAAAAAATATTGTGCTTTATATTTGGTATGATAACGAATACGGCTACAGCCATCAGGTAATTCGTCTGGCTAAATATATTGCCAAAGTAAGACGTTTTACTTACTATTAATTCACAACCAAACCAAAACCCTAAAAGCCATCAAGATATCTTGGTGGTTTTTTGTTTAAAAAAGTCAGCCACAGATTAAAAGGATTATAATGATTTCTTTTGTAAAGTTTTAAATGGGCAAAACAGTTGTACTCTTTACTTCAGAGATTACAAATACCGTATTTATTAACGAAACTTCAGGTAAGACCGATAATTTTTTTTGATGAAAATGATGATAACTTTCCATGTCCGGAATGATAATCTTTAACATATAATCAAAATTTCCTGAGACATAATTACACTCCACCACTTCCGGCATTTCCATGATAGATAGATTAAAGCCTTCAGAAGTATCATAAGTCGTTTTGGTAAGTGTCACCTGGCAATAAACGGTTAGATTATTGCCTAGTTTTTTCTTGTTCAAAATCGAAACATATTTCTCTATAACACCCTCTTTTTCAAGACGTTTCACCCTATCATGAACAGGTGTTAGGGACAAATTTATTTTGTTTGCAATGTCTTTTAGGGTGTAGTGCGCATTTTCCTGTAAAAGACGTAAGATTTTCTTGTCAATTTCATCTAAAGCCATAACGAAAACGTTTTATTTAAACATCAAATTTCAGTCAATTTTTCTTTTTAAAGCAGTTTCGAAATCCTAAAAAAGAATATTTTTCTGTAAAAGTAATCAATAAAATAATATTTTCTTATTTATCAGTCGATTATCAATAATATATTCTCTATTAGTAGATTTGTAAAACAATTTCAAAAAAAACAAAAAAATATAACATAATGATAATAGGTGTTCCAAAAGAAATCAAGAATAACGAGAACCGTGTAGCGTTAACTCCTGCTGGTGTTTCTGAAATGAAAAACAACGGTCACGTAGTTTACGTACAGGCAACTGCTGGTTTAGGAAGTGGTTTTAGTGATGAAGAATATACAAACGCTGGTGCAACAGTTTTAGCAACTATCGAAGAAGTGTATGCTATCGCAGACATGATCATCAAAGTAAAAGAGCCAATTGCCTCTGAGTATAATTTGATTAAAAAAGACCAATTACTTTTCACATACTTCCACTTCGCTTCTTCTGAGCCATTAACGCACGCTATGATCGAAAGAGGAGCTGTATGTTTAGCTTACGAAACTGTAGAAAAAACAGACCGTAGTTTACCATTATTAGTGCCAATGTCTGAAGTTGCAGGTCGTATGGCTATCCAGCAAGGAGCAAAGTATTTAGAGAAACCATTAAAAGGAAGAGGAATTCTTTTAGGTGGAGTTCCAGGTGTACCTCCTGCTAAAGTTTTAGTTTTAGGTGGTGGTATCGTAGGTACTCAGGCTGCTAAAATGGCTGCTGGGTTAGGTGCTCAGGTAACTATTATGGATTTAAGTTTGCCACGTTTACGTCATTTAGACGATATTATGCCAGCAAACGTAAATACGCAAATGTCAAACCACTACAACATCGTTAAAGCAATTGCTGATGCTGACTTAATCGTTGGTGCTGTATTGATTCCGGGAGCAAAAGCACCACACTTGATTACTCGTGATATGCTTAAATTAATGCGTCCAGGAACTGTTGTTGTTGACGTTGCAGTTGACCAGGGTGGTTGTATCGAGACTTGTACTCCAACAACGCACGAAAACCCAACTTTCATTATTGATGATATCGTTCACTACTGTGTAGCAAATATGCCAGGTGCAGTTCCTTATACTTCTACATTAGCTTTAACAAATGCAACTTTACCTTATGCTGTACAATTGGCAAATAAAGGTTGGGAAAAAGCTTGTGCTGAAAACGAAGAATTGAAAAAAGGATTAAATGTAGCTAATGGAAAAATCCTTTACAAAGGGGTTGCAGAAGCTTGGAATCTTCCTTTCAACGAAGAAATAGTGTTAGCAAACGCATAGTGCTAACATTAAAAAAAGTGCTTACTAAATCACTTTAAAAAGGCTTTTCTAAATGAAAAGCCTTTTTTTTATCCCATAAAAAAACCTGTCTTATCGACAGGTTTATATTATTTATGTAAATCCAAAATAATTATTTTTCATCCAAAACTTCCTCCAGCACTTTAGCTTCAGTTGCATTAGGAAGAGCAACTTTAACTTTTAGTGCAATAGTTGGAGCAATTTCAGTAATAGCCTTTTTATCAAAGGATTCTCCTTTTTTAATATGCCAGCCATAAAAAAGTGCCGGTACATGCGTATCATAATTATAAAGTGTACCATGAGAAGTACCCGTCGTAGCATATTGAATATTCCCCGGTTTATCAATTATAACCATATCACCATCCTGAGTCACATCATAACCTTTAGCAACAAAATTTAAGTAAGCATCATTACCTGAGTTTGCCAGAATTTCCTCTTCAGTATAGGCCTGTTTAACTTGAGGCTGAGCCATTAAAAACTCCTTAAAAGCTTGCTTGATTTTCACTAATTCCAAACCTTTGTCTTTTATAAGTGTTTTGTTGAAGAAAATATTAAAATTAGAATAATTCAAAATCAAATCAACTCCGCACGTTTTAATTGAGAAGTCCTGTAAACTCTTTTTTACCTCTTTTCCAGAGTGATTATCTACATTATATTTACGATCTTTTAAGTAAGCCACGTTTTCAGCTCCTGCGTGATCAGCGGTCAGGAAAAGCAAATAATTATCTTTACCCACTGTTTTATCAAGATAGTTCAGAAAATCTGCAATAGTCTGATCTAAGCGCAGGTAAGTATCCTGAAGCTCCATCGAACGAGGCCCTAATAAATGTCCAACATAATCAGTAGATGAAAAACTAACCGTCAGAAAGTCTGTAATATTATCCTTTCCTAACTCTTCTTTTTCAATTGCTTTCATGGCAAATTCAGCTAATAAGTCATTCCCAAACGGAGTAGATCTTATGACACCTGCATCATTTTTTTCATACATACTCTTCAAATCATACGGAAAAACTGGTGCAGCACTGCCATACAACTTACCTTCATAAGGATTATTATCTGGTAAGCTTTCATTATAGGTAGCGGCAGGCTTATACAAATCCCAGCCTTTATTAAGGTAAGGCAAATAATGTTTTTCATTATTAAATTGTGTAACCCAATCAGGTAATTTTTCGCCGTAAAAAGTACTAGAAATAAAAGCACCAGTTTTACTGTACCAAAAAGCCCAGTTAGCAAAATGACCAGCAGGCAAAATTGCACCACGATCTTTTAAACTCATCCCAATTACTTTTCCCGCAAAATTAGTCCCCATTCTTACTTCGTCAGTAACCGTAGTACTCAACAAGTTTTTCGGAGACATTGCTCCTTCTTCTGCGGTACCATCACCCACCGTTTTTACAGAAGCATCATCTGTACAATACACATCTTTCCCAAGTGTACGGCTAAACCATTCATTTCCAACAATTCCATGTGTAGCCGGCGTAGTTCCCGTATAAATAGAAGCATGTCCTGGAGCCGTATAAGTAGGCACATAATTGTAGTGCATATTATGAAACGTATATCCATTATTCATTAATCTCTTGAAACCATTTGGAGAAAAATCATCTGAAAACCGATACAAATACTCCATTTTCATTTGATCGACTACAATACCAACCACTAATTTTGGACGCTGTTGAGCATTTAAATTTGAGATAACAAATAAGGTCAACAATACAATACTTTTTTTCATACTTAAATTATAATTTACACAAAAATACAGATTCACATTTAAAAAGACGAAACTCAACAATCGAAAAACCTAATATTGACTTTAATTTAACAGAAGCATTATTTTTAGGGCGTTTCCCTCCGGGCCGGGCTGTCCGCTATATTCCCGATTAACAAAAACTACGGCTAAAAAGCCTTGTTTTTCTAAATCGCGAGATGCCGCTCCCATCCCTAACGCATACCAAGATCTGTTTTCATAAGAAAGAAGATCTTAACAATTGAGTTAGAAGCTGGAAGTTTAAAGTTGGAAGCTAGAAGTTGGAAGTTGGAAGCTTTATAGCAAAATAATTAGCATAGACTCGTCTTGAATTTCGAATTTCGAATTTGAAGTTCCCCATAATTCTTAGCGTCTTAGCGACTTTGCGGCAAAATGGAAAGTTTTTTTCACGCAGATTTAAAAAAAGATTTAAGCAGAGTTTCGCAGATAATTTTTTCAACCATACTTATACTAAACTTTAGTGTCCTGGTCTCTTTACGGCAAAAAAAGCTGGAAGTTAGAAGTTGGAAGCTTCAAGCTTTATCTGAGAGATGCGTTTGGATTTTGGAATTTCGAATTTGAACTTTAGAGTTTCCCATAATTCTTAGCGCCATAGCGCCTTCGCGGCAAAAACCCGTTCATGTTATAAAACAAAAAATCCCCATCAAATTCATGATGAGGATTCTTAAAAGAAAGGCGACGACATACTCTCCCACATAACTGCAGTACCATCTGCGCAGGCGGGCTTAACTACTCTGTT
>NZ_WSTB01000012.1 GCF_009789235.1 Flavobacterium hydrocarbonoxydans | reverse complement strand
ACACAAATTCCAACTACTTCGGGTTCTACTGTGGGTATTGCAACAACTTCAACTTTGGCGAGAGCTACAGATAGTTTCAAAAATGGTACTGCAAGTTTAAAAGCCGTTTTAAACGATAATACTTCGGTTACAACAAACTGGTTAGTGCGTTTACTTTCTGGTGGAGGAACTCCTGCAAACAATCAGGCTTTTGTAGGTAATCAGGGATCTTTTGGATTTTGGTTAAAAACAAGTACGGCCAATACTGGAGCAACAGTAACAGCTTGGATTGATGATGCTGATGGTTTAGAAGAATTGCCTCCATTAGCAATTATCAATAACGGAGCATGGAATTACTACGAATGGTTTTTACCGACTGCTGCAGGAACAACCATTACAACAGGTAACGGTATTGTTGGAGGAGCTTCAGTAACCCTTGATGCTATTGTTATTAAACAAAATAACACTGCAGCTGCAATGACAGTTTGGATCGATGATATTCAGCATAATTATATTTCGGGATGTTCCGGAACTAGAAAAATGGATGATATTCAGGAATTAGAAAAAGAAAAAATAGTTTCTGAATTGATAGTCTATCCAAATCCAACAAACGGAATTTTGAATTTAACTTTAGAAAACAATTCAAAATCGGATGTCCGATTGTTTAATATGACGGGACAACAAATCTTAAACACTTCTTTTGAAGGCAATGAACAACAACTGGATCTAAGCAGTTTTGGACAAGGAATTTATATACTTCAGGTTGTTACTGATGGAAAAGCCACGACAAAAAAAATAATTTTAAACAAATAATATTTTATAACTACCCAAACATTAATATAATCAGATGGTTGGGTAGTTTTTTTTAATTTTTATAGAATTAAAACATTTTAATAACAATTTATTATTTTACAACTCCAAAAACAACAATTTTAATTCGTCATTTAGACCAGGTTTTAATAGTATCCTTATGAATAAATTTTTCACTTTTGTTTTATTATTAAATTGTTTAGTTATTTCCCATGCCCAAACTTTTCAGGAAAAATTACAAACAGCAGTAACAACTTCTTGGGAAAAAAGCGGACTTCCAGGCGTTTCTATTGCAGTATCAACGCCAGATAAAGGGATGGTTTATGCAAATTCCGGAGTAGGAAATGTATTTACATCATCAGTAATAATTCCTAATACGACACAATACAGAATTGCAAGTGCTACCAAAAATTTTGTTGCTGTTTTGATTATGAGATTGCAGGAAGCGGGTTATTTTAATATAGAGGACAAATTAGCAAAACATCTAGTTGTACCGGATTTACCAAACGCTTATAATATTACTATTAAACAATTGTTAGAACATTCTTCAGCGGTAGGAGATTATTTAAACGATAGCAAACCCTTTATTGATAATTTGATTCCGGATAGAATTTTTACCAATTCAGAAATAATAGGTTATCTGGATCAGATGGAGCCTAAATTTACTCCTGGATGTTCTTACGAATATTCTAATGGAGGCTATTTTTTACTAGGAATGCTTATCGAAAAAAAGACCGGAAAACCATTAGATGTGGCTATTCAGGAATGGATTTGCAATCCTCTGGATTTAAAAAATACTTTTATGGATTTTACTAGTGATACTACGCATAAAATAGCAAATTTGGCAGAAGGCACAAGAGCTTATAGCTATTCACCAACATCTGTAAAGGCTGCTGGAGCAATAGTTTCTACTACCGAGGATATGGCCAAATATTGTAAAGCAATTTACGGCGGTAATTATTTAAGTCAAAATTCAATACATATAATGACTACACATTCTGAAGTGAATGAAAATTATGGTTTAGGAACGCGGCTTTTTACTTCGGAAAAAGGAGTTAAATTTCACGGTCATACAGGAACCATTTTAGGCTATAATTCTTTGATGTATTATATTCCGTCAATGGATGTTTCAGTAGCTATTACGACTAATGCTTATGCTGAAAAATTTGCATTATGGAAAGCCGTAAGAGATGCTGTTTACAATGTGGTAGAACAAGAATATTTGCCCGTAACAAATTTAGAAGCGCCCAAAGCAATTCAGTTGGGCGAATAATTTATTTTTTTTCAGATAATTTTTTAAGTATCCTATCCAATAAATTCTATTATTTTTTGAATGATATGTTTATCGCCTAATATTTTTCGATGACCTAAACCTTCAGTCAAAATAAGTTGGCCATTTTCTAAATGTTTATGGATATGAATTGCTGCTTTGAGCGGCACATCATGATCCTCTTTGTCATGTATGACTAAAACAGGATTTTTCACTTCTTCTGCAGCTTTGTAAGCCGAAAAGTCATTCATTTTGACCTGATATTTATCTTCAAAATAACTACATAAATATTGGCTGTAAATTGGTTTTAATTTCATTTTCGAAATAAAATCATCTAAAATATCCTGTACAATATCGCCGCTGCCTATAATAACAGCTTTTTTTACCTTTAAACCTCTTTTTATAGCATTTAGAACAGACATTCCGCCTAATGAATGTCCAATAGCTATTTCAAAAGGTCCATATTGTTTTTCAATTTCTAAAATAGAAGCAATAAAATCCATCATAATAGCCGTTTTTCCAACTGATTTTCCATGAGCTGGAGCATCAAAACTAATAGTTGAAAACCCATGTGCTACTAATTCATCTGCGATTTTAAATAATTGTGTTCCGCGTCCTGACCAGCCGTGTACTAATAAAATTTTCTTTTCACTTTTACCATATTCATAAACCAGAATTTCTTTGTCTATCGCACCAACATATAAAGTTTTTTGAATACTTTTTTGATCCATCTCCAATTCCCTTGTAGGAATTTTATGTTTTATTGGAGTTGTAAAGAGTTTTGCCGCAAATGAGGTCGCTAATTTTGACGAAATAAAGGAGCTTATTTTAAGTGGCACCAGAATATACTGAGGAATTTTCAAGGATTGCGTTTTATTGTGAGATTTTTTTGTCATTTTAATAAATCGTAATTTGTTTATAGATTTAATTATTTTTTTGCTAAATTTAAAAAAACATAAAAGTAACATAAATAGTAGCTACTTATTTAACTTTTATAGTGCATTTAATCTTATTTACATTCTATAAAATTTAATAAATGGAAATTTTTCATATTAGTGCTGAGTGTTATCCTATGGCAAAAGTTGGCGGATTGGCCGATGTTGTTGGAGCATTACCTAAATATCAAAAAAAAGCAGGTCATGAGGTTCGGGTTGTCGTTCCTTGTTATGATACAAAATTCAAAAAAGAAAATGAATTCGAATGCGTACACTGGGGAGATGTAAAATTGGGCAATTTTAATTTTCCGTTCAGTGTTCTTAAGGAGAAAACAGACAAACTGGGTTTCGAATTGTATTTAATAGAAATTAAAGAGCTTTTTGATAGGCCCAATGTTTATAGCTATCAGGATGATGTTGAGCGGTTTGTCGCTTTTCAGATAGCCACTTTAGACTGGATTATCGGAAGAGAAACCATTCCGGATATTATCAATTGTCACGATCATCATACAGGACTTATTCCGTTTATGATAAAATACAGTTATAAATATGCTAAAATAGAAAAAGTACGCACAGCCATTACAATACATAATGGGTTGTATCAAGGTCAGTTTGGTTTTGATAAACTATATTATATACCTGAATTTGATTTGAAGCATATTGGATTTTTGGATTGGAGCAACGCCATAAACCCATTGGCGGTAGCCGTAAAATGTGCACATGCTGTAACGACTGTTTCTCCAAGTTATTTAGATGAAATAAATGTTTTTGCAAATGGCTTAGAAATGCTTTTCAATTCGGTTAGAGACAAGTCAAAAGGGATTTTAAATGGAATTGACATTGAAGTTTGGAATCCAGCGAAAGACAAAATGATAGCAGAAACTTTTTCGATAAAAACCTTCGAAAAGGGAAAGCAAAAAAATAAAGAAAAGCTTTGTGAAATATTCGAATTAGACCCAACAAAACCATTGTTTAGTTTTATTGGCCGTTTATTTGATGAAAAAGGAGGGGATTTATTACCGCAGGCTTCGGCTTTGGCACTGTCCGAAAATTTTCAGGAAATAAACATTCTTATTTTAGGTTCAGGTAATCCTATTATTGAAGAACAATTAGCAGCATTAAAAAATGATTATAAAGGCAATTACAATGCTTTTATTGGATATAATGAAGAATTGTCGCATTTGATTTATGCGGGTTCTGATTTTATATTAATGCCTTCAAGAGTAGAACCTTGTGGGTTAAACCAAATGTATTCGTTGCGATACGGAACTATTCCGATAGTAAGAAGAACAGGCGGTTTGAAAGATACTATTATCGATTTTGGCGATAACGGAAACGGAATTTGCCATAATCAAGCGTCGGTTGGGGATATAGTGTATTCTATAAATAGGGCAGTTGGGCTCTATAAGAATAAAGAAAGTTTTAATAAAATAAGAAAACTAGGAATGGGGATTGATCATTCCTGGGAAAGAGTTTGTCAAGAATACATCGAAATTTACAACTTAATAATTCAGAAAAATGAAGGTTAACAAAAAGGGAGTAGTTGCAATTATTTTAGGGGGAGGTCAAGGATCTCGTTTGTATCCATTAACTGAAACAAGATCTAAACCTGCAGTACCAATTGGAGGAAAATACAGATTGGTCGATATACCAATTTCAAATTGTATCAACTCAGATATTTATAAAATGTTTGTGCTGACACAGTTTAATTCTGCATCATTGAATGCACATATCAAAAACACCTATAATTTTAGTGTTTTTAGCAATGCTTTTGTTGATATTCTGGCAGCAGAGCAAACTCCTGATAACCCAACCTGGTTTCAGGGTACAGCCGATGCCGTAAGACAATGTATGCCTCATTTTTTGAATCATGATTTTGAATATGCTTTGATTCTTTCCGGAGACCAGTTATACGAAATGGATTTTAATGCGATGATCAAAGAACACATTAAAAAAGAGGCAGATATTTCTATTGCTACACTTCCGGTAAATGCCAAAGACGCACCTGAGTTTGGAATTCTAAAAACCAATTCAGCAAGTGAAATTATCTCTTTTATCGAAAAACCAAATGCTTCTTTATTACCTGACTGGGAATCCGAAGTGAGTGATGAAATGAAAAGTCAGGGAAAACATTATCTGGCTTCGATGGGTATTTATATCTTCAACCGTAAACTTTTGATAGAATTGATGTCTAATCAGGAAACAAAAGATTTTGGTAAAGAAATTATTCCACAAGCGGTTGGTAATAAAAAAATATTAAGTTACCAATACGAAGGATACTGGACAGATATCGGAAATATTGACTCTTTCTTCGAAGCTAACATTGGGTTGACAGACGATTTGCCAAAATTTAATTTGTTCGATAATGACAAGAAAATTTTCACGAGGCCAAGGTTATTACCACCATCAAAATTTTTCAAAACTACAGTTGACAAAACACTAATTTCTGAAGGCTGTATTATAAATGCTAAAGAAATTATTCGATCTGTTATCGGGATTCGTTCCAGAATTGGTGCGGATACGATTATTGAAAATTGTTATGTAATGGGGAATGACTTGTATCAAAATCTAAATGATTTAGAGGAAGATATAGAAAATGGCAGAAAACATATTGGTATTGGTGAAAGATGTTTTATCAAAAATGCAATTGTAGATAAAAACTGCCGCATCGGAAATGATGTTTACATCAACGGTGGACCACATTTAGAAAATATTTCAAGTGATTTATATGCTATAAAAGATGGAATTGTGGTGATAAAAAAATCAGTAACGATTCCGGATAATTTTAGAATTGATTAAAAGTTTTTAGTTCTTGCTAATTAGTTCTTAGTGATTTGTAAAGTGTAATGTTTTGTACTTAATATCAATGGCTAAGGGCTAATTACTCTGTATCAAAAACAAACAAAAAACGAAGTACCAAGGTACTAATTACTAAGAACTCAATTATGCCCAACGTTATTACACATTCTCTATTTACAGATTTCGACATCGATTTATTCAAAGCCGGTAAACACTATAAATTATATGAAAAATTAGGTGCTCATTTAGTTGAAGTCAATGGTGTTAAAGGCGTTTATTTTGCCGTTTGGGCTCCAACTGCACAATCTGTTTCTGTTGTTGGGGATTTTAATTATTGGACACAAGGCGAACATCTTCTACAAGTACGTTGGGACTCTTCAGGCATTTGGGAGGGTTTTATCCCGAATCTTGCTAAAGGTTCCATTTATAAGTATAAAATACAATCAAATATCAATGGAGTTGTTACCGAAAAAGCAGACCCGTTTTCGTTATATTGTGAAAAACCGCCTCATACAGCTTCGGTAGTCTGGGATTTAGATTATAACTGGAAAGATACAAAATGGATGGAAACACGTCAGGAAAACAATAGTCTTGACAAACCTTATTCTGTTTATGAAGTGCATTTAGGTTCCTGGAAACGAGCTGATAATAATAGGTTTTTGACTTATTTAGAATTGGCTGATGATTTGGTAAATTATGTAAAAGAAACAGGATTTACTCATGTTGAGTTCATGCCCGTTATGGAATATCCTTACGATCCATCCTGGGGATATCAATTAGTAGGTTATTTTGCGCCAACTTCCCGTTTTGGGAAACCACAGGATTTCATGGTTTTGGTAGATAAGCTGCATCAGGCAGGAATTGGAGTCATTCTGGACTGGGTTCCGTCGCATTTTCCTGATGATGCGCATGGTTTAGGCTTTTTTGATGGTTCACATTTATATGAGCATCCGGATCGCAGAAAAGGCTATCATCCAGACTGGAAAAGTTTAGTATTTAATTACGGTCGTAACGAAGTTAGAGCTTTTTTAATCAGTAATGCTGTTTTTTGGCTGAGCCAATATCACGCTGATGGATTAAGAGTAGATGCGGTTGCCTCTATGTTATATTTAGATTATTCCCGAAAAGATGGCGAATGGGAACCTAATATTTATGGAGGAAATGAAAATCTGGAAACCATAAGTTTTCTTAAAGAATTTAATGAGGTTATCTACGCCAATTTTGATGGTGTCCAGACTATTGCTGAAGAAAGTACATCCTTCCCGATGGTTTCCAGACCAACATTTGCAGGAGGTTTAGGTTTTGGAATGAAATGGATGATGGGATGGATGCACGATACGCTGGAATACTTTCAAAAAGATTCGATTTATAGAAAATACCATCAGAACGATTTGACTTTTTCGATGACGTACGCTTTTACAGAAAACTTTATGTTACCGTTTTCGCATGATGAAGTAGTCTATGGAAAACAATCAATTGCCAATAAGATGACGGGTGATGAATGGCAAAAATTCGCTAATCTCAGATTATTATACGGTTATATGTTTACGCATCCTGGAACAAAACTTTTATTTATGGGATCTGAATTTGGACAAAGTGACGAATGGAATTTTGAAAAAAGTCTGGATTGGCACTTGTTACAGTATGACTATCATAAAGGAATTAAACAAACTATAACAGATCTGAACCAATTGTATAAAAACAATCCTGCCTTGTATGAAAAGCAATTTTCAGGGGAAGGATTTGAATGGATAAATTATTCAGACCATCAAAATGCAGTCTTGTCTTACATTCGAAAGGGAAATGATGAAAAGGAAAACTTAGTGGTAGTTTGTAATTTTACACCTGTTGTAAGAGAAAATTACCGTATTGGAATTCCGAAAAAAGGAAAATTAAAAGAAATTTTTAATACCGATTCCAGCCTATATGGAGGAAGTGGAATTACAAATTCAGGAACTTTAAAAGTAGATTCTTCTCCGTATGACGGAAGAGATTATTCGATAGAATTGACTTTACCACCATTGAGTGTAACAGTTTATTCAATTGCATAAAAAAACGTTTATTTTTTTTGCTGTCATTTTGCAATTTTGAGCTTTCTAAATTGCATAATTTTCGATTTCGAAGTGCAAAAATTATCATTCAATCAGAAATATCGTTTTCGTTAAAAACCCTATTATTTTTAGGGCTACACTGGTATTTTTTGTACGTTTGAAATACAATTAAGTTGTTGAAATTAAATTATTTAATTATGATTACAAATACTGAATTAGAATATAAAGGGGATTTATACCCATCAAAAATAGTGTCGTTTGAGCATGAAGGAGATTCTGTCTTATTTCATACTGACAATAAAGTTATACTGAAGGTGACCGTTCTTAGAGACAGTTTGATACGCTTTCGTTTTACAACAAAAGGATATTTTAGTAATGATTTTTCGTATGCCATTGATAAAACACAATTGCACGGTTACAATTTTTTAGAAGTAACAGAAGAACTAAATTATTACCAAATCCGTACCAGTAAGGTAAAATGCAAAATTCAGAAAGTAGATTTAAGAACTTCTATTTTAGATTTGAATGATAATGTTATCGTCGAAGATGAACTGGGTTTTCATTGGGAAGAAAGCTACGAATATGGTGGAAACATTGTAAAAATGAGTAAATCATCAAAAGATGGTGAATGTTTTTACGGTCTTGGTGACAAAGCTACTCAGCTTAACTTAAAAGGAAAAAGATTAGAAAATTTTGCAACCGATCAGTATGCTTTTAGTAAAGATCAAGAGCCCTTATATAAAGTAGTACCGTTTTATATTGGTTTGCAAAACAAGCAATCTTACGGAATATTCTTTGATAATACTTTTAGAACGTTTTTTGATTTTTGTCATGAAAGAAGAAGCGTAACCAGTTTTTGGGCAGAAGGAGGCGAAATGAATTATTATTTCATTTACGGCCCTCAAATGCAGGATGTGGTGACAACTTATACCGATTTGACTGGTAAACCTGAATTGCCGCCACTTTGGGTATTGGGATATCACCAATGTAAATGGAGTTATTATCCGGAATCAAAAGTAAAAGATATAGCTGCAAAATTTAGAGAATTACAAATTCCGTGTGACGCTATTTATCTGGATATCGATTATATGGAAGGATTTCGATGTTTTACCTGGAACAAAGAATATTTTCCAGATCCTAAAAGAATGGTGGCAGAATTAGCCGAAGATGGTTTTAAAACGATTGTAATCATTGATCCGGGAATCAAAATTGATAAAGATTATTGGGTTTATAAAGAAGCTTTAGAAAAAGATTATTTCTGCAAAAGAGCTGATGGTCCATACATGAAAGGAAAAGTTTGGCCTGGAGAATGTAATTTTCCGGATTATACAAATCCAGTAGTAAGAGAATGGTGGGCTGGTTTATTTAAAGAATTAGTTTCAGAGATAGGCGTAAAAGGTGTTTGGAATGATATGAACGAACCGGCCGTTATGGAGGTTCCAAATAAAACATTTCCAATGGATGTTCGCCACGTTTATGACGGAAATCCTTGTAGTCACCGTAAAGCACATAATATTTATGGTACGCAAATGGCAAGAGCGACTTATCATGGTGTAAAACGTTTTGCCTATCCTAAGCGACCTTTCGTAATAACGCGTTCGGCTTATTCTGGCGCACAACGTTATACTTCGTCCTGGACAGGAGATAATGTCGCAACCTGGGAACATTTATGGGTAGCCAACATTCAGGTACAGCGTATGTGCATCTCAGGAATGGGATTTACTGGCTCTGATATTGGTGGTTTTGCCGAACAGCCTACAGGAGAATTATATGCGCGATGGATTCAGCTAGGGGTTTTTCATCCCTTTTGCAGAACACACTCTTCCGGACATCATGGCGAACAGGAACCTTGGGCTTTTGACGAGGATGTAATCAACATAACCCGAAAATTTGTCAATTTAAGATACCAGTTATTACCTTATTTATATACCATGTTTTGGCAATACATCGAAGAGGGAATTCCGATGTTAAAACCATTGGTATATTTTGATCAGGACGATCTTCAAACGCACTATCGCAATGATGAATTTATCTTTGGAAACCAAATTTTAGTATGCCCGATTCTTGAGCCTAATTCTTTAGGTAGGAGAATGTATATTCCTAGAGGTGAGTGGTATAACTATTGGACAAACGAATTGGCTGTAGGAGGAAGGGAAGTATGGATTGACACTAAGTTTGATGAAATTCCAGTCTTTGTGAAAGCAGGTGCAATTATCCCTAAATACCCTGTACAACAATATGTAGGAGAGCTTGAATTTGACGAACTTACACTAGATTTGTATTATAAAAATGGTAAAGAAAAATCAGTTGTGTATGAAGATGCTCAGGATGGCTACGATTATAAAAAGGGAAGATATAGTTTTCTTTCGTTTCGATTAATCGGTAAAGAAAACGAACTGATTGTTCAGCTTCATAAAGAAGGAAAATACGAAACCCCGTATAGCAAATATAAAATCAACTTAATTGGACTTCCATTCAAAGTAAAAGAAATAGAAATTGATAACGAGATCATTGTTTTTGATAAATTCAGTTTTGAATCTAATCACACTTTGACTATTGATAAAGAATTTACAGAGCTTCATATTATTGGTGAATAAGTAAATTCTGATATGTTTTTTGAAAATTATGTAAAATGAAGAGATATAATAATTGTATTTTTGTATGTGTTAAAAATTTTACATCATGAAAAAATATTTATTTTCAGTTGCTTTTATAGCAATTTTAGTTGGGGCCTGTGCTACAAATCCTTTTTCGGGAAAAAGTACCTTAGCCCTGGTTCCGGACAGCGAGATACTTCCTGCATCTTTTCAACAATATGATAAGTTTTTATCAGAAAACAAGGTGGTGACAGGAACTGCAGATGCCAAAAGAGTTGAAAATGTAGGTGTTAAAATTAAAGGAGCAGCAGAGCGCTGGCTAAATGCAAATGGTTATAAAGATTACCTAAAAAATTATCAATGGGAGTACAAACTAATTGATAGTAAAGAACTTAACGCCTGGTGTATGCCTGGAGGTAAAATTGTTTTCTATACCGGAATTCTGCCAGTTTGTCAAGATGATGCAGGAATTGCAACAGTTATGGGACATGAAGTAGCACACGCATTGGCCAATCACGGACAACAACGTATGAGTGCTGCTCAGTTGCAACAAATAGGAGGTTCGGTTTTAGATGCAGCAACAAGTAGTAAATCGGAGTCAACGAGAGCTATTTTTGCTCAGGCTTATGGACTTGGAACCGAAGTAGGAGGGATGTTGCCTTTTAGCAGAGCCAATGAAAGTGAAGCTGATAAAATAGGATTGATACTGATGGCTTTGGCAGGATACAATCCTGATACTGCTGTAGCTTTTTGGTCCAGAATGTCGAAAGCAAGTGGAGGAGGTGCTCCTTCTGAATTTTTAAGTACTCACCCTTCAGATGCTACACGTATTGCTAATTTAAAAGCTTTGATTCCGCAAGCAAAAGCAGAAGCTGCTAAATATGGTGTAACGTTTAAATAAAATTCAATTTTTTGAATACTATCATTTTAAATAAATAAGCTAAAAAACTATTCTTTCGGGAATAGTTTTTTTTTGAAAAAAAATGAGCTTCTTAACCCACAAATAATCATTTACTAATAAAAAATAGATAAATTCGTAGCGTACTAACAAAACCATATTTATGAAAAATTTGCAAAAAGGAGACAAAAAATTGTTAAACGCCTGGGCTTTTTACGATTGGGCAAATTCTGTTTACACATTAACTATTGCTTCTGCAGTATTCCCAATTTTTTATGATAAATTATTTCCTAAAAACCAGCATTATATTGATGCTTTTGGTTTCCATCTTAAAAATTCAGCCTTAATTAGTTTTACGACTGCCGCGGCATTTATGCTGGTTTCTTTTCTTTCGCCTTTATTGTCAGGAATAGCGGATTATGTTGGAGATAAAAAAATATTTATGAAGTTTTTTTGTTATCTAGGAGCTTTGTCTTGTATAGGATTGTATTGGTTTGACCTTGATAATATTTATATTGGATTATTGTTTTATTTCTTAGGTTTAATAGGGTATTGGGGAAGTTTGGTTTTCTATAATTCCTATCTACCAGATATTGCTTTTCCGGAACAGCAGGATAAAATTAGTGCTAAAGGATATTCATTAGGATATATTGGAAGTGTTATTTTATTGGTTATTAATTTAGCTATGATAATGAAACCAAAGCTTTTTGGAATTTCCGGAACTGATGGAGAAGCGGCTATGAAAGCTATGAGATATTCCTTTATAATGGTAGGAGTTTGGTGGATTTTATTCAGTCAGTATTCCTATTATTTTTTACCAAAAGGAAACAAATCTAATAGTGAGAAATTAACTTCAAATACATTGTTTAATGGTTTCAAAGAACTAAAGAAAGTTTGGCAACTACTAAAACAAGATATTCCGCTAAAAAGATATTTAAGTGGATTTTTCGTTTCGAGTATGGCTGTACAAACCGTAATGTTGGTAGCAACTTACTTTGGTGCTCAGGAAATTCAGTGGGAAACTGAAGAAGATAGTACTATCGGATTGATTATCTGTATTTTATTGATACAATTGGTAGCCGTAATTGGTGCGGTTTTAACTTCAAGAGCTTCCGCAAAATATGGTAACATTCCAACTTTAATTTTCATCAATTGCATTTGGGCAGTATTTTGCGCACTCGCATTTTTTATCTGGCTGCCCATACATTTTTATGTGATGGCAACAATAGCAGGTTTTGTAATGGGCGGAATTCAGGCTTTGTCACGTTCTACCTATTCTAAATTACTGCCTGAAACAGAAGATACAGCTTCGTTTTTTAGTTTTTATGATGTAGCCGAAAAAATCGGAATCGTTATCGGAATGTGTGTTTATGGAATTATTGATCAGATTACTGGAAGTCCTCGAATGGCTATTGTTTTTCTGGGAATCTTTTTTGTTATCGCAGTTTTTCTGTTGAGAAGAGTACCAAAAAAAGCTGTTTTAAAGAATTAAAACAGCTTGATTGATTAACATTATGTGATGATAAGATTGATGATTTTTTCTTTATAAAAATGATTGGGTTTTTATTTTATCCTTTGGTAATATTACCAGAACCCGAAACTTTTACATCTTGTTTTTCAGGATTTCCTAAGTACTTAATATTTCCTGAACCAGCAACTCGGGCAACTAAGTTTTGATTGCAGTTTACAATGCTATTTCCTGAGCCTGAAACATTAGCTTCTGCTGTTTTAGATTTTAGGTCAGACGCATTAATATTTCCTGAACCAGCCAATTTTGTTGTGAAATTATCTGCAGAACCTTTGACAATTGCACCTCCGGAACCGCTTAAACTTAATTCAAATGTATGGGTGTCAACAGCTAAATTTATTTTTCCAGAACCTGCTAATTTGGCTGAAAATTTATCGTTTTTGATAACATCTTTCGATAGAATATCTCCTGAACCGGCAAGTGCAATTGAAGAAATTTTATCAAATGGAATTGTTATTTGAATTTTATTTCCGGTACTAGGCCTGATTTGAATGTTTTTTTGGGTATAAATTTTTAGGGAGTTATCTTCCACTTCAACTTTTATGGCTGATAGTAAATTTTCTTCACCCTTGATGGTAATAGTTCCTTCTTTTCCAGCTATTAAATCTACATCAAAAGACCCTGCTATTTTTATAGCATCATAATCTGAAGTATTTCTTGTCTGAGAAGTGACTTTGCCATTTCCCTTAATCTTTTCTTGCGCATTTGCCGTAAAACTCATTAAGAATGCGCTAAAAATGGTAATTAAAACTAATTTTTTCATTTGATTGATTGTTTATGATTATTGTTTTTTGATTAATATAACATTGCCATAATTAGAGTTTACAGCCACTTTATTTTGGCCTTTTTTCTTATTATAACCACTGATTCTTTTAGTATTGCTTTTGCTTTCGGTAACCAGAACTTCCAAACCGTCTGTCTTGATATTCCCATATTTTGTCACAATATCAAAATCAAAAGCATAATTGATATCATAACCCAATGAAATATTAGTATAACCCGTGTTGATGTTTACATTATTGGCTTTTTCGGTTAGATTTTCAACATTTATTTTTGAATAATTTCCGTCGAAGCTAAAGTTTTTCGAAATTTCTCCAATAGAAATCGTGATATAATTTCCTGCACCGGAAAAAGAGTTGATTTTCTCAAATTTGAATGTACCGTAGTTACAATCGTAATTGATATTTTGCCCCTCGCCAATTGTTATATCGGTATAATTAGCATCCAGATGTATAGTTCCGGCATAATTAATTTTTAAACCAGAATAGCGAGCCTCAATGTTTCCTGTTCTGATGTAATCAATACTTGAATTTTGGCAATAACCAATTTCAAATCGGTTGCTGGCCCCGTTTAATTTTCCCAAAGTTACTTTTCCGTATTTACAAGTAATATCAGTACTAGATTCCAGGCTCAAAGCCGAAATATTTCCGTATTTATTATTGAGTTTTACAGAACCGTTTTTAGGAATTTTTATGACATAATTAATTTCAAAACTATTATTGCTTCCTTTGCTTTTATAACTGGAATTCCCCGTGTTTGTTATAGCTGTAACCAGTGATTTCAATGCTGTAATGTCAACATCAATGCTGTTGAGCCTATCGTTTACCCAGTTTTCATTGTTTCCTGTAACTTTAATGGTAATGTCAAGGTCGATTTTGTCCTCATCCCAGGTAGAGACTGTAATGTTACCGTATTTGTTGTCGATATCGATTCCTGCATTGGAATTTACGATATAGGTTTTTTTAATACTTTTTTGTTTAGAAATAAATGTATCATCGTTAGCAATTCCTAAAAACGGAATTAACAATAATAAAATCAGTACGTTATAGTGTTTTTTCATTAGTAGTGTTGTTAAATTTTTCATTTTCTTCTATGCGTTGTAAAACTGTCTGTAAAAAAGAAATTCGGGTTTGCAAATTGCTAATCATAGCATAAATAATTTGTTTGTTCTCACCGTTTTTCTGAACTTCTTTTAAAATTTTTTCATAATCGGCATCAAAAACTTTCATTTGTTTTAATGCATCATTAATAATCTGTTCGTTTTCTGGCGAACTTTTTTCCTGAAGTTTTACGAGTTCATTTTCGATTAATATGTTAAAAATAGAATCAGTACGTTTGGTTTCCTGCGAGGCAAACTTGAATTCTTTTGGTTTTTCATTATGATAAAAAACCGATATTCCAAGCAGTACCACAATCGAAGCCGCAATCGCCCAAACAGCAGCAAAATTTTTCTTTGGCTGTTTTGTATTTAATTTATTAAGGAAATCAATCTGATGGTCTGAATTTAATTCCTGTACATCCCATTGATTTTCAAATTTTTCAAATAATTGATCTAAATCGTCATCATTCTTTCTCATATTTCCTCTAATTTTTTTCGTAAACTTTCTTTTGCTCTGCTCAACGTCGTACGGCAGTTGGCATAACTGATATTCAAAATTTCGCAAATTTCTTCCTGATCATAACCTTCAATATAAAAGAGTGTCAAAACCATTCGATAATTGTCTTTTAAACTCGAAATAACATCCAAAACCTGTTTCACTTTTAAGGTGTTCAAATCGATGTTCTCAGATAAAACACCGTCATTTTCTTCGACTTTGTAAAGCGTTTTACTTAAATCTTCGACCTGAAATGCGTTGTTTTTTTTATAAAAATCAATACTGTAATTGATAATTATTTTTTTTAGCCACGCCCCAAAAGCAACTTCCTGCTTATAGTCATTGATTTTTGTAAATGCTTTCAAAAAGCCTTCTTGCATAACGTCTTGCGCAAAGTGTTCGTCTTTTACTATCCTGTACGCCACGTTGAACATGGCTTTACTGTACCGATTGTAAATTTCGAATTGTGCCTTCTGATTGTTTGTTTTACAAAGCGCGATTAATTCTTCGATATTTTGATTGGTTATACTCAAGTAATGGTTGCTAGTTTTTTATAATGACTTTGTTTTTTTTGATATGTTACAGTTTTGATAAAATTAATTTTATTTTTTTTACAAACGCCTCTCTTTATTTTGCAAATTGATTTACAGGATTACAATTCAAATCAATCTTTTTGCTTTTGGCATAATGATTGTCTAATTTTACGGTCTATCTTGTAAATGAAAAATTTGGTGAAGATTTAGAGAATACCACCTTTTCTAAGCCTTTCTATGCAGTTAGAATGTAAAATTTAATGACAAAAAGACTTATATATTATTATGTCAAACCATAAAATACTCACTATTGACAATCTGTCACTTCAAGAATTTGATTCAGAAGCAGAATTAATTCCATTATTAACTCCCGAAGACGAAGAGGAAATGAACAACGAAGAACTTCCTGTTTCGTTGCCTATTTTACCTTTACGAAATACGGTTTTGTTTCCAGGAGTTGTAATTCCAATTTCGGCAGGAAGAGACAAATCTATAAAACTTATTAATGATGCAAACGCTGGTGGAAAGATCATTGGTGTAGTGTCGCAAATCAACGAAGAAGACGAAGATCCATCAAAAGATGATATTCATAAAATTGGTACAGTAGCCAGAATTCTTCGTGTTTTAAAAATGCCTGACGGAAATGTTACGGTTATTTTGCAAGGGAAAAAACGTTTCGAAATTGACGAAGTTACTTCTGAAGAGCCATACATAACAGCTACTATCAAAGAAGTTTCGGAAGAACGCCCTGATGAAAACGATACGGAGTTCACCGCTATTTTAGATTCGGTTAAAGAGTTGGCGATTCAAATTATAAAGGAAAGTCCAAACATTCCTTCAGAAGCTACTTTTGCGATTAAAAACATTGAAAGCCAGTCGTTTTTAATCAATTTTGTTTCTTCTAATATGAATTTATCGGTAAAGGAAAAACAAGGTTTGTTATCGATAAATGGTTTAAAAGACAGAGCTTTAGAAACTTTACGTTATATGAACGTGGAGCTGCAAAAATTAGAATTGAAGAATGACATTCAGTCAAAAGTTCGTTTTGATTTAGACCAGCAACAACGCGAATATTTCCTTCATCAGCAAATGAAAACCATTCAGGAAGAATTGGGAGGCGTTTCGCAAGAGGAAGAAATGGACGAAATGGGCGTGAAAGCGAAGTCTAAAAAATGGGACGAAAAAACGCAGAAACATTTCGAAAAAGAATTATCTAAAATGCGCAGAATGAATCCGCAATCGCCGGATTTTGGAATTCAGCGTAACTATTTAGAGTTGTTTTTAGAATTGCCCTGGGGTGAATTTTCTAAAGACAAATTCGATTTAAAACATGCTCAGAAAATATTGGATAAAGATCATTTTGGACTTGAAGAAGTTAAGAAAAGAATGATCGAACACCTGGCTGTATTGAAACTTCGTAATGATATGAAATCGCCAATTATTTGTTTGACAGGGCCTCCGGGAGTTGGAAAAACATCTATTGGCCGATCAGTAGCTGAAGCTTTAGGACGTGAATATGTACGTATTTCGCTGGGTGGTTTGCGTGACGAAGCAGAAATTCGCGGACATAGAAAAACGTATATTGGTGCGATGCCGGGAAGAATTATTCAGAGTTTAAAGAAAGCAGGAACTTCGAATCCGGTTTTTATTTTAGATGAAATTGATAAATTGTCTAGCGGAAACAGCGGTGATCCTTCTTCGGCTTTGCTTGAAGTTTTAGATCCGGAGCAAAACAATGCTTTTTACGATAATTTCCTTGAAATGGGTTATGATTTATCTAAAGTGATGTTTATCGCGACTTCGAATAATATGGCAACCATTCAGCCTGCATTGCGTGACAGAATGGAAGTGATCAAAATGTCAGGTTATACGATTGAAGAAAAAGTAGAAATTGCTAAAAGACACCTTTTTCCAAAACAACTAGAAGCACACGGGTTAACCAGCAAAGATTTGACAATTGGTAAAAAACAATTAGAGAAAATCGTTGAAGGATACACACGTGAATCTGGTGTACGTAACTTAGAAACGAAAATTGCGCAAGTCATTCGTAATGCTGCCAAATCGGTTGCGATGGAGGAGGAGTACAATAAAAAAGTAACTGACGAAGATATTGTAACGGTTTTGGGAGTACCAAGATTAGAGCGTGATAAATACGAAAATAACGATGTTGCCGGAGTGGTTACAGGTTTGGCCTGGACAAGTGTTGGTGGCGATATTTTGTTTATAGAATCTTTGATTTCTGAAGGAAAAGGAGCGATGACCATTACAGGGAATTTAGGAACTGTAATGAAAGAATCGGCTACAATTGCTTTAGAATACATCAAAGCAAATGCTAAAAAGTTAGGTTTAAGTATTGAATTATTCCAGAAATATAACATTCACTTACACGTTCCGGAAGGCGCTACGCCAAAAGACGGACCAAGTGCTGGAATTGCAATGTTAACTTCTTTAGTGTCCTTATTGACACAAAAGAAAGTTAAGAAAAGCCTTGCAATGACAGGTGAAATCACACTTCGTGGAAAAGTATTGCCTGTTGGCGGAATCAAAGAAAAAATCTTAGCTGCAAAGAGAGCCAACATTAAAGAAATTATTTTATGTCACGAAAACAAAAGTGACATTGATGAAATCAAGGCAGAATATCTTGAAGGCCTGACTTTTCACTATGTAAAAGAAATGAGCGAAGTACTCGCTTTGGCATTAACAGATCAAAAAGCTAAAAATGCTAAAGAGTTGAAATAAAATTTTTAAAATTCCAATCTTTTAAATTCCAAATTCCAAACTGTTTTTTCAGCATTGGAATTTGGAATTTTTTTATTGTATTTTATAATTAATTTTAATCCTTTAAATTCCAAATCCCAAATTTTAAATCTGTATTTTAAGCATTGGAATTTGGAATTTTTTTATTGGAATTTTTCTATTAAAATGGTAATTATGAAACTTTTATGTTTTGAGGTGTAAATTTATTTCGATTTTATTTTTTAGAACACTTATAATTTTATCTTTGTATTTGCGTTTAGAATTTAGAAGCCAATCATAAACATGTTCAAACAACTTGTTTTTCTTTTTATTGTTTTAGTTTGTACCGTTTCATACGGGCAAATTGGAGGTCGTTACACTTATCAGTTTTTAAACTTAACGACTTCGCCAAGACAGGCAGCTTTAGGAGGTAAATCAATAACAATTTATGACGCTGACGTTAATCAAGTGATGTTTAATCCCGCTACTCTGAATGTAGATATGGACAACCAATTGGCAATGAATTACGGAAGTCTTTACGGAGAAGTTTCATACGGAACGGCTTCGTATGCCTATACCTATGACAGACATTTGCAGACTTTTCATGCTGGGATTAATTATGTAAACTACGGTAATTTTGAAGGTTATGACGAAAATGGTCAGGCTACTTCTGATTTTACCGGAAGCGAAGCAGCACTTTCATTTGGCTACGCTTACAATATTCCTTATACCGATATTCATGTTGGTGCAAATGCAAAATTGATAACATCCACTTTAGATACTTATAATTCTTTTGGAGGCGCTATTGACTTAGGTTTTTTATATGTTGATGAATATAACGATGTCAATTGGGCTTTTGTAATTCGTAATATAGGAACTCAGTTCACGACCTATTCCGGAATTCAGGAAAAATTACCATTAGAAATTATTGCAGGAGTTTCACAGGAATTAGAGCATGTTCCGTTGCGCTGGCATCTTTCGTTAGAGAATTTACAACAATGGAATATTTCTTTTTCGAATCCTGTTCGTGGCGAAACCAATATAGACGGAACCACCAGCGAAGAAAAAGTTTCGTTCGTAAACAATGCTTTACGACATGTTGTTTTTGGAGTTGAACTTTTTCCTAAACGTGCCTTTAATATTCGTTTGGGTTATAATTTTAGAAGAGCCGAAGAATTACGTATCGAAGAGCAACGCAATTTTTCTGGAGTTTCATTAGGATTTGGTTTAAAAATGAACCGCTTAAAATTTAATTATTCGTATTCAAGATATACATTAGCAGCAAACACAAGTCTTTTTGGACTTATTATAAATCTTCAATAGCACCTTATATGAGAACATTTTACACCTTACTATTTGTGATGATTGGCTTTTTAACCATTAGCTCAAAAAAATATACCAAAGCAGAAGCGCTTAGCAGTGTCGTGTTAGAAAGAGTTAATTTTCATGTTAATGATTTAAAAACGATGATTAATTCGGAATCAAAATACAATAAAAAAATTGCTTTTTTAGTAGATATGAGAATTCCATCTGCCAAAAATCGTTTTTTTGTATATGATTTAGAAACAAATAAAATTTTAGATCAGGGGCTTGTAGCACACGGCTCAGGTTCAGAAACAGGTGTAAAAGGAGAATTAAGATTTAGCAATACGCCAAATTCTAAGTGCACTTCGTTAGGAAAATATTCCATTGGAAAAAACTATAAAGGTATGTTTGGAAAAGCATATCGTCTAAACGGTCTTGAAGAAACCAATAATAAGGCTTTTGAAAGAGCCATTGTGTTACATCATTATTCTGCAGTTCCATACGAGGAACAAGATTATTATATAAGCAACAGTCAGGGATGTCCAATGGTAAACGAGCAATTTTTTAAAAGAATCGAAAAAATAATTGATGCCTCAAAAACCAATATTATTTTAGAAATTTATTACTAAAAAGAATCCCACAATTACAAATTTCATAAAACCCAAAAGATTATTTTGAAAAAAATAACCATTGCAATCGACGGTTTCTCGTCAACAGGCAAAAGTACTTTAGCCAAACAATTAGCCAAACAATTAGAATACGTATATGTAGATACCGGAGCGATGTACCGCGCCGTAGCTTTTTTTGCTATGCAAAATAAATTAATCGCTGCCGATTCTTTCAATAAAAAAGCTTTAATCGAAGCTTTACCCAATATTCAATTAGAATTCAAATTCAATCCCAATTTAGGTTTTGCCGAAATGTTCCTGAATGGCGAAAATGTCGAAACCCAAATCAGAACCATCGAGGTTTCAAATTATGTGAGCAGAGTAGCCGAAGTTTCTGAAGTTCGTTCCAAATTAGTAGAGCAACAACAGGAAATGGGCAAAAACAAAGCTATCGTTATGGACGGTAGAGACATAGGAACTGTAGTTTTTCCTGATGCCGAACTCAAAATTTTTATGACTGCCAGTGCAGAAACCCGTGCACAAAGACGTTTTGACGAATTACAACAAAAAGGGGATACAGTTTCGTACGAAGACGTCTTAAAAAATGTTGTAGAAAGAGATTATATCGATACACACCGCGAAGATTCTCCTTTAGTAATTGCCGATGATGCCATAGAAATAGATAATTCCTACTTAACAAGAGAGGAACAATTTGCTGCAGTTCTGGAATTGGTAAATGAAGTTGTTAAAACAGCTTAATTTTTTGCTAATATTATTTTTAATGGTAGTTTTACCGCTTCATTTATTTTAAAGACAATTTCATCGTATGGGAATTAAAAACAGATTGATTATAATGAGTTTTCTTCAGTTTTTTGTCTGGGGAGCCTGGTTAATCACAATTGGAAATTATTGGTTTGGAACTAAAAATTGGGAAGGAACACAATTTGGTTTAGTTTTCGGTACCATGGGAATTGCTTCTTTATTTATGCCTACGCTGACAGGTATTATTGCTGACAGATGGGTTAATGCCGAAAAATTATTTGGTGTATTGCACATCGCTTACGCATTAGTTTTATTCGGTATCGCACAAATTACAACACCCGAAAATTTTATTTACGTCATGTTTGCGGCCATGTGTTGTTATATGCCAACCATTGCTTTAAGTAATTCAATTTCATACACTTCATTAAAACTAAATAACAAAAATATAGTAAAAGATTTTCCACCCATTCGCGTTTGGGGAACAATAGGTTTTATTGTCGCCATGTGGATTACCAATTTAAGTGGAAGTAAAGCAACCGAATATCAGTTTTACATTGCTGGAATTGGAGCTTTGATTCTTGGTATTTATGCCTTTACCTTACCAAAATGTGAACCACAGCGTTTGACTAAAGAAAATGCTTCCTGGGTTGAAACTTTAGGTCTGGAGGCTTTCAAATTATTTGGAAATTATAAAATGGCATTGTTTTTTGTGTTTTCTATGTTTTTAGGAGGCGCATTACAATTAACCAATGCTTATGGAGATGTTTTTCTGGACGAATTCAAACATTTCCCAAAATATGCCGATTCATTCGTCATAAAATATTCGACGATTATCATGTCAATTTCTCAGGTTTCTGAAACCTTATTTATTTTGGCAATACCGTTTTTCTTAAGACGTTTCGGAATCAAACAAGTCATGTTGATTAGTATGCTGGCTTGGGTTTTACGTTTCGGATTATTTGCTTTTGGAGATCCTGTTGACGGATTATGGATGATTGTTTTGTCCTGTATCGTTTACGGAATGGCATTTGACTTCTTTAATATTTCGGGTTCACTATTCGTAGAAAGCAATACCGATTCTAAAATACGTTCTTCGGCTCAGGGATTGTTTATGATGATGACCAATGGAGTAGGAGCGGTTTTGGGGAGCTTAACTTCTGGCTGGGCGATAGATCGTTTCTTTACGAAATCATTCAGTAATACAATTGAATTATCTGGATTTTTACAAACCGAAACTACAAATCCTAAAATGTTAGAATTTGTAAAAGAACAAGGAAAATCTATTTCTCCGGAAGGATTATTCAGCAATCCAGTTTTAATGAAAGACTGGCACACCATCTGGTTATCATTTGCAGCCTACGCTTTAGTCATTGCGATTGCTTTTGCCATTTTGTTTAAACACAAACATGATCCAAAAGAATTAGAGAATTTAAGTCATTAAAAAAACATACAAACAAAGCCTGTTCCTCATGAGCAGGCTTTGTTGCTTTAAGGTATATTGGGCGTGACCGTACCGAGATAAGAAGGCAAATATACTTTGCGTACATACGCCTTCTTATCTCGGTACGGTCGGGCTATCCATGCTACTTCGGTAGCTTATTCCTATCCCTCACGCTCCTCGTAACGATCCTGCAAGGTTTCCAAAACCTTGTAGGTATAATCTCTGTCAATTGTTTTTCGATTTTTAATTTCCATTAGCTTTATCCGAATACGAACTTTTATTTTTTTCTATTTCAATAAAAAAAATCAAAAAAATAAATTGCCAATTCAAAATAATGAATAACTTTGTACTTCAAAGTACTTTAATTATGAATCAGAAGCACCAGGAAGACCTATCACACATTCGCTCTATGATGGAGCGTTCTTCAAGATTTATATCGCTTAGCGGACTCTCAGGCGTTTTTGCCGGACTCTCCGCTTTAATTGGTGGATTGTATGTTTTTCAGCTGTTTGAGAAAAACGGAATCCATTACTTTGACGGAAAAAATATTATGTTTTCTATGGATTTAATTTGGGATCTTATTGTGAGCGGTATCATAATATTTGCTTTTGCTTTAACGTTCGGAATTTTATTCACCGTTAGAAAAAGTAAAAAATACAATTTGCCCATCTGGACCTCGACTACCAAAAATATGTTGTTCAATCTTGCTGTACCTTTAGCAGTCGGAGGAGTATTTTGTCTGGCGCTATTGTACCATCAATCGTATGTTTTGATTGCGCCTGTAACATTGTTGTTTTACGGTTTAGCTCTTGTAAATGCTGAAAAATATACTTTTTCGGATATTAAATATTTGGGCTATTGCCAATTAGTTTTAGGATGTATTTCTCTTTTTTATCTGGGTTATGGTTTAGTTTTTTGGATACTAGGCTTTGGTATTTTGCATATCTTGTACGGATTAGTGATGTTCAAAAAATATAAATAAAAACCTCTAATGGGAATCATTGATAAATTAAATAAAGATTTTGAAAGTCGTGTCAGATTAGGTATTATGTCTATTCTGATGGTCAATGACTGGATAGATTTTACCGAAATGAAAACCCTTTTAAACATCACCGATGGTAATTTAGCCAGCCATTCATCGGCGCTGGAAAAGGGTGAATATATCGAAGTTAAGAAAGAATTTGTGGGTAAAAAACCCAAAACCTCCTATCGAGTGACCAATAGAGGACGCGCGGCCTTTAATGAGCACCTGAATAGCCTTGAAAAATTAATGAAATCGAATAACTAAAATTTTTTTACCTAAAAACTTTGAATTACAAAGCACTTTTAAATTAATATCGAATTATTCCAATTGTATTTGTACAACCAAATCACGTAAACAAAGCGAAAACTTAAAGAACCAATAAAAAATAAAACAAACATGAAAAAACTACAATTTATCTTAGCCAGCAGTTTGATTTTTACACTGCTATTCTACAATGAAGATTTAGGTCTTAACTGGGCCATTTTTGCGATGGCACAAATAGCCGCCATTTGTTATTTCTTTCAGGAGAAATTTACCACCCGAACGCACCTTATTTTGGTCATTACATCCGTATTGTCTTGTTTTGCTTTTGCCTGGTATGGCGATTTTGTATCATTTCTGGCTTTGGCCTTGTCGGTTGTTTTTCTGCAATTCAGAACTCAGGAACCTAAACTTAAACTGCTGCAGCTGTTTCCGTTGGTCATAGTAAACGGAATTGCTTCATTAGGACGCATCTTAATGTTCAGCCAATACCTTCCTAAACGAAAAGTCAACAATGGGTTTGCTAAAAAACTGATTGCTTATTTTGTTATTCCGGCTGTGTTTTTAGGATTATTTTTTATTGTTTATTCTTTCGGGAGCGACCATTTTTCGTCTTTGTTTACCGATTATTATTTGGATATAGATGTCTGGCAGGCGTTTGTACTTACTGGTCTGGGTTTTTATATTTCATTTACCTTCTGGAATTACTGGATTCCGGAGGTTTGTTATGAGAAGAACCACATACTGGATAATGATTTTGAAGAAACGGCCAAAACGCAAAACCAGAATTCCTTTTCTTTTCTGGATATTGACTTTGAAAGAAAAAGCGGCGAAATCACGCTCTTTCTGTTAAATGCCCTGCTTTTGGTTTTTATTGCGACTTACAATTACGAGCAATTTTTTGAGGTGGTTGAAAAATCAAACTTAAGTTCAGACACACACGAAAGAGTAAATGCCGTTATTTTTTCAATCGTAATGGCAGTTGGCGTTATTTTATTTTATTTTAAAGGAGGCTTTAATTTTGATGAAAAAGCTACACAACTCAAAAAGCTGGCTAAGATCTGGCTGTTTTTAAACGGTGTTTTAATAGTGAGTGCTATTATTAAAAATTCGGAATACGTTTCATTTTTTGGCCTGACCTATAAACGATTAGGAGTATATGCTTTTCTGGTTTTAGCCATAATCGGTTTGATAGTTTCTTTTTTCAAAATTACGAAGCAAAAAACAAATGCTTTCCTTTTTAATCAGATGGTTTGGTATTGCTACGGAACAGTCTTGATTTGCAGTTTTGTTAATTGGGGAAATCTAATTACGAATTACAACATTTCCGTAAACAAAGGAGTAGAACCTAAATTTTTAAGTAGTTTAGAGTTTAATGATGAACTGCGCCGTGAGTATTTAAAATCGCATAATCTGGACGGAAAGTATCTCGAATCTTACAGAGAAGAGGAAATTACCAGACGACAAAAGGATTCGTTTTTGTCAAAAGCCCTTTATTATGAGTTTCTGAATGAAATTAAATAGCATATTAAATGTTTTTATAAAAAACTCCAAGGATATTCTAATTGTCTTTGGAGTTTTTTTTTGTTTAATTATCTTAAAGTGAATAATCTAACATTATACTTTTTCATTCTTTAGTCCTTATTTTCTTCAATGAATTAACGTAAAATTTATTAATTAAACTACATATTACAAAAGCATAAAACTTATTAAGAAAAACTTTATTATATTTGAATCCTAAATTATTGAAGTTTTTAAGCAGTTTTGTTTCAGCGTAATCAAAGTTTTTCTTAAAAATATAAATAATCAATAAATTATCTAAAAACAAACCCTAAAACCAATCAACTATGAAAAACATTACCTCAGAAGACCCAGCCAAAAGATTCCCTCCTGGAGTTTGTATCGTCGATTCATTACCAAGCGAGCCATTAGGTTCTATCTCATTCCCGGATAACAGATCGAAAGCGCTTTTGCCTCCGGTTGTAAATGCTCAGTTAAAAAACAACAAGAAAGTATTAGCGATTAAAGCGGTTGTATTTATTGCAAAAGGCCAGAATACGCTTGATTTTAGTATCTATCAAAACTGTTATGTGGACATTGATGGAGTACCTCAGTTGCAATTTTTTGTAGCTTATGATATGACAGAATATGAAGGAATAGATTTTGATATGTACGAAGTTAGCTTTGATGCAAATCCAATTCCATTTGTGGATCATTTTTCTCAAATAAAAACAATCCAAACTTTCCTTTGGGACATTGATCCTATAACTTCAAGAGGGACAGAAACTAATGTTCAGGAAAATTAATAGAAAATAAAATTTATCTGCAAAGTTAGGTTCAACAATGAATAAAATGAGCCATCATCTAATATTCTTATTATGATAAAAATTAAATTTTTAATTTTTGTCTTCTTAATAAATTCTCAGTTATTTCTTTTTTCACAAGGGAAAAACGGAGGTAATTTATTAAACGATGAAATTAAAAATAAAGCTAAAGAGTTTAATAAAGAAGTCAATTTTAATAAAGCTCAATTGTTCTTCTTTGAAAACAATTGGGATTCTACTTTAGTTTATTCTATGAAGCAATTAAGTAGCTCTGAAAATAAAGAACTTAAAGATTATTGTCATTATTTCAGGGCTATTAGTTTTTATAAAAAAAAGCTTTTTAAAGAAGCTCAAAAAGAATTTAAACAGATTTCATCTGGATTTAGTTTTTACTACAAGGTAAAATTATATTTAGGTGAAATTGCATTAAAACAGGATAAACCAAAAAATGCGCTACAATACTTTCAGGAAGTAGAAAAACTTCCACATGAGGGTACTTATGATTTTAATAGAAGCTCGGTTTTACACAATATAGGATTATGCTATTTGCACCTGGAAAAATTTGATAAAGCTGAAGAATATTTATTTAAAGGTGCAAAATTGCAAGAGCTTGCAAAAGACAGCTTAATGCTTACCGGTTCTTATATGGATATTGCCAGTTTGTATTACAATCAATATAAAGATGATCTGGCAATACCTTATTTTAAAAAGGCTTATGATCTTTCTAAAAAAATAAAATCATTTGAACTTAGACGAACTGCTACTTTGAATATGGCAGTAGTAGAGGAAAACAGGAAGAATTTCCCACTATCCTTAACTTACAGAAAAGAATACGAAACCTGGAAAGATTCCTTAAACGACCAGAATAAAGTCTGGGCAATTGCTGATCTTGAAAAGAAATTCGCCATAAAGCAAAAACAAAAAGAAGTTAATGTTCTTGCAGCTGAGAATAAAGTAAAAGTAGCCGAACGAAATGGGTTTCTCATTTCTTCGGTTTTACTGCTTGCTTTGTTTGGGGCGGGTGTTTATTTTTATCGACAAAAAATCAGGAACAATAAAATTATTCTGGCTCAAAAAAATGAGCTGGATGTCTTGAACGCCACAAAGGATAAATTGTTTTCGATTGTGAGTCATGATTTACGATCATCTGTAAATGCTTTAAAAACAAGTAATGGTAAATTAATCGAGAATCTGGAAACCAAAAATTACAGTGAGCTCGATGTTTTGCTTCATAACAACAGTACGATTGCTAATGGTGCTTATAACTTATTAGATAACCTGCTTAATTGGGCTTTGCTGCAAACACAACAAGGGTATTTCTTTCAGGAATCATTGCATCTGGCCGCTATTGTACAGCATGTAGAGTACAATTACAAGTCGTTGATGCTGAACAAAAACATTCATTTTGAAAGCAATGTTTCAGCTTCAGATTATGTTTTTGCTGATTTGGATTCGCTTAAAATAATTATAAGGAACTTGTTAGACAATGCGATTAAATTCTCTCAGGAAAATGGAAAAATTTCAATTTACACACGTCCTTCCTCTGAGGATTTCTGTTACCTGGTTATCGAAGATAGCGGATCAGGAATGAATGCTGCAACGAGAGAAGAATTGCTAAGAGAAACAGTACTGCTTTCTAAAAAGAAAAACGACGATGCTATAGGAACCGGATTGGGTTTGCAATTGTGCAAAAGTATGCTTCATAAAAACGAAGGCAGACTGCAAATCGAAAGCGAAGAAAATGTGGGAACTAAAATGATTATTGCGTTACCAAAGTTTAAAACCAATGGATAATATAAATGTACTTATTATCGAGGATACTCCTGCCGAAAGTGAGGTGCTTGTAAAGGTGCTTACCGCTAACAATTACAATATTGTAGGGGTTGCGCCAACGTATACCGAGGCATTAAAACTATTTTATCAAACCACAATTGATATTGTGGTTATTGATGTTTTTTTAGACGGAAAACCGGACGGAATTACTTTTGCAGAGACGATTAATATTGTGCCTAACGGTCAGAAACCATTCGTTTTTTTAACCAGTTCTAAAGATCGTCAGATTTTTGAGCGGGCTAAACTGACGAAACCTTTCAGCTTTTTATTGAAACCTTTTAATGAACTTGAAATTTTATATGCGCTAGAAATGGCCGTAGAAAAGTTTTACGGGCAAACGAATGCTTTTCATAGCGAAGATCAAAATACAGTAGTGAGTACGGACTCGCTTTTTATCAAAAAAAACAAATCTCTAAAGAAGGTCAAAATTGAAGATATTCTTTATATAGAAGTAGAAGACCGCTATTGCAATATCATTACAGAGACAGAGAAATTTGTAATTTTAATATCGCTGACGAAGATTATGCAGCTTTTAGACGCTACAAAGTTCTTTCAGACGCACCGAAATTATATTGTTAACGCCAGCAAAATCACAGAAATAATGGTTAGTGATAATCTGGTTATCCTTAAAGGAAATCACAAAGTAACCCTGAGCGATAAATACAAAGACTTTGTAAAAAACTTTCACATCCTAAAATAGCGTCACTGCTTTTGCATCGCTTTTTGTTTATTATAAATCCTTCATCGTTAATGAAGGATTTTTTTATGCTTTTTCGTTTAGGTCTTTAATGCTGTACTTCACGAGGTGTTTCTTATGACAATATTTGGCTGTTCCATGACATTTTTATGAGCCGGAGCTTAGTTCTGAACTAGTTTTACTTTAGAAAATTAATGGTTTTAAAGAATCCAAACCATTAAAAAGGATTTTTTCTAAAAGCCTTATGAGTAGGACTAATAACTAAATAATACGATTATGTCAAATCAAACCCTTGCAAGCCTGGAGCCAATAGTTGGCGGATGGTCAGAGTTTCAAAAACTAACAGTAGAAGATTTATTGGTGTTTAATAAAGCATTAGAAGGTTATGTTGGAGTAAAATATACGCCTACAAAAGTTGCGATACAAATTGTTGCCGGAACCAATTACCGTTTCAGATGTACGGCATCTGTTCCGCCGTATGATGATGCTTACGAATCGGTAGTGAAGATTATAAAACCGCTTGAGGGTGACCCGTATGTGGTGAAGATTACCAGAATTTAATACTCGGAAAAACCAGATTTTAGACTCCATTTAACCAGGGTGACGAAGCTGTAAGAGTAAAGAAGTAATTTAAAACATAAAAAAAGTATGTCAAATAATGTGCAAACAAATAATGAAACAATACTAGGCAGCTGGTCCGTTTATAATATTCTAACAGCAGAAGATTTAGCCATTTTTAAAGGAGCATTGGAGGGCTTACTTGGCGTTAAATACAATCCCACAGCAGTTTCGACTCAGATTGTGGCAGGAACCAATTACCGTTTTAGAGCGACTGCAACGGTTAATTTATCCGGGCTTACTTACGAGGTTATCGTTGAAATTTACAAACCATTATCTGGTAGGCCGCATCTTGTTTCTATTACACCCTATTAATAATTGGAAAAAAAAGTTGATAAGAAGCCCTGAATAGAAGTATTTGGGGCTTTTTGATGTTGTTTAAAACCGATTATTATTGAATAGTCTCCAACATAAGTTAATCAATTGTTTTGAATAGCCTCCAACTTTAGCTGGATGTTTAATAATTTAAGATATAGTAAGGGCTTTAGCCAAATAATGAATTTGCTTTATTTTTGGCTAAAGCCCATTCTCTTTGAATCTTGTTAATCTCCAACTAAAGTTGGAGGCTATTCAAAATATATTTTTGACCCGTTGGGTGAAATGAATAAAACTTTAATTAAACACATAGGAGAAAACATAGATTTTATGCTTAAAAAAAGGAAATCAAAAAGAAACTCGTTTCTTCATACATAGTCCCGATAACTATCGGGATGTTTTAATACAAGTGAAACGCCTTTTTTGACTTCAATAAGCTATGTTTCTATGTGTTAAAATTAATTTCACTCAACAAGTTATTTTTATATTTTTTTGATGATGTAATAATCGAGTACAGGTTTAAAATAAAAATAATAACTTAGTGACTCATTATTACTATTTTAACGATGCTGAAGCTTAAAGTATTTATTCTGCTTTTGATTGGGGTTTCCGGTTTTGCTCAAACGAAGGTTTTGTACGATCAAAGTGTAGCGGCTTATAAAAACAAAGAGTATGTTTTGTTTTTGAAACTCGCTCAACAATTGGATAGTATAAGGCCAGCACACCCTGCTTATACCTATAATTTAGCTTCGGCTTATGCTTTAAATGGTAAAAAAGAAGATGCTTTATTGGTTTTAAAAAGATTGGTTCTGGCGAATAATACTATTGCATTTGAAGAAGATGCCGATTTTGAATCTATAAAAGAAGAAAAAGGTTTTAAGGATTTATTACAATTAAAAATTTCGCAGTATAAAACCATTGAAAATTCGGTTGAAAAAAGGCAGCTTTCTGAGAAAGACCTGCATCCGGAAGGGCTACTTTATTTGGAAAAGCAAAAGTTATGGCTGGCATCGAGTATTCGGAATAAAAAAATTGTTTCTTTTGATGAAAAAGGTAAATGTTCAGACTGGTTTATGGATTGTTCCTATTCGGTTTTTGCTTTAAAAGCCGATTTTAATGAACAATATTTATGGGTTGCCTGTGCTGCCATTCCTGAGATGAAAGGTTTTGCGAAAGAAATGGAGGGGAAAAGCGAAATTTTGAAAATAGAAATTGCTACGAAAAAATTAGTCAAACGTTTTGCAGTTGAAGGAAATACTGTTTTTGGAGATTTAATTGTAACTAAAAATAACGATGTTTATATTTCGGATAGTGCTGCGCCGATTATTTATAAAATTGAAAAAGAAAATGTAGTGGTGTGGAAAGATTTAAGGAAAGAAGCTTTTAATCTGCAGGGCATTGCTTTGAATGAAAACGAATCGAAATTGTTTGTTGCTGATTATTTGAAAGGAATTATAGCCATAGATATCAAGTCTAAGAAAGAAACCTGGCTCGAATTTCCGGAGAAAACTTCTAAAAAAGGAATCGACGGATTGGTTTTTTATAAAAATGCTTTAATCGCGATTCAGAATGGAGTAGTGCCGATTCGGATTGTACGTTATGATTTGAATGAAACGTAAACTAAAATTACTGATTTTAAGGTTTTGGATAGTAACAGAAAGGAGTTTAACGAACCTGCATTGGCTGCTTTAGTCAAAAACAAAATGTATTTTTTCGCCAATTCTCCCTGGAAATTTTACGATAAAAATTTTCTGTTGGACGAAAGTAAAATTGAAAATCCGAGGCTGTTTGAATTGAATTTAGATTGATACTATTCATTATAAAAGCTACTTTTGATTTAAAATTGATACAATTATGATTAGACAAATTTTAGGGGTTATTATTGGTTACGCCATTTTTGTAATTAGTTCTGTACTTCTTTTTAGATTTTCAGAAGTAAATCCGCATGCAGAGGCTTCCAGATTATTTATGGTTTTGACTTTTGTTTATGGAACTGTATTTTCTTTCATCAGTGGACTCGTAACTCAATTGATTGCAAGGACTAGAAATTTGAAAGTGAATTATGTACTTTTTATTATCATGGCTGGTTTTGCGACTTTTTCGCTTTTTAAATCGAGTGGTAGTTACTGGACGCAATTGCTGGCGATTTTTGTTTTTGCACCGGTTTCGGTTTTGGGAGGTTTGTTTTGGATTAAGAGAAATGTAATTAGTGAAAAGTAAGATGAAAAATATTTGTTTTTTGGTAATTATTTTGTTTTTAGCTAGTTGTGAACAGAAAAAGGAAGGTTTTAAGCCAACAGAAAAACTTGATTTGATTTTGAAAAATGATAAGTTGAATAAAGCTTATTCAGATTTTAGAATGGAAGATGTTTATTTGTCATCAGATCTTGAAAATCAGGATAACTTTATAAAATTTATAAATGAGACAAATACAAATGATTTATTGTCATTGACAGAATGTGAAATTCCAATTGTTCGCTGTTTTGCTTTTAAAGCATTGGTAGAAAAAGATTATCCATATATCAGACAGGTCCTATTTAAGCATAAAAATGATAATGAATTTATTGAATATGGAGCAGGTCAATGTATTCGAATGAAAAGAACAGTAAGCTCATATATGATGTTACAACTTGATCCATATTCAAAAAGTAAAAACAAATTTACTAAAATTGAATATAATAAAATTCAGAAAGAGTTTTGGGAAAAATAAAACATACTCTTTAGTATAGATAGTTATACATAGTAAACTCGACAGGTTTTTGAAACCTGTCGGGTTTGTCGCTTTAAACACGAGTTTTACGCAGCGTTCTTAAAAACTACAAAACATTCTAACATAGCCCCGATAGAGCCAAATATCCTTTTTCTGGCTCCTTTAGCCAGGAAAAGATATGGGCGAAAGCGGGACTAAACGCCCTTAAAACCCGAAAATCTTCTGCTCCTGAGCAATTGACTGATAATCATGCTGATTTTAGTTTGCTATTACAAAAAAATGTATTAATTTTGCAAACCTTTTGGCAAAGAAGAGTTTCCTTTAGGTATCAACTATTTATGTAAAACAACTTCTGTTTTTTCTACTGCTTTATGAAACTCAAGGAAAACAGAATACAAATTTTTTATCAGCATGTCTGAACAATTAAAATCACAAGAAGAGTTTTTAGCAAATTTTAACTGGCATAACTTCCAAGAAGGAATTGATGCAGTAGATGAGAAAAACTTATTAGAGTTTGAAGAACTAGTATCAAAAACTTTTATCGCTACAGATCAAGAAGAAGTAGTTGAAGGAGTTGTTGTTAGAATTACAGATAGAGACGTTATCGTTGATATCAATGCTAAATCTGAAGGTGTTATTTCTTTAAACGAATTCCGTTACAACCCAGCTTTAAAAGTAGGTGACAAAGTAGAAGTATTAATCGACATCCGTGAGGACAAAACAGGTCAATTAGTATTATCTCACAGAAAAGCACGTACTATCAAATCTTGGGATAGAGTTATTTCTGCAAATGAAACAGGAGAAATCGTTAATGGTTTTGTAAAATGCAGAACTAAAGGTGGTATGATCGTTGACGTTTTCGGAATTGAAGCTTTCTTACCTGGATCTCAAATTGACGTTAAGCCAATTAGAGACTACGATGTATATGTAAACAAAATGATGGAATTCAAAGTGGTAAAAATTAACCACGAATTCAAAAACGTTGTTGTATCTCATAAAGCGCTTATCGAAGCGGATATCGAAGTACAGAAAAAAGAAATCATCGGTCAATTACAAAAAGGACAAGTATTAGAAGGTGTTGTTAAAAACATTACTTCTTATGGTGTGTTTATTGACTTAGGTGGTGTTGACGGATTAATTCACATTACTGACCTTTCTTGGAGTAGAATCAACCACCCAAGTGAAGTTCTTGAATTAGACCAAAAATTAAACGTTGTAATCCTTGATTTCGATGATGAGAAAACAAGAATTCAATTAGGATTGAAACAATTAAACGCTCACCCATGGGATGCTTTAGATGCTAATTTAACTATTGGTGATAAAGTAAAAGGTAAAGTAGTTGTAATCGCTGATTACGGTGCATTTATCGAAGTTGCTGAAGGTGTTGAAGGTTTAATCCACGTTTCTGAAATGTCATGGTCAACTCATTTACGTTCTGCTCAGGATTTCGTAAAAGTTGGAGATGTTGTTGAGGCTGTTATCTTAACTCTTGACAGAGATGACCGTAAAATGTCATTAGGTATCAAACAATTGACTCAGGATCCATGGACTGATATTACTTCTAAATACCCAGTAGGTTCTAAACATACAGGTATCGTTAGAAACTTTACAAACTTTGGTATTTTCGTAGAATTAGAAGAAGGAATTGATGGATTAATCTACATCTCTGACTTATCTTGGACTAAGAAAATCAAACACCCATCTGAATTTGTAAATGTTGGTGAGAAATTAGATGTAGTTGTATTAGAATTAGATGTTGAAGGACGTAAATTATCTTTAGGTCACAAACAAACTACTGCTAATCCTTGGGATCAATACGAAGATTCTTTCGCTGTAGGAACTATCCACAATGGTGAGATTTCTGAAATCGTTGACAAAGGAGCTACTGTAGAATTCGGAGATGATATCGTTGCTTTCATTCCTACTCGTCACCTTGAAAAAGAAGACGGAAAGAAATTGAAAAAAGGTGATTCAGCTGATTTCAAAGTAATCGAATTCAACAAAGAATTCAAAAGAGTAGTTGCTTCTCACACTGCTATCTTCCGTGAAGAAGAAGAGAAAAACGTGAAAGCTGCAACTGAAAATACTTCATCTAACTCTTCTACAAACGCACCAGCTGCAACTTTAGGAGATAACAATGATGTATTAGCTGCATTAAAAGCTAAAATGGAAAAAACTGAGAAAAAATAATTCTCCGTTTCCTCTAAATAGAAAGTCCCACAGCAATGTGGGACTTTTTTTATGGGTTTTTGTTTCAGGTTTTATTTGTTTAAGGTTTCAGGTTTCAAGTTTGTCAGTTCGAACAGAACTTAGAACGTTTAGTCTTTGGAATTTGGAATTTATTTTTTGGGATTTTTAGTAGCTATTTCCTGCTATCCATTTCAATCTTTTGTGCCGAACCCCGGCACAAAAGGATTTCCATTTCTATCAGGGCTAGGGGAGTCGTTTTCAAAAGAATCAACTCAATATTGTCATTCCGAGGTACGAGGAATCTCCGCAAGTGGCTCCGCCTGCTTAATCGCCAATCTTTGTCGAGCTCCTTGCGGAGATTCCTCCTTCGTCGAAATGACAAAAATGTAAAAAAGTTTTATTTGGAAGCCAATAATTTAGTCTCTTCAGGACTAAAATCATTTACAATAACGTAAGTATCAATTTTTGTAATTGCCATTTCATCTAAAATATCAACTAAGTTGCCGTAATTGGATTTTTTGCTTGGTTTTATGATTACAATGAGACTTTTTCTGTAATCACCAGTATACTCTATAACTTGTTTAGCTTTATTTGCTAATTCTTTTCTAATACCATCCTTACCGTATTTTACTATTTTGGGCGATATCTCGGAAATTCCTATTAAACCAAAATAAGTTACGATTTTATCATTATCATCAAGTAAAACAGTGAGAGTGCGATTTTGTGTACCAGCACCACAATTGACACGCCCGCATGTGTAAGCATCGTAATCAGGCAAACCAAGAGCCATCATCTTAGGCTTCGACAATTCACCAACAACCATAAAAAAAATAATCAATAAAAAAGAAATGCTCACCATTGCAGTCAAATCGACTCTGGAATTCATCTTTCTGCTTCTGACTTTTTTAGGAAGATTTCGCATAATTAAATGGTTTTAAGTTGAAAATGTTTATTTAGAAGCTAGTAATTCAGTCTCTTTTGGAGTAAAATCATCAATAATAGCATAACTGTTTATTCCTGTTATATTCATTTCGTCAAGAATGTCAACTAAATTTCCGTAATTAGATTTTTTGCTGGGTTTTATAATAACAGTAACGCCTCTTTCAGGTTGTCCCATTCCAGCTGAGTATTGATGAACTTTTTTATCAATACTTAATAATTCTTTGCGTATTCCATCTTTGCCGTATTTAATTTCTTTAGGATTTTGAACAGGAGAATCTATTAATCCCAAGTATGTAATCATTTTATCATTATCATCAAGTATAATGGTTAAAATACGTGTTTGATCAGGGTTATTACAACCAAGATCAGGACCACAACTTCTTTCCGGAGAGCCAAAATCCATCATCTTAGGCTTCGACAGCTCACCAACAACCATAAAAAATATAATCAATAAAAAAGAAACGCTAACCATTGCAGTCAAATCGACTCTGGAATTCAGCTTTCTGCTTCGGACTTTTTTAGGTAGATTTTGCATAAAATTGGGTTTTGGAATTTAAATTTAATCATTTTTTAAGTACAAAATGGAAACAAGTTTAAATTTATTTTAAAACGCATATTTTATAATATTGTAAAAAAAAAAGCCTTGCTAAGCAGGCTTTTGAGTTTATAATTCTTCGACTAAAATCTAAATGTATTTACAAATAAGATAAAACAGCAGTTGTAGCATTAGACTCCAGTTTAACCTTTTTACCAAAAGTAAGGGCATGATTGTTTCTGATATGTCCCGCTGGAAAATCAAAAATTACAGGGTAATCATACTCTTTTACCGCATTTAAAATAATTTCACGCTGAGTACCTCCAAACAAAATATTTTCATCAGCATTATAATCAAAATCACCAACGATAATTCCTTTTAAATCTTTCAGGAAACCATTTCTTTTCAGGGTGTACATCATTCGGTCAACGCGATACAAATCTTCGCCAACATCTTCTATAAATAAAATTTTACCTTTTGGATCAATATCGGAATTGCTGCCTAACATCGACATAATAATAGATAAGTTCCCGCCAATCAAGACTCCTTTGCTGGTACCTAATTTATTCAGCACATTCGCAGGAACTTCATAACTCAATTCTAAACCAAACAAAGATTTATAAAGTGTTTCTTTGGCTTCAGGAGTTGCTCTTCTCATTCCTCCGGGCATAGTGCCGTGAATAGAGGCAAAACCTAATCTGTGAACGTGTTCGTGCAGCGTAGTAATATCGGAGAAACCAATAATCCATTTTGGATTTTTTTTGAAATTAGAAAAGTCTAATTCATCAACAATTCTTACGGTTCCGTATCCGCCTCTGGAACACCAAATGGCTTTTATGTTTTTATTGTCTAAAGCGTCTTGCAGATCTTCTAGTCTTTCCGGATCGGTTCCTGCAAAATGATTGTGTTTTTTAAAAAGATTTTTCCCAAGCTTAACATTCAATCCCCAGCTTTTGGCTAATTCAACTCCTTGATCGATTTCGGTAGAATCGCTTAGAAATCCAGCCGGAGCCACAATCATAATCGAATCGCCGGCTTTAAGGTAAGGAGGTATTGTATAATTTTTAATCGATTTATCTGATTCTGAAAGGTAGTTTTCTTGATAATTCATTTGGTAAGCAGCAGTTTTACATTGAGAGAAAGTAAATAAGAGAAAAATAGGAAAAATCACTCTTATGTATTTATTAGTTGTCATTAAAGCAAAAAATTAAGATTAAGGTTGCAATTTGTTTTATAAAATCGACAAATATAACAATTCGATATTCTTGTGTTAATTTTTAACACAGAATTTTTCAATTAATTTTAAGCCAGAGAATTTCTATGCCGAATTATTTGCTAGGATTTCTACAGATGACAAATTTGATTAAAAAAAAACAAAAAAATCCGTTCAAATCTGCGTTTTCGCTTTAGCGAATCCGTTCCATCCGCGGTCTATTATTGATTTTTTATCGTTTCGCAGTTAAAGTAGCACCAGCCGAAGCAATTACAACACAGACAACTGCCAGAACTTCGTAAAAACTCAAACGTTCCTGCAAAAAGATAAGGCCACAAATTGAAGCTGCTGCAGGTTCTAAACTCATTAAAATGCTAAAAGTTCGGGGAGGAAGCTGTCCTAATGCCTTCATCTCAAGTGTAAACGGAATCGCACTTGATAAGAGCGCCAATGCAATTCCTAAACCTAAAAAGTGTGGTGTAAGATTACTTAATCCGTTTTCGAAAAAACCAAAAGGAAGAATAAGCACAGCAGCGAAAAGCATTCCGGTTGCAACGGCATCGCCATCTTTCATTATTTTAGAAATTTTTCCACCTAAGACTATGTAAGCCGCCCAAAGTGCTCCTGCAACAAGCGCAAAAACTACTCCTAACGGATCAATTTTATCGTTGCTCCATGGCGCAATCAAAACAATTCCGGCTGCTGCCAAAAGTACCCAGCAATAATCAACCAGGCGTTTTGAACCTAGTACAGCAACCAACAACGGCCCGATAAATTCTAAAGTAACCGCCAAACCTATTGGTATTCGCTCTATGGCGAGATAAAAAATCAAATTCATGGCACCCAAAGACAAACCATACGGAATTACAATTTTCCATTGTTGGGGTGTGATTTTCGAAAGGTTAGGTCTGTACACGGCAAACAGAATTAATGCTGAAATTCCAATTCGGAGTGATGCTGTTCCTGCGGCTCCTATGGCTGGAAAAAGTGTTTTTGCAATAGCTGCGCCACATTGAACGCTAATAATCGCTAAAAGTACTGCGGGAACTGGAGGGATATTGAGTTGTTTATTTTTCATGGAAAGATTTGAAGTAAACAAAACTACAAATTTTTACCTTTCTAGAATGGTTTGTTTTATTCAATTGGATTATGACTATACGAATTATTACTTCCTTTACTTTTGTGGAAATCTATTCAGAATATATTTTTCAAGTTCTCTATTATATCTTGGGTCTGTACCAAAAGTATTTTTTAAAGGAAGTCCAAATTTAATTTTAAAATCCTTTTCAGGATAGGTGTAAACTCGATCACATCCAAATGATGAAAATATATTCCAAAACCAAAATCCATAAATCACTTTTTTATTTAAAACCATGACTACAGGCATTCCTGAAAGTTGAATTTTTAACTTACTAATTTTACTTTTTCCCGTTTCTGATAATATAATTTGCTGATTTTTCCAGTCAAAATAATTTATATCACTTTCGTCAAGAAGCGGTTTTTCAGAAAGGATTATACTTTTTTCATTAAAGCAATATTGACAATTTTTTATTTCATTTTGAAAATTTCCTTTAATACCATAAATCTCAATCCCAGATTTTGGTAAAATAGCGGAAAAGCTAAATGAAATGAAAATAAGCATTAACAATGAAGCTATCCTAAAAGACTGTGAAATAGATATTATTTTCATATGGAAATAAAGAAGTTATTCCAAAGCGCGTTTCGTAACATAAGCGCGATAACCAATGATTGCCATTTGCCATTTTTTTGCTTTCGAAATATCTAAACCTTTTTTAGTAAAACTGGGTAAAAGGATTTTATTGATTTTGGCTAAAATTTTAAACATAGTAGGGGATTTTTTTCAAAGATATAAAAAAAGACCTTGCGGTTAGGCAAAGTCTTTTTGGATGTTGTTTAGCAGTAGAAAATTAAGAACGTCTTTTTTCTCTTTCCATTCTTTTCAATTCTCTTTCATTCAATTTCATATCTTTTTCATGTTGTTTCATGTCTTTTTCATGTTGCTTCATATCCAGTTCATGCTGTCTCATGTTTTTTTCAAGTTCTCTCATGTCCATCTCGAATTGCTTCGAATCTGGGCCATAATTTTTTTCGCTGTACTGGCCAAATTTCTCCATGTTAGCATTAAATTGTTCCATGGCAATTTCATACTTTTCCATTTCTTTTTCAAAAATTGCTTCACGCTGCGACATAATTTTCTCAATTTCTTCTCCGTAAGCTTCCATAGCTTCTAAATTAGGTTCAAAAGCTTCCATTTTTTTCTCAAATTCTGCCATTTCTTTTTCAAATTTAGTTACAGCCACTTTGTCCTTCATATTGATTGGAGCTACCGGAGGTTTTGGCATTTTAGACATATCGATTGCAGGTGCAGGAGGCAATGCTCCAGCTGGAAAAACAGGAGGTGCTGGTGGAGTTGGAGGCGTCATTCCGGCAATAGGCGCAACTGGTGCAACAGAATTGTCACTTAGGATTATTCGTTGTTTATTACTAACCGACACACCATTCATTTCGTCATCGCTAGTGACTACGTTGATGTCTTTTGAGCCATCATCATTTGTAGCCACTACAATTCCGAAATCTTTAATAGCTTCTCCATCGCCATCGATATCAATGTTTTGTATTTGTTCGTTTCCTCTTTTTACTTCAACGCTAATCGCTGTTAATTCGCTTTTGTTGTTTCTTTTTACATTCGAAACCGCAACATCAACATTATGATTTTGTTTTAGTTTTTCGCCCATTTCTTTTAATTCCTGATCGGTTGTTGTTTTCTTGATTTTGTAAACATCAACAGATTGTTCTTTTTCAGCAATTTCTTTTTCTATTGCCTTTTTTTCCTGTGCTATTGTTTCAATTTGAAAAATAAGTACAAAAGCAACAAGCGCTGGAATTACAGCATAATACTTCCAATAATTGGTTTTTTTTGATTGATTTTTGTTTAACATGACAATTCGTTTTTTGATTAATGATTGATAAAAATGATTGGTAATGGCAACACAGCTTTCATGTGTTGTTATTTTCAAAAGCGTGTATTGATACGCTTTTTTGTCGGATATTTTTTTGGTCGCTTCGCTGTCGGCAATAAATTCCAGGTTTTGCAAAATGGCTTTTTTATACAGCCACATTACAGGATTGAACCAAAATAAAGCACAAAAAACTCTCGAAATCAAAACATCTACGGTATGATCTTGATCGCTATGCACTTTTTCGTGCTCCAGAATATTCTCTAATTCGGCTTCGCTAAACATTGATGAGTTGTACACGATGTAATCAAAATAAGAGAACGGAGCGATATTTTCGTTGATATCAATAAGTTTAAAATCGGCTTGCTGCTGCACTTCTTTTCCTTTTAAAACCGAATTTAAACTATAAAAATCAATACCAATTTTGATTAAAAAAGCCGCAAGTCCAAGCGCATAAATCCCAAGTGAAACATAGTTCCAGTTGATCTCAAAACTTTCTTCCTGAATGGTTTGCTGCGGAAAATAAGTCGTATCATAATTGTAGTCTGAAACCGGAGCAGGAGTAGGGTCAACCCAGACAATTTGTGTATAAACTATAAATGGCAGCACAACCGATGTGATTAAACCAGCCAGCAAAAACCATCTGTTGCTGGTAAAAAAGGTTTCTTTGCGCAATAAAAAATAATACGCAAGGTAAAACAGTATAAGCAATCCGCCAGATTTTGCGATAAATAGGATAAGTGCTTCCATAAACAGTTATTTTTCTTCTTTTGTAGTTTCGATCATAGCCAGGATTTCGCGTAATTCAGCTGCCGAAATTTTTTCTTCTTTAGCAAAAAACGAAACCATACTTTTATAAGAACTATTAAAATAATTATCAATAGCCGTGCTCATGAAACCTTTGCGGTACTCTTCGATACTTACAATTGGGTAGTACTGATGTGTGTTTCCAAAGGCATTATGGCTCACATAACCTTTTTCTTCCAGATTACGCACAATAGTCGAAAGCGTGTTATAATGCGGTTGGTCTTCCGTAATTTCTGCCTGAACTTCTTTTACAAAAGCTTTTTTAAGCTTCCATAAAATGTGCATGATTTCCTCTTCTTTGTTGGTTAACTTTTGCATAATTGCTGCTTTTTCTGTTTTATTATTTTACTATAAATAGGAATACATAAATATATAGCATTCAAATATTTATTACTTTTTTTTATTTTGTTGTAATTTCAATAACATCATTATTTCCCGCATCGCCATATTTTGCTTTGGCGTTAAGACCTCTTAAAACATTCATGTTTTTTACCACTTTAACATCAATATCATTAACCGTTACGTTGGGGGTGATGGTCCCGTTTATTACAATAAGAGGCTTAGGGTCACTTACATGGTTTGTAATCGTAACGACATTATCATGGGGTGTAACGTTTATTGAATTTGTATTTACACTTGTAGTAGTGTTAGTATTTGAGTTAACATTTGTACTAACGTTTGTACTAACGTTTGTATTACTAGAAGAATTAGATTGATCATTACGATTAGTATTAGAGTTTTGTGTGTTTTTTATTTTTATTATAACGTCTTTAGCTTCTGTTTTAGCTGTGGTTGGAACCGTTTTGTCATCAGCAAAATTAAAGATTATTTCGCCAGATTTTTCACTTATGACAATAATACCTATTTTTTCGATTCCGGTGCTTACTACCGATTTTTTTGATTTGGTAACCCCTTTTTTGTCTTTTAATTCTAATTGGATAGCTGTAATTTCTTGGTTTGAATTTCGCTCCAGTTCAGAAACGGTAGCTGTAATGTCAAACTTTTCTTTTAAAGTTTTTACTCTTTGGTCAATATCAGCATCAGAAGTATTTTTACTGATGGTGAAAACCTCTACAGCTTCTACTTTTTCCGGATTGATATTCGCTCCACTATTAGGGCCATTTTCCTGTGCAATGGTTTTTACCTGAAATAAAGCTACAAAGGCTACAAGTGCTGGAATTACTACATAATACTTCCAGGCATTCCTCTTTTTTGATTGATTTTTGTTTAACATGATGATTCGTTTTTTGATTAATGATTGATAAAAATGATTGGTGATGGATAGACAACTTTCGTGAGTTGTAATTTTTAAAAGCGTGTATTGATACGCCTTTTTATCTGAGATAATTTTGGCAGCTTCTTTATCGGCTATGAATTCTAAATTCTGAACAATGGCTTTTTTGTACCACCATATAATAGGATTGAACCAGAACAGAATACAAAACACCCTCGAAATCAGCATATCAGCAGTATGATTTTGCTCGCTATGTACTTTTTCGTGCTCAATAATATTCTCTAATTCTTCAGCGCTGAACATTTTCGAATTGTAAACAATATAATCAAAGTAAGAGAACGGAGCAATGTTCTGATCAATATCAACGAATTTAAAATCAGCTTGTTGTTTTATTTTTTTTCCTTTTAAAACAGAATTTAAACTATAATAATCCAATCCAAATTTGATTAAAAAAGAAACTAATCCAAGCGCGTAAATTATCAGTACGACATAATTCCAGTTTATCTCGAAATTTTCTTCCCTGATTATGTTTTGAGAAATATCAGTTGGTAAAAAAGAACTGTTTGAGATAGGAGTAGGAGCAACCAGAATTGTTTTGGTGTAAACCAGGAAAGGCAAAACCACCGAAGTTATCAATCCGGCCAATAAATACCACCTGTTGCTGTTAAAAAAAGTTTCTTTGCGCAATAAAAAATAATAAGCCAAGTAAAACAGGGTTATTAATCCACTTGATTTTGCAATAAAAATAAAAAGTGCTTCCATGATTTGTATTTTTTAGATCCTGTTTACCAGTATTTTATAAAGGTAAATAATTTGAAGGCAGTAAGTCTCCTAAACGTCTTGTTCCTAAATATCCTGAAAATCTAATTTCATCGCTGTTTGAGTTGTTTCCAAATTTATCAACATAAAATTCATTCGTATAAAACATAATTTTAGATTGATTCTTTTTGTTCAGCACACTATACTCAGCATAAAATTTGGTCTTGTTTTCTTTTAATGTAATGTGTTCCGTATCGTTATACAATACCGTAATTTTTTTAGAATCGCCTACAGATGTAATCGTAAAATAATGCTCCGGATTGGCAGGAAAACTACCTTTATAAAAAGTGTATTTAGCTTCTTTCCAGTTGTTATTGGCCAGGACTTTAAAGAAATTCATGGTCGATTGTTTGTATGTTTCTCTTCTTATTTTTTCAATCTTGCTGTCTTTTTTTACTTCACGATACAAAGTAGTTCCTAAAAATAAGCTTTCGGTTGCATCTATACTTTGTACACTTTTTTTATAGAATTTTACGTAAAAATCCTGTAAATTAAACTCAACATCATATCCTAAATAGGTATTTCTAACTTTAATAGGATTTATTGATGTGGCTGATAAAACATTCGTTTTATAATCATAATCCAGCAAAATATCCTCTTCGTTATCAATTATACAGGACCTTCCTGCTTTTGATTTACCTAAGAGCTGCTCTTTGAAAACGGCCAACTTTTGTTTTCTTGTAAAAAACTCTTTTGTAATAATTACCTCCCTAAGCTGGTTTTGTTTCGGAATTAAATAAGAGTCTAAATCATTATTTTTGAGCGGATCATTAATGATGATTGTTTCGTAACCCAGTGCTTGTATTATTAAAGCTATATTAGAATTTTGACTAATCTCTAACGAATATTTTCCGTTTCCGTCTGTTACAGTTCCAATTGTTGTACCATCCAGATAAACCGAAACTCCCGGAACAGGAACTTTGGTTTCATCAAAAACACTCCCACTAATCGTTTGCGAATAAGCTGACACGGTAAACATCAAAACAAATAGTAGCTGTATTTTACTTATCATGCTGTTTTCTTTTCTTCTTGGTTCGTTAATTTTTGGAGTTCTTCTAATTTTAATTCAAACCTACAACTATTTTTTTAGTTACACAACTATAAAAATAGTTATTTAACTGTTTTTTAAGTTAGGAATGAAGTTTAAGGCAATTAAAAGTAATTTATTTTAAATATAAATGACTGATTATAAAGGTTTTACTGATGTTGAAAAAAGTTTATATAAAATTGAGTTTAAACAATTTAATTACTAATCCCCAAATTTGACATCGGGTACGTCAAATTTGACATCGGGTACGTCAAATTTGGCATCAGGAACGTCAAATTTGACATCAGGGACGTCAAATTTGACATCAGAGACGTCAAATTTGACATCAGCGACGTCAAGTTTGACATCGGGAACGTCAAATTTGGCATCAGAGACGTCAAATTTGACATCAGGCACGTCAAATTTGACATCGGTTACGTCAAATTTGACATCAGGGACGTCAAATTTGGCATCAGCGACGTCAAATTTGACATCAGGCACGTCAAATTTGACATCAGGAACGTCAAATTTGGCATCAGGAACGTCAAATTTGACATCAGCGACGTCAAATTTGGGGTTCTGAATACTACTTGGAATACATTAGTGCAAACGAAATAATTTTATGAAGGAAATATAAAGGAGTGCTACGATACTTTTTCGTCTATCAATGCTTTCTTAATCCAAAAGCAGCAAAAAGTAGCTACAAGTCCGATACAAGCCATAAAAAACCAATTGATCTGATAACCAAATTTCGAAATAATTTCAAAACTTGCTTTGGAACTGGTAATATGTGCCAGACTAAAACTCATCGTATAAAGTGCCATATAACGCCCTTCCTGACCTTTAGGAGCACGGCTCAGGGCAAAGGCATTCGAAAACGGAAAAACCAGAATTTCGCCAATCGATATGCAAATCATACTGATGACTAATATTCCGGCCCAAGCATTTATAAGCAGTAAAAAGAAACTGGACGCCATGACAAAGGAGCCGAGCGTGATGATTTTTAATTTTTGAAACCCTTTTCTTTCAACGAATCCGACGGTGGGCATTTCGAGAGAGAAGATTATGATTCCGTTTAAAGTCATTAAAAGCCCGGTCTGAAATTCGGTTAAGCCAAATTTTTCGTTATGATATAAAGGTAGTGTGGTAAAAAGCTGAAAGAAAATCATCGCCGCCACAAAGCTTACGAATAAGAAAACCCAGAATATTTTATCCTGAAAAACAGACTTTATTTCAGGTGCGCTTTCGGTTTTATCATCATGTGTTGCTTTTTTCTTTTCTTTTACCAATAAAGCAAAAATCGAAATCGAAATGATGCAGGAAGCTCCATCGACCCAAAAAAGTCCCGGATATCCCATTCCCATAATAATTAGACCTCCTAAAGCAGGACCAGCAGCAAAACCTAGATTTACAGCCAAACGTACCAATGTCAATGCACGGGTTCGGTTCTCGGGTTTGGCATAGGCACCAAGCGAAACAAACATCGCCGGACGAAACATATCGGCAATAGTCATCAGGACAAACATAGCGGAACAAAGCGCCCAAAAAGTGGTAATATATTGTACTAAAAAGAGCGAAACACCACTAGTAAACAGACTGAAAATCATGATTTTGTAAAAACCAATTTTATCAGACAGCTTTCCGCCCAGCCACGAACCTAACATCGAACCCAAACCAAAAGAAACCATAATCCAGCCTACCTGATTGTAGGTAAAATGAAGATCTTCTTTAAGGTATTTTGACAAAAACGGCAATACCATAGTACCTGCACGATTGATAAAAGTGATGATGGCAAGTATCCAGATTTCGCGTGTAAATCCTCTGAAATTGTTGATGTAGTGATTAAAGGCAGTTTTGAGCATTATAATAATGGTTATTTGCAACAAAGTTAGGAAACTTTGTCACGCAGATGGGTTGCCGCTTTGTTAGTTTTAAACTATTTTTGTGGAAAATTTTCCAAATGAAAAAAATACTTTCTCTTGTTTTATTGCAGGCTTTTACTTTTGGCTTTGCCCAAATAAAATTTAGCAAAACAGAAGCTGAAAAATTTCAGAAGACCATTAATGCGGAATATGCTGATGCTAAGACGAGTCCGTTGATGGAAGAGGATTTGAAGACTTTTAAAGCCCTGGATTTCTACCCGATAAACGGAAAATATTTTGTGAACGCCAAATTTGTAAAAGCGAAAAACGAAAAGGTGTTCGAAATGAAAACGACCGGAACCAGAACGCCAAAATACATTAAATACGGTACCGTTTTTTTTACTATTGATGGGAAATCACTAAAGTTGAACGTTTATAGAAATATAGAACTTTCTAAAACGGATGAATATAAAGACCATTTGTTTTTACCTTTTTCTGATTTGACTTCCGGGAAAGAAAGCTACATTGGCGGGCGATACATCGATTTGAAAATTCCGAAAGGACAAACAATTCCCATCGATTTTAATCAGGCTTACAATCCGTATTGCGCTTATAATCACAAATATTCCTGTCCGCTTGTACCTTTAGAAAATGATTTGAATATCGAAATTAAAGCAGGTGTAAAGACTTTTCATTAATGGAATTCTTTAATTTTCATACGCATCAGTTTACGAATCAATCCAATGTTCTGGAGCTGGTCAATCAATATCCAAACGAATTTGATGATGCGATTCCGTTTTATTCTATCGGAATTCATCCCTGGTATATTGTTGAAGAAAGACTTGAATCGGGTTTGAAAATTATAGAAGAAAAAGTACAGACTAAAAATTGTCTGGCCATAGGCGAATGTGGTCTCGATAAAAGAGTAGAAGTGCCGCTGGATTTGCAGATTGCCGTTTTTGAGAGACAATTGGCTTTGGCAGAAAAATATAAAAAACCGGTGGTGATACATTGTGTAGCTGCTTTTCAGGAAGTGATTGCGATTAAGAAAAAAATGAAAATTTCGGTTCCGATGATTGTACACGGATTTTCGAAAAACAGTCAGATAGCAAACCAATTAATTAAAGAAGGATTTTATATTTCGATTGGAAAATATTTACTGAGAAATCCCGAATTAAAAACAGTTTTTCAGGAATTTCCAAATAATAGATTTTTCCTGGAAACCGATACAATTGATGAAAATTTAGAACTGGTTTATCAATTAGCAGCAGATTATAAAGATTTATTAGTCAAAGATTTACAGGGGATTATCTCAAGTAATTTTAAGGAGGTATTTGGTTGTGAGATGTGAGATGTGAGATGTGGGTTGTGAGTTGGGAGATGTGAGTTTGGAAAACCTGAAACTTGAAACCTGAAACTTGAAACCTGAAACTTGAAACAAAGAAAACCTGAAACAAAAAAAAACAATAAACAACAATATATATATGGCAGAGTGGACGGAAAGAGCCGAGCTTTTATTTACGAAAGAGGGATTAGAAAATTTGCAAAACGCAAATGTTTTGGTAGTAGGTTTGGGCGGAGTAGGCTCATTTGCTGCTGAATTTTTGGCTAGAGCAGGAGTAGGAAAGATGACAATTGTAGATGGTGATGTAGTTGATATTACTAATATCAACAGGCAATTACCTGCTTTACATTCTACGGTTGGTCAGCCAAAAATTACGATTGTTGGTGATCGTCTGATGGATATTAATCCGGAACTAAAACTGACCAGAGTACAGGAGTTTCTTTCGCCAGAACGTGCTTTCGAAATTGTATCTGAAGAGTTTGATTATGTTTTGGATTGTATTGACAGTATTACCCCAAAACTAAATCTGATTATTGCCGCTAAACGCAAAAGAGTCAAAATTATCAGTAGTATGGGCGCTGGCGGGAAAATGCTGGCTTCTAAAGTTAAAGTGGCTGATATTTCTAACACCTTCAATTGCTACTTTTCTAAAACCATCAGAAAGCGTTTGAAAGAAGTAAAAATAAACAAACTGAAAGTGGTTTTTTCATCTGAAATTCAGGATAGCAAAAGCTTAAAACTAACCGACGGAAAAAATTATAAAAAATCATTCTACGGAACCAACAGCTATATGCCAGGTTTATTTGGCCTGCACGCTGCCGAAACAGTGATTAGATATTTGTTAAAGAAATAGTTACTAAGATGCTAAGGAACTAAGCTACTAAGATTTAAACTTAAAGCTAAAAAAACTTAGAACCTCAGAACCTTAGCATCTTAGCAACTCAAAAGAAAAAAAATGATAAAAACAGTAATTTTTGATATGGACGGCGTGATTGTCGATACAGAGCCCGTACATCGTTATGCGTATTACAAACAATTTTCGGAATTAAATATTGAGGTAAACGAAGAAATGTACACTTCGTTTACGGGATTTTCTACGCGCAATACATTTCAAACCCTAAAAAGCAATTTTCCGACAATCGAACACGAAGTCGAAGATTTGATTCAGCGCAAGCGAAATATTTTCAATGATGCTTTCGATACCAAAGAAGATTTGCTTTTGCTGGACGGAGTAGAAGATCTGATAAAAGATTTGTATCAGCATGGTATTCAGCTAATTTTGGCTTCTTCGGCTTCAAAAGTTACGATAGACAGGGTTTTTACGAGATTTAATTTGCATCAGTATTTCTCTCATATTGTAAGTGGCGAAGATTTTCCGCAATCAAAACCCAATCCGGCTATTTTTCTGCATGCCGCTTCGTTGTCGATTGCACCAAAAGAAAACTGTATTATTATCGAAGACAGTACCAATGGCGTAAAAGCGGCCAACGCTGCAGGTATTTTTTGCGTGGGTTATCATAGCGAACATTCTAAATTGCAGGATTTATCGACGGCTAATTTGGTAATCCATCATTTTAAGGAATTAAATGCCGAAATAATATCACAGCTTGATGCTTGAATTATGTAATATTTAACATTTGTTCCCTAATTGAATTTGTAAATTTGAACAAAACTAATACACTCACTAAAATGAAAAAAATACTTATTGCCTTAGCCGTTATTTTAACGCCATTTATTACAGAAGCACAAATAAAAACACCACAAGCGAGTCCGAAAGCAACAATCAAACAAACTGTAGGTTTAACAGATGTTGAAGTAGTTTATTCCAGACCAGGAGCAAGAGGAAGAGCCGTTTTTGGAAACTTAGTTCCGTTTGGAAAATTATGGAGAACCGGAGCTAACGAAAACACGATTATTTCCTTTAGTGACGATGTGGTGATTGATGGAAAAACATTAAAAAAAGGAAAATATTCGTTATATACCGTTCCAAGAATCGAAAGCTGGGATGTGATTTTCTATCTGGCAACAGACAACTGGGGATTACCGGAAAACTGGAACGAAGCAAACATAGCGTTGAAAACCACGGTTAAAGAAGACGCTTTGCCAACTCCTGTAGAGACTTTTACAATTGGTATCAATGGTTTAGATCCTAATTTTGCATATTTAGAAATGGCTTGGGAAAACTCTCATGTAGCACTTAAATTTGAAGTTCCAACTGCAAAAACAGCTACAGCCAGTATTCAAAAAACATTGAGTGGCGCAACCTGGAATGATTATTTTGCCGCTTCTCAATATCTTTTTCAATCCAACGGAAATATAGAAGATGCGAGAGCTTATGTTGATAAAGCTTTAGAAATGAGTACTGATAAACCTTTTTATGTTTCGCGCTTAAAATCATTGATTCAGGCAAAACAAGGTGATAAAGCAGGAGCAATCGAAACTGCAAAAATTTCTCTTGCAGCAGCAGAAGCAGCCAATAATCAGGATTACGTAAAAATGAATAAAGACAGCATTGCAGAGTGGAGCAGATAAATTTCTGCGAAATTTAAATTCCAATACTTTTTTAAATTCCAAAAAATAAATTCCAAATTCCAAAACTAAACATTTTGGAATTTGGATTTTTTTTTTGGAATTTGGAATTTAAAATATTGGAATTTGAGATTTTTGGAATTTAAAATTTAATTCATACTCGGTGATTCCGGAATTTTAATACTTTTTTTAGGCTTCTTAAGGAGTAATAAATAAAAAGTAATACCGCCCAAAATCACGAGCAAAGCAATTTGAAGCTGTCCCAAACTATTGTTGTTATTGTACATTTCGTTGGCGCTTGCCAGTTTTGTTTTCCCTTCCGCAACCTGAATTTTAGACATTAATTCTAAAGTTTCAATTGCCTGATCCGAAGTTTTTACGACCTCATTCCAGTTTTTATTTTTAGTATGAATGCTTATCGCAGTGCAGGAAACCATAAAGGCATCAAAATGTATTTTTTCTTTAGAGGTCAAAACGGTTTTTATGTACAATTTATCAATTTCATGAATCGTTTTAAGGGCAATAAAGATTTCTTCGCTTTTATGAATCGGATTCCGGGCATTTTGCGCTTCCGATTTTATAAAATGAATTTCGTTCAGATACTCAAAAATATAACCCGCCACAACCAGTCTGTCTTTATAAATCGCGTTGATATTCTCGTTTACATTTTTAGAATTTCGCAACGTATTATAGTTACTCAATACAATCACCAGCATTACAATCAGTAAAATAAAAGCCGCTTTGGTTTTATTGGTATATTGGCTCAATGCTTTCATAATTAAGGAATTAAATTATCTTTAAATTCAGGTTTATCAAAGATAATTATTTTCAGGAGCTATTTCCCGCTATCCGTTTCAATCTTTGTCTGGCTAAAGGAGCCAGACAAAGGATTTCCACTTCTATCGGGGCTAGGGCACTCGTTTTCATCAGAAAAATAAAAATATAAGTAAACTTAGTACCTCAGAACCTTAGCGCCTCTAAAAGAACCTTTTCCTGAACCAGAAAGCCACATTAACCAGCGCAATCAAAGCAGGAACTTCGACCAAAGGCCCAATAACACCCGCAAAAGCCTGCCCGCTATTAATCCCAAAAACACCAATCGCAACTGCAATCGCCAGTTCAAAATTATTTCCAGTAGCGGTAAAAGCAATCGCAGTGCTTTTAGAATAATCAGCACCAAAATACTTTCCGATAAAAAAACTAATTACAAACATGACAGTAAAATAAATCACCAAAGGAATCGCAATCAAAACAACATCCATCGGAATCTGTACAATCAATTCGCCTTTTAAGCTAAACATAAGTACAATCGTAAAAAGCAAAGCAATCAAAGTGATAGGAGAGATGAATGGCACATATTTTTCCTGAAACCATTTCTCGCCTTTAAGCTTTATCAAACCATAACGACTGATAATCCCAAGTAAAAACGGAATTCCGAGGTAAATCCCCACACTTTCAGCAATTTGCCCAATACTGATATTGACATTAAAACCTGTATAACCAAAATAAGGCGGCAAAATCGTGATAAAAACATACGCATAAACACTATAAAGTAACACCTGAAAAATACTATTTAAGGCAATTAATCCCGCAGCATATTCGCGGTTTCCATCGGCAAGGTCATTCCAGACAACAACCATCGCAATACAACGTGCCAATCCTATAAGTATTAGTCCAATCATGTATTCCGGATAGCCTTTTAAAAATAAAAGTGCTAACGCAAACATCAAGATCGGACCCACAATCCAATTTAGAAATAACGAAGCGCCTAAAACTTTTGTGTTTTTAAATACGTCTCCCATCTTATCATATTTCACTTTTGCCAATGGCGGATACATCATCAGAATTAGCCCAATTGCCAGCGGAATATTAGTCGTTCCGCTAGAAAACGAGTTGATAAAATTTCCGCTTGACGGAATAAAATAGCCAACAGAAACACCTATCAGCATGGCTAGAAAAATCCATAAGGTTAAAAACCGATCCAGAAAACCCAGTTTTTTTCTTTCTACAATTGGAGAACAGTGATTTAGGCTCATATTATTTTTTTATTTGAGAGAAAACATAAAACATTTCGGTTGCAATTTGCAAACTGCGTTCCTGATATTTTTCGTCTTGCTGAGGCGTATTGTCAAATGCTTTCGGATCCTCAAACGTAATCGGAATTCGTTTTTCTGCACCGGCGATAAACGGACAGCCACCATCGGCCTGAGAACAAGTCATAATAGCAGCAAAACCACTTTCTGGATTAAATGAATCATCATACGTTTTAGAAAAACCAATAATTGGTGCTTGATTCTCAGTAAATTTTATTGCGTAAACCGGATTGTTTTCTTCAGAAAGTTTCTGAATTTTAAATCCTGTTTTCGTCAATGTTTCCGCCACCTTCGAAAACATCGCCGTAGCTTCGGTTCCGCCAGAATAACAAAAAACATTTTGTATGCCGTAATAATGTGCCGCTGTCTGCCCCCAAACTTGCGATAAATGACTTCGTCTGGAATTGTGTGTACAAATCAAATTCAACCGAATATCTTCCTGGTTATCCACTTTCAACTGAATAAATTCAATCAGAGGTTTCAGAATGTTTTTGCGTTCAGCGGTTATTTCATTAAAATTAAAAGAGGAAACAGTTTGTTCTATTTCGGCAAATAAGTTCTTTTTTGGTGTCATATTTTGGTTTTAAAGATTAGCAGCATCCTCCGCCAGGAGTACAGGAATTAGCTGTGTCGGCATTAAGCTGGGTAAGTTTTAATTTTGGCTTTTCAGCAGGAATTCCACATTGATCCTGAGCTAAACAGGCTGTCTGTTTATTCAGTAATAAGAAATCTTTTCCGTTGAAACCTAAATCATATTTCCCGATAGTAGTGTCTTGGTATTCGACTTCAATTTCAAAATCTTCAATCCCGATAGCTATCGGGACCAAAACTTTCTCAGAAAGCGCTATAATATGATTAAGTTTGTTTGGTTTTAGGCGGTGTTCAAAATCATTGGCGTCCCAAAGCTGAAAGTTTACAACCGTTTCTTTACGAACAGTTCCGCCACAATCAATAAAATTTTTGGTGATGAAACCCACTTCGGTAACATGAAAATGTTCTGGCACGAAGTTTCCGTTAGGTAACTGAAAATTTACTGTTTCTACAGTTTCCAGTATGGTTTTAATTTCTGAAAGTTTCATAATAATAAAAGTTTAGTTGTTTATTGCAATATTGCGATAATTTAGAAATAAAAAAATGCTTTAACAGCACTTTTGATTGGTTACCGTTTGTATAATAGTAGAAAAATAATTTTTTAAAACGTCAAAAGTTTTTTCATCGATACAATAACATATCGCATTTCCTTCGATGTTTCCTTTAATAAGTCCAGCGTTTTTAAGCTCTTTCAAATGTTGAGAAACTGTTGGCTGAGCAAGAGGCAATTCGTTTACAATATCACCACAGATACATGTATTTACTTTTTGCAAATATTCAATTATAGCAATTCGGGCAGGATGACCTAATGCTTTAGCAATAATCGCAATTTGATTTTGTTGATCTGTAAAATGTTCCGTCTTAGTAGCCCCCATCTGTTTTATTTTTATATTGCAATATTACGATATAAAATTGTATTACAAAAGAAACTGCCTTATTATTTTGGTTTATGTTTTTAATTTACCACTTATGAGCAAGACGGAAGCCACGATAATTAACATTAATATCCAGAAAATGAAATGGCTAAGGGCAGACAATAAAAAGACCTTGATTTTTGGCATTTTATTAAAAAATCCCATGTTACTCCAAAAGATAAGCACGACATCAAGTGCATAAATAATATTGGTAATTGTGGCGATATGTGGAGTTCCGTAGTAATAATATAGTAAGGGAAATGTCGCTATATGGGCAAAAAGCTTTTGCGATGCCTTGAACGTATTCAAAATAAAGTATTCTACAAAGTTATACCCTTGTTTTCTAAACGCGATCCAGGTACCTATTGTATAAATCGGAATGGTGGCAATGGTGATCCAGGAAAAATGTGTAGCCATCCATTCGTTGAAATCATGATAGTCAAATTCAGACTCTGTGGGATCCGGAAATAGATTAAGATCAAATTTATGATATAAAAAACCATACATACCCGCCAAAAGTAAAACTAAGGAAAGGGGTTTAAAATGATTTACTCTTTTTCCTTCTATGAATTCCCGGATAGAATCTCCTGGTCTGGTAAACAATGCTTTAAACGAATATAAAATCCCTTTGTCAAAATGAAACAATCCGTGCTGAATGTCATGCCATAAAAAGTGCCTGTTGATGCGGTGCGTATCGGCAGGCTGACTACAATTATTACAATAATTACCTTCGTAAACATGCTGACAGTTTTTACAGGTTATTTCCATCTGTGGTATTTTTTTGAATTGCTTATTGATATAAAAATTACGGTTTACAAATCTAATCTTTGGTTTTAACTGATTTAAATCCATTTGGATACATAATAGCCAATAAAACACAAATCAGTAAAAAGTTATATTCAACACCATTTCTGCCACCGCCCACAACAAACCAGCCTTCCTGAAAGTGTACTAAAACAATTCCCATAATGAGCACAAAAATCGTTACAAATCCAGCTGGTTTAATGTATTTATTCAAAATAAAAAGTATTGCTGCAACGATATGAGACAGCTTGACAGACCAGGCAATAAGTACTCCAAAAGGAGCAAACCCAATCTGATTGAGGTATAAATTCCCAAAATCATTAATTCCGTTATTAAACATTCCAAAGACAGAATGGGTGAGTAGTATAATAGCAACAGCAATCCTTAAAAGTAGAGTTCCGTTCATGATTTTGAATTTAATTCAATAAAAATAATAAAAAAATGCCTATCAAAATAAATGAATAGGCATTTTAAATAGTTGATATGTAAGGTTTTTTAAACTTTTCCTAACGTATATAATTGCTCCATAGTAGGGGTTAGACTTCCTCCGGCTGGTTCCAGTGTGATTCCAAATGCTTCTGCAGAAACCGTTTGATCAACTGCAAAAATCTTTTGTTCATTTCCTTCAAAATTACTTAACAAACCAATACTCGTAGGCGTAAGAACCGGACTCAGTTTAAGCGCCCAAACCTGATATACCATTCCTTTAGGAGGTTTTGGTAAACCGGCAGCATCAATATAAGTAGTTCTGGTTTCTTTGTTCCAATACACTTTTGCAAATGATTTTGGAGATACAGCCTGACCACCCAATGTTACACCCGTATTTTTGATGTCTCTTACAATGTTTAAACTTTTCTCTACTTCGGCTGTTTTTTGCCCTAAGAAAGCATAATCACGTTCTATTTTGGTCTTTTCATTACCAATAGTAGAGATCGCTTCTTTGGTTTCGTTCAATTGCAGGGTTTGATATCCAACGCCTAATAGCAGGAGTACTGCAGCAGCCCAGCCAGCATATTCTGACCAGCGTGAAGCAGGTTTCATCTCGACTACTTTGCCGTGTTTCAATTCTAAACGTGCTTTTATTTTTTCGAAATTTGCTACCGAATGAAATGGGGAGAAACTAGATGATAAGGCCACAATGGCTTTTTCTATCGAAATAATTTCCTGATCGACTTCGGGGTTCTTTTTTGCCAGTTCGGCTATTTCCAGATTTTCAGTTTCGGTTAATAAACCATAAACATATAGCTCTAGAATTCCTGATTCTATATATTCTTGTGCTTCCATTATATTTTTAAATAATTACGTAGGTCGTTAATACAGTTTCTGTTTTGTGTCTTGATAGTTCCCAGCGGCATGGCTAGCTCTTCTGATGCTTCTTGCTGGGTATATCCTTTGAAAAATAATAAATCGATTATCTCGATACATTTTGGTTTTAGTTTTTTTACAAACTCTTGTATTCCAATAGTATCAATTCTGTTCGTTAATTTATTACTGTCATCTAACAGATGTACGAAATTATCAGAGGAAAGGTTTTTTTGACTGTTGTTAAAGTTTTTAGAACGTAGTTTATCAATTGATGTATTGCGGGCTATATTAAGGATCCAGGTATAAAACCGGCCTTTCCCTTCATTATACGAATCGATGTTTTTCCAGATTTTAACAAAGACTTCCTGGAGTACATCTTCGGCTTCTTCGCGATTTTTTATTAGAACGTTAATGACCGAAAAGAGACTTTTCGAATACATATCATACAAATAGGTAAAAGCTCTTTCGTCTTTCTTGTAAATTAAAACTAACAATTCTTCCTGACTCATAAATTTAGGTTTTTACTGATACAAACGAACACATTTTAGGTTGAAAATTCGGATTGTGGAAATATTTTTAATAAAGATAATTGATTTTTTTATGAATATCCTAATTTTTTTAAGAATCAAATGCCCAGTAAAATAAGGGATGTTTAAAATAATTAACTTTTTTTTAGTCTTTTTTAAAACCAAAACCAATCCTACTGCGTAAATGCAATTATAACTTTTAATTAATTTCAAAATGAAAAAACCAAAAATGATATTAGGCCTTGCGTTCGTTGCAATTGCAGGTTTAATTTTAGTAGCAGCTGACCATATTGATGCGCCAGCAACAATGACAGGCGATTCGGGAGATATTACAGACGTTTATGCTTTTCAGGGACAAGACACCAATAATTTGGTTTTTGCTGTAAACACACAAGGGCTTTTAAGTCCTAATGCTACAACAACGGCAAAATTTAGCGAAAACGTTTTGGTTGAAATCAACATCGACAACAATGCAGACAATGTTGAAGATTTAGTTATTCAGGCTATTAAGCGTGGAGACAAAATGTACTTTTTTGGTCCATATAAACCATCAGCTACCGGAGCATCAAGTACTATTTCTACAAGTGCAGCTTCAGGAAGTGTTGCTATCTCTGCTTATGGAGCAACTCCTGTAACAAGTACTAATAATGGTATGAAGTTTTTTGCCGGACCAAGAGATGATCCTTTCTTCTTTGATTTAGGTCAGTTCAAAGCCATTTTGGGTGGTACAGCTACAGGATTTAATAATCCGGGTACAGACACTTTTGCTGGTACAAACGTAATGGCTATTGTGGTTGAAGTGCCTAAAACAATGTTAGGTGGAACTTCTTCTCTAAATGTTTGGGCCGAAACTAAAAAGAAACAATAATAGTAACTACTAATCAAAAAAATTAAGGTCATGAAGAACATAAACAAATTCAATATACTAATAGTAGCACTTACAGGTGTACTAACTTTTACAAGTTGCGACGATAATGATAATAATGATAACAACGAACCAACCGTTGATTTCTCAGGAACTTACGTGCAACAGGATCAAATGGCGAGACCTGCTATAAATACTGTTTTTATTGCTGCCGGAGCGCCTAAGGATGAATTCAACAGTACTATTCCTTCGATGATGGGAACCAAATATCAAATGGTTTTTCAGGATAGATTGATGGCATTAAATGCCGGATATACTACAAATGCTTTAGGGATGGATGCGGCTACTTTTACCGGAGCACTAGCTACAGATGTATTAAATGTATCCAAAACCGGAAAAACAACTTTCTTCGACGGAACCAATGTCTTAACCGGAAGAGCTTTGGCTGATGATGTTATCGATGTGGAGTTATTACTGATTTTCGGCGGACCAATGGGTACTTCTAATCCAGGACTAACTTCTGATCATGTAGATGCTAATGATAAAGCTTTCTTAACAGCATTCCCTTATCTGGCTGGAGCCTGGTAAAATAAAGTAAAAAACAGAGCGATATTCTATTGCTCTGTTTTTTAAACCATCTTTCCCAAACACAATCAATCACACCAAATACGTTAGAACATGAAAACTATAAAAATAGCCGTACTACTGGTATTTACCCTAATATTTCTTTTCAGTTGCACTAACACGGAGAAAAAAATTACCAAAACTTCAGATTACGAAAAATACCTGAATCTTAAAGAAAATAAATCACTTGATTTTGCCAATAAAGAAATTGATTTCTGGCAAAAAAAATTTGATGCTGCTCCTAATCAAATTAGTTATTTGAGTCCAATTGCGGCTAACTACACTACATGTTTTGTCCATACAGGTAATATTAATGACTTATATAAAGCGGAAGCCTTATTGGTTTTATCAAATCAGACTTACAGTTATTCTAAAGTTTCGACTATTAGAGCATTGGCCCGAAATTACATTTCGCAGCATCGTTTCAAAGAAGCTTTACTGCTTGCCAACAAAGCGCTTGCGATTGGCGAAGGTAAAAAAGAAACACAAAAACTGCTGTTTGATGTGCAGATGGAAATGGGAAACTATGACGAAGCCAAAAAAAATCTAAGTGCGATAAAAGACATGAACGATTTTGATTACCTGATTCGTCTGGCCAAATGGAACGATCATATAGGAGATCTTGACACCGCTATCGGATTTATGGAAACGGCCCGTGATATTGCTGATAAATACGAGAACAAAGCATTACAAATCTGGTCGTACTCTAATCTGGGAGATTTTTACGGTCACGCCGGAAGAATCAAACAATCGTACGAAAGTTACCTAAAAACATTAGAACTGGATCCTAATGACGCTTATGCTTTAAAAGGAATTGCCTGGATTGCTTTTTCTTACGAAAGAAATACAGCCGAAGCGAACAGAATCATTGATGCAATCCTGAAAACACATAAAACACCAGACTTCTATTTGCTTAAATCACAAATTGCACAATACGAAGGAAATAAAGCTAAAGAAAAACAATATAAGGATGCGTATTTTAAAATGCTAAACGAGTATAATTATGGCGCTATGTATAATAAATACAATGTTTTAGTATATGCTGATACCAAATCGACAGCACAAAAAGCCCTTGAAATTGCCAAAATCGAAATAGAACACAGACCAACACCAGATTCGTATGATTTACTGGCTTGGTCGTACTATAATTTAGGCGAAAATAAAAAAGCACTCGAAATTGCTCAGACTCATATAGTTGGAAAAACATTTGAACCGAATGTACAATATCATTTGGCGATGATTTACAAATCCAATAATTTTATCGCAGAAATTAAGCCTATTAAAGAAGAATTATCTAAAAGTAGTTTTGAATTAGGGCCAAATTTTGATAATAAAATAAAACAATTGTAACAGAATCATTCCAAACAAACCAATCAAAATCAAATGAGAAAACTAGCTATGTTATTGCTGATACTTTTTAGTGTCAAGGGATATAATCAGGTTCAAAAAGGTTCAATAGTTGATGCTTTCGGACTTCCAATCGAAAATGTTTATATATACAATACAGAGACACAGAGTCATGCACATACCAATCAATTTGGAATTTTTAGCATTGTAAACACCAATATAGGAAATCATTTAGAGGTAAGTGCACTGGGGTATAAAAAAACAATTTTCACTATAACCGAAGCATCAGCTATTTTAATTACACTTGAAGAGAATAGTTTTCAACTGAATGAGGTCATTATTCAACCTAAACTTTCAGCCATGAATGTTATTTCAAAAATAGATCTAGAAACGACACCCGTAAATTCTTCACAGGAAATTTTACGCAAGGTTCCGGGTTTGTTTATTGGGCAGCATGCGGGAGGTGGTAAGGCTGAACAAATATTCCTCAGAGGATTTGATATAGATCATGGTACTGATATTGGACTTTCGGTTGATGGAATGCCGGTTAATATGGTTTCGCATGCACACGGACAAGGGTATGCTGATCTGCACTTTGTAATTCCGGAAACGGTAGATAAAATTGACTTTGGCAAAGGTACTTATTATGCTAACAAAGGCGATTTTACGACAGCCGGTTACGTAGATTTTAAAACCAAAGATAAATTAGAGAACAGCAGTATTGGTATGGAAGTAGGGCAGTTCAATACGTTTAGAACTGTAGGATTGTTTGATCTTTTAGGAAAACAAAAACGTCAGAGCGCTTATATTGCTACCGAATACATTCTAACTGATGGTCCTTTTGATTCTCCTCAAAACTTCAACCGTCTTAATCTGTTGGGTAAATATTCTGCTATTCTGGATAATAACAGTACATTTTCGGTATTGGGATCTCATTTTTCCAGCAAATGGGACGCATCAGGACAAATTCCGCAACGATTGGTTGATGCCGGAACTATTTCAAGATTTGGTTCTGTTGATGATACCGAGGGAGGAAATACGTCCAGAACAAATTTTAGTGCTTCATTGACTAAACCAATTGACGAAAATACCTTTATAAAAGCGAATACTTTTTATAGCAATTATCAATTTGAGCTCTATTCTAATTTCACTTTCTTTTTAGACGATCCTATTAATGGTGATCAGATTAAACAGAAAGAAGATCGTGATATATATGGTGTAAATGCCGAGTTAAACAAAAAAGTAGTCTATAGCAACTTCGATATTCTTTATCAGGTAGGAGTGGGTGTTCGTGCCGATGCCACTACAGATACAGAGCTTTCGCATACATTAAACCGAAGCACAGTTTTAGAACCCATAAAACTAGGGGATATAGATCAGTCTAATTTATTTACATATCTGAATACCGAATTTCATTTTGGTAAACTAATTATCAATCCGGCAGTTAGAGTTGATTATTTCAAGTTTAATTATCAGGACAAGTTAATGATGAATTATAAAACGCAATCGGAGAATAAAACTAAGGTGTCGCCTAAATTAAACTTTATTTTCTCTCCAAGTAATGATCTGCAGTTTTACTTAAAAACAGGTATGGGATTCCATTCTAATGATACGAGAGTGGTGGTTGAAAATCAGGGGAAAGAAATTCTGCCTACCGCTATCGGAACTGATATCGGTACTATCTGGAAACCATTTCCTAAACTAATAATTAACTCAGCCGTATGGTATTTATATCTGGAACAGGAATTTGTTTATGTGGGCGATGCCGGTATTGTAGAGCCAAGCGGAAAAACCAAACGCTACGGAGCTGATTTAGGTATTCGTTACCAGTTAAGCGATTACTTCTTTTTTGATCTTGATGCTAATTATACGCATGCCCGAAGTATTGATGATCCGGAAGGACAAAACTATATTCCGCTAGCACCTGATTTTACTACTACAGGTGGAATCAGTTTCCAGAAATGGAATGGCTTTTCGGGAGGTATCCGTTACCGATATTTAGACAGCCGTCCGGCAAATGAAGATAATTCTATTGTAGCCAAAGGTTATTTTATTGCCGATTGTAATGTGAATTATGATTATAAAAATATGACGTTCGGGGTTTCAGTCGAAAATTTATTCAATTCAGAATGGAATGAGACACAATTTGCTACCGAATCCAGATTACAGAATGAGCCTGAGAGTGTCGAAGAAATTCATTTTACACCAGGTACACCGTTTTTTCTAAAAGCCAGGGTTACTTATAAATTTTAAGTTCATGGTTTGATTTGTTTGTTTTGGGGAGAAGCCTAGCGTCTGATTAACGCTAGGCTTCGTTTTTTATGGGAGCTTGTTGAGACGGTTTCATTTCTAAAGAAACCAGCTGTTTTTTGGTACCAACCTGAGATTGATTATTATTTTAATTAAGTAACGTTGGGTGAAATTATATTTAACACATAGAAACATAGCCTATTGAAGTCAAAAAAGGCGTTTCACTTGCATTAAAACAGATAGCTATGTTTGAAGAAACGAGTTTCTTTTTGATTTACTTTTTTTTAAAATTATAAAACCTATGTTTTCTATGTGTTTAATTAAATAATATTTTATAAAACAGGATGAATAGCCTCCAACTTTAGTTGGAGATTAGTAAAATTAAAAGTGAATGGGCTTTAGCCAAATTATAAGCGAATCTAGTATTCGGCTAAAGCCTTTATGATACCACAAATTATAACCATCCAGCTAAAGCTGGAGGCTATTCAATCATAATCGGGCTTCTATTGTCCGGATACGGTACTGCTAATCTCTTTTGGCTTTGCCAAAACTCAAAGTTTTTGTATATAAAACAGGATGAATAGCCTCCAACTTTAGTTGGAGATTAGTAAAATTAAAAGTGTTTGGGCTTTAGCCAAATTATAAGCGAATCTAGTATTTGGCTAAAGCCTTTATGATACCACAAATTGTAACCATTCAGCTAAAGCTGGAGGCTATTCAACCTCAATTGCGGTCATACTGTCCAAATGCCCTACAGTAATCCCTTTTGGCTTTGCCAAAAATAGTATGAATAGCCTCCAACTTTAGTTGGAGATTAGTAAAATTAAAAGTGTATGGGCTTTTGCCAAATTATAAGCGAATCTAGTATTTGGCTAAAGCCTTTATGATACCACAAATTATAACCATCCAGCTAAAGCTGGACGCTATTCAACCTCAATTGCGGTCATACTGTCCAAATGCCCTACAGTTATCCCTTTTGGCTTTGCCAAAAATAGAATGAATAGCCTCCAACTTTAGTTGGAGATTAGTAAAATTAAAAGTGAATGGGCTTTAGCCAAATTATAAGCGAATCTAGTATTTGGCTAAAGTCTTTACGATACCACAAATTATAACCATCCAGCTAAAGTTGGAGGCTATTCAATCATAATCGGGCTTCTCCTGTCCGGATGCGGTACTGCTAATCTCTTTTGGCTTTGCCAAAACTCAAAGTTTTTGTATATAAAACAGGATGAATAGCCTCCAACTTTAGTTGGAGATTAGCAAGATTTAAAGTGAATAGGCTTTAGCCAAATTATAAGCGAATCTAGTATTCGGCTAAAGCCTTTACGATACCACAAATTGTAACCATCCAGCTAAAGCTGGAGGCTATTCAACCTCAATTGCGGTCATACTGTCCAAATGCCCTACAATTATCCCTTTTGGCTTTGCCAAAAATAGAATGAATAGCCTCCAACTTTAGTTGGAGATTAGCAAGATTTAAAGTGAATAGGCTTTAGCCAAATTAAAAACGAATCTAGTATTCGGCTAAAGCCTTTACGATACCACAAATTGTAACCATCCAGCTAAAGCTGGAGGCTATTCAATCATAATCGGACTTCTACTGTCCGGATGCGGTACTGCTAATCCCTTTTGGCTTTGCCAAAACATAGATGACCATAGATTTTTTATACCTGATAAGTATTAGGAATGAAAATCTTTTTTGATTAATTTTATAAAAAATATAAACAATGAAAACACTCGTATATTTAGCTTCAATCGCTTTGGTTTTTGCTGCAACAACGCTGCAGGCACAAACAAGTAAACAAACCTCTAATAAAGATAAGCTCATGACAAAAGAAACGATCTATCAGTTTAAAGTACAGGATTTATCGGGAGATACCTTTGATTTTGCTTCCTTAAAAGGAAAGAAGGTGATGATAGTAAACACGGCTTCTAAATGTGGATTAACGCCACAATACAAAGATCTGGAAGCGATTTACAAAGAATACAAAGACCAGGGATTTACAATTGTTGGGTTTCCGGCTAATAACTTTGCAGGACAGGAGCCAGGTACTAATGAAGAAATTGGTGCTTTTTGCCAACAAAACTATGGTGTAACGTTCCCGATGATGGACAAGGTTTCTGTAAAAGGAGATGATATGTGTGAAGTATATAAATTCTTAACTCAGAAATCTAAAAACGGTTTACAGGATTCTGAAGTAGAATGGAATTTTCAAAAATACCTTATCAATGAAAAAGGAGAACTGGCAAAAGTAATACACCCGAAAACATTACCTACAGATCCGGAGGTTATCAACTGGATTAAAAGTTAGATTTTAAAACAAACTCAATACGAATCCACAAACCAGCAGTTTCAAACTGTAGGTTTGTGGATTTTTTTATGGCTAAAACTAAGCTGGCTTGTAAAGGTTTTATGTAGCATAGCTAAAGAGGAAATCTTTACTGCATAGAACTAGTTCTACATCCCGTATAGAACTAGTTCGAGCGCAAAATCACTAAATTAGGGTATTGCAGTATTAGATTTTATTTATCAATTTCACCTGAAAGAAATTACTGATATAAAAAGAGTTTCTTTCGCTGATGAAATAATATAAACCAATAAAAGTAAAAGTATGTCATTAAAGAATTTAAGCCCATCACCTTATACGCCAACTGAAAAAACAGCAGCTTTAAACCACCTCGAAGCCATAGAAGCAACACTATCGGATAAATTTAAAACATTGTCGAGTGCAGATCGGTTAAAGTTTGGGAGCGTGCACGAGCAGAACAAGCTTCTTATTAATAAAGTACGGGATTTAAGAGACAGTCAGCCCGTTTTGTGCTGTCCGGATATCGACTGGAATAAGTTTTTAGAAGATATAGAATCAAGGGAGTTTTTGCAAAATTATATTATGCGTTTAGAAAACCTGCTAATCAACCTTAAAAACAATAAAATCCTGCATGATTACGATAATTATCAGGCTGCACTTACGGATTATGATTATGCCAAATTCAAAAAGAATTCTAACAACTTTGGCTATGAGTCTAAAGTAATAGAACTGGCACAATTTTTTAATAGAACGGGAACGACAGTTTCAAGAAAGCCAACCGAAGATTCGGAATAACTATAAAATCACTCCAATTTAGAAAGCCTTTCCGGATAAAACCGTTGAAAGGCTTTTTTTATGCTTGTTTTTATCCCTTGAAGGGTTTAAAACCCTTCAAGGGATAAAACTACAACTCCACGTATGAGGTTCGGAACGTCAAATTTGACGTTCGAGACCTCAAATTTGACGTTCCGAACCTCAAATTTGACGTTGGCAACCTCATTTATGACGTTCGGAACCTCAAATTTGAGGTTAGCAACCCCATGTATGACGTCTGGAACCTCAAATTTGAGGTTGTCAACCCCATGTATGGGGTACAAACTTCCATGTATGGGGTTCGGAACCCCAAATTTGAGGCTGAGAACCCCAAGTTTGAGGTTCAAACTTCCAAATTTGAGGTTCGGAACCCCAAATTTGAGGCTGGCAACCCCATGTATGAGGTTTCGAACCCCAAATTTGGACCTCTTAGCCTCATGTATGGAAGTTGGAACCCCATACATGAGGCTTCGAACCTCATACATGAACCTTTTAGCCTCATATATGGAGTATTAAACCTCTTATATGGACCTTTTGACCCCATCTATGGAAGTGAGAACCTCATATTTGGAAGTTGAAGCCTCATAGAGTAAGTACTGAACCTCAAAAATGGAAGTGTATGTTATGGAAGTTTTTTATAAAGAAGCGTAAATGCAAAAAAGTCTTTATAGCGATTTTATTTGTGCTGTAATTTATAGTATATTAGCTTAAATATAATAGGTTTTTATTAGACATAAAGACTTTAGTTAAGTAATTTTAAGTGTTTTATTATGAATGTATTAAAGAAAATTACAGGTTGGTTTTTATTTTTATTTGCAGGATGTTTATCCTTAGCATTATTAATGAGTTCACTAAATGCAATTGTTCCAACGATAAGCGAATTTAAGGAATCAACAGCAAGTGGTCTTGGTTACTTAATGGGGTCTTTACTTGTGATTTTTGTTTTTGGATTACTAATAAAGTATATAGCTAAACTGGGCTTAAAAATGATTAAATCAAAAGTAATTGTTGAAGATTCTATTGATGATATTGGTGCTTTATAGTTTATTATTGGAATTATTTATAAGAAACAATCTATTCTTACTCGGTAAATTTCAGTATAACTTAAAAGAATAATAAGCTATGGACAAGGAAGACTGGAATGTAATGGTAATGCCGCCTTTTTATTTTAAATTTACTAGTATTACAAATAGCTGACCCAAGTTACCAACTAACATAAAACAATATAAAGAACAGCTGAAGCAAAAAGAAAACATGAATGAAGAACAATTAGTATTGTGGAATACTATTAAAAATTTTGAATTGGATGATCCGGATGTTTCGCTGAGTTTTACTGACAGGCTTGCCAGAGAAAACGGCTGGACAATTGAATATTCGATCCGGACGATTTTAGAATATAAAAAATTCATTTTCCTTTTGACAATTGCAGATCATCCCCTAACACCATCAGATCAGGTAGATCAGGTCTGGCATCTGCATTTGCTTTATACCCAGTCTTATTGGGAAGATTTTTGTGGAGATATCCTTAAAAGAAAGATTCATCACGGACCAACCAAAGGTGGTGATACCGAAAAAAGTAAATTCACAGATTGGTACGACAAAACAAAACAATTGTATCTGGAAGTTTTTAAAAATCAAGCCCCTCATGATATATGGCCGTCAAGTCAAATAAGATTTACGGAGATTAATTTTGAACGGGTAAACCTGGATAAAAACTGGATCATTAAAAAGCCATTTTAAATGAAATATTTGACAGAACTAACTCCTGCCGAAATACTTGTATTGACCAAAGAAAGTGTAACGCACAAGGAACTTTTAAAAATAACATTTATTGATTTGTTATTCAAACAGGTTTTAAAAATCATTGAAGTAGAAAGAAAACCTCATGTAAGGCAAGACACCAGAGTTTATGAATATGTGGTGGCAGGGCCAAACTTTAAATCCTATCCATCTAAAAACCACGAACGAATATTCCTGTCCAGTTTTGATCCTTATGATAGTGTTCCGATATTGTTTCGGAATTTGGTGAAGATAGGATATCAAAAATCAAGAACATTAGAGGAGTTAAAGAATGATGTGATTAAAACGCCAGCTCTAAGGAAATGCTTTCATCAAAACTTCTTTCAGAAAATGTTTTATGGATACAGTCTTACAGAATATGGTACTGAACTGAAAAGAAAGATCAAAAAAGAAATTCAGGATGCAGGCAATCAATTGTCAGGATTAAACAGTATCGAAAACCAGAAAGCGGTTGAACTCATACAACTGATTGGTGCTAATATCTTTATTTTGGTCAATATAGACTATGGACTCTTGCACCAGATAGATATGGACTTAGGCTTGGAGACTACGAAGATAAATACACTTAATTCAGGTTCAGGCTGTAGTGGCTACAGTTCCGGTTTTGATCACTTTTCGGTGAGTTTTGATAGCGGCTGCAGTGGTGACAGTGGTTGCGGAAGTGGCTGTAGCGGCTGCGGAGGTTGTGGGGGAGACTGAAATATGAATTTGAAACATTTTCCCCAATGCTATCTACATCAGAAAACAACAAGTATCCCAACACGAAAGAGTTGGGATATTTTTTTATACCTCATTCTAATAGCATAGCATGCAGTTAATTATGAAATTTCGGTTTTAAATTATATAACATAGGAATTTTGCTTTTTACCGAATTTTGGAATACAACTAACTGGAGTATTCATTTAAATTGATTTAGTCATGCCAGATCCAAGAATTAAAAACGAAGAACAATACAGAGCTTTGCTTGAAAAAGGATATAGCAAGCAAAAATCGGCTCGTATTGCAAACACACCTGATGCGGGTGTAAAAGGCGGCAAAGCAAAACCATACGAGCAATGGACAAAAAAAGAACTTAGCGTACAAGCCCGAAACGTAGGTATTGCAGGCCGCTCTAAGATGAAAAAGAATGAAATAATTGAGGCTTTACGCCATAACTAAACATTCGGTATAAAAACTTCGTCAACATAATCTTTCACTAAAATAAGCTATCATGAATGCAGCGGCTAAAACAGAGAAACTGGTTAATCAGTTGCTTAAAACCCCACATTTAGTACTCGAAAAATTAGATTTGGTATATGTAAACAATCAAGAGCTGCCAATTGAAAGATGCAGGGCAGAGGAAGGGTTTGTTTATAAAAAGAACGGACGCTGCATTAAGCAAAAAAGCGAACTGAAGCGAATTAGCAGTCTGGTGTTGCCACCGGCTTGGGTAAATGTGCAAATTTCGGATCTAAAGAACGGGCATTTGCAGGCAGTGGGACTTGATGATAAAAACAGAAAGCAATACCGCTATCACCCAAAATGGAATCTGATTCGAAATCAAACCAAGTTTTATAAAATAGCCGAATTTGGAAACAAGTTACCCGCCATCAGAAAACAAGTCGATAAAGATTTGGAACAAAAAGAATGGGGCAAAGAAAAAGTCGTAGCCCTTGTCATCAGGCTGATGGAGGAAACCCATATCAGGATAGGTAATGAGAAATATGCAAAAGATAATAAATCATACGGGCTATCGACCTTAAGAAAGCGTCATATCAACATCAATAAGAACTCACTCAAGTTTGAATTTATTGGTAAAAAGGGGAAACAGCATACGATTACGACCCGCAACAAACAATTGGTGAAACTAGTAAGCAGATGCGAAGAAATTCCGGGTTGGGAAGTCTTTAAATATTATGATAAAAATGGCGAACGGAAAGTGTTAGACAGCCACATGGTCAATCAGTATTTGCATAGTATTTCAGGAGAATATTTTAGTGCCAAGGACTTTAGAACCTGGGCCGCATCGATTATATTCTTTGAAACGCTAATGGGTTTTGGCATCACTTCGGATGAAAAAGAAATCAAGAAAAATATACTGGAAGCCTATGATGTTACGGCAGAAGCATTAGGCAATACCAGAAACGTTTGCCGCAATTATTATGTGCATCCCTTGCTGGTTACTACCTATGAAGATGGTTCCATCAAAAAATACTTTGATAAGGCAAAGAAAAGCCGAAGTAATAAGAAATATTTTTCCCGTACGGAAATAGCATTCTCAGAACTGATTACGAACTATCAAATCAATTTATTGTAAAACCGGATTTGTAGCGTTAATAAAAGAATCTATTGAGTTAATGTATCTCTTTTAAAAATAGGAAATTTGAGTAACAAACTAAATCATTATTAACTAAAAAATCAATATTATGTTACGTTGGACAGTCATTTTTATTATTCTTGCTATAGTAGCCGGAATATTTGGTTTTGGTGGTATTGCCGCTGGAGCCGCTAGTATCGCGAAGGTATTATTCTTTATATTTCTAGTCTTATTTATCCTATCACTAATAAGCGGAAGAAGAAATATTTAGTTGAAAATATAAATAGAAGATAGAACAAATAAAAAACGACACATATATCCTGATAAATGTGTCGTTTGTATTTTTAAAATAATAAAATTATGGGAACAAAAAGCGGTGCTTACCAGGATGTTTATATCAAAAGAGAGGATGAAATGGTAAGTTTAAAAAATGATGTAACAGATTTTTGTGAGAAATATATAAAGCCAGTCCATCCTAAAAACTGGGATTGGTCCACACGTGATTTTGACAATCCTGATAACGACCCAACCGTAGCCGAGGCCAGAGCTATTGCTAATGTAGTCTATAAAGATTTGCATGATGAGAAAAAAACAGATGTAGATCTTTCGACCATGAATAATGTAGAAGCGATAAAAGCATACCTAAATCCGAAAAGCAAACACGAAGCATTCAATATGGAAGAGTTTGCTTTTGCCTTGAAAGTAGAATTAGAACATGGCAAAATAAAAGATGTAAATGTAACCAATAATCATCCGTTTTTAACCGCTATGATTGCCCTGGCACACATGACCGAAAGTCTGACGTATTACAAAAGACTGAAAATCATGGAAGCCGAAGGAGAAATTTATGAAATCCTACGCAAGATTGAAACGGCAACTACCGGAAAAGAAAAATGGTACAAAGAATTAGGCAAAGCCGAACTGGAACTTACAGAAGCCAGAGCCGGTCTTGCAGAACGCCTTGAAAAAATGGATGATATTCCGCCTTTGGAAATCATTGGCGATTAGATAAACGCAAAAGCCTCTTCGTAAAAAGAGGCTTTTTTATAGATTGATTTTATAAGAATTAATTGGTTTTACGAATTACTAAACTGAAGATTGCTTAGGTTTTTATAAATTCCGTTTTCAAGACTTATTAATTCCTGATGGGTTCCTTCTTCGGTAATTTTTCCGTTATCCAAAACTAATATCTTATCCGCATTTCTAATGGTAGAAAGGCGGTGTGCGATGATGATACTGGTTCTTCCTTCCATTAAAACTTCCAATGCTTCCTGAACTAATTTTTCGCTTTCACTATCCAAAGAAGAAGTGGCTTCGTCCAGAATTAAGATACTTGGATTTTTAAGCAAAGCTCTTGCAATAGCAATACGCTGGCGTTGTCCTCCGGATAATTTTACCCCGCGTTCTCCAACCAGGGTTTCGAATTTCTCAGGGAAACCTTCGACAAAATTCCAGGCATTAGCTTGTTTAGCAGCCAGGAAAATTTCTTCGTCTGTAGCATCAGGTTTACCGTAAGCAATGTTTTCTCTAATGGTTCCTCCAAACAAAATTACATCCTGAGGAACGATACTCATATTGCCACGCAGATTTTCTAAATCATAATCGTAAATGTTTTTCCCGTCAACCAGAATTTCTCCTGAAGTTATATCGTAGAAACGTAATAATAAAGATGATATAGTCGATTTTCCTGCGCCACTAGGCCCTACAATTGCTATCTTCTGACCAAAATCAGCAGTGAAATTGACATTTTTAAGAACCTGAATTTCTTTTCGTGAAGGATAACTGAAAGCAACGTTCTGAAAGGAAACTTTTCCTTTGATTTTTTCTACAGCAGCTCCTTTTCTATTGGCATTAATTTCTTCCGGAGTTTCTTCTAATAATTCAAAAACACGTTCTGTAGCACCCACTGCTTTCTGAATCTGAGCATACATTTCGGCAATACCGCCAAAAGAAGCACCGATAAAAGTTGTATAAAGTACAAATGAAATTAAATCTCCAACACCCTGAACTTCTCCTTTTATAGTCAATGTAATACCATACCAAACGACAGCCACTACACAGCCAAAAAGACATAGAATGATGAAGGATGCGAAATAACCGCGGTATTGTCCGCCTTTAATCGCGATTTTTACAATTTCTTTAATTTTGTTTTTGTAACGCTCGATTTCATACCATTCATTAGCAAAAGCTTTTACATTACTGATTCCCTGTAAAGTTTCTTCGACAATAACCTGACTTTCTGCCACTTTATCTTGTGTTTTCTTTCCGTATTTACGAATAAAACGACCAAAAATAACGGCAGCAACAGCTACTACTGGTACAATAGCCAACATCATCAGGGTTAGTTTTGGGCTAATGCTTCCCAGAATAACAAAACCTCCAATAATTAAGATAAATTGTCTTAGAAATTCGGCAATAGTAGTAGTAAAAGTATCCTGCAATTGCGAAATATCGGCACTGATTCTACTATTCAATTCTCCAACACGCTTTTGTGAATAGAAAGACATGGGTAGTTTTACCAGATTTTCATACAAAGCAAAACGAATATTAGATAAAGAGTTTTCGGTAAAATTTACAAAAAGAGATATTCTGAAGAAGGAAAAAACGGCTTGTAAAACCAGTATTCCCATTAGTGTTAATGCTATTTCGTTGGCTTTATCCAGATCTTTATTCGTCACACAATCAACTAACATTCCCATTAATTTAGGAAAAGCCAATGCTGTTGCGCTAGTTAATAATAAAAATAGGAGTCCGACGAAAAATTTCCATTTATGGTTTTTAGCATATTTAAAAATTCGTAAAGCTTTTTGAAGTGAATTAGAATCTAATTTAGCTTTAGGTAAGTCATTTTCTTGAAATCTTGCCATTTGAATATACAATTAAGGTATGCAAATGTATGACTATAGGTAGTGATTACAAAAGAATGTTAACATTTAGCCTTTGTATTTTAACAATTAAAACAATAAGGTTCTGAAATCTTATTTTTAAGTAAAAAATAAACTCCTGTAAAAGAGGGTAATAAAAAATAAATGTAAAAATATTTCATTTTTTTTCGAAATATCCTTGCAAATACAAATTCTAGCTGTATATTTGCACACCTTTAAACAAAGGGCGATTAGCTCAGCTGGTTCAGAGCACCTCGTTTACACCGAGGGGGTCGGGGGTTCGAACCCCTCATCGCCCACAAACTTCCAAAAACTCCAAAATCATTTGATTTCGGAGTTTTTTTTATTTTATAGGCTTATGGAATTTACTGTTTATATTTTATTTAGCGAAAGCAAGAATAAATTTTATATAGGATATTCTTCTAATTTACAAGAAAGAATTATTCGGCATAATCAGAAAAGTAAAGGATTTACTGGAAATGTTAATGACTGGAAAGTTGTTTTTACTGAGAACTACGAATCAAAAGATTTAGCTCATGAAAGAGAATTACAAATTAAATCTTGGAAAAGCAGAATCAAAATTCAAGAACTAATTTCAAAAAATTAACGCAGCTGGTTCAGAGCATTCCGATTCTTCATCGGAAGTGGTCGGGGGTTCGAACCTTCCGATGAAAAATCGGAACAAGCTATCATCGCCCACCAAAAAACTCCTTAAGAAATTAAGGAGTTTTTTTTATGCTCTTTTTTGCGGTTACATATTTTTAGAAATTTCAATTTTCTAAAATTCCAAATTCCAAACGAATCAATATAATAAACACGAAAACGGATCAACACGAAAACCTGTCAAATAACAAAAATTAGGATAAATATTAGTTAACCAAAAAAGGAAAAAATAGTGTAGTAAAGATAATTTCTATCTGTTATTACTCTTTTATGTTTAATCTGTTACTTTTAAATGCTGAATTTGCCCATCCACAATATCAAAGTGAAATTTTAGCGAGATAGGGCTTCCTGGGAATTTTCCTGAACATTCTGCAGTTAAGATGCTTGTTGTACCGTTTTCGGTATATTCCAGTGGTTTCATCACTGATTGGTAGTTCTTGTTTGAGTGATCGATCCAACGTTCTATTTCAAGTCTTCCATTATGCGTTTTACCTTCGTCAAACACTTCGGCAGTTTCTGAAAACAAATTGGCATAAGTCACAGCGTCAAATTCGTTCTGTGCTTTAATCAAGTTTGTTAATACTTTTGGTAAATTCATTGTTATTATTTTTAAAGATTATTAAATTGTTGGTACAGTACCGCCATCGATTACATATTCAGTTCCTGATAAATAACTGGCTCTTGGAGAAACAAGAAAACCAACCAATTCAGCTACTTCTTCTGGCTCAGCGGGTCTGCCGTACGGTATTCCGCCCAATGCGTCCATTACTCCTTGCTGTGCTTCTTCGACAGTACTATTGGCGTTTCTTGCAATCTCAGCCAACCAGGCTTTCGATGCTCCTGTATTGATCCATCCGGGAGAAACAGTCAGTACCCGAACACCTTTAGGCGAAACTTCATTCGATAAACTTTTACTATAGTTTCTTAATCCCGCTTTTGCAGCCGCATAAGGCAAAGTGGAGTCATAAAGTGGCAGTATTCCCTGGATAGAAGCGATATGAATAATAACTCCGTTTTTTCGATCTATCATTTGAGGTAAAAAACCTCTGTCCAGTCGAACCGGAGCAAGCAAATTAGCCTGTAGAGTTGATTCCCAATCTTCATCAGATAATGCTGTAAAGCCACCGGCAGGTGTTGTTGAAGAACCAAGATTGTTCACCAAAATGTCAAGCCTTCCCTAAGACGACAGCACTTCGGTGACAACTTTTTGTGTTCCTTCTGCTTTACTCAAGTCGGACGGAATAAAATGCAGCTTGCTGTTTTCTTTATCCGGTGTGTTTCTTGCAGTAATAATAACCGTTGCCCCAGCTTGTAGCAGCCTTTCTGCAATTGCTCTTCCGGCTCCTTTTGTGCCTCCTGTTACTAAGGCAATCTTCCCTGATAATTCATTTTGATAATCCATTGAATGTTGTGTTTTAAATTTCTATTGTACAAATCTCGGAAGTATGTTACTTCCTCACAAGTACGGAGTTACGATTCAGATAGGGATAAATTATTCCCCTATTGCACATATAGGAACATAGGATTACTTTTGTAATATGTATGAAAGAAAAACAATCCCTAACTTAAACTGCGGGCTTGACCTGATAGGTGAAGTGCTTTACGGCAAATGGAAGATACGTTTGCTTTGGTTTATTAATGAAGGCCATAAAAGACCAAGTGAATTGCAGCGTAAAATACCGGATGCTTCACGCAGGGTTTTAAATATTCAGCTGAAGGAGTTAGAGGAACATGAACTTGTTTCAAAAATTATTTACCCCGTTGTACCTCCTAAAGTCGAATATAGTCTGACAGATTTTGGAAAAACACTAATTCCTGTAATTTCAGCTATTGGAAATTGGGGAGATGAGCATGAAGAACGTTTAAGATCGCTCATTTTAAAACGCTTAGATCAAAATTAAGATGTAGAAAAATGGATACTCTTTTTGTTTTACATGCAGTTTACTTGTTCTATTTGCACTAATCTTATAATTCTTTATATCAGTTATTTATAAAAATTTAAGCCTTTAAAAAAAGTCAAAATTACAATTAAGTGTTTGGTTGCATTCCCTGAAAACCCACTAAGAAACTCGTTAATTTTTTAATGCGTTTTTTTTGCTCTGGATTGAGGAAAAAATATGTAAGAAAATTATGTTTTATTTAACTTGAGCCATAGATATTATTAACATTTAATAAAACAAATTAATATAGGTTTGATATAAACAATCAATTCTATATTTATGAAAAAAAAATACTTAATCATTGCAATGTTATTTTCGATTTTTGTTGTTAAGGCACAAGATGATCACGCTGAAAATGAAAAGAAAAATGAATTAAAATTAAATGTGTTAGTACCTCTTTCTGGTGCATTTGAAGGGACATACGAAAGGAACTTGAATAAAAAATCCTCAGTAGGGGTTTCTGTTTTTACAGTATTTAATAATGATAAATCACACGATGATTTAAATTATTCTGTATCGCCCTATTATAGAAGATATTTCGGAAAGAAATTTGCTTCCGGTTTTTTTGCCGAAGGATTTGGAATGTTAAGTTCAATTGACGGAAAAAAAATATATGATATAAATGATAATTCAGTATTTACTGAAGGTTCTGATGTTATTGATTTTTCCCTTGGTTTAGGCTTAGGAAGTAAATGGGTTACTAAAAGTGGATTTATTTTTGAAATCAACGCTGGTTTGGGAAAACTTTTATTTAATGCTGATAAGACTGACCACACCCAAGTTGCGAGATTTGGTTTTCATGTAGGCTATAGATTTTAAAACAATAATTAAATAAAAACTTTTACAAAGCTGCTGGATTCTAGTGGCTTTGTTTATTAATTACTCATTTAGAATATTTAAATTGAATTTTTTATTAAATTCTTTTTCCCCTTTAGAGGTTATCATTAATGCTCTTGAGTTAGCGATTTTTCTAATCCAATCTAATGCTAACATTTTATTTAAAAGAGCAGTTGCCAGTGAACCAGAAAGATGATCTTTTCTTTCGCTCCAATCTAAACAAGGCTTTGCAAATGTTCTTCTTTGCTTTTTTAATTCTAAAAGGTCAATTCCAAAATCTTCGAAAAAAATTTCACCTTTTTCAGTAATTAGATATGCTTTATTTTCTAGTTTAAGATAATTTTCCGACAGCAATTTTTCCGTAATTTTTACACCAATTTTTCCAGCTAAATGATCATAACAGGTTCTACAGTGTTTAATATTAGAATTGTTAGTGAAAATTTTTCTATGCTTATCTTTAGGAATTAAGTTTGCAATTCCTTCAATAGCCGAAGCTACTTCTTGATTTGAGATTTTGTAATATTTATGCCTTCCCTGGCTTTCGACACTCAAAAGTTCTGCATTTACCAATTTTGACAAATGGATACTAATATTTTGAGCCGATGTTTCTACGATATTAGATAATTCGATAGCAGTGTAGGCTCTATTGTCAAGTAAAGTCCATAAGATTACAGACCTCATTGGGTTTCCTATCAAAGCACTTATTTCGCTTATTTCATTATTCATACGATTACAAACATTGTTAAATATAAAATTAAGTGTTAAAGATAATGCGTTTTTACATTTGCGAAAAATTTTATTCAAAATGAAAAAAACAAAACTGATTTTACTAATAGTTTCTATGACTTTTGGCCAATTATTTTCACAAAACAAAAATGACAATTCACAATTTAATCAAACTAACACTATGGAAATTTTAAAAATTCAAAGTCATATACCAAATTTAGAAATAGCAATCCATCATGTTGCACCAAATGTTATTTCAAACGACTATCCAGTTCTTTTTCTTCACGGTTCAACATTTCCTACAGCACTTTCTTTTGGTTTTAAAATGAATAATATTTCCTGGATGAGTAGTTTATCCTCTAATGGTTATGATGTTTACGGGCTTGACTTTTTAGGATATGGAAATTCTGACCGCTATCCTGAAATGGAAAGTACCTCTAAAGGAACTAAGGTTGTCGGGCGCGCAACTGATGTTTGTTTGGATGTTGTAAAAGCAGTTGAAATGATTTTAAAGAAAACAGGTAAAAATAAAATTTATTTAATAGGACATTCCTGGGGCGGAACAGTTGCTGGCTTGTTTGCTACACAATTTCCTGATAAAATAGAGAAACTCGTATTATTTGCAACAATAACGTCTAGAAATGAGACTTCTGCGATTGAAAACATTGAAGGTTCTTATGACGAAATGACACCGAAAGAAAGAATTGAAAGAATGAAAAATTTAACTCCAACGGGTAAAATTTGTCGATTAGAACCTGAAATTTTTGAGAATTGGGGGAGTATTTGGGCAAAAAGTGATCCTTTAATTGCCAAATCAAAAAATGAAAGCATTCGTTTTCCATCTGGACCTTCGCAAGATGTTGAAGATTTAATGCACAATAAACCGTATTTTAATCCTAAGGATATTAAATCCAAAACATTGATTATAAGAGGCGAATGGGACAAGTATCCAAATAATATCGATGCTGAAAATTTATTTACTGCTTTAGAGAATGCGCAGTCAAAAAAATATGTTGTTATTGAAAGCGGTACCCACGTTCAGCATTTAGAAAAAAGCAGAAAGGATTTATATTATGAAACGCTTTCTTTTCTAAAACAAGGAGCTGATTTTAATGAAACGAACAAACATAATATTGCTGTAATTTTTGAAGTAATTCCAAAAGCCAATCACAAACAAGAATATTTGGATATTGCTTTAAGCCTGAAACTAGAATTAGAAAAAATAAAAGGATTTATTTCAATAGAAAGATTTCAAAGTATTTATAACCCAGAAAAAATACTATCATTATCTTTTTGGGAAAACGAAAAAGCAATTGAAGAATGGCGCAATCTTGAGATACATAGAAACGCCCAATCTAAAGGCAGAGAATTTGTTTTTAAAGATTATCATTTACGAATAGCTCAGGTTATTCGGGATTATGGAATGTTCGATAGAAGTGAAGCACCAAATGACAGTAAAAAAGTTAATGAATAATAAGAGCTATTAAGTGTTCGATTGTAGTCTCTGAAAATCTGCAGAATTTACAAAGCCTCCAAAGTCATTTGATTTTGGAGGCTTTTTTTATTTCAAATTTCGTTCTTTCAAAAGCTGTTCTAATTCCTCTTTATTATGCTTTGGTTTATTGATTAATTTATAAACCAAAAACAAAGGAATGAGTGTTAAAAATCCCCAAGTGTTTTTAATAATGCTGTAGAAAATAACTCCTATAAGAAACCCAATAAGTAAAGCATCCGTTATCGAAGCTGTTTTTGCTTTTTTAGCTTCTTGTAATAATTCCTGATCTGTCAGTTCTGATAGGTTTCTTTGTTTCATCTCTGTTATTTATTCAATTATTTTTTCAGTGTTTCAGCAATCTTAGCACTTTAAATACTATTGATATTCTTAACGAAAATAGGAAATATATTGGAAATTAGCGTAATATGTTATTATCTGCATTTATTTCTCCCTAAAATTGGTTTCTAAAAATTTAAAAACCAAATCAAAATGTTTTAATGGTTCAGTATGCCCACCATCAATTGCAATATGTTCAGAATAATACTTAAACTTGTTGGCCTTGAGTCGTACCATCATACTTTCAGCCATAGGGGTTGAAGGACAAATTTTGTCTTTCGTTGCCGAAAGCAGCAAAATGGGACCTTTTATGTTTTCTACTTTTATCACGGCTTTTTCTACTGCAATGGTATCTTTTAGCATGGCTGTAAAGGTGCCTCGTAAATCACCTTTCATCAAAAAAGGAATGGCTTCATCATTCACGGGTACAAAAGGTAATTCCTTATTTTCATAAGTCCAGGTAGAAGTTGTGAAGTGATTGGTATTGCCCGGAAAGGTTACATTACTGGCTACTATTCCCACAACACAATCAATATCCTGGTAATAACTTCCTAAAAGCAAAGCCAGATCTGCGCCTCTGGAACCTCCAACAACTGCAATTTTTCTTTTGTTTATTTTTTTATTTTTAGTTGCAGCTTCTATGGCATAATGAACATCTTCAATCGCAATTTTTTGCAGCGTATCTGGCGTTCCTTTGGCTCCAAAATAACCAATTGCCAAAAAAGCGTAACCCTGCTCTATAAACTGATCTCTGGTTTTTTTCCAATAGTCGCTTGACCAGGCATTCCCGCCTTCTGAACCGCCAAGCCCCACAATTAATGGTTGATTATTGCCTTCGCCTAAATATAACTTACTCTCAACATTAGGCGTTGCTAAAGTAATTTGAGAAAAAGAGTTGGACGAGATTATCATCAGAAGTCCAAAAAAGAAGTATTTTACATTTTGCATTTCGTTTGTTTTTAAATATTGAAATACAAAGTTGGGTATTAAATTTTTCCGGATTTTTGACCTATATCAAAAAATCACTTTTCGGCCCGAATCCTGCTTAGCGTTTCCTGCGTGATCCCTAAATAAGAGGCTATCATCCCTAAGGGAATCCGTGCATAAATATCTTTATAAGTAAGACAAAAATGCTCGTATTTTTCTTTTGCAGTAGTAAATCGTAAAGAGGTAATTCTTTCAACAAAATGCCCGAAAACAGTGCCCATAGAGAGGCGGGAGTAGCGTTCCACTTCAGGGAAATTATCCAGCAGAAATCCTAAGTCGTTAACATGCAGACAAAAAACATCCGTATTTTCAATGGCGTCAATATAATAGATATCGAGTTGTCTCTGCATAAAACTGCGTGGGGAATTGACCCATTCGGCTTCGCTGCAAAAATATTCACTGATTTCTTTTCCGTCTTTGATAAAGTAGGTTCGCAAAAGTCCTTTTTGAATAAAATAACTTTTGGTGCAAATAGTATCAGCATCATGAATGAGTTCTCCTTTTTTAAAAGTCTTAAAAACAATTCTGTTTAAAAGCTCTGTTTTTAAAGTATCACTCAGTTTAATATACTTTTCAAAGTGTCGGATTATTTCGTTTGCCTGTTCGATTTTGGTTCTTTTATAGTTTGTTGTTTAAGTAATCAGTCTGGCTAATATACCAAAATCTTCTATAATAAATACTCAATCAATCCCAATCAAAAGATCGTTTTCTTTAATTTGTAAATAAAAACGTAGCTTTCAGAAGTATAAAAAGAGTGTAAACTGTAAAATGTTTAACTTAAAGGTTTTATAGCTAAAAAGATTTGATTTTTAAGATTAATTCGGTTTAATTTGTCAAAATAAATCAATTTTTATGCTTCCTGAAATTCAAAACCTACACAATGTTTGGTTTTCTAACAGAACAGTTAAAACAACCGCGCCATCGAATCAGGTTTCATTTGATGAACTTACAAATTCAATTATAAGTACCGGGCCATTTTCGTTTTATATCATTGATTTTTTTGATATGTCGCTTTCGAATATCAGTCCTTCTTTATCTGAAATGCACGGATTTGATCCTGAAAAGGTAACATTTAATGATGTTCTGGGGGCAATTCATCCAGATGACATAGAATTTGTCGTTAAGGCCGAAGCATTTTTAACCCGGTTTTTTTATGAGAATGTTGGGAGAGAAAAATTATTGACCTATAAAATTAGTTATTGCCACAGAGCCAGATTACATGATGGAGAATATGCCTTATTCAATCATCAGGCCCTTATGCTAACTATGGATGATGCCGGAGGTTACGGAAAGTCGTTAAACATTCATACCCGGATTGATCATCTTACGAATTTGAATACCTACAAAATATCCCTTATCGGATTAAATGGGGAACCCTCTTTTATAAATTTAAGTCTTGATGAAAATGATCAGAACTTTAAGGAATTTTCTAAAAGAGAAATTGATATTATTAAGCTTATCGCAAATGGTTTAAGTAATGCTGAAATTGCGGAAGAGCTTTTTATCAGTGCCCTAACCGTAAATAAACACCGCAACAATATCCTGGCTAAATCAGATTCTAAAAACACAGCCCAACTGGTAAAAAAGTGTATTCTTCAAGGATTAATTTAAAATGATTATTTAGGAAAATACTCCAAAAGGGGTATTTTTTTTGATTTTTAGATGGTCTAAATTTGTTTAAAACAAAGAATCAATTCAACATAGATTTTTTAGTTTTTAAACATTCTATTCTTTAATCAACTATTTAAAATAGTCAGTTAATCCAAAAACGATATGCCAGATAAAACATTAATTCTCCAGATATTTTTATTGTTATTTTTTATTTTAGGGTATTCTTTATATTTTTTTAATGTTAGAAAGAAAACAATTAGATATAAAAAATCAGACATGAGTTTGTCTTTTTTTAGTTTTCCCGGTACTATAAATGCTTATTTTGAAGAGAAATCGCAAGAACAGCGTTTTCGCAGGGCATTTGCTGCGGATAAAATTGTAAACGAAATGAGCAAGGAAACCGTTTATAAGATGCCCATGTTTTCAGACATTGAGCTAATCGAAAATGAAAACCATTTGTTGATAAAAGGCGCAGTACGAAGTCTGGCAGCTGTTTGTTATGAATTTTCGAACATGGAACAACTTCCTGATGGTTATTGTGTACAGCTGGGAGAATGGAAATTAGTGGTCAAAGAAGATATCATAAATTGCAATCGTGAAAACAAAACCATCATGATGCCTCCTGATTACTGGTTATTTATGAGCAGTAAACTAAGAGATAGTATTTATGCTGATGATGTACATCCTTATGTGTACGTTTACGAACCCTTTACTTTCAAAAAAGTCTTAGCATACGGAATAGGAGTGGAAGCAACAGACTGGCATGAGTTTAATGATATAACTATTTAAAAAAAATAAAGGCTGCCCTGAAACAGAACAGCCTTTTCTCAAAAAACTAACAACCAATTTATTTATTTTTTATCTAAATCTTGTTTCAGCATTTTTGCATGTTGCAAATGTGCTGTAAGTCCAGCGATATTATTTGAAGCCCAAACTCTAACCTCTTCATCTTTTGCATTTTCTGATGCTTTAGTTAGGTCATCAATAGCTTTTTCATGGCCATCAATCATCATATCGGCAAACTTTTTATCAAAATCAAGACCTGATTTTTCGTTTAATTTATTGTATTCTTCTTTACCATCTTCGGTGATAGAAGTAGGCAGAGTAAAATTTTTGCTTTTTGCAAGAGCACTTACTTCCGAAGCTGATTTTGTATGTTCATCAACTAACATTTTACCAAACTTTTTTACTTCGGGGTTTGTACTTTTTATTTGAGCTAATTTTCCAATTTCTATTTCTGCCAAATTCACTTCGGCAATATCAACTAAAAATTCTGAATCATCTTTTTTATTTTCAATAGAGTCAAATTTTGCTTCATTTGAATCTTCGGCTACTTCTTTTGGATCTTCTTGTTTTGTTTCGTTTTTACAGGCATTTAAGAATATAATAATAAGCCCTGCACCTAAAATGATTTTGCCTGCTGATAGTAACTTTTTCATGATTATGTGGTTTATATGTTATGATGTAAAATTACCAAGACAACTGTAGTTTTTCTTACAGGATTTTAGAATAATATTACAGAATTTGAATATTCCTTTTTTGGAGAGAAGAATTTAGGAGGGAAGTATTGTATTTATAGCTTATGCGAAATAAAAAATAAATTACTTTATTTAAAATAAAAATAACGCTTTGTATTTTCTAAAACCTGCGATGTGTTTTATAAAGTAAGTTACATACTTTATAAACCTGGCTACATGATTTGTAAACCTAGCTATATACTTTATAAAGTTAGCAACATACTTTGTAAAGTAAGCTACATACTTTATAAACCTAGCTACATGATTTGTAAACTTAGCAATGTGTTTCGTAAATATGGTAATGTATTTTGTAAACCTAACGATATACTTTATAAACTTAGCAACATACTTTGTAAACTTAGCAGTGTACTTTGTAAAACTTACGATATACTTTATAAAACTACCTTCCTCATTTGTAAAACTAGCGATGTGTTTTATAAATCTTGCGATGTATTTTATAAAAGAGGTAATGTGTTTCGTAAATTAAGGAATCTATTTGTTGAAATTTTAAAATTTAAGGTAGTATGAAATTAATTGCTTAAAATTTTCATGATTCGATTTTCAATAGCTGTCTCAGAATCAGAATGTCCTGCGTCTTCAATATACAATACTGAATTGTTCAGGTTGTTATGTAGTGCTATGGCATCTGTAACAGGACAAATAGCATCACTTTGTCCGTGAATAATTGCGGTAGGAATCTCCTTTATAGCTTCAATATTATTTAGAATATAATCTTCATCTATAAAACAAGCATTACTTAGATAATGCGCTTCCATAATAGCTAAAGATTCATACGGAAATTCTGTTAGAAGGAGTTCAATTTCGGGCTTTGTTATTCCTTTTTTAAAAATAGACAGCTCATAAAAAGCCCATTCATAACAATAAAAGGCTTTGCTTTCGGGTGTTCCGTGCAACATTTGATCTAAATAATATTCGGCAATAGTTTGAGGGGTATCCAACGGAACATTTTGTTTAAAACGCTTCCATTCATTCGGAAATTCCTTTTCAACACCTCCGTTTAAGTAGTGATCAATAGCGCTGTTATTGCCTAAGAAAATGCCACGCAATAGTAAACTTTTAATTTTATCCGGATTCTGAATTGCAAACACCAAACTTAATGTTGTACCCCACGAACCACCAAAAACAGCCATCTTATCAATGTTCAGATGAAGTAAAAGAGTATTGATATCATTTACTAAATCCTGTGTAGTATTCTCTTTGATCTCCCCAAAAGGCTCACTTTTTGAAGCTCCTCTCTGATCAAAGAAAATAACTTTGTGTTTATCAAAATCAAAGAAACGTTTATCATGCTCAGAAAAACCAGCTCCCGGACCACCGTGAACAAATAAGTAAGGTTCTGCAGCATCATTGCCGCAAACTTCATAATAAATGTTGTGAAGTTCACTAACCTGAAGATACCCTTTCTGAATTTTATATTCTTGCATTAATTTTTAATTTATTTTAAAAAAATTAGGGTCTTGTATTTTATATCCAAAGCAAAAAAACTCTGAACCTTTGTGCCTATGTACCTCTGAAGCTAAAAAAAAACTACTTCAAAATCAATTGCATAAAAACCAAATCCAGCCAATGATCAAATTTATAACCCACTTCCCGAATTGTTCCGGTGATGACAAAACCAAAACGTTCATGAAAAGCAATACTTCCGGCATTATCAGCATCAATAGCACCAATCATTACGTGATAACCTTGCTCTTTTGCTAATTTTATAAGCTCTTTTAGTAATTGCGATCCAATACCTTTACCGATCGCTTCTTCAACCACATAAACAGAATGTTCTACGGTATATTGATAGCCAATTTTTTCACGAAAAGAACCGTAGCTTCCAAAACCCATCACTTCACCGTCTAAATCAGCTACAATTACCGGAAGATTTTTAGCCATTTTATCCGTAAACCATTTAGTTTGTACTTCTAAAGTCTGAATTTCATAACTATAATTCGATGTCGTATGCAAAATTGAATGATTAACAATCGCTAGTATTTTTTCCAGATCTTGAAGCGTTGCGGGTCTTAGTTTTAGATTCATTTGGTTTTTTTTGAAGTAATTTATGCGTTTACAAAGATATTCTCTTTTTCTAAAATCCAGGGGTAATATCTCGCTATTTATGCCCAAAATCAAATGTGAAGTTTGTAACTTTGTAGTATCAAAAAGAAATCTTTCATTTTTAGGTTTTCTTTAAAAAATAATACGCCAGAAGAATGATTTACCCCAAAATACCGCTTGCTCAAAGCATAATCGAAATTTGTTTAGCCAAAGGAATCACCAATATTATTATTTCTCCAGGATCCAGAAATGCTCCACTAACAATTGGTTTTGCACAAAATCCAAATTTTAAATGTTACAGCATAGCTGATGAGCGGTCTGCTGCATTTTTTGCATTGGGAATTGCGCAGCAAACCCAACAGCCAACGGCAGTTGTTTGTACATCGGGATCTGCTTTATTAAATTATTATCCGGCTGTTGCAGAGGCTTTTTACAGCCAGATTCCTTTCCTAGTGATTTCTGCTGATCGTCCGCAAAACAAAATAGATATTGGCGACGGACAAACCATTCGTCAGCAAAACGTATTTCAGAATCATTCGGTTTTCAATGCCAATTTAACCGAAGAAGCTTCAGAAGAAAATGATTTAAAAATCAATAAAGCTATAGAGACTGCTATACTTCAAAAAGGCCCTGCACATATCAATGCACCTTTTGAAGAACCTTTATATGAAACCGTTGAAACATTATCGGTACAACCAAAAATAACGACTGAAACTCATATTGCAGCCCCTGAAACCATAGAAAACATTGATGAAATAATTTCTATATGGAATTCAGCCAAACGCAAACTGATTTTAGTAGGTGTAAATGAAGCGCATACAATTCATCCGGATATTATTGAAAACTGGGCCAATGATCCTTCAATAGTAGTACTGACCGAAACCACTTCAAACCTGTATCATCCTAGCTTTGTTAATAGTATCGATACTTTAATTACTCCTTTTGATGATGCTGCATTTGAGGCATTTGAACCCGAAATTTTAATCACTTTTGGCGGAATGATTGTTTCAAAAAGAATTAAGGCTTTCCTCCGAAAATATAAACCGGAACACCATTGGCACATTGATACTTTACGTGCCTACGATACTTTTAATGCGCTGACAAAACATATTATAATGCAGCCGAATACTTTTTTTAGCGATTTATTAGCTAAAACTATTATGGTAGAAAGTGATTATTTTGCTAAAATCAGCAACATCTACGAATCGCGAAAAATTAAGAAGCAGGAATATCTGAATACGATTCCATTCTCTGATTTTAAGGTTTTTGAAAAAGTCATAGCTTCTTTACCACAAAACAGTCAGTTACAGATTAGCAATAGTTCTGCCATACGATATGCACAATTAATTGATATTGATCCTACAATAGAAGTGTTCTGTAATCGTGGAACCAGCGGAATCGACGGAAGCACATCAACAGCAATAGGAGCAGCGGTTGGTAATCCTAAACAAACTGTTTTCATTACTGGAGATATTAGTTTTTTATACGATAGCAACGCTTTATGGAATAGCTATATCCCTGAAAACTTCAAAATTATTTTAGTTAATAATGGAGGAGGAGGTATTTTCAGGATTTTGCCGGGTCACGAAGAGAAACCTGTATTTAATACGTATTTCGAAACCTCGCACCACTTAACGGCAGAGCATTTGGCAAAAATGTACGATCTTAATTATAGTGTAGCCAATGATGTAATTTCTTTGGAAGAAAAATTAATTGCGCTGTATAATGACAATTCAAAACCTGCAATTCTGGAAATTTTTACCCCCACTTTAGAAAATGATAAAATTTTAAAACAGTTTTTTAAGGAATTGGTTTAATACAGGATTAAAAGTTTATTTAAGTCTTTTTGTCTATACCATAACTTTTTTGCTTTACCATTTTCAAACTTCGTACATTTGCAGCTTAGAAACTCAGCTGCTTTTCAGCTTAGAACCTTAATGAATATGATTGAAATAGGAAAATACAATACCCTTACTATATTACGTGATACCAAAGTGGGATTATTTTTGGGTAACCCAGAGAAAGATCCGGAAGGAATTCACGACATTTTATTACCCAACAAATACGTTCCAAACGAATTTGAATTTGGCGAAGAACTTATCGTTTTTGTTTATTTAGACCACGAACAACGTCCGGTAGCAACCACGCTTGAACCGTATATTTTACTGAATGAATTTGCACTTTTACGTGTGAATTATACCAACCAGGTTGGGGCTTTCATGGATTGGGGAATGGAAAAAGATATTCTGGTTCCGTTTAAAGAACAGGCACGTCCTATGGAAAAAGGAAAACGCTATTTGGTGTACCTTTATATGGATGAAAAAACAAATCGTTTGGTGGCTTCCAGCAAATTGAATCAATTCTTAACTAACGACCAGCTTACAGTTGAAAAAGGAGAAGAAGTTGATTTAATCGTTTCGCACATTACAGAATTAGGTATTAATGTGATCATCAACGAGAAACACAAAGGTTTGTTATATAAAGATGAAGTGTATGACGATGCCATTAGAACCGGTGACAGGATGCGTGGATATATCAAAAACATTCGTCCTGACAACAAAATAGATGTTGCGCTTCAAGTGCAGGGTTATCAAAGTATTGAGCCTAATGCTGAGAAAATTCTTGATGAATTAAGAGCCAACCGTGGTTTTTTACGCCTGAATGACAATTCGCATCCGGAAGACATCAAAACCGTTTTGAAGATGAGTAAAAAAACCTTCAAAAAAGCGATTGGTGCTTTGTATAAAGACAAACTTATCGAAATTAAAGAAGACGGAATTTACCTTATTCAGGATAATTAGTGTTTTAAATTCCAAATTCCAATTTCATTCTCAATAATTAGATTTTAGAATTTAGGATTTGGATTTTAGAATTTGGAATTTATTTAAACACAAGAAAGGCTAACCATTACGGTTAGCCTTTCCCTTTTTATTCAGTTTTAAAAAAAATTGTAATTAAAAAAAAACAGAAATAAAATTATTCGAAATTATTAAAAAGTAAAAGCTTTAAAAATTTTAGAAATTACTTTTTAAACGGTATGTCTTTAAATGAGGTAAGCATTTATTTTAAAAGCAAAAATTAAATTTCACGGCAGACCCATTTGGTTTATAAAATAACTTTTAGAAAGTTGTATTAGTATTTTTTCCTCTTTTCGTAATCAATTTGATACTAAAAATTTCAACAATTCTAGCGTTTAACCTTAGGTGTTACTATCTCCTTTTTGAAGTTTCAACAAACGAAAACATCATTTGCTCATTAGTTGAAGGTTTGTAATTAAAAACCATTAAAAAATGAGCGACAAGTTTTTTAAATTTTCTCAAAAAAATCATTTTTTAGGTTAATAAATCAGTGAAAGAAAATCAATCCTAGAAGCAAGAAAAATAAAATGTATCTACTTGATTTCTAGGGTGTAAAATTACATAATTTTTTTCGAATCAAAATGTTAAATAATGTTATATTTATATACTAAGTTATATTTATTTCATCAGAGCATGATTTTTACGATTACTTAGACATCAAAGTGTACCTGAAAATGTAAAAAATGGTTTATTTTTACACTATTAAATTTTTAAAATAATAAATACAAATGGATTGGATTACTGCCAGAGAATTTGAAGATATCACCTATAAAAAATGTAACGGAGTTGCCAGAATTGCTTTCAACAGACCAAATGTTCGAAATGCTTTTCGTCCTAAAACAACTTCAGAATTGTACCAGGCTTTTTACGACGCACAAGAAGATACTTCGATAGGAGTAGTGTTACTTTCTGCCGAAGGACCATCAACCAAAGATGGCGTGTATTCTTTTTGCAGCGGTGGCGATCAAAATGCTCGTGGACATCAGGGATATGTGGGTGAAGATGGTCAGCATCGTCTGAATATTCTCGAAGTACAGCGTCTTATTCGTTTTATGCCAAAAGTAGTCATTGCTGTTGTTCCGGGTTGGGCTGTAGGCGGCGGACATAGTTTGCACGTAGTTTGCGACATGACTCTGGCAAGTAAAGAACACGCTATTTTTAAACAAACAGATGCGGATGTTACTAGTTTTGATGGTGGTTACGGTTCTGCCTATTTAGCAAAAATGGTCGGTCAGAAAAAAGCACGTGAAATTTTCTTTCTCGGAAGAAATTATTCTGCTCAGGAAGCGATGGACATGGGAATGGTAAACGCCGTAATTCCACATGATGAACTTGAAGCTACTGCTTATGAGTGGGCACAGGAAATTCTACAAAAATCACCAACATCTATTAAAATGCTAAAATTCGCGATGAACCTAACCGATGACGGAATGGTTGGACAACAAGTCTTTGCCGGCGAAGCAACCCGTTTAGCCTACATGACCGAAGAAGCAAAAGAAGGTAGAAATGCTTTCCTCGAAAAAAGAAAACCAAACTTTGGAGAGAATAAGTGGTTACCATAATTTTAGATTTTAGAGTTTAGATTTCAGATTTTTTTGAAACTCGAAACTCACAATCTAAATTTTAGCCTAAAAAATAATATGTAATACTGTTTTAGTTTGCAGATTTTAGATTATTGAATCTCATAAATCTAAAATCTACACTCTAAAATCTAAAATTAAATAAATGAAACATTGGATTGAAGCCGCACGTTTGCGCACATTGCCTTTATCAGTTTCTGGAATTATCGTGGGGAGTGTTTACGCACTAACCAACCCAACTGCTGATGTTTACACGCCTACACAAGTTTTTAGCTGGACCGTTTTTGGTTTTGCTATGCTGACTACGCTCGGTTTACAAGTTTTATCCAATTTTGCCAACGATTATGGCGATGGTGTAAAAGGAACCGATAACGAAGACAGAATCGGTCCCAAAAGAGCCATTCAGAGTGGTGTAATTACAGCACCACAAATGAAAAAAGGAATCATTATCACGGCTGCTTTGACCTTATTGTCCGCTATTTTATTGATTTATTTCGCTTTCGGAAAAAACAATTTTGGCTATTCTATCTTTTTTTTATTGCTGGGAATCGCAGCCATTGTTTCGGCAATACGTTATACAGTGGGGAATTCCGCCTATGGTTACAAAGGTTTCGGAGATATTTTTGTCTTTATATTTTTTGGTTTGGTAAGTACTTTGGGAGTTAACTTTTTGTACTCAAAACAAATCGAGACATTACTTATTTTACCTGCAATTGCAATTGGTTTATTAAGCGTTGGCGTTTTAAATCTAAACAATATGCGAGACGAAGCATCCGACAAAAAATCTGGAAAAAACACAATTGTGGTTCAAATTGGGGGAGCAAAAGCCAAAATTTATCACTTTTCGCTAATTATCACAGCCATGATTTTGGTTGTAGTTTTTGCTGTTTTAAGCGATTATCGTTTCGATCAATATTTGTTCTTATTGGCTTATATTCCTTTAACTAAACATTTAATTACCGTTTATAAAAACCAAGAGCCTAAGCTATTAGATCCCGAATTAAAAAAACTGGCACTAAGTACTTTCTTGCTTTCTATATTGCTTACATTGTGTATGATTTCATTAATTTCAGACATCATCGTAAACCTGTTTTTAGGCGGAAGATAAAATTTACGTTTAACTTAAAATTACTAAAAAATGAAAATCACATTTTACGGTCACGCTTCATTAGGAATCGAAGTTGGCGGAAAACACATTATCGTTGACCCCTTTATCACAGGAAATCCACAAGCTTCATCTGTGGATATAAACACGCTAAAAGCAGACTACATCTTGCTTACGCATGCACACGGCGATCATATTTTAGATGTCGAAGCCATTGCCAGTCGTACAAACGCTACGATAGTTTCAAATGCAGAAATTGCAAGTTATTATGCGAAATTAGGACATCAGGCGCACCCAATGAATCACGGTGGAAGCTGGAATTTCGATTTCGGAAAAGTAAAATACGTAACAGCCATTCACTCCAGCGTTTTTCCAGACGGAACAAACGGCGGTAATCCAGGCGGTTTTGTTATCGAAAGCGAGCACAAAAATATCTATATTGCAGGCGACACAGCCCTTACAATGGATATGAAACTAATCCCGATGCGCACCAAACTCGACTTAGCCATTCTCCCAATCGGAAACAATTTTACCATGGATATCGAAGATGCTATCATTGCCTCAGATTTTATCGATTGCGATAAAATCCTGGGCTATCATTACGATACTTTCGGTTACATCGAAATCAATCACGAAGACGCTATCCGCAAATTTTTCGATAAAGGAAAAGATTTAATGTTACTAGAAATAGGAGAATCTATAGAATTGTAATCAGGAGCTAATCCCGCTATCCGTTGCAATCTTTTGTGCCGAACCCCGGCACAAAAGGATTTCCACTTCTATCGGGGCTAGGGCACTTGGTTTCATAAGAATGTGAAATTCTCACAATCTTGTCATTTCGACGGAGGAGAAATCTCTGTCAGTAAATCGACAAAGTAAATTAAAGTAATACGAGGCAAAAAAATTAAATAACAAAACATGTTAATAAACACTTTCTGGAAAATTTTGCTCAAAATTATTGGTCTATGGATTCTTTTTAGTTCCATTTCTATAATTCCACAGTTTTTCACCACGTTATCATTCGTTGAGGGAAGTATTAATATTATAGCCTTATTGCAAGTTTGGGGAATATTATTGGGTTCAATAGTTATTTACTTTATCATTATTAGAATATTTCTCTTCAAAACAGATTGGATAATTCAGAAATTAAAATTAAATCAAAATTTTAATGAAGATAAAATAGATTTAAATATAAAACCTGCCCAAGTTTTAACGATTGTAATCATTATAATGGGAGCTCTAATCTTAATTGAAAGTGTACCAATGTTCATATCTAGAATATATGATTTTCTTAAGCAAAAAACATTGTTTCGAGAATATCGCGATCCAAGCTGGTTAATTTTTTATTTTATAAAAGCAATAATTGGTTATTCACTTTTTACAAATGGAAAGTATTTTGCAAAATTTATTGAGAAGAATAGCGAAGAATAAAAATCATTATAATCCTTTTAATCTGTGGCAAAAAAAATAGGCTCGAATTTTGCTCCAAACCTTTACAATTATTTATAAACAAACTTCATCAATGAATTTCAAAAAAATAATACTACTTCTTTTTATAGCAATCTTTCAAAATACTTTTGCTCAAAAAGACGGTTATTGGGACAAAGAACGCGCTACTACAAAAGAAATTATAGTTTCTGCCCGTGACAGAATAACAATTAAAACCGAAGATTTACCCGTTGGAACAACCGAAATAGTCTATAGAATTACACTTCTGGACAAAAATCAGCAAATGGCAAACAGCCTGGTTTCGGTTCTAAAAGCGATACCGGATCCCACCGGAATCAGTCAGGGTTCTGCCGGAGCTGTTTTTTTGATGTCTAAGATTTCCGGTGACGACGAGTGTACTTATGCACTTTTTACATCGGGTGAAAATGCCAAAAAATATCAGGATGACGGAGAAACAGACAAAGCCTGTTATGCTCAAAAAGAACCGGTTAGTAAAGATGCAAAACGATTGTCACTGGAGAGTTCTGCCTGTCTAAAAGAAGCAAAAGGAGCGATATGGTTTGGTTTCGAAAGTAAAAATTGGCTTTTAAGTCAGAAAATCGTTCTCGAAGTGGTGCCGTGGGTGGATACAAAACTCAATCGTGGTTGGAATCAGGATAATAAAACCGAAATTGTAGGTTTGTGCAAAACCTCGAATATGGCGCAAAAAATGGCCGATTCAGATGACTTTTGTGTTTGTATTTTAGAGAAAATCATGAAGCAATATCGTTATTCCGAATATGAAAAATTGCTTGCCATCGAGAAAACTAAAATCTATAAAGACTTTGGAAACGCCTGTTACAACGATGCTAATATTTCTAAAAATGTTTACAACGATTTACGTACGCAAGCCAATACGCTTATAAGATTGCAAAAATACAATGAGGCAATTCCAAAACTAAACACCATAATCATTGACGGAAAAGCGACGGCTTTAGATTACAGTTCGATTGGTTACGCTTATATTTTAACCAAACAATATGCAAAAGCAATCAAATTCTTAAAAGAAGGAGAAAAGCTGGACGACACCGAATTATTGGTAAAACTAAATCTGGCGCACGCATATTTGGTAAGTGACGATTACAGTTCGGCAAAACCCATTTATAAAAAATACCAAAATCAAAACGTGACAGACAGTCTGAGCTGGAAAGAAAAAACAAAAGCAGACTTTGCCAATTTCAAAAAAGCAGGTTTACCATCACAGGATTTTGAAAAAGTAGAAAATTTATATCATTAAAAAGTTTTTCACCATATAAGTGATATAAGAAAATTTAAGTCAATTTTGTAGCATAACAATCTGCTAAGCGGACTAAATAAAAAATAGACCACAGATTGACACTGATTAAACAGATAATTGCGGATTTTTCATAGTTATTAGTAAAACATAATCAGCGTTAATCCGTTAAAATCAGTTTTGTCTGTGTGCCATTCTCAATGGTTGCTACAAGAAACGGATAGTCATATTTTGTAAAATGAACTTATATAACTTATATGGTTTTAAAAACCACACAGTATTGAAAGCAACTTACCACAAATACATGCTCGCCTTTAAGCGTCCTTCCGGAACGTCGCGAGGCATTATGACCGAAAAAGAAACCTGGTTTATCATTCTGGAAGAAAACGGCAAAAAAGGAATAGGCGAGTGCGGTATTTTAAGAGGTTTGAGTGCCGATGATCGAGACGATTACGAAGAAAAACTTAAATGGACATGCGAAAATATTCATTTAGGCGAAACTCAACTTTGGGGAGCATTATTAGAATTCCCATCCATACAATTTGGCGTTGAAATGGCTTTTCAATCACTTAAAAGCGAAAATCCATATCTTTTATTTCCTTCCGATTTTACCAATCATACTCAATCAATTGTTATCAATGGTTTAGTTTGGATGGGAAAAGCCGCTTTTATGAAAGAGCAAATTGAAGAAAAAATTGCACAAGGATTTAATTGTATCAAACTCAAGATTGGCGCTATTGATTTTCAGAAAGAGCTAGAATTATTAGCTTTTATTAGAAGTCATTTTTCGCCAGAACAAATCGAAATTCGGGTAGATGCCAATGGTGCTTTTGCTTTGAACGAAGCTTTAGATAAGCTGCATCAATTAAATCAATTTCAATTGCATAGCATAGAACAACCTCTCAAAAAAGGAAATGTTCAGGCCATGAAACAGTTGTGCGAAGTAACACCTTTTCCTATTGCCTTAGACGAAGAATTGATTGGTGTTTTTTCATTCGAAGAAAAAGAAAAATTACTGCAGGAAATCAAACCACAATACATCATTCTGAAACCAAGTTTTGTTGGCGGTTTCAGAGGTACCCAGGAATGGATTACGTTGGCCGAAAAACACAATATTGGCTGGTGGATCACATCGGCATTAGAGAGTAATATTGGTCTCAACGCCATCGCACAATGGACATATTTGCAAAATTCTCCAATGCCGCAAGGTTTAGGAACAGGAGCACTTTATACCAATAATTTCGATTGTCCGCTTGAGGTTTCAGAAGGACAATTATGGTATAATACTTCTATAAACTGGAATTCTACTTTTCTCGAAAAAGCATAAAAAAACTGGCATAAAGCCAGTTTTTATGGTTAAATAGTTGTAATTATTCTTTTCCACCCAATAAGCCCTGCTGCCAGTCTTTAAGTTCCTGCCATTTTCCCTGATAAGCAAGTGAGGCTTGTTTGGCCCAGGTGCTTGGGTTATGAATTGCATAATTTTCTCCTGCAGCATCCAAAATTGCCTGTAACTTTTCAGTCGTTGTTTCGGATAACTCTTTCCAGGTTTTGATACCGGCATCATTAAACAAAGTCTCAATTTTTGGACCAATTCCTTCCACAATTTTCAAATCATTTTCTTTTATTTTTTTGCCTAAAACGGTTGCCGCCAATGCACCGTCAAATAAGATTACCGGAGCTGCTTTTGCAAACGCTTGAGGAGCAACAGCAGCTGAAATATTTGCTTTTGCAGCTAAATCGGCTTCTAAAGATGCAATTTTTGTATTCAAATTTTTAGTATTTGCTCTACAGGCATCCAAATCAGATTGCAAAGAGACAGCAAGAGAATCATCTCCGCCTTTTGAGTTCATTTTTCCTAGTAAGTAACCTAAAATTCCACAGATTAATCCCACTAGCACTGGTATTAAGATACAAGGTATATTCATAATAGTATATTTTATTAATTATTTGATTGTTATGACGGTTCTTCTGTTATTGGCCTTGCCTTCTTCGGTTGTATTCTCGCCAATTGGTTCGTCCGGACCTTTTGATTCGGTAGTAATTCTCGAAGGGTCAATACCGTTTTTGGACAAATAATCTTTTGTAAACTCTGCACGTTTTTGTCCCAGAATGATGTTTGAATCGCGATTTCCTACATTATCCGTATGTCCTACAACCAAAATCGTAGCGTCAGTAACATGATTACTATATTTTGCAATATCAGCCACTTTTTGCTTTTCTTCGGCTGATAAATTTTCGCTGGCTTTATTGGTACTGAAATTCAGAATTAATGGACTACTGTTTATTTTTTCTTTCAATAAACTCCACTCATCTGTCGCTGTACTGTTGTTAATTGTTTCAAAAGTATATTCAGCGGGACCTAACAAAGTATCGGCAGTCATTTGCCATTTTTCAATAAGCACTCCTTTTGTTGCAAATTGATTCTCAGGTAAACCTTTAGAAACAAAAAAAGTTTTTACATCATTTGCCCTTGCTAAACCAAGATTTTCAAATTTTGTAGTATTCGTTTCGTGAGAAGTAGCATAACCAGTTATCGTGACTTTTTGCTTTGGATTTGCCGCTAAAAACGTTTTAAGGTTTTCAATACCTATAGAAACGGAATCACTAACAGGCATAATAATAGCCGAACTGTTTTTCAGGAACTTAAGATTATCATGGGTTTGATAATCAATTCCGGAACCATTAAGAACAAACGGGACATGATTAATGTCCGTAACCGTTACAATTGGTGTGTTTTCAGTACCAATCGCAGGTGTTTTTTCGCAGCAATTGCAACAAAATTTCTGATACAAAAAAGTCCCCAGAATAATCGTTATTGCAATGCCTAACAAATAAAGTGCTTTTTTAGACATAGTTAAAATGTTAAGGTTCTATCAAATTTAGCAAAAAATAAAATACCTAATACATTAACAATCAGTTATTTTAATATTTATTGTAAGTAAAAGCTTTATTTTAAATACAGGCTTTAAATTTTAAATAAGAAAAAATCTAAATTTTACTCTTAGAATAATTGAGTAACTTGCAGTATAATTTAATTTCGAATAAAATGATAGAGATTGAACGTAAATTTCTAGTAAAATCAGACCAGTTTAAAACCGAAGCTTTTCGCCAAAACAAAATTGCACAAGGCTATTTGAGTTCGCTTCCTGAGCGTACTGTTCGTATCAGGATCAAAGGCGAGAGAGGTTTTATTACTATTAAAGGAATTGGTCATCAGGGTGGAATGTCACGTTTTGAGTGGGAAAACGAAATTCCGCTTGACGAGGCTCAGGAATTATTAAAATTATGCGAAAAAGGTAAAATCGAAAAAACACGTTTCGAAATTAAATCCGGCGATCATGTTTTTGAAGTAGATGAATTTTATGGTGAAAACGAAGGTTTGGTAATGGCTGAAATAGAGTTGAATTCTGAAACCGAAACTTTTGATAAACCTGATTGGTTAGGCGAAGAAGTAACCAATGACGAGCGCTATTATAACGCTTATTTGAGCAAAAATCCTTTTAAAGATTGGAAATAAAACAAAATATGACGCAGCAATACGACTTGATAATTGTGGGTGGAGGACCAATTGGACTTGCCTGTGCAATTGAGGCTCAGCAGAAAAAATTAAAGTATTTAATTATTGAAAAAGGGGCGATTGTCAATAGTATTTTCAATTACCCGCTGTACATGACTTTTTTCTCAACGGCAGAAAGGCTGGAAATTGGCAATATTCCGTTTAATTGTCTGGCACCAAAACCCGGCCGTCAGGAAGCTTTGGAATATTATCGAAATATTCATCGCTATTTTAATTTTAATATCAATTTATTCGAAAGAGTAAATGCAGTTCAAAAATTAGCAAGTGCTCTTTTTAAAATTGATACGGATAAAAATTCGTATGAAGCCAAAAACGTAATTATTGCGACTGGTTTTTATGACATTCCGATCGAAATGAATGTAAAAGGCGAGGAGTTATCTAAAGTTCGGCATTATTATAAAGAAGCGCACGAATATGCTTTTCGAAATATTTTGGTGGTTGGAGCCAATAATTCTTCGGTAGATGCGGCTCTGGAATGCTGGAGAAAAGGTGCCAATGTAACGATGGTAATTCGTAAAAACGAAATTAATAAACGTGTAAAATATTGGGCAAAACCCGATATAGAAAACCGAATAGCCGAAGGAAGTATAAAAGCCTATTTCGAATCGAATATTACAGAAATTCGAGAAAATGAAGTTGAAATTGAAACGCCAAACGGAAAAGTTACGATAGGAAATGATTTTGTTTTAGCACTTACAGGCTATAAACCAGATTTGAATTTTCTTGAAAACATGGGAATTCAATTATCTGATGATGAGCTAAAAACACCAACTTATAATCCGGATACAATGGAAACTAATGTTGAAGGTTTGTTTCTGGCTGGAGTAATTTGCGGAGGAATGCACACACACAAATGGTTTATCGAAAATTCGCGTGTTCACGCTTCGATGATTGTAGATTATATTATCTCGAAATAATTTTAGCCACAGATTTAAAAGATTTTAATGATTAAAAAATCTGTGAGAATCATTTAAATCTGTGGCTAAAAAAAAATTAAGAACTACAAGAAAGCATTGAGCAACCAACTTTTGAGCGCGCCCAATCAGGTCTTTTGGCAAACCATTTTTCAAATTCTGGTTGTTCGTCGTATGGTTTTTGCAAAAGTAAATACAATTCATTTACAAGCGAATAATCACCTTTATCAGCAGCATCAATAGCCAATTGCGCCATATAATTTCGCAAGACATATTTTGGATTTACCAGATTCATTTTGGTTGAACGGCTTTCATCTGAAAGATCTTCAGTTTTCAATCTTTCCATGTAAATCGCAAACCATTTCGTCCAGGCTTCCAATATTTCACCTGTAATTTCTTCTGGAATATAAAAAGCATCTTTTATAATTTCTAAAGCACTTTCAACTGAATCCGACTTTTTAATTTTACTTAAATTTCTGAAAAAGATAGTCATATCTGTTTCAGATAACTGCAAAATTGCTTCTAAACCTGCAATAATAGAACCATCAGATTTGGTTGAAGTAAACAAACCTAATTTATTTAACATCATGAGTTTATAATCTTTGTCAAATTTATCTATAAACGATTCTAATATTTTTTCTAAAGGTGCAGCTTCATTTACCAAAGGATAAAGTGCATTAGCCAATTGGTATAAATTCCATTGTGCAATTTTGGGCTGATTTCCAAATCGGTATCTACGATTTTGACTATCTGTAGTATTTGGTGTCCAGTTTGGATCATAATTTTCCAGCCATCCGTAAGGCCCGTAATCAATCGTAATGCCGTGAATCGACATATTATCGGTGTTCATTACACCGTGTACAAAACCTACGCGCTGCCAATGCAAAATCATTTCACGCGTCGTGTCAGCTACTTTTTGGAAAAATTGCAGATATTGTTCTTTTGGTTCTCCTTTGATTTCAGAGAAATAATATTTGATATTGAATTCAACAAATTGTTTTAGATTTTTGAGTTCATTGCGGGCTGTGAGCATTTCAAAACTTCCAAAACGGATGAAAGATGGCGCTACACGGGCTACAATTGCCCCTTTTTCGTAAGCGGGGTTTCCGTTGTACAAAACGTCACGTAATACCTGATCGCCAGATAACATTAGCGAAAGCGATCGGGTAGTGGGAACGCCCAAATAATGCATCGCTTCGGCACATAAATGTTCTCTGATGGACGAGCGCAAAACTGCCAAACCATCAGCGGTTCTGGAATAAGGCGTTTTTCCGGCTCCTTTTAATTGTAAGGTGAAAAAATCATTATTATGTTCAACTTCTGTTAAATTAATCGCGCGACCGTCACCCAATTGTCCTGCCCAATTTCCGAATTGATGTCCGGCATAACACATGGCATACGGACGTGTTCCTTCAAGAATTTCTTTCCCGGAAAAAACATTCAAAAAGGATTCTGACTGAATTTCATCAACAGAAATTCCGACCAATTTTGCGACTTCTTCAGAAGCGTGAATTAGTTCAGGATTGGACGGTTTAGTAGGATTTACGTATGAAAACAACGCATCTTTAACCTGACGAACTTCATTAGTTTCATCAGTATCAGCGGGTAATTCGGCAGTAAACCGATTATTTATTTTTAAATTTTTCATGAAAGTTTTTTTTTCGCCACGAATTCACGAATTATAATTTATATAATCTAGAAATAAAAATTCGTGAATTCGTGGCTATTTTTTTTCACAATTAAAATAATTCTTTAAATTCTTTTAATCTGTGGCTAAGCAATTTTAGTCTATCAATTTATCGGCATACATTTTTTTCAATTTATGTATTTTCGGGTCGATAACGATTTGGCAATAACGCGCTCCCTGATTGTTGTTATAGTAATTTTGATGATCTTCTTCTGCTTCGTAAAAAACTTCAAAAGGAGTCAATTCGGTAACAATAGGGTCTGGATATGCAGGTTTAACTTCTTCAAAAACTTGTTCTGCAATTGCTTTTTGCTCTGGATCATGATATAAAATAATAGAGCGATATTGTGTTCCGGCATCAGCACCCTGACGATTAAGCGTTGTCGGGTCATGGCTGGTCATAAAAATAAAAATCAGGTCGTGATATGAAATTATGGCAGGGTCGAATGTCACTTGTATGACTTCGGCGTGTCCGGTTCTGCCAGTACAAACTTCACGATACGGTGGATTTTTGATAAAACCTCCTGAATATCCTGATTTTATGCTTTCGATACCCTTTAAGCGCTGAATTACAGCTTCTATACACCAAAAGCATCCACCACCAAAAGTTGCCACAGATAAATTTTTCATATAATTATTTTTTAAGTTCTAATAGCCTATAAATCCGATAGAATATTATGATAATTTATTTATAAAATCACCATTTAGTTAAAGATACTAAAAGGTAATTTATATTTTGAAGTTTATATTTGATAAATTCGCAATTCTGTAAAAAAGCGATATATTTGCAATCAAACACAATTACAGTAATGATTAGCAAAAATAGTACCATCAGTTTAGAAACTTACTTTCAGGATTTTAGGCAGCATATTGTTGGTGTAAACCAGGAATTCCTGTCACCTTATGGCAAAAAACAAATCGTTTATACGGATTGGACTGCCAGCGGAAGATTGTATCGCCCTATAGAAGAGAAACTTCTGAACGAATTTGGTCCTTTTGTCGCTAACACTCATACAGAAACAACCGTGTCAGGTACTGCCATGACAAAGGCTTATCATCATGCCAGAAATATCATCAAGCGACATACAAATGCGAATCAGGATGATGTTTTGATTACTGATGGTACTGGAATGACGGGTGTTATCAATAAATTTCAAAGAATTTTAGGTTTGAAAATCCCTGAAAATCTTAAAAATCATACTACAGTTCCTGCTGAGAAAAAACCAATTGTTTTTATTTCGCACATGGAACATCATTCCAATCAAACGTCTTGGTTAGAGACTATTGCGGATGTTGAAATTATTCCGTCTTGCGAAAAAGGACTTTTTTGTTTGGATAATTTAGAGTTATTGCTTCAAAAGTATAACGACAGAACGATAAAAATAGCTTCGATTACTTCTTGTTCGAATGTTACGGGTATTAAAACACCCTATCACGAAGCTGCCAAATTGATGCATCAGTATAATGGTGTTTGTTTTGTAGATTTTGCCTGTTCTGGACCTTATGTCGAAATTGATATGCACCCCGAAGATCAGGAAGCGTATCTGGACGCGATTTTCTTTTCGCCACACAAATTTTTAGGCGGTCCTGGAACTTCTGGTGTTTTGATTTTTAATAAAAAATTATACAACAATATGATTCCCGATTGTCCTGGTGGAGGAACTGTGAGCTGGACAAATCCCTGGGGTGAACATAAATATGTAGATAATATTGAAGACAGAGAAGATGGTGGAACGCCTGGTTTCCTGCAAGTTATCAAAACGGCTTTGGCCATTGAACTGAAAGAAGAAATGGGGATTGAAAACATTCTACAACGTGAACACGAAATTGTGGATTATGTTTTTAATGAATTAGAATCTGTAGAAAATATTAAGATTTTGGCGGGTCAGCACAAAAACCGTTTGGGTGTTGTTTCGTTTTTTATTGATGATTTGCATTTTAATTTAGGTGTAAAAATATTAAACGACCGATTTGGAATTCAGACTCGTGGCGGATGCAGTTGTGCGGGAACTTACGGACACTTTTTATTACACGTAGATCAGGAAACTTCGAATAAACTGGTGGATGAAATCACGATTGGAGATTTGATCAAAAAGCCGGGATGGATCAGAATGTCGATTCACCCAACAACGACTGATGCAGAAATTGCTTTTGTTTGCGAAGGAATTAAGGAATTGGCTAAAAACCATAAAACCTGGGCTTTGGATTATACTTACAATAAAAACACCAACGAATTTATTCATAAAAATGCTAATTCGTTTGAGGATGAGTTAGTGGCTGGATGGTTTAATTCTTAGGATTTTTTTTTTAAATATTTAGACCGACAGGTTTTTTGTTTACAGCAATTTTTAATAATTTGTTTGTCATTCCGTAGGAATCTCAGCTAATAAGTGATTTTGCAAGTTTAGAGATTCCTACGGAATGACAAAAATGAAGGTAATTTTAATGAATAAAAGACTTTTTGATAGCGTTCTAAAAAACTACAAAACTTTCTAATTTAGCCCCGATAGAGCCGATATCCTCGAAGTCCCGATAGCTATCGGGAGGAGAGATAAAGGCGAAAGCGGGACAACTCTTTCTAAAGAAATTATATCTTTCTGCTCCTAAAAAAATTACATAATCAAACGCACGCCCCCAAGATCTGAAACGCGGTAAGAAAATCTGTTTCCGGGAGAGCCAATGAACATAAAGTTTTTGGGGATATTCCATTTTTTTGATAATTCATCGATTAATTCGGGTCCGAAAACACCTTGTATTTCAATATATTCGATATCGATTTGGTCGTAGGCACGGTCTAATACTTCTAAATCTTTTATTAGTGCTTCGTTTGACTCAGGGCCATTTTTTACATTAACAATTTTTAGTTTTTTGGTAGTTTCGTTACCTTCAACGTACTGTAAAACTTTGTTTAGTATCGCAATATCATCTCCTTTGGTGAAAAACACAAATTCTTGCGAGTTGATTTTGAGACTCATTTTGTGCAGGTACCGATTACTAAGAATGACCACTTTTCGTAGCGGCTGATAAAAATATTCTAAAGCTTCGATTAAAACCCGAATCAGGAAAACCCGGTTGAGCATGATACCGATGAAAATCAAGGAAGGTACCATGTATTTTAGGAAAGTGTAAAACGAATTGATATTCAGTTCCATATTTCCGACGAAGGCTGCTATGATTGCCGAAACGGCAACGACAACCACGAAACCTCGGGCGCGTTCAGGTCTTGGCAATTTTCTTCTTTTGAATTTTAGTAATAAATTCCCAATTCCGAATAAGGCCATTACGGCTAAAAAAGAAAATGTGTAAACTCCAGCTAACGATTCTAAATGACCTTTGGTCACAAAAAGTACTGAAATACAAAGGATTAAAAAACTAATTACGATGCGGTAATGCGAACCTCTTTTGTTTTGTTTTAGAAAATAATTGGGTAAAATTCGATCTAAAGTCATTCGGTTTAATAATCCGGAAACACCTACAAATGAGGTTAGTACGGCTCCGCATAACACTAAAACGGCGTCGATAGAAATTAACCAGGAAAGCCAGGAACCGCCAGTAGTTTGTCCTAAATAGGCGAGAAGTGATTCTTTATTTTCTCCCACTTCGGCAAGCGGAATAATACTGATTAATAAAAGCGCAATGACAGGATTGAAGAAACTTACGATCGCCCACATATTGCGAAGCGTTTTAGGGAATACGCCTTGCTGCTGCTCTTCGACAAAATTAGCAGAGCTTTCGAAACCCGAAATACCGAGCATTGCGGCAGAAAAACCTAAAAATAGGGCAGTCGTGATGTTTCCAGATGCTATTGGTAACTCCCAATTGATATGAAAAGTTTCTAAACCATTATTAAAAATAAACCAAATGGAGGCTAAAACTAATAAGCTTAAAGTAACTAAGTGTGTAATAAAAATGAAAACAGCCACAAAAGCCGATTCGCCAATTCCTAAAATGGCTAATCCTGTAAAAAGCAGCAAAACTACAATTGTGGCCACAATTATGTTTAAACTTTCGAACATATTATGCAAATAATGCATGCCTTCGGAAGCTGAAATTACGGCAGTTGCCATATAAGATAAAACGGTTAGGGTGGCGGCTAAAGAAGCCAGACGTTTGGTGGAAGTATTTAATAAAACGTTGTAAGCACCTCCATTTAAGGGAATTGCACCTACGACTTCGCCATAAATTTTTCGGAATAAAAATAAAACCAGCGCAACAATCAATAACGAAATCCAGGCAAATTGCCCTGCGTATAAAATGGTTAAGGCCGAAACATACAGACAGGAAGAACTAATATCGTTTCCGCAAATTGCCGTTGCCTGTAATTGGTTTAGTTTTTTGTGTAAAGCTTCTTTCATAATTGGTTTAGATTAAAACACACCACTCAATAGTAAAGGCTGTTAAGCAAAATATCTTTTTTGAAAGATTTTATAGTAGATTGAGGCAGGCTAAATTTTGAAATTTTGCCAAAGTGAATTTTGAATATTCAATTTATGAAAATTATTTGGTTTGCTGAAACTTTTTAAGTGATAATAAGGCTTGCTGCTGAATTTTCTTCTGAAAAAAACCGGTCCAACCTAATAAATAACCCATAGGACCAAAGGCTTGTTTGGACCATTTATAAACATCAAAATTATCAATGTGTTTGACAATCAACCCATCCTGAAAAGTAAATTCGGCCGAAATTTTATTGATAACTTGTCTATTTGTTTTGCTAAAATTGTAAGTCGCTATCCAGCGGGCTGAACCTGTAAATTCATCAGCTTTTATATCTGAAAATTCTATTTTGATGTTTCCCTTGCTTTTTAGAATGAGCATTTTCCACATGTCCGAAACTTGATTTTCTTTTATCAAACCAAAGGCAGGGTCTATAAAATGTACTTTTGGATGGTAACATTCGCTCATGGTTTTTGCATCAGCATTTGCAAAAGCGGTGTAGAATTTAGTGATTAAGGTTTCGTTAGCGTTCATTTATAAGAAAATTAGATGCTAAATGTAAGATTTATTTTTTATAAACAATATCTTATAAAACACTTATTTGTTTTGCAGTATCAAAAGTTTTAATGGTTTCACCGTAAGTAGTTGAGAAATAATTCTTTTTATTTACAGCGGTGTAATTACCATTAAGGTTTCCGAATTTACTTAAATCACCCGTAACATTAAATCGTATTGACTGAATATTTGTTTTTTTGAGTCGGCTCATTTCGGAAGGAGTGAAAGTATAATAGGTTGTCGTTTTGCCGTCTGTAGTTTCATTGAGATTTCGGTCAACACAAGCAATCACATCACCATCAGCAAGATAGACGTAAACACCACCTGAAATTTTCATCGAATCATTTTTAGTTGAAATGGTTAATTTTAAAATTCCGCCTTTATCAGTTTTTGCCAGCTGAATGTAAGCTTCTCCTGTCAGTGCATACCTTTCACACATAAATAAAAAATTTTCTGTAGCAGGATAAGGTTTAGAGCCCGTGATACTAATTGTTTCCTGAGCTGTAGCAAAAGTGGATAGTAAGAAGAGTAAAAAAAACGGTAATTTTAAATTCATAGTTTATTGATTATTTTTAACCTACAGATTATTATAAGGATTTTTATTTCGATTTAAAATTAAACTTTAGGAACTTAAAAAATTCTTGCAAAATGACAAACTTTGGGAGAAAATCCGTTATTCTCTGTATTAAAATTTACTCCTTTATTTTAGCATCAAATTTTTCATCCCAATCCATTGATTTTATGGCAGATACTAAATTATCTTCATTAACAAATACGCGAAGTTCTTTGTTTGCCACTTTTTTGGTGTATAAAGCATGATATCTATAAATCATTTCTCCTTTACTTTTGTAAACTCCATCTAATTTTAAATCTATAAAACTACCGTAATATTGTCTGAACCTTGTACAGGTCTTGGTAAGACGTTCTTCGGTTGTGTTGTCCATAACCGTTTTGGTAACTTCGGTTTCGTTAAAAGGTTTAAATTTTGAGGTATTACAAGTTTCTAAAACGCGCTTTCCTAATTCATAGGCTTTTGTTTGCTGATTAGCATTTACTTCAGATTCAGAAATCTTTTTTAATTTCAAATCATCAGTATCTCTACTAACTGTTTTAGATTTACACCCTACCATCATAACTAATGACAAACTTATAATCAATACCGCTTTCTTCATAACTATTTAAGTAATTTTTAATAATAAATTGGGATCAGGACAATTTTCGATGTAAAAATTCAAATCATTGATATTGCAAACTCCGGGATAATCTCCCCAATAATCTTCAATATTTTTTATAATCTGAAAATGCAGATGAGGAGCATAATCTCCGTTGACCTCAGATTTTCCTATTGTCGCCAAGACCTCTCCTTGTTTAAAAAAAGTACCAACACTGAGTACTTCTATACTTTCTAACGATAAATGTCCGTATAAAGTATAAAATTTTTCATTTTCTATTTCGTGTTCTAAAATAATTGTAGGGCCATAATCCCCTAAACCTACATTGTCTTTAAAACTATGAACTTTTCCGTCCAGAGGAGCTACAACAGGAGTTCCTTCTTTTATCCAAAAATCAATTCCGATGTGGATATTTCTTTCCGGAAACGAATTATTTTTAAAAATAGAACTTCTTTTATATAAATCCCGTCCTTCAATATAACCACCATAAGCGACTTCAGCATTATTTTTTGCTACATATTTTTTGATATAATTTTCAAAATCTGCAGCATTTTCAGGATTACTATTCATTAATTCCTGATTGTTGACTGATAAATCAAAACTTACATATTTTGAATAATCAATACTAGAATCAATCACTTTTGTTGCAGGTAAGGCTTTTAAAATAGAGGCAAGAGGTTTCATAGGTTTAAGTTTTAAGCGACTTTTTCGATAATAATTAGTTCATTATGTGCTTCAATACGAGGCAACATTTTGGTCGTAAACATTTCCGGATTAATTTCAGAAATGTATTTTCGGTTTCTTATATTATGAGCTTCATCTAAAATCATTGTATTAAAAAGGATAAAGCCCTGATTTTTTAATAAAGAGCAAACCCGATTGCTAAAAAAACTTTCAAAGAGGAAATTAGGCATTTTAATATCCTCAAAAATATCAATGATAATCAGGTCGTATTGTTCTTTTGTTTTTAAAACAAATTCAAAAGCATCCTCAATAACAACTTCTAACTGATTGATTTTGTTAAGATTAAAAAACTGATTTGCCACTTTAATCATTTCAGAATCTATTTCGACACCGGTTATTTTTCCTTTAAATTCAACTTCATCAACCAATGTCTTAACAACACTTCCGCCAGCTACTCCTAATAATAGGATATGATTCATATCAAGTATATTTTGATAGCCAATATTTCGAAGGCCATACCTTAATATACGTTGTAAGCTTCCGTATGAATAATTGGTATTTTCTGAATCAAGAACCAGTTCGCCATTTGCCCAGGTCACTTCAATAACCTTACTTCGGGCAGATTTTTTTTTAAATATTTTTATTGGAATAATATAACTGAAAAATTTTTGAATCATTTTTTATGCTTTTAATCAAATTTAGTATTTAAATCTTTTATTTTGTAATAAAGAAAAAAAAAATAATGAAGAAAGAGTTGTATAAGTTTATCTTTTTTAAACTGATGGGCTGGAAAATTGAAGGAATTGAAAATGCCGAAGTAAAAAAATGTGTCATGATGGTTATGCCGCATACAAGTAATCATGATTTTTATTTGGGAATTTTTACCCGCGGAATTTCAGGTTTAGAAATGAATTGGGTTGGTAAAAAAGAATTATTTAAGTTTCCGTTCGGTTATTACTTCAGAAACGTTGGCGGAGAACCTCTGGACCGTTCAGGGGGATTGAATAAAGTAGATTCTATAACCGCTATTTTTGAAAGAAAAGAAGTTTTTCGTTTAGCTGTTGCGCCGGAAGGAACCCGAAAAAAAGTAAAAGAACTTAAAACTGGTTTTTATTATATTGCTCTTAAAGCAAATGTGCCCATTATTCCGGTGGCTTTTGATTGGGGAAAGAAAACAGTAAAATTAGGTAAAGCTTTTTTTCCTAGCGGGAATTACGAAAATGATTTACAAATTTTCAGGCAGTTTTATGAAGGGGTGCTAGGTAAAATTCCAGAAAATGGATTTCAGATTTAATATTTTGCTGTTTTTAGTCCTTCCTGAGAATCGTTTAAAACAAAAATAATTTCAAAATTTTTCAAATACGCGAAAATTTAGAATTAAGGGTTGTACACCTTGAAAGTTCCATTTTTATAAAAAAAGACAATTTTCTCAATTTCATTTTCTTCTAAAGGAATATTGGAAGATTTTAGTTGTGTATTATTTTTATCGACTTGATTAGTAATCGTAGAAAATAAATCGGAAGTATCTGTTTCGAATGATGGAACAGGAGCGATTTTATTTCTGGTTTCTGAAATGGTACTGTTTTTCGAAATTACGGTTTCATCGGTACTTTTTGGGAAGCTACCTTTTCCATTTAAAATCCAATAGAGATCTACATCCGGAAAAACATCCAGTATTTTTAGGACAAAATCTAAACTTGGCTTGTTTCTGCCAGAGAGCAGGTGAGACATGCTGGAACGTTGCACACCAATTTTATCTGCGAAAGAAGAAGCATTTAATGCGTAGTAATCCAGTATTATTTCAAGCCTTTTTACAAAATCATCGATGTTTACCATTGTAAATTATATTTAAAAACCCGGTTGTTTACAAATGTAATTAAAATTAGTATTGAAACCAATTTTAATTAATAAAAAGGTGTTTTAAGCGGTATTTAACTTAACTTATTCATAGATGCCAAGATATTTAAGTGATTGAAATACAGTTATTTAGCATTTAAAATTAACAAACGTAACATTTAGCAATAAAAAACCGTTCTCATAGCGTAGTTAACCTTAAAATTCTGTTTACAATTTTAAATTATCTCGCTTTTTTACAGTTTACAAATGTAAAAACAAAGATGTTTACTTTTGTAAACTAATCAAGAAACAATGAATTTAGAAGAATTATTTAAGCAACACAAAGAACAATCTATAGAAGGCCGTTATATTACTTTAGACCACATTCAGCCTTTATTAGATAAATTAAACACCCACAATCAGGTAAAAATTATTGGTAAATCTGTTTTGGACAAACCAATATATAGTTATGTTATAGGTACAGGAGAAACGCGTATTTATATGTGGTCGCAAATGCACGGCGATGAAAGTACAACCACCAAAGCATTGTTTGATTTTATTAATGTATTGAATAGCGGTTCTGAGTATGCCGAAAAAATGCTCAAAACCTTTACTTTTTATGCAATTCCGATTTTAAATCCCGATGGAGCTAAACTTTATACTCGTGAAAATGCAAATAAGATAGATTTAAATCGTGATGCACAAGATTTAACACAGCCTGAGAGCCGACTTTTACGCCAAATATTTACCGAATTTAAACCTGACTACTGTTTTAACCTTCACGATCAGCGTACCATTTACGGAGTAGGTGATACTAAAAATCCAGCAACTTTATCCTTTTTAGCTCCTGCTTACAACGAAGAAAGAGAGGTGAATGAATCACGTTTAAAGGCAATTAACTTAATCGCAGGCATCAATGATGTACTTAAAGAGTATATTTCGGGTCAAATTGGCCGATTTAGCGATGCGTTCAATTTTAATTGCATGGGAGATACTTTCCAGTTTTTAGGAGCACCTACTATTTTGTTTGAAGCTGGGCATTTCCCAAACGATTATCAGCGTGAAGTAACCAGAAAATTAATATTTTTCTCACTTATTTCGGCGTTCAAATTGCTTTCCGAAAACGTTTTAGTTGATAATAGAATTAACGATTATTTGAATATTTCACAAAATAAAGTGGTTTTTTATGATTTTATGTATAAAAATATCAAAATAAATTATGATGGTATCGAAATTATTACGAATTTTGTCGCACAATACAAAGAAGAATTGATTGAAAATGAGATTCATTTTAATGCTTACATCGTAGAAGTAGGCGAATTAGAAAATTATTACGGTCATTACGAATATGATGCTAAAGGAGCAACTTATTCAGATGATTTTACCAATTTTCCGAAAATGGATCAAAAAGCAGATTTTTATTTAGATAAAAATATTAAATTTGTTAACGGTTTGATAAAAAGTTAATTTTTATGTGAATTTGTTGTTTTTTATATATATTTTTATACTTTGTAATAGCAATTAGTAATATTAATTAAAGAATTATGAGTAAATTTCGTTTAGATGAAGTAGATCACCAGATTTTAGATATGTTAATAGACAATACGAGAGTACCGTTTACTGACATTGCCAAAAAATTGTTGATTTCTGCTGGAACAGTACATGTTAGAGTAAAAAAAATGGAAGACGCCGGAATAATAATGGGTTCTTCACTGGCCTTGGATTACGATAAATTAGGGTATTCATTTATTGCTTATGTAGGGGTATTCCTTAATAATACATCTCAAACTAAATTTGTATTAGAGCGAATTAATCAAATTCCATTCGTAACCGTTGCGTCTGTTACTACAGGAAAATTCAATATTTTTTGCAAAATCAGAGCAAAAGATACTAAGCATGCAAAAGAAGTTATTTTTATGATTGATGACATCGAAGGAGTTTACAGAACCGAAACGATGATCTCATTAGAAGAGAGTATTAACGATAAGAAGCGTTTGATGCATACTATTTTTAAAAATATGTAACAAATATTCTTGAATGCTATATAAAAAATATACCTCAAGTTTATTCTTGGGGTTTTTTTATGACTAATTAACCAACCAACTACTTAAAAAATTATGTACACTTTGCCTAAAATAGAGCGTTTTAATCAAGATGTTCTCTCTAAATACCACATTTATAATAGTGTATTTATAACATTGCCTTTTGATTCTATTGATAATACAGGTGTTTTACTTCCCTTGTTTACTGAAACTTGCGAAACAGGGTTTAAAAAACAGGAAACACCAAAGGAAATTTTTGATTTTTTCTCAAGTAAATTTTTAAATAACGCTTCTGAGACCGAAAAAATCGACTTAATGTTCCGATTTATTCAGTACATAGAACGTCAGATTGTGTTGTTTGATGCTATTGAAGATGCTGCTTTTCCTGCCGTAAACAACATGGAAGGACGTGGGTCTCTTCGTGACATAAAAGAGAAGTCTGATGCTAAAGAAAAAGGAGACGAGTTAATTGAATTTCTTGAAAATTTCAATGTAAGAACTGTACTTACGGCACATCCAACACAATTTTACCCTGGGCCGGTTTTAGGAATTATCAACGATTTGACCGCTGCTATTCGCTTAAATGATTTGCTTAAAATCAAACAATTACTGGCACAATTAGGAAAAACTCCTTTTATCCAAAATGAAAAACCTAATCCGTATGATGAAGCGGTAAGTTTGATTTGGTATCTTGAAAATGTATTTTATGCTACTTCTGGAGAGATTGTTCATTATTTGCAAAAAAATATACTTCAGGGGCAGGCCATTCAAAACCAATTAATCAAACTTGGATTTTGGCCAGGTGGTGACCGTGACGGAAATCCATTTGTAACTACAGAAATTACTCTGAAAGTAGCCGAACGTTTGCGTACTTCTATTTTGAAGTGTTATTATATTGAAATGAGAAACCTAAAACGTAAGTTAACTTTCTCAGGTGTAGATACTTTAGTGTCTGAACTTGAACATAAACTTTATCGTTCTGTTTTTTATTCTAAAGGTGAAATTTTTATTACTCTGGAAGAATTATTGACGCAATTAAATAAAATTAGAAGCATCATAATCGACAAACATCAGTCTTTGTATTTAGATGAACTAGAAGCTTTGTTAGTAAAAATCAATTTATTTGGTTTTCATTTTGCAACTCTGGATATTCGTCAGAATAGTAAAATTCATAATGTTGTTTTTAAAGATATTGTGAATCATTATTTGAATTCAGGTTCTAAAATTTTCCCGGAAAATTATTTTGATTTATCGGAAGAGGAAAAATTAGTTGTTTTATCTAAAGTGAAAGGAGATTTAAATCCTGCAGACTTCAACGATGAAATTACAAAGTCAACTTTAGAATCTGTACAAGCCATCAAAACAATTCAGGAAAACAATGGAGAATTTGGAGCCAATCGATACATTATCAGTAATAACGAAAGTGCATTAAATGTAATGGAAACTTTCGCTATGATTCGTTTGAACAATTGGGAAAACCCAACGGTTGATATTATTCCGCTTTTCGAATCGGTAGATGACTTGCAGAATGCTCATGAAGTCATGAAGCAATTATATACAAATCCGGAATATGCTGCTCACTTAGTTGCCAGAGGAAACAAGCAAACCATTATGTTAGGTTTCTCTGATGGAACAAAAGATGGTGGTTATTTGATGGCGAACTGGAGTATTTATCAAGCTAAAGAATCATTGACAGAAATGTCCAGAAAATATGGTGTAAATGTAATTTTCTTTGATGGTCGTGGCGGGCCTCCGGCGCGTGGTGGTGGTAAAACACATAAATTCTACGCTTCGTTAGGGCCAAAAATTGAGAATAATGAAATTCAGATTACCGTACAAGGACAAACAATTAGTTCGAATTTTGGAACTTTAGATTCTTGTCGTTATAATATCGAAAATCTTTTGAGTGCCGGAGTTACCAATCAGGTTTTCAGTAAAGGACAAAACGAATTGACAGCTGACGAAAAAGTAATTTTGAATCAACTTGCTGATTTAGGGTATAATAAATACCTGAGTTTCAAGAATCACCCGAAGTTTATTCCGTATTTAGAAAAAATGAGTACACTGAAATATTACTCTAAAACAAATATTGGAAGCCGTCCGTCAAAAAGGAGTAAATCTGATCAATTGGATTTTGCTGACTTGCGTGCGATTCCGTTTGTGGGGTCCTGGAGTCAATTAAAACAAAATGTACCAGGATTTTTCGGAGTAGGCTCAGCATTGAAACATTTTGAAGATACTAATCAATGGGATAAAGTTTCTAACTTATATCACAATTCATTATTCTTCAAAACACTTCTTGAAAACAGCATGATGTCATTGGCAAAATCATTTTTCCCATTGACTTCTTATATGAGAAAAGATCCAGAGTTTGGTGAATTTTGGCAAATTATTTATGATGAATTTTTAGAAACAAAACGTTTATTGTTGAAAATTGCAGATCATAAAACACTTATGGAAAACTACCCTGATGGTATAGCATCAATTCAGGTAAGAGAACGTATTGTGCTGCCATTGTTGACAATACAGCAATATGCTTTGTTGAGAATTAATGAATTAAACAGAGAAAGCAGCAACAACGAAGAGCTTATTAAAGTGTATGAAAAAATCGTAACCCGATCACTTTTCGGAAATACAAACGCAAGTAGAAATTCAGCATAAAACAATAAAAAACAGACAAAATGTATTCAAAAGATTTATCAGAAAATGAATATTCAGGTGGCTTTGCAAATTACATTCGTGAAGCCGGAGACAATAATCTGATCGAAGAATTAGAAATCAGTTTGCATGATTTTATAAAATTTGTTCAAAATATTCCGATGGATAAATTTGATTATCGCTATGCTGAAGGCAAATGGACAATCAAAGATATTATTCAGCATCTTATAGATTGCGAACGTATTTTTGTGTATCGCGCATTGCGTTTTTCAAGAAATGACAAAACTGCTTTACCAAGTTTTGAAGAAGATGATTATGCTAACAGTACTAACTCAAATGGGCGAAGTATTCAGGATTTATTAACAGAATTGTCGGCATTGAGACATTCTAATTTATTATTTTTCAAAAGTTTATCAGATGAACAACTAAAAAGAATTGGTACAGCTTCTAACATTCAAATATCTGTAAGAGCTTTAGGGTTTGTGATTATTGGACATCAGAAACACCACCAGAAAGTTTTTCAGGAAAGATATTTATAATTTTTTTTAAACCATATAAGTTATATAAGGAATTTTAGTTTTTACTTATTTAACTTATATGGTTTTATCTTTCCATTATTTATTCCTTTCAACAATAGCAAGGCCTAACCTGATTTTATCGTATGATAATTTTTCTTCAAAATAATCAAAATAAGGCTTTAAAGCTGTAGGATACTCCAGTTCTATTTGTGCTTTGTGCAATTGTGTGACTTCATTTTCAGAAACAAACGGACTTAAATCGATATCATTGCCATCTACATATAATTTTGCCAAATGCGAAATTATGGTTGAATAACCTAGATTTCGTTGTTCCGCAATTTCTTCTAAGGAAATTCCATTTTTAAATAATTCTAAAGTTGTCTTATAGGTGTTGCCTTCTTTTTTAGCTTTTGCTTTTGTATTTTTTACTTTTTCATAATACGTAATTGCATCTATAAATTCCTGACCATATTTTTCGAGCTTTGCTTTTCCAACACCATCAATGGTAAGAAATTCTTCTTCACTCATTGGTCGAATCGTTTCCATTTGTCTTAAAGCAGCATCACTAAAAATTACATAAGCCGGAACTTCTTCATCCTTGGCAATTTCGTAACGTAATTTTCTGAGTATTTCAAAAAGTGAATTTTTAGCGACTTTGGTTTTTTCTTCCTTAATTTCGTTTTTATCAATTACTTTTTTAACGACTGTTGTTAATTTTACTTTTTCACCTTCAAACAAAACTTTTTTTGCAAAAGGAGTCAATAAAATTCTATTGTGCTGATGAAAGGCAATTTCGCAATATCCTAAATTAATCAATTGAATTAAATACTGATTCCAATCGTACCAGGATATGTCAGCTCCAATTCCGTACGTTTTTAGCGTTTGATAATTTTTCTCGTAGATATACGCGTTTTTCGAGCCACGCAAAAAATCTACAATTACTGCCAAAGGCTCATATTCCTGTAAACGGGTAATGGCTGAGAGTGCTTTTTGTGCTAAAATTGTTCCGTCGAAAAAAACGGGAGGATTATTACAAATGTCGCAATTACCACAATTCTCTGTAACCAATTCTCCAAAATAGGAGAGAAGGATTTTTCTTCTACAACTCAACGCATCTGCATATTGCTTCATACGTTCCAGTTTTGCTAACTGTACATCAGCGTTCAAACCTTCAGAAGCAAATTTCTGTAACTGAATCACATCAGCGTAACTTTCGAACAAAACCGTTTCGGCAGCCAAACCATCACGACCAGCACGACCAATTTCCTGATAATACCCTTCGATATTTTTTGGTAAATTATAATGAATCACCCAACGAACATTCGATTTATCAATTCCCATTCCGAAAGCAATAGTGGCGCAAACCACCTGACAATCATCGTTTATAAATTCATCCTGTGTTTTTGCACGCAGTTTATTCTCTAAGCCTGCATGATATGCTTTTGCTTTAATACCTTTTTTCTGTAATTTATCGGCCAGTTCTTCTGTAGTTTTTCTACTCAAACAATAAATGATTCCGGATTCGTTTGGCTTTTTTTCGACAAAATCAATAATTTGTTTTACACGATCTAAAGCTGGACGAACTTCTAAGCTTAAATTGGCTCTATCAAAAGAAGCTACAAAAGTTTTAGGGTTTTTAAGATTTAATTGTTTGATAATATCTGTTCGTGTTGCTTTATCTGCCGTTGCGGTTAGCGCCAGGACCGGAGTAGAAGGGAAGCGGCTTTTTAAATATCCTAAATTGGTATAAGCCGGACGAAAATCATGTCCCCAGGAAGAAATACAATGCGCTTCATCAATTGCTATCAGGCTGATTGTCAATTCATTGAATGCAACATCTAAATACGACAAACTTTCAGGAGCAATATAAACTAACTTAAAATTATTCGATTTTAAATTATCAATATAATATTGCTGTTCTTGACTGGACTGACTACTGTTGATATAACAGGCTGATATTCCATTAGTTTTCAAACTGTCAACCTGATCCTTCATCAAGGCAATCAATGGTGAAATGACAATGGTAATTCCTGGTAAAACCAATGCGGGTAATTGAAAACAAATAGATTTTCCTCCACCAGTTGGCATAATGGCCAATGTATCCTGTCCGGAAAGAATGGTATTGATTATGGTTTCCTGATTGGGTCTAAATTTCTCGAAACCGAAATTTTCTTTTAGTTTGGCATGTAATATTTCTGATGTCATGTGGCTAGTATGTTAAATAAGTAATTTCTTTCAAATAATAAAAATAATAAATTTAGATTAAAATAGACATGATTAACTGAGAAAATCTAATGTGTAAAATAATAAAAAAAGGAACCCATGTCGAGTTCCTTTAGTTTATTTTGAATGAGAAAAATTAATCTTCATCGTCTTCATCATCATCTTCATCAGCTATGTCTTCTTTATCTTCATCGTCTTCGTCATCTCCACCATCAACATCTGGCTTGTCAAGATTATCATCATCGTCATCGTCGTCACTATCATCTTCAAGATCAAGACCTTTTACTGGTTCGATTGTGTCAACATCAAGATCGATATCATCATCTTCATCGTAATTTTCGATTCTGTCAGCAAGTTTAGTACTAATTTTTACTAAATAAATAGTGTCTTCAGTACGTACTTCAACAGCTTCGATCAATTCGTTTTTAGCATTTCTAAAACGGATAACATCCGAATCATCATAACCATCAGGAAATTTTTCTACCAAAAGGTTTAAAATTTCGTTGGTAAGTTTAGCGTAGTCAACTATAACTCTTTTCATAAATATTCTATAAATCTAATAAATAGGCAAAAATTAACGGAGCAACAATGGTAGCATCCGACTCAATAATAAATTTTGGAGTTTTAATATCTAATTTACCCCAAGTGATTTTTTCGTTAGGAACTGCACCGGAATACGAACCATAACTGGTTGTTGAATCCGAAATCTGGCAGAAATAACTCCAAAATGGAATATCATGCATCTCCATATCCTGATACAGCATTGGCACTACGCAAATCGGGAAATCTCCAGCAATACCACCACCAATTTGAAAGAATCCAATTCCGTTTGTGCTATTTTTAGGATACCAGTCGGCAAGGAAAGTCATATACTCAATTCCTGATTTCATGGTTGATGCTTTCAAATCTCCTTTTATTACATAAGAAGCAAAAATATTACCCATGGTGCTATCTTCCCATCCTGGTACAATAATAGGTAAATTTTTCTCAGCAGCAGCATACATCCAGCTGTCTTTTAAGTCAATTTCGTAATATTCTTCTAAAACGCCTGATAACAACATTTTATACATGAATTCATGCGGAAAATAACGCTCTCCATTATCATCGGCATCTTTCCAGATCTTATAAATATGTTTTTGCAAACGACGAAACGCTTCATGCTCAGGAATACAAGTGTCAGTTACACGATTTAGTCCTCTTTCAAGCAACGCCCATTCGTCTTCTGGTGTCAAATCACGATAGTTAGGCACTCTTTCGTAGTGGGAGTGAGCAACTAAGTTCATAATATCTTCTTCAAGATTAGCTCCTGTACACGAAATAATCTGAACTTTATCCTGACGAATAATTTCGGCAAAAATCTTTCCAATTTCAGCTGTACTCATTGCTCCAGCCATACTTACCATCATTTTAGCACCATTTGCTAATTGTTGTTCATACGCTTTGGCAGCGTCAACTAAAGAAGCAGAATTAAAGTGTAAATAATGCTTTTCAATAAACTGACTGATTGGTCCTTTCATTTTTTTTTTTTTTTTTGAATTAAAAGTTTTAACCTTTTAGATGTTACTGCAAATTAAGAATTTTATAAATAGTAATTTTTAATGTGCCCGTTTTTTTTTATACTTTTTTTGTATATCCTAAAATCTTCAATACATCGTCAGAAGTTTGTTGTTCTGAAAAAACTTCAGTTCCTAAAATTCCGTTTTCATCACGATCTATCAAAATGTGTTTTGGCTGCGGAATCAAGCAGTGGTGCAAACCACCATATCCTCCAATTGTTTCCTGATAAGCTCCGGTATTAAAGAAACCAATATACAATGGTTTTTCTTTGTTGTATTTAGGCAGATAAATAGCATTCATATTTTGTTCTGAGTTGTAATAATCGTCACTATCACAAGTCAATCCTCCTAATAAAACCCGCTCGTAAGTATCATTCCAACGGTTTACTGCCAGCATGATAAAACGTTTGTTTATTGCCCAGGTATCTGGCAAAGTGGTAATGAAAGACGAGTCGATCATATTCCATTTTTCTCTGTCATTTTGTTGTTTTTGATACAAAATCTGGTAGATTGCGCCACCGCTTTCACCTACTGTAAAAGATCCAAATTCTGTAAAGATATTAGGAACATCTACTTCCGCCTCATCACATGCAATTTTAATCTGATTGATAATTTCATCAATCATATATTGGTAATCGTACTCAAAAGCAAGAGAGTTTTTAATCGGGAAACCACCACCAATGTTCAAACCATCCAGAGTAGGGCATTCCTTTTTAAGCGCAATATATACTTTAATACATTTTACCAATTCGTTCCAGTAATACGCTGTATCGTTGATACCGGTATTAATGAAAAAGTGAAGCATTTTTAGCTCTAATTTATCATTTTCCTGGATTTGTTTTTTATAAAATGACACAATATTCTTGTATCCAATTCCTAATCTTGAGGTATAAAACTCAAATTTAGGCTCTTCCTCAGCAGCAATACGGATTCCAATTTTGAATTTTCCTTTAATTTCTGCCTGAAGCAAATCTAATTCTTCATAATTATCAATAATCGGAATCGTGTTTTTATGTCCGTTATTGATTAATCTTGCAATATTGCTAATGTATTCATCTCTTTTGAAACCATTACAAATTACATAAGTGCTTTTGTTGATTTTACCGTTTTCTAATAAATTCTCAACAATATTAATATCAAAAGCCGAAGAAGTTTCTACGTGAATATTATTTTTGAAAGCTTCATTCATTATGTATTCAAAATGAGAACTTTTTGTACAATAACAATAGTAATATTTTGCTTCGTATTTGTTCTTTTCCATCGATTTTCTGAACCAGGCTTTTGCCTTGTTTATGTTTTCAGAAATCTGTGGCAAATAGGTGAATTTTAATGGTGTACCATATTGCTCAACCAGTTTCATTAAATCGATATTATGAAAAAGAAGGTTGTCTTTATTTAATTTAAATTCCTCTTGCGGAAAATAGTATGTTTGATTTATTAAGTCAGAATATTTTGTATTCATTTATTTGTCAATATTTTAGAAAATGATTTTAAATTTAGAAAACGATACTAAATCTTAAATTCAAACCCTAATATTGGCAAATACAATAGGTAACTTTTCATGTTCTGCCTTCGAAAATTGAAAAGTATCAAAACAAAACGGACTTTTACTATTATAAAAACGGTTCAACATCCTTAATAAAGAACTGTTGAGACGATTTCTATAAGAACTAAAATGTCTTTGTTTATTGTTTGTTTTCATCGTGGCAAATGTAAAAAATAATCTATACCTAAAGCAAAGCTTTTTATTAAAAAAAGTTTAAGATTTATAATCCTCAAACGCGCTTAGAATCAATTTATTTTCAACCAATTGGTTAATTTTAATTTTCCCAATTCCTTCGATTAACGCAAATTGAATGGTTCCGAACTCATTTTTTTTGTCGTGAATAAGCAATTCCATGATCGGTTCTATGTCGCTTTCTTCTATTTGTACCTCTTCATAAATAGCCTTAATTGCGGTTTTGATTTCAGCATATTCTGCTTCAGAAATTAAATTTTTATGTAATGAAATGTAGCTTTCCAAAATCATTCCGATGGCAATCGCTTCACCATGTAACAAAGTTGTTTTTGTTTCGCTTTCTAAAAAATAACTTTCGATAGCATGACCTAGAGTATGTCCAAAATTCAAAGCTTTACGGATATTTTTCTCTGTTGGATCCTGAATTACAATTTCGTTTTTGATTTCAACCGAACGATAAATTAATTCATCAAAATCAGCGTAATCAATTGATTTTAAATCTAAAAACTGTTTCCAATAAGGCGCATCATAAATCAAACCATGTTTTAGCATTTCTGCCAATCCAGAACGCATTTCTGCCTGAGAAAGAGTTTCTAAATATTGAGTATCAATCAAAACCATTTGAGGAACATTAAAAACACCAATCTGGTTTTTAAGATTTCCTAAATCAACACCCGTTTTTCCTCCTACAGAAGCATCTACCATAGATAATAAAGTAGTTGGGATATTGATAAAATTAACACCTCGTTTGAAAGTTGAAGCCACAAATGCACCCAAATCCGTCACAACACCACCTCCCAGATTGATAACGAGCGATTTTCTATCGGCACCCAAATCAGTCAAAACATTCCAAATTTCGATACAGGTTTCGATGTTTTTATTGGCTTCGCCAGCTTCAAACTCGATAATTTCAATATTTAAATCGGTTTCAATAATAGGTAACAGCTTTGGTAAACAATGTTCATTTGTCTGATTATCAACAATAATAAACAAATTAGAATATTTATTTTCTTTTAAATGTGTATTTAAAGCTTCGTAGGCATTTTGGTTGAAATGAACGAAATAATTATTGGCTTGAATAGATTGCATAATTCATTGGTTAATTGAAACCGCAAAATAAGGCATTTTTAACTATATAATATTCAAATTTGCATTCAAATTTGTTTAAAAACGAATCATTCTAGATAAGTTTCAAAGTGAAAATTTATAAATGATAAAATCTTTCTTAATAATTTAACTTTAACAGCAATCTTATTAGTGATATTAAAAAATATGACATCATTTAGTAAATAATATTCAAAACTCTGCCTATATTTGCACAAAAAACTGACCTTAATGGAAAAAATATTCGACAACACCCAAGTTGCATTTTCGTTAAAAAGCGATACAGAACTTGATAGAGCTTATTTTCTTTTTAAAATGATTGACAGTCAACCCTTAGTAAGGATAGGAACTGCCGTTACCAATTTTGCTATAAAAGCCAATCTTCCGGTAGAAGGATTGATACGCGCAACTGTTTTTGACCATTTTTGTGGTGGTGTAAATGAAGATGATTGTATTACAGTAGTTGACAAAATGTTTACTAAAGGTGTTTCATCTGTTTTAGACTATTCAGTTGAAGGAAAAGAAGAAGAAGAGCAGTTTGATGCTGCTTTAGAAATGACATTAAAAACGATAGAATTTGCTAAAGAGCGTTTGGCAATTCCATTCGCAGTTTTTAAACCAACAGGTTTTGGTCGCTTCGAATTGTATGAAAAATTAGGAGAAAAACAAACGTTAACTCCAGCAGAACAAGCAGAATGGGATAGAGTAGTGGCCCGTTTTGATCATGTTTGTAATGAAGCACACAAAAAAGATGTTGCCTTATTAATTGATGGTGAAGAAAGCTGGATGCAGGATGCTGCTGATGATTTGGTTACTGACATGATGCGAAAATATAATAAAGAGAAAGCGATTGTTTTCAATACATTACAAATGTACCGTTGGGATCGTCTGGATTATTTGAAAAAACTCCATGAAGTAGCTAAAAATGAAGGATTCTTTATTGGAATGAAATTGGTTCGTGGTGCTTACATGGAAAAAGAGCACAAAAGAGCTGAAGAGAAAAATTATGTTTCGCCAATTTGTGTTTCTAAAGAAGCTACCGACGAAAATTACGATGCTGCTGTACATTATATGTTAGAACATTTGGATACTATGGCCATTTTTGCAGGAACTCACAACGAATTGAGCTCTTACAAATTGATGGAGATGATGCAGGCAAAAGGAATTGCAAAAAATGACCCAAGACTTTGGTTTGGACAATTATACGGGATGAGTGATAATATTAGTTATAACCTGGCTGAAAACGGATACAATGTGGCTAAATATTTGCCATTTGGACCTGTAAAAGACGTGATGCCATACTTGATTCGCCGTGCTGAAGAAAATACTTCTGTAGCCGGGCAAACAAGCCGCGAATTGTCTATGATTAAAGCAGAACGCAAGAGAAGAAAAGGAAAATAATAGTTATTATTTTTTCAACAAAAAAAGCTCCAATGAAAATTGGAGCTTTTTTATTATTCAGTATTTTTATTTGATTCCTAATCTTGATTTTAATTTTAAAAACAATAGAGCGATTCTATAAGCATCTTCAGACGGGGAATTTCGGTCGCTTTTTGGGATTTTATAAATTTCGGATAAATCGTCTAATGAAAATTGTTTGTCGTTGATGTCTTTTAATTTTCGATACATCATATCAACATCAAGGGCTTCATTTTTTAATCTTCCGCAATCTAATCGTTCCAGTCCGGCATTGATCATTTCGATATCAAAATTAATGTGATGCCCAACTAATACGGCATTTCCAATAAAATCTATCAAACCTTGTAACGCGTCCTCTTCAAGCAGTTTTAGCATTTTGCTTTCTACTATAAATTCGTTTGAAAGATTATTATCATGCAAAAATTTATATTGCAGCAATACTGCTTCGAAACTATCTTTAATAACAATATTGTTATCCACAACTCCAAATGCGCCTAGCGATAAAATAACGTCTTTTTCAGGATTTAAACCCGAAGTTTCCGTTGAAATCACAACAAATCTGTTTGGTTTCGTTTCGAATTTGGTCAAATAGTTTTTCCAAAAATCGGGATGTTCCTTATTTATGTTTTTTAACCAGTCTAACATACTTATGAAAATTGGGTAAGTTGAAATTTACTCTTTATCAATTCTTCAAGATCCTTCATTGGAGTTAGTGCATTTTTCAGCTTCTCCCGGTCTGTTTTTGTTAAATCTCTTATATTGATAAATTCTCCTGAATCATCATTTTTTAATCCTTCCAGTGTTCTAAATTTTGACAAGGTTAAGAATGCTTCTGCACAGCTTAAATAAATTTCTGCATTTTTAGAATCTGTAATTGCTAATTGCTTGAATCTCAAATAGGTATTTTTGATACCTTTAATGTTTGAACTTAAAATTAATAATCGGGCAGAATCTATCAAAGGCATTAAAGCTCGTGTTTTGATATCAAATTTACCTTTGTGAGGACCTTCTTCTTCAATAATAAATTTCTTAAAGAAACTCAAAGGCGAATTCTTTTTCAAGGCATCATTTCCTAAAAAGTCAAAAAACAAAGTATTGTTAGTGGCGTTTTTGAATATCACACCTTCTATTGCTTCTTCGATTTTAGGTTCTCCAAATGCGATTTCATAATCAAAAAAGATACTGCTCAAATCATTGCTGTTTTCACCTGGAGTATTCATCCAGCTATTGTATTGTTTTGTCCAGTCAGTCAATGATTTACACCAAAGCATATTACTTGCCATGTGGCCATTTGGGCAATAATCATAACCTACTTTTTCAAGGATTGAAGTTGTTCTTTTTGCAAGTCTTAAAAAATAGTCTTTTACATCTCTGTATTTTTCTGAAGTTACATCTTCGAAAATTAAAATACTATCCTGATCTGTGAGTAAAAGTTGTTCTTTTCGACCCTGACTACCAATACTTAACCAAGCAAAACGGGCAGGAGGAGAGCCTAAATCTAAAATGGACAACTCTACCGCACGTTTTATGATTGCTAAATTAATTTCGCTCACAATATTACTGATATGTGAAATCGGAATGTTTTTTTGAATCGAATTTTGAATCAGGTCGGATAAGCGATCTCTAATTTGTTTTAAATCTTTTGGAAGCTGTGAGCGTTTAATCTCTTTGATTAATACACCAGGATTACTCGCTTGTGCCACAATTAAATCATGTTCAGAGATAATTCCTTTTACAACAGATTTGCTTGTACCGTCTTTAGTTACGCATAAATGGGTAACATTATGCTTCAGCATCAACAACTGAGCTTCTGCTAATGATACATTTTCAATAACAGTAACCACCGGCGATGACATTATTTTATCAATAGTTTCGGTTATCGGATAACGTCCTGTTGCGATTTTTGAAGCTAAATCTGCTTCTGTGACAATACCAATCGGATTGTTCTTTTCGCACACCACCACATTATCGACCATAGCTTCGGTCATTAAAATGGCTACGTCTTTGACAATGCTGTTTTGATCAGTCGTTAGAGGAGAGTTATTATACGTTAAAGTCTGAATATATTGCATTTCAGTCTGTTGGTCATTATAATATCCTGTATCCGAAATCAATTTACTTCCTTGATTAACAGTATCTTTAGTGTGTCTTGAATTAACAGCAAAACTTTCCAGTAAAAAATTTAACACATCCGAATTGTTAGCTACGAAAGGTCTGAAAACAGCAATCGGAATGGCATAAACAATACTTTCTTCACGTGCTTTTGCCGTCATCATATAATTATTCTTAGCAAAAAAAGGTCTTAAACCAAAAATATCGCCTTCATGACATTTATTCAATATCGTTTCCTCAGCATCTGCAATAGTAGTAAGATTGATTGTCCCATTGGCAACAACATAAAAACTATCATGTAAAACGTCATTAATTTGAAATAAAACACTATGTTTTTCTAAATTTAAAACACGAATATTTGTAGCAATATCTGACAACTCATGAAATGATAAGTTATTAAATGGCGGGTATTCTTTTAAAAAATCTGCAATATGCTCAGCAATAGTATTCATACGTTTTTTGATATTTTTTAAGGTATCGAATGTAAAAATAATAAAATAAACTCTTACAATGAAAACCTTAACTACAAATGTAAATATTTTAAAGAAATAGAAAATTTAAACTAGAAAGCTTATGAATTTTGAATTATTAATAACTAATTCTATCATTACAGTATAAGCATTAACAATGCTAAAACTTATAAGCTTAGAAATTGTTGTTTTAAATTGAATAATACAAGAGTATGTTGAAAAATGCTATTTTACATAATATAAATTATAGTTCATTTGTGGTATAACTAATTAACAATTACCACATGGCCTTAAAACGATCTTCTTTAGAGAATTACACTCTATTACTTGTAGAATTAAACAAGATGCGTCACACAAATTTCAATGCAAAAACATTTTTGAAAAAAATGCGTCCATTTTGCAAAACCTCTCATTTAAAGTTTAAAACATTATTTCTAAGAATCCGTGGTTCAAATATAGGAATTACAATTCGAGTTTGTACGGATTGCTTTATAGTAACTCAATCTTTTTGTGTTCACGAATTTATTTTTTATTGCAATTCTCAGAAAACACTTATTTCAAAACTTCTTAAACATAATCTTTTAACACCTTAATATATGTCTACAATTATACTTTTAATCCAAAAACGAGAAAATTTACTCTTGGAATTAGCTGGTTTAAATCATGATTTAAACGAGTATTCAAAAAATCCTGTAGAAACTGTCGATTTGCTTGGTCTAAAACATCAGCATGATTTTACTATTAGAGAGATCACAAAAATTGGTCAGCAGATAAATGTTTTTTTTAATTCTCAAATTTCAAATTATAAAAACAAATTTTTTGAAATCGAAAAGAAAATAACTGAAGCTGTTTCGAAAAAGGAATTTACAATAAACGATTTACCCAAAAATCATTATTCGCTGTGGCAAAATTTAGAAAATTAATTTTTTGCTACTCCCCTTTCGATTTTTTAATAGTTGCCGTAGGGTATAACGGCAACTAACTCACTCAAACCTACTAAAAAACTATGATTTCATATAAAGAAAGGCATCAAGCCCAGACTAAATTTAAAAACAACAATTTAAAACCTACTCTTATAAATATTGACTACTTAATTATTAATCTCGAGGGTCAGCCGTTTGGAGAATTTCCCGAACATTCAAAATTTCGTTTGAAACCTTACGAATACGGAACTAAAATATTTGAATTAAGAGCAGACTTATATTATGAAGATTTAAAAATTGGTATTTATACCGCAAAACCTCGTTCTGTTATCATGAACGAACAATTTGCACAGCTTCAAATTGAAAACAACCTATTTTACACATTGTCTAACGATGCCTTAAGAGGTATCATAAACGCTTTTTGCGATGAAACGAACTATTTATTTAAGTCAGTTAATAGACTCGATATATGCCTTGATAAGTCTGATATCAACAATTCTTACCGTAATTTATATAGTAATGTTGTTGCAGGTAACTACCTTATTTCGGGGCGTCCGAAAAATTTACAAAGCTATTTTGAAACCTACAAAGGAAAATCCATACTTAACGGCTTCCAAATTGGCAAAAGAACATCCGATAAAATAATAAGATGTTACAACAAAACGCTGTCATTGCAGTTAACTGAAAAACCGTATATAAATGAATATTATGCGAATAATGGTTTGAAAAATGACAATGTTTGGCGTTTTGAATATCAGTTAAACTCTGCGTTTTTCAGAGGTTTAAACGAATATTCCAAAACAGACATAAATGTCAGTCAGACAATGACTTGGGGTATTTTTGATAAAGCAAATCTTTATGAGTTATTGAAAATTGCAAATAAAGGTTTTTTTGAACTTCGTGAGAATACTGGTAAAAGTCAAATTAATAAAGAGAAACTTATTACTCTGTTTGATTTTGATTTTTTACAATCACAAATTACAAAATTCAATCCTATAATTAAACGCTTAAAGAAAGTTGTTCTTTCTTCAACGACCATTAAAAAACGTCTTGCAAAATCTCTATTTAGAGAATATTACGCTAACAATCAGGATATATCCTATATCGTTGCTCTAAATCTTTTACTTCAAGATATGGACATGATTACTGAAAATCAACTTTTAGTTTGGTTTCAAAACAAATTACATTTCTATCTGCATGAATTTAGAACAAAGGAAAAATTAGTAAATGATTTTGATTCTGAATTATTTCACGAACATCAACTTTTATTTTTATAAGCCATGAAAACACAGAATACAAGCCAAAAAGTCACAAAAACTCAATTAATGCACCTTCTTGAAGTTAGTTATCCAACTGCAAGAAAAGAGTATCAAACTATTTTAGATAGCCTTGCGCTAAAAAGAAAATATTTAATGATTTCAGATTTAATTGAGTACAAAATTCTTTCTTAAAATGGTAAAAATTAGAAAAAAATAGAAAGGAATAGAAAGAATTGGAAAACGTCAAATAATAGTTGCAATAACCTTTGTGAAAGAAATTAAACAATTAAAATTAATAACAAATGAAAATTGCAACTATTACAGGCGTTACAAAATCGCCAGAATTACAAGTAACAAAAGCAATCGGTGCTTTGATTCTTTCAAGTGATTTGCCTTTATCAGGTTTAACTACTGAAAAAATTAGTATTTACATTGAACGTGGAAATGGTTCGAATGTCATTTTAGCAAATAAAGTTTTGCTTAAAGATTTCATTTTAGCAAGTACCTACGGAACTGAAAATACACAATCCGATGAAGATAATGCTTTGATTGCATTATGTGAATTGGCAGACGAAGGTTCAATTTATCTTGCAGATAAAGAGAGTATTAAAATTACTCTTGAAGATTTAATTGCAGGTAAACGCTACGATTTACACGGAATTGAAGAGCCACAGCAAACAAACAATTTATTCTTCTTTGAACAAAAATCTGTTGCTTCTGAGGAATTCAATAAAAAAATTGATGTTCAGGGGTTTGATTTGGCGGTTATGACTGTTGACGAGTCAGTTAGTGATTTGTCTTATCAGTATTCAAATGGTCAGGTAGTTAAATATCTTCCTTTTGAACTGCAAACTTTAAGCCGTGATATTGACCCAATTCAAGCAGTTCTTGCAGACGGAAAAGTGCTTCAAGGTTTAACGGATAGATTAACCTTGCCTTTAGTGGCTGTTGTTGGTATTGAGATCAACAAGTCGCAAGGCTCGATTATTAACTTCGTCGTAAGATGTTTAAAAACTGTGTAAAATATGGGATTCTTTAAAAAAATTGGTCAATCCATTAAGAAAAATGTCTCGTTTAAAAACTTGGTAAAAGTTGCGACTACTGCCGTTGGTTTTGTGCCAGGCGTTGGTGGAATTGCTCAAACAGTAATTGGAAAAGTAACTGATGCTGTCGAAGCAAAAAAACTTGCTAAAGAAGCAGAAGCGCAAGGAAAACAGGCAGAAGCTGATTATTGGAATGCGCAAACTCAGGCTTTAAATCAAAGTACTGCTAAAACTGTTGGTGCTGTCGCAGGTGCGGGTGCTAATATTTTTGGTGAAGCTGTTGTAAATGGTGTCAATGATGGTTTGAGTGCAGGCGTTGTTAAAGGTAGTGGTCAGGTTGGTGCTACTGTTGTAAGTTCAACTATAAAAGTATGGTTTGAAAGAAATTGGAAAATTGTTATTGGGGCGGTCGCTGGTCTTATTGCATTGATTTGGTTTATAAGACGTGATCGCAACAATTCAGGTAAGAGAGTTGCTAGAAAGAGATAACAAGCCGAAAAATTACTATCGAATCTATCTTATAGTATTTCTGATAGATTCGGCAGTAATCATAGTAAAAAAATTGGCTGAAATCATATTAATAATTAAACACATTATAAAATAATGGCACAAAATAAAAAGAGTTATAATTCTAATAATCAGAATAATAACAATAACAATCAACAAAAAGTTAAGCATTCAGGTGCTAAAAACACAACCTATACCCCTGTTTCGGGTCCTAATAAAGGTGTTGAACAACATTTAACAACGGGTTGGAGATTGTCAAAAGGAGAATTGATAGCAATTAAGTGTGTAACAACAACTAAATCAAATCTATCTGATAAAGGTTGGTTTGGCTCTGTAGCATGCACTTTTACAAACACTAAAACAGGCGTTCAATCATTTCATTGGGGAACAATGCAAAAAAACGGTGGTAAGGTTGTAATTGACAGTATGGCTTTTGTAATTAATCCACGTGCGAAAAACGGAGGTTATGCAGGGACATTTATTCGTTCGAACTAATGTTTAAGGTACTATTAAAATTCCTTCCTCTGATTTTACATGAAGGTGTTGATTTACTTAAAGAGTATTTAGAAAAAAGAAAACAATTAAAACAAAATAAGGCATGAAAAATTTAAAAGGAATTGTTTCGATAATTGGTATTATCGTAAAATATGGTGCGGTTGTAACTGCAATTTTAAAAGGTATTCAGGTTGTATCTGACGAATTAAGTAAACTTGATTTTGGAAAAGATGAACCTCAAACATCTGCTAATCCACAAATTGCACAAGAAAATGAGTAGTTTTTTAGGTCGAAAAGATTTAACGAGAGGAATTCGCAACAACAATCCGGGCAACTTACGTTTGACAAATATTGCTTGGCAGGGTAAAATTCCAAATAAGCAAAACACAGATAAAGAGTTTGAACAATTTACAGATGTAAAATTTGGTATTCGTGCAATGCTCAGGGATTTGACAAATGACATTGACAAGGGCAAAAATACAGTAAGAAAGTTGATAACTGAATATGCACCTCCATCTGAAAATGATACTCAAAAGTACATTGACGTTATTTCTAAGGCTGTCGGTTTAGATCCTGACCAAACTATCAAAATTGTTGATGCTAAGTTTTACTTAATTATTGCGAGAGCAATCATCAAACACGAATGTGCTCCTAATCATAATTTAATTTACGATTCCGACATTCAGGATGCTATTGACATTATGGGAGATTACAACCTTTCAGGTATTACTGTAACGGCTCAAAAGAGATTCAAATTCAATTATTTGATTATTCCTGTACTACTTTTTTTTTATACTGTTTACAGCGTTACAGTCTAAACAAACGCTCAAAAAGATAAAAATTATTAATTCAAAAATTTAAACAAGATGTTAGATAAAATCAAACTTTTTTACGCAAGCAATAAGACTATTTCAAATGTTGTATTAGTTGCTTTGGCAGGTTTTTTAGCTTATAAATTATTCAAGAAAAAATAATTATGGCTCAAAGAGAGATAGTAAACAGAACGAAGAGCCAAGCCAACACAGTTTGGCTCTTTGATTTTTTGCAAAAATACTGGCTTTTGGTTGTTGGTATCATTGTGTGTTATCCATTATTTAAAAAATGGTATGCTAAATTCACACAAGATGCTGAGGAAAAAGCTTTGGAAGATGCAGAAAAAGATTTGAAAATTGCGGTTTCGAATCCAATGACTAAAGAAATTGAATTGAACAAAATTACACCTCGTAAAGAAGTTCACAACATAGCAGAGTCTTTAGCTGTATGGTTAGGAACAAATAAGCAAACAAAAGATGCGCCTTGGTACACTTGGATAACTGAACCTTTTTCGAATTTTGAAAATGAAAAAGAAACAATTAACGAGTTACTTAAAGTAAAACAGGCTTCAACTGTTCCGTTAGTAATTGGCTGTTATTATGTTATTACTAGACGTGATTTAAAAGCAGATTTAAAAAAATATTTATCAACCTCGGACTTGAAAAAAGCTCCTTTATTTAATTAAAAAATATGGATTATATACAATACATTGATGATACATACTCTGTAAAAGTAAAGGAGCTTCCGTATTACGATGAATATGGTTATGCGGTCAATAACATTCAAACACCGTTTTTTATAGTAGCGGTTTTTAAGGACAATAAACGTGTTAATGGTGTTTCTTTTGTTGATTATGATAGTCTGCCTATGCTTTCTGTAATTAATGATTTAGGGAATGTAGATTTAAATGTTATTCCCGAAAATTATTTTGCAACAGCTTTCACAGAAATGTTTCTTAGAATTCCATTTGCAACTACTGCGTCAGGTGTAGAAGTTTCAAATTTTAATGACTTTCAAAAGAAGCCGTTAAGATATTTGAAAGAATATAAATTACCGCAATTTAGATTAGATGGTAGATTTTCACAAGGTTCTGGTTACGCTTATGATACAAGAGTTTATTCTTTGATTAAGTTGGGAACAATTCAATCGGATAATAAATTTTACACGGCGTTTTACGATACCTATAAAAATGGAACTCATATTGATACTTTAGAATTTCAAGGAGAAAACCCAAATTACATTAGAAACGGCTATGATTTGGTTACGTCTTTTCCTGTTCAGAATAACGGTAGTATTGTTCAGTTTGGAGATTTTTATGTAAAAATGACCACTGTTAATCCTTATCCGTATGGTCTTAGCGTTTTTATATTTACAGATATAAGAACTAATGAATTTTGGTCTTATGTGAATTATATTGAAGCCGGTACGAGTATTATTAAAAAAGGAGAATTTGATATTTCGACGTTTGTTTGTGTAAACGGAGGTTTTAAGATTAAGAACCTTCTTTATGGAATAGAGTTGCAAATCAGTAATATTTATGGCTAATACTACTCCAACGCCATACAGCTGTACAATCTTTAATAAAGATAAAAGTATAAGACCTATAAAGATTGAGTTTTGCAAATCAATATTTTATCTACATAATTGGTGTAAAAATGTCGGGTTTGATTATCACTACATTAATATTTATAATCGAAAAACGGGTAATTATATTTCTAGACAATACTGTAATGATTATATAATAGACAAGCCTTTGTATTAATTTACAAAGGCTTGTTTTTTTACTTACGTAGGTCTAAAGCATCGATACATTTTAAATTATTGAAAAACTTAGTTTGTCCTTTTTCTGTAACTACAAAGTCATCATTTCCATCAATACTAATTCTTATTTTGTCAATTGGTTCTTTTTCAAGTAGGCTTATTTGTTCAGTTATATCAACCGTTAAAACCGTGGTTCCGCATTTTATTTCTGTATCGTAACCATCAATTTTTAATTTCTCACCATTTTTAAACTGTATATGAACATAAGAATTTTTAGATCTGCATCCTTCCATATTTCCTATGAAACTCAATAGAATAAGCTTTTTATCTGTTTTGTTTTCAACATATTTTGTTATTATGTATGTTAATCCATTTTTTGCTAGCATGGTTTCGTAAAAGCCAACGCTATAAGTCCAGATATCATCAAAGTCATCATATTGATACGTAGTGTAACATTTGTGTTCAATTTTGCAGACACCCTTTTCTAGTTTCTTTTCTTGTGAATGTGAATTAAATCCGATTAACAATAAAATTAATGCAAGTAATTTTGTTTTCATCTTTTGCGGTTGTTTAGTTTTTTGACTAAAGTAGTATTTTTTTTATTATAATTATTTATTCTTTTATAGCAATTGACAAAGTGAAATTAAAATTATTGGCACTATATTTGGAAATCTTTAGTAATTATAAACTCACAAACAAAACCGCATGAAAAAAATTACTTTATTACTTATTATAATGTGTTCGTCTGCTGTTTATTGTCAAGATGCTGACATGAAATTATATATAGAAAAAACAGAAGTTGTTTCTTTTGACCAATATGATTTTATTAAAAAAGTGAATCAGTTCTATCCTGACATACTTGTCAGTAGGCAGGTGACAAATAATATTGTCAATAATTTAAAAGTTCAGGAAATATTAACTACTGATTTTCTTTATGAAACGCCAAAAGATTGTGATGCTTACAAAGTGTCAATTAGTAAATCAAATACTTCCTTAGATTACTTTTATAAATTAAAAGATGGAACTTTCGTATCTGGAGATATTCGACTTTTTGCGGGTTCTGTTGTTCGAACCTTATATAAGTTAAAAGATAAAACGAGAGTTATTCAATATTATGTAGATGGAAAATTATTGAATGAAATAAAATAACTGAAATAAAAAACAATAAATGAACCCCAATAAAACGGGGTTTTTTTATGTCCGTATTTTTTTTATACCTTTAGATTTCTGCAAAATAGGGGTTAAAAATGCTGTTAATAAAGTTGTTAACATCTTCTTGGACATACTGCAAACCATACTATAAATTATAGTTCAATTTGTAATAGCTAAAAAAAACTCAAATAGTACGTTATTCAAGCTTCATTCAGTACACAAAGAATCATATCATTCATAAAGCTTCTCCAGAATCACTTCTTTCGGAATTAAATCTGATCCGTTTCTTTTATCAAATTGTAGTTGGTCTTCGTTTACTATCAGAATTGCATTGGATGAGATTTCATTTTCAGATTTTAATTTAATGTAAGCTTTGTCTTCTTTAATATATCCGGTAATTTCTAATGATCCGGTGCTTAGTTTAGGATCAGAATTTATAACTTCGGCAGAACCATAAACTTTTCCAAATGACTGCGCTATATTCATAATCAAAATATATTTTTTGCTGCAGGATTTACAATTTTCATTGCTCCAGGTTCCGGTAAACGGATTTGTTTGTGAAAATGATGAAAACGAAACGAAAATCAATAAAATGAACAGGAATTTTTTCATGATTAAATGAGAGTTTAAAACGGAACCAAATATAAAATAAAAAAGCACCGCATAATGGGTGCTTTTAAAATATTAATAGTTAAATGTTTTATCCTTTTTTAAGATAAACAGCTTTACCATTAAGTGAAACTTCAATTTCGTTTGTGTTTTTATTAAATGTTGTTCTCAAAACATTACCATTAAAATATGTAATATCTCCATAAACTACTATACCGTCTTTTGTAGTATATTCAAAAACAACTTTTTTGTTGTCTGGCTCAATTCCTAATCTGTATTTTGAAAAATTAGTACCTCTTAAATCAAATTCCTGCTGCGAGTCGATTATCTTATCATCAGCATAAAAATTGGTAACTTGTTTGTTTAGTGTGATGTCCGGATAAAATTCATTCACTTTTTTTAGTAGCTCAAACTGACTGATACTTACGTCTTCGATTTTGGTGGTAATGGTTTGTGCAAATGATACGCTGCTAAAAACTAGCGTTAAAAATAAAATGTACTTTTTCATAATTTATATTGTTAGGTTGTTATTCGTTTCAAACATTTTGAAACTTCAATAATATCTTTTTTCAATGGAATATTATTGTTCCAAAGGTAGTTAGTTAGTAGTGCTCATCATTTTCATAACCTTCTAAAAAAATTATATAATAACCACTTTTCGTATAAATGGAAATACTTGTTTATAAACCCCAGTAAATATTTACCTTTGCCGGAATTAAAAGCAATTTCTGAGATAATGACAACAAAAAGATACGTTACACTTATACTTATTCTAGGTTCTTTAACTGCCCTTGGGCCCTTTTCAATCGACATGTATTTACCTGGTTTTTCAGGTATTGCAAAGGATTTAAACACTACAGTTGCTAAAGTTTCTATGAGTTTATCAAGTTATTTCATCGGAATTTCAGCCGGACAATTGCTTTACGGGCCTTTATTGGATCGTTTTGGACGAAAAAAACCTTTATTTATTGGTTTGTTAGTCTATATTTTAGCTTCTTTAGGTTGTGTTTATGTAGCCGATATCGATACGTTTATTGCGTTGCGTTTTGTTCAGGCTGTTGGAAGTTGTGCCGCTACAGTGGCTTCGGTAGCGATGGTTCGTGATTTATTTCCTGTAAAGGATATTCCAAAAGTATTTTCATTATTAATGCTTGTTTTAGGGCTTTCGCCGATGTTAGCGCCAACGATTGGTGGTTATGTTACCGAAGATTACGGTTGGCATACGGTATTCCTTATATTAATGTTTATGGGAATAGCTATTCTGGCTGCATCACAAATCGGATTACCAAATAGCTACAAACCAGATACCTCCATTTCATTAAAACCTAAACCAATCATTGCTAACTTTTTAAAAGTACTTAAAGAACCACAGTTTTTTACGTATGCTTTTACCGGTTCTATCGCTTTTTCGGGTCTATTTACTTACGTTGCGGCCTCACCTATCATTTTTATGGATATTTATCACGTGGATGCTAAGACCTACGGATGGATTTTTGCTTTTATGTCGGTGAGTTTTATTGGGTCGAGTCAATTAAATTCTGTTTTATTGAAGAAATTTTCAAGCGAACAGATGATTTTCGGCGCTTTGATTTCGCAATCTGTAATTAGTTTAATTTTTCTGATTCTGGCTTTAAATAATCTTTTAGGATTGTATGAAACTATTGCCATGTTATTTTTATTCTTGGCCTGTTTAGGGATTTCGAATCCTAATACTGCCGGGCTAACAATGGCGCCATTTGCTAAAAATGCAGGAAGCGCATCGGCTTTGATGGGTGCAATTCAGCTTGGATTGGGAGCTTTGGCTTCGTTTGCGGTTGGAATTTTTGTGCATGATTCGGTTGTGCCAATGGTGGTTATTATGACCGCTACCACTATCATTGCATTTATTGTTTTGAATATTGGAAAACGTTTCATCAAAGAAAAAATAGTAATTTCTGGAGATGATAAGACTGTTATAGGACATTAAGGGGAATTTCAAAGTCCAAAGTCCAAAGTTCAAAGTTCAAAGTTCAAAGTTCAAAGTTCAAAGTTCAAAGTTCAAAGTTCAAAGTTCAAAGTTCAAAGTTCAAAGTTCAAAGTTCAAAGTTCAAAGTTCAAAGTTCAAAGTTCAAAGTTCAAAGTTC
>NZ_WSTB01000011.1 GCF_009789235.1 Flavobacterium hydrocarbonoxydans | reverse complement strand
CATATTTAAAACCAAACAAACTAGATTTTGAAAACAACCGAAAACACAATTTTTTATTTTCTTCTTAAAAAATATAACTATAACACTTATTGTTATATGTGTTTCTGTTGCTAATACTCACGGCAATTTTATTCGATTTTAATCGGTTATTACTATAAAATCAATCGATACTTAAAAACGAATCTTTATAAAAAATACCAAATAAATATTCTTATTGAAAATTTCAAAATCTATTTGATACAAGCTAATTGTAACCAATAGAGCACTGAAACTATATCTATTAACAAAGAAAGTTCAACTATTAACAAAAAATAAAAAAAATGTACCACCGTTGCTGTAAATAATAAAAAAAGCCATTTCTGCGGCAACAGAAATGGCGAGGCTTAAAGAACATTTATCGCTAAATAAAAGGAACAATTAGAGAGTTGAAAAATCAACTTTCAGAGCTCCTTGTTTATTACTTAAAACCATTACAAAGAAATGAAAAAAAAATTAAACATATGCACTTTGCTATTCCTCTTACAGATTTCAGTCGGAATTAAAGCCCAAAATTCACAGCCTTTAATCAACTCAACCCTAAACGGAACCGTAATCGATCAGGTTACCAATCAACCCATTCCGGGAGTTAATGTTCAAATAAAAGGAACAACACACAACGCCATCACCGATTTAGATGGAAAATTTTATTTTCAGACTGGTCAGATATTTCCTTATACTCTTGTTATCAGCTATATTGGCTATGTAACACAGGAACACATTGCAACCAACGCCTTTGTTCAGATATCATTAAAAGAAGACATCAAAGAATTGGACGAACTTGTAATTATCGGGTACGGATCGACTACCAAAAAAGATTATACAGGTGCCGCTGAAACGGTTTCTTCAACTGCTTTAAAAAGTACACAACGCACACTAGAAAGCGCTTTGCAGGGTTCTGTAGCGGGTGTAAATGTAACGCAGACTTCAGGACAGCCGGGAGCCGGACTGAGTATTCGTATTCGTGGAGGAAGTTCTATTCAGGGAGGAAATGAGCCTCTGTATGTAATTGACGGATTCCCAATTTACAATTCGGATGTAACATCAGGGGTTTTGAGCGGTACACCTACCAACCCGCTATCGTCTATAAATCCAGCAGATATTGAATCGATTACAGTGCTTAAAGATGCTTCATCAACAGCAATTTATGGTTCCCGCGGTGCGAATGGAGTTGTGATCATTACAACCAAAAAAGGTTCTTCTAATCTGCTAACTGTCAATTACGATTTTACTTTAGGGCAGCAGGAAGTTCGCGAAAAAATAGATGTTTTGGATGCTACCGGTTATGCTAATCTTAGGAATGCTGCTTTATTTGATGCCAATCCGGCTTTAGGAACTAACCAATATTTAAGTGCTGCACAAATTGCACAATTAGGCAAAGGTGTCGACTGGCAGGCAGAAGCTTTCCAGAAAGGGATTACACAAAATCATCAGTTGAGCATTTCCGGCGGAAACAACCAAACCAAATATGCAGTCTCCGGAAATTATTTTAATCAGGAAGGAATCATCAAAAATACCGGTTTCGAAAGATTAAGCGGACGTGTAAATTTAACTTCAAAACTAACTTCAAAATCAAGATTTGGTGTAAACCTTACGCTTGCTGAAACGACATCGAAAGTAGCACCTTCAGGTTTAATTACTTCATTGCTGGTTATGCCTCCAACAGCTACTATTTATGAACCGGACGGAAGTTATACGCTAAGAAATCCTTTCGAGAACATCTTTGCAAACCCAATCGCAACCCTAAACGAGCGTCAAAATGAAGCTGTTAGCAACCGTGTTTTAGGAACCGTTTATGGTGAATATGATATTTTTAAAAATTTAGTTTTTAAAGTTTCTTTTGGTCTTGATAAAATTTCGAATCAGGAAAAAAGTTATCTGCCTGCATCTATTTATGAAGGATCGATTACCAACGGCGAAGGGAAAATTGGTAACGCAACTTCAAGAACCTGGCTAAACGAAAATACTTTAACGTATTCTAAACTTTTTGCTGAAAAGCATAATTTGAATGTTTTGGTAGGTTATACACAGCAAAATTCGGTTCGTGAGTTTGTTACGGCAGGTTCTCAGCAATTCGTAAATGATGTTACCGGTTACAACAATCTTCAAAGCGGAAGCGTAGCGCTAATGCCTACTTCGGGAGAAAGTCAATGGGCATTAAATTCGTATTTATCTCGTGTAAACTATAATTATGATTCTAAATATTATTTCACTGCGAGTTTAAGAGCCGATGGTTCTTCCAGATTCGGAAAAGACAATAAATGGGGTTACTTCCCGTCTGTTGCTTTGGCATGGCAGGTTAACAAAGAAGACTTTTTTGCACCAGTAAGTGATGTAATCAATAGTTTGAAACTAAGAACCAGTTATGGTGCAACAGGTAATCAGGAAATTGGAGAGTATCAGTCTTTATCGACTTTAACAAGTGTAAAATATCTTTTTGGTGACCAGATCTATACTGGTTTTACACCCACAAGAATTGCGAACAATGATTTAGGCTGGGAACTTACCAATCAGTTTGATGCTGGTCTTGACGTAGGTTTCTTTAATGATAAATTGAATCTTACGGTTGATGTTTACCGCAAAACAACCAAAGATTTATTGCTTGATGTTCAGATTCCATACACCAGTGGTTATACTTCATCATTACAGAATTTTGGTTCGGTACAAAATCAGGGAATCGAGTTTGGACTTAATACTTCTTTAGGAAATACAAACTTTTCATGGACATCCAATTTCAATATTGCATTCAATGATAACAAAATTATCGCTTTAGGAAATGGTGCCGAATTTTACACTTTCGGAAACTATATTCTACAGGTTGGCCAGCCATTAGGAACTTTCTACGGAGCTGTAACAGATGGAATTTTGCAAACGGCAGATATTGCGACTAAAGGAAAATTTACAGGAAATGCAGCTCCAAAAGCGGGTGATCGTTTGTACAAAGATATCAATGGCGATGGCACTTTTACGACTGCTGCTGACAGAACCACCATTGGCAATGCGCAGCCTGATTTCAACTTTGGTTTTACCAATAATTTCACTTACAAAGATTTCGAATTGGCCATACTTATAAATGGTTCTATTGGCAATGATATCCTGAACGGAAACGCGCAGGCATTAGAATTATACAACGGACAGCAAAATGCTTCTAAAAGTGCTCTGGATGCCTGGACACCAACAAATCCAAGTACTACAACACCTCGTGCAAAGCTGGACCCTGCTCCTATTTTCTCTAATCGTTTTGTTGAGGATGGTTCTTTTGTGAGAATTAAAAACATCACTTTTAGTTATAATTTACCAAAAAGAATCTCAGAAAAACTACGATTAACAGCGGTGAAATTCAGAATAATCGGTGAAAACCCGTTCACGTTTACCGACTACAGTGGTTATGACCCTGAAGTAACAAGCGGAAGTAACATTTCTCCCGGAACAGACACTGGAATTTATCCGGCATCCAAAACGATTTCAGGCGGTTTAAACATTATACTTTAAAAGAGACATCATGAAAAAAATAACACTTTATAGTTTACTCATTCTTTTCGCATTCAGTGCTTGTAATTCATTGGATGAAGATCCGAAAGCAGTAATTGCAACTACCAATTTTTATAAAACACCTGCCGATGCAGAAGCTGCTGTAATAGCGGTACATAACGCCATCAACAGCACAACGCATACACTTTATAACCGATTAATCCAGATTTCGACAGAAATGGCAACTGACGATTATGAAGCAGGTCCAAGAGCCAGAAATGCACACGTTAGAGCACTTTCAAACTTAACGCATGATGCTTCTAATGACCGTATGCTGGAACTTTGGAGACAGAGTTATGACGGAATCAACAGAGCTAATATTGCAATTGATAAAATTCCGACGATTCCAAATTTGGAAACTCAAAAAGTAAATGATTTGGTGAATGAAGCTAAGTTTTTAAGAGCCGTTTTGTATTTTAATATCGTAAGATGGTTTGGTGATGTACCGCTGATTTTACATGAAACCGGAAGTTTATCTGCTGGAGAACTCAATGTTTCCAACACCCCAGAAGCTCAGGTTTATGCTCAAATTGAAGCCGATCTGATTGCTGCTGAAGCATTGCCGGTAGTACAAAAAATAAAAGGCAAAATAACAGCAGGTGCAGCAAAAAGTTTATTATCGAAAGTATACTTGACCGAAAAAAAATGGCAAAAAGCAGCTGAAAAAAGTAAAGAAGTAATTGATAGTAAAGTATATGATTTGTTCGAAAACTATGCGGATGTTTTTAATGTAGCTACAAAAAACGGTAAAGAGCATATTTTTTCGGCACAATTTAAAGGACTTACGAATTGGAACGGAAATATGCTGGCTTCAACCTCTGCACCTAATTCAGTACCAGGAATTGCAGGAGATCAGGCCGATGCTTTGCATACTGCTGGAGGTCTTTTTCAGGCTTTCGCCGAAGATGATACACGTAAATATGTGACTTTTGGAGTAGAATATGTAAGCCCGACTGATGGAAAAACCTACCAAACTGCTCCGCATTTTAATAAATATTTTGATCCAACAACGCCTGCTTCGCCAGGACAGTCTTCAAAAAACACGCCTATCATTCGCTTTGCGGAAGTCTTATTAATATATTCTGAAGCGGTAAACGAACAAAGTGGTCCAACTACTGAAGCTTTTACAGGAATAGACCGCGTGAGAACCAGAGCCGGTGTTCCGTTGCTATCGGTTACTTCGCCAACGATCAGCAAAGATGATTTTAGAGAAGCTGTTTTTGAGGAAAGAAGAAAAGAACTGGTTTTTGAATACCAACGCTGGTTTGACCTTGCCAGAAGAGGACCGGAATATTTTGTAGCAAAACTAAAAGCAGCCGGAAAAAACAATGCACAGCCCAAACACGTTCATTTCCCTATTCCGCAGCGAGAACTGGATCTGAATAAAAATTTAAAACAAGTTCCTGAGTGGAGATAAAATCTATAAACTATTAAATTAATTAAAATGAAAAAAACATTTATAACCCTAAACCTTCTCTTAACGATTGGATTAGTAAGTCAGGCCCAAACCAATGCATCAAAACCAAACGTAATTTTGATAATGGTAGATGATATGGGCTACTCTGATTTAGGGAATTATGGTTCCGAAATCAAAACACCAAACCTGGACAGATTAGCGACCGAAGGAACACGCTTACGCGAATTTTACAATAACTCCATTTGTGCGCCTACAAGAGCTTCTTTGCTTACAGGACAATACCAGCACAAAGCCGGAGTGGGTTATTTTGATGTCAATTTAGGATTGCCTGCTTATCAGGGATATCTAAACAAAGAATCTTTGACTCTGGGAGAAGTTTTCCGTTCAGGTGGTTACAGCACTTTATTGTCCGGAAAATGGCACGTAGGTTCTGAAGATAAAGCGCAATGGCCAAATCAGAGAGGTTTTGATAAATTTTACGGAATCCTGAAAGGGGCTTCTAATTATTTCAACACCGATGGATTGCCTTTTGGCAAAAGCCCTTATCCTGTAGCATTGATCCGCAATAACGAAGAACTGCATCCTAAAGCAGATTCGTATTATTTTACAGATGAAATCGGGAATAATGCCGTGACTTTCTTAGACGAGCAAAACAAAGAAAACAAACCTTTCTTTTTGTATTTAGCCTTTACAGCACCACACTGGCCATTACAGGCAAAACCAGTTGACATTGCGAAATACAGAGGGAAATTTGATGAAGGCTGGGATGTTTTAAGAGAAAAAAGAATTAAAAAATTAAAAGAAAACGGCATTTTGTTAGCAGACCAGACTGTAGCTCCAAGAGATCCTGAGGTACCGGAATGGAATAAACTAACCTATGACGAAAAACAATTCTGGAAAGCCAAAATGGAAGTTTACGCTGCCATGGTTGACAACATGGACCAGAATGTGGGGAAAGTTTTAGAGAAATTAAAAGCTTTAAAGAAAGACAAAAACACCTTGATTGTTTTTATTTCAGATAACGGAGCGCAGGGCGGTTTCAATACGTACAATCCTTTAAAAAGAGGACTGGTAAAAAATGACGGACCAATAGGAACTTCAGGATCATTTGATTATCAGGAACAAAACTGGGCATATTTGTCGAATACACCATTACAGGATTATAAAAACAATATGCACGAAGGTGGTTTCAGTTCACCATTCATTGCTTGGTTTCCATCAAAAATCAAAGCGGGAAGAATTGATAAAGGTAGCGGACATTTAATTGACCTTGCTCCTACTTTTTACGAGTTGGCCGGAATTGAATATCCTAAAGAATTAAATGGTGTAAAATCAAATCCGTTACCGGGAAAAAGTTTGTTACCTGTTTTAATTGATGGTGCTTCAGAGGTAAATCGTGGTGCTCCTATTTTCTGGGAAAGAGCTGGAAACAGAGCTGTTAGAGAAGGGAAATGGAAACTGGTTTCTATTGCTCCATCCTATCAGTGGGAACTTTATAATTTAGAAAATGACAGAGGCGAAACAAACAACCTCGCACAACAAAACCCAGGTATTGTAAATGACCTTTCAGCCAAATATTTCGATTGGGCCGACAAAACCGGAGTTGTAGAGTACAGCAAATTCAAACAAAAGAATGAACTGATTCCTGGTGCTGCTGCGAAAAAATAATTGCTTTTTTTGATATTTTAAGCAATTATAAACAGAAGGCGATCGTTTTATGCGATCGCCTTTTCTATTTTTAAGTTACATTTTTTTAGGAGCAATTTCCTGCTTTCCACTACAATCTTTTTTGTTTTTAAAGATAAAACAAAAAAGGATTTTCGTTGCAATCAGGGCTAGGGCATAAAATTACTAAGAACGAAAATGATTCAAAGATTTTTCAATAATTTCAAGACACTCCCCAATTTGAGCTTCTGTCATAACCAATGGTGGCGCCAGACGTATTTTGTTTCCGTGAGTTGGTTTTGCCAATAATCCGTTGTCTCTAAATTTTAAGCAAATTTCCCAAGCCAAATCCGAATCTTCTCCGCAATTAATAACAATAGCGTTCAGTAAACCTTTTCCTCGAACAAGTGTAATCAAGTTATTACGTTCCGCAATTTCGTTTAAGCCTTTTCTTAAAATAATTCCTAAACGTTCTGCATTTTCGGCTAATTTTTCATCTTTAACCACTTCGAGTGCAGCAATCGCAACTGCTGCAGCAACAGGATTTCCTCCAAAAGTCGATCCGTGTTGTCCTGGTTTTATCACATTCATGATTTCGTTATTGGCTAAAACTGCCGAAACTGGGTAAACGCCTCCCGAAATCGCTTTTCCTAAAATCAAAATATCGGGTTGTACATTTTCATGGTGAACCGCCAATAATTTTCCGGTACGCGCAATTCCGGTCTGAACCTCATCAGCAATAAACAATACATTATGTTTTTCGCACAATGCTTTTGCTTTCGCTAAATATCCTTCACTTGGCACATAAACTCCCGCTTCTCCCTGAATTGGTTCTACCAAAAATCCAGCTATATTTTTTGATGATTCCAGAACTTTTTCTAACGCTTGCAGATTATCATATTCGATTTTAATAAATCCTTCTGTAAAAGGTCCGAAACTTTTACGCGCCGTTTCATCATTCGAAAAAGAAATTATCGTAGTTGTTCTTCCGTGAAAATTATTCTCACAAACAATAATTTGAGCTAAATTTTCATGAATTCCTTTTACCTCGTACGCCCATTTTCTACACAGTTTCAAAGCTGTTTCTACCGCTTCAGCACCTGTATTCATTGGTAATACTTTATCAAATCCAAAATAATTGGTGATGTATTCTTCGTAATTTCCTAATTTATCATTGTAAAAAGCACGTGAAGTCAACGTCAGTTTTTGTGCTTGTTCTACCATTGCTCCCACAATTTTCGGGTGACAATGTCCCTGGTTAACCGCAGAGTACGCCGACAAGAAATCATAATACTTTTTTCCGTCAACATCCCAAACATACACACCTTCTCCTTTTTCTAAAACCACTGGAAGCGGATGATAATTATGTGCGCCGTATTTATTCTCTTTTTCAATTAAAATCTCAGATTTTGATGAAAGTATTTCCTGATGATGTCCCATGCTGTTTTATTTTAAAATGAATACAAAAATATAAAATTTATTTATTTGACATTAAAAATAAATAATTATTAATGCAAAAGTTTTAAAAAAAGTCAATTTTATAAATTAATACAATTTTAAAAGTCAATTTTCATTAATAAAAAACAAAATAATACATACTTATTTATATCTTTATATTTTTAAACACAAAAAATACTTTCATGGAAATTTTAGATGAATTCGACATAAAAATCATTAAGGAATTAGAAAAAGACGGTAGGGTTGCCTACTCGACTATTGCTTCCAATTTAAAAATTTCAAATACAATGGTGCATCAGCGTATTAATCGTCTTTTTGAATCGGGTATAATTGCGGGAATCAAACCGGTTTTAAACGAAAAACAAATGGGGTACGACTGGGCTTCTTTTACAGGAATCACACTCAATAAAGATTCCGATTCTGCTGGAATAATTGAAGCTTTAAAAGGAATTCCTGAAGTTACAGAATGTTATTTTGTTACGGGTTCTTTTACCCTGTACCTTAAAATTACTGCCAAAAATCACGAACACATGCGAAAAATATTATACGAACAAATCGATAATATTCCGGGCATAGCCAAAACCGATTCTATGATTGAACTGGGCTGTGCTTTTAAGAGAAATGTAACGTTATAAACTTAAAATTGAAACCTCTCAAGAAAAAGCTTTAGAGGTTTTTTTGTACCATATTATTTCAGATATTTGTTACAAATTGTAAAATCATGAAAAAAGTCTCACTTATCATTTTCGCTACTATGTTGTTTTCCAATACCATAAATGCACAGCTAAAACCTGTAAAATACGCTGATGGTTCTCAGGTTTTAAATGGACTATCCATAAAAGCTGCTAAAAAAAGCAGTCAGAATCCGGGCATTTTATTGCTTCCGGCCTGGTTAGGAATTGATAATGCTTCTAAGCAGATTGCCGAAAATTTATCAAAACTCGGTTACCATGTTTTTATCGCTGATATTTATGGCGAAGGAAATTATCCTAAAAATACGGGAGAAGCAGGCAAACAAGCCGGTTTTTACAAAACTAATTTCGCAGCCTATCAAAAACGTATTCAGTTAGCCTTAGACGAATTGATCAAATCAGGAGCAGATAAAGATAATATTGTAGCTATTGGTTATTGCTTTGGCGGAACTGGAGTTCTGGAAGCCGCACGAGGACATTTGAATGTTAAAGGTGTAGCCTCTTTTCACGGTGGTTTGGGCTTTGATGCTAGTCGCCCTGTAGAGCCCATTACAACTAAAGTACTGGTTTGTCATGGTGCCGATGATCCTTTTGTTTCGAAAGATGAAATTACTGCTTTTCAGCAAGAAATGCGCGATACCAAAGCCGATTGGCAAATGATTTATTATTCAGATTCTGTACATTCTTTTACCAATCCAGAAGCAGGAAACGACAATTCTAAAGGGGCTGCTTACAACGAAAAAGCAGCAAAAAGATCGTTTGAACATTTGCAGCTTTTCCTGAATGAAGTCCTAAAAAAATAAACCTAATAAAAGACCAAAACCAAATCAATGTCACATAGCCCAATTAGAGAAGACAAGACCTGCCTGAATTGCAGACACGTTGTGGAACAAAAATATTGCCCCAACTGCGGACAGGAAAATACAGATTCCAGAAAAACGTTTCATCACTTATTCATCCATTTCTTTGAAGATTTGACCCATTACGAAAATGCTTTTTGGAAAACCATTCGCAATTTACTTTTCAAACCTTCTACTTTAACTAAAGAATATCTTTCAGGAAAAAGACTCTCGTACTTAGCACCCGTTCGGCTTTACATATTTATAAGTTTTATCACTTTTCTATTGTTGGCATTTTTTCCAAGCAACGTAAATGAAGCCATAAACAAAAGTCAAGCTGAAATTGCCAAAGAAATTCCAGTCGAAAACAAAGCTTACTATGACAAAGTCAATAAAAAAATCAATGAAAAAATTAATGAAAAAGTCCATGAAAAAGCTCCCAAAAGTATCATTATGGACTTGAGTTCTGTCAGGGAATTAGACTCTGTTCAGAAATATGGAAAACCAAACGATAAATATAATGAATTTGAATATTGGGCTATCAAAAGGATTCTGACCGTTTCCGAACATTATACCCAAAAAGAAATGCTAGAGAAGTTTTTAGAATCTTTTTTTCATAATATTCCTAAAATCCTCTTTATCATCATGCCATTTTTTGCTTTCTTTTTATGGCTTTTTCACAACAAAAAGAAATGGTATTATTTTGATCATGGCATTTTTACCCTGCATTATTTCTCTTTTCTACTATTAATATTCCTGATTTTATTCCTTATAAGAAAAACAATTGGAGCATTTGGAGAAGACAATCCGCTTCTTTTTATTTCAGATATCACTGATTTTGTTGGGTTTATATGGATGTCCTATTATTTTTATCCCGCACATCATCGTTTTTACGGTGAATCCCGCATCGTATCTTTTGTTAAAAGTGTAACATTATTTTTTATAAACTCCATTTTTATTCTATTTTTACTGGTTTTCTATGTTTTATACATATTCATTAACTTACACTAAACTAAAAATGAAAAAAATTGTAGTTTTATTACTAATTGCTTCAGCTTTTTCATGTAAAAATGCGCAGTCAGTTGCTTCAAAAGACAACTCAGACCCTACCAAATACATGAATTTGATTACTGAAAAAGATTTAAAAACAATGTTATACATTGTAGCGTCTGACGAAATGGAAGGTCGCGAAACTGGCTCGAAAGGACAAAAAAAAGCCGGTCTTTATATGATTGAACAATACAAAGAAAATAATATTCCTTTTCCTAAAGGAGCAAAAGACTATTATCAACCGGTTCCTGCTGCATTTTTGAATGCAAAACGCAACGAAAACTTACCGGATTCTGAAAACATCTGGGCTTATATAGAAGGTTCTGAAAAGCCAGACGAAGTTTTGGTGATTTCAGCTCATTATGACCACGTTGGAATCGAAAATGGCGAAATTTATAATGGAGCTGATGATGATGGTTCCGGAACTGTAGCGGTTATGGAAATTGCCAAAGCATTTGCTAAAGCTAAAAAAGACGGACACGGACCAAAACGTTCTATTTTATTCCTGCACGTTACTGGCGAAGAGCACGGTTTACACGGTTCCCGTTATTATTCTGAAAACCCTTTATTCCCGATTGCAAACACCATCACTGATATTAATATCGATATGATTGGGCGTCGCGATTTAGAGCATGCTAAAACGAATAATTATGTTTATGTGATTGGCGCTGACAGATTATCTACAGACCTTCACAACATCACTGTAGCTCAAAACGAAAAATACACCAAATTAGATTTGGATTTCAGATTCAATGATCCAAAAGATCCTAATCATTTTTATGAGCGTTCAGATCATTACAACTTTGCAAAACACGGAATTCCAGCTGTTTTCTTTTTTAATGGTGTACACGAAGATTATCACGGAAAAGGTGACGAACCAGAAAAAATTGAATATGATGCTTTGACAAAAAGAACACAATTGGCTTTTGTAACCGCCTGGGAATTGGCTAACAGAGAAAACAGACCTGTAGTGGATAAGAAATAAGGTCCTGAGGTACTGAGTTGCTAAGGTTCTAAGTTTTTTTCACACTAGACTTAAAAAATAAAAAGGGATGAGTTTTAAAAACTCATCCCTTTTTTATATCATTTTCGTTTGAAAATTTCAAAGATAAAACCTCAGAAACTTAGCATCTTAGACACTTATAACCTTTAGTTAATCATTCATAGAAATCAAAAACTCATCATTGTTTCTGGTTTTCTTGATTTTATCGTTAATGGTATCCATAGATTCTACCGGATTCATATCTGAAAGGTATTTTCTTAAAATCCACATTCTTTGTAATGTTTTTTCGTCTAATAATAAATCGTCACGACGTGTGCTTGAAGAAGTCAAATCGATAGCAGGGAAGATTCTTCTGTTGGCAATTTTACGGTCTAACTGAAGTTCCATATTACCGGTACCTTTAAACTCTTCAAAGATAACTTCATCCATTTTAGAACCCGTTTCTGTTAATGCTGTTGCGATGATGCTCAATGAACCACCGTTTTCAACATTTCTGGCAGCTCCAAAGAAACGTTTTGGCTTTTGTAACGCATTCGCATCCACACCTCCACTCAATACTTTTCCGGATGCTGGCTGAACTGTATTATAAGCTCTGGCCAAACGAGTGATTGAATCTAATAAAATCACTACATCGTGACCACATTCTACCAAACGTTTTGCTTTTTCAAGTACAATATTCGCAATTTTCACGTGTTCTTGCGGCTCTCTGTCGAATGTCGAAGCAATAACTTCCCCACGTACACTACGCTGCATATCCGTCACCTCTTCAGGACGCTCATCAATCAAAAGAACAATCATATAAACTTCTGGGTGATTGGCTGCAATTGCATTTGCAATGTCTTTTAATAACATTGTTTTACCCGTTTTTGGTTGTGCGACTATCATACCACGCTGTCCTTTCCCGATAGGAGAAAACAAATCGATAATACGGGTAGAAATAGAACTTCCTTTTTCGGCTAATTTAAATTTTTCTGAAGGGAAAACCGGAGTTAAGTGTTCGAAAGAAACTCTGTCACGAACTACTTGCGGATCGTGACCATTGATTTTAAGTACACGAACTAATGGGAAGAATTTTTCTCCTTCTTTTGGAGGACGAACGACACCTTTTACTGTATCTCCCGTTTTAAGACCAAATAATCTAATTTGCGAAGTTGACAAATAAATGTCATCTGGTGATGCTAAATAATTATAATCTGATGAACGTAAAAATCCGTATCCGTCCGGCATCATTTCCAGAACACCTTCACTTTCAATAATTCCGTCGAATTCAAAATCAGAATCTCTGAAATTACTTTTTTTATTTTTATGATTAGGATTTTGGTTACCGTTATTCCCGTTTCCATTCCCGTTTGGATTTGGATTCTGATTCGGGTTTTGATTTTGGTTTGGGTTTTTATTTTGGTTCGGATTGACTTTTTTGGCCTGAACTGGCGCTTCTGTTTTTTCAGCAGTGGCAGTTTCTATAACAACCTCACCTTCTGCAGCAGGAGCTTCTTCTTTCGAAACTTCTTTTTCTTTTTGTAAGGCCACTTTTTTCTCGTAAGCTGATTTATTAAACTTTACGATTTTAGGTCCTTTTTTCTCCACAACTTTATTTTCTTCAGCTGGTTCCTGTTCTGGTTTAGCTTTAGAAACTACCGGAATTTCTTCTTTTACCGGAGCTTCAGCTGGTGTTTCAAACTCCAAAACTGGATTGTTTTTTGAAATTGCTGCTTTTTTTACAGGAGCAATTCTGGCTCTTTTAGGTTTCTCATCCTCTACTTTTTCAATCTCTGCAACAGCTTTCGCAGGTGGTGCCAAAGTTGTTTCCTGATGTGCTAAAATCTGGCTAATTAAAGCCTCTTTTTTGACACCATTAAACTTTATAGTTTTAGCTAATTTAGCTATTTCTTGAAGCTCAGAAAGCTTCATTTCTTTTAATGCAGAAATATCAAACATGAATGTTCTATGAATTTAATTATTTTTAAAGGAAATACTGTAAAAAAAATAGGTAGATATTATTTTTGAATTGACCGCAGTATGAAGTGCTTACGGTATTATGATGCAATAATACGAATAAAATTTAATCATACAATAGTATTTATAAAAAAGAAAATATATTTTTGTAAAACAATTTTCAGAAGATGATACAAAGAATTCAGACCATATATTTACTTCTTACCTTTGTTGTTACAGGGGTTTTACTGTTTTTTATTCCGCTTTGGACATCAAACACGGGTAAGGCCTTTTATTTTATGCAAGACCAATTCTATACTATTTTATTAGGATTAAGTACAATGCTTACTATTATTAGCATTATTTCATATAAAAAGAGACAAAATCAGTTTGTGATGGGCAGACTGAATATCATATTAAATTTAATTTTATTAGGATTATTTGTATATCGTTCGCTAAATTTATCTGGAGAGACGGAAGTTTCTGAGAAAGGTATTGGGATGTTTCTACCGATTGTTGCTATCGTATTATTAGTTTTAGCTAATAAGGCCATCAAAAAGGATGAAGATCTTGTAAAATCTGTTGATCGTTTGAGATAAACCTATAAACTTAATTTATTGCGCGAAGAGAACCCGAATTTTTTTAATTCGGGTTTTTTTGTATAAAACATCTTTGTTGTCATAAAAAATAAAACAGATAAATGATTTTGTAAGATGTTTTTTTCATAATTTTGAAAAAAGACTTTTCCAAAACAAAAATGACACAACTCATACGCATACATTTGGCTGATGATCATCAGGTCCTTATAGATGGTCTGACCAATCTATTAGAGACCGTACCTAATTTTTATGTGGTAGGAACTTCTTTAAATGGTCAGAATATTTACGAAGATGTCATAGAAAACAATGCCAGTATATTGATTCTGGATATTAGTATGCCCAAAAAAGATGGTATTGAAGTCCTGAAGGAATTTCATACCAAAGGTTTTCCCTGCAGCGTAATTCTTTTATCAAGTTATGATGATCTGAAAATCATAAAAGAAGTGATGATACTTGGTGCCAGTGGATACCTGACAAAAAAATGTGCCGGCGAAAATATCATCGAAGCAATTGAAGCTGTAAGTCGTGGAGAAGAATATTTTGACGATTCTGTGAGGGAAAAAATTTTCAGCACCTTTACTCAAAACAATCCTAAATTGGTAAAACCAAGAATTAAACGCAAACCTAAAGAACTTTTGCTTTTGAGTCCCAGAGAGATTGAAATTATAACTTTAATTGCACTTGAATACAGTGGTAAAGAAATTAGTGAAATGCTTTTTATTTCTATGAATACAGTCGAAACACATCGGAAAAATATCATGAAAAAATTAAACACTAAAAACACCATTGGTTTGGTAAAATATGCACTCAAACATAATTTAATAAAATAAATCATTGCTTTTAAAAGAAATAACCCAATTCTTAAACACAAAACTTAACCAACAGCCATTACACTTTATGATCTAAAAAAGTCTCTTCTATTTTTAATACTCTTTTTTTATGTCTATTTCGAAAACACTGTTTCTTCTTTTTTTTATCATTCAATTACAGGGAAGCAATGTCTTTTGTCAGCAAAAAAAAATGACAAAAGAGGAACTTGCCAAACAAGCCGAAGAAGCAATCATCGATGGCAATAAAGGATTATATGAAAAATCTCTTGTAAAATCGAGAATACTTCTCAATAATGCTATTGCTAATAAAGATGATTATTACACTGCAAAAGCTTATAACAATATTGCAAGTGTTTTTTTTGAAATGAATGACATTGACAATGCACTTCTTTTTTTTGAAAAAGCTTTGTCGTTTGCTCAAAAAACGAATCGTAATGACATTAAAAATTCTATCCATAACAATCTGGGTAATCTTTATTATTTCAATAAAGGAGCCTATAAAAAAGGGATATCGCACTATTTAAAATCTATTTCCTATATAGATAAGAAAGACACGCATGAAATTGCATTAACCAAGATTAATATTATCTGGGCCTATTTTGCAAGTGGAGAATATGACCAAGGTTTTCCCTATTTATCATACGTAAACCAATACTACAAACCTGAAAAAAAAGACAAAACTAATACCATAGTCGTTTATACCTTAAACGGCATGTACTACACGCATAATAAAGACTTTGAAAAAGCAGAAGACTATTTCAAAAAAGCCATAGAATTAGGTATAAAAGAAGATGAAAAATTAGATTTACGTTTCGCCTATCAGGAATATATTCAGTTTTTTTGCCAAACAGACAACTACAAAAAAGCTTATGAAACATTACGACTTTACAACAATGTTGTTGATCAGTTAAATCAAATAGAAAAAGAAAAAACGGTGAATTTAGCCGGTATGAATCTGCATGTAGATGAATACAAAAGACAAATTGATAAAATTGGTACTGAGTATAAAATGAAACAACAATTGCTCGAAATGGAGCAATCCCGTAATAAAAGGGTTGTAAGCCTGATGCTTTTGATTTTTATCATTGTTTTTATTTTACTCTACTTTTACTACCAGAACAACAAACTGAAGCAGGAAAATAAACTAAATGACATCCAAAGAAAGATCCAGCTAAATATGATTAATGCCAGTATTGACGGGCAGGAATCTGAACGAAAAAAAATTGCAACTTTTTTGCACGACAATATTAGTGCGATGTTATCCTCTGCTGGCTTACATCTGAATGCGTTTTTAAAACATAACGAAATCCAATCTGAGGAAATTATTAAAACCAAAGAAATTTTAAAAACGGCTCACGATAAAGTTAGGGATTTGTCGCATGAACTTTTACCCACACTGTTAGTTCGTTTTGGATTATTATATGCTATTGAGGATTTATGCGAAAAAAACTCCAATTCACTGATTCACTTTGAATTTTCGAGTAACATTCCGATAAAAAAAAGATATACCGAAAAATTTGAAATTCGGATTTATTTTATCCTTTCGGAATTATTTAACAACATTATCAAACACAGTCAGGCAGATAAAGCCATTATTATTTTAAATGAAACCGATGGAAAACTGAACATCAGTATTCGGGATAACGGAAAAGGCTTTGATACTTCAAAATTTAATATTACCGAAGGTTTTGGCTTAAATAGAATACGTGCCCGAATTAAAAAACTCAAAGGCACCTTTAGCATCAAATCTAAACCGGATGAAGGCACTGTCACTAAGATAAAAATCCCTTTTCCAAACAAATAAATTAAACGCGTTTGTCTATTTCGATAATCTCCAAATCTTTTATTTTATCATCCTCAATTACAAATCGTAACATCGTTCGTACCTGATGAAAACCACTTTTTCCGGCAGCACCAGGATTCATGTGTAACAAATTATGCTTTTTATCAAACATTACTTTTAAAATGTGCGAATGTCCACAAATGAATAACTTTGGGGGATTCAAAAGCATTTCTTCTCTAATCGCAGGATTGTATTTACCGGGATAACCGCCAATATGCGTAATCCAAACCGAAACATTTTCGCATAAAAAACGATTATGAAGCGGAAATTCTAATCGGGCTTCTGTGTTGTCTATATTTCCGTACACACAACGTAGTGGTTTTAGTTTTTTAATGGTATCCGTAACACTCAAATCGCCAATATCTCCGGCATGCCAAACCTCATCGGCCTGATGTACATATTTTAAAATAGTATCGTCAATATGACTGTGAGTATCGGAAAGGAGAAGGATTTTTTTCATTCTTTTTTTAAGGTTCAGAGTGGCAAAGGTTCAAAGGTACAAAGGTTTTTCCGTAGAGACGCACCGCAGTGCGGCTTTTGCATGGTTCTGGCTCGTTTTTGAACAAAAAACCCAATCGGTTTTTCAACTTCGTGTTAGACGCACTGCTGTGCGTCTCTACAATATAAAATGTAAAAAACTTAGAACCTTAGTACCTCAGAACCTTAACAACTTTTAAAAAAAACCTTTGTACCTTTGCCACTCTGAACCTTTGAAACTTTACCTTGAGATATTTTATTCGATTTGCATATAACGGAACCCATTATCACGGCTGGCAATTTCAGCCTAATGCCGCTTCTGTACAGGAAACTTTAAACAAAGGACTTTCGGTTTTGCTGAATACTACTATCAATACAATGGGAGCCGGACGAACTGATACTGGCGTTCATGCAGAGGAAATGTACGCGCATTTTGATTTTGAAAAAGAAATTGATATTCCAAATTTCATTCACAAACTCAATTCGTATTTACCCAAAGACATTGCCGTATTTGCTATTTTTCTGGTTCATGATGACGCACATTGCCGATTTGATGCTACAAAAAGAACCTACGAATACCATATCAATACGGTTAAAAATCCGTTTTCGGAAGAATTGAGTTGGTACTTTAATCAAAAATTAGATGTAGATTTGATGAATGAGGCGGCTGGAATATTACTGAATCATACCGATTTTCAATGTTTTTCGAAAGTGAATACGGATGTAAATACTTTTGACTGCACGATTTTTGAGGCGTATTGGAAGAAGGAAAAGAACAAATTAATTTTCACGATTTCGGCCAATCGGTTTTTGAGAAATATGGTGCGTTCGATTGTGGGAACTTTGATTAATATTGGTTTACATAAAATTTCGCTAGCCGATTTCGAAAACATTATTGCCAGTAAAAGCAGGGAAAAAGCAGGATTTTCGGTTCCGGCACACGGATTATACTTAACTAAAATTGAATATCCCTATTTAGATGATTAGTACCTAGTTCTTAGTAAATCTATTTCACAAATAAAAAATAAGAACTAGGTTCTAAGGACTAAGAACTAAGGACTAAGAACTAAGGACTAAGAACTAAGGACTAAGGACTAAAGACTAACGGCTAAGGACTAAAATAAATAAATGAAAGCAAAAGCATTTGATACCCGATTATTCAAACGAATACTAAAATACACCAAGCCTTATAAAGCACGTTATTATGGCGTGATAGTTTTTGCGGTTTCCTTGTCGATTTTTGCGGCACTTCGCCCCTATTTACTGAAACAAACTGTGGATGGCTACATCAAAACCCATGACAAAGAAGGTTTGCTGATGTATATTGTTTTGATGGGAATTGTGCTTATATGTGAGGTTTTCTCTCAGTTTTACTTCGTTTATTGGGCGAATTGGCTCGGGCAGGATATTGTAAAAGATATTCGTACAAAACTTTTTAAGCACATTTTGAGTTTTCGAATGAAGTATTTTGACCTGGTTCCGGTGGGGCAATTAGTAACGCGTTCGGTATCTGATATTGAGTCGATTGCGCGTATTTTTAGCCAGGGTTTGTTTATGATTATCAGCGATTTGATGAAAATGCTGGTGGTGCTGATTTTTATGTTTTACATGAATTGGAAACTCACCTGGATAGTGGTGGTGGCAATGCCAATTTTGGTTTTTGTAACCCGTGTTTTTCAGCGAAAAATGCAGGTGGCTTTTGAGGAAGTTCGTACGCAAATTGCGAATATGAACTCCTTTGTGCAGGAACGTGTTACGGGAATGAAAATCGTACAGCTTTTTAACCGTGAGAAAATTGAAGCCGAAAATTTCAGAAAAATCAATGACAAACACCGTGTTGCCTGGATAAAAACGATTTTGTACAACTCGATTTTCTTTCCGATTGCCGATATTATTTCATCGATAACCTTAGGATTGGTAGTCGTTTATGGCGGGTTTAAGATTTTAAATGGCGATCATTTTACGACTTTTGGAGATTTATTCTCCTATACAATGTTCATCGGAATGTTATTCAATCCGTTGCGTCAGATTGCGGATAAATTCAACGAGATGCAATTAGGAATGATTGCTGCCAATCGTGTTTTTGATATTATTGATACTCAGGATCACATACAGGATACAGGAACTTTGGAAGCGCCCGTTTTTGATGGAAGTATCGAATTTAAGGACGTTCGTTTTAGTTATATTCCGGAGGAAGAAGTGATAAAAGGCATTGATTTATCGGTTGCTTCGGGGCAAACCATTGCGATTGTAGGTTCTACAGGAGCTGGAAAATCTACTATTATCAACTTGCTGAATCGTTTTTACGAAATCAATAGCGGAACGATTTTTATTGACGGACATAATATCGAAAATTACACTTTGGCTTCGCTGCGAAAACAAATTGCGGTGGTTTTGCAGGATGTGTTTTTGTTTGCCGATACGATTTATAACAATATTACCCTTAACAATCCGGAGATTAGCCGAGAACAGGTTTTGGCTGCTGCCAAAAAAATAGGCGTGCACGATTTTATCATGAGTTTGCCTGACAATTATGATTTTGATGTAAAAGAACGCGGGGTAATGCTGTCGTCAGGACAGAGACAATTGATTGCTTTTTTACGTTCGTATGTTAGTAATCCTAGCATTTTGATTTTGGATGAAGCAACTTCGTCAATCGACACCTATTCTGAAGAACTGATTCAGCGTGCGACGGAAACCATTACCAAAGGCAGAACTTCGATTATTATTGCGCATCGTTTGGCAACAATCGTTAATGCCGATAAAATTGTGGTCATGGATAAAGGTCTGATTGTCGAAGAAGGTACGCATCAGGAACTCATAAACAAACAGGAAGGGTTTTACAAAAACCTATATGATTCGCAATTTTCGGTTGCAAATTAATGTTTTGGCTGACAAAAACACTTTTAAACGTTAAAAGAGCGTTATAAAAATCATAAAATTAGAGTTCGTTACCAGTCCTTTAACAGTATTCTTTTTTTTATCATTTATCTTTGAGATTAAGAAATTCAAATGTAAATGAAAATGCCACAATTCAGAATTTATCCTAACGAAGAGTTTAAAGAAATAGAAGTAAACGCCTCATTGCAACTTAGATACGCAATATCAAACAAAGGGCGGTTAGTAAGTTTTACTGATGAAATTGAAAACGGAAGAATCCTTAAAGGAGGTTTAAGCGATGGGTATCCTACCTTTCGTTTCAAAGTAAAAAAAGACGATACCATTGTCAACAAATACCTGTTTTTATACAAATTAGTAGCGCAATATTTTCTTCCGAAACAATCAGAAGAGCAAACCTATGTGCTGCATCTTGATTATGTTCGAAATAACGACGACGTCAGCAATTTGCGTTGGGCTACCAAAGCCGAAATGATGGCGCACAGCCGCAAAAGTCCACGTGTTATTCAGGCCAAAAAGAATCTGATCGAGCATAACCTAAAAGCCGATGGCCGAAAACTGACCACTACAAAAGTGATGTTAATCAAGAAAATATTGGCGAGACCGGACCAAAAAACACGTCTTAAAATGATAGCCAAACAATTTGGCGTAAGCGAAATGCAAATCAGACGTATTGCCAGCGGTGAAAACTGGGGACATGTGAAAGTGTAAATATAGTAAGAAGTAATATGTGAAAAGTGAGATGTGAAGTGTACGAATAAAAAGTAACATTTCATATTTCACTTTTCACATATTACATCTAACATCTAACATTTCACATCTAACTTTTCACATTTCACATCTCACATCCAAACATCTCACTTTTTACATCAAACATCTTACTATTTTTTTAAAATAAATCCTTAAATTCGCAAGCACAAATAAAAAAACAAAAAATCGAGAATGAGTTTCGGAAAAATAATCCTCATTTTCGGTATTAAATACTAAAAAACTTTAAAATGACACGAGGCTTTTGCCGACTGCATTTTTTACAAATAACAAATAAATAAGCAAAAAATGAAATACGACGTTATTGTTTTAGGAAGTGGTCCTGGCGGATATGTAACAGCTATTAGAGCTTCACAATTAGGCTTTAAAGTAGCTGTAGTTGAAAAAGAAAACCTAGGTGGTGTATGTTTAAACTGGGGATGTATCCCAACAAAAGCTTTACTAAAATCAGCTCAGGTTTTTGATTATTTAAAACACGCTTCAGATTACGGATTGACAGTTTCTGAATTTGATAAAGATTTCTCGGCAGTAGTACAACGCAGCCGTGGAGTTGCAGACGGAATGAGCAAAGGTGTTCAGTTCCTGATGAAAAAAAACAAAATTGACGTTATCGAAGGTTTTGGAAAACTAAAACCAGGTAAAAAGCTGGACGTTACAGACAAAGACAATAAAGTTACCGAATATAGCGCAGACCACATTATCATTGCTACAGGAGCACGCTCTCGTGAGTTGCCAAACTTACCACAAGATGGCGAAAAAGTAATTGGGTATCGTCAGGCAATGACATTGCCAACACAACCAAAATCGATGATTATTGTAGGTTCTGGAGCCATTGGAGTTGAGTTTGCGCACTTTTATAACTCAATGGGAACAGAAGTTACTATTGTAGAATTTATGCCAAACATCGTTCCTGTAGAAGACGAAGACATTTCGAAACAAATGGAGCGTTCGATGAAAAAAGCGGGCGTAAAAATCATGACCAACGCTTCTGTTGAGAAAATTGATACTTCTGGAACTGGTGTAAAAGCAACTGTAAAAACAGCCAAAGGAGAAGAAATTCTGGAAGCTGACATCGTTCTTTCGGCAGTTGGAATCAAAACAAACATCGAAAATATTGGTTTAGAAGAAGTAGGTATTGCCGTTGACCGTGACAAAATTCTGGTAAACGCTTACAACGCAACTAATATTCCAGGTTACTACGCAATTGGAGACGTTACTCCAGGGCAAGCTTTGGCTCACGTAGCCTCGGCTGAAGGAATCAACTGTGTGGAGAAAATCGCTGGTTTACACGTAGATCCTATCGATTACGGAAACGTTCCTGGTTGTACGTATGCAACACCAGAAATCGCTTCTGTAGGTTTGACAGAGAAACAGGCAAAAGAAAAAGGATACGATCTTAAAATTGGTAAATTCCCATTCTCAGCTTCAGGAAAAGCAAAAGCTGCCGGTGCTGCTGACGGATTTGTAAAAGTAATCTTCGACGCAAAATACGGCGAATGGTTAGGATGCCACATGATTGGTGCCGGAGTTACCGATATGATTGCTGAGGCAGTTGTAGCGCGTAAACTGGAAACTACAGGTCACGAAATCCTAAAATCGATTCACCCTCACCCAACCATGAGCGAGGCAGTTATGGAAGCCGTTGCTGATGCTTACGGCGAAGTAATTCACCTATAAATACCAATATATCGTAAGAGGCACTGCAGTGCCTCTCTACAGAGGTGTAACAATATAAAATATCAAAATCCGATTTGTGCAAACAAGTCGGATTTTTTTTTATTAGAATTATTTGGGCGTGTCCCTCCGGGTCAGGCTTTCGGCTATATTCCCGATTAACAAAAACTACGGCTGAAAAAGCCTTGTTTTTCTAAATCGGGAGATACCGCCTCTATCCTTCACGCGGCACTCGTTTTCAGAAGGGAATAAAAAGTCCTTTGATGATTTGTAAGAATAAATAAATATATTTGAGAAAAGAATATACGAAACACACCTTCGAGAATGGAACCTATTTTGGGTTTATTGGCGAAGGTTTGTTTCGTATCTATACTAATTATTAGTAATTTAATAAAAATATAATTATGAAAAATTTCTTCAATGACCACAATAATTCATGTGTTTTGAAAGAATGGGATTTCGAAAATTCTAATGAAATTACAAAAAATTGGAACCAAGAAGTTCCTAAACACGTTGAGAATTTTAATTTGTACACAGAAGATAGAAATGCAGTAATCTATTTTGCATTATTTGTTGAGTATCATGTAAATAAAATGGTTGAAATACTAATGCCTGATTTTGATAGTTTAATTGGTATCTCAAAAAGTCCGATAAGTTTAAAAATAAACTTATTAGATTCATTTAAACTGCTACCAAAGCAAATATTTGAAGCTGCTAGATGTATTAATAACATTAGAAACGAATTTGCGCATGAGATTAATATGGTTAATCTAGAAGATTTAAATTCATTGCCAAATGATCGAAAGAAAAAAACTGTTGATAAACTTTTATACTTAACTACTGAATATGAAGGTGACTATCAATATGAAAAAAAAGAAGATATTTTAAGAAAGAGATTTAAATCTATATGCTTAAATACAATAAGTGCATTTAGAGTATTTGAACCTTCTGTAAAGCATTTGCGTAATGAAAGAATAGAAAAATAAACTAGGCATAATAAGCGTTTTTCCCAGATATCGCGAATTTGCAATCCCTACCCACTACAATAAGTCACAATACAAACATAAAAAAAGTTAGAAGAAAATAATTTCTTCTAGCTTTTTTTATTTAGAGAAACTACCAAATACTTATACCTACAAATTGAATACTGGACTATCAGATTACAATTGTTCTCCCATTTTTTATCACTCACAATTCATTAGTGATTACGTTTATTGTTGTAACGAATTTTATTTAATTTTTTATTTTGCTACTGAAAGTGTAGCAAATTTTATTATACTTTTCATTTTGCTACAGAAAGTGTGGCAATTTTTTCTAAAAATTTTATTTTGTTGCAATTATTGTGATATTTTTAAAAAATTATTTTTTTTGTCACAAGAAATAAATGGTTTTCTCTTATCTCACAAATAAAATTCTTCCGAAAATTTATAAAAGTTTTTCCTATATTAGCTCAATAAACATCAGCAAAATTATGGCACAAATCCGAATGATAAACTAAATTTAGTATCAAACCCGCTGGAGTATCAGAGCATCATATTCAATTTAAATTATGTCACTAACTAAACATGAAAAAATATTACGTAAAAGAAAAACATCAACAAGAAAACCTATTTATTACTACTGCGTTGATAAGTATGTCAATGATAATTACAATACAACTTATTAATGAGAAATTAAATTCTCTTCAACTTACAATTGCATTATATTGTTTCGCAATATCAATTCCTCTGTTGGTTGGGAGCATAGCTGCGCTTTATTTAGAAAAGTTATATAAAATTAGAGCTCACATTTGGTATTTATGGATTTGCAATTTTTTTGGTTGTCTTCTATCAATTGTCGGAATTGGGGCAGTTTTCTTTAACTTCAATTGGATACTCGGAACTATATTTTTACTATGCAGCTTATTTACTCTATTTGTTATTGCGAGTTACACTGGATTATTGGAAAAAATAAACGATGATAACGAAAAAGACTTAGAAAAAGAAATTACATAACTACCCCAACAGCTAGACTTTCTTTGGGCTTGAAAAGCCAACACTGAAACTCCTATTGAATGGAACCGCTCTATATCCAACCTCATGGGTTTTTCGATAAATGTGCATATGAATTTCAAGAGGCTATTACGCCTCTTTTTTTATTCTTCACACTCTATCGGTTAATACAAATCATTATTGTGTCAATTTTTTTTCTTTTAATTTTTTGCCACAAAATATGTCTCAAATTTATTTTTTATTTTTTTTTTGACACAAAAAGTGTGTCAAAAAATTTTATTCTATTTATTTTGACACAATTTTCACAACAAAATTTAGTGGTAACAACATAAAAATAGAGTATTAAAATAGTTACGCTTTTGCGTTAAGGAGATCTCACAAATGAAACTATTCTTTAAGTAGATTTTGAAATATTTTTTTTCAGTATTTTAAAATGTTAATTTCTATATTTGGAATGATTTGCTTCGCCTGTTCGCTATAGCTTAATGGCAAATCCGAATAATGAGTTTAATTTAGTCCCAAAACCGCTGTAGTAGCAAGACGTTGTGTGTATCAGCTTACCAAATATTACTAAAAACAACTTACCATTCATTAAGAAATATGTTAGATAAGAAAAAGAATATTGAAGAATTCTATATCGATTTGAAAAACCGTTTTCGGAAGATAAAAGAATTGAAAACTTGGAATAAATATAATTGGAGTATTGACGGTTGTGAAAACTCAATAATAATGTCCGAATTAGCAGAAGAAATAATACTTTGGACATCAAATAATAAAGTAGAAGATTCCCAAAATTTCTTTGACTATCTTGAATCATGTCTAGAAGTTTATGATGAGAGAGTTACATCACTTATATACTCAGATTTTTTGGTGACAATTATGGAAGTTAAAGAAAAAGAAACAAGAGAATTAATTAAAAAAATGATGTTATCTAAAACAAGAGAACTTTACCAACGATTGTTTCAATTTTACAGCGAATCTAATTAATAACCAAAAAGCTGACGCATAAAAGCTACTACAACCTACTTGGGCAATTACCTTAATAAAACGTTGTTTTTGCGTTTAGCATCATTTGGCAAATCCGAATAATGAGTTTAATTTAGTCCCAAACCCGCTGTAGTGCCAAGATTTTGTGCGTCAGTTTGACGGAGCGCAGAAAATCAGAAGTGAAACAGAAAATTAATTAATCAATGTTAGATAATTTAAATAAAAAATATCTTTATTTATCAATCTCAATTTCAGTTGCGTTATTCATATTCCTGAACTTCATTTTAGGCCCAACTTCTGTTTTTGGTCTAGCAAAATTTATACAAAATAAAACTGGATACTTTTTCGGAGTTGACATAAATACTTTCGATTATCTTTTAATCTCATCAATTCCAATTTGCAGTTTAATATTAACGGAAAAAAGAAAACGGAAAAATTTATCCGAAATTCTAAAATACAACTTGATTATTTGTTTAAGTTGCGTTTTAACTTTTTGTATTGGTTTATTCATATTGAATTCAAAAATTGGAAGTCCATCAGAAAACCCGTTGTTTCCAGAATATTTACGAGTAGAACCATTTAAGCAATATTCTTTATTTTTCATTATTTTAGGTTTAATATTCCCATTTTTATTTACACGAAAAGAAGCTGAAGAAACGAAAAGCGAAATTGAACTAATCGGAAAACAAAATGAATAAAAAAACCGAACGCATATCACCCACTACAACGGACTTGAACAATTAGCCTAATAGAAATTTGGTTTTGGATTTGGGATGATTTAGCTAATCCGAAAATAGAGTTTAATTTAGTCCCAAACCAGCTGTAGTAGCAGAACTTTAATTAGAATTAAAAAATAATGATGCCAAACATAGATAATATAGAAAAAAAAGAATACACAGAAGTGGTTGAACTTTGGGAAGCTTCTGTTAGAGCAACACATCACTTTTTAAAAGAAGAGGATATCGAATATTTTAAACCACTAATTTTAAATACCTATTTAGATGCGGTTGAATTAAAATGTATGAGGAATAATGATAAAAAAATAGTTGGTTTTCTTGGAGTGGCTGAACAAAATTTAGAAATGTTATTTATCCATCCTGATTATAGAGGAAAAAGAATAGGAAAAACGTTATTGGATTATTCAATTGATAAATTAAACGTGACAAAAGTTGACGTGAATGAACAAAATGAACAAGCTGTTGGATTTTACAAACATTGCGGATTTGAAACAATAAAACGTTCTGAAATAGATTCTTCTGGAAAACCATACCCTACTTTACACATGGTATTAAAAAAATAAAAACAACTTCATAACGACTGGATGTTCGTTACGTGCTTATTACAAACAACAAACAGGCTTTGATTTTTTTTTATCCATTTTTTAAAATCTTAATTTATATATTTGGTAAACAGTAATATGTGATGAGCTATTCTTAAATCTGTAGTAAAATGGGTTTATGTATGAAAGTTGATTGCATACATACAAGTTAGGCGACATTTCAAAACTGAATCTAAATGACAAAATTAATTACATTCATATCGTTTATATTGCTTTTAAGTTTTGACGAACCGATAAAAATAGTTGCGTATTACTCTGCAATATCTTGCCCTTGTGCACAGTGGAAAGTTGAAGGCGAAAAGGAAAATATTTATTTGGAAAGAGAAAATGAAAAACTACAAGACGTAAATAAACTTTGGGACGGAAAAACATTACCCTTTAAAATTTCTTTAAAAGGAAAATTTAAAGATGGAAAAGGAATTCCGAAAAGTTTTACAACCAAAGGCAAACCGAAAGCAGCGAAAATTTTTGTTTATAACCAATTAGAAGTGATAAAAAATTAAAAAACATTGCCTAAAAAGTCAGAGTTTCGTTGCGTGCGTAGTACGAACAATAAACAGGCTTTGATTTTTTTTTATCCATTTTTTAAAATCTTAATTTATATATTTGGTAAACAGTAATATGTGATGAGCTATTCTTAAATCTGTAGTAAAATGGGTTTAAGTATGAAACGTTGATTACCTATCCCCAAAATTGACCGTAATCCTAAAAACAACAAATGAAAAACATCAAATACCTACTACTTATCTTAACCAGTCTATTCATTTTAAATTCTTGTTCCAACGATTCGGACGAACAAAATTGTCCTGAAAATGAAATTGCAACAATGAAAATCAATGGCGAAGAAAAACAATTTGTCGTTTCAGGCTGGGGAATCAACTTAGATAACGACGGAACAGGACATACGCTGGACATACAATTAACCGTAGGGGTATTTTCACCTCAACAGGATTCTTACTCGGTTACTTTAAAAATGCCTTATAAAAAAGTGGGTGATAACATTATGGAAGAAATAAATTATCTGCGGGTTGAAGGCACAACTTCTACCGAGGGTGATTTTCTTCAAAGTGAATTGCAAAGCAAAGTTACTGTGAACAAGAATAACTGTATCAGCGCAACGTTTTCTGGAACCGCAATACTGGAAGGAAATGAGGTCACCATTTCTGATGGAAATCTTCAACATATTTACGCTGAACCGTTTTAAAATTGTGCACAGCCCCAATAAATGCTAATTGATCATTGTTTTTCACAAAATAAAAACCATTCAACAAAACACTTCAAAATGAAAACATATAAACCCGACAATTACAACTCCCTTTCCCCCTATCTCATCGTGGACAACGCTCAAAAACTGGTTGACTTATTGACTGTAATTTTTGACGCTGAAACACTAAGAAGATTTGATCACGAAAACGGAAAAATTGCCCATATCGAACTAAAACTCGATGACACCGTAATCATGATAAGCGACAGCACGGAAAATTATGGTGCCAACAAAACAATGCTTCATATTTACGTACCGGATGTTTTTAAAACTTTTGATAAAGCCATTGAAAACGGTTGTGAGCTCATCGAAAAACCCATTAATAAAGACGGTGACCCCGATACAAGAGGTTCATTTTATGACTATGCAGGAAATTATTGGGCCGTAAGTACACAAACTTTTTGATGATGAAAAAGAAAGCAATACTCTTTAACTATGCCGACTTTGATCTGGTTAAGAATATTGCTTTAACCTTTCCCGACACTGAAGAAAGCATTTCACATGAAGGAACTCCTTCTGTCAAAGTTCGCGGAAAACTAATGTGCCGACTTCATGACAGCGGAGAATTTATCCCTATCCGGCTTGACTTCGAAATCAGGGATAAATATCTGGATCGCTACCCCGAATTTTTTCATTTGCCTGACCACTTCAAATCCTATCCTTATATTTGTATGTGGATACACAATCACGACAAAAACCTTTTAAAAGAAATTCTGGAACTAAGCTGGAGAGGACTTGCTACCAAAAAACAACTAAAAGAGTTTGAAGAAAAGAAAGTTCCGAATGGCTAAAAAAGTTTTTTTTCGCTATTTGTAATGCACTCTGATTCCAAATTTCAACAAAAATAATCCTTCTAAAATCACTCTCCATGAACGAGGAAATAAAAACATACAACGAAAAACAAACTGCTGATGATAAGGCAATCTGCGACTTGCTTGCCCAGACTATTGACGGTTCTTTAACCGAAGCCGAAAGCAAAATTTGGCATGCACATCCGGTATGGTTTTTAGATGGTAATCAAATTGTGGGATATAGCAAACAAAAAAAAGGAATCAGGCTTATGTTTTGGAGCGGTGCCGATTTTGAAGAAGATAATTTAAACGTAAAAGGAGCGAAATTCAAAGATGCTTCGGTTTTCTACAACAATACAACCGAAATCGAAATCTCTGACCTGCAGCGCTGGCTGAAAAAATCAAGAGCAATACAATGGGACTACAAAAACATTGTAAAAAGAAAAGGACAATTAGAAAGACTTAAATAACATGAACACAACTCCTGAACACGATGAGCGTATTGCTAAAATGACATTCGCTTCAGTATATCCACATTATGTTACGAAAGTGGAGAAGAAAAACAGAACCATAGCAGAACTGCATCAGGTAATAACCTGGCTAACGGGTTATGACGAAAAAAAACTAAAGGAACTTATTGCCGAAAAAGTAACTTTCGAAAAATTCTTTCAGCATGCGGCACTAAACCCTAATGCACATCTTATAAAGGGTCTCATCTGCGGATATAGAATAGAAGAAATCCAAACTCCATTAACACAGCAGGTACGTTATTTAGACAAACTCGTAGATGAATTGGCCAAAGGACGCAAAATGGAAAAGATTTTACGTGAAGCATAATAGTCTCATAACAAAAAGACTTTATTACACTGAAAATCAAACTTAAAAATCTTTCAACATCATTCTTTTGTATCTTTGAAACGGACCAAAAACACTATCAACCCAACAAAATCCTGAATTCGTAAAATGACTACTGACATCATCGAATTACACAATTTCATCGTACTGATAGAGCAATCTAATGCAGCGAAAACTTTTGTTCAGAAATGCGAAATTGATGGAGACGCTGTTGGCTTTGCTTTTTATGGTTCCGGAAATGTCGAACTGGAAATAAAACACAACAATCAGGTAAAATATTTAACGAATACTACCGGTTTGGCTATTTCTTTTTTTGGCAACCAAAAAGTCGAATTTGCACATAAAATTGCTCCCAATAAACCCCTGCAGTCCATAAGCATCTTTACCAAACTTAAAAACCTGCACACGCTGCCTCAGGTCGAAAAAGAAATTTTCGAAAAGCAGTTGCCCTATTTATTAAATCCGGAAGAAAACTTCGTAAAAGGGCCTACATTTTTTATGACTATTGATATGCAGCTCGCCGTTCAAAAAATCTTCAACACAAACTATTCCGGCAATACAAGACTGCTCTTTTTAAAAAGTCAGGTCAATGAATTACTGGCACATTACTTTGCTCTTTTATCTTCTGATAAAAAAAATGAACTCAACGAAACCGACAAGAAAAAACTCTTTCAGGCCAAAGAAATCGTAAGTGATAATTTCTCCAAACCACCAACTATAACGGAACTTTCTAAACTAATCGGACTCAATAGTACCAAACTCAAAAAGAACTTCAAAGAGCTGTTCGGGATTCCGGTTTTCAAGTACATTCAGGAAGAACGCCTGAATAAAGCCTACGAACTCCTTTGTAATTCCGAAAAAACAGTACAGGAAACCGCCTGGGAAGTTGGCTATGAAAGTCTAAGTTCTTTTTCGAATGCTTTTCAGAAAAAATTTGGATCAAGACCCAACGAAGTCAAAAAACAATTCTTTTCAAACAAATCTTAATTCCTTTGAGACAAGTGTTTTAGATAAGACCACTGCAACTTTGTAGTATCATTAATCAAAAAACATTTATATCATGGAAAAAAAGAAAATCTTAGTATTGGGCGGCAACGGAAAAACCGGCCGCAGAGTCGTACAATTACTAAAAAACAACACAGCTATCGAAGTGAGCATCGGTTCCCGAAACGAAACTCCTGCTTTTGATTGGGAAAACCCCGAAACCTGGCCGGAAGTCATAAAAGATATTCATAGTGTTTATATCACATTCCAGCCTGATTTAGCGATTCCGTCGGCGCCTGAAACGATTAGGAAGTTTACCACTCTTGCTGTTCAAAATGGGGTACAGAAAATAGTATTGCTGTCCGGCAGAGGCGAAAAAGAAGCACAGGCTTGTGAGGAGATTGTAAAGGCTACAGCCAAAGAATGGACGATTGTAAGAGCAAGCTGGTTCAGTCAGAACTTTAGCGAAAGTATTTTTCTGGAACCCCTTTTATCAGGTCATGTAGCATTGCCCAGAGCAGAGGCTTTAGAACCTTTTACAGATGCCGATGATATTGCTGCCGTAGTTGTCGAAGCACTTTTAGACGAAAAACACAACGGTCAGACATACGAACTTACAGGCCCGAGACTACTCACTTTTAAAGAAGCGGTAACCGAAATAGCAAAAACAACTGGTAGGGAAATTACGTTCCAATCTCTTTCTTTGGACGAATACATAACCATGCTGCGTGACTATCAGGTTCCGGAAGACGTCATCTGGCTGGTAAACTATCTTTTTTCAGAAGTACTGGACGGCCGAAATTCCAGTATTACCCATGATATTGAAAAAGTAACCGGACAAAAAGCCAAAGACTTTGCAGACTATGTACAGCAAACTGCCCAAACAGGCATTTGGAATGTCTAAAAAACAAACGATCAAGATGAATTATCTAAGAGCAATAGCATCAGGAACAATCGTTTGGACGGGAGTGGTTATTAGTTTTTTTGTTTTGGAAAACATTCCGCTCCTAAACCTGTCAATGAATATACAAGCCATACTAGTAGGTCTTTTAATTGTGATATATGCCAGGGTCGCAGCACAATTTTATTATAAAAACGGAGATAAAACCAGAGGACTTCCCGTTGGTATCATCATGTCGCTCACGGCACTCGCATTAGACCTTCTAATAACAATCCCTTTTGTCGAAATACCCAAAGGGAGCAGTTACCAAAGCTTTCTGACCAATCCTTTTTTATGGATTTTAACTGTAATCAATGTCATAACGGTACACTTGTATTGGAAGCGTAAAGTGATGAAATAAATAATTAGTATCTATAGAGACGCACTGCTGTGCGTCTCTACTGTATTAGTTATAACCCTCTAATAAACCTCAAACAAATTAGATTCAATGTGAAAAAAAAAAATCTAAATACTCGTTGGGTGAATTTAATTAATTACACCAACGGGTTCTAAATCATTTTAAAAAGCAAAAACAATAAAATTACCCGTAATAGACTACTTCTCAGCACCTCAAAAAAAAGAAAGATTACTTCGCAAGTTTAACATATTTATTCTTTTATTATTTCTATTTTAGTTAAAAAGAAAATACTAAATTTAAAAAATTTCCAACCTTACCAATTGGAAACTATTATACGCACAGTAACCCTCAAATTGCGAGAAATAATAAATGAACCAAAAACAAGAGAACCTAGATCAGTCATTACCTATTCAGGAATTTTTAACAGCCATTAAGACAAAATCAGACAATCTGATGAATTACTTCGTCATCAGTTACTTTATTTTCGGTCTCTTTCTTGCTTTTTTTTATGACACTTGGCAAATTGCGATAGGTGTTGGCAGTTTATTATTAGTCGCCTACTTTTCGGCAAAAATAATCTTACCTCATTCCGATTTCTACCAATACGTCCTAAGTCTCGTCTTAGGACTCTTCATGGCGCAGTTCATCTATCAGATGCACGGTATGTTCGAGATGCATTTTACTGCTTTTGTGGCAAGTGCCATTCTCATTACGTATCAAAACTGGAAATTACAAATTCCACTCATCCTGCTGGTCATCTTTCACCATGCCTTATTTGCCTATTTGCAATATTTGGGGCCTAATGACATCTTTTTTACACAATTAGAGTATATGTCGCTCCAAACTTTTGTATTTCATATAGTGCTTGCAACCGTAATTTTTTCTATTTGCGGCTTATGGGCGTATCAATTCAAAAAATACAGCGAAAAACACATCGAACTGACTTTCCTTAAAAAAGAAATCGAAAACCAGGAGCTTAAAAGAGCCAATTATGAGCTGGACCGGTTTGTGTACAGCACTTCTCACGATCTTAGGGCTCCCCTAAATTCTATGTTGGGGCTTATTGATATTGCAGAAGATGACACTACCGAAGAACTCATGCTGCAGCACCTTAAAATGCTAAAAGGCAATGCCAGGAAACTCGATGGTTTTATTTGTGATATCCTCGATTACTCCAGAAATTCCCGTACCGAGGTGGTGAGCGAACTTATCTGCTTTAAAGAACTCATACACGACATTGAGCAAAATTTGAAGTTTATGGGAGACAACAACCGAATGGTCGATTTTAAGGTAAACATAACAGGCGAAACCGCTTTTCATTCTGATAAAACCCGTCTCGAAAACATACTAAACAATCTGATTTCAAATGCAATCCGATACCAAAACCCAAAAATTCAGGATCCCTTTGTGGCAGTCAATATAAACACTACTGCAACCGAAACTACGATTAAGATTAGCGATAACGGTATTGGGATTCCAGAAGAATTACAGCCGAAAATATTCGATATGTTCTTCAGAATCTCCCGTGATTCGGTAGGTTCAGGTCTCGGATTATACATTGTGAAGGAAGCAGTCAGCAAACTCGAAGGCGAAATAAAAATGCAATCTAATGTAGGGCAAGGCACCACATTCTCTATAACAATACCAAAAAAATAACACCAATTTACCCATGGAAGAAAATTACACCAAACCGCCTTTCAAAAAAATTCTCGTAATCGATGACAATGCCACAGATCGTTATATTGCGAAGCGAATGGCTGAAAAATATCATTTTGCCGAAGAAATCGTTTTGCACGAATCTGCTGTCGAAGCCCTGGAATATATCATATCCTTAGAAGCAACACCACATCTATTGCCGCAGTTTATTTTTCTCGACATCAACATGCCGGGTATGAACGGCTACGAATTTCTTGATGAGTATTCTAAACTGTCCGAAACCATCAAAATCAATTGTATCATCATGATGATTACGACCTCGCTCCATCCTAATGATCTCGAAAGGGCCGAGAGTAATCCGCTGGTCATCCGTTTCCTCAACAAACCCATCGACAAAGAAAAGCTTATCATGATTCAGGAAGAATTCCCTTTAACCAATAGAGAGAATTAGAGCTGGTTTTTTATAATATCAAAATTACGGCCTTATTTTTTTTTAATTATAACTAATAAAAAATGAAAAGTACCCTCCTGTTTTTTACTATATTATTAAGTGTAAATAGTTTTTCTCAAAACACTGAAAAACTAACAAAACCGATTGTAGAGGAAGGTAAAAAGCTTTATAAATCCGAAATGGCTTCCTGGTACGGAACCGATCTTTTTATTGCAAATTACACCCAGAAAGAAAACATTGGAGGCTATTTTTCTTATTCTGATGACGAAAAGGCTACTTGTGTGTTCTTCTCCAGAGATACCAGTCCTAAAGTAATCGGGACTATCAAATTCGATTTTACTTTTGATACTAAAACTGCCAATACTAATTTAGAAGAAAGAGATTTTACTGCTAATGAAAAAGAGCTTTATGTGTTACGAAAAGAATCTCAAAATCTAATAGCCACGGATACTTTTTTTAAACATTATGAAAACAGCAGTTTAAACCTCATTCCTTTAATTTCAAATGGAGTAAAAAAAGTATATGTTTTATGTGGTCCAAAGGAACACGGTGTTGTGCTTTTCGGTAACGATTACGAAATCATTTTCGACAAACAAAATAAAGTAAAAAGCAAAAAACAACTGCATAAAAACATCATACCCATCTACTATAAACCTGAAGATAAAGATGCGGAATCCATACACAGTCATTTACCTGAAACAGGAGACTTTATTACTGCTACAGATATTTGTACTTTGATGTTGTATGAGAAGTTTGCCCAATGGAAAAACCATCTGGTGGTATCAAAAAAATATACTTCGATCTGGAATTGCACGACAGATGAACTTTTTGTGATGAAAACAGAAGCTCTGGAGAAAATAGCAAAGCATCAAAACGAAAAGAACTAAAGCAGCCACTAAAATCCTAAAGTCTAAACTATAAAACGGCACCTACATGAAAAAACAATGCCTTTTACTTCTTATCATTTTAGTGTCTTGTACCAGTAAAAAAAAAGATCCTTATTTTGATCCGATAGCAAAAAATGATATAGCACTTGCTGAACCTGTTGCAGGCGACTGGCTTTATGCGCATAAGGAAAAAGGACAGACTTTCGAACAGTTTCAATCCTCCAGACACATTGTTCCTTCGCCTGAGGCAAACATTGTATATATCAGGCCTATTGGTACTTTTGATACCCTGCAAAAAAAACAGGTCGAACTGGTTCGTGAGTACCTGCAGATTTTCTTTCAGTTAGAAACCATTTCGTTAGAAACCATTTCAAACGATGTGGTGCCGGAAAACAAACGCCGAATTGGCGCTGATGGCAACGAACAATTATTGGCGGGCTATATTCTGGACAGTATCCTGAAAAAAGACAAACCTAACAAACAGATTGCATTGATGGGACTGACAGAAAAAGATTTGTACCCGCAGCCCAGCTGGAATTTTGTCTTTGGTCTGGCTTCGTACCGCGACAAAGTAGGCGTAACCTCGATGTACCGATTTCAGGAAGAGGAAAAGACACCCGAAAACTTCAATCTTTGTCTCACAAGACTCCTAAAAACAAGTTCGCACGAGATAGGTCACATGTTTGGAATGCATCATTGTATTGTGGCCAACTGTGTGATGAACGGAACCAACAGTGTACCCGAAACAGATGAGCACACGATTCGTTTATGCTCCACCTGTCAAAGAAAACTACAGTCCGGTATTCAGTACAACAACAAAAAACGACTCCTCGAACTGGCAGATTATTTCAGGAAGAACAATCTAAAATCCGAATTAAACTGGATTCAGAAAGACATCAAAAGCATTCCCTAAAAAAACAATTCAGCAAATGAAATTATTACCAATAGAAATCATCACATACCAATCAAAACGTACTAAAGAAGAACTCCTCGTTCTGCTTACGAATACTATAGAACCAGAATCTAAAAATTTGTGGAGAACTAATACGAACAACAGCAAACCTTATAAAGGAAAGATAGACACGAATCACTTCGAAATTAAAAGAATACTCTCGTACAGAAACTCGTTTCAACCCATAATCAAAGGAAAAATAATTCCCGATTTGAGTGGTACTCGTATAGAAATCAAAATGCAATTGCACACTTTTGCTATGGTCTTTATGTGTATCTGGATGGGTATTGTTGCTATTTCATGTGTAGCCGTAATCGTTGCATTAGCCAATGGCGCTCCGTTTCATCCTGCCATACTTATTCCGTTTGGTATGTTGTTTTTTGGCTATGCAATGACAATGGGAGGTTTTAAGTATGAAACCAAAAAATCAAAGGCCTTTTTTCAGTCTTTGTTTGAAGCACATGAAGTAAGTTAACGTCTTATGCTGAAAGTTTAAAAACCGTAAACAAAAATATTTTATTTTATAAGAAAAGAAACACAACTGAAACAATTTTTTATTTATTTTTGAGAATAAACTCACAAAGTAAATCAATAAAGAATGGCATCAACGGCAAAATACGGACATGTAATCAATGTTTCAAATTTTCATAAACTAATAAAATACGTAATAGAATACGCAGAACACTACAATCCTGCCTCTACACACTTAATGCCGGAACAATTACATATTCTGGCTTCAAAAGCACAACAGCAGTTAGCCGAAGTAATCGTAAAAAATACGGCACATCAGAATGCGATAAACGAAAGAAAGCAGGCCCATAAAGAATTAGAGCTTTTATTTAACAGAATCATCAACTGCTTTTACCTAACAGAAGCATCAGCAGAAAAAATAGCCGATGCCATAGTTTTACAACGTAAAATGCTGGGTAAAAAAACACAGTCCGGCAAAACAAAAAACGACCCCGTTACCGGATTACCTAAAAAATTCAAAAGTCAGCAGTCCTACCATCATCAATTGCAGCATTTGGCTAACTTAATTGCCCTACTACAATCAGAACCTAGTTATGATGTCTTCGAAAATGATCTTAAACTCAGTACAATACTGGCATTTCAAAAAAGTTTAATTCAGAAAAACACCAATGTCACCCTAACCTACACCGAACTTAGCAATGCCCGAATCGCAAGAAACGAAATCTTATATGCACCAGACACTGGTTTGATATACAGAGCGGCTATGGTTAAAAAATACATCCAGGCCCTTTACGGATTTACAAGTCCGCAATACGCACAGGTAAGAGGGATTTATTTTATGAAAGAGAAAAAATAAATAACTCCTAAAACAATTCCATAAACAAGGAGCGTCATTCTAAAATATCATATCCAAATTTAAAGAACTACGCTCCTTACCTACGATATTCTTATCCCACTTTTGATAACACAGTGCTTCATTTTCATTTTTGAAGTCTTCATTTCAAAAACCAGCTACATTATTTATATATGTTGCTACATCTTTTCAAAAACAAGGGGAATCATTTAAATAGTTTGCTTCTGCATTTATAAAACTCGCTGTGTATTTTCAAAATGAAGCTTCTGCATTTATAAAACTCGCTATGTGTTTTAGCGTTAGACCTCCTCCGTTTATAAAACAAGCGAAAACATTTGGCGTTAGACCTCCTCCATTTATAAAACAACTGAAAACATTTATCGTTAGACCTTCTCCATTTATAAAACAAGCGAAAACATTTAGCGTTAGACCTCCTCCATTTATAAAACAAGCAAAAACATTTGGCGTTAGACCTCCTCCATTTATAAAACAAGCGAAAACATTTGGCGTTAGGCCTCCTCCATTTATAAAACAAGCAAAAACATTTGGCGTTAGACCTCCTCCGTTTATGAAACTGCCGACGTGTTTTATAAATGAAGCGTCTGCATGTATAAAACAGTCTATGTATTTTCAAAAAGAGAGAACTGCAACTGTATAACCGGGAAAGTGTTTCCTGAAACGAGCTGCTGCCTTTATAAAACTGCCAATATGTTTGTAGAAAGAAGGTATTTCCTTTAAAAAACCCGGTAGCGCTTTTCATAAAGAAGCCTCTGCATTTGAGAAACTTCAATGTAAAAAGAAGATTTAAAAAGAATAAGTATCGTACTCGTTGAGTATAATGAATAAAAATTTACTTAAACACAAACATCCATTTTATGATTTTGAAAAAGTAAATAAAAAGAAACGCCTTTTTTGAGTTCAACAAGCTATGTTTTTTGAATGTGTTAAAAATAATATGATTATCCGTTTCTTATACCAACCATTGAGAATGGCACACAGATTAAACTGATTTTAACAGATTAACGCTCCTAGTGATTTACAAAGAGCTATGAAAAACCCGTTAATATCTGTTCAATCAGTGTCATCTGTGGCCTATTTTTTAATTAGTCCGCTTAGCAGACAGTCATGAAAAATAATTTCAGTCAATGGGTTTAATTATTTTAATTTCGATTCTCCTATTCATCTCTTTTCCTTAACTTAGTTTGCTGAATATAAATTGGGTACACCATGACAAAGAAAGAAATAACGCAGGACTTTTTGCAAAGAGCTGCCAGAGGAGCTTCAAGACAAGCCTTTATATTATATGCAGGAGACAGCTTTAAACATCATAATGTGTACTTTAAAGGCGATGGCGAAACCCTCATCAAAGCCATGGAAGAATCGGCAGAAAAAAATCCAGACAAGATTTTCACCATTCATCATATCCTGGAAGATAACGATTTGGTAGCGGTACATTCGCACGTACAGCAAAACGAAACCGATCTGGGTGCTGCTGTTGTACACCTCTTTAAATTTAAAGAAGAAAAAATAATCGAGCTCTGGGATTTAGGACAACCCATACCGCAGGAAAGCATCAACGAAAACGGAATGTTCTAATAAAGCAATTAATGTTTTATACCCAAAACAAAAAACTACAAACAAAAAACCATAAACAAAAAACCATAAACTACAAAAAACTCCCCAATACTAATGAACGCAACTTTAAAATTATCTGCCCTCTTTTCTATTCTTTTTTTGGTATCCAATAGTATAGTAACAGCACAAAAAAAAGATTCCTACCCTGTAATAGATAGTATCGTATCCCTTTCGAAACCTACTTTTAATGGTGTTGTACTGATTTCAAAAAACGGAAAAACCGTTTACAGCAAAGCAAATGGTTATGCTAATTTTGAAACCAAAACCCCAATACAAGTCGATAGTCAGTTCGAAATCATGTCAAACAGCAAACAAATTGCCGCAGTTTTGATTCTGAAAGAAGTAGAACTGGGCCGCATTAGCTTACAGGCTCCTATCAAAAAATATTTGCCTGAGCTTACCCAAACATGGGCAGACTCGGTTACCGTTCATCAGTTAATGAACCATACACACGGAATCATTGCTTTGGAAAAACCCCTCATCTTTAAACCCGGAACCGACTTTAAATACGGGAATCTTAGTTTTAGTCTGTTAGGTAAGATTGTAGAATTTTCAACCAGGAAAAAATACGACGAAGTAGCTAATGCCTTATTCTTAAAACTGAATATGAAAAAAACCTATTGTTATTCCAGAGATAAAGTTCAAAATGTAGTTTCAGGATATATCAATGATAATAATGTATTCGAGCGAGTGCAGAACTCACAGATTACAAACGAAACCTTAGGTGCAGATGGTGTTGTATCGACAGCAGGAGACTTAGCCATTTGGAACGACAACCTTCATAAAGGAAAGATTTTAAAACCGGAAACCTATGCTTTAATGCTGAAATACAATACAACATCCCAGCATAATTTCTTCGGAAAACAAAAAGAAGGCTACGGATATGGCATAAGAATTATCGAAAAAGAATCAGAAATGTATCTGGGGCATACAGGACTGGGAGACGGCTTCTCAACAGTAAACCTCTACTTTCCTGAAGGCGATATGAGTTTGATTATTCTGGAAAACCAAATGTTTACTAACCACGAATTGTTTTATATAAATGAAATAAAAATAAAAAACAACCTCCTAAAAAGCAATATAGCCGACCGTAACAGGTAACATTTCTGTATTACGTTCGTCTTATATCATTATACTTAATAATCAAACCCAATGAATCAAAAAACCTCAAAAGTACTTAGTATTCTATTCTTCTGTTTAACCATTAGTGCTGCAATTGCACAGGAAGCCAGCACCATCAAATACGGAGATAACAAAGAAGCCGGAAATTTCAAAAGCATCAACGGAATACAGCTTTATTACGAAACCTATGGCAGCGGCAAACCGTTGTTATTGCTTCATGGCAATGGCGGATCAATACGCTCACACAGAAACAGAATCGAATATTTCAAAAAAAACTTTCAGGTAATTGCGATAGACAGCCGTGCACACGGAAAATCTGTTGATGATAACAATCCGGAACTGACGTATGTACAAATGGCAGATGACATTAAAGTACTAATGGACTCTATAAAAATTGATAGTGCTTATGTTTGGGGGCAAAGCGATGGTGGAATCCTCGGATTGATACTCGCCAGTAAATATCCTCAAAAGGTATCGAAGCTAGCGGCCTTTGGTGCTAATATTTTTCCGGGTAAAAAAGCCATTTATGACGAATTAGACAAAATGGTAATGGATACCGTTAAGGTAACCAAAGACCCCAAAACAATAAAATTATACAACCTTTTAGCCTATCAGCCCAACATTACCGAAAAAGATCTGAAGAAAATAAAATGCCCGGTACTCTTAATGTCAGGGGACCGTGATGCGATCAGGTTAGAGCACACCATCAAAATATTTGATAATATAGAAAATGCAAACCTCTTTGTAATGCCCGGAGCAACTCACTTTGGTTCGTATGAAAAGCCGGATCTTTTCAATATGATTTTGATGGACTTTTTTACGAAGCCTTTTACTAAAATATCAACCTTCGAAAAAATGACGAAAAAGTAATACTTATCAAATAATAGTCTGAAGATAATACAATAAAAGCAGTTATCATGGCCAATAAAACTACAGAAACCGAAAACAGTGTAACCCACTTTGTCAATACAATCGAAGACACGACAAAGCGCAGCGATGCTTTTGAATTGATTAAACTGATGCAGCAGCAAACGGGTTTTGAACCTAAAATGTGGGGATCCAGCATTATAGGTTTTGGCAGTTATCATTATAAATATGATAGTGGTCACGAAGGCGACGCTCCTCTTGTGGGGTTTTCGCCCAGAAAAGCAGCAATCTCACTTTATCTCTATCCTTCTTTTGAAGATAAAGAAGCACTTTTGACAAAATTAGGAAAACATAAAACAGGTAAAGGCTGCATTTACATCAAAAAAATAACAGACATCGATGTTGAAGTCCTAAAGACAATGGTGTCGGCTTCTGTTGCATATCTTCTCAAAAAATATACTACAAATTAATCTTATATATGATCATTACACTTGGTATTATTGCTTTTTTAGCAGCCGCTCTTTATCTTTTTTTGCAACATCCAAGGTTTGGAAAAGCACCTGCCGGCGAAAGACTGCTGCTGATGCAAAAATCGCCGCAATATAAAAACGGAAGATTCGAAAACCAGAATTTTACTCCTGAATTAACAGAAGGCTACGGCTATTTTGAAGTACTCTCTGAATTTATTTTTAAAAAAACTGAGCGTAAAAAACCCACAAGTACTATTCCGTCTGTCAAAACCAACTTGCATGAACTTCCTGTTGAAGAAACAGTTTTAGTGTGGTTTGGACATTCTTCTTATTTTATTCAGATAGTAGGCAAACGTATTTTGGTAGATCCTGTCTTTAGCGGAAATGCGTCTCCTGTTGCCGGAACTACAAAGTCCTTTAACGGAGCAGACATTTATACCGTTGAAGATCTCCCTCAAATCGATTATTTACTCCTTACCCACGATCATTACGACCACCTGGATTATAAAACAATTCTGCAATTAAAACCAAAAACCAAACAGATAATTTGTCCTTTGGGTGTTGGTTCCCATTTTGAACATTGGGGTTTTAATACAAATAGTATAATCGAAAAGGACTGGTTTGAAAAAATAGAACTTGACGACCAGATAACACTGTTTACAACGCCTGCAAGACATTTTTCCGGAAGAGGATTCAAACGTTGCAACACATTATGGACGTCGTATGTTTTACAAACACCGGATTATCAAATGTATTTGGGCGGAGATAGTGGTTACGACACCCATTTTGCTGACATTGGCAATCAATTCGGTCCTTTTGATATGGCAATCATCGATAACGGCCAGTATGATATCAAATGGAAATACATTCATAACCTTCCCGAAGATGTTATTCAGGCTGCAAAAGATCTGAAGGCAAAACGTTTATTGCCTGTGCATTCCTCTAAGTTTGCATTGGCTAATCACTCCTGGGATGAACCTTTAAAAAGAGTAGCAGAACTGAATAAAAAAGAGAAAAATCCAATACCATTAGTAACTCCCCTGATTGGTGAATTGGTTTATCTAAAAAAAGATAATCAGGAATTTAAAGAATGGTGGAAAGAAATAAAGTAAAAAGACATGAGCAACATACCGTTTCAGACAATTGACTGGGATACTATTCCTAAAACAGAACATAAAGGAGAAACAGGAACTGCATTTTGGCAAACGGTTCAGCACGAAGGACTCCGAACCAGAATAGTAGAATATTCGGCGGGTTATCTCGCGGATCACTGGTGTCAGAAAGGACATATTGTACATTGCCTGGAAGGCGAAGTGATAAGCGAACTCGAAACTGGCGAAGCTTTTGTATTAAAAAAAGGCATGACTTATATAGTTTCGGATGATTTAAGTTCACATCGTTCCGTTTCAAAAGAGGGTGTAAAACTACTTATAATTGATGGTGATTTCTTACAATTAAAAATTACTAAATAAAAGTATAAATCAGTACTTTCAAAACTTAAGTTTTTACTTATATTTGCACCCGTAGAAATACAAAAACAATTTAGTCTAATTAATTACCATTTCCTTTATTTACCACCGTAAAGGAAAATGTAACAGCGGTAAAACTTATTCTAAATTGTAAAAAAATGTTTCAGAACACTACAACTTCTTCACAAAAAACAGATTCAAAACCTATCAAAGTGGCCATAGCTGAACTCAGTCATGGACACATTTGGTGGATTTTTGAACGTCCCCATAAAACCGACATAGAGATTATTGGTATTTACGAAAAAGACCTTTCGTTACAGCATCAATTCATCAAAAAATACAATTTAGACCCCAAAATCTTCTACACTGATTTAAATCAAATGCTGGAAGAAGTAAAGCCTCAAGCCGTTTTTGCCTTTGGATCTATAAAAGCGCATGTTGAAATCGTGAGAGCCTGTGCACCTAAGAATATTCATGTAATGGTCGAAAAACCTTTGGCTACCAATTATAAAGATGCGGTCGAAATTCAGGATTTGGCCAATAAACACAACATTGAGGTTCTAACTAACTTTGAAACTTCCTGGTACGCCAGCAATCAATATATCAAAGATTTAGTTGATGGAGAAAAACTGGGAACTATCCGTAAGATAATGGTCAATGATGGCAATAAAGGCCCGAAAGAAATTGGTGTGAGCGATGAATTTTTCGACTTTATCACCGATCCTGTTTTAAACGGAGGCGGTGCATTAATTGATTTTGGATGTTATGGTGCCAATTTAATGACCTGGCTTTTAAAAGGAGAAAAACCGCTTAGTGTTACGGCTGTTTTACATCAAAACAAACCTGAAATTTATTCTAAAGTAGAAGATGAAGCCACCATCATTTTGCAATATCCAAAAATGCAATGTGTTATTCAGGGTTCCTGGAACTGGCCTTTTAACCGAAAAGATATGGAAGTTTATGGTACAAAAGGATATGTGATAGCCGTAAACCCGACACACATTAGAGAACGCTTAGAAGAATCTTTACCTGAAATTTCATTCGAACTGGAACCAAGACCTGAACCTTTTACAGACCCATTTTCAGTCATGGCCGAAGTGATTTCCGGAAACTTAACATTAGACAAATACGATCAATACGGATTAGCTGTGAATGTTACCGTAGTTGAGATTCTTGAAGCAGCAAAAAAAGCTTCACAGGAAGGAAAAACAATTCTTTTTTCTTAAATTTAAATCCTAAACATATCGTATAACATGCAAAGAAAACTACGAATGGCTATGATTGGTGGCGGAAAAGATGCTTTCATAGGTGCAGTACACCGATTAGCCTTAAACATGGACGGACTGATTGAACTTGTAGCAGGTTCTTTTAGCAGTAATCCTGAAAAAGGACTTGAGTCTGGAAAAACCTTATTCCTGGACGAAGAAAGAATTTATCCGGATTATAAATCAATGCTCGAAAAAGAAGCAGCAATGCCTGCTGACAAAAGAATCGATTTTGTGAGTATCGTTACCCCTAATTTTGCCCATTTTGAACCTGCAATGATGGCACTTGATAAAGGTTTTAATGTTGTATTGGAGAAACCCATTACTTTGACCCTTGATGAAGCTAAAAAAATAGAAGAAAAGTTAAAAACAACGGGGTTAAATTTAATGTTATGCCACACCTACACTGGCTACCCAATGATTAAACAAGCCAAAGAATTACTTGCAAACCATACTTTAGGTAAAATCAGAAAGATATATGCTGAATATACTCAGGGCTGGCTGAGTACTTTTTTAGAAAATACCGGACAAACACAGGCAAGCTGGCGAACCAATCCTGAAAAAAGCGGAAAAGCAGGTTGTATGGGTGACATTGGTACTCATGCTTTTAATCTTGCTGAATATATAACAGGATTAGAAGTAACACAAATCTGTTCGACCCTAAACACCGTAGTCGAAGGCAGAATGCTGGATGATGATGGAGCGGCTTTTCTAAAATTCAATAATGATGCAACCGGAGTTTTAACCGCTACGCAAATTGCTGCTGGTGAAGAAAACTATATCCGTATAAGAGTTTACGGCGAAAAAGGCGGTATCGAATGGAAACAGGATGACGCAAATTCATTATTGGTAAAATGGCTCGACAAACCCAACGAAATTTACAGAACCGGAGGCGCTGGCAATGGTACTTTTGCGTCACACAATACCCGAATTCCGGCAGGTCATCCCGAAGGCTATTTAGAAGCTTTTGCAAATTTGTACCGCAATTTTGCTTTAACGCTGGATGCTAAAATAAACAATCAAAATCCTGAAAAAGAATGGCTCGATTTTCCGGGCATCAAAGAAGGAATAAGGGGAATGGCCTTTATTGAGAATATAGTCGCCTCCTCTGAAAGTAATCAAAAATGGTTCGATTTTAAAATCTAAATTATGCAAACAATAAAAGGTCCTGGTATTTTTTTAGCGCAGTTTATGGGAGATGAAGCTCCTTTTAATACACTCGAAAACATTTGTAACTGGGCGAAAAACCTTGGTTATACCGGTGTTCAGGTTCCTACATGGACCGATCGTTTTATCGATTTGCAAAAAGCCGCCGAAAGTAAAACCTATGCAGATGAAATTAAAGGATTAGTTAACAGCTGTGGCTTAGAGATTACGGAACTCAGCACCCACCTGCAAGGACAATTGGTAGCAGTAAATCCTGCTTATAATACGATGTTTGATGGTTTTGCACCCAAAAGCGTTCAGGGAAATTATTCCGAAAGAACAAAATGGGCGGTTCAGCAATTAAAATATGGCGCAAAAGCTTCGCAAAATTTAGGTTTAAATGCTCATGCAACCTTTAGCGGCTCTTTATTATGGCACACTTTTCATCCGTGGCCGCAACGTCCGGCAGGATTGGTTGAAGACGGCTTTACGGAACTGGCCAAAAGATGGCTGCCTATTCTAAATTACTTTGACGAATGCGGTGTTGATATTTGTTATGAAATACATCCCGGCGAAGATTTATTTGATGGTATCACTTACGAAATGTTTCTGGAGAAAGTAAACAATCATGAGCGTGCCTGTCTTTTATACGATCCCTCCCACTTTGTACTACAGCAACTGGATTACAAACAATATATCGATTTTTATCATGAACGAATTAAAGCCTTTCATGTAAAAGATGCCGAATTTAACGCAACCGGAAAACAGGGAACTTTTGGCGGATATCAGAGTTGGATTAATCGTGCCGGAAGATACAGAAGTCCTGGTGATGGTCAGATTGATTTTAAAACCATTTTTAGCAAATTGACTCAATATGATTATAAGGGCTGGGCTGTCATGGAATGGGAATGCTGCCTTAAACATCCCGAAGATGGTGCAAAAGAAGGTGTCGATTTTATAAAAAAACACATTATCAGAGTGACCGAAAAAGCCTTTGATGATTTTGCAGAAACCAATTCGGATTCTGAATTCAATAAAAAAATTCTGGGTTTGGACTAAACTAGCTTTAACTAGTATTCTGATCCTAATGAAGTTAAGAATACTAGTTTTGTTATAATTTTCCCTGCACTTCATTGTTACTTACAATACCACCCTTTTAAGTAAAAGTTATGCAACTATTTTACTTCGGATTCTATTCAAAATTTTCAAAAAAATATCATTTTACCTACATAAGTTCTAAGCTTATAAGAAGAATTGTATTCTGCAAATTTTCATCAAAAACAAATAACAATTAATTATGCATTCAGGTACCTCATACAAACTTCCCGAATTTTTAGTCTGGACACGCCGTAATATTTATATGGCACTAATCATCGGAATTGTTCCAACAGTTTTATACCAGGTTTTAGAGCTAAAATGGATTGCAATTCCGTGGACAGTGGTTGCGCTTTTAGGAACTGCAACAGCATTTGTCGTCGGTTTTAAAAATACACAAACGTATAATCGTACCTGGGAAGCCCGCCAGATTTGGGGAGCCATTTTAAACTCTAGCCGTTCATGGGGAACAATGAGCCGTGACTTTATCAATAATCCAGAAAAAACAAAAGAACTGGTTTATCGTCATTTTGCGTGGTTGACTGCTTTACGCTATCAAATGCGTGATGCTCGGGCATGGGAGGATAAAAGCAAATCTTTTATCGAATATCAGAAATTTTATACTATTCCTGAAAAAGAAACACCGCTTGAAGAAGAATTAGCAAAATATCTAAGTGCTGAAGAATTAAAATACATTTTATCTACCAAAAACAGAGCCGCTCAATTAATGAGTTTGCAATCGAAAACCTTAAAAGAACTTTTCAATAATAAAGAAATTGATAGTTATCAGTTTGTTGAACTAGAAAAAATGGTACGTGATTTTTTTGACCAACAGGGAAAAAGCGAGCGCATAAAAAACTTTCCTTATCCCAGACAATTTGCCACCATCAATTCTTTTTTTATAAAACTTTTTGGTTTGATGCTGCCTTTTGGAATGCTGAAAGAATTTGACAAACTAAACGAAGGTATCGAAGGATTAATGAACGGAAATATGGTGTGGCTGGTGATTCCGTTTAGTGTACTAATTTCCTGGGTTTACACTTCATTAGAACAGGTTGGAGAAAGTACCGAAAACCCATTTGAAGGAAGTTCCAATGACGTTCCTATTTCGCAAATGAGCCGTACGATAGAAATTGATTTAAGAGAGATGTTGGGCGAAACCGACCTGCCTCCTGCGCTTCAGCCAAAGAATAATATTATTTTATAAACATTATTACTAATGAAAAAAAGAGAAAAACTAGCCATCATCAGAAAATGGTATCCACATGCCATTACCACTATAGATTGTGTCAATACCTTAATTGATTATGTAGAAGACGATCTTGATCTGGAGCCAGGCCAAATCATGGTTGCTGACAGTATTTGCAGCGATGATGTAAACAGCATCCAATACCCTGCAAGAGCGCATGAGTTTTTAGGCCCATTTAAATTAGGAGGTTTAGATGGTTTTCCGTTTACCGGGCTTACCGGAATGGGTGCTTTTGCCAGCCATGTTCCTGACGAAGGAGCCGTTTATATTTATTACGGACCACATATCGGAATCTCGAAAGAAGGTGTTATTGGCGAAATTCATCGTTTTGGTCAAACCAAAAATTCGGGCTGTTGCGGTGCTGCAAAAGGCGCTCTGGGCAAATTACAAAACAATCAAATCATCGAAGGTAATATTACCGAAATAGATCATCAGATGAATATTATTGAACAAATTTTATTCAAACAAAAAGAAAGAATCCTTTCATCAGAAAACAATTTGCACGAAGCAACCGAAGTAATTTATGAGGCAATTGATGAACGCATTAATGAATTGGTAGAAAAGACTACTTACAATTGCAAATACGTGATTTTGTTAGGTGCAATATTGATCAATAGTGATTCCGATATGGGTTCATATACCACTATAAAACGTTTTGATGTACTAGATTTAGCCACTAATAATCGTAAAGATTTATTGCCTATTTTCAACAAATAAGACTAAAAATAAAAGAACCAAAAAACCGCGATTAAGCCAGACCTGAATTAAAAACCAAGTCTGGCTTTTTTATTTTTAAAATTTAAAAGCAAAAAAAAGAAATCCGTAAATTGCGTGTTCAAAAAGAAGAAATGAATAGCTCAGCATACCTTATTAGAAAGGCCAATCCGTCAGAATTTTCAGAAATAGGGAAATTATTAATCGACGTTTATTCGCAACTGGATGGTTTTCCAAAAGAAAACGAAATGCCTTCTTATTACAAAATGCTAGAAAATGTTGGTGAATTTACAATTCAAACCAGCTCGGAACTTTTGGTTGCTATTGAAGACGAAACCATTGTGGGAGCTGTTGTTTATTTTGATGATATGACAAATTATGGTTCTGGCGGAATCGCAACTTTGGAACAAAACACAGCTGGTTTTAGATTATTGGCTGTTTCAAACAACGCCAGAGGAAAAGGAATTGGCTATTTGCTATCGACAGAATGTATTAAGAAAGCTACCGAAAGTAACTTAAACCAAATGATTATTCATTCGACATTGGCGATGAAAAACGCCTGGAAAATGTATGATGCTTTAGGTTTTGAAAGATCTGAAGATTTGGATTTTCCTCAGGGACAAATGACCGTTTATGGTTTTAGACTAAAACTTAAATAAAGAATATGAAAGCATTAATTATTTTACTTTTTACATTATTGGTAAATGAAAGTTTTTCGCAAAAAGTTTTTTCGACAGAATTTAGTTCCCGTGCTCAAGTGAAAGTTTTTGTGGTTGAATTTGAAACCCGGGCTGACCTGAAGGTTTTTAAAGTTGATAATTCCAGCCAGGCAGGTAAAAACGACGGCAAGTGGTTTTTTGAAGAATTTGAAAGCCGAGCCGACAAAAAGATTTTTTTTGTAGACACAGAAAGCCAAGCTGATTTAAAAATATTTTTTGTTGAATTTTCAAGCCGTGCAGGATGGAGAAATAACGCAAAAAAACATTTAATGTACTAAAAACCTATCCTTGAAATCACTACTTACCCTCCTACTGTTCCTTTTTGCAATCCATTTATATGCCCAAAAAACCTATGTGTTTTTAGGTTCATATAATAAAGATAAATCGGCTGAATCGCTTTTTGTGTACCAATTAGATCCTTTAAACGGAAAACTAACTAAGATAACGGCTGCTAAAAATCTGATTAATCCCTCCTATTTGACCGTTTCTCCTAACGGAAAATTTGTTTATGCCTGTACTGAAAGTAAAACTCCCAACGGAGGAAGCGTGAGCAGTTTCGAATTTAATTCAAAAAATAAAACCTTAACTTTTTTAAACAAGCAAAAAAGCGGTGGTGAAAACCCCGTTTATGTTTCGGTTCACAAAAACGGAAAATGGCTGGTAAATGGCAATTATACCGAAGGCAGCGTTTCAGTCTATCCACTTTTAGAAAACGGAAAAATCGATTCGATTGCGCAAAATTTTCAATACACAGACGGAAGTCTAAACAAAGAGCGCCAAACACGTTCACATATTCACTCTACGATATTTTCACCGGACTTTGATTATTTATTTTTACCGGATTTAGGAGCCGATAAAATAAGAAGTTATCTATTTAATGAAAATTCAAAAATGCCTCTGCAAGAAGCACAAACACCTTTTGTAAAAACTAATTTAGAAAGTGGTCCGCGGCATTTTATCTTTCATCCAAATAAAAAATTCGGCTATTGCATCGAAGAAATGGCCGGAGCGATAAGTGTTTATGAATACGATAATGGAAATTTGAAAACCATTCAAAAAATCTATACACACCCAGACACCATCAAAGAAGGTTTTGAAAGTTCGGATATTCATATTTCGCCAGACGGAAAATTTTTGTATGCCTCTAACCGCGGAAACGAAAATAATATTGCTATTTTTTCAATTGAAAATGACGGGACCTTAAAAAACATTGGATACCAATCTACTTTAGGGAAACATCCCAGAATTTTTGCAATCGATGAAAGCGGAAAATTTCTGATTGCCACCAACGTAATTACAGGAAATGTTGTCGTTTTCAAACGAAATCCAGTAACAGGATTATTAAAAAAAACAGGTAGGGAAATTAAAATTCCGAATGTTTCCTGTGTTAAAATAAAACAATATAACGAACTCTAATTTGATAAAAGATGACAACAAATTTTAATCTGCAGCCTGAAGTATTAGAAGATGAAATAACCAAATTGATTCCGTTGCAGGAAAATCATTTTGAGGAACTTTATAAAGTAGCTTCTGATCCTTTGATCTGGGAGCAACATCCAATAAAAGATCGTTACAAAATAGAAGTTTTTAAAGCTTTTTTTGATGGAGCTATAAATGCTAAAGGTGCTTTTTTGATTTTAGATAAAAAAACTGATGAAGTAATGGGCACTACCCGATTCTATGATTATGATAACGAAAAATCAAAAGTTGCAATTGGTTTTACTTTTATTGCCCGAAAATATTGGGGAGGAACATTCAATAAATCATCAAAAAAATTACTGATAGATTATGCTTTTCAAAATGTAGATTCGATACTATTTCATATTGGAGCAGAAAACATCCGTTCTCAAAAAGCAGTTTTAAAATTAGGCGCAGTAAAAATAAACGAAATGCTTTTTCCGCCTAATGATGGAATACTGCATTTTGAATATGAATTAAAAAACAATAAAATGAAAAGAATAACAGTTTTTTGCGGATCCAGTTTTGGAACCGAAGCTATTTATCAATCACAAGCTATTGCACTCGGAAAAACATTGGCACAACAAAATATCGAACTCGTTTATGGTGGTGCAAATGTAGGATTGATGGGCGCTGTTGCTGATGGAATTTTAAGTGAAGGTGGAAAAGCAATTGGAGTGCTTCCTGATTTTTTAAGGTCGAAAGAAATCGCTCATCAGGGCTTAACCGAATTGATTTTGGTAGAAAGTATGCACGAAAGAAAAACCAAAATGAACGAATTGTGTGATGGTGTTATTGCGCTTCCGGGTGGTTTTGGCACATTCGAAGAACTTTTTGAAATGCTGACCTGGGCACAATTGGGTTTACATAAAAAACCAATTGCGATCCTGAACATCAATGGTTTTTATGATCCTCTCATAGAAATGATTCAAACTATGACGGATAAAGGTTTATTGAAAGAAGCCAATCAAAAAATGCTTTTGGTAAGCGATGACATCGAAGATTTACTTGATAAAATGAAAAATTATGTCCCGCCGAGTGTTGGAAAATGGATTGATAAAGATAAAGTCTAAAAAGTTCTAAGCTTTACTTTTAACACAAATTCTAATAATTCTTTCTTAAATTGGCACTTCAAAAAAAACAATTTTATCCGAAGCTACAAAGTATTATAAAATGAAACAATTACTACTCGCCTTTACTTTCTTTTTAAGTTTAAATTTCGCACACGCCCAAGATTCAGACACGGGAAACTGGTTTATTTATTTTGGAAATCAAGCCATTAACAAAAAATGGAATTGGCACAACGAAGTGCAATACCGTAATTACAACTTTGCAGGCGATATGCAGCAATTGTTATTAAGAACTGGTATTGGCTACAATCTGACTGAGAACAACAATAATATTTTGCTGGGTTATGGCTTTATTAATTCTGAAAACTATATTCCGGGTACAGATAACAAATTAGCCAATCATGAGCATCGAATTTACCAGCAATTTATAACGCGACAAAACTTTGGCAGAATTTATCTGCAGCATCGTTACCGTGTTGAAGAACGCTTTTTAGAAAACGATTTTCAGGTACGTTTTCGTTACTTTTTGGCTTTGAATGTTCCTATTAATAAGCCCAAAATGGAAGACAAAGCCTTCTATTTATCGGCATACAATGAAATTTTTCTTAATGCAGAATCGCCTACGTTTGACAGAGATCGTTTATATGGCGCTTTAGGATATGTTATCAATAAAAATTTTAGAGTCGAAGCAGGATTTATGCGTCAGATTCAGGAAAAAACAGGACGAAATCAATTTCAGATTGTGATTTATAATAACATTCCGTTTAAGAGTGCTAAGTAATTTTTAGAACATTTAAAATCTAAATTTATGACAACAGAAAACAATTTTGCAAAAGCAGAAATGCTAATTAGAAAACCTGTTTCGGAAGTTTTTCAGGCATTTGTAAATCCTGAAATCACGTCTAAATTTTGGTTTACAAAAGGTTCCGGATTATTAGAACCTGGAAAAACGACCGAATGGACCTGGGAAATGTATGGTTTTTCACTTTCTGTTTTTACTAAAGTTTTAGAGGAAAATAAAAAGATTGTCATCGAATGGGGAAATACGGGCGAAGAAACAATTGTCGAATGGATTTTTACTTCTTTAAGCGAAAATGAGACTTTTGTGAGCATCACCAATTCTGGCTTAAAAGGTGACATTGACAAAATAATCGAGGAAGTCAGAAATTCAACCGAAGGTTTTACATTGGTTTTGGCTGGAGCCAAAGCATATCTGGAACATCAAATCCAGTTGAATCTAGTTTTAGACAGATTCCCGAAAGGACTAGCTTAAAAAAGTTGTTTCAAGTTCTCTACGGAACCTGACACGAGGCTTTAGCCGAGTTGGCGAAGCAAACTTGAAACCTGAAACCTGAAACAAAAAAAACATGGAAACAAAAAAACCCGCCAATATTGATGCATACATAGGAATGTTCCCTAATGATGTTCAGGAAATTTTAGAAGAAATTCGGTTTACGATTCAAAACGCTGCACCGGATGCCAAAGAAAAAATTAGTTATTCGATGCCTGCTTTTGAGCAAAACGGAATCGTAGTTTATTTTGCCGCCTTCAAAAATCATATTGGACTTTATGCTTTGCCAAGTGGCCACGAAGCTTTCAAGGAAGCACTTTCACAATATAAATCAGGAAAAGGTTCGGTACAATTTCCTCTGGACAAACCCATGCCATTGGAATTGATTACCCGAATTGTAAAATTTAGAGTGGAAGAAAATTTAGCTAAAGCGAAAAAGAAATAAATGAATCTCGCTGAACATTACAATCAACTCTATCACAATGCTGCTAAATTAATTTTAGCCGAAGAATACGCCTTAGATTTAGAAATCAAAAACAGACAGGATAATCGTTTTGGACTAACATTAATTATTCGCCCAGACCAAAAAATTAAAGCTGAAATTCAGGCTTTTTTAAACGAATTGAAAAAAGTGGAATCTTCCCAATATTATTATCCAGATTCTGATATTCATATTACGGTATTGGGTATTATTTCGTGTTATGAAGGATTTACTTTGGATCAAATTAATGTCGAAGATTATATTACGGTTATTAATCAAAGTTTAACGGATTTAGGTAAAATAAAAATCGAATTTCGCGGCGTTACTGCTTCTCCTTCAGCTATTATGATTCAGGGTTTTCTACCTGATGAAACGCTGAATAATTTGCGAAATACCCTTCGTGAAAATTTTAAAAACTCCGATTTAAAGCAAAGTATTGATAGCCGATATAGTATTTCAGCAGCACATTCAACTGTAATGCGATTTCAGGAAAAACTACAAAATTCGAAGAAATTAATTGAAATTATGGAAGAATATCGTGATTATGATTTTGGAAAATTTGATGTTGAGAAACTGGAATTGGTTTATAATGATTGGTATCAGAGAGAAACAAAAACAATCGATTTATGTGACTTTCATTTGAGGTAAATCATTTAAAAGTTCCAAAATGCCACAAAATCCCTGATGGATCGTGCAGGAAACATTCGCTTCCCCAATCGAGTTCACGTACCGGAATAAGTTTTACATTTTCATATTTAGCAAAAAGATTCAGCTCCTGCAATTCATCATAATAACGTTTCGCGTCCTCCACTTCTACAAAAATCATAGTATTATCTATCCAGTCTTTCACGTAAGCATCCTGCAGATAAAAGGCAATTTCATTGGTTTTAAAAACAGACAAATTAGGTGCTAAAACCGTTTCTTGAAAACCTAAATCCCGATAGAAACTTCTGGAGATTTCGAAATTTTTGGAACCTATGAAGGGTCTTATTGATTTTGCTTTGTTTTTCATTTTATAGAATTAAAAATTTTGATTTAAAATCAAGGGAACCAATCAATTCCATTGTCAAGACGGACAAGAAAATCTGTAAAAGATGTCCCGATTTCAATATTATATTTACTATCTAAATCAATAAAAGGAGAAAGTATTATTTTGATATTTTCATCTTGGTCGAATTTAATTCCGATGAATTCTCCGCTTCCATTTGATCCAATTCCAATAGTATGAGGTAATTGTTCAATGATATTATAATTTTTATTGAATTCAATAATTTCCTCTAAATTCCAAAGTTTTATAAATTCAAAACCAATAAATTGATCAATACCGAAATAGTTTTCGAGAAAAAAAACATAGTCTTTGGGAAGTTTTAACTTTGAATAAGATTCAATTTCTGCAATTTCAACTGAAGCATTTATAGCTCTTTTTGGAAAACTGTATTTTTTAACAATCTCTTCTAAATGTTCTGTCATCTTGCTATTTATAAACTACTTTTTAAAGTAATATTTTTTACCCCTTCTTCAAAATATTCCCTAAACCTCTACCAATTTGCTCAATAGCTTCAATACCTTTGGTAAGCGGTGTTGCCGTAAAATCTTCGTAAGCATCCATAGAAGTCACTTTGTTGTCGTCTTGTGGATAAACCAAAATAAGATTGTTAGTAGCAAAAGATTTTTCAAATTTTTGAGGCAGTTTATCAAATATAGACTGATACGAAATGGAACCTTTTCTGGATAAATTGAAAACAATCAAATCGGTTGGTTTAATTTCGTCTGAAATGGCATCAAAATCTTCCCAATCCAGGATGCTTTTGAAACCTAATTTTGCATTTACTTTCAAATTGTTTGCGATTTGCTGAATCGCCTGATGTGTTTTATATTCGGCATAAATCACAATCGGAATACTTAATTCTTGTGACAATCTTGCCATTTTTTGCATCAAAACATGAAAACCAATTCCTCTTTCCGAAAATGGCGGACAGATAAAAACTAATCTTTTTTCTTCGATAAATGTTTTTTCGAATCGGCAGATAAACAAACTTTTATCGACGTTATTAATGATCGAATCTACATTTTCTCCAAAGATTTTATCTAAGAAACCTGTTTTTCTTGGCCATCCAATAATCACAATATCCGACATGATTTCTTTGGCCGTTCTTGCGATTCCGCTCGCAGGATTGTGGTCAATTCTGGCGATTGTATTGATTTTTATTTCGGAAGCTGAGCCCTGAATGATGAATTTATCCAGTGCTTTTCGATATTTTCTAATATTAATTTCAGCTGCATCATTATTGGGTACAACCGTCAATAAAGTCACTGGATTAGATGATTTTTTTTCTTTAATTAAAAAAGCAAAATCTAATAAACTTTCGGTTGAAGAGGTTTTCGCTAACGGAATCAAAATATGTTCGTCTAAAATATCTTCTTTATCTGCATCGCTCAATGACACTTCTTCTTCGCAAATCGCAATCTTTTTAGCGGCTTTTTCAGTTACAAACGAAGCCACAATACAGGTAATCAAAATTAGAATAATCGTTCCGTTTAAAATGTTTTCATCTAATATTTTAGCTTTAAATCCAACCAAAATAATAGCCAGGGTTGCAGCGGCATGCGAACTGCTTAAACCAAAAATAAGCTGTCTTTCGGTTTTACTGTATTTAAAAACAATTTGCGTAATAAAAGCAGCAAACCATTTTCCGAAAATAGCCACAACACTCAAAGTTCCGGCAACTATCAAAGCGGTAGTACCGCTCAAAACTACTTTCAAATCAACCAGCATTCCAACAGAAATCAGGAAAAACGGAATGAACAAAGAGTTTCCGATAAACTCAATTCTGTTCATTAAAGCTGATGAATGCGGAATTAAAGGATTTAATGCCAAACCTGCAACGAACGCTCCAATAATGGGTTCTACTCCTGCTACTTCGGCCAAAAAGGCGGCGAAGAAAACCACCGAAAGCACAAAAATATAATGCGCGTGTTTCTCACTTTCTAATTTCTTGAAAAACCATTTGGCTATTCTCGGAATCAAAAGAAACATAATCGCTGAAAAAATAGCTAGAGAAACCGTCAGTTTAATCCAAAAAGCCTGATTTAGATTTCCCTGATTACTTCCCATAATAACGGCCAGAATGATCAAAACGGCTGTATCGGTAAGAATCGTTCCTCCTACTGTTATGGCCACCGCCTGATTTTTAGCAATTCCTAGTTTACTCACAATTGGATACGCTACCAAAGTGTGTGTAGCAAACATACTTGCGGTTAAAAAACTGGCATTAAAATCGTATTGTAATAAATAATAACATACTGGAAAACCAATGGTAAGCGGTAAAATGAAAGTAAAAAATCCAAACAATAAACTTTTATTTCGGTTGGCTTTAAACTCATTCATATCCAATTCCAGACCTGCAATAAACATGATGTAAAGTAAGCCGATGGTAGAAAATAAATCGACTGCTGAGTTTTTTTCCAGAATATTCAATCCGTGAGGACCAATTACAACACCGGAAATAATTAAACCAATAATGCCTGGAATATTGATTTTCTTTAGTAAAATTGGGGACAAGAGAATAATGAAAAGTATCAATGAGAAAATCAATACTGGGTTGCTAAGAGGTAATTCGAATTCGTGTAATAAATGCTTGAAAAATTCTATCATAGTGTATTTTTATCTTCTTTGTGGTATTCAAATTTTCGAAAAAACTTTTCTCCATTATAACGAAATACCTAAAAATTTAGTTTACTTCGATTTTATCTTTTTTAAACTAAAAATCGGTTTTATTCCAGCAAACTGTTCTTTTACAAAAATACCTAAAAAACCTTAACTCTTTACGCTTGGCCTTTATTATGTAACAAAAATTATTTCGTTATCAAATTATTAAAATTCAATATTTATTTTAACAAATACGCAAGATTTACCATTCGAATAACATTTTCGTTGCATTATTCAATTATCTTTGTCTTAATAAAAATTGAACAATGGAAGAATGTATCTCTGTTTTTGATATGCTTAAAATTGGTGTTGGGCCCTCAAGCTCGCACACTCTTGGTCCCTGGCGTGCTGCCGAACGTTTTTTAGAAGAATTAAAAAATGAAGCCATTTTAGATCAGATCACACGGGTAAAAGTCGATCTGTATGGCTCACTTTCCTTGACAGGAAAAGGGCACGCAACCGATTTATCTGTTATGTTAGGATTAAGCGGTCAGGATCCTGAATACATTCCGGTTGAGAATATTGCGGGAATTATCAAAAATATCGAAACTTCAAACGAAATCATTTTGGCTAATCAAGTTACGATTCCGTTTTATTTTCTTCAGGACATTGTTTTCAATAAAGAGTTTCTTCCTTTCCATGCCAATGGCCTAAAATTTACTGCTTTTAAAAACGATAGTTCTGAGTACGAATCTACTTTTTACTCAATTGGTGGTGGATTTGTGGTGAAAGAAGAACGTACCAATGCAAAGGAAAAATTAGCTATAAAATGTGCTTTTCCCTACCCTATCCAAAATGCCGCTGAACTTTTAGAATATACCATTTCTCAGAACAAATCGGTTTCGGAAATCGTTTATGAAAACGAAAAATCGATGCGTCCTGAAGCTGAAATTCATTCAGAATTAATGCGTATCTGGAACACGATGCTCGAATGTATGTACATTGGCTGTCACTCCGAAGGAATTCTTCCGGGTGGTTTGAATGTGCGCCGAAGAGCTTTTGATATGCACCAGAATTTAATTGGTTTATCCAATTATAATTCGCCACAAACCTGGTTAGAAGAGATTAGAAAAACCGAGGTTAAATTTCGCCAAATCTTAAAATGGGTAAGTTGTTTTGCACTTGCCGTGAATGAAGTAAACGCATCTTTAGGCCGTGTAGTTACGGCTCCTACGAATGGAAGTGCGGGTGTAATTCCTGCTGTTTTGATGTATTATATGGTAATTGAAAACCATGATGCAACCGAAAAAGAAATCAAACAATTTTTGATGGTAGCCGGCGAAATTGGAAGTATCTTCAAAAAAGGCGCTACCATTTCTGCTGCAATGGGTGGTTGTCAGGCCGAAATTGGCGTTTCGTCTGCGATGGCGGCTGCTGCACTGTGCGAATTGATGGGCGGAACTCCAGCTCAGGTTTTAATGGCTGCCGAAATTGCTATGGAACATCACCTTGGTTTAACCTGCGACCCGATTGGCGGTTTGGTTCAGATTCCTTGTATCGAAAGAAATACAATGGGCGCCATAAAAGCCATAAACGCAGCCGAACTGGCTCTTGAAACCGATTCTAAAAACGCAAAAGTGCCTTTGGATAAGGTAATCAATACGATGTGGCAAACCGCAAAAGATATGAATTCTAAATATAAAGAAACCTCTGAAGGCGGATTAGCAATTGCCGTAAATATGGCCGATTGTTAGCATAATATTGTGTAATTTTGCATTCAAAATTTTCGTTTTAAGAGTAAATTTCACTTTTAAAACCATTCAAAAAAAACTTAAAACTCACTTATAATGTCAGTTGCAAAAAAAGATTATAAAAGAATCACTACAAAATCGTTAATCGAAATGAAAAGCAATGGAGAGAAAATCTCTATGCTGACGGCTTACGATTATACCATGGCAAAAATTGTGGATACCGCTGGAGTCGATGTGATTTTAGTAGGCGATTCAGCTTCAAATGTGATGGCTGGTCACGAAACAACATTGCCTATTACCTTAGATCAAATGATTTACCACGCTTCGTCTGTAGTTCGCGCTATCGAAAGAGCTTTGGTGGTAGTTGATTTGCCTTTTGGAAGTTACCAGTCTGACCCTAAAGAAGCATTGCGATCTGCGATCAGGATCATGAAAGAAAGCGGTGGTCACGCAGTGAAACTGGAAGGCGGAAAAGAAATTAAAGAGTCGATCAAAAAAATATTAAATGCCGGAATTCCAGTAATGGGGCATTTGGGTCTTACGCCTCAATCTATCTATAAATTCGGAACTTACAGCGTACGTGCCAAAGAAGATGAAGAAGCTGAAAAACTAATGGAAGATGCTAAAATGCTTGAAAAAGTGGGATGTTTTGCGGTTGTTTTAGAAAAAATTCCAGCACATCTTGCTGAAAAAGTGGCTAAAAGTATCTCGATTCCAGTAATCGGAATTGGTGCCGGTGGCGGCGTTGACGGACAAGTTTTAGTTATTCACGATATGTTAGGAATGAACAACGAGTTTAGCCCTAGATTTTTACGCCGTTATCTCAATTTATATCAGGAAATGACAGGTGCTATTGGTCAGTACGTAACCGATGTGAAGTCTAGTGATTTCCCGAACGAAAAAGAGCAATATTAATTTTTTTTAAAGATTCTAAGGTTCTAAGTTGCGGAGATTCTGAGTTTTTTTTAGTTTCAAAGGATCAAAGTTACAAAGTTTCAAAGGCTTTTTTTAAAGATACTGAGGTTCTAAGTTGCTGATATTCTGAGTTTTTTTAGGTTCAAAGGGTCAAAGCTACAAAGGGTCAAAGGTTTTTTTTAAAGATACTAAGGTTCTGAGTTGCGGAGATTCTAAGTTTTTTTTGAAACAAAGGTTCAAAGCAAATAAGAATTTTAAATTGAATAGCCTCCAGCTTTAGCTGGGGACATTTTTAAATTTATCAAAAGGGCTTTAGCCAAATCTCTTTCACACTAACAATCTAAGATGTCTAATAAAATAATTTCAGATAAAAAGAACCTTCAGGTTTTACACGAAGACAATCATATCATTGTCGTAAACAAGCGTGTAGGCGATATTGTACAGGGTGATAAAACGGGTGATAAACCGTTGTCTGATGTTGTAAAAGAATACATTAAAGACAAATACAATAAACCTGGCGACGTTTTTCTGGGTGTGATTCACCGTTTGGACAGACCCACAACCGGAATTGTCGTTTTTGCCAGAACCAGTAAAGCATTAACGCGAATGAACGAAATGTTCAGTAATCGCGAAACACAAAAAACCTATTGGGCAGTTGTGAAGAATAAACCTCAGGAAACAACTGCCAAATTGGTTCATTACCTCAAAAGAAACGAAAAAAACAATACTTCAAAAGCCCATATAAAAGAAGTTCCAGACAGTAAAATTGCTAGTTTGGATTATACCGTTTTTAAAGAACTTCATAATTATGTGGCACTGGAAATCAATCTGCACACAGGCCGCCATCACCAGATTCGTGCGCAATTATCTGCAATTGGTTCTCCCATAAAAGGCGATTTGAAATATGGTTTTGACCGAAGCAATCCTGATGGAGGCATTCATCTGCATGCCAGAAAATTGACTTTTATTCATCCCGTTTCCAAAGAAAACATTACCATTGTAGCGCCTACACCAGACGAAACGATTTGGAATGCTTTGTGATTTTTATGATTTAATTGTTAAAATTTTAATTTTTATAATTTAACTTGCATAGACAAAAATCAAGTTGGCTATAAAATGGACTATAAAAACGACATCGGATACCGTAGAGAAACGCTTAAAAAATTATTGTATAATATTCAGAAAAGCGAAGATTTAATTGTAAAAACTTTATACGATGATTTTAAAAAGCCTGAATTTGAAGCTGTTTTAACCGAAACCAATTATGTTATTTCGGAACTGAAAGATACCATCAAAAACATTCATAAATGGGCCCGACGAAAACGCGTTTTTCCCTCAATCCTCAACTTTCCTTCTACTGATTATATTTACAAAGAGCCTTACGGAAATGTATTAGTTATTTCACCCTGGAATTATCCTTTTCAATTAGCGCTTTGTCCTTTGATTGCTGCCGTTGCTGCGGGAAATAAAGTGGTTCTAAAACCTTCTGAGCTTGCACCAAACACCTCCGCTATTATAGCAAAAATCATCGAAAAAGCTTTTCATGTTAATCATGTAGAAGTCATTCAGGGCGGTGTCGAAGTTTCAAATAAATTATTAGCACAACGCTGGGATTATATTTTTTTTACCGGAAGTGTTGCCGTTGGGAAAATCGTAGCCAAGGCTGCTGCCGAGCATTTAACACCTGTTACATTAGAATTAGGCGGAAAAAATCCGTGTCTTATTGATGAAACTGCCAACTTAAAATTGGCGGCAAAACGAATCGTTTGGGGAAAATTCATCAATGCAGGACAAACTTGCATTGCTCCTGATTATATTTTGATTCAAAAAGACATGAAGATTAATTTCATTACGTATCTAATGGAAGAAATCACAAAATCATACGGAAAAAAAATGGACAAATCCCCAGATTTTGCCCGTATTATCAATACCAAAAACTGGGTGAGACTCACCAATATGATTCAGAACGAAAAAGTTATTTTTGGGGGAGAAATGAATGCCGAAACACATTATATCGCTCCAACACTTATCGAAGAACCCAATTTGGATAGTCCAGTAATGCAGGAAGAAATTTTTGGTCCAATATTACCCATTCTTACTTATGAAACCGAGGGAGATATTGCGAACATCATCAAACGTTACGAAAAACCTTTAGCCTTTTATATCTTTAGTGATAATCCTACTTTTGCTAAAAAACTAATCAAAAACTATTCATTTGGCGGAGGCTGTATCAATGATACGGTCATTCACTTTTCAAACAAAAGACTTCCGTTTGGAGGAGTTGGGCATAGTGGCATTGGCGCCTATCACGGACAGTTGAGTTTTGATGTTTTCTCGCATCACAAAGGGGTTGTTAAAAAAGGAAACTGGCTGGATTTGCCCATGCGATATGCACCTTACAAAGATAAACTGCCTACAATAAAAAGATTATTAGACTGGATGTAAGGCAATAAAGCCGTTTCGTACTATTTTATAGATTTTGATACGGAATTGATTTAAAATATTATATTTACGACTTATTATTTAATTAAATTAAGAAGTATATACTATAACTTTACTCCAAATGAAATCTACATTAGACCAAATCGAGGACATTAAAAATCACGGTTACGACTTAGATTTTTCGAATGTTTTTAACCATGCTTTCGAAAATTATAAAAAAATTGCATTGTATGCCGGGCTCATTTTGTTAGTCTTCGGAATTTTAGCTTCATTTGCCGGAGGTGGTATATTGATCTCATTATATGGAATTGAGCATTTTAATAAAGAGTTTTTCGATGGCTTAAAAGACCAGGATTATTTGCCTTCCACCTTAATTATATACACTATTGTTATTGCATTTGCCACAGCAATTTTAAGTCCGTTTACTGCTGGTTTTTTAAAAATGGCAGATTGTGCAGATAAAGACATTGAATTTAATGTTTCAACAATTTTCACCTATTACAAAGCACATTATTTTACGCAGCTTTTTATTGCTTCTTTACTTATCGCATTACTTACAGGATTAATTTCTATTGTCTTTAATCTATTAGAAATTGTTATTATTGATGGCATTATTAATCTTGCCATTGCCTTTTTCACATCCCTAACCATTCCATTAATTATTTTTGGAAATTTAAATGCTTTAGACGCAATTAAATCAAGTTCGGTAATCGTAACCAAGCAACCTATAACCATTATTCTTTTGTTTGTAGTTGCCGGTCTGGCTTCGATGGTTGGTTTTATTGGCTGTTGTATTGGTATTGTTTTTACAATTCCGATTACATATTCGGTAAAATATGCTATGTATAATGCCATTTTAGGAGTAGAAGAAAAAGAAGATTCAATAGATTCTATTGGAAAAGATTTAGAATAAAAAACATAAAAACCAGAACAGAGTCTAACCTCCTCTGTTTAGAAAACATAAAGATACCACAACCCAAATCTGTACTATGGTCGGATGCTATAGTTTATTTTCAGACGTTATTCGGGGACAGTTTTTAATTAGACTGGCTCAGGAATCTCTTGGCTCCAACTGGTTTGTTCTAAACTCTGACATTATTTTCTACAACAATCCTAAACTCATTATTTTAGGATTGTCTCTTACAGGCCTTATTGCTTTATTAGTTTACCAGTTTTTCAAAATAAAGACGCGAATCGGTTATTTTATAGAAAAAAACAAAGAAACTGACACCAATGTTAAAGAATATCAATTGTATCTTTTATTTCTGGGCCTTGCTATTATTGCCATAGAAATCATTAATGAAATTTTTAAAGTCCGGCCTAAAAGTCAGTTGTATGTAAATATCGGAATTGGAATATTTGTGTTGGTCTTTTACCTTGTCACAGATAAAATTAAGTTTCTTCGAAAAAAGATTCCGTATATCTTTATTACCCTCTTCCTATCCTATTTTATATATATATCCAAAAACATTATTTTTTTAAAAGGAGATATTATTCCTTTAATTGCCTTTTTAATTGCATATTATTTTTCGTATAGCATTTTAAAACCTGTAAAAGTTTACTGGACCTTTATCGCCCTTGTCTTTGCATATCTGGTCGCCACAATTGTTTTTCATTTAATACCTATAAAAACTTCTATTTTACTGGCTAATTATTGCATTTTGATATTTGTTATTAATCATGTCAAACATGCCGTATTATTAAACACTAAAGATAATTTCAGATTTACCAATGAAATTGTACATAAAGGAAATTCGCTAACTGTGGCCTCTAATAAAAAGGGGGAAATTCTTTTTTGCAGTGAAACCATTACCAATATTTTAGGGTATCAGCCCAATGAAGTAATGGGAATGAATTTCTGGAAGCTTACTAAAGACACCGAATTTATTGACGAAAAGTATCGCTTAAATCATGAAGACAACAAACTATATATCCGGAAATTAAAAGGTAAAAACGGAGAATACAAATACATCCAGTGGAAAGACAAAAAATTTTCAGAGGACCTGATTATCAGTATCGGGCAGGATGTAACGGAGCAAATCATTGTTCAGGACCAGTATAAAAACCTAATTCAGACCGCTACAGATATTATTTTTGAAATCAATGATGATGGCTATTTTACTTTTATAAATGAATTTGCTTTTTCTATTTTAGGCTACACCGAATCTGAAATTGTAGGACAACATTATTCTAAATTCATACGAGCCGATTATATTACGAGTGCTGTTGCTTTTTATGAAGATTTAGAACTCGAAGTAAACAATTATCCCATGATTGAAATTCCTGTTATCAAGAAAAACGGAGAAGAATTATGGATCTCGCAAAAAGTAATTATCCGTAAAAATGATTTAGGACAAACCACTGGTTATGCAGGTATTGCCAGAGATATCACGCAATTAAAAAATATAGAAAACGAGAAAACGAGCAGACGCAGGAAAATTGAAGATTACAACAATTCGGCTAGAAAACTATCGACAACCAATTTTAGTTTATACGATAAATTAAACATCGTAATCAACCTGATTATAGAAGAGGCTGCCACTGTCTCTAAAGTAAACCGTGTTAGTTTCTGGAAATATACAAATGAGAGCATTACCTGCAAAAACATATACAGCTCAGACAATCAAAGTCTTGCAGACAAAAATATTTTAAATATTGAAGCCTACCCTATTTACTTCGAAACATTAAAAAACAAAGCTATAATCAACGCTCCTGATGTTTTAGACAAACTGGAAATGTCAGAGTTTAAAAAAAGTTATTTTCAAAAAAACAGCATTCAGTCTATGCTTGATGTACCTGTTTTTTTAAGTGGAGAATTAACCGGTGTAGTTTGTTTTGAAAGTACTGTAGAAAAGAGAGAGTGGGACAACGAAGATATCAATTACTCCAGAACCATCGCTGATATTATTTCGTTGGCAATTTCTTCGCAAATGCGTTTGAAAGCTGAGAAAAAACTGGAACTAAAAAGTGAATTACTATCTGCATTGGCGCTTTGTACTGAGAAGTTTCTATTAAGTAAAAACATTCAGGAAATGTTTGAAGAAACCTATGAAATAATTGGAAAAGCAGCCAAAGTAGATCATATGTTTTATTATGAAAAGGATTTCGAAAACAATACTATCAGCCAAAAATACAAATGGTCAAAAGATGGAGTTCCGCATCAGATAACTACATTACGCCAGTTTACTGAAGATAATTTAAGTGAAATATTTTTCCATGCTAAGAAAAAGAAGGTTTTAAATACTTTAACCAAAAATCTAAAGGATACCTTTTTTAAAAAATTACTGGTAGACAACGAAATTAAATCCATCTTGATTTTACCATTATTTATTAATGATGACTTTACAGGTTTTATCGGTTTTGATGATTGTACAAAAGAAAAAAAATGGACCGAAGATGAAATTTATATCTTTCAGACATTAGCCAATAACATTTCATCCGTATTAGAGCGTAATCAAAATTTATCCAAAATTCAGGAGAGCGAGGAAAAGTTTAAGCTTATTGCCAATAATATTCCGGGTACTGTTTATCTTTCAAAATTTGATGAGCTGTCAACCAAGATATTTTTGAATGACGAAATCATCAATTTAACTGGATATTCAAAAACCGAATTTATCGAAAACAATTTGTCCTTTTTATCACTCATACATCCTGATGATAAAGACGAGGTTGTAAATAGTCAGATTATTGATTTACAAAACGGAGATCCTTTGCATAATGTGTATCGCATCAAACGAAAAACCGGCGAATATATCTGGATTGAAGAGTTTGGAGATGTTATTAAAAAAGGAGATACAATTGAATTTGTTGGTGGAATTTATTTTGATATTACCAACAAAAAAGAAACCGAAGATGCCATTAAAGCCAAACAATTAGCGGAAGCGGCCAACAAATCAAAATCCGATTTCTTAGCCAATATGTCCCACGAAATCAGGACTCCGCTGAACGGAATTATAGGTTTTACCGATTTATTAATGAAAACAGATCTTCAGGAAATTCAGGAAAAATACATGACCACGATAAATCAATCGGCACATTCTTTACTTGAAATCATAAATGATATTCTGGATTTTTCTAAAATCGAAGCCGGTAAATTAGAGCTTTACATTGATTTATATGATATCAAAAAAGTATTAGGACAGATCTTTGATTTGATTGTTTACGAATCCAATCAAAAAGACCTGCTTTTAGAACTGAATGTAGATCCGGATGTACCCAAATTTATATGGACAGATATTGTGCGATTGAAGCAAATTTTAATCAATCTGCTCTCAAATGCTGTAAAATTCACTAATAAAGGATCTATTAAATTAAATGTTTCTATTCAGGAAAAAAACAGCGAAAACCATCATGTTATTCGTTTTGCTGTAATTGATACCGGAATCGGAATACTCGAAAAAAACCAGAAAAAGATTTTCAAAGCTTTCTCTCAGGAAGACAGTTCAACAACAAGAAAGTTCGGAGGAACAGGTTTAGGACTTACCATTTCAAATCAATTACTGGCTTTAATGGAAAGCCGTTTACAGCTTCAGAGCAAAATAGATATTGGAAGTAACTTTTATTTTGATTTAAGTTTAAAAACCAGCAATGTTATCCTTACTGAAAAATACAAAGCCGAGCTTAACAGCGCAAATTCTGATTTAACATTAAACAACAAGGCAAAAAAAGTAACTTTTTTAATTGCCGAGGACAACAGGGTCAATATGTTGCTTTTAAAAACCATCATTAAGAATTTATATCAAAATGCTTTTATCTATGAATGTGAAAACGGATATGAAGCCGTAAAACAATTTGAAAGCACAAATCCTGATATAATTTTCATGGACATTCAGATGCCTATTATGAATGGCTATGAAGCTACGAAAGCTATTCGTAACACAACAACCGGAAAAATTGTTCCGATAATAGCCGTAACCGCCGGTGCAGAAAAAGAAGAACGAAATAAATGTTTAGCTGCCGGTATGAATGATTATATTTCTAAACCAATTATTAAAGGAACTGTAGAAGAAGCACTTTTTAACTGGTTAAAATAATTTAAAGTAAATGGCATTCTATGATCGCTTATTACAAAAAAATATATAAATTCGTATTAAGATAATCCACAATCAACACAAAAACAACACCCTATGAAATGGCTAGGCAGAAGACAAAGTGACAATGTTGAAGACAGAAGAGGAATGTCCTCCGGAGGAAAAACCATCGTAGGAGGCGGACTTATAGGTATTATTATCTTATTAGTAAATGTTTTTGGAGGCGAAAATGCCCAAATGATAACCCCTATTCTGGAGCAAATGCAAGGCTCACAAGGCAATCAAACCGAGACTGCCGTTCCGTTAAGTAAAGAAGATCAGGAAATGGGAGACTTTGTAAGAGTCATCCTGGCCGATAACGAAGACATCTGGAGCAAAATATTTGCCGAAAATGGCATGACCTATAAAAAACCAACTTTAGTACTTTTTAAGGGATCAGTACAAACTGCCTGTGGTGGTGCTTCATCAGCTTCCGGACCTTTTTATTGTCCGGGTGATCAAAAAGTATATATGGATTTAGGCTTCTTTGAAGAGCTTAAAACAAAATTTGGAGCCAAGGGTGGCGATTTTGCAATTGCGTATGTTATAGCGCACGAAATTGGGCATCACATCCAAACTTTATTGGGTACATCAGCAAAAATGCGTGAAGAACAGCAAGGCAAAAGTGAAGCAGAGGCTAACAAACTATCTGTAGCGCTGGAACTGCAAGCCGATTTTTATGCCGGAGTCTGGACACATTACAATAAAGAAAACTTAGATATTGGTGATATTGAAGAAGCATTGAGTGCTGCAAACGCTGTTGGTGACGACGCTATTCAAAGCAAAATGCAAGGTCATGTAGTTCCGGATTCGTTTACACACGGAAGTTCTGAACAAAGAATGTACTGGTTTAAAAAAGGTTTTGATACGGGTGATATCAATCAGGGAAATACCTTTAAAGAAATACGATAATACATAAACCAAATATAGTTAACCAAATGAGCATGAAGTTTACGCTTCATGCTTTTTTTTGTTTGTTTGCCACGAAGGCACAAAGACACAAATTTTTGTATATGAAAATGAACTACGAAGGAAACGGATTGCACAAGATTTACAACTAATTAAATTATTTTTTTTACACAATTTAAGACTTTTCAATATAATTCTCCAAAACTTTGTGTCTTCGCGTCTTGGTGGCTAAATATCAAAATTAGGCGTACAAAAAAAGCCTTGAATTTCTTCAAGGCTTTCAAAATCCTGGGTGGCTGACCGGGTTCGAACCGGCGACCCTCGGCACCACAAACCAATACTCTAACCAGCTGAGCTACAACCACCATTTTTCTTTGCGGTTGCAAATATACAACAAAGGTTTACTTCTACAAAGAAAAAATTAAAAAAATTACATCAAATTTTCTAAGCTATTGACTGCCAAACACCTTTCGACAGTGAAACCTTCTGCAAATTCTACTCCAACTAGCCTTCCTAAGTCCTGGGCACGATAATTTAGGCTTTCTAAAAAGTTTTTACTCGTTATCGGCGTAGCCGGTTCTTCTGAATCTGGGTCATAAAATTGGGTTTTATAGGCCAAAATCGATTCTACCTTCTTCTTTTCGAAACCTGTGATATCCACTACGAAATCAGGTTCTATATTTTTCCACTGAATATAATGATAAACTACTCTTGGTCTCCATGCTTCTTGTTTTTCACCATCAATAGCAGTTTCAATTTTCATCAGACCTGATAAAAAACAAGCATCCGAAACCAATTTACTTCCTCTTCCGTGATCGATATGGCGGTCGTCAATTGCATTACATAAAACAATTTCAGGTTTGTATTTCCGAATCATTTTTATGACCTCTAACTGATGTTTTTCGTCGTTTACAAAAAAACCATCACGAAAGGCTAAATTTTCACGAACCAGAACGCCTAAAATCTTTGCGGCGTCTTTTGCTTCCTCATCTCTAATTTCCGCACTCCCACGGGTCCCTAATTCGCCACGCGTCAAATCGACAATACCAACTTTTTTACCAAGTGATACTTCTTTTAAAATAGTTCCTGCACAACCCAATTCTACATCATCAGGATGCGCACCAAAGGCTAATATATCTAGTTTCATATGTTTTTTGTTTCAAGTTTTTTTTGTTTCAGGTTTCAAGTTTGCTTCGCCAATTCTGATAAAGCCTCGTGCCAGGCTCCGCTGTCAACCTGAAACCTGAAACTTTTTTTAATTATCTCAAATTCAACTCACATCTCACATCTCACATCTCACATCTCACAACTCACAATTCGAAGAACTCTCTTCATCGTCATGGATTTATTCACGCTTTCCTCCCACTCTTTTTCAGGAATACTTTCTTTGGTGATTCCGCAGCCCATGTACAAAATTGCTTTTTTATCGAGAATCTGCATGCTGCGTAAATTTACAAACAAATCAGAACTTATGGCATTATGCGCAAAACTGCTGTTCAGTTCACCTAAAAAACCGGTGTAAAAAGTCCTGTCGTACTTTTCGTTTTCTATAATGAATGCTTTTGCTTTCTTTTTTGGTAAACCGCAAACCGCAGGTGTAGGATGCAAAGTATCTATCACTTCTTCCAGCGTTGAATTATCATTTAAAACTCCGGAAATATCTGTTTTAATGTGCCAGATGGAGCCTGCTTTTATACTGTAAGGTTCTGTTACCATAACCGAATTGGCTACTTCCCGCAGTCTTTTTACAATAAAATCGGTAACATATTGCTGTTCGTCTTTTTCTTTTTGCTGCCAAAGAATTTCCGCTTCCAAATTGGCTTTTTGCGTTCCTGCCAAAGCTGTGGTTTCAAAGACGTTTCCGTTTGCTTTCAATAATTGTTCTGGCGTTGCGCCCATCCAAAAACCAATTTTAGGATGATAGAAACAATACACAAAAGTTGTTGGATACAATTGTTTAAGATGCTGAAAAGTTTCGACAAAATCAAATTCAGACAATTCCACAACTTCATTTCGAGACAAAACTACTTTTTTAAATTCTTCATTTTTGATGGCCTGAATTCCTTTTGAAACTAAATTTTCAAATTGATTTTTAGCTTTCTCATCAAAACTCAAATCCTCAGTTTCAATCGAATCAAAAACAATTCTTTCTTGTTCGAAAGTCAGGATTTCAGATTTGCTTTCTGGAATCAAAATCAGTTGTTTTTCATCAAAAGAGGCAAAAACAAAACCTTTCTCAGTATAATTTAAAACTTTATACAATGTGTCGTCTTGTTGCAAAAGCGCAACAATTCCGTTAGAATTGGGTTTCGAATACAATACAAAGGGCAAATTTTGCTCTTTTTGATTTTTAATTTTAGAAAAAAATGAATTCATGATTTGTATTTCTAACAAGATATCTCTAAAAAGACATTGCTATTTTTAATTGTTTAAGAGTTGAATTTTATATGTTAACAACTCTTTTTTAGTTTGAAAATAAGTTTTTGATAAAATAAACTGATAATTCGTTACTGATTTGTTCAGGATTTCTAAAACTTCATTTAAGTATTCGTTACGGCTAAAATACTTCCAGTCTTCAGATAAATACTTCCCAAAAACTTCTCTCATTTCAATTGTTATAGCTGCACTGTACATTTTATTACTCAGTATTTTTTCTATTTGAGCCTTAAAACGATCTTCTTCGTGTTTCAACAAAACCATATTTCTTTCGATTATTTCAAAAGAATTTACATGATGCATAAATTCGCAAGCATCAATCATTTTGACATAATATTCAAAATTTACATCAAAATCTTTATCCATTATAAAAAAGTCGTTGTACATTTTTTTATACTCTTCTCTCTTATTTTGATTATTGGCTAGTTTTAAAAAGTAGAAATAAATGTCATGGTCATTTTTAAGAATTTCTTCTTTGATTTGCTTTAATTCAGCTTCTAGCCTTTCAATTAATTCAGAACAATCTTTTCTAAATATTTTATGACCATCATAGTTGAAGAACTTTATTTTATAATCACCATTTTGAATTTGTCTTAAAACATTCAGATCATTTTCTAAGGAAACCGAGTTATAAACCAAATCAACAGCTGCGTTACTAAACAGTTCATTCAAACCTTTATCCGCATATGAATCTGTTTTAATTACTTCAGAATCATTAAAAATTGGGTTTTTATTGTCGTAATAACTATTAAAAATATCATTAAACGAATTTGACAAAAATTCTGTTTCAAATTCATTAAAAAAATCTTCATTTTCATGATAAACAATATCGCTCGGATAGGAAACTGCCGAAAACATTTTATCTGTAAATTTACTTTGCAAATCAATTTTATTACTCAACAAACTGGTAGCCAGCCTAGTGTTTTCTTCTAATTCTTTACTGTTAAGTTTCCTCAATTCCGAAATTCTATCTTCGGTACTTGGGTGCGTATCCCACTTATTTTCAATTTGAAGTTTTGATTTATTATATCTGTTTAAAAAATCAGGTGTCAATTGTGGTAAATCATTCTGAACCTGAACTTTACTTTTATGGGCAATAAAATTCATAACCAGAGTTTGCTGCTCGTAAACATTTTTGGTCGCGATAGATTCCGGAATTTTAGTTCCGTAATAATCCAAAACTTTATTAAATGAATGATCTGCCAAATCCAGACGCAACAACGATGTAATAAGTGGTTCTGAACCCGTAACACTAGCCGCAACTGCATCGGCATGAAACTCCATTTGCCTTGATAATCCATAATAATTAAGATTTACAACCTGATAAACCTGTCTTAAAACCCATTGAATTCCTTCGACAATTTTTACAGCCAAACTCACAAAAAAGGAAAAATAGCCATTTACACTTCCCCAGCTTTGCGCTATAGAATTATACGAATCATTATCATAAAGCATATTATGAATAATCTGATTTACGTTGTAAACATAACTTCCTACCTTCATACTTCGCTGTGAGAAATGCCCAAATTCGTGCGCCAAAATAGCTTTCAGTTCGATTTCAGAAACCGAATTAATAAGACCTATTCCTATTTGAAGATTCTTTTTTATGGGGAAAAACATACTCCAGAAATTAGAATCGTAAAATACCGAAGCATTTACATCTGAAGATAAATAAACCTTTTTTGGAAAATCAGTTTTTACAACACTTACAATTTCTTCAATAAAACCAAACAGTTTAGGCTCTTGCTCTTTGGTGATTTCTACCAAATGAGATCGATCAATAGTATGTTTTACAAAGATAAATTTGAATAAAAAAATCAGAACCAAAATACCCATACAAACCAATCCAGCACCTATCATAATGGTTATAAACATTGGTTTTGCAACAATAATGAAAAAACCTGCGTAACCTGCCAAAATCGTAATTCCAATTCCAGAAAGAATTAATAAAATATAAACAATAAAAAATAGCAGAACAGATAAAATTGCTTTTGTGGTCATCTTCCTAAAAGTCGAAGAAACCGTGGTAGTAGTTTTTTGATTCATCAATTTCGAGTATAAATTTATTTAAAATTAGCCTTTCTTTTTCTCCAAAACAATATTCGTCAGTTTACAAAGCGAAATTAAATTCCCGGCTTCGTCAGTGATTTTAATTTCCCAAAGATGAATGCTTCTTCCTTTATGAATAATGCGTGCCGTTCCAAAAACAACGCCTTCACGAATGCTTTTTAGGTGATTTGCCGAAATCTCGATGCCGCGTACTTCCTGCTCTTTTGCATCAATAAAAAAGTGCGATGCAGCGCTGCCTACACTTTCTGCCAAAGCCACAGAAGCACCGCCGTGCAATAATCCCATTGGCTGATGAATCCTTGGATTGACGGGCATTTTTGCAGTTAAAAAATCTTCACCCGCGTCTATATATTCAATTTGCAGGGTTTCCATCAAGGTGTTTTTCGAAAACTCATTGCAGTAGGCTAAAATCTGTTCTTTTGTATAGTTCATTAAAATTGACTTTAAAATCGTAAAATTAAATAAAAGATGAGATACAAATTCGAAAATACATTTCTAAAATTAAAAATCATCTTACAATCGAATTAGTTTTTTGCTATTTTTACAAAAAAACAATCCAAATGCGTCAATCTTTTGTACTCTTCATTCTTGGTTTAGTATTAGCTGTAAGTTCCTGCCGAACTGATTTTGACACCGTTGCGAGTACTGGAGATTTAAAATTCTCAAAAGACACCGTTTATCTGGACACTGTTTTTAAAAACATCGGATCGAGTACGTACCAACTCAAAGTTTACAATAGAAGTAATGACGATATCTCGATTCCGACCATTCAGCTTAAAAAAGGTTTAAATTCGAAATACCGCATGACTGTTGACGGTTCGAGCGGAAACAATGGCAAAATATTTAAAGATGTGACGCTTTTGGCAAAAGATAGTTTGTATATTTTTATAGCAACAACGGCAGATATTACAGATGCAAACCCTGCCGATTTTTTATATACTGATGAAATTGAATTTGATAGTGGCGTCAATCTTCAGAAAGTAGCTTTGGTGACCCTTATTCAGGATGCTGTTTTTTTATATCCAAAACAATTCGCTGATGGAACTTCAGAGACAATTCCGCTTGACGGAAAAGAAATTGATGGATTTTATTTAGATGAAAATGACGATGTAAACGGAAATGAGTTACTTTTTACCAATGAAAAGCCCTATGTTATTTATGGTTTCGCTAGTGTTCCAGAAAGCAAAACCGTAACTTTTGAAGCCGGAGCGAGAGTACATTTTCATGCGAATTCAGGACTTTTGGTTAATAAAAACAGCTCTTTACAAATTAATGGAACTGTATCCGCAACCGACAAACTCGAAAACGAAGTTATTTTTGAGGGCGATCGTCTCGAACCAGATTTTTCCGATATTCCCGGACAATGGAAATCTATTATTCTGGCCGATGAAAGCACCAATCATTCGATAAATCATCTTACGTTAAAAAATGCAACTGTTGGTTTATCGATTAAAAATCACGATGCAACAACGGTTCAAATCAAAAATACACAAATCTACAATTGTTCCCAATACGGAATTATGGCGCAAAATGCTCAGATTAATGGTGAAAATCTGGTTATTGATTATGCAGGTTTAGCCAGTTTATCATGTGTTTATGGCGGAAATTATACGTTTACACATTGTACTTTTAATAACAATTGGCCAGGCGGAACACAATTTGCAGTGAATGTAAGCAACCAATTGGCGGAAGCAACTCCGGAAACCCATGATCTGACAAAAGCAACTTTCAATAATTGCATTATTTATGGTTCGAATGCCAACGAATTTAATTTGGATAAAAACACAAATGCGGAATTTGTCTATCAACTGAATAATTGTTTATTAAAATTTAGTGCCGCAACTAGTAATCCTGATTATCAATTTGCCACAGATTCTGAACATTACACAGCAATTATTCTGAATAAGGATCCTAAATTTTATAACATTTCTAAAAGTAAATTCAATATCGATAATACTTCCAGCGCTTTCGCAAAAGGGAATCAGGCGTATGCAATTCCGCTGGACATCATTGGAAATACCAGAACTTCTCCACCGGATTTGGGGGCGTATCAGAGTAAAGATTTCCCGAAGTAAAAGGATTTGCCACGAAATAAATAATTTGCCACGAAGGCGCTAAGGCGCAAATTTTTATTTATAAAACTTACGAAATTTCATTAGGGCATCTGCTTTTTTGCCAGATTTAAAAAACCTTACCGACTTTGTGCCTTCGTGGCAAAAACAATCAGTAAGAAAATATACCTAACAAATAATCTTTTCTTAACCTGTTCCTTTCAAAAAAATAGTATATTTGATATATTGTAAGAATTAACATCTTTAAAGTAAGCGCTTTGAGTTTAATTTTTTTACAATTTGTCAGACCATAAATTTTAAACTATTTTTTATGAAAAACTACTACTCTTTTCTTTTATTTTTAGTTTTCGCAACAGGGTTTTCTCAAATCCCGACCGGATATTACGATACGGCAACTGGAACTGGTTATGCGCTAAAAACACAGTTATACAACATTATTAAAGGTCATACTGATAATGGTTATGGCGGTTTATATACCACTTATGAAACATCAGATATTGATAATTTCTATGAAAATGACGGCTCCGTTTTAGACATGTACTCTGAAAACCCTGCCGGTACTGACCCTTATAATTACAGTATCGCAACAACCCAAAGGTGCGGTAATTATACCAACGAAGGAGATTGTTATAACAGAGAACATATTATTCCGCAATCTGTTTTTAATGAAGCTTCGCCGATGAGAAACGATGCCCATTTTATCACTCCAACTGATGGAAAAGTAAACGGAATTCGTTCTAATTATCCTCACGCTATGGTAGCAAATCCAACTATTACGAGTCAAAACGGAAGCAAATTGGGAGAAAGCACTACGGCTGGTTACACAGGGCCCGTTTTTGAGCCAATAGATGCTTTTAAAGGAGATATTGCAAGGATGTACTTTTACTTTGCAACGCGTTATGAAAATACGGTTTCAGGATATCCTTATGCAATGTTCAACGGAACTTCGACCAAAGTTTTCACACCCGCATTTTTAAGTCAGCTAATTGCCTGGCACAATCAAGATCCTGTAAGCCCTAGAGAAATAGCCCGAAATAATGCTATTTATGCACGCCAGAACAATCGCAACCCCTTTATTGACCATCCTGAATATGTGGCAGCCGTTTGGACAACCGAACCTGATGATACAACACCACCAACAGCTGTTACCGGATTAGCTGTTACAGCTACAACTTCAAACTCTGCTAATTTAAGCTGGACAGCTGCAACAGATAATGTTGCCGTTGCAGGTTATGCCATTTATGTAAACGATGTTTTTAAACAAAATGCAACAGGAACAACAGCAACCTTATCTGGTTTGAGTCCGTTAACAACTTACTCTTTTTATGTTATTACAAAAGACACTTCAAATAATTTATCAATTCCCAGTACAACTGTAAATGGCACAACGACTGATGTTCCGGCAGGAACGACAGATTGTGCTAAAGAAAGTTTTGCAAACATTCCTACCGCTACTTCATCATCTTACACAACAAGAAGCTGGACTGGTGACGCGGGATTAATCTGGACAGCAACAGATGCCCGAACAGATCAGACAATCAACACAAAAGCAATTGGTATAAGAAATGGTTCCCTTACTGCAACCGCTACACCAAACGGAATTGGAGATCTGACCGTAACCACTCAACTTAAATTTTCTGGAACAAGCGGTACATTCAATCTTCGGGTAAACGGAAATATTGTTGGTCTGATTTCATACAATGCATCTGTAACAACAACAACTATTTCAGGTATAAATGTTTCAGGGAATGTGGTAATTAGTATTACCGACAACAGCACACCAACTAACCGTGTAGCTATTGATGATTTGTCCTGGACTTGTTATTCAAATTTAAGTAATGAATCATTCGAAAGAGATTCTTTTTCAGTTTATCCAAATCCTTCAGATGGCGATTTTAAAATTCAGTTTGGTAATGCCAATGAATTAGGAAAAATTGAAATATTCTCTACTTTAGGGCAAAAAGTTTTTGAAAAAGAAAATAGCAATCTTTCGTCAGTTAAGGTAAATCACCTTTCAAAAGGTATTTATATCGTTCGAATAACACAAGAGTCAAAAACTTATATTAAAAAAATAATAATCAACTAATTAACTACATTCTTAAAAAGATTAAAAAGCGACCTCTTTGTCGCTTTTTTTTTTGATGTTAATTGTCTAAATTTGCACCTCAATACAACAAACACACAAAATGATTCATTTCTTTGAAAACCAAAGCAAAACTGTTTTTGCCGTACAAACGCAAAACGAAATTTCGGCTCAAGACATTTCAAAACTTAACTGGCTTTTTGCAAACTCTAATAAAATAGAAAAATCCGTTTTGACGGATTTTTTTGTTGGTCCACGTGCCACAATGATTACTCCATGGAGTACTAATGCTGTAGAAATCACTCAGAATATGGGGATTTCAGGAATCATTAGAATTGAAGAGTTTCATCCTGCAACAGCTGATTTTACTGATTTTGACCCAATGCTTTCGCAAAAATTTACGCAATTGGATCAGGAAATTTTCACCATCAACGTACAACCGGAACCTATTCTGGAAATCGATGATATTGCCACTTATAATAAAGTAGAAGGCTTAGCTTTAAGTCAGGAAGAAGTAGATTATTTAGATAATTTATCCGTAAAACTAGGCAGAAAATTAACCGACTCTGAGATTTTTGCTTTCTCACAAGCGAATTCAGAGCACTGTCGTCACAAAATCTTCAACGGAACATTTGTGATTGATGGTGAAGAAAAAGAAACTTCTCTTTTCAAATTAATCAAAAAAACATCACAGGAAAATCCTAACGATATCGTATCTGCTTACAAAGACAACGTTGCTTTTGTAAAAGGACCAAAAGTGCAGCAATTTGCACCAAAAACAGCTGACAAACCAGATTATTACGAAATAAAAGAATTTGATTCGGTTTTATCTTTAAAAGCAGAAACACACAATTTCCCTACAACTGTAGAGCCTTTCAACGGAGCTGCAACAGGTTCCGGAGGAGAAATTCGTGACCGTTTGGCTGGAGGACAAGGTTCATTGCCATTAGCAGGAACTGCAGTTTATATGACTTCTTATTCTCGTTTGAATGACGACAGAAAATGGGAGAATGCTGTTGAAGAAAGAAAATGGTTGTACCAGACACCTATGGATATTTTAATCAAAGCTTCAAACGGAGCTTCTGATTTTGGAAATAAATTTGGTCAACCCCTAATTACGGGTTCTGTTTTAACTTTCGAACACGAAGAAAATAACCGTAAAATTGGTTACGATAAAGTAATCATGCAAGCGGGTGGAATTGGTTACGGAAAATTAGATCAGGCTATCAAAAAGAAACCACAAGAAGGTGATAAAATCGTAATTCTTGGAGGAGAAAATTATAGAATCGGGATGGGTGGTGCTGCGGTTTCATCTGCAGATACTGGTGCTTTTGGTTCAGGAATTGAATTAAATGCGATTCAGCGTTCGAATCCGGAAATGCAAAAACGTGCAGCCAATGCCATTCGTGGTTTGGTAGAAAGCGACAACAATCCAATTGTTTCGATTCACGATCACGGAGCTGGAGGTCACTTAAACTGTCTTTCGGAATTGGTAGAAGAAACAGGAGGTTTAATCGATTTAGACAAATTGCCTGTTGGAGACCCAACACTTTCTGCAAAAGAAATTATCGGTAACGAATCTCAGGAAAGAATGGGATTGGTTATTGGTCAAAAAGACATTGATACGTTGCAAAGAATTGCCGACAGAGAGCGTTCGCCAATGTATCAGGTTGGAGATGTAACGGGCGATCACCGTTTTACTTTTCAATCAAAATCAAATGGTTCAAAACCGATGGATTATGCTTTAGAAGATTTCTTTGGAAGTTCTCCTAAAACGGTAATGACCGATAAAACTATCGATAGAAAATATGCTGACGTATCTTATACTGCGTCAGATTTCGAAAAATATTTACAAGATGTTTTACGTCTTGAAGCTGTTGCCTCAAAAGACTGGTTAACGAATAAAGTTGACCGTTGTGTTGGAGGAAAAGTGGCTAAACAACAAAATGCAGGACCTTTGCAATTGCCTTTGAATAATGTTGGGGTTATGGCTCTGGATTATTTAGGTAAAGAAGGAATTGCAACTTCTATTGGCCACGCTCCTATTGCGGCTTTGATTGACCCAGTTGCGGGAAGTAGAAATGCTATTGCAGAATCGCTTTCTAATATTGTTTGGGCTCCGATTAAAGATGGTTTAAAAGGAATTTCATTATCAGCAAACTGGATGTGGGCTTGTAAAAATGAAGGAGAAGATGCTCGTTTGTACGCTGCAGTTGAAGGTTGTTCTGAATTTGCAATCGAATTAGGAATCAATATTCCGACAGGAAAAGATTCGCTTTCGATGAAACAAAAATATCCAAATGACGAAGTAATTGCGCCGGGAACGGTTATTATTTCTGCTGGAGGTAACTGTACAGACATTAGAAAAGTAGTGGAACCTGTTTTACAGAAAAACGGAGATTCTATTTATTATATCAATTTGTCTCAGGATGATTTCAAATTAGGAGGTTCGTCTTTTGCACAAATCAGAAATACAATCGGAAATGAAACTTCTACAATAAAAGACGCTTCTTTCTTTAAAAATGCTTTTAATACGATTCAGGAATTAATCGGCGAAAGCCAAATTTTAGCAGGTCACGATATCGGTAGCGGTGGATTAATCACTACTTTATTAGAATTGTGTTTTGCAGATGTGAATTTGGGAGCAAAAATTGATTTCTCTGCTTTCGCTGAAAAAGATTTATTAAAAATTCTTTTCGCTGAAAACATCGGAATCGTTTTCCAGGCTAAAAAAGATTCAGCTGTTGAAGCAAAACTGAAAGCAAACAATATCGAATTCTTCAAAATTGGTTCTGTTCAAAGCGCTCCAAGTTTGGAATTTGGAATTTATAATTTGGATATTGCGAAGTACAGAGATATCTGGTTCGAAACTTCTTATTTATTAGATCAGAAACAATCTAAAAATGGAAGAGCTCAGGCACGTTTTGAAAACTATAAAAATCAGGTTTTAAATTATACTTTCCCAGCACACTTTACAGGAAAAAAACCAGTAATCGATGCTTCGAAACCAAAACCAAAAGCGGCAATTATTCGTGAAAAAGGAAGTAATTCTGAACGCGAAATGGCAAACGCAATGTATCTGGCAGGTTTTGATGTAAAAGATGTTCACATGACCGATTTGATTTCGGGGCGTGAAACATTAGAAGACATTCAGTTTATTGGTGCCGTTGGAGGATTCTCTAACTCTGATGTTTTAGGTTCGGCAAAAGGCTGGGCAGGAGCATTTTTATACAATGAAAAAGCAAAAACAGCTTTGGATAATTTCTTCAAAAGAAAAGATACTTTATCTGTTGGAATCTGTAACGGATGCCAGTTGTTTATGGAATTGGAAGTCATCAACCCAGAACACGAAGTACACGGGAAAATGCTGCATAACGAAAGTAATAAACACGAAAGTATCTTTACATCGGTAACGGTTCAGGAAAATAATTCAGTTATGTTATCTAGTTTAGCAGGAAGCACTTTAGGAGTTTGGGTTTCTCACGGAGAAGGAAAATTCAACTTGCCTTTGGCCGAAGAAAACTACAACATTGTTTCTAAATATGCTTACGAAGGTTATCCTGCAAATCCTAATGGTTCTGATTATAACACAGCCATGATGTGCGACACAACAGGTCGTCATTTGGTAATGATGCCACACATCGAACGTTCTACTTTCCAATGGAACTGGGCACATTATCCAAAAGATAGAAATGACGAGGTTTCGCCTTGGCATGAAGCTTTTGTGAATGCCATAAAATGGATCGAGAAAATCTAAAATATAACTTTTAATATAAAATGCCTCAGTTATACTATTTAGCTGAGGCATTTTTTTTATTATATCCAAGGCATAATCAATCTTTATTTTTTTGCAAAAAAAAATTAAAATGAAAGATAAGATTTACATTAAGAAAAAGTTTGTCAAAAAGCATGAATTTTAACAATTGTTTTTCCGGGTTAATCGTTTTTTTAGTATTTTAGGATTCCCAATCTATTAAAAATGAATACTCAAAGAACATTAAAAAAACGAAAGTCCTGGCTTTTTTTTTTAGAATTAAATAAAACGTTTAATTACATTTAAGTTCTGCTGAAAATTGCAACAAACTAACACCTACTTTGGATATGAAAAAAACAATTACTTATTGTCTATTACTGTTTTTTAGTTTAACTGTAAACGCACAGGAATTTACTGATGTAGAATATGTAGCCAGCATCAATAAAATAATTCAGAATAACCAGGTTACTTTTGTAATCAACTCGGAGTCAGGAAAATTAGACAAAATCAGTTATAATGAAGGCCAGATATTCTACAATTCAGAGCCTGAAGGATCACTGTCGTATTTCAATCTTATCGAAATTTCGGCCTACCAGATAAAAGACAATTCGCTAATATTAATCGATGAAGAATACGATAAAGAGGTTTTTAAATTTACAGGAATCAGTAAAACGGACGCCTCAAAAATCATTTTGGAACTGCGAAATCTATATCTTCCTTATATCAAAAAACTAAACAAATTCAAAAATGAAAATGGACTTTTTCAAGGTACCTCAGATCTTAAAGCACAACAATGGACAAAATTATAGGAATAAGGAATCAAAAGTTAAAATGTTAAACAACTGTTAAATTTAGCTTAATTTTAACTAGTTTTGTAGCATCAAAATTTTTCCTTTATGAATATAGAAATACAAAAACTTCATAATGTATGGCTTGACAACAGAACAATTCAATCCACATCATTACCACAAATTACCTTTGATGATTTAACCAATTCTATTATCAGTTCAGGACCTTTTTATTATTACATAGTAGATTTTTTTGATATGTCGATTTCCTACGTAAGCCCATCCATTTTCGAAATTCATGGTATTAATCCGGAAGAAGTTACTTTTAACGACATTTTGGGTTTGGGACATCCCGATGATACCGATTATATCATGAAAACAGAAGCTTCTATTGCCAATTTTTTTAATAATAAAATCGGAAGTGATAAACTCTTAAATTACAAAATCAATTATTGTATGAGAGGCAGGCTGATTAACGGAGAGTATGTTTTATTCAACCATCAGGCCATAATGCTTACTATTGATGATGACGGAAAATATGGTAAATCCTTAAACATTCATACCCGAATTGACCATCTGAGTACCTTCAACACCCATAAATATTCCCTAATCGGACTTAATGGCGAACCTTCCTATATGAATCTTAGTGTCTGTGATGCTAATGAACACACTACTGAATTCTCGAAAAGAGAAATAGATATCATCAAACTTATTGGTGACGGACTAAACAATAATGAAATTGCCGAAAAACTATTTATCAGTGCTTTAACTGTAAAAAAACACCGCAACAACATCCTGACCAAATCCAATTCTAAAAACACAGCGCAGCTTATAAAAAACTGTATTCTACAAGGATTAATCTAGCTGGAATAAGAAAAAAATACGCTAAAAGGAGTATTTTTTTTAATTAAGGAATACTCTAATTTTACAAAAAATTAGTTCCAAAACCATACACCTCAAAAACAAAATTTACATGAAAACCATTTCATTTTCATCATCAAAAATTTGCAAACTGCTATTTTGCAGTCTTGTAATTCTTTTCAGTTCATGCAGCAGTGAGGACAGTAAAGACGGAAACGAATCAGAAAATCCAGACACTGTCAGTGATGCATTGCATTTAGCTTTTAAAACACCTGATTGGGAAGAATATATTAATTGCGAACAATTAGATCTTTTTCCGCAATCAATAAACGAATCTACTTCTTATGTTTCGGCTTCTTCGGCTTCTACGAGAGAAACTTTCTTTTTTTCGTACCCAAGTGACAGTTCGAAAATCGTGAAAGCAGAAATTCTATCTAAACACAAAATAATGGAATTTGGCAGCAATGATGAGCCCTTTCAATTTTCGCAAAAATTACCTTTAGACCGCAATAGTATCGATGATACCACGAAAAGACTTGTGAGTTCTGAAGGACTTTCGACTAATGAATACAATCAGCTGGTAGAAGTAAAATACCTGAAAAGCGAAAAAGATTATGCCGTTTTTAGGGTAAAATGCAAATACGAAATGACAACCTATCTGGTAAACAGCCCGGAAACGACTAAAAAAGTAACCGGTACTTTTGCCTTCAAAATTAGAACAAGCAAAGACTAAAACATCCTAAAAGAAAGTTATTTTATCAACCAGAAACAAACTTAACAAGAGTTTGCTTCTGGTTTTTTGTTTGACTTTATTATAAAAAAGAAATAACGATACAAAACGATTTTGATTCCTGAAATTAAAACATTTTGGTTAGATTTGCTTCTGATAACCAAAAGCTAAAAACCCCATTTTTAGCCAGCCAAAAAAACTTTAAACCTACATATAAATGAAATTCCTAAATTTATTACTTATTACACTTCTATTAAGTGTTTCAACCTCTCATGCACAGATCAAAGTAGATCAGATCACCTTCAAAACTCACGAACATTTTATCACTACTACGATCGGATATCCTGTTGACGGTATTTATTTGTTCGAAGGAAAAGCTGAGCCTACGATTCAGTTAAACCCTGATGCTTCCGGCATCTTTCAATACGAAGATTTATCCAAAAAAAACATTACCTGGGGAATCGAATGTTCTGAAGAAGGAATTCCTATTTTTAAGGAAGGATTTAATAGCGCTTCTTATACCCTTTGGTACAAAACCAATGACGAAGAAGAGTGGAATTACACTCAGTTTTCGATTCATTTCAACAAAAAGAAAATGTTTATCATGGGCGAGCGTGTAAAAAATTACGAGGATTACAACGATCTTTCCAATCACAGATAAATAAATAAGGGTGCGCTTTATTCGAAAATTTACTACAAATCAGAAAACGTTTTCGTTGATTTTAGATTGTAGGCAAAATTTTCCTTATTTAATTTCACAAAATTAAATATTATACTTAATTTTTATTTAATTTGCGATAAAATTCAATATATATACAATGGTTTCAATCACACGACTTTTTGATTTTCCTTATTATCAACAAGAAACTTATAACAATGAAGTTGCTCTGGCTACCAAACAAAATGGTGTCTGGGTAAAGACTTCCAGCCAGGAATATATTGCAAAAGCAAATGCTGTTTCGAGAGCATTATTGCGTATGGGTATTCAGAAAGATGACAAGATTGCCTTGATCACTTCGAACAACCGTACCGAGTGGAATATCATGGATATTGGTATTTTGCAGACCGGTGCGCAAAACGTACCGATTTACCCCACTATCTCTGAAGAAGATTACGAATATATATTGAACCATAGCGGCAGTACTTATGTTTTTGTTTCGGATGATGAAGTGCTTCGCAAAGTAAATCTGATTAAAGAAAACGTACCTACTCTAAAAGATGTTTATTCTTTTAATGAAATAAAAGGCTGCAAACACTGGACAGAATTACTGGAACTAGGGCAAGACGAAAGCAATCAGAACGAAGTTGAAGCCAGAAAAAACAGTATCAAAACAGATGATTTAGCTACCATTATCTATACCTCAGGAACTACAGGAAGACCTAAGGGCGTAATGCTTTCGCACAAAAACATTGTTTCGAATGTTTTAGACAGTGCGCCAAGAATTCCGTTTGAACCAGGAAAAAGCACTGCTTTGAGCTTCCTGCCTATTTGCCATATTTTCGAAAGAATGATTTTGTACATCTATCAGTATTATGGTGTTTCGGTATATTTTGGAGAATCTATTGATAAAATTAGTGATAACCTAAAAGAAGTTCGTCCAACGGTTATTACAGCCGTTCCTAGACTTTTAGAGAAAGTGTACGACAAAATTTACGCAAAAGGAAGCGAACTAACCGGTATCAAGAAAAAATTATTTTTCTGGGCTATCGATTTAGGTTTAAAATACGAGCCGTATGGTGCCAATGGTGCCTGGTATGAATTTCAGCTGAAGATTGCCCGAAAACTTATTTTCAGTAAATGGAAAGAAGGTTTGGGAGGAAACTTAGACTTGATGGTTTCCGGAAGTGCTGCATTACAGCCGCGTTTGGCAAGAGTTTTTGCTGCTGCTGAGATTCCGGTTATGGAAGGTTACGGTTTATCTGAAACATCGCCTGTAATTGCCGTTAACGACACCAGAAACAAAGGATTCAAGATTGGAACGGTTGGTAAAGTAATTCGCAATGTAGAAGTAAAAATTGCTGCAGACGGCGAAATCCTTTGCAAAGGACCAAACGTGATGTTAGGCTACTATAAAGACCCGGAAAAAACTGCAGAAGCTTTGCAGGATGGTTATTTCCATACGGGAGATATTGGCGAAATCGACAGCGAAGGTTTCCTTAAAATTACCGACCGTAAAAAAGAAATGTTTAAAACCTCTGGTGGAAAATATATTGCCCCTCAATTGATTGAAAACGCTATGAAACAATCTCGCTTTATCGAGCAGATCATGGTCGTTGGTGATGGCGAAAAAATGCCGGCAGCATTTATTCAGCCTAATTTTGAGTTTGTTAAGGAATGGGCAAAAATTCACAAAGTAACTTTAGGCGTTACCAACGAAGAGATTATTTCGAACCCTCAGGTGGTAAAACGTATTGACGAAGAAGTAGAAGCAATCAATGAAAAATTTGGTAACTGGGAGAAAATCAAACGCTTCGAACTAACTCCGGATGTCTGGTCTATCGATGGCGGACACCTGACTCCTACGCTAAAACTAAAACGTAAAATCATTAAAGAAATCTACAAAGATCTTTACGCTAAAATTTATGGTCACGATTAATTACCAAGATTTTATATAACCAGAAAACGGCTGTCTTTACTTAGACAGCCGTTTTTATTTTACGAATATTTCTTTCAATTGAGTAATCACGTTTCCGCCTCCTGAAATGGTGATTTCACCAATTTTATCAGCAATTTTCTCCACGTATTCCATCTCTTTCAATTTCCATAACATTTCGTTTTCTTCCATCAATTTGGCGGTGTTCAACAAACTTCTGGTAGAAGCCGTTTCTTCTCTTCGCATGATGCTGTTGGCCTGTGCTTTTTTCTCGGCAACCAAAACCTGATTCATGATCTCTTTCATATCACCAGGCAAGATCACATCTCTAATTCCAGCATCCGAAATCACTAATCCCAATTCGTTGACTTTAGTCGTAACTTCAGCCAAAATCGCTTCTGCAATTGCATCTTTTTTTGCCAACAATTCATCCAAAGTCAATCCGCCTACAAAAGCTCGCAAAGCTAATTGCATCATTACATACAATTGTTTTTCAAAGTCTTTGTTGTCAACCAAAGCTTTCATAATATCAACAACCTGGTATCTCACAAAAAAGTTGATTCTTAATCCCGCTTTATCTTTGGTCAACAATTCCTGACCGGAAATTTCAACTTGTTGTTGTCTAGCATCAACCGTTTTAACTTCTATCGTGATGGCGTTGTTCCAAAAATAGTGTGTTCCGGCTTTCAATTCTTTCGCAAAAGTTCCATTTACAAACAACAAAGCTTTGTCGTTACTCGACACAACATATTTTCTGGTAAAAAAACGCAACTGAGCGTTCTCTAACAAATTCACCGGAACATTCTCTACTATTTCAATTTTAGAAATATCAGCTCTCGTAAATTCATTTTTTACAATTCCTTTCCAAAAAGCAAATCTTCCCGCTGGTAAAACAGCTTTAAAATTTCCATTTACAAATTGCAAAACAATCTCGTTATCCGCTACCTCAATAATTTCCAACATAGCCGCTAATACTTCATTCTGCAACAAAATATTCAATTCAAATGGTGGCTGAAATGAGGCGTTCATATCGTAAATCATTACATTTTTGTTTCCAAAAATCCAATGCAATCCTTCTTCTAATACAGTTATTAATTTTCTGTTTTCGAATACCAATCCTACCTGGTACGCTTCGATTTTAATTGTTTTAATCATTTCTTTTCTTTTTAAATATTTGTTTCAAGTTTTTTTAGGTTTTCTTTGTTTCAGGTTTCAGGTTCTTAACCACAACATTTTACATTTTACATTTTACATTTTACATTTTACATTTTACATCCATCTCCCAACTTCCCTCTCCCAACTTTCCTCTCCCAACTTTCCTAAATAAAAAACCTCATTGCCTTTCTCCTCCGATAAAAACGGACGAACAGTTTGTTTTTTGTTTGCGCTACTTGTTTTGCGATTCTATTTTGAAAAAGCGATTATACAAAATCGCTAAAACAATCAAACCGAAAAGAAATAGCCTATTTCAAAATACATTTCTGTTTGCACTGGTTGTATCGTGAGTATGGAATTCAGATTTTGCAATCCGGTTTCACTGACAAAGACAAATCAGTTTTTTTTCCTGGTCATCTTTTTAAGAGTGATGGTCTCTGGAAATACAGATTTTGAGTCTGTTGACATACCGTTCGTCCAACCGAAATGAATCGGTGCAGGATTCGAACCTGCAAATTTCTATTGTTCTTGCCAACTGAACTATCGCATTACTGCGAATGGGATTCGAACCCATGACCCATAGAGTGGATGATTTTTTGGAAAACCACCAAAACCTCCAAATCAAGTTGCATAGAAAAACATAATACGCTTTCGCGAAAAGTTCACTACAATGGTGCTATACAGAAACACGCAACAGGACTTGTTTGATATTGTATTCAAAGTCGCACTTTGATTGATTTCAGTTTATAAAAAGAACTTGTTTTATTTCTTAGACAAATATTCAAATTGTAGTGCGCAGTTATTCTGCGTAGTTTTTAAATTATTGTTAAAAAAGTTAGGTATATAAAAAAACGTCCTGAATATCAAGACGTTTAGAATGTTTTATGAATAAACTTATTATTTCAGGAAGTAATAAATTCTTCTTTAGAGAACTTATGAAAAGATTATTCTTTAATATTTATAGAAGTAATCCAAAAACCATTTCGATCACAAAATTGTTTTATTAACGCTTTTTCTTCACTTTTGATTTGCTTGCCTGACTCAAACGTTCCGCTTGCGCTCTTGCTTTTTCTAAGGTAACGGGCTCCTGCTTGGATATTTGTTCCATGCTTAACCTGGCTCTTTCCTGAAATGATATTTTGTAGTTCATCTTTCATACAGTTAAAAAACAAAGATAGAAAAAATTCTTCTCTAATCCTGATTAGGCCTGAATTGCCTTTTTTAAGAGTGAAAACCTCTATTCCTATATGTTAAAATTAATTACCTCCAACGGTTGATTTTCTCATATTTTTTGTATGTTTAAGTTTTGTTAAAATTTAAAATCCGGTTCCGCTTAATTTCAAATATCACCCTAAAGGGTAATTGCAAATAATATACTTAATATCCAATTTTGTAATGAAAATGTAACATCATGAAAATAAGAGTGGCTATAGTCGAAGACGATAAAAATTACAGTCAGGCATTGAAAAATATTATTGACTTCCAGGAAAACATGGAATGTGTCGCTCAATTTTTTAATGGTAAAAATGCTTTACAAAAACTAGAAGCTACAGAACCCGATGTGGTTTTAATGGATATACAATTGCAGGATTCATCTGGGATTGATATTGTGTATAAATTAACCGAATTAATGCCGCGAACTACATTCGTAATGTGTACCACTTTCGAAAATGACGAAAAAATCTTTTCGGCATTGCGGGCAGGTGCGAGTGGTTATCTCGTAAAGGGAGATCCGCTGGATAAAATTATTCAGGCCATTCTGGAAGCGCACAAAGGAGATGCGCCGATGAGTTTTGGTATTGCCAAACGTGTTTTAAAACATTTTCAGGAATCCAAAGCACCTGTAGAACCTTTACCCTTACTTACGGTAACCGAAAAACAAATTCTCGAACTGGTAGCGCAGGGTTTACTCCACAAAGAAATTGCGGACAAAAAAAATGTAGCCGTCGATACCATCAAAAAACACATTGGTAATATTTATAGAAAATTACAAGTAAACAATAAAATCGAAGCAATTAACAAATTTAACCACAAAAACTAAAACCATGGATTTAAAAAAATCACAAGAAAAAGGAATAGATGAAATTAATTTTATAAAAGAAATTAAACCAGAGATAGAAGCACTTTTTATCAAAGAATATCAAAAATTACGCTCGAAAATTAATGGGCTGACCGAAAGTTTTTCACTAGATCTAAAGACATTCAAACAATTACTTTCAGACAATCAAAACAAAGCATACTGTAAGTTTTATTACCTTCAAAAAGATGATTTTTTACATATCGGTTTGTCTTTCTCTGATAATGACCAATGTCCAATTAAAACTGATGATGTCTTTTATTCCTTAGAGGGTGACGTTATTAAAGATACCGATTTTGCAGCCATGGTAACAGCTTTTAAAGAAGGCATAGGAGCGCAATTACAAAAAGAAACTGGCGAAGAAGATGTTTTGACTGCCTATACTTTGAAAAATATTAATGACTACTTAACAAAAATGGAGAGGTTAAAGCTTACTGTTTATGCCCTAAAATTTAATATGTGGCAATATTGCCCTACTGATTTAGATCAGGAAGACGCTGTACTTACGGCAGAGTTTACAATAAGAAATAAAAGAATTTCATTTTGTGTACATGCCCTATTTAATGAAGCTTCTAGTACTTTTGATCCAGTTCCTGGTTCTGATTTAGGCAACTTGCGACCTTAATGAATACCATTTATGAAATAATATTACTTTTAACACTATTAAAATCAATAGTTTTGGTTAGGAAATACAATCTTTCCAGCCAAAACTATTTGGTTATATACCTTCTCGTAACTTTTCTTGTAGAGGTTTTTTCCTGGATAGTGTTATTAATAGATAAAGATTCGCAATGGAGTTTTCAGTATAATTTCTATTGTGTTTTTTGTATTGTGTTTTTTTGGTATTATTACTCCAGTCTATTCGATACAAGTCTTAAAAAGAAAGCCAATATACTCTCTGTCCTTCTTCTGATTGGTGTTTTGGTATTCCCTAACTTCTTGGGAGAAAACCTGGAATCAAAATTAATCATTGCCTTACCGCTGTTTTATATTTTATACAGTATGTTGTGGTTTTATCAGAAAATCGCTTTTCCGTCCAAAGATAAAATTACAGACGATCCCAATTTCTGGATTTCTACTGCTTTGCTTTTCTGGAGTTGTTTCTTTATTTTTAGGGTAATTCCAAGGCATTTTTTTGATAGTCGGGACAAAGTTTTTTTAATTTTACTGAGAGAATTGCTCTATATCATAAATTGCATTATGTATCTTTTATTTTTTAAAGGATTACTTAAATACGAAAGAATTGCAAAAATCCAAAACCAATGAATGAACTACCCCATGAAATAAAACTCACTTATATTATTGCCATCATTGTGATGTTGCTTTTTGTTGGTTTCATAATAGTAGTCGTATTTATTTATAATAAAAAACAGCTGATTCAGCAGCAGGAAGATCAGATAAAAGAAAGCGAATTCAAAAACCAGTTATTAGAGAAAGAATTAGAGCGTCAGAAAGCGATTCAGTTAGAAAGAGAACGAATTTCGCAGGATATGCACGATGATTTAGGCGCTGGAATTTCGGCTATAAAACTTCAGGCTGAGTTTTTAAAATATAAAATGCCAAAGGAAAGTTATTCCGAAGATTTAGACGCCATCATAACTACTTCTGAAGATATGAATTTAGCCATGCGGGAAATTCTTTGGAGTCTGAACTCGCAAAATGACACGATTGGCAATTTTATCGAATACACCAGTTTGTATGTCAAACGTTTTTTGGATAAAACCAACATTCATTCGCAATTCGATTCGAAGATTCTGGATAAGGAAACCGAATTATCTGTAAAAGCAAGGCGAAATCTTTTTTTAGTGATCAAAGAAGCCGTTCATAATGTCTATAAACACAGTCAGGCATACAACCTCTCTATTTTATTTGAGCAAACGGATACTGCTTTTAAAATTACGGTCATGGATGACGGCATTGGATTATCAGACACGATGCAAAAAGGAAACGGTATAACCAATATGACTTTGCGAATGGAAGGCATAAACGGAACTTTCCAAATTATTCCTCTTCAAAAAGGGGTTTCTTTGTTGTTTGAATATCCGTTATAAGAGTATAATTATAATTAGAAAACGGCTGTCTTTGGTTTGAGGTAGCCGTTTTTTTTATGATTTAGTTTTTAAATAACTTTGAAAAGGATTAGGGATTGGGTTTTTAGGGTTTGGATGGTCATTTCTTTTGTGTAATGAAATTGTATATTTCGATTGTTAGCTCTTTAATCTCTTTATTTTTAGATAAAATTTCCCAAGAAAAATTTTTATTAAAAACTAATTCGCTTAATTCTCTTTTTTTTATTATTGTTCCAAATGAACCATCCGATTTTACTTCATAAGTAGATTGATTAAGAATAAACGTTGAAGAAATCTTTCCTATTTTATTCCTTATTTCTTCTAGAAATTCTCCAACATATTTTTTCACAAAACCTGAATAATCAACTTCAGACAATGCTCTGTCAATTTTCAATAAAATATCTACTTCATGAGACTTAACTAACTTTTTATTGCAAAGCTCAATTAGAATTTCCTTCCACATTTCATTAGTCAAAAGGTTTTCCACCTCTCGTATATTCCAAATAACTTTAGGAATAAAATTATCTGTCTTTGCATCTTCTAGCTTTTTTAATCTAATCCCTTTTTTAGAATTTTTTTTAGATGCATCTGAGTCTGCTAAAAGAAATATTCTATTACTAATTGCTAAGGCTTTTATATCCTTTATAACAATTTCTACATCTTCTTTTTCTATCTCATCTTCAAAAATATAATGATCAATATTAGTGCCTGCATATTCAAAAAATGCAAAATCTATATCTTCTTTAGGATAGGGTTTTCCAATTGAATCACAATACGATTTTAAAAATGCTTTTATATAATTTCTGTCTGATATTCCCTCAACCCAAATACTGCAATTTGCCATGAAAACCGAAGAATTATTTACTCCTAAATCTTGAAGCAATTTATTATCTCCTCTATTTACATTTTTGATTATAAATTGTTTTTCACCATTATCCATTTTTTTTGGTGAAAAAGAATAAATAGACACATTGTCTTTTTCAATAGTTAAATCTAAAAAATGATTAGAATGCGTAGTAATTATATAAGTTAGTTGCTTCTTTTGCAAATCTTTATTAGTAGTTATTTGCTCTAAAAAAAGTCGTTGCATTCCTGGATGTAAATTCAATTCTGGTTCATCAATAAAGATAAAGGAATTCGATTCTGCCATAAATATTTTATACATTAAGACAATTAATGCTTGAATTCCATCTCCGAGATTATATAATGTTCTAGTGTCTTTATCTCCATCAACATGTATAAGAATTAATTCAGATTCATTAATTCCTTTTTCATTATCATTTTTATCAAATTTGGCTACTATATCAACTTGTTTGCCGTCAAAAAAATTCACACTCAAAAATTTTTCAAATTTTTCAAATTGATTCCTAATAGATTTTTCCGAATTTCTAGAATTTAATATTTCTCTGTACAAATGCAAACCCGTGAATACATCAATACTTTTATCAATTTTATAATTCTTTAAATAAGTATGTAGAAAAACATCTTTTTCTATCTTTTCATAATTATCGTTTCCAGGCTCAATTATACTCTTTTCTGAACCAAATTTTGTTATCTGAAACAATGAATGTGCAGTTCGTAAAGTTGGTATATAATACTTTTTAAATTTGGGATAATGACAAAAAAAATCGCTATCAAATCTTGCAAAATTTATTGCTTCTACACTATCTAACTTACCTTTTAATTGAGATAGCTTCAATTTGTTGCTATCAAAAACGTCTAAAATAGTTTCTGGTTTAGTTGCATCTAACTGTACTAAAATGTTTTGCCTAATAATTTTAGCAATTTCGGTAGTCCTATTAGAATTATATCCTGCAATTCTATTTCTATCATATTGGGATAAATATTGTCGCCCTTCTACATTTACATCTTCTATCTTAATATTATAATTATTAATTTGTTCTTTAAATTTTAATAAATCTGCAACACCAACAAATCTATTTACTTTCATAAAATTTCGTATAAACCTACTTTTACCACAATTATTGGCTCCTATAATAATGTTTATAGAATTAAAATTTGGAAAATATGAAAGAGATTCATTTTGGTCATTTAAAAAATAGTCTTTAAATAACTCTTTGTCATCTAAAATCAAGTCATAAATTTTCTTCATATACTACAATTTATAATTTTCATAAAAAAACAAAATCAACTTCTCATTCATCTTCTCCTCAATTTACCCAAATTAAACCTCACTGCTTCAAATAAATAAATCCCTATGATTTATAGGTACTTACTCCTTCTTTGCTTTATAATCCCTCATCGTTACTTTCCAAATATAATTAAAATAAATCGCCTCCTACTCCAGTACAAACACCTGTTTTTACAAGTAAAAACCCAAACGTTTGGGTTGTATCACAAAGTGTTTCGGTTCTAAACCCAACTGTTTTGGTTACATCACGAAGTGTTTCGGTTGCAAACCCAAACGTTTCGGTTAAATCATGAAGTGTTTCGGTTCCGAACCCAAACGTTTAGGTTAAGAACCTAAAATTTTGATGACAGAACCTAAAAACTTCGTAATAGAACCTAAACACTTCGTGATTTAACCCAATCATTTGATGTTGATAATGGTTGTATTAAAAATCTCCATAATACACCTGAAAACAAGGCCGCTTCAAATCGTTTCGGCAGCTATCTGCTTCTGGGATGCTATGAACAAGCCACTGGATTATTTGCTATTTTTATATTTCCAGACCATCTTGTCGTTCCTGTGAAGGAAGAGACGAAGGCACAAAGTTTTTTAGCGCTTTTTGTCAATTCGGCGAGGCAGACTTGAGCGATAGCGACTGGCGAAGCAAATCCTCGCAAGTAACTCCGCAACGAAAGTCCAATCTTTGTCGAGCTTCTCGCGAGGATTTCTCCTTCGTCGAAAATGACATAAAATGAGGAAAATCTCAGTAACTTTACCTCTTTGAACCTAAAAAACCTAACAGATTTTAAAAACCTGTCAGGTTTGCTTAATCCTCTCTACTTCCGTCATCAGCCATTCTAACCATTTTTGGGGTAAACTTCGCTACAACATCAACCAAATCCTGTTGTGCTTTCATCACCTGATTGATGTCTTTATACGCCATTGGGGCTTCATCCAGACCGGCACCAATAAGCGTAACGCCATGATCTTTCAGAATAGATTGCATTTCAGTTTTAGTGATATTTTTTATGGCTTGTGTCCGGCTCATTTGTCTTCCTGCTCCATGCGAAGCCGAGTTAATAGCGTTCTCCTCTCCTTTTCCTCTTACCAAAAATCCCGGTGCAGTCATACTTCCCGGAATAATTCCCATGACACCTTTTCCTGCCGGAGTGGCACCTTTTCGGTGTACAATTACTTCTTCTCCGTTCCAGATTTCTTTCCAGGCAAAATTATGGTGATTTTCTACTTTGGCTAAAACCGTTGCGCCCAAAGCTTTCTCTAATTTGTTATGGATAATTTCATGACAAGCCGATGCGTAATCTCCAGCCAAATTCATCGCCATCCAATATTCCTGACCCAGTTGCGAATTCATATCTAAATAGGCTAAGTTTTTGGCCACTTCCGGAAGCTTACAAACTTCTTTGGCAATTTTGGTATAATGTCCGGCAATAGTGGCGCCCATTCCTCGTGAACCGGAATGCGTTAACAAAGCGACATATTTTCCTTTCGGAATATTCAATATCGCATCGTCTTTGGCAAATTCCATAATTCCGAATTCTACAAAGTGATTACCTCCACCCGAAGAACCCAATTGTGACCAGGCTTTATCTTTTAGATTTTTCACAAACGGATTTATATTAAAAGTATCATTCTCCAAAATCGCGTGATCAGATTTGTACTGTCCGTGAAAACCATGACCCGCACCAAACTTAGAATGTGCTACTAATTCTCTTTTGAATTTAGCTTCATTTTCAAAATAAAAATCCTCCGGAATATCATAAACCGACAACGCCATTCTGCACCCAATATCAACGCCAACACCATACGGAATAATGGCATTTTTAGTTGCTAAAACACCGCCAATAGGCAATCCGTAACCCTGATGCGCATCTGGCATTAACGCTCCGGCAACCGTAACAGGGAGTTGCATAGCCACTTCCATTTGTTTTCTGGCTCCATCCTCGATATGTTCTAATCCGTAAGCGGAATATGGGTTCGGGTTTTCGTTTAAAACAATAAAATCTTCCGGTTTTTCATTTGCTTTTTCGATTAAGGCGATGGCCAGTTTGCTAAAAATAGCATCGTCTGTATAATTTTCAGGTGTTTCTAATACGCTTTTGAAACTGGTTATCATCTCATCGCGTTTTAGACCATGTCTTTTATTGTTTATTTTTAATGCGATTCCGATTGTTTTTCCTTCCGGGAATCCTAATTCCATTAATTCAAATCCGTTGATTTGTGTTTTCATTGTTTTTATATTTTGATAGTACAAAGGTTTTATCTTACTACGCAATTATTTTGCGCAGCAGAAAAAGATTGGTTATTTTTGAGAAAAAACAACATGAATCTTAAAGATAAATATACCCAATTACTCTCGAAGATTGGTTTTGGAACAAATGAGATTCAGCAAAACTGGCTTGATCTGGAAAAGGCTTATTCCAAGAAATCGAGACACTATCATAATCTGACGCACATACAAGATATGATTAGCAGTTATGATAAATATGCCGATCAGCTTCAATTTCCTGTTGAAGTTTTGTATGCTATTTTTTATCACGACTACATTTATAGCAGCAGCAGGAAAGACAATGAACTGAAAAGTGCTGAGTTTGCCGTAAAAATTCTTCCGAAGGAAACCACTCTGAATTCGGAATTGGTTTTTGATATGATTTGTGCCACACAATTACATCAGCATAATGCAATTGAAGATATAAACTGGCTGATCGATTTTGATTTGAAAATTCTCGCCCGCGATTGGGACGGATATAAAACCTATTTTGAACAGATTAGAAAAGAATACCGTATTTATCCAGACTTTCTCTATAAACCCGGAAGAGCGAAAGCATTAAAACATTTCCTGGAGAATGAATTTATTTTTCAAACGGATCAATTCAGGAATTTATATGAAGAGAAAGCCAGAGCTAATATTGAAAAAGAGATTTCCTTATTGTCCTAGACGCGTGAGGGATGGGAACGGTATCCTTTTGTGGCGGGGTTCGCCACAAAAGATATAGTGGACAGCCCGGCCCTTGGGACACGCCCAAATATATAACGCTGAATTAATCTAGCAAACACGCAGAGCTACAAAATTTTTATTTCACGCAGATTTTTAAAAGATTAAAGCAGATACCGCAGATTATATTTTAAATTAAATCTGCCCAAATCTGCGACCCGAGCGATAGCGAACAGGCGAAGCAAATCTGCGTGAAAAAAAACTTAGAGCCCTAGTGCCTTTGCGGCAAAAACCCCAACCTTATGTCACAAAATAAAAATGCCTTAATCCGCTACAAAACGATAGACAAATGCCTGCAGAATAAATACCGGCAATGGACTCTGGAAGACCTGATCGAATGCTGCTCTGAGGCTTTGTTTGAATATGAAGGCCGCGAAAACCCGATTAGCAAACGCACCATCCAGATGGATATTCAGCTGATGCGCAGTGAAAAACTGGGTTATAATGCACCGATTATTGTTTACGATAAAAAGTATTATAAATACGAAGACGAAGATTTTACGATAACCGATATTCCGCTGACGGAAACCGATATGAATGTTTTGACCGAGACTGTTTCGATGCTGAAACAGTTTAAAGATTTCTCGTTGTTTAATGATGTTTCGGATATTTTGCAGCGTCTGGAAGATAAAATCTATGCTGAAAAATCGCATACCAAACCGGTTATTTATCTGGATAAAAACGAAAAGCTGAAAGGCCTGCACTTTCTGGATGAGATCTATCAGGCGATTATTAAGAAAGTAGTATTGGTGATTACCTATAAATCGTTTAAATCGAGGGACGAAAATACGTTTCATTTTCATCCTTTTATTTTAAAGGAATTTAATAACCGCTGGTTTCTGGTAGGCAGGAAAAAAGGTTCTCAACCCATCGCGAATTTGGCTTTGGACCGCATCATCCGTATTGATTACGATTTTAACCTACCTTATATAGAAGAAGAGTTTGATGCCGATTTATTTTATAAAAATGTTATTGGCGTAACTGTTAATACGGGTTCCCGTCCGGGTCGTGTTGAGCTTTGGATTGATGCTGTAAACGCGCCTTATGTGTTAACGAAACCGTTGCATCACAGCCAGAGACTGATAAAAGAAAACGAAGATAAAAGTATCGTGATACACCTTTTTCTTACTCCAAATTATGAAATGGAACGCATCCTGTTGGGTTTTGGTAACGGAATTGAAGTTTTGCGTCCTGAAAACCTTCGGAAAAGGATGAAAAACATTCTTGAAAGTGCCATTTCGAGATATCAGCCCTAAATTTTATTCGCAGAGAACCATCCGTTTTTTTGCACAAAGCAGAATTAAATCATAATAAAAGAGCAAAAAACAATTTTTGGGGAGTCTAAATTGTTAAAATCTCAAAAAAGAATAGTATATTTCAATTAAAATTAAACCATAAAACCCTCTATTTCAGAGGACTTTTTTTATTAACCAAAAAAATATTTAAAAATTATATGCATGCATAGTATTTTTTGATTATATTTGAAATCGATATAGTTACTTATGAAAGACAAAACAATAGATTATATTTTGAGAGCTACATGGCAAGCCGTATCAAGAATGTATAACGAAGAAGCTGCAAAATACGACGCCACAATGGCCACAGGATTTGCACTTTTAAGCATAGACAAAGAAGAAGGAACTCCATCTACAGCCTTGGGACCAAGAATGGGAATGGAAGCTACCAGCCTAACGAGAACATTAAAATCTATGGAAGACAAAGGTTTGATTGTTCGCAAAAAAAATCCGAGTGACGGCCGCGGGGTATTGATTTACCTGACCGAATTTGGAAAAGAAAAAAGAGATTTATCTAAAAATACGGTGTTGAAGTTTAATGAAACCGTTAGAAAACATGTTTCGGACGAAAAGCTAAAACATTTTATCGAAGTCTCAGAAATTATCAACGAATTGATTCAGGATAAAAACATATTTACTCAAACAGAAAAAATTGAAGATGAATTGTCTTAAACAAAGTCATTTCAAATTCTAAAACAAAAAACAAAATATTAACTACTTATGAAACGCACAATTAAAAAAGTTGCTGTTATTGGATCCGGAATTATGGGTTCAGGAATAGCTTGCCATTTTGCCAATATTGGTGTTGAAGTTTTACTGCTTGACATCGTACCACGCGAGTTGACAGAAGCTGAAGCTAAAAAAGGATTAACGCTTGAAAGTAAAGCTGTTCGCAACCGATTGGTAAACGAGCACTTGGCGAACTCATTAAAATCGAAACCATCACCTATTTACAGTCAGAAATTCGCAAGCAGAATCACGACTGGAAATACGACCGATGACATGGCAAAAATTGCCAATGTAGATTGGATTATCGAGGTTGTAGTGGAGCGTTTGGATATCAAAAAATTAGTATTTGAACAAATTGAGAAATTCCGTAAGCCGGGAACTTTGGTTACTTCTAATACTTCTGGTATTCCGATTCATTTTATGAGCGAAGGAAGAAGCGAAGATTTTCAACAACACTTCTGCGGAACCCACTTTTTTAACCCTGCGCGTTACTTAAAATTATTTGAAATTATTCCTGGTCCAAAAACTTCGACTGAAGTGTTGGATTTCTTAAATGAATACGGATCTAAATTTTTAGGAAAAACTTCGGTTGTTGCCAAAGATACTCCAGCGTTTATTGGAAACAGAATTGGTATTTACGGAATTCAGAGTTTGTTTCATTTGGTTAAAGAAATGGGATTAACGATTGAAGAAGTGGATAAATTGACTGGTCCGGTAATTGGTCGTCCAAAATCGGCTACTTTCCGTACTGTTGACGTGGTTGGTTTAGATACTTTGGTACACGTTGCCAACGGTATTTATGAAAACTGCCCGAACGACGAACAACACGAATTGTTTAAACTTCCTGAATTTGTTTCAAAAATGATGGAAAACAATTGGTTGGGAAGCAAAACTGGTCAGGGTTTTTACAAAAAAGTAGATAGAGATATTCTTTCTCTTGACTTAGATACATTAGAATACCGTGCTGCTAAAAAAGCAAATTTTGCTACACTTGAACTAACTAAAACTATCGATAAACCCATCAATCGTTTTAAAGTTTTGGTGAAAGGAAAAGACAAAGCGGGAGAATTCTACCGCAAGAGTTTCGCCGGAATGTTTGCTTATGTGTCCAACAGAATTCCTGAAATCTCAGACGAATTATATAAAATTGATGATGCCATGAAAGCTGGTTTTGGATGGGAAAATGGTCCATTCGAAATTTGGGATGCAATTGGTGTTGCCAACGGAATCGAAATCATGAAAGCAGAAGGTCTTGAGCCTGCTGCATGGGTTACTGAAATGTTGGCTTCTGGAAGCGAAAGTTTCTATTCTGTAAAAGAAGGAGCTACTTATTTCTATAATATTCCAACAAAATCTCAAAATAAAGTACCTGGACAAGATTCATTCATTATTCTGAACAACATTCGCGAAAGCAAAAAAGTTTGGAGTAATAGCGGTGCCATCATTCAGGACTTAGGAGATGGAATTTTGAACTTAGAATTCCAATCTAAAATGAATACTATTGGTGGCGATGTACTTCAGGCTATCAATAAAGCAATCGACTTATCTGAAAAAGAATATCAAGGTTTGGTTATTGGTAATCAGGCAGCGAATTTCTCTGTTGGTGCTAATATCGGAATGATTTTTATGATGGCGGTTGAGCAGGAATATGACGAATTGAATATGGCGATCAAAATGTTCCAGGACACGATGATGCGCGTTCGTTACTCTTCTATTCCTGTTGTAGTGGCACCACACGGAATGACTTTTGGTGGTGGATGCGAAATGAGCTTACATGCTGATAAAGTGGTTGCTGCTGCAGAAACGTACATGGGATTAGTTGAATTTGGTGTTGGTGTACTTCCTGGTGGTGGTGGATCTAAAGAAATGGCTTTAAGAGCTTCTGATTTATTCCGCAAAAACGATGTGGAATTGAACGTTCTTCAGGAATATTTCTTGACAATCGCTATGGCTAAAGTATCTACTTCGGGTTACGAAGCTTTTGATACTGGACTTCTTCAACATGGAAAAGATGTTATCGTAGTAAACAAAGATCGTCAGATTGCTGAAGCTAAAAAACATGCGTTGTTAATGGCTGAAGCGGGTTATACACAACCTATCAGAAGAACCGATGTTAAGGTTTTAGGTAAACAGGCACTTGGAATGTTCTTAGTAGGAACAGATCAAATGGAAGCTGGAAAATACATTTCGGAACACGATAAAAAAATCGCTAACAAACTGGCTTATGTAATGGCCGGAGGTGATTTATCTGAAGCAACTTTAGTATCTGAACAATATTTATTAGATATCGAACGTGAAGCTTTCTTATCTCTTTGTACAGAGAGAAAAACATTGGAAAGAATTCAGTATATGTTAACTAAAGGGAAACCTTTGAGAAACTAATAACCTCGGAGAGGTTAACTGTTTGTAGAAAATGAAATGATTTTTGATTCAGCTCCGGAGGAGCGACCTGTTTAAAAATGAATTATGGCAAATACGTATTCGCAAATTTATATTCAAATCGTTTTTGCTGTAAAAGGCAGAGAAAATTTAATTAAAAAAGAGAATCGTGAAGAACTGCACAAATTTATTACAGGTATTATTTCAAATAGAGGACAAAAATTATTAGCCATTTTCGCTATGCCAGATCACGTTCATATTTTGGTCGGAATGAAACCAAACCTTTCAATATCAGATTTGGTTAGAGATATTAAAGCAGGTTCTTCGAAATTTATTAATGACAGCAAATGGATTAACATGAAGTTTAATTGGCAGGAAGGATATGGAGCTTTCTCTTATTCCAAAAGTCATTTAGAGAATGTGATTAAATACATTTTAAATCAGGAAGAAAACCATAAGAAACAGACATTTAAAGAAGAGTATCTTTCATTTTTAGAAAAATTTGAAATTGATTACGAAGAGAAATATTTGTTTGATTGGATTGAATAACATACAGATTGTTAATAACAGGTCGCTCCTAAGGAGCTTATATCACATACCTAAATTAATGCTACAAACAGTTTGCCTCTCCGAGGCAAGTTTTAGTAGAAATAAAAATTTATATATGTGTCTAAATAATCTCGCAGAGATTAACTGTTTGTTGAAAACCATGATTTAAATGGCAATTTAACTTCTTGGAAACATAATGATTTAATTCTATAAAAATTGCTTCTTCGAGGCAGGTTTAGAAGAGATGAAATGGCCATGGACTTTAATAATAGCCTCGTAGAGGCAAACTGTTTGTAGAAAATATAATTTAAACGGCAATTTAGCTCCTTAGGAGCGACCTATAAAAATATCAAAAACAATTAAGAATTATGAAAACAGCTTACATAGTAAAAGCATATAGAACCGCAGTAGGAAAAGCACCAAAAGGGGTTTTTAGATTTAAAAGACCTGATGAATTAGCAGCAGAAACCATTCAGTTTATGATGGATGAGTTGCCTGATTTTGATAAAAAACGTATCGATGACGTGATGGTAGGAAACGCCATGCCAGAAGCAGAACAAGGGCTTAATGTTGGACGTTTGATCTCTTTGATGGGATTAAAGGTAGAAGATGTTCCTGGTGTTACGGTGAACCGTTATTGCGCATCTGGACTAGAAACTATCGGAATGGCAACTGCTAAAATTCAATCAGGAATGGCAGATTGTATCATCGCTGGTGGAGCTGAAAGCATGAGTTTTATTCCGATGGGAGGTTACAAACCAACTCCGGATTATAAAGTTGCTGCGGCAGGTCACGAAGATTACTATTGGGGAATGGGTTTAACTGCAGAAGCGGTTGCCAACCAATACAAAATATCAAGAGAAGATCAGGATGAGTTTGCATACAACTCACATATGAAAGCTTTGAAAGCACAAGCTGAAGGGAAATTTGACAAGCAAATCGTTCCGATTACTGTTGAGCAGACTTTCATCAATGAAAATGGTAAAAAAGAAACTAAATCATACGTTGTAAAACAAGACGAAGGTCCAAGAGCGGGAACATCTGTTGCTGCTTTATCTGGATTAAGACCCGTTTTTGCTGCTGACGGAAGTGTAACAGCAGGTAACTCATCACAAATGAGTGATGGTGCTGCTTTTGTTTTAATCATGAGCGAAGACATGGTTAAAGAATTAAATCTTGAACCAATCGCCAGATTAGTAAATTTTGCTTCTTCTGGTGTTGAGCCAAGAATTATGGGTATCGGTCCTGTAAAAGCAATTCCGAAAGCGTTGAAACAAGCTGGTTTAACATTGAACGATATTGAGTTAATTGAATTAAACGAGGCTTTTGCTTCACAAGCTTTAGCAGTAACTCGCGAGTTAAATATAAACCCAGAAATTGTAAACGTAAACGGTGGAGCAATCGCTTTAGGTCACCCTCTGGGATGTACAGGAGCTAAACTTTCTGTTCAGTTATTTGATGAGATGAAACGCAGAGGTAACAAATACGGAATTGTGAGCATGTGTGTGGGAACTGGACAGGGTTCTGCGGGGATTTACGAAGTTTTATAGAAAGAGAAAATAGAATATAGAGAATAGAATAAAGACTTTAGATTGAGATGAGACATAATTATAAGAATTTGAAGATTTGGCAGATTGGAATTTCAATTGCCAATGATATCTCAGATTTACTATTAGACTTTCCGAAACATGAAAGATATGATCTAAGTTCTCAAATAAGCAGATGTTCTGTTTCAATGCCTAGTAATATTGCTGAAGGTTCATCCAGAACAGATAAATCTTTCAGCCATTTCTTAGACGTTTCTCTTGGATCTTCATTTGAACTCATTACACAATTATTGATTGCAACGCATAGAAAATATATAAACGAAACACAATTTAACCAATTAGAAATTAAAATAGAAGAATTCCAAAGAATGACAATGGGTTTTCAAAACGGACTAAAATAAGTTCAGTCAAAAATCTATTTTCTATATTCTATTTTCTTTTCTCTAAAAAAATAAAAAATGGCAGATACAATCGAAAAAAACGTAACCCGTGGTGGTCAGTTTTTAGTTAAAGAAACAAAATGTGAAGATATCTTTACACCAGAAGATTTCTCGGAAGAGCAGTTAATGATGCGTGATTCTGTAAAAGAATTCGTTGACAAAGAATTATGGGCACATAAAGATCGTTTTGAGAAAAAAGACTACGCTTACACAGAATCTTCTATGCGTAAAGCGGGTGAATTAGGACTTCTTGGAGTTGCAGTTCCTGAAGAATACGGTGGATTAGGAATGGGATTCGTATCAACTATGTTGGTTTGCGATTATATTTCCGGAGCAACAGGTTCTTTCTCTACTGCTTTTGGAGCGCATACAGGAATTGGTACTATGCCAATTACACTTTATGGTTCTGAAGAACAAAAGAAAAAATACGTTCCTAAATTAGCTTCAGGAGAATGGTTCGGAGCTTATTGCTTGACAGAGCCAGGTGCTGGTTCTGATGCCAACTCTGGAAAAACAAAAGCAGTTTTATCAGAAGATGGAACGCATTATTTAATTACAGGACAAAAAATGTGGATTTCGAATGCAGGTTTCTGTAGCGTTTTCATCGTTTTTGCCCGTATTGGTGATGACAAAAATATTACAGGTTTCATCGTAGAAAACGATCCTTCAAACGGAATTTCTATGAATGAGGAAGAGCATAAATTAGGAATCCGTGCTTCTTCTACGCGTCAGGTTTTCTTCAACGATACAAAAGTTCCTGTTGAAAACATGTTGTCTGAAAGAGGAAACGGTTTCAAAATTGCTATGAATGCTTTGAACGTTGGCCGTATTAAACTGGCTGCAGCTTGTTTGGATGCACAACGTAGAGTAACTACCGGAGCAGTAAAATATTCAAATGAAAGAATTCAGTTTAATACTGCAATTTCATCTTTTGGCGCTATCCGTTCAAAATTAGCTGAAATGGCTACCAGCTGTTATGCTGGTGAAAGTGCATCATACAGAGCTGCAAAAGACATCGAAGACAGAATTGCTGCTCGTGAAGCGGAAGGTGCTACTCACCAGGAAGCAGAATTAAAAGGGGTTGAAGAATATGCTATCGAATGTTCTATCCTGAAAGTTGCGGTTTCTGAAGACGTACAAAATTGTGCTGACGAAGGAATTCAGGTTTTTGGTGGAATGGGATTCTCAGAAGATACTCCAATGGAAAGTGCCTGGAGAGATGCCCGTATCGCTAGAATCTACGAAGGAACAAACGAAATCAACAGAATGCTTTCTGTGGGAATGTTAATCAAAAAGGCTATGAAAGGTCATGTTGATTTACTTGGACCAGCCATGAAAGTTCAGGAAGAATTGATGGGAATTCCTTCTTTTGATACTCCAGATTTCTCTGAATTATTTGCTGAAGAAAAAGGAATTATCGCTAATCTTAAGAAAGTTTTCTTGATGGTTGCTGGTAGCGCTGTTCAAAAATACGGACCAGATTTAGATTCTCACCAACAGTTATTAATGGCTGCTTCTGATATCCTAATCGAAATCTACATGGCAGAAAGTACTATTTTAAGAACGGAAAAATTAGCCAAAAATCAAGGTGAGGCTAAAGTACAAGAGCAAATTGCTATGGCAAAATTATACTTATACAAAGCAGTAGATATCGTAAACTTAAGAGGAAAAGAAGGAATCGCTTCTTTTGCCGAAGGTGACGAACAACGTATGATGTTAATGGGATTAAAACGTTTTACAAAATACACCAACTTGCCAAATGTTGTGGCATTGAGAGAAACAATTACCAATAAATTAGTGGCAGAAAACGAATACTGCTTCTAATAACACAATAGTTTTTAGCTTTTAATTTGTTTAAACCCGCACTTGTCCGAAACAGTGCGGGTTTATTTTTTAATTTTAAATCATATTGTAGAGACGCACTGCTGTGCGTCTAAACAGAGAGGAGACGCACTGCTGTGCGCCTCTACGTTTTTTTGTATTATCATTTCACAAATCTTTATTAAAATTGCATTTCTACTACATATTCTATAGCGATTTTTATATTCTAATGTTTTATATTTAGCATTCCATAAAACACAAAAAACTACGAAATGAAAAAAATTAACTTAATAGCTTTTCTGCTATTGTGCTGTTGTACCACGACAATTTTTGCACAGAAAAACAAAAACTTTGACATTATTGCTTATTATACAGGCGATGACAAAATGATAAACGAATATGAAGTATCCAAATTAAATCAAATCATCTTTAGTTTTTGCCATTTAAAAGACGGGAAACTAAGCGTTGATTCTCCTAAAGATTCCACAACAATCAAACATTTAGTTTCTTTAAAAGCTAAAAATCCACAACTTAAAATTTTACTTTCGCTTGGTGGCTGGGGTGGCTGCGAACCTTGTTCTGCTGCATTTTCAACAGCTGAAGGCAGATTGACTTTTGCAAAATCTGTAAAAGAAGTAAGTGATTATTTTAAAGTTGACGGTTTAGATCTGGATTGGGAATATCCAACTATCGAGGGCCTTCCGGGACATTTATTCCAGCTTGCTGATAAAACGAATTTTACCGAATTAATCAAAATTTTGCGTTCTACTTTGGGTAAAAAATACGAATTAAGTTTTGCGGCTGGAGGTTTTCAAAAATATTTAGATGAATCTGTAGAATGGAAAAAAATCATGCCATTGGTAAATCGAGTTAATATTATGAGTTATGATTTGGTAAATGGCTATTCTAAGGTTACAGGACATCATACGCCTTTATTCAGCACTACTCCAACAGAGGAATCAGTCGATAAAGCAGTAACGTATTTATTAAAATTAGGAATTCCAGCAGAAAAATTAGTTATTGGAGGAGCATTTTATACCAGAACCTGGAAAAATGTAGAAAATATAAATAATGGTTTGTACCAATCCGGACAGCACATTGAAGGTGTTTCGTTTAAAAATTTTGCTACAACTTATACTGAAGCAAATGGCTGGAAATATTTTTGGGATGACAAAGCAAAAGCACCTTACTGGTACAACGAAAGTACTAAAACATTTGCAACAGGAGATGATATTGCTTCTATAAAAGCCAAAACCGACTATGTAAAATCTAAGAAGTTAGGTGGAATCATGTTTTGGGAACTGCCATTAGACACTACTCGTAATGGATTAGTGAATGCTATTTATGAAGTGAAAACTGAAAAGTAAACGATTTTCTAACCAGACATAAAAAAGGACAATTATTTCAAAATAATTGTCCTTTTTTATTACAGAAATCTAATGTTACATTTTAACTTTAGACTTATCTAATTCTCCAATAAACGGAATTGAATTTTGAATTTCGCTACGAATAGTAGTTTGCAAATAAACTTCCAATTGAATAAACTTAGCGGCATTTATTGCTCCAATTATTTTTTTTACCTGACCATACGTTTTGGTATAAAGTTTTTCGTAAGCCAAATTATTTTTTAAGGTTGCTTTGGCCAATTCGTCAGCTTTTTCATCTGTCAGGGTATTGTAATTGGCCGCATAATCATTAATAAGTTGGAATTTTGTCTGACCTAATTCTTTACGTTCGGTTTCGTAATTGTCATACACTTTTGTAAAAGCAGCGAATTGTGTTTCCGGTAAATTCATATATTCTTTTACCAAATCACTTTTAGATTTTCCATAAATACTTTGTACAACATCTACATCTTCTTTAAAAGAAGATTGTGCATAAGATGATAATGAGGCAATAGCCACGATGAAGATAACGCTAATTTTTCTCATAAGACACTATTTATTAAACGATTAACAATAATTCTATACGAATTTACCGAATAAATAATTACGAATGAAAAATAAATTAAAAAAAGGAATTTTGATAGGTTACGGTTCCGGCATTATAATTCAATCCGTTGTTGGTAAAAGCACCTATATGGTATTGAAATTTTAAAGATTGTGCTTTTGCAATTGGTAGCGAAAACGTACCTCCTACCCGCCAGTTATCGATTTGGCTATCATCTGAAACGCCCTCGGTAATGGTTTTTCCGCCCACAAACCAATTGGCATTAAAACCAATCCACATGCTATTTTTAAAATAATAACTTGCGTGACTTTGTAAGCTATAAGCTGGCTTTTGTTCTAATTTTTTATTTACTAAATAATGATTATTATTAGTATAAAACCAAACTCCTGTATAAATTTCTGCATAGATATGATTAAATCTTTTCGAAAGCCCAACTTCTGGCTTAAAAGCCCAACGATTGGTTCCGATATTAATGAGTTTTTCATCATAATATCTTCCTGTCGGAATAGACGTTACTAAACTGACTCCCAGAATAGTATTCTGTTCAAACTTATTAAAATCCTTTTTATCAATGGCTGGCGATCCTAATAAATTTATTCCAAACCGAACTCTTGTGTCGCCAAAACCTGTTCGCGAACCCGTTAAAACCTCTCCTGAAGTTTTCGTCTGAGAACCATCCATAAATGTAAAAGGGAGCGTAACCTGAACTCTCGCTAATTTATTGGCTAAGCCAAAGGTTCTCACATAACTTGCAGCCACATTATGACTTGAAATTTCAAAATCCTTTATAGGTAATGACGGATCCGTAAGAATGTTTCCTTCGAGATAACCGTAAGTCAAGGCTGCTACGTTAAGTTTTGTAGGAACGTTTGCGTAAACTCTCGGTTCTAAATCCTGGGCAAAGTTTAAAAATGGACACAAAAAAAATACCATCGCCAAATGATATTTTTCTATTATCTTTAAAAGAGTAATTTTTTGCATATTAAAATTAAAAAAAGGACATAACAAAAATAATATTATTCTTGTTATATCCTAATCATTATTTTACTGCATCTGTCTTTGGCGCTCTACTATTTCCATCGTAAGATATTGAGGCTCTTTTATTACTGTTAATGGTAAGTGTTGTTCCACCTTCAAAATAAACCGACATCAGGATTGAATAAACATCTTCCTTGCCTTTTACGGTTGCCTTAATTTCGTAATACTTTTTCTTTTTCTCAATAATTATATCTTCAGGCTTACCCTCAAACTTCATCCCACCATCGCTTGAACCATAAGCTACATTAAAAGCACGTCCGAAAAAAGGTAAATCTGCTTCTACTTTCTCTTCGGTAAACTTTAGGAAATAGGTATTATAGTCTATATTAATGGTTCTGTAGCCTTGCGGCATCACTCTTTCGGCATCGAAAACAAAATTTTTAGCATCAATCAAAGCTGCAATTTCCTTTTCTTTATTGAGTTTGGCCTCTGCCTTTAGTTCTTTCTTAGATTTTTTTTCCTGAGCATAACCCTGAAAGTTCAAAAAACAAACTAACACTAGTAAAATTGACCATTTTGTTTTCATAAATTACATCTTTTAAAGGTTTTAAATAAATCTATTCTCCTTAAAATGAAAAATTATTTCCTGACAAATCGCATCATGGCTATATCATCAGAAATAAATGTCAACGTTTTACCATCGTCAGAAATGGCATAAGTCGTGATTTTTTGCAAAGTACTCATAAAAACCTGTTCACCCTGACCATCCATACAGGCCATTTTAGTCATTGCCATTGCCTGGTCTGTAAAATTTATTTTGTTTCCATCAACATTTAATTTTCCAGAAAAAGAATTACAGCCATTATTCCCTGAAACATGATTTTCTTTTATATCAAAATTAATTGCCGGTTTTTTATTAGGATACAAACCATCAAATGCGATTCTCGGACCAGTAATATAATTAAGTTCCCAATTCCCTTCCAGTTTACTTACACCGTTTTTTGCTGTACTGTCCTCTTTATTACATTTAAAAACACCACACGAAGTCAATGCAACACCCAGAAAAACTAAAATTAAAACTCTCTTTACCATATTAATATATTTAATTAAATTATTTTTAAAACAAATTTCAAAACCTTCTTTTTATTGAATTTTTACGAAATTACGCAATAATATTATCTTCTTATCTCAAAGCACTCTTAAATTACAATCAATAGTTTGAGATTTTTTTAACTTTTGACAAGAAACTTTCTCGCTATTTTATGTTAAATTTACTACTTATTAAATTTTAAAGCCTCATAACATGAAAAAAATTGTCGTTTCTTTCGCTATAATTACAGCCTTAATCATTGGTTGTAAAACAAATACAAAATCGGCAGATGCCAAAACCTTAACTATTACATTAGAGCCAAAAAGCAATAGTACCGTGACCGGAACAGCAACCTTTACAGAGAAAAACGGTAAAGTAACTTTTGTTGCTAAGATGGCAGGTTTAGAGCCTGGGGTACATGCGATTCACATACATGAAAAATCAGATTGTACTGCTGCAGACGGAAGTTCGGCTGGAGGACACTGGAATCCTACCTTTAAAAAACACGGAAAATGGGGTGTTGGCGAATATCACAGAGGTGATATCGGAAACTTTACTGCTGATGCAAATGGGAACGGAACCATTACCCTTACAACAGACGAATGGGCAATTGGCGGCGATGATGAGACCAAAAACATTTTAGGTAAAGGACTAATTGTTCATCAGGGTGCTGATGATTTTGTTTCGCAACCAGCAGGAAATGCAGGAGCCAGAGTAGCTTGTTCCGGAATTATCAAATAATAGTTTTTTTTTGGAAGATCAGGAATATTTATATTTTAAAAATGCTCAGGAATGGCGTGCCTGGCTACATGAAAATCATCATTGTTCAAAAGGTGTTCATTTGCTTTTTTACAAAGTAAGCAGTATAAGTGAAAGTATGCGCTGGGAAGAAGCTGTTCAGGTAGCGCTTTGCTATGGCTGGATTGATTCAACCGTTCGAAAAATAGATGAAGATTCCCGAAAACAGTTTTATTCTCCCAGAAAAGACAAAAGCGTCTGGAGCAAACTCAATAAAACCCATATCGAAAAACTAATTGCTGCAAATTTGATGCATGAAAGCGGTTTCGCTAAAATTGAAATTGCTAAACAAAACGGTTCCTGGAACTCCTTAGACTCTGTTGATGATTTGCTTATTCCTGAAGACCTTCAATTGGCATTCAATTCGAATGTAATAGCTTTTGAAAACTATCAGAAATTTAGCCCGTCATATAAAAAAGGATACCTTTATTGGCTCAATCAGGCCAAAAGAGAAGAAACCCGAAACAACAGAATTACAGAGATTATTTCGCTTTGCGAACAAAATAAAAAAGCCAGAATATAGTTTTATACTTTTCTTTACTACCTAAAATATATAACCACTATTTTTTTTCACAAAATCTAGTGGTTATTTAATTTTAAATTAATTTTTGAACCAGAAAAAAATATAGCTTTGTAACTTCAAATAAAAGTAATGATTAACCCATCAGCAGCAGGTTGGATAGATAAGTTTTTTAGCGAACAAAAGATTTCAGAAGTGATTCCTTTTGAAACTGCTGACACCTTTTATTATAAAGTCAGAGAAACCGGTTTTATCTATGGGCATATCATCTCTATAGATTCGCAAGTTCCAATTTCGATAAAGGGCTGGTTTAAAACGGAAATTTCTAAAGTAGCTTTACTAAATACCCTTTATGGTGTTTTTTGTTTAGAAAAAAGAAGTTCTGAATCTGATAATTTCATTCATGAAGTTTTGAAGTTTTATAAAGAAATGAATCCGGAAGGCTTTAATTTATTTAAAATTTTACTTCCAAAAGACACTCCTTCGCTTTCTTTAGAAAACATAATTGACCAAAGAGTACAAACGAACGATAGTATTATTAGCAAAAACTTTTCGCATCTGGTTACTAATGCTTTGTTGTTTATTGATGTTTTGGCATTTAGACAATATTTACAGCATGGCGAAATTCCTGAGAAATATTTAAAACGAATTGAAGAGGCTGTACTGGGTATCGTAGGTTTGGCTTTAAAAACTAAAACAGTAAAATCACAGCACGATGATTTACTGAATAAACTTTTTGAAGCATCTGTACGTTATTCTAAATTTTCGAAAGTTACGGTTGATACTTTAGAAACCTTAGATTTGGATTATTTTGGCAATAAACTGGAGCAATATTATTTAATCGACATGGCTGGAATGGCTTTATGGAGTGATGGTGTTGTAGAAAATGAAGAGGCATACTTTTTATATTCTTTAGGTTCGATGATGGCCGTTCCAGATGATTTTGTAACCAATAGTATCACTACTACCAATAGTTTTATTACAACTCATAAAAAAAAGATTCCGTATTTTAATTACTCGAATCCGGTAAAACATTTTTATGACCAGATGACGGCTAGTGTTGTAAAATTGATTACCCGAAATAAAAACAGATTGGTAAAAGAAATTGTTCAGAGTAAGGAACTCATGATTTTACTGGCACATTCGACTCATAGAGATCTGGATGCCAAAGAAAAGAAAAAAGTAAAAAAACAACTTTTGGATATTTGCAAAACGATTCCGTCACTTACTATATTTTTACTTCCGGGAGGAAGCTTATTATTACCTATATTAATCAAGTTTATCCCAACCATGCTGCCATCAGCATTTAATGAAAATTTAGATGAAAATGAATAAAAAAAATCGCCCTTGTGAGGCGATTTTTCTTTTTATAGATTGTTTAGCTGATAAACTTCGTCGAGTTCAGAATTCGAACTGATATTTACATTCAAATCGGTTACAAAACCTGAATTTAAACCATAAACCCATCCATGAAGCATTAAATCCTGACCATTTTTCCAGGCTCCCTGCACGATAGAAGTTTTAGCTAAATTGTAAACCTGCTCTTTAGCATTGATTTCTACAAAAGCATTAAAACGCTCTGTTTCATCTTCGATAGCATTTAGATATTTATCATGTAAACGGTATTCATCTTTAATATGACGAATCCAGTTATCGATAATCCCTACCGACATATTACCCATCGCTGCTTTTACACCACCACAACCGTAATGTCCGCAAACAATAACGTGCTTTACTTTCAATACGTTTACGGCATAATCTAAAACGCTCAACATATTCATGTCTGAATGCACGACCATGTTGGCTATATTTCTATGAACGAATACTTCACCAGGTTTAGCACCGATAATTTCATTTGCAGGAACACGGCTATCCGAACATCCAATCCATAATACAGGTGGTGTTTGTCCTTTTGCTAAATCTGCGAAATAATTTGGGTCTTTTGCTAATGATTTTTCAACCCATTCTTTATTGTTATCTAATAACTGCTTATAAAACTCTTTCATAATAATGTATTGTTTTTAAATGGTATTTTATTTTTTAATAGAGCTATCAAAATGTTTTTGATTGTAAAGTTACCTAAATTTTGATACTTGTTTGCTCTGGAAAAACCTTAATTAATATATAATTTAGTTGGCTTTAAAGTCTTCTTTTGCTTCCTTTTTAATCATTTGTCTTTTGGCAACATCATAATAATGTTCTATCGAAACGTGATTGTCTTTGTCAGGAGTATTTTCTAACTCGTATGCTTCTTTAAAACCTTTAAGTTTTACCTTAATATTTTCGTCAATAGCACGTGTTTCTTTAAACTCTTTAATCAAATCGAGCACATCATGGGCAATATATTCCGTATCGTGTGCACTGATAATTACTTTTGAATTTTCAGGTATTTCACTCAATGTTTGTTTAATGGCTGCTTTATTCAAAAATGAAACTTCCTGAGCCAAATCGATATGAATGATATCTCCGTCTTCGTATTCTTCTACTTTAAAAATATAAGCTCTTTTTAAATTTCCTCTTAAAACAAAAATAATACTGATGATAATTCCAAGTGCAACACCTTTAAGCAAGTCTGTAGCCACTACAAATACTAAAGTGGCAATAAAAGGAACAAACTGATATTTTCCTTTTTCCCAAAAATGAATAAAAGTTGCCGGCTTAGCCAATTTATATCCAACTAAAATTAATACAGTTGCCAAAGTTGCCAATGGGATTTTGTTTAGAATTGTCGGAATTGCTAAAACACTAATCAATAAAAGTACGCCATGTATAATGGTTGACATCTTAGATTTTGCTCCAGCATTATTATTTGCAGATGATCTCACCACAACAGATGTCATGGGTAAACCACCTAATAAAGAACTTACTACATTACCTAGCCCTTGCGCTTTAAGCTCAATATTGGTATTGGTATAACGTTTTTGAACATCCATTCTATCAGCGGCTTCGATACATAATAAAGTCTCGATAGAAGCTACAATGGCAATTGTAACCCCAACCACCCAAACCTGTGGGTTTGTAACTGAGGCAAAGTTTGGTAAAATCAAAATAGATTTAAAATCATCAAAAGATTTTGGAACTGGCAATGAAACCAAATGATCTTTTGCAATTGCCAATGAGCTACCTGATGATATAAAAACTTCGTTTAAAACGACACCTGCAATAACCGCAATTAAGGCTCCTGGCACCAATTTTAATTTCTTTAAAAAAGGTACTTTATCCCAGGCAATTAAGATAATAAGTGAAACTACAGACACCACTACCGCCCCTAATTGAACATGATTGATGGCATCAAATAAAAACGAAAAAGTATTACTCCCGTCATGCTGAATAAACGCCTGATCACCTTCAAAATCAGCATCATAACCAAAAGCATGAGGCAATTGTTTTAAGATGATGATAATCCCGATACCCGCTAACATTCCCTCAATAACATTGGTAGGAAAATAGTTTGAAATACTTCCGGCTTTTAAAAATCCTAATACTAATTGAATTAGTCCTGCAATAAAAACAGACATTAAAAACACATCAAAAGCACCAAAACTTGTTATTGCTGTTAAAACAATAGCTGTTAGACCAGCCGCCGGTCCTGAAACACTAATATGTGACTGACTTAAATAACCTACAATTATTCCGCCCACAACACCAGCAATAATTCCAGAAAATAAAGGCGCTCCTGAGGCCATTGCAATACCTAAACACAATGGAAGAGCTACCAAGAAAACTACCAAACCTGAAGCAAAATCAGATTTAAGGTTAGCAAAAAGATTGATTTTTTTTGACATAATATAATACTAAAAAAATTATTCGTGAAGAATTTAAACTGCATTTACACAAATGTAGTTTATTAAAAAATAATCGGAAGTATTATACCAAGTTGGGTGGAGGAGCAAAAATGCTCGGAGAAATATTGTCAAGTTTTACAATATTTTCAGAAACAATTAATTTTGATTCTGTGTAAACAGGCAGAACCAATTCGTGTTCAAAAATAGAAGGATAAACCGCCGCTTTAAGTTCCTTATGTCCTAATTCCTCCTCGGAGCAACTAAAAAACATAGAAGTATTGCTGCTCTTCTTAATCGTCGTCACAATAGCTGGAGTAGATAAGAAAGCAACGAATAAAAATAATAATATGCGAGCGATTAACTTCATTTGAACAAAAATAGAATTTAACAACTAAAATCAAAGCATTGACCTGAAATTTTTATACAAATTTAACATAAATAAAAAACAGAATGATATTCGAATATCATTCTGTTTTTTTAACGTTTTCAAAAATAGCCTTTTACAATTCTTCCTCAAGCCAGGCATTCATCATCCAGATGGTTTTTTCCTGCTCTGCTATAAAATCGCTCATCATCGAATTGGTTCCTTCGTCGTTTATTTCTCCAGATTTGTTCAAAATATTCCTTTCAATTTTTAACAAATCAGATAAGGAATGAACAATCAATTGCACTGCTTTTTCATCGTTTGAGATATTTTTACCAACTGTCAATTTGTTGTTTTTGATATAATCTTCAAAAGTATGCAATGGTGTTCCGCCAATTGTCAAAACTCTTTCGGCTATCATATCTATTTTAAGTTGTGAATCAGTATATAATTCTTCGAATTTCACATGCAGATCAAAGAAACGCTTCCCTCTAATATTCCAATGAATTCCTCTTAAATTTTGATAGTAAACCTGAAAATTGGCTAACAAAACATTTAATTCTTTCACTAATAATTCTGACTCTTTAACAGGTAATCCTAAAATATTCGTTTTCATCTTTTTCATTTTTACAGTATGTTACTACAAATTTAAGGTAAGTTTTTAAAATTAATGATAAACAAAAATTATATTTTATTATTTTTGCATCAAAAAATACTATCAAAATGACTATTACTCAATTACAATATGTATTAGCGGTTGCCGAACATAAAAATTTCACACTTGCTGCTGAGAAATGTTTTGTGACTCAACCCACATTAAGTATGCAAATCCAGAAAATCGAGGAAGAACTTAATATTTTGATTTTCGACAGAACAAAAAAACCTATTCAGCTTACCGATATTGGTCAAAAAATTGTAAATCAGGCCAAAAATATTGTTAATGAAGCCGATAGAATCAAAGATATTGTAGAACAGCAAAAAGGTTTTATTGGTGGCGAATTTCGTTTAGGAATTATTCCAACCATTATGCCAACTCTTTTACCAATGTTTTTGAGCAATTTTATAAATAAATATCCAAAAGTGAAGCTTTTAATCGAAGAGCTGAATACCGATGAAATTATTGTAAAATTGAAAAACGGTCATCTGGATGCTGCCATTGCGGCAACGCCTTTGGAAGATGAAAAAATAAAAGAGATTGTTTTGTATTTTGAGCCTTTTGTGGCTTATATACCGGAACACCATGCTAATTTTCAGAAAGAAGAAATTGAAGTTTCGGATTTGAATTTGAATGAAATCTTACTTTTGCAGGACGGTCATTGTTTTAGAGATGGAATTCTGAATTTATGCAAAAATGGTTCTGATGTCGAACAAAATAATTTTCAGATTCAAAGCGGTAGTTTTGAAACCCTTATAAAATTAGCCGATGAAGGTTTGGGCACAACATTACTTCCGTACTTGCACACCTTAGATTTGAAAGAATCCGACAAACTGAAACTACGCAACTTTAAGGAACCAAAACCAGCTCGTGAGGTAAGTTTGATTTACCCGAAAAGCGAATTAAAAATGCAAATTATCGACGCACTTCGTTCTACAATTGCAGGAGTTGTAAAGGGTGCAATTGTTTTTCAAAATGTACAGATAATTAGTCCACTACAAAAGAAATAGAAATAAAAAAGGAGCCAATTGGCTCCTTTTCTTATACTTTTATCAGTAGTAAACTTGATTCTAGTTCTGGTTTTTCAACAATGAAATTTAATAACCATTCTTGCAATTGTTCCATTTCGTATGGTAATAGCGTTTTGATAGCTTTTTCTAGCTCTTTGCAGAAAAGCACCGGGTCGAAACTTACTCTCTCAAGTATTGATTTCGTGTAATCAAACATCATTTTTGACATAATAAAATAAGATTTTGGGGTTTATCTTTATTTTTAAACTCGCAGTAAAAGTAAACAAATAACACATATAACAATTACTTTTAACTATTTTTTTTGAAAATTTTAGCAACGAAACCGTTTTCTTAATATTTATAAATCAATATAGAATAATTCTAAATAAGTGATTTTAAGCCTTTTTCGTTGCCCTGAACATCTCTCGCTTACCTGGAGGCCCTGCCAGTTTTTCGACAGTAAAGCCAACTTCGATCATACTTCTTTTGACAACTCCACGCGCAGCGTAGGTTACTAAAACACCATTTGGTTTTAAACTATTGTACATTTTTCTAAAAATTTCAGTACTCCACAGCTCCGGCTGCACACGAAATCCGAAGGCATCAAAGTAAATCAAATCAAAAGTTTCAAAATCGTCTATTTCATCAAAAAATTGTTTCCTTTTGGTTAACGAAAACGAGGCGCTAATTTCAGTTTTAATGTTCCATTCACATTTATGCATTTTCTCAAAAATGTTATCAAATTCCAATGCTTCCAATTCTTCTACATAATTCATCTGCAGCACTTCTTCGGCAGCGACCGGATACGCTTCTACTCCAACATAATCTATTGTTTGATTTTTTTTATTTGATTCTAAAAAAGTAATAAAAGCATTCAGACCCGTTCCGAAACCAATTTCCAGAATGGTCACTGGATTATTTTCGAACAGCGAAAGCCCGTTTTTGATAAAAACATGTTTTGCTTCTTGTATAGCACCGTGCTTAGAGTGATAACATTCATCCCATTCGTGCAAATGAATTGTTGTTGAACCATCTAGCGTTTTAATTATTTCTCTTTTCACTTTTTCGAAATTAATAATGAGATATGATTGGTTTTAAGACCAAAACAGAAGTCAAATTTAATCAAAACAAATGCGTAAAGCCTTAAAAAACGACAGTTTTTTCATAAATTCTTTATAAAAATGTGCTAAATTTTTAAGTTTATTATAAGATAAATAAATCTCAGTCAAACGGCAGAATTAATGCAGTTTTAGTAAGTAAATTACATATTTTTACTTAATTTTGCATTCAATAAATTCTATTTTACACCAAATCATGACGTTAGATTTTTTCTTTCAGATTGAAAATTACAATAAAACCTTACATTATTATGAGTACAACTCAAACAAGCAAAATTGAAATCATCAAAGCCACTTCGACAAAAATAAACGAAGTAGATTTTGATAACTTAAGCTTTGGTGCTGTTTTTACAGACCATTTATTCGAATGTGATTACAAAAACGGGCAATGGCAATCTCCTGTCATTAAGCCTTATGCTCCTATTTTGATGGATCCTTCTTCAAAAGTCTTCCATTACGGACAAGCTATTTTTGAAGGAATGAAAGCTTATAAAGATGACAATAATGATGTCTGGTTGTTCAGACCTGATGAAAACCACAAACGTTTCAACAGTTCAGCAACCCGTATGGCCATGCCAGAGGTTCCTGAAGCTATTTTTATGGATGGTTTAAATGAGTTATTGAAATTAGACAAAGACTGGATTCAAAAAGGAAACGGAAGCAGTATGTACATTCGTCCTTTTATGATTGCAACTGGAGCTGGTGTTGTAGCTAATCCTTCTGACGAATATAAATTTATGATTTTACTTTCTCCTGCACAATCGTATTATGCTGGTGAAGTAAAAGTAATTATTGCCGAACATTACAGTAGAGCTGCAAATGGCGGAATTGGTGCTGCAAAAGCGGCAGGAAACTACGCTGCACAATTTTACCCAACAAATTTGGCTAACAAAGAAGGTTTCCAGCAAGTTATCTGGACAGATGATGCAACGCATACAAAATTAGAAGAAGCTGGAACAATGAACGTTTTCTTCAGAATAAATGATACTTTATTAACTGCGCCAACGAGTGAAAGAATTTTAGATGGTATCACCCGAAAAAGTTTGATTGCAATGGCAGAAAAAGAAGGATTAAATGTAGAAGTTCGTCCGGTTTTAGTTTCTGAATTAGTTGAAGCAGCTAAAAATGGTTCTTTGAAAGAAATTTTTGGAGCTGGAACAGCGGCTGTAATTAGCGTAATTAAAGGTTTCTCTTATCAGGATGTATATTATGAAATGACTCCTGTTGAGAATTCATACGCTGCTCTTTTGAAAGAAAAACTAACTAGCCTTCAAAATAAATTATCTGAAGATACTTTTGGCTGGACAGTAAAAGTGCAATAAATAAAAGTTAATCTATACTATTACACCTGACAGGTTTCAAAACCTCTCAGGTGTTTTTCTTTTACAACAGTTTCGAAAAATCGGGCTTAAAATAATTCGGGCCTTTCATTACTTTTCCATCTTCACGGTAAATAGGCTGACCATCTTCGCCTAACTTACTCATATTACTGCGTTGGATTTCGTCAAAAACAGCTTCAATTTTATCTTGCAAACCGTGTTCGATAATAGTTCCGCATAAAATATACATCATATCACCCAAAGCATCAGCAATTTCAACCAAATCATTATTCTGAACCGCTTCGAGATATTCTTCATTTTCTTCTTTCATCAAATTAAATCGCAACAGCTTTTTGGTTGCACCCAAATCAGCTACTGGCGTTTCGCTATGTCCTATTTTAAAAGCAGTATGAAATTCCTTCACCGCATCAAGTTGTTTTTTCATCTTTTTTATTTGATTAAATGAAAGAGCAAATTAGCAACAATTCATATACAATTAACTATTTTTGTCAAAAAAATTAAAATTATGTTTAGTCAAGGACAAGTAATATTTGGAGTATGCTTTTTTATCGCTTTTGTTATCGCAATGATTTTTGCTTACCGAAAAGATTTGGCTTTGCACAAAATTTTCTACAAAGGAAATTACAAAGTTTTAATTGCCTTTTTGCTTTTCATTGTAATTCTTTTCGTTATCAAAATTTTTCTGAAAAGATAATTTAAGGAAAATTCCAAATTTAATAAATTCCAAATTCCAATAGTAAATTTTAAAAACAGTTTGTCATTCTGTAAGAATCTCTTTTTATTTACAGTGCATCTGGGTTTCTGCGGAATGACAAGATGATGTTGCTTTTTGCATTATTATTAATTAACTTCCATCAGAAACATTTTCAATTTTATACTTAAAAAGGTTGTTGTGACGTTTTTAAATAAAACCTTTTTGAACTAAGGTATTTTCAAAAAGTATTTATTATTTTTAATGCTTATAGCAGGACTACTGATAAAATTTATAACTTTACGACACCAAACATCCTACAACCAATGAAAATTTTAAAATATCTATTTCTTTTACTTTTATTAAGCTTTGTTGCTCTTACCGTTTTTGTCGCTACTCAAAAAGGAAACTTTTCAGTAGAAAGAAGTAAGGTGATTAATTCGCCAAAAGCAACGGTCTATAATTATGTGAATGATTTTAGAAATTTTGAAGATTTTGAATCCTGGGCTGTCGAAGACCCATCAATTGCTATGGTTTTTCCAAAAAAAACTTCCGGTAATGGTGCTTCATTTTCCTGGCAGGGTACTGAAGGAAACGGAAATGCCATCACAATTAAAGCTATAGAAGGCGAAAGTATTCATCAAAAAATGAACATTGACGGTACTGAAACAGATGTAAACTGGATTTTTAAAGATACCTTAAACGGAAAAACAAAAGTAACCTGGAAAGGAAAAGGAACAATGAGTTTTCTTTTTAAAATTTATACGGCATTAAATGGTGGTTCTGATAATATTATCGGAACGATGTATGAAAAAAGCTTAGCCAATATCGATAAAAATTTAGATTATGAAACCAAAACTTTTACAGTAAAAGTAAATGGTCTTGTAAAGAAAACTGAAACTTTTTATATCAAACAAACCTTTAACAGCGAAATTAAAAAGGTTAACAAAAATGCCCGAATTGTAATTCCAAAGTTAATTGATTTCTGCAAAACCGCTAATTTGGCTCAGAGCGGAAAACCATTTATTATTTATCATACTTATGACACTGATAAAGGTTTAGCAAAAGTCTCCATTTGCTTACCCATCAATAAAGAAATTTCTATTAGCGCCGGAAGTGATATTCTGGCGGGTAAATTAAACTCTTTTGAAGCTGTAAAAACAACTCTTAACGGTGATTACTCCCACACTTCAGAAGCGATTGCAAAAACTAAAGCTTTTATAAACAACGAAAAAATTGTTCCGGAACTAAGCTGGTCACATTTAGAAATTTGGTCCATCAGTAAAATGGATGTCAAAAGTCCATCAAAATTGATGACAGAAATTTATTTTCCAACAAAACCAAAAGTAGTTCCTGTAGTAAAAGTTCCGGTTTACAAACCCCAAACAACAGAACCGGCTGTACAACAGCAAACAACGCCAGCTACTCCAGCCACAACTCCTGAAGAAGAGCAATCAGAATTTTAAAAAAATAAGGCACTCATTTTAAACCTTTTGCTCTAAATTCATTCTAACAAGATAAATTGTAAAACTTGACAAACGAGAAGGAATTTATAGCCCAATTATTAGATTCTAAAACGCAGAATGTTGCGTTTCAAAAACTCTTGTCTGAATATCAACGACCATTGTATTCTCATATTCGAAATATCGTTTTGAATCATGATGACGCCGATGATGTTTTGCAGAATACATTTGTAAAAGTTTTTCAATATTTAAAAAATTTTAAGGGCGAAAGCAAATTATTTTCGTGGATGTACCGCATTGCTACTAATGAAGCATTGACTTTTTTGAATCAAAAAGCAAAACTGAACGGATTAACATCAGAAGCGTTACAAAATAAAACCATCGATAATTTGAAAGCTGATGTTTATTTTGATGGAGATGAAATTCAAATTAAACTTCAAAAAGCCATTGTAACATTGCCAGAAAAGCAACAATTAGTCTTTAAAATGAAATATTTTGAAGAATTGAAATACGAAGAAATAGCCGAAATTTTAGGAACTTCTGTGGGTGCTTTAAAAGCTTCTTATCATCACGCTGTAAAAAAAATTGAATTATATGTTACCACAAATTAAACCTTTTGGTAAAAAATATATCTTATAGACATTATGAAAGCATTTAAATTAGAAAACGAACCGAAAATTGCATCAGGATTTAAAACTCCCGAAGGTTATTTTGATACTTTATCGGCTAATGTTTTAGAACAGATGAACGCAAAAGAAGTAAAAGTGATTCCGATTTACCAACGTAAAAATGTAATCTCGATGCTTGTTGCCGCAGTCCTGATTCTGGCGCTAATGATTCCGATAGGATACAATTATAATAAAAACGCAAAGGAATTAGACGAAGATACATTAGAAACGTATTTGTCTTATCAGTCTAACTTAAATCAATATGATTTAATGAAAGAATTAGACAACAATGACATTCAGAAACTGGGAAAAAATGTGGCTCTGGAAGACGAAACCATTGAAGATATTTTATCATCAAATCCAAATATTGAAAATTTAATTTCAGAATAAATAAAATCTTAGAAAAGATGAAAATCAAACATACATTATCGATATTTTGCCTCTTGATTAGTTTCTCGTTTTATGCACAAAACTCGAAAATTGATGAAAAACGTGAAAAAATAAAAGAATACAAAGTGGCTTTTCTGACCACCGAATTAGAGCTTACATCAGCTGAGGCAGAAAAATTCTGGCCTATTTATAATGCTTTTGATGACAAACAGTTTGAATTGCGTCATGAGAAGATGAAAACCTATTTACGCAAATTGGCTGATGATAATATCAATTCGATTTCAGAGAAAGAGGCAGCTACATTGTTATCGCAAATAGAAAGCACTGATAAAGAATTGTACATTTTGAAAGAAAAATACAATTCAAATTTAAAAAAGATACTTTCAGCAAAAAAAATATTAAAGCTTAAAAAATCCGAAGACGATTTTAATAGAAAATTATTAAAACAATATCGAGATAAAGCAGCAGCCAAAAACTAAATTTTGGCAAACCTAACAACAGCGACAAGGACCCTATATAATAATACTTACTTTATTATTTAGGGTTCTTGTTATTTTATAGAATCTGGTCAGGAAATATTGTTTTTAATCTTACTTACTTAAAATTAATACGAACCATTTTGTTATTACCAGCTGCAATTGCAGTGTTTCTATTTAAAAAACGAATGGTAAAAAGACTTGTATCATCTGATAATTGCGTCCAGGTTAAGCCTGAATTTTCAGAATAATACAATCCGGAAGCACCAATTGAAACAATTTCTTTAGCATTACTTCCCGGAACATACTGAACACATGAAGTATAACCAAATCCTTCATTTTGAGCCACCACAACCCAGGTTTTACCACCATCTTTAGTAATGGCTTTATTATCTGATTTTAGCTTAGGTAATTCATAATCACCACCCGCTATAAAACCTTCTTTAGAATCGTAAAAATCAGCTGTAAAAATACCGGTCATGGTTTTTCCCTGAACTATAGGAGTTGTAGTCACCTTCCATGTTTTTCCTTTGTCACCAGAATAAAAAATTCTGGCTTTTTTTCCACCGGAAACTAACCAGGTATCTTTTCCTTTTATAATAATATTGGTATTACTGGCAGCAAAAGCGGCCTCTCCTTTAGAAAGAGTAGGCAAATGATCTGAGAGAACTTTTACCCAGGTTTCTCCCCCATCTCGGGTAATTAAAACTGAAAAAGTATCTTCGATAGGGTCTCCAATTGCAATTCCTTCATCATCATTCCAGAATTTCATACTGTCATAAAACACTTTTGTATGCACTTCTTTGTAAACTAATTTTACTTTATTTGTTTTTTTAGAAACCTGATAAAGTAAGGCCGGATTCCCAACACTTAATAAAAAAATATTTTTTGAAGTTTGTGCAATACTTCTAAACTCTAATTTTAAAGTATCTTTATAAATATGCTCTTCAAATTTTTCATTTTTCTCCAAATCAAAGTACCCAAATCGGGAATCATTTGCTCCGTACCAGACTTTTTCTTTATCAATTTCGATAGCTCTAATACTTATTTTGTCCTGAAATAAAGTATCGACCACTACCGATGTAAACCCACCTTTAAGCTTCTCATTTTGCTTATAATGAATTGTAGTAAAAGAAACTAACAAACCAAAAACACTTAAAATAAAAAATATTTTTCTCATAAAAATAAAAATTAGTTATTGCTAAAATACAACTATTTATTAGAAACAAAATAGTTCGTTTTTTTTTTGTGGCACAGTAATTGGATATCTCAGAATATTAATCCTAAAATGATTTGCCATGAAAACCAATCTACTTTTAATTGTAATGCTAGCCTTAGGACTTAGCACTTTTCAAGCCAAAGCTCAAACTACTGTTTACGCAAAAAATTCAGATATCAGTGATAATTTAGACCTTAGAGCTGTTGCTTCTATTTTTGGGGAATCAGCAAACTTGCAAGACTTTGAAAGACGTTTAAATGATCCTAAATATCAAATATCAAACTTAGACCTAAATGGTGATAACGATGTTGATTATTTACGTGTAATTGAGTCTGTAGAAAACAGAACACACGTTGTTATTATACAGGCAGTTTTAGACAGAGATGTTTACCAGGACATTGCAACAATTGATGTTGAAAGAGATAATTATAACAAAGTTAGCGTACAGGTAGTAGGTAATACTTATTTATACGGAGCCAATTATATTTACGAACCCGTTTATCATGTTGCACCGGTAATTTATACCTCTTTTTGGGTAACCAATTACAGACCATATTATTCAAGCTGGACATGGAATTACTATCCAACGTACTATTATGCCTGGAGACCTTACCCAATTTACAGATATAGAAATAATATCAATGTTTGCATCAACGTAAATAATAATTACAACTACGTAAACTACAGAAGAAGTTCAAGAGCACCAATATTATACGAATCAAGACGTTCTTATGGTTACGAAAAAATGCGTCCAAATAATAGTTTTTCACAAAGAAATTCAAGTGTAAAAAACAGATATGAACTAGATCAAAGACGCGTTGCAAGCAGAGAAAGCAATAGAAATAATAATGTTTACAATAGTTCAAACAGAGGAAACTCTAACAGAGTTTCCTCGACAGAAAACAGAACTACAGCCAATAGAACGACTAACAGGAATTATGCTGAAAACAGAACAAATTCTAACAGAACCAATAGGTCAAATCCTGGAATTTCAAATTCAAACAGAGAAAATCCTGTTAGAGTAAACACACCGGCAAAAACTGAAACTTCTCCAAGAACTGAAACCAGAAGAAATTACAACGAAAACAATATGGGATCTTCAAGAGGAAATACAGAAAACAGAAACAATACTCAGAGAGTTGCTCAAACACAAAGAACTGAACCGGCAAGAAATTACCAAGAAAACCGAAGAAGCACAGAAAGTAGAAATAATGTTTCAAGACCTCAGGCTCCACAACGCTCGGAACCACAACAGAGGTCAGCTCAGGAATCCAGAGGAAACCAAGGTTCCAGAGAAGCATCATCACCTTCAAGAGGTGGCGGAAGAAGAGGCTAAATAATAATATTCCAGAATACAATAAAAAAGCACAATTTTACGATTGTGCTTTTTTGTATCTTTTTCTCTATAATTGATGTTAATTTATTTTAAAACAGTAAATTTGCAACCGTCTTTTATAAAAACATACATGAGCGCATCGCATAAAAACTTACACAGTAAGTTGTCTATAGGGGGTTTATTAATTACTTTAGGAATTATTTATGGAGATATAGGTACTTCTCCCTTGTATGTTATGAAAGCCATACTTGGCGAACACATTATTGATGCCAACATTGTTTTAGGAGGCATATCCTGTGTTTTCTGGACCTTAACTTTACAAACAACCATAAAGTATGTACTAATTACTTTAAGTGCTGATAATCACGGTGAAGGAGGGATTTTTGCTCTTTATGCTTTAGTTAAAAAAACAAAAATTAAATGGCTCATTGTACCTGCCATTATTGGAGGTAGTGCTTTGCTTGCTGATGGAATTATCACCCCGCCGATCTCGGTTTCTTCTGCGGTTGAGGGAATAAAAACCTATTATCCTGAAATAAATACCATCCCGATTGTTATCGGAATTTTGTTTGTTTTATTTACTATTCAACAATTTGGAACCAAGTTAGTCGGGAAGTTTTTTGCTCCGATGATGCTTTTATGGTTTGCTATGCTGGGTACTTTAGGAGTTACTCAAATCATTGAGCATCCTGAAGTTATTAAAGCAATAAATCCTTACTATGCTTATCGTTTACTATCCATACACCCTGATGGTTTTTTTGTACTGGGTTTTGTGTTTTTGTGTACAACAGGAGCCGAAGCACTGTACTCAGACATGGGACACTGCGGAAGAAAAAACATTAGAATTAGTTGGATTTTTGTTAAACTGACCTTAGTTTTAAACTATTTCGGCCAAGCAGCTTATCTAATTCACCATGAAGGTCAGACATTACAAGCATTAGGTGGCGAAAACGGAAATCCATTTTACTTAATTATGCCAGACTGGTTTCAGCCAGCAGGAATTGTCATAGCAACTTTGGCCGCAGTAATTGCATCTCAGGCGCTTATCAGTGGGTCTTTTACCCTGATAAATGAAGCGATGCGATTGAATTTCTGGCCTAAAGTAAGAATCAAATATCCTACTGAAGTAAAAGGACAGTTGTACATTCCTTCTATCAACTGGTTGTTGTTTTTTGGTTGTGTTGGAATTGTTTTACACTTCGAAAAATCCAGTAATATGGAGCATGCTTATGGGCTTGCAATCGTGTTGTGTATGATTATGACTACCATTTTATTGAATTATTACTTAATCATGAAAAGAGTAAAACTCTATTTTATGGTTCCGCTAATTACCATTTATCTAGTAATTGAAGGATGTTTTCTAATCGCAAATATTACCAAATTCTCCGAAGGTGGTTACGTTACCTTAATCATTGCTATTATGCTGATTTCTGTAATGACAATTTGGTATATGGCTAAAAAAATCAACAAAAGCTACACTAAAATTATCAAAATTGATGACTATAAAAAGGTGTTAATGGAGCTAAGTAATGACTTATCAATACCAAAGTACGCAACACACCTGGTTTATATGACTAATGCCAATCGTGTAGATGAACTGGAAGAAAAGGTAGTGTATTCGATATTGCAAAAACGCCCAAAAAGAGCCGATATTTATTGGTTTGTGCACGTAAATATCCTTACAGAACCTTATAAAACACAATATAAAGTTACCGAAATTGTAAAAGATGATATTTACCGAATCGATTTTAATTTAGGTTTTAGAGAACCAACTAAAATCAATTTGATGTTTAGAGAAGTTATCAAAGATATGGTAAAACGTGGCGAAGTTGATATTACCAGCCGTTACGAATCTCTAAACAAAAATAATATTGTTGGTGATTTCAAATTTGTATTATCAGAGAAATTCTTGTCTAACGACTCTGACTTAATCTGGCATGAAAAAATAGTTATGAACTCCTATTTCTTAATCAAAAAATTAAGTCTTTCCGAAGAAAGTGCTTTTGGTCTTGACAGCAGTTCTGTAAAAATTGAAAAATTCCCAATGGTGCTTCACGCTCCGGAAAACATTGGACTGACCCGAATTATAAAATAAAAACTCTTTTAAAATAATTTCAAAAACACTCATTTAGGTACTATTTGAGTGTTTTTTTTGTCTAATACTAAATTTTTATAAATAAAAACCTGCTTTTTGTTTTTATATTTAAGAAATTTATTACTTTTAATATATCTGAGCGACTTAGATATTAATAATGAATTATTAACCATCTTAAAAACATACAAGCCATGGGAAAATTTGCGGACCAAGTTCACATCTCCGTTACAGGATTTCAAAAACAAGTAATCCATTCTGAATTGCGATTAGAACAAAAAATGAATGAACACCATCATTTTTCGTTTATGTGGCATTACACCGGTTCGATAGTCATAAAGCCTGAAGAACAGTTTAAGCAAATTCAGATGTTTAATGGTGGTGAAGTTATTTTTACTTTTAAAACCGAAGGCGGAACCAAATTGATGTCCAAAGGCATAATTACCAAAACCATGACACAATATCGAAACGGAAGCCCTGTTGGGCTTCAGGTAACAGGTGTTAGTCATACCGCAGTGCTAAATGATTTAAGAAAAACCCGAATCTTTAAGAATCAGACCCTGGAAGAAATTGCTTTGGATATTTTTTCAAAAGAAGGTCCGGGCGAATTTTACCAGCAGGAAGCCATAAAACCCACCTATACTAAACGTTTTGATGCCATTGCGCAAAACAACGAAACCAATTTTGAATTCCTCAGAAGAACGGCAATCCGCTACGGACAATGGTTTTATTTTGATGGCATGCGCATGCAGTTTGGGCAACTCAAACAAAGTAAAATAAAGCTCATAAACGGTTCTTCGCTGCATAATTTTGGTATCGAAACCGTTCTGGAATCACACAAAACTTCGTTGTCGGGGTATGATTTTAATACCGCCAATACACTAAAAAGTCATGTACCCAAAACCCCAACAGGTAGTCAGGATTCGCTGTCCAGGGTCATCACTCGTGATCAGGCTCAGATAGTTTATTCGCATGATTATCTGCGAATTTACGGAAGTTATACCTCCCAAGCCCATAATAGCACAGAAATAGAAGAAATGGTCAAAATGCAGGCCGCTGCAAAAGATGCCGGCAGTGTTCTTTATACCGGAATGTCGCATTTGCCATTAGGTTTGGGGCAGGTTTTTAACATCAAAGAGCAAGAAATTCCAAGAGATTTAGTCGTAATCGAAGTGACCCATTTGTCAACCGGAAGAGGTAATTATTGTTGCGAATTTGTTGCGATTCCTTCCGATGTTTACGCTCCTCCATATACCGATGTCGAGATTTTTTCGTTAGCCAGAACACAACCTGCAAAAATAACCGAGAATAACGATCCTGAAAAATTAGGACGCGTAAAAGTTCGTTTTAACTGGTCTGGCGATGATAAAAACGAAAGCGACTGGATGCGTGTAGGTACTACTTATGCAGGCCAAGGAAGAGGTTACTACCAAAATCCAGAAATTGGAGACGAAGTCATGATAGGTTTTGAAGGAGACGATATCGACAGACCATTTGTTTCGCATTCGCTTTATAACGGACAAGCGAAACCAGAGAATTTTGACCCGAAGAATATGATAAAAGGTATTTTTCTGAGATTTGGACAAATGCTAAAATTTGTAGAAAAAATGTACATCAAACTCTCAGACCCAAGTGGCAACGAACTGTATTTGGATGAGGAAGGCAAAAGTATAACTCTAAGCACACCAGGAACTTTGACACTAAATTGTAAAGACCTTATTATAAATATTGGAGACAATATGATTACTACTGTTGGGCAAAATGCTACCGAAACGGTGATTGTTAATAAAACTACTAGCGTTGGGGTAAATCTATATACTGGTGTAAAGGGTAATAATACATTAAAAGTTACAGGGGATCATGACGAAGAAATTGAAGGTGATTATATTTCTGAAGTTAAAAAAGAGAGACAAACTGCTACCGAAAACAAAATTATCACCCAAAGTATTAAAGGCCATGAGTTTCATACTGATAAAGTGATAAAAAACAATAGTGGAGAAGGAACCAGAATGAATTAAATTATGAAAGAGTTTAGCGAATATGTCAATGACATAAAAATTACCAAATGCGAAGATGGTGGGTTTATACTTCGGAATTTAAGAAATAATGCTTTTTTTTCTATTTCAGAAAATCAAATCCAGTACGAAGATCCCTTTGGGAACATTATCTTATATCATCCCATGATACCTCCTTATGAGGTTTCTGGATTAAGAGGGCGAGATAATCTTCCTGGATTAAAAAATGAAAGAATTATAACATCTCTACCTCCTGAGGAAATTCTGGAAATTGCTAATAGAAGTTTTTATGCAGATGGGCAATTTCATATAATAGATTTTTTGACTTTTACCATAAGAGAACAAGACGAATTATGACAAAAAGAACACGCGTAAAAGGAAATATTATTGAAAAAACAGGCGGAATCTCAAAAGTTTTTGCAAAAGAAGGTATAGAACATAACTCTGAAGGGCATATAGATTATTTTGCACAAGAATACACTCACGAAGACCCTGAACAATACACTCCAAAACAAGCTGAAAACTCAGTAAATGTATATGTTGGGATGTTTTTTGATGGCACTGGTAATAATAGACACAACTCTGATACTACCTATTACTCCAAAATAAAAGGCAATGGTGATAAAATTAATGCAAAAGACATTCCCTCAGATTTTTTACATACCAAAACAATAAAAACAAAAGACAATAGTGAAAAACAGGTAAAAGTAAAAATAACAGACCGGGATAGTTATTGGAACCCTTACTCTAACGTGGCTAAACTTTTTGATTTGTATAAAGAGAAGAAAAAAAGTAACAAAGACGATATTTATCCTGAATATGGAGAATATTCCATCCTCAAACAATATGTAGAAGGCATTGGCACCAAACAAGATGAGGGAGATGATATATTAGGTTCTGGTTTGGCCAGAGGAAGCTGGGGCGTTCTAAAACGTGTAGAAGAAGGTATCGAGAAACTGATAACAGATCAGTTTGTCAATATCCCGAAAGACAAAAAAATAAACAAAATAGTTTTTGATGTATTTGGGTTTAGCCGTGGCGCAACAGCAGCAAGACATTTTTGTAATGAAGTATTAAAAAAAGCCGAAACCAAACTAGAACAAAAAAGAGTGCCAGGAGATAGAATTCCTATCTATACGGGGAAAACCTATATATCGCAACACGCAGGTGGGATTCTGGGAAATAAGCTAAAAGAAGAAGGCTGCATACCTGTTGGAGAAACTTTTGTAATAGAAGTTCGTTTTTTAGGACTTTTTGATACTGTTGTATCCGATATGATTACAAAAGACAACATGGGTTATAAATTAGGATTAGGCGGTGTTCTTATTCCTTTATTGTCTCTTGCTCCCTTAGGTCAGGAAGCCTTACAGGATATAAAAACCAATTTAAGCGGTTTAAATATTGGTAAAGTTTTTCATATAAAAGCCCAGACCGAGTGGAGAAAAAACTTTGCCTTTACCCCTTCAGAACAAGGATATACATTAGAAATGTTAGGTTCTCACTCAGATATTGGGGGTGGTTATGCCGAATTGGATAAGCATGAACCCGCATTAAGTTTTTTTGATGTTCCCCAAAATAGCGCAGGCACATTAACCGACATGCAAAAATTTAAAGAATTTTATGTAAACCAATATCTGTGTACCAACGATGCCTTACAGTTTATAAATACCTATGACCATGTTACCGAAACTACAATAACACCAAATGCTAAAGGGCCTGGTATTTATAGTAGAGACATAGAAGCACCAAGTGATTTTCCGGATAATGGTACAGCAATTTCAAAAAATCCATCTCATCAAATTTATCAAACCAAAGAGTCAGATCATTATGTACTGCAAGATTCTAGATATATCTCAAATAAATATTCTTTAGTTTCTATGTATTTAATGCTAGAAAAAGCAATTGAAAATAAAGTTCCTTTTTATAACGATTATAACATAGCTCCAGATGTAAAAAAGAAATTTGAATATGAAATTCCTCAGACAGAAGAATTTAAAATACTGACTGATTATCTGGAACTGATGAAAAAAATTTCGAAAGAAGAAAATAAAGACCAAAACAGTTCGTACGAAATACCTTTTGAGATGTACAGACACATCTGTAACAAATACATACATCTGTCTGCCCATTTTGGTGGGCTAAAAAATGATTTTATAACAGTAAAAACAGGAGACCATCACATACTAGAAAGTGTAGTCTTTGTCAATCAACCTGTCGCGCCTACTATCGCAGACAATAAAGTAACTTATCAAAGAGAAATTTATTATAACAAATAATTGAGGATGAAAGTACATAAATCATATCCACTTTTTTTATTACTATTATTGAGTTTATTATGTTGCCAACCAAAAGATAAATTCGATTGGAATGCAGGAATTTCTGCTCCCAAAAATTATATTGCAGGTGGTCCTTTTGTAGAGTATTTTTATAAAGGAAAAAGTCTAGCAGGAGCTTCTTCCAATGTAGGAATTAATCCTGGATGGGAAATAAGAAGTGGAGGTTATGTAGGAAGTGACAAATATAAAGAAGTGCCTGATAGTGTAGCTGTAAGTTGGAGGTGTGGTTTCGATTTGATAGAATACAAAGGAGGAAACAAGTTACCTAAAGATAAAATGGTTAAACTATTCAAGGATGGAGTAATCGATTCTTATGGAAATCTAAAAGAATATAGTGTTATAACCGCAGGCATGGCTCCCGGAGGAAACGTAACCATCTGGATGCAGGGTGGTAATGCAAGTACAATAGTCCAGAAATTTAAGGCCGATTCTATAGGAAAAACAGACAAATACAATTCTAATTCCGTAACACTTTGGACCTCTAAAGGTACAGAAGCAAAAGTGATTTTAAATTATATTTCTTTACCCGGAATCCCATATTCCGTTTGGGAGAAAGGCGAAAAAGAGTATAATTATGACATAGGGTTTAGTAGTACAAAAGAACTAAACTCATTATTTGATATAGCAATTACAGGGATTACTCAAGATGGAAGTTATGTTTATTCTGATTCTCAAGATTTAGTAAAATTCAATGAAAAACATAAAATAAATCCTAAAAAATTACCTGTACAATTTTCAGTAAGATGGATATCTCATGATCAAAAAGACTGGTATGAGGGAACAATAATACTCCCAAAAAATTTGCCTAACATATTTATTGATTTTCAAAAAAAATATGGCATAAATTCAAAAATCGTAGTTTTTATTAAAGAACAAAATAAAAATGAGGATAATAATTATGGTACAATTTTTTTACAGAACTCCATTCAAAAACAAGAAATTATGAAGTTTAGATTAGCAAAATTTAATTTTGATATAAAAGATTTCAAGGTTTCTAAATACTCTCTACCAAAAGGTTTTGTATTTCCAAAATGGGAAGGCAGAGAGCCTTTAATATTTCCTGAACTGGATTATTGGCAAGAACCATAAAACAGGAGACCATCACATACTAGAAAGTGTAGTCTTTTTCAATCAACCTGTCGCGCCTACTATCGCAGACAATAAAGTAACTTATCACAGAGAAATTTATTATAACAAATAATTGAGGATGAAAATATATAAATCATATCCATTTTTTTTATTACTATTATTGAGTTTATCATGTTGCCAACCCAAAGATAAATTCGATTGGAATGCAGGAATTTCTGCTCCCAAAAATTATATTGCAGGTGGTCCTTTTGTAGAGTATTTTTATAAAGGAAAAAGCCTGGCAGGAGCTTCTTCCAATGTAGGAATTAATCCTGGATGGGAAATAAGAAGTGGAGGTTATGTAGGAAGTGACAAATATAAAGAAGTGCCCGATAGTGTAGCTGTAAGTTGGAGGTGTGGTTTCGATTTGATAGAATACAAAGGAGGAAACAAATTACCTAAAGATAAAATGGTTAAACTATTCAAGGATGGAGTAATCGATTCTTATGGAGATCTAAAAGAATATAGTGTGATAACCGCAGGCATGGCTCCCGGAGGAAACGTAACCATCTGGATGCAGGGTGGTAATGCAAGTACAATAGTCCAGAAATTTAAGGTCGATTCTATAGGAAAAACAGACAAATACAATTCTAATTCCGTAACACTTTGGACCTCTAAAGGTACAGAAGCAAAAGGGATTTTAAAATATATTTCTTTACACGGAATCCCATATTCCGTTTGGGAGAAAGGCGAAAAAGAGTATAATTATAACTTTGTTTTTTGCAGCGAGGGTGATAATAAATTTACTGTAAACATAGGACCAATTTCCAAAGATGGCAGTTATATTTTTTTTAATCAGGATGTTGAAATTTTTCCATATTCAAAATGGACACATAATAAGATCGAATGGAAACATAATTTAAAAAAAGGTAAATTACCTGTTCATACTTCGATTCAATGGATTTCATACGATGATAAAGAATGGTACGAAGGAGAGTTGATATTTCCATTAGATTTTCAGATAACTTTTGAAAAATTTTATAATAAGCACAAGACAGCTAATATTGTATTTGTAATGGACAAAATTGATTCTTCACAAGACTATACGTTTGGAAATATTTGGCTACAAAGTTCTTTAAACAAAAAAAAAATAATGAAGTTTAGATTAGCAAAATTAAATTATAAAACTAGAAAATACAGTGTTTCTAAATACTCTCTACCAAAAGGTTTTGTATTTCCAAAATGGGAAGGCAGAGAACCTTTAACATTTCCTGAACTGGATTATTGGCAAGAAAAATAAAAAAGGTGACGATCGATTTTAAAACGGTAGTTAATATTTAGGAAACAAAAACACTACCTTAAATTAAAAAACAAAAAAATGGAACATATAAAAACAACAATAATTGGAGGAATTATAATAAAAGAAGAACGAGCAGATATCTTCAACTTTAGAAACTCAAAAAATGATGCTTACTTTGGTGTTTATGGAAAAGGGATGAGATTTGATGATGAATATGGAAACGTAATACTTAATGATCCTGGCTGTTTTGTTATTGATGACTAAAGATAATCGTTAAGAAAAATAGGTGATCAAATCAGACGAAAAAACGGGACTACAATTACTTTGCTTTTATCTAAAGACATTCCGGAAATTGCTAATAAAATTTTTCATGAAGAAGGTCAGTTTCATACTGTAGATTTTTTTAACATTTACTATAAACAAAAAATAATACAATCTATTAAATAAATAATTTCAAAAACACTCATTTAGGTACTATTTGAGTGTTTTTTTTCTTTTTATTAAAAGTCAAAAATAACATTCAAAATATAAAATTTAACTTTCAAGCAATTAATAGTACCTTTGCAACTCAAATAATTAAAATGAGATTACACAGAAATTTAGTTTATACTACCATTGATTCATTGAATGCTATCTTCAACGAAGGAGAATATGCAGACAAAGTGGTAGCAAGAGCATTAAAAAAAGACAAACGTTGGGGAAGTTCTGACAGGAAGTTTGTTGCTGAAACGATATACGAAATTGTTCGTTGGAAACGATTATACGCAGAAATTGCCGAAGTAAAAGAACCTTTTGATAGAGACAATCTTTGGAGAATGTTTGCCGTTTGGGCCGTTTTAAGAGGATACCCTATTCCGGACTGGAGACAATTAGAAGGAACTCCTGAACGAAAAATAAAAGGTCGTTTTGACGAACTTTCGAAAGTTAGAGCACTTAAAGAATCTATTCCGGACTGGATGGATGAATTGGGGGTTAAAGAATTGGGTGAAAAAGTTTGGGCTACAGAAATTGCCGCTCAAAACCAACCTGCCAAAGTTATTTTGAGAACCAATACGCTTAAAGGAACAAAAGAGAGTCTAAGAAACACCTTAATGGATTTGAATATCGAAACCGAATATTTGAAAGATCAGCCTGAAGCTTTGGTTTTGAAAGAAAGAGCCAATGTTTTTTTGACAGATGCTTTTAAACAAGGGCTTTTTGAAGTTCAGGATGCCAACTCACAATTGGTTGCCGGTTTCCTTGATGTAAAACCAGGAATGCGTGTGGTAGATACGTGTGCAGGTGCTGGCGGAAAAACGCTGCATATTGCTTCTTTGATGGAAAACAAAGGACAATTGATTGCAATGGATTTGTACGAAAGCAAACTGAAACAATTAAAATTAAGAGCCAAAAGAAATGGTGCTTTCAATATAGAATATCGTATAATCGATACTACCAAAGTAATCAAAAAGTTACACGAAAAAGCTGATCGTGTATTGATTGATGCACCTTGTAGCGGTTTAGGAGTTCTAAAAAGAAATCCTGATGCAAAATGGAAACTGAAACCTGAATTTATCGATAATATTCGTAAAGTACAGGCCGAAGTTTTAGAAAGCTATTCGAAAATCGTAAAACCAGGCGGAAAACTGGTTTATGCAACTTGTTCCGTTTTGCCATCTGAAAACCAGGAGCAGGTAGAGAAATTCTTAAAAACAGAAATCGGAAAGCAATTTACTTTTATAAAAGACAGAAAAATTTTGGCATCAGAATCAGGGTTTGATGGGTTTTATATGGCGTTATTAGAACGTAAAAACGCTCCAACTATAGCTGAGTAAATTTTAAATTCCAAAAAATAAATTCCAAATTCCAATTTTACAGTTAGGATTTGGAATTTTTTATTTTAAAAAAAACTCAATCTTGTCATTCCGCAGGAATCTCAAAACTGGTAATTCTTTACGGATAGAGATTCCTGCGGAATGACAAAAATGTAATCAAAATTTAATTTTACACTTGGGGTTTGAAATTTATTTATGGAATTTATTTTATTCCTTTATCCCTCCAAACTTGGTTTACGAAGCATTTTTCCGTTTCCGGTTTCTTTGAATTTCGGAACAAAAACAATTTCTTTTGGCTTTTCAAATTTGTCTAAAAAGTCAAAAAAGTCAGGGGCAAAATCTTGCTTTTCGCCTTCGATAACCAAAATCAATTTTTCGCCTAAAGCAATATCAGGAACTCCTGTTACAAAAAAACGAGCATTTATTTTTCCAATTAATTTTGTTTCAATTTTTTCTGGAATCAATTTTACTCCACCACTATTGATGACATTGTCAATTCTTCCTATAAAAACAAATTGATTCTCGCTGATTAATTCAACCAAATCATTTGTCACTATTGGCACATCAGAAACTGAAGGAGCCGAAATGACCAAACACTCGCGTTCGTCTCTGGAAATTTTTACATTTGGTAAAACAGAAAAAGCCTTCTCTCCTACTTGTTTGGCCGCTATATGTGTGATGGTTTCGGTCATACCGTAAGTCTCGTAGATTTTGGTTTTTAGAGGCCTCAGTTTTTCTTCTAATGAGGTATCCATTTTGGCACCACCTACGATCAGTTTTTTTACGTTTACCAAACCTTTAATCGAATTTTGAACCTGTAAGGGTACCATCGCTACAAAATCATATTTTGTTTTATTTCTGGCTAAAGGCTCTAAGCTTGGCTCAATAACATCAATATCCAGTCCGAGAATCAAGCTACGAACCAGCATCATTTTTCCGGCAATAAATTGGACTGGTAAACATAATAATGCTTTGTCTCCAGGTTTCAAATCAAAAAAATCACCTGTTGCAAGAGCCGACTCTATCATGGCTTTCTTTTGCAGGCTCACCTGTTTAGGAAGTCCTGTTGAGCCAGAAGTCGTTACTTCGATATAGTCTTTATTATCAAACCAATCCAATAAAAACTCACCAATAACCTGTTCGTACAAATCGCCTTCTTTTATATAGCTATACGCGACGCGGCTTAACTCTTTTCCGTTTAAATGATAACCATTTAATTTAAAATAATTATGTACATTATGATGTGTTAATGTTGTCATGCTATCTAATTTAAAGGTTCGTTTACTGCAATTTTCCCGGTTAATTTTTCTTTCCAGTCATGCCAATTGTATTTTTTGGAAAAAATAAAAAGCAGTATAGGATAAATAACTACTATTGGCAAAATGACATCTATACCAGCTGAAGGTTCGGATAAATCAATAAAAATAGAATGTGTCTGAAATACAGACCAATCCGAAGTGACTAACAATGCTCCTACAAGGTTATTGGCGGCATGAAACCCGAGAGCCAATTCTATTCCATCGTCCATCAATGTAATGATCCCTAGAAAAAGGCCTGTGCCAATATAATAAATCATAATGATGTAACCCATTTTGGCTACTTCAGGATTAAAAACATGCAACGATCCAAAAATGACAGAAGTCATGATAAGCGGAAACCATTTATTTCGGGTCAAATTCGCAAAACCCTGCATCAAATATCCTCTAAAAACAAATTCTTCAGTAGAAGTTTGTATCGGAATCAAGATAGAACCAGCCAAAAATAAAATCAAAAACGGAATCAATTTAAAGTTCCAAACAAAATGCTCAGAAGACCTGTAATACACAAATAAAAAACTTAATACAGCAAATACAGCCCATAACACAAAAGAAAAACCAATTCTCTTCCAATCAATTTTTGATCTGGAAGTAGCCACAGACAAAAGGGTTTGATTGTGCAGGTATTTTACAACATAATAAAGTCCGACAAAAGCAAAAACAAAAGACAACATGACTAAAAAAAGGGTAAGATTAGACTCAAACATGGTCATTACTTCCTTATCTGTGGTAGGATATTTTACTTTATTGACCATACTCTGGTACAATACAGCCAGTGAAAGCGGAATTTGCCCAACGAACGAAGCTGTAATAATCAAGACAGATCCTATTAGATATTTCCAAAATTTATTTTCGTGGTTAATTCCTTGCTCTAAAAACATATATTAAAAGTTTAAAATGAGAATTCTATTTAATAAGTAAATACTATTTTTGGGATAGCTAAAATACCTAATTTTTATTTTAACTGTCTTTATAACTTCTAAAAATCACAAAATGATACAAATTTATCATAATCCTCGTTGCGGAAAATCAAGAAACTGTCTGGCTTTTGTTGAGCAAACCAATCAGAAATACGAAATCATTCCATATCTAACCGAAACGCCAACCTTTGAAGAATTACAATCTTTAGTGGAAAAATTAAACCTACAGCCACTTCAATTAATCAGAACTAAAGAAAAAATCTGGACAGAAAATTACAAATCCAAAACACTGACGGATAAAGAAATCATTCAGGCAATGGTTGATAATCCTATTTTAATGGAGCGCCCAATTGTTATTAAAGACGGAAAAGCAATTATAGGGAGAGATCTGGATTTAGTTGCTTCTTTTTTAGAATAATTATAAAGTGTTATATTAACATTTTTTTGTGATTCTCCTCTTTAAACCAAAAGCTATTTTTGCGGTCTAAAGAGAAAAGAAACCAAAAAAACAATGAAACAATTCAAATTTGCAGTATGGCTTGTATTGCTATTTACAAGTTTTTACAACTATGCACAACAAGCACCAACTACCAAAACAAAAGTTAAAATCACAGGTAAAGTTTTAGAAAAAACAACCAAACAACCTCTGGAATACGCAACTGTATCTGTAATGCTGCCTAACGAAACAAAAGTTATCACGGGCGGAATTACCAATCCGAAAGGAGAATTCGAAGTTGCAGTAGATCCGGGTACCTACGATATAAAAATTGAATTTATTTCGTTTAAAGCAACGGAATTTAAACAAAAAAGCATTCAGGACAATACTAATTTAGGAGTAGTAAACTTATCCGAAGATGCTGCACAATTAAACGAAGTTGTGGTTCGTGCAGAAAAATCTACGGTAGAAATAAAACTTGATAAAAAAGTATATAACGTAGGTCAGGACATGATTGTAAAAGGCGGAACAGTAAGCGATGTGTTAGAAAACGTACCTTCTGTTTCGGTAGATGTTGAAGGAAATGTAAGCTTACGTGGAAATGAAAACGTACGTATTTTTATCGACGGCCGTCCTTCGAACGCACTGAACATGGCTGAAGCTTTACGCCAAATTCCAGCAGACGCCATTGACAAAGTTGAAGTTATCACCAATCCATCTGCACGTTATGATGCCGAAGGTGGAGCTGGAATCCTAAATATTGTTTTGAAAAAAGGTAAAAACTTAGGTTTTAATGGAAGTTTTATCCTTTCGACCGGAATTCCGGAAACCTATGGTGCAAGTGCCAATCTGAATTACAAAACCGAAAAATTAAACTTTTTTACTTCTACAGGATACGATTACAGAACCAGTGAAGGATCAGGAATGACCAATGCTACAAACTTAAACAGTGGTAATATTATTGGTTATACTAATGAAGACAAAGAAACTGAACGTCTTAGAAAAGGAATTTCTACCAAAACAGGTGTAGAATGGACTCTTGCTCCTAATACCTACTGGACAAATGCCATCAGTTACAGAAACAACAACGGTACAAACAGCGATCTGGTCAACTATGATTCGTATGATGAAAATAATGTTTTCACCTCTACCCGTTACCGTTTGAGCAACGCTGATGATAGCGGAAAAGATTTAGAATTTACATCAAACTTCCTGAAAAACTTCAACGATAAGGGTCATAAGTTAACTATAGATTTTTCATATTCTAAAGACAAAGATGCCAATAATGCTATTATTACTGATGAAACCATTGGAAGTGGCGAACCAGCAAAGTTTGATACCACTTTTAATAATCAGAAACAAAATCAGTTTCAGTCGCAATTAGATTACGTTTTGCCTTTTGATAACGGAAGCCAGTTTGAAGCCGGATATAAAGGAAATTTCAACAAACTAAATAACGAATACAGCGTTTCTACAGATGACGAAGGAAACCCAATTGACGGCTTTCTTTCTAACACTTTAGAATACAATGAGTTAATCAATTCGTTTTATACGCAATATGGATTCAAAGTAACTAAGTTTTCTTTTCTTTTTGGTTTACGTTGGGAAGACACAAAAATTGACATCAATTTATTAGACACCCAAAATTTTAATACTAAAAAATACAATAATTTTTTCCCAAGCGCATTTGTAAACTACGAAATATCAGACGAAAGCAGTGTTTCGTTAAGTTACAGTAAACGTTTATCCAGACCAAGAGGACGTTTCCTGAACCCGGCAACAGACTTTTCAAGTAATATCAACCTGTTTAGAGGTAATCCGGACTTAGACCCTTCTTTTACTGATAAATACGATGTAGGCTATTTAAAACGTTGGGAAAAAGTAACTTTTAGTACTTCTATGTATTACGAAAACACCAAAGATGTATTCTCATTTGTGCGTAGCGAAACAGGAGAATATGTTGGCAACAGCCCCGTAATTCTGAGCAGTCCTATAAATTTAGCCAAAGAACAGCAATTTGGTTTCGAATTTACATTAAACTACACACCATTCAAAATATGGAAAATCAACAGTAGTTTTAATCTTTCAGACACCAAAACAACAGGAGATTATAGTTTTACAAACACCCAAGGTGATATCATTACAACCAATTTAAACAACGAAACCTTCTCTTGGTTCTCCAGAGTAAACTCCCGTTTGTCATTGCCGTACAAAATCGACTGGCAATTATCCGGAATGTATTTTGGTCCAAGAAATACTGCTCAGGGAAAAGTTTTAGGCAATTATGTCATAAATACCGCATTTAGCAAAGATATTTTAAAAGATAAAGCCACAATCGCATTAAACGTAAGCGATCTATTCAATTCCAGAAGGATGAAAAACGAAACCAATTTGGAAAGCGTTACTTCGTATAGCGAATTTCAATGGAGAAAAAGACAAATCAATCTGTCCTTTACATACCGTTTAAACATGAAGAAAACCGATAGAGATAAAAATGCTCCTAAAAACGGAAATGGTGGCGAAGAAGGTGGTGGAGACTTTCCGGGATAACATAGGTTAAATTCCAAATTTTAAAATTCCAAATTCCAATTTAAAAACTTAATAATCAGGTTTTAGAAAATTGGAATTTGGAATTTTTTATTGGAATTTGGATTTTGGATTTTGGAATTTGGAATTTCAATTTTGGAATTTATTTTTTGGCACAAAAAAAAAGGACTCGCATAAACGGGTCCTTTTTTTATGAAATCAATTTAAAATTAAATCGATTGTTCTTGCTTTTTCTTTGCTCTTTTCTCTTTGATCATTTCCCAGCTTGCTCCCGTTACCCAATAAGATACGAAACCCACCAAGAAAAACATCAACCAAAACCCTATAGTTAGTATGGTCAAGAAAAGTAAAAAACCTAAGTACTGTGAAAATTCAAACATGTTTTCCGGAATTTTTGAATGTAGCCACAAATGTATGTTTTATATTCTTTCGCACCAATAAAAACCAAATCAATTTTCATAAAAAGGCAATAATCCGTACATTTAAACTCGTTTTAAATAGCTTTAAAATTCAAACGTTCAAAAAATAATATTTTTCAGGAGCTATTTCCCGCTATCCGTTGCAATCTTTTATGTTTTTAAAGAAAAAACATAAAAGGATTTCCACTTCTATCGGGGCTAGGGCATCCGTTTTCAAAAGAAATTTCAGTTAAAAAAATAAAAATCCGTTTTAATCCGCGTTTTTACAAAGTAAATCAACATCATTTGCGTTCTATTAAACACAAAGTTTATCATTAATAAAATATAAAATAAAAATCCGTTAAAATCAGCGTTTTCGCTTTAACGAATCAGCGTCATCCGCGATCCATTAAACACAAAATTTATCATTAATAAAAAATAAAATCCGTTCAAATCCGTGTTTTCGCTTTAGCGAATCCGTGTCATCCGCGGTCCATTAAACACAAAGTATATCATTAATAAAATAAAAAATAAAAATCCGTACAAATCAGCGTTTTCGCTTTAGCGAATCCGTATCATCCGCGGTTCATTAAACACAAAGTTTTAAATCACTTTTTACATATCACTTTTTACATATCACATTTCACAAATCACAAATCACATTTCACAAAAAAGCCATGAAATACAGAATAGAAAAAGACACCATGGGCGAAGTACAAGTCCCAGCCGATAAATATTGGGGAGCCCAAACCGAACGTTCCAGAAATAATTTCAGAATTGGTCAATCAGCCTCCATGCCACAGGAAATCATCGAAGGATTTGCCTATCTCAAAAAAGCAGCCGCATTCGCCAATTGCGATTTAGGTGTTTTACCTGTAGAAAAAAGAGATGCCATCGCAGCCGTTTGTGACGAAATTTTAGCAGGAGAACTAAAAGACCAATTTCCGTTAGTGATTTGGCAGACAGGTTCCGGAACGCAAAGCAACATGAACGTCAACGAAGTTATTGCTAATCGTGCACAAGTTCTGAAAGGCTTTAACATTGGCGAAGGTGAACCGTTTATAAAAGCCAATGACGACGTTAATAAATCGCAATCCTCCAACGACACCTTCCCTACTGCGATGCACATCGCCGCTTACAAAATGGTCGTAGAAACCACCATTCCTGGAGTCGAAAAACTACACGCTACTTTATCCGCGAAAGCGAAAGAATTCAAAGAAGTGGTAAAAATTGGCCGAACCCATCTTATGGATGCCACGCCGTTAACCTTAGGACAGGAAATTTCAGGCTACGCCGCTCAATTATCGTACGGATTAAAAGCGCTAAAAAATACCTTAGCCCACTTATCCGAAATTGCCTTAGGCGGAACCGCTGTTGGTACAGGGCTCAATACTCCAAAAGGGTACGACGTAAAAGTGGCGGAATATATTGCAAAATTCACCAACCATCCTTTTGTAACTGCTGAGAATAAGTTTGAAGCCTTAGCGGCACACGATGCCATTGTAGAAACGCACGGAGCGCTAAAACAATTGGCTGTTTCCCTAAATAAAATTGCAAACGACATCCGAATGCTGGCTTCGGGACCACGTTCCGGGATTGGCGAAATTCACATTCCGGAAAACGAACCAGGATCATCTATTATGCCTGGAAAAGTAAATCCAACACAATGCGAAGCGCTCACAATGGTTTGCGCACAAGTAATCGGGAACGATATGGCAATTGCCGTTGGTGGTATGCAGGGACATTATGAATTGAATGTTTTTAAACCTGTCATGGCTGCAAACTTTCTGCAATCAGCCCGATTATTAGGTGATGCCTGTATTTCTTTTGACGAACATTGCGCTCAGGGAATTGAACCCAACTACAAACGTATTAAAGAATTAGTTGATAATTCTCTAATGTTAGTTACCGCTTTAAATACCAAAATTGGCTACTATAAAGCTGCTGAAATTGCCCAAACCGCACACAAAAACGGAACAACATTAAAAGAGGAAGCCGTTCGTTTAGGTTACGTTACTCCAGAAGATTTTGATGACTGGGTGAAACCGGAGGAGATGGTTTAAGAGCTTTGTTGTGGGTTGTGGGTGGTGAGTTTTGGATTCTGAGTTCTGAAACTTGAAATTTGGGTTAAAAAAAGCCTTTCAAATTTTTTAATTTTGAAAAGCTTTTTTAGCTTTTTTTTAGATGAGTCGTTTTTCTTGAATTAAACTTTCTATAACTTATTCCTAGCCCAGATAGAAGTAAAAATCCTTTTGTGGCGGGGTTCGCCACAAAAGATTACTTCACTTAATTTTTATTTTAATCGGAGTTCAGTGAACTTCGTTTGTAACGGATAGCTGAAAATAGCTCCAAAAATTAATACTGCATATCTATATTTTTATAATGAGATACCCATAACCGATAACTCAAAACTCATAACTATTTTCCATCAACATAATCCTGCAAATAGCTGAATCTTGGAGTTAATTTTCCTTTATCGGTGATTTTGGCTCTTTCTAAAATTCCGTCTTTGTCTCCGTTGAAGAAAGCCGGAATTACATGTTCCATAAATTGTTCTCCAAAACCTTCACTTGCATCTTTTGGAATTTCGCATGGTAGATTATCAACCGCCATTACCACAACAGCTGCTGGATGAAAAACATCTACTTCTCTGTCTTCTAAAGGGAAATAACCATAAATAGGCTCCGCAATAGTTGATGAACGCACTGTACAGGCAATTGGACCTTTGACATCACATGAAATATCAGCTACAACTTTTAGTTTACAGTCACTTGCGTTTAGCATTTCTTTCGTTAGAATCATTGGAGCTCCGTTGCCGTAAAAATGTCCTGCAAAATAAATATCGGTCACTTTGGTGAATTTTTCAAAATCAGAAACATAGGCTTCCGGATGCGCAACAAAATCTTTAAAATCTAATAATTGTCCATCTGCACGCTTGTTATATTCCAACACATCAAGCTGAACATAAACGGCCTGGGTATAATTTTTAGTCAAATAATTATCAACTGTAATTTCTTTAATTTTTATAGCATCCAAAATTTCTTTGGCACCCATCCCTACTTTTCCAGTTCCGGTAATCACAAATTTTAAAGCAGGCATTGTGATGCGTTTCAAATGTGCAATTAGAGCATCTTTGCCGTCTAAAGTCTCGGCTTTTGGCAATTTAAATAATTCGAATTTTATTCCGAAAGCACGAATTCCGTTGTACACACCAACCATTCCGGCGTATCTTCCAAAACCAATCAAACGACGATTTTGAGCATCGACAATCGTTTCATGATCGTATAAATCGATATTTTTTTCGAGAATAGCTTTTAGTAATTTCTGATTATAAGGTTGTTTTTTGATGGTATGCGAAAAAAAGAAATAGGCTTTATTTGGAATCAAATTTTCAACCGGAACTTCTTTTACACCAAATAAAACATCACAATCCGAAACGTCATCTGTTACGGTAATTCCCATGCTTTTGTACTGAATGTCAGAAAAAATTCGAATATCAGAACTTTCAACTTCAACAATAGCTTCGTGATACTGCTGTTTCAATTTAGCCAACTCATTTGGAGTAAAAACAACTCTTCTGTCAGGTGGGTTTTTTCTTTCTTTTATAATTCCAAATTTCATTTATATGGGTTTATGATAATTATTAATATAACTTTTTTAATCTTATTTGTTTCAAATATAACAAATTTCGTTAAAATTTTACTTCTGATTTTATTTTTTTAATACACAATACTCGTTAAAACCTGAAAAACAAATAACTAACAAAAAAGGTTCTTAATTTTTTGTTAATTTGAGCTTTTGAAATTCACAAAATCCAAAAACTATAAATATTGAATTCTATATATTTGTTTTTCAAGAACGATGCAAATGATATTCCTAAAAAAAACAAATATACCACAATTCCTTCTCCTATTATTAGTTTTAAACTCGTGTGGAGACGATAAAAAAACGAATAAAAATAATGTTTCAGTAGTAGAAGATACCTTACCTAAAATGAAGCCTTTAGGAGCTGAAAAAAAACTTCCTGCCCAATATATCAACTCGGTAAAACCAAGAATAAATCATTTTTACAACAAAAACTGGCCTAACAACAGCATGAACGGAAGTTTTTTAGTGGCCAGAAACGGTCAGATTATTTTTGAAAGATATAATGGATATGCCAACAAGAATGAAAAAACTAAAATTACACAAGATACTCCGTTACATATTGCATCTGTAAGCAAAATTCTGACAGCGACTGCCGTTTTGAAATTGGTAAATGCGGGAAAACTTAAATTAGATCAAAAAGTAAATACCATTTTGAAAACATTTCCGTACGAAGAATGTACGGTTCGAATGTTATTAACTCACCGCAGCGGAATGCGTAATTATGCCTATTTTACAGACAGAGACAAATCGGTTTGGGACAGACATAACCAGCTCACCAATAAAGACATTCTGGATATTCTGGCGACGAAAAATGTTGGTTTAGAATCAAGAGTAGGAACACGTTTTGGGTATTGTAATACCAATTACGCCATGTTAGCACTTATTATTGAAAAAATCACGGGTTTAACCTATCAGGATGCCATGTCGCAAATGATTTTTAAACCATTGGGAATGACGCATACGTATGCTTTTGATTACGATAAACATCGAAAAACGATTGTTCCCTCTTACAAAGGAAATAATGTCGAAATTGGTTTTGATTACCTGGACAATGTTTACGGAGACAAAAACATCTTCTCAACTCCCCGCGATTTATTAAAATTTGACAGAGCGAGAAATTCACCTGACTTTCTAAAACCTGCTTTATTAAAAGAAGTGTACACCGGTTATAGCAATGAACATAAAGGACAAAAAAATTACGGTTTAGGCATCCGAATGATCAATTGGGAGACCGGACAAAATTTCTACTTTCATAATGGCTGGTGGCATGGTAATACGTCATCCTACATTACGCTGATGAAAGAACACGTTACGATAATTGCACTCTCTAACAAAATGACCAGAAGAACCTATGCGGTCCGTAAACTGGCACCGGTTTTTGGTGATTATCCGTTTAAATTTAAAGATGGCGAAGAATAAAATTTTTCTTTGCACTTTATAGCAAAACTAACTTCAAAAAGTATAAATTTGCAAACTCATTTTTGGGGTCGACTGGTTTTGACAGCAAGTCGAATTGAAAAGTAAGCACGTCGAGCATTAAGACCTTGCTCGTAAATATAAGATCTTACACTTTTACACGGCGAAAATAACTACGCTTTAGCTGCATAATCCGAATTATAGTAAGATTAGCCACGTCCCTATCAGATAGGGAAGCTGGATTCTCCTTGAAAGCCTTGGTTTGTGGCGGTCAGTACAGGGGAACCGTAAAAATAGACCTAGATTTCCATGAGCTTCGGGTGGATTTCGAAATTAAGAAGATAAGTAGTATGTGGCTGTTTCTGGCCTAGCATCCTATCGAAAATCTAATCAGGAAATAAACGTGTAGAAAGCTCTTTAGTTGCTTGTTTGGACCCGGGTTCGATTCCCGGCGACTCCACAAAAAAGCCTGTAAACTCAATGTTTACAGGCTTTTTATTTTTTAGTTGACAATTTAGTTGATGTTTTAATTGTTAATAAAAATTATAAAAACAATTCAAGAACTCTCCCTATCACAAATTAAAAACATCTCTATACAGTATTAATTAATAGAGCCTATCTTTCAATAAAAAAAATATGCATTAAGTTAATTTCACTTCCAGAAATTAATTTTTTACTATTTGGTTGCATGAAATGCTCTTGATGTATACAAATTTAAATATCGAAACCCGAATGTACAAGCACGAAACAAAGTTTGCATTATAAATCACAAATAGAAAAATCCATCAAAAATTAAACACATAATCTTGCAAAATTGTCTTTTAAAATCTATTTTTGCAGAACCTTATGAAAGATAATACTACTACATACTTCATTAAAGTTACTCCGCCTTGATTTAAGCCTTTTAAATCGACAGGCAAAGCCTAAAAAAATATTACCGATAATATCTGTATGTTTTTCTGTTTCTATTTATGAACAGAAAGACAGTACCCTATAACTATATATATGAAAAAAGTTTACAATCTATTCGACTTTTCACAACAAGTCAATTACAAAAATGAAATTTTAGCAGGTTTGACCGTGGCTATGACCATGATACCTGAATCTCTTTCCTTCGCCATTCTGGCCGGCTTTCCTCCGCTCATGGGATTGTATGCTGCTTTTATAGCAGGACTAATAACTGCCGTATTTGGCGGAAGACCAGGAATGGTATCTGGTGGTGCAGGTGCAACTGTTGTGGTACTTATTGCTCTTATGAGATCAAATGGACTTGAATATGTTTTGGCTGCTGTAGCCCTTGCCGGGGTTTTCCAAATCCTGATCGGGGTCTTCAAGCTGGGCAAATTTATCAGGCTCGTGCCCCAGCCAGTGATGTATGGCTTTGTAAATGGTCTGGCTGTAATCATATTCATGTCACAATTAGAACAATTTAAAACTCTTATTAACGGAGAGACTGTCTGGCTTCAGGGCAGCAGCCTTTACATTATGCTGGGACTGGTTTTATTAACTATTGCCATTGTTGTTTTGTTTCCTAAAATAACCAAAGCGGTACCTGCATCACTTGTGGCTATCATAGTTGTTTTTGTTTTGGTACTTGTATTTAATATCAACACAAAGACAGTTCAGGATATTGCTTCAGTTCAGGGAGGCTTTCCTCCATTTCACATTCCGCAAATTCCTCTGAATTTCGAAACTCTGAAAATAATTGCACCTTACTCTATGATAGTTGCAGCCGTGGGACTTACCGAAGGACTATTGACATTGAACCTGGTAGATGAAATAACGGGTACAAGAGGTAATGGAAATAGGGAATGTATTGCTCAGGGAGCCTCTAATATTACAAACGGGTTCTTTTTTGGTATGGGAGGATGTCCAATGATTGCTCAGACACTCGTGAATCTTTCTGCAGGTTCCAGAGCAAGACTATCGGGAATTATTGCCGCAATTACAATTCTATTAATCATTCTATTTGGAGCACCAGTTATAGGAAGACTTCCTATGGCTGCGCTGGTTGGTGTTATGATAATGGTTGCTTTTGGTACATTTGAGTGGGCAAGTTTTAATATCATAAATAAAATGCCAAGACATGATATTTTTATAGGTATTCTTGTTGCTGTGATAACTGTACTGCTCCATAATTTAGCATTAGCAGTCCTTGTAGGAGTAATTATTTCTGCTCTTGTTTTTGCTTGGGAAAGTGCTAAACGAATTCGCGCAAGGACTTATATTGATGAGAATGGAATCAAACATTATGAAATCTATGGTCCCCTTTTCTTTGGTTCGGTAATGAATTTTATGGAGAAATTCAATATTGAAAGTGATCCTAAACAAATTATAATTGATTTTAAAGAAAGTAGGGTAAGTGACATGTCGGCTATAGATGCTTTGAACAACCTGACAAAAAAATACAGCGAGTCAGGCAAAATAGTAGAATTAAAACATCTTAGTGCTGACTGCCGGGAACTCCTTAGAAATGCTGAGGCGGTAATAGATGTAAGTATCATCGAAGATCCTACTTACAGAGTAGCGGTAGATCAACAGTAAAAAAATATATTTTTCATAAGGCAAATAAAAGAGCAATGACACAAAATGTTATTGCTCTTTTTTTTATATGCAACTTATAAAGCATTATGTTATAAATAATCTTTTACCTAGTGTTGTTATAATTGCTCATCTTCAAATATCAATCCTGCTAATGATCTTTTTTTAATTTGCTTCAACCACTAGATTAATGTGTTCTTAAAAGATATACTACAGTTCAACAAAATTCTTAATTCTAGTAAAAAAAGAATAATGTCTGTTTATTTTTGTTTCTTATTATTTAGTTCAGAGTCGTAACGTAATTGTGCCTTGACAACTGTTAGGCTCAGTAAATACTGAACTAGTAATTTCTGCATTGAGAAAATAAATCTTAATTTTTAAATGCTGCCTACCATTTTTTAAGACAAAAAAATCCTTTATAAATCTCCAATTCTATTTACTTAATTGAATAAAAGAAATTATTTTTTATTTCAAATTTCAATCGTCATTTACTTTCTACCGAGTTTGCATATGCTTTTTTCATAAGCTTTTTGGTTTCTTTGTCATTATTAACATAGAGATATTCCCAAGCTTTTCTTATCCTATCATTTTGAATTTGTCGTATTTCAATTTCTTTGCTATTATCGCTATAATGTATGCCCCAGCTGTAAAGATTGTTTAAGGCTATCATTATAGCAAGCCATAAAAACCATCTTCCAAAAACAATTTTGTAAAACAGTTTTGCATCCTGTTCCGGAAATAACAAAATCTGAAATTTCCTAACGATACTTTTTGGCTGCCTGCCAATCATAAATTTAATATCCAGGAAGCTTTTTTGCAGGATAGCCTCTATTGGTTTAATATCCAATGATTCCAAAACATTTTTTTCTGCTTTCTGCTCCTTTATAGATACATCGATTTTATTCCCTATGTTATTTATGGCAATAATAAGCGCCTCAATATGCTGATTATTTGTCTTCTGTTCCTGGGCAAATTCCTCCAATACTAATTGTAATGTTTCTCGTTCTATATGTTCTTTGTTTGCATCTGTTTCCATACTACTATTTTTTAAAATATTATCTCCTTAATGATGGTCTCTTTTTTTTCTTTTGAAGTCTTCTCATTAATTCAGGATCACTGTAATCCGGTTGATATTCAGAATTCATTAGTTGACCTGTAAATCCTAAAATCTCTTTAACAACTTCCTCTCCTGTTCTACCTGAGTTATAGTTTTGTTTTTCTTCATTCTGCTTTCCAGTATTGAAAGAATTGGATATTGACTGGCTGTCTCTATTATGTTTTTTTTCTTCCACTGTATTTTTCATGACAAGCTGTTGTTTCTGACGTAATATCTTTTCAATTTTTGTCAAAGAAAAACCAACTTCGCTCCCCTTTATTTTTACTTTTTTATCATCTATAAACGAAATCCCTCTGCCTTTGAGAACTTTATACCCCAAATCCTTCATTTGTCTTTCAAATGCTAAATAGGAACTTGCATACCTTAATGTCTGTTGGATATCTACTTTTAGTTTTTCTTTTCTACTATCATGGCGAGGCAATAACCTATCTTTAGGGGACAGAAATGCCCTTGGACTTAATACTTCTTGGAGACTATATTTTCGTTCAAGACGACGACAAAGTTCTGCCATGCGTTTATAGCTATTACTATCATTAGCAACCTTGCCATTAAAACCTACTCGATTGGCTGCAATATGAATATGCTGCTCTTTGGTATCCTTATGCAGTACGCAGATGTATTGGTTGTCTGCAATACCAAACTCCTTGGCGCATTCTCTGCCAACTTCTCTCAATTGTTCTTTAGTCAATGTATCTTCCGGAGATAAACGTAAGGTCAGATGCAACATTGGTTTTTCAACACGGCTGCTTAATCTCCTAACATCTTTAAACTGCTGTGTAAGCTCATACTTGTTACCGAAGCATTTATTATATTCTAATACTTCTGCTCGGTCTTTATGCTGCAAACGGTCCTGCATTGCAAGTGCAAGTTTTTTCTCTTGTGATAATTCTCTTTTATCTTCCAAACAGTAGCTAATACAATGATAAAAAGAGCTGCCTATGCTTACACGACCTATCATGACATAAAGTTTTTAATTTGGACAGCTAGATCTTTAACCTGACCTGACTGTACTTTTAATTCTGCTCGTTCAAGCGGACTTAATTCATCGTTGCTATTTCTCTTTTTAGCGATTTGGTTCAGATTGGCTGCCATGTGATTAAGCACTCCGGTAAAGCTTAGAATTTCTTTTGGAAAAGCTTTATTTCTGTAACCAATCTTTGCCTTGAGTCCAATTTCACGAAGGTATTCGGAAACTGTAAGATTTACTTTTTTAGCTTTCGATTCAATTATTTTACGCTCGTTGGGTGTACATTTAATCGCCATCAGTTGGTCTCTCTTTATTGCCTTTTTGGGTCTGCCTCCTGTATTTTTTTTAGTTTCTTTCTGCTCTTCCATAGTCTTTCATCATTTATTTTTTGAATGCGGATGCATGAAAAAAATTCTCTCAACGAATGCCATAGCATGAGAGGAGCCAGCGTTTTGGTTTTACCAAAACATAGCTGGCTACCACCGGAACGTTATATAGATCGTCTAAAATTATGACCTCGTTTAACTTGCTGTTCCTGGTTTAACCATTCGTTTAAATCTTTCTTCTGCTCATATAAAAAACTTTGGTCAATATATTTTATCGAATCACTTTGCAGGGCTTCACGAGTACATTTTATCCCTCCTATATCTCTGTCTAAATAGAGATCTACTCTCTCGTGTTTTTCCATTAATTGCATAGACTTCTTAAAAAAAGATAGGGAATTTAGTATCATGAAATTTGTTTGTAGATTAACCGATTTTTGATTCATCATTTTATAAGAGAGATAATCAAAAAAGCCTTCAAAAACAACAACTGATTTTGCTTGATTATCTATGAAAGTGATATCTTTTGGTGAGCTGCTACCTTTAAAATTTTCACTGCGTAATTCATATCCTCCTGAAATATTCTCAAATCCAATTGCAGTATGCTTTCGATTATTTAAACAAAAATCAACTTCTTTACAATGTTGCCTTGCGATCTCTCGCGTAATGCTTCGTTTATCTAAATAAGCCATCAATAACTTATTTTCCAATATGCGTACATTAAGAATGATAATTTTATCAAGGGGATTATCTTTCTTTTCATTTACAATTCTTAGATTTGAAGACTCTCGATTATCATTCTTAAGTGATAAACTTATACCGGAGGAAATGCTATTACTATTTAAATGCTGTAAAAATTCCGAAACAGTACATCTAAAATATTCAATCCCAAAATCAACTACATTCCCTCCTTTGCCAATTCCATGGTCATACCATGAATTTAATTTCTGATTCACTTTAAAAGAGGGTGTGTTTTCATTTCTGAGTGGCGATAGATACCAATAATCCTGATTTTTTATTTTTGATGGCTCATGCCCTAATGTTTCCAGATAATTGACCAAATCAATTTGATTTGCAATTTTACAATTGAACTTTTCCATAATTGTTTTTTTTTAATCTTCTATTTTATTTGGCACAAGTCTGTTCATTTGCTGATGAAAAAAAAATATTTTTTTGATGTTTTGATGCAAATACCACCTAACACATTGATTAACTTATCATTACATTGCATCAATAGCTGCATCAGTGCATCAATTTATTTTTACCCTGCATCAGTTTTGCATCAAAAAAGATTGTTTTGTAGTTTGATGCAAGGTTTGATGCAGATCTGTTTACCTCAATTACAAGACTTTACACTAATTTTGCATCAAAGCATCAAATATTTTATAAAACAAAATCTTTTTGATAGTATAGAAACGTCCTCTTCTATCGACTTTCACATATTCACCGTGCGACAATAATTCAATTCCACAATAAGACTTTGTATTGTCTTCGGGTGCAAAACCCCATCGCTTCAGAATATTTCTTATTTCACTAGCAGAAATATTTATTCTGTTATTTTGTTTCCTCAATAAAATGTAAATATCATTAGGAGCAAATTTCAGCTCATCGTCTTCCATTTTTTCAAAACACTCATGTATCAATTCAAGAATAAGCATTTCCTCTTTATTTCGATTTACAAGCTTTAACAAGGAAGCGGTCATAATCTGTTCGGGTTTAAACCACATTCTTGTTTTTTGCTCGGAAAAATAATTTCTCATTTGCAGGTACTTTAAGAAATACGGAATTTCTTTGTTCAGTTTTTTAAGAAAGAATACGTCTTCTGTATTTATAGTGCGAATTTTACGAATCCAAAAACGGATTTCCTCCTCGTCGATTTGGATAAAATTATCTTCGTTATTAGAACAAAGAATAAATTTTGCAAAGAATTCAATTTCTTGTCTATCCTTTCCTTTTGCTTCTATTTTATCTTTGTCCGTCGTAGAAAGGTATTTTAAACGTTCTGTAATTTCTTTTTTATCAAAAAACACTTCATCAATCGCTACAAGTAACATACTCGCCCAATCAGAATTAAACTGCGACCCAAATGAATCGCCTTTTATGTAAGTCATATTCATTCCAAAAATTGCTTTCAACCACTTTATAAAAGAGCTTTTTCCTGTCGATCGTTCTTTGCTTACCAAACAAAGAATTGGCAATGTTTGCGTAGGTTTTTCATATAAAAGTTTTATATAGTCTAAGCCTAATTGCGTTTGGTCTCCAAAAATATGTTGAATAAATTGTAATGAATTTGGAATCAATTTTTCGAGTTCATGAATTGAAAAATCCTTAGCTATTGGTTGGTTAGGCAGTTCATGATAGGTATTATAGAAATCATCTACAATTTGCTCATAACCAAAATGATTCGGAATACAGCAAAAACCATCTAATTTGGATATATCGTTTAAAAACGTTTTTCCATGATCTGAAATGATTGTTTCACGATTCCACCGAACCATTACTTTTACTTTATCGCCAGATATTAAAGGTTTATCTATAATTTTGAAATAGGAAGTTCCTACTCGTAAATATTTTTCTTCCATTTTGTACAATATTTTTTATTGTATATATGGTGTATACAATAGGTTAGATAACAAAAGACAAGTATAGAAATGGTGCTTTCTATACTTGTCTTTTATATTTAAGGGATTTTACTTCATTAAGAGAGTCAAATAACTCTTCGTGATTTATTAAAATTCTTCTCCCAATAAAAGAAGCTTTAATATTACCATTATCAATATGGTTTCTAATGGTCTGGCGATCCACATGTAAAAGTTCTGCCGCTTCTTTGACAGTGTACATGTTATTCGATAAATCTTTTTCTGGTTTAGTAAGAAGTTGTGCAACTAAACCTTTTAGCTCTTTCAATTCTGATTGAATTGTTTCAAATGGATTTTGCATAAAATTGTAGATTTAATTTTTTACAATTTTATAACTTAATCATATTAATTATAATTTATTTGTATTCAATATGTTCAATTGAATACAATTGAAAATGAGTTGAATTATATTTGGTTAAAAATGGAATAATCATCTTCATAGTATTTTTCATGATGTGCTTTAATTAGATTATTTTCCTTGGAAAGATCATATTTTGTTAGCATCGTTGAATTAATTTTAATATCTAAAAATTGGCTAGAAACCTCACAAAAATCTTTGTTTTCAATTCTGTTTTTAAAATAATTATTCTCTTTTAACTTTGAAAACAATAAAGCGAAGTATAAAATTTCTTTTTCTTTATACAGCCACTTACAATTTTGGTCAATTAATCCAATTTTAATTGCATTATTTTTAAAATTTAAATAGCAAAATTCATCTTTAAAAAAATTTTTAAACCGAACTTCTATTGTATTATTTTCATCATTCAAGAAATCATAATTTACTATTGCTGAATTTATTTTATTCCTCTTATCTGTCTTATCAATCAAAAGACGAAAATATAAAACAACCATAATTGCAGCCGAAAATGTTATTCCTATAGCAACTAGTCTAAATATCCCTCCTGATTTCAGAAAAACATTTTCGAAAAAATAAAAAGCAATCAAAAAAAGAAAAACCATAATAAGAATAATTACACCTAGTTTAATTTCACCATTAGTTTTCTTATTATCAAGAGGCTTTAAATCAATAAATTCAGATTTCTTTTTAAAATATTTCTTTTTAAAATCCATACTAAACGATTTTCAATTTCAATTCAACATTAAAAACTTCATCCATGGCTTCTTTTTTCTCTGGTTCACTAATCTGATAATACTGATTCAAAGTTTTCATATCGTTGTGTCCAGTTATAGATGCAATTAATTTATCACTTTTACCTTGTCTTTTCATCATAGTAATAAAAGTTCTTCTGGCTGTATGGGTACTTATTCTATTGTAGAAAAACATTTCTTCTTTAATATTTTCTTTCCCTTTAGTTGTAACTTTTTGAACTTTATTATTGTATTCCATCTCCTGAAATACATCTTTTATATATTTATTCTGTTTTTGATTGGCAATTAAAGGCAGTTTATAATCATATTTTAATAAAATATATCTAGAAATACTGGTTAAAGGTATCTCCCTGGTTTCTTTAGTTTCATCTTTATTTTCTTTTAATAAGATAAAATCATTAGTTACATTACTTCTCCTTATCAATGACAACTCACCAAAACGCATACCAGTTACACAAGCAAAGACAAAAACATCACGAACTTTCCCTAGCTTTTCACTTTCAAATTTGTGTTGCATCAACTTATTCAAATCATCTATAGTTAATGCAATTTGATTTGTAATTACTCTCTCAACTTTTTTAAACCCTACAAAACTATCATTATAAGTGAATTTATTTTTCCTAGCCCAAAACATAAAGGTCTTGAAAAGCCCCAGATTTCTAGCATAAGTATTATTAATATGCTCTAAATCATCCATACAATAGGAAGTGAATTCACGATGAAATGTTTCATCGATCTTACTAAATGTCAATTTGAATTTTCTAGCTGCTTCAAATTTTTCTAGAATATTTTTTATATTTTTATACCTTTTGATTGTTGACAAAGACCATTCTTTGCCTTTTTCCTTTTCGGCAGTAAACTCATCATACGCGTCAAAAAATGCATTTTTCCCAGACGGAGCTTTTTTAAACTCTTCGTCAAAAACTTTTTTTAAATTCTTCGAAGTAAAAGGTTCATTTATTCTTTTATACAAGCTTTCTGTTTCAAGAAATAAGTCAGAGTATCGATTCATCTGAAGTCTTATACTTTGAACAAATTTTGATTTCTTTTTCCCATTTACAAAAGGGAATCTATTTTCAAAATCCCAATTTTCAGGCATTATTTTCTCACCTGTTGAAAAGACAAATTTCTTATTCTCATTTTTAAAATAGCATGAAAATAAAATCAAAGTTTCTTTATCACTCTTCGGTTCTTTAAGATTAAAAGTGTATTTCATCAGTTGACAATTTAGTTGACAATAATGTTATATTTAGTTATAAAAATTTAGTAATAACAAATATAAGAATTCCTGCAAAAACAATCGTTTCTTACTGAAAATCAATTATTAACAACCAATTCTGATGTAATTAGCGCAATACCCGGCGACTCCACAGAAAAAGGGAAGATTTTTAGATATCTTCCCTTTTTTTATTAAATCAATTTTTAAACAATCTTTCCATACCTTGTCCTAAAACATACTAATCATTATATTCCTTTTCTTTCTGAGCATACCAATCCTTCATCACATAAAAAGCTTTCTTTTTTATTCCTGTATTTGAAATCAAACCCTTGCGGTTAAAGAAATCCTGAATGTTGGGCAATTGTCTTCTTGGTGATCTAAAATCGACTAATATCCACGGAGAAACACCAGCCAAACCTTCTATACGGTTGAACATTTGTGTGTTTTGGATATACAACTCCTCCTGATATTCTTCGTTCCAGCGTTCTGTTTTATCGCCATGCAGACCTTGTAAAGCTCCACCTCCAAATTCGCTTATAATTACAGGTTTATTATACGGAATTACCCACTGCATGTCCTTACAGGATTCATTAGTTCCTCTGTACCATCCCAAATACTGATTAAAACTCACAATATCCACATATTCATTCATATTATCATGAAGTGTATTCACATTATTAGGACTTTGGGTAACTTCCATCGCCATACTTATCAAACGGGAATTATCCTGCGTTCGGGCATATTTAGCCAGTTTTGTTAAAAATACATCTCTATCTTCTCCATGTGGAGTTTCATTGGCAATAGACCAAATTACGATGCCGCAACGATTTTTATCTCTGTAAATCATATCATGTAATTGGCGTTCTGCATTTGCATATGTATCAGGATTTGTCCAGGAAATGGTCCAGTAAACCGGAACTTCGGACCAAATCATTAATCCCATCTTTTCAGCTTCTTTAACCATGTTTTCGTTATGCGGATAATGTGCCAGACGTACATAATTACATCCCAATTCTTTTGCCCAGGTCAACAAAGTAATAGCATCTTCCTTTGACCACGCTCTTCCTGATCGGTAAGGCGCTTCCTCATGAATACTAATTCCCCTTAAAAATACTTTTTTTCCATTTAACAGAATTTCTTTCCCTTTTGTTTCAATTGTTCTAAAGCCAATTTTATCCTCAATACTTTCATCTGCCTTATCAATTACAACATCATATAATTTTGGTTTTTCCGGTGTCCATAATACAGGATTGGTTTTTATCTCAAAATAAGCCATTCCTTTGCTGTCGGTTGTAATGCTTTTTTTGATTTTTAATTCTGGGATTTTTATTGAAATGGACTGATTTGCGGTTTCAGTGTTCAGTTTTACCCATCCTGCAATTTTTGTTTTATCTTTTTTGTCTAACTGAACCAGATAATCCTGAATATAGGTATTTGGTACCTGTGCTAATGTAACATCTCTGGTGATACCGCCATAATTCCACCAATCCATATTAACTGTCGGAACATTGTCTTTATGACGTTTATTATCCACTTTTACAACCACAAAGTTGTTTCCATCAACCAATAAATCAGTCACATCAAAGTTAAAAGGCGTATAACCGCCAATATGACTTCCGGCTAATTTCCCGTTTACATAGATCTTTGCATCATAATTAACTGCTCCAAAATGGAGAATCCCTTTGGTTTGAGAATTCTTTTTGTAATGGAAATCTTTTTCAAACCAAACTGTTCCTTCGTAAAAAAACAATCCCTGATCTTTTGAATTCCAATCAGAAGGTATGTCCATAGTTGCCGAAGTTGCAAAATTATATTCGGACAATTCTTTCGTATTGAATTTTTTATTTTCGAAAAATCCGTTGGTTTTAAAAGGCATTAAACGATAATCGTAATAACCGTTTTCGAGTGGATCCACGATGTAACTCCATTTTCCATTTAAATTAATGTTATTTCGGGATGAAATATTAGATAGTAACGGAATTTCCTGTGCCATTGTTTTTCCAACAACTAAAAAAACAAAACAAAGCATTATAATTTTTCTCATGTCAAAATCATTTATTTATTACAACTATTAGTTTTTTTTTAATAACATATCAGTTCAAACACTTTATCACGTGTTATATTCGATCATTTTAAATAAAGACACAAAAAATACAAATAAATTTTAATTATTTGTATTTTTTGTGTCTAAAACTAAATTTTAATAATTTTATCTACGACTGATGCGAAAGATTTTTTTTGTATCCGATGAAACCTTTCATTTTATTGCAAAAAAAAACTTCAATTGGTTTTATCCAATTGAAGTTTTAGTACTCAGAGCGGGACTTGAACCCGCACGAACATTGCTGTTCACTGGATTTTAAGTCCAGCGTGTCTACCAATTTCACCATCCGAGCATGATGTGGTACCTCCAGGGATCGAACCAGGGACACATGGATTTTCAGTCCATTGCTCTACCATCTGAGCTAAGGTACCTTAAAATTTACTTATATTTATAAATAAAATTAAGAATAAAAAACCCTGATTCTTACGAAACAGGGTTTTCAAAAGAAAGGCGACGACATACTCTCCCACATAACTGCAGTACCATCTGCGCAGGCGGGCTTAACTACTCTGTTCGGGATGGGAAGAGGTGAGCCCCGCCGCAATAACCACCTTAAGGTCGTTTTGCA
>NZ_WSTB01000010.1 GCF_009789235.1 Flavobacterium hydrocarbonoxydans | reverse complement strand
CTATTACCGAACCATCCGCTATAACCGCAACAACTTCTCAAACAAATCTTTCTTGTAATGGAGGTTCAAATGGAACAGCCTCTGTAACAGCAACTGGAGGAACTGGAGGTTATACCTACGCTTGGAGCCCTTCTGGTGGAACTGCTCCTACTGCTTCAGGGCTTACGGCCGGAACATATACCGTGACCATTACAGATGTAATGGGTTGTACCGGAACAGCAAGTGTTACTATTACCGAACCAGATGCTATAACGGCAACTGTATCAAAAACGGATATTAGCTGTAATGGAGCCAATGATGGAACTGCAACTGCAACACCAACAGGAGGAACAGGAACTTATACGTATTCTTGGGCACCTTCTGGAGGAACTGCTGCTACAGCTACTGGTTTATCGGCAGGAACTTACACCGTAACCATAACCGATGCTAACGGATGTACCGGAACACAAACCACTACTATTACCGAACCAGATGCTATAACGGCAACTGTATCAAAAACGGATATTAGCTGTAATGGAGCCAATGATGGAACTGCAACTGCAACACCAACAGGAGGAACAGGAATTTATACGTATTCATGGGCACCTTCTGGAGGAACAGCTGCTACAGCTACTGGTTTATCTGCCGGAACTTACACTGTAACGGTAACAGATGCCAATGGTTGTACTGAAACTGCTAGTACTACTATAACAGAACCAGCTTTACTTACTGCAGCTGCAACTCACACTCCTATTTCTTGTAATGGAGATGCTGACGGAACTGCTACAGTTGTAGCAACTGGCGGATCAGGAACTTATACCTATGCCTGGTCACCTTCTGGTGGAACTGCTGCTACAGCTACTGGTTTATCTGCAGGAACTTACACCGTAACCATAACCGATGCCAATGGTTGTACTGAAACTGTTAGTACTACTATCGCTGAACCAGATGCTATAACAGCAACAATTACTCAGACTCCTATTTCTTGTAATACAGGAACTAATGGAACTGCAACAGTAACTGCTATGGGCGGAACAGGAGCTTATACCTATGCCTGGTCACCTTCTGGAGGAACAGCTGCTACAGCTACTGGTTTATCTGCCGGAACTTACACTGTAACCATAACCGATGCTAACGGATGTACCGGAACACAAACCACTACTATTATTGAACCAGATGCTATAACGGCAACTGTATCAAAAACAGATATTAGCTGTAATGGAGCCAATGATGGAACCGCAACTGCAACACCAACAGGAGGAACAGGAGCTTATACCTATGCCTGGTCTCCTTCTGGAGGAACTGCTGATACAGCTACTGGTTTATCGGCAGGAACTTACACCGTAACGGTAACAGATGCCAATGGTTGTACTGAAACTGCTAGTACTACTATAACAGAACCGGCTTTACTTACTGCAGCTTCAACTCACACTCCTATTTCTTGTAATGGAGATGCTGACGGAACTGCTACAGTTGTAGCAACTGGCGGATCAGGAACTTATACCTATACCTGGTCACCTTCTGGTGGAACAGCTGCTACAGCTACTGGTTTATCTGCCGGAACTTACACTGTAACGGTAACAGATGCCAATGGTTGTACTGAAACTGCTAGTACTACTATCGCTGAACCAGATGCTATAACAGCAACAATAACTCAGACTCCTATTTCTTGTAATACAGGAACTAATGGAACTGCAACAGTAACTGCTATTGGCGGAACAGGAGCTTATACCTATGCCTGGTCTCCTTCAGGTGGAACTGCTGCTACAGCTACTGGTTTGTCTGCGGGAACTTACACCGTAACCATAACCGATGCTAACGGATGTACCGGAACACAAACCACTACTATTATTGAACCAGATGCTATAACGGCAACTGTATCAAAAACAGATATTAGCTGTAATGGAGCCAATGATGGAACCGCAACTGCAACACCAACAGGAGGAACAGGAGCTTATACGTATTCTTGGGCACCTTCTGGAGGAACAGCTGCTACAGCTACTGGTTTGTCTGCAGGAACTTACACTGTAACGGTAACAGATGCCAATGGTTGTACTGAAACTGCTAGTACTACTATCGCTGAACCAGATGCTATTACAGCAACAATAACTCAGACTCCTATTTCTTGTAATACAGGAACTAATGGAACTGCAACAGTAACTGCAATTGGCGGATCAGGAGTATATACCTATGCCTGGTCTCCTTCGGGTGGAACAGCTGCTACAGCTACTGGTTTATCGGCAGGAACTTACACCGTAACCATAACCGATGCTAACGGATGTATCGGAACACAAACCACTACTATTACCGAACCAGATGCTATAACGGCAACTGTATCAAAAACAGATATTAGCTGTAATGGAGCCAATGATGGAACCGCAACTGCAACACCAACAGGAGGAACAGGAACTTATATGTATTCATGGGCACCTTCTGGAGGAACAGCTGCTACAGCTACTGGTTTGTTTGCAGGAACTTACACTGTAACGGTAACAGATGCCAATGGTTGTACTGAAACTGCTAGTACTACTATCGCTGAACCAGATGCTATAACAGCAACAATAACTCAGACTCCTATTTCTTGTAATGCAGGAACTAATGGAACTGCAACAGTAACTGCAACTGGCGGATCGGGAACTTATACTTATGCTTGGGCTCCTATTGGTGGAACAGCTGCTACAGCTACTGGTTTATCTGCAGGAACTTACACTGTAACGGTAACAGATGCCAATGGTTGTACTGAAACTGCTAGTACTACTATAACAGAACCGGCTTTACTTACTGCAGCTGCAACTCACACTCCTATTTCTTGTAATGGAGATGCTGACGGAACTGCTACAGTTGTAGCAACTGGCGGATCAGAAACTTATACCTATGCCTGGTCTCCTTCGGGTGGAACTGCTGCTACAGCTACTGGTTTGTCTGCAGGAACTTACACCGTAACGGTAACAGATGCCAATGGTTGTACTGAAACTGCTAGTACTACTATCGCTGAACCAGATGCTATTACAGCAACAATAACTCAGACTCCTATTTCTTGTAATACAGGAACTAATGGAACTGCAACAGTAACTGCTATTGGCGGATCGGGAGCTTATACCTATGCCTGGTCTCCTTCAGGTGGAACTGCTGCTACAGCTACTGGTTTGTCTGCAGGAACTTACACTGTAACGGTAACAGATGCCAATGGTTGTACTGCAACAGCAAGTGTTACTATTACTGAACCAGCTGCTATAACAGCAACAACTACTCATACAAATGTATCTTGCAATAGCGCTAACGGAACTGCTACAGTTGTAGCAACAGGTGGATCTGGAACTTATACTTATTCATGGGCACCTTCAGGAGGAACTAATGCAACTGCAACAGGTCTTGCTCAGGGACTTTATACTGTAACAATTACAGATACTAACGGCTGTACTGCTACTGAAAGCGTAACTATTACTGAACCAACTGCTATAACGGCAACAATAATTGTAACCAATATTAGCTGTAATGGAGGGAACGATGGAACTGCAACTGTAACTGCAACTGGTGGAACTGGAATTTATACGTATTCGTGGTCTCCAACTGGAGGAACTGATGCTACAGCTACTGGTTTATCAGCAGGAACTTACACCGTAACAATAACAGATACCAATGGTTGTACTGCAACACAAATCATCAATATAACGGAACCTGCTCTTCTTCTTACTGCTACAGTTACTCACACAGATGCAACTTGTATTGGTAACAACGGAACAGCAACAGTAACGGCATCAGGTGGATCAGAAACTTATACGTATGCTTGGGCTCCAACCGGAGGAACTGCTGCTACAGCAACAGGACTTACCGCCGGAACTTATAGCGTAACGGTAACCGATAGTAACGGTTGTACTGCAACAGAGACCGTAACTATTTCTGAAACAACTCCTATATCAGCAGTAATAACTACAACAAATGTTACTTGCAGTAGTGCTACTAACGGTTCTGCAACAGTAATCGCAACTGGAGGAACTGCACCTTATACCTATTCTTGGGCCCCTTCGGGAGCAACTGGTGCTACGGCAACAGGACTTGCTGCAGGAACTTATGATGTAATAGTAAGCGATAGTAATGATTGTATTTTTACCCAATCAATAACAATTATAATCAGTCCAACTACTGTGCCTCCTGTTCCTAATGTAGCTGTATTGCCTACTATTACGAATTATTGTGCCATCTTATCAACAGATATTCCAATACCTACAGCTACAGATAATTGTGGCGGAATTGTTACTGCCACTACAACAGATCCTTTAGAATACACAACCGAAGGTATTTATGTAATTGTATGGAATTATGTTGACGGTAATGGTAACAGTACAACACAAGAACAAACACTGGAACTGTACTTATCTCCTACCGATCTGACAACTTTTGATGGTGGTGATTTTACTTATGACGGAAATGTTCATACCATTGAAGTAGATAATGCTCCTGTAGGATCTCATGTTGCATATTCTACCGAACCTGCAACAGGTCATGCAAACGGAGCTATTAACCCAGGCAGTTATACGGTTACTGCTGTAGTAACACCGCCTGCTGGTTATCCGCATTGTACTCCGTTAACGCTTACTGCACAACTTGTTGTAAATAAGGCGGAGCAATTCATCACTTTTGATAATTTACCAACGATTAATTTCCAAAGTGGCGGTACCTTACAATTAAATGCGCTTAGTAACTCAGGTTTACCTATACATTATACGTTTACCTACACTTCACCTTTACCTCCGGTGTCCATTTCTCCAAGTGGGTTAATTACACTGTTGCGATCTGGTGAGTTAGAGATAACAGCACATCAGGATGGTGATGATTTTTATTTGCCTGCTGATGGTGTTTCACAGCTTTTGGTAATCAAAAATAATGATACGAGTATATCCGAAATTACAATTGGCGATGAAACGCTTGATAATCCTTCACAACAAATCAATTATGTATTAGATTGTGGTGTAAAAACTGTCGATGTTGCGATTACAGCACCAGACGGTGTAGTGATTGAGCCTGCTCCTAATTTTGCTATCAACGCTCCTAAACCGGGAATTTATACACAGGACATCAAACTTACTTCTGAAGATGGAACCAGCAGTAAAACATATTCTGTTGTGGTAGAAAGCCGTTTCAATTTTGCTGATATCGTCGTAAAGAAATTTAATAATGTATTATTGGTAAACAACAATCCGAAAACCAATGGAGGTTATGAGTTTGTTAGCTATCAGTGGTTCAAAAACGATGAGCTAGTGGGAACAGGTCAATATTATTCAGCCGGAAACAATCCGAATGATACTTTAGACCCAACCGCTGAGTATTATGTAAAAATGACTACCAAAGATGGACAGGTACTACAAACATGTAATACACAACTGACATTGAAATCATCTTATGAGGCTAAACTGTATCCTAACCCTGTTCAGCCAGGACAAACGATTACTGTAGAAGCTGATTTTCCTGCCGAAGAATTAGAGACTTTACAAATAAGCATCTATTCGCTATCAGGTAAGCTGATAAAAACACTAAAAACTTCTACATCAAAAACAGAGATTGCATTACCGCAGGCTACTGAAGGAAGTACTTATCTGGTGTTGCTTCAGACAGCTAACATAAAAAAATCACTTAAAGTAATTGTTAATAAATAATAACTACCTGTACTGTCTTTGGCAGTACAGGTATTAAATACATTAAAGATGAAAAAATATTATATAACATCCCTGTTTCTAATTACTGCTATTTTGGGTGTCGCTATAACGACTCATGCTCAGGAAAAGAAATATGAAATTTCGGCTGCGTTGGGAGGCGGTGCATCTTATCTGGACTATGGCACCCGTAGTGGAGAATTGGTTCCGGGAAATGGTTTTAATGCGGGTCTTCGTTTCGCTTATTATCTAAACCAAAATATCAGTTTGGGAATAGGAGCCGAATATCAATCGTATCAATCTTCGGCGAGATTTCTTTCTCTTAATGGGCGTTATACCACTACCGATATCGAAGACGAATCATTTCAGTTTCGGTATGCTGCCGATCATGTAAGTGAAAAACAAAAATTAGGCTATATCAACATCCCGGTCAACATTCAATATGAAACTTTAGGAACTACAAGACTGTATCTGGCAGCGGGTGCAAAAATAGGATTTGCTGTGAGCGGATGTTCCGAAACTACTATGGATGATGTTACGACTAGCGGCTATTATCCGCAGTATAATGTTGTATTGTATGAACCTGCTTTTGCGGGATTCGGAACCTTTGATGCTATCAACACTGGCAAACAGGATCTTGATACAGAAGTATCTTATTCTGCTACTTTCGAAACTGGTATCAAACAAATTCTAAACAAGAAACATTCTCTTTATATAGGGTTGTATCTGGATTACGGCTTAAATACTGTTTATGATAAAAGCAATACTAAAAATATAGTACAGTACACTAATACTGCAGTACCTGTTCAGCTACAATACAACAGTATTCTTGATTCGGCTTATGCTGATGATCCTATCTTGCTTTCGTACGGAGTCAAATTAAGATTTGCTTTCCGATAAAATCAATACCTTTTAATCCATCTGATCATGAGTGCATTTGCCCCAATAGCTAGTGGAGGAATAGCAACCTTTGATATCCAAATTAACGGAGAATCCATTCCGGATATACTAAACGTGTATTCCATTCATGTAGAAAAAAGAGTCAACCGGATTCCTTCCGCTAAACTTATTATCCTGGATGGAGAAGCCAATACAGGTACTTTTGATGCCAGTTCCTCAGCTACTTTTGTACCGGGTGGATTGATTCGTATTGCAGCAGGTTATGATGGCCATAACAAAATTATTTTTGAAGGGATTATTACCAGCCAGTCCATTCGCATAGATTCATTAGTAGGATCTGCTTTAGAAATTGAATGCAGGGATACTGCCGTACAAATGATAGTAGGCCGAAAGAGTCATATTTATACCAACCAGAAAGACAGTGATATCATCGCTTCGATTATTGCTTCGTATTCCGGAATTAAAACAGAGATTACCCCAACCACCACCCAATGGCCCGAACAGGTACAATATTATGTAACCGACTGGGATTATATTTTGGCTTTGGCCGAAGCAAACGGACTAGTCGTTACCGTTATCAACGGCAAGATTACCGTAAGACCGCCCGATTACGATACAGCATCGGTACTGACAGTAGGTTACGGAGATAATTTATTAGAATTTAATGCAACCCTAAATGCGACCACCCAATTAGGAAACGTACAAGCGAGTGCCTGGGATTATAAAAACCAGTCTGTAAATACTGGCACAGCATCTCCAAATATAGCGGGAGCAGGTAATCTATCTTCAAAGAAACTATCCGAAGTTATAGGCCTCTCCTCCTTTCCGTTACAAACATCGGCACCTTTAGCAACTGCTGATTTAAACAACTGGTCGAAAGCCCAGATCCTAAAAAGTGAACTGGCAAAGATACAGGGCGAAGCTAAATTTCAGGGTACTTCTATAATAGAACCGGGACAATATATCACGATGCAAGGTCTTGGTGACCGGTTTAATGGTGATCATTTTATGAGTGGTGTGGTACATGATATTAGTGATGGAAACTGGATTTCTGAAGTTAGTCTTGGGTTCTCGCCACAATGGTTTACAGAACAGACTGATGTGATGTCGCCACCTGCTTCCGGATTGCTTCCGGGTGCGAGAGGTCTGGTAAACGGAACTGTAAAACAAACCTATGAAGATCCTGATTCGCAATACCGTATTCTGGTCGATGTCCCTTTAATAGACAGCACTGGTGCCGGTATCTGGGCACGGCTTTCTAACCTTTATGCCACGAGCGGAGCCGGAGTTTTTTTCCTGCCCGAAGTAGGCGACGAGGTGATTATTGGTTTTATAAATGAAGACCCACGCTATCCCGTAATACTAGGCAGCCTCTATAGCGGTTCTAAAATAAAACCTGCTGCAGGATTAGCACCTAATGAGCAAAACAGTACCAAAGCTATTGTATCTAAATCCGGTATCTCGATTGTTTTTGATGATCAAAATAAAATCTGGACCGTAGCAACGCCTCAGCAAAACACGATTATTATTAGTGATAGAGATAAAAGGATTATTATAAAAGATGAAAACCAAAACAGCATTGTAATGTCAACAGACGGAATTGATTTGAAGAGCCCTAGAAACATTACTATTGCAGCAGATCAAAAAGTAAATATTAAAGGCAACGAAGGCGTGACGATTGAGTCTCGCGGCGGTGATATAGAAGAAAACGGAATGAATATTAAACATACAGCAGATATGCAATACAGCGCACAAGGCAGACTAGTGGCTCAAGTAAGTGGAGGATCGGAATTACTGCTGAGAGGCGCAATGGTAATGATTAACTAATATGCCACCAGCAGCAAGATTAACAGATTTTCATCAGTGTCCTATGCAAACACCTGGTGTACCCCCTATTCCTCATGTGGGTGGTCCTATCACTGGCCCAGGAGAACCTACTGTTTTAATTGGTGGTTTGCCTGCTGCCAGAGTTGGTGATATGCTCGTATGTGTAGGCCCGCCTGATACTATTGTACAAGGATCATCTACTGTTAGGATTGGAGGCCTTCCTGCCGCCCGAGTGGGAGATACTACTGCTCATGGAGGCAGTATTATGCTGGGCGCTTTTAATGTGATGATTGGTGGGTGATGATAGCTTGTTGCTGTTAATCTTCTATTGATGTACCATCTTCTAACATTTTCTGATGCCTTTCAATTTTAGCTAATTCCTATACATTTCCATGATTTACACCTTAGAAATTAATAAACCAAAGATTCATGCTTCTTTCCTATTTCATCAAAATCTTATCCTGAACTTTATAACGTTCCGTTAGCACATTCTCTTTTTCATTCATTAAAACTTCTTGTGAATTTATTTTACAAAAAAAACATTTAATTACTACCAAAAGTTCCCGTACCTGGTCAATATATGAGATTCCAAACCTCAACATAGAGGTTGCGAATCTCTTTTTTGCATCTCAAAACCCCAATCCACTGGTTTACAACCTCATCAACCCGGTCCTGAACCTATCTGGATAGGTTTCGAACCCCGCTGGATAGGTTCTAAGGTCCGTTCGACAGGTTCCAGACCGGGTAAGACCTGGTCTGGAACCTATCTGGATAGGTCTCGAACCTATACTGACCCGGTCCGGAACCTATCTGGATAGGTCCCGAACCTATACCAACCCGGTCTGGAACCTATCCAGCGGGGTTCGGAACCTGTCGGACGGACCTTAGAACCGGGTTAGCGGAGTTTCGAACCTATCTGACGGGGTTTGAGACCTATCCAGAGAGGTCTGCAACCTATCCAGCGGGGTTACAGACCTATCCGGAGGGGTTACAGACCGGGGCAGAGAGGTTTAGAACCAGTCTGGAGAGGTTTAGAACCGCCCTGAAGCCTTATTTTATTAAAATCATGATGTTGCCAACAGGCACAAAAAAAAGCCTTTCGAAATAAAACATTCGAAAGGCTTCGTAAGCTGGGTGTAACTACATTATGTGGGAGTATCGTTTTCTTTTTTTTCTTTTTGGGTAACCGTTCTTCCAAAAAACTGCCCCAGTTCATTTACTTTAGATTCATAACCTGAAATGTTAGAATTGGCTTTAAACTTTGAATAGTCATAATCAACTAAAGCAGCACGAAAGTTATCATAATCATGCAGAATTTTATTGTTCTTTAAGTTTTGTGCCAGGGTCTCTAAGCGCATAATAAAGTTTTGCAGGAACTCTCTCGAATCGAGATCATTTAGAAACTCTGTCCAGTCAATATCCGAACAGGATAAAGCTGGCTGACTATTTCTTAGGTCTTTTACTTTGTTTATAAAAAGCTTGTTTTGCTCGTGTACACTTCCGTATTTTATTCGGTCTTCTGTCGAAAGACTTTTAAATTTTGCTGCAAGAGCGGTTTCTACTGCGGTTAGGCCTAATAAGGCTGACGATCTTTCTGTTGGCGTATAATGTGCCGGACTTAAATTTTTCAATGCCATTCTAATTTCTTTTAAATTAATTTCTTTACTATCATCAGCTTCTGTCTTCAGGAGATCTTTTTGATTAAAATTTCTCTTGTGTAAAACTGCTAAATAAATCAATGCCTGTCAATACCGGAATATAGTTATTTTCATACAATCGAAAAGTAGAACTAGTTCTACAAATCCTTGCTGTACTTACGTTTGAGATTCTGATACTTCCTTTTTTTATTTCCTTAAAGGAATGCTTTACATTGGCAACAAAAAAAGTATTCCCTTCAAAACAAAAACTACCTGATGTAGCTGAAAATCATTTCGAATAGCTAAAACAGGAAACGTTTTAACCTTTTACTTAGCTACTTTTTCCCTATTCATTTCTAAAATAGGCCTTTCATTTTCAATGGAATATCTTTCAAAAAGGATTTTGATCTCCAAAACAATAGCAGCAACTCCCTCTCTTGGAATCAAAACTACCGTTCATTATTCTTATTTAGAATAATTAAGAATAATTTGCTTCGTAAGGTATTAGGTTATACTTTTGCTTCGAATTTTAAAACCAAACCAAAATGAATTTGACTATTATTAAGAAAGTTTTATTTTGCCTAATGCTCCTGAGCTCTGCATTTATGATGAGTCAGGAACTAGGGAAAGTAGCTGGTACAGTCGCCTTGAGTGGCGATACCCCTGCTGAAAATATTGCAGTAGCGCTTAAGGGTACAAAATATACAGCCGTTACCAATGCAAACGGACAATACGAAATCAAGAATGTAAAAGCGGGTGTTTATACACTACGCATAAACGGTGTAGGTATTACGCCGGTATCTGAAAGTATTACAGTTGTGGCCAACCAAACAGTAACCAAAAACTTCCAGCTATCTGAGAGTCAGGAAGAACTTGACGAGGTAGTGATTACCAAAAACAAATACAAGCAGGATAAGCCATCGCTATCTTTACGTTTGAACACTCCCGTACTTGAGATTCCGCAGAACATTCAGATCGTAAGCGCGCAAACGCTGAAAGACCAACAGATCATTAGCATGAGTGATGGGGTGATTCGTAATGTAAGTGGTGCAGTTCGTTTAGAGCACTGGGGCGATATGTACACGAATATTACCATGCGTGGTTCGCAGATACAGGCTTTCCGTAATGGATTTAATGTGGTATCTTCTTTCTGGGGCCCGCTTACAGAAGATATGAGTTTTGTAGATCATATTGAGTTTGTAAAAGGTCCGGCAGGTTTTATGTTATCCAGCGGTGACCCAAGCGGACTTTATAATGTGGTGACCAAAAAACCAACAGGAATTACCAAAGGTGAAGCTACGGTAATGGGCGGAAGTTATGACTTTTACAGAGCCAGTATTGACCTTGATGGAAAGTTTGATAAGGAAGGTAAGTTTTTATACCGCGTAAATGGTGCTATACAAAAGAAAGGTTCGCACCGTTCTTTTGAACACAATGACCGTTATGTCTTTGCTCCTGTTCTTTCGTATCAGATAGATGATAAAACCAAAGTAACTTTGGAATATAATTATCAGCATGCTAATATGACCGAGGTAGGATCGTATTATATATTTGGTGCTGATGGTGGTGGTTATGCTACAACTCCTGTAGATTTTACGATGACACAGCCAGGATTGCCAGATACTAAAATGAACGACCATAGTGGGTACCTGATGTTTGAGCATAACTTTGATGATAAATGGAAACTTACCGCACAAACCTCTTATTTTAAATATTTGCAGGAAGGATACAGCTCATGGCCAAGTAATATAGCCCCTACTGCTGATTTGCAATTGGGAGAAATTATAAGAAATGTAGGTATCTGGGATGCTGAAAGTGATATGTTTTTAGGTCAGGTATTTGTAAACGGAAAATTTGAAACGGGTCCGATAACCCATAAAGTACTGGGTGGTGTAGATATGGCAAACAAAGAATACATGGCCGACTGGATGCAATCGCATGATCTTGATACTGTAGAGGATCCTTTTAATATCAATAATCCAGACTATGGACCGCCTGCTAATGGTCTGCCCAATTTTGATCGTGATACTCCTCTTAAAGAAAGATCAGTAGCGGGAGTGATGACATCTAAATTTGCGGCTGGTTATGTTCAGGATGAGCTTGGTTTTTTAGATAATAAAATAAGACTGACTCTTGCGGCAAGATATACCTGGATAAGTCAGACAAGCTGGGGTGAAACTCAGGAAGACAGCCATATTACGCCACGTGTGGGGGTAAGTGTTTCGATAACAGATAATACAGCAGTTTATGGTTTATACGATCAGGCTTTCTCGCCACAGTCAGGAATCATGAGAGGAGATGGTGAGATTAAACCGCTTACTGGTAATAATTTTGAAGTAGGTATTAAAAAAGACTGGTTTGACGGATCATGGAGTACCAGTGTAGCAGCGTATCGTATTGTAAAAGAAAACGAACTTACAGCTGATCCTACTAATGGACCAACAGATCAATATAAAATAGTTTTGGGAGAAAAAAGAGCTGAAGGAGTAGAATTTGACCTAAGAGGAAAAATATTTGACGGTCTTAATCTTATTGCCAATTATGCTTTTACAGAATCTGTTGTAACCAGTGTTGCACCCGGTTTAGGTATTAATGTAGGAGATATAGTTCCGGGATATGCCAAACATACAGCCAACGCATGGCTGAATTACACCCTTGTAAACGGAAAGCTAAAAGGGTTAGGCGCTTCTATTGGAGGTACTTATCTTGCAGGACGCCAAACCGATACCTGGAGTCCGGGACTTGAAAAACTACCTAACTATTTTAAACTAGATGGTGGATTATCATACGAAACTAATAAACTGAAGTTCACTGCTAATGTATTTAATATTCTTAATGAATATCTTTACAGTGGTTCCTTCTATCAATGGATTGGAGAAAAGGGTGCCTATTACTGGCAAACAGAACAGCCCATAAACGTAAGACTTGGTGTAACGTACAAGTTTTAAGTTACAGCTCACAAAACCTTATATAAAAAGAAGCCGTCCTGATATACTATTCGGGACGGCTTCTTTATGATAATAATGAACTAACTTTTATAATTAGGTAATTATGTATTATTCGTTAGAAAGTGAATAAGGAAAATCTTTTTTGGATGTACCTCTTCTTTTATTAGGATCTGCACCCATTTCAAAATCTATAGTAGCGCCTTTAAGTAATTCTGAATGGCTTAACCAGTTTTTAGTGTCGGTCTCTCCGTTGTATTTCATACTTTGGATATACCTATTCTGCGCGCTGTTCTCAGGAGCATTGATGAATACTTCCTTTCCGTTTTGCAGTTTCAGTGTAATGTTTTTGAATAATGGAGCCCCAATAACATACTGATCGCTTGCAGGAGTTACGGGATAAAAGCCCATTGCCGAGAACACATACCAGGCCGATGTTTGTCCGTTATCCTCATCTCCACAATAACCATCAGGCGAAGAATTGTACATTCTGTTCATGGTTTCTCTTACCCAATATTGAGTTTTCCAAGGTTCTCCGGCATAATTATACAGATACGTCATGTGCTGAATAGGCTGGTTTCCGTGTGCATATTGCCCCATATTAGCAATTTGCATCTCTCTGATCTCGTGAATTACACCACCGTAATAACTTTCGTCAAAAACAGGAGCTAATGAAAACACTTTATCTAATTGATCAACAAAATCTTTTTTACCACCCATAAGATCGATTAACCCTTGCATGTCATGAAAAACAGACCAGGAATAATGCCAGCTGTTTCCTTCTGTAAACGCATCTCCCCATTTGAAAGGGCTAAAAGGTGCCTGGAATTTACCATCTAAATTTTTCCCTCTCATTAGATTATTCTGAGGATCGAATAGGTTTTTATAGTTTAAACTACGTTTTTTATAGATATCTGTTTCAGCTTTAGGCTTGTTTAAAGCAACACCCAACTTATAAATAGCAAAATCGTCATAAGCGTACTCTAATGTTCTTGCCGCATTTTCGTTGATACCAGCATCATACGGAACATATCCTAAAGTATTGTAATAATCGACACCCAAGCGCCCTACAGCTCTTAACGGTCCTGCATTATTGGCTCCGTGAATTACGGCTTTGTAAAGGTTTTCGATATCCGGATTGTTTTTGGTTTCGCTTTTTAGATACGCTTCAGCTACAATAGATGCCGAGTTGTTTCCTACCATAATATCACGTAAACCTGGGCTTGCCCACTCTGGCAGCCAGCCGCTTTCGTTATAAGCATTGGATAAACCTTCCTGCATTTGCTGATTGAGTTCAGGATACATTAAGTTCAGGAAAGGATATAAGGCTCTAAAAGTATCCCAGAAACCAGTATCTGTAAACATATAACCAGACAATACTTTTCCGTTATACGGACTGTAGTGTACTACATTTCCTTTAGCATCATACTCATAAAACTTTCTTGGAAAAAGAAGTGAACGGTACAGACTTGAATAAAAAGTAGTGAATTGTTCAGCTGTTCCTCCTCCTACTTTGATTCGGCTTAACTCTGTATTCCATACAGTTTTTCCTTTTTCTTTTAGTTCATCAAAATCGTTTTTGCCAATTTCCTCCAGGTTTCTTTCAGCCTGTTCATAACTAATAAATGATGAAGCTACTTTTGCATTTACTTTTTCTCCTTTTGCAGTTTTAAAACCAATAACAGCACCAGCATGATTAGCTTGTTTTTCTAAAGCATCGGTTAGCGCATTGGTTACAGCATCACCATCAAAAGTTTTGTTTACTGTAAATTTTTTATCAAAAATAATCACAAAATAATTCTTGAAATTCAAAGGAACTCCACCGCTATTTTTGGTTGTATATCCTATAATTTTATTCTCATTTGGAATTATCTTTACATACGAACCTTTATCAAAAGCATCGATTACGATATAAGCCTCATTGGTTTCCGGAAAAGTAAATCTAAACCTTGCCGCTCTTTCAGTAGGTGCAATTTCTGTAGTTACATCATGATCTGCAAGATATACGCTGTAGTAATAAGGCGTAACCGTTTCGGCTTTGTGCGAAAACCAGCTTTCTCTTTCTTCTTCTTTAAAACGTAGTTTACCCGTAACCGGCATAATCGAAAACTGACCGTAATCATTCATCCAGGGCGATGGCTGATGCGTTTGTTTGAATCCTTTTATTTTGGTTGCGTCATAGGTATATGCCCATCCGTCGCCCATTTTACCTGTTTGCGGCGTCCAGAAATTCATTGCCCAAGGCATTGCAATTGCCGGATATGTATTACCGTTAGAAAGATTATGATTAGAATCTGTACCGATCAAAGGATTAACCCAGTCAACAGGATTTTCAACATTGTTTATTACACCTTCCTGCGCCGATACACAGTGAATGGCAAAAAAGAATGCAATAGAATTAATAATGATTTTTTTCATAATAAATTAGACTGTTTTCTTAATATTTAAAATCTCTTATAACTCATTTAAAAGACTTTTAAAATTAACAATAAATTAGTTTGTTTTTTGAATTAGTAAAGTAACTTCAATTTAATTATAAATAGAAAAGCAAACATACTAAAACGTTTTAGTAATACCAAAAATAATATTTAATTTTTTTTTAGTTTCAATAAAAAAATAACATTAAAATTCTGAATACTATAAGTTTTGATCATTTTCTTTAATAAAGTAAAGCTCGGAAAAACATCAAGGATTATAAAATTAAATTATTATTCATCTCAATGTTTGTACAGATTAATAATTATTTGAGAGGATTTGAATTCACTCCCTCGTGTGTGATTTTGACTGGCTTAATAAAGCCATTTTCATCAAAAAACATTTCTTCGATACAGGTTTCTCTTGAATTTCCGTCCGTTTCTGTAAGTGGTCTGCGATGGTAAACAATATAATATTTATCCGAATCCGGAGCTTTAATAACCGAATGATGTCCAGCTCCTCTGGCAACCTGAGAATCCTGTTCTAATATTTTACCAATTCTTTTAAAAGGCCCCATTGGAGAATCGGCTATAGCGTAGGCTACACAATAGTCCGGTCCTGTCCAGCCGCCTTCTGACCACATGAAGTAATATTTATTGTTTCGGATAAACATAAATGGACCTTCGACATAATTTTCAGGAGTAATTTCTTTGAAAACTGTTTTGTCCTTAAATGGAACAAAACCGGTAAAATCAGCTTTTAGCTTCGCTATGTTGCAATGTCTCCAGCCTCCGTAAATTAAGTAACACTGACCGTCTTTGTCTCTAAAAACAAACTGGTCTATTGGCTGGGCTCCGTTATAAAATTTATCAACAAGCGGTTTTCCCAGATAGTCTTTGTAAGGTCCTTCAGGTTTTGAAGCTACGGCAATACCAATTCCGCCAATTTCATTATCGCTCTGAATGTCGTTGGCACCAAAAAACAGGAAGTATTTGTTTTTATTTTTAATGATAGAAGGTGCCCATATAGCCTTTTTGGCCCATTTTACGGCTGTAGTATCTAAAATTCGGGAATGTTTTGTCCAGTGTGTCAGGTCTGGAGAAGAAAAAGCATCCAGAAAAACCTGATCTTCATAAGGAGCAGAAAAGGTGGGATATATCCAGTAGGTTTTATCGAAAATTATTCCTTCAGGATCAGCATACCAGCCTTTAAAAACAGGATTATTGCTTTTTGCTTCAGCAGTTGTAGTGCTTTGTGCAATTGTTTTGGAACAAAAAAGTATAAAAAAATACAATAGGATTTTTTTCATCGTGGTTTGTTTTGGATTTCAATTAATAAACAAACTTACTAAACCGTTTTAGGAAAACCAACATTTATTTTTAGATATACATAATTTTAGGGTTAATAAAAAGGGATTATTATAATATAAAGATTGTTGTAATGATGAATTGACAAAGATTCTTGTAAATTATAAAATTAAAATTAGACTGGATGCAGGAGCATTTTTAGAAATCTGAAAGTTTGGCTTCGATTACTTTCTTATGAAAATGACTGCCCTAGCCCTGATAGAAGTGGAAATCCTTTTGTGCCGGGGTTCGGCACAAAAGATTGTAACGGATAGCAGGAAACAGCTCCTGAACCTTTTCTATGTTTTGATATTTTTTAGCATGCAGATCCGGCAGATTTACAACTAAATTTATACTATACTAGTTGAAAATTGGAATTTGGAATTTAAAAAAATTGTTATTTTAAATCCTACTAAACTTTTGAACCCGATGATTCTCTGATTTTTAATTCGGCCTGAAGCAAGATGTTTTTAGTAGGTTCTTCCTTGATGTCTTTGCGTTTTAAGAGTGGTAATAAGAGTTTCATCAGTTCATTACTAATTTCGACTAATGGCTGAGATACCGCAGTAATGGTGGGGCTATAGATTTTAAAAAGTTCGTTATCATCGAAAGTGATAATACCTAAATCCTGAATTAATTGAGGATCGGTTTCTTTAAAAAATTCCAGTCCTGTTTGGGTAAGATAGTTGGTAGCAAAAAATACCGCATCTAAATCTTTGGCTTCCACCATAAAATTTTTGATGAATGTTTTTGCTTTTCCATCGCTGGTTTCGTTATAAGGAATCTTAAGTATTTGAGGTTTCAAACCATTGTTTATTATGGCTTTTTCATACCCTAATAAACGATCCTTCATTTGAGTCTGATCAGAATCGGTGGTGATGAAACCGATGTTTTTAAATTGATTTTGTATCAGATGTGTCGTTGCATTAAAAGTAGCCTCCTCATTATCGATTACAACACTATTGCAATCTAATCCGGCAAAATATCTATCTAAAAGTACGACCGGAATATTCTCCTCGATTAGTTCTTCGATAGTGCTTTTTATTCCCGGAGACGGAACAATAATAAAACCATCGACCTGACGATTCTTAAACAAACTGATCAAGTCTATGGATTTTTCGTCGTCGTTTTCGTTGCTGCAAAAAATCACTTTATAGCCTTTATCATAAGCGATATCCTCGATGATACGGGCTAGTTTAGAGAAGAAACTATTTGATATGTCTTCGACCATAAAAACCAAAATTTTTGATTTTCCAGTTCTAAGACTTTGTGCAATCTGGTTGGGTTTGTAGTTTACGGCTTTGGCATAATCCAGCACCTTTTGCGTTAACTCTTTAGAAATATGTTTTTCTTTCGCTTTTCCGTTTAAAACAAAAGAAACAGTGGTAACTGAAATGTTAAGATTTGCTGCAATGGTTTTTATAGATACTGTTTTTTTCTTCATTCGTAAAGCTTATAAAATATATTAGATTGTTTTGCTCAATGCTTTTTATTTTGACTAAAAAAACATTGAGCATATAACTGCATCAAATATAATAAAAGTAATGGTAGGAGTTTAATAATAAAAACGCAACGACCAATAGTATTTTTACAACTGCTAAAGCGTGTATTATCTGCCAAAATCGTCTTGCAGGCGCACAATATCATCTTCGTCTGAAGGGTTTTCAGGATCAGTATGCTGCCAAATTTCGGCTACGATACCCCATGAATCCAAACCAATTAGGCGATGACGCTCCCCTTTATCCATTTGTATAAAGCTGTCTGCAACCAATTCTTTGAGTTCACCTTCCTGATCTGTGTCGCTGATTTTTACGCCCACTGGTCCTACCAGAACTTTCCAGATTTCGGCTCTTCGAAAATGATATTGCCATGATAATCGTTTATTAGGTGCAACAATTAATATTTTTGGACTTAATTTGTTTGTAATCTGGATATCCGACATATTGAGATGTGGAAAAAATTTAGCGGCAAATGCAGCTGCCTGACTTTCATCCAACACAAAAAAACCTCCCCATGGTCTGGATTGATCTTGTGACGCTACTGTAAAATTTTCAGCTGCAAGAAATTTGGCAATTTCTTCGAATACAGCTGGTTTTTCTAAATTATCAATGTTATTAATATTCATTTTTATGATTTTTATGATTGTATATTTTCCTTAATTTCATTAAAAATTAGGAAGTTCTTCTTTTATTCTTTCCCAAAAAACTTCGTTAAACATATAACTTGAGCCTACAATACTGGACTCTTCGGTATTGTCTAAAATCGTAACCGAAATGGTCGTTCCGGCTGCTTCCCATTTTTGAAGTACTTGCGGTAAAAACAAATCGTGACATTTTGCAATATTTCCTCCCAGTACTAACGAATCTGCTTTGAAACTGTGTATATATGGCAATAAAAAATCACTTAGGTTCTGTGCAAATTCATCAAAAATCTGAGCAGAATATTCATTTTTTAAACTGGCAATTTCCTTAACGCCATCCTTACTTTTTTGTCCGCTGTATTGTTCGTATTTCTGTAAAAACCATCTCGTCGAAAAATAAGCATCGGCTATGCTGTCCTGAAAAGTTTTATCCCAAAGACAGCCGTTTTCAGGCACACCTGCACCATTTACGACCGGAATAACATCATTTAAAAATGAGGCTCCAAAACCGGTTCCTAAGGTTATGGCAATTACTTTTTTATTTGCTCCGCCGTCTTTCTGTCCTAAAGCACTTCCTATTCCAAATGAAGTCGCATCATTTAAAAACCTAAAAGTTACGTTCTTGTTATCTAAATATCTTATTAAATCTTCCGGAATATTTACATTATATAACGATTCGTATTTATCATTTCCTTCGAACATTGCAGTTCCTGTTTCGTATTCAAACGGCCCTGGCATTGAAAAAGCAATTCCAATGGTGTCATCCATCGTAACTTCATTAAGAGTCTGATTGATAATTTCAGCCCATTTTTTCAGGATTATTTCTTTAGAAGCTTTGCTGTCCACTGCGCCTCTAAACCAAGTTCCGTCAATTATTTCAAGGGTTTCCTTGTTCACGGCTGCACTACTAATATGACTGCCTCCTATATCTATTCCTATTATTATCGACATTTTCTAAATTATTTATATTTAATATTGGTTGCGTTATTGTTCTTTAATTGAAGTTTCCCATCCTTCATAATTTGCATTTATCAGTGGTTTTTCCGAAGCTTTAATTTTCAGTTCACCACCTTTCCTAATTTCGTCCTGAGTAATCCAGTTTCTGTTTAATTTTTTTCCGTTTAAGGAAATTCCGTTCAGATAAATTGCTTTTTCAGTGAAATTTTCAACGGTTATTTTTAGAGGATGATTGCTCTTTTCGTTGATTATCACGTTTTGAAACAACGGCACATGAAGGTAATAAACCGGCCACCCCACGCACGCTGGTGTAATTCCTGATGCCGCCATAACAAACCAGGACGACATAGCCCCAGCATCATCATCCATTGTTCGCAAAAATGCTTTTGGATTGTTCTGATAGATTCGGCCTACGTACGGATCAATGCCACGGCTGTTATCATTAAAATAAAACTGCGTTACGGTATCAATGGCAATTTTGCGCATTAAAGCTTCACTTTTGAAAGCTTCTTTTGTAGCAAAATACAATCCTGGGGCCTGAATATCAGTTTCGTTTGCATGATTGTAATAATCCTTATTGAAAAACTCATCTAACTGATTTATAAATTTTTCTTCACTGCCACAAAGTTCTTTTAATCCTTTTACATCATAAGGAACCAGCCATCTGTACTGCCAGATTGTTCCCTGATACATTTTTCTGGCCGACATCTGATCTACATCTTTTTGGGTGAGGTCTTCAAAATCCTTCTTCCAGTATTTTTTATAATCTAAAGCTTTATTGGTGTAAAAATCAGCTTTTTCAGTATTTCCTGTTTCTTTGTAAATTTGGCTTAATGCCCAATTGTCATAAGAGGATTCAAGTGCTTTATCTGGCGTAGAAAAATCTAATTTTGCGTTTTCTGCGACTAAAGAATCCAGAATACCTTTTAACGGAACATCATATCCTTTTCTGAAAGCATCCAGCAAAACGACTACAGCATGCTCTGTTCTAACCGTTTGCGAAGGCTCGTTCTGAGTCGAAAAATCCTGTTTGCCATGGCGATACAAATCGGCTAATGACCAGGCGATGTCTTTATATTCCTTTGGATACGCCAATGACAACAAAGGAAGCTGCGTTTTATAATTATCCCAAACTGCCCATCCGTTGTAAAAAACATTTTCGGATTTGTTAAGTGTTCCGTCAATTGACCTATAGGTTTTATCTTCTTCAGAAATTACAAATGGTGACTGCAGCGTACGGTACAATAACGAGTAAAAAAGTTTCTTTCTTTCGGTATCTCCTTCAATTTTAATTTGAGATAATTTTTCATCCCAAACCTCAGCTGTGTTTTTCTTTAAATCTAAAAAAGAAGCTCCCAAAATAGATTGTTTTGCATGTGCTGTATCAATGGATGAAAATGCAACCCGCAACTCAATATCTTTAACTCCTTTTGGAAATTTAGCCAGATATTGATGTGTTCCTATTTTTTCCCAGACCAAAGGCACATTGGCTTCCAGTGCATAAAAAATCTTATACGTCCCGCGGCTACAAGTGGTTCCGGACTGAATGAAACCTTCGAGATTATTGGCAATAATTTCATGTTTTTCATCTACAAACCGCCCAACAAAAGCATAACTTAAATCGACATAGATTCCGTTATTATCGCCTTTGAAAGTGTAATGATGCATGCCGAGATTTTTATTCACTGTAAATTCGGCATTGATTCCGTTTTCAAAAGAAACTGCGTAATATCCAGGGCTTCCTTTTTGGCTTTTTTTAATCAGCTTTTGACTGGAATCCCAATTTCCCTGAAAAGGAGTAATTAAAAGATTTCCACCATCACCCTGACAACCTGCACCCTCCATCCTGTTATGTGTAAAACCAATAAATTCTTTGGCATAATATTCATAACCTGTATGAGTTCCCGGATAGGTTTGAGGACCAATACTCATCATCCGAAAAGGGTAAGAAGCAGCAGGAGATAATTGTCCATGGTCGCCGGAAGTTCCTAAAAATACATTTACGAACTTACCGGGACTTTGTGCATGGACAAATCCCGATAAAAACAAACACCAAAAAAGATGTTTTACTGTAAAACTGCTACTTTTCTTAAACATTATGATAAAGGCGTTTCGGAAATCTTTATAATTAGTCTTTTTTTATTTTTTTGTTAAAGAAAAAGGACGATCCGTGTCTTTAGTTCCTCTGGTTTTGTTAGGCGTGTTTTTCATCTCCAGTTTGAATGTTCCTCCTTTTGTCAAATCGCCGTAGGTTAAAAAGTTTTGTGTGTACTCCTTACCGTTTAAGGTTGCCGAGTGGATATACACATTGTCTTTATTATTGTTTTTAGCTTCGATGACAAACTTTTTACCATTCTCTAAATTGATCGTTGTTTTTGCAAAAACAGGGCTCCCTAAAACATACTGATCAGTTCCTGGGCAAACACTGTAAAATCCAAGTGCGCTTAACACATACCAGGAAGAAGTTTGTCCCTGATCTTCATCACCAGGATAACCATTTTCTGTCGAATTGTATAATTTTTCCATAACGTCACGTACATGAAATTGTGCTTTCCAGGGTTGCCCTGCATAATTATACATATAAATCATGTGCTGAATAGGCTGGTTTCCGTGTGCATATTGGCCCATGTTGTCAACTTCCATTTCGGTCATTTCGTGAATTTTACCACCGTAGGTTCCTACATTCACTGTATTTGGACTGGTAAAAACAGCGTCTAATTTCTTAGTAAAATTATCATCGCCTCCTGTTAAATTAATCAGACCTTGCGGATCCTGAAAAACCGACCATAAATAGTGCCATGCATTACCTTCGGTAAAAGGGCCTCCCCATTCGTATGGATCAAAATTTTGTTTCCATTTGCCGTTTATATTTTTGCCTTCCATGAAACCATCTTTGGCATTGTACACATTTTTGTAATTGTACATTTGTCTCGAAAATACATCCTGATAAAACTGATTGTTGGTCATTCTTGCCAGTTCATATCCGCAAAAATCATCGTACGCATATTCTAATGTTTTAGCCGTAGCCTCGCCATATTCAGGATACGGAACATAGCCTAATGTAAAATATTCTTTCCAGCCGTGTCTTCCGTTTGAAGGACCTTGCGGGCCTTTATTTGTTGTTTCGTGATAGTAAGCTTTTAATGCTTTTTGAGGATCAAAAGTCCTGAAGCCTTTCGCCCAGGCATCCGTTAAAAGTGAAATTCCGTGGTTACCGATCATACTTCCAGCCTCAGCCGGAAATGACCATGAAGGCAACCACCCAAACTGATCGTAAGCATCTACCAAAGCGCCCACATAACGTCCGTGCATTTGTGGAGACAACAAGGCATTTAAAGGAAACTGAGCTCTGAAGGTGTCCCAAAAACCAGTATCTGTGTACATATAGCCATCGTGTACCTTCACATCATAAGGACTGAAATATACCGGACTTCCGTCTGCTTTTTCTTCGTAGAATTTTCTTGAAAAAAGACTCGCTCTGAACAAGCAGGAATAGAACGTTCTCATTTGTTCTTCGGTTCCGCCTTCAACAACTACTTTACTTAATTGTTTGTTCCAGACTTTTCTGGCTGCCTCTTTGGTATCTTCCAGTTTTTTAAAACTGCCTAATTCTCTTTTTAAATTTAGTTGTGCCTGCTCATAACTAATGTATGACGAAGCGATTTTTACCTGAACAGTTTCACCCTCTTTAAACTGAAGATAAGCCCCTGCTCCTTTTCCTTCAGCAGTAAGATTGCCTGCTGCTTTTTCGCCTTTTCTGTTCTCCCAGGTTCCCTGAGTTTTAAAAGGCTTATCAAATTCAATTACAAAATAATTCTTTAGTTCTTTTACCTGATCAAAACCTTTTCCGTTTTGTACAAAACCAGTAATTTTTCTGTTTTTTACATCAATGCTAACACCACTCATTCCGGTATAACCATCCAGTACAATATAAGAAGCCTGATTTTTAGGGAAAGAAAAACGCATGTGAACGCCTCTTTCTGTTGGCGACATTTCGGTAGTAATATTGTTTTCGAATTGAACTTTGTAATAATGCGGCTTTGCAATTTCATTAGCGTGGCTAAATTTAGCAGCTCTTTTATCTTCGTTCAGTTCTAAAGTTCCCGTAACTGGCATCAAAGAAAAAACAGCGTAGTCATTCGACCAGGAACTACATTGATGCGCCTGCTGAAAACCTCTGATTGTTTCCTTAAAATATTGGTATTTCCAGCCATCGCCATTGTTTCCTGTCTGAGGTGACCAGGTATTCATACCAAAAGGCAAAGCGGTTGTTGGGTATGTATTTCCTTTTGTCAGTTCGTGTTTCGAATTTGTTCCTTGTAGCGTATTGACATACTGAACCAAATCCAGGCTCGTATTTGGTGCCTGAGCTTGAGCTGAAAATTGTGTTATTAAAAAAAATAATAAATACTTAGTATATTTCATGATTCTGATTTTATTCGTAATTAATTTACCATTTCAAACTTACCTGAATGCCTTTACTGCTGTTTTCAAATTTCAGCAGACAGGTTTTACTGTTTTCATCCCAGCTTGTGGTAAATTCTTTTATATTTTGATTGCTGTTACTTTTTCTCAAAATAACTTCCTTTGGTTTAGATGGCAAAAGAATCCGCATAGCATTCATAGTGTTTGAAGGGCTTTTTGTAACAAAAGAATATGTTTTTCCAGAAGATTTCTCTTTATAAACTCTTGAAGCCGCACACAAAACCTGAGGTTTCGTTTTATTCGGAATTCGATCTAAATCGTATAAATAAGCCTGCTCTCCCGGTTGCACTATTTTTTCCTGTAAAACAGGTAATTCCGGGTCAAAGAGATCAATAACATTTCTTTTTATATGCAAAGGTTCGCCATTGGTGCTTTCCTCCATAACAGCCACAATATCATAAGGGCCTCGTTCCAGATAGTAATAATTTTTAAGTTCCAGTTCTTCGTCCGGAGCAATATTATGGTAAGCTGTAGCTACTATATCAAGGAAAAAGCTATCGTTGTCTTTCTTCAGAACCAACTCTTTTGGATTTTCTCGAACCACAAAAACATTTCCTTTTCCGTAGGTATATGTTGTTTTTGAGGATTCTGGTTTTATGTTCATTAATTCAAAAAGATGTTCCGATGGTGCTGCGTAAGTATTTCCGTCTTTGTTCCACCATTCGCTTACTTTTTGAAACGGGTCATCATCTCTTCCGTAATAAACCAACATTCCGCCATCCTTCACCCATTTTGCCAATACTTCATGATTTTTAGCCGATAATGGTTTCATATTGGCATAAGACATGATCAGAATCTTAGTGTCTTTTAAACCTGAAACCAAATCAAGGTTTTCCATATGTACCGTTCCAACCGGAATTCCTCTTTTAAGCAAAGGCATAACCAACCCGTAAAAATTAGAAAGCGAAGGATCCTGATAGTCTTTATGAATAGGAAAACGCTGAAACATTATCGAATTGGCCAATAAAACATTGATACCTTTAGTACCGTTAATTTCATTTTTTGAAAGCGGCATGTTATTCAGTGAATTAATCATCACCTGCATTTGTGTGCCGTAAGCTTTAGAAAGCGGTTGTTTTTCTTGTCCTTCCTCCATTTTAAATTTACCTAAATAAATTCTTGGAGGCCATGGCATCACTTCATAATTTGCCACGGTAGGATACATCAGCTGAGCCGTAAAAGTGGCTTGATAATTCTTTTTATAATCGGCCCAGGTCTGGCTTCTGTCTTCAATTGGATCGGTCAGAAAAAACATTTCCCTACCCGTAGGAGCCGTCATCGAAACCATTGAACCATATTCTAAAAAGGCATTTTCAAAAGTTCTTTCCTTCAATTCTCCATTAAAATAAACCCTTTCTCTGGAAGTTCCTGTCCAAACCTGAGCGATGTAGCCATCCATGTGAGGAAGCTGTGCCAAACTGGCTTCAGGACTTACGATTTCCCAGGAAGCATAATTAATTAAAGAATGCGTTGGTACATAACATTTGACCTTTTTATTAATACTTTTACCGTACGTATGCACGTATTCAAAAACCTCTTTTAAGGCGTTGAAATATAGATCATACTTTAGTTTAGATGATAAATAAGTCGCCTCAGGTGATTCGTCCTGCGCCTGCCATGGAGCCTTATAAAATTTTTGCCATTCTTGTTTAAAGGCATCACTATATCCTGCTCTTGCCCAAAATTCGGGTTCTTCAAGATAGACTGCGGTAACGCCGGCATCGATTGCCTGCTTTACCAAACCTTTTATGTACTTAACATATCCGGCAGTTGGAACTGTGTACGGAACATCCTGACCATGCCAGATAATCTCGCCGTTTTTCATTTTCTGACCTTCGTCAAAATATTCTTTGCCGTCGTATTTTCCTTTAAAATAATCTTTGTACTGACCCCAGGCAATACCAGTCATGAACTGAATGGTATAGCCGTGGTCTTTCCAACTTTTGACCCTTTCCTTAAAATTTCCGCCTGCATCATTTATTCCGTAAACAATGGCGCCATCTGCTCTTACATCGTAAGCGGGACTCCAGGCATCTGCAACCTGAAATACTGTTTTGGGTTCTTTATTTTGCGCAACTGCAAGCGAAGGCAAAGTAAATAATCCGGAAAGGGCAACTATTTTTAAATAACTTTTCATATCAAATTTTATTTCGCAGCTGGCGGTGCGATTTGCATAATACCTACTGCACTACATGCTTCGAAAGACTGAACCGTCAAAACCGGACAAGGAATGTCATAATCACGGAACATGATGTTTCTGTTTTTATCACGGTTACGCCAAGCTACACTTGCATTCTTTTGAATCCAAGGCAAATACTGATCTTGACCCTCATTAACCAAATCCATTAAATAGCGGGCAAAAATAGCTTTTAGGACTCCTTGCTCATTCCAGTCGCCTTCAGCAGGAAGAATTCCTTCTTCGCTTGACATTACATTTTTAGTATAATCAGCAGCTAATTTTGCATCGTTTAAATATTCCGCATCACCTGTTTCTTTGTAAAGTGCAACAGCTGCACCAATACAAGTTCCCTGATTATACGTATAATCAGAAAAGCCCTGATTATTCCCTACTTTATTATCCGCCACACGTCCGGTTGATTTTTGGAATAGATTATTTTTGGACCATTCGTAGATGTTTTTTGCTTTTTCTAAATACGCTTCATCACCTGTAATTTTATACAATTCCATTGCAGCAATAACCGTTGGGTAATTGATACAGGCATTTTTACCTGAATGCTGAAAATCCCAGAACATTCCGCCATCTACAGGATCGTAAGAACCATTCCATACGCGCTCAAAACCAGCGATAGAATTTTGAAGATATTCTTCATTTTTAGTCAATTCATATCCTCTGCTTAACGAAATTACCCACCACATGATATCATCATAAATGAACCATTTTACGGTGTTGTTATAATTAAATCCATCATATTGATTATAAGCCCCCTGATAAATATCATTGACTAATGTCAGGTATTTAGGATCATTAGTACGCTTGTAAGTATCCATAGCAATATCCCAAAAAATAGCCTGAGTCCAGATTGATCCCAATCCTTTTTTCTCAGTTGTGCTGTAATATAATTTGGCATCTGTGTTATAAAATTGCTTATTAAAAGCCTCATAAGCAACTGTCGCATCAGCTGAAGTATAAGGGGTAACATTACTGATATCCGGTTCCCACAACGGTGGGCCGGTTGGCTCCTCATTGTTGCAGCTCATTAAAACAGTACTCATTAAAACCAAATAAATTACTTTTATATTTTTCATGTTTTTGTTTTATTTTTTAGTTGATTTCCATTTTAAAAGCTGCATATAATATCCTCCAACAACTGATCTTGCCTTGAAGTTCATCATGTGTCCTTCCATAGTTTCATGCCAGTCACTCAAAGGCACTCTGTCCGGAGTTTCGTTAGCATATTTCCACATTGGGTCCACTATTGCATCAAAATCTTTTTGATTATCTGTTAAAGATGCAGTCCATATCACCCAGTCAGATTTAGTATAATTTTCGCGGCTGTCTAATGGTAAACCGTATTTATTTTGTTTTGTTAAATAATAAGCTACTTCAGTTTTTCTAACACTTTCAGGAAAAACATTCAGATCTAAAATAGTATCCCAGGCCAAATTGTATTTTTGGCTCCATGTTCCTGGTTTTCCAAAAGCTAAAGTATAATGATCTCCATCTTTAGCCAGTTCCATCCATTTGACAGCCATTTCTTTTGCAGCACTTATAAACTCCTGTTCTGTTTTTTTGTCACCTAACATACCAGCCAGTTTTCCGTAAGCCGCAAGTGCTTCAATAGCTTTAGCTGAAAGATTTGCATTACGAGCCAAGTGCCCGGCAAAGTCATCCGTAGATAATTGGTTTTCAGGATCAAATCCGCTTTTCTTAAGATAATTAGCCCATTCTGTAAGGGTTGCCCAATGCTTTTTAGCATAATTGGCATTTCCTTCCTGTTGTGCAATAGCAGCAACCACTACAATTGCGTTTCCGGCTTCTTCAACCGGCATGTCTTCACCATAGGTTTGACCTGTTGCAATTGGGTAAGTTCCTAAATCATGTGCCGGGAAAGGTTTTTTCCATTTTCCGCTTTCGCTGTAATAGAATATTCCGTTTAACATTCCTTCCATTAATTTTGGATTGTAAAGTAAAAATAATGGTGCTGAAGGATACGTAAGATCGACCGTATTGATAGAACCGTTACTGTGATTTTCTTTAGAAAGGAAAAGAATATCTCCGTTTGGAGCCTCCGTAACCGAATGAGCCGCAATGGCCTGTCTGTAAGCCAGAACACATAAATCGGCATATTTTTTACCACCTGCTTTTGTAGCATCTGATTTTAATTGCGCATCAAAAGCTGCTGTTTTTTGCATCACTTTTTTGTACTCACTATTCGCCTCAGAAAGTGCTTTTTCGATAGTGCTTCCGTCTTTTTTCCACCAAGGTTTCAAATTCGTGTCGAAATAATTCACTGCAAATAATTCGTCGTAACCCATCATAAATACCTGTTGCACTTCTTTTTTACCAACAGTTCCTAAGTTTACAATGGTATTCAGATTTAAATTATTTCCTTTTTGGTTCAGAGATGAAGATGCTTCTTTACCCGTTAAAAAAGGTTCGAAACCACCATTAGCCGAAGAAATATATTGCTGTACATTTTTACCAGCCGGAGTTGCTACATACGCATAACCCCAGTCGATACGTACATCATCGCCTTTCTTTTGAAGAATTGGCTGCTCTGTAGTTCCTGCTTTTAAAATCGCCAGCTTATTTTGAGTATATTTCCAGGCTTCCACTTCCTGCGCAGGAGAATCAACTGCAAGTGAACTTGAAGCTCCTAAATATACCTGAACATTGTGTTCTTTACCGTCTTTTGAATTTACTGCCAAAGAAATATAGGTTACAGGGCGGCTCAGTAATTTTAAATCATCCAATAAAAGCGGAGATGTAAAAGTTACTTTCAATTGTGCTTTTCCGCAATCAAAAACATATTTAGTATTGGTTGCTTCCAACGTTACATCTGTTTGAGTTGCCTGATGCACCACAACATTTCGCATCGAAACATCCTCGGTTGCCAAACCAGAATCCAACCACGAACCACCTGCTGTGTTTTCGATATGAACTGCCAATACGTTGTTTTTTGCTTTTAATTTTGCAATGACCGCTTTGTCAATTGCAATGTATTTGTACTGATGTTTCCATCCGCTTACATCGTAAATTTTTTCTCCGTTTAAATATACCTGAACATTATCGTCATGGCGTAGTTTCAGAAATAATTTGTCGAAATTTTTATCTTTTAAATCAAAAGTTCTTCTGGTCCAAAGGTGCTTCGATTTCCAGCTTGTTTTAGCTTTTGAATCGTCATCACTGAAAGGAGCAATACCTGATTTCCAGGAAGCATCATTAAAATCAGCATTGAACCAATTAAGCGAAGGTGACTGTTCTGTATATTTTACGCTGTAATTTTCTTCATCGGCAGTAGCCAAAACCGTTTTATAAGCCGTTGATTCTACTCCAAGGAAGCGATATACTTCGCCATCGACTTTGATTAAACCGGTTAAAGAATGCTCTGCTCCCGTCCAGTGTTGTGTGGCTACCTCATTTAATTGATTTCCTGCAGACCAGACACTCTGATAAGGTGTATGTGTAATTAAAGGGTATGAAGGCGCTCTTAATTCTTGTGCTTTACTGGTATTAACTACAGCCAAAGCGATGGCCATAATCGAAATATATTTTTTTATCATCATTATGTATTATTAAAATATTACTTTTTAAAAGCAAAATTCTTATTTATGAAATTGATTTTTTAAGTTTAAAAAAGATAGGGCATTCCGAAGAACCAGTTCGGAATGCCTTGCCTATCCACCACCACTACTAAACTTAATTAAATCACTTATTTTCTAACGAAGTATTGTCTCCATTCACTTATCTGAATAGCATCGCTACCACCATTTTTGGTAATACTGATTCTGTAATATTTATAAGCCGTTTCGTTTACAACGGTAAATTCTCTGGTTTGATTTCTACCTGTAAAAACCTGATCGGTTCTTGTATCAATCGATGTCCATGTAGAACCATCATTAGAACCAAACACTTCCCAATTGATAGGGTCTCTGTCTGGAGCATCATTACCAGATGTAAAGTTGTATTTGTTTACAACAGCAGCTTCAGTAAGTTCCTGCTGCATCCAGAAATCCGTATCAAATCTGTTAAGACCACCAACAAGGAACTTAGAATTTAAGTCGTTGTCTATTAGTTTTAATGATCCTTCTGCTCCTTCAGCACCATTTCCGTTGTCTTTGCTTACCGTAATTATTGCTCCAGTTGTTAAATCTGTGATATTTACTACCGGTGTAAATGGATAATTTAAAGTTGGAAAATCAGCACGGGCATCTAATAATTCTTCCTGCCATTCGTCACTCCATCCAAAAGCTTCTTCTGCAAGAGGCTGTAAATCATCTCCGGTTGCACCGCTAAAAAAGTGAACAAACTCACCCATGTTCATATCATGATCGTAAGTATTCCCGTTTGTTGGATAAAATTGCGCCACTAGTTTAAAGAAGTTCCCTAAAGACATTCTGCCACCGTGATCTTTATAAATTGGATAATACCAATCTCTAAACCAGAACGTATTTGCTTTTGGAAAACTTGAAGTTTTAGTATTATTTAAAGCAAAAATACGATCGGCTTCAGTTTGCATTTGCAAATTCGTATAGATATCGTACAAGAAGATTTGAGAATACGTATCACCCCAAATTGCTTTTGCCGCAGAACCTTTTAATCCGTTTGAAGAGGTTTCAACAATCTGACTTACTGCCAAGAGAGGATTATCTATATTATTACCTTTCATTTCAGTTCCTTCAAAAGCCATGTCAAACAAACTTCTGTTGCCGCTTTCGCTGTCAAAAATGGTACCTACATACGTTGGTCCTTTGCTTTCGTTATGAAAAACAGCATACAACCTGTTTTCGTCACCGAATGTCCCGTAGGTCTTGTTAACTTCTTTCCATGTTTTACTGAAGAAATCATAAGGCCATTCCAAAGGCCTTTTTACTGCTTCATCGTAATAAATTGCAGTGTTATTATCAAAATACTGGCGCCATATTTTATCTGAATGATTACTCCAGTTTTCTATAATACTTCTAGCTGGGGAACCTGCCGGATCCGTATTTACCACAGAAGAGGGATAATCTTCAAAAATATAATTGTCATCTTGAGAACAAGAACCTGCTAAGCTTGCAACAAAAATTAATGAAACTATTTTTATACTATTTTTATACATAGGTTTATTTATTAAAGGTTAGTTAAGCGCTGCTTTTATATTTAAATAGCGCTGTAAAACAGTTAAAAAGGTATTACCAGCCGGGATTTTGAATCAAACTTCTGTTGGTGTTCATCTCAACTTGAGGTATTGGCCATAAGTAATGTCTTTGGTTAAAAATCCTTTTTTCGAAAACTACTTGTTTGTAAAAATTATTTTCATCTGTTGCATTAATATCCAGACCATGAAAATCACCTGAGAATTTTTCCTCTGCTTCTTTCCATCTGCGAATATCAAAATAACGTACGTTTTCAAAAGCAAGCTCTACTCTTCTTTCTTTATGAATTGCGATACGCATATCTGATTGTCCTACCGGAGCAGGCAATTCTGCTGAACCATATTCGGGAATTCCTGCACGTTCTCTAATTTTATTTAAATAAATTAAAATATCCGGATTGGTAGGATCATATTCGTTTAAAGCCTCAACATAATCTAAATAGATTTCAGCCAATCGTAACATTGGAATGCTTCTGTTTGTATTGTTTTTATTACCCGTAATCATATTTTTTCTAACCACATAACCTGTAGGAGAATAATCATTTGCTCCAACTGCACGACCAGAGTTTCCATTATACCATAATTCAGTAATAATATTTCCGTAATCACGGTTTAACCAAAGGCTTTCATTATACGTAACACCAACATAAAACCTCGGCTCTCTGTTTACCCATTGGTTATAAGCACTTCTTTGTTTAAAATCGAAAGGTGCCTGAAAATTTGAAAAACCTGTTTCCTGATATCCTGAAGCCGGATCATCGATAGAACGACCATTTGCAGTAAAATAAGCATCAACCATTTCTTGTGTAACGCCCAACCCGCCAGCACCATGTACCTCATCAGGATACCCTGCATGATAGGGCGTAACTTCATAATGATAAGCAATTCCTCCACGAGGTCTGGCATAAATCATTTCAACATTCCAGTCTTTCAGCATTACATCACGAGTTGACAAATACGGATTGTAAGTACCATCTACATTATATGCTTTGTATAATTCATAAGTCCCTGGTACAAACTCATCAATAAATGCTTTTGAAGCATCTGCAGCTGCCTTCCATTTGTTTACATCTACAGATTGTGAAATGTAATGTTTACCTGTTTCATCCACAAAAGCCGAGTAATCAGTATTTCCATTAAAAAGTGGGCTTGCATTTATCAACAATACTTTTTCTTTAATAGCCAAAGCAAAAGGTCTGCTCATTCTGCCTGCGTTATCATCCTGAAATGAAACTGTTTTTAATGCGTCTGCACCTGCATCAAGTTCGCTTACAATATATGCCACACATTCCTCGACAGTATTTCTATGTAAGTTAAGCACATCTAAATCAGCATCAGCAGGAATTGGCTGCTCTCCCATTAATAAAATAGGCCCATATAATCTAACTAAATTATAATAGTAATATGCTCTTAAAACTCTTGCTTCGGCAATGTATTGACTTGTACGTTCATCAGTACAGTTCTGGCATTTGTTAATGTTTTGAATTAAAGTAGAACAATCTCTAATTCCTCCATAATAGTTTGCCCATTGATCACCCGTTTCACCACTGGTAGCGTTCCAGTCTCCTATATTCATAAAGTTTCCGAAGTGGAAAGAGACCCAGTATTCAGCCTCATCAGAAGCTCCCATCCAAGGTCCTGAATGGTTATTAGTGTCTCTTTGATCCAACTCACTCGGAATACGGGAGTAGATGTTCGCCAGATATTTTTCTACTGTATTTCTTTGAGAAAAAGTCTCGTCGAATGTTAAACGATCATCCGGAACCTGATCTAAATAGTCGTCATTACAGGAAAAAAAGATAAGTCCAGTAAATAGTAATATTAATTTTTTCATGACTTGAATATTTTAAAAAATTATATTTTATTTTTTTTATTAAAATTGTACGTTAACACCAACTGCAACAGTTGTTATATTTGGATAAGCTCTACCATTACCAGTTGTAGTTAACTCCGGATCCCAGATATCAAAGTTTGAAAATGTCAATAAATTCACCCCTCTTATATAAAATCGTGTGTTTTGTAATTTTAATTTGCTAGAAAAATCTTTAGGCAAATTATACCCAATCTCAGCCGTTTTTAATCGTAAGAAACTAACATCTCTTAACCACCATGAACTAACCTGAGTATTATTATTTTGACCAATTCCTGAATCTCCATAAGATAATCTTGGATACATTGCATAAGGATCATCACTGTCTGGCGTCCAGCGATCAATTGCTGTTGTGTAAAGGTTTCCTACACCTCCACCACCTACGAATGGCTGAATTGATTGTCCTCCAAGCATAATATCCGCTTCTGTTTGTCCTTGGAAAAACAAACTTAAATCAAAACCTTTGTACTCACCTGTAAGTCCAAAACCATAGGTAAAAGCAGGAACGTCTCCCTGACCAATTTGTTTTTGATCATAAGAATCAATTTTTCCGTCGCCATTCAAATCTGTATATTTTATATCACCTGGCATGATTTGACCAAATTGAGTTGGATACTGACTTCCATCAGCCGGTGAAATAAATCCATCTTTATTTACGTCATCAGACAAAGTATATAATCGTTCTGCAACATAACCGAAACGAGCCAATAGAGAAGTTCCTCTTCTATCCTGCCAAGGATATAATTGCTCTGGCTGACCATTTTCGATAACTTCATTTCTGTTATAAGAAAAAGTTCCTCTGAAAGAAAGTTTTAAATCGTTGATATTTTTAGTATAATTTATACTTCCATCAAAACCTTTGTTATCTACAACTCCAATATTTCCGTATGGCGAAGCGGCAAGTCCAATATAAATTGGCACATCACCTCTTTGCAAAAATGCTCCGGTAGAACGCTCTTTAAACAAGTCAAAGATTATTTTTAAACTACTATTAAAAGCATTTACTTCAAATCCTAAATCCTGCTTACGTGAAGTTGACCAGGTGACATCAGCTCCATAATAAGTTTCTCTGATACCAGAGGTATATTGAGGTTCTTCTCCAAAATCATAACCTGGCTGTCCATCTTCTACACGGCTTAAATATGCAAAACGTCCTGCTCCTGAAGCCGCTCCAACTTTTCCATCGGAATATCTAATTTTAAAGTAATTGATAGTTTCTTTTAGCGGGCTAAAGAATTCCTCGTTTGATACAATCCATCCTGCTGCAAAAGAAGGGAAGAAACCGTATCTGTTATTGGGTGCAAAATTTTCAGAACCGTTATATCCTCCGTTTATTTCTAAGAAATATTTATCATCATAACCATAAGTTACACGACCTGCAAGACCTTGATTTCTATATGGGATAGAAGCTGTAAAATCATTGGCAAAAGCATCAACATAGTCAGTTCTGTTAAACAATAATAAACCTCCAAAAGTATGTTTACCAAAAGTTCTGTCGTAATTAAAGGAAGTCTCCAGATAAATTCTTCTGTTTCCTCCATTTGACCTACTGTATCCTAAATAATCTGTCCCGGCAAAAGTTTCTATCAACACCAATTCACCATCTTGTGTATATGGATTGTTTTGATCAATAGCATAAGTACTTGGGCGTTTACCACGATTTACATTTTGCTCATTATAAGCATCAAAAGAAAACATTCCTGTCCAGGTTAATCCTTTTGTTAATGACTCTAAATTTTGAGTAAGTCTTAAATTCGAATTAATTTGATTCTTATTATTTACTTTATAACCTCTCAAAGCTGCTTGTGCATAAGGATTAAATCCTGAGTTAGGTCCTTTTCCCGGCACAAAGCCTCCTGGATATAAAATTGGAAATTCTACCGGAGAAGTTTCTAATGCGGTACCGTAAATACCATCAGCTCCCAATTCCGGGAAATTACCCTCAGAAAGGTATCCGCGAACTCCTAGTGTCATACTAGTTGTTTTGGTAATATCTACATTTAAGTTGGTTGTAAAATTATATCTTTTAAAACGGGTATCAGCATCATAACTTTCTGTATCACTGGTTTTAAAAAGACCTTTTTCATCATAATAACCTAACGAAACATAATATTTAGCAGCCTCAGCTCCTCCACTTACGTTTACTGTAGCCTGGCGATTTCTTCCAAATTTATTATAAACGGCATCCAGCCAGTCAACATCCGGATACAACAAAGGATCGTACTTTGAAGCGGTACGCTGTATAGTTTGCTCAGAATATTTAGGCGCTTGCCCTCTGGTTGTCAAAGCCTCATTTGCCAATCGCATATAGGTAACACCATCTACTACATCTGGCACTTTTGTAAAAGCTGTAATCCCTTCATTATAGTCAACCATAATTTGAGGTTTACCAACTTTACCTTTTCTTGTCTCAACCAAAATAACTCCGTTTGCACCACGAATACCGTAAACAGCAGTTGCAGAAGCATCTTTTAAAATAGAGAAAGAAGCAATATCAATAGGATTCAAATCATCCAAGGTACGCTCAACACCATCCACCAAAATAAGCGGGCTTGAACTACCAAAAGTAGAAATACCACGAATCCATAAATCAGCACTATTACTCCCCGGAAGTCCAGAACGCTGAACACCAGTTAAACCGGAAATTCTACCTGCCAGCATCGTACTAACATTGGCAACAGGTTGTTTTAGCTCTTCAACATCTACTGATGACTGTGCTCCTACAACACTCACTTTTTTCTGTTTTCCGTATCCTACAACTACAACTTCATCTAACGCATTTAAATCTTCTAATAATTGAATATCTAAAATTTGATCATCACCTACTATTTTCTCCACTGTTTTAAGTCCCTGGAAAGTAAAAACAAGTGTTGCATTTTTCGAACTTACTTTAATGGAATAATTTCCATCGATATCTGTCTGAGTACCATTTGTAGTTCCTTTTTCTAAAATTGATACTCCCGGCAATGAAATATTATCCGAATCCACAACTTTACCCGTAATGGTAATTAAATCCTGCTGGAAGGATACATCTGCAGCCGTAACTGTATTGATCATAAAGGAAGAAATAATAAGACTCATCAAAGCAATCTTATTCAGCTTGAATTTACTGCTGACCTTAAAAAGAACATTGCCTCTCATTTTCAAAACAATCTCTAAGAAATCTTTCGTTTTCATATAATGTTTGTGGTATTAATGTTTTTGGTTACTATTTTGGTTACTATTTTGGTTACTATTTGGTTAACGGAGACAAACATACTAAAACGTTTTAGTAAAAAAAATAAAATTATGATAAATAGTTATTTTTTATTATAATTTTAAATAAATCACTTTTTTAGTAAAAATATTTTATCAAATTATCTGTTTTAAGGAAAAAAATTCAACTATTTCGTTTGAGAAAACAGTTGCCGAACTTAAAAATATTCGTTTTTTGAGCATTTAGGTGATTTAGAAAGGTGTTATTTATCAGATTCGTAATTTTAATACCAGACTTTTACGTTAAGGAGTGTTTTTTAGCTATTTCATTAGAGACAATGTAATCCAATTTTTTTTAAATTTTATATCATAAAAAAAAACGCAATCATACTAAATCATGATTGCGTTGTTATGTGTTGATGTTTTTTTTATCAAAAATAAATTTCCATTATGGTATAATCCTGCCCGGCTTTGCTAAAGAGTTGTAAAGTATCTTTCATGCCAAAATTTTCATAAAAAGATTTTTTATTGGTACGGGCGTTACACCAGACTTTTTTTAATTCTTTTTCTTTTGCAAGCTGAAGAATATGTTTTATAAGCGCCGAGGCTATTCCCTTCCCCTGATAGTTTTCCAGAGTTGCTAATTTCCGAAATTGCATTTCATCATTGGTAATAAAACAAGATACGATTGAAACTAATTTTTCTTCCAGATAAACTCCAAAATGTATCCCCTCATTATCTTCATCCAGCTGCACAAATTCTAAAGGATGATCCGGCCACATTACTTCATGCCTAATTTGCCAGGTGTCCGAAGCACTAATTTGTATAATAATCATAAAACCGAATACTATTAAATGTTACAAATGAAATTGGAAATTCTATCCAAAGAAAAAATAATTCACAAATTATTGCTTTATTTCTCGTTTAAAAGTTTTTCCAGCTTTTGTTTTGTTTCCGGAAAATCAGTTCCAAAACTTAATGCTTTCTGAAAACTTGCTATGGCATTTTTTTTATCACCATTTGCTTCGTAATAATCCCCTAAAGAATCATATGTATTAGGACTTTCAGGATAATTGGCAACATTTAGTTTAAATAAATATCCTGCCAAATCATTATTTTTCTGACTCAAGGCCTGATATCCATAAGTGTTGATTACCTGCTCAGGCACATTAACCTTGTAGCCTAAGTTTTTAGAAACGGTTTCATAGTGTCTTTCAATCTTGGTAAAAACTGCTCTGTCAAAATTCATTTGCTCTAAAATAGAAAGTTTGAGCTGATTAAAATCGAAAATAAATCGCAAAGCATCATACGTTGCAATCAAAGGCACTGAACCATGACTATCTTCTTTATAATATTGAGACTTATATCGTAAACCATTTTTATTATTCTGATTCAAAAAATCATTCAAATCCAAAATAGAGCGAATGTGTTTTGTCATTACAGTCGTATCTTTTCTTACTTTGAAAATATCCATCTTTTCGTCCATTGTATTTGCAATACCCAGAAACAACGAAGTATTACTGAACTTTTGAAGTTTTAATTTCGTTAGTGTTTCCTTCAGGTATTTTTCATGATCCCACCACATACTTGGATCAATCGATACATACGAATTAAACAAATGAGTATGATTGGTCAAAATATTCATTACCGTTAATCCTCCAAAAGAGTGACCTATCAGCGTTTTATAAGAAGTCGTTGGGTATTTATTATTTATATACGGAATCAATTCTTTCTCCAGAAATTCGGCAAATTTTTCACCGCCTCCTGATTGTTTGCTCATATCCTCATTTACAAAAGGAAAATCAACATCTGAATGTGTTGGGGTAAGATCTCTGGTTCTAATGGTATTAGGAATCCCCACAACAATCATTTCAGGGCAAAGCGTATTTCCGTTTATTTCACTTAATTGCTCAATCATTCCCACTACAGAACTAAAATGAGCATCACCATCTAATAAATAAACTACTGGATATTTCTGTTTATTTAAACCGCCAAAAGCGACGCTGCGGGGAAGATGAATCCAAACTTTTCGCTGCTCTCCTAATGTTTTAGAATAAAGACTGTCAATACTCCCTATTTCTATTTTAGTGTTTTTTTGAGCTATTGAAACACCTGAAACCAAAAGAAGAAAAAGAATTACTATTTCAAAAAAATAATTCTTTTTTATACTCCTACTTTTTTGTAATCTATTATTTCTTTTCATGTTTATTTTGTTGTGATTGGATAATAGGTTTAAAAATCTAATTTAAAAAAAAGCATCTTTTCCTGTAGAAAAAGATGCTTAAAACTTTCTTCAAATTAAGTTTATTTACTTAACCAGGTATTGTTTGCCGGCGTAGCATCCATAAAAATGCCGCCATCAACCGTTACTTCTTTGATTTGTTTTTTATTTTTTAATGAGATAGCAGCTGTTTTTTGATTGGTTTCCCAAATAGACGGTGTCTGATGAAGGGTTTCTTTAGTGCCGTCTGTATATACAATGTTCACATCAAACGGAATGGCAAAACCGCCAATGTTTTCAACTGCAATAGTTCCATCTTTAGCATTTTTAACCGCTAAATCAATATAGTTATTAGTAAAAAACCAGTTGTTAAAAAACCAGTTCAGATTTTTTCCTGAACCGCTGTTCATCGAATTGAAGTAATCCCACGGAATAGGATGTTTTCCGTTCCAGTTATCCATATAAGTATGTAATGCTTTTTTGAACAAATCATCGCCAAGCATATCTTTTAAAGCTAAATAAGACAGCGAAGCTTTTCCGTAAGAGTTATTACCATAACCTGCACCCGAAAGCTGAGATGACATCGAGATAATAGGCTGATCTTCTTCGGTTGAAGGATCGTTTATATAGCCATTCACCCTAAATTCTTTATAAAATTTGTCTTCTGCCTCTTTTCCGTGTTCTGCAATACCTATTAAATATTCAAAAGTCGTAGCCCAGCCTTCATCCATAAAAGCATAACGGGTTTCATTAATTCCCATATAAAAAGGAAAATAGGTATGTGCTACCTCATGATCCTGAACTAACTGTGCGAAAATAGGATCTCCGGTTTGCGAATCGTTGCACATCATAGGATATTCCATATCTGCAAATCCCTGAAAAGCAGTCATTTTTGAATACGGATAAGGGATTCCCGGCCAATTATTCGAAAACCAATCTAAGGCATACTGATTGTTTTTTACCGAATTTAAAAAGTCGGTTCCTGAAATATCATAAGCTGCCTGTACACTTGCACGTCGTTTGGTTTTATTATCTACTATCACACTGCTCGCATCCCATAAATAATGATCACTTAGACCAAAACAGACATCGGTAATGTTTTTAGCTTCAAATTTCCAGATGTTCCAGTCATTTTGTTTCGTAACCTTTCCGCTTTTCATTTCCTGTTCGTTAGCTATATGCAGAATTTCATTAGTTGTATAAGACTTTTTTAAACGGGCCGCAAACTCCGGCTGCAGCACCTCATCCGGATTTAATAAATCCCCAGTACCGTAAACCACATAGTTTTTGGGCGCTTTTACGGCATATACATAATCATTAAAGTCATTATAAAACTCCTGACGATCTGTATGCGGCAATCGGTCCCATTGGTTATAATCATCGAAAACCGAAACTCTCGGATAACTGTAAGCCACATAAAAAGTAGTAGGATCTATTTGTCCTTCACGCCCGCTCTCAACAGATAACGGATAATTCCAGTCTATATTGATTGTTATTTTAGAATGAGGCAGCATCGGTTTATTCATTTTTACCTTTCCTACTGTACCCCATTTTCTGGCATCTTCTTTATATATATCTCCATTAATTTTTAAAGAAGTAATCGTCAGTCCGTCGCTCAAAAAGTCCTCACTAACACTTCCTCCTCTTGGTGAAGCCGGTTTGTGAAGATTATTTACAAAACGAATTTGCAAATTTTTTAAAGTATCATTACTATTATTTTCATAGATAATGGTTTCGGTTCCGGTTACCATTCTGGTTTTAGGCTCTACGGCAATTTCCATAGTATATTTACCGTGATTCTGCCAATAGTTTTTACCTGGCTTTCCATCCATAGAACGGGTTCCTTTTGCGTAAGCTTCTTTAATATTTCGGGGCATATAAAGCTCTTGTGCAAAGTTATTTTGTGCCAAAAATAAAAAGGCAAATAACAACAGTTGAAGTCCTTTTTTAGTCATAAGTTACGTTTTAGGTTTGTTGATTAGAAATTTTGATTACTCATTAGTGGCGGAATTTCTTTTTTTGTTACATTTTATTCAAATATATATCTCTAAAAACAAAAAAACCGCCTGATTCTTAAAGAAAAAGACGGTTTAGGAAATTAATATATAACTATCTACAAAATATAATCGGTATTAATGAAGTTTGATTCTTTGCTGTTTAGCAATTCCTGCAAAATTTCATTATTGTAAGCAATATCTTTTGAAGCTACAAACGTTCTGATAGAGAACGAACGCAACGCATCAGGAATACTCAAAGTTCCTACTGCCGAATCTTTACGCCCTGTAAACGGGAACGCATCCGGTCCTCTCTGGCAAGAACTGTTCAGGTTTACACGACAAACTAAGTTTACCAAAGCATCAATAAGCGGTGCCAAAGTTTTAATGTCTTTACCAAATAAACTTACCTGCTGTCCGTAGTTTGATTCGGCCATATCGTCAAGTGGTTCGTTGATATCTTTAAAAGAAATAATAGGCACTACAGGTCCAAATTGCTCTTCATGATACACGCGCATCTCTTTATTTACAGGATATAAAACAGCTGGAAAAATATAATTTTCAGAATGTTTTCCTCCTTTTTCGTTCAGGATTTTTGCTCCTTTACTTGTCGCATCATCAATTAATCCCTGAATATATTCCGGTTTATCTGATTCTGGAAGCGGTGTCAGTGAAGCTCCTTTTTCCCAAGGATTTCCAAAAACCAAAGCATCCACTTTTTCAGAAAAACGTTTATTGAATTCTTCAACAATCGATTCATGCACATACAAAACTTTCAATGCCGTACAACGCTGACCGTTGAAAGACAATGAACCCGTGATACATTCCTGAATCGCCAGATCCAAATCGGCATCCGGTAAAATAATCGCTGGATTTTTAGCTTCCAACCCTAAAATCAAACGCAGTCTGTTTTTGTTTGGATGCTGATCCTGCAACGCAATCGCCGATTTACTGTTTCCGATTAAGGCCAATACATCAATTTTTCCAGACTTCATAATTGGCGACGCAACTTCTCTACCTCTACCGTAAACGATATTGATAACTCCTTTAGGGAAACTGCTTCTGAAAGCTTCCAACAAAGGCGAAATACATAAAACACCATGTTTGGCCGGTTTAAAAATCACCGCATTCCCCATAATCAAAGCCGGAATAAGCAATGAGAATGTCTCGTTCAACGGATAATTATAAGGTCCAAGACATAAAACAACGCCAAGAGGCCCACGGCGAATCATCGCGTTTACTCCCTGTACTTTTGCAAAGTGAGAACTACGACCGTTTAGTTCTTTATAACTGTCTATCGTATCCTGAATATATTCTACGGTTCTGTCAAATTCTTTTTGTGAGTCGCCCAGGTTTTTACCAATTTCCCACATCAAAAGTTTTACTACTTCTTCGCGGGTCTCTTTCATTTGGCGAACAAAGTTCTCCATACATTTTATACGGTCCACGACTTTCATCGTTGGCCATAAACCTTGTCCTTTATTATAGGCCGCATTGGCAGCTTCCACCACCTCAGCAGCTTCTTTTTCTGCCATAAACGGAATAGATCCTAATAAAGTTGGCGCGTATTTTTCTGTCGAAGAAATAGTAGAAAACACCGGTGTGGTTTGCCCGGTCCATTGTTTTAATTCTCCGTTTACAAGATAAGTATCCTGGTTAATTAGTTCTTTAATCTGGTATTCTTCGGGTATTAAACTCATAATTTGGTTGTTATAATTTGGTTATTTAATAGCTTTCAAAAGAAAAAAGAGGCTTTTGCGGCCTCTTCTTTGTTATTTATGGATTTACGGTATCGCCTTCCCAGTCTAAGATTCCGCCAAGTAAGTTATAGGCATTTTCTATCCCTAACTCATTCATGATCTGGCATGCTTTAGCGCTTCTTGCTCCTGAACGGCAATACACATAATAATTTTTGTTTTTATCTAATTCTTCGATTTCATAAATAAAACCCTGTCCTTTATGAATATCAATATTTACGGCATTCTCGATATAACCGTCATTAAATTCGTCTCCAGTTCTTACGTCAAGTATAACTGCATTTTCGTCAGCTGCCAGCTGAGCAACCCAATCTTCCTGTGATAAATTCATAATATTGTGTTTTTGTAAAATTACGACGTTTCTAGTTATTAAAAACGCACCAAATCAGTTTTCGATTATTATTCTCAGAAAACGTTTTAGAGATAGTATTATAATCAGTGAATTACAAATTTACTCACTATTTTTAAAATTATACCCTATAAAATCGATAGAAATTAAGATTTTATCATTTGCATTAAATTCATCTTAAATGTCATTTTCTCTCAATTTAAACCATATCAATCTGCTATCTTTGCAATAAAACTTTCTTTTTAAGTTGTTTTTGATAATAGCTTAAACTCAAAATTGATTGTTTTTATTTTAAATTTTAAATCAAAATACACTTAATTTCCTTAAAATAGAATTTTAATTGTGTGGGTACAAAAAAGCAAAAAGATGCAAAATTCCTTAAAAAATTTATTTCCGAATTTCTCCAACGAACTCCTTTCCTCTATCGCCGAAAACGCAACCGAACAAGATTTTGAATCAGGAACCATTTTAATGCGAACGGGACAATACATCAAAAACACTATTTTGATTACCAAAGGAAAAATCAAAATCTATCGTGAAGATGAAGATGGCGGAGAATTTTTAATGTATTATTTGCAGCCTGGCCAAGCCTGTGCCATTTCGATGATTTGTGCTACCAAAAGCCAAAAAAGTCAGATTATGGCAAAAGTTGATGAAGATGTTTCGGCCATCATGATTCCGCTGCACTTAATGGATAAATGGATGATGGAGCACCGAAGCTGGTACGAATTTGTCATCGAAACCTATAGAAACCGTTTTGAAGAAGTTCTGGAAGTCGTTGACAGCATTGCGTTTCGCTCTATGGACGAACGTTTAGAATTTTACCTCAAACGTCATCAGGATGCTTGTGGCTGCAACGAAGTAAAACTCTCTCATCAGGAAATCGCTTCAGAGCTTAATACCTCAAGAGAAGTCGTTTCGAGATTACTCAAAAAAATGGAACAACGCGGATTGGTTAAATTAAACCGCAATCAGATAGAGCTTTTGAGATGATTAAAATAGCCACGAATTCACGAATTTCTTTCTCAATTTAGATTAACAAAAAAATAAATTCGTGAATTGCTTTGCCTGTTCGCTATCGCTCGGGTCGTGGCGAAAAAAATATTTAACGCTTATGTGATAAATGTTACTGCAGAATTTTAATTTCCGAAGCATCTTTGCATAAAAAACACATTCAATGGAATATTTAGGCTACTTTGCTTCTATCATCATCGGAATTTCACTTGGCTTAATTGGCGGCGGCGGTTCTATATTGACCATTCCAATTTTGGTCTATTTGTTCAAAGTCAATCCGGAACAAGCTACTTCGTATTCCTTATTTATTGTAGGTTTGACGGCTATGTTCGGGAGTTACAGCCATTATAAAATGGGGAATCTAAAACTTAAATCGGCATTGTATTTCGCCATTCCGTCTGTAGTTTCAATCTTGATTATCCGCGAAGTTATTTTCCCTGAAATAGCCACTACCCTTTTTTCAGTTGCATCGTATTCGGTTTCCAAAGATTTCCTGATTATGATTGTTTTTTCGGTACTGATGATTACGGCTGCGATTTCGATGATTCGAAAAAATGAGCCCAAAATAACCACTACCGAAACTAATTATCTCCAACTAAGCCTGATTGGTTTTGTGGTCGGAATCGTAACCGGATTTCTTGGCGCAGGCGGCGGATTCTTAATCATTCCTGCCCTGCTGTTTTTTGCCAAATTACCTATGAAACAAGCTGTAGGCACTTCGTTATTAATCATAGCGATAAACTCCTCTATAGGTTTTGCGGGCGATTTATACATCGGAACCCCAATAAATTATACTTTTCTGTTAAGTATTTCAGCCATGGCATTAATCGGAATGTTACTTGGCAGCCAGTTCTCCAAAAAAATTGACGGCACCAAACTAAAACCTCTTTTCGGCTGGTTTGTACTGGTGATGGGCTTTTATATTATTATTAAGGAAGTTTTGTTTTAGGGGTTTATTTCACGCAGATTTAGGGTGATTTATGCAGATAAGCACAAATTTTATTTTTTTGTAAAACTGTGGAAACGAAAAGTTTTTTACTTTTTAAAATATCCCTAAAATTCCTATTTTTCACAAATTTCTTTCAGCTTGTCGAGTGCTTTTGGATAGTTTTCGTTCATGTAATCTAAAAATTCTTCCGTAGTATCTAAGTCCACCGTAACGGTTGTAGTACCATTGGTTGCTTCAAAGGTATAGTTTTCAAATCCGTTTGCCCATTTTTCGACTTCGGGTCCTTCTGTAATTTCCTTATCTGCTTTTAAAAGTCCATAATGCTGAATTGAAACAAATTGATTGGGAACGTTTATAGCGATCCTGGAAACCATCCCTCCTTTTTCTCCTTTCTCATCTACTCCAATAAACAGAATTTTATTTCCCTTTTCCCAACTTCCTTCATAGGTAGAGGTAGGATTAAACAAAGAAGTCCATTGTTCATAAGTTGACTTATTGCTAATACCAAGCATAAAATCATATATCTTGGTCACAGGGGCATTGATGCTTACTTTATATTGTAACTTTTTCATAATGTTTACTATTTACTTAGATTGTTTCAAATTTTATTAGCTGTCACCCAAACTTGCGCTTTATAGTTCATTGAAATTCAATGAGTTTAATACTAAATTAAGACCATTAGTTGAATTTTCCAAACATCATATACTAAACTAACTTGCTATTGAGTTTATTTCTAATAAGTTGTAGTTGCTATAGAAATAATAACTTTATATAATTCTATTTCTATATAATCCGATTAGCTTTTCTCTTTCTTCGATTTTTTCTGTTTTCATAATATTTATAAAAGTTATCATTTTTTCTAAATCAACTTTTATATAGGTGAGATTTAGGTTTATTTTTTGCGCTCCAATTTTTTGATTTAAATTGTTAGCCCATTTATATAATTTCTTTTTCATTACAAATCTTTCATCAGTTTTTATTGAAATAAAGACTTGCTTATGAATTTCAATATCATATGCGTTTTGTATGAATTCCCATTTTATTAATTCTTGATTTATACTTCTGTCCCAGATTCCAACTTCAGTAATAATTATTTGAACTCTTCTGTCTAGAATATTAAAGACACTAATCAAAAAACCAATTCCAAAGAAGCATAAGCAGAACCAAAAAATAAATTTGGTTTCTTTTTCGTTTATTATAAACCAAATACTTGGAATTACAAATAGAGAAGACATGAGTAATAATCTTAGTGATTTAATAGGGCTTTTGTAAAGTCTAATTTCTTTCATTTAAGTTTTTTATTTTACCTTTTTTCTTCGACTACAGACGCTTTTTCTTCCTGAATTTAACCAATTATTCGAATTTACCTCCCGAGAGATAAGAAACAAACAAGCTAAACCATCCAAATAAAAGGCTTTTATAAACTGCTTCTAGAATCGATAACCCATCCTGAAGCCCAAACCAAAGTTGACAGTGTTTTCATGATCGTGTTCTAAATCATATCCAGAGATAATCATATGATGATTTGTGGGCTCGTGTATGTCTTCATCATATTCCGATCCGGGATTTTCAACGTTTCTATCCATATAACCCAACGCAACAAATGGCTCCATAATAAATCTTTCTGTGACTGAAAATTGGCTTCCGAAAATTAAATTGATTCCTCGTGCCGATTTTTTTACGCCAAAATTATCGACATAATCTTTATATTCGCCCTCTTCATCGTCTATGCGGCTATAGCTTAGTGAACTTGATTTTTGGTTTTGTCTATAAAATAATTGAAGACCTAAATAAAATCTGTTTTTACCAACTCTATCTCTATTCAATAATTCCTGGAAATATATTCGTCCTTCAATATTTGCCTTAAAGCCTTTTGGTTTTAAAGAAACCGTATCTACTGCTGTTTCTGTGTCATAAAGCTGATAACCAAATTCGGCGTTTAGGCTCGACCAGGAATTTATCTTTCGCTCCACAGATAATTGTACAGTAGGAAAAGATACAAAATCTGTTAATTGAAGGGTATTGATTTTAACTGCCCAATTGTATTCCTTTTTCTCTTCCTGCGAAAAGATTAAATTCGAAAGCATCAAAATCATTATAAGTAGTGTTTTTTTCATCAGGGTTTTGCTATTGTTACGGTGAAAATAAGTCCATATTTTGGATTTGCCAAACTCCAAATACAAAAAACAATTTTTGCAATAAGTCAATGCTCAAATCTGTTTAGCGGTAGTATTTTTTTGTTACGTTATCTTGTTCTGAATCGGTTTTTATAATAATTTCAATCTTCGTCACAGTGTCAATTACGATACAATCTCTTAATCCACCAGTATGAGTACATTTTAAATCATTAAAATCGGTTATTATTTTTTCCTTATTATTTTTAATGTCAAGTAAAATTAATTTTTCCTCTTTTTCATGTTCGTTTTTAATATATAATAATACTTTTTCTTTTTCATTACTGTCAACTAATGTACCTTCAGTTATTACATTTCCGTTTTCCTTTTCAATAAGCTGTATTTCGTGTGGATTTCCAGAACCGAATGATTGAACAAATAGAAACGTTTTTCCAAAATCACCACCAATATAGCCTAGGTTTTTATGCAGCATCGGAAAACTTGTTTCACTAATTTGTTTTATATCCTTATTCCCTTTTACTAAAGTTAAACTTTGCAACATTTCATTTTCAATGGTGTCTTTATAGACCCTATAAGATAAATGAAAATCATTTTTTAGTATCGTATCAAAATCATAAGGTTCAATTTCTAATATTGCAGGCTTCTTGACTTTATTGGCTTGTTTTAGGTTTAGACTTTTAGTTATAGCTTTTTGTTCATTAGATGCAGCTATGCCTTCTGATTTCTTTTTTGCACAAGAAATTAGAATTAAAAATAGTGCTACTGCAAAGGTCTGTTTTCTCATTTTTTTTCTAATATTACCACTAACACACTTTGAATTAACACTTTGCGTGCACGAGCGAGAAGCTTGCGGATGCATGTGCTGTTAGCGGCTGTTTTTATTCATCACTTCCATTATATTCTAATTCTTTTTTTTGTTTATCTAATTGAAACCAAAAGTGATATGTTCCATTTTCCATCTTCCTGTTTGTTGAATATTCTCTCTCAAAATAATTCGTAGTCTCAAAGTCAACTGTGTCATTTTGTGTGTCGACTGATGGAGCATTTGAATAGTCCCTAAAAAATCCTTTATAACTTTTTGAACTCTTTATTGATTGAGAAATACGATTGAAATCATTGTCTGATAATTTTAAAATGAATGTTTCACGGTAATCTTTAAATCCAAAACTCTCGTTTTTTAAAATTTTGAAATCGTCTTTCAATTCCAAGTTGTGAAAAGCAAGTATCTTTTTTACATCTTTTTTATTAAATGTCCAGTCTGAAATCCAGGGTTGCATTAAAAGTAAAAGGAAAGCAGTTGTAAAAACTATAGCGACTATTTTTCCGGTTTTCCTTCTTCCGAAAATCCTGAAAGACCAATAGCTAATGAAGATTATTTGAAATACTGCAATTAAAGGCCAAATAAAGATTATAAGAAAATCTAAGTTCCCGATTACGGTTAAAGTAATAACGATACCTAAAATAACTCCAACTATTTTGCCCGTTACTTTTTGCCCGTTTTTAAAGGGAAGAAAAAAACATAAAAGTGTTAGTCCATACAAGACTAAACAGAATGTAATTGTAAAAGCATTCATTTTTAATTGTTGTTTATAAGTGCTGGTATTATATATCATAAAGTCATATACCCACACTATAAGCATAGATATGTATAACAAAATCATTATCTAAAAACAAATATCAGCAAATTATTTATTATTTCCCTTACGCAAAATCCAAATCGGCAAATATTTATGCCAGACAAGTATAAGCATAATCAAAAAGCTTAATACCAGTAATTTTACGGTTTTTTTAGAAAAGTTTTAAAATCGTCTCAGGAAACGTTTAGGGCAAGTTATGAAGTACTTGCGAGGAGTCGTTATCGGTTAGAAAAACCTGATAACAATCGCGGTAAGAGTCGGAGATCAAAGCAGATTGAGTTCGCACGTTAAGATAGAATTTCTTCGTAAAATTGAAACGTCAATCTGCCAGAATCCCGATTGTATTAGTAGTGGTGATGTGCCACTTTTTTTGTAGATCTAATTTATTCTTTGGTTAAAATTGCAAAAAAACTTTAATCAATGATGATGCTATTAATCCCTTTTTCTAATGCCGTATCCTGTACTACTGGTACATGCAGTCCTTCAGCCCTGAACACAGTCAGGTCTTTCATGCCCAAAAAGCCTAAAAAAGACTTTAGATAGGGAGCTACAAAATCATTTGCTTTGCCTTGTTCATCGGTATAAACACCGCCCGAACTCATGGCCACATACACTTTTTTGCCCTCAACCAAACCCGTCGGAAGACCTTCTGCAGTATAACCAAATGTAATACCACGGCGGGTTATATGGTCGATCCAGGCTTTGAGAGAAGAGTGAATGGTAAGGTTTATTAGCGGTGCCCCTATAACTATTATATCCGATTCGAATACTTGTTTTACCAATTTGTCCGACAACTCTAGTCTCTGTTTCATTTCGGCTGTTTGGTGCTCGACTGGCGTAAAGATGGCCTGTAGTGTTTCAGGGGTAAGATGTGGAATGTTATTTTCGACCAAATCTAATTCTTCAACAGTGCTTTCGGGATATTTTTGCTGTATTTTTTCTACAATAGCATTACCTAATTTTCTGCTATACGATTGTTCACCCATTATGCTGGAATTGAGCTGTAATATTCTTTTTGAACTCATTTTTAAATGTTTTTATAATTTATCAGGAAACAAATTTAGGCCTAATAACTACTTAAAAGATAGTAGTTTCCTAAAGGAAAGTGGTTACTTTTAGGAAAGTGCGTACTTTTGTACCATGGAAAAAACGGAAAATAAAGTAACGGTTACTAAAGCAGAATGTACCAGCAGTTTGAGGAATGTAATTGATGCATTGTATGTATTAAATGGCAAATGGAAATTGCCAATTGTGCTTAGCTTAGTAAATGCTCCAAAGCGATTCAACGAAATCATGAAAGATTTAGAAGGTATTTCGCCAAAAATATTGGCACAGGAACTCCGACATTTAGAGCAAAACGAACTGGTAGTACGAAATGTATATCCTACTACACCTGTGAGTATCGTTTATGAGGCATCCGCATACAGCGAAACCTTGAATGATGTATTAAAAACATTAAGCCATTGGGGTGCAGGCCATAGAAATAAAATTATTGGCAAATAAACTGATTTTATAAAAAGGAACTATTATTGCTTTTTTTATTCCTGTACATTTTTATTAAACTCCTCGATTGTCTTTTTAAATTCTTTTTCAGTCAAGTAACCAATTAGATTGAGTTCTATTTTTTTAGTTTTTTCATTATAGAATAGTTCTATTTTTTCACCGTGAAGAAAGTGAAACCAAATTGATGCAATTTCATATTTTCTTTGTTCTTTCCACAACGTATCATAATCTCTTTCATCGGACTTGTAATCGTATTTTTCAGACAGGTATTCTGTTTCCGTCAATAAAATACTGCAAGGCTTAAAAAGGCACATTGCAGATTCAGACGCATAGATGTTTTGAGTTTTGCCAATGCCAATTTTTTCAATATTTGCTTCCGCTACAATCAAACCTAAATCTCTTTTGGTACGGTTCTTAAATTTTACAGTTCCCCTATTCGGATTGTTTTGTGCTGTTAATGTAAATGCGGCACAACAGCAGCCTTGTCTGATTTCGTATGTTTCATTTTCTCTAAATTTAGCCACAAAATTCAAAGTGTCATTATTTATAATTGCTTTACAATTATCGAATCCAGATTTGTTAATTCGAATACTGATGATAGAATCTTTTTCTCCAAAGTTTTGACCGTTAATTTCAAATTTGATATAATTTTCGGTTTCTTCTACATTTGGAAATACTTTTTGAAAATTTACAATAGCCGTTTGCCCAAAACTTATCGTGGAAATAATTAAAATTATAAAGCTTAGTAGTTGTTTCATTATTTCTTATTCCGTTTTTTCTAAAAGTGTTGCATGTTGATCTATTATTTATAATACTAAAATTATAAATTTGAATTTCATAAAAACTTTTACCTGTTGTATTTTTAATTAGTTTCTTTTATTACAATTGTTTTTGATAATTTATCGTGAAAACCACTAATAGAATATAAATAAGAAATACCATCAAATGGGATTAATCTACAAAACGTTCGTATTGTAATGTCAATAAAATTTGGTTTTTCACCTTCTAAATTTACTACTTTGGTTTTAGTAATGACTTTACCCAAAGTTTTCTGAAATATATTTTCTGCTAAAATAAAATACAAAAGAAATACTACGATTACTGTTGTTCTATTTACAAACAATATTTCCCTGGTACTGATTATATTAAATAGCTTTTGTATTATATAGACTATTGATACATAAAGGAGAAAAATAGCCACAATATCAATAATAAAGTTAATGCTGCGTAAAGTAGAATTAGCACTGTTTTTAAGAACTTCTTTTTGTTTTTGAGTTTTTTTTAGCTTCTTAATGGCAATTTCTTCTTTGCGTACTTCGTTCAGTTCCTCAATTTTTTTTAAATCAATATTGCGTAATCTAATTTCATTTTTTGCAGTTTCAACTGCTAAGGGCTGATATTTCTCACAATCAATAGTTACTAATAGAATCAATTCATCATTTGTTTTCTTAGTCATTAAATCCGTAAAAATATTTTCCATTTTTTATATTTTGGTTTCTTGCTTTGGTAATAACGTTCTGCAACTACAGCTGAAATATTACTTCTGAAAATATCTTTTCATTACATAATCATAGTTTTCCTTTCCTAACAATTCTTTACTATTAGTTATATATTCAGTGGCAGATAGAAATCCATAATACTCAACTCTTGCATCGACTTTAAGCTCTTTCAATAATTTATCTACAAGTTTTTTGAAAATTGTTAGAGTATCTTTATAATTCTCCAAATCTTTTTTAAATTTAATCGAAAATGGATCATCAAAACAAAAACTGTAGAGTTTGAATTTTTTGTCTGCATAGTCCGTTATATTCATAATATTTAAAATTCCAAGTAGATGACTGCAAAGTTGTTTTACCCCCGAACTATATATTCTTTTGTCTTCAAATTCCTTTATTACGGTGTCCAAAAAATCAATAAATTGTGCCGCAATGTCAGAACGAATATATTTACTTTCATTAAAATACTTCTCTTTAAAAATATTTTTTTTTGTTCCTAAATGAGTAATCTCAAAAAACTTAACTTCAAATAATTCAATGGTTTGTGATTCTACATTTTCAAACATAACGTCGATTTGAGCATCTTTATCAAAAACTTTCATAGGAAATTCAAATTGTAATGTTGGATTATTGACACCAGAAAAAACATTATAGGCGAATGCTTGAGAACTCTTTAAACTCCTAGCATGAATATGATATTTAAAATCTTTTGGAGGTAAAGTTATAAAATTATCGTTTTTTTCCTTCAACACAAAGCGGTGATTCTCTGTTATAATTTGATTGTAATGATTCTTGTAACCATTAACCACAAATTCTACAATTTCGTCTTTATAATTCATGTTCTCCTATTATCTACAAACAAATATCAACATTTATTTATTATTTCCCTTATGCGAAATCCTAATCGTCAAATATTTGTGCGAGGCAAGTATAAGCATTATCAAAAAGCTTAATACAAGTAGTTTTACGGTTTTTCAGAAAAGTTTTGGAATAATATCACGAAACGTTTAGGTTAAATCATGAAATGTTTGGGAGGAGTCATTATCGGTTAACAAAATTGAGTTACAATCATAATCCTTTATTTTATGTTGTGATTAAAAAACAATAAAATACATTTCGTCACAGAAGCTGTGACAAAATAAAGAAAAATAAAAAAAATCACAATAGTTGTGACATAAATAAAAATTTGAAAAAAAATCACAACTATTGTGACAAAATAAAAAATAAAAAAAAATATCACAGCTGTTGTGAGAAAACAAAAAATAAATAAATTTATAATAACAATAAAAACAACAACCCATACGAGTGATGAAAAAAGATAAAAGAATTGGAGAATTATTGGGTATAAAACAAGATGTAATGGCCTTACTGCTAAAAGTTACACGTAGCCAATGGGCCATGTATGTAACAGGAAAGCGCAGTTTGCCTACAGCCGCTAACCTAAAAATAACTGAAATGCTAACCTTCACCAGCCAACTGAATAAGGAGGGAAGTGAGCCCATAGCACTTGTAAAGACACAGGAATCAAAAATGAGGAAGTATATAGAAGACCAGCTCATCAACAATAAATACAGGCAATCTATTACCGAAGCTAAACTTAACAGTTGCAAGAAAAATTTCGAAGAGGGTATTATCGCTTTTCAGCTTGCAGGTTTTTTAGCGACCAAAGAAACGGAAAAAGTCCAAAATAGTATTGTAAACGTCATAAAAAACGATGCCGTAAACGCTATCGAGAAAAATAGTTTGCAGCTGCAGGAACAATACACGATTAAACTCCGAATGCTGCAACAAGAAGAGTTACTGTTGAAAGAGCGCCTTTCGCTTCAGTAAAACAATGAAGGTGATTAGTTTCTCGCAGATTTTGCAGATTCAGCAGATTTTTTCTTTTAATAAGAATGCTAAATTCCTACGGAATGAAACGCAACACTATTTTAGATAGATATAAATTAAATTTTTTGATTTCACACTGACATTCGCAATTTTAGCAGGCGTCCAGGTGACTTCTTCTATCAATTGCGTAGCTAATCTTCTGAAATAAGGAGTGTAGTTTTTGTTTTTTTCATGGTCGAAATGCAAAGAAAGTGTGTTGATTTTACCTTCTCCTTTCTCATTAACAAACATGTCAATATAAATACTGGCCGAAGAATTTTTATTGTTTTTAAAAATATAACCTGCAGGATATTGTACTGCTTTTTCAAAAGAGGCTTGAAGTCCGGAATGGTTAGAAGCATCATACGTGCTGTCATTGGGGTATAATGGCGGTTTATCCCAGCTTCTTTCATAATCCATGTAGCTGTAAGTTTGATCCAGATGTTTTACGATATATAAACTGTCTGCTACTAAGGAAACCGAATCTATAAATTTTCCTCCAAACTTTTTTTCTATGTTTTCCTGCATCAACGAACAGTAACAGCCTTGGGTTTTATTGGGTTCTTCAATATCAGAACTGCCTGTATATTCAAAATCTATTTTATATAATCGCAATAAACTATCCAGTTCGGTTTTACTTCTTAACACATGAAACCCAATACCTCCGGCATAATGGCAATGAACCAATTTAGCTTTCTGTATATCTTTCTTTGCTCTTTCGATTTCATCAAAACAATATCTATCATCAGGATGAACTTTGTCTATAAAAGATTTTTTTTTATTTTGATTACAAGATTGAAGTACAATAAATACCAATAGCAGTAACCCCCTTTTTATTCGCATACGATTATTATTTATAATTTAAAACCTTTCAGGAATTTGTGGTTGAAAAAAACTGCTGTTATGCACGCTGCTTATTCTATTTAAGTTGTTCTGCGATTCCGATTAAAATGCCTTCGGGGCCACGGATGTAACAAAGTTTATAAGAGTCCTGATATCTCACGACTTCATCAACAAGCTGTGCGCCATGTTTATAAAGTCGATCAAGGGTATCGTCGAGGTCAGCAACGGCAAACATAACACGTAAATAGCCTAAAGCATTTACCGGAGCAGCGCGATGATCTTCAATTACTTTCGGATTAAGGAATCTCGAAAGCTCCAATCGGCTGTTTCCGTCTGGTGTGACCATCATCGCAATCTCTACTGACTGATCCCGAAGTCCTGTTACACGACCAGACCACTCCCCTTCGATCATTGCTCTGCCTTCTAACGTAAGACCAAGTTCAAGGAAAAAAGCAATAGTTTCATCCAGCGATTCTACCACAATGCCAACATTGTCCATTCGGAGTAAATTATTTTTTTCCATAGTCTGAATTTATTTTTTAAACAGATTTAGGTAAAGTTACGCATAATGTACAGATAGCGCGGAAATTCTTTCCGTGCCCGTTCTTGTTGTCAGTTACTAAATGATATGATTTTTATAAAAGTATATTTTTCCTTTTATAAATTAAGAATACAGCAGTTGCAAATGCCAAAAATGCTACAATATGGTAAGTATAAACATGATATTTATAATCATTAGCTATTTTCCCTATTTCGTCTTTTTGGTTTGGACTTAATTCATCAATGTTTACCATTAAAGCATTAAGTTTTTCAGATTGATTTAGCATAAAATCATTCTGATATTTGTATTTCAAAATAATGCAAATCACAGTGATAACTAATAGTAAAATAATAACTGAATATAAAAATATTTTTTTCATTGAGGTAGAGTTTTTATTGATACAGATAGCGCAGATTTTCAATCCGTGCCCGTTCCAATTTTTCAGTTACTAAATTATAGATTGTAACGGAGTAGAGCTAGTTAGTAGAAATACGAGTGATCTTTTTTTTGGAAAACACCTGTTACCAGTTCGCGCTTCTTCTGTTGTCAGATTCTCCATACTAAAAACCATACTTGTCCTTCCGAAGTTTAAATGCTTTTTCTCCACCTTCCATAACAGAAGTAATTTCGTTTCTTACAAGTTTTTTATCAATTGCTCCTTCTTCTTTAATTATTCCTCTTGTCTGACTTGTTGAATCTTTGTAGTCACAACAAATAACAAGTTCTGCGTCTCCATTAACAACAAGATTTGCATTGTGACTTGTAAAAATCAATTGTCTTTTTTTCTTAGCTTCCCAAATGTTTTTAATTATTTGGTCAATTGCTCTATTGTCAATATCATCTTCGGGTTGGTCAATTAATAATGGAATTCCTGGTTGATTGAGCAATACGGTCAACAATGCAGTAGCTTGTTGTCCAGCAGAGGCTTCCCTAAATGGTATTACATCTCCAAGTTGATTGTTTGTCGTGTAATAAAACTCTGGGTTGAATTCTAGCTCACTAGCGGAAAGCCTTAACCAATCTTCTGATGATAGTTTACTACAAAGTTTTGATTTATGGTCTTCAGTATAACCACAATTTGTCAATAATGGTGTATCTGGAATTTTGAGTGTTTTGTCTTCTGATACTTTAAGTTCTGCTAGTTGCCTAAATTCTTCAAGTATTGCTGTATATTCTTTTATTGGGTCAGCGGATTGTTTAATTATATCAACTACAGAATCTATTCTTTCTTCTCTAATTCGAGTTCCTTCAAATATGTTTTTGAGTTGTGATTTGAAAGGTTGAAGATTAATACTCTTAGTAACTTCTGCTTTAATTAGGTTCTTAGATAGCTCTGTGAATTTAACGGCTTGTTCATTTAGCAATGTCACTTTTTCAGTATGGTATTTTTGCCAATTAAGCCTTTGAGCAGTAAAATCTTCTTCTGGTGTACCGATTTCTTTTAGAAGTAGTTTCCTATCGGAAATAATTTTATTTATTTCACTTAATCTTTTTTCTATTCTTTGAATTTCTAAAAGTTGTTGTTGACTGGATTGAGAATTACCTTTTGATAGTTCATAAGCTATTTCAAAAGTCTCTTTCCTTAGGTTCCATTGTTGAATAAATTCATTTAGTTTTAAAAGTTTTTCAGAGCTAAAAATTGCTTTAAATGCAAGAGCTGTGGCTTTTATTTCTACAAATGTTAAATCAATTTCATTCGAAATGTTCTGAATTAAATCTTTATTTTCTAATTGTTCAATATCTCCTAATGGTTCAGGATAGTTTTCTAAAAGGCGTAGTAATTCATCGGCTTTATTTTCAAAAACCGTTAATTCATTTTTTGAATTTGAAATAATCGTTTCCTCTTTCTCAAACTTCGGTTTTTTATTAATTGTTTCTTGGTCAGCAGTTGAAACACCTTTTAAAGATTTACGAATATTTTCCGCTTGGTTATTTAAGGATTGAGATTCAAGATTGAAGTTTTCAATTTCTTGTTCAATTTCTTTTTTTCGAATTAGTTGATTGTATGAGTTTTTGAGTTTTGTGCCAGTTTCATTAAGATTAAATTTTATTGAATCCAATCGATTGGTTATAGGTTGTTCTATAAACCTTTTTAATTCATCGGTTTTAACACCTACATCACTTAGTTGTTTTTGGCTGTATGATTGTATAGGAAGAATTTTTCTTATATCGTCTTCTTTGACTTGTTGAAAGTCTCCGTTGCCGATTCTTAAAAGTATTTCACGTGATTTAGAGTTTCTTTTTACAATGTGCAGAATCCCGTTTTTCTCCATTGCAATACGGACTTCCCCATTAACATCGGCAAGAGTTTTTTGAATTAAAGCTTCTCTTCTTTTTTCTATTATACTTAATTCATCAAAATCTGAATTTTGAATTGTTTGGTCGCAAAGACCCCATCTTAAATATTCAAGAATTGTAGATTTTCCAGTTCCTCTTCCACCGATTAGAGCATTATATTGTCTATTTAGATTAATATTAAATGTGCCAAGAAATTTTGAAGTTGTAACATCAATTGAATGAATAAATATTTGTGGTAATTCAGGTTCTACTTGAGATATTCTGGATTCTTTCGCTAGACAAGCTTGTTTAATAGCTTCTGCAGTTGGTTCAGCCCATTTTATCCAAGTTGAATATTTGCCAAATTCTCTACCATCTTCATATCGATTGTCTGAAGTAGAAATTAATGCGATAGATTTGTTGCCATAATTAACATCTCCACCGTTAAGTTTATTCTGATAACCACTTTCCGTTGAAATAGCTTTGTCTACATAACCTCCAACACAAGGCATTTTTCTATAATGTTCATGAAAACCACTTCGCATTATGGTATGGTCACCACTTTTTCCAACATTTGGTAAGATTACATATCTTCCTTTACAATAGCTTAGTTCATCTAGTTTTTCATGTAAATGCACTAAATCATTGATTACAGTCTGTGATATTTTTAATGTTGGAGTAGTAACTTTTTCAAATTCATTTGTTGGATTTATTCCGAAAAAATTTAATACTGAATCTAAATTAGAATCACTGAAGTCTGAGTCAAAAATGATAATACATTGGCTTACAGGATTTGCCAAACTCATTTCAATTCCCGGAAAAACAGTAATAATTTTTTCGAATTCGGAATTTGATTTGAACTCTTGATTCTGTAGTTCTGCAACTTTTCTTAACTGCTTTACAAATACAACATCATGATGGTCCGTCATCGCAATTGCATTTAACCCAGCGTCTCTGATTTTTTGTAAATATTCTTTTGAAAATTGCTCCCTTTCTAAAGTGATTTTTTCCTTTTGTTCAGGTGTTATATTTTCAATTTCTTCTGGATTTAGTCCATATTTATTTCCAGTATAAGCTATGTCTCTTGGACTATGTACTTGAAAATCGCATCTGTAAAAGTGTGCTCCTTTGTCCATTGTTTAATTGGTTTTGATTTTGGTTCGTATCATCCTTAATCATGATGACCAGTAACTTCTTTATGCTAGCCATAAAATGACTTTAATTTATTTTAGATGGTTTTAGTACCATAAACTCCATTATTATTCCTAAAAACAAATATCCTCATTCAATTAATATTTCCCTTACGGAAAACCATAATCGTCAAATATTTGTGCTGGACAAGTATAAGCATAATCAAAAAACTGCATACAAGTAGTTATACGGTATTTTAGAGAATATTAAGAATTGTCAAAAACCTCAAAACAAATCTGCAAAAAAAAAGCTTTAGCCAAAATCGTAATTTCAGCTAAAGCCTTTTACTTTATAAATCTATAATTCCTCCAGCTAAAGCAGGAGGCTATTCAAAAATTTAATATTAATTAAAATGTAAAAATTCGTGAATTGCTTTGCCTGTTCGCTATCGCTCGGGTCGTGGCTAAAAAAATCTTCAACTTAAATTACCTCCAGCTAAGCAGGAGGCTATTCAAAAATTCCAATAAAAATTCTTGCATTCGTGGCTAAAAAAAAACCTCAATGCTCCCCATACCCTACCTCATCCATCTTCCCACTAAAAACGCGATACTGTACAATCAGGTAAATAATCACCAGGAACAAAGCAATAAAAAACCAGTACAATCCAGCATTTAAACCGTATTCGCCAGCGGCGGTGTTATAGATTGTTAACGAAGGATTTACTTTATTGGTAGACGGCAGCACATTCGGGAAAATCGAAACGGCTGTTGAGGCAAAACCTCCCACGAGAAATAAACTCGAAAACAAAAATCCTAAACCGTCTTTCTGGTACGTTCGCACTTTGAATAACCCCACAATACCCACAAAAGTCATTAGCGGAAAAAACCACAAAACAGGGTTGTCAATAAAATTATGAAACGGCTCCGCCTCGATAAAATGCCAGATCTGCAAGGAAATAATAACCAAAATCAGTAAAACGATATTCAGTTTAAAAACCACATTTTTAAGCTGGGTGTTCAAAGACGAATTGGTTTTGAAAATAATCCAGTTGGCGCCGTGAATCGTCAGGGCAACCACACTCACAATCCCCAGGAAAAGCGTAAACCAATCGATAATACCCAACTCATTCGCCTGCGGGCTAAAAGTAGGATTCCATAAAGGCAAAAAGAAATAATGCGCTTCCTGAGTCGAAACACCATTTTCGACCATTCCGAGATTGACACCGCGCACGATATTCCCCAAAGCAATCCCGAAGAACAACGCCAGCAGCAAACTCGCAATCCCGAAGGCTTTATCCCAGATGACTTCCCACATGGGGTGATGCACCTGACCGCGCATTTCAAGACCAATCGCACGGAAAATCAACAGCCATAAAATCATGATCAGCGGCAAATAAAAACCACTGAACGAAGACGCATACAAGGTTGGAAAAGCAAAAAACAAAACGCCTCCCGCTGCAATAATCCACACTTCATTGGCATCCCAAAACGGACCAATGGCGCTTGTAATGGCTTTTTTATCTTTCTCTGTTTTGGCCAAAAACAAATGAATAATTCCTGCTCCAAAATCGTAACCGTCTAACACTATATATACTGCCAGAATTCCCATTAAAACTACGTACCAAAAAAATTCCATACTTATATTTTTTCTGTTGAAAGTTCCACATTGTGAGGCCCTTTATTGATAATTTTTCCAACCAAAAGCAAAAACAGCATTCCGAGTAACAGATACAATCCTATAAAACCTAATAAAGTAAATAAGGTGTTTCCTGATGAAACGGTTGGCGAAGCGCCTTCGGAAGTTCGCAGCAAATTATAAACGAGCCAGGGTTGTCGGCCTAATTCGGCCGTGTACCAGCCTGTAGTATTGGCGATATACGGAAAGGGAATCATAAAGAGCAGCGACCATAAAATCCATTTGGTTTCGAAAAGTTTCTTTCGAAAAAGCTGAAAAACCGCAAAAACCATCAGACCAATAAATAAGGTACCAAGTCCTACCATAATATGATACGCGTAATACAGCCCCGAAATATTGGTAGGATGCACGTCTTCTTTATAATTATCCAGTCCTTTTATGGTCTGATTCCAGCTTCCGTAAGTTAGGAAACTCAGGATATTGGGAACGGCAATTTTATTGTCGAGCTTTTTATCTTTTACATCCGGCTGACCGATTAAAACAATTTCGGAACCTTCTTTTTCGGTATGAAAAATTCCTTCCATCGCAGCAAACGTTACGGGTTGGTATTTCACGACATTTTTAGCCAGTAAATCTCCCGTAGGAACCGCCACGATTATACTCGAAATCAATCCGAAGATCACGCCCGTTTTCACGAACAATCTCCCGAAAGCAACATTCTTCTGACTCAAAATATAAAAAGCGCCAATTCCGGCTACCACAAACGAACTCGTTACCAACGAAGCTGCCTGATTGTGCAAATAAGAAGGCCAAAGCCAAGGATTGAGGAATAACGCTTTGAAATTCGTCAATACAAATTTTCCGTTTTCGAGAATTTCATAACCCACCGGATTCTGCATCCACGAATGCGTGGCAATAATCAGGTAACCACTCGCCCAGGAACCAATGCAAATTAATAATCCGGTTACAAAATGCCATTTGTGTCCAATGAGTTTTTCTCCAAATAAAAAGATACCGAGAAAAGAGGATTCTAAGAAAAAGGAGAACATGCCTTCCATCGCCAAAGTCTGTCCGATGATTCCGCCTGTGAGCTCAGAGAATTTAGCCCAATTGGTTCCGAACTGAAACTCCATCGGAATTCCGGTTACGACACCCATCGCAAAGTTGAGTGCGAAGATTTTCATCCAGAAATGCGTAGCGTGGTTGTAGTGTTCGTCTTTGGTTCGAAGATATTTCCATTTAAAATAAACAATAATCAGCGAAAGACCCATTGTAAGTTGCGGAAAAAGATAATGAAAGGTAATGGTGAAGGCGAATTGCATTCGGTCATAAAAGAGCATTTCTTCCATAAGAAGTGATTTATTTGTTTATGAAGTCCCACAAATTTACCTATTAAAACCCGAATAGCTGTACTGTAAAAACAGTTTATTTGTAAAGTTTTGAACCCTATACGTGATATAAATTTAGCATAGACAATATCACCATATAAGTGATGACAATTAAACCATATAAGTGATAGAAGTTCATTTAAAAAACTTTGTGTGAAAAGGTAATTCATGAAGCAACTTGCCCAAAGTTTGTCATTCCGTAGGAATCTTAGCTAATGTAAATCACCGCATTCAGAGATTCCTGCGGAATGACAAGATTGTGTAAAACTGTGAACTGTTTTTATTTTAAGTTTTAAAAATTAATGTCATCTCTCGCAAAGGCGCAGAGTCGCAAAGTTTTTTTTAACTGATTAAGTTTTCTTTACGCATCCTATGTTTGGGAGATTCTATTTTTCGTTTCAATTTTCAGTAGAGGCGCACAGCAGTGCGTCTTTTAGGTGTGATGGTCTCTCGCAAAGACGCAAAGGCGCAAAGTTTTGTCTCCCGCAGATTTAGCAGATTTAGCAGATTTTTTTAAATCCTTTCAATCCTTTAATCTGTGGCTTTAAAAAAAACTTTGCGCCTTTGCGTCTTTGCGAGAACCAGACAACACTACACAATCTTGTCATTCCGTAGGAATCTTAGTTAATCTAAATCACCGCATTTAGAGATTCCTACGAAATGACAAGATTGTGTACAACAGGTTCCTGTAATTTAACCCAAAAATCAAATGAACTTATATCACTTATATGGTAAAACCATTTAACCATTTTTCGAAAAAATCATACATCTGTAACATTAGTCACTTATATTCATGAAAAACAAAGGTATCTTTGTGTAACATTATTTTAGATTGTATATCATGAAAATCGAACAAATTTACACCGGTTGTTTAGCGCAGGGTGCTTATTATATCACTTCAAACGGAGAGGCCGCGATTATTGATCCGCTTAGGGAAATTCAGCCTTATCTGGATCGTTTAGAGCGCGATCAGGTGAAGTTAAAATATATTTTTGAGACGCATTTTCACGCTGATTTTGTTTCCGGTCATCTTGATTTAAGCAAAGAAACTCAGGCGCCAATCGTTTACGGGCCCAATGCTGCTCCGGAATTTGACTGTATTATTGCCAAAGACGGACAGGAATTTAAAGTAGGCAACATTACTATAAAAGCACTGCACACTCCAGGTCACACCATGGAAAGCACGACTTATTTACTGATTGATGCCGACGGAAAAGATCACGCTATTTTCTCTGGAGATACCTTGTTTATTGGCGACGTGGGCCGACCGGATCTGGCACAAAAAGCCGCTGCCATGACGCAGGAGGAACTGGCTGGAATTTTATACCATTCGCTTCGCAATAAAATCATGACGCTTGCCGATCATGTTATTGTTTACCCGGCACACGGAGCCGGAAGTGCCTGCGGAAAAAACATGAGCAAAGAAACAGTTTCGACTATCGGGAATCAGAAAGCAACGAATTACGCTTTACGCGAAAATATGACAGAACCCGAATTTATCACCGAAGTAACCGATGGCTTATTGCCTCCGCCGGCTTATTTTAGTATGAATGTGGCGATGAATAAAAAAGGATACGAAAGCTTCGAATCGGTATTGCACAACGGAATGAAGGCCATAACAGCAGCTGAATTTGAGGCTGTTGCCGAAGAAACAAACGCACTGGTTTTGGACACCAGAAAAAATAGTGATTTTTATAAAGGATTTATTCCGCAGTCGATTAATATTGGGATCAATGGTGATTTTGCACCGTGGGTGGGAACTTTGATTGCGAATGTAAAACAACCTATTATATTAGTAACCGAAATGGGTCAGGAAGAAGAAACCGTAACCCGTTTGAGCCGCGTAGGTTTTGATCAGATTATTGGGCATCTCGAAGGTGGTTTTGAAGCCTGGGAGAAAGCTGGTTTTGAAATCGATACGGTAAACAGAATTTCGGCAGAAGAATTTGCAACCGAATTTAACCCAGCCGAAAATAAAGTAATCGACATTCGTAAAGAAACAGAATACAGCGCCGAACATATTGATGATGCTTACAACAAACCCTTAGCTTTTATTAATGACTGGGTAAAAGACATCAACCCAAATGAACATTTTTATTTGCATTGCGCAGGTGGTTATCGCAGTATGATTGCAGCTTCGATTTTGCAGGCAAGAGGTTTTAGAAACTTCACTGAAATCGATGGTGGTTTTGGAGCAATCGCAAAAACCAATATCCCAAAATCTGATTTTGTTTGTCAAAGCAAAATCCTGAAAGCGTAATTTTTTTCACCATATAAGTTATATAAGTTCATTTAATTACTGTGGGTTTAAAAATCTGACTTATTAATTGGTTAAACTAAGATTGTTTTTAACCATATAAGTCATTAAGTTCATTTAATTGTGATAGTAATTCGCTTAACTGGCTAAACTTATATGATATTAATTCAGCGCAATGTAAACACCAGGTTATATTTTCTTATATAACTTATATGGTAAAAAAAAAACATTAAATATTAAAACATGAGTATAATAGAAATTATAAAAGAACCTTGGCCTTGGTATGTTTCAGGTCCGCTAATTGGATTGACTGTACCCATTTTATTGCTAATCGGAAATAAATCTTTCGGGATTAGCTCATCGTTGCGACATATTTGCGCGGCTTGTATTCCGGCGAATATTTCATTCTTTAAATACGACTGGAAAAAAGAAAGCTGGAATTTATTTTTCGTGTTCGGAATTTTCCTTGGCGGAATCATCGCGACATATTTCCTATCCAATCCAAATGCGATTGAAATTACCCCACAGCTTTCAGAGCAATTAGCAACTTACGGCATTACCGATCATTCGGGATTATTGCCGGCACAGCTTTTCTCGTGGGAAAGTTTGTTCACACTTCGTGGTTTTATTATGATTGTCGTGGGCGGATTTATGGTCGGTTTCGGAACGCGTTACGCGGGCGGATGCACGAGTGGTCATGCGATTATGGGAATTTCGAACCTGCAATGGCCTTCATTGGTGGCGACGATCTGTTTTATGATTGGCGGTTTTATTATGGCCAATTTGATTTTGCCGTATATTCTTTCACTTTAAAATTTAGAAAATGAATAATTCAGAAAATAAAATTACCGATACAGAAGGAATCAACGGAAGCCAACTGAAAGATTCCGGAATTTCAAACCTAAAATATATGTTGGTGGGAATCGTTTTTGGAATCGTATTCGTAAAAGCAGAAATCATCAGCTGGTACCGTATTCAGGAAATGTTTCAGTTACAATCGTTCTTTATGTATGGTGTAATTGGCAGCGCCGTTGTGGTGGGAATCATTTCGGTACAAATCATTAAAAGATTTAATATTAAAACCATTCAGGGCGAAAAAATCGAAATTCAGCCCAAAACCTTTAATAAAGGACAAATTTATGGCGGATTGCTTTTTGGTTTTGGATGGGCGATTACCGGAGCTTGTCCTGGGCCCTTGTTTGCTCAGATTGGAACGGGAGTTACAGTAATTGTGGTGACTTTGTTAAGTGCAATTGCAGGAACCTGGGTTTATGGGTTGCTTAAAAACAAATTGCCTCATTAATTTTTTTATCTAAAATAATATAGACCCGACTCGTTTAAAAACCTGTCGGGTCTGTTTTTTTTATCTAAAATCTAAACTCAGAAATCTAACATTTAAAATTAGGGCGTGCCACCATCCCGATAAAAAGGGTGATGCTCTTTGCGTTTACACCCCTTTTTATCGGGATGCTGTCGGGCTTTCGCTGCTACTTCGGTAGCTTAGCTCAATCCCTCACGCAAAACGTACTTCAAATCACCATTCATTTTTAAAAACAGAATTTTACTTTTTATTTAAGAACAACATCAATTTATTCCCATACCTTTTCTTATGTTTGTTATAAGCCAAAAACCTCCCAAAGCAAAGCCTTAAAGACTATATGAATCGTAAAGAACAATTATCCAAATTACAAAATACCGAAAATTGGGACGTCATAATCATTGGCGGAGGATCCAGTGGCCTCGGAACCGCTATTGACGCTGCAAACCGCGGTTACAATACAATTTTACTTGAAGCCGTTGATTTTGCAAAAGGAACTTCAAGCAGAAGTACCAAATTAGTTCATGGTGGAGTACGATATCTGGCACAAGGAAATGTACATCTGGTTCGTGAGGCATTAAAAGAAAGAGGATTATTGGCTAAAAACGCTGGCCATTTAGTCAAAAATCAATCCTTTGTTATTCCGAATTACAATTGGTGGAGCGGGTATTTTTACACCATCGGATTAAAAATTTATGATTTACTGGCAGGCTGCTTAAGTTTAGGATCTTCAAAATACATTTCAAAGAAAAAAACTATCGAAATGCTTCCTAATTTACAGGAAAAAGATTTGGTCAATGGTGTAATTTATCACGACGGACAATTTGATGATTCCCGATTGGCCATCAATATGGCACAAACTGCTGTAGAAAACGGGGCTTGCGTTTTAAACTATACCAAAGTTGTCCATTTATTAAAGGACGATAATAACCAAGTTACTGGTGTTCGGGTATCAGATCAGGAAACCGGAAATAAATATGATATAAAAGGATCTGCCATCATAAATGCAACAGGTGTTTTTACAAATGCCATAATGAAAATGAACGATGACGTTTATAAAAAATATATCGTTCCGAGTCAGGGAATTCATTTGGTGTTTGATAAATCTTTTTTGCCCGGCGATCATGCACTAATGATTCCGAAAACAAAAGACGGAAGAGTTCTATTTGCCGTTCCGTGGCACAATAGTGTTGTAGTAGGTACAACAGACACCTTGATTAAAAGTCATAGTTTAGAACCCATTGCTTTAGAAAGCGAAGTTCAGTTTGTACTTGAAACTGCCGGACGCTTTTTAGCAAAAAGACCAACAAGAGCAGATGTATTGTCTGTTTTTGCAGGATTACGTCCATTAGCCGCACCTAAAGAAGAAGGTAAAAGCACTAAAGAAGTTTCCAGAAGTCACAAAATTCTCGTTTCTAAAACTGGCCTCATAACCATTACAGGAGGAAAATGGACAACTTACCGAAAAATTGCTCAGGACATTATAGATAAAGCCATCAGTATCCACAAACTGCCTAAAAAACCTTGTCAAACAGAACATCTTGCGATTCATGGAAATAAACCCACCACTACAACTGAACGCGAAAATCATTTATATATCTACGGTTCTGATATTCCTAAAATAATCGAACTACAAAATAGCGAACCTGAATTAAAAGAAAAACTACATCCTAATCACGAATTCACAATGGCTGAAGTAGCCTGGGCCATTCGTTATGAAATGGCAAGAACTGTCGATGATATTCTGGCAAGACGCGTGCGATTATTATTCTTAGATGCAAGAGCTGCAATTGAATCTTCCGAAAAAACAGCCCAATTAATTGCAAAAGAACTTTGTTATGATGAAGCCTGGATTGAGAAAGAAATCCTCGATTTTAAAAAAATAGCAAAAGGTTTCCTTCTATCTGAATTCCAATTAATTTAATTAACAAAAAATTAACGCAACATTTGTATATACAACTATTAATATTTCTACATTTGTATATACAAATTATACACTTACGACTATGACAATTGAAGAGGTTATAAAAAGTACAGTTAAGATGGATAATGCGAAAAAAGTTATTCTGAATATCATGTACACGCAAAATGTGATTCAGGATCATTTTAACGAGTTGATAAAACCGTATGATCTTTCTGGAGAGCAATATAATGTACTGCGTATATTAAGAGGACAAAAAGGCAATCCTGCTAATATGTGTGTGATACAGGAACGGATGCTGGCTAAAACCAGCAACACCACAAGACTGGTTGACAAATTGTTGCTAAAAGAATTTGTTACCCGAAATGTCTGTCCTGGAAACAGGAGAAAAATCGAAGTTTTGATCACGCAAAAAGGATTAGAAGTTTTGAAAGAATTAGACCCAAAAGTAGATGAACACGAGCGTTTGTTTGCACAAAATATAAGTCCTGAAGAATTAGAATTATTAAATACATTATTAGAAAAATACCGAACTCAACAAAATTAATATTATGAGCAAAATTTTAGAAAATTTAAACTGGAGATACGCTACTAAAAAGTACGATGCGACCCGAAAAATATCAGAATCGGATTTGAATACATTAAAAGAAGCTGTAAGGCTAAGCGCATCTTCTTACGGATTACAACCTTATAAAGTGATTATCGTGGATACTCCTGAAGTAAGAGAAAAACTGAAAGCCGTAGCCTGGAACCAAACTCAGATTACAGATGCTTCTCACTTATTTATTTTTGCCAATGATTTGAATGCTGGCACGGAATCTGTAGCAGCTTATATCAAGAACATTAGCGAGACAAGAGGAATTCCTCTAGAGGCTTTAGGTGGACTTGAAGACATGATAAATGGTGCGATTACAAGCCGTTCTGAAGAATCTAAAAATATCTGGACTTCAAAACAAACTTATATTGCTTTAGGAAATTTATTGGCGGCAGCAGCTGAATTGAAAATTGACGCAACACCAATGGAAGGATTTGATCCTGCTGCGTTTAATGAAATTTTAGGATTAGACAAATTAGGCTTAAACGCTGCTGTAATTGCAACTGTAGGTTACAGACATGAAGAAGACGATACGCAACATTACAAAAAAGTTAGAAAATCTCAAGACGAATTATTTATCACACTATAATTATTAATAACAATCAAAATCAATTTTTACAACATGAAAAATTTAAAAACAATTGCAATAGCATTATTCGTAGCAGTAGCTAGCGTTTCGGTAAACGCACAAACTAAGAAAATCGACGTAAAGGCGAGTACTATCAAATGGGTAGGAAAAAAAGTAACAGGTGAGCACTCAGGAACTGTAAACTTTAAAGACGGAGCTGTAGTTCTTAAAGGAAAAAAATTAGTTGGTGGTAGTTTTACTGTTGATATGACTTCATTGACAGCTACAGATTTAACTGGAGAATACCAAGGAAAATTGAATGGTCACCTGAAAGCTGATGATTTCTTTGGAACTGATAAATTCCCAACTGCTAAATTAGTTATCAAAACTATCGGAACTAAATCTAAAGATGTTTACACTGCAACTGCAGATTTGACTATCAAAGGAATTACTAAACCAGTAACTTTTGATATCGCTGTAAACGGAAACACTGCTACAACTGCATTTAAAGTGGACAGAACTAAATACGATATTAAATACGGTTCAGGAAGTTTCTTTGAAGGTTTAGGAGACAAAACTATCAATGACGAATTCGAATTGACAGTAGCTTTAAAATTCTAATATTTTCGACTTACTAATTCAAATATTCAGGGAACCCCAACAGTTTAGATTGTTGGGGTTTCTTTTTTTCTGTTTTCAAAAACATAACGTTCTTAATAGTAACGTAACGCTTTGATAATATCTACTCAGAGTTTGATTAACATTTGGCTTCTACTTTTGGACTCGTTAAAACAATCCAAAACTAGCAATAGAAATCATCGTTATGAAAACAAAAATACACGTTATCCTTACAAGTCTTTTTTGCATTTTTTCGCTTCAGGCACAACAACCAAAAGGAATTTATGGCAACACAAACTGGATGAACAACTGGACCAATTTTAAACCTGCCAATACCGAATATAACGAAGCTACTAATATTATAGCCGGAACGATAGACAAAGACACCCGACTAACGAAACGCAACACCTATCAATTAGTAGGTATTGTGTATGTAACCAATAATGCTGTTTTAACCATCGAACCCGGAACTGTAATTCGTGGCGATGATAAAACCTGCGGAACATTAGTTATAACTAACGGCGCGAAAATTATGGCCGAGGGTCTGGAAACTGACCCAATTGTATTTACCACTAACAAAGAGATTAATGATAGAAAACCAGGCGACTGGGGCGGGATTATCATTTTAGGAAAAGCTCCCATAAATTCTCTTGGCGGTATTCATATTTTGCCTTTTAATCTGGAACCTATGCTAAATCATTATGGTGGTCAGGATGCTGAGGACAATTCTGGAATTTTAAAATTTGTGAGAATTGAATATTCCGGAAGAAAATTAAGCGCACTGAAAGAGCTAAACGGTCTTTCGTTAGCAGGTGTGGGACGAAAAACGGTTTTGAGCAATATTCAGATTAGTTTTTCTAATGATGATTCATTTGAATGTTATGGAGGAGATTTGAATATGAATAATCTGATTTCGTACCGAACAACCGATGATGATTTCGATTTTACACAGGGGGCGCAAATTAATATCAACAATAGTATTGCGGTTCGTCATCCCTTTTCATCAGACATTTCAGGCTCCAGATGTTTTGAAGTAGATTCGTATGACAAAATCGAAAATACGGATATGACTAAAAAAATGACCCAAATAAACGCCTCAAATATCACCCTTATTAATCTTGAAGAAAACAATCAGGGTTTGGTTAGAGAATCTATTTATGTGAGAGAAAACACTTTTTTTAATTTGAATAATAGTGTCGTTTCAGGTTTTAGTCCTTTTGTTTTATTAGAGGGAAATATAGGCAACGGCGATGTGAATCTATCGAAAATAAACTTTAAAAACACAATAATTAATAATTGCAATGGTGGAATTACGAGTGAGTCTGCCGGTAGCAACGGAATTATTAAAACGTATTATAGTAATGCAGCTTCTGGCTTAGATTATACCAATATTAAAAACAATAATTTGTTTACAATGCCCAACATCAAAGGGAATCCTGATTTCAGGATGAATGTCAATAACACGATTGCAATTGGAAATTAAGGGATTAAAAAGGCTTTTTATTTTCAAAATTTAACAAAATTATATTTTTACAAAAGTTTTTTTTGAAATTTTATGTATCGTAATTCAATTTACATTTATATATTTGTGAAATCAAAATAAGATATGCAAACAACAATAAACAATACTTGGTGGTGGAAGAATTTACGTCAGTCGTCGTGAACAAAGCTTCCTATGGTATTGTAAACTATAAATATAAAAGGCTTGTCATCACGACAGGCCTTTTTTTTTGATTAAAACCGAAGCTGAAAATTATACTAAATTAAAAAACGAAATACATTGAAACCTTTTATACTCAACACACACTACAAACAAATACTGGCAGACACCATCACGCCAGTTAGTATTTATTTTAAAATAAGAGACAAATTCCCGAATAGTTTATTGCTGGAAAGCAGCGATTATCATGGGAACGACAACAGTTTCTCTTACATCTGCTGCAACCCGATTGCGACGATTAAAATCGAAAATGAAGTTATCTCAAAATCATTTCCTGACGGAAGTACTGAGCAAATCAACATTGATGCGTCAACAAATATTCCGGAAGTAATTCAGGAATTTTCGAGTCAGTTTAAATCAGAGAAAAATGATTTCAAATTTATCAATAATGGTTTGTTTGGATACATTTCGTACGATGCAGTTCGTTATTTCGAAAAAGTTTCGATTGCCAAAAAAGATTCGGCTACTTTAATTCCGGATGTTTTTTATGCAGTGTACCAAAATATCATTGCGATTAATCATTTCAAAAACGAAGCGTATATTTTTTGTCATAGTGTTGATGGCAGAAATAATATTTCGGAAATCGAACAATTATTGCAATCCCGCAATATTGCTTCTTATAAATTTACCAAAGAAGGCGAAGGTTTTTCAAATTTAACTGATGATGAATTCAAGCATAATGTGGCTTTAGCCAAAAAACACTGTTTCCGCGGAGACGTTTTTCAATTGGTATTGTCACGCCGTTTCACACAAGGTTTCAAAGGTGATGAATTCAATGTATATCGTGCCTTAAGAAGTATTAATCCATCTCCGTATTTGTTCTTTTTTGATTATGGTGATTTCAAAATATTTGGTTCTTCACCGGAAGCTCAGATTATTGTAAAAAACAGAAAAGCCGAAATTCATCCCATTGCCGGAACTTTTAGAAGAACTGGAAATGATGAAAAAGATGCTGAATTGGCAAAAAAATTATCCGAAGATAAAAAAGAAAATAGCGAGCACGTCATGTTGGTCGATTTGGCGAGAAATGATTTAAGCCGAAACGGTCACGATGTAAATGTAGAAAAATACAGAGAAGTTCAGTTTTTCTCGCACGTGATCCATTTGGTTTCAAAAGTTACCGGTCATTTACATGAAAAAGCAACCACAATGCAAGTGGTTGCGGATACTTTTCCGGCAGGAACTTTAAGCGGAGCACCCAAACACAGAGCCATGCAACTGATTGAAGATTACGAAAAAACAAATCGTAATTTTTATGGTGGAGCAATTGGTTTTATGGATTTTGAAGGTAATTTTAACCACGCGATTATGATTCGAACTTTCCTGAGCAAAAACCATCAACTGCATTGTCAGGCCGGAGCCGGAATCGTGGCAAGCTCAGATGAAGAAAGCGAAATGCAGGAAGTATATAACAAATTAAGAGCGTTGAATACAGCTTTGGAAATGGCGGAACAAATTTAGTTTCAGTCGCAGTTTTCAGTCACAGAATGCACTAAATAAAAAATCTTAGAAACTCAGTACCTTAGAACCTTAGCAACTTTAAAAAAATGAAAAACATAATTCCCTTTGTAATTGCAATTGTTTTTTTCGCTTCATGCGAAAGCAAAAAAGAATCTAATACTATTCCGTTACAAGGAACCTGGCGATTAATTTCAGCTGAAACAACCGAGAAAGATTCGACTTTTTCGACTTTCAATTCAAAAACAAAAATGATTAAAATTATTAATGATTCACATTTTGCTTTTTTCAATCATGATTTGAATCACGGCAAAGACACCTCAGCAGTTTTCTTTGGAGGAGGCGGAAAATATACTTTAAAAGATAGTGTTTACACTGAAAATTTAGAGTTTTTCAATAATCGTCAGTGGGAAAATAATAAATTTGAATTTGTAGTGAAAATAAAAAATGATACGCTAATTCAAAAAGGAGTTGAAAAAATAGAAAAATTAGGAGTCGATCGAATTATCACGGAAAAATACGTTCGAGAAAAGTAAAAAAATAGTTTCAAGTTTTGTTTGTTTCAAGTTTCAAGTTACTGAAACTTAGAACCTCAGAACCTTAGCAACTTAGAACCTTAAAGAAAAATGAAAAAAATATTAGTTATAGACAATTACGATAGTTTCACTTACAATTTAGTGCATTATTTAGAAGATTTAAATTGTGAAGTTATCGTGTATCGAAATGATGAATTTGATATTGATGAGATTGCATCTTTCGATAAAATATTACTTTCACCAGGGCCAGGAATTCCTGATGAAGCAGGTTTATTAAAAGCTGTAATTCAGAAATACGGGCCAACAAAAAGCATTTTAGGCGTTTGTCTGGGACAACAAGCCATCGGTGAAGTTTTTGGAGGAACGCTTTCAAACCTTGATAAAGTCTATCACGGTGTGGCGACCAACGTAAAAACGATAGTTGCTGATGAACTTTTGTTTGAAGGCTTAGGAAACGAGTTTGAAGTAGGAAGATATCACTCTTGGGTGGTAAACAGCGATTTGCCGGAAGTTTTAGAAGCGACTTCTGTTGATGAAAACGGACAAATCATGTCTTTGAGACACAAAACATTTGACGTTCGAGGCGTTCAGTTTCACCCAGAAAGTGTTTTAACCCCTAATGGAAAAAGGATTTTAGAGAATTGGATTAAAAGCTAGTTTTACTTTGTTTCAGGTTTCAAGTTTCAGGTTAACGGAACTTGAAACCTGAAACCTGAAACAAACATAACAATGAAAATAACAATATCAGAAACCCGAGAAATCAATATTGAAGATGTATTAACACTATACAAAGCCAATGAATGGAGTTCTGCAGCCAAACCAAACGAATTATATAACGGACTTTTAAACTCCGAAACTTTAGTAACGGCTTGGAAAGAAAAAAAATTGGTCGGACTTGGAAATGCCATTTCTGACGGATATTTAACCGTTTATTATCCACATTTATTGATACTTCCAGACTATCAGGGAAAAGGAATCGGAAAATTGATTATGGATAAAATGCAGGAGAAATACAGCCATTTTCACATGCAAATGTTGACCGCTGATGGAAAATCGGTTGATTTTTATAAAAAAAATGGATTTGAAAGAGCTGGAAAATGCGAACCCATGTGGATTTATCAGGGGAATGAACATTAAAAATAGTAATCAGTGTTCAGAATTTTAGTATTCAGTCTCAGTAATAATTTGAAACTAAACAAAAACTTAGAACCTTAGTGTCTCAGAATCTTAGCAACTTAAAAAAAATGAAAACTATATTAAATAAATTAATCAATCACGAAGTACTTTCGAAAGAGGAAGCTAAAAATGTATTGATCAATATTTCGAGTGGCAGTTATAATCCGAGTCAGATTTCGGCATTTTTGACTGTATTTATGATGCGCAGCATTACGATTGAAGAACTTTCGGGCTTTCGTGAAGCTTTGCTAGAAATGTGTATTCGCGTCGATTTATCTGCTTACAACACCATCGATTTATGCGGAACTGGCGGTGACGGAAAAGACACTTTCAATATTTCGACTTTAGCTTCATTTGTGGCTGCCGGAGCTGGAATAAAAGTGGCTAAACACGGAAATTACGGGGTTTCTTCGATTTCGGGTTCAAGTAACGTGATGGAAAATATGGGAATCAAATTTAGCAATGACGCTGCTTTCTTAGAAAAATGTATCGACCAGGCCGGAATTTGTGTTTTACACGCTCCCCTATTTCACCCGGCGATGAAAAATGTGGGACCAATTCGTAAAGAATTGGCTGTAAAAACATTCTTTAATATGTTGGGCCCAATGGTTAATCCTTCGTTTCCTAAAAATCAATTGGTGGGCGTTTTCAATTTAGAACTGGCTAGAATTTATGCTTATTTGTACCAAAGTACCGATGTTAATTTTACAATTTTACATTCTCTTGACGGTTATGATGAAATCTCGTTGACAGGTCCAACAAAAACTATTTCGAATCATATGGAAGGAATGCTAAAACCAGAAGATTTTGGCGTGAGGCTTTTATCGCAAAGCGAAATTGAAGGCGGAAAAACCATCGAAGAATCAGCAGCTATGTTTGTCAATATCATTTCCGGAAAAGGAACCGAAGCACAAAACAATGTTGTCTGCGCCAATGCCGCCATGGCAATTGCAACGGTTACAAAATGTTCGCCGCTGGAAGGATTTGAATTAGCAAAAGAGAGCTTGTTTTCTGGAAAAGGATTAAAAGCATTACAGACATTACAAGAATTAAGTAAATAAAAAATAAACACAAATTTCACGAATTAACACAAATTAACTTTGCGTCTTTGTGACTTTGTGGCAAAACAACAGCCATGAACATTTTAGATAAAATAATCTTCGATAAACAACGAGAAGTCGTTCTTAAAAAATCCATCATTCCGGTTTCGCAATTGGAGAGTTCTGTATTTTTTGGAAGAGAAACGATTTCATTAAGTCAGAAATTAAAAATAAGCTCTAGCGGAATAATCGCTGAACACAAACGCCGTTCTCCTTCAAAATCGGTTATCAATCACAATTTTACGGTTGAAGAAGTCGTTAAAGGGTATGAAAATGCCGGTGCTTGCGGGATTTCAGTTTTGACTGACGGAAAATATTTTGGCGGTTCTCTTGACGATTTACTTTTGGCTAGAGCGAGTGTGAATATTCCGCTTTTGCGAAAAGAATTTATTGTGGATGAATATCAAATTCTGGAAGCCAAAGCTTATGGAGCCGATCTGATTTTATTGATTGCAGCGGTTTTAACCCGCGAAGAAATCAAATCATTATCTGAGTTCGCGAAAAAATTAGGTCTTGAAGTTTTACTGGAAGTCCACAATCAGGAAGAATTAGAAAAATCGATTATGCCAAGTTTAGACATGATTGGAGTGAACAACAGAAATTTAAAAACGTTCGAAGTAAGTTTGGATTTCAGTAAACAATTGGCATCGCAAATCCCGGATGAATTCGTAAAAGTTTCCGAAAGCGGCATCTCATCAATCGAAGCCATTTCAGAATTAAGACCATACGGCTACAACGGTTTTTTAATTGGAGAAAACTTCATGAAAACCGATAACGCTGGTCAGGCTGCAACGGAATTTATAAAGCAATTAAATATTTAAAAGTTTACCACAACCCGAGCGATAGCGAACAGGCGAAGCAATTACGCAAATTTTCGCAAATTGAATTGGCAAAAAACAACATATAGCTTTGCGAACTTAGCGTTTGTAAACACAATCAAAAACAAAAAACTTAGTGTCTTAGCGCCTTCGTGGCAAAAACCTTTATAAAATGAAAATCAAAATCTGCGGCATGAAATATCCCGATAATATTCTCGAAGTAGGAGCGCTCCTACCCGATTATATGGGCTTTATTTTCTGGGAGAAATCGGCTCGATATTTTGATGGAGAAATTCCAGAATTACCAAAATCGATAAAAAAAGTGGGCGTTTTTGTAAACGAATCGGTTGAGAATATTATTCAAAAAATAACAAAACACAATTTACAAGCCGTTCAATTACACGGAAAAGAATCGGTTGAATTTTGTGAGGATTTAAAAGGAAAAATAGATTCTTCAGTAGAAATCATAAAAGTATTTTCTGTTGGTGATGATTTTGATTTTGATGTTCTGAAACCTTTCGAAAATGTCTGCAATTATTTTCTGTTTGACACCAAAGGAAAATTACCTGGTGGAAACGGAACGACTTTCGACTGGAAAATATTAGACAATTATAAATCCGAAAAACCATTTTTCTTAAGTGGCGGCATCGGAATCGAAGAAATTCCAACCATAGTAAAACTCAAATTACCAATTTACGCTATCGACGTAAACAGTAGATTTGAAATTGAACCTGGATTAAAAAATGTACAATTATGTAAAGACGCATGTGTAAAGACGCACAGCAGTGCGTCTCTACATTCAAAATAAAAAATAAATTATGTCATACAACGTCAACGAAAAAGGATATTACGGAGAATTTGGAGGAGCTTACATTCCCGAAATGCTGTATCCAAATGTAGAAGAATTGCGCCAGAATTATTTACAAATTACGTCTGAACCAGATTTTAAAGCTGAGTTCGACCAATTGCTAAAAGATTATGTCGGACGTCCTAGCCCGCTCTATTTTGCCAAACGCTTATCCGAAAAATATAACACTAAAATCTATCTAAAAAGAGAAGATTTAAATCATACAGGTGCGCATAAAGTCAACAATACGATTGGGCAAATTTTAGTTGCCAAAAAATTAGGCAAAAAACGAATTATTGCCGAAACGGGCGCTGGTCAGCACGGAGTGGCAACCGCAACAGTTTGCGCACTTATGGGCATGGAATGTATCGTCTATATGGGCGAAATCGACATTGCGCGCCAAGCGCCAAACGTGGCCCGTATGAAAATGTTAGGTGCGGAAGTACGTCCTGCCCTTTCGGGATCCAGAACTTTAAAAGACGCCACAAACGAAGCGATTCGTGATTGGATTAATAATCCAGTTGACACCCATTATATCATTGGTTCAGCCATAGGACCGCATCCTTATCCGGATATGGTAACACGTTTTCAGAGTGTTATTTCCGAAGAAATAAAATGGCAGTTAAAAGAAAAAGAAGGGCGCGAAAACCCTGATTATGTGGTCGCCTGTATCGGTGGTGGAAGTAACGCTGCGGGGACTTATTATCACTTTTTGCATGAGCCAGAAGTTGGTATTATCGCTGTTGAAGCAGCCGGAAAAGGTGTCGATAGCGGTCACAGTGCGGCGACGAGCAAGTTAGGAAAAGTAGGGGTTATTCACGGTTGCAAAACCCTTTTGATGCAAACTCCTGACGGTCAAATCACGGAACCTTATTCGATTTCCGCTGGTCTGGATTACCCTGGAGTTGGCCCAATGCACGCACATTTGGCTCAAACAGGCCGTGGCGAATTCTTCTCGGTTACTGATGACGATGCTATGAACGCAGGTTTGCAATTGACTAAATTAGAAGGAATTATTCCAGCGATTGAAAGTGCTCACGCCTTTGCCGTTTTGGACCAAAAGAAATTCAAACCGACGGATATTGTCGTAATCAGCCTTTCGGGTCGTGGCGACAAAGATTTGGATAATTATATAGATTATTTTAAACTATAACAGAATTATGATTTGGGCGTTACCCAAGGGTCGAGCTATCCGCTAAATTCCCGATTAACAAAAACTACGGCTAAAAAGCCTTGTTTTTCTAAATCAGGAGATACCGCTTCTATCCCTAACGCAAAGTAATTCATTAGAGACACTTTTGATAAAAAAGAAAAAATGACTGGAATAATTAATTATGAAACTTTTATTTTAACCGGACTTTTGCTAAACATTACTCCGGGTAATGACACTATTTTTATATTGAGCAGAAGTATGGCTCAAGGTAAAAAAGCAGGAATAATGTCGGTATTAGGCATTGCAACTGGTTCCTTAATTCATACAACTCTGGCAGCATTTGGTCTTTCCATCATTATAGCGAAATCTATTTTGGTTTTCAACATTATTAAATATGCAGGAGCGGCTTACTTATTATATATTGGCTACAAAATGCTAACCGACAAAAAGCAACTCAATACAGAAACAGCTATTGAAGGAAATGCAATTGATTTAAAAAAAATATACCGGGATGGCGTAATAACGAATGTTCTAAATCCAAAAGTTGCGTTGTTTTTTATATCTTTTCTTCCTCAATTTATTGACCCGAAAACGACAAATACCATAATACCATTTATTCAACTTGGTGTAACATTTACAATTACCGGTACAATTTGGTGTTTAATTTTGGCGAACTTTGCTTCAATAATTTTTTCAAAGCTAAAGAACAATAAAAAGCTTTCCAACTATGTCAACAAAGCTTGCGGAGGTGTTTTAATCGCTTTAGGAATAAAAATAGCATTGACAAGTAAAAAATAATTACAGAAAAAAACAGCGAGAAAATTAATATTTATGGAAAAATTATTCTCTTACGGAACATTACGCTCTAAAGAAATTCAAAGACAGGTTTTTAATAGAATCTTAACTGGAACTCCGGATCAGCTTCAGGGTTATAAACTAAAAAGCCTTCAAATTGAAGAAGAATTTGGAATGGCTGATTATGTCGTGGTAGTACCAAGCGAAAATCCATCCGAAATTATTCACGGGGTTGTTTTCGAGGTTTCGAATGCCGAGTTAGCCAAAGTAGATTTGTTCGAATCTAATGCCTACAAACGAGTTCAGGTTACCCTGAATTCCGGGACAGTTGCATGGATTTATATGGAAAATTAATAATCGAACATACATGATTTTAGCAGCCGCACAAACAAAACCTATTCGTGGAAACATCCAGGCCAATCTTGACGACCATTATCGTCTGATAACTTTGGCTGCACAAAATGGGGCGAATCTAATCACATTTCCTGAACTATCCATTACGGGTTATGAAAGAGAAAATGCTGCAGAACTGGCTTTCACAAAAGAAGATTCGAGAATAAATCATTTGAAAAAATTAGCAGGCGAGCATAATATAATCATTGTGGCAGGCGCTCCAATCAAAACGGAAACCGAATTATTTATTGGAGAATTTATCATTTCGCCAGACAATTCGGTTGTCATTTATACCAAGCAGTTTTTACACGAAGGCGAAGACGAATTTTTCCAACCTTCGTTTGATTACAATCCGATGATTACGATAGAAAACAAGAAAATTTCATTTGCAATTTGCGCCGATATTGATAATCCGCTGCATCCTGAAAATGCCTGTAAAAGAACTGCTGATATTTACATTGCGAGTATTTTCTTTTCACCAAACGGTGTTCCAAATGCGCATCGGGATTTGCAAAATTATGCCCAAAAACATAAAATGAACGTTCTGATGTCGAATTTCAGTGGAGAATCCTGGGGTTATCCTTCGGGAGGAAAAAGTGCTTTCTGGAATAATAAAGGAGAACTCGTAGCTCAAATGAATGATTCGGATTCGGGATTATTAGTAGTAGAAAATCAAAACGGAAATTGGACGAGTAAAGTCGTAAACGATTAAAAAAATAAAGCCACAGATTAAAATGATTCTCACAGATTAAGTATTAAAAAAATCATTGAAATCCTTTTAATCTGTGGCAAAAAAACAAAACACCTACAAGGTTTTGGAAACCTTGCAGGAGAAAAACACATAAAAAATGAACAGAATAACACAAAAATTACAAGAAGACAAAAAGATACTTTCGATCTATTTTTCGGCTGGGTATCCTAACTTAAACGATACAGTTCAGATCATTCAGGATTTAGAAAAAAATGGTGTTGACTTAATCGAAATTGGTTTACCATTTAGTGATCCTTTGGCAGATGGACCAACGATTCAGGCGAGTTCTACACAAGCGCTTCATAACGGAATGACGACTCAAATACTTTTTGACCAGCTGCGTAACATTCGCGAAAGCGTGAAAATTCCGTTGATTATTATGGGCTATTTTAATCCGATGTTGCAATATGGCGTTGAGGAATTTTGCAAAAAATGCAGCGAAATCGGAATCGATGGATTGATTATTCCAGATTTACCGGTTGATGTTTACGCTGACGAATACAAAGCTATTTTTGAAAAATACGGTTTAATCAATGTATTCTTAATTACCCCACAAACTTCAGACGAACGCATTCGTTTTATCGACAGTGTTTCAAACGGCTTTATTTATATGGTGAGTTCGGCAAGTGTTACGGGTTCTCAATCCGGTTTTGGAGATACGCAGGAATATTATTTCGAAAGAATCTCGAAAATGAATTTGAAAAACCCACAGATTATTGGTTTTGGAATTTCGAATAAAGAGACTTTTAATCAGGCAACCAAATTTGCAAAAGGTGCGATTATCGGAAGTGCTTTTATCAAACATTTGAGCGAAGAAGGTTCTGGGAAAATTAGCGAGTTTGTTGGAAAAATAAGATAATACTACAAAGCTTTTCATAGAATGACAAAATAAACGAAAACATTCTTCTTGAAAACGGATGCCCTAGCCCCGATAGAAGTGGAAATCCTTTTGTGGCGGGGTTCGCCACAAAAGATTGAAACGGATAGCGGGATTAGCTCCTGAAAAAAGATTTTGCTATATTATAGAAAGCGGAATGACAAGAATGCGAAAAATTAAAAGCTGAATTAATATTAAAAAGTATTAATTCGGCTTTTTTTCTTTAACACCAAAACCTAAATATTCCCTTAAAACCTAACAAATACTTATGTTAATATTTTGTTAAAACAAAATTAAACAAGTGTTTAAATTAAACAAGTGTTTAATTTTGTACCCGATTAGAAACACTACCATGTCAAAAGGGGAATTAAACGACAAAAAAATTCAGATTCTGGAAGTTGCAGAAAGGCTTTTTTCTGAGAAAGGATTTGAAGGGACTTCGATTCGGGATATTTCGAAACAGGCAAAAATAAATATTGCCATGGTTTCTTATTATTTTGGGTCGAAAGAGCGATTGCTCGAATCGTTGATACTTTACAGAACTTCTGATTTAAAATTACAACTCGAAAATTTATTAGAGGAAAACCTTGAACCTCTTGATAAAGTCAATAAATTAATCGAAATTTATATCAACAGAATAAACTCAAACAGAGGAATTTACAGGATTTTACATTTTGAACTTACTTCTAAAAAAAGAGAAAAAAACTTATTTGCTTTTACTGAACTTAAAAGAGGGAATTTAAAATCTCTGGAAACAATCGTTCAGGAAGGTCAGTCAAAAGGAGTTTTTAGAAAAGATGTTATTATACCGCTGATTACACCAACGATTATGGGAACGTTCTTTCACTTTCACATGAATAAACCTTTCTTTGAGGAATTACTCAACCTAAAAACCGAATCGTTGTACAACGATTATATAAAAACCAGTCTTACGAAGCACATTCAACAAACTATAAAAGCGCTACTTGTTTATGAAAATTAATCAGCTAATGCTCTTTGGGATTTTCTTTATCGGAATTTCATCAATAGAAGCACAAGAAAAAACAAGTTTAACCTTAGACGAAGCCGTGAAACTGGCCTGGACAAAAAGCAACGAAGTTTCGCTTGCTGATACTAAGGTAAACTCAAAAAAATACGAATTACGTTCGGTAAAAAACAATCAGTATCCTGATTTTAAGCTTTCTGGGCAATACCAACGATTAACAAAAGCTTCTGTTGACATGCATACTGCTGACGAAGCCAGTGCTGAACCAATGCCAGCTCCTGAACAAGTTATGTTTGGGCAAGCTACAATAAGCTTACCTATTTTTGCAGGTTTTAAAATTCAGAACAGCATTAATTTATACGACAATTTGTATCAGGCGGAAAGTGCTTATTCTGAAAAAACAAAAGAAGATGTTGCTATGCGTGTTATTACGTATTACACGAACTTATACAAAGCACAGAAAACACTGGATCTTTTGAATGAAAATCAGAAAAGAGCCAAACAACGTGTGACGGATTTTACCGAATTGGAAAAAAACGGAATTATTCCGCGTAACGATTTATTGAAAGCGCAATTACAGGTTTCTAAAGTGCAATTATCAATTGACGAAGCCAATAACAATTTGAATATCGTTAATTTTTATCTTACGACTTTACTTAAATTACCTACTACTACCAAATTGGAAATCAACGAAAGTGATTTCTTTAATTTAAAGACAGATAATGCCCCAATGTCTGAGCAGGCAGCATTAGATAACCGAAAAGATTTAGAAGCTATCAGACTTCAGGGAAAAGCTTCTGAAGCTAACATCAAAATTGCAAAAGCGGCTTATTATCCATCCATTGCCTTATTGGGTGGTTACACAGCATTAGACCTAAAAGACATTATTACGGTAAAATATGCCATGAACTTTGGCGTTGGAATTTCTTATGATTTATCTGGAATTCTAAAAAACAGTGCCAACGTGAAAGCTGCTGAAAGTAAAGCATTAGAAGCCAAAACTTCTGAAGCTATTATGACCGACAGGATAAAAGTTGAAGTTCAGAAAGCTATTGAAGATTATCATTTAGCCATCAATCAGAGTGTGGTTTATGAAGAAGCAGTTGAACAGGCTTCTGAAAACTTTAGACTTGTAAAAGACAAGTACGATAATGATTTAGCAGATACTAATGATTTGCTGGAAGCTGATGTTGACCAACTAAGTGCTCAAATCAACAAAGCCGTTTCTAAATCTACTATTATCCAAAAATATTACGAATTATTATCCGTATCAGGACAATTATCACAATCATTCAATCTTTCTAAAATATAATCGATAGCTCTCATGGAAAAGAAAAAAACTAATATAAAATTCATCATCATACTTACCGTTTTGATTTTAGGAGGTGGAATTTACGGCGTAACCAAATACATGCACTCACTTGCTCACGAAGAAACTGATGATGCTCAGATAGAGAAAAAGATGAATCCAATTATTCCGAGAGTTTCTGGATATATCAATAATGTATATGTAAAAGATAATGATTTTGTAAAAAAAGGAGATACTTTGTTTACGATTGACAAAAGAGATTATCAATTGAAAATTGACGAAGCAACAGCCGCTTTATTAGGAGCTGAAAGTCAATATGAAGCTGCAAAAGCAGATATTGGAAGTGCTTATGCCAGCGTATCGGTATCAGATGCCAATATGAGATCAGCAAGTGGTTCTATCGAAAGTGCAAAAATCAGATTGAAGCAAATTACCAGCGACTATAACCGTTATAATAATTTGTATAAAACACATACTATTACTAAACAGCAATACGAGAAAGCTTTGGCTGCAAAAGAAGAAGCTGAAAGTCAGGTTCGTGTTTTAGAACAACAACAAAGAGCAAGTTCTTTCCAAAAATCGGTTATTGAATCAAAATCTAAAGCTTCGGATAAGCAAACACAAGTTGCTGCAGCTAATATTAAAAGAGCTAAAACAATGTTAGAAGTTGCTAAACTGAACCTTACTTATACTGTAGTTACTGCTGCTATTGACGGACAGGTTTCTAAAGTAGATATCCAGCCAGGACAACTGGTACAGCCAGGACAATCGTTGTTTTATATCATCAACAATAATGAGGCCTGGGTTGTGGCTAACTTTAAAGAAACACAATTAAACAAAATGATTGTGGGGCAAAAAGTAAGCTTGAAAGTTGATGCGTATCCAAACTATGAGTTTAAAGGAATCGTTTCTTCATTCTCACCAGCAACAGGTTCTCGTTTTTCATTATTACCTCCAGATAACGCAACAGGAAACTTCGTGAAAACGATTCAGAGATTACCAGTAAAAATTAGTTTAGATCCTTCAAACGATCCAGAAAAAGTAAAATTATTACGTCCGGGAATGAATGTGGATGTTGACGTACATTTAAAATAAAATGACAGCAGTACAAGCAGACGACGATTTAGTAGAATACGGTTTCAGACGTGTTATCATCACCATAACAGCAGTACTTTGTGCCTTGCTGGAAATTGTAGATACCACGATTGTAAACGTAGCACTAACAGACATGCGAGGCAGCCTTGGTGCAACCCTGACCGATGTGGCCTGGGTAATTACCGCTTATGCCATTGCAAACGTAATTGTAATTCCGATGACGAGTTGGCTATCGCAACAGTTCGGGAGACGAAATTACTTTGTGGCGTCCATAATATTATTTACGGTCTGCTCTTTTTTATGCGGAAATGCCAGTAATATTTGGGAGTTGGTTGCTTTTAGGTTCGTTCAGGGAATGGGTGGTGGTGCTTTATTAGTAACAGCACAAACCATTATCACCGAAAGTTATCCGGTTGCAAAACGCGGAATGGCGCAGGCAATTTACGGAATGGGTGTAATTGTGGGTCCTACTCTTGGTCCGCCATTAGGAGGATATTTGGTAGATAATTACTCATGGCCTTATATTTTTTACATTAATATTCCATTAGGGATTATTGCAACTATTTTGGCGATAACTTTCGTTAGAAGTCCAAAATACGGCGAAAAACTAAAAGCCAATCAGGTAGATTGGTGGGGAATTTTTCTACTGGCAGCCTTTATTGGTTCTTTACAATTTGTATTAGAACACGGCCAGCAGGACGATTGGTTTAATGATATGACCATTGTTACTTTAAGTGTTGTAACCGTTCTTGGATTAATACTTTTTATTTGGCGAGAACTGACCTATAAGTATCCAATTGTAAATTTAAGCGTTCTAAAAGATGGAAATCTTCGAATAGGAACTATCATGTGTTTTATTCTAGGTTTCGGTTTGTATGGATCTACCTTAATTATTCCGATTTATACACAAGCTATTTTAGGATGGACTGCTACAGATGCAGGTTTATTATTGATTCCGGGTTCTATTACTACGGCGATAATGATGCCTTTTGTGGGAAATATGATTCAAAAAGGAGTTCCACAAGGTTACATGGTAGGAGTTGGCTTCTTAGTATTCTTTTTCTTTACCTTTATGATGCAAACCCGTATGACACCTGACACCGGTGTAGAACACATGTATTGGCCTTTGATTTTGAGAGGAGTTGGTTTAGGATTGCTTTTTGTACCGATAACGACACTTTCTCTTTCGACTTTAAAAGGAAAACATATTGGTGAAGGAGCTGCTTTTACAGGAATGATGAGACAGTTAGGTGGATCATTTGGTATTGCGATCATTACCACTTTTATCACCCGTTTAAGTCAGGAACACAGAGTGAACCTATTAACAAAATTAGACCCGGCAGATTACGACGTTCAGCAACGTATTTTAGGAATGCAGAGAGCATTCATGTCTAAAGGTTATAGTGCCGATGTTGCGCTAAAAAAAGCCTATCAGGCAATAGATTATGGCATTCTGAAACAAAGTACCGTAATGTCGTATATTGATATCTTTATGTACTTAGGAATTATGTTTTTATGCTGTATTCCGATTATCTTTTTCATCAAAAAAGGAAAAAACAAAATTAATCCAGCCGATGCGATGCACTAGAGATTTTAGTCCCGATAGCTATCGGGATTAGATTTTAGATTTTAGATTTTAGATTTTAGATTTTAGATTTTAGATTTTAGATTTTAGATTTTAGATTTCTCTAATTTAAATTGCTTCGCAAGTTTAAATTATATTTTTTTTAACCCGACGAGTTTTTAGGAACTTTAGTCGGGTTTTTTATTTTGAAGAGAATTTGAAATTTTTAAAAACCTCAGAACCTTAGAACCTCTGCAACTCAGAACCTCCAAAAAAACCTATCTCGTAAAAACCAAATGATTTCCTTTTGAAAGATTCGCATCAAACTGATATCCTTCGTAATTGAAACCTTTTAAGTCATCAATAGTTTCCGCATTTGTATCGATAATGTAACGCACCATCATACCTCTCGCTTTTTTAGCGAAAAAACTAATCATCTTCAATTTTCCGTCTTTGTAATCTTTAAAATCTGGCGTAATTACAGGAACTTTTAAAGCCTTAACATCTACTGCCGAAAAATATTCATTACTAGCCAAATTCACAAATAACTCTCCTTTTATGAGTTCTTTATTTAGGGCTTTAGTAACCGTTGGTTTCCAGAATTCGTGCAGGTTTTTATAATCACCTACAGGCAATTTAGTGCCCATTTCTAAACGATATGCCTGCATCAAATCAAGGGGTTTCAAAACGCCATAAAGTCCGGATAAAATTCGAAGTTTACTTTGAAGGACATCCAATTTTTCTAACGGAATTGTGTAAGCATCTAAACCTGCATATACATCGCCATCAAAAGTATAAACGGCCGGTCGTGCATTTTCTGAAGTAAAGGGAGTTTTCCAATCCTGGTTTCTTTGCCAGTTCAGCTCTGCTAATTTTTCAGAAATCGACATTAATTCACCTAAATCAGCAGGTTTTTTAGTTTTTAAAATTTTATGAACCTGACGCGCTTCCTTTAGAAAAGAAGGTTCTGTATATTGAGAAGTTGGTAATTCTTTTTCGAAATTTAAAGACTTAGCTGGCGATATAACGATTTTCATTTGTGCATTTTTAAGTGATTCAAAAATACAAATTGAAATTATAAAAAACAGCAATGCGTATTGATTTGTTTGATAGTGTTATAAATGTTTTTTTTACCACAAATTGCACAAATTTTCGCAAATTTCTATTTTTTAAATTTTAATATAATTTGTGGAAATTTGTGCAATTTGTGGTTGTCTTTTTCAACTTTAATAAAATTCAATACTCAAAATTTTGGATTTCTTTAAAAAAGTGAGCTATAGATTATAAAAGGCGTTTTCTATGTTGTAAATTTGCACACGTTTCAACTTCTTCGAAAAGGAAACTATTATTTTAAAATTAGTGAATTCGTGGCTATACAAACAAACTATAAAACAGCTTTACAACATAAAATCTTCGGAATTATTTCGCAGGCATCTCAGGAACTAAACGTTGACAGTTACGTAATTGGCGGCTTTGTTCGTGATTTACTTTTAAATCGGGGATCAAAAAAAGACATTGATGTGGTTGCTGTTGGCAGCGGAATCGAATTGGCTTTGAAAGTATCTGAATTACTTCCAAAAAAACCAAAAGTTCAGGTTTTTAAAACTTACGGTACGGCTATGCTTCGTTTTGAAGATACTGATATTGAGTTTGTTGGTGCCCGAAAAGAATCCTATAATTTTGAAAGCCGCAACCCAATTGTAGAAAACGGAACGCTTGAAGACGACCAAAATCGTCGTGATTTTACGATTAATGCTTTGGCGTTATCATTAAACGCAGCAACCTTTGGAAATCTTTCTGACCCTTTTGACGGTTTGGCTGATTTAGAAAACAAAACCATCAAAACACCATTAGATCCAAATATTACGTATTCTGATGATCCGTTGCGAATGCTGCGTGCCATTCGTTTTGCCAATCAATTAGGTTTTGAAATTGAAGAAAATTCGCTTGATGCCATCGCTCAAAATGCTGAAAGAATTAAAATTATATCCGGAGAAAGAATTGTAGATGAATTGAATAAAATTCTTTCTACAGACAAGCCTTCCATCGGATTTTTACTTTTATACAAAACAGGACTTTTAGATCTTATTTTACCCGAATTAACGGCGTTGAATCAGGTAGAAGAGATTGAAGGCCATACCCATAAAAACAATTTTTATCACACGCTTGAAGTGGTCGATAATATTTCCCCAAATACAGACGATGTATGGTTACGCTGGTCTGCATTGTTACACGATATCGGGAAAGCACCCACCAAACGTTTCAATAAAAAACAAGGCTGGACGTTTCACGGACATGAATTTTTAGGCGGAAAAATGGCGAAGAAAATCTTCGAACGCCTGCACATGCCGTTGAATCACAAAATGAAATTTGTGCAAAAAATGGTTGTTATGAGTTCCCGCCCGATTGTTTTGGCGCAGGATATTGTGACCGACAGTGCTGTTCGTCGTTTGGTTTTTGATGCTGGCGAAGATGTTGAAGATTTAATGACACTTTGCGAAGCTGATATTACCACCAAAAATCCAGCAAAATTTAAGAAGTACCATAAAAACTTTGATATTGTTCGAAAGAAAATTGTTGAAGTTGAAGAACGTGATCATGTTCGCAATTTTCAACCGCCTATTTCGGGTGAAGAAATTATGGAAATCTTTAATCTACAACCATCGCGCGAAATTGGAGTGCTGAAAGAAGCGGTAAAAGAAGCTATTCTGGAAGGTGATATACCGAATGAATATCAGGCTGCTTATGATTTTATATTAAAACGAGCTGAGAAGTTGGGTCTAAAGAAAGTTTAGTTTCGTTATTTTCTTTAACTTTATAAAAAAACAGTTATGAATACTTCTGACTTAAAAATAGAATTGATAAAAGCTATAATTGATAGTAATGACATCGATTTGTTATTAAAAATCAATACGCTATTAATAGAGAAAAACTATCCAGAAACAGATGTAAGAAGTCATTTGGTTAATGAACCTGCTTTAGAATATCAAAAATTGGCAAATAAAGACATAAGAGTTTTTTCTGAAGCAGAACAAGAAAAAATAAACATTGTACTAAAACAATATGAAAACGGAGACTGTATTTCAAATGAAGAAGCACAAATTGAATTAGAAAAATGGTTCCAGGAGCAAGAAAAATAATATGGACATCTTTTGCTAAAGAATCAAAATACGCTATTTTTTTATAATTGGAACAAAAGAAACAAATCGACAGTTTACAGTAGAAAACTAAATGCTTTATTTCAGCAATCTTTAAAACAAGTTGCAGAGTTTCCTGAAAGCGCTATTAAATCTGAAGTTCGACATATTCGACTAAAAATTGCCAGCCATTTTGAACTAATTTATAAAATAACACCAACTGAAATTGTTGTCCTTGACATTTGGGACACGAGACAAAATCCTGATAATTTTCCAATAAAATAAAAACTTAGAAACTGAATAACTTAGATTCTTAGTAACTAAAAAAAGAATGAAAAAACATTTCCCTACAATCGCAAAAACAGCATTAGTTTTAGTTTATTTAGTAATTGTTGCAGGAGCTTTGGTTCGTATGACTGGCTCTGGAATGGGCTGTCCGGACTGGCCAAAATGTTTTGGATATTACATTCCGCCCACAGATTTAAAAGAACTGACCTGGGAACCCAATCGTACTTTCGAAAAAGGACAAGTTATCATAAAAGAGGAAACACTTTTAGTTGCGAAGGACAATTTTACCACTCAAAGTACTTTTGATGCTTCGCATTGGGAAAAATATACCAAACACGATTACGCAATTTTCAATCCGTTGCACACCTGGATAGAGTACCTCAACCGCCTTGTTGGTGCTTTAGCTGGATTGGGCTGTTTCGTGATGGCAATCGCTTCATTCAAATTTTGGAAAGAAAACAAAAAAATCACCTTACTTTCCTGGCTGGTCGTTTTTATGATGGGCTTTCAGGGATGGTTGGGCGCCAAAGTGGTTTATTCAGTACTGAACCCAATAAAAATTACGATTCACATGGTAATGGCTTTGGTCATTGTTGCTGTAATTCTGTACATTATTCAACTGGCAAGACCAAAATTAGCCGTTGTAACCTATAATGCGACTTTCAAAAAACTGCTTTTGTTTTCGCTTTTACTTACTTTAATACAGGTTGCGATTGGTACGCAAGTGCGTCAGGCAGTTGATGAACAGGTCAAAAATGGTGTGACGGCAAGTATTCTTTGGTTACAAAATCCTTCGGTTTCGTTTTATATTCATCGCTCTTTTTCTATTTTAGTTTTATTAGTAAATGTGTATTTATTCAACAAAAACAGAAAATTCAATTTAGGGTTTTCAAAAATAAACTGGGTAATGGGCATTATCGGAATTGAAATTATTTCAGGAATTGCGATGGCGTATTTTGATTTTCCTTTTGGAAGTCAGGCGATACATTTGGTATTGGCTTCTATCCTATTCGGAATTCAGTTTTACATGATTTTGGAATCCAAAAAACCTAGCCCAGCCAACTCTTAAAATCCTGTACTTTTTCGCGGCTTACAATTACCTCATCTTCTTTATAAGTGGGCAAGATCACTTTTAATCGTGAATTGGTGTACACCTGAATTTCCTTTATTGCCTGAAGCGGAACAATAAATTTCCTGCTTACGCGAAAGAAATCTTTCATATCTAATTCTTGCTCTAAAATTTCTAAAGTCGAGTCGATTAAGTAATTTCTATTATCGAAAGTGTGAATGTAAGTACCTTTGTTTTCACTAAAAAAACATTCGATTTCATCAGTAGTAATCACTTTTAGATGCTGGCCGATTTTAACCGTGAAACGTTTTTTGAAATTCTTCTCAAATGGGTTAGAAAGCATTCTGCGAATCTGTTCAAAATCAAACTGAAGGTTGGTGTTTTCTGTTTGTAGTTTTGGTAAACGCGTTTTAAACTTTGCAACGGCCACTTCTAAATCATCTTCGTCAATAGGCTTTAAAAGATAATCGATACTGTTGAGTTTAAAAGCTTTTAAAGCATATTCGTCATAAGCCGTAGTAAAAATAATAGCGCTTTTAATATCTATTTTCTCAAAAATCTCAAACGACAAACCATCTGATAACTGAATGTCTAAAAAAATCAAATCCGGATGTTCGTTGTTCGAAAACCAATGAATGGATTCTTCTACAGAATGCAGCATGGTTGTAACCGAAATATCTAATTTTTCGAGTTTTCGTTGTAATAATCTTGCTGCTGGTTTTTCGTCTTCTATGATGAGTGTGGTCATGTACTACAATGCAAAAATTAAAATTATTCCCATTTATTATTAGCGGATTCTTTATCCATAAATTCCTGTACTTTTTTTTGCTGCCATTTATCGCTAAAAAATAAATCGCCGCTAAAAACGATCAATCCATGCGCTAACAAACCAAATCCCCAGAATAATGCTGTCGAATAGGTATGCCATTCGAACAATCCGCTTTCGTGAAATCCGTTTCCAATAAAATCCCTATTCAGGTTCGAGATGATTATAAATACATTTACAATAAGATACACTTTGAGGTGCGAGTAAAATCCTTTTATAATTTTGACTTTTTTATAGGCGATTTTGTAGTTTTCGTCAGTAATTATATCCTCCGAAAATTCATTATTCATTTTTTCTCTAAAACGTCCCATTTTACTTGTTTTAAATTATTGCCATTTATTTTTACTGTCTCTTTCTTTTTCCATGAATTCTTTGATTTTCTTTTCCTCCCAGTCTTTCCCAAAAGCGGGGAACACTTCGAACACTTTCATTCCGTGGAAAACAACTCCAAGACCCCACCACATTAATGGCCAGTAAAACCACAAATGATCTGGCGAAGTATATAGATTTATACCTATCAAAAATATATTTACAAGTATGTACGAAACCAGATTTCCATAAAATCCTTTAATATTTTCGACTTTTTTCTTTGCTCTGTAATATTTATCCTCTTCATTATAATTGGTTTCCATAGCTACTCCCATTTTTGTTTTTTTATTTTTTTATCTAAGATGCTTTTCATTTTTCGTTCTTCCCATTCTTCTCCAAAAATTTTATAGGAAGCAAACAAATCTACTGCCGAAACTAAAAACGCTATGGTCCAGATTGCCATTACAAAACCATTAATATACTGTAAGGGAAAAAAGTTAAATGGCGCTCCAAAATATACTTTTAGAACATACACTACAATTCCTAAAGCATAAAGTAAGGCGTGGGTGTAAAATGATTTTAGTTTGACCACTTTTTTAGTCACTATTTTTTTTAGTTCCTGCTCTTCAGGGCTTTCTTCCTGAGGATATTTATCCTGCATTCTTTCTTTAAAATCTTCCATTGTACTCGCTGTTAAATTATTCCCATTCCTTTTTACTTCCTTTTTCTTTGTCAATGAATTCCTGTATTTTACGTTCTTCCCATTGTTTGCTAAAAAAAGGAAAACGATCAAAGGCTTTCAATCCGTGTAAAACAACCGCAACTCCCCAACCCAGTAATGAGTACCAAAAATATAAATAATCAGGCGAAGTCATCAGGTTTACAATTATTACGATAGGATTACAAAGTAAATACACGGTGAGATGCTGATAAAATTCCTTGATTTCTTTTACTCTTTTGTGAGCCTGATAATAACGTTCTGCTTCTGTATAATTTGTTTCCATGACTATTCCCAGGTTTGTTTGTTATTGTCTTTTTCTAAAATTTCTCTGATCTTCTTGGCTTCCCATTCTTTATCAAAAAAAGGAGGTAAATTAAAAGCGGCCAATCCATGCAAAACCAGTCCCATTCCCCAGCCTATCAGGCACCACACAAACCATAAGTAGCCTGGCGAAGTCATCAGGTTGATTACAATTAAAATGATGCTTACCAGTATAAAAACCGTCAGATGCTGGTAAAATTCTTTGATCTCCGTTACTTTTTTTCGGGCCTGCTGATAACGTTCTGTTTCATTATAATCTGGTTCCATGATTATCTCCAGTTTTGCTGTTGTTTTTCTTTTTCTAAAATCTCTCTGATTTTACGCTCTTCCCAGTTTGAACTGTATCCAAACACTTTAAAAGCGTGCATTACAATTCCGAATCCCCAACCTAAAGCTGAAAACCAAAACCATTGAAATCCTGGTGAATACCTTAGATTTATAAAAACCAAAATCGGAATGACACAGCAATACGAAATAATATTTCCGTAAAACCCTTTAAGCTCTTCTACTCTTTTCTTAGCTCTGAAATACGCTTTATTCTCATCATTATAATCTGCATTTGTTTCCATAACTGTAATTTGTTTGGTTAAAATTGGAATTTTAACGGTAAAATTTTGTTCGTTTTGTTCGATCAATACTTTTCTGTTTGTTACGATTCCGTATCGGTTTACGATATTTTGCAATCCTACACCCTGCCTGTCCTGCAGGACTTCTTTTTTCTGAAAATCATTTTGAATGGCCAGATAATCTCCATCAACAAAAATTCGGATATGTAGTGGTTTTTGTTCGCTTACCACATTGTGTTTTACAGTGTTTTCCAGTAAAAGCTGTAAGGATAGCGGAACTACTTTGGCATCCGGATTAATACTTGTTGTGGGTAATTCGTAAAACAAACTGTTCTCGAATCGCATTTTCAGCAAATTCATGTACGTCTTTGCAAACGACAATTCATCCTCGACCGACACTAGTTCTTTATCTTTTTGTTCCAGAACATAGCGGTAAATTTTAGACAAAGAAGTCGTAAATCGCTGTGCATTATCGGGATTTTCTTCGATTAAAGAACTTAATACATTTAAACTATTAAAAAGAAAATGCGGGTCGATTTGATTTTTTAAGCTTTCGAATTTTGCATTTGCCGTACCTGCGATAATCTTTTGCTGGGTAATTTCAAATTTTGAAGCCTGTTTCCATTTGATCATAAAACTTCTGGCTTGCATAAAAATCGAAACTCCTAAAGAAAGTATGATGTAAAAAAGATGTACCCATATCATTCTATCATTAAAAAACTGGTCTAAAGGCAGTTTTTGCAAAACCACAAAAATGATATAATTGATAAACAAAACGGCTGGAATCGTGTACAAAACCGTTACTAAAATTCCGTAGTAAACCCTTAAATTGGTTTGTTCCAGCCAGTCCCAGCGTCTGTCTAGTAAATTATTCAGAAAACCATTTCCGAATCCTAATCCAAAAGAATACAAACAGCTCAGTAAAAAAGTAATTAACACATTTCGTAAAGTAAAATCACTTCCCAAAAAAGCTGAAAATATCACTGTAAAGACCATAGAAAGTTTGAAACAAACGATTGTTCCGTTTTTTAAATCAGAAAATGTGTTTCCTTGCTGTTTCATATACTCTTTAAGCTGTTTTTATTTTTTTTATATCTGAATAAAATATATTCAACCCGTTGGGTGTAATTAATAAAAATTTAATTAAACACATAGAAATCATAGATTTTATGATTTTAAAAAAAAGTAAATCAAAAAGAAACTCGTTTCTTAACACATAGCTATGTGTTTTAATGCAAGTGAAACGCCTTTTTTTAGTTCAATAAACTATGTTTCTATGTGTTAAAAAAAATCACCCAACAAGTTATATTCAATTTATTTGTTGGTTATTCTCCATTTGTTTCAAAACTGATCTTCCAATTAATTCCAAATTTATCATTAACGATTCCGTAATAGGAACCCCAAAACGTCTCCTTCATTACTAGTTTAATTTTACCACCTACAGCGAGCTTTAGGAACAATTTATCTGCTTCTTCTTTAATATCGGTAGTAATGGATAAGGAAAAATTATTATTAGCAACGTTTCCTTTATATAATTGTGAGTTGTCAGCTCCCATCAATGTTGTATTGGTATTAATCGGAAGAGATACGTGCATAATTTTATTCTCCTGTTCCTTAAACAGATGTTTGTCTGCTTTTGGCACATCCTTATAACGACCGATATAATTAAATTCAACCTCAAAAACGTCCTTATAAAAGTTAAACGCTTCTTCACAATTCCCATTAAAATACAAATACGGGGTTATTGTTATCATAGATAAGTGTGGTTTAACCCGTTGGGTGTAATGAATGAAAATTTAATTAAACACATAGAAAACATAGGTTTTATGATTTTGAAAAAAGTAATTCTAAAAGAAACTAGTTTCTCACACATAGCTATGTGTTTTAATGCAAGTGAAACGCCTTTTTTGAATTCAATAATCTATGTTTTCTATGTGTTAAAATAATTTCACCCTATGGATAGTTTAATAAATCAATATTATTTTTTACATCCTTTTTGAACTTCTAAAGCTCTCTCTAATCCCCATTTTGGCGAAAAAGGTGTTTCAGGTTTAAAAGTAGCAAAAAGTTCGATTGCTTTATCAACTTCTACACAAAGTGGTTTTGTATCAACTCCTGTCCATTTTGCGCCACCCAGCTGATAATCTGCTTCACCAAAAACCGCTCTCGGATTGTTTGGGTCTAATGCTTTGGCTTTGGCGTAAGCCTCCATTACTTTAATAGAATATTTTTGGCCGTTTGTCATCGGGTCTGCTACTACCCAGGCAGTGTAAATCAAGGCTTGCATTACATACAGCTCTGAGTTGTTCTGGTCTTTTATCATTTCTGTGTCCAAAGCGTCTTGTGCTTTTGTCAGCATCAATTCCAGTTTGGTTCTGTCTTTCTCTGAAAAAGCTGCAGTAGTATTTACCAGGGCAACATAATAATTAGGCAACCAGCTTGTTTTTTCAGCAGCTGCAATTCTTTCGAACATCGCTGATGCTTCGGTAGTTTTTCCTTCTCCCCAAAGTTGGAACGCTTTTCCCATTCCTTGTTCAAATTGGGGTTGTGCAGATAATAAACTGCAAATAAATAACGTGATTACGGTAATAATTTTGGTCATGATTTCTGTTTTTTTTAAAGTTATTAAGATTATGAGTTTTTTTTAAGATTCTAAGGTTCTGAGTTTTTTTTCTTAGTATATCATAACCTTAGTAACTTAATTCTTCTTCAAAAGTATGCTGGTTTTTATTCTTTTAAAATTAAATACTACTGAGTTGTTGAATTTTGTGACTGAATTGTTTTTTTGAAAGGTTCTGAGTTTCTTAGTGGCTAAGGTTCTAAGTTTTTTTTCTGAGGTGCAAAGGTTCAAAGCAACAAAGGTTCAAAGTTTTTTTTTGATTCTGCTAATTTTAAATTAGGTCGTTCTATCCATAAATGTTACGACGCTCGCTAACGAAGTTACCATGCTTACTAACAAACTTCCCACGCTCGTTAACGAAATTACCAAGCTTACCAACAAAGTTACGACGCTCGCCAACAGACTTACCACGCTCGTTAACGAAATTACCGAGCTTACTAACAAACTTACCATGCCCGCCAACAGACTTACCATGCTCGTTAACGAAATTACCAAGCTTACTAACGAACTTACCATGCCCGTCAACAGACTTACCATGCTCGTTAACGAAATTACCAAGCTTACCAACAAAGTTACCACGCTCACTAACAGACTTACGACGCTCGGTAACGAAATTAATTGATCCTTTATTTATGATACTAAATATTGAACGGCGTAAATTCATTTTAAAAAACTATTAAAAAACCTTTGAACCTTTGCAACTCTGAACCTTTGTCCCTCAACATTAAAGATTCTTCAACTGATTATCATTTTTATTCTGACTGATGGTCCAGAAGAAACCTACGAAGAAAAATCTATCCGCAGTGGGCAGCACAGCCTGTCTGTTGTAAACTCCTGCGGCATCTGGTGTTCTGGCATAATCGTATCCAAAGATATTCTGAGTACCTAAAAGGTTTGAAACCGAGAAATACAATATTTTTTGTGTGGTTAGCAAATACGCCCAGTTGAAACTCAAACTGTTGTACGCTTTGGTTTTTCCGTTCATAAATTGTGTTTCGTTCGGATTGTCATAAGGGCGTCCGGTACTGAAACTATTGGTAAAACCTATCTGAGATTTCCAGTCGGTGATGAAATATTTGGTTACAATTGACAAACTATGATTCGCGATAAAATTAGGTGTTGCCGTCGTTCTGAAATTTTTATAATCTCTTTCCGAATCTATGTAAGAGTATGAAATCCAGTATTCTAAATTTTTATATAAATTACTGTCTCTCCAAAATAAATCTAATCCTTTGGCATAGCCCGAACCGTTATTATTGAAAACCGAATTGTACTGAATGTCTCTCGTATCGTACTTCACCAAATTGCTGTAATCTTTGTAATACGCCTCAGCCCTGAAAGTTTGCCCATGTCTGGTGAACTGGTAATTCAGGATATAATGACTGGCTTTTTCGCTTTCGAATTGATGGTATTTCGAATATTTGATGTAGTCAACAACAGGAGTCTGCGTAAAATCGCCATAGGCAAAAGAAAACTGACTGGTTTTTGACACTTTATACGCAATAGAAGCTCTTGGAGTGATCGTTGTTTCGTCTAGCAAACTATTATTCGAAAGTCTGAAACCTACTTTTGCAGCTAAATTTTTAGAAAATAAAATATCTCCCTCCGTATAAAAAGCGGCAATATTCGAATCGTATCCATTAGTAGCACTTATGGCATCATTGTCATCAAAGTTTTCATTGAATTTGGTAATAAAATAATCGGCTCCAAAAGAAAGTTTAAAGTGTTCCGAAACATTTTTTCGCAACTTCAGTTTTAGCTGTGCCGCATTTTCATCGTTGTCCAAATCACTCAGATTAAACTTTATTTTGTTCTTGCTGTAACCGTAACTCAAACCTGTCGTAAGCTGCCAGCCTGTACCAATACTCCCTTTGTAAGAGGTATTTAAATAAAAATTATTATTGTTCAAATCTGTTCTGATAGGTTCTTCAAAATTGATATTCTTCTGATTCAAATCGAATTTTTCTGAGTTAAAAGAAGCGTACAGTTTAAAAATTCCGTTTGTAAAATGATAACGATACACCGTTTCGCCAGACAACGACTGATAAGGATTATTCCACTCAACGTTTTGAGGAATCACCGCCTGATAAGGTGCCAGATTGATGTAAGCCGTATTGACACTCAACGAACTTTTTGCCCATTTCTGCGTATTTCCAAACAACAATCCTACAGACATTAAACCCATATCGGTTTTATTATAATCGGCTTCATCCTGGGTGTTTAAAAGTAACACACTCGATAAAGCTTCGCCATATTCCGCCGAATATCCTCCGGTAGAAAAGGCAATTCCGCTAAACAAAAAAGGCGAAAATCGTCCTCGGGTAGGTACATTATTTGTCGTGGCGCCATAAGGCTGTGCCACACGAATTCCGTCAACAAAAGTTTGCGTTTCGCTGGCTTCTCCTCCACGTACAAACAAACGACCATCTTCGCCCACAGTTTGCGTTCCCGGCAAAGTTTGCAAAGCCGCAATAATATTGCCCGCAGAACCTGCTGTGGTTACAATATCAAGAGGTTTCAGCACCGAAACTCTGGCTTTATCACCTGATTCTAATGTTCCGGCTGTGATAACAACGGCGTCCAGCGCATTTACGCTTTCTTTTAGTTTTACTATTTGATTTTTGAAGTTGTTAACCTCTATTTCTTTTTTGAAAGTTTCATAAATTAAAAAACTCACCACTAAATATTGATTTCCTGTAGCTGTGGTTTCAAAAGAAAACTCACCGGTTTCAGAACTGGTTGCGCCATCATAAGTACCATCAATATAAATATTGGCTCCCGGAACTGGTTTTCCTTTTTCGTCCACCACTTTTCCGGAAATGGTGTTTTGAGCAAAAATAATGGAGCTTAGAAATAAAAAAACTGCGGTAAAAAGTAATTTGGTGTTCATAACATTTGGTTTTGATGAGGCAAATGTATTTTGAGAATAACAAAGTAAAAATAATTAATCACCCAATTGTAGAAATTTGAGGATGAGTTGTAAAATAGTTATTTGTATCTTAGCTTTTAGTTCGTAGGATTTAATATACACGAAAAATGAACATCGCAGTTGCACAAATAAAACCTCTTAAAGGAGATATTCCAGCCAATATAGAAAAGCATATCAGGTTGATTGAACTTGCTGGTTCGCTTAAAGCGACTGCTGTTTTTTTTCCTGAACTTTCATTAACGGGCTACGAACCCGAACTGGCTGAAGAGCTTGCCACTCAAAAAGAAGACGAAAGATTTGATGTGTTTCAGAAAATAAGTGATCTGAGAAATATTACTATAGGAGTTGGAGCACCTACGAAAACAGCAACCGGAAACCAAATTAGCATGCTTATCTTTCAACCCAATCAACAAAGGGTTTCGTATTCAAAACAACAACTTCATGAAGATGAATTTCCTTATTTTGAAAATGGTAATGAACAAGTCATCATTACATTGGAAAACCAAAAAATTATTCCGGCAATATGTTTTGAAAGCCTGCAAACCGAACATGCCGAAAAAGCAAGTAAACTTGGCGGCACTATATATCTCGCAAGTGTAGCCAAATCACAGAACGGGATTAATAAAGCTTTTGCACACTATCCTGAAGTGGCCAAAAGATATTCAATGCCCGTTTTAATGGCAAATTGTTTGGGTGAATGTGATAATTTTGTAAGTATAGGATGTAGTGCGGTCTGGACAAAAGAAGGAAAAGCAGCCGGACAACTGGATGATCAAAAAGAAGGCATTATTGTTTTTAACACCGAAACAGAAGAAATTGTTCAACATTTTTTAGAAGAAAACCATGAAAGAAAGTAACAGAATTTCAGATTTATATCAATCCATTTATAATGGAAACCCGTGGCTGGAAGTCACGTTGGCGAAGACTTTAGAAAATGTAACAGCTGAGCAGGCTTACAGAAAAATAAATCCAAATCTGAATACGATTTGGGAAATTGTCACGCACCTGATTCAATGGAGAAGGAACATTCTGGAGCGTATGCAGGGAGCTGTCATTATAACTCCAGATCACAATTATTTTGTACCAGTTTTAGATTCATCCGAAGCAGCCTGGGAGCAAACGCTTCAAAACCTTAAAAAATCGCAGGAATCCTGGAATACTTTTCTGGCTGATTTTGATGATGCCGATTTTGTAAAAATATATCCAAATAACAATCATACGTATTACGAACATATCCACGGCATTATTCAGCATGACGTGTATCATTTAGGGCAAATTGTTATTTTGAAAAAATTGCTTTAGTAAGCTGTATATATGAAAAACATTGATAAAATACAGACTTTGCTGCCGTTGGGTTATCTTTATCTGGTGATTCTAGGAATCGCAAAAGAAGGTCTTTACTATTATCAGATAGGGATTAATATTGTAACTTATTCATCGATCATGGATATTTTAATTAGTCCTATTGCAACCATAACTTCGCATCTGATTTTTACAATTCCTATCCTTTTGCTATTTATTTTTCATTATAATTTACCCAAATTTTTACTAAAAAATGATGACAAATTATGGGTTCAGAAACTTTTTGATATAAAAAAGAATTATGAGAACAAAGATGTCACCGAAGAGGAGAAAAGAAACGAATATATTTTCGTTTCGGTAAAAATGCTCAATAGTTTTTTATTTTCCCTTTATATCGGATTTGGTTTTGGAGGAGGATATTTTCTTTCGAAAAAAATAAAAGAAAATAAATTGCAATACGAATATAAAGTAAATTATAACGACGGAAAATCTGAAAATATCCATCTAATTGGTTCCAATACGACTTATTATTTCTTTTTAAGTAAAGGTAATCCTGCTATAAAAATCACGCCTGTGGCTTCGATTAAAAATATTGAAATGACAAAAAAGAAAAGCTTCTACTAATTTTAAAAAAAATAAAATGAAACGATTACTACTCTTATTTATTTTTTTAGTTATGAACACCATCGGTTTTTCTCAGGAAACTGAAACCAAATACGATGAAAATTTGGCCAAATCACTAAATGCAGATGAACGCGGTATGAAAAAATATGTGTTTTGTCTTCTAAAAACTGGTACCAACACAACCGCTTCTACAGCAGAAACGCAAAAATTATTCGAAGGTCACATGACCAACATTGGAAAATTAGCTAAAGAAGGAAAATTGGCGGTTGCGGGCCCTTTCATGAAAAACGATAGAAATTATCGTGGAATTTATATTTTTAATGTTGAAACTATCGAAGACGCTGAAAAACTTGTTGCTACAGATCCGGCTATCAAAGCCAATTTACTCGAAGCTGAACTAACGCTTTGGTATTGCACAGCAGCTTTGCAGGAAACATTGAAGATTCATGAAAAGATTGCAAAAAAATAAATTTTAGAATAAAATGAAAACTGAAAAAGAGAAAATGATTGCTGGCGAATTTTACGAAGCTGGCCATGCCGATTTAAGGAAAGAAAGATTAAAAGCCAAAAAATTACTACATCGACTGAACGTAACTGAATATGCTGTTACAAAAAAAGCAAGACAAATTATCGCTGAATTGATTCCTAATACAGGAAATAACTTTTATATAGAGCCTCCGTTTCTTTGTGATTATGGTTTTAATATTGAATGTGGAGATAATGTTTATTTTAATGTGAATTGTGTCATTCTGGACTGTGCTCCAGTAAAAATTGGTTCAAATGTAATGCTGGCTCCCAATGTTCAAATTTATACGGCAACGCATCCGCTTGACGCAGAAACCAGAAAAATTTTGCATAGTGCCGAAGCTGTAACTATTGGCGATGACTGCTGGATTGGCGGAAACTCTGTTATTTGTCCTGGTGTAACTATCGGAGAAGGATCTGTAATTGGCGCTGGTTCTGTAGTTACCAAAGACATTCCTAAAAATTCACTTGCTGTTGGAAATCCTGCCAAAGTAATTCGAAAATTAAATCAAGAATAAAAATAAAATATACGCCTTATGAAGACTGAAAAAGAAAAAATGATAACGGGAGAATACTATTTAGCGGGTGATGCGGTTTTGGTAAAAGAACGCCGAAAAGCTAAAAACCTACTTCATAAATTAAATGTTACAGAATTTGTTTATAATGAAAACGCTCAAGAAATTTTAGCAGAATTAATTCCGAATGTCGGGCAGAATTTTTACATCGAGCCTCCATTTCATTGCGATTACGGATATAATATTTCCTGCGGTGATAACGTTTATTTTAATGTAAACTGTGTCGTTCTGGATTGTGCTCCCGTAAATATTGGTTCGAATGTCTTCTTTGCGCCTAATGTTCAGATTTATACGGCAACACATCCGCTTGACGCTGAACTTAGAAAAACGCTTGAAAATGCTTTGCCTATCACCATTGGAGATGACTGCTGGATTGGTGGAAATTCGGTAATTTGCCCTGGTGTCACCATCGGAAAAGGTTGTGTTATTGGAGCCGGTTCTGTCGTTACCAAAGACATTCCAGACAACTCTCTGGCTGTTGGAAATCCCGCAAAAGTTATTCGAAAATTAAATCAGGAATCTTAAAAATAAAAAATGCTTACCCTCAATAAAGTACACCATATCGCCATTTTGTGCTCAGATTATCAAAAATCCAAAACTTTTTATACGGAGGTTTTGGGTTTGAATATTATCAGAGAAATTTACCGCGAAGAACGCCAATCGTATAAACTCGATCTGGCTTTAAACGGAACGTATATCGTTGAATTATTCTCGTTTCCGAATCCGCCGCAACGACCTTCAAGACCGGAAGCGGTTGGATTAAGGCATTTGGCTTTCGAAGTGATCAATCTGGATGAAACCGTTGCTTTTTTAAACACCAAAAACATAGCATCTGAACCTATCAGAATTGATGAAACTACCGAAAAGCGTTTTACTTTTATAGCCGATCCGGATTTGTTGCCTATTGAGTTTTATGAGAGATAGTTTTTTTAAAGGTTCAAAGGTGCAGAGATTCATAGAGACAAAGGAAAAACAATTTAAACTTCGTGTCTTTGTGCCTTTGTGACAAAAGACTTTTAAAGCCGATCCGAATTTGTTACCTATCTATTTTTATGAAAAATAGTTTTATGAATAGCTTCCTGCTTCAGCTGGAGGGATAAATAAAGTAAAACAAAATGGCTTTAGCCGAACAAAATATTTTGGCTAAAGCCTTTTTATTATCTAATTTTTGTATCTCCAGCTGAAGCTGGAGGCTATTCAAAAAAAAAAGTTTTACATTTAAAGCCACAGATTCAAGTGATTTTAATAATTAAAAAATCTATTTTATCTGCTTAAATCTGTAAAATCTGCGTGAAATAAACTTTGTAACTTCGCGTCTTTGTGCCTTTGTGGCAAAAACATTTTTTTAAACAAACCAACATGCAAGACTTTTCTTAATTAATTAAATTTAACACTATATAAAGTCCAAATTTTATTAAAAAACGAATATGATTGTCTAATTTTGTGAAAACGTATAAAAAGCATACGATTCACAAATTTACTTCTGATGAACAAAACGGCGCAAATCAAGAAAAATCATCAATTTATTGTTTTCCAAAAATTAGTTGTGGTTTCTATTTTAATTGGCTTCTTATCAGCCTTTTTAGGAATTTCACTTAAAAAAATAACCGAATATTACGAAGAAATCTTCTTTCATGAAGTCTCGGTAAACCCTATATTCTATGTGATTTTCCCTGTTTTCGGATTGTCTGTCATTTATTTTTTGAGACAATATCTTTTTAAGAAAAAAGAAAACAAAGGCATCAAAGAAGTATTTGAAAGCACCCAATCCAAATCTAAAAATTTACCTTCTTATAAAATCCCTTCGCACTTTATCAACGGATTACTGACTGTTGTTTTTGGAGGCTCAACCGGAATCGAAGTTTCGACAGTTGTGGCTACAGCGACGATTGGTTCTGTAGCACAGCAAAAAGAGAATGTATTCCGCAAATACAAAACCGAATTGATTTGTGCGGGTGTTGCAGCCGGAGTTACGGCTTTATTCAGCAGCCCAATTGCGGGAATTTTATTTGCTTTGGAAGTGATTTCCAGAAAAGTGACACGAGCTTTTGTGATTTCGAATGTTATTGCGGTTTCAATTGCTTTTGGTTTGCTTTCTATTCTAAAAGAAGAACCTTTATTTACCGTAAATATTACAACCTGGCACTTAAAAGCGATTCCGTATTTTATTCTATTGGGAATTATGGCAGGGTTAAATTCGGTTTATCTCACGCGTTGTGTGCTCTTTTTTAAGTCACAGTTTGGAAAAATCGGAACTCATTATTATAAAATTCTAATTGGTTCAGCAGTTTTAAGTGTTTCGTTATTTATTTTTCCACAATTGTACGGAGAAGGGTATCATGCTATAAAAGCAATTTTTGGTGCTTCATCACAACTTCCGTTAACGATAACTTTAGCTTTGACTTTCATCGGAATATTAATTCTGAAACCAATCGTAACTTCTATAACCCTTGCTTCTGGTGGTGATGGTGGTGTTTTTGCACCAAGTCTTTTTATTGGAGCTTTTTTAGGATTGTTACTTTCATCGGTTTTAAATACCTTTTTTCATGTAAATGTAATCCCGGTAAACTTTATGATTATCGGAATGGCGGCAGTATTGAGTGCGAGTATTCATGCGCCTTTTACAGCCATATTTTTAGTTTGCGGATTAACGAATGATTACACATTATTCTTGCCTATTTTGGTCGTTTGTCTGATTTCGAAATACACTGCAAAAATGGTTTATCCTTACACTGTATATAGCTATGCTCCAAGCTTAACAAAATAATTTTCCGCCACTCCCGATAGCTATCGGGATCACGATTTTTTTTTTTATTAAACTAAACATTCGTGAATTCGTGGCTACTTACCAAGCGAATATTTAAACTTATGCCTGTTCAAAAAATAAAAAGAGGTTACCGCAAAACCCGTTACATTCTTTACAAAGAAACTTTAGTCGATTTTAAGGAACATTTTTGGTCTTTTATAGGTTCGTTTGTCGGTATCGGAATACTCGCTTATATTCAGTCGATTCATTTTTCAGGAAATGATGCCGTGTACTTAATTGGTTCTTTTGGTGCTTCGAGCGTTTTGGTTTACGGAATTATTCAGAGTCCTTTTTCGCAACCCCGAAATTTAGTTGGAGGTCATCTCATTTCTGCTTTTATTGGTGTTACGGTGCATAAACTGGCTCCGGATATTATCTGGATTGCGGCTCCATTGGCGGTTTCGCTTGCTATTGTTTTTATGCAAATTACCAAAACCTTACATCCACCTGGAGGCGCCACTGCGCTGATTGCTATTATTGGTTCTGATAAAATAAAAGCTTTGGGTTACGAATATGTTTTTTCGCCAGTACTTGTTGGTGTCTTGATTTTGCTTGTAACTGCTTTGGTTTTTAATAATATGACTTCGAGCAGAAGTTATCCAAGCCATAGTACGTATCACAAACGTTTTCATAAGATTAGAAAGAGATTGAGAGGGAAATAAACCCGATTGTAGAGACGCACTGCAGTGCGTCTCTACAACAACAAATACTACTGAATTAAAATCTTTTCAACAAATCGTAATTCACGATTCGTAAATCATAATTTATATTTTACCTTTGACCTTTCAATAAAAACAACGATTATGGTTTATAAATTTAGAGTAATTCTAGACGCCGAAGAAGATATTTTTAGAGACATTGCAATTCTTGAAGACGATACGCTTGAGGATTTACACAATGCCATCTTCAACGCTTTTGGTTTTGACGGAATGGAAGTGGCTTCGTTTTATACCTGCGATGAAACCTGGAATCAGGAAGATGAAATTCCGCTTTTTGATACTGGTGATGTTCCGGGTGAGCAACGAACTATGGCTGATTATCCGTTATCTTCTATCTTGGATAAAGAAAATACCAAAATCATTTATGTGTATGATTTCATCAATATGTGGACATTCTTAGTAGAACTGGCTGCTATCGAAGAGCAATCTGCTGGTGCGATTTATCCGGAAACGTTGTTCTCTCACGGTGAAATGCCGGATGAAGCCATAGAAAAAAACTTTGAAGCTGATATGCACGACGATATCTACGGCGAATTTGAAGATGACTTAGACGAAGATGATCTTGATATGTTTGAAGGCGACGACAGCTTTGAAGATTACGGATTTGAGGAGAATTGGAATTAATCTAAGCAACTAAGGTTCTGAGTTGCTAAGGCTCTAAGTTTTTTTGTTTACAGATTTTTCTTATATTTATTTTTAATTTTAAAATAAATTATATGAGTAATTTTAGAAACTTACTAATCTGGCAAAAATCAATGTCCTTAACCACCAAAATCTATTTTTCAACAAACAATTTTCCAAAAGAAGAGATCTTCGGATTAACTTCACAAATCAGACGCTGTTCCATTTCTATTCCGAGCAATATTGCTGAAGGATCTGGACGAGAAAGTGATAAAGATTTTTTACGCTTTTTAAATATTTCCGTAGGTTCTTTATTTGAAATGCAAACTCAATTAGAAATTGCTAAAAATATAACTTACCTTAACGAAGAAGAATTTAATAATTTATATGAGGACAGTCGTGAAGTAGAGAGAATGTTAGTTTCTTTTATTAAGAAATTAAAAGATAGAAACTAAAAAACTCAGAACCTCAGCAACTCAGAACCTCAGCAACTTTAAATATGATCAACTTATTCAACACCCACATCGAGACGCTTGCGATACACCGCGTAGGAAACAAGAGCAGAAACGAAGCGATTTTTTTATCGGAACAACCTTTTAATTTGAATGACGAAATTGTGCCTTTGATAAAAGAGTACTTTTTTAAACCTTTTAGAGAGAAAGAAGAAAACTATTATCAGTTTGCGCACGAAGTCGATTTGGATTACAACGACATGTTTAAATATGCTACCGAGATTTTTGACAATCCAAGTAAACTGCAAGAGATTTCTAAAAACATCACGCAGCATTTATTCGAACAATCGAACCATCCGCACATTAAAAACGGAGAAGTTTATGTGACGTATTTGACCAATTTAAGTATCGATAATAATGTTGTAGATGCCATTGGAATTTTTAAAAGCGAATTACAAGCCGACTTTTTACAATTTGAAGAAAAAGACAGCAACCTTGAAATGATTTTACAGCAAGGTATCAACCTGAGCAAACTAGACAAAGGATGTTTGATTTTTAATTATAAAAAAGAAGAGGGATATAAAATCCTGACTGTAGATAGCAACCGTTACGACGCGCGTTACTGGTTAGAGCATTTTTTATCTGTTGATGCTTTTGAAGATGAAAATTTCATTACCAAAAAATATTTAAAATTCTGCCAGAACTTCGCCAAAGACGTGGTTTTGCCAGCTGAAGACAAGAAAGAGGAAGTAATGTTTATGAACCGTTCTGTGAATTATTTTGCAAAAAACGATCAGTTCGAAGAGCAAAATTTCCTGAATGAAGTATTAGACAATCCTGATTTGATTCCGGAATTTAAAAACTACAAAGTTGATAAAGGAGAAAAATACAGCATCGAAGATGTAACCTCATTCCCTATTGCCAATGCAGCAGTTTCTGACGCCAGAAAATCGATTAAAAACGTTATTAATCTGGACACACACATTCAGATTAAAATGGATTTTATCAACCCTGAAAGCGCAGAAAAGTTTGTTGAAAAAGGTTGGGATGAAGAAAAACAAATGTATTACTACTTAGTTTATTTCAATAAAGAAGAAAAAAGCTAGTAGCAATTCATTTTCTATTACTTACTTACTAAAATCAAAAAACGGCAACTACATATTTGTAATTGCCGTTTTTTTTTTTCAAACCAAAGTTTGTCATTCCGTAGGAATCCTAGTAACGTGATTCTACAAAGTATATTTCAGCTAATCGTAGAGATTCCTGCGGAATGACAATGCGTTTGTTTTTTTAAAACACAAACTTTGTCATTTCGATTTCAATGATAAAATCAAATCTTTTTTTCAGGAGCTAATCCCGCTATCCGTTACAATCTTTTGTGGCGAACCCCGCCACAAAAGGATTTTCACTGCTATCGGGGCTAGGAAATTCGTTTTCAAAAGAAAGTTATCGGCTAGTTTGTCATTTCGACGGAGGAGACCCGAGCGATAGCGAATAGACGAAGTAAATCTCCGTAAGTAGCTCCGTCACTAATAGTCAATCTTTGTCGAGCTTCGCGCGGAGATTCCTCGTTCCTCGGAATGACAAGATTACGGAAATGACAACATTGTGGAGAAAATATTGCGGAGAAAATGTATCATTTTTTGATTAAAGCCAAAGTTTGTCATTCCGCAGGAATCCTAGTAACGTGATTCTACAAAGTATATTTCAATTAACCGAAGAGATTCCTACGGAATGACAAGTTTGGTTGTAAAGTTTTGCCTCTATTTTTTTCAAAAAGCAAACTTAAAATCTCCTTATAACTTTATAGACGATTTAGATACCAAATTGATTTATGAACTTAATTTTTGCTTAATTTTGTATCCTAAAACAAAAACAAGATGGATAGTCTTTTACACATCGAAAGTCCTTTCAAAACCATTATATCATTCCATAAATTAATCGAATCTTTTGAAGAAATTGCTTTGTCTGATGTTGATTACAGATCGAATTATGCCAAAGCTATTTTAAAAGAAATAGAATCTCTTCCGGAATTCAGAACGGGAATCCAGGATTACAGTCTCATCAAAAAAAATGAAGCTTTAATCAAAAATTTACTGGCCGATTTATTCCCTACTGCTTTGACTCAAAACGAAATAAAAGCGGTTACGATTCCTTTTCAGAACATTTCTTTCAATTATTCCGAACGTTTCAAGAAAATTTTACGAAATGCCGGTGATGAATTTTATATGGAAATTCGTGATTTTGATGAGCATCAATTTTACATCAATAACTGTTGTTTAATTTTAAGCAGTTATTACAAACAAAACATCGATTTTAACAAGCCTTTCTTTTATGATATTCCGGACGAAGATGGTGTAGAAAAACATTATAGAATTATGTACAACGCTGATTTCATGGAAATTAACCCAACAGAAAAAGCAGTACAGCTAAGTCAGGACGACATAGATTTATTGATTGATAATTATAATGATATTGCCCTTTGGAAATCGAAATTTCCTGAAGGAAGCTGGGTTTTAAAAGGTTTTGGAATTGTTTCCTTATTTGATGCGACTACCGAAAGTGCCATTTCGAATCTAAAAAGTAATTTATTAAAACCGGATACCAAAACGGTAGCGTCAAATGAAATTATAGAAAATATTTTTAAATCTATATTTAAAATTCCGCACTTAAAAGTAGGTTTCATTATTTATAATCCTGAGGAAGAAAAATTCATCAGACCAGTAAAATTTGATAATCAATTGCAGAGTTTTTTACTTTCGAAAGAACAGGAAGTTGATTGTAAAAATGCTTTTTTTGGTTGTTCTTTTGAAAATTTATTAGATAAAAAAGAGCCGTTTGTGATTTCGAATGTTCAGAAATTCATAGAAGAATCTCCAAACAAAAAACTGGGTGAGCATTTATTACGACAAGGCATTCAGAGTTGTGTTTTTGCTCCGGTTATAAAAGATGGAAACTTACTGGGTGTAGTAGAATTAGTTTCGAAAAACCCGAGAGATTTAAATAGTGTAAATGCGACCAAACTGGAATTGGTTTTACCTTATTTAACCGATACGATTGATCGTTATAACACGGATATGCAACATCAGGTTGAGGCGATTATTCAGCGTGAGTACACCACCATTCACCCAAGTGTTTATTGGAAATTCAAGAAAGAATCGCAGAATTACTTTCAGAATACCAATCCTACCAAAGATTATATTTTTAAGGAAATTGTTTTCAAAAACGTTTTTCCTTTGTATGGTCAAATCGACATTAAAGGCTCATCGGAACACCGAAATGAAACGGTAAAAAAAGATTTAAAAAACCAGCTTACCACACTTTTAGAAATTTTTGATAACCAAAAACCAAATAGCAATTTAGTGCTTTTGGAACAACGAAAATTTGAACTGGAATCGCTTCGTAATGAGTTGGATTCTCCTCTAAAAGCAGATACCGAGCAACATATTCAGCGTTATATTGAAGAAGAAATTCATCCTATCCTAAAAAACACAAAATACAATGCCAAGAACGAAAAACTGGAGCAATTGTACTTTGAAAGTTTAGATGAAAAATCTGGAATGTTCTATCAGGAAAGAAAAAAGTTTGATAACGCCATGTCGATTATCAATAAAAAACTGGCAACGGTTTTAGATAAAAAACAACTGGAAGCACAGCAAATCTATCCGCATTATTACGAACGTTTTAAAACGGACGGTGTTGAGCACAATTTATACATTGGGTCTTCGATTGCGCCAACAAAACCATTTGATATCATGTATTTGCACAACTTGCGTTTGTGGCAATTGCAAACGTTATGCGAAATGGAACTGGAACATCATCAGCTTAAAGAGTCTTTGCCTTATGAGTTGGATGTAACTTCGTTGATTTTAGTATTTAGCCAGCCTCTTTCAATTCGTTTCAGAATGGATGAAAAACGTTTTGACGTTGACGGAACCTATAATGCAAGATATGAAGTTGTTAAAAAACGTATCGATAAAGCTCACATAAAAGGCTCGGCAGAACGCATTACTGAAAAGGAAAAAATTACGATTGTCTATACTCAAAATAGCGAAGAAGCAGAATATCTAAAATACATTAAATATTTACAGCACAAAAAAATCCTCGAACCTGCCATCGAACAATTCGATGTTGAAGATTTGCAGGGTGTTTCAGGATTGAGAGCAATTCGGGTAAAAGTGATTAACAATACAGCTGCTACTGCAAAGAAAATCACTTATCAGGATTTGTTAGACGAGTTAAACTAAACTCCTACCGATTTAAAAGCTATTACAAACGCAAGTACACTTATGATGATTCCTACCATAAAAAGATTGTAGGCAATACGAAGTAAGTTGTATTTGCGTTGCAAAACCAGTCCGAGGTAATACAAATCTTTTATCATGGTCGAGTACAAATAATCGCGGTCTTTCATCATTTCGTTCATCGCCCAATCGTATTCGTGCAAAGGCATTTTATAGAAATTTCCAAAAAACATCAGGTTTACTTTTTTATCTTCGACATCTTCACGCGTAAAAATACCAGAAGTTACTTTTGGTCTAGTCGATAAAATAGCAAAAATAATAGTGGTAACACTAGAAATCAGCATAATAAATGTCGGAATCACTAAATGTACATTTTTAGGACTGTCTAATTTTGGGATAATTGTAGAAAGTGCAATCGAGATAATAATAGCGTTTACCGAAAGTAAAATATTCGCTTTGCTGTCTGCAATTCCGCTTAGACGGGTATGATTTCCAAGGGTTACACGAAATAAAGTATCAATGCCTCTTTCGGGTTTTTCCATTTTTTCTCTTTTCTTAAAATCATCTTCTATCAAAAAAGTTTCTTTTTCTTTTTGCTTATTGATTTTCTTTTGAATTTTAACTAAATTTTTCTCTTTCAAAGGTTGCCATTTTTTCTGTGCAAATTCGGTGTAGAAACGATGTCTATTCAATAAAAAATCAAAATTTTCTGTTGCCCATTCTAAATTACTAAAATCTTTATAACCCGTGTTTTTTAATTCTAATCGCAATAATTCGCAGGTAGAAACATACTCAGCACTGATGATATGAATGTAATCGGCGTCTTTGATAATTTTCTCCAAATGTGTTTTAGGCACGTATTCTTTGGCTGTAGCCATAATAAAAGTCGCAACTTTGGCTATAAACTCATCCGATTGGCTGTGTTGTTTCAAGAACTCCGTTGCAATACTAACGCTTTCACTCTCATGATTTTCCATTCCTTTTACGTAACCTGTATCATGGAACCAAGCTGCTACCAAAAGAGCTTCTTTATCCTCTACCCCAACTTTTTCTTTGGTACAAAGCTCATTTACAGCATTAACCACGCTCGAAGTATGGCTAAAATTATGGTACGAATATAAATTAGAAAGTTTATCTTTGAGTAAATTATAAACGAAATCTTCAGATTGTTGTATTAAATTCATACGACTATTTTTATACTACTAAATTATGAAATTGTTTTTGGATAATCATTTTAATAATAAGATTAACTCCTATTTAGCATTTGCAGCTTTACTTTTTCTCGTAAATGCCTGTGCTACACAGCAGGCGCAATATGGTAAAAATGTAAGTGCGAACGAAACTGAAAACGCTACAGACACCATAAAAATTGCACACACTTTTTATTTAGTTGGAGATGCCGGAAATGCAGACGAAGAACAGGCTCAACAAACCTTAGAATTATTACATCAAAAATTAAAAAAGTCAAGCAAAAATGCCACTTTATTATTCTTGGGAGATAATATATATCCAAATGGATTTAATGATAAAGATAGTTTATGGGCTGCGACAAAACTTTCTAATCAAATAAAAATAGGAAAGGATTTTAAAGGAAAAACGGTATTCATACCAGGAAATCATGATTGGTATAGCGGACTTTCTGGTTTAAGAAGTCAAGAAAAATTTGTTCTTTCGAATGTAAAAAACAGCAAAGCCTTTTTACCAAGAAAAGGTTGCCCTATCGATGATATAAAAATTGATAGCTTAACTACTTTGATTGCTATCGACAGCGAATGGTTTCTGGAAGATTGGGACAATCATCCGACTATAAATGACAATTGCGACATCAAAACGCGTGATGATTTTTTTGAAGAATTAGAAAGTCTTCTGAATAAAAATCAGGAAAAAACGGTTATTTTGGCCATTCACCATCCGCTGATGAGCAACGGAACTCACGGTGGACAATTTTCGTTAGAGAAACAATTATTTCCTTTTGAAAATAAAATCCCGCTGCCTGTAATTGGTTCTTTTATCAATTTACTGAGAAAAACATCGGGTATTAGTCCGCAGGATCTTCAAAATAAACAATATACTATTTATTCCAAAAGAATAAAAACACTTCTCCAGGGTCAGAAAAATGTCATTGTGGTTTCGGGGCACGATCACAATTTGCAGTACATCAGCAAAGAAAACATCAAACAAATTATTAGTGGTGCAGGTTCAAAATCAGAAGCTGCAAGAGCCATTGGAACAACCGATTTTTCATACGGCGGAAATGGTTATGCAACCCTAACTTTATTTAAAAGTGGCGATGCAAAAGTTACTTTTTATGGAAATGAAAATAACAAAGAAAAACTACTTTTTGAACGTGAAATTATAAAAGCAAAAGAATTTAATTGGGCCTCGAAAGGTTTGAATACGTTTCCCAAAACTGTTTCGACCTCCATTTACACTCCCGAAATGACCAAGAAAAGCGGATTTCATAGATTCTTATTCGGAAATCATTATCGCAAATATTACAGTTTGCCTATTGAAGCTAAAACGGCTTCTTTAGACACGCTTTTTGGTGGCTTGAAACCTATTCGCGAAGGAGGCGGACATCAGTCTGTTTCTTTGAGAATGATGGATAAAAACGGAAAAGAATATGTAATGCGCGGCATGAAAAAAAGCGCTACTCAGTTTTTACAATCCGTAGCTTTTAAAGATCAATACGTCGTAAATGATTTTGAAAATACTTTCGCAGAAGGATTTTTATTGGATTTCTACACCACTTCGCATCCTTACACTCCTTATGTTGTGGGAAGTATGGCTGATAAATTAGGTTTATCGCATACCAATCCCGTTTTATATTACATTCCGAAACAAGATGCCCTGAAAGAATTCAATTCCAATTTTGGAGATGAATTGTACATGGTGGAAGAACGTCCTACTGACAATCAGAAAGATTTACCAAGTTTTGGAAAGCCTAACGATATTATAAGTACTAATGATATGATGGCCAATTTGCATAAGGACGAAAAATATGTGGTTGACGAAAAAGAATACATCAAAGCGCGTTTATTTGATATGCTTATTGGCGATTGGGACAGACATAGTGACCAATGGCGCTGGGGCGAATATAAAGTGGGCGACCAGGTTATATACCGTCCAATCCCGCGCGACCGTGATCAGGCTTTTACAAAGTATGACGGAAAATTACTTTCGTTATTAATGAACTTTCCGGCACTTCGACACATGAGAACTTTCAAAAAAGAAATTGACAATGTAAAATGGCTCAACCGGGAACCTTACCCGCTTGATTTGGCCTTTTTAAAAACAGCAACGGAAAAAGACTGGTTAGCACAAGCCCAATATATTCAGGAAAACCTGAAAGATGAAGATATTGAAAAAGCGTTTAAAAACTTACCGAAAGAAGTTCAGGACGAAACGATTGAAGACATTATCAGCAAATTAAAAAACCGAAAAAAAGAACTTCAAAAATATGCTTTGCGCTATTCTGATGTATTATCGCATACCGTAATGATAGCAGGAACAGACAAAAAAGACAAATTTATCATCAATCATAATAATCCGAAAAGCATAGAACTTCAGGTTTTTAGAATCAAAAAAGAGGGTGAAGAATTGCAGTTTACCAAAACGATAAAGGATAAAAAAACAAGAAATTTATGGCTTTATGGTTTAGATGACGATGATGTTTTTGAAGTAAAAGGAACACAAAAATCGAAGATTAAAATTCGTTTGATAGGCGGACAAAATAATGATTCCTATTTTGTTGAAAACGGTAAAAAAGTCAAAATTTATGATTTTAAATCAAAAAACAATACGTATCACATTGATTCTAAAGCCAAAACACAACTTACAGATGATTATGTTGTAAATCTGTACGATTATAAAAAACCTAAATACAATGTCTTTTCAGGACTTCCAAATATCGGATATAATCCTGACGATGGTGTAAAAATGGGTATTAATCTGAATTATACGGTCAATAACTTCAAGCAAAATCCCTATACCCAAAAACACATTCTAAATGGTTTTTACTACTTTGCAACGGGTGGTTTAGAATTTAATTACACTGCTCATTTTCCTGGATTATTAGGAAAATGGATTATTGATGTAGAGTCTGGTTTTACGACGCCCAATTTTGCTATCAATTATTTTGGTTTTGGAAACGAAACTCAAAATGAGGATCAGGATCTGGGCATGGATTTTAATCGTGTACGCATACAACAATTTAAAGCCGCAGCAGCCATTAGACACGTCGGCCGTTACGGAAGTGAGTTTAGTTTTCAGCCTTTATTAGAACAATTAAAAGTCGAAGAAACCTACAATCGTTATATTAATGTTCCGGGAATTGTAAATCCAGCTGTTTTTGACAGTCAGGTTTATGGTGGAGCAAAAATTAAGTATTCGTTTAAGAATTCGGATTTTGTATCAAAACCAACACTGGGAATGGCTTTTATGATTGCTGGAACCTGGATGACGAATTTAGAAAATACCAAACAAAATTTTCCAACTCTCGAAAGTACCTTAGGTTTTATGCACAAAATTGACTCCAACGGAAAATTGGTTTTGGCTACACTTTTTAAAACAAAAACAATTCTGAACGACAATTTTGAATTTTATCAAGGAGTAACTCTGGGAGGTGACAAAGATTTACGTGGTTATAGAACCGAGCGTTTTTTAGGAAATTCTTCTTACTCACAAAGTACCGATTTGCGTTTTACAATAGGCAGAGTACAGCGTAGTGTAGCGCCGTTTACCTACGGAATTTTGGGTGGTTTTGATTACGGAAGAATTTGGTTTGACGGCGAAGATTCTAAAAAATGGCATCATGATTACGGTGGCGGAATCTGGCTAAATGCTATCAATGTGATTACCGCAAGAGTTTCGTACTTTAAAGCACCTGAAGAAATGGGACGTGTTGTTTTTGGTGCGGCATATAGTTTTTAGCAAAAGGTTCAAAGTTGCATAGGAACAAAGGTTCAAAGATTTTTCTTTGTCTAAAAAAATAGCCACGAATTCACGAATTATTATTAAAATTTAATTCGTGAATTCGTGGCTATTTTTTCTTAGTATCTCAGCAACTTAGTTCAATTTGAACTCGTACACCTTTCCTCCTACTTTATTTGTTTTTTCATCTGCGATTAATAAGGTGTTATTGTCTTTGAAAACTATTGCTTCTTTTTGCGAAAAATGATTCAGACTAATTTCCTTCTGGGTTCCTTTTTGGAATAAATCTCCCGAAAAACCTTCAAACAAAACAATTTTATCGTGACTTAATACAACTACCTTTTTTCCGTCAGGACTAATCGTTGCACTCGTTAACACACAATGATTGTAATTATCACAGGTTTTGAATTCGCCAATTTTCTCAGCTTTTTGAGTTCCTGCAACATTTGGAATTTTGTAAATAAAAGCGGTTCCATCAAAGCCTTTGCTTCTGTTTTTAGTGAATAAGTAAAAGTTGTTTTGGTATTCAAAAAAACCTTCCACATCATAAAATAATTCTTTTTTCTTCGGAGGAAATTCCGTTTGTTCCGGATACGAAAAAGTAACTTTATATTCGGCAACAGCGTTTTCTGAATTCAATTGGTTTTTATTCACTTTATAAATACACAAATCCTGGCGTTCGTTGTCGTTATTACCGAAATCACCAATATAGATATTTCCTTGGCTATCTTTTGTAATATCCTCCCAATCTACATTTGTGGCGTTTGTAATGGCAATGGTTTTATTTAATTTCCCCTCAGAATTTATAGCGTAAATTTCGTTTGCATTTCCGCTATCTTCGAGAGTATAAATCAAATTGGTTTCAGGAAAATACGTAATTCCGGAAACTTCTTTAAGCTTTTTAGGAAGCGAAAAAAGCTCTTTTACACCACTAGAATCTTTTTGCTGACAAGCCAATAAAACAATCGAAAAACAAAACAAGAATGATTTTTTCATAATAATATATTTTATTTGGCCACAGATTAAAATGATTTTAATGATTAAAAATCTAATTAATCTGTGTTAATCTGTGGCAAAAAATTAAATTAAATTTGCGTTTTTAAAGTTACGTGTAATAAACTCAAATGCAGCAAACATAACGTGTCCCATCGATTTTGCATTTTTGAATTTTACATCATTAGTATAACTAAAGATTTCCATTTTTAGTTGGTTTAAATTCTCAGGTGTCGAGATGGTATCATGACACATGATATTCAATAATTTGGTTATTCTGGCTTCGGCAGAGTGAATTCGCTTTGCTAAAATAGCTCTTTCTTCATCTTTATATTGAAAAATAGAACGTTCTTCGAGTTTCTCTTTAATCAATTTTATCATGGGATAATTTTCCTTAAAAAACTGCGGGCGATATACCTTAAAATTCCCTTCGTAACATTGCTGGTCAAAATCTATCGGACGAATTTTATACACCACCTGATCGAAGTCATGAATAGGGACAATTACGTAATTATAGGCTCGCATATCGCCTAAAAGCCTAATCATACAACGCTCGTTAAACTTTACAAACTCTTTTGCAATTTGTGCTTTTTCGGTTTCGGTACAAGTTTCTAACAGTGTATCCATAAAAACATCACCCGGAATTCCGATGATGTGTTCTTCTATCAAAGTGTCTTTATAAACCAAAAAATTGATTTTATCCGGCGAAAGAATATCCTCTAATTCTAATCCGTAAATTCGTGAAGCATCCGCTTTTTTAATATAAAAATGAACGTAATTATCATTAAGAATATTACGCACTTTGATTCGGAAAGGTTTCGAATTTCCAAAAGTACAATAGTCAATTGCATCGACATTTAGAAAATGAATAATCTCGTTATTACCATCAGAATGTAATAGCGAATATATTTTTTTCAGATTCAGATCGATTTCTCTTCTTTCGAATTCGTTATAATAAACCCGAATCCATAAAGTATCACTTTCGTATTTATCATAGACGTTTACAGAACCTGTGAAACGCAATAAATCATCATAAAAAACAGACACTTTCGAAATACGATCGTAACGTTCTAAATAACTCAAAAGGGGTTGCATCAAAGGGTAAGAAGGTTTTTTTAAAACCATCAACGGCTCGCTCATTTTCAATATCTTTAATGCAAATTTACATTAAATTACATTTAGCGGTAACAAAAATCCGATTGAAACGTCTTACTAAATAACTAAAACCAAAATACTATTGGAAACCATACTTACCATTCAGAATCTTCATAAGAGATACGGGCGCATTCAGGCCTTAAAAAATGTATCTTTTGAAATACAAAAAGGCCGTGTTTACGGTATTTTAGGCCCTAACGGAAGCGGAAAATCAACTACTTTAGGAATTGTGTTGAATGTTGTTAACAGAACCTCTGGCGAGTACAGCTGGTTTGGCGGAAATTTACAAACACACGAAGCCTTAAAAAAAGTGGGAGCTATTATCGAAAGACCCAATTTTTATCCGTACATGACTGCTGAGGAAAATCTGAAACTGGTTTGTAAAATCAAAAGCATTAATTATGCGAAAGTCAATGAAAAGCTTGATTTAGTAGGTTTAACCGAAAGAAAGGACAGCAAATTCAGTACGTTTTCATTGGGAATGAAACAACGTTTGGCGATTGCTTCGGCACTTTTGAATGATCCGGAAATATTGATTTTGGATGAGCCAACAAACGGCTTAGACCCACAGGGAATTCATCAGATTCGTGATATTATTCGAAAAATTGCTTCGCAGGGAACTACCATTTTATTGGCTTCGCATTTATTAGACGAAGTCGAGAAAGTGTGTTCGCATGTTATTGTTTTAAGAAAAGGCGAAATATTATATTCGGGTTCAGTAGATGAAATGTCGGCTAATGAAGGCTTTTTTGAAGTTCAGTCTGATGATAATGAAACTTTGAAAGCCATTCTGTCATCACATTCATCAGTTGAAAGGATTGCAGAAGAAGAAGGAAAAGTTTTGGTGTATTTAAACTCAGAATTATCAGCTTCAGAATTGAACAAGTTTTTGTTTTCTAAAAATATTGCCTTGAGCCATTTGGTCAAACGCAAAAACAGTTTAGAAGCTCAATTTTTAGAATTAACCAAAAACGCAACTCCAAAAAACAACTAATCATGAACAGACTTCTCTCTATAGAACTACAAAAAATCTGGAAAAACAAAGCCAGTAAAGTACTTACGCTTACCTATTTCATCCTACTATCCTTTATTGCCTTAATTGCTTCGATAAAAGTTGATTTGGGTCCAATTCATATTGACGTATCTAAAATAGGTATTTTCAATTTTCCTTATATCTGGCATTTCAATACTTACTTTGCTGGCTGGTTAAAACTTTTCCTGGCTGTAGTAATTGTTTCAATGATGGCAAACGAATACAGTTACGGCACCTTAAAACAAAACCTAATTGATGGTTTAAGCAAAAAAGAATTTATTCTATCAAAATTTTTGACCGTAATTCTTTTCGCTTTAGGTTCCACAATATTTGTTTTTGTAATGACATTAATTTTAGGATTAAGCTTTTCATCCTATAACGAAATCGAAATTATTTTTACAGATATACAATATCTTTTAGCTTTTTTTATAAAACTTACGGGGTTCTTTTCTTTCTGTTTATTTTTAGGGATTTTAATAAAACGTTCAGCATTTGCATTGGGATTTCTTTTAGTGTGGTTTTTTATAGAACAAATTATAAGAGGTTTGCTAAATTGGTTAGTATTTGATACTTCTGAACAAACAGCGAAAGTTATTGCTTATCTTCCTTTAGAATCAATGTCAAATTTAATAGTTGAACCTATTACTAGATTGTCTATTATCAAATCTATTGGTAATCAATTAGGCGCAGATGAAGTAAAGCATTTCGGCGTTGATTATTTCGCAATGCTGATTGTTCTAATCTGGACATTTTTGTTCATCTTCTTTTCGTATAAATTACTTAAAAAAAGAGATTTATAGTATATTTGTTATACTATGAATTATTTAAAATACATTTTATTTACATTTTTGGTATGCGCGATTTCAACACGAACAAATGCGCAGGTCATCAGCGTTGACGATGACCGTACTGCAGAAAATCTTGTAAATGATGTATTGGTAAACAGTTCATGCGTTGCGATTTCGAATGTATCTGTTACGGGAGACACTTTTAGCGGAGGAAAAAACAGTTATGCTTATTTCTCTTCCAATAATGGTAATTTCCCGTTTAAAGAAGGTGTTTTATTATCTACCTGGAGCAGCCAGAATTCAGTAGGGCCATTTGTAAGCAATCTGGGCGATGGTGACAGCGACTGGTTAGGCGATGCCAACTTAGATCAGGCTCTGGGAATCACTTCTATCAATGCAACTGTTTTAGAATTTGATTTTGTTCCGTTAACTAATTTCTTTAGTTTCAATTATATTTTTGCTTCCAATGAGTATCAGTATTTTTTCCCGTGTTCGTATTCTGACGGATTTGCTTTTTTAATTAAAGAAGCGGACAAAGCAGATGATACTTATCAAAACGTAGCTGTAATTCCAAATACCAATACGGTTGTTTCGTCAACCAATGTCCGCCCGAAAATTGAACCCGGAAATGGAATTAACGGAAATGATCCTTATCCAGGCTGTCCTGCCGTAAATGCAGAATATTTTCAAGGGCTGAATAATTCGACAAACAGCCCTATAAATTATGCCGGACAAACCGTTGTTATGACGGCACAAAGCAATGTGATTGCCGGAACAAAATACCATATCAAACTGGTTATAGCTGATGATTCGCAAATTTATTATGATTCTGCTGTTTTCTTAGAAGCTGGCAGTTTTAAACCAAAAATAGATTTCGGACCAGACAGAACAGCTCTGTCAAATAATCCTTTGTGCTCAGGCGAAAATTTTGTTTTGGATACCAATATGTCTCCTGCATATTCTTATAAATGGTATAAGGATAATGTCTTGATTAGCGGAGCCAATACTCCCACTTATACTCCAACAGAATCTGGAACTTATAAAGTCGAAGTAACTCTAACGCCCTCACTTTGTGAATCCTCCGGCGAAATTAAGATTGACTTTTCTCCAGAAATTCAAGTTACAAACACGACACTTGTGCAATGCGATATTGCGAATGCGGGTACCGCTTTATTCAATCTGACTAAGGTAGATGATATTGTAAAGAATAATAATTCTGACATACTCCATAATGGATATTATGAATCATTAGCAGATGCAGAAACAAAAACAAATGTTATTGCTAACCCCGAAAGTTATACCGCTGCAAATAAAACAATCTATGCACGATTAGAAAACCAATATGCCTGTTATAAAATTGCTGAAGTTGCCTTAGAAATTTCAAATGATGTGATTCCGAATCAAAATCCAATTCAGATTTGTGATCAGGATGCTATTCCGGATGGTTTATATGAAATAAATTTAAGTACTGAAGTTTCTCCTAACATTACAGGAGTGCCATCGGGGTTGAATTTTATTTACTATGCAAATGAAAACGATGCTTTAACAGAAACAAATCAATTGCCTAATTTATTCAAAAATTCAATTCCAAATGCTCAGACAATTTATGCCAGAGCCCTCAACGGCACAGACTGTTATGGCGTTGTAGCAATTGAACTTGTAATAAACACCTTTGATCCTCCAGGTTTTAATGATGAAACTTTAGCTTTATGCAAAGATGATAGTATGATTTTAAGCGTAGATTCTGGCTTTGTAAGTTATTTATGGAATACGGGAGCCACTTCTAATTCGATTCCAGTTTCCACAATTGGAGATTATACAGTTACTGTTAGCGATGCAAATGGGTGTGAAAAAACAAAAAACTTTAAATTAGTATTATCAGAACCCGCCACAATAACAAATGCCATTATTAAAGATTTTTCTGCAAATGACAACTCGATTTTAGTAGAATATACCGGAGCAGGCAACTATGAATTTTCTTTGGATGGAACCGTATTTCAGGCCGATTCTTTGTTTATAAATGTTTCGCCCGGAATTTATAATGTTGTAGCACGCGATAAAAACAATTGCGGTTTATCGAACATCTATGTCGTTTATGTACTGGATTACCCGAGGTTTTTTACTCCAAACGGAGATAATTACAATGACGTATGGTACATAAAAAACCTAAATCTGATTTCAAATTCTACTTATACGATTAGCATTTTTGATCGTTTTGGTAAATTAGTAAAACAAATGAACAATAACAGCAGCGGCTGGAATGGTTTGTACAATAATCAACAATTACCTGCTGATGATTACTGGTTTTCTTTACTTTTTAATGACGGAAAAAATGTAAAAGGGCATTTTAGTCTGAAAAGATAATACCCTGAAAAATTCCAAAACCCAAATTCCAAACTTCAAACTTTATATAAATAAAAAACCCAAATTCCTATTACTGGAATTTGGGTTTTTAAAATATTGAAATTTGATACAATTAGAATTTGAATCTTTTTCTATCAGTTTCTGTTAAATAGATTTTTCTCAAACGAATAGATTTTGGCGTAACCTCAACATATTCATCTTTTTGAATGTATTCTAAAGCTTCTTCAAGAGAGAAAATGATTGGAGGAATAATTCTCGCTTTTTCATCATTTCCAGAAGAACGTACGTTAGATTGTTTTTTCTCTTTCGTTACGTTTACACACATGTCATCACCACGAGAGTTTTCACCAATTACCTGACCTTCGTAGATTTCAGCATTTGGTTCAACGAAAAACTTACCACGATCTTGCAATTTATCGATAGAATAAGGAATAGCTTTTCCTTTTTCCATAGAAATCAATGAACCTTTGTTACGTCCGGCAATTTCTCCTTTGTAAGGCTCATATCCAATAAAACGGTGTGCCATGATAGCCTCACCAGCAGTAGCAGTAAGCAACTGATTACGCAATCCAATAATTCCACGAGATGGAATATTAAATTTCACAATCATACGATCACCTTTAGTTTCCATGCTTAACATTTCACCTTTACGCATAGTAACGAATTCCACCGCTCTACCTGAAAGAGATTCTGGTAAATCGATTGTTAATTCCTCAATAGGCTCACATTTTTTACCATCAATTTCTTTGATAATAACTTGTGGCTGACCGATTTGTAACTCATACCCTTCTCTTCTCATTGTTTCAATAAGAACAGATAAGTGAAGTACTCCACGACCAAAAACCATGAATTTATCAGCAGAATCAGTTTCACCTAATTTCATTGCTAAGTTTTTCTCTAGCTCTTTTGTCAAACGCTCTCTAATATGACGAGAAGTTACAAATTTACCCTCTTTACCAAAGAAAGGAGAGTCATTAATTGTAAACAACATACTCATAGTAGGTTCGTCAATATCAATCGTTTTTAGACCTTCAGGATTTTCAAAATCAGCGATAGTATCTCCAATTTCAAAACCTTCAACTCCAATGATTGCACAAATATCTCCAGCAATAACTTGTTCTACTTTTTTACGACCAAGACCTTCAAAAGTATGAAGTTCTTTGATACGGGATTTAGATACAGTACCGTCTCTTTTTACTAAAGAGATTGGCATACCTTCTTTAAGGATTCCTCTCTCAAGACGTCCAATAGCGATACGACCTGTAAAAGCAGAGAAATCTAAAGATGTAATCAACATTTGAGGTGTTCCTTCAGAAACTTTAGGAGCTGGTACATTTTCAACAACCATATCCAATAATGCTTCAACATTATCAGTTACGTTTTCCCAATGGTCAGACATCCAGTTGTTTTTAGCTGAACCATAAACAGTTGGGAAATCCAATTGCCATTCCTGAGCACCTAATTCAAACATTAAGTCAAAAACTTTTTCGTGAACTTCTTCAGGTGTACAGTTTTCTTTATCAACTTTATTAATAACTACGCATGGCTTAAGACCTAAATCAATAGCTTTTTGTAATACAAAACGCGTTTGTGGCATTGGTCCCTCAAAGGCATCCACTAGCAAACATACACCATCGGCCATGTTCAATACACGTTCTACTTCACCTCCAAAATCGGCGTGGCCTGGAGTATCGATAATATTGATTTTTGTTCCTTTATATTGAACTGATACGTTTTTTGAAGTAATAGTAATACCTCTCTCACGCTCTAAATCGTTGTTATCAAGAATTAAATCACCTGTGTTTTCGTTGTCACGAAATAATTGACAGTGATACATAATTTTATCAACCAAAGTGGTTTTACCGTGATCGACGTGGGCAATAATTGCAATGTTTCTAATAGATTCCATCTGTGATTTTTAATGGGTGCAAAGGTACACTTTATTTTCATATAAAAAACGTTTCTGCGATAGTTTACGTATAGCCAAGCAATTAGTTTCAAAAAATACCAGTTAATTCAACCCTCAAATAAGTAAAATTTGATGTAAAGATTTTGTTAATTTTTAAGTACATTTGAGTAATGAAAAGTAAAACCAACCTAATAACACTAACTTACATTCTCATTTCGTTGTTTGTGACCATCCTGTGTCATAAATTACTTGTTAAATATTACCCTGATTCAAACCACTATTATTTTAGCTTTATTAAAGATGTTTTACTAATACTTCTTACGGGTTTACTATTCAAATACATACTTTCTAAAAACGAAAAAAGAAGCATCAAAATTTTCGAAAAACTTAAACAAACCAATCAGGACATAAAAGAATCCAACGAAAAATATGACATTGTAGCCAAAGCCACAAGCGACACTATTTGGGACTGGAAAATCCAGGAAGACTGCATCAGCTGGAATAAAGGTATAGAAACTATTTTTGGATACAATCCGGAAGAAGTTGGCAAAACCTCAAAATGGTGGTTTGATAAGATTCATCCCGAAGACAGCATCCGAATGTCGGTGAAATTATATTCTTTTATTGAACAAAAAACTCAAAAATGGCAGGATGAATATCGTTTCAGATGTGCAAATGGCACTTATAAATATGTATTAGACCGCGGCTTCCTTCTGAAAGATGAAAACGGAAGAGCCATCCGAATGATTGGAGCCATTCAGGATATCACCAAACAAAAAGAAGAAGAACAACGCCTACGTCTTTTAGAAACTGTTATTACACAATCAAAAGATTCTATTTTAATTACCGAAGCCAACTCTTCAAACGGAAGAATACCCCGAATAGTTTATATCAACCCGGCTTTCTCGATAATGTCCGGATACGAAGCCAGCGAAATAATTGGCAAACCTGCTAATATCTTTAAAGGACCAAAATCAGATTCGGCAGAGTTAAAAAAACTATTAAGAGCCATAAAAAATGAGGAAGAATGCCATATCGAAACCATTAGCTACACTAAGAAAAAAGTAGAATATTGGGTGCGTTTTTCTATGATTCCCATATTCAATTTTGATGGCACCATATCACACTGGATTTCCATCCAAAGAGACATTACAGATGAAAAAAAATTAGAAGCTGAAAAAGAACACTTAATACGTGAACTGACACAAAACAATAAGGATTTAAAACAATTCTCATACATAACCTCTCATAACCTTAGAGCTCCTTTATCAAACTTAATAGGCTTACTGAATCTCATTGAAGATATCGAAATGAAAAATCCTGAATTAGAAGAGATTCTTGCCGGATTTAGCAAATCGACTCATTTATTAAACGAAACCATCAATGATTTAGTTAAGGTTATCATTATCAAAGACAATCCTTCAATGCAAAAAGAAGAAGTCTCACTAAAAGAGGTTTTCGAAAATGTTTTTAGCCAATTGTCATTTCAAATTGAGTTGCACAAGCCAATTATTAAGCTAAAATTTGATAAAGTTCCAACATTAAACATCAATAAAGCTTACATCGAAAGTATTTTATTAAATTTGCTTACCAATTCCTTAAAATACAAGTCAGAGAACAGAAAATTAAAGATTTCAATCACAGCTGACCAAATCGATCAAAAAGCAATACTGTCTTTTAAAGATAACGGAATTGGGATTGACTTAGAACGAAATAGAGATAAAGTTTTTGGCTTATACCAAAGATTTCATAACTATCCTGACAGTAAAGGACTTGGACTTTATCTTGTAAAATCACAAGTTGAAACCATGGGAGGAACCATCAGTATTGACAGCGAAGTAAACAAAGGTACCCAATTTACTATAACCTTTAAAAATTAACCTATGCTTGAGCAAATTTTATGCATTGACGATGACCCCATCTCTTTAATGTTATGCAAAAAAGTAATTTCGAAATCTGAATTTTCAAATGAAATCATCACCGCTCTCAATGGCGAAGAAGCCTTACTACATTTTAACAATCTTAAATACGCCAACGACAAAAACAAGTTAAACAAAAAACCACAACTCATTTTTTTAGACTTAAATATGCCTGTAATGGGAGGCTGGGAGTTTTTAGATCATTTTACAACATTAGATTACAAAGATTTCAACACTGCAAAAGTAATTGTGTTATCTTCTACAATTGACCCCGAAGATTTAATAAAGGCCAAGAAATACCCTATCATCATTGACTTTCTCTCTAAACCCATAACACAACCCATGCTGGAATACCTTAAAAAGAAGATTGAAATATAGATTTATTAAAATTCTAAATTTTTAAAATTCCAACTCTTTCAATCGTTCCTGACATAAGAATTTGGAATTTTAAAATATTGGAATTTTCGATCTTTAACATACAAAAAAAAGTCCTCAATTGAGGACTTTTCTATATTTAGGAAATTGTAATTAATTACAATTTAGCAACATGTTTCGTTAATTTAGACTTCAGGTTAGAAGCTTTATTATCATGAATGATGTTCTTTTTAGCTAATTTATCAATCATAGAAATAACAGTTGATAATTTAGAAGTAGCATCAGATTTGTCAGTAGCTAATCTTAATGCTTTGATAGCATTACGAGTAGTTTTGTGTTGGTATCTGTTTAATACTCTTCTTTTTTCGTTACTTCTGATTCTTTTTAATGCTGACTTATGATTTGCCATTTTTTTTAATTTTAGATGTAATAATTATTATAAATACTAGTTAAAAAAGAAAAACCTCCCACAATTATAAAACAATCACTTTGGTTTTAACTAATAAAACAAAAACCGAGACACCAATTTTTATTTTACAAAACTTATTTACAACTAATTTAGTAGTCCGTAGGGGAATCGAACCCCTGTTACATGGATGAAAACCATGCGTCCTAACCCCTAGACGAACGGACCGAATATCGTTCTAAGGTTTTCCCTATATCTAAATAGATTGCCTTCTTTTGTAGCCCGTAGCGGAATCGAACCGCTCTTACATGGATGAAAACCATGCGTCCTAACCGATAGACGAACGGGCCATTTTCTCAAAAAATGAGTGAACTTTGTGCAATAAAAAAATAGTAGCCCGTAGCGGAATCGAACCGCTCTTACATGGATGAAAACCATGCGTCCTAACCGATAGACGAACGGGCCTGCTTCTGTATTGCGGATGCAAAGATACATCTATTTTTAAGTTCTACAATAGCTGATGCAAAAAAAAATATTTTTTTTTAATATGCCTTAGCAAAAAGCACTCTTTTCGAAGAAGGATTCCCAGTAAATACACAGGTTCCCGCCTCTTCAACAGCATCCAAAGGAATACAACGAATCGTTGCTTTTGTCAAGTCTTTTATTTTCTCCTCAGTAGCAGCCGTACCGTCCCAATGAGCCGATACAAAGCCACCTTTTCCATCTAACACTTCTTTAAACTCCTCAAAACTATTTACTTCCGTAATATGAGTATCACGATAATCCAATGCTTTATTAAATAAATCCGTTTGGATCGTTTCCAGTAAATCATTTACATAATTTACAATTTCGTCTTTAGAAATCACTTCTTTTGATAAAGTATCGCGTCTTGCCACCTCAAAAGTTCCGTTTTCCAAATCTTTTGGACCAACAGCAATTCGCACAGGAACTCCTTTTAACTCCCATTCGGCAAACTTAAATCCTGGTTTCTGCGTTGTTCTGTCGTCGTATTTAACCGAAATTTTAAGTTTTTTCAGTTTAGCCACTAATTCATTAACAGCCGTACTTATTTCACCTAATTGCTCATCCGTTTTAAAAATCGGTACAATCACCACTTGTATCGGAGCCAAATTAGGAGGCAAAACCAATCCGTTATCATCTGAATGCGTCATTACCAAAGCGCCCATCAAACGAGTCGAAACTCCCCATGAAGTTCCCCATACGTGTTCCTGTTTCCCTTCGGCATTCGCAAACTTCACATCAAATGCTTTTGCAAAATTCTGACCTAAGAAGTGAGAAGTACCTGCCTGCAATGCTTTTCCGTCCTGCATCAAAGCCTCGATACAATAGGTTTCATCAGCACCGGCAAAACGCTCGGTTTCGGTTTTAAAACCTTTAACCACCGGAATCGCCATGAAGTTCTGTGCAAAATCAGCATAAACATTCATCATTTTTTCCGCTTCTTCCAAAGCTTCTACTTTTGTAGCATGGGCTGTATGCCCTTCCTGCCATAAAAACTCAGCAGTTCTCAAAAACAAACGCGTACGCATTTCCCAACGCACTACATTCGCCCACTGATTAATCAATAAAGGCAAATCTCTATAGGATTGCACCCAACCTTTATACGTTGACCAGATAATAGCTTCACTTGTTGGACGAACAATAAGTTCCTCTTCTAGTTTAGCATTCGGGTCCACCATTAATTTTCCAGGTTTATCGGGATCATTTTTTAATCTATAATGTGTTACGATAGCACATTCTTTAGCAAATCCTTCAGCATTTTTCTCTTCGGCTTCAAACATGCTCTTCGGCACAAATAAAGGGAAATAAGCATTTTGATGTCCTGTTTCTTTAAACATTCTATCTAACTCAGCCTGCATTTTTTCCCAAATAGCATAACCGTACGGTTTGATAACCATACATCCTCTAACTCCTGAATTCTCAGCCAGGTCTGCTTTTACAACCAGTTCGTTATACCATTTCGAATAATCTTCTGATCTTGTAGTAAGGTTCTTACTCATATTATATAGTTTGGCACAAATTTTGTTTATTTTTTTTTAACTAAATAGTTCCACAAAACTAACTATTTTTGTAATGTGCAACAATAAAAAAACACAGTTATGAAAACTTATCTTTCTCTCCGCCAAAACTCAAGTCCTTTTTACTTAATTGGATTAGTGAGTTTTCTATTGACTTCCTGTGGTTCTTATCAGAATACTTCCTACTATGATAGTGATGGCGTATATGGAGGAACGACACGAGTTTATACCCAAACAGAAGCTACTAATACCAGCAATCAATATAAAGACTACTTTAAATCACTTCAGGACGAAGAACAACCAACAGAAATTTTTACCGATGTTGACAGTTACGGTAATTATGATGTAGAAAACGATACTACAGCTGTAGCAACAAGCTATCCGGCCTGGGGAAGCAGCAATACCGAAGTTGTCATAAATACTTATTCCGATCCTTCATGGGCATGGGGTATTGGGTTTGGCTATCCTTATTATGGATGGGGTTATGGTGGCTGGGGTTACCCTGGATACGGATGGGGCTATGGTGGCGGATACTGGGGATACCCAGGCTACTGGGGACCTGGATACGGATGGGGTTATGGCGGAGGCTATTACGGTGGATATTATGGTGGATATTATGGTGGTGGATACTACGGAGGAAGAAACTATGCGTATGCTTCAGGCCGCAGAGGTTCTGCAGCTTATTACGGCACCAGAAACTACAGTAACAGAAATTATACCGACAGAAACGCTACATCCAGAAGGAGCTACAACACAACGAGAAACTTCACAGACAGAAGAAGCAGTACTGTAGATGGCAGAAGAAGCACTTCACCTACTTTTACCAATAGAAGAAGCACTACACAAAGTACTTATGATTATTCAAACCGAAGAAGCAGCACACAAGCACAAAATAGTACTGATTATTCAAACAGAAGATCAAACACTACAACAAACAGAACATACAACAATAGCAACAACACACCATCAAGAAGCTACACTCCTAGCCCTTCACGCTCAATGAATAGCAGCGGCGGAAGCATGAGATCCTCTGGCGGTGGTGGAGGAGGAAGATCCTATGGAGGCGGAGGCGGCGGAAGAAGATAATTCTATCCGTTGTTTCTACAATCATACAATCAAATTTAAAACTTAACCTAATGAAAAAAATACTATTCCTTTTTATTACAGGACTAACGTTTAGTGCTTCCTATTCCCAAGAACAAATTTCAGACGCTATACGCTATTCACAAGACAATCTAACTGGTACTGCTCGTTTTAGAGCCATGAGTGGTGCTTTTGGAGCAGTTGGTGGCGACTTATCTTCTATAAGTGTAAATCCTGCCGGTTCTGCCATCTTTTCAAACAATCAGGTTGGCGTAAGTTTTAGTAATCAGAATATTAAAAATGATTCGGATTATTTTGGCACAAAAACTAGCGAAAAAACAAACTCTTTTACCCTGAATCAGGCCGGAGGTGTTTTTGTATTTCATGACCGTAACCCAAATAACAACTGGAAAAAAATTGCTATCGCAGCCACCTACGAAACAACTAATAATTTTAAAAATGATGTTTTTTCAGCAGGTACAAATCCAACAAAATCTGTAGCTGACTATTTTTTATCTTATGCAAATGGAGTTCCATTGGATGTACTGGATAATGTTCCGTACGGAGATTTATTTTACGATGAACAACAAGCTCATTTTGGCTATCAAGGCTATATAATAAACCCTGATAGTAATGACCCCGAAAACACTTCCTATTCAACAAATGTTCCTGAAGGCAGTAACGATCACATTAACGAAGTTTACACTACTGGATACAATAGCAAATTGAGTTTTAATATCGCTACATCATACAAAGACAGAATTTACTTTGGAGCAAATTTAAACGCTCACATCACTGACTACAGAAAGTCTTCATACTTTCGCGAAAGCAATGAAAACCAAAACCCTCTTGAAACCAATGCGACCATATCAAATTTAAATTTCAATACTGATCAATATACTTACGGAAATGGTTTTTCTTTTCAATTAGGAGTTCTTGCCAAAGTAACAGAATCTTTTAGACTTGGTCTGGCGTATGAATCAAATACGTGGTACGAACTTTACACTGAAATATCTCAAAATTTACGCACTACCATTCAGGCAGATGGAGAACAACCTATAACCACCACTGAAAATCCTCAACTCATAAATGTTTACGAACCTTACACGTTACAAACTCCAGGAAAGGTAACTTTTAGTGGTGCGTATGTTTTTGGAAAATCAGGATTAATTAGTATCGATTATGCCATTAAAGATTACAGCAATAGTAAATTTAAACCATCTAATCAGGATAGTTTCAGAAAATTAAACAATGAAATAAGCAACGAATTAACCAGCAATGGTGAATTACGAATTGGTGGTGAATATAAAATCAAACAATTGAGTTTAAGAGGCGGATACCGTTTTGAAGGCAGTCCTTATAAAAACGGAACCACTATTGGAGACTTAACCAGTTATTCTGGTGGTTTAGGTTACAACTTTGGCTCTACTAAACTTGACCTTGCTTATTCGTATGCAGAAAGAAAATCTAATCAGGGATTCTTTAGTCAGGGATTTACTAATGGTGCAAACATTAAATCGAAACTGAATACTGTTTCACTGACTTTATTATTTGAATTGTAATTAAAATTAAATAGATTAATTTGAAATTTCCGCTGGGTCTTGCTTAGCGGATTTTTTTTAGCCCTGTCCCGATAGCTATCGGGAGAAGCGGCATCTCCCGATTAACAAAAACTCCAGTTAAAAGCCTTTTTTTTCTAAATCGGGAATATAGCGGACAGCAGGAACAGCTCCTGAAAAAACTGCTAAAAGAAACCTAAATAAGCGGTGTTTGAATAAAAAAGCGTAATTTTGCACTCCAATTTATAAAAGTATGAGAACCAAGTCTTTAAAAAAGAACAAAATTAACGTAATCACTCTGGGGTGTTCGAAAAATGTGTATGATAGTGAAGTGCTAATGGGACAGCTTCGTGCCAATGGCAAAGAAGTACAACATGAGGCACCTGCAGCTGAGGAAGGAAACATTATTGTAATCAACACTTGTGGATTTATTGATAATGCCAAAGCTGAATCGGTTAACATGATTTTGGAGTATGCCGACAAGAAAGAGAAAGGATTAGTTGATAAAGTTTTTGTAACCGGATGTTTATCTGAACGTTACAGACCTGATTTAGAAAAAGAAATCCCGAATGTGGATCAATATTTTGGTACAACTGAATTGCCACAATTATTGAAAGCTTTGGGAGCCGATTATAAACATGAATTATTGGGAGAGCGTCTGACTACGACTCCTAAAAATTATGCTTACCTGAAAATTGCTGAAGGCTGCGACAGGCCTTGTAGTTTTTGTGCTATTCCGTTGATGCGTGGATCACACGTTTCGCAACCAATTGAAAAACTGGTAAAAGAAGCACAAGGTTTGGCAAAAAACGGTGTAAAAGAATTGATTTTGATTGCTCAGGATTTGACTTATTACGGTCTTGATATTTATAAAAAGAGAAATCTTGCTGAACTTTTGGAAGCATTAGCAGCAGTAGAAGGAATTGAATGGATTCGTTTGCATTATGCCTACCCTACCGGTTTTCCGATGGATGTTTTGGAATTAATGAAACGCGAGCCAAAGATTTGTAATTATATTGATATTCCGTTGCAGCATATTTCAGATAATATTTTAAAATCGATGCGTCGCGGGACAACCCAGGCAAAAACGACTAAGTTATTAAAAGATTTCCGTGCAGCAGTTCCAGGAATGGCCATTAGAACTACTTTGATTGTTGGTTATCCTGGAGAAACTCAAGAAGATTTTGAGATTTTGAAAGATTTTGTTCAGGAAATGAAATTTGACCGTATGGGCTGTTTTGCTTATTCGCATGAAGAAAACACACATGCTTATTTATTGGAAGATGACGTTCCTGCTGATGTAAAACAAGCCAGAGCCAATGAAATCATGGAATTGCAATCGCAAATTTCATGGGATTTGAATCAGGAAAAAGTAGGTCAGGTTTTCAGATGTATTATTGACAGAAAAGAAGGCGCTCATTTTGTAGGCCGAACAGAATTTGACAGCCCTGATGTAGATAACGAAGTTTTAATAGATGCATCGAAACATTACGTAAAAACAGGAGAATTTGTTAATATTAGAATAATAGAAGCAACAGAATTTGATTTATACGGAGAACCTGCTTAAATTTACGGTAAACAATTATAACTTTTATATAAAAAAGTATTTATGAAACCATTTCAATCCCTTTTACTTTTTGTTTTTACAGTTTTAAGCATCCATACGGTTTCTGCTCAATACGGAAATGGTTATGGCGGCGGTTATAATAATGGATATGGCAGAGGCGGCGGTGGAATGGACAGAAGCATGACGAACCAAAGCAGCCAGCAGCAAAGCAAACCGAAAGAAACTCCCGTTGAGGAAGTTGCAGCTCAAATTGTAGAACAAATGAAACCGGAAGTAAATCTGGATGAACTTCAAGCCATCGCGATTACTAACGTTTTAGCAGAGAGTATAAGAGAACAGGGTATTCTTTTGAAAAACGAAAACAGTAGTCAGGATCAGAAAATGGAGCAAATAAAAGCACTAAGAGAAGAGACTAATAAAAAAGTAAATGCTTTTTTAAACCCAGACCAAAAAGATAAATACACTTCTTTCATGGAAAACTTTAAAGAAGTAAAAAAATCGAAGTCTAAGAATAAGAAAAAGAAAAATTCTAAGGAAGAGACCAAAGAAACACTGGAAGAGACAAGTAAACCAACTGAGTAACCGTTTTTATACTCCACAATGCACTGACCATGACTAAAAACTTTTATTATTTTATATTAGCCCTTATTGTTGCATCCTGCGCCACAAAAAACCCACATAAAACTACTGAAAAAGCGTACGACCAACAGCTTAAAACTCTTGAACAACAAATAACAAGTAAAGAAGTTCAGCCTATCCCTCCTGTTGCTCCACTAAGTATCGACTCGCTTTACGCACAACAATTGCATATCGTAAAAGATTCGATTTCTAAAATTGGTTCTACTCCTTTAGTAAATGGTATTAGCACACAATGGGTAGGTACTGTAAACTTTAATTTAAGAAAACCGAGTTTTGTTATTATTCATCATACCGCACAAGATTCGTTAGAACAAACTATCAGTACTTTTACGAAAGTAAAAACACAGGTAAGCGCTCATTATGTAATCTCTGAAAATGGTAAAGTGGTACAAATGCTAAACGATTACCTAAGAGCCTGGCATGCCGGAAATGCAACTTGGGGAAAAAACACCGATCTTAACTCCTCTTCTATAGGTATTGAACTTGACAATAATGGCTTTGAACCTTTTTCTGAAGCTCAGATAAGCAGTCTGGTGGCTCTTTTGACCAAATTAAAGAAAGACTACAATATTCCTACTCAAAATTTTATAGGACATGCGGATATCGCTCCTGGTCGTAAAACAGACCCTAGTGCTTTATTTCCGTGGAAAACTTTAGCTGAAAAGGGTTTTGGAATCTGGCCTGATGAATTTTTAGAGCCTGCTCCTTTTGATTTTAAAATAGAACCTGCGTTACGAATTATTGGCTATAACACCAAAAATCTTTCGGCTGCGATAATGGCTTTCAAATTGCATTATATTCAAACAGACACTTCTGTTACTTTAGACAGAAAAACAATTGATACTATCTATTCTATATACAAAAAGCAACTGCAATAAGCAGCTTAAAACCATTTAATAAAACGCATTTCTGATTTAGATTAGAAATGCGTTTTTTTTATGCAACTCATTTAACCTAATCCAACCCCAAATTTGACATCAGCGACGTCAAATTTGGCATCAGGAACGTCAAATTTGACATCAGAGACGTCAAATTTGGCATCGGGGACGTCAAATTTGACATCAGGGACGTCAAACTTGACATCAGGGACGTCAAATTTGACATCGGGAACGTCAAATTTGGCATCAGAGACGTCAAATTTGGGGTTCAAGCTACTTTGTCTAATTTACCGTTGGGATGTCATGAATAAAAATTTAATTAAACACATAAAAAACATAGCTTTACTGATTTTGAAAAAGTAAATCAAAAAGAAACTCGTTGCTTCGCACATAGTCCCGAAGCTTCGGGATGTTTTAATGAAAGTGAAATACCTTTTTTGAATTCAATAAGCTATTTTCTATTAAAAATAATTTCACTCAACGGGTTAATTTTAAATCATTTTATTTCAGGAAACCTAAATCATTACTATTATCTTTTTAAATTTTGAAATAAAGATGAAATAAAAGAAGGCAATTTTATAATTGCAGTTGTTTATTTCTAATGAATTAAGACTTAACACAAGCCTTTTCTACTTGAGTTTTTAGCAATAAAAAAGCTGCCAAAACATTACTTATGTTTTGACAGCTCCAAAAAAAAAAAAAAAATATCAATCTTAATCTCTTATATAAAGAGTATGTTTTTAAATAATTACTTACTATTAGAATCCGTAAACCACGGCTATAAGCACTTGAGAAGCAGACTTAGCAGGAGCTAAATCAGAATCTACGAACATTACTTCATCTGAATTAGAATCAAGTCTAAACTCTGGAATGATAGTCAAACCGTTTATTTTGAAATTTCCTGACAAAGTTAAGGCTGTAACATCTGTATCTCCTGAACCTTCTTTGTATTTAAAATACTCACCACGTAATCCTAAAGCAAAAGCATCAGAGATAGCAAAAGATGGGTATAAAGCAGCTCCGGTATAACCAACATCTCCTTCATTTGAAAAATCTGCAGCATTTAAACCTAATTTGAATTTATCCGTTATTTGGAATGTACTCGTCAAGTCAAAAATAGTACCACTTACAGAACCATCCATGACATTCAAATAAGCACTCATTTTATCAGCTACAAAAGAGAATTGACCTCCTACTGCATTTAATCCTTTTACTGGATCAGCCTTATAGGTATTCCAAGTATCATTGAACAATCCTACCATGAACCCAAATTGGTCCGTTATTGCATAATTTGCTTTAACACCTGCATTTTGGAATGGTCCGTTAGTAAACAAATAAGAAGTAGAGTAGTGAAAGTTTCCTACAGGGGAAATCACCTCATACCCAATAAAAGTTCCCATATAACCTGCAGTTAAACTAAGTTTATCAGTAACTGCATAAGTAGCGTACAAATTCTGGATGTGGAATGAATTGTCATCTGTTCCATCTCCATTTGGTATTGATTGGTATTGTCCTCTTGGTCCAAAAGAAATTTCACCAACAAAAGACACATTTTTAATTTTTTTCTTCAATGCAATATCCAGCATTCCTAAAGAAACCGAATTATGATCTGTTGCAAAACTTGTTGGGATATTGCCAACTTTAGCAAAATCGTATTTATAATATAAATCCCCAGAACCTGTAATTTCTAAAGGAGTCGTTTCTGATGCATCTTCTTCTTGTGCAAATGCAAAACTTGTTGTTAAGGCTAATGATAAAATAAATAATACTTTTTTCATGTTTTAATTGGTTTTTGGTTATTAATTGATTCTGGTTAGTTAATCTTTATATATTGTTATTTAATAGTATAAACCTTTTTTACAATTTTATTTTACCCTCTAAATCATCCTCATTTTCATTAGCGAATTTATTAACTTTTGTATCACTACAAGAATCGAAACTCAACTTTTTGCCTTTTTGACAGCAGAATTATGGATTACAAAAATTTATTAAACAATAATCGTTATTTCACATTAATAACTAATCGTTTTTGAAAATTCAACAACCAAATTTCATCATTTAAAGTGCTTTTGAAAGGGTATTTACTAATTTTAAAACCAAAAAAAGCAATAAACAAGCCTATTTTAGTCATCAAAAAGCGATACCCCCTAAAAATTTAGGGGGTATCGATAAAAAATTAAAAATAATTAAAATTAAAGCAAAATTAAGATTCGGCTACATTTAAATTAAATTATTCTTACAAAAACAAATCTCCAAACAAAGCTAAATAACCTATAAAACAAACTCCTTTTTACCTATAAGTAATACATATCCTTTTTATAAAAACAAAAAAAAGCCTGTTCAAACTGAACAGGCTCTTAAATCTTCTTTATCACATTACTACTCCTTAGTATTATACTTTTTGAGTAACTCTCGTACTTTAATTCCCGATTCTTTTAAATCGGCATCTTTCCAGTGTCCCTCAGATTTTGCTGATTTTTGTAAAATAGAACAGGTTTCGTCTTTATCCGAAACAGACCAGGTAATCCAGCTTAGTTTGCGTGCCTCCATCCAGTCTATGTATTCCTGCCAGGCAGTATAATTTAAAGGACCATTACCTGTAGCTTCCATACCTGCAGATTCTGAGATGAAAATGGGTAAACCGCTTTTTATGGCAGCATCCGTACGGTCACGCAATTCTTTTCCATGTGTAGCTGCATAGAAGTGCATCGTGTACATTAAATTGCTATATCCCTGTATTGGGTCTTCGGCAGGAAGATTTACATCCTGATCCCAGCGAGGCGAACCTATTAATATAATGTTGTCCGGGTCATTTTTTCGAATTACCTCAATTACCTCCTCTGCATAGGTTTTTACTTCCCACCAGCTTTCGTAATCAGGCTCATTAAAGATTTCGTAAATCACATTCGGATATTGTCCGTATTTAAGAGACATTTCTTCGAAAAACAATTTTGCCTCTTTTAGATTTACGTTATGACTATGCCAGTCAATAATTACATATATATCAGATTTGATGGCTCCTTTTATGACCGCTTCTATTTTTTCTTTCGAAAATTCAGGTTCTTTATTATAGGCATACTCTCCTAATTCGATACCCATTGCAGCGCGGACCACATTACAATTAAAATCTTTTTTGAGCCAGCTAACCGCTTTTTCGTTATAAAATCTGGGCCACATACTATGCCAGCCAAAACTTAAACCTCTTAGAACAATAGGATTTTCGTCCTTATCTACTAATTGAGTTCCTTTGACACTTAACTGACCGTGTTTTTTAACGAATTGTGCATTCGAAAAACTAAAACACAATACTGCTGCTGCTACAAAAATTGTTTTTAACCTCATCTTATTATTTGTTTATGGTGTTAGTCGTACGGTGATTACATCGTGAGAAGCCAGTTCTGCAACAAAATTCTTTTTGGTATTTCCTGCGTCTTTATTTTTCCAAAGGTCTTTTATTTTGAAAACTGTTTTGCTAAAATCTGCTTCATAACCAAAATCTATATCCTTGATAATATGCTTCTTCCAGTCAAAATTAATCTTTTTAACGACATCTGTTCTATTTAAAAAAGTAATGGCCCAGTTTCCATCCGTTAATGGTTTTACCCAAACTTCCACTCCATCTTCAACCGTATATTTAAAACCCTGAACTCCTAATTTGTCCTGATTTACGGCGATTAATTCTTTATTGGTTAAAATAGCCAGCGTTTCTTTTGACATTTTTCTGAAATCATTTCCAGCTATTAAAGGAGAAGCTAACATCGACCACAGTGTAAAATGTGTTTTATCTTCGGCCTTGGTCATTCCGTTTCCAACTTCCATCATGTCAAAATCATTCCAATGATCAGGGCCGGAGAATTTGCGGATGTCTTTTCGCATTTCGGCAATTTTCATAACACCCCAGGACGACCAGTTACCAATTTCGTGTTTGAATTCGCAATCAAAACAAGGATAGATATCTCCAGAAATTCTCCAGAGATTCCCCACTGGTTTCCCCCATTCCCAAGGCTGATTGTCACCCCATTCGCAAAGACTAAAAACAATAGGTTTTTCGGCCGTTTTAAGTGCATTACTCATGGTGGTGTAAGCTTCTTTTGCCGTAATTCCCTGTGTGTTGCACCAATCGTATTTTAGGAAATCGATTCCGAGTTTTGCATAAAATCTGGCATCCTGATATTCGTAACCACGCGTTCCCGGATATCCGGCACAGGTTTGGGTTCCGGCACAATTATACAATCCGAATTTCAGGCCTTTGCTGTGAACATAATCGATAAGTGCTTTCATTCCGTTTGGAAATTTTACCGGATCCGGCACCAGATCGCCATTAGCATCGCGCTCCTTAGTCATCCAGCCATCATCCAGAACAATATAAGTATATCCTGCAGCAGCCATCCCGGATGAAACCATAATATCAGCCGTTTCTTTGACTAATTTTTCGTCGATATTCGTTTCGAAAGTATTCCATGAATTCCAACCCATTGGCGGTGTCATCGCCATACCCTCGAATTTACCTGCTTTCTGCGTAAATGTATTTCCCTGACCGAAAACTGTTATTGAAAGATTTAGAACTACTAGTAAAATGATTTTTTTCATTGGTGAAAATTTATTTAATAAAACTAAAAAAATATTCCCTAATTAAATTAATCAGGGAATATTAAAACAACAAAACTCAAAATATGTAACGTATTATAAGAAACCTATATCATCCAGATATACAATTCCTTTTTCTCCCGAAAACTCCTGCATAAACAATGAGTTGATGGTAGTACCTAATTTTTCTGGGTGCATTTCAGAAATTGGAATAGAAATATTATTCCATTGATTTGCTACAATATCTACCGCTTTACCAGCATCACTATTTGTTTCTCCAATTGAAAACAAAATTCTGGTACTTTTGGTAGAATAAATAGACACTTTCAGATACTCCACCTGAGCAAGATTTATAGTCGGAATTTGCATATAAAGACCGCTCCAGGCGTCATTATTAATTCTTTTAATCGATTTTGTACCTCTGCCTACTTGTTCTGCATTTTGAAAATCTTCCGTTCCACCCCAATTCCAGGTAGAGATTGGTGTTGGCGATCCAGAAAAATCGTCCCCAAAAACTAAATATTTAACCCCAAGTGTTGCTGTATTTGAAGTTCCGTATTCCGTTTCAACCGTTATAAGTGCATACGACTCGAAATCAGCAGGAACTGTCGCTTTAAGTTCAGTTTTTGAAACAGCAGCAAATGTTATGGATTTTGTTCCAAATTTAACCGAAGTAACTTTTACAAAATTAGAACCCGATATCGTAAGCACATCACCAGGAGAAGCAAAAGCCTGAGAAACACCACTAATAACCGGAGCTGGTGGCGCTAAGTCTATTACATTATCCAGGACGTGCACAAAACCATTGTCCCCATAATAATCCAGACCAACGGCTTGTTTATCTGAGCCATTTACTTTCAAAACACCATCTTCAACATCTACAGCAAGCAAATATAAATCTGGATTAGCTGCGTTTGCCAAAGTAGATAACTCACCTGTTTCCAGATAATCTGCCTCTACACCTTCTAATTTACCTACTCTTTTTTTGACTCCTTTTACAACATGACTTAAAACTATTTGCTTCAAATCAGCTTCAGGAACCAGGCTAATATCCGGATAACCTAATGAGTTTACATAACCATTTTTCACTAAGAAGGCTTCGAAAACAGCGTCTGTAGGAACAAAATAGGTGTAATTTTCAGCCGTGTCTAAAGTGGGTTGCAATTTTGTTATTTCGATAGCTTTTGCAAAAAGGCTCAAATTAGTATTCGCCTGAATTAAGCCATAAGCCGAATTGTAGTTTTGCTCTGCTCCGCCAACATCCGGTAACGCATCGTCGCATGAGGTAACAGCCGTTATCAAAAATGCAACTAATGCGAATTGCTTTAATTTATATATAATTTTCATACGTTTATTTTTTATGTTTTTTCTAATGTTATTTTAGTACTAAACCAAAATCATCAATTAAGAGTGTGTTTCCTCCAAAATTTCCAGATTCCTGAAAAGTAATCTCGGTTAATTCCGTTGGATTGCCTACCATACTAAAAGGAATTTCGATATAGGTCCAATCAGACTTAAACGATATTGAAACCGTTGCGCCCCAATTTCCGTTTACAATTCCGATTGCCGTTCCGGTTTTTTCACCCTTGATACTAATTCTGATTGCTTTGTATTTTGACATATCTACTTTAGTCTTGTCGATACCTACATACAAACCATTCCATCCGCCGGCTTTCCAGGCAATACATTTTGATCCTTGTTTAACATCTTTAGTATAAGCCGTATCATAACCGTCAGCAGCATTCCATAAACCATCATACGCTTTAAGTGAGGTATAAGCATCATCAAAAATTGCACTTCCAAAAGATTGTGGCGCTACAGTAGTACCGGACACATTCGTAATGGATAAGTTTTTATATTGAATTCCAGCCGGAACTTTTACTTTAATTTCGGTTAAACTTGAAGAAATAGGCTCTACTTTTATGGTTCCAAAATTTACTACAGGACGTAAAAAATACTCTCCTGTTATGGTAATAATATCACCCTCATTAGGATTGATAGGAAATCCAATAATGTTTGGAGACGGAGGTCTTACTTTTACTTTATATTTTAAAGTACCGATATTGGTTACCAGTTTCAACTCATCCATCTCATTGTAATAAGGTGTTTTTTGATCAACATTTATTACAATGGCGTTATCTGTAACTAAAGTAGGATTGAACTCTGATTTTAATCCATTAAAAGATATTGACTTTAACGTTGCAAAACCAGAACCTCTAATAATATACGTATTTCCTGCATTTATTACATCTGTAGGAACATCTACTTGTCTATCGCCTTCAATTAAAGGATCATCGATAACAGATCTGCTGATACCCGTTACTGCTAAAGAGCCAGAACCTGATGAACTACTATCATCACTTGAACAAGAATTAAGCAGTAAAACTGAAATTGAAGCTAAAAAATAAAACTTCAATAACTTCATATTTTTTATATTTTTCATCATTATTTTATTTAAGAATTATTTAAAAACGTAAGGAACTGGCGCTTCTTTCAACTTTGGATTTTTCCTTACATCATTTGCTGGTTTAGGAAAAATGAAATCTGTTTCTACAGGCGTATAGTGTTTTACACCTTCATAATCAGATCCTCTGTCTTGTTTTGAAATAATTTCAATCGCTTCAGCTCTTGGCAATCTTCCTAAATCGTACCAAAACTCACCTTCGAAAGCAAACTCTACTCTGCGTTCTTTGAATAAGCCCATTTTAGTTAATGGTGTCGTTGCATTCAATTGTGGCAGACCCGCTCTTTTTCTCACTTTGTTAAATGATTCTTTTGCTGCGGCATTATTGGTTTCGTTTGCACCTGCTAAAATTGCCTCGGCGTGAATTAGCAATACATCAGCGTAACGCATGATATAATTACAGTTATTCATAGCTCCCCAATTATCTGCTGGTCCAGTTTCATCCGTTGCCTGACCTACAACATATTTTTTTACTGCTGCTCCTGTTGCATCCAGAAGCCCCGGATACTTATCTTCATCCAAAACAAAACCTACTACATCGTCCGCTTTCATGTTTGGATAAGAATCGCCATAAACCATATAGGACTCTTTTCTTCTAAGATCTCCCGTTTCGAAAGCTTCCTGAATATCATTCGAAGGAATATATACCGCTCCGTAAGACACTCTGTCATTTAAAATATCAAGACCATACTGAACATTAGAAAAATTACCTCCCTGATATTCGTTTATAGCACCAGACCATTGCCAGGAATAAATAGACTCTTCATTATTGTTTTTGCTTGTTAAAAACAAATCAGAAAAATTAGGCAAAAGAGCAAATTCTCCTGAATTAATCACTTTTTCAGCCATTGCTTTTGCATTAGGATAATCCTTTTCATAAAGATATACTTTGGCCAGAAAAGACTCCGCTGTACCTTGCGATACAAATACATTTTCCTGACTTGAACCTCTCATTCTGATTTTTTGTTTCAGATTAGCGGCAGCATATTTTAAATCATTTTCGATGAATTTATACACATCTTCTATTCTGTTATTGTTCACCAATGGGTTTTGAGCAAGTGCTAAATTATCTTCAATAATAGGTACTGGTCCAAATAAACGAACTAAATAGAAATAAGAAACTGCTCTGAAAAAGTGCGCCTCAGCAATTGCATTATCAATCACAGCCTGACTTACGCCCTCTTTTGCATTTGTATTTAAGTTATTAATCAAATCGTTAGATTGCGCAATTACACCAAAACAAGAACGCCAAGGATCGTTTAAGATAAAACTATCAGACGTTAGTTTAAACTGAATTACTTCGTTTCCATCTACATTTGACCAACAGTTTCCTGAAGACATTTCCGAAAGAGCATAGAAACATTTTGTATAAAAAGGAGCCCACATTCTCCCATACATACCGTACGTGGTGCGTTGTACCTGCTCATCAGAAGTATAAAAGTTATCACTTACATAACCATCCTGAGTAGGTCGGTCTAAATAATCATCACTACATGACGCAGACAAAGCCAGCAAAAGCAATACCGCTAAGCTTTTTAAATTTATTTTATATATTTTCATAATAAGTCTTATTAAAATTCAACATTCATTCCTAAAGTAATGGTACGATTCGTAGGATAACGTCCTGAATCAATTCCACTTAATAAAGCATTTTGGTTATAGTCTCCAATTTCAGGATCATAACCAGTGTATTTTGTAAAAGTGTATAAGTTTTGTACACTTGCATAAAATCTTAGTTTGCTTAATTTAGTTTTAGAAATAACATCTGAAGGTAAATTATATCCAAAAGTCAACTGAGAAATTCTCAGATAAGAACCATCCTCAACGTAACGGTCAGAAATAGCGATATTTGGATGACCATCACCTCCGTCAGGTCTAGGGTATTTAGCATCTACATTTTCCGGAGTCCAGAAATCTGCCGCTTCAGCTAATTGATTTTCGTAAAGACGCTGGTTTTTTGTTGCCGCTCTTCCAGTTAAGTTCATTACTTTATTTCCTTGAGATCCTTGCAGGAAAATAGAAAGATCCAGGTTTTTATATCTAAAAGAGTTATTAAAACTATAAATAAAATCGGCCTGAGGATTTCCTATATAGGTTAAATCTTTTTCATCAATTAGACCATCCTGATTTTGATCTACATATTCTACATCTCCTAAAACACTTTTTACAGCTTTGTTTCCTGTAAAAGGAATTGGAGCATTTGCCAACTGTTCGTTTGTTCTAATGATTCCTACGGTTTCGTAACCATAAAACTGACCTATTGGCTGACCAACTTCAGATTTTGTAACGGTTTTAGTCGTATAACCATTAACCTGAACATCTTTTATTAAATCAAAATTTTCAACCAGGCTTAACAATTCATTATTGTTTTTAGAAAATAAAACCGTTGCATCCCATGAAAAGTTCTGGCTAAAGTTGTTAGAATATTTCAAAGTAGCTTCGATACCCTGATTACGCATACTTCCTAAGTTCACCATCGGAGCAGATAACCCTCCCTGATACTGCTCTAAACCGGTAACATAAGTAGGCAGAGGCAATACAAATAAAAATCCTGATGATTGTTTTCTATACACATCTACAGTTGCAAATAATTTAGACTGAAACAAACTAAATTCAAGACCAAGGTTGGTATCCTCAGCAGATTGCCAGGTTAAATCCGGATTAGCAATATTACCAGCCGTAAAGAAATTCCCTAAAGCAGATTTAATCGTTTGTATATTAGACGCATATAATCCGCCTCCAATATTTTGATTACCCGTTTCACCATATCCAATTCTAAATTTAATATTGTCGATATAGTCTTTGGTACCTTCCATAAACTTTTCGTTAGACAATTTCCATGAAGCAGAAATTGCAGGAAAGTATCCCCATCTGTTATCTTCGGCAAAATTAGAACTACCATCAGCTCTTATCGATGCCTGTAAATAATACTTATTATCAAAATCATAGTTTAGAGACCCTAAAAATGAGTACAAAGCATTGCTGCCTTTATATTCGCTAGCCACCAAAGTATTTTGATCTCCAAGATTGATAGAGTGCACATCATTGCTTAGCAAACCACTGATAGACTGGCTGTTTCCAAACCAATGTGCATCATTTGCTTCCTGAACCCCCATTAAGGTAAAATTATGTTTACCGGTAGCGAATCTGTAGCTCAATCTGTTACTTAAATTAATTCCGTACCAGGTATTGGCTCTTTCCGAAAGTTGATTTACTTTGTTTACAGCTGCTCCCCACTCATAGGTAGGCTGAAAATTTTCAAAATTCTGAATGCTTGTAGAACCGTTTAATTCAAAACGATATTCCAAACCTTTTGCCAGTCTGACATTCGTATAAAAATTGGCCTGAAAATTCTTCTGAACCAAATAATTAGTATTCATTAAAGTACTCGCAACCGGATTAATCCAGGAACCCTGAGAACCACCAGCTGGAGGCCCTGCATAAGTTCCGTCTAAATTTCTAACCGCTACATCAGGAGTAGATAAAATAGTAGTACCAATGATACCATCACTATATCCTTCGATAGTGATATTTTGATTGGTGATACCTGCAGTAATATTAACTCCCATTGTCAACCAATCTTTTATTTTAGATTCCAGATTTGTTTTGAAAGTATATCTTTTAAAATCAGATCCAATAACAACTCCATCCTGAGTAAGATATCCTCCAGATACATAATATGATGTTTTATCATTAGCTCCAGAAAATGATAACTGATGGCTCGTCATTAAAGCGGTTCTGTAAATCTCGTCCTGCCAGTCTGTACCATCTCCTAAAACCGAAGGCACAGCAAACTCTTCTCTTGGGGCAACACCATAATATTGAGCCAATGCGTTTTGTTGCTCCGCATATTGACTAAGGTTCATTGTTTTAAGCAATCTGGTAACATCCTGTACAGAAAATGCAGTATCGTAAGTTATTTTTCCAGTACCTTTTTTACCTTTTTTAGTCGTAATAATTACAACTCCGTTTGAAGCTCTGGAACCATAAATTGCAGTAGAAGCCGCATCTTTTAAGATATCCATCGTTTCAATATCATTCGGATTCAGGAATGCCAAAGGGCTATTGGTTACACTTCCCGTGTTTGTACCAATGTAGCCACTTACGATAGTTCCTCCAGTAGCCTGGCTTGTTGCATCACCAGAAACAGGAACTCCATCTATAATATAAAGAGGCTCATTGCTACCGCCTAAAGAAGCGCTACCACGAATTTTCACCGAAACGCTTCCTCCTGGTTTTCCAGAGTTATTCGTCACGACAACTCCAGCTGCTCTACCTTGCAGCAATTGTTCTACCGTAACTTGTTGCGAATCTTTGAAATCTTTAGCTGTAACTGAGGAAATTGCACCAGTAACATCTTTTCTTTTCTGGCTTCTGTATCCAACATTTACCAAAACTTCACGTAAATCTTCGGCACTAAGTTTAAGAACAACATTTATAGTTCCGCCATTGTTTACATTAATTGTTTTGGTAATATATCCTATAAAAGATACACTAATAGTAGCATTAGCAGGTGCCTCGATAGAATACTTTCCATCAAAATCTGTAGATACCGACTTTTTGGCTCCAACTACTGCAATGTTAGCACCTGGAATAGAAAGTCCTTTATCATCCGAAACAACACCTGTAATTTTTACCTGGGCGGTCATAATATTGCTGGCGAGCAGCAAAAACAAAATCAAAGGAATAGCTTTGTGGTTCGCTCTCCAATGATCGAAATTAGTCATTAGTTTTTTCATAATAAGTGTTTGGTTAGTTTAAAGTGATCATTTAAATCTTTGAAATAATTTGGTGAGATTTATCTAAAAGATTATTTAACAAAACTATAACAGAACCAAACATCATATTAATAGTATTATATCAATTAATGATAGAATTTTTACTATAATGCTTTAAAAAAATACATATAAAAATAAAACTGCCAAAAAATTACATTATTCGCAATCAACACTATTCTAAACTCCTTTGTGATTAAACAAAATCTAAGGATTTATTGAAAAATCAAACGATTTCGTTAAAAATAATATTTGTACATGCAAAAAAAGTATCACTACAAAATACGCTTCAAGCCGGAAAAATCTTCCCTATACTGACTTGGAGTACAGTTTTTTATCGCTTTAAAACTACGATTGAAGTTGGCTATATTATTAAAACCCGACTTAAATGCTACTTCAGAAACACTCATATCTTTCTCTACAAGCCATCTTGCCGCATAACCAATCCTGATATCATTTATATAGTTGACAAAAGTTTTTCCTGTACGTTTTTTTATAAACCGATTAAAGGAAATAATAGACATACTGGCGACATTTGCAGCATCTTCTAAAGTAATCTTATCAGCAAAATGTTTTTGTACATATTCGTAAACCAACTTCATTTTATCATAATCATCAAACGTATCATAATCAACCGTATAGGTCGAAAGCAAACGCTGATTTCTGGAATTGGCAAGATCATATAATAAAGAGGTTATTTCTAAAAAATAATCCATACCATCTAATTTAGAAAGCTTTACCAGTCTGGGCGTTAATTCTTCGGCTACTTTTTTCGAAAATAAAATACCATGAATAGATCGGTTAAACATATCCCGAATAGGATTCATAATACGCCTGGACAACAACGATTCGTGAAATAAATCATTATGAAACTGAATCGTAATTTCATGAATTTTTTTGCTTGTACATTTATTGAGTTCCCAGCCGTGATATAAATTCGGGCCTATTAAAACCAATTCGACATTATCGATTTCTTCAATATTATCACCCACAACCCTTCTAACTCCTTTTCCGTTTAAAATAAAATTTATTTCAAATTCCGGATGATAATGCACCGGAAAATCGAAGCTATCCTTTACTCTGTCAAAAACCAAAAAACTATCTCCCGCCGAAAGTGGCGCAATCTCCCTGTAAAAATTTTTAGCGGTACTCATTTCTATTTCGTAGTATTATAATTAAAAGTGATTTTTTTTATTGCAATAATATGATATATAATTGATAAAATAATATTAATTACACGCTTATCATACAATTATCTTTGAAAAATACAATTGTATATTCTACAAAAAGTATATTAATAATAAACATTAATCGTTTTTTATCTAATATCTTTTTATAGTTTTGATAATTAAAGCAGTAAAACAATATTTAATTATAAGTTGTAAAAAAAGACTTTTACGATTAGGTTTTAAATAGTGCTTTTAGAGTCCCTCATCCAAAAAATAAATGAACCATTATGAAAAAAAGCTTTATAACATATATTTTTATGGTTTTGACAATAAGTTCCTGTCGATCCCAAAACACTAAAACTGATACTAATTTGTCACTTTCAGATAAAAAATCGACTCCTGAAACCATTTTATTGTATAAAAAACTAAATCGATTAACCCAAAAAGGTTTTCTTTTTGGCCATCAGGACGACCTTGCTTACGGTGTAAACTGGAAATATGAGGCAGGACGAAGCGATATAAAAGATGTGGTTGGCGATTATCCTGGGGTTTATGGCTGGGACATAGCTGGATTAGAAAACGGTCTCCCAAACAATATTGACGGTGTTCCTTTTGATAAAATGAAACAATATATAGAGGATGCCAATGCAAGAGGCGGAATCTCAACCATAAGCTGGCATTTTGACAATCCAGCAACCGGAAAAAATGCCTGGGACAACACACCCAACTCTCTCAAAACAGTACTTCCTGGAGCTGAAAATCATGCTAAATTTACTTCCTGGTTAGATAAAGCCGCTGCTTTTTTTCTTTCATTACAAGATAAAAACGGAAAAAACATACCTGTTTTATTCCGTCCTTATCATGAATTAACCGGTGGCTGGTTTTGGTGGGGAAAAGGAAATTGTACGCCTGAGGAATTTAAAACTTTATGGAAATTTACTTTTGATTATTTGCAAAAAAAAGGCGTACATAACTTAATTTATGTTTACAATACGAGCAGTTTTAAAACTGAAGAAGAATTCCTAACCAATTATCCTGGTGACGATTATGCAGACATCATAAGCTTTGACAGTTACCAGAACAACAACGACAAAGAAGGCACGAGATTTATTGAAGAAGTTCAAAGTCAATTTAAGATTATTGATAAAATTGGTACAAGACAACACAAACTTATTGCCTTAGCCGAAGCCGGATACGAAGCAATTCCAGATCCAAAATGGTGGACCGGAACTTTACTTAAAGCCGTTGGCGATTACAAACCCTCTTATGTTTTGTTATGGAGAAATCATGGCTGGCAGGATAAAGAGCAAAAAATGCACTATTACGCGCCGTATAAAGGTCAGGTAAGCGAAAAAGACTTTGTTGATTTCTATAATCTTGATAACACTTTATTCGAAAAAGACATTCCAAAAACTAAAAAATAACTACCCCAAATCTAATTTCAACCTTTAAAAAAAACCTAATGCACGACAAAATTAGTTTAAAAGAAAAAATAGGCTACGGTCTTGGAGATGCAGCTTCCTCCATGTTCTGGAAAATCTTCAGTATGTACCTGTTGTTTTTCTACACCGATGTTTTCGGTCTGGCTCCAGCCGTTGTGGGAACCATGTTTTTAATTACCCGAATCTGGGATTCCTGTTTTGATCCAATTGTTGGAATCATTGCTGACAGAACCAAAAGCAAATGGGGGAAATTCAGACCCTATCTTTTATGGGTAGCCGTGCCTTTTGCAGTTATTGGCGTACTTACTTTTTACACGCCTGATTTTGACGAAAAAGGAAAAATTATTTATGCTTACGTAACTTATTCGCTGATGATGATGATTTATTCTTTGATAAACGTGCCGTATGCGTCGCTTTTGGGTGTTATGTCATCAGACCGAAAAGAAAGAACCACACTTTCGTCTTACCGAATGGTTTTTGCTTTTGGAGGAAGTCTTTTGGCGCTTTGGCTAATTGAACCCTTAGTGAATTACTTTGGCGGAAGCCTAAACTCAAAAACAGGCTGGCTGGCTACAATTGCTGTTTTTGGAGTGATTACTACAATTTTCTTTTGGGGATGTTTCCTTTGGACAAAAGAAAGAGTAAAACCAATTGAAAACGAAAAAAATGATTTAAAAGAAGACTTAAAAGATTTATTAAAAAATAAACCGTGGTGGATTTTATTAGGAGCCGGAATAGGCACTTTGGTATTCAATTCTATCCGTGACGGAGCCGCTGTTTATTATTTTAAATATTACGTGAGCAGTACTGTAAACTTTGATTTTTCGTTATTCGGAACTGATTTTCACATGGCACCTACCTCAATCTATCTGGTTTTGGGACAGGCTGCAAACATAATAGGTGTAATTGCCGCAACGCCCATTGCGAACCGAATAGGTAAAAAGAAAACCTTCTTTGGCGCAATGGCTTTAGCAGCTATACTGAGCGTCATCTTTTATTTCTTCGGAAAAGAAGATGTATTCCTGATTATGACTTTTCAGGTTTTAATCAGTATTTGTGCAGGCTGCATTTTCCCTCTTATCTGGTCAATGTATGCCGATAGCGCAGATTACTCCGAATGGAAACAAGGCCGTAGAGCAACTGGATTGGTTTTCTCAGCTTCCTCCATGTCCCAAAAATTTGGGTGGACCATTGGTGGTGCCGGAGCAGGATGGCTTTTGGGTTACTATGGTTTTCAGGCCAATGTCGAGCAAACTGCGACCACTCAAAACGGAATTCAGTTAATGTTAAGCATACTTCCTGCGATTGCTGCGGCAATATCAGTAGCGTTTATTGCCTTCTATCCTTTGTCTGAAGAAAAATTACAAATAATTGAACAAGATTTAAACGAAAAAAGAGACCAATCAAATTAAAGAATAATACAGATACAGAAATCGATTTATATGACAGCAATAGCCACTTCAACTACATTTCAGGATAGAAAAGTAGCGTTAGAAAAAGAGCATAAAACACTTTTAGAGCAAAAAAACCAACCTCAAAACACAGCAGGGAACGGTATTTATACGCGTTACCAAAATCCTGTCGTTACAGCATCACATATTCCATTAAACTGGCGTTTTGATTTTAACGAAAACACCAATCCATTTTTACAGGAACGAATAGGAATAAATGCAGCTTTCAATGCCGGAGCCATGAAATGGAATGATAAATACCTATTGGCCGTTCGCGTTGAAGGAATTGACAGAAAATCATTTTTTGCCATTGCCGAAAGTCCAAATGGTATCGATAATTTTAAATTTTGGGCAAAACCATGCGTGATTCCACAAACTGAAGAACCGGACACCAACGTTTATGACATGCGTTTGATAAACCATGAAGACGGTTGGGTTTACGGTATTTTTTGTACCGAAAGAAAAGATCCGAATGCACCAAAAGGCGATACCAGTTCGGCTGTAGCCAATGCAGGAATCGTACGTACTAAAGATTTAGTAAACTGGGAAAGACTTCCTGATTTAATTTCGAATACAGGACAGCAGCGCAACGTCGTTTTGCACCCTGAGTTTGTAAACGGAAAATACGCTTTATACACACGTCCGCAGGATGGTTTTATTGATGTTGGAAACGGTGGCGGAATAGGATTAGGCTATGTTGATGATATGACCAATCCGGAAGTAAAAGAAGAGAAAATCATTTTCAGCAAGCAATATCATACGATTTACGAATTGAAAAATGGTTTGGGTCCGGCTCCAATAAAAACAGATAAAGGCTGGCTGCATTTAGCACACGGTGTTCGTAATACGGCTGCAGGATTGCGTTATACCCTTTATATGTTCATGACCGATCTGAATGATATTACCAAAGTTACGCACGTTCCGGCTGGTCATTTTATGGGTCCTGAAGGAATTGAAAGAGTTGGTGATGTATCGAATGTATTGTTCACAAACGGATGGATTGAGGATAACGATGGTACAGTTTATATTTACTACGCATCATCGGATACGAGAATGCATGTGGCGGTTTCATCTGTAGCACAATTAGTTGATTATGTAACGAATGCTCCTGAAGACACTTTTATTTCAGCAGGTTCTGTAAATACAATCATCAAACTAATTGATAAAAACAACGCAATTTAATCTATCGTGTCAGTACAATTAAACCAACTCAAAACCGAACTGTCAGCAGAGCTTGATTCCATTTTAAATTATTGGTCTAAAAACGCCCTGGATATTAAAAATGGTGGTTTTGTAGGTCAGATTGATTTTAATAATCAGATTATTCCCGAAACAGAAAAAGGCTCAGTTTTAACAGCCCGAATTTTATGGACCTTTTCTTCCAGCTATCAGATTTCGAAAAAAGAAGAGCATCTGAAGATTGCTAAAAGAGCTTTTGAATTTCTGTCGGCGAATTTTTATGATGCTGAATTTGGTGGTTTATTTTGGAGTATCAACCCTGATAAAACGCCAAAGGATACTAAAAATCAGATTTATGCTCTGGCTTTTTCGATTTATGGTTTATCCGAATATTATGTTATTTCTAAAGATCAAAAAGCTTTAGAAATAGCAAAAAATTTATATCAAAAAATACAACAACACAGTTACGATCCTGTAAACAAAGGCTATTTCGAAGCCCTGACACGCGACTGGCAGCCTATTGAAGATTTACGCCTGAGCGACAAAGATGCCAATGAAAAAAAGACCATGAATACGCATTTGCATATCGTTGAAGGGTACGCAAATTTGTACAAAGTCTGGAAAGACGAAACGCTTAAAAACGATATCATTGAGTTATTACAAACTATCGAAAAGCATTTTATCAATACCGAAACAGGTCATTTACGATTGTTTTTTGATGAAAACTGGGTCGAAAAACCAGACGTTATTTCGTACGGTCATGATATCGAAGCAGCCTGGCTTTTATTGCAATGTGCTGAAATTACAGAAAACAAAACTTTAATTGATCATTATAAAAAGTATGCCATTCTAATGGCAGATGTTACCCTGGAAGGTTTAGATGCTGATGGAGGATTATGGTACGAATTTGATCCTGAAAAGAATGAATTAGTTGCCGAAAAACACTGGTGGGTTCAGGCCGAAGCGTTGATTGGGTTTTATAATGCGTATCAGTTAACAGGTGATGAAAAATATTTAGAAATTGTTTTTGAAAGTTGGGAATTCATTCAAAAACACCTTTTGGATACTCAAAACGGTGAATGGTTTTGGGGAATAAATCGTGATTATTCGCTAATGAAAAATGACAAAGCAGGATTCTGGAAATGTCCATATCACAATGGCAGAGCGTGTATCGAGCTTATTAGCCGAATTAAAACCTAACCAAAGATGAAAAATACTTTTTTTAAATTAGCTTTAATAAGTTTATCGTTTCTTTCGGCAACAAGCTGTTCTTCTGATAAAACAACTGAAGAAGAAGAGGAAGTTATCGTTACACCTCCACCGGTTGTAGAAACAGATCCTTTGACCACAACAAATGTTGCCACTTATATGGTCGATAAAAATGCAACTCCGGAAACGGCTGCCTTATTTTATAATTTAAAAAAGTTAGCCAAAACAAAATTCGCCATTGGCCAGCAAGATGCTTTTAACAGCTTTTACCAGGATACAGGAGGCGACTCTGACATTAAGAAAAATACGGGTTATGACCCTGCAGTATTAGGTTCTGACTTTATGTTTATTACCGATAAAAACAATAATAATCAGTCGGATAACTGGTTTTATCAGCAAGAGCAAAAAATTACAAGTGATGTAAAGGCTGCTTACGCAAAAGGGATAATCAATACTTTTAGCTGGCATATTCGCGAACCGAACAAAGAAGATTCTTTTTATACCGATGATATGACTGCTGATGAAAAAGCAACCGCCTTTAAAAGTATTTTGCCTGGTGGAACCAATCATGAATGGTACAAGAAAAAACTCGACAAGGTTGCGAGTGTTGTACTGAATTTAAAAGGTTCAAAAGGCGAACTGATTCCTATAATTTTCAGGCCTTTTCATGAATTTGACGGAAGCTGGTTTTGGTGGGGAGCAAATTTTTCGACCCCGGATGAATACAAAAAAGCGTATCAGTTTACAGTTGATTACTTAAAAAACACAAAAGGAGTTCACAATATTTTATACGCCTTTTCTCCTGACAACTCCTATACTACAGAGGTCAGTTATTTGAGCCGTTATCCTGGTGATACCTACGTTGATATCATAGGTATGGATAATTATGGTGACTTTAACAATCAGGGGCAAAATGGTGCTGACAAAGCAAATGCTAAAATGAAAATAATTTCGGATTTAGCGAAAACAAAAGTAAAAATTGCTGCCATGACCGAAACCGGTTATAGCGTTACAAGTTCAACTGCTCCGATAGAAAATTGGTTTTCGACTTATTTGTACAGTGCCTTAACTGCTAATGATATCGAAGTGAGTTATGTGCTCTTTTGGAATAATAATATGGATGGATACTATGTACCAAATGCAGCAGCGCCCAATGCAAATGATTTTAAAACTTTTGCCACTAAATCAAAATCGGCATTAGTGAATTCTTTGCCAAAAATGTATGAATTGCCTAAATAAAAACAGCAAAATTATCGTTCTTTATAGCTTCTTAAAAAACGTATTGCCCTAGCCCTGATAGAAGTGGAAATCCTTTTGTTTTTTTCTTTAAAAAACAAAAGATTGCAACGGATAGCAGGATTAGCTCCCAAAAAAAAATAATATATGAAAAACAGACTTTTAAAAACACTTGGTTTAGCACTGGTTTTTGCTACACTTTCGGCGCAGGCCCAGGAAAGAATCACGGTAAAAGGAACAGAATTTTATAAAGGTGATAAGCCTTACGCTTACATTGGAACCAATTATTGGTACGGAAGTTTACTGGCTTCGAAAAAAGTGGGTGATCGAAAAAGATTGATTCGTGAGCTGGATTTAATGAAGAAAAACGGTATTGATAACCTGCGTATTCTGGTGGGTGCTGATGGTGGAAAATATGATTTTACCGTTCGCCCGGCGTTGCAGTATGAGCAGGGAAAATACGATGAGGATTTACTGGATGGACTGGATTTTTTGATGAATGAAATGGCGAAGCGCAAAATGTATGCGGTTTTGTATTTGACAAACAACTGGGAATGGTCTGGCGGAATGTCGCAATATTTGGAGTGGAATGGCAAAGGGCCGATTCCGGTTCCGAACATCGCTCCCAATACCTGGCCGCAGTTTATGGAATATACACAGCAATTTTACAGTTGTGATTCTTGTATGGAGGCTTTGGAAAACCATGTAAAATTTATCATGACCCGTACAAATTCCTATTCAAAAAAGAAATATACGGATGACAACACTATTATGGCTTGGCAAGTTGGAAATGAACCAAGACTTTTTACTGTTGAAAACGAGCAAAAATTCACACTTTGGCTGAACAATATTGTTAATTTAATGGACAGTTTAGATAAAAATCATTTGATTTCTACAGGCTCAGAAGGTTTGAACAGCTCGAACGATGATATAGGGATTTTTGAAAGAACGCACGTAAATCCAAATATTGATTATTTAACAATGCACATCTGGCCTAAAAACTGGAACTGGTTTAAAGCAGACGATGCTGAAAAAACATTACCCACCACTATCGAAAATGCCGGTAAATATATCGACGCTCATATTGCGGTAGCAAATAATCTGAAAAGACCCATAATCATTGAAGAATTTGGTTTACCAAGAGAAAACGAGAGTTTGCTAAATAACGCATCGGTAACCAACAGAAACACTTTTTATACTTATGTTTTTGATCGCATTGTAGAAAGCCGCAAAAATAACGGTCCGTTGCAGGCAGCGAATTTCTGGGGATTTGGCGGTGAAGGCAAACCTGTAAACGAATCAGGTAAATGGAGTCCGGGTGATCCGTTGACTACTGATCCACCTCAGGAGCCTCAAGGTTTAAACACTGTTTTTTCTAGCGACAAATTGACTCTCGAAATTGTAAAAAAATACAACTCGAAACTAAAGAAAAAATAATTATTCTCACCTCACCATATAAGTGATATAAGTTCATCAAAACATACGCATAGCTTGTTAAATGAACTTATATCACTTATATGGTTTAAAAATAGCAACATGAAAAAAATAGGTATTCTTTTTTGTTTCTTACTAGTTAATCTTAGTTTTTCTCAGAAGAAACAAGACTTTACAGTCGTTTCGCCTAATGGAAAAATTACCATACAAATTGCGGTAAAGAATCAAATAACCTGGACTGTTTTGCATGAAAAAGACGTTGTTTTAGCACCATCTTCTGTGTCTATGACTTTGGATGAAAATATTGTCTTAGGCAAAAATGCTGTCGTTATCAATTCAAAGAAAGAAAGTGTTGATGCTTCTTTTGAATCTCCTTTTTACAAAAAGAAAAACGTAAAAAACCAGTACAATCAATTGGTTCTCAATTTTAAAAATGATTTCAGTATAGAGTTCCGTGCTTTTGATGATGGTGTTGCGTATCGTTTTATTACCAAAAAGAAAAAAAATATTACCGTAAAATCTGAGGAAGTTACATTGAATTTTGATCAGGATTATAACACCTTAATTCCTTATGTTCGTGATTTAAGAAACCCGAAAGACCCTTATATTTCGTCTTTTGAAGCGCATTATGAACATAAAAAAATTAGTGAATTTGCAAAAGATACTTTGGCATTTTTACCTTTTTTAATTGATTATAAAAACCATAAAAAAGCCGTTTTCTTAGAAGCCAATCTGGAAGATTATCCAGGATTGTTTGTAACGAATAATACAGCAAAATCAGGTTTTGAATCGCGTTTTTCAAACTATCCTTTGCAGGAAAAAAATGGCGGCTTCAACAATATTAATCGCCTTATTACGGAAAGGGCTGATTATTTGGTTAAAACCAAAGGAACAAGAAGTTTCCCGTGGAGAGCGATTGTTATCTCAGAGAATGATGCTGAATTAGCGAATAATGATATGGTTCAGAAATTATCTGAACCTACCCAAATAAAAGACCTTTCGTGGATTAAGCCCGGAAAAGTGGCCTGGGACTGGTGGAACGACTGGAATATTTATAATGTCGATTTTAAAGCCGGTATCAATACTAAAACCTATCAGTATTACATTGATTTTGCTTCAAAAAACAAAGTCGAATATGTGGTTTTAGACGAAGGCTGGAGTCTGGAAGACGATATTATGAAACACAATCCGAATGTGGATTTAGAAGCCTTAATCGCTTATGGAAAAGAACGAAATGTTGGAATCATTTTATGGAGTTCCTGGATGGCTCTGACGAAAAACACTGAAGGAATTTTAAAGAATTATGCTGATTTAGGTATTAAAGGTTTCAAAGTAGATTTTCTGGATCGTGATGATGCCAAAATGGTGAATTCAGTGTATGATATTGCGCAGAAGGCGGCTAATCACAAATTGCTTTTGGACTTTCACGGTATGTATAAACCTACCGGGATTCAGCGTACTTTTCCGAATATTTTGAATTTTGAAGGGGTAAAAGGTTTAGAAAATAATAAATGGACACCAAACGATGATGTTCCGTTATATGACACCACAATTCCGTTTATCCGAATGATGGCCGGACCAATGGATTACACACCTGGAGCGATGCGTAATGCAACGAAAAGCGAATTCAAACCCAGTCATTCGAATCCGATGAGTCAGGGAACAAGATCACATCAACTGGCACTTTATACTATTTTTGAAGCGCCTTTGCAAATGATGGCTGACAGTCCAACTGCGTTTATGAAGGAACAGGAAAGCACGGATTTCATAGCTAAAATTCCAACTGTTTTTGATGAAACTGCCGCTCTAGATGGTGAAGTTGGAAAATTCGTTTCAATGGCACGAAAAAAAGAAAACAGCTGGTATTTGGGAGCAATAACCAACTGGGATTCCAGAGAAATTACCATTGATTTCTCTTTCCTTGAAAAAGGCAAAAAATATGAAGCTGAAATTTTCTCTGATGGTTTAAATGCTGATAAAGCTGCAAATGATTATAAAAGAGAAAAAATTTCTGTTGATTCCACTACAAAATTAACTTACAGATTAGCTAGTGGCGGTGGATTAGCGATGATTATTCAACCGAAGTAAGAAATATCTTTTTTGAATTTAGTAAAGACGCACTGCAGTGCGTCTTTACTTTATCATCTATCCCAAAATCTTCTCAATCGCATTCAATTCATCCTGAGAAAATTCAAGATTCTGCAAGCATTCAATATTATTATTTAATTGTCGCACCGAACTTGCACCAATTAAAACCGATGTAATTCGTTTGTCTTTTTGCAGCCAGGCCAATGCCATTTGTGCCAAAGATTGGTTTCTGTTCTGTGCAATATCATTCAGCTGAATCAATTTCTGGATTCTTTCCTGCGTAACTTCATTTTCCTTTAAATGCCCATTTGGATTATGAGCACGTGAGTTTTCTGGAATACCTTTTAGATATTTATCCGTTAAAAGTCCTTGTGCCAAAGGCGAAAAGGCGATACAGCCTACTCCTTTTTCTTCTAAAACATCCAATAAACCATTTTCTACCCAACGCTCTAACATCGAATATTTTGCCTGATGAATCAAACATGGCGTTCCCAATTGTTTTAGAACATCAACCGCAACACGTGTTTGTTCTGCCGAATAATTACTGATTCCCACATACAACGCTTTTCCGCTTCTCACTGTATAATCTAACGCCATCATGGTTTCTTCGATTGGTGTTTCAGGATCAGGACGATGCGAATAAAAGATATCCACATAATCGACTTTCATTCTTTTCAAACTCTGGTCTAAACTCGACAACAGGTATTTTCTGGAACCCCAGTCTCCATAAGGTCCATCCCACATGGTATAACCGGCTTTGGTGGCTATAATAATTTCATCACGTAGATTTCCCTGAAAATTATGCCATAATATTTTACCGAAATTCGTTTCTGCCGATCCCGGAACTGGCCCGTAATTATTCGCCAGATCAAAATGAGTAATTCCTTTATCAAAAGCTTCTACTGCAATACTTTCGGCATTTTCAAAATTATCGACTGAACCGAAATTATGCCACAATCCCAAAGAAATTTCAGGTAATAATAACCCGCTTTTTCCACATCTGTTATATTTCATTATTTTAATTTAATGGTTGAAAGTTTTATTAGGTTTTAAAAATACAAAAAACTCACACAGATTTAACAGATTATGGAGATAAAAAAATCGCCACAAATTCACGAATTTTTAAACAATCCATTCGTGAATTCATGGCGAAAAAACTCCCACAGATTTAGCAGATAAAAGAGATAAAAAAATCGCCACGAATTCACGAATTTTCAAACAATTCATTCGTGAATTCGTGGCGGAAAAACCTTTGAACCTTTGTACCTCTACGCCTTTGTACCTCAAAAAAAGCTTATTCCAGCGTAATGAAATTAGTTTTCAAAAGTTTAATCTAACATAGTCGGAAACTAGAATGTTTTTTCGTTCTCTAAAATTCAATAGCGTCCAGCTTTAGCTGGATGAAAACATAAACGCAAACAAAAGGGCTTTAGCCAAACCTGTAAAGTTTGGCTAAAGCCCTTTTCTATTCAAATCTAATTCCCCTAGCTGAAGCTAGGGGCTATAGAAAAAATCGTGGAGAAAAAAATCACAACGAATTCACGAATTTTGAACCATTCATTCGTGAATTCGTAGCGGAAAAAACTCCCGCAGATTTAGCAGATAAAAGAGATAAAAAAAATCGCCACAAATTCACGAATTTTCAAACCATTCATTCGTGAATTCGTGGCGGAAAAACCTTTGTTCCTCTGAGCCTCAGAACCTTTGCCCCTCAAAAAAAGCTTATTCTTTTATCTCAAAACCTCCTTCTAAACCTTTATCAGAGTTTCCTCCAACCATGATTTTAAAAGTTCCCGGTTCTACCAGATACTTTCCTTCATTATCATAAAAACCAAGTTCTTTATTGGTTAAAGTAAACTTCACTGTTTTGGTTTCTCCTTTTTTCAGATTCACTAGCTCAAAGCCTTTTAATTCTTTTATTGGTCGAATGATACTCGCGTAATCATCATGAATATACAACTGAACCACTTCTTTTCCATCATATTTCCCCGAATTTGTAACCTCAACACTCACCTCAACAGCTTCTCCTTTTGCAAAAGCTGTTTTGTTTAATTTTAGATTTTTATACTCAAATGTGGTATAACTCAATCCAAAACCAAACGAAAACTGCGGCGTTTTCTCTACATCACTATAATGTGACCAAAACACATTTTTATCACTGTCTATAGGCCTTCCTGTGCTGTATCGGTTATAATAAATAGGAACCTGACCCACATTTCTCGGGAAAGACATCGGCAACTTTCCGCTTGGGTTATAATCTCCGTAAAGAACCTGCGCCACAGCATTACCGGTTTGCGTTCCTAAATGCCAGGCTTCAACAATAGCAGGAACGTGTTCTGCAGCCCACGGAATACTCAACGGACGGCCATTATTTAAAACCAAAACAATATTTGGGTTTACTTTATAAATTTCTTCCAGTAATTCCTGTTGAACTCCTGGTAAATCAAGATCGGTTCTGCTTCTGCCCTCACCGCTCTGAAAACCGTGTTCTCCCAAAACCATTACAACCACATCAGCATTTTTGGCGGCTGTTTTGGCTGCTTCAAATCCGCCTTTGTCTGTCATATTAAAAACCACTTCGTTTAAGAAACTTGTTTTACCCACAATCAGATCCGCTCCTTTTTCAAAAGTCAATTGATTGTCTTTATACTGTTGCATTCCTTCCAGAACCGAAACAGCTGTATTATCATCAGATGCAATTCTCCAGCTTCCTAACGGGCTGTTTTTATCATTTGCCAACGCACCAATCAGAGCGATTTTCTGTCCGGATTTTTTTAGCGGAAGCAAATTTTTATCATTCTTCAATAACACAATCGATTTTTTGGCCATGTCCAGCACACCATCATTATTGGCTTTACTTCCAATAGTCGCTTTTTCACGTTTTTCATCACAGTATTTATAAGGATCATCAAACAATCCTAATTCAAATTTGACACGTAAAATTCTGCGAACGGCATCATCAACCAAAGCTTCTTTCAGTTTTCCTTCTTTAACCAGATTCACCACTTTAGCCACATATATATACGATTCCATATCCATGTCAGAACCTGCAACAACACCTTTCAGAGCCGCATCATCCTCATCTTTTGCATAGCCGTGTGCAATCATTTCGCGAATCGAAGCATAATCCGAAATTACAAAACCATCAAATTTCCATTTTCCTTTTAAGATGTCTCTCTGCAGAAAAACATTTCCTGTTGCCGGAACACCATTCAGGGTATTAAACGAATTCATAAACGTACGAACGCCCGCATTTACAGTAGCTTCAAAAGGAGGCAAAACCGAATTATACAATTTCGAATTGCTAATATCCACAATATTATATTCTAATCCCGCCTCAACATATCCATACGCAGCAAAGTGTTTTGCACAGGCTGCAATTGTATTTACTTTATACAAATCTGCTGTCGTTTCGCCCTGAAAACCATGCACTCTGGCAGTAGCAATTTTACTTCCTAAATACGGATCTTCACCCGCACCTTCCATCACACGACCCCAACGCGCATCATTTGCAATGTCAACATTAGGACCAAAAGTCCAGTTAATACCAGATGCCGAAGCTTCATCTGCCGCAATTGCTGCCGATTTCTGAATCGCATCCAAATCCCAACTTGCTGCTTCGGCCAGCGGAATCGGGCTTAATGTTTTATAACCGTGAATCACATCAAAACCTATGATTAACGGAATCCCCAAACGGGTTTCTTCAACCGCAATTTTCTGTACCGCGCGAACCTCTTTTACACCACGAACCGTAAGCATACTGCCTACCCAGCCTTTTCGCAAATGTTCGTATTTAAGTTCCGCTGAGCCTCCTTTTGGAGCCGGTCCCGTTACATCCCAAAAACCATTATACTGATTCATTTGCCCCACTTTTTCCTCCAGCGTCATCAAAGGCAAAAGCAAATCAATACGTTGTTCAATAGTCTTATTTTTATCTAAATAATCCTTTTTCTGTGCGTTCATATTTCCAATTGTAAACAGGGCAAAAACCCCAATCATTATCGTATTTTTATTATTCATAGTACATATAGTTTAGTATTTTGGGCGTGTCCCTCCGGGTCGGGCTATCCGTTTCAATCTTTTGTGCCGAACCCCGGCACAAAAGGATTTCCACTACTATCCCTCACGCAGTTCACGGTAAACAAGAACATTTTATTTTCAAAAGAAATCCAATTATCCTCAATTTTGTAATTTCGACGAAGGAGACTTGAGCGATAGCGACTGGCGAAGCAAATCTTCGTAAGTAGCTCGACAAAGATTGGCGAAATTCTTCACAGGACTTCGACTTCTCTCATTCTGACATAAAAGGCGAAAATTCTAAAATCTAAAATCTAAAATTCTTCCGCAAAACAAGAAGCGGGCAAATTAACTTTATTAAACAAATCCGACTGCACTGTATTTCCCCAGGCAAAACGAACTTTTAACGGATTTTCCACTTTTTTACTGATCAAAATAACCTGGTCTTTTTTTATAACAGCTTCCGCAATATGAAAAATACCATCGGCTCCAGCCACTTCAAATTGATCTGATTTTTTATCTTTAAAATATAATCCATCAGCATTATCAAAAGAAACGATTACTTTATTTTTCTCCACTTTAAAATGACTAAAAAGTGGTCCGCTTGCTACAGTAGAATTGCTTTTATACGTATTAGCCAAAGCTAAATTTGCTAACCGAATTCCAACTGATTTTTTGTCTTTTGGATGAATATCAATCGTATCCGAAACATCGCTTATCACGACCATTCCGGTATTGTTTACTTCTTTAAGTACTTTTCGCTGCGAGTTTCTCACGATAACATTCGAGAAATTATTTGTTCCGGTTTTATAAGGTGCAATCTGTACATAATAAAACGGAAAATCATCCTGCCAGGCTTTTCTCCACGAAGTGATTAATGCCGAAAGTGTTTTGTCATAAACCAAAGACCCCACGTTTGACTCGCCCTGATACCAGAGTGTACCGGCAATTTTGAAACCCACAAAAGGATAAATCATAGCATTATAAGCACGTCCGGGCTGACGTGGGCCGTATTCCTGTTCGTTGAGTTTTTTTGCAGCTGCTAAAACTTCGGGATCATTTTGTACGACTTCTTCCGGCATCCAGATTTCAGCAGGAGTTCCGCCCCAATTCGAAGAAATCAATCCAATTGGAACATTTTTCAAGTCTTCACGAAGTCGTTTTGCAAAAAAGTAACCTACCGCGCTAAAGTTTTTCATGGTTTCCGGAGTCGATTCGGTCCAGTTTCCTAAAAGATTATTTTGTGGCGTTGTAGCAGTCAGTTTCGGAACTAAAAAAAATCGAATATTAGGACTCTTAGCATTCTTCATTTCTTCTTCGCCATTCTCGATTCCCCAACTGGCGGACATTTCCATGTTTGATTGCCCGGAACAAACCCAGACTTCTCCAATTAAAATATTTTTTAGAGCAACTTCGTTATACCCTTTTATCGAAATCATATATGGCCCGCCCGCTTCCGGCGTTTTTATATGCAGTTCCCATTGCGCCTGATTATTGGCAGTCACTTTATATTCCTGATTGTTCCAGCTCGCTATTAATTTAATTTCTTCTTTTGGATTCGCCCAACCCCAAATTTTAACTTCGGCGTTGCGCTGCAAAACCATATTGTCGCCAAAAATATTCGGAAGTGTCACATTTGCCATCATAGTACCGGAAATCATCAGAAAGAAAACAAACTTAAAGATATTATTTTTCATTTAGTAACTTTTTTAAGAAAGGACCATATTCCTTTGCCATTACCTGATGCTCGCTAATATTTGGATGTCCGCCACAACCAGAAGGCGTCATGGGTTTAAACTTAAAAATCAAAATAGGTTTATGTGTGGTATCCTTTTCAAAAGCCTGTTTTACTTTAGTCAGACAATCTTCAAAAACAACTGCTCTGTCGCCGTTCACCATCGGACTGTTGGTGATCACAATTTGAGCATTTGGGTTGTGTTTGTACAACATCTTGATAAAATTCACATAATTCGAAACATACTTTTCTGCATTAAAAGGCAAACGTTCTTTTTTACCATCGCCTCCTGAAAAATCATTGGTTCCTAAAGCAATACTGATGATATCAGGCTGAAAAGTAAAATCATATTTCGGTTTAGAAGCCTCTAGTGTCAAATACAAATTCTCATAAACTTTAGGCATAATCGCCAATTCCGGATTTTCGTCGTTCCAGTTGCGATACATTCCGATTCCCGAAACAGAACTCATTAAATAATCCACTTCAATATCGCGGGACAAAATCGGACCATAAGCAAAAAAACCATTGTGATGATCAAAATACTCGCCTTCATTACACGGGATTTCAGACGGATCATTAGCCGCTCCAGAAGTAATAGAATCGCCAATAAATTCAATTTTCTTTTTCTTTTTAGAAGATATTGAAGTCAGTTTTGCTGTAGTTCCCAGAAAAACAACGTTCCCCATTGTGGCTTCTGTACCTTTATAAATCGTCAGCGTATGTACTTTTTTATTTGAAGTTACCGTAATTGGAAAAGATTGCGCAGCACCTTTTTCGACTCTGTATTTTCCAATATTTTCTCCATCCAGTTCGAAAACCACATAATTATGATGTTCCCAGTTATCAATACTTTGCAAAGAAACAGCACATTCATTCCCGGTAAAATTAAACGAGACCGAAGCTGCAGTTCCAATCAAAACAACAGTATCGTCTTGTAGTTTATCTACTCTTCCGGCATACAGAAAAGTATTGGTTTTACTTTGTGCAATTGAAACTGACGAAATCATCAATAACAAAATTATAAGAGGCATTTTTTTAATAAACATAATTTATTTGTTAAAATATAAAGTAGATTCACAAATATACCTGAAAATTATTGTTTAAAAAGATACTAAACCATCAAAAAGTAATAAAATAATACCACCGTGGCTTCATTAAATTTTATCTTTAATGCGTTATTTCATTAACTCTAAAAAAACTATTCCTTTGATATTCAAAAGCAAGGACTATCTTTATGAAATAAATCCTACAGTTAATTCGTAAAAAATGAAATTTACCCTCTACCTATTATTTGCTACAGCCATTTTATCTTCTTGTTTTGAAAAAAAGGAAACGGTATCGACTCATACGCCCATTCAGAAAACAGCAAACGGAGTCGATCGTGATTCTATCATTAGCTTTGCTAAACAATTTATAGGAACACCTTATTTATATGCCGGGAACGATCCTGAAAAAGGATTTGACTGTTCTGGTTTTGTTAGTTATGTATTTAAAAATTTTGATGTTTCCTTACCCAGAAGCTCCAGTGAGTATAAAAATTTAGGAACAGCACTGGCTCCCGAAGATTTTAGAGTGGGAGATATTTTAGTCTTTTATGGTTACAAAGACAGAACCATTATTGGGCATCTCGGAATTATTTGCGAAGCCAATGGCATGCAGTCCAAGTTTATTCATGCTTCCTCCGGCAAAGTGAGCAGCGTTACCATTACTTCGCTTGACACAGAGCATTATACGAATCGTTTTTATAAATGTATTGATGTGTTAACTAAATAAATCAAATTTCAGGGCATAAAAAAAACTCCAGACATATGGCCAATCTGGAGTTTTTCACATTATTATCAACCTTTTATTTTAGATAACAGTTCCTCTTAGAGTAAGTATTTTTGGTGCTGTTTCAGCGCTTGTTGTTACTGTAACTGTTTTTGTAAAAGCACCTTTGTTAGCCGCATTATAGGTTGCGGTAACTTTTGCAGATTTTCCAGGAAGAATAGGTTCTTTAGTATAATCTGTTGCAGTACAACCGCAAGAACCTTTTACATTGGTAATTACAACTGCAGCATTTCCTGTATTTTTAAATTCAAAAACAATCGCTTTTGGAGTTCCCTGCGGAATTTCACCCACATCAATACTTTCAGCCTTCCATGAAATTGAAGCAAGTGCTTTTTCAGTTTTCGAAAGGATTACTTTTACTGGAACAATTGCTGAGAAAGACATTAAGCTTAAAGCTAAAGCCAGCATCGAAATTTTAATAATTTTCATAGTTATATATTTAATGGTTAAAGTTCTCGTTATTTTGTATTTCAAAAGTAATTCTGAAAATTTCAAATCGCTGTTAAGTGGTTTCAAATGTTTGTTAATGACTTGTTAACTGGTGTTTTTAAGGCTATTTTTGATTAATATTACACTTTCAAAACTCTTAATAATTGAAAATAAACAGACTCAATAGTATCATTATATTAGGATTAATAGCCATTATCGGGATATTAATTGCACAGCTGCTTTGGACTAAAGAAGCTTTTACATTAGAACAAAAAAAACTCAGTCAGAAAACGCATATCGCTTTACTGGAAGTTGCCAAAAAATTATATGAAGGCAAAAGTCATGAATTGCCGGCTCAAAATCCGGTGCAGAAAGTGGCCAATGACTATTATATTGTAAACATCGACAATGATTTTGAACCCGATATTTTAGAATTTTATCTAAAGACGGAATTCAAAAAAATGAATATCACGACCGATTTTGAATATGCGATGTACAATTGCCAAAGCGACGAAATGGTGTATGGAAATTACATTTCATTATCCGAAAAAGGAAAAGGAAAACAGTCGGTTTATTTCCCTAAACATAAAAATTTAGTGTATTATTTTGCGGTACGGTTTCCTAACGAAACGAGTTATTTATTCAGCTCGATGCGTTTTTGGTTTGTGCTTTCTCTTGCTTTAATTTTTATTTTGCTGATCTATGTGTATTCGATTTTTACGATTTTGCAGCAAAAAAAATACTCCGAATTGCAGCGTGATTTCATCAATAATATGACACATGAATTCAAAACGCCTTTATCATCCATTTTGATTGCTTCGAAATATTTAATTGAGCAAAACCCCATTAAGGAAGACAAAAAACTGCATACTTACACGGATATTATCATCAAACAAAGCAATAAACTGAACAGTCATATCGAGAAAATTCTAAATATTGCGAAATCAGATTATACCCCTTTGGAATTAAAATCGGAGGCGGTTTTGATTTTGCCCATTATGGAAGAAACGATTCAGAATATTCAGTTAAAATACCCTGAAACCAGCATTAAAATTGAATCTCCTTTGGATGAATATCAAATTGAAACAGACGCTTTTCATTTTACCAATCTGATTTATAATTTATTGGATAATGCGGTAAAATATTGTGATTCGAAACCTGAAATCACCATTCGGATTTCAACTGAAAATCAAACATTAAAATTGGAATTTATAGATAACGGAATTGGAATTTCTTCTAAAAATATTTCGTTTATATTTGATAAATTTTACCGCGTTCAAAATTCTAAAAGCAATGAAGTAAACGGTTTTGGATTAGGATTATATTACGTAAAAAAGATTTGCAATTTGCAGAACTGGAAAATTAATGCCACTAATAATAGTAAAAACGGCACAACCATCACCTTATCAATTCCTTATAAAAAATGAAGCAATTTAAAATTCTTTATACCGAAGATGATGAAACATTAGCGTTTTTGACCAAAGACAATCTGGAACAAAACAACTATGAAGTTATTCATTGTTGTGATGGGAAATTGGGTTTGGAAGCTTTTAAAAAAGAAAATTTTGACATTTGTATTTTCGATATAATGATGCCAAAAATGGATGGTTTTGATCTGGCAACTGAAGTTAGAAAACTCAATACCAATATTCCTATTATTTTTCTTTCGGCAAAAACCCTTAAAGAAGACCGCATCAAAGGATTGCGTTTGGGTGCCGACGATTATTTGGTAAAACCCTTTAGTATTGAAGAATTATTATTGAAAATCGAAATTTTCTTAAAGCGTTCCCAGAAAAATAGTCCTGTCGAAAAATCGATTTATGAAATTGGGAAATACCAGTTTGATACCAAAAACTTTATTCTTTTTAATGAAAAGGAAAAAATTGGCCTTACACAGCGCGAATCTGAACTTTTGAAATTGTTTTTAGACAATAAGAATTCTGTTTTAAAACGCGAGCAGATTCTAACTTCGCTTTGGGGTACCGATGATTATTTTATGGGAAGAAGTCTGGATGTTTTTATTTCGCGTTTGCGAAAGATTTTAGCCAATGAAAACGGAATTGCAATTGAAAACCTTCATGGAATTGGGTTTCGTTTTACTCTGGAGAAATAGTTTTACCATTAAGAAATTAAGTTTATTAAGACTATCCGTTTTTTATACCAATTCATTAATAATGGCACACTGATGAAACTGATTTTAGCGGATTAGTGCTGATTATGATTTACAAAGAGCTAAAAAAAATCAGTTTTTATCTGTTCAATTGGTGTAGCCTGTGGTCTATTTTTTATTTAGTCCGCTTAGTGGACAGTCATGAAGTTTATTAGCCAAAAACCTTAATTTTTATTTATCCTGCAATGGTATAAAGCCCTACAAAACCAACAACCCAAACTCACGTAACGTATTAACCGGTTTTGAATACCAAAACAATTCGAAATCATCTAACTGCATTTCGAAATCAGTTTTTACTTCCTGAAAAGTATAATTTTTAGCATTTGAAATCGTAATTTTTTGCAAAATTTCAACCAGCCATTCACCTTCAGTTTTATTTGTCTGAATGATGAAACTTTCTTTTTTGTCATGAAAAGTAAGTGACATCATTTCCCATGTTTGCCCTTTTTTAGATTTTGAAAATGTTTCTACTGATGGTTTTCCGCCCAGCCAAACTACTTTTGCATTTGGTTTTGTATCAAAATTATTTTGCTCTTCTAAAGCATTGAAAATAAAATCCGGGTGAATTTTGGTTTTCGGAATTTTAAAATCAAACCAATCCTGCAATTCGTAATCAAAACAGATTCCGTGCATAAAATTGAACAGTGATTTCTTCAATCCAAAACTAAATTTATCATGATTGATTCCAGTTGAATCCGTATAATCGATATCATTATTTGCAAAAGTTCCTATGGTTTCTGTTTTTTTGGTTACACCAAAATTTTCCGGATACAACCCAACAGGACTGTGCGCCGTCATGGCAAACTGATGCCAAAAACCCGATTGCAGAACACCCGCTTCAAATAATTGACGCACCATTTCGAGACTGTCAACCGTTTCCTGAATGGTCTGTGTTGGATATCCGTACATTAAATACGCGTGCACCATAATGCCGGCTTCGGTAAAATTGCTCGTCACTTTTGCCACTTGTTCTACCGTAACACCTTTATCGATTAATTTCAATAATCGGTCTGAAGCCACTTCCAATCCACCAGAAACGGCAATACATCCGGAAGCTTTTAGAAGCAAACACAAATCTTTAGAAAAGCTTTTTTCAAATCGAATGTTGGTCCACCAGGTTACAGCTAATTTTCGGCGTAAAATTTCGATTGCCAAAGCGCGCATCAAAGCTGGCGGCGCTGCCTCATCAACAAAATGAAAACCATTCTGACCGGTTTGCAGCATCATTTCTTCCATTCTGTCACAAAGCAAATTGGCCGCAACAGGCTCATACACTTTTATATAATCAAGTGAAATATCACAAAAAGTACATTTGCCCCAATAGCAGCCGTGCGCCATGGTGAGTTTATTCCAACGGCCATCGCTCCACATTCGGTGCATAGGATTGACGATTTCGATAACCGAAATATATTTATCCAAAGGCAAATCAGAGTAATCAGGAGTTCCTACCTGCGCTTGTTTGTAATCGTGTTTTAAGGAATTGTTTTTATAAACTACTTCTCCGTTTTCAAGTAAAAAAGTTCGTTTATAAGAATCAGAGCCTGGGTTTTCTAAGTTGAAAATTAATTCTTCTATCGGAACTTCGCCATCATCCAAAGTAATAAAATCAAAGAATTCAAAAACACGTTTATCCGAAAGCGAACGCAATTCGGTATTTGGGAAACCGCCACCCATCGAGATTTTAATTTCAGGATGATTCTGTTTTACCCATTGCGCACATCGAAAAGCGCTGTATAAATTCCCTGGAAAGGGAACAGAAATCAAAAACAAAGTGGGTTGAATGGTTTCAATTTTAGCTTTTAAAAGCGAAATCAAAATCGAATCGATATACGTCGGTTCCTGCTGAAGTGCTTGGTACAATTCATCAAAAGAATTGGCACTTCTTCCTAAACGTTCGGCATATCGGCTAAAGCCAAAATTTTCATCGATACATTCTACAATAAAATCCGAAATATCTTCGAGATACAAAGTGGCTAAATGTTTGGCTTTGTCCTGAGTTCCCATGGTTCCAAAAGCCCAATCGAGTTCTTCAAGTTGTGCAAAACGGGAAGCTTCCGGCAGAAAATCTTCCTGGCAAATCTGCAATGCCAGAGTTGGATTTTTCCCTTGCAAAAACTGAATCACAGCATCAATTGTTTTGATGTATTCATCCTGCAAAGCAAAAATTCTCTGTGCGTTTGTTGTTTTTGGTTTATTGTTAGTAGTTGCTTTTTCAAATATCGCCGACAATCCTTTTTTCGAAAACAATTCCAAAATCACATCAATACCCAAATCTGCCTGAACCGATTCGATATTTTTGGTATTTAAAAATCCTTTTATATACGCAGTTGCCGGATACGGAGTATTCAGTTGGGTAAAAGGTGGTGTGATGATGAAGAGTTTGGTTTTCAAAGCAACATTCTTTTTTTGCAAAAATACGTGATATTTGGGGACTTTTTATGAAAAGATTTTGGAGGTGATTTATCTCTTTTTCGATAAGAATTTTTAGTTTTATTTTGTAGATATTTGATTACATTTGCGATTGCTGAATCTATTTTATGAAAAGAAAATTACTATACTTATTTTTATTAGCTATTACTCCCATCATCGCACAAAACCAAAATCAATCAATTGGTTTTAAAGAAAATATAGGTCAAATTGTCGATCAGAAAAACAAACCTAACACCGCAGTAAAATTTTTATTGAATACCGGAGGTTTGAATGTTCAGCTTAAGAAAAATGGATTTTCCTATGATATTTATGAAGCAAAGAAAATTCCGTGCAGAACTCCTCTAAGAAAAAAAGCTCCGGATACTCATTTACCTAAAGAAGTAAAAGCAGAACCGGATTATAATCTGGAATATAAGTTTCACCGAATTGATATTGATTTTGTAGGCTCAAATTCAAAAGTTGAATTGATTGCGGAACAGAAATCAAAAGACTTTGACAATTATTACAATATTCCTAATAAACCAGAAGGAATTGTTGGCGTACATCAATACAAACAAGTGACTTATAAAAATATTTATCCTAACATTGATGTAGTTTTCACGATTCCGAATGACCCAAAAAAAGTAGTTGAATACAATTTTGTAGTACATCCTAAAGGAAAGATTTCTGATATTCAATTAAAATTTAATGGTGCCGAAACAAATTTGGTTGACAATAAAATTCAGATGAATGTTCGTTTTGGAAAAATGGAAGAAACACTTCCTGCTAGTTGGACAGAAGAAGGAACCAGTAAGAAAGAAATAAATATTGGTTATACTAAAATCAAGAAAAATGTATATGGTTTTTCAACTTCGGATGACATTAGTGATAAAAAATTGATTATTGATCCTGTGCCTGTTAGGTTGTGGGGTACTTATTTTGGGGGTAATAGTGGATACCTTACGCAAAAAATAAAAACAGATAATAATGAAAATATAATTATTACTGGAGAAACCTCTAGTTCTACAAATATTGCTACAGCTGGAGCTTTTCAAACAACAAAAATATCAATCTGGGACGCATCCTTTCTTTCAAAACTAAGTCCTAATGGTAATAGAATATGGGGCAGTTATATTAACTCAGCCATAATTAAAGATTTAGCGATAAACTCTAACAATGATATTTATATTGGAGGTTCAGATTATGGCAATTCGTCAGGTGACAACCTTACCACATCTGGAGCATACAAAACTGCTAATCCAGATTTCACATTAGATGGATTAATCCTTAAATTTAATACTGATGGACAGCAAATATGGGGAACATTATATGGAGGATCGGAAAGAGATTTAATTAATACTTTAAGCTTAGATAATGACGAAAATTTGATAATAGGTGGAGAAACTCATAGTACAAATGATATTGCAACTGCAAGTGCATTTCAAAGTATCAATAATGACCCATTTGATGGGTGTGGTTTTTTCGCAAAGTTTTCACCTCTAGGAAATAGGATTTCTGCAAGTTATTTTCCTGGAATAATAAAGTATTCCACAATTGATAAAAATAATGATTTAATATTTGCAGGACAATATTGGATTCTTGATTCTGACCAACCCAATATCTCAACATCAGGTGCACATCAAACAGAAATTCATTTTATGGATGGTTTCATTGTCAAATTTAACCCTGAAGGACAGAGATTATGGTGTACATATTATGGTGGAGATGCTTCATTTCACATATCGGTAAATGATTATTATGACCGAATAACAGGTATCGGATCTGATGCGTCTAACAATATATACATCTCAGGAACAACAAACAGTATTAATAACATTTCAACTATAGGTGCACATAAAGAAAATCAAGAAGTAGGTGGTGTTGATACATTTTTAGCCAAATTTAATTCTGAAGGAGTTCGCCAATGGGGAACCTATTATGGATCTGAAAACGCACAAGGAAATGACAATTGCGAAAGCAGTTTTACATCTGATAATGGAAACATATACATAACAGGAAATACCAGAAGTCAAACAGATATTGTAACACCTGACACTTTTCAATCAGCAAGTAATGGTTCTGATGAAGGGTTTATTTCAAAATTTGACACCATGGGAAATCTTGTATGGGGAACGTATTATGGAGGTGACCACCAAGATTATTTAAAAGGTATTTTTTTTAGTAATGCCTATGTTTATACTATTGGATCAACAACAGGCAGTAACAATCTTGGAACATCAGGTACAGAATACCCAACAATTAGTGGTGGCAATACTTTTATTGCTAAATTTCAAGACTGCCTTACTAATCCCATTCTATCTAGCAACTCCCCAATCTGTATAGGAAATACTTTAGAATTAAAAGCTTCCGGAGGAACAACTTATGCGTGGACAGGACCAAATGGCTTTACATCATCAGATCAAAATCCTACGATTCTAAACGCAACAGCAATAAATAGTGGTGAATACAGCTGTTTAATTACAGGCACTGGCGGCTGTGATGATACTAAAAAAATAGATGTCGTTATTGGAGACGTTGAAGCTCCTATTCCTGACCTTACAAATCTGCCAGCAGTTACTGGAGATTGTAATACCGTTATAACAATAGTTCCAACAGCTACTGATGTTTGTGCGGGAGCCATTACGGCTACCACAACAAATCCGCTATCGTACAGTTTACCTGGAACTTATACAATTGTTTGGAATTATGATGATGGAAATGGCAATACGTCAACTCAAAATCAAACAGTTAATATTAGCAGCCAACCTTTACCAATAGTAAATACAAATCCTCAGACCTTTTGCTTTCAACAAAATGCAACTTTAAATGACATTGATATTGCCGGACAAAACTTAAAATGGTATGACGAATTAATAGCCGGAACGCTTCTAACGAATACAACTTTGCTTGAGGATGGTAAAACATATTACGCTTCACAAACCATAAATGGCTGCGAAAGTGATAGAGTTGCTGTTGGTGTAACTATTTTAAATACACCAGTACCAACTGGGATTGTCAATCAAACTTTTTGTACTGGAGACAATCCAACTCTGGCAAACATCTTAGTAGAAGGTGAAAATATAAAATGGTATGATGATGCCACAAGTCTTTCAGTTTTAGCAAATACAGTTCCTCTTCAAGATGGAAAAACCTATTACGCTTCGCAAACAATCAATAATTGCGAAAGCAATAGAATTGCGATTACAGTTGCTGTACAAAATACACCCGCTATTCCAACAGGAGACAGTAATCAATCTTTCTGTAAAATTGAAAATGCTACTTTAAATAATCTTATACTAACAGGGCAAAACTTAAAATGGTACGACTCTGATCTTCCGACGACTCCGTTAACAAACGCTACATTATTAGAAAACAATACTACTTATTATGCTTCGCAAACTATAGGATGCGAAAGCGGAAGATTTCCGGTTTTGGTAACTATATATGACACCCCTTTACCAACGGGAAATTCTAACCAAATTTTTTGTCTTGATCAAAATGCTACAATTAGTGATGTTATTGCAAATGGAAACGATTTAAAATGGTATGATGCTGCTGTAAACGGAAATATTTTACAGAACACGACCATACTTGAGGATGGTCTAAATTATTATGTTTCGCAAACTTTAAATAATTGTGAGAGCCCTAGGTTAGCCATTACTATAAAAATTCAGGATACAAAGTTGCCTATTGGCGAAAACAACCAAAAATTCTGTGTACAGGAAAATGCAACAATTAGCGATATTAACATTACCGGTCAAAATATTAAATGGTATAATGCCCTAACTGGCGGAGAAAACTTATCAAATATGACTCCGCTTGAAAACGGAAAAACATATTATGCTTCTCAGACCATAAATAGTTGTGAAAGCGACAGAAATACCTTTTCTATACAAATTCTCGAAGCCACAACTGCAGACTGCATTAATTTTGAAGATGAATTGCCTTATCCAAAATTCTTTACTCCTAATAATGACGGTTATAATGATACCTGGACAATCGATTTTGCCTATCTGGCACCCAACTCAAATATCAGGATATTTAACCGTTACGGAAAATTTATTAAAGAATTATCCATTCATACAGCCTGGGACGGAACCTATATTGGAAGAGACGAACCTTCATCTGATTATTGGTTTGTAGTTACCCGCTTAAATGGGGCTGAATTTAGAGGACATTTTACCTTGAAACGTTAATAATTACAAGATACTTTCAAAAAAATATAATATCCGTTTTTTGTAAAACAATAAAAACGGCATGTGTTGCAAAAAACTAACTCAGCAATATTAATTGAAGAGTTTTATTTAATATATATTTTATTACATTTGACAAGCACTAATTAGCCCTATATGAAACAAAAATTACTCATTTTTTTTTTATTATTTACAATCTTTAGCTACTCTCAGGAAAACTGCAACAACGGAATTGACGATGACGGTGATGGAAAAATAGATTTGAATGACAGTGAATGTGTCTGTAATAACTCGGTGATAAATTCTATTATTCCAAATCCTTCTTTTGAGCAATTCAATACTTGCCCAAGCGGAATATCTGAATTGAATTTTGCCACTTCTTGGGAACAAGCAACAATACCCACAACAGATTATTTTAATACTTGCGGTTATGTAAACAATGCAGGTATGACGCCTTTCCCTGACGGAAATGCAGCTGTAGGTGCTTTTTTTGCAAAAGATTGGCAAGAATATTTAGGTGCCTGCTTAAAAAATCCTATGAAGGCAGGAACGAGTTATCAATTAACATTTAATATTGCTTCTAAACCAGCAACAGGAAGTGTTGACCTTGGAAATGAAGGAGTTATTGATTACGGCCCTGTTGATATTGTTCTTTATGGAAAAGCCGAATGTGCTACTTTTCCACTTATGACTACTGGTTGTCCCTCATCCTGGGACTCAAATTGGATAATATTAGGCAGTATGAATTATACTCCTATAGGAGAATGGGGTGTTCTTAATATTACCTTTACACCCAGTATTGATATAAATACAGTAATTTTAGGAAGTCCTTGTACGCTACCACCAAAATACGAATGGGGTGCAAATTCAGCACCTTTTTTCTATTTTGATAATTTATTATTAAACACCTCTGCAGCCTTTGGAGTTAATATTTCGCAAACTGGTATTTTTTGCGATAATAATTTGGTTTTAACTGCTGTAATAACAAAACCTGTTAGCTCCAAAAAGACTTTTCAATGGTATAAAGACGGTATCGCAATTAGTGGCGCAACTAACGAATCCTATAAAGTTCCTTCTTTTGCTACAAGTTTAGGTCAGTATTCTGTAAAAGTGACAGATGGAGGCGATTGTTATGTGAGCACAAAATTAACTATAAACAATACTATTCCCGGTCCTGCTTTCACCACAATTCAGCCCAATTGTATAGAACCTAGCGGAACCATAAATATCGTAACTCCAGCCTCTAAATATAGTTTTGACAATGGATTAACCTGGCAAGACAGTCCTAAAAAAGATTTGCTACCTATTGGAACCTATTATGTAAAAATAAAAACATTAAGCGGTTGTGTTTCCTCCTCAACAGGAGTTAGCATAATCGAACCTCAATTACTAGCAAATTCTGATTTTTCTGTCACTCAGCCAACTACCTGTGATTCGAAAGGATCCATTAAAATAAATTCGACAAGTGCCGCAGAATACAGCTTTGACGATGGTGCTACCTGGACAACAAATTCAACAGCAAATGATTTAGAACCGGGAACATATTTTATAAAAATAAAAGATGCTGCAGGTTGCCAATCTTCGTCGCAATTCGTTGCAATTAATAGAGTCTTTTTAAAAGATCCCACATTTAGTGTTATTCAGCCCTCCTGCGGAAAAGGAGGTCAAATAAGCATTTCTACTATTGCAAAAGAATATAGTTTTGATGATGGTAAAACCTGGACAACCGATCCTGTTGCTACAAATTTAGAGCCTGGCTCGTATTTAATTAAGATTAAAAATGATGCCGGATGTGAATCAAACTCAACTTACGTTAGCATAGAGCCTTTTTATTTAAAAGTGACGCCGACTTATACAAAAATACAGCCTGTTTGTGGAACAGGAGGAACTATAAAAATAACATCCGCAGCATCCGAATATAGTTTTGATGGCGGTCTAACCTGGACTACCGATCCTATTGCAAACGATCTTTTACCTGGGTTCTATCAAATTGTATTTAAAAATGAATTAGGATGTATTTCGTATCCAGAATATGTAAACCTTGATTATTTTTATCTACCAACTCCAGCATTTACTTATACAAAACCAACGTGTGATGTTGGAGGAAGCATTACTATAACGACACCTGCCAGTGAATATAGTTTTGACAACGGTAATACATGGAGCATCAATCCAACTGCAACAGGTTTGAATCCAGGTACTTATTATATCATGATAAAAAATGAAATAGGCTGTACCTCTTCTACTTATCAATACGTAAATCTGGATTACTTTTTTCTTCCAGACCCTACTTATGTCGCAGTAAATCCTTCTTGCGGAAATATCGGAAGTATAAAAATAACCAGCGTAGCGGATGAATATAGCTTTGATGGAGGCTATACCTGGACTACCAATCCTACAATGTTAAACTTAACAAGTGGTTATTATTATTTAAAAGTAAAAAATAAAAAAGGTTGTGAATCTAACACTATATATGTATATCTGGACTCTAATTATCTGGCCAATCCAAACTATATTTTAACACAACCCACTTGTGGAAAAAACGGAAGCATAACCATTACTACAAAAGCCGATTTTTATAGTTTTGATAATGGAAACACTTGGACAACAGATCCAACATTACCTAATTTAATTCCGAATAATTACTATTATATTTTAATAAAAAATTATACGGGCTGCGTTTCCTATTATCTCCCTATTACTGTAGAAACGTTTTATTTAGACAATCCTGCATATACCGTTACACAACCTACTTGTGGAAATCCAGGAAGCATTAGCATAACGACCAAAGCTGATTTTTATAGTTTTGATGGAGGAAATACTTGGGTTACTAATTCAACAGCAACTAATTTGGTTCCGGGTAATTATTATTCTATTGCAATAAAAAATAATGCCGGCTGTACTTCAAATACGCAATATATTCAAATATATCCTTTTTATTTAGATACTCCTTCTTATACTTTTCTGCCTCCATCATGCGGGATAGCTGGAAATATAACAATCACTACTGTAGCAGACCAATATAGTTTTGATAACGGAAGTACCTGGACAACAAATCCAATTTTATCAAACCCTGTTCCAAATACATATTACTATTTAGTAGTTAAAAATAAATTAGGATGTATTTCTACAACGCAGTATGTATTTGTTGAACCTTTTTATCTGGACAATCCCACTTTTAAAATTGAACAGCCTACTTGCGGGAAAGGCGGAACGATAACCGTTACAACTGTTGCTGATCAATACAGTTTTGATAATGGATATTCCTGGACTACAAATCCAGTTGCGTCTAATTTAGCTTCCGGTTATTATTATATTTTAATAAAAAATAACAAAGGTTGTGTATCGAACAGTCAATATGCTTACTTAGAACCTTATTTTTTAGATATTCCTCTTTATAATGTTGCACAGCCTACTTGTGAGGCAAAAGGAACTATAACCATTACTACAAAAGCCGATCAGTATAGTTTTGATAATGGAAATACCTGGACTACAAACCCTGTATTTACAAATACAAGCACGACCTCTAATTATTATTATATAAAAATAAAAAATGATAAAGGCTGCGAATCAAATGTACAATATGCTTATTTAGATGCGCCACTTGCACTTCCTCCTAAACCTGTTGTTACTACAACATCTCCTACAAGCTGTGGTGCGAAGGATGGGAGTATATCCGTATCAACCTATGGACAATATTATAGTTTTGATAACGGATTAAACTGGGGAACCAGTTCAACCTCCGGGTCTTTAGAAGTTGGCACTTACCAAGTAAAAATAAAAGAAACCTATTGGAGTTGTCCTTCAGAGGCAACGAATGTCGTTTTGAAATCGAATACTACTATAGCTGCGCCAACATTTTCAACAGTTCAGCCTACGTGTCTGACTCCTACAGGAAGTATAACGATAAAAACTTCTGCTACACAATACAGCTTTGATAATGGACTGACATGGCAAAGCGGGAATTCTAAAAATAATTTTTCTCCTGGTGTTTATTTAGTGAGAATTAAAAATGATAAAGGCTGTATTTCTGACCCTGCCTCGGTTAGCATCAATGCTTTTTCAACTTTTAAAATAGATATATATGATTCAGAACAACCCTTATGTGTGGGAGCCACTGTAAATGGTATCGTAATTAATATCCAGACACCAGCAGCAGCTTATAGTTTTGATGATGGAAAAACCTGGACAACCTCTAATACTGCAACTAACTTAAAGGAAAACACCGAATATTGTTTAAGAATCAAAAATTCCGAAGGCTGTATTTCCGAACCTAGTTGTATGACTACCATCAAACAAGTGGCAATTCCTAAAGCTCCTCAAATAACAATAAAACAACCCGTTGGATGTGATCCAAAAGGAAGTGTAACGGTAAATTCAAGCAAATATCGATACAGTTTTGATGATGGAAAAACATGGGGAACCAATCCAACTTTACAGCTAAATCCAGGAACCTATTGGATAAGAACAAAAGAGTCGGGAAGCGAATGTATTTCTGAGGCAACTGAGGCCATAGTCAATACGCCTCCAGATGCCCCAAAAACACCTGAAATAACTTTGGTACAGCCTACTACATGCGCAAATCCATTTGGCTCCATAACCATTACAACCGTTGCGACACAATATAGTTTTGATAATGGAAAAACCTGGAGTACAAACCCAAATTCAGGAAATTTAGCAGTGGGAACATATCAGCTAAAAGTAAAAAATGCCGTAGGCTGTGAATCTGATATAAAAAACATCCAGATAATAGCTCCAACTGATTATCCAGGCTTACCGGAAAAAACTATTCTGCAGCCTGATTGTTCTAATTCTAAGGGGAAAATAACGATTACAACTCTGGCATCAGAATACAGTTTTAACGATGGTCTTTCATGGAGCACAGTGGCTGTTTCCGATTTTTTAAGCTCAGGTGATTATAACATCAGAATAAAAAATTCAAATGGATGTATGTCAGAAGCTGTAAAAGCAACTATTATAGCTTTTACTGATTTCCCACCATCACCTGCTGCTTCAAAAAATCAGACCTTTTGTATTGATGAAAATGCATTACTAAGTGACATTTCAATAACGGGAGAAAATATTAAGTGGTACGAAACAGTTTCAGGGGAAACGCTTCTTCCAGCCTCTACTGTACTCGAAAATGGCGTTACCTATTATGCTTCGCAAACCATTAACGGCTGCGAAAGCAAAAGAGTAGCTATTACCATAAAAATTCAAGATACAAAAGCTCCGATAGTAGATGCTGTCCAGACTTTCTGTGAACAACAAAATGCTACTATAAACAACATAAATATCACTGGGCAAAATATTAAATGGTACAATGACGAAACTGGAGGAACAAACTTATCTGATGCAACTCCACTTCAAAATAACATTAGTTACTACGCCTCACAAACCATCGACAATTGCGAAAGCGAGAGAACGGCCGTAACGGTACAGGTTTTTGAAGCTACCGGTGTCGAATGCGTAAATTATGTTGATGAACTGCCTTATCCAAAATTCTTTACCCCTAATAATGACGGTTATAACGATACCTGGACCATCAATTTCGCCTATTTGGCACCAAACTCCAAGATCAGGATATTTGACCGTTACGGAAAATTCATCAAAGAATTATCGATTGATACTGCCTGGGACGGAACCTATATTGGCAGAGATGAGCCTGCTTCTGATTATTGGTTTGTAGTGACGCGATTAAACGGAGCTGAGTTTAGAGCCCATTTTTCATTAAAAAGGTAAAATATTTAAAAGTAAACATTAACCTCAGCACAAAGTAAACTTCTTTGTAACTGGGGTTATTTTTTGTTTAGAATCAATGTAAAAAAAAGGTAGTGCTATTATTAGTACTACCTTTTTTTTTAAAGTAATTTCCTTTTTTCTAAAACTTATGTACCTTCTTTGATATAACCAGCAATGAAATCAGTGTTAATACCGCTGCGCTTGACAGATAGTATCCAACATAAGCAATTCCGTAATGGGTTGCAAACCAAATTGCAATTACAGGCGCAAAAGCAGCCCCAAGAATTCCTGCGAGATTGAATGTTAATGATGCTCCGGAATAACGAACAGTAGTAGGAAATAATTCCGATAAAAATGTTCCCAACGGTCCGTAAGTAAATCCCATCAATGACATTCCGATACAGACAAATGCCGTTACCAAAACAGGATTTCCTGAATTAAGAAAATACGCAAATAGAAATCCGAATAATACAATAAGTACCGTAGTAATAATTAATATTTTTCTGCGGCCGATTTTATCTGCAACCAATGCCGAAACGGGAATGAAAAAAGCAAAAAACAATACGGAAAACAATTGTATCAATAAAGCATCTCTTTTAGAAAAACCTAAATCAGAATTAGCCCAGCTTAAGGTAAATACGGTCATCAGATAGAATACCAAAAAAGTAGTAATGGCTGCGAAAGTGCCAAAAATTAATTGATTTTTATAGGATTTGATAAGGGTAAGAAAAGGAACTTTTACTTCTTCGTGTAATTTTTTTGAATTTTCGAATGAAGGGGTCTCTGTAATTTTTGTTCTAATATAAAAACCAACTAAAACCAATAAAGAACTGGCAATAAAAGGAATTCTCCAGCCATAATTCATAAAATCTTCAGGGCTCATAGAATCTGTTAATACTAAAAAAGTTCCACCAGAAAGCAACAACCCAATTGGAGCTCCTAATTGCGGAAACATTCCGTACCAGGCACGTTTGTTAGGCGGTGCATTTTCGATTGCCAGTAAAACAGCTCCTCCCCACTCGCCTCCTAAACCAAGCCCCTGCCCAAATCGGCAAAGTGTTAATAATATAGGTGCCAAAATTCCGATGCTGGCATAAGTAGGCAACAACCCGATACAAACTGTAGAAATTCCCATCGTCAATAGCGCCACTACCAAAGTAGCTTTTCTTCCTATTTTATCTCCAAAATGCCCAAAAACTGCAGAACCAATGGGTCTGGCAAAAAAAGCAACCGAAAAAGTGGCCAAAGATTCTATTACTGAAGTAGTAGGATCGGATCCGGGAAAAAACAATTGAGGAAAAACCAATACAGCTGCATTGGCATAAATATAAAAGTCAAAAAATTCTATTGTGGTGCCAATTAAGGAACCAAAGAGAACATGTCGCAAAGAGTTCTTCTGAGTAGAGGTGTTTTTCATTTTGGTTTGATATTTTTTTTTAAAAATAAAGTTGTAAAATGAAGCAACTCATTAACACAACAAATATTTGCCTGCAAAAATATAGTTTCATTATTAAAAACTCACATTTAAGCACAATACTTTTAAGTTACTCTCAGAATTTTAACAAAAAAACAAGGTTGAATGCGATTGTTTTTTATAAAAAAATCCTTTATTACAAAAACCAAAAAAAAGAACCACAATACTGATTATGAATATTTTAAACAAAAAATTAAAAATCAAATATTAAGCATTAGTTAAAAAAAAATTTAAGTACATATTTTCATTAAATTTACAGCTATCAAAAATAAATATAAAATTATGCCCACCGACTGTATCAGCTACCAAAACTCAGGATATTTCTCAAAATTGATACAAGATTATTTAGATCAAAAATCAGAATTACAACCACTATACAATCATTTTCCAACTCTGGAGAACTTTGAAAAGCAAATCATTGAAAAACAAGCTAATTTCGATAATGCAAACCGAATCCCTTTGGTTGAAGTCTTAAATAAGCAATACCAAAACATCGAAATATCAGATTCTACAACGCAAAATATTGCGCTTTTAGCACTTCCCAATACTTTTACTATTACCACCGGACATCAGTTAAACTTGTTTAGCGGTCCGTTGTATTTTTTGTATAAAATCATTTCGACCATTAATCTTACTAAAGAATTAAAGTTAAAATATCCCACACAAAATTTTGTTCCGATATACTGGATGGCGACGGAAGATCATGATTTTGAAGAAATTAATTATTTTAATTTTAAAGGGAAAAAATTCCGCTGGAACAAAGACAGTACCGGTCCGGTTGGAAGACTTTCTACCGAAGGTTTGGCTGAATTCTTCGAAATTTACACAAAAGACTTAGGCACTAGCACTAATGCTGCCGTTTTGAAAACATTATTCGAAGAAGCGTATCTAAAACACGAAAAATTAGCCGATGCCACTCGTTTTTTAGCCAATAGTTTATTCGCAGATCATGGTTTGGTTATTTTGGATGCGGATGATGCCGATTTAAAAAGAGCATTTATCCCGTATATGAAAGAAGAATTGCAGTCTCAAACTTCTTTTAAAGCTGTTCAGGAAACCATCGAAAAGCTTAAAAATTATACGGTTCAGGTAAATCCCCGCGAAATCAATTTATTCTATATCGAAGATGAGTTGCGTGAGCGAATTGTTTTTGAAAATAATAAATATAGTGTCAATAACACCAAAATTTCTTTTTCTGAAGAAGAAATTCTAAAGCTATTGGAAAGCAATCCGGAGAAATTCAGTCCTAATGTAATTATGCGCCCTTTGTATCAGGAAATTATTTTACCTAATTTATGCTATATTGGAGGAGGCGGAGAAATTGCGTATTGGCTGGAATTAAAAGCATTTTTTGATGCTGTAAACATTACATTTCCGATGCTGCTGATTCGTAATTCAGTGCTGCTGACTTCTGAAAAACAAAACAATAAAGCTGATAAATTAAATTTGAGCTGGAAAGATTTATTTACTAAACCAGCCGATTTAATCAATACGATTACACACAAGATTTCTGATTTCCCAATTGATTTAACGCCTCAAAAAGAGATTTTAGAAAAACAATTTCAATATCTTTTTGAGTTAGCACAACAAACGGACAAATCTTTTACAGGAGCTGTAAAAGCACAGGAAATCAAACAGACAAAAGGTCTTGAAAACCTGGAGAAACGTTTACTAAAAGCACAAAAAAGAAAACTGAATGACGAATTACAGCGTGTAGTAGATTTGCAGTGCGAATTGTTCCCTAACCAGGGTTTGCAGGAACGTCAGGCTAATTTTTCGGAATTTTATCTAGAAAAAGGCGAGCAGTTAATTCCGCTTTTGATGCAAAAATTACAGCCCTTAGAAACCCATTTTTCAATCATTACAATATAAAAATAAAGGAATAAGCATCAGAAATAAATAACCACTCTCTCCTGAAATTATGCCCTCTCAAACCAAATAGTAACCTTTTAAAAAAACAAAAACTAACCTATTTACCAAAAATTATGACTAGAGAGCGCTTGATATCATTAGATGTCTTCAGAGGATTGACTATTTTATTAATGACAATTGTAAACAATCCGGGCGACTGGGGCAATGTTTACCCACCATTATTACATGCTGACTGGCATGGCTGTACCCCAACCGATCTGGTTTTTCCGTTTTTTATCTTTATCATGGGAGTTGCTGTACCCCTAGCTATGCCTGAGAAAAGGTATGACAGCACTACTTTCAATAAAATCTTAGTTCGTTCTTTACGCATGTTATGCTTAGGGATTTTCTTTAACTTTTTTAGTAAAATACAGTTATTTGGTCTTGAAGGAGTGCCGCTTCTAATAGGCCGTTTAGTAATTACTGTTGCAGTAGGATATGCTTTAATGGGCAATTTCAGCTCGAAAATAAAAAACATTCTGGCGTTTTCCATTTTATTCATTTATCTAATTTTAGCGTATAGCGGAATAGAAGCGTATCAGGATGTGCGATTACCGGGAGTTTTACAACGAATTGCTATTGTCTATTTTGTAGTTTCCCTTTTGTATTTAAAAACAACGAAAAAAACACAAATTATTACCGGAGCTGCAATTTTATTAGGTTATTGGGCAGTTATGACCTTACTGCCTGTACCAGGAATTGGAGAAGCAAATTTGGGCAAAGCAACAAATTTTGCTTCCTGGCTTGATAGTCTTTTACTTAAAGGTCACATGTACAGTGGCACCATAACCTGGGATCCGGAAGGAATTTTGAGCACGCTGCCATCAATTGTAAACGGAATTATCGGTTTATTGATTGGTCAGATTTTACAACTTCAGATTTCTAAAACAGAAATTGTCAAAAAAATGGCCATTACGGGTATAGCCCTGATTATTGGAGGTTTGCTATGGAATTTTGCTTTCCCTATAAACAAATCACTCTGGACAAGCAGTTATGTATTATATACAACAGGGTTAGCCACTACCTGTCTCGCTTTTTTATATTACATTATTGACATTGCGAATTACAAAAAAGGATTCAAATTATTCCTTATCTGGGGCGTAAACCCAATGATTGTATTTTTTGCATCACAAATAATTCCGCAATCATTAGTAATGATTCCGGTAACCGATCCTAATAATCCTGCACAACAAACGAATCTTTTAGATTATTTATACCGTTTTGGGATTGCGCCTTTTTTCAGCAACCCAATGACGGCTTCGCTGGCCGGAGCGTTAGTATATGTTGCAATTTGGTCTTTTATTTTATGGATTTTCTATAAAAACAAACAGATTTTTAAAGTTTAATATTTAAAATACGTAGAGACGCACTGCAGTGCGTCTCTACAAATATATCTCACAAAATTTTCTTTATCAAAACATCATTATAAAATGCTTAAATTATGAATTAATTAAAATCAATTCATAAAAAAAGTCTACTTTTGCACAAAATTTAAAATTCGCAAGAAAATGGCAACAAATAGAACTTTTACAATGATTAAGCCAGATGCTGTAGCAAACGGACACATCGGGAATATCTTAGCAATGATTACAAACGGAGGTTTCAAAATCGTATCCTTAAAATTAACGCAATTAACTGTAGCTGATGCTCAGGCATTTTATGCTGTTCACGCTGCTAGACCTTTCTACGGAGAGTTAGTTGAATTTATGTCACGCGGACCAATTGTTGCTGCTATTTTAGAAAAAGACAACGCAGTAGAAGATTTCAGAACTTTAATTGGAGCTACAAATCCAGCTGAAGCTGCTGAAGGAACTATCCGTAAAGCATACGCAACTTCTATCGGAGAAAATGCAGTACACGGTTCTGATAGCGACGAAAATGCTGCTATCGAAGGTGCATTTCACTTTGCTGGTAGAGAGCAGTTTTAATAATTTATGATTATAGCATTCAGATTTTAGATTCTGAGCTCAACATTCAAAACAAAAAAATCCATTCGTCGAGACGAATGGATTTTTTTATGCAGTAAAATCTAAAATCTAAAACTAGCGTAAAACCACTTCCTTCACCACTTCACGTCCTAATTCTTCGTTAATCATTTTGACTATTTTATATTTTCCGTGACTCAATTCTTCTCTCAAAACTGCCGAACCAAGTTCTACATACAATGTGCTTCCTTTCAGTACCACATTTTTAGTATAAGTATTCACACCGTTCCCCATCAATTGACGCCAGGCTTCCTTTACATCAATTTGGTCCATACCGGGCTGCAGTTTATTCACCTGAATAATCTGTTGCAAAACATCTCCAATCGAACTTTGATTATTTAGTCTTTTCGCCATCTTTTGTTAAATTTACAGGCGCTGCCTTTTTATAATGATATTCTTTATTCTCTGCGTTTTTAACCACCAGTTCTTCATCCGAAATCGAAATCAGTTCCTCACTCCATTTTGCGTAAGCCGTTTTATAATCCAGAAAAGCTTTTTCATCTGCAAAACGTACCGACACATTCTCGAAAGAATCACTGGTCAAAAAAGTCCCGTCAAACTGTGGCATAACTTTCTTTCTGAATCCTTTATTATTCTTGATTTCAAAATAATCAAAACTCTCATTCATCCCGTAATCCTTCTCTTCACCTTTGTCAAAAACCACCTTTTCAATCTCCCAATACCCGTTCAGTTTTGCAATATCTTCCGGTTTAATTTCCTGTTTGCAACCCACAAACAAAAGCGATAAAACCAAAATCATAAAAGTATTTTTCATAAGTAATATTGTTTATAAGGAGCTATTTCCTGCTGTCCGCTATATCTTTTTATTTTTAAAGAAAAAATAAAAAGGATATCGCTTCCATCAGGGCTAGGGCTCCGGTTTTCAAAAGAAAAAATTTGCGAACTACAAAGTTAATCGATAAAAATTCAAAAGAAATAAAAAATCACAAAACCCTTTAAACTAATTTGCATATTTTTGGTCTTACCCTAAACCTAAACCAAAAAACCATGACTAAAAATCTTTGTATCCTACTGATACTGTTTGCATTTTCCGCCTGCAGTAAAGATTCAACCGAACCAACTCCTACTCCAGAACCAACACTGTATTTTCCTCCTTTAAGCGGAACAAACTGGGAAACACAATCCATTTCAGACCTAAAATGGAACCAGAATGCCGTACAGCCACTTTTAGATTATCTGGAACTCAAAAACTCAAAATCGTTTATTATTCTAGTCAATGGCCGAATTGTAATGGAAAATTACTTCAACGGTCACAACGCAAGCACCAATTGGTATTGGGCAAGTGCGGGGAAAACATTAACTGCTACAATAACCGGAATAGCACAACAGGAAAACCTAATTAGCATCAACAATAAAGTGTCGCAATATATTGGCACAGGCTGGACAAGCGAAACAATAGCAAAAGAAAACCTAATTACCTGCAAACATTTACTTACCATGACTTCCGGACTTGATGACAGTACAGACGATGTCGATCCCGCAAGCCTTATTTATAAAGCCGATGCAGGAACCCGATGGGCGTATCATAATGTCTATGTAAAATTACAGGACGTAGTAGCTCAAGCCAGTGGACAAACTTGGGAAAACTATTTTAATACCAAATTAAGAGATAAAATTGGCATGAACGGAAACTGGGTACAACTTGGGGTAAATAGCGTTTACACTAGTACTTCAAGAAGTATGGCTCGTTTTGGCCTTTTGATGCTCAATAAAGGAAAATGGAATAACGAAATCATCTTAAACGAAGCTTATTTTAATGAAGCTACAAACACTTCACAAAACATCAATTTAGGATACGGTTATTTATGGTGGCTAAACGGAAAATCAAGTTATCATTTGCCACAATCACAGCTTACACTTCCAGGAAGTATTATTCCAACGGCACCAAACGATATGTTTATGGCATTGGGTAAAAACGATCAAAAAATATATGTTGTGCCAAGCAAAAATATGGTCATCATCAGGATGGGCGATGCCGCAGATGACGTAAATCTAGCCTTATCCGATTTTGATGAAACGCTATGGGAGAAAATTAGCGCCTTATATCAGTAAAACTAATTTACACTTGGAAGAAAACATTTCACCATATAAGAAATATAAGTTCATTTAATATATTTTTTTCTATGTACTAATATTTCTTATGTGGTTTTAAATAAAAACGTTATAGCAAGTTCCACCCTTTACTTTTCAGAAAGTTGTTGCAATTCAAACAGAAACCTTTTTCCTCGTCAAAGTGATTGCCGCCTTCGGCATCTCTCATCAGACAGGTTTTTGTTTTGCAGTGAGGCAAACCTTCAGTATGCCCTAATTCATGCAAAACCAGTTTATAAAACTGTTGTTTTTTATTTACTTTCGACAACCGAAAATCCGAAACCACACAAGCTTTCCCAGGATTATAACCTAATCCCATAACGCCCCAATCTCTGTGTTTGTTTTTAGTTGTACTGATGTCTGAGTTCGACAATCCCACAATAACAGAATCTTTACCAATATTATTTTTTAGGTTTTTAATGATACTGTCCGCACGAAATCTATTTCTGGGTTTGTAAAACGAGTTTTCGGGAAAAGGAATATTTTGTCTTAAAACAACAACGGAGTTAATTGCCTTGATTTGATTAAAAATTTCTTTGGATTGACTTGTTTTAAAATCACCCAAAGGCTGGATAACAATTACTTTTTGATTATTAATTTGAATTTCTTCCTTATTCTCCTTCTTTGAATTTGTACAGGAAATGAAGCTAAAAAGTAAAACAAGAAAATAATATTTCATAATCAGACAAGTTTATATTGACCGAGCCTAAGGCTCTTTCTTGTACGCGGATTCATTTATGTAAACGGATTAAAATCCGTCCCTACAATATCTATCGAGCCTACGGCTCTTTTAAAACTAAGTTCCGTAGGAACGTATTATTTTGTAGCAACGGATTTCAATCCGTTGGTAATAATCGAATATGCAAAAAAGTTCCGTAGGAACGGAACATTTGTAGCCTATTTCAAAGGAAAATAATTATTTTGATCGCAATCTTTTCAGCATTCCTGCAAAGAAAAAAACGATACCCAAGATCAATAAAATATAATAAAAAGACAAACTTTTATCTTTTAAAACATTTGCTAAAACGAAACAAACTACACTCACAAAATAAAAAGTAAGTGATGATATATTTTTTAAAGAAGAAAAACTCATTCTGACTATTATTTAAAGAAACTATCTACGAATTCATATTTATTAAAGACCTGCAAATCTTCAATTCCTTCACCAATACCAATGTATTTTACAGGAATCTGGAACTGATCTGAAATACCTATTACTACACCACCTTTAGCAGTACCGTCAAGTTTAGTAACCGCAAGTGAAGTAACCTCTGTCGCGGCAGTAAATTGTTTGGCTTGCTCAAAAGCATTCTGGCCCGTAGAACCATCCAAAACCAAAAGAACATCGTGAGGCGCATCGGCAACGACTTTTTGCATTACACGTTTTACCTTAGTAAGCTCGTTCATCAAATTGATTTTGTTATGTAAACGTCCGGCAGTATCAATAATTACAATATCTGCATTTTGAGCTACTGCAGATTGCAAGGTATCAAAAGCTACAGAAGCAGGATCACTACCCATATTTTGTCTTACGATTGGCACCTCTACTCTGTCTGCCCAAACTTGTAACTGATCGATGGCAGCAGCACGAAACGTATCGGCAGCACCCAGCACTACTTTGTAACCCGCTTTCTTAAACTGATACGCGAGTTTACCAATGGTTGTCGTTTTACCCACACCATTTACACCCACAACCATCAAAACATACGGTTTTTTGTCTTTCGGAATATCAAATTCGGTAGCTTCACCTCTATTGGTTTCAGATAATAAAGCGCCTATTTCGTCACGAAGAATCTGGTTTAGTTCTTCGGTTCCTAAATATTTATCTTCGGCAACACGCTTTTCTATTCTTTTAATAATTTTCAAAGTAGTATCTACTCCAACGTCTGAAGCTACAAGGATTTCTTCCAGATTATCTAAAACATCGTCATCGACTTTAGATTTTCCGGCAACTGCCTTACTTAACTTCGAGAAAAAAGTAGTTTTTGATTTTTCGAGACCTTTGTCTAAAGTCTCTTTTTTATCAGTAGAGAATAATTTTTTAAAAAAACTCATTTTTTTTGTAGATTATTAGATTGTTAGACTTCTTAGATTATAAATCAACGAAATCTGAAAACTTAAAGACACTAAATTGAGGCATCACTAAATTTTAGACAAATATAAAAATAAAAAAGCTACTTTCGAGATGAAAGTAGCTTTTCTATATGCTATGATTGTTATTATTTCTTTTTCAAGAAAGTATCAACTTCTTCAGGAGCCATAATAGATTCTACGAATGTATATGCACCAGTTTTTGGAGATTTCACCATTTTGATGGCTTTTGATAATCTCTTAGAAGCTGTTTGTAACGATGCTACGGTTTTCTTTGCCATGATTCAAATGTTATTGAAATTAATAAAATACAAATGTTACCATTTGAGATTTTATCAAACCTCTAATTATTACTTAATTTCTTTGTGAACAGTTACTCTTTTCAAGATTGGATTAAATTTTTTAATCTCTAATCTGTCTGGAGTATTTTTTTTGTTCTTAGTCGTGATATATCTAGAAGTTCCTGCAACACCAGTAGTCTTGTGCTCAGTACATTCTAAAATTACTTGGATTCTATTACCTTTCTTTGCCATCTTGCTATATATTTATTTAGGAAAAGATTATTTTATAAATCCTTCTGACTGCGCTTTTTTCAAAACAGCAGAAATTCCATTTTTATTAATTGTTTTTATCGTAGATGCTGCTACTCTAAGAGTAATCCATCTATCTTCTTCTGGAAGATAAAAACGCTTTTTAACTAAGTTTACAGAAAATTTTCTCTTAGTTTTGTTCATAGCGTGAGAAACGTTATTTCCTACCATCGCTCTTTTACCTGTAAGGTCACAAACTCTTGACATTATACTTATCTTTTATCGTTATTCAAAATCAGGGTGCAAAGAAAAGAAAAATAAACCATTGTAGCAAAAAATTATTGCACATTTTTTAAAATTTCTTTCTGCAATATTTCTAAACTCTTAATCGTGGCTCTATCTATCACTTTTTCACGTGGTTGACCAAAGTTAAATTCTTCCACAATTATATCATTTGGTGTTGCAATTGCAAGAAAAACCGTTCCAATTTCAGCATTTGAGTCTCCTTTTGTTGGTCCGGCGTTGCCTGTTGTGGCAATTGCATAGTCGGTTTTGAGTATCTCTTTCACTTTCAAAGCCATAGCCGAGGCAACCTCAGCACTTACCACTGAATGTTTGTCTATCAGATCCTGCGAGATACCGAGAACATTAACTTTAGCCTCTGTTGCGTATGAAACAATAGTGCCTTTATAATACTTTGAGGACCCTGGAATAGCCGATAAAGCATATCCAACTTTTCCTCCCGTAAAACTTTCGGCGGTAGAAAGCGTTTTATTTTGTCTGGTTAGAATCTTTCCGACAACACTTTCGATAGTCTCATCTTCTTCATAACCTACTATAATATCGCCAATTATTGCCGCTAATGATTTGATATTTTCTTCGAGAGCCGACTCTAAAAATTCTTTATCTGTTCCGCGTGCTGATAAACGCAAACGCACTCTTCCCGGATTTGGCAAATAGGCTAATTTGATAAATTCCGGCAGATTGTTCTCCCAATTTTCAATACGTTCAGCAACCATACTTTCGCCCTGCCCGTACGTTAAAATGGTTTTATGAATGATATAAGGACGTTTGTATTCGCGAACAATTTTAGGGATTATTTCGTTTTCGACTAAATATTTCATTTCATAAGGTACTCCCGGAAGCGAAATAAAAACTGTATTTTCTTTTTTCATCCACATTCCCGGCGCTGTTCCTACCTGATTATGAAGAATAGTACAGGTTGACGGAACTAAAGCCTGATCTTTGTTTATTTGTGAAATAGGACGTTTGTAAAAACCTTCTATTAATTGTGTTACGTGCGCCAAAACTTCAGGATTGACTACCAGTTCATCATTAAAATAATCACAAAATGTTTTTTTGGTAACATCATCTTTTGTAGGCCCCAAACCTCCTGTAACAATTACTACATCAACCTTGTTTTGCAGTTTGGCAAACGTATCGAGGATATGATTTTTTTCGTCGCTAATCGAAATCATTTCGGTTACTTCTACTCCAATTCTATCTAATGATTTGGCAATAAAACCGGAATTGGTATCTACAATCTGACCGATTAATATTTCATCTCCTATGGTGACTATAGTTGCTTTCATATTAGTATGTTTTTCTAACTACTTGCGTTATTATTTAAAAAGAAGTTTATCGCAGCGAATTGCGTGAGGGGGTGAAGCGGCATCTCCCGATTTAGAAAAACAAGGCTTTTTTGCCGTAGTTTTTGTTAATCGGGAATACAGCGGAAGACCCGACCTGAGTTTTGCCTGATTTTTCTTCAGGCAAAACTCAGGTCACGCCCAAATACTACACGTCAAAATCTTTTTTGATTTCTTTGACCGCTTCTTTAACCTGTGTGCGGATGCTTCTAAAAGTCTCGATGATTTCTTTTTTCTTGCCTTCGGCTTTGGTCCAGGCTTCTACCTGAAGAATTTCCTCAAAGGCAACATTTAACCCCATTAAATCTAGCGTAGGTTTTATTTTATGCGCATAAGAATAGGCATATTTATGGTCTTTTTTTCTGATCCCTTCTCTGATTTGTTTTAAATCCTCAGGAACTTCTGTAACGAATAGTTTTAAAATTTCGTTTACAAATTCAGGATCATTATCTGAAAGCGCATATACTTTCGAAAGGTTGTATTTTAAAGCCATTATTTTACTTGTATTCTAAATAATTTTTTGTTTTCTAAAAAGCCTTCTAAAACATCATTTGGTTTTACAGCAGCCACTCCTTCCGGGGTTCCTGTAAAAATAATATCGCCAATTTTGAGTGTAAAGAATTGTGATACATACGAAATCAGCTCATCAATTTTCCATAACATCAGGCTGGTATCGCCTTTCTGAACGGGCACTGAATTGTTTGTTAACTCAAATGTAAGATTTTCCATCGAAACAAAATCGGTTTTAGGCAAAAAATCTCCAATGACAGCAGAACCGTCAAACGCTTTTGCTTTCTCCCATGGCAAGCCTTTACTTTTTAATTTATCTTGTAAATCTCTGGCGGTAAAGTCGATACCCACACTTATCTCATCATAGTATTTGTGTGCAAACTTGGGTTCGATATACTTTCCTACTTTGTTTATTTTAACAATTATCTCTATTTCGTGATGAATCTCCTCAGAAAATTCGGGTATTACAAACGGATGCTGCTTTAACAATACAGCCGAATCCGGTTTCATAAAAACGACAGGTTCTTCCGGACGCTCGTTTTTAAGTTCTGCAATGTGATTGGTATAGTTTCTACCGATACAGATTATTTTCATTCTTTTTATGAGTTGTTAAGATTCTAAGGTTCTGAGAAACTATAAAAAAACTTAGCATCTTAGAACCTTAGTAACTTAGTGCCTTATTTTGTATTTAATTTTCTTAATTTAATAGCTGTCAGAACTTTCTTTGTGTACAAAGGAAAGTCAGCGTTTTGAATCCAGCTGAAATAACCCGGCTCTGTTTCGAGTACTTTATCTACTTTGGCACCTTTGTGTTTTCCGAAAGTAAAAATCTCTTCGTTGTCTTTATCAAATGCAATCATTCCGGCAAAATCGGCTATTTTTTTGCGGGTTGTAAATTCTGATAATGATTTCATATCGTTTACAAGTTCCGGATAACGGTCTAATTGCGCTTTAAGAATTTCGTAAGTTGCCATAGTATCGGCTTCTGCAGAATGGGCATTCTCTAAATTTTTTCCGCAATAAAATTTCAGGGCCGCACTTAAGGTACGCTCTTCCATTTTATGAAAAATAGTCTGCACATCTACTGAAACTTTGTTTTTCATATCAAAATCTACTCCGGCACGAAGCAATTCTTCTGCCAACAACGGAATATCAAAACGATCTGAATTAAAACCTCCCAAATCACTATCCTTAATCATATTATAGACCTGTGGTGCCAGCTCATTAAAAGTAGGCTCATTGGCCACTTTTTCATCAGTTATACCATGCACAGCTGTTGTTTGGGGCGGAATTGGAATCGTAGGATTCACTAACCAGGTTTTACTTTCTTTATTTCCGTTTGGAAAAACTTTGAATATCGAAATTTCTACAATTCGATCTTTTCCGATGTCAATTCCGGTTGTTTCAAGATCAAAAAAGCAAATTGGTTTGTTGAGTTTCAGTTCCATTTTTTTATTTTATAAGATTACAAATGTAATTTTTAAAGCCGAATTTCCCTTATTTTATTCTCTTTTTTTGGTTAAAAGCATGTTGAATTTTTAAATTCAAGAACTTAAAAACAATACTACGATACATCCAAATTAAATTTTAAATATATTTTCTTACAAAACAAAAAGCCCGATAAATTCCTAAAATTTATCGGGCTTTGAACTTATCTGTATTATTTTAAAAATCTCTTTCTACATCAAAAGCTTCCAGATATTCTGCTACACGTTTTACAAAACTTCCTCCTAATGCACCATCAACAACCCTGTGATCATAAGAGTGCGAAAGGAACATTTTTTGACGGATTCCGATAAAATCACCTTCCGGAGTTTCGATAACCGCAGGCACTTTACGAATAGCACCCAAAGCCAGAATTCCTACTTGTGGCTGATTGATAATTGGCGTTCCGAAAACACTTCCAAAAGTACCCACATTCGTAACCGTATAAGTTCCTCCCTGCGTATCATCCGGTTTTAGTTTTCCGGCTTTTGCACGACCACCAAGATCGTTTACCGCTTTTGCCATTCCAACCAAATTCAACTGATCTGCATTTTTGATAACCGGAACAATTAAATTTCCGTTTGGTAAAGCTGCCGCCATACCTAAGTTTATATTTTTCTTTTTGATGATATAATCGCCATCAACAGAGATATTCATCCCAGGGAAATCTTTCAGTGCTTTTGCAACCGCTTCCATCATAATTGGTGTAAAAGTCAGTTTCTCGCCTTCTCTTTTTTCGAAAGCTACTTTTACTTTATCTCTCCATTTTACGATATTGGTAACGTCAACTTCGATGAAAGACTGCACGTGTGCCGATGTCTGCACAGAAGCCACCATGTAACCTGAAATCAGTTTACGCATTCTGTCCATTTCGATGATTTCATCACCTCCGTTTACAGAAACTGGCGCTGCCTGCTGGCTTTTTTGTACTACTGGTTCTGCAGCTTTTGGAGCCACAATTTCAGTTTTAGGAGCTACAGCTTCCGTTTTAGGAGCTGCTACACTACCTGACTTACGATCTTCTATATATTTTAAAATATCTTCTTTAGTAACACGTCCGTCTTTTCCTGAACCAGAAATATTTTCTAACTCAGTAATAGAAACGCCTTCTTCTTTCGCAATATTTTTTACCAATGGAGAAAAGAATTTATCTGAACCTGAATAATCCTGAGGAGCCGCAACAGCTTCAGTAGCTGCTTCGATTGTTTTTTCTATTTCAGCAACCTCAGCAGGAACAGCCACTTCTTCAGCTACAGTTGCAGCCGGGGCATCGCCTTCCGTTTCAATAATTGCAATCGTCTGTCCTACCTGAACCAAATCGTCTTTGCCAAACAATTGTTCAACTAAAACACCTGACACTTCGCTTGGCACCTCACTGTCAACCTTATCAGTTGCAATTTCAAGTACTGCTTCATCAGCTTCAATTCTGTCTCCTACTTCTTTTAACCAGTTGGTAATAGTTGCTTCAGCGACACTTTCTCCCATTTTAGGAAGTTTTAATTCAAATCTTGCCATATTGTTAACCTAAAAGGTGATTTTGATTTTCAGATTGCGAAATTACTGAATATTTTAAATATAAATTACATTTAATATAATTTTTTACTCGATTTTTATAATTTGCCCCCTGTCATTTCGCGAATCGCTTCCAATAATAAAATTTGCATTTTTGGGGAAAATTTTAAAAGTAATGCTCTTATCTTTAAGAGTTTCTATGATTTTGATACAATTTTTGAATGAAACATACTGATTATCCAAAATAATCTCTGTCCTTTTACCCTTAAAAATCGAGGACGAATTTACCATTTTTTCTTTGTTGAATTCTATAAAAGAGGCTTTATTTTTGAATACCGAAGACATTTTTTTTAACATTTCGTCATTCGATGAGTAAAAAAAATAACATTCCGGAGGTGTTTTGAACCTCTCTTTTCCCTGAAACATTTTTACTATTGAAAAAAATACAATTCCGATTTGGATAAAGAAACTAAAAAACCATGATTTCCTGAAATGTTTCTGATAAAAGAAATTCATTGCTTCCTGAAAACGTTTCATGTATTTCTCATCCTTTACAGTGCTTTCTCCTTTATAATGTATGACGGTTGTGGCATGAAAGTAATAATTTGATTTTTTATTCAGTAACGCGCGATACGACAAATCGATATCATCGGCATACATAAAACATTCTTCGTCAAAACCCTTTAAATCCAGATATAAATCACGTTTCATCAGCATAAAAGCGCCTACAAGAATAGCAACTTTGCCGGTTTCGTTCTCGCCTAAATGCAGTGCATAATACTGATTGAAAATTTTTGATTTTGGAAAAATTTTATATAATCCGAAAATCTTTGTAAAAGCTACCCAGGGTGTCGGAATACCACGTTTGCTCTCAGGCAGAAAGTTTCCGGTTCCGTCAATCAGTTTGCAACCCACAATTCCGAGATTTTGTTTTTCTTCGGCGAAAGCCAAAACTTTAGTAAACGTATCTTCGGCAACTACGGTATCGGGATTTAGAATGCAAATATATTTTCCTTTAGCTTGCGCTACACCTATATTATTGCCTTTTGGGAAACCAAAATTATCTTTGTTCTGAATGAGTTTTACGTCTGGAAAGCGTTTTTGCATCATCAGAACACTCTCATCATCCGAATTATTATCGACTACAATAATTTCCGCATCAAGCGAAATAATTGCTTCCTGAACACTCAATACACAGAGTTCCAAAAAGTAACGCACATTATAATTGAGGATAATTACGGATAATTGCATGAAAAAGTAAACTGTTGATTTTTGCGAAAGTTAGAAATTTTCGGCCAAACCCAAACGTAATGACCAGTCGTTTTTGCTTACACCAAAATCCAAAGCCAAATTACTGCTGTTAAATTTGTTCCATTTGATACGCAATCCGGTTCCAACTGCCGGGTTCCATTTGGTAAATTGATAGGTATCCAATTTCGAAACCGATGAAATATTGGTAAAAAATACAGCGCCCAAAAAACCATTTTTGGTAATATCTGTCCGGTATTCAGTTTCAAAGTAAAGCAGCGCATTGCTGCGATACCTGTTTTTGGTAAAACCTCGTCCTGTTCTTCCTTCTCTGTCCCAGCCAATACTCGGTAAATCCAGATAATGCGGTTTTCCTCCAAATGTTGACCAGTAAAAAGCTCTGGAAGCCAAAACCCGATGTTTGTTTTTGCTAAAGGAATGATATTTTCGGGCATCGAAATAAATAGATCTCCACTTCCTGTCTTCTACTCCACTGGTGTTTAGCCGATAATCGGCTTCGATATACATTCCCTGCTCTGGATTGACATTGTTTTTTCGGGAATCGTATAAACCTTGAAAAGCAAATCCTAAAGAAGTTTCATCACTAAAATCTCCTTTCATATATTTCGAATAATCTGTTTCCTGATCAATAAAAGACTCTTCGGAAATGTTTTGGTAATTATCCAGCAACAAACCCAATCCTAGTCTAAAATCACCCACTACTTTTCGGGTCGCAAACTGGTAAAAACGCCATTGCTGGTAATCCAGATTCGACATTTCTTTCTCGGTATTATTTGTTCCTAAGCCATACGTAAGCTGTGGGTAAATCAAATATCGATAATCGCTGATGAAGTTCCATTTGTTCTCTTTTGTGTAAATATAGGCCTGAAGCGGAAAAACATATTGATTTGAAAAGCTAAAGTAAGGTGCAAAAGAAACCTGAGACATTTTGGTTGTTTCGTAATCATCGCCCAAATAAAAAGTTGTCAGAAAAGAAATGACTAATCCCGAATTCGAATTTGCATCCGTTGGAACGGGTAATAGTGAAAAAGCTACTTTTTTGTCTTTATTCACTTTCGTGGAATCATTTTTATGAAAAACTTTGTAGTAAACATCCAGAATATCTTTTTTTCCGCTGGCAAGACTATCTTGTTGCGCATAACAAAAAGAGTGCAAGAGCAAGAAAACTATTATATATTTTATCCGAATGTTACGCATCAAAATAATTTACAGAAATGGTTTCTTACAAATTTAAAATTATATTTAGAAAAGAAGCTAATTTCTTCAATAATAAAAATTTAGGTTCTGTTGAAAATTTTAAAAGTTATATTTGATTTGGATAAAAGAAATCAATTTCATGAAAAACAAAATACTATTTCTCTCCATTATCAGCTGTTTTATTCTTTCGGGTTTTACCAATAATACCAGTCAAAATCTGGTGGCTACGAACACTTGGTTCATCGCTGGGCCGGTAAACGAAAGCCAGGAAACAATCAATTCCATTCGTCAGGAAGAAGGTATAATTCGGGTAACTGCGAATGATAATCCGAAAGGCGAAATTGAACTGAATGTCATGATTACACCATCCGACACCAATGACGGTCCTCCTACCGATTTACCTGCTGCTTCCGATTTTGTACTGCTTACTTATAAATCTTCCCATGAAATTAAATTGCAGGCCCGCGAAGGAAATGAAGAAGGAAACGGATGTGTTCACGGAGGCTCTCACCCAAGAGTTGATTTGCAAGCTTCTCCTGATAAATTTAGGACGATAAAATTACACTGGACAGATTTTAAGCAAGACGGATTACCCAACGGAAAACTCCTCAATAAGCACAATCTCTGTAAATTCAATTTTGTGAATTATCATCCTGTCCCAGGCGCTTTATTAGAAATAAAATCTGTTATAATTCAAAATTAAAATACTTATGAAAACCAACTTTTTAGTACTGCTCTTTCTTTTAAATTTAAATTTCGGCTATAGCCAAATAAAATCAGACGCAAAACCAATCGATATCAATGGTGTCTGGGAAGATATAAATTCAGGAGTTCAACATGCTGTTGCGATTATTTCGGAACAAAACGGAAAAGTCATTTTCTCGCATTATCTCGAATGGAAAGGCCAGAAATTTGTAGAAAGCGGAACGGGAAAAAGAACCGGAAACACTATTATTTACACTGTTGACGTGACGCTGCCCATTGAAGGTTGGGCCACTCAGGGCACGCACACTTTGACCTTATCAGCAGATGGTAATACTCTGGAAGGTACTTTTAAAGACAACAAACAAAGAGAAGGTACGATAGCGTTTAAGCGCATACGATAAAGTTTTTTTGTTTCAGGTTTCAGGTTGCTACAAAACCTGAAACCTGAAACTTTTTTTATAGATGCAGTTGAATTTTATATTTATTGAAAATTTTCATTACCAATAACATAATCGTTGAGAAGATCAGGCACCAAATAATTCCGGGAACTCCTTCACGGAAATAATCCGGAATGATATGAAGATTAAAGGCGGCATTGAAATAATAAATAATACCCGGCAAAATATAGATCAACAAAGGATTTGCTGCAGCCGGCATGAAAAAATCGCTCCATTTTGTTTGCTTTTTAATTTCCATTAACCAAAAAAGGAAATAGAATAGTACTGTGCAAATTCCTGCCGAAAACATAGTCCAGGATGGTGTTCCTTTTATTTTTGAAATTCCGAAATACGGACGCAGTAAATAACCCGTAACAAAAAAGAGTATTGCAAAACCTATCACCGGCCAATTGATTTTTATCGGAATTTTTCGGTCAAAAAACAATAACGAAATGATGATGCCCGCTGTTACTAAAGAAGCATGCGTAAAATGTCCGGCGATAAAACTAAGCCAGGAAGTTTGCTGGACAAAAGTTCCTTCGGTTAAATTTAAAGAATTGGCCGCAACACAAACGCCTAAGAAAGTAATCATCGCCCATAAATTGCCTCCCACAAGCCAATAATACACTACTGTAAAAAGATATGCCCAACCAATCAAACCCAGAATTCCCCACCATTTTGGTGTCATTCCTATTTCGCCGGTTTCTTCCTGGACGTATAAAAAATACAATACTACTAAAACTAACATTCCGCCATACTGCAAAACATTTTTAATCCATAACGGAAAATCTTTAGCGTATTTATTCCAAATCGGGATTGGCATTATGTAGGCCAGAAGTCCCCAGAACGCAGGCGCAATCAGCATTTTTGAGGCATCATAACCATACTCCGCATTGACCATATAAACTCCTATGATGATTAAAGCCAAGGCACGTTTCAGGGTATGTGTCCAAATCGTTTTGGTACTGTCGCCTTTTAGTAATCTCGTATTAAATGCGAAGGGAACAGACATTCCTACAATAAACAAAAAGGCAGGAAAAACCAAATCAACAAAAGTCATCGCATCCGCATCAGCGGGCATGTGTTTCATCCATTGCGGTACATTGGCAACGCTGGCGAGTTCATTTACAAAAATCATTACAAAAATGGTAATTCCGCGTAAAGCGTCTATAGAAATAATCCTTTGACTGTATAAATTCTCTTTAATTTTCATAAAATATTGGGGTATTGGGAATCACAAATATAAAATAAACCATGAGAAATCAAAGAATATTAAAAAATGCTAAAACTTTTTTCAGAAATAAAACTTTACTTTTGATCTAATGGATTTTCAACCAATTATGATAAGAATATTTTTATGTTACTTTTTAGGTATTCTTTCCAGCTACGCGCAGATTTCTGGCTGTACCGATTCGCTTTCGAAAAATTTCAATCCAGATGCTACTAGTAATGATGGAAGCTGTTTGTATGAAAATTTTAAAATAAAACCTGAATTTACAGCTCAATTAAGTGATTCTATAAAAGAAACTTCGGGGCTTATTGCTTTTGATGGTTTACTCTGGACGCACAATGACGACCATGACAAAACGATTTACGGTATTGATACCTTAGGAAAAATTAAGAAGAGAATTATTTTGCATAAAGCCGTCAATCACGACTGGGAAGAAATTTCGCAAGACAGCACTCACTTATATATAGGTGATTTTGGCAACAATGCTTCCGGAAACAGAACCAATCTGAACATTCTTAAAATTGAAAAAAAATCATTCTTAGAGGGAAATCCAATAATAGAAAATATTTCATTTACTTATTCCAACCAAACTGATTTTTCTAAACATACGCCAAACACTACTAATTTTGATTGTGAAGCTTTTATTGTTTCAAAAGACAGTATTTATTTGTTTACCAAAGAATGGAAATCTTCTAAAACCACTATTTACAGCATTGCCAATCAACCCGGAAATCATATTGCAACATTCAAAGAAACACTTGATACTAAAGGACTGGTAACTGGTGCCGTATTTTTAGAATCTAAAAAACTAATTGTTTTATGCGGCTATTCAACAGTAGGGAAGTCTTTTTTATATCTTTTATATGATTTTAAAAACCATGATTTTTTATCGGGCAATAAACGTAAAATCAATTTAAGGCTTTCTTTTCATCAAATAGAAGGAATTACTACGCAAGATGGTTTGCATTATTATTTAACCAATGAGGCTTTGGTTCGAAAACCTGTTTTGAATGTTCGGCAGCAAATTCATCTCTTAGATTTGAGTTCGGTACTGGGTTTATATAGTAAGAATTGAAACTTTGATAGGGAAGATTATTTATAAAAGGACATTTTCAGAAGCTATAAACAGGTCACCCCGATGGGGTTTTACTACATTGAACATTTGATTTTTTCTATAAACATGTCACCACGCTGGGGTTTTACTACGTTGAACATTTGATTTTTTCTATAAACAGGTCACCCCGAAGGGGTTTTACTACTACATGAATATTTGATTCTTGCTATAAACAGGTCACCCCGCTGGGGTTTTAATACGTTGAACATTTAATTTTTTCTATAAACATGTCACCCCGCTGGGGTTTTACTGGATGGGGACTTCCCAGATACCGAGCTTACTTCTTCGCATACCATGCTTACATCCTCAGATACCTAGCTAACTTCCTCATATACCATGCTTACATTCTCAGATACCATGCTTACATCCTCACATACCATGCTTACATTCTCACATACCATGGTTAAATCCTCAAATACTGAGCTTACATTCTCAGATACCATGCTTACATTCTCAAATACCATGGTTAAATCCTCAGATACTGAACTTACATTCTCAGATACCACGCTTACATTCCCGCATACCGTGCTTACATCCTCACATACCATGCTTACTTTCTCAGATACCATGCTTACCTCCTCACATACCGAGCTTAATACCTAATTATCTATAATTCTCAATTTCGAAGAAACCCTTGCGGGGTGAAATATAAATTCTATTAAAGATTTAAATCCGCTTCATTTTAAAATCCTTTAAACATAAAAAAGCTCCTGCTAAGTTAACAGGAGCTTTAAATTTAACAACCAAATAAACATTACTTATATAAACCAATTTTCTTATTTTGAAAACTCAACTGTGTTTAATTTCTGCCATCCGCCTCTCGTGAAATCTGGTATTTCAACCGGAGCCGAATTATTATCTAAAGAGATTTCGGTTAACGGACTTAAACAAGACCATTCGGCTAAGTCATAAACATCCATATCCAGAGGAAGTCCTTTTTGCAGGCAATAAAACATACGGTAATCCATAATAAAATCCATACCGCCGTGACCGCCTACTTTTTTAGCCATTTCTTCAATATCTTTTACAATTGGGTTTTTATACTTTTCCATCAAAATCTTTTTTACCTCTTCGGATACAAATTCTTCAGCATTCAGGTTTTGATAATTTTTAGAAATCTCTCCTCCTGCTTCTTTTGCATCTATTGCGTAACCTTCAACCGGGTATTTATTGGCAAATCCTTTGGTACCGGACACCTGATACATTCGGCTATAAGGTCTTGGACTTGTAACATCGTGCTGAATCTGAATTGTTTTTCCTTTTTCGGTACGAATCATTGTCATCGTGTGATCTCCGTTTCTGAAATCAGTAACTACCTCTCCTGTTTTTTCTTTGATAAAGGCTGGGTTTCCGACTGCTTTGGTATCCATCGAAACCAAGAAATTCATTTTATCTCCACGGTGAATGTTCAAGGCCAGACAGGCTGGCCCCATTCCGTGTGTAGGATATACATCGCCTCTGTGTTTGCGATTGTAATCCATACGCCAGTTGTTCCAGTAATTTCCCCAATACGGCTGCAATCCGTGAATGTAAGAACCTTCGGCATGAAGAATTTCTCCAAACAAACCTTGCTGTGCCATATTTAGAGTTGTTAATTCGAAGAAATCATACACACAGTTTTCAAGCATCATACAATGTTTACGCGTTTTTTCGGAAGTATTGATAATGTCCCAAATTTCGTCCATTGTCAACGCTCCCGGAACCTCAACAGCAACATGCTTTCCGTCCTTCATGGCCTGTACAGCAATATTGGCGTGGTGTTTCCAGTCGGTAACGATATATACTAAATCTACATTTTTAAGTGCTGTTACTTTCTTCCATGAATCTTCACCAAAAAATACTTCTGCTTTTGGCTTTCCTTGTTTTACTAAGGTATCATTGGCTGCTTTTGTTCTTTCTTCGACCATATCACAAAGTGCCACGATTTCTACTCCGGGAATATGCGTAATACGTTCAACAGCTCCAGTACCGCGCATTCCTAAACCAATAATAGCTACGTGAACAACCGGAATTGCCGGCGTAGCCAAACGTAAAACATCGGTTTGGCCTTTGTCTCTTTTTGGTGCTTTTGTTTTTATAAGCTGTGCAGATACTGTGCAAACTTTTAATAGCAAAAAAGCTATTAGTAAAAATCTTAAACTTGAAATTTTCATTTTTTTTTATTTTAATGGTAATACTTGTTTGGACGTTTTATTTGTAATTATTTGTTTTCTTAAACCTTTATATAAGTCTTATTTTTATGCATGTACCAAAGTATGAAATAAAGAATTCCAAAACCTGCTAAATCGCAAAATGCATCATAATATACTCCGGTGAATTGCTCGAAGCCAAAGAAAATCTGCTTGCTTATTAAGGTGAAATTCAAAACATGAGATCCCACATAAGCTGCGATGGCATTCAGCCCGATTATTCGAAATGGATATGCCCATTTTACATAGCCTTTTACATCAACAAGCCAATAAAATAAAGCTAACAATACAAAGCTAATTCCTGATGAAAATAGTACAAATGAACTTGTCCATATTTTTTTGATAATAGGATGCCATAAACCTATTAATAATGATAAAAGAATTCCGGTTATTCCGATTACTAAAAGATAAAGCGCTGTTTTTTTTCTTGGAATAGAAGACAGAAGTAATTCTCCCGCAAATAATCCGGATAATGTGGTAGCTGTAAATCCTAAACCCGTTAAAAGCCAGGAATATTGCGTTTGATCATAAAACTGTCCAAAAACCTGCTGATCTATAAAAATAGGAAGATTTTTTTCTGGTACTAATTCGAAATCATGCCCAAAGAAACTCGGAACAGACAACAATACAGCATATAAAACAAGGCAGGATACAAAAAACAAATACCTTCCTTTTTTAGATAAATTCAGATAGGCAACAGATGAAAATAAATATCCCACCGCAATAGCCTGTAATGTATTACTGAAAATATGAAACTTTGAAATATCCAAAGCCAACAGGTTACCCTGCACGATCCAGCCTAAAATAAACAGTATTACAAATCGTCTTAAAATATGCTTGTACAACTTAAAATCGGATCCGGTTTCTGTACTTCTTTTTCCTAATGAAAAAGGAATAACCACACCCACAACAAACAAAAACAAGGGCATTATAACGTCATACAAATGAAAACCAAACCACTCCGGATGCTCAAACTGATCTGCCAGCGTTTTGGTAAAATTCGTGTTGGCTGCCGTATTTAAATTGTAGAAAAAACGATCTGCAACAATGATCATTATCAAATCAAATCCTCGCAGGACATCTACAGACATCAATCGGTTGTTGGCAATGGTTTTATTCATTCTTATCTTTATTTCTTTATAATTTGAATTCTTATAAAGTAATCCTTGTTATCCTAAAATACCAAGGATTACTCTTTAAATTATTTTTACTCGATAGCACATGCCATTAGATTTAAAAAATACCTTTTCAAAAAACTATACGTCTAATGGCACATTTTGACCCGCTATCGATGACAAACTAAAGTTCTAATGTTGAAAATTTTGGTGCTTCCGGGAAGTTTGCAACTCCTGCCCATCCTGCAGTCATTTCAGTAATGGCAATACCAATTGAGCTTCCTAAAGTTCCTAATTGTGATTTAGGAATACTGAATTCCATTGCATTGGTAGTATCATTAAGACTTACAATTGCTGATGCTTTTAAATTAGCTCCAGAACCTGCAATTCCAGCCCAGCCCCAGCCTCCGTTTGGATCTGTATGGTTGTAAAACTGTCCCCATCCATTGGTTACCATTGGGCCTTCGAATAAAAATTCTGCTCCTGAACCTTCAGACCAATTGCTGTGTAAAAATCCGGTGGCTGTATTACCATCTGTATTGATATACATGTCAACCAATTCCATCAGCATTTTTTTATTTCCTTCTAAATAAACATTCACATTTGGACCTCCAGCCCAGATTTTAATTTTCTGGATCGAACCGTTTCCTGATGTATTTTCATCCGTAACCGCTACATCATTCCAGTCATCAAATTCGCCATCAATATTAATATCAATAATGATAATTCTTGGGGCCGTGATGGTTTTGGTAATAAACGATTCTTCACCTGCATCGTTTGTAACGGTCAATGAAACTCTAATTTCGCCACCTATTTTATAGGTATAAACAGGGTCTTTTTCGGTTGAAGGATAATACAAATCGCCAAAATCCCATCTGTATTTTGTACCATTTGTTGAAAGATTGGTAAACGTAAATGTACTTCCATCATTCGTAAATGAAAAATCTGCCACAGGTTTTGTTGCGGAATCCGAAGATGAATCGTCGCCGGAACAAGCAGCCAGGAATAACAAGGCAACCAGCATTGTTATGTATTGGGTTAATTTTATTTTTTTCATGGTTTTAAGTTTAAATATTTTAATACCTATTTAATGATAACCGTTTGTGATAATTTGTTGAATCCGGTAGCAGCGTCCCACAATCCTGTATTAGCTAAGCGAATAGCATATTCAGGTCTTTCGGCTAATTTTGAAGAACTGTCTTCTATCTTTAAAAGCAATTCGTAAGTTCCGGCTGGAATAGTAGCTAAGCTTACCGATTCTTTTAAGTCGAAAGAAACTCTTGGAACCACTTTTCTAACATCAAAATTTAATTTTTTCTTGTAAATCGTTCCATTTGCAGTCGATTTAAAAATCAAAAAAGCATTTTTCGGATTATAGACCGGAGCAAATCCGGCGTTGTTGATCAAAGCATTAAATTCTAAAGTACCGTTTACTGCCGCTTCTTTTTTTACACTAGACGAAGCTAATGCCAATCGGTAACCTAGTTTTCTTTCAAAATCGGCAAAACAATTATTGTTTCTCCATTCCTGTAAAACCGGACCATAATAATCCAGATTTAAATACGTCCATTTCAGGAGTGTCATTTCTTTCTCGGCAATGCTGCAACTTGCAATTGGAACATCTACTGGCGGACATGTTTCACCTCCTGTTGGGACAAAAAGGGCTTCATTACTTACATAGGTTTTCTCGGCAGTAACATTCTGATACGTACCATAATCGTCAACACTTGCCATAAAACAATCGTTATGAAAACCTAAACGGGCTGTATTAGTCGTTCCGTAACCAACAGTTGCATCCATAGCAGTGGTAGTTGCCACGAAGTCCTGTTTGATTTTAGGTGTTCTTACCTGAATTTTAACTTCTTTAGGAAAAGAAGCCAAAAGTTTATCCAGTATCAATTTTTTATTTGCAGGAGTGGTAAGCTGATTGGTTGTATAATACCACTCTCCCCAAGCGCCCACAAAACCTGCCTGAACAAAAGCAATGACATCTTTGTTTTCTTCGAAAATAGGTTTTAACTGATCTAAATGTCCAGAAATAACCGTAACCGAAGCATCTGAACCATCCTGAGCATTTGTATAGGCAAAACGCAAAACACATTTTAAACCTGCCTCTCTCAAACGAGTAAAATCGGTTTTGATAAGATCCAGCTGTGCCTCGCTTAAAGCCGTGGTTTTAAATTTTTCCAGATAATACAAACGTAAAATCAGGCTTACATTTTCTTTCTTTAAATTATTCAGAGATGCCGCCGTCATTGCAGCTCCTTCAGAATTTACCTGCCAGGTGTGCATAAACCCACGTTCCGGATTTGTAAAAACTTCATTAGAAACGGCATACGTCACTTTTTCAGCACCTTTTACTTCTTCATTGGTATCACCACCTCCGTCGCTCTGACAACTCGAAGCAACATTCAGGAAAAGGCTAAGCATTATTAATAAATGTTTCATATTTTTTATAATTAAATTATCTGATTAATCATTTTCATTCACAAAAGTGATATCCTTCTTAAAAAGAAATTAATTATACCCCTGATTCTGAATAAATTTACCTTTGCCTTCGCTAATTTTAGCTAATGAAAAAGGAAACAACGCTTTGTAAGGCTCACTTTGACTAGCAGCACCATTTAAGTCGATAGCATGCTCCGTAAATTTCCCGTGTCTGATAAGATCTGAACGATATTGTCCGTTCTCACACCAGTATTCGTGGGATCTCTCTAAAAGAATCATTTCGTTGAATTTCGCTAAAGTCGCATAATTAACCAATTCAATTTCACTGATTTTGGCTCTTCTTCTAACAATATTAACCAAATCGATAGCCGCTTGTGTAGGCGTTCCTGTTTTGTTGACCAAAGCTTCAGCTCTTGATAATAATACATCAGCATAACGATAGATAATCATGTCAACTGTTGTTAAAGCCGTAGTTCTGGCCGCATCAGGGTGAATTTTTAGAGGAATTGGTCCTAATTGCATATAGTTCGCCGGATTCGCTCTGTTATACGTAACTCCATCTGTACCAGTAAACTCCGCAATAAGAGCCATTTTACGAATATCAGTTGACTCAAAAGAATCGTAAAATTTCCATGAACTCTGAATCGTTCCGTAACCTCCACGTCCCGGGAAATTATTCGGCAATACCATAAGCTGCCATTGGTTTTCGCTGGTTCCTGCATAATCTGCCGGAACTGCCCAAATAACTTCTTTACTGCTAACCGGTGCTGTAATATCCCAAAGACCAGCATAATTTTCTTCTAAACCATAATAATTCATATCCATGATAGCGGTAGCTTGTTCTTCAACCTCAGCCCATCTTTTTTCATGCAGATACAATCTGATTAAAACCATTCTTGCCAAACCGTTACTGAATCTTCCATAAGGCGTTTCGGCTGGAGATTTCAACTCTGCAGCAGCAGCTTTAAGGTCATTTTCTATAAAACTAACCATCTCAGCATTAGAAAGTCTTGCTAAAGGTTGTTCATCTAATGGGTTTTTAAGTACTTCCAGAGGTGCGACTACAATTGGTCCGTATAAGTCAAAAAGTTCATAAGCCAATAATCCTCTTGCACATCTTACTTCGGCAATGGCCTTCTTTTTAATCTGCTCGTTTACATTTGATTTTTCTATTCTGTCGATACTCAGGGTCATGTTGCTGATCTTATTGTAAAACACATCATAAAATCGTGTAAAAGAAGTAGAACTTGCCTTGTAACTGTGTAATGATGCTTCCTGCTGTACGCCGTAAGGTCCCTGAAGGATTTCGGTTGTGGCATCCAGAATAAACATTAATCCATTTTCTGAAGTAGAATGAATTCCGTTTCCATAAGATCCTCTTAACGGATAATATGCCGAAGCCACTATAGCCTGAACATCTGCCTCTGAACTTGGAAAAATACTCGGATTTATATCGTCGTACTTAACCGACTCTAAATCCTCACTGCAACCTGAGAAAACTAGTAATAGTAAAACTACTGTATAATTTATTAAATTTTTCATATCTTTTTTATTAGAACTTAAGATCAATTCCTACTGTGAATGTTTTTACATTTGGATATGCTGCAGCATAAGCATCTGTTTCAGGATCAATACCATCATACTTTGTAATAGTGAAAAGGTTTTGTCCATCCAGTCTAATCGCCGCACCCTGCATGTATTTACCAAACCATTTTTGTGGTAAATTATAACTTAGCGAAACACTTTGCAAACGAACAAAGGAAGCATCCTGCATAAAGAAATCACCCGAACCATATTGTGTATAGCCAAAATGCGAACCCGGACGTGTATTGGTAGGATTTTCCGGAGTCCATCTGTTATATACATTTCTTAGTGCATTTCTTCCGTTCTGAGCAACACCTACTGCTGTTACACCATAAGCAAAATCAGTCTGATCTACAATTTCTCTTCCGAACATTCCATTAAAAACAAAATTCAACTGAAAGTTTTTCCAGATAATAGTATTGCTTAAACCTGCTGAAAAATCAGGATCTGCTGAGCCCAGTAAAACAGTATCCGCTTCGTCAATTTTTCCATCACCTTCTCCAGTTCTTAAAAATACGCCATTCTCATCTGTTACAGGATTTCCTGCTGCATCGCGAACGAAGCCATTGATATCTTTTATTTTTATTTGTCCCGGATATAAATCAGGCTGTGCCGGAACTACTTCGCCAATTTGCATAATACCATCCGAAAGCTGGCTGTATTGCGCACGTAACGGATCATTATAACTCATATAAACTGAAGGCTTCCAGTCTGGAGCTCTTTCTTTCCATTTGGTTTTGTATTGAGAGTAGGTAAAAGTAGTATTCCATTTAAAATCAGGATTATTAATATTTACCGTACTTAAAGTAACCTCAACTCCTCTACTTTGTGTACTGCCTATGTTAGCAAAAACTTCAGGTATTTCCTGATAACTATTGTTTGGTTTTACCTGTATTAAATCTGAGACTACTCTATCGTATAGTTCTACTGAACCAGAAACCCTACTTTTTAAGATTTGAAAATCAATACCTAAGTTCTTTTCTGTTGTAGTTTCCCATTTCAAATTAGGGTTAGTTAATCTGCTCGGAAATACTCCTGTCCAAATAGATTCATCAGGATTTAAATAGGCCGGCTGTGCATAAAATGCTCCTTTATAAAGTCCATCGGAATTCCCAATCAAACCATATCCAAATCTTACTTTAAGTTGTGATACATAATCTGTAATCCCTTTCATAAAAGATTCCTGAGAAATATCCCACCCTGCCGAAATAGATGGAAACAAAGCGTATTTATAATTTTCAGCAAACATACTTCCCCCATCACGACGTATTGTAGAAGTTAACAGGTATTTGTCTTTATACGAATAGGATATCCTTGAAAAATAAGAGATAAAGCCTTCCTCTGATTTAAAAGATGTAGTCAGTTTTGTTCCCGCTCCTGCATTCATATTATTCCATAAAAAAGCATCGGTAATAAAATTACTGTTCCCTAAGGACGATCCTTCATTTCTAAATTTTGATCTAGAATAACCCGCCATAAAAGTAAAAGAGTTGTCGTCTGCTATTTTTGTGTTGTAGGTTAAGATAATATCAAATAAATTATCATCTTTTTTCTGATTATTAATTGATGCTTTACCGTTTTCTAATGCACCATGCAAAGTCGTTCTTGGCAAATACGTATTCCTGCTGGTATTTCCCTGATCAAAACCTGCCTGAAATCTAGCTGTAAATCCTCTGAAAGGTTTAATTTCTGCATAAAAATTCATCAGATTTCTATCTATAATTCCTTCGTCAGAAATGGTTAACAATGAATATGGATTTGGTTCTAAGGCATTATCCGGGTTTATAGGATAATTTCCAAATTCATCTATTGCTAAAATGTTGGGGCTCTGCTGGATTGCAGATCTAATGATTCCTGAATTCTCAAACTGATCGCCACCCAATTGTGAGTTTTGATTTTTGATGCGGCTTTTGGTCATGTTCATTCCAACATTTACATAATCTGTCACTTTCTGATCAATACTAAAATGAACCGTACTTCTTTTTAATCCTGAATTATTAACGATTCCTTCCTGATTGAATAAATTTCCGGACAAAAAGTATTTCGTCGATTGAGTTCCTCCTCTTAATGATAAATTATTTTGCTGCACCATTCCGTCTCTGGTTACCAATGATAGCCAATCTGTTCCCTTACCTGCATTTCTAATCTGCTCATCAGAATATAGTCTTTTGAACGGAATTCCATTAACCGGAGCAGCATTAGCTTCTTCTAAAGTTCTGGATGAATACGGGTAAACTTTATTGATGAATTCCCAGTTTTCTTTAGAAGCATCGTTTCGTAACTGCATCCATTCCTGCAAATTCAGAACTTCATAACTGTCGTTGTATTTTTGATACGAATAAGATCCTGAATAATCTACTCTTACCTGACCTTCTTTTCCTTTTTTGGTCGTAATCATAATGACACCGTTTGCTGCTCTGGCACCATAGATTGCGGAAGCACTGGCATCTTTTAAAACCTCAATAGATTCGATGTCGTTTGGATTAAATGAATTTAAAATACTCTGTGTCCCCCCATCATAGCGGTTTCCTGTTCCTGGCTGCTGGAAATCGGTAACCGGAAATCCATCAATAACCACCAAAGGTTTGTTAACATTTATAGATCCTGCACCACGAATCTGAATATTAAATCCACCACCTGGCTGGGCACTATTCTGAGTAATCTGCAAACCTGCAACTTTTCCCTGAAGGGCTGTCAAAACTGATGGAGCAGAAGATAAAATCAACGATTCTCCTTTTATAGAAGACATCGCACCCGTTACATTTTTCTTTTTCTGAGTTCCGTATCCAATAATTACTACCTCATTCAGTGATTTCGAAGACGGAACCATGGATACCGTAATATTCGTTCTGCCTGCTATTGCAACCTCTTTGTCATCATAGCCTACGTACGAAAGCAATAATGCCTCAGTAGTAGCCGGAACGACAATAGTAAAAGTTCCGTCAAAATCAGTTGTGGTTCCTCTTTTAGAACCTTTAGGCAAAATGGTTACCCCAATCATTGGTTGTCCTAATTCATCTAAAATAACACCTTTGATCGTAATATCTGCTTCTGATTTTTTATTTACAATTTCTGATTTTTCGCTACTTTCTGTAGAAGTAGTCGCATTTACTTTAAAAACAGTTACTATCAAAAATAAAACAGTAAGTATTGCTTTTAAACTAAATTTTAATTCTTGATAGTTACCGTGTAGTAACTTGTTACTTTTTTTCATATTATTCTGGTTAGTTTAATGGTTAATGTAAAAAGCATGCTTTGCGTGAGTAAAATTTGGTTAAGCGTTTTATCAAACACAAAGCGGAAGGATTCATTCTATGTTTCTTCTTAATTTCATAATAGATTTGGTTTTGTTTTTTGTTTTTCGTTTAGTTTTTTTTATTCTCTTTCAGAAGATTATACCTCACCTAATAATCAACTACTTATTATTATTTTTCAATTTGCAATCTCTTTAAAATGCGATCCTTTTTTTCTCTTAAAAATGCCTTAACTGAACTCGAAAAAAGGGTCGAAAAAAAACGGTTCTTGTACTTACTTTTGGCTAAACTAAATAATATTTTTTAATAAACAATGGCAAAATCAAAAAAATGTGTTCGTGCACATAAAAAAAGTGTTTTCGAGCACATTTTTTAGAAAAAGTATTATTAAATTCTTATTGTTTTCGATTATATATAGTGTAAGAATTTAATAAATTGTCTAAAAAATTTTATTATCCTTTGAAATGTATTTTTTTTATTTTGATATTCATTTAATTAAAAAATGCAGTTAAATATCTTTTTTAACGTTTTAAAATCAGCTACTTATTCAAACTAAAACAAAATCAATATTTTTAAAAACACATTCTATATAAACACTTTTTAAAGCAAATTTTTAATAACATCAATAAATTTTTCTGCCAGTTCATCTGCTTTTTTCTGCGATGTGCTTTCGGTATAAATTCGGATGATGGGTTCTGTATTTGATTTTCTTAAATGCACCCATTCTTCTTCAAAATCTATTTTGACACCATCAATACAATTAATGCTTTCATTTTTGAATTTATAAGCGATTTTTTCAAAAACTCCATCCACATCAATTTCGGGAGTTAACTCAATTTTACTTTTACTCATAAAATAATCCGGATACGAGTTTCTGAGTTCTTTACAGGATACTTTTTTATTGGCTAAATGCGATAGAAACAAAGCAACTCCCACTAATGAATCTCTACCGTAATGTGATTCGGGATAGATAATTCCGCCATTTCCTTCGCCGCCAATAATCGCATTTGAGGTTTTCATTAATTCGACAACATTTACTTCACCCACTGCACTGGCCTCATAACTTCCGCCGTGTTTCAAAGTAATATCGCGTAATGCTCTGGAAGAAGACAAATTAGAAACCGTATTTCCTTTTGTTTTTCCTAAAACATAATCGGCACAGGCTACGAGGGTGTATTCTTCGCCAAACATCGAACCGTCTTCACAAATTAGCGCGAGACGATCTACATCCGGATCGACCACAATTCCGAAATCTGCTTTTTCGTTCACAACCCATTCTGAAATAACCGTAAGATGTTCTTTTAAAGGCTCCGGATTATGAGGAAAGTGACCATTAGGCTCGCAATACAATTTAACACATTCCACTCCCAATTTTTCTAACAACGCTGGAATCGCAATACCTCCAGTTGAATTTACTGCATCTACCACTACTTTAAAATTGGCGTTCTTAATGGCTTCCACATCTACTAAAGACAATTTCAATACTTCTTCTGTGTGACGTTGTATGTACCCTTCTTTTTTTTGATATTGCCCTAAATCGTCAACTGCTGCAAATACAAAACTTTCCTCTTCTGCAATCTTCAGAATTTTTTCACCTTCCACAGCATTTAGAAATTCTCCTTTATCATTCAGTAATTTTAAGGCATTCCACTCTTTCGGATTATGACTTGCGGTAATTATAATGCCTCCATCTGCCTGGTCTAGTTTTACAGCCACTTCAACAGTAGGCGTAGTTGACAAACCAATATCTATTACCTGAATCCCCAAACCGGTAAGTGTATTGGCCACCAGATTACTAATCATTTCTCCCGAAATTCTGGCGTCTCTGCCTAAAATAATGCTTAATGATTCTTTTTTATACTGCCCTCTGAGCCACATACCATAAGCTGCGGCAAATTTTACGGCATTGACTGGAGTTAAATTTTCATTTACGACTCCTCCAATCGTGCCTCTTATTCCTGAAATTGATTTTATTAAAGCCATTTTATTATTTTTTTTACCATAGAAAATTTTTTTTAACCATATAAGTTATATAAGAAATTATAAGCTTAACCCGTTGAGTGTAATTAATAAAAATTTAATTAAACACATAGAAACATAGATTTTATGATTTTGAAAAAAAGAAAATCAAAAAGAAACTCGTTTCTTCACACATAGTCCCGATAGTTATCGGGATGTTTTAATGCAAGTGAAACGCCTTTTTTGAGTTCAATAAGCTATGTTTCTATGTGTTAAAAAATTTCACCCAACGGGTTAAACTCAGTAATTGAATGGACTTATATTACTTATATGGTTTAAAATTTGTTTTAATACTCCCATCTCACAAAAGCTTCCATCGCAGCATAACTCGCTAATCCCATTTGCTGGTAAACTTGCGCTGTTTCTGCATTTCTGTCTTCGGCTCTTTGCCAAAACTCTCTGGCATCAGTCCCCTGAAATACAACGCCGTCTTTTTGAGACTGGTGTTTGAAAATTCCGTGACGTTTTGCTAAAACCTGATCTGGGCTCATGGGTACCGCCATTTCTACTTCGTCAATTCCCCATTCCTGCCATGCTCCTCGGTATAACCAAAGCCAACATTCATCCATAAAAGATTTTGGTTTTAAAGCTTTTACAGCTTCAAAAATAGCATCCAGGCAAACTTTGTGTGTTCCGTGTGGAT
>NZ_WSTB01000001.1 GCF_009789235.1 Flavobacterium hydrocarbonoxydans | reverse complement strand
GAGCAACAGAAACACATATAACAATAAGTGTTATAGTTATATTTTTTAAGAAGAAAATAAAAAATTGTGTTTTCGGTTGTTTTCAAAATCTAGTTTGTTTGGTTTTAAATATGATTTTAAACTCTATTAATTCTATAGACAAAGTTAATTTTAATTCAATAAAAACCAAAAGTTTGCTTAATTATTTTTTGAAATTAATCTTTAAAAAAAGCTTTTTTTGCTAGTTGATAAGATGTTAATATGTTGATTTATAGTATTTTGAAATTAATATTAAAATTCAGATAAATGTTAAAATATTATTTTCTGAAGATTAAAAATGTAGTATTTTGTACTTAATTTTTTAATTTTTAAAGGTTTATAAAATTTATAAAAAAGTAAAAAAACGTCTGAGGAACTCTTTTTTCACCTTATAAATATCATTTTTTAGTTAAAACAAGCTCTTAATTAAACACTTAGATTAAAGAATTTAGACTAATTTTATAAACATTAAAATAAATTCAAATTTTTCATCCATACTAATGATAAATACTTATATTTGTAGTAAGTATTTATACTTAGTTTTATATTTTCAAAAATGATACAAGTAAGTGAAGCTTTAGCAGTAGTGGCAGAAAACAGTTCGAAAATGCCAGCGCAAAAAATACCTGTTGGTAAAGCCCTCGGCTATGTTTTGGCCGAAACATTGTATTCGCCCATTTCGATGCCGCCTTTTCGTCAGTCAGCTATGGATGGTTATGCTTTTATTCGTAGCGAAAAACACCAATACGATGTCGTAAGCAGTTCACAAGCGGGAGATCATTCGAATATAAAACTCAAAGAAAATGAAGCGGTTCGCATTTTTACCGGAGCTTTTGTCCCTGATAATGCTGATACTGTTGTGATGCAGGAACATGTGATGGCTAATGAAAAATCGATTTTGATTACCAATATGCCTACGCAGTTTGCGAATGTGCGTGCAAAAGGAGAACAAATTAAGAAAGATGAGGTTGTTTTTGAAGCCAATACTTTGATTACACCAGCTGCAATTGGGTTTCTAGCCTGTTTGGGAATTACTGAAATTACAGTGTACAAAAAGCCAAAAGTCGCTATTTTGGTGACTGGAAACGAATTGGTAAAACCGGGAAAGAAATTGCCAAAAGGTAAAATTTACGAGAGCAATTCGGTGATGCTAAAAGCCGCGCTTCAAACTATCGGAATCAAGAAAACAAAAGTTTTTAAAGTAAAAGACAATCTGAAAGCGACCAAAAAAGCACTGAAAGAGATTCTTCCAAAATATGATATTGTGTTGATTTCTGGTGGAATTTCGGTGGGAGATTATGATTTTGTACAAGAAGCATTAATAGAAAATGGAGTGGAAGAGCTTTTTTATAAGATCAATCAAAAGCCCGGAAAACCAATTTTTTTTGGACGTAAAAGCGAAACGTTAGTTTTTGCTTTACCCGGAAATCCTGCTTCATCACTGACTAATTTTTATGTATATGTGTATCCGGCAATCAAAAACAGAATGGGTTTTGCCGAAATTCATTTGCCAAAAATGATTCGGAAACTAAATGCAGAAATTGCAAATACATCAGGAAAAACATTGTTTTTAAAAGCATTATACGACGAAACACACGTTACTGTTTTAGACGGACAAAGCTCTGCAATGCTCAACACATTTGCAACAGCCAACAGTTTATTGATTGTTCCAGACGATGTTGAAAAACTTAAAAAAGGAGAATTTGTAACGCTATTGCCAATCAATTAAGAGCATTTAGCTAAAACTAGAAACTAGAAACCTGAAACTTGAAACAAAAATAAAATGAACCTACTTAGTTCCGAAAATATCATCTTATTCAGCTTCGCATTAATCGTGATTGCTTTTTTATATTCAAGTGTTGGACACGGTGGTGCATCAGGATATTTGGCTTTGATGACGTTTTTTGCGTTTCCAGTGGCGATCATGAAACCATCGGCGTTGTTGCTGAATTTATTTGTTTCGAGTATTTCGTTTTTCTTTTATTATAAAATGAATTATTTTAAACCGAAACTGTTTTATCCTTTTGCGATTGGCTCAATTCCAGCCGCATTTATTGGCGGATTTATCACGTTGGACAGTACGATTTATAAAATTATTTTAGGAATCGTACTGGTTTTTGCCGCTTTTAGATTGTTCGGAATTTTTAGTTTTAAAGAAAAAGAAGCAGTTGCTATAAAATTACCTTTTGCTTTAGCAATAGGATTTGCAATAGGTTTATTATCAGGAATGTTAGGTATTGGCGGCGGAATAATTCTAAGTCCAATATTATTGTTTTTGGGATGGGCATCCATCAAAGAATCAGCAGCGATTTCGAGTTTATTCATATTTGTGAATTCGTTTGCAGGATTGTTAGGATTCTTTTTAGGAGGAAAAACAATCCCAACAGAAAGTTTTTATTTGGTTCCGATTGCGGTTGTAGGCGGTGTTCTGGGAGGTTTCTACGGAAGTGGCTATTTTTCAAACAAAACCTTAAAAATAGTTTTAGGAACTGTGATTTTGATGGCAAGTATAAAATTGATTTTTCCTTGAATGTGAGATGTTAAATGTGAGGTGTAAAATCTGAATTGTAAATAAAAAATTAACCGCAAAGAACGCAGTGTTTATTTGTCTAAATAATTTTATTGAAAACAACAAAGTTCGCAAAGCTTTGTATTGATTCAGCTTTGCGAACTTAATTTTTAAGCTATTAATGAATAAAATCTTAGCGTACTTTGCGTTAAACTTTTCCACATTTCAACCTGAAACAAAAAATAATCATGGAAGCACTAACAGTATTTATTCTTTGTGGAGGAAAAAGCTCCCGAATGCAGTCAGAGAAAGGATTGGTTTTGTTCCGGAAAAAACCTTTTATAGAGCATATTATTCAGGCTATTTTGCCTCTGACAGATAAAATTAAGCTGATCACAGGAACCAAAGAATACGACTATTTACCGTATTCGAAAATTCCGGATATTGTTGAAGATAAAGGACCTTTAGGTGGAATTTATACGGCTTTGTCCAGTTCTGAAACCGAATTTAATTTAATACTGAGTTGTGATATTCCGTTGATTTCGACAGAATTATTATCAGAGTTAATTTCGAAACATAATGAAGAGGCAGGAATTACCGTTTTTGCAACCGAAAGCAGATTGCATCCGTTAATCGGAATTTATTCTAAAAAAATGGTTCCAGTTATTAAAGAAACCATTGTCGCAGAAGAACTCAAAATGATGGATTTTCTAGAGAAAGTGCCTCATCAGATTATAAAAATAGACGAAAGTGAAAACTTTCATTTGACGAATATCAATTCGGTTGACGAATTAAACGACCTGAATATCAATTTAAGTTAAAGAGTATGAAAAACTTAAAAACACCAAAATTAACCGTAGTAGGCGCAGGTCCTGGCGATGTTGATTTGATTACTTTGAAAGCGATTAAGGCTTTAGAAAATGCCGATGTGGTTTTGTACGATGCTTTGGTTAACGAAGAATTATTGCAATATGCTACAAAAGCTGAAATTGTTTTTGTAGGCAAACGCTTGGGCTGCCATGCTTACACGCAAGATCAAATCAACGAATTGATTGTTTCGATGGCCAATCGTTTTGGTCATGTGGTAAGATTAAAAGGTGGTGATCCTTTTATATTTGGCAGAGGAAGTGAAGAAATTGAATATGTAGAAAAATTTGGTTTGGAAACTGCCGTTGTTCCTGGGATTTCATCAGCATTAGGTGTTCCGGCTTCGGTAGGCATCAGTTTGACGCAGCGTCAGGTTGCTGAAAGTTTTTGGGTAATTACAGGTACAACATCCAATCATAAATTGTCTAAAGACGTAGATTTGGCTTCAAAATCGAATGCGACGGTGGTGATTCTGATGGGAATGCACAAGCTCAACGAAATTGTTGCAATTTATCAGGAAAACCGTAACGATGATTTACCAATTGCGATTATTCAGAACGGAACTAAAAATTCGGAACAAAAAGTAGTAGGAAACATAAGTTCAATTACTAAATTAGTAGCAGATAAAAATATTTCATCACCGGCTATTATTGTTATTGGAGAAGTGGTGAAAAACACGTCTAAATTAACGTCTTATTTTCAGGAACATGCTGAGGATGAGTTTATTTTTCAGAATCTAAATTTAGAATAATGATCGAAATCAAATATTTTGGAGCTGTAGCCGAAAAGACAAAATGTGCTTTCGAAAAAGTGGCCTCTTCTGAAGTTTCGTTGCAGGAATTATTGCAGAATCTGGAAGAGAAGTACCAATTCGAATCGCTTAGTTTTAGTGTGGCAGTCAACCAAAAAATAGTTTCAAAAACGGGCAATTATACTTTGCAAACAAGCGATGTTGTGGCTTTATTACCACCATTTGCCGGAGGATAAATGATATTTATGAATGCAGCTTCACGTTATAACCGACAAATAATTCTCCCTGAAATTGGAGATGCAGGGCAGTACAAATTAGTAAAAGCAAAAGTTTTAATAATTGGTGCAGGCGGTTTGGGCGTAGCCATTTTGCCTTATTTGGCTGCAGCTGGAATTGGCCAAATCGGAATTATCGATGATGATGTAATCGAAGTTTCTAATCTGCAGCGTCAGGTGATTTATAAAACTTCGGCTGTTGGAAAGTACAAAGTTGACGAAGCAAAAGCGATGATTGCAGAACTGAATCCGTTGGTGAAAGTAAATGCAATTGCTGAAAAATTATCTGGAAATAATGCCATTTCGCTATTCGAAAAATATGATATTATCGTAGATGCAACAGATAATCTGCAGATAAAATATTTGATAAACGACGCTTGCCAGGTGACCAATAAGCCGATGGTTTACGGTTCCATTTTTAGATTTCAGGGACAGGTTTCGGTTTTTAATTATCAAAACGGACCTACATATCGATGTTTGTATCCGGATGAAAATAGTTCATCAGCCAATTGTACGGATGCTGGAGTAATCGGAATTTCGGTTGGAATTATCGGAATGCTACAAGCCAATGAAGTCATAAAAATGATTCTAGGAATTGGAGAAGTGTTGAGTGGTAAAATACTGGTTTATAATGGTTTAAATAACGAGCAGCAAAAGTATGACTTTGAGAAGAACACTACTTTTTTATTAGATAAAAAAGCTTTTGAAGAAAAATATTCTATCATTGAAAATACTATCGAAGAAATTTCTATTGGAGCAATTTTAAACGAAATTGACAATCAAGAAACTTTATTTTTAGATGTTCGCAATGAAGAGGAGCTTCCAAAAATAAATCTTAAAAACAGCATTCAAATTCCATTAATGAATTTAGAAAACGAAATTGAAAGACTGAATCCAAACCAAACCATTTATATTTTCTGCCAATCCGGAATTAGAAGTAAAATGGCTGGAGAATTACTTCAGAAAAAGAATTTCAAAAATGTAAAAAGTATTTCCGGAGGCGCTTTGGCTTTAAGCCAAATATTAAAAAATAAAGTTGCAGATTAGAGAAATTTTTCGCCACGAATTCACGAATTAAAAAACTGTAATTCGTGAATTCGTGGCTAATAAGAGCAAAGGGAAAAAATCATTTTAATCCTTTTAATCTGTGGCAAAAAATAAAAAAATAATGAGTAAAAATGTATTTGTAGAAGGGCCAATTGCTCCTGAATTTATTGCCGAGTCAATCGCCAAACACCAATCCAAACATACGATTGGTGCGCATAATATTTTTTTGGGTCAGGTTCGTGCCGATGTTATTCATGACAATACGGTTGTAGCAATCGATTATTCGGCTTACACGGATATGGCAAATGAAGCTTTGCACACGATTCGCGAGAAAGCTTTTGCTAAGTTTGATTTGACTTGTATGCACATTTATCACAGTTTAGGAGTCGTTAAAGCAGGTGAAATTTGTTTGTTCGTTTTTGTTTCAGCAACACGAAGAAAACAAGTTTATGAAGCCACAGAAGCCATCGTAAACTGGATCAAAACCGATGTGCCGATTTTTGGCAAAGAAATGTTTGAAAATGATACGTTCACCTGGAAACAAAATACTTAAATGGTAGATATTACGCATAAAATAAGCACATTAAGAGCGGCAACCGCCACGGCAATTGTCAAAGTTAGCAAACAGGAAACGATTGATGCTGTGGTGAATAATCTGGTTCCGAAAGGAAATGTGCTCGAAATGGCAAAAACGGCTGGTTTATTTGCGGTAAAAAATACCCATTTATCGATTCCGGATTGTCACCCGATTCCAATTGAATTTACTTCTGTTGACTATAAAATTGAAGGTTTAACGATTCAGATTATCTTCAATGTAAAAACAGTTTACAAAACAGGAGTAGAGGTTGAGGCCATGCACGGCGCTTCGATTGTGGCACTTACGATGTACGACATGCTGAAACCAATCGATAAGGAAATTGAGATTTCTACCATTAAATTAATAAACAAAGAAGGCGGAAAATCGTCTTTCAAAAATAAATTTGCAAATACCATAAAAGCAGCGGTTTTTGTTTGTTCCGATTCTATTTTTGCAGGTGATAAAGAAGATCGCTCGGGGAAAATCATCGTCGAAAAACTAGATTCTTGTGGCGTTGAAACTTCGCATTACGAAATCATTCCAGACGAAGTGGCTATCATTCAGGAAAAAACTAAAGCTTTCGCAAAAGAAAATCAACTGGTGATTTTTACTGGCGGAACAGGATTATCACCACGTGATGTAACACCGGAAGCTTTGTCGCCATTACTGGAAAGCAGAATTCCGGGTATCGAGGAAGCCATTCGTAATTACGGGCAGCAACGCATGCCGTACGCGATGTTATCCCGAACAGTGGCCGGAACTTTAGGAAAAAGTATTGTTTTGGCTTTGCCAGGTTCAACCAATGGTGCGCGAGAATCTATGGACGCTGTTTTTCCGCATTTACTGCATGTTTTTCATATTCTAAAAGGAAAAAATCATGACAACGGCTAACACAATTTTGACGGATGATTTTGGGCGAAAACACAATTATTTGCGTATTTCGTTGTTAGAAAAATGCAATTTGCGTTGTACATATTGCATGCCTGCTGATGGAATTGCATTGTCTCCAAAAGCCAGTTTAATGACGGCTGATGAGATTTTTGCCATTGCCCAGACTTTCGTGAAAAATGGTGTTGACAAAATAAGACTAACTGGCGGAGAGCCGCTTTTGCGAAAAGATTTCCCAGAGATAATTGCGAAATTAGCAACCTTAGAAACGTCCCTTTCCATTACTACAAACGGTATTTTGATTGATCGTCATATGGAGGTTTTAAAGCAATATAACGTCAAAAAAATCAATTTGAGTCTGGATACTTTGGTTTCGGATAAATTTCATTCGATAACACTCAGAAATCAGTTTCAGAAGGTGATTGATAATTTGCATTTGCTCTTAAATAATGATTTTCAGGTAAAAGTAAATGTGGTTTTGATCAAAGATTTTAATGAAAACGAAATTGTAGATTTTATCAAATTAACGGAATTTTTACCACTTTCGATTCGATTTATAGAGTTTATGCCTTTTGCCGGAAACGAGTGGGACAGAAGCAAAATGGTTTCTCAGAACGAAATTTTATCACAAGTTGAGAATCATTTTTTAACACAAAACCTTCAAAAACTGGAAGATGAAAAAAATTTCACGGCCAGAACTTATAAAATAAAAGGTTTTCAGGGCGATTTCGGAATCATCAGTTCGATTACCAATCCGTTTTGTGACGGTTGCAACAGAATCCGCCTTACGGCAAACGGAAAGATTAAAAATTGTCTTTTTTCGAACGCAGAATCCGATTTGCTGACTCCTTTCAGAAACGGAGAATCAATTGAAAATCTGATTTCGACTTCAATCAAAAATAAAAAGAAAGTACGGGCTGGAATGACTACAGTTTCTGAAATAAATGATCCAGGTCTGCATTTTGATAATCGCAGTATGATTGCGATTGGGGGATAATTTACATTGTTTTTGTCATTCCGCAGGAATCTCAAGATTTCGTAACCAGCAGTCGAAAAGATTGCTACGGAATGGCAAATAGTTTGTGTGACTTATTTTTTCTTCTTTTTAGATTTTGCCTTTTTAGATTTCTTCTTTTCAGCCTTTTTAGCTTTGGCTTTTTCTTTTTCCTTTTTTGCTTTTTTCTTCTTTTTTTCCTCGGCTTTTAATCTGTCTTTTTTGGCTTTTTCCAGTTTTTTCAGAACCGCTTTAATGGCTTTCTCTTTTTTCTTGTCCTTTTCTTTTTTGGCTTTGATCTTTTCTTTCTTTTTATCTTTTAATTTATTGTCTTTCAGTTTGTTGTCTTTCGATTTGTCTTTTACTATCTCTAAGACAGTTTCTTCAATGTTTAGAAGAACTTTTTTGTCGCTAGTGTCGTCGTTTGGTGTTGCTGCAGGCTCTGTTTTTTCTACTGGTGTAATTACTTTTTTAGTTGCAACGCGTGGAGCAGGTTTTACAGCGGTTTTTATGGGTGTTTTTGCTGGCGTTTTTACAGTAGCTGCGGGTGCTTTTGCAGTAGTTCTGGGTGCTCTTTTAGCGGGTGTTTTTGCAACTGGCTGTTCCGTTTCAGGTTTGATTTCCGTTGTAGGGTCAACGGTTGTTTTTATTGGTTCTTCGGTTGGGGTATCGGTGTTTTTTGTGGGAGTTGTTCTTTTTATCATAACGTATGTTTTATGGATTAAAATTGACTTAAAAAAAAATAAAATACCAGAACGAAACAGTTGTTTCGTTTCCAATATTAAATTTTATTGTAAGCTAAATTTAAGCAATATTTGAATACCTCAATGTTAAGGTTTTCTTTAAGATTTTTTAACATACGTAGATTTAATGCTCCACAGCTTCTAAAATTTTAAAGTTACTTTTAGGACTTTCGCACAAAGAACAGCAATAGGTTTCCGGTAAATTGGCAAACAATACGCCTTTTGCGATGCCCTGATCAACATCTCCGTATTCTGAATTATAAGTCGTTAAACATTCCTGACATTGGTAAATATCCAATTGTGGTTTTTCTTTTTTCTGAGTAGTTTCTGTAGTTTCAGCAATCGAATTTCCGAGTTCATCAAAGTATTTTTTACTCAATTCAATCAGAATATTTGGCAATTCAAGCTTGTCAATATCCTGCGAATGCACAATATATTCCCTTGTGTTGGGATCAAAATTTTTAGCAAACAAAACATTATACGTATCTCTCAATTTGATAGATTCTAAATCCTTTGGTAACTCATTTTTTTCGACCACAATCGAAGTAAAATAATGACCATCACGATTGTATTCGGATAAACCAAAAGTCAATCCGTAAGTACTAATGTCAAATTGATCGAGGGTTCTCACCAAAAAGGTTTTCAGGTTCAAAGCCCATTCCATCGCTACCGGCAAATGCCAATTCAACTCTAAAAGCGAATGACGGACATTGATACCTTTTTTGCCCAAAAATTTCTCCCATTCCAGTTTTCTTTCTTTCGGAATTCCTTTTACAATAAAGGATTTCCAGGGTGTAATCGATATTTTTCCAATTTTGCAGTCGAAACACAAATCACACATTTCCTTTAGAAAATCCAAATCATACAAATTATTTCTCCAATACAATCCCAGCCAGTATTGGTCAATTCCCATGCGGTTCATGCCTTCATAATACGGAAATGGATAAAACGGAACATTCAGCGGCTTGTCGATGGTTCTGTTATTGGTATCCAAAACTTCGCTCACCAAGCTAAAAATCATATCAATTCCGATAGATTCTTCGGCGACAATTCTTTCGATTTCATAATAAAAAGTAGCAATATCCCAGCTGTAAATCAATACAGGATAGACTTCCATGCGTTGCCATTTGGGTAAACGAATGTACAAATACCAATAATCTTCATGTTCTGAAGCGATAAAATTCAAGTGACCGGTAAACAACGGAACCAATTGTTGTTTGGGATCTGTAATATTTACTTTTAATGTGGGCTGCTCCTTAAATTGCTCCAAAATATATAAAAACCGGTTTCCGGTAAGCCAGTTTGTATTTCTAAAAATATCGGTCGAAACATACGATGAAACAATGTTATTACCGCTTTTTTCGTCAGGGAAAACAAAATGATGCTTGCCCATTTTTTCTTTATCTAAAGTCTTAAAACCTTTCGGGAAAATAATGTCCTGTCTGGATCCAAACGAAATCGAATCCAGCCCTAGGTCTGCTGCCATAGTAACAACTTCTCGCAATTCTCCTGGCGAAATAACGCCTCCTTTTACTATTAATCGTGTCAATTCCATTCTTGTTAGTTTTTTAGTCCTTAGTCCTTAGTTTTTAGTCCTTAGTTCTTAGTCCTTAGTCCTTAGTTTTTAATTTTTAGTCCTTGTTGTTTGTAAGACCAGAGGCTAAAAGACTAGGTACTAAAAAACTAAGAACTAAGAACTAATTACTCATTTACACTTCGATAATATCTCTTTCACTTCTGTTTTACAGCTTCCGCAGCCTAAACCAGCGCCAGTATTTTTGCATAAATCGGTAAAATTGGTCACACCGCTTTTGATGGTTTCTTCTATGTTTCCGGCTCCAACCTGACTGCACGAACAAACTAATTTCCCCAGAACAGGTTTGGCATTCGAGCTTCCGCGAAGTAGTGAATTTCGTTTGTCTGATAATTCGATTTTGCTTTCGATCATCGTTTTAAATTCGGCAAACTCATTTTTATCACCCATCAAAATGGCACCCACTAATAGGTCATTTTTAACAATACATTTTTTGTAGTAGCGTTGTTTCAAATCGGCAAAAATAATTTCTTCGTAAGAATCATCATTTTCGGGAATTTCGATATCACCAATACTACACAGATTTATATCTTCTAATTTTAAAATATTCATTAAAACCGAACCTTTGTAATAACTGCTGATGTCGCCAGCCAAAAAGTTAGCCAGAACATCCGCTTGTTCCTCAGCAGCAGACGTGATTCCGAACAATTGGTTGTTGAATTCCGCAATTTCGCCAATGGCATAAATATCTGGATTCGAGGATTGTAGATACTGATTCACTTTTACGCCACGGCCACAAGAAAGTCCTGTTTCTCGGGCAATTTCGATATTCGGAATCGTTCCGATGGTATAAACAATGGCATTGGCAGTAATGATTTTGCCGCTTTTGAGGGCAATTTCTAACTCATTTGCATTGTCGGTTTCAAAAACTGTACTGACTTCATTATCAAAATAAATCTGAATATCACGCAGCTGAACTTCTTCGGCCAATAATTTACTTGAAATTCTGTCTAATTGTCGCTCCATCAAACGAGAAGCTCTTTGTACAATCGTAATTTTTACTTTTTTATGTTTTAAAGCAGCCGCTAATTCTAATCCTAATAAACCACCTCCAATTATCACTACGTGTTGTTCTTCGGTTGGTAAATTGGTATTGTCTAAATAGGCTTTTAAGCGGTCAGCATCTTCTTTTCTCCTTACGGTAAAACGACCCGGAAGATGCAATTGCGCATTTTCTGGCACAAAAGGACGGCTTCCGGTAGCCAAAATAAGCGAATCGAAAGTGTGTGAAGCACCGTTACTATCCAGAATTGTTTTTTGACTTGAATTGATATTTTCAATCGCAACACCAGAATTCATCGTGATGTTCAGTTTGCTTAAAGCCTCACCATCTTTTACTTTTAATAATTGCTCCCAGCTAAATTCACCGGTCATGTATTCTGGTAATAAAACACGATTGTAAAACGGATTTTGTTCATTCGAAAAAACAATAATTTCATCGGTCGAATTGAATTCACGGTAATTTTGAATGAATCTGAATGCAGCAGCTCCGGCACCCACAATCGCAATTTTCTGGAAAGGTTTTACATATTTAGCAATAGAAACCGTAGTGTATTTGAAATCTGGTTCTTTCGAAATAGGGTCAACAACTGTATTGGTTAAATTATTGGTTCTATTCAAATCGTTTTCAAGCTGTTTTCCCCAGTGCATCGGCAGGAAAAGCACTTTTTCTTTGATAGAATCGGTAACTTTTGCTTTTACGCGAACTTCTCCGTTTTTACTGCTAACGACTACAATATCACCATTTTTTATATTGTTTTTGAAAGCATCAATCGGATTAATTTCGAGAACAGGACTTGGCGTATGTGTCATCAATCGGGAAACTTTTCCAGTCTTGGTCATCGTGTGCCATTGGTCGCGAACACGGCCCGTAGTTAAGATAAACGGAAACTGCGGACTCGGCTGTTCAGATGTGTTTTCGATATGAGTTGGCAAATTGAAAATTGCTTTTTGCGAAGGCGTATAGAATTTTTTATCTGTAAAAAGGCGAGGCGTTCCAGGGTGTCCGTAATCTGGCACTGGCCACTGAAAAGTGCCTTCGGTTTTTAATCGATGATAATTTAAAAATGAAATATCAATATTGGTATTTTTAGTCAGCGCGCAATGTTCTTTGTAAATATCTTCGGCATTATTAAAATTGAAACCGTTGAAATTCATTTTTTTGGCAAAGCGAATTAAAATCTCAATGTCCGGAAGCGCTTCTCCCGGTGCGTTGATTCCTTTTGGCAAATACGCAATACGACGCTCTGAGTTGGTCATCGTGCCTTCTTTTTCTAACCAGCCGGCAGCTGGCAAGAGCAAATCGGCATATTTTGAAGTATCCGCATTATGCGAAATGTCCTGAACGACCACAAATTTGGCTTTTTGCAATGCTTTCTCAATGCGACGCGAATCTGGTAAACTCACTAACGGATTGGTACAAATAATCCAAACGGCTTTCATTTTGCCTGATTCCAGTGCTTCAAACATTTCGGTAGCAGTCAATCCGGGTTTTTCGGATATTTCGTCAACACCCCAAAAATCAGCTACTTCTTTTCGGTGCTCCGGATTCGATAATTCTTTATGTGCGGCTAATAAACTCGCCATTCCGCCCACTTCTCGTCCGCCCATTGCGTTGGGCTGACCTGTTAGCGAAAATGGCCCGGAACCTGGTTTACCAATTTGTCCGGTTAGTAAAGACAAATTCAATAAAGCAGTATTTTTATCAACGCCCACGGCACTTTGGTTGAGTCCCATTGCCCAAAGCGAAATAAATCCTTTGGCTTTTCCGATGATATCTGCAGCAAGTTTGATGTCGTTTACGGGAATACCGCATAGTTTTGAAGCTTTTTCAAGCGAAGTTCCTAAAACTAAGTCTTTGTATTGTTTGAAATTTTCGGCATTATTTTTTACAAAATCATGATCTACGTAGCCTTTTTCGATGATTCTTTTCGCAATAGCGTGATACAAAATAATATCTGAACCGGGAATAATTTGCAAATGCAGGTCAGCAAAAGCAGCGGTATCAGTACGTCTTGGATCAATTACAATAATTTTTACTTTAGGATTGTTCTCTTTGTGTTTTTCGATTCTTCGAAACAAAATCGGATGACACCAGGCAGGATTTGCGCCAGTAATCAAAAAAGTATCCGCCAGTTCGATATCGTCATACGCAATGGGCACTGAATCTTCTCCAAATGTTTTTTTATACCCAACAACTGCTGAGCTCATGCAAAGTCTGGAATTCGTGTCTATATTATTGGTTTTCAAAAAACCTTTCACAAGTTTATTTACCAAATAATATTCCTCGGTTAAACATTGTCCTGAAATATAAAAACCAACGCTGTCTGGCCCATGTTTTTTAATAATCGAAGTAAAAACAGCCGCAGCACGATCAAGTGCGGTATCCCAGCTTACACGTTCCAGCGGATAGGATTTGCTGCCACGCATTTCGGGATATAAAATCCTGTCGGAAGTATCGTTGACTACGTAATGCAAATTCATTCCTTTAGAACACAACATTCCTTTGTTTACAGGATGGTCTTTGTCGCCCGTTACCATTACACCGTTTTTAGGATCGTTGGTAACGATTATCCCGCAGCCAACGCCGCAGTACGAACAGGTAGTTTTGATTTTGGTGTTTTGCATTACAGTCTTTTTTAAATACTAGAAGATTAAATATACGTGCCTCCAAATAGCTCACTTATTTAATGACTATACAAAAATAAGTATTTTTACGTATAAATACTTATTTTTTGAATTTATTTTTATATTTTTGGATAAAATAAATGAGGAACAACAAATTAGGTTTTAAATCATATAAAATTTTGTCCCATGAAAGAAGAGCAAGCCATTTGTTATACCTGTGCAAACGAAAATTGTTTCATTAAAAAACATTTACATTTAGAACAAATGAAACAATATGTGGAGAAAAAACACAGTTTCGTTTGCAAAAAATCGCAGCAGTTTATTATTGAAGGCGCGCCTTTGCAGGGACTTTATTTTATCTGTAAAGGAAAAGTAAAAACAGTCAAAACGGGTATCAACGGTCGCGAACAAATTGTTCGGCTGACCAAAAATGGAGATACGATTGGTTTTCGTGGTTTTGGGACCAGTAAACGTTATCTGATTGGAGCTTATGCGTTGGAAGATACGATTTTATGTAATTTTAGTAATGAAACCATGATGGAAATTCTTCAGAATGTTCCTGAATTTACGTATGCCCTGATGTTGTTTTATGCTGATGAACTGAACAAAAGCGAAAACAATATTCGTAAAATTGCGCACATGAATGTTCGCGAACGTGTAGTCGATTTGTTATTGTATATTCATCGTAAATTTGGTCAGGTTAATGGTTTGATCGAAATTGACTTGTCACGAAAAGAAATAGCCGATTTTGCCGGAACTACCGAGGAACAGGTAATCCGTGTGCTTTCCAGTCTTAAAAAAGAAGCACTCATAAAAACGGTTGGTAAAAGAATCGGTTTACTGACTGTTCCTAAATTACAATCTGAAATTATGGAACATAAGTATTTCTAAAATACGTATTTTTTTCTAGTTTCATAAATACTCTTGCTGCTTCTGTGGCATTTTTTATGCTTTTTTAGCGAATCAAATCGATTTCTTCTACGTATATTTTATTGTTTAGAATCCTTTTTCAAAAAAAAACAATAAAATTATGTTATTTCTTCTTTCAAAATGAATCTTTAGCTATTTTATTTCTTTAAAATTAAACAATAAAGACTTTTCATAAACCCCTTGTTTTATTCTGTTTTTTTCTGATTTTCTGCGATTACACAGGTTTTATATTGATTTTCAAACGCTTTTTTAAGTGATAAAAAAATGTTTTGTTATGATAAAAACAATGTACTTACGTATTAATACGTATTTATATTTGCTTCATACTAATCAAAACAATTAACCATGCAAAATGTAACCAACCTACCAAAGCATACTCCATTAAAGAAGCATACTATTTTTAAAAACAATATTTCAAAATCTATCGTATTAGGATTTGCCTTAACATTTTTTAGTCAATACGATGCCAAAGCACAATTTACAGCTTCAGCTCAGTTAAGAAACCGTGTTGAAATGCGCGACGGACAAGGAACATTACAACAAAAAGGAGAAGAGGCAGCACTGTTTTCTACGCAAAGAACAAGACTAAATGTGGGCTATTCCGGGTATCGTTTTAAAATTTTTACGGCTTTGCAGGATGTCCGCGTTTGGGGACAAGATGCTTCGACAATCAATAAAACAACGACCGAGGTCAATAACGGAATTTTATTTCACGAAGCCTGGGCCGAAATTTCATTGGTAGATTCGCTTAGCAGTATTCAGAATTTATCTATAAAAGCGGGTCGTCAGGAAATTAGCTATGACGATCAGAAAGTCTTAGGAGCTTTAGACTGGCTGCAACAGGGTCGTCGTCATGACGCGATTGTTTTTAAATACGCCAATAAAGGCTGGATCGCAGATGTTGGAGCGGCATTCAATCAAAATAAAGAAAATAACGCTGGAACAATCTACAACGGAAGTAATCCTGCTTATGGTGCCGGTACTAATGGAATCGGCACGTTGTACAAGTCTTTTCAATATGCGTATTTAGGTAAAAAGTTTTCTTTTGGAGATCTTTCTTTTTTATTCTTCAAAGATGATTTTAACAAATATACAATGGTTACTGCCGGTACGCCTGCTGTAACAACTAAGGTAAACGGTGAGGGCGTTTGGAGCAGAAATACCACCGGATTTTATTTTAATACGAATGTGACAAAAACAATCAATTTTACAGGAAGCCTTTATCATCAGGGTGGCCGCGATAAAGACGGAAGATCGCTGGATGCTAATCTTGCCTCTATTACTTCGACTGTACAAATTGGTAAAAAGTTGTTTGTTGGCCCTGGAATCGATTATCTATCTGGTGATGACGGAACCAAAACGGTTACAGCAACTTCAAAAAACAATCGTTTTGATCCTTTGTACGGAACGCCTCATAAATTCTGGGGAGGCATGGATTATTTTTATGCTGCCAATGGTTTTGGAAAACAGGGTTTGCTGAATTATTTCTTTAAAATGAAATACAATGCCAAAGAAAATCTGACCCTTCTTTTGGATGTTCATAGCTTCGAATCGGCTAATACTTTGTCTAACGGGGCTGGCGGAACATTAAACTCGTATTTAGGTACCGAAATCGATTTGGTAGTAAAATACAATCTAACGAAAATCATCAATCTTGAAGCGGGTTATTCATTCATGAAAGCGACCAATTCTATGGCTTCTGCGGCTGTAAAAAATGTAACAAATGCGAACCTAAGTCCACAATTTGCTTATGTAATGCTCAATATCAAACCTAACTTTTTAGCTAAAAAATAATTCAAAAAAAATAACTTTTAAATCTATTTAAAATGAAAAAAATATTCTCAAATACCACTCAGATTTTAAAAAGAACGCTATTGATAGTATTATTTACGGTTTCTGTTGGAACAATATCTGCTCAGAATGATCCTGTAAAACTTGGTTTTATTCCCTTAACGGATTGTTCTCCCATCGTAATGGCTAAAGAATTAGGATTGTTTAAAAAATACGGCGTTGAAGTCGTAGTGACCAAAGAAGCTTCCTGGGCCAATGTCCGTGATAAGATTTTAACCGGAGAATTAGACGGAGCGCACTGTCTGTATTCGATGCCGTTTTCGGTTTATACAGGAGTAGGAGGGAAAGCAGGTTCTGAAATGAAAATCGCCATGATGCTCAATGTAAACGGTCAGGCGATTACCCTTTCGAATGATTTTTGCGGCAAAGTTGGTTTCAAACAAATGAATAAAGTAGCTCCGGTTGTGGCTGCAAAACTGAAAGCCGAAAAAGAAGTGACTTTTGCCATGACTTTCCCTGGAGGAACACACGATTTATGGTTGCGTAACTGGATGGCAATTGCGGGAGTAAACCAAAAAACATCTAAAATTATTACGATTCCGCCTCCGCAAATGGTGGCCAATATGAAAGTTGGAAATATGGACGGATACTGTGTTGGCGAGCCTTGGGGCGGTGTTGCGGTAAAACAGAGAATTGGATTTACGCAAGTGGCATCGCAGGATATTTGGAAAGATCATCCGGAAAAAGCGTTGGTAGTGAATAAGACTTTTAGCGAAAAACGCAGAAAAGATCTTGTAAAAGTCATGAAAGCCGTTATGGAAGCGTGCATTTGGCTTGATAATCCGGTAAATCGTAAAAAAGCGGCAGCTATCATTGGGAAAATACCTTATGTAAACGCTCCTGCTGATGTAATCGAGAACAGACTGATGGGAAAATACGATCTGGGATGTAAATTAGGAACTCAGGTTTATGCTAAAGATTATATGCTTTTTCACAAAGGCGGAATGGTAAATTATCCTCGTAAATCGCACGCTATCTGGGCAATGGCACAGTTTGTACGTTTTGGATACCTAAAAGCAGCACCTAATTATAAAGCGATTGCGGATAAATTAATCCTGCAGGATTTATACGAAGAAGTTGCCAAAAGCATGAAAATAAAAGTGCCAAACGACGATATGAAACCCTTCTCGTTAACGATGGATAAAACCGTTTTTGACCCTGCTAACCCTGCAGCTTATTTAAAAGTGGTTAAAAAATAATACTTTTTTTCGCCACGAATTCACGAATTATTTATTGCAATACGAAATAGAAAAACTAATTCGTGAATTCGTGGCGGAAAAACGGACCACAGGTAACACAGATAAAACGGATTTACGCTGGTTATTAAATAAAAATTCTTTTGAATCTTTTTAATCTGTGGCAAAAAAACTTTTTTCTAATAATTTAAATTACAAAATCATGTCAGATAAAGATACCTTAACGCTAAGTGCAATTTCCGGTCAGGCCGAAGTTTTGACCGCAAGCACCACTATTGATACTGCAAAAAGTGATAAGTTGAAATTCCTCATCAATCAAATTGTTGGGAGACTACAATCAACTTTTTTTGCCGGAATTGGAATCCTGATTTTTATAGGCTTCTGGAGTTTATTGCGTTTTTATACGAAAGATGCGCTTCCGGGGCCATTAGCGACTTTCACCGTTCTGAAAGAAATGCTGAGCGATCCCTTTTATGATTACGGACCCAACGACAAAGGAATCGGATTGCAATTATTCAATTCGATAAAAACTGTTTTATTAGGCTTTTTACTGGGTTCATTAGTAGCGATTCCGATTGGGATTTTAATGGGAGCAAGTACCATTTGCAAACAAATTTTCTATCCCATCGTACAATTGTTAAAACCGGTTTCACCTTTGGCTTGGTTTCCCATTGGGTTGGTGGTTTTTAAAGACACAGGTATGGCTACTATTTTTATCGTTTTTATTACCTCTTTGTGGTCCACTTTGATCAATACTTCTTTTGGAATTGCTTCGATTCCGCAGGATCATAAAAACGTAGCAAAGGCATTTGGTTTTTCAAAAATGCGTTACCTCACCAAAATATTAATTCCCTTTAGTTTACCCCATATTATCACAGGTTTGCGTTTGAGTATCAGTGTAGCCTGGCTGGTTATTGTTGCAGGCGAAATGCTGTCAGGTGGTGCCGGAATTGGCTTTTTTGTATGGGACAGCTGGAACGCCCTGAGTTTAGAAAAAGTAATCTCCGCCATCATCATCATCGGAATTGTGGGTTTATTATTTGATAAATTTTTTACTTACATAGAAAATAAAGTAGCTTATAGATAAAGGTGCTAAGGTGCTGAGTTGCTAAGATTATAAGCGGCAAAGGAACAAAGGAACAAAGGAACAAAGGGACAAAGGGACAAAGGGACAGAGGTTCAGAGGAACAAAGTAGCAAAGGTTCTAAGTAAAAATCTAAAATCAAACATCATGAGTTATTTAGAAATAAAAAATCTGGAAATAGCATTCCCAACTCCAAAAGGGAAATACATCGCTGTTCGTGATATTAATTTATCAATAAAAAAAGGAGAAATCATTTCGATTATCGGGCATTCAGGCTGCGGAAAATCGACTATTATGAATGCTATTGGCGGTATGCTGACCCCAACGGGAGGTTCAGTTGAACTGGCGAATCAGAAAATAAAAGGACCGGGTCCGGATCGTGGCATCGTGTTTCAGAATTATTCGCTTTTGCCCTGGCTTACTGTCGAAGAAAATATTTTTCAGGCTGTTGATTCGGTGATGAAATGTTCTAAAAAAGAAAAACACGAAATCGTGATACAGAACCTTAAAATGGTTAATCTTTTCGAGCATAAAGACAAATTACCGGGTCAACTTTCAGGCGGAATGAAACAGCGTGTTGCCATTGCGAGAGCTTTTGCCATCAATCCTGGGGTATTGCTTCTGGATGAGCCTTTTGGCGCTTTGGATGCGCTTACAAAAGGTTCAATGCAACTCGAAGTTTTAAAATTATGGAATTTAGACAACCGCGAAAAAACCATCATCATGATTACACACGACATCGAAGAAGCCTTGTTTTTATCGGATAGAATTGTGGTTCTTAACAACGGTCCTGCGTCAACCATCAGAGAAATCGTAGAAGTAAATTTACCAAGACCCAGAAACAAAATCGAAATCGTAAAAATGCCGGAATACATTGCCCTAAGAGACCGATTACTGCATTTATTAACTGATAAATTTTCTATCGAAGATATGGGAATGGTGTATAAGAGTTAGAATCTTCTTATGGAGATATTGTAGAGACGCACCGCAGTGCGTCTTTTTTTATAAATTAAATTTGACTATCAAAGGTTTATGGTCGCTGTATTTTGTCCAGTCCTGATAGGTTCCTATTTCGACACTTTCTAAAATTTCGATAAAATCATTCGATGCAAAACAATAATCAATATGATACGGTTTATTTTCGTGACGATACATATACAAAGTTGGGTGCTTTTCTTCACCTTGATTTTGATTGTAGTATTTATGATAAGTACTAAAAATATTTTTTGCCGCTAAATTATTTACTACAGTCGTATGATTTCCTTCTCTTCGGGGTTTGTCCCAAATGGTATTGCTGTTAAAATCGCCTATCAAAATTGTTTTGTTTTCGGATAGTAGAGATTCATAATAATTAATAGCTTTCCAAACCTGCGTTACATAAGCTCCCTCTTTATCCTGCGGGTTATTGGCCCAAATGGCAAATAATATAAAATCAATTTTTCCGCCTGTTACCGCTATTGGTAAGATGTTTTTGAAATTTGGATTATGACAGTCAAGTAACTGAAACTTATAATCACTATATGAAAAAATACCAAGACCTTTGTTCGGATTTGCACCATACCAAAGAATGTCGGTTGGGAGTTTTGTTCCGGTTGGAAATTGGAGTTTTTCAGGATTTTCACATTCTGAAATTACGGCAATATCAGGATCATAGGCTAAAATAAATGCAGCCTTTTTTCTGAATGCCATATTACAATTCCAGGTTATGATTTTCATCGGATAAAATTATGGAATAAAATAATAGTTTTAATCTGAACCTTTACAGGTTGTTTTACCATTTATTATGTCAATTTCGGCATAACTATGTTTACCAGAAACGATTAGTAATGTAGTTTTTTCATATTTTATATATCTTATTTCAGGCTTTCCAACAGTTGGTTTTCCGCAAACTAAAATAACATTTGTTTGCCACTGCAATATGTTGTTTTGGTAAGCAGAGACAGTCTGTAAATCATTTTCTACGTAGTAAATTGTTTCTATGTTTTCAATACCTCGCAATGGTGTATCTGCAAAATTTAATTCAACATCCTTTGCAACTAACTTTGGATTGTACTTTTGGGCGAAGTGTGATTGAGTGGAAACTAACATTATAATGAAAGATTTTGCAAACGGATTCAGCATTGTATATCTAATTAAAATCTGGTTGAATAGTATTCTCAAATATAACCATTTTAAAACACAAAAAGAGCCCCTGAAATCAATCAGAAGCTCTTCTTTAAGTACAGAGAATTAGAATAGTTTTTTGGCTTTCGCCGAAATTAAATTAACTAGAAAATTAAAAATTATAGGTTAATGAAATAAATGATTGTATTAAGTAGCCAGAACGTCAAATTTGACGTCTCTGACGTCAAATTTGGCATCTCTGACGTCAAATTTGGCATCTCTGACGTCAAATTTGGCATCTCTGACGTCAAATTTGGCATCTCTGACGTCAAATTTGGCATCGTTGACGTCAAATTTGACATCCCTGACGTCAAATTTGGCATCGTTGACGTCAAGTTTGACGTCGCTGACGTCAAATTTGGCATCGCTGACGTCAAATTTGGCATCGCTGACGTCAAATTTGGCATCGCTGACGTCAAATTTGACGTTTTCTAATGTCTGTCAATAACGCGCGCCAAAACAGGTTGTTTTTCGTTCATGATTCTGGTAATCGTATAATGCATCCAGATCAGGCAAACCGCGGAGAATATCAAAATAAAAATCCAGGAACTTGACCAGATTCCGGTGGCAGTTAGCAAATAACCGAAGATAATAGGGCCGAAGAAACCGCCCAAACCGCCTATCATTCCTACCATTCCGCCTACAACACCTACTTCGGTCGGGAAATATTCCGGAATGTGTTTGTAAACCGCCGCTTTGCCAATTCCCCATGAAATTCCGATCAAAATAACCAATACCAGAAAAACCCACATATTGGCATCAAACTTTATGACGGTGATTCCCTTGGCAAGTAATTCTTTTTTCTTTACGGGCTGATTTTGTTCGACAACCACTTGTTGCCAGGAGGTTTTAGTTGGAAAAATATTGTTTTCAGAAATGTGCTCTTCTTTTTGAGCAACCGCAAAATCCGTCTCTCCAATTGTAATATTTTGATTCGAAACCGAAGTTATCGTACCTTTTTTGGTAGCTAAAACGCCAGGTCCTGTGGTAGTGATTTCCATTTTCGGAATCATCAACAAAGCGCTCAGCACTACAGATGAACTCAATACCCAGTACATTACTTTTCGGGCTCCAAATTTGTCTGATAAATAACCGCCAAACGCTCTGATAACGCCTGATGGCAAACTAAACATGGTCGCAAACAATCCGCCCATGACCAGACTTGTTTGATATACGTTCATAAAGTTGGGTAGTAACCATTGAGAGTAAGCCACAAAACAGCCAAAAACTAAGAAATAATAAGCTCCAAAACGCCATACACGAGCCGATTTTAGTGAGCCCAGCATTTGAGAAACGGTTTTGGTATTGTTCTCTATCTTTTTGTTTTTAGCGAAAATTAAAAAAGCAATTCCAATAATCACTAAGGCAATTCCGTAAATAACAGGAAGAATTTTCCAGCCGTTTTGAGGATCTTCAACAGCAAAATGATTTAATAAGGAAGGAGCTAAAAACGTGGTGATGGCGGCTCCGGCATTCCCCATTCCGAAGATTCCCAAAGCACGGCCCTGCCATTCTTTAGGGTACCAGATAGACGTATATCCTATCCCGACAGCAAAACTCGTTCCGACCATTCCAAATAAAAAGCTTAATACAGCAAACGTAAAAAAACTATCGGCAAACGGTAATAAAAACAGCGGAATCGAACAGAGCAGGAGCAAAAGCGAAAACACATATTTCCCGCCAAATTTATCGGTTAGGATTCCAATAGGCAAACGCATAATCGAACCTGTCAAAATCGGAATTCCGAGCAGCCATCCTACTTGTACGACACTCCAGTGAAAAATTCCGTTATCTACTAAAAAGGTAACCAAAACTCCGTTTAAGGTCCAGCAGGCAAAACAAACTGTAAAGGCCAGTGTGTTAAGAACTAAAATTTTGTGTGATTGCGATAGTGGGTTTGTCGTTTTCATAATACTTATATTTTTAAACAAAAATAAGTACTATAGCGTAGTTAAAAACTGCGTTTTCGCAGTTTTTAGAAAATAATTACGTAAATATACGTAGTTTTATAATAAAGAATACTCAGTAGCTTTGTTCGAAAGTTCCATGAGGTTCTTTACTTTTAATTTTTTCATCAGATTAAAACGATGCACTTCAGCGGTACGCTTACTGATTTCAAGGGCTTCAGCGATTTCTTTGTTTCCTTTACCGGATAATAAAAGGGTCAGGATTTCTTTTTCACGTTTGGTAATCATCATTTCTTCACCTAAATTTTGCTTAGGCTCTAATGACACCGATGTGCTGGTTAATTGTCCAATCAGGATTGAAGAAATGTCTCCGCTAAAATATTTTCCGCCTGCAGCAACGGTGTGCAGGGCTTTCAAGAATTCTTCTTTGCTGGAACCTTTCAGTAAATAACCGTCGGCTCCGGCTTTTATAGACTTTAATACGTATTCTTCAGATTCGTGCATCGAAAGCATGATGATTTTTACCGTATTATTATCGCTTCTAAGTTTTTCTACTACTTCGATACCGGTAAGGTTCGGCATACGAATATCTACTATAAGTAAATCCGGTTGGTAAGTATTCACGACCTCAAGTGCATCGGCACCATCAATAGCTTCGCCTACAACCTCTATGTTTGCTTCGTTTTCTAATAAAGATTTGATTCCGTCTCTTACAAATACATGGTCATCTGCCAGAACCACACGAATAATAGTACTCATATTTTTACTTAATTTAAATGCTGGGTTTTTACGTATATTCATCTATAACGATGTGGCTAAGATACGTAATTTTTAAAAAATGTAAGATGTAAAATGTAAAAAGTGTGAAATGCCAAAACGGAGTAGTTTATTTATTAAATAAGAGTTACAACATTTCACATTTTACTAAAAACATTTTACTTTATAGGGGAATGTTAAAAGTAATTCTCGTGCCTTCACCAGGAATCGAGTTGATAAAAACGCGGCCGTTGATGTACTGAATTCTTTCTTTCATAAACAACAAACCCATTCCGGATTCGCTGTTGCGTTTTTTATCGACTGCGTGTTTATCAAAACCTTTTCCGTTGTCGTCAATGATGATGCTTAGCAAGGTTTCGCTATGCGAAAGCTGTACAATAATATGCGAAGATTCGGCGTATTTTATGGCGTTGTTAATGGCTTCCTGCGTTAGTCGGTAAATATTGATTTCGATAAGAGAATCCAGGCGCTGATCAAAATCGGTTTTATTGTAAAACAGAATCTCTTTTCCGGTCAGTTTCGAGAGTTCCTGAGTTAGTTTAGTAATCGAGGAAACAATGCCATGATCGCTCAATTCCGGTGGCATCAGGTTGAAAGTTGCCGTACGGACCCCTTTGATAATATCGAGTGAAAGTTTCTTTAAATATTCGATTTTTACGGCAGCTTTTTCCTTGTCATCCAGATTGATGCTTTCCAGACTAAACTTAAGGCCGGTGAGCATTTGCCCAATTCCGTCGTGAATTTCTTTGGCAATTCTGTTTTGTTCGTTCTCCTGATTCTCGACAATTTTACTCGAAATAATCTTCTGCTGATTGATTTTTTCGGTACTGTTCTCGATGTTCAGGCGTTCGACTTCGCGTTGTGCTTTTTTGCGTTCGGTAATGTTAAAGCAAACAATTAAAAGCTCTAATTCACCTTTTTTTATCATAACCGGAACCATCGATAAATCAAGCCAAATCGTCTGATCTTCTTTGTTGATGATTTTAATTTCGCCCTGCCAGCCACTTCTTTGTTTTTCAAAAAGAATTCTATCGATATTAATTTGCTCTTTCTCATCGGTAGTCAAAACTTCTGAGAATTTTTTATTAGATGAAAACTTAGTATAGTTCAGGAGTTTTGCAAATTTTTCTCCTATATGAATGATCGAGCCATCGGGCGCAATACGGCTATAAAGCAGCGTATTTTCCATGGCGTAATTCAGAGATTTTAATTCTTTTACCGAGTTTTCTTTGATTTCACTAATGATTTCAGTGTCATAAGCGAGTTTTAAAGCTTTCTTTTCTGATGATAAAAGTTTCGAAATAAGCTTTTCGACTTTTTTGTTGGTAGGTTTAAAAATGAATAAGAATTCCAGCAATAAAACGAGTAGGGTAAAGGCGAAAATCCAGTATTCTATTTGGCGTTGTTCGGTAACTTTTTCATGTGCTTCTTTGTCGTACTGACTCACAATCTGATTCATTTTCGACAGAAAGACACCTTCGTTTTGGAGAATGATTTTGACTAACTCAGAATTGTCAGCGAGATTCTTTTTTTGTTCTAAATTCAGTAAAAACAAATCGGTTGTAGTGACGATTTTAGAAAAAACCGGATTGATCTCAAGATATAATTTCGAAAGTTCAGGACTTTTTTCTTTCGGAAAACCCAAAACAGCACTGCCATTTTCCAGAGCATTCTGATTGGTTTTCCAAAGAGAGACAATATTTTTCAGATGCAAAATCTGTTTGGATTCGGCTTTGTCAGCAACAAAATTCAGAATCAGCACTTCCTTGGCAATTCGCTGGCTCAGCATTCTTTGTTTTCCGGAAATATTGATAATTTTCGAATCGCTAAGCTGCTGATTTAAGTTGTACTGAATTAAAATCTGACTTAAAATGACCGTAATAGCAATAGTCCAGAGTGCAAAAAAATACAAGCGGCGTAAATTTTTGAAAGTAATTTTGTCTGCAACTTCCTGATTGCTTTTTTTCATTTAAGTAATTTATTAATAACCATTGGGTGTAATAAATAAAAATGTAATTAAACACATAGAAAACATAGTTTTTTTTATCTAAAAAAGGTTGTAAAAAGAAACTAGTTTCTCACACATAGCTATGTGTTTTGATGTAAGTGAAACGCCTTTTTTTGAGTTCAATAAGCTATGTTTTCTATGTGTTAAAACAATTACGCAATGGGTTTATTTATAATCCTAAAGATGCTTTTATTAAGTTAAGATTTTCTTCTGAATACTTGATTTTCAAAGCTTCCTGATGCCCATTGTCAGACATTTTATCCCAGGTTTTTTTGATGATGTTTTTTAATTTTTCCTCGTCGTGTTTTTGTACAAATGGCTCTAAGTAATAATCCAAAAATACCAGACAAATAACATCTTCTAAGAGTTGGGTTTCGGCATCTTTTTTAAGTAATTTCTTTTCGATTAAAAAAGAAACACGATCAATAAAAGTTTGATCATAGCCTGCTTTTTCCAGAATTTCAGCTGTAGTTCTAGCATGAAATTTTTTAAGTTCTTCTCTCCATTTCAAATACCCCACACGATCCATTGGATACGATTCGCGTGCTACTTTCCAACGACAGATATGTTGTGCTTTTGCTGCAATCTTCACTTCTTCCGAAGCTTCCGGAGCAAATTGCATCAGCTTTTCGTACATTCTGTTCGAGTACAATAGCTCTTTTGGATACTCAGTGTTTTGGTCTATTTCGATGTTGGGATCTTGTGCATTTTCGGCATCAATCCACTCGCTGGCTTTTTGAAAAGGTGTGTTCATTTTTATGGAAATATAGATTTCAAAGATACGGAAATTAGAAGAAAGCTAATAGTGAAATGTGAATTGTAAAAAGTAAAAAGTAACTGATCTTTCACAATTCACATCTTACATCTCACATTTTACATCACACATTTTACATTTTACATTTTTTTTTCTAATCCAGAAACCCAACAAAAACTTCGTCTTCAACCACTTTTATAGGATAGGTTGCAATTTTATAATCCTCTCCGTTAAGGTTAGAACCATCTACTAATGAGAAGGTTTTTTTGTGCATTGGGCAGGCAATTTTAGGAATATCATCCGCAGAACCCGTCATTCCTCTTGCCAGAACCATTTCCATTTTATGCGGACAGGCATTTTGACAAGCGTACCATTCGTTACGGCGCGTAAAATTAAAAATGGCAATTTGTTTGTTTTTGTATTTAATGCAGCCACCACGGTTGGTTGGAAAATCACTTATTTTTCCAGCTTTGAACCATATTTTGGCATCGTTCGGATGTACCGTTTCGTATTGATTTAAGATTTCTTCCATGGTATGATACTTTTGTGTTTCTGTTTCTTATCCCTCTTTTTACAATCAAGAGAGTTTGATGGCGCAGTAAAAAAGAGGGTAAGAAGGACAGCAAACGTTTTGATTTTTTTCTTTTTTTGGAGCTGAATTTAAACACATAGAAATCATAGTTTTTTGACTTTGAAAAAGGTTGTAAAAAGAAACATGTTTCTCACACATAGCTATGTGTTTTTATGCAAGTGAAACGTCTTTATCCAATCTTAGGAGCTATGTTTCTATGTGTTTAAAAAATTATGTATAAAGTTAAGTCCAGGCTTTTGGCATTTTTTGATCTCTTAACGGAACAAAAACGACATTGTCATCTTTTTCATCCGAGTTAACAAAGTGATTGAAACGTTTCAATAATCTTGGTTTTTCAAGTACCTGTTTCCATTCGCATTCAAAAGTATTTACCAGTGTCTGCATTTCAGCTTCTAATGTATCGCAAATTCCTAAACTATCTTCGATGATTACTTCTTTCAGATAATCCAAGCCACCGTCCAGTTTTTCTAACCAGGTTGATGTTCTGATTAGCGGTCCCGCAGTACGAATGTAGTACATCAGGAAGCGATCCATGTATTTGATAACCGTTTCTTTATCGATTTGTTCCGCCAATAAAACAGCGTGTTTTGGGTTGGCACCGCCATTTCCTGCGATGTATAAATTCCATCCACCTTCTACGGCAATCAGTCCAAAATCTTTTCCGCGGGCTTCGGCACATTCACGAATGCAGGCAGAAACACCACCTTTTAGTTTATGCGGAGAACGGATTCCTTTGTATCTGTTTTCTAGTTCGATGGCAAAACCAGCACTATCGTCCATTCCGTAGCGACACCAGGCGTTTCCTACGCAGCTTTTTACAGCTCTTAATGATTTTCCGTAAGCGTGACCACTTTCGAAACCATTATCAATTAATATTTTCCAGATTTTTGGTAAATCATTCAAATGTGCACCAAATAAATCGACACGCTGAGCTCCGGTAATTTTAGTGTATAAATCAAATTGTTTGGCCACTTCACCAATGACAATTAGTTTTTCAGCTGTGATTTCTCCACCGGCAACTCTTGGTACTACAGAATAGGTTCCGTTACGTTGAATATTAGCTAAAAATCGGTCGTTGGTATCTTGTGTCGTAACGTGTTTGTTGGCTGTATCGTTGTAAATACTTGAGAAGATAGAAGCTACAACTGGCTTACAAACCTCACAGCCATCGCCTGTACCATGATGATCTAAAACATCATAATAATTCTCGTATTTATTGATTTTTACCAAATCGAACAATTCCTGACGATTGTAGTTAAAGTGTTCGCAAATAACATCTTTTACTTCTTTTCCTAATGATTTTTGAGTCGCTTTTACCAAGTCAGAAACCATTGGTTTGCAGCCACCACAACCTGAAGTCGCTTTGGTAAGTTTGACAACATCTGATAAAGTCGAGCAGCTTTCGTCTAATATAGAACAGCAAATTGCTCCTTTGGTTACATTTTCGCAAGAACAAATAACAGCAGTATCAGGCAAATCCATGGCGCTTCCTAAAGTAGAACCACCAGAACCGTCTCTGGAACCGAGAATTAAATCTTCTGGATTTTTAGGCAAGGCCATCGCATTGCTATAAATCTGAAAAAGAGAGTTGTAGTCGCTCGAATCTCCTACCAAAATTCCGCCTAATAAGGTTTTAGAATCTTTGGTAACGTTGATTCTTTTGTAAATTCCGGATAATTTATTTTCGTAAACAATAGCGGTTACATCATTGTTTTCGATAAAAGGATCACCAAAACTCGCAACTTCAACACCAATTAACTTCAATTGTGTTGACATATCGATGGTTTCTCTCATGGTTTTGGTACCATTCAGGATTTGCTCGGCAGCAACATCTGCCATTTCGTATCCCGGAGCGACCAATCCGTAAATATTTTGGTTGTAAAGCGCCACTTCGCCAATCGCGAAGATAGAAGGATCCGATGTTTGCATCTGATTGTTTACCACAACTCCGCCTCGTAAACCTACTTCAAGTCCTGAAACTCTAGCCAATTCGTCACGAGGTTTGATTCCGGCAGATATAACCAACATATCAACTTTTAACAATTCATCATTGGCAAACATCATTCCTGTTATGGACTCTTTTCCGTCTATATATTGTGTCGCTTTATTAAGGTGTATTCCGATATTTAATTCTTCAATTTTAGACTGCAGCATATCGCTCGCGCCTTTGTCCAGCTGTCTTGGCATCAGTCTTGGTGCAAATTCAACCACATGCGGATTCAAACCTAAATCGCGAACCGCTTTTGCCGCTTCAAGGCCTAATAATCCTCCACCTAAAACAGCAGCTTCGGTAGCTCCTTTTTGTTTTATTTTTTTGGCGTAGGCCATAATAGCATCCAGATCTTCTATGGTTCTGTAAACAAAAACACCTTCTTTCTCAACCCCATCAATTGGTGGAACAAATGCCGAAGAACCTGTTGCCAGAACTAAGTAATCGTACGTATGTGTTTTTTCTAAATGTGTGCGTATCGTTTTGTCTTCTCTGTTAATATCAATAATTAACTCAGAAGTATTTAGAGTAATATTGTTTTCTGCATACCATTCGCTAGTGGATAAAGATAGGTCATCCGCGGTTTTTCCTCCAAAGTATTCACTCAGGTGAACACGGTCGTAAGCACGTCTGGGTTCTTCTCCAAATACGGTAATCTGATACTTTTCCTGTCCTGATTTTGCAATGAATTTTTCGCAAAATTTATAACCAACCATGCCGTTTCCAACTACTATTACTCTAATCATGATTTCTTTAATTAAGTATTACTACGCAAATATAAGTATTTATACTTAATAAGGTACTTATTTTTTATATTTTTTTAATGAAATTTTTCTAAGTACTGTAACTATTGGGATTTTTAGGTATTATTCTGAAGTTTTAAGAAGACAATTTTGCTTGCGGCAGAGATTAAAACCTTTTGTGATAAGAAGAAGCAAAAGATATTTTAAGTTTAGATACTATTGGTTATGGGTAGGATTAAAAAAAAGGCCCAGAAAAACTTCTGAGCCATTTTTTTTTAATAAAAAGTTTTAATAGTTCCTTATAAGGAGTAGGCTTGCAGCGTTTTTCTCGCCCATTTTCCCCAATCTTTCAAAGCTTCCAAAAGTGTTTTGTTTAGTTCTTTATTGTCAGTAGGTTTTCCTTTTGTTGGCGGAGCTAAATCTTTTTCCGGTACGGTAATTTCAGTAACTTTTGTAGCAAACCACGTCATGTTTTCGTGAGGCATAGCCAATCCTAAAATGGTACCGGGTAAGCCTGTAAATGATTCTGGACCTCCTGAAAATGGAATTTGAATGGTATAATAGGCCACCACATAAACAGAATCAAGAATTATGGCATTTGCTCTGCGACATTCATAACCCGCAATTTCTCTTGTTTCATCAGTAATTTTCCAGTTAATTTTACGTAAACTGTCTTTTACTAAATATAAATCATCGTAAATGTTTTTTTGAGTAATGCTGGTTTGGGTATCAAGATCTGTGGCAATAATATTTTTTAAATTTGCCATAGCATCATCAGCAATCCAGTTGTTGGTTGTTGATTGATTGGTTTCATCCCATTTGTATAAACTTTTATTTTTTGAAAAACTAAGTGTACTTTTTACCGTTTTAAATTGCGGATTGGTTTTTTTATAACCTTCAAAAGCGGCCTGGTAGTAACTATCTGTTTCTCCCTTTATTTTTTTTGTAATCAAAGCGTACATGTTCGATTTTTTTTCAAATTCGATTACGCCATTTTGAATAAAGTGATTGTTTTGAGCAAAAGTATTAATGCCAGTTAATGCAATCATTAACAGTAAGATGCGATATAATATTGTTTTCATAGTTTTAGTTTGGTTTAATTTCTCCTCCACCCATTTTGCTGAAATCCCAGCTTACCGAGAACATAAAATATCTTTGGATAGTGGTATAAGTACTTTGGTTGATATTTCCATTGTTTGCCGAACGATTAAATCCTACATTCTGGTTCAAAAGGTCTCTTCCAGTAATAGAAACTCTTAAATTATCGGTTTTTAAGAATTTTTTGGTGATAGTGGCATTCCAGATAAAACGTTCAAAAGTTTCGGGAATCACGTCAGTTTTTCCGTTATATTGATAGTTACCATCGCTGCTAATTTCAAACTTACCGGGTAATTCCACACTTGTCCAGAAATTACCATTAAAACCCCAGCCATTACTATTACTATTTTCGTTGATACTCGCATTTGCCACATTGTAAGTAGGCCCAAAACTGGTGTTGAAATTGTATTTTTTATCTTTATATTTCGATAAGTTTGCATTTAGGGAGTAACTCGAATTTTTAGTTTGATTGAGTTTGGTATTGATGTAATTGTAGTTTACATTTTTATTGGTGCTTAAACCAATTCCTGCCGTCATGTCTATTGCTTTTATCGTGCGGCCAAAATTACTGTTCAAATAAAAACTTGTTGCGGCTTTGTCATTTAGGTTGACAAACTGAGAAACACTTTGTCCTCTATCATTCGTAACCACATTACTTATTATTGGATTTAGGGTAAAATTATACGATCCATTAATCGAAAAATATTGATTGGTTAACACTTTGTAGGAATAATAACTACCTCTAAAATTATTTCTAAAAGAAGGATCTAAATTAGGATTACCCAAAATCGTATTCAATTGATTTTGATTGTTTCTAATAGGCTGTATTTGCTCTAATGTAGGCTGATCAGTGTTTCCGTTATACGAAAAACGCAATGATTCTCTTTGTTTAAAATTATACTGATAGTTTAGCTGAGGCATGTAGTTCACAAATTTTTGCTTGAAATAAGTGTCTGTATAAACATCGTACTGTTTGAAGTTTACACCACTAAACCTGGAACCAAAAGAAAGAACTGTTTTATTCTTTTTATAATTGAAAATCGCCCCAACCTGGTTGATGGTCTGATCTAATTCATAATTATTACTAAAGATAGGATCTAGAATGTCATAATTACCATTTGCAGATTGATTAAAAGACCTGCGATCTGCTTTTCCGTTACTTATATTGAAACCGTAGTTTAATAGTAAAGACAGGCTTTTGGTTAAGGGTTCGGTATAGGTTAAATTTGATTTAAAAGCAGTATTGCTAATAGTATTGACTTTATTTTGATCGACGACCTTGGTGCTGTCGGGCGTGATTACGGATACTGAAAAAAATTCAGCTTTCGAATTTAGGTAACCATTACTTTTACTATTTGTATTGGACTGATTTAAATTTAAGGATACTGTACGACCTGTTTTTTTAAGTTTTTTGGTTAATAAAGTATTTATATTTAATGTTTTATCATCGACTTCGTTGGTAGAGGTCTGTTGCAGATTATTCAATTGATTGCCATTTTCATCCGTACCTTTTTGCATTTCTCCTTCATTGGTATTGCTGTTTTTAATTAAGCCATCTACATTTAATTTTAAGGTGAGAGTGGTGTCAATTTTAATTTCATAGGCTACATCGAGTTTGTTTTTAAACATGTTTTTTTCAAAACTCTTGTCCGAAGTATTGTAAATGCTACTGGAGCTTAAATTTTGCTGATTAAGATCATTACGGGTTCCAGAAAGTTTGATGTCACCAATTTTATAATTTACATTAATGGATTCCTTGTCATTATTCCATTTATTATCAAAATGTACACCACCGGTTTGAGCAACAGGAATTCCTTCACCATTAAACTGACCATCCCAACTTTCTAATTCGTCATTTGCACCACCAGTAAAATTAATTCCACCATCATCAGTTACCTGAAAATTGCTTGCTCCATATTTATCTTTATCGCCCCATCCTAATCCTACTTGTCCGGTATTGCCTAAAATACCATAAGCAGCTAATTTTTTCTTCCCCCAAAATTTATTAAACATGGCTTGGCCTTTGTAAAAGCCATCCGTTCCAACTCCGAGTTCTGCTTTTCCAAAATAGCCATTTTTTTTATCTTCTTTAAGCTTAACGTTTAGCGTTTTGGTTTTCTGACCGTCATCTATTCCGGTAAAAGCAGCCTGATCACTTTTTTTGTCATACAATTGTACTTTATCAACCATATCGGCACGTAGATTTTTTGTAACCAAAGTAGGGTCATCTCCAAAAAATTCTTCTCCATCAACCAAAACTTTGGTTACGGTTTCGCCCTGAGCGGTAATTTTACCGTCCTTATCAATTTGTATTCCAGGGAATTGTTTTATCAGATCTTCTACTTTTGCATTAGGAGCTATTTTAAAAGCTTTTGGATCAAATTCGAGCGTATCTCCTTTGATTTTCATAGCAGCTCTATTGCCTTTTATGATTACTTCAGATAATAATCGGCCTTTATCCTCCAAATTAATTTTGCCATAATCGATCATTAATTGTGTAGAATCAACAGCAAACAGATCTACAAAATCAGCATACTTGGGATACGAAACCAGTAAAATAAATTTTCCTGATTTAATGTTATTCAACTCAAATGCCCCATTTTCTTTGGCCCGGGTAAATTGTACTAAAATAGAATCTTGTGCTCTTAACACAGAAATCGATGCTCCGGCTAAGGAAGAATTGTTTATAGTATCTCCTACGAATCCTTTGACAGTGCCTTTTTTTTGGGCCTGTAAAACATTAGATAAAAAAAGAAAGCAACATAGTAATAGAACGGATTGTCTCATTAATTGGTTTTGGTTTTTTGGTAAAAAGGCATAATAATGCTATCCTATTTTTTTAGAAATAGAAATAAAACACACTTTGTCTGATTTGTTTTTGAGTAAATGGGATAGTGGGTGCTAAAAAAGAAATTGAAATACTATCTTTTGATGAAGGTTTGCTGAAGTACAATAATTTGGTTTTGTGAAATTCATAATGATTTTATGAGGTTTTGGTGGTTAGTGTGTTACTTTTAACGTTTATGGATGTTAGCCGTGATTGTAATAGTTAAATTTAGATAAAATTCAAAAATAGCTAAAAATACTACAATATTAAAAAAAGGTTTATAATTTAAATTTTTCTTAACAATTATAAATACTGCAATTCAGTATTTCGATTAGCTGGATTAAATCATTAAATTTGATGTAAACAAATTTCCTATGAAAAATATTTTTTTCCTTTTTAGCGCTTTAGTTTTGATGACCAATTGTAAAACTGCTGTTCCTGCTGCATTAGAAACGCCAAAAACTGAAGCAGATTTCCCGTATTATTTTAAAGCAACAGGAAATGAGCCTTTCTGGTCTTTGCGTATTGGTGCAGATAAAACCGTATTTACATCGATGATAGAAAATAAGGAATTGTTGGAGTTTAAAACTACGGATCCTGAAAAAGCAATGGATGCTAATGTAAAAACATATCACTTAAGTAATGCTGCAAATAAAGTTTCTGTTACGATTATGCAAAATGATTGTCAGGATTCTATGTCAGGAGTTGTGGCTCCTTATACCGTAAAGATGGAAATTAAAAACAGCTCCGATTTAGAGACTAAAATCATTCAGGGCTGCGGAAGTTATATTACCGATTACCGTTTGCATGATATTTGGGTTTTGGAAGAATTAAAAGGAAAAAAAGTCAGTATTTCTGATTTTCAGAATGAATTGCCAAGAATAGAAATTAATGCTTCGGAGAACACATTTATGGGATTTGGAGGCTGTAATTCCGTTAGCGGAAGCATTTTTAGTGAAAAAGAGCTGCTTCGATTTACGAATGTAATTTCAACTTTAATGGCTTGTGCTCCCGGAAATAAAGAAGATGAATATCTTAAAGCACTTCAAAGCAGTACTTCTTATGAAATTGGAAATAACAGATTGACACTTTCAAATCCTTCTGGCGTACTTTTGATTTTTAGAAAAGTGGACTGAGTTTAAAAATAAATGTATTTTTCTTATGTTTTTATTTTTAAAATATTATTTTTGCAGCATAATACTTATAAATAAAGAATATTTTAAATGAAAAAGATTTTAATGCTAGTTGTGACAATATCTTTATTGTACAGTTGTAAGGCAACAAATGAAACAAATTCGGTTACTGGGAAAACTGAAAAATCAAGTACAGAATTAAGCAGAGTTTGGGTTTTGGAAGAATTAAATGGTAAAAAAGTAATGCTTTCTGATTTTCAAAAAGAATTACCCCGAATTGAATTCAACGTGACTTCTAAAACATTCAAAGGCTACGGGGGATGTAATATTGTTGAAGGTAATTTTATTTCGGAAAAAAACCAACTTCATTTTCCGATGGTTATTCCAATGACAAAGTACTGTTCACAAACCAACAAAGAAAGTGAATTTTTAGCGGCACTTAAAAATGTAACCCAATATACAATTGTTGATAATAAATTGATGCTTTCGGGCAATTCAGGGCATACATTAAGTTTTAATGGTTTATAAAACAAACAACAATTGTATAAAAAAGCCTCTCGTTTTTTAATGAGAGGCTTTTGTATTTATTGAAGCTTTATTTTACTCGTTTAGCAAGATCTATAACCGGAATACTGATCATTCGGCCCATTACTTTTTTGCCTTTATAGGTAATCACGCGCAGCATATTCGCATCTTTCGGAACAGTTAGCTCAGCAGTATATTTAGGATAAAAGTTATCCGGACCAGAATTGTCAAAACTATAATATAGGTCCAATCCTTCAATTTCAGGTGTAAGAGTTACGATTAATTCTTTATTTGCATTTGATTTTACGGTAATAATAGGGTCGTACATTGCTGGTGAATATTTGATTTCAGCCAGTTCAAGACGTTTGAAGTGATCTTCGGTACGACTGATAAAATTATTCCAGTTTTTCTTTGCCGAAGGGCTCCAAAGCGATTCAGACATAGCAAAACCTCTTGGCCAGGTCATATATTCTACCTGACGGAAATTATAGACCTGTTCTGTCCATAAATTGGCCTGTCCGCCTAAAATATAATTTGCATTAGCTTCGGCTGGAACGGGTTCAAATTGATATACTTTATTCAATCGTAACGAAGCATAAATTTTAGGCTCTGTAGCTTCATCTCCCTGCATATAATCAAAATAGGCAAAATCTGTTGGTGACATAACCACATTGTGCTTTTCGTTAGAAGCTTTGATGCCGTGTTTCATGCCTCTCCAGCTCATAACAGAAGCTGATGGAGTAACACCGCCTTCTAAAATTTCGTCCCAACCCATGAATTTTTTGCCTTTTGAAACTACGATTTGCTCCACACGCTTTTCAAAATAAGCTTGCACCTGCGGAATGGTTTTTAAACCTTCCTGTTTCATTAACTGTTTAATTTTTTCGTCTTTTTCCCAAAAATTATGTGCCGCTTCATCACCACCCATGTGGATGTATTCAAAAGGGAAAAGAGCGGCAACTTGTGTGATGACAGTATCCAGAAAAGCATATACTTTTTCGCTAGCCGGACAAAGGCTGTTATCGACTAAGGCAAGTGGCGGAGCTCCGTGACTCCAGTCCATTATTTGTTCGCCGGAACGAACTTTATAATTTACGGCATCAGCAGTGCACGAAAGTTCAGGATACGATGCAATTGCCGCTAAACTATGGCCTGGAACATCAATTTCGGGCATAATATTTACGAAACGCTCTTTGGCATATTGTACAATTTCTTTAATGTCTTCCTGAGTATAATATCCTCCGTAATTACGTGGTTCGTCTGGTGTTGTCGGAATAAAATTTCCGAAATTCCCGGTTCTTTTTACGTTCCAGGCACCAATTTCTGTCAGTTTTGGTAAACCTTTAATTTCGATTCGCCAACCTTCATCATCGGTTAAGTGCCAATGCAGAATATTGTATTTGTAGCGTACCATATTGTCAATGTATTTCTTGACTTCATCTTTAGTAAAAAAATGACGGGAAACATCGAACATCAAACCTCTCCATGCTAATTTTGGGTAATCGGTAATTTCTATATTTGGAATTTCCCAAGTTATATTTTTAGCAATTTCTTTGCCTTCGATTTCGGCTGGAAATAACTGAAATAAAGTTTGGACACCATAAAAAACACCTTGTGGTGTATTGGCAGAAACAGTTATTTGATTGTTATTTACTGAAATTTTATAGCCTTCATTACCTAATTGGGCTTCATTCGAACTGTTTAAAACAAATTTTACAGTCGATTTGCCATCGCTTTTAGAAAGTGTTATTTTTTTTCCGGTTGCGGTTGTAATTTTTTCCGAAAAAACATCCACAGACTGCTTTAAGGCATTTGCATCATTTGCATAAACTGAAATGTTTTCTGGTAATTTAAAACTTCCTGCCTTCTCTGTAACCGATACAGGTTGAGGAATAATAGAAATACTTGTTTTATTAATGTCGGATTGAGCAAAAGCTCCAGCCGAAAATAAAAAACAAAGGAAAAATTGATTTATTTTTTTCATGGTTAGTGAATTGGTGGTTAGGGAATAGTAATTGTAAAGTTTTTTAAATATCGTATTATTCCAGTTCTTCAGTAGTGTCTTCGGGAACAAAATCAAGTTCTAAAGCTCTAACCGTCTGAACGGCATTTCCAGCAATGCCACGAATAGAACCGTACATTCCGAGCGTGTTATTGACTACTTTTTCGATTTGTTTTTCACGTTGTTTCCAGATACGCTGCATCGCTCTTTTCTCTGAATCCAAATCATTTTGCATTTGTGTAAAACCTTCTACAATGCCTTCAATCTGCAAACGGAATTCATTGCTGGTCAGGAAATCATATAGCATCGCCATTTTATCGCCTTTGTTTTCCTGTGCCTGAACAGCCTGACTTACCTGAATTAGCGATTGGCGCAATACAGCACTTAAACCTTTAAACTCTTCATAGGTACAAATCCAGATGCCGTCTCGCATGCCTAAACGTTCCATTCCGGCAGGCATCACTTCGGTAACTAAAACACCAATATTGGCTTTTTTGGTTCGGATATCATTTTTGAATTTCTCAATCCAGGCGGGCTGAAACGCTTTGGTACGTTTGCTTTCGTAATAAATAGAACCGCAATTTTGCAATTCGCGGGTGTTTACTATTTGAAGACAATCGGCTCCATTGGCTCCTTTTTTTACTTCATCGATACTGTCAAGCGGAAAATTATTGGCTAGCCATTCTTCGATTGCCAATTCCATTACTTCACCCTGCAATTGCATAGAACCCTGTTCTTGCTTGCGTTTCATCTCTTCGGTTAGCTTTTTTTGTTCTTCGAGTTGTTTTTGCAATTCCTTAAATTTCAACTCATTTTTATCGTCTTCCTGTTTTCTGATTTTGTCACGTTCGAGAATCAATGTAGCGTTAAGCTGCTTTTCGGCTTCAGCCTGAATCGCATCTTTCATCTCCAGTTTTTCACGCTGAAGTTTGGCAATTTCGCCTTCCATTTTATTTAATTCACGGATTTTCTCAGATTTCTCGGTTAGTTCTTTTTCCATCGAAGTCAAACGGTCTTTGTTTTCTTCTTCGAGTTTATTTTTAAGTTTTTCGGTAATTTCTTTTTCAGCTGCTTTTTTCTCACGCTCCAAACGTTCTGCAAAAAGTTCGTTTTCCTGCTTTTTTTTGGCTTCAAATTCGGCTTTTGCCTTCTCCAATTGTTCGTTCTTAAGCTCTAATTCTCTGGATTGAATAGTAGCTTTTTGTTGAAATTCTTTACGGATACTATCTTCTAACTGGTGTTTTAAGACATCATTTACATCGATTGGTGTTCCGCAACTTGGGCATTGAATAGAAGATTGCTCAGACATTTTCTTGATTTTTTTAACGGGAATTATAATTTGCTAAGATATTTAAAAGTTCGCTTTTAAGTATAAAATAAGTTGTGATAAATTGTAAGGTTTTTTAGCCACGAATTCACGAATTTTTATTTTTAAATCTATACGCAAACTAAAAAATAAATTCGTGAATTCGTGGCTATTCTTTTTTCAATAAAAAATCAATTGCAGTTTTTGTGATTTCCGAATGGTCTTCTTTTAAGCTGATTAGAGAAACATCGGTTAAGAGATTGACTTCTTTTAACTCGATAAATCCTAGTGCTGAGTCCTGGTTGTTTTTGGAAATAGTAGAAGGAACAATTGAAATCCCTAAGCCATTTTTGACTAATTGCACAATCGAATTGATATTATTGGATTCGTGAACGACTTTTGGCGTAAAGCCATAAAAAGCACAAAGTTCCAGTAAAACTTCATGATAATGCGGCGCATAATCTTTATTGAAAAATACAAAAGTTTCGTCTTTTAATTTTAAAATATCTTTTTCTGAATTTATGCTTATCTGGTGTTTGTTGAAAACCACCGAAAATCCGTCCTGAAACCACAATTGCGATTTAATTTTAGGCGATTTTATGGGTGAACGGACTATTCCTAAATCTATTTTTCCTTGTTCTAAAGCCGAAATTTGTTTGGATGTCGATATTTCAAAAAGTTTGAAATTGACATAAGGAAATTGCGCTTTCAAAAACTGTATCAATTCTGAAATGGCTGCCGAATATATCGAACTGATATAGGCGATTCTAAATTCGCCCGAAACATTCTCTGCAATTTTTTTTGTTTTTAAAGTAACGCTTTCTAGGTTCAGAAATAGCTCTTTAACTTCTTTTTTGAAATATTTTCCGGCTTCTGTCAGTTCGACTTTTTTATTATTTCTAATGAATAAGCGAGCCTGAATTTCTTCTTCGAGTTCAATGATTTGGCGGCTTAAAGGTGGTTGCGAAATAAATAGTTTCTCCGCCGCTTTTGTAAAATTTAATTCTTCGGCTACAGCCAAAAAATATTTCAGATGACGCAATTCCATAAATACCTATTAAGTATTAATAATTGACAAAATAAGTCTTTTTGAAGTATATATCAAAATGCTAGTTTTGATAAAAAATAATTTCACGCAGATTTAAAATGGATTTAAGCAGATTAGCGCAGATTTTTTATTTTAGAATACTCCTAATGAAAAGTGAAATCATTTCTGACCTGCTTAAATCTGCCAAATCTGCGTGAAAAATTAAAATAACAGAAACTATGAAAAAATCAACTATTGAAGAAATCAGAGAACGTTTTGACCATGATGTCGAAAGATTCTCGAATTTAGAAACGGGACAGGTCGCTACCATTGATGCTACCATTTCGTTAGAATTAATTACAGAATCATGTAAACGAATTGTTCCAAATGCCCAAAATGTTTTGGATATTGGTTGTGGAGCAGGAAATTATACGTTGAAAATGCTTTCGAAAGTACCGAATTTGAATTGCACTTTGGTCGATTTGAGTTTGCCAATGTTGGACAGAGCTTTAGAAAGAGTTTCGGCAGAAACAAACGGAAGGGTAGAGGTGAAGCAAGGTGATATCCGGGAAGTTGAATTGCCAGAAAATCATTTTGATATTATTTTGGCTGGAGCAGTTTTGCATCATTTGCGTGATGATCAGGATTGGGAAACGACTTTTGCTAAAATATTTAAGTTGTTAAAACCAGGAGGATGTTTTATGATTTCTGACTTGATTACGCAGGATTCGGAGTTATTAAACGAGTACACCTGGCAGCGTTATGGAGATTATTTAGAGGGAATTGGAGGGGCAGAGTACCGCCAAAAAGTATTGGATTATGTTGAAAAAGAAGATACGCCAAGGTCTATAAACTACCAATTGGGTTTAATGAAAAAAGTAGGTTTTACTAGTGTTGAAATTTTGCATAAAAACATGTGTTTTGGTGCTTTTGGAGGGATTAAGTAGGTTATGAAATTAGCCACGAATTCACGAATTAAGGTTAACCAGTTGGGTGAAATTATTTTTAACACATAGAAACATAGCTTATTGAACTCAAAAAAGGCGTTTCACTTGCATTAAAACACATAGCTATGTGTGAAGAAACGAGTTTCTTTTTTAATTTCCTTTTTTTTAAATCATAAAATCTATGTGTTCTATGTGTTAATTAAATTTTTATTAATTACACCCAACGGGTTAAGGTTAATGTAATAATTCGTGAATTCGTGGCAAAAAGAATCATAATTTATTTTCTAATTCTGGTTCAGAAAATTTATTTCTCAAATCAAAAACAAGTTGTGATGGGCCATTTTGCTGTAAGTAATCCAGTTTTTCGACCGCTTCATCCAGTGTCGGGATATGTCCTTCAGGAACCCACCACATGGCAGTACTGGCTTTTCCGAATTTAAGAAACCATTCTTTACGGCGTCTTAAAAATTCGCTGTGAAAAGTTTTGTACATATAGTTTTCCAGCGATTCAATGCTTTTCCAAACTGACACATTGATAATAATCTGTTCGTCATTGTATGGGTTTAGGCTTGTGGCATTATAACTGTCATCTTTTAAGCGCCACACAAAACCGTCGCTTTGCTCGGCTAGAGTATTTACAGTGTCTAAATTATCAACAAATTCTTTCATGATCGGGTCGTTGATATCAACCCCTTTCATTTTGGCAATATTTATTTCAGCAATTTGATATTTACTCATAATTTAGATGAAATTAAAAAACGAGCAAGTTAGTTTTTTACTAAATAAAATTATGTTAGATTTTTTATAAAATTTGAGCCGTTTTATAAACCAAAATGGGTGAAGCTACTAAAGCCTCGCTTTGTTTAATAAAGTCCTGTAAATATGATTGATTGTTATGGATGTCAAGTCCTGCCTGATCTTTCCATTCTTCCCAAAGGATGAAAACATTTTCTGTGGTGTGTAAATCATAACGCACACAGGCCGCTTCTTTTCGGGTTTCTGAAACCAGATGCTGTAGTAAAATCTGAACTTCCTGAATATTTTCTAGTTTGCTCTTTATAATGGCTGTAATCGAAATCATGATTATAGGTTTTTTAAAGTTTGTTCTAAATGCGAAGTGTAATCTTCTTTAAAGATACTAATATTTTCAGAAGTAGCGCCTTTTTCGACATCGTGAAAGTGGAAACTATCTAAGGGATTCATGCCTACAAATTTATTCATTTTATGAAAACCAAACATTACACCATCGTCAACAGAGGTTTCTTCGAAGAATTCTCCGGGTAAAGTAAAAGCCGTTGCAGGTGCATTCCAACTTGTGGTTAACAGGTATTTACGACCGTGTAACAGTCCGCCCGTTCCGTAATTGATATCAGGATTGGTGCGGGTTCTTCCGTCATTTTTATAAATTCCGTTTTGATGTCCTTGTGTAAAAACGTCGTCGATGTATTTTTTGAAACCATTCGGAATCTGGAACCACCAAACTGGCGTGTGGTAAATAATTAAATCGGCCCAAACGAATTTTTCTACTTCGGTCTGAAGGTCGATTTGGTCGTTGATATTCGTTGTTTTTACTTCGTAATTAGTGTTTTTTGAAAGATATTCTTCGGTCCAGCTTTGTACCGTCTGATTGAATTTTCCGCCTGAATGAGCAAACGTTTGTCCGCCGTTGATAATAAATACTTTTTTCATGTTTTAAAATATTCTAATGAATTACTGATTTTGTGTGAGGGATAGGAGCAAATATCCTTTTGTTTTTTTCTTTAAAAAACAAAAGATATTGTGGATAGCCCGACCCGCTTTTTCTGCGGGGCACACCCAAATGATTCTTAATTGTTATTTGGTTTAGCAAAATTATACTGTTTTTATGGTTGTTAATTGGTATATATTTGTGTTTTTTATGTAATTTTGCAACTTCAATTTAATTTTTAGTTATGAAAAAAGAAAATTTATACGAACCTTTTACGGTTTCCTTTGAAACTTTGGATGAATATCCGGATGTTGGAGATCGCCATAATTTCTTTGAATTGGTGTATGTTTTGGGAGGAACTGGCTCGCAATGTATCAACAAAAATATTTTTGAATATGATGCGGGACATTTGTTTTTACTGACGCCAGAGGATTGTCATAACTTTACAATTGAGACCAAAACGAGCTTTTTCTTTTTGAGATTTAATGATATTTATTTGAAGAATTCGAGTTTGCAGAACGAAAATATTCAGCGATTAGAATATATTTTGCAAAATGCGAATCATCAGCCGGGCTGTATTTTGAAAAATGATGCCGATAAATGTTTGGTAAAAGTGATGGTTGAAGCGATTATTCGCGAGCATCAGGACAAGGATGTTTACAATCAGGAACTGATTCAGCAATTGGTGAATACGCTGATTATTGTGGTAGCGAGAAATATTGCGAAATATTTGCCAGAGCAGGTAAATATTGGGTGTGAGGCAAGAGCCATAGATATTCTGCAATATATTCAGACGAATATTTATTATCCTGAAAAGATAAAAGCTGAATCGATTAGTGCGTATTTTGGCATTTCGAATACGTATTTAGGGCGTTATTTTAAGAAACATGCCAATGAAACGATGCAGCAATATATTAGTAATTACAAAACGAAACTCATCGAGCATCGTTTGCAGTTTAGTGATAAACGAATTAATGAAATTGCTTATGAATTTGGTTTTACAGATGAAAGCCACTTTAATAAATTCTTCAAAAAGCAAAATGCAATTAGCCCTTCTGAATTTAGAAAAACAATTCGTTTGAGTGCGTAGTTTTTTGGCCACAGATTAAAAGAATTAGCACAGATTTTTTTTGATCTTCTAAATTGTTTAATCTTTAGTGTTTTTTATTTTTTGCCTTCTTTTCCCAAGATTAAAATCATTAAAATCATTTTAATCTGTGGCAAAAAAATTAAATCATTTTCTTAATTACACGCAATTTATGAGTGTGTTTGTTGATTTCGGGATTGTAAATTCCTAAGTGATCGAGTCGATCGATACGTATTTTTCCGCAGGCGTGAATGATGTAATTGTTCTCCATAATGATGCCTACGTGTGTGATCCTTCCTTCTTCATTATCAAAAAAGGCCAAATCTCCAGCTTCACTTTCTTCGATAAAACTCAAAGGTTCGCCTTCGAGGGCTTGTGTAGAAGCGTCACGGGTAAGTTTGTAGCCATTAAGTTTGTAAACCATTTGTGTGAATCCGGAACAATCGATACCGAAAGGTGTTTTTCCGCCCCAAAGATAGGGCGCATGCAAGTACATATAGGCAGTAGTGATTAAAGCACTTTTGGGTTTGATACCGCTGGTTCTGGTCCCTTCGAATTCGAAGTTTTTAGTATTGATTTCGCTATTATTCAAAAAGGATAATGAGGCTCCAAGCGGAATGGGTAATAATAAATTATCTGGCGAAGTAATGTAATCAATCAAATCAGCATTTAAAATAATGGCTTCATTGCTCAATTGATTGTAGTTTGCTTCCGAAATCAGTTGGTATTGTTTAGAATCCATCCATCCTTCGTAACCGTCGAATTGAATTTTAATTCTGGCCCATTGATTTTGCCTTTCTAAAATTTCGATATGTTCGCCAAACAAAAGTTGTGTGACAATTTCACTTCTGTCACTTGGTTCAAACCGAATGGGTGCTATGGCTAGATTGCAAATTCCGAACATTTAGGATAATTTATGTATTTAAAATCAGGAGTTATCAACGAATTAATAACTCCTGATGTACTGTATTTATTTTAAGCTCTTTCGATAACAATCGCCGAAGCTCCACCGCCACCATTACAAATAGCTGCAGCACCAGTTTTGGCATTGTTTTGTTCTAAGACATTTAGCAAAGTTACAATGATTCTAACACCTGAGCAACCTAGCGGATGTCCTAATGATACTGCTCCACCATTTACGTTTACTTTATCGTTATCCAATCCAAGAATTTTAGCATTGGCTAAACCAACTACGGAGAATGCTTCGTTGAATTCGAAATAATCAACATCGGTTATTGCAATTCCTGCTTTGTCTAATGCTTTTGGTAATGCTTTTGCAGGACTTGTGGTAAACCATTTTGGTTCCTGAGCAGCATCTGCATAGCCTTTGATGTAGGCAAGCGGTTTTAATCCTAATGCAATAGCTTTTTCTTCAGACATTAAGATTACGGCAGCCGCTCCATCGTTGATGGTAGAAGCATTGGCAGCAGTCACAGTTCCGTCTTTGGTAAAAACGGCACTTAATGAAGGAATTTTATCCAATTTTACATTGGTGTATTCTTCATCTTTAGAAAAAATAACAGGCTCACCACGTCTTTGTGGAACTTCTACAGGAACAATTTCATTATCGAATTTTCCGGCATCCCAGCCTTTAGCACTTCTTTCATACGATTGAATAGCATAATTATCCTGCTCCTCACGGCTGATGTTGTATTCAGACGCACATAAATCGGCGCAAACTCCCATTGCGCTATTATCGTAAGCATCTGTCAAACCATCTTTCTGCATGCCATCAAGCATGGTTGCAGGGCCAAATTTGTTTCCGTTACGCATTTGTACATAATGCGGAATCAAACTCATGTTTTCCATTCCTCCGGCTACTACAATTTCGGCATCACCACAAGCAATGGCTTGTGCGCCAAACATAACGGCTTTCATTCCGGAAGCACATACTTTGTTTACAGTTGTACAGGCAACTTCTTCTGATAAACCTGCAAATAATGCAGCCTGGCGTGCCGGAGCCTGACCAACTCCTGCCTGAACCACATTGCCCATAAAAACTTCATCAACTAATTTTGGGTCAAGGTTAATTTTTTGTAGTGCGCCTTTTATTGCGGCAGCACCTAATTTTGGTGCGGGTACGGTAGATAACCCTCCCATGAAACTTCCGATAGGTGTTCTAACGGCAGAAACGATAACAACTCTTTTGTTCATTTTCTGTGTATTATTAGTTAATGAAAGCAAATTTAATCTTTATTTGTACATATTCAAATTTTGAACGAATTCGATTGAAATTTAAATTGAGGTTGTTCTTTTGTTAATTCTATTCGTTTGATTGTGAAGAGGTTTAAAAAAAAGTTTTAAAAAACTTAAAAAAAAGCATCAAAATAGTTGCGAGAAACGTAATGTTGTCATACCTTTGCCACCGCAAAACAGGACACGTTCCTTGAGCTTGGAGAGTTGCCTGAGTGGCCGAAAGGACTTGTTTGCTAAACAAGCGTATGGGGAACTGTACCAAGGGTTCGAATCCCTTACTCTCCGCTTCAATCTTTTGCAATTCGGGGTGTAGCGTAGCCCGGTTATCGCGCCTGCTTTGGGAGCAGGAGGCCGCAGGTTCGAATCCTGCCACCCCGACTTTTTTTGAGTTTTTAATAAAAAACTTATTTTGGTTCCATAGCTCAGCTGGATAGAGCAACGCACTTCTAATGCGTAGGTCGAAGGTTCGAATCCTTCTGGGATCACAACAAGCCACTCAATCGAGTGGCTTTTTTGTTTTTTGGGATTAATACGAAAAATGGGATCAGGCGCAAAGGTTTTAATTGAAGTGACTTTAGGGTTTGTCTGATTTAGATTATGGGCGCAAAGTCAGAGACGTTTGCGCAGCATTTCATAAGGAAGACTTCGGGGAACGGTCAAATAATTCTTCTAGCATTTTCAATTCTCAAAATCAAACCTTTACTTATTCAGACTTTATTAGAGATTTTATTTATTGTTAGTGCAATTTTTTCTAAATTTTCCATAACAATTAAAAATTCTTCGATAAAAAATCTTCCAGTTTAAATTTTAAATATAAGGACAAATTCTCCAATGTTAAGTTTTTCATCTGAAGCAAAACTTAACATTGGACGATTGTTTTTAACGGTATATTTGTTAATAATTAATTAACATTAAATTAAAGCGGAGATAATATTGAAAATTATTCAAAATGGCACTCTGATAAATACAGTTGAATATGAAAGAAAACGAAAACGAATTAAATCTGAATTCTGAGATTGATAGTTTAAATCCCGGAGAGCAAACTCTTAAAAATGAAATTACTGCTGATAATGAAACAAAAACAGAAGATTCTAAACCAAAAGAACCATCTAAGTCAAAGACTACTGTTGCAGCTAAAAAACCAGTAAAAAAGGCAACAGTTTCAACGCCAAAAACAACAGAGCAAAAAGAAGAAGTTGTCTCAGCTGAGGTTTCACAAGAAATTCAAGAAGTTGATTCAGAAGAAGAAAATAATAATAGTAAAACTAAAAAGAAGACGAAAAAGATGAAAGAAAAAGAAGGAAAAGACAAGGACAAAGAAAAAGCAAAAAAGAAAAAACAATTAGCTAAGAAAAAGGAAAAAGCGAAAGAGGATAAAAAGAAAGAAAAAGCTAAAAAAGCAAAACAAAAAGCAAAAGCCAAAAAGAAGGCAAAAGCTAAAAAAGCAAAAGATAAAGCGAAGGCAAAAAAAATAGCCAAAAAGAAGGCTAAAAAATCGAAATCAAAATCGAAAAAGAAAAAATAAACAAAAAGTCCTGAATTTCAGGACTTTTTGTTTTGAATAATCTGGTAAAATATGAGGCATGACAAAATAGTTCCCGGTTCAAAAACTAAGGATTAGATAAACAGATTGGTTAATCTAAGTGATAAGCAATCAAAAGTAGGTATCAATCCTCAAAATTTTACTACTTAGTTTTTTTCTTGCGACCTAGCCAAATCAATAATCCCGTTATAGGCAATGTAATGGCAAAAAGACAAACCAAAAAGGCCAGGATTTTTGTTGGATAACCATAGATACTACCTGTATGAATGGGGTAAATAAGACGTCGTATTTTATCACCATTGCTAAAAGATTCGTAGGGTTTTGTTTTTAAAAACCCTCCTGTATATTTATCAAAATAGGCCAAGCTTGAAATATTGGGAATCGATTTTTCAAGATTGAGTTTAATTACCATGATACTGCTTATGGTGTCCGATGGGATTCTGATTTGAGTATCTCCTTTATATTTATAAATGCTGTCTGTTTTTGAAAATATATTTTGATAAAAAAATGTTTTGTCCTGCTTAGAATCGACTTTTGTTGGGTTTTCAACTTTAGCCGAAGGTTTTTTTGATGTTCCGTCTGCCAATAAATAGATACCGCTTTCAAACCATTTAAATGACCAGGTTAATCCGGTTAGTGATATAATCAAAAGTAATAAAAAGCTATAGAAACCAAAGGTCGAATGAAAATCCCAATTGACTCTTTTAAAAGAGGCATTCCATTTTACGGTTAATCTTTGTCTAAGGTTTTTCCTTTTTTTTGGCCACCATAAAATAAGGCCAGAAATCAGCATAAAAGCAAAAATAAGACAGCTGCAACCGGTAATAAATTTTCCGGTTTCTCCTAAAATCAAATGGCGATGCAAATCTAAAACCACAGAAAAAAATCTGTTTTTTTTAGAAACTGTACCCAAAACTTTTCCGGTGTAGGGATCTACAGAAAAAATCTGATTTTCTTTACCGGCATCGGTTCCAGAAATAATTACGGTTCTCTCCGGGTCATTGTAAGTCTGAATACGATCTAATTTGGTGATTTGATATTTTTTCTGAATGGCATTAACATAAAGATCAACAGGAATTTTTTTGGTTCCGATGGTCGAAACTTTATAGAATTCAGGATTAATACAAGCATCAATTTCATCTTCAAAAACTAATAGGCTTCCTGTAAGTGCGACAATAAATACAATAAGCCCGGACGCAAGTCCGAGCCATAAATGTAAAAGGCCAATACTTTTTTTAAATGTTTTAGTCATGCAAAAAAGTGGTGTTTTTTTTTAATATAAATAAATTTTTAAAACGAATATCCTAGTGTTAGCAGCCAATTTGAGGGTGCTCCTGGAAACAAACGAATATAATCGTAACCACCAACCCAATAGGTTTTGTTTAAAATATTATTCGCATTGACCTGAATTTTAAATTTATTAATGCTGTAATACAAAGCCCCATTAAATAATGTATAGCCAGGAAGAGTCTGTGTATCGGTTTGGCTTAGTGTACGAGTTGTCGCAAAATTACTTCCTAAGGCAAGTCCAAAATCTTTCAAGGCTCCGTTTGTAAAATTATAACGGGTCCATAGATTTCCCTGTTGGCGTGGGGTATTTGGTTTTTGTCTTCCAATTTCAGATGCAATCGGGCTTTCGGAAATTGCGGCTTCATTATAAGAATAAGCGGCAGAGATACTCCAGTTTCTGGTGATATTTCCATTTATATCAAATTCAATACCTTTAGATTCTTCTTCACCTATAGCGCGCATTAAATCTGGATTTGCAGTATCGTTTGCCGGATATAATGTGTTTTTTTGCTGAATTTTGAAAAGGGCAACCGTTACAAAAAGCTTTTCTTTAAACCAGGAAGATTTTCCTCCAAACTCGATCATATTACTTTCTAACGGATCAAATGGCCCTCCAGCATTTGGGTTGGATAGAGAAGAAGCCGTTTGCGGATTGTATCCTTTTACGTAAGTTCCGTATAAATTAATATTCGGATTAACAGTATAAGTAAGTCCAAAACGCGGTAAAAACGAATGCTGTTTTACTTTGTTTTCAGCAGCTTTTTTATAGTTTTCCTTATCAGTGTATTCGTCGTAACGCACTCCAATTAAAGCCTGAAAAGCACCAAACTTAATGTGATCCTGAAGATATATTCCGTATAAAGAATAAAAAGTAGGATCAAACGGGCGTGCTGCATAAAAATATTTGCTCATATCTTTTAATTGCTGTGATCCGGATGGATTGGTCAAATCAAAATGCGCTACGTTCGGTACTGGATTGCCTTTTGAATCCAGTAAATAATTTGCGCTGTTAGCCGGATTATAGGTAGCAATTGATCCTGTATTGGCAGCATTTCTATATCCGGTAGCCTGTAACTGAGAACCTCCAGCCGGGACTTCCTCCTGCGCATAATCGTACCCCAAAATTAGGTTGTGGTCTAACGCTCCGGTTTTGGCCTGGTATTTAAAAAAGGTCGAAAGATTATCTATGTAGCGCTTACGCTTGCGCATAAAAACCTGCATTTCGATAGAAGTCGAAATGGTGGTTCCATCACCGGCAGAAGCGTATTTATTGGCACCTCGATGTTCTAAAAGATCTTCTGTATAACCTGTTCGTATGTATGATCCGGAAAACGAGAAACGATCTGAGAATTGATGATTTAAGGAAGTCGTTACAATGTAAGTTTCTTCATTTAAATAATCGTTGGTAGAGTTTAACGAATTAGAAGTTTTGGTGGAATATAAACTGTTTTCATAAGTTGATTGTCCACGGTCTAGTATGCTTTTTGAACTCGTATAAATCAGGTCAAAATTGACACTGGTTTTATCATTTGGAAGGAAAGACAGGGAAGGAGCAAGTACAATATTTTTATCAAATTGTAAATCTCTGAAAGAATTCGCATTTTCATAACCTAAATTCAATCGGTACAAAAGCGATTTATCTTCTGTTAATGGCCCTGTAAAATCGGCTAAAGCTCTTAAAGTATTAAAACTTCCGGTAGAAAAACTCACACTATTTGCGGCCTGATCCAAGGGTTTTTTCGTTACTCTGTTGATGACTCCTCCAGGAGAAGCATTTCCAAACAAAGCCGATGAAGGTCCTTTTAAAACCTCGACACGTTCCAGATAATTAGCAAGCGGCTGTTTCCAGAATCCTGTTGAGGTTCGCATACCGTTAAGTAATTGTGTGTTGCTTCCTCCGTTTATTCTAAAACCTCTAATCGAAATATCATCATAAAAAGTAAACTGACTCACTCCGCTGAAATTTTTTACCACTTCGCCTACGCGGATAGCACCCTGATCGGCTATCAACTCTTTAGTTGCATACGACACTGCCTGTGGCAGATCTTTAAGAGCAATTTCTGTCTTGGCTCCAATAAACGATTTTGTATTTCGATAGGATTTCTCTTTACGGCCTGTAATTTCAACAGTCTGCAAAGTGTTGATGTTTTCTTTTAAAACAACTGTGATTTCAAGATTTTCATTATCATGCAGTTCGATATTTTTTTCCTCAACATTAAATCCCATTGCCGAGAAGGAAACGGTATAATTTCCAGGAGTAAGATTTGTAATTTCAAAATTTCCTTTATCATCAGAAACGGTATTCTTTTTAAGACTTTTTATGGAGATAGAAGCGTAAGATATCACTTCGTTATTTTCCGAAAGTATTTTTCCGGTAATTTTGGCGTTTTGTGCCAGGCCAATATTTAAAAAGGCAAGCAGCAACAATGAGAAAGGTAACTTCATGGTGGTTATTTATTTTTTAGACCGCAAATTTATACTTATTTAGATTAAATACAAATAATAGTTTAAAAGAATAATTTTCTATGAAAGGATAGATTTAGAGTTAATTAGCTGTTTTTTTTCATTAGCAGGAAATCGAAGAGATGAAATGGTTGTAATTTTTAGGATACGAAAACTCTTTTAAAATGGTCGTTGGTCGAAATTATATAAGTTTCGATGGTAATTTAGATTAATATTGTGATGTTACTATTTTACTAACAGTTATTAATCATATCGCAATGAAAAATCTTTTTTTATTAGTATGCTTTTTATATATGACTGCTCCGGTTATGGGGCAAAAAAAAGTAAAATCTCCTGAACCATTTGGTCCTTTGCCAACCCAAAAGCAAATCGATTGGCAGGAAATGGAATTCTATGCTTTTGTACATTTCTCTCTTAATACATTTACAAATAAAGAATGGGGATACGGAGATGAATCTCCTGCACTTTTTAATCCCACAGCATTAGATGTTCGCCAATGGGCACGAGTTGCTAAAGAGGCCGGTATGAAAGGAATCATATTGGTTGCCAAACATCATGATGGTTTTTGTTTATGGCCTTCCGCTTATACGGAGCGCTCTGTAAAAAATTCTCCTTGGGAAAATGGCAAAGGCGATTTGGTAAAAGAATTGGCTGCTGCCTGCAAAGAATACGATCTTAAATTAGGACTTTACCTTTCGCCTTGGGATAGAAATCACGCTGAATATGGTAAAGAAGGGTATATCACCTATTTTAGAAATCAGTTAAAAGAACTGTTAACCAATTATGGTGATGTTTTTGAGATGTGGTTTGATGGGGCAAATGGTGGTGACGGATATTATGGAGGTGCCAATGAAACCAGAAAAATCAATTCACTTGAATATTATAATTGGGATGAAACGTACAAACTCATTTATAAGATTGCTCCCAAAACACTGGTTTGGGGAATAGGCCCCTCAGAAGCCAGATGGATTGGAAATGAAGAAGGTCGTGCGGGTAAAACCAATTGGTCACTTTTACGCCAAAAAGATGAACTGGCAGGAAAAGTACATTATACAGAGTTTGTATCGGGTCATGAAGATGGCGAAAAATGGGTGCCAGGCGAGGCTGATGTTTCCATTAGGCCCGGCTGGTTTTATCATGCTGTCGAAGATGATAAAGTACGTTCATTAGATGAAATGGTAGATATTTACTATGAATCGATAGGACGAAATGCCAATTTATTACTTAATCTTCCGGTTGACAGGAGAGGATTGGTACATGAAAATGACGTTGCAAGACTGAATGAACTCGTGGCAACTATCAAAGCCGATTTTAAAACAGAATTATTAGCGAATACGAAAGTAACAGGCACCAATACAAGAGGAAAAAGCAATCAATTTGCAGCCAAAAATGTAATTGACGGAGACAAAAACACCTATTGGGCAACGGATAATAATATAAAAACAGCTTCAATTGAATTTGATTTTGAAAAGCCTATTGCGATTAACCGAATTCTCCTTCAGGAAGATATAAAATTAGGACAGCGTGTAAAAGCTTTTACCGTTGAAGCCAAAATTATGGGGCAATGGAAAACTATTGCTGCTGAAACAACTATTGGTTACAAAAGAATTTTAAGAATTGACAGAGTAAAAGCATCGGCACTAAAAATAAACATTACCGATTCGAAAGCCAGTATCGTTATCTCGAATATTGAAGCCTATAATGCACCAACTTTTGTTCGTCTTCCGGAGGTTCATCGGGATAAAAACGGTTTGGTAACGATCAAAGCCGAAGAAGGTAATCCGATTTTTTATACTACAGATGGCACTAATCCAACTATAAAAAGTAATTTATACAATGAACCATTTCAATACAATAAAGCGGTAACATTAAAAACAATTGCTTATAACACAACTGAAAATAGAAGCAGTGCCGTAAGAACCGTAAAGTATGGAATGTCTAAAGAAAAATGGAAGGTAATTGAAATTTCTAGTGGCGATTTAAAATCGGCAAAAAGAATGATAGACGGCGATCCCAATACAGATTGGAGTTTTGGCGGAGAAACAAATTTGCTTCCTCAACACGTTACGATAGACATGGGTGATGTACTGAAAATAAAAGGATTTACGTATATGCCGCAGCAAATAGGCAATAATCTTAATTTAATAGCGAACTACGATTTTTTTACGAGTACTGATAACATCAAATGGATTAAGCAATCTGAAGGAGAATTTTCGAATATTAAAAACAATCCAATCGAACAAATAAAGCTTTTTGAAACGGTACAGGCCAGATTCCTGCGTTTTGTTGCCAAAGAAGCGGTAGGAAATGGAAAGACAGTTTCGATAGCAGAAGTAAACATTATCGAATGATATTCTAAAAATGATAAACTGAAAAGTGATTTAAGTTTATAATTATGTCTTTTGCCGAAGACTACTTGTTATTAGTCGAATTTTTAATAGCAGCTAGTTATAAAGCTTTAATTTTATCTTACATTAATTAAATGAAAACAGGCAAATGATTAAAGAAGATATAGGTTTTAAAGAAGCAGGAAAATTTGAAGAAACACGTTTTGAGAAAATACATAATGTTATTTTTGATTCTTCTCAGGAGGCTTCATTATTGATTGCACAGGAAATTGCAAACTTAATACAACGAAAAGAAGAATTAAATGAACCTTGTGTTTTAGGATTAGCAACAGGTTCTTCGCCTATAAAAGTTTATGAAGAACTTGTAAGAAAACATAAAGAGGAAGGTTTAAGTTTTCAGAATGTGATAACATTCAATTTAGATGAATATTATCCGATGGATAAAGACAATATTCAGAGTTATTATCATTTTATGCACGAACATCTTTTTAATCATGTGGATATTCCTGCAGAAAATATTAATATTCCCGACGGAAAAATAAGCAGCGAAGAATTACAACAATATTGTATAGATTATGAGATGAAAATTAAATCCTACGGAGGTTTGGATTTTCAGCTTTTAGGAATTGGAAGAACCGGACATATCGGTTTTAATGAACCTGGTTCACACGTTAATTCTGGCACAAGAAGCATTACTTTAGATCATTTAACCCGTACCGATGCAGCATCTTCTTTTTTAGGAATTGATAATGTACCCAGAAAAGCGATTACAATGGGAATTGGAACGGTGAAAAATGCTAAAAGAATCGTGCTTTTGGGATGGGGAATAAGTAAAGCAGATATTATCAAAAAAACTATTGAAGGTTCTGTTTCTTCTCAGGTTCCGGCGACTTATTTGCAACAGCATAACAATACCACTTTTGTGCTGGACACCGAGGCTTCATCAGAATTGACAAGAGTAAAAACTCCCTGGCTGGTAAAATCGGTAGTATGGACAGAAGAGTTGAAATTGAAAGCCGTAGCATGGTTAAGTGAATTGACTCAAAAACCATTTTTGAAATTAACAGACAAAGATTATAATGATAATGGAATGTCTGGTCTTTTGACAGAAGAAGGAACGGCATACGATTTAAACATCAAAATGTTCAACAAAATGCAGCAGACCATTACAGGATGGCCTGGTGGAAAACCAAATGCAGACGATACTTACAGACCAGAACGCGCCATGCCGGCTAAGAAAAGAGTTATTATTTTTAGTCCGCATCCTGATGATGACGTGATATCGATGGGAGGTACTTTTGACCGGCTTGTAGAACAGGGACATGATGTGCATATTGCCTATCAAACCTCAGGAAATATTGCTGTTTCTAATGAAGAAGCGTTGAAATTTGCTGAAATAGCCAAGTCGTTGAATGTTCATTCTGAAGAATCAGAAAACATTATTCAATTCTTAAAAAACAGATCGGCAAATGAAATTGATTCCTTAGAAGTTAGAAAATTAAAAGGAATGATCAGAAGAAGCGAATCTCTGGCAGCGACACGTTATTTAGGTGTGCCCGATTCGAATGTACACTTTCTGGATTTGCCTTTTTATGAAACAGGTACTGTTAAGAAAAACAATCTTTCAGGAGCTGATATCGATATTATGTGCAATTTGATTGATTTTATAAAACCACATCAAATATATGCTGCAGGAGATTTAGCAGATCCGCACGGAACGCATAAAGTATGTCTGGACAGTTTGTTTGAAGCCTTAAAAATTGTAAAAAAGAATAAATATATGGATGATTGCTGGGTATGGCTGTATCGCGGAGCCTGGCATGAATGGGAATCGTATCAGATAGAAATGGCTGTACCAATGAGTCCGGATCAGGTGCTTAAAAAACGACATGCTATTTTTTATCATCAGACCCAAAAAGATGGTGTTATGTTTCAGGGTGATGACAGTAGAGAATTTTGGGTTCGTGTCGAAGACAGGAACAGATTGACTGCAAAAAAGTATCATGATTTAGGCTTAGCAGATTATTCGGCTATAGAAGCTTTTAAGCGCTATCATTTTTAATACGTTTTTTAAAATATAATAAACTGTTTCATGGTTTATTTTGGTTGGTTACCAGTAAAAATGCAATCGTAATGGTTGCATTTTTTTTGTAAAAAAAATAATAGACCAAGTAGGATACAGATATTACGGATCAGCACTGATTTTCTTATTTATTTAAAAAAAAAAATCTGTGGCAATCTGTTAAAATCAGTTGGATTTGTGGGCTATTTTATAACGATTAGTAATCGTTTTTATGCTTTAAATAGAAGAATTCAGAATTTTTTGTTTGACTTCATCAATATAAGATCGGCCTATTACATATCGAAGTCCTTCGATTTCGATACTATTTCCTTCAACAGCATCAATTTTATCAATAGCAATTGTATAGGAACGGTGAATTCGTATAAAATCTTTTTCGGGTAATAAGTTTGTAAAATCAGACAGTGTACTGTGAATAATAAATTTTCCGGAGGTAGTACTTATTTTTAAATAATCTTTTAAACTTTCGATGACTAAGATTTCATTCAGAATAATCTTTTTCATCTTTTTTTTATCAATTTTGACAAATATAAAAGGATTTTCTTTGCTGTTGTCCTGCGGAAGTTTGCTGCTGTTATTCAGTCTTTTATTGATCTTGTTGACCGCTTTCATGAGTCTCGGGAACTCAATTGGTTTTACTAAATAATCCAGTACATCCAGCTCGTAAGTTTCTATTGCAAACTGATCGTAAGCACTGGTAATAATTAATAATGGTGGATTTTCTAAGCTTTTTATAAAATTAATACCATCTAAAACAGGCATATTAATATCCAGAAAAATAACATCAATAGGATTGTTTTTTAGAAAATTTAAACCCTCAATCGAATTGCTAAAGGTGTTTATTAGTTCTAAACCTTCAATTTGCTCTATATAGCCTTTAATGACGTTTATAGCCAATGGCTCATCATCGATAATCAAACATTTTATTTTCATTTCTATTTATTGTTTTTTGGTGGTAAAAATTTGTAGATATGACTAAAAAAAGAAAAAAGCCTAAGAAACTTTAATGGTTAGCTTGACGACAAAAATATTCTTTTTATTTTTAAATGAAAGCTTATAGTCATTTTTATTATATCCTAGTTCCAGTCTTTTTTTGGCGTTTTCAATCCCGATACCGCTCGAAGTATTAAAGTTGTCTTTATGCTTTGTAATAGTAGGCATAGGATTCGAAATTCTAAAATGCAGAAAGTCCTCTTTTACATCAAAACTGATATTGATAGTCACGTCGCCAGCGTTTTTGTTTACGCCATGTTTAAAAGCGTTTTCAACAAATGTCAGCAATAAAACAGGAGAAATTTCTTTATGATGTATATCGCCGGAAATAGACATATTGACGACCAGTCGTTCGCCATTTCTTATTCGCTCTAAATCAAGATAATTTTGAATACAAAGAATCTCATTCTCTAATGTTTGTCTCTTACCTTTAGTTTCATAAAGCATATAGCGCATTAATTCTGAAAGTTTAAGGACAATTTTTGGGGTTTTATTCGATTTTTCTACAGATAAAGCATAAATATTATTTAGTGTATTGAAGAAAAAGTGAGGAGAAATTTGAGATTTTAAAAAAAGAAGTTCGGTTTCTAATTGCGATTTTTCGAGATCGGTTACTCTTCTTTGTTCTTTTAAAAAGTCTAAAGTAATTTTAATTGCCGTAACAAATGTCATCACATAAAGCTCTCCCATCATCATGTCAATGGTATAATTTAGGGATAATGTATTGATAACCTGAGGACCTTCCGGCCATACATCATGTGTAATTAACATGTAGGTAAGGTTAAATTTTACAACGACCATAATAAATATGGCACTCAGCACAGAGATGATGTAAAGAATGTATTTTTTTTGGTAAACTAAATACGGCATCAAAACCAGAATATTAAGATAACATAACGCCATGTGGATAGGAAAACCTAATAAATTGGTCTTGATAGAATAAATATAATCGTTAAAATAGCTTCCCCATCTGAAGGTGTTGAACAAAAAATAAGTTAACCAAAAGTAAATATGATAGTGCAATGGGATTCTGTAAAGCTTGTTTGAATTGAAAATCATAATCGGGAAAAATAGGATTTATTATTGTTTTTTTGATGTTTAACTCCGTTTATACGTCGTCCGTCTAAATTCCTTTTTGTAAATATTAAATTTGTATAAATTTAATTTTAAATTAAGAATGATTCTGATGAAGAAAATTACCTTGCTTTTTTTGATTGTAATTCTGGGTGCAAGTTGCAAAATAAAAACAAACAAAAACAACACCCACAAAGAATTTTTTGTAAACCATGTAAATCCATTTATTGGTACAGGCGGTCACGGACACACCTATCCGGGTGCTACGGTGCCTTTTGGAATGCTGCAGGTAAGTCCTGATAATGGTGTTTCTGGCTGGGACTGGTGTTCGGGTTATCATTATTCAGACACTATTGTATCGGGTTTTAGCCATTTGCATTTAAGCGGAACCGGAATTGGAGATTTGGCAGATATCTTATTTATGCCAACCAATAAAAAACTTGATTTAACTATTCAAACAACGTCACGAGATCAATTACCTTATAAATCAAAATACAATCATGTTAACGAAAAAGCAACACCAGGCTCTTACCAGGTTTTTCTTGAAGATCCTAAAATCAATGTAGAATTAACGTCGTCACAACGCACAGCTTTCCATAAATATACCTTTTCCAAAAATGATACACAATCCGTAATTATCGATCTTGGTTTTGCTATTAATTGGGATAAAACCTTAAAAACAGGCATTACAATTGAAGATAATCATACTATTAGCGGGTATCGTTATAGTTCGGGCTGGGCAAAAAATCAGAAAGTATTTTTTGTGGCAAAATTTTCAAAATCCATTTCTGAGTCGGTTTTGTTGGCCAACAAACAAATCGTTACAGGAAATAAAACAGAAGGAGAAAATACGGCTGCACAATTATTTTTTGAGCCGAATAATACAGACGAATTATTTGTAAAGGTTGCCTTGTCCTCTGTAAGTGTGGCCAATGCCAAAGATAATTTAGATGCAGAAAGTGCTACTTACGAAAAAACAAAACAAGAAGCGGCTGCAATCTGGAATACAGCTTTAAGTAAAATTGAAATAGAGACCCCAATAGATTCATTAAAAACAATTTTTTATACTGCATTATTTCACACCCAAGTTGCCCCAGTAACCTATAGTGATAAAAACGGTCAGTTTAGAAAAGAGGATGATCAAATTGTTACAGCAAAAGATTATACCGCCTATTCTACCTTATCACTATGGGATACTTTTAGAGCCGAAAACCCCTTACTGACTTTATTGGCACCAGACCAAACTTCAGACATTGTAAACTCAATGTTGGCCTATTATGATACCAAAAAAATATTACCAGTCTGGACATTATACGCGAATGAAACCAATACTATGACAGGATACCATTCGATTCCGGTAATAGTTGACGCCTATTTAAAAGGAATAAAAGGTTTTGATGCTGAAAAAGCATACGAAGCCATGAAAAACACCATGATGCAGGACGAACGCGGTTTAAATTTCTACAAAAAATACTGGTATATACCGTATAATTTATTAGATGAATCGGTTACCATTACTTTAGAATATGCTTACGATGACTGGTGTGTGGCGCAAATGGCAAAAGCTTTAGGGAAAAAGGATGATTATGAATTTTTCTTTAAACGTTCTCAGGCCTACCACTATTTATTTGATACGAAAACAGGATTCATGAGAGGAAAATCAGAAGATGGAAAATCCTGGAACGAACCCTTCGATCCAAAGCATTCCAACCACAGAGAACATACCGATTATACCGAAGGAAATGCCTGGCAGCACAGCTGGTTTGTACCACAAAATGTTGATGATTTTATTTCGCTGCACGGAAGCAATGAAATATTCGTAAAACGTTTAGAACAGTTGTTTACCGAAAGTTCAGAGATTACAGGAGAAAATGTTTCGGCAGATATTTCAGGATTAATTGGGCAGTACGCACACGGAAATGAGCCAAGTCATCACATTGCTTATATGTTTAATCACGCTGGTCAGCCCTGGCGAACACAATATTGGGTACGACATATTTTAGACACACAATACAATACAACACCAAACGGATTAAGCGGCAATGAAGATTGCGGACAAATGTCGGCCTGGTACGTATTCAGCTCCATGGGATTGTATCCTATGAATCCTGCTTCAGGCCAGTACGAAATTGGAAGCCCACTTTTCGAAAAAGCAAAAATCAATCTTGAAGGAGGTAAATCCTTTGTAATCGAAGCAGAAAATGTATCAGACAAAAATTTCTATATCCAATCCGCAACCTTAAACGGTCAGGCATTTGACAAAACATACATTACACACCAACAAATTTTGCAGGGCGGAATTTTACATTTTGTAATGGGGGCTGAGCCTAATAAAAATTGGGGAATAAAAAAATAACTAACCAGTAACTAATTAATACCAAAAAATTAATGGATATCATTGACGTATCAATCATCGTAGCCTATATTCTGCTCTCAGTAGGAATAGGAATTTGGATTTCAAGAAAAGCATCAAAAGGATTAGATGATTATTTCCTTGGCGGAAAAACAATCAAATGGTATTTCTTAGGTCTAAGCAACGGTTCCGGAATGTTTGATGTTTCGGGAACTTCATGGATGATTGGTATTCTGTTTTTATATGGAGTAAAAAGTTTTATGTTTATGTGGCTCTGGCCCATTTGGAATCAGATTTTTGTCATGATGTTCCTGGCCGTCTGGATACGAAGATCAAAAGTAATGACCGGTTCTGAATGGATTTTAACCCGTTTTGGAAGTGACAGAGCCGGAAAAGCATCGCACATTATTGTGGCTATTTTTGCCATTATTTCGACCATTGGTTTTATTGCTTACTTTTTTGAAGGAATCGGAAAATTTGTAACTATTATTCTTCCCTGGGATTTAACGCTTCACTACGGCGACTTAATTTTACTAACTTCAGAGCGCTCTTATGCGTTGTTAATCATATTTCTAACAACGATTTATACCGTAAAGGGCGGAATGTTTTCGGTAGTAGCAACAGAGGTGGTGCAATATTTAATCATGATTATTGCCGGAGTTCTAATTGCGGGTTATGCTTTTATTAATTATACCGATATTCAGATAAATTCGGTAATTACAGAGGAATGGAAAAATGTTTTATTTGGCTGGCAATTTGAAACTCAATGGAGTGATAAATTTCAGACTTTCAATAATTTGATAGATTCTGAAGGTTACAAAATGTTTGGGGCTTTTATAGGAATGACATTGTTCAAAGGTTTTTTTGCCAGTATTGCAGGTCCAACACCAAGTTACGATTTACAAAGAATTCTTTCGACTAAATCTGTAAAAGAAGCGGCCTATATGAGTGGTTTTACCAACTTGATTTTATTCATACCAAGGTATTTATTAATCACCGGAATTGTCGTAATTGCTTTGGTAAACTTAGCACCGGAACTAAATGCAAATACAGGATTAACCGGAGCCGATTTAGAATTATTAATGCCAAAAGTCGTTAATCTATACATTCCGGTTGGAATAAAAGGAATTCTTTTAGCGGGTTTATTAGCAGCTTTTATGTCTGGATTTTCTGCTTTTGTAAATGCCGGACCAGCTTATATTGTAAATGATATTTATAAAAAATATTTCAAACCAGTTGCAACCAATAAACATTATATAAAAGTAAGCCAGATTTCATCTTTTCTAGTGGTTGGTTTAGGAGTTTTTATGGGATTCTTTGCAGACTCAATAAATTCGCTGACGCTATGGATTACCAGCGCATTGTACGGAGGTTATGTAGCGGCCAATTTCTTAAAATGGATTTGGTGGAGATTTAACGGTTGGGGGTATTTCTGGGGAATGTTCGCAGGATTGATTGTAGCTTCTTTGCAATTTGCTTTAGGTCAGGCAAAAGGAAGTTTAGCTGAAGGAACATTTTTATATGATTTAGCTCATGCCCAGGCGATTTATTTATTTCCAATAATTTTTGGTTTCTCTATTTTGGGTTGTCTTTTAGGAACTTTTTTAAGTAAACCAACAGACATCGAAGTTCTAAAATCTTTTTATACCAATGTAAGGCCCTGGGGCTGGTGGAAACCAGTTTATAAATTATTAAAAGCTGAGGATCATACTTTCGAAAAAAACAATGATTTTTATAAAGATATGCTGAATTGTGCTATCGGAATTGTATGGCAGTCCAGTATGATTTTATTGCCAATATATTTTATCATCAGAGATTATCCAAAAGCCATTACAGCATTGGCCGTATTTTTATTAACAACCACCATATTGAAATTTACCTGGTTAGATAAAGTTCGACAAATAGAGGATTAGTCTGATTAGATAATTAGTCATTTAGATAATTATACATAAAAAATCGTCAAAGTTCACCAACAGTTTATCATCCTGACGAAGGAAGGATCTCCGCAAGAAGCTCCTCAAAGGAATTCTCCAATCTTGGTAGTGTTTATCATGGAGTTCCTTCCTTCGTCGAAATTGACAAGATAGTGTGTTGTGAGTCTCAGAACAAAAAACAGAAAAACAAAAACAACAAAACATACAATAATGAGTACAATTCCTTGGCAAGACAGACCCGAAAACAGTAACGACGTAATGTGGAGATATTCTGAAAATCCTATTATAGACAGATATGCAATCCCATCATCAAATAGTATTTTTAACAGCGCAGTGGTTCCTTTTGGAGACGGATTTGCAGGTGTTTTCAGATGCGACAACAAAGCAGTTCAAATGAATATTTTTGCCGGATTTAGTAAAAACGGAATCGATTGGGACATTAATCATGAACCCATTGTAATGCAGGCTGGCAATACAGAAATGATAGAATCGGCTTATAAATATGACCCTCGTGTGGTTTGGATCGAAGATCGTTACTGGATTACCTGGTGTAATGGATACAACGGACCAACTATTGGTATTGGATATACTTTCGACTTCAAAGAATTTTTTCAGTGCGAAAATGCCTTTTTACCATTCAACAGAAATGGTGTTTTGTTTCCACAAAAAATAAACGGAAAATACGCCATGTTAAGCCGTCCAAGTGATAACGGACATACGCCTTTTGGAGATATCTGGATCAGTTATAGCCCGGATATGAAATATTGGGGAGAACACAGATTAGTAATGAAACCATCAGCTTTTGAACTAAGTGCATGGCAATGTACAAAGGTTGGTGCAGGACCAATCCCTATTCTTACAGCTGAAGGCTGGTTGATGTTATATCACGGAGTTATAAATACCTGCAACGGTTTCCGTTATGCAATGGGAGCGGCACTTTTAGAAAAAAACGCACCGGATCAGGTAAAATACAGAACACAGCCTTATTTATTAGGGCCTGCAGAAATTTATGAGCAGGTAGGAGACGTTGCAAATGTAGTTTTTCCATGTGCTGCCTTACACGATATTGCAGAGGATAAACTGGCTGTATATTATGGCGCTGCAGATACTGTTGTGGCAATGGCATTTGGAAAATTAAGTGAAGTAATTCAGTTTACAAAAGATAATAGTTTATAGAAAAGCATGTATTTAAAATTTAAAGGATTAACAGTTGCCCTGGTTTTTTTTTCGATTGCGGGTTTTTCGCAATCGAAAAAAAAGACCATCGTACCTAAAACGTATGTGGCAGCAAAAACAGCAGAACCCATTGTAATTGATGGTGAAGATGCAGATGCCGCATGGAACAAAGTACAGTGGACAGCTCTTTTTGAAGATATAGAAAATAACATAAAACCAAAATATGCAACAAAAGTTAAAATGCTCTGGGATGAAACCAATTTTTATATATTAGCAAAGATTGATGAACCACATGTTTGGGCCAATTTAAAACAACGCGACACCATTATTTTTTACAACAACGATTTTGAAGTTTTTATAGATCCTGATAGCGATACTTTTAACTATTATGAATTAGAAATTAATGCCTTAAATACAGCCTGGGATCTGTTTTTGTCAAAACCATATAGAGAAAATGATAACGTAGTATTAAATGACTGGAATATTCCGGGTCTGAAATCAGCAGTAAAAATCAACGGAACGTTAAATAATCCAAACGACACTGATGAGGGCTGGATATTAGAAATGGCTATTCCCTGGGCATCTTATAGAAAATCGTATAATGAAAAAAATGTACCGGAAGATCAATTTTGGAGAGTCAATTTCTCAAGAGTCAATTGGCAGCATAGCATAACAAATGGCAGTTACGAACGTAAAAAAGATGCTGAAGGAAAATTTCTGCCAGAATACAACTGGGTTTGGTCGCCAATGGGTGTGATCGATATGCACGAACCTGAAAAATGGGGTTATGTTTACTTTTCTTCTAAAGAAAAAGAAAGTTTTGAAATCCCTCAGGATGAAAAGATAAAATGGGAACTCTACAATTTGTACAGAGCGCAAAAAAAGTATTTTCAAACTCATAAATCGTGGGCAAAATCTTTGTCTGATCTTACTAAAGAAACGATTAGTGTTGACAATAAGATTTTAAAACCCATTCTGGAAACCAATATCTCAGGATATACTATTTTTGTAATAAGTCCTTTTTCAAATTCAACCTTTATTATAAGGCAGGACGGCAAAATAATAACAAAATAAACCACTACTATGAAACTACCAAAATTATTATTTTTTTTACTAGCAATTTGTCTTTTTTCATGTGCTAAAAAAGAAGAATCAACCAGTTTTAAATTTGGTGTCTGGACAACCGCAGATGCTAAGAAATCAGATGCTGATTACGCTAAAGAATTTAAAAAATACAAAGAAGGCGGAATCGACGAAGTACTAATAAATACAGCGACAGATCCAAAACTCTTAAAAAGAATAGTGCCTCTTGCTACTAAAGAAGGTCTAAAAGTTCACGCCTGGATTATGGCGATGAACAGACCTGGAGATTCGGTTGCTTTACAGCACCCAGAATGGTATCAGGTGAGTAAAGAAGGAAAATCATGTTTCGATAATCGCCCTTATGTCGATTATTACCAATGGTTGTGTCCTACCAGAAAAGAATCACGCGAACACGTATTACATTTAGTCGAAGAATTAGCAAAAGTAGAAGGAATCGAAAGCGTTCACTTAGATTATATTCGTTTTCCGGACATTTTTTTACCCATCAGTTTATTGCCAAAATACAATTTGGTTCAGGATGTAGAATTACCTCAATTTGATTTTTGTTATTGTGATGAATGTATAAAAGCATTCGAAAAAATCCATCATAAAAACCCAAAAGACAGCCACAACACTTCTATAGATATGGAATGGAAAAACTTTAGACTGAATGCCGTAAAAGCCGTTGTTGATGATGCGTATAAAATTGCTCACAAACACAACAAACAATTGACAGCAGCCGTTTTTCCTTATCCTGAAATGGCCGATCACATGGTACGCCAGCGTTGGGACAAATGGAATATTGACGAAGTGTATCCCATGATTTACCACAGTTTTTATGATGAAGAAATTGACTGGGTGGGTTACGCTACCAAGCAAGGAGTTACTGATTTAGAAGATAAAAAAACGAAAATCAATACCGGGATTTATATTCCGGGAATCAAAAACGATGCAGAACTCAAAGAAGCTATTTTAATGGCGAAAGAAAATGGAGCTGTTGGTGTTACCTTCTTTGACGGAAACGCATTGTCTGAAAGTAATTTGAAGACCATCAAAGCAACAAAAGCAAGTTTAAAATAATATTTTCTAAAAATAAGCAGCATGTCAAATAGAAGAGATTTTATCAAAAAAGCAGCTTTAGGTGCAGCAGCAGTAACTTCGGTTGTAGGACTTAGTGGATTTGCGGAAAAAGAAGATGTAAAAGAGGATTTATTAGAATTTCCTTCAAAAAAAGTAAAAAAACCAGTAATTATATCGACCTGGAATCATGGTCTTCCTGCCAATCAGGAAACCTGGAAAGAATTAAAAGCCGGTAAACCAGCCTTAGATGCCATTGAAGCCGGAATGAAAATTCCTGAAGCCGATCCTAATGTCCGCAGTGTGGGTTACGGAGGTTATCCGGACAGAGAAGGAAAGGTAACTTTAGACGCCTGCATCATGGATCATAATAGCAACTGCGGATCTGTTTCTTTTTTGCAAGGAATTATGCACCCTATTTCTGTGGCTAAAAAAGTTTTACAGAATACGCCACACGTTATGTTATCTGGACAAGGTGCATTACAATTTGCTTTGTCAGAAGGATTTAAAGAAGAAAATTTATTGACTCCAGAATCTGAGAAAGACTGGAAAAAATGGCTTGAAGAGTCAAAATACAAACCTGTTATCAATATCGAAAATCACGATACCATAAGCATGCTCATGTTAGATCAAGACGGAAATCTTGCTGGAGGCTGTACCACCAGTGGTGCTGCCTGGAAAATGCACGGTCGCGTCGGTGACTCCCCAATCATCGGCGCGGGTCTTTTTCTGGATAACGAAGTAGGTGCTGCTGCGGCAACCGGTTTGGGCGAAGCCGTAATTAGAACTGCAGGAAGTGCAATGGTGGTCGAATTGATGCGCCAGGGAAAATCACCATTCGAAGCGTGCAAAGAAATCACCGAACGTATTTACAACAAACATAAAAACCACAAAGACATGGAATATTTGCAAGTGGGATTTATTGCGCTGAATAAAAACGGAGAGCACGCTGGTTACAGTTTAAGATCAGGATTTAATTACGCTGTTTCTGATGACGAAAAAGGACATAGGATGGAAGATGCAAAATTTAAAATGTCGTGGGATAAGTAATATTATTAGTTTTTTTATGTCAGAAATGACAAAGAAGATGATAAATGTTCTTATGAAAATGATTGCCCTAGCCCCGTCCCGATAGCTATCGGGAGAAGTGGAAATCCTTTTGTGTCCGCCGCGGCGGACACAAAAGATTGAAACGAATAGTGGGATTAGCTCCTGAAAAAGAATTTCGTTTTATAATAGAACTTGGTATGACAAAAGACTTGTAGTAGTTTTGTAGATAATAAAAAACAAATTATGAAAAAAAACCTATTCATAGTACTCCTAATTGCTTCAATGTTATCTGTACAGGCTCAGGAGAAAACTCCTTTTTGGCAGAATGAAAAAATAAACGAAGAGAATAGAGAGCCCATGCACGCGGCTTATTATGTTTTTGAAAATGAAGCATTAGCTGCGAAAAACAATTGGAGAGAATCTAAAAATTATCTGGATATCAACGGAGCCTGGAAATTCATTTATGTGAATAAACCCGATGATCTTCCAAAGGATTTTGAAAAAACTACTTTCGACGATAAAGCCTGGGATAATTTTAAAATTCCGGCAACCTGGGACGTAAATGGTTATGGGTATCCTATTTATACCAATACAACTTACGATTTTGCAAAATATATCAAAATAAATCCGCCTTTTGTTCCAACAGATTATAATCCGACAGGAGTTTATAGACGTGACATTACAATCGATAAATCCTGGGAGGGAAAAGATATTTTTCTTCATATCGGAACAGCTAAATCAAATTTAACGGTTTGGGTAAATGGTGTTTATGTGGGTTATGGCGAAGATGGAAAATTGCCTTCTGAATTCAACTTGAATAAATATGTAAAAACTGGTAAAAACAGTATTGTTTTAAGAGTAATGAAATGGAATGACGGTTCGTATTTAGAATGTCAGGATTTTTGGAGAATGAGTGGTATTACACGTGATTCTTATTTAGTTGCCAGAAATAAAACGTATTTGAAAGATTTCGAAATTACTCCAGATTTAGATGCTAAATATGTAAACGGAACTTTAAAAATTACTACTGAATTTTCGAATGTTGATAAAAAAGGAGGCTACACTTTAGACGTTCAGTTAAAAGATGGAAATAAAATGATAACCTCTAAAGTTATTTCTGCTTTAAGCGAAAAACAAACTTTTGATTTTGCAGTCGAAAATCCAAAGAAATGGAGTGCCGAGATTCCGAATCTATATCAGATAAGCTTTATTTTGAAAGATAAAAAAGGAAATGTTGTCGAAGTAATTCATCATAATGTTGGTTTTAGAAAAGTAGAAATTACAGGCGGTCAGCTTTTGGTAAACGGAAAAGCAATTTATATAAAAGGTGTAAACCGTCATGAAACGGATCCGGTTACGGGACAGACTGTTTCGAGAGAAAGAATGGAAGAAGATATTAAACTGATGAAAGAATTTAATATCAATGCCGTGAGAATGTCCCATTATCCAAACGATGAATATTTTTACGAATTATGCGATAAATACGGAATTTATGTGGTGGATGAAGCCAATATAGAATCGCACGGAATGGGGTATGATATTACCAAAACGCTGGGAAACAAGCCAGACTGGGAGTTAGCGCATGTCCAGCGTATGCAGCGTATGGTCGAAAGAGATAAGAATTATACTTCGGTAATTATCTGGAGTATGGGGAACGAAGCCGGAAACGGTTACAATTTTTACAGAGGTTATTTGTGGATAAAAAACCGAGATAAATCAAGGCCAATTCAGTACGAAAGAGCTACTGCGGGTTCATGGGATGGAAAAGATTTGAAATACGAATGGAATTCGGATATTATTGACCCCATGTACAGTTCTCCCAATAAAATGGAAGAATACATTCTGGCAAACCCAAATCCTGAAAGACCTTACATTCAATGTGAGTATGCGCACGCGATGGGAAATTCGATGGGAAATTTTAAAGATTATTGGGATGTTATTCGAAAATATCCAAACTTTCAGGGAGGTTTTATTTGGGATATGATCGATCAGTCCGTTTATAAAACGCAGCCTGATGGAACAGTGGTTTTTGCTTATGGAGGCGATTTTGGTCCTAAAGATGTACCAAGTGATAATAATTTCCTTAACAATGGTGTTTTTAGCCCGGATAGAAAACCGAATCCGCATGCTTTTGAAATGCGAAATGTTTATCAAAACATTCTGACTTCATGGCAAGATAAAGCTAGTGCAACGATTAAAGTTTATAATGAATTTTCGTTTAAAGATTTAAGTAATGTGACTTTAAACTGGAAGTTAGTTTTAGACGGAGTGGTTCAGGATTCTGGTTCTATCGATGATTTAGCAATCGATCCAACACAATCTAAAACGTATCAGCTGCCAGTTTCATTAGAAAATAAAGCGTTTAGAGAAGCTTTTGTCAATATTTCTTATACTTTAAAAGAAGAAGAACCATTCCTGCCAAAAGGTTTTGAGATTGCAAAAGAACAATTGGCTTTGCAAGGCGAATGGAAAAATGATACTAAAATTGAAGGCGTTTCTAAAATTACGGTGGAGAAAAAAATAGAGGCTACTGTTTTTAAAAGTGATAAAGCTGAGATTACTTTCGATAAAAAGACTGGATTTATAAGTGGTTATTCCTTCAATAATCTTCCCATTATAAAAGAAGGTTATCAATTGCGACCTAATTTTTGGAGAGCACCAAACGATAATGATTATGGAGCAAACTTGCAAAAAAACCTGATTGCCTGGAAAGAAGCAACAGAAAACCCAACATTGGTCAACTGGACTTACAGCGTTTCAAAAGATAATAAAGTTTTGGTACAGGCAACGTACCAATTGGCTTCCGTTTCTGGAACATTAGATTTGAATTATGAATGGAACAGCAACGGAGAAATCGTAGTAAAAGAAGTTCTAAATCTGGATAAAACCAAAGTACAGCCCATGCTGCCAAGATTTGGTATGGAAATGATTGTTCCGAAAGATTTCAACGCAATACAGTATTACGGAAGAGGCCCGCACGAAAATTATATTGACAGAAATTACAGTTCCGAAGTGGGACTTTACAATCAAACGGTTTCAGAACAATATTATCCGTACATCCGTCCGCAGGAAACGGGTAATAAAACAGATGTGCGTTTCTTAGAATTGTCAGGAAATAAATTGAAGTTGACCGTAATCTCAAATGATTTATTGTCTATTACGGCTTTACATTATTTAAATGAAGATTTAGATGATGGTTTACAAAAAGACCAAAGACACGCTGCTGAACTGAAAGAAAGAGATTTAACAAGTTTAAAAATCGATTACAAACAAATGGGAGTGGGCGGTATTGACAGCTGGCAGGCTTGGCCAATGGAAAAATACCTTTTGAGAGACAAAAAGTATCAATATCAATTTAAAATTACACCTTCTTTAAAATAATAAATATGAGAATTATAAAGTCTTTTTTACTAATTGGTTTTTTTACTCTTGCAACTTCTTCTAAAGCGCAAAAAGTTTACACAGAGAATGATATTCGTATTATTCCAAAACCAACTCAGACTTTAATAAAAACGGGTGTTTTTGAATTTACAAAAGACACAAAGTTTGTTGTTAATGACGATTTTCAGAAAGACGCAGTAAATGCCCTGGCAACTCAATTTGAAGTTGCAGCAGGATGGAAGCCAGTGATGGTGACAAAAGTTCCAATGCGGAATTTCGTTCAGTTTATGACGGATCCTAACTTAAAAAACGAAGGGTATATTTTGGATGTAAATCCGAATAGTATAATTATTTCTGCCAAAGAAAAGGCTGGTTTTTTATATGGTTTAGAAAGTGTTAGACAATTACTTCCTGAGGCTATTGAAAGTAAATTTGCCATTACGACTGCAAAATGGCAAATTCCAAGTGTTACCATTACTGATGAGCCACGTTTTAAATGGAGAGGTTTAATGCTGGATGTATCACGTCATTTCTTTGATAAAAACTATATTCTGGCTACAATCGATCGTTTGGCAATGCACAAAATGAATGTTTTGCATTTGCATTTAGTAGATGATCAGGGCTGGAGAATCGAAATTAAAAAATATCCAAAACTAACCGAAATCGGAGCCTGGAGAGTAGATCAGGAAAACACCAGCTGGAACGCAAGATTGACCACAAATCCGGATGAAAAAGGAACTTATGGTGGATTTTTTACGCAGAATGAATTAAGAGAAATTGTAAAATATGCTGCAACGAAAGGGGTTGAGATCATTCCAGAAATCGAAATGCCGGCACACGTGAGTTCAGCCATTGCATCTTATCCTGAATTGGCTTGTTTTAATCAAAGAATTGGAGTTCCTTCAGGCGGAGTCTGGCCTTTGACTGATATTTATTGTGCAGGGAAAGAAACTACATTTGAGTTTTTGCAGGATGTTATAGATGAGGTCATTACTGTTTTTTCTTCAAAATATATTCATATAGGAGGAGACGAAGCCACAAAAACGAATTGGGAAAAATGTCCTCATTGTCAAAAAAGAATGAAAGACAACGGATTAAAAGATACTCATGAATTGCAGAGTTATTTTGTAAAACGTATGGAAAAATACATCAATTCTAAAGGGAAAAAAGTAATTGGATGGGATGAGATTTTAGAAGGCGGTTTGGCTCCAGATGCAACGGTAATGAGCTGGAGAGGAACTAAAGGAGGAACTGAAGCGGCACATCAGGGTCACGATGTTATTATGACACCAGAAACGCCTTGTTATTTTAACTTTTATCAAGGTCCGCAAAACGAAGAACCTTTGGCTTTTGATGCTTATAATCCGTTAAACGAAGTTTATAAATTTGATCCAGTTGTTTCGACTATGACACCTCAGGAAGCGGCGCATGTATTGGGCGGACAGGCTAATTTATGGGCAGAACATTTGTCATTGCCAAAAGATTCTGAGTATATGATTTTTCCAAGATTAGCCGCTTTGTCAGAAACTTTATGGAGTCCGAAAGAAAAACGCGACTGGAATGATTTTACTGCCAGATTGTTCCCGATGTTAAAACGTTACGATTATTTAGGAATCAATTATGCAAAAAGTGCTTATTTGGTAACGGCTTCTTCAACAGCAGATTTGGCTAATAAACAAATTAAAGTCGAACTGAAAAATGAGTTTCCAAACCCCGATATTCGTTACGTTTTAGGAAATCAAAGCATCAATCATCATGCGGTAAAATATACAAGTCCAATTGAATTTAAGGAAACAACCATTATAAAAGCTTCTTTATTTCAGGACGAAAAACCTGTTGGAAAAACATTTACCGATACTATTATTTTTCATAAAGCGGTAGCACATAAAGTAAAATATTTGACACCTTTTAATCAGAATTATAAAGGAGATGCCAATACGATGGTAAACACGATTAGAGGGAGCAAGAATTTTCATGACGGACAATGGCAGGCCTGGCTGGTAAACGATATGGAATTGGTAATCGACCTTGAAAAACAAGAAAGTATCGAACAGGTAATGGTAGGAGCTTTAGAAAGTCAGGGAGCAGGCGTTAATTTTCCGACAGAAGTTAAAGTGTTGATTTCTAATGATGGAATATATTACAAACAAGTTGGAAAAGCAGTACGTTCGTATGCTGTAAATCCAGTTCCGGAATTGAAAGATTTTAAAATTAATTTTCAGAAACAGCATGTTCGTTATGTAAAAGTAGTGGCAGTCAATTTAAAGAAAAGTCCAAAAGGAGAGAGTTCCTGGTTGTTTGTAGATGAAATTGTAGTGAATTAAAAACCAATTGGGAGTAATTACTTAACGACAAAGCAACCCCAATTTTATCAGAAATTACAAACGAAACGAAAAATACACAGAAGCTTTGACAAAGCTTGATACCAATAATAAAAACTAAAAACTAAAAACTAAAAACAATAAATAGATTAAAGATGAAAAGAGGAATATTCATAATCACCCTTTTATTTTCAGCTCAAATTTTCGCGCAGGCGATTTATGAAGATGAAAGATATGTGCCAGAAACAGATCCATTAGTTTTGAAAAACTTAGAAGAATGGCAAGGCAAAAAATTTGGCTTGCTAATGCACTGGGGAACTTACAGCCAATGGGGAATTGTAGAATCCTGGTCAATATGCCCGGAAGATTATGGATGGTGCGAACGTAAAAAAGGAAGTAATCCAGCAAATTACAATCAATACATTGCAGATTATGAAGGATTGAGAAAAACATTCAACCCAACAAAATTTGACCCTGCAAAATGGGCAAAAGCGGCTAAAAATGCAGGAATGAAATACATGGTTTTTACCACGAAACACCATGACGGATTTAATATGTATGACACTAAATATTCTGATTATAAGATAACGAGTAAAGATGTTCCTTTTCATACCAACCCAAAAGCAGATGTTTTAAAAGAGATCTTCAACGCTTTTAGAGGTGAAAATATCTCAACTGGAGCCTATTTCTCTAAACCAGACTGGCACAACGAAAACTACTGGGATCCTTATTTTCCTCCATTCGACAGAAACGTAAACTACGATCCGTCTTTGTATCCGGAAAAATGGCAGAAATATGTTGATTTTACCCACAACCAAATCTTAGAAATCCTTACTAATTACGGCAAAGTTGATATTTTATGGTTAGATGGAGGTTGGGTTAAAAAAAGAGATCAGCAAAATTTAAAAGAAAACTATGATGAAAAGTTTGCAGAAAACGAATCTAAAAACGGTTTCATCAAACACAGAGTCGTAGATCAGGATCCTAAAATGGATGAATTGGTTGTAAAAGCACGTCAGAAACAACCAGGTTTAATTGTGGTTGACAGAGCTGTTCACGGTAAAAACCAAAATTATTTAACACCAGAAGGACGTGTTCCAGCTAAAACGCTGCCTTATCCTTGGGAATCTTGTATTCCTGCTGGCGGTGGTTGGTCTTATACTCCGGATGCTACATACATGACTGGAAGACAAGGTATTCACATGCTGGTTGATATTGTAGCAAAAGGCGGAAATTTATTATTGAATGTTGCGCCAAGTCCAGAAGGTGAATGGCAGCAAGGCGCTTACGATTTATTGGCGGCTTACGGAGACTGGATGAAAGTAAACAGCACAGCGATTTATAATACAAAACCAATTGAACCTTTTAAAGAAGAAAATATTTGTATGACGCAAAACAAAACAGGAAATGTTTTCTTGTTTTATTTGGCAAAAGAAGGAGAAGACAAAATTCCGGCAACCCTTACAGTGAAAGCAATTAATCCTAAAAAAGGAACAAAAATCACGATGTTAGGTTCCAAAACTTCCCTGAAATGGACAAAAGAAGCTGAAGGATTTAAAGTTATAATTCCGGAGAGTCTGAGAAATAATTTGCCTTGTAAAGAGGCATGGACTTTAAAAATAGAAGCGATAAACAGATAGAAAAAAGAATATGTTTTTAAACCAAAGAATAACCATAAAAACAGCATGTATTTTTTGCATGCTGTTTTTTAGCATCAGCAATTTTGCACAGCAGCCAGCGGATTTTGTAAATCCGTTTATTGGAACTTCAAATTACGGAGCCACTTTTCCAGGACCAATTGCCCCAAGAGGAATGGCTAGTATTAGTCCGTTTAATGTTGCCGGAAAACAAAATAAATTAGAAAAAGACAGTCAATGGCTTTCGAATCCGTATGTAAATGAAAATACTTTCTTAACGGGATTTAGTCAGGTAAATTTAAGCGGAGTAGGTTGCCCGGAATTGGGCGTTATTTTGTTAATGCCCACAACTGGTGATGTAGAAATCAATCATTTAAAATACGGATCAACATATTCTAACGAAATAGCAAAAGCGGCGTATTATAGTGTTGATCTGGATAAATATAAAGTTAAAGGCGAATTTACAGCATCAAAAAGAGTAGGCGTAAGCAAATTTACTTTTCCTAAAGGGAAATCAAATATATTATTGAATCTGGGTTTAGGTTTAACCAATGAAGAAGGTGCGATGGTAAAAGTCGTTTCGTCAACAGAAATTGAAGGAATGCGTACGGTAGGTTCTTTTTGTTATAATAGTCCCGAAGATGCTTATCCGGTATATTTTGTAGCGAAATTTTCGAAACCAGCAGATAAGTTTGGTATTTGGAAAAAAACACCAAAATACGAAGGTATAGAAGCACAATGGATGACCTACAACGGCAAAACCAGAATGATGGAAAACTCCATCAAAACGGTTGTTGGCGATAGTATCGGAACCTATTTTACCTATGAGTTTGATAAAAAGGAAACCGTTGAGGTAAAAATTGGAATTTCGTACGTAAGTATTGCAAACGCACGTGAAAACTTAGAAAAAGAAACCGGAAATAAATCCTTTGAAGCTGTTTATAAAGAGACTTATGACGAATGGAACAAAGAACTTTCGAAGATTTTAGTCGAAGGTGGTTCTAGTGACGATAACACGATTTTTTATACGGCATTATACCACACTTTGATTCATCCCAATACTCTGAATGATTGGAACGGAGAATATCCCGTAATAAAAAGAAACAAAATCGCTAAAACAACAGGCACCCGTTATACGACTTTTTCTTTGTGGGATACGTATCGAAACATGCACCAGTTAACCTCTTTAGTTTATCCTAAGCAACAATCGGATATGATAAAAAGTATGTTGGATATGTATGATGAAAACGGCTGGTTGCCAAAATGGGAATTAAATTCAACAGAAACATTTACCATGGTAGGAGATCCGGCGAGCATCGTTATAGTTGATGCCTGCTTAAAGGGAATTCAGGATTTTGATTTTTACAAAGCCTACTATGCCATGCTGAAAGGCTCAAATCAAACCGATGATAATCCGTTGCGACCAGGGCTTAAAGAGTATATCGATAAAGGATATTTATCTACTAATTATCCTGGCCCCGTTTCTACAACCCTTGAATATAATACATCTGATTATGCAATTTCACTTTTAGCGAAAGCTTTAGGTGAAAAAGATGATTATAAGCGTTTTTCTAAACGATCACTTTCCTACCGAAAATTATTCGACAAAGATTTAAAACTACTTCGCCCAAGAACCCCTAACGGAAAATGGTACGAACCTTTTGATCCGGAATCTGGAGCAAATTTTGAAGAAAATGTTGGTTTTATCGAAGGTAATGCGTGGCAGTATGCTTTTATGGTATCACATGATATCAAAGGATTAATTAAATTAATGGGCGGAGAAAAACCGTTCTCGGATCAATTGCAAAAAGTATTCGACAGCAAGCAATTTGATATGGCAAACGAGCCGGATATCGCGAATCCTTTTTTGTTTAATTATGTAAAAGGGGATGAATGGAAAGCACAGGAATTGGTAAAAAAATTAGTTAAAGAATATTTTCTGAACAAACCTAATGGATTACCAGGAAATGATGATACCGGAACAATGTCGGCCTGGGTGGTTTATGCCATGATGGGAATTTATCCTATTTCTCCAGGAGATCCCATTTATACTATTACTGCACCAATGTTTCATAGAGTGAAAATCAAATTAGATCCGGCATATTATAAAAATGAAAGTATTGTAATCGAAAGACAAATTAATAATGACGGTAAAATCAATTCGATTGAAATAAACGGAAAACCACTTAATAGCTTTTTTATTTCGCACGAAGATTTCGTGAATGGAAACACGCTAAAAGTGATTCAAAATTAAAAACAACACCACTATGTTACAATTAAAAATCAAAAAAGCAGCCATTGTTTTTGTGATGGCTGTAGGTTTTTTGAACCAGAGTCATGCGCAGAAAAAATATCCTTATCAGGACGCTAGATTACCTGTTGAAGACAGAGTAAAAGACTTACTAAACAGAATGACTCTGGAGGAGAAAGCCCGCCAAATGGATATGTACAAAGGGGAACTTTTTAAAGAAAAAGAAGATTTTTCTAAATCAAAATCGGCTGCAAAAATTGGAAATTTAGGAATTGGAGCGATTCATGATCTTTATCCGCGTTCGGCAAAAATGATTAACGATCTTCAAAGTGAAGTAATCAAAAATAATAAATGGGGTATTCCGGCTCTTATCATGTGTGAAATGTTACACGGATATCTGGATGACGGAAGCACAGCGTTTCCAATGAACATAGGCTTAGGCGCAACCTGGGATACGAACGTAATGGACAAAGTAGGTAAAGTAATTGCTATGGAAGCCAGGGCTCACGGAGTTCATTTTGGTTTAGGACCCAATTTAGATTTGGGACGCGAACCACGTTGGGGAAGGGTTGCGGAGACTTTTGGAGAGGATGCTTATTTAAACAGCGAGATTGGTTTGGCCATGATCAAAGGAATGCAGGGCGATGACTTAAAATCGGATCGCACAATAATTTCAGAACCAAAACATTTTGCTGTTCACGGTATTCCGCAGGCTGGAGGAAATTCTTCTCCAATTTTAGTGGGAGAACGTTCGGCCCGAGAAGATCATCTTCCTTCATTTGAAAAAGCATTCAGAAAAGGCGGAGCTTTAGGAACGATGTGTGCGTATTCTGAATTAGATGGTATTCCTTGTGCAGCTAATCATTGGTTATTAACAGATGTTTTGAGAAAAGAATGGGGTTTTAAAGGAATTGTAGTTTCAGATTTAGGTGCGATCAAATACCTGCAAACCACGCATTATGTAACGAATTCTCCAAAAGAAAGTATCAGAGAAGCCATCGCGGCGGGAGTTGATATGCAGTTTTATGATTTTACAAATGAATTTTGGCAACAAAGTATCATCGAATTGGTCAATGAAAAAAAACTGACAATGGAGCAAATTGACCGTGCTGCAGGAGGTGTTTTGAGACTTAAATTTTTATTGGGATTATTCGAAAATCCATATACAGATAAAAACCTGATAAAAGAACGTTTTCATACCAAAGAAAATCAGGATATCGCTCTTGAAGCCGCTCATAAATCGATGATTTTATTGAAAAATGACAAGAATATCCTGCCCTTAAGTAAAGATATTAAGACAATTGCCGTTATCGGACCCAATGCGGATGCCTCAAGATTAGGCGGATATGCTGTAAAAAATAAAGTAGGAACTACAGTTCTGGAAGGGATTAAACAAGTTGCGGGTGCTACAACAAATGTACTTTATGAAGAGGGTGTTTCCTTAATTGTAAAAGGACAAATTATTCCATCGAAATATTTGTTTACCCCAGACGGATCTCAAAACGGATTAAAAGGAGAATATTTCAACAACCGAAATGTAGCAGGAAATCCGGTATTAACGCGTATCGACAATCAATTAGAGTTTGACTGGCCCTGGTCTCCCGGAGACGGCGTTACTGATGATGATTTCTCTATTCGCTGGACAGGTTATATTCAGTCAGATAAAGCATTTGATGGCTGGTTAGGATTAAGTTCTGATGACGGAATAAGAATGTGGGTTGACGATCAGCTTGTTATTGACAATTGGTCAAAAGGAGCTACGAGTATGGTGACGACTCCAAAAAACATCGAAGCCGGTAAAAAATACAAAGTCCGCATCGAAATGTGGGAAGGTGGCTGGGGAGCCAGAGCACACCTGCGTTGGAATTTAGAAAAAGTAAACTTTCAGCCAGCGATTGACATTGCTAAAAAAGCAGATGTTGCGATTGTGGTTTTGGGAGAATCAAATGAATTGGTAGAAGAAAACCGGGACGTGGCGAGTTTAGATTTACACGGAATGCAGCAGGAATTGATCGAAGCGATTCAAAAAACCGGAACTCCTGTGGTTTGTGTATTGCTAAACGGTCGTCCGCTTTCTACCAACTGGATTAGCGAAAATATTCCGGCTCTTATCGAAGGTTGGTTTCCTGGTGAAGCAGGAGGAAGGGCTGTAGCCGATGTTTTATTTGGAGATTATAATCCTGGTGGAAGATTGCCTATTACAGTTCCAAAATCTGTGGGACAGTTACCTATATATTATAACCAAAAACCATCTGCGATTCACCGCTATGTTTCTGAAAGTGAAAATCCGCTTTACAACTTTGGTTACGGTTTAAGTTATACCCAGTTCGAATATTCAAATTTCGCCATTAGTACCGAAGCAATTAAAGCTGGTGGAGAATTAAAAGTAAGCGTTGACGTTAAGAACGTTGGGAACTATGACGGAGATGAGGTTGTGCAATTGTATATTAAGGATGTGTATAGCAGTGTAACAACTCCGAGAAAAACATTAAAAGGTTTTAATAGGGTGTTTATTGAAAAAGGAGAAACTAAAAAAGTAGCGTTTATACTAACGGCTGACGAATTATCAATCTGGAACAAAGAAATGAAGCGTGTAGTAGAGCCCGGAGACTTTGAAGTTATGGTAGGCGGAAATGCTACAGATTTGCAGAAGTTGAGTTTTAAAGTTATTAATTAACTAAAAAAGAATTCAAGGAAAACAGCTGTTTTGTTTTCAATACATTTTTACAACAAGAAATTAACATTAATCTTAAAATTGAGATTAATGTTTTTTTTTATAATATATCGAACCGTTGGTGATTATTTGGTATCCTTTATAAATTGCTAATAATAATGCACTAAATAGAGTTGAAGTGCTTAAAAAACATAAAAAATTGACAAACACCTTTTCAAACTAGTCATTGGTCGAAATAATATTCTGTTGACGAAATATAGTTATAGATTTAACAAAGAATTAACCTTTAGTTGGTTCAAAAAGATAACTCAAAAAATAACCAAAATTATTAACACAAAAACCAAATTATGATTCAAAAAGTATTTAAATTACTGTTTGTGTTTTGCTTGTTTGCATTCCAAAGCTTACAAGCACAAAATACAGTAAAAGGCACAGTAACAGATGCTTCAAGCGGAATACCGATTCCAGGAGCAAATGTTATGGTAAAAGGAACAAAAACGAGTACATCAACAGATTTTGATGGTAAGTACAGTATTAATGTTCCAAATCTATCAGGAATTTTGATAGTTTCTTATGTAGGTTCTGGTACAATAGAAGTTCCTGTTTCAGGACAGACGACTATCAATGTAGGTTTAGTTGAAAACAATCAACAATTAGGAGAAGTTGTTGTAACTGCACTTGGTCAATCCAAGGAGAAAAAAGCTTTAGGTTATGCTACCAGTATGATTAAGGCTGATGCAATCGTTAAGACTGGTTCACCTACCGTTGCTAATGCTTTGTATGGTAAGGCACCAGGTGTTCGTATTACTTCAACTCCGGGAGGAGCTGGAAATATTAACATCCAGATTCGTGGGATTAACTCTATTACAGGTAAAAACCAACCGCTTATTATTATGGATGGTGTGCCAATTCGCGATGGGGCAGCTACAAATAATGATTATTGGAGTGATCAGCGTATTAGAAGTAACGGTTTGGCAGACATTAATCCAGAAGATATTGAGAATATTTCTATTCTTAAAGGAGCTTCGGCTGCTGCATTATATGGTTCTGAGGCCGTAAATGGGGTTGTATTGATTACATCTAAATCTGGTAAAGGAAAAAAAGGTTTTGGTGTAGATTTTAGTACCAGTTATTCCAATAACGAAATTGCATACTTGCCAAGATTTCAATATGAAAGAGGTCCAGGTTGGACAAATGCAAATTATACTTCAGGATACTTACCACCCGATGGTTTTGCTTATTATGATACAAATGGTGATGGTGTTAATGATACCAGAGGTGTTTCAAGTAGTAGTAATAACTTTGGACCTTGGTTCGATGGTCAGCCAGTTATGTCTTGGGATGGTGTTGTTCGCCCTTATTCGGCTCAAAGAGACGGATACAAAAATATGTTTCAGGATTCATGGGATGGAGTAACAAACATTGCACTTTCTAACAATACAGAGAATAGCAGCATTCGTTTTTCTTATACACATAATGAATCACAAGGTCTTAGTATGGGTAACATGAACAAAAAAAACACACTTAACTTAAATACATCATTCAAAACAGGCCCAAACCTGAAAACAGATGTGATTGTGAGTTATATGAATCAAGATGTTCATAACCGTGCTATTGGTATGGATCGATTGATAAATAACTTTACTGGTATGATAAGTCCGTTTGATAATGGAGATTGGTACAAAGACAAATACATGACCAGTTTAGGATACAAATATGTTACTGGTACAAATCAAAGTTTGACTCCAGGTGAAAATATCATACGTAATGGATTCAAGGCAGATGTTGGTGATTATTTTTGGAATACTAGTGCAAATCAACAAGACGAAATTACAAACCGATTGATTGCCAGTGTTACTGAAACCTATACTATTTATGAAGATTTGAAATTACGTGGTCGTGTTTCTACTGATTTAACTTCAGTAAATGTAGAAACTAAAAACCCAGTTGAAAGACCTTTGGTATATGGATTTGGTACTGGTTCTTATCAAATGGATTCTAAAGACTATAATATTCTTTATGGAGATGTGATGTTGACTTACAACAAAAAAATTAATGAAGCTTTCGAAATTGGTGCTACAGCTGGTTATACCGCAACAAAAGAAACTGGATCTACTTTATCAAGATTTACAGATGGTGGTTTGAGCGTTGAAGGCTGGTATGACATGAATTCTTCAGTAAACACTCCAAAAAGTCTTGATACAAAATATGAAGTTGTAAAAGATGCAGTATTTGGAACTGTCAACGGTAACTACAAAAACTACTTGTTTCTTGAAGGTACAATAAGAAGGGATCGTACTTCTACTATGAATCCTAATAATAATGCCTTTACATATCCTTCTGTAAATTCATCTTTCGTATTGTCTGATGCTGTCAAATTACCAGAAGTAATCAGTTATGCTAAACTACGAGCTTCCTGGGGTATTGTGGGTAATTATCCGGAGATTTATAAGGCAAACGTAGCTTTCAATCAAACTACATTGGGTAATCAGGGGACGACTACTCCGGTGTTGATTACAAATTCTATGGATAAATATGGTAATGAAATAATAAAACCGGAGATGAAAAACGAATACGAGCTTGGTTTTGAAATTAAATTCTTTAATAGAAGGCTAGGATTGGATTTTTCATACTATAATGCACGCGTTTATGATCAAATTTTAGATTTGACATTGGCACCTACAACTGGAGCGTCGTCAATCTTGGCTAATGTTGGAGAATTGAGTAACCAAGGTGTTGAAATTGCTTTGACTGCTACTCCGATAAAAACAGCATCTTTTTCCTGGGATCTTACTTTGAACTGGGCAAAAAATGTTAATAAAGTTGTGAAATTGGCTAACGGGGCATCAGAATTATTGCATGCTGACTATGATGGATCTGCTGCTCAATTAAAATCAGTAGTAGGTGATCCAATGGGAGGTATTTATGCACACCCTGTTAAGACAGATGCCAGTGGTAATAAAATGGTTGACTCTGATGGGTTTTATATGATTGATGGAGATAAATGGGAAAAATATGGTAATGCTATGCCGAAAGGAGTTGGAGGTTTATTGAACACATTTGCTTATAAAAATTTCACTTTAGATGTTAATATCGACTATTCTTATGGAGGTTATTTGATGCCAACAGGGGTTAACTGGATGACTTCACGAGGATTGACAGAAGAAAGTTTGAACTATAGTACTAATGAGCGTGGTGGTCTGACTTATTATATGGATAATGGTAAGGGAGTTCAGGTTCCTAATAGCGCTACCAGTGGACCAGGAGGTCAAACATTATATCGTGATGGTATGTTGATGAATGGTGTTACAGCAGATGGTTCAACTAATACTAATGTAATCTCTCAGGCAGGTTATTACAACATGACTTATAACTGGGGAGGTCCTCAATACAGTAGCTCACGTTATGAATTGTATATTCAGGAAAACAATTATATAAAGATGAGGGAAATATCTTTATCCTATAATTTGCCAACTGCCTGGGCTAATAAATTAGGTGCCACTAAATTTAATTTTTCTCTTTATGGCCGTAATTTGTTCTTTATCTATAGATCAATTAAGGATATGGATCCTGAGGCTACTACAGCAGGCTCTAAATGGTCTCAAAACATAAATAATGCGGGAACAAACCCAGCTACCAGAAGTGTCGGATGTATGTTAAGAGCATCTTTTTAATTTGATATTTCATAATTTTAAAAAATATAACATGAGAAAATTATTATATATATCGCTAACAACGGCAGTTGTTTTTTTAAGTTCTTGTTCTAAGGACGATTTTGAAGATGCGTATGGAAATCCATCTACGGTTGAAACAACTACTGTACCTAAACAGTTTGCCGGATTCATGAAAATTAATTTTGAGGATGTAATTCCTTCTTACTGGAATTACTTTACAGTGCTAAGATCTACTTCTCTTACTTATACTCAGGGGCATGGATTTACAAACTTATCCGGTCGCTATGTTTCGGGAGCTGCAACAGTTTACAGATGGGATCGTTTTTATAAATTTATTACCCAATACAGAGAGTTAGAAAAAGTGATGGCTTCTTTGCCTGTTGCAAAGCAGACTGAAAATAGAATCTATACCATTACTTCAACTATTTATTTATACGATCATACTTCAAAAATGATTGATAACTTTGGAGATATTCCTTTCTCTCAAGCAGGTAAAATTAGTTCAACTGGTGGTAATTATGCTGCTGCATTAGCTAAGTATGATAATCAAACGGAACTATATACCATGATGTTAGATCAGTTAAAAGCATTTTCTGCTGAACTGAATTCGATTACTTTATCTGCTAATGTAACATTAGAATTTAAAAATCAGGATTTAATCAATAAAGGAAATTTGGTAAGCTGGAAAAACTATTGCAATTCTTTGCGTTTAAAATTATTAAACAGAGTATCAGCGGTTCCTGCTTTTGCGGCAAGAGCCAATACTGAAATAGCTGCAATTATTGCTAGTGGCGAAATTGTAGATGAAAATTCGGAAAACATTGCTTTCAGAGTTTATACTCAAGACACTGATTTAGATACTTCGGGATTTTTTGATGCTATGGAGGGAGGAAACAACATTGCTCCAAAACCAATGATTGATCACATGAATGCGAATAATGATCCTCGTCAACCCTGGTTGTTTGAAAAAGGATCACGTATCGTAAGCAACGTAGTCATAGTAGCTCCTACTTATGAAGGACTTGATCCAATGTTGGCATCAGGAGATCAGGAGCAGTTAATAACGGATGGTAAGATTGCAATCTACAACCGTTCTGTAATTAGTAGAAATGATTGGTTGCCTGGAACATTGATCAATGCGGCTGAAGTAAACCTGATTCTTGCGGAATACTATTCAAGAACAGGAAATGCTAGTTCGGCTAAAACTTATTTTGAGAAAGCAATAAGACAATCTGTTGAATATTATGTAAGATTAGGTGATAGAGCAGATGACACTACTTGGAAACCTACTACAGAACCAACAACTGCTGAAATTGATGCTTACATAGCTACTATAAACTTTGCCGGAGCTACAACACCAGCAGCTCAATTGGAATTAATTGCTTTTCAAAAGTATATTCACTACAATATGATGCAGGTTGATGAATCCTGGGCAGAACAAAGAAGATTAAAACTTCCCGCTTTACCATTTCGTGAGGATGAAACAAGCAGTGTGAGAAAAACACCACCAACACGCTGGACATATCCAACTTCTGAGAGTGTTTATAATGGGGATAATTATAATGCTGTTAAAGCAAATGATAATTTAAGCACCAAAATATTCTGGGACATAAAATGATAATGGAATACTACGAAATTCCAATAAGTAACAAGTGCGATTAAAGCACCTGTGACTATTCATTTAAACAGAGGTAAGATGTAATTCTTACCTCTGTTTTTTAAAGGTTTTTCAAGTTTAATTTTTGTCAAAAAAATAATTTGTAACTACATGATAAAATTTTTTAATGCCATATTGTTATTTTTTTCCTTAACACTTGTTGCTCAAAAAAAATCTGAGGTGTATAAAATAAAGTATGATAAATTTCAAAACGGAAAAAAAACAGGCGAGAATACCACAATCTATGTATATAATGAAATGGTTTTTTTATCAAAACCAACTGACAAAATACAACAATTCATAGATTTAAAAAACAATTACAACGTAAGTACTATTAAAGATGGAAATACGGTTTTCAAAAAAATAATTCCATTTGATAGTTTGCCTCAGCCTAAATTTGATAATGATACACGAATACTGCTGGGTTATAAGTGTCAGCATGCTAGATTTTCGTATTTTTCCAATACTATAGATGTTTGGTTTACAGAGCAAACAATTGTAAAAGGAACTCCAAATAATAGTTATTTACCAAGTAAAAACGCTCTAGTTTTACAACTGGTTGTTAATGGAAATTTTACACTTACCGCTAGTGCTATCGATAAAGAAAAAAAATATATCCCGATACTTAATTATGATGATAAAACCCAGGTTGTTAATACATCAGAATTCGAAGAAATTGCAATAAATTCAAGGTATAAAATCTTAAAAATTTTCGATAACGAAATTTTAAATTTTGATCCCAATCTTGTTATTCCTAAAGAAGCGGAGCTTGAAACAGATAAAGTGTATCATTTTTCAAAAGGAAGTGTTGTATTAAAAAAAATAAAAATTACTCCGGAGTTAAAAAACAGTAGTGCCATTTTTGCAAAACTAACCAGTAAATCTAATGGGGATGCTTACGACAGGACTGGATCAGTATTTATTATTCCAGTAAAAAAAGATGCAGCTATAGTTACATTATTAGATGGTTATTTACACGGATTGGATAAATTGCCAATTTATACAGATAATAAAAAAAATAAATATCAAGGAATTATTAAAGAAAAAGATTATTTGCCAGCAATCGAAATACTTAGATTTTTTACACCATTTGGAGTTAATTATTTTAATGATAAACGAAAAATAAATAATTATAACTGGGCAAAAGAAGTTGTTTATAAAGAAGACGTGAGTTCTCTTATTCCTACTGACGGAGATGAAATTTGGATCGGCGTTTTTATTGGTAATTATGATGCTGGCGGCCATAAAATAAACCTTGAACTGGATGTTTATCCATTAATGAACAATAACGATGACAAACCAAATAAGAAAAAGTATATAGCACCTTTATTTTCAACAGTTAATACTATGGAGATGTCAGGCCAAAATTATGGAGGCCTTTTTGCAAATGATACTCTGAAAGTGAATTTTGAAATTAAGGAAGAGCTACAAAACTTACAACTTTTATATACTACCACAGGTCATGGTGGTTGGGAAAAAGGAGATGAATTTACTCCCAAAATGAACAAAGTATTTATTGATGGCGAAGAAGTATTTAAAATTATTCCTTGGCGAACGGATTGTGCAACGTATCGATTATCTAATCCAGCTTCAGGTAATTTTCAAGATGGATTATCTTCCAGTGATTTAAGTAGGTCAAATTGGTGTCCGGGAACATTAACTTCTCCCTATATAATTCCGTTGAGTAAGTTACTAAAAGGAAATCATGTAATAGAGATAGTTATAGAACAGGGACCAAATGAAGGACCTAGTACAAACCATTGGAACGTTTCAGGAGTTCTGGTTGGTGAATCAAAGAATTAATTGATTGAATCAAATAATTGCCTTTGTAAATGAATTATAAAAATTGTATTGAGTAATCAATTTAATTTCTCAAAGCAGTCGTTTAATCATCAGATAGTACTGTTGAATTAGTATAAAATAAAAAGCTTTAAATTTACAATACATAATGGTTTCAAAATTAGACTCTTCGATAATAGTATTGTTTTTAGTTTGTATTTCATGTACTTCTGTAAAGCAAAAAAATCAGGCTTACAATATTACGAGTACTTTTATAACCGAAAAACCTGTTACAGCTAACAGCCATGCAGCGACTTTAGTAGAATATAAACCCAATCAAATCATGGCGGCATGGTTTGGAGGAAAATATGAAGGGGCTAAAGATGTTGGAATCTATAGTTCTGTTTATAAAGAAAAAGTATGGTCTTCGCCTCAATGCCTAATAACTCCCGCAGTAATCAAAGGAGATACTTTACCGTGTTGGAATCCGGTTTTATTTAAAGCCAAAAGTAAAATACTCTATTTGTTTTATAAAGTAGGGAAAAATCCCAGAGAGTGGTTTGGAGCTATGATTTCTTCTAAGGATGATGGCATGACCTGGAGTAAACCTGAATATCTGCCTGAAGGCATTTTAGGTCCCATAAAAAACAAACCGATAGAGGTAACTCAGGGAGTTATTTTATGTGGTAGCAGTACAGAAAGTGTCGAAAAAAACCAATGGAGAAGTCATGTAGAAACCTATACCGAATCAACCGGTACATGGAAAAAAATAAGCATCGAAAACAAACAAAATTTTGAGATCATTCAGCCTGCTTTTTTGGTGCATTCAGATTCAGAAATTCAGCTGTTATTTCGAAGTAAACATAATAAACTTATTACGAGCTGGTCTCATGATAATGGGCAAAATTGGCATCAGACCGATAGCCTGAATGTAAAAAACTCAAATTCAGGAATTGATGCTTTAACGGTAAATAAAAACTTTTTTTTATTGGTTAATAATCCGCTAGAGCAAGGTAAAGACTGGTTTAACGGGCGCAATATATTAGATGTAGAACATTCGAAAGACGGAATTCATTGGGAAAAACTTTTTGATCTCGAAAATCAGCCCGAAGGCGAATTTAGCTATCCGGCAATTATTCAGACTTCAGACAAAATGATTCATGTGCTTTATACTTACAATCGTAAATATATTAAACATGTCGCTTTTAATCTGGAAGCATAGAGGTGTTTTGGTATATTTTTTTTTTAAATAAAAATAAATGAGTAACTCAAAAAAATAATTACACTCAAAGGGTTAAATAAAAATAGCTTTATCTCTATCATCAATTTTTTTCAAAATAAAGATAGCGATTACTATTACTTACATCACGGACTCTTATTTGCGAATTATTAAATTCAAAAAGTTTCCAATCCTGATTTAATTTGCTCAGTAATGATGAACTGAAATTGAGCTGAAATTCTCTCACACCATATAGCACTCTGCTATCCCATTGGCCTGTTTCTGAAACAGCTCCTTTGGTAGCGACTACAGTTTTATCATTTTTAAAAACAAAGGAATAGCCGCTGTAGTTAGAAGTCTTTAGAGATTCATCAAAAAAATAAGGAATTTCCCAGGAACCATTTGTTATCGTTGCAGTAAAATCGAGTGTAATAATGTTATTCTCCGGGCAGTTATCTATAGCATATTTGATGGCGTTTTCGAATTCTAAATTATTGGTAATTAAGCGATTCTGATCATTATAATCGGCTATCGAAATCGGGTAGTTCAAGGATATATACTGGCTTTCGTTTAAATTTTTAATAAAATTAAAAAATGCCTGATCGCTTATAATTGACTGGGAACCTGCTATCTGATTGGCACTGTTATACGTATTAATGGTAATAGGATAATCGATATTCAATCCGTTAATCTTGGCTAAAAGATCAGGATAGAGATTCCAATAATCTATTAAGTCATTAAAATCAGTTTCATTCGGAATCAATTTTTCGATGTAATTATAGTACACCATCGTTACAGGAAAATCTATTTTTACAAGATCATCATCATAAGGATCTGCATTCATATTATCCAGTACTTTTTGATAATCTGTAGCGGTATTTACGGCAATTTGTTCGTCATTAACCGTTACCGTATAAGGTAGTTTTATAGTACAATAACTCGATCCGTCGATTACATTATCCTGAACGGTGGGAACCATTGCAACCCTTTGCAGATAAGTAGTAAGAGGAGAAATATTGGTAATTGTTCCCTGCGCATTAGTATCCTGCTCGTCTATCTCACTTTGACAGGAGAATAAGAACAAGAAAATGGCTAGTGTTAAATATTTTTTGAATTGGAACATATTAATATTTTTACAAAGATAATGAAATTAAGAAAACGTTTTTAACAAATTCAACAACAGCTAATAGACTGTTTACATTTCTTTTAATTCTTTATTTTACTTAAAATAAAACCAGATTTTAGAATAACAGCTAATCTAAACTGTCTATAGCTGAATAAAAACAATTTACTTTGCTTTTACCCTACTTGAATTAAAAACAAATACTTTTGCACATTACAACCGAAAAATAAATGGCAAATAAAAACCAATCAGATACTTGTGATGAAATGATTTTTTCTACTTTTTTTAAAAGTCAGATAAAGGCACTTCGAAACTTTCTTTTTTACAAATTTGGTAATATCGACCAGGCAGAAGATGTGGCACAGGAAGCTTTTGTGAAACTTTGGCAAAATTGCGCTTCGGTACCGCTCGAAAAAGCAAAATCGTATGTTTACACGATTGCAAATAATAGCAGCCTCAACGAAATTGCACATCAGAAAGTGGTTTTGAGATATGAAAAAAACTTCACAGGTCTTGATAAAACAAATGAAAATCCTGAATTTCTTTTGGAGGAAAAACAATTTCAGGTGAAGCTTTTGAAAGCTATTGAAAACTTAAACGAAAAACAGCGCATTGCCTTTTTGATGCACCGAATTGATGGAAAAAAATATAGCGAAATTGCTACGGATTTAAACATCAGTGTAAAGGCGGTTGAAAAACGCATTCATTTGGCTTTAGTAAGCTTGCGTAAAGAAATTGATTTATAAAAGTAGGGTAAATTTAGATCCAATTGTTTTATTATATAACACCAGTACAATGAAAAAAAATCGCTTATTAGCAAAATGGCTCAACAATGATTTGTCTGCTGATGAATTAGCTGAATTTAAAGCAAGTCCTGATTTCGAAAAATATCAAAAAATAAAAAATTATACAGAACATTTAGAGGTAGGTGATTTCAATGAAAACGCCATGTTAGCCAATATTCTTAATCAGAAAAAAGAAACGCCAAAAGTGATTCCAATGTATAAAAAATGGATGTTCCGTGCAGCGGCAATATTGGTGCTGGCTTTGGGAATAACCTTTGCAATGAAAGTTTTTGTACCGGAAACGCAGACAGCAGATTTTGGAAAAAAAACAACTTTTTTGTTACCCGATAATTCAGAAGTAGTGCTGAATTCTGGTTCTGAACTAAATTATAGAAGATGGAACTGGGACAACAACAGGAATCTGGAGCTAAACGGAGAAGCGTATTTTAGGGTAGCCAAAGGGCGAAAATTTGAAGTGCATACTAATCTGGGAAAAGTAACGGTTTTAGGAACTCAGTTTAATGTAAAAGCCCGAAAAAACAGGTTTGATATAGTGTGTTATGAAGGACGTGTAAAAGTAAATTATGCTGATTCTCAGATTTTATTAACCCACGGACAAGGCGTTAGTTTTGAAAACGGAAAACAAATTAAAATGGAAATTACGTCTTTGAAACCGGAATGGACGGACAACCAAATAGCTTTTTATAAAGAAAATATCAGAACGCTATTAGACGAAGTGGAAAGGCAATATAACATTACAATCGAATTGAATAGCAAAGATACTATCTCTTTATTTACGGGTAAATTGCCTGCGAACAATCTGGATGTCGCTTTACAGATTATCAGTACAACGTATCATTTAGAGGCTAAAAAAGTCTCAAAAAATAAAATAATTTTGGACGAAAAATAAATGTTGCTCCCCAAACAATTTCATTTTTTGTTTTTTACATTTTTCCTTGTCCTGAACCTTTTTTCGCAGGATAAAGGGAAACTTATGCCTTTTAAAAAAATAATACACGACATAGAACAACAGCATCAGGTCACTTTTAATTACACAGAAGATTTAATTACAGAATTACAATTATATCCTCCTAAAAAAGAACTTTCTTTAGACCATAAGCTGCAGTACCTGGCTAATAAAACCAATTTGTCTTTTGAAAATATAGGAAACCAATTCATTAATATCTATAAGAAAGATACTGATGCCCAAACAATCTGTGGATATGTTTTTTCTGGTATTGATAAAAAACCTATTGAAAATGCCAATATTTTTTTAAACAATAAAACACAATTTACAACTGATTCAAACGGCTTTTTTAAGTTTGAAAAAGAGGATAAAAATATATTGTTAATTAGTCACGTAGGATTTATAACCAAAAGAATCACAGTGGGTAAGTCCGATTCTAAAAATTGTCTGCAGGTATTTTTAGATCCGGAAATCACAGAGCTTCAAGAGGTTAAAGCTAATGCGATTCTGGCTTCGGGAATTTCTAAAAGTGCCGACGGATCCTTTGAGATTAAACCTAAGAAATTTGGTATTCTTCCCGGACTTATCGAACCCGATGCCCTACAGACCATGCAGCAAATTCCCGGTGTGAACAGTCTTGACGAAAGTGTATCGAGTATCAACGTACGCGGTGGTACACACGATCAGAATTTGTTTTTATGGAACGGAATACGAATGTTTCAAACAGGTCATTTTTTTGGGTTAATATCGGTATTCAATCCTAATCTGGCACATACGATTTCTATTTACAAAAACGGAAGTCCTGCCTTTTTTGGCGAAAGTGTATCGAGTGTCGTTGCTATTTCTTCGACTCCGGAAACAGCTGAAAAGAACGCTCTTAGTGCCGGAATCAATATGATTAATGCGGATATTTATGCCAAGTACAATGTTTCGAAAAAGAGTTATATCGAAATTTCAGCACGCAAATCGATTACAGATTATGTAGAAACACCTACTTACAAGGAATATTTCGATAAAATATTTCAAAACACTACGATTACGGATTTTGCTAAAAATCAAAATATTGATTATCAAAGTGATAGGAAGTTTAGTTTTTATGATGCTACTTTAAAATATGCTCAACAGATAGGACTCAAAGATCAGTTAGTTTTAGATTTGATAACCATCAAAGACAATCTGGAGGTTTTTCAAAGTGCGACCATATATGGTATGAATAAATCCGAAAACAATGTTTTACGTCAGCAAAATTATGGCGGAAATTTGTTATGGAAAAGAAATTGGAACCGCTTCAATACCACTAAAATTAATGTTTACAATTCTTCTTATGAACTTTTGGCCAATCAAATAACGACCAATGCCAATCAAATTGTAATTCAGGAAAATACGGTTAACAATAACGGAATAAATTTAGAAAATAATCATAGTATTACCGATAAATTAAGCTTTAATAATGGCTATCAATTTAACGAAATTGGTATTACGAATTTGGAACAGGTAAGTAATCCTGATTTCTATCGCAAAATAAAAGATGTATTAAGAACACATGCTTTTATTGTAGAAGGAAAATACAATGACACACTTTCCCGAATATACTTCAGGACTGGAGCCCGAATAAATTATATTGAAAAATTTAAAAAATATATTCTGGAACCCCGCATTCAATTTAGTTATGGGATAAATAAAAGTCTAAATTTAGAAGTACTCGGCGAGCTGAAAAGTCAAAACTCACAGCAAATAATTGATTTGCAAAAAGATTATTTTGGCATCGAAAAAAGACGCTGGATTATTTCAAACAATAGCACAATTCCTATTCAGAGAAGCAAACAAATCTCTTTAAATTTATTCTATAAAAAGAATGACTGGCTGTTGGACATTGAAAATTTTTATAAAAAAGTAAACGGAATTACCACTTCCAGTCAGGGATTTCAGAACCAGTTAGAGTTTGTCCGAACAACCGGAAATTATGAAGTTTGGGGAACAGAAATGCTGATTCAGAAAAAAATGAATCAATTTCTGACCTGGTTAAGTTATACGTATAATCATAATAGTTATCATTTTTCGGATTATGAATACCCGCGTTTTCCTAACAATTTTCAGTTGATGCACACGGTTTCCTGGGCTGGGATTTACGAAAAAAATAATTTTAAAATAGCTTTAGGAACAAAATGGTCTTCCGGCAGGCCTAAAACATCTCCGGATCTTTCTCAAATAGATCTTTCGGATCCTGTATTGGTTTACAACAAACCGAACAATACCAATCTGCATATTTTTTCGCAGGTTAATATTTCCTCTACTTATAAGTGGGAAACAGCAAATGGAATTCAATACAAATTAGGAATTTCTATCCTGAATATTTTAAACAGGAAAAATGAAATTGGCGAATATTACAGAGTAAGTACGCTCTCCAATTCTATAGAGGAAGTCGAAACATTCTCGCTGCAACGAACTCCAAATGTGAGTTTTAGGGTTTCTTTATAACTCAAATTATCCTGGATTAGTAAAATCCTGTACTTCTTTTTTTACTTTTTTAAAAAAAATAACAATTCTTTGGTAGGGTAATCTACATCAAGGCTGTTTTACTATTGAATCTTATCAAAATAGAAAAACAACTCCCTTTAACTAATCAAAAAAAATGATGAAATCAAAACAAATCAAATTCGCTCTGGTTGCTGTTGCAGCAACATTTTTTGTAAGCTGTAGTAGTGACAGCGACAATGATACGACTCCCGCTCCTGAAGTAAAAAAAGAAATCAGCCTTTCTACTAGCGCAACATTAGGCTCTTATCTTTCTGATAAAGACGGAAGATCGTTATACTTTTTTGCAGCAGATGCAAATGGTCAGGCTTCTTGTACTGGAGGATGCGAAGCGTTATGGCCAGCTTTTGTTGCCGATAATTTAACGGCAGATAAAGTAGGTACAGGCTTAACATTTACAGATTTCGCGACTATAACTACAGCATCGGGTAAAAAACAAGTAACCTATAAAGGGTGGCCTTTATACTATTATGCACCAAGTGTAAGTGGAACCAATACTGCAGAAGCAGCCGGTAAAACTACAGGAGATGGCGTTGGTGGTGTTTGGTTTATTGCCAAACCAGATTATTCGATTATGCTGGTAAGAAGCCAGCTTGTAGGTCATGATGGTAAAAACTACAAATCGGATTACACGGTAGGAGAGGGTTCGACTACGTATTTTACCGATGCTAAAGGATTGACTTTGTATGCTTTTAAGAATGATAATTTTAAGAAAAACAATTTTACAAATGCAGATTTTTCAAACAATGCTATCTGGCCTATCTATGAAACAGATAAAATCGTAGTTCCTTCCGTTCTGGACAAATCTAAATTTAGCGTTATTACGGTATTTGGAAAATCGCAATTGGTTTACAATGGCTGGCCTTTGTATTATTTTGGACAAGATGCCAGTGTTAGAGGTGCTAATAAAGGGGTTAGTTATCCTGCTCCTGGAGTTTGGCCGGTAGTAGAAAAAGATACTCCGTTAGCGATATAAAAATTAGATTTTCTAAAAATTTCAAATTAGTCCAAATTTTATTGGGCTAATTTGAAATAATTGAAAAATAAAATTCGGGTAAACTACTTCAAAAATAGCTGAATAAACAGCATTTAAACTCTATTTATGAAAAGAAAAAGAATAACATTAATAATTGTGGTCGTGCTATTGCTGGTTACTGCGGGGCTTTATTTTTATTACGGATTTCTTTTTAAAGAAGCCCGTAATATAGCATGGGAAGTGCCAGATTTTAGTATCACAGCTACAAAATTAAGCAGTGACTATAACTCAAATCCACAAAAAGCAGATTCATTGTATCTCAATAAAACTATTGAAATAACGGGTGAAATAACCAGACAAACAGATTCTGTACTGATACTCGAAAATACTGTTTTTTGTCTGTTTACTCAAAAAACTAATGAGAAACTGATAAATAAGAGCGTAACGGTCAAAGGTAAATGTATTGGTTATGATGAACTTTTTCAGGAGATTAAATTAGACCAATGCACCATTAATAAACAAAATAATTAATCGATTTATGAAGAAATTTTTAGTCACAATCTGCCTTTTTTGGGCTACGATGACATATTCGCAAGACGATCTGCTTAAGGATCTGGATTCGACTCAGGTAGAAGAAAGTTATGCAGGCGCTACTTTCAAAGCTTTACAGCTGGTGACTTTGCAAACCACAAAAATGGCTGCCAAAAACGAGTTCTATTTTGTAGTCTCGCATCGTTTTGGTACTGTAAAAGACGGTTTTGACAGTTTTTTTGGACTTGATAATGCAACTACAAAATTGGGCGGTATTTATGGCGTTACAGATTGGTTATCCGTAAGTCTTTCCAGACATACCTTAAACAAAATGTACGAGACCGGATTAAAATACAGACTGGCGAGACAGAATGCTAATTTTCCGGTTGACATTGTGGGATACAGCGTTGCCGATATTAATACTTTTTTAGAAAAAGAGCAATATCCGAGCTTAGAATTTAAACACCGCATGACGTATGTGCAGCAAGTATTGGTATCCAGAAAAATCAGCGAAAAGCTTTCTCTGGAGCTTGTTCCTTCTTATCTGCATAAAAACCTTTATAATCCGGCAATCGAAAATGATAATCAATTTTCTTTTGGAGGTGGCGGTCGCTACAAAATCACCAAAAGATTATCGGTTAATTTAGAGTACATGCACAATTTTGATACGCCTGATTTTTATGAAAACCCTCTATCGGTAGGTCTTGATATAGAGACGGGAGGACACGTTTTTCAGCTGATATTTACCAATTCACAATCCATGAGTGAGAGCGGATATCTTACCAATGCTACAGGTGAATGGGGAAAAGGAGACTTCTTTTTCGGATTTAATTTATACAGAGTATTTTAAAAAAAACTAATAAAACTAAAAAAACAAAGGATGAAAAAATTAATAGCACTTGCCATTTTATTGGCTGCATTTACAAGCTGTAGTGATTCTGATACCTATGAAGATGTCGAAACACCACCCGGTACAGGAACACCAGGTCCAGACCCAGTAGCGACCATTAGCTATGCTAAAAATGTAAAATCGATTATTGATGGTAATTGTATTGGCTGCCATCAGGCCGGAAGATCTGCCAGTTTCAGACCTTTAACGACTTATGCTGAGGTTAAAGCAGCTGTTGAAAATGCTGGATTACTTGGCCGTATTCAATTACAAAACGGAGAACAGGGGATTATGCCACAAGGGGGAAGAATGTCTCAGGCAAATATTGATCTAATTGTAAAATGGAATACAGACGGACTAAAAGAAAATTAATTTTTATGAAAAAAACTGTCCTTAATTTCGTTGCTTTTCTGCTGATCATTACTGCCGGTACAACTGGTTTTTCGCAAAAGCTGATTACCAAAACAGGAAGTATAAAATTCCAGGCATCCATTCCTTCTTATGAAGAAGTGGCAGCCGAAAACAAAAGTGTGTCTGCTGTCTTAGAACAATCAACTGGAGATTTTGCGGCTTTGGTTCTTATAAAAGGGTTTCGGTTTAAAGTGGCCTTAATGGAGGAGCATTTTAATGAAAATTATATGGAATCTGAAAAGTTTTCAAAAGCGACTTTCAAAGGTAAAATAGAAGATTTTGATAGTGCTAAAATTACCAATACGCCTAAAAATTTTACTTTAAAAGGGGATCTTACCATTCACGGAAAAACGAAAGCGGTAAGTGTAATTATAAAAATTTCGAAGGCTGCTAATGGAGTTACTACTATTGGCTCTTTTGAAGTAAAACCAGAAGATTTTGATATTGAAATACCAAATTTGGTCCGAAAGAAAATTGCGGACAAAATAAAGATTAATTACAATTTTTTGTTGGTCAAATAATTGCTTTCAGAACATTAAATATTTATGGAATAGATAGTACCCACCACTATTAAATAAATTTCTTTTTGGATTTGGTGATTATTAAACATGACTATTGTTAGGAGGTCAGTTTCGTTACTGGCCTCTTTTTTATTAACCCTAACTAAATTTAGTATGATCTGCAAAAATTATGTTGTTGCCGGAGAAGATGTAAATGATTTTATGGTAATGGAAAACGCTGCTTACCTTTCTTATACAAAAAGATTACTGTATCATTTTTTGTTTGAAAACGGATTTTCAAGAGAGAAACTCAATACGTTTAACTTAGGTTTACAAGAAAGGAATCACGTATTGGTTTGTTATCAAAACCTGATGTTTACCGAACCTTTTTTTGTTGAGATGAAGCATTTTTCGGTAGATGACAAAATCAGTTTTAAGAGTTTATTTTTCAATTCTAAAAAAGAATGTTGTGCCGAAGTTACCAAAGAGGTGGAATGGTTTGATAATATCAAAAAGGAAGCGATAGCAGTTCCTAAGCAAATTTTGCTGCACTTTACCGAGCATCAGAATAGGAGAAAATAATACAGCTAAATAATAGGAAAGAGCCTGTGGAATAATTATTCTGCAGGCTCTTTTTTTTTTGATAAAACACAAGTTAAAGTTGGTTTTGAATTGTATCAACTTGTATTTCTTATTTTATTAAAAACCGATTTCCAATCCCGGCATATAAAGGTAACCGCTCAATAAATACACTTTTGCTTTGCCATAATGTGTGATAGCTGCCAGAGGTTATAATTGTATATTTTATTTAAAAAAAAGAATAGGATTTTGCTTTCTTTTTTAGATGTAAATACTTGTATTTCATTGTTTTGTTTAAAAGAAGTGTATTGTTAAAAACAACAGATACTCCAGGTGTTGTAAAATGATCTTATGCTTTTATTTCGACCTCTCATGGATAAAAATTCCGCATTCATACCTTTTTTTTAATCTGAACTATGATGTCAATGTAATTTTATAAAGAAAAAATAAGAAACATAAGTAAAGTGTGTCTCAGAAATCACTTTAATAAACGATACCAACCAACCTGAAAAGGACCAAAAACAGAACAAAAATGGAAAATTCAACCGATTTACAACAGCAAAAATGCCCTTATCTGGCTAAACAAGCAGCTACAGTAGCTGTAATTCCAGACATATCAACACCACTTGTAGCCACCACTAATCAGCCACCAGTTATTGGAAATGCTAACCTCGGGCTTTTAAATAATTTTATTGGTACCTGGAACAGTCCCACGGGAGCTGATGCTACAGGTTATAACGTTATGCCTTTGCCTCAGGCAGATACTCCAAACGGTTACATCACTAAAAATTTTCCTTATTTTGAAGAAATTTCATTTGCAGCCATAGCGGGCGGTGCACCCAATCGTGAAGGGCAATATACACAGGCAAGCTCGGTTTTATTTTACGAACAAAGAGTGTATATAGCTGATAACGCCGATCCAAACGGAGCACAGCCTATTCAAAACACCCTGATTCATGCCGAAAATGGTACCTGGCTCTATCATGTTATTCAAAATCAGGTTGAAGGACCTTACGGACCGGGTACTGTACCCGTTACCAATCCGATTCCTGTGCAAAATGCTGCAACACAATATAACAAACAAATTTCGGTGCCACATGGTGTTTCCGTTTTGATGACGGGAGGACCGGTTGTTACGGGTACAGGAAATCCGGTTTTTCCAACAGCGGACAGAACTAAATTACCTTTTACGGATCCTACAATTATTGATCCATCCACCTATTTGACGCAACAATTGGATACATTGAAAGCCAATGGTGTAACAGTTACCAGTTATTCAAGTATTACGGTTAGTACTACAAATGAAGGTGGTGCAGTAAGCAATATTAATTTTGAAAATTCTTTTGGGAAAGTACTTTCAATGAACACTACCTGGTATGTTGAAACGCTGAGTAATGGAAAAGTTCAGTTGCAATACATTCAAAATATTGTTTTGCAGTTCCTCATCAATGGTTTACCAACTCAGTTTTCGCATATCGATGCCAATACACTGCAACTAGTAGAAACGTTTGTTCCGGTCAATGCAACTCAGCCATGGCAGGACACAGGAGTTACGGTACAACCCGGAAATTCGAGTATTATAAGTTACGAATCAGGTCTATGGACAGCAGATCCGCAAACTAATAATGGTAATCTGTATGATGCAAATGGATGTCCCGGTATTATCGTAACACAATCAGGCTATCCTGTTCAAAATGTAAATATGGGTGCGCTTATCGGGCAAGTGGGGACGAATCCTCCATTTTTTATTGGAAATGGACCAGTGGTAACTCCTGCAGGTCAGAGTGGTGCCTTACAATTATGTATCAATGATGATCTAAATGCGCAGTACGGAGCTGGATTAGCGGATAATATTGGTAGTCTGCAGGTGCGTATAAGAGTTGCTTAACAGAAATAGCTTCAAAAAAAAATAATTGAAGGTATTTATAGCCGAAAATAAATACGGCTCCTAATTTAGAATTTCAAAAAAATGAAAGCTACAAAACAATTTACAGTGGCAGATTATCTGCTTACCCGGCTGAAACAATTAAATGTTACCGAGGTTTTTCAAATTCCGGGCGACTATGTAAAACATTTTACACAAGCTTTGGAAGACTTTGATGGAATAGAAACCATTGGAACTTCAAACGAACTGGACGCTTCTTATGCTGCAGATGCTTATGCCCGAACACGAGGTTTGGCGGCGGTGTCTTTGCAGTATGGCGTGAGTACTTTTAGCGCATTAAATGCTATTGCAGGAGCGTATGTAGAACGCAGTCCTGTTGTGGTCATTAGTGCTACTCCCGGTGCCGATGCACGACAAATTGGGAGTATGTATAATGTACTTTACCATCACTCAACAGGTAATCTCAACGCAGATCAGGAAGTTTACGAAAGAGTAACTGTTGCTGCGGAGACCCTGAGCACTTCAGCGGGAGCTCCGGAAAAAATAGATAACTTAATTATAGCTGCGCTTACACATCAACGACCGGTGTATATAGCGTGTTATAAAGAGGTTTGGGGTGAACCTTGTCCGAAACCTTCGAATAAAAAACTGGAACCTGAAATACTAAAAAGTGAAACAGCGGCACTCGAAAATGCAGTTTCTCAGGCCTGGAGTCAGATTAGTCAGGCAAAATCGCCTTTGATTTTGGCAGGAGTAGAACTTTTGCGACATAACTTAACCAAACAATTAGAAGAGCTTATTAAAGCAAGCGGGATGTTGTACACCACAACTTCACTGGGAAAAACGGTTCTGGACGAGAAAGGCGATAAATTTATAGGAACCTATTCTGATCAGGCTTCTATACCAGAAGTGATCAGCGTGGTTGAGGATTCTGATTGTATTTTATCTTTAGGAACGATCATTACCGATGATTATTTATGGCTGGTAGAAAATAAATTTCAGGATATGATTCAGGCGACTACGCAGGAAATGCGGGTGGGTTATTTTACCTACAATAAGGTAACTTTAAGAGACTTTATTGAAGCCTTAACAGAACGTTTTAAAAAAGCAGATGGATATCCTTTAAAAACCATCGCGCCGGCTCAACCGAAATTTCCGGAACCCTGGAGATCCAACTCCGATCCTAAATATGATTTAACTCCCGAAGTAATAACATTTAACCGTTTTTTTGAACATACCATGTTTTTTCTGAAAAAGCAGAAAATGCTGGATGATATTGTGATGACTTTTGGTGTAAGTTCGTCTATGTACGTGGCTACCAATATGTACGGATTATCGAAGAACGCCTATATTTCTTCGGCTGCCTGGCAGTGTATCGGTTTTGAAACCGGTGCGGCATCAGGTGCTCAGTTAGGGAGTGGCAAACAAGCCTGGACCGTAGCCGGAGATGGTGGGTTTATGATGATAGCGCAGTCACTCTCAACTCTTGTAAAATACAACATCAACTCTGTAATTTTTGTGATGAGTAACGGAGTATATGCCATAGAACAGGTGTATGTCGATATAGACTCATTTAAGGCTGGACCTTCACATAAATTCGATGCTTTTGATATTCTTCCAAAATGGGATTATCAGGCATTGGCCAAAGCATTTGGAGCAAACAGCTATCGTGCTGAAACTGTTACAGAGTTAAACGAAGTGCTTCTTAAACTTAAGAAAAAAACAAATCTTCCGACTCTGGTAGAAATTGTAATTCCACAAAAAGATCTGGCACAGCAAATGTCTAGGTTAGGTAATGAATAAAAAGGCTACGAAAAAACCGAATGAAAATTTTAAAAACATACGATCATGACTAAAAAAACATATTCCATTTTTGGAGCAGGAGCAGCGGGACTTTATACAGCCTGGAGATTGCTTGAAGGAAAATCCAAACTGGAAAAAAACGAAAAAATGCTCGTTAAAGGCGATGTATTAGAGCTTTATGACTGGGGAAAATATGATTTTTCCAAAAAAAAATCAGGTACCAGAGAGCCAGGCGCGCGCGTTTGTACCTGGCATTATAAGGATGACAAAGACAATTCGTATCTGGAATTGGGTGGTATGCGCTATTTGTATTGGGATGGCACTCCTAAAGGACCAGGACATCGTTTAGTGACAAAAGCTATAGAAAAACTGGATTTAAAGAAAGATTCAGTTCCGTTTAATGAATCGGCAGATCCTTTAATGTCTTTGCGTTCTAAAAACATGTATATCTCTGATGTTACATCTAACCAGCCAGCACCTTATTTTGCAAACAATTACGCTCAGGATGCTCCGCCAGACGATGGATTTACAACAATACAATCGGTAGCGATTACAGATAATTCAAAACCATTTACAAGAAGAGAATGGTGTAAATTTTATGAAGAAGGCAAAATCAAAATAGACATGCCGGATAGTTCAGTTTATAAAAAAGGAGACTTATTAAAAGAGATTGGCTACTGGAATCTGGGTTTTGATGTGCTTGGACAAGAGGGGTTTAGTTATTTAGCAGATGGAAATGGCTACAGTTCAAATGTAGTAAACAGCAATAGTGCCCAGTCGTTTAATGTTAATGATGAATTTACTCCCGGTACCGAATACAAAACTTTGATAAAAGGCTATTCCAGCTTATTTGACAGCTTATTTGAAGAAGTAGAAAAATTAGCCAAACAAAAAGGAATCACGCTGAATTATTTTCCAAATACTAGATTGCGTTCTATTTTGCATACCAAGCAAGGCGTTTATTTTACCACCGCAACGCGTCAGGATCCGGATAAACTGGCAGAAAATAAAATATGCGATGCTGCATTTCTTGCCATGCCCAGAGCAGCCATAGAATTAGTCGCTCAGGCATCCAGATACAGCGACAAGGAAGGCGTAGATGTATTAAATCATGAAAAAGTACAGCTTTATTTAGAGTCAGTACTGATGGAACCTTCTTATAAAGTGGGTATGTTTTTCACCACTCCCTGGTGGAGAGAAACTTTAGATGGAAGCCCTACGTATCCTGCCAAACTAACAAGTTACTTTTTAACATTGGAAGGTATAGCAAAACTGAAAAAAGAAGGTTTCCCTTCTGATTATCTTAAAAAAATAGAATCGGCTAAAAGTCCCGTTATTATAGGCAATCCGTTTAATGACAAAGCAAGTTTTATAGCTGCTGTAGAAAATGCCATTCAGGAGCGTCTGACTTTTAAAGAGGAAAAACAAATCTCAACTGTTGCGGAATTGGATACCATTGGCCCAAGTATTACAGACATGCCTATCCGTCAGGTAGTCTATTTTGGCGATAATGCCAGAGATGGAAAAGGGAAAAAAGTCTATGGTATTCTAGCCAGTTATGATGATATTCAGTATGCAACCTTCTGGAAAGCTTTAGAACTTGGTCCAAATGCAACACGTGAAATTCCGGAATCCAGAGATTGCCAGCCACTCGAAGGGCCAAGAGAAGCTACACCTGTTATGGTAAAAATGCTTCGTTCGCAATTGGCAGCCTTACATTTTGGTCCGCAGGCTGATTATTCTTATGTACCGGAACCTCTTGAAACAAAATATATGGACTGGTCACTGCCTCCTTTTAATGCAGGCTATCATGCCTATAAATCACACTATAATCTGGGCGATGTACAAAGAAAAATCAGAAAACCATCACAGCTCGTTCCGAAAACAGATTGCGAGATTTTTATTGTTGGAGAAACCTATTCTAATGATCAGGCCTGGGTAGAAGGTGCTTTTTGTACTGCCGAATCTGTTCTGAATGATTTTTTTGGAATCGAACCTATCATAGATGAAAAATATTATCCATTTATCAGTCCGGAATAATAGTCTAAAAACAAACTTAACCATATGAAAACCAAAAAACTTTTTACGCTTTCGAACGCGGTAACAAAAGAGAATATCAAAGAAGTAATGCAGCAGGCAATTGCGCTGGAGCTTGCAACAATTCCAACGTATTTATCTACCTATTATTCGATAAACAGAGCTCAGGATCAGGATAAATTGTATGCCAAAATTCATGCGCAGCTTTCACAATCCGGCGAACGAACTGCAACTGAAATTGATGAATTAACGCAGGAACTCAAACTGGATGTGCTGGTTTATTCGAATAAATCAGCGGCATTAATTATGAGTGTTGTGATTGAAGAAATGCTGCATCTGGCACTCGCATGCAATGTAAAACAAGCTGTTTGTCAAACTGCACCAGATCTGATGGGGATTGGAAAAGGACTTTCATTTCCAACACAATTAGACGGTCATATTCCTGAATTTCAAATTAATGCAGCAAAATTGTCACTCAAACAGCTGACTACTTTTCTGCAAATAGAAAGTCCTGAACCTTTTGTAGATCCTTATGCAGATAAACTATTACAGGACACCATCGATTACCAAACCATTGGGCGTTTGTATGAAATGATTATTAAGTGTGTAGCCGAGGATTTCCCAGGGCCTTATGACTATAGACCACAATTGCTTCCACCGGATAGTCCGGAACGTCCAAGACCGTATTATTCTCAAAATTCGATGAATACCGTGCATTATGACAGGGAGCACAATCCTCAGTTTGCTAACGGAGAGGATAGCGGCGGACTTGTTGGAGTATATGATGCCCACTCAGCGATTGATGCTCTGGAACGTATTATCGATCAGGGAGAGGGAAGAAGCAAATTCAAACAACACACTTTAATCTGGGGTGAAGATAAAATGCCAGTACCCATGGAAGTTGTGGATGGCAAAGTAACGTTTTGGGAAGGTGATTATGATGATGCAGGAAAAGAAATCGCCCATTTTGCCAAATTTTTGGAAGCTTATAGTCTTGGTGGTTACTATCAGGAAAAGTTTCGTAATATTCAGGGCTTAGACGATTTTTTCAGCTATTTTGTGTATGATACAGATGCTAATCCAAGAACTGCAGATTACGTAGCATCGGGGAATCAGGCACTGGCACTTGCTTCAGAATTGGGGAATGCGGTTTTTGCTTATATTCTTTTAATGATAGAAGCCTGTTACTATAAAGACGAAAGTACCCAATACGATTTATTCATTTTTGGAATTCATAAATCGATGATCTGGCTTTTGAGCGGAGTAGGAAATCAAATTAATCAATATACGTATTCCAAAGATAATAAGGCTTATAAAGGGGCTTTGACATTTGAACCTTTTTCATTTGAAAAAAGTTTCCTAAGACCTAAAGCACAAATTATGAACCTTGTTGATCAATTGGCTAAAGCCGATCCGACAAATTGGGGATGGGCCATTAAAAGCGAAAATTATTTCCCGTCTTTACCTGACGTAGGATTGGATTATACTATTGAAGCCGATATGCCAAAAGTACCAGGAACTCCTTATACACACCATCATTAATTTAAAAAACACATAACATGTCAGAATTAACAACCAAAGAGCTTCATGTATGTATGGGGCTTAATTCATGTAAAAATGCGGGATACTCAGGAAATAATGATTGTGCAGGCAAAGGCGATTGCTCAACGGCTGTTGGTCATCCCTGTCACACTTTAAATGCCTGTAAAGGACAAGGAGGCTGTGGAATTTTTGGAACTACCGAAGAACTTTGCCATCCAGGCGAAAATGAATGCCGTTATCAGGGAAGTTGCGGTGTGCCTATACTGTCTTCGCGTTTTATGGCGCAAGGACCTAATAAAGGATTGAGCGTTTGGCAATTGGCAAGAATACGTTTTGAAGAAAAAAGAAATCAAAATGGAGAACCTTTTGGCGAGGCTCCGCAACAATACGGACCAAGCGAGGATTACGTAAATACTGTTCGCGGCACTACAGGTGTAGATTATTCTTCTTGCGGACAAAGCGGTTCAAGATCGTGTTCGTACATAAACAATCCGACTGATAGAAAGGCAGCTGCCAATCAGAGAGTTTTGAAAATGGAGCAGGAAAGTGCCCAAAAATTGCCTGAAACGCTTTCGAATTGTGATTGCAAAAATGATGGAAACTAGATTGGGTTTGCCCAATTTAGGATTGGGTTTAGGACTTAGAAGTCAGCATTTTGAACACATTCTTCAAAATAAACCAGCCGTAGATTGGTTTGAGGTGATTTCTGAGAATTTTATGGATTCGCATGGAAGACCCAGATATATTTTACAGCAAATAGCAGAGCAATATCCCGTGGTCATGCACGGGGTATCGCTTTCTATAGGAAGCACTGATCCCTTAAATTTTGATTACCTCAAAAGTTTAAAACAGCTGGCAGGCGAAGTAAAACCAGCCTGGATTAGCGATCATTTGTGCTGGACGGGCGTTTTGACAACCAATTCGCACGATTTGCTTCCGCTTCCGCTAAATGATGAGTCTTTAAAACATGTTTGCAACCGAATCCGACAGGTTCAGGACTATTTAGAACGACCGCTGATTGTAGAAAATCCAAGTACATACGCAGCGTTTAATAATTCAACTCTTCCGGAATGGGACTTTTTACGAATCATGACCGAAGAAACCGGTTGTGGATTGTTGCTTGATGTAAACAATGTGTACGTTTCTTCTTTTAATAATGATTTTGATCCTGTAACCTACATCAATGGAATTCCACATGATAGAGTGGTACAAATGCACTTGGCCGGCCATCAGAATTGTGGCAATTACATTATCGATACACACGATAGGGAAGTGAATAATCAGGTTTGGAAATTGTTTCAAATGGCGTATCAACTGGCAAATGAAGCTTCTGTTTTATTAGAATGGGATGGTAATATTCCAGCCTTTGATGTGTATCATTCGGAATTACTTAAATCAAAAAAATATATGGATGCTACCTTTACTGGGGCTGAAAAAGAAGTTCACTCTATGGATAAAGAACAGGTTTCAAACCCATTAAATCTGTTTGCTGTCAATCAATTTTTATAAAGCTAAAGATGCACAAAACGGTCAAAATACCATTGAAAGATTTTCAGCAATGGATGCAGCAGCTTTTGCTCGATCCTTACCAGCAAACGGGTGTGAATCCTAATGATTTGCTTTCGAATGCAACCAATGCGGCTTCTATTGAAGACGTCATTTGCCATTCGGAAAAACTTAGCGCTCAGGAACATTTGGGAATTTACCAACGGAGTTATATTGCACGATTGCGAAATTGCATGTCGCAGCAATTTAGTGCTTTAGAATATGCTTTAGGCGAAGCTATTTTTTGTGCTTTCGCCGATGATTATCTCGCTTCAAGACCATCGCATCATTATAATTTGTCTTTTTTAGGAGCTCATTTTGCTGACTATCTCGAAAACAACAGACCCGATGCAGAAGAAACAGTAAAAGAAGACTGGATTGATTTTATCATTGAGCTGGCCCGATTTGAATATGCCATTGGAGTCCTTTTTGATACCAAAGCAGAAGAGGATTACCAATTAGCGACCTTTGAGACTCCTGAGGAGCAATTAAAAATAGTTCCAATATTTTCTTTATTTACATTTAAATTTCCGGTCCGGAAGTACTATTCCGAATTTAAAAATGGAAAAAATCCCGCTTTGCCTCTTGAAAAAGAAAGTTATAGTGTGGTCTTGAGACACCAGTTCAAATTGTCAATTTATGATCTTCACAAAGAGCAATATGATTTTTTATCTTTATTGAAAGAACATAACGACATTGCTACTGCAAAAGATTTATTTCAAACCCATTACACAAAAAATGATATGCAGTTTGAACCAATTTGGAGCAATTGGAAAGAACGCTGGATAGCGGCTAATTTTTTTAGGGTTTAATTCGTTGGATGAATTTTTTAACAAATAGAAAAATAGCTTATTAAACTTAAAAAAGGCCTTTAAATTCCATTAAAACGTCTTGGCATTACAGCGGGTTTGGGAATAAATTAAGCTCTATTTCAGGATTTGCCAAATCATTCCAAATGCAAAACTATCTTTCCATTAAGTCAAATGCCCAAATCCGTTGTAGTGGCTATTATATGATGCCCTTTTTATTTATATTTAATAATTCAAACTTACTCCAAAACCTATTCCCATATCACTGTCATAATGTGTGGTTATTCCAAAGTTTCTTTTGACAATATATCGCAATCCTGCCATATATTCTTTGTCGGTATTCCACATTAAGTTCATTCGAAGACGTTTTGAAACTGGAATGTCCATTCGTTCAAATTGTAAACGCACATTTCCATCAGTAAACACTTCGGCTTGTGCCTTTATGAGCATTGGGAAGGTGTATTCTAATCCAAGACTAAAAACAGAGCGTTTGTCTTTGGTATTTGTTTGGTTAAAAAGGTTCTTTTCCATTTCGTTATCTTCCATTTTTCTGTATCTCCAATCAAATCCAATAAAAGGCATTAGCCATTGCATCTTACCAATATATCTACCAATGTGTGTTTCGATTTCATAACCGTGCATATCATTGTATCCTAATCTCCATTCAGTACCAATACTCCAACGTGTATTTTGATACATTGCGCTACCATCATTACCATTAGTAGCAAAATCATTTTCTGCCATTAAATGAAATTTTCTATCATCGGCAAACAATTTGCGTTGTGCTAATTTGGGGTTTGGTATCAATGGATTAGGTGCTTGGTTTTCATAGGTAAAAACTCTGCCCATTCCTGCCATCATGTGGTACAAAATATGACAATGAAAAAACCAATCGCCTTCAACATTCGCGTTGAATTCTAAAACATCGGTTTCCATTGGCATAATGTCAATGATATTTTTAAGTGGTGCGTAGTCGCCTTGTCCATTAATTATTCTAAAATCGTGTCCATGTAAGTGCATTGGGTGGCGCATCATAGAACCATTGTAGATTGTGATGCGTACATTTTCGCCTTTTTTGATTAGGATTTTATCAGTTTCTGAAACTACTTTATTGTCTAAACTCCAAACATAGCGGTTCATATTTCCTGTAAGTTCAAATTTTAATTCTCTGATTGGTGCATCTTTTGGAAGATTTGTTTTGAAAGGTGATTTTAGCATTGCGTAATTTAGGGTTACAATGTCTGAAAGTTTATTGCTGTTGTAATCGTTTTCCGTCATTTTTATAACGCCCATTTTGTCGCTTTTGGGTTTTGCTTCGCCTGTAATTTCTGGATACATTACTACATTCATATCCATTTGATTGTAGGACATACTCATTCCCATATCGTCAAGGTCTCCGTTCATCTTCATCATATCGTTCATCATTTTCATACCTTCAAAATATTTTAATTTTGGTAGGGTAGAATTAAGCTGTTTGATGCCATCGCCCAAATATAATGATGCAGATTTTGTGCGGTCTTCGGAAGTTACTAAAAATTCGTAAGCGGTTTTATCGGCTGGAATGGTTACAACAATATCGTAGGTTTCGGAAACGGCTACAATTAATCTATCAACTTCGACAGGTTCTACATCGTTACCATCGTTGGCAACGACAGTAATTTTTCCGGCTGCATAATTAAGCCAAAAATAAGTTGATGCACCACCGTTTGAAATTCGTAAACGCACTTTGTCACCACCTTTGAACTGCGAAAGCTGACTTTCATTTTTGCCATTAATTAAAAATTTATTGTAATATACATCGCTTACATCCATTGCGTTCATTCGTTTCCATTCGTTGTTAACTTTAGTTTTGAAATGACCTTGCTGAATTGCTTCGGAATAACTTTGTGTTGTACCTTTTTGAATTGCAAACCAATCTGTTGCGTTGTGTAGCATTCGGTGTACATTATCAGGGTTTGCATCTGTCCATTCGCTCAAAACTATTGGAACGCTCGGCAAATCGTCAATTCCTTTTCTAAAGGTTGGATCAGTTGGTTTTTTGAGCATTATAAAATTCCCATACATACCTATTTGTTCTTGCATTCCTGAATGGCTGTGATACCAATGTGTTCCGTGTTGAATAATAGGAAATGTATATTTGTGAGTAGTGTTGGGTTCAATTGGCATTTGTGTCAAATTAGGCACGCCATCTTCTTTATTTGGCAAAAATAAACCGTGCCAATGCAAAGAGGTACTTTCTTTTAACTCATTATGTACATAAATTTCGGCAATATCGCCTTCGGTAAATGTTAGTGTTGGCATTGGGATTTGTCCATTTACTGCTATGGCGTGTTTAGGTTTATCTCCAAAAGTTACGATTGTATCTCGCACATATAAATCGTAACGAACAATTTTTTGTGCGAAAATGGATTGAGAAATAAACAATATCAATATTGCAGCAGGCAAAATTGATATGTTTTTCATTTTTTTATTTTTCATATTGATAGTTTCAATTAATTGGATTAAAAAGGCGAAGCCTTTTTGGACTTCGCCAAATTAAATTTATTTGATTGTTTCTGTTACTTTACCGCAACTTAACATCATAGAACCATAGTATGGATTTTTAACCACATCCTCTTTACTTAACCAATTTGCACCTTTTCCGTTGTTTGCCATTGGGCAAAATTGATAATACGTTGGCGTTTCTTGTTTAGAAACCTTGATTAATTCATAGATGTTTTTTGAAAGTGTATCAAAATGATCTCTTTGGTGTTTTGCATCTTTGGTGCCTGAAATATGTTCAGCATCTTCTTTTGTGTCTTTTAAAACTTTCATCCAAACATTGTGTTCTTCTGTTTTTAAAGTTTCCATTTTGACAGCGTTGATTGCCGAAAGTAATGCTGTAGCTTTTGCAGATGCTGTGTTTCCGTCTGTTTTTACTAACGCATCTTTTACAGCAAAATAATTATCAAAAACTGCTTTTAGTTGGTTTTCGGCAGTAGTATGATTGGTCATATCCACTTTAGAATTTGCTGATATAGTATCGCTAGCAACTGTATTTACTTTCACAGGAACTTTTGCAATTCTGTTGTATTGGCAACAACTCGGTAGTTTAGAATAAGCTTCGTTTGGAGCAAGAAATGTATCGCTATCGTGCCCTGATAAAGCAATGCTTTTTAAAATTGCATCTTGATTGGTTTTTTTACTATCATAAGTTATAGTCGCCATTTTTGTATCTACATCCCAATCTACTTTGGCTATGTTATTTATATTTCCTGCTTTTTCAATTCTTTTTTCACACATCCCACAGTTTCCATAAATTTTTACTGTTTCAGTTTTTTCATTTTTAATTTGTGCCTCGCAAGATGTGAATGATAACAATACCGTGATTGCTACCCATATTTTTGATATTAGTTTCATTGTAATAAAATTTTAATTTTTGCTAAATAATAATTTTGTGAGCAAAGAATTTGCTTTCGAGAAGACAGACTTATGGCTGTCAAAAAAAATGTTTAGGCTATTTTAGGAATGAGCCAAATGGAATGAAAACCCGAAGAAATAAAGGTTTTTGAATGATAAAATTTTGATTTTTCTTCTGAAAAATCAAAAGAATTATTTTTAAAATTAATTTCGTAAAATGAAATTATGCTGAAATTTACAGATGTTGAAGGTGTGCAATTTGAGTGTCCGCATTTTCCGCCGCAACTATTGTGTTTGTCTTTTGAGTCTTTATTTTTACAACAGTCTTTCTTTTCAGATTTCTTTTCAGATTTCTTTGTTGTTTCTTTTTTGCAACAAGATTTTTCGGTTTTAGTCCCACACGCATAACTCGAAGTTGGCAACATAAAGAAGCCAAGCGTTAGAATTATGATAATTATGTGTAAACGTATTTTCATTTAGCAAATATAAGACGTAATTCTGAAAATTTATGTTAATTTTTAGCAGGTTTTTTCAGCGGTTCGTGTGGCTGAAAGGTATCATATAACACATAGCTATGTGTGAAGAAACGAGTTTCTTTTGAATTTACTTTTTTTCAGAATCATAAAATCTATGTTCTCTATGTGTTTAATTAATTTGTTTATTCTTTACACCCAAAACGTAGTTGAATAAAATGCTAAAGATCTAGTTTATTAATTTTTTTTCAGAATATAAAATAGATATTCAGCGCCTACTTTAAAACTTAACACACAATTTATGTTCAGGTAAACTTGTGATTGTATCCTTGTTGGTTAAAAGCAAACAAATGGTTACAAGGTTATTGATAGTATGGTTTATTACACTACAGTCGTTTGGACAACAAATAAAATTTGAGAATTTTACCACGAATCAGGGATTGTCGAATAATTCGGTTATTGATATTGAAAACGATAAAGATGGAGGGCTCTGGATTGCCACCTGGGATGGATTGAATTATTATGACGGCTATAAATTTAAAATTTTCAAACATAATTTTAATAATCCTAAAGCGATTTCCAGTAATGATATCACCAAATTAGCCAGGGATAAAGAAGGCTTTATCTGGCTGATTACGAAAGAAGGCGATGTAAATAAATATATTGGAAATGGTACGTTTACAAAATTCCCTTTCAAGGATATTCCAAAAAACTTCCAACGCTCTCAGAAAGGAAATATAGTAGTAGAAACCCATAACGCCTACTATGAATTTAAAGAAGGAACTTTTGCTGCCATCCCACAAAATTCCTTAAAAAAAACAGACACTAACACTTTAAAAAGTATCTTATTAAAAAAATATCCTGAACTTATTATCAATGATGTTTTAAAGGATAAAGCAGGAAACATTTGGTTTGCTACAAGAAAAAACGGACTTTATATCATGGCGAATGATGGCAGCAAAAGCATTCAGCATTTTACTGCCGATTTGTATTTGCCGTATTCTTTTAAGAGTGATGAAATAGAGACGCTCCATGAAGATGCTTTTGGGAACATTTGGCTAGGCCTAAAAGATGGCGGTTTGAGTATGGCTTTTCCGGGCTCAGAAAAAATCAACTCAATAGTACCGCATCCTGTAAAACAGCCTAATTTACCAACAGAAACCATCAGAGCCATTACTAAAGATGCAAACGGAAAAACCTGGCTGGGTTATTATACAAACGGACTATATTTTTACAATGAAAAAAGTAATTCCTATCAAAAATATAAAATAAAAGAAGCAGCTTCCAACTCGGATTGGGAGCGTGTAAGGAGTTTGTTTACTGCCAGTGACGGAACCATCTGGGTAGGAACCTATAAAGGAATCATTCGTATTTCAGGTGCTAAATATACCTTTTATGAGGCTGGTAAGATTAAAGAGCTACCTAATAACAGATCATATTCTATTGATGAAGATGAAAGTAAAAACCTCTGGATTGGCTGTTGGGGAGGTGTGGCCAAATTTAATTTGGCAACTCAAAAATTTGAATCTTTTAAAGGGCAAAATAAACTGAACCAATACCATATCAGATGTGTTAAGAAAAACAAGCAGGAGTTAATTTTAGCTACTGAAAATGATGGGGTTATTGTCTTTAATTTAGAAACCAACCGCATAGACCCAATTTCCAGACAGCAGGGCATTTTAGGTAATAGCGTTTATTCTGTCCTAATTGATAAAACTACAACCAATTATTGGATTGCTTCCTTAGGCGGTGTCAGTATTTATAATAAAAAAAAGGGTTTGGTTAAAAATTTTTCAGAAGCAGATGGTCTTCCGAGTCACATGGTTTATGGACTTATGGATAGCGGAGATAAAGTCTGGATCAGTACTACTAAAGGAATTGCCTCAATTGCTAAAGATAATTTTAAAATAACTTCTTATAATCCCAATCACGGTTGGCAGGCAACGGAATTTTCAGAAGGAGCTTATTATCAGGATAACAGAGGTTTATTGTTTTTTGGAGGGGTAAACGGACTTAATTATTTTAATCCGAAGAGTATTCGTTCCTCGACTTCCCATCCAAAAATAAAATTGAGGGTTGATGGTGCCGAAAATTATTTGGCTACAATAGAAAAGAGTTTTAGCCAAAATGAATTGGAAATCGAAATAATTCCGATTGTTTTTCCTAAAAATGACAAAGCTAAAATTTATTATAAATTAGAAGGAAGAGATAAAAACTGGATTTTATTGCAGGACAACCGAAAGATAGAATATGCCAATTTATCCTCAGGAAATTACGAATTTTTGATTAAAGAAGGTGAAAACGGAATTGCCAAACCGGCATTTTTCACCCTCAATATCAGTAAAGCATTTTATGAGACTATTTTGTTTTATATTTTACTGTCAGGTCTTATATTAATTGGCTGTATGCTGTTGATTTATTTTAAAAATAAAACCAATCTGGCACAACAAAAGTATCTCGTAGCAAAAATTCAGGCCCGTACGGCCATTATCGAAAATCAGAAAAAAGATTTACAGGCTATTAATGAAAAACTGGACGAAAAGAACAAAAAAATATCAGAGCAGAAAGAAAAACTTTTAAAACTGCACGGCAATCTTAAAAACGAAAATTTTGAAATCGAAAAATTTAAAAGTTTTATGCTGGCAGAATTTCAGGATCCGATAGCCAGGATAATCAAAATTTCGGGTACATCCAAAAAAGACAGCGATGCGCAACGGGATTTACTTTTGCAATCAGGTAAACTGGCCAATCTTATTTCGGGTTGGAATTATTTGAGTTATGTAAAAGATATTGGCCCCATAAAAAAATCAGCAGTTAATTTGTTTCCCATTTTAAAGAATAGTATCGAAAAACTAAAAAAAGAACTGCAGCATAATCAGGTAAATTTGAATTGCGAAATAGACAATTCGCCTATTTTCGTTGCCGTAGATGTCTTACGGATAAAATTAGTACTGCAATATTTTTTTAATGATATCAGTAAATATTCTGAAACTGAAAGCGCTTTGAATATTGAAATTGGATATGAAAATAACTTTTTAAAAGTCAGAGTAGTTTCAGATAGTATCATCTTAAAAAACAACTGGTACAATATTTTGCATTACAGTCCTTACTTTAAAGCTTTTCAGGTGTTACTGGAAGATTTAAAAGGCGAATTTTTTGATTATTCTGAAGAAAATTTTTCAAGTACATTACAAATTCCATTAGAATTAGCGGCTGAAAATTTAAATACCAAAGAAACAATTTCATGGAAGCATTTCAACGAACAGGAACAGCTTTCTTTGGATAAAGAATTGTTTTTGGTTTTTAGCGACCAGTCTGATTATACCGCAGCAAATCAGGTTTTAGAAAACAGTAAGTATCATTTGCTTTTTGAAAATTCGGTAGAACACCTAAATTCCGCCACCAAACAGCTCCACTTTTCTGCTTTGGTATTTTATCAGGCAACCTTCACTAAAGAACTGGTTCATTTTTTAGAGGCCAATAAAAAGGCTGCAACTCTAAAAATGCCGATGATTTATATTTCTGAAGATATTAATTACGAATTGCACGAACAATTATTAGAGCTTGGTATTGATACTTTGATTCAGTTACCAGCCAGTGGCTCTTTTATTATAAAAAAGATAACTTCTCTGATTGATAAAAACAAAGAGGTACTGCAGGAAAATAAAATACAGCAAAAAATATTTGAAATCTTAACCGAAGATGACCCGGTAGTAACCAATAATGATAAATTGGTTAAACAGGCTTTAGAAATGATAAAAAGAGAATTACAGGATCCGTCATTTAACGTAGAAACGCTGGTGGAGAATCTGGGAATTTCGAGAGTAAAATGCTACCGGATTTTCAAGGAAACTTTAAACCAGTCTCCATCTGATGTGATCACTTCTTTTAGGCTGCAAAAAGCAGAAATATTATTAAAGACCAAAAAATTAAACATTTCGGAGATTAGTTTTGAGTGTGGGTATAATGATCCGAAGTATTTTGGGCGTTCTTTCAAAAAATATTTTGGAAAAAGTCCTAAAGAATACAAAGCATCGGCTTAAAAGTTCTGTTAGCTCTGTGTTTACACAAAGTTAGTTGAATGTTAGTGAACAAAACACCCCTTTTTTGTCGTTAATTTTATCCTAATTTGAATCTAAAATCCTCTTTTCTGAAGCAAAATTACCCCATTTGGCAACATTCATAAAATACTTTTGGCAAAACAAAAAACAGTATTTAAATGAAAAAATTTTATGCATTATTAATTCTTGCCCTGGGATGTATGTCATATTCTTATGCGCAGGTAACCGTATCAGGAGCTGTGCTTTCTGATCTTGAAAAAATACCCGTACCGGGAGTCTCTGTTTATATTAAGGGAGAACCAAAAGGAGCCGTTACAACCGATTTTGACGGAAATTTTAAAATTAAAGCCAACCAAAACGAAGGGGTTTTAGTTTTCTCTTATGTAGGATTTAAAACAAAAGAAGTTTCTTTCTCAGGCAATCAAAAATTAGATGTTTTGCTAACCGAAGAAGTAAGTACTTTAAATGAAGTAGTTGTGGTAGGTTATGGTATTCAAAAACGTTCTGATGTAACCGGAGCCATTGCTTCCGTAAAAAGCGAAAACTTCAACAAAGGGGTTGTTGCCAATGCAGGACAGCTGATTCAGGGTAAAGTTGCCGGGGTCAATGTAACCGCTGCAAGTGGAGAGCCTGGTGCTTCGCAAGACATCATTATTCGTGGTGTGGGAAGTTTACGTTCCGGAACAACACCGCTTTATGTAGTTGATGGATTTGCTTTGGATAATAGTAATAATGGTGTTGCTTCTAATCCTTTAAACTTTATCAATCCACAGGATATCGAAAGTATTGAGGTGCTTAAAGACGCTTCTGCTTCTGCTATTTACGGATCTAGAGCTGCCAATGGTGTAATTGTAATCACCACTAAAAAAGGATCAAAAGGAAGAACACAAATCAATCTTTCTATGACTAGCGGATTTTCAACATTAGCTAATAAAGTAGATGTTTTTAGTGCGGATGAATTTAGAAAACAAGTGGCAGCCGTAAACGGAACCTTACTTGATGGCGGAGCCAATACGGACTGGCAGGATGAATTAACCAGAACCGGCGTTTCTCAGAATGTTAATTTCTCTATGAGCGGAGGAACAGAAAAATCAACTTATGCAGCTTCTTTAGGTGTAGATAATCAGGAAGGTGTTTTACGTAATAGTGATTTAAAACGCTATTCTGGACGTTTAAACTTAAACCAAAAAGCACTTAACGATAAGTTTAATGTGGCTTTTAATTTGACCGCTACCAAACTTGATAATTCAAGACCAGACGCCAGAGGTATCGTTGGTAATATGCTTACCATGAATCCTACTGATGCGGTTTATGTAAATGGAGAACCAAATGTGAATTTAAGTAATGATATTCTGAACCCTTTAATCAGCGAAAGAATTTATTCTGATGAAACAAACAACAATCGTATTTTAGCGAATATTGCACCATCATACGAATTTATAAAAGGATTAACGTATAAATTTAATCTTGGAGTGGATTACTCTATGTCCGAAAGAGATATTCAGGTTTTGCCATACACTTCGGCAACGAATACGACTTTAGGTTCTTTGAATAATATTGTGACGAACAATAATAATATTTTATACGAAAACACTTTAACGTATAATTTTAGTACACAGGTTCATAATTTTACGGTTTTGGCAGGACAGTCTTACCAAAAAATACAAGTAAGTCAAAAGGGTTACAATTTATCTGGATTTCCTGATAATGGTGTAGAACCAAAAAACCAAATCGAAACCGCAAGTGAGCGTACAACTCAGGCTTCGTATGCTGTAGAAAACGAACTTCAGTCATTCTTCGGAAGATTAAATTACGGGTATGATAATAAATACTTACTTACTGCTACTATGCGTGCCGATGGATCTTCAAAATTTGGTAAAAATAACAAATATGGTTACTTCCCATCTGTTGCCTTAGGATGGAACATTACAAAAGAAGATTTTTTAAATGATTCTGAAACGGTTAACAATCTGAAACTAAGAGCAAGTTGGGGACAGACTGGTTCTCAGGAGATTCCTTCTAAAATAACCAAAGCAAGTTATACAGAAAGTAATACAGGAAACGATACCTATCCGTTAGACCCTTCTGCTATCGATTTAGGAGGATATCCTTATGGTTCTATTTACACACGTTTAGCGAACCCAAATATTCAATGGGAGGTTTCAACACAAACGAATATCGGTTTAGATTTTAGTTTATTTAATAACAGATTATCAGGAACAGTTGATTATTTCAATAAAGTTTCGGAAAATATTTTATTGGAAGTTGCGCCTGTAGATCCTATTCAGCCTACATCAAAATACTGGACAAACATTCCAAATATGGAAATCCAGAACAACGGTATCGAAATCGCATTGGATTACAGCAGTGATAAAACCAAAGACTTCTCTTATAGTATTGGCGGAAACATCTCTTTTACAGATAATAAAGTAGAAAATTCTCCTTATAAAATATTAACTACTGGAGGAGCACAGGGAGGCGGACAATCCGGAGCAACCATAAACGGAGTTTTGAACGGACAGCCTATAGGTTCTTTTTATATGCTTGACTTTACAGGAATTGGCCCTGATGGTCTGAACCAATTTGCAGATACCAATAACGATGGTGTGATTCAGGACAATGACCGTATTGTAGCCGGAAGTGCATTACCGGATTATATTTATGCTTTTTATCTGAATTTTAAATACAAGAATTTTGACTTAGGCGTTAATTTTAACGGTGCCGGAGGAAATAAAATTTACAACCACGTTGCGATGACTTCATTCAACAGAGGTCAGCTTGCCAACTCTTTCAATACGACTGACAGAGCTTCAGAATTTTTAAACGAAGCCTCAACTAATTCGAATACCGTTTCAACACGTTATCTGGAAGACGGCAGTTTCTTAAGATTAAATAATGCAACATTAGGTTACAATATAAGCCCAAAAACAATTGGACTTGATAATGTAATGGATAATTTACGTCTTACGTTGACTGCACAAAATTTATTTGTAATCACAAAGTACAGCGGTTATGATCCTGAAATTAACACCGGAACATCCGTTGGGGACATTCAGTCTTTCGGAATTGACTACTTCAGTTATCCAAGAAGCAGAACGGTTTTACTTGGCTTAAACGTGGCATTTTAATCAAAAATAACATAACATGAAAAATAAAATAATAGTAGCAGCTCTTGCATTCAGTTTATTATTTACTTGGAGCTGTACCAACTTAGAAGAAAATGTACTGGACGAATCCTTAGACGGAAGCGGACAAGGAGAAGCAATTAGCGGTGCAATTGCTCCGGCTTACGGTCAGTTGAAAGCGACCTGGATACACACCAACAATTTTGGTTTGCAGTTAATTGCCAGCGACGAAGGAATTTTACCTTACAGAGGTGGAACAGACTGGTATGATGGAGGTAAATATTTAGCAGTACACGCTCATACTACAACCCCTACTAATGACTTGGTTACCAGTACCTGGAATGAGCTTACAAAAAATATTTCGAGAACATTATCTGCTATTGAAGTATTGACTCCTCTTGCAGAAGTTGGAAATACAGAAGCGCAGGGAGCACTTTACGAAATGAAAGCGCTTAGAGCTTACTTGAATATGATGACGTTAGACAGCTGGGGAATTGTGTTTAAAAAAGAATCATCAGCAAGTACCTCAGAAATACTTCGTGGACAGGATGCTGTTTCTTATATCGAAAGCGAATTATTGTCTGTTGCCGATGTTATCAATACTACAAAAGGTCCAGGAAGAATGACACAGGCTGCAGTTTGGGGACTTCTATCCAGATTGTATCTTAATGCTGCTGTTTATCGTGATCCTTATGGTACACCTCAATTTGCTGCTGCAGATATGGATAAGGTTATTAAATATGCTGATAACATTATAAACTCAGGTAAATTTACTTTATCTCCTGAATATTTTGATTTATTTGATGATGCTAATAATTCAAACAAAGAATTAATTTTTGCATTGGATCAGCGTGGTGTTTTAAAAGATGAAAACAACCGTTGGGCGTATTGGTCTATTCCGGGATCCATGTTTCCAAGACCGGAATCTATCAATGCTGATGGTACAGATGGTCCGGCTATTACATCAGATTTTTACCAGACATGGGTTGATGCTTATGGAGCTGTAGATCCTGCAGATGCTGATTCGAGATTTTATAAAAATAATGCAAAAGTACCAGCGCATTTAAAAGACCTTACCGGATTTACGCCACTAAACGATCAGGATCATTATTATTGTGTAAAAGCGGAGACATTTGAAATAGACAGAGGAATCATGAGAGGCATTCCATGGGCTGCCAGAAAAGATGCTAACGGAGCTTTCTTTAAATGTGATGAAGGTTACAGAATTTATCCTGTAAAACAGATCAAAGGAAATGGACCTGATAAAAACGTAGGTTATGTAAATCTTACAGAAAAAGTTGATTTTACTAAAGATGGAAGCATGCACTATTCTGGATACAGAGTTTCTAAATACCAATTTAGTCATACTTCACCTGATGGAAATAATTTTAGTAGTGTAGATATGGTATTACTGAGATATGCTGAAATTTTTATGATGCGTGCTGAAGCTAAATTAAGAAAAGGAGATAATGCAGGAGCATTGGCTGATATGAACAAAGTAAGAACATCAAGAACTGCACGTGCTCCAATTCCTGCAGCACTTCCTACTATCAATTTAGATATTTTGTACAGAGAATATGGTTTCGAATTTTACTGGGAAGGTTTAAGAAGAACAAACCAAATTCGTTTTGGACATTTTGAAGATAAATGGACCGAAAAAACAGATACGGATGTAAACCACAGATTGTTCCCAATTCCGCAAGTTGCGATTGATGGTGCATCGAATACTCCGGGTTATTTAGAACAAAATAAAGGATATTAATTCCGTTAGAATATAGATTTTTTTGAAGGCTACTGGTTTTCTTTCAATGAGATTGCCATAGCCTTCAAATTTTTAATTAGAAAAAAAAATGAAAATAGCACTGTTTCAAAAAAGCATCGTTAAAGTATTTATTCTTACACTCACTACACATTTTGCTTTTGCTCAGACTACAGATACTGCGGTCAAAAAACATCCAAATGCTCTTAATTTTATTGTAATGGGAGATTGGGGCAGATTTGGCGAAGACCATCAAATTCCTGTTGCCAAACAAATGGGGATTACAGCTACAGCCATTAATCGCGATTTTATCATTTCGACCGGTGATAATTTTTATCCGGTAGGGGTTGCAAGCGAATATGACCCACAATGGAAATCTTCTTATGAAGATATTTATACTGATTTTTCTCTGCACTGGAACTGGTATTCGGTATTAGGAAACCATGATTATGCCGGTAATCCTGATGCGCAGGTTGCTTATTCAAAAATAAGCCGCCGCTGGAATATGCCCGCCCGTTATTACAGTAAAACTTTTGCCATAAACGGAAATCCAAACGAGCAGGTATTGATTGCTTTTATAGATACCAATCCTTTAATTCCGGCATTTTATAAAAGTGAACAGTATGGTAAAAATGTAATTTCACAAGATTCCACAGCTCAAAAAAAATGGCTTATCAAAACCCTGAATGATGCGCCTAAAACGGTGAAGTGGAAATTGGTAGTGGGGCATCATCCTCTGTTTACGGCAACCCTAAAAAGAAGAGAAAGTTATGATACACAGGCTGTCCGAAAATCATTAAAATCACTTTTGGATAAATGCGAAGTAGATGCTTATATTGCCGGTCACGATCATGATTTGCAACACTTACTTCCAGAAGGCAAAACACATTATTTCGTTTCAGGATCAGCTTCAGAAGCTACTCCAATCGATAAATTGCCTTTTAGTAAACTGGCAGCTTCTGAATATGGTTTTATGGTGTTTTCTGTCCTTGCCGACACTTTGTATGTTCAGGCAGTCAACGAAAAAGGCGAAGTCATTTATAGTACCGAAATAAAAAAATAAATAACATCCAGTCAAAATCTGTTTCATTTTTAGGCTTAAACTCTTTTATGTTTAGTTTTAAAAAAAAATCGAATTCAGATGAAGTAAAAGTTAGTTTCATGTGTTTGTTAGATTTTTACGCTGCAGGCCTTCAATAAGTTTGCAGTTGTAAAAATTGCATTGCCAAATCATCCCCTATAAAAGTGATAAATAAAATTCCTTGTAAAGTTACCTACGGCTTTGCAACCGAATCAATTTCTATTTTTCAATGAAAAAAATAATAACCCTTTTTTGCCTCCAGTTTTTCCTGTTCGTACAAGCACAGGAATACAGTTCATCAAACATCCATTCGCATAACGATTATGCGGGTTCGCTTCCTTTTTATGGCGCTTATTCTAATCAGACAGGTGTTATCGAAGCGGATGTTTTTTTAGTAAATAATGAATTATTTGTAGCGCATACTGCAACAGAAATGGCGCAGCATAATACCCTTAAAAGTTTGTATTTAGAGCCGCTTTCTTCAAAATTAAAAAATTTGAATGGCAAAGCGTATCCAGATAATAAACCCTTGATTTTAATGATCGATGTTAAGTCGGATGCGGAATCAACTTTAAAAATAATCATTCAGCAGTTGCAGGCATTTCCGGAAATCAGCGCTAATAAAAACATTAAAGTAGTTATTTCAGGTAACAGACCTGTGCCTTCAAAGTGGTTATCCTATCCTGAATTTATTTATTTTGATGGAAGGCTTAATGAAAATTATTCGCCAGAAGAATTGTCACGCGTCGAAATGATCAGCGAGGATTTAAAAAAAATAACCATTTGGAATGGCAAAGGTGTTTTGACACAGGCAGATTTACAAAAGATGCTGGCCGCGATTAAAAAAGTTCACGATCAGCATAAAAAAATCAGATTCTGGGCTACGCCAGACAATGTGAATACCTGGATGACGCTGATGAATCTAAAAGTGGATTTTATTGGTACCGATAATGTAGCAGGATTGACACAATTTATCCGTACGATCAAAACTACCTTTTATCAAAATACGGATTTTCACACTGCCTATGTTCCTAAAAATACGGCTGCTTTTACTAAGAAGAAACCCAAAAATGTGATTCTTCTTATTGGTGACGGAATGGGATTGGCTCAGATTTATGCGGGCTATACAGCCAACAAAGGACAGTTGAGTCTTTTTAATATTCCAACCCAGGGATTTTCTATTACCAAAGCATCAGACAGTTATATTACCGATTCTGCTGCTGGTGCAACCGCAATGGCAACGGGAAATAAAACCAATAACCGCTTTATCAGCGTTGATGCAAACGGAAAATCATTAGCATTAATTACGCAGCAGTTAGCAAAGAAAAATTTTAAAACAGCGATTATTTCTGCAGGAAATATTACCGATGCTACGCCTGCGGCTTTTTATGCGCATCAGCCTGAAAGAAGTTATAGTGAGCCAATTGCGTATGACTTTTTAAGCAATCCGTCTGATATCCTGATTGGTGGCGGATTAAAAGAATTTAAAGCCAGAAAAGACCGAAAAGATTTGTCTAAAATACTGATTGAAAAAGGCTATTCTTTTTCAGAAAAATTCAGTAGTCTGGATACCATCAAAAATAATAAAATTGTTCTTTTAGATGATGCAGCAGTAGTTTCGATGAAAGCCGGAAGAGGTGATTTTTTATCTAAATCTTTTTCTAAAGCTGTCAATACTTTTTCTAAAACCAAAAATCCATTTTTTATCATGGCCGAAGGTGCACAGATCGATTATGGAGGACATTCTAATAATGTAGAATATGTGGTTCGCGAAATGCTGGATTTTGATCAATTGATAGGACAAGCCATGGAATTTATAGACCAAAATCAGGAAACATTGCTAATTGTTACCGCAGATCACGAAACAGGCGGATTATCCTTAATCGATGGCAGTATAGAAAAGGGCTATGTACACGGAAGTTTCAGTACCAATGACCACACAGCCATTCCGGTTCCTGTTTTTGCGTACGGACCCGGAGCTCAAAATTTTTCGGGTGTGTATCAGAATACTGAAATTTATAAGAAAATTATTGAGGCTCTTTTTTAAAATTGTCCAGATGAACAAACAATTCTCATAATAGCCTAATTACATTCAAAATTTAATTAATTTTATAAGCACAACCAGAGAATTATATGTGAAATTTTCAATACTGGTTCTATTATATAGTATGAAAGCAATAATTATTGGCGCAACAGGTGCAACGGGAGAATTGTTGGTTGACGAGCTTTTGAGAGATACAGCTTATACAAAGGTTACGATTTTTGTGAGAAGACCAACTGGAAAACAGAATCCTAAACTTGTAGAGCATGTTGTTGACTTTTCCAAAATCGATAGTTATAAGGACTTGATTGTTGGCGATGTACTCTTTTCTTGTTTAGGAATAACGCTAAAGGCAGCAGGTTCAAAGGAAAACCAAATCAAAATAGACTTTGATATTCCGGTGAAATTTGCCCAATTAGGTAAAGAAAACGGAATAACTGCTTTTGTATTATTATCTGCTTACGGAGCTTCTTCAAAGAGCAGTGTTTTTTATTCTCAATTAAAAGGAAAACTTGAAGATAAAATTTCAGAATTTAATTTTGAACAGTATATTATTTTTAAACCCGGACTTCTTTTACGTGAGGGATCAGATCGTTTGGGCGAAAAGGTATCAGCGGGTGTATTAAATTTTGTCAATGCAATAGGTTTGTTCCGTAAATTCAAACCAATGCCAACAGCTGTACTGGCTCAGAAATTAGCTCAGGCACCCAAAATATCGCCCAAAGGAACTTCTGTTATTGAACTTGAAAAAATATTCAGCTTTGCTCAATCAGTCTGATTAAAATAGATTTAGCAATTAAATTATAAGCCTTCAAATGTTGATTTTGAAGGCTTTATTATTTGTAATTTTTCTATTCTTACTGATTGATCAAAAACACTTGAATTTATTGGGTTAACTCTTGTTTTTATTGAGTTAAAAGGATTCGTTGTGATGCTTACTTTTGCATAAAAGCTTAAAAGATATCCTAATTTATACCCGTAAGAATGCACTTTAAACACCTATTCATTTGTCTTATTTTATTCTCAATCACAGCAAATTCTCAAATTGTAGAAGAAAAGAAAAATTTCCGAGCGGCCGATTCGCTGCTTAAAGAACCTAGTTTTTCTGTTCACAAAGACAATTATTTTTTAACAGGTGTGCCCATCAATACCGATATCACACGAGATAATTCAGATGTAAAATATCAGGTAAGTTTTAAACTCCGATTAAAATCAAAACCTTTGTGGGGTGGGTTTTATCCTTATTTAATGTACACTCAAAAAGCCTTTTGGGATATTTATGCAAGTTCAAAACCCTTTTCAGAAATTAATTTTAACCCAGGCGTAGCGATTGTTCGTCCGTTTTACTTAAAAGGAAACAGGCTGACTTACGGTACAATTTCATTAGAACACGAATCAAACGGAAGGGATTCTATTTATTCAAGAACCTGGAATATGCTTGCTTTTTCATTAAAATCACAAATTTCGCCACGCTGGGTTGTGGGACTGAGAGGATGGTTTCCGTTAGTGGATAAAGATGATAATCCGGAACTTACCAAATATGTTGGTTATGGCGAAGCCAGTGCAAGCTATCAGATACAGCCGGGACGATGGAGTGCTGATATTCTTTTCAGGAAAGGAAGCGGTTTGATCAATTATGGATCTTTACAGACACAAGTTAACTGGAGACCGTACAAAAATGAGAATTATTATCTCACGCTCCAATGGTTTGTGGGCTACACCGAAAGTTTGATTGATTATCAGGAACATAAAAGTATGGTGCGTTTAGGATTTACCATAAAACCTGAAAATATGGGTATTTTTTAAGTCCCTGACAAACTGCAGAACGCAGTGTCAGGGAGATAAAATACGGTAAAAATTATACTCGGGTGCGGTTTATAGGACTGATATCTGTCAGCTCTTTTGTAGGATTGAAAGTAGAACCTACACTTTGCTGAAAGTTAAAAAAGTTATTAGGATCGACTCTTTTTTTGATTTCCAAAAGACGTTTGTAATTACTTCCGTAATACTGTTCCGTCCAGTTATGCTGTAAGGGATCTATGTAGTTAACGTAAGCTCCGGTAGCATTTCCTGCATTTGATAATCTTTCGAAAAATTCATAGGCCCATTCTACATTTTTAAGAGTGTCTCCAGGTTTGTCTAAATCCCAGATTGCCTTTATTTCCGGAACAAAACGACTGTTTCTATGTACATAAGCAGTAGCGTCTGCAGCAACATTTTCGATAGCACCACCGGCATGTGTCCAAACGGCAAAACTTTCAGCCGAAGGAGCTTTGCTCATAGACTCGATAATAACCTTAGCAACGTCATTATTCATTCCGTTTTTCGGAAGAACCGTTGAGCGTATGTACGAACTTCTACCGGCGACTCTTGTGGTGTAACCGTTATAAAATTCCCAGTCTGGAAGCGTCATATTAAACAAATCGGCATTGATAGGTTTTAGCTTTAGAAGTCCCTGAAGCAAATCGATACCTTCTGCACCATCGCCATTAAAAACGGGAGTTAAACCTAACACTTTTACATTAGTGGTTTTATCGATAAGGTCTTTTTGATTGCCCATAAAACCATAAACAGCCATGGCGTCCGGTACCGTTTCTACCCAGTCATTATAATAGCCCAGGACATCTTCTGCCATTTCTAATGGATAGCGAATTTGCCCCACCAGCATTTTTTTACTTAATGGCGTACGAACTCTCATTTCCATTTCGACTACAATACCAAAGTTTCCGCCACCGCCACCGCAGCAAGCCCAGAAAAGATCTATATCTTCTGCAGCTGTACTGTTTACACCAATATGTCGTAGTTCTCCATCCGGAGTTACGATTTTTAGACTTTCCAGATTATCGATGCTCATTCCGTACGAACGCGAAACAAAACTGTATCCGCCACCCAGCATAAAACCTGGAGGCGCAACAGTAGGGCAGCCACCGCCAACAGGAATAAGACCGGTATTCGTAGCCTGCATAAATTTATATACATCATACCAGATTACACCCATTTCTGCGGTAACGGTTTCTTTTTTTTGATCGAAAGTAATTCGGTTTAAATTTTTCATGGCGATTACCACGCCTCCTTCATTAAGACAATAACCTGCAGCGCTATGGCCACCGCCTTTTATCGAAAAAGGAAGATTAGTGGTGATGGCAAATTTTAATCCCAGTTTTACATCGTCGATTACTGCCGGGAAAATAATTAAGCGGGGCCTGAACTGAATTCGTCCGTTATCAATTCGTATTACTTCTTCATAGTCTGAATCTCCAGGCTGCAGCACATAGCCGCTTAGTTCACGAACTAATTCCTGTATAGCTGTTTCTATCATGATCTTTGGTTTTTTTGGATTATTTTTTTGTTTTAAAAAGGAATAACTATCTCGTAAGAGAATATACTTTTGACTGATATTTTAAATACGAATCAAAAATGTAAGTGTTGGCAATCATCCCTTTAGTGGCAGGAAAAAAATCCTCGTGTTTTTTACTTGTCAGATAATCATCATACGCTTTTTTACTTTCGTAGATGATGGAAACGACAACTTCAAAATTGCGTACCGAAACATCTCTTTTGATATCGGTTAATCCTCCAGTTGTAAATTCCTGAATTCCAGAATGTCCTGATAGATATTCTACGCAGATGTCTGTGAATTTTTTAATGTTTTCTGGTGATTTATCCGTAAGGGAGAAATATAAATTATGAATCACACTTTGCGGAAAGTTTCCGTCAGCGCCAATAGTTTGTGCTTCTGAAGAGTTTCCTCCAAAAATAAGATTCGTAACATACGCATCTAAAACACGTCTTGTAGTGCCCGGAACCCATCTGTTTACATCAATTACAAATTGATTGTGTGCAGAATCATTTGCATTGTATAAATTAAAAGAAGCTTCATCTTTAAAAAGCTGATGCATGGCAATATCATATTGAAGATCATTCTCTGGTCTGACCATATCCTCATCTCTTGTACCGATCCAGAACGAAATCATTCCTATTGATTCGGAAAGATATTGTCTGGCCTCAGCCATGTAGGCTTCTACAATGCCGGAAGTGTTGCTTGTCCCCAGATTAAAATACGTACTGTGAAGCAACATGGGTGGGGTGTTATTATTTTCCATTTGAAATTTTTTAATTGTTTTTTAATGATTTTTATTCCTGAAGACGAAGTGTGGCAACAGAAATATGCGGCCATTTAATTTCGACTACACTTCCGTCAGGTGCAAAAACGGGGAAGTCAAGAATTACAGTTTGGGTATATTGTAATTGAAGAAAAGTAGTTCCGTCAGGATTTTGTACCGTTTCGATCCAAAAAATAGCAGAAAGACTATTTGCATTGGCATTCACATTCACAAAAGGAATATTGGTAATCCCGCCAACAGGAGCTGTAACTCCGGCATTCGCCACTCCATCTATCGGGTTGGCGTCTAAAAGAATTACGATGGTTTGCGTAATATTTTGCCCTGCAATAGCATTTTCAAGCAAAATATTCGGATTCATGATTACTTCCTGAGGAATTCCGGGAGGAGCAACGGCATTTTTTAATTGCGAGAGATAGGTTTCGCTTGTATCATTTACTCTTACACCATTTTGAATAAAAAAAGGAGTAGGGTCAGCGACTTCGAATTTTGGTCCTCCATTTACGGTAAAAAATGTTCCCTGTGCCAAAAGGGAATCCCCATGCGGAATCGAACCTAATCTGGCAATACTGGGTTGTACCAAAGGATCAGTACCACTCGGAAGATTAAGAAACAAACCGGTTTCGAGGTGAATACCGTTTTGTCCGCTTGGGAGATTAACATCGTCAACTTGCTGCAGATAATGCAAACCCATAAAGGCAATATCAGTCTGTGCATTTCCGCGGTTGATGATATCACCTCCAATAGAGGAAAAAGTGAAGGTTTCAGCCGTAGAATTTAATATAATTTTGAATTTATCAGCAGGTGGCGGACCTGGTTTTGCCTGATTCATGTTAGGAACTTCGATCAGGTTAAATCCCGGACCAACCCACGTACCAATTAATGTTTCTAATACTCCTAAATTGACAGGTGCTGGAGTTTCTGCTGAAGCAGCAGCTTTAAATTTTGATTTCAGTGTTTTATTGTCTGCTTTTGCTTCGAGCTTGTTTAAACCGGAGAGGTTTAGATTTGCTAACGGATTGTTTTGTTCTGTTGCCATTTTATTTTTTTTGGATTGATTTTGTTTTGTTTTTGGAAGGGATTTTTTTTTATTTGAAGGCTCTACAACACTTTTCGGCTGAATCCTTCAATCAGAGTTAAGACCTCTGTGGTCATGAAAACTTGTGGCGGCGTACTAAAATCACTTAAAAATAGCTCACCATAGGTTTTTACAAAGTTTTGAAATATGGGACCATTTACATGTTTTAAAAAACCTTCCTGATCTTCATAAACTTCCCAGAAAATCACTTCGCCCTGAGCAGGCGTAGGCAGACTTTTTTCTTTAAAGTTGGGTACATGTACCATATACATGATGGTTTCTGGCTCATTTTCCTGCACATCCAGTGCAAGTTGTTTTAAAGCTTCTGTAGCTTTTGCCTCATTTCCGGGCAGGATAGTCCATTTTGCTTCTAGTGGATAATACATAATTTGTTTTTTTAGTTGATGAATAGCGTGGTTTTACATTATAAGGCTACATATTCGAAGGTGGGACCGGCACATTCGCCATTTTCCAACGGAATATTTAATAATTCTAAAGCCTTGTATTTCAGGTCGTACATAACGGTAATTCCTTTTATTAGAAGTTCTGGATTTCCGCTTACGGCATCATTTATTCCGTTTAAAAGCTGTACATAAACTTTATTGAATTCGATCGCTTTTTCCAGCAATTCGGGATTGTGTTCGTAATCTTTCATTTTAGGATTGGCTTTCATATTGTAAACAGAAGACCAGCTCACGGTAAAAGGCTTACCCGTTGGAATACTTTTTACCGGCATTTGAAAATTGGTATCATTGGCGCTGTACATACGTCCGAAACAGATTTCCTGGAATTTAAAATAATGTGCATATTCAATGTCTTCTCCAAATAAAACCTGCTCCGTTGCAATAGTTCCGTCAATACCTTCACCTTGTCCAACAATCTCGCCAATAGCCTCTTCAGCATCTTCGTAGGTGACTACTTTTGTAATTTTACCACCACTTCCATAATAATGTTCAGCAGTAATCTGACGTTTTGGATCACCAATAAAAATACCACCCGGAGTGGTCTCATTCAGGCGAAGTAATCCATATCTAATGGCTTCATAAAACTGTCCAATACTATCAAAATGACCGGTAATTGGAGCCTGAGGATTAGAAGGTCTTTCGATAGTCGAAAATTCATCCAGTGCTTCTCTTGAAAATTTAAGCAAATGAACTTTAAAAGGAGGCATTCCTTTAGGAACTTCCGGAACAATACCGCCGGGAAGTGGAGTAGGGTAGTTTGGAATAATTTCTTTAACATTAAAAAGTTTATCCCCTTTTTTGATTGTTTTAGGATCTGTGATAGCGTTAAGAATGTTCGAAACTAAAACCATGTGCAGCATTTCTTCAACCACAACGCTTCGGATGAGCGCGGCTGCTTCTACATTACTGCCTTCTTTAATCGTGTAAAGCCCACATAAATAAGGAGGTATTGTTGAAAGTTCTAATTGTAAGGCAGTTCTAAGGCAATCCTGAAGATGTTTTAGATCTTTAATGTAATTTTTTACATCTTTTTTAGACATTTTCAGCGTCATGCCTTTGGCACTTTTATTAGATACTGCTGCTGTTTTTAAATTCAGTTCATTATCAGTGAAAGAAGCGGTATCGGTTGCAATGGATACGACTTCTTCATTTATATCCAAATCAGAAATGGGTTTAATTAACTTTTGACGGTTTGGATTGCTCTTTTGAAATAATTTATTTTCCATAATAGTTATTGTTCAAGTTGTTTTAAAATAGCTTCGGCAGCTTTAAAAGTCAGTGCCGACATCGTTAGTGTTGGGTTTGAAGTTCCTAGTGTTGGCATGTTGCCGCAACCTACTAAGTATAGGTTATCATGGTCCCAGGTACGCATATCAGCATTTACAACAGAATCTTCTTTGGTAAATCCCATACGGTGTGTTCCTACAATGTGACCTGCGCCCGCAAAAGTGTAACCCTTGCCTTTGTAAGTAACATAGTCAGCGTCACTGCCGGGATTGTAGGATGTAAAATCTTCGATATCACACTGGCTGAACATTTGTTCCGAAACTATTCCGGTGGCTTCAAAAGCTTTCAGCATATACTCTGTAGCCTGATAATGAATGACGGGTCTGTAATTACCAATGTTATCTTTATAAGCAGGATCAATCGTTACCCTGTTATTCGGATCAGGAGCCTGCTCACATTCAAAATGTGTGAAGAATTGTCGGGTTACCAGATTTTCAATTTTAGAGCGGAGTTTTGTGCCAATTATACCTTCGTTAACGGCATTAATTACATCGGTAGCAGGTGATCCAGTTGGCCATGCCCAGCCCCAGTTGTCTAACGGAAGTATCCATGCGGCATGATTTTTACGAAATTCGCCATCTCTAAATGTTGGGATATTAGAAGTAGATCCTGGCCCTCTGTAAGGATAAATAGGTTCTTTGGATAAACCCCATCGTAAAACGGTCATATGATCCATTAAATTACGTCCTACCTGATCGCTGCTGTTTGCTGCTCCCGAGGCAAGTAATAATTTAGCATTTTCTATGGCACTGGCAGCCATTACATATAAAGTTCCTTTGGCTGTATGTGTTTCATACTCAGAAGAACTTCCATTGATGTACGTCTTATATTCAACACCATTTATCCAGTTAGACGTTTCATTAATCAATAATTTTGATGCTACTGCCTGTGTTTTTACAACCAGATTGGCCATATCGCATTTTCGGAAAGTTTTTAGTGCGTTGTATTTTGCCTGTACAGGACAAATAGGCACACAACTGGCATTTCCTTCGCAACGCTGTCCCGTATAAGGATCCCAATTAGAGCCAACGGGATTATAGTCTTCAGCATCATTTTTTATGAGATCCAGTGTTTTCGTTGCAGGATTCCATTGTACTCCGCTGATATTGTAATTAAGATTTGGAATTGAATTTCGTCCTTGTGGTGTACTGATGCAATACAATTTGTAGGTTTCATCGTTGAGTACAATTTTACTGTTCTTATCAATTACTTTCGACATTACCTTATCAAGATAACTCGTAGGTATGGCTTTCATTGGATACACATAATCTTTACCAAAAATGCTTTTTTGCTCAATAGGATAATTTTGGTCCTGAACATCTCCGGAAACGCCTATTTCGTTTTCAGCCATTTGATAATAACGCGACATATCTTCATATTTGATGGGCCAGTCAACGCCAACACCGTATTTCGATTTCATTTTAAAATCATTAGGCAGCATTCTGAGTGTTGTTCCAAGCCAGTGCAAAGTAGTACCGCCAGGCGCTCTTGTGTTGTCGCTTGCAAAAGGTATCGGTCCCATTTGTACTAAATAACCTTTAGTCGAAGGTGTATTTTTTTTGATTACCTCAATATCAAGAACATCAATCGAGGGAGCATCTTTAATATTAGGATAGGGCGAGTTCGGAACTTTTGCAGGAGCATTATAAAACGTATTCAGGTAGTCCTGATAGTTTTTATAATTGGCATCCTGATCCATTGCTATACCGGCTGAAAGACCAGCTTCGAGCATTAAAACTTTTTTACCGGCATTGGTAAGAACCTTAGCTATTATGGATCCTGCAATACCAGAACCTACAATGACTACATCATAATTATTTTCCATCTGAATAATTTTTAAATGTTAGTTTTAACTGAAAGAGGGCGCTCAGCCCATGAGCCATAACCAGGTTGTTTTGCTCCTGGCGGATGTGTATGTCCGGCGTTCCACATAAGCCCCTGAATGTATGATGCTGAAGAGATGACTTCGCTTCCCCAGTTTCCGGTGTACCAAAGGATAATGATGTTTTTTGCCAGTCCGTTATAAGCGGAATCAGCCATAAATTTTGAAGCTAAAATATCTTCAATGACTTTTTCATTGTGCGTTTTGTCATGGAGCAGTACGTGTACATCCAGAAAGAAATAATCGACATCTTCTTTGTCCACATTTTTAAGGATGGTGTTGTAGTAGCTCTCCTGCATTCCGGTAGCTTTGAGTTCGGTTTTGCTAAAACCGGTAAGAAGTGCGGAGACTTCTAAAAAAAGTTTTGAATGGGTGTTAGGTTCCATGGTTTTTGTTTTTTTGGTTAAGAAGTATGATCTTTTAGAGATCTTTTTTTGAGATAATTGTTTTTGGGATGATGCTCTTTTTCATAAATAAATCGTTTTTAGTTTAGCCTACTCTTTGATTCCGTTTTCGGCAATTCGGTTTTTTGATTTAGAGGGTAGTAACGTTTTTATCGGTTTTTAATGCCATTTTAATTTTAATACAGCTAGTCTAAAATCCTGCATAAGCTGTGTCTTGTATTTTTTTTTATCAGAAGAATAATCTGTATCTGAATACTACTTTTTCAGTTTCAAAAAAATGTAAACTCCCGAAGTATTCCGGATGATGGCGGTTTTGGGGTGCGTAAATTTGGTATATAAGTATCTGTTATATAGTGGATTACTTCAGTATGTCAGTATTTGCTTTTATATCGAATTTAGTTTTATGTCTAAATTACCAGAGTTAAATAATCAATTATAAAAAATTGACATAAGGTGGCTATTATTAGCTATAAGAGAGATAATTTGTTGTACAAGTTTTTTTTATAACTGGAAGAAATAGTCTTTCAGCTATATTAATGTTCCTCTATAAAAGAAAGATATAAGGAAATGATCATCAAATATTTCTGTATTTGTTAAATAAAAAATCTGAGAATTATCATATAAAAAACACCTAAAAACTAAAAGTTTTTTTTCTTAGAGTTATATTGACCAAAAGTGCTTATCTGTAAGGATTTGCAAGCAAAAAAAGAGATTTTAGATTTAATTATAACATTTAGTTATATTCTATAATTTTTGTTGTAAGAAAAAAAAGAAGATTATGCGTAATATTGCGAACCGTAGTTTTAGTTTTAAGAATTCGCAATTAAATGGCGTATTTTGACTTTTTAAATACTCATTTATTTAAAAATATTGGTAAAATTAATTCATCCTTTTTCTAAATAAATTATATCATTATGTTTATTACCCTTACCCCGGATCAAGTCCAGTTTAATTATGGAACCAAAAGATGGCAATATCCATTTGGAGATATACTAGAATTGGCAATATTAAAAAAAAAGAAAACCTACTTTTTTGAAAATGCTGCTTTTATTGCTGTTACCGCTTTAGGATATTATGCAATGCTTTTTTCTGACCTAACAGAAATGTATTACATCGTTCCAACTCTTTTAGGCTATAGTATCATTACCATCTTACGGTTTCATGATACTTCAGAATCTGTATATTTTGTAATAGTCCGGGACAGATGTCAAAAAGAGATCAAAGTAAAAATTAAAACAGAGGATAAAAATCTGATAGAGAAACAAATTAATGACTATCTGGATTTAGAATACCATCGAATTTTAAAGAAAAACGCTTAGACTCTTCCATCAATGTTATTATCTACAATATCCCAATACGATCTGGCTATTATAGCTGTAGCTGTCGTATATGGTTTTATCATTACTACCAGAAAAAAATAACGACAAATTACTTCCTTCACCTACCATTGAAGTAGTTTGAGAGTATATGCAAATAAACAAGGGTTACACTGCTAATGTTTTAGTGGTGTGACAGTTTTAGCCGTACTACATCCCCAAATAAAAAATTATGCCTACCTCAATAAAAAATAAAATAAAAAGCATTAGAGAACTGAAAAATTATACGCAGGAATATATGGCAAAACAATTAGGCGTTACGCAGGCAGGATATAGTAAAATTGAAAAAGGAATTACCATTTTATCTTATGAAAAATTAACCGCAATTGCAGAAATTTTAGAAGTGAGTGTCGAAGATATTATTAGTTTTGACAGACAACGTTATTTTAACAGTTTTAATAATGTAAAAGGAAACAATAACGGGAGTGTTTTAATTAATTCTGATAACACAGCAACTCTCAAAAAACTGTATGAAGATAAAATAAAACTGCTTGAAAAATTATTAGAGAGAACCGAGAGAGAACTGGAACGATATAAAGAAAAATTTGGTGAGATTTAATTCAGTAAAATATAAAATAGTCAACCAAAAGATTCAGTTATTATTTTTTCATTTTATTGCAAATACTATAGTTTTAAAAAGAAATAGTTCTTGGCGATAGTAATCGGGACTATATGTGAAGAAACGAGTTTCTTCTTAATTTCCTTTTTTCCAAAATCCTAAAATCTATGTTTTCTCTTATGTGTTTAATTAAATTTTTATTAATTACTCCCAACGGGTTTATTTATGTCTATATTTACTTTTGAGAAAAGCGTTACAATTTTTAAACATCCATTTTCATGTCAAAATTTACCAAATCTTTAGTTGCGGTTCTTCCTTTTTTTTGGATTGCCTCCCTAAATGCCCAAAATGAAGTTTACACAGAATCTAAAACCGAAATCATTGCAGATACTACTTTTGTTAATTTAAAAAATTACAGTCAGGATTTTATTTATGATATGAAATATGCGACTGATGGTAATTTTTTGAAAGCCAAAGTATATGATTGTGCCGAATGTTTTTTACGTTTAAAAACTGTTGAGGCACTTGTAGCGGCAAATAAAGAGTTTATGAAAAAAGGCTTCAGAATAAAACTATACGATTGTTACAGGCCTTTAGATATTCAGAAAAAAATGTGGGAGATTGTTTCGAATCCGCAGTATGTAGCCGATCCTAAAAAAGGTTCTATTCACAATAGAGGAGGAGCAGTTGATATTTCATTAGTAGATGCTAATGGTAAAGAACTGGATATGGGAACTTCTTTTGATTTTTTTGGTATCGAAGCAGGTCATAATTATACCAAATTGTCTAAGGAAATAAAATCTAACCGTAAGTTCCTGAAAAAAATAATGATTAAAAACGGCTTCAATTCATTTGATTCGGAGTGGTGGCATTATAATTTAAAATCGGGATTAAAGGATAAGGTTTCCAATCAAAAATGGGACTGTAATTAATTAAACAAACCCGACTGGTTTCAAAAACTTGTCGGGTTGAATTATAAAGAAAAGGAAATTTAAGGGTAAGTCTAAATTACTCGATGCATCTTAAATTTTCGATAAAATAGGTATCCGGATGAAATACTTTGCCATCAAGTTCTGATGTAAGTTCGCTTTTTACTACATAATCTTCAATATCAGTTAGATACTTAATACGCATTAGGCTTATAGGCGATTTTTTTAGTTCTTCAAAAGTATCTTTCATAAACATAAAAATACCGGTATTGATACGGTTGTCAACACCATTATCACGAATAAGTGTGCCACAGCTTTCCTGATTAATGTGCAGTAAGGTTACTATTTTTCCGTTTTGTAACTGCAAAAATATTTTCGAATTTTTATCAAAACATTGTGCTTTTATAAAATCTTTACTTTTTTGAATAAGCTGTACGTTCAAAGTAGGTAAACCATCAGTTTGTGCTAACGAAAAGAATATATAACTGGAGCCGGCAAAGTTTTTTTCGCTCATTAAATATTCATTAGTAACTTTATAGGATCCTATAGAGTCATTTACGTTTGCACTGTATTCGCATGGCTTTTGTGCAAATGCAGTAAGGGTTAACAGAAAAAAAGTTAGTGTAATTAGTGGTTTCATTTTTAAATTATTTTTGTGCAAATTAAAACTATTTTGTTATCATTTTTATCTGTTGTAAAAAAACAATACATATTTCCTCCGCTTTTTATTTTCCATTTTTTCCGAATGGCTTCTACCGTATCAGGAAAGTTACGGGTAGTAATGTTTGCCTGTTGGTTTTGCAGCTCATTTTTCATGTCATTTTTATTGTATGAAATGACTTTTTTAATCTCAAAAGTTCTTCCCGGAAATGCAATTAATTCTTCTGAAGTGTATAAATGAGAGTGTTTGTGCAATTTATCTATTTTGAAAAGAGCACTTACTTCATCAAAACCTCCGGATTTCATAATTGCCGAATTCGGTTCATACAAATATTTCAGGGGCAGATGATAAGAGGCATAGCTATTTTCGTTATCTAAGACAAATTCAAATGTTTCTGTTTTGTCTTTTGTAATATTCGCCGTTTTGATGGTTATATCGCCTGAATAGTGATGATGAATTTCAAAAAGCAATTCTTTTACTTCATTTTCAAGAGCAATTATGTGAATGTTTTTTACAAATTTCAATTCGGCTAAACCTGCAGAAAGATCGAGTAAAGGAGCTGTTTTTATCAGAATTGAATGGGAGTTTTCAAAATAAAAGTCCAATAAATCAGGTACGTTTGGCAAGCAATCCTTCAGCATAAAAACTTTACCTTTAGCATCATTTCGTCTTGATGGATCAATATAAATCCAATCCCATTTTTGGTTTGAATCGCTTAATACATTTGTACTGTCATCTGCATAAAAAGCGCAATTGGTAATTTGTAATTGCTCAAAATTATGTTTTACAATAGCCGATAATTCCGCATTGATTTCGCAATGCGCAATGTTTTGAAATTGTTTTGAAAAGTAATAATCATCAACACCAAAACCGCCTGTCAGGTCAATTATACTTTCACCTGAAATAAGGGATGCTTTATACTGAGCCGTTTTTTCAGAAGAAGTTTGTTCTACCGAAATTTTAGATGGATATACAATTTTTTCTGTTGAAAACCAGGTAGGTAATTTGTCTTTTGCTTTTGTTTTGGCTTCAATTTGATTTAAAATCATAATCCAGTCAACAGCTGGAAAAGGATTTTTCTGAAGCGCTAATCTGGTCATCGAAGCGCCAATATTTTTAGTGATAAATTCCTGAATATCGTTGCTTAAAATAGGAGTGTTCAAGGTTAAATTCTTTCGGTTAGTACGGATACAATTTTATTATTTGGAAAAAATTCTTTTAAAATTACCTTTACCATCGTAAAAACGGGAATAGCAATGATCATCCCAACAATTCCAAAGGTGATACCGCTTATCAAAGTAATCAAAAATATTTCCAGCGGGTGCGAATTTACACTTTTTGATGAAATTATAGGCTGACTGATATTGTTATCAATGGCCTGTACAAGCATAAATCCGATTACGACATAGATGGTAGTGGGCAAAATTTCGGATCTAAAATCACTTCCTATTAGGCTAATCATCGTTAAAATACCGGCTAGGATCGTTCCAATAATCGGTCCGATATAAGGAATGATATTTAAAATGGCACACAAAAAAGCAATTACAAATGCGTTTTGGTTTCCAAAAATCATCAGAACAATTAAATATAAAATAAAGACTACCGTAAGTTGTAATAAGAGCCCAACGAAGTAACGGGTCAGTAAATGGTTGATTTTAGTAATAGAATTTAAAATTTTGTCTTCGTTGTTGTCAGGTAAAATTCTTCTTGCAGTTGCTTTAAAAGATTCCTGATCTTTTATAAAAAAGAACGTGATAAAAAAAACAGAGACCAATCCCATTCCCATATCAGCCATAAAACCCATAATCGAGTTGATAAAGCCTGTAAAGTAACTGAAATCCAAGGTTGAGGTTATTTTAGATTTTTTTAGCATATCATTTAAATCCACATGCTGAATATTAAAATAGGTTTCTATCGAACGCTCTGTTTCTATAAACTGCTTTTGCAGATTATCTGTATCAAGCAAAGACAAGTTGTTAGCCTGCGAAATAATTAGGGGTACAAACAATAAGATAAAACCAATTAATAATAATATAAATAAGAAGAGCGTGGTGGTTGCAGCCATGGAGTTGCTGAACTTTAATTTGGTTTTCAAAAACTGTACTAAAGGGTTTGCTATCAGGCATAAAATAAGGGAAACACATAAATAAACAATTACGGTTTGTATTTCATATAAAAAATATAAAATGGCACAAACAACTAAAATAGTGGTCAGCGCTCTTAAAATCCCGTTCGAAATAATTTTAGATGTTATCATGTTTCTTTTTTAGATTATAAATATAAGAAAAGTGTTTAAAATTAAACACATAAAAAAAGCGAGACTTTTATATCTCGCTTTTAATAAATTTAGGATTTATGTTTTCTTAGATGCCAAATGCTGCTCTAGGTCCTCCTGAAGCAAAAATAGCTGCCATTCTATTTTTTTGACCAGTTGAGAACATGTACATTCCGTTGTCGTCTGTGTAATCCATGTAATTCATTGTCATTTCTACAGGTGTTCCTGAACAAGTGCTGTAATGAGGATACGCTGGTACACCATAATTTGCTGTGTTATGTGTTGGTGTATCAGATACTAAATCGCTACCGCAATTTGCGTCTCCCCAGATATGACGCAGGTTCATCCAGTGTCCTACTTCGTGTGTTCCTGTTCTTCCTAAGTTAAATGGTGCATTGGCGCTGCCTGATAATCCAAAGTATCTAGAATCAATAACAACTCCGTCTGTAGAAGATGATCCTCCTGGAAATTGCGCATATCCTAAAATTCCTCCTCCAATAGCACAAGACCACATGTTTAATTTTGTAGTTGGCGATGTTGGAGCAATTCCGCCTTGCGCGGTTTTTTTCATGGCATTATTTGTTCCCCAGGAAGTTTTTGTTGTCGATTTCCGGTTGATTTTTTCTAATACAAAAGTGATTCCAACATTTGCTTTTACTCCTGAGAATAGTGCTGGTACACTATTGTAATCAGAATTCTGAGCATTAAAATCTTTGTTCAGAACATCGATTTGAGATTGAATTTGGGCATCAGAAATGTTTTGTGCTGCTGTACGGTACAATACATTCACGATTACCGGAATTTCAATTTTTCCGTTTACTAAACGATTCGTTAAAATACGATTTTGAGTAAAGGCCTCAATTTGATTCATTTTAAGGGCTAAAGCAGGATCTGCTTTCAATTGTGCTTCAAAAACCTCCTGTGTTGCACAACCACGGTGTGTGATTGCAGAAGCATCTAAATTTGTTGATTCTTCATTTTGTTCGTTTTGACATGAAAAGAACATAACGGCTGCAATTGCAGATAATAAAACTTTCTTCATAATAAATTTGTTTTTTTTGTTATAAAAATACTGGCTGGTTATTTAATATCGCAATTTTATAACAAAACTACAAAGTCACCAAATTTTTACAAAGAATATTTTGTGAGAATTTTACAAAACCCCGAATAATCTAGTTCTTACAAAAAAATAAATAATTTTTTTAAGAAGTTATTTCGTACAATGCGATACTGGTCGCTTGCACAACATTCATACTGCTGTTTTTTCCAAACATATTAATATGAACTATTTGAGTCGAAATTTTTAAGATTTCTTCTGAAATTCCATCAATTTCACTACCTACAATTAAGGCTATTTTTTTGTCAGCAGGAATATGGATTTCTTTAAGGGGTTTGCTGTTGCTTGCAATTTCTAAAGCAATAATTTCAAATTTATTTTCGAGTAAATACGAAGTTAATTCAGTAGTTTCTTCCATAACAGAATAGGGTACATACAAGTGTGTACTTCTGGAAGTTTTATTGATTTTGCGGGGAGTAAGCGGAATATCTTTTCCTAAAAAGATGATATTTTCGACGCCAAAAGCTTCACTGATTCTAAACAAAGAACCAATGTTTTGCTGAAAATAGATATGGTCACAAACCAGCGTTATCGGAAACGTTTTTCTTTTAAATTGATTTTCTCCGTGAGTCAGTTGCACTTTTCAGGTTTTAATTCGTAAAAATATAATTGATTATGTTAGCTCCCATTTTTAGTGCCCTTTGGCGTACTTCAATAGGGTCATTATTAACTTCAGGATCTTCCCAGCCATCGCCAAGATCACATTCGTACGTATAAAGTAAAACCAGTTTGTTTTCTACAAATACACCAAAAGCCTGAGGTCTTTTGGCATCGTGTTCATGAATTTTGGGTAATCCGTTCGGAAAAGGAAATGGTTTTTGAAAAATAGGATGATTGGCCGGAATCTCAACCAAATCATTATTAGGAAATATTTTTTTGATTTCTTTTCGGATGTATTGATCCATTCCGTAATTATCATCGATATGAAGAAATCCTCCTGCTGTGAGGTAATTTCTAAGATTACTCACATCAGCATCATTAAAAACCACATTTCCGTGCCCTGTCATGTGCACAAAAGGGTACGAAAGCAAATCCGGATTACTGGGCTCGACCGTGGATGGTTTTGCCTTTATTCGGGTATTGATGTTTGAATTGCAAAAATTAATCAGGTTAGGCAAAGATGTTGGATTAGCATACCAGTCACCGCCACCGCTATATTTTAATAGAGCAATTTCTTGAGAAAATGAAGAAACTGAAATCAATAAAAATAAATAAAATATTTTTTTCATAATAATTTCTATTGTAGAGACGCAATTTGTAGAGACGCACTGCAGTGCGTCTCTACTACGCATATTCGTTATAGGATTAATTCGAATTTTCATTAAAAAAAACTATACTATGGCAAGCCACAATTGCTGCAGTTTCGGTTCTTAAGCGCGTGTTTCCTAACATTACTGGCTGATAGTTGTTTTCTATTGCCAATGCGATTTCTTTTTCCGAAAAATCACCTTCGGGACCAATCAGGATGGTTACATCTTCGTTGATTTTCAAAACTTCTTTAAGCGATTTTTTATCGGTTTCTTCGCAATGCGCAATCAATTGCAAACCTTTGTTTTTTTGTTTAATGAATTCCTTAAACGAAATCGCATCATTTAGTTTTGGCAAAAAAGTTTCGTTTGATTGTTTCATCGCTGAGAGGATAATTTTCTCGAAACGCTCTTTATTGATTACTTTTCTTTCTGATCGGTCGCAAATGATGGGTGTGATTTCCTGAATTCCAATTTCAGTTGCTTTTTCCAGAAACCATTCAAAACGATCATTCATTTTGGTAGGAGCAACAGCCAAATGCAAACTAAATTTGGGTTTGTCAGCGTGTGTAATTTTATTGACCTGAACCATACATTTGTTATCAGAAGCCAAAGTAATTTCAGTTTCAAATAATAGACCTAAGCCATTGGTTACATGTAGGATATCCGAGTCTTTTTTTCGTAAAACCTTAATAATGTGGCGGCTTTCTTCTTTATCAAAAGAAAAAGTTTCAGTCGTTTCGTCTATATCCGGATTGTAAAATAATTGCATAATTTAAAATTGTATTCTCGCTTTTGATACGACTGCCGAAGTTTCAAAATGATTAGATAAATATTTTTGATAGCCTACAATGCCTATCATAGCAGCATTATCAGTAGTATATTCGAATTTTGGAATAAAGGTTTTCCAGCCGTGTTTGTTTTCTTTTAAGCGAGCTCTAATTCCTGAATTGGCAGAAACGCCTCCGCCAATGGCAATTTGGGTAATTCCGGTTTCTTTTACCGCCAGTTTTAATTTGTCCATCAAAATTTCGATAATTGTGTATTGAATAGAAGCACAAATATCATTCAGATTTTCTTCGATAAAATTGGGGTTTTTCTGTTTTTCTTTTTGAATAAAATATAAAATAGCTGTTTTTAATCCGGAGAAACTAAAATCTAATCCGGGAACTTTTGGTTTGGTAAATGCAAATGCTTTCGGGTTTCCTAACTGAGCATATTTATCGATCAAAGGTCCACCTGGATAAGGAAGTCCGAGGATTTTTGCACTTTTATCAAAAGCTTCTCCAACTGCATCATCAGTGGTTTCACCAATGATTTCCATATCAAAAAAACTATTCACTTTTACAATTTGAGTATGACCTCCACTGATAGTTAAAGCTAAAAAAGGAAATTCAGGTTTATCATATCCCTCTTCATCAATAAAATGGGCTAGAATATGGGCATGCATGTGATTTACAGCAATCAACGGAATATCGAGCGCCAGTGATAATGATTTGCTAAAAGAACCTCCGACTAATAATGATCCCATTAATCCGGGACCTTGTGTAAAAGCAATGGCTGATAGTTGTTCTTTTTGTACATTTGCCTTGCGAAGAGCAGCATCAATCACTGGAACAATATTTTGCTGATGCGCTCTTGAAGCTAATTCAGGAACTACGCCCCCATATTGATTATGAATTAGCTGATTGGCCACAACATTTGAAAGGACTTTGTCGTTATGTAAAACCGCGGCGGCAGTGTCGTCGCACGAACTTTCGATGGCAAGAATAAAAACCTCTGAATTTTGCATATAAAGGCACGAATTTTGAATTATATTTGACAAATCAAATATTTAGATTTTCTTTAGTTAAAAGCAGAAGCCAAAATTAAAGAATTTTTATCAAAACAGTCGTTCTTTGTCTGTTCAAAATAGATTTTAAATTAAACTAAATAAAATAAGTATCAAAAAAGTCAAAAAAATAGTATCTAGGACCCTAATTGGGCTAATTTTACTTGTGTTAGCGCTAGCTATCATTTTGTCTTTGCCGGTGGTTCAAACTTATATAGCGCATTATGCGACCAGAACATTAAACACCGATTTTAAAACCGATATTACAGTTGATAAAGTTGCCATTAATATTTTTGGTGGTGTAAAACTTAAAAATGTAATGATCAAAGATCATCACAAAAACACTTTAATTTACTCCGATATTATCAGTACCGATATTTTAAGTTTTACGAGACTGAGCGATGGAGATTTGATTTTTGGCGACATTAGATTAACGGGTTTGGTTTTTAATTTAAAAACCTATAAAGGAGAAAACGAGAACAATATCAATAAGTTTGTGCGTTTGTTCGAGACCGGAAAAGCTGCAAAAAAGACCGACAAACATTTTTTGATGACGGCTAAAAATGCCTATATTACCAGAGGAATTTTTACTGTTGTAGATGAAAATAAAGTCAATAAATATCTGATTGGTTTCGAAAATCTAAATGCTTATATAAGCGATTTTAGAATTTACGGACCAGATGTAACGACCAATATTCATAGATTTTCGTTTAAGGATAGCAGAGGATTGTATGTTTCTAATTTAAAATCAAAATTCAGTTATAGTAAGAAACAAATAAAACTGGAGGAACTTGCCATAACAACCAAAAGATCTTCTATTTACGGAAGAGTTGAAATGAATTATAAAGTAGAAGATTTCCTGAATTTTACTGATAAAGTAAAGTTTAAGGCGGTTTTCGATTCGGCTTCTGTCGCTACTAATGATATTCGTTATTTTTATAAAGGATTAGGAAAAAACCAGCATTTTAAAATTAGAACCAAAATCGACGGAACCTTAAATAATCTAACTTTAAACCGATTAAGATTAAGCGATACGAACGGTTCGAAAATCAACGGAAATATCAATTTTAGAAATCTTTTAGGAAATAAAGACCAAAAGTTTTCGATGGACGGAAAGTTTGAGAAACTGATTTCGAGTTATAATAACCTGGTGCTGTTATTGCCTGATGTTCTGGGCAAAAAACTTCCTAAGGAGCTGCAAAGAATAGGTAAATTTAATATCGTCGGAAAAGCAAAAGTTTCGACTACAGCACTTGAGTCAAATTTTACCATGATTACCGATTTAGGCAACGGAAAGGCTGATCTGCACATGAATAATATCGATTTTATAGATAAAGCTTCGTATTCTGGTAATATTGTTCTTGAAAATTTTGATGTGGGAAAACTGTTAAATCGAAAAGATATTGGCAGAACAACATTGAATTTAGATGTGGACGGAGTTGGTTTTACAGAAAAATATCTGAATACTGTTATTAAAGGAGATATAGAAAAATTAGATTATAATACCTACACTTATAACAATATTGTAGTAAATGGTAATTTTAAATTACCGTATTACAAAGGACAAATATCTGTAAATGACCCTAATTTAAGCTTAACTTTCGACGGATTGGTTGATTTGAGTAAACGGGAAAGCAAGTATGATTTTCATCTGAATGTTGAAAATGCAGATTTGCGAAAATTAAAATTTGTTAAAGATTCTATTTCTTATTTCAGAGGTGATGTTGTAGTTGCCGTAACAGGAAATTCTATCGAAAATCTTCAGGGAAATGTTACTCTTAAAGATGCTGTTTATCAAAATCCCCAGGCGATTTACGAGTTTGATGAACTAAATATTCAGTCTAGTTTTGATGCCGATAAATTGCGTACGATTACCATTAATTCTAATGATATTGTTGACGGTAAAATTGTAGGTAAATTCAAATTTAACCAGTTAGATAAATTGGTTATGAATTCCGTAGGTAGTCTTTATACAAACTATAAGCCTCATAAAGTAAATAAAGGACAGTTTTTACGCTTTAATTTTCATGTTTATAATAAGGTAGTGGAGATGTTGTATCCGGAAATTAAAATTGATTCCAGTACTGCTTTTCGCGGACGTATTGATTCGGATAAAAAAGAGTTTAAATTCAGATTTAATTCTCAAAAAGTCACAGCTTCTAAAAACGAGTTTGATAATATCCGAATTTCAATTGATAACAAAAACCCGCTTTACAATGCTTTTATCGAATTAGACAGTATTAAAACCAAATATTATAAGATTAGAGATTTTAGTTTGATTAATGTAACCTCAAAAGACACCTTATTTGTTCGTTCAGAGTTTAAAGGAGGAGATAAAGGAGAGGATTATTTTAATATGAACTTGTATCATACCATTGATAAAAACAAAAACAATATCGTAGGGATTCATAAATCTGAGATGAAGTTTAAAGAATACTTATGGTTTCTAAATGAAGATTCAGAAAAAGACAATCAGGTAGTTTTTGATAAAGACTTTAAGAATTTTACTATAGACAATATTGTTTTGTCTCATGAAAATCAGCAAATTGATTTGAATGGTGTTATTAAAGGAAATGATTATAAAGATCTCGTTCTGAATTTTGAGGATGTAGATATTTATAAGATTACACCACTTAATAAGAAATTTGTGGTCAAAGGAAATTTAAACGGTAATGTAAATTTCAAGCAAAATAAAGATGTTTTTCAGCCCACAGCTTCTGTTGTCATAGATCATCTGAATTTGAATGACATTGAATTAGGAACATTAGATTTTGATATTTCCGGCGACGAAAGCTTTAAAAAATTCACCATTTATTCTACTATAGAAAACGGCTTTACGCAGTCGTTTAAAGCGGATGGTAGTTTTGCGATAGAAAATAAAGAAACTATTTTAGACTTAAAACTAAAACTGGAAGGATTCAATCTGGCCACTTTAGGTAAAGTTGGAGGAGATGTTTTATCAAATGTGCGAGGCAGCGTTTCCGGGAATGCTTCAATTGTAGGTAATGTTAATAAACCGGATATCAACGGAAGGTTATATGTAGAAAAGGCGGGAATGACTATTCCATATCTTAATACGGATTATGAATTGAGTGATCGCACCGTAATTGATTTAACCGATGAAAAATTTCTGTTTAGGAATAATCAAATCACAGATACAAAATTTGATACAAAAGGATTGCTGAACGGAAGTATCGAGCACAAGAATTTTGGTGACTGGAAACTTAATCTGAATATTTCTTCGAAACGATTATTAGCCTTAGATACAAAGGATAGCGAAGATGCAGCTTATTTTGGTACTGCTTTTATTAATGGTACAGCAAGTATTACAGGTCCAACGGATGGTTTATTTATAAAAGTTGCTGCAAAATCTGAAAAAGGAACCGAAGTAAAAATCCCGATTAATAATGCCGAAAGTGTTGGCGAAAGTAGTTTTATTCATTTTGTTACACCAAAAGAAAAATACAATTTATCCAAAGGAATAGTTGAAAATACTAAAAATTATAACGGACTCGAACTAGAATTTGATTTTGATATTACACCAGATGCCGAGGTAGAAGTAATTCTGGACCGAAATTCAGGTCATGGTATGAAAGGTAAAGGATACGGATCTTTATTGTTTAAAATCAATACATTAGGAAGGTTTAATATGTGGGGAGATTTCCAGGCATACGAAGGGACCTATAATTTTAAATATGGAGGTTTAATAGATAAGAAGTTCTCTGTAAAAAAAGGAGGATCTATCACTTGGGAAGGAAACCCGATGCGTGCGCAATTAAACCTGGAAGCGGTTTATAAAACGTTGGCGAATCCTGCCGTTTTACTGGAGAATTCATCTTTTAATAAAAAAGTACCGGTAAATGTTGTAATTGGTCTTAAAGGAGACTTAGCTAGTCCGGAACCTAATTTTGATATTGAATTTCCATCGGTGAGTAGTGTTTTAAAATCGGAAATACAATATAAATTAGATGATAAAGATGTAAGGCAAACACAGGCATTGTATTTATTATCCACAGGTTCTTTTATGAGTACAGACGGATTTAGTCAGAATGATTTATCCGGAACTTTTGCAGAAACAGCCGCTAGTTTGTTAGGTGATATCATCAAATCGAACAATGATAAATTTAATGTAGATTTAAATTTTATTTCAGCTGACAGACGTATCGGGCAGGAAGCAGATGGTCAGTTCGTGGCCAATATAACGTCGCAGGTCAACGAAAGAATTACTATCAACGGAAAAGTAGGTGTGCCGGTTGGTGGAATAAATGAGTCAGCAATTGTTGGGGATATTGAAGTGCAATATCGTATTAACGAAGACGGAACGGCTAATTTGCGATTGTTTAATAAAGAAAACGATATTAGCTATATTGGACAGGGAATTGGTTATACGCAGGGAGTCGGTATAACGTATGAAGTAGATTTTGATACTTTTAGCGAATTGGTAAATAAGATTTTTAAGAAACATAAACTAGAACGCGCCATAAAAAACTCTGACGATTTTCAGGATTCACTTTTGAATCCGGATTATATTAATTTTTCAAATTCAAAGAAAGAAAAAGAAGAATCAGAAAAAGAACAGGAAAAAAGAGAAAATCAACAGGATCAAAGTACCAATAATCAGGGGGTAATTCCTGATGATAACGAGTTTCCATAATTACTTTATATCTTCTCAAATTTGTTGTTAAGTCCAGGGAATACTAAATTGCAAAAATCTTAAATTTTTGTAACACTTCATTTATATATTGTTAATTTTAAGGATTTAATTAAAATAAATACCTTTTTTTATTTTTAATGAATTTTTTTAGAAATAAAAACTTATTAACGAAAACGTTTGAATTTAACATATTTTATTAATTTATTACAAGCTTAACCTGAAAAGTGGTGAATGTTTGCTAATTTTACACTTTAATACTTAAATAATGCCAAAAACAATAAAAAAAGTTGGTGTTCTTACCTCCGGAGGAGACTCACCAGGAATGAATGCCGCCATACGATCAGTTGTTCGAACATGCGCTTATCATAATATAGAATGCATAGGAATTTATAGAGGGTATCAAGGAATGATCGAAGGAGATTTCAAAGAAATGGGTCCTCGTAGTGTAAATAATATAGTAAACAAAGGAGGGACGATTTTAAAATCAGCCCGCTCCACTGAGTTTAGAACCCCGGAAGGTAGAAAAAAGGCTCACGAGAATCTTTTGAAAGCAGGAGTGGATGCTCTTGTTGTCATTGGAGGGGACGGAAGTTTTACCGGAGGTTTAATTTTTAATACAGAATACGGATTTCCAGTAATGGGTATTCCGGGTACAATTGATAATGATATTTTTGGAACTAGTTTTACACTAGGATATGACACAGCCTTAAATACTGTTGTAGATTGTATTGATAAAATCAGAGACACTGCAAGTTCACATAACCGTTTGTTTTTTGTTGAAGTAATGGGGCGTGATGCAGGTCATATTGCTCTAAATGCAGGTATTGGTGCAGGTGCCGAAGAAATCCTTATTCCTGAAGAAGATTTAGGTTTAGACAGACTTTTGGAATCTCTTCAAAAAAGTAAAGCTTCAGGGAAATCATCAAGTATAGTAGTTATTGCCGAAGGGGATAGAATTGGAAAAAATGTTTTCGAATTAAAAGATTATGTTGAAACCAATTTGCCTGAATACGATGTGCGTGTTTCTGTTTTAGGACACATGCAGCGTGGTGGCTCTCCGTCTTGTTTTGACCGTGTTTTAGCAAGTCGTTTGGGAGTAAAAGCAGTAGAATCTTTAATCGAAGGAAAATCAAATTATATGGTTGGTTTACAACAGGATAAAGTAACGCTTACGCCTCTTGAACAAGCAATTAAGGGTAAGTCTGAGATTGATAGAGAATTATTGAGAGTATCTGATATAATGTCAACATAAAAAAGAAACGAAGTTTATTGTGAGGAAATTAGACTTTAAATTAGCGAAATAAAAACAAAAGCAAAAATTAAGTAAAATGTCAAAAGTAAAATTAGGAATAAACGGATTTGGACGTATTGGAAGAATCGTTTTTAGAGAGTCTTTCAACAGAGATAATGTAGAGGTAGTTGCCATCAACGATTTATTAGATGTAGATCACTTAGCTTATTTATTGAAATATGATTCAGTTCACGGTCGTTTCGACGGAGACGTAGAAGTAAAAGAAGGAAAATTATATGTAAACGGAAGAAATATCCGTATTACTGCTGAAAGAAATCCAGTAGACTTAAAATGGAACGAAGTTGATGTAGATGTAGTAGCGGAATGTACTGGTATCTTCACTACTATCGAAACTGCAAATGAGCACATTAAAGGTGGTGCTAAAAAAGTAATTATTTCTGCTCCATCTGCAGATGCTCCAATGTTTGTAATGGGAGTAAACCATGAAACAGCAAAAGCTTCAGATTTAGTAGTTTCTAATGCTTCATGTACTACAAACTGTTTAGCGCCATTAGCTAAAGTTATTCACGATAATTTCGGAATCGTTGAGGCTTTAATGACAACTGTTCACGCTACAACTTCAACTCAAATGACAGCTGACGGACCTTCTAGAAAAGACTGGAGAGGTGGACGTGCAGCTTCAATAAACATCATTCCTTCTTCTACAGGTGCTGCAAAAGCAGTTGGAAAAGTTATCCCGGAATTGAACGGAAAATTAACAGGTATGGCTTTCCGTGTACCTACAGCAGACGTTTCTACAGTAGATTTAACAGTAAAAGTAGCTAAAGAAACTTCTTACGAAGAAATTATGGCTGTTTTGAAAAATGCTTCTGAAACTAACTTAAAAGGTATCTTAGGATATACTGAAGATGCTGTTGTATCTCAGGATTTTATCTCAGATAAAAGAACTTCTATCATTGATGCTACTGCAGGAATTGGTTTGAATTCTACTTTCTTCAAAATTGTATCTTGGTACGATAATGAGTACGGATACTCAAGTAAATTAATTGATTTATCTGTGCATATTGCAGGTTTGAAATAATATTTAATATATTTACAAAATCCCGTTATGTCAAAGTAACGGGATTTTCTTATTTTGTTTCGACTTTAATTAATGTAAAAAATACACTTTTTTTAAGTAATTAAAGTAAAACTAATCCAAAAACTAAAATAAAATGAAATTAATAGTTGATAGTGGATCTACTAAAGCCGATTGGATTGCAATTGATGATAATGGAAAAGTATTATTCACAACACAAACCTTAGGGTTGAATCCTGAAATTTTGGAAGGTCCTGAAATAATCGAAAGATTGAATGATCGTTTTGATATTTTGCAAAATAAAAAAGAAGCAACACACTTGTTTTTTTATGGAGCAGGTTGCGGAACTGACAGAATGAAAATAGCTTTGACGCAAATTTTTCAGGAGTATTTTACCAATGCAATCGTAGAAGTACAGGAAGATACGTATGCAGCAGTTTATGCGACAACTCCAAAAGGAGAAGAAGCTATTGTAAGTATTTTAGGAACTGGTTCTAATTGCAGCTATTTTGATGGAAAAGTATTGCATCAAAAAGTACAATCTTTAGGGTACATTGCTATGGATGATTGTAGCGGCAATGTATTTGGAAAAGAATTAATCAGAAAGTATTATTTTAATAAAATGCCGAAAGATTTGGCTGCTGATTTTGAAAAGCAATACAATCTGGATGCGGATTTTATTAAAAATAAATTATACAAAGAACCAAATCCTAATGCGTATTTGGCCACTTTTGCTAAGTTTTTAATTCAGCATAAAGATTCAGATTTTTGTAGAAAAATCATCTTTAAAGGAATGAAATCTTTCGTAAAAAATTACATCAAGCAATTTGATAATTGTAAAGAAGTGCCTGTGCATTTTGTAGGTTCTATTGCTTTTTATTTAAAAGATGAATTGCAGGAAACATTTGATAAATACGAGCTTCAGTTAGGGAATGTTTTAAGACGCCCAATTGATGGATTGATTGCATATCATGTCGCTAACCAATAGTTCAGGTTTTATGGAAATTGCCATTATTGCACATGATGGAAAAAAAGCAGATTTAATTGATTTTTTACTTAAAAATGAAGCTATTTTACATCATGAAAAAATAAAACTTATTGGTACCGGTACAACCGGAGGAAAAGCTGAAGCTGCGGGTTTTAAAACACAAAGAATGCTTTCTGGACCTTTAGGTGGTGATGCGCAAATTGCAGGAAGAGTAGCGGAAGGGATTACAAAAATGGTATTCTTTTTTAAAGATCCATTATCAAGTCATCCTCATGAAGCTGATATTAATATGTTAATTCGTGTTTGCGACGTACATAATGTGCCGCTGGCAACCAATGAAGCAACGGCACAATTATTATTAGAAGCTATTGCACTGCAATTATAGAAATCTCAACATTTACATTTTTTGGCAAACAAGCCACTTGAACCGTTTCACGAGCTGGAGCGGTTTTTTCGTTAAAAAAAGATCCGTAAACCGTATTGATAGCACCAAAATTATTCATATCCATAATGAATATCGTTGCTTTTACCACGTTTTCAAAAGTCATATCAGCAGCCTCTAAAATAGCTGCTATATTTTGCATGACTTGTTGTGTTTCGTCGTTGATATTGTCTGTTACCAATTCGCCTGTTGCAGGATTAATAGCAATTTGTCCTGAGGCATAAAGTGTGTTTCCTGATAATACAGCCTGGTTATAAGGGCCTATAGGAGCGGGAGCTTTCTCGGTAAAAATGATTTTTTTCATGTTTGAAATATTTAAATTTGATACTAAAATTAACCATTAAGAAAGTAAGTTTGATAAAAATTGGAACCTTTATTTGCTTACTTTCTTAATGGTTAATTTTTGTTATGTTTTCTGATTTAAAGAAGAACCTTCTTATCTATTAGTAGCGCTTCGTTTGTTCCACTTGATGTCGCTAAGAATTCCGGATTTGATTCCGATAAAGAAATTCCAGTTGGAGTATTCACCTAGCGGTGTCCAGTTAAAAGCCATTCTCCAGCTTAATAAATCTCTTTCAAAACGCAGTTGAGTAAAAGTAACTCCTTTTTGAACAAAGTCATAACCTGTTGAAACTCCACCTTTCCATTTTGGGGTGATATCCATATTAGCAGATATCATCAATGAGTTTCCGGATATTTTTCTTTCGCGATTGGCATTAGTATAAGTTAGGGAATACGCCATTGTCATATCCCATGGTAATTTAGCTTTAAAAAACTCTGATATTACATTTTCGCCGTCATCTTCGTCAAACTGACTGTTTCGGGTATCGTTTAAGTCGGTATTGGTTCCGAATAAATCATCACTACGCCCACCGTTTCGTTCGCTTTGAGTATTCTCTTTTTCTTTATCGTCACCTTTGCTTGAAAACGAGTAGTTTAAAGTCATATTAGCACTTGTCATTCTAAAAAGACTTCCTCCATTATCAATATTAAAAACATTTATTTGCTGACCCGAATTGTCTATAGCATAAGGATTTAGAGTAGCGGCAAAGTTTACATTCATTTTGTTGTCAAACAATTGTGTTCCACCACTTACACGAACAGGTTCCCATGCGAAAGTTGTTTCCCCATCAGCATCAAAATTATAACTGGTACTAAAGTTTAAATTGTTTAGTAACATCATCTTTTTAGGCTCTGTTTTAGTACTGTCACTGTCTCTTACTTTAGCTTCGAAAGTGTTGCTTAAATCAAATCCTACAATGTTAGAATTGCTTTTTCCAGGTGCGCCATATATACCGTTTTCAAATCGGGTATAATCTTTCATGGTGGTACCGGAAGCGTCTATGGCATAAGTGTCGTAGTATTTTTCGAAACTTGGTGTGTAAGAGTAAGAAACCGAAGGACGCATGACGTGTCTGATGGCTTGAATTTTTTTGTCCTCACCAAATTTAAAAGTACCATATATAGTAGTTCCCAAACTAGAGCTGAAATTATAAGTTCTAAAAGCATCAAAACCATTTACGGTATTATCGATTACTTTATTTTGATCTATATTGTAACTCTTTTCGATGGTTTTAGTAACCCAGGTTTCCTGATAGTTTGTAGAAGCACTGGCACTAAAATATTTGAATAATTTGAAGTTGGTACTAATTGGGATACTGTGTTGCATACCAATTTTTGCATCATCAAACATTTGAGGTTTAAAAAACAAGGAGTCATTGGTTACAAAACTATTTTTACCACTTAAATTATATTGTAAATTGATGTTTTTAATTAATCCTTTCTTTACGCCATCTTTACCAACAAAAGGATACACACGATCAATACTAGCCTGTAAGGATGGTAAGGTCATATTGATTTCCTCCGTTTGTGTGTTTTGAGAATGTGTTGCTGTTAAGGCGATTCTCGCTTGTGGAATAGTATTAAAAGTTTTACTGTATGAAATAGAGGAACTTAATGTGTTGTTTAAGTTTGAACCAATATTGGCCTGATTAATAGATTGCTTAAAATATTTACTGCTACCCATATTTACAGAAGCAGAAAAATTAGAGTTGGGATTCGATTTAGTATCTCTCGAATGTGACCATTGGATATTGTAGATGTTTTGCTTCGAATAATCAGGGTAACCGCGTTCACTATTGATCAAATTTTCAAAACGAAAATTCACATTTCCCCGATATTTGTATCTTTTAGCATAAGAAGACTCAAAACGCATGGCATAACTACCATTCGTATAATAATCCCCGAGGACAGTAAGATCGTAATTTTCGCTTAAAGCAAAATAATACCCCATATTTTGTAATGAAAATCCACGGGTATTCGAATCGTTGTAACTAGGTATGATAATTCCTGAAACGCTTTCTTCTTTACTCATCGGAAAAAAAGCAAAAGGCAAAGCCAGTGGAGTAGGAACATCTGCAATAACCATATTGGTTACTCCTGTTACTACTTTTTTTCCAGGTACAAATTTTACTTTATTTGTCTGGAAATAATATTCCGGATCATCAATATCTTTAGCTGTGGTAAAACGGGCTCCTTTTAAAAAGTAAACGGAGTCATTCTCTTTTTTGGTTATGGCAGCCTTGATTTTAAATTCGCCCTGTTCTGTTCTTGAATTAAAGATTAAAGCTTTTTTTGTTTTAAAATTAAATCGAATCGAATCCGGCTGAACCTCGCTTGAACCTTGTTTGAAGTTTGGATATTGCGTCAAAACTCCTGCCGAATCTTTTATTCTACCAGCGTAAACTTCATCATTTTCGTAATTGAGTACAATGATTCCGGATTTTAATTCTACATCTTTATAGTATAACTCGGCTTCATTATATAAAGTAATCAGTTTTTTTTTCTGATCAATTTTAGCATAATCTTTAGCGCGATACTTTACTTTTCCGTCTAAAAATGTTTTTTTAGGCTTAATACTGTCAACTTTTACAGAATCTATTACCGCTTTTACAGTTTTAACACTATCCGTTTTTGTAGTGTCAATTGGAATAATTTCGGGTTTATCTGTTTGTTTTACAGTTTGTATGGAAGATTTTTTAGTTGTTATATCTTGAGAATATAATTTACCACATCCTAAAGTTAGGAAAAATGATATTAAAACGATATTAAATAAGTTTGTATGCAAAGGTTTAAATGCTATTTTTGTAAAATTATGGCTTGTTTTTTGACATGTCAAACTTACATATAATTTTTTGTCAAAAATAATCAATTATAAAAATTATAGCTGTTGCATTTTATTAAAATTAACTTTTAGATTTATGAACATATTTAACAAAACTAGACTACTATTTAGTTTTTTTCTAACGATAACTTCATTTTGTGCATTTAGTCAGGCCAATGTTTTTAAAGTAACTTTAGATGCAGGACATGGTGATCACGATTTTGGTGCTGTTTACAGCGGAAGAATTGAAAAAAATATTGCTTTGGCGATAGTATTGAAAGTTGGAAAAATATTAGAGTTAAATCCTAATGTTAATGTTATTTATACCAGAAAAACAGATGTCTTTGTCGATTTGGTCGAAAGAGCCAATATTGCTAACAGAGCCAATTCTAATATTTTTGTTTCTATACATTGTAATGCAAACAAAAAAACAGCCGCTTACGGAACGGAAACGTATGTAATGGGTTTAAGTAAAACGGCATCGAATCTTGAGGTGGCGAAAAATGAGAACTCGGTAATTACCTTAGAAAAAGATTATAAACAGAAATACGATGGTTTTGATCCAAATTCTCCGGAATCTCAAATTAGTATGAATTTGATGCAGGAGGAATACTTGGATAATAGTATTTCTTTAGCAAGTAAAATTGAAGAAAATTTTGGAAAACTAGGAAAAACACTTCGTCAGGGCGGTGTCAAACAAGCTGGTTTTATGGTTTTGCATAAAGCGTATATGCCCAGAGTTTTGGTTGAGACCGGTTTTATATCTAATCCAACAGAAGGGGAATATCTAAATTCTGAAGAAGGTCAGGAAGAAATTGCCAGAGCCATTGCTCAGGCTATTTTAAGTTATAAAAGAGAGTATTTTGGCTCAGGTACTCCGGAAGTAGCAGAAGTAAAACCTGCAAAAGATACTTCGACACCTGCAAAACCAAAGGCTGCACCAGCAGTAAAAAAAGGAACTTTTTTTAAAGTACAACTTATAGCAAGTATTAAAAACACTCCGTTAGAGGCAAAAAATTTTAAAGGTTTAAATAATGTGACAATGTTGTATGAAAATAACATTTATAAATATTTTTATCAGGAAACTTCAGACTACCAAACCGCTCAAAAATATCTACAAGAGGCTAAAAGTAAAGGGTATGGAGCCTCATTTTTAGTTGCGACCAAAGATGGTGAGAAAATCAACATTCAAGACGCTATCAAATAAAACATATAAGTTCGGATATTTATATTATTTTTGTACAAACACTTAGAATTTTGAAACTAACAAGAGAAATTAAAACGGCTATTTTAGTCATCGCTTCAATTTTATTATTCATTTGGGGCTATGGTTTTTTAAAAGGCAAAGACCTTTTTACAAATTATAAAATATTGTATGTTGAGTACGATAATGTTCAGGACTTAGCCTCATCGGCTCCAGTTACTTTAAACGGACTTGTAATTGGTAAAGTAAGTAAAATTACTATCAATGAAAAAACAGGTAAGTTGTTAGTCGAACTTCAGTTAAAAACAGATTTTCCAATTTCTAAAACCAGCCAGGCATCCCTTTATTCGCCGGGTTTAATAGGAGGTAAGCAAATTGCAATCATACCTAATATGGCTGATGAAGATTTGGCTGTAGAAGGACAGATGTTAGCTGCTGATGTAAAATTAGGATTAACAGAATCTTTAGGAGGCAAATTAGAACCTATTCAGGCTAAATTAGAAAAAATGCTCGTTAATATTGATAATCTGGTAACAGGATTAAACAATGTTTTAGATAAAAAAGCACAGGCTGATATCAAAAAATCTTTGGCCGAATTGAGCCAGACAATGGAGCAATTCCATAAAGCTTCAGGAAGTATAAATACTATTTTGGATACTAATAAGTCACAAATCAACGGAGTTGTTACTAATTTAAATAAAATGTCAGGTAACTTTTCTAAAATTTCAGACTCTTTAAACAAAGCTGATTTAGGAAAAACAGTTAAAAATCTGAATCAGACTTTAGCAAAAGTTGATGTATTGATGACTAATCTGAATTCAGGAAAAGGAACAGCCGGAAAACTATTGAATGATGAGGCTTTGTATAACAACCTGGCTAAAACATCTAAAGAGTTAGAATTGTTGTTGCAGGATGTTCGCCTTCATCCAACTCGTTATGTAAATGTTTCAGTTTTTGGAAAAAAGGAAAAGCCTTATATTGCTCCAGAAAATGCTAATACAACAGATAAAAAATAAGAAGAATGAGTTATTTAGATAATATTTTATTTGCTATACTTCTTATAGTAGGATTTGGTTTTTTTGCTTCAAACGTAAAAAAAATCATCAGAAACATCAATCTTGGTGTTGATGTAGATAGAAAAGATAATCCAAAAGAACGCTGGAAAAACATGGCAATGATTGCTCTTGGGCAGTCAAAAATGGTAAAACGTCCCGTGGCGGGTATTCTTCATATCGTAGTATATGTTGGTTTTATTATTATAAATATTGAATTACTAGAAATCATCATCGATGGTTTGTTCGGAACACATAGAGTTTTTGCGCCTTATTTAGGAGTGGTTTATGATGTTCTTATTGCATCTTTTGAAATATTAGCAATATTGGTTTTAGTGGCTGTTATTGCTTTCTGGATTAGAAGAAATGTTATAAGACTGAAACGTTTTATAAACTCTGATTTGAATGGTTTTCCTAAAAGTGACGGGAATTACATCTTGTATTTTGAGATGGTATTAATGACTTTATTTTTGTTGATGAATGCTTCTGATTTGCATTTGCAGAATGTTCCTGGAGGATTCTCACATTTTCATAAAGCAGGAAGTTTCCCGATAAGCCAGTTTATTGCGCCAGTTTTCAACGGAATGTCAAACGAATTGGTAATGTTGCTTTCTGAAGCTTTTTGGTGGCTGCATATTGTGGGTATTTTGATTTTTATGAACTACTTATATTTCTCAAAACACTTACATATTTTATTAGCTTTTCCTAATACCTATTTTGCCAATTTGAAACCTCAGGGTCAATTTGATAATTTAGAGTCGGTTACCAAAGAAGTAAAATTGATGATGGATCCAAATGCTGATCCCTTTGCGGCAGCACCTGTTGACGAAAACGCTGCTCCTGCTAAATTTGGTGCAAGCGATGTTCAGGATCTTAATTGGGTGCAGTTATTAAATGCTTATACCTGTACAGAATGCGGACGTTGTACTTCTTCTTGTCCGGCCAATCAAACAGGTAAAAAATTGTCTCCCCGTAAAATTATGATGGATACAAGAGACCGTTTGCAGGAAGTAGGTAAAAATATTGATGCCAATAAAGGTGTTTTTGTGCCTGATAACAAAACACTATTAAACGATTATATTACGCCAGAAGAATTGTGGGCCTGTACATCATGTAATGCTTGTGTTGAGGAATGTCCTGTAAATATCAGTCCGTTATCTATTATTATGGATATGCGTCGTTATTTGGTTATGGAACAAAGTGCTGCGCCAATGTCATTGAATGCTATGATGACGAATATCGAAAACAATGCAGCGCCTTGGCAATACAGCCAACAAGACAGATTGAACTGGAAAAACGAGAACTAAAATGGTTTAATTGATTTAATCGATTAAATAGTTAAAACACATAATTAAAGTTTCAGGTTATACATGAAACTTTAAACTTTAAACAAAAATACAATGTCAGAAAGTTTAGTAGTGCCAACAATGGCTGAAATGCTAGCTCAGGGTAAACAACCAGAAGTGTTATTTTGGGTAGGTTGCGCTGGAAGTTTTGATGATAGAGCAAAGAAAATTACAAAAGCCTTTGTACGAATATTAAATCGTACAGATGTTTCTTTTGCGGTTTTAGGTACTGAGGAAAGCTGTACTGGAGATCCGGCAAAACGAGCTGGAAACGAATTTTTGTTTCAGATGCAGGCCATGATGAATATCGAGGTTTTGAATGCGTATGAAGCTAAAAAAATTGTGACGGCTTGTCCGCATTGTTTTAATACTTTAAAAAATGAATATCCTGAGTTAGGAGGTCAATACGAAGTTATTCACCATACCGAATTCTTAAAATCATTGCTTGATGATGGAAGATTAAGTATTGAAGGAGGTCAGTTTAAAGGAAAGAAAATTACTTTTCACGATCCTTGTTATTTAGGAAGAGCAAATAAAATTTACGAAGCACCAAGAGATTTGATTCAGAAATTGGATGTTGAATTGGTCGAAATGAAACGTTCTAAAGCCAATGGTTTATGCTGTGGAGCCGGTGGAGCACAAATGTTTAAAGATGCTGAGCCAGGAAATAAAGAGGTAAACGTATTGCGTACCGAAGATGCTTTGGAAGTTCAGCCTGATATTATTGCAGCTGGTTGCCCGTTTTGCAATACGATGCTAACAGATGGAATCAAACACCAAGAGAAAGAAGGACAGGTAAAAGTAATGGATATTGCGGAGCTTATCGCTAATGCACAGGATTTGTAATATGAGAAAAATATTTTTTGCCTTAATTTTATTATTTAATGCACCTGTGTTTTCTCAGGATATACTGGATACTTTAGCTAAAGAGACGTGTACTTGTTTAGAAACTAAAAAAAGTGATTTCTCTAATCTGTCTGATCAGGATTTAAAAACTGAGATTGGATTATGTATGATTCAAAGTTATACAACCCATAGTGCAGAGTTTAAGGAAAATGAAAAAATAAACTTTTCAGATAAAGAAGGAATGACAAAACTTGGCGAAAATGTAGCCATGAAAATGATGTCTTTTTGTCCCTCAATGATTTTGGAAATTGGAAAAAGTTCGCAAAGTCAAAGTAATGAAGAAGAAGTAGAAGAAGATATTTTTGTTTCTGGCGAAGTGACCGATATTAAAGTTGATCAATTTATATCATTACAGTTGAAGGATAAAAATGGTAGAAATTATACACTTTTTTTATTAGATTATTTTGACACGGCCTCTTTGATAACTAATGATGAATTGAAGAAAAAGGATAAGTTAAAAGCAAGTTACACTGAAATTGAGTTATTTGATTCTAAAGCAAAAGAATTTAGAAATTTCAAAGTATTGAGAAGTTTAGAAAAAGAATAATTTTGAAACTTGAAACTTTTCAGAAATCTAAAATCAACAATCTAAAATCTAAAATTAAAAATGTACGTACCTTTTGAAAATTTACCTGGTGAGTCCAGAATTTGGATTTATCAATCGAACAGAAAATTTTCTGAGGAAGAATTTTCTGAAATAGAAGCCGACCTAAAAACATTTATTGAGGGTTGGGCTGCGCACGGAACAAGTCTTGAAGCTTCATACGAGTTGAAATACAACCGTTTTATTATTCTGGCTGTAAATCAGGATGTGCAAGCGGCTACTGGTTGTTCAATCGATAGTTCTGTTGAATTTATCCAGAGTTTAGAGAAAAAATATAACGTTGATTTACTAGACAAAATGAACGTCACTTTTAAACTCGGAGAACATATTGCGCACAAACCATTAATTGATTTCAAGAAAATGGTAAAAGACAAATCGGTTTCTGAGAATACGATTGTTTTTAATAATCTGGTAAACAATATAGAAGAATACAACGAATCCTGGGAAGTTCCTGCTGCGGATAGCTGGCATAGCAGGTTTTTCTAAGGTAAAAATCAATATATTTGAAAGGCATGAAATTTAGGTTTTATGCCTTTTTTTGTGGAATGAGTTGTTTGATTTTGTTTCAGGTTTCAGGTTTGAAGTTTCCGGTTTGTTTTGTTATTCCGATTTCTATGATAAAATCAAATCTTTTTTTCAGGAGCTAATCCCGCTATCCGTTGCAATCTTTTGTTTTTTAAAGAAAAAAACAAAAGGATTTCCACTTCTATCGGGGCTAGGGCATCCGTTTTCATAAGAAAGTTATCGGCTAGTTTGTCATTCCGGAGGAATCTCCGCAAGGGTAAATCATTGCATTTAGGGACTCCTACGGAATGACAAACGCTGTGGATTTGTTTCGGGCAATAGTTTCTTATGAAAACAAAAAACCTCTAATTTAGCCCTGATAGAAGTGAAAATCCTTTTGTGCCGGGGTTCGGCACAAAAGATTGTAACGGATAGCAGGACCAGACGTTCTTTTGGAAATAAATGGTTTCTGCTTCTAAAATTAAAAAATGAAAAAGTTGTAGGCTTTGCATTTGGCAGCAAATTAAAACTGTAATTTTCTGAAAATTCTAACATTTCAAAACTCCAATCAAACGCTATTTTTGAGTACTTTCGTAGTACTAAATTTTTTACATGAAAATAGCAATAGTTTGTTATCCTACTTTTGGAGGTAGTGGAGTTGTGGCTACAGAATTAGGCCTTGAATTAGCCAGACGCGGACACGAAATACACTTTATCACCTATAGTCAGCCGGTGAGGCTGGCACTTTTGAACCCTAATGTACATTATCACGAAGTAAACGTTCCGGAATATCCGTTGTTTCATTATCAGCCGTATGAGTTGGCTTTGTCCAGCAAACTGGTTGATATGGTGAAGCTTTATAAAATTGAAGTTTTGCACGTGCATTACGCGATTCCGCATGCTTACGCGGGGTATATGGCGAAGCAAATGCTGAAGAACGAAGGAATTAATCTTCCGATGATTACGACTTTGCACGGGACTGATATTACGCTGGTGGGGAATCATCCGTTTTATAAGCCGGCGGTGACTTTTAGCATTAATAAATCGGATTATGTGACTTCGGTTTCGCAGAGTCTGAAAGAGGATACGCTGAAATTATTCAAAATCAAGAATAAAATTAAGGTGATTCCGAATTTTATCGAATTGGATAAGGTGAAAAAAGATCCGCTGGCACCTTGTCATCGTAATGTGATGGCGAAGGAAAATGAGCGTATTATTACACACATCAGTAACTTTAGAAAGGTAAAACGTATTCCGGATATTATTAAGATTTTCTATAATGTGCAGAAAGTAATTCCATCGAAATTGATGATGGTGGGTGATGGCCCTGAAAAAGAAAAAGCCGAGATTTTATGTCAGGAATTGGGGATTTATGATAAAGTAATTTTCTTTGGAAACAGCCATGAAATTGATAAGATTTTGCTTTTGACCGATTTGTTTTTGCTACCGTCAGAGACTGAAAGTTTTGGATTGGCGGCTTTAGAGGCAATGGCTTGTGGTGTTCCGGTGATTTCGAGTAACTCAGGAGGTTTGCCAGAAGTGAATTTTGATGGTTTCTCCGGTTATTTGAGTAATGTAGGGAATGTGGAAGAAATGGCTGAAAATGCGATTAAAATTCTGAAAGATGATACTGTCCTAAATCAGTTTAAGGCAAATGCGCTGGAAGTGGCCAGTAAGTTTGATATTAAAAATATCCTGCCTAAATATGAAGCGTTGTACGAAAGAGCTATTGACGATTATAAACATGAGAAACATTAATTTATAAAAAGTAGAGATGAAAAAAGTAATTTCGGTTGTAGCAATTTTTGTTTTGATGTCCTGCGGGGCTGGTAAATCTGCAGATGCGGGTTCTGATAAGTTGTATGAAATTTTAACTACCCAGACTGATGGCGGTGGAAATATTCGTTTTTTCGAAATTTTGAGTGAGCCAAATGAAATTGTGATGCTTCAGAACGATCCGTTGTTAAAGGATAAAATGAAGCAGGATGATATTAAAAAATCCAATTATGTAATTTTGAATATGGGCGAAAAAAGCACCGGTGGCTATTCGATAGGAGTTGAAAAAGTAGAAGAAACCGATAAGAATATCATTATTACGGTAAAAGAATTCAGTCCGGCTCAGGATGCTATGACTATGCAGGTGATTACGTATCCTTATACGGTTGTAAAAGTAAATTCGAAGAAAGAGATTATTGTTAAGTAATCGTTTTATTTGACCGCAAAAGACGCAATGATTAAAGAAAAGTAAATTAGTTTCACGCAGATTCAGCAGATTTTAGATTGATCATAAAAAGGGCAAATTTTCTTTGTAAGGGTCATTAATTTATGTTTTATAATCCTTCGAATCCTATAAATCTGTGGCTAAAATAAATTAAAGTTGGGTTCGCAAAGTTTTTCTTGAAAAAGACAAAGCTTTGCGAACTTTGCGTTTTGTAGAAAGCAAAAAGAAAAAACCTTGCGCCCTTTGCGGTTAAAAAAATAACAAAAAGTTTGAAGCAAAAAAAATCCCGTCGTTCAAAACGACGGGAATTTCTCTACAATTATTTTTTACTTTATTTTTAGAATTTGAATTTTACTCCAAATCCTACGTCGAAACCAAAGTTGTCATCGTCATAATAGCCTGAACCAATTTCAGGTCTAGCATCTAATGACAGTAAAATTGGCACATTTTTGAAACCATATTCTATACCAATATCACCTGCTGCAAAAACGTATGTTCCGCTATGATCATCATGATAACCAGGACCATCATAGTCATAATCCCATGCAGCTAAACCAGCTCCAACACCCGCATACCAGTTGAATCCTTCGTCAATGTTCCAAACCCATTGATAAAGACCTACTGCTTTTATTGCATCTACATGATTACTGTCTCTCCAACCTAAGTCAAACTCTAAACGGTTGTTTTTTGACAGTCCTCTTTGGTATGAAACTTCGGCACCAAAACCGTCGTTACTACCTAAACGTAAACCTAAGGCATTTTTAGCTATTTCCTGAGATTGTGCCGTAAATGCTAATCCTAATAGCATAAGGGCAGATAAAATAATTTTTTTCATAAGTTGATTAAATTTTAATTCAAATTTACAATTAGTGTTAAAATCAAACGTATAAAATTGCGGAAAATTGTTATATAATTCACACTTATTGTTAATAGAATCCCAAATTCCGGTGATTATGAGATAATAAACAAGTAAGTGGTTCAGTATTAAAAGATTACTTTTCCTTTAGAATTGAGGTGATTAATTGCGAAGTTAAAATATCTTCCATTTCAAAAAGATTTTCTTCTTCAGTGAAGTTCATATCCGAGTAGGATGCGAGTTTCCAACGCTTTTTATGGTATTCTAAAGCCGTCAGGTTTTCGATCCAGTCTCCGGAATTTAGATATAAAGTAGAGCCGTGTTTGTTTTCTTTTTGAATGATTTTTGGTTCGTGAATATGCCCACAAATAACATAATCATAATTTTTCTCGATTGCCAAATCGGTAGCAGTAGTTTCAAAATCCGAAATAAATTTAACCGCTTTTTTTACGCTGGCTTTTATTTTTTTAGAAAAAGAGTAAGGTTCTCTCCCTAATTTTGATAAACACCAATTTGCGAAACGGTTTGTCAAAATTAAATAATCGTATCCTAAGCCGCCCAGTTTTGCAATCCATTTGGAGTGTTGTACGGAAGCATCAAAAACATCTCCGTGAAAAATCCAGGCTTTTTTATCGTCTAATTCTAAAACTAATTTATCAACCAAAGCAAAATTTCCCATATTCATATCGCTGAATTTTCGAAGAATTTCGTCGTGATTTCCGGTAATATAATAGACTTTTGTTCCTTTAGAAGCCATTCCGATAATGCGCTGAATAACTTTTAAATGCGATTTTGGAAAGTATGATTTTCTAAATTGCCAGGCATCGATAATGTCTCCGTTTAAAACTAAAGTTTTTGCTTTAATGCTTGAAAGATAGTTGTTTAGTTCTTTGGCGTGACTGCCGTATGTTCCTAAATGGACATCCGAAATAATGACCAGTTCGACATTTCTTTTTTTCAATTTTTCGTAATTTGAAGTTTACCAAATTAACGATAATCAATTGATTCCGGTTTTACCAAATAGTTATGAAATGTGTTTCTGTTTTAATAAAATGTAACGGAATTCAAATTGAGGTTTAAGTCATTATCACAACTTTTAATTTTTTAGTTTAAGTCATAAAACATATATTTGTTCAAAACTATTAAAATGGCAGGAAATAGCTACGGAACACTATATAAAATAACCACATTTGGAGAGTCTCACGGTGAAGCTTTAGGCGGAATTATAGATGGCTGTCCATCAGGAATACAACTTGATTTGGAAGCAATTGAGTTTGAAATGTCACGCAGAAAACCAGGACAATCTGCAATTGTTACCCAACGAAAAGAACCGGACGCAGTTCAGTTTTTATCAGGAATTTTTGAAGGAAAAACTACTGGAACACCAATTGGGTTTATTATTCCGAATACCAACCAAAAATCGGATGATTACTCGCATATAAAAGACAATTACAGACCAAGTCATGCGGATTATGTGTATGATCAAAAATATGGTTTTAGAGATTATCGCGGTGGCGGAAGAAGTTCTGCGCGCGAAACAGCAAGCAGAGTAGTGGCAGGAGCTATTGCAAAGCAAATGTTGCCCGAAATAAAAATTAATGCTTACGTTTCTTCTGTAGGACCAATTCATTTGGATACACCTTATCAGGAATTGGATTTTTCTAAAATAGAAAGTAATCCTGTTCGTTGTCCGGATGAAAAATCGGCAGCGGTTATGGAAGAATATATTCGTGATATCCGCAAACAGGGCGATACTGTTGGAGGTGTGGTTTCATGCGTAATTCAGAATGTTCCTGTAGGTTTAGGAGAACCTGTTTTTGATAAATTACACGCCGAATTAGGAAAAGCAATGCTTTCTATAAATGCCGTAAAAGGTTTTGAATACGGAAGCGGATTTTCAGGTTCTGAAATGAAAGGTAGCCAGCACAACGATTTGTACAATCCGGATGGAACTACAAAAACCAATCTTTCCGGAGGAATTCAGGGAGGAATCAGCAACGGAATGGATATTTATTTTAGAGTAGCCTTCAAGCCAGTTGCAACTATTATGCAAACGCAGGATTCATTAGATAATAAAGGAAACATTACGCCAATGACAGGAAAAGGGCGTCATGATCCATGTGTTGTTCCTCGCGCTGTACCCATTGTAGAAGCAATGGCAGCGATAGTTTTGGCTGATTTTTATTTAATCAACAAAACCTACTAAACGAGGTTAAGGCAGTGAGGGTCTTAATTTTAATACTAAACAAAAACTAAGTTAATGCAAGTTACAGAAACCAAAAAAAAATCATTTTTTTCAGGATTAACAGGGCAGATTTTAATTGCCATGATTCTGGGTGCTATTTTAGGCATCATTTTACACAACTCGATTTCGCCTGAGGCAGCGCAATCTTTTAGTGCCAAAATCAAAATGCTGGCCACCATCTTTATCAGATTGGTACAAATGATTATTTCGCCTTTAGTTTTTACAACTCTGGTAGTTGGAATTGCAAAACTGGGCGATATAAAAGCAGTAGGAAGAATTGGTGGTAAAGCGCTGGGATGGTTTTTTACAGCTTCTTTTATTTCATTATTAATTGGTTTATTTTATGTAAATATTTTAGAGCCGGGAGTGGGTTTAAAATTAGGTCATGTCGATTTGGCTACGGCTTCAGAAGTAACGGCTAAAACACAATCTATTTCATTCGAAAACTTTGTAGAACATATTGTTCCTAAAAGTTTATTCGAAGCAATGGCAACCAATGAAATTTTACAAATTGTTATTTTCTCCATCTTTTTTGGGTTAGCAGCGGCTTCTTTAGGAGATACGGTAAAACCCGTTATCAATGCACTTGATAAATCGTCTCATATTGTTCTTAAAATGGTAAATTATGTGATGAACTTTGCTCCAATCGGGGTATTTGGAGCTATTGCTGGCGTTTTTGCCGTGAGAGATTTTCAGGAATTAGCGATTACCTATTTCAAGTTTTTTGGTTCTTTCCTTATCGGAATTAGCTCTTTATGGGTTATTTTGGTAGTGGTTGGATATATTTTCCTTAAAGGAAGAATGAACGAATTGCTGAAACGTATTGTTGGGCCATTAGTAATTGCTTTTGGAACCACAAGCAGCGAGGCGGTTTTTCCTAAGCTTACAGAGCAATTAGAAGAGTTTGGTGTAAAAGACAGAATCGTTTCGTTTATGTTGCCGCTTGGTTATTCTTTTAACCTTGACGGAAGTATGATGTACATGACTTTTGCGAGTATTTTTATCGCACAGGCGTATGGAGTTCATCTTGATTTAGGAACGCAAATGGTCATGCTTTTGGTTTTGATGTTAACCAGTAAAGGTATTGCGGGTGTACCCAGAGCAAGTTTGGTAGTAGTTGCTGCTACTTGTGGTATGTTTGATATTCCGGTTGAAGGAATTGCTTTAATCTTGCCAATAGACCATTTTTGCGATATGTTCCGTAGTGCGACCAATGTTTTAGGGAATGCTTTAGCTACCTCAGTGGTGGGGCAATGGGAAGATAATAATGAACTTCAGACTATGGAGGAATCTTAAAAACGATTAATATTTATCAATAAAAAAACCGTAATGAGTTGAACTTATTACGGTTTTGTTATTTTTTAAAGAAAGCTTTATGTTGTAGAAATTACAACATAGTAACTTTAATTATCTGTAGCTTTAGCAGCTACTTTTCCTTTTCTTCCTTCTTCTTCCTCTGGAGAATCACCACCTTTGATTGTTTTTTGTTGTGCTTTTGTCAATTTTTCTGTTGCTGCGAATTTTAAAAAGTTGTCTAACATAATAATTTAGGTTTAATGCTCCAATCTAAATAAAACACTTGGGGCTTGTGTCTGTAAATCTTTGTTAAAGTTAAATTTAATTTTCAGTTATTCTCATAAAAAAGTAATTATTTTATCAGAAAAAACAATTTTTTAATATTTATGCTGAATCCTGTCTGAATGATTTTTTTTTATATTTATTTTAGACAAAATTTATTTTTTTGATTCTGTTTCTAAATAACTTGTCTAAATTGGGTTTTCAATTAGAGTGAATATTCTTTTTTATATTTTAAATAATTTCTACCCCGTAAACTGATTGTGTCAAAATGGTATTATTAAAATCAAGTTATTATTTTGCTACATAATAATGTATATTTGAATAAAGAACCCCAATTATGCCTCAATTTCGAATAATTATTTGCTTTTTGATTGTACTGAATGTTTTTTGTTTTGATTCTATTGCTCAGGAAGATACAATCAGCGCAGCAAAAATTGACAAATTAACACGCGAAGCTTGTCAGTATCTTTATGAATATAATTACGAGAAATCATTAGAAAAATCAAGACTTGCTTTGCGTTATGCCTTCGATATCAAAAACGATACTTTAATCTCCAGAAATTATAATGTTATCGGTATTAATTATAATGATTTAGGTGAGTTTGATAAAGCTATTTTCTTTTACAATAAAGCATTATTTTATGGCGAAAAATCGAATAATATAGGTTTGAAAATAATGGTTGCGAATAATTTAGGCAACCTGTATTTTTTCGAAAAAAAACTGTACCAAAAAGGAATTAGCTATTACAAAGAGTCTCTTAAATATAGTAGTAATTTACCCTTTACTGAGGAAGCTTTAATTACAAACCTTAATATTACCTGGTCTTATTTTGAAATTGGAAATTTTGAAGAAGGACTTCCTTATTTGCGTTACATAAATAAACATCAAAACGGATTTAAAGACAAGTCAACGGATGTTGCTTTGAATTTTTTGAATGGAATGTACTATGGATACAAAGGCAATAATGAGAAAGCAAATGATTATTTTTTAAAAGCAATTAAATATGCCAATGATGAAAATGAAAAATCAGATTTGTCGTATGCGCATATAGAATATTCAAAGTTTCTGAATAAAATAGGAAAGCACAAAGAAGCCTATGAAAATTTATCTTCCTACAATAAAATTATGGAAGAATTGTATAATGAAGATAAAATTAAGAAGGCTTCAATTGTAGGTTTCAATCTGGAGCTTGAGGATTATAAAAGGCAAATTGATAAAATTGAAAATGAAAAAAATTCGCAATATCAAATTCTGAAAAAATCAAGAATAATCGTTTTATTGTTTATTGTTATTTCATTTATTTTATTGTTGCTCATCATTACTTTGATTAAAAATATTGGCTTCAAGAAAAAAAACAATATAGAGCTTTTAAAGGCAAAAGAACTCGCAGAACAAGCCTCTGTGCTTAAAACACAATTTATTTCTACCATTAGCCACGAATTACGCACACCGCTGTATGGTGTTGTAGGTATTACGAATATGTTATTAGAAGAACATAAAGAGTTGGCGCAAAGTCAGCATTTGAGTTCTTTAAAATTTTCTGCCCGTTATTTATTATCTTTAGTAAATGATATTTTGCAAATTAATAAAATTGAAGAAAATAAGGTGGTACTAGAAAGCTTGACATTTAATATTTCTGATGAGATTAATATGATAAAAAATTCACTTTCGTTTTTATCTCAGAAAAATAACAACAGAATTTCCGTCAATATCGACTCAGATATTCCGGAATATCTGATTGGAGATAAATTGCGTCTGGCTCAAATTTTAATGAATCTGATTAGCAATGCATTAAAATTTACTAAAAACGGAGAAGTATTAGTAGTTGCTAATTTAATGAAAGTCGAAGGGAAAAATCACTTCATTGAATTTAATATTAAAGATAACGGAGTTGGAATTGCAATTGATGATCAGAATAAAATTTTTGAAAAATTTGTTCAGGTTGGACGCAAAGAAGAGGATTATCAGGGTACTGGATTGGGTTTGACTATTGTAAAAAGATTATTAGGACTCTTTGGCAGTTCTATAACCTTGAAAAGTAATCTAGGCGAAGGAACTTCTTTTACATTTACAATCGCTTTTGAATATGATCCTGAAAAAACAAAAAGTCTTATCAATGAAATTCAGGTTGATTTGACTTCCAATCAGATTTTTAAAATTTTGGTCGTTGAGGATAACAGAATCAATCAGATTGTAACTAAAAAGATTATAGAAAAAAATAATTATATCTGTGAAGTCGTTGATGATGGTTATGCTGCCCTGGAGATTTTAGACAACGAAAGTTTTGATATTATTTTAATGGATATCAACATGCCTTTACTTAACGGATTTGAAACCACAAAAAAAATTCGTTCAAAAGGAATTACAACGCCTATTGTTGCACTTACTGCTTTTGATAAAGATGAGATTACAGATGAGGCTATTTCTTCAGGAATAAATGATATTATTATTAAGCCATTTGAGCCTGTAAAATTATTTAAAATTATTAATTGCTTAATAGTAGAATCGAAAAACGCTGGTTAGTACCAGCGTTTTTTATTTTGTTTAGAAGCATTAGATTTTCTCGATTTGTGAGCACCACCGCTTCGGTTTGAATTTTTAGGTTTTTCAGCCGTTGTTGCTTCCGGGCTTCCGGCATGCCATTGATACGGATGATCCGTGATGGTTTTAACATCAACTTTTATCAATTTCTGAATATCTTTCCAGTACCCATGTTCATCTTTACTGCAAAAAGAAATTGCAATTCCGCCATTTCCTGCACGTCCCGTTCTACCAATTCGGTGCACGTAGGTTTCTGGAATATTTGGTAAATCAAAATTGATTACAAAAGGCAATTGGTCAATGTCAATTCCTCTGGCTGCAATATCGGTTGCAACCAAAACGCCCACTTCTTTATTCTTGAAAGCATCCAGAACACGCTGTCTTGCATTTTGCGATTTATCTCCATGAATGGCTTCGGCCGGAATATCTTTTTTACGAAGTGCTTTTACGACATTATCTGCGCCATGTTTGGTTCTGGAGAAAACCAATACATTCGATAAATCTTCATTTTTTATTAAATGATAAAGTAAATTGCGTTTTTCAGTTTTTTCAACAAAATAAACACGTTGTTCCACATTTTCGGCTGTAGAAGAAACGGGTGAAACGGTTACTGTTTCAGGATCTGTCAAAAACATTTCGGCTAATTCGCGAATTGCAATTGGCATCGTTGCCGAGAAAAACAAAGTTTGTCTGTTTTTAGGCGTCAGTTTTACTATTTTTTTTACATCATTTACAAATCCCATGTCCAGCATTTGATCCGCTTCATCTAAAACCAAAGTATGCAGATGATCCAGATCTAAAAAACCTTGTTTGTGTAAATCTAATAAACGACCAGGAGTCGCTACCAGGATGTCAACGCCGTTTTTTAAGGTATCTACTTGCGGATTTTGAGATACACCACCAAAAATAGTTAATTGGGTAAGGTTGGTATATTTAGCATAAGTCTCGAAACTTTGGCCAATTTGAACCGCTAATTCTCTTGTAGGCGTAACGACCAAAGCTCTAATGACTTTTGCTTTTTTTGATGAGCCTACAATGCGGTGTAACTGATGTATGATTGGGATGGCAAAAGCAGCAGTTTTTCCGGTACCTGTTTGCGCACAACCAATTAAGTCTCTTCCTGCCAAAACGATAGGAATAGATTGTTCCTGAATAGGAGTGGGATTTAGGTAGCCTTCTTCAAATACGGCTTTTTGTATACTTTTTGAAAGTGATAAATCTTCGAATAACATATCTTAGGTATTAATATTTTAGTTTTAAGTACTAAAATGCTGTGCAAAGATAGGTTTATTCGGGTAATCGGTTAGGTGAATATTATTTTATTTAGCAAAAGAGCTAATTTACAGGATATAATCCATCGGGAAATTACTCTTTTTCGAAATTGGCTTTGATGAAATCGGTTACCAAATAGCCAATTAATTTACCAATTAAGTGATTGTTTGGAGAATCGTCTAAATCTGGAGCTCCTTCGCAAATGTGCAGATACGTGGCGTTCCTGTTTTGGCCAAAAAACGAAACAAACTGACGTAATTGCTCAACCGAAAAGCCACTGATAGTCATGGCACTACTGGCAATATTAGGAATGGCATCCAGATCAATTTCGATACCAAAAGAATCAGATTTGATAAATTCTAAGGCCGAAACCATTTCTTTGTTAAAATCCTTTTCCTTGCGGATATTGACACTGTCATACGTATTATAGCGTACGCGGTCTTCTATTTTTTTGATGATATCCAGTACACTTTTAGACGTATAGTTTTCATGTAATCCAAAAATGAAGTATTTCTTTAAAAAACCTTCTTCATAAGCATAGGAAAAACCGTTTCCGCTATGACGGCCTTCCAGGATTCTGAAATCTGAATGGGCATCAAAATTAATAGCGTTTATAGGTTTTCCTTTGGCAAGAGCCGAACCTTTTATATTTCCGTATGCGTTATTATGGCCTCCGCCAATGATAATAGGCGTTTTTCCGGCTTTTATAATATTGAAAAGGATGTGCGAAACTTCTTTGTCGATTTTTTCAACCAGCTGACTTAATTTCGAACGGTCATCAATGTCATTAAAATCTAGGTTTTCAACATCGCGCATTTCGTCTTTTACATTAATCTGTCCTAAAACAATAATCTGGCTGCCTTTGCAAAAACGATTGTGCTGAATGTTTGCAATACTTTTAATGGCACTTTCCCAAGCCGAAGCTGCACCAGGTCTTCCGTAATTGGCCCGAATACCAATATCCTCAGGAATTCCCAGAAGAACATATTTAGCTTCTGAATTTTTCAGGAATTGAATGAGATCTGCTCCCTTGGGAACAGTAATCATTTTTTCTCCAAATTTAAGTTCACCACTTCTATGATTGGTAACCTTGGCCAAATCATTTACGGTAAAAGGAATTAATTTTTCCATTAAAAAAATTTATTTTCCAAAAATAATATAATTGTGGTAACTTACGTTATAAGCTTATATTAATTCTTAAATTTGTTTTAAAGAAAATTATTTAAATATGGAAAACCAAACAAACAACAGTTCAAACAATTCAAGTCTAAAGGCGATTATTGCCGTTTTAGCAGTCCTACTTATTGGTAGTTTAGTGTATATTTTTAAACTTTCGTCTGATACAGATGTAGTTAAAACTGAGCTTACCACAACTTTAACAGAGAAAGAATCTGTTATGAAAGATTTACAGGAATTAAAGTCAACTTATGATGCAGCGATTGCAGAAAATACTTCAATGTCTGATGAATTAATTCAGGAAAGAGACAGAGTTGTAAAATTGATGGATGATTTGAATAAGTCTAAAGGAGATGTTTCGAAATATAGATCTCAGGTTCAGGGAATGCAGGCTAAAATGAAAACTTTAGTTGCTGAAAATGACGAATTGAAAAAACAAAATGGTGTTTTAACAGTTCAGAGAGACAGTACTATTGTAGTTTTAGGAGAATCTAAAAAATACAATGAAGTATTAGTAGGTCAAAACGAAGAGTTGGCTAAAACAGTTGAAAAAGGTGCTAAATTATCTGTTTTAAACACAAAAACTATTGCTTACAAAGTAAAAGGTTCAGGAAAACAAGTAGAAACAGACAAAGCAAGCCGTGCTGATGTTTTGAAAGTAAGTTTTACAATTGCTGAAAACCAAATTGCTAAGTCTGGAGACAAAACCTATTATGTACAGGTTATCGACAGTAAAAACAACGTATTAGGCGACAAAAAAACAGAGACTTTTGGAGATAACACGTTGACTTATAGTTTTAAAACTACAGTACAATACGAAAACAAAACTGTAAATGTTTCTGAAGATTTAATTGGAAAAGATTTTGCTAAAGGAACTTATTTTATCAATGTTTTTGATAATGAAGAATTGGTTTCTAAAACAAGTTTTTCTTTAAGATAAGACTTTTAGAAAGTAGCATAAAAAAAGAGGAACTTAAAAATTCCTCTTTTTTTTATATTAAAATTTTACCTTCTATAAAAACACTTTCAATCAGATTACTGCCAAAAGCATAAGGAATCTGATAGTAGGATGAAATAGGTTTTGTAATTATAAAATTGGCTTTTTTACCTTTAGTAATGCTTCCGTGGGTTTCAGAAAGTCCCATAGCATAAGCACCGTTTATGGTGGCGGCATTGATGGCTTCTTCGGGAGTCATTTTCATTTTGATACAGGCTGTAGCTACTACAAAATTCATATTTCCTGATGGAGTAGAGCCAGGGTTAAAATCAGTGGCTAATGCTAATGGTAATCCTGCTTTTATCATGTCGCGCGCTGGCGTGTAGGGAATGCTTAAAAAATACGAACAGGAAGGTAAAGCTACCGGCATCGTTTCAGAGCCTTTTAAAGCTTCGATGTCTTCTGGGTTCATAATTTCGAGATGATCGACAGAAAGCGCTTTAAATGTAACGCCAGACTGAATTCCGCCAATAGAATTGAATTGATTCACGTGAATTTTTGGCTTTAAGCCGAAATCAATTCCAGCCTGCATAATTTGCTCTGTTTCTTCGACAGAAAAATAACCAGTTTCACAAAAAACATCTATATAATCCGCTAGTTTGTTTTGAACGATTTCTGGCAGCATTTTAGTGATAATTTCTTCAATATAACCAGCTTTGTTTTCCTTGTAATGCAGCGGGAAAGCATGAGCCCCTAAAAAAGTAGCTTTTATAGCAATCGGATAGTTTTCTGCTAGTTTTTTTATAACGCGAAGCATTTTCAATTCGCCTTCGATGGTTAATCCGTAACCTGATTTTATTTCGACAGCTCCAGTTCCTAAACGCATTACTTCTTCTAAGCGAACTTTAGATTGCTCGTAAATTTCTTCTTCCGAAGTTTCGTTCAGTTTTTTAGCCGAATTTAAGATGCCGCCACCGCGATTGGCGATTTCTTCATACGTAAATCCGTTGATTCTATCTACAAATTCCTGCTCGCGATTGCCTGCATACACAATATGCGTGTGGCTGTCGCACCAGGATGGCAAAATGATTTTTCCTGTCGCATCAATTACTTTATCGGCCTTTATTTCATGGAGATTTTCCATCGAACCAAAATCTTCGATAAGATTGTCTTTTATTAGTAAAAAAGCATTTTTTATGGTTGGAAGAATAGCCATTTCGGCTCCGGAAACCTTAGCAATAGAAGTTTCCCGAACCTGTAGCAATTCTTTTATGTTTGTAATTAATGTAGTCATGATTTGATATTTATATAAAACACAAATTGCACAAATTAACACTAGTGAATTCGTGAAAATCTGTGCAATTTGTGTTTGAGATTGGAATTTAATGTTTTATTCCGAAACTGTGATTTCAAACATTTTATTCCAGTTTTTACCTGTTACAAAAATTGTTTTTGTTTTAGGGTTGTACGCGATTCCGTTTAGAACATCTTCTGGTTTTACATTCAGAAATTTACGTAAACCGGACATGTCCAGAATTCCTTCAACAGCTCCTGAGAATGGATTTACCACTGCAATTGCGTCCTTTTGCCAAACGTTTACATAGAATTTTCCGTTGATTAATTCCAGCTCGTTAATCGCTTTAATTTTTGAAGTTCCGGAATACACATTGATGTAGTCAACCAATTTTTGAGTTGTAGGATCCATTTTCCAGATTTTCTCTGTTCCGTCAGAGCGGTAAATAAATTTTCCGTCATTTGTCATTCCCCAACCCTCGATATCTTTATCGTATTTAAAGGTTTTTTTAAGTTTTAAAGTTTTAGCATCATAAATAAAACCTTTTTTTTCCTGCCAGGTCAGTTGGTACAGTTTTCCATCAACAATAGTAATTCCTTCTCCAAAATATTGTTTGTCTAAGTCAACTTGTTTGAAAATTTTACCCGTTTTGTAATCGTATTTTCTAATGTAAGAAGTGCCGTTTTGTCCGGTACTTTCGTATAAAGTATCTTTATAAAACTCCAAACCTTCGTTAAAAGAATTTGTGTCGTGTGGAAAGGTATTTATAATTTTATACTTTAATAATTTAGGTTCAACGTTTGAAACCAATTCGATTCTTTTAGTTGCGTCTGATGAATCTGAACCAAAATAAGCGGTCGCTTTTAAGTATTGGTATCCTAATTTTTGATCTTTTAATTCGAATTTAATTGGAGCGATTCCATTTACAGCACCTACTCTTTTATCATTTACAAAGTAGGCGATGCTATCAATTTCTTTCGATTTTGGGTTCAAAATTCCGATTGAAACGGCTTGATTTGGCAAAAAATGAGCCGGAAAAGCCGAATCATTGATAGTAAATATAGAATTTTCAGCTTTATTTTTATCTCCACAGCTCGCTATTGTTATTCCTAATAAAATGACAGCTAGAAAGTTATAATTTTTCATAGTTTAAAATTTTAATGTTCGAATATACGGAGATATTTTTATAGCAACAAAGCACTTGCACAAATATAAAAAGATTGTATATTTGCACCGGCAAGTCCTACACGACCAGCTCCTGCAGACTCCCCCAGGATGGGAACATAGCAAGGGTACGTGGTTGAGCGGTGCGATGTAGGTCGCTTGCCATTTTTTATTTTATCGAAATTCTTTTCAGAATTAATACAAAAGTAGTCTTCCTTCGGGAGGATTTTTTTATTTTTACCCTTTTGGGAGTTAAATGTTTTTAGTTAGATGTAAAAGGCAAAACTTGATAAACATCTCTCATAAAAATTCAAATGACATCTCACATTTAACTTATAACATCTAACCTAAAATGAATAAAGTCGTTTTAATTACCGGAGGATCTTCAGGGATCGGAAAATCTATTGGAGAATTTTTGCATAAAAAAGGTTTCGTGGTTTACGGAACAAGCAGAAATCCTGAAAAAGTACTAAATTCTATTTTTCCGTTGATTGCTCTGGATGTTCGAAATGCAGAATCGATTCGGTTGGCGGTAGCTAAAATTATTGAAATTTCTGGACGATTAGATGTCGTTATTAATAATGCAGGTGTTGGAATTACAGGACCTTTGGAGGAAATTCCGATGGTTGAAATCAAAAATAATTTTGAAACCAATTTCTTTGGACCGATTGAGGTGATGAAAGCCGTTTTGCCACAAATGCGTGAGCAAAAATCAGGTTTGATTATCAATATTACTTCGATTGCAGGTTATATGGGATTGCCTTACAGAAGTGTTTATTCGGCATCAAAAGGAGCCTTGGAATTGATTACTGAGGCTTTGCGAATGGAAGTAAAACAATTTGGTGTTGAAATTACCAATGTAGCACCAGGCGATTTTGCTACCAATATTGCTTCGGGACGTTTTCATGCGCCTGTTATTCAGGGTTCGGCTTACGAAAAAGTGTATGGAGAAACTTTAGCAACGATGAACGACCATGTTGATGCAGGAAGTAATCCTAATGAAATGGCGGAAGCAGTGTATAAAATCATGCAGCAAAAGAAACCAAATGTTCATTATAAAGTTGGGGCTTTTATGCAGAAGTTTTCGATTGTTTTAAAACGTGCGCTTCCGGATAAAGTGTATGAAAAGATGTTAATGAATCATTATAAAATTTAGATTCCAATTTGTTATTCCGAAGAAATCTTAGCAAGCGTAAATCACTGCGCGTAGAGATTCCTGCTGAATGACAAGATTGCGTTTTTATTGCGTATTTTTTTTCGACATAGTTTGTCATTCTGTAAGAATCTCAGCAAATGCAAATCACTGCGAGTAGAGATTCCTGCTGAATGACAAGTTTGCGTTTGAGTTTTGATTGATTATTTTTTATAAATCTCAATTTTAAACATAATTTATGAATTGAGTTTTGAAATTATAATTGATATTAGCATTCATTTCGTAATTTTACACGGAGTTTGCGTGAGGGGGTGAAGCGGCATCCTTTTATTTTTTTTCTTTAAAAAAATAAAAGATACAGCGGAAGACCCGACCCTTGGGGCACGCTCAAAACAAGATTATAGAACACAATTAAATAAATATAATTATGAAATTTTTTATTGACACAGCAAATTTAGCTCAGATTAAAGAAGCACAAGCTTTAGGTGTTTTGGATGGTGTAACTACAAATCCGTCATTGATGGCGAAAGAAGGAATCACTGGAAAAAACAATATCCTGAAGCATTATGTGGACATTTGCAATCTTGTTGAAGGGGATGTAAGTGCTGAGGTGAATGCGCTGGATTATGATGGAATGATCAAAGAAGGAGAGGAATTGGCTGAATTGCACGATCAAATCGTGGTAAAATTGCCGATGACTAAAGAAGGTGTAATGGCTGCAAAATATTTTTCGGATAAAGGAATTAAAACTAACGTAACTTTGGTTTTCTCTGCAGGTCAGGCTTTATTAGCGGCTAAGGCTGGAGCTACTTATGTTTCGCCATTTATTGGTCGTTTAGACGATGTTTCGACTGATGGATTAGCATTAATCGAGGAAATTAGACTAATTTATGATAACTACGGTTATGAAACTCAAATTTTGGCAGCTTCTGTACGTCACACTATGCACATTGTAAACTGTGCTAAAATTGGTGCAGATGTTATGACAGGACCACTTTCTGCAATTGCAGGATTGTTGAAACACCCGTTAACAGACATTGGATTGGCGCAGTTTGTGGCTGATTTCGAGAAGGGTAATAAATAATAGAGTCCTTAAATAATATTTAAATCGTCATGTTTCTTGGTAAACATGGCGATTTTTTTTATATTTTTAGGTACTAAATAATACCTAACTTATGAAAAAAATACTTGTAATGTTGACGTTTTTGGTGGCTGGTTTAACTGCAAATGCGCAAGCCAAAATTCTAAAAGAAGTTAACGAAGCTGGTGATGTAGCTAGTTTTGAATTGGATTGTACGGTTAAATTTCAAACTCTGGCCAAAGGTTTGCGATATAATATCACGCGCCATGAGTTTAAAGGTCCTGAGCTGAAAAATAGTTATCGACTGATGCTGGTTATGGATGGATTTTATTCGAAAACATTAAATAATACCATGACTATTTCTGCAGTTTTAAGCGACGGAACAGTGTTAGAAGCTAAAAAGATAATTGAAGAAGACGGCTATTTTGATGGAGCCTGCACGATAAAAATTAAAGATCCAAAAGCACTCTTAGAATTGCATATTGTAAAAGTAATTGTGCATGCTGATAAAGATGTCGTATATCCTTTGACCGCAAAAAGCCAGGAAATTTTCAAGAAGAATTTGAATAATATTTATACTGCGAAGTAAAATTTAAAAAAAATCCAATAAAAAAATTCCAAATTCCAATTTTATTAATTATTGGAATTTGGAATTTAAAAGTTGGATTTTTTTTACAAAGATTTAGTGACCTCCGCCTTCGCTTGTGATATGCGTGATGCCTTGTCTTTTTAATATTTTTGGACAGTAGTAACCATAGAATCCTAAATAAGCAAAACCTAAAAGTGGAACAATGTATGAGAAGTGTGTCCAGGTGATACCGAAAATTCCTTCTGGGCTAGTGATATCAAAATCACAAATACTTCCCTGAACCAAAGGAATAACTCCTCCTCCAAGAATCATCATAATTAAGAAAGATGACGCTTTTCCAGTGTTTTTTCCTAATCCTGCGATAGCCAAATCAAAGATAGATGGCCACATGATCGATAAGAATAAACCTCCAGAGATAAAGAAGAATTTAGCAATTTCAGTATCAGGGCAAACCAATCCGGCCAACATCATAAGTAAACCTGAAATTCCGAAAAGCATTAATGTTTTTCCAGCATCTTTTCCGCCAATAAAACTTACTGCAATAAAGATTAAAATCCAGATAGGGTAGATGTAAAATCCAGAAACATCATGTGCAGCAAAGATGTTAGCTCCAATGATTACTCCAAAAGCTAATGCAGGAACGATGAATTTTAATGCTGTGTTTACTAAAGTTGAAGTGTTGAAAACGTTTACTCCACCATTCCAACGACCAATCATTAAACTTCCCCAGTATAATGCGATAAAAGGAGCGATAGCGTCTTCTAGTACATTTCCAAATTCAGCTGTATGCAATAGTGCCGGTAAATTACTGATGATGGTAACCTCTGTTCCAACATAGATAAAGATACCTAACATTCCCAAGTATAATTGAGGATAATCGAAGATATTGAATTTTTCGTGTGCTACTTTTACAACAACTTCCTCTTTTTCAGGATCTTCAATTTTAGAAAAATTCATGAAGACTGCCACAATAATAAAGGCAAGACCTAGAATAATAAATGGTAATTTGATGTCTTCTAATGAAAGGGATGTTTTTTTATCGTCTCCCATTCCGAAAAGAGCAATTCCAAGCAAGATCGCTCCAATTGTAGTTCCGAAAGAGTTTATTCCACCAGCTAGTGTCAAACGGTGTGCTCCTGTTACAGGGCTTCCCATTTTAATAGCTAAGGGATTTGCTACGATTTGCTGAATTGAGAATCCTAATCCTACCGTAAATAAAGCGGTTAGGAAGAATGGGAAACTTTCCATTGTTGCGGCAGGAACGAATAAAAATGAACCAACTGCTGAAAGGACTAATCCTGCTGAAAGTGTTTTTTTGTATCCGAATTTTTGTAAAACATCTACTTTTAATGATACTATAAAGAAAATTATTGACCCTACAAAGTAAGCAGCGTAAAACGCCCAGGCTACTAATTGTGATTGTACTTGCGATAAAGTAAATACTTTTTTGAATACTGGAATCAGGATGTCATTGGCTGAACCAACAAAACCCCAAAAGAAGAAGACTATTATCAATGAGATAAATTGTCCCCATTTGGTTTGTACATTTTCTGAACTCATAATTGTGATTAGGTTAATTTTTTAATTTTATTGTTTTTTGAAGACCGTAAATATATTTGTTACAATTATCAAAAAAAAATAAAAAGCCACAAATAATGTTAAATTTAAACCAACAACACAATTTATTCAACAAAGTGTTAATTTTAAGGGTATTAAAATGTAAACTATTCTAAAATTTTATTTTTTACTTCTTTGCTGTAATTTCGACCAATTGGAATTGTATAAGAAGAAATCTGAATACGATTTCCTTCGATAGATTTTACTTTATCCAGAGCGATTACATACGATTTATGAATTCGGATGAAGCGCTCCGTAGGTAATTCTTCTGATAATGAGGTTAATGATTTGTGCGTGATATAGGTTTTATCGGGAGTTACAACTTTTATGTATTCTTTCATGCCTTCGACAAACAGGATTTCTTCCATGTTTATTTTCATCATTTTTTTATCAACCTTAATGAAGATATGTGAGTCTCCTTTAGCGTTTTCAACCTTGATGTTGTTCTTTAAATTGAATTCGGTAGTAATTTTATTGATACATTTTATGAACCTCGGAAGCGGAATTGGTTTAACCAGATAATCCAAAACATCTAAATCATAACTTTCGGCAGCAAATTCTCTAAAGGCGGTTGTGATAACTACTTTGGTTTTGTTTTCGATTAAACTTATTAATTCAAAACCGGTCATCATGGGCATGTTGATATCCAGAAAGACTACATCTACCGGAGTTGAATTTATGAAATCTAAGGCTTCTAACGGATTGTAAAAAGTTCCAATAACTTCAAAGTCTCCAAAATTTGTCAAATAATTTTGTAGAACTTTGATAGCTAAAGGTTCATCATCGACCAAAAGGCATTTAATCTTCATTATAAAGTGGTATTTGCAAACGAATTATATAGTAATTGAACTTAGTTTTATACTTTAAATCGAAATTGTTTTTATAGATCAATTTTAATCTTTTCTTGGTATTGATTAGTCCAATACCGCCCTTATTCTTTACATTTTGCGAAATTACAAAGTTATTGATGATTTCAAAGTCCAGCGTCTGGTTGTTGATAACTTTGCAATTGATTTTGATTTTCAGGTTCTGATTGTTCAGACCGCCGTGCTTAAAGGCATTTTCGACTAATGAAATAAATATGAGTGGCGGAACCTTTACTTCTTCAATATTCGATTCGAGATTTACAGCAACTTCAACATTTTCAAAACGAAGCTTTTCTATCTCGATATAATTCTGAATGTATTCAATCTCTTTTATTAAAGGAACAAATTTTGTCGATTTTACATCATACAATACATACTCCATCAATCGTGATAATTTTATGATTACATCCGGAACCTTGTTTGAAGATTCTAATGACAACGCATATAAGTTGTTTAAAGTATTAAAGAAAAAATGCGGCTGTATCTGATTCTCCAGATATTTTAATTTGATTTTAAACTGATTTTCGCGCAACGATCGGTTTCTTTCGCGTTCCCGTAACCAGGTCAATGTCAGATAAACTGAGGATGCCATCGCCAAAACATACAATTCACCTATACAAACCGCTAAAATATGATTGATATCAAATGGATGGTATTCTCTATTGGCTTCAGGCCAGATATTTTCGGAAATGATTACATAGGTGAGTGCCGTTTTTAATAAATAAACTCCAAACAAGCTTACTAATAAGGAAAAGGTATAGGTAATGTATTTCTGTTTTAAGACATAACGTGGAACTAAAACAAATAGATTGAAATAGACTAAAGGAATGTGTAATGAAAACTCAATTAAGTTCGATTTGAAAGAATAAGGGTAATCATTAAAGTAAGCGCCCCATCTTAAAAAATTGAGAGTGAAATAGCTTCCCCAAAACCAAATGTGGTTTTGAAGCTTGATATCAAATTTTAATTTTTGGATTTCGCTCAACTTAATTGTTGTGATTTATGGTATTGTAACTCAATTGGTGATTTATTATGCAACTTTAAACATTTTACCACTAAAAACACAATTTTTTTGAATAAAATTTTAAGAAATCTGCTAAACTTATTATTATTCTTGTTAGAGAACGTTTTCGTGTAACGCTTTATTGAATGTTTCGTGTCGTTTGTTTAAGGTTTTAAGTTGTTTGTATAATTAGTTTTATTTATGTTAAAATTAACAATAATTTTATCGCTTAACCAACAAAACCATGAAAAAAATGAAAAATTTTATGTTAATCTTTGTTGTTTTTCTAGTAGCGACTACCACCTTCGCGCAAACGAAAACAATTAAAGGTCTGGTAACGGATGAAAAAGGATTTCCGCTACCAGGAGTAAGTATTCTCGTTCAGGGAACGAACAAGGCAAGTCAGAGTGATTATGACGGGAAGTATTCCATTGAAGCTTCAAAAGGAGAAGTAGTTGTGTTTTCGTATATCGGAACGCAAACAAAAATGGTACCTGTTTCAGATTCACCTTTAATAAATGTTGTGCTTTTAGCCGATGCACAAAATTTAGATGAAGTTGTTGTTACCGCATTGGGTATCAAAAGACAAAAGAAAGAACTGGGATACGCAGTTCAGGATATCAAAGGAGATCAATTAAATAAAGTCATTACAACGAATGTTGCTACTGCGCTTTCCGGAAAAATTGCCGGTGTTGATGTTTCGATTCCTGCCACGGGTGTCGGTGGAAGTGCAAGGGTTATTATTAGAGGTATTTCAAGTATAGGCGAGAATAATCAGCCGCTATATATTGTAGATGGTGTTCCTATTGATAATACAGGTTTGTCTAATGATAGTGCTGCAGCAAGTAAATGGTTTGACGGAAGAGATAGTGGAGATGGTATTTCCAGTATTAACCCCAACAATATCGAAAGCTTGTCTGTATTAAAAGGTGCTGCAGCATCCGCTTTATACGGTTCACGAGCCTTAAATGGTGTAATCTTGATTACTACCAAAAAAGGGAGTAAAGGAAAATTGCAAGTTGAGCTTACCAGTGGTGTGAGCTTTGACAGAGTAAATGCAAAATACGATGATTTTCAATCGGAATATGGTTCAGGATCGCATGGTCTTTTGCCGGATCCTTTAAAAGCACCTAGCGAAATATATGGCTATACGACTAGTGCCTGGGGACCTAAATTTTCAGAATCAGTAGGGCAGGAGGTTATAATATTTGACGGCTCAATGAAACCTTATGCTAAAGTGGATAATAATATTCAGGATTTCTTCAAAACAGGAACGACACTAACTAACGGAATTTCGCTTTCAGGAGGTAGTGAGAATGTTTATGTACGTTTTGGTTTTAACAATATGAAGAATGAGGATGTTATTCCTAATTCAGGTTTAGAAAGAAACGATGCCAGTTTAAGTGCCACTTTAAAATCAGAGAAATTTACTTTAGATGCTAACATCAATTACATGGTCGAAAATACGCAAAACAGACCAGGTTTAGGAGATTCGCCAAATAACGTAGGCTATTCGTTAACGGGTCTGGCTCCTAACATCGATCAGGCGTGGCTGCAGCATTATCAAAATGAAGATACAGGAGAAATTTATAAATGGAACAATAATATTTATCAGTTAAATCCTTATTTAACGGTAAATGCAAACCATAACTCTTCTAAGAAAAATCGTTTTATGGGTAATGTTGCCGGAACCTATCAGCTTAAAAGATGGCTGGGAGTAACTTTTAGAACGGGTCTTGATACTTATACTTTTGGTTCTAAAGATTTTATGGTAGCCGGAAGTACATGGCCAGGAAGAGATAACGGATACCTTGGATTGGATGATATTACGGTTTCTGAAATGAATACAGATATCATTGCTACTATTAGTGATATTAAACTGGCTACAGATTTTAGTTTCTCCGGAATTTTAGGAACTGGCCGAAGAGATTTTAGAAGATCACAAAATTCTAGTTTTGGAACCAATATTATTGAGCCAGGGACAGAATATATTAGTAATTTCTCGACTCAGACCATAAACCCGCCATCTGAAACAAAAACACGAACAAATTCTATTTACGGTTCTGCTAAGTTTGATTATAAAGGATATTTATATGCTGAGTTTACAGGTAGAAATGACTGGTTTAGTGTGATATACGGTGCTGATGAATCGGCCTTTTATCCTGCTGCATCAACAGGTTTTATATTCTCTGATGCTTTAGAAATTAAAAGTGATGTCTTTACTTATGGTAAGTTAAGAGCTTCCTGGGCACAGGTTTCGAACTCTCCGGGAGCGTATAAAAATGCGCTAAACTATACGACTTATTCAGCTTACGACGGTCAGAGTGTTGTGAATATCAAAAATTCAGCAGCGCCAAATCCTAACCTTACATATCAATCGAAAACGGGAGTGGAGTTTGGTCTGGAAACAGCTTTCTTCAATAACAGATTAAAAGCAGATATTACTGTGTATCGTGAAGATACGGCTGATCAGACGCTTGATTTAGCTTCTTCGGCAACATCAGGATATGAGTTTCTTTCTGTAAATGCTGGTAAATTGCGTAACGAAGGTATTGAGGTATTTTTATCTGGTACGCCAATTAAAACGAAGGATTTTGAATGGGGAGTTGACTTGAACTTTTCTAAAAACAAAAACACAATTGTTTCATTACATCCAAATATTAATACCTATAATATTTCTGAGGCTCGTTGGGCTGGTGCCGCAATTGTGGCTCAGGTAGGCGGACAATACGGAACTATTATTGGTAAAGATTTTCTAAAAACGCCTTCTGGAGAAGTGATTATCGGAGCCAATGGTCTTCCAACTTATACAGAAAACAAAGTAGAATTAGGAAAAGGCGTACCGGATTGGGCAGCAGGTCTAACCAACAGATTTTCGTATAAAGGCATCACACTTCAGTTCTTATTGGATATGAAGTTTGGTATGGATGTATATTCGATGACCAACTCGGTTGCAGCAGGAAAAGGACTTCTTGATGTTACTACAGAAGGAAGAGATGAATATAATGCAGCAAGAGCAGCGGCGGCAGCAGCTGATCCTGATTTTAATCCGGGAACATGGGTACCAACTGCGGGTTATATTGCAAATGGTGTTGTAAATACTGGTACTGCTGATAGTCCTGTTTACGAAAAAAATACCACTCCTGTAGATCCTCAAACGTATTGGGATGATGTATCTCGTAATACACCGGCTCCTTTTATTTATGATGCTTCTTATGTAAAACTAAGAGAAGTAAGTTTAGGATATACCTTGCCTAAGAGTGTTTTTGCAGGTTCAAAAGTAAATTCGATCTACTTATCTGCATTTGCCAGAAATTTATTGACATTCAATAAGGATTTACCAAACATTGATCCGGAATCGATGTACACATCAGGAAACGGACAAGGTTTTGAGTATGGCTCTTTACCATTCAGACAGTCGTATGGTTTTAATATTAAAGTTACATTCTAAAAAAGTAAATCATGAAAATTAAAAATATAATAATAGCCACACTTGCTGTATTTACAGTAGTAGGCTGTACAGAAAACTTTGACGAACTGGTAAAAGATCCGGTAGCGTTATCTCCTAACCCAGCGGGTCAGCTTACCTTTACACAATTGTGTTTGTCTGGTGACGGATATTATCAGCATAGAACAAACCTGATATATGCAGGTGGTTTTGTGCAGCATTATTCCGGATCATGGGCTGTAACAGAATATGGCAGCAAGTTTAAGAGAGTAGATGAATATGCAACAGCTTTATGGCGTAACGCGTATGCTAACGAAATAAAAAGTGTTGTCGATATTATTGATAAAACAAGCGGTGATGAGACAGCTGTAAATATGAATGCAGTGGCTAAAATTATGCGCGTAATGATCGCACATCGTTTAACAGATATTTATGGTGATGTTCCGTATTCTGAAGCTGGTATGGCTTTTTCTAAAGGAATTATAACGCCTAAGTATGATAAACAACAAGATATTTACGCTGCCTTTTTTAGCGAATTGCAGGAAGCTTATGCGCAGTTAAATGCTAATGGTGGAGCAATAAAAGGAGATTTGTTTTATAATGGAGATGTATCTAAATGGAAAAAATTAGCCAATACCCTGCGCTTGCGTCTGGCAATGAGAATATCTGAGGTAACTCCTGCTGAAGCTGAAAAACAAGCAAAAGCAGCTTTACAAAATGGTGTTTTCGAAAGCAATGCAGACAACTGTATTATGCGTCATTTGGATTTTCCTTTTAATGATAATCCGGCTACCCTTGATTTTAGAGGAAATGGATTGTCTTATGGTTATATATCTGATGAGCATGGAGATCATTTTAGTTCATTACTGATTGACTATTTAAGAGATAATGGCGACCCTAGACTAACCATGATTGCTACGCCAAAAATGGGAAGTGTAAATTGGGGGCCTGTAGCGCCTGGCGAAAAATTATACGAAGGAATTCGTCCGGGAACTTTTAGATGGGATATTCCGGGAGGCTCTAATGCTGCTTCAGGTATTCAGCCTTATTTAAAACTAAGAACAACTCCATTTTTGCACGTGAGTTATTCAGAAACACAATTGTTATTGGCAGAAGCAGCTTTCAGAGGCTGGGTTTCAGGATCAGCAGCTGACTATTATAAAAAAGGAGTAGAAGCTGGTGTCAAACAATTAGAAATTTATGGTGCAGCTCCGGCAAGTCAGGCAAGTATTGATACTTACGTAAATGCTAACCCCTTAGTAGCTGGAACCGAAATGGAACAAATAGGAACTCAAATCTGGGTTACTTATTTATTCAATAGTATCGAAGCGTATTCTAACTGGAGAAGAACAGGATACCCTCATTTATTACCTATAACCAATCCTGATAATGGAAATGGAGGCAAAACACCTACCCGTTTGTATTACCCTAATGATGAGATGCAGAAAAATGAAGCCAATTATTTAGATGCTGTAGCGAGACTAGGCGGAACAAATGACTGGAATGGAAAAGTTTGGTGGGATGTAAACTAATATAATCTTAAAAAGAAAGTTATGTCTAATAGGGTATTGTTTTAACCTTAATTAAAATGAAAACAACCGTTTAAATTCGCAATTATGATTAAAAATAAAGCCTTATTAGGCATCCTTTTTTTGGTAAGTTCTTTTTTTACAAGCTGTTCAGGACAAAAGGATTTAGATCCTGAAAAACCTATTACCAAAACAGCGAGAGTGGTAGGCTATTTAGCGACACACAATTTTGATAAAATGCAGTCGCTGCAGTTTTGCAAACTCACGCATCTTAATCTGGCATTTGCCAATCCGGATGCACAGGGAAATTTAGTAATAGACAAAAATATTGATCCCCTGATTAAATATGTCCGAACTGTAAATCCTAGTATCAAAATTTGTATTTCGGTTGCTGGTGGAGTAATTTCATCAGAAGTAGCGGCCAATTGGTCCAACCTTATTGATACGCCTGAAAACCGCCCTGAATTTATTAAGAAGATTGTACAATTTGTAGAACTTCATCAATTAGATGGTGTAGATGTCGATCTGGAATGGGATGCCGTAACAAGTGGTTACAGCGGATTTGTTTTGGAACTAAAAGAAAGTTTAAAAAGCAAAAACTTGCTCATTACATCGGCTCTGCCTAATAATACCCGATTTGTAAACATATCCACGGCAGCTTTAAATGCTTTCGATTTTATAAACATTATGGCCTATGATAGTACAGGACCATGGTCGCCAGATAAACCGGGTCAGCACAGTTCGTTTGAGTTTGCCAAAGAAGGTATCGATTTTTGGGGAAAACTACAAGGTGTTGCCAAGGACAAACTCACTCTGGGGGTACCTTTTTACGGATATAATTTTACCAATGCCGAGGTAACCAGTGCAACCTATGCTCAAATGGTAGCAGCAGGTACGCAGTTTGCAGACAAAGATGAGTTAGGCAAAATTTATTATAACGGAAGACCGACTATCGAACAGAAAGTTATTTTAGCATCTGAGACTAGTGGAGGCATCATGATTTGGGAAATTGCACAAGACACCTTTGATCAATATTCGTTATTAGATGTTATTCATAAAAAATACAATGCATTAGGATATAAAACTTCGGGGATGTGTGGAAATTAAGATGAATTAAAGCACAGCACCGGGTAAGAATAAGTATTTATTTGTTGTTGTTATATTCTAGAAGCCTTTTGAGATTTATTCTCAAAAGGTTTTTTTTATTTTTTCAAATCTAATACATCAATCAATCCCCATCATTATTGTGGAGATAGGCCTTGCGCCTATCCTATACCGGTTTCAGATTAAGTTGGATAGGCGAAAGGCCTATCCCGACAGGTTCCAAACTCCGTCCGATAGGTTCGTAACCCCTCCAGATAGGTTCCAAACTCCGTCAGACAGGTTCCGAACCCCGCTAGACAGGTTCCAAACCCCGCTGGATAGGTTCCAGACCGGGTTGGGATAGGTTCGGAACCCCGCTAGATAGGTTCGGAACCTATCCAGATAGGTTCCAGACCAGGTCCGGATAGGTTCGGAACCTATCGAACGGACCTTAGAACCTATCCAGACAGGTTCGGGACCGGGTCAGATAGGTTCAGAACCGGGTTAGACCTGGTAGATAACCTGTCTAACGGGGTTCGGAACCTGTCTGACGGAGTTTGGAACCTATCTAACGGGGTTTAGAACCTCATAAATGAAGTTTCAAATAGGTATGGATAATGTTATAGTACTAATTGAAGCCCAAAAACCTTTTTGAATAGTTTGTTTTTTTTAAAAGAAGAAAATTTTTAACGGAATATAGAAGTCTTGAAACCCTTAAAAGAATCTTAATTTTTAACTAAAGGCTTCATTATATAAAGGATAAGCTAGTGGTAACAGTATTTACAATGAAACTACTGATTTCTTAAATAAAATTCTAGTAAAACCTCAGTAATGTTATAATACATTAAAGTGAAAACGTTTTCGCAAAACGTATTATTGAAAGTTTTATGTCGTTTGTTTAAAGTTTATGACAGTTTGTATAATTTATTTTTTTTAACAATACGTTAAGAATAAATTTACATCATAACTAACAAAAATAAATAAACATGAAAAAAATTTTCTTAATCTTTATGATTGTTTTTACAGCGCAAGTTTCGCTTGCTCAGGTAAAAAGTATCAAAGGTGTGATTACAGATTCTGATGGGATGCCGTTACCAGGGGCATCTGTTGCTGTACAGGGAGGTCAGAAAGGTACAGTTACCGATTTTGATGGTGTATTTGCTGTAGATGCACAAAAAGGACAAACCTTAGTTTTTACGTATGTAGGTTTGGAAACACAAAACATCGTTGTAGGAGATGCTACTACAATAAATGTTAAAATGGTTCAGGCATCTTCAAATTCATTAAATGAAGTTGTAGTAACTTCATTAGGTATCAAGAAAACAAGAAAATCTTTGACTTATGCTGCACAAGAGCTTAAAGGAGAAGAGTTAACTCGTGTAAAAGATGCCAACCTTGTGAACACAGTTGCAGGTAAAATTGCGGGTGTTGCCGTTACTAAGAGTTCATCAGGTGCTGGTGGATCTACAAAAGTAGTGATTCGTGGTAATTCATCATTTACTAATAACCAGCCTTTGTATGTTATCGATGGTATTCCGTTGTATAATGCAGGTTCAGGTCAGCCAAACGGAACATTTGGAGATCTTGCCGGAGGTAACAAAGACGGTGGAGATGTAGTATCGTTGATTAACCCGGATGATTACGAAGGAATGACAGTTCTTAAAGGTGCTGCTGCTTCTGTATTATATGGTAGCCAGGGAGCTAATGGTGTAATTTTACTTTCTTCTAAAAAAGGAAAAGTAGGTGTTGAATCATTTAATGTAAACTCTGTTACTACTTTTGATTCTGCTGCTTATTTACCAGAATTCCAATCTGATTATGCTTCTAATGTGGGTGATCCAAGATCTTGGGGAGCAAAACAAAAAGTAGATGGAGATGATGAAATTAAAGATTTCTTTAATACAGGAACTACTCAAATTACCTCTATGTCTTTCTCTAAATCTACAGATGGTGCTAGTACAAGTTTAACGTATGCTAATACTAACGGTACGGGTATCATGCCAGGAAATGAAATTATGAAGCATAACTTTGGTGTTCGTCAGACAAGTAAATTCTTTGATGATAAATTAAGTGTAGCTGTTACAGGAAATTATGTAACTCAAAAAATCAATAACAGACCAGTAAATGGTTTGTATTTTAACCCAATAAGCGGTGTTTTCTCTCATCCAAGATCTTTTAGTTTAAATGATTTAAAAACGTATGAAGTTTTTGATCCTGTAACAAACATGATGACACAAAACTACCCTGGATTTGCTGCTGTAAACGAAAGTAATGAAAATCCATACTGGCAAATCAACAAGCAAAAATCTCTTGATACAAATACTTTTTTCAATGGAGCAATTGCTTTAGATTATAAAATTGCTGAGTGGTTTCATTTAACTTCAAGATATAGTTATAATAGAACTGAAAGTACTTTTGAGAAAGAAATGTATGCTGGTTCTGCTACTTCTTTAGTGCATCCAACAGGTAGATATATTAACTCAAACATAGTTGGAACTCAAAACTATGCAGATTTAATTGCTTTGTTTAATACAGATATTAATGAAGATTTTTCATTTAATGGAACACTTGGAACAAGTATCAACAGTTCTAGAGCTACTGGTCTAACATTAGACTCAGGAATTGGTGGAGGTCTTGTTTATGATAACATTTTTACATTAGGTAACTTCGTAAACAATAACGGAAACGTTCAGACTGGTGCTGCCAGAGAAGTACAATCTGTATTTGCTGCTACAACATTTGGTTATAAAAATTATTTATTCTTAGATCTTGCTGCAAGAAATGACTGGTCTTCTACTTTAGTAAATACGGATAGCCCAAGTTTCTTTTATCCTTCTGTAGGTGCAACAGCAATTCTTAGTGATATGACTACAATGCCAGACTTTATTAGCTTTGGTAAAGTTCGTGCTACTTATGCACAGGTTGGTAATGATATTTCTGCTTTTATTACAAGCCCAACTGCAAGTATTGTTGCAGGAAACATTGTTAATCCTACAGTTGGTCCAAAACCAGGTACCGATTTAAAACCGGAATTAAAATCTGAATTTGAATTAGGTACTGAATGGAGAATGTTTAATAACAGATTAGGTTTTGAGGTTTCCTATTATAACTCAGAAACTAAAAACCAATTTATTCAAATTCCTGCTGAATCTACAAATGCTAATGGATATACTTTTTATGGTATCAATGCAGGAAGTATTTCAAACAATGGTTTTGAGGTTGTTTTATTTGCTGATATAGTTAAAACTGATAAATTCAAATGGGAATCAAGAATTAACTATTCTCAAAATAAGAGTAAAGTAAATGATATTCCAGCTGAAAGTGCAAACGGAAGAATTGTTTTGACTGATCCAGGATCAAACAACTATAGATTTTCATTAGTTGAAGGAAGACCTTTTGGAGTAATTGAAGGTATTAACTTTAAAAAAGATGCTCAGGGAAGAGTATTAGTTAATGATGATGGAACAATTCAAAGAACAGATTGGGAAGAAGTAGGTAACGCAAATCCTGATTTTATGTTAGGTTGGTCAAATACGTTCAAATTTGGAGCCTTTACTGCTAATATCTTAATTGATGGCCGTTTTGGAGGTGAAGTTTTAAGCTTAACTCAGGCAATCAATGACTTTAATGGAGTTTCTAAAGCTACTGGTGATGCCAGAAATGCTGGAAGTGTTCAGCTTAATGGTGTAAAGGCTAGTGATGGTACTGCGGTAACTTCGCAAGATCCATTTACTTACTACAGCAATAACTCTGGTAGAAATGGAGTAACAGGAGAATATGTATATGATGCAACTAATGTAAATGTTAGAGAGATTTCGATAGGTTATACTTTTAATAAAAAAACATTACCATTCGTACAATCAGCTAGTCTTTCGTTAATAGCAAGAAACTTATTCTTTATTTATAAAGATGCGCCATTCGATCCAAACGTAGCTTTAAGTACTGGTGAAGGTTTACAAGGTGTTGATGTGTTCGGAATGCCATCAACAAGAAGTATTGGTCTTAATTTAAACTTAACATTCTAAACTTACAATCATGACACTAAATAAAATAAAAAGAACAGCAATTTGCTTCTCTTTACTTGCAGCTGTAAGTTGTACAGATAATTTCGAGGAGTTAAATCAAAATCAGGTTGGGGCAACTACAGCTGATTTAGAACAAAATTTTAATAACATTAAAAGTTTAATTAAGCCTGCATTTACAAGATTGTATATTTCTGATGTTACCTGGCAATATCAATTGCAACAAAGTTTGCAGGCAGATGGCTGGTCAGGATATATGACGACTCCAAATGAATTTGGAGGGGTAAACAATCATAACTACGCATTAAATGCGGGTTGGAATGGATATGCCTGGGATGATGCTTATGTAAATATTATTGCAAATCTTCATAAAGTTAAGCAAAGAGCTGAGGGTAAATACGATCAGTTTTATGCCTGGTCTTTGATTATCAAAGTTGCTACCATGCAAAGAATTACAGATATGTACGGACCAGCTGTATATTCTAAATTTGGAGCTGAAGGTTTAGCTACTTATGATTCTCAGGAAGAAATCTACACACAAATGTTTAAAGATCTAGACTTTGCTGTTACAGATTTGAGTGCGAGAATTGCTGCAAAAGAGGAGTCTAAATTTACTCAAACAGATCAGTCTTCTTGTGCTGGTAGTTATTCTCAATGGGTTAAATATGCAAACTCTTTACGTTTAAGACTGGCAATGCGTGTTTCTAAAGTTAATCCTTCTTTAGCTAAAACAGAAGCTGAAAAAGCAGTTAACCAGACTTATGGTGTGCTTAGTACAAATGCAGATGTTATGAAAATCAAATCTCCATTAGATTTGAATGTAATTGATGTAATGAGCCATGCTTGGGGAGGATTGTTCATGGGAGCTGATATGGAATCTATCTTAGGAGGTTATGGCGACCCGCGTTTAGCTAAATACTGGAATCCTTCTACAATTGTTCCAGGTGAAATAAAAGGAGTTAGAACAGGTATTGTATATCCAACACCATCTACTTATGCTGCATTTTCGCAAACAGGTGACAGAACAAAAACTGGAGAAGTTACCTGGATGTCAACAGCTGAGGTTTATTTCTTAAGAGCTGAAGGAGCATTAAGAGGATGGAACATGGGCGGAACTGCACAAAGTTTATATGAGTCTGGTATTAAAGCTTCATTTGAACAAAATGGTGTAGCAGGTGCTGATGCTTATTTAGCTGATAACACTAAAATGCCTAAAAACTATGTTGATCCTATAAACGCTGCTAACAATGCTGCTGCTGTAAGTAAAGTTACGGTTGCTTGGGGAACTGACAAAGAGGTTAACCTTGAAAAAATTATTACTCAAAAATGGATTGCTACTTATCCTGATGGACAGGAAGCATGGTCTGAGTTCAGAAGAACCGGATATCCAAAATTATTCAGAATCACAAACAACAAAAGTGGTGGTGTAATCAGCACTGAATTAGGAGTTAGAAGATTGCCTTTCTCTGCTAATGAAGTAGCAAACAACCCTAAAGGAGTTGAGTCTGGTGTTGCAGTATTAGGAGGACCAGATAACGGAGCTACCAGACTTTGGTGGGATGTTAACAAAGCAAACTTCTAAGAAAAAGTAAAAAAAAAAAGAGAATATAAGTTTGGTTAGTAAATGGTATAAGTAATGCAAATTACTTATGCCATTTCTAAAACCAATGTGGTAATTACTATAAAAAGAAACAAATGAAAAGTGCTTTAGAAATAAAACCTGATATTAGCTATAAAAGTGCAGGAAAATTTGAAGAAACAAGATTCGAAAAAATACACAACGAAATCTTCAAAAATTCGGCAGAGGCTTCAGTAATTGTGGCGCAGGAAATCGCTCAGTTAATTAGATCTAAACAAGAAAAAGGAAAATCTTGTGTACTAGGTTTAGCAACAGGTTCTTCTCCTATTAAAGTATATGAGGAATTGGTTAGAATGCACAGAGAAGAGGGTTTAAGTTTTAGCAACGTTATCACTTTTAATCTGGATGAATATTATCCGATGAATAAAGAGAATAACCAGAGTTATCACTATTTCATGCACCAGCATCTTTTTAATCATATTGATATTAATCCTGATAATGTTAATATTCCGGATGGTACAATCGCTATTGATGAACTAAATCAGTATTGCATTGACTACGAAATGAATATTAAAAACGCAGGAGGTCTTGATTTTCAATTATTAGGAATTGGTCGTACAGGTCACGTAGGTTTCAACGAACCGGGATCACACATCAATTCAGGTACCCGTATTATTACACTGGATCACATAACAAGAGTAGATGCCTCATCTGATTTTAATGGTATTGATAATGTTCCTAAAAGAGCCATTACCATGGGAGTTTCTACCATCATGCGATCAAAAAGAATTGTATTAATGGCTTGGGGACAAAACAAAGCCGATATCATCAAAAGAACGATTCAGGGTGATATTAGTTCTGAAGTTCCGGCTACATTTTTACAAAATCATTCAAATGCCACTTTCGTTTTAGATCAGTCTGCTGCTTCTGAATTAACGCGTTTCAAAACGCCTTGGTTGGTAGGAGAGTGTATCTGGAATCATGAATTAAAAAGCAAAGCGATTGTTTGGTTATGCCAAAAAACAAAACAGTCTATATTAAAACTAACAGACCGTGATTATAACAATAACGGGATGTCGGATCTATTGGCACAGGAAGGTTCTGCTTATGATTTGAATATTAATATGTTCAACGTATTGCAGCATACTATTACAGGATGGCCTGGTGGAAAACCAAATACTGATGATTCTCATCGTCCGGAAAGAGCCAATCCGTCTCAAAAAAGAGTCATTCTTTTTAGTCCGCACCCAGATGATGACGTAATATCAATGGGAGGTACTTTTTCAAAATTGATAAAACAAGGACATGATGTACACGTAGTATATCAAACCTCTGGAAATATTGCAGTTACTGATGATGAAGCTTTAAAATTTGCTGAAGTTGGTAAAGATTTTATTGGCGATGCTGCTGCACAAATAAACTTTAAATCGGTTATAGAGTTTCTGAACAACAAATCTGAAAACCAGATAGATTCTTTAGAAGTTCGAAAATTAAAAGGACTGATCAGACGAAGAGAGTCTTACGCAGCCACAAGATACATTGGTTTAAAAGATGAAAACACACATTTCTTAGATCTTCCGTTTTACGAAACAGGACAGGTGAAGAAAAACCCGCTAGGTCCGGACGATATTGCTATCGTTAAGGATATCATTGCCAAAATAAAACCGCATCAGGTATTTGCGGCAGGTGATCTTGCTGATCCGCACGGTACACATGAGGTATGTCTGAATGCTATTTTTGCTGCCATGAAGGAATTGAAGCCGCAAAAATACATGGACGATTGCTGGTTATGGCTGTACAGAGGTGCCTGGCACGAATGGGATATTCACGAAATTGATATGGCGGTACCCCTTAGTCCGTCTGAAGTATTATTAAAACGTCATGCCATTTTATACCACCAGTCTCAAAAAGACAGGGTGATGTTTCAGGGTAACGATTCGAGAGAGTTTTGGGTTAGGGCTGAAGATCGTAATAAAAACACTGCCATTTTATATGATGAATTAGGGTTGGCAGAATACGAAGCAATCGAAGCCTTTAAACGTTTTGATTATTAAAGAGTACCTTTTTTAGGATTCGTTTTGGGAGCGAATCTAATAACAAAATTCAGATTGATTTCATAGCGATTAGTGAGGTTCAATAGCGATCACTCTGGGTTTTGTTTCTTTTATCTATTTAATAATGTTGCTATGGTAACATCTTTTTCAAATTCAATAAAATGAAATACTTACTAGTTTTACTATTCGCCGGTTTGACCTCTACTGCTCAGATTCAGAAAGAGCAGCTAAATCTTATGCCCTGGCCTCAGAATGTTGTTTTAAATGACGGAAATTTTACTTTGGATAAAACCTTTAAAGTAAACATTACCGGTAACCCTAATTCAAGAATATTTGGAGGAGTAACTCGTTTTTTACGCAGACTGGATGGTAGAACCGGATTGTTTTTCGAACAGGGATTTATTACAAAACTAAATGAATTTCCGGCTGCTTCGTTGCAAATAAACTGTGAGAAAAGCGGCAAAATTGGTTTGTATGAAGATGAAAGTTATCATTTGGATATTAAACAAAATCAAATTACAATAAATGCAACCAGCGATTTAGGAGCATTACATGGTCTTGAAACGTTATTGCAAATGCTGCAAAATAATAATAGTTCATTTTATTTTCCTACAGCCCAAATTTCAGACTTTCCAAGATTTACCTGGAGAGGTTTAATGATTGATGTATCCAGACATTTTCAGCCTATAGATGTTATTAAAAGAAACATAGATGCGTTGGCCGCAATGAAAATGAATGTTTTTCACTGGCATTTAGTGGATGATCAGGGATGGAGAATCGAGATGAAGAAACATCCTAAACTGATAGAATTAGCATCTGACGGATTGTATTATACACAGGAAGAAATTAAAAATATTGTAAAATATGCTGATGAGCGCGGTATTTTAGTTGTTCCTGAAATTGATGTTCCGGGTCACGGATCCTCTATATTAACGGCTTACCCTGAAATTGGAAGTAAAGTAATTACACTTACTGGGGGAACTTCTGAAAAAAATATTCAAGGCACCGCAATTGCGACCTATGGAATTGAAAGAAATGCTGGTATTTTTTCGCCAACATTAGATCCTTCAAATCCTAAAACATACCAATTATTAAGCGAAATTTTTGATGAGGTTTGTCCTCTGTTTCCGGGTGCTTATTTTCATATCGGAGGAGATGAAAACGAAGGGAAAGACTGGGATGCGAACCCTAAAATTCAGGAGTTCAAAAAGAAACATAAACTGGCAACCAATCATGAATTGCAGACGTATTTTACCATGCAATTAGTTCCGATGCTTAAAAAACACGGAAAACAATTGATGGGTTGGGAAGAAATTTTGACTAAAAACATGTCGAAAGAAGCAATTATTCATTCGTGGAGAGGACCAAATGAAGGAGTTGCTCCGGGACAATCATTAGTTGAAGCAGTAAAAAAAGGCTACAAAACAGTTTTGTCTAACGGCTATTATATCGATTTGATGTATCCGGTTGAAAGCCATTACCTAAACGACCCAATGCCTAAAGGTACAGAACTGACTACTGAAGAAAAAGCAAGAATTCTTGGAGGTGAAGCGACTATGTGGACAGAACTTGTATCATCATCAACAGTAGATTCAAGACTTTGGCCAAGAACAGCGGCTATTGCAGAAAGACTTTGGTCAGCCGAAAACATTACAGATTTGGCAAGTATGCGCAGACGTCTGGATGTGGTTTCTTTTAGATTAGAAGAATTGGGTCTGACACACATTCGTAACAGGGCTGTGATTCTAAGAAACATTGCAAACAATCAAAACATAAAATCAATTAATGAATTTTCTAATGTTTGTGAGCCTCTTAAAGGATATACCCGTAATAAAGGTGGAACGGAATATCAGATGTATTCTCCGTTGACACTTTTTGCAGATGCCTGTACGCCGGATGCTAAAGATGCCTTGGCTTTTGATGAGGCGGTTAAACAATACCTAACGAATAAAACAACTGAAAATAAAACAAAAGTAGCGGCCTTTTTTAATAAATGGATTGCGGTAAATAAAGGATTAATCGAATTGAGTGCAAACGCTCCTTTGGTTCAGCCCATTTTACCACTGTCTAAAAAATTAAATGACGCTTCTCAGGAATTGTTACTTGTTTTAGATAATAAATCAACTTTAAAAACAGAGGATTTAAAGAATCTGATAGAACAGTGTAATACAAAAGAACACGCTGATGTGGAGTTAGCAGTTTATGCAAGTCTTAAAAAATTAATATAATAAATTGAATAATAAGTTTGGTTTGAATTAGTGTTTAGTAAGTAAGTTTAGTTGCCATGATTATTTTAGAGTGTAATCCTTATCTCTACTAGAAATCTCTAGTAGAGATTATGGCAAAATTTAATTAAAAACATCTTTTTTGACCATCGAAATATAAAAACAAAAACCACCGAAACATAAAAAAAAATTATTAACACCTAAAACCAAATAGCTAGAAGAAACATGACAAATAAGTAAAGTATTTTTAAGAGGTAAGTCTGCTGATTTGCCCAATATGTTTAATACTAATTTTTAAAATAGCGTATAAATACAAATCACCTTATTTACTGATGAGCAGTAAAACCGGGAATTTTATTTATAAATGTAATACGAATAAATAAACCCAGTCGATTGTGACTTTTTTAGATTTTTCAATCGATTGAACCCTGATTTTTTTGTTTTATGATCGGATTTATCCGAATGTAATCTGAGAAGATTGGATTATTTTTTTTCTATTAACCAATTACTAATTAATTATGAAACATTATTACAGATTGCTTTTTTTGTTATTGTTTCCCTTACTCGCGTTAGCTCAACCAGCTCACGGTAAAAAAGTAGTGGGGTACTATGCGCAATGGTCGATCTATGCCCGGGACTTTAACGTTCCGAAAATAGACGGGAGTAAATTGACGCATTTGAATTATTCTTTTTATGGGACAACGTTTGATCCTGCCCATCCGGAGAATACAAAGTTATTATGTTTAGATTCGTATGCTGATTTTGAGCATATGGAAGGTGGAATTCCGTGGGATGCTCCTGTAAAAGGAAACTTTTATGATTTGAAAAAGTTAAAGGAAAAATATCCACATTTGAAAATCTTAATTTCTGTTGGAGGATGGACTAAAGGTCAGGATCTTTCTCCAATTGCCGCAAGTCCTGTGGCAAGAGCCGCATTGGCTGCAGATATGGCAAACTTCATTACAACTTATCCTTTTATTGACGGATTTGACATTGACTGGGAATATCCTCTTTCTGGAGGTACAGACGGTACCGAAGTAATCAACGGATCACCAATTCCTCCGCAAAAGTACAGCCCGGACGACAACAAAAACTTAGTGTATTTATTGAAAGCAATGCGTCAGGCAATGCCGAATAAATTAGTTACCATTGCTGCCGGAAACAATGTTCGCAAAGTCGGTTCGCAATATTTAGGACCAAACAACCGATCGCAATACGGAATGACAGAAGACATTTCGACTTATTGCGATTATATCACCTATTTCGGATACGATTTGGGAGGAAACTGGTATGATAAAACATGCTACAATGCTCCTCTGTATGCAAGTGGAAATACAAATGATCCATTATACGGAGCTACACAATCAGAATCACTTGATGAACTGACGAATCAGTTTTTAAACGTTGTTGGTTTTCCTGCCAATAAATTAATCATGGGATTGCCTTTCTACGGAAAAAAATTCGATAATGTTGCTAATAACGGAACCAATCCAAATTTACCAGGATTATTTGTTGCTGCTCCAAGATATATAGTTTCAGGCTGCACCAATCCACAAAATCCAACAGGAACCTGGGATGGACCGGCTGCTTGCGAAAAATCTGGAAGTATCGAAATCTGCGATTTAGTAGGCGGTCCTGTTACGAATCCGCATCATTATTTAGATCCAACTACTATGTTAGTAACTCCTACGGCAGCTGCTGCAGGATGGGTTCGTTATTTTGATAATACAACTAAAGTTCCTTATTTATACAATGCAACCCTAAAACAGTTTATCTCTTACGAGGATAAACAATCAATGGACTTGAAAGTACAATACATTAAATCTAGAAACCTTGCTGGTGGAATGATTTGGGAGTTGTCTCAGGATACCAGAGGTGCTGTACCGAATGCTTTGATTAATCAGGTAGATACTTCTTTTGGGAGTGCTGTTCCTGGAAGCGTAAGCATTGCTGGTTCAGTAAAAAACGGAACAGTTTTAGTTCCGCATGTTACAGTAGAATTAAGAGACGCCAGCAATACTGTTTTGACTACTATAGTTTCAACTGCGGGTAATTTTACTTTTAATAATTTGCCTTCTGGACAAAATTATTCACTTACCGCTTTAAAAGCAACTTATACTTTTACTCCGGTAAATTTGACTAACGTAACGGTAAATCAAACTGGAGTTACGATTCAGGGAACTCAGCCAACATATACCGTAAGCGGAACAATTCTTGACGGAACAACGCCAGTTTCAGGTGTTACCGTTACAGCGACTGCAGGAACAACAGTTCTAACGGCGGTTTCAAACGCAAGCGGAGTGTATAGTGTTGCAGGTTTAACAGCTGGACTTAATTTTACGGTTACGGCTGCAAAATCAGGGTTCTCTTATGCACCGATTTCAACGGTTTACAATGCCATAAGTTCGAACAAAACGTTAAACTTTACGCAAAGTCCTCCAATTGTTTATTATACCGTTAGCGGATCAGTTTTAAACAATACTACTCCGGTTTCAGGCGTTACGGTAACAGCTTCTTCAACAGGAGGAACGTTTACTGCGACATCAAATGCTGCTGGTGCTTATTCGGTTAGTTTACCATCAGGTGGAACTTATACGGTTACAGCAGCACTAACAGGTCAGACTTATACACCGGCTTCTACGGTTTATACAAATTTGACAGCCAATAAAACATTAAACTTTACTCAGGACGTAATTGTTATTGGTACCAATAAAATTAGCGGAACCGTTAAAAACGGAACTACCCCGGTTTCCGGTGCAAAAGTCGAATTGATTTTACCTTGGACAGATAGTACGCATGGGTACAAAAGCGTATTGGCAATAACAAATGCTCAGGGAAAATATAGTTTTGATAATGCAATTTTAGATGGCTATACGACTATTTCAAGTTTAAAATTGAATACATGGGAAAATGGCGAAGTAACATATTTACCATCTAATCTGGCGAACTTCCCTGTTCCTGCAACAGCAACGGTTTATGATTTTAATACAAGTGTAGTAACACCAGTATTTTATACCGTAACCGGAAGTGTTAAAAACGGAGCGACAGCAGTTTCAGGCGCGACAATTTCAGCTGTTTCTGGTGGTACGACACTAACGGCAACTTCTGACGCAAGCGGAAATTACACATTGGCTAATTTAGCTGCGGGACAGAATTATACCGTTACAGCTGCTAAAACAGGTTTGAGTTTTACTCCGGCTTCAACAGTTTATACTGCCATTGCCGAAAATAAAACATTAAACTTTACACAAGTAGTAACACCAGTTTATTACATAATTAGCGGAACTACTAAAAACGGTGCAACTGCAGTAGCAGGAGTTACAGTTTCAGCGGTTTCAGGATCAACTACGCTTACAGCAACATCAGATGCAAGCGGTAATTACAGTATTGCAAATGTGGTAGGAGGTTCAAATTATACGGTAACAGCTGCTAAAACAGGTTTGAGCTTCACACCGGCTTCAACAGTTTACAACGCCATTGCTGCAAATCAGACTTTGAATTTTGTACAGGTAGTTTCTCCGGTATATTACACCGTAAGCGGAACTACTAAAAACGGTAGTGTTGCAGTAGCAGGCGTTACAGTTTCTGCAGTTTCAGGAACTACTACGCTTACAGCCACTTCAGATGCTAGTGGTAATTATACGGTTGCTAATTTAGTTGCAGGGTCAGATTATATTGTAACTGCTGCTAAAACAGGAGTAACTTTCAGTCCGGCTTCTACAGTGTATTCGGCTATTAGTTCTAATAAAACTTTAAACTTTACACAAAATATCGTTAGCGGAAACCTCATTAGCGGAAGCGTAAAAAATGGTTCAACTCCTGTAGCTGGTGCCAAAGTAGAATTAATTTTACCTTGGACAGACAATACACATGGTTATGCCAGCATTATTGCGTTAACAGATGCATCGGGTAATTTTACGTATAACAATTCGGTTTTGGCTGGATATACTACTATTACAAGTTTGAAATTGAATAGTTGGGAAAATGGTGAAATTGCCTATTTTCCAAATAATTTGACAAACTTTGCGGTGCCAACATCTCCACAAGTTTATAATTTTAATACACAAGCGGTGGTTGTGACTAAGCCAGTGGTGGCTATTACAGCGCCAACAGCTTCGGCGATTGCTATAAATTTAGGATCAGCAATTAATTTTGTTGCAAGTGTTGGATTAAGTGCTGCTGATGCCACTATAATCTCATCTGTTGTATTTAGTTTAGACGGACAAAGCCTGAGTGCTACCAATTCTTCGGGAACTTATATCTCTATTTGGACACCAGCAGCAAATCAGTTTTCACTTCCTCATACGTTAACCGTTACGGCTACTGCATCAAACGGAACAACAGATTCAAAAACTTATAGTTTTACATTAAATTGTTCAGGTTCAAACTGCCCAAATTCATTGCCTGTAATTACTTGGAATTCACCATCAAATACTACTGTATATCAGAATTCTTTCCAGGCTGTGCCAATTTCAGTTACAGCTGTTGATACTGACGGATCGGTTTCAGGTGTTACTATTACAATAAATGGAGGTACATTTAATATGACTGCAGGTACAAATGGTACTTATACGTATAATTTTACGCCATCTGCTTATCAGGATTATCCAGTTGTAATCAAAGCAACCGATAATATAGCTGCTGTAACCACATTAAACAATACCATTAAAATTGCTCAGGTGGGCACTAATAGATTCATTCCGCTTCCATCTAGAATTATTTTAGGGTACGCACATTCTTGGGAAAATGCAGGTGCACCATTTTTATATTTTTCTCAAATGATCGGAAGTAAGTTTAACGTAGTTGATTATTCTTTCGTAGAAACCGTTAATCGTGATGGTTATACACCAGTATTAACTACAAATGACAACAGATATCTGACCAATGGTGTTTTCGATAAGCAATTGTTGAAAAACGATATAAAATCTTTAAGAGATAGCGGTGTTCCTGTTATTGTCTCTATCGGAGGTCAAAATGGGCATGTTGTTTTAGAGAATGTAGCTCAAAAAAATATTTTTGTTAATGGTCTAAAAGCAATTATTGACGAGTATCAATTTGATGGAGTCGATATAGATTTTGAAGGCGGATCGATGAATTTTAGCGCAGGAGGTTTAAGAGATATTTCTTATACAGGAATTTCTGCTTATCCAAGATTAAAAAACGTAGTAGATGCTTTCAAAGAATTAAAAGCGCACTATGGCCCTGGATTTTTATTAACTGCAGCTCCGGAAACACAATACGTACAAGGAGGATATTCTACCTATACGGATACTTTTGGTTCCTTCCTGCCAATCATTCAAAACTTGCGTAACGAATTAGATTTGTTAGCGGTACAATTGTATAATACAGGAGGAGAAAACGGATTAGATGGTCAATATTATGGTTCTGCTAAGAAAGCAAACATGGTAACAGCCCTGACCGATATGATTATAAAAGGGTATAACATTGGCACAACAGGAATGCGTTTTGATGGTTTACCGCCTTCAAAAGTTCTTATTGCATTACCAGCTTGTCCAAGTGCAGCAGGTAGCGGTTATTTAACGCCGGCAGAAGGAATTAGTGCGATGCATTATTTAAGAACCGGAACCACTTTTTCAGGAAGAACATACACGATGCAGCCAGGCGGACCCTATCCTTCTTTAAGAGGTTTAATGACCTGGTCTGTAAACTGGGACGCATCTTCTTGTGGTAATTCATCCGAATTATCTAATGCCTATGCAGCTTATTTTGCATCACAGGCGGCTGGTAAAACATTATCTCTTGATAAAATTGAGATTAAGAGCAGTACCGTAGCTTACTTTAAAAACAATGCCTTATCTGTTACAAATGACACTGAAAACATTGCTCAGGTTGACGTTTATAACACCGTTGGTCAGTCTTTAGTAAGTTATAGAAATATCCAAAACAATAAAGAAGTGCTACTGCAAAACCAAAGTTTCTCAACAAAACAATTGTTTATAGTAGTCGTTACGGATAGTCTTGGAAACAAAAAGTCATTCAAAGTAATTAACTTTTTAAACTAGAATAAAACAATGAAACAGAAATAAAAAAATTAGGACGGTTAAAATTGAGTTTGGTTATTTATTTTTTAATCTGATTTTTATATTTCGATAAATGTTCCAAATCAGGGTGATTTGTTATTTGGTTTTCACCTTGAGGAGGAGCATTATGAACCTGGCAATTATGTTGTCAGGTTTTTTTTGTTTTAAAATGAAAAGTAATTTAGTTAGTTTTCAGGAGCTGTTTCCTGCTATCCGCTTGTATCTTTTCCTCGCTAAAGAAGCGAGAAAAAGGATACCGCTGCTATCAGGGCTAGGGCATCAGTTTTCATCAGAAAGCATCTTTTTTAAAACAAATAATAATAAAAAAGAAAACAAAAATCTGCTAAATCTGCGAGCAAAAAAAAAGTACTTTTGATGCCAATAAGTAAAAGGTTTTATGCAGAAATTCATCAGTTTTATTATAACAGTATTCATTTTCACTTCTAGCTTCAGTCAAACCAAATACGGAAAGCCTGAAGTACATCCAATTCAAATCCAAAATACTTTTGAGACTTGGTCAGCCTATCAAAAGAAAAACATCATGCTTTCAAGAGATTTTGTAGCATTAGATGCTTCTTCAAAAGAAATCTCAAAAGAAGCCTTCTTAAACGAATTAATAAACGGAAATCACATTCCAATTCGCTTACAATCAACCGATTCTGTTTTCTATTATAAATTATTCAAAATTCAGCCCAAATCGGATACCAGCATAAAAGCCACCATCGGCCAAACCGCTTTTGATGAACTCAAAAATCATAAAACAGAAGGAAAACCTTTTCCAAAATTCTCCTTCACAGATTTAAACGGAAATATAGTTTCAAACGAAACCATGAAAGGAAAAATCATTGTTATAAAATGCTGGTACATTCACTGCGCTGCCTGCATCAAAGAATTTCCGGCCGTAAATGCGTTAGTAGAAAAATACAAAACTCAAAAAGACATCCTTTTCATAAGCCTGGCCGAAGATTCTCCAGAACAATTAAATACTTTTTTAGCCAGAAAACCATTGTCGTATTCCGTAATTCCAGACATGAAAAGCTATATGAATGAAACCCTGGAACTAAATGCTTTCCCAACGCATTTTATTCTAAACAAAGAAGGTGTAATTACCAAAGTAGTCAACAGTTACGAGAGTTTGGAAGTAGCTTTGGAGATAGAGAGTAAATTGTAAATTGTTAGAAGTAAGATGTGAAATGTAAGATGTTAGAAGTTTCTAGTTTAATCATATCTCCCAACTCCCATCTTACATTTCACATTTCACAACTCACTTCTTATTCAGCTTCATTATTTCTTTATCAAAATCAGATAAATATTCTCTGTCCTGAATAATTCTAAATTTATCAAATTCCATTTCAGCCTTAATTTTTGCTTCTAAATGCGAAATTTTTCCTTTCTCATTCAGTATTGGATAATTGGAAAGTTGTAGAAAATTATTTAGAAAGACAGTCCAGTCTTCCATTTTCATAATAATTTGTCTTTTAGCATAGTTTTCAGCCAAATCTAAATACGCAGAAACAATTCTGTTCAGTTCCTGAAGATGAGCTGTATTCAAATAATTTTTTGCTACACTAACATCACTTTTCTGAATTTTTCCGTCAGGAGCATCTTTCCATGTAGAAAGTCCCATATAGATTTTAGTAGCGTCTGCTTCTGAGTAAATAATTTCGGCTGCAGTTTTTCCGGTTATAGCCCAATGTAGTTTGTTTTGTACCGTTGCAAAAAAGGATTTTGTTTCAGCACTCTCTTTGTCGTAATTTGCTGAAAGAGAATAAATATCAGTTATTTTTTGATAAAATCTTCTTTCAGAAGAACGAATTTCGCGAATGCGTTCCAGTAATTCTTCAAAATAATCTCTACCAAATGCTTTTCCGTTTTTCAGCATTTCATCATTCAAAACAAAGCCTTTAATAATGAATTCTTTTAGCGTTTTTGTTGCCCAAATTCTAAATTGAGTAGCTTGCTTCGAGTTTACTCTGTAACCTACTGCAATAATAGCGTCAAGATTGTAAAAATCAATTTCTCGATTAACTTCTCTTTTTCCTTCAATTTGAACTATCCGGATTTTCCGGTTAGTTGAATTTTTTTCTAATTCAAATGAATTAAATATATTTTGAAGATGTTCATTTATTGTTCTTGTATCTACATCAAATAATAAAGCCATCGCTTTTTGTGATAGCCAAAAATTTTCATCTAAAAATGTAACTTCTACTTCTATATTATTTTCAGAAGTTTGATATAATAAAATAGGTGCCTGCATAATTTTGAATAAAAAGTGAAGGTAATCAAATTTGTAATTTTAAACCATATAAGTTGTATAAGAGATTTTAAGTCAAACTTTTTAGTTTTAAAACTTATATGGTTTGAAAAACTTTTTCAGAAATAGAGGTCTAGTTTAAATGCCCTTATATAACTTATATGGTGAAAAAAAACTTTTATAAAACATAAAAAACTTAGATTACGAAAGTTTAGAAGTGGCTTTGGAGAAAGAAAGTAAATTGTAAAATGTTAGAAGTAAGATGTGAAATGTTAAAAGTAATGTTAGAAGCTTTTAGTTTAATCAATATCTCCCAACTTCCAACTCCCAACTTCCAACTCCCATCTTACATCTTACTTTTTTACGTCTTACACTAAAAAAAACTTAGCACCTAAGCACCTTTGCAACTTAGAACCTTTTTTCATACTTTTGCACAAAATTAATTAAAAAGACATTCATGTTAACAGTCAATAATTTATCAGTTCAATTTGGCAAACGAATTTTGTTTGACGAAGTAAATACTACTTTCACTCACGGAAATATTTACGGCGTTATTGGAGCCAATGGTGCTGGAAAATCTACTTTTCTTAAAATCATTTCGGGCGATATCGACCCAACTTCCGGACACATTCATTTAGAACCGGGAAAACGTATGTCGGTTTTAAACCAAAATCACAACATGTTCGATGAACATACCGTTTTGGAAACCGTTTTGATGGGGAATAAAGTATTGTACGCTGTTAAAAAAGAAATGGATGAACTTTACTTAGACTACAACGACAAAAACGCGGATAGAATAGGGGAGTTACAGGTTCAGTTCGAAGAAATGAACGGATGGAATGCTGATTCTGATGCCGCTTCGATGTTGTCTAACTTAGGAATCAACGAAGAGCATCATTATACCTTAATGGGCGATTTGGAGGGAAAAATTAAAGTTCGTGTGCTTTTGGCGCAGGCACTTTTTGGAAACCCGGATTTGCTTATCATGGATGAGCCTACCAACGACCTGGATTTCGAAACCATCGCATGGTTAGAAAACTTCCTGGCAAATTATGAAAACACAGTAATTGTAGTATCGCACGACCGTCACTTTTTAGATTCGGTTTGTACACATATTTCGGATATCGATTTTGGAAAAATAAATCATTACTCAGGAAACTATACGTTCTGGTACGAGTCTAGCCAATTAGCGGCAAAACAACGTGCGCAGCAAAACAAAAAAGCCGAAGAAAAGAAACAGGAATTAGAAGAATTTATTCGTCGTTTTTCTGCGAACGTTGCAAAATCGAAACAGGCAACTTCCCGTAAAAAAATGATCTCTAAATTGAATATTTCAGATATCAAACCTTCAAGCCGACGTTATCCTGCTATCATTTTTGATCAGGATCGTGAAGCAGGTGATCAGATTTTGAATGTTGAAAATTTATCAGCTTCTATTGATGGAGAACTTTTGTTTAAAGACGTACATCTGAATATGGCAAAAGGCGATAAAATCGTGCTTTTCTCTAAAGATTCACGTGCTACAACCGCTTTCTACGAAATTCTAAACGGAAATCAAAAAGCAGATGCAGGAACTTTCGATTGGGGAATTACGACCAATCAGGCCTATTTGCCGGCTGAGAATCATTCTTTCTTCGAAAATGATTTGACTTTGGTAGATTGGTTACGCCAATACGCAAAAACGGAAGAAGAGCGTGATGAGGTATTTATTAGAGGTTTCTTAGGGAAAATGATTTTCTCTGGAGAAGAAGCTTTAAAAACAAGCAGAGTTTTATCAGGAGGAGAAAAAGTACGTTGTATGTTGTCTCGCATGATGATGGAACGCGCCAATATCCTGATGCTGGACGAACCTACGAATCACTTAGATCTGGAATCGATTACGGCTTTTAACAACTCGCTAAAAAACTTTAAAGGTTCAGTGATTTTCACCACACATGACCACGAATTTGCACAAACTGTTGGTAACAGAGTAGTAGAGCTTACACCAAACGGAGCAATCGATCGTTATATGACATTTGACGAATACCTGGATGACGAAAAAATTCAGGAACAAAGAAAGAAAATGTATAATTTGTAATTGACATAAAAAGTAAAACCCGTTATGCGAATAACGGGTTTTTTTATGCTTATTTCCTTCCGAAAAGTTTGGCGAAAACAAAAATAATAATGGCTAATACCAGGATAAAAAGAAAGATCCCGAAGCCCATTCCGGCTTTAAAAATGTCTCCTATAACTTCGCAGCTTGTGAATGAAAATAGTATTACAAATACCATTAGCAAACGTGTAATTTTATTTTGCATGATTCTGATGTTTTAATTATTTGAAAAAGAATAAATCCTTTTGTTATAATGTAAAATTACAGCTGTCAGCAAAAAAAAGTTTTATATAATTTAGTTGAAAAGTTCTATGATTTGTGGATTACTCCCCAATAGTTCCTGTTTTTACATCACCCGCCCGTTTGTAGCTTACAGCAATTACGCCACTGGGAGTAGTGGTACTTTCAGTTAAAGTAAATCCTGCTGGAGTTGAGCTATTATCAAACATTTTTTTGCCTTTGCCCAGAATTATGGGATAAATCAGGAGTCCAAGTTCATCAACTAAATCATGCTCAAGCAGCAGTTGAACCAGTGTCGCGCTTCCCCAGACTTTTAAATCGCCTCCTTCTGAATTTTTGAGTTTTTTAATAGCATCTACAGTCGAAAGAAATTCTGAGTTCTCCCAATCGGAATATTTTCTGGAAGTCGATAAAACGTATTTAGTAACTTCATTAATTCCCGGCCATCCTTCAGCATGTTTGGGCCAATAATCTTCAAAAATATCAAATGTTTTTCTGCCCAAAAGGATATCGGCAGGTTCCATTTGTTTCTGCATGACCTTGCCGTATTCTTCATCTCCAAAAGGCGCCACCCAGCCTCCATATTCAAAACCTCCCGAAGTATCTTCTTCAGGAGCACCAGGCGCCTGCATTACGCCATCGATTGTAATCATGGTTATAACGATTATTTTTCTCATGATGTTTGGTGTTTTTTGTTGTATCAAATATAAGAAAAATGCTAAAAATATGCGAAACCAAATAAAGAGCCTAGAGCTCTTTATTTGGTATTCATTCTGCAAACTAAAATTATTTTTGAGACAAACTTGCCAATAATTCCTCTAAGCTTTGTAATGTCATTGTAAATCCTTCTTTGAAGCCCATTTCGATCATTTGTTCCATTCGCTCCAGAGATTCGTTGTAAATCGTAATTACTACTTTGGTATTTTCGTTTAGGTCAGTAAAGTTTAAGTCCCATTCAGAACCCGGTAATTGTGGGTTTTCATCTTTGTCTGCAAAAGAATTATAAAGTTTAAAATTTGTTTTCGGACTAATAGAAGTATATTTCTGAAGCGCCCAATGTTCCTGTCCTTCCGGACTCACCATCGCATAAAAGCGTTTTCCACCTTCTTCAAAGTTCATTACTTTGGTTACTGATTTCCATGGTTTTGGTGCCCACCATTGGTCCAGAATTTCCTGTTTGGTATAAGCGTCCCAAACCAAAGAAAGTTCGGCTGCAAATTCTTTTACGATAGTTACGGTTTTGCTTGGTTTGTCAACTGTAAAATCAAATACTAAATTTTCCATCTTTTTTATTTTTTAATTGTTGCTAATAATTCATCCAGTTGATTGAATCTGGTTTGCCAGATCTCTCTGTATTGGCTCAGCCATTGGTCAATCTCTTTCATTTTTTCGATTTCAAGCGAGTAATAAATTTCCCGGCCTTGTTGTTCCTGTTTCACTAATTCGCATTCGCTCAAAATGCGAAGATGTTTCGAAATGGCTTGTCTTGTAGTATTAAAATTTTCTGCAATGGCGTTGGGTGTCATCGCTTGTAAAGCAATCAAAGATATAATAGCCCGCCTGGTTGGGTCGGCTATTGCCTGAAAAATGTCTCTTCTCATTTTGTTTTAACTATTAAATACGAAACTAATTGGTTGCAAATATATGTGCAACTTTTCGGTTTCGCAAATTTTTAAGAGGTTATTTTTTAATGAGTTAGAAAAAAAGCGTGAGATTGTTGGTTTTTTTAGGTGAGTTCAAAGCAAGAGCCATTGGCTCGATAAAATATTGTAGGGCTTTCCCGAAGCTTCGGGATTAAACCAGTTTAGATATGTAAGATAAAAAAGAGCCGTAGGTTCGGCAGATATTTGCGTTTGATATGGTTTGTTCCTATGAAATTCTTGTGTGTGGTGTTTCATTTTACAACGGATTAAAATCCGTTGCTACAATATGGTTCATTCCTATGGAATTTAATATCTGAATTGTAGGGTTATGAAAATATTATGTTTAATCGTTTTGCATATAAGTTCAAAGCAAGAGCCTTAGGCTCGATAAAATATTGTAGAGCTGGATTTTAATCCAGTTTAGATATGCAAGATGAAAAAGAGTCGGAGGTTCGGCACATATTTAGGTTTAATATGTTTCGTTCCTACGGAACTCTTGTGCGTGGCGTTTCATTTCTACAACGGATTAAAATCCGTTGCTACAATATGATTCATTCCTACGGAATTTTAATGTTGCTAATGTTGACATTTTAGCAGCACTAAATTAATTATAGCTTGTCAAATATTATGAATAATCTCAACTTCCTTTAAAGAAATCATTGAGCAAGTTTATGTAGTAATTCGCTGTCTTCAGAAAGAATTTTTTTGAAGTTTGTAGTCAAGGTGGTTGAACTTGTAGTTTTTTCAGCTTGAACTTTTTTTAGGAGGTCTAAAATATCAACAAGAAATTTTTCTGGAACTTGATCCAATACTTTACCAATTTCTTTTTTAATTTCTATAGCTGTCATATTTCAAAGATACTATTTTTCTTAATCGTATGATTTTTTTTTGAATTGCTTGTAGCAAAAATAATAATTGAGCGCAGCTTTTTATTTTCAAATTTAGATCTAAATTTCAAAAAATAATATTTCCCCACACAACACCCCAACAAATAAATTCTGATTTCGTATATTTGCACAACCAAACATCACACTTAAATTATGAGCCCAAAAGTATTACTTAATTCAAAAGAAGTTACTATCATACTCCATCGTTTGGCTTGTCAGTTAATTGAAAAACATCTTGATTTCTCAGACACCATTTTGGTCGGGATTCAGCCAAGAGGCGTTTTCCTTGCTGAACGTTTAAAACAAATATTAGAAAACGAATACCAAACGCCCGAAATTTCGTTGGGATATCTGGACATTACTTTTTTTAGAGATGATTTTCGCCGTACTGATAAACCGCTTGAAGCCAATAAAACACAAATAAATTTTATAGTCGAAAACAAAAAAGTCATTTTTATCGATGACGTTTTGTTTACCGGACGCAGCATTCGCTCTGCCTTAACCGCGATTCAGTCTTTCGGGAGACCGTCAGAAATCGAATTGTTAGTGTTAATCGACAGACGTTTTAGTAGAAATCTGCCAATTCAGCCCGATTATCGCGGCCGTCAGGTAGATGCCATAAATAATGAAAAAGTAAAAGTAAGCTGGAAAGAAAACGAGGGTGAAGATGTTGTCTATTTGATAACGAGCTAATTCACCTTTCATTTTAATACCACTATTCAAAAAAATATAATCGAAACAAAAATGAAAGAATTAAGCGTAAATCACTTATTAGGAATTAAATACATCAACGAGAATGATATTAACCTAATTTTTGAAACGGCAGATCATTTTAAAGAAGTCATTAACAGACCCATTAAAAAAGTTCCTTCATTACGAGATATTACCATTGCCAACATTTTTTTCGAAAACAGTACGAGAACAAAACTTTCTTTTGAGTTGGCTCAAAAACGATTATCAGCCGATGTTATTAGTTTTTCGGCAGCACAATCTTCCGTTAAAAAAGGCGAAACCCTGATAGATACCGTAAACAATATCCTTTCGATGAAAGTAGATATGGTAGTAATGCGCCACTCCAATCCCGGAGCGGCTTATTTTTTATCCAAAAATGTCAAAGCCAGTATAGTAAACGCTGGAGACGGAGCACACGAACATCCAACTCAGGCTTTGTTAGACAGTTATTCTATCAGAGAAAAACTGGGTGACGTAGCCGGAAAAAAAGTAGTGATTGTAGGTGATATTCTGCACTCAAGAGTAGCACTTTCTAATATTTATGCTTTGCAAATGCAAGGTGCCGAAGTAAAAGTTTGCGGACCAAAAACCTTGATTCCGAGATATATTGAATCGCTTGGTGTTACGGTCGAGCCGAATTTACGTAAAGCTTTAGAATGGTGCGACGTGGCGAACATGCTTCGTGTACAAAACGAACGTATGGATGTGAATTTCTTCCCTTCAACACGTGAATACGCACAACAATATGGTGTTGATAAACCGCTTTTGGATTCTCTTGGAAAAGAAATTGTCATCATGCACCCGGGACCAATCAACAGAGGAGTAGAGATCACTTCTGAAGTAGCAGATTCGAATCATTCGGTAATTCTGAATCAGGTGGAGAATGGTGTAGCAATCAGAATGGCGGTTATTTATCTTTTGGCGTCTAAGATTCAGTAATAGTTAGTTTTTATAGTTTCAAGTTTCAGGTTTCATGTTGTGGAACGCACAGCTTATCAAACCTGAAACAAAAACTAAAGAAAACTTCGTACCTTAGCGCTCAAAACGATTATTTGTATAAGCCCAGATTTAATAAAAATGAAAGTAGATCAAAAAGGACATACCGTTACGATAAAAGACACCCAGGGAGATTTTAATGCTTTTTTGGAGAAAGTGACGCAGCAGTTTAAAACCTTTGAAAAACAAAATATTATCATCGATTTGACTGCAGATACTGAATTGTCTGAAAAAGAATTGAAGTTGTTTTTACCACTTTCGAAACAACAAAAAAAAGCAAAAAAGTCTTTTGTAATTGTGGTTGCTGACCTTGATTTTAATGCTGTTTCTGATAAATTAGTTGTAGTTCCTTCACTTCTGGAAGCACACGATATTATCGAAATGGAAGAAATCGAAAGAGACCTGGGATTCTAATTTTAGATTTCTGATTTTAGAGTTTAGATTTTTATTTCTGAATTCTGAAGTAATTTTTGTTAATCTAAAATCTGCGATCTAAAATCTAAAATCAAAAAATGAAGCTCACCATACTTGGCTGTTATGCCGCAACTCCCAGAACGATTACCAATCCGACTTCGCAGGTTCTTGAAATCAAAAACAGATTGTTTTTAATTGATTGTGGAGAGGGAACTCAGGTGCAATTGCGCAAGAACAAGGTTAAGTTTTCGAAAATCAATCATATTTTTATTTCGCATCTGCATGGCGATCATTTCTACGGACTGATTGGTGTTATTTCGACTTTTGCACTTTTGGGCAGAACAACCGATTTGCATATTTACGGGCCAAAAGGCGTAAAAGAAATTATTACCTTACAGCTTAAACTCTCGAATTCCTGGACGACTTATAATTTGTTTTTTCATGAATTAGAGTCCAACGAAAGCGAAGTGATTTTTGAGGATAATAGGGTAGTAGTCAAAACGATTCCGCTCAAACACCGTATTTATACCAATGGTTTTTTATTCGAAGAAAAGCCTGCAGAACGAAAACTAAATGTGGAAGCGGTCGAAAATTATAATATTCATATTGCTTACTATCAAAAAATAAAAAACGGAGGCGACATCACACTCGATGACGGAACCGTGATTGAAAACGAAAAATTGTCATTCGATCCAATTCCGCCACAGCGTTATGCTTTTTGTTCGGATACGGTGTATAATGAAGCTATAATTCCGATTATAAAAGAAGTGGATGTTTTGTATCACGAAGCTACTTTCTTAGAATCTGAAGCAGCATTAGCCCAAAAAACTTTGCATTCAACAGCAAAGGAAGCAGCAACAATTGCCCTAAAAGCAAATGTAAAACAATTGGTTTTAGGACATTATTCGACCCGTTACGGCGACATCAATGTTTTCAAACAAGAAGCCGAAACCATTTTTCCGAATGTTTTATCGGGAGATGATGGAACTTGTTTTGAGTTTTAAAATGTAAAAAAGTGATATGTAAAAAGTGAAAAGTCATTCGGTTTAAATATATCACATTTCACATCTCACGTTTAACAAAGTACATATTATGAGCGATTTAAGTAATTATAGAAAATCATACGAAAAAAGCGAATTGCTGGAAACTTCGATTCCGGAAGATCCAATTAATCTTTTTAACAGATGGTTTCACGAAATGGAAGCATTTGACGGAAGTGGCGAAGTAAATGCAATGACGGTTTCTACCATTGGTTTGGATGGTTTTCCGAAAGCCAGAGTGGTTTTACTAAAGAAATTTTCTGAAGAAGGATTCATTTTCTACACCAATTACGATTCCGAAAAAGGAAAAGCAATAGCGCAAAACCCGCATGTTTGCCTGTCTTTTTTCTGGCAGGAAATGGAACGTCAGGTGATTATAAAAGGAATTGCCCAGAAGACGTCTGAAAATATATCAGATAATTATTTTGATTCCCGTCCCGATGGAAGTAAATTGGGTGCGATTGTTTCGAATCAAAGCGAAATTATACCGTCAAGAACATTTCTGGAGGATAATTTAAAGCAATTAGAAAATAACTTTGAAGGAAAACCGATTCCGCGTCCTGAAAATTGGGGAGGTTATTTGGTGACACCGCTGCAAGTTGAATTTTGGCAGGGAAGACCTAACAGACTGCATGACAGGATTCGATATACAAGTAAGTCAGATTTTTCATGGATAATTGATAGATTGTCTCCATAAGTAAGATTTTTACCTTATATAATGTTTTTATAGTGCATTTCATCGATTTTTTTTGGTAGTTAAACGTTTTATTGCTTATTTTTATTGTAAGAAATAAACGATTTATCAAAAATATAGTTAAGGAATTTGCCCCACATCTACTTTAAACTTAAACTACTCAGGTTATGAAAAAGATATTTCGTGCTACTTGGTTCATTATAATGCTAATGGTAATGAATTCCTGCTCTAATGATTCGAATGAATCCGAAGATAGTACTAGTAGTACGCCCGAAGTATTAGTTACAGATTACGTCTATAACCAGTCTGAGCTAGCGTTAATACAATTGGTAAATGATTATCGTCTTAGTATTGGATTAAATGCTTTGCAGGAAGTAAATCACATTTCGTACCAGTCAAGTTTGCATAATGAGTACATGATTGCGAATAATGTGATGAATCATAATGGTTTTGATAAGCGAGCTCAAAACATTATGAAATTTCTGAATGCAAAAAGTGTGGCCGAAAATGTTGCGTATGAGTACATTACTTCGGAGTCTGCCTTTAATGCTTGGTTGGTTAGTTCCGGACATAAAGCAAACATCGAAGGTGATTACACACATTTTGGAATCGCAGTAAAAGCAGATGCAAAAGGTAAAAAATATTATACCGCTATTTTTGCTAAAATCTAAAGCTAAGAATTGGTTTGGTTTGTTTTGGTATAGTCGTTGCAATTTTTTTTGCAACGACTTTTTTTTATAATGCTTTGATAATAAATTCGATACGGTTGTTAAGCTGATGTTCTTCTTCAGAACATTTAATACCATCAGTACAATTATTAATTAATTGAGTTTCAGCGTAACCTTTGGCTGTTAAATTGTTGGTGTTTGCCCCTTTTTTTATTAGCCATGATAAAATTGCATCTGCTCGTTTGTCGGATAATGCCTGATTGAATTTATGTATTTGTTTGTTATCGGTATGCGAACGAATATCGAGTTTCATCGTCGGATTTTGTTCTAAAATGTCTAATATTTTTTCTAAATCAATTGCAGCGGTTTGAGTTATGTTAAATTCATTCAAATCAAAAGGAATTATCTTTTTAATAAAACATTTCCCTAAATCATCGCCTATTTTTACACTAAAATTTGTTTTTTCTAATGCAATGGGCAAATTGCTTTTTCCAGCCTGAAAAGAAATTAAAATGTTTGTTTCTTTAGTATTGTATGCTGTTGTTTCGGTTCTTATAAAATAGGTTTTTCCACATTCAACACTAAAAGAGTAGTTTCCGTCAATATCGGTTGTCACTGTTTTTTGGACTACTAAATTTTGGTCATATAAAATAACTTTTGCTCCGGTCAATTTTAACCCTGATTGAAAATCTGTTATTTGTCCGGATAATTCCTGATTGCAGCTTAGTTTGGCAATTTCTAAAAAAGAATAAATGTCATCAGATCCTTTTCCGCCGTTTTTATTAGAACTAAAATAACCTCTTTTGGTAACGGGGTCAAATATGCAGGCAAAATCATCCAGAGGAGAGTTTATGTCAGCTCCAAGATTTTGAATGTTACCGATACTTCCATCCAGATTTAAATTTGCAGAAAACAGATCAAAACCACCTAATCCAGGATGACTGTTTGAGGCAAAATAAATGATGTTGTCATCGGTTATATAAGGAAAGCTTTCTCTTCCTGCGGTATTAATTTCCTTACCTAAATTAATAGGTTTTCCGTAGGTGCCATCACTATTTATACTCACTTTAAAAAGATCCGATTGTCCTAACGTTCCAGGCATATCAGAGGCAAAAAATAATGTTTTTCCGTCTGGACTAAGCGCAGGATGTGCCGTGCTGTAATTATCACTGTTAAAGGGAAGTTCTGTTACTTTTGTTGCTTTGCCGTTTTCGATAGTGGCCGAATATATTTTTACCAAAGTAACATTTTTGGTATTTTCACCTTTTTTGCCTTCTAAATAGTTGTTTCGAGTAAAATAAATTGTTTTACCATCTTTGGATACTACTGGCGAAGATTCATTAAATTTAGAATTGATGTTATTATCCAATTTGGTTATTTCCGTATTGGGTCTGCCATCAGAATCTAATGCTGCCGTATATATATCCGTAAAATATTTTCCGGTTAAATTTTGCTTTTGTTGTTTTACACCACCAGTATCTCTTGCAGATGCGAAATATATTGTATTTCCATACTTAAAACTGCCATATTCAGAATATGGGGTATTGATAGCTAAATTTTCAATCTTATAGCGTCCGATGTCTTTTTTAATTTGGGCGATATAATTTTTATTTTCTTTAAAGATTTTACTTCGGGTGTCTTTTTTATCTTTAGCATAAAATTTTTCAAGCATTTGGTTGCCTTTTTCGGTTTCGCCTATTGCCTTTAATGATTGCCCAAAACGATACAAATAGGCTGTTTCCATATTTTTATTCATAGCATACAATTCGCCATACCATTTTGCTGCACTTTCAAATTTGGAATTAAAATAATCCGAATCCCCAAGTTTGGTCAAGATTTCTTCAGATTTATAGCCTTTGTTGGCGATTCTTTTATAAGACTCTATAATGTCAAGAGTTGTATTTTTTTCGTGCTTTTCATTAGCAGAATTAATTTTTGACGGCTGTGCATAAAGCTTAATTAGAATTAGACTTGCAAAAATTAAATAGAATGCTAAAATTTTTTTCATAATTACTTTTTAAGAAGAAACGAATTGATATCGATTCTGTTTTGCGTTAATAATAAGATACTTGCAGCAGTATTTTTTGCGGCAATTTTTGGTAAATGGTTAATGGGTTTGATTTTAAGACAATAAAAGTTTCCTAATCTTTATTCGGTTTATGAATAAAGATTAGGAAACATTATAAAGTCTCTTTTTAGTGTGGTATTATAAAGCAGTGATAATAAATTCACTACGTCTGTTGGCAAGATGCTCTTCTTCAGAACATTTAACGCCATCTGCGCATCGGTTTACTAATTGTGTTTCGCCATAGCCTTTTCCGGTTAAGCGATCAGCATTGATGCCGTTTTGAACGAGCCAGCTTATGATAGATTTAGCTCTTCTGTCTGATAATGCTTCATTGTATTTGTTCGTTGCACGGCTATCAGTGTGCGAGCGAATATCAAGTTTCATTGTTGGATATTCATGCATTTCAAACAAAATTTTCTCTAAATCTACAATCGCAGCTTTAGTAATATCTGATTTGTCCAGATCAAAATAAATTAATTTGATATTGAAACATTTTCCTAAATCATCTCCAACCAATACTTTGCATCTCTCTTTTTTCAACGTAATAGGCAAATCAGTTTTTCCGTTTATATATAAAATAGAAGCTGTAAGTTCTTTGGTTACATAATCGGTTCTTTCTGCGGTTATTTTATAGGTTTCACCGCAATTAACTTTCAGGTTATATGCCCCTAAAGCATCGGATATTGCAGTGCTTTTTAGTACCATTTTACTATCGTATAAAGAGATCTTAGTATTCGGTAAGATAAGACCGGTTTTGGCATCTGTTACAATGCCGCTTAGTTCTTGCAGGCATATTAATTTTCGTGTTTCTAAAAAAGCATAAATATCATCAGAACCCTGACCTCCGTCTTTGTTCGAGCTATAATAACCTCTTCTGGAAACCGGATCGATTGTGTAAGCAAAATCATCATTGGGAGAATTAATGTCGTTTCCTATGTTTTGTATGTTATTAACTTTTCCATTGGTACCTAAACTACCCACAAAAACATCAAAACCTCCTAAGCCAGGATGCCCGGTAGAAGCAAAGTATATTTCATTTTCGTTCGTTACATAAGGAAAACTTTCTCTTCCTTCAGTATTTATTTCAGGGCCAAGATTTACCGGAGAACCATATTCGCCATTGGAATCAATACTCACTTTAAAAATATCTGATTTTCCCAGAGTTCCAGGCATATCAGAAGCAAAATAAAGCGTTTTTTCATCCGGACTAAGTGCTGGATGTGCTGTGCTGTAGGTGTCACTCGTAAAGGGTAAAGCTGTTGTGTTTGTCCACTTTCCGTTTTCTAAGGTGGCTTTGTAAATTTTTATTAAAGTAATTTTTTCAGCGTTTTTTCCTTTTTTCCCCTTTAGATAATTGTTTCGGGTAAAGTAAACTGTTTGACCGTCTTTTGTAAAAACGGGTGATGATTCATTGAATTTGGTATTAATACTTTTATCAAATTTATGTACTGTTGAAGGTTTTTTGCTTATACTGTCAAGATCAGCTACATATAAATTGGTAAAATGCTGTTCGGTCCATTTATGTTTACGCTGGACTAAATTGCCTGTATCTCTTGCAGAAGCAAAGTAAATTTTGTTTTGGTAAGCAAAGGTTCCATAATCGGAATATTTACTGTTGATACCAGCATCTTCAATGGTATAACGGCCTGAATTGGCTTTAATCTGATTTAAATAATTTTCATCTTCAATAAATAATTTTCCTCTTGTGTCTTTTTTATCCAGTGCATAAAATTCCTCAAGAACCTGATTGGCTCTTTCGGTCTGGTTTATGGATTTAAGCGATTGTGCGTAACGATAATAATATTCAGGTTCCAGATTTTTAGTGGTTGCATATAGCTTTGCATACCATTTTGCAGCACCTTTAAAATCTGAATTATTATAATAAGAGTTTCCTAGTTTTTTTAGCACATCCGGAGAAGCGTACCCTTTGTTAGCTACTTTTTCGTATTGTTTTATAGCATCAATATAAGCGAAATCGTCATACTTTTGATCCGCGGTGTTTATTGTTTTTTCTTGTGCAAGGCTACTTAACGAAAAAAAACTGATTAGTGCAAGAGTAAAGAATATCCATTTTTTCATAACACTTAAATTTTAGAAGAAACGAGGAGTAGTAATTCTGCTATTATTTTTAAAGAGTTCAAAACGCAGGAAAATTTCGTGTGAGCCAGAACTATACCTTCTTAGATTAGTTGTTTCATTATCATAACCGTAACCAATATATAAACCATCCGTAATCTGAAATCCTGCTGTAGCACTTACAGCTGCACTCCATCTGTAAGCAACGCCAACATTAAATTTCTCGAAAAATAAAAAATTACCTGAAAGATCTACCTGCAAAGGGGCTCCTTCTACTAATTTGGTCAAAAAAGCGGGTTTGAATTGTAAATCTGGAGAAAGGTCAAAAACATATCCCCCTATAAAATAATAATTTATTTTATCCGTATAAATAGCCACCTGATCATCTGCCTCGCTATAGCGGTCGCTTTCAATAAAATTAGGTACCGATAATCCTAAATACAATTTATCAGAATGCCAGTAAATCCCGGCACCTATATTAGGTCTGAATTTATTATCGAAATTTTGAAATTGTGGATCATCCTGATGTTCAATATCAAGTCTGGTTGGATCTAAATTAAAGATATTAGCTGTTCCTTTAATTCCAAAAGACAATTTATAGGTTTCTGATGTAGGAATACTATACGATATATCAACAGAAAAATCATTTTCGTTTGTAGGCCCAATTTTATCATTAACTAAAGAAAAACCAAGCCCTAAATTACTGTTGTTAATAGGAGTATGAATCGAAACAGTATTGGTTTCAGGAGCTCCGTCTAAACCTATCCATTGCGAACGATGCAAAGCAAAAATACTCATAACTCCCCGTGAACCGGCATAAGCTGGGTTGATATTAATAGTATTGTACATGTACTGGGTAAACTGTGCGTCTTGTTGTGCAAAAATAGAAACGCTGGTAATCATCATGACAAATAAAAATAATTTTGTTTTCATAAATAGATAGTATTTTATTTATTTATTCCAGTCGGTTATGTCAGATTTTGGGGATTTGAAAGACATAAAATATCATTTCTATTCAAAAATAAGGATTTTTTTACTAATTGTAGCTATTTTATTCCATAAATATTATGCTATCAAAGGGTTGTAGTTTAGGCAAATTGAGTAAAGCGGTATTGTTCTTAGGAATAGGGAAAGAAGAAAAAGAAAAGATTTTTTTGGTGTTAATAATAATTAATGATTTGAGCCATGTGATTGTTAAGGAACATAATTTTTGAAATAAGAAATAGTTTTAGACGTTTCAGTAATATCAGAATATGGAGGGATAATTATAAATTGAAATAAAAAAAACGGGACTATTAAAATATCTTTTGTAAATTAGAACTTGAATTAATGCTGCCCCCATTTTTTTTCATTTCAAAAAAAAATATTTTCTATGAAAAATTTAATCTTAATACGACATGCAAAATCAAGTTGGGAAGCGCCTCTTAAAGATTTTGACAGACCTTTGATGAAAAGAGGAATTCTTGACGCACATGATGTGTCTGTAACCATTTCAAAGTATCTCCCTAAAACGTATATTATTTGGAGCAGTACAGCTGCCAGAGCTTCAGAAACGGCTCTTATTTTTGCACAAAACATTTCTTATCCTATTGAAAGTATTATTTACAAAGATGATTTATACACTTTTGATGACAGACAATTAGAAAAGGTTATCAAATCATGTGATAATAGTTTTGAAAGCGTTATTCTTTTCGGACATAACGAGGCTATTACAAATTTTGTTAATAAATTTGGGGATGTTTTTATTGAAAACGTCCCAACATCAGGATTTGTCTCATTACAATTTGATGCAAAAAGCTGGGATGATATCAGTAAGGGCAAGACCAATAAAGTTATTTTCCCCAAAGATTTAAAATAAATTACATACCACTGTGCACGAACAAAAATATATTGATAGAGAAAAAAGTTGGTTAGCCTTTAATGCCCGAGTACTTCAGGAAGCGGCAGATAACACCGTTCCTCTTTTAGACAGATTGCGTTTTGTTGGAATTTTTTCGAATAATTTAGATGAATTTTTCAGAGTTCGATATGCGGCTATTCGCAGATTAAGCCTTTCCGGGATTTCCGGTGAGAAATATTTAGGCGGAGTTTCAGCCCATCAGTTGATTAAAGATATTACAGAAATTGTGATTCAGCAGCAATCGGAAAGTTTGCGTATTCTAAGTAATATAGAATCGGAGCTGGAAGCTGAAAATATTTTTATTGTCAAAGAAGATCAGATAAACGAAAAACAAGAGAAGTTCTTAAAAGATTTTTTTATTCAGAGACTGAGTCCGGAACTGGTAACCATTATTTTGAATGATCTGGCTGAATTTCCTATACTAAAAGATACGCTGGGTTATTTGGCAGTTCGATTGGAGATGAATACCAATGACGAAATCAGATATGCTGTAATCGAAATTCCAAAGACAATCAACCGTTTTGTTGTTTTACCTTCTACAGATGACAAACATTATGTGATTCTTTTAGATGATGTAATACGTCATAATTTAGAAAATATTTTCAATATTTTTGATTACAAAAGTGTATCGGCGCACATGATAAAAATCACCCGCGATGCACAGTTGGATATCGATAGCGATTTGAGCAAAAGTATGCTCGAAAAAATTGCCAGTTCGGTAAAAGACAGACGTATAGGTGAACCGGTGCGTTTTATTTATGACAGCCAAATCGAAGAAGATACATTACGTTTCTTTTTAGATAAAATGAAAATCGTAGAAACAGACAGTATCATTCCGGGAGGAAGGTATCACAACCGTCGTGATTATATGAACTTTCCTAATTTAGGAAGGTTTGATTTATTATACAAAATGAATGATCCGTTACCAATTCCTGGATTGAGTTTGGGAGGAAGTATATTAGAAAAAATCAGTAAAAAGGATTATTTATTACATGCACCTTATCAGTCTTTCTCGTATTTAACCAAGTTTTTGCGTGAAGCAGCTCTTGATCCAAAGGTTACGAGTATAAAGATTACCTTATACCGATTGGCTAAGAATTCGCAAATCATCAGTTCACTGATTAATGCGGCCAAAAACGGAAAAAAAGTTACGGTACAAATCGAGCTTCAGGCGCGTTTTGATGAAGCTTCGAATATTTCGTATGCCGAGCAAATGCAAACCGAAGGAATCCAATTGATTTTTGGAATAAAAGGACTGAAAGTACACAGTAAAATATGTGTAATCGAGAGAGTAGAGGATGGTAAAACCAAACGATACGGATTTATTTCGACTGGAAATTTCAACGAAGCAACGGCAAAAATTTATACAGATGTTACGCTTTTTACCTGTCATCAGCAGATACTAAAAGACATCTCAAAAATATTCGAATTTTTTGATATTAATTACAGAGTACACCGTTACAAACATTTGATCGTTTCGCCGCATTATACCCGATCTAAGTTTATCAAATTGGTTGACCGTGAAATTTTGCACGCCCTTGCAGGCAGAAAAACACATATCAAATTAAAAATGAATAGTTTATCAGATTTTAAAATGATTGATAAACTATACGAAGCGAGTAATGCAGGAGTAAAAATCCAGTTGCAGGTACGTGGAATTTGCTGTTTGATACCGGGAATTCCAGGGATGAGCGAAAATATAGAAGCCATCAGTATTGTCGATAATTATCTCGAACATACCAGAGTGTATATTTTTGGCAATGCAGGACTCAATGAGGTTTATATTTCTTCGGCAGATTTTATGACCCGAAATTTAGACGGAAGGGTAGAAGTTACCTGTCCGATTTATGATCTTTCGATTAAAAAAGAATTAATTGACAACTTTAATATTGCCTGGAAAGGAAACGTAAAAGTGCGTTACCATTCGTATAAATTAGATAATAAATACAAACCCCGAAATCATCATGCTCCTTTTAGAGCTCAACTCGAAACCTACAAATACTATCAAAATAAACTTGAAATTATCGAGGAAGTAGTTCAAAAATAAAAGAAAAAATACCATATAAAATTTCCAAATTCAAATCATAAGTGAGCATGATTAATATAAAAAAATACGCAGCAATAGATATCGGTTCAAATGCCATGAGGTTGCTGATATCTAACGTTGTAGAACAAGAAGGAAAAGAGCCTCAGTTTAACAAAAGTTCCCTTGTTCGTGTGCCAATACGTTTAGGACAGGATGCCTTTACGGTTGGTGAAATTTCTACAGAAAATATAGATCGAATGGTAGATGCTATGAAAGCATTTAATCTTTTGATGAAAGTACATAAAGTCGAGCGCTATATGGCGTTTGCAACTTCGGCAATGCGTGAGGCTTATAATGCCAAAGAGGTTGTAGCGATCATTAAGAAAAAAGCCGATATCAAAATCGAAATTATAGATGGAAAAAAAGAAGCGGCCATCATTGCTTCTACAGATTTACATCATTTGCTTAAAACCGATGAAACCTATCTTTTTGTAGATGTGGGTGGTGGAAGTACAGAGTTTACCCTTTTCTCTGATGGTAAAATGATTAATTCCAGATCTTTTAAAGCGGGTACGGTGCGTTTACTAAATAATATGGTACACGAAAGTGTTTGGGACGAAATCGAAAAATGGATTAAGACCAACACAGCTGATTACGATGAAGTAACACTTATTGGTTCTGGAGGGAATATCAACAAGCTGTTTAAAATGTCGGGTAAACAACAGGAAAAACCGCTTTCGTATATTTATATCAACTCGCAATACGCTTTTCTGAATTCATTAACGTATGAACAAAGAATTGCTGAATTAGGACTGAATTCTGACCGCGCCGACGTAATTATTCATGCTACCCGAATTTATCTCAATGCAATGAAATGGAGTGGAGCACGACAAATTTATGTACCTAAAATTGGACTTTCAGACGGAATTGTAAAAGCGATGTATTATGGCAAAATTTAATTTAGAAAATGAATAAAACCAGATTCGAAGCTTTTAGCGATGGTGTTTTGGCTATCATTATTACGATAATGATTTTAGAAATAAAAGTACCTCACGGAGAAGAATTTTCAGATTTAAAACCCTTAATTCCTAAGTTTTTAAGTTATGTTTTAAGTTTTATCTACGTTGGGATTTACTGGAATAATCACCATTATCTGGTGCATGGTGTTTCTAAAGTCAATGGGAAAATTCTATGGGCCAATCTGCATTTACTTTTTTGGCTATCGCTTATTCCTGTAGCGACTGGCTGGATGGGCGAGCATAATTTTGCAAAAGCTTCTATGACTTTGTATGGAATTGTGTTGCTTTTTTCTTCTATTGCTTATTTTATTTTGCAGAGAATTATCATCGTAAATGAAGGAGATGGTTCTGTATTAGCTAAAGCAATAGGAACTGATTTTAAAGGAAAACTATCTACCTTTTTATATCTCGTAGGAATTGTTTGTTCGTTTTATAACGAATGGATTTCTGGAGGTTGCTATTTTGTAGTAGCCTTATTATGGCTCATTCCTGATAAAAGAATTGAAAAAGCTTTAAGTAAGTAAATCCAAACCAAAGGTAGAGCGTAAAAGCTCAATATTAGGATTTATTTCTTTCAGGCGATTGTATCTGTCCTGATCGTTAAAACTGCGTCTGACTTCGATAGTTTCGTTTACCACAACTTCTATCGTGATGTCATGATTGTGCAAATGTCCTTTTAAATGCCCTAAAAGGCCGTGAATCTGACCTTCAAAATCTAGTTTCGAACCCTCATTGGGTAATTCCAAAGTAATGACTGTGCCGTTTAATGTAGGGTCGTTAATAAGCAATAACGATTCCATGATCTTAAACCCTTTTTCGCCCAAACGCTGAGCATATTTATTCCATTGCAGCAACATTTCGGTCTCGGTAAAGGATTCCGTAGGTAAATTGGTTGTTGGTTTTACGTAGGATTTACTGCTTTCTTCCAATGCTTTTTTGGCACGAATACTCGCCAAAGAAAAAGCAGAAACTTTAACTTCTGTTTCTTTGTTTTCAGTTTTCGGTTGTGGGTTTTGAGTTGTTGGTTGTGGGTTGTGGGGCTCTGTTGTACTATTTTGAGTACTATTTACAGCAACCTTTTCAGTCTCAATATTTTTTATATTGGAAATTTCACTTTCCGGGTTTGGAATTTGGGATTTTAAATTTAGGATTTCACTTTCGGCTTTGGGCTTTGGGCTTTGGACTTCAAGAATAGAATATCCTGAATTTTTAAAATAAGTTGGCGGAATTATATATTGCTCAACTTTTTTTTTTCTCCATCAAAAGTGATAGAGGCTAATTGCATCAGACATAATTCGACCAAAAGTCGCTGGTTTTGACTTAGTTTGTATTTTAAATCACAGTCGTTAGCAATATCAATTCCTTTTAATAAAAAGGCCTGCGAACATTTTTGCGCCTGTACATGATACATTTGCTGTGCTTGCTCACCCACTTCTAATAAAGCAATTGTAGCAGGCGTTTTGCTTACCAATAAATCTCTGAAATGCGAAGCCAGACCTGCAATAAAATGATGTCCGTCAAAGCCTTTTGATAAAATATCATTGTAAGCCAGTAAAAGCTCCGGAATTTTATTTTCTAAAAGTAAATCGGTAATGCTGATATAGGTTTCGTAATCTAAAACGTTTAGGTTTTCGGTTACGGCCTGACGCGTTAAGTTGGTTCCGCAATACGAAACTACACGGTCAAAAATCGATAAAGCGTCGCGCATTGCACCATCTGCCTTTTGGGCAATGATGTGTAGAGCATCGTCTTCAAAATTAATTCCCTGACTTGCTGCAACTTCGGCCAAATGTTCTTTAGCATCTTTTACCGTAATTCTTTTGAAATCAAAAATCTGGCAACGGGATAAAATCGTTGGAATGATTTTGTGCTTTTCTGTTGTTGCTAAGATAAATATAGCGTGTTTTGGCGGTTCTTCTAATGTTTTCAAAAAAGCATTAAAAGCAGCCGAAGACAACATATGAACCTCGTCGATAATATAGACTTTGTATTGCCCGGTTTGTGGCGGGATTCGAACCTGATCGATCAGGTTACGAATATCATCAACCGAGTTGTTCGAAGCGGCATCTAACTCAAAAACGTTAAATGCAAAATCTTCGTTGGGGTCATCGTAGCCAGGCTGATTTATTTTTCGGGCCAGAATACGGGCGCACGTTGTTTTTCCAACTCCACGCGGACCAGTAAATAAAAGGGCAGAAGCAAGGTGATTGCTCTCAATGGCGTTCAATAAAGTGTTGGTAATGGCTTTCTGACCTACAACATCCTTAAAGGTTTGTGGGCGATATTTACGAGCCGATACTACAAATTGTTCCATATTCTTTTTATTCGATAGCAAATATAGGCTGAAAATTACCAAATCACAAATCTGAAATCAACAAATCTGAAACGGTTTTTTGAGTGGTTTGAATATGAGAAAGTAAGATGAATTTTTTCTATAGTTGTGGTGATAATGGAACGTGGATGACACTGATTCGCTAAAGCGAAAACGCAGATTTTAACGGATTTTTTTTCTATAAATATTTCATCCCGCTGGGGTTTTTATGTGAACGGTTATTTTCTTTGCTATAAATATTTCACCTCGTTGGGGTTTTTATGAATGGATATTTGCTTTTCTGAAAGGGTTTTTCAAGAGTTTAGAGAGATTTTATTTTCAACATTTTTCCTCAACAGATTAAGAAAATGTTGAGTTATTTGAGTTGCTTTTCTTCCTGAAAACAATAAAAATCAAAATGGAGAGTAATACAATAATTAAAAACAAAAAGATAGAAATGTACTTTGCATACTTTACAAGTTCTGAATCTGTTTTTTCTTTTTGCGATATTGAATTTTGCGCAGATTTATATGCTCTTAATTGTTCTAGTTGGTAGAAGAATGTGTAAAGTGTTTCATTATTTATTTTTAAATTTAAAATATCATTTTTTAATGAATCTGTCTTTGTGATTTTTTCACCATAAATTTTTGCAATAGGGATGGGAGGTAGGAATCCAGGAGGTATTTCCATTGTTTGAGAAGGTAAACAATAACTGAGACTTATTGTATTGTCTTTATTTATATTTGCATATACTATCCACAAATCTTTTTTAAAAGGTTCGATTTCACAATTATTTTGTAAGCCTTTACCATGAATAATTTTGGATTGATATTTTCCTTTAAATAATTCAATTATTCTAAAATCGTATGTGTATTGAATGGTATCTACCCTAATTAATTCTCCATAAAAAACAATGTCGGAATTTTGAAGTCCTTTTTGAACCATTGTTTCTTTTTGATGCGGAGGACAATCGCAAGAGAAGGAATAATTAAAAAAGCAAAAAAATACTAAAACGAAAATAGCTCTTAATTTCATAAGTTCGGTTTTTACTACAATAATACATTTTTAAGAGAAGAGTCTAACAATTTTAAAATGTATTATTTTAGAAAATTTCTAAAACTATTCCAAAGGCTAGTGAAAATTCAAGTCTGGAACTTCAATTTTCAAGTGATTCACTCACATTTTGAAGTTCTGAATATGAAAATTCAAGTCGGGAACTTGAATTTTTAAGTGATTTACTCACATTTTGAAGTTCTGAATATGAAATTTGAAGTCTGGAATATGAAAATTCAAGTCTGGAACTTTAATTTTCAAGTGATTCACTCACATTTTCAAGTTTGGAATATGAAAATTCAAGCCGGGAACTTCAATTTTCAAGTGATTTACTCACATTTTCAAGTTGTGAATATGAAAATTCAAGTCGGGAATTTGAAAATGTAAGGAATGAATATGAATTTTGCTTAAAGTGCAGCTCGTGTGAGGGATAGGAATAAGCTACCGAAGTAGCATGGATAGCCCGACAGCAGCCCGGCAAGAGGGCGTATAAGCGCAAAGAAGGTTGGCCCTCTTGTCGGGATGGTGGCACACCCTGATGCGGATTATGGACATAAAAACAATAACTAAACTTTAATCCCGAAACTGTTCGGAAATCGAATTTGGGATGCTATTTTTGCTTTTAGAAACGGAATATAATAATGCACCCAATTTCGTTGTTTATACTAAAATTTAAAACCTACAAAATACAAATATGACACGAGAACATTATATTCCTTTTAATAAGGAATTCTTACTCGATCAACAAATTGCTGCTTTCCAGGCTGATAAAAATAAGGTTGATGATTTCAGAAAATTATTTGATATAATTGAGCATTATTATCATTATGAGGCCTTTAATCTTAACCGAAACCTAAAGCAAAATTATGCCTTATTTGATCCAGATTTAAGTCCGAAAGAGCGTGAAGTCTTTAGAGGTAAAAGTGATTTTTTAGTCTTTAAGGAAACATTGCTAAAAGTACTGGAACAGGGTAATTACAGGCGAATTGATCAGGAAACACTGGATAAGGCTTTTAAGGATTCGGATTTGATAGGGTTGAATTTGTCTATTGATTTTAATGCTTTTAAGGATTACGAATTGTATGTTCGGGGCCATCATAAAGCGAAAGAAAAGGTTACAAAATATATTTTCTGGAAGAAAAAAATAGAGGTTGAATATTATGATCGGGTGATGATTTACCTGAATTATAACGATGCGGATTTTCTGAAAGAAAGGAAGGTGAAATTAGGGAAAATGCCAATTGATCCAGAAGCCATAGTGCTAAAAATCTTTAAGCGTGTTCCTAAAAACGATCTCGAAACGATATTTCCTAATGCGATTCCGAAGATGTCCACTACAGATAAACTGCTTTTTTGGGTGCCGGGTATTTTTGGAGGGGTTTCGTTATTAAGTACCAAGGTAATTCCTGCTTTGGTTGCGATGTATGCGGCTTATCAGTCGAGGGAGACTATTGATTTGTTGAACAGTAAAGCGTCTCTAAATCAGGGTTTGATTGCGTTGGGAGTGTTGTCGCTGTATTTATTTCGCCAGTACAGTACTTTTGTAAACAAGAAAATCAAGTATTCGAAAATGCTGTCGGACAGTCTTTATTTTAAAAATTTAGGTAATAATAGCGGTGCATTTTATTCTTTGTTAAACTCATCTGAAGAAGAAGTTTTGAAGGAAACTATTTTGGTTTACAGTTTTTTATACAAAAGTACAGTTCCTTTGACTGCTGAAGAGCTTGATGATCAGATTGAATCCTGGTTTTCTAAAGAACTAAAAACGGATCTTGATTTTGATGTAACCGATGCACTGATAAAATTAAAAAATATTGGTTTAGGTATTGAAACAAACGGAAAATGGGAAGTTATTGCGCTGGATAATGCCCTGGTAAAAATGGATGAGTTATGGGATGGTGTTTTTGATTACAATCAGAGGTAATGTTTTATGTTGTGACTGATGGGAAATATATAAATTTCATAATATTAGAATGTAAAACTTTGATTTTTAATTTATTAACTTTAAATGGTTAAATAATTAAAAAATAGTGTTATGAAAATTAAATCGATTTTATTAGGAATGAGTCTTGTGTTTTCCTTGGTAGCTTGTGGTCCTAAAGACGCAGATATTCAGGAGGAAATCGCTTCGCAAACGGTCAATTTTCCACAGGTTTCAGTAACGGTTAAAGATGGTGTTGCGACTATTTCAGGAATTTGTAAAGATGATGCTTTGAAGCAAAATGTAGAGGGTATTGTTAAGGGTACAAAAGGAGTTAAATCTGTGGTGAATAACTGCGAAATTCCAGCTCCGGATCCTGTTGTAGAGGCTCCTGTAGAAATTAATCCGGATAGTGTTCTGAACACTTCGGTAAATGAAGTGGTGAAAGCGTATAATGGCGTTAGTTTTACGGTGGTAAACGGTGTGGTGACACTTACCGGAAACATTAAAAGAGAACAATTGCCGTCTTTGATACAAAGTGTACAGGAATTGAAACCTAACAAAGTAGAAAATAAGTTAACTATAAAATAAGAGATCATGAGTTTACTGGATAAATACAAAGAGTTAACGGATTTGGCTCACAATTTAGGAGTAGCCAATTTACAGGTTAGGGAGCAGGACAATGTTTTGTATCTGGATGGAACAGCAAAATCTGCAGAAGATAAAGAGAAATTATGGCAGCTTTACGGAAAATTAGATCCTGATTTTAGAGCGTCTGATGCGGTTATAAACTTTGCGGTAGCCGAGGGTGCCACAACAGAATATACGGTTCAGAGTGGTGATTCATTATCTAAAATTGGAAAAGATCACGGTGTTTCCTGGCAGGCTATTTTTGAAGCCAATAAAGATGTTATTAAAAATCCCGACCTGATTCAGCCAGGCTGGAAACTGAAAATACCAACAGCGTAATGTAAATGAGTTGTTCTGAAAAGTCTTTCCTTGCGAAGGACTTTTTTTGTTGTGTATTTTTGTTTCATTTCGACGAAAGAGCATCGGATATAAATTCTCTTTCGTCGAAATGAAACACTTTGTTAAAAAACTCCTGAAAATTTACCTCCCCTTAATACTCAAATCAAATAAAAACTTTGCGGTTTCCTGATCTGAGTCGGCGGAGAAGCCAGCGACATAAACACCTTTTTTGCCTGATGTTGATTTAATTCCGTAAACAACTGCCTCATCGCCTGGGTCTGATTCCCCTTCGTATCGATACACATGAACAATTTCAAATTTCTCAGGATTTTTTTTAATCATGTCTGCATTTCGATTAAAATCACAAGTAAATCCTTTTTCATTCAATTGATCTAAAGCTTTTGAAACAGTTGCGTAATGATACATTTTAGTCATAGTAATTGAATTTTAAAAATTAGGATTTTAAAGATAACCATTTTAAAATTAAATTGTTACGAAATTGATGCTAAAATCTAAAATTTAAAAGTTCGGTTCTTCGTTTATAAATTGCTACTTTTGCCGCGCAGACCGCCTTATCGTCGTCCTGATTCGTTGGGAGGGAGGAAAGTCCGGACACCACAGAGAAGCATAGCGGGTAACGCCCGTCGGTGTTAGTAATAACGCAAGGACAAGTGCAACAGAAAGTATGTACAGGTAATGCTGTAGTGAAACCAGGTAAACTCTATGCGGTGAAATACCAAGTATATCAGCATTTAAGGGCTTCTCGTCCGTTGTTGAAGGGTAGGTAGCTTGAGTTCCGCAGTAATGCGGAATCTAGATAAATGATAAGGCTCTGATTTATCAGAGACAGAATCCGGCTTATAGGTCTGCATTTTTTATATATTTGTGAAAGTCTCTAACTTTCTTTCATGAAAACCACCACTTCTAATTCTTCTAGAAAAGCAAAAAAAAGCACTTTCAAAACGATTATAACCAATCTTACTTTTTGGGTATTGATTGCTATCATTGCCGGTATTTTGCTCGGACATTTTTCGCCTGAAAATGGGGTAAAAATGAAAATTGTGGGACAAACCTTCATCGATATTATTAAGCTTTTTATAGGACCGATTATATTTCTAACGATTGTATTGGGAATTTCCGGAATGGGAAATTTAAAAAAAGTAGGCCGGATTGGAGTGAAAGCCTTAGCCTATTTTGAAGTGGTTTCAACCGTCGCTCTGGCAATTGGAGTTGCTATTGCCTATCTTTTTGAACCTGGAAAAATTGATAAATCAGGATTGGCTTTGCAGGATGCCAGTGAATATACCAAAAATCCTTCGGCAGATTTTTCGTGGCTGCAGTTTTTTCTATCCAATTTTACTTTGCAGGTTTTATTAGCAGCCATTGTATGCGGTATTGTATTGAATTTCTATAAAAAACGCGAACAAACGATTTTGGTTTTAGAAAGGGCTTCAAAAGTGGTTTTCTTCGGATTAAAATATGTCATGTATCTGGCTCCTCTTGGTGCTTTTGGCGGAATGGCTTATACCATCGGGAAGTTTGGTTTGTCAACACTTATTCCGCTTGGAAAACTGATGTTATGTGTGTATGCTACGATGTTTTTGTTTGTATTTCTAATTTTAGGAAGCATTCTGAAATATTATAAAATCAATATTCTTTTGATTTTAAAATACATCAAAGAAGAACTTTTATTGGTACTCGGCACTTCTTCATCCGAAGCAGCTTTGCCCAGTATCATGGTTAAACTGGAACAAATGGGCTGCAGTAAATCGGTGGTGGGTTTGGTGATTCCTACGGGTTATTCGTTTAATCTGGATGGAACTTCGATTTACCTGTCGATGTCCGTTATATTTCTGGCGCAGTTGTATGATGTACATTTGAGTTTTTTCGAAATTCTGAGTGTGATTGGTATTCTGATGATTACTTCGAAAGGTGCTGCAGGCGTTACCGGAAGCGGGTTTATAGTTTTGGCATCGACTTTGACAGCCATTCATAAAATTCCCGTTGAAGGACTGGCTTTTTTGTTAGGTGTAGATAAGTTTATGAGCGAAGCCAGAGCGATTACCAATTTGATTGGAAATACCGTGGCTACAATTGTAATTTCTAAAACCGAAAGAGATTTTACGGAGCTGAATTTGGAACCAATTGTTGAGGAGTAACTTGGTCTGATGGAATGCGGATGACACGGATTCGCTAAAGCGAAAGCGCGGATTAAAACGGATTTTTTTATCATCCCGATTCGAAAGTTGGTGGGGACGATTGTAATTTCTTAAATAATAGATTTTTTGTTTTTTTAATTAGGCAAAGGCTCAGAGGTACAAAGTTTTTTAAAGCGTTTGACAACCTTTCCTTTGTATCTCTGAACCTTTGTTCCTTTATATCTCAAAAAAATTAAGCTTCGTCTTTTGTAGTTCGAACCAAACTGATACCTGACATAAAAAATACGATTCCTAGTATGCCATAAATAACCAGCGATTTAATATCTCTGGTTTCGCCTGTCGTTCCAGCAAATATAACTGCTGTATAAATAAGTCCTACGATTCCAAGAACGGTAAGTAATCCTCCGAAAAATCTTTTTAGATTCATGATGTATGTTTTTAATGTTTCATTACAAATGTATTGTCATTATAGCTTTACAACGTTACATAATTGTTCATCAAAACTTATATCATTCGCAGGCTCAGGCTATTTTGAAATTTTAAATTCTAAACCAATACTTCGTACTGTTTCAATACTAATCTTAGGATCAGCACTAAAATATTTTCTGAGTTTACTGATAAAAACATCCATGCTTCGGCCGGAAAAATAATCGTCTTTTTTCCATACAGACATTAGAATTTGTTCTCTTTTTAATAACTGATTATGATTGAGATATAAATACTCAATAAGAGAAGCTTCCATTTCTGTAAGTTGGTGAATCAAATCCGGATGACTGAGTGTTAAACGTTTACTGTCAAAAATATACGAACCAATTTCGATATTATCAATTCCGTGTAGGGTTTTCTTTTGCTCCATTCTTTTTAAGATATTCTGAATGCGCAGTATCAGTTCTTCAGCCTCAAAAGGTTTTGCGATATAATCATCGGCACCCAATTTTAATCCGATGATTTTGTCTTCTTTTAATTTTCTGGCAGTCAGGAATATAAAAGGGGTTTCAGGGTTGATTTTAATGACTTTTTCGGCCAATGAAAATCCGTCAAGTTTCGGCATCATCACATCAAAAATACAAATATCATAGGTGTTGTTTTTGAAGAATTCTAAGGCCTTTTCGCCATCTTCTGCCCACGTAACTTCGTAATTGTAAAGTGACAAATATTGTTTTAAAACATTTGCAAAATCAATATCGTCTTCGGCTAAAAGAATCTTTTTCAATGGTGAATTAAACTTTAAAATTAATAGTAAACACTGCGCCTTTGCCCAAATCACTTATTACTGCAATGGTTCCCTGATGCGCTTTTATAATTAGATCAACATAATATAATCCTAATCCAAGGCCTTTTGTATTGTGCAAATTTCCCTGCTCTACGCGATAAAATTTCTCAAAAAGCAAAGGTTGTTTGGTTTTCGAAATCCCAATTCCGTCATCCTGAATACTTATAGAAAACTCATTTTGAATGTTTTTTGTCGTCAGGCGAATGGTATTCGAGCCATATTTTACAGCATTTTCGAGTACATTCAAAATTGCAGTTGTCAGGTGAAATTTGTCTAAAACCAAAATAGTTTTTTCCGTTTGAAAATCAGTTTCAATCGTAATTTTCGGATTACCAATTTTAAAATCTTCAATAATCGCTTTTAAAAATTCTTCACTATTTATTTTTTCTTTTTGAAGTTCGATTTCGTTTTCGGCCAGTGAATTCGCCATTACCTGATCGATTAAATTTTGTAAACGATTGTTTTGCCGTGAAATAGTATTGACAATCGCAGTAAAATTTTCATCATTATCGCGAATGTTTTTTTGCTCTAAAATTTTAGTCGAAATACCCAGAGTAGCTAAAGGTGTTTTGAGTTCGTGTGTAATATTGTTGATGAAATCGGTCTTGACATCGCTTACTTTTTTTTGTTTGATTAACGCTTTAATAGCAATTACAAAAAGCGTAATCAGCGTTAAAATAGAGAGCAAAGACAAAATCAGGATGAAAGTCATTCGTCTCAAAATAATCATTTCCCAGTCGATTACAGAAACGTACATGGAGTCTTCGGTCAATAATTTATAATCCTGATTTTCAAAGGAACCATTAGTTGTTCCTACATAATTCCGAACTAAAAAGGATTGATTTAAAGAGGCTAAATTCCCGTATAATTTATTCTGAATAAAAGGTTTCTCAGAGAAAATTGTATCTGCTTTCTTGAAGTTTTGGTAAAAAATAAATTTATTCAAAACAATGGCAAAATCTATTTTAAGATTGGGTAAATCCCGTTCCAATTTTTGCTGAATTTTCAATGTTAACGCATCTCTGAATTCATTTTCCAGAATGGCTTTTTTTAATTGAAATTTGGTAGTTTTTCCTTGAAAAAATTGTTCCGCTAATCCTTTATAGAGTAATTCCTTTTTTGAAATCAGAGCCGAGTCAATATCATTGTAATTGTTCGTAATCTGCGCAATTTCATTTTTGATTTCGGTGTGAAATTGTGCCACTTTATAATCGTAAGTCGTTTTTACCAAATAACATTGCACCGTCGATAAAACGAGTAGCGCAAGCACTGAAAATGCGATTAATAAATTGATTCTTTGTTTCATATCAAAAAGAAATTCTGTTCAAAAATAAAGCTTTTAGAATACAATTTTAGCATTAACTCCGCATTAACCTTCAATTAACTTTCAGACGCCTTTTTTAGAAGCATTTTTGCAGCAAATCAATCTAACTTTTTTAAAATTCAATTTATATGGCTTCAAAAATGATCTTATGGATACTGTTGTTTCTCTTTTCACTTATTGGATATTCCCAAAATGAAACGGCCAAAGACAGTGTGTCAACTCAATTGAATGAAGTTGTGATTAGCCAAAACAAAAAAGCATTTTCTTACCAAAACGGTAATGTAAAATTGGATGTAGCCAATTCGATTTACAATGTAATTCCGAATACTTTAGATGTATTATCAAAAATGCCTTCCGTTCAGATTAGCGCTGATAAAGAAAGTATTTCAATTATCGGAAAAGGAAATCCGCTGATTTATATTGACAATCAAAAAGTAGGAATGAACGATTTGAATGCTTTGGCTGTAGCCGATATCAAAACGATTGAAATCATTCAGAATCCATCTGCAAAATATGAAGCCGAAGGCCGCGCAGTGATTTTAATTACAAGAAAATTTAGCAAAAAAGATGGCTTTCAGACTTCAGTTTCAGAGGTCGCATCTTTCAAAAAAGAGTATAATAATTATTTGGGATTCAATTCAAGTTTTAAAAAAAAGAAGATAGAATGGAAAACTAATTTCAATTACAATCAGTTGCAGCCCTGGGAAGGGCATAGTATAAATTATGAGATTGTAGATGCAGCTATTCAGTCTAATTATGATGTTGTTGCCAATACTAAAAGAACGCAGTTTATTTTTGGCGGTGGTATGTTTTATAAAATGAATGACGATGATTATGTTTCGTTCAACGTGAGTGGCAAGCTGCAAAACGGACCTTTTGATATCATCACTTCTACTTATAATAAAAAGGAAAATGTAGAAAATTACGTTTTAACTTTTGGTGATAATACAAGCAAAAAGAATTTTGTAAACTCGTTTCTAAATTATTCAAAGAAAATAAAAGCTATTGATACGCAGGTTTTTACCGGTTTTCAATATTCTAATTTTGATCAGGAAGAATGGAGTCAGATGAAAAATAATTTCAATAATACTCAATTCGAATTGGCGCAAAATCGTAATCAGCTCTTTAATGTTACTGTTTTTTCAGGAAGAATTGATGTAAAAAAAAAGTTTAAAAACGAAATGAAATTTGAGTTTGGCGGACTTTATTCTGATGCGAATTCTAAATCAGATTTTGATTTTTTTGATTTTGAAAGTAGCACAAATACAGCCAATCATTATGATTTTAAAGAACAAAATATTTCAGGATATAGTCAGTTTTCCGGAAAAATAAAAAAGATTGATTTTTCGGCAGGTTTACGAGTTGAAAACACCCATGTAAACGGAAAATTTAGTACAGATGAAACACCTTTAATCCAAAAGAATTACACCAATTTATTTCCGAAAGCACAGCTTAGCTTTGCAATTGACAGTTCAAAAAATATAAGTTTCAACTATGCCAGAAGTATCGCCAGACCCAATTATTCGTCTTTAAGCCAGGGTTCAACGTATATTAATCCGTATTTTTTGTACGCGCGAAATATCAATTTAGATCCCACAATTACTAATGAAGTTTCTACTGCTTTTCAGTATCATGACAAATCGATAAAAGTAACTTACTATACGATTTCGAATGCTGTCGAAGGAAGTTTTTCGTATGACAGCCAGCAAAATAGTATGACTTTTAAAGATGTGAATTACGACAAAGAAACCGGTTTTAATATAGAAATAACGGCTCCATTTACCTATAAAATCTGGACTTCAACCAATTCTCTAATTTTTGTAAAAAATAAAATTGTCGATGATGCTGCAGTTTTTAGAACTGTAAAGCCTTATTTATATCTTTCGTCTAATCAGGAGTTCAGGCTCCCAAAAAGATATGCTTTTGTGCTTAATTTTTGGGGTTCTACCAAACAGAAAGAAGGTGTTTTTGAACGAAGTGCTATGTTTATAACAGATGCATCAGTTTCGAAAACTTTTTTCAAAAATTGGAATTGCACTTTGAGCTACAATGATATTTTCAAAAATACTATTTTTAAGGAGCAATTTACCGTCAATGGCGTAAGGTCAAATTCGAGATATAGGGTTGATTCTAATGAGTTCTCGATTGCCATCAAATATTCTTTTGGGAAAGTTTCGTCAGCTGAATTTAAAGGGAAAAATATAGATGAGAACGAAAATCGCATTCGATAAAGGAAAATCAATACATTAAAAAGCTTCTCCAATTCTAAAATAAACGCCCCAATCGTCTTTTCCTACCGCAGCGTCGAGACCTATATTAAATTTTACACTTTTAAAAGCCTTGTAGCGATACCCAACTCCGGCTCCCGGATAGGCTTTCCAGTTAAAGTTTTCGGTGTCGGAGCCATACATTGTAGCCAAACCAGCAAATCCAACGACGCCCATTTTGTCATTAAAATTATAACGATATTCAGTCTGCAATGCCATAATACCATCGCCTCGATATTTTCCTTCAGAATACCCGCGAATATCTTTTCCTCCAATGTGAACCTGCTGTTCGAAAGCAATGTTTCCTAAACCAAATGTACCTGCAAATCGTGCAGCCAGTACATCTTTTCCGTTTCTGATGGGAAGGTATTTATTGTATTCGGTTAAAATTTTATTGGCACTAAGGTCGTTTCCGAACCATTCGGGAAAGTTTATCCAGCGCAATTTTATTTTTTCACCATGAGTAGGATAATAAATAGCATTTCGGGTATCATAAAGCAAATTATATTGTAAAGCATTCGTGTGCGAAACAGATTGTGGCTGTACATCATCTTCATACACGGTGTTATAGTGCGAATAGGCGTAATTGATTCCTCCATAAAAATGCGGAATTATTTTTCGATCTACACCCACACTGATTCTCGTCATTTTGGTTCCATAATCATAAAAATCTGGCGCATCAATATCGTCCATGTAAAATTGTGAATTTACATTTCCGGCTAAAGCAAAAAACTGAACTCGCCACGAGTCTTCATTAAAATATAATTTATTAAAAAAAGAAATAAAATAGGATTTATTAGTAGTATATATGGCAGCCAATCCCGACAGTGATTTTGGAGAAATGGTATCCTCTTTTTTTGCTCGGTACATTGCCATCGGAATTGCACCAAACATGAAATCAAGGTTTCGGTTGTAACTCAGATAAGGCATAATGGTTAAATCGAAACGTTTTGCTTTTTCAGCAGGAGCAATGGTGTCTTTTGGCTTTTCCTGAGACCATACGAATGAAGAGCAAAATAAAAAAACTATAACGGGAAGTATCTTTTGCATAATAATTATTTAAAATTATACATGATCAAACAGGATTATATAAATCAATCGTATTTGTAAAAATAAAGATACAAAATTTATTTAATTTCAGATAGTTTATTTGATATATGATTTCTGAAAATGAATTATTTGAAAAATAGTATAAAAAGGGAAACCGAATGTGATCAAATACAAAATCCCATGAACTTCATGGGATTTTTGTGATTAGAAGGATATTTTAATCTTCTTCTATATTTTTATCAATCGGTTCGTCAGCGAGTTCTTCATCGTCGTCAGTTGAGTCAAATTCGAAGAAACTAAAAAACGAACCTCCGTAGCTCTTTTGAAAAGAAAAATTACTCAGATGTTCGAGTTTTGTATATTTTGAATGTTCGATAATCATCATGCCGTCTTCGTTAAGTAAATTTCTTTCGAAAACCAACAAAACCACTTTTTCAAAAGTAGCCTGATCCAATCCGTAAGGCGGATCGGCAAAAATAATATCGTAAGATGTTTTGCAATTCTCTAAATATTTAAAGACATCACTTTTGGTAGCAGCAATTTCAAAATCATATTCTGATGCGACTTGTTTGATAAATTTTACACAGCCAAAATCACCATCAACCGAGGTAATTGGGGCACTTCCGCGTGAAGCGAATTCGAAACTAATGTTTCCTGTTCCCGAAAATAAATCTAAAATCTTCAAGCCATCAAAACTAAAATGATTATTCAAAACATTAAATAATGCTTCTTTACTCATATCAGTTGTGGGGCGAACCGGAAGGTTTTTCGGCGGAAAAATGCGGCGTCCTTTGTACTTTCCTGAAATGATTCTCATGATTGAAATAGAATATAATGTTTTAAATTTTCTGCAGTTGAAAAGCTGTTTTTTTGTTGCAGACTGCTAACATCCAAAAATGAAATATTGCGGATGTATTGATAAGCAATTGCATAATAAGGGTCGTTCTTTTTTATGGTGCCTAAAAAATCCAACTGAAAAGTTTCCGGATTTAAACTGGTTTGTTCGGCAGTAAAAAGTACATAATATATAAAATCCTCAGGGCTATTGTATTCAAATGAATTGAATAATAAGAGCTTTTGATTTTGTACCACAATAATTTCGAAATGATTTTCATTAAAATTGATAACCATTTTTTTATCATCATTATTTTTGGAAGCTTCCAGAATTTTTTCGACTAAAATACTGTTTACGTGCTTGTAATCGAATGATCCAACTTCATCAATCAAAAAATTATTAATGTTTACATACGGAATATACACCGCGTTCATTTGGTAATTTGAAATTTGATCGAAGGTAAAAAAGTCGGTTTCAAAAACTTTTGTGTTGTACTGTAGATAACTTCCCAGAAAATTTTCATCAAACAGAGCAGCGGGTACAAAAGTTGAAAGATTGTTATTGTGAATCACTACAATTTCATCGTAAGTATCTTTTAGCTCAGGATGCTGTTTGAAAGCATCAGCAAGAAGTTCTTCGATTTTATTTCCTTTATGAAAAGTATCAAAAATAACTTCAGCAAAAGAAGTTATCGTATTATTGAGGGTATCAAAACAACAAAATGACAATCCAGTCAAGGAGACCTGAATAGATAATTTTTTGTATTTTTTTGAGGTGATATTAGTATTTTGCAATGACATGATTTGATTTACAATTCGTTACCTGCTTTAGTATCAAGAATGAATTTAATTCGATTACAAACTTACAATTTTTTTTTATTCATTTTCGATTTTATGTGTTTCGCTCGTCTTTCATGATTATATTTGATGTTTTCTTAATATTATCTCTTATAAATGAACTCATCACTGTTTTACAGCGTTTTACAAAAAAGATTTCCTTTTGCACCAACGTATAAACAGGATATTTTTTTTCAAAAAATTGCTATTTTTTTAACGGAACCTCAAAACGATACCATTTTTGTACTGAAAGGATATGCCGGAACCGGAAAAACTACCGTGATTTCTACGATTGTAAATAATTTAGGCGACATCAACAAGAAATTTGTTTTGCTGGCTCCAACGGGCCGCGCGGCAAAAGTTATTGCCAATTACTCGAATACAGCTGCTTTTACGATTCATAAAAAAATCTATTTTCCGAAGAAATCTGCCGGTGGAGGCGTGGCTTTTACCAAACAAATCAACAAACATAAAAACACGATTTTTATTGTCGATGAGGCTTCGATGATTTCGGATAGTAATTCCGATTCGAAGTTGTATGATAATGGTTCGTTATTGGATGATTTGATTCAGTACGTGTATTCAGGAACCAATTGCAAAATGATTCTTTTGGGAGATACGGCTCAGCTGCCGCCCGTAAATCTGGATATTAGCCCCGCTTTGGATACACAGACTTTGGGAATTCATTACGATAAAGAAATCGAACATATCGAACTCGACGAAGTTATGCGTCAGGAAGAAAGTTCCGGAATTTTGTATAATGCAACTGAACTACGTGAATTGCTAAAAGATTCTTTTATAACTGAATTCAAATTCAATGTAAAAAAGTTCAAAGATATCGTTCGGCTTACGGATGGTTACGATATTCAGGATGCTATTAATACCGCTTACAGCAATTATAGTATTGAGGATACGGCGTTTATTGTTCGCTCTAATAAACGTGCAAATCAATATAATGAACAAATCAGAACCCGAATTTTATTTAAGGAAAGCGAACTTTCGGTTGGTGATTTTTTGATGGTGGTGAAGAATAATTATTTTTGGCTGAAAGAAACTGACGAAGCTGGTTTTATTGCCAATGGCGATATTATCGAGGTTTTGGAAATGTTCGGAATCAAGGAATTATATGGTTTTACTTTTGCAAAAGTAAAAATCAGAATGGTTGATTATCCTAATCAGAAACCTTTTGAAACCGTTTTACTTTTAGATACTATAAAAAGCGAATCTCCGTCGTTAACCTACGAAGAATCGAATCGTTTGTATGAAGAAGTGATGAAAGATTATGAAGATGAATCTACCAAATACAAGAAGTTTCAGAAAGTAAAAAACAACGAATATTTTAATGGTTTACAGGTGAAATTCTCGTACGCCATTACGTGTCATAAATCGCAAGGTGGACAATGGAATACGGTTTTTATCGAGCAGCCTTACCTACCCAACGGAATTGAGAGAGATTATATCAGATGGCTGTACACGGCTATGACGCGTGCTAAAAATAAATTATATTTGATAGGATTTAAAGACGAGAGTTTTGAGGAATAGTTTTTTAGCCACAGATTAAAAAGATTCTCGCAGATTTTAGAATTTTTTTAGTAAGTATTTTTTAAATCCTTTTAATCCTTCTAATCTGTGGCTAAAAAAAAACATAGAAATAGATGTTTAAATGACAACACTAAACAACTTACATTCGATTTCATCTACGTTTTCGAATACAGATAAAATGCCGGTTCTGTTTTTAGGACATGGCAGCCCAATGAATGCTATTGAGGAGAATCAGTTTGTGGCTGGTTTTCGTAATCTGGCCAAAACATTGCCGCAGCCCAATGCTATTTTATGTATTTCTGCGCATTGGTTTACCAACGGAACCAAAGTCACTTCGATGCAAATGCCGAGAACCATTCATGATTTTGGAGGTTTTCCGCAAGCGCTTTTTGACGTTCAATATCCAGCCAAAGGAAGTCCGGAATTGGCTTTGGAAACTCAAAAAATATTAGAACCTGTTCAGGTCGATTTGGATGAACATTGGGGATTGGATCATGGAGCCTGGAGTGTGATTAAACATTTATATCCGGATGCTAATGTTCCTGTAATTCAGCTCAGTATTGATTATACCAAGTCGGGACAATATCATTTTGAGCTGGCTCAGCAATTACAATCTTTGCGTCATAAAGGGGTTCTGATTATCGGAAGCGGAAATATCGTTCATAATCTCCGTTTGGTAGATTTCAGAAATTTTGATAAAGACAATTATGGTTTTGACTGGGCAATTGAAGCGCGTGAAACCATTAATAATTATTTGTTGGATGGAAATTTTCAGCCTTTGATTGATTTCGAAAAAATGAATAAAGCGATTCAGTTGGCGATTCCAACTCCGGATCATTATTTGCCTTTGTTATATACTTTAGGATTAAAAGAAAAGAATGAAGAATTGAGTTTGTTTAATGACAAATTACTGGCGGGTTCTCTCAGTATGACTTCGGTGAAGATTATGTAAAAAAATTTTTGTGAGTCTCTGTGAATTCTTTGTGATATTTTGTGTAATAACTCTTTCACAGAGATACACAAAAATTTTCACGAAGATTCACGAAGAAAAATAAAAAAATAATTTGAGAGCGAAATTGCCTCGTTCCTCGCAATGACAAAAAAAAATGAAAATAATAGCTGTAATTCCGGCACGATATGCATCAACACGTTTTCCTGCCAAATTAATGCAGGATTTAGGCGGTAAAACCGTAATTCTAAGAACGTATGAAGCATCAGTTGCAACCAATTTATTTGATGATGTATTTGTAGTGACCGACTCGGATTTGATTTTTAATGAAATTGTTTCGAATGGTGGAAAAGCCATTATGAGCATCAAAGAACACGAATCGGGAAGCGATCGTATTGCCGAGGCAGTAATGAGTCTGGATGTTGATATTGTGGTAAATGTACAGGGAGATGAGCCATTTACAGAAGCGGGACCTTTGGAGCAGGTTTTGTCTGTTTTTAGAGATGATGAAGATAAAAAGGTAGATTTGGCTTCGTTAATGCGTGAAATTACCGATGAAGACGAAATCAATAATCCGAATAATGTGAAAGTGGTGGTAGATCAGTCGCAGTTTGCTTTGTATTTTTCACGTTCTGTAATTCCGTATCCGAGAGATAAGGATGTTGGTGTGCGTTATTTTCAGCATATCGGAATTTATGCTTTTAGAAAACAGGCGTTGTTGGATTTTTACAGTTTACCGATGAAATCGTTGGAAGCTTCTGAAAAACTGGAACAGCTTCGTTATTTAGAGTTTGGAAAACGTATTAAAATGGTCGAAACTACGCATGTCGGAATTGGGATTGATACGGCCGAGGATTTAGAGAAGGCGAGGGCTATTTTGGGATTGAAGTAGATTTCGAAATGGAACGCGGATGACACGGATTCGCTATCGCGAAAACGCGGATTTGTACGGATTTTTTATAATTAATAATTGGTTTTGTGATTGAAGTAGATTGCGGAATGGGCCGCGGATGACACGGATTCGCTATTGCGAAAACACGGATTTGTATGGATTTTTATAATAAATCAAATTGGTTTTGTGATTGAAGTAGATTGCGGAATGGACCGCGGATGACACGGATTCGCTATTGCGAAAACACGGATTTGTATGGATTTTTTATAATTAATAATTGGTTTTGTGATTGAAGTAGATTGCGAAATGGCACGCGGATGACACGGATTCGCTATCGCGAAAACGCGGATTTACACGGATTTTTCTAATGAAAACAAGTGCCCTAGCCCTGATAGAAGTGGAAATCCTTTTGTGCCGGGGTTCGGTACAAAAGATTGAAACGGATAGCAGGAAATAGCTCCTGAAAATTTCAATTATAAATTTTAAGCATTATGCAATTAATCTAAAATCTAAACTCAGAAATCTAAAATAGAAAAAGCTCCAAATCAAATCGTTTTGGAGCTTTTTTAATATTTAAAACCGAATAAATCCTTAGTACAAACTTGGGAATTTAGATGGATTTACTTCGTGCATCATATCGTAAACTTTCTCGAAAATGTCTTCGGCAGAAGGTTTAGAGAAATAATCACCATCGGTTCCGTAAGCAGGTCTGTGCGCTTTTGCAGCCAATGTTTGTGGTTTGCTGTCCAGATGTTTGTAAGCGTCCTGCTCTTCTAAAATCTGTTGTAAAATGAATGCTGAAGCTCCACCAGGAACGTCTTCGTCGATTACCAAAAAACGGTTTGTTTTGGCGATACTTTTTACAATATCCTTATTTACATCAAAAGGAAGCAGCGATTGAATATCGATAACTTCGCAGTCAATTCCTAAATCTAATAATTCATTCGCAGCTTGTTGCACCAATCTCAACGTAGAACCGTAAGAAACTAGAGTAATATCAGCACCTTCTTTTAGGGTTTCAACTACACCAATTGGCGTTTTGAATTCACCAAAATTAAGAGGAGTTTTTTCTTTTAAACGGTAACCGTTCAGACATTCGATAACTAGAGCGGGTTCGTCACATTCTAACAAAGTGTTATAAAAACCTGCAGCTTGTGTCATATCTCTTGGAACCAAAACGTGGATTCCGCGAATAGCGTTAATGATCATTCCCATTGGAGAACCTGAATGCCAGATACCTTCAAGTCGGTGCCCGCGGGTTCTGATGATTAGCGGTGCTTTTTGTTTTCCGACAGTTCTGTATTGTAAAGTTGCCAAATCATCGCTCATGATCTGAATTGCGTACAATAAATAATCTAAATACTGAATCTCAGCAATTGGGCGTAAACCTCTTAAAGCCATTCCGATTCCCTGACCAATGATGGTCGCTTCACGAATTCCAACATCGGCAACACGAAGATCTCCGTATTTTTCCTGCATGCCTTCAAGTCCCTGGTTAACATCGCCAATGTTTCCTACATCTTCTCCAAAAATCAAAGTTTCAGGATATTTGGTAAACAGAGCATCGAAGTTATCACGCAAAATCATTCGGCCATCCAAATCTGGTTTGGCATTTTCTGCATATTCAGGAAGTACTTTTTCTACCGAAAAAACATTTTTATCTGAATCAGAATGTAAATGACTGCTGAATCTTGGTTGTGTAATTTCGATATAGTTAGTAATCCAGTTGGATAGTAAAACTTTACTATTTGGAATTTCGATAAAACGTAAAATTCTACGGGCAATCATTAACATTTCCTTTTTCAAAGGATTTTTGATTGCTTTTATTTCAGAGATATATTTCTGAATTTTATCTTTATGATTGATACTTGCTGCAGAAATTTGCTCCAGCAACGTAATCAATTCTTTTTGGTCTTCAATAATTGGATCAATAAAAGAATTCCATGCTTCTTTTTTTGCTTCTAAAACCTCTTTTTTGATAGCAAAATCAATTTCAGATAATTCTTCTGGCGATGCGATATTGATAGCAATCATCCATAAACGCATCTGACGGATACAGTCAAAATCTCTTTCCCAAGCCAGTCTGTCACCGTTTTTATAACGTTCGTGAGAACCTGAAGTGGAGTGACCCTGTGGCTGTGTCAGTTCGTTTACGTGAATTAAAACTGGTACGTGCTGTTCGCGGGCAATAGCAGCAGCTCTTTCGTAAGTCGAAACCAACTCGGCATAATCCCAGCCTTTTACTCTAAAAATATCATATCCTTTTGAATCCTCGTCACGTTGGTATCCTTTTAGAATTTCAGAGATGTTTTCTTTGGTTGTCTGATGTTTTGCATGAACCGAAATTCCGTATTCATCATCCCAAACACTCATAACCATCGGAACCTGTAAAACTCCGGCGGCGTTGATGGTTTCAAAAAATAAACCTTCAGACGTACTGGCATTTCCTATAGTTCCCCAGGCAATTTCGTTTCCATTTACAGAAAATTTGTCTTTGATTGTAATACCCTCAACGTTTCTGTAAATTTTTGATGCCTGAGCCAATCCTAATAATCTTGGCATTTGTCCGGCAGTAGGTGATATATCTGCGCTTGAATTTTTTTGTTTTGTTAAGTCTTTCCAGGAACCATCTTCGTTTAAACTATGTGTTACAAAGTGGCCGCCCATTTGTCTTCCTGCAGACATTGGATCAAAATCTAAATCGGTATGACCGTATAAACCTGCAAAGAATTGTTTTGGGGTTAATTCGCCAATTGCCATCATAAAAGTCTGGTCGCGATAGTATCCTGAGCGGAAATCTCCGTTTTGAAAAGCTTTTGCCATAGCAAGCTGCGGCACTTCTTTTCCGTCACCAAATATTCCAAATTTGGCTTTTCCTGTCAATACTTCTTTACGTCCTAAAAGACTACATTCTCTGCTAGTTACGGCAATTTTATAGTCGTTCAATACTTCCGTTTTGAAATCTTCGAAAGTTAGCGTAGTATTGTTTTTTTCTAAAATCATAATCTGGAAAGGGTTATGTTGTGAGGCAAAAATACTTAAAAACTATCAATAATCATAATTCATTAAAATAAATATAATTTAATTATTTGCAAGTAAAATGTAAAAACTACGTATTTATTTTGAGTTATTGTTAATAAAATTTCTTTTTTAATGATAATAATTTATGTTTTTGTTTAAAATTTATTCAATTAGAACCATTTTCGGGTAAAAAGATTAACTAATGTTTTAGGAGAAAAAGTAATCACAAATCGTATTTTTTCGTTGTATTTATTTTGCGAAATTTCCCAGCCATTGTTCGAATAGACCGGAAAATAGAGTTCAAAGTAATCCGGAACCAGATTCAAGCGGATGCCGCTATCATAAGCAAAATGTTCTTTTTGGTATTTATTTTTAAGCAAACCAACATCTCCATATACTTCAACCCAGTCCCAAAGTGCATAACTGGCATTAAATGTCGTCATCCACTGATTGGCAAAATTAGGTTCTAACTTCGATTTGAATCCGCCTTCGGCCATTAGAAATTGTTGGCTGAAGAATCCTGAACTTTCGGATCTTCCGTAATAATTATAATCGAACAAATAATCCGAAGGGCGATCTAAACCAAAACTGAAATAATCAGAGTTGGTTCTGTTGTATAAAAAACTTCCCGCATAGAGGCGTAAATTGATTCTGCGATTGTTCTCGAATAATTTTCTGTATTCAATTTCTCCCGCCAGTTTTCCAAAATCGCCTGAAATTTGCACATCGGTCATAAAATTAAAATGATGAACCAATTCGGTTTTAGTATTATAATAACGTGCATTAAAAACAGAATAATTGGGTGTTGAATTATCCGTTACATAAGTGCTTTTTTCTCTGTTTACTATAACCTGGCGCAGCAATATCAGTTGTTTACGATTGTCTCTGAAATTTTCTTCCCGAATGCGAAACTGAACCATTGGAGTCAGTTTGAGATAGGTTGCATCAGGTGCGTAATGAAAATAATTCCCGCTTATCGAGTATCTGACATTGTATAAAGTACTGTTACGGTAATAATGATTTACAGAAAAAGCAGATGATCCCGATAAGGTTTTGGCATTAATCGAATAGGCTGGATTGATGTCAAAAGTAAAAGGTTTGTCCAGAATGGTTTTGTTATAAAACCGAATTCCAGGCGAAAAACCGTCATACAAGTTATAAGTCAGGGTAGGCACATATAAAATCTGATTGTAATACGGGTCTTCTAAATCTTTCAGAAAATTAAATTTGACAGGTCTATTCGTAATTGCGACATTTTTTAAGGATTTCCAGTTGTTTCGCAGATTGTATTCCGGTACTTCGTTATCGTAATTCAGCACTATTTTGTCAGCATTTTTTCGTTCAAAAACATATAAGCTGTCCTCTTTCAAAGGCTCAAGCCAATGTTTAAAAACGATTTCTTTTTTCTTGATTCCGTAAATTGGAATAGGTGCATAGATTCCGGTTCTATTGTTTATCGAAAAACGAATACTGTCTTTGGTCCTCGTTACATCCGAAAATTTATAATCCAGAATATCTCTCGAATCAATAATGGTAGTAAAAAACCAGTCGATTTTTTTAGGGCTATTGTTAGTCAGGATGCTTTCAAAATCCGAACGGTTTGTTTGTCTGTTTTTGTTAAGACTATAAAATTCCTGAACACTTTTGGGTACAATATTTTGGTTTAAATAATCATCCAGATAACTCAAACTCAAACCAGCTCTGTATTTGCTGGCAATTTGCTCATTAAATTTAATCAAACTGTTTTTAGGGTCGCCAAGTGGCTGATCGAGATTTTTACGCGCCATTAGCATGTAGTAATAGCTGTATTGCTCATTAAAACTTAAATTGGTAATGTTATAGCTTTTCAGTAGCCTCATTTCCGACAGACTTCCCAGCATCTTCTGATCAGCATGATTTTCTTCGATGTATTTCATCATCGCATAAATCTGGATTCCGTCATACACCCAGTTGTCTTTTCTTGGGTCGAGGCGTAAACTATTCTTGAGATAATTATTCAGATAGGTTTTTAGAAACGTAATTTCAAACACAAATTCATCCGTAAACGGACTGATAAACGAAGGCAATTGATTAAGACCATAAAACGGATTCCGGTCATAATCAACTTGCGAAACCGTTATTTTTTGATGTGGATATTTGCCAATAAAATTTTCAGTAAATGCAATCACCCGATTGATGATGAGTGCTTTTTGAAAATCATCTGTTTTTTTGCTTTTTAAATTGGTAAGTATTTCTAAATCATTGTTTTGAAAACTTTTAAAACTTGTGTTTTTTTCGATAAATAAATTAAAATCGGTTCTGTTATTTCCTGAAAAAGACTGAGTTTGAAAAGACGTATTGGTTGTATCCCTGTAAATCAAATTCAAATCTGTAGAAATACTGTAATTGTTAGGCGTTTTTATCTCAAGCTGATAATCGGTACTTGCATTAGCAATATCATCCAGATTGTAGTTGTTGTATTTTATAAAATCATGATTTTCATATCGTGCAGGAGCCAAAAACCAGTTTTTCAAAACCATTCCGCCATTTTGCGTATAGCCATAACGGGTAAATTTATCACTCGGTATTTTAGCGATATAGGTAATATGTATGTCAGTTTTTTGATTAGGAGCCAGTTTTTCTTTTAGTTTTACAACAATAAAATCTGGGTTTTTAGTAGTTCTTTCCCAGCTAAGAGCCGTATTTTCAGTATCAGTTAGGTTAGTAATAGTGGTGCTGCCTCTTTCCTGATCTTTGGCCAAATGAAATCCTCTATAAAACTCATCCGAAAAGCGTCTTGCCAAAGGCGTGTTTTTATTCGAAAAAGCATTGTTCCAGTCATTCAAAACAATATAACTCAATGAATCACCTGTTGTATTATGAAATGTAATATCCTGTTTTACATGCAGTGTTTTAAGTTCAAGATTTACAGCAACCTCCAGCTTTGACTGATGTTGCGCATACTGTTTTATTGAACTGAATAAAACTAAAATGAAAACTAAAAATTTATAAATTGATTTCAATGATGGCTGAGAATAGTTAGGGTATAAGGTAATCTACGAGCATAAAGCAGTTTTGGTTTTATTGTAAAAATAGTATAAATAAAGCTGTTTAAAAAAAACAGCTTTATAAAACATTTAAACTTTGGTTTTTAAACCATATAAGTGATATAAGTTTTTACCCGTTGGGTGCTAATTAATAAAAATTTAATTAAACACATAGAAAAAATAAATTTTATGATTTTGAAAAAAAAGGAAATCAAAAAGAAACTCATTTCTTCACACATAGCTATGTGTTTTAATGCAAGTGAAACGCCTTTTTTGAATTCAATAAACTATGTTTCTATGTGTTAAATAATTTCACCCAACGAGTTAAGTTTTTATAAAAAATCAAAAAAAATCCGTTTTTATCTGCGTCTTCGCTTTAGCGAATCAGTTTTATCCGCGTTATTTTTTTATATGACTTATATGGTGAAAATTATTTTAGAAATTCGGACTCAAATCGTATTTTTTATAGAATTTATCCAGAACGTCAACCACTTCATCTTCCGTATCCACAATTTTAAATAAATTTAAATCATCCGGACTTACCGTGTGCATTTTTTCGACCAAAACGGCTTTTACCCAATCAATCAATCCCGACCAGAATTCGACTCCCACTAATATAATAGGGAATTTTCCAATTTTTTTAGTCTGAATCAGCGTGATGGCTTCAAACAATTCATCCAAAGTTCCAAAACCACCCGGCATCACCACAAACCCCTGCGAATATTTGACAAACATAACTTTTCTAACAAAAAAGTAATCAAAATTCAGGTTCTTATCATGGTCAATATAAGGGTTAAAGTGTTGTTCAAAAGGCAATTCGATATTCAGGCCCACCGAGATTCCGCCACCTAAATGCGCCCCTTTATTACCCGCTTCCATAATTCCGGGACCACCGCCCGTAATCACGCCATAACCCGCTTTACTAATTTTATAGGCAATTTTCTCCGCCAGCAAATAGTATTTATCCTCAGGTTTTGTTCTCGCCGAACCAAAAATCGATACACAAGGCCCAATACGCCCCATTGCTTCGTACCCATTTACAAACTCAGACATGATTTTAAAAATCGCCCAGCTGTCATTCGTTCTAATTTCATTCCACGTTTTTTGCTTCAAACGATCCTGGATTACCTTATCCTCATCGTTATCAAAATCTTCTAATCTCATGTTTTGTATATTAATTTATTTTTTAAGGAGCTATTTCCAGCTATCCGTTGCAATCTTTTGTGCCGAACCCCGGCACAAAAGGATTTCCACTTCTATCTGGGCTAGGGCACCCGTTTTCAGTTGAAATTTTGTTTATTAAATAAAGAGTTACTTCTTAATACGTTTGCTCTTCAATAGATTTGGTGATGTTGCTTTTTACTTTTCCGGTATGTTCCGTAGTCTTAGATTCGATCAGCATAATCAGACATTCCTCAACCGATGAAACCCTGTGATTTACGCCTTTTTTCACCACGAATAAATCACCTTTTTCCATTGTAAATGACGGTATGTTTTCAATTTCCATCAACAGTTCACCTTGTACAATATAAAATAATTCGTCTTCATTCTCGTGATTATGCCAGGGTATTTCCTGACCTTTTATTTTGGCCACTTTAACATATTGATCGTTTACTTCATCAATTATCTTAGGCGAAAAATACTTTTCTACGTTACTGAAATTTTCTTTTAGATTCATACGCTTTTTTAGTTTTTCCCAGAATCAAAAAAATTTGACAAAATGGGCATACTAAATTAAGCCTTTTTTTAAGATTTGACACAAAATTACCCACATATTAATTTAAATATAACATTTTTAACGCTGTAGTTTTAATTGGGGTTTCATTATCAACAGATTAAAATTTTGTGCAGGAATATTTATTTGTTCCTATGAAACTTTATTTTGGTTTGCAAAAAAGAGCCAGCGGCTCGACCAATTTTGTAGGGATGGATTTTAATCCATTCAAAATTCAAGAAATCAATATAAAGAACCGTAGGTTCGGCTTATATAAATTTTGCGAAAGTTTAAAAATTTCTAAATATCAAAAGGATTACGAAAAACTTAAGTTTCTGTTATAAAGTTTTATTTATTTGTTTTATTTCAATTATTTCGGTCAATTTATTTACTGTAATCTTTGACACAATTTTAAATCCTAACTCAAGAAATACAAATCGGATTATCAAAATAGTCAAAAGGTAATAAAATATTAATTCTAACTTATTTTGTATGATTGCTAAAATTATTGCAGAGAGAGTAAATGAAATTATTAAAAGAAAAATAATTTTAAAAATTTTGCCAGTGCGAATTTCTATTTTCTCTTTTTTATTTTCCAACTTTCCATTTAAAATACAAAACTCTCCAGATATCTGTTTAGAGAGTTTTATTTCAAATTCATTTTCTTTAATTATTCCTATAAATGATTGATTATTCCAGTTTGTAACGAATTGTTCTTTTGATAAAGTTTGATTTTCTAATTTAGAAACTGCTAATTTACTATCAATATTCAATTCGATAGAATAATTACTTTCGGGAAATATCTTCATTCGGTAAAGAGTTTGCTTTTAAATATTTCTAGAATTCCAAATTTCAGGATTTCTACTAGTGTGAAATATAGCAAAAATTTCAACAAGAAAACCTTCTTCATCAATTATGTAATGAATCATAAATGGAAATTTATTTACGAGCATACAACGAGTATCACCATATCGAATTGCACAAATTTGTGGATTGTTTTTTTAAGAATTGATTTGTGATTTTACCTGCTTATGAAAGCGTAAACCTAAATTTTGTAATTGATTATTATACCAAATAACAATTTCACGAAGATCATTTAATGCTTCTTCATCAATTTTGATTTTATACATTACTTGAAATTATTGAATTGGCAAATCTGAGACTTCATCCCAATCCAACATTCTTTCAGGGGAGTTTTTACTTTTTTGAATTCTTTCTAAAACAATTTTTTGATGTTCTATAGGAATTTCTATGTCATCTTTCCAAATTGCATCATTTAGTTTTAACTTTTCAGAAGGCGATAACTGCTTAACAACTTTTAAAAGTTGCTTAAAATCTACATCTACTTTTAAACTCAAACTGTCCATACCGTAAAGATTATTAATTAATTCAAACACTAAGTTAGTTCCTTTTTCAAAAACTTAGCCGTATAACTCTTCTTATTTTTCGCCACTTCTTCAGGAGTTCCTTTGGCAATTAATTGTCCGCCGCCTTTTCCGCCTTCCGGGCCAATATCGATAATATAGTCGGCAAGTTTTATGACGTCCATATTGTGTTCAATAACCAGAATCGTATTTCCTTTGTCAACCAGTTTATTAATCACGTCCATCAAAACTCTGATATCTTCAAAATGTAACCCAGTTGTAGGTTCGTCCAGAATATAAAAAGTGTTTCTAGTATCTTTTTTAGATAATTCGCCAGCCAGTTTAATACGCTGCGCCTCACCACCAGAAAGCGTGGTGCTTTGCTGACCCAACGTAATATAACCTAAACCAACATCCTGAATGGTTTTTACTTTTCGGTAAATCTTCGGAATGTTTTCAAAAAACGGAACCGCTTCGTCAACCGTCATATTCAACACATCCGAAATAGATTTTCCTTTGTATCGAATTTCGAGCGTTTCTCTGTTAAAACGTTTTCCCTGACAGGTTTCGCATTCTACATAAACGTCTGGTAAAAAGTTCATTTCGATCGTTCTTACTCCAGAACCTTCGCAGGTTTCGCAGCGACCGCCTTTTACATTAAAACTAAAACGACCCGCTTTGTAACCCCGAATCATACTTTCGGAAGTCATGGTAAACAGGTTTCTGATTTCGGTAAAAACTTCGGTATATGTCGCAGGATTCGAACGTGGCGTTCGCCCAATCGGACTTTGGTCAATATCGATTACTTTATCAATATGTTCTAAACCTTCAATTTTTTTGTAAGGCTGTGGTTTTTTGACACCATTAAAATAATAGGCGTTCAAAATAGGGTAGAGCGTCTCGTTTATCAAAGTCGATTTTCCACTTCCTGAAACTCCCGTCACGCAAATCAATTGTCCTAAAGGCAATTCTATCGAAACATTTTTAAGGTTGTTTCCAGTAGCTCCGGAGAGTTTCAAGAACTTTCCGTTTCCTTTACGACGTTCTTTCGGAATCTCCAATTTCATTTTTCCGTTCAGATATTGAGCGGTAATCGTGTTTGATTTTAAAGTCTCCGCGGGCGTTCCAATACTGATGATTTCTCCACCATATTTTCCTGCTTTCGGACCGATATCAATTACATAATCGGCACGTTCTATCATGTCTTTATCATGTTCTACCACAATAACAGAGTTGCCAATATCACGTAATTGTTCCAAAGAATGTATTAGTTTTTCATTATCTCTTTGGTGTAAACCAATACTTGGCTCGTCCAAAATATACAAAACACCAACCAATTGCGAACCAATCTGGGTTGCCAGTCGAATACGCTGTGCTTCACCGCCAGAAAGCGATTTTGAACTTCGGCTTAAAGCCAGATAATTCAAACCTACATTCATCAGGAAGTTCAAACGATCTTTAATTTCTTTGACCACTTCAGAAGCAATTAAAAGTTGTTTGTCAGATAAATGTGTATTCAAGTCCTGAAACCAAATGGTCAGATCCGAAATATCCATATCACACAATTCGGTAATGTTTTTTCCATTAACTCTAAAAAACTGCGCTTCTTTTTTTAAACGTGAACCTTCGCAAACCGGACAATTAATTTCGTCCATAAAATCTTTTGCCCAACGTTTTATAGTTGTAGAAGAAGTTTCGTCAAATTGATTTTTGATGAAATTCGAAATTCCTTCAAAATCTATTTTATAGTCACGTGTAACGCCTAAATCTTTGGAGTTTACAGTAAATTTATCTTTTCCGCCGTACAAAATCATTTCCATTGCTTCTTCCGGAATCTTCTCAATCGGATCGGTTATTTTAAATCCGAATTTTTCTCCGATAACTTCCAATTGCTTGAAAATCCAGGATGATTTATATTCGCCAAGTGGAGCAAAACCGCCGCTTTTGATAGATAATTTCGGATTTGGAATAATTTTCCTAACATTGATTTCATGCACGGTTCCCAAACCATTACAATGCGGACAAGCTCCTTTTGGAGAGTTGAAAGAGAATAAGTTCGGCTCCGGATTTTGATAGGATATTCCCGTTGAAGGACACATCAAATTTCTACTGAAATAACGCACTTCATTCGTATCCTGATCCAAAATCATCAGGACATTTTCGCCATGATGCATTGCTGTATTGATACTTTCGGACAAACGTTTTTGTGTGTCTGTGTTATCTTCAATAAGCATTCTGTCAACGACAATTTCGATATCGTGGGTTTTATAACGATCCAGTTTCATTCCGGATATCAAATCCTGAATTTCACCGTTTACGCGAACTTTCAAAAAGCCTTGTTTGGTAATTTGCTGGAATAATTCGGCATAATGCCCTTTTCTGGCTTTGATGACTGGTGCCAGAATATTGATTCGTTTTCCATTAAAATCCTGAATAATCAAATCTTTAATCTGCTCATCAGAATACGAAACCATTTTTTCGCCGGTGTTGTAGCTGTAAGCATCGGCACCACGGGCATAAAGAAGTCTCAGGAAATCATAAATTTCAGTAATGGTACCTACGGTAGAACGCGGACTCTTACTAGTTGTTTTTTGCTCAATGGCAATTACGGGCGAAAGTCCGTCGATTTTATCTACATCAGGACGCTCCAAACCACCTAAAAACTGTCTGGCATAAGCCGAAAAAGTTTCTACATAGCGACGCTGCCCTTCAGCATAAATTGTGTCGAATGCCAAAGAAGATTTTCCCGAACCAGAAAGCCCTGTAATCACTACAAGTTTCTCACGCGGAATAGAAATATCGATATTTTTCAGGTTATGAACTCTTGCACCAAGAACTTCAATAGTATTGTCTTTTTCTAACATAAATTTGAGCAAAACGCAAAGTTACCACTTTGATTTGTTCTTTTTGTACTAGAGTATAGAAGTTTATGTTAAAAATTGTAACAAAAAAACGCTAACCTAAGCTAGCGTTTTCGTTTTCTGGTTGCCATATATTCTTCGATGGCTTCTTTGGTGGTGTACCAGTTTCGGCCCTCTTTATAAGCATCAATTTTGCCGGTTCTGGCTAATAAACTTACATATTCATGACCGTAGGGAGTTTCAGGCTCACTCACGATATTGATTATAGGTTGGAAATCATAACTGCTTCCTGGCATTGCACCTAAATAAATATTAAGCGTACGCTCTAAAGCCTGACACATCAAAAGCATTAATTTTTGATAATTGCCATTATTCGCCTGATTGAGCGCTTCATAATATTTCTTACGGTCATTTTTAAGGATAATCGCTGGTGGAAAACCACAACAAATCAATAATAAATTCATACTTAAACGAACTGTACGGCCATTTCCATCAAAGAATGGATGTATCCAAACCAATTTATGATGGTAGATAGTTGCCAGCTCAATATCGTTTAGACCTAAAGGATTGGTGTTTATAAAATCAATTAATTCGTCCAGGTAATCTGAAACTTTATTAGCATTTGGAGGCATAAAATTAGCTCCCGAAATACGAACGCCACCATTTCGCAAACGTCCTGCAAAATCATCTTCGATAGAGCGTAAAACTAACCCATGAAGTGAGAGAATGTCAATGCTTCGAAGTTTATAATCGTCATTTACTATCGAATACAAATAATCAATTGCCTTGTCATGATTGTGTGTTTCAAAATGTTCCCGAAGCGATTTTCCTTTAATGGTAATGCCTTCCTGAATGACCATTTGGGTTTCTCGTAAACTCATGGTATTGCCTTCGATACTATTCGAATTGTATGTCCATTCTAGCGAAAGGCTTTCTCGAATTTTATGTAAAGCAATGTTGGGCAATGGTCTGCTGGTTTGCAAATCTTGCCTTTTTTGGTACAATCGCTCAAAGGTTGATTGAAATTCGGTTCTGTATGTTAGGTCTATGTTCCACATAATCCTACAAAAGTAATCATTAATATCGGATAATAAAAATTTTTACCCTATCCGATATTAAGCTATTCAATCGTCATAGCCCTTAATTTTGTTCGGTAAGCTTCAAGAGCAATAGATTTCGAAATAAATCCGAAATATTTATCGTTACGAAGTACAGGAATAAAAGCAGATTTTGATTTTTCGAATTTACTCATCACGATTTCCATGCTATCATGAGTAGAAATAGTAGCTGGAGGCGTTTTCATTACATCTTGTATCATCGTATATTTTACCCGGTACGAATTGAAAATTATTTCTCGTATATCATTAAAATGCACCACTCCAACAAGGTCTTTTTCGTTATTTACAACAGCAAAAACTACCTGATTAGAATGCGAAATTAAGTCAACCAATTTGCTTAAATGTTCGTCTGGAGAAACCGTTAAATAGTCGGTTTGAATGATAGAATCAATATCCAGAGTCGAAAGAATATTCGAATCTTTATTACTCGTAAAAGCATGCCCTTTTTTGGCTAAACCTTTTACGTCTAATGAATGTTTTTCAAATCGTTTAGAAATCGCAAAACTTATGGATGAAATAATCATCAAAGGTACCATCAAACCATAGCCACCAGTAATTTCGGCAATTAAGAAAATTGCGGTCAACGGAGCGTGAAATAATCCGCTTAGAATTCCTGCCATTCCAACCATTGTAAAATTACTTACAGGCAAATTCGCCAGTCCAGTCATATTAACTAATTTGGAAAAAAAGAAACCTAAATAGGATCCTAAAAAGAGTGCGGGAGCAAAATTCCCACCGTTTCCACCGCTTCCAATGGTTAATCCGGAAGCGAAAACTTTTAGCATCATCGTGAATCCAACGAATAATAATAAAACCCAATTGTTATCCTGATGCGATTTGAATAATGTATTCTCTAAAAGCTTTCCTGGTTCACTTTCTGATAATGTTTTGATACTTTCATAACCTTCACCAAAAAGTGTTGGAAAAATGAAGATTAAAACGGCTAATAAAGAAGCACCAAACAACGCTTTCTTGTAAGGGCTCATCTTTAGTTTTGAGAAATAATGCTCAACTCGTTGAAAATTTCTAGAATAATATATAGCGGTAAGCCCTGTTAATACTCCTAAAACCAAATAAAACGGAATGTTATGATAATCAAATGATTCTTGTTTTTTGAAAGATAAAAGTATGGTTTCATCCAAAACAATTGCAGAAATAATAGCACCTGTTGCAGCCGAAATCATGATAGGTGTAAAGGCTGAAATACTTACATCAACCAATAAAACTTCAATTGCAAAAAGAACACCAGCGATTGGAGCATTAAATGCCGCTGCAATTCCTGCCGCAACTCCGCAGCCAATCAGTAAAGTTCGGTCTTTGTAAGCTAATTTATAATTTTGAGCATAATTAGATCCAAAAGCGGCTCCCGTAATTACAATTGGGCTTTCCAATCCTGCAGAACCTCCTAAACCAACGGTAAGTGAGCTCGTAACAATCTGAGCATACATTTGCTTTTTTGGGATGATACTGGCTTTTTTGGCAACAGCATATAAAATTTGCGAAGTTCCTTTTTGAATGGTTCCGTTTAAAACTTTTTTGACAACCAAAACGGTTAGCAGAATACCCACGATAGGTAAAATACTGTTGATGAAACTAATTTTTAAGATTCCATTGATGTAGGTTGCGAAAGAGAAAACACTATGAGCAAAAGTTTTTAGAACGATTACCGCAAGAGAGCATGAGACACCCACTAAAACACTCGATAAAAAAATAAATTGCTTTGGAGTTAATAAAGATTGCGCCAATGCAATGATGCTTTCTAGTTTTCGAAAATATTTTTTTAGCATTATTTTTTAATAAAGTTTGGTCTAATGCAAATTTAACTCATAACATTTAAAAGTACCCGATTTAATTCATAAATCTTTCCGGCGTTAAAAACCAACTGCGGTATCATCGCCTCTAAAATCAGCTCCTCCTTCAAGTGAATTGTTGGGCAAAACCAAAATGGCATCCAATTTTCCGATTACGGGAGTTGCTTTTTCATTGATTAAATACCCTTTCGCTTTTAATGAATCAATCGTTTTTGGACTGAAAGTATCGGGCTCAAAAGTAATCAAATCTGGCAGCCATTGATGATGAAAGCGAGGCGCATTTACCGCTTCCTGCATACTCAAATTGTATTCGCGAACATTTAGAATCGCCTGTAAAACGGTTGTAATAATGGTTGAACCTCCTGGAGAACCTAAAACCATAAAAAGTTTTCCGTCTTTCTCCACAATAGTTGGTGTCATTGAGCTCAGCATTCTTTTTTGTGGAGCGATGCTGTTGGCTTCGTTTCCTACTAATCCAAACATATTTGGAGAACCAGGTTTAGCACTAAAATCGTCCATTTCGTTGTTTAAAAAGAAACCTAATTCGTCGCAATAATATTTAGAACCATAACCGTCATTGATAGTGGTTGTGGCTGCAACGGCATTTCCGTCTGCATCTACAATAGAGTAGTGGGTGGTTTCTAAACTTTCGTTATAATTTACTTTTCCTTCTTTTATTTCTGATGATAAACTGGCTTTTTCAACATTAAAAGTTGACATTCTGTCTTTTAAATAAGCATCGTCTAATAAAGCTTTTACCGGAATTTTCACAAAATCCGGGTCGCCTAAAAACTGACTTCTATCCGCGTAAGCTCTTCTTTCGGCTTCAACAATTACCTGAATTGCTTCTGGAGTATTATGTCCCATTTGGGCTAAGTCATAAGGTTCAATCATTTTCAGGATTTGTGCCAGACAAATTCCGCCACTGCTTGGTGGAGACATCGAGGTAATTTTTAAATCTTTATAATCAAACTGAAGTGGTTTTCTCCATTTGGCTTCATATTTTGCCAAATCTTTCATTGTAATGATTCCACCTCTTTTTTGAAGATAATCTACTAATATTTTAGCTGTTTTTCCTTTATAAAATTCGTCTCTTCCGTTTTTTAAAATTCGTTTTAAAGTTTCGGCAAGAGCCAGATATTTTATAGTATCATTTTTTTTGAATTCTGTAGCCAAAAGTGTTTTCGGGCCATTAATTTTTACGATAGCTCCACGATAAGCGTTCATGCTTCTTTCCTGCTTTTCGGTTACAATAACACCTTTTTCGGCAAGAGCAATAACTGGTTTTAGAATTTCTGACATCGGTAATTTACCCAATTTTTTATGCACAGCAAAAACTCCGGCAACTGTACCAGGAATACCAATAGCAAGAGCGGTTTCGGTACTTTTTCCTTTAATGACATTTCCATCTTTATCTAGAAACATATCTTTTGTGGCAGCCAATGGTGCTTTTTCACGATAATCGATAGAACCCACTTCGCCATTTGCTTTTCTATACACCATAAAACCACCACCACCAATATTTCCTGCAAACGGAAAGGCTACTGCCAAAGCCAATTCGGTACCCACCATGGCATCAAAAGCATTTCCGCCTTTTTTCATAATATCGACACCAATTTTTGACGCCTCCTCACGTGCAGAAACGACCATGGCTTTGGTAACAACTAATCCGGTTGGTTTTATTGGAGTTTGTTGTGCAAAACAACTAATAGAAATAAAGCTGATAAAAAGTGTAATCTTCTTCATAAAGAGAGTAATTTTTGTTTGGAATGCTGTCTTAAATCTTCAAAAAACAACGTAAATTCCTGTTCAAATTCGGCGTAAAATTCTTTTAATTCTTCGCTGGCAAATTGCATTTTCGATTCATTTTTGGAACGTCTGTCCATCTGAGTCAAAATTTTGTGAATTCCATCAACAGTCTGATAACTCGAAAGCCAGTTGTTTTCAATCATATAAGGCATCATACCCTGCGTTTTTTCGGTCAGGATGTCGTAATTTTCGTGTAATGACTGGTAGAATCTATTGATAAAATCATCCAGATTTTCATCTGAATATTTTGTCCAGTTTTTGGCCAAAAAATGATCGTAAACAATATCTACAATTACGCCGGCATAATGGTGGTATTTTTCGTGTAATCTTTTAGTGCTTTGTCTAAAAATGTCGTGCGAATCGGTATAAGTATCAATTGCGCGGTGCAGAATGATTCCTTTTTGTACCTCTTCAGGAAAATGCTCGAACTGTTTTCCCCGAATACCATCGGCCATAAAATTGCCAATTTTGATTAAATCATTGTCACCAGACAGATAAATGTGCGCTAAAAAATTCATTGTTTTTGGAGTTACTAAGCTTCTTAGAGGCTAATAGGCTTGGTTTACTTTCGTAAATGTATAAAATTTCTTTCATAAATTGAGTTGTTATAAAATTTAGTATTCATAAAAATCTTAGCAACTTAGAAGCTTAGTTACTCAGCAACTATTATATTTGTAAAACAATAACCATAACTCAGAAAAATGACTTTAATAAAATCTATTTCAGGAATACGAGGAACGATCGGTGGAAAAGTAGGAGATAACCTGACTCCTGTTGATGCTGTAAAATTTGCTTCGGCATACGGAACCTTTCTTAAAAATAATTCTTCAAAAGAAAAATTAACCGTTGTAATTGGTCGTGATGCTAGAATTTCCGGACCAATGATTCATAATTTGGTTGTCAATACATTAATTGGTTTAGGAATTAATGTAATTGATTTAGGGCTTTCGACTACGCCAACAGTTGAAGTTGCTGTACCATTAGAAAAAGCAGATGGCGGAATCATTTTGACGGCTTCACACAATCCGAAACAATGGAATGCTTTAAAATTACTGAATGAAAAAGGGGAATTTTTGAGCGGTGATGATGGTGCGAAAATTCTTGAAATTGCTGAGGCTGAAGCTTTCAATTTCTCGGATGTGGATAGTTTGGGCGAAATTACTTCAAATGATGCTTACATGGATATTCATATTGATGAAGTTTTAAACCTGCCATTGGTGGATATTGAAGCTGTAAAAGCAGCAAAATTTAAAGTAGTGGTTGATGGTGTAAATTCTTCTGGCGGAATTATTATTCCGAAATTATTAGAATTAATGGGCGTTGAAGTAGTAAAATTATACTGCGAACCAAACGGGCATTTTCCTCACAATCCTGAACCTTTAAAAGAACATTTGACTGATATTTCAGAATTGGTGGTGAAAGAAAAAGCGCATTTAGGAGTTGTCGTTGACCCAGATGTTGACCGTTTGGCTTTTATTTGCGAAGACGGTGAAATGTTTGGTGAAGAATATACTTTGGTAGCCTGCGCCGATTTTGTATTGGGTAAAACACCTGGAAATACGGTTTCGAACATGTCATCTTCACGTGCTTTGCGTGATGTAACGGTTGCTCACAACGGAAATTATGAAGCCAGTGCAGTAGGTGAGGTGAATGTGGTGGAATTAATGAAAAAAAATAATGCGATTATTGGTGGCGAAGGAAACGGCGGAATCATCTATCCTGAGTTGCATTACGGTCGCGATAGTTTGGTAGGAGTGGCTTTGTTTCTGACACATTTGGCTCAGAAAAAAATGTCGGTTTCGGCATTGAGAGCTTCTTATCCGGAATATTATATGAGCAAAAATAAAATAGAATTAACACCGCAAATTGATGTTGATGCTATTTTGGTTGCTATGACAGAAAAATATAAAAACGAAGATATTACGACAATTGACGGTGTAAAAATTGATTTCGCTACAGAATGGGTACATTTAAGAAAATCAAACACAGAACCTATTATTCGTATTTATACAGAAGCCCCTTCGCAAGAAAAAGCAGATGTTTTGGCACTTCGAATTATAGATGAAATAAAAGTGATTGCCGGAATTTAATCTTCTGAATTTCATTAAAAAAAAATACCTCTTTCATAAGTTTTGAAAGAGGTATTTTTTTTTTAGAACTAATTTTTAGTTTTTTATGATTTTGAGTGATTTTTTCACGGATCCGTAAGTTGCTGTCACAATGTAAACTCCAGTCGAAAGTTTATCTCCGATTTTAATGTCCTGATTGGTAAAATAGTCTTCAGAAGTGAAAAAAAGATTTCCTTTCAAATCAATAATAGCTATTTTTAAAGGTTCAGTTGTTGCTGATTTTATATGAAGTGTAGCTTGATTTTTAATTGGGTTTGGATAAATTGAAAAGGAATCGTCTTCTAATTTAGGATCATTCATTCCTAAACTTGAAGTGGAAACATCAATAAAGTTAAAAGTCATTTCGTTTGATTTGAATTTGATTTTCAGGTACACTTCTCCTTTTGGCAAAGCAATACCGGCAACCACTTTATCCGTAAAAGTTTGTGCACCACCTGTTGCAGAAAAGGTTTCGTCTGTTTTTACCACAACATCATTTACCAGAATATCAAATTTTCCGTCAATGCTGGCAGATGCTACTCTAAAACTCAAATCATAGGTTCCGGCTTCTGCAACATTCAGCATAAATTCATTCCAATCACCTTCGTTTATAAAATTTACATTTTGTACGGTTCCCGAATCGGTTGTGTTTTGTAAACCAGTTCCTTTTCGGCGATAGTGTTTATTGGCGGTAATTCTACCCGGAACATTCATTTTTTTAGCCGAGTACGTTTCGTTTATATAAGCTGTTCCGATAGGTTTTAAAACTCCGCTTGATGTGCTTAATAATTGCCCTTCAAGCATGTCTGTCCAGGTTATGGGAACGCGGCCAGTAAACCACGAATAACGATAAATATCAGGATCGTTTTCAAAACTCTTCACGATTTCTTTCATAAACGCCGTTTTTTCATCAGCAGTCTGAATGACTCTGTTGGCAAATTCGGTTACCCAAATTGGTTTGCCGTATTTTTTAAGCAATCCGGTAACACCAATAACAGAACCTGCGGTATTATCATAAGTATGAAAAGAGATATAATCCACTTTGCAGGTTGGGCATAAAGCAAAAAACTGATTGTGCCAAATCAAAGGATCACTATAGCCTCCATAATTATCAGGGCCATTATATGCTGGCGAAGCACTTACGATTTCAAGATTTTTTGCAGCGGCGATTTTTTCTACGTTTACCCAGGCATTTACCGCTTCCTGAGGTGTGAGTCTTGCACCATCATTAAAGTTAGGCTCATTAAAAGCCAAAAGATATTTAGCTCCGGGTTTTATTTTATTGATGAAAGCCTGAACATCGGCATCACTAATTTTTCCCCAAACCATGGGTACAAATTCTACACCGATTTCTTCGTAATCAGGATTGACATTCGCTTCGGGTTCCGGGCTCCAGTTGTACCACCAGGACACTCCTGGTTTTAAAGCTAATATATCTGCTTTCGAATGTTTCCCGTAGGCTATTCCTCGTTTTGGACTTTGGGCGTAAGTGTTAAAAATTAAAAAAGGTAAAAGTACTAAGAAGCATATTTTTTTCATCATAAATATAAATTTAGGGTTAAATTTGGGGATAGGCTAATATACTTCAAATGTAGTATGTTTCCTGATTTAATTATTCAAAAAAAACTTTACAAAAACTAATCAGTTTTATTTAAAATAAAAAAGTTCAAAAAACAATTACTGTCTTTTGAACTTTCTTTTGAAGAAGTATTATCTTCTGTGTTTCCATCTTTTATGAGTCCATAAATAGTATTCCGGAGCTTCTAAAATTTGTTTTTCTACTTCTTTTAAATAAATTTCAGTTATTTCGAAATCTTCATATTCTTTTGGGTTATCACAAATAGGGACAATGGTTGCTTCGTAATAACCTCTTTTTATTTTTTTTACTTTAATAAATAAAACACTTAAATCGTATTTTTTGGCCAGCATTTCGGCTCCGGTATGAACAGGAACTTCGATTCCCATAAAATCTTTCCAATGAAAAATGCGATCCATTTTTGGAGACTGGTCACTTGCTAAACCGTAAAGAGATAAAATTCCTTCTCGCTGATTTTGTGCCATCAACGGAATTGTTTTTTTAGTTTCTACCAGTTCTGCATCGAATCTTGTACGGATTTTTCTAACTAATTTATCAAAATATGGATTGGCAATTTTTTTATAAACTCCAATAGCTCTGAATTTTAGTTTTTGGGTAAGACTTAAAAGCCATTCCCAACTGGCATAATGAGAGGCAAATAAAACAATACTTTTCCCTTTTTGTTCATACTCTCTCATGACTTCGATATTGGTTACCGAGAATCTTTTTTCCATTTCTGCAGAAGAAATATTCATGGTTTTAATCATTTCCAGAAACATATCGCACATGTGCTGATAAAATTTCTTTTCGATTTCTTTTTGCTCAGCTTTGTTCAGATGAGGCAGTGTAAGGGCAATATTTTCACGAACCACTTTTTTACGGTATCCTAAAATATAATAGACGATAAAGTAGATGAAATCTGAGAGTAAGTAAAAAATGCGAAATGGAAGTATAGAGATAAGCCATAGTATAGGGTAGGCCAATATATAAACAAGAAATTGCATGTATCTTTTTTTTACAAAGATAAAGTAAAAATGAATATATGGACTCTTTTTGATAATGTTCTATTTTTTGATAAACAAGAAGAATGACTATATTTACGTTTCACATTAAATATATTGTATGAATACCATTTTGATAGGGATTATTGTTGCTAATGTTTTATTTAGCTACAAAGGTTTTAATGATTACGCTTTTTTTAGGAAATATGAGTTTCATGTGGGTAGTATACGTTCTGGTGAACAAATCCGAATGCTTTCATCGGGTTTTTTACATGTTGATATGATGCATTTGATTTTTAATATGCTGACACTTTGGTTTTTTGCTCCAACAGTTATTGATTATCTTGGTGATTTTTCGTTTGCTCTGGTTTACTTTGGAAGTTTAATTTTCGGGAGTCTGCTGACTATGATTTTTCACAAAAATGATTACAGTTATAGGGCTGTAGGGGCTTCCGGAGCTGTAACAGGAGTTTTATATTCGGCTATTTTGCTGGAACCTAACTCTACAATCGGACTTTATTTTGTCATTGATATTCCGGCTTATCTTTTTGGGATTTTATATTTGTTGTATTCTATTTATGGAATGAAAGCCCAAAATGATAACATTGGACATACGGCGCATTTTGGAGGTGCTGTAGGCGGTTATTTGATTACCCTGATAAAAAATCCTTCTTTAATGGTTGATCATAGCCTGATGACTATTTTGTTGGCAATCCCTATTTTGATACTTTTTGCAATGGCAAAATTGGGTAAATTATAATGCTGGCATAACTTTTGAAAAGCTTCAATCAAACAAATTTTAAATATATACAAGATGAAAAAATTAGCCTTATTTTTAACTATTATTTTTATGACAATGTCTTACGGTCAGGAGATCAAACAAGTTCCGCAAATTAATACAAATGGTGAGGGTAAAGTAAAAGTAGCGCCAGATCAGGTTTGTATTTCGGCTACAGTAGAAACCAAAGGAAATAATGCTAAAGACGTAAAAAAGCAAAATGACGAAAAAATGGATGCCGTTTTGAAATTCATCAAAAAAATGAATATCCCAACAGCAGATTTCAAAACCAAACAAGTTTCTTTAAATCCTATATACGATTACGAAAAAAAGAAAACGAGTTACAATGCTACGCAAACAGTAGAAATTGTAGTGAAAGATTTATCTAAATACGATGAATTGATGGAAGGTCTGGTACAACAAGGTATCAATCGTATTGATAATGTTGTTTTTGAATCTTCTAAATTAGCGCAATATCAATCAGAGGCCAGAAAATTAGCTATTAAAGATGCTAAATCAAAGGCAGAAGATTATGTGTCAGTTTTGGGACAAAAAGTTGGTAAAGCGATTACTATTACTGATAATTCACAAGTGTATCCTCCAAGACCGGTTTATATGGCGATGAAAGCGGAATCTATGGATGCTTCCGGAGCTTCAAATGAAACTTTAGCCATTGGAGAAATCGAAATTACAGCTACTGTAAGTGTGAGTTTTATTTTAGACTAACACTATATAAATTCCAATTTTTTAAAATCCAAATTCCAAATTTTTGCTTGGGATTTGGATTTTTTTTTGATTAAAAAGGAATGTTTTCGAACAAAAAAAGCCCTAATTTTCATTAGGACTTTTATCGGGAGGGCAAATTATAACTTCATATAAAACCTAATTAAATAGGTCTTTTATAAACGGTTACATCATCTACCCACATCATGGTGGTAGTAAACAGGTTTATTTTATTTGGATCTATAAAATTAGAATCTTTAGATCCCACATTCATATTTAAAATAATCGAGTGTTTTCCGAAATTATTAAAATTAAGATTGGCTGCGCTACTATTGGTGTAAGTTGCAACGGTTACATTATCCACTTTTATGGTTACGGTTACTACGTTGTTTTTCATTTTCCAGAAAGATTCATATAAATGCCATCCGTTATTTCCGTTTATATTGAAATTCGCTGGGTAGTTTCTTTCTGCCGAGTTGCCTAAAAGGTTGTTTCCTACAGAAGTTCCATAAAAAATATTCGAAGTAAAACGACTTGCATTAGGGGCAAAAGAGTATCCTTCCAGAATATCAATTTCTCCTTGCGTTGGCCAGGCATTTCCCTGCACAGACCAAAAGGCAGGCCAGGCACCGTAAGTATCTGTGAAAGATTTATAGGTCCCACCGTCCATTGCAATTAATTTGATATTGGCAGAAAGCATATACTCGGTATTGTTTTCCGGTTTGTACTGGTAATTAGAAGTAATAAAACCAGATTGGTATTTGTAGGTACTCAATTTTGTAGTTTTGATTTCCAAACATTGTTTACCATCTCTCCATTGTGTGGTAGGCACAGAGCTGTAATAATCGCAATACCAGGAATTATAATCTGCCCGTTGTTCTTTTGTCCATTGTGAAAGGTTCGAGCCTACATCGAATGTTTCCTCAAATTGTTTCACCCACGGTGCAGCAGCTACCTTACTGGTAGTGTTGTTTGTATTTACAATTGCCAATTGGTCTTCTGCTCCAGGAGTTATATTTTCCGAGCAGGACACTAATCCTAATACACAGGCTAGTGTAAAGGAGAATAAATTTAATTTTTTCATAATTTTTGTGGTTAATTTATAGTTATAGTAAAGCATTAATTATGATTGACATGAGTACTTGAGATCAGTAATCAAACGAACATTTAATTTTTTTTTAATTAATCATCAAATAATCAAGTTGGTAAACAGCCTAATCAAAGGCTGTTTTAAAAATTTAATCCAACCCTTCTAAAAATCCGGTATGCGAACTTTTTACAGCAAAATTGGAATCATATAATAACGGCCAGTCATTTCCAACATGGTTCAGTTCAGTACTATACGGAATCCAGGATTCATTATCCTTCATTCCCCAAACCGTTAAGGCATATTTATTTGCTGCCGGCAACGCATTATAGATTTTTACAATCTCTTTGTATTTTTCTTTTTGCGCCAGCCTTCTTTCATTTGTAAAAGTGGAGATGTCGTTAGATTGATTTACTTGTATGTCTAATTCAGAAATATGAATTTTCAGGCCTTTTGTCACAGCTCTGTTAAGATCGGTTTCTATTTGAGCTTTGGTTGGGCTCAAATACGTGTTGTGCATTTGAAAACCAATACCATCAATAAGATTACTTGCTTTTAAATCATCAACAATAGTAAATACTCTGTCTTGTTTTGGGATGTTAGTTGAGGTAGCATAATCATTATAAAACAATAATAAAGAGGTGTCTCCTGCCGCATTTGCAGCATCTCTTGCCCACTGAAAACAATCTTTGATATAATTAGGTCCCATTCGCTGCAGAAAAATAGTATTTCTCATGTTCCCGCCATTATCATCTGCAGCTTCATTGACTACATCCCAGGATTTTACTTTTCCTGCATAATGAGTCACAACATCCGTAATGTATTTTTTTACTTCTAATGCGAATTCGGCATCCGTACCAGAAAAATCCTTTAGCCAGTTGGGTACTGCATTGTGCCATACCAAAGCATGACCGTGAACATTGATACCATTAGCATTTCCGTAAGCCACAATTTTATCTGCAGCTGCCCAGTTGTAAACGCCACTTGCCGTAGAAATGGGATCCATTTTCATTTCGTATTCGGCAGAAATACTGCTAAATTCATTTTTCAAAATGATATCATAACCACTTCCGCTGGTTAATTGTGCTGCTTTTACTGCCATACCTACAAAAAATGGATTGGCTACTTTATTTGCTTTTACTTTTAAAAAGGTAGGATCTTCAGGAATGCCGCTTAAACCTGTAGTTACGACACTAATAACATTGGAATAGCCTGAAATTTCTGTTTCATTTTTGGCTCTGACTCTGTAAAAATATTGCGTACCTGCTGTTAAACCTACTACCACTTCGTTTAAATCAGTTACAGGTTTTGACTCGTAACCGGATACAAAAGAGGTGAAATTTTCGTTGGTAGAAACATCCAAAAGATAGCTTTTCGAATTCGAAACGTAATTCCATTTTGCTCTAAAACCATTGTCAACGACTTCTTTTGGTGCATTTGCAATTGGAGCTTCTAAAGTAGCAGCCACTTCGTTATCGTCCTTTGAGCAAGAATTCAAACAAAAGAAGAGACTGGTGAGTATTAGTAAAAATTTAATTTTCATACTGTTATTTATTATAGAATATTTTTTTTGTTGGCCTGAATACTCTTATTTATAGTTTCTGTTTTATTATTTATTATATGATGTAATCCGTTGGGTATAATGAATAAAAAAATTAATTAAACATATAGAAAACATAGATTTTATGATTTTGAAAAAAGTAAATCAAAAAGAAACTAGTTTCTCACACATAGCTATGTGTCTTAATGCAAGTGAAACGCCTTTTTTGAGTTCAATAAACTATGTTTTCTATGTGTTAAAAATAATTCACCCAACTGGTTATGATTTAGTTTTAAAAAGAGGCTGCTTTTGATGACAACCTCTTTTTAGTTAAAACATACAATGATTATTGGTAGCGAATTTTGATATTATCAAATTTTATTGCACTAGGATTAGGTGTATCACCCTGAGCGATTCCTACTTTTATTTCACTAACTTTTGAAGCATCCAACGCAGCAGCGGAATTCGCACCAAAACCGTAATTGTCTTTAAAATCAGCCAGATTTAGCGTTTTAGTAGTCCAATTGACATCGGTTACTTTAAAATTATAACCATAATTGACACCATCAATAGTATTCAGCTGAATGGCAAATTGTGCTCCTACAACATTCGCGCTTACATCAATATCAATAAAAGTTTTCGTTGCATCATTATTTGTAGCGGAAAGAAAACCAGCACCAGTTCCGGCACTGCTTCCGTTATAGCCATTGGCAGTAGAGCCAGACCAAATTAAGGTTGCATAATTTCCCGTTGGGCCACCCGTAGTATTTGCGTTAAATGTATCGATATCACCATAAGAAGTCCACTCGGTTCTAAGACCATTTCCGTCAAAATCACACACCAGAATTACGGTAGCAAAATTGATAGTTTTTGTTGCTGATCCTCCCGGTGTAGTAACCACTAACTCTGAACCTGACGTTGCATTTGCCGGTAAACCGATAATAATCGACGAAGCCGAATTTCTGGAATAACTAAGTGATTTTCCTCCTAAAGTAACCGAGGAAACATTGTAAAACCAGGTACCTTCAATTTCTAATGGAAATCCTGGAGTTGCTACTGCCGGAATTGTTTTTGTAATTGTAGGAACAGGCTGTAAAAGCTCAATTTCTTTGGTAACAGAACCCGTTGCGGTTGTAAATGTAATAGGCTGTTTTCCAAATCGGCTTCCTAGTTTTTCATCAAAGGGAATAGTGAAAATAAACGCTTTTTCAGAATTATGGTTCGGATTGAAACTGATATCAATTTTATTATCCAGCGTAATCTTTTTTAAACCTGTTAATCCCTGACCTTCGACTCTGACTTTATTTAGAGGAAAGGCCTGATTAAGTAAATCGCCGGGTTCAGCAACCATTGCATCTACATTTGCAGTAGTCATATCATCATTTTGACAGGCCGTAAAAGAAACCAAAGCCAAAAGAATTATAATGCTATATTTTATTTTATTGATCATAGTATAGATTAATTAAAGTTAAAAGGAACCGGAGCTTCTAATAGGGAAGGATTAGTATCAATAGCAGACTGCGGCAATGGCAATTCAAAATAATTGCTTCCCGGAGTTATTTTTCTGGAAATTAAATCGGTTCTGGCATCATCAGAATAAAAACCAATTTCCTGCTGCGAAATAATAGCTGTTGCTTCAGCCAGACCACGACGTTTTAAATCAAAGAAATATTGTCCTTCAAGCGCGAATTCAACCCTTCTTTCATTAAACAAATCATTTCTTGTAAGTACTGTTTTAATTGGTAATCCCGCTCTCACTCGCACTTCATTGAAAGAACTTAAAGCCACTGCAGAAGTTGTCGAATTGGCTCCAGCCAAAATCGCTTCAGCATTCATTAGTAAAACATCAGAATAGCGGAGTATAATGGTGTTTTGCGATGTTCTCATAAAAAACACATCGTTTCTTTCGGCTGCAGAACCTACAATGTATTTTCTGAAGTTAGCTCCTGTTGAGGATAAGATTTTTTTGTATATAAAGCCACCTTGATTTTTTAATAATTCAGGGTAAAAATCACCATCGGTCATGATGGTACTCTTCTTTCTGGTATCGTTGGGTTCAAATCCGCTTTGTAATGAAATAGAAGGAAGGTAAACGCCCCAGCCGTCTCCGCCACCTGTAATTCCCGTACCTCCAGGAACGATATAAGCCTGATTGGTGTTTTGAGTTCCCCATTCGGTTGCAATCGCTTTCCATTGCAAAGCAAACATACTCTCTGCACTATTATTATTTTCCGGACTGCTAAATAAGTTGCCGTAATCCTGAATTAAAGAGTATTGGTTTCCGATAATTTTCTGGGTTAAAGCTGCTGAGGCTGCATATTCATTTAAAGTCAAATGCACTTTTGCCAAAATACCCATTGCCGCGAATTTAGTCACATATCCTTTTTTTAATGATCTTTCAGGTAAATTTTGAACGGCGTATTCTAAATCCAGTTTTATAAATTTATAAACATCCGAAACCAGATTTCTTTTGGGTTGTGCTGCAGAACCTGCTTTAGCAATGATTGGCACGGCTCCAAAAGTTCTCACCAGATAAAAATAAGCATTGGCTCTCATAAATCGGGATATGGCTATAGCATTTTTATACGATGCTTCAGGCAGTTCGCTCTTTCTGTCTTCAACCAGACTCATTAAATTATTAGATTGATCAATAACCGAAAATAAAGAAACATATCCTTCGGTCAGGATGGGATTTTGAGACGTAACCTGAGCATCTTTAAACTGTGCATAAGCACCATCAAATGTAAAAGCGTTTCCGGCGTACATATCGCCTACAGCGATCAGAAATTTATCATTAAAAGTAAACCAAGGTTTAAAATATAAACTCTCGGCAATTCCGTCAAAAGCGGTAATTCCTTCGGGTAAATCTCCTGGAGTTAGCTGATTTTCTGATGGTGCATCCAAAAACTCATCGGAACAGGAAAATAAAGACAGTAATGGCAGCAGCATTCCTATCATAAAAAGTTTAAAAAGTTTTTTCATAACTATTTTTTTATATTAACGATTGTGAATCATTACGTTAAATGTGTTTTTTATCAATTTTAGAATTCCAGATTCACACCCAGAGAAGTGGTTCTTGGTACAGGGTAGCGACCTAAATCAATACCGCTCAGTGTGATGTTTTGATCTAAATTTCCTAATGCAGGATCAAAACCGGAATATTTTGTAAACGTGTATAAATTTTGAACATTTACATACAATCTGACTTTTGAGATAATGGATTTTTCGAAAATCTTACTTGGTAAATCATAGCTCAAAGAGACATTTTGAATTCTTAAATAAGAACCGTCTTCCACAAATCTGTCCGAAATTCTGCCATTACCATTTGGATCATTAAGTGTAATTCTTGGCACATCGGTATTTTCGTTTACGCCAGTTTCAAAAGCATTTAGAGCCTGAGTACTTACATTTGCAAACCGGTCTCCAAATCCAGGATAAATTCCATCTGTGTAATGACGCGTGAAGTTGTAGATTTCGTTACCCTGACTTCCGGTTAAAACCACTGATAAACTGATGTTTTTGTATTTAAAATTATTGGTAAAGGCGTACGTAAAATCAGGAATAGCACTTCCGAGTGCAGCCTGATCTTTCGCATCAATTTTTCCGTCGTTATTCATATCCTTAAAACGAATATCTCCAACTCCAGTTCCGGTTTCCTGAATTGGCCCAGCTGCTAATTCAGCGTCATTTTTGAATAATCCATCTGTAACATAACCGTAAAATTGTCCTACGGGTTCGCCTTCAGTAGTTCTGGTAACGGTATATAAATCAAACTGTACTTTTCCTAATAACGATTTGCCTTCACCCTGAAAACTGGTGAGTTCATTTTTGTATTTAGAAAAAAGAATAGTACTGTCCCAAGTGAAATTATCAGTAACAATATTTCTTGTATTCAGGGTAAGTTCGATACCTTTTGTTACGATTTCACCCGTATTCAGGTAGTAATTAAGCGCACTCTGATTCGATTCGTCATTGATTTGCTTAGTCAGGAAATCAGAAGAATTTTTAATATAATAATCAAAATCTACTTTTACTCTGTTGTTCAGCATCGCCAGTTCAAAACCAGCATTGAAAGATTTAAGAGATTCCCATTTAATATCAGGATTTCCTAAATTATCAATTGTTGGTGATACACCTCCAAAAGGAGAGGAAAGCAGCGATAAAATAGTCTGATACCTGTTGGGCGGAATATTTTGATTTCCTACCGAACCATAACCCACTCTGAATTTTAAGTAATCGATTTTATCTGATAAAGGCTCAAAGAAACTTTCGTTACTCACAGTCCATCCTCCTGAAAACGAAGGGAAATAACCCCATTTGTTATTAGGCCCAAAGTTCGACGAAGCATCTGCTCTTAAAGAAGCTGAAAAAGAATAGCGGTCTGAAAAACTATAATTTAATCTCGAAATATACGATGCCATCGACCATCTGCCAGAACCATTTCCGTTAAGGGCAGTATCAATATCACCTATGTTTAAGTTCGTAAAATCTTTGTTTAAAAACTCACCCGTTCTGTAACCGCTTAAATATTCGTAACGGCTTTCCTGAGCTTCCTGACCCAATAAGAAAGTAAAGTTGTGGTTCTCGCTTATTGTTTTATTATAAGTCAGGTAATTTTTAATGTTCCAATAATAGCTTTGATCCTGCTGTTTGAATGATTTGTTTAACAGTTCAGAGACATTTCCTAAAGTATATTTAGGGGCAAAAGACCTGTTTTTTGAAAAATTCAAATCATACCCTAATTCAGATCTGAAAACCAATCCTTTTATAAGCGTAAAATCAGCAAATAAATTTCCGTTAATTTTAAATCTTTCTGTAGTAGCATTATTGTATTCAGATAGCGCAATCGGGTTGGTAGCTTCATTTGCCGAAGATCCTAAACCACTTGTTGGTCCCGCATAAGAACCATCAGCGTATCTAACGGGTAATTCAGGAGATTGTCTTAAGGTATTCATAACCAGACCACCTCTGTCATCGTTTCGTACTACTTGTTGCGAAGAATGACTTATGGACATATTGTTACCTATTTTCAACCAGGATTTTACATTAGAATCTACATTCAATCGCATGGATAATCTACTAAAGTCGGAGTTTAAAACAATACCTTCCTGATCAAAATAATTTAGAGAGGTATAATAACGGGTACCTTCTTTTTCGCCAGAGAATGACAATTGATGATTGTACATGGTAGCGGATCTAAAGAGTTCATCCTGCCAGTTTGTTCCATTTCCTAATAAATCAGGTTTTTGATATTGATAGGGGATAGGCTCACCATTTAATTTGAAAATTTTTGACTGGTATTTGGCATATTGAGGTAAGTTTAAAACATCAACAGAATTGGTAACGTCCTGATTTGCCACATAGGTTTCGTATGTAAATTTTGACTTTCCTTTTTTACCTTTTTTGGTTGTAATCAAGACGACACCATTGGCACCATTGGCACCATAAATAGCCGTTGCCGAAGCATCCTTTAGAATATCAATAGTTTCGATATCCGAAATATTCAGACCCGACAAAGCAGAGTTTTTAGTTTGTCCGTTTCCTCCGCCTAATGCGCTAAACGAGAAAGAGTCATTGTTTTTATCTGCAAAAACAGGCGTTCCATCAATAACATACAAAGGTTCATTACCATTAATAGAGGTAATTCCTCTAATTTGTACCGAAATTCCTCCTCCAGGTGTACCGGAGTTTTGAGTTACGTTTACACCAGCAGCTTTACCTACAAGAGCCTGATCGATAGAAGTAAAGGGCTTGTCCTGAATTTCAGAAGCTTTAATAGAGGAAACAGCACCATTTATATCTTTTCTTTTTGAAGTTCCGTATCCTATAACAACTACTTCGTTTAATTTTTCCAGGTCATTAACCATGACTACCTGCATCAGCGATTTTGTATCAGCCGGCAATACTAAATTTTTATAGCCCACATAGCTAAAAAGCAACGTCGCTTTTGGTTCTACATTGTTTAAAGTAAAACTACCATCAAAATCGGTAGTTGTTCCGGTTTTTGTTCCTTGTACGAGTACACTAACACCCGGCAGGGCGTCTCCCCCTGATGTTACTTTACCTTTAACAGTTTGTGCAAAGAAAAAATTTCCCCACATACATACTATTAAACACAATAGTTTTTTTAATGTTCTTTTCTGCATAAAATTTGGTCGTTTAGAATTTTGATTTTAAATAATTAGTTAGAAAAACATTTAATACAAGGTTCATTTCTCTATTCAATATTTGAATTTTGATACGAAACCGTTTTCTTAAATATTTCTTAACGAAAGTAAAATCTAGCGTAGTGCCATCGTAGAACAGATGAAGCATATTGTGCAACAGATGTTGCAATACAAACGGCTAAGTCCCTGTAATCAGTGAAATAGAAAATAAAATCATCAAAAACTACTGCTGAAGTATTGCTAAAAAAAGGGTGTGAAAAATAGGGTTTATATAAAAATAAACAACAATGTTTTTGAAATACGGATTTTTGGTAAAACCTGAAAGTGCTTTTTTTTGAAAAATTTGACTTACAAAAAAAAATCTCTTTCAAAAAGAAATAACACTTCATTATCTTATCCAAAGGATTCTATACCATCTGGAAGAGAATAATTTTGGAATTGATTTTATAAGCAGTTTTCTTAGACATACCCAGATCAATACAACTTAATATATGTTTTTCAGAACAAGAAAAGAATGCCGGTTATAAACTTTTAAAAACTAAAATAATCGAAAATCAGAAAATTTATCTTGAAAATTACTTTTGACAAATATTTTCTGAAGACGAATCCAAAAGCTAAACGATAGATACTAGTCTAAAGATGTGGTGCACTATATGGAGAAAGTAAATTAATATATTAAAAATATTTACAATAAAAAAAAACAGTAAATTTGATTACTAATTTTACAATAAGAAATCATGTTTCTAAAAGAAATAACACTTACAAATTTTAAATGTCTTGCAGATATCAGTTTATCTTTTGAGAAGGATAAGAAGAGCAATAGAAAATGGACTTTAATTTTGGGAGAAAATGGAACGGGGAAAAGTAATGTTCTAAAAGCTATAGCCTTAGTTACTTCTGGAAGTAATGCGCTAGGAGAACTTTTAGGAAATATAGATTCTTGGATAAAATTTGGCGAAAATAATTGTTCAATTAAGGCAGTAATAGAAACAAAAAAAGGTGAAGAGCGGGATATTTCTCTAAAATTTGAAAGAGGAGATAATCTTTCGAAAGTTATTTCTAACAATAGAGAATCTTTATATTTAATTGATAGTGCTATTGAAAATGCAAATAGGAATTATTTTATTGTTGCTTACGGTGCAAGCAGAAGATTATCAAATGAAGTATTCTCTAATTTTGACAAAAACAGAAATGCACGTTCTATGAACGTTAGAAACTTATTTGATAATTCTTCAACATTAAATCCTTTAACTGCATGGATTATTGAGCTGGATTACCGTTCTGGAGAGGAAGGAATTAATTTGGTAAAAGAAGCATTGCAAGATTTTTTGCCTGGAATTGTATTTCACTCCATAGACAAAGAAAAGAAGCAAGTAATCTTTGAGACAGTTGACGGATTAATTTCGCTTGATCAATTAAGTGACGGATATCAAAATATGGCTGCCTGGATAGGAGATTTGCTTTTTAGGATTACTGAAGCTTTTAGAAGTTATAGTAAGCCGTTAGAATCAAGAGGTCTTTTATTGATAGATGAATTAGATCTGCATCTGCATCCTAAATGGCAGAGAAAGTTATTGGACTTTATAGGTAATAAACTTCCAAATTTTCAAGTTGTTGCCACAACACATTCTCCGCTTACGGCACAACAAGCAGATACGGGAGAATTATTTGCTTTAAAAAGAAATGATTCTAATGTTGTTGAAATTATACCGTTCATAGGTTCCCCGAAATCATTATTAATTAATCAATTACTAATGACTCCTATTTTCGGATTAGAAACAGATGAAAGTTATGAGATACAGAATGTTAAAAAAGAATATGAGGTTTTAAAATCTAAAGGAGATTCTTTAAATGATACGGAAAAGAAAATGATGAAGATTGTAAAAGGCAAATTAAAAAATCTGCCTCAGAGAAATCTACAAACTTCAAGTTCGAAAGAATTAGAACTGCTTGAAAAGATTGAAGAGAAACTAAAAATCAAGATGTAGTTTATGATATCTTTACAACGACTGAGAACTTCCGGAGCTATAAATGCTAAATACCGTGGCGCTGCTAAACGTGAAAGAGATATAGAATTAATGTTGGCGCAAAGATCTTTTTTAATTGACAATACTAAACCAATTTCATTTAGAAGTGCATTTTGGAAAACGGCAAAAACACAGCTAAAAAAAGAAAGTTTTGGAAAATGTGCATATTGTGAAGCTAATACTGATGTTGTAGCACATGGTGATGTAGAGCATTACAGACCCAAGAGTATTTATTGGTGGTTAGCCTACACTTATGATAATTATTTATTTGCCTGTCAAATTTGTAATCAAACTTATAAAAGTAATAATTTCCCAATTAGAGGAGTTAATTTGTACCCTTCTCCTTTACTACTTGATAGTAGTACAGACGCAGAAATTAATTTGCTTGCAGGGAATATCTCGCCTGATCCGATTGATATAGGGGAAAATTATACTCTTCAAACCTATAGCGATGAACATTTTCAAGAACAGGCTTTGTTACTCAATCCATATTTTGACAATCCTGAGGCTTACTTTGCTTATGAAGCAGACGATTTAACCCAAGAAGTAAAGATTATTCCAAGGGAAACACAATATGCAGAATACGTAAAAGCTGCGGAGGATTTTTATGGAATAAATCGTATAGAATTAAAAAACCTGAGATATTCTGTTTTTAAAAGTTTTAGGATTTTTAAAGCATCAATTCCTGCCATTTCTGACCCTAATATTAGAAGAGATTTAGAAGATCAAATAGAGGATATGCTTTCAAGTAGCTATAATTTTGCAGGGATGAACAGATATTTCAATACGATATTATAATTATGATATTTATATATTTCAAAAGAAGCTGTCTTTTCGGACTGCTTCTTTTGAAAAACTTTTAACCTTTTGAAGATTGTTTTTTTAGGTTTTATTCTTTTGTTCTTTTTTCCTGCGTAGGCAGATGCCCGTATTTTATTCTATAACATTTGGCCAGATAGGAGGGAGAAGCAAACCCTACTTTATAGCTAATTTCGTTGATGTTATTATTTCCTTGTTCGATTAATTGTTTGGCTTTTTCCAATCGTACATTTCTAATAAACTCATTGACCGAAACACCCGTTAATGTTTTTATTTTTCGATACAATTGACTTCGGCTCAAGAAGATTTTTGAGGACAATAACTCTACAGTCAGTTCTGGTTCACTAATGTTTTCATTGATAAAATGAAGAATTTTTTGAATGAATTCATTGTCCAGCGAAGTGGTTTTTTCTTTACCATCTTTTGTAATTCCGCTATAAAATTTCTTAAACATAATCTGCCTGCTTGTAATGAGCTGTGCCAGACTTGATTTTAGAATATCTAATTCAAAAGGTTTACTCAAATACATATCTGCACCAGAATCGATACCTTCTAATCGGTCTTTTACCATCGCTTTAGCCGATAACATTAATAAAGGAATGTGACTTGTTTTTAAGTCTCCTTTTATGTTTTTACACAATTGCAATCCGTCCATTACAGGCATGATGACATCGGTAATGATTAAATCCGGTAATTTTTGAACCGCAAGATCGTAACCTTTCTGACCATTTTCGGCTACCAGAACTTTATAGGTTTTACTCAGTTCCTGTTTTAAATAATTTCGTAGTTCAGGATTATCTTCTACAACCAAAACAGTGTGTGATTTTGCAGTTGAGGTGCTAGAATCTTCTATTTCCTGATCTATGAAATAATCTTCATCAGATTGATTATCAGGAGTGTCAAGCAGAAATTGATTTTTGTTTTTTTCTATTTTAAAAACCTCGTCAACGACTTCATTTTTCTTATAAAAAGATTTGCCTAACGGAAACGTTACCATAAATTGGGTGCCTTGTCCTACCTGACTTGAAACATCAATTTTGCCTTTATGAAGCTCGACAAACTCTTTTACAACCTCTAAACCAATACCTGTACTGCCGTAATAATCTTTATTGACATTGTTGACCTGATAAAATCGGTCAAAAATACGTTTCAAATCTTTTTTATGAATTCCTGAACCTGTATCGGTTATGGTTATCGAAAAGGATGGAACCCTCTCTCCATTAATTACCAGCAAGCTTTCTGTTTCTGATTTAGTTATAGCAATCGTGATAGAACCATTGTCTGGTGTAAATTTGAAAGCATTCGAAATAATATTAAAAATTATTTTTTCTAACATTTTAGGGTCCAGCCAATCTTCCAGTTCCTCTAATGTTGACTCAAAATGAATCGTAATATTTCGTGTAGCGGCTTCTTCATTAAAATAACTGATAATTTCTTCTGTAAAAGCGATCACCTCGATTTTTTTAGCCTGAAGAAATATTTTATTAAATTCTAATTTATTAAAATCCATCAGCTCATTGATAAGTCTGGAAAGCCTATCAGAACTTTTGTGTACGATTTTTAATTTATGATGCACTTCGGGAGATAATTTTTTACTTCTTAAAATATCTTCTAACGGATTGATAATTAGTGTTAAAGGTGTTCTGAATTCATGTGAAATATTAGTAAAAAACTGCAATTTCTTATTGTTTAATTTCTCTAACTGAATGGTTTTTTCTTTCTCTAAAAGGATCGCTTGCCTGGCTTTAAAACGATTCTGGTAAATTTTATTCAGATATATAATTAGGAAAACTAAAATAGCGGAATATAGTAAATAGGCCCAGATAGTTTTCCACCAGGGAGGCAGGATTTTTATTTTTAGTTCTAATTGATCATTACTCCAGGAGCCGTCTTCATTAGCCGATTTTACTTTAAAAACATAATTGCCCGGCGCCAGATTGGTGTAGGTGGCTGTTCTGTTATTTCCGGCATAATTCCAGTCTTTTTCGAAACCCTGAAGGTAATAGGCGTATTGATTTTTTTTAGAATAATTATAATTGATTCCAACATATTCAATCGTAAAAACCGATTGGGTATAGTTGAGCATAATTTCTTTAGTCTGAGAAATTACTTTGGTTAACGGCGATGCATCTTCATTGGGTTTTACAGAGCGATTGAATAATTTGAAATCACTAAAATACAAACGTGGTGCTTTTTCGGTTTTTTGGATTTCGTTTGGGTTAAAATAATTGACACCTTCGTAACTCCCAAAATACAAATCACCATTACCGTCTTTAAAGACCGCATTATTATTAAAATCGTTATCTACAAGCCCGTCATCTTTATTGAAATTGATGCTTTTTTTATTTTTTAAATCGAGTTTTGTTAATCCAGATCCGCCGCTAATCCATAAAGCACCATTGTTGTCCGCAATGATTGCACGAACTGATTTTTCTTCAAAATTTGGGAAATCGTCATAATTGGAAAACAGTTTGTTTTTTTTATTATAACTAAACAAGCCCTGAGCATCCGTTCCTATCCATATTGTTTTATCATTAGATTCATAAATCGATAAAATAGTTTGAATGCTGTTGTCCTTCGGGATGTTCCTGAACATGGCATCCCGCATTTTTGTGACTTTAAAAGCAGTATCATCTTTTAGATTTACCTGATACAATCCTAAAATAGTTCCTACCCACAAAATATCATCAGAGTCAACAAAAACCTTACGGATAAAAGCTTTATCCAAACTATTTTCTACAAAAGGTTTCGAGTCACAATGAATAAATGTATTACTCTTAGGATCAAAATAATGCAGCCCTTTTATAAAAGTTCCTATCCAGATTCGGCCTTTCGAATCTTCTGAAAAACTAAAAATCCGATTCGATTTTAATTCCGCTGTATTTCGGGTGTTGTAATTGATAAATCGGGTAATTCCATTTTTCAAAAAGTAGATGCCACGATCCCAGCTTCCTAACCAGATATTTTGTTTGCTATCAATTAGGATGGTCTGAATATCACCCGCATCGAGGCCAGAATAATAATTTTGATTGTTTTTATTTACGTGAATAAAACTTTTTGCGGCAAGATTATAAATATCCAGTCCACCGCCTTCAGTGCTTATCAGCAAATTGCCTTTTTTATCTTTTACGACAGAAGTTACATAACTGGTTTGTAAAGAATTATCATTATTAACGAGCGCTTCAAGCGAATTGAATTTGTTATTGGGTTTATCAAGTACGCCCAATCCTTTATTAAAATACCCTAACCATAAACGCTTTTCTTTATCTTCATATAAAGACCAAACCGAATTCGATTTTAAACTAAAATTATCGTACTTACTGTACAAATACTTTTTAAGCACTTGTCCTTTATAATTTACGACCAATAAGCCATCATTCTCGGTACCACAAATGATATAATCCAAGCTGCTTTGTACAATAGACAGGATTTTATTTTTGGTAATAAAATAATTTTCAAATTGGTAATTATCGGTTTCAGGTTTAATTTTTATCAGGCCGTTTTCAGTGGTTCCGAGCCATAAATACCCAAATTTATCTATAACAAGATTCTCAATATCATTCAATAAAGGTTCTCTTTTGAATTTATCTTTATAAACCTGCTTCACTTTTCCGTTCAAATCAAGTTCTAAAAGGCCATAATTTGTTCCAAAATAAATAGTACCCTGCTTATTTTTTACAGAACATTTAATTAGAAAATCGGGTCTGCTTAATAATTTTGATGGTACCAAAGAAACTTTCTGGGTTTTTATATTTAATTTGAATAACCCAAAACCATAAGCCCCAATGAATAAATTGCCGTTGTGATCCTGAATAATTGTTTTTACCGTTATAGGCTCGCGATATCCTTTCGTAATGGCATCTTCAATATTAATTTTTGTAAAATTATCAAGATCTCTATTGTACAGACACAAACCTTCATCTGTACCTACCCACAGATTATTATTAGAATCAATAAAAGTGGTAAAAATAAAGTTGCTGTTTACTGATCCTGGTTTTTTATCATATTGGTAGCCATAATAGTTTACACCATCGTACCGATACAAACCCGCACCGGTAGTTCCTATCCAAATAAAGCCATTTTTGTCCTGAATGATAGAGGAAACGGCTCTTTTTGAAGTGGTTTCCTGTATGCTTCTAAATTGATAGTTGTCAAATTTATTTTGAGAAAAAAGACAACTTACAAACACAAAATAGCATACAAGAATATATTTAATATTTTTCATGGAGATTTAAGGTCATTATTTATCAACGATGTCTGAAAATAATCTTTTGTTTTTGGATATAAAAAACAATATTACTAAAACTAAACAGAAAGCTTTGTTTTTCAGAACAAATTTTACTGTATTGCTAAAAAATAGGAGCTCGATTGATATTTTTTTAGGGATTAATCGTACCCGCAAATATACTTTTTGAGTTAGAAATTAGAATAGCAAATTTGAAGCATAAAGCAGGACAAATGATGTATTTGCTATAGAATGTTATTATAAAAACTACATTAATTAACCTCAATATTTAATTGTAGAATCTTTGAAACACAACTCTTGAATCTGAAATTTTATTTTGAATATTAAAATTTGCGCATAAAAAAAGTCCTAATTGTTATTAGGACTTTTTTTTAGTAAAAGCAGGATTTGAATTATAATATAAACCTATTTTAGTGTGCCAAAACTAAATTATCTGTTACTGCTTGAAGCGGTAATTTTTCCTAAGCGTAATCTGAAATCGGGTCTTTTAGAATCGAATATATCAACAAATGTTTCTTTGTTATCGCTTTTAGAATGTACATTAGAAAATAAAATGTTGCCATACCAGTGCTCTAAATCTTCTTCGTTTCTATTGCCATCTGTAACGATATTTGCGGTACATAAGTTGAAAAACATTTCCTCAAATTTTATTTTTTTAAGATTGGCATCATTAATTTCTGTTTTTTCGTCTATTATGACAGCAGGATTAAACCCGGAAACTACACTACGCTTCATTTCAAGAGATGCGTTTTCAGCAATGTAAACCGCTTCTTTAACTAAACCAGACTGAATATCAGCAGTAATGTTTTCGCTGTCATTTAGCAATGTAATATTGTCAGCTGTAACAAAAGTGTGTTTTTTAGTAAAATCTGTTTCATTTTTGTTTTCGTATGATTTTACTTCTAAGCAACGAGAACCATCTTTGTTACTGGATAAATAAGAAGATCTTACAGCCAATGAATTGTATAAACGACATTGAGCTCCCTGAGTAAATTTATAATCGTCGTTAATTGATTTATAGGAAACAAATTTAGTAGCATTTACATCTCCTCCATAAAAAGCAAATGAGTTACCACCACAATAGCTAACCATAATATTCTCTAGTATTGTCTGACTGCCAACACCTGCAATGGTTAAACCGTTGAAGGTATTTGTACCCTTAATGTTTTTTCCGGCAAATTCGATTCTTACAAATCTTAAAATACCAGAGTTTGAAGATGCATTCTCACCTCCGTAGGTGGTTAAGGTAGGGTCAAGATCTAAGTTATAAGAGCCAATATTTCCAAATTTATTAATAGGAGCTTCGCCAAGAAGGACAATACCTCCCCAGTCTCCCGCTTTTTTCATGCTGCGGTTTGAAGTAAATACAATTGGATCTGTTTCTAAACCGTCTGCAATAAGCTGTGCGCCTTTTGTAATAACCAGTGTTCCTTTTGTTTGGAAATCACCAATAATTAAAGTTCCCGGTTCGATCGTTAAAACAGCATTATTAGTTACATAAACGTTTCCCTGAAGAACATATACATTTTTTTTGAGCAGTTTGGTATTAACTGAAATGTTTCCTGCTAAAATTTGGTTAGGTTCTCCATATTCTACTTTATGAGGTTTAAATTCAGACCAGTTGCTCAACCAGTTTGTGTAACCAATGATTCCTTTTTCCTGTTGCGCATTCATACTTGTAACTGTTAAAAACACACAGATAATTTGGGTAATTTTTTTCATAACAAGGGGGATTTTATTCGTTTTAATTTTTGGTATTTTTTGAGAATTTTTAAAATTCTATTTGGTTTTTTTTTATATAAAACACTTATATTGATAGTGTTAGTACAAAATTTTAGGCATTTTATTCAATAGCTGGCTGTACCCGTTTCAAGTTAAGTTTCCTAAATAGTTGATAAAAGGATATACTTTTAAAAATTATCAAAGAAAAAAGCAGAGAATTCTGGGTTTAAAAAACGAAGCGTCTAGAAAAGCTGATAGAGGTGTAGATACGTATAACGTTGTATCTGATAAATGGATGGAATACCGTATATTAAGCGATTTTTAAAAATTTTAAAATCTACTAATTTAATTAGGTAAGGTGTATTTAAAGTCGTGCTTTCTGAAGTGGTAGCACGATATTTTATTTTCTTTTTAACTGTAAAAGGATCATCGTTTTCTTTAGCATCTGCTGAAGTTGATGAGGAAATAAGCTGAAGTTTAGAAGCTGTAAAGTTATTTTTAAAATTAAACTTCTTATGTTCACAAGTAGCTGTACTAAACTCTGCTTTGCTTATAAAAGCAAACAAGAGTAGTAAACTAACAACTATGAACTTTAGGTTTTTCATTTGTAAATAGGATAATTACAATTTATCTCGAAATAGGGCTTATTTTGATATGCTACAAATATAATCATTTTGAAAAAGTAATCCTTTCATAAAATTAAAAAAAGAGAAGAAATTAAAGTTTAAGTAAGTATTTGTCTGAAATTGAGGTTTTTACTGATGTTAACAAATTGCTAAACATTAAAAAAAGAGTCATAATAAAAGCTGTAGGGTATTATTCATCAAGTTGATTTAATACACATACAGCTTTTTTTTACGCTGATTGCACAAATCTTTTGTTTTAATCTATGTAATCAGCGGTTTATTTTAGGAACAGTTTTTAAGATTTATTTACCAAAATTAACTTAAAAAAAATAGTTTATTCTATCTCAATCATTTGAGAAACAAGATTACTTGTTGTTTCATTTTTTTCATCAGGCTGACTTCCTCCAATTGTGATTTTGACTTTACCTGAATGTTCTTTTAAATCTCCTTCGGCTGTAACCGATGACAAATCATCAGGGGTAAGGGTGAAGGTGATATTTTTGCTTTCGCCGGATTTTAAATTAATTCGTTCAAATCCTTTAAGGCTTTTTAGTGGCGCTTTTACAGCTGTGTTTTGATTTACGATATACAATTGGGCAACTTCTTCTCCTTCCGTTTTTCCTGTATTGGTGATTCGAACGGAAACTGGTACTGCTTCACCTTTCTTTATTTTGGAAGCTATTTTTAACTCATCATATTTAAAAGTTGTATAACTGAGTCCATACCCAAAACCATAAAGCGGACTGCCCTTAAAATAGCGATACGTTTTATTATCCATACTGTAATCAACAAAAGCAGCTAAATCCGAATCGCCTTTATAAAAAGTAACCGGCAATCTTCCGGCAGGATTATAATCGCCAAAAAGTATATCCGAGGCAGCCTCACCTGCGGCCTGACCTCCATACCACGCATTTAGTATAGCAGGAATGTTTTCGGCTTCCCAGGGAATGGCGATAGCACTACCGGTCATCATAACAAAGACCACTGGTTTTCCTGATTTTTTAAGCACTTTGAGTAGTTGGGTTTGTACTTCCGGAAGTAGGATAGAGGTACGGTCGCCACCTGAGAAGCCAGGATAATTTACAGGCATTTCTTCACCCTCAAGCTGCGGAGAAATTCCACCCACAAAAATAAAGGCATCGGCATCTTTGTTCTTATCGACAATTTTTTCAAAATCAGTTTTTTCAAAATTACCGGTATTAAGGACTACGTTTCCTTTTCCTTCTCCCTGCCAATATTCTAAAACTAATTTGTAAACCGAATTCTTTTTAGTATCTAATTTAAAGGTTTTTTCGCCCCATCTGTTTTTATCCCAGGCGTTTACGACTTCTTTTCCATTTATTAAAAAACGATATCCGTCGTCTGCACTGATTTCAAAGGTAATGGAGCCGTCCTGATCCGCTGTAAAGTCTGTCGTATAACGGGCAGAAAAATGATTGGCCTTAATCGTATTCACAACCACTTCGCCTTCCTGCCATACATTATTGATTTCCGATTCTGTTCTTACCGCTTCTGGCTTTCCTGATAGATTTTTATTGTTGAAGTACTCTGCTTTAAAACCCTGCTTTCCTTCATAACTATATTGATTTTTAAGATTTTGATACACCAGTAAAGTATCATTCGTAAAGTTGATCGCTTTTTCATAAACAATTTCAGTATTCGCACCTACTTTGTCTTTAATACCTTGTAAAACAGTTGTTAGCTTACTTGGAGTTCCGTTATAATTTCCTAAAATAGCTATGGCGTTGTCAGCATTAGGTCCAAGCACAACAATTTTCTTTAAATTTTTCTTTAACGGCAGTATGTTTTTATCATTTCTAAGCAGCACCATAGACTGTTGTGCCATTTTAAGGGCATGTGCCTTATGGTCTTCGCTTTCTAATACTGAAGAGGGAGTCTGTGCATATTTGACCATTTCTACAGGATCAAACATTCCTAATCTGAAACGAATCATAAAAAGTCTTTTTACCGAAATATCGATTTGATTTTCGCTGATTTTTCCGTTTTTTACAGCCTGAACCAAAGCTTTATAAGCATCTGTTCCACAGTCAATATCGGTACCGTGAAAAACAGCGTCTGCCGAAGCCGATTCTGCATCGGGATGTGTTTTATGGTTTTTAAAAAAATCATCGATAGCCCAACAGTCAGAGGTTACATAGCCTTCAAATTTCCATTGATTTCTTAAAATATCCGTCATCAGAATATCGCTGGCACAGCAGGGTTGTGTTCTAAAAGCATTATAAGCACACATTACACCGGCAACTTTAGACTCGGTTATTAATTTTTTAAAAGCAGGAAGATAGGTGTCCCAAAGTTCATAAGGCGTGACATCAACATCAAAAGTATGACGCAAAGATTCTGGCCCGCTGTGTACGGCATAATGCTTGGCGCAGGCTGCGGCTTTTAGGTATTTTGGGTCATCTCCCTGTAAACCTTTTACAAAATAATCTCCTAAAACAGCAGTAAGATAAGGATCTTCGCCATACGTTTCCTGGCCGCGTCCCCAACGAGGATCACGAAAAATATTAATATTCGGGGTCCAGTAGGTAAGGCCCAGATAACGTTCGTTTGTTCGGTTTAATTCGACTGCTTTATTGTATATAGCTCTTCCTTCCAGAGCAGAATAATCAGCCATTTTAAAAAGAGAATTTTTATCAAACGTAGCCGCCATTGCTATAGCCTGCGGATAAACTGTGGTTTTAAAGGGCGTTCTTGCTACTCCGTGTAAGGTTTCATTCCACCAGTCATAAGCCGGAATTCCAAGTCGGGGAATGGCAGGCGACGAATTCAGCATTTGTGCTACTTTTTCTTCCAGGGTAAGTTGCTTTACTAAATCATCGACCCGGGTTTCAAAACTCAGGCTGGTATCTTGAAAAGTATATTTTTTTGCTTGCTCCTGTGCAGTACCGTAAAATGAAATAAGAAGTAAGGTCTGAACGATAAAAATTTTGGTTTTCATGCGGTATATTTTTTTAAATGATAATTAAAATGTATAGTGCGGAAGAGCACGTTTGAAAATTTTCACAACCGATTGTGTAAAGAAATAAAAAAAATATTAATTCTGCATTTATTTTATTTAAAATTGTTTCAGAATATAAAAAAAGAGTTAATAATTTATAGTTTATTTGGTTTACTGTTTTTTGAATAAAATTATTCCAAAGAGGAATTATTATTTTTGTAAAAAAGGAATTGTATTAATAGTTATATTTACTGCCTATTTTAGTTTAAATCATGGAGGAGAATAAACATGTAACGATTTATGATATTGCCGAAAGACTAAATTTGGCCACATCAACCATATCCAGAGCTCTGAAAGACCATCACACTATAAGTGATAAAACAATAAAAAAAGTTAAAAAAACGGCCGAAGAAATGGGTTTTGTACCCAATACGCTGGCCGCAGGATTACGTGGTAATAAAACCAAAACGATTGGAGTATTGATTCCAACTGTGACGCAGCCTTTCTTATCTTCTTTGATTAGTGGTATTGAGATTACGGCTCAAAAATCTAATTATACGGTAATTATTATGCAATCGCATGATTCTTATGAGAAAGAGGTAGATATGGCGAAGTCGCTGTACAGCAATCGTGTAAGTGGTGTTATATGCTCGTTGGCGATGGAGACAAAAGATACATCGCATTTTAAGCAATTTTCGAATAACAATATTCCGCTTGTATTTGTTGACAGGGTGCCCAAAGATTACAATACTTTCAGGGTCGTTATCGATAATTTCTCGGCGGGTTATAAAGCAACAAAACACCTTATAGATCAGGGATGTAAGCGTATTGCACACCTAACAGCAGGATCGGAATACGGCAGTCTTTATAACGAAAGAAAAAGAGGCTACGTAGAGGCATTAAAAGATCACGATTTGGTTGTAGATGAAGATTTAATTATTAGCTTGGAATCGTTTACCTACGAAGAGGGAGTGAAGGCAAGCAATCAATTGTTTGATTTAAAAGATATTCCGGATGGTTTATTTGCGCCTGGAGATATTATTGCGGTAAGTGCTGTTCAGACGGCCAAAAAAAGAGGTATAAAAGTACCGGATGATTTTGCGGTGATCGGTTTTAATAATGACCCAATTTCGCAAATTATAGATCCTAATTTATCTACAATTACACATCCTGCTGAGAAAATGGGCAAAGCTTCGGCTGAAATAATCATCAAAAATTTAAAATCATTAAAAAATGAAGATGCCAAAGAAATTACTTTCTTAAATACAGAAGTACTAGTTCGGGAATCATCTGATAAAAATAAATTATAGTTTTAATTCTCTATTTTAAGATATATAGTTTATTCAGGCTGTCTGGCAATTATGTTGTCAGGCAGTTTTTTTTTGGTTTAAATAATAGCAGTTTTAGTATTAACCCGTTTGTTGGGTTGGGTGATTTTTTTTTAACACATAGAAACATAGCTTATCGAATTCAAAAAAGGCGTTTCACTTTCATTAAAACATCCCGATAGTTATCGGGACTATGTGTGAAGAAACGAGTTTCTTTTTGATTTACTTTTTCAAAATCATAAAATCTATGTTTTCTATGTGTTTAATTAAATTTTTATTCATTACAGCCAACGGATTAGTATTAATACTTTTTTCTTTTGTAAAAAAAATAGCATAACAAGTCTTCTTTTTTAATTTTTTTTCAAAAAAAGGAGCATAAAATTTTTTTCTTAAACTTCAATCTTATATTTTTACACAACCGATTGCGAAGCGCTCTATTTTTGTAATAATGTATTTTTTACAATATAATTTTGCTAAATACATTCATAATTGGGTAAAAACCTGTTTTCTAAATAAATGAAATTTAATAGTATTATCGATAAAATGGAAAGTAAAAAAAGATTTTTTTTAAAAGTAACGGCAGTATTTTTTTTAGTCTCATGGTCTTCGATAGCACAAAAGGATTATAAGTTATGGATGCAATATGATAAAATTTCAAATGCTGAAATCTTATCAAAGTACAAAGCTTCGGTTAATGGAATTGTTTCATTGGAAAACTCTGCAACTGCAAAAATTTCTTCGAATGAATTAGAAATGGCACTGAATGCGATGCTTGATTCTAAAATAGAAGTTAAATCAAAGATTGAAGCTGAAAATAGCATTATTATAGGATCAGAAAGTGTTTTGGATGCTGAAATTAGAACGCAATTGCAAAAAGATTTGACGCTTATTAATGAGGAAGGTTTTATTATTAAATCGATTTTATTTAAAAATAAAAAACAAATCGTCATCACCGGAAAGAAAGATATTGGTGTTTTGTATGGCGTTTACAGCTTTTTAAGATTAGTTCAGACGCACCAACCGATTGAGAATCTCAATATTGCAGATGCTCCAAAAACGAATATCAGAATTTTGAATCACTGGGATAATTTAGACCGAACGGTAGAACGCGGTTATGCCGGTTTTTCGTTATGGAATTGGCAAAAACTCCCAGATTTTATAGACCACCGCTATGTTGATTACGCCAGAGCTAATGCTTCGATAGGCATTAACGGAACAGTTTTGACAAATGTAAATGCAAATGCTTTGATCCTGACTCCGCAATATCTTGAAAAAGTGGAAGCTTTGGCTAATGTTTTCAGACCTTATGGCATAAAAGTGTATCTAACCGCCAGATTTTCTGCACCGATAGAAATAGGAGGTTTGAAAACCGCTGATCCAAAAGATGTAAGTGTAATGAATTGGTGGAAAGAAAAGGCAAAGGAAATTTATAAAAGAATACCTGATTTTGGAGGTTTTTTGGTAAAAGCCAATTCGGAAGGGCAGCCTGGACCTCAAAATTATGGCAGAGACCACGTTGATGGCGCCAATATGCTGGCCGATGCGGTAGCTCCTTTTGGCGGAATTGTGATGTGGAGAGCTTTTGTGTATTCCGAACATGATGCCAATGACAGAGCCAAGCAAGCCTATGCTGAGTTTGTGCCTTATGATGGAAAATTCAGGGAAAATGTGATCGTTCAGGTAAAAAACGGGGCAATCGATTTTCAACCCAGAGAACCTTTTCATCCTATGTTTGGGGCCATGCCAAAAACGCCTTTGATGATGGAGTTTCAGATCACGCAGGAATATTTAGGTTTTAGTACTCATTTGGTTTATTTACCAAAATTATTTCAGGAGGTTTTAGAATCGGATACGTATCAAAAAGGAAAAAATTCGTTGGTGGCGAAAGTGGTAGATGGCACTCTCGATAACCATAAATTAACCGGAATTGCGGGTGTTTCTAATATTGGAAATGACTTAAACTGGACCGGACATCCTTTTGCACAGGCCAATTGGTATGGCTTTGGGAGATTGGCTTGGAACCCGTATTTAGATTCCGGAGTTATTGCTGAGGAATGGATGAGAGCGACTTTTTCAAATGATGAAAAATTTATAAATCCAGTAAAAGAAATGATGCTGAAATCGCGTGAAGCGGTGGTTAATTATATGACTCCCTTAGGATTGCATCATATTATGGATACCGGGCATCATTACGGTCCAGGACCCTGGGTGAGTAATTTATCCAGACCAGAATGGAATCCCGTTTATTATCATAAAGCAGATAAAAACGGAATCGGGTTTGACCGTTCTAAAAAGGGTACTGATGCGGTTGGGCAATATGCACCAACTGTTGCCAATATTTTTGATAATCTGAAGACTTGCCCTGAAAAAGATTTATTATGGTTTCATCATGTTCCTTGGAATTACAAACTTCAAAACGGGCAAACACTCTGGAACGGTCTGGCACTTAAATATCAGGAAGGTGTCGATCAGGTAAAAGAGATGCAAACTACCTGGAAAAATGTAAAACAATATGTTGATCCAGAAAGATTTGATGAAGTAGAGATGTTACTGAACATTCAGTATAAAGAAGCTAAATGGTGGCGTGATGCGTGTTTGTTATATTTTCAGCAGTTTTCAGGAAAAGAATTACCTGACGGAGTTGAAAAACCGACACAATCATTAGACTATTTCAAATCATTACAATTTCCTTTTGCCCCGGGGAATTAATAAATTATTAAATAAAAATTATGAATACAAAAACAGCGATTGTAACCGGAGGAAATTCGGGTTTAGGATTTGCAACTGCAAAAAAACTATGCGATAATGGCGTTACAACCTATATAATTGGCCGAACAAAAGAAAAAACAGAAGAGGCCTGCAAAGAGATTGGCCCCAATGCCATTCCCGTTTTATTTGACTTAAATGATCTGGCAGGTATTCCAGCAATGATTGAAAATTTAACTAAAAACTCACCTATAGATATTTTGGTTAACAATGCCGGAATCAACCTTAAAAAAGAATTTTTAGACGTTACAGATGAAGAATTTTTAACCATCATTCACACCAATCTTTTAAGTGTTTTTGCCATCAGTAAAGCAGTGGTAAAAAACATGAAAGAAAACAAAGGCGGAAGTATTGTAAACATCAGTTCGATGGCTTCTCAATATGGTATTCCAAAAGTTATTGCGTATTCTGCCAGTAAAGGAGCCATCGAATCGATGACCAGAGCGATGGCTGTAGAATTAGCTCCGTTTGGTATTCGTGTGAACTGTGTGGCACCGGGATTTATCAAAACTAAAATGTCTGCAAAAGCATTAGACAATGACCCGGAAAGAAAAAATAAAGTGCTTTCGAGAACACCGATGGGTATTTTAGGAGAGCCATCAGATATTGCAGATGCCGTTTATTATTTTGCTTTAAACGAATCAAAATTCACTACCGGAACCATTTTGCCTGTCGATGGCGGAAATAGTATCGGATTTTAATAATTTTGGTGTTTAACAAATTAAAAAGTTAGTATTATGATAAAAATGCAGCAAACGATGCGCTGGTTTGGACCTCAGGACAGCGTGCGTTTAATCGATATTAAACAAGCCGGAGCTACCGCAATTGTAACAGCCTTGCACCAGATTCCGGTTGGCGATATCTGGACTATTGAAGCTATACAAGAAAGACAGCAAATTATTAAGGATGCCGGATTAGAATGGACAGTGGTAGAAAGTTTGCCTGTTCACGAAGAGATAAAAAGAGCAGCTGGTAATTATTTGCAATACATCGAAAATTATAAAATCAGTTTGAAAAATCTTTCCGATTGTGGGATAAAAATCATCACGTATAATTTTATGCCCATTCTGGACTGGGTAAGAACAGATCATAATTATAGCAATCAGGATAGCAGCAAAGCTTTGTTGTACAATCAATTAGCTTTTACTTTTTTTGATGTGTATTTATTAAAAAGACCAAATGCCGAAAACGAATATTCAGAAGAAGAAAAAGCAAAGGCTTTGCAATTTGGCAGCCAACTTTCAGATAGTGAAAAAGAATTGCTCTTCAAAAATGTTTTGCTAGGATTGCCGGGGAGTAAAATAAACTTTACCGCGGAGCAGATTCTTTCCTTATTAGATAATTATGCAGCTATTGATAATAAAAAATTAAGAGAGAATTTGATTTATTTTTTATCAGAAGTTGTTCCGATAGCAGCAGCATGTGGCTCTAAATTAGCAGTTCATCCGGACGATCCGCCATTTTCAGTATTAGGACTTCCGCGGATTGTTTCGACTGAAAATGATTTTAGGGAAATTTTTGAAGCAGTGCCATCATCCGCAAATGGATTGTGTTATTGCACCGGTTCTTTAGGTGCGAATCCTTCGAATAATCTGGAAAAAATAATAGACGATTTTGGTGACAGAATTCATTTTTTGCATTTACGAAATGTCATTCGTGAAAACGAGAATGTTTTTAGAGAATCGGAACACCTGAACGGAGAAGCTAAAATGGAAGCTATTATAGAAAAATTAATCGTACTGATGAACGAGCGAAACGTAAGTTTGCCCATGCGCCCGGATCACGGATTTTTGCATTCGATAGAAGAAGGAATAGAACAATATCCTGGTTATTCTTTGGTAGGAAGATTAAAAGGTCTGGCAGAATTAAGAGGTCTGGAAGCAGGTATTGGCTACAAATTGAAACAATTGAATTAGTAAATTGATGTTAAAGAAAAATAGTTCAATTTAACTCGTTGGGTAATTTTTTTTAACACATAGAAACATAGCTTATTGAAGTCAAAAAAGGCGTTTCACTCACATTAAAACACATAGCTATCTATGTGTTAAGAAACGAGTTTCTTTTTGATTTCCTTTTTTTTAAATCATAAAATCTATGTTTCTATGTGTTTAATTAAATTTTTTATTAATTACACCAACGAGTTTCAATTTAATAATTGATGATGTGGTAAAAGCAGTATAGTTTTTAAATTTAAAATGAATCGTAACCCAAATAAAAATAATAAACATGAAAGTATTTAGTCCCTTTTTACTAGCCGTGACGGCACTATTTGTCGTTAGTTGCCAATCAAAACAAGAAGAGGTTTCTTTGAAAAACAGTTACAAAGATGATTTTTATATCGGAACCGCTTTAAGTGCGGATCAAATTGAAGGAAAAGATGCCAAAGCTGATTCTTTGATTAGTAAAGAATTCAATAGTATTACTGCCGAAAATATCATGAAATCGATGTTTATTCATCCAGCAAAAGACAAATACGATTTTACGTTATCGGATAAATTTGTGGCCTATGGTGAAAAAAATAAAATGTTTATTCACGGACATACTTTGATATGGCACAGTCAGTTAGCTCCGTGGATGCAGGAAATAAAAGACAGTACAGCAATGAAAGCGTTTATGAAAGATCATATCACGACAATTGTTTCGAAATACAAAGGCCGAATCAATTCCTGGGATGTTGTCAATGAAGCTTTAAACGAAGATGGAACGCTTAGAAAATCGATTTTCTTAGAGGTTTTAGGAGAAAATTACCTAACAGATGCTTTTAAACTGGCCCAACAAGCGGACCCAAAAGTAGATTTGTATTATAACGATTATAATATAGAAGAACCTGCCAAAAGAGAAGGTACCATCCGATTAATAAAAAAAATAAAAGCAGCCGGAGGAAAAGTTGACGGAGTTGGTATTCAGGGACATTGGAGATTGGAGAGTCCTTCATTAGAGGAGATAGAAAAAAGTATTTTAGAGTATTCAGCGCTTGATTTAAAAGTAGCTTTTACAGAATTAGACATCACCGTTTTACCAAACCCTTGGGACTTGCAGGGAGCCGATGTAAACCAGAATTTTGAGGGTAATCCTAAAATGAATATGTATCCTAAAAGCCTTCCGGATTCTATCCAGACAAAATTGGCAAACCGTTATGCTTCAATCTTTAAATTGTTTTTGAAACACAAAGATAAAATAAGCAGAGTGACATTTTGGGGAGTGCATGATAAGCAGTCCTGGCTGAATGATTGGCCTATAAAAGGAAGAACCAATTATCCTTTATTGTTCGACACGCAAATGCAGCACAAAAAAGCATATAATAGTGTGATGGAATTAAAGCAAACTAAACAATAATTTAAGATAAAACAGCGGTTATAATATGGAATTTATAACAATCGGTTGTTTTTGCTTTATATATGTAAATAATGTACTCAGTATTTGTTTATTACATATATTTATATAATTTTACACAACCGATTGTTTAATTAAATAATAACATAAAAAACATCTTTATTCGGATAAAGAAATCAAGATTATTAACTTACTATTGTGATAAGAAAATCAATTGGTAACTAACTACAATAACCACAAACCATAATGAATAACATTTCTCAAAAACTTTCCATTAAAGAAAAAATAGGATACAGCCTGGGTGATTTAGCCGCAAATTTAGTTTTTCAGACCCTGATGACCTATCTGGCCTATTTTTATACCGATATATATGGATTATCACCTACGGATTCTTCCATAATCATGTTGGTAGTAGGATTAATAGCAGCCTTTATTTTTAATCCGATTATTGGAGTTTTAGCAGACAGAACTTTTAGCAAATGGGGGAAATTCAGACCATGGATTTTAGCCACCGCTATTCCGTTGGGAGTTGTTGCTTTATTAGCTTTTACAACGCCCGATTTTTCATATAAAGGAAAGGTAATCTATGCCATCGTAACCTATACATTATTATTATTGTTTTATGCAGGTAATAATTTGCCTTACAGTGCTTTAAGTGGTGTTATTACAGGTGATATGCGTGAGCGCAACAGCTTGTCTTCTTATAGATTTGTGGCGGTTATGTTTGCGCAGTTTTTTGTGCAGGTTTTTATGTTAGGAATCATTAAAAGTGCAGGAAATGGCGATAAGGCTATTGGTATAGAAAAAGTAATGACGGTTCTGGCTATCATTGGAACTATAATGTTACTGATTACTTTTTTTACTACAAAAGAACGCATCATTCCAAAACCGGAACAAAAATCCAGTATAAAAGAAGATTTGAATGATTTGATGAAAAACAAACCCTGGATAATCATGTTGAGTCTTACCACCTTAGTATTTATTACACTGGCGATGAAAGGCGGGGCTTATGTTTATTATTTCGAAAATTATGTAGATAAAGTACAGTTAGCCAGTTTTATAAAGCCCATTTTAGAAGTATTAGCCAGTTTAGGACTCAATCAGTTTGGGAATGACCCTATTGCCGCGGGATTTGGATTATTTAATGCAGGAGGAATTATTTTTATGATAGTGGGTATTACCTTATCAAAAAAACTAGCCGATAAATATGGTAAGCGTAATGTATTTGCTTCGTTTTTATTTGTTTCGACCTTATTTGTTTTAGCCTTTTACTTTTTTCCGGCAGATTCTGTTGGTCTGATGTTTTATTCTCAAATACTCCACGGATTTTTTTATGGGATAACCATACCTATTTTATGGGCCATGATCGCCGATGTTGCGGATTATTCTGAATGGCTGAACCATCGTCGCGCAACTGCGATTATTTTCTCTGCTATGATGGTGGGACTAAAAGCAGGTTTAAGTATCGGCGGTGCTTTAACGACCTTGTTTTTGGGTTATTATCATTATATCCCGAACTCATTGACTCAAACAGATACTGCTATTAATGGTATAAAATTATTAGTAAGTGTTTTTCCTGCAATACCTTTTTTAGTTGGGGTTGCCTTGTTGTTTTTTTATAAAATTAATAAAAATATGGAAGTACAAATAGAAAACGATTTAAAAGAGAGAAGAACTTAATTAGTATTAAAAAAATAAAGATTTCACTATGCCTGAAGATAGTATTGAACAAGTTAATTTTGAAGAAATTAATAAAAAAGCAATTTCGAAACCCTTGGTTTCACATATTTACACGGCTGATCCTTCAGCACATGTATTTAATAATAAGATTTACATTTATCCTTCACACGATATTGATGCCGGGATTCCGTTTAATGATAATGGAGATCATTTTGGTATGGAAGATTATCATGTTTTCTCGATGGAGAATATCACATCAGATACTGTAGATCATGGAGTTGCCTTGCATGTAGAGGATGTAGCTTGGGCAAAAAAACAAATGTGGGCACCTGATGCAGCTTGCAAAAACGGTAAATATTACTTGTATTTTCCAGCAAAACGTGCCGATGGTATTTTTCAGATTGGTGTTGCCGTGAGCGACTCTCCAGTAGGACCATTTTTGCCTCAGCCAAAACCTATAGAAGGAAGTTATAGTATTGATCCGGCTGTTTTTGAGGATGAAGATGGGAAACAGTATATTTATTTTGGCGGAATTTGGGGCGGACAGCTTCAAAAGTACCGTGACAATCAATATCATGCTGATCACGAAGAACCATCAGCAAATGAACCAGCTTTAGGACCTATTGTTGCACTTCTTACAGAAGATATGTTAGAGTTTGCAGAAAAGCCTAAAGAGATCCAGATTCTCGATCAAAACGGAAAAGTATTAGTTGCAGGAGATAACGAGCGTCGTTTTTTCGAAGCTTCGTGGGTACACAAATACAATGGTAAATATTACTTTTCGTATTCTACAGGAGATACACATTTTATTTGTTACGCTACAGGTGATAATCCTTATGGACCTTTTACGTATCAGGGCAGAATTTTAAATCCGGTTATAGGATGGACTTCACACCATTCGATATGTAAAGTTGATAATGAATGGTATTTGTTTTACCATGACTCCAGTTTATCAAAAGGAGTGACTCATTTACGAAGTATTAAGGTAACCAAAATAGAGTATCTGGAAGATGGTTCAATAGTAACCATAGATCCTTACGGAATGCAGGAATAAGCAGATTAAGATTGCTGTTTTATTAGGGATAGTATAACGATTAAAATTTTATTTTCTATGAAAAGAGGAGATGAAAAAGGCAAAAGAGCGAACAGTCATTATATTTCAAACAGTATAGAAATTGATTGTGTGATATTTAATTTTGAAGGTGAAACGCTTAAAGTTTTATTAGTTAATCAAAAAGATAATCAAGGCAACTTAAACTGGAGATTAGCCAATGACTGGATAAAAGAAGGGCAGACGATATTGAGTACTGCTCATAATATTTTAGAGGATTACATAGGCGAACAGCATTTTTATTTAGAGCAGCTTAAAGCTTTTAGTTATCCATCGCAGTCCTCAACACAGGAAGAAATTGCAATAGGATATTATGCTTTAGTAAAAAATAATGCTCAGGGTTTAACTATCAAAGAATCGATTGCAGATGCCAAATGGGTGGGTATTAATGAAGTGAATGGATTAACCGATAAGCATAAAATAATTTTAGATTACAGCGTAAAAGAGTTGCGAAAGAATATTTGCAAAAGTGCCATAGGATTTAATTTATTGCCCGAAAAATTTACATTATTACAGGTGCTGCATCTTTACGAAGAAATTTTAGGAATAGAAATAAACAAACCCAATTTTAGAAGAAAGATATTGCAAATGGGGTTGTTATATGATGCAAACGAGAAAGAAGAAGATGTATCACACAGAGCAGCAAAGTTTTACAGCTTAAACCTTAACAACAATGAATTATTATCGCAAAGAGAGATTAATTTTAATTTTAATGGTTTTTAGTGATTTATTTTAAAAAAAAATGCCAAAAAACACAATCGGTTGTGTTGTAAAATTAAGTTTTTTAGCAGAATAAGTTTTATCTTTAATAAATGATTTGTTTTTATTCAAAATATTGAAAATAAGATAGATATAGGGTTAAGGAAATTAGGCTGTAGAAATTATTAAAGTGAATAATGTGTATTTTAGATTAAAAAAATAGAAAGTAAAAAAGTATGTACTACATAGGATATGATATCGGAAGTTCTTCTGTTAAGGTAGCCCTGACAGAAGCTGCTACGGGCAAAAAAATAATTGTGCTGAATGAGCCGCAAAACGAAATGGAAATTGTGTCCTTACATTCAGACTGGGCAGAACAGGATCCGGAAATTTGGTGGCAGCACATTTGTACCGCGACTAAAAGAGCTATTCGAGATGCTAATATTGAGGCTTCAAAAATAAAAGGAATTGGTATTTCGTATCAAATGCACGGATTGGTTATTGTAGATAATAAGTGCAATCCGCTGCGTAATGCCATTATCTGGTGCGATAGCAGGGCGGTAGAAATTGGCGACAAAGCTTTCGCAGAGATTGGTAAGGAAAAGTGCGCTGAACATTTGCTCAATTCACCTGGAAATTTTACCGCTTCGAAACTAAAATGGGTAAAAGATAACGAACCTGAAATTTACAATCAGGTTTACAAATATATGTTACCGGGAGATTATATCGCGTACAAACTTACGGGGGACGTAACCACGACAAAAAATGGTTTATCTGAAGGAATGTTGTGGGATTACAAAGAAAACAAAGTAGCCAATTGGCTTTTAGATTATTATGGCATCGACCAATCGATGACACCCACAATAGTCGAAAATTTTACCAATCAAGGTGTTCTAAACGAAAAAGGAGCTAAAGAATCAGGATTGCCAGTGGGTATTCCGGTTGTTTACAGAGCAGGTGATCAGCCTAATAATGCGTTGTCTTTGAATGTTTTAAATCCCGGAGAGGTTGCCGCTACTGGTGGTACTTCGGGTGTTTTTTATGCCGTAAGCGATATTTCTACAGGAAATAAAAGCACAAGAGTAAACAATTTTGTACACGTCAATTACGATGACAAAGCACCAAAAATTGGGAAACTACTCAACATCAACGGAGCTGGAATTCAGTACCGATGGTTACGAAATAATATGGGTGATGAAACCTATGAAACCATGAACCGCAAGGCTTCGAAAATTGCGGTAGGTTCAGATGGAGTAGTAGTCATCCCGTTTGGTAATGGTGCAGAACGCATGTTCAATAACAAAAATATTGGCACACATTTTTTAAATCTAAACTTAAACATACACAACAGTTCGCATTTGTTTAGAGCTTCTCTGGAAGGAATTGCTTTTTCTTTTGTTTACGGAATGGAATGTTTAAAAGAGGATAATGCAACGATTAATGTAATCAGGGCAGGAAATGATAATTTATTTCGCTCAGAAATTTTTTCTAATACAGTTGCTACTTTGATCGGGCATGAAATCGAAATTTATAATACTACTGGAGCTGTAGGAGCTGCCAGAGCGGTGGGTCTGACAGATGGAAATTTTGAAAAATTTGGAGCCAGCATCACGACCAACGATCACGTTATGACTTTTTTACCCTTAAAAAACGCAGCCCCTTATGAAAAGGCATATCAAAATTGGAAAAAGGAATTAGAATTAATATTAACAAATAAAAAATAGAAAAATGATAGTTTTAGGCAATAAAGAATACTATAAAGGTATCGGAGAAATTAAGTTCGAAGGAAAAGAATCAGATAATCCTTTGGCGTTCAAATATTATAATCCAGATCAGGTTGTAGCTGGAAAAACCATGCGTGAGCATTTTAGATTTGCTATTGCATACTGGCACACCTTCTGCGGACAAGGAAGTGATCCGTTTGGGCCAGGAACTCAAAATTTTGCATGGGACCAGTCTTCAGACCCAATTCAGGCTGCAAAAGATAAGGCAGATGCTGCTTTTGAATTTATTAGCAAAATGGGTTTTGATTATTTCTGTTTTCACGATTATGATTTAGTTGCTGAAGGACCAACTTTTGCCGAATCAGAAAAACGTTTGGCGACGATTACAGAATACTTGAAAGAGAAAAAAGCAGCTTCTGGAATTAAACTGCTTTGGGGAACTTCAAACTGTTTTTCGAATCCAAGATTCATGAACGGTGCAGCAACCAACCCAGATTTTAATGTAGTGGCCAGAGCCGGAGGACAAGTGAAATTGGCCTTAGATGCGACAATTGCTTTAGATGGAGAAAATTATGTTTTTTGGGGAGGACGCGAGGGATACATGTCTTTACTGAATACCGATATGGGTAAAGAATTAGATAATATGGCTAAATTCCTTACTATGTCGAGAGATTATGCAAGAGCACAAGGATTTAAAGGAACGTTCTTTATCGAGCCAAAACCAATGGAGCCAACAAAACACCAATACGATTTTGACTCGGCTACGGCTATAGGTTTTTTACGTGAATATGGATTGGATAAAGATTTCAAAATCAATATTGAGGTAAATCACGCTACTTTGGCACAACATACTTTTCAGCACGAATTAGAAGTAGCTGCAAAAGCCGGAATGTTAGGAAGTATCGATGCCAACAGAGGTGATTACCAAAATGGCTGGGATACAGATCAATTCCCGAATAACATTCAGGAAACAACCGAAGCGATGCTTGTTTTCTTAAAAGCAGGAGGTTTACAAGGTGGAGGTGTTAATTTTGATGCTAAAATCAGAAGAAGTTCTACCGATATGGAAGATGTTTTCCTGGCACATATTGGCGGTGCAGACACATTTGCAAGAGCACTTTTAACAGCGGATAAAATCATTACTTCTTCTCCTTACGAAAAATTGAGAGCACAACGTTACAGTTCTTTTAGCTCTGGAAAAGGAAAAGATTTTTGTGATGGAAAATTAGATCTTCAGGATTTATATAAAATTGCTCATGAAAACGGAGAATTGGCATTGCAAAGCAGCAAACAGGAATTGTTTGAAAACATCATTAATCAATATATCTAAGAATAAAATAATCCGTTGGATGAATTTTTAACACATAGAAACATAGCTTATTGAACTTTAAAAAGACGTTTCACTTCCATTAAAACATATAGCTATGTGTGAAGAAACGAGTTTCTTTTTGATTTCCTTTTTTTAAATCATAAAATCTATGTTTTCTATGTGTTTAATTAAATTTTTATTGATTACACCCAACGGGTTAAAAGAGAATTTTGGCAATGTAATTTTTAGGTGGAAAAAGCGTTGCGGAAAAATAGTTTTTTTAGTATATGATATCTATAGAACGTTATTTTTAAGCTATCATAAAAAAAAAGAATTTTCGCAATGAGTTTTCAGAGAATGTGTGTTACGATTATGGCTTTCTTTTGAGTAAAGAATAAATCTTAGACAAATGGGTTTTAGGTTTAGTTACTATTTGGATATCGTTTATTTAGAATTCGAAAGAAAGTTGATTTAATAAAATTTAATTGCCTTTTATTAAATGTTTTTTGAAGATTAGGACACAATCTTAATGCACATTTTCGCTCACTGCTGCTTGCTAAAATCATAGGCAGTTTAATAATCAGGAATTGCGGGCTACTCAATAGTTAGTGCCAAAGCAATCCAACTTAAACAAGAGAACATGAAATTTTTTATTGACACAGCCAATTTAAATGATATTCAGGAAGCACAGTCTTTAGGAGTGTTAGATGGCGTTACGACCAATCCGTCTTTAATGGCTAAAGAAGGCATTACTGGAAAAGCCAATATATTGAAGCATTATGTAGCAATCTGTGAGATTGTTGACGGAGATGTTTCTGCTGAGGTTATTTCAACAGATTTTGAAGGAATGGTAAAAGAGGGGGAAGAATTAGCCGCTTTGCATCCGCAGATTGTAGTGAAGTTGCCTATGATTGCTGATGGAGTTAGGGCTTGCAAATATTTTTCTTCTAAAGGAATCAGAACCAATGTTACTTTGGTTTTTTCAGCAGGACAGGCTTTATTAGCCGCAAAAGCAGGAGCGACGTACGTTTCTCCATTTTTAGGAAGGTTAGATGATATCTCTACAGATGGTATGAATTTGATTTCTGAAATAAGAGAAATTTACGATAATTATGAGTACAAAACTCAAATTCTTTCGGCTTCTATAAGACATACGATGCACATTGTAAATTGTGCCAAAGTAGGATCAGATGTTATGACCGGGCCATTATCTGCTATAAAAGGATTGCTGAAGCATCCCCTGACAGACATTGGTCTGAATCAATTTATTGAAGATGCTAAAAAGATGAATATTTAATTTTTTAGGGTACCGTTTTCCCAACAAATTATACTTATTTAAAAGAAATCATTTTTTATTTTTCTAATTTTTTTTTGAAAAACTCCTTTCAGTTTGTGTTGAAGGGAGTTTTTATTTTTAACAACCGATTGTTTCTTTTGCACAATTTTATCTTCTTACTATTTTTTTGCCCAATTTGGAGCTACGGAATGTTTATTTAAATGTTATTAATCAATATTTTAGCTGTTAATTCATTTTTTTAACATTACTAATATTTCAAAATTGTCAGTTTTCAAATTAACTATTGCGGAAAAAATACACTTTGCTTTTTTATGTTTTTTTTATGATTTACAACTAAAACGTAAATTATCTACAATGTTTGTCGGTGAGATTCTTCTTTGATTATTAAAAACTTAATTTTTTTCGAATAATTTTATATATAATGTTTTTATACAGTGCTTTTTTTTAAGTATTGGTAAAAAAAAATCACACAACCGATTGTGTATTGTTTTTATTTATTTATATTTGTTTAAACAACATTTATTAATTCTTTGTTAAGAGATAGATGGGTTTTAACAAACTAACTAAACCAAAAAACGAATTTTAATTATTAAAACGAATTTTTATGACTAACTTTTTAACTATTACAAGTAAATCAAAGCATCTTAGATGCTTAGGTTTTTTGATTTTTATGTTTGTCTTTGCTGCCACCGCAAATGCACAGACAACAGTGACAGGTACAATATCGGATGTTAGTGGACCTATTCCTGGAGCTAATGTGACTCTAAAAGGGACAAAAAATGGTGTAAGTACGAGTTTCGATGGTACTTATTCTATTACCAATGTACCCAATAATGGCGTTTTGGTTTTCAGCTTTCTGGGTTTAAAAACCAAAGAAGTCTCCGTAAACGGCCAAAAACAAATAAATGTAGTACTCGAAGAAGATTTTAGTGCTCTAAAAGAAGTAGTCGTAATCGGGTACGGTGTGCAACGTAAAGAAGCCGTAACCGGATCGGTAGCTACTATTGGAGGGAAAGAACTTAACGAAGTACAATCAGCTAATATAACTCAGGCATTACAGGGTAGATTGGCAGGGGTTGAGCTAACGCAGACTTCGTCTAAACCTGGAGCGGCTATGCAGATTCGTATTCGTGGAACCAGATCACTTACAGGAAGTAATGATCCTTTAGTTGTACTGGACGGGGTTCCGTTTGCAGGTCAGATTGGTGATATTAACCCGGTTGATATTAAATCTGTTGATATTTTGAAAGACGCTTCTGCAACGGCTATTTATGGTTCTCGTGGAGCAAATGGTGTTATATTAGTAACCAGTAATAAAGGACGTAAAAACCAAAAAGCAACCTTTACCTATAATGGATTTACAGGTATCAAGCAGGTTTTTGGTAAATACGATATGATGGATGGTGCTAAATTTGCTGCACTTCGTGATTATTCTACTTTATATACTGATGGTGTTGATGAAACAAGAGATACAAATATAGACTGGCAGGATTCATTATACGGAGCTGGCGAGATGGTTAGTCATGACGTAAGTGTTTCTGGAGGTAGTGAGAGTGGTGCATACAATGCAGGATTAGGATATTACAAAGAAGAATCAGTATTACCGGGTCAAAAATACGAACGTTTTACACTAAGAGCAGGTTTAGATCAGCAATTAGGAAAATCGATCCGTATAGGATTTAATACGAATACTAATTACGCGATTACAAATGGCGATAATATTGGTACAGGAACTATTTTAGGAACTTCTCCATTAGCTAATCCTTATAATGAAGATGGATCTTTGAAAAGAACTGTTAGAATGGGAGCTGACGAAAACTGGGTTTATACAAGAGAAACGATTAGAGGTTTAGGAGATTCGTATGTAAATCAAACCAGAGCGTTTAGTTCTTATAATAATATTTTTGCAGAAGTAAAAATACCAGGTGTAGAGGGATTAAAATACCGTATGAACACCGGATTGAATTTTCGTACTTCTAACAGCGGCTATTATGAAGGATTTGGTGTATTTGATGTAAATCCAGCCACGATTTCAAATGCTTCTATTAGCAATACAATGTCAACTCAATGGCTTATCGAGAATTTATTAACGTATGATAAGACTTTTGCAGACAAACATACAATCAATTTTGTTGGGTTGTATTCAAACGAGCAGTTTACAGGAAATACTTCTCAGATAGCAAGAAACGGAATTACTTCTGATGCGTTTCAGTTTTACAACCTGGGTCAGAGTGAAGAAGAAGCCGTTATAAATCCTGCCAATCAGGATTATACACAATGGGGACTAAGTTCGTATATGGCCAGAGCGATGTATTCTTATGATAATAAATATTTTCTTTCTGCAACCGTGCGTTCAGATGGTTCATCAAGACTGGCTAAAGGAAATCAATGGGTAACGTATCCAGCTGTTTCTGCAGGATGGACTGTTTCGAATGAATCTTTTATGAAAAATCTTTCATGGGTTAATTTACTAAAATTACGTGCAGGATATGGTGAAACTTCTAATCAGGCCGTTAATCCATATGCAACTTTAGGAGCTTTGAGTACCAGACCATACAATTTTGGCAGCACAAACTCAACGGGTGTATATGTTACAGAATTGCCTAATCCGAACTTAGGATGGGAGTTTTCTACAACCTGGAATTATGGATTAGATTTTGGATTCTTTAATAATCGTTTATCCGGTACAATCGAATATTACAAAACAAATACGAAGGATATTCTGCAAAGAGTACAATTGCCTTCAACATCGGGTGTGAGCAGTTATGTTGCAAACGTAGGAGAATCTGAAAACAAAGGTTACGAAATAGCATTAAACGGTGTTATTCTGGACAATCCAGATGGACTGACCTGGTCAGTTGGTTTCAACTTTTACGCAAATGACAATAAGTTAGTAGCACTTGCTTCAGGAGCTACAAGAGATGAAGGAAACTCTTGGTTTGTAGGCCACAATATCAATTCTATTTACGATTATGAAAAAGTAGGTATCTGGCAGGAAGGTGATGCTCATATGTCTATATACGAGCCTGGTCCTACTGGTGTAAATCAACAAGGAACAGTGGTAGGGTCAATTAAAGTAAAATACACCGGAGAGTTTAATGCAGATGGTTCACCAACACGCGCCATCAATGCGAGCGACAGACAAATTATAGATACTGACCCGGATTTTCAGGGAGGTTTCAATACAAATTTAACGTATAAAGGTTTCGATTTTTCTGCCGTTGGAGCATTCAAAAGTGGCGGGGTATTAATCAGTACACTTTATGGTGGTGCTAGTTATCTTAATCTTCTTAACGGAAGAAGAAGTAACGTAGATGTGGATTACTGGACTCCTGAAAACACAGATGCTGAATTCCCTAATCCAAGAGGTATTAGAAGTGGAGATAACCCAAAATATATGTCAACAATGGGGTATTTTGACGCTTCTTATTTAAAAATTAGAGCCTTAACTTTAGGTTATACATTAGATCAGCAATTCATGAGAGATTTAGGAATTGAAAAATTGAGACTTTATGTTACAGCACAAAATCCTTTTGTACTTTTCTCTCCTTACCACAAACAGTCTGGAATGGATCCTGAAACGAATTCTTATGGAGATGAAAATCAGGCTGTAAATTCATACCAACGCAGGTTTTTGGTTATTGGAACTAATACACCTTCAACCAGAAATTTTTTATTCGGACTTAATTTAACATTTTAATCAAGAACAACCATGAAACGATATATTTATAAAAAATTAATTATAGGATCAGTAGTTTTGTTCTCCTTTGCAGGCTGCTCTGATATTTTAGAAGAAAAACCACATGACTTTTATGAGCCAGGTTATTTTAAAACAGAACAGGGAGTAATTCAGGGATTAACCTCTCATTATGCTCACTTACGCTGGATATACGGACAGGCATATTATTACAATTCTGTTCAGACCGGTACGGATGAAAATACGTACGCACAAAGTGCTGACGGAAACTTTAAAGATCATGATTTGTCTGGAGTTGGAGTTATTAATCCAAATTCGAGCAGAGCTGATGTAGTTTGGAATAATTCTTATAATGATATAAATACTGCCAGCGGAATTATTGAAAATGCTGCAGCAGTAGGTGTTGCAAGCAGTTTAATTGCGGAATCCAGATTTTTTAGAGCTTTTGATTATTTTTTATTAGTGCAAAATTTTGGAGGAGTACCTTTAGATTTAGGTGCTGGTGAATTGAAATTCAACAATCAGCCATCAAGATCTTCTAAGCGTAATACAGTTAGTGAAGTTTATACTAAAGCTATTTTTCCAGATTTGGTAACAGCTGTTAATGATTTGCCTGATGCCCCAAGATTAACTGGTACGGCAACTAAAACATTAGCCCGTTTAATGTTGGCAAAAGCTTACCTGACTTACGCCTGGTGGTTAGAAAACCCAAATAATATTCCAACTTATCCTGAAACACCTAGAACAGATCCTGATGGGCACAATGCACAATGGTATTTTCAAAAGGCTTACGATGTGGCTTTAGAAGGAATTAACAATCCGGGTACAAATGGTTTACTGGATTATTATTATGATGTTAATTTAGGATCAAATGATCGTAACAAAGAAGTCATGCTTTATGCCGATCATACTGAAGCAAGTGAATATTATAATGGTGCCAGTCTTACTTACGGAAGTGGTGGCTCACCTGATAACTTCGCTGGCTGGATGGGTACATGGAATTATACTGCAATAAGAAGTAAAAATGCAGCAGGAGGATCAGTTTCTACTGTACAGCGTGCAGCCGATCAGTTTTTAGGACGTCCTTGGACAAGAATGGCGCCACCTATTGAAGTTTTTACTAACACTTTTGCTGATAAAACAAATGATTCAAGATACGATGGAACATTTGCTGCTGTTTACCGTGGTAACTGGAATTTAAAAGGTACAGGACTAACAGATGTAGCTACACTTTACAATGCAAATTCATTACCAATAAATGCAGGTGATGCGATTTTAAGTTTCCTTAACAACGAACCTGCTACACCAATTGCATACCCTACAGGAGCAGGAGATAATGGTGTTGGTGCCGGAACTTTACCAGGAAGAGCTGATTATGTAATTTCTCCATTGGGAATAAGCAGAATTGTATATCCAGGTTTATGGAAGTTAGGACCATATCGTACAGATAACGCTGGTGGATTAGGACAACCTAATGCAGGAAGTACAAGACCTTACCCGGTTGCTAAATTTTCTGAACTTTATTTTGTAGCGGCTGAGGCTGCTGTAAAAGGAGCGACTGGTTCTATGACTGCCAGAAATCTTATCAATGTAATACGTGCACGTGCAGGAAAATGGCGTTGGGATAACAATGGTAATATGGCAAAAAGTGCAGACAATAGTGCGCTATTGACAGCTGCAACTCCTGCAGTAATTACGATTAATTATATTCTTGCGGAACGTTCTCGCGAATACTATGGCGAAGGATACCGTTGGTATGATTTAGTAAGAACTCAAAAATGGAATGAGCTTGCTGGTACGTACTCAATTGGAGGATCAAATTACGGTCAGCATACGCCAGAGGTAATTACCAGAACTATTGAGCCGCATCATTATTTACGTCCAATACCGCAAGGTCAAATAGATTTAATGGAAATGAGTGCTGCTGAAAAAGCAGAATATCAGAATCCTGGATATAACTAATTTATCATACGATGGGCAAATTTAACCATAATTATAAGTGTTGATTTTACAGAATAATGCTTTAAGTTGGTTGTGTAAGTTTGCTTAAGTTTGAAGCCGAGGGATAATTCCCTCGGCTTTTAAATTGTAAATTCAATTTAGAATAAAATGTTTTTCAGATAATTATTTTTACAGAAAATGAAGTTGATTGCAACAATCAACATTAAATATAAAACGGCATTTGTTTAAATTGAATATTTTAAAATAACCAGACATTTTTCAATAAAGAAAATGTCTATAATAAATCAGTACAAATGAAGAAATATCCTCTTTTTTTCCTACTATCATCCATATTATTTCTTTTTTCTTTTAATGGAATAACCAGCAAGGATACCCTTGTAAAAAAAACAACTCCAAAAGCACCTGTTTTTTCGAATGTGGTTTATCAGGGAGATGATGGTATTTATAAAAATAATCCATTGAAATCAGATGAATTTTATTCTCCGGTTTTACAGGGATGTTATCCTGATCCGGCTATTACCAGAAAGGGAGATGATTATTATATGGTGTGTTCCTCATTTGCCATGTTTCCGGGAGTGCCTATTTTTCATTCTAAAGATTTAGTCAATTGGACAGATTTGGGAGGAGTATTAAATAAGGTTTCGGAGTTTAATCCTCATGATACCGGTATCAGCCAGGGCGTTTATGCTCCGGGAATTACCTATAATCCTCATAATGATACTTTTTATATGATTGTAACGGCTTTTTCAGGAGGTCTGGGCAATATTATTGTTAAAACAAAAGATCCTATGAAAGGATGGGGAAGTCCTATAAAATTAGGTTTCGATGGTATTGACCCTTGTATCTTTTTTGATGATAACGGAAAAGGGTATGTAGTACACAACGATGCTCCGGATAAAGGCAAAGAATTGTATCAGGGACATCGTGTCATTAAAGTTTGGGAATATGATCTTGCAAATGATAAAGTAATTCCGGGTACGGATAAAATTATTGTAGATGGAGGAGTTGATCTTTCTAAAAAACCAATATGGATTGAAGCGCCTCACTTGTATAAAAAAGACGGACGCTATTATTTAATGTGCGCTGAAGGCGGAACCGGAGGAAATCACAGCGAGGTTATTTTTGTTAGTGATAGCCCAAAAGGACCTTTTAAACCGGCATCAAATAACCCGATTCTTACACAAAGATATTTTCCTAAAGACAGAGCCGATAAGGTAGATTGGGCGGGACATGCAGATTTGGTTCTTGGACCTGATAATAAATATTATGGTGTGTTTTTAGGCGTTCGTCCTAATGATAAAGACAGAGTAAATACAGGGCGTGAAACTTTTATGCTGCCAGTGGATTGGTCAGGAGTTTTTCCTGTTTTCGAGAATGGGTTAGTTCCTTTGGAGCCAAAAATAAAAATGCCCAACGGAGTTACTGAAAATAAGACCGGTAAAGAAGGTTTTTTCCCGAATGGAAATTTTACGTTTACCGAAAATTTTACTTCCGAAAAACTAGATTACAGATGGATAGGACTTAGAGGTCCTCGTGAAAATTTTATTTCGATAACTAAAAAAGGATTGCAGATTAATCCATTTGAAGTAAATATAAAAGAAGTAAAACCTACTTCGACACTTTTTTACAGACAAATGCACAATACTTTTTCTTTTGCCACCACTATCGATTTCAAACCGGAATCTGAAAAAGATCTGGCAGGAATTGTATGCTTACAAAATGAACGTTTTAATTATGTTTTTGGAATAACCAAAAAAGGAAAAGAAACCTATATCTTGTTAGAAAGAACAGAAAAAGGTCAATCAAAAATTATAGCAAGTACCAAAATAGAAATCAAAAAACCAATTCGTTTGCAGGTAAAAGCCACTGGAGACAGCTACCAATTTAGCTATTCACAGGATGGTGTGGTGTTCAAAAATTTAGGCGAAAGTGTTTCGGGTGACATTCTTTCGACAAATGTGGCAGGAGGCTTTACGGGAGCTTTGGTTGGATTATATGCCACTTCTGCAAATGATGCTAAGGTAGAATAAAAGAACGTTGGGTCTGTTATCAAACAAAATACTCATTATTCTTTAAAAATTAGATATGAAAAAAATATATTTTAAATGGTTATTGTTTGTACCTCTCTTCCTAATAGTTTTAGGGTGTAAATCCAGTCAGACGGCTATAAAAGAAGCAACCAAATCAACTACGGAAAATTGGGTGGGCAGCTGGGCTACGGCACAAATGTTAGTAGAACCGCATAATATGCCTCCGGCTCCAGGCCTTACAGATAATACGCTTAGGCAGATTATCAGGGTTTCAATAGGAGGAGAACGCATGAGATTGCGATTTTCAAATATATTTAGCGATCAGCCAACAGTTCTAAAATCGGTAAGTGTTGCAAATGTAGTTGCTGCTCCGGGTATTGATTCTGCAACTCAAAAAATAATTAGTTTTAATGGAAATCCCGGAATAACAATGAATCCGGAACAGGAAGTGTTTTCAGACGCCTTTGATTATACATTACAGCCAGGTCAGCTTTTAGCGATTACGATTCATTATGGCGCTGCTTCTCAAAAAACATCAGGGCATCCGGGTTCCAGAACGACCTCTTATATTTTGCCTGGTGATCATATAAATAATGCCACTTTCGAAGGGGCTATAAAGACAGATCACTGGTATTCGATTATGGGACTGGATGTTAGGGCTGATAAAAGTTCTGCGAGTATAGTTTGCTTAGGAAATTCTATTACAGACGGACGTGGATCAGGAACTAACAAACAAAACAGATGGACAGATATCTTGTCGGCCAGATTATTGGCAGATAAAAAAACAGCGAACATAGGAGTTCTCAATTTAGGAATTGGTGGCAACTGTGTCCTTAAAGGAGGATTAGGACCAACAGCATTAGATCGTTTTGACAGAGATGTATTATCTCTGAAAGGTGTAAAATGGGTATTGTTCTTAGAAGGTGTAAACGATATTGGAGGGATTAAAAATCCAGAGGATGCGCCTGTCAGAGCTCAGCAACTTATTGAAGCGTATAAAGTTATGATTGCTAAGGCTCATGCAAAAGGGATTAAAGTGTATGGCTGTACCATTTTGCCTTTCGAAAAATCATTTTATGACGCAGCACACAGACAGGAGGCCAGAGATATCGTAAACGCCTGGATTCGAAATAGTAATGCCTTCGATGCTGTAGTTGATTTTGATAAAGCAATGTCAGAAAAGGGTTCGAAAACTATTTTGTCCAATAGTCACGATGGCGATTTTTTGCATCCTAATGAACTGGGTTACCGCACTATGGGTGAAGCTATAGATTTGGATTTATTCAAATAGAAATAATTTTTAGAATTGAATTAACTCATTGGTTTGTAATTCATTGGTTTGTAATTCATTGGTTTATAATTCATTAAAAACAGATTTCTTTCACATAGATACTTATGTGTTTTGAAGTAAGTGAAACGCTTTTTTTTTTAGTGTTTAAAGCCTATGTCTCTATGTGTTAAAATTAATTCAATTGAATTTTATGAATTGATTCAGTATTTAAATGATTTTTTACAACAAAAAATACAAATAAAAATGAAGGTAATAATTAAATTTTTCGCAATCGCTGTTCTTCTTTCAATAGGACAAAAAGCCTATTCTCAGGATGCTGATTTTCATGTTTATCTGAGCCTTGGACAATCTAATATGGAAGGATATGCTAAAATAGAACCTCAGGATAAGGTAGGGGTTGACGATAGATTTCAGGTTCTGGCAGCTGTAAACTGCGCCGAAATGGATCGTAAAAAGGGAAACTGGTACACCGCAGTTCCGCCTTTATGCCGCTGCAACACAGGCTTGACTCCGATCGATTATTTTGGAAGAAATATGATTGCTAATTTGCCAAAAAACATAAAAGTTGGGGTTATAAACGTAGCCGTTGGAGGATGCAAAATTGAACTTTTTGATAAAAATAAAACGGCAGAATATGTTGCAACAGCTCCAGATTGGATGAAGGGCATATTAAAACAATACGATGACAATCCTTATCAAAGGCTTGTCGAAATGGCAAAAATTGCACAGAAAAAAGGCGTAATCAAAGGTATTTTACTGCATCAGGGAGAATCTAATACAGGTGATACACTTTGGCCAAAAAAGGTAAAAATTGTATATGACAATTTGATAAAAGACCTGAATCTGGACCCCAAAAAAGTTCCTTTACTCTCTGGAGAAACGGTGGGCGAAGAGCAGAATGGTAAATGTGCCAGCATGAATAAAATTATTGCAACACTACCTCAGACACTGCCAAATTCGTATGTAATTTCATCCAGAGGATGCACAGCCGAACCAGATATACTTCATTTTAATGCTGCGGGCTACAGAGCATTAGGAAAACGTTATGCGCAGAAAATGCTTTCTTTATTAGGATATAAATTCGAAGATCCCAAAGGAATTTTGAGAGTTCAGGCACCTCTTGGTTTCGATTTACTAAATACAAACATACCTGCGGGAAAGATAGAGACCATCAGTTATGAATCTAAAACGGTGGGATCGCAAAGAAAAGTGACCGTTTATACGCCTCCGGGATTCAATAAAAAGAAAAAATATCCTGTATTGTATCTTTTGCATGGAATAGGCGGGGATGAAAAAGAATGGCTCAACGGCGGCACACCACAGCTTATATTAGATAATCTTTATGCCGAAGGAAAAGTAGAACCTATGATTGTAGTCATGCCAAACGGCAGAGCTATGAAAGACGACAGTGCTTCTGGTAATATAATGGCAGCGGATAAAGTACAGGCTTTTGCGACTTTCGAAAAAGATTTATTAAACGATCTGATTCCTTTTATAGAAAAAAAATATCCTACGCTTAAAGACAGTCAACACCGTGCGATTGCAGGTTTGTCTATGGGCGGAGGGCAATCGTTGAATTTCGGGTTGGGCAATTTAGACCAATTTGCCTGGGTGGGTGCTTTCTCAGCTGCTCCGAATACTAAAATGCCAGAAGAGTTACTCCCAAATCCAGTAGAAGCCAAAAAGAAACTAAAACTACTCTGGATTTCCTGTGGTGATAACGATTGGTTAATTGGGAATAGCAAACGTACGCATGATTATTTATATCAAAAGGATGTACCGCATATCTATTATATCGAACCTGGTGTTCATGATTTTAAGGTTTGGAAAAATGGTTTGTATATGTTTTCGCAGTTTTTATTTAAGACTGTTGAGGAGTCAGATTTTGCAAGATATACCATTTTGGGATCACAGGCAGAAACCAATATCCGCAATGCTAAATACCCTCAAATATTGCCAGACAATCGGGTAGTTTTTAAAGTTAAAGCGCCCGAAGCTGCAAAAGTACAAATAGATTTAGGCAAAAAGTACGACATGGTAAAAGACGAAGAAGGTACCTGGAGTACAACGACAGATGTTATCAATAAGGGATTTAATTATTATTCATTACTTATTGATGGTGTAGCTGTTGCTGATCCGGCAAGTGAATCGTTTTACGGTATGGGACGTATGGCCAGCGGTATTGAAATTCCAAATAAAGAAGGTGATTTTTATGCGCTAAAGAATGTTCCGCATGGTGACATTAGAATAAAAAAATATTTTTCGAAAGCGACGAATTCCTGGCGCGAAATGTATGTTTACACGCCACCTGGTTATGATAATGGTGCACAAAAATATCCTGTTTTATACCTGTTGCATGGAGGAGGCGAAGATCAAAGCGGATGGGCAACGCAGGGAAAGGCAAATCTGATTTTGGATAATTTAATAGCAGAAAATAAAGCAAAACCAATGGTAATTGCGATGCTTGACGGCAATATGGGTAATACAGGAGGAATTGCAGGTTTTAATGAAAATGCGCTTAAAGCTTTTGAAAATGAATTAAAAAACGGCGCAATTCCGTATGTAGAAAGCAATTTTAAAGTACAAACAGATGCTAAAAACAGAGCTTTAGCAGGATTGTCTATGGGCGGATTGCAAACGCTGTATGCAGGTGTAAAAAATTCGGATTTGTTTTCCAGTATAGGAGTGTTTAGCTCTGGCTGGTGGGCTAATAATGCAACTTTATCAGCACCTCAATATGAGTTTATGAAAAACAATGCAGCAATTATTAATTCGAATATTAAAAATTTCTGGATCTCAATGGGAGGTAAAGAAGATATCGCTTATGAAAATTGCAAAATAATGATGAGTAAGTTCGATCAGCTGGGCATTAAATATAAATACAGCGAATATCCTGGCGGACATACGTGGCCAGTATGGAGACATGATTTATTTAGGTTTGCGCCATCATTGTTTAACTAAGCAAATTATTTTTTGCAAACTTTTAGAAATAACCCATTGGGTGAAATTATTTTTAACACATAGAAACATAGATTTTGTACTGTTTAAAAAGGCGTTTCACTTGCATTAAAACACATAGCTATGTGTGAAGAAACGAGTTTCTTTTTGATTTCCTTTTTTTCAAAATCATAAAATCTATGTTTTCTATGTGTTTAATTAAATTTTTATTAATTACACCCAAAACGGTTTAAATAGAATAAGACTTTACAACTTGTAAATTATTCAATTAAAAAAAATATAATGAAAAGATTTTCAACATTTATCAGCCTATTGCTCCTCATTTTTAATGCTCCTATATCAAAAGCAGCACAGCCTTTTATAACGACTAATAAAGCAGGAGATGTTATGGTATTGAAAGAGAAATCTACACCACTTTCTTTTTTTGTTAGTAACGGAACAGATACAGGAATTCTACGTGCGATTGCTAATTTACAAGCTGATTTTGAAAAAGTAACGGGAGAAAAACCTGCTGTTTTTAATCAGCAACCCAACTCTTCTTCGCCGCTGATTATCATTGGAACAATCGGAACCAATTCTGTAATTGATGATTTAATTAAAGCAAATAAAATCGACGGAAAATTACTGAAAGGCAAGAATGAAAAATTCGTTATTCAAAATATCAAAAATCCATTCAAAGGAGTAGAAGAAGCTATTGTAATTGCAGGCAGTGACAAACGCGGAACGATGTACGGAATTTACGAACTATCAGCGCAAATTGGGGTTTCTCCCTGGTATTACTGGGCTGATGTGCCTGTAGCGCAAAAAGAAAATATTTATTTTATAAAAGGAACATACAGCGATGGAGAACCAGCCGTAAAATACAGAGGGATTTTTATCAACGATGAAGCTCCGGCTTTAAGTGGTTGGTCTAAAGCAACATTTGGAGGATTTAACAGTAAGTTTTACGAAAAGGTTTTTGAATTATTACTTAGGCTGAAAGCCAATTATATATGGCCTGCGATGTGGGGAAATGCTTTTTATGATGATGATCCGGCAAGCGGACCACTGGCTAACGAAATGGGAATTGTTATTGGGACTTCGCACCATGAACCAATGGCTTTGGCACAGACTGACTGGCATCGGTACATTAAAAAAAATAATCTTCCTAATGTTTGGGACTATTCTAAAAATAAAACGGTTTTAGATGATTTCTGGAAAAGCGGAATCGAACGCAGTAAAAATTGGGAAAAAGTAGTAACCGTAGGCATGCGCGGTGATGGAGATGAGGCCATGAGTGAAGGTACCAACATAAGCTTGCTGGAAAATATTGTAAAAGAACAGCGCAAAATTTTGGCACAGGTAACCCAAAAAAAAGCCGATAAAACACCGCAGGTATGGGCTTTATATAAAGAAGTACAGGACTATTATGATCAGGGAATGCGGGTTCCGGATGATGTTATTTTATTGTTTTGTGATGATAATTGGGGAAATGTACGCAAACTTCCAGATCTTACAAAGCCTTTGCATAAAGGCGGTTACGGAATGTATTATCACTTTGATTATGTGGGAGGGCCAAGAAATTCGAAATGGATTAATATAAGTCCGATACAAAGAGTCTGGGAACAGATGAATCTTAGTTATGAACACGGGGTCGATAAAATTTGGGTGGTCAATGTAGGAGATCTTAAACCGATGGAATTCCCTATCAGTTTCTTTTTAGAAATGGCATGGAATCCTAAGAAATTCAACTCTCAGAATCTTTTTGCGTTTACCGAGAAATGGGCTCAGGATCAATTTGGAACAAAACATTCCAAAGAAATTGCCCGATTATTAAATACTTATCCGAAATACAATCGAAGAGTCACTCCGGAAATGCTGGATAGCAAAACTTACAGCCTTGAAAATTATAATGAATTCCAAACGGTAGTTACGGACTATAAGAATCTGGCACTGGATGCTTATAGAATTTACAATGATATTCCTGCGGAGTATAAAGATGCTTATTTTCAACTGGTTTTATATCCTATAGACGCCTGTAGTAATCTTTATGAAATGTATTTTGCACAGGCCAATAACAGAAAACTGGCATCAGAAAAAAACACTTTGGCCAATACTTTTGCGGATCAGGTAAAAAGCACTTTTGCAAGGGATTCAGTTCTTCAGCATAAGTACAATAATGAAATTTCAGGAGGCAAATGGACTCACATCATGGATCAGATGAGAATAGGATACAAGGCCTGGCACGACGGACCAAAAAATGTGCTGCCCGAAATTAGTTATGTATCAGAAAAAGATCAGATTGTGTCGAATGTATTTGCAGAAAAGGATGGCTATGTTGCGATCGAAGCAGAACATTTTTCGAAAGCAAATAATTCAGACAAAATTCATTGGGAAGTGATTCCTGATTTTGGAAAAACAAAAAGCGGCATTACCACTTTTCCGCAAAATAAATATCCGGGTAATCAAGAAAATGTTTTTGTAGAATATGAAATTGATTTTGTTTCAACCGGAGAATTTAATGTAGAACTGCTTTTAGCGCCTACACTTAACTTCAACAGCAATAAAGGGCTGCGTTATGAAGTTTCATTTGATGGAGAAAAACCACAGCTCATCAACTTTAACGGGCATTATCGCGGAGAATTAGGAAAATGGCAGGCAGAACACTTAATTCATTCGAATACGAAACATACGATTACAAAAAAAGGAAAACATGTTTTACGTTTCCGTGTTTTAGATCCCGGAATTGTGTTGCAGAAGATTTTGATAAATACCGGAGGACTGAAGCCATCTTATCTGGGACCGCCTGAGAGTGCAACAATCCCGCAGGACAAACTTTAAAAAAATCGTAGTTAAGACAGCAATTTTATAAAAAGGATTTCCAATTATTTGATAAGGCACGAAAATCATGAAAATATATTTTATTACCATATTGTTTTTCTTTGGATTTACATTATCTGCCCAACAGACAGATGACTTAAAGCTTTGGTATAAAACCCCTTCCGGAAAGGTTTGGGAAAATGCTTTACCAATAGGAAATGGTTTTCAGGGTGCAATGGTATATGGCAATATCGAGAAGGAAATTTTTCAGTTAAACGAAGCAACGGTCTGGAGTGGCAGTCCTAACAGAAATGATAATCCAAATGCCAAACAAGCTTTGGATGACATTAGAAAACTTCTTTTTCAGGGAGAATATACCAAAGCCGAAAAACTCATAAATGAAAATATAATTACCAAAAAATCCCACGGACAAATGTTTCAGCCCGTGGGAAATTTAGAACTGGATTTCTCCAATCAACAAGGCTATACAGATTATTATCGCGAACTGGATATAGAAAAAGCGGTAACCAAAACAGTTTATAAAAAAGCCGGTGTTACCTATACTAGGGAAGCCTTTATGTCTTTTCCTGACCGGGTTTTAGTCATACAACTTTCGGCTAATAAACCCGGAAAATTATCGTTTACGGCTGCTTTTACTTCACAGCATAAAAAACAAACACTATCGGTTACCGGTAATAATGAAATATCGCTCTCCGGCACCACAAGCGATCATGAAGGAGTTGAAGGAAAGGTGAAATTTAATGCGCTTGCCCGATTTAAAGTCAAAGGAGGCCGTGTAAATGCTGCAGGCAATTCGGTAAAAATTGAAGGAGCAGATACTGTGGTAATCTATGTTTCAATCGCTTCTAATTTTATTAATTACCAAGATATTAGTGGTGATGAAAATGAAATCGCAAAATCTTTTTTAGATAAGGCATCGGATAAAAGCTATAATAAAATGAAGAAAGATCATATAGCCTATTATCAAAAGTTTTTTAATAGAGTTTCACTTGACTTAGGAAAAACAGCCGCTTCAAAATTACCCACAGATGAAAGACTGGCAAATTTCAGAAATGTTTCAGATCCTTCTTTTGTGGCTTTGTACTATCAGTTTGGGAGATATTTATTGATTTCCTCTTCGCAGCCTGGCGGACAGCCCGCAAATCTTCAGGGAATTTGGAATCAGAGTATGAAGCCGGCATGGGATAGTAAATACACGATCAACATTAATACAGAAATGAATTATTGGCCAGCTGAAAAAACAAATTTATCTGAAATGCACGAGCCGCTCTTAAAAATGATTGGCGAACTCGCTGAAACAGGAAAAGAGACTGCAAAAGTAATGTACGGAGCACGTGGCTGGATGGCACATCATAACACCGATATATGGAGAATTAACGGCGCTGTTGACGGTGCCACCTGGGGAGTCTGGAACGCCGGAGGTGGTTGGCTGAGCCAGCATTTATGGGAGCATTATCTCTATACGGGCAATAAACAATATCTGGAATCTGTTTATGAAGTTCTTAAGGGATCGGCTGATTTTTATGCTGATTTTTTAGTTAAAGACCCTGCAAATGGATGGCTGGTTGTGGCTCCGGGTAATTCTCCTGAAAATTCCCCTGCAGCACATCAGGGTTCGGCAATGACAGCTGGTTCAACTATGGATAATCAAATTGTATTTGATGTTTTTAGCTCTGTCATAAAAGCATCAGAAATCTTAGAAAAAGATACAGAATATGCAGACAGTTTGAAAACTTTGAGAAAAAAGCTGCCTCCTATGCAGATAGGAAAATACAATCAGCTTCAGGAATGGCTTGATGATGTTGATGATCCAAAAGATAATCACCGTCATATTTCGCATTTATACGGTTTGTATCCTTCGAATCAGATTTCGCCATACAGAACTCCGGAACTTTTCGCTGCCGCAAAAAATACGCTGCTTCAGAGAGGAGATGTATCTACAGGATGGAGCATGGGCTGGAAAGTAAACTGGTGGGCCAAAATGCAGGATGGAAACCACGCTTATAAATTAATCAAAGATCAATTGACACCTGTGGGAGTAAATGAAGGAGGAGGCACGTATAACAATCTTTTTGATGCTCATCCGCCATTTCAAATAGATGGTAATTTTGGGTGTACCTCAGGAATTACAGAAATGTTGGTGCAGAGTTCTGATGGAGCAATACATATTTTTCCGGCTCTTCCTGATCACTGGACTTCAGGACGGGTTTCTGGTTTAAAAACTCGTGGAGGTTTTGAAATTGTTAATTTGGTTTGGGTAAATTCAAAACTAAAAAAGCTAGTTATTAAATCTCAATTAGGAGGTAATTTAAGATTGAGAATGGACAGTAATACCAAGTTAAAGAGTACAATTCAATTAGAAAGGGCAGTTGGAAAAAATTCAAATCCATTTTTTGAAACCGAGGAGGTTTCTCAACCTATAATTTCAAGTTTATCATCCATAAAAGTACCTGATTTGATTCCAACGACACTTTATGAGGTTCCAACAAAAACAGGGCAGGTAATAACAATCACAGCCAATTAAAATCAAAAAATAGTTGATTTAAAATTTACAAGCAAATCAGTCAAATTCTGTTTGCTGAAGTTGAGTTAAAATGCAATATTTAAATCATTTCTTTTATTTTTTTAACGTAATTTATTAAAAACAGACGATTTAAAAATACTAATGATAAAAATATAGCTTTTTTATTAAGGAATTACTTTTTTTGTTTTAAAAAGTGTTATTTTAACACTTTTTAAAACAACCGATTGTACTTGATTCATTTTGTACTTAAAAAGAGAAATAAATAGGGATGATATGTTGTTAAAAAATTAGAAAAATATTTTAAAATTAAATATTAAATATTAAAAAAAATAGAATGAAATTCAGCTTTATATTTTGTTTTTGTACACTGTTCCTGTGTCATCCTGCGAAAGCCCAAATGAAAACATTTGACTTGAATGAGGTTAGGCTAACAAAGGGACCGTTTAAGAATGCCCAGGATGTAGATCTTACGTATATTTTGGCACTCAATCCCGACAGACTTTTAGCTCCTTACCTTATAGCTTCCGGAATACCTGTAAAAGCAGAACGATACGGCAATTGGGAAAGCATGGGACTTGACGGACATATTGCAGGGCATTATCTTTCGGCCTTAGCGATGATGTATGCTTCAACCGGAAATGCAGAGATGAAAAACCGATTGGACTATATGATTTCGGAATTAGCGGTTTGTCAGGAAAAAAATGGTAATGGGTATGTGGGAGGAATTCCGCAAGGAAAGGTTTTTTGGGAACGGCTTCATAAGGGTGATATCGACGGAAGCACTTTTGGATTAAACAATACCTGGGTGCCCTTATACAATATCCATAAACTTTTTGCAGGGTTAAATGATGCGTATCAGTATGCAGATAATCAAAAAGCAAAAGATATTTTAATAAAACTCGGAGACTGGTTTATTGAACTGATACGCCCACTTTCTGACGAGCAAATTCAAAACATCTTAAAAACGGAACATGGAGGTATAAACGAATCTTTTGCCGATTTGTACAGTATCACCAAAGACAAAAAATATCTTCAGACAGCAGAAAAATTATCGCACCTGGCAATTCTGAATCCGCTATTGAAAAAAGAGGATAAATTAACAGGACTTCATGCCAATACCCAAATACCAAAAGTTATTGGTTTTGAGAAAATTGCAATACTATCTGGTAACAAAAAATGGTCGGATGCGGTAGAGTTTTTCTGGGGAAATGTTACCCAAAAACGCAGCGTTGCTTTTGGAGGGAACAGTGTTGGGGAACATTTTAATCCGATAGATGATTTTAGCAGTATGACCAAGTCAAACCAGGGCCCGGAAACCTGCAATTCGTATAACATGGAACGTTTAAGCAAGGCTTTGTTTCTGGACAAAAACGATTTGAGTTATCTCGATTTTTATGAACGAACGCTTTACAATCATATTCTGTCAAGCCAGCATCCGGAAAAAGGAGGTTTTGTTTATTTTACGCCTATCAGACCCAATCATTATCGGGTCTATTCGCAGCCCGAAACAAGTATGTGGTGCTGTGTAGGTTCTGGACTCGAAAACCATTCTAAATATGGCGAACTAATTTACAGTCATTCAGATAATGATCTTTTTGTAAATCTTTTTATTCCTTCAGTATTGCATTGGACAGAAAAAGAGATTCAGATCGAACAAACTACTAAATTCCCTTTTGAAAACACTACCAATCTTGTTTTAGAATTAAAGAAAAGCAAAACATTTTCATTGCATATCCGATTTCCTAAATGGGCTGAAAATTTTGAAGTTTTTGTAAATGGAAAAATTCAACAAATAAAAGCTGAACCAGCAACTTACGTGGTTCTTAACAGAAAATGGAAATCTGGAGATCGTATTACGGTTAAGTTCAAGACTTCGACACATTTAGAAAGTTTGCCAGACGGCTCAAATTGGAGTGCTTTTGTCAACGGACCTATTGTATTGGCTGCCAAAACATCAAACCAGGATTTAGAGGGATTATTTGCAGATGACAGCCGAATGGGACATGTTGCGGCAGGAAAATATTATCCTCTGGATCAGGCTTATGCCATGATAGGAGAAAAAGCAGATTATCTGGCAAAACTCAGGGAATTGGGCAACCTGCATTTTCGTTTAGATTCGTTAGAACTACAGCCCTTTTTTGAAATACATGATAGCCGGTATCAAATGTATTTTCAGAATTACACCCAAGAACAGTACAAGCAAAAACTTGACTTACTAAAACAACAGGAAATTGAGGCAATGGCTTTGGAATCTAAAACCATTGATAAAATTAATTGCGGAGAACAGCAGTCAGAAGTAGATCATCGTTATAAAGGTGAAAAAAGTGATTCAGGCTACGACGATGGAAAGTACTGGAGAAGTACCCGTTCTTATATTTCGTATCAATTATTAAATAAAGAAAAGTCCGGAAAATTTTTGGATATAAGCTGTATTGATGAACTTAAAATGGATGCAATTACAATTTTTGTAAACGATAAACCGGCTCAGATCATCTCTTCTGAAAATAAAATCATCAGGTTAAATATTGAGAAGATGGAAATCATAAATATCAAAATAATAGCAAAAGAGAATCAAAATTCGCCAAAAATTAATCAATTAAGAATTTTAAAATCATGAAAATCAATTATCTATATATTATAAGTTTACTGTCTTTTTTTAGTTTACAGGCACAGGAATACCCTTTTAAGAATCCGTCACTGAGTTCAACTGAACGGGCTAAAGATTTAATTTCGAGATTAACGCTTGAAGAAAAAGCAGCCTTAATGTGTGATCAAAGCGATGCAATTCCCAGATTGGGAATAAAAAAATTCAATTGGTGGAGCGAAGCCCTGCACGGTTATGCAAATAATGATAATGTTACTGTTTTTCCGGAACCCATAGGTATGGCAGCCTCATTTGACGATCAGTTGCTTTATCGTGTTTTTGATGCTGTGTCTGATGAAGCCCGTGCCAAATACAATCAGTGGATTCAGAATGGCAATGAGAACAAGCGTTTTTTAAGTCTGTCTGTCTGGACACCTAACGTAAATATCTTTAGAGATCCACGCTGGGGTCGCGGTCAGGAAACCTACGGAGAAGATCCGTACCTCACTTCACGAATGGGAGTTTCAGTGGTCAAAGGATTGCAGGGACCGGCAGATGCTAAATACCGCAAGCTTTTAGCCTGTGCGAAACATTTTGCTGTTCATTCCGGACCAGAATGGAGCCGACACGAATTGAATCTGAATAATGTGGATCCACGCGAATTATACGAAACCTATTTACCTGCTTTCAAAGCCCTGGTACAGGATGCCGATGTGCGTCAGGTGATGTGTGCCTATCAGCGTCTGGACGATGAACCTTGTTGCAGCAATACCAGATTGTTACAGCGTATTCTTCGTGATGAATGGGGGTATCAATATATGGTCGTTTCAGATTGTGGTGCCGTTACTGATTTTTATACGACTCATAAAGTTTCTTCGGATGCAACACACGCTGCATCAAAAGCCGTGCTGGCCGGAACTGATGTTGAATGTGTTTGGGATAAATATCCGTATAAAAAATTACCTGAAGCGGTTGAAAAAGATTTAATAAAAGAAGACGATATTGATAAAAGTCTGCTTCGTGTTTTAATAGGCCGTTTTGATTTAGGTGAAATGGATGATGATGCCATCGTGCCCTGGGCTCAAATTCCGGCATCGGTGTTGAATAGCAAAGAACATCAGCAGTTGGCACTTGAAATGGCTCAAAAGTCTATGACACTTTTGCAAAATAAAAACAACTTGCTGCCCTTGAATAAAAACACAAATAAAATTGCCATTATTGGTCCCAATGCTGACAATGAACCTATGTTGTGGGGAAATTACAATGGGACACCTGTAAAAACCATTACCATCAAAAGCGGAATAGAATCAAAAGTGGCCGAAAACACAATTGTTTATGATAAAGCCTGCGATTTAGTCGAGGATAAAGTGAATCAAAGTTATTTTGACCAAATTTCTTTTGAAGGAAAAAAAGGAATGAAAGCGACGTATTGGAATAACCCGAACAGAGAAGGAAAAAGTGTCGTATCGCAGCAAATTATCAATCCTATAAAAATGACTACTGCCGGACAGCATGAATTTGCTTCAGGTGTAAAATTAGAAGGTTTTTCGGCAAAATATGAAACAGAATTTTCAGCTAAAGCAAATGACACCCTTGTTTTTAAAACAGGAGCAACCGGAGTTTTCGAATTGATAGTGGATGGTAAATCGGTTGCAAAATATACCAACTGGCGAACCGTACCCGGAAATATTCCATTTGTAGTAGAAGCAGGTAAAAAATACAAAATCGAAATTCTTTTTGCCCAGTCAAACGACTGGCAGGCCAATCTTGAATTTGATTTTGGAAAAGAATTCGATATCGATTTTGGAGCTTTAATTCAAAAATTAAAAGGCATTGATACGGTAATTTTTGCAGGAGGACTTTCTACTTTGCTTGAAGGTGAAGAAATGCCGGTTTCTTATCCGGGTTTTAAAGGGGGAGACCGTACTAATATTGAGCTTCCAGCCGTTCAGAGAAAATGTTTGCAGGAGCTAAAAGCAGCAGGCAAAAAAGTAATTTTTGTAAACTGCTCAGGCTCTGCCATTGCCTTAACACCAGAGACGGCAAGCTGCGATGCTATTTTACAGGCGTGGTATCCGGGTGAATCCGGAGGACAGGCAGTTGCTGATGTTCTTTTTGGAGATTATAATCCAGCGGGTAAACTGCCTATTTCATTTTATAAAAACTCGGATAAATTAGGAGATTTTGAGGACTATTCGATGAAAGGGCGCACGTACAGATACACTACAGATGTTTTGTTTCCTTTTGGTTTTGGTTTAAACTATTCTAAATTTAGTATTGGCTCAGCAAATCTTAGTAAAACGAATATAGAAGCGAATGAAGCGACTCAATTAAATTTTTCGATAAAAAACAGCAGCAAACGCGACGGAACAGAAATTGTTCAGGTGTATGTCCGAAAAGTAAACGATACCGATGGTCCTTTAAAAACATTAAAAGCCTTTAAACGAATCGACGTAAAAGCAGGTCAAAAGCAAAATATAACCATCGATTTACCTGCCTCTTCCTTTGCATTTTATGATTCTAACACTAAAAGTCTAAAGGTAACTTCAGGCGAATATGAAGTGTATTACGGTAGTAGTTCAGATGCAAAGGATTTGCAAATGATAAAAGTAATTGTTCGATAAACCAGGATTAATCTGTTTTAACCCGTTTGGTGTAATGAATAAAAATTAAATGAAACACATAGAAAACATAGATCTTATGTTTTTGAAAAAAGGAAATCAAAAAGAAACTCGTTTCTTCACACATAGTTATGTGTTTTAATGCAAGTGAAACGTCTTTTTTGAGTTCAATAAGCTATGTTTCTATGTGTTAAAAATAATTTCACCCAATGGGTTATTTGAAATAATTATGATTTTTAAATTTTAAAATAATTACAGAAAATTACCAACTCAATACCATTAAAAAATAATAATACACAGCTTGTTATGAATTTTAAATATCTTTTATGTTTATGTCTGTTTAGTTTTTTTAAATTAAATGCACAATCGGTAAAAAGTCCCGACGGAAAACTTAAAGTGGTTCTTTCGGTTGCTAACGGAATGCCTTTTTATAGTATTTCCTATAACGAAAAAACGTTTCTTGAAAATTCGCCATTGGGTCTAAAAACGAATGTGGGTGATTTTGCTTCAGGATTAATTTTGAATCCTGAAATCCATCAGAATAAAATCGAAGACAATTATCAACTGTTTAATATTAAGGAAAGTAATGTGCATTATACAGCCAATCAAGCGGTGTTTTCTTTTACTAAAGAAAATAAACCAGCTATTGATATAGTATTCAGGGTGAGCAATAATAATGTAGCTTTTAAATATAAAATACACCCACAAAAAGAGGCACGCGCCTGTGTGGTACAGGAAGAAGCATCTGGTTTTCTGCTGCCTGATGGCACCACTACTTTTCTTTGTCCGCAGAGTAAACCCATGACGGGATATGCCAGAACAGCACCTAGTTATGAAACTTCTTATTTATACGATGCGCCCATGGGCCAAAATGGTATAGGCGAAGGTTATACATTTCCTTGTCTTTTTAAAGTAAATTCTATCGGATGGGTTTTAATATCTGAGACTGGTGTAGATAGTAATTATTGCGGCAGCAGGCTAATCGGGAAGGATAAAGGATTATATACGATAGGATTTCCAATGGAAGGAGAAAATAACGGAAACGGAACTACAGCGCCAGGCGTACCTCTTGTAGGTGAAACTCCGTGGCGTACGATTACAATAGGTGAAACACTGGCTCCCATTGTAGAAACTACGATTCCTTTTGATTTGGTTAAACCAAAATATGAAGCTTCCCAAACCTACAAATACACTAAAGGTTCCTGGAGCTGGATTATGAAAATGGATAGCAACACGACTTTTCCGGTGCAAAAGCAGTACATCGATTTTAGTGCTTCAATGGGATATGAAACTATTTTAATTGATGCCCTTTGGGATACACAAATCGGAAAAGATAAAATTGGCGAATTGGCTGCTTATGGTGCGCAAAAAGGCGTTGGTCTTTATCTATGGTACAATTCGAATGGCTATTGGAATGATGCGCCACAGGGACCGCGTGGTATGATGGATAATGCGACAAAACGTCGTCAGGAAATGGCCTGGATGAAAAGTATTGGTGTAAAGGGAATAAAAGTTGATTTTTTTGGTGGCGACAAACAAGTAACCATCAAATTATACGAAGACATCCTCACAGACGCTAATGATTTTGGGATAATGGTTATTTTTCACGGTTGTACCTTACCTAGAGGCTGGGAGCGTATGTATCCAAATTTTGCAGCAAGTGAGGCGGTTTTAGCTAGTGAAAATCTTCATTTTGGTCAGGGAAGTTGTGATAATGAAGCGGCTAATGCAGCCACTCACACTTTTATCCGAAACACAGTAGGAAGTATGGATTTTGGCGGAAGCGCCTTGAATACGTTTTACAATAGCGAAAATATTCCCAACAAAGGTTCGAAACGAATGACTTCGGATGTGTTTGCCTTAGCAACTGCGGTACTTTTTCAGAGTGGTGTACAGCATTTTGCATTGGCACCAAACAATTTGACCGATGCTCCTGACTGGGCCATAAATTTTATGAAAGAAGTGCCTACCACCTGGGATGAAGTTAGGTTTTTGGATGGATATCCAGGAAAATATGCTGTCCTTGCCCGCCGAAAAGGAACCAAGTGGTATATAGCCGGAGTAAATGCTCAAAAAGAAACTTTAAATATTAAAATTAAATTGCCTATGATTGCTGCTGGCTCTGAATTAAAATATTATTTTGATAATGACCAGTTAAACGGAAATATAAAAGCAGTAAAACTTAAAAAGAATCAGGAATTCGAAATAAAAATTCCTTGCAATGGAGCAGTAGTATTACTGAATTAAGAACAAAATTAAGGGATAAAATCCGGAAAGTTTTTTGAAGAGATAATCAACAAAAAAGTGAAATATAACTATCCGTTTCTTATACCAAACTTTTGAGAATGGCACAGATGAAACTGATTTTTACGGATTAAAGCAGTTCGTGATTTACAAAGAGCTAAGGAAAATCCGTTAGTATCGGTGCATTCCGTGTCATCTGTGTTCTGTTTTTTAATTAGTCTGCTTAGCGGACAGTCATGATAAAAAGTATGATTTAGTCTTTCACCTTAAAAAAAAATCAAATATTAGGTCAAAATAATTATTTGATTTTCAATCTAATAATGTATATTTAATCAGCTAATCATTTTTATAATGTGTACAAAAAATTGTTTAAGATTTATAGGTGTTTTATTTCTTATAGTAAATAGCCTGTTTTCTCAAAATACATTTGAAAACTATCAGTTTCGGATAGTCGATAAAGAGAATTCTAAAAGTGGTATTTATACCATTACACAGGATCAGTTTGGTATTATCTGGCTAGGAACTAATGGTGCTGGCTTATATAAATATGATGGAGTAAATTATGTAGCCTATGAGCAAAATTCGAAGGTTACAAATTCTATTAATAGCAATCTTATTTATGCAACTTACGTCGATACTCGCAACCGGTTGTGGGTAGGCACTGATGAAGGATTGTGTCTGTATAACCGAAATTTAAACTCTTTTGAAAACATCAATCTTCAAAAAAAAATAAAGAAAGATGAAAACGTAATTTCTGTAAAAAGTATTATTGAGGATACTAGCGGAAATCTTTATTTAGGAACTTTTAATAATGGTTTGCTGAAACTAAATACTGAGACTCACGAAATTACCCGACTTAAACTCGATGTTCCAGATGCCACAAATTATCTGATTAATTGTTTAGTAAAAGATAAAAAAGGAACAATTTATCTGGGGACAAACTCTGGTTTAAAAGTAGTTGATCCACTAAAAAACGAGGTTAAAAAAGTAAACATTGGCAATGATAACTCATTACTTTCCGGAACTATCATTTCGATGTATTTTGATAGCAGTCAAAACCTCTGGATTGGCAATGGATTTAAAGGATTGGTTAAGGTAGAATTATATTCAAAAGTAAAAAAAGCGCTTTCGTATCCTATTACAAAAAAAAGAATCATGTCTATACTGGCAACAGATTCTAAAACAATTCTTTGTGCCACAGAAAATGATGGACTAATCATCGTAAACGATCAGGGTGTTGTTCAGAAAAAATATGTTAACAGCAAGTTTAATAGCCGTAGTTTGAGTTCGAATTCGGTTTGGTCTTTGTTTTTAGATAAAGAAAAAAGAATCTGGTTAGGCTATTATAACAAGGGTTTAGGCATTTTTGATAAAATAAACAGCAAGGTAAATATTATCGAAAGTCTGGCAGGAAATCCGCAATCCTTACAAACCAATTGTGTTACCGGTATTGCTAAAGATAAAGAGGGGCAGCTATGGCTTTCTATGGAAGGCGGAGGAGTTGATATTTATAATCCCCGGACTAAAACCTTTAAACATATTACCAAATCAGATCCTACTTATTATTCTGGATTAACCAATGATAATATTACCAATGTTTATATTGATAAAAAGCAGAATGTATGGTTGTCGAGCTGGAATGAGGGCATTTTTATTTTAAAGAAAGGAAGCCGAAATTTCATTAACTACAGTACAAAAAATACGCCTAACCTAGTCTCAGATAATATTATGAGTGTTAGTGAAGATTCCAGAGGGGTAATGTGGATAGCAACTTTTTCTAAAGGTTTACATTATTATACGCCCTCAGATGGTAAGTTTCATCATTGTAATTCTAAACCATTTTATACTAACGGAATAGTGAATTCGGACATCAGAAAAGTAATGGTGGACTCTGATGATGTGGTTTGGGTAGGCTCAACAACGGGTTTGTACAAAGTCACGACAAAAGATTTTATTTCGTTCTCCGTAACTCCTTTTAGGGATAAAATGTCTGAGAAATACAAAAATCATAAGAGTACACATACGATTAACACCTTGTATGAAGCCAAAAACAAGGAGATTTGGATTGGTACCGATGGTGCAGGTTTGTTCAGCTACAACAAAAAGAATGATAAACTAAAATGGTACATCAACTTTAACGGACTTAATGAAAAATCAATTTCAGCAATTGTAGAATCGAATAATGGAAATATCTGGCTGAGTGGAAAAAAAGGAATTACAAAGCTTGATTTAAAAAACAACACAACTCTTAATTACTCTACTTATGACGGTTTGCTTGGAAATGATTTCAACAATAATTCGGTTTTAAAAGATGAAAACGGAATGCTTTATTTTGGTGGTTACGAAGGTTTAAATTACTTCAATCCGGCTAATATTGTTAAAAGTAAAAAACAGCTTCCGGTTTACCTGACCGATTTAAAGCTTTTTAATAAATCAGTAGGGCCACTCGAAAAAAAATCGCCACTTGTAAAAGTAATTTCTCAAACCAAAAAAATAATCCTCAGACACGATCAGTCGGTATTTACAATCGATTTTATTGCGATTAATTATTCTTTTCCTGCCCGAAATGAATTTGCTTATTATCTGGAAGGTTTCGAGGATTCGTGGAATTATGTAGGCAATAAACGCTCGGCTACTTATACCAATTTAGCACCGGGCAACTATGTTTTCAAGTTAAAAACCTCTGAAAAAAACGGAGTCTGGAGCCAAAATCCATTAGAATTAAAAATCGAAATTTTACCGCCCTGGTGGAAAACATCTTTTGCGTATCTGTTTTATACACTGTTACTGTTAGCAGCGGGTTATTTTGCAAACGAGTATTATCAAAATCGTTTTAAGCAAAAACAAATGATACAATTTGAAAAGGAAAAAGCCATTCAGATCGAAAAATTAAATAATAAAAAGCTACAATTTTTTACTAACATCTCGCATGAGTTCAGAACTCCGCTTACTTTAATTTTAAATCCATTAGGAGATATCATGAAAAACAATAGTCAGGAGTTGCCCAATGGTGTATTGAGTAAACTGCAGACGATACAAAAAAGTTCGGACAGACTTTCGAGATTAATCAATGAGTTAATGGATTTTAATCAGCTTCAGTTTAATAAAATGACTTTGAAGCTACAACTGCTTGATGTAGTTGGGTTTACAAAAGAAATGGTAAGTTATTTTGATGAAGAAGCTTTAAGCCGAGGAATTCAGCTGCAGTTTGAGTCTAACAAAACTTTATTAAAAGACTGGATAGATCCTAAAATGTTTGAAAAAATTATTTTCAATGTAATTTCAAATGCTTTTAAAGTCACTCCGGATAATGGTAAAATAAATATAAAAATAGCGTTTAATGATAACTTGAAACATTTTCCTCTGATAAGTGAAACCCATACAAATCCGTATTTTGAGATTATTATTGAAGACACCGGCGCTGGTTTAGAAAAAAAAGATATTAAACGAATTTTTGACCGTTTTTATCAGGTAAATAATTTAAACAAAGCCTATTACGGAAGTACAGGAATAGGACTGGAAGTTGTTCGTGGTTTTGTAGAAATGCACAAAGGAATAATCGAGGTAGAGAGCGAACTGGGAGTTGGTACGACTTTTAAATTATTATTTCCTATGGGAAAAGAATTTTTTAATGAAAATGAAATTTCGTTTGAAGAATTTAAAAAGGATAAAAAAATAAGTTTTACACCCATTGTCGAAAAAGCAGAGACAGAAGGAGAAGAGGAAGAAAAACACGACCGAATTTACACTATTTTGATTGTGGAAGACAATGTAGAACTTCGGAATTATTTGAAAAACGAACTTAAAAAAGAATATAAAGTTTTAGTCGCAGAAAACGGAAAGGTTGGTTTAGAATTAGCCCTGCAAAAACTACCGGATCTGATTTTGACAGATGTAATTATGCCGGTCATGAACGGCCTGGATTTGTGCAAAAATATTAAAGCGGATATAAAAACCAGTCATATTCCGTTGATGATGTTATCAGCAAAAGCATTGATTAAAGATAAATTAGAAGGAATCGATTCTGGTGCAGATATGTATTTGAGCAAACCTTTTGATATGGATATTTTGCGATCCAGTCTGGTACAATTGATCAATAGCAGGCAAATTATGTTTAATAAATTCTATAACGGAATTACGGCAAATGCGAAAGAAAAAACGACCACATTGGATAATGAATTTATAAAAAATGCCCTGAATTACATTCACGAAAATATAAGTGAGACTGATTTAAGTGTTGAGGTCTTAGCTTCTAAGGTGTTTTTGAGCCGAAGTCAGTTATATCGAAAAATAAAAACATTAACAGGTGTATCTGTCAATGAGTTTATACGAAATATTCGATTAGAAAAGGCGAACGAATTGATAGAATTAGGAAATGATAATATAACCGAGATAAGCTATAAGATGGGTTTTAGCTCTCCTTCGTATTTTACAAAATGCTACAAAGAAAAATACGGTTATCTGCCTACACATAATAACAAAAAATAGTTTTTTAAGAGAAGTATCAGAAGACGGTTTTATACCGTCTTTTTTTTGTTTTTATACTGAAATAATTAGTGCTTTTTTATTTCATCATCTCCAATTTATGAATCGGATTTTCCTTGTTTTTAAAACCGCTAAAAAAGAGAAACAGATTAGACTAAATATCGATTTTTTACCTTCAATTGTATTTTTCATAATTATTAAAAACCCATAAATCTGTCTTTCTTTTATGGATTATGAAAAAATTAAATAACAATATTATTAATATTTTATTTGTGTATTTGATTTTATAAGCTTCGTAAAATACTGAATTTGCTGATTTTTTAGCTGTTATGCTACAAATTTGATAGTTTTTGCATCAATTTTAGTATGTGAACATTATGTTAACATCATATTTTTGGATAGAACAATTTTAATAAACTAAAACCAACACTAACCATTTTTAAAACCACTATGATATGAAATGAAAACCAGATTTATTTATTGAAATCCTTTTTCTAAAATATGTTTTTAAACAACAAATAGAACTCGGAAAAATACAATTGAGAAGAAACGATAATAGCGATTTCTAAAAATTCAAAAAGACTTAGAAAATGGCTAAAATCTTAATCAATAAAATAAATAAAAATTTTGCAACCACTAATTATCTAAACCAAAACAAAAAACAATTAATATGATGTTAAAATTAAAATTTGCAATAATCGTATTGCTAATAATTAGCAATCAAAATGTGATGGCACAGTCCAAGACCATACAGGGTGTGATTACCGATTCCTCAGGATACCCTTTGCCTGGTGCCAGTGTTAATGTAGTAGGGTCAAAAAACAATACAGCAACAGATTTTGATGGGAAATATACATTAACCGGAATTAATGCTACAGACAAAATAACCTATTCGTTTGTAGGTATGGTTTCGCAAACCATTACAGTAGGAAGCCAGACAGTAATAAGCGTTAAATTAGCAGAATCTACACAAGCCTTAAATGAGGTTGTCGTTGCCTATGGTACTCAAAAGAGGACTAAAGTAACAGGAGCCATATCTACGGTAAGCGCAAAAGATATCACGGCAGTGCCTATAACGAATGCAGAATCTGCTTTACAGGGTAGAGCTGCAGGGGTTACGGTTGTCAATGGTGCACCGGGTACAAGCCCTACCGTTACTATTCGTGGATTGGCTACAATGGGTAATAGTGCTCCTTTATATGTAGTCGATGGAGTTTTAGTAGGTAACTTATCAGGATTAAACCCAAGTGATATAGAATCGATGTCGGTTTTAAAAGACGCTTCTACTACGGCTTTATATGGAGCAAAAGCGTTTAATGGGGTAATTATGGTGACTACCAAAAAAGGAAAAAAAGGACCTGGTCAGATAACGTTTAGTACCTATGTAGGTTCTCAAACGGTTACTAAAAGATATGATGTTTTAAACACACAGCAATATCTGCAGTATGCCAGCGATTTAGGAAGCAATTTAACAGCAAGAGCTGCTGAATTTGGAAATCAAACAACCGATTGGCAGGACGAAATCTTTCAGACGGGGATTATGCAGGAATATAATTTAAGTTTCTCAAACGGAACAGAGAATGCTACAAGCCGTTATTCTGCCGGATATTTGAAACAAGAAGGCGCTGTGATTGGTACCGGTTTCGAGCGTTATTCTTTCAGAGCGAATAATACACAAAATTTAGGAAAACTAAGTATAGGAAGTAATATAGGAGTTTCTTTTAATAGTACAAATCCAGAACGTGCTGCCGGAGGTAGAACTTTATTAGAACATGCTATCAAAATGGCACCTTATTTACCAGTGTACAACGCAAATAATTTAGGTGGTTATCAAGGTCCTTCAGCAGCTGATGGGCAAGATGCCGAAAACCCTGTACGTGTGGCTAATCATGGGTATCAGGAAGTTAACGGAGTATCTATAATAGGAAACATCTACGCAGAACTGGAAATCTATAAAGGTTTAAAATTCAGATCACAGGTTTCTTTAGATTATTATACAAGTAGAGATCATACATTTATACCTAGCTTCCGTGATGGATCAGCTCATTTTCAGGATTATTCCTCAACGGCTGAAATAAATTCTCAGGGACAGACTATTGTTTTTGATAATAGTTTAAACTATAAAACAACTATTGCTGATAAACATAATGTTGAAGTATTAGGGGTTATCACTAAAATCGAGAATAAAAGCCGAAATGTAACTGCAGGGAGCCGTAACTTAATTTCTGACGAAATCGATCAGTTAAGTCTTCAGAATGCAAATTTGAGTTCAAATAATTTTGAAACAAACAATTTAGGTTATATAGTTCGTGTTAATTACGATTATGATGATAAATATCTGTTTGCAGTTTCAGGACGTAGAGATGGTTCTTCCCGATTTGGATCGAATAAACGTTATGGAAATTTCTACTCAATTGCTTTGGGTTGGAATATTGCAAAAGAAAGTTTTATGGAAAATTCGATTTTTAGTACCTTAAAACTTAGAGGTTCTATCGGAACAACAGGAAATGACAGAATTGAGGATTATCGTTACAGCTCAAATTTAGCGACTAACTATACTTATCCGTTTAACGGCGAAGCAGGAATAGGAACTACTTCAGGAAGTGCGCCAAATCCAGATTTGCAGTGGGAATCTAAAAAAGATAGAAATATAGGTTTGGATTTTGGTTTATTTGACGAAAAATTCACAGGTTCGATAGAATATTTTAATAATAAAAGTAGTGATATCCTTTTTGCAGTACCGCTAGCAGCTTCTACGGGTTCTCCAGGAGGAACACAAATACAAAATATTGCCGATGTAAATGTAAACGGATACGAATTAACTCTGGGCTACAATGACAGAAAAGGCGATTTTACCTGGTCTGCAACAGCTAATTTTGGTAAAACCAAAAACGAAGTTGTAAGTTTAGCACCAGGCGTTACGAGTGTATTAGGCGGGCCATCTGGAAGAGCAGGTTTAGAGAGTTTTTCAAGACTGGAAGTAGGACAGCCTTTATTTTACTTTTGGGGTTATGAAACCAATGGAATTTATCAAAACCAAGCCGAGGTTGATGCTGTTTTAGCACCTGGACAAACTACTTTCCAGCCAGGAGATATCAGGTTTGTGGATCGTAACGGAGATAGAGTTATCAACTCAGATGATAAAACAAACATCGGAAATCCATACCCGGATTTTACTTATGGTTTGAACCTTACAGCAGCGTACAAAAAATTTGATTTTAACTGCTTTATAACTGGAGTGTCCGGAAATGACGTATTTAATTCAAATAAATTCGATTTAGAAGCCATGCAGCGTTTGTTTAACTCAGGTTCAAATGTTATGGATCGTTCAATTGTTGTAAATGGACAGGTGACTAATCCATCTGCTACATTACCTAGAGCTCTTGGTGCAAGTCAAAACTGGTCTGCAGCCAGCGAGCGCTATGTCGAAGATGGTTCTTATACAAGATTAAAAAATGTTACTATAGGATATACTTTTTCAGAAGACTCATTCGCTAAGTATTTTTCACGTTTAAGATTCTATATAAGTGGTCAAAATCTTATCACTATTACCGATTACTCTGGTCTGGATCCTGAAATTGCGCGTGTAGATGCAAATGCAAATTCAGCAGGTATAGATATTGGTAGATATCCACAACCAAAATCAGTAATTTTTGGTCTTGAAGTTACATTTTAATATATAAAAGATGATGAAAAAAATAAAATATATAGTTGTAGTATTGTCAGGAATTTTGGCAATAAATTCATGTGACACTAAGGATTTAGAATTAACAAATCCAAATGCCTTGTCTCCGGAAACTTTCTTTAAAACAAAAAATCAGGTACAGTCTGCGGTAAATGCATGTTATGCCAATTTGCAGACAAGAGGACTTTATGCAAGACATATTTTCTTCGCATTAGATTTGATGTCTCAGGAAGCCAAAGGAAATCCACAATTAGAGGGTAACAAAGTACCTTTTAGCAATTTTACTTTCGATGCAAGTAGCGATATCGTTCAGTTCTATTGGGAATCCTGTTTTCTAGGAATTTCAAAAGCCAATTTCGTATTGGATAATGAAGAGAAAATACAGGCATTATCCAATTCGATTTTAACACAAGAGCAAAAAAATAAATATTTAGGAGAAGCACATTTTCTAAGAGCCTATTATTATTTTCTTTTAGTGCCTCGTTTTGGTGATTTACCTATTTATACCACGCAAACTACTGAAGGTCTTGCCAGAAGTTCTAAAGAAGAAGTGTATAAATTGATTGAAGCTGATTTTGATTTTGCTTCTAAAAATCTGTTAAGCAAATCGGTAGAAGATAAAGGAAGAGCGACTAGAGAAGCTGCTTTTGCTTATTTAGGAAAAGTATTGTTGTATCAGAAAAAGTATGATGAAGCTTTAGTTGCTTTTAATAAAGTTACAGGATTTAGTTTAGAAACTAATTTTTACAACAACTTTATGGATGAAACAGAGCACGGTCCGGAATCTATCTTCGAGATTGAGTATGATGAAACGCTGGGAGTAGGTGATAAATGGGGTAGTGATACCGCTGGAGACGGTGTTGCTGAGTCAACGCTAAGAGGTCAGGAATACGGTAATCTGGGTTGGTTTAATGTGTATCCATCTGATGATTTATTAGATGAATATGAGGCAGGCGACAAACGTTTTGGAGAAACTTTTTATGTGCCAGGATCAGTATATAATGAAGGTAAGAATACAATGGTAGCGGCTAATTTTACTTCTTCTGCGGGTATTAGAAGAGGGGGCTGGAAAAAATACCAAAACTATTATAAACGTACCGATGAAAATCTGGATTCAAGTATCAACTTCAAAGTAATGCGTTATTCTGATGTTTTGCTTATGATGGCAGAATGTGAGAATCAAAGAGGTGGAGGTGTTCAGTCAACAGCTATTGGTTATATTAACCAGGTTCGTTTTAGAGCAGATGTGCCTTTATTAGCACTAACACTAACAAAAGATCAGGTTTTTACAGCAATCGTTCACGAGCGTAAAGTAGAATTAGCAGGAGAACAAGTTCGTTTTGATGATATTATAAGATGGGGTCTTGCAAGTACTGAACTGGCAGGAACTGGTTTTCAGGCTGGTAAAAGCGAGTTATGGCCAATACCAAACAGAGAAACATCTTCTAATCCTAATATAAAACCAAGCGATAACAATCCTGGTTATTAAGAAATTAAAATAAAGTTAAGTTTAAGTTTGAGTTAGTTTAAGTTCGTTATTTGGCAAACAGCGCATTCACGTGCGCTGTTTATCAATATATTACATTTTGTGATAATTTGATTTTTATACGAAAAACGATCTTAATTTACTTTACTGAAATTTTAAACTGAAAGACTTTTTTTACATTAATTATAAAAAAATAATTTTTACCAATTCCTGTACACAGGATACCTTTCAACTATTAAATATAATAAGCATGCTTTAAAAGAGAAGGTATTTGCAGAACCGCAATATCATCTCAAAATCTGATTCAATATTTTAATAAGGTTTTAGTAATACACCTACGTTTTATTCGATATGAAAAGAATTGCATCACTTTTTTTAACCCTGACACTGTTTTACAATGTTTTAGGATTTTATATGATGTTTGCTGAACAACAAGAGCAAATGTGGGTGAATGCTATGGAAAAAACCGATGATTCAAAATTTGAAATTATCGAAATTAAGATCGATCCTTATGCTTATGTTGTGGATTCGGGTATCGAAGAGGTAAACGAAGATTTTGTTATCGACCATAAAACCTATCATGTTTTCAAGAAAAGAATTGTAAACAATGTTTTGCAATTGTATTGCCTGAAAAAAACTCATAAAGCGGGTTTAAGCAAAGATTTAATAAAAATTGTGGATAGTCAGTTGTTTGATACGAATTCAGACAAAGAAAATTCTAATAAAAAATTGATGAAATCCTTTATTCAGGATTACATTCCAAGTAATACTATTGATTTGGTAACAAATACTACAAAATCAATTTCCCGTGTTACTTTATACCCGTACAGTCCAAAAAGAGACATTCTTTCCGGGTATTTTACCACAATTTACCCTCCTCCCGATATGGTATAGTTTTTCCTTTGATGTTAAAATTTTAAATAGAACTGATTGAAGAATCCTGTTCTGGTATTTGATCTTATGTTGTTAACCTAAGATTACATGGACTCAACACGTTGGTTGAAATTATTTTTAACACATAGAAACATAGATATTGAACTCAAAAAAGGCGTTTCACTTGCATTAAAACATCCCGATAGTTATCGGGACTATGTGTGAAGAAACGAGTTTCTTTTTGATTTCCTTTTTTCAAGATCATAAAATCTATGTTTTCTATGTGTTTAATTAAATTTTTATTAATTACACCCAACGTGTTAGGTTTATTTAAAATTTAACTTCAAAAAAAATCAATTAATTACGATTAATTGAAATGAAAGCTATTAAATAACCATATAAAAAAACCAAAATGAAAATTCATAAATTACTATTTAAGGTACTATTATTTGGTACTTTAACTACTACCATATTTGCTCAAACCAAAGAGAGTAAACCTAAGATTAAAGAACCAACAGGAGAAAATAACATGGCCTATAAATGGTCGGAAATAGCAGTTCTTGCCACTGGTAATGATACCGAAAGATTTAAACCAAGACCAACAGTAACTTCCCGTTTTTTAGGATTGACATTTGTTGCTGTTTTTGATGCCTGGAGCCGTTATGATCATAAGGCGATTCCTGTATATTTAAAAGACACAGAAAGAAGACCTAATAAGGAACAAACACTCAAAAATAAAGAGATTGCTATTAGTTATGCTGCCTATAATGCATTATGTGAATATTATTTTTCAGACAAGGATATATTTGTGGCTTTTATGGTCAAATTAGGACTGGATCCTAATGATAAATCACTAGATCCCAAAACACCTGTGGGAATAGGAAATTTAGCCGCAAAAGCAGTAATTGAGGCACGAAAACATGATGGATCAAATCAATATGGGGAAGAAAATGGTTCAAATGGAACTCCTTATTTTAACTATGTAAATTATAAACCAGTCAATTCACCTGATGAAATGACGGATGTAATTCATTGGCAGCCAAAATATTTTTCAGATGGAAAAGGCGGTAAGTTTGCACCAGAATGTGCCACTCCATTTTGGAACAAAGTAAAACCTGTAGGATTAAAATCCGGAGATCAGTTTCGTGCTATGCCTCCACCTTCATTGGATTCAGAACAACTTAAAAATGAAGTTAAAGAACTACTTGATTTACAATATAATCTAACCAACGAACAAAAAGCATTGGTAGAATTTATGCGTGATGGACCAAAATCTGTACAGCAAGCCGGACATTGGTTAAAATTTGCCCAGGATGTTTCCAGACGTGATAAACATACCTTGGATCAGGATGTAAAAATGTTTTTCTATAATCAGGTAACTGCAATGGATTGTTTTATTGCCTGCTGGGATACCAAAATGTTTTATGATTTTGCCAGACCTTATGCTTTGGTTCATCATTATTATAAAGATCAGACGATAAAAGCCTGGGGCGGACCTGGTTTTGGAAATATAGAGATGAAAGGACAAGACTGGAGACCTTACTCGCCAGATATTTTTTTATGTCCCGCTTTTCCCGGTTATGTTTCCGGACATAGTACAATTAGTGGAGGTTGCGGTGAAGCTTTAAAATTATGGACCGGAAGTGATACTTTTGGAGAATCTGCAATCTGGAGTAGCCCGGGGTCAATGACAGAACCAAATAACATCGGAAAACCTGTTGTTCTTAAGTTCCCAACTTTTACCGAAACAGCAAATATGGCCGGAATTTCCAGAGTAATGGGAGGCTATCATATTCAGGCAGATAATGTTGAAGGATTAAAGCTAGGCAGAAATGTAGCACATGAAGTTTGGAAGTTTTATAATCTTCATATAGGAAATAAAAATTTTGATAAATAGCACGATTAACCCCTCTAAAATGTTTTAATTATGAAAATTAAACAGCTACTATTGCTATTTATAACATCTGCTTTAGCACAGTCCTGCGATTATTTTTCGAATCCCAATGATAAGATGGTTAATATTTTGGAGGCCAGAAAAAAAATGTACGATGTAAAAAAGAACTCATTTGCTTCAAAAGCTGAGGTCGCATTTTACGATTCCATTATTAAAAGTTCGGATGATGGTTTTTTTAAATTATCTAATGAAATAAATAAAGGAAATGCTTTATTGAAACTAGGAAAAGAAACGGAGTCGGTTGCAAATCTGGAAGATGCCATCAACAAAATGAAAGCACTGGATGGGAGAGATAATCCTCAATCCTTAAAATTTTTGGCAATTGCCTATATGCGATTAGGCGAAAAACAAAATTGTGTCAATTATCACAATCCGGAATCGTGTATCATGCCTATTCAAAAAAAAGGGATTCACACGCTACGACAAGGTTCTCAAAAAGCAATTGAAATTTATAAAAAGTTATTAGAGATAAATCCAAAAGATTATGAATCGCAATGGCTCATCAATGTTGCGTATATGACAGTAGGTGGTTATCCGGCTGAGGTTCCCAAACAATGGCTAATTCCTAATCTGGATCAGAATAATTCGGGATATAGTATAAAACCTTTTTTAGATGTGGCTTCAAACGTAGGCATTAAAACCCGAAATATGTCGGGTGGTGTTATTGTAGATGATTTCAATAATGATGATTATTTAGATATTGTAACTTCAGACTGGAGTCTGGATGGCGTTATGCACTATTATCAAAATGATAAAAAAGGAAAATTTACCGATGTTTCTAAAAACTCCGAATTAGGCCGATTCAAAGGAGGATTGAATATGATTCAGGCGGATTACGACAATGATGGCGATACCGATATTTTTGTTTTAAGAGGAGCCTGGATGCGCCAATACGGAAGACAGCCCAATTCACTCTTACGGAACAATGACGATGGAACTTTTACAGATGTAACCATCAAAAGCGGACTGTATTCTGAATTTCCTACGCAGGCAGGTAACTGGAATGATTTTAATAATGATGGTTTTTTAGATTTGTTTATTGGTAATGAATCATCGGATACCGAATCTTACCCTTCAGAACTGTACCTGAATAATCAGGATGGAACCTTTACCAATGTGGCCAAAGAAGCAAAATGTGATATTGTTAGTTATATAAAAGGCGTAACAGCTGTCGATTATGATAATGATGGCGACATTGATTTGTTTCTTTCGGGAATGAATAAAAAGAAAATACTATTAAAGAATACGGGACTTAAAAGTGGTATTCCACAATTTAAAGAAGTTACAGATCAGGCAGGTTTAGCCGGTATCAATGTGATGACGTTTCCTACCTGGTTCTGGGATTATGATAATGACGGCTGGCAGGATATTTTTGTTTGTGGTTATCAATATACGGGTTCTGTTGCGGGCGAAATGGCTATGGAAGCTTTGAATATTCCCAACAACAGCAGTAAAATGTATTTGTATCATAATAATCAGAATGGTACTTTTTCTGATGTTTCTAATGAATCCGGATTAAGTAAAACGGTATTTGCAATGGGTTCTAATTTTGGAGATATTGATAATGATGGGTTTCTGGATATGTATCTCGGAACAGGAAATCCGGATTATAAATCGCTTACACCAAATAAATTATTCCGAAATATGGGCAATGGAAAATTTGCCGATGTAACGGTTTCCGGGCGTGTAGGGAATTTACAAAAAGGTCACGGAGTTGCTTTTAATGATCTTGATAATGATGGTAATACGGATATTTTTATCGAAATGGGAGGTGCTTACATAGGAGATTCCTTCAATAATTCTTTATATCTAAATCCGGGACAAAATAAAAATCATTGGATAAAATTACAGTTAGAAGGCACAGATAGCAATCGTTCGGCCATTGGTACCAAAGTAAAAGTGAGTTTTCGTGAAAAGGGTGTTTCGAGATCGGTTTATAGGATACTAAACTCTGGCGGAAGTTTTGGAGCATCGGCTTTAAGAATGGAAATTGGAGTAGGACAAGCCTCTATCATTGATCAAATAGAAATTACGTGGCCTAAAAGTCAGAAGAAAGAAGTATTTAAAAACATACAGCCCAACCAATACATTAAAATTATTGAGGGAGAAAAAACTTTTACGAAAGTAAATATCAAAAAAACTGTTTTTTCGACTGCAGGTATAAAATCGCCTGTTTGTATGTAAAACTATTTTTTGCAAAAGCTAAGATTTACTAATAGATAGTCTTAGAACGTTGATAAATGAAATATAAATTTTATAGCATTATAAAAAATGAAAAATATAAAAAGAAAAGCCGTTTTTTTTAGTCTGATAGGCATAATATTGCTGGCAGGCTGTTCGGGTAAAGATTCAGATCAAAAGATTTTTAAAACTTTAGATCATTCTGATACGGGGATTGATTTCAGTAATAATCTGACTGAAAATGATTCCCTGAATTACTTCACTTATAATTATATTTATTTAGGAGGTGGAGTTGCAACAGGAGACATTAATAATGATGGTCTGGAAGATATTTTCTTTACAGGTAATCAGGTTTCGAATAAATTATATCTGAACAAAGGAAATCTAAAATTTGAAGATATTACGCAAAAAGCTGGTGTCGGAGGGGATAACCGTTGGTATAACGGAGTAACGATGGCAGATGTAAATGGTGATGGTTTTTTGGATATTTATTGTAGTGTAAGCGGAAAATTTGGTCCAAAAAACAATCAGTTGTATATCAATAATGGCAACGGAACATTTACAGAAAAAGCAAAAGAATACGGTATTGATGATGTCGGGAACAGTGTTCAGGGAACTTTTTTTGATTATGATAAAGATGGTGATCTCGATTTATTTGTAGCCAATTATCCACCCACAAAATTCAATTCGGCAACAGGCGATTATGTACAAATGATGTTGCATGTCAAAGACCATGAATCAGGACATTTGTACCGAAATGAGGGAGGTCATTTTACCAATGTTTCTAAAGAAGCAGGTGTAATGGCTTACGGCTTATCATTAAGTGCAACAATTGGAGATTTAAACAACGACAGCTGGCCGGATATTTATGTTTCAAATGATTTTAATTCGCCGGATTTCATGTACATCAACAATCAGGATGGCACTTTTAAGGAAGTCGTAAAAGAGGCTACAGCACATAATTCTTTTTACGGAATGGGTGTCGATATTTCGGATTTCAATAATGATGGAAATTTGGATATTTTTCAGGTAGATATGGATGCCAAGGACAATCGTCGTAAAAAAGCGAATATGTCCAGCATGAACCCGAAACTTTTTTGGGATGTTGTAGATGCTGGTTTTAATTATCAGTACATGCATAATTGTATGCAGCTTAATACAGGAGTCAACGAGAACGGGATTCCACATTTTGGCAATGTATCCCGTATTACAGGAACATCTTCGACAGACTGGAGCTGGGGGCCTTTATTTGCTGATTTTGATAATGATGGTAATAAAGATTTATTTGTAACCAATGGAACCCGAAGAGAAATTAATAATAACGATTTCTTTAACAGTCTGGAGTCTTTGAATTTAAAACCAAAAGATTTACTTAAAAAATCACAGGAAATTCCTTCAGAGAAAATAGATAATTTCATGTTTCAGAACAATGGAAACTTGAATTTTGAACATGCAAATAAAAAATGGGGCATCGAATATAAAGGTTTTTCAAATGGTGTGGCGTATGCGGATTTAGATAACGATGGCGATTTAGATTTGGTAGTTAATAACATCGATGATTTTGCTTCAGTTTTCGAAAATTCAAGTTCTGAAATCAATAATTACATCAAAATAAATTTTAAAGGAAGTTCCAAAAATACTTATGGTTTAGGGAATCGTGTTTACATCAGAACCAAAAAAGGAACCCAAATGCAGGAACTTACCATGACAAGAGGGTTTCAATCCTCGGTGGCTCCTAATTTGCATTTTGGCTTAGCCAAAGAAAATTCAATCGATGAGGTAAAAGTTGTCTGGACGAACGGTAAGGTACAGAAAATGTCGAATGTCAAAGCCAACCAGACCATCACCTTTAAAGAACAGGATGCCAAAGAAGAAATACTAGTAAAAAAAGCGGTAAAAGCGCCTTTATTTTCAACTGAAAATAGTGTTTTTCCAGTTTTTAAACATGAAGAAAACCCTTATGATGATTTTAAAGACCAGGTTTTATTACCACATAAAATGTCTTCTTTTGGGCCAGCGATTGCCGTAGGAGATCTAAATAAAGACGGTCTTGAAGATTATTTCATTGGAGGAGCTGCTACTTATTCAGGAAAAATCTTTTTGCAGTCTAAAACAGGTTTTGCAGAAAAAAACAGTCAGGCACTCGAAAATGATAAAGCCAGTGAAGATACAGGAGCTTTGATTTTTGATGCCGATAATGACGGCGATAATGATTTGTATGTAGTGAGCGGCGGTTACGAATTTTTGATTAATGACGCAAAATTGCAAGACAGATTGTACCTCAATAACGGGAAAGGTGATTTTACAAAAGCGCCAAATGGAGTCTTACCAAGAATGCTAACCAGCGGCTCAAAAGTATATCCAATTGACTATGATAAAGATGGAAAAAAAGATCTTTTGGTATTAGGAAGACAGGTTCCGGGACAATATCCGTCACCTACAACCACGTATTTACTGCACAATATCAGCACTGCGGGATTGCCAAAATTTGAAATTTCTAAAAAAGCACCTAAAGAATTTATCAATTTAGGAATGGCTACCAGCGCAGTTATTACGGATTTTAATAACGACAAATTAGATGATATCATTATTGTAGGCGAATGGATGCCTATTAGAATTTTTGAAAACACCAAGTCAGGCTTCAACGAAGTAACCAGACAAATGGGACTTTCAGATGACACGACCGGCTGGTGGTGGAGTATTCAGCAAGGCGATTTTGATAAAGATGGCGACATGGATTATATCGTTGGGAACAATGGTTTGAATTACAAATACAAAGCCACTCCAGACGAAACCTTTGATATTTTCGTAAAAGATTTTGATAATGATAAACACAAGGATATTGTACTGAGTTACTACAATGACGGCAAACAGTATCCGGTGCGTGGTCGTGGCTGTTCGTCTCAGCAGATTCCCAATATCAAGAAGAAATTCAAAGATTACGAAAGTTTTTCACAAGCAACTCTAGTTGATGTTTATACGGAGAAATCACTTAAAGAAGCTTTACATTACAAAGTGAAATCTTTTGCCAGTATTTATTTAGAAAATAAAAACGGCAAATTTGTCATTCACGAACTGCCTGTTGAAGCTCAGCTAACTTGTATCAATCAAATTATGGTTGAGGATTACGATCACGATGGCAAACTGGATGTTTTGATAAGTGGAAACATGTACAATTCTGAAGTAGAAACGCCTAGAAATGATGCCGGTCACGGATTGTTTTTAAAAGGAGATGGCAAAGGAAAATTCAAATCGGTTTCAGCAATTGATAGTGGATTTTTTACTCCGGGAGATGTTAAAAGCATGGAGAAAATCAATGTAAAAGGGAAAACCTATCTTTTGGTCACTAAAAATAATTCGTTTTTGCAAAGTGTCAAAATCCATTAAATTCTTCATTTTGATTATGTTTTAAATTCATTTTCAAAAAAACAATCAGTTAAAATACAGTAGTTTAAACCAGGACAGCATCATGTTCTGGTTTGGGCTACGCTATACAATCAAAAAAAATGAAACAAAAATATATAAACCGTTTTTTAGATATACTAAAAAAGGGTCATCGGCTTACGATGTTGTTTTTTCTCTTGGTTTCGTGGTCTTTTTTTGGACAAAACAATACTATCGAGGGACAAATTATCGGTACTAATAAAGAAGCATTAGTGGCTTCAACAGTGCAGATTACAGAAACCAATGAAACGGTACTTACCGACGAAAATGGCTATTTTTCTTTGGTTACAAAAGCTAAATATCCAATCGCTATAACCGTTACTTCGCTGGGATATGTGACTCAGAATTTGGTTATAAAATCCAATAAAAGCATTACTGTTATACTGCAGGACAATTCGAATCAATTAGATGAAGTGCTAATTTCGAGCGGTTATTTGTCTCAAAAAAAATCGGAGTTTTCAGGTTCTGTTTCCAGAGTTTCGGCTAAACAATTAGAGAACCGTCCTACGACCAGTTTCGATCAGTTATTAGGAGGACAGGGAACCGGAATCGATGTTATTCAATCTACAAGTGTATTAAACAATACGCCAGTGATGCGGGTTCGGGGCTTGAATACCATTACCTCAGGGCTTTTTCCTTTAATTGTAGTAGATGGTGTGGCAGTTTTTACGGGTTCATTAGGTGGTTTTGTGGGGAACAACCCGCTTTCCGGAATTAATCCTAATGATATTGAGTCGATTGATGTACTCAAAGATGCTTCGGCCGCAGCCATATATGGTTCAAGAGCAGCTAATGGTGTCATGGTAATTACGACCAAAAAAGGTAAAATGGGCAAAACCAGATTCAATTACAACAATTGGTTCAGCCGAAGTACGCCTTATAATCTGCCTAAATTATTAAATGCCGAAGATTATACCATGATAAAAAATGAAGCTTTGGTGAATGCCGGAAAGGCACCTGGTTTTTTTCTGGCCAAGAATCCTGACGGAAGCACTGTAGATACAAATTGGTACGATGTAGCCTACGAACCGGGTTTTTCTAGCAACCATAATCTTAATATTTCTGGTGCCAATGAAACGACTCAGTATTATTTTTCGGTAGATTATACCAATCAGAATAGTTTTATAAAAAACAACACGTTTCAAAATTATAGCACACGATTAAACCTGAGCCATCAGGTGAATAGTTTTATTAAAGCCGGGGTTAATGTGTCGTACAGCAGGGCAAAAAATGTTGGGCCTAACACTGGCGCAGTAGCGGGTAATACGCTGTCTTCTTCAACCTATAATACCGAGTATATTACAAATGAACCTCTGGGAAGAATGACCTATGTACTGCCGCCAAATGTTCCCGTTTACAATCCGGATGGTTCCTACAGTATTCAAAACGGAATAAGCGTAGGATATGGCGCTAATATTCCATCGATTATTGGTACTATTAATGCTTACAATTTAGCGATGGTTCAGAACCTTGATTTAACGACTTCAATCAGTAAATCATTTTTAGGAAATATATACGGAGAGTTTGCTTTAACCAAAAAAATAGTTTTCAAATCCAGTTTCGGAATGAATACGATCGGGCTTGAAAACAAATTATTTTTGAATCCAATTCACGGAGGTGGAGCAGCTTACAATGGAGTCGCTACCAATATTGCATCAGATTTATCAAGAACAGACTGGACGAATACCATTACTTATAAAGATTCTTTTAACGAAAACCATAATTTTGTAATTCTTGCGGGTTACGAAAGGATTAAAACCACTGTAGATAGCTGGGGAGCTTCTCAAAGTAATGTCACGGACTCTTATTATAAAAATTACCAGGGAAGTTATGCTAATATCTCGCCTATAGGCAATGAACTTTCAGAAAATGGATTAATATCTTATTTCACCAATCTTAATTACAATTTTAAAAACAAATATTTCCTGACTTTAAATTACAGAATTGACGGTTTATCGGCTTTATCCGAAGGAAACAAATATGGAAATTTTGGAGGTGGTTCTGTAAGCTGGAACCTGATGGAAGAATCCTTTTTAAAAGATTCAAAAATAAATGGTTTTCTGAATAGTTTAAAATTGAGAGCCAGTTATGGTATTGTAGGGAATAGCGAAATAGGCAATTATCCTTCCATCGGAACCTATAATTCATCGACTTATGGCGGCGCACCAACCTTAGGATATTCTCAGACTGCAAATCCTAATCTAAAATGGGAGACCAGTTCAAAACTTGATTTGGGGATGAATTTTGCCATACTGAACAACCGTATTGCTGTTGAGTTTGATTATTTCAATAACAAAATTAAAGATTTGATTCTAAAAACGCCACAAGCACTCTCAGCAGGAATTCCGAATAATTATATCAACGAAAATGTGGGCGGCATGTACAATACCGGTTACGAAATTGGGATAAATGCGCTTGCAGTTACTACCCGAAATTTCAATTGGAATGTCAATCTGAATCTTTCAACCCTTAAAAACAAAGTTACCTCATTAGCGAGTGATGTTTTTGTGCCTAGTGTATTTGGCGTACAAAATATGACCCGGGTTGGCTATTCTATAGGATCTGTTTTTGCCGTGCCAAACAAAGGTGTAAATCCAGACAACGGCCAAATGATTTTTATAAACAGCGAAGGAAAAGAAGTACAGTACAATCATATTGGTTCACCAAAATGGACCTATCTGGATGGTACCGGAGCTCCGGCAATTGATAATTATAAAGATGGCGTTATACAAGGACCATCGTTGCCAAAAATATTTGGAGGATTAAATAACACTTTTAGTTATAAAAATTTTGTTTTAGGAGTAAATCTAACTTTTGCACAAGGAAACAAACTGTATAACGGAACGCGTGCCACCAATTCTGATCAGCGTTATTTTAATAACGGAGAATTTATCAAAAACAGATGGACAACTCCGGGGCAGATTACAGATATTCAGAAGTTATATTATGGCGACAATGTTTCGGCAGGATTTTCATTTTCCAGTACTTCAAAAGTTGAGGATGGCTCTTTTGTAAAATTCAAAAATGTGTCTTTGGGATATAATGTACCAATGAATCTTTCTTTTCTAAAAAATACGTTCAGTTCTGTTTATGTGTATGTACAAGGAAATAACCTGTACACTTTTACGAAATATAGAGGTTCTGACCCGGAAGTTTCGATCAACGGAAACTCTATTAATTCAGGAAAAGATCAAAATGTTCCGCCCAATGCGCAGGTTTATACTTTGGGTTTAAATGTTGGATTTTAATTAAAAACACACAAAATGAAAAAATATATTTTAATGAGTTGTTTTATGCTCATGTTTACAACAGCTTGTAATGACGATTTATTAGATACGCAGCCGGAAACGAGTATTCCTGAATCGATTGCTTTTAGTACGCCCGAAAAAATTTTGGCACAAACCAATAACCTGTACAAACAATTGCAAAATCAAAGTTTTTATGGCGGAAGATTTATTGTTTTTAATGAACAGCGTGCAGATCAATTTGGTCAAAATGACGGAAATGCAGCAACTGGATCCGCAGTATGGAACCAAAATGTGGCCTCAACCAATGATTTTGTCAACAGTGTGTGGTCGGTAGGATACACTGCTATTAATGCTGCTAATATTTTGATTAGTAAAATGAATGAAACGACCGTAATTTCAGAAGAACTGGCTAAAAACTACATTGCCGAGGCCAAATTTATTCGTGCTTTTTGTTATTTTAGTTTGATCCAGACCTATGCAAAACCGTATAATCAGGATAAAAATGCTTTGGGTTTGCCGCTGCGATTAACACCCATTACGACTTCAGGAAATAATGATTTGGCTCGAAGTACTGTCGAATTGGTTTACAATCAGATTTTAAAAGATTTGGATGAAGCCGAAATAGATTTACCAGTAAGTTACGCAACACCATTACTGAATGCGTCCAGAGCTAAAAAATGTACCGCAATTGCATTAAAAACGAGGGTTTTATTAGTGCAGAATCAATTTGAAAAAGTAATTTCTGAATCTGAAAAAATCGTTTCAGCTACCCTGCCGTTTCAGTATTCAGAAGGAAATCTGGTTCAAAAATTAGAGCCTAATTTTGCGGCTATTTTTGGAGGAAGTTATACCGGAACCGAAGCTGTTTTTTCTATTCCTTTTGCAAATTCTACCACCGAAACACCTTCAGCCCAATACGCACTGGCTTATAATTATCTGGCACAGCCCATTATTTTTTTAGCTGCCGAAGGAATCGTTAGTGATCCTGCTCTTAATTCAGCTACAGATGCACGCTCCAGCCTTATTGGTACAAGTGCAGCCAATCAAAAAGTATTAAAGAAATTTAGTATTACAACAGCACCTTTTAGAGATTATGTGCCGGTAATTCGCTATTCCGAAATAGTGCTGAATTATGCCGAAGCCTCTGCGAATATGGATGATTTGCTTATGGCAACGGAATTATTAAAAGCAGTAAGAAATCGTTCAGACCCAAATTATGTTTTCCCGGAAGATGAGATTTCGACCAAAGAGGCTCTAATTGCAACCATACAAAAAGAAAGAGATATTGAGCTTTTAGGCGAAGGTTTTCGTTTGATGGATTTGCAGCGAAAAGTACAAACACTGCCGGCTAAAAAAGGTTCTATCGGGACAGCACCTTTGGTATTGCCTACGAGCAGTAATTATATTTGGCCCATACCAAGCGGGGAAATAGCGGTAAATAAATTAATAGAACCAAATCCTTAAAAAAAGATATAGCCCACAGATAACACTGATTGAACAGGTAAAAACGGATTTTTTCATCGCTTTTTATAAAACACAATCAGTGTCAATCCGTTAAAATCAGTTTCCTCTGCGGGCCATGTTTTTTCTGACTCCATTTTGCATCATTTATGCTATAAAATGCTCGATTTGTGTCAGACTTTAGCTGGTTATTCGTCTATTTTTGGAAGATTATCGCAGAACTTATTTTCTCTTTAATATTTAAAAAAAATTACTTAACAGAATCCAAAAAAACATTTAAAATGAGACTACATTTCAAAGCTATTATGCTGTTTTTATTAGTATTTCAAAATTCTTTTTCGCAAACAGATGTTGCGACAGAAAAGAGAATTCAGCAGTTGATAAAAAAAATGACTTTGAAAGAAAAAGTAGGGATGCTTCATGGAAATTCTAAATTTTATACTTCGGAAATAAAACATCTTGGAATCCCAGAATGGGCTTTATCCGATGGTCCACACGGCGTTCGTGCCGAAATGAACCGTCATGACTGGAAATATACCGGACAGACTAACGACTCTTCGACCTGTTTTCCTACCGGAACTGCTATGGCGGCAAGCTGGAATCTGGAACTGGCTAAACAACGTGGAATTGTTTTAGGCGAAGAAGCCCGTTTTCGTAAAAAAGACGTTTTGCTGGGACCTGGAATCAACATTATTCGTTCTCCACTTTGTGGAAGAAATTTTGAGTATCTAAGCGAAGATCCATTTCTTATTTCGCAGCTTTCTATACATTATATAGAAGCTTTGCAAAGCCAGGATGTTGCCGCTTGTGTAAAACATTTTGTGGCTAATAATCAGGAGGAAAACCGTTTTGTTGTAGATGTAAATATGAGCGAACGAGCTTTACGCGAAATTTATTTACCGGGTTTTAAATCTTCGATAGTCGATGCAGGAGCATTGGGCGTTATGGGAGCTTATAATAAATTTAGAGGCGAATATTGTACCGAAAATGATTATTTAGGTCGCACTATTTTGCGCAATGAGTTTAATTTTAAAGGCGTTTATATGTCAGACTGGGATGCTGTTCACAGTACAGAAAAAGCGGCTTTGGCTGGTTTAGATTTAGAAATGGGAACCGAAAAGGCAAATTATAACGACTGGTATTTTGCAGATCCATTGATTAAAGCGGTTAAAGAAGGACGCGTTAGCGAAAGTATTGTAAACGAAAAAGTGGCAAACATTCTAAGAGTGATGATCAAAACGAAAGTATTAGATCCTAAAGGAAGAAAAACCGGCTCTTTGAATACTAAAGAACACCAGGAAGCCGCATATCGTTCTGCTGTTGAAGCTGTTGTTTTATTGAAAAACGACCATCAAATTTTACCATTAAACATGAATGCTATTAAATCTGTCGCGATTATTGGTGATAATGCGACCCGTACACATTGTGGAGGCGGATTTAGTTCCGAAATTAAAACGTTATATGAGGTAACACCACTTCAGGCTATGACGGCAAAATATGGAAAATCTATGCAGATCAATTTTGCACAAGGGTATGAAAAACAATCTCATGTGGTAGAAAGAAGCAGCAACGGGCAATTAAACACGGACAAGGTTGATTGGAAATTAATCGATGAAGCAGTGGCTCAGGCTAAAAAATCGGATGTAGCGATTGTTTTTGCCGGTTTGAATCATGATTTTGATTCGGAGTCATTCGACAGACTGCACATGCGTTTGCCGTACGGACAAGAAACATTGATTCAGGAAGTTGCCAAAGCAAATCCTAAAACAATAGTCGTGATTATTGCTGGTTCTCCACTTGAGTTAGCGGGTATATCCTCTCGTGTTCCTGCTCTGGTTTGGGGATGGTATGGCGGAATGGAAGCCGGTAATGCCGTTGTGGATGTACTGAGCGGTAAAGAATTTCCATCAGGAAAATTGCCTTTTACGATTCCGGTTACTTTAAGCCAATCACCTGCACATGCTTTAGGTGTATATCCCGGACATGATTTGAAGGTGAATTATGACGAAGATATTTTGGTAGGATACCGCTGGTTTGATACTAAAGGAATTGAGCCTCAATATGCTTTTGGTTACGGGATGTCTTACACTACTTTTGGAATTACCAATGTTACATCTGATAAAAAAAGTTATGGTACCAATGAGGAGATAACGGTCAAATTTGATATAAAGAATACCGGTAAAACGGATGGAGCAGAGGTCGTTCAATTGTATGTAGGTCAGACCACTTCATCAGTGATAAGACCCAAAAAAGAATTAAAAGCATTTGATAAAATATTCCTGAAACCAGGAGAACAAAAAACGGTTGATTTAAAAGTGAAAGTAAAAGACCTGGCTTTTTACGACGAGAAAACGTCCAGCTGGAAAATAGAACCAGGGGAATATGTACTTTATACCGCAACTTCTGTCCAAAATGTGGTGAGTAGTTTGACGATTAATGTGCAATAATTGGAATTGAGAAAATTTAAGAAGAGAAAATTAAAAAAGGGTATTCTATAAGATTATCGTGTTTTAATTTTCTCTTCTTTCTTTCAAATCATTTTCAATCTGAATTTCCATTTTTTTATCTATAACATAAAAACACAATAGGACGGCACTTATAATAAATATAAACCCCGGATAGATACTTACCGATAGTTTGATGCCTTCTACGGCAGCTGGAACCTGATTAGCTTCTTCGGCTACATAACCATATTTAGATAAAAAAGCAGCACCCAAAGCTCCTCCAATACTGATTCCTATTTTAAGTCCCACAAGCATTGCCGAAAAAACGGTAGCGGTTGCTCTTCGGTGGTTTTTCCATTCGCTGTAATCCGCCACATCCGCAATCATAGCCCATAATAACGGAATGGTAACGCCGTAAATAAAACCATGAAGTAACTGTGTCAAAAACACAATTGTAATAGCTGTTCTGCTGTATAAATTAAAAAGCAGTAAGCTCACAGCAGATAAAAATATAAAAGTGATGTAAATATTTCTTTTTCCAAAGTAATCTGCGAGTGATTTTGAGAATATAATTCCAAAAATCATAAAAAGAATACCTCCTGCATTAAAAAGACTAAAGGCAGAAGTAGGAACATCTTTTGGCCACTGAAAATCAACTAATCCCATTGAAATCAGTGAGTTATTCAGTTTTTCTGTAAAAGCAGTAAAACCAATATCATTCAGAAAAACAGTTTGTGCCACCGGGTCTAAGTAGTATTTAAAATAAAAAACATACATACCGCCTTTTAGTGACAAGGTTACAAATACCAGTATGGTTACCAGTACCATAACCAGCCAGGGACCGTTTTTAGACAAATCTATAAAATCCTGTTTCACAGAAGATTCCTGATTTTTTGCGGGCAGGATTCTTTCTTTGGTAGTAAAAAAAGCAATTAATAAACAAACCACCCCTATGATAGCAAATAAGATCATCGTATTTTTAAAACCAACAGCTTTATCTCCGTTTCCTAAAATTAAAACCAACGGCAATAAAAGCGACTGAATTATAAATTGGGCAATCATAACGGCTACAAAGCGATAGGAGGAAAGACTATTTCTTTCTTTCATATCACCTGTCAAAACACCGCTTAACGCTACATAAGGCAAATTGTTTGCAGAATAAATCAGTACTAAAAAAAAATAGGTCAACAGGGTGTAGATTATTTTGCCTTTTTCTCCAAAATCCGGAGTTAGAAAAGAAAGAATTGAAGCAATTCCAAAGGGTAATGCTGTCCATAAAATCCAGGGTCTGAATTTGCCCCATCGGGTATGCGTACGATCAGCAATAATTCCCATAAAGATATTAAAAAAAGCTCCCACAAAACCTCCAATAAAGATAATAACACTTGCAGTCCCGGCCGGAATTTTATAAACATCTGTATAAAAAAAAGCTAAAAAAGTCAGCAAGGTCTGAAAAATCAAATTTGCTGCGAAATCACCTAAACCATAGCCTATTTTTTCCAGCACAGAAAGCTTTTGCGATGTATTACTCATAGATATACGAATTGCTTTTTTAGAGTTCTTATGCAAAGTGTTGGTAAAATTATTAGAAAGCTATTTATCCAAAACGAACACTTCTTTTTTAAATTTTTTATTAAATGTGAATAGTAAAATTAACTTGAAAGTTGAAATATGATTGTCACTTTTGAAGCCTTTAATGGTAGATTTGAAGCATAATTTAATTGTATTAAATCTATTAAATATAAATTGTTATTTTAGCGTATGATTTTTTAAATATAATTCAAAAATTCCATCCGTTTTTTTCACATTTCATTTTATCATTATGCGTATTATTTATCGATTATTAATCATTTTATTTTTGTGTGTAAGCTGTAATAAAAAACAGGATAAGAATGAATATCACAAATATACTAATGATTTAATTAACGCAACAAGTCCGTATCTTTTGCAGCATGCGCATAATCCTGTAGATTGGAAAGCCTGGAATCAGGAAACCTTAGATAAGGCAAAAGCTGAAAACAAACTTATTATTATTTCTGTGGGCTATTCTGCCTGCCATTGGTGCCATGTCATGGAAGAAGAAAGTTTTGAAAACGATTCGGTTGCCAAATTAATGAATGATAACTTTATCAGTATAAAAGTAGATCGGGAAGAGCGTCCGGATATTGACCAGATTTATATGGATGCCGTGCAAATGATGACAGGAAAAGGTGGATGGCCGTTAAACTGCATTGCGCTTCCTGATGGGCGTCCTATTTTTGGAGGTACTTATTTTACCAAAGAGGAATGGACAAAAGCGTTAACTGAACTCTCTACTCTCTATAAGAACAATCCCAAAAAAGCCAGCGAATATGCCGATGAATTGGTAAAAGGAATTCGGAAATCGCAGTTGGTTACAGTCAATAATAGTGAGGCCGATTTTAAAAATTCGGAACTTCATGAGGGCGTAAAATTATGGCAAAACCAATGGGATTTTAAAGAAGGCGGCTTAGTAGGCGAAACCAAATTTCCTATGCCAAAATCCCTTAATTTTCTACTTCGTTACAGTATTCAAAACAAGGATAAAACGATGCAGGACTATGTGCAGACCACACTGACCAATATGGCCAATGGCGGAATTTACGACCCTATTGGTGGTGGTTTTTCGAGATATACAGTAGATGCAAAATGGCACATTCCTCATTTCGAAAAAATGCTTTACGACAATGCGCAATTAGTGAGTTTGTATGCTGATGCGTATTTGGCAACCAAAAACGAACTGTATAAAAAAACAGTGGTAGAAACACTCAGTTTTGTAGAAAATGAACTGATGGCTGCTAATGGTGCCTTTTATTCTTCTTTGGATGCCGATAGTAAAAATAAAGCAAAAAAACTCGAAGAAGGTACGTATTATGTTTGGGAAAAAGAAGAGCTGCAATCGTTATTAAAATCTGATTTTCGTCTTTTTCAGGATTATTTTAATATCAATGAAATAGGTTTATGGGAAAACGGAAACTATGTTTTATATAAAACGCAATCAGATAAAGACTTTGCGCTTCAAAACAAAATGACTTTAACCGCTTTAGATGCTAAAGTGAAAAGCTGGAAGCAAATTCTTTTGAAAGCTAGAAATAAAAGACCAAGACCTCATTTAGACGATAAAACCCTAACGTCATGGAATGCCCTGATGATAAAGGGTTATGTAAGTGCCTATCGTGCATTCAAAAATCCGCATTATAAAGAAATTGCTTTGAAAAATGCAAATTTTATTCTGACCAATCAGCTTCAAAAAGACGGAAGTTTATATCACAGTTATAAAGAAGGAAAGAGCAGTATTGCTGGTTTTTCTGAAGATTATGCAACTGTTATAGATGCGTTTATTGCAGTATATCAAATGACACTTGACGAAAAATGGCTCAACAAAGCCAAAGAGTTAACAGCTTATACGCTGAATCATTTTTGGGATAAAAAATCTAATTTATTTTATTTTACATCGAATACTTCGGCTAATTTAATCGCCAGAAAAATGGAAATTACAGACAATGTCATTCCGGGTTCGAATTCGATTATGGCGCATAATTTATTTTTGTTAGGACATTATTATTCAAATGAAAGCTATGCCAAAATTGCTCAAAAAATGTTGAACAATGTAAAAGCAGATGCCTTGCAATCACCAATAGAATATTACAACTGGCTGAATTTAATGCTTAATTATACCGATGATTATTTTGAAGTTGCCATTTCTGGAAAAGAGGCTCTTGCAAAAACGAGTCAGCTGCAAAGTTACTATTTGCCGAACATTCTGACCTCTGGAGCGACAAAAGAAAGTAAACTTCCTATTTTGGAAAATCGTTTTGTTGACAATGAAACCTATATTTATATTTGCGTTAATAACGCCTGTAAAATGCCTGAAAAAGAGGTTGTTGTGGCAGTTAACAAAATAAAAAACGGCTTGTAAGACTTTTTTTTTAGATTATAAACAATCAGTTGTGTATTGACTGCTTTTTTATTGGTTTTTGAAATAGTTAAAACTTTGTACTTTAGTGTATTTGGCTTTCAACTATTAAAAATATTTTGCCACAAATTACACAAATTCCCGCAAATTAATTTGTGTAAATTTGTGGTTAATAAAACACTAAGCTTGCAGGCTTTCAGGCTGCTAAATTCAGACTTTGGACTTTTAAATACATAATAGTTTGTTTTAACCCGTTGGGTGAAATTATTTTAACACATAGAAACATAGCTTATTGAAGTCAAAAAAGGCGTTTCACTTGTATAAAAACACATAGCTATGTGTGAAGAAACGAGTTTCTTTTTGATTTACTTTTTTTTCAAAATCATAAAATCTATGTTTTCTATGTGTTTAATTAAATTTTTATTAATTAAACACAATGGGTTTGTTTTCTTTTAAAAGCAAACTCTTGAATAGTATAGATTTAGTGTATTTTTACTTTAAATTTCATTTTTTTTCACTTTTATGAGTTTTCTAATAAAATAGAATTAACCCTTTTAATTTTATAATTTTTCACCTCAAACGCTTCAAGTAAATATTGAATATTCATTCAAATAGTATTTTTTAAATAGTAAATGTTTTTTTAAAGTAGTATTTTTTAATAATTAATAAAATATTTAAAAGCAACCGGTTGTGTGCTTCTGATTTTTATTTATATTTGTAATAATTACACTTATTAAATTTTAAGAAATTGCCCCACAATTAAAATGTAATAAGATTTTGAGTCTTTAATTAAGTTTAAGTGTTAGTTTTTTTAATTAAAAGCCGAAAGCTTAATCTCTTTTGGCTTTTTAGTTACTCCATAAACAAAATTTAATTATTAAAGTATAATTTCTGAACCGGAAACAATTTGCAATAATAGCAAAAAAGTAACGCTAAAAAGTCGGATTGATAAAAGTTGAATTTTAGTGAATTAGAATCAATTTATAAATAGTCCCCAATAATTACAACAAACCAAAGTATGAAAAGAAGAGTTCATCACATTTTCGCTTTTTTAATTTTAGTTACGCAAATGGTACTTTTTGCACAGGAAAAAAAAGCTCAAAATCCGTTAATTTTTGCTGATGTTCCTGATATGGCTATCATCAGAGTAGGTCAGAATTATTATATGAGCAGTACCACCATGCACATGAATCCTGGTGTTCCAATTATGAAATCGACAGATTTGGTAAACTGGAAACTCATTAATTATGCCTACGATACATTGGCAGATATGCCTGAATTAAATCTGACGGAAGGAAAAAGCACATACGGAAGAGGTTCATGGGCGAGTAGTTTGCGTTTTCACAACGGGATGTATTATGTCACCACTTTTGCTCAAACAACTGGAGAGACCTATATTTTTAAAACAAAAGATATCGAAAAAGGAAATTGGGAAAAGGTTTCTTTTAAGCCATCCTATCACGATCATTCGCTGTTTTTTGATGATGATGGAAAGGCTTATTTAGTCTATGGTGCCGGTAAAATCAAAATAGTAGAACTAAATGAAGCACTTACGGGAGTTAAAACAGAAGTTCCGGAGAAAGTCCTCATAGAGAACGCCAGTGCACCAGCCGGAAATAATATCATGTTAGGTGCCGAAGGTTCTCAATTATTCAAAATTAAAGGAAAATATTATTTGTTTAATATTTGCTGGCCCAAAGACGGAATGCGAACTGTTATCATACACAGGGCAGATAGTATCGATGGTCCCTGGGAAGGAAAAATTGGCCTGCAGGATTTGGGCGTTGCTCAGGGAGGACTTATCGATACTCCGGATGGACGCTGGTTTTCCTATCTTTTTCGTGATTATGGAGCTGTGGGCAGAATTCCGTATTTAGTTCCTGTAACATGGCGAGACGGTTGGCCCATATTGGGAGAGAACGGAAAAGTTCCGGAAACGTTAGATTTGCCGCCAAGCGAAGGATTAATTCCTAATTTGGTTGCTTCGGATGAATTCAATCGCAAAAAAGGAGAACAGGCTTTACCCTTAGTGTGGCAATGGAACCATAATCCGGAAAATACTCTTTGGTCTTTAAAAGAAAGAAAAGGATTCCTGCGTCTTAAAACCGGAAGAATTGACACTGATTTTCTTTTAGCCAGAAATACCCTTACACAACGCACTATAGGTCCAACGAGCTCAGCTTCTGTAGCTCTGGATATTTCTAAAATGAAAGAAGGCGATTTTGCCGGATTAGCAGCTTTACAAAAAGAATATGGTTGGGTAGGCGTGAAAATGGAAAAGGACAAAAAATCAGTAGTAATGGTTCATACGGAAAAAGATATAGCTGTAGAAGTACAGCAGATTCCTTTAGAACAAAATCAGGTTTATTTCAAAATTGATTGTGATTTTACCAATAAAAAAGACGAAGCAAATTTCTTCTATAGTTTAGATGGAAAAGTTTGGAACACGATAGGCAAAACTTTAAAAATGAAATATACTCTTCCGCATTTTATGGGATATCGTTTTGGATTATTCAATTATGCGACAAAAAACACAAGTGGATATGTTGATTTTGATTGGTTTCACATTAAATATTAAAATTTTAAAAAAAAAGAAAAAATATGATTGAAAATAAAAGTTTTAGAAGTAAAAACTGGAGTAAAATCTCCGTTTTGATATTGTTTTTAGGATTGATTTTGCCTGTTACATCTTTTAGTCAAAGCAAAAAGAAAATAGAAAAATCAACCTCTAATAGACCTCAATATCGCAATCTTTTTAAAGAAGCAGGTTATAGTCAGACAGAAATAGACCAAAAAGTAGCCAAAGCCTATTATGATGTTTTTGAAGGACCGGACAAAGTATATTTTGAGGAAGGTGATTCTTTAGGATATGTTTCGGATGTAAAAAATAAAGACGCCCGTACCGAAGGAATGTCGTACGGGATGATGGTTGCTGTTCAGTTTAATAAAAAAGAAGTATTTGATCGTTTGTGGCGATGGTCTGTAAAATACATGCAGCATCAGGACGGACCAAGAGAAGGCTATTTCGCCTGGAGTGTAAATCCTCAAACCAAAAAACAAAACTCAGCAGGCTCAGCTTCAGATGGGGAACTGTATTATATCACCAGTTTGCTTTTCGCTTCTAATAAATGGGGCAACGAAACCGGCATAGATTATTATAAGGAAGCAAGAAGAATATTGGATGCGATGTGGAAAAAAGACGGTACCGGTAACGTACATAATATTATCAATACCGAGCATAAGCAGATCTCTTTCGTGCCGGAAGGTGGCGGCTATAACTGGACAGATCCTTCTTATCATGTTCCTGCCTTTTACGAAATATGGGCTTTATATGCCAAAGATGGCCACGAACAATTTTATAGAGAATGTGCCGATGTTTCCCGTCAATTTCTGCATAAAGCCACTCATCCTGTAACCGCTTTAAATTCAGATTATACCGAATTTACCGGAGAACCGCATCCCACACCCTGGATGCCGGGAGGATTTCGTTACGATTCCTGGCGCGTTCCTATGAATATTGCGATGGATTATACCTGGTACGGAAAAGACAAACAATGGCAGGAAGATTATGCAAAAAGATTTCAAAAGTTTCTTAGATCTAAAGGTTTAGAGACTTTTGTCGATCAATACAATCTGGATGGTTCTACACCTGATTTTATTCTGCAGGCGGGTCCGGTCAAAAAGCTAAGACATTCCATCGGATTGGTTGGAACAGCAGCTACGGCATCATTAGTTAATCCTGATAAAGAAAGTCTCGATTTTGTTCACGCGCTTTGGAAGGCAAAACTAGAACCTTATGATGACGGCTACTTTGATCCTTATTATGACGGGCTGATGTACCTCTTCAGCCTCATGCATCTTAGTGGTAACTATCAGATTATATCGCCATCAGTTAATTAAATTTAAAAATATAGAAACTATGAAACAGTATTTAATTGTTATACTATCAGTATTTATTTTGTTTGGTTTTGCTGGTTTTTCACAAAACAGTCAGCCTGCTGTTGTCGAAGATTTTAAACCTTCAACAGTTAATCAGCCCGGACAGGAATATCCACAAGTCAATTCTCAGGGGTATGCCCGATTTCAAATTTCGGCACCTGAAGCCAAGTCGGTTGTAGTGAGTCTTGGATTAGGCGGGGCCAAAGGTGGAACCGTACTTGCCAAAGGAGAAGACGGTTTTTGGCGAGGTACCACAGCAGGAGCAATGGACGAGGGTTTCCATTATTATCACGTTACGGTTGATGGTGGCGTTTTTAATGATCCGGGTGCGTTAAATTTTTACGGTTCAACCCGTTGGGAAAGTGGCATCGAAATACCGGCTCATGATCAGGATTTTTATGCCTTGAAAGACGTACCTCACGGAAATGTACAGCAGATTCTTTTTCCTTCAAAAAGTACTAATACCTCTCGCAGAGCTTATGTTTATACGCCACCAGATTATGATAAAGACAAAGCGAAACAGTACCCGGTTTTGTATTTGCAGCATGGCTGGGGAGAAGATGAAACGGCCTGGAGCAATCAGGGACGCGTCAATCTGATTATGGATAATTTGATAGCAGAAGATAAAATAAAACCTTTTCTTATTGTAATGACCTACGGAATGACCAATGAAATTAAATATGGCGGTTTGGCAAGTTTCAAGATAGAACCTTTTCAGACGGTTATGGTTGAAGAATTAATCCCGTATGTGGATTCAAATTTCCGTACACTTAAAGATCAGCCTAACCGTGCTATGGCTGGTTTATCGATGGGTGGAATGGAAACCAAATCGATAACCCTTAATAAACCGGAAGTTTTCTCGCATTATGCACTTCTTAGCGGAGGAACTTATAAACCGGAAGATATTAAGGATAAATCAAAAGTAAAACTGATTTTTCTGAGTTGCGGCAGTAAAGAGCGTCCTGATGGAATTAAAAGCGCTGTAGCAGCTCTTAAAGCGGCTGACTTTAATGCGGTTTCCTATATTTCTGAAGATACCGGACATGAATTTCAAACCTGGCGCCGAAGCTTTAAGGAACTAGCACCACTTTTATTTAAAAAATAGGGTTTCAAAAGTACTAACCATTGATCTGAACACGTACAATACCAATTGCTGATGACGGAGCTGACAGTAAACAGTACAGCAAAATTCATCAGCAAAAACCAGCTGTTTGGGTTGATAAATTAAAATCTAAATTATGCGTAAACTTTGTAACGTTTCAAAAGTTTTTTTCAGTTTAAAAATAAATTCAGTAAAAAAAGTAATATTATTTATTTGCTTTTTTAGCCTGTCATATGGTTCCTTTTCTCAGAATTTAGTATTAAACGAAAAAGAATATTTCGAAACTCCGGGACTGAATGTATGGGTTTTTAACAATGAATACAACGGAATGTTTTTTGACGAAAAAACAGCCGGAATAGAATTGATTCATCATGGTGTCAGAACGGTGACGGGCGGAGCAATACGACTTCAGAATACCCCTGAACAATGGGATTTAATTCCGAAAATGATGAGCCGAAAAGTGGACAAGGCAAATAATACTATTGAAGTTGCACTACGATATGAGGAATTTAATTTTGATTCTAAAGTTATAGTAAAACCAAAAGGAAAAGGATTTGTAATTGATGTTGTATTAGATAAACCTATTCCAAAAGCATTAGAAGGAAAAGCAGGATTCAATATGGAATTTATACCTACTTCTTATGTTGAGAGTAATTATTTAGTAGATGGAAAAGCAGGAACATTTCCCAGATATCCTGCAAGCAATACCGAAATTAGACCTTTAACTGAAAAAATTCCACAGTTTGCCGGACATACCACATTTGATGATCGTGGAAGAAATGAATTTATAGCCACACTTCCTTTAGAATCGGGTAAGAATTTCATTTTTGCTCCCGAAAATCCGGAACGTACTGTCAAAATTCAGTCTGATGATTTGGATGTAATGCTTTTTGATGGAAGAAACCTGGGACAGAATGGCTGGTTTATAGCGCGCAGTATTCTTCCTTCAAACAAAAAAGGAAAAGTAATGAGCTGGTATGTTGAGCCGAATGCGATACCCAATTGGAAAAGAGAACCAGTAATAGGATTTTCGCAGGTGGGGTATATGCCAGACCAGAAGAAAGTAGCTGTTATAGAACTTGATAAAAATGATACAGTATTAAATGAAGCATCGGTTTTTAAACTTAGTGCGGACGGGAAATTTGTTGAAAAGCTAAAAACAACAGTGAAGGTTTGGGGGAATTATCTTAGGTATAATTATGCCCAATTTGATTTTAGTGCAGTAAAAGAAAAAGGGTTGTATTATATTCAATATGGAGATCAGAAAACAAATACTTTTCAGATTGAAGATGATGTTTATTCAAAGATTTGGCATCCTACGATGGACGTATGGTTTCCTGTTCAGATGGATCACATGGAGGTAAATGAGGCCTATCGGGTTTGGCATGGAAAACCATTTTTAGACGATTGTCTTCAGGCACCCTTAAATCATGAACACTTTGATGGCTATAAGCAAGGCCCTACTACAGATACCAAGTACAAGCCATTGGAGCGTATTCCCGGAATGTCTGTAGGTGGCTGGTTTGATGCAGGCGATTTTGATATACAAACTTTTTCGCACGTGAGTGTCATCAATAGTTTTGTGGAATCCTGGGAAGCATTTAAAGTAACCAGAGACGAAACTTATATTGATCAAAAAACACAGTTTGTCGATATTCACCGCCCTGATGGACAACCCGATTTATTGCAGCAAATTGAGCATGGGGTTTTAAACCTTGTAGCACAAGTTGAAAATATTGGTCATCCGGTTAGAGGCATTGTGGTACCCAATCTACATCAGTATCATCATTTGGGCGATGCTGCTACAGAAACCGATAATCTTCCGTATAATCCGGCTCTAAAACCTTATGAATCTAATGGTGTTTCCAGTGGTACGCGCGATGACAGATGGGCATTTACCAATCGTAGTTCATTTCTTGATTACAGAACCGCAGGCGCATTAGCTTCAGCAAGCAGGGCTTTAAAAGGATATAATGACGAACTTTCTGCTAAAAGTTTAGCTTTGGCCGTAAAATTAACCAACGAAGCAATCGAAATAGAAAAAAAAGCAAAACCGGATAACAGCCCAATGTCGAGATGGGGAAAAGGAAGCGATATGATTGCAACACTACAACTGTTTCTGAGTACCAAAGAAGAGCAATATAAAAAGAGTTTTTTAGATAAAATATGGAAATTACTGGATGAAAACTTAGAATTTAATATGAATCCTGCGCTCTTGGCATTACCAGCAATGGATGATGATTATAAAGTAAAATTACGTGCTTATGTCATTAAATATAAAGTGAAAACGGATAAAGAAAATGCCGAAAATCCGTATGGTGTTCCTGTCGTAAAGAGAGGCTGGGGAGGCAGTTCGCAGGTTATAAACTGGGCAAGTACCAATTATTATATTCATCAAACGTATCCTGATCTTATGGACAAAGAAAGTGTTTATCAGGGATTGAATTATATTTTGGGATGCCATCCTTATTCTAATTTGTCTTTTGTGAATGCGGTAGGAAACCGATCCAAAAAAGTGGCTTACGGAGGTAATCGTGCGGACTTCACTACAATTGCTGGTGGAGTAGTTCCGGGACTTATTTTTTTAAAACCCGATTATTTAGAAAACAAAGATGACTGGCCATTTTTTTGGGGAGAAAATGAATGTATTATAGATGGAGGTGCCTGGTATGTTTTTCTGGCAAATGCTGTAAATGATTTGGCTAAGGAAAAATAGTAAAAAGAGATTAAGCATTCGCAAGGTATTGGCCAATTTTACCACAGAGATACACAGAGATTTTACGCAGAGCCACACGGAAAAATTAAACTTTGTGAATCTCTGTGGTATTCAGCCGGGCTTTGCGGTAAAACTAATCACAACATTAAACAAATATAAAAATGAAACGATTTTTTAATAGTATCCTTATAATTTTCAGCATGTATTCTCATTCAGGCTGGAGCCAGGAAGCAAATTTGGTAACCGAAGATTTTAAACCTTCGTCAGTAAATCAGCCAGAAAAACAATTTCCACAAGTCAATTCGCAGGGACGTGTGCGTGCCAGTATTCTTGCGCCAAATGCAAACAAAGTACAGCTTGATATTGGCGGTGTAAAATATGATATGCGAAAAGACGCCAATGGAATATGGACAGGAGAATCCAATCCTCAGGATGAAGGATTTCATTATTATCAGTTAAATATAGATGGAGCTTCGGTTCCGGATCCGGGAAGTTTGTATTTTTATGGCGCCGGACGTTGGGGTAGCGGAATAGAAATTCCGGCTAAAGATCAGGAATTTTATGATTTGAAAAATGTATCACACGGTCTTGTAAGCGAAAATATTTATTTTTCTAAACTAACCAATTCTTTTAGACGCTGTTTTATTTATACACCACCGGGTTATAACGAAAATCCCAAAACACGTTACCCAGTCCTTTATTTACAACACGGAAGTTTTGAAGATGAAACAGGCTGGTCGTCTCAGGGAAAAGCAAATTTAATTTTGGATAATCTGATCGCTTCAAAAGAGGCAACTCCTATGATTATCGTTATGGATAATGGTTATGCCTATAAACCGCAAAGCAAAGATTCTAAAGAGAAAAAAGAACGTCCGGAATCTGTTTTTGAAGAGGTTCTTATTACCGAAGTGATTCCGATGATAGACACAAAGTTCCGTACTATCGCGAATCGTGAAAATAGAGCAATTGCGGGTCTTTCGATGGGAGCCAATCAAACGATGAGAATTATGATGAACCAGCTGGACACTTTTTCTTATTATGGAGGATTTAGCGGAACAGCCAATTATCCGAGTACAGAACCTATCGATACTTCTAGTTTTTTAGATGGAAAGTATAAAGAAGGAGCAGCACTCAATAAAAAAATAAAGCTTTTTTGGTTAGGTTTAGGGACTAAAGAGCCTGTTCCTTTTCCTAAATCAGTTGGCGCATTCAAAACGATGTTAGACCAGCAGGGTATTAAATATAAATACTACGAATCGCCAGAAACGGCACATGAATGGCTCACATGGCGAAGATGTTTATATCAGTTTGCATCTCAGTTATTTAAATAATTTAGAGAATTGATCTGTAATTAATTATTTTTAGAAATTTGCTGTGACACGATTTTGTCAAAAAAATCAAATAACTATTTTTTAAATTATTTGATTTTTTTGTCATCTTCAAAATTTTCCATTTCTTTCTTGACTTCTTCTAGTAATTGTTGTTCAGTCGGAAGGTATAAACGATATTGGCTTGCAATAATACTTTTGTTGCTTTCAGGTAATGTAAATTTAACTACTCCATCATTTTTATCAGCGCATAGTAATATTCCAATCGTAGGATTTTCATTTTCATTTTTCTCAATGCGGTCGTAGTAGTTAACATACATTTGTAACTGACCAATATCCTGATGCGTAAGCTTGTGGGTTTTTATTTCAATTAAAACAAAACATTGAAGCAGTCTATTATAAAATACCAGATCTGCAAAAAACTCATCTCCATCAATATGAATTCTTTTTTGCCTTGCAACAAAAGAAAATCCGTTTCCTATTTCTAGTAGAAACTCTTGAAGGTGTGTTATAATTGCCTGTTCAAGATCTTTTTCATAATATGCAGCTTCACGTTTTAAGCCTAAGAATTCCAAATACATTGGGTCTTTTATAATCTCTCGTGCATCTGAAGGTGTTTTTTCATTTTTTGCAACAGCCAGCACACTGTCTTTATCGCTACTTGCTAATAGACGTTCATATAAACTGCTGTTTATTTGACGTTCTAATTGTCTAGATGTCCAATTATTTTTTACACTTTCAGCTATATAGAATTCTCTTTTTTCTTGGGTATCAATTGATAATAATAGTTTATACTGCGTCCAGCTTAATTGCGTCCGCAGTGCGGACGCAATTGGAAAAGTTCTGTAAAACTGACGATACCGCTCTAATTGTCTTACTGAAAATCCACTACCATATTCAGGCTGTAGTTGTTCTGCAAGATATTTAATTAGATAAGTGCCATACTCAGCTCTTTCTTTTCCCTGCTGTTTTTCCTCAAAAATACGTTTCCCGATATTCCAATACATTATGGTTCTTTCGTTATCAACAGCTCTAATTGCACTCTCTCTCTTGAAGTCGCTATTATTGCTTTTATATCAGGAATTATGGATTGGTTTTGTAGCATTTTAAAAATGTATGAATGTTAGCTTTATATCTATACAAACATACAAAAAGTAATAAAAATACGACATAAAAAATCATCAAGAGCACATAAAAAAGTAGCAGAACCTATTTTGTAAAAGGATGTTGATTTTGATTTTTTTCGATGTTTAAATTTCGGATCCATAATCATTAAAATTTAAGCATAAAAAAAGTCCTAATTGCAATTTTAGGACTTTTTTTGTGGGGAGGAGCAGTATTCTAAACTTTGCTCACAAATCATGTAGCACTACTTTTAATTACTTTAAATATGAATTAGCTTTTCTCTCGCGGTAGAAACATCTACATCGTTAACTTTCTTTTTAAGAAGTAGTATTGAAGTAAATCCTATAAGTTTTTTAAATTTATTCAAAAAAGTTTAAAAATTATATTTCCCGCTCAAATTCAAGGGTGTAGGTAAAACTATCCGCTTTATAATATCCAACATTCCATTCCAGAGGCCGGCTGCCGGGATCAAAAACAAATCTTTTACGCTTCAATATGGGGTCTCCGGTTTTTATTTCTAATTTTTCAGCTAAAATTGCATCTGCGCTGATGGCACTAATCTCTTCTTTAGACAGTTTGGCAATTGAGTTATAATCCTGTCCCAGTATTTCATATAAAGGACGGGAAAAATCCTCATTTCCAGTTAAACCTATTCTAGGGTTAAAATAGGATATGAAATAGACAAAAGGGTATTCGGCTTTGCCTCTTAATCGTTCTAATTTTAAAATCCTTATATCATCTTTAATATCAAAAAACAGACAAAGTTCTTCTGTTGGTTTTACCCAGCTTAAATGCAACTCATAATTTTTGGTCTCTATCCCCAGTGTTTTCATTTCCTGAGAAAAACTTAGCCAATTTTGTGCTTTTGAACTTACAGAGGTTTTTTTTGCAAAAGTTCCAACGCCTTTTTTTCGCATGAGTAAGCCTTCATAAACCAGTTTATTTATAGACTGGCGTAATGTACTTCTGGAAATTCCTAATTGTTTAGACAAATCCATTTCGTTAGGCAATTTTACTCCTTTTTGATACTCTTCAGACGCAATTGCTACTCTTAATTGTTCCTCTATCTGAACGTGAAGCGGAATAGGACTATTGTGATTTAATGTTATTTTCATACTTATTTATCAAATTCATTACGAATCATTCATTTTTGTTAAACATTTAAAAACAAAGTGTTTCAGGCCAAAAGAGCAATACCACGCAACGATAAAATCATTTTATTTAAAATATTCGTACAAAGTTACTTTATTTTTTTGATAAAAAACAATAGCTCGCTTTGCGGTCTGATAACAATTTATTTACTTTGCTATAACGATATTGTATATACATATATACATAGTCAAATTAACTGCTATTATTTTTAATTAAAACATTATGAAATTTTATTATTTAGGTGTTGATATTGGAGGCTCACACATATCAGGAGCTTTAATTGATTCTGAGACAGGTTTGCTTGTTGCCGATACTTATCAAAAGACACTATTAGATTCGAATGGTCCCTGCCATACCTTTTTTACAGGCTTTAAATATCTGATCGAAAAAATAATAGACAATCCTTCCCATATAACTTTGGCTCAAATTGCTGCCGTAGGTGTCTCGATGCCAGGGCCTTTTAACTACAAAGACGGCATTTCGGAAATTAATGGTGTTAAAAAATATGATTCCCTATTTGGTCTGAATGTAAAACAGGAAATTAAAAAGATTGTAAATAATGTTCCGGTTTACTTTTTAAATGATGCAGAAAGTTTTGCTATGGGCGAATATAGCGCAGGAGCAGCAAAGCAAAATTCGCGAAGCATTGTATTAACATTAGGAACAGGTTTTGGAAGCACTTTCTTAATCAATGGGAGTGTACAATCAATAGAAGGTAAGGGCGTACCTCCAAATGGTTATTTATACAATATTCCTTTTAATAATGGAATTGCGGATGATTATTTTTCGACAAGATGGTTTGTACAAAAATGGAATCAATTGAATAGAGAAAAAGTTCAGACGGTAAAAGAAATAACCGCTCTTGCAGACCATAACGATACTGATGCCCTTCATTTATTTAATGAATTTTCCGAAAATTTCATCCAGTTTATGACTCCCTGGATATCAAATTTTCAACCCGAAAGCCTTGTTTTGGGAGGAGGAATCGCAAAAGCATCCCATCACTTTTTAGATACAATCAACAAAAAGATACAGGAAATTAATACAACTAAAATTCATATATGCAAACTATGGGACAAAGCTGCGATAATAGGAGCTGCCATAAATGCAAGTAACTCTTTAAAAAATCAAGATTTGGAACAGAATAAAGAATGGCGTAAAACACAACAGTATTTAGCACCTGAAAAGAAAGTAAATAATGAAATTACGTATGATGCTTATCCTTCATTTCCGCTCGGAGAAAACAAGATAAAAGCCGGTATCGAAGAATTTGCAACCTGGATAGAACAGCACAAGAATATTACAATTGATGGTTATGTAGGTGTTTTTTGGGATCATTTGATAGAAAAGCTTGACCAGGAATTGACAAAAAGAGGCAAAACGGTTCGATGGTTTCATGTGGATGCTGCCATGAAATCTTCGGATGAATTAGACGAAATGTTACTGCCTTATTTAGGTGGTGATGATCCTCTTTTCGGAAAAATTACCGATAAAGATTTAATTGATTGGTTTGATACTGAAAAACTAAAACTAATCAAGCCGGACACTTCGGTAGATATAAACATTATATTAGGTTGTGGAGCTTCTTTAGCCCAATGGCAGGCACCGGTTGTTTATTTCGATTTACCCAAAAATGAATTACAGTTTAGAGCCCGCGCCGGAATGGCAACGAATCTGGGATCTAAAAATATAATTGACAACCGCAGAACATACAAACGTTTTTTCTTTGTTGATTGGGTCGTTTTAAACAAACATAAAAATGAAATATTGCCGGTCATTGATCTTATTGTAGATGAGCAAAGACCAGATAATTACTTGTTTATGACTGGAGATGAACTTCGCTCTGGGCTGAGTCAAATGGCAAAAAATGTTTTTAGACCAAGACCTTGGTTCGAGCCTGGAGCCTGGGGCGGAACCTGGATGAAGGAACAAATGGAAGGCTTGAATAAAGAGGTCGAAAATCTGGCATGGTCCTTTGAACTAATGGTGCTGGAAAATGGAATAATGTTCGAAAGCGACCAATATTTACTAGAAGTTTCTTTTGATTTTTTGATGTTCAATAATCATAAAGAAGTTTTGGGAGATTGCGCAGAGAGATTCCAATATGACTTTCCTATTAGATTTGACTTCCTGGATACTTTCGATGGAGGAAATCTTTCGATTCAATGTCATCCAACTCCTGAATATATCAAAGAAAATTTCGGAATGCCATTTACCCAGGATGAAACCTATTACATTTTGGATTGTAAAAACGACCCCTTAGTTTATTTAGGATTTCAGGATGGTGTTCAGCCTGAAGAATTTCATGAAGCATTAATACAGAGTCAAAAAGAGGTAAAAGAATTAGATGTAGATAAATATATTCAAAAATTTACTGCAAAAAAACATGATCTTTTTTTAATACCTAGTGGTACCATTCATGCTTCAGGAAGTAACAATCTCGTGCTGGAAATTAGTAGTGCTCCCTATATTTTTACTTTTAAAATGTACGATTGGCTGCGTTTGGATTTAGATGGAAAACCACGACCAATCAATATTGAGCATGGTATGAAAAATTTAAATTTTGAAAGAAAAGGAGCTACTGTTGTTCCGGAACTGATTTCAGCGCCTTATGTGATTGCTCAGACAGAAGAATACCAACTGGAACATTTACCTACACATCCTGAGCACTTTTATGATGTACACCGATACACACTGAAGAATGAAATTCATATTTCGACTACTAACAAATGCCATGTCTGGATGCTTATCGAAGGGACTTCTGTAATTATAGAAACCAAAAACGGAATCAGACAGCGCTTTAACTATGCTGAAACATTTGTGGTTCCGGCTTCTGCGGAAAGTTACACGATATATAACGAAAATCCCAATCAAAAAACCTTATTGATCAAGGCTTTTGTGAAATAATAAAAACACGCTTTACTAATAAACCATTATCTAAAATCAATTATGAATTTATGAAAAATAAGAAAACCCCCATTCCGGTTTTTAGGACATCTGGCTCCAAAAAATTACGGCTAATTTTATCATTATTTTTGATGATTAATATGACTGTGTTATATGCTCAAAATTCAATTTCGGGAACTGTAAAAGACAGTAAAACACTCGAAACTATAATTGGTGCAACAGTTAGTATAAAAGGAACTACAACTGCCACAATGACTAATCTTGATGGAGTTTATACTTTAAAAGCTCCGGCAAATTCGGTTATCATAGTCAGTTATATAGGTTATGAAAGTGTCGAAAAATCAGTAGGTAACAGCACTGTTCTTGATTTTGTTTTAAAAGAAGAACAAAACCTTTTAAAAGAGGTTGTTGTTGTGGGGTACGGAACTCAGAAAAAGGCAAATCTAACGTCTGCAATTAGTAACGTAGGATCGGATATTTTTGAAAATAAACCTGTCACCACCGCATCGCAGGCCTTACAGGGAACCATTGCTGGAGTAGTTATTCAGCAAGGATCCAGTGAGCCGGGACAGGGAACAAATATCAATATTCGCGGAATTGGAACTTTCCAGTCCGGGACCTATCCTTTAATATTAATTGATGGTTTAGAAGGCAGTATTGACAATATCAACCCCAATGATATCGAAAGTGTATCGGTTCTTAAAGACGCATCTTCTGCAGCTGTCTATGGTTCAAGAGCTGCTAATGGTGTGATACTAATTACCACCAAAATGGGCAAATCAGGAAAAACGAGGATCGCTTACGATTATATTTATGGGTTTCAGAAGCCCACCAATATGCCTAAATATGCCAAGGCCTGGGAATATGCTGAACTAAGAAACGAAGCCCTGATCAATTCGGGTTTACCGGCAAAATTTACACCAGATCAAATCCGAGATTTCAAAAAAATAGGGCAGGGTACCGTTTGGATCGATGAAATTTACAGAGATTTAGCACCACAATCTACACAAAATCTTTCGATAGAAGGAGGAGGAGAAAAAACTTCGTACCATGTTTCGGTTGGGCATGTAGATCAGGAAAGTTTATTTGAAGGCAACGACGATTATGGTCTCAAAAGAAATAATGCCAGAATAAACATTCACTCAAAGTTATCGGAAAAATTGAATATAACAGCCAGCGGTGCTTACAACGGAGCTATAATCAAAGAACACGCTTACTGGACCAACTGGCTTATAGAACAGGCAACCCGAATTCCGGTAATATATCCTGTAAAAGATGAAAACGGCAATTATACGCTTCCAAGCGGCAGTAACTCTAACGGATTGGCCCGTTTAACAGAAGGAGGTATGCGAACGTATCAAAACGATGGATTAGTAGGAAGTTTAACGGCCGAATGGTCTATCTTAAAGGATCTTAAAATTAAAGGATTTTTTGGAGTCAACTTGTCGAATAACAACAATCATGAGTTTAGAAAATCTATTGATTATGCACCTTACACAGGAGGCGGAGACAATGAAAGCTCGGTAATGGATCGTTTTGACAGAACCTTGTTGCTCAACTCAACCCTTACTTTAAACTATAATAAAAGAATAGGTGAAAATCATTCTTTTACAGGTTTGCTGGGAATATCTGAAGAAAAAAGCGACAGAAGATGGTTTCAGGTAAGAAAGATAGGCATTCCGGGTAACGAATTTGGTGTGGTGGGCAATGGTGAGGTAACGGATGAAAGTAACACCTATGGAAGTGGAGAAGAGTGGGGTATTCAATCCTATTTTGGAAGGATAAATTACTCGTATGATGATCGTTATCTTTTAGAAGCAAATGTAAGGGCAGATGGTTCTTCGCGATTTTCTTCAGAAAACAGATGGGGCGTTTTCCCTTCATTCTCCGGAGCATGGAGAATCTCAAAAGAAAACTTCATGGAATCAGTAAGTTTTTTAAGTAATTTAAAAATTCGTGCTTCGTGGGGACAGGTTGGTAATCAGGATATCGGGCTTTATAGATATCTGCGAACGGTTTCTATTAATACTCAGGCTTATTCTTTTTATGATAATCTGGCCAATGCGGCTTATTTCAGTGAGGTAAATCAGAATCTTAGTTGGGAAACCAGTGAAATGTTAGATTTCGGAATTGATGCTAGTTTCTTTAATAATAAATTATCCTTTGCACTTGATTTATATAGCAAGAATTCTAAAGATGTATTGGTAAACAATCTTCCGGTTCCGGGTATTTATGGCGGTCAGTCTCCTACTCAAAATATTGGAACAGTAAACAATAAAGGATGGGAGTTTAGTACTACTTATTTATTTACAACTGGAAAAGTAAAACATTCGATCAATGCAAATATTGCTGATAATGTCAATGAGGTAACAGATGACGGAGGAAGAACGCTTATTTCCGGAACGGATGTGGTTACGATTCTAAAAAATGGATTTCCTATTAATTCGTATTATGGATTAAAAAGTGATGGTTTTTTTCAAAACGCAGCTGAGGTTGCTAATGGTCCAAAACAAAATTTTAATGCTGCAGGTGCAAAACCCGGAGATATACGATATGTTGATAGAAATGGAGACGGCGTAATCAAGGAAGAAGATGACCGTTTTATTTTAGGAAATCCTTATCCGCGATATACTTACGGGCTTACTTATACCGTTAATTGGAACGGACTAGATTTAAGCATCTTTTTGCAAGGTGTTGGAAAACGCAGTATGTGGATTCGAGGTGAAGGAGTAGAAGCGTTTCATAACAGCAATGAAGGTCCGGTAATGGATTATCATATTGACAGATGGACACCTCAAAATCCGGATGCTGAATATCCTCGATTAACTATTGGAACTGAATCAGCAAATAATGCTGCCAAATCAGATTTTTGGATACAAGATGCTTCTTATCTACGCTTAAAAAACGTGCAGTTAGGATACACAATCCCTTCCCGATTTACGGAGCAATTAGGTGTAGCTAAGTTCCGGGCTTATATTACTGGTCAAAATCTATTAACATTTACCAAGTTGAAAGCCGGTTATGATCCCGAAATCAATTCTGGCGAAGCGTCTAATGGGCGAGTATATCCTGTAGCAAAAGTTTTAGCCATTGGGCTTAATGTTAACTTCTAAAAGATTTATATATGAAAGCAAAATATATAGTAATAGTATTGATAATGAGTGTCTTTTGGGGTTGCGATAATCTTGACACACCCTTATTAGATAAAGAATCTGATTTATCATTTTGGGATAAACCCGAAGATGCCCTTAACGCATTAAATAGTTGTTATCCGGATTTGTATAATGCTGATCAGTTTATTTTTAATGAATCCCTTTCGGATAATTCCTATACCAAAAGCAATAATGGATCTCTGGTTAGAGATGTCGCAAATGGTAGTTATGATGCTTCGGCAGCATTAGTGCGTGATGTCTGGAATTCGAGATATGTAGGTATTAGACATTGCAATATTTTATTAGATAATATCGATAAAGTGCCGGGTTTAGATAATAATTTAAAAACCAGATACATTGCAGAGGCAAGAGCCATTCGGGCTTTTCATTATTTTATTTTAATGAATAATTTTGGAGATGTGCCTTTGGTTACCAATGAGATTAGCATCGAAGATTCTAAAAATATTTCCCGAACGCCTAAAAATGAAGTATTACAATTTATTTTAGATGAGCTTGATTTTGCCAAAGTCCTGCCTAATTCTTATGCAGATACGGATAAAGGCCGTTTTACAAAGGGAGCCGTATTGGCATTAAAGGCCAGAGTTTTGCTTTGTGAAAGCCGTTGGCAGGAAGTTGCCAGTATTTGTGATGCGCTTATCAACAAAGACGAAGCTGGTAATTTAGATTTATTTGGTTCTTATGCTGATTTGTTCAAACCTCAAAATAAAAATAATATTGAAGTACTTCTGGATGTTCAGTTTATGCCCATAAACAGAGAACAAAATACACAATATTATTTAATTCCGCCTTCATTTGGTGGGTTTGCAGCTATTTCTCCAACTCAGGAATTAGTTGACAGTTATTTGTTGTTAAACGGAAAAACAATTGCAGATGGCAGTTATAATGAACTCAATCCATACACGAATAGAGATCCCCGTTTAGACGCTACAATCATACGACATGGCTCTCAATTAGAAAATGCAAATGGAAGTTTTACGACTATCAATACGGCTTTAGGAACTGGAGATGATGCGATAAACAATTCATCAAATTCTACTCCAACAGGATATTATGTTTCTAAATTTTACGATAAGACGGCTCGTAATATGCTGTATTCGGGTTCAAATTTAATCCTGATTCGTTATGCCGATGTATTGTTGATGTATGCTGAAGCAAAAGCTGAGCTAAATCAATTCACTAAAACCGAATGGGATTTAACGATTAAAAAATTGCGTACACGAGCAGGATTTACAAATGCAAATGCGTTAGAATATCCTACGGTTTCGAATACTGAAATGGAAGAAATTATTCGCCGCGAACGCCGTTCTGAGCTTGCAATGGAAGGTTTACGATTAATGGATTTGCGTCGTTGGAAAACAGCCGAGACCGTACTTAATGAGTGGGTACATGGTATGAAAACAAACGAAGTGCCACTTATTGATAATGGTTATGTACGTGTTGAAAAAAGAATATTCAATGCTAATAAAAATTACCTCTGGCCAATTCCACAATCTGAAAGAGATTTAAATAAAAATCTAACCCAAAATCCTAATTGGTAAAATCTAGTTTATGAAAAAGATATATACAAGACTATTTAGTCTTATAGCAATCCTGATTTTAGGAAGCTGTACAGAAAAATACGAATTAGAGGTCGGTTTTGATGCACCGGAATCTTTAATTAGTCCGGCAGTTGATGAGCTCGTAGCGATAGATCTGGAAAATGGAACACCAACAGTATTTGAGTGGACAAAATCGAACTCTTACTACGGAGGCGTGGTTTTATACGAAGTACTTTTTGATAAAGAAAATGGAGATTTCAGCAATCCTATATACAAAATGGTTTCGAATGGTGGAGGAGGAGACAATTGGTTATCACTGACACCTAAACAGCTTATTATTTTAGCAAAAAATGCGAATATAGGAATCAATTCTGAAGGTACTGTAAAATGGAAAGTTGTAGCCTCTCAGGGAGGAGAAAAAAAAGAGACACAGGAAATCCGTACTATTCAGTTAAGACGTCCAGCCGGAATAGCCGAAATTCCAAATGAATTATTTATTTATGGAAATGGATTTGAAGCAGAAAGTGTAGAGGATGCCATGAAATTAAGAAAAATTGATGATGGCGTTTTCGAAATTTTTGCTGCTGTTGGCAATAGCGAGATAACTCTTTGTAATACTATTTCCGGTTCTAAAACGTACTACAAATTAAACGTTGATAATAAGTTAATCGAATCCGAAACTTCATCGGGAACGGTTATTAACGGAACTGGAAAAGCATATAGAATTGTGGTCGATTTTAATTTACTGACCATTAAAACAACCGAAATTCAATCTATTCAGATGATCAGAACATGGCAATACAATTTAGGCGAGTTAACCTATATTGGCAATCACAAGTTCGAAGTCAAAAATATTGCACTGCCTTTCTATCACGATTGGGGATATCCGGAAGAGCGTTACCGTTTTTGGGTGACGACCAACGAAGGGAAAGAAATCTGGGGAAGTTATCATAATGATCAGATGAATGGTTCGAATATTCCAGGAATGCCTGCCTTTGGGAATCCACCAAACGGAACACAGCCGGATGAGTATTATAACATTTATAATCTGGCAGACATTCCAAGTGCAGGTCAGAATCAGGACTGGGTAGGAATGTACAAACTGCCTCTGGATTCTGAAAACAAACACGCAAATGTAGTTATTGACATGTCGCCTACAGGTGATTACAAACATTCGGTAACCATAATTGATTAAAAACAATAGGCTGTTTGACGCATTCAGACAGCTTATTTAAAATCTTATACTATGAAAAATATCCAAAAAATAAGTTTATGGTTAATCTCAATGTTTCTTTTTTCCTGTCAGGAAAATCAGGATAATGAGTTAACAAAGCCAGATCCAACAGATCCGGTGGTTACGATTAGTTATAAAGAAAAGGCAAAACTAACATTTGATTTGATTCAGCAAAATTATAAAATCAACAGTTCAGGCCTTTACCTTGAAAACTTTCCTAAACAAAGTGATGACAGACAGAGTTCCTATCTTTGGTCACTTGATGGTCTTTTGGCGGGAGTAAACCAGCTAAAAGCCATTGGTTACAAAGATGCAGCATTAGACGATTCGTATGCGGCTTTAGATAAATATTATGATTCTCAACGCTTGCCTGAAGCTTATGCGGCATTTCCTGTTCAATATAGTTCAGATGACCGTTTTTACGATGACAATGCCATTATCGCACTTGAATTAATTGAAGATTATGAAATTACCAAAAATCAGGCTTCGCTGGACCGTGCTATAAAACAAGTAGATTTTACCAAAACAGGTGAAGACAGCAAAGCTGGCGGCGGTATGTATTGGGTAGAACAATATAGAAACAAACCAGAAAGTGATCTTTGTAATAAAGCAGTTTGCGCAACGGCTTATACGACAACTTACCTTCTTAAACTTTATCAGCACACAAAAAATGAAGAATATCTGGTATTTGCAAAAAAATTATACAAATGGCTAAATGACTATACCAAGGATCCTGTTGATCATCTTTTCTGGAACGATATTCGGGTAAGGGACAACTTTATAAACAAAACCAAATGGACCTACAACTCTGGTGCGATGATTACCAATAATATTTTATTGTATGAAATCTCTAAAGACCAGACGTATCTTGATGAAGCCCGTACGATTGCTTCTTCTACTTATCGTATTTTTACAAGAACAGTCGATGGCAAACTTTTTTTTCCAGATCATGATTCCTGGTTTAATGTGTGTCTTTTTAGAGGATACCTTGATCTTCTCAGACACGATCCTAATGCGCAAAATTATGTCAATACGTTTATCAGTAATGCTGATTATGCCTGGGAAAAAGCAAGAAACAGTCATGGATTATTTTATGAAGACTGGTCAGGAATCAAACCAGGAAGAGATAAATGGCTGTTACAACAAGCTGCATTAGTCGAAATCTATGGTAGGATTGCATTATTAAAAGGAGAAAAAGAATTATGAATAAAGTAACCGCTCTTATAATTTGTTTTTTATTTGCTGTACAAGCTAATAGTCAGGACAAAAAGGATGAATCTTATGCCACATATAAAAATAAGGCTGAATTATTTTATAATTTAGTTTACGGATTGTATTATTTGCCTCAGTACAATTTGTTTTCCGAATATTATCCGAATACAAATCAGCCTAATTTAAATTATTTTAATGATGGAGAGAAATCAGCAAAAGAAGTATCCTTTTTATGGCCTTTTAGCGGCATTACATCTGCTGTAAACATACTTTATAAGATTGATAAGAAGAAATATAGTGCTTCTCTTAAAAATTTGATTGAAGCTCAAAAGCAATACCGCGATACTGTTCGAAAACCAATTGGATATCAGGCATACCCAACCCGACTCGAAAAATCGGATCGTTATTATGACGATAATGGATTAGTAGGAATTGATTATATCGAAGCTTACGCAAATACAAAAGAGGCTCATTATCTAAATGATGCTAAAGAAGTTTTTGAATTTATAATAAGCGGATGGAATAATGATCTGGAAGGAGGCGTTACCTGGCTTGAAGGTGTTCACGATCAGAAACCTGCCTGCTCGAATGGAAAAGCAACTGTTCTGGCTTTAAAAATTTATGAAGAGACTAAAGATAAATACTATCTAGACTGGGGATTAAAATTTTATAACTGGATGTATTCGCATTTAAGGGCTGAAGAAAATATTTATTGGAATGATATGAAAACCGCTGACCGATCCATTCTAAAAACCGCCTGGACATACAATACCGGAACGATGCTGCAGGCGGCTGTGAGTTTATACAAAATTACAGGCGACAAAGCGTATCTTAAAGAAGCTCAGTCGCTGGCCGAAGGATCTTATTTGTATTTTGGAAAAAAACAAAGCGATGGGCGCGTATCAATTCTGGACAATCCGTGGTTTACAACCGTTTTGTTTCGTGGTTATCAGGATTTATATGCAGTAGATCAGAATCCAAAATATGTAAATACGATTATCAACAATATCGATTATGCCTGGGCAAATGCACGGGATGGTAAAGGTCTTTTTTACAGCGACTGGAATGCCGGAAAAGATGAATCAAAAACCTCAAAATGGTTGCTTAATCAGGCAGCTATAATCGAAATTTACGGTCGGATTGCATTAATAAAAAAATAAAACACTTAAATTTATTCTATCATGAAAAAGATTTTAAGCATATTAATTATAAGCTTTAGTTGTATAATCCATACAGCGTATAGCCAAAAAGGACAAAAAAAACTATCGGATTATGTCAATCCTAACATTGGAACAGCGCATAGCCGATGGTTTTTTTATACTCCAGCTGCTGTGCCTTTTGGACTGGCAAAATTAGGACCTTCTACCAATGCTCATTATGGTAATGAACAAGGTTGGGAAGCAACAGGATATGATGATCGTGACACTTCTATTGAAGGTTTTGCCTGCCTGCACGAATTTCAGGTAGGAGGAATAGTCGTGGCACCTTCTGTAGGTAAATTGCAGACAATTCCCGGAACTCTTGAAAATCCCGATGAAGGTTATCGTTCCCGATTTGACAGAAAAGATGAATACGCTACGTCTGGGTATTATTCGGTTTTACTAAAAGATTATAAAGTAAAAGCAGAACTTACGGCTACAAAAAGAGTAGGTTTCCAGCGTTACACTTTTCCGAAATCAAGCGAATCTCATATCATATTTGATATAGGAAACAGACAGGGTGAAAGCGGCGCGGTAAAAGAATCAAAAGTATTTTTGACCGAAGACGGCCGTATTGAAGGCTATGTAATTACCAATCCTGAATATGTAAAAAAATATCAGGCTGGTGCCGAAGTTACGATGTATTTTTCTGCCGTTTTGGATAAAAAACCGAAAGCTTTTGGAGTATTCAATAAACAGGAAACGCAAGCTGGCAAAAAAGAAATTGCTGGAATTGGAGCTGGTTTATATTTAACCTTTGATACTAAAGAAAATGAAACCATTACGGTAAAAGTTGGATTGTCTTATACTTCGATTGCGAATGCGCGATTAAATTTAAATTCCGAAGCCAAAAACACCAATTTTGATAAGGCTAAAAAAGAAGCATTAGTTACATGGAATGACTATTTAGGCAGAATAACCGTTGAAGGGAAAAATGAAACAGACAAAATTAAATTCTACACCGGTTTATATCATGCGCTTTTAGGAAGAGGATTGTATAATGATGTCAACGGGGCCTATCCCATGAACAATGGAAAAATTGGACAAATACCATTAAACAGCAACGGAATTCCGAAGCACAATTGCTACAATACAGATGCAATTTGGGGAGGATTCTGGAATCTAACACAATTATGGGCTTTGGCCTACCCGGATTATTACGCTGATTGGGTGCAGGGGCAACTGCTTGTTTATAAAGATGCAGGATGGCTTGGCGACGGACTTGCCAACAGTAAATACGTTTCGGGTGTGGGTACCAATTTTACAGGATTGGCCATTGCTTCTGCCTATAATTCAGGTATTCATAATTTTGATGTGGCCTTGGGATACGAAGCGGCATTAAAAAACGAAATTACCTGGAAAGACAGAATTGAAGGTGCAGGAAAAATGGATGTCAAGCAATTTATAGAACGTGGTTATTCCCCTCAGATAGAAGACATCGGTTTTAATACGATTACGGAAGGTTCCGGATTTTCGGCTTCGCATACCTTAGAATATTCTTATAGTGCTTTTGCAGTGGCACAATTTGCAAAATCATTAGGTAAAACCAATGACTATGAGCAATTAATAAAATTATCTAAAGGCTGGAAATTATTGTATGATAAAGAAACCAAATTTATACGCCCTAAGTATGCCAACGGAAAATTTGTCGATAATTTTGATCCTTCGCAACCCTGGAGAGGTTTTCAGGAAGGCAATGCGTGGCAATATACTTTTTATGTTCCTCATGATATAGAAGAATTAGTAGAAACGCTTGGTAAAGACACGTTTAATGACAGATTAGAAAATATTTTCGAAGCCTCTCAAAAAAATGTATTTGGTGGCGGTACAAAGATTGATGCGTTTGCAGGATTGTCAGGTCTATACAATCATGGAAATCAGCCTAATTTGCATATTTCGTGGTTATTTAATTTTTCCGGAAAACCCTATTTAACTCAAAAATGGGTACATACTATTTGCGATGAATTTTACGGAACTGAAGGAATTCATGGGTATGGTTACGGGCAAGACGAAGATCAGGGACAATTAGGATCGTGGTACGTAATGGCTTCTATTGGTTTATTTGATGTAAAAGGACTTACGGAGATAAATCCATCTTTCCAGATTAGCAGCCCGCTGTTTGATAAAGTGAGTATTAAATTGCCAAAAGCATTGAACAGAAAAAACTTTACAATTGAGGTAACTAATAATTCCAAAAAGAATGTTTATCTGCAAGAGGCGACGTTTAACGATACAGCTTTAAATAACTTAAAGATAAGCCTGGAGGATATTAAAAAAGGAGGAGTTATAAAAATGGTGGTAGATGAAAAGCCAAGTCAAAAATGGTCTAAATAATTTTTTCTAACAAAAATTCAAAAAATAAATCATGCAAAAAGTGCAAACTAATTTAAAACTGTTGCCTATTTTATTAGGTTTTTTTATCATGGGATTTTGCGATTTGGTAGGTATTTCGGTAACCTACGCGCAATCCCAGTTCAATTGGAGTGAGACCCGTGCCGGTTTTTTGCCTTCTATGGTTTTTTTATGGTTTTTTATATTATCAATTCCGGCAGCCATTGCAATGGATAAATACGGGCGAAAAAATCTGGTTTCCATCGGATTGCTGATTACATTAGCCGCTACTTTTATTCCCATTATTTCGTTTAATGAGACAAGTTGTTATGCGACATTTATTCTTTTGGGCGTTGGAAATACCATTTTGCAGGTATCTCTAAATCCATTGTTGACCAATGTTGTAAAAGGCACACAATTAACCAGCTATATTACCAGCGGACAGTTTATAAAAGCAATATCATCTTTTGTAGGACCATTATTAGTTGGTTATTTTTCTTTAAAATATGGCTCCTGGGAAAAGAGTTTTTACATCTATACGCTCATTACCCTGATTTCATTCATCTGGTTATTTTTTACAAAAATTGAAGAAGAGGTGACTGAAAAGAAAACAGCCAGTTTTTCTAAAACAATTGGGTTGCTAAAAGATAGAAATATTTTGTTGTCGTTCCTTGGTATTTTATGTATCGTGGGTCTTGATGTAGGTATGAATACGATCACTCCAAAACTATTAATAGAACGGGCAAATTTAGCTAAAGAGGCTGCGACTTACGGCTCAAGCTGGTATTTTGCAGCCCGTACAATCGGAACCATCTTCGGGGTATTTTTGTTGAGTAAATTTTCTGAAAAAGCATTCTTCAAAGTCAACATGACAGTTGTTCTTTTTGCTTTAATAGCCTTAGTTTTTGCTCAGAACCAATCTCTTATTCTGGCCTTGGTCTGCATAATTGCTTTTGGATCTTCAAGTATCTTTGCTGTAATCTACACCCTGGCTATAAAATCGCAACCGTCCTTAACCAATGAAATATCCGGATTAATGGTTACCGGTGTTGCAGGAGGAGCTGTAATTCCGCCTTTAATGGGATTTGCTACAGACTTTATGGGTTCCCAGCAAGGCGCAGTAGGAATTATTATTTTGTGTGCCATTTTTCTGGTTTACTGCTCTTTTAAACTAAATAACAGCATCACACAACAGTAGAAATTATACTCTGTTTTTAGAGGATTTTAAATAAAAAAAAGCTCCCAAAAAGTACTATTTGGGGGCTTTTTTTATGCTTTCCAACAAGGAGTTAAAGAAAAATTGTTGCGATGCTTTCTAAGAATGATTTTATGCAGGTACATAAATCCTTGCTGTTGCCATTAAACACATTAAAAGTGTGGAAGGAAATAGGATCATAATCAGCGATTTTACAATTCCTATTGGGAAACTATATAAAATGAATGTAAATGGGTTATTAAATTCAAAATTATAAAAGCATCATAATGTTTTCTTTATAAGTTTGTCCAATAGGTACTTTATACGCATCAATTAATATCCTGTTGCCTTCAATCTGTTTGATTTTATTTTTAGCAGCAATAAAAGATTTATGGGTTCTTATAAAGTTAGTTTTTGGAAGCAACTGTTCCAAATTAGAAATTTTTTGAGGACTAACAATCATCTCATTTTTTAAATACACTTTGGTATAATGCCCATAGGCTGGTTCTGTCGCATCTAGCTACGTTTTAACTTTGCCTTTTTTAAATTGTTAAACTCATGAATACGAAAGGTCATTGCTATCCGAAATCTATTATACTGCAGGCCGTATATTTTAAACTTAGGTTTACATTAAGCTACCGGGATGTTGAAGAGATCATGAAAATGCGAGCAGTTCATGTTGATCATGCTACTATTCAGCGCTGGGTTTTTAAGTTTACACCTTTCATTGAATCAGAGATGAAGAAGAGAAAAGGTAAAGTAGATACAAGTTGGAGATTGGATGAAACCTATATCAAAGTAAAAGGCATTTGGTGTTATTTATATAGAGCAGTAGATAAACTAGGCAATACAGTAGACTTTCTTTTGACCAGAAGAAGACAAAGAATGAGTGCTCAGTCTTTTCTAATTAAAGCAATTAGTAATAACTGCATACCAAGAGTAATAAACATTGATAAAAGCGGTTCTAATACGGCAGCGATAAAAGTCTATAACAAGCGTTCATTCTCAAAGGTTAAAATTCGGCAGTGTAAATATCTCAACAATATTGTAGAACAGGACCATCGATTTATAAAATGGAGGATACAAAACGGGTTAGGCTTTAAAAGCTTTGAATCAGCAAGACGAACATTGAGTGGAATTGAAGTTGTGCATATGCTGAGAAAGAATCAGATGATTGGACATGGTACAACTATGTTTAAATCATTCTGTAAATTGGCGGGCTAACTTTTAAATTACTTCAATTCTTATATTTGATTCTGACAGATGCGACAGAACCTAACGTGAATATTCTAAAAAAAATATGTATATCTAAAATGTGAGTGAGACAATTTTGTAATAAATTGAAAAACAGGTAAAAGTACTTTGGACATGCAAACAAAAAATGTAAGGTGAGTCAGGGGAAAGCTAACTTATCTTTTACTCTACTTTTTGTTTGCATATACACTCATTGCTTTAAGAAAAAGAATGCCTAATACTAAGATAATATTTTAAAAAAAAAACTACTGCCAATAGCTAGAGTTTCGTGGGGCTTGAAAAGCCAACAATGAAACTCTAGCTATTATACGCAGTTTTTACTTCGTTTCGATGTCAAATATTTTTTGACCACTGTTGCCCAAATAATGCTTCAGTAAAGACTCATAAGTTCTTGCGCCGGTATCAGAGTTTGTAAAAATAAAAAGTCCCTTTTTTATTTGTGGAAAGATAACAAATAGCGTTTGGACTCCGTTGTCTGCGCCGCCGTGAGATAAAGCATATTCACCGTTGCCTAAATCATATATTTCAAATCCTAAACCAAAATGTTTGCCTTTTGTACTGGCAACTTGGTTTGAAACCATCTCTTCAAACACTTTATGTGTTAATCCATCGCCATTCATAACGTTTGCTAAAAACCTTCCATAGTCTTCAATGGTGGTCAATAAATCATCAGCTGCATTTGGTATTGTGTTTTTTACTGTTTCATAAGCATTGCCGCTCTTATCATACCCTATTGCCAGTCTTGATGTGTCTGTGTTTTTGTCCCAAACATATCTGGTGTCGTTCATTTTCAGCGGTTCAAAAATGAGTTCGCTGGCTAATTGTTGTAATGATTTATTAAACTTATTTTCCAACGCTTTTCTCAAATATTCCATTCCCTCACCCGAATATTGATATTTAGTTCCTGGTTCAAATTCAAAATCGAGTTTTTTACTTTCATTCATCCAACGCCAATTTGGGAAACCAGTTTGGTGGCTTAAAATCAATCTTGTGGTCAATTTTCTGTTTCGTGGATCTTTTGCAACGTCCGGGTCAGTCCAGAATTTGCAAATTGGCTCGTCTAAATTCAATTTTCCTAAACTTACTAATTTTAGCGCAACCATAGCTGTTACTGGTTTTGTTAACGAAGCAACATTGAAAATGGTATTATATGGTGCCGCAATTCCTTTACTAATTTCACCAAAAACTTTTACCTGTTGTAGCTTACCATTTTCGATAACGCCAATTCCCAAAGTTGGGACTTTATTCTCTTCTAACCATTTTTCGATTGCAGCATCATTGTCAAAAATTGGACTTTCTGTTTTCTTATTTTCGTAAGGCTGATGGTCAAAACTAAGTGAAGTGGTTAATTTCCATTCTCCGTTTTCCAATTGCCAAACGTTGGTAAATTTAGCAATTCCGGCCTGGCTTTCCCATTTTTCAGAAAACATATGCGCTCCATTTTGAACAGCACCATAAAGCACCCCATCTTTATAAAGCGGAAAAACTTCGGTACTTTCTTTTATCAAAAACCGATTGACTTGTCGGCTTGTCGGATCTTTGCAAAGACCTTTTTTTAAAAAATAAAGAAATTTTGTTTTATCAGACATACCGTCTTTGTCGTGATAAAATTTTAGATGTTCGCTTAACAAAATTTCAAATGGTTTGATGTCGCAATGATTAAAACCTACGTCAAAAAGCAAACTGTCTTTCGAAAGAATGAGTTTAGTAAGTTCATTACTATTTTGATGTTGCGCCCAAGCGATTTGCGATAAAATGAATAAAAATGATATTCCTGAAATGATTTTTTTTGTCATTGTTTTAATTTTTGGCAAAGATTATATTTTGAGCAAATACGTTCCAAAAAATAAACCCGACAAATGCACGACAAATGCACGACAAGTGCACGACAAGTGCACGACAAAACTACAATATATTGAAATTCAGCTTGTAACGAAGTTTTTGTTTGGAATCGATTTCTGCAAGATTTCTTAGAATTAAGAAAATATTAGATACAACAATAGTAACTAAAAGCACGATTGTAAAGGAACGACCCAACTTTAGAAAAATACCTAACATGAAAAAAACGGGTGCGAGAATGGTCCAAAGAATTTGAAGCGAAATAATTTGTTTCGTTAGGATATTTCTTTGTTTTAAAGTATAGGAAAGTAGTAATGGCAAGAAAATATTGAGTGGCGGAACTACCACAAATAATATGGAAGATAAATTGATGAGTTTTATTTTTTGAAAATTGATGCCGTTGTTTGTTTCTAAACTTTCTGTCGGAATTTCTTTCTCATTGTTCAGTAATTCATTTTCGCAAATCTCTAAAGCACTGGAAAGTGTTTTTAGCGTATGTCCTTTTGGTGCAGTTCCAGATTCAATTCTTTGTATTGTTCTCACGGAAATTCCTGATTTTTCAGATAATTCTTCCTGAGTTAAATTTTTTTGTTCTCTTATCTGCTTTAATTTTGACATACAGTTTTCTAAAATTACGTTTAACGTTCCCTTGCTACAAGAGATTTGGGGCTAAATTAGCGTTATTTTTCGGTTTGATAAAATTCTCACAAATACAAACTATTTTTAAAATTAAGCCAAATACCCAAATCTCTTGTCGCAAGTGTTATGGTGGGTTACGACACGTTTGTTAACCACGAATATTTTATCATTCCAATTATCGATTCCAATTTCGGTAAATCTTTTCCGATTTCCACCGCTGCTAGCCGTAGTCTTCTTGCCAGCAAGGGGAATTGCACGTTGTTATTTTATCGTGATAGCTTTACTTTCAGTTACTTTAGGAATATAAATAAGATAATCATAACCCTTTATAACTCTCGATAAGTAAACATCATCTACTTTTAGCTTGTTTTGTAAAATAGATTTCTTTAAAGGTCTTAAATCAAAACAGTACCATTGTTCATCATTTACCATATTTAGAAAAGGCTTAAAACTACTGTTGTCATCTTCGTCTTCTCCTTTTCCTACAACCATTATATGTAGCGATTTTCTGTAATTTGCCTCTTCAATATTAGAAATTAAGCTGCCTATATCATATAAATCGGTTTTTGTTAATATGGTTTCTCCTTTTGGCAGATGGTTCGCACCAAATTTGAAAAGATTTTTTTTGTTATTCCAATCGGGCATTTGGTTTAGCAGGATGTTTTTCATCAACTGAATCCTTAAGGGATGACTTCTTTTAGTATAAATCTCTCTACTTAACTTAAATGCTTCAATTTGTTTTCGCTCTTTGTCAGAAAGTTTTAACTTCAATAACAAATCTAATTTTTGAAGACAATCTTCAGACAGCATGTAGTATTTTTCCATACCCTCTTTAGAAGCAGCGAGTTTCGAATTCTGAAGCATTTGATCGTATATCTCAATTACTTTTTTATTTTTCGAAGTTTCTTTTAAATTTGAAATTATCATTTGATCTGCAGAAACGCTCATTTGTTCGACACCATATATTTTGGTGTTACGTTTAACTATATTCTTAATCAAAGCAAATTCGGCTTCGTACTCTAAAAAAGAAAAGTTTGTATAATATTCTTTAACAAAAGAATTAAGCTCATCAGCAGATAGCGATTTAATTTTTTTTTCGATTAAAGCTACTGAATAAGGATCAACCTCAAGAAAATAGTTATCAAAATCAACCTCATTGATAATAGCATTTGTGAAATAAGGAATTTCGTTTGTAAAATGAATTTCTCCCAACAAAACAGAATTAGATTGTTTTATTTCGTTTAGCAAAACATCCCATCCTTTTCCCTGAAAGGAAATGTTTTTATTAGTTTGGAAAGGAAAACCATTCTTTTGAACTAAACTGTCAAGTACTTTGTTTTGAGCATTGTTAAAATTTGTAATGAATAATGTAAGAAGTAAGAATGTAATTTTTTTCATTTTGTATTGATCGAAGTTGTATTTATAATAAGGCACAATGTATTTATATGTATGACAAAATCCAACAGAAACCGACCCAAATTGGGTAAATTTATATTAGAAATAGTACACAATATTTATTTTCAAATATATACTTTTTCGATTATAAATCATCAAAAGGGTTTTGTTTTAATGCTGTTTTTAATACCTGATACTTTGAGGGAGACTTTAATCTAGGAGACGTTTATGAATATCCTACTGGTAAGGGATATGTTTATAATTTAAGAACTCAGTTAACATAGAAAAAAAAAGTAGATATTAATGCTATTGAAAAAGCTTTTAAAAAAAAATGCTGGTTTTAGCATCGAATTCAGGTATTCAGAAAATTGCCTTACTTAAGATTGGAGATGGATTAGATGGGCTAGATTGGAGCGACGTAAAATCTTTGATAGTAAATTTTGATAAAGACTTTCCTGATATCGCGTTTTTTGTTATAGAAAATTATATTATGTAATTTCACTATCTTTATCTTTACAAAGCAGAATTCCTATACTCGCATTTTCATTTTCTTTTTTGCATCCTTATCAACTGGTTCTGTCGCATCTAGCTACGTTTTAACTTTGCCTTTTTTAAATTGTTAAACTCATGAATACGAAAGGTCATTGCTATCCGAAATCTATTATACTGCAGGCCGTATATTTTAAACTTAGGTTTACATTAAGCTACCGGGATGTTGAAGAGATCATGAAAATGCGAGGAGTTCATGTTGATCATGCTACTATTCAGCGCTGGGTTTTTAAGTTTACACCTTTCATTGAGTCAGAGATGAAGAAGAGAAAAGGTAAAGTAGTTACAAGTTGGAGATTGGATGAAACCTATATCAAAGTTAAAGGTATTTGGTGTTATTTATATAGAGCAGTAGATAAACTAGGCAATACAGTAGACTTTCTTTTGACCAGAAGAAGACAAAGAATGAGTGCTCAGTCTTTTCTAATTAAAGCAATTAGTAATAACTGCATACCAAGAGTAATAAACATTGATAAAAGCGGTTCTAATACAGCAGCGATCAAAGTCTATAACAAGCGTTCGTTCTCAAAGATTAAAATTCGGCAGTGTAAATATCTCAACAATATTGTAGAACAGGACCATCGATTTATAAAATGGAGGATACAAAACGGGTTAGGCTTTAAAAGCTTTGAATCAGCAAGACGAACATTGAGTGGAATTGAAGTTGTGCATATGCTGAGAAAGAATCAGATGATTGGACATGGTACAACTATGTTTAAATCATTCTGTAAATTAGCAGGCTAACTTTTAAATTACTTCAATTCTTATATTTGATTCTGACAGATGCGACAGAACCCTTTTTTAAACTTAAATTTAATAAAAGCTCCTAAATGATTTTTAGTGATGGTAAATCGTTGAAGAGTGCCTCTTGCATATCCTTTACCCAAAAGCGCCTTCATTTGTTCATTGTGTTTTTGAAATTCTTCCAGCACTTTGACTCTTGGCTGTACTTTGCCCAAAACATGATCCATGATTTTCTCAGCGGTTATGATTTTACCACTGTACATCATTTCTGTTTTGACTTCATTAATTTTTAAAGTCAGTGCATCCAGGAAGAAGTTCAAAGACTTTGCATCTTCCTTTGTGCCAACTGCCCTTTCGGATTTCTGATCCCACCTTAAATACTCCCATTTGCGTTTGGTGGACGCTTCCTTTGTAGTTCCGTCTACTGTAATTCTAAAGTACACGGTTCTAATTTTTCTGTCATTACTGGTTACTTTCATAAAGAAAACTAACCCAAAGCTGCTCTCTAACATAATTCAACTGTTTTAGATTAATAAATGTAGAATTATAGCATCAAAAAAACAAGACGTTAACCTACTTAACCCCTCTGAATATAAGGGTTTAGTTTGAATTCTGTGGCAGTTTTCCCTGGCAGACAAAACTGCCACGATTCTGCCACAAAACTTTTGAGCAGTTTTAAAAAATTTGAAAAGCAGTATAAAAGCAAAAAACCTGCGAATCCTAGGATTTGCAGGTTTTACCACGTTTTTTGTGGCTTTTTAAAAAGAATGAAAACTTTAAGTTTTCCGCCTTTTAGGCCTTTCCGTGGGGAGAGCAGGATTCGAACCTTAAGCTCGCAACCCACATATATACTGCATTTATCATTTTTTTTTAACTGCTGTGCCACGATTTTGCCACTAAAATAAAAACGTCATTTTTTAAATTTAAAAGCCGCGTAAGTTATTGTTTTTCAGTATTTTAAATATTGTTCTTTTGAATTTCTAATCCATTTTTTTTGATAATGCAAATTTACTCTATTTTTTGATAAAAATAACTACCTTTTTTATAATTATTAGTTTTTTTAACTCATGAACATCTATAGTTTAAGTTACTCTTTTGGGTTCTGTCGCATCTGGGAAAAACTTTTATCTTTAGAATTCTAAACCGATCAAAAGATGAATACTAAAGGTCATTGTTCTCCAAAATACATAATTCTTCAGGCAGTATATTTCAAGCTGAGATTTACACTTAGTTACCGTGATGTTGAAGAACTAATGAAGATTAGAGGACATTGTGGATCATGCCACGATTCAGCGTTGGGTTTATAAGTTTGCACCTTTGCTTGAGGCAGAGATGAAGAAGAGAAAAGCAGAGTGGGGACGAGTTGGAGATTGGATAAGACCTATATCAAAGTAAAAGGTATTTGCTGTTATTGATATCGAGCAGTAGATAAATTAGGCAAGTTGACTTTCTTTTAGTGCTCAGTCATTTCTAATTAAAGGAATTTCTAATAGTTACCGGCCAAGAGTAATTAACATTGATAAAAGCGGTTCTACTACCGCCGCTATCAAATTCTATAACAAGCGTTCTTTCTCAAAGATTAAAATCCGGCAGTGTAAATATCTCAACAATATTGTAGAACAGGATCATCGTTTTATAAAGTAGCGTATACAAAACGGATTAGGTTTTAAAAGTTTTGAATCAGCCAGACGAACATTTAGCGGAATTGAAGTTGTGCATATGCTGAGAAAGAATCAAATGGTTAGGCTAGGGATAACTATGTTTAAATCATTTTGTAAATTGGTAGTTTAACTTTTAAATCATTTAAAAACTTATATTTTATTCTGACAGATGCGACAGAACCCTTTGAATAGTGTGAATAATAAGTGTAATCAGAAAAATGGGTGAGGGAACATTCAAAAAATACTTCGTTTAATTATGCATATAATTTTTTTTTACTAAAATTTAATGTATTGATTAGTAGTTTATTATATGTTTTTTTTGCATGAATTTTCAATTAAAATTTTACATATATGTTTTTTTATAGTATATTTGTATTCTATATTATGTTGGATATGAGTAAAGTAGAAGATTTAAAAAAACATTTAAAGCGTGGAAAGGTGTACCGTCGTTCGGATTTGACAAAATGGTCCAATTCGGTTGATCGCCATTTGGATGAACTCTTAAAAGATAAAACGTTACAAAAACTCTCACAGGGGCTTTACTATTTTCCAAAAGAAACTCCATTTGGACTAGTTCCGCCTGAGGATGATGTACTGGTTCGAAGTTTTCTTAAGGATGATCGTTTTTTACTTACCTCTGCAAACGCCTATAATAGTTTAGGAGTAGGAACTACTCAGCTTTATAACGAAAGGGTTGTCTATAATCACAAGCGTCATGGAGAAATTAAATTAGGGAATAAATTTTTTTTATTTCGAATGAAACCCCATTTTCCTAAGAAAGCCACCCCTGAATTCTTATTGGTTGATTTGGTAAACAATTTAGATTCTTTGGCTGAAGATCAAAAAGAAGTTTTTAAAAATGTGACGAATAAATTGCGTCAGATGGAAGTAAAAAAAATGAAAAAATCACTTGCTGATTATGGGAATACCAAAACAAAGCAATTGTTAACACCATTACTTAGTTACTAATACTTTTATGGCTTCAGACTATCTTCACAATCATAAGAACTTTTCAGATTTATTACGTATAATCGAGGATGAAACAGGTATACTAGCAGGACTTGTTGAAAAGGATTATTGGATTATGCATGTTCTTTACGGACTCAAAAAAATTAAATTTTCAGTTTGAATTAAAAGGAGGAACTTCTCTCTCAAAAGGATATAACATCATTGATCGTTTTTCTTAGGATATCGATATTTATATAAAACCGGATGCCGAGAGGAAAATAAATGAAAATCCGAAAAATTCTAATCCGAAAAATATTCAGGCGCGAAAAGAATTTTATGATTGGCTTGCTAAGACTATTGAAATCGAGGGAATTATTTCAGTAGAAAGGGATCATGTATTTGATGATGCAGTCGCCTATAGAAGCGGTGGTATAAGGTTGTATTTTAACGCTTTGACTGATCCAATAGAGGGGGTAAAGGAGGGGGTTTTACTGGAGGCTGGATTCGATAAAGTTACTCCAAATTTTGATTGTACTATTGCCTCATGGGCTTACGAAAAGGCCAAGGAAAATAAATCTATTGCTATAATTGATAATAGGGCTATTGATATCATCTGCTATCACCCAGGGTTTACTTTTGTGGAAAAACTTCAAACGATAGCGACAAAATTCAGACAGGAGCTTACTGATGGTGTTCTAAGGGCCAATTTAATGATACAATATTATGATGTTTATTGTCTGCTTGAGAATCAACAAGTACAGCAGTTTATTGGAACTCCCGAATATCACGAGCATAAAAAAGAAAGATTCCCTTCTGCCGATTATGAGATTCCTATCAATGAAAATGAGGCTTTTTTACTTTCTGATAACGAACTTAGAGCGGAATTTAAAAGAAGATATGAACTTACTAAAAAGTTATATTACAAAGGTCAACCAAATTTCGATGAGGTTATGGAGAGAATTAATCTTAATTTATTTAAATTGTAGAAAATCAATATTTTTTCGCTAGTAGTTGAATAATACATCCTATGTTAATACCTCCAAGATTAAAATCACCATAGCGTTTATGATTGTAAACCGTTTTAACACTGTATAGTTGAATAGCTCCTACGCCCACTGCATTATATGCATTTAAAGAAGTTACTAGAAAACGTTTGTCTTTGAGAATAGAATGCAACAACACTTTTTACTCGGGAGGTGTTCTCCAAAGACAGTTAATTTGGGATAATAGTATAAGCTTTGTGATAGTTTGTGTAAAGTGCCTTCCTGTACCAATTCATCTAAATGACAATCAACAGATTTTGACCACTTAGACAAATCAGCCCTTCGGTATAGTTTTCTTCTTTTTAAATGCTTTTTTCAGTTCTTGTAATTTATTCATGAGTATAAAGTGAGCAAATAATATTTAATTGCATATATATTTATTTAAAATTTATGTAATATTTTTATGTAAAGCTGCTTTGGATATGCAGCAAAAACTAAAGATAAAGTTAAGCTACATTTTTATAATTAGTTTATTAAATTCTTCAATTGTTCTGACACATGCGACAGAACCTTATTTTATTGTTACTGTCATGTTTGGTGTAATAATTGCATCATTGTTTCCACCACTGTAACGCTGTGCATAAACTTCAATATAATCATTATTAGAAAGTTCTACTGAAGCACTTAGTGGAAGAACGACAATATCATTAAGAGTCAAGCCTCTTCCATAAATTTTATATTGTGATATAGCAACATTGTTCTTTGCTATATAAATAATATAAGTACCCGCCGCGGGAACTTGAAATGAAATAGAACCTGAAACCTGAAAAATTCTTTTCTTTTTACCTAAATATTTTAGTCTGTTATTTAACCCTCCATCAGTCGAAAAACGAAATAAATTAGAAGAACTAGAAACTCCCTGGATCTTAACAATATTGCTAGGGTTCGAATTATTAAAAGTTGTTGAAGCTCCTGAACCCACAGCGTAATCAACTGAGAAATCTCCTGCAGCATTGCTATCACCCTCCGTGGGGATTCCCGCAGCTCTTACCGTCCAGCTATTATTGAAGTTGTAGCCTAAATATGTTCCTGTAGTGTATGGTTTTACGTAACCAGTAGGGTTGTTTCCCGTGAATACAACTGTTTCCAAAACAGCATCACCTGTTATAGTTAAACCTGATGTTGAAACGTCTAAGCCAATAGCTGTACCATTAACATGACTAAAGCCTCCTTGCTTTTCAATTAATGTAAAGGTTCCTGTTAGTTTTTCATAGGTGCCGGAATTATTACTAAACCATCCCATATTACTTAAAAGCAATTGGGTTATATTATCGTACGTAATACCATTTGTATTTCCGACAAACTGAACTATGCTTATAAACACTAATCCGAAACCTGATATTGTACCCACGCTGTTGGAACCTGTTACTAAACAGTCTCTAAAAATTAAATTTTGAGTTGCGGCACCGCTAAGACTAAAGACACTCCCTGCTGTTGCCTGTAATGTCAAACCTCTAACAGATCCACCACTTGCTCCTTGAAATATACTTCCAGTGGTACTAACTATAATATCACTATTAGTATCAAGACCATATAAGTAAGCATTGTTTAAATCAATTGGTAAATTGAGAGAAATAATTCCATTGATTTCATATAGCGTATTGCTATTTAAAAGATATTTAGTTCCGCCACCAGCTGCAAGTTCTGCGGCTAATACCGTGGCGAGAACATCAGTTGATTTTATGCGTTTAAAATTTAACCTACCGTTTGCATCACTATTTATTCTAGCCCAAGTGAGTGATGTTGCTTCATAATAAACGAAGGATTTTAGATCTGTATCATAAACAATTAATCCATCTGCCGGAGATGCTATGGCAGCACGCTGAAGAGTTGTCATTCTAGGTGTTAAGAGGCCTTGTGTTGTAGAGGCTATATCTAAAATCGAGCTAACGTCAGGAGTTATGGTGCCAATACCTATTTGTGCATATCCAGAAAATATTCCTGTGAAGCAAAGCAATAGCAATACCAGCTGTATCACTTTGTAATATGGGATTGTTTTTTTTTGTAACATAATATTTATTTTTTTTTAGTATGGGTATTTATTTTTTTTCAGAGTTTGTAATGAATACTTTTTGGATATACTTTTCATTCTCAATCGTTATGAATTCAGCTATATAGATTCCTGAGCTAAGACCAGTAGTGGAGTAATAATAATTTTGTTCAGATTGAAGGTCTTTTTTAAACAGTACTATACGTCCAAGTATATCGTATAATGTAAATGATTTTAAAGTCTTATTGTCAGGATTGTACGCTTTAAGCGTTTGACTGGTATTGTTCTGATAAATAAAAAACTGCTCTTTTCTCTCTTCATTAACACTTAGAGCTTGGCTTGTAAAAGCAATTTTAAAACGATCTGTATTTGTTCCAGCCGGTAGATTTACCTGATAAATTTCATTTTTTATATTATGATAAGAACCGTCTATGGTATCATAGAGGTAAATTTTCTGGAGAGGATCGAAATTAATCACCTCTGGAATATAAAATTGAAAAGTAGCAGAAGTAGTTGCTTTAACGCGAAAGGGAATTTTTTTGTTTAAATCAAAATCTACTCCCTGAATAACATAGTTTCTATTATCTATTAAAAAATTCACATCATTGGGCAGGGTTTCATTCAAGTTTAGTGCATCAATACCATAATCCACCAAATCTGTAGCCTCTGGTATCAAAGCCAATGCCAGTTGTCTAGTAAACTGGTTATTGATGATGATATTTATTTTAAAATGTGATACTTCTTCTGCTGTTTCTTGAGAAGGCTTTGATTTTTGATCAGGCCTTCTGGGTTTTTCAAATTGTGAGAGACCACTACCTTCTTTATAATAAATACGATGCTCATTTTTTAAGGTTACAACTCCGTTTAAATTGCCTTTAATTACAAATCCTTGTCCTATAGGTGAGTACTTACGTTCAATAGATAGTCCAGATGATGTTCCAATAGTATTTAGAGAACCGTCAGCATTATAGGAGCTGAATGTAGCTGGAACGTATATACCATTAGAGACTAAAGATATTGGTGAGTAACTGCCGTAGCCAGCTCTATAATCTGCTAGGTAATGTGAGTTTACCGTTTTATCCTGTTCCCAGAAGTAAGCGATACCTGATCCTGCAGTATTTGTAGGATCCAAAAGAAAAGCATTTAGATCAAGGGCCGAAGGATATGGGTTTCCAGTTAAAGTTGAATTATTAGTCCCTACGTTAACATTTATATTACCATCATTTGGTTTTCCCCTGAAGTCATATCGTTGTGCACCAGTTCCGCCAGGATTATTTATTATACCAGTACTTTCAGGATCAATTGAATCAGAACCACTAGTACCTTTCATCGTAAACCCTTCGCCGGGAGCCAAATTTGTTGCTGATCCAACCTGAATCCATTGAGAATAATTTGAGGAATTTTGTAATTTATAAATCCAGTAAGGAGCTATTGAAAGTGGGGTTGATATTCCATCATAATTTCCAATTGGAAGCATTATGGCTGCTGTGGAGTTTATACTACTTGTTGGGCGATACAGCATAGTGATACCAAAATTTTCATTGCCCTCAGCTGCGGACGCATTTCCTACGGGCGAGCACCAATAATTATAATCAAAATTATCAGAAGTTCCTTCTTGAAAAATAGAAATCATACCCGCTCCAGAATTACTTGAAACACCTGTTGTCCCCTGAACCAACTGAGAGTTATTCCGTAAGTAAATAAAGGTATCTGAGCTCAAGTTAATGTTTTGACCAACATATACTACTTGATTTTTAACATACATCGCCATATCTGCAGAAAAGTAAAGTTGCGAGTATGTTTTTGAAAAAATTAATATTAAAATTGCAAGTAGTCTTTTTTTCATAACTTTGTTTTTTATATCATTGATAATCTGAATTTTATCAGTTTGGTAGACTTTTACTGGAGGAGTAGCTTTGTTTATTAAGATTTCATTCTCATGGTTGTTTTTTTGACCTATTACTTTTACGAATCAAATAGATTCCTAAAATAATACCTATAATTAAAAGCATAACAATACCTTTATCTATCCGAACATCTTGTTGATCAGGAAGTCCTGGAGCTGGTGGTTGAAAGGCTTGAGTTACATAAACTGTAACTATAAACAATGATAGTGAGAAAGTGATTTGATTTTTTATATTCTTCATTTTAAAGTTAATTAGTAAAGTAAAATCAAAAAAACATTTACCTATTTATGAAATGATAATTATTAAAGATAAAATGCTATAGGGAATCTGAGTAAAATTTTATAATTAGTTGTAAAAAACTCAGCTATTATAAAAAAAAATATTTTTTGTAAATAAAATACGGTGGTTTAGCAAATATACTAAAATATATCTTACTTTTTTATTTTTTTATCTTTTTATATATTTCATTCAATACCAAATATATTTCAATTAATTGTTACTTTTTTATCAGTAAAAAGGTTAAAAAACTATATTTAAGTACAATAAAATTTGTTTTTGCATTAATCAAAACTGCAATGTTTTTTAATCACTCTAGGATCTGTAAGCTTCTTAAATAAAGTGAGTTATGGAATTAATTTCAAATAACAAATGCTGCAATTATTATAAATAAGTTTTTTTATAATGTTATTAATTTACAATTATTGAAAATTATAAAATGGTATTAAAGAGAGTGAAAATTGAAAATTCCTACCGAAATCCGCCCCGTTCTGCGCAGTCTTCTTTAAAGTACTCATGGTTTTTTAATTGATACAAAAAGGCCTAATTCCTTCATATACCTGGCTGTAGTTGAGATTGATAAAATATAACCGCGCTTTCGAAGTTCAACAGTTATTCTCTTAGGCCCATATCGCTTTTTTTTAGTGATAAATAATGTTGCTATCACCTGAAGGAGTTCTATTTTTCTTTTGTTTCTCTCTGAGATGTAATGATTTTTCCATCTGCTATATGAACGCTGTGCAATGCCGAGAACTTTGCAGATACGTTTTGCAGAGCAGTTTTTTTCAAAATCCTGAATAAAAAAATATATCCTAAGCTTTCCACTGGAAAGATAAGGTGCCGCTGTTTGTATGATGAAAGAGTCCAGTTCAGCTTTTTTAATCCTTTTTTTAAGAAGATAAATTTTTTCCTCCTCTGGGTTTAACAGTAGATTACCATGTCCCGGAAAACTCCTTTCCCCATATTTTTTGAAATCTTTACGCCATTTGTTCAATAGTGACTTTGTTATACCAAGCTCTTCTCCAACTTTTTCAATACAGGACCGTTCATAACTCAGCAGGACCGCCTTCTCTTTGAATGTACGTTCATAAACTCTCCTGTTTTTTTTTGATATTTGATGATTACTTTGGTCCATTGTGCACAGCATAAATTTTAAAGTTTGGTGGCCGTATTAAATTCTTCAATAGTTTGATAATTAAGACCTGAATGTATTCTCATTCTGTTGTACCAATTTTCAATGTAGTCAATGACTGTATCTTTAGTCTCTTTTTTAGGCATCAGTTTACAATTATAAAGTAGCTCGCATTTAAGAGTTTTGAAAAAGCTCTCAGCGGGAGCATTGTCCAGACAGTTTTCTCGACGGCTCATACTGCGAGTAATAACTTTGTAAGAATCGAGCCTGCTGACAAAAGCTCTGCATGCATATTGTACTCCTCTGTCAGAGTGAAATATTAATCCCTCTGAAACTTTACGGTTATTTACAGCCATTTCCCAGGCTGCAAGCGAGGTCTTCTCCGCTTTCATGTTACTGCTCAGACTCCATCCGATTATTTTTCTATCATATAAGTCCATAATTATAGTAAGATATAAAAACCTTTTATCGGTTTGGATATAAGTTATATCAGACACCCAAACTATAGAGGGACCACTTACTTTAAATCGTCGGTTTAAAATATTAGGGGAAGTATAAAAGTTGTGCTTAGAATCTGTGGTAGTTTTAAATTTTCTTTTTGCTTTTGGACGAAGTCCCATCTGTGTCATATATAATCCTACCTGTGTGTAAGATATTTTTGTTCCACCAGCAGTCAATTCTTTTGCGATTTTTACACAACTATAACGTTTTGAAGACTCCAGAAATATAGAAGTTATTTTTGTGGATATGCAAACAAAAAGTAGAGAAAAAGTTAAGCTACATTTTTTTAATTAGTTTGTGCCAGTACTTATTGAAAACCTCGAAGTGACATCAAGATTAAGAAAGTGTATTTTTTTTAATGTGTTTTTGCCTAATTATTAGTTATCTTTACTGTACCCTTATCAAATTCATTTTGCAGTTTTAAAATTGCGAAGCCCGTATCGTTAGCCTGCAGTTTATCCAGGCAGCTTTCTATTTTATCGTTTAATTTAAATTTCAGTAAAATGGCGTTTGATAACCACAATTCCCAAAGGTTTATTTACCTGGCCGATGACGACAGCGATGACAGAGAGTTCTTTGCTGACGCGTTGAGCGAAATTGATACCGATGTTATCCTGCGACAGGTCCCGGATGGCATGCATTTAATGGAAAGCCTTCTTACGCTCTGTGGCCCTGAGCTTCCCGATTTTATTTTTCTGGATATCAATATGCCCGGCAAATCAGGGCTTGAATGCCTGGAGGAAATCAAAAAGCACCAGGGTAGTTTAAAGGAAGTAAATGTGGTTATGCTCTCCACCAGCAGTGATCCTGAAAATATCCAAAGAGCTTTAGAACTCGGCGCTACATTCTACGCGGTAAAACCCAGCTGTTTTGAGAAACTCAAATCCTTGCTCCAGGAAGTGCTTTCGACATGCCTTGTTGGGAGTTTAGAGGAAAAGAAAAAGTTTCTTTTGGTTTATTAGCCTGCGACTAAATGACCTTTATAAACTTGCAGCTATTGAAAATTTGATTTAGATAAGTGGTGGTATTAATTTTTTTTTGGTAGCTTTTCCCGCCATACGTTACAATTTTTGTATCTAGCCGAGGCATAAAAGGATTTCCTCTGCACATGAGTAAAACGAACTGGCGAAATAATGGGGTCTAGGGTAGGGCGTCACTGTTGTTTTGCTGCAATCCAACGCATAGCCCTTATAGGTTTAATTAAATTGTTAATTACCTTTTCAAAAACACTTAAATATCATTTACCTCTCGTTTTATTTAAAAAGCAAGCGCGTTATGAACTGTTTTTTTGTTTTTTCTTCATTTAAAACCTCTCACTAATTAGTTAAAAATTTATTACAGGAAACATAAGTGATTACTAAAAGTTTTTAAAGCCAGCGCACAAGATTACTTATAAATTAAGAAGGCCTTTATGTAGCTGGTCGCATTTAGAATTTAAAAAATACTTTGGAATAACTAAAAACACTCAATGAAAAATTGTGCTAATTGATTTTTAATGAATGTTTCAGGTTTTAATCCTAAAAACTCCGAACATTGGGTCTTTTATAATTTCTCGGGCATCTGAAGGCAATTTTTTGTTTTTTGCAACTGGGCCAGTACGCTTTCTTTATCACTGCTCATTAAAAGGTGTTCGTATAAGCTGCTTTTTAATTGACGTTCCAACTGACTCGAAGTCCAATTATTTTTTACACTTTCAGCAATATAGAACTCACTTTTTTCGTGGTTATCAATTTATAATAAGATTTTATACCGTGTCCAGCTCAATTGCGTCTAAAGTGAGTCCGAAATTGGAAAGTCCGGAAAAATGGCCGATACCACTCCAAATTTCTTTCTGAAAATCCACTACTATACTCAGGCTGTAATTTTTCAGGAAGATATTTAATTAGATAAGTGCCATGATCTGCCCTTTCTCTCCCTTGCTGTTGTTCCTCAAAAATACGTTTCCCAATATTCTAATACATTATGGTTATTTCCTTATCGACTGCCATAATTGCACCCCCTCTGGAAGTCTCTATTATTGCTTTTATATCGAGAATTATGGATTATTGGTTTTGTAGTATTTTAAAAATATAAGAATGTTAACTTTATGATATTTCTCAAAGATGCGATCAAACTCGGATTAATGGCTTATGTGGGTTCAGTAGCGATAATTGTCCGCAAGTTAAAATTACAATTTAAAATCTGATAAAAAAGCCGCCTCAAATTTTATTTTGAGACGGCTTCATACTATTGATTACACTAATCTAAATAATAAAATTTATGAAAGTGATTTCCAAATATAATAATAAATTTTTAAACCACCAATTAGTAAGGAAAAAAACATTGCAGTTGTTTTTTTGTTCCAATACTAGTGTCTTAGTTTGATGTAATTCTAATTAAAAATTATTTTTTTATTTACAACTCCTTGGTTCTCCAGACCAACTTTGACTAATAATGTCTGTTCACTGGAATGCAAATTCAAAATCGAGAACTCTTTCGCGTCTATTTTTTCCTTGGTATAAATTAATTTGCCGGTCAAATCAAATAGTCGAATGGAACTTATAGGGTCTTTTTCACTAAATACTTTAATTACTTGCTTATTTACAGTCACTACAAGACCCTCATCGAGTTTTTTAAAATCATCCACATCCAAAGATTTATTTGTAAAGTGTAATATGAAACGGTGTTTAAAGTTTCCGTTCATTGTTGTGAAGGTATATTTAGAGGCTCTTAAATCATGGAAAGTGCCACTTAATTTGTCTTCAAGGAAAACGTCCTGGTTGGCCAACACGCCGTCTGAGTTGGCAATAGTAATATCAAAACTGCTGGAACCTTCAATTGAGGAACGATAACCAAGGGGTACCGAGTCCGACTCTTCAAACGGAATAGCTCTTCCCTGAATAACCAGATTTTTGTCTTCGCAAATGCTGTAAAAATCTACATAAGCGTGGGCATTGGTAGTGACTCCATCGTATTTTGTTTCATAACCATTGGTAGCACCCGTAATATAACCGATTAGGATTTGTTTGAAAGCTCCTCCATCGTTGGTCATATTGAGCCAGATACGGCTTCTCTCTATGGCTGTTTTTTTAGCTTTCTTTGGTTTAAAGAACTGACCGTTTTTATTTAGACCTCCATCTACACGCATACCGTTATTAAAAACAACAGAGCCATCGGCAATGGTTTTGGCAAAAACAGCCTGACCCGCTGCGATGTAACCTGAAGGTGTTTCTCCTGCTGAACCTGCGGCACCGCCTACACCATTGTAAGAAGCATAGTCATTAGTAGCGTAGGAGTAAACGTTTCCGTTTTGCGTGAGTCCTGTATTGTTTGTCCAGAAATAAACGGTACCGTCCAGAATTGTACTATTGTCTGCCAATAAAGCATCAGCATCTATGGCTGATGGATATGAATTGCCTATCAAATAAAATCTTCCTGACAGAATGGTTTGGTCACTTGTCAGGTCTCCATTATTCGGGATACCGTCAAATCCTCCTAAAAAGTCTGATTTTACTGTACTGGTGTGACCCTGGGATCCTCTACTATTATACCCTTTCCCCACTTTCATCACATCTTGTCTGTTTTCGGTAGTCCAGCCTGTTCCTATATAGGAGGGGTATTTATCGGATAAGGTATTGGGAGAAAAATCAAAGAGCTTTTGATCCTGAACCGGGTATGACCAAAGCGTAAAATCGAATTTTCGCACTGATGTTACCCTTTCGTATATAATATTGGCTGTATTCTGTACATTGGTCGTCTGCAATAAGGTGGCATTATTCTTAAATGTCATAGTAGCACTAGTTGTAATGGCATTGATCTCCTTCAGGGTTTGTCCATCATTGATCTGAATATCCCCACCTGAATTGACCACACAGGAACAAGCTCTTACATCTCCAGTAGAAGAATAGGGAGCATCAAATACAATATTATCGGCTGCAGTTGGTGCAATACCTCCCGGCCATGATCCCTGCCAGGTTATGTTAGTAGGTGAACCCGCAACTATAGATATCACATTTGAGCTTAACGTACTTGTACTGCAAGTTCCGTTTGCTGACCACACTCTAAAATAATAGGTCGTTGCATCTATCAAGCCTTCAACAGCATACGAAGTGAGATTACTGCTAACGGTAAATCCTCCTTCTATAAAGACATCGTCTGCGGCTCCGGGAATGGTCCCTGTAATTGCCCCGCCGGAGGTACGCGACCATATAGCGGCTGTACCCCCGGATCCGCAAGCTATGGAATAATACTGTAAAGCGTTGGCATAGGCAGTACAAAGCAGTAAAATCAGACATAGCCACCGGGTCATCTTATTTTTTTTTGCTTTTCCCTGAAGTAGCATTTTCTCTGAAGCAGTAAGGCTTAAAAAAGAATCATTTACGAGTAATTTTAGATTCATAATCTGTAGATTTTAGAAGTAAAGTGTTGTAAAAAATAATAAATAGTTCAAGAATCTTGAGAAACGGCCGATTAAAATTTAAAATATGTTTTAGAACTCGATAGTAATTTTAAAATCCTGTTTAGATTTTGCTAATTGTATAATTTCTTGATACCAACACCTGTAATTAAGGGATATTGGTAGGGGCATAATCTGATAAAAAAAATGTTCATGGTGTTGCGAACATTTATCGTTATAAGGTGCCCGGCCATTACCAGGGCTGCTGATGACTAGATTGTATTGTTAGAACGCAATACAATAAAAAAACAATTAAGATGGTGGTATCCTTAATACTTATTTTTCTACTTCAGTACGCTACCACAAAAAATGCAGTGGCAAATTTTATTTTTTTTACAGCGCATATTTTATTTCAAAATCCTACTAGGTTTTAGTGAAAAAAATCATCATATTCTCGGTGGTAGTTAATATGTTCCTTTTTTTTAATACGTAATTTACTGATTGATAGTTATTTGTAACTTGTTACAGGGCTATTGTATTTCGTCAGCTCTCTAAAAGCATGGCTCCCATTGTGTTTTAATAAATTCCTAATGAGAGGAAATCACCTATTTATCTTATAATAAAGATACTTAAAATAAATTTGTAAAATCAAAATACACAGAAAATTATCTTATTTTAACATTTTTGCTCTTTTCAGCAAATAGTTAAAAAAGGCTTCACTACATCAGTAATTCGTATTATGTTGTAACATCATGATTGCCCTTTTTTAGATTTAAAACCTGTTTTAGGTATTATTTTGTGCACAGCAAGTATTCTAAAGAATAGGGTCTGAATTGGCAGTAGTAAATTAAAAGAGCGGCCTGATGGATGATAAATGTCAAAACAATACAAAATACTAGTGTCAAAGGTTAAAAATACCAATTATAACTTAACTCTTTGATATATCATCGACAATAGTATTTTTTTTATATTGAAGATTCACCATTGTTATAAGGTGAAAAATGATCCTTACCAATTTGGAGTTAAGTTTTGTCTAATTCTTGAAGTTTAAATTAATCTGCTTAAAATGCTAAGGAGAAATATCGAATTTAGTTTTTTTTTGGTTTTTTACTCAGTTTTTCTTTTTATTCTTTACCGAATTTGCTACAGTCTTTTTTAGTGAGACTCAAAATAATTTTATGATGAGGTGAGTTATTATTTTTTAGACCACGATATTGGGCTATTTTGATTTGGAAAGGGGAAATTTATAGCAGTTTGTAAAGACATAATAAGGTAGTGGAATTAAAAAATAGAGAAATTTTCTTTTTCCTATTCTTAGATTACGCAGCGCTTATATTATAAGCAAACAAATGGTAATTTAAAACAATTAGAAGTTTTGTTGAAAGAAACAATACAACCTAAATGGAGATGTTTTTTTAGCATTATACAGCAAAAAATGGAAATACAGATCTAAAGTACTACTTGTTTTTTTTACAATTTATTTTGTAAGTCATCTGATCTATTATTGCCGTATGTGGAGCAATAGTCTTTACGTATTGAATCTCAATGTCTCTCTCCTGGGTATTATCATACAATCTGCTTATTGCAATTACGAGCCCATTGCCTCCCTTTATATTGAAGTAGTATTTCCCAGTTGGGTTCTCTTTTTTTACAAATCTGTCTTCTTTTTGAGAATACAGTTTTACTCTGTTTATCGCGTTGTAGCAGTTGGCTTTTTCCATGTAAGGAAGACTCTTTAAAATAATCAGGTCATTTTCATTTTTGAGTACAAATTCAAATTCCCCAGTTGCCATTCTTGTAATTATAAATTTTTCCATTTTATTTCTACCTGATAATTATTCTGAAAATAAAAATATAAATTTTTGCCATATTGTTTTATTGTTTTGCAAAGAAATCAGCATTTTCATACAGCCGAACTGACTCTATGGGTTTGCTTTTGTTAATCCTGCCTTTATTGTTTGGGTGGCGTAAAGTTTTACCTCTAGGCTTCCTAAGGTGGCACTGCGGATTAATGTCTTTTTAGAGTTAAATAAATGCGGTAAAGAAACAGGTTTAATTTACTGGATGAACTATATCCGAAGTATGAAAGGACTAAATACTGTTTTATTTGTATTTTGGGGAATCAGCACTCTTGAGGTAGTTATTTGCTAAAATCATAACTAAAAAAAGCGACCTTATTTTTGAAGGCCGCTTTGAATGTTTTCACAACGGAATCTTCCTTATTGTGAATTGCTTCAAAATTGTATGGCAATAGTACAATAAAAATATTATTTTGAAAAGGATCTTTTTCAGGAAATTAAATAATTTTATTTTGCTTAAATTTAAAAATTAATTCTTGAAAGATGAAGAAAATTATAGGAATTGATTTAAGCACAACTTCTATTGGGTGGGCCTTTATTGAAGAAGCACAAAGCACTAATGAAATCTCCTCAATTATAAATACTGGGGTTCGGGTTGTGCCAATCACTAACGCTGAGCAAACGGATTTTAAAAAAGGAAATTCGATTTCAACTAATTCCCAAAGAACTCTACGTCGTGGTGCAAGAAGAAATTTGCAACGTTTCAAGTTAAGACGTGAGGCTTTGCTGGGTATGTTCAAAAAAATAAAATTTATTCCCGATAATTTTGTGTATGCGGAGAAGGGGCCCTTTAGTACTTTTTCTACCTATGAACTTCGAGCCAAAGCAGCTTTAGAGATGGTTACCAAGGAAGATCTGGTGCGTGTTTTAATGATGCTTAATAAAAAAAGAGGGTATAATGCTAAGAGGGCCTTTGGAATAACAGATCAAACTTTTCCAATTGGGGAAGCTGGTAGGAACAGTATTTTTTCTCAAAGCAATATGGCAAAAGAATATGAGAATTATTCTTCCACTGCGCAGGGGAGACAGATAATGACAAGTTTATATGATTCCGATTTGCAAAATGAATTAGATGCAATTGTAAGTTTTCAGCAACAGTTTCATCCCCAGTGTATAAATTTTGGAGTTTTAGAAGAAATCAGAGGAAAATCCAAAATCTTGACAACACAGTATTTTAAGGATAATAAAAAAATTGATATTGAGCAGTTTGGTGATGCTGTCCAGACATTGAAAATGCAGTTTTATAAGTGGAGGAAAGAAGCTACGGAGGTGGAATTGGATTTAAAAACAGTAGTTTACATTATCGCTGAAATAAACCATCAAATCCATCAAATGGATATTTTTTATCTCAATGCCATCGGCAATGGCAGTAAGGAACTCTTTTTGAATAAGGAAACAGTTGGGCAATTTTTATTACGGCAGCTTCAATATAACCCACATGCAAAATTAAAAAATCAGGTTTTTTGCCGACAGGATTATCTCAATGAATTTAATTTAATATGGAAAACCCAGGCAAAATTCTATCCTGAATTAGATGAAAGATTGCAAAGGGAAGTAGGTGATAGAATTATTTTTTACCAGCGAAAACTAAAATCAAAAAAACACACAATTGGTCAGTGCGATTTAGAGAAAGGACACAAAGTGATTCCCAAATCTTCTCCATTGCATCAGGAGTTTCAGGTTTGGAAATCAATAAATGCTATTGTTATCCATAACGCAAAAGGTGGGCAACCTGTTGGTTTAAGCCTGCCTTCAAAATTTCAGCTGGCCAAGGAATTATTATTTAAAGACAGCTATTGTGAAAAGCATCTGACAAAGTTTTGCAGGCTCGCAACAGGAGGTAATGGCCATTTTTTAAGGAAAGTTACCGGTAATAGAACCAATTGTGAGTTCTACAGGGTATTTATGCAAATTTTACTGTTGGAGGGATATGATTTGTCGCAACTATTGAAATTAAATCCATCCGATCTTACCCAAATTCTTTATAAAGCTTTTTTGCATTTGGGTATCAACACCAGGCTTCTGGAATTTGATTCTGGTATCACAGGTAATGATTTTGATAAACAGCCTTACTATCAGTTGTGGCATTTACTTTATTCAGCAGAAGATGAAAAGACACTGAAAAAGACCCTTGTGAGTAAATTTGGTTTTACTGAAAGTCATATCGTTTTGCTTCTGGGTGTCAAACTAGAGCAAGGTTATGGTTCTTTAAGTGCCAGGGCGATTAAAAAAATATTACCCTATTTAAAACAAGGATATCCTTATGATCAGGCCTTATTACGGGCAGGGTATGGTACTGCTGAATCTGAATTATTCTCAAGTGATCATAACGGAGCCCTGAAGCAGAAGATCGCTGAATTAAAAAGGAGTGAGGTAAGAAACCCTGTGATGGGAAAGGTACTCAATCAGCTGATTCATATCATCAATGCAATTTGTGCTGATCCTGCTATGGGACCGCCCGATGAAGTTAGAATAGCCATTGCCGGTGAGTTAAAGAATAGTAGGGAAAAACGAGCCCGCTTTTCCAGACTTGTGGACAAGAACAGGAATGAACATCATAGAATTAAAAAAATATTAAAAGAAAAACTAGCACTAGATCTTGTCACCAGAGATGAGATTACCCGTTATAAATTATGGGAGGAGTGCAAGGGAATTTCCTTTTACACCGGGAGGGCAATAGATTTATCACTACTTTATACACCTGCGTATGCAATTGGCTCGATTATCCCCGAGGCATGTTTGTTCGACGACCGTTTTTCAAATAAAATAATAGGCGAAGACCAATTCATTAAAGAACAGGCAATGCATACTGTTTATTCCTTCTTAGAAGGAAAATTATTATCAGGGGAATTTGATCAATTTCAGGAAAGAGTCAAAATGATTTTAGGAGTGAGTAGTGCCGAAAAATGCAGGAAGCTCTTACTGCGAAATGATGAAATTCCGGAAGTTTTTATTGATCAGCAGTTAATTGCTAACCAATATATGATCAGTAGAATTAAAAAACAAATATCTGGGGTTTGTCATCATCTGACGTTTACTACGGGAAGTATAACAGATAAACTTCGTCGAGATTGGGGTTTGGTTGATGTTCTTAAGGAGATAAATTGGGATCGATACAATACCCTGGGGCTAACTCAAAAGGAAAAAGGTAGCAACGGAGTGTATTTGACCAAAATAAAGCACTGGAAGAATTTGAGTGATTACCGGTATTCTGCCCTGAATGCCATCATTATAGCCTTTACCAATATGTTATATATTGAATCTTTAAAAAGACTCAATTCAAAAGGGCAAGGAGTAAACAGGGAACACTCCTTTACTGTTATGGAATCAAAATACATGCTGAAGGAGAAAGAGGGTAGGGTGTATTTTGAGTCTCCTATGGAAGATTTTAAAAACGAGGTCATTAATAAGTTGGAAGGTGTTTTGATTTCCTATAAAATAAAGAATATCGTAGTTGCCCGCAGTAGAAATTTTATTAAGACCAAGTATGGAATACAAACAAAAATTCAGTTTAACCCCAGAGGACCACTTCATAAAGAAACTGTTTATGGTGGATTAAGACAATATGCGGTGAAAGAAATGAAAGTCAATGTCAATTTCATACCTAAAACAATTAGTAAAGTAGCCAAAAAAGAGTATCGTGAAATTTTGATGCAGCGCCTGCTTGAGAATGATAACGATACAAAAAAAGCTTTTACGGGCAAGAATGCAGTTTCCAGAAATCCGATCTATCTTGATGTAGAAAAAAACAAACCAATGCCGGAGCGAGTTAAATTAGTCTGGCTAGAACCTCTGTACAGCATCCGAAAAGTTATTACTCCAGGTTTAAAAATTGACAAAATAATAGACAAGGGAATAAAATCATTGTTAATAGAGCGTCTGAATGAATATGGGGGGGACTTCCAAAAAGCTTTGGGTAATCTCGACGAGAATCCTCTTTGGCTAAACAAGGAAAAGGGGATTTGCATTAAGAGAGTGGCCCTACGGGGAGCCGCTAATACCAAGGCCTTACATTTCAAAAGAGATCATCTGGGTAATAAAATTCTGGATGAAGAAGGGAATTCGATTCCCAACGATTTTATCAGTACCGGAAATAACCATCACCTAGCCCTTTATAGGGACAGTTTGGGTAATCTTCATGATGAGGTAATTTCATTTTTTGACATTGTGCTTCGATATACTGAAGGCTTACCGCTAGTTAAAACAAAGCATGAAAATGGATGGGATTTAGTGACCTCTATAAGACACAATGAGCTTTTTGTGTTTCCATCGGAAGATTTTGTTCCCTGGGAAATTGATTTATACGATCCGAGGAATAGAAAAAAAATAAGTGAGAATTTATTTCGTGCTCAGAAATTTTCAAAGTCTGAAAATGCAGGTGGCTGCATAAGGGATTATGTATTCAGACATCATCTAGAGAGTGAAATAAAAGATGTTAAAATTTTAAAAGACAAAACGTATAAAATGATCAAAAGCCTTTCAGCTTTTAACCAAATTGTAAAAATCCGACTCAATCATTTAGGGCAGGTAGTACAAGTTGGTGAAGGTGAAGTAGAAAAGTAAGTTTTTGGAGGTAAAAAGAACGTTTTTCTCTGGTAAGAACTTCATTGTAAAATAGAAAATTACCTGTACAGATATGGCATAGCGCTGTCTAGACAGGTAATTACATTACAATTCTGAAAACAATTCACAACTGATTATGAACTGATTTACATTAGCTGGCAATCTAAGAAAAAAAATCGATTTAAATAGTGCTTAAATATGAAATATTTTTTGCAGTAATGGTATTGATTAACTTGCTTATTATTTTTTTTAGATTTTTCCTGATTTTTATTTTATAAGCAGTTATAAATCAAATATAAATTTACCTGTACAAATTTATTTCCTGATTCAGAAAAGAGCTGATTATTTGTTTTAAACTTTATGCCACTTGAGCTACTGATTTAAGATGCAATAAGTGAAAATATTTAGTATTTTAGGTGACTGTTTTAGGTTTTTTATCCTGAGGAATTGTAAATTAGTCAGTATTGAAAAAAAGATAAACTACTAAAAAAAATATTCTTAAATTTTAGTTTCTACTATTTATTATTTAAAATAGAGAAGGTAGTAAGCTACCTTCTCTATAACACTGAAAAACTTACCTAAAATTAATTAGATAAGTCATATCAAATATAATTATAAATATTTAAAGAATCAACTAAAAAAGGAATAAAAAAAAGTTATCTTGTATCTACAGGCAAGTTTTTTCTTTAATCTTCTAATTGATTGTTCTTTATTGAATATCTGCTGATATTGGAAATCCTGAGCAGCAAGAAGGCAGTATTAAATTTAATAAAGTGGTTCAGTGCACTGGAAATGCAATTTCAGTAAAACCGTAAAAGGTTATGGCGGAAGCAAATTGTTACTAGATGAAATCTTTAAGTTTTCAAACAAGAGTATTTAAAAAACGGGCTGGTGAGTTTATGTTTTTTATATGGTCTTACAAAGAATTCAGTCCTGGCTGTCCAACCTGTATCATCAAGATTCAGCGCTCTTTGAAGTTGATAATGAGAGCCTAATTTCAGCAGCAAAAGGCAAGTTTGTTGATGGGAAATAAGTCAAAGAGAGGACTATAAATAAAGATGACTTTGGAATCAAACTGTCCACCGACTCCATATCAGCATACTTAAAATTAAGCTTTTTAAATAATAAAAACGTAGCTATTCTCTGAGGTATTAATTTGCTCAATAATATCAAGAGTATTAATACAAAGAATATAAATAATAAGAAATTTTGACCGGTGGTTAAAAACGGTTTATTTTGTTAAATCATGTTATAGTAGCACAAGTCTTTTACCATTATTTAGCAGACAATGAAGCTCCATGGAAAATAAGGTAAACCTTAAAGCGTTATAATAGTATGATATTGTTATGAAAATTGAGGATGAACAAAAACAGTGCTGACTTTGGAGGTATACGGGATCTTATACTCCATTACATTGAGATTGATGACCAGGAATGGGAGAAGTGTAAATCCATGTTTATTCTCAGGCGTATTAAGAAAAAGGAAATCATTCTTTCCAAAGGTGAAGTCTGCCGGGGCATCTATTTTGTGGTGAGGGGTTTATTGAGGATTTACTTTATTGATCAGAATGATGATGAAAAAACATTCCATTTTTCATTAGAAAACACCTTTGCTACAGATTACCAGAGTTTTTTGAAGGGGATTCCTGCCGACTTTTATATTCAGGCACTTGAAAATACAACAGTAGTTCCGATTACTTTTGAAATGTTGCAGCTGTTCTATGCTAATCTTGGGCAGGGGGAAAAGTTAGGCAGGCTGATTGCGGAGGATTATTTTTTTATGATGAACGATAAAATCAAGGGATTATATACACAGACTCCGTTGCAGCGTTATAACAGTATGAATGATTCGTTTCCAATGATACTTACGCGTGTACCCCAGCACCATATTGCATCTTACCTTAATATTAGCCCGGTTCATTTAAGCCGTTTAAAGCGTGGTGTTGAGTACTAATGATCCAAAACGTAAACAAATGTTATTGTAGTTTTTTTGTTCGAAGCTTAATTTTACCGGGAAATAATTAATTAGAGATTCACGATATCAGTACTAATTATAATCGGAAGTTTGTAATGGTTTGCTGATAAGGAATCTGGGATTTAAACAGCACCAAAATGGTAATAGGAGATAAGATTAAAAGCATTAGGAAATTAAAAAATTACACCCAGGAATATATTGCAGAACAGCTGGGCATCACCCAGGCCGGGTATAGTAAAATTGAGAAAGGCAAAACAAGAATGAGTCTGGAAAAACTTCAGCAGCTGTCCTTAATTCTGGAACTCCCGATAGAGAAAATAATTAATTTTGAGAGCCAGTATTATTTAGGCCACCGCAGCATTGTTGACAAACGTACAGATGCAAATAGCCAGAACAGTTTTGAGTTGCTTATAAGACTTTATGAGGATAAGATTGCACTTTTAGAAAAACTACTTTGCAAAACAGACCAGGAGCTTGAGTTGTACAAACAAAAGTGTACCATGGTTTAATTGGCAGCAAAAGGTTTTTATAGATATGATAAAAAGTATAGTTCTTTTTTATAAAACGCAAGCAAACATAACCTATTTATAAAATTGTGCCCTGTTTTTATTTTGTCCACCAAAGGCTATTTGTAGTTCATGTTCGTTAGATCGTCATTTCCTGAAAATTTATTCATAGTAGTTTAAGAGGTGTCAATGGACTGAAATACATTTGTTTTGTTGGGAATATAGAAAGGGGAGTTTTTAAGTTTGAGATAAAATTAGTAAAAATAAGCGTGAAGGGGTAATGTTCGAATAATTCCAATCTGATCCATGGTAAGGGGAAAACCGAAATTTATTCGGTTTTTCCGCTTTTGGAGATTTTCCGGAACTTTCCCTTTATTCTTTCACGAACTTGGTAGAGGTTTTTTTTATCAGATTTATAATGATTTTATGATGTGGTGATTTATTATTTTTCAGACCACGACATTGGGCTATTTCCATTTTTGAAAAGGAAATTTCTATAGTTTCCAAAGGTTTATTATCTTTTTTGGCAGAGAAAAGCAGGGAATCCTTCTTTTTGAAATATTCATTGATAAACACACAGTGTTTTTTAAATTATCACCCTCATGCATAAATTGGGCAACGTTTTCAAGTACGGATATGGTTATATCAGCCTGTGAGAAGCACACTCCAAAAAACGGTTTTTTCTGATGACCCTACAAATTTTTCGCCTGCTCTATTTAAGTGCGCATTTGTTTAAGATACTTTTTTCTCCGCAGTTCTCTATTTTTGGCAACGAGTTTATCATGCGCATCATTAAGATTTTCAGGGCAGATAAAGGTGATAGAATTGAGGTCTTTTTTAAACCAACGAAGCAGGTCTAAATAGTCTTCCCATATTTTGAAATCTTTAATTTTGTACCTGCATTTCAGGCAGGATTTAACTGCCTGTTAGTTTAGTTTAATATTTTGTTCATGTGAAAGCAAATAATAGCAAAGCAGGGCAGTATGGGAAGATTTTAAAAAAGTTTCCACCCTAGTATCTTTTAAAAGCGAGATAAAGAGAATCTGCGGAGCGATATTGTAGCAGCCAGATTTAAACCCGTTTCTTTTCAGGACAGAAAGTACTTTTATCTTTGAGAAAATCTTATAAGGATTGATTCGGTATTTAGGGGAGTTCTGAAAATCTTTTGGACGGATTTCAAGGGAAGAGCAGTACTGCTATGCATCGTAGTGATTTGCAAAAAAAATGGGTACTAAGGGCCATGGTACGTACTTCACCTTTTGGATTTATCCAATGCTGCATGACTTCTTTTCATTTAAGTACTATTTTTTTAACTCCGTGCTGTCTTTGGGTTTATAGCTGTCATTGATAGCTATTGTAAAGTTTACGACCTCACTGTTTTGTTTTAGTTTAAAAATTGAGGCATCTTTTACAATTAGCCCTTTGATTTCCATGATTTTAAATTTTAGTGCTTACAGATTTTATAATTTCTTTGTACCTGACTTTTGCAAAAAATGTTTTCAAAAGAAAAAACGAAAAAAAAGAAAGCGGGATACCGATAGCGCATCGGGTGCAGAGTGCTATAAGCCCCGAAGAGTGGACTAAGGAAAGCGCAGGACATTATGCGCATTAGCAACCTGGGTTGCTACTATCTTAGCTGCCCTTTTATTCCGTTTCGAATGAAAATGATTATTCTTTTTTTAACTATTAGCTGTAGGGTAAAGTAGTAAATACAGAGTTGGTTTTTATGTCGTTCTTAAGGCCTATTTATTAAATCGATATACAGAGAGATGCAAAAGAGAATGTGGTTTTGTAAGATTTTAATCCTCGGTGCATCTAATTTATAAATAATTAAAAAATTAGATTATGAAACGACTATTTTTCATTTTTGCAGTCCTGTTCTCCAGCGTTCCGGTTTTTGCACAAAAGGCCATTAGGGTTAAGGAAATGGGTAAAAAAGCAGATGCAATTATATTTCTTCCCCATATTGGCTGCTCATCAGAAATGTGGCAGGAAATTGCCAAAAATTATAGTAAGAATTATACTTGTTACTTGGTGGATTTGGCAGGCTTCAATGGACAGAGAACAATTGACACCTTATATACAGAAAATTATGTCAATGATTTAAGAGTATTTATCAAAAAAGAAAAACTAAAAAATGTTATTTTAGTGGGGCAAAATTATGGAGCCTTTGTGGCTGTTAAAGTAGCATCTGATAAAACTTTGAGCATAAAGTGTATCATTGCTTCTGATTTTTACCCAAAACTGAGTATGATTTTGGATCCGGCTATAACCTCTGAGAAATTAGAGATGATAAAAAAAAGTATTCGCCAGGTTATTACTCAAAGTGATGAAGCAACATTTATGGCGAGCCAGAAACAAACTGCCGAAATGATGAATTTCACCCATAGAGAAGATGTAAACCGGTTTGTTCAGTGGCAGCAAAAGTCGGACAGGAAAACCTTGGCAGAAACACTTTGCGACCAGTTTAGCGGGGATTTACTTCTCGAACTAAAAGAGAATAAAATCCGGATGCTGGTTTTTACGACCTGGTATTTTGCAAAAAAATATAAGAATATACCCATTTCTGAAGCGCAAAAGAAACTCAATGAAATGTATGGAGAGACACCCAATGTTGTCCATGTCGTTACAGATCAGGCAAAAGATTTTATTGCTAACGATCAGCCGCAATGGTTTATTGGAGAAATGGACAAATTTTTAAAACAGCCAATTGTTGGAAAATAAACAGAAAATATTCGACCAGCTTTTTACCCAATACCGAGATTGGATTTTCCGTCTGTGTTACAGCTACACCAGAAGCGAAATACAAGCAGAAGATTTGGTGCAGGAATGTTTTTCCAAAGTGTGGCTAAATTTATCTTCCTTTGAGCATCGTTCGGATTACAGCACATGGATTTACAGGATTGCAGCCAATACGTGCCTGATGCAATTGCGTAGGGAAAAAAATAACCCGGTAGAGTATCACCAGAAGTTAAAAGATGGTTCATCTGAGGATAGGCAAGAGTATAACGAGGACCGATCTACAGTTTTATACAATGCAATTGCATTGCTCAATGAAATAGACAGGATAATTATTTCGATGGTATTGGAAGATATTCCACAAAAACAAATAGGCGAGGTTCTTGGTATTACCGAAAACAACGTGAACATAAAAGTGTATCGCATCAAGAGACAACTCAAGGAATTATTATCAAAAAACAACTGACATGGAAAAGGACTTTGAAGAACTAAAAACGCTGTTTCAGCAGAAAAAGGCTTCAGTAACCTTATCCAGGAAGGTTGTTGACCAAAAAGCAAAAGATGCCATTTCATTGCTGAAAAAGAATCATCTTAAAACAATAGTAATATTTATTGTCACAGCATTTGCTCTAATTTTTATCGATAAGGTAAATTCCGAGAGAATGGAAACGTCGGCATACGGATTTTGGATTTTAATTGGATGCTCATCGTACTATGCATCGAGTAAAACTTATCTGCTTTATCGTTTAAGTAAAGTAAAGCCAACCCAAAGTGTGTTGCAGACCATAGTACAGTTAGAGGCTTATAAAAAACTCAATATATGGATGCACACCTATGGTGAAGTACTCTATGTGCTGGTATTGGGTTTTGGGGTTTATTTATATCTGCGACCTGTACTGGATAAATTTCTATTGGATAAAACTGGACGCACCGTTCTCTGTTTTTGGTGGGTTTGGGGGGGCTGTATCTTGTGGATGATATTCTATACGTTTGTTATCAAACGCAGAGCAATGAAAAAAGATGTTGCTATTCTGGAAAAATATATAGAATCCATTCAATCAGAGAACTGATTAGAGCGTTCAACTGCCTTTGAATCTTTTTTAACTCCAAGGATATAATTATATTGATTATATCAAGGATTTAGACTCTTGGAGAACCTTTGGATTCTTGGGATAAATCTATAGATCTCCTTTTTTTGTTTTCAACCCCTAAACAGAGCCGTAAGATTTTCCTTTTCACTGCATCTAAATAGAAAAAGAATAATCTTATGAGAAAAATCAAAAAACAATTTTTATTGGGCAGCTGCCTGATTTTTAGTGTTTCGCTAATTGCCCAAATCAATACAGAAGTTACACTATTTGCTCCCGAGATCATTTCCAATGGTAAGGTTTTTGGACTGACCCTTTCCCCTGATGGCAATAAAGCCTATTTTGTAAACTCCTTCGGAGGAAGAAAAAAACTCCAAATTATGCAAAGTGAAAAATTGAACGGACACTGGCAGGCGCCAATACCAGCTTTTTTCTCTGACCGGAAATTTAGGGAAATTGACCCGATTGTCGCTGCTGATGGAAACGCAATTTTGTACAACAGCCGAAAAAGTAATCGACATAAGGCTACCGATGACAAAGATCTGGACATTTGGATGGTAAAACGAAATAATGGAAAATGGAGCAAACCTTTTCCTGTTGCTGAAATAAACAGTGATGAAAATGAAACATATGCTACAATGGCGGCTAATGGAAATATTTATTTCGGACTGCGTAGCAATAAAAAAGGTTATGGTGGAAACGATATTTATATGTCCCGACTGGTAGAGGGAAAATATCAAAGCCCCATTAATCTGGGTTATCCCATCAATACAAAAAACGATGAAGGCAACAGCTTCATAGCTGCTGATGAAAGTTATATTATTTTTTCATCGGATTGCAATCCATCGGGTTTTGGGCAGGCAGATCTATATATCAGCTTCAATGAAAATGGCAGATGGTCAGTTCCCTTGAATCTTGGTGCTGAAATTAATTCCGCACAAAATGATTTCTGCCCAATTATTTTCAATCAGGATACGCTCATCTTCGCCCGCTCTGAAAAAGTAGGCGATGATTTGACAGAAAATATTTATTACGCTAGAATCAATATTCCATTTCTTACTGCTTTGGACAAAGTGAAGCCAACCAGTGTTTTTGATAAAGTATTCCCTGATGGCGATGTATATGGTATTAGCTTTTCGCCCGATGGTAAACATGCCTACACAACCAAAAGTGCCGCCGATAGAAGTGTCTGCGAAATTTATCAATTAGACATTGGCCCCGATGGCAGTTTTATCAACCCCAAAAAAATGGATATTTGGCAAATTACCCCCAATGTTGCCAATCCGGTTATCAGCACCGATGGTACATTTGCAATGCTTCGGATCTCAGAAACCGGTAAAGATCCTGATTTGTACATCTCTAAAAAAGACTTGCTGGGGAATTGGCAGCAACCAGTTCGTTTGCCAGAAAATATAAATACTCCTACCGACCAATACTATCCGGAGCTAACGGCGGAAAATGGTCTCTATTATTCAAGCAGTGGTGCCGTTTTTTATGCTGAATATAAAAATAGGCAATGGCAAAATCCTGAACCAGTAGAAGGGCTTAATACCAAAGATTTCTCCGAAAGTAATATCGCTGTGAGCCGAGATGGAAAATGGCTGGTATTTCTATCCAACCGCACCGGTGTGTATGGAGCTTATGATTTGTTTCTTTGTAAAAAGTCAGCAGAATGCTGGTCAGAGCCAATTAATCTGGGATCAAAGATAAATACCAATGCGATGGAATACCAACCCCGTTTTTCTATAGATAACAAGACACTCTATTTTACGCGTTCGGTTTTTACAGATGCAAAAAGACAAGGCAGAGATGAGGTACTAAAAGTAGAAATTGGAGAAGTGCTGGATAAGCTCTAGGCTCGCTTATTGATGTTTTTAGCGGGCATGTAAAGATCCCAATGCCTTTTTTCATTTAAGGGTTTCCAATACGTTTATCGTATTACCCAAAATAACAATTTTTAAAGTATCACTATATCCCTTACTATAAACCGGAAGCTTCGGGCTTTCTTTAATATGATTGTCTTTCACAGAAAGAATTGCAATTCGAAAAAAAAAGGTTGTAAGATTCTTTAACACATCGCATCTAATAAAGTATTAATTTTTAAAAATCCATCATAATGAGATACCTGTTTTTACCACTATTATTTGTTTCACTACTATCTTGCTCCAGATCAGCAGATGACGAGGTCGTATTAAATAACCAACCGCCAAAAGCATTTATACTTACTGCACCTGGAAACAATGCGATTAATATCGCATTAAGCCAAACCTTGAGCTGGCAGACGGCAACTGACCCGGATGGCGATGCGGTTACTTACAGTGTATATCTGGATACAAATACCAATCCAAGCACTTTGCTAAGAAGTGGCATATCAGCTGAGAGTTTTGTACCAACGACTTTACTGAAACAAAATACTGTCTATTATTGGAAAGTAGTAGCTGCTGACGCCAAAGGGATAAAAACAGTAAGTGGCATATTTAAATTTACCACACTAGCTACACCTGCTTCTTTACCTGTAAGAATAACCCGCAAGAATGCAAGTAACGCTTTACTTGGTTTAAATACAATAACTTATGATAACCAAAAAAGAATAGAATCCTCAAGGTTTGTTGATAAAGATATGGGCACTACTTCAACTTATAGCTATGAAAATGAAAAAATTACACGACTAATTGAATATGATGATACAACCAGACCTTCGGAGAAATACGTGTTTTACTACAATGCAGAGGGAATGGTAAAAGAGGAGTTTTTTCTGAACAATACACTTACTTATATTTACCAGTGGTATCATCGTCCCGATGGTGGCAAGGAAAGAAGATGTAAATATTTTAATTCGGGTGATCTGGTAGAAACCTGGTATTACCGCCTGAGTGCCATAGGTAATGTGGAGCGTGTAGTCAAGGACAATGTAAATGCCGCTCTAGAGGATGAAGAATATACCTATAGTGGTTTCGATAATAAACAGCGAGCAGTAAGTAGTCATGTAAACTATGTTATACATAATATTTTAATGGAAACGCAAGGGACCGGAATTACAGTGCCCAACAACCCCACAACATTTATCCGTAAGCAACTCGGTACAGGGAATTTATTAGCCAACCAGAAAATGGAATATACCTACAATACAAAAGGACAGGTTACACAGACCAAAATATTTCAAGCTAACACTGGTACTTTAGTTTATACAGATATCATAGAGTATCAGGATTTTTAACTCAAGAAAAGAACTTACCTGGTAAATGTATTTTGTTGGCTGATACTGTATCAACTGATCACAATCTGATTTTGGCAAAGTATTTATAACATTCGTGGAGACATGAAAAAAAATCAGAACAAAAAGTGATGTATTGAGAGGAGCTTTCAAAAAAAAGACACCACTTATCCTACATCAGCAAAGATAAAATGGTGTCTTAATAAAATAATAATACTGAACTGAGGCAATTTATCTAAATAACGTTCAGTTCAGCAGGGGATTGTATAAGTGAATTAATAATGGATAAAGTCAATGGGTCTTGCTCACCTGAGAAAAAAACATTTAATACTTCCTGAAATACAGGATTCGTATTTTCAACCTGCGCGAAGAGCGTCATGGAAGAGCATAATTTTCGGGCATCGAGTTCTCCCAAAATACCCTCTGCAGATTTTCTGTGAAAAGTCAGTATCAGTTCTGAAATCTCCAGGAGATGTTTACCCAAAATGGGATGATTTAAAAACTCACTGGCTTCTCTCAGATCTGCAATACCATAATAATGGGCATGATCACTGGTTCCCAAACCTCTTAACTGCGGAAAAATAAACCACATCCAATTGGTCAGTTTTTTTCCTTTTTTAATCTCTGAGAAAGCAGTAAGATAAAGCTTGTTCTGCGCATCTAAAAAACGCATTAAATCATTGTTTGAATAAGTCATTGTGGTATTATTTTATAAAAAAGGGTTGCAAAAATAGTAAAAAAACAGATAGAGCTGTCAATCAAAGTGTCATAGTGTAAGCATTTTAACGTTTGATGAAAGGATTTTCTGCCAATGGGTATCCAATAGACCACGTTCATTTATTCTTAGCCAAAAACAAAACAAAAGTCACCCTCTGGGGTAAACCCTTCTGAAGGTCAAATTGATTCTGGGTAAAACCTCCCGGGCTGTCTTGGGTACCTGATGCTGCCAAAAACTATTGGTTGTCCCGGCCATTAAAAGAAAGGATCCGTGATGTAAAGGGATCTCTACCTGTGGTATGTCTTTGTTGAATTTATGACGAAGCCTGAAGAGTCGGGTCTCCCCAAAAGTAACCGAGGCAATAATAGGATTTTGACCAGTGTTGTGTTCCTTGTCACTGTGCCAGGCTACCCCGTCTTTGCCGTTTCGGTATAAATTCAGCAATACGGCATTGAAGTCAACACCTACCTCATTTTCAACCCTTTTGCGTATAGATAGTAATTCAGGGCTCCACTGGGTGTGATTGCCTCCAATTCCACTATTTTCTTTATCCTCAAACCAGGCAATCATTCGGGGAGCGGTAACGGTTTTATCAAAGATTTTCATTTCATATTCCCTCCATTTGGTCTCCTGAAGCAACAGCTCATAATAATGATCCGATTCCTGTTTGGTAAAGAAATTATCAATCAAAATGAGTTCTGTATCGGGGAGGTCAAATATTTTTTTGCTTTGCAATCCAGTGGTAAATAATTCGGTGTCGTTAAATAGTGTCATAGTCTTGTTCTTTTTTTGTCAAGTAATTGCTAAAGAATATTTTACGTGGATATTTCTGGGCGTGGGCGTGTATCAGGTGCATGATGTACTGCGAGCTTTTATAACGTGTTACCAGATTTTTTATCTCTGATGGCTGGGTAATGCTCAGATCTGATGTGATATATCCCATACCATAAAAATGCCCATTTTCAACCCAGATGCAACTGCGCTCGCCAGGGGATCGTCCTTTGTCTATAATGGCAAAACTGGGTCTGCCCTGCAATAGAAAAGCAATTGCATTTTCGATTTGCTCGTTATGAACCATAGCATCAGGCAAGTCCGTAGGGTTATTGGTATGAAAAAAACCAGCCTCCTGGACCGTCCCGTACTTGCAGAAGCGGTAATCAAGTTCGAACTGCTGAGCCAGATTCTGCAATATATTTATTCCATCCTGTATGCTGTAGAAATACTCGGTGCACGACTGGTATTTACTTAGTTTTCCAATGGCCAGATACTTATAGCCACTGCGCGCCTGGTACTGATAAAGACCGTACTTGGGCTCAAAACGTTTTAGGGCTCTGTTGTATGTGGGCCAAAGTTTCTGGATTTCGCTACATTCCAAAAGCAATGCCATTAGTTCACCGGCGCAAATCTCAAAGGAAATACCGTGGATATCACGCAGGAAATGCTGCCTCTGGGGATTTATTTTATGACCACTGAAATGGGAAGCGACCCGTTTTTTTATATTAATTGCCTTTCCTACATAGATGACTTTTTTAACTTCATTATAAAAGTAATAGACACCGGGCTTCTCGGGCAATTGATTAAAATCATCAGGAGGAAGATTGGGCGGCAGGCGCTGGTCCTGCGAAGTTTTTTTGATCATTTTCTCTATTTCCTGATCCTGGTCCCACTGAAGTAGCCTCGAAAAAAGCAGGGCAGTAGCCTGGGCATCACCCCCGGCGCGGTGAGCGTTCTCCAGTGGGATATCCAGTGAAGCGCAAAGTCTTCCCAAGTTGTAGGATCCCAGTCCGGGCCTGATTTTTCTTGCAGCTCGAACAGTACAGAGTTTTGGGGCAGTCCACTTAAATCCGGCCTCTTGGAGCTGGTGGCGAACAAAGGAATAATCAAAATTGACGTTGTGGGCAACAAAAATACGCCCTGTGAGCATTTGCAAAACTTTCTCAGATATAGCATCGAAAATAGGTGAGCCGGCGACCATTTCATTGTTAATACCAGTGAGGGCAAAAATGGGCAGCGGTATGTCTTTTTGAGGGTTTACAAGCGATTCAAAACGATCGATTATATTGATGCCGTCATGAATGATAATAGCGATTTCAGTAATACGGCTCCCACTGGCGTTTCCACCGGTGGTTTCGATATCTACTATAGCATATTCTATGTTTTTCATCTTTATCTCTGTAACGGGAACCTCGCCCCTTATTTTATGTTTAGTGGTCTGAAATTCTTTTGCCTTAAAATTTCATACGATGTCTGGGCAAATTAATTTCGTGCGCTTGTGGATAAGGTGCCCTGTGCGTATTGCTGACATCTTCTTTGATTTGCTGCTGGGTCTTAAACTGATCTTTGGAATCCATATAACGTGGGTCTGGTATAAAAGGCATCTTTGCCATTTTGGTGATGGTAATGGTTGGAAAATGATAATCGACCTCTACGTTTCCCAGCAGAAGATAACATCCGCCACCCTGGAAAGGATGTTGGGCAAGGCTATCGGGAAAATGGGCTGTGTCAAAATAAGAGCCCTCATTATCAATCCAGGTTCCAAAATACATGGTACCTTTTTTGGTGGGTACTTGTTTTCTGGATATAAGGTATCCCAGCATGCGTACCTGCTTTTTATGAAAACCGGGAAGCTCTCTGGCCATTACATCACCGCGATGGCTGGTTTGTAAAAGATCAAAAACGCTGCACGATACCGGGAAGCTTAAAAATTCGATCTCATCAAAGGCATCCTCATACAACGAGCGTTGCAAAATAGGAAGTTTGTACTCTTTTACAGGTTCCTGGATCAACATAAGGTTTCTGTTCTCTGGTCTGAAATTAATCAAAAGCAAACTGGCAATGACCAGCAGCTGGTTTTTGGTTTTGCCAGTAAAGCGAAAAGCGCCTATGAAAATAAGGATTTTAATGCCTTCAATTCCCATAGGGATGCGGTTGATGAAGTCTTCCAAGGAAAGAAAATCACCATTTTTATCCCGGTCCGATTCGATAAAATAAGCCATTTTGGACTCCAGGTTTTGTAAGTGCATAAAGCCCAGGTAAATATCGGTGCCGTAGAGTGTGGTTTGATATTCGCTTTTGTTGACACAGGGATTATGAATGGTTCCACCTGCCATTCTTGCCTCATGTACATAGACTTCGGTTCTGTAGAATCCACCCTGATTATTGATTACGGCCACCATGAATTCCACCGGAAAATATACTTTGAGATACAGACTCTGGTAGCTCTCCACGGCATAAGACGCGGAGTGCGCCTTGCAGAAGGAATAGCCTGCAAAGGATTCAATCTGGCGGTAGATTTCCTCACTAAGGGAAACCGGATGCCCTTTTTGGGCACAGCAGGCAAAGAAATTGTCTTTAACTTTTTGCAGGGCTTCTTTTGAACGCCCTTTACCCGACATGGCACGGCGCAGGATATCGCCATCTGCAGCGGGGAGTCCGCCGTAGTGTAGGGCAATTTTGATCACATCTTCCTGATAGACCATAATACCATAGGTTTCTCCCAACTCCTGGGCAAAGACAGGATGTAAATATTCGAACTTCTCAGGATGGTTATGGCGATAGATGTATTCTTTCATCATCCCCGACTGTGCGACTCCTGGGCGTATAATGGAGGAAGCAGCAACGAGAGTTTTATAATTGTCACACTTCAGGCGGCGCAAGAGCCCGCGCATGGCTGGGCTTTCAATATAAAAACAGCCAATTGTCTTTCCTATGGCCAGGGCCTCATTACATCTGATCTCATTCTTAGAAAGGGAAGTGTCACGTATATTGATCCGGATGCCCTGGTTTTTCTCGATGAGTTTCACGCTCTCATCAATATGCCCGATACCGCGCTGGCTTAGGATGTCAAATTTTTCAAAACCGATGTCCTCAGCAGTGTGCATATCAAAAAGCACTATTGGAAATCCTTTGGGAGGCATCTCCAGGGGAGTATAGTTGGTAATGGGCTCTTCAGCGATCAGAATGCCACAGGAGTGCATACTGCGCTGATTGGGATATTTCTCCAGTAGCATACCATATTCCTGTACCAGTTTTACGATGGAATTTCCCTGGTGCAGTGCCATGGGATTTTTGGCCAGCATGTCGAGTTCTTCTTTGGGAAGGCCAAATACCTTACCCACTTCCCTAAAGATGGAGCGGTATTTGAATTCGACATTGGTACCGCAAAAAGCCACGTGGTCACGGCCATAGCGATTGAAGATGTATTCCAGGATGACATCACGTTCTTTCCAGCTCCAGTCGATATCAAAATCAGGTGGGCTTTTACGGTTCAGATTCAAAAAACGCTCAAAATACAAATCGAGTTCCAGCGGGCAGATATCGGTTATGCCCAGGCAATAGGCAATGATGCTGTTGGCGCCGCTTCCACGGCCAATGTGCATGAATCCGCGCGAGTTGCTGTAGCGTATGATATCCCAGGTAATCAAAAAATAACCACTGAAATGCAGCTGGTCAATTACCCGAAGTTCTTTCTGGACACGCGCTTTGGCCTCGGTATTGTTTTTGCCATATCGCCAAAGCAACCCTTCATGGGCCAAATTGGTCAATAAGGCGATGTCTCCCTTGGCATTCTGGGTGTAGAATTTTTTATTTTTTGGTGTTGTGAAATCGTACTTAAAGTCACAGGAGTCAATTATGAGCTGTGTATTGGCAATAATTTGGGGATAATCGCTGTAGGCAGACAATAGGGATTCCAGTGGCTGCATCCTATCTGTGGTTTTGCAAAAATCAGCCGGTGTCAATTTTGACAACAACATATTGGTGTCGATGGCACGCAGAATCTTATGCAGGTTAAATTCCCTTTTAGACCTAAAGGTCACAGGCTGCAAAACCACCATTTTAGAGATCCTGTTTTTGAGTTCCAAAGAAAAAAGCCCCAATACTTCTTCCGGACCGATACCGATAAATTCGTTCTCACGCAGCGATTCGGGCGCATTTTCCAAAGGATATATAATAAAAACAGACTCAAATTCAGGCGCCAGCAAAGGCAGGGGTTCACCGCTGAAATTATGCGCTGTTAAAAAGCGGTTCATCTCTGCAAGGCCTTGCGCATTTTTCGCCAGAGAAATATAGCGTAACTGCTGTTCTGAGCGCAGTTCCATACCCACTAGAGGTTTAATGCCCACCTGTTGACAGCCTTTTATAAAGTCATAGATCCCTGTTACGGTATTGATATCGGTCAGTGCCATTGCTTTTACGCCAAATGATACGGCCTGCCCGATGAGGTCCTCAAGGGGAATGGTGCCATAACGCAGTGAATGAAAAGAATGACAATTAAGGTACATGGGTTATAGGTTGCGTTTTAAAATTTCATTTTTATTAAAAGGTTTAAGGGATGCTCCGGCGCAGCGCATGACGGCATCAAAGCCATAACGGCTTTTCATTTTATCCATAGCGGCATAGAGGGACAGCATTTCCTGAGTATCTTCAAAAAGATCAATTTGATAGGTTCCACGCACCAGCCCACTAAAGCGTATGCCGATCAGGCGCAAGCGCATACGGCGCTGGTAGAGTTTATCGAAGAGTTCGGTGACATTCTTTGTCAGGATGTGATCGGCTGAGGTATAGGCGATTTTGCATTGTTTGGTCTCGGTGTCAAAGTTGGCGTATCGTATCTTAACCACTACAGTGGAGGTCAGCCACTGCTGCGAGCGAAGCTGAAAAGCCAGTTTTTCTACCATCCCCATCAGTATGGATTTTAATTTGATGATATCGATGGTGTCCTGGGAAAAAGTATGCTCGGTAGAAATGGATTTACGCTCGGTGTAAGGTTCTACCGGAGTGTGGTCAATCCCATTGGCTTTTTTCCAGATCTCAAGACCGTTTTTGCCAATCATCTGTCCGAGCACCTCAGGGGGCATCTCCGATAAGGTCTCGATGGTACGAATTCCTATTCTCGATAAAAGCTGGAAGGTTACACTTCCCACCATTGGTATTTTCTGAATCGATAATGGATTTAAAAAAGCGCGTACATTCTGCTCACCAATTTCCAGATTCCCCTTGGGTTTACCTTCCCCGGTGGCTATTTTAGAAACGGTTTTATTGATAGAGAGCGCAAAACTAATAGGCAGGCCGGTTTGTTTGATGACATCCTGAGCCAGTTCATTGGTCCATTTATAACTTCCGTGAAAACGGTCCATTCCGGTTATGTCAAGGTAAAACTCATCGATACTGGCTTTTTCCATTATAGGGGCCTTTTGCTGAATTACCTGGGTTACCTCATGGGATAATTGGGAATATAGTTCCATGTCCCCTTTAAGGATTTTGGCCTGCGGACAAAGTTTTATGGCCATATGAATAGGCATGGCGGAGCGGACTCCAAATCGTCGGGCCTCATAGGAACAAGAGGCAACTACTCCGCGATCACCGCCACCGATGATAAGTGGAATTCCCTCTAATTCAGAGTTGGTGCGTCTTTCGCAGGATACAAAAAAAGTATCCAAATCCATATGTACAATTGCCCTTGCCATGATCTTGTTTTTGTAAAGAACAAAATTAGCACAGGTTGTAACAAAAAAGACTATATTTGCTGTTATAAATTGTAACAAAAATGTTATGTCTTTATTTTCAGACAATATAAGAGCCTTACGGGTCAAACAGAAAATATCACAGGAAAAGTTGGCGGAGAATCTGCAAATTACAAGAGGCAGGTACGTCAAATACGAGGACGGCACCTCGGAGGCGCCGTATGATATTTTAAAAAAAATTGCACATTATTACCATATCAGCATCGACTTGCTCTTATCGGTTGATGTGCGTAAAATAAACATGCAGGATTTGCTTGAACTAGAGAATAACCGCCTGATACTTCCTATACAGGTAGATGCTGCAGGTGAAAATTTCATTGAGGTGGTCACGCAAAAAGTCAAGGCGGGTTATCTCAATGGTTACGCAGATCCGGAGTATATAGAAAGCCTGCAGCAAATCTCGCTTCCTTTTTTGGGGCCTGGTAAACACAGGGGATTTCCCGTAGAAGGGGATTCTATGCCTCCTCATGAAAGCGGCAGTATCATTATCGGCAGATATGTAGAACGGTTAGGGGAGGTGCAGGACGGAAAGACCTATATCCTGATTACCAAAAATGAGGGTATGGTGTACAAACGCCTGAACAAAAACAAGCAAAATTCACTTGTTCTGGCCTCTGATAACTCCTTTTACCCCAACTATGAAGTCAAACTATCGGACATCATTGAGATATGGGAATATAAATGCAATATCGGCAGAAGTGATAAAAAGCAGGAACTCTCCGAAACTGAGAGTCTCAGGGAATTGATTCTGGAAGTCAAGAGGGAAGTTCTGGAGCTTAAGGAGAATTCTATCATAAGTTCCAAGTAAAACATCAGGGAAAGATTTTTTAAGGAGCTTTTCCCGCTATACGCTGCACCCGAGCGCCAGTGAACTGGCGAAGCAATCTTTTGCACCGAACCCCGGCACAAAAGGATTTCCATTTCTATCGGGGCTCATTTCAAACATTCGGCTTCTTATGAAGATTTTTTAACCTTTTCTAAAATAGAAAGATTCCCAATTTCCTAGTCCTGAAACTAAGATTGTAGAGAATCTTTTTCTACTTCAAAAAAAAAAAACGTCAATAAAAGGGAGTTGAAATTAGTTTATAAAACCAAATTGATTTTCAAACATTTTTCCAATTATGGGAATTGGTTTCTTCTGTTGGTTAACGGCATTTATGATGCCAAAAATCCATAAGATAAAAATGGCGTAACCAATGTAATTCAGGAAATAAAGTGAAGTCACTGTCATTACTATAATAGACAGAATGATATTTACTGCAAAAGAAACTAAAAAGATTCCCAGGCCTTGTTTCAAATGGTAGGTTACCAAATCGCTTTTTGGGTTTAAATCTTTGCTTTTTACGAAGGCTACAATCCAACCAATAATAGTGATGTAGCTTAAGATAGATAGGTTTTTTTTGTTCATCGTTAATTATATTTATTGGTCAAAACTAGACATTACGTTTATAAGACGAAACCCATACTTTGTCAGCTGTCATTTCTGGTTGGTATTTTGTTACTTTAAGCCGATAATGCGTATCAGAACTACATTTCGTATTTCATGAGCTTAAAAAAAGATTCTTTTTTTCCTCTTGAAATAGGTACAAACGATTTATCAGTCATCTGTACCATACCTTCGCGGGAATAACTCACAACACAATTCACGTTTATCAAATGAGACTGATGGATTCTGAAAAATGCCGGCGGTTCGAGCAAATCTTCATAATTTTTTAACGGTTTTGAAACCATGATTTTTCTGCCATCAATAAGAAAGAAAGTCGTGTACGAACCGGAAGTTTCACATCTGATGATTTGATCCAGCCTCACAACATACATTGCTTCCTGTGTGGGTAAAATAATCCGGTCAGGTGTTTTGTTAAGGTTGGTCTGGAGTTCATTAAGCTGTTTTTTTTCTAAAACCCTTTGCTGTAAAACAGCAATACGTTCGATAGCCGTTTTAAGTTCTTCCGTATCTATGGGTTTTAAAAGATAATCAATAGCACTGTATTTAAAAGCATTAATGGCATGCTGTTCATAAGCTGTTGTAAAAATGAGGTGAAACGAATTAAAAGTAATTTGCTGCAGGACATCGAAACCGGTTCCGTCTTTGAGCATGATGTCCATAAAAACCAAATCAGGTTTCAGGCGGTCGATTAGTTTTACGGCTTCTTCGACACTTTGGGCATAAGCTACAATCTGTATCGTATCGGGAGCAGTCATTTCAAGCATGATAGACAACGCCTCTCTTATGCGCTGTTCATCTTCAATAATAATAGTTTTATACATCTTTATAATATTGGAATATTTAAAATCACCAAACAGCCCGATTCGTCTGTTGCGATATCACGTTCGAGAACCTGAAAACCGGCATACGGATTTTCTTTCTGCATTTTGCTTAATCTTTCATCTGTAATTTTAGTAGATAAGGATTCGTGATTGTCTTTTAGCTTTAATTTTCGGGAAGCAGCCAGACCAATTCCATTGTCTTTAATGGTGCAGACCAGGTTTTTTTCATCAGTGTGCTGTGTAAAATGAATTGTTAGTAAACCCTTAACTTCTTTTACCTGAGGTTTTAAGCCATGTTCAACAGCATTTTCTATAAAAGGCTGAATGAGTAGTGGCGGAATCAACGTATCCCTTTCAACGCTATCATCGCATTGAATTCGATATTCAAAACCATTATTAAGACGCAGCTGCTGTAGTTCGATATAATTTTTTAAAGTGTTGATCTCTTCTTGCAGCGAAATGGTTTCTTTACGGGACTGCTCCAAAACCTGACGGGTGAGTTTGGCAAATTTATTCAGATAAGAAACGGCCGGAAGGGTATCTTTCTGAAGAATCATGCTTTGAATATTTCCAAGGGCATTAAAAATAAAATGTGGATCCATCTGAGAACGAAGCAGTCTTCTTTCCAGGGAAAGTGTCGCTGCCAGATTCTCTATGGTTTCCTTTTCCATCAGCTGTACCTTAAGTTCGCTGTTGGCTTGCTCCTGTTTGAGGAAATCTTCACGGTTTTGGTAATAACGCTGACGATAATAATACGATCGAAACATAAATACCAGTCCAATCAGTAACACACCTGCAATTCCGTAGCCCAAAAGTTTGTTCTTTTGTACCAGTTCATTTTCGAGTTCCAATTGTTTTATGCGTTCTATCTTTTTGGAAGATTCATATCTAACATCGGCATTTTGCAATATTTTTTGAGTCGATTCATCATATTTTAACTCATTGTATTTGGCGTATTCTGCATCATAACTGTAATAGGCTTCAAAGTCTTTTCGTTTTGCAGCAACATCTTTCAGGCAATGGTAAAAAGTCGCTAAAAGGTAATTGTCTGTGTATGGAAGGCTTTGCTGGTATTTTATTCCTTCTCTAAAAAGAAGTTCTGCCTTGGTATAATCCCCTTTTTGTGTATAATGAAATCCCTGAAGCCCAATGGCACTTCTGTAGATAATCCTGATGTTGTATTGTTTGGCAATCACGGTTGCTTTTTCAAGATTTTTTAAAAACGATTTCTCGTCAATAGGTTTTGGTCCTTTCGAATAAAGGTCTGCCAGATTGATATAAGCAATTCCAATATTGCTTTTACTGATAATAGTACTGGCATTTTTTTCGGCTAAAATAACCGTTGTGTTAAAAAAAACTAATGCCTGTTGCCACTTTGCTGTGTTTTCCTTTTCAAGATTATCCGTTAAATAACTTCCAAAAGCAAGTCTGGCATGCAAAATACTTTCATTATCACCAGCTTTGGAAGCGTGGTTCAGGGCTTCCCGTGCATATTTTTCGACTTTTATTGGTGAAGCAGGGGAAAAAAGATACGATATATCCGAAGCGATTTTTGCGCACTGATCGTGTGCAGCTGCTTTTTCAAAAAGTTTGTAAGAAGCCAGAAGATATTCTATGGCCTGCTGTTTTTGGTCAATATACGATTTTAATGTTCCCATGGCCAGGAATGCATAAGCCTTTGGTCGTATTTTATTGGTCTTTCCTGATAAATAATAGGCACTGTCAGCATAGTGTGAAAACTCTTTTAAGTGAAGTAATCGCCTCTGGGTTAAAGCTAAATAAGAATAGCAAATAATCTTGTCTTCGATATTATTTTTCTTTTTTGCCAGATCTAATGCAAGCTGCTGCATTTTTTTGGATGAAGAGGTATCAGTGAAACGTTTGGAATATCCATAAGCCGCCATTTTTTCAATCGAAGATGCTTTTTGGGCATGGGCTGTAAAAGCCAAAAAAAGAAAAGGTAATAGTGAAATAACAAATCTTAAAGGGTTGGTTTTAAATGGCAAAATGATAGAAGTGGAGCGCATAAATAGTAATATTACCGGGGAAAAGTACAAATAGTATGATTACTGACCAAACATTTTTAGGCTGAAATATTTATTTTAAATGGTATCTAAGCATGGTTTTAAAACATTCTAAAACCAACATTTTACGAATATCATTTCTTGCTGACCAAATAAAAATCTAAACACACCATTTGCCAATTCCCGATTGTAGTAATTTGATGTATAGAGTAATCTTGCTGTAAATATTTTTTTTTAAAAATCCTAAATTATGAATACGAAAAAGTTTACATTAGTGATAATCGCCTTTTGTTTTTTGACTGGACTGACTTACGGACAGCAGCTGGAAGACAAACGTGTCAAGATAGAAATTACCGTAAAAGACGGCAATAAAACTATTATTGCCCCGGTGCGGACTGCAACATTCTCCTTTACTACTTCTACCAACAATGGTACTGCAACTGATGGTACGGAAAAGAAGGCGCAGACAAAAAATTATTATTTATCTATAGATTTTGAAAAGCCGAATATTGCCTTGTTAAAAGCCTTTCTGGCAAATAAAAACGGACTCGACGGCCAAATCACTATGGTAGATTCTTATGGGAAAATGCCTTCGAGAAAATTAGAATTTACAAAAGCAAACATAGATTCTTTAAGCGATCAGATTACCGCAGATTACACCAGTGCCTACATGTCAATTATGTGTACGACATTAATTATTGATGGAGTAAATATTGAATAATTTATGGAAGCTTTGCAAAAATTCACAAAAAAAGGAAATCAGTATGTTATGAAAAGGCAATATGGTTTTGGTCTGATTGTAGTTTTCGGAATGGCAGCTTTTACTTTTGCCGGCATATGGATGAAAAATTCAGCGATGATCTGGATTTTTGGAATTCTGACAGTTTTATGCCTGATTTCACTCTTTATAAACCACGTTATAATAGATATGAACCAAAGAGTTATCCTAATCAAAAATGCTTTGATTATTGCTCCGGTTCAAATTCCATTGAGTGATTTTGTCAATTTTGAAGTGGTTAGAATCAAACAGTATTTCGTTACCATAAATGTCTCACTGAATCTTTATTATTTAAAAAAAGGGAAAGAACAGTGTACCGGAATTGCTCAGGGATTCACTACCAGAGCCATACAAAATTTACTTAATGAAATTCAGGAAATCATAAAAGAAGATGAAAATTCAGGAAAAATATAACATTCAGGAAACAGCCAATACCTTTTCTTTTTGTCCCAAAAAGCCAACACTTGCTATGTCATGGTGGTTTTTGGCGGGTATCCTTGCCGGTATTTTGCTATTATTGTTTTTTGGTAATTGTCTTGATCAAGCGATGCGATGGGCAATTTATATTTTAATGGGATATTTTGTGCTGCATAGTTGGTATGATATACAAATAGGAAGCAAAATCCGTTACACTTTTGATGCCAATGAAAATGCGGTTTACAAAAGCAGTCCATTGAGAGCAAAAACAAAAATCATGAAACTGGAAGAAATCGTTATTTTCATTCATTCAGAAATGGGAAGTTCGTATTATGCCTTGGGTGCTAAAAAAAGGCAATTTATAAAAAGTTATATTATAAGTGAAGGTTTTAGTGCGGGTAAAAAATGCGAAATAAAGCAACAGGCTTATGAAGATTTTATCTTGATGAAAATTGAAAAATTACAAGATTCAGTTTTAAAAAATACTCAAATCAAAAACACTTAATAATATGAAAGTTAAAGCTTCTGTCGCATCTGAGAATAACTTTTATCTTAGGAATTTAATCCAGTCAAAAATGAATACGAAAGGACATTCCTATCCGAGGTCTATTATGTTGCAGGCACTAAGCAGTAGCATACTTGCCGATGAAAGGATTAAGCTATAAAGAAGTACTGATCTATTATTTTTTTAAGAGATACTAGATCATTTTATCTTTATGATAACGCAGCAGCCACTGTTCCATTTTTTGAAGCAGTTTGACTTCTGTATGGTTTCCCAGCGGATCATCCAGCCCCATTAGCGTCCTACTTAAATTAAATTTTCCATTCTCAAATTCACAGGTAAATTTAGGAAACTCATGGTGTGATAAAATCCAGCTGTTAGGTAACTTTTTTTTTATTTCAAATTTCTTCATAGTAAAGCATGGCAGCAGTTATTGTTTCAATCCCTGTATAAACTGCAAAAATAAAGAATTATTTTTGGGCGTGTTAAAAGAAACTTTTCGAAACTCATTCAAGAGTTGTTCAATTTCAAAAGTTGCTTTAAGGGTTCAGCCTTGTTCCGCTTTTAATCCTTTTTCTTTTGCGATTATTTTTGAAAACTGATGCTTAAAAATTGTATTTTGTCTTAGGGTTATTGAATAAATGAAAATGATGATGAAAGATTTGACGTTTTGTTTTACTATCTAATTTTTACTTGCTATTTTTATTATACCGCTTTTGGATTCCAAAGGGTTTGGAAAATAGTGGTATAATGCTTTCAAGATTTGAATCATTACAAAAAAAATAAAAAAGTCCCACCGAAGCAGGACTAAAGATTTTCATCTACGGCATATAGCCTTATTGTGATAAGATTAAAAGATTAGAAAATTTAATCTATTGTAAAGATATAGAAAAAAAATAAACCCAAAAGAAGTCATTTGTCTTTTTGAAGTTTTTCTAAAAATGTAGTCACTATGGAAAAAATATTAGGATTAGATTTAGAAACAAACCGCATTGGATGGGCTATTGTGAAGCAGGGCAGCAGTGAGTTTACTCTTGTGGATAAGGGGGTAAGAGTATTTACTGCGGGAGTGAAGTCTGAAAAAGGAATTGAGAGTTCACGAGCTAGTGAGCGCACTGCATACAGAAGTGCCAGAAAAATAAAATACAGAAGAAAACTCAGAAAGTATTACACCTTAAAAGTACTTTCTATAAATAAAATGTGTCCCTTAACTGTTGATGAAGTCGAAGGATGGAAAAAGTCAGGATTTAAAAAATACCCGCTTAATCCAGCTTTTTTGAAATGGCTTCGAACTGATGAGCAGAAAAACCTTAATCCTTATTATTTCAGGGACATGGCCAGTAGGGAGAAAGTAACCTTATTGGAACTCGGAAGAGCGTTTTATCATATTACGCAAAGACGCGGATTTTTAAGTAATAAAACGGATCAGTCTGGGCAGGGAATATTAGAAGAACACAGTCCGATTATTGAGTCTATAGTTGAAGAAGTAAATTCAACAGCGGAGCTTCTTTGTGAACTAAAAGACTATTTTTTTAATCTTGGAATCATTGCAGAGAATAACAAAGATGGTTTAAAAAAAAATCTGGACCAGGGAGACACCAAACTAAAAATCTTATATAATTCGCTTAGAACTATTCTAGTAGAAAATCAAGATAATCTTAGTAAAGCAAAGCAAGAAGTGATTCTCCGACTTTACAGGCAAGAAGATTTAGGATTAATAAAAAAGGAAATAGGAAAAATTTCGCAAGCAATGAGTGATGGCAATTTTTCCACTTTGGGACAATATCTCTTTAGCTTATACAGCAAAGAGAGAATAAGAAAGAAATATACAGCCAGAGAGGAGCATTATTTGAAAGAGTTTGAGATACTTTGTAGGGTTCAGGGAATTCAAAATATTGACCAGAGTGAGCAGTTGCCAGAAAAAAGATATGCTGGACTAGCCAGAGATTTATATAAAGCCATTTTTTTTCAGCGTCCTTTAAAATTTGAAAAGGGTACTGCAGGAAAATGCCCATTGGAAAAAAATAAATCGCGTTGTGCTGCTTCCCATCCTGATTTTGAAGAGTACCGGATGTGGAACTTTTTGAATACCATTAAGTATGGAAGGTCATCAGAAAAGACATTGCGATATCTCACTCTAGATGAAAAACTGCGTCTGATACCTAAATTTTTGCGAAAGAAAAATACTTTCGTCTTTGAAGATTTAGCAAAAGAGCTAATACCCAAAGAGGCAACTTCAGAATTTTATAAATCATCCTCAAGAGAGGAATTTGATTACTTGTTCAATTATAATCCAAGGCATACCGTTATGGGCTGTCCTGTTTCGGCTTCCCTGAAAAAAGCAATAGGAGAGAATTGGAAAATAAAAACATTCACCTATACGGCTCTAAACTCAAATGGTTTGGAAGTTTGCAGATCGGTCAATTATGGTGATTTATGGCACATGCTCAGTGTTGCTACTTCTAATGTTTATTTGTTTGAATATGCAAAAAATAAACTAGGCCTGGATTTGCCTAGTGCAAAAGCATTCAGCAGTATTAAATTTAGAAGAGAGTACGGAAACTTAAGCCTTAATGCTATTGATAAAATACTTCCTTATTTAAAGCAAGGTCTGCAGCATTCCCATGCCGTACTGATGGGCAATGTTTCGAATATTGTCGATGGGACGATATGGGACGATCCGGTTAAAAGGAAATTCATTCAGGATAAAATAGGTTTTGTTATTGAAAACCATACCAGTGAAAATGGTTTGGTAGAGGCTATGAATTCTTTGATAAAAGAATATAAAGCAAACGGTATTGAGTATTCGCAAGTCGCTGAGACGGGGTATAAAAGCGCTTTAAATGCTAAATTGGTTTCATTTTTCAGATATAATGCCCGTGAAGATAAAAATACTATTTTAAATAAACTGCTTCCCATTTTCATTGATCAGTTAAAAGGGAATGATTTGATCAAAACCAAGAGCTTAATGGAGAAAGTGATGGCATTCTTAGCTGGAGATAATGAAGAACAGTTAAAATTGTGTTCAAGTGAAAGACGGTTAAACTTGCTTTATAATCCATCAAATGTGAAGACTTTCAAAAACAAAATAATAAAAGATGAGTTTGGAAATAAAATAGCGCTATTGGGGAGTCCTGTGATAGACTCAGTAAAAAATCCTATGGCAATGCGAACCCTGCATCAATTGCGAGCGTTGCTCAATACTTTAATTCGTGAAGGGCAAATTGATCCAACGACTAAAATTCACATCAATATGGCTCCTGAACTCAGTGATGCCAACAAAAGAAAGGCAATCCTGGATTATCAAAATGAATTAAAAAAGAAAAGACAAGAAGCGCGGGAGCAAATCGGCAAACTTTATGCAACACAGGGTAAAGAGGGTTTAAGTCCTACTGATAGTGACGTGCTGCGTTATCAATTGTGGGTAGAACAAAATAAGGCTGAAATATATGAGGGTAACAAAGAGATCAGTATCTGCGATATAGTGGGAGAGCATCCACGATATAATATTTTTTATACGATACCAAGGAGTATTTCAAGGGATAACTCCCAAAGGAATATGACTCTTTGCAGTAAAGAATTCAAAAGGGATACTAAAAGAAGTGAAATCTTTACACAGTTGAGTAGTAAGCCCGAAATAGGCTCAAGGATAGTTCATTGGAAAGAAGAAGCTGATAAGCTGAGCAAAGATATTGAAGCACTCAACTGTTCTGTAAAAGCAGCGGCAAGCAGGGAAGCAAGGGACTCAAAAATTAGAAGAAGGCACTATTTATCTTTAAAAAGAGATTACTTACAAGCAAAATTCGAGCGGTTTTTTTGGACTGAAAATAAATCAGCATTTAAAAACGGCAAGAGCCTTGAGACAGGAAATATAAGTAAACATATTCAATCTTATTTAAAATCTTATTTTGAGAGAGTTGAGGTTGTCCAAGTTGCACTGGTTGATGAATTCCGAAAAATTTGGAAAATGGAGGAAAATTATCAAAAAAATGATTTAAGGAAGCATTCTCATTGTGCTATTGATGCCATTATAGTTGCTTGTATGACAAGAGATAAGTATAAAATGTTATTCTCGGCCTGGGATTTAGAGGAGAAGGAGTATATTGAAGAAGCAAAAACACTATTAGCACAGTGCAGACCGTGGAAGAATTTTACTGAGGACCTGAAGAAAATTGAGCATGAGATTCAGATTTCACATCATAGACCAGATAATGTAAAAAAGCAATCAAAAAAAATTATCAGAATCAGGGGAAAAAAGCAATTTGTTGCAGAAATGGAAATTGACCCACAGGGCAGGCGTGCTGTTAAAAAGGACAGCAATCAAAAGATAGTTTATAAATTAGATAAGAGTCAAGAGAAAGTTCCCAGATTTCAGCAAGGGGATACCATTCGTGGGAGTCTGCACCAGGAACATTTTTACGGAGCTATCAAAAACCCGTTGAATCATGATCAAATATACTATGTTATCCGGAAAGATTTGCTAAGCATTAAAGCAGCGGATGTGGAGTCTATTGTTGACCATGTTGTAAAAGAAAAGGTAAAGCAGGCCATTGAGAATAAAGTACTGCTCTTATCTTCAAATCAGCAACAAAAAAACAAGTTAGCTCCAAATAGTAAAGTATGGATGAATAAGGAAAAGGGAATTGCAATCAATAAAGTAAGGCTTTATGCTAATGCGGTAAAAAATCCTTTAGAGATAAGAGAACATAGTGTTTTGTCAAAATCACCACACGAGCATAAGCAAAAAGTGTACGGGCAAAATAATAGAAATTATGCTATGGTTCTATATGAAACAGACGACATAAAAGAATTTGAGCTGATTAATAATTTTAGTCTGGCAAAGTTCAAAAAACAAGGATTGGGCGATTACCCACTTAGAAAGGAAAAGCAGGTCAAAGGTGGTAAAAGACTAATTCCTGTTGCCAGACGTAATAATAGGGATGTGGTTTTAAAAAGGGGACTTCAGGTTGTTTTTTATGATGATGAAAGGGAAAACCCCAAGAATGTATTAGAAATTACTGATTTTGCAGGAAGAATTTATACTATCGAAGGACTGACCATTCAACGCAGGAAATATAAAAATAAAGAGTTTGTGTATGGTAAAATTATACTAAGATGTTTTAATGAAGCTAGAGGTTTCGATGAGATCATAAAAGAAAATTTTAAACCAGCTGGCGGTTTTAGATTGGGGGAATATAAACCGATAAGAAATATGAATCATATCCAGTTTTCTGCATTTGTTGAAGGAATAGATTTTAAAGTCTTAGCTTCAGGGAAAATTGTAAAAATTTAAATTATATTGAATAACTTTGTAATCACGCAATTATAAATAAAACAGGCTTATATTTGATTTTTAGTGATTTACATTTAGGGTTGATTAAAATAGAATTAGCACTTTTGTGCTATGAAATGTTGAGCTAGTAAATATTGTGGTTTGATTAATGATTAGAAATTAAGGTATCGAGGCGCTTTTTTCATCAGAAAGAAGAATTACTTTGGATTACTTTAAAAAATGCCGCTTTCATGGTTTTATAATCCATAATTGCGGCATTTTTTGTTGGAAAGTAAGGTTAACTTAAGATCTGGAGCGGCTTAGATTGTCGGAAATTTGCTGTATGATTGGCTGCTCTTATACGATTCTTTTTCCTGAAGAAAAACAGCATTATTGCCAGAATCCTTATAGACTGACTGGCATAGAGGCTGGCAAAAAAGTAAAAAAAGCTACAATGGATAAAACAAGAGCAGTTTAATATAAATATATTAAATTTTAAAGGAGGTCTTGGCAAGTACTATTTTAAAGCTATCAGCTGCACATTCGAACCTAAACTTCTTAAGCATTCATTTTGCTGGTTTTATTTTTCGAAATAACACTGTGCCACGATTCGGCCACAAGAATTAGAATGATGATTATTAACAATACAGGAAATAACATTTTCATTCTTTTATAGATTTATATAATTGAAATTAAATCGGTTCCAAATTAAAATTTGCAACAAAGTTCTGAAATTATTGACAATAGTTAATCGTAATTTCGATTGCTTTTTAAGTAAGAATAAAGAGCAAATGATATAAAAAAACATCTATAAAAGCTGAAATTATGAGAACAATCCTCCAAGAACCATTCAATAAATTTGCCAAAATTACTATGCTATTGATTATAATAGTTACGACAGCATTTGTCCCTTTTTCAGAATGCCAAAGCACAAGCAACTAAAAAAAAAACAAATATTTTGATGATTTTTGGTGACCATATCGGTCAGTCAAACATTAGCGAATACACACATCGTTTAGTAGGATACGAAATTCCTACTATCGAAAGTCTGCGAAAGAAGGTATAATGTTTAACAACTATTATGCAGAAAATAGTTGTACTGCCGGACGTTCAATACTTATTATAGGACAAAGCTGTTATCGTAAAGGCAAAAACTCATATAGTCAAATACTGCGTATGATAATTTGGAACGCAGCTTATAAATTAATTTTTATTTCTTGATTTTTTTTGTAATTTTAGTTAAAACTGCTGCATGCCGGATATATCATTAAAATTAAATAATAAGATATTGTGCACCCTTACCCAAAATTATGACAAGAGCTTCACTTTGGAAGAATTGACTAAAACCGTACTCCCTCATTTTGAAAGGATGAATATTAATAATGAGAATTTATCCTTGGAAAGAGAAAAGCAAGCTAACGTTTTGGACGCTTTAATATTTTTGGCAGATAATGGCCTGATATTTTTAAACCCGCTTACTGATGAAAGTTCCATTAAGATTAGTTAAAAAGAGCTTATTTAACTTTGTTTTGATATCTTTAATTTTCTTTGTTTGCATTATTAAAAAAGAATATCATTTAGTAATGTTTCGAACTTAAACTTCTTGGGTGTTGATTTTAATGAGTTTTATTTTTTATAAAACATCATGTGCCACGATTTTGCCACAAAACTTAAAGTAATAATACTATGAGCTTTTTATGCTAATAAAGTTTCGAATCGATGTGCTCTATAATTACTATAATTGAGATTTTAAATATTAAAATCGATTGCTACAAAACCTAAATTGGTTATATATCTTCTTATTTCGTTTAAAAAATTTCCGTACAGTTACATCTGCCATTTTAGCTAGAAATTTTAAAATTTCGGTAGCTTCTTCCAAAGTAACATTCATTCCTTCATCATTAGGCATTTTTTGAGCTTCAAGAGGCGTAATTCTTCCTGTATATTCATATTCTCCAAATTCCATGACCAAAATGTTTTTAAGATAAAGATAATAAATTTTGGTCAATTGTTTGTTTTACAGCTTTTTGTGTTCTGGTTGTATTTACTTAGTTAAAGTAATAAATTGAATTGAGCGATTATAATTTTTCTTTGATTATTTCGGAATGGTAAGCTTATTTTATTTAAAAAACAACGGTTTTTTTGTCCTGTAGAGTGACCCCAAAAGGACAAATCACGCACCATTTTATGGAGGATTTGAAGAGATTGGCTTACTGGAAGTAGAGGCTGTCTTTCATTGGCTTTATGAATTTGGTTTGGATGTCCCGTTGGGGATTGATGGAATTCGTATCTAATCTTTAATAGGAGAGCTGCGAATTCTAACCTTAAGATTTAGTAATTGATTTAGAAGGAATATTATTTTTCAGAATAGTATGTGCAACGATTGTGTGATAAAACTAATAATTTAAAGAACTTTATCTAAGCTTTTTCAAGTGCTACGGATTTTGGAAATAAAATATTATTCTCAAGATGAATATGCTTGTGCAGGTCACGTTCAAATTCTTTAAGCATTGCAAAAGTTACTTTATAAGTATTGCAGGTATCTGCTGGAGCGGTATAATTTTTGGTTAATGCAGCAATTTTTTTAAAGCGTTGTCCTACTGTATCATGTTCTTCTTTAATTAAAAGTATTTGATTTTCAAGAGTTCCAAAGTGTGCTATCTCTAAAAATAATCCTTTCGCATGCGCCTCATTTATTTTTTTTATAAAAGGAAAAAGGATCTGTTCTTTTTTTCTCATATTAGCAGAGAGATCTAAGGCAGATTCAGTAAATAAAGTATTAATTTCAAAGAGGTCAGGATATGTTTCACCATGAAGAGTACATAATTCATTTAATAATTTAAGCAACACGGGTGTTTTTTCAGCCACATATCGATGATGTGTTTTTTCTATATAGTCTGCCAACAGATCCGATGACCATGATTTATAATTAAAAGATTGGTTGGCCGAATTATTTGTTGCACGATCAAGCTCCTCAATTAAAAGAGACTCCTCAATGCCTCGTTTTTTGCAGGCTTCTTTTAAGGTACGATGACCTTTATAACAAAAATCAATGCTATATTTTGAAAAAATTGCTGCCGTCCTAAAATCATCAGCTGCGATTTCGCCAATTGTGGTTTTGTTTGTTGTTTTCATAGGAAGTTATAAAGACTTAAGGTTATTAATTAGTATGAATGTTCTTTTTCAGGTTGGCATTGTTTGATAATAATTAAGGCCGTCGTTAGCATATTTGAGAAATCAATAAATGGAATTGTAATTTCATTTTTATCTATAAGATTTTCTGCTTCATTTTTTAGCATTTTTATTTTTAGCATTGCTAAATGCGTGTCGTGTTCATCGCTGGCATAAAATGAAGTTATAAGTTTCTGTAGTTCTTTTTTTAAAATTTGGTACGGTTCGTAGTTATTTTTAATATTTACGGTTGAAAATTTGGGAAGAAGGATTTTGGAAGAAAAAATAAATGCGGCAATAGTTTTATCAATGTTGTTGGATGCCTGATGAGCAAAAACCAAAGCTTCAAGAAGTGAATTAGATGCCAATCTATTTTTCCCATGTAATCCTGTCCGGGCACATTCACCAATGGCATATAAATTTTTGATTGTCGTAACACCGTTGCGGTCTACTTTAATACCACCACATTGGTAATGAGCCGCAGGAACAATTGGAACCAGATCTTTTTCCGGATATAAACCTATTGCATTGCAATGGGCGGAAATAGAAGGAAAATGTTTAAAAAAATCATCTTGATCTAAATGTCTACAATCCAGATATACATGTTTTTTTTGAGTTTCGAGCATTTCGATACTAATAGCACGGGAAACAATATCTCGGGTAGCTAGTTCACCTCTTAAATCGTATTTAAAAAGAAATCTTTTGTGTTCGTCGTTTATAATATAGGCTCCAAAACCTCTTACAGCTTCTGAAATTAAGAATAGCGGATTTTTATTCCCGGAAGCTAATGCTGTAGGGTGAAATTGCATGTATTGCATATCTTTGATTTCGACTCCTGCACGAGCCGCCATTGCAATTCCGTCACCAGTAGCAATTGCAGGATTGGTTGTGTTTTCAAAGAGTTGTCCGCAGCCACCTGTGCTAAGCACAATAGCTCTGGTACGTATATATTTTATTGCGTTATTGTTCTTATCATAAAAAAAAGCACCGGTGCAATTCACTTCATTGCGCTTTGTTTCAGTATTTAATTCTATGACCTGATGATTTTCTAAAAGTTCAATATTTGCTGTTTGAGTGATAATTGAAAGGAGCTTTTTTTCAATTTCTAATCCTGAACTGTCTTTATGATGTAGAATTCGATGTTGTGAATGGCCACCTTCTAGTCCTAAATCCCATTGGCCTTCCTTATTTTTATCAAATATGGCACCAAGTTCTATTAGTTCTTCTAATCTTTCGGGAGCTTGTTGAATAACCATTTTAACAATTTCTTCATCACAAAGTCCAGCGCCAGATTTCAGCGTATCTTTTATATGCTGTTCAAAACTATCTTTCAATTGATTGGTGACTACAGCTATTCCTCCTTGCGCAAGTTGCGTATTGGTGTTGTTAGCCTTTTCTTTTGTCATGATACAAATAGATAAATCGGGGCGTTTTCTTGCCGTTTTAATGGCAAAAAATAGTCCTGAAATACCAGAACCTACTATTAGAATGTCAGTCTTAGGCATATTTTTAGGTTTAAGAAAGTTTAAGATTTTTATGGGTTTGTGCGTTTCACGCTTCTCTTATTACATTTATTTTAATCCGCAACATTTGTTTTGTGATGTAGATAAGCTGTTTTAGGTGTATTTATCTTAATAAAGATTTGTTTACCAATTAGTCTTGTGTGGAAGGAGTCGGAATCAGCTTTTTATAAAATACTGCTTTTAAAGACTCGCACACGATTCCGACTTCTGTAGCCACAATGAAAACGGTAGTAGGGGCCCGTTTTAATAAATTAAATAATGACTTATGTCAACCAATATCAAGCTACCTTTAAAATATGAATTCATATTCTTGATGTGCAACATTTTTAGAGGTTCGGTATTTTTTGAATTTTCAAACATCTAAAGCACTAATAATACCGAGTTTTTTTTGAACATCACTCCTTAAATGTTCGCCAAAGATCATTTTTTATTTTAAGTACAAAACAAGTTGCTCAAGGCTTTGATTGAAAGAACATCTGGGAGTATATTCTCCCAGATGTTTCTATTTTAGTTTACTAACTTTTTTTTCTAAGGGTAAGGTCAAAGACAAACCAGCACAATGCCAATACTCCAAATCCGAAAATAGTATCGCCGATAGCCCTAAGCCATTTCAAGGTTACCATCGCTGGCTGCTGCATTAGTTCGGCCGAACGTGCATACCACATTCCGTGCTCGATACTTTCTATAGCTTGCCAAATTCCAACAGGAAGAAGACTCAATAAAGCCATAGCCAGCAATCCAATATTGGTAGACCAGAATATGAATTTCATTGCTTTTTCATTCCATATCTCATGTCTGTACAAACTGCGGAGCACAAATAGCATCAAACCAATTCCGAGCATTCCATAGACTCCAAATAAGGCAGTATGTCCATGCAAAGGCGTTGTGTTTAAGCCCTGAACGTAATATAAAGCAATAGGCGGATTAATGATAAAACCAAATACTCCGGCTCCTAAGAAATTCCAGAAAGCAACAGCAATCATAAAATAGATAGGCCATTTATAATCCTTGATCCATTGTGTTGATTTTGAAAGTTTGTAGTTATGGTAGGCTTCATACCCAATTAAAACCAGAGGCACAATCTCCAAAGCGCTAAAGGTTGCCCCAAGAGCCATCACAGCAGTTGGCGTTCCTGAGAAATAAAGATGATGAAATGTTCCTAAAATTCCTCCAGACATAAAAATGATAGTAGAGAAAATAACATTCAGCGTTGCTGTTTTTGTTTTTAACAGACCTAAACGAACAAATAAGAAAGCAATTACTACAGTAGCAAACACTTCAAAAAAGCCTTCTACCCATAGATGCACAACCCACCATCTCCAATATTCAGCAATTGCCAGATTGGTCTGTCTTCCCCACATTAGGCCAGCTGCATAGAAAGTAGCAATAGCGGTACATGAGATTAGGAACATTATGATAAGATTTCTTTCGCCTGTTTTTTTCTTCAGTACCGGAAGTAAAGGACGAACCATTAATGCCAGCCAAAGAAACAATCCTACAAGAAGGAATATTTGCCAGAATCGACCTAAATCTACATATTCGTAACCTTGATGACCAAACCAGAAGTTTTCTACCAAATTAAGTTTCTGCATTACCCCAAACCATTGTCCGGCCATTGAGCCTAATACAATTAGAATTAAAGCATAGAATAAAAAATCAACACCAAATGTTTGAAATTTTGGGTCTTTCCCTGCAACAGCCGGTGCAATGTATAATCCAGTTGCAAGCCAAGCGGTTGCTATCCAGAATATAGCCAGTTGAGTATGCCAGGTTCTTGTTACTGCGTAAGGCAGAATCTGATCCAGAGGAATACCAAAGAATCCGTTTCCTTCTACGCCGTAGTGTGCAGTAATGACCCCCATTACAACTTGCAATACAATTAAAAGACTTACGACCCAAAGATATTTTTTTATTCGAAACATCGAAGGTGTCATTCCTTGTTTTAATAGTGGATCCTGAACTGGTATTTTGAAATGCTCATCTTCGCCTGATCGCACATGATAAAAAATTAGAACACCGATGCAAAATAACAGCAGTATGATACTAACTCCTGACCATACAAGAAGATCTTTGGTAGCCACATTTCCAACTAATTCATCAGATGGCCAGTTGTGTGTGTATGAAATTTTCTGATTTGGTCTTTCTGTTACAGTTGCCCAGGTTGCCCAAAAGAAAAAAGCGTTCATTTTATGCATTCTTTCCGGATCTTTTATAGACATTTTTGGAATCGCATAATTATGGCGTAGTGTCTCAAATTTGGGATCATCCATAAACAACCCTTCATAATACTTACTCAAATAGGCTATGGCTTCAATCCTGTTTTGAGAAATGGTTATGATGCCAGTACTACTGTCGTAGGTGTTTTTGCGAACATCATTTTGTAGCCTGATTTTCATTGTGGCCTGCTGCTCTTCTGTCAGTTCTGCAAAAGTTTTTGCATATTCCTTTTCGGATAATTTATCCAAAATAAACATGGCTTCTCTATGCAGCCAGTCTGCAGTCCAGTCTGGCGCTACATAGGCACCATGTCCCCAAATAGTACCAACTTCCTGTCCACCCATACTTTGCCATACATTCTGCCCATCCTTAATTTCCTCAGAGGTAAAGATTACGGTGTTGTTTGGCCCAACTATTTCGGTTGGAATAGGAGGTGCTTCCTGATAGATCTCATATCCGTAATATCCTAAGACAGAAAAAGAGATACTCATCACAAGTGCAAAACCTATCCACAGTTTTTTTTCCTTGTTCATTATAATAATTTTAGCTTTTTATATTAAAAAAAATGCTTTATTCTACAATTAATTTTCCTTTCATCATCGATACATGTCCAGGGAATGAGCAGATAAAATCGTAAGTTCCTGGTTCGTCTATTGTAAACTCGATAACATCGCTTTCGCCGCCGCCAATTATTTTTGTATGGGCAATTACTTTTGCTTTTTCAGATGCAGGTATGTAATCTGTATCTTTTGCATCTACAGCTTTAAGTGTAAAATCAGAAATATCAGTTCCAGGTTTTAAAATAACTAAATTATGTCCCATTGCGATTTTTTCCATCTTGCCGACATGTTTTAGTGTAAGAGTAATTTTTCCTGCGGGAGCTCTTAATTCAGTTACAGAATATTGCATTTGATCATTGCTCTCAATCTGAAGATCATTTGTAGCGACTGGGGTTTCGATCGGACTTTCTTCGTAAGGTTCCTCAGTTGTGGGTGTTGCAACTGGTTCTATGTCTTTTGAATCTTTTTTTCCGCATGAGAATAAACTGAAAATTGCAAAGGCTGCTACGAGGGTAATCTTGAAAGACTTTTTCATTGTTTTTGGTATTTAAATGTTATTAAATTTTATTACTGTAAAAGTATGGCTATCGTTTTTTTTGGTTTATGATTCTAATCATAAAGGCGATTTATTTTTGTTTCAAATCTTAGTGAAAACTATAAGTAAAATTTATAAAACCATTGCGTCCCATTCGTGGTATTTTGTTCCAGTCTGAAAAAGTAGCGTAATATTTATCAAAAATATTTTCAATACCTGCCTGCGCTTTTATTTTGTTTTGATTACAATCAAAGCTATAACCTGCATTGATATTAAATATCAGGTAATCGGGTGTTTTGGTTTGTCCGTATACTTTTGCGAAGTTATTTTGTGCTAGATTTCCAGAGGCAAATATTCCCGCAGTGATTTTTTCTTTTTTAAACTCTATTCCGGCATTATATCGGAGCGGACTTATAAAAGGAAGGTTATTTTCCTGATCATCTTTGCCCAGACTGTAGGCGATCTGTGTCTTTAAATTCCAGTTTTGCAAAAAGGAGTATTCAAGATTAAAATCAGTATTAAAAATTATAGCATAATTAATATCGTCGTAGATTTTTATACCCGATGCTCCAATCGTCATAGGCAGCGTGCCTGGGTCAATTTTTCCGATGATATAATCTGAGATATAGAAATACGAAGCCGTAATTTTAGACGTTAGCCTGCCATTTTTATAACCAAAAAAAAAGTTTCCTTCTACTGCTTTTTCATTTTTTAAATTTGGATTTCCTATATAATCGTAAAAATCATTGCTGTTATACAGATAAAAGCCATAGCCTTCAGAAACAGAAGGTGCTCTTTCGGCATAAGCCAAACCAAATCCAAATTCAAACTTACCAGTATTTTTGGTATAATTTCCGGAGAGGCTTTTTAAGGATCGGTTTTTTGTGGCATCCATTTCAGGATAAAAAATACGAAGGCTTTGTAGTCCAAAATCATTGGCTACTGTATTAGAATGAAAACCTAGATTAATGCTGATTCTAAGAATGGTTTCGGGTGAGATTGTAATAATATCTTCTAATGATAATCCGTTATATAGCGTTCGAACATCAGGCCAGGTGTACATAAACATCAGATTTTCAGTTGGATCAACAGGATACATTGTCATCTCGGCTACAGCCTTATTATAAAAAGAATTCAAATCGGCTAGAAATTCATGATTTTCGTGTTTTCCTTTTATTTTAGAATAAAAACCATAGGTGTCAGACCAGCCCGGCATATCCATATGAATAGGAATTGCTGGTCTTTTAGTATCATCCATTTTATGGGTAATGGTATTAAAATATCCTTTTGTTTCCCAACCAGAAATAACAGCAGAATCTGGAATGTACTTGTAACTCAATGAAATGATTTTAGCTTCTGCCAATAAAACATCCATTGGAAGCGCCGGATAGCCAACATTCACAGCTTTATCATAAATAATCGAAGTTTCGAGTACATTCTTCTTATCGATAAAATAGCCAGCATTTGCCGAAATATTGTACTTGGTAAATTGAGAAAAATTAATTTCTTTTTCGTTTCCCGCTTTGTAGTTTTCGGCATCACGATGCATAAAATCAACATGCGCAAAAAAGGTACTGTCAGTATAACCTAAAGCGGCACCAATAATCTTTTGCTGGTTATTGCTTTCATAACCAGAAGATAAACTGCCATTCCAGCCGTTTTTTCTGTGTTTATATTGATTTCGTTTTAGATCTATCGAACCTCCAATCGTAGCGCCATGACAGCTGGCCTGCTGACCTGAGGCAACTGTTGCCTCAGATAAATTTGAAATCTCGACATAAGAAGTCACAGGATCCATTTTATCGGTACAGGCACCAAAAATCCGCATACCATCAATGGTAATTACAGTACGCTCGGTCGACATATTGTTAATCGTAGGTTCCCATGCATATGCACCTCTTTTAATCATATTCATTTTTGAAGAACCCATTAGATAATCTTCTACAGAGGTTAACGATTTGGGCTGTTTAAGATTCAAAGGTGTTTTTTTTCCTATAACTATAATTTCATTGAGATTTACAGCTGCAAGAGTATCATTCTTTTTTTCCTGTGCCCAGCACACTGTCGAAAAGATAACTAAAAGGATCGCTGTTATATTTTTCATTATAAAGTAATTATAAGAAAGAGATAAATGCTCACTATCTCTTTCTTGTTAGTATTCAATATTTAGAATTCGATTTCTAAGAAAAGACTGCTTGCAGGATTTTCTGTCGTTACAGGCTCTCCTTTAAGTACATCATTCGAAGCATTTAAAAGTTGAAGATTAATTTTCCAATAGCCAGTCATAGTCAAAGAAAGTTTTCCGTTGTAAAAGCCATCGGTTGTAGATTGTGTTAAATCGGTATTATTAGGCGAACCGTGATTACCCATGCTGGGCATTCTTGGATCCATTTTTATTTTGAGATTATTCACGACAGGAAACGTCATCATATCCTGCATTTTATAAACCCCAACGCTAATATCGTTCGTGGCTACTTTTGGGTTTTGAGGTGCGATGGAGGCAATGAGGTAACGAACGCCATCAGATCCGTTAAAGGAGCTAACAGTTCGTTTTGCCGAAGCCTGAACTTTGATAATATCAGTAACAGTATACGAAATAGTATTAACAGTATAAGTAAGAGTCAGATCCCAATATTCAGTATCATTTTCAGCCATTTGAAAGATGATATCGCCTTCGTACAGAGTTTGTTTGTCTGAGGTTTTGGTCACAGCAGATTTTGGACATGAATGCTCCATCATAGCCATATGCATAATTGGCAACCAGCTTATTTTGGCATCTTTAATATAGGCATTCGTTTTTTTGTCTTTAATGCTAAATGTAATATGATTGTAACCCTGAATTAAAGAGCCGCTTTGGGAATAGAGTTCGAAAGTATGAGTTTCATTTGATATTTCCTGAATTTTTTGAAGGCCAGCGGTTTCATCAATTGGAATCTGAGTGGAGGAATTATCATCTGAGGAGCATGAGAACAGAGAAATGGACAGAACTAAAATGGCTACGTGTTTTAAAATTTTCATTTGAATTTTAATTTAAATTATGAATATAAGGCTTCTGTCGAATGTAAATTCGAAGGAGAAGTAATTAGATAATCGAAAAATTAATACTTGAAAATGGGGGGATGGAATACAAAATAAGTGTTCAGATAAACGTAAAGATTTTTATATCCTGAGTTTATTTCTAAGATGACTTTTTGGTTATTTTGAAAATTAAAAACGGGAATGTTTTCAAAGTATAGCAAAATAGTTTCCGTGATTTCACCTTTTTTCTCGTTCGAGGAAGGTGTTTCATTTTTTAAGGCTTTTGCCAACTCTTTCTTCAAATGGCATTTGCCATTACACTCTAATTTAGGAGTGTTCCTGTTTTCGCATAATTCTGCAGAAATATAATTGTAATTCAGTGCGTAATCCAAGATTGGAAATACCGGTCTGAACAATACTGCAAAAAGGAATATGTAAATACAAAATTTCATTACCTGTATTTTGAAAGTACGAAGGTATCATGATCTTTTTTTTCATGTTATGATTATGGTCATACTTTATGTAATACAAGTTTTGGAATTTTGATCCAAAGTTTAACAAATTAAAAACCTTAGTAATGAACAGATTATTTTTATTAGCGATGTTTGGTTCTTTCTTGCTCGTATCGTGTGGGAAAGAAAAATCGAATACTGATCAGGATTTTTCAACTCCTACAGCTACAGAAAATACAGCCGAAGCCGAATCATACGATCCTAAAAGAGGCCTTGGAAAATTTTCTACAGTTGAATTAGGCGCTTCCTTGGATAAGCCAATGGCTGAAAAAGGATTAAAAGTAGCCGAAGTAAAATGTACATCCTGTCACAAAACTACAGATGAAAAATTGGTAGGGCCTGGATGGAAAGGCGTTACAGGACGCAGAACTCCTCAATGGATTATGAATTTTATTACCAATCCTGATCCTATGATTGACAAAGATCCCGAATTGCAGTCTCAATTAGAACTCTGTATGATTCGTATGCCTAATCAAGGTCTGACCGATGACGAAGCCAGAAGTGTACTCGAATACATGCGCCAGAACGACGGTGTGAAATAACCAGAATAAAAAAATTAAAATTCTAAATGAGAATCTTATGAAAAATAAATTATTAAAATCAATTTTTGCCATTGCGTTTGGCTGTGCCTTCTTTGTTTCCTGCAAGCCCAAGGATTCCAGCGATACTGTCGATGGAGATGCTGCGCAAAAAGTTTACGTTGCTCCAGGTAAGTATGATGAGTTCTACAATTTTGTATCTGGTGGTTTCAGCGGTCAGGTAAGTGTTTATGGACTTCCTAGCGGTAGACTGTTAAGGGTTATGCCGGTGTTCTCCGAAGATCCACAAAGTGGCTATGGTTACAGTGAAGAAACTAAAGCCATGTTGAATACTTCGCATGGTTATGTCCCGTGGGATGATCAGCATCATTTAGATTTATCTCAAACCAATGGAGAAGTTGACGGGCGCTGGCTTTTTGCCAATGCCAATAATACGCCAAGGATTGCACGTATTGACCTGAAAACTTTTAAAACAGCTGAGATAATCGAGCTTCCAAATTGTGGAGGAAACCATTCTTCTCCTTTTATCACGCAAAACACAGAGTATATTGTGGGGGCAAGCCGTTTTAGCGTTCCTGCAGATAATGACGATGGAGATGTACCCATTAATACATATAAGAAAAACTTTAAAGGACACCTTAGTTTTGTAAAAGTGGGTAAAGAAGGAGAGTTGGATCTTGCTTTTCAGATCGTAACTCCGGGTGTTAATTTTGATCTTAGTCATCCGGGGAAAAAAGAATCTCACGGTTGGTTCTTTTTCTCCTGTTACAACACTGAGCAGGCCAATACCCTGCTTGAGGTAAACGCTTCTAAAAATGATAAGGATTTTATCATGGCCGTCAATTGGAAAAAAGCTGAAGAGTATATTAAAGCTGGAAAAGGAAAACGTGTACCGGCAAATTATGTTCATAATACCTGGGATGAGAAAACCCAAACGGCTAAATCTGAAATCAAGAAAGAAGTATTGATTCTGGATGCTGCTGAACTGAAAGATATCTGTTATATGATTCCCTGTCCTAAATCTCCACACGGGTGTGATATTGATCCAACTGGTGAATATATTGTTGGAAGTGGAAAACTAGCAGCCCTTATTCCTGTATTTAGTTTTACGAAACTGAAAAATGCTATTGCCAAAAAACAATTTGATGGTAATTATGCAGGAATTCCTGTGGTTAAGTATGAGGCCGCTCTTCATGGCGAAGTTCAAAAACCGGGTTTAGGACCGCTACATACCGAATTTGACGGAAAAGGGAATGCCTATACTACAATGTTTGTTTCTTCTGAAGTAGTAAAATGGAGCATCAAAGATTTAAAAGTTTTAGATAGAAAAGCCACCTATTATTCTCCAGGGCATTTAATGATTCCGGGAGGCAATACAGAGAAACCATTTGGAAAATATCTGGTGGTTTATAATAAAATCACTAAAGACCGCTTTTTACCAACTGGCCCGGAATTAGCGCAAAGTGCACAATTATTTGACATTAGCGGGGATAAAATGAAGCTTTTATTGGATTATCCAACCATTGGAGAACCTCATTATGCGCAAGGTATTCCAGCTGATAAAATACGCAATAACGGTCAATTGAAATATTACAAAATGGCAGATAATCTGCATCCTTACGTTGCCAGAGGTGAAAAAGAAACCAAAGTGGTCCGAGAGGGGAAAAAAGTACATGTTTATATGACTTGTATCCGTTCGCATTTTGCTCCGGATAATATTGAAGGTATACGAGTAGGGGATGAAGTTTATTTCCACGTTACCAATTTGGAACAGGATTGGGACGTTCCTCACGGATTTGCTATTAAAGGAGCAAATACCGCTGAGTTGCTGATCATGCCCGGAGAAACGATTACACTAAAATGGGTTCCTCAGAAAAAAGGAATTTTTCCATTTTATTGCACGGATTTCTGCAGTGCACTTCATCAGGAAATGCAGGGTTATGTTAGAGTTTCACCTGCAGGAAGTAATGTGCCAATTACGTATAGTTTGGGTACGAATTTACCAAAGGAATAACTAATAACCAGTGAAGGGGACAAAGTTTTCTTTGTTCCCTTTTTATTTGAATCATCATGAAAAATAAAATACTTTCAATTTTTTCAAGAGCAGTACTTTTTGTGTGTGGCTTTCTGTTAATAGGGTCCATTTTTGTTCCCATGTGGAAAATTGAACTGACAGCTCCACAATATCCTGAAGGTTTGGTTTTAAAACTTCATGCCACAAAAATTGCAGGAGATGTAGATATTATCAACGGATTGAATCATTATATAGGTATGAAAACACTTCATACCGAAGATTTTATCGAGTTTAAAATCCTGCCTTACATTTTAGGATTGTTTGGCATCATTGCTTTAAGCTGCTCTTTTTATGCTAAGCGAAATTCCTTGTATATATTGTTTTGTTCTTTTGTGCTTTTCGGAGTTTTAGCTGCTATTGATTTTTACCGGTGGAATTACGACTATGGCCATAATTTAGACCCGAATGCTGCCATACGGGTTCCAGGTATGGCATACCAGCCTCCATTACTGGGCTATAAACAGTTGCTGAATTTTGGCGCTTATTCTATACCTGATATAGGTGGATGGATGCTCATTACAGTTGGTGTCTTGCTTTTTCTGGCTATAATTAAAGAGAGGAAATCAGCTTTAGGATTTAATAAATTTTTTAGCGTTTTAATTATTGCTTCTTTTCTTTTTTCATGTTCAGGAGATAGACCAATTTCCATCAAAATAAATACAGACAATTGTGATTATTGTAAAATGGGAATAAGTGACGGTAAATATGGCTCAGAAATTATTACCCAAAAAGGCCGGGCATATAAGTTTGATGATATTGCCTGTATGGTCAACTATTGTAAAGAACATTCAGATATGAAGGTTAAGAGTTATTATGTACATGATTATACAAAGGAAAATGAACTAATTCAGGCAGAAAAAGCTTTTTTTATTTCAGGCGGCACAATAAAAAGTCCGATGCATGGTAACATTGCGGCATTCTCGACTGAAAGCCAATCACAAGCATTTGGAGCAGAATCAAAGGGAACAGAGATACAATGGGCGTCAATTTTAGAAAAATAATTTTGGGACGAAAATGCTAATTACAATCAATTAAACATGAAAATACTTCTCTGTCTTTGCTTCTCATTTTTTTTTACCTGTCTTCATTCTCAAAAGATTGAAGTAGGAAAAAATAGAGCCATAAAAACCATAAAAAAAGCTATACAACTGGCCAATCCCGGCGATACGGTGTTGGTTTACAAAGGTGTTTATAGAGAAGGAAACATAGTGATAGATAAAAAAATAATACTGCAGGGAATTGGCTTTCCTATCCTCGATGGCCAAAAAAAATATGAAGTGGTTTCTATCAAAGCTGATAGTGTAACCATTGCAGGTTTTAAAGTCATAAATTCAGGGTATGCCTCCCTGAATGATCCCTGCGGTATTAAAATATATAACAAAACAGGGGTTACCATAAAAGAAAATATTCTGGAGAATAATTTTTTTGGTATTTATGTTCAAAAAGGAATTGGCTGTATTATAAAAAATAACACAATAAAAGCCCATCAAAAACAAGAGCAGCGTATTGGGAATGGCATTCATTGCTGGAAAAGTGAAAACCTGCAAATTGTCGGAAACCAAGTCTCAGGACATCGGGACGGGATTTACTTTGAATTTGTGTCTAATTCTATTATTTGGAGGAACATCTCAAAGAGTAATATTCGATACGGACTTCATTTTATGTTTTCTAATGATGATTCGTACATCTCCAATGTGTTTAAAAATAATGGGGCAGGAGTGGCAGTCATGTTTACCAAAAATGTAAAAATGTTCCATAATTATTTTGCAGAAAACTGGGGAGATGCCGCGTATGGTTTATTGCTAAAAGAAATTTCTGACAGTTACATCATAGGAAACAAATTCATCAGAAATACTTCGGGAATTTATATGGAAGGAACCAGCCGGGTAGCCCTCTCAAAAAATATTTTTAGAGATAACGGGTGGGGTATGAAAATTCAGGCAAGCTGTATGGAAAACGAAATTTCCTTTAATAATTTTATCGCCAATACATTTGATATAAGCACCAATGGTAGTTTAGTTCTTAACCATTTCAATAATAATTATTGGGATAAATATGAAGGTTATGACCTTAATAAGGACGGAATTGGAGATGTACCTTTTCACCCTTTGAGCCTTTTTGCAGTGCTTACAGAAAACAATCCCTCTGCAATGTTATTATTCAGGAGCTTTATGATTACGCTTCTTGATAAGTCAGAAAAGATTCTGCCAAGTATTACCCCGGATAATTTTGTTGACCAAACCCCCGAAATGAAATCTCTTGTGTTATGATTACTTTACAAAATATAAACAAAAAATTTGGCAAGCTTCAGGTATTGCAAAATGTAAACCTGAAATTTAACGCAGGTGAGTGCATTGCACTTATTGGTCCAAATGGTTGCGGAAAAACGACCTTGATAAAATCCATCCTGGGAATGGTTTTACCGGACAGCGGTGATATTTTATTCAATAAAGAATCTATTCTTAGAAAGTTTGAATATAGAAATAATATTGGCTATATGCCTCAGATAGGCCGCTATCCAGATCATATGACTATTGGACAAATTATTGCCATGATCAAGCAAATCAGGAATTCGAAAGACATTCTGGATGAAGATTTAGTTAAAGCTTTTAAACTTGATAAGATGGATGATAAACAAATGCGCACGCTTTCCGGCGGAACAACCCAAAAAGTAAGTGCAACATTAGCCTTTCTTTTTAACCCTGACGTCCTTATACTTGATGAGCCAACTGCAGGATTGGATCCCCTGGCATCAGAAATCCTGAAGGAGAAAATTATTAAAGAAAAGGAAAAAGGAAAATTAATTTTGATTACCTCTCATTTGTTAAGCGAACTTGACGATATGATTACCCAGATTATTTTTATGCAGGATGGTAAAGTGCATTTTCATAGAAATATAAACGAACTGCTTGAATCAACGGGTGAAATCAAAATTTCAAAAGCCATATCTAAAATTTTAAAGCAAAAGAGTCATGAACAGGATCATTAAAATTGTATTGTTGGATATTCTTAAAAATAAGATCGTTCTGAGTTACACTTTTGTTTTGGCCTTGCTCTCCTGGGGATCTTTTGGTCTGGAAGATAATTCTGCTAAAGGGCTGCTGACAATTCTGAATGTAATTTTATTTACAGTTCCATTAGTTTCGATACTTTTTTCGACAATATATCTTTATAACAGTTCTGAATTTATTGAACTGTTGCTCAGCCAGCCAATAAGGCGAAAAAAAATATGGATCAGTTTATTTGCCGGGCTTTCCATTGCAATGGTTTTGGCTTTTTTGCTGGGTGCGGGAATTCCCCTTGTAATTAATGCGCCTGATGCTTCAGGTGTTATGATGCTTTTGTCAGGATGTTTAATCTCGGCTGTTTTTGTGTCTTTAGCTTTTTTGAGCTGTATTTTGACTCGTGATAAAGCAAAAGGAATTGGTGTAGCGATTATGTTTTGGATGTATTTTGCAATACTATTTGACGCTTTGGTTTTATTTCTGTTGTTTCAGTTTGCCGAGTATCCTATTGAAGAGGCAATGGTGGGGGTAACAGCCCTGAGCCCAATAGATCTTGCACGTATTCAGATTCTTTTACATCTTGATCAGTCAGCTATGATGGGTTACACAGGCGCAATTTTTAAAGATTTTTTTGGGACAACTATTGGATTGATTATCTCTTTTTTTCTATTGATTTTATGGATTGCGATACCTTTTTTTATTTCAGTCAGAAAATTCAATAAAAAAGATCTTTAACGATTACTATTTAATACCAGATTATGAAGGAGAAGATAAAAACAGATATTAAAAGCAGACAGGATATCAAAATATTGGTTGATGCTTTTTATGGTAAGGTTCAGACAGATCCTACTATCGGATATTTATTTACCAAAGTGGCGAATGTTAATTGGGAAAAACATCTTCCAATTATGTATGATTTTTGGGATAATATCCTTTTTCATTCCGGAAATTTTGAAGGAAACCCGATGATGAAGCATCGGATTTTAAATCAGAAAAGCCCCTTAACTGAAACTCATTTTAAACATTGGAATAAGTTGTGGAAAAAAACTGTTGATGATTTATTTGAAGGACCAAAAGCATCAGAAGTAAAGATTAGGGCTCAGAGTATTTCGAAAATGATGATGAATAAAGTAGTAAAATAAAGTGATAAAGTAAAAAACGGGCGCTCGAAGAGCGGCCGTTTTTAAATTAAATGCTATTAGAGCTGAATTAATAATTTTCATTTAACCTCCACAAAGAAAGAAAAATATTTAAAAAAGATATATGATCTGAATCATATATTAAAGTATTTAAGAAATTTCAATAAAATATTTTATGATCTATAATTTCTATTTTTTTTTTCTTGTTCATAATAGAAATTGTCCGAATGACCGTCTCAACGCGCAAACCAGTAAAATCTGCAATTTCCTGACGGGTATACTGAATTTTCAGTCTTTGATTTGGGGGAATATTCTGCTGTTTTTTTAAATTATCGAGAAAATACTGTACCCGATACTCAGGTTTATGATTAATTATATTTTTTGAAAATACTATTTTATTGTAAATTCTCCAGGCAAAGACTTTTAATATTTTCGATTGGATTTTTGGATTTTCTTCAAGAAGCAAAAAGAAGTTGGCTTTTGAAAGTTTTAAGAGCACACAATCGGTCTGTGCTACTGCTGAGGCTGGATAAGGCTGATCAATAAAGAGGGGCGGTTCGCCAAAACTGCTTCCATTTTCAAAAATTCCTACTGTCAGGTCTTTTCCGTCTTCATTGGTATAGGTCATTTTTACAGTCCCCTCAAGAATCTGATAGAAGTATAGGGGAGGATCGTTTTCATAAAATATGATACAGTTTTTGGGTGTTTTTTTTGCAACAGCCCCCCAAGTGAATAGCAAATCTGTATCAATATGCATTTTTTCTAAAGTTATATGCATTTATAAATGATGCTAAATATTTCATCGCTTGAAGAAAGTGGCTGCGGTTATTATTGATTTTCATAAATGCGGTGTTATTTGTTTTAAGCAAAGAAAAGAAATCAGGTATAAAAAAAACATGATAAATATTAGGTTTTGAAAGTTTTGTTGTAGCTAGAATAGGTGTTAAATTAAAGATTTATAAAAAGATATTTTTAATTTAAACTGGTAGCTAATCTTTTGGAAGTCATTGTGTAATCTGCAGTGTTATGATATTTATCATATTACAAAAGCAGTATACTTCGGATATTTGTAATGCATTAGAATGGTAATAGCTAAAAAGATTCATTTCAATTAAAAAAAGTTCTATTTCATTTTCTTCCTAATTTCTAAAATTAAAATTATGTCAAAGTCTTTAATTCAAAAATATAATGTTCCAGGTCCCAGATATACCAGTTATCCAACTGTTCCGTACTGGAATGAAATACTTTTTTCAATAGAGGAATGGAAGATTTCTTTTCAAAAATCATTTTTGGAGAGCAATTCACAAAATGGGATCAGCCTATATATTCATTTGCCTTTTTGTGAAAGTTTGTGCACTTTTTGCGGATGCAACAAACGAATTACTAAAAATCATTCAGTAGAAGAAAAATACATCATCGCTGTTTTAAAAGAATGGAGTATTTACTGTGGACTGGCTTCTGAAAGACCAATCATAAAAGAAATTCATCTGGGAGGCGGAACTCCTACTTTTTTCTCATCAGATAATTTAGAAAAACTTATAAACGGTATTTTTAGTCTAGCCGATAAAGCTGAAAGTCATGAGTTCAGTTTTGAAGGCCATCCCAACAATACGACTTATGAGCAGCTTAAAAAATTATATAATTTAGGATTTCGCAGAGTAAGTTTTGGCGTTCAGGACTACGCGGCAAAAGTCCAGAAAGCCATTCACAGAATTCAGCCATTTCACAATGTGGCAAAAGTCACCTTTTGGGCAAAAGAAATTGGTTATACCTCAATTGGACACGATATTATTTTTGGATTGCCTTTTCAAACAATTGAAAACATTGTGGACACCATCGAAAAGACAAATTCTTTAAAACCAGATCGATTGGCTTTTTACAGCTATGCGCATACGCCCTGGATCAAAGGAAATGGACAACGTGGATTCAATGAAGCCGACCTTCCAAAAGACATCGAAAAACGAACATTATATGAAACAGGAAAAAACCTTCTTTCTCAAAACGGCTATCATGAAATTGGGATGGATCACTTTGCTTTAGCTTCTGATAGTTTGTATAAGGCTGGTCATAATGGGGAATTGCATCGAAATTTTATGGGATATAGCTCTTCAAAAACCCAGTTAATGATTGGATTGGGAGTTTCAGCTATCAGTGACAGCTGGTACAGTTTTGCGCAAAATACAAAGAGATTGGAAGAATATTATCAACTATTGGAATCCGACCAACTACCTGTTGTCAAAGGGCATATACTTGACAAGGAGGATTTAATTATTCGCAAGCATATTCTCAATTTAACTTGTCAATTTGAAACTTCGTGGAATGATAAGGCTTTTTATTTTGACGAATTACAAAGTGTTTTATCCGATTTAAAGGAATTGGAAAATGATAATCTGGTAATTATCGAAGAAAATAGAATCAAGATCACAGATGCAGGCAGACCTTTCGTCCGTAATATTTGTATGGCTTTCGATTTGCATTTGAAAAGAAAATCTCCCGAAACTAATCTTTTTTCAATGACAGTCTAAACGATTAATTGAATTCCTTGCACAAATTGACTCATATTCTGAAATTTTCTAGTTACGCTAATTATCAAACATGATATCCTGGCAGGGTCGATTCGTTTACCTACTTTCTGGATTTAAGATCACATCGATATGCCAGTAGCCACTGTATCAATCTTAAATAATAATTTCGCTGGAAAAGAAAATTATTCAAATTTTTCAAGTAATGTAGTGTAGTAACTCTAATTATTCTACTTTTGCAGCAAAAAATTACTATGAATAAATGCGATCAATGTATTGTAAGACAGCTTAGTGCATTGAAAGCACTAAACAAAGAGCAAATCATACAATTGGCAAATAGTAAAAGCACTCAGGTAATTAAAAAAGGGGAGGCTATAATAGAGGAAGGAGAAGTAATTAATGGGGTTTTCTGTATCAAAGATGGTATTGGAAAACTTTCTAAATTAAGTGCCAATGGAAGGGACCAGATTGTTAAACTTGTAAAGTCAGGTGAACTTTTAGGGCAACGTTCAATGATCAGCAATGAACCTGCAAACTTGTCGGCTACAGCAATTGCTGATATGGAAGTCTGTTTTATTCCAAAATCTGAAATCATTCAATTTTTTAATAATAACAATCAGTTTTCAATGAACTTAATGCAGTCTGTTTGTGATGATTTGAAACATGCGGATGAGCATACTGTGGATATGGTACAGAAAACTGTTAAGGAAAGATTGGCTGAAAAGTTATTATATCTTAGTGACACTTTTGGTGTAAATGCTGATCAATCCTTAAAAGTGCAATTATCAAGAGAGGAATTAGCCGGAATGATCGGTACAGCCACCGAGAGTTGCATCCGAATGCTTTCTGAGTTTAAAAAATCAGGGCTGATCGAATTAAAAGGAAAGCTGATTTTTTTAAAGGATATTAAGGGATTAAAAAAAGAAGCCAGCTAACATAACATCATTTGGATAATTCCAGCATTCTTTCAATAGGAACAAACGCTTTTTTCATTATATCAGCAGGAACTTTAATTTCAGGCGTTTCATTAAGCAAGCAGTCGTATAATTTTTGTAACGTATTTACTTTCATGTAGCCACATTGGCTGCAGGCACAAGTGTTGTCTTCGTTTGAAGGTGCCGGTATCAATATTTTATAAGGAACTTCCAGTTTCATTTTATGAAGAATTCCCACTTCTGTAGCCACAATAAATTTGGTACCCGGATTGGTTTTAACATATTCAATCATTCCTGCAGTCGAACCAATATAGCTGGCTGTTTTTAAAATATGTGTTTCAGATTCAGGATGGGCAATAATTTGCGCATCTGGATTTTGTTTGTACAATTCAATTAATTTATCAAATGAAAATGCTTCATGAACCACACATGCACCGTCCCAAAGCAACATTTCCCTGCCTGTTTGTTCCATTACATATTTTCCCAAATTTTTATCGGGAGCAAAAATAATGGGTTTGTCTTTTGGTATAGAATTGACGATTTTAACGGCATTAGAAGAAGTTACCACAATGTCAGTTAAAGCTTTAACCTCTGCAGAACAATTCACATATGTAATAACAATGTGGTCTGGATGGGCTTGGGTAAATTGTTGAAATAAATTAGCGGGACAAGAGTCAGCCAACGAGCAGCCAGCATGCAAATCGGGAAGAATAACTTTTTTACCTGGATTTAAAATTTTTGCAGTCTCAGCCATAAAATGTACTCCTGCAAAAACAATTATATCAGCATGCACCTGCATTGCTTCTTGTGACAATCCCAGGCTGTCACCCACATAATCTGAAACATCCTGAATATCGGATTCCTGATAGTAATGTGCCAGAATAACTGCATTCTTCTCTTTTTTTAATTTCAGTATTCGCTCTTTAAGGTTTTTCATTATTAAATTATTTTTAATTATTCTCTTTTATTTTAAAACAAAAGAGTTGATGCTGATACATATGTTGGGTTTTTAAAATCGGTAAGTTTTTTGAAAATTAAGTTTTGCTCGTTTTTCGGAAATTCAATCAAACAAAGCTTTCATTATGACACTAAAATTAATACCTAAGGAAGGTGTCTCCCGATTTAATACCCAAAGCCAATTCTTCCAGATTTGTATTTTCAAGCGTGAAAACCAAATCATTGCGAATAGATATAAATTTATCGTGCATCGGACAAGGATGGTCTTCAGTACAATTACTTAATCCTAATGCACAACCGGTCAAAATGCGATCGCCATCCAAAGAATTAACTATTTGCGCTAATGTAATTTCTTTCATATTCTCTTTGGAAATTTCAAAACCTCCGCCCACTCCTTTTATAGATTTAATAATATTGTCTCGCGATAGGATTTGAAGAATTTTGGCTGTAAAAGCCTCCGGAGAATCGATTTTTTTGGCAATTTCTTTCAAGCCGATGCGATTGTCCTGATAGGATTGAAAAGCAATAAAAATAGCTGCACGAATGCCATATTCACATGTTTTAGAGAACATAATCTTTTTTTTGTAATGTATAAATCATATAAATCAAAGCCCGCCATAACGCACAAAAGATCCAAAAACAACCATCAAAACCCCAATTATGGTAACCAATAGAATATGAAAGGTCATTTCAGGTAACTTCTCAGCATTTTTTTCAAGTTTTGGCAGCACTCTAAATTGAGCACTCAAAGCAAAAAGAACCGTCAATAATAAAAGAGCTAATTTTGTTGAAACAACTTTTTCTATAGGTGTCTCGAACTGAAACCAATATTCGATGTTAACACCATATTTATAGGCCATTAAAATTCCGGTAATGACCAGCAAAACGAGAGCAGTCATGCCAACAGGTTCATACTTTCTTTCATAATCGAGAATTATATTCTGATTTTTTTCTTTTAATGCTTGTGGCAAAAAACCAAAGACAAGCAACAAATGACCACCAACCCAAATGGTGGCACTCAAAAGATGGATGATTAACAATAAATGGTGGCTCATATAGTTTTAGGTTTTAGTTTCACAATTTTAACAGATAGCATTATAAGGCCTGCTGGCATAAAAATACTGGATAAGAATAGATTTTGATAATAATTCGGTAAACTACCTTTACCCAAGAAAAACCAAATGCCCTGAAGAAACAAAAGAATTTCAGTTGTAAAAAATCCGAATAAAAAAATTGCGATTCCCCATGTTTGAATACGGTTTCTCGAATTTAAAAAATCATTTTGTAATGCAAATCCAAACAGGAAACCTGTAATAATTCCCAACATAGTCAAGTGAATGTATCCAATGACAAAATTACGAATCTGATGGGATACCTGTGCCAATTCCGGAAACAAAACCACCAGTTGAATAACGACTTTTAAAGCCAATGAAAACAAAGCAAAACCATAAACTATTTTTATGATCGTTGGTAAAATAGCAAAAAAGGACTGAAACTGCGGGCGGATAAATTGTATAAAAAGTACCGCAGCATATAGCTGAAGCATTACTCCAAGAGCATTTAACCAATAAAAAACCGGGTTAGGCAAATACCAGCTTACCGGCAAAGCCAATGTTAAAAAAGTAGAAGCAACAAATAAATTATAAAATATCCTGAATTTTTTAGCTTCAATAATAAGTTTTGCCTGTTTGAAAAACAAAGCCAAAGTGGCAAACAGGAACCAGCCATTAAATTGAAAATGAAGAAAAAACTGAATCGCAATTTGATAAAAAGCGCTTGCTTTACCTAACAATGAAACTGCGGGACCAAGGCACCAGACACCCAAAGTAGAAAAAATCATGAAAAACAAAGCCGTACGAAGCAGCTTTTTTTCAGCCAGAGTTGTAGGATTGGCATCCTTTATAATTAAATAACAAAAATAGTAGCTGCAAAAAATATGCAAAGTCGAAAAAAGAATAGAAGCAAAAGCGTATCCTTGCGCCGGAAAATCAATCATCATTCCGACTACAGCCAGTTCTGTTGTCCAATATAATTGGTTGTAGATGGGTTTTTGCTGTTTTTCTTTTGGAACAAAAAAATGAAAAATCAAACAGTACAACATCATATAGACCCAGCCTAACATCGCCACGTGTGAATGGCCGTGCATTAAAAACTGAAAATTGACTCCGGCGATCGGTGCAACATACATCCATCGCAGCAACAGTCCCATCAGTGAAGCGATGAAAAAATTAGAAAAAGTACAGAGTAACCAACTCTTCTTCATGATTTTATAAAGGATTTAATTCTTGATGCTTAAAAGTGTGTTCATGCTTTAAATGAAAAAAAGCTTATATTGCTCTAAATGAGCCTGGATCTCTTTTTTAATTTCAGCTTTATTGGAATCCTCAAGATTATCGATTTTTAATTTTAACGGAATCAAATAGTTGTGTAACTGATTGTGTGCTTCACCTTTCATTGTACATTTTTTAAAAATCATGGCAAATTCAGATTTCATTTTCTCTTTCAAAATCAATGCGCTTTCTTCTTCGCCTGATTCCAGAATTATTTTTTGTAAAGTAGTAATCCCTTCAGTAGTTTCTGGGTTGGCTTCCCATAATTGTCCTTTGTTCAGGCTCACTTCCGCGGCTGTTTCGGTATTTTTTTCCGAAACTGAATTTATTTCATTTGCTTCTTTAGATGTTTGATCTTCTTTGTTTTTTTGGCATGATCCGATAGATACAATGGCCAATAAAAATAATACTAGTTTTATTTTTTTCATTTTGTTAAATTTTAGCTCCAAAAATCAGCATCTTCATTTTCTATAAAAGCTTCCTTTGAATGTATTTCTTCTATTTTTTTTAATTGTTCTTTTGTGGCTGCTTTTTGAATTTCAGCAAATAAAACACGCTCTTCAAAACGGATATGAGAGTCTAAATCTTTTTCGATTCTTTTTAAATTTATTTCCAGATCTGAAGTACTTTCAAATAAATCGTTTAACGTTCTGTGTTCTTTCAAAGCCTGCTCAATGAGCGCGTTATCTGCTTCTAAGATCGTGAAAACGTATTTTTCCTCCAGCTCAAAGTGCGTCTTTAAATAAATTTCATAAAACCAATCGACGTATTTTTTGATGCGCTGCAGGTCAATATTTTTCGCCATTCCAGTTTTAATTTTCCAGCAAAGCAGCAGACCATGATGGTGGTCGTGGCTTAAAGGCCTTAATTCCGGAGCTCTTTTGATGGGAGTAGTTGATTTCATTTGCTTAAAATTGATTGATTTAAAAAAATAAATTACTATCCTCTAAAATGAATTTTAATTTTCTCTGTACCAATATTTTGGTTTTCCAATTCTTTAAAAGAATGCCCAAGTTTTTCTATTGTCGAGGATCCATTAATAAAATGCTGAATGTAATAATTTCCTGAATATCCCAAATTTTCCAGAAAAAACACCATTTCCTGAATATCTCTTTTGTTTAATAAATCAGAGTGCACTGTTGTACGAACTTCAAAAGGTACTGTATGATGAAGCAATAAAAGTAATGATTTTGCAAAGGGAATGAAAAGTTTTGATTGGGTTATCTTTGCAAATTTCGCAGGCATTGCTTTAAAATCAAGTGCTACATAATTAATGAGTTCTTTTTGAATCAGTTCTTCCAATATATGCGGCCGTGATCCATTGGTGTCAATTTTGATCAAAAAACCCATTTTTTTGACTTCTGTAATAAACGAAACAGCCTTTTTATGTAACAGACATTCACCTCCGCTAAAAACTACGGCGTCCAATAGATTAACCCTGCTTTTGAGGAATTGAAGTGCTTTATCAAAAGTAATACGTCCTTTTCCGTATACAATTTCTGGATTATAGCAATACAAACACCGCATATTACAGCCTGAAAACCAAAAAATGCAAGCTGATTGGTGCGGATAATCTAATAAAGTAAACGGTGTAATACTGTAAATAGGGGCACTAACATTTTGCTTCATTGAAATGGGTTCGCTGTTTGTGTTCACCTTTTTTTCCGATATTAAAACTTTCTACGGGTCTGTGGTAGCCCATTACTCTTGTGTACACCAGGCATTTGGTGCGAACTTCTTGATTTTGTTCTAAAATCGCGTTGGTTGTTAGTTTCATATTTGCTGTTTTTTTAGTTATGAATTGTGTAAAATTTGCGGTGTGGTTTTTTCAAATCTCTATAAGCTTTGTTTTTTCTTCAATGATAATTTCATCGCATTTTGGGCAATATTCATGCTCTCCGTTTAGATAGCCATGAACAGGGCAAACACTAAATACAGGTGTTACTGTGATGTAAGGCAATTTAAAATTAGTAATCACTTTTTTTACAAAATTTTTGCAAGCTTCAGGTGAGCTTATTCTTTCGCTCATATACAAATGCAAAACGGTTCCTCCTGTGTATTTGCATTGCAATTGGTCCTGAAGCATCAAAGCTTCAAATGGATCCTGGGTAAAATCTACAGGGATTTGGGAACTATTTGTGTAGTAAATATTTTTTTCTGCTCCCGCCTGAATAATATCGTCAAAACGTTTTTTATCCTCTTTGGCAAATCGGTATGTGGTTCCTTCTGCCGGAGTGGCTTCTAAATTATAAAGATTTCCAGTTTCTTCCTGATACTGCTTCATTCTGTCCCGGATGTGTTCCAGAATTTCAGAAGCAAGTTCAATACCAGTTTCAGAAGTTATGTCGTCTTCATTATGGGTAAAATTCTGTATCATTTCGTTCATTCCGTTTACACCAATAGTTGAAAAGTGATTTCTGAAATGTTGTAAATACCGTTTGGTGTAGGGATACAATCCACGATCGTACATTCCCTGAATAAAAGTTCTTTTTTTCTCTAAAGTTGATTTGGAAATCAATAAAAGCTTGTCCAATTGTTGAAATAAAGCTGCTTTGTTTCCTTTGAATAAATAACCTAAACGAGCCATATTAATAGTTACCACGCCAATACTTCCTGTCATTTCAGCGCTTCCAAAAAGTCCGTTTCCACGTTTTAGTAGTTCGCGCAAATCGAGTTGCAAACGGCAGCACATACTGCGAACAGCATTGGGCTTGTAGGCATTTTCATTTTCTATTTGATTGCCATTTTCGTCCAAAACATATTGGCTTCCAATGAAATTTTGAAAATAAGAAGAACCAATTTTCGCTGTGTTTTCAAAAAGCAGGTTTGTGTTCTCTCCATCCCAGTCAAATTCTTCGGTAATATTAACCGTTGGAATAGGGAAGGTAAAGGGCTGCCCATTGGCATCACCTTCTGTCATTACGGTATAATACGCTTTATTGATTAGATTCATTTCTTTTTGAAAATGCTCGTATCGTAAATTAGTAACTTCAGAAACTCCTCTGCTTTTAGCCCTTGTCAATAGGTCTGTACTATTGTTCTTTTCAAAAATATGACAATCATTTTTAGTCGGAATTTGTGCTTTTAAATCGTCAGGAACAACCCAGTCTAAAGTGATATTAGTAAAGGGAGATTGTCCCCAGCGTGCGGGAACATTCAGGTTGTACACAAAACTTCGTACCGCTTTTAAAACGTCATCATAAAGGAGATCGTCTTTGAATACATAAGGAGCCAAATAGGTGTCAAAAGAACTAAAGGCTTGTGCACCTGCCCATTCGCTTTGCAAAATCCCCAGAAAATTTGCCATCTGTCCTAAAGCTTCCCTAAAATGAGATGGCGGTTTGCTTTCCACCCGGCCTCTGACTCCATTGAAACCTTCATTTAACAATACACGCAAACTCCAACCCGCACAATAGCCCGTGAGGCAATCCAAATCGTGAATGTGAATATCACCATTGCGGTGTGCATAGCCTTCTTCTTTAGAATACACTTTATCCAGCCAATAATTTGCGATAACTTTTCCTGCTACATTGCTAACCAATCCTGCGTTCGAATAAGAGGTGTTGGCGTTGGCGTTGATCCGCCAATCTGTTTGTTGTATGTATTCTTCAATCGTTTGGGTGCTGTCGACATAAGTTGTGTCATCATTCAATCCTTCAAGATGTTCGCGTTGCAGCTTTCTGGTGTGTCGGTATAGCATAAAGGAGCGCATGGCATCAAAATGGTTTTTATCGAATAATTTTTTTTCGATTACATCCTGAATTTCTTCAACAGACCATACTTCTTTGTTTTCGAGTTGTATAGCCACACTTTCAAAAACACTTTCATCAACAGCTATAGAGACACTCTGAAAATTTTTTTCAATTGCATCTTTGATCTTATAACTTTCAAATGGCTGATACTTTCCATTTCTTTTGATGACATAATTTTCCATAGTTGTTGGTTCTTAGTGATTGAAAGCTACTTATTATTGAGCTGTAAAGTCTTTTTCAAGTTTGGCAGCTTTTGGAAATAAAATATTATTCTCCAAATGAATGTGTTTATGCAAATCCTGCTCAAATTCTTCTAGCATTGCAAACGTAACTTTATAAGTATTACAGCCATCGGCTGGCGGTGTATAATTGTTAGTTAATTCTGCTATTTTTCTAAAACGGACACCTTCGGCGTCGTGCTCGTGCATCATCATAGCAATTGGATTTTGAATGGTTTCAAAATGAGGCAGCTCAATTAATTCATCAGATAGAGTAGCATGAACCATTTTTTTTATAAATGGGAACAAAATCAGCTCTTCTTTTTTCATATGTTGTGCCAATTCTCCTGCGCAGCCTTTAAAAAGCTCATTTATTAATAATAGTTCAGGATGTTTTGCGCCATGCACTCTGCTGAGCTTATCTAAAAACTGCAGCAGTATTGGTGTTTTTTCTGATACATATCTGTGATGCTTTTTTTCAATATAATCAGCCAATAAATCAATCGGCCAGGCATTGTAATCAATTCCTGAATCGCTTTTTGATGATAGAACTGTTTCAATTTCCTGTAATAAAACATCTGCAGTCACTGCTTTTTTCTGGCAGGCTTCTTCAATGCTTCTGTTTCCGTTACAGCAAAAATCTATTCCGTATTTTGAGAACAAGGCTGCTGTTCTAAAATCTTTTGCCACGTATTCTCCGATTGTAATTTGTTCTAAAGTTTCCATAATTTTTATTTAGATTATAATTTGTAAATGATTAAACGATGATGATCTTAATAAAAGAGTATTTTGTCTTTTAATTAAACACACTTCATCATTTATTTTGTTATCCAGTTGTCTTATTATTATTTAATGTATTATTTGATATTGTAAAATTCGTATAATTATAAAATGCAGAATATGATTTAAATCATAAGACTGCATTTTTTTAAATATTTTTTTAAAGTGACCTTAACCATTTTTATTTTTAAAGGAAAATAGTCAGCTGTAAATATCTTTTCTTTTGGAGTTTTTTAAAAATAGTGAATATGACAAATATCATAATAAAGGATATTTTTATCCTTTATTTTTACACTATAAATTTCAAACCAAAATAATATGAAAACCAGTGTTAAATTAAACAGACAAATAAGGGGGTTTTTTATAATGTTGCTTGTTTTAGTCGGATTTTTTTCTTGCAAAAGAGGAAGCGATGAAGCAAAAAATTATCAAAATATTGAGGCCAAAGGGCAGCAAACTGCCGAACTCACGGCGCCTCCGTTTGTTCCGAAAGCAGTAGGAGACCGTGAAGCTACAAAATTAGTGGTCAATATGGAAATTAAGGAAATTGAAGGAGAAATGGTAGATGGTGTAAAATATATCTATTGGACTTTTGGGGGTTCTGTTCCCGGAAGTTTTATCAGAACCAGAGTGGGTGATGAAGTAGAATTTCACCTAAAAAACCATCCGGATAACAAAATGCCTCACAATATTGATTTACACGCGGTAACCGGGCCAGGAGGAGGAGCAACCTCATCGTTGGTTGCCCCAGGTCACGAAAAAGTGTTTAGTTTCAAAACCTTAAATCCCGGTTTATACGTGTATCATTGTGCTACAGCACCAGTTGGAATGCATATTGCTAACGGAATGTATGGGTTGATTTTGGTTGAACCAGAAGGAGGCTTGCCACCAGTTGATAAAGAATATTACATCATGCAAGGTGATTTTTACACCAAGGGCAGTTATGGGGAACAAGGTTCTCAACCTTTTGATATGGATAAAGCCATTAAGGAACAAGCTGATTATGTGGTCTTCAATGGGAAAGTTGGAGCTCTCGCCGGAGATAAGTCTTTAACGGCCAAAGTTGGTGAAACTGTCCGTATTTATATGGGGAATGGAGGTCCTAATTTGGTGTCATCTTTCCATGTTATTGGAGAAATTTTCGACAAAGTGCATATTGAAGGAGGGGATATGATCAACGAAAACGTACAAACTACCTTAATACCTGCAGGTGGTTCGGCCATTGTGGAGTTTAAAGTAGATGTTCCGGGAACTTTTATACTGGTAGACCACTCGATTTTTAGAGCCTTTAATAAAGGAGCACTTGGAATGCTGAAAGTTGAAGGCGAGGAAAATAAAAAATTGTATTCTGGAACCATACAAGATGGAATTTATTTACCAGAAGGTGGGACAATTCAAGGTATGCCAAAAGGCAAAGCAGTTCCTAAAACTACTGTTGCAAAAACTGTTCCTGAACAAATTAAAGCCGGTAAAGATTTATTTGACCGTACCTGTTATGCCTGTCACCAATCTGAAGGGCAAGGTATTCCGAATGCTTTTCCTCCATTGGCAAAATCAGATTACCTGAATGCGAATCCAGATAGAGCTATTGGCGCGGTATTGCACGGATTAAGTGGAGAGATCACCGTTAATGGCAAGAAATTCAATAACGTGATGACCAGTCAGAACCTAACTGACGAGCAAGCTGCTGATGTTCTGACATACATATACAACAGTTGGGGCAATAATAAAACAGTAATAACTCCGGCAAAAGTAAAAGCTGTTAGAGCCAAACCTGCTCCAAAAGTAGCCCAGGAACATTAGAATAAATCAAAAAAAGTAACAGATGGCAGTATTTAAAACAATATCAATCCTATTTATATTCTGTGTAAGTTCTCTTTTTGCTCAACAAGAAAAAATGGCATCCATAAAGGGCGGTAGTTTTGTGCCCCTTTATGGTGCTACTTCTGAAAAACCGGTCAACATACCTTCTTTTACTATTGATGTGTATCCAGTTACCAATATACAATTTCTTGCTTTTATCAAAAAATACCCAGAGTATAGTCGTTCTAAAATCAAAGGTATTTTTGCAGATAAAAGTTATCTGGCACAATGGACAAGTGATTTCGATTATGGTTTAAAGAATTTAAACAATGCCCCGGTTACCAATGTTTCCTGGTTTGCTGCCAAAAAATATTGCGAATGTCAAGGCAAAAGACTGCCAACAATGGACGAATGGGAATATGTAGCCATGGCCGATGAAAAACGTATTGATGCACGTTCTAAAAAAGAATTCAATAAATACATTTTGTCGTGGTATGAGAAGCCAAAAACCTATTTAAACCCTGTAGGTCAAACCTTCAGGAATTACTGGGGCGTTTATGACATGCACGGTTTGGTGTGGGAATGGACAGGCGATTTCAATAGTATCTTTCTTTCTGGCGAGTCCAGAAAAGATAAAGCTACAGATAAAAATCTTTTTTGCGGCAGCGGATCCGTAAATGCCACCGATTTAATGGATTATGCGGCTTTTATGCGCTATGCTTTCAGAAGCAGCCTGAAAGCAAATTATACCACCAAAAACTTAGGTTTTCGCTGTGCCAAAGATTTAAAATAGGTTCTAAACTATTTATATAAAAAAATGAAAAAACTGTTCCTGGGATTAACATTAGTCCTTTTAGTTTTACAGGGATGTAATACTAATAAAAAATCCGAAGATAAACCGATTTCAGATTTATCCATATACAATCTGCCTTCAAAATGGACCAATCAAAATGGGCAAAATCTTGAAATGAAGGATTTAAAAGGCAAAGTGCTCGTTATGGTAATGATTTATACTTCCTGCAAGGCAGCTTGTCCCAGACTAGTGGCCGATATGCGAAATATAGAATCTCGTTTGTCTGAGAACATCAAACCCGATGTAAAGTTCCTATTGGTAAGCATAGATCCGGAAGTTGATACTCCGGCACGATTAAAAGAATTTGCTATTGCTAATAAAATGGATGGGGAACAATGGGAATTTTTGAGATCCACAGAAGAAAATACCCGAGAGTTTGCAGCGGTTTTGGCAGTCAACTACAAGAAAATTGCTCCTTTAGATTTTTCGCATTCTAACATAATAAGTGTTTTTAATGCCGAAGGGGAATTAACATTTCAGCAAGAAGGTTTGGGTGTAAATTCTGAAGCAACGATTAAAAAAATTACTGAAGAAGCTGAAAAGATAGAGTAAACTTCTTTCTTAAAACTTACAAAATGAAAATCTTGAAAATTATTGTTATAACACTTTTACCAGTGTTCAGCTGTATTGCTTTTGCTCAGGAACTGGATGCAAATTTACAGATCAGACCTCGTTATGAGTTTAGAAATGGCTATAAAGCCCCAATTCCTTATGGAGAAACGGCAGCTCAATTTGTTTCATCCAGAACTCGTTTGAATCTGAACTTCAGGCAAGATCAATTTATTACCAGACTTACTATGCAAAATGTTCGTGTTTGGGGAGATGTGCCCACAAATACCAAATCAGATGTAAACGGGATTCAGTTATATGAAGCCTGGGTGCAATATAACTTTAGTGAAAAATGGAGTGCGCGTTTAGGCCGTCAGGTGATTTCGTATGACAATCAACGCATTTTTGGTGAAGTCGATTGGGCACAACAAGCGCAAAGTCACGATGCTGCGATAGCAACTTTTAAAAGTAACAAAAATCATCTGGATGTAGCGATTGCATATAATGCAAATGCTGAAACCGAACTTACAACACCTTATACCGTGCTAAATTACAAATCGATGCAATATGCTTGGTACCATACTGAGTTATTGAAAATAAATATGAGTTTCTTGTTTTTAAATACAGGTTATGAAAATAAATTAACAGATCCAGTTCCAACACCAACACCCGAATTGAAAGTAGATTACATGCAGACTTTTGGAACGTATTGGAAAACCAAAGGGAAATCCTGGGATGTAGACTTATGGTTTTATGGGCAAACAGGAAAAAATGCAACTAATACAGTAAATGCTTTTGACGTAGCTCTTAATTTTAATTATGACCTGACCGATAAGTTTAAAGCTGGTTTTGGATACGAATATCTTTCCGGAAAGAGCCAGGAAAATACTAGTTCAGCAATAAAATCCTTTCATCCTGTTTTTGGAACCAATCATGCCTTTAATGGATATATGGATTATTTCTATGTGGGAAATCATAAAAATTCGGTTGGTTTAAAGGATGCTTTTTTGAAATTTGCATACAATGTCAACAAATGGCAATTTGCGTTATTTCCCCATGCTTTTAATACTGCGAATACCGTTTTGGATGCTAATGGAAATGAAATGAAGAACTATCTTGGTACGGAAATCGATTTTACATTTGGCTATTCAGCGCATAAATTTGTGAATGTAACGGGAGGTTATTCCCAAATGTTTGCTACCGATACCATGCAAAGATTGAAAGATGGCCACGTTGATCACGTTAACAATTGGGCGTGGGTAATGATTAATGTAAATCCTCAGATTTTTTCGCATAAAAAATAATTTTTAATTCACTTGAAAGCTGTCTAAAATGCTATATTCTAGAAAGTTTTGCATAACCCCAATGGGCTGATTGGATTAGTATTTGTTTTTTTTCATTTTGTGAAATACTGGGTTTTATAGCTTATTTTTATTAATTTCATCTTTATTTTCTGGTTATTTTGACTTGAAAACAATAAATGATTTATATCATGTTTTAGGATTACGGACTATTTTATCTTTGTTTAAGAATTAATTAAAGTAAGTATGAGCAATTTATCACAATCACACAGAATATTATTTTTAAACACACTTGCTTTTGCAGTCTGTTTTGCTTGTTGGACTTTAAATGGTGTTTTAGTCACTTTTTTAGTTGACCAGGAAATATTTGATTGGAATGTAGTTCAAATCGGATGGTTATTGGGAATTCCAATACTTACAGGCTCGCTCATGCGGTTACCAATGGGTATTTTAACAGATAAATATGGAGGTCGAGTGGTGTATTCTGCTTTGCTGATTTTGGCATCTATTCCATTGTTTTTGCTTCCTTTTGCTGCCAATTTTTGGATGTTCGCACTATTGAGTTTTATGTTCGGAATGGTAGGAACAAGTTTTGCTGTTGGTGTGGCCTATACTTCACTATGGTATCCTAAAGAATGGCAAGGACGTGCCTTAGGAATTTTCGGAATGGGTACTGCAGGAGCTTCTATTACTCCCTTTATAGCACCCAGTATGCTAAAATACTTTTCAGAGTCAGATCCAGTAAATGGGTGGAAATTTTTGCCTGTTATTTACGGTGTAGTATTGTTGACGATGGGTATTGTTTTTATTCTTTTTTCGAAAACTAAAAAAATAGAAGCAAAAGCAAAAACAGTTAAAGAACTTTTACAACCGCTTAAAGAGGTGCGTGTTTGGCGCTTTGGAACCTATTACTTTTTGCTGTTTGGTTCGTTTGTGTCATTTTCCCAATGGTTGTTGCCTAATTTTATGAATGTTTATCATACAACTTTAATTTTAGGAGGGCTGTTTACTACTTGTTTTAGTTTACCAGCTGGTATTATTCGTGCTTTTGGAGGATTTTTATCCGATAAATTTGGAGCAAGAAAAGTGATGTATTGGGTATTGAGTACTTCGGTAGTGTTGAGTTTTTTACTTTTGTTTCCAAAAATGAATATTACTACTTCCGGTAGCGGCTTGATGGCAGCAAAAGCAGGAACGGTTACACAAGTTTCACCATCTAAAATAGTTATTGGAGAAAAAGAATATTTAGTTACTTCAAAAGATGTTAATGCAGAGCACAATCCGTTTTTTCCATCTAAAAAAACATGGCAGGAAGTTGTTGTAGCAGAAAATCAAAAAGTTCAGAAAAAAGAATTAATTGCAGACGGAATCACGCAAATTCATTTTGAAGCGAATATGTGGGTTTATCTTGTCTTGGTTATTTTAATTGGGACTTGTTGGGGAATTGGTTCGGCAGCAGTTTACAAACACATTCCTGAATATTTTCCAAATCAGGTAGGGGTTATAGGAGGAATGGTTGGAATGATTGGTGGTTTGGGAGGATTTATTGGTCCAATAGTTTTTGGATACCTGCTTGCTTTTACTGGTTTTTGGACCAGTTCATGGCTCTTTATCTTTGTCTTATCTATTATTTGTTTGATTTGGATGCACCGTGTAATTGTAAAAGTGACTAAAGAAAAACTACCTGAATTTGCTCAGGATATGGATAGAAAAGATGTTTCAGAATAGCCAATGAATATAAAATATTATTAATTTTTATTATAAATTAGAACGAAATTAATCAATTGATCTTGCAATCGATTAGCCTCTTGCTTTTTTTTTGTAAATTAACCTCTTTAGTAGTACAACATTTTTAAAAGCTGTTTTTATAAATAGTCAGAAAATGAAACCTATTTCATGTATTTGGTTCGGATTGTAATTTGTAAATTAACAGTTATTCTTTAATAATTAGTGTTTAAAAGTGACTTGAAGTAATGATAATTTAAAATGAAAAATAGAAACTACAATATAAAGGCTTTACTAATTGCCGCTTCCATGTCCGTGCTAATGATCATATTAGTATTTTATGGATCCAGAAAACTGCAAAATTTTGATGCGGCATTAATTACGTATTTATTTGGGACAGTATTTGCTTTTTTTGGTATTGTATACCGTTATTCTGTTTGGCTGCAAAGGCCGCCAACGTGGATTTATTTCAAAAGAGGAGTAAGTTACTTGTTTACGGGAAAAGTGTTTTCTCACTTTTGGTTTGCTTCAAAAGAAACAATTGAAAATATTGCTTTTCAGAAATTTATTTATCCCCGGGGCAAATATCGGTGGATGGCGCATTTTATGATTGCCATAGGCTGTACTTCCGCTTTTTTAATTACGATTCCATTGACTTTTGGATGGATTCATTTTACTATGGCCCCCGATTCAATATCGGTTTACGAAGCACATTTTTTCGGTTTCAAGGTCATGGAATTTAAATTGGGTTCCATTATGGCCTTCCTAACCTTTCATGCCCTGAACTGGTCTTCTTACTTGGTTATTTTCGGTTCGTTATACTACTTAAGAAGACGTTTGACCAATCCTGGTTTAATTGCTACTCAAACTTTTGAAGGCGATTTATTACCCCTAATTTTATTAATTGCTATTTCCGCTACAGGATTGGGGCTAACCTATTCCTATCAGTTTATGAAAGGTTTTGCATTTGATTTCCTAGCTGTTCTGCATGCAGTAACGGTAATTATGTTTTTAATCTGGATTCCGTTTGGAAAGTTTTTTCATATCATTCAGCGTCCGGCACAAATTGGGGCACATATATATAAAAAGCAGGGAATGAAAATGGGAATGGCAGTTTGTGAGCACACCGGAGAGGAATTCGCTACCAATTTGCATATAAAAGATCTTAAAACAGTAACTAAGGAATTAGGTTTCAATTTTGACAGACCGGATGGAACATCGCATTTAGATTTAAGCCCTGAAGGTAAAAGATCCCGTTTGGCACAAGCCCACTTAAAAGCACGACTGGAAGGCGGAAATTTATTTGGCTAATTTTTTTTTAGTTGAATTGAAAATTAAAAACAACACTGGTGATTTTTTTATCGCATCGGTTAAAAAATATAAAACATGGCAAAATTACCTGTTTCGGAACAAAACATTATCACGCAATTTGGACCTCATAAAAACTACACACCGAAAGATGGTTATGAGGGCAGGGATGAGCCAGATGAATTGGTAAAAACACATTGTTGTTTTTGTGGAATGCAGTGTGGTATTCAATTGTCGGTTAAAGACAACAAAGTAGTAGGTTTTGAACCCTGGATGGAATTTCCGTTCAACGAAGGGCGTTTGTGCCCTAAAGGGGTCCAGCGCTATTTACAGAACAATCATCCGGACCGTCTCTTGTCCCCGCTAAAAAGAGTAGAAGGGCAAGGATTTGTACCAACGTCCTGGGATGATGCGATGGGTAAAACAGTTTCTGAAATTAAAAGGATTCAGGCGCAATATGGAAACGATGCCTTCTCAGTCCTTTCGGGTGTTTCGCTAACCAATGAAAAAAGTTATTTGATGGGTAAGTTCGCCCGTGTCGCTCTAAAAACAAAAAATTTAGATTATAATGGACGCTTGTGTATGGTAAGTGCAGGAGCAGGAAATAAAAAAGCATTTGGTCTGGACCGGGGCTCTAATAACTATTCGGATCTGGAATATGCGGAAGTAATTATTGTGGCTGGTGCCAATGTTAGTGAAACTTTCCCAACATTAACCCACTGGATTTGGAAAGCCAGAGACCGTGGTGCAAAATTGATAGTTATTGACCCAAGAATGATTCCATTAGCCAGAACAGCCGATCTTCATTTGGATGTCCGCCCGGGAACAGATTCGGCTTTGTATGGTGCAATGCTGAAATATTTGGTGGATCATGACATGCTGGATCACGATTTTATTGCCAACCATACCTCAGGTTTTCAGCAGACTATAGATTCCGTAAAAGATTATACCCTGGAATGGGCAGAGCAAGTTACAGGGATTAAAAAAGAAAAAATTCAACAGGCAGCCGAATTATGGGGCAGAGCCAAAACAAGCTTTTTACTTCATGCCCGTGGTATTGAGCATCATTCTAAAGGCGTAGATAATGTGTTGGGATGCATTAATTTGGTACTCGCAACAGGAAGAATTGGTAAGCCATATTGCGGTTATGCCACTATTACCGGACAGGGAAATGGGCAAGGCGGTAGAGAGCACGGTCATAAATGCGATCAGCTGCCAGGAAATAGGGATATTGAAAATCCGGAACATCGTAAATATATTTCAGAAGTTTGGGGTATTAATGAGAAAGATATGCCCGGAAAAGGGTTGTCGGCTTATGAAATAATCGAAGCCATTCATCGTGGGGAGATTAAAGGGCTATTATCGATTTGTTTTAATCCGCTAGTTTCCCTGCCTAACAGCAATTATGTTCGGGAGGCTTTAGAAAAGTTAGAATTTTATGTTTGTATTGACTTTTTCTTAAACGAAACGGCCCGTCATGCCGATATTGTTTTGGCAGGATCATTACAGGAGGAAGAAGAAGGTACAACCACTTCAGCCGAAGGGCGTGTTATCCGAATCCGTCAGGCAGTTACTCCTCCGGGAGATGCCAGAACCGATACTTCGATTATTTTGGAATTAGCCAAACGCTTAGGGGTGGAGGATAAATTTACGTATGATAGCAGCGAAGCCGTTTTTAACGAATTGCGGGTAGCCTCAAAAGGAGGAACTGCTGATTATTATGGAATTACCTACCAAAGAATTGAAGACGAAATGGGTGTTTTTTGGCCTTGTCCTGAAATAGGACATCCGGGAACACCGCGTTTATGGGAAGATAAAAAATTTAAAACCTCAGATGAAAGGGCTCATTTTAATCCGGCACCGTACAAAGTTCCAGGTGAGGTGCCAGATGCCGATTATCCAATAATTTTGACGACAGGACGTGTGGTTTCTCAATATTTGAGTGGTACACAAACACGAAGAATTGGAAAATTGGTTGATCAGTATCCGGAGCCTTTATTGGAAATTCATCCAAATTTAGCCCAACAATACGGCATCAAACAAAGGGAATTAATAAAAGTTACTACCCGGCGTGGTGAAGGCATTTTTCCTGCAAACATTGTAGAAACGATTCGCGAAGACACGGTTTTTATACCGTACCACTGGTCTGGAAAAAAATCAGCAAACCAATTAACTCCCGGAACATTAGATCCTATTTCTAAAATTCCGGAATTCAAAGTTTGTGCCTGTCATCTGGAACCTTTGCGTGAAATAGCACCACCTTCGAGCGAATCTATGGCTTACGCTAGTGTTTAACAACTAAAAAACAAAAAATGAATTATACCAATTTTAATAAAAATGAAGAGTTTTTTGTAGATATGCAACGTTGCATTGGCTGTAAAGCCTGCGAAATGGCTTGTGCTGAATGCGAAACCAATGGTCAGGAATCTTTAATTCACGTAAATTATGTCGATAGGGCATCAACTGTGCAAACTACTGTACAGGTGTGTATGCATTGTGACGATCCTGTTTGTGCAAATGTATGTCCTGCTGATGCTATTTCAAAAGACGAATTCGGAATTGTTCATACTGCCAATACGGAAAGATGTATTGGTTGTTCGAATTGTGTGATGGCCTGTCCATTTGGCGTGCCTAAAAAAGAAGAGTCCTACGATTTGATGATGAAATGTACGATGTGCTACGACAGAACAAGCGTGGGCAAAAAACCTATGTGTGCTACGGTTTGTCCAAGTGGGGCTTTGTTTTACGGCACCAGAGAGGAAATACAGGAAATGCGTCCAAATAGTTCGCCAGTAAATACTTTCCTTTTTGGAGAAGAGGTAGTGAATACAAAAGTTAATATTATGATGCCAAAAGGCAGTAATCAATTAATAATTTATTAGAATTCATGTCTAAAGAAGATAATTTAAATAAAAACTGGAAAAAAGATTTTCCAATCGAAAAACAACAGGCAACCAATGTGAGCCGTCGCGATTTTGCTAAATTCCTTACACTAGTATCAGGCGGGTTAATGGTTGGGAGTGGTCTGGTGGCAGCCAAAGCGCACCTATTTCCAAAAGATGAGCTGGATGGAGAGCACTTTGTATGTAAAAAAGAAGAGGTGCCTGTAGGGGGTACACGTGCTTTTGTTATCGAAGGAAGTACAATCCCTTATATATTGATTCATCTGGAGACGGGAGAATTCAAAGCGTATGAACAAAAATGCACCCATCTTTCCTGCTCTGTTTTTTATAAGCCTGGCACGGGAGTTATTCATTGTCCTTGTCACGAAGGTTCTTTTGACGCTCAAACCGGAGATGTTATCGCTGGGCCCCCGCCCAGAGCTTTGCCTAAATTGGAAGTGCTTTTTAAAGAGAATGCCATTTATGTAAGAGCATCAGAGAATCTGGAAGAGAAACCAGGATAAATCCCTAAAATAAAAAACCATGAGTACTTTTAGAACTAGTCAGAATCAAGCCAATCCAAATAAATTAAACGCGATACTTTCTACTATTATTTTTATATTAATACTAAATGTGACTATTCAAATTTGGTTATTATATGCCGCCTTGAACAATGCTTTGGATAATAATAAAGAAATCCTTATTCCTGCATTTATAGCTTCATTGATATTATTTCTGATAGGAATCGGTTTGCTTTATTACTTACCAATTGGAAATTTGAAGAATAAACGGTTATAAATTTATTTTAGAGTTTCAAATTAATGTTTTCTTTAGATGTGAAGCAAAGTGATGGTGCTTATTATAAAAAATATGGTTTGTGACCGCTGTATTATGGTGGTGCAGAATGAATTGGGAAAGTTAGGCTTAAACCTAAAGAGCATAAAGCTGGGGGAGATTACACTTAGCAGCGAACCTACGACTCAAGAATTATTTAAATTGGAAAAACGCTGCTTACATTAGGATTTGAAATCATTGACGATAAGAGAAACAGAACTGTAGAAAGAATAAAAATATAATTATTGATTTAGTACATCATCAAAAAAAAGGTGTAAAAACCAATCTTTCCGATGTATTAAGCGACAAACTTCAACATGATTACAATTATTTGTCCAACCTGTTTTCCGAAGCGCAAGACACCACCATTGAAAAGTACTTCATCGCCCAAAAAATAGAAAAGATAAAAGAACTATTGGTTTATGACGAATTGTCCCTCAGTGAAATTGCATTTCACCTTAATTACTCCAGTGTTGCTTATCTAAGCAACCAGTTCAAAAAGGTAACCGGGCTTACTCCGAGCTATTTCAAGCAAAGACGGGAGGATAAAAGAAAACCATCGGATAAGGTCTAAGTAAATCTTACAAATCCATTTCATAATTCCACAACGCTTCCCACCCATATTATCCCAATTTTGTATTGTTAATTAAAGCAAAAAAAAATGGCAACAGATAAAAAGAAGCAAGTCATTTATCTTACCTTGGAAGATGTAGAAAGCGAACATTGTGCACTCATCGTTGAAAAGGGACTGGCACGATTGAAAAGCATAGAAACACACCAGGTAGAGCTGAACAACCGCAGGGCTGTTATCACGGTTGACAACACACAAGCGGTAGCGGAAGCGATCAAAGCAATCAAGGACTTGGGGTATGGCGTTTCGACCGTAAAAAACACGTTTCCAGTATTGGGCATGACGTGCGCCTCTTGCGCGGGCAGTGCCGAGAGCATTGTTACATACGAGCCAGGAGTGGTAAGCGCTGCTGTAAATTTTGCAACGGGTAATCTTACCGTTGAATACCTGCCCAATATGACCGATGCGGCCAAACTGCAAAAAGCGGTACAATCTATCGGTTACGATTTATTGATTGAGGATGAAACCAAACAGCAGGAAACTTTAGAAGTAATCCATGCTCAAAAATTCCAGAATCTAAAAATCAAAACCATTTGGGCAACTATCCTGTCTTCTCCTGTGGTTGTTATTGGGATGTTCTTTATGAATATGCCCTACGCAGACCCTATAATGTGGCTGTTTTCTACACCTGTTGTCTTATGGTTAGGCAAAGATTTTTTCATCAATGCATGGAAACAAGCTATACACCGTTCAGCCAATATGGATACACTGGTGGCACTCAGTACAGGCATTGCATATCTGTTCAGTGTATTCAATATGTTGCTGCCTGAATTTTGGCACAGGCGCGGATTACACGCCCATGTTTATTTTGAAGCGGCGTCTGTTATTATTGCATTCATTCTGCTGGGAAAATTACTGGAAGAAAAAGCCAAAGGGAATACCTCTTCAGCAATTAAAAAGCTGATGGGCCTACAGTCCAAAACCGTCATCGTGATACTACCGGACGGAACCCAAAAACAGACTGCTATTGAAGAGGTAGCTACAGGTGACGTTATTCTTGTAAAGCCGGGCGAAAAAATTGCAGTGGATGGTATAGTAACCTCAGGGAGTTCCTATGTTGATGAGAGTATGCTTAGCGGCGAGCCGATACCAGTACTAAAAAAAGGAAGTGAAAAAGTATTTGCTGGAACGATTAACCAAAAAGGGAGCTTTCAATTTAAGGCCGTTAAAGTAGGAAAAGAAACGATGCTTGCCCAAATTATCAAAACCGTACAGGATGCGCAGGGAAACAAAGCACCTGTACAGAAATTGGTAGATAAGATTGCCGGTATATTTGTTCCTGTTGTGATAGGAATTGCCATCCTGACATTTATGTTGTGGTTTGTTTTGGATGGCGATAACGGAGTGGTACATGGATTGCTCGCAGCCGTTACGGTATTGGTTATCGCCTGTCCCTGTGCCTTGGGTTTAGCAACACCAACCGCTATTATGGTAGGTGTTGGTAAAGGTGCTGAGAATGGCATCCTGATTAAAGATGCTGAAAGCCTTGAACTGGCAAAGAAAGTTGACGCTATTGTTTTAGACAAAACCGGAACCATTACTGAGGGGCGGCCAGAGGTTACGGGTTTCAAATGGCTGAACAATGATGATGCAGCCAGCAATGTTTTAATGAGCATTGAAAAACAATCGGAGCACCCATTGGCAGAAGCCGTAGTGAAACATTTTGACGGCTTACCGACACCCACATTGTCCGGTTTTGAAAGTATAACCGGTAAAGGTGCAAAAGCCGGCCATGACAATGACACCTATTATGTGGGCAATAAAAAGTTATTGGCAGAAAACAATATCATTACTGATGACCAATTACAAATCCAGGCTGAAGAATGGGGCAGCCAGTCCAAAACTGTTATTTGGTTTTCAAACAGCAGACAAGCTCTTGCTGTAATTGCAATATCTGACAATATAAAAGAAAAATCAGCACAGGCTATCCAGGAAATGCAGGCTATGGGCATTGACCTTTATATGCTTACCGGAGATAATGAAGCCACTGCGAAAGCCATTGCTGAGCAAACAGGTATCAGACATTATAAGGCAGAGGTGCTGCCCCAGCATAAAGCCGCTTTTATAAAAGAACTCCAGCAACAAGGAAAAATCGTTGCAATGGTGGGCGATGGAATCAATGACAGTACCGCCCTTGCAACTGCCGATGTTAGTATAGCAATGGGTAAAGGAAGTGATATTGCAATGGATGTAGCCAAGATGACCATTATATCATCGGATCTTACCAAAATTCCACAGGCAATAAGATTATCCAAACAGACAGTAGCTACCATAAAACAAAATCTGTTTTGGACATTTGTCTATAATCTGATTGGTATTCCCATTGCAGCGGGCATTCTCTATCCGATAAACGGCTTTTTGCTTAACCCTATGATTGCAGGCGCTGCAATGGCATTCAGCAGTATAAGTGTGGTAAGTAACAGCTTGCGTTTAAAATGGAAAAAGTAAAACAGTAAATCTCACAAATCAATAAATAAAACAATACATGGGGCATCATACCGAAATTTGTATTTATAAATAACTTTCTAAAAAAGTAAAAAATGGAGAATAATAATCTTCAATTAAACAAATATCAATTGGCTGCTGAGGAGCCCGGATCTTTAAACTGATAAAAATAAAGTGAGATTATAAAAAAAATGGCGTCAATTGTCTTCAATTGACGCCATTTGGCTTGTTTGTGACCTCGACGGGACAAATTACAACATCTTTTTTGGATGATTTGAAGAAATTGGCTTACTATATGTAGTTTCTGTCTTTCATTGGCTTTATAAATTTGGTTTGGATGTCCTGTTGGGTATAGACGAGATTTTTTTAAAAACTGAATTTTGTAATTTATCTGGGTTGTTGGGAATGCCTCAAGGAATAAGCTCACCATCATTATTTGAATGTCGTTCTTGCCACTAAAGTTGTCGGTAATTCCATTTTACCAGTTTTGGCTACTTAAATTATGGTTTTGGCTAAATTTTCTTTCCTGTATCTGCGCAAATTTGCAACATAATAATACTAAAATAATCATTATGTCATCGCAAAGTAAAATTGCAGTAGTAACAGGAGGGAGCCGTGGTCTTGGAAAAGATATGGCGATCAATCTTGCCAAAAACGGATTGGATATAGTTTTAACCTATAACACTCAAAAAGAAGCAGCAGAAAATGTTATAAAACAAATTCATGATATCGGACAAAAGGCGGTCGCTATAAAATTAGACGTCTCAGATTCTTCTAGTTTTGATTTGTTTGAAAAAAATCTTAAAGACCATTTAACTAATTATTTTAACTCAGATGGAATTGATTTCTTGATCAATAACGCAGGGTTTATTCACTATGCAAATTTTGATGCTATCAATGAAGCTCAATTTACAGAAATGGAAAATGTACATCTTAGAGGTCCATTTTTCCTTACTCAAAAATTATTGCCACTGCTAAGAGCTTACGGAGGAATTGTAAATGTTTCTTCAGGACTAACCCGTTTTGCCACGCCGGGATTTGCAGCTTATGCAGCACTAAAAGGAGCAATGGAAACATTGACAAAATATCAGGCAAAAGAACTTGGTGCAAGAAATATAAGAGTAAATGTTATTGCTCCGGGTGCTGTCGAAACAGATATTATGGGCGGTGCAGTACGTGACAATGCAGAAATGAACCAATACCTGGCTTCGCAAACTGCTCTTGGAAGAGTTGGACTACCCAAGGATATTGGGGGCGTGGTAGCCTTTTTATGCAGCGATGCCGGCGGGTGGATCAATGCGCAGCGTATAGAAATCTCAGGAGGTTCAAATTTATAATCAAGCTTAAAAATAGTTAACGTATAGTCGATAAGCTGAATTTTACATACAATTAGAAGAATATAAAATGGAAAAAGAAGATAAAGGTGTAGTCAAAGCGCTGTCGAAACAGGAAATAGATACCATTGAAAGGTTTTATGCAGCTTGGAAACTCAAAAAGCCAGAAGTATTAGACGAAATCTGCATGCCCGACTGGAAAGATATTCCACTGGCACCACATCAAGAAGATAACCCAAAAGGACTGCAGGCAATTATGAAATTTTTGTTCGAATTATGTCCTGATATAGAAATCGTAATTCATGAGATATTTGGCAGCCACGAGCGTGCAGCTGTAAGAGCTTCTATGCAATTTACACATGTAAAGGAAATTATGGGAATTGCTCCAACCAATAAGAAAGTAACAATAGCGCTGCATGAATTTCATTATTTGAAAAATGCCAAACTGACCCATACCTGGCATTTAGAAGACTGGTTTGGTCTTTTGATGCAGAGCAAAGAAGAATAAAAAATCAAATAGCATATTCGTATAATAATTTTTTGAATATACATTTAAAAGAATTCATCTGAATTGAGGGTGTCAAAAAAATGTAAATTTGTATCTATGGAAGTAATTAGAATAAAAAGCATCACAGAGTATCATCGGTTTAGAGGGCTTCCTAAGCCGGAACATCCTTTAATAAGCCTGGTCGATTATTCACAGGTAAAATTCCCTGATGATGAAAAAACGACAAACATTGTGATGGATTTTTATTCTATTGCTTTAAAACGGGATATTGGAGCCAAGCTTTATTATGGCCAGCAGATTTACGATTTTGACGAAGGTATAATGTCATTTATAGCACCGGGGCAGGTTTTGCGGCTGGAGCAGGATCCTGATTCACTACATAAAGGCGCAGGGTATTTATTGCAAATTCACCCAGACTTTTTATGGAATTCAGCATTAGCGAAAAACATAAAAAGCTACACGTTTTTTGATTATTCAATTAATGAAGCACTATTTCTTTCGGAAAAAGAGGAAAATATCATTGTAAATATTTTTGAAAATATAAGAGAAGAATACCACATCAACATTGATAGATTTACGCAGGATTTAATAATTACGCAGATAGAATTGCTGCTCAAATATTGCGACAGATATTACAGTCGCCAATTTCTTACAAGAAAAATCGCCAGTCATCAGATACTGTCAAAAGTTGAAGAATTTTTGAATAATTATTTTGATGATAAAAACTTTGAGCAGAGAATTCTTCTTTCTGTCCAGACCGTTGCTGATAATATGAATGTTTCTTCAGATTATTTAAGCAGTTTACTGAAGCTTCATACTGGTCAGAATACGCAGCAGCATATTCACAATAAACTCATAGAAAAAGCGAAAGAAAAACTTTCTACCACCAGTTTGTCAATTGGTGAAATTGCGTATGAGCTGGGATTCGAACACCTTCAGAGCTTTAGTAAATTGTTCAAAAACAAAACAAATGAAACACCTTTAAAGTTCAGATCTAAGTTTAATTAATCGTTTTATTTAAGTTTTTAAAGTTTCTTTTGAAGAGAGAAAATAAATGTAAAAATCCAAAGTTACCTTGCCTTTTTAGCTGTATAGTGACCCCGACGGGGCAAAATTTAACAAAATTTATGCAAGACTTGAAAAGATTGGCGTAATAAAGGTAGGATATGTCTTTATTGCGCAATCAGATGTTTTAATACAAAAAAGAACTGTAATACTATTTTTTTTTGAGAAAATAATTATGGTAAAAAAGATTACTAGAAATAGAAAGAATCTGTTTTTAATTTACCAAGTATTTTGCAAAATTATTTCTCCAACTGATTCATTTTTATTTCCAAGTGTTTTTATGATGCTGTACCTTGTATAATTTTCAACTGTAACTTCAATAAGATAGGTTTCCGAGTTAAGGTTTTTTTATTAAAAATTCGCCATTATCATCTCTGACTTTAAAATCTTGGGTTATTTTTTTTTGATTTGTAATAGTATTAAATTCGAAAACCTTAATCGAAAATGATTCAATAGGACTAAATCCACTATCTACAATCCTTCCCCAGATGTTAAAAGTTTCCTTCAGTGATGTAGTAGCAAAAAGAGGAATAGAAAGCAAGATAATTAAAAGTATTCTTTTCAGCATAACATTATAGGGGTTAAAACAGTTGATAAAGAGTTTTTATACGAGAGCAAAACTCTATGATTAGAGATTAAGTAATGTTTTTATTTTTTATAATTTATCTTAATGATATTAAAGTCTCCTCCACTGCTGTCTCCTGTAAATAACCCTATTTTTCCAGATGTTCGATTGTTTATTATGAAAGCGATTGTGCTGAAAGAGCAGGGTGGAGTTGAAAATTTTACTTTTGAGTTTGTTCCTGTGCCAAATATTAAAGACGATGAAGTATTAATAAAAGTAAAAGCAGTTAGTATAAATCCTGCTGATGCTATTGTAAGGGAAAATAAAAGTGTCAGTTGGATATTCGGCGAAGAGCTTCCATTGATTTTAGGGTGGGATGTTTCTGGCCAGGTTGTTGAGAAAGGTGCTAACGTTACTAATATTGAGATTGGTGATGACGTGTTTGGAGTATTGAAGCATCCTAATATAGGCAGAACATACGCAGAATTTGTTGTAGCTCCCGCTTCTCAATTAGCTGTCAAACCTAAAAATATTAGTCATGAACAGGCGGCAGCTTCTGCATTGGCGGCACTTACTGCTTTGCAACCAATCAATAAAGTAGGTATAAAAGAAAACGACCGTGTATTAATAACAGCGGCCGGGGGAGGTGTAGGACATTTTGCCGTTCAGTTTGCAAAATATTTTGGCGGTTATGTACTTGCTTTGGCATCAGGTGCTAAAAAAGACTTTGTAATAGGCCTTGGTGCTGATGAGTTTATTGACTATCAGAAAGGTCCTTTTGAGGAAGTAGTAAAAGATATTGATCTGGTTATTGAAGCTGTAAAAGCAGACGGCCATATTAATCGAAGTATGGAAGTGCTGAAGCCTGGAGGCAGTCTTATTAGTCTGTGGTCTGGTATAACAGCAGATGAAGCTTTGAAAGCAAAAAGATTGAATATACATGCCTTTTATAATATGATAACATATAGCGGACCTGATATGGAATTTGTTGCAAAACTATTACAGGAAGGAAAACTGGTACCGCATGTATCGCAGGTCTTTTCGTGGACGGAAATTGCAAAAGCGCATCTTGAAATTGAAAAAGGACACACGCAAGGTAAGATCGTTATTGCAATGGATTAAAGTCGAAACTACTACTATTCACAATAATTTATTTCTAAATATTAATAATCATTTAATAAAAATACACAATGTCAACACTAAAAGGTAAAACAGCATTTGTTACGGGAGGAACTCGTGGCATGGGTGCAGCAATTGTAAAACGTTTAGCATCAGAAGGCGCAAATGTTATCTTCAGTTATGTAAGTTCTGAAGAGACAGCACAAAATATGGTAAAAAGTATAAAAGAATTAGGTGGAGATTCATTCGCTATCAAAATAGATAGTTCAGTAAAAGGCGCGCTAGAAAAAGCTATTGATGATATTGGCCACAAATATGGCAAAATTGACATTCTGGTAAATAATGCAGCTATTGCAGTAAAAGGATCTTTAGAAACAGCTTCTGAAAGAATTGATGAATATGATCGTCAGATCGACGTTAACATCAGAGCAGTATCTGAAGCTGTACGTACGGTAGTTAAATATATGCCAGATGGTGGAAGGATAGTAAGTATAGGATCTGTTGGTGCTCATCGTATTGGAAGTCCGCACATGTCTGACTATATCGCTACCAAAGCAGCAATTGGAGCTTATACCCGTGGACTTGCATGGGATTTGGCACCAAGAAATATTACAGTAAATACTGTTGAGCCAGGTGCTATTGATACTGATATGCTGCCTTCCGATGATGCGATTCGTGAGGCTTTCATTAATGCTATCCCGCTTAAACGTTTTGGCAGGCCAGAAGAAGTAGCTTCGTTGGTCAATTTTTTAGCGGGTCCAGAATCCAGTTATATCACAGGAAGTAGTTTTACCATTGATGGTGGAATATCAGCTTAATTATATCAATTTTTCTTTTTAATACGGTAAGTATACTATTAATGAAGGTACACTTGCAGTAAAAGAATTAGAAAGTAATTAAAGTCCCATAAGCGGCTAATTCCTAAACCAAGGGCTTTATGAACCAAAGTATTCATTCTGAAATAAAACATTTTAAATGTCTGTTTGTGAAAAGACTGATAAAATTGGATTCTTATATTGATCTAGGCAGCTTTGAAACTTTTTGGAGATAAGGGTGGGAACATCATTAATATCAGTTCGAGTGCAAGTAAATATCCGCTCCAAAATGCCTCTTTGTATTCTTCAAGTAAAGCTGCACTGGACGCTTTCACAATTGCTTTATCTAAGAAGTTGGGGGTTAAAAACGTTCGTGTCAATTCTATTTTGCCGGGTGGAACGGAAACAGAGGGTGCAGTAAGCGCGGGTGTCACCGTGGGCAGTGAGTATGAAAAGATGTTTGCCGAAAAAAACACCGCTTGGCCGTAGAGGACAACTCGCAGATATTGCCAAAGCTGCCGTATTTCTGGCTTCAGATGATGCTGTATGGATCACTAGAGAGCAGATTTCTGTTTCTGGCAGTATATATGGTTTTTAAAGACGTACCAAAAATGAAAGTCAATAAAATTTTATTTCCAGGAGCAAGATTATTCAAAATAAGAAAGCAGAACTCATTAATGTGCTCAGCTTTTTGTTGTGTGCCTGGAATGGGCGATAACTCTAGGGTGTAAGTTCCAAGGACGTCTTTACAGTGGGAAGTGTTAACTGAATGCAAGGGGGGCCACCGCGTGAGTGGAATCTGAAGAAAACAGGAGGTAAACTCTTGACCTGACCAACAGAAACTATATATAAGGCTAAAGATGTTGGATAAAGTTGCAATACAAACTGAAGTCCTAAACCGTACAGAAACATCATAGTAAATATAGCAGGTATATGAGAGGAAAGTTATCGTTCTTACGGACTTAGGAAATTGTATTCCATATTCTAATCAGTTGATATTAAATAGAAAAATGGGAAAAAATGTGTGAAAATATTTTTTCCCATTTCATAAAGTATAAGATTTTAAATATTAGGTATTCAGTTCTAAAAAAATCTCTATACAATTTCTACTTAACTTAATAAATATATTGAGTTTGTGATCTAATTAAATCTATAATCATTATGTAGCGGGTGAAATTGTAGAAAAGTTGTAGATCATTTTTTTAATAAATCTCTAATTTGAGTAAGCAGTTCTTCTTGAGATGGGCCTGATTGAACAACAGGAACTTCTTGTTTCTTTTTCATTTTTTCAGCAGCACGAAGAATAATAAAAATAAAAAGGGCAATAATAACAAAATTGATTATTGCCTGAACAAGATTACCGTAAGTAATAACAGCAGCACCAGCCTCTTTTGCTTTAGCTAAGTTTTCATAGTTTTCACCATCAAGGGTAATAAATTTTGTTGTAAAATCAATTCCGCCAGTAAGTAAACCAACAATTGGCATAATAACATCATCAACAACAGATCCTACTATTTTTCCAAAAGCAGCACCTATGACTACTGCTGTTGCTAAACTTAACACATCGCCTTTCATTAAAGAGGCTTTAAAATCACTAAAAAATCCCATACTAATTTGTTTTTTTTGGTTAATAAAAACTAAATTAAATAAATTTTAATAAAATCAGTAGTAAGTTGATAACTATTTTGTAAAAAATAAATTGAATTATATGCCAGTAGTTTTTATAATATGCTTATTGCTAAATTTCAAAAAAGAAAAACTCTAAATAAGTTTATTGCATAGGTAAAATGATTAATTTAGTTTTCTAATCTTAAAACTAAAACAAAATATGGGAAAATTTCTGATCTCAACTAGAAAGAATGGCGAATTTCAATTTAACTTAAAAGCTGGTAACGGGCAGGTCATCTTAGCTAGCGAAGGTTATAACACCAAAGTTGCCTGCGAAAATGGTATTGCCTCTGTGAAAAAAAATGCACCAGATGATAATCGCTATGATCGTAAAGAATCATCAAGTGGTAAGCAATACTTTAATCTGAAAGCATCTAATGGTCAAATCATAGGTACTAGTGAGATGTACGAAAGTACTGCTGCCAGAGAGAATGGAATTGAATCGGTGAAAAAAAATGCTCCTGATGCCATAATAGAAGAAGCATAAAGTTTTTTGTTGTAAAGAATATAAACTCCTTGTCTTGCAATTGCTATGCAGGGAGTTATGTATACTAATATGAGTATAGATCAGGATGGTGATGTTAAAGAGGATAATATTATAAGATTGTGTTTCCGTTTGATGGATTTGAAGGGAAATAATCTTAGGTAGGACGAGACAAATTCTATGTTACGCAATACCTACGTTTTATTTGTTATTAACCTCACAAATATCCAATACTTGTACAAAATGTACAAGTACTGTTTTAGTTTTTTATTGTAGTTAAATTCAAAATTAGTTCCACACAGATGGTCTATCATAAAAAGACCTTGCGCTATAGGAATTGGTGTAAATTGCAGAAGAAAAAGTGCGATCAATTTGACCGTTTTTCCAATCTAGAGTTTTGAGTTAAAAATATACATGGAAAACAAATTATTTTTTAAGGGAATTTATGGCGATAACTCTATCGATATGGTTAGGGATATTATTCATATTACATTCCTATTCCAAAAAAAAATATTTCTTTTTAAGTAGTCTGAACACCAAAAATATAACCAGCCAAAGCTGACATTGTTATTGCAAAAGTACCCCAGATACAGATACGTAAAACTGCTTTTAGAATTTTTGATCCGCCAGCTTTAGCCGCCAATATTCCTGATAGTATAATCGAAAAATCAAAATTTCCATTTTTGCAAATCAAAATTTCCATTTTTTTACAAATTTATAATATATTTGGACATGAAAAACACTTACGATTTACTTGATAAATTTAGAAATAAAGCAGGTGCCTGGCAAAGTCAACAACAAGCGGAAAGATTAAAAATTGATTTAAAACAAGTCCTTAGTGACAGCGAATATAATGAACTTTGCATTGCACATGGTCATTACCAACTAGGAGAAGGAACAAATGAATTATATTCTGTTTGTAAAGAATTAATGAGCAAGCATCAAAACAACAAAGCCAATACATAACGTATTGGCTTTTTAATTATAGTTTAAACCGCAATTAACCAACGTTTAAAGCAAACTTGACGCTTTCGCCATTAAGCAGCTGCTTTGTATTCTCAAAATTATTCTCATACACATGCACATTACCAAGAAACAATGTAATGCTTTTCAACTGTACATCGATTTTCTTCGAAATAAGGTACAAATGATAAATATCTGAGGGTAATCCTAGATTCGCATCGGAACTGCGCTGATATGCGCTTATTACAAGTTTACCGTTGTCGATTTGAAATTGTATTAAACTTAAACAAGGCTGTTGATTGCTTTCGGTATCGTTAGAACCCAGAAATAATACATAATTCTTTGATGATCGTTTCTCCCTATTAATTTTTTCAATTAGTTTCGGAAGCTTTTCGAAGTAGGTCGGATAACTATTGACCAGGATAGGTCCGCAATAATCCCACCATGAAACACCAATTTCCCGGTAAGCTTCTGTCGAGCGTTCGCCCTGGATAAACAATTGTAGCTCATCTTTGAGTTTCTTTTTAGCCACAGCGTGCCCCTCAAACAGTTCAAGTAAATCAATTGGCTTTAATTCTAGCTTTTGATTAAGTAAAAAAGTGTTTGAGCCTTTTTTATTTGTTTGATTTTTACCTTTTTCAAGGATTTTATTTAGTATTTGATGATACTTATTCATTATTCGATTTTGATTGATGATTGATTATATTATATTTGCACCTCTCAGGTTAATTTTTAAACACACTAAAGCCACAGCATAGAAGACTTTTTGTCCTCCAACGCTGTGGCTTTGTGCTTAATTAAATTACCCTGAGAAAGTTTTTAATTGTTGGAGGACTTTTTTTATTTCAACCTCCCTGAAATTCATTCTATTGTTTCACTTTTAAGGAAACATTACACCAAACTATCAATGCTTTTCATGCAATGATCAGTTTCTATTTTGTCCAGGATAAAAACGATTGCTTTTCCTGTTTTGGTTAATGTGTTATCACGTTGATTTTTACCCAATGCGCTAGATATAGTTTCCTTTCGCTTGCCAAACTCATAACCGCCTTTTTCTATTAAAAGCAGATTAAACAAGTCCTTACAAATTACATTGCCAGATGCGTCTATGCTTGTGGCGATGCTTAGAAGTTGTTGATCTAAACGTTTAAATGAAAACTTCCAACGCCTTTTGTAAAGATTAGTAACAAATGTTATTAGAAGCCCTAAAGGAAAAAGTATCGCTGCTATAACAATAGAAATAAATGCTAAAATTGTACCCATAAATAATTTAGATTAAAACCCAAAGGTTGGCGTTTGAACCGTAAATAGGGCGTGTCTTCGTTTCTAGTAGTAAAGCATGTTTAACTTTTAAATATTCCGTCTCCTTTTTTGTTAAACCTGAATAAACATATATGCTTTCGATATAATCGTTCAAACTATTAATTTGATCCCACGAATAAAAAACAAACTTGCTGCTTATAAACTCTTTTACATCATTGTTTATGGCATAATCTCGAACGTTATAAGTAATGCCATCTTGTCCTGTTTGCCAACTCGGAATTTCAATTTCAACGATAGCGGATTTTTCTCCATTTCTAGCATCATATAAAAGCGGTACTGTTGATCTTATCATAATTATTTTTTTTAATTTTTACCAAGTTTTACGAGATAATGAATTTTCGAAAGTATTTATTATAGTATGAAATGAGACAACCTCTGAATCAGTCATACCCTCATGTATGTAAGTTGATTGTGTTCGTTTTTGGTCAGGATATTTTTGGAGTCCATTCTCATTAACTGACGCGATATAGAGAGGAATTGTAGGTAAAACACCTCCACTGTTTGATGTTGTAACCTTAACTCCTGTTCTAAATTGATTACTAACTGTACTGGAAACTCTTTGAGCTGTGTAAATTCCTTTTGAGTCAGTATTACCATAGACTATGTTACTACCATTCATTCGAGAAACAAAGTAAGGATTAGCCCAAATTGAAACTACACTTGCTTGTGTGGTGGACATGTAAGCTCCAATTGATCTCACATCACCTGTTATATGAGTACCACAAACAATTGTAATGCCGTTTGAAAATACATTTTGAACTATTGATGGAATAAAATGCGTATTAGCTAACTGGTTGCCGCTAACAAACCCTAAAGCAGAATGAGATGTGAGTCCGGAAGGACTTCCAAATGATATCCTAAAAGCATCATCGCTGTCTCGTGGGTCTAATAAATTAAACTTATGGGCAAATTCTGAAGTGTCAACAAAAGGGTAAACACATTGCATTTTATTCCATAAATTGGCCGCTTTCAGATCAATACAAAGCTGATTTACAGCATTAGCTATAGGATTACTTTTTGTTTTTATTGCAATAACGAAAGCCTGCGCATGTGGGTCTGATACCTTTATATATTTTGATCTTCCGAATATTGTTTTAGTTAATAACATATTTATAATCCATAAATTGAAACTTTTGAATCATCGCCTTTTCTTTGAATAAAAGTAAAAATTGAATTCTCAGTTATTGAAGCTCCTGAATAACCACCTAACCATGATTTAGGAGCTGTTATCGCAGTTGTAATTGTTACTGTAGGATCAACAATACCATCGAATTTAAACCCGTCTCGTAAACCACTTGCAGGAACTGTCTGTGTTGAACTAGCTGTAAAAGTTACTATTTTACCATGCCAAGAATCTTGCACCAAACCCGAAGCACTCACGAAAATTTGATTATCAATATCCTGTTTGCCGGACATGTCTTGATTTACTTGTGCGCCGGCTTCTATTCCTTCGAGCTTAACAATTTCAGCAGCTGTTATCAATCTTTCACCTGCAACTTTATCAACTTTGTTAGTGTTTAAACCATCAATTAAAGCCTTTAAGCTTTTACCCATTTCAGCGGTTAAAGCTTTGGTAATGCCTCCGGTTGTAAGATCATTTACTAAAATTGTTTCAAGCGAAGTCTCAACTTCTTTGATGGCATCTACAAGCTCCTGTACTGTGTCAAGATTTATATCATCAGATGATAAAATAATGTTTATACCATCAATTTGGCTTTGTAATTCTTTTCCCTGCTCTGCCGATAGTAACGATGTCGTACCTCCAGTAATAAGATCATTTACAATGCTCAAATATTCAGCAGCAATTTTCTGAAACTCATTTAATGGAGCGTAACCATTTACAGCACCTTTTTGATTTTTATCTTCTTTACTACTAAATAGATCAGCATGCGCATCAGTATCAGTTTTATGAGCATCAAACTGAGATTTATCCGCTTTTGAATTAAGCGTTGCGGCTAAGTTTTGAACACTGGATTGAGGTATTGCTTCATCTTTATGCCAAAATGATTGCCATGAGGCCCAAAATTGCACCTGAGTTGGTTTCGCGCCGGTTACAAACCAGCTTAATATTGTGTTTATATTTGTTGCCATAACTTATCCTATAAATTCAATGTACGCTGCCACGCGGTAAGGGTTTAATAATGAAAATGCTTGGCCGCCTCCAGTAGGTTGCATTCCAAACTTTCCACTTCCTTCATCGGCTTGACCAGTTGTAATTACATGGTTACTCGTTCCGGAACTATTACTGTTACTACCACTAAATGTATGGTCGTGTGACGGCATTTCAGAAATACTGAGGGTTTTATTCTTAAGTCCGCCATTTTTACCAATCAAATTAAATTCAGTCTGTGTAGGGTCATAACCTATAATCATGCGCCCTTTCATGTCTGCAACTTCCTGAAATCCTTCTGGTATTTCGCCAACAGGTTTGAACCAGGGAAAAACAACACCACCGCTTTGGAAAATGGCTAACTTCTTTTCAATTAGTGTTAGCCTGGAAATTAGATCAGTTGGAATGCTTTTGGTCTCAATCGGACGTTTGAAATCAGTCCATAACCATGATTCTTCAGCAGTTCCAAAAGAGGTGTATCGAATGGTGTAAACTTCCCTTAAAGGGTCATTTTCAAAAAATCTCTTAACCGGCTCTTCAAAAATTACAACTGTAGAATCGATTGCAAGTGCTGATTCCCTAAATTCCAAAAGCTCACCATCAATGTACAAAAAGCCGTTTTTGACAGTAGAGCCAACAATCTCACATCCTGAAACAATTGCAAGATTACCCGCAAGTGAACCAAAAGCGTTAAATATCTCAAAAGACGTTTGTAGCTCTTGTAACCTTTCTGTTTTAAGTGGGTAACCTCCTGTTTGATTAAAATTTGATTTATTCATCGATAAAAATATTATAGCGTTTTCCGCCTGCTTTGTAAAAATTAATGTGAGCTCTTAGTCCATCAAGAGATAAATTATAAATTGTCTCCGGTACATAAACAATGAAGTCTAATCCGGTATCTGCTGTCTCTGATTCTGTACGTAGAAAAATAGTTTTATCTTCAGAATCCGTTTCAATCCAAACTTCTTGCCCTTCAGCTTCAGTAAAAATGTAAGTTGTCTCATAAAATTGACCTTCGCCAATATAAATCCGACGCTCTACAGGGTCAAACAGATCATTTAAAGAACCTCTTAATGAACAAACCTGACCATTGTGCTCTAATTTGTAAATGTTTTTAAAACGCCAGTCATACCATAAATCATAAAGCGAAGAAATTGGAGTGACACATAATTGCATCAACTGAGCTAAATTTTGCTTTCGCAAAAATGTTGGCAGCAGCTGAACGGCCAGTACTTTAAAATTGATTTTATACCACATAGCTTATGTCTTGAAATCCTTGAATTTCGAAATATCCAGATACCGGTATTGTCGAAATATTGATTGGCAAAGGAGATTCATAACCATCGGTATCAGGATTAATCCATGCACTTTTTGCGCTCAAAATCGTTGCATCTTTGACACCCGGTACCGTTTGCAGTTTATCTACAATCGCCGACAAACGTAAATCCCCATCAAAAGGTAATTCCTTTAAAAATTGTTCAATTGCATCATTTACCGGATAATTACCGTATAATATACTTTGTCCGGTCGATGATAAAACCAAAGCATCACGCTTAATCTGAATGATCAAATACAACTTGTCCGGGAGATAATTAATTACAGTAATTTGAATACCCGCCCATTTGATTTCCTTCATGTAAGTAAGCTCGAATGCGTCCTTTTGTTCCTGTGTAATTGGCGAAAGTACTCCAGCGGTTTCACCGGCTATTTTTACAATTACACGGCTGCTGTCTTCAGCTTCATTTACCGCAGAATATTTAATGATTTTCGAGTTTTCAATTTGCTCAGGTGTCGCGGTTCCGTTATCGAAGTAATCCTGGTCTGGTACCAAATCAAAGCCGTCCTGAAAACGCAAAGCCATTGTTCGATACCAGGGAAGTGTACCCGATTTTTCATTTGCAAGTTTTTCGTCAACTTCTTTTTTGTGCTGATCAAAAAATTGTTCATGAAGATATATAGCTAAAGCCACTATTTCAAAAAGAATGTTTTCTAAACTATATATTGAAAATTCAGAATCAAACGAAGCTCCAACGGCAAATCCATATTTTACCGATAATGTTTCATTTGCCATAAATGGTGTTGTGATCTCTGATTTTATTTGCGTTTTTGTTCTTGCCATTATCTTATTATAAATGTATCTTCAATGATCATTGCTCCAATACCCTCATCTGGAATTATAACTGACAGGTTTTCATCTGTTAATGCGGTTGCGGGTAAATTATATTCGCTCCATATTTCAAGAATGGATTTATTTTCTTTTCCTGCCGGCATTAATACCTGATCAATACTTAAATTATCAGTTATTGATAGGTTATTCAATATCGCCATCTCAACAGCGTTTTCAATATTGCCAGTTCCTTGAATTACCAAATCACAAAAACTCTGTCCTTGTTTAGCTTTCATAATCAGCTACTATTTTGATATTATCGAGTGTGTATAAATCTAATTCGGAAATTTTCAAACCATCCTTATCGAAATGCTCGTTTATTTTATGTCGATATTCTAAAAGATTATCATTTAACAATACATCACCAAAATTCACCCCTATATCAGGTCTAAATTTTAGATCGCCTTCTGAACCAATAATTATAAGCGCTTTGTTTTGCTCTAAAATGTTTCCGATTACGATCCCGGCAATTATTTTTCCTGTTACATCACGCACAGGATTAATTTTTAAATCCATTGGTTCGCCCTGGTCGTTGTTATCTATTAATTGAATGCCGATGCTTTTCATAATTATTCTAAGTTTCCTTGAAAGGTTCCGGTTACGGCTCCATTAGGAGCAGTTAAACCGCTTTGATAAACAATTACTGCCGTTTTAACATAAGTATCAATTGCAGTTGATAATCGAGTTGCAAACTCATCGTCTGAATTTTCATCCCGGTTGCGCATATCGGTAATAATATCTAAGATGTCCTGTTTTAAAGCTCCTTTATTTAAACCCATTTTAAATCTATTTTAATAACTGATTAACTTTGGTTTCAAAATTTACAATTGCTTGGATACTGTCCGGCAAAGGATTTCCTGAAGGTCCCATTGGAGTAAAAACTTTGATGTTTTTTAACAATTCTGATAAATCTGATAATATTTCTTTCAGCGAAACAGAATCATTTTTAATACTAACTTTTCCATCATTAGAATCAATAAGAATGTTTAACCCACCTTGATTTATTTCCATTTTTTCAAACTGATCAGCTTTTATAACTGTGAGGTTTTCTAAGTCTCCAGTTGAAGAAAGCATAATCACGCTTGAACCCTCTTTAGGTGTTACCAGGATAAAATTATCTTGCTCATTAATTGTGGCTTTCAGCTTTACATCAGAGACCTTTAATCCAGATATTAGCTGAACTGTACAACTTTCACCCTCTATAGAAATAACCTTTCCGGTTATTGGTAAATTTGAGTTTGCACCAACAATTTGTTGTAATAAGGCTTTTATTTTAACGGGTGTATCCATTATGCTAGTTTAATTCCAAATTTTACTGCTCTTTTAGCGCCTGCATCACTAAAAGTTGTTTTAGTAGAGACCACGTAATAAACTCCTTTTTTTTCCGGGTAATCATCATCTGAATAGTGAGCCGAATATGTTGGTTTAACAAACGGTATCAACCAAGTATCAATTGAGCCATCAAAACCATCATAATTATTTTGCTGCAAAACAGTTGCGGCAATTTTCTTCATATCGCTTTCGGTTACAGCTCCAACCTTTAACGTGATTTTCTCACCTCCGGTTGTTCCGGTTGTATAACTTCTAACGTTACCTTTTAGATCAATACTTTCAATCGTAACTTCAACTTTCTTATCAAGAGCTCGTTTATATTCTAAGGAAGATTTTTCGATGTTTTCTTGCATTGAATAAACCACATCACCGCCTTTTTCTAAATATGGTGCATGAATGTGAAGTACTTTATCTTTAGTATCAAAATAGATGTTCGCCTTAGTTTCTTCTTGCAATTTTTTAAGAACATCGTAACCTGTCGCCTGATGGATAATGAATTTTTCAAAACCAATATCATAATCGCAGGAAACTTTAAAAGTTTTGTCGATCTGATCAATAATTGATTCTGCAATTTTTTTAGATGAAGTAGGCTTCATTTCAGCATCTTTAACACCAACACGAAACAAGAAAAGAGCATCTTCGCAAAGTATTTGTAAACTGCTGTCATTAGCAACAATGTCCAGAACATATCCAACAAACTCTTTTTCTAAATTCTTATCATAACCTAATTCTATTAAAACCTCACTGCCACGCCCAATCGTTTGTTGAAAGTTTAAAACCTGATTCATTACAGCTTCAGGTAAAGTGATTGTAGCTGTATCAACCAAATTTTCAACAGATTCATCAATTTCAACTTCAGATATTAACATCAATTGATATTTAGCATCTTTCGTTTTAAAAGTGATTCTCCAGTCCATGTCTAACATATTACACCTCGTTTAGTTTTAATATCAATGCGTAATCAAAATCACTACATGCCTTTATTTCGTAAGCTTGAACATTTTCGCCTTTCGTAAATGGGAAACTAAAATCTTCAATAACAATTTTATTTATACCTAACAGCTGAAAGGGTTCACAAAAAACATATACTGCCTGTGGTGCTGTTAGAAAGCTTTTCAATTTTCTAAAATCAGAAATAGGATAACAGTTTTCAACAGTACCTATTTCGTAATCTCCTAACAAAACACCGGTGATCGTAATATCATAATCGTCTTGTGACCAGCGTTCTTTTACTTTACCTGGTATCTTATTTCCTTTGGCGACACTTCGTTTAATAACTTGGTTTTTACCATTAATTGAAATCATTGTTTCGTATGGCAATAAATATTTTTGACCATTTGGCGTTAAAGAAAAAGACAGCGGAAAAAACTGCTGATCTTCTTTAGGTCCTGAATCTTTAAGCCACCATGAATCTTCAAAGCCAAGCACAGAAGCTTTTTTAATTTTGTCCTGGTTGCGCAAAGGCAGAAAAGGAATTGCCGGCAATACATGTTTTGCTAATTCATTTTGAATAACACTAAAGCGCGGTATTTGTTCAACAACTTTAGAACCAACCAATGATGCAAATAATATTTCCTTGTTTTCCATTATCCTGCTGCTGTATTTGCAGATGCTAAAACTCTCATTAAAGCATCCTGGCTTTGTTCTTTCATTTGGTTGGCTGAATCTTTAAAATCTTTTCCAGTGATTTGAACAGATTCAATCAAATTTTTTAATGTGATATTGATAACCGTATTTTTTGTACCTCCGGTTGCAATCGCTTCATTTGTTTTATTTGTAGCGGTTCCATCAACAGGCTTGCCGTTTTCGTTAAGTGTTGTTCCTGGGACTGTTGGCGGTAGTATTCCAGCTTTCGCTTCTACTTCTTTTTGAGCTTCGTCAGGGGTAACTAAATCCATCGATTTCCTAAGTGCTTTTATTTTTTCAGCACCACCACCAGCAAGATTTTCTAAGCCTGGTATTTTGGCTAGCAATTCTAGTAATTGCTGCATTGGATAAAGCAGCATGTCAAAAAATACCAGACCGATTCTTTTAAGACCTCCAATAATACCATCAGTTGTAAAAGCCTTTGCAATACTGTCCCAGTGCTTTTTTATTGTCATAAAGCCGTTTATAATCCATCCGATAGGACCTAACATTAAGAGCATTGCGGCGCCAAACTCATCCCATCTTTTTATAGCTATCGTGACATAGGTAAGTAGTGCCATAATTGCTAATATGATCAAACCAACGGGATTGGCATCCATTGCTATATTTAGGTTCCATTGTGCCGTAGCTAAAAGATTTGTTGCCACAGCAGCTATCGAGTTCCAAACCGAGGAAACTTTAGCAAAAAATGCAGCTCTTTTTTGCGCAGATGCCAATGTTGAAAAAACGGTTGCCATGCCACTAAAAAGAGGTGACATATCTGAAACATCACGTGCTAAGCCTCCTAATACATCTGCATAACCGATTAAGCCGTTTGTTCCATTGAATAATGATATTTTAAAATCATCAATTTGCGCCTGAAGCCTTTTGTTTTTTTCTAATGGGCTTTCCATTACAATAGCCGCTTGCTCATAAGCTTCGTTTGTTCCGGTTATCGCTCCGGTTAACCTTTCTAGCTCAGGGATTTGCTCAATTAATGCTTTTGTGGCACCGTCAGCACCTTCGCCAAGCCAAGCAGACAATAAGGCACTATCTTTCATTGCAGGCTTTAAAGCCGCCAATCTTTCCGATAATGTGGCGTTTTTATCTGCTAATTTTGTTGTATCAACACCTAAGAGCTGTAATTGTTTTTGATATTCTTTTGGGATGTATTTTCCCTGGCCAAGTTTTACAAGAACATTTCTTAAAGCAACACCGCCTTCAGAACCTTTCTTACCAGCTTTGTCTAAAATTTGTAAAGCTGCGTTTGTCTCTTCAAAAGATACATTTGCCATTTTAGCACCCATTCCCGCCTGTTCAAGAGCCAGTTTAATCTGTGGCAATTCGGCAGAACCTTCACCAGCGGCGGCAGCCATAACATTCATCATTTTTGCCATTTCTCCACTGGCTTTAATCGGGTCTTCAAGCGAAACCTGGTATTGGTTCATTGCAGTTGTCAAAAGCTGAGTTGCAGCAACCTGATCACCACCCATTAATTTGCTCGTTGTACCAACAGATTTACCCATTGCATCAAGCGCATCAGGAACTTCAGCAATTTTAGGAGTTAATTGTCCTAAAATTAATTTGTAAGCTTCAGCTCCAGAGGCAGCAGAATTTCCAAATGCTAAACCTGATTTTCGCGCATTCTTTTCAATTTGGTCAAGCTTTTCGCCAGCAACTCCAGTCATTGCCGATAGGTCATACATCGAAGTGCTTAACTCCATTCCAGGTTTGTTCAAATTCGTAAACGAATTAGTCACTCGGTCAACCTGATCAAGAATAGAACTAAGCTTTATTGCTTTTACATCCTTTTGTATGGAATCAAAAGCTTTCGTAAAGCTATGGTCCATTTGAACGGTACTTGCCTCAACCTTTTCAACAGTTGCATTAAGCTTACCCATGCTTGCCGTTATGGCTTCCGCATTGGAAGTAATCTTAAACATGTATTCAAATAAGTTGTTGCTCATTACTCTTCGTTTTTCTTTTCAGATTGCCTAATCCATTTCAACTCTTGTAATCTCATTGCCCATTCTTCATCACTGAGGCTGTCGGGGTCAATTTTAAAATAGTAACGGAGTTGAGCGCTACTAATTCGGAAAAAATCTTTGTCTTGAACTTCGGCAACCTCTAAAGCTTTTCCAATGTAGCCTCTTTGATTTGAAGCAATTCGGCCAGTTTTTGACCCACGGAAATAAAATATTTGTCAACTGTTTGGATTTCGATGTCTCCCCCAAGCCAGCAACCTTTTAAAAGCATTTCGTTAAACTTCATCGGGTCTTTCGTTCCGACACTGGATGAATAAGACAGCGTTTTTCTATCAACTGATTTGACGATGCAAAATTTACCGTCACAACCTAATTTATAGATGTCTTCGTACTTTTCTTTCCACTCTGCAATTTGTTCCGGAGTAATTTCCGCGAACGTTTCTATTGTTGTTTTTTGCATCTTTTTTATACGTTTTTACGGATGTCAAGGCAAATAAACGGGACTGTTATATCTGCGAATTTGTCTCCTTGTTTATATTCTTTTACACCTTCAAGGAAACGGATGCCATCAAGCGCATCTGTTTTCATAAAGTTCCCATCAATAGGATTTCCAAAAGAAACCAAAGCATCAACGGAAAGGCTTAGGATTGAGCCACCGCCGCTGATTTCTAAGGCATCATATTCAGACTGCAACATCATAAATTCACCTTCATAGGCAATGTTACCGCTCTGAATTGCTTTTGGTTTACGGCCTTTGGCGTAAATTGGTTCTCGTTCTATTTTTTCAGAATATTTAACACCACGAACGCCTGTGACATCACGACCTCCAACAATCAATGTTAGATCAGCCCATTCAAATTCTCTACTATTAAAAGGCATATTTTAGTTATTAGAAGTTATAGGCACAAATCCAAGCGGTACGTTAATGTATCTCGCATACGCTTTTGATCGCACCTGTAATTGTTTGATTTTTATTCTGCCTGTTGATGCAACGTTATGCGTAAGATCAACTTTACAGATTACACCTCTATCACTTGAATCAGATGGGTTATAAGATAGTTCACCTTCCAATGTCATTTCGCTGTATATTTTAGCAACAACAGCCTGTTCTATAACACTTGCAGAAAGTGCCTGAATGGTTCCGTTAGGGTTTACATCAAGATCATCCAATGTGAATTCAACCAAAGCATCATAAGCTAAGCGATACGATTTATCGATTACTCTTCGATGAGTGATATAATGGTAGTCATCATCAACTTCGCATGCTAAAGGACCATCTGTAAGATAGTAACCCGTTTTACGTTTGTGATTTCTGAAAGAAACAAAGCCTTTATCATGCAATGAAGCTATATCATAGAGCTCAACTGGTATATCTAAAATAAAAGCAGTTGTAGGCTTAATGGCACCATCACGAACACGGCCTGGATTAATGTGTACAGCTTTAGAAGCTAAACGACCTGCTAAAACTCCAATAGCTGCGCCTTTTGATGCAGGATTTCCGCTTTTAGTAATAGTATCGCCCAGCAAAACCCCAACACGATTATATTCTAAAGTCGTTAAATCAACCAGATCACTTTTGACACCACTAAAGGCATAACCTTCTAAATACACGAAAAATGGAGCGTACTCTTTATCTGTGTAATTATCTGCAAGCAATTGCGCTTTTGGCATTGCGGCTATAACATCAGCATCAATGGCTGTTGTAATAACAGGAACGTAAGTATTGTCAGGGTCAAAGCTTACAAACAAACCTGATATTGCACCATTAGCAGCATCAAGTAATTTTTCAGCAGGTGTTTTTTGAGTTACAACATCAGGAGTAAAAAAATCGCTTACTTTATCCGTATTGTCAAATCCCATAATCCACAAGCTTGCACCTTCACCAGTTTCATTATAAAACTCTTCACAGAATTTATACAAGCGATAGTTTCCTACGCTTGGCAAAATTCCTAAAGCGGCAACATCTAACATGCTTTTCACTTCGTATGCCTTTTCAAGCAGAAAAGTAGTTGATACAGCTATAGCACTGGCCAACACTCCAAACACCCCATCAGGACGATCTGTGATCGTTCCGAGCTGTCCATTTTGAAATTCAATTTCTACTCCTGGTAACATCTATTTTTTGGTATTAGTTTTAGTATCTTTTTTTGCGTCAGAAGCAGGAGAATCAGAAGCAGGAGCATCAGAAGCAGGAGCGCCGGAAGCAGGAGCATCAGAAGCAGGAGCATCAGAAGCATCAGAAGCAGGAGCGTCGGAAGCAGGAGCATCAGAAGCAGAAGCATCAGAAGCAGGAGCATCAGAAGCAGGAGCGTCGGAAGCAGGAGCATCAGAAGCAGGAGCATCAGAAGCAGGAGCATCGGAAGCAGGAGCATCAGAAGCAGGAGCATCGGAAGCAGGAGCGATAACATTCAATGTTACATGATCAATTCCGTCTAATTCTTCCGCATCAACCTCAATGTTGTTTACATCGACAGCTTCATGAATTTCCTGTCCAGGAAGAATTACATTTTTATTTGCTAAAGTTTTAGCATGATTGCGGGCTGTATCTTCTTTGTAAAATTCCTGCCCGTCTGAGGTTGTAAAAAATTCTGCTATTTTCATTTTAAATAGGTTTTTTGAGTTTATAAATAAAATAGATCAGTCCCAATATGACCAGTACCATAAATAGCCTGCCGCACCATATTTCGGTTTGTTGCCAATAGGTTAAAGGTTTTTCGTAAGGAACTGGAATTGTTATTTCGCCCTGCTTGTTTTCTAATATGTATGTATCTTTCCAGGAAGCGAAAAGCCGTTGAGCTTCTGTTGAACAATCAACTTTTAGCTGATTATTGAAGAGGCTGACATTAGGCGGTTTTAAAAAGTTACCAAGTTTAATTTCTGGAATTCCTTTAATTTTGACTTTACCGTCAATACATTCTAACCAGGACTTGTAATAAGAGCTATCTGGTTTAATTTCGAAAACTGTGTCACGTACAACTACTTTTGTTGTAACTGTGTTTACTTCTGTCTTGGTTGATAAAGGAACGCTGTTGCTTTTGCAAGCAACGAACGTTCCAATCAAGAAAACAAAAAACAAAAAGTAAAATGAACAGAGAGTTTTTTTAATGCTGTTTTTCATATTTAATTGCTTTTTAAATAGGCTTTAAAATCTTATAAAACCTTTCATTTGAGATGTTTTTCTGTCGTATCTTCGAGCTACCTCGTACCCTTCACGACTTCCTTCGTCATTGGTATTTCCTTCAATGGTTTGAAGTTTTCCGTTGTCTAAAACCTTTTCAACAAATCCTGTGTGTCCGGTACCATTTCCAAAATCCATTATAAAAAAGTCACCTGGTTGTGGTGTGGTTACTCTGAGCTTTGCCATCTTATTGTACATGTCCAAAACACCGGCTGTTTTTGCCAATGGGTTTAAAACATTCAATTCAATAGAAGCTGATTTTATTGACCAATAAACGAAAGCCATGCACCACGCGTAACCTTTTCCTAGTCCCACTGATTTTAAATATTTTTCAACCGCTGGTCCAGCATTGCTGTTTTTCGGTATTTCCTGTACGCCAATTTGGCTTTGGGCTATTGCTAGAGCTTTACTTCGTAGTTTCATGTGGCTTTCCGTTTAATTGTTTGAACTTTTGCAACTCATCTACTAACTGCTGATTTATTAACATTAATTCCCTGTGTTGAATTTCCAAAGCCTTGATGGTCTCGTAAGCTGCGGTCAATCTCGTTGCCATATCATCGAGCATGTCCCGGTAATATTTAACAGCCATTACAGCGTTATCAAGTTCCGCCGCTCTATCTTCAGCGAGCGTTTTTCTTCGTGAAAAGAGCCAGGTAATTAATCCAGATAAAAAAGCTGTAATAGCCGGGTAAACAATTTGTTCCATTTAATCGTTTTTAAAAAAAGGCTCTATAAGTGGATTTTTAAAACCATAGTAGAGCCTTTTTACATATTTATATCTGTGGCTTTAATTAAAGAATTGCGCCTATTTTTTCAGCTCTGAAAGGAGTCGCTAAGAAGTAGTGACGGTAAGCCAAATCATTTGTTTGACCTGATGGATTTGTTGCAGCAGGGGTAAAATACTGTTTTGTATTACCTGTTTTCTTTGCAACACCAGTAAGACCAAAAACAATAGAACCAGCTTTATCAGTTCCGGCAGGTACTGAGCCATAAGCCTTCTTAACACCCGCATCCGTATAGTAAGGCATGTTTTCATAAGTGTATAAATGAAACCCTAAAATTTTAGGAGCTGGCATTCCCTCAGTGTAATTGATCAGTTTATCACCAAAGTTTTTACGATCTAGTAACAAATCATTCCAATGATCTTCCGTTAAAACCAAACGTCTATCCTTTAAAGGAAACTTACCTGACTTACAGGCCGCTTTAAGTCTTACTAAATCATCGTATGTAAGTCTTGGACGCGTTCCGTCCATTAAAGGCGCATCAGTTCCGTTTACACCTGTAGCGAAAATAACCGGTGTTTTAGCAGTATTGGTTTGTGGAGCTATCGAGTGAATGGCTTTGCTATATTTCTCAACCAAAATCCCTCTAACAGAACTTTTGGTTACTGTATCGATCTTATCATAGGATGCACCCATAATCTGATCATCTGAAACCGTAACAACTTTTGTTTGATACTTATCAAGCGTAAATTGTAAATGTCCATCTGCATACTCCTGTACAGGAATTGGATAGGTATTATTATTGACTAAAACATCAACTTCAAAATCAGTTGCAGCAATGTGAATAATATTTTGTTCCGTTGCTGTGTTTTCACCCAACTGGCTAACATCAGCGTCTAGCTCGGCAACACCTTCTAACCATGGCGCTTGGTCTGCTTCATCTAGGTTTTCGATCACACGATCTAACCAAATTTCTGGGAAATTTTGTGGCATCTTTTATTTTTTTACGTTAAACATTTTTTTGTATTCGTCTGGATTTGTGGTTTTGAAAGCCAACTGAGCATCCAGACTTAATTTTTGAAACTCTTCTTTAGTGGTTACACCACCAGTAGGAACAATTGTTTTGTCTCCTAAAGTGACCTTTGCCGGAATGCTTTCAATAGTTGTTTTTGCCAATGCAAAATCAGCAGTAGCAAGCTTCACAAAGTCATCCTTTTTTGTGGCCGGGATTCTACCTTCTGTAATTGCTAATGTTACCATTTCTTCAATGGCCAAAGTGGCAGCGTTATCCTTTTCAGTTTGTAACGCCAAAAGTTTAGCACTCATTTCGGTATTGTCTTTTGACAATTTTAAGATCGCGGCTTCAACAGCTTCGACATCCACTTCCGGTGTCGCTTTATCAAAACTCAAAGCTGTTAACACAGCTAATGTTAGTGTGATTTTTTTCATATCGTTTTTAGGGTTTAAATCTAATTTTTGGGTGTCGCCTGGTTCAGGCTGTATTGATAAACACAATTCCTTAACCTCTTCATCTTTTAAGAGTTCGCCAGATTGGGTGTAAAGACGGATAGAGTTAGCATTTGACGGAACGGCTACGATAGAGCATTCATAAAGTTCACATTTGGTCATTACCACTTTATCACCGATAATTTTTAAATCATCGCGATTAAACGTAATTCCCATTGAGCATGAATTTATAAAGCCACGATCAACCTTACCGGAAACAAACGCTGCGTCCTCATCATCTAAATCGAAAACAGGTTCAGCAAGTAGTAAGTCATTGTCAACTTTCAAATTTTCCCACTTACCCAAAACATTACTGGTAGAGTTCCAATGTTGATTTAACATCATCGGGTTTTTTTTGAATCTCTTCAAACTGATACCAGATGTTACAATGCTAAATCCATAACTATTGTCCTGTGTTTGATCGTTAAAAACAAAAGGTTTAGGCATAATCTAATGTGTGTGTTTATTTCATTTTGAGATGGCAAAGATTAGTAGTTAGAACGCCTTAAAAAAAAATAGTGACACTCCCTGAACCTTTGTATAAACTGACCGTATAAGGTTATAAACTCCCTGAACATGATTTTTTTAAACCGCCTTTATTCCATCAATTTTGCTTATAAAATCGACACAATGGCACTAAAAAAGGCGCAGGAAAAAGAGTACGCGAAATCATTATATATAGGAGGCGGATTAACTCAAAAGGAAATAGCGGAAAGAGTTACTGTAACCGAAAAAACTTTAGCCAGATGGATTAAGGAAGGAAAATGGGACAGTCTTAAAAAATCTTTACTGACTACCAAACAAACCCAGCTTTCATTTTTATATGATCAGCTTGATTTTCTTAATACTGATATTTCGAAAAGAGAATTTAAGGTTGCTACCGGAAAGGAGGCAGACACCATTATAAAAATAACTGCTGCCATTAATCGACTTGAAACCGAAACATCAATTGGCGACACTGTAGAAGTTGCAAGAAACTTCATTGAGTTTGTACGCCCTCAGGATTTGGAGCTTGCTAAAACAATTACAAATCATTTTGATGTCTTCATCACTGCAAAAATGAAATAATGGCTAACGCGGAAGATAAAAAGTATTTTGAATTATGGCAGCAGTTTCGGGACAACACCCGAAAGGCGACACCTATTGATTTAACTGAAACTTTAGTTGACAAACAAAACCGTATTGCCAAACTAGAGAAAAACCCTGAACAATGGTTTAAATACTATTTCCCTAATTTCTATACATCAGAACCGGCACCGTTCCATAAAGCTGCAACCAAAAGAGTTTTAAGCAACCCGGAATGGTATGAGGTTCGTTCCTGGTCTCGTGAACTTTCAAAAACAGGACGTACAATGATGGAAGTTCTTTTCCTGGCAATGACCGGGAAAAAGAAAAACATCTTATTAGTCTCCAGTACTTATGATAACGCCGAACGTTTATTGCTTCCTTACAAATCGATATTAGAAGCCAATAACAGGATAATCAATGATTATGGCGAACAGGAAAGTTTAGGAGCTTGGGAGGCGGGCGAATTTGTTACTAAAAAAGGCGTTTCGTTTCGTGCGCTTGGTGCCGGACAGTCACCGCGTGGAACTCGTAAAGACGAAGTGCGTCCAGACTGTATTTTGATTGATGACATTGATACGGACGAAGAGTGTCGTAACGCTTCCAGAATCAAAGCTAAAGTAAAATGGTTAGAAGAAGCTTTATATGGTACCCGTTCTATTTCAAACCCTTTATTGTGGATTGCCTGCGGTAACATTATTGCTAAATATTGTTGTGTTACTGAAATGGCAAAAGTTGCCGACGAACATGAGATCATAAACATTCGTGATAAAAACGGAGTTTCGACTTGGCCACAAAAAAACACTGAAACTCTAATTGATCGTGCGCTTTCAAAAATATCCTGGACAGCTCAACAAAAGGAATATTATAATAATCCGGTTGCTGATGGTGATGTATTCAAAGAAGTTCTTTACGGCAAATGTCCGCCTTTAAGCTCCTGTGATTCTGTCCTGGCTTATGCTGACCCGTCAACTTCAAATAAAGACAAAGGAGCAAGTAAACAGGCTTCTTATAAATCAGTAGGTATTATTGGCAAAAAAGGTTCTAAGAGGTACTTATACAAAATTTGGCTTAAGCAAACCAACAACGCAACTTTTGTGAACTGGCTTTTTGAAGCTTACGAATACCTGGTTCAAAACAAAGTCGATATCAAAAGAATCTACATTGAAAATAACTCACTGCAAGACCCGCACTACGAGCAAGTAATCACTCCTGAAATTAAAAAAAGAAGCAGGGATTTGGATTTGCATTTGCCAATAACAGAAGACAAACGAAAGAAACCTGAGAAATTTTTCAGGATTGAAGGAACGCTGGAACCAATTCACTCAAAAGGTAATTTGATTTTCAATATTGATGAAAAGACAAACCCTGATATGGTAGTTATGGAAGGGCAAATGTTGGGAGTTGAAGAAAATGCAAAAACAATGGACGGGCCCGATATGCTCGAAGGCGGTTGTTGGATTTTGGATAACAAAGCGGTTCCAATGGAGGGCGGTTATTCATACGGAGGGGGTAGTAATAGAAAATATTAACATATGTTTTTAGAAAAAAGCGATTTAGGAAGTGCCATTTATGGCTATCAGATTGATCAGATCACCGAAGGGAATGATGATTTAGTATTGCAGGCCATCGGCGCAGCCATTCAGGAAGTTGGCGGGTATTTGTCCGGGACGTCGTCTTATGATGTTGTCGCCACATTTGCAGCAACGGGAACGGCTCGAAATCCTTTGATTCTTACACACACAGTAACCGTTGCAAAATGGTATCTGGTAGAATTATGCAATGCTGACATAATATATGAGCAGGCAAAAGAACGATACGACAGAGCTGTAGCCTGGTTTATTAAATTATCTAAAGGAACGGTAAAATTAGACGATTTACCCACAATTCCTATTGATGATCAACAAGACGATTTGGACGGTTTTGGTTTTGGTTCACGAATAAAATTTAATCACGAGTAAAAAATGAGCAGTAGAAAAGTTAGATCACTAGCCCGAAATAGAATAGAATTGGCATCAAAAACAACAACCGCAAAGGGAGGCTCTCCCGGATTAGTAAATCAAATTGTTCCGGTTGCAATGTCGCGTGTGCGTCAGGACGTGTTAACGTGGAAAACGGCACTAACAATGGCGGGTAAAACCGAAAAACCAAAACGTTTTCTATTAATGAACCTATACGATGAAATTAACATCGATGGTTTACTTCGTTCTCAGGTCGGCAACCGTTTTTTAAAGTCATTAGCATGTAACTTTCAAATAACAGATAAAGCCGGAAAACTTAACGAAGAGGTTACCAACTTTTTGCAGGATAAAATTTGGGTCAATGAAATCAATAAGGCAATTTTAGGCACCGTTACGCATGGTCATTCCGTTGTAGAGTTAGATTGGATTAAAAAATTAAACAACGTAGAGACCACGAAACCGCAATTGGGCGCAAAGCTTTTAAAGAGACAAAACATTGATCCAAAAGAAGGCATATTTTATCCTGATTACAGGGATGATAAAGGATTCGCATATCGTGAAATGCGTGAATTCGGAACATGGATTTTAGAGTTTGGAGACCCGGAAGATTTAGGTCTGATGAATTGCGCTGTACCTCACGTGTTGTTTAAACGTTTTGCGCAATCCTGTTGGTCTGAACTTTGTGAGATTGCCGGCATTCCACCACGTGTTATGAAAACCGATACGCAAAATATTGCAATGCTTCGAAGAGCTGAGCGAATGATGAAAGAATTTGGCGCAGCGGCTTGGTTTATTATTGACGAAAACGAAGCATTCGAATTTGCGGAAGCGACAAAAGCGGACGGTGTTGTTTATGAAAGTTTAATGAAATTTTGTAACAACGAACTTTCAATGCTTTTCAATGGTGCTGTAATGGGTCAGGACACCAAAAACGGTAGCCGATCTAAAGAAGCATCAATGCAGGAAACATTACAAACCTTAGTTAATAGTGATTTATCATTGATTGAGCAATATTGGAATGCAGTTGTAATTCCGGCATTGATAAATATTGGAATAATTTCCGGCGATTGTGTTTTCTCATATCCTGAAACTAAAGATATCGCGCAATTATGGTCAATGACTAAAGAAGCAATGCAAAAATATGAAATGGATATCGAATGGATGAACTCGACCTTTGGTTTGAAAATATTAAGACCTCTACAAGCGGCAACAGCTCCAGCAACAAATCTTTCATTTGGTGAGGGTTTTTTCGTCTAGGCCCCAAAGCTTATGATGGGTATTTTGGGGCGTTACATAACCGGTTAAATTTTCTGTACGATTGCAATTGCGAAGACTGCAAGACAGAAAAACAAAGCGTTGTAACATTGGCAATAGAAAACAAATTTAAAGGCGTTTTAAAAACCGTTGAAAAGGCATTTAAAAAACTGCATCAGAACGGAAAATATACCCCGGAAGATTTACTAAAAACCAAAGAATATAAAAATCTGATTAAAGAAACGAGTTCAGTTTTTGAATCTGCTATTTTAGATAATGACATCCCGGAAGCAATGCTCAAAAGTCTGAAAGAAGATATATTTATATTTTCGGGGCTTAAAACACATGCGCAATTATTTGAAGCTTCAAGCCTTTTGTTGACTGATGAAAACAAAAAAAAATCATTTAGTCAGTTTTCTAAAGATGTCTCAAAAATCAAAGAAAACTACAATCAGAATTACTTAGAAGCAGAATGGCAATTTGCAGGATCATCAGCACAGTCAGCAGCGAATTGGGCGGATGTTTCAAGTGATTATGATTTGCAATATAGAACAGCTAGTGATGACAAAGTAAGAGATAGCCACGCAATATTGCACAATGTAACTCTTGCGGCTGACGATGTGTTTTGGATTTACTATTATCCGCCAAACGGGTGGCGTTGTCGTTGTTTGGCTATCATGGTTAGAAAAGGAAAATTTGATGTTAGTGACAGCAAAAAATCTATTGCTAATGGTGAAAAAGCCACAAGCCAAATCGGTAAGGATGGAAAAAACAAACTTGCAATATTCAGGTTTAATCCTGGACTAACAAAAAAGATTTTCCCGCCTGAGCATCCATACACTAAAGTTAAAGGAGCAAAAGCAGTAGTTAAAGAATTGAAAAAAGAAAACACTATTGATCTGGCTGACTTTATTAAAGGCGAAGATCCGACCAATAACGAAATGAAAGCTATTCTTTTAAAGTACGCTGATATTTCACCGGAAGATTTTAGAAGAGGCCTGGACGATGTGAAGTTTTTAAAATCAACTTCATATATGATGCAACACGCCATGTATCACAATAGAAATTCCGGTGAATGGGTTGGTGGTTCAATCATAACATTAAGCAGTCACGAGTTTTCAAGTATTAAATTTAATCCGCTTGAAGAGTTTAGAGGTGGTTTGGCTGCAATTAAAAGCGGTAAGAAAATGACCTTTAACCAGGAATATTCTTTTGAAAGTTTATGGCATGAAATATTACACGCTAAAACTAAAACACCGCCAAAAAAATTGAGTACAATTGGTACTAAAAATATGGAAACGGTCAACCAATTTGTTGCAAGACATACATACCCGGACTTTATAAAAAAATTAGGAGGCGAAGCAATTCACCAAAAAGAAATTTTAGAAAATGGCTACGGTTACAAAAGCTGGATAACTGACTTTAGAGCAAATCTAAAAAACAGGAAAATTGATGAGAAGAAAGCAGCTAAGCATTTGATGCCTTTTTTAATGGAGGATTACAGCACGATTGGTAGTAAGGTCACGAAATATTTAAACGAAAATACTAAATAGCAATATTGGCACAATCATAACCCAAACCTTCGGTTTGAAGTGCTTTTGGTAGTTTTTTCCAATATTCTTTTGCTTTGTCCTGGTCTTCTCTAAATTCAAATAAAACGGCTAAATCATAATAGGCGTTTTCTTGCGAGACAAGTTCTTTATAAATCTCTTGTGTGAGCTCTTTGTCGGTTTCTATACCAAATTTTAGGCACAACGAAAAGGAATCAAAACGAATGTCGTTCAGTTCCTGAGGCGTTGGTTTAAAGTCAAATATGGTTTCCATAACAACAAAATTAAGATAAGTATTTTGATTTACAATACTATAAACCGTAAAAAATGGATTTAAAGGAATTAGAAAAAAAAATAGTCAATGATTTAGCGGTTGAATTAACCGAAGAGTTTGACCGAAATTTTGAAAGAAAAGCCTTTTTTACTCAAAAGTGGCCGACCACAAAAATTGCAAATAGTCGAGGTTCTTTATTGAACAGAACCGGAAACCTACGCAGATCAATAAGGTATAATATTCGTGAAGGTGTGATTCGCTTTAGCAGTTCATTACCTTATGCCTCAGTACATAATGAAGGCGGTGAAATTGTTGTAACGGCAAAAATGAAGTCGTATTTCTGGGCTATGTATTATAAAGCCCTGGGCGGAATAACAACTAAGAAAAGCGGAGCTGAAAGAAAAAGCAAAAAAAACCTTAATCTTAGTGCTGAGGCTGAAAAATGGAAAAGCCTTGCTTTAATGAAAATAGGGCATAAAATAAAAGTCGAAAAACGCCAAATTATAGGAGGTCACCCGGAAGTTACCAAAATTGTAAAAGGCGTAATTGACGACAATTTAAAAATATATAGTGATGAACTTATGAAACAATTTAGACGATGAAAGAATTTTTACAGAATACTCAGGCAAAAATTAACGAAGTTACCGGCATTCCATATATTGACGAAGATTGGGGGCAACTTGACGACTATTCACCAAATTCACCAGTTATTTGGCCGTGCTGTTTAATTGATATGTCCAATGTAGATTTTAGTGATTTAGGAATTGATAAAAAAGCAGTTCCACAAAACAGGCAGGAAGCAACAGGACTAGTAACATTGACTTTTGCAAACCTAAAAATTACTAATACAAGTTTTAAAGCTCCACAAGCCCAAAAAGATAGTGCCTGGTCAATACATGATATTATCGAAGCTGCGCATGCAAAAGTACATGGATTTGCGCCTGTGATCGGCTCAGGAAAGCTAATGCGCCGATCTTTTAAAAGGGTAAAGCGTGATGATGGAATCCAACAATATCAAGTAGTTTATACAATTGGTTTGCACAATGTTTAAATAGCCATTCTAAGTTGTTGGCTTTTTAATGTCTCCAGCTCGGCAATTTCTTTGTTAACCGGTGTACACATTATAGTGTGAAATGTAGTTCTTGAAATCGGATAAACCGGGCAAATGTATTTTCTTAAAATAACAGTGTCCGGGATGTCTTCTGTTTTATGAGTTTTGTATAACTGCATAATAAGCTGATAGCGTTTCAGCGTATTATATCTGATTCCGATAGATTGATTAGTTGCACTCATATAGGACAAAAATATATATATTTTTAATATCGTACAACTCAACTTTTAAGCATAAAAAAAGCCTCCATATTGGAGGCTTTTTTTATGAGTAATTATGGATGTACCAGTTGTTTTCCGCATAATCATTTTTGTCAAAACGATATTCAATTCTTGGTTCTTTTATTTTTAATACTCTACTCTTGTAATCTTCAATCGTTTTTTCAACATTTAATCCTGGTTTAAAAACTTTTTCCCAAACTGGAAATAAATCCAAGTACTTTCCGGTTACTTCATTAAAACGTAAAGTCCTAATTCCTTTTTTTTCTAATTCTATATTTTCGCCTGCTTGATCAATATAAAATTTAACTTTTAAGCATTCGTCACACTGAAAAAACGACTTTGCTTTTCTTTCTTTATTAACTGCATCAGCAGGAATATAGAGAACTTCATAAAAATTTTCAGGTTGGTTGGTTGTTTCGTCAATTCTCAAAAACTCAAATTTGGTTTTGCTGTTGGAAATGATCTGATCTGCGAACTCTCTAGCTGATTCATTACTTAATGAATCTAAAGCTTTAATATATTTTGCATCCTGAGCCTGGACAAACATCGAAATCAAAAATAAAATTGCGATATGAAAGCGCTTTTTAACTGCTTTCCTTTGTTTCACTCTTTGGCTCCAAGGTCTTTGGTAAATTTCAAGTGTATTTCCCAGATTTTTAAAAGATTGGGACGTCACCTGAACCGCTTTAGCAAGATTCATTAATCCATTCGTTAAATCTTCCGCTGTATAACCTGATTTTGACTTATTATTCATTGTTGCAAATTTAAAATTTTAATTAATTCATTTTCATGATTTTCATAGTAAACACAAAATACTGCAATTTCGTTTTTATAATTTTCCAAAACGGTAATGTTATGGTATTTAGCTGGAAAAAGTGTACTTCCGTGTCCGTTGTAAAGTTCTCTATTGTAATATTCCATTGCTTCAATAAATCTCTTAGGCATTGATATTCGAATGTTTCGGTAATCAACTTTACATTCATGTTGCAAATATCGAAGTGAATCCATTAAAAACTCATTTACTATCGGAAACATACTTCTTTCTATTGAATAAATTATTTTTTTTTGGGGTTCATTCTTTTTTAAATCCATTATTTTTATTTCAAATATATTAATAAAACAGTACAACATAAACAATAGCCAAAAAAAGAAACAATACTAAAGCTGCCAATATCCTAATTCTAAATTGTGTTTTTCTGTCAATTTCCGCATGAATTAATGCTAATTTAGCGTATTCCCTGTCTCTTATTTGCTGATATTTATCATTCATATTTCAAAGGTATTAGGTTAGATTCTTTTATTTTTACGGTTTTCCTTTCTTTGTCAACAATTTTTATATTCTTCACCGGAAAAACGAAAGTTTGTTCTGTTTTGTTTCGTTTCCTTTGGGAAAAATAAATACTGTCATTAACGATTGTATAAGAATCAGTATAGTAATTACAATTTTTAGAATCGGTTACCATAAAGTTATTCAGTAAAGTTGCTTTGCACGAAAGTAGATAGTGGCTCGATGCCAGGAGAAAACCCATTAAAAACCAGTATAATCTTGCTGATCTGTTTGCGTCTTTTTTACTTATATTTTTCATTTTGTCGTTTGTTTAAATTAGTATTTTAAATCTGTCCAGTGAATAATTTTAGCAGCGTACCAATTATCCTTTGTTTTTCTTATAAGGGGGTAGAAATAATTAAAAAAGTCTTCCCAGGTATCGAAGCCGTCATTTTTTACAAACTCTAATATTTTATTCTGATCGTGCAATTGCTGCCCGTTTATTGATATTTCAATAATGTCATTATAAGCGTAGCTCATATAAACGGACTGGGTACTGACCACCGGCAGAACCGGAGCAAATCGAAACATATCTTTTTTGCGAACATTGATGAAGAAATCAATCTTTTTTCCTTTTTCCCAGCGGTCTTTTGGGTCTTCCCGGATACTGTGTATTTTTGGTTTGCACTTGGATTTCACAAAGAAGTTATAGTTTGGAGTAACATGCGCTTCGCTCAATCCTACTTTGTTTTCAATTCTAATTCCAACATGTATTTTTTCTACAAAAAAAGTAGGCTTTCCGTTTAAATGTGTGCTAAATCCTAATATCATGCTAAGTCGTTTTGAACGTTATAAATTGAAATATTAATCACTTCATCAACATGATACACATGTGAATTTTTGTGAGGTTCGTAGTTCTTTAATTCTGGTAATTTTGCACTTCCTTTATACTCGTTTAAAGCTGCTTTAAACAGTGTTTTAATTGTTCCGATAGCTTCACTTTTATTCTTGAAAAGCGAACCGTCAACCGCTTGCAAATTTTCAAGAATCAAAAGCTGCAGTTTGTTTTTGGTTGAGTAAGTTTGAGTAACTTTTGTAAATTGTTTTGACATGATTTATTTGTTTAAGTGATCATTGTTTAATAGCGAAATCGTGGATTAGGAAAACCTATAGGTTGGTCAATATGGTTGTTATGTTTACCAAAACCCTCCAGCATCCTGTGGATTTCTTCAACTGTTTTATTATTAAAAGTGTAAGACTTGACTATTTCTTTCTTACCTCTGTGCATAATCAATACAACCGAAGGAGCATGTTTTGAATGGTTAATATCTGACGCTACAAAAAATTGATCATTCAGGAATCTAACATGACCCAGGATTAGTTTATAATCTGAGTTCGATTCATTTAGCCATCGTGAATGAGATTCTAGCTTATAACAAATTGACTTATTTTTATTTTCAAGCAGGAAAATTTTGTTTTCTAGCTTGGTAATTCCTAAAATATCCTTGATGTAATTCGTTATTCTTTTTGTAATTTTTTTCATTTTCGATTGTTTAACCATTGTTTAAATTCGGTTTCAAATGCTGTTTTGCCTAAAGCTGCCATACCTTCACATACGTTAGTAAATCCTTTGCTTTTAGTAAAATTTAGCTTCATGGTGTAGTTGCCATTGCGATCTGCTGTTTTTGGATTTGCTAAGTTTTTATTGTCCTGGCTTTGCTTTAATAAAGTTTTACTAATTTGGTATTGATACTTTTTACGGTGCGGTTTTGGAATTTTAGCAAAGGGAGGTGTGAGTGTTCTGGATTCGATTAGCTCGTTAATGGTAAGTTGAAAAACTTCGTTTAAAGAGCCTTTAAACATCACTTTAGTTTTAAAAATCTGAAGTGTCCAATTTCCTTCACTATTGGCGGCCAAATGAAAATGACCGCCCGAAGTTTCTTTAATTACATTTAAAAGTTCTGCCTCTTTGTCCATCAGTTAATATTCGTCGTTAAATCGTTCCTTGAAAATCCAAGTTGCCAATAATGCTTGCGCAGTTGATGATCGAGCCAGTTTTTTTTTGTATTTTGGAACCTGAATAAAACATTTTATTTTTTGTGCTTCAGTTAGTTTTTTAAAGTGTCTTTCAGCATCTTTTCTGGATTCCTTATATCCGTACAAATTCCATAATGCTTCAAAACTTAAATCTGCGGGTGATTTTTCTATCTCAAAAACTTTAAGGTATTTTTTAACCTTCATCCAAATAGTTTTCATAATATTCTCATTTGACGGATAATTTGAGCTAAAAAGCCACTTTGTTTGTTCTTCGTTTAATTCTCCTTCTGAGATTTCAAATTGCTTTAGATTGCCGTTTAAATCGTATTTAAAAAGGAATACTAAACCGATTTCTTTGCCTTTGGCTCTGTACGTATTTAATGGCTCCATAACTAACTCACTTTTTTTAAAAACCATTTATTAGGTTCTTTAGTTGAAAATATTGGAAGCTTCAATTTAACAGCGACCTCATGTTCTAATTTTGCACCTTCGCTAAAGTGCCAATCATCTAAAAGCAAAACAGCATCACAATCGAATAATGCCTTTAAACATTTCTTCATGGCCTCAGTCCAAGTAGCTGACCAGTCACCAACAACTTCAAGTGGGTTCACCGCTATAAATCCCATAATTTCGACTAAATCCGTTGCTTTCTGGAATTTATCAATGCAAGCTTGCCGATCTTCACCGGTTACTTTTCCGGCTATGTATATTTTCTTTTTCATGGATTTGGATTGTTTCGAATAAAGGTTAATATTGTTTCAACTGTCGAAGCATGGCTTTTTACATGCCTTACCGATAAGTAATCTTCATTTTTAAAACTTACCTTAGCTTCAACATATTCGTTATTAATAAAGTGACAGATAACTTCGTATTTGTTGATTATGATTTTCTTGTCAGGTAGAACTTTCACTTTAAATTCGGGTACCTTTTGAGCAATTTGCTTAATACCTGACATCAACATTTGCCAATCAGTAATTAGATCTTCTTTTATCTTCATTTTAAAAGGAATTTTACAGGTTTGGTATGGACAAAAGTTTGTGAAATTTGTTTCGCCTCTTTTTGTAGTCTCTTTTCAGTTTCGAAAATGCTTTCAATTTTAAGAGTTGGCCGTTTAAGGTATTTGGTTGTTCTCATCAGGCTAATTGTTGATTTAAGATTGTTTTTATTAGTCCAAGTACATTCCGATCATAATCACTCATTGCAAAGTTTTCAGTTATTAAAATGAATTGTTCGAGATAATGAGCCTCGTAATATTCTAAACTAAAAGACATCTTTTTCGGTTTTGTGAAAAGTGTCGGCACTTGTCTGTTCAGTTCTAATTGCTTTTTCTCTAATTTCAGAATCACTTTATCTAAAACCGATCTGGCTACTCTTACTTCGCGAGATTTCTCAGGAGTGTATGGCGGTTTAGGAAAGTGGAAAACTAAAGCGTTAAGATGTTGTTTTGATAATTTTAGATTTACTTTCATTTTAACAATCGGTTTTAGGTTCGGATAATTCTTTTCTACAATCGGAGCAAACGATTACTGTTTTTTCACATCCACAAGTGGCTTCTAATACTTTGATTTCGGCTATATTGTGCGGGCAAACTTCTGTAATGCTATAATTTCCCATTGCCAGCATTTCAAGCTCACATTCAAAAAAATAAAGGTCTTGGAGTTTCTTAATAGGTTTTGATTTACGTTTTCTCTTTTTGGTTAGTGAGATTGCACAATACCAAGCCGTCATAAACGCACCTATTATAATTATTATCTGAATTATTAATATTTTCAAATACTCCATTTGCCTACCTTTTTTTAGAACTATGAACCGTTTTTACTATTCCTTCCAGGGCAATTATTATTTTTGAAATCTCTTCAGGGAACATACTTTTTAAAGGCTTATTTACTGGCGATTTTTCACTCTTTAAAAATTCGCTTAACCTAGCAAGGTCAGGAACTTCGCCATATCGTTCATTTGGTACAACCCATTGAGCTTGTCTCAATAGAGAAAGCACATATTTATGTTGCGAATTGGTTTTATCGAATAATCCCCAATTGCTTTTACTATGACTTCTACCACCTTCTAAAATGGTTTTAAGTTGCTTTTCTGGTTTGTTGTAGTTATCTACAGCGGAACCGGTTCCGCTGTAGATTTGTGGTTTTTTGGTTGCTGTCATAACCTATTTTTTTCTTAAAAAAAACTCGTATATATATGCTACAATGCCTAAAAATATTAGCAAGGCAATCACGCTTAGAATTGGAGAAAAGACCCAATACCAACTCCAATCGATTGTATTGGTTAGTTTTAAACTGATAAAAATTATTGTGGTTACAACTATTATAATAAGGCCTACGCTGTCTGAATTGTCTTTATTATTACTCATGTGTTTTGATTTTTGCTTTGTTTGTAAAGTGATCTGATTCTAAATTGTAGCCACTCTGTATAAGTGGCTATTGGCTTTCGATTGGTCCATATTAACAGTATCGTTAATAATAGGATAGTACTAAGATTTGACTGGTTCACTGTAAAAATCGAATTTGTAACCTTGTGAAAAATCAACTGAACTGGCTGAAAGCGGAATTGGTGTTCTTGTTCCGTCATCATCTATGTGAGTAGCTTCGACATACCATACTGAGCGAACTGGTTTATACGATTCTGAAATGATGTTCACGCCGTCAGTAAATTCCTCATCATTAATTTCCTTCGTCAATTTTTGGAGTTCTAAAACCCTGCTGCCTTTTAGATTTCCTTTGGCATCTTTCTTTAAAAGATTGAAAACAATATTTACAAGTGATGCTGTTGATTCATTTGTTGCTAGCGAACTGATGTATTTTTCTACTTTGGCAATTCCAGCACTTACTGTGTCATCCCATCCGTCAGTAACTCGGTAGCCAATTGTTATTTCACCGTTTTTGTATGAAAATGTATGTGACTGCTGTTTTTCCTTGATTCCGAACACATCAGCTTTTAGTTTTAAAACATCTTCAAAATATTTAAAAGCCTTTGTTTTTGCATTCGAAATCATTTCAGAAGCGGCACAAAGTGTGAAAATTGCCTGAGGTACTGTTTGTTCTACTAGCTGTTTGTAAGCCAGCCTATCATTGTCTTTTTTTGATTCAACTTTTGCCAGAGCTGCTTTTAATTGTTCCGGTGAAAATTTTGTTAAATCGATTGATTCTGTATTTGTTTCTGCGTTCATAGTGATGTATTTTAATAGTATTTATCGTTTGTAAATTGTTTTTGATTAAAACCTCCCCAGGAAGTTGCTTGTATGTGTTCTAGCGAAATTTTTACTTTCGCTTCGATGCTTGGCGGAATTTTATAATTCCGAACCTCATGCGGAAAATTATCTTCGTTTATCATAGACATAAGGGAGCCTCTCTCTTGATTTATGCAAACCCTTTCAAGAGTTGTAAACACATAAATTTTACCTATGCTTTGACGTTCTGAGCAATACGCTAAAGCATTATGTAAATCCTCTAATCTTTGCATTGTTTCTGTTTTACTCATGGATTAGTTAGGATATAAGGCGTTAAAAACTCTGATTCCTTTATCTATTTTTGGTTTTGCTATTTGATGTAATAAAGCCATTGGTCGAATATTAAATAACCCTATTGCACATTCTTTGTAGCATTTTTCCATATCTTTTGCTGTCACACTAGTATTTTCATATCTGTCTGTAAGCTTGTGAAATTCAGCTTCACATTTCGTAAGCTCTAGCATAAACCACCGGTTAATTGAGGCGTTTGCCAATACTTGCTGATACTCTAATACTGTTGTACTAGCACTTTCACACCAGTTTTGGTAAATATTCCAGATTAACGATTCGTGTTCTTCTGGAGTAATTGCTAATTTTTGAATTGTTGATTTCATTGCTCTATTTTTTTATATCGCTTCCGTGATAAAGCATTGCTGTTTGTTCGTTAATTGTTAAAACACCCCCCGGACATCTGCCACCGACAAACGCCGTTAAACCTTCAACCCTGAAATAAACATTACATAGCTTTTTTGCTAGTTTAGCAACTGCTGTTGTAGGTTCGTTCTTTTCCATGTGCGCCATTAAAATGATGAGCTTGTCAGGGTTTTTCCTTTTTATTCTTCTTAAATCTGCAGTTTTTAAATCATCTACATAAGCAGTGGCATTATCTATGACCATTATTCTAGCCGACTGCCTTTTCTCTAATACATTTGACAAGTCCTCAATTTCTAGGTAATCATGCCACTTTATTTTTGAGCTCTTAAAATCGATGTGAGCTCTTTTTACTGCTTGCTGAAAAGAGAATCCGGTTCCTTCCTCAGCAGATATGTAATTCAAATTTTCAAACTTGGTGAGGTATTCTGAAAGCAATAGAGCTAGTGTTGTTTTTCCGTTTTTTTCATTTCCATAAATCACCCAAATTCCACTTCGCTCTTGCTCACCTAAGACTTTTTCCCAAATTCCGTCAAACTTGAATGTTTTAAATTTTTTATTTAAGAGTGTTTTTGTTGTGATTCCTCTTGCCATTTATGCACCCATTTTTATAAGCGTTTCCAAATATCTTAGCGTGGTTTCTTTGTCTAAGCACTTTTTTATAAGAGGTTTAATTTTAGATTGGTCTTTCATATTGGCTATGGCAACCGTCCCGATCAGATCAGAATAATAAGCTTGTCTGTCTTCTTTTCCGTTCGGTACCAACTTGATAAACTCATCAGAAAAGCGGCTAAATATTTCTGCAAAACCTACTTTTTTACCGCTGATACCTTTTTGTATTTTTGCTCTTAGTCCATCAGCTCCAATCATGTACCAACCGCAAACCCCATCGGTACCGTTCCAAATTCCTTTCAGTTCCACAAATGCTGAGTACTCCAAATCTCCCGCCTCATCGATTACTATTAAAGGTTTTTCAAGGGTTGTGATGTAATACTTAAGATTTGCTAATACATCGTAATATTTGCCTTGGTTATCAATACCGACCGTTTTGGCAAGCAGACGGATAAACAATTGTTTTGATTTTGCTTGTGAACAATCAACATAAAAAGTGTTTTTCATTTTTTTGATGATGTGCTTTGTACAAAAGCTTTTCCCGATTCCGCAATCATCAACTAAAACCATTGAACGGCTTAACTCTTTACAAAAACTTAAGTTGTCTTCTATTTCGTCGTAAACTGCTGTCCTTGCTACTTTCCAGTTGTCTTCAAAAACCTTTACTTGTAATTCACGGCCTATAGTTATCCAAACCGTGTCACTCATTATTTTGTCAGTTTCACCTTTTTTTAACCTGCTGTAAATAGCGCTGTTAATTCCTAGGCTTTTAGAAAAATCGGCATCACTTCCACCGTAATTTTCTCTTTTTTCTAAAATTGCTTCTCTTACTTTTTCTTTAAATTGTTTTGTTAGGTTCATGATTTTTTGGTTTTATAAGTTAAAATTAGATCGCCATCCTGGAGCCGCTTTTTGGCTGGGTACAAATACATTATCATCATCTGGATCATCTGCAAAAACTTCTACTGGAGTTTCGCGAACTTCATATCTTTTAAGATTTGGTATTTTGAAATTTGAGTTAATTGTTTTTGGTGTATTATCAATAATTTGGATGTTTTCAATTCGATTTCTTTGACGTTTTTCGAAAGCATCAACCGAGGCAACATAAGCGCTTTGTAATTTTATAGCTTCGTAATCTGCATCAGTTCGTTCAATGGTTGCTCTGTTATATCTTGGCATTTCCATAATCTCACAAATAAATTTATCATTCATGTAAACCAGTGCTTTCAATACTTTACTGTCGTTTCCATCAATCCAATAAACATCAAACTCTTTACCTTCAATTATTCGCATTTGCTGAATAAGTGCTTCACCAGTTAAAATTTTTCCTTCATCAGCAATGGCTCGTTTTTTTCCTTGAAGTCTCACATATCCGCCATTACATGATGTTTTCTCCTTAAAGCCTATTGTTGGCAAAATTCCGCTCCAATTTGTAGGTTTTAAGTTTGGATTTTGGTTTCTCTCGAAGTAATCCCAACGGCTTAACTCTTTGTTTTCAGGGTGAGGGCTATTATTCCATTTTTCAATCTCTAAAAGCCTTTCATTTACCAAAATATCATAAGGAATGACTTGTTTTTTAGCAGAACTCAACTGATTTGCTTCTGATTTTGCTGTAGGTCTGGCCAACCATCCCGAAGCGCTTTTCTCAACTTCGTAGCGTAGCTTTCCATTCATACGCTCAATATACTTTCCACGTGCGTTATTTGCTTCGATTTTGACTTCTTGAAACATATTACCCGGCCTTAATAAAGTGTCCTTAAAACTGCTATTTAAAGAGCTTTCACATTCTAGCTCATGAGGCAGGCAAAAACCCCATTCAGTATAATTTCTAACCATTTGTCGGTAAAAATCAACGATAATTCCTTCTTTAGTTTTGCCGTAAACGAATGTTGTAAAGCATTGTGAAGCAATATCAACACCCAAATAGAACCAAACTCTGTCGTTTTTTGTGTTGTAAACAAATGGTGGCTGCCTATCATCGATTGATAAAATAGAGCCCGCTAACGTTGGCATTTCCATTTGATGATGTGGCTTAAAATTCCCCATGTAAGCCTGACGATCACCGCTTCGCGCTTTATGGGTAGCCAATTTGTTTTCCCACTTATTTATATAGCTTATAATGGTTGCATTTGACAGAGCTTTAAAATCTTTAGGGTTATATAGTTCTCCGGTGTCCTGATTATATACTTCCGCATATCCGTTTAGAAAAGCATCGTAGTTACGTGCAACTTCTGTAGGCGTTGGCTTGTGCAACTGGTTTTTAAATAAGCCGTTAAATATCATTTCCGTTTTATCATCAACTTTTCTAGCGTTATTCGTTTTACCACCTTCAGGGTCTTTTATCAATGGGTAATACAAATCTGACTTGCATGCGTTTAAAACCTTTTTAAATTGTTTTTCACTTGCTGGAAGATTGTGGCTTACTTCGTGTTTAACTTTCAATGTATTGTTGAAGTTTTCAACATCTTTTACCAGTGTCGCTGTAATACCTCTGATTGAACCTCTTAACTTAATGCGTTCCTGGACACGAGCTTGCTCCAATTTTAGAACGGCTTTCATAACACTTGCGTTAATTATATATCGCTCTTGTTCATCCGGTTCAAGCGAATTTCCAGATCGTTTAAATCTTGAATAGTAGCGTACTGCATCTGCATCAAACTCAAAATAGTTTTCTAATGGATTGTCTGTTCGTCGGGGATCACCAATTGCGTCCTGAATATTTGGTTTTAAACTATCAAAATCAATAAGTAATTTTCTGCCATTACCACCAACTTGCAAACGTTTTATTCCAAATGGTTTGTCCTTATATCGCTGTATTTCTTTTTGAAGAGAGCCGAGAGTATTCCAGAAATTTGGTACTAACTCATCAAGTCCAACAGCAATAATATTATTTGAATATTGATACGGCATATCTTTTACTCTAATGTTTTATTGATTAGGTTTTGGACTGTTTTTTGAAACTCCTTTTCCATAATTAAATAGTCTTTCTTTATAGCATCTGGAGTTACACCCTTTACATTACCATTTATACTTTGACGGATGTAATAATGTGATAATCCGTATTTTGAAGACAAAGCATCTAAAATGGTTTTTTCGTAGGAATTTTGATTATTTGTTTTACTTTTGCTCATTGCTTTGTTAGTTTCAGATATTGAAACAAATATATAAACAAAGTTTCTATTTTCGAAACAAAAATATAAACTTTTTTTCTATTAATTATTAAATTAAGTTGTAAATGACTAGAATAGAACGAGTTAAGAAATTGTGTAAATGGCTGATTTATGACGGATTTGCTGACAATGATGCTGAATTAGCTAAGAATTTAGGGTACACTAAGTCTTCTTTTTCACAGATTTTAAACGAAAAGGTACCATTATCAGATAAGTTTATTGATAAATTAAGTAGTGCAAACAACAATATAAACAAAGTATGGATTCTTGATGGAATTGGAGAAATGTTAAATAATGGTGTTACGAAAGAGCCAGGTCTAATGGTTCGTAAATTGAAAACAGATAGAATAATAGACAATCAAGATATTCCGCTATATGACATACAAGTTGCTGCGGGGGTAGTTGATCTATTTGGAGGTGAACAAAAGCAAATCCCAGTGGATTACATAAGAATTCCAAAGCTTCCTAAATGTGACGGCGCTTTATATGTTACCGGAGACAGTATGTATCCGCTTCTAAAAAGCGGTGATATTGTAATGTATAAAGAGATTTACAACTTAGAACACAATATTATTTGGGGTGAAATGTACCTTTCCTATATCAATAATGATGGAAACGAGTATTTCTTTACTAAGTTTTTAAAAAAATCAGAACGAGATGGTTACGTGCAATTTGTTTCCCAAAATCAACACCATCAAACTGTTGAATTTCCTGTAAGCAGTATTAAAGCTTTAGCATTAGTGAAAGCTTCAATCAGAATCAACTCGCAATTATAGAACTAAATCGAAATTCTGCAATAAACTCTGCATATATACTTTTTTTAAAGGCTTTTTTACAATTTACTAACATAACACATTGATAAACAGCGACTAAAATAATATAAACTTTGTTTATATTTTAATATTAAGTAACGTGAGTTTTATATTTTTTACATAAAACCCACATAAAAACCCTTTTAGGAATGCTTTAAGTGGTGAAAAAAAAATTATAAATGTCCATGCAAATGTCCATCCAACTGTCTATGCAAAACAGATTTTACAAATTTTGAGATTTTCCATTACAAAAGTTTAAGCCATAAAAAAAGCCCCATTTAAGGAGCTTTTTTATATTTAATTACTGTTTAAACACCAATTAAATAAGGCTTTTAAGTATGTTTACACCTTTTAATGGTAGTTAGTCCTTTAGATCGCTTTTAAATGCGAATAATAACGGTAGTATAATGGTCGTTAATGGTAGTAAAAGAGAACTTTTGTTTTTCGCTCTTTTTTGACCTTTTTTGGCTTAATACCCTTATTTTATTGGACTTTTCGACCTTTTTTATATTAAGTAGTCTTGGAACTATTGTTTAATAGCCCATAATAGTGCTAAAAAACTATCAAAAAAAAAATATTGATAAAATACCATTTCTTTGATAGGGGCAAAAATAACCACCAAAAGTGGAAGCAATCCTCCAAGACTAAAAGATAGAGCAGATGCAAAGGCTGCAGTAAGAGGATTAGCTTGCGTGATTTCATTAATTCCAAGTTCATCTCTTGCGTGAGCTTCAAGCGCATCATGAGCCATTAATTCAGTAGCAACTTGTTTGGCCAATTCCTTACTTAATCCTCTTTGAATATAAATATTGGTTAGTTCTTCAAGTTCTTCTTTTGGCATAGTTTCAAGTTCCAGTTTTTCTCTTTTTAAATCTGCTGTTTCTACATGAGATTGGGAGCTTACCGATACATACTCACCAGCAGGTACAGAAAGTGCTCCTGCAACTAAACCAGCAACTGCTGCGAGTAAAATTGGTTCTCTCGTTACACTTGCCGCTGCAACACCAATGGCTAAACTGGTGGTAGATAAAATTCCTTCATTTGCTCCAAGTACTGTAGCTCTAAGCCATTCACTTCTGTTGATATAATAATTCTCAATATGCATAATTCTAATTTATTAATTTAATCCAGCCCGGATTTTTAGTACCTCCAAAATTAGTTTTTAGAAATTCTCTAATTTGGAAATGCTTTTATTTTGAGTGCTTTTTTTTAATTATAAAATCCTAAATGTGAATTTGCTTTGTATTTAGATTTTGAATAAAGGAAATTTGAGATATTGAATACTTGTATTTTCTAAATAAAATTACTTTAAAATATCTTTAATAATTAAAGGATTACCATTAGAATGAATATAAATTTTATACTTATTAATTTTCGAACTTAAATTATAGCCTTGCGTATTTTCTGCTTTATTATTCTTGTTTATATATTACTTCATTGCAATATTTTTTTTCTAGAATAGTTATTGCAATAATTAACACCAAATACTGCATTTTTAAATATTTATAAACGAGTTATTTGTAAATAAGCCGAGTAGATCTGATTTCATTATAGAAATATTCACCAATATTTGCTCGGATTTTTAGAATATTAATAGAAAGCGGATTTATTAATTTGGAGGAATGATTATTATAAAATATTTATTCAACTGAAGAAGAACGTTATGATTTTTTTGAAGTGTTATCTTCAGCTTATCACGCGCATATCTAAAGTGCAATTTACTGCTTTCTTTGGTGTGCCTCCCTGATCAAATACCGAAACAATTGGAGCATGGCTCCTCTAAAAACTTAATCTAAATCAAGACTATTTCTTAAACTAAGTCATTGGAATATAGCTATCCATGGTCGGATATTTGTTTCTACAAATTATAGTTTACATTAAATAGAAATAGTTATGACACAAAAATCACAAGTTGCAGTTATCGGCATGGGAAACATCGGAGCTGCAATTGTCACAAATCTGACAAAAGGAAAACGTTCAGTTATTGTTGCTGATAGAACAATTGAAAAAGCGAACCAGCTTTCTCAGAGATTAGGCAGTCTAGTGCAGCCAGCAACAATTCGACTGATCTTGCAGAACGACTGGCAAATATCATGGAGATAAAGTAGACAGTATCTTTAAGGCATGGACGCAGACTTGGACAAGAGCTGACTACAAAGACTGGAATATTGAATACTTATTGAAAGATATTATCTGTCCTTTACTTTTTATCCAAGGTGAAGCGGATGAGTATGGAACATTGGAACAGGTTAACAGAACGATTAACCTTGTAAGCGGAAAAAACCAAAAGAATTGTCATTCCGGACTTAGGACATACCCCTCAAAAAGAAGCTCCTAAGCTGACTTTTAATGTAGCTAAAGATTTTATAACGAAACTGAAATAATGGTCTTTATGGTTTTGGCAGGTTTAAATCAGAAAAGGCTGTCCTGAAATTGACAACCTTTAATGACTAATAAAATAAAAATAAAAATAAAATAATTATCGCCCGTTATTGCTTCGGATCCATAATTACTTCAACGCTGCTAGAATTATCCAAAACATGCTTACTTAATTGCTGAATCGTTTTTTGGTTAATTTTTGAAATTAAATTTTTATAATCAGTGTCCTGCATATTGGGTATATCATTCATACTGATATTGTAAATGATACTTCCCCAATACGAATTGGTCTTAATTGATTCTTCCCTGCTTTTTATAATGGCTTTTTTGATATCTTCCAAGTCACTGGCAATGGCTGGTTTTGATTTAAGATCGTCGAGTTCTTTGTAGACAATCTGCATTAGTTTGTGTTGTTTCTCTGGATTACAGTCAAAACTAAGGCTAAGATCATAACGGGAGCTAGGAAGTGTCTGTAGGCTTCCTTTAACAGTTACACCGTAACTCCCTCCTTCTTCCTCACGAATGGTCTGCAGAAAACGTTTTGATAACAGTTCTCCGATGATATACATTCCGATGGCATTTTCTTCACTATACTGTATTTTTCCCGTTAAATGTAAATAGGCAGTACTTTTAGGTGTTTGCATTTTGCGTTTAAAATGAACCACTGTTTTACCCTTTTTAGGCTCGAGATTATGATCTGTAAAGGATGAGGTAGCCGTAAGATCAGACGGGATATTTCCAATGTATTTTTGTATTAATCCAAGAGCAGACTCCGGGATGTTTCCAACAAAAACAAAAGTGAAATTGGCAGCATTTCTAATGCGATCTCTGTAGATTTTTTCTGCTTTTTGTAAATTGATATTCTCAAGGAATTTTTCATTAAAAATAAAGGTACGCGTGTTGTGATTTGAATTAGCCAAAGCTACAGTATCGTTAAATGCATTATCGTTATCCTCTTTGAGATTTTCCAAACGATTTTTATATTGTGTTTTTAAGATATCATAGATATTAACATCAAAACGAGGCGCTTCAAAAGAAAGATAAAGCAATTGTAGCATGGTCTCGAAATCTTGTCCATTTGAACTTCCCTGGAATCCTTGGGTGTTCTCTGTAATATAGGGAGTTACTTTTGCTACTTTGTCAGTTAGTTTTTCCTTTAAAGCGGTTGTATCAAAATTACTAAGTCCGGAAGATCTTGCCAGGGTAGTTGCAATTTCAGCAGAGGCTAAATCTTCCTGTTTTACTAAAGATTTACCTCCTTTGCCAAAAGCGGTAAAAAGGACCTGATCTGAAGAATAATTCGTTGGAAGAATGATTATTTTAGCTCCATTCTCCAGTATATATCCTTTTGCATCGGCTAGCTCAGGGACGTTGAAATTTTCTTTAATTCTAACTGGCTTTAGCTCTTTTTGTATTAAAGGATCATTATTGACCTTTTTTTTATAAGGGGCTAAAGGCATCGTTTCTACCTTTTTCATCACATCGATAACGGCTTGTTTTGTAGGGAACTCATTTTTGTCTTTTTCAGAACCCGTAACTAAAACTACCTGATTAGTGTTTTGTTGTATTGTTTTTAGGTAGTTGTTTAATTCTTCTAATGATAAATTTTTTATAATTCCCACTACAAGATTATAATCATCCTCAGGACTAAGAAAAGGTTTTGCCTTTAAAAAGTACCCCGTTAGTTTATCGGCCCAGCTATCGCTGTCTACCTTGTCTTTATTTTTAAGAAAGTCATCATAAGAACTTATAAAATCTTTTTTAATACGGTCTAATTCTGCCGGAACTGCGCCGTATCTTTTCAAACGTTCCGCTTCGGTATAGACCTCTTCAAAAGACTCTAATAGCCGGTCTTTTTGAGCTGTAGCCGAGAGGTTGAAAGAGGTGTTTAATCTTGAAATCGGTTCAAAATAAGCTTTTAGATTCAGGCTTGATTTTTGATTTTTCAGCAATAGCTCTTTTAAGCGGCTGTTAAGTATACTGGTATAAAAAGAGTTCATTACATTTTTTCGGGTAAGGATTGAATCTTTAACCAGTGGCTCATCGAGCACATATTGTAATGTGATCTGTGTATTTACGGCTTCTTTATCGCTTGCAGTTCCAAAATACAATTCATCATGTTTAGGGATATCGTAGTACTTGCGCGGCGTTGCTTTTTTTGCCAGAGGTATATTCGAGAATATGATTTTAACCCTTTCCTCCATAGCTTTAACGTCAATATCTCCCACTATAATTACGGCTTGTAAATCAGGTCTGTACCATTTTTTATAGTAGTTTCTAAGTTCTGGATATTTGAAATTATTAATGATATTCAATTCACCAATAACATCTCGTTTACTGTATTTTGATCCTTTGTATAAGATTTGGTCCGTTTGGTTTTTTAAACGAAAACTACTGGTTCTTCTTGTTCTCCATTCTTCTGTGATGACACCTCTTTCGGCATCAATTTCTTCGTTGCTAAGCGAAAGAGAGCCAGACCAATCGTGCAATACCCAAAGCGTAGAATCAATGAGTTTTTCATTGTTTACCGGAACACCACTGATATTATAAACGGTTTCATCCTGGGCGGTATAGGCGTTGATGTCTTTTCCAAAAGTGACTCCGTTTTTTTCCAGCATTTTAATGATTCCTTTCCCTTTAAAATGTTCTGTTCCGTTAAAGGCCATATGTTCGAGAAAATGAGCAAGTCCATTTTGGTTGTCTTCTTCTAATATGGCTCCCACATTTTGAACAAAATAAAAACTCGCCCTGTCCTTTGGTTCCTCGTTATGGAGAATGTAATACGTTAATCCGTTTTTAAGTTTGCCTGTAGTAACATTTTTATCTAAAGCAATGGTAGTTTTGAACTGAGAAAACATAACGTGACAAGATAAGATCATCATCGCGTTTATGATTTGCTTTTTATGTGTATTATACATGTTTCTTGTATTTGTTATCTTCTGTTTCTTAGTAATGTTTCGAACTTAAACTTCTTAGGTGTTGATTTTAATGAGTTTTATTTTTTATAAAACATCATGTGCCACGATTTTGCCACAAAACTTAAAGTAATAATACTATGAGCTTTTTATGCTAATAAAGTTTCGAATTGATGCGCTCTATAATTAATATAATTGAGATTTTAAATATTAAAATCGATTGCTACAAAACCTAAATTGGTTATATATCTTCTTATTTCGTTTAAAAATTTCCGTACAGTTACATCTGCCATTTTAGCTAGAAATTTTAAAATTTCGGTAGCTTCTTACAAAGTAACATTCATTCCTTCATCATTAAGCATTTTTTGAGATTCCAGAGGCGTAATTCTTCCTGTATATTCATATTCTTCAAATTGCATGACCAGAATATTATGAAGATAAACATAATGAATTTTGGTCAATTATTTGTTTTACAGTTTTTTGTATCCTGTTTGCATTTCTTAGTTAAAGAAAAAAACTGAAATGAGCTATTATGATTTTTCTTAGATTGTTTCGCAATGGTAAGCTTATTTTATCTAAAAAACGACGGTTTTTTTTGTACCGTAGAGTGACAGGAACAGGACAAATTTCTATAAATTTTATGCAAGATTTGAAGAGATTTGCTTACTGGATGTAGAGTCTGTCTTTGAATGGCTTTATGAATTTGGTTTGGATGTCCTGTTGGGGATTGATGAAAAATTTATCTAGTTTTTTTGATATGAGTTATAATATTCGAGCCATGTTCTTTACCCTTTGGCAATGTGGTGTTTTTAATTTTACAATACTTGCCTGAAACGCACAGACAAGTATTGTAATTAAAATAATTCCAGTAGAAATTTTAGCCATTATTGTTTAATCCTTATACTATAAAGATTTAAAAAATTACATTCATTTACCGTTAAATATAATATTACTATTGGATTTCGTATTTTCAAACAAACTACACACTTTATGACGCAAAGAAACGGGCGTAACTTCAATAAAATAAGTCAGCAGTTCTTTTGTTGTTGGGTAATTAGGAGTCTTTGATTTCAATTTTCCGTTAGAGTTGTTCCAATCACGAATAAACCTTTTTAAAGCAAGATTCACCTTTTCTTCCCCAATATAATTTTGAAGAGCGGACATTGCTAAAATTCCTTTTGCATTGAATATATAATCTTGTTTTTCAACTAATTCTAAAGGAACTTCTTGTTTGTCGTATCTTTTCTTTGCCTGCATATAGACTTCTTGTTCTTTTTGCAAAAGCTGCTCTATTTTTTCTTTGGGATATTTCTTTTTCATGACCATTAAAGCAGAATATTGGGCCAGGGTTTCCAAAATCATATTTTTTCCTTGAACATTTGCCGCCTGCAGCTGCATTCCCCACCATTGGTGTGCTAATTCATGCGCTGTTCTGTAGAGAATAATATCGACATCTGATTGGTCATCAATATTGAGCATAAATTCATTAGATTCAGAAAATGGTATTGCTCCGGAGAAAGACTCTGCTTGTTCAATGTAATTAGGAGTTTCTATTATACGCATATCCCTATGTTGATAAGAGTCAAAATTCGTAGAAAAATAATCAAAAGATAATTTAAGAGCCTGGGTCATTCTGTCCAGGTTATATTGATGGTCTTTTTGATAATAGATTTCTAAATCTACCGGAGTTGCCAAACGATCATTTTTAGCAGACCATCTGCTCTTGGAAACTTCATAATCTGCCGATATTATCGCATACTGATTTACTATTGGTTTATCCGTTTTATAATGAAAATAGGAACGATTACCTACTGTCCATCTCTTTTGTAAAGTACCTGAAGAAATTGCTTTTTGATTTTTGTCTGTTCCGATAGTAACTTCAAAATTGATTAAATCAGCGTTACCTCCAGTACTTGAATAAGTTAATTCCGTTTTATCATTTCTTTTGGCCATTCCTTTTGCAGGCGGCAGTTCAAATTCTGTCCTAATTCTAGTATCACCAAGCTCATATTCTTTGCTGTAGCCTAGAGTTGGTAACGCTTTATTTGTCAAGTATGTACCATTTTGAAGGACACTGTTATTAGAATCATTTTCTTTGAAACCTTTAGTTGTATACCTCTGCTTAAATTTCATTTTAACAGCTTCACCTGCTTGTAATGGTTTTTTTAATGTGTAGATATAAAACCCGTATTGGTTATATTGTTTATCTACTAAAGCTTCTCCCTCAAAACTGACCTCTTCTAAATTTATTTCTGATGCTATCGGTTTTTGTAAATAGATTTTATAAATAGGTTCTTTTAAGGTATTGGTAAGTATGTAATAACCTTCGAGCGTATAATCTCTGGTTTTTGGATACAGTTCAACTTGCAGCTTAACATCCGTAATTTTAGGCTCCGGCAGATATTCAAACCTTTTGAGCGTTTTTTCATAATCTGCCCTAAATTCTAATTTATCATTGGTACTTTCATATTTGTTCAGGATATTGGTATTGTAGAAAATATAACTTCCTAGTAAAGTAAATACCAGTAATACTGACAATACAAATTGGAGCATGGGTTTTGTTAATCGCTGCATACCGAACATGATACGTTTTTTTAAACTGGTTTCAGTGCCCCTGACAGAGAGAATCGAGGCGAGGATTAGCAAGAGAATGCCAAATACAATCCAATATGCCTTAATCCAGAAATAGGATACTAGAAAGTGACCGTAACCATTCATGTCTGAATAGGAATCCAAACCACTCCCGCCAAATTTGTAAAGATCGTGCTCGAAACCAAAGAATTCCGAAACAGTATTTAGGATAACAAAAACCATTACTAAAATAAAGCCTATGAATTTATTATTTGTTAGCGCCTGAAAGAAAAAAGATATAAAGGTGTATAAAACCAGAAAAGGAAAAAACTCAATAAAAAAACCATAGAAATAAACATCCAGTTCATAGTGATACCAGCCATTTACCGTTTGAAAGGTAATTCCAAATATAATTAGTGAGAGTATCAATACGATGTAAATCAATAAAAGGCCCAGGAATTTGCTCAGCAAGCTTATAATACCCGATATGGATGTTGCGTCATAGATTAAATCCAGCTTAATTTCTCTTTCTTTCCAAATGAGCTCGCCAGAATAGAAGATCAGTATTATTACAAAAAAATATAGAGATAATTCTTTTAATTCTTTTATAACAAGATAGGTTGTAGGATAACTGGCAACATCATATGTAATATTCAGATTAATAGAGTTTATTAAAATGATAATCAATGCACAGATGATAATAGCCCAGAACGATACCTGCTTACAAATGGATATAAAATAAAACCATGTAAGTTGTAATAGCTGAACAAATTGTGATTTAAAATTATACTGTATTAATACTATGGGGATTTTGAGATTCTCGTTAGCGGCAGTAGTTAAGTCATGGATAGTCTTTATTTTTTTCTCTTTAGGTTTTTTGTTTTTTGCTGTACTAAAATTAAACTTGAAGTACCCTACTATTAAAATAAGCATTCCTAGAAAAACCCAGAATAATTTATTGTATAGAAGCACACCAGTAAAAGGAACAAGCGTTGAATTGCGTTCTGCTGTTGTAAACAAGGCATTCATATCAGTGAGCGTTGTCAGGGAAAAAGGATCTAAAAGGGCTTGCAGGAAATCGTTCTTTATAGATTTTGTCAATAGAAAGGGAACAAAAAGAAGTACTCCCTGTGTATAGACTACCATTAAGTTTCTGCTTAAAGCGCCACTAACAAAAAACAATGCCGATCCAAAAAACAGCATGGGCAGCACTACAATTATAAAGGGCTGCAGATAAGCTAAAAAGTTAAAAGGCATTAAATTTTCCGGATAACGCCAAGGCATAAATTCCCCAAGGGTAAATCCTAATAAAAGCCCTGTAAATACAAACAATAATACTGCAAAAGAGCCTAGAAACCGGCCTAATAAATAATCCCGCTTTTGGATTGGATTAACAAATAATAGAGATTCTATATTGTATTGATAGTCCCGCAATACTGAAACACCCATAATTAAAGAAGTCACCATCATTAAAATTGCGGTAACAGCAGCCATTGCTTTTGCTATAACTATAGGCGCATTTGTTTTTACGGAACCCATATCAATCCCTTGAAAGACAAAGTCCACACCCGCAAGGGAAAAGAAAAATATAAAAATAAAAAAGATATAGGTGTCAGGGCGTTTTATTCTGTATTGGATTTCGAATTTAAATATGTCGTACCACATGGTTAATCGTTAATTTTAATAGATTAGAATAGAAAATTTTACTTGATTAAGTATTCAGGAGAATTAAAGTTTCTTTTTAGAACTGGCAAGAATCTGCGAAAAGTACACATCTTCTAAACCAGCATTTACTGAGATAAAACCATTCTCGGGATTGTTTTCACTTATGACATGAATTATAGGTTTTCCAAGAAATAATTTTTCTGCAATTACTTTATATTCTTTCTTATACTCTTCCAATTCATTTTTATGAATTGTTTTTTGATATATTTTTCCTTCAGTCTGGTTTATTAGTTCCAAAGGATTCCCTTTAAGAAGTACTTCTCCCTTATTGATGATGGCCATGTTGGTGCACAATTCCTTTACATCATCCACGATATGCGTTGATAGTATTACCACTGTGTTTTCACTAAGCTCGCTTAAGATGTTATAAAACCGGTTTCTTTCAACAGGATCGAGTCCGGCAGTAGGCTCATCAACAATAAGTAATTTTGGGTTATTGAGTAATGCCTGCGCGATGCCAAAACGCTGTTTCATTCCGCCTGAAAATCCGCTGAGGTTTTGGTTTTTTACCTCATATAAATTAGTCTTATGTAAAAGTGCATTCACTATTTCGCGGCGTTCTTTTTGCTTAGTAATTCCTTTTAACACCGCTAAGTGGTGCAGGAGGACTTCAGCGGAAATTTTAGGGTACAAACCAAATTGCTGGGGCAGGTATCCCAATACTTTTCTTAGTTCATGTTTCTGCGTAAGGGCATCTATATCTCCGAGTTTCACGCTGCCGGAGTCTGCCTCTTGTAATGTGGCGATTGTTCTCATTAAAGTTGATTTTCCTGCACCATTGGGACCCAAAAGACCAAACATGCCTACCGGAATATCCAGCGTTATGTTTTGCAGTGCGTTTACACCATTAGAATAGGTTTTGGAGAGATTGGAAATACTAAGACTGTTCATTTGTTTGAATTTAAATTTTAAACAAACATATTTTCTTAGCTGATATCAATAAAGTAAATGTGATGAACCGGTCTGTTTTGTGATAAAAATATACAGGGTGCTCATAAAGTGTTTTCATCACTTATTTGTGGCCGTTGAAAGGGCTGTATGGATCGTTTGTCAACTTAATTTTATCAATAATTTTTATTAATTTACATTTGTGATTATGATTTTAACAACTAACAATAACAAGAGGAATATCATCGGGGCAATTGCTTTAGTTTTAGCAGCAGTCCCAATAGTGGTAATATTTTTTATAGTAATTACCTCGAATAAGGATTCTGTAGTACTTTTTGAAAACTATAGTCCAAAAGTCAGCATTCCGATTATCAGTTTTTATTTCCTGCTTTATCTGGCATTATTTTGCTTTGGTATTTATTGGCTGGTAAAACAAATTTTGTTTATTATTAAATTAAAAAACGAAAACGGGAAAATGGAACTGCTGCATCTGCAGAATCAGGTAAATCCCCATTTCTTTTTTAATATACTCAATAATTTGTACGGCTGGGTGGCAAAGGATCAAAAAAAAGCACAGGAGTTAATTTTGAAACTTTCAGATATGATGCGTTATAGTATTTATGAAGGCCAGAAAGATTTTGTTACGATAGGAGAGGAAATTGCCTATTTAAAAAACTACATCGACTTGCATACTTTACGTTATCACAAAAAGATAAACGTAAATTTTGAAACTACTGTGGAGGATGATCAGCTTAAAATAATTCCTTTACTTTATATAATGCTTTTGGAGAATGCATTTAAACACGGTGTCGAAAATTTAAGAGAAAATGCATTTGTTACTATTAAACTTAGTTCAAATAATAATACTATATCTTTTAAAGTAGAGAATAACTATGATAAGGATTTAGTAAATCAGTCATCTGGTATCGGTATTAAGAATTTGAAAAGAAGATTAGAATTGGCTTATCCAAAAAAGCATGAGTTTTTAGTTTCAAAAAAGAATACTATATACAAAGCACTTTTAATTTTAAAATTATAATGATCAGGTATTTAATTATAGATGATGAGCATATAGCGCATACTATTATTGAGGAGTATTGTAATATGCTTCCCAATATGCAGTTAAAAAAGAATTGTTATGATGCCTTAGAGGCTCTGGATTATTTAAGAGATCATACGGTAGATTTAATTTTCTTAGATCTAAATATGCCCAAATTAAAAGGATTTGATTTTTTAAAAACACTGGCATCTCCTCCCAAAATTATTGTTACGACAGCTTACCAGGAGTACGCAATTGAAGGTTATGAACTAAATATTATTGACTACCTCTTAAAACCATTTGGTTTTGAGCGTTTTTTAAAAGCGATAAACAAAATTTCCAGTTTGACTTCTAAAGTAAGTATTAATCCTGTGGAGGATGAATATTCAAGAAGCCTTTTTTTACGTGCAGATAAAAAACACATACAGATTTTTATTGGTATGATCTTATATGTCGAAGCATCAGGAAACTACGTTAAAGTAATTACCAAAAATGACAATGCAATACTTGTTAGAGAAAAACTCTCTGATTTAATGGAATTACTGCCTAAAAATGATTTTTTGCAGGTACATAAATCCTTTGCTGTTGCCATTAAACATATTAAAAGTGTGGAAGGAAACAGGATCAAAATCAGTGATTTTACAATTCCTATTGGGAAACTATATAAGATGAATGTAAATGGGTTATTAAATTCAAAATTATAAAAGCATCATAATGTTTTCTTTATAAGTTTGTCCAATAGGTACTTTGTATTTATCAATTAATATTCTGTTACCTTCGATCTGTTTAATTTTATCTTTTGCAACAATAAAAGATTTATGGGTTCTTATAAAATTAAATTTTGGAAGAAGCTGTTCAAAATCTGAAATTTTCTGATGACTTATAATCATGTCATTTTTTAGATATACTTTACAGTAATGTCCATAAGCTTCTATAAACAGTAAATCGTCAAATTGAATTTGATGGTACTTTTTATCACCCCTTAAAAAGAAGCTATTTGTTTTTGGCTTTTTCATTTCAGGTTGATGTTTTTTGAAGTGTAAATTTTATTGTTGTCGTCGATGATCATACAATATAGATCCGGAATCTCATCAATTAGAAACAGTCCTGCTTTAATTCCCATAACCGCTATTGGAGTGGCCACTGAGGGTCTATTTATTTTTAATATTGTCTTACTTCTTCGGGTAAATGTATTAAATCTCTTATTTACGGATAATGACTTACATCACTTTTGAGATTGATGGGGATCATTTGTTTTCCAATCTGCTTTTTTGAATTTTACCTAACTATAAAAAAGGATAATGCTTTGTTTATTATCATTCAAAGCTATAATTTTTAAATTTTTTTGCCATGAAAAAAAATAATGATGTTTTACTTAAAGAAGTAAAAGAAGCAATCAAATGGGAGCCTATTTTAAATTCTAACGACATAGATGTTAGCGTTAATGATGGTATTGTAACCCTTAGAGGTACGGTAGATAATTATACGCAGAAAAAAGAGGCGGAGCAAACTGTTAAAAATATTGCTGGTGTAAAAGCAGTTGTCGACGATGTAAAAGTTGATTTATATTTTTCAGCAATTAAAAGTGATACCGATATAGCTGCATCAGTTGTTAAGGTATTGCGTGAAAACTGGGCCGTTCCTGACCATCTGCTCAAAGTAACAGTAGAGAATGGATGGGTAACACTTGAAGGGATTTTGCACTGGAATTTTCAAAGAAAAGCAGCAGAGAATGCTATTCGTTATTTAGAAGGTGTTAGGGGAGTAATTGATAAAATAAAAATTGAGGCCGAAATAAAAAATGAACTAGAAAAGGAGTTCGTTGAAAAAGCGCTTCGTCGCAGCTGGTTGCTCGATATTGATAATATACGAGTTAGAGTCGATAATAAAACTATTACTCTCAGTGGTATTGTGAGTTCACTATTTCAGAAAGAGGAAGCAGAAAGAATTGCATGGAATACGCCTGGTGTATGGTATGTAGATAATGAGCTTTTAGTCGAATTTGATTGATTTATACAAACCTTAAATAAAAAAAATATGAAAAGTAATGATATTTTGCAAAGAGAAATTCAGGAAGCTCTTAAATTTGAGCCTTTGCTGCATGCAGCCGAGATTGGTGTTATCGTAAAAGACGGCGTGGTGACCCTTACGGGAAATGTTGATTTGCTTGTTAAAAAGACAGAAGCGCTTCATGCTGCAAAAAAAATTAAGGGTGTAGCGGCAATTGTCGATGAAATTCAGGTTGTACTTGGAAAAAATTCCTATACCTCTGACCAGGAAATTGCAACTCAAATTGTTGCAAAATTGAAAGACAATCAGATCGTTCCACAAAATATGGTTAGTATTATTGTAGAAAAAGGCTGTGTCACGGCAGAGGGTATTTTACCATGGAATTTTCAAAGAGAGTACGCTCTGGAATTAATTAAAAACCAGAAGGGGGTAAGGGAAGTTACCAATAACATTAAACTAAAAAGGGAAGTATTCGATCAGGTAGAGAAAGAATTACTGGAAAAGGCATTACAAAGACATTGGGCGTTTGATACAGATAAGATTGATGTTGAGGTTGCTGGCGCAACTGTGCAGTTATCTGGAATGGTTGGGTCAATTTTTCAAAAAGAAGAAGCGGAAAGGATTGCGTATAAAACGCCTGGAGTAATAAAAGTTATCAATCATTTAAAAGTGAACCTTGAACAGCCTTATTTGTGTTAATAATAAATCGATTGAAATTATGGCAGAGCGAAAAACTCAAAGTGATAAGTCAGAAATTAAGTTTTTAGAAGGGCCGCAGTCAAGATTTGCTGAACTGAAATTTATAATTATTATTGTATGGGAACTGATAAGATGCTTTCGTAAACTGTATTATATTGGTGCCTGCATTACTTTTTTTGGCTCTTCCCGTTTTAAGGAAGATCATGTTTATTATGAATTTACCAAAAGAGCTGCAGGTGAATTTGCGAAACTGGGTTTTACAATAATGACAGGCGGAGGGCCAGGTCTTATGGAAGCCGCTAATCGCGGAGCAAAAGAAGTGTATGGGAAGTCTGTTGGGTGTAATATTAAACTGCCGGTTGATCAAATGCCTAATTCTTATCTCGATAAATGGGTAGAGACAAAACATTTTTTTATTCGTAAAATACTTTTGGTAAAATATTCTTTTGCCTTTGTAGTTATGCCCGGAGGTTTTGGGACATTAGATGAATATTTTGAAGCGCTTACACTTATACAGACAGGCAAGATTAAAAATTTTCCAATAATAATTTTCAATACACAATATCATAAAGCGCTCATTGACCATATTAATCTAATGAAAAGTGAGTGAACCATTAATGATGCTGATTCGAAGTTATTCGTGATTACAGATGATATTGAACAGGCAAGGCTTTTTATAATTGAGCATAGCATTAAAAATTATGGATTAAAACCAAAATTTCAGCCTATTTCCAGTCAATGGATTTAAGATCTTTAACTTTTCATTTTACATTTGTAATTTAAAATTTTAGTCTTTTGAAATCTTTTTTAAGCCGAATAGCTCTATTGTTTCTGTTTATGACCATTATAAATTATATTATTGCTGAGCATATCCTGTATAATTAGTTTTCCATACGCATGTGCAAGACTTTTTGTGTTTAGGGGATTAAAGGATTGTGTCTGTACGGAATATTCTAATTTTTTATCTGGCATTGTAAATAGATTACTTTCCCAAAAATAATAGGTATCATTGACATAATATCCTTCCTGGTAGATTTTGGTGTAAATAGCGTTATATTAAATAGAGAAGTCATTATCATTATATGAGTCTGTCAAATCATACATACTTTTTAGAGAATAGTACTTTTCTTTTTGTTTATTAAGCAATACAATCGTTAAAACGGCAGCTATATCATCTTGCTCTAATTGTTTTAAAATCTCTTTTTCATCTTTTCCTTTAAATGCTTCAAAGCCATAAAGTTCAATAGATGGAATGGCATCATAACCAAGATTGCAAAGGTCGTCAGCAAGGTGATTTTCCATTTGCCACTGAAGCGATTGGTCTGATTCTTTTATCAATCCAACTACGACGATACGACCAGTTTTTACATTTAGCTTCTCAGAGGCCTGCCATGAACTAATTATACTTAAGCTAGAGCATTGAACTAAAAAAACAGATAATACTATAATGAACCAGATACTTCTTTTCATTGTAATTGTTTTTTGATTACCCAAATTTTATAACAGTATAAGATTATGATTTCAACCTTGATTGAAAATAAAGAGGATTTTTAAAAGTAATATTCAAAGATTGTGAACCATTAAAGATACTACCGCTATTACGAAAAAGTAGGATTGTTTAAGATATAAAGTATTGGCAGGTTAAATCGTATATCTGATTTTCCTGCCAATTCTTATTTTTTAAATACAAGCATCGGGGTTCTGGTATTAAAACCTTTTTCAGAAGTTTTAAGTGGTTGAAATAATTGCTCCAGCCAGTTTCGGTTTTCTTTGGCAAATATGGTTATGATAGATGGTTTGATTGTCATAATATCAATTTGTAAGTGTCGTAATAAAGATACTTCAGGATTTAATTTTTTGAAATGAAAAGATACTTTGTCAGACTTAAATTTATGCTCTATTTTATTGAGTTTTTTGTTGACTTCTTCCTCCTCTGTAAAATAATCATAATGGTAAACAGCGATCGAAGCATCAAACGAGGAGCCAAATTTTTTAATCAACGGCAGTTCAGTTTCTATTTTTTCTAAATCTGACGGGTATAAAATAGTACTTAATTTTTTTATTCTGTAATGTCTTGGAACAACCAGAAGTGGGATCGGAGAGTCATGTAAGATTCTGGTAGTATGACTTCCCAATAGCTTATTTACAAGACCACCGCCTCTTGTACTCATACAGATATAATCGGCTTTAATTCTTTTGGCACAATTTAGAATGGCTTCGCTTACATCAAGTTTATTTTCCGCAATATAAGTTGTTTTACCTGGCTGTTTGTTGGTTTGTCTGTAGAGTGTATGTACAAATTTTATAAGAGCTTGCTCCTGTTTTTTGTTATCTGGCTCCGGAAGACCTACAAAAGTAACAGCTGAAAAGGGATCAATAATAAATGACGTATTTACATATAGAAATGTAAGTTCATAACCTATTTGAGATGCCAGCTGAATAACAAAACGTACGGCTACTTTGGAGCTATGAGATAAGTCGGTTGTAACAAGTATTTTTTTCATGCTTTCTAGATTTTTAGATCGGGTCCGAAGGCCCAATTATTTTAATTAATGACAAATTCAGTTTATTATTATTTTGAAGCAAACTTCATTTCATTAACATAAAGATTCATTTTTTTCCAGTGTTTGTGATCGATTGTCGTGGTATCAATATCAGTAGTCCAGTCAAATCCGGGAAATAATTTTAACCTGTTTACAACGCGTTTTTTATATCCGAATGAAAAGCGATCCCCCCGCATTTGAAGCTCTATATTCTTATTATCATTCGTCAAGTTCTTGTATAAAATTGTTTGTGTTTTCCAGTCACCACCCCAGGTAAGGAAGGATTTAATAAAACATAAAACTCCAACTATAATGAATACCAGTAACTGTGATTTTGTCTTTTTTAATTTTCCAACTAGCTGGCCGATAATAAATACAAAAGTCAAAGCTGCAATAAAAAGGATGATAAAATGAAGTATTGAATTATTGATATAAAAAGAAGTATAACGATTTATTAGCGTAAGAGCCGTCGTGATGAGAAACAGAACATACAGTATTGTAGTTTTCATATTTTTAAATATTTACAGTATAAAAAATCAAAATTTATCTAAGTCATTTACTTCAGATTCTTCTTCATGGAAATTTGAAAGTGTGTTTAAATCTTTTTCATATTAGTTGCGATCTTTATTGTTTTGTATAAAGATGTAAATCATCACAATTAAAATGACGATGCTCAGAAATGTTAATATGATCCAGCTTGGTTCTATGGTGCTGCTATTTAGGGGTTAGTTTTTTTTGGATTTTGGATTTTGTACTAATCAGAATTAGGGCTGTGATTGCTATAATTGCCATTAAGGTTGTAATTAGTTTTTATGATTTTTTATTTAATGTAATTTTCAGGAAAAACTGTTAAAATGAAACCTCTATACGCGTTTTAACAACTGTAATAAAAGGGAGAATTTCATCTCCCTTTTAAAGTTATTCTGATATGGCATACTTATGTTGCACAACAAGCTGATTATTGACGCACCAGATTCCCGGGGTTTTCCACACTATTTTTTCTGCAAGATCTTTTTGAAAAAGCTAAGAAACAGCTCCTGTCAATGTCACGGTTGTACCATCGACTTTAACGAATATGTTCTCAGAGTGCAGTGTCCAGTTGCTTTCTAAGGCTTTTACAATATTTTTTTTCTCAATTTCATCCTGTATTTCAGATTTTATTTTGATACGGTTTGTTACGCCTTTCACACCTGTAAGATGGCCGACGGACTTATTGGCGGCTTCTTTTTGATAATTCCAGGTTACCTGCCCCTCAAGAGTGACCCAGCCTTTTTCAACTTTAATCTGAATCTTTTCCTGAGGTACATTCCAGTTATCTGTCAGAGCCTTTAAGGCATCGTTGGCAATATCTTCATCAGACTTGGTATTGCTGGAATATTTGATTTCAATTTCTTCAACAACTGCTTTGACGCCATCAACATTTTTGGCGGCATTTTCAGCTTCAATTTTTTTATAATAGGCGTCTACAGTTCCCATTAGGGTTACTACACCATCTTTTGCAGTTACTCCAATTTCTGCGGCATGCAGCTGTGGTTCCCATTTAATGGCGTCTTGAACATCTCTTTGTAATTCTTCATTTGTTTTCATATCATTTTCATTTAGATAGTTGCCTAATTTGAGTTTATAGTGTTTTATTTGTTAGAGGTGAAAAGCTTCGTTCTCTAATAGAGCGCGGTTCTCTTTTTCCTCTATTGAATTTTCTTTAGGAATATGAGTATTAAGTGTGGTTCTCATAATTTCAATGTTGGCATTTGTTTCCTGAGCAAGCAGCACATATTTACGGGCTTTTACTTCAGTTTTATATTTTATGGTTTTATCTTTTGAAAATCCCATACCTATTAATGGCAAAGTAGCTCCTAAAAGTACGGCGACACAGGCATATATGATGGGTATTCTAAAGTAGGGAAGATTGGCAGTGAGGTTGAAAATAAAAAGTAATCCAAACAATAACCCGCAGAGCCCTATGGCAAATAATCCGGTAGTACTCCATTTTTCCATTTTATCGTAAATATTAAAGTATCCAAGAACATTTTGTTCCGTATAGCAATCTTTACCAATTATTGAAAGTTTTGTAATATCGTAACCACTTTTTTTTAATTTTTTGATTGCATCCTCAGCTTGCTGCAGTGATTTATAATGTGCTACGAATAATTGTTGATTTTCCATGGCTGTCATTTTTTTAGTTAGTATAAGATTTATTAGGTTTTTAGAAATTAGAAACTTGTGCAACTCTTAAATCTAAAATTTACCGTTAATTCCTTTTAGTATGTAAAATTGCATTAAAGAATAAAGAATAAAAATGATCTGAATCATTTATAATAATGACTTTTAGCACTTCTGTTTTAAGTTTTAATTTAGTGCCAGATAAAAGATATGTTGGATATCATTTATTACTAATGAAGAACTAACTAATTTAGTAATTATGAAAACTTCACAGGAATATCAGGTAGATTTGGAATGTCAGCTAAATGGAACTGCAAAAGTAAGTGCCGTTATCTTTAATAATGATATCCAAGTGTCATCTTATTCCTGTTTAAAAAATCTCGATGAAGATGCGTGGTCAGCAGAGCATCTATTTCTCGCCGCCGTAGAAAGTTCCTATATGACTGCATTTTTTAACACAGCCAGAAATAAAGGATTAAAATTTAAAAGATTCAAAAGTAGCGCCCGTGCGTCTATAGTACTATCAGATGAATTTTCAGAGATAACCGATATTGTACTAAGACCTATGGCCGTTATTGAGGAACGTAAAATGATCAACAAAACATTGAAAATTTTCTCAATTTGTAAAGAACATTCTTTGGTTTTAAAGGCCTTAAAAGTCCGAATGCATATCTTTCCATCGGTTAGTCTGGAATAAAAAAGCTATACTTTTTCAATACTTGAAGCCGCTGTTTAAAGCAAAACTTATTTTGTATCTTTAAGATATTATACGGCGATGCTAATTTATGTACAAGCTATGAATAATAAGGAACCAGAATTACAGGGATTAAATATTGAAGAAGTACTTGACTTTAGAGCAGAATATGGAATCAATAAGTATAATTACAAAAAAGAGAACAGGTTCTTAGCTTTTCTAAAAAGCATCTTTGCAGAACCAATGATTCTTTTATTACTCGTTGCTGCCGGAATTTACTTTATCAATAGGCAATATAGCGACGCAGTGTTTCTTACTGTTTCAATTTTATTGATAGCGGCAATATCACTTTATCAGGAAAAGAGAAGCCAAAATGCTTTGGCAAAATTACAGGAATTTACACAGCCTTTGTGCAAAGTTATTCGTGAGGGTAAACAGCAAAATATTAAAACACAAGATATTGTCGTTAATGACCTGGTAATGGTAGAGGAAGGGGGATTGGTCCCTGCTGACGGAGTTATCATGAGTTCAAATGATTTTTCAGTAAACGAATCGATACTCACCGGGGAGTCGATGAGTGTTTTTAAAGATAAAGAAAAAGAAGATAATAAAGTGTTTTCGGGAACTACCATCGTCGGTGGATTGGCAATTATTAAAGTTACAGAGATAGGAAACCAAACAAGATTAGGAAAAATAGGGAGCAGTCTCGAAGCTATTTCCCAAGAAAAGACACCATTAGAACTTCAGATTGGGAATTTTATAAAAAAGATGATTTTTGTTGGAGTTCTGGTTTTTATTCTGGTATGGGCTATCAATTATTCCAGAATGGGTAATATTCTGGGAAGCCTTTTGGTAGCGCTTACTTTAGCAATGAGTATATTACCAGAGGAGATACCGGTTGCTTTTACAACATTTATGGCACTGGGAGCACGCAGGTTAATGAAAATGGGCATTGTAGTCAAACAAATGAAAACAGTTGAAACACTGGGAAGTGCCACCATTATCTGTACAGATAAAACGGGAACCATAACTCAGAATAAAATGGAGTTAGCGGGTCTTTATTTGCCATCAGGGTTAGAGACCGATGTTAGCACTTTTAGAGAATCAAAAGAAACCGAGGATCTTATAACAACTGCGATGTGGGCCAGTGAACCCATACCTTTTGATCCGATGGAAATTGCTCTTCATACTACTTATAAAAAGTTTACAGCTAACGATTTTACAGCTAACTTTAAAATGATCCATGAATATCCATTATCAGGTAGGACGCCCATGATGACTCATATTTTTGAAGATGATGGAGGAAATCGAATTATTGCTGCAAAAGGAGCACCTGAAGCAATTTTTGAAGTTTGCCATCTTACAACTAAGGAAAAAGAAATCGTACTATTGGCTATGGATAAACTAACCGGAAAAGGCTACAGGGTTCTTGGTGTTGCCCAAGGTCTTTTGGAAGGAAATAGGTATCCTCAAACACAGCAGGAAATTCCTTTTGTATTTAAAGGTCTGGTTGCTTTCTATGATCCACCTAAGGAAAATATTTCGCAGGTACTGCAGTCTTTTTACCAAGCCGGAATAGGAGTAAAGATTATTACCGGAGATAATGCCCGTACAACAAACGCAATTGCTCAGCAAATCGGTTTTAAGGGATTAGAAAAATCCATTACAGGTGATGAACTTATGAAACTAAACAATGCAGAATTACAAAGTAAAGTAATGGATATCAATTTGTTTTGCCGAATGTTTCCCGAAGCCAAACTAAGAATTGTCAAGGCTCTCAAAGCAAGTGGACAAATTGTAGCTATGATCGGAGATGGCGTCAATGATGGACCTTCTCTTAAGGCAGCTCACATAGGCATTTCCATGGGAAAGAAAGGAACGGCTATTGCAAAAGATGCTGCCTCACTTATTCTGGTAGAGGATGATCTTTCTAAAATGGTAGAGGCCGTAGCAATGGGAAGGAGAATTTATACGAATCTGAAAAAGGCAATTCAATATATTATATCAATACATATACCTATAGTTCTGATCGTTTTTATTCCGCTTGCTTTAGGATGGATTTATCCCAATATTTTCAGTCCGCTGCATGTAATTCTGCTCGAACTTATTATGGGACCAACCTGTTCAATACTCTATGAGAATTAACCTACTGAAGCCGATACCATGCAAAGAGGACCAAGAGGATTGACCTCTACTTTTTTCAAGACAAAAGAATTGATAACAAGTATTTTGCAGGGAGTTGTTATTACTATAGGAGTACTAGGTATATATCAGTGGTCAGTATACAATCAATGGAATGAAAACAGTACGCGAAGTATGGTTTTTTTGACTTTGATTGCGGCCAATGTTGTGCTCACATTGGTAAACCGATCTTTTTATTATTCATTATGGGTAACACTTCAATATAAAAATTTCATGGTTTCTCTTTTAATAGGCATTACGGTGCTTTTGGTTATACTGCTATTTGCAGTACCCTTTTTACGTTCTTTATTTAATTTTGAAATGCCTACAGTTTTTCAGCTCCTTGTATGTGTACTGGCAGGATCAGTATCGGTATTATGGTTTGAGGTTCCAAAATATTTTAGAAGGAAATAAAAAATCTTCTAGATTTCTACCTCGCTTCCTATAAGCGGAACACTGCAGTTATAACCATATCGATCCTGAATTTTAATTCGAAGTTCATCTGCCGGAAGATTTTCTCCATGTACTAAGTAAATACATTTGGGAACATTTTTAAGAGCTGAAAGCCAGTTTACAAGATCTTGCTGATCGCCGTGAGCAGAGAGTCCTTCAATCTGGACTATTTTAGCTTCGACGTTATAGTAGTGCCCGTATATTTTAATTTCATCGGCACCTTCAAGAAGCCTTCTTCCACGAGTGCCCTCTGCCTGATAGCCGACCATTACAACAGTAGCTTTCTCCAGGCCTATATAATGCTCGAAATAGGATAATACGCGGCCTCCTGTGGCCATTCCGCTTGCGGCAATGATTACCTTCGGCTGAGGATCTTCAACTATTCGCATAGTCTGTTCATATTCAGAAACTATTTTAAACATTTTGCACATTTCATGACAGTCATCGGCAGAGAGTTTGTGCCATTGCATATTCTGTAAAAAAACATCCAGGACACTGGCGCCCATCGGTGTATCCAGAATATAAGGAACATTTGGAATTCTGCCCTCTGTTTTAAGTTGCCATATCAAATACATTATGGATTGTGCTCTTTCAACGGCAAATCCTGGAATAATAACAGTTCCTTTTTGTTCTATAGTGGTATTGATATAGTTTTCAAGCTCTTTTTTTGCATCCAGATCCGGATGAATACGGTTACCATAAGTACTTTCTAAAAAAAGATAATCTCCTAGTATGGGTTTTGTTGGCGCAAACATCAAGACATCGTCATCGCGTCCAATATCTCCAGAAAAAACCAAAGTTTTGCCTTCAAGTATTAGTGTAATAGTGCAGGCACCAATAATATGTCCTGCACCAGTATATGTAGCAGTAATATCAGCAGCAATGTCTGTTGAAATATCTGGTTGTACGATTTTAAAATAGGGAAGAACAGCTTCAGCTTGCTCCAAAGTATAGAGTGGTTCAGCCTTTTCATGTTTAGAATAATGTTCTTTGTTGGCTTTGTTGGCTTCTTCTTCCTGAATTTTAGCACTGTCTAAAAGAACAAGTTTAGCCACCTATCTAGTAGGAGAGGTGCAGTATATTTTACCTGTGAATCCCTGTGCAACGAGTCTTGGAAGCCATCCGCAATGATCCAGGTGACCGTGGGTAAGAAGCACATAATCTATTGTAGAAGGCAAAACCGGTAAGGGCTTCCAGTTAAGTTGCCTAAGAGCTTTAAGGCCTTGAAAAAGTCCACAATCAATCAATATTCTAATGCCATTACTTTCTATGAGTGTCTTTGAGCCTGTTACAGTTCCGGCGCCTCCAATAAATTTTACTTTCATTTTAAATAAGTTTACAAATTTGTGAAGCTTCTTTTAGTACATTTCGAATTCTGTTTTCACTAATTCCTATTTTATAAAGGCTTTTCGAATCATTAATAAGATCTTTTACAAGTATTTGATCCAAAATAAGCAATTTTTCTTTTTCAACCATTGAAAGCGTAGTGAGGCAGGTAATAGGGTAGAGTCCTTCTTTATCTATTTTATTTTTGATGCTGTTGTTTTTAGGATAGTCCCAGCTTAAAAGCGTTATCCCGCTGCAAATGGCAAAATTCTCAGCATCTTTAGTAAATCGGTTGTTAGTTACTAGTATACAGGAATCGATGTTCTCGCTTCCGCTAAAAATAGTATGGTGCTTTGATTTGAGGTCATTAAACCGGGAAAGAATATACATCGGCACTTTTACATCTGAAGCGCCTTCTCTGCTACTGTGGAATTTACATTCGACCATCCAGACTTTATTCTCTTTTTTCAGTGCAACATCTACTTCATGCGATACACATTTTCCCTGCAAGGTGAGATTTGTCCTTGTTTTATAACCTTCGGCGGCATAAATTCTGGATATGAATTTTTCAAAGAAAAAGCCCGCCGGCCCAAGCATTTGTAATGCGTAGCGTAGGTTATATCGTGCGGCATGTGCGTTTGATGCTTTTTTTAATATCGCAAATGCCAGCTTGTATATTTGCTTGGTGGTTATGCCTTCATACATTTGATTCTGTATCTGTACAAGGGATTCTTTGATAATATCTGGAGCAGCTCCTGATTTTTGAAGAGAAAGTTTTAATTTTTCAATATCGAAGGGTACAACATGTCCTGAGTGCTTAATTACTTTCATGTTATTCAGTATTACGGCAGATTTTGATTATTTAATCAAAATAGGAAATAAAATGTGCTCACAAAATATCTTTTATAAGCACATCTTATTTTTTTGGTTTATCCTATTTTAATTTGTTTTGCAGGAGTTTTAGGACTGCTGTTCTTTTTGGGTAATGTCAGCTTTAAAATGCCATTTTTATAATTAGCATCAATTTTATCAGCCGTCACATTATCTGGTAAAACGAAAGAACGGCTGAAGGAGCTATAAGAGAATTCTCTTTTTCTAAAATTTTTGTCTTCCTCTTTGATTTCTTCTTCTTTTTCTGCGCTGATAGTTAAGACTCCATTTTTAACCTCTGCTTTGAAATCTTTATTCTCAAGCCCGGGCGCTGTAAGTTCAATTTCAAAATTTTCGGTATTTTCAATAACATTAACATTGGGCATAAAAGCTCCTTTTTGATTTGTAAAAGCAAAAAATGATGGCATGTTCAGAAAATCATCATTAAAAAAATCATCAAAAACGTTTGATAGAGAAACGTTTTTCTTGGTTGGTGCTAGTGTTGTCATGATATTCTAAAATTTAAATTAAACATTTGTTGAATTGTTTAACCAAAATTACAGCAGATTATCAAGACATTGTATGATTAAAGTCATTTGATAAATTGATATTGATCACATTAAAGAATTAGTATCTTATTTTACTAAGCTTTTCTAAATTAAGTACATGAATGGTACTCGTTGTTTTTTCAATTAAGCCTTCTTCCTTAAAATCACTTAGGGTACGGCTTACAGTTTCAGGCGAAGTTCCGGAAAATGCTGCAAGATCATCTCTGGAAAATTTAATACTGCATCCGTCAGTACTATGCTGTTGGAGTAATTGTACAATGTCTTTTGCAATTCTTTTTCGTACTGACATAAAGGCAATCTGTAGTAATCGTTCTTCTTTTTCTCTCACATTATTTGCGAGAATTTTAATGAATTTTGTCCCTACATCAGGATACAGAAAAAGTAGTTTATCAAGCTGTTCTGTTGGCAAAAAGCTTAATACGGTTTCTTCGAGTGCAATAGTTGTATCGTTATAAGTATCATTCGAAAACAACATACTGATATCCAGATAATCATTTTCTTTATAAACACCGGTGATAAGTTCACGTCCTTCCTGAGTAAGTTTTACGGTTTTGACTTTCCCACTTATAATGTAGTAAATTCCGGTTATATGATCACCTTCGTAATGTATATATTGATTTTTTTTATAATGTCGCGTACTGCGATCAAGCATGATTTCTTTTAGTTTTACGAGTCCGTCTTCTTTAGAAATAACTGCGTTGAGGTTTTCAGCACTCTGTCCATAAAAAAGTTGTTGCAGTTCTTTTTTCTTCAATCTGGCTTCTACTGCCTTTAAGAGTTCAATATCATCAAATGGCTTGGTAAGATAATCATCAACTCCAAGCTCCATTCCTTTACGAATATCGGCTCTTTCCGCTTTGGCAGTCAAAAATATAATAGGTGTTGCTTGTGTTTCAGGATGTTTATGAAGAATATGTAAAACGCCATATCCATCAAGTTCAGGCATCATAATATCACATAGTATAAGATCAGGCAACATTTTAAGGGCTGTTTCCACTCCTGTTTTTCCATTAGCCGAGGCAAAAACCTCATAACCGGAGAGTTCAAGTATTTCAACAACATTTTCTCTGATATTGTCATTATCTTCAATGATAAGTATTTTAGTCATAACGTGGCAATTCAATTGTGAATAAGGTTCCTTTATCAATGGCGCTTTTAAATGAAATAGTACCATGCATTAGAGATACATAGCGTGAAACAATATGGAGTCCGAGACCCGTTCCGGGAATATTTCCTGTATTATACGCTCTGAAAAAAGCTTCAAACAAATGTTTATGATCTTCCTCAGGAATACCAATGCCGTTATCTTTTACATTGATGATTACCATAGTATCCGCGATAGATGTCGATAGTTCGATTTGGGTTTCCTCTCCTGAATATTTTATAGCATTGGATACAAGATTAATGATACAATTTTTGAGTAAGTTTTTGTCCAGCTTTACCAAAATAATTTCAGTATTTGGTATGCTAATTATCTTTTGTTTCTTTTTTGTGAGAAGCTTCAGTTCTCCTATAATTTCTTTAATAAAATCCTGCAGATTAAAAGTTGATATTTCCAGAGTAATTTTATTCGATTCTGCTTTTTCAAGAAGTAAAAAATCATTTAAAATTGTAGTGAGGTTTACAACGGAACTTTTGATTTTTCGAATATGGGTTTCAATTTTTGGATTATCTATATTTTCTGCATAACGCTGTAGTAGGGCAGTGGAAAGCTGAATGGTGCTCAAAGGTGTTCTAAATTCGTGGGAGGCCATCGATAAGAGGCGGCTTTTAATTTTATTAAGTTCTTTCTCTTTTTCCAGGGTGTTACTCACCTCTTCTTGTGTGGCGGTTAAGGCTTCAATGGTTTCGTTTAACGTCTGTGTACGGTCTTTTACTAATTCTTCTAAATGCTGAGTGTATTGCATTAAACGGTTTTCCGCTTCTTTTTGGTGACTCATATCATGAATGAAACCTGCAAAAATTCTTTCTCCCTCAAATTTAACTTCACTTACTCCAAGTCTGAAAGGAAATATATTTCCGTCTTTTTTCCTCCCAAGCACATCCCTGTCATGTCCAATAATATGTGGAATTCCTGAAGATTTGTAGTTTTGTATGTAAGAATCGTGTTTTTCTCTATCTGGAGAAGGCATTAAAAGTGAAATGTTTTTACCAATAACTTCTTCCTGATTATACAAAAAAAGCCTACATGCTGAAGGGTTAATAGATTCAATAATTCCCTTTTGGTTAATTGTGATTATTCCATCGATTGCATTTTCAATAATTGCATTTAAAAGTGCCTGGTTTTTCATTTCACAATCGATTTTTGGTATAACAAATATCGCGAAATGTTTTTGATAATCAATGTTTTGTCTTGTTGTTTTTATCTACTGGTTTCATTCTTTAATTTATGATTCAAAAAGTTCTCTTAATGTATAGAAGCACCTCTTTTGAACTTTAGAGAAAGTGTTGATGTATTGATATTTTTAATACCATTTATTAGAGCATCAGCATTAAAAGAAATACTATCGATTCCTGCCATAACTAAAAATTTTGTAAAATCTGCTGAATCACTTGGCGCCTGTCCGCAAAGGCCAATTTTCTTACCCATTTTCACAGCGGTATTTATCATTTGGAGTATGAATTGTTTTGAAGCTGGATTTTGTTCATCAAAAAGATCTGCAATTAATTCAGAATCTCTGTCGATGCCTAAAGTAAGCTGTGTTAGATCATTGGAACCGATAGAAAAACCATCAAAAATTTCAGCAAACTCTTGAGCCAGTAATATGTTTGATGGAAGCTCTGCCATAACATATATTTCAAGACCATTATTACGCTGTTTTAAACCGTATTCTTCCATTAGAGCGATCACTTTTTTTCCTTCTTCGGGCGTACGACAAAATGGAATCATGAGTTTTACATTGGTAAGTCCCATTTCATCCCGAACTATTTTCATCGCTTCACATTCAAGCCTGAATCCTTCGCGATATTTTTCATGATAGTAACGGGAAGCGCCACGAAAACCAAGCATTGGATTTTCTTCGTGAGGCTCAAAAAAAGAGCCTCCGAGAAGTTGAGAATATTCATTGCTTTTAAAATCACTCATTCTGACGATGACTTCTTTGGGATAAAAGGCTGCCGCTATTGTGGCTACACCTTGTGAGAGTTTTTCGATGAGATAATTTGGCTTACTACTATAGTTTTGTGTGAGTGCTGCTATCGCTAAACTTTGATCAGCATCAAGTACTTTTTCCGGATGAATCTGCGCCATAGGATGTATCTTCACTTTGTGGCTTATAATAAATTCAAGTCTGAGTAAGCCTATGCCATCATTTGGATAAAATGATAAATCAAATGCTTTCTCGGGTTCAGAAACTATCAGCTGTACTTTTGGTTTTTGAGGGAGCTTTATTTTGTTGAGTGGCACAGTTGTTTGCAGGTATTTTAATTTACCTTTATAGACATAACCGGTTTTTCCTTCTGCACAGCTCAGGGTAATAAGATCCCCATCTTTAATAATTTCAGTGGCATTACCGGTTCCCACAATGGCTGGTGTTCCCATTTCTCTGGCTACTATAGAGGCATGACTTGTTCGTCCGCCTTTATTGGTAATGATTCCAGCCACTTTTTTTAGGATAGGATCCCAATCCGGGCTGGTAAAATTAGTAACCAGAATTTCTCCACTTTGGAGTTTTGAAGCGTCTTTTGGCGATACAAGAATTCTTGCAGCACCACAAATTATACGGTTTCCAACAGCCTCGCCCTGAACAAATGCTACTCCTTTTTTTTCTAATTTATAAGTAGTAATTGATAGTGGTTTTAAGAGGGAATGTACCGTTTCTGGTCTGGCCTGAATAATATAAAGCTCTCCATTTAAGCCATCCTTCGCCCATTCAAAATCCATTGGTTTATTATAATGTTCTTCTATAATAAGGGCCCATCTGGCGAGTTTTTCAATTTCGGAGTCGTCAAGGACAAATTTGTTGCACCATTTTCGGGGCGTAATTTTTAGAACAGTTGAATTAGTACCGGAAGAATTATCATTGTAAATGAGCATCTTATTTTTTGCTCCGAGATTTTTCTGCAAAATAGCCTTTTTATTGTTTTTAATGGATCTTTTAAATACAAGAAATTCATCAGGAGTTACGATACCTTGTACGATTGTTTCACCTAGACCCCAGGTCCCTGCAATATGAATCACATCAAGGAATCCCGATTCGGGTTCCAGTGTAAATCCGATACCGGAACAAGCTAAATCAGAGCGGACCATTTGCTGAATACCAACAGAAAGAAATATTTTGTCGTGATCAAAACCTTTGTCAAATCTGTATTTAATGGCTCTGTCTGTATAGAGTGACGCAAAACAGCATTTTACGGCATAAATCAGCGGCATTGTACCTTTAATATTTAGAAATGAATCGTGTTGTCCAGCAAAGCTTGCATTGACAAGATCTTCTGCAGTGGCACTGCTTCTAACGGCAACTGCCAGATCTTTGTCTTCACATAAACAGGAGTAGGCGTCTGAAATTTCGGTTTGAAGATCTAAGGGAAATTTTGCATCAAGTAGCAGCTTTCTCGCTTTCTCACCAATTTCAGTTAAGTTGATAAAGTCTTTCTTATCCAAAAGTTGCATTAATTCGTTTAGAGTAAAACTTAAATGATTGTATTCTATAAAATCTTTGTAGGCAGTTGTTGTTATGGCAAAACCATTGGAAACTCTAATACCATGAGGACTAAGATTATTGTACATCTCTCCCAGAGAAGCATTTTTGCCACCTACTTTATTAATATCGTTAATTCCGATCTCACTAAACTTTAAAATATATTTTTCCATTTTCATTTCTTTTAAATCTCTCTTTTTATGGCTTTTAATTTATTTTAAAGATAGTTGGACACGTAAAAATTAAAAATGATTGTGATCATCTTTTGATATTTATAGTTTTTTTATAAGGTGATACAAATCATTTTTCTGCTTAAAATATTAAATGATATTTGCTGTCTTAGAGTCTAGCTAAGATGATTTAAAATAAGTTTAGAAAATAATCTCAGATTTTAAATAAAAAGTGCAATGAAAGCAAATAAATCACAAAGCAAAAGCATATCGATATTTGAGAAACTCAAAAAAACAGATAAGGCTGGTAATGAGTATTGGAGTGCCAAGGATCTTGCAAAATTGCTAGGGTATTCCAGGTATAGTTCATTTATTGAAGTGTTGGATAAGGCAAAGGCTTCCTGTATTAATACAGGTCAGGAGACAGCATTACATTTTAAAGATTTTAGTGCAATAAAATCAGTTGAGAGTGATTTACAAAGGAATGGGGATGATGCAAAATTATCACGATATGGCTGTTATCTTATAATTCAAAATGCAGATCCTGCTTTAAAACCTGTAGCGCTTGGACAAGCCTATTTTGCAACACAAGCTCGTCTGCAGGAATTGAACCAACAGCAAAAAAGTAAAAATTTTAAAATAGTAAAAGAGCGAAGATATTTTCTTCGTAAAGAACTGGCTAAGAGAAATCTTCAGCTAGCAGGAGCCGCACGAAAAGCTGGTATTGTTACCCCTGCAGATTATGCCTTTTTTCAAAACCATGGATATAGAGGACTTTATGGAGGTCTGGATGTAAAAGCCATACGAGAGATTAGAGGTCTTAATCCCAATGAAAACATTCTCGACCATATGGAAAATACAGAATTGGCAGTGAATTTATTTCGTGTTACTCAAACCACAGAAAAGCTCAAAAACGACAAAGTTAATGATATTGTTGAAGCCAATAGTATTCATTTTGCTGTTGGATTAAAAACTCGTAAAGTAATTGAAGAAAGAATTTCGATTTTACCAGAAGATTTTCCTGTTGCTAGTACTATCAAATTGGCAAACAACAAAGACAAAGAATTGAAAACCAGAAAAAGCAGTAAGAATAAAACTGTTTTGTAATTGAAAATATCACAAGAGAAATTAAATAAGAAATTATATGAAAACAAAGTTTTACATACTGGCTGGTATTGCTATACTGTTATATTGCTGCCAGCAAAAAGATTGGGCGGGTACAGATGAAAATGCTCTAGAGACGGATTTAGATGATGTCTCTGGAATCAATAATAACCTTCTTAGAAAGTGGTTTGCATTGAACAAAGAATCAGACAGTATAATTAAATCCGCACAAATGATCATTGATGAGCAGAAAGAACAAATAGAATCTCGCCCTCAGGATGAGCGGGAATATATGAATACATGTATAGAAGATGCTCAGAAGCAACTTAACCTATTGAAGGAAAAAGTAAAATTCACTAAACAGTTTGCTGGGGGTATTAAGCACTATGATCCATCTTTACAGCAGACTATTGACTCATTAGAAGAAGACTATGTTCGGGAAAAATATAAACTGGAAGGCGCATTAAAAGAGTTGAAATAGTGTTAATAATCAACCATTTTAAATTAGAACTTAGCAGAAGCTAACTTACTAGTTTTAAATTTGCTGCGTTTCTAATTGTTTAAAATACATCTTCCAAGATTTTGCCACAAACCTTTGTGCAATTTGATTTTGTGGCTCTAATTGTACTTCTTCAAATTGTATCTTATTTGTACCTCAAATACATTTTATTCTATGCAATACTATACAGTTAGTTTCTGGAAGTGAAATTAACTTTTGGGTAGTAATTATATTTTATGTTTGAAAGCCAGTTTCCGTTGATTCAAACTACAGAAACATTTATGGTATAATATATTCGAACCTAAACTCGTCAGCACCTTATTCTGTTGACTTTCTAGTTTTCAAAAACACCGTGAGCCACGATTTTGCTACAAAACTCAAAGTATCGTCTCTGCCCTTGGTAATGATCTATTAATTTGTATTTTATATGTAGTTTAAAAGCATTTTATATTACTTAATAGTACAAACGAATTTCTGGAAGTGAAATTCGCAATATGTATTTCTGTATTCAAAGTCTATTATCCCTTTAATGCTAGCATTTAATAAATCACCTCTAACCGTAAAATAATAATCACAGTATTTAAGATTACATTTATTTTTCGAAGTTAAACATAACATCAGAAAGTGGAGGGTTTTGAACTGGTTTGTATGCATCCGCTGACTTGCCATTAATTTCTGTCATGCTGAAATTTATCGGGTCAAAGTAAAACTGATAGTTGTACGTATTTGATCCGCCGTTTATAATTTTTATCCGATCAAAAAGAGTTAGCTGCTTGGTATAAGTATATCCAGAATTAGAATAATTAGAAATAAATCCAGCTGATATGAATTTATTATGCTGTATTTGATTATTTTGCTCAGGCTTTACAATTGTCCATATAGTTATAATTGCATTCATATTGTACAGCGCAGGATACTCCTTTATGTTTTCGATAGACCAAGTAAATTTTTCAGGATCATATTTTGGTTTATATCCAACAACTCTGCCGTTTAAATTTAATGAAATGTCACTTATAGAAAATCTATTGTCTAAGTTTATTTTTAAGTTTGTGACACCGCTTCTATTTTTGTAATTAGATACCAAAGTTTTGATTTCTAGATTTGCACTATTCTCTGCAAGTAAAATAGCATTTTCTCCGTGTCGGTTATCTAAATTAGGATTTGCTCCACTGATAAGTAATTCAGAAACTAATTTTGCCCTGTTTCTTAATATAGCAATGTTAAGCAAAGGATTATAATCAACGGGTTCCCTAAAATTTGGATCTCCACCTTTTAAAATTGAATACTTCAAATTTATTAGATTATTGGTCTCTACAGAGTTTAAAAGCGCATCATTAATTTGCAGAATAGATGGAGTAGGGCTTCCAAATACTTCTACTATTTTAGTATTTTCTGCATTTTGTATAGCGAACTTTAGATATGGAAAATCTGTAATTTCAACATGATAATTATAATCAATTGTTTTAATTACTGTAGTGGTATAAAAATCTGAAGATTCTGTATTAATACTTGTTTCTACCGAGGCGGTATAGGTATAGTTTGTACTTGAAGAATTTTGCATTACAGAAACTCCAGATGCAAAAAAAGAAAGGATGTCGCCTTTTTGAAGCGCGGCAAGAGAAGCTAGGATATCGATCTGACCTGGCTCATCATTGCTATTTAGTGCTTTAATATATTTTTCGCTTAGTTCTCCCAGTTTTAGATTTCCGCTTGCCAATGCAATTGTTTGTAGTTGTTGATGTCTGTTTAGTAATTCAGCTTTGCTAATTTGCTGATATCCTAGAAGCGATTCCAATTGTGCTAGTATTGTTTCATCAGGATCTCTAAGTACAATATCTACGTTGCTGCTAAAAGTGGAACTGGCTGTTGTAGAAATTCTTTCTTTTTCTATAGTTTTAATAGTTTGCTTGCGAGTATCTATAAACCACATTTTACTGCCACTGCTCTTTGCTTTTCGTATTACTTCACGAAAAACATCAACTTTAATATTTGTGAGCGATGATTGGCTTAACTTTAGGCTGAGGCTGCTGAAGTTTTGATAGGGAAATTTGTATTCAAGTACAATTTTGAAATCTCCGTTATAAATGGCGGCATAGTTATCATCATCCTGGTTGAAACGAAATTCTCCAATAAACTCGGATGAGGTAAAGGTATTACCTAAGGATGCAGTTCTGACTGCTACTCCGTCAACAATCAATGTAGCAACAATATTTGTAATCTTTGGAATTACTATTTGATAATCGTGGAGTGAATTAGCATTAAATCCTGTGGGGTTGAATCCAGACTGGATTATACTTCGTGCAACATCTTCTTTGAAGTTTGCAGGCAATTTTGAGGGAGATGAAAGTACAAGATATTTAATTACAAGATCTCCGTTACTCTTAATACTGATGAGCTTAGACATATCAACATTAGCCCCGCCAAATTCTCCTATTCCTGAAGGTCCGAACAATTTTGGCAAAACATTAATTCGCCTTTCTGCGGATATGTTTGTAGTGTATTCAACCCAACCTTCGAATCCTTTAATATTAAACCATGGAAATTCTGCGGCGCGGCAGGAATATGATTGCGATAGTGTAAAGAAAAGAATTAAATAAAATAAATGTAGTTCTTTTTTCATATTATTGATTTGCTTAGTCTATGCTTGATTATATTTATTTTTCAATTTAGTTATGCAGCGGTTATTTAATCTTAAAAAAAGCTGTAAACATTTTAAGGACAAACTTTAAAATAAATGGTTTGGTATTTTTTTCTGTTTTAAGGATTCGTTACATAACCGACTTGCATTAATGTGCCGTTAGGGTAGCTTCCAAAAATGAATCCGTTAGGAGCTACACCATAAGTAGTGTATGCTGTCTGGTACATCCAAGCAAAATTTGGAAATGTTGGAGGAAGTTTTTGGCCAACAACTGCGACCTGTCCGAATTGGTTTATGGTTATGATTATATTTGTGTTTGTTACATAATAGGCTGTTGGATCATTGGCAAATACGCATCTAGAAACATAAAATACTGCTGGGGTTGGGGTACTTGGCAGTCTTGATGAGGTATCTGCAGGTTGGTGCACGGGATCAGTATCTGGGGTTTTATCAGTGTCAGGTGGAGAAGTCAAATCCCTGGCTTCAATCCAGCCATTTGTAATCGCTGCTACCCTGGCTGTTTTTCCAGGGTGTGTATCAGAACCTTGCTCACTGGCAATAGATAATATTGCTGCTTTTGCCTGTTCTAGAGTTGCTCCCATCTTTTGTAATATAAAACCTGAATATTTATCTGCTTCTAATTCAATATTAGGCCTGCTGCCACCATTCAGTAAAGTATGCCCCTGCAAGTGATGTCCTATTTCATGGGCCATTATGCTGATAGCAGCCCAATCCGTATGGGTAACTTTTTTAACTCTTAACATAAAATCTTGATTGTATAGAATGTAACGAGTGTTACCCATAATTGAGGCTTCAGCATTGTTTACATTCGCAGCTTTTATGGTGAAGTTCTTTTTTAAACCTGTGTATTTTAATATTCGTTCGACTGCTTTATTTGCTTCTTCATCCGAAGAAAAAGTATAAATATCCCCATTTGATTCAGTTTCTGCTGAATAGGAGCAATAGCCATCTCTTACGAATAATTCTTGTGCTGAAATTATGCAGCAACTGGAGAAAAATAGTAATAGGCTCCAAGGTAATTTCTTTTTTATTTTCATAGCTGACATTTTATAATAATTATCGTGAATTACAATTTTAAGATTCCGTGGAAAATTTTAATATTAAGAGCTGTTTTATTAAACTATAAATATTTTTAGTCCTGTATTTGGTAGATAATCAGTTGTTTAAAATGGCTTTTTAAAATTGAAATAAATTTAGAAATTAAAATGGGAGTACAAGTAGGTATAAATACCTGATTATTTTGCAAAGTTGTCATGCTTATAACTGAGAAAAATTATCAACTGATTTTATTATTTTTCTGCCCGTATTAAGAACTTAATTCGCTGTATTAGAAACCATGAAGAACTGAGATTAGGATTTTATTACTTTCCATTCTGTACATTGCTTTTGAAGCGTTTAGTTCATTTTACAGGCGAATAGCGTAAAATTCTTATATTAGTCACCTTAAATATCATCATATGGAAATTAGAACTGATTTAGAACGTGTTTTATGGCATGAGATAGGACATTTGTGTATTGACCTTATAGAAATTGAAGACAGTCCTGATTTTTTCGTTGATGACCTGTGGGCGAATTATCATGCAATTGCAATTTCCGAGCATAAATGGGAAGGAGGAGTGAGGATGCTTCCTTCGATCCAATATGAAGTATTGCTGCAGGATGATGATAAAACTTCATTTGCGCTGCTGGGACTCATTTCAGGCTGTGTTTTTCAAACGTTGTATATAAAGGAATTCCTGAAGGATGCTGATGTTGGTTTTGAGAATTGTTTTTGTATGCAGCAAAAGTGTGGTGGAAGGGGAGATATCATTTCCTTTCTGGGAATAACCTCATTAATCAGGAAAAAGTATGGTTTAAATAAAGATTTTATAGAGTTTAGCGAAAGGGAGCTGCAGCATATTTATTACGATATCATTACCAAAAATCAAGAATTTTTAGGTGAGCTCCATATTTTAATAAGCCGTTACACAGCAATTGTTTATGCTGTTTATCAAGAGTCGGAGAATAAGGACGAGTTTAAATATTCTCTCAAAGGGAATTACCTCGATTCATTAAATGATGAGCTCATCAAGCTAATAAAAGGGACAGGTTTTTATGATGCGGTTAAAGGACTTAAAGAATCCATTAAAGAGAAAATGACCGAAGTTCAAAAAAGCAGTACATCAAGCTAAATTAAAGAATAACAAATAAATACAATGGATAGAAAAGAATTAAAGAAAGATGCCAGTGAATGGCTGGAAGAATATTTGAAAACAGTCGAAGAAAAATTAGCATCGTTATCTAGGGATGAGTTAGAGAGGGAAATGAAAAACTTGGAATCTGAATACACGGACCAACAATTGGAAAAATTCACTGAAAAGGTAATGATTGCTTCCTTAAAGGCTAACTGCAAACATGCTTCAGTTATCGGGGGGTATGTAATTTTAGATCAACTTCAAAATAATGCAGCAGATGCTGACATTTTAAAATCTGTTTCAGGGCTGATCCAAACAATTTCAAAAGCAAAAGAGGATGTAAAAACTAAAGAAATGAATACAGAATTTGTGGAAAAACTAAAGCAATATGAAGAGGGATAAAATTACAGGAAAGTTATGCAATGGCAAATCACGGACAATTTTACATGACAATTTTAAATTTCTGCATAACTGATTATAAAGGGGCAAGCGAAGCTTTCGGCAGTGCATATTATCACTACGATTTATAACATAAATCCCGCTCCTTGAATATAAAAGAAGACTTTGGCGGTCTTCTTTTATATTTTAGAAATGGAGTGATCCCAGTTTTTGACTATTCGTTTGTATTTAGTTCTTGAATTCATTCATTAATGCCTCAAACTTGGAATTTAGGTAGACCGAACCCTGCTGCTCGGTACTATCTGAATACTGCTGCCTGCTATCATTTATATAGCCTGAAGCCCCGGCGGATTATATAAAATATTTATTTAAGACTGTGCGTAAATTCTTCGGGGAAGCGATAGTGGTCACGCAGGAGGTAGAGGATATTATTTCTTCGCCAGTGGTCAAGCAGGCAATTATCAACAACAGCGACTGCAAGATCCTTCTGGACCAGAGCAAATATCAGAATAAGTTTGACCAGATTCAGGAGCTGCTTGGACTTACAGACAAAGAAAAGGCACTTGTACTTTCTGTAAATAAAGCCAATGATCCAGCCAGGAAATACAAAGAAGTGTTTATCTCTCTGGGAGGGATGCTTTCAAAGGTCTATAGAACCGAAGTTTCGCTGGAGGAATACTTAGCTTATACAACAGAGGAAAGCGAGAAAGTGAAAATGAATGCCTATGCGAAGAAGTTTGGCGGGGACATAAAGAAAGGAATAGCCGCAATGGCTCAGGATATGAGAAATAGAATTAAATGAAAAGGAATAATGAAAAAGAAATTAATAGTCTTGATGGTCTGCCTGCTGCTAGTCGGCACCTCGGCAAGACCTGCGGAAAAAGTTGCGGTATTGCCGATACTGGAAATTGTAAAAGCTGTTACGAAAAAGGTGATTAAAGCCATTGACCTGAGAATCCAGCGGCTACAGAATAAAACGATCTGGCTTCAGAATGCACAGAAGCAGGTGGAAAATGTACTTTCCAAATTGAAGCTCGATGAGATCTCGGACTGGACTCAGAAACAGAAAGATCTTTACAAAGGCTACTATGAAGAACTCGCAAAAGTAAAGTCAATTATTACCTACTATCAGAGGATAAGAGAGATTACCAAAAAGCAGACACAGCTTGTTCAGGAATATGAAAGAGCTTGGAATCTTTTCAAGCAGGATACCCATTTTAAAGACGGCGAAATCCAGTATATGGAGCGCGTATATACAGGAATACTCGAGGAAAGTGTGAAGAATATCGACCATATTTTTTTGATTCTGGATTCTTTTGCCACCCAGATGAGCGATCTCAAACGTCTTGAAATCATCAACAAGGCTGCTGATCAGATTGATGGGAACTACGACGACCTTACAATGTTTAACCAGCAGAACATACTGCTGAGTCTTCAGAGGGCCAAAACAGAAGCAGATGTAAACCAAGTGAAACAATTTTACGGAATTCCATAATTCAATAAAAAAAAATATGAAAAAGATAGCTGTACTACTAGTAGCGCTCTGTGTTTTTAATCAAAGTATGAGCGGGCAGGCAAAGCAGAGGAAGGAACTAATCCTTCAAATAGCGGCAATTCAGGTTTATATTGACTATGCAAAGAAAGGATATTCGGCAGTATCAAAGGGACTCAATTTTATTGGGGATGCGAGAAAAGGTGAAGTCAACCTGCATGGTGACTATTTTACTTCACTTTTAAAAATCAATCCAAAGGTTCGGAATTATTATAAAACTGTTGAGATCATTTCCATGCAGTTTAAAATAATGAAACTCTGTAGAAAGACTTTGTCAGATCTTAAGACTGTTGATTTGTTTCATGGTAATGAACTGGACTATATAGAGAGGTCTTTTGAGAAACTTCTTCAGAACTGCAGCCAGACTCTTGACCAGCTGCTTGTTATTACCACCGATGCAGAACTAGAGCTAAAAGATGACCAGAGGCTTGAGCGCATTGATCTTCTGCACAAAACTATGCTGGAGGATTATAATTTCTGTCTTTCTTTCAGCAGGGATGCCGGACTGCTGTCGGTTTCAAAATCTGCCGATAAAAAGGATTCTAAGAATGTTGATGAATTATATGGATTATAAATTAAGCTACTATGAAAAAGATTTTGATTGTGACAATATTGATCACTTTGTTAATGATCCCAGTTAAATCAATGGGGCAGTCAGCAGAAATTCAGCAGCTGATTTTGAATATCGAAAAGCTATCCCAGTTCAAGAAAATTCTCAGTGATATGAAAAAGGGATATGAGCTGCTTTCAGGTGGATACAAAACGGTGAAAGATATGACTGAAGGAAACTTCAGCCTGCATAAAACTTTTCTAGATGCGCTTATGCAGGTAAGTCCAGCGGTAAAGAATTACAAAAGGGTAGCAGAGATAGTAGAATATCAGATTTCAATAGTCAAGGAAAGCCGCAACGGAATGAACCGATTTATAAAAAACGGAAATTTCAGCGGACAGGAAATAAATTACTTTGAGAAAGTTTACGGAAACCTGCTTAATCAGAGCCTGAGAAATCTCGATGAACTTACGATGATCATAACAGCAGATAAGCTCAGGATGTCGGACGACGAAAGACTAAAGGCAGTTGACGATATCTATGAGCAGATGCAGGATAAACTGCTTTTTCTCAGAAACTTTAATAACACGTCGAACGTGCTGGCTCTACAGCGGGCAAGGGAGAAAAATGATGTTTACGCGTCAAGAGGATTACAGACATTTAAAGACTAAAGAATGAAGATGTTATTAAATAAAAAAGTAGTATCAGCGGTGCTTATGGTATTATTGTTTCCATTCAGGATCATGGCTCAGGGACTTGGTGATGATATGAGTAGTCTTCATGGGGTCTTAGACCAGCTTTATGATGAAATGATGCCATTGTGTTCTAACCTAATTGCTGTAGGGCAGGGACTAGCAGGCTTTGGAACTATATGGTACATCGCCTCACGCGTGTGGAGGCATATTGCAAGTGCAGAACCTATCGATTTTTATCCACTCTTCCGTCCCTTTGTACTAGGATTCTGCATTATGATTTTTCCGTCGGTTCTGGCACTTATTAACGGAGTTATGAAACCAACTGTTACAGCTACTGCAGCTATGGTAACAGGCTCTAACAATGCAGTTGCTGTTCTGCTTAAAGAGAAAGAAAAAGCAATTAAAGAAACCGATCCATGGAAGATGTATGTCGGGACTGCAGGTACGGGTGATCGTGACAGATGGTATAAGTATACGCATGACGGTGCTGATCCATCGGATGAGAGCATGCTCGCAGGCATAGGCAATGATGTCAAATTTGCGATGGAAAAAGCTTCTTACAGTTTTCGAAATTCGGTCAAGGAATGGCTGAGCGAGGTGCTGAGGGTTTTGTTTGAAGCGGCCGCCTTATGCATTGACACCCTTCGGACCTTTCAGCTCGTGGTGCTTTCCATTTTAGGTCCACTGGTATTTGGAATCGCAGTATTTGACGGCTTCCAGCACACGCTCACGGTCTGGCTTGCCCGATATATCAATATTTACCTGTGGCTTCCTGTTGCCAATATATTTGGAAGTATTATAGGAAAGATTCAGGAACTCATGCTCAAGCTGGACCTCTCGCAGGTGCAGGCAACAGGTGACACTTTTTTCAGCAGGACCGATATGTCATATTTAATTTTCATGATAATAGGTATCATAGGATATTTTACCGTGCCTTCTGTTGCCAATTATATAGTTCATGCAGGCGGAGGAGGAGCCTTGGGTCATAAGGTGACAAGCATGTTTGGAAATTCAGCTAGTTCTGTTATGAGAACCTCTTCAAATGCGGTTGGAATGACTGCTGATGCGATGGGAGATGCGGATCGGAGAATGACCAGTAGCATGGCTGCGACAGCAGGAAGCAGTCCTTATTTTACTGATAAAGGAAACTATATGAATGACAGGCTTAAAGGAAATTCTAAGCAGACTTAATAACAGGAGCATATGTTTACCAAAATGAAAAACATTGATACGGCATTTAGATATGTGAGAGGTTTCACGATGCTTGTAATTGCAGGCTGCATCATAATAAGCTGCTATGCTGTTTATAAAAGTTTCCAGACAGTGAGCCTTATGCAGGATAAAGTATATATTCTGGCAAACGGTAAAGCGCTGGAAGCTTACGCTTCGGAAAGAAAAGATAATATCGCTGTTGAAGCAAGGGACCATGTGAAAACCTTTCACAAGTTTTTCTTTACCCTTGATCCTGATGATAAGGTCATTAAAACCAATATCACAAAAGCCCTATATCTGGCAGACGACAGTGCAAAACGGATTTATGATGACCTGAAGGAAAACAATTTTTATTCGGGTATTATATCAGGAAATATCAGCCAGAGCATCCAGATTGATAGCGTAAGCATTGATATCCGTGAATATCCGTACCATTTTAGATGTTATGCCAGACAGAACATTATCCGTACTACCAGTATTTTGAAAAGAAGCCTGCTTACAGAAGGTGCGCTTCGCAATGTATCAAGAAGCGATAATAATCCGCATGGTTTTCTTATCGAGCGGTTTAATACGATTGAAAACAAAGATCTTTCCGCAGAAACCAGAAAATAGAGATTTATGAAATCCTTTTTTACAAGACAGACTGAGCCTTTTGTGTATCACAAGTATTATCTGCTATTGCAGAAAAGATGGGCAGAAAAAATGAAGAGAGTTACAGATGGTCTCTCTAAAACAAAACTGATCTGGGGACTTCTGTTCTTTACGGTTTTAACATCGGGTTACTTAATTTATAACCTGTATAGGACATTTTATAAACAAGCTGAGGTTTCAACAGCTTCAAAAATTAAGACAATCAATTTAAAAAACTAAAATTATGCAAGAGAAAACATTATCTCCAAAGGAGTCTAAAAAGAGAAAGATGCTTTTAATGCTGCCTCTTATAACATTTCCATTTTTGACATTCTTATTTTATTCATTAGGCGGCGGAAGAATGGAATCCAAGATGGCAGGTAACGATGAAAGGAAAGGATTCAATTTTAATCTGCCGCTGCCTAAATTTAAAGAAGACTCAGCATTGGATAAGATGAGCTATTACGATCAGGCGGCAGTTGATTCGATAAAACTGCGAGAGCAGATAAAAAAAGATCCTAACTATATTGATAATAAAGTCTCGGAAGATAAAGCAGATTCTTTTTCCACAAGTGATTTTGAATCCCGCATGCTTCCAAAAAACAGATCAGCTTTTAATTCTCAGTCTTTTCAGGACCGCAATGAACAGAAAGTTTATGAGAAGCTGAGGGCTCTTGAAAACATAATCAGCCAGCCTGCTGTCCCTGCTTACGGTCAGGACATGAGGGAATTTGAAAATTACGGCACTTCTCGTGGAGAATCGGAAGAGATTAAAAAACTTGAAGGGCTAATGTCGACGATGAGCACGACCCAGGAACCTGATCCAGAACTTCAGCAGTTAGGCGGTATGCTGGAAAATATTTTGGATATACAGCATCCGCAGCGCGTGCAGGAAAGGCTTAAACAAACATCTGAGAGCAAAAAAGGCAAAATATATTCAGTGCAGAAAAAAGAAGCAGAGAATAACATAAGCTCACTTCATCGGAATGTCGATTTGCAGACCTCTTTGAAAACAAATGAATTTTATTCTCTGGACGAAGCACAGCCTGCTGAAGAAATACAAAATTCTATTGAAGCAGTTGTGCATCAGACGCAGACTATTGTCAATGGCTCGGTGGTTAAATTAAGACTTACGAATGATATTTTTCTCCAAGGAACAATGATACCCAGAAATACTTTTCTGTATGGTATGGCGGCTTTAAAAGGGGAGAGGCTTGAGGTAAAAATCACAAACATCCAGTACAATAATTCGATATTTCCCGTCGAGCTGGCTGTCTATGATATGGACGGGATTGACGGCATCTATATTCCCGGAGCGATCAACAGGGATGTGGCTAAAGCATCAGCTGACAGATCCATTCAGACTCTCGGTCTTACCGGGATTTCGGATTCATGGGGAGCACAGGCCGCAGGTATGGGCATCGAGGCAGCCAAAAGTCTTATGAGCAAAAAGGTAAAACTCATAAAAGTGGTTGTAAAGGCAGGGTATCAGGTGCTGCTGTATGATGAAAAACAAAAGAATTTAAAACCTTAAAAGAGAGAAAATATGAAAAGAGCGAATTATTTGTTTTTAATCAGTTTGCTGCTGGTTTGTATTTCAGTTAATCCACAGTCAAACGCAAGGGAAACTGTCTTTTACGAAGACCAGTATAAAAATCTACAAATAGGTTTTTCTAAAACCACAAGCATTATTTTTCCTTATAAAATCAAGAGTATAGATAAAGGAAGCGCAGAAGTGCTTGTACAGAAAGCAAAAGGAGTTGAGAATATACTACTTGTAAAAGCTGCTAAACAGCATTTTTTCCAGACCAATCTGACAGTTGTAACTTCTGACGGGAAATTGTACGTTTTTGTACTGAATTATGACGATTCCTGCCCTGATTTAAATTTTAAGGCTGAAAATGCAGTGGCTGCAAGCAGGGATGTGCTGTTTTCTTTAGAAAACGAAAATCAGAAAAGAACGGAACAGTGTGCCTGGTCTGCGTATTCAAAAAAGAAAAAAATAAGTGGTCTAAAAAAATCAAAGTATCAGATCAGATTAGAGGTGAACGGCATTTTTATCCAGCAGAATGTTTTGTATCTGCGTGTTGTTTTTGAAAACAAATCAAAGATTAACTACGATATTGATCAGTTTCGTTTTTTCATCAGGGATAAGAGAAAATCAAAACGAACTGCCTCACAGGAAATTGAATTGGAGCCTTTGTATGCAACTTCTTCGTCTTCTGTAATTCCTTATAAATCTGAAATAATAAAAGTCTATGCGCTGGAGAAATTTACTATACCTGAGAATAAGTATCTAACGATTCAGATGATTGAAAAAAACGGCGGAAGACATTTGGAAGTAGATATAAATAATAATCTGACTAATCTGGTTTTTCCGATTTCCGAATTAAGCAGTGACACTTTTTAAGCTTTAAAATAAATTATGATAATCAATTTAGCTGACACTGAAATGATGCTGTCATTTGCTGAGGAAATGGCTTATAACGGCCATCGATTTGCCGCCTTTAATACCGATGAGGTGACTGATACCGACACAATTGATTTTTTTAGAAATCCCTTGGATGCGAAGGAGTACTGTCTGGTTATGAACAATGATGCGAATTATTTTCAGAGCCTGCCGATTGAATCAGTTATCGACGACTTGCGAGCAGTTTTGAATAGCGGGGCAGATACTTCCGAAAATGAAGCAATAGAACTTACTGGATTTGCCAAAAGGGAAAAAGATAGGAGAGAAATTTTAGAAAATAATTTAAATGAAAACGCAATGAATGAGAAAAATTTAGAATACCTGAAAGACCAGTTAAAATATACTGGATTTGGAGAAACGTTCGATGCTGAACTGCGAGAGAACATAATGAAGGGAGATAAGGATTTTAAAATTATGCACACCGGCATTATGAACAATGGTCTGCCAAATAAGGATACCTTAACTGTAGAATTAAATTTCAAAAGGTCTGAGCAGACAGATATGTACTTTTTTAATTCCTATCATGTCAATCTTCAGAAAGAAGAAAACAAACCTGGTCTGGAACAGACCTTCTACATCAACAAAGATAGCGCCAGCATTACAATGAAAGAGGCTTATAATTTGATGGAAGGCAGATCTGTCAATAAAGATCTTAAAAACAAAGAAGGGGAGAGCTATAATTGCTGGCTGAAAATCGACTTTAAACAATCTGACAATGGTAATTTTAAGCTGAACCAATACCATCAGAATTATGGGTATGATTTGGAAGCAAGTCTGGCAAAACATTCAATCAAAGAGCTCAATACTCCGCAGTATAAAGAAGACCTTTTAAATTCCCTTAAAAAAGGAAATCTTCAGTCAGCGACTTTCGTAGTTAGCGGTGTTGAAAGTAAAATGTTTGTGGAGGCAAATCCCCAGTTTAAGACTGTTAATGTTTATGATGAAAATTTACAAAGAATTAATCATCGAGAGAGTAAGGAAGAGAAAAAGGCTGAATCTCAAAAAGAATCAGTATCTAAAGATCAAAAAAAAAATCTAGATTCTGATGAAGGTGATTCAGGGATGAAAGATAATAAAGTAAAGAAAAGAAAAACTCCCTCACTTTAAAAGTTATGGAAAAATTAAAGCCTTTATCGGATTTTTTCAAAGCAATAGAGAATGATTACCGGATTAGTCCAATGCATATTGCCATTTATGCAGCTCTATTACAATTTAGATCCGTTAAGGGCTTTATTAATCCAATTTTTGTCTTTAGCTCGGAGATTATTGTTATTGCTAAAGTTTCTTCAGCAAATACGTATCATAAATGTGTCCAGGAACTTCATCAGTATGGATATATAAAGTATAGACCATCTTTTAAAAAAAATCGTGGAAGTGAAGTATATTTTTTGTTTTCAGCTGACGCGGACATCTAAAGACTCTGCAATTAATAATTTTATGAAATTGTACTATGAATGAAATTGTAACCAAGGAAGATCTGAGACAGTTTGGTCTTCTTCTAGTAGATAAAATACAGGCTTTATTTAAAGATAAGGATTCTGGACGGAAAGAAACTTTGGAACCAGAGTGGATTAAAAGCAAGTCTGTGAGAAAACTGCTTGATATTTCAGCAGGCTCAGTTCAGAATCTGCGGACAACTCAGAAAATCCGTTTTAGAAAGGTGCTTGGTTCTTATTATTACAATCGAGAAGATATTCAAAAACTTTTTAGTGATGAAAAAGACTAAGAGATTAAAAGGAAGTAATATCATGAAGTATTTGTCGATGTATACAGATGATCCCAAACTTAATGTATGGCATCTGTCAATTTTGACAGCGATACTGGGATTAGGGTATAGGCAGGGCCAGAGGAGGAGGATAAAAGTCAGCCGCAGTAAGATTATGCAGCTGTCGCATGTTAACACGCTGCCGACTTATCATAAATACTTTAAACAGCTGCAGGATTTAGGATATATTAAGTACAGTCCGTCTTATCATCCGGGTTATAAGAGCGAAGTTAAACTATATAAAAAGAGGTTATCTCAAATTTTGAGATAACCTCTTTTAGGTTTAATTACTTTTTATAATTATTTATCAAGAAGAAATGTTATACTTCTTTTTTATGGCTTGTATTTCTTTTTCCAATCTACCAAGTACCGCCATGTCTGTTTTGGATATCTTAACAGCATTTTTTTTTAGCTTTTTATTAAGCAATGACATTTCTCGTCCAATAGTTTTCTGTTCGGTAATAGCGTACGCTTCGGTTTGCTTTACAGATGCGTGGCCAAGCATTTCCTTAACTACGTTGATAGGGACATTATTGTTTAACGTGACTGTACTACCAAATGTACGGCGAGCCATGTGGGTATTTAATGTGAAAGGAAAACCACAGAGAATAGCTATTTCTTTAAGGTATTCATTCATTTTCTGGTTAGAAGAAACTGGTAGTACTGTTCCACGCTGTAAACAAAGCGGATGATCTTTATATTTCTCAATTATTTTAAGCGCCTGAGGTAGGAGCGGGACATTCGTGGTCGAATTTGTTTTTTGTCTCTCAGACATGATCCATAAGTTGCCGTCAATACCCTCTTTAATCTCGCTTCTTTTTAGTTGATAGGCGTCGATATAAGCAAGACCAGTGTAACATTGGAATACAAATACATCTCGAACAACATTTAGCCTGTCTGTGGTAAAATAATGTCTTTCCAATTCATATAACTCCTGCGTTGAAAGAGGCTTCTTTACCATTTTGGTTTTTCTGCCTTTAAAGTTTTTAAATGGATCCTTAGGAATTATCTCCTTGTCAATGGCACGAATGACAATTTTTTTGAAATTAGCAATGTATTTAAGCGTAGTGTTATTGCTGCAGTCGCGAACTGTTCTAAGATAAAACTCAAAATCTTTTACAAATTCAAGATTTAAATCCGAAAATTCCATGTCATCTTTTTTAAACTTAAATTTAATAAAAGCTTCTAAATGATTTTTAGTGATGGTAAATCGTTGAAGTGTACCTCTAGCATATCCTTTACCCAAAAGCGCTGTCATTTGGTCATTGTGCTTTTGAAATTCTTCCAGCACTTTGACTCTTGGCTGTACTTTGCCCAAAACATGATCCATGATTTTTTCAGCGGTTATGATTTTACCACTGTACATCATTTCTGTTTTGACTTCATTAATTTTTAAAGTCAGTGCATCCAAGAAGAAGTTCAAAGACTTTGCATCTTCTTTTGTACCAATTGCCCTTTCGGATTTCTGATCCCAGCGCGAAATTTCCCATTTGCGTTTGGTTGAAGCTTCTTTACGAATACCATCAATGGTAATTCTAAGATATACGTTTCTAATTTTGCTTTCATTGCGGGGAATTTTCAAAAAGAAAACCATCCCAAAACTGTTTTCTAACATAATTCAATGTTTTAGATTAATAAATGTAGAATTATAGCATCAAATAAACAAGTCGTTAACCTTCTTAACCCCTTTAAACACAGGTGTGTTTTAGTTTTCTGGTGCACATTGCAGCGTTATAGAATTGTGCACCGAATGTGCCACAAAACTTTTGAGCAGTTTTAAAAAATTTGAAAAGCAGTATAAAAGCAAAAAACCTGCGAATCCTTGGATTTGCAGGTTTTACCACGTTTTTTATGGGTTTTTGAAAAGATTGAAAAAGTGACCTTTTTACTTCTTTTACCCTTTTAGTGGGGAGAGCAGGATTCGAACCTGCGAAGTTCACACAGCAGATTTACAGTCTGCCCTCGTTGGCCGCTTGAGTATCTCCCCGAAGCTTGTATTGATGCGCTTTGTTGTGCTAAGCGGTTGCAAATATATAAACGTTTTTCATGTTTACAAACTAAAATCGCACTTAATTTTAAGTTATTTTTCAATTAATTTTTAATTCCTTGGTATTGAATAAAATAAAAAAATCTCCACAAGGGAGATTTTTTTTATTTTCTTATAAAAGAAACTATTTTTTGGCTAAAAGCTCTAAGATTTTTGCTCTCAATTCAGGACCTCTTAAATCCTGAGCCACAATTTTTCCCGAAGCATCAAGAATAAAAGTCGCAGGAATAGATTCTACCTGATATTGTTTTGCAATTGGTTCATCCCAGAATTTTAAGTTAGAAACATGTGTCCAGCTCAATTTATCTTTTGCAATAGCTTCTTTCCAGGCTCCGGCTTCTTTGTCAAGCGAAACCCCAATGATATTTAATCCTTTTGCGTGTAACTCATTATAAAGCGCTACAACGTTCGGATTTTCTTTTCGGCAAGGTCCACACCAGGAAGCCCAAAAATCTACAATGGTAACTTTTCCTAAGCTTTCCTTGAGCGAAATTACTTTTCCCTCAGGATTTGGAGCTGAAAAATCTGCTCTTCATTTAGCACTTCCTACCGGAGGAGTTGCAGATGCACCTACAGATGGCATTTTTGCCAGACCAATTGCTTCTTTTACTTTTTTACCAGGAGTTGAGTTTTTTACAGACTCGTCTAATGAGTTGTATAAAGCTTCTACTTTTTTATGGTCAGCACTTGGATCACCAGCCATACCCTGAAGAATCAAAGCAGTGATATATGATTTTGGGTGAGTTTCAGCATAAGTAGTATATTTCTTTTTAGAATCAGCCTGAACTTCAGTCTGAATCGCCATAAATTCCTTCATCAAACCATTAATAACTGCTGTATCTTGTTTTTGTTGAGCAGCCTGCATAGTTTGGGTGTTTTTTTTCTGAAAGTCAACCAGTCTTTTTTGAGTTTTGATAAGTTCTTCATTAAATTTCACAAACTCATCATTGTTATAAGTACCACTAATTTTAGATTTATGGATACTATCTTTGTCAACCGCAATATTAATTTCCCCAGTTTCAAGGATAAAACGAACAGGTTCCTGTGGTTTGTCCTGTAAAATTAAAGCATGAAAAGCTGGTTCAGTAACTTTTCCTTTTATTTCAAATTTTCCGTCTTCAACTTTTACTGTATCAAGTGCAATAACAGCCATTGTATTTGGGTCCTGACCTTGAAGGATTATTGTTTTTCCGTTCTCAATTCCTTTTGCAGTTCCAGTAATTAGGTATTCTCCGTCTTTAACTTTACTGCATGAAATGATCGCTACAGAAGCGGTAAGTAAAAAAAATATTTTTTTCATTATAAAAAATTAATTAGTTAATTGATTTGTGCAACAAAAGTATCTAAAAATATAAAATATAGATAATTTTGTTACCTAAAATTTTGTTATAGTTTTTTTTGGTTTATCTTGCTTATTATTAGTTGTTTATCTGTAGTATATTCATGTAAAACTAATATTTAAACCTCTATCACGAGTCAAAACAAACAATTTAGAGAATTTCAGGCATAAAAAAAGCATTCTGTTACAGAATGCTTTTTAAAAATATTTTAGATCAAATCTATTCCTGATTTGTTTTCTTTCTCCAGGTAAAAGAGTTCAAAATGTGTCTTTTCGCGAATCTTCCAGGAGAATCAGCGTTCACCATTTTCACATAAGTAGCTTTAGGAACACTAATGTATTCGTAAACACTTCCGTTAGAAAAATCGATAATCAAACGACCTTCAACAAACTTATAATCCGTAATTGAACAAGTCGAAATCGTCTCCGTATATTCAGGTAAATTAGCTTTAATCGTCTCAGGATTAATACTTACCAAAAAGTGGTAAGCCTCAATAATTTTCGTACTGTTTTCTTCTGCAGCTTTCAAACCAGCTTCGTCTCCCTGAAATTTATCAGGATGAGATTCTTTCATCGCATTACGATAAATGGTTTTCAATTCTTTCAATTCTACAGTTTTGTCTACGTTTAGTAATTTTCTGTATTCAACTATTTTTTTCATAAATAAAAGGTAACTACTTGTCTATTAGTTTGAAATCGATATTAATGGGTTCAAATCGACAAATTTTTTGCAAAGGTACACTTTTTTTTAACTTTTTAGTTTTCAACCCAAAAATATTCAAAAAATAAGTGATTTTTTTGAAAGAGAAATAGTAAAATAAAGTTTTTCAGGAGATATTTCCTGCTATCCGTTTCAATCTTTTATGCCGAACCCCGGCATAAAAGGATTTCCACTCCTATCAGGGCTAGGACACCCTTTTTCATAAGAAGTATTATCTCCTGTAAGATTTCCAAAACCTTGTAGGTGTTTCAAGTTAAAATTTTATACCTACAAGGTTTTGGAAACCTTACAGGATTAGAACTTAGAAGTTTCAGAACACGAATATTTATTCTCTTAGAAAATAAATTACTTACACCGCCAAAGCTTATTACAATAGACTTTAAAAAGCAAACTTGTTTCCAAATAATTTTCCACACAACTTTGGCAACACTAAATTCAATAATGCTAAAAATAACATTGCTATGATAATCTGTCCGTAAAATTTCATTTCGATTTCATTCCGATTCGCAAACTCCATAGTTATTAATACTAGAGTGAAAAACGTTGCAAACACGACACTATTGACTGTATTTAAGGTAAAACTATTTTTATTTCTCCTCAGAATCCAATTACCAATAATTAGCTGATATAAACTTGATAGCATTCCAATAACTAAAACAAATATCAAATAAACGGTATTACTAAGCTCAAATCTTTCACAGGCTTCTAATTCTGTCTGAGTTGTTAAGTTATCTTTGAAGATAAAATAGCCAATAAATAGTATTGCTCCGAGTGTATTCGGTAACACGTTTTCTAATAAAATTCTAGAGATTTTCATTTTTTACAGAAAGTTGTTTTTCTATTTTGGCAACAAGAAACCTAACATCATGCTTTAGCCGAATTGACCAAGCAAACAAAGAAAACCTGAAACCTGAAACAAAGAAAACCTGAAACTATTCCTGCTCCGGCTTAAGATTAGCTTTAGCGAAATTTTTAGATTTTTTAGGGTATTTATCGTAGCTAATATCACTTGGATTTTCAATAACCGATTTAATCGTAATCAAATCACCTACATTATGATTCGCCTGCGCCATTTTATAGTCTAAAAGATATTCACCACAAAAATAATTGTTGTTTTCATCTTTCTCCATAATTCCAGTAAAAACTCCTTTTTGCAACATTTTTTCTTGTGAACTTTTAGTCATAACTTTTTATTTTAAAATTGATGTGGCAAAGTTAATCAATATTATGTGTAGTTCAGTCGTAATTTTACCACAGAGAGACGCAAAGTTTTTCCGCAATCCCGATAGCTATCGGGACACAAAGTTTGTATCTGCAAAAATCCCTAAAATCTGCGAGAGATATTTTACCACAGAGAGACGCAAAGTTTTTCCGCAATCCCGATAGCTATCGGGACACAGAGGTTTTATCTGCTAAATCCACTAAATCTTCGAGAGAAATTTTACCGCAAAGTTTTTTAAAATAAAATCCTTTTTCAATCAGCTTTAATCTGTGCAAATCTGCGTGAAAGACTTTAGCGCAAAGATTCGCAAAGTTTTTTATCTGCTAAATCCACTAAATCTGCGAGAGATATTTTACCACAAAGTTTTTTAAAATAAAGATCTTTTTTCAATCTGCTTTGATCTGTGTAAATCTGCGTGAAAATTTCACCACAGAGATAAGCAAAGTTTTTATCTGCAAAATCTGCAAAATCTGCGTGATAAATTTTACCGCAAAGAATTCACAGCGTTTAAAATCCTTTTAATCCTGATAATCTGTGGCTAAAAAAAATAGCGTCCCAATAGCTATCGGGATTGCGGTTAAACTCCTTTATCAGTATATTTGCACATGCAAAAAAACTTCAAACCACATCCCAATTCCTTCAAAAATACATTTTGTATCTTTCATGAAGTGTTGCCGGAAGCCATTGCAGGACTCAAAATTCAGTTTGAAAGCAAAGCAGGAAGTACCTATTATTATACCGAAGCCGGAATGTATCGCGTTTCGAATCATTGGGGAAGATTAGCCAACAGCAAATGGCGATTAGTGGCAATGGAACCCGAAACGTCTTCCAAAACAAAAATAGGTTTTGCCAACTGGAATGAGTTTTATCCCGATAATGCCGAAGAAAAACTGTATTATATTCAGGCAGATTACGAAAAAAACACCGTAAATTATCAGCACGTAAAAAATCCGGAATACGATAAAAAAGCAATTTTAAGAACCAGTTTTGAAACCACAAAACGCATCAAACAAATCCGGAATTTGCAGCAGCTCACATCCTGGGCAAAACATTTTGATTACGAGGATATTGATGAGTTGCGACAACAAATCATCGAAGAATTGATTTACACCGAGAAAACATTAGACGAAATTAAAAGAGAAATATAATGGGACGCAACAACGAAAGAAACATCAAAAAGCATAACGACAAATTGCACAAAGCCCAAAACAAAGTCAAAGCGGCAGAGGTTGCACGTAAAGAAAAGTTGAAAGAAATTATCAAGAAATTCAACGAAGATAAAAACGCAGAAGAGAATAAATAAAATTCACCAAGAATTTAACCTCCAGTTTGTCATTCCGTAGGAATCTCAGCAAACGCAAATCACAGAACGTAGAGATTCCTACGGAATGACAAGTTTGCGTTTAATTGTAATATTGTAAAACCAAACACGAGGCTTTGGCCGAACTGGCGAAGCAAACCTGAAACAAAAAAACAAAAACATAAAATATGAAATTCGAGAACCTAAAAGCAAGCGTACAGGAAATCATTGATTTAATTGCCGCGAAACAAGACAGAGAAGCCAATAATAAATTATTGGAAGTAAACGAAACTTTAGACGAAATGCTGGATCACGCTGAAGAAGACGAAGATTTAAGAGAAATCAGCAGATATCAAGTGTTATTGAATCAATTGCATGTAAAAATTAACGGCGAAGAGCAGGTAGATGGAGAGTAAAAAATGCTTTTGTGATACCGGATTACTATTCGAAGATTGCTGCGGATTATATCTCCAAGGCAATCAAAAAGCACCTTCGGCATTGGCTTTAATGCGTTCACGATATTCAGCTTATGTCATTCATAATGCGGACTATCTGTTGGAAACAACTCATGTTTCGGAGCGACAATATTATTCAAAAGAAGAAATCCTAAAATGGGCTACGAGCAACAAATGGCAAAAATTAGAAATTCTGAGTTTTACCGAAAACACAGTAGAATTTAAAGCCTACTTTTTAGATGCAAATCAAAAACCACAAATACATTACGAATTCTCCACTTTCAAAATTGAAAATAATTCTTGGTATTACCTGGATGGAAAGTTTGAATAATTGACAAATTTTCTCTTGATTTTGCACTTTTTTTGATGAAATTTTTAACTAAAAATTAATAAGCGTTTCTTTTTTCATAGTTCTAAAAAAGTGTAATTTTAGAATTATGAAAAACGAATTCAAAAAAGGTTTTTATTTTAAGACGTACGAAGCGCCATTTCAGTCTCCGTTTGAAAAACTTTTTGGCATTTTCAAAGAGTTAATCACCCATACTTCGGGTGATTTTGATGAAGCTATTAGTTGGCTTCGCGAGCTGGATATAGAATATAAACTGACTGACGAAAACTACACTATCGATGATTTTATCGAAGATTTAAAAAAGAAAGGGTATATAAAAGACGAACCCAAAGACGACGGAACGCCTGGTTTTGGAATTACGGCGAAAACAGAAAGAGCGATCAGACAACAAGCTTTGGATCAAATTTTTGGCAATTTAAAACGCGCAGGAAGCGGAAATCACAAAACAAAACATTCTGGAAACGGAGATGAACATACAGGAGAATTTCGTGAGTTTAGTTTTGGTGATGGCTTAGAACGTATTTCTTTGACAGAAAGTTTACGAAATGCGCAAATCAACAATGGAGTCGAAAGTTTCATGCTCACCGAAAATGATTTGGTGGTTGAGGAAACGCAATTTAAAGCCCAAATGAGTACCGTTTTGATGATTGATATCAGTCACAGTATGATTTTGTACGGCGAAGATCGCATCACACCAGCCAAAAAAGTAGCGATGGCTTTGGCCGAATTAATTACAACCCGTTACCCAAAAGACACGCTTGACATTTTGGTTTTTGGCAACGATGCATGGACGATTCCGATAAAAGATTTACCGTATTTACAAGTTGGTCCCTATCATACCAATACCGTAGCAGGATTACAATTGGCGATGGATATTTTACGCAGAAAACGAAATACCAACAAGCAAATTTTCATGATTACCGACGGAAAACCAAGTTGCGTGCGTGAGCGCGACGGTTCCTATTATATGAACAGCAACGGCCTTGACGAATATATCGTAGATAAATGTTACAATCAGGCGCAACAAGCCAGAAAATTACACATTCCGATTACGACTTTTATGATTGCAAACGATCCGTATTTGCAGCGATTTGTCAATCATTTTACCGAAGCCAATCAGGGAAAAGCATTTTATACAGGCTTAAAAGGTTTGGGCGAAATGATTTTTGAAGATTATGAAACGAATAGGAAGAAGAGGGTACGATAATTTGAGGTTCTAAGACGCTAAGATTCTAAGTTGCTAAGGTTTTGCAACGTACTGTAGAGACGCACAGCAGTGCGTCTAACACAAAGATTATCTGTATAGACGCACAGCAATGCGTCTTTCGTAAAGTTCAAATTTCACGTACAAACGCACTGTAGAGACGCACAGCAGTGCGTCTCTAACACAATCCAAATAAAATATAAACAAATTGATATTTCAATAAAAATGGAAATAAATAATATAACAACACTAGGACAATTAAAAGCAACAGGATATAAAAGCCAAAGTATCAAATACGAATTACGAAATAATCTTCGTGAAAAAATCAAATCGGGACAAGCTGTTTTTGAAGGTGTTCACGGTTTCGAAAATACTGTAATTCCAGAACTGGAACGCGCTATTTTGTCTCGTCATAATATTAATTTATTAGGTCTTCGTGGACAGGCAAAAACCAGATTGGCACGCAAAATGATCGAATTGCTGGACGAATATATTCCGTTTGTTAAGGGCTCAGAAATCAATGACGATCCGTTCCATCCAATTTCGCGTTTTGCAAAAGATTTAATTGCAGAGAAAGGCGATGAAACCCCAATTTCGTGGTTGCACCGAAGCGAACGTTTCTTCGAAAAATTAGCCACGCCCGATGTTACGGTTGCCGATTTAATAGGTGATGTTGACCCGATAAAAGCAGCCAATTTAAAACTTTCTTATGCAGATGATCGCGTAATTCATTTCGGAATGATTCCGAGAGCGAATCGCTGTATTTTTGTGATTAACGAATTACCTGATTTACAAGCCAGAATTCAGGTGGCTTTGTTTAATATTTTACAGGAAGGCGATATTCAAATTCGTGGATTTAAGCTGAGAATGCCTTTGGATATGCAATTTGTTTTTACCGCAAATCCAGAAGATTACACCAATCGTGGAAGTATTGTTACGCCATTAAAAGACAGAATCGGTTCTCAGATTCTAACCCATTATCCAGAAAGTGTTGCCATCGCCAGAACCATTACTGAGCAGGAATCAAAATTGGATCAAGCACAAACGGATATTGTGTATGTACCAAGTTTGGCGCGTGATATTTTAGAGCAAATTAGTTTTGAAGCACGCGATAGCGAATATATCGATAACAAAAGCGGGGTGAGTGCCAGAATGAGCATCACAGCTTTTGAGAACTTAATAAGTACGGCTGAACGTCGCGCGTTGATCGCGGGAGTCGATAAAACCACGTTGCGTTTGTCAGACTTCATCGGAATTATTCCTGCGATTACCGGAAAAGTAGAATTGGTTTACGAAGGAGAGCAGGAGGGAGCCGCTTCGGTAGCGCAAAATCTTATCGGATCAGCGATTCGAACTTTGTTCCCGGATTATGTTCCGAAAATTGAAAAATTAGAGAAACCTGGTGAAAAAACGCCATATTCAGATTTGATAGAATGGTTTTTTGCCGAAAGTGGTTTCGAATTATTAGACGATGCATCAGACAAAGAATACCAGGAAATTTTGGACGAAGTAACGCCTTTGGAGGTTTTAGTAAAAAAATACCAGCCACAATTAGACAAAAAAGATATTTATTTTATGAAAGAATTCATTCTATGGGGATTGGTCGAATATCGTAAATTGAGCAAAGACCGCTTCGCAAAAGGACATCAGTTTAAAGATATGTACGGGAGTTATATTAGTAAATTGTAAATTGTAAATTGTGAAAAGTGAGATGTGAATTGTGAGTATGTTACTTATCAATTACATCTCACTTTTCACTTCTTACTTTTCACTTCTTACTTTTCACTTCTTACTTTTCACTTCTTACTTTTCACTTCTTACTTTTCACTTCTTACTTTTCACATCTCACATCTCACATCTCACATCTCACTTCATACTTCTTACTTCTCACTTCTTACTTCTCACTTTTAAACAATTTACAAACTATTAAGCCATTGCAAGTTTTATTTCACCTACCTTGCTCCGTTGGCTGTATTTGCAGTCTTTCCTAAAAAGAAAATGGAAGATAGTTTTGAAGATTTGATTGCGAGTTATATCGAGAACAAAGTAGGTATTGCAGAACATTTTTTAAGCCCGGAATTGGCCAATCACTTAAAACAAAATCTCCTTGATTTAAACGAGAAGAGTTTGTTAATGGCAGCTGGAATTGGCAATTCAGACAAAGTAGATTATGATAGTGCGATTCGGAGTGATTCGATTTATTGGCTGGATAAAAAGCATAATAATGTTTTTGAAAATGAATTTTTCGATAAAATTGACGCTTTTATTTTATATCTAAATAAAAGTTGCTACACCGGAATTACGGGTTATGAGTTTCATTATGCCTTATACGAAACAGGTGATTTTTATCTCAAACATCTGGACCAATTCAAAAACAATCCAAGCAGGAAATACTCTATGATTAGTTATCTTAACAGTAACTGGAAAGAAGCTGATGGTGGCGAATTAATGATTCATCAGGAAAATAACAATCAGAAAATTGCACCTACGCAAGGCAAAACGGTTTTCTTCAAAAGCAACGAATTGGTTCATGAAGTTCTGGTTACTCAAAATATCAGAATGAGTATTACAGGTTGGTTAAAGAGTGATTAAAGTTTCTTTTTTTGAAAATTTAGAAGAGTTATGTATTATTTTTGTTTTCAAAAATTTACCTTATGTTGTATCTTATTCTAAGTGTTGTCTGTAGTGTCATTGTTGGTATTGTTTTTAAAATAACACGTCGTTATAATACGAATCCAATTCAAATCGTAGCTTTCAATTATGTTTTTGCGTTAGTATTGTGTTTTTTTACTTTTAAACCTGATTTAACTCAGGTTGATACGAATGCTCCTTGGAATATTTACCTCGCCATTGGTGTTTTGTTACCAGTTGTTTTTTTGTTTCTGATAGCTTCCATTAAACATATGGGAATTGTAAAAACCGATGCAGCACAGCGTTTATCACTATTTATACCAATCCTGGCTGCCTGGTTAATTTTTAAGGAAGATTTTAATCTTTATAAAGTAATTGGGCTCATAATTGGTTTTGTAGCTCTTTTATTCATTTTGAAAAAAGAATCATCAAATAACCAGAATAAATGGATTTATCCTATCGCTGTTTTGTTGGGGTTTGGTGTTATTGATATTCTTTTTAAGCAAATTGCACTTTATACTACATTACCGTATACCACTTCTTTATTTGTGATTTTTGATATTGCACTTGCCGTTTCTCTGCTTGTGGTGGTTTATGAAGTGGTATTAAAAAAAGTCAGACTTAATTCTAAAAACATTCTTTTTGGAGCTTTGGTTGGGCTTTTTAATTTTGGAAATATTCTGTTTTACCTTAAAGCGCACAAAGAATTTTCTGAAAATCCTTCTACTGTTTTTGCCGGAATGAACATGGGTGTTATTATACTTGGCAGTCTTGTTGGCATCCTTTTTTTCAAAGAAAAATTATCTAAGTTTAATTTATTAGGGCTTGTTTTTGCTTTAATAGCTGTTGTTTTTATCGTTATTTCTCAATTTAAATGATTTTTTAAAACTTGTTAACGCCTTAGTTTACAGCTTGTTTTGTGTTATTTTTCATTCTTTTCAAAATAAACTCGACTAATTCTATAGAATATATAAATATATTTATAACTTTGCATTAACAATGAAAAACTATAACCAAAATATCATAATGTTCAAATGCAGCTTCGCGATGTGCTGCATGATGAATTATGGTGTGAAAAGGCGTTAATAGAGAAAGTACTTGTTAGTTATTTTTTTTTTTAGCCTTTCATGCAAAATGAAAGGCTTTTTTTAGAATTAGGAAAAAAACAAATCAAATGAGATCGAATAGAAATACAAATACTTTGATGCAGTGTTGTCTCATGAAGATTCCTCCATGTTGCAGCTGTAGTCGATAGAGACATAACAAAATATTTTTAAAAACATAGAATTTCAAATTTAAATTGAATCCAAAAAAAAATAAAATTATGAGCTTAGAAATAATTAAACAGAATCCCTTTCAATCTATGATTGACAGGTTTAATATTGCTGCCGATATCTTAAATCTAGACGAATCGATTCGACAAAAATTACAACGACCTGAAAAACAAATCGTTGTAAATTTCTCAGTAACTTTGGATAACGGAAAAGAGCAAAATTTTGAAGGCTATCGTGTTATTCATAATACAGCTTTAGGACCTTCAAAAGGAGGAATTCGTTATGATAACGCTGTAAATCTTGATGAAGTAAAAGCACTTGCAGCCTGGATGACCTGGAAATCTGCAGTAACCGGTATTCCGTTTGGTGGCGCAAAAGGAGGCATTATTTGTGATCCAAGAACGCATTCTAAAACCGAATTAGAGAAAATCACCAGAGGTTATACGAAAGCATTAGTAGATATTTTTGGCCCAGATAAGGATGTTCCAGCTCCGGATATGGGAACGGGACCGGACGAAATGGGCTGGTTAATGGATGAATTTTCGTTGGTACACGGCAAAACTATTCACGCTGTTGTTACTGGTAAACATTTGCACTCCGGAGGTTCTTTGGGTCGGGTAGAAGCCACAGGAAGAGGAGTTAGTATCATCAGTCTTTTGGCTTTGGAAAAACTTAAATTAAGACCTGCCAGATCAACAGTTGCGATTCAGGGTTTTGGAAATGTAGGCCTTCATTCGGCTTTGTTTTTATTTGAAAAAGGGTTGAAAGTGGTTGCTGTCAGCGATGTTTCTGAAGCATTTTATAATCCACAAGGAATCAACATACCAGAACTGATTTTGTATTATAATCTCAATAATAAAAGCATCAAGGGTTATCCAAATTCAGTTGCAATTAAACATGAAGAATTACTTCTTTTAGAGGTTGATGTTTTGATTCCTGCTGCTAAGGAAGATGTTATTACTGCTAAAAACGCCAATGATATTCGCGCTAAAATAATTGTAGAAGGCGCAAACGGACCTGTTTCATCCGATGCTGATAAAATTTTGCATGACAATAATGTTTTAGTCGTTCCGGATATTTTAGCCAATGCAGGAGGTGTTACGGTTTCTTATTTTGAATGGCTTCAGAATTCGCTTTTAGAATCGTGGAGAATCCACCAGATTAATAAACGTCTGGAGGACATATTAGAAAAAAGTTTTGATACCGTTTTTAATGTTGCGGCAAAACATAATATTACACCAAGAATTGCGGCTTATGTTATTGCTTTACAAAAAGTTGCAGATACACAATCGGTTAAAGAAGTGACACTTAACAGTGCAAAATACAAACAAAACTGAAGAGAACAAATACTTCTAAATTGATTGAAAGAGAATTTTCATTGATTGATAACTTTTCCAAAAGAAAAATTAAAGTAGTCAATGAAAATATCTTTTTTTAAGTTTTACTCCTTTTCTCAGGTTTTTTTTGAATTAAAAAGTAATTTTTTAAAATGGAACATATTAATTTTCTTGCCTTTGCAATGCCCGCTTTTTTTCTTTTTTTATTCCTTGAATATAAATTGATACGGCGCAGAAAAAAGCCTGATATTTTTAATTATGAAAGCTCTGTTTCAAACATTAGCATCGGAATAGCGGAGCGATTAATCAATTTGTTTATAGCGGCAAGTTTTTATCAATTGTATTATTTCATCTACAATAACTATCGGATTTTTGATATTCCAAGCTCGGTTTTGGTATGGTTCGCCTTGATTTTGGCTACGGATTTTGTTTGGTACTGGTACCATAGGCTAGGGCATGAGGTCAATTTTTTCTGGGCAGCACATATTGTACACCATCATAGCGAAGAATTTAATTTTACGGCTGCGGCAAGAATCACCACTTTTCAGGCTATTGTAAGAACAGGTTTTTGGTGTGTTTTGCCTTTTTTTGGGTTTCATCCTAAAATGGTGATTACGATGCTGATTGTTCACGGAGCCTATTCCTTTTTTACCCATACACAATTGGTTGGAAAAATAAAATGGCTCGAATATGTTTTTGTCACACCTTCTGTTCATGGGGTACATCATGCTTCTGATGAAAAATATTTAGACAAAAACTACGGCGATATGTTTACGTTTTGGGACCGTCTTTTTAGAACTTTTCAGGAAGAGGAAGAAAAACCGAAGTACGGTTTAACGCATCCGCTAAAGAGTTACAGTTTTCTTTGGCAGCATTTTCATTATTACTTCGAAATTTTTGAATTATGGAAACGTTCTGTTGGCTTTAAAGCCAAATGGAAAGCTATATTTGGAAGTCCAGCGCATATGGATCAGGACATTCGTCCGATATTAGAAAAGCGCTTTCTACAGGATAAATCAAATCCGCATCAAAGACTTAAATTCAAAAACTATCTTTATATCCAACTCGGAATCAGTACTTTGATTTTGACTTTTTTCACGTATTATTTTGATGTTTTAAATAGTTTTGATAAAGTTTTCGTGTTAGCACTAATAGTACTCACGCTCATTAATTGCGGGGCTTTATTAGAACAGCGAAAATGGATTTATTATCTCGAATACGCCCGATTGTATATGATTGCAACTTACTTTTTATATGAAGAAGATTTGCTTTCTTTTTTCCTGATTCCGTTATTGATTATGATTTTTGCCGAGCAGTTATTTTCTCTTGGAAAAAAATATCAGAGCATCATTCTTCAAATAGAAACTTCAGAATAAAATAAATATATTCGCCACGAATTCACGAATTTATTCCTCTTTAAAGTAGAAAAAAAATTCGTGAATTCCTGGCGATTTTTATTACAACTATTTTAAATCGTTTTGATTGCCATAATTTTCTCTTCAAAAGTGTCTTTAAAATCAGATTTGCTTTTGATTCGCGTTTTATAGGTATAAATGGTAGCCACAGAGAGTTCCAGGAATTCTGCCATTTGGCTGCTGTCCTGAATTCCAAGTCGGTAAAGGGCAAAAATTCTAAGTTCTGTATTTAAAAGTTCTCCTTTCTTGACGATACATTTGTGGTCATTTGGAAATAAATGGTTAAAGTCAGTTACAAAAGTTGGGAATAGTTTCAGGAAAATTTCATCAAACTGATGAAAGAGATTTTCCCGTTCTTCCTTTACATTATAGCGTTTCAGACTCGCAATGACTTCATCGGTTTTTTTAGTGATGATCTTATGAAGCGTGCTTTTTTGAATATGATCTATTTTATTGATGAATGCTGAAGTTGCTTTGATAAAATAGGTAATATATTCTTCCTTGATAGCATTAGCCTCACTTAAACTGATATTCATTTCCTGAAGCTGACTGTAGGAGGAAGCCATTATTTTTCTTGCTTTATTTCTTTCTTTTAATTGTTTGAAAATAATAATCAGAAACAAAATAATGATAACGGTCAGGATTGTCAGCAGAATTATAATCTTTTCGAGTTTGTCATTTTTGTCTTTTACATTATTTAATTGTGCTTTTTCGATAATAGGCAATATCGATGAAATTTCGATTTTGCGATGTCTGGCATTATAAAAAGTAGCATCATCCATAGCAATATTGATGTACTCATTGGCTTTTTCCAAATAGCCCATTTTAAAGAGTTCATTGGCTAAATTTCGAAGTGCCACCGTTTCTTTGGTGGCATTTTTTACATCGGCAATAGCCGCCAGAGCAAGATATTCGATAGCTTTTTTGGTATAGCCTCTTTCCGAATAAATGTAGCCCAGACTCGAAGTTGCAATTCCGTAATAATCAGGAGGCAAATCGTAGTTGTTGATCCAGTAGCTAAAAGCAAATTCGGCTCCGCGCCAATCTTGTTGTTTTAAGCGTTTCAAACTTTCGGCTGCCCAATATTCATTGGTATTGGTACCTATCAATTCTAATGCTTTTTTTAGAAAATGATTCCCCTGCTGTACATAATGAATATTGAAACGTTTGTCTTTATTGTAATCGGCCAGATCGTAATAGGCACGGGCTTTTATGGAATAAAACTCAAACTTATTTTTTAAATCCAATTTTTGATCATCGATAATATTTAAGGTATCAATGGCTTCTTTGAACAAACCGGAAGACAGCAATACAAAACCTTCCTTAATGCGGCTATTAGCGAGGTATTTGGGTTGTTTTAATTGTATGGCCTTCACTTTTGCTTCTTCTAAATAATAATAAGCCGAATCATATTTAAAGGATTTATACTCATCAAACAACGACATATAACATTTATAAAGCTGCTCATTATTCTGGCTTACAGTAAATTTTGACACTGATTTTTTTAAGGTTTCAATTTTAGCGTACTTCTGTTTGAGATAGACGTCTTTTTTTTGAAGCACTTTGTCTAATTCTTCAAGAACCGGATTTTTCTCTTTCGCAGTAAGAGTAAAACCTGCAATGAAAAAATATAGAATTAATATTCTTCGCATGGTTGGTTTGGGTTTAAGGTAAAGTTTTGAGTTGAGTTAATTCGTTTTGTTTTAAGATGTGATGTATAGAAAAATCAATCTTAGGGATCTTTTGACAATTCGTTTAAAATCGCGCCCTGTTTTATAAAAAAGGCTTGAAATTGTTAAAAGAATTGAAATATCTTGCAATTATACAATAAAAACAGCTTATATATAGGTATAGTGAAAAAAATATGGTATTTAATTTTCATATTATCAGTATTTAAGTGGTTTTATACGAATATTTATCTAAACAACATCTTGATTTTCTGTTTTTAAAAATAACTATAAATATTTGATTTTCAATAAATTGAATTAAATTTTATCTATATAATATCTTGATTTTTCACAGATATTTTTTTTTAGATTTTTTTTACGTCTAGTTTCGTTCTGTCCTTTTAGGGGATGTAAAACTAACAAAAAACCACAAAATTTATGAGATGTAAAAGTATTTATTGGTTAGCTGTTATCATGTGTTTATTAGCCATTGGCTGTAACGAAACTGATGATGGAAGCTACGTTGATTCGATTACCCTTTACGAAAAAGTAAACGGAAATTGGGGATTAACAAACTTGAAAATGGTTGATGAATTTGCAAAAGCAAATGCTATTGAACCAAAAGAAGAAAACTTAAGTACGTTTTTTAACTACGAAGATTTTAAAATCAAATTTAATGTAGATGAAAAAAACAGACCAACAAGTTATGAAGTTTTAGGTGATGTTCCTCCTTTATTCGCTCCAAAAGGCTACTGGGAACTCAGTTCAGATTTTCAACAAACCAACGCAAGTGCGGTAAGAATCTATTTGTATAGTGATGCTCAAAAAACGCAAAAAACAGATGAATTAAGATTGACTTCGGTTCCAGGAAGCAATGACGAAATGGAAATTCAACTGGTGCGCTCTTCTAACGGAACTCCGTTTGTATCCTATGTATTCAAATTAACTGCTATTAACTAAAAGAGATATGAAAAAATTTATCTATACAATTTTACTGGCCCTTTTTATGGCTCCTAACTTTATTCAGGCACAAGATGCTGCGGGAGCTATAACCAGTATGTCATCCTATCCTGTTGTTTATAAATATGACGAACAGGTAACATGGTATTTTGATCTTTCGGCCACCACATTTGCAGAAACCGAGGATGTTTATATCTGGATCTGGTCACCATCTGAGCCTGATGCAGGAAATTGGGAAAACTCATCTGATTTTGCAAAACTAACATACGAAGGCGACAAAATCTGGAGTTTTACCTTAACTCCAACCGAATATTTTTCTAAAACAGCCGATGAAATTGCAGCAAGTGCCGGTTTCTGGTTTCGATTAAAAGATAAAGCAGGAACGAAACAAACCGATGTGGGCAATATGGCTTATACCGATTTTTCTTCGTTTTATACGGCTAATGAACTCATCAGATCCTATCCAACAAAACCAACTATTGATAAAGGAGTAAGTATCTTGTTCAATTCGAATCTGGTTGCGGGATTTGAAGGTGTGCCAAGTGTACATTTTCATAGCGGACTAAATGACTGGGCTGTAAAACAAGAGTATCAGGCATGGCTTCCGGATGTTTCTGAAAAAACAAAACTAAAAGATTTAGGAAATGGTTTTTATAAAATGGATTTGATTCCAGAGGAATATTACGGCACTGAACCGGGTTATGTTATGGAAAACATTGTTTTTCTGATGGTCGCTAAGGACTGGGCAGCCAATTCCGGTGATCAGGTAATTTACGCAGGCGAATACATTCCGCCACCACCACCGGTATTTAGATTTTTTCCTTTGCAGATTAGTCAGAGAGATTTTCTGGGAATGTCCAGAAAAAATAATGAATCAGGTGTTAATAAGCTTATTTACACCATTACTGCCGGCAGTAAAGTAATTACAGGTGAGTTTAATGGCGGTGTAGCCGAGATTAAAGGATTTGTCAATTTGGTATCAGAACTTAAAGGGATTCCTAATTTAAGTGAAATACATGTTTTGGTAAAAGACAACAAAGACAAGACCATTTCGGATACTACAATTCCGCTTAAAACCTTAGACTAATAATTCACTATCAAATTAAAACACCAATTCTAATGAATAGTAAAAATAAAAAAATAGTCCTGCATCAAATGTGGACTACTAAATCAATGGTATTGATGATTTTCATGCTTTTTCTTTCGGCAGGAATGTTTGCTCAGGGAAAAAAGCAGGTATCAGGTACCGTTTATGATAATACTGGAAATGTATTGCCGGGCGCTTCGATTATAGAAGTGGGAACAAAAAATGGAACCACAACAGATTTTGACGGAAAATTTACGCTGGAGGTAGCCGTAGGAGGTTCGATAGAAGTTTCTTTTATTGGTTCGACTAACCAAAAAGTACAGATAACGGCATCGACACAGCCCAATTTAGAGATTCGTCTGCAAAACGATGGCTATCTGCTTTCCGAAGTTCAGGTTGTAGCAGTAGGTTACGGAACACAAAAGAAATCAGATCTTACAGGAGCCATCTCTACAGTAGGAGCTGATGATTTGGTTAAAGGAACCATTTCATCAACAGAACAGGTTTTGCAGGGAAAAGTGGCAGGTTTAAACGTGATTCGCCCTTCAGGAGATCCTAGTGCGGGTTCGTCATTGCGTTTGCGTGGAGGAACTTCGCTAACAGCCAGCAACAGCCCATTAATTGTAGTGGATGGAATTGCAGGTGTTGATATCAATGTGGTACAGCCATCAGATATTAAATCGGTTGATGTATTAAAAGATGCTTCGGCAACCGCAATTTATGGTTCCAGAGGTGCTAATGGAGTAATCATTATTACAACAAAATCAGGAACTAAAGGCGTTTCTATAGTCTATAACGGAATGTCAAGTATTGGATATGTTTCGAATCATCTGGATCTTTTATCAGCAAATCAATGGAGAGCGCATATTCGCGAAACTGGCAATATGGATGCAGTAGATTATGGTGCCAACACAGATTGGCAAAAAGAACTGGAGCAAACTGCTATTTCACAATCGCATACTTTGAGCATCAATTCTGGCAAAGCCGATAGTGGTTTCAGAACTTCAATTTCGTATTTGGATAATCAGGGTGTAATCAAAACAACTGGTCTGGAAAGATTGAGTGCCAATGTAAATGCGTATCAATATTTGGGCGACAATAAGGATGTAAAATTCGATACAGGTTTATTCGCTAATATCGATAAATGGCATCCGCTTGATTACAGAATTTTTGAGCGTTCGTATAACCTGAATCCAACTATTCCAGTTTATGATGCCAATGGCGAATTTACTTCGGTAGGTGGAACAATTTATGAAAATCCGGTTGAGATTTTAACCAACAGAAAAGTAGATAATCAAAGACACAGATTGTTAGGATATTTTAAAACCGAGGTTAAATTTTTAAATGATTTTCAGGCTGTAGCCAATATTTCATTGGAACATAATGCCATGAAAGGAAGTACCTACAAGCCATCATACGCCGTTATGGAAGGTAGAACCGAAGACGGTTACGCACAAAAAACATATGCTGAATACACCAATGCTCAGGGAGAATTGTATGTGAATTACAGTAAAGTTTTTGATAAACACAGTATTAGTGCTTTGGCCGGATATTCGTATTTAGAAAACATCTATCAAGGTTTTGGAGCACAGCGTAGTGGTTTTGTAACGGATGAGTTTAGTTATAACAACTTAGGTGCTGGTTACAATTATCGTTTGGGTGATGTGTATTCATACAAAGGAAAATCAAACTTAGTGTCGTTTTATGCCCGTGCCAATTATAATTATGATGGAAAATATTTGCTTACCGGTACGGTAAGACGTGATGGTTCAAGCCGTTTTGGTGAGAATAACAAATGGGGTGTTTTCCCTTCGGCATCGGCGGCATGGAGAATTTCAAACGAAGAGTTTATGAGCTCCGCAAAAGACTGGCTGGGCAATTTAAAACTGAGAGTTGGATATGGAGTTACTGGTAATCAGGACGGAATTGGCGAATACAAATCGCTTTCGATTTTAGGAGTTGGAAATGATAGTTACTACGATCCGGCTACAGGAACATGGAGCCTGGCGTATTCTCCAAAACAAAACCCAAATCCTGATTTAAAATGGGAATCTACAGAACAACTAAATGTGGGTGTTGATTTTAGTCTTTTTGACAGAGTGACCGGTTCATTCGAATGGTATTCTAAAACGACAAAAGATTTATTATACACTTACGAAGTGCCACAACCTCCTTATTTAGTAGGGAATATGCTGGCAAACGTGGGAGAAATGTCAAATAAAGGAGTGGAACTTACTTTGAATGCAGACATCATCAAAGGAGACAAATTTACCTGGGATGCTAATGTAACATTAGGACACAACGTTCAGAAAATAGAGAAATTATCCAATACCACTTATGAAACGGATGTGATCTACAGCGGATCTTTACACGGATTAGCAGGAATGTCAGGACAATATTCTCAAATAATTGCCGAAGGATATCCTGTTGGAACTTTCTGGGGTTTTCAAAATGCAGGGCTTGACGCCGATGGTAAAATGCTGTACGTAAATGCTGCCGGAGAAAAAGTTTTAGGAGATGCGTTGGTGGATGCCGATAAAAAAGATTTAGGAAATATTCAGCCTGACTTGACTTTAGGTATCGGAATGAACTTTACCTACGGAAATTTTGATTTAGGAATTTCAGGTTACGGAATGTTTGGACAAAAAGCACTGAATGCAACCAATATGATGCTGAATGATCCTAACAGATTGCCAGCGTATAATGTACCGGATGATTTCCTGAACAGCGGCATCACATCGGCACCAAAATATTCAGATTACTGGATAGAAGATGCTTCTTTCTTTAGGCTTCAGACACTTTCTATTGGTTATACTTTGCCTTTAAAATACAAAGGTTCAAAACTGAGATTATACCTTATGGGAGAAAACTTAGCGGTTTTTACCAGCTACAAAGGGGTAGATCCAGAAATTGGTCTTAATGCTCAGGATGGCTCTGACCAGAGTGGTCTGGCTGCGCCGGGAATAGACAAGTATAACAATTATCCTCGACCAACAACGGTTTCTGTTGGACTCAATTTTACGCTAAATAACTAAGCGAATTAACTCAAAAATTTAAAAAATGAAAATCAAAATAACAGCAGCAATATTGATGAGCATGCTTTTTACGATATCATGTACTGATTTAGATGAAGAATTATATGATAGAGTAGAAGATGGAAACTTTGGAACTACTCCAAAGGAAATTGATGCACTAGTAGGTGGCGCTTATTCTTCATTAAGAGGATTTGCTGACGGAATATCAAATAATTATCCAACCTGCGAATACGTGTTCTTTTTAAATGAAGTAGTTTCAGATGAGGCTACTATTCCTACAAGAGGTACCAACTGGTACGACGGAGGACAATATCAGGATGCCCAAAAACATACCTGGAAATCAGATAACCGAATGATTCTTTCGGCATGGCGTTATAACTACACCGGAATTGCCAAAATCAATTCGATCATTTATCAAATCGATAAATCATCATTATCGGCTGAGGCCAAAGCGCCGATTTATGCAGAATTAAAAGCATTGCGAGCCTATTATTACTACCAACTTCTGGATATGTTTGGGAATGTGCCTATCGTAACCGATTTTGAAGATACTGGCTTACCATCCAATTCAACACGCAAACAAGTTTATGATTTTGTGGAGAAGGAATTAAAAGATGCGCTTCCGTACTTGTCATCTAATGTGGTGTATTCTAAATTAACCAAAAATGTTGCTTATTCTTTACTGGCAAGATTATATCTTAATTCGGAAGTCTTTATTGGAACAGAACGCTGGCAGGATTGTTTAGATATGTGCCAACAGATTTCCGGTTATGCACTAACGCCTGATTATTTTGCCAATTTTGCAACGGAAAACCAAAAGTCTGGCGAAATTATTTTTGCTATCCCTTACGATTCAAAAGCAGGAACAGTAGGAAATTATATGTCCTCCATGTCTTGTCATTACCTGCACAGATTTACACTTTCGGCTACTGGTGATTACCCTTGGAGCGCTAACGGAATGTGTGCACAGCCAGGTGTTTATTCTGCTTTTTCGGATACCGATAAAAGAAAAAAAGCTATGGTGGCCGGAGATCAGATCAACCTGGCAACGGGTTCAGTCATTATTATGGACAATGGTGAACCGCTTACCTATACAGAAGAAGTTACAAGCTTAGCGGATGCAAAAGAAAATGAAGGCGTACGTATTGGAAAGTACGAAATGAAAGCGGGCGAAAGCTGGGAACGTGATCATGATTTTGTATTGATTCGTTATGCCGAAATTTTAATGATGCAGGCAGAATGTTACGTGCGTTTAGGATCTCCGGATTTGGCTAAACCTTTTGTACAGCAGGTAACAGAAAGAGCTGGTGAAGAATTGCCTGCGGTTATAGACCTTGATTACATCAATCAGGAATTGCTTAAAGAATTTGCTTTTGAAGGAAGAAGAAGAACAGATAATATCCGATTTGGGACTTTCTTCGAACCTTGGTGGGAAAAAGGAGCTACCGAAAAGTACAGAGGAATTTTTCCAATTCCAAGTACGGTCTTAACGACTAATAAAAACCTAAAACAAAATCCCGGCTATCCGGAAAATTAGGTTCTGGAATGTCAGTTTTCCGTGTTGGTTAATCGCGGAAAGCTGACATATTTTTAAACTCAATACTCAAATAAATGAAAAAATATATCACATTACTGTTTTTCGGAATTATGAATGTGCTTATCGCTGCGGGTTGTAGTAGTAGTGATGACAACAGTCCTGAAAATCCTACGGAACCGGAAACATTTGAACCCGTTGCCATCGAAAAAACAAATACGACCAAGATTTATATGCACTACATGCCCTGGTTTGAAACCAATGAAAGTGCTGCAGATAAAAAATGGGGCTATCATTGGACAATGGCCAATAAAAATCCAAATACTACGGATGCAAACGGACGCAGGGAAATTGCTTCGCACTATTATCCGCTCATTGGGCCGTATCATTCCGGAGATAAAAATGTGATCGAAAATCATTTATTATTGATGAAATATGCCGGAATAGACGGAATCTTAATTGACTGGTACGGCACTTTTGATGTGAATGATTACCGTATGGTAAAAGAAAACACCGAGCAATTGATTGCTGTACTGGATAAAGTGGGGCTGGAATACGCTATTGTGTATGAAGACCGTGTTCTACAAAACGTAGTCAATGCCGGAAAAGCAATATCGGTTACCAGTGCTGCCAAAACAGATTTGGCTTATATGCAGAACAATTATTTTAATGATGCCAATTACATCAAAATAAACGGCAAACCACTTTTGATGAATTTTGGACCTATAGTATTGCAAACGCCTGCTGAATGGACCAATGTTTTTAATTCCATCACCACAAAACCAACCTTTCTGACGCTTTGGGATCAGTCGTTTGAAGCAGGTGATAATGCCTCTGGCGAGTATGCCTGGGTGTATAAAAATAGTACATATCTAACTAATTTTTATACCAATACAAAACCGAAACTGGCTGTTGCCATGGGAAGCGCTTATCCTGGTTTTAATGATTTCTACGCACAGGGCGGAGGAGGAGATGCTATCGGATGGACTATTGCACATAATAACGGAGCAACGCTTGATGAAACGCTTTCATTAGCCAAAAATGCCAATCTAAGCTACCTGCAGCTGATTACCTGGAATGACTTTGGCGAAGGGACGATGTTTGAGCCTACCATCGAATTTGGATATTCGTATGTCGAGAAAGTAAAAGCTTTTGCCGGGGTAAAAAGTACGGAGAACGCCTTTCCTGAAATCAGCAAACTGTACAATTTAAGAATCCAGAAAAAAGGCAACGCCGAAGCTCAGCAAAAACTGAATCAGGCATTTAATTATTTTGCTTCTATGCAGCCTGCAAAAGCAAAACAGTTATTGAGTGAAATAAAATAAGGTGTTGTAATTAATACAATTAAGTAATGAAAAAATTAAAATATAGCTACTGCCTGATTGCTTTTGCATCACTATTATTAGCCGCATGCAGCACTAAACAAACCTATAAAATAGGTTCTCCCGGAAAAAATAACGAACTGGTTTTCGAATTAACGCCTTCTGGACAGCCTCAATACAGTTTTACTTCTAACGGAAAACCGGTTATTGAACCATCTTTGTTAGGATTTGAATTTGAAGGAATCCAAAAAATGACAGATGGTTTTGAAGTGGTTTCCACCGAAGAAAAAGCAGCTGATGCCACCTGGGAACAACCTTGGGGCGAATTTAAAAAAGTAAGAGATCATCACAACGAATTGATTGTGCATCTAAAAGAAGCGAAAGGCGAGGAGCGTTTGGTCGATATTATTTTTAGGGTTTTTGATGATGGTGTTGGTTTTCGATATGAGTTTCCGAAACAGCCAAATTTAGGAAAAGTAAAAATATCGAACGAAATCACACAATTTACTTTTAAGTCGGATGAACAGGTTTGGTGGACTCCGGTACACCGCGAAAATAGCTATTACGAAAGTTTTTATCGTAAAACGGCTATGAGTAAAACAGATACCATCAATACACCGGCTACTTTTGAAACAAAAGAAAAATTGTACGTAGCGATTCATGAAGCGAATCTAACCGATTTCAGTTCCATGACTTTGCTAAAAACCAATACTAACCAGTACAAAAGCGAATTGGTGCCCTGGGCTGATGGTGTAAAAGTATATGCTGAAACCCCTTTTAAAACACCCTGGAGAACTATCGTTGTAGGTACTAATCCGGGAGATCTTACGACTTCTACGATTATGCTGAATTTAAACGAGCCATCCAAAATCGACGATTTATCCTGGATTACGCCTTCAAAATATATCGGAATCTGGTGGGGAATGCACTTAGAGAAATACACCTGGGGACAGGGACCGAAACACGGAGCGACTACCAAAAACACAAAAGAATATATTGACTTTGCTGCCAAAAATAATTTTGACGGCGTGCTGGTTGAAGGCTGGAATGAAGGCTGGGATGGCGACTGGACTGCTGACGGAAACGCGTTTAGTTTTGTAAAAGCCTATCCTGATTTTAATTTAGAAGAAATCACGAAGTATGCTGCCATCAAGAATGTTCGTTTGATCGGGCATCATGAAACCGCAGGAGCTACAAAACATTACGAAAGCCAGTTAGAAGACGCTTTTAAACTGTATAATAAAATGGGCGTGAATACCGTAAAAACAGGTTATGTAAACAAATATCTGGATAAAAAAGAATGGCACGACAGCCAGTATGGTGCCCGTCATTACCGAAAAGTGATGGAAACCGCTGCTAAATACCATATTATGATCGACAATCACGAGCCTATAAAAGGAACCGGTTTACAGCGTACCTATCCTAACTTTATGTCGCAGGAAGGCGGAAGAGGACAGGAATACAATGCCTGGTCTGTAGATGGCGGAAATACACCGGAACACTTAACCGTTTTACCGTTTACCAGAATGTTATCAGGACCTTTTGATTATACGCCGGGGAATTTCAATTTTGATTATAAAACACCTTCAGGAGCGAAGGTACAAACTACTTTAGCCAACCAACTGGCCTTGTATGTGATCATTTACAGTCCTTTGCAAATGGCCTCGGACTTACCTGAAAATTACGAAGGAAAACCGGAGTTTCAGTTTATAAAAGAAGTTCCCTGCAACTGGTCTGATACTAAAGTATTGGATTCAAAAATTGGCGAATACACCACCATTGTCCGTAAAGACTGGGAAGATAAAAACTGGTATTTAGGTTCTATAACCAACAAAGACGCCCGAAATCTAAAAGTAGCCTTATCTTTTTTAGACAAAGGAACAGAGTATCAGGCCGAAATTTATGCAGATGGCAAAGGAGCCAATTACAAGACAAATCCGTATCCGGTAACGATTTCAAAACTAAAGGTAAACAGCACAACTGTTTTAAACATAGATCTTGCAGCTGGTGGAGGAACAGCTATAAAATTCTCTCCAATACAGAAATAAGTTAGTTAGTAAAGTTTATTTTGAGTTAAGTTTGAGTTTGATTATGAACCCTGCAATTTTATAAAAACTGCAGGGTTTGTTCATTTATAAAAACTTTTTTTTCAAATTTCTAGCTGTGTACATTCAAATGAATGTTGTAGCAAATTTTTTATTAATTTATATTTCGCTACAATAAGTGTGGCAAATTTTTTTCGTTTTTTATTTTATTGCAACAAGTAGCGCAATTTAATTTTTATTTATTTTTTGCCACAAAAACTGTGATTTATTTTTTGAAAATTTTATTTTGTCACAATAGTTGTGATTTTTTTTCTAAAATATTTTTATGTCACAACAATTGTGATTTTTTTTCAAAATAATTTTTATGTCACAGTATTACCAGAAAATTATTTTTTGTTTTCTTTTTCCCTGAATGTAGTTATGTAAAGGACAGCGTATGGTTTCCTTAAAGTTATAGCTGTAAGAAAAATTATCTTTGAGGGTGATTTTTTATTTGTGTGTAAATGTTAATTTATATATTTGGTAGGTGGGGGAGAAATTGTATTTATAATATACAAGTTACAAGCAACCGTAGGACGACACTACAACTAATTAACAGACAATGAAAATCACATACATTATTATCGGAATATTTTTAGTAGGCGGACTTGTTTTCTATTTGACAATTTGCGGAAATAAATCAACGGCAAACAACAATCAAACAGTTGCCGACCAAGACACGACCAAACCAAAAGTTCATCAGACAAAAGAAAACACATTTGAAGGACTTCGGAATATGGCTTTTACAGCGACACCTGAACAACTCGGACTTTCATTGCCTACTGACAAAACTGTTGTTTATGGAGTTGTAATGGATTGGGAAATGGGCGGTGCAACAGCGACAACAGTTTCTTATCAGACAGGTGATGCAAGTTTATATTTAAGTTCAGGCGGTGGTGTTATTGGTGGCGGACAACATCAAAATGTAAATAGTGCAGCAAAACAATTTGTAAGTTTAGCACAAACATTTCTCGACAAGACAACTAAAACAGAAAAGACACCTTTACCATCAACTGACGAAGTGAAGTTTTACTTTTTGACCAACAAAGGCGTTTTCGTTGGACAAGAGACAATAAAAAATTTCGAAAATAATTCCTCTTTCTGGCTAAAATTATTTGAAGAAGGAAATAATATATTAACAGAACTTCGCAAGACAAGTGAGAAATAAATTGCGCATATCTGACAGATGTTTCGTCCTGAAAAAAGTTTACTTATTTATACCTAATCCTAAAATAGATTTACAACTCATCATTAGTCCTGCTCTCCGAAGTCTTCCTTAGGAAAAGCTGCGCATTCTATGATAAAAAAACGAAATAATCTTTGGAAAAAACAATATTTGAAACTGAAAGAATTCCATTTAAAGAAAGATGTAAAAAGGATATTAAAATTAAAATTTTTGCCTTTTTATTTTTTGCATCAATCCCAATATTTTCTTCTAGTGAATTTAATATTATTTCAATATTATTTATTCTCTTTTTTTTATTTGTTTTCTTATTTATAACTTATAATGAATCAAAAGAGTTTGTATATAAAATTGAATTTGAAAATGAAAAGATAAATATATTTGGTAGTAATTTTGACAATGATTGGATTGAAATATTTGAAATTAAGAAAGTAAACATCCAAATTAGAAAACATGTATCAAAAACGGGAAGTGTCATTGGATATACGATAATATTCAAAAGCGGAAAGAAAAAAATCACAATAAACAGATTATATAATTGGAATAATTTTGATTTACATCAGATATTCACAGAGTTTAAAAAAATCAAAGGGGAAAAAATAATAATTGATGAGAAATCATTAATAGATGGAATAAAGAAAAAAGCTGAAGATGAAGACGAGTGGGAACAGTAAGTACTTAAAGATGAATTAACCTTTAAAATAAAAACCAAAAAAAAAACATGACTAAAAAAATTGTTTTAATAGCATTATTATTACTAGGTTCAATAGGATATTCACAATCATTGGATTGTAGTAAATTCAAAAACGGAAAATTTTATAATACAAGTTTTCCTAGCTCCTATTTTGTCATTAAAGACGCAATTATGGAAGATATTGACAATGACGTTGTTCTTTGTACTTGGAGCTTATACTGGCTGAGCGATTGTGAATATGAAGTTGTTTGTACTAAAAGTATGATCGAGAATATTACAATTGGAGAAAAAATAGTAGTAACAATTACAGATATAAAGGATGACTGCTTCAAATTTAATAGAAAATTAATAGGCAAAAAATTTGATGATGGTTCAGACACAGTGAGTTTTTATAGCTGCATTAAAAAAGATTAATAGCCCAGATATTGAAGTAAACCCTGCTAGAGCGAGCATACAGGAAGAAAAACAGAAGTATGAAACAAAATATTAAAATCCCTTTTAGTGAGAAATTTAATTATACTATATTCTTATTATTCAGCTTTGGAACTCCTATAATTATTGCTTCAAAATATGATTTAGAAAATAGACTAAAAAGTATTATGATAATGTTTATTTTATTATATTTTTTAGGTTTTTACTGCATTTTTAAAATTTATCAATATATTAAATCAAGCTTTTTTGAATGTACTCTAACAATCGAAAAAAAAGAAATAATTATAGAAAAGCTTGGTGAAGAAAAATATTTTAAAAACTTACCTAAATTTGAAAAAAGTATAATAAGAATGCATTATAAAAAATATGCTTTGGGTCTAGACTATGAAATAAATTTTTACTTAACTGAAAACCAAATTGAGTTTAACGCATTTTGTAATCAACGAAGTGGAATTTTCGATTTTGGAACTCGAAAAAGAATACTTAAAAAAATAAATGAATTCTTAAAACAAAATTGCACAGCCTACAGCCCTTGATAAAGGAGTATCTTACTCCTGAACACAATTTCATATATGAAACCAAAAATAATGTATATCGAAAATAAATCCGAAGGCCATAATGGTTTGGCTTGGATTGGACTCGTTGAATTTTCGAAATCAGGACAAACAGTTTATTTTGACAATAAAGCGTTGAAAAAATTCAAAACAACTGGAATAAGTGGTAATCATTATGACATAGAAACCGGTGAAGAGTATTGGGTTTCGGGGGTCAAAAAAAATGGTGAAGACCGACATAAATATGGTGGGGGAAAAGTAATGCTTGATAAGAAATCGGTTGAAGAATATTTAAAGTTTATAAATGCCGAAAATGTTGATGAGAAAAAATTTATTTTAATTGAATTCAGTAAAACGGATAAAAGCAGGTTTGACGAAATTGAAAATGCTGAAATGGGAATTTAAAATGAAGAAAACTTTAAAAATATTAGGTATAATAATCTTTAGTATACTGCTATTATTCATCTGTTCCTATTTATATCTTACAGATTTTGGTCGAAAAGGAATTCTTTCAAATGAGCCAAGGAATTCAAAAATTGAGATTCCGGTAACATATAACATTGGTTGGTGGGCTTATCAAGATGATCTAACAATTGATAGCTTAAAAATTGTAATAATAGAAAGCAAACTTAATTTGTTCAATTCAAAATCATTAATTTCTTATTCAGTTTATGGAAAAATGAAATATGACGGTCATTGGGAACCAGAAATAAAAAATGTTCATTTATCTGAAAGAATTGAAAAGGATAGTGTAAAAAACCGAATTATTGAAATTACACCTATTATCTCCGTAAAAGAAAATGAGACACTAAAAGGTGGAATTAAGCAATTTAAATTTAAGAACGAGCATACTATAATATCGAACCAATGGGGAAATAACACCATTAAATTTATTTGTGGAAACAAAGAACAGATAATAATATTGCAACAAAGAAAATAAAAATACTACCGAAACAGTTACAGCTGATTTGGCAATTGGCATAGTCTCAAACCAGATGTAGTCCCAGAACGTTTGCAATAATTTTAAAAGACACTAGATTATGAACATAGCAGTTTTACTATTTGACGACTTTGAAACCTTAGATGTTTATGGGCCTGTAGAAGTTTTTGGGCGGCTATCAGACTTATATACGATTAAGTTTTATTCGCTAAATGGTGGACAAATAGAAAACAGACATGGAGTTTCTGCCTTGACTGAGAAATTGGAAGACATTAAGGAGGACTTGGAAATTTTTATAGTTCCGGGTGGCATGGGCACAAGAAAAGAAGTTGAAAATAAATTACTCATAGACAAAATAAAAGAAATAGCAACATTCAGCAAATTTGTATTGACTGTTTGTACGGGAAGTTCACTACTTGCCAGGACTGGACTTTTAGACAATAAAACAGCAACTTCAAATAAACGGGCTTTTGCCTGGGTAGTTACAAATGGTGCAAATGTAAATTGGAACGAAAAAGCACGTTGGACCATTGACGACAAATATTATACATCATCGGGAGTAAGTGCCGGAATAGACATGACATTGGGTTTCATAAGTGACCGACACGGAATTGATTTTGCAAGACGAATTGCAGTTGAAATAGAATATAACTGGACGGAAGATAAGGACAACGACACTTTTAAAGTGGAATAAAATACCCTGCTAACGCGAGCATCTCACTCATGAACACAATTTTGCATATGAAACCAAAAATAATGTATATCGAAAATAAATCCGAAGGTCATAATGGTTTGGCCTGGATTGGACTCGTTGAATTTTCGAAATCAGGACAAACAGTTTATTTTGACAATAAAGCGTTGAAAAAATTCAAAACAACTGGAATAAGTGGGAATCATTATGACATAGAAACCGGTGAAGAATATTGGGTTTCGGGTGTCAAAAAAAATGGTGAAGACCGACATAAATATGGTGGTGGAAAAGTAATGCTTGATAAGAAATCGGTTGAAGAATATTTAGAGTTTATAAATGCCGAAAATGTTGATGAGAAAAAATTTATTTTAATTGAATTCAGTAAAACGGATAAAAGCAGGTTTGACCAAATTGAAAATGCTGAAATTGAAATTGAAAATGATAGTCGCGAAGCAATGTATTGGGATAATAATCGTAAAAAGTTACTATAAATCCTTGTCTTGCCCTCAAATAGGTTTAGATAAAACTATAAAATGATTATTAATAATTATGACTCCAAATAAAAATTTAAAATTTTATATAAAATATTTTCTTCCTGGACTTGCTTTAATTTTGTCTTTAATTGCTGCTGCTCAATTTTACTCATCAAAACTAAATGAAAATGATTTAAAAGAAGTTGTTGGAAAGGTTACATTAATAAAGAAAGATAAATTTAAGCATCATAAATATGCAGATGATAGAATAACAATTCATATCGAAGGACATTCTGAACCTTTCTATTTTTTGGAGAATAATATAAATTACTTTAATACTATAATGGAAAATGTAACGGAAGGTGAAATAATTTCCATTAAACATAGAACAAAATTGCAATCAATAATTGGGAGTGGAAGCGAATTCAAAATATTTAAATTATCAAAAAAATCGATAGTTCTTTACAACTTCGAAAACACAAAGCAACATTTTTGGAATGTTGGTAAATTTTTATTTTGGCTTTCTTTAGGAGTATGGATATTTTATATTTGGTTACAAATAAAGTTTAAAGCAAAAAAAGGCAGTATATAACAACAAGATTTTACTTGAATGCGTAGCACAAATAATGAAGCCCAGATAGCATAAGCGTCTCGCTCGTGAACACAAGCAATGACAAAACAATGAAAACTTTGCGAGAACGAGCAAGATGCTCGCACTAGTATATGTAAAAATCTGCAAAATCTGCGTGAAAAATAAAACTACATTTTTTAATGATGTTTTACATGTTTTCCAAAAGTATAGGCGGCAGTAATGGTAGGACCATTATAACCCCATTTGAAGAAGCCGTTTAATCTTTCTTTTTCTACATCGACTTTAAAATTTAGACCGGTATAACCCGCTACCAGACTAAAATTGCCGGTTACATTGTATAAAACAGATAGATTATAACTCATGATTCTGCCGCTGATGTTATCGATTTTAAGGGCTAAATAATTGATGTTGGTATATAAACCCCAACGTCTTCCCAAAACAAATTTTCCCCAAATTCCAACATCGGGAAGGGGAGCGGTAAAATCTAAATTTTCACGGAGTTCTGCATCCACATTTTGACCTTCTGCACGTATCCCTACATCTCCTAAAAGCACGTGTGCACCAAGGAGTAAACCAGCTTCATATTTTGGTTTGGCTAAAATAGCGTAGCCATAAGCTACTCTTATTATTTGGTTGTTGCTAAAGGCCGTAACTCTTGTATTGATATCAAATTCTTTATCACCAAATTCAATCGTTTTTTCTAATGTTTTTGATGCAGAACGGTCCAGATAAAAATATTCAAAATCCAGTCGTGATCTTTTTGAAATGCGCCATTCAAAGGAGCCAGTAAACGAAACGTTATTTTTTTTAAAGCCTAAATCATTTTCGAAATCTATAGTAGTACCAATTTTTCCGTTGTTGGTACCTACCTGAACTTCTGTATTGTTTACCGGAAAAAATCCTCCGGCCATAATCCGAAATCGTCTGTTGGCCCACGGAAGTTCATCCGGATTATATTCCTGTGGGAGAACTAATTCTTCATTTTCTAAAGCTGTAAGTGGGTTTTCGACAGGTATTTCTGCTACCGTCTGAGCATTCGAAGAAAACCAAAAAAGGGAAACAATTTAAAAATAAATTAATTTTTTCATTTTCTTTATTTTTAAGTTTAGAACATCTTTTTCTTAAATAAAGTTAGTGAAAATAATAATCCAATCGTTTTTTTAAGTCAGTTATTTTGGTTTAACTAAGCTGTTTTTCAGTTTGTTATGTTTATTGATAAAAGGAAAATTAAACACGACTGTAATCGCCATTCCAGTTTACAATCGATTTTTTGATAGCATTTCCTGAAAGTTTATTCTCAAGAGTTTTATCAATAAGCGCTAGAAGTTCGTTATCTGGTGCAAAACGCAAAGCAAATAACTGATCATCCGTAAATTTATATTCGATTTCCTCAAAACGTTTTCCGGACAGTGTAAAATAACGGTAGCGCAGTTCTAATTTTACAATTCGGTTTTGCAAGGTTAAGGCATAATGCTGACGAAGCATAAACGCCAGACAAAACAAAAATACAAAGGCAACACTTATAAAAGCCCAGATAAGCTGTTGTTCTGTGGTAAAAGCAAAATAAATACTGGCGCTAAGGAATGCAATAAGAATAGGGTAATACACAAAATGATGTGGGGTATAAAAACGAATGTGGTTTTCTAAATTTTGAGGTTTCATAATTATTTTTTTAGGGATTAATAAAGTATAATGTGCAGTAATTATTTTTTTTCCTGAATCGTCTGAATAATTTTCCACTCATTCAATTTCGAGTCAAAGGATTTGCTGGCATTTGCTGGACTTGTTGAAGGTAAGGTAATAAGTTGATAGGTTTTCTCTAAAGACACATATTTTTTGAAAAAGGCGGCCGCCTTTTGTCCATTAAAAATAATAGTGTGAATGTGGGGATGTTTTTCCAGAAAGGATTCAAAATCATTTGCCATTTCGTTTTTTATGGCACTGTCTAAACTTCCTATCCGGTCACAATACTGCAAAACATCCCATAGTGCGATTTTGTTTTTAATCAAAAGTTTCTTTTTAGTTTGATACTCATTCGAAAAATCTTCATTTAAAATAAGAAACATAAATTTCCAGAAATTATTCTGATTATGACCATAATATTGATTTAATTCTAATGATTTTGTACCGGGCATTGTGCCTAAAATCAAGACAGTAGCATCAGAATCTGAAATCGGTAAAAAGGAAAAACTTTTCATAAAAATTAATTTTAAAATAATCATTTACAGCTAATTATAAAACAATAAACCGAAATTATATAACATTTTCAGTTAGGGTATAAACGAACTTTGGAAAACGGTTTTTAAAGCATTAAACAATCTTATTAACGCTTTTTCTTAAAAACTATAAAAGTAAATTTTAGAATTTCTAATTCCCAAAAAAATGAAAATAGTTACGATACATACAGAGAAAATTAAAGATATTTTTGAAGAATTAAGTTCAAATTTTGGTGGAAAACTGCATCATGACTTAGACGAATATTCTTTGAAAATTAATACTCCAAACGCTAAAGGTTCTATTATAGGTGCCTCCTTTAATGACGGTATTGCTTATGTGCAATTTGATATGGTTTTCTCGAATGATGTTAGTGTAAGTATTTTAAATTCAGTTGCTTCACCGGTTTATTTCGCCTATTGCTCAAAGGGAAATTTAGCGCACAGTTTTGGTGTTTCAGGCATCGAAAGAAAACTTAAAACCTATCAGACCGCTATAGTTTCTTCTAAAAGCGATAAAGAAAATGTTTTGTTTTTTGAAAAAGACAAACAAACTAAATTTACTTTGATTATCGTAGGAACTCAGGTTGCTGCCAATAAAAAAATGAATTCTCTGAACGAAAAAATAAAAGAAACTTTTGTTAACACTGATGGAGAAGAATTCTTTTACCTGGGTTCGTATAATTTGCAAATCGCCGAAAAAATCGAACAATTAGATGCTATTACACAAACTGGCATTGTTCGAAATTTACTTAAAGAAGGCATTATGAGAATTATCCTTGCGATGGAAATTCAACAACATACAGATGATCTGAATCACGCCTCTAAAGAAGCAAATGGTCTTACTTTAAGAGAAATGGAAGAAATCAAAGAACTTTCAGATTTAATAAAAGCAAATCCTGAAGAAGCCTTTACCATCAAAACGTTAAGTAAAAAATCAGGTTTATCTCCAAATAAATTACAGGAAGGTTTCAAAATGATTCACAACAGAACGGTCAACGATTACATCACCCACATGCGAGTTTTAAAAGCCGAAATATTGATAAGAACGTCTGATTTGAACATCTCAGAAATAGTGTATTGCATAGGTTTTACCAGCAGAAGCTACTTCTCTAAAATCTTCAAAGAAAAATTCAACTGCAGCCCAAAAGATTATAAATTTAATATTCATCCGTTGGCGATTACAGCTTAGTTTTTTTAAGGTGTTAAGGTTCTGAGTTGCTAAGACTCTAAGTTTTTTTTAGTTGCTGAGATTCTGAATTTCTAAGGTTCTAAGGTTTTTATAAATAAAAGCTTAGCAACTCAAAACCTTAGCAACTTAGTACCTCAAAAAAAATCTATCTCCCAAACCTATAATACTCTAAATCCGTATGTTTTTTGTTTTCTATCGAAGGTACTATCGAATCCATTCCTAATACACTGAAGGTAATGCCGTTTCCGCCAAAACCTAATACGTAATGTTCATTTCGATTAGTATTTGGTTTTCCAAAATAAGGCAATCCGTCTTTAGTTTCTCCAAAAGTTCCAGCCCAGGAATAATCTATTTTGAAAGGGATTCCAGGAAATTTTTTCTGAAATTGTTTCAAAAGATATTGTTCTTTTTTAGGTAATAATTTATCCCGTTTCGTTGGGTCTTTAAACTCCTCATCGCCGCCTCCTGCAATAATACGGTTGTCGCTGGTGGCACGAAAATACATATACGGGTCTCCGGTGTCCCATAAAACAGCATTTTTAAAAGCGACAGGCAATTCAGGAAATGCTTCAGAAATGATGACATAAGTACTTTTTAAGTCCACCACTTTTTCGGTAAGTGTTTCTGTACTTTCGTAGCCACTGCAATGAATTATATGATCCGCCGTGATATTGAATTTGTTTTCGGTATGGGCAATAAGTTTGTCTTTCTGATTTTGAATGGAAGTAATATTGGTACGGTCAAAAATCTGCATTCCTTTCTCTTCACAAAATTTAAGTAAATCCTGAGCCAGTTTATAGGGATCCATCACGGCAGCTGTTTGCGATTCGATGGCTGCAAATGCCTGAAGGCCTAATTTTTCTAAATCTTGTTTTTCTAACCATTTTACATCAAATCCGTTTTGTTTGCGCGCTTTAAATTCGGCTTTCAAAAACGGAAGATCTTTCTTAAGATTACAGTAATAAATACTTTTTTTAAATTCAAATTGACAATCACTTTTGATAACATCTACAATTTCAGCCAAATTAAAAATGGCTTTTTTTCCATTATTATAACTGTCAACAGCGCATTCTAATCCTCTGATTTTTATGAGTTCATGCAAAGCTACATCAATTTCATATTGAAGTAAAGCGGTACTGGCTGCAGTACTGCCGTTGCAAATATCCCGACGGTCAGTCAGGATGACTTTATAGCCGTTTGTTATTAATTTATAAGCAATTAAAGCGCCTGTAATTCCGCCTCCAATAATCAGGATTGGAGTAGTCAAATCAGATTCGAGAGAAGGGTAACTTTTTTCCAGGGCGTTTTTTAAAGGCCAGAAAGTTTCGGTAGATCTTAATTTCATTTTAGTATATTGTTTGACCTTCTAAAAGTCTTATATTCTTATTTTTAGCTGTTTTTATTTCAACTTTTTCTGTAGTAGGATTTGCATTACGGTTAAGAGCTTCTTTTTGAGCAATTTCGGCTATAGCCTGATAATAATTCTGAACAATACTATTTTCTTTTTCAGTACTTCGTCTCACTTTATTTAAATGATTGCTTGAATATTCGTTTGAGGCAACCAGCTCATTTAATTTTAACTGAATGTCAAGCGAATTTTTGCTTTGCATTTTATGAATTAAAACCACCAGTAAGATGATCCCATTGATTGCTAATTGCCAGATTTCGGAGTAACCAAAAAAAGGTCCTGAAATAGCCCATACAAAAATGATTACGATACCGCTAATGATGACGGTGGTGTTTCCAAAAATTTTAGAAAGTATTTGAGTGAAATTTTCGAATAAAAAATTGTGATTTGGTTTTGTATTTTTCATTTGCTGGTAGAGAATTTAGAGGGTACTGACTTTTTCTTTTTTAATCACTTTATTGTGTTTTTCGTCGTAAATAGCATCGTCAATTTTTTTACCTGTTTTGCTAAATACTTTTATTTGAGGATCCAGATGCGTTCCGGTAATGACAATCGGAATTCCGATAATCCCAAAAGGAGGAAGTCCTAAACGCATTCGTAAGTCTAATAATCCGTCGAAACTGCTAGTCCCTTTTATAGTAGGTTTAAACGTAGCCACATTAAAAGTAAACGGCTGAATATGAATTAAATTATTATCAATAGATGATTTTATTTCGATTCCTTTCATATCAGGATTATTGAGGGAATTTTGTCCCGTTTTAGAACTTATACCGTCAAATAATTTTAATCCTTTAATTTTTACATCTCTTAAATTCAGGATTCCGTTACCCTCAAAAGACGCATAAATGGGGCTCATATTTCCGTTTAAATCTCCTTTAATGGTATAATCTACAGATATAATCCCCTGGGCTTTTTCAGCAGCTGTAACCATTTCATGAAACATCGGTATTTCGTTATAAGCTCTTTGTACACTAAAATCTTTCGCCGTAAAATGCGCATCAAAATGTGCTGCTGTAGGGTTTTCATCTTTATAAGTAGCATCAATTCCTACGATGCAGTCAATGATATTAAAAGTGGCTTTTTCTAAATAAAAATTACCTTTAGTGATTCCTGTTTTTCCGGTAAGTTTATTTAAAACCAGACCGTTATATTCTACTTTATCGGCTTTTGTGGTTAGTGAAACATTTAAGTTTTTAGGAATGATTACCACGCCGCTCATTTTAGGATGGTCTTCTTTAGCATATTCTACTGCCAGATTACGATCCTCATTTTCACCTTTTTCGAGTGCCATAAATTCATCAACATTAATCAGTTTTGATTTCATGTTGAAGTTACCGCTCAAAGTTCCCTTTGATTCTAAAAAATAATTGATGGTATTAAGTAAATAGCCATTGATATCAAAATCCGACTTTCCATAAGAAGCATAAAATTTCTCAAACCACATCTTCTCATTCTGAAAACGGAAGTTTCCCTGTTTGATAAAAAAGGCTTTCGGGAAAAGCTCCGAAGTAGCTTTAATATTTCGTAAAACTAATGTTCCTTTATTGTCCAGCTTATCATATTGACCTGTAGTGGCGTAGCTTTGTTTACCCTTTAATAATAAATCAGCTTTGGCATAACCCGTAATATCAACTCCTTTTTGCGAAAAAACTTTATAGATGCGGCCTACGTTAAGTTCACCTTTTATTTTGGCATTATAAGCCAAATCATTAAAGTCCGAAAGGGCGGCTTTTACATACACCGGATTTCCTTCAAAAACAAATGAGGCTGGCGCAACGGCTACAATCAAATCTTCAAAAGTTCCTTTTTGATTGAGAATATTTGCTACGAAAGTAATATCGGTTATAGGGTTCGGATAAGAGTCTGTTTTGAGCCAGCCGTTGTGTAAAGCAATACCGCCTCTGGTTTTGGGAAATAATTTTTTGGAAGTACTAAAAAGCCCTTTGGCCTGAATATCGGTTCGTAAAATTCCTTTTAGATCAATCGTATTCAAACCCAGCGCAGCATCAACCGTAGCAAGGTTCAAAGCTCCCTTAACGCTTCCGTTTACCGTCATTTCGTTATAACCCGTACTCTGAAAAAAGGCTTTAAAATAGTCGTTATGTCCTACATTAAAATGAAGGTCTCTCAGGTTTATTTTTAGTTTTTCAAGATCAAGCGAAGGCATCATGGCATTTAAATCCATCTGAAAATCTGTTAGCGGAACGGGTGCATTTTTATAATTTACTGAACCATTATCAATTTTTAGATTAAAGGCCAAATTGGGTTTCTGCTTTTTAGCCACATTATAATTTCCTCTAAAAGTGAAAAGCAAATCACTGCGCCCGGACATTTGTGTATTTTCCATCCAGCCTAAATATTCAGGAGGCATGACCGAAAATAAATCCTTTAAAGTGGTGTTTTCAGAAGCCGCCTTGATATTTATTTTGTAGCCTTCTTTTAGTATGGTGAAAATACCGGTAAATTTTAAAGGTAATTTATTGATGTACAATTCATTTTTTTGAAGAATAAACGACAAAGCATGTGTGTTAATTCTTGTAACCAAATCGGCATGTAGTTTTTTCTTTCTAAGGTAAGCCGTTCGGTTATAATAAAAGTCAACAGTTTCTATTTCAGCATCGGTGCTTAAATCGAATATATCTTCGCTCAGATTCCCTTTTCCAATGTAATTAAAACCTTTTGCATCCACCAGAATTTTAGCCGAACGGTCATTATATTTAATATGACAATCCTCCAAATCGATTCTTTCTAACCGAAGCGCTGTCCCTTCCTCAGGCTGATTGGGGTCATTTTTAGAATCATTTCGGTCTTCAGGAGCCACATAAATATTGTAATTGGCTTGTCCTTTTTCGTTTACCATAACGTTTATCAACGCTTTAGAAACATATAATTTATTGATTTTTACTTCGCTGTTAAAAAACAATCTTTTCAGGTTGATTCCAAAGGCAACCTGTCCTGCTTTTAATAAAGTATCATTGCGAAACGGAGCGGATCCGGTGAGCGATACATCGTCAAGGGAAACCGTAAGTGATGGGAAATGAGTAAAAAACGAAAGTTTAGAATTCGTAAATTCTAATTTCGAATCTAAACGTTCGTTCGCTATTTTTTTTACTTCAGATGCTACTTTACCCGGAAAAAGAAGCGGAATCAAAAACAGCAATAGCAAGATAGAAGCAATTGTAATTCCAATTACTTTACCTGTTTTTAGTGCTATATTTCTGAAAGATAAATTCATAATTTGCTTTTTTTTAATAGTCAGTTTAAAGAAAAGTAAAGACAAAAATTGTATGCTGGCTGGCATACAATTTTGTTATTGGGCTGGAATTATTAGCTTTTTTCTTTTGCCTTTTTTTCAGCTTCTTCCTTTTTTTCTTTTTCAGCTTCGGCTTTTTTCTCAGCAGCTTCTTCTTTCTCTTTCTCTGCTTTTTCCTGCTGTTCTTCTTGTTTCTCTTTCAGTTCTTCCTGTTTTTTTTCTTTCTCTTTTTCTTTTTTCTTGAAATAGCCTTTTAAAAGAAAATTGCTTTTTGCCGCTTCCATGTTTTCACTAAAACCTTTTGTTCCTTTTTCAAGATTACTAATGGTTTGATCCATAGCATTTGCCATTCCCGGATCACGTACCAGTCTTGCCAGAGCTCCATTACCATTGTTCATACTGTGACTGAAAACGGCCAACTCTTCTGAAATAACCCCAACATTATCCATGCTTTTTTTGACACTTTTCATGATGTCGTTCATTTCAATTCCGCTTAGAGAGGCAATTTGGCCATTATTCTCTATCACTTTTTTAGATTTTACACCCGGAGTGATCGTTAGTACTTTGTCACCCATTAATCCATCCGAACCTATACTGGCTTTAGCATCAGTTTTAATAAATTCACGAACTTCTTCTTTCATGACCATGGCCACCGTAACAGAGGAATCGTTGACTAATTGAATTTCTTCGACAGTACCTACATTAATTCCTGAAAAACGAACATTATTGCCAATCTCTAAACCGCTTACGGTTTTAAAAGTTGATGTAATGCGAAATGTTGAACCAAAAAGGTTTTTTTGTTTACCAATAAAATATATTGCCATTATAAAAAGCAATAATCCTATTGATACAAACATTCCTAATTTCCAAGTATATCCAGATTGCTTATCCATGATTTCTAGTGTTTTTTATTTTTATTTTTTGTTTTATTCAAAAAACGAACGCACCCATTCGTCGTCGCTTTTTTCCAGTTCTTCGTATGTTCCTTCGGCGTGAATCACACCTTCTTTTAAAACCATAATTCTATCGGCAGTGAGTTTGGCGCAAGCCATATCGTGTGTGATAATGATAGATGTTGTTTTGCGTTTGTGTTTGATATCCAAAATCAGTTCGCTGATTTCCCTGGACGTTATGGTGTCTAAACCAGTTGTGGGTTCGTCGTACAAAATAATTTCGGGTTTCAGGATTAATGTTCTGGCTAAGCCAATTCTCTTTTGCATTCCACCCGATAATTCAGAAGGCATTTTGTCGATAGCATCAGCCAGACCCACACTTTCGAGAGCTTCTATCACCTGATTTTCAACTTCATCTTTACTTAAATCTCTTTGGTGTTTTCTTAAGGTAAAAGCTAAATTCTCCCTAACCGACATCGAATCGTACAAGGCGCCGCTTTGGAACAAAAAACCAATTCGGACTCTGATTTCATTGAGTTCACTTTTGTTTAAGTGAAGTACATTTTCGCCAAAGACATTTATTTCGCCTTTATCAGGTTCAATCAATCCCACAATACATTTTATGGTTACGGATTTTCCGGAACCGGAACGTCCTAAAATCACTAAATCCTCACCTTTGTTTACCGTAAGATTTACACCTTGCAAAACGTGATTCTCTCCACCAAAGGTTTTATGCAAATCCTTGATTTCAATCATCGTACGCTGCTCTTTTGCTTTTGCTTTTGTTGCTATATTTTCTTTTTCCTCAATCATCTTACATGAATAAATCGGTTATTTGAACAGCTACCATATCGATTATAAAAATGGCTAACGATGCCGTAACTACTGCTGAGTTGGCTGCTTTCCCCACACTTTCGGTTCCGTTAGAGGCATTAAACCCTTTATAACATCCGATCATTCCAATAAAAAAACCAAAGAAAAAAGTCTTGATGGTGGCTGGAATGACGTCTAGAAATTCCAATGACTGAAATATCTGAGCCAGAAAATGATACAAAGTCACATCGCCGTGAATATTAATTCCGAAATAGCCACCCAATATCCCGATTGCATCGGCAAAGAATACTAATATCGGCACCATTAAAGTTGTGGCTAAAATGCGGGTTACAACCAAATAATTATAAGGATTAATGGCCGATACCTCCATGGCATCAATTTGTTCGGTTACCTTCATCGAACCTAATTCGGCACCAATGCCTGAAGATACTTTTCCGGCACAAATCAATGCGGTAATCACGGGAGCAATCTCACGTATTAGTGATAGGGCTACCATTCCGGGTAACCAGGATTCGGCTCCAAATTTTACCAAGGTCGGACGCGATTGCAACGTGAGTACCAGACCCATGATAAAACCTGTAATAGCTACCAAAGGCAATGATTTGTAACCAATGATATAACACTGTTTCAGGAACTCCTTGAATTCGTAAGGCGGAATAAAAACCTCCTTAAAAAATTTGCCAGCAAACAAGGTTACACTGCCTATATCGTCGAATGTTTTCTTTATTGTGAGTATCAAAATAGTTAGTTTTTGGTGATGAAAAAGAGTTTTATTTTAATGAAAAAAATCTTCCTTATTTATAGTTGAAAATTACTCCCATAGTAACCAAAAAAAATTACAGAACTTTTGTTGAAGTTTATATAATTATCATTGGAAAAAATCAAGTGTAATAGGTTTTGTTTATTGATTATTAGTTGATTGTGTCTTTTGTAATCAGGATTTGTCACGTTGATTGTCTAAATAGTTTAGTTGTTTTTGGTGTAAAAAGGATGTTTTTGTCGAGAATTTGAATCAATTTTTAATGTCAGATTTGGTGTGATTCAGATTAAAAGAAAATCAAAAGTAGAGGCATCGATTCTCTGATTGGAGTCTAATCAGATTAGCATATATTAGAATACTTTTGAGAACTATCAAAAAGACAATTTTAGGCTTATCTGTTAAAATTAATTCAGTTTCCTGAAAAGGATTGCCAAAAAGACAAAGGAGTTCTCCGGAATTTTGTTTCTTTGTTATGCTTTAAGTATGATAAAAATTTAGATGGGGCTCTGGCGGAGCTTTCGATAGCAAATTAGTCTGTAGCTTTGTCCTGAATTATTTTTTTAAAGCATGAAATAACCCCAAAAAACACAATTAACGTATGAAAAAAGCAACTCTTTTAACTGTCTTAGTTTTAAGCGGATTGACCTCATTTGCACAATCAAATGATGAGAAAAACATTAAATCATTCTACAAAAAAGCCTTAACCGATTCTAAATGTTATACTTGGTTAGAATATTTGTCAAATGACATCGGGAGCCGTTTATCCGGATCTGATAACGCGGCAAAAGCGGTTCAATATACCAAATTACAATTAGAGGCCTTAGGACTTGACAAAGTGTATTTGCAGGAAGTAATGGTGCCGCATTGGGTACGCGGAGAAAAAGAAACAGCTTATATTTTAGATAATAAAACCAAAACGGTAGTGCCAATTTGCGCTTTAGGAAGCTCGGTTGCAACACCAAAAACAGGTCTTACTGCTGAAGTTATTGAAGTGCAGGGAATCAAAGAATTAGCAGCCTTAGGCGATAAAGTAAAAGGGAAAATTGTTTTTTACAACAGACCCATGAATCCTGAAAACATTGAAACCTTTACTTCTTACGGAGCTTGTGTTGACCAAAGATATGCAGGTGCAAAAGAAGCAGCAAAATTAGGAGCAGTAGGAACAATTGTGCGTTCGATGAACTTGCGTCTGGACGATTTCCCACATACAGGAAATCAAAGTTATGGCGATTTACCAAAAGAAGAATACATTCCAACAGCCGCTATCAGTACCAATGGCGCTGAATTGTTAAGCGAGTCTTTAAAAAACAATCCAAATTTAAAATTCTATTTCAAACAATCCTGCGAAACTTTACCAGATGTTTTGTCTTATAATGTAATTGGAGAAATTACCGGAAAAGAACATCCGGAAAACATTATGGTTGTGGGTGGTCACTTAGATTCATGGGATTTGGCCGATGGTTCGCATGATGATGGAGCAGGAGTAGTGCAAAGTATGGAAGTAGTCCGCATTCTGAAAAGTTTCGATTATAAACCTAAAAATACGATTCGTGTAGTATTGTTTATGAATGAAGAAAACGGAATGAGAGGCGGAAAAAAATACGAGGAGATTTCGAAACAAAACCACGAAAACCACATTTTTGCTTTGGAAAGTGATTCAGGCGGATTTACACCAAGAGGATTTTCTATTGATGCAGATGACGCAAACCTGAAAAAAATTCAGGGGTATAAAGACTTTTTTGAGCCGTATTTGGTACACAGTTTTACCATTGGACATGCTGGCTCTGATATTGATCCTTTGACCAATTCTAAAACTTTGGTAAAAGCAGGTTTAAAACCAGATTCGCAGCGTTATTTCGATTATCACCATGCCGCAAATGATAAATTTGATGCTATCAATAAAAGAGAACTGGAATTGGGTGCAGCAACTATGGCTTCATTAATATATCTTGTAGATCAAAACGGAATTGTACTTCCTGCTGCCACGGGGACAAATTAATTTCTGAAAATATTCAAAATAAAAGCCACTTTTACGAGTGGCTTTTTTTATGCAGATTTCTTTCATGAAGGAGACACCACTGTATGGTAAGCTGTGACAGGATTTATTTTTAAAAAATAATATCACAACTTCTGTGAAAAAAAATAAACTAAATAAAATTTGTCACAAGTTTTGTGTCAAAATAAAAAACTAATTAAAATTTGACACACTTTCTGTAGCAAAAATAAAAACATAAATAAAATTGCTACACTTTTTGTAGCAAAATAAAAAATAAGAAAAAAATTGCTACAAGAATGAATGTAACGATCGTTTTATTCACAAAAAAAAAGCTTTAAGAAAATAAATTCCTGCAGCTTTTTTTTATGGATTTGTATGCTAACTTATTGTGGTGCGTACGTTAACAAATAGTGTGTAACTTTTTTTGGAGAGTTTATAAGAGTTTTTTAGATAAAAATCAATAAGTATCAACAACCGTCTTCAATAAATCAGATTCCACAAGATTAGAAGGCGCAACCACTTTTTCTTCCAATGGAATTGCATCTCCGTAGCGTTCCTTTAAAATGATCTGTACTCTTGGGTCAGTCAAATTAAATTCTTTCAGCTCATGCAAAGGACATAATTCGATTCCGGCACCATTTTTATAGATTTTCCAAACCAATTCTGAGCAGTAAATCCTTTCATCAGACCATTCAAAAAAAGAATCGTATTCTTTTCCCTTAAACTGACTGCCGTAATTCTTCATCTCTTTAAGCAGTATCGGACTCAATACCGTTTCAGCATTTTTTAATCTTTTAACCACAATTTTTTGATCTCTTCCGTGTTTGATCCAGTCTGTTAGTGGCGTGATTTTTACGGGCTGAACCGCTTCAAAAACAAACTTTTTTCCATCCATGACATAAATAATTCCGCAATGCGAAAATTTAGAATTTGTTGCAATTCTAACCGCTTCACACTGACTGGACTCTGAAGTTTGGAAAATGATATCACCATCCTGAATTTTTTCTAATAATCCGTTTTCAGCTTTAGATTGCGAAAAGGAACTAATAGGAAAAACTAATAGGGTAACATACAAAGCACAACAGAAACTAATTAGAAAAGTAATTCCGAGAAAAAGATATTTAGGTTTTTTCATGTTTAAATTAACAGTATTGGTTGTTGTATTTCCTTGTAAAATAAATAATAGCCCGCTGATTTAACAGATTAAACAGATTTTCACTGAAAAAAATGCAATTTAAAACACCGGTGTAAATCAGTTTAATCTGTTAGATTCGTGGTCTATAAAACTAAGCAAATAAAAGACAAAAAAAATAGTTACCACATTGATAACTATTTTTTACATATATTTTATAAAATATTAGATTCTAAAAATTCCTCCTACAGCAATAATGCGCTGAAAGAAAAAGAAATCCTGCGATGCACTGTCATCAGAACTTTGTGTCGTTCTAATGTCCTGCATATTGATGTAACCACCTTTTAACTCACCCTGAAGATAGAAATGTTTGAAAAAAGTAAAGTTGATACCCGCTTTTGCCGAAACACCGTATCCGGAAACATGAAAATCATCATGACGTTCTTTTCCTAACAATGTCGTGTTGGTTTTAGGATATAAAATTCCACCGCCTAAACCTTCGGTTAAGTTAATCTGCACTTTATCAATATTAGGTAAACCAAACCATTTCGAAACATCATCATGTCTGGAAACTTCGGTATTGATGTAATTTAAACCATCAGTATGCTCGTACATTAAAAAAGCAGTACCATTTCCATTATTACCACCTTCCTCAGCACCACCTTGAGACATATCTACAGGTGTATTGTTGTAATCACCATTATAAATTGAACCAGGCTGATCTTCAGGCAGATTAATAGTACCCGTAACATTAGCAATTTGATTTTGTGTCATCACATATTTCATGTGGTCAACACCAATCGCAACACTGTAATGATCATTTATAAAATAACCAAATTTCAGGTTCGTTTGCGGAATCGTCATTCTCGCCGGATTAATATAATCAACATGCCAGCCTTTTGGCTTATCGTGGGCTTTCATATTATCAACCGTAAAGTTGTAATCTTTCCCTCGAAAAGTCACATCAGATTTAGAATAACTATCTCTATTGCCACCCCAGGATACAAAGAACTTTCCTTTATTGTGTGCTGTATATTTATCTTGTATTGCAATTTCTTCCTGAGCAAATGTATTTACAGCAAAACACATTAGGAAAAAAGGCAAGAATAAAAATTTATTTTTCAATGAATATATTGATCTTAGATATTAGAATGAATTAACTGTTTTTCTAATGGCAACTAGTTTTGTCATTAGACCTTCAAAATAGTCCAAATGAAGCATATTAGCCCCATCACTTTTTGCATTAGCAGGGTCAAAGTGTGTTTCGATAAAAATACCGTCAACACCTACAGCAATACCCGCTTTGGCAACAGTTTCAATCATATCAGGTCTTCCGCCAGTCACACCGGCAGTTTGGTTAGGTTGTTGCAGCGAGTGCGTAACATCCAGAACCGTTGTAGCATATTGTTGCATTGTAGGGATACCACGATAATCCACAATCATATCCTGGTAGCCAAACATTGTTCCACGATCCGTAACCATCACGTGTGGATTATTGCAATCCAAAACTTTTTGTACAGCGTGTTTCATACTTTCCGGACTCATAAATTGTCCTTTTTTCAGGTTTACCACTTTTCCTGTATTGGCAGCAGCCACAACAAGATCAGTCTGACGCACCAGGAAAGCAGGAATCTGAAGCACATCAACATATTGCGCCGCCATATCTGCATCTTCATTCGTATGAATATCCGTAACAGTCGGAATATGAAAAGTTTCCGAAACCTTTCTTAAAATTTTTAATGCTTTTTCGTCACCAATTCCCGAAAAACTATCAATTCTGGAACGGTTCGCTTTTTTAAACGACCCCTTAAAAACGTAAGGAATCTGAAGTTTGTCGGTAATACCAACTAATTTTTCGGCAATTCTAAGAGCCATTTCTTCACCTTCAATAGCGCAAGGACCCGCCAATAAAAAGAAGTTACCACTATCAGTATGCTTAATTTGAGGAATATCTTGTATGTTCATAGTATGTTTTTTAAACAGTGCAAAGGTAGTTATGATTTACTATTTACGGTTCCTGATTTAAGTTTTTTTTAAGAAGCTCATCCTGCTATCCGCTGCAATCTTTTTCTCCAAACCCTTTTTTTCTTGGTCTTTGCAGGAGCTTCCTCCGGTCGCTCTGCAAAAACCAGAAAAAATAGGCTTTCTCAAAAAAGGATTTTCGCTGCTATCAGGGCTAGGGCACTCGTGGAATTATGTTTTTATAATTCTATTTATCGTTCAAAATTTCTTGTATAGTATTGTAAACTTCCAGAATGGTATCTTTATTTTGGTTATCCTGATGATACAAAAGCGAAGAATAAATAGAAAAGTTTTCATTTTCCGTTTGACAGATAATTATATTATCAACTTTGGTTATGGTTTTTATTAAACCGCTTTTTTGATACCAGCGATTAAAAACATTAAACCTTTTTTGACTCTTTTTATCTTTATCATCGCAAACATAAATAATAGAATTTTGTGAGTTTTCAAAAAAGGATGAAATTATTACTTTGATCGTAGCCGAAACTAAAATATCAAGTTTCTCTGTTTCATCAAAATTAGCTTTTTCAATAATAATTTGAAAGATATTATTGATTTCTAATCCAGAAACAGCACTAAATGTTTCATCAATGATAAATGCAACACGATATTCTATATTATTTTTTGTAATGAAATAATAGAATTGAGAATCCTCGCAAAAAGAATAGTTATAGAGGTTTGGCAAGAGTAATTCCTTTTTGTTTTAAAGCTTCGGCAGAGGTTTTGCCTTGCAAGAACAAACGCACTGTATCTTTATTAGCAACCATTTTGGCTAAAGAGTTTAATACAGCTTGTTTATTTGTTGTAATCTTTTTCATACTACAAATTTATAAATAAAATTGTAATAAAATTAATTTTTTATGTAAAAATTAAAAATCAATATTTTTCAATTTAAATTCAGATTCCAAAATAGCTTTCAGTTTTTCTTCTTCAAAAGAAACAACTTCACTCACACCGTTTATTACCGATTTAATCGAATTTTTAAACACTATTTTTTTACCAAGAGGATTTTGCAAAACAACAATCAGGTTCTGTACAAAAAAGGAATCAGGATGCGAGTAATTATAATAATTTGCAGGTTTAAAATCAATCCATCTCTGCGGTGCCAGATCAAAAGAATACAAATTTGACCATTCTTTACCAATCAAAACCTGAAGTAAATAGTCATCTTCTTCAGTCTTGACCAAAGTAAAAGTATCATAATCATGCTGAATTTCAGTATCAGTTTCACTTAGTTTCAGTGGTTTCCGAATACTATTGCCGCCAAAACCCAAATCAATCAAATAGTCTTCATCTTCGATGGTTGCAATGATTCCAAAATGTGTTTTAGCATTTTGCCCCGGATTTACCAAAGGGCGGGCTGCAATATAATAATGCGGAATCCCAATTTCCTGTAGAGCCAAAGAAAACAGACCATTAATCTGATAGCAATAACCCCCGCGGTTTTTATTTACAATCTGATCTACAATATCGTCACCATGCAACGAAATAACTTTACCAGCCTGCACATCAATATTTTCAAAAGGGACACTAAATAATTGGCTTCGCATTAGTTTTGTAATACCTTCAAGATTCAATTCAATCGCTCCAGAAAACTGAATTCTGTCTAAATATTGCTGTAAATTAAAACCTGGAGCTTCAATTTTATACTGGTTTTTTGACTTTTCCATGTTTCGCAAATCAAATTTAATTACTCCTTCTTCAAACTCAATCCCATCGGAACCATCAAAATACCTTTTTCATAAATATTCAAATATAGAATAACAGGTTTCTTTTGTCCGTCCCATTTTAGTTCGTAAACATTCAGGAAGCCAGCGCCCATATCGCTTCTTTTGGTCGGGAAGGGGCAACAGGTTTCGAGTCTGCTGTAGGTTATTTTTTCACCGTTTGGTCCAGCCAAAGCATTCAGAAAACGGGTTTCGTTAAGTGCTTCGTCTCTGGTATTTCTAAAAAATATATTTACAGGATAATCAGGATGGTAACCGTATTTTTTGTCTTTGCTGAATAAAGTAATCGCAAAGGTGTTGTTTTTGGTTAAAACCAAATCGGGAGCATTATCATCTACATTTTTCAAAGTAGATTTGGTACTGATACACGAAGTTGCGGTAATCATTAAAACGATAAAAAATGCTATTTTTTTCATGGTGGGTTAGTATTTAATACAAATGTAAAAGGTTTTTGGTCAGGACCCAAACATAATAAACAGTCAAACTTACACACAAATTCAAACCTATTTTAAATTATATATAGCTAAAAATCAGTTTCATTAGTTCAATCAGTAAGCTATTTATTAAGTTTTTCAATTAAGTCTTAAAAATATCTACAGCAATCAGATATTGTGCCAGTAAAAATGTTTTCAAAAAAAAAACATTCTATTGTATCCAAATATAGAATAAAATAGAATGTTTTTTCAAAAGAGTTATAATCTAAACAATCTCAGCGCTCAGTCCAGCTTCCAATAGCTGTGTACATTGCGGTTTCAGTTTGTCCATTGGCCCCGTCTTTACGGTGCATTTTCCGTTGTAATGTACAATTAGCGAACATTGTTCTGCCTGTTCGGGAGTATGATGGCATACGCGCATTAAAGTATCAATTACGTGATCAAAAGTGTTTACATCGTCGTTATAAACAATGATTTCGTTATTAAAACCAACGGCTTCTTTTTCCCGGACTTTTTCTCTTATTTTTTCTTTAGTACTCATGTTTTTTAGGTTTTTGTACTGTTGTAATAACTAATTTACGTATTTTAATGAGACCCAGTTGTTTCTTTGAAACTTTTTAACATAAGTCAATCCTTTTTCGGTGCAGGAAGCATCAATAAACGGAATGTCTTCTTCGTAAAAACCACTCAAAAGCAAAATACCCTTTGGGTTCAGGCAATCAACATAACTTTGCATGTCATTGAGTAAAATGTTACGGTTGATATTGGCAATAATCAAATCGTAATTTTTGCCTTTTAATAAGGCAGCATCACCTTCGTAAACGGTAATATGCTTACAGTTATTGCGTTCTGCATTTTCGATAGAATTCAAATAACACCAGTTATCAATATCAATGGCATCCGTTGGCTGAGCCCCTTTCATTTCGGCCAAAATAGCCAAAATCGCGGTTCCGCAACCCATGTCTAAAGTTTTCATTCCAGTCACATCAATCTCCAGTAAATGCTGAATCATCATGTGAGTCGTCTCGTGATGACCGGTTCCGAAACTCATTTTTGGCTCGATTACAATATCAAATTCGGCATCTGTTTTGGGATGAAAAGGAGCGCGTACGTGGCATTTACCGTCCACATCAATTGGTTCGAAATTTTTTTCCCATTCCTCGTTCCAGTTTACCTGATCGATTTCTTCAACCGTATATTCAATTTTAAATTCCTCCGATTGTAAAATATAAATATCATCCAATATATTTTCATCCCACAAATCTTTTTTCACAAAAGCCGAGATTCCGTTTTCTGTTTCTGTGAAAGTCTCAAATGCTTTTTCGCCCAATTCAGCAATTAAAATTTCTGATCCTGGTTCTTTGGGTTCAATCGTAAAATGATACCCTAAATATATATTCGACATAAATAATTTTTTTGCAAAGGTAGTAATAGAATGGAGATGTTGCCTAAAAAACTGGCGAACATTTTTAAATTAAGAATTATTTAAAACTAAAAAAGCGCTCGCACAGCGAACGCTTTTTTATATAGGCAGGATTTCAAAATCTAAAATCTAATCCCGATAGCTATCGGGACTAAAATCTAAAATTAGATAGCCGTAACAATAGCTAAGAAATCATCCGCTTTTAATGCAGCACCTCCAATTAAACCACCATCAACATCTGGTTTAGAGAAGATTTCTTTGGCGTTATCCGGTTTTACAGAACCACCGTACAAAATAGAAACTTCGTCAGCAATATCGTTTCCAAAAGCTTTACGGATCGTTTCTCTGATAAATTCGTGCATTTCCTGTGCTTGTTCCGGCGAAGCAGTTTCTCCGGTTCCAATTGCCCAAACTGGCTCGTAAGCCAAAACAACTTTTGACCAGGATTCTTTTGCGATATGGAAAATTCCGTCACGCAATTGATTTTCAACAATATTAAAATGATTTCCAGATTGACGGTCTTTTAATTCCTCACCAAAACAGAAAATTACAGTCATGTCATGAGTCAATGCGGTATCCACTTTTGAAGCAATTAGTGCGTCACTTTCGTGAAAAATTGCTCTACGCTCAGAGTGACCTAAAATTACAGTGTTTACACCAATGCTAGTCAACATTTCAGCAGAGATTTCTCCAGTAAAAGCACCACCTTCAGCCTGATGAACATTCTGAGCCGAAACTCCGATAGTTGTATTTTTTACTTTTGCAACAGCAGCTTGCAGGTTAACAAATGTTGGTGCTACAATTACCTGAGCGGTAGTTTGAGCTGGTATTTTAGCAATTAATTCGTCTAGTAATTCTTGAGTTTGTCCAGCATTTTTATGCATTTTCCAGTTTCCTGCAACAATCTTTTTTCTCATTTTGGTAGTTTTTATTTTTTGTTTTTATTTTAAATTTTACAATTGCCATTGACGTTTGCAATTGTCATTGACGTTTGCGATTGTCATTGCCATTGACTTTTGCCATTGACTTTTGCCATTGACTTTTGCCATTGTCATTGCCATTTGCCATTGAATCTTTATTTCAAACTTTTTAAAGTTTCACTGATTTTATCAAAGTCTGTTTCGATAGCACGGTATAAAACAATGTTTCCGGTTTTGTCAACGATGATGTATCTCGGAATCCAATCCAGATCGATTGATTTTCCAAATACACCTTTCATACCGTCTGTCATCATAAAATGATCGCCTTTTAACGCATGTTTTTCAATTCCGATTTTCCATTTTTCAGCCGTTTTATCCGCCGAAAGGAATAAGTAGGAAACATCAGGATTATTGGCTTGAAGTTCTTTTACTTTTGGCATTGCTTTTACGCAATCACCACACCAGGAAGCCCAAACTTCGATAACCAAAGTTTTTCCTTTGTATTTTTTTAATATGTTTTTGAAAGTAATCTGACTATCATCTGTCGCTAATAATTTTTGAGACAAGGCTTCTTTTGAAAAACTCGTTTTCTGAGCCTGCGAACAGGAAAAAGTTATAAATGCGATTACGAATAAAGCTATCTGTTTCATTTAAATTTAGTTTTGAACAAAGTTAAACAAAGATATGGAATGCCAAATGCAGATTAACAAAATTTGAAGAGTCGTTTATTTTATCACAAATGCTGAATTTTCGGTTAGAAAAAACCGAATGAAAACGTAATAGTAGCTTCTTTTAAAGTATAATTTGATTGCTTTTTTCTGCGGAACAGAAAAATTGCTTTAAAAAAGTATAATAAATTTTAGAAAAAAAGTATTTATTAGCTATTCAAAAGCAAATAAAAACGCTTTTTAGAAATCAATAAAGAGATATTTAGAAAGGACTAATTACGATTTGGTTCCACCAGAATTTTATAAACGCCGGTAGTTTTGTCCAACAGATTGGCAGCATTTTCAACCTTTAAATTTGAATATTCAGGTTCAGAAAATTCGTTTTTCACCAAAATTGCATCGCCAGTAAAATCAAAAAGGTTTTTACCCGCTATTTTAACCGCATAGTTTATAGACTCGCTTTCTCTACCTATGTTTTCGATTACAATAAGATTTAAAGAATTATCAGTAATAAAGCTGAAGTTTACAGGACTGTTGGATTCTAAATTTGTAATGGTGATTTCACCCGGATTATAAGTTCCGTTTGTAAATAGATTTTGCCCATTATCTTTGTTTAGTACCTGAAAAGCAACTGTTTCTGGAGAAAGCAGGTTGTCTAGCGGATTGTATTGATTGTTACATCCGATTAATAAAAAAGCGAATATGAAAATATATAAAGTTTTCATTCTTATTGCTTTAGGTAGTATTTATTTGTTTTAACAAATTTCACGAATATTATTGATAATCAAAAAATTATAATGTTATGATTTTGTGAATATTAATTTAAATTTTAGTTTTCCGTTCGATTTCTTTTGATTGCAGTAAAAAGCCCCACAAAGAAATTTTTTGAATATTTTCTTTGTGGGGCTTTGGTTTTATTTTTATTTTAGATTATAACTTTAAATCCTTAATATCGTTATAATGTACTTTTTGAATGATGGTTCCTTTTTGTATAACTACAATGCTCGGATTCGATCTTTCAATTGTTTTTAATGCAATGGCATCACAGAAATAGAAGTCAACATTCAATCCATATTGTTTTTTTGTTTTTGCAACTTCATCTGCTCCGGAAGCCGTCATGGCAATTACTTTGTATCCTTTTGCTTTACCTTCCTGGTTCAGTTTTTCTAATTGCTCCATTCCGCCATGTTCGGATAATTTTAAATCATAAGTAACAAAAATTAATAATTTAGGTTCTTTAAGCAATTCTTCTTTATAATCAGAATCGTCTTTTGTCATCGTAAAATCATGAATCGGCGGCACATAACCTTCTGTAATCACCTTGTCTTTTCGGTCCACAAAAACGGCACCTTCCGGAATATTCATTAAATCTTTTTCAGTAAATTCTTTTTCAACTCCGTTTACTTTATAAATAAAAATCATCTCTACTACCGATTTTGGAGCACCTTCCGGAATTTCCATTCCTTTCTCGATATTGGTTCCTACTTTATAAGGTCTGAAATCTTTTATAGGATTATGATTCAAAACCCAAACAGCCATAAATGCACATAAAACAACGCTTACATACACTGCAAAATTGGTTTTTTGAGTTTGAAATAACGGTTTAACTAATTTTTGGTTAAAGAATAAAATCAATATAAAGAAAAGCAAAACCACATCTTTAGTAAATGACTCCCAAGGGGTTAAATGTAAAGCATCTCCAAAACAGCCACAATCTTTTACCACATCAAAATAAGCCGAGTAGAAGGTAAGGAACGTAAAGAAAACGATCAAAATCAATAAACTCCAAATCGTCATTTTCGTTTTGTACCCAACCAATAACATTACACCCAAAACAACTTCCAGGATCACTAAAAAGATTGCTAATCCTAAAGCCAATGGCTCTAAAAAAGGCATGTTGAAAACCGGTTCACTAAAATATTCTGCCAGTTTATAAGAGAAACCAACAGGATCGTTTAGTTTTATTAATCCAGAAATGATAAATAATACGCCGACAAAAATGCGGGAAAATTGGGTAATGATGTTTTTCATAATTTGTGTTTGATTAAAATTCCAATCTTTAAAAACCCAAATTCCAAATTTTAGAATTGGGATTTGGATTTTTTTTTTTTTGGAATTTATTTTATTTTAAAGGATTAAGAATCAAAGCAAAAACGGCATAATTTATCATATCCTGATAATTTGCATCTATGCCCTCAGAAACTAAAGTTTTTCCTTTATTGTCTTCAATTTGTTTTACGCGAAGTAGTTTTTGCAGAATCAAATCAGTTAAGGAACTTACGCGCATATCACGCCAGGCTTCACCATAATCGTGATTTTTAGCTTCCATTAAGTCTTTGGTTAGTTTGATTTTAGCATCGTATAATTCGGTTGCTTTTTCAACATCCAGATCGGGCTGATCGACAACGCCTAATTCTAACTGAATCAAAGCCATAATCGAATAATTGATGATTCCGATAAATTCTCCTTTTTCATCCTCATCTACTTTACGAACTTCGTTTTCCTGTAAACTTCTGATTCTTTGTGCTTTTATAAAAATCTGATCGGTTAAGGAAGGCAGTCTCAAAATGCGCCATGCACTACCATAATCCGTCATTTTATTGATAAATAAGGTGCGACAAACCTTGATTACATTATCATATTCTAAGGAAGTATTCTTCATTTATTGCTGTATATTTGCTAAAATTTCTTCAAAAATAAGGATTAAATTAAAGAGTTTCAAGTTTCAGGTTTTCTTTGTTTCAAGTTTTTTCTAAACAAAGTGTTAATGGGACAATTTGAAATTATAAAAAATGTTTCAGGTTTCAGGTTTCAAGTTGAAGTACATTACGCAAGTACAGTAACTTGAAACAAGAAAAACTTGAAACAAAATTTAATAACTTGAAACTTGACACGAGGCTTTAGCCGAATTGGCGAAGCAAACAAACAAAAACTTGAAACAAAATGTTGATTAACTGCAAAGGCCAACTTATTGATTTGTCAACTCCTAAAGTAATGGGGATATTGAATGTTACTCCCAATTCATTTTTTGACGGAGGAAAATATAAAAATCAGAACGAAATTATTTCGCAAGTAGAGAAAATGCTTCTTGATGGCGCCACTTTTATCGATATTGGGGCGTATTCGAGTAAGCCAAGTGCAGAATTTGTGTCTGAAAATGAAGAGATCGAGCGCATTGTTCCGGTAATCGAATTGATTTTGAAGCATTTTCCAAAAGCATTATTATCAATAGATACTTTTAGGACCGAAGTTGCCAGAGTCAGTATCGAAAGTGGTGCGGCGATTATCAACGACATTGCTGCGGGAGAATTAGACGATAAAATGTTTGACGTTATTGCGAAGTATAATGTTCCGTACATTATGATGCACATGCGCGGAAACCCACAAACGATGCAAAGTTTGACTGAATACGATGATATTGTAAAAGAAATGCTTTTTTATTTTTCTGAAAAAGTAAACAAAGCCAGAAGTCTCGGAATTAATGATTTGATTCTGGATCCCGGCTTTGGCTTTGCCAAAACAACCGACCAGAATTATGAAGTCCTACAAAAAATGGAACTTTTTAATGTATTGGAATTACCCGTTTTAGCCGGAGTTTCCAGAAAATCTATGATTTATAAAACGTTGAATAATTCGGCACAGGAAGCTTTAAACGGCACTACGGTTCTCAACACGATTGCTTTGACAAAAGGCGCAAAAATTCTTCGTGTTCACGATGTGAAAGAAGCAGTTGAATGTGTGACTTTGTTTGAGAAAATGAATTTTTGATATTGAATAATCGATCATTTTGTCATTTCTGACATACTTTATGTTTTTAAATAAATAAAATATGAAATACGGTATTCTAATTTTTGCTGTTCTTCTTTTTTCCTGTGGAAATAAAGAAGAAGTTTTACTTCCAAAAGCAAGTGTTTCGATTGTAAAAGAGGTACAAGATCTTTCACCCATTTATATCTTTTTTAAAGTAAATGGAAAAGATACTATTGCCGAAGTAAACCGAAAAAACAGTATTATTTCGACCAATTGGATTTTTAATATTGATAAACGCTTGCCTTTAAGATTGGTAATTCCAGAAGTAATGAAACTTCAGGAAAAAAAGCGAGCTGAAAAAGCCCATAAAAACGAAAAAGCGGAGAATTATTATTCGTATGCTGATTCTATTGGAAATAATTTAGCCTTTTTGCCTTTCACGAAAGTGTATTATAAAATGGACAAAACTACTGATGAAGGATTTGTATTTCACTTTAGGAAAGGAAATGATATTGTTCTTCTTAATGAAAAAATTGAAGTTAAAAAATCAGAAGTTTTAAAGTATTTTTATCAAATTGATTTCGCTGTAAATCCTGAAATTGTTTTCATTTTTGATGAGAACATGAGTTACGAAGAATATATTCAAAATAGAATTTTAGTTCATGATCTAGATACTTTCAATGATGAAATTCCAAGCGAATTCATTTTCTAGAACCTGAAACAAAGAAAACCTGAAACAAACTTTTCTACTGATGATGATAAGGTTCATTTCGTAAAATCGTAAATCCGCGATACAATTGTTCGATAAAAAATAAACGAACCATTTGGTGTGAAAACGTCATTAGCGAAAGCGAAATTTTTCCTTGTGCTTTGCTATAAACCGTATCTGAAAATCCATAAGGACCTCCAATTACAAAAACCAAAGTTTTAATTCCAGAGTTCATCTTTTTCTGTAATTCTTCAGAGAAACCAACGCTGGAGAAGTTTTTTCCGTTTTCGTCTAAAAGAATAAGTTGATCGGTTGGAGATAATTTTGAGAGAATCAGTTCGCCTTCTTTTTCTTTTTGCTGACTTTCGGATAAATTTTTTACGTTTTTGATATCGGGAATAATCTCCAAATCAAATTTGATATAAAACGACAAGCGTTTGGTGTAATCGTCAATTAAGGTTTGCAACGATTTATTATCTGTTTTGCCAATGGCGATAAGTTTGATGTTCATTTGTTATTTTTTTAACCGCAAATTTCACAAATTATCACAAATTTTTAAAATATAACATTAGTGTAAATCTGCTTAATTTGTGTAAATCTGTGGGCTATTTTTTATATTCAAACACAGTTTCAAAATGTTCTACAATAGGAAAAGGTTCGTAATAATGATGTAAAATCTTTTTCCATTCGAGATAAACATCGGAGGTTCTAAAACCTACGGTGTGGCTTTCTAGATCTTCCCATTCGACCAATAAAAGATATTTATTTTCGACTTCGAGACATTTCTCTAAACGATGACCTAAATAACCATCAATCGAAGAAATAAATTGACTTGCTTTAACAAAATCAGCTTCAAATTGATGGGCTAAATTTGGTTTTACGAAAAGATTGGCGGCTTCTAGAATCATATATTTTTTTTATTTTTTCACGCAGATTTTAAACAGATTTAAGCAGATCACCGCAAATCAATTAAAAGAATACTATAAAAACATTTGCTAAATCTGCGAGCGATATTATTTTTCTAACAGATTTGACAAACTAAATTTTGGTAATTATTTTGGCATAAAAAATCTGTACTAATCTGCTTAAATCTGTTTAAAATCTGCGTGAAATATTTTAGTTTTTAGAAAACTTAGCTTCGAAAGTTTTAAATCTCGCATCCAAATCTTTCAATAATTGTTTTTTTACCGAATTATCTTTTATAAAACTATAATTGATGCTGTTGTAAACGTATTTTTTTATGATTTCATACGAGACATCAGGATATCTTTTAGCCAGTAAAACATATTGTTCAGTCATATTGGTTCTTAGAATTCCTGCGTCGTCGGTACTAATCACGATGGGAACATTAAATTCTTTGTAGAGTGTAAACGGATGACGGTTTTCTTTAACTTTCAGAATAAATTCGTTACTTCCTAAATTAATTTCAATCGGAATGTTGTTTTTTGCCATATAGCGCAATAAATCATAGGCGTTTTCTTCGTAAGCAATATCAACTCCATGTCCGATTCTGTTAGCTCCGGCGATATAAATGGCGTCATTAATATGCCATGTTAAATCTTCGGGCTGTACCAATCCTAAAGTTAGTTCGCCTGCGTGCAGCGTATATTTTACCTCAGGAAATTTCGAATGACAATATTTGAACATCACCATGTGCAGCCAATAATCTTTCATCGAAGTTTCGCCGTGTTCTGGAGAAACGATGTTAACTCCCGCAACCAATTTGCTATCGTTTGCAGAGATAAAAGCAATCGTCAGATTCTTGAATAAATCTACTGGATCCATAAAACGTAACACAAAATTTTGATAACGCATCGTAAAGCGTTCGTCATCCATTTTTAGGTCTTTATGCAGTTTTGCGATAAAGTTGGTATTGAAATCTTCGGCGTATTTTTTAGTGTCTTTTTGTTGCAAAGATTTGTATAATTCGTCCAGAAGTTTCAAAACTGCTTTTTCGTCTTTTTGTTTTGCAGCATCGCGAAGTTTAGAGTTAAAATCAGCTAAATCATCTAACTTCATATCACACGGAATCGTCGATAATTGTGTTTCGATATAACTTACATTTTCAGCAATGGCACGTTTTTTCAGTTCGAGCATTCCTTCGGCAAAATGACCTTGGATAGTAGGTTCAAATTTCTGAAAAGAGTCAAAAAACAAATCGTCAGAAGGTACCGAACCATTATAATCTTTTGCAGACCAGGTTTGCATCACTTGTTGTTTGTAAAAATCTAGTTTTCCGCTGCTTTGTAATGAAGAAAAAGTTTCCCAATTGCCATTTGAAGGTTTAGTTTTTGAAACGGCCATCGATTCTAAATCCAGATAAAAATCTTCTGCAATAGCTCTTTCTAAAAGAGGTTCTGCATAAATAGATCCTGAAAAATGATGGTGTAAATCGCCGCCTTTAGGCATTTGCTGGAAGAAAGCGGTTAGGAGCGCTTCGTTGTTTCTGATTTTTTCTAAATAGTTCTCAGCTGTTTGAGAAAAGCCAATTTGTACTATCAAAAAACAGAAAAATGTAATTATCCTCGTCATACTCTAAGTTTAAATTACATGCAAATATAAGCTTTTTGTAGGAGATTTTAAATTTTTGTTTCACGCAGATTTTAAAAGATTAAAGCAGATACCGCAGATAATAATTTAAATTTAATCTTCGAAAAAAAAACTTAGAGTCTTTGAGCCTTTGTGACAAACTCATCACACCTAAAAGACGCACTGCTGTGCGTCTCTACGATAAACCGATGTCCCTATGCCTGAATCTTAAGAAAAAAGTACATCATGAATGTCAGCCGTTTTATCAAAAACACTTTTGGCAAAAGGACAAAGCGGAATGATTTTTAAATTATTTGCTCTGGCGTATTCTACCGCTGCCATCACCAGTTTTTTGCCAACACCTTTTCCGTTAAATGCTTCGTTTACTTCGGTGTGGTCTATGATAAATTTTGAATCTCCAGCCCAGGTGTAGGTCATTAAACCTGCTTCTTTACCGTCTTCTATTGCTTGAAAATTGCCTTTTCTTCCTTCGTTATTTTGTTTGATTTCCATGATAAGTTATATTAATGTTGTTTTGATTTCGATTGAATGGGTTAGTATTTTATGAATAGGGCAACTGTTTGCAATTGTTTCTAATCGCTGTCTTTGGGTTTCTTCTATTTCTCCAATAACTTCAATTTTTCGGGTAAATAAGGAGACGTTTCGGTCAGCATCTCTTTCAAAATCAATTTTGATATTGATTTCAGAAACCTCCCATTGTTTACGATTGATGTACATTCTCAAAGTAATTAATGTGCAGGAAGCCAATGAAGAAGCCAACAGTTCTGTAGGGCTGAAACCTAAATTTTTGCCGCCCATTTCCTGTGGTTCATCAGCAATTATGATATTGTCGCTGGCTGATTTTATTTCGGTGCGATACAAACGCGTATCAATTTTTGCTGCTATAGTATCCATAGATATTATTTAATTCTTGGTTCAGGTAAAGGAACAAATTCGGTTTCACCGGGAACTTTCGGAAAAGTTTGCGCTGTCCAGTCTTGTTTGGCTTTTTCGATTAGATTTTTATCCGAAGAAACAAAATTCCAAAAGATAAAATGTTCTTCAGGGAAAGGTGTTCCTCCAAAAATATAAACGGTTGAATTTTCAGAAATTTCGAATTCACACAAAGTACTGTCGTTGGTAATCAAAATTTGTTTTGGATCGTAAACGTGTTCGCCGCTTTTGATGCTTCCTTCCAGAATATACAAACCACTTTCTCCATATAAATCTTTTCCAATATTGATTTTCTGAGCCGATGTACTTTTAATTTCGATAAAATATAAAGGACTATAAACCGGAACAGGCGATTTTATGCCAAAAGCTTCTCCAGCAATCAATTTATAGGAAACACCGTCTTTTTCCCAACTCGGAATGGCATCAGCTTCGATGTGGGCAAAATTGGGTTCCATTTGTTCTAATTCTTTCGGAAGTGCAACCCAAATCTGCAATCCGTGAAGCATTTTATCAGAAGTTCTTAAATATTCCGGTGTTCTTTCAGAATGTACGATTCCTTTTCCTGCGGTCATCCAGTTTACGGCTCCGGGTTTTATTTCGAGTTCAGTTCCTAAACTATCACGGTGCATGATGCTTCCTTCAAACAAAAAAGTCAATGTTGAGAGTCCGATGTGTGGGTGAGGAGGGACATCCATATTTTCATGATCACTTAAATGTGCCGGTCCCATGTGGTCGATAAATACAAAGGGTCCGACGGCTCTTTTTTCACGGAAAGGTAATAATCTGCCTACCATAAAATTGCCAATACTGGCTGAGCGCTCTTCGATAATTAAACTGATATTTGACATGTTCTTAGTTTTAGTTGTAACAAAATTACAGTAGGAGTCATTCTCTGTAACTTAATTTAGATTAAGAAAGTTTGTTTTGCTATTTGTTTTATAAAAGTAAGAAAAACGGTTGGTTTCTGTTTTTAAAACATAAAAAAATCCCTCAGACGAGGGACTTTACTATTTAGAAATCTATTCGTAACAAATTATGAATTGACTAAAATATCTGATGAAGTATTTAAATGAATTACTTTGCAATCTGCTGTCTTTAGGTTTTCCATTAATAAACGGGCGGTCAGATAACAAACGGTAGATTCGGCACCCTGATTCAGGTTTACATTTTCTTTTTCTAAACCATCGTATCCACCGCCACTAATAGGATTGTACATAATTTGGTTTAAGTGATTTTTGCCTAAAAACCAATCAAAAGCAGCTTTCATTTGCTGTTTGTACGCCGGTGTTTTAAAGGCACTATAAAAGGCATTGTAAGTTTGAATGGTGTAGGAAACATCAATAGGCTGCTCTCCAAAACTTTCTGGCTCACTATCTTTATGATACCAGCCGTTGTTCGAAATAACTTTAAATCCTTTTTCTGTAAATAATTTGGAAGATAAAAAGTCAAGTGATTCAATGGCAACTTTTTTATAAATTGGTTTATTGGTCACCAAATACGCATACAACATCGATTCCGGCAAAATACCATTAGCGTATGTCATATAATTTTCGAACCATTTCCAGTTTTTTGAAGAATGAATTTCATAATTCGACAATAATTTGGCATTCAGTTTTTGAATGATAGCGGCCACATACAAATTAGGAACGGTACAATGGTACAGATACAAACCTTTGGTAGCAAAACCAATCGAACGTGGAGACTGGATGGTTTCGGCCCATTTTAATGAATTCAGAAAACATTTAGAAGCTTTGTTGACTAATGCTTCCGGCAAAATATCCTGAATAGAAACCACTGTTCCCAATGCCCAAATTGCTCTGGCATTCGAATCTTCCAGATTTACTTCGGCATTTTGCTCAATATGTTCGCGATTATTTTCATCGACATAATTCATAAAATTGCCTTTTGGTTTCTGGCATCGTTCGATAAAATCTAAGTAAATCAGAATATAAGGTAAATCGTCTTTGTCTTCGGTCAGTTTGTAATGATGGCAAAAGGCAACGAGCGCACGGGCATTATCGTCTAACGTATAACCGGAAGAAAGATCCGGCACCGAAATTTTACTGAATTGAATAATCCCTAACTCAGTAGTCATTTTTTTGATGTGTGCCAATTGAATTGAAGGATAGGTAAATTTGATTTCAGCATTACTTTCCATCAGTTCTTTATAGGTATTCATGTGCGCAATGGCAGCGTTTTCCCAAGAAGAAGCACGGGTTTTTCTGAAAGCCTGGATTCCCATTTCGACACGCAGCTCTTCATCCGAAAGCAGTTTTATGGCAGCATCTGCAAATTGTTCTTCCTGACCAATATCTACTAAAATACCAGAATCTGAAGTTAGTACTTCTAGTGTATGCGGGATTTTTGATGCTACAATAGGACAAGCGCAGCTCATGGCATAAGAAAAGGTTCCGCTTACAGCCTGATTGGGATCTTTAGACGTAAACAGATAAATATCGGTCGCTTTTAGATATTTTAAAAGTTCGTCGGTATCCAGATATTCGTTGATAAAACGAACGTTATTTTCTAAATTTAATTCTTTTACCATTCCTTCCAATCTATCACGATACGCATCAACACCATCAATAATAAGGTTTGGATGTGTTTTTCCGATAATTAAATACAGTACATTGGGTGTGTTTTTAATAATTTTTGGAAGTGCTCTTAAACCGGTTTCGATATTTTTTCCTTCGCCCAAAAGCCCAAAAGTAGAGAGTACCATACGGTCTTCCATATCCAGTTTTTGTTTGGCCTGCAAAGGAGTTTCATAAATTACAATATGCGTTCCGTGGGGTACATACGTTATAATTTCTTCTTTGATATTGTATTCGTTTATCAAAATATCTTTGGACTTATTGGTCATCACAAAAACCGAATTGCTGTACGAAAGCAACAGTTGTACAAACGTCTTCAATTCGTTATTAGGATTAGGAATAACAGTATGAAAAGTAAAGGTTACCGGTTTTTTGATTTCGTTTAAAAAACCTAATAAATAATCGCCATAATTGCCGCCAAACAAACCAAATTCGTGCTGAATATGAACCAGTTTTACATCTTCGTCCTGATTGATTTCTTTTGCTACCTGAGTATAATCTTCTTTTTCTCTGGTGTTCAAAGTATAAGCTTGTGTTGATTGGGCTTTGGGTTTATTAACCAATTCACAAATTTCACAAGTAACAGATTTGCCAAATACATCTGTGATTCCTTTGATAGTATCCTGCGTATAAGTTGCGATTCCACATTGTGTTGGGGGAAATGTAGATAGAAAAACTATTTTTGATTTATTTGATATTGTCTTCATGAGGATTGTTTTTTAGTTCAGTTAATAAGTCGTTTAGGTTCACAGAGGCAACAGCGATTTTATCATCGGCAGCGCCATAATATATATATAAAAGGTCATCAAAAATTGCGGTACCTGTTGGGAAAATGACATAGTTTACATAACCATGTCTTTCACCATATTCGGATGGGGTAATCAGAGGTTTTTTTAATCTCGAAATCACTTTTCCGGGATTGTTCAGGTCTAATAATGCAGCGCAGGCATGATACACCAAACCTTTTTCGCGTCTTTCGGCAGCATGATAAATAAGCAGCCAGCCGTCAGGAGTTTCGATAGGAGGAGCACCTGGACCAATATGACTGGTTTCGTGCTCAAAAGTGGGCTCCATTACAATATGTTCCGGAAGATTTTTTAAATAATCTTTCCAGTAGTCTTCTGTTAATTCAGCTTGTTTTTCGAATGAGAAAATTTGAATTGAAGGAAATAAGCGGTGTAAGGCAACAAACTTTCCATTTATTTTTTTTGGAAAAAGAACCACGTTTTTATCCCATACAAATAAATTTTCTTTGATGGTTTCGGTCAGTGGATAGTTTCTTTCCAGATTGAAAGCCAGTATTTTGGCTACGCTTGGGTTTTGCAAATGTTTTCTAATCAGATTAGTAAATTCATTCAGCATAAACTTTGGCGTGATGATTCCTCTTTTTTTAAACGATTTCAAATCAGTAGAAGTTGCCAGAGCGCCACACGCATTGATTCCGTCATAGGTTACATAAGTCATATAAAAAGTATCCTCTATTTTTGTAATACGTGGATCTTCTACACCATGAATTTCATAAATATATTCAGGAGTGAATATTGGTTCTGTATTTCTTTCGACTACGGTCAAAGGACCTTCAAGTCGGCAATAACCTACCGTAGAAAAATTACCTTTTTTTGCAGCTCTGTAAAACATGTGAACTGTATTTCCTTCCTGGTAAATAGCTGGGTTTAAAACGCCTAATTCTTCAAAAGGTCTTTCGGTTTTTTCTAAAATTACGCCATGTTTTGTAACTGATTCCATATCGCTTAATTTATTTTTATCTAAAATTAGGGTTGGAATCAACTTATGATTAATCCAATCCATTAAAAAATTAACTCTAAAATATTTTTGTGGGAATTATGTAAGAATGGGAGCGAAGTATTATACGGGATTGAAAGGGTTTTGCTACGAAGGCACGAATTTTTTTGCCACAAAGGCACAAAGGCGCGAAGTTTTTTGCCACAGATTAAAGGATTAGAAGGATTAAAAAATCTGCTCAATCTGCTTAATCTGCGGGAGAAAAAACGTTTCTGCATTTTTGAGATTCAAATTGTCTATTCCAATTTTTCCATTCCAATTTTTGTAGAGGCGCACAGCAGTGCGTCTTTTAGGATTGATTTTTTTTGCCACGAAGACACTAAGTTTTTTTGCCGCGAAGGCACAAAGGCGCAAAGTTTTTTAATTTATTTTTGGAGCTAAAGCTCAAAGATGCAAAGCAAAACTTAGTGCCTTTGAGCCTTTGTGGCATTTTGTTTTAAAGATGCAAAGCAAAACTTGTAAAAAAAACTTAGTGCCTTTGTGCCTTTGCGGCAATATTTTTCAAAGATGCAAAGCAAAACTTAGTGCCTTTGAGCCTTTGTGGCAATATTTTTCAAAGCAGCAAAGCAAAAACTTATAAAAAAACTTTGCGCCTTTGTGGCAATATCTTTTTGTGCTAATAAAAAATTGGATTGAGTTAATAGGATTTATTTTATTAATAGAACTTTGGTAAACAAAACAGACTCAATCAGTCATATTTACTAACTTAAAAATTAAAGCTATGTTACGTTGGACAGTCATTTTTATTATTCTTGCCATAGTTGCCGGAATATTTGGTTTTGGTGGAATTGCCGCTGGAGCTGCTAGTATTGCAAAAGTTTTATTCTTCATATTCTTAGTATTATTTATTATCTCATTGATAAGCGGAAGAACAAAAGTGTAGCGATAAATGTAGAACTATATAAAAAAAAAGCGACTCTTGTGAAGATATACAAGAGTCGCTTTTTTTTATGTTTTTTTGTTTCAAGTTTCAGGTTTCAAGTTTCGAAGCTTCAAAATGATATCAATTTAAAACTTACAAAAGCACTTCGCACTGAAATCCGTATGAATTAAGAAGTTCAATAATTTTTTTATTTGAAATGGATGCGGCATAGATGCGTAGAATTTTATCGCAATCTTCCAAATCAAAATTGATGGCGCCGTTTGGAAAATGCTCAAGAAGCCTGGCTACAATCATTCGTGATTGTGCTGCTTCCTGAACATTTGTTTTAAAAACTTCGATCATCGTGGTTGTATTTACAGCGCGATATTTTTGTATCGTTCGATTTTATGATAATACGTATAGGAAATGGCCAGAATCACTAAAAAGATTAATGGAAAGAAAGATAGAAAAACTGCTCCGTCAACTGCAAAATGACTTATGGAGGCAAAAATAAAATCGAAACCAAAACCGGCATAAGCCCATTCTTTTACATTCTTAGGAACTTGTGGAATTACCAGTGCCAGAACGCCTAAAATTTTAAAAACGACCAGGGCATTCCCAAAGTATTCTGGATAACCTAAATGTCTGATTCCTTCTTTAGCCAGTTCGGATTGGGAGGTTAATGCAGGCATGACACCTTCGAATAGAAAAATAATAATGGTAGTAACCCAAAAAATAATTTTTGCTTTTTTCATTGATTTGTTTTTTAAATGGTTATTAGTTAATGTGTTACAAACTTACAAAATGTTATTTCTTTTCTAAATAGGTATTTACGACTATTTAAGGGGCATTTGAGACAGATTTTAGTTTTATGCTTTCTTATGAAAAGGATTGCCCTAGCCCCGATAGTAGTGGAAATCCTTTGTCTGGCTTCTTTAGCCAGACAAAGATTGCAACGGATAGCGGGAATAGCTCCTAAACAACAAAGCGCTGTAAAACCTAAGTCTTACAGCGCTTTTACAAATAAATAATAAAATAAAACGGGTATTATTTCCAACCGCCGCCTAAGGCTCTGTAGAGCTCGATATTGGCAGACAATTGCTCACGTTTGATATTGGCTAATTCTAACTCGCTTTGCAGTAAATTGGCCTGTGCAACCAAGACTTCAAGGTAATCTGCCATTCCGTTTTTGAATAAAAGATTGGCGTTTTTGATGGCTTGTTGCAGGGTTTTTACACGCTCTTGCAGAAAGAATTCCTGTTTTTCTAATTTTTCGACTCTCACCATAGCATCGGCTACTTCGCTAACGGCAACCAAAACCGATTGTCTGAAACTCAAAACCGCTTTTTCTCTTTCGGCTTTGGCAATGTTGTATTCGGTTCTGATTTTTTTGCTGTTTAATAATGGCTGCGTTAAACCTCCGGCAACGGTCCCGAATAAGGATGCCGGAATGTTGAACCAGCTGCTGGTTTCGAATGAATTGACACCACCTTGCGCCGTGATTTTTAAGGTTGGATACAAATTAGCTTTTGTGATTCCGACTTTTGCATTGGCTACTTTTAGCGCCAACTCGGCACTTTTTACATCGGGTCTTCGGCTTACTAAAGATGACGGAATTCCAACTGCCGCATTGTTCTTTACGTTGATAGCGCTCAAACGTGCAGTTCTCACTTTCGAATTAGGGAAAGAACCTGTCAGGACGCTCAAAGCATTTTCCTGAATAGCGATATTTTGCTCTAATAACGGAATCAGTTGCGCCGAATTTAATCGTTGTGCTTCTGATTGCTGGATCGCCAGTGAGGTTACTTGTCCCGCATCATATTTTAATTGAATGATTTGAGCAGTGCTGTCGTTCAGTTGTACGTTTTGCTTCGCAATTTCCAGTTGTGCGTCCAGCATCAAAAGGTTGTAATATCCTTTTGAAACATTGGCTACAATGTTAGTCTGCAACGCTTTTTTTACTTCTTCAGATTGCAAATAACTCGCAAATGCACCTTGTTTCTGACTGCGGATTTTACCCCAGATATCTGCTTCCCAGGAAAGTGATGCTCCGGCAGAATAATCGTCGAGGTGTTTCTGACCCAAAGCCTGATTCAGGTTCATTCCAGTAAAACTATTGTCGGAAGGATTGCTGGTGCTTCCGTTGACAAACAAATTTACTTCAGGAACATTGTTCCATTTGGATTGTGTGAAACGATATTGCGCAATTTCGATGTTTTTGGTCGCAATTTGCAAATCGTTATTTCGCGCCACGGCACTGTCTATTAACTGAATAATATCTTTTTCGGTAAAGAAGTTTTTCCACTCCAGATCAGCAATACTTGTCGTATCCTGAGAAACCGATGCATTCCTGAAATTTTCAGGAAATGCATCTTTTGGAGTTTCTATATCCTTCGAAACTTTACAGGATATGAAGGTGATGAAGACAAAAAGAATCATCACGATTTTGGTTATATACTTTTTCATTTTTATAATTCTTCTTTATTTTTCTGAACAGATATCATTTCTGTTGTCCAGATCTTTCGAAATTTTGTAGGATATGTAGGCGAGACCAAAAATGATTGTCACCAGAATGGTCGTTATATAATTTTCCATATTATTTTTCTTCGTTATGAATTACGGCTACCGGTTTTCCGGAAACCTTTTCTTGTAAATGTTGGAATATGATGAATAAAACCGGGATGATAAACAACCCAAGAATTACTCCAGAAACCATTCCGCCTGCTGCTCCAATACTGATCGAGTGATTTCCTTGTGCTGATGGTCCTTTGGCACTCATCATCGGAATTAATCCCACCACAAAAGCAAGAGACGTCATGATAATTGGTCGTAAACGCAATTTGGCAGCCTCGATGGAAGCTCTGACTAATGCCTGACCGGATTTTCGTTTTTGTACGGCAAACTCTACAATCAAGATGGCATTTTTAGCGAGCAGTCCGATCAGCATGACTAGTGCAACCTGTACGTAAATGTTGTTTTCGATTCCGGTTAAACCAATCGCTACAAACACTCCAAAAATACCTGCAGGGATGGATAAGATTACTGCTAAAGGCAAAATGTAACTTTCATACTGTGCAGCAAGTAAGAAATAGATAAAGATCAGACACAGTAAGAAAATTGTTGCCGATTGACCACCAGATGAAATTTCTTCACGGGTTTGTCCTGAGAATTCATAACTATAACCTGCAGGCAATTGTTGTGCAGCCACTTCCTCGATTGCTTTGATGGCATCTCCAGAACTAAATCCTGGTTTTGGAATTGCATTGATCGAAATAGAATTGAACAAATTGTATCTCGAAGCCGTTTCGGAACCATAAATACGGGATAGTTTTACCAGTGTGTTTATGGGAACCATTTCGCCTCTATTATTTTTCACAAATACTTTGTCAATTGCAGATGGATCGGCTCTGTCGGCAATATCAGCCTGAACAATTACACGGTAGTATTTTCCAAATCTATTAAAATCGGATGCCTGCGCACTACCAAAATAGGCCTGCATCGTTTGCAGAATATCTTTGACATTCACACCCAATTGATCGGCTTTTTGGTCATTGATATCCAATTGCAATTGTGGATAATCTGCTTTGAAAGAGGTAAACGCTACGGCAATTTCCGGACGTTTCATCAATTCGCCAATGAAGGTTTGAGAGATTCCACTGAATTTATCTAATTTTCCACCTGTTTTGTCCTGTAAAACCATATCCAAAGCTTCGACGTTACTAAAACCCGGAACAGTAGGGAAACTGAATACGAAGAAACTTCCGCCAGAGATTGTGCCTAATTGGCCACGAACCTGATTCATGATTTCGTCGATATTTTTAACTTCGCCACGCTCTTCATTTGGCTTAAGCAAAACAAAAACTACCGCTGATGATGGACTTGTAGAATTTGTTAGCAAGTTGAAACCAGAAATAGCGGTAACGTCTCTTGAAGCGTCTAATTTGCTTAAAATATTTTCGGCCTCAGTCATTACTTTTTGAGTTCCGTCAAGCGAAGTTCCAGATGGTGTATTTACCGCAATCGCAATAAATCCCTGATCTTCTGTAGGTATAAATCCAGCCGGAGTTGTTTTTACCATTATAATAGTAGCCACCGTAATGAGTGCTAATCCGCCTAATGAAAGCCATTTTCTTCGGATTAAAAACTGCAATCCGCTTACATAACGATTCGTTAGAGAATTGAAACTGCTATTAAATCCGTCGAAGAATTTTTCTTTAAAACCTCTTTTTACATAAGGAGTATTGCCATCATGTGCGGCGTGATTGTCTTTAAGGAACAAAGCGGCCAGGGCAGGGCTCAATGTCAAAGCATTTACTGCCGAAATTACAATTGCAATCGCCATCGTAAAGGCAAACTGTCGGTAGAAAACTCCCGTAGAACCTTCCATGAAACCAACTGGCAAGAATACCGCAGCCATTACCAGCGTAATCGAAATAATCGCACCCGTAATTTCGTGCATCGCTTCGTGGGTAGCTACTTTTGGTGATAGATGTTTGTGTTCCATCTTGGCATGAACGGCTTCGACGACGACAATCGCATCATCGACCACAATTCCAATGGCTAAGATTAAGGCAAATAATGTCAATAAGTTAATCGAGAATCCAAATAACTGCATGAAGAAGAACGTACCTAAAATCGCAACCGGAACCGCAATCGCCGGAATCAGTGTAGATCTAAAATCCTGCAAGAAGATAAATACCACGATAAATACCAATATAAAAGCCTCTATCAAAGTATGCTGAACTTGTTCTATCGATTGGTCTAATGAAACTTTGGTACTGTAAAAAATATTCTTTTTGATACCTGCTGGAAAGCTTTTCGCTTGTTTTTCCATCAGTTTATTAATCGCCACCTGAATATCATTCGAATTAGAACCGGCTAACTGAATTACTCCAATTACAATTCCTTTTTTACCATTCAGACGCGTTAAACTGTTATACGAATACGCACCTAATTCGATTCTCGCAACGTCTTTCAGACGAAGAATAGAACCATCCGCATTCGAGCGAATGGCTATGTTTTCGTATTCTTCGGGTTTGGTTAGTTTTCCTTTGTATTTGATAACATATTCAAAAACTTCTTTACTGCGTTCTCCAAATTTCCCTGGGGCAGCTTCCAAACTTTTGTCCTGAATAGCTTTCATGACTTCGTTTGGCGTCACATTATAAGTTGACATTTGTGTTGGATTCAGCCAAACACGCATCGAATAATCTTTTGTTCCACCAAAAATAGCAGCTGATCCCACTCCTGGAATACGTTTGATTTCAGGAATAATATTAATCTGTGCATAATTGGCAACAAAAGTCTGGTCGTATTTTGATTCATCATCGGTGTACATACCGATGGCCATAATAAAACTATTTTGTTGTTTTGCCGTGATTACCCCTTGCTGAACAACCTCCGCCGGCAATTGGCTGGTAGCTTGTGCTACTCTGTTCTGTACGTTTACTGCAGCCTGATCCGCATCAGTACCGAGTTTAAAGAAAACCGTAATAGCTAATGTTCCGTCATTACTCGCTGTAGAGCTCATGTAGGTCATATTCTCAACACCGTTTATCGATTCTTCCAGCGATGGTGCTACAGAACGTAAAACCGTTTCGGCATTGGCTCCCGGATATACTGCCGTAACCAAAACCGATGGTGGCGCAATATCAGGAAATTGCTGTAGTGGCAATTTGGTTAATCCCAGTACTCCCAAAATCACCAATAATATGGAGATAACGGTTGCGAGTACAGGTCTTTGTATAAAAATTTTGAACATTTGTGTAAAAATTATTTTTGATTAATGATTTGAGCCACTGCTGCTTTTGGTTTTTCAGGCTGAATCAATTGTCCTTCCTGAAGTTTGTCGATACCGCTTAAAACAATTTGATCACCCGATTTTACACCGTCACTGATTAAATAGTTGGTACCGCTTTTTCCACTGATGGTAATTGGCATTTTGGTAACTTTATTTTCTTTGTTTACGGTAAAAACAAATACTTTATCCTGCATTTCGATAGTAGCCGATTGTGGAATCAATATCGCATCATCATGCTGCACTCCTAATCTTATTTTTCCAGTATTCCCAGAACGGAGTGTTCCGTTTTTGTTTGGAAAAGTTGCTCTAACGGTAATGGCTCCGGTGTTTTTATCAAACTGTCCATCTACCATATCAATTTTCCCTAATTGAGGATACGCCGAGTTATCAGCAAGGATTAAAGTAACAGGAGGTAATTTCTTGATTTTATCACCCAATGTATTTCCAGCGTAAACTGATTTGAATTTGATAAAATCCGTTTCGCCTAATGAGAAGTAAGCGTAAACCTCATGTACATCAGACAAGTTGGTTAAAGGTTCGATATCAGCTGCAGCCACCAAACTTCCTTGTTTTTTAGGCAATCTTCCGATGTAACCACTTACCGGAGCTGTCACATTAGTATAACCTAAATTAATTCTGGCAGAACCTACCATTGCTTTTGCCTGCTCAATATTGGCAGCAGCAATTTTTTGCGAAGCTTTAGCCGTTTTCAGCTGATAGTCCGAAACTACTTTGTTTAAAACTAAAGGTGCTAATTTATCTACCTCTAGCTGCGCATTAATCGAAGCCGCTTCAGCCGCATGAAGATTAGCCAAAGCATTATTCAGTTGCTCACGATAAGGACGTTCGTTAATTTTAAAAAGTGTTTGACCTTTAGTTACATACGCCCCTTCGTCAACATATATTCTTTCCAGGTTTCCGCTAACCTGCGGGCGAATTTCTACATCTACAGCACCCTGCAAAGCCGCTGGATATTCAGCATCTGTTACAGCGTTTGAACTCGTGATAGCTAAAACGGGCAGGAGCGGAGCTGCTGCTACAGGTGCTTGTTGTTTATCGGCGCAACTGCTCAATACCAGTGCCAGGATAAAACTGGTTATAATTACATTTTTCATTTTTCTATTGGTTTTAATTTGTTGGACATTCTCTTTTTTTATTATAGTATTCACGGTATTCTTGAAATTTATATTTATCATTATTAAATTATCTAACATCGTTAAGTAAAAGGATGTAAAAATCCATATAGTTATGCTGCCCGATTCATATTCACAATCGGTATTAAATTATTTATCACTGTTAAGTAAAAGTTGAAAAAAACATAACTTTTACGTTAATTAAATTACCTAACACCGTTAAGTAACACTCTCAAAAAAATAGCGTTTTATTATTACGCTAATTAAATCATTTATCACTGTTAAGTAAAAAAGAAATTTTTTTTATTGTATCGATTTGATAATACCACCAATGGCATCTTTCAAAATTTGGGCATTAATCGTTTCCATCATTTCACTTCTGTTGATAATATTAATCGCAATTAAGCCATGAATAACCGAAAAGAAAGTAAAATATTTTTGTTTGATGACTTCTTCACTAGGCTGACTGTTTTTCATAATTTCAGCAATCACCGCAGTAAATAATTTATAAGGAGCCTCGGCAGCCGAACATTGTTGCGAACAACAATTCATCTGTACGCCAAACATTACCTGATACATTTCGGTATCGGTAAAGGCAAAATCCCAATACGCCATCCACATTGCTTCCAGTTGATCTTCTGGTTTTTCAAATTTTACTTTTGCTTCCTGAAGCTCTTTCGATAATTTTATAAAACCTTTACCGGTTAGTTCTGTCAAAATCGCTTCTTTATTCGAAAAATATTCGTAAATAATAGGAGCCGTATATTCAATCTTATCCGCAATTTTTCGCATACTCAGACCCTGCCATCCTTCTTCTTTCACGATAGCATAAGCAGCTTCAAGAATGTTATTTCTTGTCTCTTCTTTTTGTCTTAAAATACGATCTTTACTTGCCATTTTTAATGAGTATTAAATTGTTTAACACCGTTAGGCAAATGTATGACGGTTTTTCTAATTATAATATAAATTAATTATAATTTTTTCTTATTGTACCATAGCGTATTGTATAAAATCCTTTAATCCCTAGTAAATACAAGGTTTTAGAATAATTATTTTTTTTAGGAGCAGACGATTTCGTTATTTCAGAACCACTTGTCCAGCTGTCCACTATATTCCCGATTAACAAAAACTACGGCAAAAAAGCCTTGTTTTTCTAAATCGGGAGATGCCGTTTCCATCTGGGCTAGGTTAGAGAGTTTCTTTTTCATAATTTTCTACTCTACGGTTGTCATTCCGCAGATTCCGTTGATTTTCTAACTCAAAGTTTGTCATTCCGGAAATCCTGGAGATTTTTCAACTCAAAGTTTGTCATTCCGGAGGAATCCCACACAAGCTGAATCTCTACAGATAAGATTGCTACGAATGTCATTAAATTAAAAGATAAAACACAATCTTGTCATTCCGGTGGAATCCCAAAACTCAGTCAATCAAAAACTCAGAGATTCCTCCGGAATGACAAACTAAGCGCATAAAAAAAATCAATTAAATAATACTACACAATCTTTTCCTTCCGCAGATTTTCTAACTCAAAGTTTGTCATTCCGGAGGAATCTCACACACGCTAAATCTTTACGAATAAGGAGATGTATAGGCACTGACTGAAAAGAACACAAAACCTTTTAGAAACAGAAACAATTTGCCATAACACTAATTTATAATGTAACCGTTTTTTTCGTACTTTCGTCTATCAGAAAACGGAATGTAAGAGTCCATAAAAAGCAGCTTTACGTTGCTTAGACAATACTCTTAAAGTTTTTAGAAAAAGCAACCATACTGCCTGATTTTACTTAACAAATTATCCTACAAACAATGAACATACAAAATTACAATCTTTTATTGGCTGACGATGACCACGATGATTGCGATTTTTTTAGAGAAGCCTTAGACGAACTGTCTCTTCCTGTAACACTTGTAACCGTGAATGACGGCGTAGAACTTATGGATTTTCTGGAAGATAAAACGGCAGAAAACTTGCCGGATATCCTTTTCCTGGACTTAAATATGCCTAGAAAAAATGGTTTCGAATGCCTGATGGAAATAAAACGTTTAGAGAAATTAAAAAACCTTCATGTTATTATTTTTTCAACCTCTCTTGATCTCGGAATCGTAGATACCGTTTACGAAAAAGGAGCCTTATATTACATTCGAAAACCGGGTGATTTTGCTAAACTAAAAAAGGTAATCGCTACAGCAATCACAATGACAACACAACCTGATTTTAAAAAACCTGAAAGAGAAAATTTTATTCTTCAGCCATAAAATATCTGAATACGTATGACAAATAATGAATATTATTTTCTTGAAGGTGGTGGCGAAATGGGACAGCTCATCCGGGATAACGACTGGAGCAAAACTCCTTTAGGGAACCCCGATGCCTGGCCTCAAAGTCTTCGTACATTAGTGGCAGTAATGCTTAATAATCCTATCGGAATGTATATTGCCTGGGGAACCGAAATGACTCAGATTTATAATGATGCCTATCGTACGATTCTGGGAGATTTAAAACATCCTAAAGCTTTAGGCATAAGTACTCCGGAAACTTTTTCTGAAGCCTGGGACATTATCGGGCCTATGTTCGAGGATGTAATGAATGGCCAGTCGGTTAGTTATCCGGATTTTAAATTAATGCTGAATAGAAAAGGATATGAAGAAGCCTGTTATTTTGATTTTTCATACACCCCAATCAAAACTGAAGACGGAAAGGTAGGCGGCGTTCTGATTACGGTGATCGAAACGACCCAAAAAGTGCTGGCTACAGAAGCTCTGAAAGAAAGTAATTATAGATTTTTAAATCATATTATACAGGCTCCCGTGGCGATGTGTGTTCTTAGAGGTAAAAATTATACTGTAGAAATTGTCAATGATCAAATGATTGAGTTGTGGGGGAAAAAGGACGAAAATGTAGTCAACCAATCTATTTTTGATATTATCCCCGAGCCTCAGGATAAAGGCCTGGCAGCTTTATTAGCTGAAGTTTATAAAACCGGAGAAAAAATAATAGTAAATGAACTTCCTGTCCAGCTTCTGCGTAACGGAAAACTAGAAAACACCTACATCAATTATATTTACCAGCCACATAAAGAAAGTGATGGCACAATTTCGGGAATTGTGGTTATAGCGGTCGAAGTAACAGATCATGTGGTGGCACGTTATAAAATTCAGGATAGCGAACAAAAGATTCGACAACTGATTGAAAATGCTCCTTTTCCTATTGGGGTGTATGTTGGAAAAGATATTCGTATTGAACTGGCAAATCAATCAATTATTGATATTTGGGGCAAAGGAAATGATGTAATTGGAAAATCATACCGAACGATATTGCCGGAATTAGAAAACCAACTGGTTTATGATCAAATTACTTCGGTTATGGAAACTGGCGAATCTTTTCATGCCAGAAATACCCGCATTGATCTTGTAGTAGATGGAAAATTAGAGACTTTTTATTTCAGTTACAGTTTTACGCCTTTATACGATAAAAACGGAAATGTTTACGCAGTAATGAACACTGCAGCGAACGTTACGGATCTAAATTTAGCAAAGCAAAAGATAGAAGAAAACGAAAACAATTTGCGTAGTATGGTTCAAGAGTCTCCCATAGGGATTTGCGTACTGGATGCCGAAACTCTGATTGCCGAAATGGTAAATGAAAGCTTTATCGAAGTAGCCGGAAAAACCCATAATGAAATAGTAGGAAAACACTATTGGGATGCTTTTGCTGAGGTAAAACAATATTATCAAAAGGAACTTGATAAAGTTATTAAAGAAGGAATTCCATTTGATATTGATGAGGTTGAAATGGAGCTCATCAGGCATGGAAAAAAAGAAACAATATATGTTACGTTTGTATATGCTCCACTCAAAAATATCGAAGGCAAAGTAACAAAAGTCGCTATTTGGGTACTGGATAACACTCCACAAGTTGCTACCCGAAAAAAAATAGAAGAAGCAGATAAACGTTTCCGTAATACGGTAAAACAAGCTCCTGTAGGTATTACCATTTTGCGTGGTAAAGAGTATATGGTCGAAATGGCTAACGAAACCTACCTGAGATTGGTAGGCAGAGAGGAGACAGCATTAGTAGGAAAGCCTTTATTCGAATCGTTGCCGGAAGTTAAAGAAACGGTGAGTAGTCTCTTAGAAGGTGTTATGACAACCGGAATTTCTTTTCATGGAAATGAAGTTCCTGTACCGATTAAAAGAGGAGAAAAACTCGAAATTTTATACTTTGATTTTCTGTATCATCCTTTAAAAGAAGAAAACGGAGAGATTTCAGGAATCATTGTTACTGTTACAGAAGTGACAGACAAAGTTCAATCCAGAAAAATAACAGAGCAAAACGAGGAAAGACTTAATATTATCGTAGAGGCAAGTGAGTTAGGTACGTGGGAATTGAATGTAAAATCAAAAGATTTTAACTATTCTCAGCGCTATCTCGAAATCATTGTTGGAATTTCAGATTATACCGAAATTCCTCATGAAGAATTAGTAAAACATATACATCCGGAGGATTTACATATTAGGGTAGAAGCATTTGAAAAAGCTATTGCCACAGGATATATATACTATGAATCCAGAGTAATCTGGAATGACCAATCCGTACATTGGGTAGAGGCGAAAGGAAAAGTTTTTTATGATGAAAACAATCAGCCAGAAAAATTGATTGGTACTGCCAGAGATATTACAGATTTAAAAAAGCATCAACAGGAATTAGAAGAAAGTGAAAAACGTTTCCGCTCTCTAACAGAAAGTATTCCGCAATTGATATGGGAAACCGATGAAAAAGGAAATGCTTTATTTGCTTCTGGAAAATGGCTTGAATATACTGGAATTTTTCCTGGTGGAATAACAGAATGGAAAGCGATGATACATCCTGATGATTACGACGAAAACATTAGAATATGGAATCATTGCTTAGAAACAGGTGATGGTTACAGATCCGATGTCAGAATTAAAAGTAAAGAGGGAGAATACCGTTGGCATACTGTAATTGGTGAACCTGTTTTAAACGAAGAAAATAAAATTATAAAATGGGTAGGCGCTTTTACGGATATTCAGGCTGAGAAAACGTTTACACAGGAATTAGAAAATCAGGTAAATCTTCGAACAAAAGAATTGTACAAGATAAACGAATCGCTCAGAAAAAGCGAGGAGCGTTACCATTTGATGATTGAAGAAGTTCAGGATTATGCCATTTTGTATCTTAATCATGAAGGAATAGTTGAAAACTGGAACATTGGTGCCGAAAAAATAAAAGGCTACAAAGCCGAAGAAATAATAGGTAAATATTTTTCTGCTTTTTATACAGAAGAAGACCGAAAAAACAATCTCCCTCAAAAGTTATTGCAACTTGCCCGTGACAAAGGGAAAGCTTTGCAGGAAGGCTGGCGTATTCGAAAAGATGGAACTCTTTTTTGGGCAAGTGTTGTCATTACAGCAGTGCATAACAAAAAAAAGGAAGTAATTGGATTTTCGAAAGTAACACATGACCTGACCGAGAAAAAGAAAGCCGAAGACAAATTAAAGCTGAATGCACTTGAACTCGAACAAAAAAATGTAGAACTCGAACAAATGAATAAAGACTTACAATCTTTTACTTATATATCGAGTCATGATTTGCAGGAACCGCTTCGAAAAATTCAAACATTTGCGTCACAAATTATAGACAGAGAGGTGGATAATTTATCCGAAATCGGAATAGATAAATTCAAAAGAATACAAAACGCCGCACAGCGTATGCAGGCGTTGATAAATGATCTGCTGACTTATTCCAGAGCAAGTATTCAGGACAGAGTATTCGAAAAGACAGATCTTTCGCTGATTATTAAAGATGTAAAAGAAGATTTAAAAGAAGAACTCGAACATAAAAATGCAACTATAGAAGAGATTGATTCCTGTGAGGTTCAGATCATCCCGTTTCAATTCAGGCAATTAATATATAATCTGGTTAGCAATTCACTTAAATTTTCAAAGACGGATGTGCTTCCGGTTATAAAAATCAAATGCAATATCGCAAAAGGAAAAGATTTGCCAAATCCAATGCTTGCTGACGAGGTAGATTATTGTCATATCAGTATTATAGATAACGGTATTGGTTTTGACCAGGAATACAATTCAAAAATATTTGAAGTTTTTCAGCGACTTCACGGAAGAGAACGATACGCCGGAACCGGAATTGGACTGGCCATTGTGAAAAAAATTGTAGAAAACCATAACGGATTTATTACAGCAAATGGTGAAGCCAATAAAGGAGCAACTTTTAATATTTTTATTCCGATAGCCTTAAATTAAGGCTTGCTTTGCGTAAAACTTTTACCGCAAAGGTCACAAAGTTTTTACGCAAAGCTCGCCGTGTTTTTATTTTATTTCTGAAAATCTGGGATAAAGGTCACCAAGCTTTGCTAAAATTTGAATTAAAGTAATAATCCCTTTCAATAGGTTTAAATCTGTGGCCAAATTTTGCTGCCAAGAGCGCAAAGCTTTGTAAATTATACTTTATAAATTAATTTATCTTTCGATCAGCAGGACGGAAATACCAGGATACAATAGTCAGCATTAATAATAATGTTGGACCAAAATATTCTATTGCTCCATCACTAACTGCAAAATGCGAAATAATGGCTCCAGTCATTACAAAGAAAAAGCCGGCATAAGCCCATTCTTTCAATAACCCTGATTTTGGCAGTAATATGGCAACAGTGCCTAGCAATTTCCAAATACCAATAATAGTTAGAAAATAAGCAGGATAACCTAAATGCAAACTGGTTTTATCAACTTCCTCTTTCATTTTAATAAGTTGGACGATTCCTGTCGAAACCATTCCTAATGCTAGCCAAACGGTAGCAATCCAATAAATAATTTTGTTTCTTTTTGTCATAGTGTTATTATGTTAGTGAGGATATAATTTCCTGAAGTCGGTTATGTGCCCAGTTTATGCCTTGAGCAAAAGGCATTTTAAGTAATTGGTTTCTAAATTCGGTTGACTTAAATACCAATTGCATTGTTAGTTTGCTGGTCGTTTCAGTCAGTTTCTCAAATTCAAGGTATTCTAATTGAACCGGAAAGGTTGTGTTTTCCATTTCAAAAGTCCTTGTAATTTTTTGGTTTATAATAAATTCATGGATCACGCCATTTGCCCTGAATACAACATTACCTTCCTGTGAAGTTTCAAATTGATAACTTCCGTGCTTTTTGCTTTCAAGTTTCAGAACCTTCGTTCCCATCCATTGCTCAACGAGCTCGGCTTCTGAATATGCTTTGAACAACAAGTCAACAGGCAAATCAAATTCTCGTGTTATTGTCAATTCTTGTTTACCGTCTTCGGCATGTAATTTGGTTTTTTGTTCCATTTTTATTTGCTTTTATAATTTTTCATAACAGCTTCTAATTTATTAAACTTCTCGTCCCACATTTTGCGGAAAGGTTCAATGAAATCAGCTATTTCTTTCATTTTATCTGGGTTAAAATGATAATACATTTCACGGCCCTGTTGCTTTTGTCTGACCAGTTCGCATTCGGTCAGAATTTGTAAATGTTTAGAAACCGTTGGTCTTGCCGTGTCAAAGTTTGAAGCAATCGCTCCGGCTGTCATCGATTGTGTCATTAGCATCAAGAGGATAGACCTTCTTGTAGGGTCTGCAATTGCCTGAAATACGTCTCGTCTTAAATTCATTATGAAGTTATTTGACTACAAATATAAATGTAGTCACTTAACTACGCAAATAAAAAATCATTTTTTTATTCAATTGGCAATTATCGTAACATATTTATTTCAAAAAGTAAAAATTAAAGACCCAAATCTGATTTTATAATTGATTTAAAATGATATTTTTACGATTCAGTTTCCAAAACAACATCTCAAATAGCGGAAATCACTATTTTGGAAACTAATTTTTTAATCCATCACAATTCAAATCTATGTCGGTACTCATTCTGATTGCAAGTATTCTGTTATTATTGATTCTCATTTCAGGAGTGAAGCTTAATGCTTTTATTGCTTTAATTGTATCCGCATTTTTTGTGGGAATTGCAAAAAATATGCCTTTTCCGGATTTAATCAATGCGATTCAGCAAGGTGTCGGAAGTACTTTAGGCTCTTTGATTCTAATCATTGCATTTGGAGTTGTGTTAGGAAATTTACTTTCAGATAGCGGAGCTGCACAGCGAATTAGTTCGGTTTTGATTCGTTCTTTTGGTGTTAAACACATCAAATGGGCAATGGTCATTACAGGTTTTTCAGTTGGAATTTCAATGTTCTATAATGCCGGTTTTATTATTTTGATTCCGATGGTTTTTGCTGTCGCCAAAAGTACAAAACAGCCTATTATTTATCTTGGAATCGCAATGGCTTCGGCACTTTCGATAACACATGGTTTTTTACCGCCACATCCTGGACCTACTGCTATTGCGGTTATATTTAAGGCTAATATTGGAAAAACACTTCTTTATGGGTTATTAGTAGCACTGCCGTCACTTTTGGTTGCGGGAATTGTGTTTCCGGAATTCATTAAAAAAATACATGCAAATCCGCCAAAAGGATTGTTTGAAAGCAAGACCTTCACAGAGTCCGAAATGCCATCTTTTGCCATTAGTATATTAACGGCATTAGTTCCTGTAATTTTGATGGCTTCAGCAACTTTTAGCGAATTAACTTTACCGGAAGAATCTACTTTACGTCACTTTTTATTGTTTATAGGAGACCCAACAACATCGATGCTCATTGCGATTCTTTTCGCCATAGTAACATTAGGAATTTTGCGTGGCAGAAAAATGCCTGATATTATGGATAAGTCCGGAGCTGCATTGAGTTCAGCTACCATGATTATTTTGATAATTGCTGCAGGAGGTGCTTTTAAACAGGTTTTAATTGATAGCGGAATAGGAACCGATCTAACCACATTATTCGAAAAATCATCCTTATCTCCTTTGGTTTTAGGATGGTTAATTGCTACAATTATCAGAATTGCTTTAGGATCTGCTACCGTTGCAGGACTAACTGCAGCAGGTATTGTACAGCCCTTAGTAGCAGCATCTGGGGTAAGTCCTGAACTGATGGTGCTTTCTATTGGGGCAGGAAGTTTAATGTGTTCGCACGTAAACGATACCGGATTCTGGATGTTTAAAGAGTATTTCGGAATCAGTGTTTCGGATACTTTTAAGACCTGGACGGTTATGGAAACAATTATTGGAGTTATGGGATTAATTGGTGTATTGGTATTGAATATATGGATTTAACAGCAAAAAAAGAATCATTTTACATCGGGATAGACATGGGTACTACGGCTACAAAAGCGGTATGTTTTGATGCAAACGGTACCGTAATCAGACAAATTTCGCATAGTTACCCGATGTATCATCCCGAACCGAATTGGGCCATACAAAAACCGGATGAAATTTTACAAACCGTTTTGACCTGTATTAAAGAAATCACTCAGGATATTCAGCCTCAGTTTATTAGTTTCAGTTCGGCCATGCAAAGTATCATCGCAATTGATTCCACCGGAAAATTATTGACAGCGGCTATTTTATGGGCAGATAACCGGTCGGCTGCTTTTGCTGAAAAGCTTAAAAATACTGAATTAGGGAAACAATTTTATCAAAAGACAGGTATTCCGATTCACCCTTTTTCGCCCATGACCAAAATTGCCTGGCTGAAAGAATTTGAGCCCGAAATTTTTTCAAAAACCTTCAAATTTATTAGTATAAAAGAATACATCTGGCATTATCTGACCAATGAATATTGTACCGATACTTCGATGGCATCAGGAACCGGATTACTCAATATTCATACTTTAGAATGGGACAAAGAGATTTTAGACTATTTGCATATAAAACCGGAACAATTAACTTTGGTTAAAGAGGTAACGCATCAATGCAAAGGAATTTCGGATGATTTTCTGTATGTAATAGGTGGAGGAGATGGCGCATTGGCAAATCTTGGCACCGGTGCAATGAATAAAGATTGTCTTGCCTTGACCATTGGTACCAGCGGAGCCGTTCGATTGCCCATTGACAAACCCTATCTTGATGAGCAGATGCGAACGCAATGTTACCATTTGATGGGCAATCAGTACCTGACCTTAGGAGCTGTCAATAACGGAGCGATTATTTTGCAATGGCTCAAAGAAACACTTCTGAAAACCGATAAATCATACGAAACGCTTTTTGATGAAGCCGAAAAAATACCAGCCGGTTCTGATGGTTTGCTTTTTGTACCCTATTTGTTAGGCGAAAGAGCCCCAATTTGGGACGCTGCAGCACAGGGAACACTGTTAGGCATGCAAATCACCCACACGCAGGCACATTTTGTAAGAGCAACTCTTGAAGGTATTTTGTTTGGATTGTTCCAAATTACAGAAATTTTATTACCCGATCCTGATAAAAGAAAAAGGACTACTGTTATGGCCAGTGGCGGATTCGGAAAAAGCGAACTTTGGCTCCAGATGGTAGCTGATATTTTTCAGATGAAAGTCGAAACCTCACAAAGCATCGAGGGTTCTGCCTGGGGTGCGGTTCTGATTGGATTAAAATCTTTCGGGATTGATTCAGTTGCCGAACATAAAAAAGGAAAGACTTTTGTACCTAATGCAGCATACCAAAAGGTGTATCAGGATTCTTTCGATAAGTTTAAAAAAGTATATCCGGTACTCAAAGATTTATAAATCTGTTGGATGCAATTATAAAACGTATTGCATCCATTTTGATTATGGTATTTATGTGAGGACATTTTTTACTATTGAAGGACTTATTTAACATAGTTAGGAGAGACACATGTTTCCCAGTAACTAACAATAGTTTTAATGGTTTTCTTTATTTCTTTGTATTCAGATGGTTTTACAAAAAAGCCTTGAATAGATTTAGAATAAGCATCTACAACATGCTGTTGTTCGGCACTGGTAGAAAAGAATAAATAAGGAATTGATTTAAGTCTTAAATCTTCATTTTCATGAATTTTTGCCCGTAGTTCCATGCCGCTTAACTTAGGCATATTGATATCAGAGAAAATAATAAAAGGCTCAACATCTGTAGAAGTTAAATATTCTAACGCCTTTTCGCCTTCAGCAAAAAAGATAATTTCGTTTTTATAATCAAGTTCTTTAAATATATCAGTCAAAATTTCCTGATCGTCTAAATCGTCTTCAATTATAATTATTGGGCCACCTTTGTTCATGTTGTATTTTTGGTGAAGGTAGAGTAATAATTCGGGTTTACAATTTTTATTTGGTTACTGTAAAATTCCGTAAGTTTTAGATTATTCTATTTTAAATAACCCAATTGGTTTTATCCAGAAAATATCCGATTCAAGAAACTGAAGTTTTATTTTGATTATCTTATCACTTTTATCTCTGGGTGACTTTGTTACAAATCTCGCAACCGAATTAGTAAAATTCATAGTATGTTTTTCATCAATGTCTTTTTGCTTGTCCGAAAAAAACGAAACCAGATTGTCTTTAATTTTCCAGGTTCCTTTTCCATAATGATGAGTATCAGGAGGAATTCCTTCTTTAATATATTTGTGATAGTAGCATTCGAATGTTCCATCCTGATTCAAAGTCAGTTTGTATTCTATACGATTTCCGTCTTTGCTTTCGGGTGTGAATGCGTAATCACCCGCCACTTTATTTTCCTGAGCGAATAAGGTGAGATTAGAAATTAAAATAAAAAAAGTAAGTAGTGTTTTCATCTATTTTTAATGTTATACTAATAGTTGGCAAGATTATTTAGTACTAAGTGGCTGAGGTTTTCTATGTGAATTTTCTCATTTTATGCTTTCATTACAAATCATAACAATCGTATTTAAAAGTACTATTTTTTATCTAATTAGAGTATCATAAACACATATTATTGTTTTAGTTATCCATTTTGCCCGCTACTAATCATTAAACCAGACAGGTTTGATACTCAGAGTTAAAAATAAAATTACTATTCTTTCACCTGCTCTTTTTTATATTCTGTTTCCAAATGAATAACAAAAGCAATAAAACGTTTTAGTAAAATTGTTTAACCGAATCAAATTTTATCGTAAATTGTACGACTTTAACTATCCAAAAACCGTTATGAATAAGAAATTAAAAACCAAATCATTCCCTGTTTTCCGTTACCAAATTATGGTGATGAGTCTTTTATTGACTTTCTTTACTACTTTCACATTCAATAATCTTTATGCAATGCCAGTAATTTCTCCGCTCGAAGGCCGCTGGGATATTACCATTGATGTCGATGGAAAACCAGCACCTGCCTGGCTCGAAGTTCGGCTATCAGGCACCAAAACGCTCGTAGGACAATTTGTTTGCGTAGTAGGCAGCGCGAGACCAGTTGCTGAAATCCATCTGAAAGACGGAAAATTTAGTTTTGCCATACCAGCTCAATGGGAGCAGGGAGACAATGATCTTCGTGTAGAAGGCACTCTTGAAGGCGAAAAAATATCCGGAACCCTAATTACCGTTGATGGAAAAGCACAAACCTGGACAGGCGTTCGTGCCCCAATACTTCGCCGTACTGCAGCACCGGTTTGGGGCAAACCCATCAAACTTACAGAAGGTAATTCTATGGAGAAATGGCACGCAGAAGGAAATCATCAGTGGATTGCTGAAAAAGGCATTTTAAGCAGTCCAAAGTCAGGTGCTAATCTGATGACTAAGGATAAATTTAATGATTTTAAACTTCATATAGAATTTCGTATTCCAAAAGGCAGTAATAGCGGTGTCTATCTTCGTGGCCGTTACGAAGTACAGGTAACCGACAGTAAAGGAATGGAACCAGCGTTGGACCAAATGGGCGCTATTTATGGATTTCTTGTTCCAAACGAAATGGTGGCTAAAGAAGCCGGCGAATGGAATACCTATGATATTACCTTAATTGGAAAATTGGTAACCGTTGTAGCGAATGGCAAAACGGTCATCAGCAATCAGGACATTCCCGGAATTACTGGTGGCGCCTTAGACAGTAACGAAGCCGAGCCAGGACCTTTATTAATTCAGGGAGATCACGGACCTGTGGAGTACCGCAATATTATTATCACACCTGCAAAATAATGGATTAATTTCTCTCTATAAAAAAAGCTACAGGAAAATAATTTCTGTAGCTTTTTTTATGTGTTGTAAGTATGCTCTTTAATCTTTTTAATAATTTTTTATATCATCGAGTTTATCTGCTCTGTAAGTTAAAAACGGTACCAGCCGGATCAGTAATCCAGTGCATATTTTCAGGTAATTCTTCAATTTCGTCACAGGTTTCTACTCCATTAGATTTTAGATAATCTGTTGCTTCTTCAACATTTGGAACAGTCAATTGCAGCCATGTTTCTGAATGCGTATAATTATCGACACAGTCTAACCAGATAACATTTGCTCCAAAATTTACCGAATGCGTTCTTGAAACGGTTGGGTTCTGAATGGCAACCTCTTTTACTTCCAGCTTTAAGATGTTACGATAAAAGTTTACCGTTTCGTCATATTTACGTTTTGGAATTTTTATCGCAATATTAATTCCTGCTTCAAATTTATTTTCCATGATTTTTGGTTTTAAAGTTTTGAATGAAGATAATTTTCGAGCAATAAGGATGGAGGCAGAGGGGGAACTTTTGGAATAATACCTACTTCATTTCCGCATCATTATGTGTTCTAATTTTATTAAATGAATTTCCTAAAATTATGAATTTATTTTAAATGTTATGAGCGTAAAAAAGCTATTAGGAGTTTTTTTTGAACTTATCAGAGAAATTATCATTTAAATAATCCGAAACACTTTCAAAATTTTTGGTTCCTTTGTTAATATTTATTTTTTCTCCGTTTTCAGTTTTTATCATAATCACCCTATTCGTACGCATGCCTAACAAAAAATAATGATTTTCAGACCAGCTAAGAATATTTTTCAGGTTGTACTTTTTCTCTTTTGAGAATGTTTTTTTGATGTATAATGTATCATCACAAAATTTTATGTCTTTGTCATGTCTTATTCGGGACGATACATTTAGAATTCCAGTAAAAGTAATCAAAGAAATCATCAGTAATCTTTCCCATAAAGGACTTGCTCTATTCCATGACAAATAGGCCATTACCATTAAAGTTAATAGCCATAACAAAATCCATATTTTATTTTTTGTTGCGTTTGTCATAAGAAAAAATAATTATTCTTTTTCAAATATAGAAATTAACATTGAAAACGGTTTTAAAAAAGAATCAAGTCAGCAATACTTTGAAATCATCAGCAAAATCTAGCGTCTGCTGCTATCATTCGTTTTTATTTTTCAATCAATACATCAACATTTATAGATGGCTCTCCTGATGAATATTTCTTCCATTCGCCATTATAATTTCTGTAAAAAGTATCTTTTGAAAAGGCAAAAATATTTCCGGCAATAGAAAAACTACCTTTAAAATCTTCGGCTATCCTTACTAAAACAAAAAAATCTTCATTAGTCCAGATGTTTTTATCATATACATCTAATGATATTTTATTGTCTTTTATATCATTTTCGGTAACCGTCACTTGTAAAGGTTCATTGACTAAAGATTTTGTACTATCTGGAAAGCCATTTTTTGCACTTTGTATGTTGAAAATAAATGTCGCCGTATTGTCAAATTTGTAATTAACGATATTAACATTTACGTTTTTTATTCTGAGTTTTTTTTTATTTTCAACTAGTATGGCAAGTTCTTCAAAAACTTCATTTGGGTCATTTGAGTTGTATTCGGAATATGGTTTTTTAGAATTTGTAGTCCCATAATTTTTAAGAGTATATTTTTTAGGATTGACTACTACGGGGTCAAGATTTATAATTTTTTTCTTTAAAATTATAGTTTGATTTTGAGAGCCGATAAACTCAGAAATCTTAATTTTAAACGGTTCATATTCATTTACTATGACTTTCAGCGTTTTGGTTTTGGCAATGTTAGTTAAGTCAATGGTGTAATTTCCGTTAAGATCGGTTAATTCACCAATTTCTTCGTTTTCAATTGTGATTCTTGCTTCAGCGATGGAATTATTATTTTCGTCTATAATTTTTCCAGAAATTTTTTGAGCGTAAAAAGGAACAGTAAGAAATAGCAACAGAATTGTAAATCCGATTTTTTTCATTTAAAGGTTTTGTTTGTTAAGATGATGGCTAACGTTTTGTTTGTAAGTGGTTTTGAAACTCAATAAGTTGTTAGCCGCTAACGAATAACAGTATTGATTTATAGTTTTTTAAAAAGCTGTTGCATTGTTTTTATATCAATAGCCTGCATGTCTATTAATTTTAATGATTTCACCATTGTTACTGTCGAGGTTTTGTAATGTTTAAAATGTGGAGTCTGTAAATGTGCTTCATAAGCTTTTCTGTCGGCATAAATTTCCAGAATCCTAATTTCGGTTTTATCGTCTTTCTGATACATTGGATATATTGAAATTACCCCAGGTTCTAATCTGACAGATGCCTCAGCTTCTTCTTTCAGGATGGAGATATATTCCTCTAAATATTGAGGATGAATTTGAATTTCAGAGATTCGGATAATCATATCTTCCGATTTTGTTTCAGTTTTTAAATGCTGTTTTGGCGCACAGGAAAAACAAATCAAAAGAATAAGAAGTATTAAAAAGTAAAGATGTTTCATGATATTCCAAATTATTTTTGTCGCTTACTGATAAGCAGAATGAATTTGAAAACCTGTTGTTTAGGTTTCTTTTCGGGTGGGTTAGCGAATGTTCTTTATCAAATATTGTTTTTCAAATATAGAGCTTAACATCTAAAAACCTGTTAAAAATAATCTAATTCATTTTCAAAGTAATATTTAATGTTAAATATAATTTTCGCAAAGCTGAAGCCATTTCAGCACTGTATTCAAACCAGAGCAAATTGAAAATAAAAATAATTTTGCACCATTTCCTGTGACAAAAAAATAATTTCAAAAAAAAATCACAACAGTTGCAATAAAATAAAATTTTAGAAAAAATTGCCACGCTTTTTGTGTCAAAACGAAAAGTAAAATATATTTTGCCACACTTTTTGTGGCAAACAATAAATAAAAATAAATTTGCCACACTTTTCGTGGCAAATTAAAAAATTAAATAAAATTTGCTACAGTAATAAAGGTAATGAACAATGAAGTGTGAGTGATAAAAATGGGAAAATTATTGTTAGCTGTTACTTAGTTTTTGCCACGAATTACACAAATTTTCTCTAATTTTTTTATAGTATTAAAAATGATGATTTTTACAAATTCTGGTAATTCGGTTTTTTTTAAATTTTGATAATAATAAAAAAGCAGTTTAAAAAAGGTATATTTTTTTCCTAAATATATTTTTTAGTATTCCATATCAAAACGCCCTTCACGAACCTGAATTTTATCGCCGGACTTATTTACAGCATCAAACCAAAATGTGCCGCTTATAGTAGCTTTATCAATATTATGATTTGTAATTTTAAGCTCTCCGGTAATTGTTGAATTTGTGCCGTAATCTACATGGTTGAAATCAGGATAGATGATAATGTATTCACCATATTTTGAATCATCTCCGCACTCTTTAAGCTGATACACTTTGTTTACTTCGAGTTTTTGATTTAAACTGGCAACATTAACGGTTCGAATTTGGTCGTTTATTTTTTCGCTGATTGCAACACTAAAATCATTTTGATCATTATACTGACAAAATAATTTATTTGTACCAGCACCTTTTGGTAATAAGGCTTCACCATTGACCAGGCATCCCGCAGTATTGGCACCCACAGACGTTAAAGCAGGGAGTTGCTCCAGAGGTGTTTTAGAAGAATCATCCTTGTCACATGCACCAAGTAAGAGTAGCACTGCAAATAGAAATAGTATTTTTTTCATAGAAATTACGTTGGCCTAAGATAAAATAATTTGATAAATATAGCGTGAAATTTACTTTATGGCAATGTGATTTTTTCTATTGTTTTAAGTTTTTTCTTAACTTGAAAAAGGTAATGAATTGATTGTTAAGTTGTGCAAAAAAAGTAAGTGACTCCATAATACTGAATTATACAGTTAGTTTTTGGGTAGATTTTAATTTTAGATTTGAATTAAAACAGGATTGCTATTACACCTTTTTTTAATTAATGTTAAGGATAAAGAGCCATCGGCTCGATTAAATAGTGTAGGGCTGGATTTTAATCCAGTCAGAGATAAGGAAAAAAAATAGATCCGTAGGTTCGACACATTTTACCCCTTATAATATGGGCCATTCTTATTGAATTTTCTGATGCGACTTTTAATCTCACAACGGATTAAAATCCGTCGCTACAAGATGTTTCATTCCTACGGAATTTTTTGCTGTGGGTATAGAATGAAATTTTGGCTATCGCTTTGTAGAATTGCACCGTTGGATACTGCATTCAAACCGGAGCAAAATGTAATTAAAAATAATTTCGCAACATTTCTTTTGACATAAAATTTTGTCACGCTTTCTGTAGCAAAATAAAAAATTAAAAAAAAATGCTACAATAATAAACGTAATGTCGAATGAAGCGTAAGTGATAGAAAAAATGGAGAATTATTGCAACCTGATAGTTCAGTTTTAATTCGTGGCTATAACTATTTGGTAGTTTCTCTTCATAAAAAAAGCTAGAAGTAAATAAAGTCTTCTAGCTTTTTTTATGCTTCTTTTAAGGCTTACTCCTCAAAAGTTATGGTTACGTTTCCCGAACCTAGTACTGAGGCTAAGCCTGTTGTATCATCGACCATTCCTAATTTTGTGTAACTGTATGATGTAGAAAATGGTTTATAAAACAATACCAAAGTTTTTGAACCATACAGCATCAGGTCGCCATTATTTATAGTTCCGGTATTGGATGCGTTTGTTGGAATACTATTTCGCAAATCATAATATTTCTCATTTCCATTTAATTCAATCATATTGATGGTCAAGGGCAACATTTCTTTAAAAGCTTTAGCCGAATTATGGTCTAAAAGAGAAGCGGTAAAAATTTGAGAATTGACCTTTATTTTGATTTTACCATTTACCATAGAAGTGTTATTTTTAGTTTTTTCGGTGTCGTCTTCTTTGTTACAAGAGGTTGCACCGTTGATAATAAAAGACATAAAAGTCAATAGTATTAAAAAGGAATGTCTCATAGAATTACTATTATTTCAAATGCGTTCTAAAAAAAGTATCTAATTTATCAAATGGAATCACATCGACTTTATCATACAAATCAACATGTACCGCATTTGGAATAATTATGAGCTCTTTTGGTTCATTTGCCAATTTAAAAATATCTTCACTAAAATAGCGTGAATGCGCATTTTCTCCTGCGATTAGAAGCATAGGTCTTGGAGAAATTTCTTTTACATAAGTGAGTATTGGCATATTCATAAAAGATATTGGATTGGTTACTAACCAAGCTCCGGTTGAGTTCAAAGAATTAGCATGAAAACCACGTGGCGTTCTGTAATAATCAAAATATTCTTTAACAAATTGAGGTTCGTCACCTTTTAGTGTTTCCGGTAAATTTCTCGAACCCTCTGCCGGTTTTCCATTTTCGGCATCAGTCCAGCGTTGCATACTCAAAGCTTCCAATGTTTTGGTTCTTTGTTCTGGAGTTACTGCATCATTATATCCTTTCGACATTACTCTGGTCATATCATACAAGCTGGTCGTAGCAACGGCTTTTACTCTTTTGTCAATAGCAGTTGCATTCAAAGCAAAACCACCAAAACCACAGATTCCGATAATGCCAATTTTGTTGCGATCTACATTTTTTTGTAAGCCTAAGTAATCTATTGCAGCACTAAAATCTTCAGTATTGATTTCCGGAGAAGCCAGATTCCTTGGTTCTCCGCTGCTTTCTCCTGTATAAGATGGATCAAAAGCCAAAGCTACAAAACCTCGTGCTGCCATTTGATTTGCATACAATCCTGACGATTGTTCTTTTACAGCACCAAAGGGTCCGCAGATGGCAAGAGCCGAAAGTTGTCCGTTTCGACCATTTTTAGGGAGATAGAGATCTCCAGAAAGCATGATTCCATAACGATTTTTAAATGTTACTTTCTCACGGATTACGTTCTCGTTCAATTGAAAAGTATAATGTTCGCTTGTTTCCATTTTTTTTGATTTAGATTTTTTGTCCTTTGCAAATGCTTGTCCTGTCAATACCAGCATCATTGTGATTATGAATGTCTTTTTCATTTTTATTAAATTAAATTGTTTTTAAAACCTTTGCAGGAATTCCACCTACTATTGTATGGTCAGAAACATCTTTTGATACAACTGCACCTGCAGCAACAATAGCATTTTCTCCAATCGTTACTCCGGGAAGTATCGTTGCATTGGCCCCAATCCAGGCATTTTTTTTAATATGAATTGGTTTTGGAATTAAAGAATGGCGGTCTTTTATAGCGGTTGGATGGCCTTCTGTCAAAAGGCTTACTTTGGGTGCTATTAGTACATTGTCTTCTATGGTAATCCCTCCTAAATCGAGAAAAACGCAGTCGAAGTTGATAAATACATTTTTACCAATGCTGGTATTTTTTCCATAATTGATGTATAAGGGTGTAAATACCGTAACGCTTTGGTCTATTTCAGAATTAGTAATTTGGCTTAAAAAATGTCTGATTTCATCCGGATCAGACGAGTTATTCATCTCCACCAACCACTTCTTTGTGGCAAACGAAGCTTCACGCATTTTATAGGCATCCTGATCGGTTGGCGAAATGACTTCTCCGTTTTTTAGTCTTTCGAATATCGTTTTTGTTTGCATGGTCTATTAAGATTTACTATGCAAATTTAAAAACAAAGCCTCGCAGTGGCTTTACTGGGAGGCTCAAAGAATCTTTCTGAAAAGCTCAATATTAAATTTCAGTAGGCGGCATTCCGTATTGTTTTTTAAATGCAGTTGAAAAATGAGAAGGATTTTTAAAACCAACTTCCATATAAACGTCCTGTACTTTTTTGTTTTCCTCTTTTAGTTTGATATACGCCATTTCCAGGCGCTTTTTTATCAGCCATTTTTGTGGAGTGAGGTTGCTTATTTTCTTAAAATCTCTTTTAAAAGTAGCCAGACTTCGTCCTGTAAACGATGCTATTTGTTCCATTGATAGTTCTTCCATATAGCTTCCGTTGAGAAAGTCCAAAAGATCTATTTTCCAGGGTTCGGCAAAGTCAAAAAGTATGGGATAGAGTTGTTCGTTACTGTTTAGTAAAGTATAAATGCCTTCGAGTAATTTCAAATGTGTAATGCCCCCCGTTGGTTTTATGTTACTGTCAAAATAGGGGGTAAGGGATTGAAATAAACTGTCTATCGCAGGACTAGGCTCTAACTTAAAGACCGTTTTATCTGAAACTTTTATAGTGGCAGGAATTTCAGATTTATTCATTTTACTGTAAAAATCACGTAATACAGCACGATTAAAAGTTAGCGAAATACCTTTGTACAAAGCATCGCCTTTGCTGTTTTTATACATTTTCAGACGATGATCTCTTCGGATAAAAGCACATTCGCCAGCCTGCAATTTTATTTTTTTATTTCGATCTTCTATGATTTGTTCACCAGAGTACAAATAAACTAAAACGTGTTCAGGAGTTGCATGAATACATTTTTCGCTATAATCTGTAAAGCAGGAAAGAAAAATTCCTGAGTAGCTTAGCGTCTTTAGTTTATTCTCTTCTTTTACTTCCATACATTCTGTTATTAGATTATGAACGTACAAATTTAAAATTTTAATTGATGTATTACTTTGTTCTAAGGCTCATATTGTCTTTCTATTAAGCTCGTTTTAAAACTTTATGATGTTGATTTTCGATGTTTTTGTGCGCTAGTATAAACCAGTAGAATCAAATTAAAAAACGGATAAAATCATCTTTTATTTTGATTATAATTTACGCAAAGCTGTAGCCATTTCAGCGCTGTATTTTAACTGCAACAATGGGTAATAAAAAATAATTTTGCACCATTTATTGTGACAAAAAAATAATTTAGAAAAAAAATCACAAGAGTTGCAACAAAATAAAATTTTAGAAGAAATCGCCACGCTTTTTGTGTCAAAACGAAAAGTAAAATATGTTTTGCCACACTTTCTGTGGCATAAAATAAATAAAAATAAATTTGCCACACTTTTCGTGGCAAATTAAAAAATTAAATAAAATTTGCTACAGTATTTTACTAGTCATAAATATTGACCGTTCCTATGGAACTTTCTAATGCGACTTTCAATTTACAGTGAACTCTTCGATTGCAATCACAGGCGGTTAGGCGAATATTCAGGGTTCCTCGAAAAAAGAATCTTTTGAAATCCACTTTATTTGCGAATATTTCTTTCTGAAAACCTTTTCAATACATTTTCTATCACCTGAAAAGTTGGTTAAGTCAAGAAATATTTTTCTGGCTGGAGGTAATTTTTTAATTTCTTTTTCTAATTCCTCACAATCTTCATCACTATTGTCCAAAACCTTTATATATAATGGATTTTTACTTTTTACTTTGATAAGTTTGTCATCAAAATATCTTTCAGAGTTTTCGATGCCTTCTTCAATAACTGTTTTGTTTTTAAAGATTTCCAGTAAAAGACTATACGTTTCAGTAATTATTTTTCCTTGCTTCGAATCTTTAGAAGGACTATAAAAAGTATTCCGTCTAATATTTTTATTTTCGAGACTATCTTTTACAAAAATTGTAATACCATCATTGGGTGGAAATTTCTCGTTTTCAGATAGTTTATAATCTAATAATTTATTAAGGTTGTTTTTCAATTTTTCGAACTGAACATCATTTATGTCAGCGCTAATTTTGCTTGCTTTAGGAAGATAATTTTTGACACTTTCTGCATCTAGTGAATCAATGAATCTGAATAGTGTCGGACTAACAGAATCTGCGAAAAAATATCGATAATTTTCTGTTGCATATACTTTTTTATTTTTTACATCTAATTCAATATCAAAACCACCGTGAAATGAAGGCGAAGAATAAAAAAAATATTTTTCAGTTGCGTTTTTTGATTCACAACTGCAAAGAATTAAAACTAGTGAAATTAGAATAGCTTGATATTGTTTCATGGTTGTTTCTGAATTTTTTCCAATGTTATAGTCCTGTTACAGGCTGGTTTTTTTGCACCTAATACTTTCCGTTATCTTATAAATTTCGTTTGGCAAATCAGCAGTAGAATAATAGGTTTTCTGTACTTCGCATTCACAACTATCTTTTTTCAATTTCAACACAATGATTCTTGACCCCAAAGGATGATTTCCGCGTCCCCAATCTTTAACCTCAAAACCTTTCTTTTTCAGGATTTGCACCAGAATGAGTTTTTCATCTTCATCTTTGGCAATAGTTTCTTTCGATATCAAATCGTATAAATCAGGAAGTTCAATAAATTTATTATTGGAGTTTTTTATAGCAAAATCTACAATTTTTTCATTGAAATCTATACGCTGATTTTCCGGCTTTTCGCTGCACGAAAAAAACAAAATCGAAAGTAATAGTATTATATATTTCATTGCGTAATGTTGGTTTAAACTTACAGGAAATTTTTCGCCAAAAGGCACACGTTACGGCTTTAAGAAACAAACATGTAAATAAATATTCCGGAACGACAAGTGTTAGCAATGGCGATTATTGGCTGTTGTAGGCGAGTTTAGTATTTACTATATGTTATTTTATCATTTTCATCTATAGAGAATTCAATTTCAAATCCACGAAAATTTCTTTTGATATGTGCCGGCGACCAACCGAAACCGCATTGAAAACTTATTTCATTATCCTCGAATTTATAATCTAGTTCATAGTTTCCGTTTGAACAAAGTGAAATTGCAGGATTTTTTGTGAATGAAAATGTTCCGTTTTCTTTGAGTTCTAGTATATAATTTTCAGGATTTGGAAAATTATAATCTGAATGTACTATTTTGTATTTTCCGACCAAATCTTTGTGGCTCGGTTTCTCTGTTATAAGATTCAATACCTGTTTTGTGAATAAAATAGTAAAGGGAATTATTATAAATATCAAACCTAAAAAGAGTTTTCTTCTATTTTTCTCAACTAAAGCTTTTCTGAAAAAGAGGACTCCTGTTATAAAGCTAATTAGTAAGATTAAAAATAAGAAAGCGTATTGTACTGATTCCATTCGAGTGTTTTTTATAACTTGTTTATACCAGCAATTGGCTTTGCGCCATAATCCTGCTGATGTATATGGAGCTAATATAGGAAAAACTTTTATAAATTTTCAGGAGAATTTTATTTGTGAAATAAGAGAAAACGATCAAATAAATGCAAAACGCTAGCCCTGATAGAGGGGACAAAAGATAACTTCGTCAATCAGCTATCGTTGGGATTGATTATTTTTTAAAACTTTTTTTCAAATCCTACTTTTTAACTTGACTATTTCAGCACTGCATTTAAACCGTAGCAAATTGAAAATAAAAATAATTTTGCACGATAATAATTTTGCACGATTCCTTGTGACAAAAAAATAATTTTAAAATAAAATCACAATAGTTGCAACAAAATAAAATTTTAGAAAAAATTGCCACACTTTCTGTAGCAAATTGAAAAGTAAAATATAATTTGCTACGCTTTCTGTGTCAAAAAATAAATAAAAATAATTTTGCTACACTTTCTGTAGCAAAATAAAAATTTAAATAAAATTTGCTACAATAATAAAAGTAATGACGAATGAAGTGTATGTGATAAAAAGAATGGGGAACTATAGCAATCTGATAGTGTAGCTTTTCAATTCGTGGTTATAAGTATTGGATAGTTTCACTTCATAAAAAAAGCTAGAAGAAATTATTTTCTTGTAGTTTTTTTTATGCTTGTATTCTGGTTATAGTTGCGAACATGGCTTGCAAATCTGTGCTATCGGGATTGCTTACTCCAACTTGCCAAACAACATTGGATATCTGTTTTCTTTTATGTAAAGAGTTCTGTCTAGATGATAAACTTCATTATTACAAATTCCAACTCCAAACTTTGGAGAAGCTGTTATTAGCAGAGTATATGTACTTTTTACTTTATAATTTGTTGCGTGACATAATTCTGAAATATAAAGTAATTGGTTTTTATATTTTCCGTCCAATATTTTAATTAAACTTGTTGAACCGAATGCCATATTTCCACATAAACTTGGATCTATTGAACAAGTTTCTATTACTTCTACATGAATAACCGAAATTTTTAAATCTTCTTCCATTTCGGTTATTTGCTGAGCTGTCTTTAAATACAAATCAATACTTTTTGCTTTTTGAGAATAAGCACTATTCAAAGTTGAAATGAAAAATATGATGTAAAATATTCGCATAAGTTCTATTTAAAAGAGGTTTAGCAAATCTCACGCTAGCGCGAGCGTCTCGCTCGTGAACACAATCAAAATCAATTGATGTCAATTTCTAAAACAGTTTGATCATTATCACTGTAATTTCTCGCTGAGCTATATTTCCAATCTACAGGATTAGTTACAAAGCCCGTTTCGATTGGGTTATTATGAATGTAATTTAACTTTTGTTCAAAAACTTTAAATGACCAAATCTCGATAGGGTTATTATTTTGCTGCCAAAATTGTCTTAATTTCACATTGCTATTTTTCTTTCCTGCTCTCTCAAACATCCAAAGCATCCATTCTTTTCTACTTTCTTGTGGGTTTTCTTCAATTGTTTTGAGCATTTTTCTTGATGTAAATCCTTTAAAGTCTCGAATTATACCCGATGGATCTCCGTTTTCAGATCTGAAAATTAAATGTATATGGCTGGGCATAATACAATATCCATAAATTTCCATTCCTTTGTTTTTTCGGCAATAGTCTAATGATTCAATAATATTTCCAAAATATTCATCTCTTGTAAATACATCTATCCAATACACTGTGGCAAAACTGATAAAATAAGCTCCTGTTTTGTCGCCAAATTTATATTTTCTGCTCATTATTTTTTTCGAACAAATGTAAGAAATACTCTTCATTACAAAACAATATGTTCAGTCAACTTGGGATTCTTTTCTTATTTGTAGCTGGCGCGAGCATCTTGCTCGTGCTATTTGCTATTTATTCAATAATGTTTAAACTTTTAATTAGGCACGTACTGACTTAGATTGTGTTCACGAGCGAGACGCTCGCGCCAGCGAGGGGGAAATTATTTTCTTGTAGGGTGCAAAACCGCTGTTGTAGGCGGTTAATGTTTTTTCAATTCTTCGAAATTTTTTATTCTGGCATTTACTTCTTCTCGGCATCGTTCTAAACTATTAGCTTTTACCCAATATTCTTTTATATCTTTCTCATATTTTGCTTGTTGTAGAGTAGCATTTTTTCGTTTAGGAGGAAATGGAATTGTATATGTATATTTTAATTCTTGAAGCTCTTTAAGTTGAAATTTTAAAAAGTCTAATAAAGGAACTTTGTTGCTGACTAAGTCATCTAAATTTTCTTGATATTTATTTTTGGTTTTTAAATTTTCAAAGTCTAATTTTTCTTCTTCAGAGCTGTTTTCGAAAATGGCTATAAATTTGAGTAAAAATGGCATTATTAGATTTTTTTCTTTAAAATAATAACCACGATGTAAATCATTATTTAAATACTCATCGTAAGTAAACATACTTCGGTTTAAGGTTATAGCTGGATTCCATCTTGAATGCTTATCGTTTTCTTGATCCTTTAATAATTCTAATTTGGTAACTTCTTCAGTGTAAATTTTCAAAAGTTCAATGTAGGAGTCTAATAATTTACTCATTTTTTTTAGTGTTGTTTAAAGAGATTTTCATTATAATTGCCTATAACGTCCTGTGGCTTTGCGACAGCTGCGGAAATTGAAACTGAGTTCTCTCGGCTGGACTGAACGAAGTTATTAAAAAAGGACGAACTTTTAAAACTGAAATAGCAGTTGCGCAAAACCGCTGTTAGCTGTAGCTATTCTCATATAAAAAATGTTCCGTTTTAGAATTATTTGCAAGTCTTTGTTTAGATTTTTCTTTTGTCCAATATAAATCGTTTTTACCGACATATGCCATATTAAAAATATCAACCCAATCATTATCTACAAGTTTTTGTTCTGATCGAGAAAGTTCTCTTAACAATTCATCAAATGCTATTATAAAAAAGCCATTTTTATCGTAGTCAAGATCAACTAATATTGGTAGTCCCTTATTAAGTTGCTGTAAATTGTCATTTACATAAATTTTGATTAACGATTCAGTTGATTTTATCGTTTCACAACTTTTAAAATTAATTGAATTCGTTTTGATTTCTTCTTTATACTTGACCGAAGTTTCGTTTATGAAAGTCGTTAATCCAGATATATCTCCTCGATGAATATCTTTGTCGGTTAAGGTTCCAAAATTGGCATTTAATATTTCTTTAAATCTGTCCAAAAAAAATTTTGAATTAGTTGAAGGTTCAATTTGAGGATCAATATTACTTAAAATAAATTCTAAAGGATTTAGATCGATAAACTTTATATAGTTTTGATTTTTAAGGATATTAGACATTGCTACTTTTACTGCTTCAAAACTTTTCAAATTCAAATAGAGATTTCTACTTGTATAAATTTCATTCAAAATAATTGAAGAAATAACTAACCTATAACCTTTTTCAAATAAATCAGCTATTTCTTCATTTGTAATACTATACCAAATATTAGTGTCGGTTATAATGTTTCTCATTTATCTAGATTTTCTTTATATTTACAGCTAACTTGTATATATGTATGATAACATCATACATAGCTACCTATTTTTGGTTAGATATGTATGACTCTTGTCATACATTTTTTTGATTTTTAAATGTAATAAAAAATACTGCTTCAAAATTAATTTCTTTTGAAACAGTATTTTTACAGAAAACCGTAAACCTCTTTTTGAAAACCTAAACCCCTAGCCCTGATAGAAGTGGAAATCCTTTTGTGCCGGGGTTCGGCACAAAAGATTGCAACGGATAGCAGGAATCAGCTCCCAAAAAAAAATGCTGCAAAACCTAAGTCTTACAGCACTTTCAGAACAAATCAATTTATATAAAGGGTACAGATTATTCGTTTACAGCATCGCCTTCTTTAATTTCTTCGCTGGCGATTTTTACCAGTTTGTCTTGTGGGTTCAGGTCGCCAAAGATTTCGATTTTTTCGTCGATTTCGCGGCCTTTTTTCACGTCGATTCTGGTGGCTTTTTTGTTTAATACTTTGATGACATACAGACCTTCGGCTGAACTTACCAGGGCGGTTTTCGGAATCACAAAGGTGCTGTCTTTTGCGTTAAGCGGCAATAACACTTCGGCTACCATTCCGGGTAAAAGATCTTTTTTGGTATTGATAACATCCATTTCTACACGCTCTGAACGTAATTTCAAATCTAAAGCTCCGGACATTCTGGTAATTTTAGCTTTGAAGGTTTCGGGTAACGATTTTACATTAAAACTCATTTCGTCGCCCTGGTGCAAATAGCCCGTGTACAGCTCCGGAATAGAAACCGCCAGACGCAATTTGTCCTGCTGCTGAATCGTCAATAACGGAGAACTGGAACTGGGTCCCACAAAAGCTCCTAAATTGACATTTCTTGAAGCGACAACACCATCAAAAGGCGCGCGAATCTCTAAGTAACCGCGCATGGTTTTTACCTCTTTATGTGCCGCAACGGCTGCCTGGTATTGTGCGTAATCCGAATTTTTTTTTCCGCTGGCCATTTCCAAATCGTTTTTAGAAATCGTTCCTTCGACTTTGCTCGTTTCGTACAAACGGTTGTAGGTGCTTTTGCTGGTCGTGTAAATGGCTTCCATCGATCTTAATCTGGATTCGGCAGCCGCCAGTTGCGAACTGATTTCGGGTGCTTCCAAAACAATCAAAAGCTGTCCTTTTTTTACTTTGGTTCCGATATCGACTTTCAGGAGTTTCACGAAACTGCTTACTTTAGCATACAAATCTACTTGCTGAAAACCGGTTAATTCGGCTGGCAAACGCAATTCGGTTGTTAGCTTTTCTTTTTGCAAAAGAAAGGTTTCGGTTTTAGGTTCAAGTTCCGCCGTAACAGTTTCTTCTTTTTTAGAATTACAGCTGCTCAGGAAAAATAGTGCTGCAAAAAACAGCGCGGTTGGTTGTAGTATTTTAGTTGTCATTTTTAGAATTTAATGATGAGATATAATGGATGCTTTCTTCGTCTTCAGGGTCCAAAGAAACCGATTGTGTCGTGGTATGTTCCTGTGCCCAGGCAAATATGAGCGGTAAAATAAGCAATACGGCAAAGGTCGAAAATAATAATCCGCCAATTACGGCTCTACCTAATGGCGAAACCTGATCGCCACCTTCGCCATGACCGATAGCCATAGGCAGCATTCCGGCAATCATAGCCACCGAAGTCATGATAATAGGACGCAGACGCAAAGCCGCCGCCTCACGTGCCGACTCTAAGGCATTGCCATTTATTTTGCGCAGCTGTTCGGCATTGGTCACCAATAAAACGGCATTGGCAATCGATACTCCAACCGACATGATGATGCCCATATACGACTGTAAGTTAAGCGTAGAACCTGTGATGGTCAGCATCAGCAACGCTCCTAAAACCACGGCCGGAACGGTGGTTAAAATCACGAGCGATACTTTGAACGACTGAAAATTAGCGGCTAACATTAAGAAGATTACAAAAATGGCAACCAATAATCCGACTTGTAAACTACTTAATGTTTCGCTCAATACTTTACTTAAACCAATAGGAGTGATAAACAAACCACGAGGTAATTCTCCTAATGAATTAATGGTTGCATCTACATCTTTTACTGCCGTCCCTAAATCGGTCTGGCTGATGTTTGCTGTAACGGTAATGTATGGCATAGCCCCTAAATTGTCATTCTCACCGCTTACAAAGCCCGGTGTAATTTTGGCCACGTCACTTAATACAGGACGCAGCGAGTTTTTTAATACGGGAATTTCGCCCATATCGGTTTTGCTTTTCATTTTGTTCAAAGGCACCTGTACCTGAACGTTGTACGACAATCCCGCTCTTTCATCGACCCAGGTATTTTTTTCGGTATATCTGGAAGAAGAAGTCGAAGCGATTAATGATCTTGAAATATCATTCATATCGACACCTAATTCGGCAGCACGGGTTCTGTCGATGTCAATATTCATTGCAGGATAATGTATCGGCTGTCCAATTTGAACGTCTCTGAAATAGGCGATTTTCTTCAGTTTATCAACAATCTGATTGGCGTATAATTCGTTTCGTTTTTTGTCTTTTCCGGCAATTCGAACTTCGATAGGAGTAGGGGAACCCTGGCTCAGTACTTTATCGGTTAGTTCGATGGGCTCGAAAGATATTTTTACATCCGGAAGCACTTTTTTAAGACGCGCTCTAAACTCGTCTTTAAAATCATCCATATCGGTGTGGTATTCTTTTAAACTCACCTGAAAAACAGCTTCGTGCGATCCCGCCATAAACAGATAAATCGGGTTGATCGAGAAGAGAGAAGGGTGCTGCCCCACATATACAGACGAAATCCCGATGTGTTCTTTGCCCACCATTTCTTTTAATTCTTTCAGCACTACAATTGCTTTTTCTTCGGTTCTTTCTAAGCGGGTTCCATCAGGAGCACGCATTCTTAGCTGAAACTGACTTGAATTTACTTTCGGGAAAACATCTTTTCCGATAAAAGAGATAAATACAACAGCAAGCACTGTAATTCCGATAAGATACGTCAGACCAGCCACTTTTTTGTATGGAAAAAGTCGGTCCAGCGTTCTCATGAATCGGATTCTAAAACGCTCGAAAGCGCCTATTTTTCCGTTGTTATCGGTATCCTCTTTTTCTACATAGGCTTTCTTCTGAGTAATCAAATGTTTCTCAGATTCAGGCGTTAATCCACACGCATTAAACTCGGCTTCATCATCTGTAATTTCAGGAGTATGTTCGTGTTTTGGATGTGCTTTCATCAGCCAGTTCGCCATTACAGGTACAAAAGTCTGCGACAATAAAAACGAAATAATCATCGAGAATCCAATCGCTAAAGCCAAAGGTAAAAACAACGCTCCGGGAATTCCGACCATGGTAAACGCCGGTGCAAAAACCGCCAGAATACAAAGCAGAATCAATAATTTAGGCAATGCAATTTCCTGACAGGCATCCCAGATGGCGAGTGCCTTGGGTTTTCCCATGTCGAGATGCTGGTGAATGTTTTCGATAGTTACGGTACTTTCGTCCACCAAAATTCCGATGGCCAGAGCCAGTCCGCTCAAGGACATTAAGTTGATGGTTTGTCCGAATAATTTCAAAAATAAAACTCCTGAGATAATCGAAATAGGAATGGTCAGGATTACAATCAAAGCGGCGCGTCTGTCTCCAAGGAATAATAAAACCATTAATCCGGTCAAAACCGCTCCGATGATTCCCTCCGTTATCAAACTTTTTACCGAGTTGATGACATAAACCGACTGGTCAAATTCATACGATAATTTGACATCTTCAGGAAGTGTACTCTGAATTTTAGGCAATTCCGATTTTAGTTTCTGAACCACATCCCAGGTCGAAGCATCTCCCGCTTTTGCAATACTAATGTAAACCGAACGTTTTCCGTTTACCAATGCATAACCCGCCGTGATATCGGCACCGTCTTTTACAGTCGCGACATCACCCAAAGTCAGGTTCTGAACACCGCCTTTGAACAACGGAATTTTCTCGAAATCCTTAACTTCTTTAATCGTATTATTGGTTGGAGTAATATAATTGATATCGCCCATTCGCACGTTTCCGGAAGGAGCAGTCTGATTGTTCAGTTTAATAGCTTCTACAATCTGATCCGGTGTCATATTGTGCGAACGCAATAAGTCCGGATCTACGTTAACTTCAATAGTTCTTGGGCTTCCGCCAAAGGGAGCCGGCGATAATAAACCCGGAATTGAAGTAAAAGAAGCACGAACATAAACGTTGGCCAAATCCTGCAGCTCGTTATTCGAACGTATTTTACTGCTTAAAACCAATTGCCCGATTGGCAAAGAGGAAGCATCAAAACGAATGATAAACGGAGGCTGTGTCCCGGGAGGAAATGCCGCCTGAATTCTGTTCGAAAGCGCGCTCAATTCGGCAGCAGCCTGCGCCATATTCGTATTTTCGTAATACGTCAGTTTCATGATCATCAAACCCTGAATATTCTTGGTTTCAACCGATTTTACACCATTGGCAAACGGCAGAATGTTGACGTAGTTTTTAGCAAAATAAGCTTCCATCTGGTCGGGTGTATAACCTCCAAAAGGATGCGCAATATAAATTACGGGCAAGTTCATCTTCGGCAGAATATCTACCTTAATATCCTTGATAGCACCAATTCCGAAGAAAAATAAACCCGCCACCAATACTAATATCGAGATGGGTTTGCGGAGTGCAAAACGTATTAAATTCATTAGGATTTTGTATTAAAATTCATTTATAAATAAGTCAAAATTGCCTGTGGCTGCTACCTTCAATAAAAACGACTGCCACACATTATTGTTGACGATATCACGATCAATTTCGGCACGGTTTAAAACAAATAAGGTTTGTGTCAAGTCCGTCAGTGTGGTTAATCCGTTTTTGTATAAAGTTGATTTTTGCAAATACGCCTGTTGTGCGGCATTCACCTGAATAGGCGCTTCGGCAAAATTCTCCAGCGTGATTTTTATTTTATCTTCGGCAAAATTCAATTTCGATTTTAGTTCTCTGTCCGCCTGATTGTATTCTTCCTGCAGTGCCTGGGAAACAAATTTCTGAGCGCTCACCTGTTTACTGCTTCTGAACGGTGTGGTCAGGTTCCAGGTAATTCCAATTCCCAATAAATAATTGGTACGGTCCGGATTTACGCCATCCCAATAGTTTCGGTTATAAGCGGTCTGATCAGTCGCATAACTACTATCAAAGCCAGAAGCTCTGGTTTGCAATACACCAAAAGCACTCATGGTTGGGTAATAAAAACGTTTGTACAATTTAACCTGCTGATTGCTGTAATCGATCTTAGTTTTATACAACTGTAGCAGCGGATGCAGACTATCAGAAGCCAGTCCGGTGACTAATTCTCTCGGAATTTGATTGACAAAAAGGGTATCGGTTACAAAATCCTGTGGCGCAACGCCCATCAAATCGACCAGTTTATTGTTTTGTTCCTTCACGAAATTTCGGGCCAGATTCAAAGCAATTTTAGCTTTCGAAACTTCGGCTGTAGCCAAAGTAGAATCGACTCCTGCTAATAATCCGTTTTTGACTCTTGCAGCTGCAGTTCTTTTGAAAACTTCGGCGCGGCTTAAATTCTTTTTTTGTGAAATCAGTAATCTTTGGCTTGCTAACAAATTAAGATACGCAGCAGAAATTTTGATTTTCTGTTGAAACATTTCCTGCTCCAAATCCTTTTCTTTAGCCTGAACATCGATTTTAGACAGGTTGATTTTTTCCTGCGTTTTTCCGAAAGTGAAAAAATCCCAGTTCATATTAACTAAATACAAAGCACCAAAAGCCGAATTCCAGTTTTGCTCCGGAAGCGGAAGCCCTGACGAAGCAACACCAAGTCCGCCAAAACCATACAAAGGCCCGTTTTGACCGTTTACAGTTCCGTAATCCTGTTGTGCCGATAAGTTAAGATTAGGCAGATAATCGCGTTTGGATTGTTTGAGTGTCTCGCGCGAAGCATTGCTGTAGTTGGTTTTTGCCCTGATGGTACCGTAATTTTCCAAACCTGTTTTTATCGCTTCTTTTAAAGAAAGGGTTTGTGCATACGTTACTGAGGCAAAAATCAAGAAAAATAATAAAGTAATTTTTTTGAAATACATAAACTCAAGTGTGAAATTATGTACCAAAATTATTTCACTTCACGCGATATGTGGCTTCTTAAATGATGTAATACGATAATAAATGACGAATTGAATTTGTCATTTATTGGAAATGTTTATTAAAAAAATGTGCGTAATTTGTAAACTATTTCAAAAATAAAAATGAATAAAAAGTTTAATAACATAATGGATAACAAATGGTGGCAGGAAATTGCCGTTATCCTGTTCTCATTTACAATTTATACATTGAAAAATGACTGGATGTTATTTAGTTCTTTCATTTCAATAATGATGGGTGTTTTTTTCTACCTGATTTTGTACATGCACGCCCAATTCAATAGATTTTTTCTGTTGCCGATATTATTCAAAAATCAAAGACCGATTACCTATATTTTTCTAACGCTTTTTGGTGTTTTGGTATTTTCAATAGTTTTATACGAATTGACCCTGCTGGATATGTTTGCCAAATGTCATTTGTACCAAAACTCGCATCAGCGCAGTTATGTCTATCAATTGGCGAGTGTTTTGGGAACTCTGGTATGTATTTTAAGTCCGATAATTGTGTTTAAATTTTATCGAATTCATAAAAAACAAACGGACGAAGCGTTACTGTTTAATCAGATGCAGCTAAACGCCCTGAAAGGACAATTAAACCCGCATTTTTTGTTCAATACGTTCAATACCCTTTACGGAATCAGTTTAGAATTTCCGGAAAGAACTTCCGATTTAATCATGAAAGTCTCGCAGTTGATGCGCTACCAGCTCGAAAGCAACAGCAAGCAATGTGTGTCTCTGGAAGATGAATTAGAATTTATAAACAGTTACATTCAGCTGGAAAAAGAGCGCGTGGGGTATCGTTGTGATATTACGTATGATTGTAAAATTGATAACGAAAACGCCTATAAAGTATCACCCATGTTGCTGATTGCTTTTATAGAAAATGCCTTCAAACATGGAACTTGTGCGATAGAAAAATGTTTTGTCCGAATAATTATTACGGTAGAAAACGGTTTGCTGCATTTGCATGTGGTCAATTCTATTCCGAAGAAAAATACAGAGGTGGTTTCGACCAAAATAGGTCTGAAAAACACAATTGAGCGTCTGAATTTAATTTATGGAAAAGACTATAAACTGGATATCAAAGACGATAAAAACACCTATATCGTAGATCTGAAACTGCAACTGAAAAAGTTCATGTAATGAAAGAGCCAAAAAAATGTATCATTGTGGATGATGAGCCGGCAGCGCATTATGTGTTGGCGAATTACATCAAGCAAAATCCACAGTTGGAACTGGTTTTTCAGGGTTACAATGGTATTGAAGCTATGGATTATTTACGCGAAAACAAAGTCGATTTGATGTTTCTGGATATCAATATGCCCGAGATTTCCGGAATGGAGCTGCTAAAGATTCTCCCAACGCATCCCAAAACGATTTTAACGACTGCGTATTCTGAGTTTGCCCTTGAAAGTTATGATTATGGTGTGATTGATTATTTACTGAAACCTATTTATTTTCCTCGTTTCCTAAAGGCCGTTGAGCGTTTTTTTGCTACCGACAATCTAAAAATAAAGGAAGAAGAAATCGTAAATTCAGTAAGTGTAAAAGTTGATGGTTTTTTGATGGATATTGAGCTGGATCAGCTTTTATACGCTCAGAGTTTCGGGAATTATGTGAAACTTTATACGCTGAAAAGAACGTTTCTGGCTTCGATTACAACAACCGAATTCGAGAAATGTTTACCAGAGAAAAATTTCATGCGCATACATAAATCATACATCGTGGCACTCGATAAAATTGATGAAACCGAGAAGGATTTTGTCATTATCAAAAAAGAAAAATTACCTATCGGGATTACTTATAAAAGAGAATTGACGGATAGATTGAAAAATAAAGTTTAGAAATAAATGCTTACTAATTCAATTATTTCAAAAAAGAAGCCTGCTAAGATTCAATTCCTGCAGGCTTTTTTGATTTTATTTTGGACCACGGATTAAACGGATGAAACGGATTGCCACTGATTTTTTTGTACTTAATCTAAATATAAAATAAACCCGACAGGTTTCAAAACCTGTCGGGTTTAAAAAAATTTATAATCTGTGATAACCCGTTTCATCCGTAAAACCGGTGGGCCATAAAAACACAAGTTTATTACAAATTCATTCCACCTGAAACTTCGATGCGTTGTGCGTTTACCCAACGGGCATCATCGGTACATAAAAAAGCAACGACTCCGCCAATATCATCAGGCAGACCCACTCTTCCAAGCGCTGTTATCGAAGCAACATATTGATTTAGCTGCTCATTATCACGAACAGCACCACCACCAAAATCAGTTTCTATAGCGCCTGGAGCCACTACATTTACTCTGATTTTTCTTTCGCCTAATTCTTTTGCCTGGTATTTGGTTAAGGTTTCGATGGCACCTTTCATAGAAGCATAAGCACCATATCCGGCAAGTGAAAATCTCGCCAATCCAGTCGAAATATTCACAATTCCACCACCGTCATTCATTACTTTTAATCCTTTTTGAGTTAAGAAAAATGGTCCTTTGAACTGAATATTATTCAATCGGTCAAATTCTTCTTCTGTTGTTCCGATAAACGAATTATGAATTCCGATTCCGGCATTGTTTACCAGAAAGTCAAATTTATCCGTTTTAAAAGTACCTGTAAGTGCAGATGCAACTTCTTCAAAAAAGGAATCAAAAGAACCTGAATCAGCTACGTTAAGCTGAAGTGCAACTGCTTTTTGACCCAAGTTTTCAATTTCTTTTACAACTTCTTCAGCTTCGTCTTTTTTGCTGTTGTACGTTAAGATTACGTCGATACCTTTTTTAGCAATAGCAATTGCCATATTTTTCCCTAAACCTCTGCTGCCGCCTGTTACCAAAGCGATTTTTGTATTTACTGCCATTTTATATATTATTTGTTGTTTGTTGTTTTGTAAAATGTGAAATGTGAAATGTGAAATGTAAAATGTGAAATGTGAAATGTTGTTTATACGTGGGCTATCATATTTCACATTTTATAGTTATGAATGTAATGCTTCAAACGAAGCTTTTAATTCTGGAACACTTACGTTTAGTCGTGTTTCGCTGGTTCCGAAAGTCAGCTCATTTTTACCGTCTTTTAATTGATCAAAAATTGATACAATGAAATCAGCTACACTTGGATGTGAATCATGTAAGCCAGTTCCGCCAAGATTGGTATTTAATGCTGGTGGAATGATTTCGATTACTTCTATATTTTTTGATTTTAAAATATGGCGAAGGGATAGCGTAAACGAACGGAAGAAAGCTTTTGTAGCAGAATAAACCGGAACTTTTGCGAAAGGTGAAAAAGCCAATCCTGAAGTTACGTTCATTACGGTTGTAAGCGATTTTAATTGGATAAATAGAGAAGTTAAATGTAAAGGAGCTTCGATATTAATAGCGATTTCAGTTTTAGCGCTATCATAAAAGTCTGTATCCGTCACGGAAACCCATTTTTGAATTCCGGCATTATTTACTAAAACATTTAAGTCAGGGTGATTTTCGACAATCCATTCGTATAGTGCAATTCGTTCAGATTCAATTGCCAGATCGCATACTTTTGTAATTACGGTTGGAAATTTTGCTTTGACTTCATCTAAAACAGATTCTCGTCTTCCGCAAATTATGACAGTATTATTTTCCTGAATAAAACGTTCGGTCAGGCCAAGTCCAATTCCGGTTGCACCGCCGGTTATTAAAATTTTGTTGTTTGCTAAGTCCATCTTTTTATTTTTTAAATTGATAAGACAAAGGTAGGAGCAAAGCAAAGCTTGGGAGTTGTAAATATCAAATCGATGTTTGCGAAATTCAAATCGGTACAAAAGTAAATTCCAATTTTTAAATCCCAAATTCCAAAAAAAAGAGCGAAGCTATTTTTTTTTTTAATTTTAAATCTAAAATCTCAACTCCTAAAAGCCAAAGGGGTAATCGAAGTTTGTTTTTTAAAGAAGTTCGAAAAATGCGCGAGCTCCTCAAAACCTAATGAATACGCAATTTCAGAGATGTTCCAGTCGGTTTGTTTTAGCAGAATTTTGGCCTCGTTTGTCAGTCGGTTACTGATAAGTTCTGTAGTGGTTTTACCTGTGTTTTCTTTTAAAACTTTGTTCAGGTGATTGACATGAACGGATAATCTGGAGGCAAAATCCTTAGCGGTTCTGAGTTCCAGTCGCTGATGTGGCGATTCTATTGGGAATTGTCTTTCTAATAATTCAGCAAATAAAGAAGAAACCCGTGCTGCCGAATTGTGCTTCGAATACAAAGCGGTAATCGGTTGTAATTTTTGCCCAAAGTGAATCAGTTCAGCAACGTAATTCCGAATCAAATCATATTTATAGGTATAATCAGAATTGATTTCTTTTTGTATTTTATTGAATATCAGATCAAGTTCAACAACTTCTTCTTCCGAAATCTGAAAGACAGGATAACCATCCGAAGCAAATATAGGTAGTGCATCTAAGTCGATTCCGCTTTTGTTTTTCGATAAAAATTCACTGGTAAAAACACAAAACTGCCCGGATTGATTGGTGTCTTGCGGCACATAATTATATGGGATTTTGGGTGTAGCAAACAACAATGCATACTGATCGATCTCTATAATTTTATCGGCATACTCGGCTCTGTTTTTTCCTTTTATCAGACTTATTTTGTAGTAAGCCCTGCGATCATAAGGCATTGCAGGTTTGTCTTTCATCCGTTCCATCAATTCTTTGATGTCAAAAACATTAAAATGACCAATTTCTTTCTGAATGTCTGTTGGTATTAATGATTTGGGCTCTATAGAAGAACCTTCGGTAATATCCTGGTAAAAAGAGTCTAATGATTTCATAAGTGAATTGTAAAATTCAAATATACGGAAAATAGTTTTGGGTTGTGAGATGTGAGATGTGAGTTGTAAAAGTGAAATAACGTGCCGCCGCTTGGTAGTCGTGGCGGCTTTTAAATTATTGTTTAAATATAATCAATTTTTGAACTTAGTAGTTTCCGTCTAAGAAATACAGAATCAGCCATGCTACCTAACGGCTGTTACCAGTTGGTGCTTACGTTTCTTTTTCAAACAACTTTTTCAAAGGTCTTATTGAGCTATTTGAGATTTTTGCTTTTTCCATGAGAATAATCAATTTAATCATTTCGGAATAAAATTTTTTCTGCAGTTTTTTATCCTCGAAATAAACTTCCCAAACCGCTCCAGAACCACCCCAAAAGTTAACACTTTTTAATTCTTTTTCAAACACTTCGTAATCCTCACTTTTCAAGCTTCCAATTGTTTTTTCAACATAGTTTGCTTGAGGATAAATTTTTCCTTCTCTCAAAACATTTTCAATATTATTGAGCGTTTCAATATAGTTAGGTTTTAAATCTTCAATAGACACTTTCGATTCAGACTTATCTTTTGAGAAAAACATCTTGAAAAAACTTATCATGTCGTAATATTATTAGTTCTTGGGTAATCTGGCGAGCACTAGCTGGTAACGTTTTCGGCTTGGCGAGGTTGCGAACTTCGGAACTGATTATTTTCTGTTAAAGATAAAATTTCTTGCGAAATGTAAAAGTGAATTTACTGCAAAATTTGCCAAGCATCAGTTGGAAGTAGTAATTATTTAAAAGTGATTTCGTGATATTTTTTAATCTTTTTGTTATCTTTTGTAAATAGAATTACTTCTTTTAACTTTTTGTAATCATCGTATTCAATTTCTACTAAAGTTTTATTTTCAGAATTTATAATTCCAAATTTGTTGTTTTTCTTAACAACGAACTGTTTTGAAAGGTAAATATTTTCTATAAATTCATATTCATTTGGAATTACGATTTTGTTTGATGAATTTATTACTCCAAATTTATCTTCGCTTTTGAATATTTGATTTTCACTTATTGATAATTCTTGAACGTCTTTATATTTTACGAATTTGTTTATTGAAAGTTCTTTTTCAGTAAATTTTTCTCCATCCAAATAGATTACAAATTGTTTGTTATTTTTTTCTCCAAAAATTGAGTTTTTAAAAATATTATAAAACTCATAATCTTCATTTAAAACTCTAATTCCGTTTTGAGTGAATAAACCACTTTTATTCTCATTATTTTGAACTACATAATAGTTGTCAAATAAAGTTCTAATGCTTTTATAGTTAATTGGTATTATTTCATCTAAACTATTTGGATTAATTACGCCAAATAAATCATCTTTTTTAACAATGTAATTATCTCCAAGATTATTGTCACCAAAACCTACTGCATCATCGAAATAACTAAAATATATTTCATCATAAATGAAAGGTTTAACTATTGAATCTGTTGATGAAATAAATCCGTTTTTTTTATTACTTTTAGCAATAAAAAATGAATTTACTTGTTTGATTTCATCATATTTACATTTAATAATAAATTCATTTTTTGAATTTATTATTCCTTCTTTTGTTGTTAAATTATTTTTTATCAGATATAAATCACCGTTAAAGACTTTTTCAAAACTATGGTTTTTGATAGATTTTAAAATAACGTTTCCATTATTATCTATTATTGAATTTGCTTTATTTGGAAACTCAATAATTGCTTTATTATTTCTAAATTCTGAAATTTGAGTAAATTGTAAGTCACTAATTTGTTTTCCGTTTAGATTATAAAGTGAATTTATTCCTTTATTTTCTGCAATTATTACATTATTGTCAAGTGAAATAGAATCAAACTTTATTGGTAGAATTACATTGTTTAAAGTGTCAATAATTCCAACTTTATTTTCTTTTGATACTCTTATTAATCCATTGTCGATATAAAAAACATCGTCATAAACGATTGGAATTTTAATATTCCCTTTTAAATCAATAAATCCACGTTTAAATTTTTTGTTTAAATTGTTTCCAACTTCAAATAGATTTATTAGTTCTTTTTTGTTGTTTATGTATGAATATATTGGTTTTATGATTACGTTTTCTGTACTATCAATTACACCCATTTTATTGTCAAAAGTTCTAAAAACCGCAAAATTATTCTCAAAAGCATATACATACTCATATTTTTTATTTTGCTCTAATTTCTTTCTTATACTTTCAAATTTATTTTGACTTTGAGAAAGTAATGGTAATAACAGTAAAATGATTTTGAATATCTTCATAAAGTCTTGTTTTCAGGTATTTTCGGAGATTATAACCAAACGGAATTTTTTTCACAGACTGACGTTCTCGTACTACAGCGGGTTTGAGACTAAATTAACCACATTATTCGGATTTGCCAAATCATCCCAAATACAAAACCATCTTTCCATTAAGCCCAATGCCCAAATCCGTTGTAGTGGCTGTTAGCGGATGGTTTTTTATTTAATTTCTATATAATCCATTTTCGTTGCTATTCGTTTTGGTTTTGTTGGTTCCTCTATATCTTTATACTCTCCAATCCTGTTACTTTCATCTGTCAGGAAGACAAAACTCCATTTTTTATTTTCATCATACATATATTCGTGCTCAGTCATCAAATCTTGACTAACTTCCATTTTTGGATATCTTTTTAGAATGTCAATTATGTTTGAATTCGGATTTAAACCATTGTCTGTTTTTAGTTTGTGGCTAATTGCAATCAATGCTAAAATTTCTGCGGTATCTCTGTGAGGAATCAAAGCTAGAATTGGCTCATTTTGAATTGAATATATGAATGCTTTTCCACCACCACCATAACCAAAATCATATGCTTCGGCTTTCTTTTTAGTTAATTCATTTAGCTCTTTTTCGGCTTCAATAATATTCATTCCAATTTTTATATCGCCAATTTTTCCTTTCGATATTTTAAATTTTTCAAATTCAAAGGTTTTTTGAGTTTCAACTTTCTGAATTTGATTATTCAAAGTTTCAATTTTTTTTTTGGTATCGTTTTTACACGAAATTAGAAGTGTGATTAAAAATAATAAAGTTAATTTTATTTTCATTTTTTCTTTTTTGCCATATTTTCTAAACTATCCGCTAACGTTCTCGCGCTACAAGCAGTTTGGGGTTAAATAAGCGTTAATTTTCAGATTTGCTAAATCTTTCCAAGTACAAACTAATTTTTCCATTAAGCCAAATCCCCAAATTGCTTGTAGCGTGTGTTACCAGCAGTTGTTAATTCTCTTTGGCCAAAATTATTGAGCCGTGTTTTTGTATATCAATTAATTCAAGTTCTACATATTCTTTTAGTTGCGAAAATTTCAATTTGAAATCTGCGGAATCAAAAATTGGATTCTTATTTTTTTCTGCACCTACATTAATAAATGAAATTTGATCATTGGCTATTTTCCAAATATATAATTCTTTTTTGTTATCAGGCTTTATGACAAGACAGTTTTGATCAGTTGAAAATATTATTGTTGGACAAACATTGCAAACTACTTCCATCTCTTTACTTTTTCCGCTTTCACCTCGCGAAATACTTTTCGCTATAATCCATTTTCCAATCAATCTTTCAGAAATGTTTTCTGTTTGAGTTTGCGCATTTAGGTTGTAAAAAGAAAATACGATTAAGATTAAAAGGCTGATTGTTTTTTTCATAGTTCTTTTCAATTGCTGGTAACGTTTCCAGGCTATGAGAAGTTGCGGCTTACGAAGCTGAGTATTCTCTGTTACCGGGTTGGAAGTTATGGAAAAAAGTGGTTATATTTACCTGAAAGGCAGCAATTTATTATAGCCTGTGTTAGCGGTAGTCTTTATGGCAGTTCTTCCTGAGTTCCAAATGTCGATATTGTTACTAAACCATATTTGCATGCTGCGCCGAATGTTTCCACACACTTTTCTGCTTCTAAAATTTTAATTTTCGTAATTTTATTTTTTTCAACGTTTAAAGCTTTTGTCTCTTCTTTGTAAAAATAATATTTTGGGTCGCCATCTACAATAACCATTGGTATTTCACCCAATTTTTTTTCGAATTGGAGTTTTCTAATTAGCATTATTAAATAATACTTTTCAGAACTTGAATCAGAAAGTAGATAATGCTTTTCAATATCGGTTATTTCAACATCATCCTCTTTAACAAGTGGTTTTATTGTTTTGCAACTCAAGAAAAAAAGCGTTGTTAAGATTAAGAAATATTTTATCTTCATATCGATTTTCGTTCAAGATTACCGCTAACGTTCCCGCGCTACAAGTAGTTTGGGACTAAATTAAGCCCATTATTCGGATTTGCCAAATCATCACAAATACAAAACCATCTTTCCATTAAGCCTAATACCCAAATTGCTTGTAGCGTGTGTTATGGGCAGGCAGTTTTATTATTCTAGATTTTTCCAACCTGAAACATTTTTACATTTTAATTGAAGTAAGGCAAATAAAAGTATTACTCCTGATAACCCAAAAAGAGAGGTAATTATTTCTACCCCAACATATAAATTAAGCAAGAATGTTAAAACACTAATTGTTAAAGTTCCCCAAAACGCCCATTTTTTCCATTTAAAAAGGAAAAATGTAAAAAACAAGTCTAAAATAGTAAAGACAACATAGCTATAATTTAATTTTTCGGTAAGATCAATTATATCATTATTTGGATTTGAATCCAAAATTGTTTTCAATAAATAGAAATCGGCTAGTAGAAATAGTGAAAGTAAAAGTGTAACTATTATATTCCTTTTTTTAGAATTTTCTATATCGTTTTGATTTGTAATGATGATCATTAGTTTCTGTTTTTTTTTGCTTGCCCATAACGTTCTGGCACTACAGCGGGTTTGGAATTAAATTAAGCCCATTATTCGGATTTGCCAAATCATCCCAAATACAAAACCATCTTTCCATTAAGCCCAATGCCCAAATCCGTTGTAGTGGCTGTTGGTGGCAGTTTTTCTATTTTGTAGTTGAGTTATAAAAGTCATAAGTAGCTTTCGCAATATCCGCTATAATTCTATCATTCGTTTTTGCATTTTCATGGGATTTTGTCACAAAAACACTAATATAAAAGTACTCCCCATCAGGTAAAAAGACAATTCCAATATTGTTTACAGCATCCATAATTCCAGTTTCCTTATTTGTGCCAGAAGACCCAGATTTATGAGCGACAATAATCTCCTTAGGGAGTAGTCCTCTAATTCTGCTCAAAGCTGTTGTTGTTTCTATATTTGTTTTCCAAAAAAAATCATAACTGTTTTTGGAAAGCAAATTACTTTTATTCTCATAAAATAATTTAAGAGTTTGGCTTGCTGCTTTCGGTGTAGTCCAATTCTGAAACATATTTTCCAATTTCTTCTGCATTTCTTCTTCGTTGAAGGTGATTTGTATATCATTTACACCACTTTTCTTTATGTATTCCTCAACTGTTTTTGGCGTTCCAATTAGCCGTATCAATACATCGCAAGCAGTATTATCGCTGTGTGAAACAGAATATTGAATTAGCCTTTCAATGGTAAAGGTTCCACCATTAGGATTTTCGTCTCTGAGCGGACTCCAAAAATCTTTTGGTAAAAGTTCATCTTTTCCAATCTCAATTTTTTGATCTATGGAAAGTTTCCCCTTGTCAATTTCTGACAATACTGCCAATGCTATATGGAACTTAAAGACGCTTTGCATAGGGAATCGCCTTTCTCCGTTTAGCGAAAGTGTGTCTTTTCCGTTGTTCCCAATTATTGAAACTCCAACTACTGCATTTTTTTTGGATAATATTTGCTCAATTTTATTTCTAAGCAAGTCGATCTTGTTGGATTGTGCTTTGCAACTTGTTCCAAGTAATAAAATTAAAACTGTCAATTGAAGAAGTTTATTCATTTTTTGTTCTTTTGTTTGTTTACGTATGTCCTTTAAAATTGCCACCAACGTTCTCGCGCTACAAGCAGTTTGGGACTAAATTAAGCCCATTCTTCGGATTTGCCAAATCTTTCAAATACAAACCAATTTTTCCATTAAGCCAAATCCCCAAATTTCTTGTAGCGTGTGTTAGCTGTGGTTTTTTTCTATTTCAGATGGGTTTATTCCAAATTCTTTTTTAAATGTCCGTGAAAAATGAGGAAAACTAACAAAACCAACATCATAATAAACTTCAACTGGTTTTTTGTTTTGTTTGGCAATTAAAAAATGAGCTAATTCAAGTCGTTTTTTAATGAGCCACTTGTTTGGCGTTTCCTGAAATGTTTCTTGAAAATCTCTTTTAAAAGTAGATAAACTTCGTCCCGTTAGTTTTGCAAATTGTTCTAACGGAATATTGTGCATATAATTTCTGTTCATATAGGCTTCTAAATCAATTTTAAAATCGTCCTGAAAATTGAAAAGAATATTTTGCATTTGTATTTTCTTAAGCAAAAGTTCAATTATTTCGTTGGTTTTAATTGTTGCCAAATTTTCAGTAAGCATATCAGGATTTTCAAAATACGGAACAATCGAATCAAAAAAACCTTTTAAAAAAGGGTCGTAAGAAAATATAAAATTGGGTTTTCCCGTGTATTGTCCTTTTGGTAAAATGTTATTTTGTTTGGCATAATTGTAAAGTGTTTCTTTAGGTAAAAAAATACTAATCCCCATAAACGGTTTGTTGTCTTGGGGGATTTTTTTTGTTTTTACTAATTGATTTTTTGAAATAAATCCAATTTCGCCTGTATTGATTTCTGTTACTTCTGTTCCGTCATTGATTATCATTTTTCCATTTAAAATATAGGACAAAGCAAAATCCTGAACAAAAGGTTCATAATCTTTTTTAGCTTCACCTGTGCAGGAAAACAATATATTTATTCTTGTTCTGTCTTGTATCATTTCAAATTTATAATTTGAAGTTTACCAATTTTTCATAATAAATTGTTGCTCTTTCTTTTGAAAAATAGTCGATAACTGCAAATGCACTTCCAAAAAATATCAATGCGATGGCGATGGCTTGAAGATGAATGTTTTTTGCAAAATACAACAAACCTAGAGCAACGATAAAACACACCAAACTTATGCCGATTGATAGCGGATAAAGATATTGAAAATCTTCAACTCGTTTAATTTCTGCATCAACAAATTCCTTTGTATTTTGTTGATATTTGGTTTCGATTTCCTGAATTTTAGTTCTATTGGAGTAAATCATATTTGCTCCTGTTACTATAAAAAAAACACTGATAATCAACATTGGAATAAGCAAAGATTTTGATTTGGGTGTATTTCCTAAAAAGTAAAAAAGCAGGGAACAAATAAGCGTGAAAATTCCGAAGCCCAAAATAAATTTAGCTTCAAAAATTTCTCCATTATACCAATTTAGAGTGTTTTTTATCATAATTACTTTTAAATTAAAAAAAAGGATTATCAGTTTACTAACAATCCTTTATAATGTGATTATTTTGCGTTGTAGCCCCCGTCAATATTTAAAATTGTTCCTGTCATAAACGTATTTTCATCAGAAGCTAAAAAGTAAATTGCTTTTGCAATATCTTCTACTTCGCCTAATCGGTTCATTGGATGAATGGCTTCAATACTTGAAACATCATAAGTTCCTGAAGCGATAGCGTTTTTCAAAATATCTGTTTTGATAGCTCCTGGTGCAACTGCATTTACACGAATTCCTTGTTGCGCATAATCTATTGCCGTACCTTTTGTCAAACCAACAACTGCGTGTTTGGAAGCATTGTATTGTGCGGTAGCATACAAACCATTCAGTCCTGCAATTGATGCTAAATTTACAATTGTTCCGCCACCTGTTTTTAGCATTTCTATTATGGCGTATTTCATTCCATAATAAACGCCCATTACATTTGTGTCAAGCATTTGTTTTAATTCCTCACTTTTTGTTTCTGCTAAAATTGCGTTTCCTAAAGAAATTCCCGAGTTGTTTACAATAGAATCTAATTTACCGAATTTCTTAACTGTTTCTTGAATTACCGATTCAACTTGTTTTTCCTGCGTTACGTCCAACGGAAAAAAAGCCACATCAACTCCATTTTCTTTAAAATCTGCGATTACTGATGTTTCTTTGTCTGCGTTACGACTTGTTACTACTACATTGTAACCATTTTTTGCGAAATGAATAGCTGTTGCTTTTCCAATTCCTGTAGTACCACCTGTGATAATTACTGTTTTGTTCATTTTATTTTTTTTTAAATGTTATGAATAAATTATAAAGCAAAATTACATTGGTGATGGTTATTTTATTTGTCTGTGAGGTTCAATCTTGTTGATTTTTAGGTTTTTAGTGCAGTTGGTAAAATCACAGCTAACGTCTTGGCACTACAGCGGGTTTGGGACTAAATTAAGCCCTATTTTCGGATTTGCCAAATCATCCCAAATACAAAACCATCTTTCCATTAAGCCCAATGCCCAAATCCGTTGTAGTGGCTGTTACCTGCTGTATTTTTATTCATTATCGTGTCCGTCTCCGTCATAATATATTTCTGATATCGCTACATTTGATTTAATTCCATTGTATGTTTCAATTATTTCAAATTTCACTTTCCATTGTTTTTCCTTATTTTTTGTTTTCGGATTATTCAATGTTTTTGCACCAATTGGTTTAAATTTAAATACTTGTTCATCTTTAATATCTTTAAGATTTAAAGTATTGTAGTATATGTCATTAATATACATTTTTATTTTTTTTGCTCTTGAGTATTCATTCCAAAGTGAATCACTTTTTACATTTCCATTCACAATTACTATTTCCGTAAATTTTGCACTATTTCTATTAAAAATATATTCTACATACTTTGAATTGTCTTCATTGCTATTTATCCACGCAGTTCCATAATCAAAATCGTGTATGTTGTATGTAATTATTTTTTCTTTGTCAAAATAATTACATTCTGTACTACTTTCAATTGAGTCAATTTGACCACCACAATACCAACTACATCCCTCAAAAGGTTTACTCCAAGGATTTCCGCCAAATTCATCGGTGTAATTTTCAATATATTCTTTTGTGAATTCAGTTTTTATTGTTCTAAATTCTGTTGGATTTATTTCGCCTTTGTTTTGTGAAAACAATGATGATGTAAAAATTAATAAAATTAGAATAGGTTTCATTTCTCGTTTTTTTGGGTAATATAGCAGGTAACTTGTATATACCAGCCATAAAATGGCTCCAATCTACCCAATACTGGCTAGCTTTGTGCCATAAATAATGGTGTTATTCTTTTTGCTAATATAGTTAAAAATATAAATTTTAAGTAGCATTTTATTTCTGTAATAAGAAGAAATCATCTATTAAAATTTTCATGTTTAGAAAATTTCTTGAAAAAATCAAAACAAACTTCCCTGTACCAATTCAGGTTGCGAATTTCCATTAAAAGAAAAAGTATCAATTACAAAAAACTGTTTTTTAATAGGGTCTAATTCTCTTAAAACAATTGCGTCGCATAAAAAATCAATATCGATTGTGGTAAAAAGTTGTGAAGCAATTTTAAGGTTCTCAGGAGTTAGTTTTCTGCCAATCGAAATATGAGGATCATTACTTTTTTTAAGATTGGAAAGGCGTAAAGCTTCCTGCGTTTTTCTCATCACCGGTTTCAGCTTTTCTTTAGAATCTGGAGTGGGAGCGATGAAAAAAGCGCCATTAGCATACGAATCAAAATGATCTAAATCGATCTGAAAAGGCGTAAGACCATCACAAACCTTAAATAGTTTGGTTTTGATTTTGGCAACTTCGGCTTCGGTCATAGAAAATTCGCAAATGGTGATATGTGCGGTAGAATTACAGCTATTGTACCAGCCCATTTTGCTTTTTAAATACTCCTTCATTGTTTTGACCGAATCGATAACCTCTTGTGAAGGGTAAATCGCAACAGAATATTTTTTTATCATTCACATCTAACATTTTACAAAAATTATTTTACAAAAATCATTTCACATTTCACAAAAATCATTTCACATTTTTCAAAGTTTTCCTTTTTTATGCAAACGATCATAAATTTCAGATTGAAGCAAACCGCTGCCACCGCCAAAATGTTCTATCACTTCGACTTCGGGATTGTGTTTGACGCAAAAATGGGTAAACTCTTTTTCGACAGCGTCATCGATTCCGGAACTCAATAATACAAAATCGATTTTGTTTTCCAGAAAATGTTTTTGTGCCAGATTTTCATCACCAAAACCTACAGCATTCCAGTTTTCATTGGCATTAACAAGCCTAACGACAATTTCCAGAATGGGTTGGTTTTTTCCGAGTATTATAAATTCGAGTTTGCTCATGACGTGTGGTTTAATAGTAACAAATATATGCTTTTATACTATTTTAAAACTTAACCTAGAATAAGAAAAACCATGCTGAACGTCGTGGTTCACGTCTCTGATGTGAAATTTCACGTCGCCGACGTGAAACTTTACGTCCCTGATGTGAAATTTCACATCGCTGACGTGAAATTTCACGTTCTGGATGTAAACGTTTACGTTGCTGATGTGAAATTTCACATCGCCGACGTGAAATTTCACGTTCCGGACGTGAAACTTTACGTCCCTGACGTGAAATTTCACATCGCCGACGTAAAGTTTCACGTTGCTGACGTGAAATTTGACGTTTTTGAGGGATTCAACCGAATTTGGGAGACGGGACAAAATTTTGTGTAAACTCAAAAAAGGATAAATACCCCGATTGCAATCTAAAACTGCTTCAAAAGTTTGCGGCTGTAAATAAAATTACCAGAATCTTAACAGGCTTTTCCAACAGGAATGATTATTTTTCATTCCTGTTTTTTTGCAAAATAGGTTTACCACGAAATTGATTTTCAAAACAATTTAAGATTTACTATGAAAAATTCTAAGCTCCAGGCCTTTATACCTTTATTTTATTTAGTGTGGTCAGACGACCTTTTAACTCAAAAAGAATTTACTACCCTTAAAGAGTTTATTGCTTCCAGAAACTGGCTTTCGGAAGAAGATAAACAGCTATTACTTTCAAAAATAGACATCAACACTCCGCCATCACGAGAAGATTTAAAGGAGTGGAAAACGGTCATAGAGCGAAGCATAGACGATAAAATAGCTATAAAATCTATTTTTGATGTTGTGGTGGCGCTTTCAGATAAAGACATGAATATTGAGGCATTAGAGCCGGATTTTATTAAATTAGAGAATGATTTAGGAATCCTGGGCGAGGAAGCCATCAGTAATTTTAAAACTAAAACCGGTTCCTTTACTGCCACATCTCAAACCGACAGCCATTTTGATATTCAAAAAATAACGACACTTCTGGATGGCGATCAGGCACCTATTATCCAAAAAGTAAAATCAATTATTTCCCGACCGGAATTTGCTTACGAAACGGGCACTGATATTGATTTTTACAGAGAAAAAGTTTTGGTTTGGTGCAAAATTTTGGCCCACGAAAATTTAGGAAATATGGCCTACCCAAAGCAATATGGCGGAGGAGAAAACATAGCCGATTATTTTGCCATTATGGAAACCCTGAGTTACCATGATTTGAGTCTGGTGATAAAATTTGGTGTTCAGTTTGGGCTTTGGGGCATGAGCGTTCAGTCGTTAGGAACCGAAAAACATTATGCAAAATATCTAAAGGACATTGGCTCACTCAAAATACCGGGCTGTTTTGCCATGACCGAAACCCATCACGGCTCCAACGTAAAAGGGCTGGAAACTACGGCTACTTACAATCACGAAAATCAGACTTTTACGATTCATACCCCACACGAAAAAGCGCAAAAAGAATATATAGGCAACGCAGCCGTTCATGGCGAAATGGCAACGGTTTTTGCCAAACTGATCATTGACGGACACGATTATGGTGTAAACGCTTTTATAGTGCCGCTGCGTGATACAAAAGGAAATACATTAGACGGAATCACCATTGGTGACTGCGGTCATAAAATGGGACTGAATGGTGTGGATAACGGAACGATTTCGTTTGATCAGGTTGTGATTCCGAAAGAAAATATGCTGGACCGTTTTGCCTCTGTGAATGATAAAGGCGAATTCGAAAGTCCGATTCCGAGTGATAACAGACGTTTTTTTACAATGTTGGGCACTTTGGTAGGAGGACGAATCGGGATTCCTCGTTCGGCTTTGGCGGCTGCCAAATCAGGGCTTACGATTGCGATTCGATATAGTGATCAGCGAAAACAATTTGGACCTGAAGGCGGTTCTGAAGTTCCGATTTTAAATTACAGAATGCACCAGCGACGATTGCTTCCGTCATTGGCCAAAACCTACGCGGTACATTTTGCTTTGCAATATCTTACGAAACGTTTCCTAAACAGAACCGAAGAGGAAATGCAGGAAATCGAAGCATTGGCTGCCGGAATGAAATCGTATTCGACCTGGAGCACGAGAGATATTTTGCAGGAATGCCGCGAAGCTTGTGGCGGTAAAGGCTATTTGTCTGAAAACAGAATCGACGCACTAAAAAACGACACCGAAATTTATACCACTTTTGAAGGTGATAATACGGTGTTGATGCAATTGGTGGCTAAAAACCGTCTTTCTGAATTTCGAAAAGCATTTGGAGAAATGGGGTCTTTCGGCATCATCAATTATGTATATGAAAATGCTAAAAGTGCCATTGCAGAGAAAAACCCAATCGCAACCCGCAAAACCGATGAGGAGCATTTATTAGACAGCCAGTTTCATCTTCAGGCGTTTATTCATAGAGAAAAAACAATTCTGGCTTCAGCAGCAAGACGTATCAAAAAGTTAATTGATGGTGGGTTAGAAGCTTACGATGCTTTTAATGTCGTGCAGCACCAAATGATAGAGGTGGCGGAAGCTTATCTGGAAAGGGTGGTTTTGGAGCAGTTTCAATTGGCCATTCAAACCATTGAAGATGTAAAAGTCAAAGAAATTTTGACCAAATTAAACCAGTTGTACGCGCTTTCGCAAATAGAAAAAAACAAAGCCTGGTACCTGGAAGACGGTTATATGGAAGCCGTAAAAACAAAAGCCGTTCGTAAAATGGTCAACCAATTGTGTTGGGATATCAGACCGGATGCGGTGGCACTGGTGAATGCTTTTGCTATCCCGGAAAGCTGTTTGGCAGCACCTATTGCAGTGTGATTTTTTTTTTAACCATATAAGTGATATAAGTTATTTTAGGTATAGCTCATGGGTTCTACTATTGAGAATGGCCCACAGATAAAACGGATTTAACGGATTATCGCAGATTGTGATTTACATAGACAATAAAAAAAATTCGTTTTTATCTGTTCAACCAGTGTCATCTGTGGGCTATTTTTTAGCACTTATATCACTTATATGGTTTAAAATGTAGCTTGCATAGTTTAACGTATCACGCAAACACTTACTTTATTATATTTGTAAACATCATTTATTTTTATTGAATTGAAAAATTATTTACTGTTTCTGTTTTTTGTTCTTCTTCATCTTCCAGCAAATGCATCGGATAGTACAGCAGTTATTATAGCAAAATTAAATCATGCACTGTCCAATAAGCAACGTTATGTTGACCTTAAAGAAGAACGGATTTTAAATTTCAAAAAAATAAAATCGGCTGACTTTTCGAAAGAGCAGGAGTACAATTACAATAAAACTTTATATACAGAATACCAAAAATTCAATTCGGATTCGGCTATTTTATATGTAAAAAAGAATCTGAAACTGGCTGATGAAATTCAGAAGAAAGAACTGAAAGATCTGGCACAATTGCAATTGGCTAATTTATATTCTTCTTCCGGGAAATACCGAGAGTCTGAAGCCATTTTAAAAAGCATCAACAAAAAACTTTTATCGCCATCCTTACTTTCTAATTATTATATTGTTTATCGGGAGTTTTTCGAGCATTATAATGCCAATAGTGTCAACATAAAATATATTGAGCAAATTGGCAAATACCGTGATTCTTTATTAGGGGTGTTAAATCCGGCAAGTCTGGATTATAAAATCAATCAGATTCAGAAGAATATTTTTGACAGAAAACGGGCTCTTGCCGAAAAGGAATTGACGGTTTTATTGCAAAAGACCAAAGAAACAGATCCGCAATTTGCGATGATTACGTATCTTTTTGCCAGTATTTACGATGCGAAACATCAGTTAGAATTAAGAAAAAGATATTACGCGCTTTCGGCAACGGCAGATCTTAAAAATGCCAATAAAGACAATGCTTCGCTACAGGAACTGGCTATGATTTTTTACGAAAATGGCGATGTCGATATGGCGTATAAACTCACACAATCTGCCATTGAAGATGCACTGTATTGTAATGTGCAGTTTAGAACCTTGCTGATGTCTGAGGTTTATTCGATTATCAATACGGTTTATCTGGAAAGAGAAGCAGAGCAAAAAACGAAGCTGCAGTTGTTTTTACTGTGCATCAGTCTGCTTTCGATATTTTTGATTGTGGCAGTTATTTATGTTTATAAGCAAATGAAGAAAGTGTCTAAAATTCGAGGAGAACTTTTTGAAACCAGCCAGAAATTAGCCGAATTAAACAAAGACATTTCCGAAACCAACAATCAGCTGCAGGAACGAAACGCACAGTTATCAGAATCGAATCATGTCAAGGAAGAATATATTGCACACTTTTTTCACCTTTGTTCGACGTACATCAATAAGCTCGAAAATTACCGCATTATTTTAAATAAAAAAGCCACAGCCAAACAATTCGACGAGATTTATAAAATGCTAAAATCAACCACTTTGGTTGATAATGAACTCGAAGAATTGTACAAGAATTTTGATATCATCTTTCTTAATTTATATCCCACTTTCGTGAAAGATTTCAACGCGCTTCTAATTCCGGAAGAACAAATCGTTTTGAAACAAGGCGAACTCCTCAATACCGAATTGCGAATTTTTGCCCTGATTCGTTTAGGAATTAACGACAGTGTAAAAATTGCCGCTTTCCTTCGTTACTCTTTAAGCACAATTTATAATTACCGAACCAGAGCCAGAAATAAAGCGGTAGTTTCCCGTAATGATTTTGAAGAAATGGTGGTGAAAATTGGCTTAATTTCGTTGAAAAATCAATAAAAACATTTCAAATCTACTACTTTTTTTGGGGTATAAATTTTTGTAATTTATTGATATTTAATCATTTAATTTTTTAATTCACTACTTTTTTTAATTTGAAAATCAACTGCAGGCTATAACGTTATAGTTTTACAATATTATTCGGAGATGCTTTTGACCACTGCATCTTCATTCTATTAAAAGCTAAAAAAAAAGTATAGTTATGTTTAAAAATGTTAAAACGGTAGTTGTTTTACTTTTGTTAAGTTCGATTGGGCTGAATGCGCAGAGCAAAGTTCCGGTGTATTTAGATGATAAAAAACCAATAAGCGAACGTGTAGAAGATGCGCTTTCGCGAATGACAACCGATGAGAAAATTGCCATGATTCATGCGCAGTCAAAATTTAGTTCTCCTGGCGTACCTCGCTTGGGAATCCCTGAAAACTGGATGACCGATGGCCCACACGGAATTCGTACCGAAGTACTGTGGGACGAATGGGATCAGGCTGGCTGGACTAATGACTCCTGTATTGCTTTTCCGGCTCTTACAGCGCTTTCCGCAACCTGGAACAAAGAATTATCGTCTTTATACGGGAAATCAATAGGAGAGGAAGCTCGTTTTCGTAATAAAAATGTACTATTAGGACCCGGTGTAAACATTTACAGAACACCATTAAACGGTCGTAACTTCGAATATATGGGCGAAGACCCTTTTTTAACTTCAACAATGGTAGTGCCTTATATTAAAGGGGTACAGTCAAACGGAGTGGCAGCTTGTGTAAAACATTTCGCTTTAAACAATCAGGAAACCAATCGTAATGCCGTAAACGTAATTGTAGATGACCGTGCGTTATACGAAATTTACCTGCCTGCTTTTAAAGCAGCAGTTCAGGAAGGTGATGCGTGGGCCATTATGGGTTCGTACAATAAATATAAAGGACAGCATTGTTGTCATAATGAATTTTTATTGAATGATATTCTTCGTGGCGAATGGGGTTTCAAAGGAGTCGTAATTTCAGACTGGGGTGGAGTTCATGATACGAAGCAGGCAATTCATAATGGTCTGGATATGGAATTTGGTTCCTGGACCAACGGACTTTCATGGGGAACCAGCAATGCTTACGACAATTATTATCTGGCCAAGCCTTATTCTGAAATGATTAAAAAAGGCGAAGTGGGAACCAAAGAATTAGACGAAAAAGTGCGTCGTATTTTACGTTTGTCTTTTTTAACCAATATGAATAAAGACAGACCTTTTGGTTCTTTCGGAACACAGGAACACGCTCAGGCAGGTTTAAAAATTGCCGAAGAAGGAATTGTTCTTTTGCAAAACAAAAATAATATTCTTCCGATTGATTTGTCTAAAACAAAGAAAATTGCCGTTATCGGAGAAAATGCAATCAAAATGATGACAGTTGGAGGTGGAAGTTCTTCACTTAAAGCCAGATACGAAGTTTTGCCTCTTGACGGATTAAAGAAAAGAATTGGCAATCAGGCCGAAGTAGTGTATGCCCGCGGTTATGTTGGAGATCCAACAAGCAGTTATAACGGAGTAGTTGCAAAAGTAAGTCTAGAAGACAAACGCTCTGCAGCCGAATTGAAAAAAGAGGCTTTAGAAGCGGCTAAAAACGCTGATATTGTTTTGTTCTTTGGAGGATTAAACAAAAGTGATAATCAGGATGCTGAAGGAAATGACCGTAAAGATTTGGCTTTGCCATACCATCAGGATCAGTTGATTTCGGAATTGGCGAAAGTAAATAAAAATATTGTTTTTGTAAATATTTCCGGAAATGCAGTCGCAATGCCGTGGGTAAAAGAAGTGCCGGGAATTGTACAAGGATGGTTTTTAGGTACAGAAGCGGGAACTGCTCTGGCGAATGTTTTGGTTGGTGATGTGAATCCTTCCGGAAAACTGACTTTTACTTTTCCTGTAAAATTAAATGATAACGCAGCTCATGCGCTTGGAGAATTTCCAGGAGGTGACGAAGTAAATTATAAAGAAGGAATTTTTGTGGGTTACCGTTGGGCAGACAAACAAAAAACAAAGCCACTTTTCTCTTTCGGTCACGGATTGAGTTACACGACTTTTGAATATGGAAAAGTTACAGCTGACAAAAAGCAAATGAATGCTGGTGATAAAATTACTTTTTCGGTAAAAGTTAAAAATACAGGAAGCAGAGACGGAGCAGAGATTGTTCAGTTGTATATCAGCGATTTAAAATCGTCATTGCCTCGTCCGATTAAGGAATTAAAAGGGTTTGAGAAAATTTCGCTTAAAGCGGGAGAAGAAAAAATAGTAACGTTTACTGTTGATAAAACCGCATTGAGTTTCTTTGATGATAAAAAACACGACTGGGTTGCAGAACCTGGAGATTTTGAAGCTATTGTTGGCGCTTCATCAACAGATATTAAGTCTAAAGTGAGTTTTTCACTTCAATAAGATCATATTTATATTGGTTGGTTTGTAAAGCTGCAAGTGTAAAAAGTTGCAGCTTTATTTTTTTTAAAATGCAGTAACCTCAATCTTGTCATTCCGTAGGAATCTCAGATTTGCTAAATCTTTGAACATAGAGATTTACTTCGTAGAACCACTTCGTTAGGTTTCCGACGGAATGACAAACGGGATAAAAAAATCTAAAAAAAAATAACATGAAAAAAATTGTACTGAGTGCCATCGTTTTATTTTTGGCACAAAATCTTTCGGCGCAAAGCCTGAACAAAATGCAGTGGTTTAATGAACCTGAAAAATGGGAGATTAAAAACAATGCTTTAATCATGAATGTTACGGCAAATAGCGATTACTGGCGAATTTCGCATTACGGATTTACCGTTGATGATGCTCCTTTTTATTATGCCAATTACGGTGGTGAGTTTGAAGCCAAAGTAAAACTGACAGGCGATTATAAAGCCCGTTTCGACCAAATGGGTCTTATGATACGTGTTGATGAAAAAAATTACATTAAAACAGGTGTAGAATTTGTGGATGGTAAATTCAACATAAGCACTGTCGTAACACATGACAAAAGCGACTGGAGTGTGACCACTTTAGACAAAGCACCGCCTTTTGTATGGATAAAAGTAGTACGAAGATTAGATGCTATCGAAGTTTTCTTTTCGTATGATGATAAAACTTATATATTAACCAGAAATGCGCCTTTGCAGGACAACACGCCGGTTATGGTAGGTTTAATGGCAGCATCTCCGGACGGAAAAGGTTTTGAAGCGAAGTTCGAAAATTTTACTGTAAAACATCTGCCGGATCAAAGAAGAGCAGAATGGCTTAAAAATCATCAGGAGTAGAGAATTTGCTAATTTGGTAATTTGAAAATGAGATAATTAGATAATTTTTCTGCAGGAATAACCACAATCTTGTCATTCCGGAGGAATCTCAGCTAATCATTGTTACGAAATAGAGATTTAATTCGTAAAACCACTTCGTTAGGTTTCCTCCGGAATGACAAACAAGGATGAAGGGGGAATATTAAATAACTAATAAAAAGATAAAAAAGAAATAATAATAACTAATAAAATTCTTACTTTAGCCCAAATCAAAAATAATTAAACTAACCTTTTTAACCACCAAAAAATATTTTTATGAGTTCAGTTTCTAATGCTATTAAACCAAAACAACATTACGAGATTTTAGACGGATTACGAGGAGTTGCTGCTATCATAGTAGTTGCTTTTCACGTTTTCGAGGCCTTTACCGGAGGTAATCGCTTTAAGCAGATTATCAATCACGGTTATCTGGCGGTTGATTTCTTTTTCCTGCTTTCTGGGTTTGTGGTAGCGTATGCCTATGATGATCGTTGGGGAAAAATGACACAATGGGAATTCTACAAACGACGTTTGATTCGCTTGCAGCCCATGGTAATTATGGGATCGATTATCGGGGCTCTGTTTTATTATTTGCAGGCTTCGGATATACTGTTTCCTATGATTAGCGATATGCCGGTTTGGAAAGTGTTGTTGGTTATGCTTATTGGCTGTACGCTTATACCTTTGACACCTTCTATGGATATAAGAGGCTGGGCGGAAATGCACCCTTTAAACGGTCCGGCCTGGTCTTTGTTTTTCGAATATATTGCCAATATTTTGTATGCTGTTTTCTTTAGAAAATTATCCAACAAAGTACTGGCAGTTTTTGTTTTCATATTTGCTGCCATGCTGATTAATTATACAGTTTTGGGTCCAAAAGGCGATGTTATTGGCGGCTGGTCTTTAAATCTGGAACAAATGAATGTCGGTTTTACACGTTTGTTATTTCCGTTTTTTGCAGGGATTTTATTGAATAGAATGGGGAAATTGATTCATGTAAAAGGAGCTTTCTGGATTTGCAGTCTGCTAATTACAGCAGTTCTTATGATTCCAAGAATTGGAGATGAAAACAGTTTATGGATGAATGGTTTATACGAATCGTTTTGTATCATTCTGATGTTTCCTTTAATCGTATCAATTGGTGCCGGAGGACAAATTACAAATCCATTTTCGGCTAAAATATGCAAATGGCTGGGCGAGATTTCATATCCGATTTACATTATACATTATCCCTTAATTTATTGGTACACAGCCTGGGTTGTAAATAATAAAGTTTCTTTGGAAGACGGAATCGGAATGGGGGCTTTACTTCTGGTAGCCAGTATCGTAATTGCTTATTTGTGTCTGAAATTATACGATGAACCGGTTCGAAACTGGTTACAGAAAAAATTTCAAAAACAAAAAGCAGCTTAGATAAAAAGAACGAATACATTTTATAAAAAAGGGATAACTTTCATAAGTTCTATCCCTTTTTGTGTTTTTAAAAGGTTTTTTGTCTAACTTTAAATACTGATATAAGAATGTAATGTAAGGTTTTTGCTCTTGTTTTATGAAAGTACTTTTTTTTAAAATAAAAAAGATTCAAAAAGATAGTGCCTGCTTTTGGTTGATGGTATTGTTGTCCAATACTTTTTATGCACAGGAGATAACTGATCCAGCAACTTCCTGTCCTCCCAAAGCACTTTTCGAAATTTTCAAAAAGAAAGATTCTGTATTGGTTTTAAAACCTGTAAAAAATGATTTTTTTCTTGTTATTCCCGTGATTGGTTCTCAGCCTGCTACAGGATTTGTATATGGTGCGGTGGCACAATATACTTTTAAAGGAAAAAAAGCGACAGACAAGTACTCTATAGTCAATTTAGGAATAACTTATACGACCAAAGACCAATTACTGATTAATATGAAAAATAGTGTGTTATTAAAAAACAACAAAATTTTTCTTAACGGAGATTATCGGTTGTATTTGTTTTCGCAGCCCAATTACGGTTTGAGCACTAATATTATTCCCTCGCATAATAATGATTCAGATTTTGATATTTCGGATATCAAACAGCCGATGGATTATAATTATTTTAAATTCCACCAAACCATGTCCTGGGAAGTTAAGAAGGATTATTACATAGGAGCTGGTATCAATCTGGACTGGTATTCGAATATTAGCGATAAAGATTTGGATGTCGAGAATGGCAAATTTACGTATCATTACACTTACAGCCAGAAATATGGTTTTAGTGATACCGAGTATTTCCTGAACGGATTTAGTTTTAATCTTGTTCATGATTCCAGAGACAATCAGGTAAATGCCAGTCGGGGTTGGTTTGCCAATATCAATTACCGATTCAATCCTGTGATGATTAATAAGCAGCGTTTCAGTAATGTTTTGTATGGAGAATATCGTCATTTTGTACCCCTTTCGAAGAAAAATAATAATTATGTTTTGGCTTTTTGGACCTACGGACAGTTTGTAACAAGAGGAAAAGTTCCCTATCTGAATCTTCCGGCAATAGGCTGGGACCAGCGCAGCAGGAGTGGGGAAGGTTACACACAGGGTTTATTTCGGGGTTCCAATTTAATTTATCTTTCGGCCGAATTTAGATTTCCTATAACCTGTAACCAGATGATTAGCGGAACCGTTTTTACTAATTTTATCACAGCAAGTGATACCAGTGCTTCAGTTCATCTTTTTGATTACATACAGCCATCTGCCGGAGTTGGCTTACGAATTTTGATAGACAAAGCAACCAAAACGAATTTGATTGTCGATTATGCCTGGGGGCGCAAATCAAAAGGATTTTATTTAAATGCAGGAGAAACTTTTTAAACTAGAATATGTCAGAATTAGATCAAACCTATAATTTGCCGATTTACCAAAAGGCGGAACAAATTTTTAAACTTACCGAGGGTTTAGTACACATTGTACCCGCTGATAATGAGTTTCTACAGGAAACTACAGTGCGTTTTATGATGGAAAATGCCATGATTATACCCGTAAAGATTGCCGGAGCCGAGGCAGGCGATTTATATGATTTACGAATGGAGAATGCAGCCATCATCAGGAAAGCGGCACGCGAATTATATGTACAGGCTGGAAGTCTGCGTTTTGAAGAGGATATAAAAGACAAAGATTATATCCTGCTGCTGAGAGAAACGATTGATGAGTTTCGGGAATTGTTTATAGATTGGGTGGCTGGTTTTGATGTTTGGAATTATATCAAAGACAGTTGGGGATTATTTAATCCGCCTGGCGTAAATGCCCGTGATAAAGATCCGGATGAAGATATTCCTTTTAATCCAAATGATTTTTTCGGTACAGAGGATGACGATGACGATGATTTGTAAAATATAATCCGGTATAAAAATCACTATTTTTAATGAGTATGGGTTGATAGATAATCTATAGTTTTGTGTCCGAAAATAAGTTTCAGGTACCATACAATATCCGGATGTATATTGGAGTTTTAGTATCTATAGATAATAATTCAGGATTAAAAATAGTTTTTTAGGTTAAGCTGCATAAACCTGATTATTAATAAAAACTTGTTAGTAATTGCTCGAATAATCATAAATAAGTATTGGGGGTACTTGACCAGATTGTTCGAGCTTAATTATATAATGCTGTAAAACATTAAAATCAATCTACCAATCCGTTTTCGACAGCATATTTAACGAGTCCTGCTGTGTTTTTTGCATTTAATTTAGATAATAAATTGCGGCGGTGCGTATTTACGGTATTCGAACTAATAAAGGTTTTTTCGGCAATTTCGGCAGTGTTGTATTCGAGGGCAATAAGTACCAGAATTTCTTTTTCACGGGAACTAAGCTCGGTTAAGGTCGAAACCTGCTTTTCAATTTTTATACTGTTCGAAAGGAATTTTTCTTCTGTTTCTTCAGAAAAATAATTATTTCCTGCAGCGATGGTATTAATTGCTTTTAATAATTCAAGTTTTTCAGCGTTTTTAAGCAAATAACCATTAACACCAATCCGAATGAGCCTCGAAATAATTTTTACATTACTGTGCGTGCTCACAATTAATATTTTTATTTCAGGGTATTCTTTTTTTAGAATTTTACTCAGTTCAATACCATCCATTTCAGGCATACTAATATCTAAAATAACGACATCGATACTTTCTTTTTTTATTATTTCCAGCGCTTCCAGTCCGTTTGTTGCTTTTCCGGCAATTTCTATAGTAGATTCATTTTCTAATAACGAAATAATTCCTTGTAGGAACATCGTATGATCATCAGCAATAAGAATTTTTATTTTTTTCATTGGGTTAAGAAAAGATTTTAGGATAACGCAGTTTCCTTAGAGTATAGTATTTGTGTAAAGTTCATTTTCTACATCATTTATAGTATTTGCATCTGATGTAATGGGAATTTCAATATTAATTATAGTTCCTCTTTTTAGTTTTGAATCAATCAAAAAAGAACCCTGAAGTTGCTTTGTTCTGTTTTCTAAATTAATAAAACCAATACCGCGTGTAAAATGTTCTGTGTCAAAACCAGTTCCATTATCTTCAAATAAAATATTCAAATCATTTTCGATCAGGTTAAACTGAATATCAATTTGGGTTGCTTTTGCGTGTTTTATGGTATTCGTTAAAAGTTCCTGAATTATTTTGAAAACTTCAATCTGAATGACTTCATTCATATCATTGATTTCCTTTTTAGGATAAGTATGAAAGTCTATTTGTAACTTGCTGGCAGAACTGATATTGTTAAAATACGACTGTAAAACCTCACAGAATTTATTGTTACTGAATTTCTTAGGCAGTAGAGTATGCGATAAATTACGAACCTGCTGATAGGTTTCATCGAGTTGTTTATTGATGCTGTCGATAGTGCTAAAATTTGATTTCGCAACATGATTCAATTGAAGCTTTATAGCGGCCAGACTTCCGCCAATGCTGTCGTGCAGTTCTTGCGAAATGCGTTTCCGTTCCTTGTCCTGTCCGCTAATAGAGGCTTTAATGAGCTTTAATTCCTGTTCTTTTAAGAGTGTATTAATTTTTTGCGAACTTATTTCGGCTTGTTTGCTATTGACTAAGCGTTGGGCTTTCAGACGTTTATAGTATTGAAATAAAAGTCCTGTAATAGGAATCAAAAGCAACAAAAAAGCGATTATCGTGATGATTCTGGTTTCTTTTTGCTGACTAATTTCAAGCGCTTTTAACTGTTGATCTTTTTTTAGCAGTGAAATTTCATTACGTTTTTTATCTGATGAATTTTGAAAAAACAGAATCGTGTTTTCGTTTATCTTTTTAGAGATTTCTTCCTGAAGAAGCATGTTTTTAATGGCTTCGGTTTGGTTTTCCAGAGTCAGCTTTTTAGTGGCATTTTCAAATTGCAATACTTTGATTTCTTTTTCTTTTTGAGATGTTTTGTACTTTACATCCAGCTCATTTATTTCTTTCTGATTTTGTAATTGCGTAATCGAATCTTTTATTTTATAATATTTATCGTTGTAATGATAAGCATTTTTATAATCATCCTGAGCGATATAGATATCTTTTAAAGCCTTATAAATAATAGTCTGTTCATGTAAAAGGCCTAATTTTAATGCATTGTCAAGACCCGAAATAAAAATAGTTTTTGCTTTTTCGTATTTTTCCGATTCCAGGTAAATCTTTCCGGTGCTCAACCTTGCAATAAGAGCTATTTGATTGTATTCGTTTTCATCCGCAATTAGAATGGCTTCGTTATAGAGGCGTAAGGCTTCAGTGGTTTTATGCTGAGCTTCAAAATTTCCAGCCATACTAATGGCGATAACGGCTTTGCAGTTGTGATTGTTCTCCTGCTGGCATAAAATATTGGCTTTTTTTAGATATTGATTCGAAATTTCATATTCTTTTTGAGCCGAATATATATCGCCAATATTGATGTAGCTTCCATAAATAAGCTCAGGATCTTCTTTATATGCCAAACATTGTTTAAACAATTTCAAAGCATTTTTATAATCTCCTAATTCGCTGTAAACTAAAGCTAAACCATGCGTATGTGTGTAAAATAGATTTTTTTCGTTGTATTTTTGCGAGACTTCAATTCCTTTTAAGTGCCATTTTTTACTTTCGCCCAATAAACCTCTTTTTTTATAATTGGTAGCCAATAAGTTATAGGCCAGTGAGTACAATCTGATTTTGAGCGAATCATTTTCGACGGTATTAAATTTCAACGATTGATAGGTGTAATAAATAGAAGAATCGATTACGGCTTTTTTATTAAAATAATAAGCCAGTAATAAATTTGCCGAAGAAATGGTACGGTTGTTTTTGGTTGTTTTTAAAATTTGATGCGCCTTGTTAAAAGCTTCTTTCTCTAATCCTTTATTGTAAAGGGAATAAAGGGCTTTGATTTTTTTTTCTTCGTAGGAGCCAGTCGTTTTTTTAGGCATAAAATGACTCTTTTTATTTTCTATTTGCGCCTGCAAAGAGAAAGATAAAAGGAATATTAAAAAACAGAGTCTTACGAAATACGAAGCCATAAAATATAGTTCATACTCAAACTTAAATGAGCAATGTTAACGTGTTGTAGTTTGGGTAGTTATAAAAAAAACAGAACGCAAAATTACTGTAAAAGAATCAAAAATATTTCTTTTAATTTGTTGATTTTGAACTTAATTGTGATATTTTACAAGGCGTATTCAAAGTAATATTCACCCAAAAGAATATTTAAAATGAATGACTTTTTAGCCATTCCTCGCATTCTCTTGTCCAGAATTTACTGGTATCATTCACCCCAAGACCAAAACCGTGTCCACCTTTTTCGTAAAGATGTAATTCGGCAGAAACACCTTTGTTTTTAAGTGCTAAATAATAATTGATGCTATTTTCCGGCAATACCACTGTGTCGTCTGTAGCGTGAACCAAAAAGGCTGGCGGTGTGTTTTGTGTTACCTTTTTTTCGTTAGAAAACTGATCAATAACTAATTGTGCTGGCTCATTTCCTAATAAATTGGTTTGTGATCCTTTATGAGTGATGCTATTTTCCATAGAAATCACAGGGTAAATCAATAACGAAAAATCAGGGCGTGCACTTGTTTTGCTATTGGTATCATATACTTTATCGTCGTAATGTGTCGCCAAAGTCGAAGCCAGATGACCGCCGGCTGAGAAGCCCATAACGCCAATTTTTTCCGGATTGATATTCCATTTTTCGGCATTTGAACGAACAAGGCGAACAGATTCCTGGGCATCCTGCAAAGGTCCTACGGTTTTGTTTGTCATAATCAAATCGCTTGGTAATCTGTATTTTAAAACAAAAGCTACGATGCCTAATGAGTTGAGCCATTTGGCTACTTTAGTTCCTTCTTTGTCAATAGCGAGGTGCGAATATCCACCACCTGGAAAAATGATTACAGCCGTTTGATTGGTTTTAAATTCCTTAGGAAAAAAAACACTCAAAGTGGGTTTTGTCACCATACTGGTACTTTCTACTACACCATCTGTAATTATTTCCTTTTCCTGATAATTGGGAGCCGCTATTTCATCTGAAATTTTGTTCCAAAGCGGAATAATCTGGTTTTGTGCCTGAATAGAAAATAGTCCTGCGAAAAAAAGGAATGTTACGAAAAAGGATTTTTTGATATTGTTTTTTGCTTGTGATTTCAATTTTAATAGAGGTTTAGTTTGTAATTCGTTTTGGATTTTAATAATCATTTTATTTTTTTAAAATTAATAAAATTGCCTGTAAAAGGCTTATTATTTGGAGACTTTTTTAGTTAATAAACAGCTCTTTTTTTTGACAACATTTTTAACAAATATATTATTTAATATGTAATTTTATAGAACATTTTTTGTATGATACGTTTATTTAGAGACTTATATTAATTTTTTGTATAATTTATTTGCAATATAAAGATTTAAAACTATATTTGTGCAATCGATTACATTATTTGTTTTTCTGTTGCAATTGAATTTAATTTCAACAAAAATAAAAAAGCAATACCAAAACCGTTTTTAAAATTTAATCAAGGACCTAAACTATGAGCCCATCCACTAAATCAACAGGAAAGTATCGCTGGAGTATTTGTGCGTTACTTTTTTTTGCAACTACAATTAACTACTTAGACAGACAAGTACTTTCCTTAACCTGGAGTGACTTTATCGCACCGGAATTTCATTGGACAAATAATGATTACGGAAATATTACAGCTTTGTTTTCTATTTTTTATGCCGTATCCTTATTGTTTGCAGGAAGATTTGTTGATTTTATGGATACCAAAAAAGGATTTCTTTGGGCGATCGGAGTATGGTCTGTCGGGGCTTGTTTACACGCGTTTTGCGGTATTGCAACTTCTGGATACATCACAGGAAATTGGTTTGTAGGTTTTGAAGAGTCAAAAGAAGTGCTTCGTACGGTTCAGGATACGGGATTAGTCATTAATGTAAGTGTTACATTATTCATTTTTGCCCGTTTTGTTTTAGCTGTTGGTGAGGCAGGAAATTTTCCGGCTGCAATAAAAACGACAGCAGAATATTTTCCGAAAAAGGATAGAGCTTTCTCAACGAGTATTTTTAATGCAGGAGCGACTGTTGGGGCATTGGCTGCACCAATTTCGATTCCGTTTATTGCTGAATCTTTTGGTTGGGAAATGGCTTTTATTATCATTGGAGCTTTAGGTTTTGTCTGGATGGGATTCTGGGTTTTTATGTACGACAAACCGGAAAGACATAAAAGAGTGAGCGCAGCAGAATTAGAATACATTCAGCAAGATGATATTGCCGATAGTAAATTGGTTGGTTATGTGCCGGAAACCACTACAAAGGTTTCTCTGATTGAATGTTTTAAATACAAACAAACGTGGGCTTTTGCTTTTGGTAAATTTATGACAGATGGTGTTTGGTGGTTCTTTTTATTCTGGACACCAGCCTATTTAAGTTCGGTTTACGGAATGGATTCTACCGAAGCGGCTTTACCATTATTTGTTTTATATATGATTACATTGTTATCTATAATTGGTGGCTGGCTGCCAACTTATTTTGTAGAAAAGAAAGGAATGAATCCGTACGAAGGAAGAATGAGAGCGATGTTGATTTTTGCTTTCTTTCCGTTATTGGCTTTAATAGCGCAGCCATTAGGATATATTTCGTACTGGGTTCCGGTAATTATTATTGGTATTGCAGGAGCCGCACATCAATCCTGGTCGGCTAATATTTTCACCACTGTGGGGGATATGTTCCCTAAAAAAGCAATTGCAACAATTACCGGCATTGGAGGTCTAGCGGGAGGAATTGGTTCTACTATAATTAACAAAGGATCCGGTTTGTTGTTTGATTATTCAAAAGAAACCAATATGGCTTTTATGGGTTTTAAAGGAATTGAATCGGGATATTTTATCATCTTCTCTATTTGTGCCGTTTGTTATCTGACGGGCTGGATTGTTATGAAGGCTTTGGTACCAAAATATCGCCCAATTACAAATTTGCAATAATCGTAAAAGATTTTGCTTTGAAATTGGGGAAATTAAATATAAAAATATAATTTTGTGCAATCGATTACATTAAATATAAAATTATGACAAAATATAGTTCAAGATACGCATCAAGCCCAGAAGCTGTAAAAAAATATGATACACAGGAATTAAGAAACGAATTTCTGATTGATGACCTCATGCAGGAAGATGAATTGGTATTAGTTTATTCGCATTACGACCGTTATATCGCAGGTTCTGCTGTTCCGGTAAAAGGTGATTTAGCATTAGAAACTATTGATCCTCTAAAAGCGCCTTATTTCTTAGAAAGAAGAGAATTAGGAATCATCAATGTTGGAGGAAGCGGTTCTGTGGTTGTGGAAGGAACTTCTTTCGCATTAGGTTTTAAAGATGCTTTGTACATCGGAAGCGGTAACAAAGAAGTTATTTTTAAAAGTGATGATGCAGCAAATCCAGCTAAATTTTACCTAAACTCTGCGCCAGCACATACAACGTATCCAACGGTAAAAGTTAGCCTGGCAGAAGCCAATAAATTGCAATTAGGAACGATGGAAACAGCAAATCACCGTACGGTAAATCAAATGATTATCGGAAGTGTGGTTACGACTTGCCAGTTGCAAATGGGAATGACAGAATTACGTCCGGGAAGTGTTTGGAATACAATGCCGGCACACGTACACGATCGTAGAATGGAAGTTTATTTCTACTTAGATATTCCAGAAAACCAAGCGGTTTGTCACTTTATGGGACAGCCACAAGAAACAAGACATATCTGGATGAACAATCATCAGGCGGTAATTTCTCCTCCATGGTCTATTCACTCTGGTTCAGGAACTAGCAATTACACTTTTATTTGGGGAATGGCAGGTGAAAACCTGGATTATGGAGATATGGATGTTTGTAAAATCACAGATTTAAGATAAGAACCATGACAAATTTATTTGATATAAAAGGAAAAGTTGCCCTTATTACTGGGAGTACCCACGGACTAGGAATGGCAATGGCAAAAGGATTAGGTCAGGCGGGAGCTACAATTGTAGTAAACGGAAACTCTTCTCAACAAAAAATTGATGATGCAGTAAGCGAACTTAAAAGCGAAGGTATTAATGCTGTTGGTTATAAATTTAATGTTACAAACGAGCAGGAAGTTATGGATGCTGTAGCGAAAATCGAAAGCGAAGTGGGTGCAATAGATATCCTGATTAACAACGCTGGAATCATCAAAAGAATTCCGTTGATCGAAATGGAAGTTGCAGATTTTAAAGAAGTAATTGATATTGATTTGGTTTCTCCGTTTATCGTTTCTAAGCATGTTGCCAAAGGAATGATTGACAGAAGACAAGGAAAAATAATCAACATTTGCTCGATGATGAGCGAATTGGGACGTAGCACTGTAGGAGCTTATGCTGCTGCAAAAGGCGGTCTGAAAATGTTGACTAAAAATATGGCAACAGAATGGGCGAAATACAATGTTCAAATCAACGGAATTGGGCCCGGTTATTTTGCTACCGAACAAACAAAACCTATCCGCGTTGACGGGCATCCTTTTAATGATTTTATCATCAGTAGAACTCCTGCTGCAAAATGGGGTGATCCGGGCGATTTAGCCGGAGCGGCAATCTTTTTATCTTCAAAAGCAAGTGATTTTGTCAACGGGCATATTTTGTATGTAGATGGTGGAATCTTGGCTACAATTGGTAAACCATCAAACGAATAATTATTCAATTTTATCACAATCATGAGCGCAAATAAAACCTTCATAAACGATAATTTTTTACTTGAAAATAAATACGCTGAGGAATTATATCATAATTATTCCAAAAATCAGCCTATAATTGATTATCATAATCACTTAAATCCTCAGTTTATTACCGAAGATAAAATTTTCGATAATATCACTCAGGTTTGGATTAACGGAGACCACTACAAATGGCGTGCAATGCGTACTTTGGGAGTGAATGAGCAATTTGTAACAGGAAATGGTTCTGATAAAGATAAGTTCTTAAATTGGGCAAAAACGGTTCCATATACGATGCGTAATCCTTTGTACCACTGGACACATCTTGAATTGGCTCGTTATTTTGATATTACGGAGTTATTAAACGAAAAATCTGCAGAAAGCATTTACGAACAAGCTTCGGCTAAAATAAATTCAGCAGAATATAGTACACGCAACTTACTTAAAAAAGTAAATGCAGAACTGGTTTGTACAACCGAAGATCCAACTGATACTTTGGAATTTCACCAAAAGTTGAACGCGAATCCATTTGAAACTAAAATGAGCACGGCTTTCAGACCTGATAAAGCGATTTTAATTTCAAACGACGGTTACAACGATTATATCAATACGCTTGGAAATGTTGCCGGTGTTGCGATTAATACTTACGCTGATTTGTGTGATGCATTAAGAAAGAGGATCTTGTTCTTTAATGAAAACGGATGCAAATTAAGCGATCACGGATTAGATCAGATTTATTTTGAAAATTTCACAGAATCTGAAGTAACTGCAATTTTCAAAAAGAAAAGAGAAAACCAAACCATTACGCCAGAAGAAGCATTAAAATTCCAAAGTGCGATTTTAATTTTCTTGTCTGAGACTTATCATGAATTGGGTTGGGTACAGCAATTTCACTTAGGTGCTTTAAGAAATAATAATGCCCGTATGCACCGAATTTTAGGACCTGACACCGGTTGGGATTCTATCGGCGATTATCCGCAGGCGCAAAAACTATCTTCGTTTTTGAATGCTTTGGATAGTAAAGATAAATTGACAAAAACGATTATTTATAACTTAAATCCAGCTGATAACGAAGTGATGGCGACCATGATCGGAAACTTCAACGACGGAAGCGTTAGAGGAAAAGTACAATTTGGTTCCGGATGGTGGTTTTTGGATCAAAAAGACGGAATGACAAAACAATTGAACGCCCTTTCAAACATGGGATTGATCAGCTGTTTCGTAGGAATGCTGACAGATTCCAGAAGTTTCTTGTCTTTCCCAAGACACGAATATTTCCGTAGAATTTTGTGTAATCTTTTAGGAGATGAAATTCAAAGAGGGGAACTTCCTGCTGATATGGAATGGATTGGAAAAATGGTTGCTGATATTTCGTACAACAACGCAAAAGAATATTTTAAATTTTAAATTAAAAAATTAACCGCAATCCCGATAGCTATCGGGACACAAAGATTTACGCAGGGTTCGCAAAGTTTTAAAATCTTTTTAATCATTGGAATCTGTGGCAAAAAAATATTTATATGAGTAAAATAGTTGCATTCGGCGAAATAATGTTGCGTTTTTCAACAGAAAGACATTTGCGTTTTTCTCAGGCTAAAGCATTTACAGCGTCTTACGGCGGAGGTGAATTTAATGTTTGTGCATCTTTGGCTAATTATGGTATTCAGGCAGAATTCGTAACCAGATTACCTGAGAATGAAATAGGTGCCTGCGCGGTACAGGAAATGCGTAAAATGAATGTGGAATCTAAAAATATTGTTTACGGCGGAGAACGTTTAGGAACCTATTATTTAGAAACCGGAGCCGGAACCAGAGGAAGTAATGTGGTGTATGATCGTGCGCACAGCTCGATGGCAACGATTCAAAAAGGTACTATTGATTGGAAAAAAGTATTTGAAGGCGCTACCTGGTTTCACTTTAGTGGCATTACGGCTGCAATTTCTCAAAGTGCTGCAGAAGCTTGTCTGGAAGCAGTTCAGGTGGCACATGAATTAGGTTTAACTATTTCATGCGATTTAAATTACAGATCAAAATTATGGCAATATGGTAAGACTCCAAGTGAGGTTATGCCAGAATTGTTACACTATAGCAATGTTATTTTAGGAGATATCGATACCGCTTATTTTATGTTGGGAATTCCTAAAGTAAATCCGGATTATCAGGACGAAAAATCGTTACCAGCTTTGTATTCAAAGTTGTATGAGCTTTGTCCAAATTTAAAAACCGTGGCAACAACATTACGTTATTCGGTGAGTGCTTCTCATCAAAGAATTGGTGGTGTTTTATTTGATGGAAAAGCTGTTTTTAATGCAGCTGTTCAGGAAGTGACTCCAGTAATTGACAGAGTAGGTAGTGGCGATGCTTTTATGGGAGGGTTAATTTACGGATTGGTTCAATATAAAGACGACAAACAAAAAGCATTAGATTTTGCTGTGGCGGCTTGTTGTTTAAAACATACAATCGCTGGAGATTATAATTTGGTTACCTTAAAAGAAGTTGAAAACATGGCTGGAGGAAACTCTGCCGGATTAGTATCAAGATAAATATGGCAAAATATTCAAGAATTGAAGTAGCACAGATGATGAAAGAAAACGGAATGGTTCCGCTATTTTTTCATTCGGATATTGAGGTGAGTAAAAAAGTATTAAAAGCGTGTTATGATGGTGGTTCCAGATTAATGGAGTTTACCAGCAGAGGCGATTTTGCTCATGAAGTTTTTGGTGCTTTAAACAAATATGCTTTAGCAGAATTACCAGGAATGATGTTAGGAGTTGGTTCTATTACTGATGCTGCAGCAGCTTCTGTGTATATGAGTTTAGGAGCCAATTTTATTGTAACACCAGTTTTTAGAGAAGATATAGCCATTGCCTGTAATCGTCGAAAAGTATTATGGTCACCAGGTTGCGGCACACTTACCGAAATTGCCAGAGCCGAAGAATTAGGTTGCGAAATCGTAAAATTATTCCCAGCGGATATCTACGGACCGGAGTTTATAAAAGCCATAAAAGGACCTTGCCCGTGGACGAATGTTATGCCTACAGGAGGAGTTTATCCTACGGTTGAAAGTTTGTCTTCCTGGCTAAATGCAGGAGCTACGTGTGTAGGACTTGGTTCTCAATTAATTTCGAAAGAATTGTTAGAGAAACAAGATTATGAAGGTTTAAAAAATAAAGTAAGCGATGTTTTAAGCATCATTCAAAATATTAAAAATAAATAGGGAATAACCATACCCATTCCTTGTTTGACATGCAGTTTTTTAGAATTTTAGGAGATTGTAACTGAACATTACGCTTGTTGATGAAATTTGTCATTCCTCACAGCAAATTTTAAATTATAAGCGAGTGTAATGTTTCATTTACAGTCAAATACGGTTTTTTATTTAAAGAAAAAAATAAGGTTAGCGTGGTTATTTATAACGCTTTAAAGATTTCATAATGGAAAAAATAAACAGATCAAATACAGAAGTTTCTAATAAACTTCCGATAAAAATAGTACAGTTTGGAGAAGGTAATTTTTTAAGAGCCTTTGTAGAATATGCTTTTCAAAAATTAAATCAGGAAGCTGATTTTAATGCCGGAATTGCTGTCGTCCAGCCTATTGACAGAGGTTTGGTAAACATGATTAACCAACAGGACGGATTGTACACTCTTTTTATGAAAGGGGTAAAAAAAGGACAGGAAATTCAGGAAAAAGAACTGATTACCAATATCGTAAAAGCGATTGATCCTTATGCTTCTTTTCAGGAATATTTGGCTTTAGCCAAAGAAGAAGAGTTGGCTTTTATCATTTCAAATACTACTGAAGCCGGAATCGAATATGTGGCTTCTGATTTGCCGACCATGACGCCGCCAACTTCTTTTCCTGCAAAACTGACGGTTCTTTTGCATGAAAGATTCAAGCATTTTGGCGGAGATGAGTCTAAAGGTTTAACGATTATTCCTTGTGAATTAATCAATTATAATTCGGATACTTTAAAAGAAATAATTCTTAAATATTGTATCGAATGGAAACTGGAACAGGATTTTATTTTTTGGATAGTAAACAGCTGTACATTTCATAATACTTTGGTTGACAGAATTGTACCAGGATATCCTAAAGATCAAATTGATGAATATAACAGTCAGCTGACTTATAAAGACGATTTGATTGTAAGCGCCGAAAGTTTCTTTTTATGGGTTATCGAAGGCGATGATAAATTAAAGGCAAAACTTCCGTTTGATAAAACTGATTTGGATGTCAAAATCGTTGCCGATATGCAGCCTTACCGTACCAGAAAAGTGAGAATCCTAAATGGTGCGCACACGGCAATGGTTCCGTTTTCATTGCTTTATGGTAATGAAACCGTAAAAGAAACCGTTGATAATGCTTTTACCGGAGGGTTCGTAAATAAAGCTGTTTTTGAGGAAATCAACGAAACATTGAACATGGATAAAGCTGAATTAACGAGTTTCTCTGAAGAGATTTTAGACCGTTTCAGAAATCCATTTATCAAACATTTATTGTCATCGATTGCATTAAATTCGATTTCGAAATTCAAAGTTCGTGTCTTGCCAAGTTTAACAGGTTATGTTGATGCAAAAGGTAAGCTTCCGGTTCATTTAACCTTTGCATTTGCAGCTTTGATTCGTTTCTATAAAGGAACCTGGAACGGTGCAGATTTGCCGGTTAATGATAGCGAAGATATTGTAAGCTTCTTCAAAGGGCTTTGGACATCAGACGATTATAATAAAATAGCAAGACTCACTTTGCAAAACAAAAGTTTCTGGGACGAAGATTTAACCGAAATTTCAGGATTAACAGAGGCAATTGCATTGGCATTAGAAGAAATTGATGCAAACGGAATTGAAAAAGGTTTTGCCAATTTTCAAACAAAAATAAATACAACTCAGAAAGTTTAGGTTATGGCAACGCAAAAAAAACTAATAAAAGTTCACCCAACCGATAATGTAGCAGTTGCTTTGGTGAATCTTACAGCAGGCGAAGTGATTGATTTTGAAGGAGAATCAATTGTTGTTGAGTCTGATGTGAAAATGAAACATAAGATCGCAATGGTTCCTTTTAATGTAGGAGACAGAATCATTATGTATGGCGTTTTGGTTGGAAAAGCCAGTGCTAGAATCGAAAAAGGCGGCTTACTTTCGACTTTGAATGTAAAACACGAAAGCGACAAAGTAACCGGAAAAACGGAAACGATTGGCTGGACAGCGCCTAATATTGATAAATGGAAAGACAGAACGTTTTTGGGCTATCACAGAGAAGATGGGCAGGTAGGGACTGAGAATGTCTGGTTGTTTTTTCCTTTGGTTTTTTGTGAAAACAGAAATATTGAAATTCTAAAAGATATTTTTGAGAAAGAATTGATGAAACCTAAAGAAAACGATTATCAATTATTACTTCGTTCTTTGGTGAAATCTGAAACAGGAGGGACTGGAAATGAAGCGGCTTCAAATGATGCTAACTTGTTCAATAATATTGAAGTAAAATTTATTACGCATCAGGGCGGTTGTGGCGGAATTCGTCAGGATTCGCACAGTCTGGCTAAATTACTGGCGGGTTATGTAAACAATCCAAACGTGGCGGGTGCAACAGTTTTAAGTTTAGGATGTCAGAATCTTCAGATTCAGATATTTAAAGATGCTTTGGATGAAATAAATCCAAACAGTAAAAAGCCGGTTTTGATTTACGACCAACAGCAAATCGGGACTATTGAAGCTATGTTGAGCAGTGTTGTAAAAGATACTTTTGAAGCAATCAAAAAAGCAAACGAAATAAAAAGAACTCCTGCGCCATTATCTAAATTAAGAATTGGTTTAGAATGTGGTGGATCAGACGGTTTTTCTGGGATTTCGGCTAATCCTACATTAGGTGTGTTATCGGATCATTTGGTTGCTTTGGGAGGAACAACCATTCTTTCTGAATTTCCAGAATTATGTGGTGTTGAACAAGAGTTGGTAAATCGTTGTGTGGATGACAAAGATGGAAAACGTTTCTTGGATTTGATGCAATGGTACGAAAAAACGGTTGTTGATGCCGGGTCAGGATTTGATATGAATCCATCTCCAGGAAATATAAAAGACGGTTTGATTACAGATGCAATGAAGTCTGCTGGCGCTGCTAAAAAAGGAGGAACTTCTCCAATTGTAGGCGTTTATGATTATGGAGAATATATTAATGAGCCAGGTTTTACCTTATTATGTACACCAGGAAACGATGTAGAATGTACTACTGCAATGGTGGGTTCAGGTGCCAATATGGTTTTGTTCACAACAGGTTTAGGAACTCCAACAGGAAACCCTATTGCGCCAGTTGTTAAGATTTCATCTAATACTGATTTGGCTAAAAAAATGTCTGATATTATCGATATTGATACAGGCGGAATTATCACTGGAGAAAAATCAATAGATGAAATGGCCGATGAAATGCTTGAATTTATTATTGACATCGCCAGCGGAACAATCAAAACCAAAGCAGCCCTTTTAAACCAAAACGATTTTATTCCATGGAAAAGAGGAGTTTCTTTATGATTTTTTTTACCATATAAGTCATATAAGTTAATTTAATATACTATGACTAAAACTAAAAAGCAGCTCATTTAAGAGCTACTTTTTAGTTTTAGTCTTTTTTAAATTTTAAGCTTGATTCTAAAATCGACACAAAGTTAAAATGAACTTATATCTCTTATATGGTGAAAAAAAAATGAAACATATCAAAACCAAAAAGCAGCTCAATTTAAGAGCTGCTTTTTAGTTTTAGTCTTTTTTAAATTTTAAGCTTGATTCTAAAATAGACACAAAGTTAAAATGAACTTATATCACTTATATGGTGAAAAAAAAATGAAACATATCAAAACCAAAAAGCAGCTCAATTTAAGAGCTGCTTTTTAGTTTAGTCTTTTTTAAATTTTAAGCTTGATTCTAAAATAGACACAAAGTTAAAATGAACTTATATCACTTATATGGTGGAAAAAAAAATGAAACATATCAAAACTAAAAAGCAGCTCTTAAATGAGCTGCTTTTTTTTATAGGCATCGTATATAAATTTACTTATATCACTTATATGGTTTAAAAATTATTAAGTTTTTGTTCTCGACGAAGATTTACGAATGTGTAATTCTGGTGCCAGAACTACTTTTTTCTCGATTTTGATAGTATCTGTTTTATCTACTTGTTCGAGGAAAACACGGGCAGACATTTTTCCCATTTCTAGCGGAGACTGATCTACAGAAGTTATAGATAATTCCATGAATTTGGTAAAAGGTTCGTTACTGAAACCTGCTACGCAAAATTGTTTCGGAATACTGATATTTCTTTCTTTTAATTCCTGAATGGCACCCAAAGCGGCAAAATCACTCGACGAAAAGATAGCATCTGGCGGAGTATCTAATTGTAATAAAATATCAACAGCTTCTTTTCCGGCTTCGACACTACTTTTGGAACGAATTACATATTTTTCATTGAATGTCATTCCGTTATCTAGCAAAGCTTGCTTGTAACCTAAAAAACGATTTTTGAAAATATCAAGTGACTGATCTCCTGATAAATGCGCAATACATCTACAGCCTTCATTTATCAAATGTTTTGTAGCAATATAACCGCCTTTGAAGTCATTGATGGTTACAGAACTAACACCTTCAATGTGTCTGCTTCGGTCAAAAAAGATCAAAGGAACATTTTTTTCCAGCACATTATGAAAAGCTTTGTCATTGTCAGGAGTAACATCGGTTACCGACATTAATATACCATCTACCTGAGCATCTATTAAGGTATAAAGATTTTCGTTTTCTCTTTTAGGATCTTCATGAGTCTGGCAGATGATTACCTGATAACCGTGTGGCTGAAGTTCTTCTTCAATTCCACGGATTACCGAAGCAAAAAAGTTACTATCAATACGAGGAACAATAACACCTATATTATTACTTCGGCCACTTTTTAATGCTAAAGCCAGTTTGTTTTGCTTATAGTTCATTGACTCAGCGGTTTTAATAACCAGCTCACGTGTGCTTTCTTTTATTTTTGGATTATTGTTTAAAGCTCTTGAAACTGTTGCAGCCGTGATATTGAGCTTTTTGGCAATGTCATAAATGGTTATTTTTTCGCTCATTCGAAAAATTGGTTTTGATTGTTTGTTGACAAAAATACATCTTTTTTATATAATTCAATATAAATTGTTATCGATTACCTTAATTTTAAACTACAACGTTTTATATTTTATAAATATAATAAATTATGGCTTTTTTTACATTAAGTGTAATTATATTTGGTAATAAAAATTAAATATATAATTTTTTTCTAAATTAATTTGGTGTATTCAAACTATTTTTTTACTTTCGTGTAATCGATTACATAAAAGTTGATATTCTAATTCAAAAACAAGTTAATACTACGCAAATGATTATAGATAAGTACATAACGTTAAAACCTATTGCTATTTTAAGTGCAATTGGAATGTTGGTTTTATCTTGTGGAAAACAAGTTTCTGGTGCTTCTGAAGCAAATCCGTGGAAAAAAATGGAATTAATTGTAAAAAGCATTCCTGAAACTCAGTTTTTAAATAAAAATTATAATATAAAGGACTATGGAGCGATTGCAGATGGAAAAACTTTAAACACAGCTGCTTTTGCAAAAGCAATAAAAGCCTGTGCAGAAAATGGAGGTGGAAAAGTAATAGTTCCTGATGGAAAATTTTTAACAGGACCTATACATTTAGAAAGTAATGTGAATTTACATTTAGCTGACAAAGCTGAAATTCTTTTTTCTACCGATTCAAAATTATATCCTTTAGTACATACTTCTTTTGAAGGAACAGAAGTAATGAATTATTCTCCTCTTATATATGCTAAAAATAAAACCAATGTTGCCATTACCGGAAAAGGAATTTTAAACGGTCAGGCAAATAAAGAAAATTGGTGGCCTTGGTGCGGTAGTAAAAACTATGGCTGGGAAAAAGGAAACCCGTCTCAGATGGATAAGCTCAATAGAGATCGTTTAGTCGAAATGGGCGAAATAGGAACTCCGGTTGTCGAAAGAGTTTTTGGTGAGGGCCATTATTTACGTCCCAATTTCGTTGAATTCTTTGAGTGTAACACTGTTTTGATAAAAGAGGTCACGATTATTAATGCGCCTTTCTGGGTTTTACATCCTATAAAATCGAACAATGTTATTGTTGATGGTGTTACAGTTAACAGTCACGGTCCTAACAATGACGGCTGTGATCCTGAATATTCGCAAAATGTGATTATAAAGAATTGCACCTTTAATACAGGTGACGATTGTATTGCCATAAAATCGGGCAGAGATGCTGATGGAAGACGAGTGGGGATTCCGAGTAAAAACATCATTGTTCAAAATTGCAAAATGATCGATGGGCACGGAGGTGTTGTGATGGGAAGCGAAATTTCGGCAGGTGTCAATAATGTTTTTGTTGAAAATTGTGTTATGGACAGCCCCAATCTTGACAGGGCAATCCGCATCAAAACAAATTCTAAACGCGGCGGAACTACAGAAGATATTTATGTTCGAAATCTTAAAGTTGGAACTGTAAAAGAATGTGTCCTGAAACTTAACATGTTTTATGATGTTTATGGTGCTCAGGCGGGAAATTTTATACCCACCATCAGAAACGTATATCTTGAAAATATTACTGTTCAAAACGGAGGGAAATTTGGCGTCTTAGCCCTTGGTTACAAAGAATCTCCCATAACCAACATTACACTTAAAAATGTGGTAATTCAAAAAGTGGACTCGGTGTATTCCCTTAAAAATGTAAAAGACATAAAATTTATAAATACCTATATCAATGACAAAAAAATAGAATCGATTCAAAATTAAAAACTAAAACTATCATTTAACCAAACCATTAAAAACAAACTATGAACATTAAACAACTATTAAAGAAAAAAACAAAATACAATCTTGTATTTTTATTTTTCCTGAACTTCCTGTTGGGCAATACAATGTATGCGCAATCGACTGCAATAGAAGGGAAAATTACGGATGTGACTGGTCTTTCGTTACCAGGTGTGAATATTCTTGAAAAAGGAACTAAAAACGGAACTTCGACTGATTTCGAAGGAAGCTTTAAAATAAATGTATCAAGTAGCAAAGCCATTTTAGTAATTAGCTATTTGGGTTTTCAGACACAAGAAGTAAGTGTAGCAGGAAAATCGAAAGTAAATGTTACGCTTTCTGAAGCTTCAAATGCACTTAACGAGGTGGTAGTAGTAGGATATGGTACAGTTAAGAAAAGCGATTTGACAGGAGCTGTGAGTACTATTAGTTCTGCAACAATTACAGAAAGAAACGTTTTAAGCCCATTAGAAGCAATTCAGGGAAGTACGCCAGGGGTTCAGATTAGTTCTTCTTCTGGACGTTCGGGTGATGGATTTAATGTGGTAATTAGAGGAAACAATTCCTTACAGGAAGGTTCTGGTCCGTTATACGTTGTAGATGGAGTTCCAACAGACGGAATCGACTTTTTGAATCCACAGGATATTGCCAGAATGGATGTCTTAAAAGATGCCTCTTCAGCAGCTATTTACGGATCAAGAGGAGCAAGTGGTGTTATCATCATTACTACTAAAAGTGGTTCTTCGGCAAAATCTGGTATTAATGTTTCATTAGAAACTTCTTATGGTACAAAAACAGCAGCAAGATTACCGGAAATGATGTCGGGTGCAGAATGGTGGAAATTTCATCAGGTGGCTTATATGAGTGCTACGCCTTTAACTCAGACTCCGGCTCAATTGGCAACTTTGGCTGGAAATCAAAGTCCATTATTAGTATCAAGAGCCAATGCAGGTTATAGCTATGATTGGTATGATGCAGTATTGAAACCAGGGATGACTCAAAATAATTATGTAAATATTTCAGGACGTTCAGATTCTGGTTTGAGTTACAATTTAGGCTTTGGTATTCAAAGCGATGAGGGACTAATCGAAAATGACGCAACAGATAAATATACCTTTAAATTAGGTTTGAATCATAAAATAAATGATAAATTTTCTACTGGTGCTAATATTACAGTTGCACGTGTTGAATCCCAATTAGGTAGTGATTTAGCTATGCAGGAAGCTTTCAGGTTAAGTCCATTAATGTCACCTTGGGCTGTAGATGCTAATGGTAATGAATTAATTGGTCAGGAGTTTTTCTTACCTGGAAAATTAACCTATCCTGATGGTTCCTGGGCTGTAAACAAAACAAGTAGTGTGAACCCGTTGGTTGAAATTGCAAATTCATCTCAAACCGAAAAAAGCTGGCAAACTGTTGGAAATGTATTTTTTCAATATCAGCCTTTAAAATGGTTATCATTGAAAACTACTTTTGCTGCAGGAATTGTAAATCAGGTTAATGGAACAGCTTATGGAGCTCTATCGAACGAAGGTGTTAAATTAAATAACAAAAATTCTTCTTCATTAGAAAATTATGATAATTTCAATTATACCTGGGATAATCAAATCGATTTGAAACATTCTTTTGATGGCGGACACGATGTAAGCGCTTTGTTGCTACAAAGTTTGTACTCTAATACAGACGAATCATCTTATTTGTACTCTACCACACAACCTTTTGATACGGGTGTAGATAATATTGGTTCTGGTGTTCAGTCAAGTTATAATGTAAGATCATCATTTGCTAGAAATACTTTAAGTTCTTATGCAGTACGTGTAAATTATGCTTTCAGAGACAAATATTTATTGACAGCTTCGAACAGATGGGATGGAGCTTCTGTATTGGCTGAAGGTGTTAAATGGGAAAGTTTTCCTTCGTTAGCATTAGGATGGAAAATTAGTAAAGAGGCATTTTTAGATAGCAACGAAACCGTTTCTGACTTAAAATTAAGAGCAAGTATTGGTTATACAGGTAATAATAATGTACAGCCTTACACTTCACAAGCCTTATTAGATCGACAAACATTTTACGCTAATGGTAGTACAGTAGTACCAGGATGGAGATCAGGTACTCTTGCTAATCAAAGTTTAACCTGGGAAAAAACGAGAGAGTTCAACGTAGGTCTTGATTTTGGATTTTTAAGAAACAGAATTACAGGTAGTGTAGATGTTTATGACAGATTATCTGATAAATTGATTTATGAGCAGGAATTGCCTCTTGAATCAGGTTGGGATAGAACAATTTCAAACGTAGGTTCTGTGAGTAATAAAGGAGTTGAAGTTTTATTGACTACTAAAAATATTAAATCAAACAATGTTACCTGGGAAACGACTTTTACCTTTACTAAAAACGTAAATAAATTAGAGTCAATTTACGGTCAGGATAAAGTAAGTGATATAGGTAATACCTTGATCTTAGGTTCTGAATTAAGACCAAATTACAATTATGTGTTTGATGGTGTTTGGCAGGAAAGTCAGGCAGCAGAAGCGGCTTCGTACGGTCAGGCTCCAGGACAGGCAAAACCAAAGGATTTAAACGGAGATGGTAAATTTAACCAGGATGACAGAACAGTAATTGGGAATGCAAATCCAGATTGGCAGGGAAGTTTATACTCCAGATTGACAGTGGGTCAGTTCGATTTTAACTTTTCAGTGCTAACAAGTCAGGGACAAACTGTTTTAAGTAGTTTTCATGATAACTTTGCTGACGTGACAGATAGAGGTCGTCAGAAAATTAAAATGGATTATTTTATCCCAACAAATGGTACGGGTATAGAGGCAAATGCTTCTAATTCTAATCCACGTCCAGGGCCAGCAGGTTTAGGTGCAGGCACGTTCTGGGGTTCTAATTTTGCTTTTTACAGAGATGTTTCTTATGTAAAAATTAAAAATATTTCACTTGGATACACTTTGAAATCTGATTTACTTAAAAAATTAAAAATGAGTAACTTCAGAATCTATGTAAACGTTTTAGATCCATTTGTATTTACTGATTTTGACGGATACGACCCAGAATGGGCAGGTTCTTCTTTTGGTGTAAACCGTCCAGCATCTATTACGACCCAATTGGGATTAAGTGTTAAATTTTAATAAAAAGATCTAATGAAAAAAATAATATTAATTTTAGGAATAATTGTTACTGCTTTTAGTTCATGTAGTGATTATATCGAAGAAGATAGCCGTTCTGCAGTTCCAGCAGATGAAACCTATAAGACGGCATCAGGTTTTCAATTATTAGTTAATACAAATTATGCCTGGCTAAAAGGTATTTACGGTGGTGCACCCTGGATTTTTGAATCAGGGACAGATATGTATGCTGAAGGAAGAACTCCTGAGCCAGCGGGTTTAAGTCAATATTCTCAGTTAGTTCCTTCTTCTTCAGAAATTGGACCTTTGTATAAATCTTGTTACGAGCTAATACAATCTGTAAATAAAACGGTATATTACTCAACCGTTACAGAGCAAAATGCAAATGTTAGCGTTTTGGTTGGTGAAGCTAAATTTTTGAGAGCTAGTGCTTACTTTTTATTAGTGCAAAATTACGGAGGTGTGCCAATAGTTAACGAACATGTAACAAGTCCTATTTTATCTTTTACAAGAAATTCTGCCGAAGAAGTTTACAATCAGATTATTGCTGATTTAGATGAAGCATTAGCCAATGTTGGAACAGATGCTTACGCTACAAGCGGAAAAGTAAACAAAAGAGCTGTAAACGATTTGTTAGCAAAAGTATATTTAACCAGAGGGTACGAAACTTTTGGTACTGCTGCCGATTTTACTAAAGCTGCTTCTTATGCTGATGCCGCTATCGCAGGACAGGGATTAAATATTGCTTTCGATCAATTATTCAAACCAGGAAACGATTTGAATGCAGAGACTATTTTCTCTGTTCAATATGATAAAAATTCAACAAGTACTGATCCTCAAAATTTAGGTAACAATCAATTTTATTATTTCAGTTCTTATTTAGGTGGTAGCGAAACTAAAGGTGGTTCGCCATTAAGAAGTTATAATTTATTGCCTACAGGTTATGCTTTAGGTTTATATGAAAAAGGAGATAAAAGATGGGAAGCTACTTTTATGACCGAGATATACGCAAATTATTATGACTTTTTTAGAGTTGCTGATAAAACCAACTTAAAAATTAAAGATTTTTATGAGCCTAAATGGTTTACACCAGCAGACAGATTAGCTTGGGAAACAGCAAACGAATCAAGAAAATCAACAGATTTCGAGTATCATCCTTGGGGAGAATATGCTGCAGAATATACATTGATTAAAAACTTTGATTATACAACTATTCCAGTTAAGAAATTCGATGATCCGGACCCAACTACTCCTACAAGTACAGGAAATGTAAGTACAAGAGATATTATTTTGGCAAGGCTGGGAGAGACCTATTTAGTAGCTGCTGAGGCCTATCTAAAAGCTGGAAATCCAACAACTGGTTTAGCTCGTTTAAACGAAGTTAGAAAAAGAGCTGGAGTTGCAAATGCTACCGCAGCACAGTTTAATATTGATTATATTCTTGACGAAAGAGGTAGAGAATTATTAGGAGAGTACAAACGTTGGGCCGATTTGAAACGTACAGGAACTCTTGTAGCAAGAGCTTCTGCTCATAATTATAAAATTGAAGAGGCTAATTTTGTTGGTGTAGATGGGGCTCTTAAAATTTTAAGACCAATACCACAATCAGCATTAGATTTAAATCAAAATAAAGATTTTCCTCAAAATCCTGGATATTAATTAGTGAGTAAAGTTTTTTAAGAAGTGTTTTTTTGAGTTAGTTAAAAAGGAGTTTGAAAGTATTTTTCAAACTCCTTTCTTAACTAAAATTAGTTCGCTGCAAATGAAAAAATTGTTTTTAATTGTGCTGCTCGTTTTTACAAATGCTTTTTTTGCTCAAAGCAATTTTAGCATAGATACTTCTTATACAGAAAAAAACGTTTATACTAAATTAATCACTAAATATCCTTTTATAACAATTGCCCAAAAGCAAAATGATAAAGCGATTACGCAGATTAATGATATAATTTACAGTCAAAATCAAAATAGAGCTTTACATTTAGATGCTTTTTTTAATAAAAATAAAAAAACAAATCCAGCCGTTATCCTCATTCATGGTGGTGGATGGCGATCAGGAAATAAAAAGCAGATGCACATTCTGGCGGAACAAATAGCACTGAAAGGCTATTCTTGTTTTCCAGTTGAATACAAATTATCATTAGAAGCAAAATATCCTGAAGGAGTTATAGATGTAAAAAATGCTATTAAATTTATAAAAGATAATGCCGAGAAGTTCTATGTAGATCCAGACAAAATTGCCGTTTTAGGATGTTCTTCGGGAGGTCAAATGGCAGCTTTGATTGGTACAACAAATGAAAATCCGGATTTTGAAGAGGTTACTTTCAAAAGTAAATCAACTTCAAAAGTACAGGCAATTATCAATATAGATGGAATTTTAGCTTTTAAACATCCCGAATCATCTGAAGGCAAAATGGCTGCATTCTGGCTCAATGGTTCTTACGAAGAAAAACCGGAAATCTGGAAATCTGCTTCGGCTTTGAACCATACAGATAAAAATACGCCACCTGTGCTTTTTATAAACAGTAGCATCAAAAGATTTCATGCAGGGCGCGATGATATGATTACGATTTTAAATCAAAATAAAATCTACAATGAGGTACATACTATTAAAGATTCGTCACATTCTTTTTGGTTTTTTCAGCCTTGGTTACATGAAACTGTTCTTTACACCACAGGTTTTTTAGATAAAATTTTTAAAATAAATTAAAATGAAAACAAAAATTAAAATTGCATCCTTATTTTTATTAGGTTTTACAGCTGTCAATGCTCAAAAATATGATATAAAAACGGCAAAAACATACGCAGAAATTTCAGTAAAAACGGATGGAAAATGGGAGAATCGCAAATACATCGGAGGAACCACTTTTAACAATGTAGAGCAGTTAAAACTGGCTCCTGAACACACGGATCATTCGTTTGATATTCGCTACGAAGGGCCGGGCTGGGAGAACAACCGCATTGGATACCGATTATATTTAGACTGGAGAAATGCTATTGATATTTTCGGAAAGAAAACTTCGGCGATTGTTTTGCCAAAAGTTGGTCAGGATAATTTCGATTCGTATCACGAAATGAGCGATTGGGGTGCAGATATTTTAAAAGCAGGAAAAGGAATCGGAATCGGATCAATCGATCGTTATCTTAATAATGAAAAACTGCATTTTTACGAAGTAGATTCTACGATTGCAAAAGTTGAAAATTCGACCAAAGAATCAAAAGTAAAAATTAATTATTTTGGATGGAAAACAGCTTCGGATAAAATCGATTTTACTTCTGAATTAACAATCAAACCGGACGATCTATATACCAAACATACAATTCAGGCTTCAAAAGAAATAAGCGGGATTTGTACGGGTATCGTAAAACAAAAAAACACCGAATTATTTAAAAAGGAAAGTAAAAATAAAAAATGGGCTTATCTGGCAACTTACGGTACACAATCTCTTGTGCCGGATAAATTAGGAATGGCAATTTTTTATGAAGTAAGTTCGGTTGAGAATGTTGCCGATACTGATTTAGATTATTTAATCGTTTTTAAACCAAGTACAAAATCAAATTCTTTTTATCTTTTAGGTGCCTGGGAACAGGAAAAAGACGGAATAAAATCGCAGGAAGATTTTGTTAAATATTTAGACCAAAAATTAGAAGTACTGAACAAAAAAGGAAAAATGTAATTTTATATTTATGGCTAATTATACTATAAAGTTACGATATTGGATTGTTGTTTTATCGATTGGTTTTGCAATATTAATGAGTTTTCAGGGATTTTCTCAGGAAAAGGCAAAGAATGAAATCATCATTCATAAAGACTTAAAATGGTCGGAGCGAATGGCACTTTCTATTATAAAAAGAGCTCCTCAGGCCCGTCAAATTGACAATAACGAAAAACCCAAATGGGATTATAAACTGGGTTTAGTGATGACTTCTTTCGAGAATTTATACAAAAAAACAAACAACCCTATTTATGCAGCTTATATCAAAGAGTATGCTGAAACGGTTATTAATGATTCTGGGGAAATCCTGAATTATAAATTAGAAGATTACAACATAGACAATATTAATGCGGGAAAAATGCTTTTCGATTTGTATTCCAAAACAAATGATAAAAGGTATCTGACAGCCATTAAAACGTTAAGAAAGCAGTTAGAAACACATCCCAGAACCCATTCAGGAGGATTTTGGCATAAAAAAATATATCCGTACCAAATGTGGCTCGACGGTTTGTATATGGGAACGCCATTTTATGCACGTTATACGGTAGAATTTGATGGAGGAAAAGATTTGAATGATATTGCGCTTCAATTCGAACAGGTTCAAAAACATACGATTGATAAAAAAACGGGATTGCTTTTTCACGCCTGGGACGAAAGCAAACAAATGCCCTGGGCTAATAAAGAAACGGGTACTTCACCAAACTTTTGGTCGCGTTCTATTGGTTGGTATATGATGGCTTTGGTCGATGATTTGGATTATTTTCCAAAGAATCATCCAAAAAGAAAAGAGCTGATTCAATACCTGAATGAAATTTCAGAAGCGGTTGCCAAATTTCAGGATCCATCAGGTTTGTGGTATCAGGTTACAGATACCGGATCAAAAGAAGGTAATTATTTAGAAGCTTCTGGTTCGGCAATGTTTGTTTATGCTTTTGCAAAAGGGGTTAATAAAGGCTATTTGCCTTCTAAATACAAAAAACTGGCTGAGAAAGGTTTTGATGGGATAACTCAAAAACTAATTACCGTAGATCCTGACGGCGAAATACACATCACACAAGTCTGTGCCAGTGCCGGATTAGGAGGAAATCCTTATCGTGATGGTTCGTATGAATATTATATCAATGAAAAAATAAAAACTGATAATTCTCACGGACTTGGGCCATTTATTCTGGCCGCAGTAGAATTAGACAAATAGAAATTTAAAATTACATTTAATATGAAAAATAATAAACAGCAATCGTTTATATCCGTAATAGTAATGTGTTTCATGGTTTTTACAAGTTGTAAAATGGTCTCACAAGAACCTGCCAATAAAGAAATAATCATTTCTAAAAATGCCAAATGGTCAGATAAAATGGCTTTAACATTGATGAAAAGACATGAGAAATCCTATATGATCGACGATTCTAAAGCACCAAAATGGGATTATGTTCACGGCCTGGTTTTGCATGCGATTGAAGAATTAAATAAAGTAAATCCAGATCCAAGATATGTCGCTTATGTTAGGGATTATGTAGATACTTTGGTTCAGGAAGACGGAACTATAAAAACCTACGAATTAGACAAATACAATATCGATATGGTGGTTGCCGGCCGATTGTTGTTTGCGATTTACGAAACATCCAAAGAAGAGAAATACCTAAAAGCACTACAGTTGTTACGCAAGCAATTAACAGAACAGCCCCGAACCAATAGTGGTGGTTTCTGGCACAAACAAATTTACCCAAACCAAATGTGGTTAGACGGTTTGTACATGGGCGAACCCTTTTATGCACAATACACGGTTACTTTTGAAGATGGAAAAAATCTGGTTGATGTTGCCAAACAGTTTGAACAAATTCAGTTGCATGCAACAGATCCAAAAACAGGTTTATTGTACCACGGCTGGGACGAAAGCAAAGCGATGCCCTGGGCAGATAAAGTAACGGGTAATTCTCCAAACTTCTGGTCAAGAGCGTTAGGATGGTATGCCATGGCACTTGTAGATGCTTTGGATTACTTCCCGAAAGACCATCCAAAGCAAAAAGAACTGGTTAAATATCTAAATAATGTTTCGGAGGCACTTGCCAAATATCAGGACAAATCAGGACTTTGGTATCAGGTTACTGACAAAGGCGGTAAAGAAGGAAATTATCTGGAAGCATCAGGTTCTTCTATGTTTGCTTATGCTTTTGCAAAAGGTGCGAATAAAGGTTATTTACCTTCAAAATATAAAAAATTGGCCAACAAAGCTTTTGATGGATTAACTACAAAATTGATTACAAAAGTAGATGCTGATGGCGGAATTACATTAACTCAGGCTTGCCAGGTAGCTGGTTTAGGAGGAAAGCCTTATCGTGATGGTTCATACGAATATTACGTAAACGAAAGAAAAAAAGACAATGATCCTAAGGCAACCGGACCTTTTATTTTGGCAGCTTTAGAACTAAACAGATAATTTGAAAGTAATTTTAGAATGAAATATAATAGTATTTTTCTTTTTCTATTTTTCCTGCTTGTGCAAAAGAATACTGCACAGGAGAAACCTTTTGTTTCGCAAGGCTGGGTTTCAGATAATGGAAACGGAACCTATACCAACCCAATTATCCACGCAGATTATTCGGATCCGGATGTGGTAAGGGTTGGGGATGATTTTTACATGACGGCATCGTCTTTTAACAACATTCCGGGATTACCTATTTTGCATTCTAAGGATTTAGTAAACTGGAAAATTATTGGGCATGCGCTTCCAAAACAAATTCCTGTTGAAACTTTTGATAAAGTACAGCATGGCAATGGGGTTTGGGCACCCAGCATTACGTTTCATAATAATGAATTTTATATTTATTACCCCGATCCGGATTTTGGTATTTATATGATTAAAGCCCAAAAAGCCGAAGGGCCATGGTCGGAACCGGTGATGGTAAAAGCAGGAGCGGGGCTTATTGACCCTAGTCCGTTATGGGATGATGATGGCAAAGTATATTTGGTTCACGCTTTCGCTGGAAGTCGCGCTAAGATTAAAACGTTACTGGTCGTTTGCACCATGAATGCCGAAGGAACAATTGCAAACAATGATGCTGTAATGATCATCGACGGACATGAAGACGAAGGTACTATTGAAGGCCCTAAATTCTACAAACGCAACAATTATTATTACGTTTTTGCGCCGGCTGGTGGTGTTGCAACAGGCTGGCAAACTGTAATGCGATCTAAAAATGTGTTTGGCCCTTACGAGAAAAGAAAAGTTCTTGAACAGGGAAAATCGAATATAAACGGACCACATCAGGGAGCATGGGTGCAAACGCAAACTGGCGAAGATTGGTTTATTCATTTTCAGGACAAAGGTGCTTACGGCAGAATAGCGCATCTGCAGCCTATGAAATGGCAGAATGACTGGCCAATAATGGGCGTAGATGCTGATAAAAACGGAATAGGCGAACCGGTTACGACTCATAAAAAGCCAAACGTTGGTAAAACGTATCCAATAGAAACTCCGGCAGATTCGGATGAATTTAATGCTCCAAAGTTAGGCTTACAATGGCAATGGCAGGCAAACACACAAACCAATTGGGGATTCCCGACAAGTTTAGGCTATTTCAATTTGTATTGTCTTCCACTTCCAAAAGAGGCTAAAGGAATTTTTGATTTACCCAATATGCTTTTGCAAAAATTCCCTGCTGAAGAGTTTACGGCTACCGCCAAAATGACTTTCAACTCCAGAATCAATGGTGAATCAACAGGATTGATAATCATGGGATTAGATTATAGTTGTCTGTCTTTAAAAAGTGATAACGGAAAATTATTTTTAAGCCAAAAGACAGGAACTTTTGATAATGAAATTAAAGAAACTGAAACAAAGGCTGTAGCAATTGTTAACAACACCATTTACCTTAGAGTAAAAGTGAATAAAGGTGGAATCTGTAGTTTTTTCTACAGTACAGATGACAAAAATTATCAGCCAATTGGGAATGAATTCAAATCCAAAGAAGGAAAATGGATTGGAGCCAAAATGGGCTTTTTTGCATTGAGCCCGAAAGTGACCAATGACTCTGGTAATGTTGCTATTGACTGGTTTAGAATTACAAAATAAATTTAAAAATGAAAAGGATAATTTTATTGTTATTGGTAGTTTCTTTTGGGATGAATGCCCAAAATTCCAATAAAAAAAAGGAAAATTATTTTACTGTTGCACAAGATGGTTCCGGTGATTTCACCAAAATACAGGACGCCATAAATGCTTCGCCGTCTTTTCCGTATGAAAAGGTTACCATCTTTATCAAAAGCGGAATCTATACAGAAAAAGTAAGAGTTCCCGAATGGAACACGCATTTGAATTTAATTGGAGAAAGCACAGCTAACACCATTATTACCTTTGATGATAATTTTTCTAAAATCAATTTAGGGCGAAACAGTACTTTTTATACAGCAACATTATTGGTAGAAGGCGAAGATTTTTCGGCTTCGAATCTGACTATAAAAAACACTTCTGGAGACAATGGGCAAGCGATTGCTTTATCACTTGTCGCTAATCGCGCCCTGGTTTCAAATTGTATTATTTTAGGAAATCAGGATACGTTGTATTTGTCTGGTAAAGATTCAAAACAATATTTTAAAGACTGTTATATCGAAGGGACAACCGATTTTATTTTCGGAAGTGCCACAGCTTTATTCGAAAACTGTACCATTCACAGTATCAAAAGTTCTTACATCACTGCAGCTTCAACTCCACAGGGAACCGCTTTTGGATTTGTTTTTAAAAATTGCAAACTGACAGCAAACCCTTTGGCAAGCGAAGTTTATTTAGGAAGACCATGGCGGATTTATGCCAAAACCGTTTTCATCAATTGTGAAATGGGAAAACAAATAAAACCGGAAGGCTGGGAAAACTGGTCGAAACCAGCTGCTGAGAAAAACACCTTTTATGCCGAATACAATTGCAAAGGCGAAGGTTTTCAGCCAGCCAAAAGAGTTTCCTGGTCGCATCAGCTTTCTAAAACAGAAGCCGAAAAATATTCGATAGAGAATATATTAAAAGACACTATTCCGAATTGGTATAAAAAGTAATATTAGTGTTAATAGCATTACATAAAGTTTGTCATTCCGGAGGAATCCTAGCAAACGTAAATCACCGAACGATGAGATTCCTACGGAATGACAAGATTGCGTATAAAGTTGTGCGTTTAATTTTTTTTCAACACAAAGTTTGTCATTCCGGAGGAATCTCAGCAAACGCAAATCACTGAAGGATGAGATTCCTACGGAATGACAAGATTGCGTGCAAAGTATATAACAAATTAAAACTTCCAGTTTTAGATAAAAACAAAAAATATGAATTTCAGATACCTCTTTCTTTTACTGATTTCCTGCCTCAGTTTTGCTCAGAATAATAATTTCCCAGGCGATAAAGTCAACGAAATTGTCAATAGGATTCAGTTGCCTGTTATTCCTTCGTACCAAATAAATATTGCAAAATTAGGAGCCAAAGGTGATTCCCTTACCAATAATAAAGCAATTTTTGATAAGGCGATGGCATTGTGCAAAAAGAACAAAGGCGGAACCATCATTGTTCCAAAAGGAATTTATAAAATCAACGGCCCGATTCATTTTGTGAGCAACGTTAATCTGAAGCTTGAAAAAGGTGCTAGAATTAAATTTAGTGATAATCCCGATGATTATTTACCAATGGTCTTAACCAGTTGGGAAGGTACAATGGTCTATAATTACAGTCCGTTGATTTATGCTTACGATTGCGAAAATATTGCCATTACAGGCGAAGGAACTCTTGATGGAGAAGGAGGAAAGACCTGGAAAAGCTTTAAAGCCAAAGAAAACGAGGGCAAAAACCTCAGCCGTGATATGAATCATAATAAGGTTCCGTTAGCAGACAGAAAACTTGGAAAAGGATATTTTTTGCGTCCGCAAATGATTCAGTTTTTTAAATGTAAAAACATTCTGGTCGAAAATATTCGTATCGAGGATTCTCCTTTTTGGTGTTTGCATTTATTGCAATCGCAGAGTATTACCGTTCGCGGAATTAGTTATAAATCATTAAATCATAACAATGACGGTATTGATCCGGAATATGCCAAAGATGTTTTAATAGAAAATGTGACTTTTGATAATGGCGACGATAATGTAGCAATCAAAGCAGGACGTGACGACGAAGGAAGAGCCAATGCAGCAACGCCAAGCGAAAATATTGTCATTAGAAACTGTAATTTCAAAGGATTACACGGTGTGGTTATTGGCAGCGAAATGTCGGCGGGTGTACAAAATGTTTTTGTCGAAAATTGTAAAACAGGAGGCTATCTCAAAAGAGGAATCTACCTGAAAACCAATGCCGACAGAGGTGGCTTTATAAAAAATATTTTTGTTCGGAATATACAATTAGGCGAAGTCGAGGATTGTATTTACATCACCGCTAATTATCATGGCGAAGGCAAAGGACATCAGTCTCAAATTGAAAATATTTCTTTTTCGAATATTACGTGTAACAAAGCATCAGCTGCCGGAATTGTGATTCAGGGATTCCCGGATAAAAAAATCAAAAACATTTCGTTGAACAACATCGAAATCAAATGGGCAAAGAATGCTATTTCAAGCGAAAATGCAGAGAACGTTTTAATGAATGAAGTTGTTATAGGTGAAAGAGCAACAGTTCCTTCAGCGGCGAAATAAAAAGGTTTGTTATAGCTTTGTTTTGTTTCAGGTTTCAAGTTTCAAGTTTTGTGTTGAATTTAACCGCAAAGAACGCAAAGCTTTGTGAACTTAAAGAATGAAATGAATTAAAAACTTTGCTAATCTTTGCGTAAACCTTAGTGCCCTTTGCGTTAAAAAAGCTTTGCGAACTTTGCGTAAATCTTTGTGCCTTTGCGGTAAAAAAAAACATTACAAATGAAAAAATATATTTTAGTTTTCGTCTTGATTTCCTTCTTTAGCTTTGCTCAAAAAACAACGCTTTATGGTATTGGCGATTCTACTATGGCCAGTAAACAAAACCCGGATCGTAATCCTGAACACGGTTGGATGCAGGTATTACAGCCTTTTTTTAAAGATAATATCAAGGTTGAAAACAAAGCCGTTAATGGTCGCAGTACCAAAAGCTTCATCAATGAAAAACGCTGGGATTCTATTTATAATAAACTTCAAAAAGGAGATTATGTCTTTATAGAATTTGGCCACAACGACGAAAAAATAAACGATTCCACGCGATATACAAACCCAAATACTGCTTATCGGTATAACTTAATAAAGTTTGTAAAAGAGGGCAGGGAAAAGGGAGCAATACCCGTACTGCTTACTTCTATAGCAAGACGTAACTTCAACGAAAAAGGTGTTTTGGTACCTACTCACGGAGAATACCCGTTACAAGTCAGATTAGTGGCGCAGGAATACAAAGTGCCTTTTATCGATCTAGAATATCATACAGAACAACTGGAGCAAAAATACGGTCCTGAAAAGTCAAAAGAATTGCATCTGCATTTCAAAAAAGGAGAACAAGCCTATTATTCAGATGATAAGGCTGATGACACACATCTATCCAAGAAAGGTGCTACAGAAGTAGCTCAAATCGTTGTCAATCAAATTAAACTTTTGGATGATTCTTCTTTAGCTAAACTTCAAAAAGGGATAAAGTAAGTATCTTTTTCTCACTGCCAATGCTAATGTTTCCAAAGAAAACATCATTTAGGACAAAGTGGTGTAAACATTATCATTGCATAACAATAGCGTAAAGAAGGTCTGGGTTAAAATTTATAAAATTGCAAAGTGTTATTTCTATGAAAATAGGAACAACTATTCCCTAATCTTTGTATCGATTTAATAAATGAACCTATGTTTCTTAAAATAAATTCTTCCTTTACATCTATTGTTACTTCACGTGTCGTTATCTTATTACTGTTCGTCTTTAATGTTAATCTGGTCTTTTCTCAAAAGAAAAACCCTCAGGATCTTAATGGTGTTCAGGTAGCTTTTCTGTCTGATGTGCATTTGCAGGATTTATTTGGTACACTTTCAGATAGTCCGTATCGTGGCATTCTGAATCCTAAAACAGGACAATATACCTTACTGCGAACCATGGCTTCGCAATTGCATTCGACCCGAATCTTTAATGAAAATTACTTTGCTTTTATTGCTGCTTTGGAAGACATTGCCAAACGCAAAATAAAATACGTCGCGCTTCCGGGAGATTATACAGATGATGGACAGCCTCTACACGTAAGGGGACTTGAAAAGATTCTGGATCAGTACCGAAAAAAGTATGGTATTCAGTTTTTTATCACTACCGGAAACCATGATCCGGTGGGTCCTTTTGCACAGGATGCAGGTAAAGATGATTTTCTGGGAGCCGAAGGAAAAACGCAGCCACTTTATAGCAAAGCAGAAATGTATAAGCCAGACTTAACGCTGGAACAGCCTGTTGTAGTTACTTCGGATCTGGCAAAAATGGGATACCTGGGTATAACTGAGGGCCTGAAAGACTTCGGATTTTATCCTAATAAAAAATACAAATACTGGGCAACTCCTTTTACTACGTACAATCCTCAGGATTATAGTTATGCCAAAGCAGCGCAGGGTGCCTTATTAGCAAATAGAGTTTATAATGTAGCTCCGGGTTATGAAGTTCCGGATGTAAGTTATGTAGTAGAACCGGTTGAAGGGCTTTGGTTAATGGCCATTGACGGAAATGTATATATCCCGAAGAAAAATGCTTCGGCTGATGCTAAAGATTCTAAAAATTATTCTGAAGCGAGTACGGGATATAACAATGTACTATCTAACAAAAAACATTTAATCCAATGGATGCAAACCGTTGCCCAGCAAGCGAAAGAGCAAGGTAAAACGCTGATTGCTTTCAGTCATTTTCCGATGATTGATTTTAATGATGATGCTTCGGCGGAAATCAAAGAACTATTGGGACCTAATAAATGGCAGCTCAACAGAGTCCCAACCGAAGAAGTGGCTCAGGTTTTTGCAGATGCTGGACTTACCATACATTTCGGGGGACACATGCACATTAATGATACCGGAATCCGAACTACCGCTAAAGGAAACACGCTCGTTAATATTCAGACACCTTCGCTGGCAGCTTATATTCCGGCGTATAAATTACTGACTGTAAAGAAAGATAATCTGGTCGATATTCAGACCATCACGATTGATGATGTGCCGCGCTATAATGAACTCTTTGATTTGTATGAAACCGAGTATCAGTTTTTAGCAAGTCACCATAATAAAGACATCTGGAACCATGACATTCTGAAAACCAAAAACTATCATGACTTTACGGATTTCCATCTGAAAGAATTGGTACGTCTGCGCTTTTTGTCTGATGATTGGCCTGTAGCCTTTAAGGATTTTATTCTAAAGGCAAGCGGTGAAGAACTATTGCTTTTAGCAGCTATCGAATCGGATAAGGATTTTAGTGAACTGCTTCAAAACAAAGCCCTTTACACCAAAGAATATGCAGCAGCAGAAGCCAAAATAGCGAAACATGTAGCAGCTACTAACCTAAAACAGGAAGATTTTAAACGCTGGACGGGCTATGATTTTCTGGTGGACTTTTACCGTTTAAGAAGTGCCGATGAATTAGCTTTAGTTGATATTGGTACCGAAAGAACCAAACAGTACCAGCTGCTCTCCACGCTATTTTCTGAAAAAAACACCAGCGATCAGACTTCAAAAGAGAAACCTTTACAGCACCAGTTGGGTCTCTTTCTTATCATATTCAATAAATTTCTACATGAAAACCCAGCAGATCATTTTAGTTATAACCTGCAATCCGGTGCCTTGAAACGATTAGAAAGGTAAAAGCAGTGTGTTGTTTTAAACCATATAAGTAATATAAGAAATTATAAGTATATAGTGTTTGCTTTGTTTATTTTAAATCATATAAGTAACATAAGAAATTATAAGGATAGTGCTTGCTTTAGCTGAATCTATAAATGAAAGTATAAGTCAACTATAATTAAATGAACTTATATAACTTATATGGTTTAAAAAATAACTTATAGGGTTCAAAATATCAGGTATTAGACGCAAGGAAGTCACGAATCCAATAACCGGATTGTTTGATGGTTCTTTTTTGTGTTTCGAAATCTACGTGAATCAAGCCAAAGCGGGCATTATATCCTTCTGCCCATTCGAAGTTGTCTGTGAGACTCCATACAAAATAGCCTTCTACATTGTAGCCTTCATTTTTAGCTTTAAGTAATTGCTCTAAATTATCTTGTATAAAGTGCGTTCTATGTATATCATATACTTTTCCGTTGGTCACCTTATCCGGAAATGCGGCACCGTTTTCAGTAATAATAATTTTTTTGATGTTATTATAACTGCTAAACCTTTTAATCATGTGGTATAGGGCAGGAGGATAGACTTCCCATCCCATATCGGTAACGATTACGTTTCTTTTGTCGGCAGTAATCAGTTCAGCACCTATGTACGGAATCAGTACAGCGGCTTTTACAATTTCTCTGGTGTAACATTGCAGTCCAATAAAATCAAAATCAAAGCTAATATTATGTATATCCTGAGGAAGTATATAATTATTCAGTTTTTTTAGCACAGGCAAATCATCCTGAGGATATCCCAGGCCTAATATTGGCTCGATAAAAGTCCGGTTAAGCAGTGTATCAACCCGTTTTGCGGCCTGAACATCTGCTTTTTTGTCTGATGCTGGTTCGATATACGTACACGAAAAAGTAGTACCTATAGCAGCATTCGGAACTTTATCACGCAGTATTCGCGCACCCGCAACTGTGGCTAAGGTAACATGATGAATGGCTTTCAGATAATTGGTAATACCTTTTTTGCCTGGAGCATGAATTCCTAAAAAGTAACCCGCACCTGTAAATACTGATGGTTCATTGATAACCATCCAGTTTTTTACACGATCACCAAAATGCGTGGCACATATCTCGGTATAGTCTGCAAACCATTGCACACAGTCCCGGTTGGTCCAGCCGCCTTTTAGTTCGAGATCGTGTGGTAAGTCCCAATGATAAAGTGTTACCCAGGGCTCAATACCGCATTCAATCAAGAAATCAATTAGGTTGTTATAATATGCAATACCAGAGGGATTTACAGTGCCAACACCAGTAGGAAAAATACGGGACCAACTGATAGAAAACCTGAAGTTAGGAATATTCAGCTCACGCAGTAAGCCTATATCATCCTTATAGGTATTGTAAAAGTCGCAAGCGTTTAGAGCATGGTGCTCATTTTTTATTTTACCCTTTTGCGAGGTAAAAACATCCCATATCGAGGCTCCTTTGCCATCAGCATCGTGAGCACCTTCGATTTGAAAAGCAGCAGTAGAAACACCCCAAAGAAAATCTTCTCCAAATTGTTCTTTGTTCAATTGTGAGTTCTCAAATTTATTCATTTAATGAGCTTTCCTTTTATAATTATACTAATGAAGGAAAGTTGATTGCATGGCTCTTAGGAAAAGCCATTCTTTAAATGAAACCAGGAAATTAAAATTAAAGAATTTCATAACATTTAGTTTTAATCAAATTAAACAAAACTATATGAATTGAGTGTAACGTTAATGTTATCAAATGATTAAGAGTTGAAGTTGAAGCTGTAATCTATTGATATAAACCTTTGGCGTAAGCCGAAAAATAAAAGAATTTAAAATAGAGCGTTAGAAGTTTATCGCTTAGGCTAATGTTAGAATCATTATCGTAATAAATGGATTTGTTAAAGGATGAAGAATGACTTTCGCTATTTCATCACGAAGTTTTGAGGTTAAAACTTCCATGTATGAGGTTCTGAACTCCATCCGATAGGTTCCAAACCCCATGAACGAGGTTCCGAACTCCGTCAATGACGTTCTGAACTCCGTGAATGACGTTCTGAACCCCGTGAGATAGGTTCAAAGGTCCGTGTATGGGGTTCGAAGGTCCATGTATGAGGTTCGGAACCCCAAAGATGGGGTCTGGAACGTCAAAGCCGGGGTTCGGAACGTCAAAAGAGAGGTCTCGAACGTCAATGACGGGGTTTAGAACGTCAAAAGAGAGGTCTGGAACGTCAATGACGGGGTTTGGAACCTATCGAATGGACCTTTGAACCTCAAACATGGGGTTCGGAACCTCAAAAGACACGTCTGGAACGTCAAAAGATACGTTCGGAACGTCAAAAGACACGTTCGGAACGTCAAAAACGACGTCTGGAACGTCAAAAGACACGTTCGAAACGTCAAAAGACACGTTCGGAACGTCAAAAGATACGTTCAGAACGTCAAAATTGGGGTTACGTCTTCATCCCTTGAAGGGTTCTAAACCCTTCAAGGGGTATAATAAATTCAAAGACACATCTGGAACGTCAAAATTGAGGTTACATCTTCATCCCTTGAAGGGTTCTAAACCCTTCAAGGGGTATAATAAACTCCAAAGACACATCTGGAACGCCATAATTGGGGTTACATCTTCATCCCTTGAAGGGTTCTAAACCCTTCAAGGGGTATAATAAATTCAAAGACACATCTGGAACGTCAAAATTAGGGTTACGTCTTCACCCCTTGAAGGGTTCTAAACCCTTCAAGGGATATAATAAGCTCCAAAGATACGTCTGGAAAGTCAAAATTAGGTTTACATCTTCACCCCTTGAAGGGTTCTAAACCCTTCAAGGGGTACGATGTGTATCAAACGGCATTTTTGTATAAAAATTTCTGTTGCTGTATAATAATTACACACTCTTAGACCGTGCTAAATAAGCTAAAACCTTGTTTCTCAAATAAAAAACATATTGGCACGCAGCTTGCAAAATGTGTTGTTGTAGATTTTTTATATAAAAGCCAGTAACAAGCAATCAATAGTAATTCAAAGATGAAAAGCGAAACAATTAACCCAGAACAATTTTATTCTTCAAATAGTAATACCATTAGCGCAGAACATTCTCTAGGAAGTTCTCTTTTTCAGGTTCATTCTAAAACATCCAAAAAGGAAAATACCAAAACGTTTAATCCGTTAAATATTGCATTACATATCTGCACAGCTGTATTAATGCTAACGGGAGCTTTTTTGGTTTATAAATGGCAGTCAGACTTTGAGCAATTTCATTTAGACCAGATAAGTTCTGGTTGGGGACTCCCTTTTGTCATTGTTGCAACGGTATTATTCTTATTCAAGAGCAGTCTTTTTTTCTATAAACTATATCTGTATTACAATTACAAGCCAGTAGAAGCTGTTTCTGATGATTTATTACCGACCTGTACTGTCATTGTTCCTGCGTATAACGAAGGGAAACTAGTTTGGGAAACACTGCAAAGTTTGGCAGATAGTGATTACCCGGAACACAAACTGCAATTATTAGCCATTGATGACGGGAGTAAAGATGATACCTGGTATTGGATCCAACAGGCAAAGTTAAAACTAGGAGATCGTCTGGCTATTTTTCAACAGCCGGAAAACAAAGGGAAGCGTCATGCTTTGCACCGTGGATTTAAACTTGGTACAGGGGATATTTTTGTAACGGTAGATAGTGATTCTATTGTAAAAAAAGATACACTTCGAAATTTAGTAAGTCCATTTGTTAACAATGAAAAGTGTGGTGCTGTTGCCGGTAATGTACAGGTTTTAAACAACAAAGCGATACTGCCTAAAATGCTAAACGTAAGTTTTGTAATGAGTTTTGAGTTTATTCGTTCTGCCGAAAGTAAGTTAGGGTCTGTTCTATGTACACCGGGAGCTTTAGCGGCGTATCGCAGAAATGCTGTTTTTAATTGCCTGTCTGAATGGATCAATCAAAAATTTATGGGACAGCCTTCAGACATTGGAGAAGACCGTGCTATGACTAATATGATTCTGAAACAAGGATATAATGTATTGTTTCAAAGAAATGCGTATGTTTTGACTAACGTACCCGAAGCCTACAAAGGTTTGTACAAGATGTTCATCAGATGGGGAAGAAGTAATGTGCGTGAAAACATTGCCATGGCACAATATGTATTTAAGAATTTCAGAAATGAGTCTAAGTTTGGAACCCGTCTTTTATATGCAGATCAATTATTTAAGATAGCAATGTCGTACCCGTTTTTGATTTTCATGATGATTTTTGTGGTCTTGCACCCCTTATTATTTATTAGTTCAACACTATTAAGTATCTTAATCGTATCGAGTTTTTCAGTTTTCTTTTATTCTAAAAGATATAACTTCAAAGAATCATTATGGGCCTATTCATACAGTATATTTTATACCTTCAGTTTGTTTTGGATTACGCCTTACGCTATCGCAACAGCCAATAAAAGCGGCTGGCTGACACGTGGTTTGCCTCAGAAATAAAATAACTCTTTTATAAATAATAGAAACAAAGCCTGATTTGAAAAAATTAGGCTTTGTTTTTGTGGCATACTATTTTTAGCATAATAACTTCTAATTTGATGTAGTGTAGAATACAGTATGGGGTTATTAATTATATTTGTAAGGAAGATTTCAATAACAAACTATTCCATTTTATGAAAGTAAAGACTTTTAAGATAATGCTATTCTTATTCTTAGCAATCTCCATAAAGGCCTATAGCCAGCAGGTAAAATTGCTGAATATAGATCAGCTTAACGAAAGGGTTAAGCAGGGGCAGGACAGTACGTATGTGGTAAACTTCTGGGCTACCTGGTGCGCACCCTGCATTAAAGAACTGCCTCATTTTGAAAAACTGGGTCTCGAACACCAATCAGACAAGGTTGTGGTGTTGTTGGTGAGTGTTGATTTTAAATCAAAATTGAACTCGGCAGTAATTCCATTTGTCAAAAGAAAAAAAATGCAGAGCGAGGTCTTTTTACTCAATGAAAGCAGCCCGCAGGATTATATTGACCGTATCGATCCTTCGTGGTCAGGCAGTATTCCGGCTACTCTTTTTATTAAAAAAGAGAAAAGAAAGTTTATCGAAAGCGAACTTACCTATGAACAATTATTAACTGAATATAAAAAACTATAAATTATGAAGAAGTATCTTTCTCTTATGCTGCTTTTTAGTGCCTTTATGATGCAGGCACAAGCACCAACCCTAAAAGCAGGACAAGCTGCACCGGATTTTAAACTGAAAAATGTAGATGGCAAAGAAATTTCGTTTGCGAGTTATCCAGACGCCAAGGGTTTTATTGTAGTGTTTACCTGCAATACCTGTCCGTATGCCATAGGATATGAGCAGCGTATTATAGATCTGGATAATAAATACAGATCAAAAGGGTATCCGGTAATTGCCATTAACCCAAATGATCCTGAAGCTTCAAAAGCCGATACTTTTGATAAAATGCAGGCTTTGGCTAAAGAAAAAAAGTATCCTTTCGCTTATTTGTTCGATCCCGGACAAGTAGTTACCGATCAATATGGAGCGAAACGTACACCGCATCTTTTTATCGTATCCAAATCGGCTAAAGGAACGGTAGTAGAATACACAGGCGCTATAGATAATGATCCGGAAGGAACTAAAACAGATAAAACGAAGTTTGCTGAAAGTGTTATAGATGCCTTAAATAGCAATCAGAAGCCAGCTATAACCGAAACAAAAGAGATTGGCTGTACAGTAAAGAGAAAAGCAAAAGCTTAATTTTAAAATAAACCCTATTCGAACAAAACGCCTCCTGATACGGAGGCGTTTTGCATTTCTGTTTTGAAGTAATTGCCTAGTATAATGGATTGTAATTCTGTAAATAGTCAATAGAATCTTATAATTTTTTTTGCTTCGGATTATAGATATTTGTTTATGTAAGAAAATATTTTAATCTAAAACCACGTTTAGTATTAGAGACAGGAATTACAGGAATTAAAATATGCTAATGAATTGTTATCAACCTTAAAATTATAGTCCCATGAAAAATACAAGCAGTCTGGCATTACTATTATGCACCACATTTTGTCTTTTTAGTTGTTCCAATGACAAAGAACCTACTACAGACCCCGGAACGGTTACAGATCCGGTAGAAGTGAACGATCCCAATACCAAATATACCCCTGCATTTGCCGGACAAACGCGCGTTCAGGGTGTAAAAACCAATACGGCTTATGAAGGCAAGGCAATTACAACAGGTCTATCGGCACCCTGGGGAGTAAAATACCTTCCGGATGGCCGATTATTGGTTACACAAAAAGCAGGAACCATGCGTATTGTAACACAGGCGGGTGTGGTAAGTAGTCCTATTACTGGTATTCCTGCAGTTAATGCAGCTGGACAAGGTGGATTATTAGGATTATGTCTGGACACCGATTATGCGAATAACCGGATGATTTATTGGGTTTTCTCAGAAGCTGTTGCAGGTGGAAATATTACGGCTGTAGCCAAAGGAAAACTGTCTGCTGATGAAAAAAGCATTGAAGGTGCAACAGTCATCTATCGTTCTACTCCGGCAAACGGAAGTACACTACATTATGGTGGTCGTATCCTTATTGATAAGACCGGTAACCTTGTAGTGAGTACGGGTGAACGTTCTGTTTTAGAAACCAGACCTTTGGCACAATCTGTTACAGCAAGTTTGGGTAAAGTATTGAGAATAACCAAAGACGGTCAGCCTGCATCAGGAAACCCTGGTTTTACTCAAACCGGTGCATTACCTGATTTATATACCATAGGACATAGAAATCCGCAGGGATTAGCTATTCATCCGGATTCTGGAGAAATATGGTTAAGCGAGCACGGACCTCGTGGCGGAGATGAAATCAACCGACTTAAAGCCGGAGCTAATTACGGATGGCCTACTATTACATATGGAATTGAGTATGACGGAAAAGTAATAGGAGATGCCATTCAGCAAAAAGAAGGAATGGAACAACCGGTGTATTACTGGGATCCGGTGGTATCTCCAAGCGGAATGACGTTCTACACGGGTAATCGTGTACCAGAATGGGAAAACAATCTTTTTATAGGAGCACTAAGCGGGAAGCATATTATACGTCTGGCGATACAAAACAATACTGTAGTGGGCGAAGAAAGAATTCTTGCTGAAGAAGGTCAGCGCTTTAGAGATGTTACACAAGGAAGTGACGGTGCTTTATACGCTATCACGGATGAAGGAAAGCTATTTAAAATAGATAAAAAGGATAATTAATATACTATACTTTTTTAGAACCCTTTAGGGTTAGGAGTTACTTATCATTGGCTTTCAGCGAAAACCAAAAAGTACTTCCTAACCCTAAATTGCTTTCTACCCCAATAGTACCGTTCTGGGCTTCTATAAATTCTTTACTGATGGCCAGACCTAATCCTGTTCCTGACTTATGGCTGCCTGGAATCTGAAAGTATTTATCAAAAACTTTGTCTTTGTAGCGGGCATCAATACCTTTTCCGGTATCGATAACCTGAAATACAATCTCATTGTTTTCTTCTTTTAATTTAATGGTAATAGTACTTTTTTCAGACGAATAGGTAATGGCATTCGACAAATAGTTAATCAGTACCCAGCCTGTTTTCTCGCTATCGGCTTTTACATCCTGCAGCTTTTCATCAGCATCAATTAGTAGTTTGATTTGTTTTTGCTCTGCCTGTACTTTTACAGCTTCTGTAGCATAATGTACAATAGCATACGGATTACTTTTCTCTATATTCAACTGAATATTACCGGTTTCCAACTGCGATAGATTAAGCAGCTCGCCCGTGATTTTCAATAAACGCTGACTGTCTTCTTTTATACTTTCTACTAGTTGTTTCTGGTCGTCATTCATGGCACCTGTATTTGTATTCTCCAGCAATTGAAGACTTAGTTTTATAGAGGCAATTGGTGTTTTTAATTCGTGCGAAACTGTCGCTATAAAATTAGTTTTAGCAAAATCAAGTTCCTTAAACAAAGTAATATTTCGCAGAATAATGACATCGCCAATGTTGATTTCAGTTTCCTCTCCGGTTGGTGTTATCGTGATGTTGATGGTTTCTTTATCAAAATAGCTTTCTTTGCCGTGCGCATAAATTTTAAGAGGTTGTTTTTTAGGTGTATCAGTGTTTTCTTTTACAATCAAAGACCGAATCAAATCATTTGATATCGCCAGTTCAGCAGCCGGTTTGCTAATAACCTCTTCAGATTTCAGACCAATGATTTTTAGAGCTTCATCATTGGCAAACAAAATGATACCTTCATTATCCAGCCCAATAATAGGGTCGTGCATATTATTAATAAGCGTTTCCAGTCGTTTTTTCTCAAAGAATAGTTTGTAGAGATTACTGCTATGGTATTCCTGGAGTTTTTGTGCCATCGTATTAAAGGATTTTGCCAGATCACCATATTCGTTATGATTGGTAAAATGCACCCGCTCTGAATAATTCTTATTGGCAATTTCCTTGATGCTCAGCGTGAGTTCCTTAATAGGATTTGCAATATTATTAGGTAGGTTTATCAGTAAATTAAAAGCAATCAGAAAGCATAAAGTACCAATAATAGCAATTGAAAAGTTGGCTGTCTCAGCTGTTTTCTTAGCAATATCACTCTTTTGTTTTATAGCATCTAAATTGAGTTTTATAATATCAAAAATAGCCTTCCGAATCTCCGTTTTTATACTTTCATCAGAGGTGTTTTTTTCTAAAGCAGCAAAGTGAAAGACAAGGTTTTCAGTTGCTTCTTTCTCGCCCGTTTCGGTTACATTCAAAGCTTGTTTCTGAAGATTTTCTTTAAACAAAGCCAATGCTTTCTTTTCGTCAAGAGCAAGATCATCTAATGACGAAATCATTTTTCGGGAATATTCTAATGTATTATAGTTTGCCTTTAGAATATTTTCAGTGTCCTGCTTTATTAAAAAGACAAAATAGGCACTCGCCAGCGAAAGTATTATGATTAAAAGAAATAATAATCCAACTCCCAGATTTAGTTTGGTTTTAATTCTCATTTTATAAAACATTTAGTTTGTTTTTGAACCATATATTTTGAACCATATATTTTTCACCATATAAGTGATATAAGGAAATATAAAAATGCGCAATAGTAAGGCAAAGAATAGGAAATATAAGAAACAGCTTTGCGTCTTTGCTCTTTAGAAGCAAAACTTTAGTGAACTTTGAGTAAACCTTTGCGAACTTTGCGGTTAAATTTTAAATGAACTTATATAACTTATATGGTTTAAAAATTTTCAAGATAGAATAACAAGATCAACATTCGATAATGATAGCTTGTTCAATAGTCTTCTAAAAATTGTTGTTGACAAAATTACTTTAAATAAATTCAAATGTGGTTTTCCGATGCAGACAGTTGTAATTTGTTTTTCTTCTACCGTCATCAAAATAGCATCCGTTATATTTTGGTGTTCTGTTTTGATGACTTCAGCACCTAATTGTACAGCCAGTTTAAAGTTATTAATCAGATGACGTTGTTTGTCTAAGGCAATTTTAGTACTGCTTTCGTTTGGCGTTTCCACATATAGCACATACCAGATTCCGTTATAATAACTTGCCAGTCGCGCTGCTTTCCGGATTACAATTTTAGCCGTTTTGTCATTACTGCTAATACACGCCAGAAGTTTTTCATGTTTTAAAGCGTTAAGTTGCGGTACTTCATTTTCTACTTTTCGAACTACCTGACTGGCTACTTCTTTCAAAGCCAATTCACGCAACTGCAGAATTTGATCCGACTTAAAAAAGTTCGTCAAAGCAGTCTGAATCTTATCTGCCGTATAGATTTTCCCTTCCTTCAAACGCGCAATCAAATCTTCAGCTGTCAGATCGATATTCACCACTTCATCTGCCAGGCGCAGCACATTATCTGGAATACGTTCCTGAACATCAATGCCTGTAATGCGTTTCACATCTTCGTTCAGACTCTCTATATGCTGAATATTCACCGCCGAAATCACATTAATTCCTGCCTCCAGAATCTCCAAAACATCCTGCCAGCGTTTCTCGTTTTTGCTTCCTTCAACATTGGTATGCGCCAACTCATCCACAATTACTACTTCTGGTCTCAGGTTGATAATGGCTTGTACATCGAGTTCTTCGAGCTCTTTTCCTTTATAAAAAATGGTTCGCCTCGGTATCACAGGCAAACCAAATAATAATTCATGCGTTTCCTTGCGCAGATGTGTTTCGATGTAGCCAATTTTTACATCAATTCCGTTTTTCAACAACGAATGTGCTTCCTGCAGCATCCGAAAAGTTTTGCCCACACCGGCGCTCATCCCAATATAGACTTTAAACTTTCCTTTTCGTGATTTCTGAATTAAATCAAGAAAGTGCTGTGCGTTATTTTCTTTTTCTTCTTTCATGTTTTCTGCCACGAAGGCGCTAAGTCACAAAGTTTTTATTTGTTTTGCCACAGATTTAAAGGATTTCAAAGATTATTGAATGGCTTTGTGTTGATTTATTCGCCACGAATTCACGAATTATAATTTATATAATCTAGAAATAAAAATTCGTGAATTCGTGGCGAAAAAAAAATAATCCTTTTAATCTGTGTAATCTGTGGCAAAATAATTTTAAAATGAAATCGCCAGCGAAGTCGTTACAAACGTATTCGTATCCATTGGAAGATCATTTTTTGTGAAAATTTCATCTTTACTAGAAAGATTTCTGGCTTCAATTCTAAACATCACATTGTCAGTAATTATGTAATCAAAGTTAGCCGAAAATCCGTAAGTTTTAAATCCATTTGGCGTTTCAGTTGCGATAATTACACCTTTTTCATCACTGTAATATTCGCCACGAGCCGCTAGCTGAATCTTATCTGTTGGTTTGTATTGCAGAATCAAAACAGGCGAAAACCAAGTGTCGTATTTGTTGCTTTTTTTAGCCGATTGTTGTGACCCGACATCAACACCTGCTGTAATATTTGTTTTTTCGGTTACTTTAAACTGTCCGTAAAAGTTATTAAAATAGCGCCATTTTTTATCGATATCAGGTTGTTCGTTACCTGCGTAAGTACTCCAGTTCAAAACAACCTTATCTGATGGTTTATACGTGATTTGCGTTCCAAAAGCAGGCGTTTGATTGCCTTCAACTTTCTGGATTCTTTGCCAGCCATTCAAATACATTCCTGCCAAATACCATTTTCCGGACTCAGATGTATAACCAATTTTTACGCCCGTTTCATAATACGGAGAGTTTTCAGCCAGAATACTTCTTGTCAGTGTCTGGCAATCTTTGCCAATCGCACTTTCAAAACCAATATGCGAAGGCATAATTCCAGCATCAATCCATAAATCATGACTTTGCGAAATCTTCACACCTACATTTGCTTCGTAAACATTTTTCAGTAAACCTTGCTCTGCAGCCAAGTTGTATTCGGCATAAGTTCCCGCCATCAAAGCAAAATTCCCACGAATATTTTCTTTCGAATAATTCACTTTTACCATTCCTAAATTCAGGTTTACCTCGTTGCTTTTATAGTAACTATAAAAAAATCCTGGTCGCGTATGATCTTCCGGTTTTCCAAAATCGTAACTATAATACGCGTCCACATATCCAGAAAACGTAAACGGACTCTTTGATTCTTCTTGTGCTTGCAAATTGCTAAAACCAAAAGCGATTAAAGCAGTAAGTATTATTTTTTTCATTTTTTTGTCATTGCGAGGAACGAAGCAATCTCATCCTCATTAGTTTATATATTAAGTAGGTTTTAAGGAGCTATTTCCTGCTATCCGCTACAATCTTTTGTGCCGAACCCCGGCACAAAAGGATTTTCGCTTCTATCAGGGCTAGGGCATTCGGGGCAAAAAGGGCGTTTTTCGTTCCTGCAAGGTTTCCAAAACCTTGTAGGTATTAATTTCTAAGATTTCAATTCTAGCCACGGTTTGTCATTGCGAGGAACGAAGCAACCGCACTAAAATTAGACACAAAGCTGATTTTAAGGTTACTTCATAATAGTAGTTGCCGATTTTAAACCTACAAGGTTTTGGAAACCTTGCAGGAGAAAAATTTAGTCCCGATAGCTATCGGGATAGCGACTCAGAAACTCAGAACCTTTATTTCAACTCATCCAAAGCCACATTCAATTCCAGAACATTAACCGTTGGAGTTCCCATAACGGTTGGTTTGTTAATTTTAGATTCCACCAAAGCTTTTACTTTAGTTTCCGCTAAATTTCTTTCCTTAGCAACACGTTTCACCTGAATCAAAGCACCTTCTGGTGAAATGTTAGGATCTAAACCACTTCCTGAAGCCGTTACCATATCAGCAGGAATCTCCGATTTTTTCAAATAAGGATGAACGATTAAAAACGTGTCGATTCTTTTTTGTACCAAAGCCAAATATTCAGCATTGCTTGGTCCTTTGTTGCTACCGGCACTTCCTGCAGCGTTATAATCAACAGCCGAAGGTCTTCCCCAGAAATAATTTGGCTGATCAAACTTCTGACCTATTTTTTGGTAACCAACCACTTTTCCGTTAACCGAAATAGTTTCTCCTTTTCCCTGATTCGGAGCAAATTGTGCAATTCCATAAATTGCCAGGGGATAAATAACTGCAAACAGAATTACGGTGAGCAGTGTGAATTTTAATAGTGAGATTATATTTTTCATTGTTTTAAAGTTTCTAAGAGACTAAGCCTCTAAGTTTCTAAGATTTTTTTTGAAGATTTTAAGCGGTTAAGAATCTAAGGGACTAAGAAAAAAACTTAGAACCTTAGAAACTTAGCGCCTTAGCAGCTACATAAACAGTGCTACCAGTAAATCAATTACTTTAATTCCGATAAAAGGAACAATTAAACCACCTAAACCGTAGATTAAAAGATTTCTTTTCAAAATAGCTTCAGCACCAATTGGTTTGTAATCAACCCCTCTCAACGCCAGCGGAATCAATATCGGGATGATAATCGCATTGAAAATTACCGCAGATAAAATCGCACTTTCCGGACTGTGCAAATGCATGATATTCAAACCTTCAAGAGCAGGAATTGCCGTGATGAAAAGCGCAGGAACAATCGCAAAATATTTCGCAACATCATTAGCAATTGAGAAAGTGGTCAAAGTTCCGCGAGTCATTAAAAGCTGTTTTCCAATTTCGATAATCTCAATTAATTTGGTTGGGTCATTGTCAAGATCGACCATATTTCCGGCTTCTTTGGCCGCCTGGGTTCCGCTGTTCATCGCAACACCCACGTTGGCTTGGGCAAGGGCAGGAGCATCATTGGTTCCGTCACCCATCATCGCTACCAGCTTACCAGCGTTTTGCTCGTTTTTGATGTAGTTCATTTTATCCTCCGGTTTTGCTTCGGCAATAAAATCATCAACTCCGGCAGCTTCGGCAATAAACTTCGCCGTAAGCGGATTATCACCTGTAACCATTACTGTTTTTACACCCATTTTGCGTAAGCGGTCAAAACGTTCTTTCATTCCGGTTTTAATGATATCCTGTAATTCGATTACACCCTGAACTTCATTGTTTTTAATCACAACCAATGGTGTTCCTCCGTTGGTAGAAATAGCAATTACTTTTTGAGCCGTATCTTCAGGGAAAACATTTCCAGCTTGAGCAGCAATATTTTTTGCAGCATCCTGAGCACCTTTTCTAATGTTGGTTCCGTCTTTAAGAACCACACCAGAAGTTCTGGTTTCAGCGGTAAATTTAATAGTGTGTGAGATGTTAGCTGTGAGTTGTGAAATGCTTGCTTTCATCTCACCTTTTATATCTAACACTTCACTTAACTCAAGTATGCTTTTTCCTTCCGGTGTATCATCTGCAAGTGAACTTAGTACAGCAGATTTAATGAAATCATCTAAAGAAATTCCTTTTGTCGGATAAAAATTAGTTGCTTTTCTGTTTCCAATAGTGATAGTTCCGGTTTTATCCAAAAGTAAAACATCAATATCTCCGGCAGTTTCTACCGCTTTTCCAGATTTTGTAATTACGTTGGCACGTAACGCTCTGTCCATTCCTGCAATTCCAATCGCTGAAAGTAATCCTCCAATTGTGGTTGGAATTAAACATACAAACAGCGCAATAAAAGCCGCAATCGTGATGGGCGCGTTTGCATAGTCGGCAAACGGTTTTAGGGTAACGCACACAATCACGAAGATTAAAGTAAATGCGGCTAATAAAATGGTTAAGGCAATTTCGTTTGGTGTTTTCTGGCGGCTTGCACCTTCAACCAAAGCAATCATTTTGTCCAGAAAGCTTTCGCCAGGTTCAGAGGTTACCATAACTTTAATTTTATCCGAAAGCACTTTTGTACCTCCAGTTACCGATGATTTATCACCACCAGCTTCCCGAATTACAGGTGCACTTTCTCCCGTAATGGCGCTTTCGTCGATAGTGGCTAAACCTTCGATGATTTCACCATCGGTTGCAATTAAATCACCTGATTCGCATACAAAAACGTCTCCTTTTTTTAATTCTGCTGAACTTATATTTTTGATTTCTCCGCTAGGCAAAATTTGTCTTGCCGGAGTTTCTTCACGTGTTTTTCTTAAACTGTCGGCTTGTGCTTTTCCTCTGGCTTCGGCAATAGCTTCGGCAAAATTGGCAAACAAAAGAGTTGCGAGTAAAATTAAAAACACAATTAAATTATAGGCAAAACTTCCCTGTTCTGTTGCTCCCATTAAAATGGAAATACAAACAACAAACATAATGGCAGTTCCTATTTCTACGGTAAACATTACCGGATTTTTGATCATCATTTTTGGATTCAGCTTCACAAAAGATTGCACTAGGGCTTCTTTTACCTGCTTGCTTTCAAACAATGATGTGGATTTATTAGTTGTCATTTTTCTTTTATATTATTTTGTTTGGCTAAATGTTTTTAAACACATAGAGACATAGATTTTACTTTGAGAATTAGGCGTTTCACTTGCATGTAAACACATAGCTATGTGTGAAAAACTAGTTTTTTTAAATACTCTTTCTGTCTTTTTTTTTTATACTATGTTTCTATGTGTTTAAAATTTTCAGCATTTTTATTGAAGTGTAAAATATTCTGCCAATGGACCTAAAGCCAACGCAGGAAAGAATGATAAAGCGGCAATAATGGCGATTACGGCAAAAATCATTACGCCAAAAATGGTAGTATCTGTTTTTAAAGTTCCGGCACTTTCAGGAATGTATTTTTTATTAGCCAATAATCCTGCAATAGCCAATGGCCCGATGATTGGAATAAAACGACTCAATAATAATACAATTCCAGTTGTGATATTCCAGAACGGATTGTTATCTCCTAAGCCTTCAAAACCAGAACCGTTATTGGCTGCACTCGAAGTAAACTCATATAACATTTCGGAGAATCCGTGATGGCCAGGATTGTTGAGCCAGCCTGTTGCGTTACCGCTAAACCACCATCCCATTGCAGTATCATGTGCAGCAAAATAAGAGGCTAAAGCCGTACCTGCCAGTATTAATAATGGATGAAGAATAGCAATAATAGCGGCAATTTTAACTTCCCGTGCTTCGATTTTTTTTCCTAAAAATTCAGGAGTTCGACCTACCATTAACCCAGAAATAAATACAGCCAGAATGATGAAAATATAAAAGTTCAAAATACCTACACCACAACCACCGTAAAAAGCATTAACCATCATGGCTAATAATTGCATAGCCCCGGAAACAGGCATCGAACTATCGTGCATACTATTTACAGAACCTGTAGAAATTACAGTTGTAGCAATGCTCCAAAATCCTGAAATTGCTGGACCAAACCGAACTTCTTTTCCTTCCATCGCACCAGTTGTTTGTGCGATTCCCATTTTTTCTATGGCAGGATTTCCGTTGATTTCGCTTATAACTGTCGGAATTACCAAGAGTAAAAAACCAACGGTCATTACACCGAAAATGATACACGCGAATTTTCTTTTCTTAAGGAAAAAACCAAGTGCAAAAACCATCGCAAACGGAATAATTAATTGTGCACAAAGTTCAACCGCATTAGTAAAATAAGTTGGATTCTCTAACGGATGCGCCGAATTAACTCCAAAAAAACCACCTCCGTTTGTACCAATATGTTTGATGGCGATAAAAGCAGCTGCGGGACCTCGGGAAACTTCAATCTGATCTCCCTGCAAAGTTGTAATAGCATCTTTTCCTTCAAAGATCATTGGAGTTCCGCTAAATAATAACGCAACGGCTACAATAGCCGAAAGTGGTAATAATATACGAGTACAACTTTTGATGAAATAATTATAAAAGTTACCTAGTTTATCTGTGGTTCTTTCTTTCATTGCAGTAAAAATCATTGCTGCAGCGGCCATTCCGACACCAGCAGAAACGAATTGCAGGAACATCAAAACCATTTGTGACAAATAAGACAAACCACTTTCGCCTGAATAGTGTTGAAGGTTGCAGTTAACCAAAAATGAAATAGCGGTATTAAAAGCTAAATCGGGTGTCATGGATGGATTATTGTCGGGATTTAGAAATAGTGACCCCTGAAACAATAAGACAAAAAAGCAAAGAAAAAACCAAACCATATTGACACTCAAAAGCGCTTTCAGGTGTTGTTTCCAGTTCATTTCTTCAGTAGAATTGATGCCGCTGATTTTAAAAATAAATTTTTCAATTGGATTGAAAATAGGGTCAAGAAATGTTTTATCTCCCAAAAAAACTCTAGCAATATACTTTCCCACAGGAATTGCTAAAACTATCGAAATGATAAAAATACTGATGACACCAAATAATTCTGTGTTCATAATGTGTGAGTTGTTGTTTGTAAAATGTGAAAAGTAAAATGTGAGATGAGATTGACGCAAAACATCTAACTTTTCACTTATAACTTTTTACTAGATTAAAATTTTTCAGGTTTGATTAAGACATAAACCAAATAGCCAAAAACGGCGATCGAAATGATAAATAGTGCTGTCATGATTTAGATTTTTTCAAAAAATTCAACAGATTTGAAACAAATGGCAAAGAGCACAACGGCCAATGCGAGTAAAAGAATGGTGATCATAATTATTTTAGATTTTAGATTTGTGAAATGTGAAATGTGAGATGTGATTTGTAAGAAGTGCTAACATTTAACAAATAACATTTTACACACCAGAGGCATTAACCTGCTTGATATATTCCGCTTTAAGCGATTGAGGGAAAAGGTGTGAAATATTGCAGTGGCGCATTTCCATAAAAGAAGAAACCGAAAAAACATACACATTAGAAATGGCATTTTTAGTTTCTAAACTTCCGTTAATGAACAAACGTTCTGCCAGAGCCAGGCATTTTTTTGCCCGAACGATGTTACCGGAAATAATTGATTTTTTAGTAATCTCGGCAAAGCGTTCTGCTTGTTTGTAGATGGAGTGGACTTGATTTTTCATATGAATGAATTTTTGTGTTCTTCCTCCTTATGCCAAAATATGTTCCGAAAAAGTAGCGTTGTAGTTAAAGTGTTGTAAATAAAAGGAATGTAGTTTTGTGCCAAAAATTAGGCATAAAAAAAGCCTATCAAAATGATAAGTTTTTATTGAAATGATAAGCTTTTTGCTAATCTCTTTTCCTGCAAGGTTTCCAAAACCTTGTAGGTATTCTAAGTTAAAGTACAAATATTCAAATTCATTAAAATTTAGACCTACAAGGTTTTTGAAAACCTTGCAGGATTAGGCTATAAGTTATATTCCTCAATTTTCCTGTACAAAGTCGCAATCCCAATTTCGAGTAGTCTTGCCGTTTCGGCTTTATTTCCTTTGGTATAATTCAAAACTTTCTGAATATGTAGTTTTTCGATGCTTTGCATAGAGAATGCCGACATCGATTTGGTTGCTTTTTCAGGTTGATGCTGCATTTCGTAAGGCAACACATCAGCCGTTAAAGTAACGCCATTACTTAAAATAACTGAACGTTCAATCACATTTTTGAGTTCACGGATATTTCCCGGCCAGGAATAATGTTCTAATTTCTGAAGAAAATCAGCATCGATGTTCAATGTTTTTTTATTTGTTTTTTCAGAAAATTGCTTGACAAAATATTGAGTTATTGGTGCAATATCTTTAACTCGCTCTCGCAAAGGAGGCAATTTTATTTCGAAAATATTCAAACGAAAATACAAATCAAAACGAAAGCGGTGTTCATCACTTTCTGTTTTTAAATCACGGTTGGTAGCGGCAATTAACCTGAAATTTGATTTTTTGGGCGTCGTATCGCCAATCATGATGTATTCGCTGGTTTCAAGAACACGCAATAATTTGGCTTGCAATTCTATAGGCATTTCACCAATTTCATCAAGGAATAAAGTTCCTCCGTTGGCTTCTTCGATAAAACCTTTTTTATCTTTAAGAGCGCCTGTAAAAGCACCTTGTTTATGACCAAATAATTCACTTTCCAAAATTTCCTTGCTAAAAGTACTGCAGTTTAAAGCGACAAAAGATTTCCCAACGCGATTACTGTTTTCGTGAATGGCTTGCGCAAAAACTTCCTTTCCGGTTCCGGTTTCGCCAGTCAATAAAACAGTCGAATCGGTTTTGGCTACTTTTTTAGCCAAATCAATAACTTGTTCGATTCCTTTTGATTTTCCGATTATAGTCTCAAAAGAATATTTGTCGCCAATGCGTTTTTCGAGTTGTTTGACCTTTTTTTGCAATTGTACTTTTTCGACAGCTTTGTACAAAAGCGGAATAATTTTATCGTTATCATCACCTTTTACAATATAATCAAAAGCACCATTTTTCATCGCCTGAACACCATCTGCAATGTTTCCGAAAGCAGTCAGTAAAATAACTTCGACAAGCGGAAAACTTCCTTTGATATTCTGAAGAAAATCGACGCCATTTCCGTCAGGTAATTTTACATCACACAAAACGACCTCAATATCGGTTTGTTCTAATTTTTTGAAACCCGATTTTAAATCTTTGGCTTCATGAACTTCAAATCCTTCCGATTTTACGATGCGAGCCAGTAAACTTCTCAGTTTTTCTTCGTCGTCTATTATTAAAATTTTGTGTGTCATTTGAGGAAAAAGCTTAAATCGAATATTATTTTCGAATTACAAATTTAGCTTTAAAATCATTTGACTTTATTAATTGTCTGTAAATTTTATATTTTGAACATTAATACTATTTTACAGTAAAGATTTCAGATAATTCATCTCTTCGTATCACTTTAAAAGAAGTTTTTCTATTTTTATAACCAGTAAAAAATAACCAGCTATTCTACAAAGAGTATTCTTTCGTATTGTCTTTTTTCTTGTTTAAAAAAGTATCGGTTATCAAATAAAAATTTAAATAAAAATATGAAAATAGATTTCACACTAAAAGGAAAAGTTATTGTAGTTACCGGAGCAACCGGTGTAATAGGAGAGGCTTTTGTAAATGGAATTGCAGCAGCTGGCGGGACAGTTTGTGTCTTAGGCAGAAATGAAAAAGTAGCGAATCAAAGGGCCAATGCCATCATCAAAAATGGAGGAGAAGCGATTGCTGTCATTGCCGATGTGACTAAAGAAAGCGATTTGATTAACGCACGCACGCTGATACTTTCAAAATACGGAAAAATTGATGGTTTGGTCAATGCTGCAGGAGGAAATATGCCAGATGCGGTTATTCAGCCCGATCAGGATATTTTTAAACTGAATATGGATGCGTTGCAGCAGGTAATGAATTTAAATTTATTTGGAACACTTTTGCCCACACAGATTTTCGGCGAAGCCATAAAAAATAATGAGGAATCAGGGAGTATAGTCAATATTTCATCAGTTGCGACAGAACAGGCTTTGACTAAAGTTTTAGGGTATAGTCTGGCAAAATCGGCTATTGACTCTTATACGAAATGGTTTTCTGTAGAATTATCAAGACGATATGGTGATAAAATCAGAATGAATTCGATTGTTCCTGGTTTTTTTCTTACGGAACAAAACAGAACGTTATTGACGAACCCGGATGGCAGTTTAACAGAAAGAGGAAATTTAATCCTTCAAAACACACCCTTTAAACGTTTTGGTAATCCGGAAGAACTGGTTGGGGCTTTAGTCTGGCTGTTAAGTGATGCTTCCAAATTTGCTACAGGCTCAAAAGTCACGCTGGATGGAGGATTTACAATTTTTAGTGGTGTTTAATTAATTTAAAAACTAGTTGGATGTGTGGGTTACTGTGTTTAAAATGGTTTTGAATGAACTATTAAGCACGAATAAAACTCCCAACTCCCAACTTCAAACTTCAAACTTCAAACTTCAAACTTCAAACTTCAAACTTCAAACAAAAAATACATTATGAAAATAGAAATCTGGTCGGACATCATGTGTCCGTTTTGTTATATCGGAAAAAGACAACTGGAAACCGCTTTAGCTGAGTTTCCGGAAAATGATTTTGAAATTGAATGGAAGAGCTTTCAGCTTGACCCCACTATTGAACCACAATCCGGCAAAGATGTTTATACATTTTTAGCCGAAAGAAAAGGCATTTCGGTTGAGCAGTCAGTAGAAATGCACAAAGGTGTTGTTGATCGCGCAAAAAGTGTTGGATTGGATTACCAGTTTGACAAAGCAATAATCTCCAATTCATTAACGGCTCATCGTATTATTCATTTGGCGAAAAACAAAAAATTAGGCGATGAAATGGAAGAAGTTTTCTTTAAAGCCTATTTTACCGATGGCAGAGATCTGAATGATATAGAAACTTTGATTGAATTAGGTGTAAAAGCCGGCTTAAATGCTGATGAGGTCAGAACGGTTATTGAAAACGAAGATATATATCTAAAAGACGTAAAAGCAGACATTTCTGAAGCAAATGAAATTGGCGTACAAGGCGTTCCGTTTTTTGTTTTCGACAGAAAATATGCGGTTTCAGGAGCGCAGCCCGTTGAGGCTTTTGTGCAGACGATTAACGAGGCTATGAAATAATTTTAGATTTTAGAGTTCAGATTTTAGATTATTAGCTGCTTTGTAAACTTTATGCTAAACTTTACATATAAATTTTACCGCAAAGTACACCAAGATTTACGCAAAGTTCCCAAAGTTTAGATAAAGCTTTGCGAACTTTGCGATTTTATTAAGATCTAATGATTACAATCTTTGCGTCTTTGCGGTTAAATTGACAATGAATATCACAATCTAAAATCTGAACTCTAAAATCTACAATCAAATTACCCCCATTTTCTGCATCAGGAAAGTAGCGCTTTTGTTTTTACAAATACCGCTTCGTAATTTATAATCAAAATGCAGATCATTATTTTGTATTTCGACCTCAAAACACTGATTGGTTAAAATATCCGGGTATTCATTAGTAGTCAGACATACTTCAATATCGTGGGTTGCAATAGCTCCGATGGCTTTTTTGGCTATTATTTTCTTCACCACTTCTATGGTTCCGTTGCGTTTGTCATCAGAATTGGTTCCTCTCAGAATCTCATCCAATAAAACAAAGGCAGGCTGCTCTTCGAGGGCATCCATAATTTGTTTCAGACGCTTTATTTCGGCAAAAAAATAGGATTCACTATCAGATAAAGAATCGGATAAGCGCATTGAAACCAAAACTGGCAATGGGTGAATGTTAGCCTCTGATGCACAAACAACTGACCCAATTCCGCCTAAAACCATATTGATTCCTAAACTCCTCAAAAAAGTACTCTTTCCTGACATGTTGGAACCGGTCAGAATCATAAAAGATTCCGGATAAAAATGCGTATCATTTCCAACTCTCGTTGCCGGATTTAACAAGGGGTGACTCAGGTTCGAAAATCCAATTTTATATTCAGAATTGATTTCCGGAAACACAAAATCAGGATTGTTATACGCCAGATTGGCAAGACTGTTCAGGGTTTCAAATTCACCTATTATTTCAATCCATTTCTGTAGCTCTTCGGAGTAGTCGGATTTCCATTTTAAAAGTGCTTTCAGCACATGAAGATTGAATAAAAACGATCCGTTAAATATAATTGCTGTTACCACATTGCTGATGGTGTCCATTCGGGAGAACAATTCAGACAGCTGTTTTAAATGCTGACTCGCTTTTGCATTCCTGAAAGTAAACTGCTTTTGCAAATCAATTAACTTTTTAGACTGAAAGGTTTCGTTTTCGATTTCCTGAACCAGTAAACCGTATTGCTTAATGATTTTATCAATATTATCCGCTTTGGCAATTTCAGACTGTATGCGTTTAAACGACTTTCCTAAGATGGCCAGATTCGCAATAAACACATACGTAAGATACGAAAGCAATATCATTTTTGAGGTGATAAAATAGCTTATCAGCAGACCAAAAAACAGTGTTGGCATGATGATCGAAAGGGCGACTAAAACTTTAGGTAGCGAATTGTTTTTAGATGAATTCCAATGAAATAGCGATTCATAAGCATTTTTAGTATCATTGCTGATGGTTGCCAAGGCCAGAAACTCCTGTCGCCACTCAATTTTAGTTTTTAGTTCGTTTATGGCCTCCTGATTTTCCAGGATTATTTCATTCGGATTTAGTTGTAATAATTGTTGGGCTAATGTTTTTTTTCCGATGTAAGTGGCGGTTCTGTTTAAATTCTGAAATAAAGAATGCTCTCCAAAAATATCCAGATCATACGCATACGGATGATGAAAATCAATAAACTCCACACCGTTTTCAAAAGGAAGCTTTTCTCTTTTTAAAAACCGTATTTCATTTTCATTTATTTTTAAAAGTGCCGTAGTCAATTGCTTTTGAAAAGACAAACGCGAATGAATTCTCATCAGAAGGACAAAAGCCACAAAGGATAAAAAGGCCAGTAGTACATACCAGACAGCATTTGTTTTGAGGTAATAAAACAAGAAAAATAAACAAACGAAAACGCTCAAAAGGCGTAAAATACTGATGCTGTTGTATTTTTTGTTGATTTTATGAAAAGCTATTGTAAACTGTGTAACCTTATTTTGATAGAAATCCATTTTTTTGATTTAATGAAATACAAATATAGGTTTTACAGATAAGCTGTTTGGTGTAATTGGCTAAGAAATTTACAAAATTAGCTTTAGCAGTTTTACATTAGTGTTTACCACAAATTACACAAATTTTCACAAATTTATATTTTTGACTCCCTTAGTTGTAATGAATAAATTTAATTAAACACATAAAACATAGATTGTTTAAATCAAAAAGAAATTTACATCTCACACATAACTATGTGTTTTAATGCAAGTGAAACGCCTTTTTTTAAGTTTAATAATCTATGTTTTTTATGTGTTAAAAATTAATTTGGGTATTGGACTGATACTAATTGAAAAGCTTATTTACTTCTAAGTTTCGTGCATTACCAAGACCGGAACGGGAACAATTTTGGCTAATTTTTCGGTAAAACTAGAATCAAAAAGACTTTCAAAAAAGGAGCGTTTGTGTGTTATCATCGCCAAGACATCAATATCTTTATACAAGACAAAGTCTAGTATAGTTTCTTTGACTTCATCACTTGGCAGCACCAGAAATTCTACATTTTCGTTTGCAAATTCTTTCTCCCATTCTTTTACAGTCTCTACAGAAACATCTGAAGAAGTTGTTTTTACATACAAACTTCTGACTTTTGCATTTGTTTTCGCCGCAATTTTAAGCACTTTTCTAAGTTCGTTTTTATCTTTTTCGCGATAGCGGGTTGTAAATCCAATGGTTTTTATTTTCCTGAATTTGGCATCCAGCGGCACACATAAAACCGGCACTTCTACACCTGATATTACAGAACTGGTATTAGAACCCAGAAAAAATTTAGACCAGTCAGAGATTCCGGAAGTACCCATGATGACAAAATCGATGTGGTCTTCTTTTACCGCATTTTTCAGGTTGTATAGTAAATCACCATCCATTAAACGGTGTTTGATCACGATGTTGTCCAGGTTTCTTTCGGCAGCAATAGTGCGTAGTTTTGGAATTTCATCTTTGAACATTTCAAATTTTGCTAATTCTATAGAGCTGTAAATCGAGGCATAATTCTCCGGGAAAAACTGGCTGTCATACACCGGAATTTCAAAAGTGTGCAGCAAAATCAGTTCGCCGTTAACGATTTTTGCAAATTCTAAAGCATGAATAAAAGCGTTTGTAGCAGCTTCGGAGAAGTCGGTTGGGAATAATATCTTTTTCATTTTGATTTGATTTAAAGGTTGTTACTCAAATTTACTCATTATAAAAGGTAAATAACCTGATAATTATCAGTTCTTTAACAGTTAATGATTTCTTAATACTGGGAGAATTTTAAAACTTATTTTTAAACCATATAAGTGATATAAGTTCATTTTTACTTTGCGTTCAAAACGGTTGACTTTAGACGCATTTTGTAGCAAAAAAATTAAACCATATAAGTGATATAAGTTCATTTTACTTTGCGTTCAAAACGGTTGACTTTAGACGCATTTTGTAGCAAAAAAATTAAACCATATAAGTGATATAAGTTCATTTTACTTTGCGTTCAAAACGGTTGACTTTAGGAACATTTTGTAGCAAAAAATTAAACCATATAAGTATATAAGGTCATTTTATATTGGGTTTAAAATAAGGAATATAAAATGAACCGTTTCTAAGGAACTCTTATAGGTATTCCTTAAATAAAACGGAATAAATTCCGTTGAAAATAGGCGAGGACAAGTTAAAGTTCCATAGGAACGGTTCATTTTATCTTCTAATAGTTAAAAAAAACAACAGCCATAAATCTAAAATTACTTATATCCCTTATAAGTTTTAAATTTCATAGCAATCCAATTTATATTTCCTTACATCACTTATATGGTTTAAAAATATCCTTTAAAATTCCCCCAGTATTACTTTGAATTTAATACTTCAAGCCTTTTTTTATACCTTTGCGCCATGATAAATCAAGATTCTATAGTTGCATTGGCTACTCCGTCCGGAGCAGGGGCGATTGCTATCATTCGTATTTCTGGTTCTGAGGCTATTGCGATCGGAAATTCTGTTTTTAAATCCATCAAAAACAAGGATTTGACTAAGCAAAAAACACATACGTTGCATTTAGGTCATATTGTGGATGATGCCAAGACACTGGACGAAGTTTTGGTTTCGGTATTTAAAGGGCCTAATTCGTACACCGGCGAGGATACTATCGAGATTTCCTGCCATGGATCGACGTATATTCAGCAGCAGATTATTCAGTTATTGCTGAGAAAAGGCTGCAGAATGGCGGATGCGGGTGAGTTTACCTTAAGAGCTTTCCTGAACGGAAAACTGGATTTATCGCAGGCAGAAGCTGTTGCCGATTTGATTTCGTCAGATAACGAAGCGTCGCACCAAATTGCGATGCAGCAAATGCGTGGTGGTTTTAGTAACGAAATTGCCAAATTGCGTGAAGAATTGCTGAATTTTGCTTCCCTGATAGAACTAGAATTAGACTTCGCCGAAGAAGATGTGGAGTTTGCAGACCGGACACAATTTCATGAATTACTAAACAGAATTGAATTTGTCCTGAAACGCCTGATCGATTCCTTTGCGGTTGGAAATGTCATCAAAAACGGAATTCCCGTTGCCATTGTAGGAGAGCCCAACGTTGGAAAATCGACTTTGTTGAATGCTTTATTAAACGAAGAACGCGCCATTGTATCCGACATTGCCGGAACGACCCGCGACACGATTGAAGACGAACTGGTCATTGGCGGAATTGGTTTCCGTTTTATTGATACGGCCGGAATCCGTGAAACCAAAGACGTTGTAGAGAGCATCGGAATCAAGAAAACCTTCGAGAAAATCGAGCAGGCGCAAGTGGTTTTGTATTTGGTTGACAGTTATGAGTTATCGGTTGTGAGTTTGGAAGCTTTAAAAATAGAGATTGAAAAGGTCAAAAATCAATTTCCTCTAAAGCCTCTTTTAATAGTTATTAATAAAATGGACTTACTTTCAGAAGAGAAAATTAATTTAATTGAAACACAACTCACAACTCACAACACACAACTGCAGTTTATTTCCGCTAAAGAAAACATAGGTGTTGAGGAATTAAAAAATCAGTTGCTTTCCTTTGTCAATACCGGAGCTTTGCGTAATAATGAGACAATTGTAACCAATACAAGACATTACGATTCGCTGCTTAAAGCTTTAGACGAAATTACAAAAGTAAAATTTGGTCTTGAAACCAATTTGTCAAGCGACCTGATGGCGCTGGATATTCGTGAGGCTTTGTATCATTTCGGAATGATTACGGGGCAGGTTACCAATGATGAATTACTGGGGAATATATTTGCTAATTTTTGTATCGGGAAATAATTAAAGTTAATCTGTTGTGCGAAATTTTTTCAACACATAGAAACATAGCTTATTGAACTCAAAAAAGGCGTTTCACTTGCATTAAAACATCCCGATAGTTATCGGGACTATGTGTGAAGAAACGAGTTTCTTTTAGAATTACTTTTTCAAAATCATAAAAGCTATGTTTTCTATGTGTTTAATTAAATTTTTATTGATTACACGCAACGCGTTAAATTTGTAAAAACTTTATAAAAGAATGGAAGTCATGCTATTACTTCCTAAAACAAAAACACAAATTAAAGTACTTTCTAAGACCGAGGTTTAGGCAAATTTCTATCATACATAATAATACTTCCGGCTACCGCCACGTTCAGGCTTTTTTGCGATTTGAATTTCACCAAGTGATGGCATTTATCCATTACTTTTCTGGACAAGCCATGATCTTCAGCGCCCAGCAAATACACACAACGTCTCGGATGTTCAAAGGTTTCCAGATCAACTGCATTTTCATCTAATTCCACCCCAACCAATCGCGCTCCTTTGGGCAGGTTTTCATAAAAAGCTTCGAAAGTATCGTAGTGAAAATACGGAATCGATTTTACCGCATCATGCGTGTCACTGGCTTGTTTGGCATATCGGTTGCCAATCGTAAATATAAAAGTAGCCCCCAGGTTCTGAGCCGTTCGCCACAAGACACCCAGGTTTTCAGGCGTTTTACCATTACGGATCCCTATCCCAAAATATTCATTTATAAAATTATCATTCATGAGGCAAAAGTACAAACTGTATGTACATTAATCAATTTTTTGTTATGATGACAGGAAAATTCGGTACAGGTTTGGCTTTTTGATTTTTGAGCAAACGTTACTCAATATATAGTACAAGCTTTGAAGTATAGCCTGTTTAAAAAAAAAGAAACGTCTCCAGTTTAGTTTGGAGACGGTTCTTTTTTTATTTCTTTTCTTCGTTATTCAGTTTATCCTCAAAATCCGGATTTTCACCTTTAAATTTGTGCGTGTCCACATCATAATTTTCATCGTTGGTTAAAACTTCCTCATGATCTTTATATTGATGTTTTCTCATGTCACTTCGTGTATCAGCACCACTTTTTTTAGCAGTATTCTGATTTTGATTGTTTGTGTTCATAATGATAGATTTTAAATTTTTATAAAATTACCCCTAATACTACGAGTATTACTTATAGAATACGCTCTAAAAGTTATAAAATATCCTGATAGCCAATACCGTAACTTTTACTATGGACTGATAATTATATAATTCGAACCGTCAATTTTATAAGGCCAAAAACGTATTTAGAGTTAATTTTATGTCTGGTAAAAACCGAAAGTAACTTTAAAAAAATAGCAATATGGAAAATTTAATCAGTCAGGAGCATCTTGAAGATATCAGGGAAATAATCGAAAATAAAATAGCGGATGTTCCGGGAGAATTTATCCTCTTTGGAGCAATAGGTGCTTTACTTTTGTCGTCTTACCTTGGTAAAAATGGCCACAAACAGGCCAGTTCTATTGTCGGAAAATTGTCTATACCGATTATCGGAATTGGGCTGGCAAAATACAGAGACGTTATCAAAGCTGAAATCGAGAGTTTTCAGGAGCCAAAATACGAAAACCTGAATACAGAATCGTAAATGCGGGCAGGAGCAGAGCGACACCGTGAGTCCTATCCGAATAGTCAAAGTACAAAAAAGGGTTGTCCAATACCAGGACAACCCTCTTTTTAGAAGTAGAGGAAACAAATTACACTTTGATATTTGCATCTTGTTTATTGTCTATCATGTAATCAAATTTTATTTTTAATAAAATCTAAAATTGTGTTTAATAATCAAGTTGAAAATATTAATAGTACTCCTTTATATATTCATAAGCCCTATCAAAAAGCACTTGCTCTTTATGGAGCTTATATTTTAATAAAGCTTGACGTAAAGATTTTTGCACTTCACGTTCTCCCGAGGCTGTTTTTTGCCAACCTGGAAAACGAACTTGTCTAACAATTGCATCTATATCATGCACAATCCTTTCAACAACTGCTGGAGTTTGATCTGTTTTTAATTCCAAAAATAATTCTGTCAAAGCAGCCTGTGGAGTTTTTTCTTGAAGTTCAGCTTCTAATTCTTTTTCAGCTAAGAGTGTTTCTTTAGCTAATTTGCATAACTCTTTTACAAATTCTATAGAAGTGATTAAACCTTGTTCGGCTTTATCTCTTAATGCTTCTAATAATTCACTGAGTTTTTTGAATTTAGGGTTACCTGCATTTTTCTTAAATCGCTTAACTAATATTTTTTCAAGCTTTTTAGCATTTCTCGGATCTGGATTATTAAAAATATCTTCAATGACATCTGCATCAAGAACAAATTCTTCTAATTGATGAACTTCTCCAACATGAATATTTTCATGAATTAATTTTGTTGTTTGGGCTCCTAACGAAAACCAGAGTAATTTACCAACATGATCTGATGATGGACGTACAGACTCAAAAACTTGCGATAGCCATCTGTAATCTTCCTGATATTGATTTAATACACTATCTGGTGATAATGATTCCCAAAGTTTGGAAAGCTGTTTATAATCTTTGGCAAATGCATCTTTCTTTTCGTCTGTGTTGATGGCATTTTGTGCTAATTCTAAACCTTCAAAACCAGTAATTTTTTTGTCAACTCCAATAAAATGATCCAAAACCTTTTTTATTGCCGTAGGTAATTGATCTTTTAATTCATTTAAATTGGTAATAATTTGTTTTACGCTTTCTTCATCAAATTCTAAGGCTTTTGCAGCATCATCAAAAACACCAAAATAATCTACAATACGTCCAAAAGTTTTGCCGGGATATAATCTATTTGTTCTACAAATTGCTTGTAACAAAGTATGATCTTTAATTGATTTATCTAAATACAAAGTTTGCAAAATAGGTGCATCAAATCCCGTTAATAATTTAGCGGTAACAATTAAAAATTTAAGTTCTGAATTTGCGTTATTAAAATCATCAACAATTTTTTCTTGTTGATTTTTATCAATTCCCCATTTTTGTTTGAACTCAAAATCATCATTTGCCGAAGTTGAAATAACTATTTTACTTGATTCAATTGAAAAATATTTGTCTAGTTCTTCTTTGTATTGAACGCAAGCATAGCGATCATGAGTTACAATCATAGCCTTATAGCCATGTGGAAGTACTTTTTCATTAAAGTGTTTTGCAATATCTTCTACAATTTTCGCTACACGTTCTGGCGATTTTAAAAATGCAGCCATTTTAGCTGATTTTTTATTTAATGCATCTGCTTCTTCGTCTGATAACGCAGCTTCTTCTTTAAATTCTTTAAAAGCCTTATCTATTGTTTCTTTATCGACATGAACATCGACTAATCTTGGTTCAAAATGCAAAGGAAGCGTTGCTCCATCTCGAATTGAATCATGAAATGTATAACGAGACAAATAACCTCCTTGATCTTCCTCTGCTCCAAAAGCCCAAAACGTATTCTTATCAGCTTTATTTACCGGAGTTCCGGTTAAACCAAAAAGAAATGCGTTTGGTAAAGAGGCTCTCATTTGCCTTGCCAATTCTCCTTCTTGCGTTCGATGTGCTTCGTCAACCAAAACAATAATATTATCTCTTGTATTCATATTTGGTTTCGCATCACGAAACTTATGAATCATAGAAATAATTATTTTTCTTGTATCTCTTTCAAGAAATCCCTGAAGCTCTGTAATGCTATCTGTAGTGATAACATTTGCTATATCAGCGGCATTAAAAGTTCCAGTTATTTGAGTATCTAAATCAGTTCGATCTACTAATACAATTACAGTTGGGCTTTTTAATTCTTGGATTTTTCTTAATTTTTGTGCAGCAAAAACCATTAATAAAGATTTTCCAGAACCTTGAAAATGCCAAATTAAACCTTTTTTAATCTTTCCTTCTAAAACACGGTCTACAATTTTATTGGCGCCTTCGTATTGCTGATAACGACATAAAACTTTTATTCGTTGTTTCTTTTTGTTGGAAGTAAACAATGAGAAATTTTGCAATATGTCCAATAATCTTTTGGGTTGTAGTAAATCTGATAATTCTTTTCCAATTTCATTTATTCCTAATTTTTTAGCTAAATTATCATCTTCATTTTCTAAACGCCAAGGAGCCCAAAATTCCAATGGAGTTCGAATTCCGCCATAATAGAAAGTTTTACCTTCAGTTGCAAAAGAAAGAATATTAGGTACGAATAATTGCGGAACAGCATTCTCATAAATATCATGAATTTCATGTGCTCCATCTAACCAACTTACAGACGGACGAATTGGAGTTTTAGCTTCACCAACCACAACTGGAATTCCATTGATTAATAAAACTACATCTGGAATTTTAGTTTCTCTGTGGTGAATACGATATTGATTGGTTATTAAATAAGTGTTATTATGAATATCTTCAAAATCGATTAAACGAATAGGAACATGACGATTGTTTTCTCCAAATGGCATGGTTTTATCACCACACATCCATTTAAAAAATTCTTCATTTGCTCTTACTAAACCTTCTGTATTTACAGATATTAATATCGCTCTTAGTTTATAAATAACCTCATCAGCTAATTCATTTTTTTGAGCGATTTCAGGGTTTAAACGAATTAATGCAGATTTTAATACATCTTCTAAAAGTACCTCATTGACACTTCTATTAAGTTCTGTTGACGAAATATATTTCCATTGAGTACCATATCCTACTTTAGATTCTTCAAATCCTACTGCTGAATTAAGATTTTCCCCACTCAATTGGTGAATGATGTAATGTTCTACACTGTTTAATTCGTTAAATCCCATTTTTATAATTATTAAAATAATTAGATAATATAGTTTTCAAATTGGTAGGCATTTTTGAAACAATGAAAAAGTCGAAATATTTAAATAAAAAAATGTGATATAAAGAATGCTCACTGTCCATATGGCAGTTTGATTTAATATCTTTAAATATACCTTTTAATTCTCCTTTCAATTCAGCGTCGTCTTTATGATCCACATAACTATTAAGTGCATCTTTGATTTGTATAACGTATGAAAATCTAATCTCTAACCTTTCTCTTATTAAATCTTTTCTATTTAAATTGCAAATATTAATTGTTTCTTCTCCTTCAGTAGTAATGCCAATTATCTTACCATCTATTTGAAAAGAAAAATGCCTTTCGGGATTAACTTCATATTCAGGATTAATCATCAGAGGATTTTCAAATCCTTGGAGCCAGTTTATATCAGTTGGGTCAAATCCAACAATACTTCTTGTGTTATTATGATCGGATATACGATTAGTTTCCGTCCATGTTAATAATGGAAATTTATTACTTTTATTAAGATTGCAGTAAGAGCATAGTGGAATTAAATTAGACCATTCATATGCCAACCAATAATAACCCGGTTGATTGTATTTTACTTCTGTTTTATTATTCCTGGTTTTTTTCGGTCTGTAATGATCTACCTGTAATTCTGCTCCCCTACGTCTCTCACAAATTGCACATTTATTTTTATATAATAATGATAAATGATTTAAGGTTGTATCCCTATAACACTCTGATTTTATTTCGTGTTTATGTTTTTCAACTAATAAATTTGCTTTTATAGTGTTCCATTTTGCATCTATCAAATCTGGCGGTGGGCTATTTAGATTTTTATATCTGTGTACCATCGTTTTACTCTTTAAATAAATCTTGTGGAAATATATCAGTATCTAATTTTCTTAACCTTTGATCTACCTCTTTATTCCATTTAACTTCATCATAATTATCTTCAATATATAATTTTTCAAATGCTTCATCTGACATATCTTCAAAAAAATCAAAATCAAAAATATCAGAGGTTAATATCGTATTTGGGGTCAAATACTTTATTTCATTTTCTAATTTTTTTAGTCTTGCAATTTTTACTCCATCACTTGCATTTCTAGTTATTACGCAGAATACACTATTTTCAGGTGCTCCCAACAGAGGAATTGCACTATGTGTAGTGACAATAAACTGCACATTTGGAAATGCCTCTGTTAATTGCTCTACAAAATGTTTTTGAAATTTAGGATGCAAATGAATATCAATTTCATCAATTAAAACAACACCTCTTAAATCCGCAATATCATATATTTCAGGTTGTTGTTGATATAACCGAACTATCATATCACTCATCATCGCAACAATGCTTAGATAACCCGATGATAGCTTGTCTATTGTTACTGAATGCAATAACTCCCCATTGGAATCTATTTCGCTAAACAATGTAATTGGTGTTTTTCCAGATCTGTAAGTAAATCCAACTTCCCTTATATTTAGCATAATACTTTCTAGTAATTCTTTTATTTCATTTTCTCTTTTAGAAATATCAATACCTTTATCTTTCCAATTTTGAAATTCACTTTCTAAATCTAATAAATATCCATCATTATTAAAAAGAGATCGAAATGTTCCAGATTTACTTTTTGCATTTTTTAATTGATTTGGAGATAAAGCTCCGTATAAAGTTTGAAGTCTCATTGGACCATAAGCGGCGAAACCAACTGTATAAGGTTTTCTCTTACTGGTTCCTATGTTATCTTTACGAATAACTTCAATATTGTCTTTTGTTTTTCCTGTAAGATTTAATTCTACTTTGAATTTTTTATTTTCTTTACTTTCAATTTCATTCATTTTTCTATGACCAATTGAAGTCGCTAACGCTTTAAGTATCGAGGTTTTACCTACTCCGTTCTCACCTGTTAAAAAAATCCATTGCGTATTTACTGGTATATCTTTAAGATTACAACAATCAATAGGCCCATAGTTACTAATTTGAAAACTTTGTATTTTACTGGGAGCAATATTTGAGAATTTAACATCAAAACTTTTTTTATCATTTCTATAATAATTGATCTTTTCTATATCATCTTCAAATTCATAAAGATCAATTAAACCTATAGGAAGCTTATCATCAAAATTATTTCTTAAATAGTAATCTTTAATTGCAGTATCAATTATATACCAATCAAAACTCAAAAATTCTTCTAAGTTTTTTTTCCAATTTTTGCCTTCAAACTTTTTAATATAACTTGGACTACTTGGTGATAAACCTAATTGTTTTTTTAAGTACATTTCCACGAAAGATGTTTTCTTTTCAGAATCAGATGTATTGACGTGTACCCAACTTTCTCCAGTTGATGAAATCATAAAAGCTATATTAGGCGCTTTTGTTATCCAATTGACCCCTTTCCAGAAACCAACTGTCAAATAATCATCGTTACCCAAAAACCAGTAACCATCAGTTAATTTATTACTCCTATTCGTTTTTCTGGGTCTAAAAAATAAATCTTCTTGTTCCATATTTTTTTTAATAAGAAACTCAAATAACTCATCATGAATATCAACTATTGTCATATAACTATAAATTCATTTAATATTTTTTACAATTTTTCATTCTAAAAAGAGCATTTTAAAACACCTGATTAATTAAACTTTTTTGTAAATTCTTAGAAGATATTATTTTTTCATAAATTAATCTTTTATTGTTTTCAATTTTTTCTAATATATCAACAATCTTTTTTTGTTCATTTAAATCATCTGGAAAGGCTATTCTCAAATTTCGCTGTGAAGTAATCCCAATATAAGCTC